>CAZIJK010000001.1:0-4685861 GCA_964539605.1 uncultured Melioribacter sp.
TGCTTGATGATCGATAATAACTTAATTAATGGTACAACTTATTGGGGCAGGTCAATTTCTATAAGTGGATTTTGAATCGAATTATTTGAACAGCATCTACCTTTAACTAAAATAACCTCAATTGCAGGTTTGTTTATTGATGACATTTTAATCTCCTTATATGGAAAGATTTATATTGATATTTTTATTTTAATTCGGGTATTAATAGAATTTTACCTGCAGACATATTATTAGTATATAAATCGATGGCATTTTGAACTTCATTTAAGGAA
This sequence comes from uncultured Melioribacter sp., assembly GCA_964539605.1. Taxonomy (GTDB): domain Bacteria; phylum Bacteroidota; class Ignavibacteria; order Ignavibacteriales; family Melioribacteraceae; genus Stygiobacter. Next base: position 273 of record CAZIJK010000001.1, read on the forward strand.
AATCGTTTTAGTATGGATGGAGCTAATTCGTTATCTATCAGTTTTTGTGTTTTCCAAATATTAAAAAGAGATTTTATGGTTCTATTATTTGTTAACCAATTTTTCAACCAAAATGCTTTTATTTTTTTATCATCTTTTAATAGAATATCCCCATCAAATGTTATTTGTTCTTTCGATAAGAAACCATAAATCACTAATGTAGACGAAGGAAGAGAAGCTTTTAATAATGTACTTGCCATTTTTCCTGCAAGAGCATCAAGAATAAGTGTAGCATTTAGATTATAAGACAACTCTTGAAATTCCATTAAAAAATCTGGAGATGTTGAAAGTAAAATATTTTTAGCTCCAATCCTTTTAAGAATTTCGATATGTTTAGTTTTACTAACAATATTTATTATTGGGATATTATTTTTATTCCCTAATTTATTTATCATTTTACCTAAAGAGCTTGCAGCAGCAGTGTTTATAATGGCTTTATGTTTTTCTTTTTTAGCAATATCAAAGAACGCTAGTGCTGTTAGAGGGTTTATAAATGACATAGATCCTTCTGCAAAAGAGATATTTTTGTTTAATGGGAAACATAGAGAAGCTGGTACAGAAGTATATTCGGCCCAAGTTCCAGATGAAGGAAGAGAACATGCAACTCTTTTACCTAACCAAATATGAGGAAGTAAACCTTTACCAGCTTTAACAGCAATGCCGCTTCCTTCTAAACCGGGAACTGAAAGCCCATTAAAATCACTATAAGTAGTATTAATGAAAATTAAATCTGACGGATTAATAGGTGCTGCAACCATTTTTATTAATATTTCTCCTTTTTTAGGTTGCGGCACTGGAATATTTTCGACAGATAAAGTGCTATTTTGTTTTATCAAAACAGCTTTCATTAAAGAAGGAATATTATTATGCATTTTACTAGCCCTATTAATAGATTTCGGAATAAGTTTGCTCATTGAAAGTATACTGTTCTTTTTTACATGCACGTTAGCTAATATAAGGTTTAATAGATAATATTGAACAAGTAGCCCACGATTGTAATACCAAACGCAACTATTGTAATAAAGATTAGTATTAGTGGAAGCTTAAGAACTTTTTTAAGGATAATAATTTCAGGCAATGATAACCCAATTACAGACATCATAAAAGCAAGAGAAGTTCCTAAGGCAGCACCTTTACTAAGAAGTACTTGAACAATTGGGATTATTCCTGCGGAGTTCATATACAAAGGAATTCCAATTAATACAGCAATAGGAACAGACCACCATTGCGATTTGCCCATGATTTCTATCATTAAAGATTTTGGTACATACCCATAAAGAACCGATCCGACACCCATTCCAACAATAATAAAAATCCATATCTTTGATACAGTTTTTCTTGTTTCTAAAAATGCCAGATCAATTCTTTGGGAAAAAGATATATCACTTTCTATTGAGTTAGTATCTAATCTCTCAAGAGCTTTCACCCATTCTTGTACATATTTTTCAAATCCTAATTTCCCAATTATATATCCAGATGATATTGAAATAGCTAAACCAGTAAAAACATATAGCAGTGCAGTTTTCCATCCAAACAATCCAAATAACAAAATAAGTGCAATTTCATTAATCATTGGAGCTGCAATAAGTAAGGATAATGATACTCCCAATGAAACACCGGATTGTACAAGGCCTAGAAAAAGAGGAACGACTCCGCCTGAACAGAATGGAGTAATAATACCAAAAAGACTTGCTATTACATTACCTTTGAAAAGGGTTACTTTCGAAAGGATTTTTAGAGATTTTTCTTTAGATATATATGAGCGAACTAGGCTTAAAAAGAATATAGCAGTAGATAAAATTATTAAAATTGAGAGAACTTCTTTTAAGAAAAAGCCTAGGGATTCGATTAGCTGCGGTGCCTTAATAAAATTTTGCAAATGGCCGAGTAAAAAGTTGACTATGCTTTGCAGAAAAATTATAATAAGCAAAAACAGAGTTACAAATGAACTTAATTTATAGATTGATTTATTTAACATTATTGTACTCCATTAGATCTAAGCCACATTTAAATTTATAGTAATTTTTGGTGCTAATAATTTATAAACTACAGGGGTGACTATTCTCGACAAAAGAGTTGAACTTATTAAACCCCCAATAATCACTACAGCCAAGGGCGAAATAAGTGGATTTGTGGAAACAGCAATAGGGATTAGCCCGCCAATAGCTGTTAATGAAGTTAAAACAATTGGAAGAAATCTAACTTCACCAGCCTCTCGGATTGCGTCATCAAGACTTAATCCTTGTTGGCGTAATTGATTCGTAAAATCAACTAGCAAAATTGTATTTTTAACTTCAATTCCTGCAAGTGCAATTAATCCAATAGTGGCTACAAAAGAAAACGAGTTACCAGTTATTAAGAGGGCAAGAACAGCACCAACAATTCCAAGAGGTATTACAGATAGAACGATAAGAGTGCTTTTGAAGGTTTTAAATTCAACAACTAGAACGATAATAAAAAGAAATAGAGTAACAATTAGAATGATATCTAAACCTTTAAACGAATTTTTTCTTGATTCCAATTCTCCACCCATTTCATAGGAGTATCCTTTAGGTAGTTTAAAGTTATCCATTTGTTCAATAACTTTATTGATAATGTTATCATTAAGGAATCCTTTTTTAACAGAAGAAAAAATTGAAACAACTCTTGATTTATTCCGGTGACTAATTTTTAAAGGAGAAGATTCAAATTTGAGAGATGCAACTTGAGAAAGAGGTATTGCTTTTCCTTCAAAGTTATTAACAAATAAATTTTCGAAGACACTAAGTGATGCTAATTTTTTTTTAGTGTTAGTAAGAATTACATTATAGTTATTTCCTTCGTTGTCGGTTAATTTACCTAAATTAAAACCGGACACTGCAAGGCGAACCGTTTTAGCAATATTGATTGTAGGGATGCCTAAGGAATGTGCTTTTTCTTTATTAATGTCAACTAGAATGTCTGATTGCAAATTGCTTAAAGGATTTTTTACATAAATCGTTCCTTCACTATTTTTCAATATTTTTTCTACAAGAAAGGATAAAGCCCTCAAAGTATCCAGATTATTGCCAAAGAGTCGAACTTCAATTGGCGCCTCCATAACCATACCTTGTTCGAAATTTTTTACTTCGATTTTTGCACCTGGATAAGAAAGCCATTTTTTCCTTAAGTATTCAATTAAGATAATTTTCTTTGATGGTGGATAATCATCATCTAGTTGAACAAATAACTGGGCAAAGTTTGATGTCTCGTTTTTTTGCATAACATTATAATAAACTTGAGGATTACCTTTCCCAATATTAGCTGAGATATATTTTACTTCAGGGAATTTTTTAAGTTCTTTTTCAATTTCTAATGCAATACTATTAGTATAATCAATATTTGATTGCATTTGTGTATTAATATTAACAAGAAATTGAGGCTTTTCAGAAGAAGGGAACAAGCTAAAACCAATTACTGGAATTAGAAGCAATGAACCAATAAAGATAGCAAAGGTAAAAAGTAGTGTGATAATTGGTTTATTAAGAGCTTTATCTAATATATTAGAATAAGTTTTTTTAATAATTATTTTGAAAGCTCTTAAGAACATGTTCCCTTCATAATTTTTATTATGTTCAACTAACAACTTATTGGATAAAAAAGGAATTATAGTAAGGGAAACAATCATAGAGGCAAAAACGCAGGCAATAACTGCTGCTGGTAAATTGCGAATAAATTCACCTGAATCTCCTGGTAAAACCATTAATGGAAGAAACGCAATAATAAGAGTAGCTGTTGTACCTAGCACAGCTATAGCAATTTGTTTGGTTGCTTTTATAGAAGCATCTATTTTAGAATACCCTTCTCGAAGCCATCGTTCAATATTTTCAATAACTACTATACTATCGTCTACTAGCAAGCCAAGAGCAACAACAAGCCCAACTATACTTAATTGATTGAGAGTAAATCCAAATAAATAGATTATTACGATACCAGCAGACACAGAAAGTGGAATAGTCATCATAACAATTGTAGTAGCTCTTGAACCTAATGGTAAAAGAGTTAAAGCAACAAGGCCAATAGCAATTAGAAAATCAATTCCTAATCCACCTAATCTTCGATTAACATTTTCAGCTTGATCGAAACTAACTATTACGTCAATATTTTTAGACAAATTAGATTTAAAGCTATCAATAACTTTTAAGTATTCAATTTGGGCTTTGGAGATATTTTCGCCTGGTTTTAATGCAGCGACAACAAATAAACAACGATTAGTGTTTAACCGAGTAGTATAATTACTTTCTTCAAAGCCAAGAAACACATCGGCAACATCTCTCAAAAAAACATTTTTCCCTTTAATTGAGTAAATTATAATGCTTTTAATCTCATCTACACTTTTATAATTCGTGTTAGAAGTTATATTGAAAGTCTTTGAACCAGCTTTTACTCTGCCACCTGGAATATTGATACCTTCGCTTTGGATACTCCCAATAATAGCATCTAGTGGAATGTGCATACTGCTAATTTTATCTAATTTGAGTTCGATGCGCACATTTTTTTCAGGTAAACCATTTATTTCAACATTTTTTAGCTGGGGAAGATTGCCTAATGCATCTTTCAAATCTTCTGCGGTTTTCTTAAGTTTATCGAGGGGAGCACTTTCAGAGATTAGTGCAATTTGCAATACATTTACATTAGAAGGTAGCCATTTCAAAATTTCGATATTGTATATATCTTGTGGAAGATCAGGACGTAAATTGTCTATTTCGCGGATCAATTCTTGGTACTTTTCATCAGGATTAATTCCATAATTATACATCACAGTAATAACTGCCAAACCATCAGTCGATTCGCTAGTTATTGTTTTAATATTTTCTAGTCCTGATAATTTTTTTTCTATTGGATCAACTACTAGGTTTTCTATATCTTTTGGACTAGTGCCTGGATAAATAATAACAATTGGATACCCAGTATTTCTAACTTCAGGATCTTCAGAACGAGGCATATTTATTACAGTTGTAAAACCAACAACAATTGCCATAATAAAAAGTAAAAGTGTAAGCTGGGGGTTTTTAACAGCGTAATCTATTATTTTCATTTTCGTACTCTATTTAATTAGCAACTTTAATTTTAGAATTGTCAGTTAAGTAAGCGCTTCCTGAAGTAATTATAGCTTTCATATTTTCCAATCCACTATTAATGAGGACTTTGTCTTCTAATATATCTGCAATATTTACTTTTACTCTTTGAGCAGTACTGTAATTATTTGTAACAAATGCATAACCTACATTTCTATCCCCATCTAATATTGATTCATAAGGGACTATCCAAAATAACTGTGGTTTAGAAAGAACAATTTTAGCATTCCCAAATAACCCACTTGCCAACTTTACTTTAGAATTAGAAGTAATTTTAAGGTCGACAGTAAAAGTACCAGAAATGGCGTCTATACCTTCTGATTTCTTATTAACGAAGGCCTGAAGTAGCTCTTCTGAATTTGTATCGGTTTTAATTATTGCATGATCATTAAGATTTATGGAAGACCATTCATTATCGCTCACACTAACTTTTAATACCCAATTATTCTTCCCAGCTCCATTTGTTTGGACAATGGGCATACCTGGGGCCACCATTTGGCCTTGGTTAACTAATTTTTTTAGGATGAAACCATCGAACAAGGCTCTAATCTTTGAATGATTTAAGTTGTATTGGGCAATGCTAAATTGCTGAGTAGCAAGATCTAATAAGGTTTTTGAATCTTGAAATTGGGTTAAAGTTACGACGCTATCTTTATAAAGGTTACTAACTCTATTGAAATCTCTCAAAGCTTTTTCATATGCAGATTTTGCCTGTGATACACTAGCTTCAATTTCAGTTAATTCCAAAGAAGCTATAATTTGACCTTTTTTAACTGCATCGCCTTCATTTACGTAAATATCTTTTACAATACCACCAGTTTTAAATGAAAGATATGTTTCATCTTCTGTGGTAAATTGACCTGAAGCATATACTGTTTTGTTAATTTTGTTTTTGTTTAACTCTATGACACGAACTGAAATGATATCTTCTGATGAAGATGTTTCTTTTCTTTGACAAGAAGAGAAAATTAGACTAAATAGAATTAAGACTGAAATTACTGACACTATTTTTTTCATATTTTTATCTTATGTTGTTAATATCAATTTTTGATTAAGCTGATTTCACGTTCAAGGCTGGCTTTCGCAATAAATATTTGGTATTTGGAGAGGTTTAAAGTTATTTCTGAATTTAATAATTGAGATCTGGCATCAACTGATTCAAGAAAAGTATTTACACCTTCATTATAACCTTTAGAAATAAGTTTATAATAAGCCTTAGCCACTGAAAAATGTTTTAATGATGACTGATAATTTTGATACGCAACTTGTAACAAATTGTAAGAAGAATTGACTTTTACCATAGTTTTATTGGTAAAAAGCTGAAGTGCAAGTTCAGTATTTTTCAAATCTAATGAAGCTTCTTCAATCTTATAATTATTCCTAAATGCTTCAAAAATGGGTACTTCTAGCTGTATACCAAATAAATAATATTTCGATTTGGAATTATAATTCCAATTTTGTCCTTGAGCACCAATATCTAAGAAGGCACCAATTTTAGGAATCCAATATTTTTTATTCAAATCAATTTGCGCTTGATTAATTTTAGCAACTTCTTGAAGAATAAGAAATTCTTCTTTTTCATTAACCCAAAAATTTGGTTGTGAGTTGGAAGCCTTTAGATCAATTTGATGAATAACTATAGAGTCCTGCTCTATATTGCAGTTTAAATCTTTGTTTAAGAGAAAATTAAAATAGTATTTAGTGCTAAGTAACTGATTCTGAGCCTCTATTTTTTTTGTAATGATGTTTTCTATTTCACCTTCACTACGTAGTAAATAAACAGATAAGCTAAATCCATTTTTTATAAGTGACTCATTGATACGCTTAGCTTCATTAGCAAGAAAAAGAGCATTATCGTAGATTGAGATAGCAGATTCAGCACTAAGGTAATTGAAATAAGCGATTTTAATTTCTTTTATTAATTCTTTTTTATAAACGTCAATTTCAAATTCAGCGATATCCTTTTGTCTACTTTGAATTGTTCTATTTATTATAAGGTCAAAATTAAAAATTGGAACAGTAGCCCTTAATTTAAAATCATAAAAGTCATTGGGAAATAATGTTTCATTTACATTTTCTATTTTGGGGAAAGCATTTGAATTTGTAAGCTGATTAAGAGTTTTGTAAACTGGGTTTAATAAATCTCCAACCGGAAGACTAATGCTTCTTCCTCCTTCTCCACTTGTATAATTCACATTGAAATTAATAGAAGGCAAAAAATAGCTATTTGCTATTTTCAAGGCATAAGAAGCTTTAGAAAAATTTAAAGATTTTTGTTTCAAAACAAGGTTATTGTTCAAGGCCTCTTTAATGTACTCATCCAAAACAGTTTGCCCATTAAGACTTGATGCTTTAAAAAGAAACAGAATTACGATAGTTTTTATAAAATATTTCATATTATTTTAAGGTTTTGGTTAATTGATTTTTTAATTAAAGTTTTTATGCAAACGTATTATCATAAAGATTTCATTGTGTCCTTTGGTATCCTTTCGGACAACATATTTTTTTATTAATTAAAACAATACTATAAACAAACAATACGTAATAAGGATAGTACGAAAAACGAAATAATAAGCTATAAAAAAACTGCAATTAATTGCAGTTAAAAATCCTTTTTAAATTTTATTTTGCAGAGATTGAATTTTGATAATTCAAATTGATGGTCGCTAATAAATTAAGTAATACATCCTGATCATAGGACTTCAGATGTTTTAACATTTCTTTACTTAGATGCACATGATGTTCACGATCCAAGTTATAAATCTCTTTTCCTTTTTCAGTTAATTCGACCCTGACAATTCTGCGATCATTTTCATCTCTATAACGATTAACAAATTTTTTTCTAACCATTTTATCTACAATTGCAGTGAGTGTACTAACAGCAATCATCAAATGGTCCGAAATTTCTCTCATTATACAGTGCTTGCAGTCACCAATAAATTTGATAGTCCTTAGTTCCTGAAGACTTAATTCTGACGATATATCATTCAAGCAATTGCATTGATTTCTGATAACAATATCCATCAGTGAATAAATATAGTAGGCCAATTTCTCTGCCTTTTCGCTATTTGGAGACATATAATCCTACCACCGTATATTTCATATTTCAAACTATACTAAAATAGTAGTTTTTGGAATTAATGTCAATAGAAAATAAAATATATTTTCAATTAGGATAATTGATTGTCGCTTGTGCCTATTGTTTATTCAAGACGAAGCTAAAAACACCAAAAAAAATGCAAGTATAAATTGAATCTTGGCGAGATGAATGTATAAGTCAGACTGTAGAGATAAAATTTTAACAATAATTATTAAGATGGATGGGATTTTGCTGAAATCAGAAATAATGATGTGTCGCTATTCAAAACCTCGTCCCAGTTAAAATACGAGATATTGAAATAGGGTAGATGAGTAGTCAAGATAACAAAAAATTCTGTGTAGGCGGTATAGATGAAAACGTTTTGGTTACAAAATGGGCACAACATTTTGAAAAGATGCGTATTTAAGCTAAAAACTCAATAAATTAGACTGTCCATATTCATTATTCAATCCTCAACAAAAATTTCTATGTTAATATGAAATTTGAAATGATTTTCAGCCGAGCAGATTGACAATCTAAGAGAAACCAATCTAATAATTCTTTAAAATTTGCAAAACGGAAGTGATTTAACAGAAAATTGATATGGAAATGTATCCATCAGTTAAGACTTGATTTGAAATAAATCGGTAAGGATTATTTAAACAGCTTTTCTGTAGTAGAAATTATGAAGTCCATTTGCTACAGCAACTTTTTTAATCTCACCAATTGCTTGAACCGGCCTGGATTCGGGAGAATCTTTATCCAGACCAAGATGCGTTCGTTGGGTATTGTAATAAAGAAAATATTCTTTGAGAAGCTTTCGAAGATTGTTTTCATTAATGACAGTCATATTATCCAAAAACTCCCTTCGGATACTGCTGATAACTTTTTCACAATATCCGTTATGTTAGGTCGGAATAAAACATTTGACAATATACGTGGTATTGTATATAATACCAATATGAAAACATATAAAATTGTTATCGATACAAATGTAGTGGTCTCAGCGCTGAAATCAAGGAATGGATATTCGTTTAAACTTCTTTCTATTGTTGATGATGAAAGATTGCATATAAGTATTTCTGTCCCTCTTATTTTGGAATATGAAGATGCTATTAAAAGGGAAAAAACTAAAATTGGATTAAACCATGAAGATATTGACGCGATTCTAGATTATCTTTGTTTTGTTGGCAAGAAGAGAGAAATATATTATTTATGGCGACCTTTTTTAAAAGATCCAAAAGATGACATGATTCTAGAGTTAGCTGTAGAATCTGAAAGTGATATGATAATTACTTTAAATAAAAAAGATTTTGAAGGAATTAATAAATTTGGAATAAAAGTGTTTACTCCAAAAGAATTTTTAGGAATTATAGGAGATCAAAAATGAGTTCAATAAGCTTAAGATTACCTGAATCATTGCATAAAAAAGCGAGAGCTTTAGCAAAAAAAGAGAATACTTCAATAAATCAGTTAGTATCATCGGCGCTTGCAGAAAAAATATCGGCTATTACAACAGAGGAGTATATCCAAGCTAGAGCTGACAGAGCAAATAAGGCTAAATTTAAGAAAGCATTATCAAAAGTCAAAGATACAACCCCTAATGAAGATGATGTGTAACTTTCTGTGTAGACGGTGTAGATGGGAATCTCTCGGTCACAAAATGGGCACAATAATTTGAAAAGCTGCGTATTTGAGCTAAAGACGTAGCAATTTAGACATGACATAGAATCCCTGACTCTCCGCTTCAAGTTTAAAGCTTATAATCATTTGATTATAGGCTTTTTTCTTAATATTCATTCCTTCCAAAACCTTTTTTATTGCCTTTTTTAATCCACTTAGGACATATTTAGGACACTTTTGGGACATCACTGTTCAGAAAAGTTCTAGTCTGTTACAATTTCAAATCATTTGACAATATGAGGTTCGAAAAAGTGTTTCTCCGCAAAAATGAGTATTATCCTTTCATCTAAAGTTTTAGTGTTTTATTCATTGCAATAATTGTGTGGAGTTGCAAACAGTTGCATGAGTTAACAAGAACAGACCTCCGAGACATTATAATATTTTTACAAGTTATTTCATATCTCATGCAAATTTAATATTTGTTCTAAACTGCGTAATACTAATTTTGGAAGAACTAACTAAATTCTAAATTGAAAATGGCAAATGCTATTGTAGTAATAATCAGAACTTAATGGACAAAAAGAATATTCCTACTTATAAGTAATAAATTTGTTTTCTAATTCAAACCATGTCATTTTATTATTAATCGAGGGATTCAATCCTTTGAGTTTTCCAACTGTCGCAGACAAAAATTTATGCTAATGGTATTTATAATAATTATATTAAATTCAGAAACTTGTGAGAAATGATTTGAATCATTCAAGAGAATCATTACACTATTTTGTTACTTTCCTTAAGAAGGTTAAAGCTCATTTGAGATTAATCTTTATTGTTGTTCCTCTTATTTCCTCTCTAATTTTTATTTTGTTTGGTTTTAAGTCTACTAGTAATAAAATATCAGGTGTAATTAAAAATGGTTCTCTGAATTTATCTTTTGCCAGAATAAGAGTAAAAGCAACATCAATATTTACTACATCTGACATAAATGGAAAATTTACACTTGATGGAATAAATTCAACAGACAGTGTTACTGTTACAGCATGGGCAGAAGGCTATTATAATGGTCAAGCAAAAACTGTTGCAGGTGATACTAACATTGTAATAGTTTTGGATAAATTACCTTCCAAAGATAATTCTGATTATCAGTTTGTTTCACCGGAAAAAGATATTACCGACCCGCTTAACTGTGTTAATTGTCATGCATCTGCATTAATGAATCAATGGCGAAATGATGCCCATGGTAAGTCTGCAGTAAATCCATTTTTCATTGCAATGTACAATGGTACTGATATAAATGGTAATCCGAATAAAGGAGTTGGTTATAAGCTAGATTTTCCTCAAACTGCTGGAAACTGTGCAACATGTCATATTCCTACCGCCGCTTTAAACAATCCTTATAATGCCAATCCTAATGTTTTAAGTGGAATTGACCGTCATGGAATTTCATGCGACTTCTGTCATAAAATTTTCAAAGTAAATCAAAGTACCGGTCAAGGAAGTACCGGTACACTTTCAATTGAAATGCTTCGTCCTCCTCCAGGTGAGCAAATGTTTTTTGGTCCTTACGAGGATATACACAAACCGGATGCTTACTTACCTTTAATTAAGAGGAGTGAATACTGCGCTCCATGTCATACTGGTAAATTCTGGGGAAATTCTGCATATAATAGTTTCTTCGAATGGCAGGAAAGTCAATACCCTTCTAAAGGGTTCGAGTGTCAAACATGTCATATGAAACCTGATGGAATAATGACAAACTTCGCGCCTGGCAATGGAGGCGTTGAAAGAGATCCATCTACAATTCCATCACATTTAATGACCGGCTCTAGAGATACAACCATATTAAAAAATTCTGTGTCAATGAAAATTTCGGTATCTCAAATAAAAGACACTGTAAAAGTTATGGTGACAATTAATAATGATAAAACCGGTCACCATGTACCTTCCGATCATAGCGCTAGAAACATGATATTATTAGTGTCAGCAAAAACTTTATCAGGTAATTCACTTCAGTTCATTAAAGGAGAAAAGGTACCTAGCTGGGGAGGAATAGGAAATGTTTCTAATGGGAATTATTATGATCTGCCTGGAAAAGGATTTGCTAAAATATTTGAAGATATAAGTGGAATATCTCCTGCACCTCAATGGAGACCTGGAAGAATTTTAAGCGATAATAGAATTAAGGCATTTAGTACAGATACTTCTTTTTACTATTTCATAGCTCCCTCCGTAATGCAAACAGTAAATGTTAATGCCAGTCTAATTTTTAGGCGCTTTTATAAATCATGGATGGAAGAGAAAAATTTTGATATACCGGACATAGTAATGAATAATGAAACGGTAAAGCTTTCAACTACTTCTGTAAAAGGAATTGCTAAATCGATGAATGAAATATCTTGGTTAGATCAGAATTATCCCAACCCTTTCAATTCATCTACTGTGATAAGATTTGGAATCAATAGCGATGTGCACGTGACAATAAAACTTTTTAATGTTACCGGAAAGGAAATTTCTGTATTGGTGGATAAATATCTTAGCAAAGGAAATTATTATTCTAATTTGGATGCACTGAATCTCTCAAGCGGAATATACTTTTATAAAATGTCTGCAGGTAATTGGTCAACAACAAAAAAACTATTGATTCTAAAATAATAATACACCAACAAGCTTTGAGAAAACTATGAGAGCTTTCTTTCTTATTGTAATATCTCTTTGTCTATTGCAGAATATTAATTCAGCACAAACCGTTCTCTTCAATGATGATTTTGAAGGTAGTTCAGCTGCGTGGTGGAATGCAATTCAAAATTGTCAAGTGGTTTCTGAGGGAACAAATAAAATATTACAAGCAACCGGGTACGTGAATGCTGCATTTGGAGAAACATCTTGGGATAACTACAGCTTTACAACCATGATTAAGGTTTCAAAAGGTGAATTGCAATTACAATTCAGGGCAAGCAATAGTGGTTTCTATTCATTATGGATGTATGAACATAATATTACTTTAGCAAGAATGAGCTACCCAAGTAATACTTATACTCCTTTATCAAATGCTAATTTGGAAATTGATTTTAATAAATGGCACTTATACAAGATTGAATTATCGGGACCAAATATAAAAGTCTACAGAGACAATGTTTTATATATTAATTTTACAGATCAAGCACCCCTATTAACAGGCCAACTTCACTTCATCGTTTTTAATTCTGCACTTGCTTACTTTGATAATTTTTTAATAGTAACAGATAAAATAATACCTAAACAACCTTCAGAGTGGATTCGGACTGGTGGCCCTCTTGGTGGGATTGGCTATGATGTTCGAGTAGATCCGTCAGACCCAAATATCATTTATGTTACAGACCAATGGGCAGGTGTCCACAAAAGTTTTGATGGCGCTAAAACCTGGTATCCAAAGAACGAAGGTATTACAAGCAGATTTGGCCCAACTTCTGATGGAATACCAATTTTCAGTCTTACTGTCGATCCAAATAACCCGAATATTGTTTGGTGCGGAACCCTTGGGATGACAGGAGTTTACAAATCCATCGACAAAGCAGAGCATTGGCAACCAAAAGTCAATGGCATCCCCGAAACACCACGCCTTACATTTCGCTCATTCACCATTCAACCTGGCAACTCAAATGTTGTTTATTGCGGTACCGAATGGTCATTATGGGGTAATGAAATACCTATCGGTCAAGTTTCTGCATCACGAGGGAAAATATATAAAACTACAAACGGCGGCGATAGCTGGAATGAGGTGCTGGATTCTGATGCATTGGTTCGAACAATCATAGTTGATCCTAATAATACTAATATTGTTTATGCGGCTACTGGAATCTTTGATCGAGACGATGTGCATGAAGAAGGTATATTTAAAAGTACTGACGCAGGCAAAACGTGGTCTCCTATTAATAATGGTATAACAAACTTAACAATCGGCCATATCGAAATGGATCCAAACAACTCGAATATTTTATTTGCTGCTGCAGGTAGATTGAGTGGTTTTGGTGGAGGCTCAAATGCCGAATTTGGCGAAATACTAAGAACCACCAACGGAGGTCAAAAGTGGACTCGTCAATATGGAGGATATTCTTTTCTTCCTTTCAGCTACTTGAAAATTGATGATGCGAACCCCAATATTGTTTATGCTGCTGCTTCAGACCGTGGGTTTTTCAAAAGCACCGATAACGGAATTAGTTGGTTTCAAACTACATATAATGCGCCTTATTACAATCCCGGTCACATAATTAGTATTGCAACAAATAAAAGTAAGCCCAATTGGCTTATCACAAATAGTTACGGCGGTGGAGTATTCCTTTCTGAAGATGGAGCTAATAGCTGGAGCTCTGCTAATAAAGGATACACCGGATGCGGGGTGACTGATATGGCTGTTGCCTATGATGATCCACTCAAAACTGTTGCAGTTGCCAGAAGTAGTATCTTTAAGAGTACTGATGGTGGAGACAACTGGTTTGGCATTGGCTCTATGGGAAAGAGATTCAATAATATGCCTATCGGACCATCGGAAATGAGAAGTATCGCTTTCCATCCCATCGATTCAAATATCATGGTGAGTACAGATATGGAACGGAAGATTTTTAAAACTACTGATGGGGGTGGAACATGGCGAACTGTTTTTGAATTGCCAGGAGACGAAATAAAAACTATTGCCTATGTCCCCTCAAACCCGAACATTTTGTTTGCTGGAGCAACTATACGTGGGGGTTACCAAATAGATCGTCCCTTTCCATTCGATCCAACACAATCTAGCTACGGGGTCCTCAAATCCATAGATGGAGGTGAAACTTGGAAATATATTAACATCGGTTTGGAATCAACTACAAAAAATATCAATCACATTGCTGTTCATCCAACAAGTCCAGACACTGTTTATATAGGTGAACTTAATTCTGGTGTTTACAAATCGGTCGATGGTGGAAATTCTTGGTTCAAGAGTTCAAATGGAATCATTGTTCCGGATATTCGAGCAATAGCGATTGATTACTCAAATCCAAAAATTGTGTATGCCGGAATCCAAAGAGGAAGCATCTATAAAAGCACAAACAGTGGACAAGACTGGCTGCTTAGCAACATGGGCATGGACCCTGAGGCAGCTATTCGATCCATAGTTATTGATCCAATAAATTCCCAGACGATCTATGCGGGAGACTGGCACAGCGGCGTTTATTGCTCAATCGATGCAGGCAAATCTTGGTATCATTTTAACAAAGGTCTTCGTACTCGGGCCGTTCAAAAACTGGCCATAACCAAAGATGGAAAATATCTTTATGCTGGCACTCAAGGAGAAGGAGTGTTTCGATTGAAATTGGAAAAAATAACAACTCCTATTTCAATTGAAGACAAAAATAATTTTCCTTCATCATATGAGTTATATCAAAATTTTCCAAATCCTTTTAATCCAACTTCTAGAATAAAATTTAGCTTGCCTAAATCAGTTTTTACTAAGCTAAGCATCTATGACATTTTAGGAAGAGAAGTTAAGTCATTGATCAATCAAGAAATATATGCTGGATATCATGAAATAGAATTTAACTTTATTGGATTATCAAGCGGTATTTACTTTTATCGAATTCAAGCTGGAGAGTTTATCCAAACGAAAAAAATGATCTTGTTGAAATAAAATTAAGGACACTTTTAGGACACTAATTTCAAAATGTTTTGATTTTAGACTGAAAACGAATCATTTCGGCGGAGTGCGAAGAATCCCTGACTCTCCGCAAAAATGAATTAAAGCCTTAGTTCGAAAGAATTAGGGCTTTTTTTGTTTAATGGAAGAAGCACACCTGTTAAAAAACTATTTCCCAATCAACAATTTTTATAGCTTGTTGCTATTCATTAATCGATCCGAAGTAAAATTGATCCATTAGTCTGAAATTCAATTTTATAGATATTCGTTGGAATTGAAAAACCTATTAGCAATTGATAAATATAATTGCAAGATATATTCAGCTGAACAGATTTTAAAGAAAATAGATATAAAAATGCATCGATCTAAGAAGAATTTTTTAGAAGGAATTATACTAAGAATTAGTTACACAGCGTATTTAACGTAATAGTTATGAAACCCATCGGCAACAGCTACGTTTTCAATTAACGGACAATTTGAACTCCTTTTGATTCATGTAAAATTTTATCTTATCCAAGATTAATTCTCTGATTGTCGTAATAAAAAAATATTCCTTAAAAAGTTTTCGAAGATGATTTCTAATTGTCTATTTGCTCAGAACTATTCCTTTATTTACATACCCGGTATAGTAATAAGAAAAGATGAGAAGAATATTTAACAGCGAGCAACATTATCCTCTTTTAAGCATCTTAATAGGTAAGAAATAATCTAAACAATCTATAAAAGATAGAATGAAGACATTTCTTATAGTTTTAACTATAGTTTTGCCATTACACTGTTGCGCAATTATTTGGGCGCAGATCAGTATAGTTACTAAATCAAAAATTCCGTTAACTAATAAAAACTGTGAAGTTTTGTACGTTGCTAATGAGGGCTTCCTTGTAGAAACAAAAAACCATAAGGTGTTGATTGATGCATTATTCGGAGGTATAAAAGGCAACTGGTGCGATCAGCCAAATGATTCACTCATCAATAAAATGATATTTGGAGTTCCTCCGTTTGATAATATTGACTTAGTACTGATTACACATAAACACGTCGATCATTTTAACAAGCAGATGACGATTGATTTCTTAAAGAATAATTCAAAATCGGTTTTGATATGCCCCTACCAAGTAAATGAATTACTTAAAAACGATGCGGACTATTCTAAAATTTCAGCTAGAATAACTTCAATAAAACCAGCTAATCCATTCGATACAACTTTGATATCGAACAACAATATCAAAGTTAGAATATTACGTTTCAATCATGGCTCTTATTACCTCAATGATTCATTAACCGGAGAGCCAATTAATATTCATAAGGATATAGAAAATTTTGGATACCTAATAGAGGCGGATAGTTTTTCATTTTTCCATTCAGGTGATGACAATCCTATAAATATTTCTCAATACAAAGCATATAATTTCCAGCAGTTGAAAATAGATGTTGCTTTTCTAGACAGGGTTTTTCTTACTCCCAAAGGAATGGATCTGGTTAAAGATTTCATCAAAACCAGGAATCTTGTTTATATGCATATTAATCCTTCCGGAAGGGGCTTTTACCAGAGTATAAAAAATCTACCCGGAGCTATTCCTAAGATAATTATTTATAACAAGCCGCTAGAGAGAAAAAATTTTTCCTTAAGTGACAATAAACCAATAAACTAAATCATAGTTAGCAAATATGAACAATGAGGATTAAAATGAAACCGTTAAAAGTAGTTTTATTATTAATTGCGTTTTTAGTTGGGTGTGAAAAAACATTTTGTCAAACAAATGAAAAAGAAAGTATGAATCCTGTTGATGTATTTGAGCAGGTGTGGAATCTTCTCAACGCCAATTACCCCTATTTCGAACAAAGAGGAATTGACTGGAATGCACTACATAAAGTGTACAGCGCTAAAATATCTCCTACTTCAACGGATGAAGAATTGTTCAATACTCTAAGCAATATGCTTGAACATTTTAATGATGGCCATATTAATTTGGAAGCCGGGAAAAAGAGATTCTGCTCTTTAGTAAAAACAAATTCGAAAATGGAGGATTTCAGCTGGAAATTAGTAAGTGACAAGTATCTAAATAAGAATTATAAAGCAAGTCCAGACAGCATGTTTTTTTACGGGTGGTTAACAAATGAATTGGCATATATGCGCATCAGACGATTTCCAAATAAAGAAATAATAGAAAAGTATATTGATAACATTATTGGAGATTTAGCAAAAGCAAAAGGAATGATAATAGATATTAGAGGAAATCCAGGTGGAAACGGTTTTGGAGTAGCAGCACTTGGCAGCCGATTTGCCGATAGGAAACGACTTTACGAAAAAAATATTAATCGCATAAATCAAAGTAAATCTTATACTAGCCCATCATATCGCTATGTTGAACCGCAAGGACCTATTCAATATAAAAACCCGGTTATACTTCTTCAGAACGTTTACTCAGAGTCAGGTTCAGATCTCTTTGCTCTTGCAATGCGTGTTCTACCAAACGTAACATCGGTTGGAGAAAACACGGGTGGTTGCTTTGCTGCATACTACCCGGAAAAGCTTATAAACGGATGGACACTAACAATGCCCTGGAGTTATGTTGTTGACCAGAATGATTTTTGTTGGGAAGGAATGGGTGTTCCACCGAACATACGCAAAATAAATAGTAAAGATGATATTGCCGCCGGTAACGACAAAGTGCTTGAATTGGCTATGGATATACTTAAAGTTGGTGGAAATAAAAGAAAAGAAGCAAGTGGAAGTTTAAATGAAATGAAAATTTCACTCATCGAACAGTTTGTAGTCACATGCAGCGCTAAAGGAATTCAGAGTGCAGTTGCTCAATTGGAGAAATCACAGAAGAATAATCCGAATGGAGTTTATTTAAGTATTCAGGAATATGGACTCGCTTTCAAGAAATATAACCAAGAAGGAAAGATTGATGAAGCATTCGCCTTGCTGGAATTTGGTAGAACAGCTTTCCCAGATGATATTAATACATTGTATTATTTGGCAAGATTTTATGAGACTATTAAAAAACAACCGGAAAAGGCAAAACCCATTTATGATAGACTGGCTAAACTAAAACCAACTTTTCCATGGGAAAGATCTTTGGTTGCTACGGCAGAAAAATTTTTGAATAATAGCAAATAAATGTGAACTTGATGATCGATAATAACTTAATTACTGGTACAACTTATTGGGGCAGGTCAACCAGACTTTCTTTCCAATGCCTGAAGATTCTTGGAACAGATTTTATTAGAAGTTTCTTGTTGGATCGATTCAAAATATCGATAGCTTTTTTAAGAAAAGGATTTATAACTGTAATTGAGTACTAGATTTGATGAAAATGGACAAATATTTGGGAGCGAAGCTATTGAAGGATTAATTATAGAAAAACAAAAATAGCATTTTCAAGATGCAATTGTTGCATCTTAAGCAGAAGAGGTTTTGAATAGGAACAATAGTAATTACTTTATTCAAAACCATTCTCTTTTTTATTCTTTCAAAAATCTTTTACTCTTTTAATTAATTGATTTGCTCTTTTTGACTCTTTACCATCTAACTGCTTCAAGAGAGTTCCCGATCAATTCATGATAGATTTTATATTTCTTGAAATAGAATAACTGATTAAAATACTTTTCAAATAGAATTTTTTTTCTATTATTATCAACAAGTTCAGGAAGGGCTAAAATATTGCTAATTCTGTCTGCAGCCTTTACAGTCTTTGTTATAATGTTTTCTGAAATGTTTTTAAAATATTCTTCATCGCTAGTGCAGGCATTTCTGGAAAGAATTAGTACGGCAGAGGCCAAACCAGTATAAAAATATTTAGCTAACTTTTCAAATTCAATTTTTAAGGTGGACTTAGAATAGTCAATTGTATCTTCAAAGTAATCGTGTAAATAAGCAACAGCTTCAATGAAGTTAAGCGTTTCAATGTCGGAGATTCCTTCGCTTTTAGCTAATTCAACAGAGGTTATTGCCACCCTTTCAAGATGATAATAATAATCTGATTTATCCGAATAGGACTGTCCATCGTGACCAGCCTTAGCTATTTTCTTTGCTCTATCTAAAATATTTAATTCTATATTCTCTATTGGTCAACCCGGGGCCATTTTTTTGTACGCATTAGACCAATCGAAGTGTCTTTATTACTAATCGAATCAATTATATTAATCATAATTGTATCCCTATTTTCATTAAAAGTTACCCACTTGCCATACTCCATACCGTTTTTGAATCTGCCGGTCATCTTGATTTTACCATCTTGAAAATATTCTCTATAAATATGTGTCATTCCCTTATCAATTGATATCTTTTCAGATTTTAGCTTACCATTTTGATATAAAAGATATTCTTGAAGAATAATTCCATGGTTAAAATTTTTCTTACCAATTACATTCCCTAATGAATCATAATAAATCCACATTTCATTTTGGAGACCATTTTTATACTGACCTAGAATTTGTACTTGATGATTAGGGAAATAACTTATCATCTTTCCACTATATAATTCAGTTTTACCTGAGTCAAGCAATAAATAAGTTCTATTTTCGATTACTTTGAGTTGCTTAATATTGACCGCTTCGGAACATGCTATAAACTGCATAAGCAAAATATAAACGAGCAGAAATGATATTTTAAAGTTGTTTACCACTATTTTAGCCTAAGGAATTAATTGAAGTCCTTTTTCTGACCTGATCAATTCAAATGTGGCCAATCCCACTTGAATATTCCCATCTCCCTGATCAATTTTTTTAGATACCCACACCGTAATTCTTCCATTTACCTCTTCACACCTTTCATAATTATAAGAAGGATCGAATGGACGAAGATAAGTTATTTGTTCTGATGGATGATGTACTTCTGAAGGGATATCTCTAATAAAAAAATCCTTTTTGGAAATTATTTCAAATGTAAGACTAGTGTTTTCAATATTGTAGTATTCTGCTAGTGTATTCCAATTTTCTGATTTTAAAAGTAATTTTATGGTTGCCACAGCTTCTTTTGGATTATTAAAATATTTCATAAACTTATTCTGTTTAGTTTGTTCAAAGACGCAAGTAATTAATAGTGCTGATAGTATTAACCAGTTCATTTATTATTCACCTTTATAATCATGATCTATATACGTAAGGCCGCAGCAGTTTGGGCAGCTTTTTAATAACATGTCGTAAATTTCCTGTGGATTAAAAATCTTATTATTTCTTGCATCAATAAACTTAAAATTACAGCTTGAGCAGTACCAATCTCCGGGATTAAATAAATTATTAATCTTAGTTATTATTTCAAGTGATTTTATTTTATTACTAATGTTCTCGTTCAATTTCTTTACAAAGTCGTTATGAGAAATTGCAGCACTCCAATTTGTAGAATTTTCAAATCCATTATCCCAAATAATACTATAACAAGAAAAACAGTAGGAATTAGTGTAAAGTGTAGTTTCAAAGCCGCAATTTTTGCAAACACCGTTTTTCAAATAAATATGTTCCCAATTTGTTACTGGTTAAGATTTCTATTAACTATTTGCAGCGCTAATAAAACCAATTGGGCTATTTTACTAGTAATATTCTTTTAGACAGAGAATACTTTTTAGATTTTAGATTACAAAAATAAATTCCCGAAGCATATCCAGATGCATTAAACATAAATTCGTGTTCGCCTTTATCAAGATTTCCTTCAGATATTTTTACAATTTCTCTTCCAAGAAGATCGAAAATACTAAGTTCAACATAAATTGCTTCTGGAATAGATAATCTGATTTTTGTAACCGGGTTAAATGGGTTCGGATAATTGATTAATTTGAATTCAATTGGCACAACTTCAGAATAATTATCAATACTAGTAATTTGATCCCATAGGTAAGTCCATCTAAATAAATTCTGGTAATTATCATTAATCCAGCTTTGCATAATATATTCTGTATTATTACCATATGCATCCGTAAAGTAGATTAATTTAAGTCCTGTATTTTTCCATTCATTATTAGCAGTTTCATATTGATCGGTAACAGAATATCCTGTAGGGCCATACTCAAATTGTTTTCGGTTGCCAAGTGGATTCCAGTCATTAATCCTATCATTCCATAAGTATTTTAGTATTTGCTCTTTTTCTCCAAGCTTGTAAATGAATTTTTCTTTGGTGTCGTAAATCCAATTTGATCCCGTCCATTTTTCAGTTATCGTTTCTATTGGGTCAGCGGTCGAAGGGTCAGTCAAAGTAGTTGTTCTAGATTTAGGTTCCCATTTATTATTCACATATACATATAGAGTTAAAATGCAGCTGGATAATGAAGATGAATAAATGTCTTTAGCTACTTCTATCCATTTAGATCCGTCCCACTCTTCTGTAATTGAAGTACGAACTCCATCATTATCTACCGATGTTGTCATGCGCTGAAAATTTAAAAACTTACCATCTTGCCAATAGTGAATTAAAGTTTCAATAAATTTACTATTGCCAGCTTTATCTAAAATTTCGATAGTGTTTTGCTTTCCCTTATAAGCCCATGTACTGCTCTTTTGATCAAACACTTCATTTACTTGGATTGTTAATACTTTGAGTTCATTTTCTGCATGAACTTTTTCAACTTCTATAGTAGTTTTACTTACTGGAATTCCGTTATCAAATCTTGTTGTAAGATGGATTGTTGTATTTATTCCATTTATAGTATTTTTCTCGTAAGAAGTTTTGGTTTTAGTTTCTCCTTGCCAAGAGTTTTCCTTGTTGGTAAAGAAATTGGTTTCCTTAATCCGAAAATTTTTGTCTATTGTATCTGCGAAATAGAAATTAGGAAGAGAGAAAGAGCTGGACTTAGGTGGCTGGTTTTTATTGTAAAGTAAAAAATCTTGTTGAGCATAAATTAAGTTCGTGCAAAAAAATATTAGCTGTATTATTATAAATTTCTTCATAAGAACCTCAAGTTACTTTTGAATAGTACATGGAATTTTACAACTCCTTTCTTTAATACCATCGCTCTATTTAATAAGTAATTTGAATTAAATTAAGGATATTGGTGCTTATTATCAAATTTTGTGTTGCAAAAGTACTAATGCGGTTTTATTATCAAAATTGTGACTATTCAATTAATTATTGAATCAACCAGTGATCAAAGCACAAAATTCAGAACAGCAGTTGAATAAATATTCTACAATATTTATGGTGGGAAAAAATATTGTCAAATAATTTATAATTCTTGGTGGTTCGATGAAGACTATTTCTGCAGAAAATTTAGAAGAATTATTTAAGCAGTTTTTCTGTAGTAGAAATTATGAAAGCCATTAGCAACGGCGACTTTCTTAATCTTGCCCATTACCTGAATCGGTCTTGATTCCGGTGAATCTTTGTTCAGCCCAAGATGAGTTCGTTGATTGTTGTAATATAGAAAATAATCTTTAAGAAGTTTTCGAAGATGATTTTCATTTAGAATTATAAAGTAATCTAGAAACTCTCTTCGAATACTTCCAATAACCCTTTCGCAATACCCGTTCTGCCATGGAGAACGATACGCTGTTATGATTTCACGAATGCCGAAATCAGAAACTATCTGTGAAAATAAATTACCGAATTTTGTGTCTCGATCACGAATTAAAAATTTTGGCATATCAGAATCTTGCAGCGAATTTCTCAGTTGCTGAGCAGACCATTGAGATGTAGGATGAGCAGTAACATTAAAGTGGATAATCCTTCTTCTTTGATCAGAAAGGAAAATCAGAATATCAAGAAGTTTATAATTAATTGTCGGAGCCGTAAGAAAATCATTCGAGATAATCTCAGCAGCATGGTTCTTTAGAAATGTCTTCCATCTTTGCCCAGATGTTTTGCCATTCTTTTTAGTAACATATTGTTGAACAAATAATTCAGAAATATCGAATCCGAGTTTAAGAATTTCACCGTGAATTCTAGGAATTCCCCATTGCGGATTTTAATTTGTTTTCTAAAAAAGACGACTTCTAATTGCAATTGAGTCCGAGTTTTGAAAAACTGAGCAAATATTTGAGCATAATAAGTTTTGAACAATTAATTTACAAAGCCTAAAAATATCGTTTTTAGGTTGTAAGCGTTATTTTTAATGCAGCTGAATTAATGAACAGGCACAATGAATCAATTATTGAACTAAAAAATATCAGCGATTTTGAAATAGAACTTAGATGGAATGAGATATATTTTAGATCTTGATTAAAATTATAAGATACGTTGAAAACAAAAAAGCCCGTCAGATTTCTAACGGGCTTTTTAACTAATTTGAAACACTACAAAAAAAAGGAGATCTATGAGAATTAATACTATGGTTTTATTGCTTTTATTTTCTGTTTTATTCATTCCAACTATTAAAGCCCAAGATACAACAAAAACATATATATTGGAATCGATAGAAGTAAAACAAACTAAGTATGATGCTGCTTTAGAAAATGTAAGCATGACTTCACGAAAATATTTGTTAGAAAATACTATCACTTCATCAAACAATTCGCTTCTAAGTTCACTTAGTTCTAAGGTACCAAGCTTGTTTATAACTGAACGTGGATTTGCCGGTTTTGGAATTAGTAATCCGGCTGGCAGAATTTCTATCAGAGGAATTAATGGGATACAGCAGGTGCTAATAATTGTAAACGAAGTTCCTCAATATGCAGGATTATTTGGTCATCCAATAAATGACTTACATACATCATCAACAATATCTGATGTTAATATAATTAGCGGCCCATCCTCACTTATGTATGGTTCAAACGCACTTGGTGGAATAATTAAGATAAATACAAAGCAATTATTAAAAAGTGGAATGAATTTGAACCTAAGTGCTGATTATGGTTCGTTCAATACAAAAATTATTTCTGGAATGCTTGGCTATGTTTTTGGAAATAATGGAATAAGTTTGGGAGCATCAACTTCTCAAACAGATAGCGACAGACCAAATTCGTCATATAGAAATGATGAAGGAAGGTTTAAGTATGCTTATAAAGTAAATGCTGATTGGGAAGTTCAATTAAGTACTAGTGTGAATAGAATAAAATCGTATAACCCAGGGACTATAACAAACCCAAATCTTAACAACTCTGTATGGACAGATATTACAAGAACTAGCTCTAATTTGTCTATAAAAAATAAAAGTGAAACTTTAGAAGGTGTAACCAATATTTCATTTAGCAATGGTGTTCATGATGTGTTTGATGGCTTTCATTCTAATGATTACTTACTAGGAGTTTCAATTTTGCAAGGTATTTCTTTATCTAAATCATCTGTGTTAACGATTGGTGCATCTTTACAAAATTATGGTGGAATGGCAAGAACAACAAAAGTTCTAGCCGATACATCAGTAACTGAAGTTGCAGGCTTTGCAACTATGAGTTATAATTTTAGTGATGAGTTGAATGTTTGTGGAGGTTTAAGAATATCAAATCATTCTAGTTATGGGTTTAAAACTATCCCACAAATAAAAATAAATTATATGCCTTTCGTTTCAACAAATATATCACTAGGAGTTTCAAAAGGATATCGCAGTCCAACCATTGCAGAATTGTTCCTGTTTGGTGCAAATAAAAACCTTCAACCAGAAGATTTGGTAAGTTATGATATAGGAGTAAAACAAGAGATTATAACTAACAAAATGAAAATGGGTGTTAATTTTTATTTGTTGAATGGAAAAAATCTAATATTAATGACTGGCAGATTCCCAAATATCCTTAATGTGAATACAGGTACAGTAAACAATAAGGGTATTGAAGTAGAAGCAAATGTTAAACCATCTGAAAATATATTTTTGACTGCAGTATATAGTTATTTAGACACGGAGAATGTAATTGTTGGAGCTCCAGAGCAACAATATTCGTTAGAAGCTGTTTATAAATATAATCAGTATGAAATAGGATTAGTTCTAAAAGGTGTCCAAGATCTGATAAAATTAAATGATTCAGCTAAATCAATATTTAAAAAAGAAAGTTACACACTGTTCAATTTATTCACATCTTATAGAATATTTCAAAACTTAAGTTTTACTTTTCATCTAGATAATATTCTTGATCGCCAATATGAAATAATAAATGGCTATCCAATGCCGGGCAGAAGTATACTTGTTGGATTTAGATTTGATATCAATTAAGAAAAACAGCTTAAATAGGATTATTTGAGTTCTATGATAAATTAAAAAAATAAACAAAGAGTGTAATAAAGTGATTTTGTGTGGTCTAATCAGCCCAAATAAGTCGAAGAAATTATCTATGATTCGAAGTGTATAAGTTCCTTCTAGATAATTTCTTCTTTGAAACCATATTGCCATAGGATACCAGAATTACTAAAGCTAAAAATTCATTTACACTTGAATAAGGGAACAGCTGTCGCTATTCAATACTTCATCCTTTAGTAAATTATAGAGATTTTGAGCAGGGTAGGGAAGTGATCAAATAGTAAAGGAGTCTACCTAGTCTGTGTAGATGGAAACGTCTCGATCACAAAATGGGCACAACATTTTGGATGACAAAGAATTCAAACCATAAACAAATTAATTTAAGCTTGGAAGACAATCCCTGGCTCTCCAATCTATAAAGTTTCACTCTTTTTTAACTTTTTAATGGAGTGAAGAATTTTTGTATTATCATTTGATAAAGATTGTGATTTCAATTTGAGGTTGAAGAATTTTACTGACTATGAAATACAATATATATCTGTTGAAAATTAAAAGTAAATTTTCTTGTGGGGGAAATCTTGTGGAATATATTGAAATTAAGAAATATCAGGTGTAATTGGAAATAATTTTTATCCACTACATGAAAGGAATTAATAGATGGTGAAAGATTAAGTGTGAAATGAAATATTATTTATTAATTCCAAAATCATAATAGTTCATGTAATGCCATTTGAAAAATGGGCTTGATGAATTTAGCAGAAAGTGATTAATAATATGTAACAGAAATTAAATTGCAAATTATAAATTTAACGACATGTTAATTATGTTGAATTAAAAGGTGAAATGAAAAAGGCCATTGGATAGTTAGTATTTTACACACAAAAATAGTTCTTCAAAAAAATCATTTCTCTACCAACATCCGAGCACTCAAATAATGTCCAAGTAATTATTCTAAATTTATAAAAGGATAAATAAGCTATTTATCAGATGCTTATAAGCACAATGAAAAAAATTAAATACTAACCAAAAAATATAATCCTTATCTTATTGCATAAATAAAATAGACCTGACATAAAGGTCTTTTATAAATCGGAAAAACAAATTCATTTCTTTACATGCTATTAAGCAATATAAAGAAGTTGGATAAATACACATAAGAGTCAAATTGTTTTTAATTAATAATAGAGGCGGCTATGAAAAGTTGTTTCAAAACCTTGATAATATTAGTGTGTTTTTCATTGACTAAACTTTTGGGGCAGGATATTACAAACACTCTTACCACAAATGGTAATTTTGTAATTCGCGATGCAACTAGAACAATATTTAATGTAAGCCAGGCTACAGGATTAATAGGAATAGGAAACAATATAACTAGTCCGCGTGCACAATTGGAAATTGGGGGTACAGAAGGTTTGTTGGTTACTGGAGCTGCAAATCAAGGAACTGTAAGAGCTTTAGGAGTAGGGGCAAGATTGCATTGGTATCCAAGAAAAGGAGCCTTTAGGGTAGGTTATGCTGAATCATCATATTGGGACGATAACGGTACAACTACAACTAACTTAGCCTTATACTCAATTGGAATGGGATATCAGCCAAGAGCTACAGGAACAGCTTCAGTTGCAATCGGCGCTTATAATAAAGCTACTGCCGATTATGCACTAGCATTGGGTTCATATTCTACTGCATCTGCTAGTCATGCAATTGCAATAGGAACTCAAGTAGTTGCCAGCGGAATATATTCTATTGCCCTGGGAAGTGGCGCAAATACAAATGGAAAGGATGGATCTGTTGTAATAGGAGATGATTCATATTTCCAAACTGCATATTCTGCAGCTGATAATCAACTAACAATGCGTTTTAGCGGAGGATACCGTCTTTGGTCTTCCTATCCGGACTCTACTGCCGGAGTTTATATGAGGCATGGACAAAGCGGATGGAGTAATTATTGTAATAGAGATATGAAAGAAAATTTTGAACCGATTGATGTTGAACAAATTCTTGAGAAAATTGGAAGAATGCCAATAACAAAATGGAATTATAAAAAAACTGACCCTAACGAAAAATATATTGGACCGACCGCACAAGATTTTTATGCAGCGTTTCAATTAAACGGAACCGACAGTTTGGGAATTAATACAATTTCGATGGATGGCATAAACATGGCGGGAATACAGGCATTGGAAAAGAGAACTAGTGAAATGAAAAAGTCTATGGAAAAAATTATTGAGCAAAATGAGTTATTGGTTGCTGAAAATAAAAAACTGAGAGAAGAAATTTCTTTGATAGTAAAGATAAAAGATGAGCTGAATGAATTGGTAAAATTAAAGAAAGAGTTAACTGAAAAAATGAAATTTGCCAAACTTGAAGTGAATGAATAATTACAAAAATCTTTTTTGTATTACTTTCTAAGAAGAAATTAAAATGAAAAATAAAATATTTTATATACTGCTGATGTTTTGCATGACATATATTCATGCTCAAAGCAGTATTACAATAGGAAAGAACTCTTATATTACAGTAGGTGCAGGCAGTAATATCACTTCAAGTAATAGAAACGGTTCGCTGAGGGGAACAGGGACCTACAATAGCATTGCAATTGTTTACGACCCAGTTGCAATTGCTGCCTCTTCGATAGCACAAACTGGTTTTACTGCAAATTGGAATAGTGTAGCTGGTGCCACCGGTTATAGGTTAGATATAGCTACTGATGCTAATTTTACAACATTTGTAACGGGATATACCAACTTGGATGTTGGTAATGTTACTTCTTATACCGCAACAAATCTATTGGCTAGCACTAGCTATTATTATCAAGTTAGAGCTTACGATGCAGATTGTATTACGGCGAGTTCGAATGCTATTTCATTAATTACAGCCCCTCCAAATCCCGTTGCAACTGGGGCTACTCTTATGACAGATTTAACTTTTAGTGCTAATTGGAATTCGGTTACAGGTGCAACCGGTTATAGAATTGATGTTGCAACCACTACGGATTTTTTGGCAGGAACATTTGTAGCAGGTTTTGAAAATAGAGATGTTGGTAATGTAACAACAATTTCCGTATCTGGTTTAGTAGGAAATAGTAATTACTATTTTAGAGTGCGCGCTTATAATGTTAATGGTGTAAGCAATAATTCAAATTCAATTACTGCTTTAACGGCTCCGGCAGCTCCTTTAGCAATTAATGCAGATACATTTACTCAGACAAGTTTTAACGCAAAATGGAATTCATCTTTATCGGCAACGGGATACAGATTAGATGTATCGCTAAGAGCAGATTTTTCTACGTTTGTAACTGGATATAAAGATCTTGATGTTTCGAATGTTACTTCTTACATAGTTAATACAAATATTGCTGCGGGTACAAACTATTATTACAGGGTAAGAGCCTATGGCATACCAGGAAAAAGCAGCAATTCTAATACAATAACTACAATTACAGTTCCTCCAAATACTGTTTCAACAGCATCAACAAATATTACGTCTACAAGCTTCGACATAAATTGGAATTCATCGACGGGTGCTACAGGCTATTATGTAGATATTTCGACTGATGCATCTTTTACCGGCGGCTCCTTTTTAGTAGGATTTGAAAATAAGGATGCTGGAAATGTTAATACTCTTACGGTTAATACGGGTATTACAGCCGGAACAACATATTACTTAAGGACTAGAGCTTATAACGCAAACGGTACAAGCGGCAGTTCAAATACTATTACAACTGTAACAATTCCTCCAGCACCTGTTGCTACATCAGCTTCATCAATAGCTCAAACTAGTTTTACGGCAAACTGGAATTCATCG
Source organism: uncultured Melioribacter sp. (assembly GCA_964539605.1). Taxonomy (GTDB): domain Bacteria; phylum Bacteroidota; class Ignavibacteria; order Ignavibacteriales; family Melioribacteraceae; genus Stygiobacter. Next base: position 29,661 of record CAZIJK010000001.1, read on the forward strand.
GTTGGTGCAACAAAATATTATTTAGATGTTTCCACCAGCAATACCTTTACCTCTTTAGTAACCGGGTGGAATAATAAAGATGTAGGTAACGTGCAAACCTATTCTATTGCCACTAATATTAATGCTGGTATAACATATTATTACCGAGTACGTGCATACAATTCAAATGGTACAAGCGGAAGTTCGAATGTAATAAGCATAATAACAGTGCCTGCAGATCCAACAGCAGCAGCAGCATCAAATATTAGTTCAGCAACATTTACCGCTAATTGGAATTCATCGACCGGTGCAACTGAATACTTATTAAGTGTTGCAACTGATGCTTTATTTGCAAATGCAGTTGCAGGATGGACGGATGTAAATGTTGGTAATGTTACCACCTACAATGTTAATACAAATATTAATTCCAGCACTAATTATTATTACAGAGTAAAAGCAAAAAACATTAATGGAGTAAGCGGTTATTCAGGTAATATAATTTTGTTAACTGCACCTGCAGCCTCGGTTGCAACAGCTGCAACTACTGTTACTAATAGCAGTTTTTCTGCAAACTGGAATAGTGTATCTGGCGCAACCGGTTATTATCTTGATGTATCTACCAACAGCAATTTTACCGCAGGTAATTTTATTACAGGTTATAATAATCTTGATGTTTCAAATGTTACAACTTACTCCGTCAGTTCGAATCTTAATGCAGGGATTACCTATTATTATAGAATAAGATCTTATAACTCTGGAGGAACGAGCGGCAATTCAAACATCAGTTCGTTAGAAACAATTCCTGAAAGCCCATTGGAAAAACCGGCTACATTAATTGCATCTACTAGCTTTACTGCAAACTGGTATAGTGCTACAGGAGCTGCGGGTTATAAGATAGATGTATCTACTTCCTCTGGATTTGCTGCAGGGTCTTTTGTATCGGGATATGAAAATAAAGATGTTGGAAATGTTACTTCTTTTGATATCAATACCAATTTGACAGAAGGGACAACTTATTATTATAGAATTAGATCTTATAATAGCGGGGGGGCAAGCGGTAATTCGGGAGTAAAATCGTTAATCACATTGTCGTTACCACCAACTGCAAATAATGCAACAACCGTTGGCCCAACAAAATTTACCGCAAATTGGACTTCGGTTTCCGGAGCGACTGGCTATTCGCTTGATGTATCTACAGATAATTTATTCGGAAGTTTTTTTAGCGGTTATAATAATTTAAATACCGGGAATGTAACCTCGTTTGAAGTTACAGGCTTATCAGGGGGAATGGTTTATTATTTTAGAGTAAGAGCTTTTAATGGGAGCGGCTCGAGTTCAAATTCTAATACTAAATCTGTAATTACTCTTTCTCCAGCACCATCAACAAGCGCAGCAACTGTAATTTCTTCATCTGGATTTACAGCAAATTGGAATTCATCTACAGGAGCCTTAGGATATTTTTTAGATGTTGCAACAGATGCAGCCTTTACAAGTTTAATTGCTGCATACAATAATAAAGATGTTGGAAATGTTACTTCATATTCTGTGACCGGTTTATCAGCTGGTACAAATTATTACTATCGTACCCGCGCAAATAATGCGAGTGGACAAAGTTACAACTCGACTTCTGTTCTAGTAACTACAATTCCTCCAGATCCAGTTGAGCTTGCTGCCTCATCAATTACAAACAATAGTTTTATAGCAAACTGGAATGCTTCTTCGGGTGTAACAGGATATTATATTGATATTGCTACAGACAACGGATTTTTAGGGCCAGTTGCAGGATATAACAATAAGAATATTGGTAATGTTACCTCATATTCAATTACAGGTTTATCTGCAAACAAAGATTATTATTATAGAGTTAGGGCCTATAATTCCGGAGGTACAAGCGGAAATTCGGGAACAATAAGTTTAACAACAACCCCAAATTTAGTTCCTGTACCATCATTAAATCCTGCATCTTCGGTTACTTCAACAAGTTTTAGAGCAAGCTGGAATGCATCATCAGGAGCTACTAAATATTATCTTGATGTTTCAACTGTGAATGATTTTTCAGCTTATGTATCGGGCTGGCAAAATGTAGATGTTGCAAATGTTTTGACTTACAACGTCAACACTAATATAACCGCAGGCAACATTTATTATTTCAGAGTGAGAGCTTATAACAGCAGCGGAACAAGCGGCAATTCAAATGTAATAATGGTTAAGACAATTCCTCTTCCACCAGTTGAACAGGCAGCGAGTGCTTTATCGTCAAGTAATTTCGATGCAAATTGGAATACTTCGAGCGGTGCTACCGGATATTATTTAGATGTTGCAACAGATGTTGGATTTACTTCCTTTGTTTCCGGTTTCAATAACAGAGATTTGGGTAATGTGAATACTTTTACTGTTACCGGTTTAACAGGAGGAACAGCTTATCATTATAGGATTAGAGCTTACAATACCGGAGGAATAAGTACAAGTTCGGGAACAATTGATGTTAGAACAAGTGCCGGAGGTACTGTAATTGCAACTGCGGCAACTTCTATTAATGGTGTAAGCTTTACAGCAAACTGGGATGCTTATCCAACAGCAACTGGATATATTTTGGATGTTTCTACAAGTTCGACATTTGCGGCAGGGGCTTTTGTTACAGGGTTTCAAAATAGGAATTTAGGAAATGCAACATCTTATAATGTAACTGGACTTACAGAAGGAACTTTATATTACTATAGAGTAATAGCCAACGATGCATTGGCTGCTATATTAGGTACCTCGGGAACAATAAATGTTATTACATTGCCAGCTGCCCCTGTGGTTTCAAATGCAACCTTAGTAAACGAAATTAGTTTTAATGCTAACTGGAATCCTTCTGCAAGCGCAACGGGTTATTATTTAGATGTAGCTACCAATAACACATTCACTTCTTTTGTTACCGGATTTAATAATAAGTATATGAATAATGTTACAACTTATACAGTGACAGGTCTTTCGGGAGGCATTACATATTATTACAGAGTGAGGGCAAAAAATGGAAGCGGAACCGGAGAAAGTTCTTCTTCTATAACAACAGTTACAATTCCACATGAACCAACGGCAACATATGCAACTGCTTTAACAAAGAACAGTTTTAACGCTAATTGGAATTTGTCAACGGGTTCATCCGGATATAAATTAGATGTTTCAAAGTTCTCTAATTTCAGCAGCATTATAGCCGGTTATAATAATCTTGATGTAAATGATGTTACTTCTTCTGTAACAGGATTGGAGAGTGGTACAACTTATTATTACAGAATTAGGGCATATAATAGTAATGGAACAAGTGGAAATTCTGAGACAATAATAACGCAAACTGTTCCAGATGCACCTGTTTCCAATTCGGCTACTTCAATTGGTAAAACAAGTTTTGCCGCAAATTGGAATTCTGCCGTTGGAAGTATAGAATATTATTTGGATGTTGCTTTAACTGGCAGTTTTAATGCAGGAACATACGTATCGGGATATCAAAATTTGAATGTTGGCAATTCTTTAACCTACAATATTAACGGATTAAGTGGCGGTACACAGTATTTTTATAGAGTGAGAGCTTCTAATACGAGTGGTACAAGTACAAATTCAGATGTAGTAACGGTTGTTACTCTTCCACCTATTCCAAGTATTTTATCGGCATCCAATGTTCAGAGTACAAGCTTTACGGCAAATTGGAATAGCTCGTTAAGTGCTACCGGATATAAGCTTGATGTATCTACGCTTTCCGATTTTTCTAGTTTTGTTGGTGTATATAATAATTTGGATGTTGGAGATGTTTCAAATTCGAGTGTAACTGGTCTTACGGGAGGTACAACATATTATTACCGGGTACGTGCATATAATGCAAATGGAAGCAGCGAAAATTCAAATTCAATGACAGTATTAATTGCACCTGCTGTTCCTGTGGCTGCTGCTGCAAGTTTGATTACGGGAACCAGTTTTTCTGCAAACTGGAACTCTTCTGCAGGTGCCGATGGATATAAAATTGATGTTGCTACAGATGCTGCATTTGCAAACATTATTGCTTTATATAATAATAAAGATGCAGGAATAGGAACCAGCTACAATATAACAGGATTAGATTTTGGCCAGACTTATTATTATCGTGTTAGATCGTATAGCGGGACAAGAACAAGCGGCAACTCGAGTTCAATTTCAGTATTAACCAAACCAGATGCCCCTGCAACACAAGATGGAATTTCGATTACTTCTTCAAGTTTTATCGCAAAATGGAATTCATCAACAGGCGCTGCAGGTTATTATTTAGATGTTTCTACTAATAATAACTTTTCCAGTTTTATTTCCGGTTTTAATAATCTTGATGTAAGCAATGTTACAACATATTCTGTAATTGGTCTTACAGCAAATACAAATTACTTCTATCGTGTAAGGGCTTATAATAATACCGGATCGAGTATTAACTCGAGTATTATTTCTTTACTAACAGCACCTACAGCACCGATTGCTTCTGCTGCTTCATCTATTCTTAATACAAGTTTCACAGCAAATTGGAATTCTACTTCCGGAGCAACCGCATATAGACTAGATGTATCTTCAGTTTCAAATTTTGCTTCTTTTGTTGGAGTATATAATAATAAAGATGTTGGAAATGTAACAAACTATAGCATTACAGGATTAAGCGGAAGTACAGATTATTATTATCGCGTTCGTGCGTACAACGGAAATTCAAGCAGTAATTCCGGGACAATAAACTTAACAACGGCGGTAAATCCTTCTGGCAGTCCAACCGCAATTGCCGCATCAAACAATTCTCAAACATCATTTACTGCAAATTGGAATGCGACTGCCGGAGCTGCAGGTTACTATCTTGATGTATCAACAGATTGGAATTTTGGAGCCGGAAATTTTGTAGCTAATTTTGAAAATAAAGATGTAGGCAATGTTACTAACTATAGTGTAACTGGCTTAACAAGCGGGACCAATTATTATTATAGGTTAAGATCTTATAATGTAAGCGGAACAAGCGGAAATAGCGGATCGATAAGCACTATAACATCTCCTTCAAATCCAGTTTCATCATCGGCAACATCTATTACTACTTCCGAATTTACTGCTAATTGGAACTCGAGTTCTAGTTCAACCGGGTATTACTTGGATATTGCTACAGATGATTCTTTTACAAGTTTTGTTGCCGGCTATAACAATAAAAATGTTTTGAATGTTACAAGTTATTCTCTTTCTTCTCTTAGCGGAGGTACTGCATATTATTATCGTGTACGTGCTTACAATGATGGAGGCACCAGTGGAAATTCATCTGCAATTACGGTAATTACATATCCTAGCGCAGTTACAGCAAATAATGCAACTTCTATTGCAGAAACTGCTTTTGATGCTAATTGGAACTCAGTGACAGGTGCAACAGGTTACAAATTAGATGTCTCGACAAACATTGGGTTTGCTGCCGGTAATTTCTTGTATGGCCTGGAAAATAAAGATATTGGAAATGTTACCACCTATTCAATTACAGGACTTACCGGAGGTTCTAACTATTATTACAGAATTAGAGCATATAATACAACAGGAACCGGTGCAAATTCGAATTCAATAACCACTCTTACACTATCTTCGAGTGCTACTGCTACAGCAGCAACGAGTGTATGTGAAAATACTTTTAGTGCAAACTGGACTAGTGTTTTAGGCTCTACCGCCTATTACCTCGATGTTTCGACAGACGCTGGATTTGGAATAGGGACGTTTGTAGCAGGATATCAAAACAGAAGTGTTGGGAACGTAACAACTTTTTCGGTAACTGGATTAACTGCCAATACAAATTATTTTTATAGAGTAAGAGCCGCCAATGCAAGCGGTGCAAGCGGAAATTCAAATGTAATTACACTTCTAACTTCTCCATTTGCGCCTGTTGCAAATTCGGCTACTTCATTAACTCAAACAGGGTTTAAGGCTAATTGGAATGCTGCTGCCGGAGCTAGTGGTTATTATTTGGATGTATCTTCAGACCCATCTTTTGGAAGTGGAACTTTTGAAACAGATTATGAAAATAGAGATGTTGGTAATGTAACATCATTTAATGTTGCAGATATTGCCGACGAAACTACACATTATTACAGAGTGAGGGCTTATAATACAGGAGGTACAAGTTCTTACTCGAGCAGCATAAAAGTTCTTGGAGTTCCTTTTGGAAATGCAGCGACTATTATAAACGCAACTTCTTTTACAGCAAACTGGGGAAGTATTCCGAGTGCTATTTTAGGATTTAGACTTGACGTTTCGACAGATATTAATTTTGGTGCCGGAACTTATTTAGCGGGATATCAAAATAAAGATGTTGGAATAGTTAATTCCTATACCATTACTGGTTTAACGCCATATGTAATTTATTATTATAGAATAAGATCGTACGATGCTAGCATGCAGAGTGCTAATTCGAATACTGTAATTGTACGCAATCTTCCTCAAATACCTGTTGCTAATAATGCAACTTCAATTTCACAAAACAGTTTTCAGGCTAACTGGAATGCTTCTTTAGGTGCATCCGGATATTATCTTGATGTTGCAACCGATATAGCATTTACCTCACTAGTTTCGGGTTATGACAATCTAGGTGTACCTGTTATAACATCAAATATTATCTCGGGTTTAAACTCGGGGACGAATTATTATTATAGAATAAGGGCTGTAAACAGCAGCGGCACAAGCGGTAACTCGAATATTATTGCAACGTTAACAATGCCTGCTTCTCCAAATGCACTTGGAGCGACCAATATAACCCAAACTAGTTTTACAGCAAATTGGAATTTATGCAGTGGAGCTGACAGTTATTTTATTGATGTATCTACAGATGTGAATTTTAATCCTATTTATATTATTAGCTCAGCAAATAATTTAAATGTAGGAAATGTTACAAACTACACTTTTAGAAATTTAATTAGCGGTATACAATATTTCTATAGAATCAGAGCATCGAATAGCAGCGGTATTAGTGATAATTCAAATACAGTATGGCTTAAATTAGTTTCACCAAATCCGATTGTTAGACCGGCAACTGAAGTACTAGGTACAAGCTTTATGGCAAACTGGGAAAATTCTTTGGGGGCCGAAAAATATTATGTGGATGTTGCTACCAATTTAAGCTTCAATGAGTTCGTAATAGGATACCAAAATAAAGATGTAGGAAACACTACATCTTTACTTGTAAATACAAATATAAGCGAAGGCACTAATTACTATTATAGGATAAGAGCTTTTAATCAAAGTGGCACAAGCGGTAATTCGGAAATTTTAAAGGTAATGACAATATTAAGTTCTCCAACTTCATTGGCGGTTTCGAATATAGCGCAAACTAGTTTTAAAGCCAGCTGGAATCAATTAATAAAAGCAACCGGATATTATTTGGATGTATCGACTAGCCCAAATTTTGAAACAGGTACTTATGTTCCAACATTCGAAAATAGAAATGTAGGAAATGTAACCACTTGGGTAATCAACGGGTTAAGTGGAGGTACAAAATATTATGTCAGAGTGAGAGCTTATAATTCAAATATGATTAGTGCCAGTTCTGCTTCTTTAAGTGGGGTAACAATTCCGCCCGATCCAATTGCATTAGCAGCATCAAATGTTTCCTCAACTGGATTTACTGCAAACTGGAATCAATCTAAAGGAGCAGTTAATTATTATTTGGATGTTTCACTAGATAATAACTATTCTTCTTTTGTTAGTGGATTTGAGAACAAAGAGATTGGCAACATAACTAGTGTTAATCTAAACTTTAATTTCAATGGGGGAACAATATTTTATTACAGAGTGAGGGCAGCAAATGAAAGCGGAATTAGCAGTAGCTCGCAAAGCATAACTGTATTAACTTTTCCAAATGTTCCTGTAGCTTTAGAGGGCACCTTGGTCACTCAATCTAGTTTTAATGCAAATTGGAATTTGTTATCGGGATTGCTAAACGGGTATTATCTTGATGTAGCAACAGACCCAAACTTTACAAATCATGTTTCGGGATATAATAAGAAAGATGTTGGTAAAGTATCATCATTTAATGTAACAGGTTTGCTGGGAGGAACAATATATTATTATAGAGTTAGAGGATACAATAATACAGGAACAAGCAGCTATTCGGCTTCTATCAAAGTTACCACAATTCCGCTACCACCAGTTATAGCTAATCCAAGCGGAATTACTACTTGCAGCTTCACTGCAAATTGGGATGCATCGATTGGTGCAACAGGATATCAACTTGATGTTGCAACTAATGAAGAATTTACAGAGTTTGTGGAGGGGTTCGCTAATAAAGATGTAGGAAATATAACTAGTATCAATATTACCACGCTGTCTGTTGGCGCAAGCTATTATTATAGAATAAGATCCTATAATAATAGCGGATCAATTGGAAACTCGGGAATAATGCAAGCAGTAACATTGAGCAATGCGCCAGCGGCGATATCTGTAACAAATATTACCCGAAATAGTTTTACATTAAGCTGGAATAGCTGCGCCGGAGCGAAGGGATATTTAATAGATATTTCTACAGACTCGAATTTCTTAAACTGTATATCTGGTTACGCCAATAGAGATTTATTTAACTGTTCATCTCACGATGTTAATGGGATAACTGAGAATACTACATATTATGTTAGAATTAGATCCTATAATAGAATAAATGAGCCAAGCACTAATACTCAAATTGTAGTAAAATCCAAGTTACTAGATGAACCTGTATTTACATCACCTCCATATTCGAATATTACTTCAAATGGTTTTACAATACGATGGAATTCTGTAGCGGGCGCAAAAGGTTTTTATTTGGATATTGCAACTGACCTAGAATTTAATCAGTTTATTATAAAAGGTGAGGATATTAATAACACTTTAACATATTCGACTCAGACTTTAGCGCCAAATGTGAAATATTTTGTAAGAATAAGAGCTTATAATGAAAATGGTCAGTCAGAAAATTCGAATGTATTAAAAATATTAACCCTATTAGAAAAACCTAAATTGAGTGATGCAATAAATATAACACAAACAGAGTTTACAATTAATTGGAATAGAATTGAGGGTGCATCTGGTTACAAGATTGATATAGCAAAAGACAATTTGTTTACAAATTATCTGAATGGCTATAGTGGTTTTGATGCCGGAAATGTTTTGAGTAATACTATTACTGGGCTAGCAAACGGAACAAAGTATTATATTAGGATAAAAGCTTACAACCTGGAAAATATTGGAGAAAATTCGGCTATAAAAGAGTTGATTACTTTACTGGAAACTTCTCCTACCGATATTTCAACAAGTTTTGATACAAATGGGAATATAGTTCTAACTTGGAAATATTTAGGAGATGTAAAATTATTCTATATCTATAGGGATGAAGCATACGAAAATATGAAGGACTCTATAGGCAGTTCAAACAGAATGGATAATAGAATTAATTTTACATTAGTTGATTCGGTTTCTGGGAATGCAAGATCTTATTTTGATAAAAAAACAGCAGAGGGTGCAAACTATATATATGCAATTGAGGCAGTTTCCTATAATGGTGCAAGATCTGGATTTCTAAATCTGAATAATGTTATATCAACTGTAACAATACCGCCAAATGCACCAAGCGATTTGAGCGGAGCAACATTATCTGATGGCAATATTAATTTAAAATGGAAAAATAATTCGAGAATTGAAGAGGGATTTATAATCGAAAGATCGGTCAACGACAATAAGACTTTTATAGAAATACATAGAGTTGCAAGCGGGGTAGCGAGTTACTCAGATAATCAAATAGTTAATGGATTTAAATATTATTACAGAGTGTTAGCATTCAAAGGAGATGTAAAATCGAATTATAGTAATGAGATATTTATTGTGGGAATGGTGACAGACGTTAAGGAATCGGAAGGATTGCCTACAGTTTTCAACTTAAGCCAAAACTATCCCAATCCATTTAATCCATCAACAACAATAAGGTTTGGAATACCAGAAGCAGGTTTTGTAACATTAAAAGTATATAATATAATTGGTGAAGAAGTTGCTACTTTGGTAAATGGAAATTTAAATGCAGGTTATCATTCTACCATTTTCTATGCAAAAGATTTAGCAAGCGGTACTTACATTTATAGAATGAATGCCGGTAGTAACGTAAAAACATATAAGATGATTATTGTGAAATAAAATTCTGGATATTTTAGGACATTACTTAAAGGTGACAATAGTAATAAACAAAAAAAATTTTAAATTGCGATAAGAGAGTAACTCTTGACACTCTGCTTGCAAATAAAAGCTCATGATCGTTTGATTATGGGCTTTTTCTTAATATTTATCCAAAACAAAGACCTATCCTTTGCCTTTATTAAACTAGTGGGGACACTTTTAAGACATCATTATTAATGGATTTGAATGCTAATGTTATTACTCTAATTAGACGAATATTTGCTTAGCCAAAGTGAAAGAAAAAGCTGCTGTTATAAAATTATTTGGGATGCCGTTTTTATATCAACTGAAGCAATAAGTGTAATTTGAGGGACTGCCAAATTGCAGTAGATAATATCCTTATAAATTTATTTAGGTATAACTTACCAAACATGTTGAAATAGGTCTATTTTAGCTTCATCATTGACAAATATTTATTCTTCCTCTATCCCTACAACTTGCTTTTATGTTTGAGAATTCTATACTAGGATATTGTATTAAGAGTAATTTATAATTAAGTTCATTCTCAGATTGATTTTTCTGTAAAAATAAATATTAACTAAACTCTCTTATGAAAGAAAGAGATTTTTCCGAAGAAAATAATATACCGTGTGATGATCTTTTATATAAAAGATTGAAAAACAAAGATCACGAGGCACTTAAAGAATTTTATTTTGAGGTACAACCTCAGATATTTTACTTTCTTTTCAGGCTTACATCAAACAAATCTATAGCGGAAGAACTGACCCAAGAAGCATTTGTTAAACTGTGGCAGGCCATAGATAGAATTGATCCACACAAATCTGTAAAAGCATATTTATTTAAGATTGCCCGTAATCTTGCAATTAACGAAATGACCAGAATGAAGCCTACAGTTGAGTATGAGGATGAAAATTTTCTGGTTCAATACAGCCAAAAATTAAACAATGATATAGATCATCTTTTTCTTTTAGATGATTTCCAGAAAGCAATTAACACACTTCCCGAAAGATGTAAAACCACTTTTCTATTGAATAGGATTAGTGGATTTGATTACTGCGAAATTGGGGAAATAATGAACGTATCTCTTCAAACGGTAAAGAATCAGATGAGCAAGGCACTTTCGGTTCTCCGCAGCAGACTTTCGAGGTATGTTAAATAAATTTTTTTTCGCGTAGTACTTTTATAGGTCTCTTGTGTATTACTATTCAAGAAAGGAAAAGTAATGCACAAATATTCAAAAAATATAGATTATTCCTTTATAGTAAGAGTTCTGGACTGTAAAGTTAGTCCTGAAGAAAAGGAATATTTTGAACAGTGGTTATCGGAATCTGAAAAGAATAAAGAACTATTCAGTCAAATTTCGTTAATACTGGATAAGATAGAAACATCGAGCCTGCCTCCATTACCAAATCCTAATATTCAATGGGAAAAGATTTCAAGCAAAATAAACATGCCGGAAAGGGAATTTAGCTCTCAGAATTCTAAAATTGAAAAGAGGTCTGAGCAAAGCAGGACCTATTACATCGATAACAATCAAGTTAAATTTTGGGAAAATATATTCTCCAGCCGGTTAGTTCAGTTTGCTTTACTGCTTCTAATTGTTTCTTCGGTAGCAATTTATTTTTCGGGCAATATGATTTTAGATAAGCTGAAATCGAAAATACAAACAGTAAATTATATATCTGAACAAAAGGAAGTGAAAACTGGCAAAGGAGAAAAACTTTCCATTACACTTTCGGATGGTTCGGTAGTGCATTTGAACACGTTGAGCAAGTTAACATTTCCAGAGTTTTTTGCAGACAACAGCAGAGAAGTATATTTGGAAGGGGAGGGATATTTCTCGGTAACCCCAGACAAGAATAAACCATTCAAAGTGCATTCGGGCAAGACGGTAACAGTAGTTACAGGTACAGAATTCGATATCAAATACAGAGGGCAATTAATAAATGTAGTAGTTGCAAAGGGCTCTGTAAACACATACAAAATAGATGATGAAAAGATATACAAACTAAAGAAGGGGGATATGCTTTCGATTAATGAAAAGACCGGCTTTGCAAATCCACAAAAAGCTAATCTAAATCATTTTCTTGCATGGAGACACAATAAGTTCAGCTTCAAACGCACTCCGCTTTTAGAAGTAATGGATGAAGTAGAAAGATATTTCAATATAAAAACCCGCTTCCAATCAGATTCACTTAAGCAAATTACATTAACAGGAGAATTCAGGTCGGAATCTCTTGGAAAAGTATTATCAATAATTGGTCTAACTCTGGATCTTAAAATTAGCTACTCAAATAGGACTGTGACAATTAACAAAAACTGAAATTGAAAAATTGTTGGGACAAATAATGCATTGGATTAAGAAGTCAATAATAATTTTCGTCTTACTTAACTGGGCAAATAGTTATGCTCTAGTGCAAAATAATGGAACCGAGAATGAAGTAAATAAGGAATATTTGCTATCGGAGAATAGTAATGAAATCTATTTCGATAATCAGTCAATTGAGCAAATGAATCAGAGTAAGAGCAATTTTCTAAACAAGTTAATTTCACTTCATATGGTTGATGCGAATCTTGGCGCAATAATTAAAAGCATAGCAAAAGAGAACAAATTAAATTTTATATACGAAGACCGATTGCTGAACATAAAAGGGATAATTGTTAATTACGATTCAGTTCCACTATACAAAATACTTGACGAAATACTTACAGAACACAATATAAATTATTATGAATTTGCGCCGGGAGAAATTGCATTAGCCAAACAGAGCAAGATAGATGAGACTACCGGGGGAATTAAGGGAAATATAAAAGATGAGAAGGGGGAAAAACTATTCGGCGCCAATATTTTTATAAGGGAATTAGGTATTGGTTCCATGAGTGACGTAGGAGGAAATTTTTGGATAAAGAAAATAAAGCCTGGAGAATATACGCTTGAAGTATCGTATGTGGGTTACGAAAAAATAACAAGAAGAATAAAAATTTCTGCCGGCATTCAGCTTGAATTAAATTTTACAATGAAAGAAACCTCGTTTTTGATTGGAGGAATAGAAGTAGTAGCAACAAGTGATTTGCTGCCAAGAGATGTTAATACAAAAACAAATATATCCAGCGGAGAGATTGAACATTTTCAGGCATCAAGCATTAAAGATGTATTGGATTTAGTTCCTGGTGTGCAGAAAACAGATAATCCAGGATTAGGAAAAACATCGCAGGTTGCATTGCGTGGTAACGACGATGACAATTCGAGTACATTCGGAACTCTTGTTTTGGTGGACGGATCTCCTGTTTCGAATAATGCTAACATGCAGTTCGAAAAGGCCACAAGCTCAATAATGGGAGTATCTAACTTACGAGGCAGCGTGGACTTAAGATTAATTCCAGCAGATAACATTCAGAACATTGAGGTAATTACCGGTCTTCCATCGGTTAAATATGGAGATGCAACATCCGGAGTAATAAATATTAAAACAAAGATTGGTGCCACGCCCAATAGAATAAAATTCAAAAATAATCCCGATACAAAAGAAGCTAACTTTGAAGGGGGATTAAAATTAGGAGAAGGCTCGTTAAGTTATAATCTTAATGCAGCTCAAAGTTCCAGAGACATTAGAGTAACCGGAGATGAATATGTAAGGCTTACCGGACAGTTGGTTTATTCAAACAGATTTTTTGATAATGCACTTACCTTAAACAATAAAATTTCTTTTCAAAGAGTTTTGGATGAGCAGGAGCCCCGTGGAGATTTACTGCAAACAAAAAATTACAACAGAGGATATACACTAGGATATTCCACCTGGGGAAATTACGATTACGATGATGGAATTTCGACATGGAATTACAATTTTTATGTGAACATGAGAAATGAAAATTCTATGAAATCGAAACTGGTAACAGATTATGTTATTCTTCCATCTGGAGATACACTCAATAGTTATATAGGAAGGGTTGAGACAAAAGGAGTTGAGTGGACAGTTGGGGGAAGATTTGAATATTCGAGTGCTTTCTACACAGGTAATATTATTCACAAATTTTTGGCGGGAATAGAACCCCAGTATAATGCAAATACAGGGGAGGGATTGATATTAGACACTCTTTTAAATTACTACGGACAGGGCTCCGGAAAGAGGTCTTACTCCTACGACGCAATACCTGGTCAGCTTATTTTAGGAATGTATTTGGAAGATAAAATAAGCGGGCATCTGCTTTTCGATTTCAATTTAATGCTGGGAATGAGATATGAAATGTACCGTCCCACAAAATTCAATCTTTCAGGATTATGGGGAGATGGCGACTTAGTTGAATCACGTCAGGGAACATTTTTTAATCCAAGAATGAATTTGATGATATACTTTTCGAAGTATAATCAGCTTAGATTAAGTTTGGGAACTTCATCAAAATCTCCTCCTATGAGTATGATATATCCCCCCGAGGATGTAACTCCATGGAGAAATCCTTTCGATAAGAAGAATTACTTTTTTAGAATTGATATGTGGCAGCCGAATCTAAAAGGGTACAGGGAGGCGATGGCAGAAGTTTCTTACGATCATAAACTATTTGATGCAGTCGGAATTACGGCAACCGCATATTTCAAAACACGCAGTAATAATCCTGTCGCTTCTACAGTTCCAATATTTTTTATTGCACCAACAAGTGCAAATAAGTACAAAGCATTTTATATAGACTATTATTCAAAAAATGAGAACACCGGACAAACCGAGACAAAGGGATTGGAGTTTTCATTAAGGACCTCTAAAATAGAATCTTTGAATATGGATTTTACAGTTACAGGCTCCTATACATTTATAAAGTTTCCGGGTGTAGGATTTTCATTCTCATCTACACCGGATGCAACAAAGGGGCAATTCCCAAATAACAAGTTACAAACAGCACAAGTTGATACTTCAATTGGGTGGTTCTATTCTAGAGGGGATAAATGGAATGACCGACTTCAAATAAATTACGCATTAAAATATACTTTGCCTGCACTGGGTCTATGGATAACTTTAAGAGCGGAGCAATTATTATTTGAAAGATCGCAGACATACGATCATGCACCAATAGATTTTAACATTGCAAATAAAAGTGTAATTGCCAACTATTTATTTGCGGAGGAATTAAAAACAAAGCCGAATAAATGGTTGTTCAGTTTTAACATGAGCAAATCTCTGTTTAAAGGTGCCGAAGTTTCTTTTTACGTAAATAACTTTTTTGATGATCCGGCAATTAGAAGATACTATAATAATCCCACAGATCAGATTGATGAAAAAAGAAATCCGGATTTGTTTTACGGAATTGAGTTCAGTATGATTTTCGACAGTTTTAATAAGTAAAAGGTTGCAAATGAAACCACTAAGAATTTTTTGTATAGCAATATTTTCTTTTTTGTATATCTCGTGCCAACAGGAAATGCCTGTTGCAGTTGAGGGAAATGTAAAAGGAAAAATTGTAGTGATTGGCGATACGGCAGTAGTATCTCAAGCGCCCAAGTATGCGCCTTTAAAGAATGCAAAAGTAATTATGTCTTCGGAATATGGAGTAATGATAAAATACACAGATGAGAAAGGTGTATTAAGTTTAGAAGGAATTCCATCATCAACTTACAGCATAACTGCCAGATTAAATCATCCAAGGTATTCAAATATTTTACTGGTAGGTACAGTAAAGAATAAAGAAATAATTAGTGGAAGAGTAATTGAAGACACAATAAAAGCAGTTCAGGTAGCTAATACAGGTATAGCCATTAATGAAATTTATGCTGCCGGTCCGGTTAACAGTATTTACTTTTTTTTCGATCAGTTTATAGAACTTTATAATTACAGTGATGAAACAAAATATTTGGATGGAATGATTGTTATGAGGGTTTCGGGGAACAGTGAAAATGGAGGTAAGGGTCCCGGTGCAGATGAAGGAGATGATGGAGATATTGATGGCGTTACTTATATTTTTCAATTTCCTGGTAAGCCTGGAGAAAAAAGCTATCCTATCTATTCAAGAACTTATAAAACTTTAGCGGCCACAGCAATAAATCACAAAAATTCTGTTTCTACAAGCTTAGATCTTTCGAAGGCAGACTGGGAATTCTACAACCAGTATTCAATTTCGGATTTCGACAATCCTAACGTGGCAAATCTAATAAATCTTCGATCGGACAGGACAGTAGATTTTTTAATTAATCTTAGTTCCGATGTAATTGTACTTGCTTCGGGAGTTGATGCAAATTGGGAAAATGGAATTGACATTGCTACAGTTTTGGATGGAGTAGAATATAAATCGAGCACAACAGGAAGAAAAACATTAGATACAAGAATAGATAAGAGTTTTGCTTTAAGTCCTCCAAAATACAGCGGGCAATCGATGCAAAGAAGAGAACCGGGCGGTGATTCAAACGATGGAATTTCGGACTGGGAAATATTAAAAATTCCAACACCAGGCAGGCAATAAAATTTAAGTGAATGAATTTAACTCGATGAAAAACTATTGAGGAAATAATGTTCAGAAATGTTTTTAGAATAGCTGCAATTGTAATTGTAATAATTTCGGGATCTTTAAAAGGGCAGCAAATAAGAACCGAATCTATGGGGGGATTGAAATATTCAATTGTAGATAGGGATTTGTCTTTAACACCATACGATTTTGGAAAAAATGCCGCGTGGATGTTTGCCGATGAGAATGAAACATATTTAAGAATTACTCCGGCCTACTCGAACAGCTGGGGAAATTATAGACGGAAATATGATTCGGAAGGGGAAATGAATTTAGGAGCTTCATTTCATGGAATTAAAAAACTAGGAGAGCTAGGCACTTTTAGCGGGTATACTTCGTACAATTATGAAAACAGAAGAAACTATTACAGAACATTAATTAAAGACAGTTATAGCGGAGAGGGATTTCATTTAACAGATTCCACCCAAAGCGATTTTAGATACATGGGGCCAAAGGTAATTTTGATGTATAGCTGGGAACCTATTAAAAATCTTTTTGCCGGCGGGGCGGTTTCATATCAATTGTTGGATGGGCTGAAAGAAAAATTTTCATATGCCAAATCTATTTTTCGTGATACAGAAATTAATATTGGGCTTGCATACATGTTTGGCAACGGATTAATATTCGGCACAAGCTTTACATATTTCGATTCCCAGGAATCTATTGAAGCAAGCGATGTAAATCTTTTTGAAGTAGAGCTTTTCTACTTTAGAGGGGACAAATATTTTGTAAGCAAAAGAAGCAGCAGCATGACCGGCAAGATTCAGAAAAATGGAATTACTCTTAGTTCACAGCTATGCTGGGATGATGGAGAAAAATTTTCTGTTGCCTCTCAAATAAACTATACTCCATCTAACTCAAAAATCCTAAAACCATATTCAACCACTTCCCAATCTTTCGACGAAGTAGAAGACAGTTATGCAAGTTTTAATTCGCTGGATATTCAAATTAAAACGCAATTCAAACTTTCGGACGATTTATTATTAGGAGGTTACGGCGCATACTTTTATGATAAGAGCTGGTCTAGAATTACAATGAAGGACTTATTGATTTGGGATTGGAATGTAAAGA
Organism: uncultured Melioribacter sp.; assembly: GCA_964539605.1. Classification (GTDB taxonomy): domain Bacteria; phylum Bacteroidota; class Ignavibacteria; order Ignavibacteriales; family Melioribacteraceae; genus Stygiobacter. Next base: position 47,361 of record CAZIJK010000001.1, read on the forward strand.
AAACATTTGTTGGCGCAGGAATAAGCTATAAAGCTAGCGAACCATTGTTGGCCGCTTTTGAATATGAATATTCATACGGAAAAGCTGATTCATCTAAATATATAGATAGAAGATTTAACGCTGTAAACACAAACGACCATGAGTTTAGAATTGGAGCAGAGTACAAAATTGATGATGAAATTTTTATACGAGGCGGAATTAAGTTAGGTAAAAAAGAGTATGATTTAACAGTTGGAGGAAAAGACTGCAGCTATTACAAACTAGGGGGAGGATTTTCATTTCCAATTTTTAATACAATAATGATTGATACAAACATTCAATACGCAAGTATAAATGGAGGCATTAGTAACCAAAGCAGAAACTATTTGATTGGAAGTATAAGCATAACATTAAACACGTTTTGATTGGCAAAATAATAAATCATCAAGGAGGTCCAAATGAAGCAGAAGTACTTTTTATCAATTGTTCTCATATTGGCATTGTCATTTTCCGTTTCGGCTCAAACATGGAAACAGATTACCACACAAACTGAACAAACTGCGAGTGCAAGTTTTTTTATTAATGCTACAACTGGCTGGTATGTTGGGGCTAAAGGTTTAATTAGAAAGACTGTTGATGGTGGAAAAACCTGGTCAACAATTATTACTGCTATTACAGAAGATTTAAAATCTATTCACTTTCTTGATGCTAATAATGGATTTGTGGCCAGTGCTACAAAGCTTTATAAATCCACAAACGGATTTACCACTTATACAGAAGCCAGTATAACTGGAGTACTTGCATCACCATCATATAATGCAGTTTATTTTTCAGATGCACAAAAGGGCTGGGTGCTTTCATCAACATCTTCTGCTGCAAAGATTTTACAAACAGTTGATGGCGGAACAACATGGACAAATCCATTAAGCCACACAAGCAATCTTCAAACAATGACCTTTTTTAATAGTACTGCTGCAATAGCTGCCGGCGGCGGTGTAGGAAAGTGCGATATTTTTTACACTAAAGATGGTACTACATGGACAAAAGCAACGACTCCGACATTTCCTACCGGATATACAAGAACAGATATTCGGGGCGTTACAATGTTTAGCAAAGACGTTGCCTATGCAACAGGTTGGGGCTCGCTGGTTGGTGCGCAAGCTAGCATTCAACTGAAAACAATCGATGGCGGTGCAACTTGGACTTATCAAACACAATTAGAGGCCAATAAAACATTTGAAAATATGTACGATATTTATTTTAAGGATGCCAATAATGGATTGTGTGTTGGCGGCGGAACAAAATCAGGAGTTATAGTAAAAACAACAGATGCGGGAGTAAATTGGGTGCCAATTGATATTCCATGCGGTGCACAATTGAGTGATATATTTGGCTTTGGGGATAATATTATTGTTGCTACAGGAGGAGGTTCATTCTTTTCTTCTAAAAATTTTGGTGCAACTTGGGAACTACTAACTGCAATTCCAATTGGAACATTAAATTCAATTCAAGCAGTAAACAATAATGTAATTTATGCCGGCGGTCAGGATGGACTAATGCTTAAGAGTGTTGATGGAGGCAAAACATGGCAGTCACTTTATCAGCGAGCAAATAATGCCTCTATTAATATAAATGGACTTTACTTTTCGAGTGAGAATGTTGGATACACTGCTAATTCTTACAGCTTAATAGCTAAAACCATCGATGGTGGAAAAACCTGGTCTGCTATAAAAAAGGATTCCACTAATGCAACAACAGTTAACTACGGAGCACATTTTATAAACGATAATTTAGGATTTATTGCCGGTAAAGATGGTACAACTATAATTGACGTAATCTACAAAACAACAAACGGGGGTACCTCTTTTACCACAAGCAAAACAATTGCTTCGGCAAATTTAAGGGGCATTGCATTCTTTGATGCACAGAATGGAATTGCAGTTGGAGAAAAGCTAAGTTCTCTTTATACAAAAGATGGCGGTACTACTTGGACAAAATCTACTTTTGTAGGAGTACCAACGGCTTCGGCTACCGTAACCTTAAGAGAAGTATCTTTTATTAATGCAACAACCGCAGTTGCTGTAGGGGATAAAATTATTCTTAGATCTACGGATGGCGGTACTACTTGGAATTACTTAACCATTCCGGAACTCACTCATTCGATGACCGGAGTAGCGTCGTTAGGAAATACAGTATGGGCAGTTGGAGCCAAGTCTTCATCCCCCAGAAGTATGGGCGTTTATCAATCTACAGATGCCGGCCTAACATGGTCCAACAAAGCAACGGCTGCTGTTTTCGATTCATTAAATGCAGTTTATGATGTTTCAATAACTCCTTCAGGATCGGTTTTTGTGTGCGGCGGAAAGAGTGTAATTTACACTAATTCTCCAACGGTAGGTGTAGAAGATGAAACGCATTTGCCAACTGAATTCTCATTAATGCAGAACTATCCAAATCCGTTTAATCCCGAGACAACAATTAATTACACAATTAATAAAGTTGGTGTAGTAAGCCTTAATGTTTACGACGTATTGGGAAGGTTGGTAAAATCTTTGGTTAAAGAATATCAAGTACCCGGAAGGTATTCGGTAAACTTTAACGGAAGCAATTTAGCAAGCGGAATTTATTTCTATTCACTCTCTGCAAATAATTCTGTAGTTACTAAAAAAATGATTTTAATAAAATAGTTTAAGAGGGATTAACCTCCCTCTTATTAATTCTTTACTCTAATTATCAATTCCATTAAGCATTACTAAAATGGATTGATGCTTAGCAACTGATAACTTCTTTTTAGGAGATAAAAATTGGGAAATGTAGTTGAAATTAAAGAGCTGACTCATTATTACGGAAAAAAGTTAGTTTACGAAAACCTTAGTTTTAACATCCGGGAGGGTTCCATATTTGGGTTGTTGGGAAAAAACGGAACCGGTAAAACAACAACAATAAATATTTTGAATGGATTCTTGCGTCCCAAGACTGGAAAGTGTTTAATGTTCGGAGAAGATTCCTATAATCTTTCACCGGCAACAAAAGCGCGCGTAGGCTTTCTTATAGAGGGGCATATTCAATACAGCAATATGAATATTATACAGATAGAAAAGTTTTATTCGGCATTCTATCCAAAATGGAAAAAAGAACCATACTACGAACTGATGTCGAAGCTGGCTGTAACGCAAGATCAAAAGCTTTCAAAAATGTCGTGCGGACAAAGAAGCCAAGTAGCTCTTGGTTTAATATTGGCGCAAGATCCCGACTTATTGATTTTGGATGATTATTCGATGGGATTGGACGCAGGGTACAGAAGACTATTTATAGATTACCTTACAGAATATGCTAAAGCCGAAAAGAAAACCATTTTTATTACTTCACATATAATTCAAGATTTGGAAAACTTTTTAGACGACTGTGTTGTGCTCGATTATAAATCTGTTTTGCTTACAATGCCTATAAAAGAATTTATGGGAACTTTTAAGCAGTTCAAGTTCGAAACCACAAATAATGAATTGAAGCTGGAAAAAGACAAAGTTATAAAGAGTTTTGAATTTATTAAAAACAAAGCTGTGGTCTTTACTTTCGAAAGTAAGGAAAACATAGAAAACTATTTGAAAGGGAAAGGGGTAAACTTCACGAATCTTCATCAAGAGGCAATGTCTCTAGAGGATGCATTTATTGGTCTAACCGGAAAATATTAAGGGAAAAAATATGTTCAAATCATTGATTTACAAAGAGTGGCTAAAGATTAGATGGATTGTAATAGCTCTGGCAGCGGTAAATTGTTTAGTTATACTCAACATCTATTTCGATCTATCAAATACATTTAAAGAGGTTGCGGCTAATTCCGTAGTCGGTCAGTTTCAGGCATACGAAATTGTTTTTTACTCCGACATTAAAATGATTGTGCTTGCAACCGGATTATTAATAGGGGTTTATCAGTTCTTTCCGGAAATAAACCAGTCCCGGTTAAAATTAACTTTTCATTTGCCAGTAAAAGAAAACAAACTAATGTTCCAAATGGCAAGTGCAGGAGTAACAATTCTGTTTTTAATTTTTATTGTGGATGCGTTTTTGCTTTCACTTGTTAGCATAAAATTATTACCAATAGAATTTTTTGAAAGTATGTTAACAACAACATTGCCCTGGTTTATTGGAAGCATTGTAACTTACTTATGGGTGCTTATAATATTTGTTGAACCTAATTGGACAAAAAGGATAATCTCTGTTTTTGTTGCCTATGGAACAATTACTTTATTTTATGCGGGTGAAGGTTTTAGCAAGTACTCTTATTCCATGTGGTACTTTATTATATTGGCGGCTTTATGCAGTTCACTAATTTTTCTATCTGCTTATAATTTTAAGAGGGGAATATGCTAAAGCAAATAAATTTATTCCGAATTGCAATGATGCTGGTAATAATTTTAGTGGCATCAATATATCTGCCGGATTTTTACTGGAAAGCAAACAAACATGAAGTGAGTAGAACTACCGCTTACTTCAGTCCGGTTACAAAGTCTTTTTTCCTTTTAAAATCGGATGTGCGTGGAGTAGTATATACAGATCCAAAAGGAAAGATTTATACCCGCGACGATTTTGAGCGCTTAGTTCCATTCTTAAATTTTAGACAATTGATGGCTACCGGTAAATTTCCAGATTCACTGCAAGGTGTTGCTCTTGTTCCAAAACAAATTAATTTGAATAACATTACACTAAAGGCAACTCCCGCAGCTATTAACAATAGACCTTTGCAAATATATCCATTAATTGAATCAGCATCGGGAAGAGTAAGACTTGAACTTCCACCGGATATTTTTAGAATTAGTGATAGAATTGAATTTGTAACTGCATTAACCAACCAAGTAAACGAGGAAAAGAGCGAGCTATTTACAAAGGCGCTTACAAAAGAGGGTTTCAGTTTTCCATCTAAATTTATATATGGAAATCCATCTACAAAAAAACCTTTCGATCAGGGATACTTTGTAATTGATAATGAGAATACAGTATTTCATATAAAGATGGTAAAGGGAAAACCATTCTGCAAAAAGACAAGCATTCCCGCAGATCTGGATATTGCATACATGGCAATTAACGAAACAGAGCTTAGAGAATTTTATGGTATGATAATTACAAAGAAAGACGAAGCCTACTTGATTTCGTACAAAAATTACCAATTAATTAAATTGCCTGTTGAAGGATACAATCACCAAGAGCACACATTGCAGATCAGGGGAGATTTATTTTACAGAACCCTTACAGTAATTAAAGACAATGGATTTAATACGGTAATTACAGATAGAAATTATAAAGTTGTAGACAGATATAGCGAAACAAAACCAAGCCGTGAAGAAAGAACTGCCGGAATAGTTGCTTCCTATTTGTTCCCCTTTACTACAGAAATAGAATTGGACACAACCCCATTCATCAATTTTTATTTTAAGAATTATGGCTTACGTTTTTTTATCCTATCCATAATTCTTTTGGCGGCATCATTTTTCTATCTTAAAAAGAAAAATCTATCTATAGTAAAAGCATTACCTTTTTATTTGCTTGTGTTGTTAACCGGCATTTACGGTTTCATAGCATTAATTGCAATTCGAGATTACGAAGATGATCCCAATGAGGCTAAATAGTAAATCTATTATACTCGGGAATTATTTTAAAAATTAGATGCAGACAAAACTAAAGAATAAAAATGTTCGCAACTGCAAGTGAACTTAATTAATGTAAAAATTAGTAAATATATTTAAGGGAATTCAACTGATGAGATTGTTTAATAAAGTTATGTTTATACTCCTCTTCCTTTTTCTTGTATCACTAGATTCATTTGCCCAATTGAATGGCAATTATAAAGATGGGCTGCAATACATAAATAAGGATGATATAGAAAAGAGTGTTACTTATTTGGCATCCGATCTTATGAAGGGACGTGGTATTGGCACCCCTCAAAGTTATGATGCCGCAAAATATATCGCTCGAAAATTCTTCGAATATGGTCTTAAGCCGTATAACGATATTGCAAATCCGCCATACTCAAAAACAAAAAAAGAAACTCCAAAAGTATTTAGTGCAGAAAAGTTTATGCAGAAATTCAATTTGAACGAAACTAAGCTTAACCAAACGGAATCCAAACTTATTCTTAAAAAGAACGGTTCTTTTAAAACCTATTCCTATGTGTATCAAAAAGATTTTATAATTGATTACAACGCAAATAAAAACATTTCTATTAAAGCTCCGGTTGTTTTTTTAGGATATGGAATTGAAAAAGATGGAAATGGTTATAACGACTTCATCGATTCTGAGGGGAAAGCAATTGATGTAAAGAACAAAATAGTTTTGCTGGTGGAGGGATTTCCGCTTGAGGGGGACACATCAAGTGTATTTTATAAATCCAAGAGTAAGTTTGTAAAAAGTATAAAGCAAAAGGTAACTTCTTTGCAAGAAAAAGGAGCGCTTGCCGTTCTTAATGTTCAATCCCCGTTAAAAAACCAGGCACAGTTTCCGGTTAAAATGGAACCGCTTGCTAAAGCATTTTCAAGAACCGAATATGCAATAAACGAATTGAGCATTGTTGAAAATATACCACTTCTTTATATAAGCAAAGATGTTTTGATAGATCTATTCAGCGGTACCGGAAAAAAGGGAAGCGACCTGCTTAAAAGTATAGATAAAGATTTAAAGTCGGCTTCTTTTGAACTAGCCGATACCAACATTGAAATTGCAATCAATTACGATAATAAGCTTATAGAGACTCAAAATGTTATAGGCTATCTGGAAGGAGCAGATCCCGTATTAAAAAGTGAATATGTTGTGGTTGGTGCTCATTACGATCATGTTGGTCTTGGTTATTATGGTGCAATGAATAAAGCCGATGCCGGAAAAATTCATAATGGGGCAGATGATAACGCTTCGGGAACAGCGGGAATGATGGAGCTGGCCGAGGCATTTTGTAATGTAAAACCAAAGCGCAGCATTATATTTATTGCTTTTACTGCCGAAGAGAATGGTATGCTGGGATCAAAGCATTACGTTTATCAAAATCCTTTATTCCCTCTTGAAAAAACTGTAGGAATGGTTAACCTGGATATGATAAGCAGAAACGATAAAAGAATTTTATGGATTGGTGGAGTATTTTATTCAAGCGATATGAAACAGTTGGTTGAAGAGGCTAATAAGGAAACTGGATTTGAATTACTCTATAATGTTGGGCTGTACACATTCGCAAGCGATCAGGCCGGTTTCATCCGAAAAAACATTCCTTCGATATTTCTTTTTGCCGGTGATCACGATGATTATCATACTCCTGCAGATGATGTTGATAAATGCGATTTTGATAAAGCGGAGTCTGTTTCCAAACTTGGTTACTTATCTACTTGGATGCTAGCCAATCTGGATACTAAACCTGCATACAGAGCACTTAATATGGAAGAGAAAACAAAGCTTGTAAAAGATTCGCTTGAAAAACAGAAAAGAATTGTACCTGATAAAAAATCATTGGAAGAGTCAGAACAGAAATTACAGGAAAATAAATGATGAATTTGAAAACAAACTATGTACTAACATGTGCCATTGTATTTGTTTTTGCTTTTTTAGTTAATATATGCGCTCAGACTCAAAAATATGAAGAAGGAAAAGTATACAGACATAAGCTAAGTAATGGATTAACAGTACTTACAATGGAACGGCATATAGCTCCATTAATTTATCATCAGCTTACCTATAATGTTGGAAGCAGAAACGAACGATTAGGAATTACCGGAATATCTCATGTTGTAGAGCATATGATGTTCAAGGGAACTGCTAAATATGGAAAGGGAGAAGCATCAAAAACTATTTCGAAAAATTCGGGAATATTTAACGCGTTCACATCAAACGATATGACAAGCTACTTTGAATACTTGCCGAATAACAAGCTTGAAGTTGCGCTCGATATCGAATCTGACAGAATGCTTAACTGCATATTCGACCCTGCAGAATTTAAATCCGAAATAGAAGTTATTATTCAAGAGAGAAGAATGCGTTCGGAAAGCAATTCGGCCGGAATAATAAGAGAGGCCTTAAACTCTATGGTATTTAATACTCATCCTAACCGGGATCCAATTATAGGATGGCCAAGCGATTTGAAACATATTACAAGAGAGGATGCCTATAAGTATTATAAAACTTATTACACTCCGAACAATGCGCTTTTGGTATTGGTTGGAGATTTTAACACAGAGAAAGTATTAAAGCTTGTTGAAAAGTATTACGGAAAAATTCCGGAAGGACCAAAAGTAGAAGAGCTTTGGGCTGTTCAGGAAACTCAAAAAGTAAAAAAGTCTTTTACAATTTATCATAACGATATTTCGCAACGCTCTGTAAGGTTTGCTTTTGTTGTACCTAATTATAAAGATGAGGATGCAGCGGCATTAAGATTGGCCCAAATGATTTTGTGTGAGCGTAGCCGCGATGCCAGACTTTATAAAAAATTGATAGAAGAAAAAGCTATTGCAACATCAGTTTCCGGCGGATTTGGAATTAGTAAAGATCCTACAATATTTCAGATTATTGCAACCGTTAAACCGGATAGCAGCATAGATAAAGTAGAGAAGTTACTGTGGGATGAAATTAATTTAATGAAGTCATCTCCTGTTACAGACCATGAACTGCAAAAGGTGAAAAACAGATTTAAGTTTACTCAAGAATCGAGTTATACAAAGAATTCCGAGATCGGTTCAAGAATGAGTCAATACGAAACATATTATGGATGGGACTACTTAAATGAGCTCAATAAAAAAGTAATGACTGTTAGCAAAGATGAAATTATTAGTGTGATGAAAAAATATTTTAATCCGGAACAGGTAACGGTTGCTTATGCATATCCAAAAGAGGGAAGCAAAAAAGGAAAAGCATCAAATGCAGAAGATGAATTGGGAGGAGAGCAAACATTTAATTTGAATGAAGATGTTTTTTATTATCAATCTCTGGAATTCCAAAATAATTTATTGAGTGTAATTACAAAAGGAGAGGATGAATTTGTTAAGCCAAAGCAAATTGCCCCGATGATTAAGTCAATGAAATTGAAGAATGGCATTACCCTTTATGCAATTGAAAATCATCTTGTACCAACTGTTACTGTTGTAGGAACTTTGGAAACGGGATACATTCCTGAAAATTTAGAAGGGGAAAAGCCTGGCATAGTTCAATTACTAACTGATGTGATGAACCGCGGATCGAAAGATATTCCGTATGAAAAATTATCCGAAAGAATGGCATTTGTTCCATTTAGTTTTAGCGTTGGCGGCGGATTTAAATCATTCTTTTTTCAGGGAAACTCTTTGGTAGAAAATGCCGACGAAATGATGAAAACCGGTTATTCTTTGGTTACAGATCCTGCGCTTCTTGATAGTGAAATTGAAAAACTTCGCCCACGCCATATAATTCAAGCAAAGAGCAGAATGAAATCTACCTCCTTAAAGGCATTCTATTATATGTACAATACAATATTAGAAGGACATCCGGCTACCAGGTATTTCAGTACAGAACAATCTATAAAAAGTATTAATAAAGAAGATTTAACCGCACTTTATAAAAAATATTTCCAGCCTAAAAATGTAACATTATTGATGGTTGGAGATATGACTGCCGAAAAGATGAAAGAATTAGCTAATAATTATTTTGGTAATTGGAATACCGAAGCAGTTCCCTATAAAAATGCTGCAGCACAAAAAGTAAAACCACTGAACAAAAAAGTAATAAAAGTATTTCCAGAAAAGGATTACACAGAATGTACTATAAACATTGGTTTTGCACCAACTAACAATGTAAATGCGGACGAACAGGAAATAATGGATGTTATGAATTACATATTGGCCGGCAGCGCTTTAACTTCCAGAATGGGTGTTGAACTTAGAGATAAACAGGGCTTGGTGTATGGAATTAAAAGTGAACCATGGTCCTTAAGTGACGGGGCCGGCTATTGGAAGTTCAATACAAAGACTGCTCCTAAAAATGTTTCTAAAGTTATTACAGGTATTTTTAACGAAATTAAAAAATTCCAGGACTCTGGAATTACAGATGATGAGTTGGTTACATCAAAAAACAGGCAGCTTGGATTATTACCCTTTTTTGTAGAGACACCCGATGATGTTGCTAACAGAGTATTCGAGTTGTTGAAGGATAAAAAACCATTCAATTATTTTGATAATAAAGCGTCAAGGATAAATAAAATTACTAAGGAAGATGTTCTTAGAATTGCAAAGAAGTTTTTAACATTAGACCAGTTTGTAATTGTTGTTGATGGTCCAATTGAAGAAAACTCTTTGGATAGTTTAATCAATCAATGATAATAAGTAACAAATAGGAGAAAAGATGAAAAGGTTAATAATTGTTTTAGTAATAATGCTTATAAGTATTCCATTATTAGCTCAGGAAAAAGAACACGAAGTAAATTCGGAAGTTAAAGAACTTTCCGAATTTCATGATGTTATTTATCAAATTTGGCATACAGCATGGCCCGAAAAGAATGTTGCGCTTCTAAAATCGTTTGTGCCAGATGTACAAAAAGGGTTTGATAAAATTGCAAAAGCCAAACTCCCCGGCATTCTAAGGGATAAAAAAGGTAAATGGGATGAAGGAGTTAAAGTTTTAGGCGCCCGTGTTGCGGCATATAAAGAAGCTAGTGAGAAGGATAACGCGCAAGCATTCTTAGACGCAGCTGAAAAACTTCATGCGGATTATGAAGCGATGGTTAGAATTGTAAAGCCTGTTTTAAAAGAAGTTGATGCGTTTCATCAGGAATTATATATGCTATATCATTATTATTCCCCAAACTTTGATGTAGCAAAAATAAAAGCAACTGCAGAAGTAATGAAAACAAAAATGACAGACTTGATGAATGCCAAGTTGACAAAAAGGCTTGAACCAAGACAAGCTAAATTTGATGCAGCAAGGAACGAATTACAAGGTGCAGTGTTAAAGCTCAATGAAATTGCTGCAAAATCGAGAGACAAAAAGGAAATAACCGATGCAGTAGATAATCTGCATTCAAAGTATTCCGATTTAGAAGCAGTATTTAATTAATATATATGTATCTAATCAATAATATAGGAGAGTTATGAAAAAAACATTTTTTTCACTTTTAGTAATATTGTTTGTCTTTTCAAATATATTTGCCGGTAATGGCAACAAATATGGTAAGGAAATTACACTTAAAGATAAAACCCTTATCTCTGCAATTGTAGAAAATCCTCAAAAGTATATTGGCAAAACCGTTCTTGTAGAAGGAACCGTAGTTGCTGTATGTGAAAAAAGAGGATGCTGGATGGAAATAGCAAGTGACAAACCATCGCAAAAAATTAAAATAAAAGTTAAAGATGGCGAAATTGTTTTTCCTCTTGAAGAAAAAGGAAAATCCGCTCTTGTCGAAGGTACCGTCTATGAAATAAAAATGACAAAAGAGGAAGCTATTGAAGCTGCAAAGAAAGAAGCTGAAGAGCATGGCAAAAAATTTGACGCTTCAAAAATCACCGGGCCTGTAACACTTTATCAAATTAAAGGAATTGGAGCGGTAATTAAATAATTATTCTTTCACTTAAAGTTGTCTTAAAGCAAAGCGCCAATTATTTCCATTGCTTTAAGGCAACTTTATTTTTAGGAAAAATAAATGTTCAAATGGAGAAAATGGAATAGAATTCTGCACAGAGATATAGGCTATTTAGCAGTTGGGCTTACAATTATTTATTCAATATCTGGAATTGCAGTTAATCATCTTAATGACTGGAATCCTAATTACATTATTGAAAAATCGGAACTAAAGATTGCCCCGGTTCCAGATAGTTTATTTAACTCTCCCAATCTATCCCAATACATTCTTAAAAAAATTAATGAGCAGGCAAAATTTCGAAATAGCTTTTGGGCAGATTCCGCAACTCTAAATATCTTTGTAGAAGGGAATAACATTGTTGTAAATCTTAAAACGGGTAATGTGTTACAGGAAAAAATTAAAAGCCGCGCAATTATAAGGCAAACAAATTTTCTTCATTTGAATAATCCCAAAAGAGTATGGACTTATGTTGCGGATCTTTTTGCAATTGCGTTGATTTTCCTTGCAATCTCAGGCCTGTTCATGATTAAAGGTAAAAAGGGACTTGCCGGAAGAGGGGCTTGGATGATGGTTTTGGGATTTTTAATTCCTATTATATTTTATATTATATACATATAATATGATAATGACATGTTCACAATATTAATTCAATCTGAATGAAAATTTGAATCAACTTCATAGTCTCGTTATATGGTAAAACAAGCAAAATATTTTGTCAGTCTGTATTGTTAATTTTGTATAGGTTCAAAATTGGCAAAACAATTTGAAACGATGCGTACTGGAGCTAAAAACGTAGCCATTTAGACATGGCAAAGAGTACCTGACTCTTGGCCAGTAAAAATAAAACCTCGATGATAGCAAGTGAAGCTGTTGTTGAGGTTTATTTTAATAGTAACATTAATCTAGTCCTAGATTAATGAGGGAGAAATTAAATTAAAATTTGAAAATACTTCTAGGAATTAGTAGTAATTGCAATTATTTTGCTTAAAATTTTTTCAATGAAGGGATAACCATGAGCCATTATTAATGATAAATAAATACTTGCGATCTCACATTCCCCAAACTAATCTTTACCCGTGTAACAACAGTTATTCTTCTAATCAATTTCTTTTCATCAGTCAATACTAACCAATAGCGAGATAAATATGCACTTTCCTAATTTGACAAATCTACTAAAGCTGATAAATTACTTCAGTATTCTATTCTTCATTTTTGCAATTTCAATTAACGCACAATCCGATCTGAAGGAAAAATTAAAAAATAAAGCGGCAGAGAAGAAGGAAAATTCCAAACAACGGATTGATGAGAAAATTGACTCCACCTTGGATGCAAGTGTAGATGCAGTTGAAGAGGGGATTGGAAATCTATTTAAGAAAAAAGATAAAACTGCCAAGGAGACTTTAAAAGAAAAAGAGAAGCCTATAAATACAGAAGAAAAGGAAGAAGCAGATAATTCCTCTGCCAATACCCAAAGTAAAGATTTGCAATCTGCAACAAGTCTTCAAACATATTCAAAATTCGACTTTGTACCAGGAGAAACGGTACTTTTCTTTGATGACTTTTCTCAGGATAATATTGGAGATTTTCCCTCTCTTTGGAACACTTCGAGTAAGGGGGAAGTTGTTACAATGAATAACTACCCCGGAAAATGGTTTAAGCTTGGAATGGATGGTGTGTTTGTACCTGAATTCAAAGGTAAACTTCCCGAGAATTTTACACTAGAATTTGATACTGTTTTTGATATAATAAATTCTGCATGGTCAGGATTTCTTGGATTAGACTTTTTCAACGGGACCAATAATCCTGTTGAGAACCTTGAGAATATTGGAGCAGTTGGATTCAAGTTCAAATGCGGAACTGAAAATGTAACTTATGATAGCTGGGGTAGTGATACAGATAATTCAGGAAATATTCAGTCTACATTTTTTGCAGACAACGATAAACAAAAAGTAAGAGTTTCTGTTTGGGTACAAAAAACAAGAGTAAGACTTTATTTGAATGAGAAAAAACTAATAGATCTTCCTAAATTAATAGCTGCTGGTACCGTATTCGATAGAATGAGGATAAGTGAAATAGGATTGTCTGATGAAGCAAACCAAATTTATATTACAAATTACCGCATAGCAGTTGGCGCGCCCGATATGAGAAGTAAATTAATTACCGAAGGCAAATTGGTTACACGCGGAATTACTTTCGATTCGGGCTCTGACAAAATTAAACCGGAGTCCTTTGGCGTTCTTAAAGAAATTGCAACTGTATTAAAAGAAAATGCACTGGTAAAAGTTAAAATAGTAGGACATACAGACAACGACGGGGATGATAAAATGAATATGGATCTTTCCAAAAAAAGAGCAACGGCAGTTAAAAATTGTTTGAGTAAAGATTTTGCAATTGAAGCAGCGCGTATGGAAACTGATGGTAAAGGAGAAAGTCAGCCTTCGGGGCCTAATACAAGTTCAGAGGGAAAAGCTAATAACAGAAGAGTTGAATTCATCAAATTGTAATTCTAGGATTGCTAATGCTAAATCCATTATTCATATTAACAGGGTCTGAAATGAAAAAGATATTTATCCTTTCACTACTAATTATTATAGCAGTATCGCAAGCCGAATTCAGCCAGTCAAAAAAATATGATCTAAATTCGGGCAAGATAACCTACTCTTCAAAAGTAATGGGTAAAGATGTAACAACTATTTTTTACTTCGAGCAGAATGGTAATGTTGAATGCAGAGAAACAATGTTTGATATGACCGTTATGAAAAGAAAGATTAGTTCAAAGAAAAGGACTTTGATTAAAGATGGATACTTGTATGATTTGGATTTGGTAAAGAAAACCGGAACGAAAAGAAAAATAGCAGCGGGGCAGAGTTTAGAAGGAGAGATAAATTTTAGAGAGCTTACAGAAAAAGAGATAAAAAAATATGATGTGAAAGAATTGGGGACTGAAAATGTTCTGAATAAAAGCTGCAAGAAATATTCTATTAATTCCAAGATTCTATCCGGAACGTTTTGGATATGGAATAATATTTCTCTTAGAGCCGAATTCGGCTCGGGTATTATGGCCACATCGCAAACGGCAACAAAAATTGAAGAGAACATAAAAATTCCGGTTGAAATTTTTGAAGTGCCAAAAGATATAGTAATTACAAATCTTTGAAATGCTTTGACCAATAATAACAGAATGAACAATAAGTTAACCGTTAAAAGAACAGGTATAAAATGAAAAATTGGAAAATCCTTTTCACTCTTTTACTAACCAGCTCGTTTCTATTAGCCCAAACAACTACCGAAGCATTATTGAATATGCTTCCTTCAATTCCAATGAACGGATGCAGCACAGATAAACAGGTAATGAAATTATTCGGTGAAAAAATTGGTGAGGCCAATGACAAGATGCAGGAAGAAAAAGAAAGAAGAAAAAAAGAAATGAATAGCGAGATGAGCAGTGAGGGTGTGCATGCAGATATTTTAGGAAGAAAACTTACCAGCGCCGAAATGAAAAAGATGGAAGATATGACAGATGAAGAAGCTGAAGCAATGGGAAGGAAAATGATGGAAGAGGCGATGAAAAAGGGGGCGGGTGTAAAGATGATGACTCAAACAGAATTTGATAAGAAGAAAAAGCAGGCCGATCTTAACAAAGAACTGTCCGATCCGGTAACAGAGGGGGTAGGCAAAAAATTATTCGAATTGCAGAAGGAATATAAAGCAATACGAGCCGATTATGAAAAGCTATATAAAGACAAAATAAATCCCCTTGATTCACTTACAAATAAATTTTCGAACGCCCTTGATAAAAAGGATGCAGAAGAAGCCGAGCGATACCGTAAAAAAGCAATTATTGAAACAGAAGCAATATGCAAAAAAATAACAGCCAAATATTTTTCTGTTTTGGATAGGCATCTAGCATTTCTAAAAAAGGAACTGTTTCCTAAACTTAGAGAAGCAGAAAAAAACAGCGTTGGCGATATAGGAGTGACTCAATCGAAAGACTTAATGGCCTTGGATGCAGTGATAGATTATTCAAGAGAACTTGCCTGTGCCTACGATTTTATTGCTCGAAGTGATGAAGAGGAAAAAGAAAAGAAGAACTAACAATAACACTGTGTCTAATTTAATTTTTACAATGTTATAGTCCCAACTTTTTTAGGGAAATACTTTATATGATAAGAGAGTTAATTACAATATTTCTTCTCTTTGTGTTTGCATTCAATGCATTAGGGCAAACTAAAACCAAGAAGAGTAAAGCCGAACAGCTGATGGAGCAGATTCAGAAAATTACGGCCACAACAGACTGGATGAATGAAGGCGCTGCCGAAAGTGCAAGAAAGAAAATTGAAAAACTAACTCAGGAGTTTACCAAAGAAACTCTGGATACGCCCAAGAATGAATCAACCGGTAATAAAAAAAATTTGAAACAGAGTAATTCTTCGGAAGCCGTAAGCAGCGATGGTATTAGTCCGGTTATGACTGAAGGCTTTATGAAAGAACTTGCAGGCAAATACGCGGGCAGCGGCGACGAATATGTAGATATTTTTCTGGCCGATCCAATTCAGGAAATAATTGTTGAGGAATACAAAGAGGATGCTGATTTAACTCCAAAAAATCCGGAAGCATTCAATTCGCAGGAAATGGTTGTAATTGATGTATCCTTACCACAGGCATCAGTGCTTATAGATCTACTTAAGAAATATAAATCTGTAAAAACACTAATAATTACATCGAGTAAGAGTGGGGCCAAAGCAGATTTGATTAAGATACTGGATTATAGTAGGCATCTGCCGCTTCGAGAGTTCTACGCCATACATCTCAGAAATTCACTTACGGTAATTCCAGATGGACTGGCAAAATTTGAAAATCTACAAACAATAGGATTTTTTGATAACGCAATTAAAATTATTCCGGATTGGCTTGTAAAACTAGTTGGGCTTAAAAATCTTTATCTGGATATTAATCCAATTGCATCTCTTCCAATGAATATTGGCAAAATTAAAAATTTGGAAGAGCTGGGATTAGGAAAAACAAAAATTAGCTATGAAGAAATTAGCAGAGTTCAAAAGCTTTTACCAAACTTAAAAATTCTAACAAAATGAAAAAATTACTGATTGCTGTTATTTGTCTGTTAAGTATTAACCATTATGCACAGCCGGTTAGGATACATGCGCAATATGGTAAAGATGATAAGGTTACATACATGATAGTGGACAACATGGGGGCGCTTTTAGAATTTGGGTGCCGCCTTTTTACAGATTCTCAGGTAATGTCTGCTGCAGTAAGGAATGAAAGGGATAGAGCATTGTTATATAGCGGCGATATTGAAAATTTTGATAGCCGCCTTGCAGATTTAGCAAAAGCAATGGGAGCCCGCTATTTGTTAAATGCTAAGGAACGAATTACCAATGACCAGATTTATGTAACATTGGAGTTTATTGATGTAAGAAAAACAAATGTGCTTGTAAGGAAGATGTATACTATTAAAGATCTGGCAGAAGCTTCCTCTTTGAAAGGGAAGGAAATTGCTAAGGATTTTATTGAAGAAATTTCTTATCTGGAAATCTGTCCTTACAAAGGTCCGGTTTCGGTAAAAATTTATGAGAATAAAAATGAAAAAGCAGAGGATAAACACGCGGTTTTTTGTGGCGGCGAAATGAAGGAATTTAGTAGAATTACAAAAACATATTCGCGGGATAACACGAGATGGAATTTGAATAAGATAGGACATGAAAGTACAAATGGAACTTTTAATTGGGAGTTATTTACAGAGACTGTAGAAACGGAAAATAATGAATGCTATCCATGCACATCCGGAAAAATTGAAAAAAGAATAAGTAACAAGACTACAACTGTAAAGGCCGATATTTCGGACCTATCGAATAAGAGCAATAAATATGAGCATGAGGCAAAGGATGCAAGAGTAAAAATAAAATTTGAAAAGGGTGGAACGTATCAGCTTTATTTAAGAGCCTCTTCGGAAAAAGGAGCGCAGACAACAATCATTAAAGAAAATATAACAGGCCATTGCGATACTAAAGAGATAAATGAAACTCATCCAAGCCAGCGCAATGTTCCTCTTGATTTGGTTTTAGGACCATTTAAGGGTTCACCCATGGATAAGAAACTGCATGCAAAAGGATCCAAAATACTTTCCGAATCATCAAATGGAAAAAGTTATTATGAGTATGATTTTACTCTTTCGAGGGAATGATAATTTAATTTGTTTGAAAATTATTTTTATGACTTAAAGCAGATACAATTCCTTAACTAACAAGAAATAAAAATTTTGTAGTACCGTTGAGTGATTTATGATCTAAGGGATTCTGTTCAGTCAGTGCAGTACCTTTAGTACTGTCACAATATGGGCGCAATATTATGAAATACAGTTAAGACAATTTAATAGTAAAAATGATTTGAAAGGCGGCTTTCTTGGAAGAGACAAGATTTTGGATAAGAATAAATATTTAATATTATATTACAATACTAATAATGAAGCATTGGAGAAAACATGAAAAAGTTTTTAATAATAGTTTTATTATATGCTCCTATTATATTACTTTCCTTAAATGTTGCCGCACTCTCTCAAAGCGATACAGAAAAAATGTTTAAAACAGCCAGAGAGCTTAACAATAAAGCTTTGGCAACAGCTGTTAATATATTTGCCGAAAAGGAGTATGAAAAGGGAACTGATTTACTTGAAGATGCCGAAGCGCTATTAAAGAAGAGTGGTAAACCGGAAGAGATTCAACAATACTTATCATCTGCAATTGATATTTTTAATAAATCCATAGAAGCAGCTAGAACTTTGAGCGCAAGCTTTAGCGACATAATGAAAATTCGTCAACTTGCATTTCAAGCAGAAGCATACAATAAGGCTTCAAAATTATGGGAAAAAGGGGAGGATAATTTTTTAAGTGCTGTAGAAGATTTTAACGATAAAGATATGGAGGGCTATCAAAAATATTTGAAAGCCGCAGAAACCGATTACAAGGATGCCGAATTAGTTGGCATAAAGGGGAAGTTTTTAAATGATCTAAGCGCTTCTATAGCATTGGCCGAGGATAAAGATTTAAACAAATACGCGCCAGAGACCTTAAAGAAGAGCAAACAACTTGCCCAAGAAATAGAATCGGTTCTTAATCTAAACCGTTACGATACACTAAAAGCCGGCGCAACATTGAAGATGGCAATGTACGAACTTAATCATGGTTTATTCTTACAGAACCTTTTTGTGAAGATGAAAGAAAATGGAAAGACCATGGAAGATCTTGTACTTTTGTGGGAAGAGCCATTAATAAAGATTGGAACTGAGTATAAAATTCAGCCATCATTCGATAAAGGTTACGAAGAAATTACTTCTCAAATTATTTCCAAAATTAACGACGGGTTTAAGAAATTAGATAAAGCACAAAATGAGAATCAAAAATTATCTTTAGAACTGGATGGTTTGAAAAAGAACATAGAAGAGTTAAACAAGTTGGTTGAAAATTATAAAACCAAATGTGCTCAGCTCGAAAGTGAAAATCTAAAGTATAAAACAAAAGAGCTGGAATTAGAGAAGAATAATCAAATGATCGATTCCGTTGCAAAACTATTTATGCCAACAGAAGCAGAAGTTATTAGGAATGGTGATATAGTAATTATTAGATTAATTAGCATAGCTTTCCCTGCAAATGCATCAACCATTGACCCTAAGTATAATGAGTTGTTAACAAAAATTCAGAAGGCAATTCAGTTATTTCCAAATGGAACAGCTGTTATAGAAGCTCATACTGATGGGCAGGGTGATATTCAAAAAAGCCTCGATCTATCTCAAGCAAGAGCTAATGCCATATTGCAATATTTATTATCTAATATGGGAGCTGAAACAAACAGTATTACTGCTGTTGGACTTGGAGGGACAAAGCCGATTGCAAACAATTTAATTGAAGAAGGAAGAATAAAGAATAGAAGGATTGAAATAATAATAAATCCCCACTTTTCGGTAACTAAGTAGTTGGTAGTTATTTGCAAAACCAGATATGGGAATAGAAAGATTGTGAAGTAGAAAGTAGATGTGATTGTTAAAGACCTAATTTAACTATGAAGTCTATATTATCTGGGTATTTACTATGGCTGGTTAAAAAATAGTTGCAGCATTCTAAAATGTTTTGAGCTTGTTTTTATGGAAAGATAAAGTGCTCTTACTCTTTATTCAATAATGATTTAGGCGTTTAGCAAGGAATAAGTAAAATTTCTTTAATTTTTTTTGTTGGTTATTATTTCAATTAAGTATTCTCTCTCTCAATTCAAGGTCTTCCCCTTCGTACCATGTCCGATAAATGTTGCATCTTCCTTTCATACAGACTAAAACAAATTGCTATTAGTGCTTATTTGAGATTTTATAGAGGTTAAATTAGAATCTCTAATTGCTTCCCGATTAGGAGTATTTTCAACCAGAATCCACGATTGGAAAATTGAGATAATAAGTATTGACTGGTTAATTAATGGTGATCAAAAAAAACAGTTTTTGCTAATTTGGGTTATTCATATCCATCCAATGTTTTGATGAATTGAATTTCATAAAATACCAATTGCAGTTAGAAGAGGTACCATTGTAAAAGAAAGCACGAATTAAGAAAGTTTTGGTTGTATCCTCCGTATCAACTTTTCCAGTTCTTTTATATAAAAGGTGAGTGGTTCAAAATTCTGAAAAATTATCAATCTAAAAAAACTCAACCAAAGTGGCGGAGTAAGGATAGTATTGAAATTGGAGCTCAATATAAATTTTCTTAGTGAAAGTATGTGCAAGAATTAAGTTGACAATCGTCTAAAAAAGACATATTGTCGCTGTAGCAATAAAGACGAGATGTCCTTTTTTAGTTTTCTCAATTTCAATTCTTGTAACATCTTGTATTTGGAATAATGAAAGCAACCAGATGATTATTCTTTTCCAAACTACCTTTTACAAAATATGGGGATTTCGGACGCTAACTTAATAGTTGGCAAGTCTCATTATTTAAAAATTATTATTAATAAGGAGTTATAAAATGTTAAACCCGATTAGATTATTAATAATTGCAATAATTATTGGGAGCTCGTGTCCTATTCTAAATGCACAAAGTGAATCATCTAGAATAAAAAAGCTCTCTGCAGAAGCAGATGTTATTATAACTGGAAAAGTTGATCAGCAATCATCCAGTTGGAATGAAGCCAAAACTAGAATATTTACGAAAACTACTTTGCAAGTGGATGAATACTTGAAAGGGGGAATTAGCAAAAAGGTAATTGAAATAAATACACCTGGGGGTGAAGTCGGAGAAATAGGAGAACTTTACACACATATGCCAAAATTTAAAAAGAACGAAGAAGTATTACTGTTTCTTAAAAAGGATTTTAGGACCTCTACTTACAAAGTTTTGAATGGAGAAGATGGAAAAATATTGGTGATTAATGATGAAGTAACAAACCAAAAAGTAACAAATTCCAACACACCAATTAATTCAATTAAAGAGCAAATTAAAAGCTTTGTAAAGTAAATAAATAATTTAGCTGCAAATTCATTTTCAAATGATTTGTCAGTATAAATTAACAACAATAGAGGTAATTATGAAAAAGTTTATAAAATTTTGTTTAATGATTTTTGTTATAACGATGTTCATTTCTAACTCATCCTATGCACAACCAGGAAATAATTCATTCGTTTTTAACGGTGTTAATAGCCGGTTATTTATACTTGACGGCCAGCCGGTAAATCAACTTGCAAACGAAAATGGCTACAGTTATTTCAATAAAAGCGGTTCAACAAATAAAAAAATCACTGTACAAGCATGGATATATTTGATTGGCGATAGACAAGGTATTAAAATGCCAATTATTTATAGATCTGTAAACGGTGGAAGTACTTCATTTTCGCTATACGTTCTGAATAATAAAGGCTATTTTAGTGTTGGTAACAGCCAGCCAGTAAGTACTCAAGAATTTCCAGCTTTCCAGTGGATTCAATTAACAGGTATTTATGACGGCAGTAATCTGAAAATTTATTTAGATAAAAATTTATCCCAAAGCATAGCTGCTGAACTCAACAACTCATATACAATTGGAGAAGGACTGTTTGTAGGAAAATCAAACGAGGGTGCTTTTAAAGGATTAATTGATGAAATAAGAATTTTCAATTTTGCAATGGGGCAAAATAATATTAATGGTTCAGGTGGTAATGGAAATCCTGCAGAGAATTTCCCTTCTTCACTTTCACAATATTCAGTTGGTCAATGGAATTTTAATTCAATCACAAACAATAGCTATTTGGAAGATCAATCTGCTTATAAAAATTATTTTAGGGTAGAAAATATAAACCAAATTGTACCTTCAAAAAATCCTTCAATTATAGTAGTGAATTCTAATGGAGACGCTTCGGATACAAATCCTGGAGACGGAAAAGCAATTACAGCCAATGGTAATGTAACTTTAAGAGCTGCAATAGAAGAAACGAATGCCTTTCCTGGAATTCAAACAGTGTATTTCTATATACCTGGTAGCGCTCCTTATGTAATAAATCCTTTATCGGCATTACCGCAAATTACTGACGCAGTAGTTTTAGATGGAACCACGCAAAAAGGATATTTAGGTTTACCTGTAGTTGAGGTTAGTGGAAACAATGGAAGTTTAACATTTACATCTGGTGGAAATATTGTACAAGGCCTTTCTTTTAATAACCCTTCAGGATTTGGCTTAAACCTTTCTGGGCCTGGTTCAAACGAAATTTTGGATAATAGAATTACAGGAATTTCAGTTAATTCGTCACGAAATAGAATTAATAAAAACACAATAACAGGTTCACTTACTAATGGTATTTCAATAACTGCTGGAGCAGCTAATAATCAAATAGGTGTTATAGCTGCAAACAATATAGTAGGGAATTCTGGCTTTGGTGTTTTTATTGCTGATGCGAATGGAAATCAAATTTCAAACAACTTTATTAATCTAAATAATGCCGGTGGAATTAGCGCAACAAATAGCTCTGTGCAAATTATTATGAATAGTATTAATAATAATGTTGGATATGGAATTAATTTGACTGGAAGTTTGGGAAATCAAATTTCAAATAATTCTTTAGTAAGTAATTCTCTTGGTGGAATTTCTTTATTAAATTCTTCCGGCAGTATAGCTTCGAATACAGTAAACGGAAATTCAGGTTTTGGTATTTCATCCCAATCTTCTGACAATAGTTCATTTTTCGAAAATGAAATTTCGAATAATGCAAGCAATGGATTTCAGATTTCTGGAAATGGTAATTCCATAACAAATAATAAAATATTTGGAAATGCAGGGATAGGATTGACTATAACTGCGGGTGCTAATAACGAAGTAAAAACAAATTCAATTTCTACAAATATTCTTGGTGGAATATCTTTTTCAAATAGCACCGGAAGTTTAACAGGTAATATTGTAAAAGAAAACATGGTTTTCGGAATAGAATTAAACTCGCCTAATGGAAGTAGTATTAGTGATAATGAAATATCAAATAATACAGGCAATGGATTGCAGTTTTCGGGAAATAATAATTTTATTGTAAACAACAAAATGTTTGGAAATTCTGGATTTGGATTATCTGTAACTGCAGGTACTAACAACGAGATAAAGACAAATTTAATTTCTGCAAATAATTCAAGCGGAATTTCTTTAAACAATAGTTCTGGGACCATAATTGGTAATACTGTTAAAGAGAATTTGAGTTTCGGAATAGAATTAAATTTATCTAATGAAAATAGTCTTTCTGAAAATGAAGTATCTGCTAATTCTTTAGATGGAATAGTTGTTAATGGAAATAATAATAAAATAAATAGTAATAGAATATTTGGTAATGGAACTAGCGGAAATGGTGCTGGGGTTTTTATTGAGACCGGAACAAATAATTCGATTTTGTCTAATTCTATATATTCCAACGCAGTACTGGGAATTAAATTAGCAAGTTTGTCAAATGATATGCAATCCTTCCCTTTACTAAATACTTTTTATACTTGGCAGGATGAAACTGCTTTACCAGCTATAAAAGGTGGTACTTCAATAGCTGGAGTATTAAACAGTGCTCCTAATAGCAACTTTAAAATTCAATTCTTTGTAAACTCCACTCTAACTAATAGAGAGGGGAAACGATATGTTGGTGAAATGGAAGTAACAACCGATTTAGCCGGCAATGTAGATTACTTGGCCAATCTTAAAAATGTAGTCCTTGCCGAAGGAGAAGTTATAAGTGCCACATCTACAAAATTAGATAATGGCGGAAATACTTTAAGTACATCAGAATTTTCAAATTCTATTGTCAGAAATAACGACGAAGGAGATCATTATAAAATAAATACAACTCTTTCTGGAATTCCTTTGCATTGGAAAGATGGTAAAGGTGATTATCAGATTGCTCAGTCTGTTGGGTCTTTTAAAGATGCTATTGTTAGTGGCTTTGCAACTTGGAGCGCATTGAATCAATTAGACTATCAAAATAAATCCTACACCAATTCGGAACAATGGGGCGGTAATGCAGATGGAATTAATAATGTTGTTTGGGTTCCTTCTATTAACGATTGGGAAAATATAACAGGCGCGCCAACAAATGTTGTTGCTGTAACCAGGGTAAGGTATAACGCTTTAAATGGAGAAATGGTTGATGTTGACATTGCCTTCAATGGCCAGCCGGTTTCGCTAACAGGCTTAGGTCAATATAGTTGGGGAACAAGTGGAGAGTTGGATAAACTAGATGTTCAAAATGTTGCAACGCACGAAATTGGACATTTTTCCGGTTTAGCAGATCTATATAATCCTGGAGACGTTAATTATTCATTAGAGATGAAGAATAATAATCATCCTGCAACTATGTATGGAAGGATTGATATTGGAGAAACTTATAAGCGCAGTTTGAATCCTGGTAATTTTCTAAATCAATCGGACGTAACTAAATATGATATTGGTGGAATTAATTTTTCTTATAATAATCTTCAAGACGTTTACTACGATGTTGTGTTAGTATTTGATGGTACAACAAACTTTACATCTTCCGAATTATTAAATGGTTTTACTCCATCAAAAAATGCGGCTGCAGAATTAATATATAAACTTAGAAATGGAGATAAAATTGGTTGGGTTAATGGTTCCTCTATTGAACCTATCGGAAATGACTTCAATAACAAATTAAACAGCATTTCAAGTTTATCACCAAATTCTAGTGGAAATCTTGCTGATAGACTGTTGGCTGCTCAACAACTATTTTCTTCTACATCAAATAACAAAAAAGTAATTATTCTTTTTAGTGCCGGAGAAGTTTCTCCATATTCACTAATAACAAATATGAATTTTAATAGTGATGTAAGAGTTTTCACATTAGGTTTCAAAGGACTTACCGACGGCCAAGATTTAATGAGCTGGTTAGCAAATACGACTCATGGAGAATATTATAATATTAATAGCTCTACCGAAATTCCTACTGCAACAAATATAATATGGCTTAGGTTACTTGGTTTGCAAATTTCATACTTGTCAGAAGAAATTAACAGTTCATTATTTCAAAGCGGCTTAGCTTGGCAGGGCGGATTAGCATGGCAAGGCGGATTAGCATGGCAAGGCGGATTAGCATGGCAAGGCGGATTAGCTTGGCAAGGTGGCTTGGCTTGGCAAGGTGGCTTGGCATGGCAAGGCGGATTAGCATGGCAAGGTGGATTAGCATGGCAAGGTGGAACACTCGAAATGGGCTTAGCATGGCAGGGTAGTGAATATTCAATTGTACTATTACCTCCTGGAGTATCGGTTACTAATCCACCAAATTTACCAGCGGAAGCAATAACTCAATCGAATTATAATTCTCCGCAAAATGCACATTACGAAATTGAATTTATTAATGGCTACACCGGAAGCATTAAATATCCTTACAAATTCTTTAAGATCAATAATCCTGGAATAGGTGGTTGGAAATATGCAGTAATTGAAAATGAAGGACCGCCTGCTGGCCAAACTGAACCGATAAGAGTTTACATGGCAAACCAGGCAGATCTAATTTTAGAATTTAAAACAGATAAAGAAAGGTTTACTTTACAAAAAGATATAAATGGTAATTCTTTACCTGCGGTAATTAATTTACAGGCAAAATTGTATCAAGGTGGCGAATCGAGCGGATTAACAGATCACACACAAACAGTGGGTGCGCCAATAAATGATGCAATTGTAAGTGTTGAAGTAACTGCACCAGATGGACAAAAAGGTGTTAGATTTTTACAATTGACAGGAGATGGTATTTATACTGCGTCCTTGCAAACAAACTTAGTTGGTAATTATGATATTAGTGTTATTGCATCAGATAATGTTCCTAGCGGTAATGTTAATAATAGTAAATATTTAATTACCGCAGAGCACTCTTTCTATATTTCGGCTAACGAAACACCAACAGAAAGTACTGGAAAGTATTTAATTGAGCGTGCTCTAAATGAACTAAAAGCAATAATGAATAAATACTGCGCTACTCCTAACAATTGTTTATTAAATAATGTTACTAAGAAAAATATTACAAATGCAATTGCATTACTAACAACTGCATTAACATATTTTGAATATGATGGAAATCATTTGATTAGTAATAAGGGACTTAGTTTTTACGATAAGGTAACATCGGCTGTAAATTCTATCTATTCTTATGCAAGTAATCCAGATTACGGAAAGAACATTGGTAATGCAGTAAATTATCTAATAGAAGGTTCACAGGATTTAGCAGTAATTGCTATTGATGAAGCTTCAAAGCCCGGTGCATGTAAAGTTGTTAATTGTTCTGAACTTTTAAAGAATGCTAATTCTGAATTGGAGAAAGCAATGATTGATTCCAAACAGAATAATTTTGTATACATATTTAATCATTTAACAAATGCTTGGAAATTTGCTATGAATGCAATGGGTGCCAGTTTGAAAAAAGAAAATATTGAACTGGAATCTAATACTATCATCCCAACCGAATTTAGGGTTGAGCAAAATTATCCAAATCCTTTTAACCCTACCACAAATATTAAGTATCAGCTGCCTGTGGCCGGTTATGTAAAATTGGAAATATTTGATATACTTGGTAATTCCATTGCAACATTAGTAAATGAACAACAAGGGGCTGGATATTATAATGTAAACTGGAACGCTAGCAATTATGCCAGCGGAGTTTATATTTACAGATTAACTGCTGGATCATTTGTTGTTAATAAAAAGTTAATATTCATTAAGTAATAATAATCTTATTCCCGGATTCAATGCGAGTCCGGGAATTTTTTTAAATAAAATTATGTTTAATAATCATAAGTCATTTATAGGAAGGATGAGTTGGAAAAAGAGAAAGCAAAATTTATTTTGCAATTTTTCATAATTCTTGTAGTAATTAAAATATTTTTTGCTACTTCAACTTTAGTTGCTCAATCTTCCATTCGTTTTAATCATCTAAATGTAAAACAAGGACTATCTCAGGGCTCAGTTACTTGCATTTTGCAAGATAAGAAAGGATTTATTTGGTTTGGAACCCAAGATGGTCTTAACAGATATGATGGTTATAGCTTTAAAGTATTTAAAAACAAGCCTTCTGATTCAACAAGCCTTTCCGATAATTTTATTATATCAATTTATGAAGACAAAACTGGCTATCTCTACATTGAAACACAAAGCGGTAAGTTTCATAAATTTAATCCAAAAATGGAATCATTCAGAATTGTTAAAAAAGAAAATGTTAATCTCTTTGGAGCAAAATTCTCTTCTGTATTACCTACTTTGTTGGAATCATCTGGTATTAAATGGGTTGGTTCTAGCAAAGGATTAGGATTAACAAAAACAGATACAAGAACTGGCAAGAGTATTACCTATAAGCATAATGCTGCAGATCCCTATAGTTTAAGCGATAATAAAGTATATTCAGTATTTAGAGACCGTTCTGGAAATTTATGGGTTGGAACTTTTAATGGACTTGACAGACTTGACGAACTCTCGGGGAAATTTTATCACTATAGAAATAATCCAAATGACCCTAATAGTCTTCCTGACAATTGGATATGGCCAATATTTGAAGATTCAAAAGGTAATTTATTAATTGGTACCGTTAGAGGCGGCTTGTCTATTTTCAATCCAAAAGCAAATACATTTCAAAACTTTAAAAATGATCCCAGCAATCCAACAAGTATAAGTAACAATTGGATTTTTTCAATTACAGAAGATCAAAGTGGGATGATTTGGATAGGCACTTATGAAGGGGGAATAAGTTATTATTATCCTTCTGCGCAAGCTTTTGATTTATTCAAGAGTGATCTTAAAAATAAAAATAGCCTTAGTGATAATAGTATACAAAGCATTGTAGTAAGTAAAAATGGGGATTATTGGATTGCAACAGGGAACGGTGGAGTTAATAGATTTAGCCCAAGAGAAAATAAATTTTCTCACCTTAAACATAATCCTGCCAACCCAAATTCTTTAGTTAGTAATTCTGTTATTTCTTTGCTCGAAGATCAAAGTGGAATGATATGGATTGGAACTTTAAGTAGCGGATTAAATTCTTATAATCCACGTTCAGAAAAATTTACAAGATATTCACAAAATTCTGCTAATCCAGATGCTCTTACTGATAATAGAATTTATTCTCTGGTAGAAGATAAAAGTGGTAATATATGGATAGGAACTTATGGTGGGGGAATAAATAAATTTGATAAAAAAACTTCCAAATTTTCTAACTATCAGTTCAACTCTAAAGATACATCCTCGCTTAGTTCAAATGCTGCTTGGTCTCTTTCTTTCGATGATTCAGAAAATTTGTGGGTTGGTACATTTGGTGGTGGTGTTAATTTACTTTTTAAAAACAGCAATTCATTCAAACATTTTAAAAACCAGGTAAATAATCCCAATAGCATTAGTGATAATAATATTATAACTGTATTCAAAGACTCTAAGGGAGGAATGTGGTTCGGATCTACTAAAGGGTTTAGCAAGTTTATTTCAAAGTCCAATACATTTAAAAATTATTCAGAAACAGATGGATTACCCAACAATTTTGTGTATGGAATTGTAGAAGATAATGATGGAAATTTGTGGCTAAGTACAAATAAAGGTTTGTCCAAATTCAATCCATCAAAAGAAACTTTTATGAATTATTACGTTGAAGATGGTTTGCAGGGAAATGAATTTAATCAAAATGCTTTTGCTAAAGATTTTAAAACTGGCAATATTCTTTTTGGTGGACCAAATGGGTTAAATATTTTTAATCCAGAAAAACTTAAAGGGAATACATTTATTCCTCCAGTTTCCTTTACTGGATTTTTAAGATATAATACAGATGATCAAGAAGGCAAACCAATAATTGAAAAAGGGATTTCGGAAAGAGATACTATTCAGTTAACTTATAAAGACAACATCATTTCATTCGACTTCTCGGCACTAAGCTTTTACAATAATCATAAAAACCAGTACAAATATCGTCTTGATGGAGTAAATGAAAATTGGATTCAGCTTGGTAATAACCATTCAGTAACTTTTACAAATTTATCTCCCGGAGAATATTATTTGAGAGTAATTGGATCTAATAGCGATGGAGTTTGGAATGAGAAAGGGGTATCTCTATTATTTGAAGTATCACCCCCCTGGTGGAAAACAAATATTGCTTATGGATTCTATTTGATTTCATTTTTTGGATTGATGTTTAGTGCAAGAAGATTTGAGTTAAACCGGCGCGAACAAAAGGCGCAAATAAGAGAGTCGGCTTTAATGCTAAAAGCTACTGAAGCAGAAAACCGCGCTTTAGAAATTGAAAACGAAAGAAAAACCAAAGAACTTGAAGAAGCAAGGCAGCTTCAGCTTTCTATGCTTCCAAAAGAATTGCCTAATCTTCCAAATCTTGAAATTGCTGCGTTTATGCGCACTGCTTCTGAAGTCGGTGGTGACTATTACGATTTTAGTATTCAGGAAAATAATGTTTTAAATATTGCATTCGGAGATGCAACAGGGCATGGTTTGCAAGCCGGTACTATGGTAACATTGATGAAAGGTTTTTTCATTTCCGATTCAGCAAAACTTGGCATAAGTGAATTCATGAATCATTGCAGCAAAATGATAAAGAACATCCGACTTGGAAGAATATTAATGTCTTTTAGTTTTCTAAAAATTGATGGGAATAAACTTTTTCTTTCTAGTGCAGGAATGCCACCGGTTTATTATTTCAATAAAAAAGCAGAAGCAGTTGAAGAAATTTTAATGAAAGGCATGCCGCTTGGTGCAATGGCAAATTTTCCTTATAATATTTTTGAAAAAGCAGTTAATAGCGGCGATACTTTATTATTAATTACAGATGGACTTCCTGAGCAAATGAATGCCAAAGAAGAAATGTATGATTATCCACGGCTTAAGGATCAGTTTATCAAAATTGCAGATAACACGCCGGCGGAAATAATAAAATTATTAATTGCCTCTTGTGATAAATGGATGGATGGAACAGCTCAGGCGGATGATATTTCCATTATGGTAATTAAGTTTAAATAGTCAGTTAATTACATATGATTTTTATGGAATGATTTGAATACAGTTTAGTTAATGTAATACTCAAAATAGAATTGTCAAACTTAGATTTATTTATAAAATGTTTTTAACTAGGTAATAAAACATAAAGTAGAAGACCTCTAAAGCTATACTAGAACTTTTCTAAGCTTTTAAAATATATTTATGAACAAATTAAAAATTGTGTGTGTTCTTATTCGCATGTATTAATGTTGTTATTAAAATTTATTTTATTGTATCTATGTTTTTTAGTAAGATGCGATTTTCGGTGGGTTTAAAAATCTGATAAAATATTATTCAATCGAAGATGTAAGTTTTAATATTTCTTTTCCGATATAAAGGTAATTATCTAGTCAAATTTCAATCCTTTTCTAATTTGATTTGTTCTAATTTTCAAGTGGTAAAAATACTTTTGATAAAAAGGTAAAGACATCATAACTAATCTCTATTTAAGAGTGATAAGTGATATCATATTTGTTTAAGAAAAGAAGAAATAATACTAATAACTTATAATAGTCATTTTTACACTGAGGGGATAATAAATTACTACATATTTAAAAGTTTTTTCAAATCTTGGATAAGAGATTTATTCTCAATTGGTTTTACCATGAATTTTGTGCAGCCGGCATCGAAGGCCATTGTTTCAAAATGTTGTTGAACAAGGGCTGTGATTACAACTATTGGGGTATTCTTATACTTCTCTATTTCTCTTATTTCTTTAATTAATACAATACCGTTTTTGCTGTTGGGAAGTGATATATCTATTATAAAAAGATCGAAACTATCTTTTTTCAGTGCTTCATAAAGCTGTACATCATTAATACAAATAGAAACTTCAAAAATATTCGCAAAAAATTTTCTATATAGCAGATGATTATATTCTGCATCTTCCAAAATCAATATTTTAGCCATGCGCTTCAAATAAACCTATTTTAATAATATATCATCGTAAATATTCGGTAATTATATAGTTAGTTTTTCTTCCATTTACAATTTACATGGTTGTCTATGATATTTCAAGATATTTTGGATTTTAGATTGGCTAATTATTCCCCCAGCCATCATTTGCGGATCAATATGTTATTAACGTGTATATATTGTATTTGAGTAGTTAGCTTTAAACAAAAGGGTTGTGCGCAATATGCCTAGGGGCCAAATTCAAAATTGTTTTATTCACAA
Organism: uncultured Melioribacter sp.; assembly: GCA_964539605.1. GTDB lineage: Bacteria > Bacteroidota > Ignavibacteria > Ignavibacteriales > Melioribacteraceae > Stygiobacter. The sequence goes on from CAZIJK010000001.1 coordinate 78,610, forward strand.
AATGTTCATAGCTTTTTTGAAGGGCTTTGAGTGGAGAATAACAACTCAGTATTTTAATTATGTCCATTATTACATACTTTCCCCCTAAAATAAAGTTCTCGGTCTTTAATAGTGAGCTTTTTCCAAATATTCTGCTGTCCTAAAACTTATTGCACTAATTGTAAACCTTAGATTACACAGCAAATTTTGTAAAAATCATAGAAATTATTTTAAATGCTATTGTGTTGCTCTCTTTTTTATACTAACTTTGTAACAAAAAGTACTTTGTATGAAAGAAGAACAAAATTATATTCGAGACATAGCCGAAATACGCTCCTTGATGGAGCGATCCACAAAATTCATGTCATTATCTGGATGGGCCGGCATTATTGCCGGTATTTATGCATTAGCTGGGGCTTCGATTGCCTATTACTTTTGGGGATTTACTCCAAACGTGCTCTTTTACAAAATAATTAATTCGGAAAGTGGAGCATCCGGCTTATTAAAGGTAATCATTTTAGCCATTCTGGTTTTAGTACTAGCAATAAGTACGGCTATTTATCTTTCCTACAATAAAGCCAAGAAAAAGAATGAGAAAGTTTGGAACAGCACTTCAAGGCAAATGATAGCTAATATGGGAATACCTTTAGCAGCAGGGGGAATTTTTATATTGATATTACTTTCACATGGACTTGTTGGATTAATCCCTCAATCAATGTTGCTTTTTTATGGTTTGGCTTTATTTAATGCCGGCAAATTCACCTACGATGAGGTAAAGATTTTGGGAATAATTCAAATGTTGCTTGGGCTTATAGGCTCCATTTTTATAGAGTATGGATTACTCTTTTGGGGCATCGGTTTTGGAGTTGTTCATATTATATATGGTATTTATATGTATCTTCGTTACGAACGGTGATAAAAAGTGAAACCATCTATTGAAGAATTAAATAAGGCCTTCGAAAGCAGAATAAGACTTGGAATAATGTCTGTATTAGCTGTAAACGATAAACTCGATTTCAACTCGCTAAAGGAATATCTTGATGTTACGGATGGCAATTTGGCTACTCATTTAAAAATGCTGGAGAAGGAACAATTTATTGGAATGGAAAAGTCGTTTATAAATAGAAAACCCAATACCAAATACTTTTTGACAGATGAAGGAAAAAGAGCATTTAAAGATCATCTTAAAGCAATGGAAGCATTTATTAACTCTCACAAATAATTGATAGGCAAATGAAAACCGAAAAGAACAATATGTTAAAGATGCAAAAACAAATTTCTGTAATAATAATTGTAATTGGAATTGCATTGATGATAATGCAAATAACTCTTGAAAGCGAACCAGGCGCAATTCCACTTCTACTGATTATTTCAGGTTCTGTATGGCATTTTATTACACGTGCCCGAATTAGATCGCTACAAAAGTAAATTAGATGTATTAATAACATGATGCACAAATACAGTTTTTGTGTAAAACTATTAATCAATTCTATATAAAATTTTTTATTGCAATAGCAAAAATGTAAGGAGATTATTACTATGAATTTTATCACCAATTTATATAAAACACTTAAGAATCCCACAACCATATTTCAATGTTTTATAAGTGCCTCTTTAGTTGCTGCATTTCTATTGCTGGTTCCCTTATTTGCCGAAATGTTTTTAGAAGGAATGGATTGGGGTCTGTTTGACTTTGTGGCTGCTTGGATACTTTTATTTGGCGCCGGTTTCACTTATAGGTTGATTGCAAGAAAAGTAAACAATATAAATTACAAAGCCGCAACCGGTGTTGCGGTAACAACTGCTCTATTTCTTGTTTGGTCTAACCTTGCCGTTGGGTTAATTGGCAGCGAAGATAATGCTGCAAATTGGATGTTTGTTGGAGTACTAGCTTTAGGTTTATTGGGGGCTATTATAACACGCTTTCAATCTAAGGGAATGTCTAAAGTATTGTTTTCTATGGCACTGGCTCATTTGTTAATATCAATTGTTGCACTTTTAGCCGGCTTGCATCTAATTCCCCAAAGTTCAATAGGCAAGATCTTAGGAGTAAATGGATTCTTTGCTTTTCTATGGATTGCATCGGGATTATTGTATAGGAATGCAGCAAAAGTTCAATAACTATGTGTAACCAGAATGGGAATTATGATAAAGCTATCGCCACTAGTTTAATAGTTCTAGTAGTTCTTATTCAAATTTCGATTATGAATTTAAAAAATTAACTGAACAATTTATAAATAGTAACCAATAATATAATCACTTTTGTATTATGACAGCGAAGATAGAGGCAGTTGATTAGGTAGGCAGTTAGTTAATAAAAATACTATTGAAAAAGTTTTGCCAGCTGTGTTCTGTTCTTAATGCCAATTTTACTGTAAACATTGTAAAGGTGGTTCTTTACAGTCCCGAGTGAAATAAAAAGAATATCAGCAATTTCCTGATTGGATTTTCCCTCACACACAAGACTTACCACTTCCAATTCTCTTTTTGAAATTTGATATTTCGAGGCAATCTGCTCAAATGAAATGTTGTTAACCAAAATAGGCATCTCTTTTGTACTAAGAGAATTAAGGTAATTGAAACCCCAAAAAATCATTATACAGTTGTATATAAGATTGACTACGTTTCCATAATAACTTAATATCCAAGCAGGAATTGTTTTCATAGAATAGTAATCTAAAAAGACAAATAAAACTATTGATGAATGTGAGGCGAATAATATTCCTAAAACTTTTAATGCTTTTTTATGTTCACTATCCTTGCTGTCAGTCGATTTCCTATACATGTATATAGAAAAAGTAAGTACAACTAAAGACACAACAATAGAAATTGCTATTGAGCTTATTGGATACAAAAGGCGATATAGTTTAAAAATTCTAACAAAAAGTAGAACTACTAAATAACTGCCAAGTACTATAGCCGCATTTTTTATCCAAGGTTTTGCAAGCAAATCATTAGGTATATTCAAAATTTTATAAACCATTTGGACAAAAAAGAATGCCCAAAGAATATAAACTGCGGAATGTATAATGGTTATAAGAAAAACAAAGGAAAGAGCAATAATGTTATCTTTAACAAAATTCCAAAAGAAATAGTCTTCAAAATCAACTACCGCACTAAAGACAATGGCCAAATTGTACAAGAAAGCCTGGAGGATAAAAGCTTTTTGAATTTCTGCAGATACAAGACTGACCCTCCGAGAAATAATTATTAAAGCTATAAACCCAAGAGTGAAATTGAAAAAATGGAATAAGACTATAATACTGCCGGTCATAAATAAATTTTATTTTAATGATAATTGTTATTCCAAAATTATAAAAGAAAAACCGTTAAAACTGCTTAAACTTTAGTCACATTTTGAAAAAACCATTCTTTAGTCCTACTAAAATCATAAAACCTTTATAAAAAATAATAGTCAAAAGTAGATTAAAAAGGCAACACAATAAAAGTTACATAATTTTTCAAGTTGTCCCGAATTTATCAAAGGAGCTGATATGCGAAAAACATTTTTAATCCCGTTTGTCATAATTATTCTAACATACTGCCTAACAGTTTTTGGACAGTCGCAAAATATTCCTTTTGATTCAGATAAGTGGGCTATTATTGATGGGGAAAAGGTAGAGTTTCTAGGAAGGAATTCGTTTAAAGGAATTGCTACTTTAAAAGAGATTCAATTCGAAAATGGAATAATAGAATTCGATATGGCAGTAACGGGCGAGCGCTCCTATCCGGGTATAGTTTTTAGGATGATCAATCGGAACGAATATGAAAGAATATATATTCGCCCTCACCTATCAAAAGTATTTCAAAATGTTGTTCAGTACGAGGGAACATTTAACGGACTCGATTCGTGGCAATTGTATTTTGGACCCGGCAAATCTGCCAGTGCAGAGATTCCTGTTAACAAATGGTTTCATGTAAAAGTTGAAGTGTTGAATAACCAAGCCCGTTTATTTCTAAATGAGCAGCCAATTATGTTCATTAAAGAACTTGTGCACGGAGTAAGCAAAGGAACAATTGGAGTTTGGGGACCTAATGATGGCAGTGCCTACTTTTCGAACTTCTCTTTTGAGCAAAAGAATGATTTGCAGTTCCCTTCAGTTGCTGCACCAGATATTCCACTAGGAATGATTGAAGAATGGGAACTGAGCAATCCACTAAAGCTTAACCAGGTTGATTATGAACTACTGCCCGAAATTCAGGGCATTAAAGATTTGAAATGGAGGAAAGTAAAAAGTCTGGCTTCCGGCTTAGTGGACGTTAGCAGATTTTATGGAAGAGTTGGACAAACACCAGATATAATTTGGGCTAAGACAAATATCAGTTCAGATAAGAATCAAACCAAGCAATATGCGTTTGGCTACAGCGATATAATATGCATCTTTTTAAATGGGAAACTTTTATTTACCGGCAACAGCTCTTACATGAGCCGCGATGGAAATTTTCAGGGAATTGTTGGACTTAACGATTTCATCTTTCTTCCTTTGCAAAAAGGAAACAATGAATTAGTAATTGCGCTTGTGGAATCTTTTGGAGGATGGGGATTCATGTTTCAAGACGTTAATGCAATTTACACTCATTCCAGTTTATCAAAACAATGGGAAGTAAAAAACAAATTCAATTATCCCGAATCTGCTGTATACGATAAGAAGAGAGATATGATATATGTATCCAACTATACTTATGAATCGAACGGATTTATATCAAAAGTAAAAACCAATGGAGAAATTGAAAAGCTTAATTGGATCAATGGAATTTACCAGCCAACCGGATTGTGCATTGTTAACAATAAGCTTTACGTAGTAGGAAGATACAATTTGATTGAAATTGACATAGAGAAAAATGCAATTTCGAACCGCTATCCATTTCCGACTCCAATTTTTGCTAACGATATTGCTGCGGATAATGATGGGACAATATATATAACAGATGGGGGTAAAGGGGCAATTTACAAATTCGAAAAGGGACAGATAAGTGAATGGCTTATGAGCCCCGAATTATTGCAAGTAAACGGAATTGCTATTGATGAGGATAAAATAATTGCCGGTATTTCAAAAGATGGAAGTATTAAATCCATAGATATAAAAACAAAAGAGATAAAAAATATTTTCTCTCTTGCGCCCGGTGTAATAATGGATGGCATTGCAAAAGATGGAAGGGGTAACTATTTAATTGGCGATCATGTGGGAAGAATATTTAGAATTACAAAAGAGGGTAAAAGCCAGTTACTCTTAAATACAAAACCAAGCTCAATTCAAATTGCAGATTTCGAGTTCGTACAGGAAAAAGGATTGATAGTAATTCCAACGCTTGAAGATAACAGACTGATGGTTTATAAAATGGATTTTTCAAAATAAAATACGAATGCTGCTTGACAAATAAAAAATAAACACAACTAAACAGAGATGTTAAATATGAAAAATCAGAGAAATTTTACAGCAATATTACTTTTACTATTAGTAATTAATTTTAATCTAACTGCACAAGAAAACAATACATGTGCAAATGGACCTTCAGAAGGAAGTTACAAATGGGCTTATGGGGTAACAACCACTTCAATACCTTTTGAATTGGTTGGGAATTTAGTTGTTATACCTATTGAAATAAATGGCGAAATAACGAAGTTTATTTTAGATACCGGAATGCCGGCAATGGGGGGATTAATCACAAATTCAAAAAAAGCAGCCAAGCTCAATTTAAACTATATAGGAGAAGCGCAAATTGGAGGGGCTGGAGGGGGATTTTCGAAAGCTAAAGTTGCCGCTGGCATTAATTTTAATATTGGAAATATTGAATTCTATAATCAAACATTAGTTGTATTGCCGGAGAGTAAAAACCTATCTTACTTCGAAACCGATGGTGTAATTGGCAACGAAATATTAACTCGCTTCATAGTTGATATTAATTACGATAATCAAACAATAAGACTAGCAGAGCCGTCAAATTATAAGCCAATAAAAGACGCTGAGGAAATTAAAATATCTTTTGAGTCGGTGTATCCTTTTGTAAAAAGTTCTGCCATTTTAGATAATGGCACAACTGTTCCCCTTAATCTGGTGTTGGATTTAGGCGCAAGTCATGCACTTTCGCTTCTAATTAGTTCTCAAAAAAGTATTGTTTTGCCAGACAAAAATATTAAGGTAAGCACTGGAAGAGGAATTAATACAGAAGTGTTTGGGTATATGGGAAGAATTAAAAATTTCAAAATAGGTTCTTATTCATTTGATAACCCAATTGTATCATTCAATGATCAAAAACTTGTACAATTTGAAAAAGAGGGGAATTTAGGCAGTGGTATTCTTAAAAGATTCAACATTACATTTGATTATCCTAACAAAAGGTTTTTTATCAAACCAAACAAATCTTATAGCCTTCCCTTCGAATTCAATATGGCCGGAATACAAATATCTAAAGTGAACAACGAGATATTAAAAATTGATAGAGTTCTGCCATACTCTACTGGTTTAGAAGCCGGACTTTTACAAGAAGATATAATTCTAAGGATCAACAAGGTAAATGCAACAGAAATTACAAAGGGAGAGCTTAAGAAGATTTTTGAAAAAGAAAATGAACTGGTAGAGTTAGAAATAAAACGGGGAGATTTAACTAAAACAGTTTCGGTAAAACTTAGTAGAATAATTTAATTATTGCATGGATGTTCCCTTGATTGAACATGGGGGCAATGAAGGGTTAAAGAATGAAAAATAATTAACTAATATAAATGACGGTAAATGAATGATTAGAATTGCACATCTGATATTTCCACAAAAAGATTATTTGATTGTAATGAACGACGAAAATGATTTTGCAAGAGAAATACTTGGAAAGTTGCCAATCACAAGCGAAGCTCAAAATATTGGAGGAGAAATTTACTTTAGAGTACCGGAAATAAATATAAAATATGATGGTAGTGAACGGGAAGAATTTGAAATTGGAGATGTAGTATATTGGCGTTCTCCAATTGGTGAAAACAAATTTGCAATTGCCCTCTTTTACGGAAATACTCAGTATAGTAATTATAAAACTCCAAGGGCTTCCAGTCCATGTGTTAAAATTGGTAATCTTATTGAAGGCTTTGATGATATTGCATCCATTAAATCAGGCGAGAGTGTAAAGTTTTTATTCAAATAGATTTAAAAGCGAATAACATAATGATGCGGCTAATATGTTTTAAAGGAACTATTAATGAAAACAATTTTTAAGTATATAACCATTATTTCCTTAGTTCTCATTCAGAATAGTATTCTTTGTCAGGGAAATGTTAAATCGGTAACTGTTCCAATTGCAATTGATCATAACAGGATGCTTGTTGATGGTGAAATGCAGGCTAAAGATGGTTCATGGAGAAAAGTTAAATTTTGGGTCGACACCGGCACGCCTAATTTTATTATGAGTGAATCACTTGCACGCGATCTTGGTATTGATATGTCAGCGGTTGAATATTCACCTACAAAAGTTTCTAACATTGATATAGCTCCTCCATCTAACATTCGCATAGGCAATATGAATCTTGATTTCTCGAATATAAAATCAAGAGTTACAATTCAGCCATTCTGGTTATTCAGTTCTACAGGAAGCGAAGCAAATATACCTGCTACATTGCTGAAAAAGTATCATATAATCATTGACTACCCTAAAAAAGAATTGACAATTGCAAAGCCGGGCAGTTTAAAACCAAAAGGTTATCAGTTGCCAGTAAATATAAATCCCCAAAATGGAATTGTTCAAATTGATGCCACAATAGAAGGGGTTAACTATAGTTTTGCCTTGGATATAGGTGCTTCCTATAGCTTTATATCTGAAGACAAATTAAAAACTATCAATTCTTCTCATCCAGATTGGTCAAATATTATTGGAACACTTGGCCATGCAAACATGTGGGGATGGTGGCCGGCTAATGAAGAAAAATTTTCTATTTTTCGCATTCCCCAAATTAAATCTGGTGATATAACATTTGATGAAGTTGGCATTGTTGGAGTTCCGGCCTTCTCTCCTCAGGGTCCTTCTTTGGGTGAATGGTATTCTCAAAAAACAGCCAAAGCAGTTGACGGATTTTTAGGCGCGAATGTTTTTAAATACTACCGAACTGAAATTGATTATATAAATGGAAAAATTTATTTGGAAAAGGGGAATGATTCTAATAAGAATGAAATGGACCTGGTGGGAATTTCAATTCGTTTGCTGGAAGATAAAAATTATCAGATTGTTGGAATTGTAAAAAAGAATGAAAAGAATATGATTGAAGGAATTGAACCGGGAGATATGCTTATTAAGATTGATAGTTTGAGCACCAAGGGTTTAACAATGGGCAAAGTGGTTGATGCGTTAAGAGGAAAGCCGGGGGATTCTAAATTACTGACCATTGAAAGAAATGGTAGCGTGCTATTAGTTAAAGCAAAAGTAGAACATGTGTTATAATTTTTTGAAATAGTGTTTTAATAAATAATAAAAGAGAGTGATTATGAAAAGAGTAATTCTTTTAACTTGCCTGATGATTGCAAACATTGTTTTATCTCAAGGTTTACCCCTAACGGTTAAACAAAAACTGATGAATGTTGAAAATGGAATTGTGGAATTTTCATCTCCCGAATCTTTGATTTATCCACAAAAGTTCGATTCCAAAAATATAAAGTCAATTCAGCAAAGGATGAGCGATTATAAAGTTCCCGGTGTAAGTATTGCAATTGTTGATGGAAATGCAGAACCATATTCAATGGCATTTGGAGTATTGAAAGAGGGGGGAATTGAAATGGTAAATGAAGAAACAATATTTCAAGCCGCATCTACAAGCAAGCTGCTTACATCTGTAATTGTATTACATTATGTAGAAAAAGGATTATTAAATTTAGATGAAGATGTAAACAAATATTTGAAGAGTTGGAAAGTTCCCGAAAATGAATTCACTAAAACAAGAAAAGTGACTTTAAGATATTTGCTAACTCATCAATCCGGATTGCCATCAACAAATTTTCCATACGACAATAATTCTAAACTACCCACTTTATTGGATGTTGTTAAAGGGGAAACTCCGGCAAAGAATAAAGCTGCAATTCCTGTTGCCGAGCCTGGCGCTAAGTGGCAATACTCAAATGTAGGGTATGTCCTTCTTCAATTGGTTTTGGAAGATGTAGTAGGTAAACATTTTTCAAAAATTGCCCACGAAGTAATTTTTAATCCTCTGAAAATGAAATCGAGCACATTCAATTATCCTCTTATAAAAGAATGGAAAAACCGGGAAGCTTTGCCTCACGGTGAAGATGGAAAAGCTGCAGAGCCTTCAATGCATCCCTCGGCGTTTGCTCATGGCGGATTAATGACTACTCCGTTAGACTTAGCAAAATTTAGTAGTGAAATAATAAATGCTTTCCATGGTAAATCAAATAAAATTATTGGAAAGGAATATGCGCAAAAATTATTAACCAAAGAGTTGGATCTGGATCCGGCTCTTTACGGCATTCCATTAGGAGAAGGATTGGGTGTTGTTTTATTGAATAAAGGGGACGATATTTTATTTGCTCATCCCGGAAGCAATTTACCCGGAACAAATTGCTGGTTAATTGCTTGTGCAAAAAAGGAAAAATGTATTGTGGTAATGACAAATGGTGCTATGGGAGAAGTTTTGGCTATGGAAATAATTGCAGCAATTGAAAGAGAGTTTAACTGGTAAGTTGGTTCTTAATCTAAAATATATTGAGGTTATAATGAAGTCTTTACTAAAAGTGTTTTGCCTGTTTATTATTTCTCTTTCAATCTTGAATGCGCAAGGCGCGGCAACAACAATTGAAACAACAAAAGTAGCAAATGGCATTTACGAAATGTTTATTTACAGGGATAATAATAGCTCTGTAAATATATTTGCTTTTATTGGAACCGATGGAGTAATGCTTATAGATGCCGGATTTCAATTTTCGACAGATTTAGTTAAGAATGAATTGAAAAAACTGACTGATAAAAAAATTAAATATATTATCAATACTCACAGTGATGGAGACCATACCGGCGGGAATAAAATTCTTGCTTCAGATGCCTCCGTAATTTCTCATAAAAATTTTAATTCCGGCTTATCCGGAATTTCGGTATACGATTCATTGCTTATGAATTTTAACGGTGAGGAAATTAGTATTAGATATATGCCAGGGCATACTTTAACCGACTTAGTTGTTCATCTAAAAAACTCGAATATTGCTTTTATTGGAGATCTGGTTTTCTCCGACTCTTTCCCTTTGGTTCATCCCTACGGAGATATTTATTTATACCAAAAAACTTTGGCTACGCTTTCAAAAATGTTTAATAATAATACAAGAATTTTACCAGGCCATGGAAGAGAAATAAATCAAAATGAAATTACCGTTTACAATAAAATGTTTTTAGACACAAAAAATTTAGTAGCTAAAGAAATTAAAAAGTGTAAGTTCCCACCAGAGTTAAAGAAAGCAAATATTCTAAAAGAGTGGCAAAACTGGAACAGCAAATTATTTATTAATGTTAATTCCAATAGATGGATAGATAATTTATACTCCGCACTAAATGAGGGTAAAAAACTTTCTGCATTTAATTTTCTTAAAAATGTTTACGATAAAAGCGGAGTTAAAGAGCTGCTTGCAACTTATAGCAAAGATGTAAAACAGAAGGGGAGAAAATTATATTTTAGTGAAAACGACTTTAATAATTGGGGATATGATTTACTTGCCGCTCAAAAAATAAATGATGCTATCGAGATATTTAAAATCAACACTATGGAATTTCCGGAATCTGCTAATACTTATGACAGCCTTGGAGAAGCTTATGCTATTGCAGGCAATAAGGAATTGGCAATTAAAAATTACCAAAAATCTTTTGAGCTTAATCCTCAAAACATAAATGCCTTAGATCAAATAAAAAAAATGAAAGAATAAGTTATGACGAAAATTAATGCTGGATTGCTAATAGTCATTTCGTGGTTTCAATTAATCTTGGGGCAAAAACTACACCAAGAGTTTACAGGTCCCTACATGGGCCAAAAACCTCCCGGATTAATTCCCGAATTGTTCGCAGTCAATTTTATTTCTACTAATAATACCGAATGGGCTCCTACCTTTACTACGGATGGGTTGGAATGCTATTACTCCGTGCAGGGAGTAAAAAATTACAATCATATTGTAAGCAGTAAATGTGTAAATGGCGTTTGGCAGAAACCGGAATTTGCTTCATTCACAAATTCCGATCATAATGCTGATCCCTTCATTTCTCCCGATGGCAAAAAGCTTTTCTTTTGGTCGAACCGAGCGGCTGGTCCAAACGAAAAAGCAAAAGACAACAGCGATATTTGGTATGTTGAAAGAATTGGAGATGATTGGGGTACGCCAATTCGTTTGGATTCAACTATCAATACAAACAATTGGCAAATATTCCCAACCGTTTCGTTGAATGGAAATCTTTATTTCAGCTGCAATTACCCTGATAGCAAAGGTGACTTTGATATTTACAAAAGTGAGTTTGTTAATGGAAATTATACAAAGCCGGTTAATCTGGGAGATTCATTAAACACACAATACCTTGAGCAAGAACCATATATAGCTCAAGATGAAAGTTATATTATTTTTTGTTCGGACCGTCACGCGCCAAAATCAAACCGCTGGGATTTGTACATCAGCTTTAAAAGGAATGATGGCACCTGGAGTAAGGCAATAAATATGGGAAGCTCAATCAATTCATTTTCTATGGATCAAACTCCACAAGTAACTGCAGATGGCAAATACTTTTTCTTCAGCATTTCACGGGCTAAAGTAATTGATTACACCGATAAGAATTTCAATTACCAGGTACTTTTGAATGCGCTCAATTCTTCTCAAAATGGAAACAGCGATGTTTACTGGGTGGACACATCTGTTATTGAAGAGTTTAGAAAAATAGTATTTAATAAGAAATAATTCGGTGGAGGCTTAAATGAAATGTATTGTGAGAAGAATATTATTAATGTCTTTTGCTTTAGCTGTTATAAATAGTCTTACAAATTCTTCCATTTGGGCCGAAAGTTATTCCCATTCAAATGGCAAAACTAAAGTTGATATTACCTTCATAAGCAATTGCAGCTTCCTTGTTGTAGTGGGAGAAAAGAAAATTCTTTTCGATCTGGAAGATCCTTCAAAATCATTTTTTAAGAATGAATTGGCTAATGCTTACGAACTGATGTACGCAAATAAAACTCCATTCCACAATATTAATTATCTTTTAATTTCGCATGAGCATGCCGATCATTTTGGTGTAAAAGAAGTTTCAAAACTTCTTATAAGCAATCCCTCAATAAATCTATTTACTACTTCTGTGGTGATCGATGAATTGAAGAAGCATGATAAATCACTTATTGATAATCAAAAAAATGCTGTCGCTGTAAACCCCTTTGATGGAGGTAGCAGCGTTATAGAAAAGGATGGAATTAAAATTGAGTTTCTCGGTACTTATCATGCGGGCGCGCCAAATTATGTTGTGCCGGATTTATGTTTTGCAATAACAGTCGATGATGCAAGAATTTTCTACATGAGCGATATAGACCCGGGTTACGAAAAGAATTATGAAGCAATTAAAAAGTGGAGCGCAAAAAAAGAAAAAATAGATTTATTGTTTGCCCCTGATGTTGTTCTCTATCTAAACGAATGGTCCTCTCAAAAAGGAATTGATGCTATTAAAAATTTTATAAACCCCACCAAAATAATAGCAACTCATCTTAATCCTAATAAAGTTGATGAATCGGCTTCGAAGGTAAAACCTAATTTCAAAAATGTATTGTTTTTAAATAAAAGCATGACCAAGGTTGAAGACCTTTTTAACCTAGATAAAAAGGAATAAACAAAAAATGCTAACGCAAATAGTGTGTTTAAACGATTAAACTGCATCCATCTGTGCCCCAAATAAATTGCAATTCAATTCGGGGCAAATTTTAACTTGGATAAATATTTATCTGTATAATCAAAATAGTTGTTTCATCTTTCCCCTAAAGAAATATTCTCAAAAATTTTTTTATCATAGAATAATTAAACTAATCTACTTTTCATTTTGTCTTAACCCAAAGCAGAATATTGGATGGAGCGAAAATTGAAAAATAAATTGGTCCTTCACGTAATAATTGCAGTAACCATTGTGCATGTTATAACCCCAATTGCATTATGCCAAAGCATAACTTATCCGGTTGTTGGTACCGCTCAAAGTAATTCCTACAATAACAGTGGATTAATAACAGTACCAAATGCAGGGCAACAGTTCTATGGACAAAATTCAAATAACCCGGGAACTGCACCCAGCTACAAAGACAATGGGGATGGAACTGTTACAGATAATGTAAGCGGTTTAATGTGGGAAAAAACAACAGATAAAAATGGTGATGGAAATATTAATTACTCCGATAAGTTTACCTACTCCGCCGCCCTTGCAGCCGCAGCCACCTGCAGAACAGGGGGATATACAGATTGGAGACTTCCTAGTATAAAAGAACTATACTCTTTAATAATGTATTATGGAGCGGAATCAAATCCTAACGCAACAACTCAAGGAACCTCGGTTCCATTTATTAATACTAATTATTTTACTTTTGGGTATGGGGATCTTAACTCGAGCTCACACGGGGCAACAAGTAACGAACGACTTATAGATGCCCAATATGCAACTTCTACATTATATGTTTCCACAACCATGAATGGTACTCCAACAATGTTTGGAGTTAACTTTGCAGATGGACGAATTAAAGGATATCCGGCGAATAATCAAAAAAAATATTATGTAATGTATGTGCGGGGCAATACTTTATATGGTGTAAATAATTTTATGGATAATGGAAATGGAACTGTTACAGATAAAGCTACTAATCTAATGTGGATGAAAGATGATAATGGAACTGCTATATTATGGGAAAATGCATTAAGCTATGCCGAGAATTTTACCTATGCTGGTTACTCCGATTGGAGACTGCCCGATGTAAAAGAATTGCAGAGCATATTGGATTATAGCCGCTCTCCTCAAACAACAAACTCGGCCGCTATAAATCCGGTTTTCAACTGCACACAAATTACAAACGAAGCTGGTGAAAAAGATTATCCATACTATATGGCCAGTACAACTTTTTGTTCCCAAACTCCAAGTGATGGAAAAGGGGCATGTTATGTTTCCTTTGGAAGAGCAATGGGATATATGAGCAGCTGGATTGATGTTCATGGCGCTGGTGCTCAACGCAGCGATCCTAAAGTAGGAAATCCCGCAAGCTATCCTACCGGGTTTGGTCCTCAAGGGGACGCAATACGAATATATAATTATGTTCGCTTAGTGCGTAAGGCCTCTTCAGCAACAGATGTTAACAACAATCAATCAATTTCTTTAACAATACCTAATACTTATACACTCAATCAAAATTATCCAAATCCTTTTAACCCTATAACGCAAATTGAATACTATATACCAAAAACCTCCCATATAACTTTAAAAGTGTTTGATGTAATGGGAAAAGAAGTTGCAACTCTTGTTAACGATAATAAACCAGCTGGCAAATACTCTTCACTTTTTTCACCCGGCAATGCCGGGCAAGCTCTTCACTCTTCACTCTCTTCAGGAGTTTATTTCTATCAGCTAAAAGCTGTCGATCTTTCGAATGGATTAGGAAAAGTTTTTGCAGAAACTAAAAAAATGATTCTAACAAAGTGAAAAAAATATTTAGAACATATTTCATGTTAGCCCTATGTGCATTATTTAATACGGCTGCATTTAGCCAAGTAAAAAGTGCAAAAGAATTATCTTCAAATGCGTGGCGCTTTATTGTGCTTGGAGATACTCATGTTGCTCAATCCGATACCGTTAAAGAAATGATTCCCTTTATGCTTGCAGATAATCCAACTCTGATATTAGTGTGTGGAGATTTGGTTGATGCCGGGAAAAATGCAAGTGGCGCGGAGTTGGAAACGCAGTTAAAAGAATGGATTTCAGTATTTGCTCCATTGTATAACAAGTGTATAGGAATATATCCCGTAAGAGGTAATCACGAAGATGATGCCAAAGATGATATTACTATTTGGAATAAAATATTTTCCGGTTCCAAAGCGCTTCCTCAAAACGGTCCCGCTGGTGAATTGAATCTTACTTATTCATTTATAAAGAACAACGCTATGTTTATTGGGCTGGATAATTACATTAATATTCACCGAGTAAATCAGGAATGGCTTAATAAGCAGTTGGCTTCAAGTACTTCCACTCATATTTTTGCATTTGGTCACGAGGCGGCATTCAAAGTTTTTCATTCGGATTGCCTTGATGATTACCAGCCGGAGAGAAATTTATTTTGGCAAAGCCTTGTTAAAGCAGGTGCAAGAACATACTTCTGCGGGCACGACCATTTTTACGATGTAAGCAGAATTGATGATAATGATGGTAATATGAATAACGATATTTATCAGGTGCTTGCCGGTAGCGGTGGCGGGTGGCTTATGAGCAACTATAATTATAATGGATTGAATTCCCCTTATAAACCTATAGGAGTATTTCATAAAAAGGTGCATGGTTACGCGCTTGTGGAAATAAGCGGTACAACAAATGCAGATTGTGATGTTACCATTACTTTTAAAGAAAGAACGTTTGATGCAGCTAGTTCTACTTTTATTTATGCTGCAAGCAAAGATATTATTAAATATACAGCAGCCTCTAAAACACAAACGGGAATTGAAAACACTGTAAACACACTTCCCGCAAACTTTCTTCTGGAACAGAATTATCCAAATCCCTTTAACCCACAAACAACAATTAGCTATCAATTAAACGAGCCTGGATTTGTTCAGCTGAAAATTTATAATTCACTTGGTATGGAAATGGAGGTTTTAGTTAGTGAAGAAAAACAACCCGGATATTATACTGTTAACTTTGATGCAAGCAAACTAAGCAGCGGTATCTATTTCTACAGATTAAGCTCGCACAATTACTCCCAAACAAAAAGGCTTATTCTACTTAAGTAAGCGCAGCAATGGCAATTAATAAAATCCTTTCGAGCCTACAGACTCCACTTGTAGTGTCTCTACTTAAATAACCCTACAAGTGTGATATAAAAACAAATCTTAATGCATCTAAAAATATTTTCTTGACAAAAAAACATCATCATTTATTTTACTGTTAAACTACTACGTTCTAATATAAAAATCCCTCTTCTGATTACTTATACTGAAATTATACTTCCTGTTCGGCATTGTTCCTATCCTGTTTTTTAGCAGACTAATTGTTGTTAATATATACAGCAGTAGAATGTTAGGAATAATTCATAATAACTAATTTATGAGGTTCATCATGAAACCGCCAAGGTTGCTTGTAGTTACAGTTGCGCTCTTGCAGTTAGCAAGTTTCTGTAACAAGGGGGACGATATTGTAGAACCAACAAATGATGAAAACAATGTATCAACCAAAATTAACGTTACAAATCAAAGTGCTCAGGTAAGTATTAAAAATAAAATTGAAATTACTATACCTCAGGGTGCATTAAGCGGTGATGCTACCATTTCAATTAAAACATTAGATCCTTCCACTTTACCAAAACTAGATAATGCCTCACTACTCGAATCGTTTGAAGTTACGTGCAGCGGAGGTTCAACTTTTTCAAAAGATTTGGAAATCAAAATAAAATACGATCCTTCAAAGGGGGAAAAGAGTAAACTGGGCAATGGTGCTTCCTATTACGCCGAAAGTTTGGCAAAATGGATTCCTTTTCAAGATGTTACGGTCGATTCGGTAAATTCCACTATTATTATTAAAACTAACCATCTTTGTAAACTTGCCAGAACAAGCTACTCGTATGTGGTCTTGGGATATACAGACTGGGCATCATCGTCCCACTTTACTGCTTATTGGAAAGAGCCCGGTGTACTAACAAATACAGAATACAATTCCCCTTATAAAACTTCTAATGTTGGAAGTGACCCGCATTATATACAAGATATGCTTTACTATCTTGAGCAGTGTTGGACTAAGTTTAAAAGCCAAGATCTATATTTACCATCAGGAAAAATAAATGTATATGTTCGAAACACTGGAGACGATGATGGGGAGACTTCTTTTTTAGGAAATATTTCTATAAACCATCGAATAAGTGATGGAGATGGAATGACAAAAGAAGAAAAACTACCCTCTGTTTGTGCTCACGAACTACTTCATTATGTACAAGACTATTATTATATGCAGTTATTTTCACATTATACTATTTTATGGTGGCTTGAAGCTACGGCAACCCTTGGAGATAGAATTGTTTGGCCAAGCAATTCAAAATTCGAATCTCACGAGCATGGTAATCATCTAAAAAATATAATGCATAATTCATGGGATACAAATTCTGGTAACAGACCAGATTATTACACTGAAGGCTGTTTTTTAACTTACCTCTCGGCTTACCGGAATGGTGCAAAGGTTAACATACCTCTTCTGTTAAAAAACTGCGGAAGCAATACCGACGTTTCTTATATTCGAACTATTATTGATGCTAACTTGAAAACACTTGGCTCTGCGGGGATTGGAACTGAATACGCAAACTATATTAAATGGGCGGTTGATAAACAGGGACCTATAAAAATTGAAAATATACCTATCTCAAGAGGTACTAATCTCCCCTATGTATTACCTGTACACGTACCAATAACCGAAGCTACTAATACCGTAAATGCTTCTTTTCCTAGACTATCTGTAAGAAGTATTAAAATTGGGCATGATACATCTCAAGATCCCCAAGGTCAAAAGGAAAAAGAAATAACAATTAAAGCTCTTGAAATTCCGGAAGATGTAAGTGCCTATGTTTATGTTATGACAAAAGATAATACTACTTATGTAAAAGAGCTTAAAAATTCCGATCAATCTATATTGCGTTTAGGCAAAGGAAGTAATTGGATTGAAGTAGTTCTCATTAATAAATCGAAAGATGATACTAAAAGCATAAAGGTTGAGGTTAAATCTAAAGTAGTAGACGATATTCTTGAAATACTTAGAAAGTGTAATACTGTAACTGTGTCTGTTACTGGTGAGCATAATGTTGGTAAATTAACAGATAACACCATTACAATTTTCTATCCAAGAACATCAGTAACCCAGGCAACTCCATTCGATTGGAACGGATTGAATTTCAGTCAGGTAAAAAATTTGAATTACACTACAATGTACCAAATGCAAGAAACTCAGGAGGTCTATGGTACCGTATCCAAAGATGGAAAAGTATTGGAAAAAATAACTGTTAAAGAAACTAAAAACGAAAAGTATTCAGATGGAAAACTTCGAACTTCCGAGATTACCGAAATTTCATTTATCAATTTGTCGGGTGATGGTATCACTCCTATATATTCTATTACCGGTGTAAGCTGCCCATATCACATTGCATTTTTGAAGTATCAATTAATTGATTATACTTATCCTACGCCAACATTAATGAAAAATTATACCAGCACAAATTGGAACTCAACATCAAAGGTGGCGGCAGTTTTCGAAGCAAAATAAATTTATTAATATTTACCATCGCAGAGACGCCCTATATAGCGTCTCTGCGTGTGTATTAATAATTATCTTCTGATTATAATCGGCATACATCAATTCTGTTTGAAGCGCAGAAATTGTTCATATTGGGTAAAAAAGAAAAATTAATAGCAGCAGAATCAGTTGCATATTTATTTGAACTGGTGTGCCTAATAATGATTTCAAGCATTGTGTTATAGATCAATTTTGTAAATTACAGTGGAATGTGTGCCGTAGTCTATAAGCAGTTTGTTTAATGTTTTGTATCTTGCAAACAGTAAGGATAGTGGATTAACAAGCGGTAAGAAAATAGTTAAATGCAAGATGAAAAAAGAAAACAAGCACATATTATTTCTAAATAAATTTTTGCAGATGGTACTGTATGCCTCTCTATTTTATTCGGCTACCAGCCTTGCTCAAGTTGCATCAATAAACATAACAAACATCAATAAGATTGTAATGAGTAATACTAAAATTCTGTTTGGTATTACTTTCGACTGCCGCAGCAGTTTAATCGGCAATTCTTCTTACGGGCAAATTGGTTATCATAATTCTAATGGAACAATTATACCGGAAGTAGATGCTATATTTAAAGACTTATCCTATACTACAATTCGTTATCCCGGCAATGCAATTGCGGTTGGTTTCGAGTGGAAAAAATCTATTGGACCAATTGGTGCCCGTCCTAATCAAGATTTATTGGGAGCAGTAGGAGCTGCGCAGCCTGTTAATTTTGGGTTTGATGAATTTATGGAAATGTGTGCCGCAAAAGGAATTAAGGGGCAAGATATTCAAATAATGGTTCCTATTTACGATGAAAGCACACCGGGATTAACCTCTACACAAAAACTGGCCGCCATACCAAATGTAATTGCTAATAATGCGGACTGGGTGGAATACTGCAACAGTCCTAACAATGGCTCTAATCCGGGAGGGGGAATTGATTGGGCATTGCTAAGAGCGGCTAATGGTCATCCTTTGCCATACAATGTAAAAATTTGGAATATCGGAAATGAACCCTGGGCTACTGGAGAGTTTGGCTCAAGCGCTGTTAATTGCAACGATTATTTAGCATCTGTAACTCCAATAATTAATTCAATGCTGGCAATTGATCCAACAATAAAAATAACACTGCCTACTATCGGAAACGGCGCTGCGAACACTTGGGCATATACACTTATAAATTCTGCCTTGGCGCAGCAAGGAAAGATATATTCCCTTTCGCAGCACTTTTTTGGAGATGAAGATTTAAGCACCAACAATCCGGGAGTTAATTCTTCCAGCGCGTTTATAGATAATTTGGTTACAGCCGCCGCAGTTAAAAATATAAAAGTATTTGTTGGGGATTATGCCCACAGCATTCCAACGCCAAATCCAACAATGGCACAGCAAGATTTAGCAATGCAATGGCAGGGAGCCAATTTTGAAGTGGACTTTTTGCTTATGCTTTCGCAAAAATCTACAATTGAAAGAAGTAATTTTTGGGCATATGGAAATGCTTATGCAGTTTGGCATCCTATCCGAATAAACTTTTTTGCTAACTATACTCTTATGCCCGCTGCAGCAATTTATAAAAAACTGGAACCGGCTTTTCTTGATAATTCTATTCAGGTTACTACCACTTCACCAGCGGCAAGCGATGGAAATCCATACGCTGTTAGGTCCAATGCATTCATATCTAACGATATGAATAAATTAAATGTTGTTGCGGTGAACAGGGATAGAAAATATGAAGTAGCCTTTCAAGTTAACGGATTAAGCGGTTATTCATTATATAAGTCTCGCCTTCTAAACGCATCGGCTCTTAATTCCGAGATTATTATTGAATCTTCTCCAACTATAAACAACTCGGGAAATTTTATAATGCCCGCAATGAGTGTATTAATTTTGGAGTATGTAAAAGCTACAGTTGGAGTAAAAGAAACAGTTGTAAATAATCAGATTGTTCTTTTATACCCAAATCCAACCAACAAAGAATTATATTTTTCTAGATCGTTGCAAAACATAGAGGTCTTTAATGTTTTAGGGCAAAGAATAATTTATAAACCAGAGCAGGCAAATAGTATTTCAATACAAAATCTTTCGAACGGAATTTATTTCCTTAAGTCCCTCAATGGATTTTTGAAATTTATTGTAAAGCATTAACCCCTCTTTTCTAATTCAAAAGCTTATTGTTTACTCATCAAAAAACCAAAATCTATATAAAAATAAACCAACAAAGGAAAAACAGTATGACTGCTCCGTCTTTAAAAATTGCTGTAAAGATGTAATAAGTTGTAGGCTTGTTTAATGCTATACTACAGCAAAATATATTTACCGAAAAATAATTTGTAATTAATATGTGTGTGGTATAATTTTGATAATAATATGATGCTCTAAATATATTTTTAACAAGAGACTGTTCCTTATTTATGCTGGGCTAAACACAAAACATTAATCTAAAAAAGGACTTTGGTTCAATGTGTGTAGAAAACAATAAACAAATTGTTAGACGCTATATTGAAGAGGTAGTTAATACCGGAAATGTTGAGTTAATTGATAATTTTATTTCGGAAGACTATGTGGAAATATATGATGGTAAAAGATATTTGTTGGGAATAGTTGGTGCAAAGGAACATATTAAGGGTGTTAGGCAAACGTATAATAATCTTCACATTGAAATTGATTTGCAAATAGGAGAAAATGATTATGTGGCTACTTCTATAACAGCAACGGGAATTCATACCGGAAAATGGATGGACATAAAGCCTACCGGAAAACCCGTATTATTTACTGGGGTAAATGTAGATAAAGTTATAAATGGAAAAATAGTTGAACATGGCGGCGCAGCAAATCTTTTTACTACTTTGCTTGATATAGGTGCTATAAAAATAATAAAGGAAGAATTTAGTGAAGGTAATTAGATAACATTGCAATTCCGGCAATGGTACAGTGTAAACTTTAAACTATGCGTCTTTTGTTTAGAGTATTGAAAAGTAAAATATATTTTAGTTTCATTACAATACCTGTTGAAATGAATTCCATTTATAAAAAATATTTAGACATATTAGAATTGGAAAAGGAAAAGCCAAGTTTGTTGGCATTAACAAACATTGTCTCTTCACATTTAACCAAAATACCTTTCGAGAACATTTCGAAAATATATTACTTTAAAAACTATTCTCTTAAAAGCATACCCAGCTTTGAATTATACATTGATGGAATAGTGGTAAACAATTTTGGAGGGACTTGCTACTCGAATAATTTTTATTTGAATAAGCTGCTTAAACATTTGGGATACAATGTAAAGTTATGCGGTGCAGATATGAATGATCCCGATGTACATTTGGTAAATATTGTTAACATTGAGTGCAAAGATTATCTAGTTGATGTTGGCTATGCGGCTCCATTCATAAAGCCCTTGCCATTATTCTTAAATGAAAATATTGAAATTCCTGCCGGTGAATACAATTATTTTCTTTTACCCCCTAATAAAAATGGGCATTATAGAATAGAGCAGTATAAGAACAATAAATTGCAGCATGGTTATACAGCAAAACCAATTGAAAGACAAATAGAGGATTTTAGTAATGTTGTTGCCAATTCATTTAGAGACTCTTCTACATTCTTAAATAATGTTTTGCTTGCAAAGTATGGCGCGCACTCATCTGTAGTTATACGCAATTTATCAATCACACAATTAGATAGTGGAAATTTTAGTAAAAGAATTTTATTGAACAAAGATGAGCTGGAAGAGGAAATAGTAAAAAACTTTTGCATTCCAAAAGAAATAGCAAAATACTCCTTAAACTTTATACCGGATTTTAGCGACAACTGGAATTAGAATATTTGTTAGTAAAAATCTTTGACCGGAAACAAATCCTACACAATTTCGTCTTTATTCAAAATAAAATCTTACTAGCGGCAATTTCATTAGGATCTATAGTTTTAATTAATTGCCTTGTGGTGAATATTTGAAATTATTAAGGAGAGATTAATATGAAGAAGTTTATTTCTCTAATTCTAATAACCTTCCAGCTTTCTTTTGTATCTATTATAACTGCGCAGAACAAGAACACTTTATTAAATATGGATAGGAATGGAATAGTAATTCCATTTAAGCTTGTCAATAATAAAACAATTCTGCCGGTTAAAATGAATGGTTTGCGAAAGCTTAATATTATTCTGGATAGCGGAATGGGGTGGGATGGATTATTAATTATGAATCCCGACTTGCGAGATTCTATTAAACTGGTAGGAGCTTTGGATGTTAATTTAGGAGGAGCCGGAAGTGGAAAGGCTCAAACAGCATTAATGTCGGACTCTATGAATTTTTCGATAGGGGAAGCAAAATTCAATAATCAAAGAATTGTAATTCTAAAGGGGGATAGCTATAAGGGTTTTAAGAATGATGGAGTAACGGGTAATTCACTATTTGGGCATTATACTGTTTTGGTTAATTACGATAACTTAACATTAACTCTTTATGAGCCTGGCACAAAAATTAATGATTATACCTGGTACGAAATTCCAATTACTCTTAACTTGAATAACATACCATGCATTAATGTAAAGATTGCAATTGAAAATGAAGAACCGATACCAATTTTATGTTACATAGATTATGCTTCTTCCGAAGCAATTGAACTTTTGATTAAAGGGGATCAGAAATTTACTCTGCCAAAAGAAACTAAGGATTATTATTTGGGAAGGGGATTAAGCGGAGATATTAATGGCAAGAGGGGTAAGATTGCAAAGGTTATAATTGGGAATTTTGAACTCAGTAATGTTGAGGCTGCATTTGCTCCTGCAGAGGTAAGGTCTAAACAAAAAGTGGCAGATGGAGTTATTGCAAATAATTTGCTTAGAAGGTTTAATTTGATATTTGACTACGGAAATAAAAAATTATATTTAAAGCCAAACAATAGTTTTTATGAAAAATTTTAAAGATTCTTTAACTGTTTTGGATAATTGGTTAACGAAGAAGCATTGCGTATATAAAAATGCTATTGCTGATAGCTCACTATTTTGCCGAAGTATTCATTTAAACGCACACCTAAGGATAAATGCCCATTCCAAAATTATTTGAATTGGGAGAAAGGTTATTACTTAACCTAATTAGTAAAGTTCAGTTTTTTTAATGAAGCAAAGGTTATAAAGATGGTTAAAGAGTATTTAGAATAATCCCACCAAAATAGCCATGCGGAACTAAAAATAGAATTTCTATATGGCATTTAAGAAATTGAATTAATTGCTGCATTGCCATCTTTACAATAAGATGAGTTTTTTACCCATTTTGAGCAATAACCAAAGTAATCTTTCCCTGTTTATAAAATTTTATTGCATTTTTGTAGCTTAAAGCTAAAAACCGATTGATTTGAATATATTCTTTTGCTAATTTCAGTTAGAAGAAAAGGGAAATTACTTTATTGATAACTTTAAGGTATAAGAATCCTAAAGATTTTCCTCTAATTTTCAATATTCCTTTACTCGAATGCCATTATGTTATTGCTATAAATGTAGGAAAAAAATTGAGCAGCAGCGGAAAATAACTGATATAAAAATTGAGAATTAAATATTAATTAGGTTAGGGCCCTTTTCTTTAATAATCATGCTAATGACCAATGTTAATAAAATGTAATTTACTGTGTGTTGCCTATTTTTTACAGCTTTTTGCTGTTTTGTTTTTCTTTTTATTCTTTTCTTACAATGCAAAGTTTTTAAAAAGTGCAGATTGATTCCAAATCTAAAAAATGTTCTATCTAGTTAATATAAGTAGGAGAAAATATGAAACAACCTAGTTTTATCGATTTGAAAGGCAAAGTGTGTGCTATAACCGGCGGCGCCGGAGTAATTGGCTTGTCTATGAGCAAAGCAATGGCTTCAAGCGGAGTAAAGATGGCCATAATGGATTTGAGCAAAGAGATGGCAGATAAAGCCGCTTTTGAAATAAAATCGGAATTTGGAATAGAAGCTATTGGAGTAGAGAGTAATGTATTGGATCGAGAGTCCTTAGTAGCCGGTAAAAAATATATTAACGAGCAATTAGGAAAGATAGATATTCTAATAAACTGTGCCGGTGGCAATTCCCCAAAAGCTACCACATCTCACGAGTTTATAACCAAAGATAATGTTCACGAGCTAGAGAAAACATTTTATGGACTTGATATAGAAGGATTCCGCAAAGTGTTCGACTTAAATTTTCTTGGAACAGTATTGCCAACAATGGTATTGACAACAGATATGATAGAAGCCGAGAAGGGAGTTGTAATAAATATCTCTTCTATGAACGCGTTCAGACCGCTTACAAAAATACCGGCATACTCGGCAGCCAAGGCATCAATAAATAATTTGACCGAATGGCTTGCAGTGCATTTAGCAAAGATGAACATAAGAGTAAACGGAATAGCCCCCGGATTTTTCTTAACCAATCAAAATAGATTTTTACTAACTGATGAGAAGACCGGAGAGTTAACTCCACGAGGTCATAAGATAATAGCCGGAACACCCATGGGTAAGTTTGGCGAGCCGGAAGATTTAAATGGTGCGCTTCTTTATTTGGCATCAGACATTTCGAAGTTTGTAACGGGAATAGTAATACCAATAGATGGCGGATTTAACGCTTATAGTGGTGTATAAAAATTAAATAAGGAAAAATAGAATGAACGATTTTAATATTAAGAAAGAAGCGGCATTGGATTTTGTTTCACTAGGTGCTTTGGTTCACCGTTTGGATCCGGGCATTATACCATTTAGAAAAGCCAGTCAATGCAGCATTCATGTAAGTGGCGGCGAGTTTAACGTAGCGGCAAATTTATCGGATTGTTTTAGAATGAACACCGGAGTTGTAACGGCAATGTCAGACTATCCGATAGGAGAATTAATTTCCGAACGTGTAAGAGCAATGGGAGTAAAACCATTCTACAAAAGATTTAAACACAACGGAGTAAACGGTCCCAACATGGCCACAGTTTACAGCGATAGAGGTTTGGGTTCAAGAGCGCCGGTTGTGTTTTACAACAGAAGCAACGAAGCGGCATCATATTTAAAACCGGGAGATTTTGATTGGGCATCGATATTTGCTAGCGGAGTAAAGTGGTTTCACAGCGGTGGTATATTTGCGTCACTATCCGAAACAACCGGACAGTTAATAATAGAAGCGATGAAATCAGCCAAGGAATCTGGGGCCATAACAAGCTTTGATTTAAATTTTAGAGCAAAGCTGTGGAACTTGTGGGGAGGAGAAAGCAAAGCAGCAGAAGTGCTTGATGGAATAGTAAAGTATGTTGATGTATTGGTAGGCAACGAAGAGGATTTGCAAAAAGGTTTGGGAATACAAGGTCCGGATGTGCATGCAAAGTCGAAGCTGGATCCAAGCGTATTTTTTGGAATGATAGAAAACGTAACAAAAAAATATCCTAATGTAAAAGCAGTAGCAACAACATTACGAGAAGTGCATTCAACCAACCGTCACAGCTGGAGTGCAGTAGCTTGGGTAAACGGTAAAACATATTCTGCACCGGAGTGTGAACTTGATGTATTGGATAGAGTAGGTGGCGGAGATGGTTTTGCAGCAGGATTTATATATGGATTATTGAACAACGAAACTCCGGAAGAAGCAGTTAAATTAGGTTGGGCACACGGCGCATTGTTAACAACATTCCCGGGTGATACAACAATGGCCAGTGTAGAAGAAGTACGAGCATTTGCGCAAGGCGGATCTGCCAGAATCCAACGCTAAAGAGAAAGGGTAAACAGAAATGATCTATTACGCAAAGGGAAGTGTAAACGAAGTATTAACGGAGAAGGATTTAAGCCAAGCATTATTTAGCGCGCTTGAAAAATTAGGAACGAAGAAAAAAGTATTGGCAATACCTCCGGATTATACACGCTATCATTCACATGCTGGAATGC
Organism: uncultured Melioribacter sp.; assembly: GCA_964539605.1. Taxonomy (GTDB): domain Bacteria; phylum Bacteroidota; class Ignavibacteria; order Ignavibacteriales; family Melioribacteraceae; genus Stygiobacter. The sequence continues at coordinate 104,971 of CAZIJK010000001.1, forward strand.
TAACTTCCCTTATTTATGATTATTATTTGGAAACACTCACAGATATTTTGCCTGCACTAGGAACACACGCTGCAATGAGTGAAAAAGAAATTGCACACATGTTTCAAGGTGTTCCTCAAAATTTATTCCGTGTACACAACTGGCGTAACGATTTGGTAACATTGGGCGAAGTGCCCTCTGAGTATATAAGCAAAGTATCTGAAGGAAAGTTGAATTACAACTGGCCGGCGCAAGTAAATAAATTATTGGTTGAAGGGAATTTCGATTTAATATTATCCATTGGTCAAGTGGTGCCTCACGAAGTAGTGGGCTTTGCAAACTATACGAAAAATATATTTGTAGGTACTGGAGGCAAAGAGGGAATAAACAAGAGTCATTTTTTAGGCGCAGTATATGGAATGGAAAGGATGATGGGACGCGCCGATACTCCGGTAAGAAGAGTACTTAATTACGCCGGAGATAATTTTGCAAAACATTTACCAATAGTGTATGTGCTAACTGTAGTAGGCAAAGATGCAGAAGGAAAACTTGCAGTGCGAGGATTGTTTATAGGAGATGATAACGAAACGTTTGAAAAGGCGGCGGAGCTATCACTAAAAGTAAATTTTGAAATGGTAGAAGAGCCTTTGAAAAAAGTGGTTGTGTATTTGGATCCATCGGAATTTAAAAGTACATGGCTGGGAAATAAAAGTGTTTACCGAACCCGTATGGCAATAGCAGATGGTGGAGAATTAATTGTTCTAGCGCCGGGCTTAAAAGAATTTGGAGAAGATAAAACAATAGACTCTCTAATTCGCAAGTATGGATATGTAACCACGCCGGAAGTATTGAAGTATGTAGAAGAAGAAGAGGATTTAAAAAATAATTTAAGCGCAGCTGCACATCTAATTCATGGCTCATCGGAAAATAGATTTAAGATAACCTACTGCCCCGGTCATTTAACTAAAGAGGAAATAGAGGGAGTTAATTTTAGCTATGCGGATTTGACTGAGATGATGAAGAGATACAATCCGGAGAAGCTTAAGGATGGCTTTAACATTATGGCAGATGGAGAAGAAATATTTTACATCTCGAACCCGGCATTAGGGTTATGGGCATATAAAGATAGATTTAACAATTAAGAAATGGAGAAATAAAAAGTATGAGCAAAGCGGATATAGGTCTTGTAGGCCTAGCAGTAATGGGCGAGAACTTAGTTCTGAATATGGAAAGCAAAGGGTTTAGAGTAGCTGTTTATAACAGAACGGTAGATAAAGTAAATGCGTTTATGAATGGGAGAGGAAAAGATAAAAATATAGTAGGTGTGTCAACCATTGAGGAACTCATCTCTAGTTTAGCATCACCACGAAAAATAATGTTGATGGTAAAGGCGGGCAAACCGGTGGATGATTTTATAGAATTGTTGATACCTCATTTGGATAAGGGTGATATAATAATTGATGGGGGCAACTCTCACTTTCCCGATACTATACGCAGAACAAAATATTTGGAAGAGAAGGGATTGCTTTATATAGGCACTGGAGTAAGCGGAGGCGAAGAGGGCGCCTTGAAGGGTCCATCAATAATGCCGGGAGGATCGCTTGCTGCATGGCCTCATGTAAAACCAATCTTTCAAGCAATATCTGCAAAGGTTGAAGATGGCACACCATGCTGCGATTGGGTAGGAGAAAACGGAGCCGGTCATTTTGTAAAGATGGTTCATAACGGAATAGAATATGGAGATATGCAGTTAATTTGCGAAGCTTATCAGATAATGAAAGACTTGTTAGGAATGAGTGCCGATGAAATGCATCAAGTATTTGCGGATTGGAATAAAGGAGAATTGGAAAGTTATTTAATAGAGATTACGCGAGACATATTGGCATACAAAGATGAAGATGGTTCACCTCTTGTAGATAAAATTTTGGATACAGCCGGACAAAAAGGAACCGGCAAGTGGACCGTTTTATCATCATTAGATACAGGCACTCCTTTAACATTAATTGGAGAAGCTGTTTACGCTCGTGCATTATCTGCAATGAAAGAGGAGAGAGTAGAAGCTTCAAAATTATTAAGCGGCCCAACACCAAAATTTGAAGGGGATAAAAAACAATTTATAAACGATTTGATGAAAGCCTTGTATGCATCCAAGATGGTAAGTTACGCACAAGGATATGTTCTAATGCATTTTGCGGCAAAGGAATATGGATGGACATTGAATAACGGAGGCATAGCATTGATGTGGCGCGGAGGATGTATAATCCGCTCGGTATTTTTAGGAAAGATAAAAGAAGCTTTCGATACAAATCCAAATTTAACAAACTTACTACTCGATCCATTTTTCAAAGAGAAGATAATGGCATCGCAGGAAGCATGGAGAAGAGTAGTATCTGCTGCTGTAACAAACGGAATATGGATACCTGCATTATCAACTGCATTGAATTACTTTGATGGATTTAGAAATGGAAGGCTACCGGCAAATCTATTACAGGCTCAGCGCGATTATTTTGGCGCTCATACATACGAAAGAACAGATAAGCCAAGAGGAGAGTTTTATCATACAAACTGGACCGGAAGAGGAGGCACTACTGCTTCCACTACTTACTCGGTGTAAATAAAAAATGAGGAACTAAAATGGAAGTGAGATATTCACCAAATCAAGATGGTTTTAAAAAAATGAATACCGATGAACTTCGAGAATCTTATTTAATAGACTCGCTGTTTATCGAAGATGAAATTCCAATGGTTTATTCCGATATAGACCGTTCCATTACCGGCTCTGCTGTTCCCAAAAGTAAATTGCTGAATCTTACAGCTTCAAAAAAAGAAATGGCTGCGGATTACTTTTGCGAAAGACGTGAACTTGGAATTATAAACATTGGTGACGAAGGTTCTGTTATTATAGATAATATTGAATACAAGATGAATTACCGCGATGCTTTATATGTTGGCCGCGGTTCTAAAAGTGTTCAATTCCAAAGCGGTAAAGCCGAAAAACCTGCTTACTTTTATTTTGTTAGTTATCCTGCGCATACTGCTTATCCAACAAAGCATATCACTTACGATCAGGCAATTCATAAGCATCTTGGATCTGTTGAAACTTCCAACAAAAGAACAATTCATCAATATATTCTCCAAGATCTTTTGCCTACATGCCAAATTGTAATGGGATTAACCGAGTTGGAAGATGGCAGTGTTTGGAATTCGATGCCATGTCACACTCATCAACGCCGCTCGGAAGTTTATATGTATTTTAATTTACGACCGGAATCTTTTGTGGTTCATCTTTTAGGAGAGGCGCAAGAAACTCGTCATATTATTATGCGCGATAAGCAGGCGGTTTTATCGTCAAGCTGGTCTTTGCATTCGGGATGCGGAACACAAAGTTATTCATTCATCTGGGCAATGGGAGGGGAGAATCAAGCCTTCGACGATATGGATGGAATTCCAATGACAGAATTAAGGTAGGAGAAAAATTATGATACTAGATAAATTTAGTCTTAAAGGCAAAACAGCAATTGTAACCGGCGCTAATAAAGGAATTGGTCAATACTATGCATTGGCATTAGCCGAAGCAGGTGCAGATATTATTATAAGCGCATCTTACGAACAGGACTTTTCGGAAACCGAAAAATTAATTCAAGAAAGAGGAAGTAAATTCAAAGGTTATGTTTGCGATTTTAGCGACCGCAGCGCTCTTTATGAATTCATAAAGCAAGTTAAAGCAGATTATCCCAAAGTTGATATCTTGGTAAACAATGCCGGAACAATTCTTCGTAAACCAATTGCAGAACATCCAGATGAGTATTGGGATAAAGTGATTGAAATAAACCTTTCGGCTCAGTTTATTCTTACTCGCGAGTTTGGAAAAGAAATGGTTAACAGAGGATATGGCAAAGTTGTTTTTATTGCTTCTCTGCTTTCATTTCAAGGGGGCATTACAGTACCCGGTTACGCTGCAAGTAAAGGGGGTATTAAACAATTAACCATGGCATTTGCAAATGAATGGGCAAGCAAAGGAGTAACTGTTAATGCAATAGCTCCCGGATACATTGCAACAGACAATACAAAACCATTGCGAGAAGATGAAGAAAGAAATAAATCCATTCTAAGCCGAATTCCTGCTGCACGCTGGGGAACTCCCGAAGACTTAATGGGAACCGTTGTTTTTCTTTGCTCGGATGCTTCTAATTATTTAAATGGAAGTGTTGTTACTGTTGATGGCGGATGGATGGGGCGTTAATTAAAAATAAAATTTGAGATGGAAATGAAAATGAAAGTTGTAACATTTGGCGAAATTATGCTGCGGTTATCCACTCCCGGGTTTACACGCTTTGTACAAAGCCAAAGTTTTGATTCAACATTTGGAGGAGGAGAGGCTAATGTTGCCGTATCTCTTTCCAATTATGGAATGGAATCTTTTTTTGTTTCTAAATTACCTAAGCACGAAATTGGCCAAGCGGCAGTAAATCATTTACGGCGTTTTGGAGTGAAGGATGATTTTATTGTTCGAGGGGGAGATAGAGTTGGAATTTATTTTTTGGAAACAGGCGCAAGTCAAAGAGCAAGCAAAGTAATTTACGATAGAGCTCAAAGCGCGGTTTCTTTAATAGCTAAAGATGAAATTGACTGGAAGAAAGTTTTTGAAAATGCTACATGGTTTCATTGGACGGGAATTACTCCCGCACTTGGAAAGAATGCTCAAGAGGTTCTTGAAATAGCATGCAAAACAGCAAAGGAAATGAATGTTCAAATTAGCTGCGATCTAAATTTTAGAGCAAAGATGTGGAGCCAAGCCGAAGCTCAAGCGGTTATGAAACCATTGATGAAGTATGTTGATGTTTGTATTGCAAACGAAGAGGATTCCGAAAAAAGCCTAGGCTTAAAAGCAGATAGCACAAACATCGAAGCCGGAGAACTTAATGAAGCCGGTTATTTTAACGTTGCCAAAAAATTAAAAGAAACTTACGGATTCAAAACAGTGGCAATCACTTTGCGCGAAAGTTATTCAGCATCTAAAAATGGATGGAGCGCCCTTCTTCTTGATGATAAAGATTGTAAAGAACCTTACCGATCACTCAAATACCAAATTGAAATTGTTGACCGTGTTGGCGGTGGAGATTCTTTTGCAAGCGGACTTATATACGGATTGCTGAATAAAAACAATTCGAAAGAGGCATTGGAATTTGCGGTTGCCGCAAGCTGTCTTAAGCATTCTATAATTGGTGACTTTAATTTAGTTACAGTTGATGAAGTTGAGAAACTTATTCTAAGCGGCGGTTCGGGCCGAGTAGAAAGATAAATTTGTAATTACTAAAAAGAAAAATAAATAACGGTTGCAATACAGTTAATGCAGAATGAACAAACACAATGAATAACATATTAAAAGAAATTGAATCATATGGAATAATTCCTGTAATTGTAATTGAAGATGCCGAGAATGCAATTCCGCTAGCCGAAGCATTGATTGAGGGAGGATTGCCGGTTGCAGAAGTAACTTTTAGAACAAGTTCAGCTGCCCAGTCAATTAAATTAATTGCCAAAGAATTTCCACAAATGTTAGTTGGTGCGGGAACAGCTCTTTCGGTAGAGCAGGTAAAGAAAGCTGTAGATTCAGGTGCTAAGTATATTATATCGCCAGGAATAAATCCTAAGGTTGTAGAATATTGTGTTACGAATGAAATTACAATAACTCCCGGAATTGCAACACCATCCGAAATTGAAATGGCGCTTGATTTTAATTTGGAAGTGGTCAAATATTTTCCGGCCGAAGCTCTAGGAGGAATAAATTATTTGAAAGCAATATCGGCCCCTTATGGCAATTTAAAATACATTCCAACCGGTGGAGTAGACGAAAAAAATCTTTTAAGCTATTTAAAGTTTTCAAAAGTAGTAGCATGCGGCGGAAGCTGGATGGTTAAGAGCGATTTAATTACCAGTAAGAATTTTAATGAAATTAAAAATCTTACAGCTGCGGCATTAGCTGCTTTTAAGATGAGAAGCAATCAATAACAAACATTTAAAGATTGGAGTTATACAAAAGCAATATTAATTGAGGTTCACAAATCTAACTGGAGAATACAAATGGAAGAAAAAATGAAAGTTGGAAAGTACCGTTGGACAATAGTAGTATTGATATTTTTTGCAACAACAATAAATTATATCGATAGACAAGTCCTAGGTATTTTAGCGCCAATTTTACAAAAGGAAATAGGCTGGGACGAAATTGATTACGGATATATTGTAACTGCATTTCAGGCAGCGTATGCATTGGGATTGCTGCTTGTAGGAAGAATAATTGACCGGTTTGGAACTAAGATTGGATATACTTTATCTGTATTCGGCTGGAGTATAGCTGCAATGGGACATGCACTAGTTACAACAGTATTTGGATTTGGAGCCGCAAGATTCTTTTTAGGATTAACCGAGGCGGGCAACTTTCCGGCTGCAATTAAAACAGTAGCAGAATGGTTCCCTAAAAAAGAGAGAGCATTTGCAACAGGCATATTCAATTCCGGTTCAAACGTTGGTGCTATTATAGCTCCATTAATAGTTCCATGGATAGCAATAACATATGGCTGGCAAGAAGCATTTATATTAACAGGCGCTATAGGATTTATTTGGGTAGTATTTTGGTGGATGATGTATGAAAAGCCGGAAATACATAAACGGTTAAAACAACCCGAGCGGGATTACATTCAATCCGATCCTGCAGATCCGACAGTTAAAATTCCTTGGAGCAGTTTGCTAAAGCATAAACAGACATGGGCTTTTGCACTCGGAAAATTTTTAACAGATCCAATATGGTGGTTCTATTTATACTGGGTACCAAAATTCTTATTTAAGAACTATGGAATTACACTAGACAAAATTGGTTTACCATTAATAATAATTTACTTGGCCGCAGACGTTGGAAGCATTGGTGGCGGCTGGTTATCTTCTGCATTGATAAAGAGAGGCTGGAGCATAAACAAGGGAAGAAAAGCAACTATGTTAATTTGTGCAATATTAGTATTGCCAATTGTATTGGTATCTCAAACAAGTAACATATGGGTTGCAGTTGCAATAATAAGTTTAGCGGCAGCGGCGCATCAAGGCTGGTCTGCAAATTTATTTACAACAGCTTCAGATTTATTCCCAAGAAAGGCTGTAGGATCTGTAGTTGGCTTAGGTGGAATGGCCGGTGCAATAGGTGGAATGTTAATAGCTACTGCGGCAGGATTTATATTGCAGTTAACCGGAAGCTATATTGCTCTATTTATAATTTGCGGATCTACTTATTTAATAGCCTGGGCAATATTCAATTATCTAATTCCAAATTTAGATGAAGCACAAGTAAAATTTGAATAACATAATAAAAGAATAATATGAAAGATATTTTTGTAAAAGAGAATTTTTTGTTAACAAATAAAACTGCCGAGAAGCTTTATTTTGAATATGCTAAAGATGAGCCTATTATAGATTATCATTGCCATCTAAATGTTAAGGAAATTGCCGAGAATAGGAAGTTTGAAAATATAACAAGTGTATGGCTTCATGGAGATCATTATAAATGGCGCGCTATGCGCTCCAATGGTATAGACGAAAAATTTATTACCGGTAACTCTAACGATAAAGACAAATTTTTTAAGTGGGCTCAAACTGTTCCATATACAATTAAAAATCCATTGTATCATTGGACTCATATGGAACTAAAGAAACCATTTGGAATTTTTGATAGGCTGCTGAATTTAGATTCTGCAGATTATGTATGGAATAGATGTAATGAATTGTTGACGGATGAAAATTTTAGTGCGCAGGGATTAATAAAGCAGTTCAATGTAAAAGTTCTATGCACAACAGATGATCCCTTAGACACTCTTGAATATCATCAAGCAATTATGCAAAATCCTTTTGGAGTAAAAGTAATTCCAACATTCAGACCAGATAATGCAATGGTGGTAGATAATCCATTGCTTTTTGGTGAGTGGTTAAAAAAGCTGGAGAAAATTACAAATACCTCCATTACAAACTACGATCAATTTATTTTGGCAATTAGGAATCGCCACGATTATTTCCACGCTAATGGATGCAGATTATCTGACCATGGAATTGAAACAGCGTACGCCGAAGATTATTCGAACGAACAGATATATTCAATATTTCAAAAAGTAATTAGCAAGGTTAAGTTAACGGTTCAAGAAATAAACCAGTTCAAATCTGCATTGATGTTCGAATTTGGAATAATGGATTATGAAAAAGGTTGGGTACAGCAGCTGCATTTGGGGGCACTTAGGAATAATAACACACGAAAGTTTAGAGAACTTGGCGCAGATACAGGTGTGGATTCTATTGGAGATTTTGAAATAGCACGCCCTCTTGCAAAATATTTAGACAGACTAGACAATTTGAATAAGCTGGCAAAGACAATTATTTATAATCTTAATCCTGCAGATAATGAAATGATTGCTGCAATGATTGGAAATTTTCAGGATGGAACCATTGCCGGAAAACTACAGTATGGTTCTGCATGGTGGTTTCTCGATCAGAAAAGCGGGATGGAGAGGCAAATTGATGCTTTATCGAATATGGGATTATTACGAAGATTTGTTGGAATGCTTACAGATTCAAGAAGCTTTTTATCATATCCACGTCACGATTATTTCAGAAGAATTTTATGCAACGTTCTTGGCTCCGAAATGGAATTAGGCTTAATTCCTAACGATATGGAATTTGTTGGAGGTATTGTTAAGGAAATATCCTTTAATAATGCTCACAATTATTTTAACTTTGGATAGAAAATTATTATTAATGTTTCTATAAAAATAAGAACGACAAAAAAATGAAAATAAAACAGATAACTCTCAACGACATTGCTCAAAAATTGAATGTCTCCTCCGTAACTGTTTCAAAAGCATTGCGAGATCATCCCGATATTTCAAGAGAAATGATTAAGCAGGTAAAAAAATTAGCCGAAGAATTGGGCTATTCTCCAAATTACATGGCCCGAAATCTATCTGCACGTAAATCCAATATGATTGGTGTTGTGGTTCCCAAAGTTGCGCATCATTTTTTCAGCTCGATAATAGAACATATTTACGATTATGCTTTTGCAAACAACTACGAAATTATCCTTACCGTTTCGCAAGAAAATATTGAAAGGGAAAAGAAGCACATTCAAACTTTACTTTCGATGAGAGTTGACGGAATTATAATTTCAATTTCGCAAAAGACAAACGACTTTGAAATATTCAATACTGTAAAAGGCCGAGGCGTTCCTTTGGTATTTATGGATCGTATTCCTGATTTAGAAGGATTTAATACTGTTGCAGTTGACGATAGAGGAGGCGCTTATAAATTAATTCAATATGCAATAGATCTCGGTTATAGAAAAATTGGTCATTTTGCTGGCTATACTCATATTAACATTGGCCGAGAGCGTTTGAATGGATTTAAGCAGGCAATGGTTGATAATGGAATTGAAATAAATAGCGATTGGATTATTGAAGGAGAGTTTGGCGAAAAAAGCGGCTATGATTCATTTATGAAACTTTATAACGAAAAGAATCTTCCAGATTTAATATTTGCCGTAACATATCCGGTTGCTCTTGGTATTTATACCGCAGTTAAGGAAGTTGGTCTTAGGATTCCTGAGGATGTGGACATTGTTTGCTTTGGCAATTCTCAAATGCAAAATTTCTTAACTCCGCCTCTTACTTGTGTTAATCAGCCAACCGAAAAATTGGCAGTTAAATCTATGGAAGTACTTTTGGATAACATTGATAATAAAGAGGAGTTCCAGCTAAAGAATATTATTCTTGAAACCGATTTGGTGCTTCGTAATACATGTGTAAAATTCAATAGAAGTTAGTGAGTTGGCCTAAGTAAAAACTGGAACTGAATAATTGCATATAAAGAGTTCTTGTAATGAATTAGAAAGAGTAAAATTATGAAAGGTAGTTTCAAAGTGTTAACTAACGGAAGAAATATTCTATTAAAATAATTTTGAATTTTTCGAAAAGATAAAAAAATATTTTTTTGACTGGCACAGTTAACGTTTAAGTAAATGATAAGAGCAGAATAATATCCATTGGCAATAAATTAATTAGTGAGTTAAAGGAAACACAAGTGATGAAGATATTTGAGTTGTGGAAAACTTCAAGACAATTAATAATGTTTTTCATTTTATTGCTATTAGTAACAATTACTACAGCAAAAGATTTCGAAAAACATAAATTCCCTACCGTTAATCTGAAAGTAAAAAACAATTGGGAAATGGACCGAAGCGATGTTATAGTCTCTATACCGTTGAGCCATATTAAAACGAAATTTCAAAATCTTGATCCTACTAAACTTATTATTCGCAGCGGAATTGAATATCTACCATTCCAAATTGAAAGCAGCGGTAAAGAAAAATCACAAGGTGAATTACTGTTTTTAGTTGACTTAAAATCAAAGCAGGAAAAATCAATTCAAATTTCTCAAGATTACGAAACGGCAAGCAATATTAAATTCGATAAAAGAACCCAAGCAATATTAGCAGTAAAAACAGACTACAAATTAAAAGATGGATATTATACAGAGGGAAAGTTTCAAAATGTTAGTGAGCTAGAACTTCCGCAAAATCATTTTGCTCACGATGCGCTTATAAAATTTGAAGGACCGGGATGGGAATCGGAAAAAATTGGATACCGCTTTTACCTCGATTCCCGAAACCGAAACGACATCTTTGCAAAAAAGATTAACGATGTCGTTCTTCATACTGTTGGAAATATGGATTTAGTTTCGGACAGCAAGGAATCCTATACCAAAATGAGCGATTGGGGAATGGATGTATTCAAAGTTGGTGAGTCATTAGGAATCGGATCTATTGGTATGTGGAGCGGCGATAAAGTAATCACTGTTTCCAATACTAAAAAGGTTGTCTGTAAAATTGCATCCGACGGAATTATTAAATCAGGCATTCAAACATTTTATAAAGGTTGGATGGTCGGCTCGAAATCCTATGACCTGACTTCTAATCTTTCAATTACTGCAGGAAGCAGATTAACAAAAACTTTACTAAGCATAACTGGTAATCCAAATAATATTTGTACCGGATTTGCAAAACATTCTGGTTCTACTTTTCTAAAAGATGAAATAAATGCTGATTGGGGTTTTATAGCTTCTTATGGAAAACAAAGTTTAGCCGGAGACAATCTTGGTATTGCGGTTATTTATAAAAAATCCAATTTAATTAAAATTACCGAAGATAGTCTTAGCAACATTGTACTTCTTAAACCAAGCAAAGGTAATGTTACCTACTATTTTTGTGCAGCTTCCGAAATGGAGTTGAACGGAATTAAATCGCAAGAAGAATTTATTAACTATCTGAATAATGTTCTTTTAGAACTTAGTAACCCTGTTATAGTCGAGTATTCAAAATGATTAATTATATTAAAATATTGCGTAGGCAACTAAAATTTGGTAACGAATTTAAGAATTGTTTTGCTTTTAGAACTAAACTATTGCTATTGGTTTTATTAGCTTTTGCACAAAACAGTTATGGGCAAACGAATTCATTTTTTGTTGATCCCCAAAAGGGAAATGATTTAAACAATGGAACAAAAAATCTTCCTTATGCAACAATTACAAAAGCTTTGAGTACAGTAGCTATAGGCGATACAATTTACTTAAGAGGTGCTGTATATAATATTAGTTCTACAATCTCACTTTCAAAAACCGGAACAAGTAGCAGTTACTATAAATTGTTCTCTTATAATGATGAAATAGTTATTCTGGATTTTTCGAAACAAACATCGAGTGACGGAATTAAGGTAAATGGAAACTACTGGCATTTGAAAGGGATAATATGCCAATACTCTGCTCATAATGGAATTGCAATAAACGGCAGCTATAACATAATTGAAAATTGTGTTACCCGTAATAATAGAAACACAGGAATGCAGCTGGGAAACGGCGCTTCTTACAATCGTATTCTTAATTGCGATTCATATTACAATTTTGATCCTCCATCTGGAGGAGACGCAGATGGATTTGCCCCAAAATTAAATGTTGGTACCGGAAATTATTTTTACGGATGCCGCGCATGGCAAAACTCCGATGACGGATGGGATGGATATCTTAGACCGTCGGATAATGTTAATACGGTTATAGAAAATTGCTGGTCCTTTATGAACGGATATTTAAAAGATGGTAGTCCAATTTCTACCGGAAACGGAAATGGCTTTAAAATGGGAGGAGGCGATAGCAGTAATAAAGACAGCCTACGCCATAATATGATTATTAAAAATAGTCTTTGCTTCGATAACAGAGTGAAAGGATTCGATCAGAATAATAACCGGGGAACAATGACTTTGTTGAACTGCACCGGTTTTAGAAACGGATCGTACAATTTTAGCATTGCCGGCAAAATTAGAATTACAAGCAGCGTAACTGTTAAGAATTGTGTTTCATATCTATCAACAGGAATTAATCTTTTATCCACTGCAGTTCAGCAAAGCAATAGCTGGCTAGCAGGTTATTCGGCATCTTCACAAGATTTTGAATCTCTAGATACAATCGGAGTTAGGGGCTCCAGAAAAAAAGATGGCAGTTTACCCGATATTAAATTTATGCATCTTGCACCAACAAGTGCTTTAATTGATGCAGGTGTTGATGTTGGAATATTATTCATCGGAAAAGCACCGGATTTGGGAGCTTTCGAGTTTGGAATGTTGAACCCTACCGATATTATCAGCCATTCAATTCTTCCAAATGAATTTAGATTGGAACAAAATTATCCAAACCCATTCAATCCTGTTACCGCAATAAGTTATCAAATACCGTCAGCAATCTTTCCAAACAATAAAAGCTCAGTTCTAGTTACGGTAAAAGTTTTGGATTTACTTGGAAGGGAGGTTTCAACACTTATAAACGAAGAAAAAGCGGCTGGTTTTTACACAGTTAATTTTAACGCAGGCAAATTATCTAGCGGTATTTATTTTTATAGAATTCTTGCAGGCAAGTTTAGCCAAACAAAAAAAATGGTATTAACCAAATAGCTATGAAATTACGAGTGATACAATATTGTTTGTTTTTATTTGTCTTTTCTTTTGTTAATTCATTTGCACAGAATGCTGAACATACATTTCCAAGAGATACTTCTTTTACACTTTTTAACACTACTAAAAAAGTTGTGAAGGATTATCCATTTGCCAAGGCAGTATTTCCTAAAGATAATAGTGAAATAAATGAGGAAAAGAATATTGTTTATTCTACTATTAATGGAAGGGCACTTCATCTGGATATTTTTATGCCGAAGAATAAAAGCAAAAAATATCCATGCGTAATTTTTGTTCATGGAGGAGGTTGGCGTTCCGGTGATAGAAGCCTTGAAATTCCAATGGCGCAAAAGATTGCTGCTTTGGGTTATATTACTGCAACTGTTGAATACCGTCTTTCTCCGGAAGCAAAATATCCGGCTGCAATCTATGATTTAAAGGAAGCAATTAGGTGGCTTAGGGCAAATGCCAGTAAATACAATATCGATACATCAAAAATTGCAGCTTCCGGTACCTCTTCTGGTGCGCATCTTGTTTCATTTATAGGAGCGACAAATGGAAACAAAAAATTTGAAGGCAGCGCAACCAACTTATCTACCTCCAGCAATCTTCAATGTGTAATTAATATAGACGGGATTCTCGATTTTACAGATCCTGCCGAAAGCGGAAAAGATATAGATTCCACCAAACCATCTGTAGGTAAATTATGGCTCGGATACTCCTTCAAAAAAAATCCTAAAATATGGATTGAGGCATCTCCGCTTAATTATGTGAATGAATTTACCCCTCCATTTTTATTTGTGAACAGTTCCATTCCCCGTTTTCATGCTGGGCGCGATGAGTTTATAAATAGATTAAATTCTTTTAACACTTATTCCGAAGTTCATACTATTCCAAATACGCCACATCCATTCTGGTTATTTAATCCCTGGTTCGAAGAGGTATATAACATTGTTCAAAGTTTTCTAAAAAAAATATTCAAATGACATTTAATTATAGCTCTTTATATGAAAGCAGAAAATAATAACTACATAAGAGCCAAAAATTTAGTAAGAATTAATTCATGTGCACTATTTGCATTAATTTTTACTTTAGCTTACCAAATTGGTTTTGCTCAAATAAAATCACCGGCTGCAAATTCTATTAATAGATTAGTTAAAAGTGGAGTTTGGATTTCGGATAATGGTGACGGATCATTTACAAATCCAATAATCGATGCAGATTATTCCGACCCTGATGTAATAAGAGTTTGCGATGATTATTACTTAGTAGCTTCAAGCTTTTCAAATTTTCCAGGCCTTCCAATTTTGCATTCAAAAGATTTGGTTAATTGGAAAATTATTGGTTATGCCGTAATAAAATATCCTATCGATCAATTTTCAAAACCACAGCATGGAGGGGGAATTTGGGCACCAAGCATACGATTTAATAATGGAGAATTCTACATCTACTTTGGAGATCCAGATTATGGCATCTTTATGACTAAGGCAAAAAATGCTGCCGGCCCATGGGAGCCTATACATCTTGTTAAAAAAGCAAAAGGATGGATAGATCCTTGTCCATTGTTGGATGATGATGGAAGTAATTATCTAGTACATGCATGGGCAAGAAGCCGTTCCGGCATTAAACATGTGATAACAATAAACAAACTGAGTGCAGACGGTAAAACTATTTTAGATGAAGGACAAACCGTATTTTGCGATTCGATAAACCAAAACACAATTGAAGGACCAAAGTTTTATAAACGAAATGGATATTATTATATTTTTGCGCCGGCAGGTGGAGTAAAACCGGGATGGCAAACTATTCTCCGTTCAAAGAATATTTACGGTCCTTATGAGGCTAAAATTGTTCTTGAACAGGGAAGCACAAAAATTAATGGCCCTCATCAAGGAGGTTGGGTTCAAACCTTAACCGGAGAAGATTGGTTTATACATTTTCAGGATAGATATGCTTTTGGAAGAGTAGTTCATTTACAGCCTATGCAATGGCACAACGATTGGCCTGTAATGGGAGTTGATTACGATAAAAATGGAATTGGTGAACCGGTTACTGTTTACAAAAAGCCCAATGTTGAAAAAACATTTCCTATTGTTTATCCACAAACTAGCGATGAATTCAATCATGAAAAACTTTCTTATCAGTGGCAGTGGGAGTCGAATTTTAAAAATGGATGGTATTCTCTAAAAGCTAGTAAAGGAAAACTGAGATTATTTTCAATTCCACTTTTGCCGGAAGATAAAAATCTATCTTCAGTAGCTTCAATTGTAGCTCAAAAATTTCCGTCGCGCAATTTTAGTGTTGTTGCAAAAGTAGAATTTAAGCCTAAGTCTATTGGAGAAAAAACTGGATTACTAATATTGGGAATGAACTACTCCTACATTGGTATTGAAAAAGCAAATAACGGATATAAAATAATTCAATCAAATTGTATTAATGCTTATAGTGCTAGCAATGAAAAAATAATTGAAAGTATTGATAGCAAAACCGGGAATCTTTTTTTGAAAGCCGAAATAAGGCAAGAGGATGAAAACGCATCAATTCCAAAAGCCATTTGCAAATTCAGCTATAGCAAAAACGGTACAGACTTTCAAACTCTTGGACAAGAGTTCATTGTTAAAGAAGGAAGATGGGTCGGAGCCAAAGTGGGTTTATTTGCTTCTGCACCATCGAAAATAGTTAATGTAGGTTTTTCCAATTTTGATTGGTTCCGTTTTTCACAATGATTATTAAACAAACAAAAAATAAATAGTGAGTTATAAAAATGGCAAAAACTAAAACTGCAATTGCGCTTTTACTTTTTTCTTTATGCGTAATAAATGTAAGCACAATTAAACCCCTGCAAAAGGAGAATAGCAAAAAAGAAAAAT
The DNA here is from genome assembly GCA_964539605.1 of uncultured Melioribacter sp. GTDB lineage: Bacteria > Bacteroidota > Ignavibacteria > Ignavibacteriales > Melioribacteraceae > Stygiobacter. Next base: position 120,842 of record CAZIJK010000001.1, read on the forward strand.
GGTCTGTTAGAATTGCCGAATCGTTTCTTCAAAGAAATCCAAAGTTTATTGTTTACGATGAAAACCCAACGATTCAAAAATGGAATTACGAGCAGGGGCTTATGCTAAATTCGATGAGGCAGATGTTTAATGAAACTAAGGATAAAAAATACGCCGATTATATAAAGCAAAACCTCGATCAGAATATTCAAGAGGATGGCAGCATTACTACCTATACGGTCGCGGAATACAATATAGACCAGATTGGACCAGGAAGAGCAATTCTATTTACTTATTTGATGACGAAAGAAAACAAATATAAAATTGCCGCAGATACCTTGCGTAAACAACTTGCTACACATCCGCGCACAAAGTCAAATGGATTTTGGCATAAGAAAATTTATCCAAATCAAATGTGGCTCGACGGTCTTTATATGGGTGCGCCATTCTATTCGGAATACTCTAAGATGTTTAATCAGTCAAAAGATTTTGATGATATAACACATCAGTTCGAATTGATTTACGAAAAGACAAAGGACGCTAAAACTGGATTGCTATATCATGCATGGGATGAAAGCAAAGAGCAGAAGTGGGCTAATAAAGAAACAGGTCTGTCGGAACATTTTTGGGGAAGGGCAATTGGCTGGTATATGATGGCGCTTGTTGATGTACTTGATTTTATTCCCCAAAATCATCCCAAAAGAAAAATGCTAATTTCACATTTAACCCAATTGAGTGAAGTGATGATGAATTTCCGTGATCAAAAATCAAAAGTTTGGTATCAAATAATTAATCTTCCGGACAGAGCGCCAAACTATCTTGAAGCATCCTGTTCTGCAATGTTTGTTTATGCATTCGCTAAAGGAGTAAACAAAGGTTATCTTAATAAAAAGTATCTTAAATATGCCAAGGAATCTTTCGATGGGATGTTAAAAGAATTTGTAACAGTTGATGAAAATGGATTGATTAATTTACACAATACCTGCCAAGGTGCTGGTTTAGGAGGCAAACCTTACCGAGACGGCACATTTGAATATTACATGAGTGAAAAGAAACGCACAAACGATTATAAAGGTTACGGTCCATTTTTATTGGCGGCAATTGAATTGGAACGTGGAAAAATATTAAAGTAATTGTAGCATAATGAAAGCAACTGTAAAATATTTACTAGGTAAAAATGAAAAATAGATTTTATAAAACCCTGCCCTTTGTTCTTACCATTTTACTTTTTGCCTTTGCGCCAAAAGAGAAGCCAACAATTTATTTGATAGGAGACTCTACTTGTGCAGATAAACCTCTGGACGATAATCCCGAAAGAGGATGGGGGCAGGTGTTTCTAAATTTTTTTAATGAAGGAATTGCAATTGAGAATAATGCAAAGAATGGTAGAAGCACAAAAAGCTTTCGCGATTTAGGATTGTGGAAGGATGTTTACGAAAAATTAAAACCAGGCGATTATGTGTTTATTCAGTTTGGGCATAACGATCAGAAAATAACAGATACAACTAGATATGCAGAAGCAAGAACGGCCTACAGACAAAACCTAATTCGTTATGTAAATGAAACCAGGGAAAAAGGTGCCATACCTATTTTACTAACTCCGGTAAACAGAAGAAAATTTGATGACATTGGAAGCTTCATCGATCAGCACGGAGAATATCCTATTGTAGTTAGAGAAGTAGCCTCGGAATTAAACGTTCCCTTAATAGATGTTCACAAAAAAAGTTTGGATTTGTTTTCGAAGTTTGGTCCCGAAAAGACAAAGGAAATATTTTTACATTACAAAGGGGGCATTTACAAAAACTTAAAAGTGGGTAAAGAAGACAATACTCACTTTAACCGAAAAGGTGCAATTGAAGTTGCAAAGCTTGTTGTAGAGGGAATTAAAGAATTGAATTTGCCTATTGCTCAAAACTTAGTTGCGGAAAATAAATTCAGCAACAAGGCAGAAGGAAAGATTGTAGCACTCGATTATTTTTACAATCGTGAATTTAAAAAAGATAAAGAGGGAAAGGACTTTCAATATCATTACACTTGGGAGGATAAAGAGAATTCCGGATTTTATGAAGTAGGCAACTTAATAGAAAATTTTGGGGCCGGAATTTATGAAATGCCTAACTCCCCAACGTATGTTGAACTGAAAAAAGTAAGCATGTATATTATTGTCGATCCAGATACTCAAAAGGAAACTGCCAATCCAAATTATTTATCGGATTCATCAATTGCAGAGATTGTTAAATGGGTAGATGATGGTGGCGTACTTGTATTAATGGGCAACGATTTTGGCAATTGCGAGTTTAAGAACTTCAATAAGCTGTCCCAAAAATTTGGAATCCACTTTAACGAAGTTAGCCGAAATAAATTAAGCGGTACGGAATTCTATAAAGGTAAGTTCGATAAATTGCCAGATCATCCCATATTTAAAGATGTAAAGCAAATTTATCTAAAAGAGATTTCCACATTTAAGTTATCTAATGGAGCCGAGGCGCTACTAACAGATAATGAAGAAATAATAATGGCTTCATGTGAATATGGTAAAGGATTTGTTTTTGCAGTGGGTGATCCATGGATTTACAATGAATATTTCGACAATAGAAAACTTCCAGCTGAATTTGAGAACTATAAAGCCGCTAAAAATTTGTTCGCATGGCTTCTTGAAAAGTGTAAAAGAGTTAGATAGAAAAGGAGATTAAAATGAAGTATAAAATAAGTGTAAAAACGTTTATAATATTGGTACTGCTTTTCACAAACCAGTTTGCACAAAAAGCCGAGAGCCCCAATTTCAAAAAGCATTTCGAAAATCTTCCATTTAAAATGGCGCCTCTCACTGTCCCAAAATTTCAGAACAAGAGTTTTAATATAGTAGAGTTTGGCGCTGTTGGAGACGGCATAACCGTAAATACAGAATCGATTGCAAAAGCAATTGATAAGTGTTCAAAGGCCGGCGGTGGAAAAGTAATTGTACCAGCCGGAATATGGTTAACCGGACCAATTTATTTTAAAGACAATATTAATCTGCATCTCGAAATTGGCGCACATATTCAATTCACAAAAAATTATAACCACTATCCTTTAATTGAAAGTAATTGGGAGGGAGTAAACCAATACCGTTGCACTTCTCCATTGATGGCTCGAAACGTAAAAAATATTGCAATAACCGGTAATGGAATAATTGACGGAGCTGGTGAAGTTTGGCGTTTGGTAAAAAAGAGTAAGCTTACAGATGGTCAGTGGAAAGATCTTATCTACTCTGGTGGAGTAGTTGATAAGAAAGGTGATACATGGTGGCCAACAAAAGAAGCAATGGATTATAACCAATTTGCTGCTAAGCTTAAAAAGGAAAATAAAAATTTAACCAAAGAAGACGCCGAAAAATATAAAGTTTTTTTTCGACCGGTATTGCTAAGCTTTGTTGAGTGTAAAAATGTTTGGTTAGACGGTATTACATTTCAAAACTCGCCGGCTTGGAATCTTCATCCTCTTCTTTGCGAAAATGTAATTGTGTCAAATGTAAATGTGCGCAACCCTTGGTACTCTCAAAACGGAGATGGAATTGACCTTGAGTCGTGTAAAAATGCACTTATCTATAATTGCAAGTTCGATGTTGGCGATGATGCAATGTGTATGAAATCTGGAAAGGATGAAGAGGGAAGAAAGCGTGCTAGACCTACCGAAAATGTTGTAATTAAAGATTGCATTGTTTATCACGGTCATGGCGGTTTTACAATTGGAAGTGAAATGTCCGGCGGAGTTAGAAATATAAAAGTTGATAACTGTAATTTTATTGGTACAGATATAGGACTTCGGTTTAAAAGCAACCGAAGCCGCGGAGGCATTGTAGAAAATATTTGGGTAAGTAATATTTTTATGAAAGATATTCCTACCGATGCTCTTAGCTTTAATATGTTTTATGGAGGCTTCTCTCCAACCGATGATGTCTCGGCCGCGAAAAATTCTTTGGAGGCCAAGCCTGTTGCGGTTGATGAGGGTACACCAATCTTTAGAAATATATATATGAAAAATATTTATTGCGACGGCGCCAAAGACGCTATTGTTATTCAAGGTTTGCCCGAAATGACAATTAAAGGAATTGAAATTGACAATGTTGTTATGAAGGCAGAGAGAGGAATTTCAATTTTCGATACAGATGGAATAAAAATATCGAACTCAAAAATTAGTTCAACATCACCTGTTGTAAAAATTCATCAGAGTAAAAATATTCTTCTGAATAATTTTGAACCATTCAGCAATAACGATGTGCTTTTAAAACTGGAGGGAAGCAAAACAACAAATGTTGCGGTTAAAGGTAAAAATGCTTTAGAAATAAAGCTAAAGACAATTTTTGATGATAATGTTGATAAGAGCGCATTAATTGTAGAATAATTTTAAGATGAACACAATGGCCGAGATTTTATTTAGACGTAGTTCTTTTTTCCTAATAATTCTTTTACTAATTATTTGTTTGTTAAATAGCAATATTTTTCCGCAAGATAGAAGGTTTATTACAGTTGCTTTGGATGGTTCAGGCGATTTCAAAACTATAACTGCCGCCATTCAGTCTTTACCAATGTTCAATTATCAGCGGACCGAAATATTTGTAAAAAATGGAATATATAACGAAAAAATTAAGATTGATCAGGACTATATTACACTAAAAGGGGAAAGCCGGCAAGGAACTATTCTTCAGTATTCTCAGCTTCGTTCGGATTGGGTTGCAAATAAAGATTCTATTGGTCCCGCGGTAATTAACTTAAACGGAGACGATTTTATTTTAGAATACATTACCGTTATAAATACTCAGCCTCAAATTGGTCCTCATGCCTTTGCAATTTATGGAACCGGAACAAGAACAATTATTCAGAATGCAAATATTATTAGCAAAGGGGGAGATACAGTTTCTTTGTGGAATTATAAAACCGGTATGTACTATCATGCAAATTGCTATTTTGAAGGTGCGGTAGATTTTGTTTGTCCGCGAGGATGGTGCTTTATTCGTGACTCTAAATTTTTTGAAGTAAAAAGAACTGCAGCTATATGGCATGCGGGGGGAGATAATATCAATCAAAAATTTGTAATTCGTAATTCCACTTTTGATGGCGTTCATGGATTTGAACTTGGAAGGCATCATTACGAGGCGCAATTTATTCTGTTGGATTGCACTTTCTCTAGCAACATGAGTAATAAACCAATTTATAGGGTAGTAAATGAAGACTCTACTTTGAATCGTCCCTTTAATTGGGGGAAAAGATATTTTTACAATAACTGCGCAGTTACTGGTCAAAATTTTGAATGGCTTAAAGATAATTTTAGTAGTTCAGCAAATTTACCAAGCCCGATAGATGTTACTTCCGAATGGACGTTTGATTACAAATGGAAACCTGAGAGTGATGAGGGTCCCAAAATAATTTCCTATAAAATTGAAAAAGGTTCTTTTGTATGCACCTTTAACGAAAAGGTTACTGTAATTGGTAATCCAATACTTGAAACCAAAACAGGCACTAGATTATCTTATTGTTCGGGGGGAGGATCGGACACAATCAGATTTTCAACTTCAAAGTTACTAGCAAGTTCAGAAATAGCAGCAATGAAAATTATAAGGGGACAATTAACCGGAACAAATGCCAGTAGAAAAACCAGGTTGGCTAATTTATCTATACAGTTTTAGAATTAGGATTCATTTTTTAGTCTTAAATTTTTTTGGGGGAATTGAAATAATTATATATATCCTCTAAACTAAAATTTTTGGTATGCATGTTAGATGTAAAATTTGCAAATAGATTATTGAATCTTGTGAACAGAATTCCAATGAATAGTTGTAATAAAAGCACTATAAGTCCTAAAATGTAAATATATTTAAGAATTTTCTTGGAAGAGTAAGTTTTTTTTGCGAATTTAAGTTATCGATAAAGTAAAGAATTAAGCTAGAGAGAGAAAAGTCACTATTGCTTACTAAAAACTGACTGATGAAGCTTTATAATAGAGATTCTTTTAACAAATAATGGAGTAAATCATGAAAAAATATTTACTAATTAGTTTTGCTGTATTCTCCTTTTGTTTGGCTATTGCAGGTAATATTAATGCGCAAACAAAATCGACTGCTACCTGGCCTTTAACCGCAAATCAACGGGCCGAAATTACCGGAAATTTATCTGCCGATTCTGCAATGGGAAACGTTCTTAAGGTAAGAGATTATACAAATGCAAAAATGGGAGGTCCATTAGGTGCAAATCAATCTAGATGGTGGATGGGATTTATTTCCGGCAGTACTTCTACCGGTGTTAATTGGCCTGCTAGTATTGCTCAGGAAAACCACCTTTATATAGATTTTGTAGTTTCACCAAAACCAGGATTCAACTTTATGGTAGATAGCATTAAAGGTTCGTTTGGCGGAGTTGGTACAAATAATATGAGAGCAAATTTATATTTTGGAGGAAAAGATACATCCTTCTCTTCGTTAACTCCTCTTAATTCAACACCATATTGGTTAAAACAGGCAAGTTATTATGCATCTAATCCATTAGACACAAATGTAGCTTATTATATTGGTCAAGAAGTTAAGAATGGTCAAAAATTTCGTCTTAGAGTTTATGCATGGTATCTATCCACTTCAACTTCCAATACAAAATATATTTGTATGCAGAACATAATAATAAAGGGAACTACCACCGCAGCCGTTTCGGTACAAAATAAAAACGAACTCCCTTTATCTTTTTCGCTGGAACAGAATTATCCTAATCCGTTTAATCCAACAACTGTAATTAATTTTTCTCTTAACAAAGAGGGATTAACAAAACTACTAGTATTTAATGCATTAGGTGAAGAGGTTGCCGTTATTCAGAATGGTTTTTTAAATGCCGGAATGCACAGCATTCAATTTGATGCATCAAAGCTTCCGTCGGGAGGTTATATTTATAGACTAATTACAGCAAACAATAGTGTAAGTAAAAAGATGATGCTTTTGAAATAGAAATTATTTGCACCACGGCTAGTTTACAAATATGGCTGGTGAAATATTCAATAAAATATTTTCTATCCATTGTAAAGGCAGAGATGATAGAGAAAATTAATCCATGTTCAAGTGAATTATAAATGAATTCTAACATTCGATATAAAAAAATAGTAAGGCTGGTTTACGTTATTATATTGTTTTTAACACTGCAGTATAAAAATTGCTACTCTCAAATAGATGCATTTCCAGGTGCCGAAGGATTTGGAAGATTTACTACCGGAGGAAGAGGAGGAATTGTTTATGAGGTCACTAATCTTAACGATTCCGGTCTGGGAAGTTTAAGGGAAGGAATTAATAAATCCGGTGCAAGAACAATTGTCTTTAGAGTTTCGGGAACAATTGAATTGAAATCGGATCTTAAAATTACTAAGGGAGATTTAACCATTGCCGGGCAAACGGCGCCGGGGGATGGAATTTGTTTAAGAAATTATACTTTGGCTGTTCAAGCAAACAATGTTATAATAAGATTTATTAGAAGCAGATACGGAGATACAATAACTACTAATGAAAGTGACGCTGCAAACGGAATGGGCAAATATAAAAACATTATTATCGATCATTGTTCATTCAGCTGGTCTGTTGACGAAGCTGCAAGCTTTTACGATAACATAGATTTTACAATGCAGTGGTGCTTAATTAGCGAAAGTTTATATTTTGCCGGACATGTAAAAGGGGCGCATGGTTATGGAGGAATTTGGGGAGGGCAAGGAGCCACTTTTCATCATAATCTTTTAGCTCATCATACAAGCAGAACCCCAAGGTTTAACGGAAGCCGTTATTCGGGGCAGCCCGAAAAAGAAATTGTAGATTTTACAAACAATGTAATTTATAACTGGGGATTTAATAGTGCGTATGGAGGCGAAGCCGGCAATCAAAATATTCGTTCTAATTATTATAAGTTTGGTCCGGCAACAAAATCTGGAGTAAAATATAGAATTGTTGAACCATCAGATCCCGCAGGCAAATGGTACGTGCAAAACAATTATGTATTTGGAAACGATGCAATTTCGAATGACAATTGGAACGGTGGTGTACAGGGAAGCTTTGCAGTTTATCAGAAGAATAAAAAAATTACTGTGCCATTTCCCGCGGCTCAATTAAATATTCATACTCCTCTAGAAGCGTTTAATTTAGTGATGAATAATGTGGGAGCTGTTTTTCCTAAAAGAGATGAAATCGACGCAAGAATTATTAACGAAGTTAAAACAGGTACTGCTTCTTTTACCGGTAAAACATATGCAAAGCTTCAAGGCTTAGACACATCAAAAATTTATGGAATTATAGATTCTCAAAAAGAAGTGGGAGGCTGGCCTACTCTTAATTCTATACCCGCACCAACAGATTCCGATCGTGATGGAATTCCAGATGATTGGGAAAATGTAAACGGTATGGATAAAAACAATTCGGAAGACAGAAATAAATTACATACTTCCGGATATACTATGTTGGAAGTTTATCTAAATAGTCTAGTGCCCAATTTGGTCACATCTGTTGAAAATGAAATTGATATTCCAATAGATTTTAAGCTATATCCAAATTACCCAAATCCGTTTAATCCCGAAACTAATATTCAATTTTCAATTCCTTATTACGGTGAAGTTGAAATAATCATTTATGATATAAAAGGAAGTAAGCTTTTTCAGTTATACAAAGGAATTAAAGAAGCAGGCCTTCATAAATTAAAATGGAATGGATTGCTCGAAAATGGAATGGGTGCAGCTAGCGGCATTTATTTATGCAAAGTAAGTTTTAATAAATATTTCAAGACTCAAAAATTATTGCTGTTAAAATGATTCTTGTTCTCATTTAATAATAAATCTAAAAAAAGTAACGACTGTTAATTAACTAATTGTGATTCAATCAATTTATAAGTAGGAGATAGAGATGCAAAAAAGAATTACGATATCAAATCTAATCTGCATCTTGTTATTAATTATTTTCATTAGTGGGGTAAATAACTTACTTGCGCAATCTAGAAGTAGAATTGTTGGAACCGTTAAAGATTCTCAAACCAAGGAGGCGCTGGTAGGTGTTTCGGTTATGGTTAAAACTACTTACTTGGGTGCTTCTACAGATTTTGACGGAAAATTTATTATAGTAAATGTACCGGTAGGCACTTTTGAATTGCAGGTTTCGATGGTTGGTTACAAAACTCAGATTCTTAAAAATATTATGGTCTCTGCGGATAGAGTTACAACATTGGAAGTCTATCTCGATCAGACAACAATTCAAGGTGAAGAAGTTGTTGTTTCTGCCAAAAGGGACGAGCTTCATAAAGAAGTTTCGAATACTCAAATGGTTGTTTCGTCCGAGCAATTACGAGAGACATCAGGCATTCGTCAGATAAATGCATTCTTAGAAAAACTTCCCGGTGTTTCAATTCAAAATGGTTTTCTTACAATTCGCGGCGGCTCCTCCGATCAAACGGGCGCGATGGTTAATGGTTTATCTTATAACAACGCTGCTGTTGGTAATGCCGAAACTTCCGTTCCAATGAGTGCCATTGAACAAGTTTCTCTTCTATCCGGAGGTTATAATGCCGAGTATGGAAATTTTAGATCGGGCTTAATTAATATTACCACAAAAAGCGGATCTAAAGATAAATATCAGGGAACAATTAGTATTTCAAAAGATCAGAATCATCTTAGAAGATTTGGGGATTCTTTTTTCAGTCCATACAATTCCTATTTAAGCCAGTATCTTAATCCAAATATTGCTTTCAATCCATCAGCAACTTTTAACGGATGGCAGAATGCCGCAATTAACTATAATAAAACTCATGCCTCTGCACCTGCAACTCCTTTCGATATGTTTTTACTTGCTCATTGGCTATTTACTGCGGTCCCAGATTATAAAGCTATAGATAATTTACCAGCGGACTTAAAGCAAAAAATTGGATACAGAACAGTGTCTGATGAGCAGAAAAAATTATTTGCAGATCATGCAAGAGTTGAAACAGGATCCGATTTTAATTTTGATGCCGGATTTGGCGGTCCGGTTCCTTTTATTGGCAAGGCTTTAGGTGATGCTACATTCTATATTTCGAATACATCTATTGAACAGCATTATGTAATGCCGGTTACTTTGCGGAGTCAAAAATCATATACTACTCTTGGCACTCTTAAGTCTATGCCTTTGGAAAACTTAACTCTTACTTACAATATCCTTTGGAAAAGACAAATTGGAGTTAGTCCTATTCGTCCAGCATTTGGAGATGCACCAAACGCAGCCAATGCCGGAGGCTTTATGCCAATAAATAATATTAAATATATTTATCAGGCATACGAAAGTTCTACACCTACTCCGGATAGAGCATATTGGTACGATCAGCCCTTTTATCCAATTCTTGACCAGACTACTTTGATGAATGGACTTTCTATAAACCATGTGTTAAGTCCAAGTACATTTTGGCAGCTCACATTAAGCTATTTAACAATTCAAAATCATACACCAACCGGAGATAACAGAGATACTTCGTACGTAACAAGCTTTGGTCCATTTAATGTAAACGAAATGCCTTATGGAAAATTACAGTTCGCTTCGAGCAATACGGTTAGAGGTTACAAATGGGCAAGCATGGATAACGTATTTGGAACTCAGCAAAGGTTTAGAGGCAAAGAAGGGGATCTTTACGATAACTCGCGAGTGGAACAGCTAGCCGCAAAATTTGAAATTGCTTCGCAAGTAGATAAAAATAATTATGTTAAAGCGGGAATTGAATACAACTATATTCATTTAAAGCACGATTTTTGGGAGAAGTGGAATAATAACGCATATAATACATACGAATTTAATTACGACAGAACTCCAAGCCAAACAGGATTCTATATTCAGGATCAAATTTCATTTGGCGAAATTGTTGCCAATGTTGGTTTGAGAGGTGATTACTATTACGGAGGAGGAGGACTTTGGCCTTCTAACGATTCCTTATACAGCGCACAATTTATAGCACCGGTAGTTCCTCCCAATAACGATTCATTATATGCATTGCTTTCCAGCGGCGTATCTGGAATTTGGAAGCAATGGAATGAATACAACGAGCTTCATCCTGGATTCTTACAGCCAATTAAAAACTATTTTACATTAAGTCCAAGAATAGGTGTTTCATTTCCAATAACTGTTAATTCGAAATTTTATTTTAATTATGGTCACTTCCGAAGTAATCCTCCTTACTATACAATGTATCAGTTAAGGTACCGCTATACCAAATCCGGTATTTACAATATGCCCGATCCAAATCTTGAGCCTCCTAAAACAGTTCAATACGAATTAGGAATGGCATATAATTTTATGGATAATTTTATTCTAACTGTCTCCGGATATTACAAAGATGTTACCGGGCAGGCGGGACTAATAAGGTACATAAATAAATCCGGGCAGCTTGATTATAGAAAGCAGGCCAGCATTGAATACGAAGATGTTCAGGGATTGGAAGTTACTCTTACAAAGAACGACGACAGTTGGATTAACGGATGGATAAATTTTAATTACATGCTAAAAAAATCCGGAACACTTGGATTAAATAAAATTCAGGAAGGACAAGTAGAATTCCTTGATAATAATTATTTCCATCCAAGCAACCGTGCATTGCCTCAGCCGGCATTGAATGCAAACATCTCTTTTAGAACTCCAGCAGATTTTGGCCCCGAGTTTTTTGGAACAAGCATTTTTGGAAATTGGAATATTTCTGTTTTTGCTTCCTACAAAGCGGGAGATTATTTCGAACCGTCGGATTGGAATCCACTCAATCTTAAATATGTAAGCGAGCTTCTTCAATGGCCCGATTATTATATGGTGGATCTAAAAATTTCGAAAGCATTTGAAGTTGCCGGATTCCGTGCATCATTCTTTGTGGACATAAGCAATGTCTTCAATATAAAAGTCAATCAGATGTCAAGCGGCTATTCGTTTGCCGGATCTATTCCAGGTCAGGATTTTAATAATTACATGTCATCACTTCATTTGCAAATGTACGATTCTCCTTTGTACGATCAGTTAAGAGCTCAATTTCCAGGCTCGTACATTGCAGGAAACGATAAAGTTGGCGATTTGAAAAGTGACGATAAGCCTTATATCAATAATCCGGATAACGATTTCTTTTTGTTCGGAAGACCAATTGATATTTGGTTCGGAATAAAATTGGATTTATAAAAAGAATTTCCCTTTGAAAATAGAATTAATTAAAGCGGAGAAATAAATGAAATTTCAAAAATACAGAATGCCTAGTAGGTACTTAAAAAAAATATTCTTGATTGGATTCTTTATAATTGCAGCAGCGCCATTCAATAGTTTAAAATCGCAAACGGTTGTGCATTTTATGCTGGGACGCTTTTGGACCGGCATGGTAGATATTGGAACCGGCACTACTTGGAATCCACCTCTCTTTTATCCTAACGACTATGATATTTTGATGAATAGAATGCAGACTACACATGCTTATACCGGCACCGGATTTAGCATAGGTACATCCCGGTTTTTAAATACATATAAAATTGGAACACCCGACACTTCAATTCACGAAAAGGGAAGTGTTTATAATTTAGTTGGGCAAAGCTATCCTGCTCCTTTTAACTCGGGGGTAAAAGTAACACCTCTTACAAGTTATGTTAGGTATAACTATACTCCAATTACAATAGACAATAAAGCTACTACACTTGTTAACGATGCACCTGCAACTTTTTATAACTCTCCATCAAGATTTGCAGGTAATACCGCAGATCAAGTTGCTGAGGTTACAAACAAATACATTTACGACATAACCATCAAAAGAAAAGCTTTACAGTGGGCGCAAAATTATAACGATAACTATATAATTTTCGATCTCGAGTTTACAAATATTGGAACGCAAACCTACGACAGTTTATACATTCAAATGACCGGAAACATGTATAATGTTCTCTTCTCAAACGGTTCTAACCCCGCACCGGCAATCTCAAACAGATTTAATAATACATTCACCTGGCAGCATTATCATGGAGGTCGCCCGGCAGACACAACAGGAACCTATTTCAATTACTATGGAATTAAAGTCCCTAAAAATCTTAGAGTATATTATGAATATGGAGCAGACGATCCTCAAGTAGCCGGAGATCAAATGGGAGCTCCAGCAGAGCCTGCGCAAAGAGGAAGACTAACCGGTTATTTAATGAATTTTTATACAATCCTTCATGCATCCGAAAAACCATATACAAATGCTTCCGATGATAAAAACGATTTTCTTCAGCCGCGCGTTACTTACATGGGTAACGATCAAAAAATTTCTTCATCATACAGTTCCGGCGACGATCCTTACGGAAGCTCGAACTATTGGGCAATGCGTGGAGATTATGTTAGCAAGAATCCCGAAAATAAAATTAAGGGAACTCCTTTTGCCGGAACAATTCATGGATTGAACAGTGATGAAATTGGAACCGCAGATTTTACAAATTATCCCGCCGGCACCTATACAAGTAATCAGTCTTTAATGCACTCAGCATTCGGTCCTTACAAATTAGCGCCTGGTCAAAAAATTCATATTGTTTATGCATCCGGTGTTGCCGGTATTGATGAAGCAACAGCAAAAGAAGTTGGAGCTAAATGGCTTAACAACACTCTAACAGATCCTCAAATTGGAAGCAACAATCCTTCATGGAATTCAAATACTGGATTGTTTCCGCCGCAATTTGTTTTTCCGGCAGATGCTAGACCAATAGATAAGATTAAGAATAGATGGATTAGTTTAGGCATCGATTCTGTTTTTTTAAGCGCTTATAGAGCTCAATATAATTTTAAAACAGGATATAAAATTCCGCAGGCTCCTCCTCCTCCTTCAAGTATAAGTGTTACAGCTTATTCAAATAGAATAGAATTGAAATGGGCAGACGTTGCTGCAGAAAACTTAGCCAACTTTGCCGGTTATAGAATTATGAGAAGAATTTCGAGAAGCGACACTGTGTTTTATCAGCAGGTTTATAATAGCGATAAAACAGACAAAGGAAGCACCCACCTTTTTTCCGATAACGAAATTAGATCTGGCGCTAGTTATTCTTATTATATTCAAGCTAAAGCTCTTATTAGTCCTACAGATTTGAATGCCGATCCAACTACAAGAGGAAAGATTATTTACAGCAGCCGTTTATTTGTTCAGGATAATTCGGGAGGTACTCCTTCGGTTGTTCCACCTATTCCTCCTCAGGATGATTTATCGAAAGTTAGAGTTGTTCCTAATCCATATAATATTTCCGATCCGCTTGTTAGCAACTCTTCGGTGTATGGTTCGGAATCGGAAGGAAGACTGATATTTTTTGTTAACCTTCCTTCGGAGTGCACAATTAAAATTTTTACCGAAAATGGAGATCTTATCAAAACAATTCAGCATTCAAGTTTTGCATCTCCAAGCGGATCCGAGAAATGGACCTTAATGACAGACAGCCAGCAGGTGATTAGCAGCGGTATCTATATTGCAGTAATACAAAAACCTACCGGCGAAGTTTCTTACCAAAAATTTATTGTAGTGCGATAATTATAGGAGAATAATAGAATGAAATCTATAAAAAATTATGTAACTGTAATTATCCTCTTCGCGGCAATTGGCAACGTCTATTCGCAAGTTGGATTAAAAAAGTTGGCGCAAAGTACTATGAATTTTTTACTTGTTAGTACTTCGGCAAAATCGAGTGCAATGGGGGATGCGTTTTTCACTACTGGCAAAGGGGCCGAAAGCATGTTTTATAATCCTGCCGGCTTGGTCGAAATGGAAAATACATTTGATATCTCACTTAACTATACTCAATGGATTGCAGATATAAGATATTTAAGCGGCGCCGTTGCTTACAGTCTTGGAGATATTGGAGCAGTTGGATTAAGTTTTTTAACGGTTAATTACGGAACAATAAATGGAACAAGATTGGACCCCTCATTAATTTCGGGAAGTGGAAATGTTGTAGGATTTATTGAAGATGGTCCGGTTTCGAATGTTGGCGCTTATTCGGTGGGTCTTTCTTATGCTAAGGCAATTAGCACAAAATTTTTGATTGGCGGATCCATTAGAATAGCCGGACAAAACTTAGGACAAAATATTTTTAACGACGGCTCTATTTACGAAAACAATGCAGCTAAATTAACTTTCGACGCAGGCGTAAAATATTATACTGGATGGAACGGTTTTGCATTTGGAATGGCTATCCGGAATTTTTCTTCTAACATTAGAAGAGAAAGAGAATTTGAACAATTGCCTTTAGCATTTACAATGGGAGGCGCAATAAGTATTTCCGATTTGATAATACCAAACAGTTCAAAAGATCATCTATGGACTTTAGCAATCGATTTTCTTCATTCGAACAATTACTCCGAAAGAGTAAATATTGGAACAGAATATACATATCTAAATATGGTTTGTGTAAGAGCAGGTTATCAAACTAATAGAGATCTCGGTTCATGGTCTGCCGGTGTTGGTTTCTTTACTTCAATTTTGGATTATGATATAGAAGTGAATTACTCATTTTCGAAGATGGACATATTTAATAACATAAACAGATTGTCTGTTAATTTTTCTTTTTAACTGGAGCATAAAAATTATTTCTGTAAAAAGTAATTTCAACTTTTTTGAGGATGTATGAAAAGAAGTAGAATAATATTGGCATTAATAATAATTACGTCCCAATTATCATATAGGGTTGTTGCGCAAACAGCTGCTTCTGCCACATGGCCTCTAACATCTGTATCTACAGTTTCTGTACTTAATTCCGGAAGTGTTACCGGTTCAGCAGAGTTATTTAAGAATACAGAAGTAAACGGTTATTCGGGATTCAATAATAGTCAAAGAGTAAGAATGGCTGGAACAAACAACACTTGGCCTGCAAATCTTACAGCGCAAATTGATACAGTCTATATTCAATTTGCTGTTACCCCTAATGCTGGAGTAATATTTAATGTAACTAATCTTTCTTTAGCTGTGGGTGCTGCAAGTGCAAGTACAATGAAAGCTAATATCTATTATTCAAAAGATCCCTCTTTTTCTTCTTCAACAGTTGTTACTTATAATACCGGTAACGCAAATAATTATTTAACCTCATCCGGTATTACTCAAGTTTCGGCATCTGCTAATGTTACTATAAATCAGGGAGAGACTTTTTACTTAAGAGTTTATCCTTGGTATGAAGACACATCGGTAAAATCCGGAAAATATCTTTGCATTCAAAACGTGGTTATTGCAGGTATTACAACCGGAAATGCAATAATCTCTTTGCCAACAATAACAACTTCCCCTGTAACAAAAATTTCAACTAACAAAGCAGTTAGCGGAGGAAATATTTCTTCCGACGGAGGCGGACCAGTTACCGCAAGAGGAGTTTGCTACAGTACATTTAGAGATCCTCTTGTATCAGATAATAAAACTTCTGAGGGAACGGGAGTTGGGCTATTCACAAGTTCATTAACAAACCTATTGCCTAATACCAAATACTATGTTAGAGCATATGCAACAAATAGTGCGGGAACGGCTTACGGAATGAATGATTCCTTAACTACTTTATCATCCTTAAGTATTCCCACAGTTACAACAAACTCCGCTTCTTCTGTTTTAGTTACAACTGCTGTTTCGGGTGGAAACGTTATTTTATGGGGGGGCTCGGATGTTATTGCAAAAGGAGTATGCTGGAATACTTTAGGAAATCCAACCATTGCAGATAATAAAACTGCAGATGGAACGGATATTGGCTCTTTTGCGAGTACACTTACAGGATTAGTTAAATCTACAAAGTACTTTGTACGGGCATATGCAACAAATTCCCAAGGCACGGGATATGGAAATGAAATTAGTTTTACTACTCAAGTTCCTATGCCAAACGTTACAAAAGTAGTAGCAAAAGATGGAAGCGGCGACTACAAATTGGTTCAGGAAGCTTTTAATGCGGTGCCTGATAATTATACCGGAACATGGACCATCTTTGTAAAAAATGGAACTTACAAAGAGAAACTGCTGCTTGCGAAAAATAAAATTAATGTTGTTCTGCAAGGAGAAAACCGGGACAACACAATTTTAACTTATGATGATTATGCCGGTAAACCAGGATTATCAACTTCAAGCTGCCAAAGCGTTGCCATTGATGCAAACGATTTTACGGCAAATGATATAACATTTCAAAATACTGTAAAGAACGATGGTACATTTGCAAACCAGCAGGCCGTTGCTCTAAGAGCAAACGGTGATAAGCAAATGTATATAAATTGCAAAATGCTTGGCTATCAAGATACCTATTATACTTATGGCGCAGGACGAATATATAATAAAGACTGCTACATAGAAGGATCGGTAGATTTTATATTTGGAAAATCAATTGCCGTTTTCGATAACTGCATAATTAACTGCAACAGAAACAATAGTGTTCTAACGGCTGCTTCTACAGATGCCTCTTTTAAATATGGTTATGTTTTTTTGGACTGCACCATAACAACAAATGTAAATGGATTTGATGAGAAGCCAATCACCAGTATTTTTCTTGGAAGGCCATGGCAGTCTGCTCCTCAAACTGTTTTTATAAGATGTTTCGAGCCGGCTAATTTAGATCCCGCCGGCTGGACAACAATGCAGGTTAATCCTTTTTTATATGCCGAATATAATTGCAGCGGTCCCGGCTTTAAGCCAGCGCAAAGAACCTCTCAATGGGGAAGCTTGGTTAAACAGTTAAGCGATTCTGAAGCTACTAAATACACAATTAACAATATATTTTCTAAAAGTTCTGGAATTGGCGCAGAGGATTGGATTCCTTCTGTTATAACTTCTGTTGAAGGACATTCATCTATAAATGAAATTCCAAATAATTATTCTCTATATCAAAACCATCCGAATCCCTTTAATCCTTCTACAGAAATAAAATATTCTTTGTTAAAAGCTGCCCAAGTAAAACTGGAAGTATTTGATATGCTTGGGAAAAGCATTTCAACTTTAGTTGAAGAGAAAAAAGAATCCGGAGAGCATTCAATTACTTTCAACGCATCAAGTCTAAGTTCAGGAATTTATATCTACAGATTAACTTCATTGGATGTTGTTCTATCAAAGAAAATGGTATTGCTTAAATGACATTACCAATTATGCAATATTTCTTATAAAGACAAGTAAATGAAAAAAAACAGATTAGGAATTTTTACTGGCCGAATAATTTTCACTTTACAGATAATGTTTTATTTCTCGGCTAATATATTTGGGCAGCAGCTTGCATTTCCGGGTGCCGAAGGGTATGGACGTTTTACAACCGGCGGTAGAGGAGGCAAAGTATTTAAAGTTACTAATCTCAACGATTCCGGAAAGGGAAGTTTAAGAGAGGCTGTCAAAGCATCTGGCGCTAGAACAATTGTATTTGATATCTCGGGTACAATCTTTTTAGAATCTCCACTGAGTATAAAAAACGGTGATATTACAATTGCCGGGCAAACAGCTCCCGGTGATGGTATTTGCATTGCAGGATTTACTACTTCAATTGAAGCAGATAATGTGATCGTCCGTTACCTCCGTTTTAGGCTTGGAGATATTAACCGAGTTGCTGATGATTCCTTCAAAGGAATTGGTCATAAAGATATTATTATAGATCATTGCTCGTTTACCTGGGCTGTTGATGAGTGCGCAAGTTTTTACGACAATAAAAATTTTACAATGCAATGGTGCATAATTGGTGAAAGCCTTAATTCTAGTGTTCATCCAAAGGGAGATCATGGTTATGGGGGAATTCAAGGAGGACTGGGGGCAACATTCCATCACAATTTGTATGTAAACAACTCAAGCCGTAATCCAAGGTTTTCAGGTTCACGCAATCACCTTGAAACGGCTTCGGAAGAAATTGTAGATTTTGTTAATAATGTTATTTATAACTGGGGAATTAACAGTGTTTACGGGGGTGAACTAGGAAACTACAATGTAAGAGGCAATTATTATAAGCATGGACCAGCTACTCAATTGAAAAAGAGAAATAGAATTTTAAATCCTACTGAATCGCAGAATCCAATTGCTGGTTATGGAAAATTTTATGTTGAGGATAATTTTGTGTATGAATTCCCAAATACAACACATGATAATTGGGAAACAGGAGTTCAAGAAGTAAGCAGTGAAGTTAAAAAGCAAATCAAAGCTGTTAATCCATTTTCTATTGCAGAGGTTAAAACGCATTCCGCAATTGAAGCATATGAACTTGTTTTAAATAATGCGGGAGCAGTTTTGCCAAAAAGAGATTCAGTTGACGCAAGATTAGTTTTGCAAGTCCGCGCTAATAATTCCTCCAAAACCTCGACTGATAAAAAGGAGTCTTCTGGAATTATTAACTCTCAAAAAGATGTAGGAGGCTGGCCTCTTTTAAGATCGCAAAATCCATTAGAAGATGCAGACAATGATGGAATGCCCGATAACTGGGAAATAAAACATTCACTTAATCCCAATGATCCTTCGGATTCCTTTTTATTTGGAAAAGGGGGTTATACAAATTTGGAAAAATATTTAAATACAATTGAATAATTGTTTTACAAAAATTAAAAAGAAAAAAATTACTTAAAGGAGAAAATATAAAAATGGAACTTGGAAAGTATTCAATTGGCGTCGGAGACCGATTTAGTCACCAGGCTAAGGCTCAGTTAGAAGCAATAATAAAAGCAAAAGAGTTGGGAGTTGATATAACTCCTGTTTGGAATAAATCGTATCGCGAGCATCAAATAATAAAAAGCCGTCCCGAAGATACACGAACAAAAGCAGATGCCGCGGTGAAGCTGCTGAATTGGCAAGATTCTTATTTTGTTGATGCAGACCATGTTGGATTAAATACAATTGATCACTTTATTGATTCGTGCGATTTCTACACTCTTGATGTTGCGGATTATATTGGAAAGAAGGCTGATGAAGAATCGATAAATAATTTTGTAAATAGTAACAAAAAATTCTGCGGTTCATTAGAAGTTCCGGGAATAAAAGGCAAAGTTGAAGTTACAGAAAAGACAATTAAAGAAGCGGCCGAAAAGTTTTTATTTGCAATTGAAGAAGCAGGCCGAGTATATCGTCATCTTTTGGAAAGAAAGAATGGAAGAAATTTTGTTGTTGAAGTATCTCTTGATGAAACAGATTATCCCCAGTCTCCACTTGAATTACTTTTTATACTATCTGCTGTTTCGCAGCAAAAAATACCTATTCAAACAATTGCTCCTAAATTCTCCGGAAGGTTTAATAAAGGTGTGGATTATGTTGGCGATGTTTCGGAGTTTGCAAAGGAGTTCGAAGAAGATATTGCAATTGTAAAATATGCAGTGCAAAAATTAGATCTTCCAAAGAATTTAAAACTCAGTGTTCATTCCGGCAGCGATAAATTCTCAATTTATAATTCTATTAAAAGCGCAATCAAAAAATTTGATGTCGGTGTTCATCTTAAAACTGCAGGTACCACCTGGCTTGAAGAATTAATTGGACTTGCTTCTGCCGGAGGAGATGGATTGCTTATTGCAAAAGAAGTTTACCGTAAAGCTTACGAGCGGTTCGACGAATTATGCGGACCGTACAAAACTGTTATTGATATTGACTCTTCCAAACTTCCTAATCCGGATGATGTGGATACCTGGAGTGGAGAAAAATATGCCTCAACTTTACGCCACGACCAATTGAATAAAGACTACAATATGAATTTTAGACAATTGCTTCATGTTGGTTATAAAGTAGCTGCCGAAATGGGGGATAGATATTTATCCGCCCTTGTTAAGTATGAAGAGGTTGTTGCTAAAAATGTTATTGAAAATTTATTTGATAGGCACATAAAAAGAGTTTTTATGTAATGTTATTTTTGAAATAATGAAATGTGCATGCGGAAATATTCTGTTATCGTCTTAATTGGTAATTTCTAGTATACATATACACAATTATTTTTTATTGAAGTCTGGCAAAAACAATAGGCAATAAAATTTTCGAAATGGTCTGCCTACAGTTATATGTTTGATTGCATTTAATTTAGTGTATAGAAAAAAGAGATATTAAAAAGTCGATTACAGTAAAAACCTATAACCTGTAAAAAAAATATTAATATCATCACAGATAGATTAGTCCATAACTTTTCGGATTAAGAGAATGCAATAGGTGCAAGATTGCTATTCTTTCTTTACTTCTAACGATGTAAAATCTTTTCTAACAGCTTATTGTGAGCTAAATGATCCACTCTATTTCAAAAGGATAAACAAGTCCAAAACGCCATTTATGGCTAAAAAAATGATAATATTTAGTGGACATGGGGTATTATATAGTTATATTGCATTTACAAAGTGCTACTTCTTCAATAGCGCTGAATTTTAAATAATTGAGAGTATTTATGGATGACAATATCAAACTAGAAATAAAAATTCCAAAAGTTCCTAACATTGAACTTGTTGCTCTTGAAGGCTTACAATTAATGGGAGGACATTTAGGAATTCCAAGTGACAAAATTGGAGAAGCCAAAATTATTGTTACCGAGGCTATAATTAATGGTCTCGAGCACTCGGGTGCCGAAAATCCTTACGTAAATGTAGAGTTTACAATGACAAAGGAACGGCTGATAATTTTTGTGACCGATTATGGCCATGGCTTTGAACCAGAGAAAGTTGAAGAGCCTAATATTAATGAAAAATTATCGAGTAATAACAAAAGAGGGTGGGGGCTCAAACTAATGAAATCTATGTCCGATGATTTTATTATTGAATCTGGCGAAACCGGAACTAAAATAACCATAATTAAAAATTTAGTCTAGGAGTCTCTAATATGTCATCAGAATTTAATTTGCTTGTAGAAAAGAAAGAAAATTGCCTAGTTATTAATACAACGGGCTATATAAATAATATTGGGGGACAAAAAATTGTTGATGAGTTTTATAAATACAACAATGATGGAATTAATAATGTAATTCTTAACCTGGCTCAATCGAATGTAGTTAATTCAATTGGAATCTCTTTTCTCATTGAGATAATTGAAAAATTAAATGAGTCCAACGGAAAGCTGATCTTTACAAATCTGGAACCCTCTATAGAAAAAACATTTTCAATAATGGGATTATTTCAGTTTGCTAAAAAAGCCGAAAATGTAAATGATGCAATGAATCTTTTATAACTTTTTTAACTAGCACTTATTTAGGATAAATTAGAGTAAGATGAATGTAATTGAATACAATAATATTCTAGACAGGCTTTCTTTGCATGTAAAATCTTTTCAGGAGGGTTTTACAATACTTTCAAAATCAAATTCTCTTAAAGAGCTGGGTTCAAATTTCTGTCATATACTACGCGGTAACTTTTTTATTAGCAGCGCAAATCTATTTTATAAGAACAGCAAATTTTCCGATTGGGAAGTAATAAAGATCAATAACGAAAAGAGCAATTCTAATCTTCACCATTTAAAAATTTCGGATGAAGTTTATGTTGAGTATTTATCTAATGGTGATTTTTCTCTTTACGCAACTCTTCCACTAATTGATGGTGCCTATTGGGGATTGATTATTGGGAATAAAATTGATAACAGTCCAATAAGCGATATCGACAAAGTTACATTCCAAATGTTTTTACAGTTATTGGATAGCTCCTACCAGTCTTTTATCTCTCAATTAAAAGAAAAGCAGCTGAATTTTTCGTTAAATCATAGAGTGGTTCAGCTAAATAGCCTTATAGACACCGGTATTGAAATTTCAAAGCTTCATAAAACTTTTCCTTTGTTAGAACTTTCTTTGGAAAGAGCTGCCGCGTTAACAAATGCATCAAGTGCAGTTCTTCAAATGATTTCATCCGGTAATGTTATTATGGAATTAGTGTTCCCTAAAAACACCGATGTTCTAAAAGTTATTAGCTCGGAGAAAAAAATAGAATCATCTGTAGAATTCGAGGGGGTAAAATATCATTTTACACTTTCCGAAAAAGAGAGTAGAAAAGGAATAATAGATTTTGATACTACTGATGAAATATTGTTAAGTGCTTTCGCGCGTCAGGTTTTAGGTGCTATAGAAAATGAGCATTTGCATAATGAGTCAATAGATAGAGAGCGAATGCATAAAGAAATAGAAATGGCTGCCGCAATTCAAAGAAGAATAATCCCTCAAGCTTTACCGGAAATAAATGGATATGATCTAGCCGGAATAAATATTCCTTCTTTGGAAATAGGGGGAGATTATTATGATATTACTAAACTTAAGGATGGCAGATACCTTTTAATAATTGCAGATGTTTCGGGCAAAGGTGTTGCTTCGGGACTATTAGTAAATACACTAAACGCTTCTTTAAATGCATATGTAGAAAATAGTTTTGTGTTAACAGAAGTTGCAGACCGCCTAAATAAAATTATTTTCAAAGCCTCTACTCCCGAAAAATATATTACCGGATTTATTGCAATACTTGAAACGGAAACCGGCACTATAGAATATTTAAACGCCGGACATAATCCAATATTTTATTCTTCGAATGGAAAGTTAATTAAATTGGAAAAGGGAGGATTTGCTTTTGGTATGTTAGATTTTGGTTTGCCATACGAAAGTGCTAAAATTCAAATGGAACCAGGTGATAAAATTCTTTTTTATACCGATGGTATTACCGAAGCTATGAATGATAATGACGAAGAGTATTCCGATGAAAGGCTTGAAGAATTCTTTCTGAACAAAAAATTTGTAAGCGCCGAAATGTTTATAAAAAATTTAATTGACGATGTAAAAAAGCATACTGCAGAAACCGCTCAAAGTGATGATATAACAGCTTTATATCTTTGCCGTAAGTAAAAATTTTTATCCAATAATAAGACAAATTGTATTAAAATCTAAAATCAAGGATTATATGTATTTCGTTAATAAATTTTTCCCTTATCAGGCTGCAAATTTAATTGAATTGTTATTACGGAGTTTCTTATGTCCATAAATAGTTTTAGAATACTCGCCCTATCACTTCTCTTAATTTCTTCCCTTACAACATTATCTCAGCAAAGGCAAAAGACCCTAGCAAATTCCGACATAGTTGAATACACAAATAAAGAGGGACTGCCCACCACAAGCATTCAAGACATTGTTCAAACAAAAGATGGATACATATGGATTTCGGGTTTGGAGGGTACTTACCGGTTTAATGGATACGATTTTGAAGAAGTAGGTAAGGAAATAGATTTGCCAAAAATGCAAAGCATGTATTACGATTCTATTAAAAATGTGCTTTACTTTGCATCCGCTACCAAGTTTGTAACGTTTGACGGGAAAATTTTTAAAACATATACAGAGAAAGATGGTTACAGAATAAATGGTTTGCCCGGAAGAGTAATTAGCTTTGTGGATGCTGACAGTAAAGGAAGAATTTGGATTGGTTCCGACACTCCTTACATAGATAAAAAATTTAATGGAGGATTAACTCAGTTTTATAATGGTAAATTTTCTGTTTATGACTCCACCAGTTTTCCATTAGACAACGCAGAAGGATTTATAGAAACTCCCAACGGAGATCTTATTTTTTCTTCTTCGGGAAGAAATACGCAAACAAGCGAAGGCGCATATAATGCTTTATTTAAAAACAATGGTTTCAAACGAATAGATGAGTCCCTGGGAATCACACTTCAGGCTGCTAATATAGCAGAGGGAAATTTCTCCAGCTCGATTGACAAAGATGGAAATACCTGGCTTGCTTGTGTTGGTAGTGTTGTTGGTATGAATTCCAATAGAAAATCTATGGGCGTATTGATGTATGATGGAAACAAATTTTATCAATACACAGATTTTATTAAGGACTTAAGTAAAGATCAATTTCCACTTTTTGTTTATTATAGCAAGCAGCTGAATAAACTATTACTTACCATTGGCTCGGAGGGAACACTTTCACTTAACAGCAAATATATTCTTGAATTCTCTGGTGGGAAATGGATTCCTTCTTCTTTATTAGAAAATATAAAAAAGGTTCAAGAGCCTGGTACACAAAAAACAATTAGTAATTTAACTTTTGCCGGCGCCATATTTACTAAAGCAGATAAGGTCTTTCCAGAATTATTAATATTACAAACTATAGCAGAATCGCAGACTCAAAGCTCAAGAATTCCAAATCAGATGTTTGCACTAAAAAATGAAACCTGGGTAAAGTTCGATGCTTTTTCGGCCATTCCTTATGAATCAAAAAAAGATGGTTCACTAATCTTTACCAATAAAGGATTTGGATTTTACTTCCCAAATAATTCCAAAATTCTTACGGCAAAGGATGGACTTCTTCAAACAAAAGGAGGAATTCCTTCTTTGGTTGTTGACCGAAACGGATTGGTATGGATTACCTATTCTTATTCTGCACTTCCTGCATATGCTCAATCCTTTAATACAGGTATTAATATTTGGGATGGAAAGAAATTAAGAAGTTATACCGAAAAAGAGGGATTGAAAAGTAATATCACTTTTGATGTATTTCCGGATAGTAAGAATTTGGTTTGGATACCAACTTCAAAGGGAATAACTGTTGCACAAACCATTCAGAACAGCAATAAAGAAAAGATTTTCAAGTTCAAAAATATCGACTCGGATAAACGCAAAATCTATAATTCTTCCAGCATCTTTGAAACTAAGAAGGGGGATATTTACGCGTGGCAAAATTATGTTAGGCCATTATCTAATGGACTTATAGAAGCTGAATATTTTTTAGGAAAATTTAATGGAGAAAAATTCATTGAAATAAATTCTCCATTCGACAGGAAGTTAAATGAAAAAAAATATCAACTTTTCGATCTCCAGGAAGATAACGACCATAGGCTGTGGTTAATAGGACATTTTTCGGATAATATCAAAGACCTTAGTTCAATAGAAACACAAATTAAGATCTTTGATGGCAAAACATGGAGCAGTCCCCCATTACATTGGAAGATGCCAAACGAACAACTTCACTATGTGGGAAATTTAAAAAATGGAATGTACTTCTTAACATCCGGCGGCTTCTATGTTTTTAACGGTAAAAAGTTTATAGATCTAAGTGACAGTGTAAACGCCAATGCAGATTTCAGAATTCTAAAAAGTGCAAGTGTTGCCGGAACTAAGACAGAAATTCAAGCCAATGATAGATTGTATATAAGATTAAGGGGACAAGGGTTAGTAATTTTTGATGGCACAAATCTAAAATTTTATACTAAGAAAGAAGGCCTTCCCTCCACCGAAATTTCTAATCCTTTTGTTGATTTTAAGGGGAACGTTTTTTTTGGTTTTCCTAGCGGAGTATTGCATGTAATAGGAGATAAATTTCAAACATACTACGATGATGAAAATTTAGTTACCGGAGGTGCCTATGCTGCTACTTTGGACGGGCAAGGTAATTTGGTTGCTCTATACAGCGGAGTGGGTTTGTTTATCAACAAAAAGGAAATGAAAAGTTATCCGCTAAGAATTTATTCTGTTGCTTCAGACTCAGAATCATACCATTATAATTTTCCAAAAACTTTTTCACACAATCAAAATTCCTTTGTGTTCAACTATGCTGCATTAAATTTCAGAGATCCCAAACAAACTATGTACGAGCATTTGCTAGAAGGATTCGATAAAGATTGGTCGCGCCCATCAAACCTTCCATTTGTTGAATATCAAAACTTACCGCACGGGACCTATAGATTTAGAGTGAGGGGAATAACTTCCAATGGAATGAAAACAAATGAAGATTTTTATTCATTTACAATTAATCCTCCATGGTGGCTTACTGGTTGGGCCTTTGGCGCATACATAATTGGCTTTGTGGGAATGCTTGGAGGAATTCGGAAATATGAACTAGAGCGCAGAAAGGAATTAGAAACTAAAAGATTACTTGAAGCAGAAAATGCCAGAAAGACAAAAGAATTGGATGAAGCGCGTAATCTTCAACTATCAATGCTTCCAAAAGGTTTGCCTCAACTGCCCCATCTGGATATTGCAGTATATATGAAAACAGCTACAGAAGTAGGCGGCGATTATTACGATTTTCATGTTCACCCAGACGGCACATTAACTGTAATTCTTGGCGACGCAACAGGTCATGGAATGATGAGCGGCATGATGGTGTCAATAATGAAATCTCTATTCATGTCAGATAGATCGAACAAAGAACTTAAGCCATTCTTCGAAAATACTAACGAGGCCCTTAAAGATATGCAGCTTGGCAGATTGATGATGGCATTAACTTGTATTCAAATAAAAGTAGATAGAGTTATTACAACAAACGCAGGCATGCCCCCTTTGTATGTATATAGAAATAGACCGGACGAAGTTGAAGAGATTCTAATAAACAATATGCCTCTTGGAGCAATGAAGGGGATCGATTATGATGTTAAAGAATTTACAATAGAAAGCGGAGATACATTGTTAATGATGAGTGATGGCTTTGCGGAATTAAAAAATGATGTAGAAGAAATTTATGGCTACAAAAGAGCATTAAGTAATTTTAAAAAAATTGCCCGAAAAGAACCGGAAGAAATTGTAACCTATTTGAAAGAAGAGGGAAAGAGTTGGACAAATGACAAAGAATTGGAAGATGATGTGACATTTGTGGTTATAAAAGTAAAGTAATTTAAAAATGATTGGAAAATTGATTTCATGAAAAAAAATATATCTTTTATTCAAATTTGTAAAAGAGTGTCTCTTAAGAGTATTCTATTATTACTATTCTTTATGCCAAGTTTATTACTGCTTGCCCAAGAGAATTTTGTGTTTGAAAATTATTCTATCCCACAAGGGCTTTCCAACCCAACAATAAATTGTATCTATGAGGATAAGTTTGGTTTTCTATGGATTGGCACAGAAGACGGTCTATGCAGATATGATGGGTACGAATTTAAAGTTTATAAAAATAATCCCACGGATATTACAAGCCTCCCAAATAATAAAATAACTTCGATATGCGAAGACAAAGATGGCAATATGTGGATTGGCGGTTTTAATGTGCTTGTAAAATATCAGCGAGAAAACGACAGATTTATAAAAGTAAAAATTGATAGAGAACAAAATATTAATCTTCCCTATGTTCAGAAAATACTTGTTGATAAAAAAAACAGGATATGGATAGGCACAGATATTTTAGGTGTACATATACTTGACCCTAAGACCATGACTACCAAAAGGAAAAAGTTTATTCTTAATAATGAGGAACTTAATAATGCTTTTGTAAACTCTATTATTGAAACATCGGATGCGAATATTTTGGTCCTCGATTTTGGTTCTGGAGTATTTTATTACGATGATGATACAGATCGCTTTCGTTTATATGAAAATTTGAGTATCAAATCTATTAGCAAAGGATGGTGCCTTCATGAAGATGAATTTAACAGACTTTGGATAGGTGGAGAAAACTCATTAAAAATTTATAGCAAGAGTGATAAAAAAATAAGCAGCATAGATTTATTTACAAATTTAGAAGGGGGATTCTTAACAAGCGGCGTATTTAGTATTCTGAAAGACAAATCTGGATTCATTTGGCTAGCAACATTAAGCAAGGGATTGTACAGATATAATCCTGCTAATGATAAGTTTTTCCATTTTGATGAAAACAATCTAAAAGAGGGTGGCCTTAAGTCTTCTTCAATAGCTTCTTTATTCCAAGATAGTTTTGGAAACATCTGGATAGGTACACTTACAGAAGGTCTTTACAAAGTTGATCCAAACAAACAACCAATGAATGTTCTTAAAATACCAGATAATATTAAGACAAATACATTCGCAGATATTGTATCTGCGGTTGCAATGAGCAAAAACACAAACAACGTTGCTATTGGCACATTAGGTGTCGGCTTAATTTGGAAAAACTTAGAGACCGGTCAATCAAAGAATTTCAGCGCGGGTAAAAATTCAAATAATATTTCCGGAACAAATATCTCGTCCTTAACAATTGATGAAGAAAATAATGTGTGGGTTGGAACTCAAGAGGGGTTGGATAAGGTTAATCCAATAACCGGAAAAATAGACAGATACTATAAAGAAGAGAAAAAAATAACGAATGGAATTAGTATCAGTGATTTAGAGTTTGATTCAGCCGGTAGATTGTTTATAGCATACAGCGGGGGAGTAGATATTTTTTATCCTAGTCAAAATTTTAGGAAGAAAATTCCCTCTGCATTTAACCGGCAGTATAACCCAGAGCTGCAGCAAGAAATAATTAATCTTGCATATTCTTCCAAACCAATTGTCTCCCTGCTTCAAGTAGGCGAGCAAAAATTGCTTCAAAAAGAATTTGAAGTTAAGAACAATATGAAGGTTTTGATTATCGGGGTTGGCGAAGGCCAGCCAAATTTGGAAAACATGTTCGATTATGGATGGATTGAAGATAAGGAGAAAAATACTGTTTGGAGTATGCAGGAGTTTATAAAAACTTTTCATTTTCAAGGCGGCTTGAAAAATAGAATTGTATTTAACACCATGGAGCTTACAAAAGGAAAATATAAACTTAATTACGTGTCGGATGTTGGTAATTCTTACGGAAATTATAATGTGCAAGCTCCTAAAGATTCGGCATTATGGGGCGTTCAATTACTGGAAATAAATGATAAACAGTTTAAAACTTATTCTGAACTGATTAAAAAAAATTATAATGAAGCAAGCAAGATGTTATTACTTTATTCTACCTCTATTGCAATTAGCAAATATTACGAAAACACTATTTGGATTGGAACAAGATCGCAAGGTTTATTTAAATACAATTTAGCCGATAACAAGTATTCACAGTACAAACAAAGAAAAAACATTTCGGGGCTTTCATTCGAAAACGATATTTATAACTTGATGGAAGACAGTAAAGGATTTGTTTGGTATTCCTCTCCAAATGGACTTGTAAAGTTTGATCCAAAGGATGAAACAAAAAAATTGTTTACCGAGAAAGATGGTTTGCCAACAAACCTTACAGCGGCAATCCAGGAAGACAATTATGGTAATTTATGGATTAGCAGTGCTGCAGGTTTGACAACTCTTGTTAGAAGTAAAGAGGGTGAAAAGGAAACATTTGTTAATATAAATATAAAAGATGGGCTTCAAGGCTACTCATTTTCGCAGGCTGCATGTAAATCGAAAAATGGAGAATTGTTTTTTGGTGGCGAGAATGGAATCAATTATTTCGTCCCCGGAAGAACAAATCAAACTAAACCTAAAATTGTACTTACAGATTTTAAAATATCAGATGTATCTGTGTTCGAAAATGCAACAGGTTTTTCGTTAGCAAAAGATTTAAATGCTACAGATGAAATTAAACTTTCTTATTCGCAAAACGACATCGCATTTCAATTCTCGCCGGTTCACTATTCAAGACCGGAAAGGAATTTAATAGCTTATAAACTAGAAGGATTTAATAACGATTGGGTTTACAGTAAACTTAGGTTTGCATCATTTACAAACCTGGACCCAGGCGAATATGTTTTTAGATTAAAAGCAGCTAATGGAGATGGAATATGGAGTGATGAAGAAAAAGCAATACGCATTATTATTCTTCCTCCATATTGGAGAACTACATTTGCCTATTTCTTTTATGCATCATGTTTTTTTGGACTAATCTTTGGAATTGATAGAGTTCAGCGAAGAAGACTTTTAACTAAAGAGAGAAACGCTGCGGCTATAAAGGAAGCAGATCTTAGAGCATTAACAGCAGAAGCACAGTCAAGAGCAATTCAGGCAGAGAATGACCGCAAATCAAAAGAGCTTGAAGAAGCTCGCGAACTTCAATTATCTATGCTGCCCAAACAGTTGCCCCAATTTGCTCATCTTGACATTGCAGTATATATGAAAACTGCAACCGAAGTTGGAGGTGACTATTACGATTTCAATGTTGGAATTGATGGCACTCTTACAGTTGTTTTAGGCGATGCTACAGGGCATGGCATGAGAGCCGGTACAATGGTCACCTCTGCCAAATCTTTGTTTAACAGTTATGCCGCCAATCCGGATATTCTTTTTACTTTCCAAGAAATGTCCAGGTGTATTAAGCAGATGCAGTTTCATTCTTTAGCTATGTGTATGACAATGCTAAAAATTCAGAATAATAAACTGGTTATGTCCGCTGCTGGAATGCCTCCTGTTTATTTGTTCCGAAATGATTCTTCCATTATTGAAGAACATTTAATGAAGGGAATGCCTTTAGGAACAATGGAAAATTTTCCATATGAATTAAAAGAGGTAGGTCTATTTAAAGGTGATACGCTTTTATTAATGAGCGATGGATTTCCCGAGCTGCAGAATGAGCAAAATGAAATATATGGATATAATCGTGCAAGGAACTCATTTGAAGAGGTTGCTAAAAGAGAACCGGAAGAAATTATTTCCTATTTGAAAGAAGAAGGACGCCGCTGGACCAATGATAAAGAGCCGGAAGATGATGTAACGTTCGTAGTAATAAAAGTGAAGTGAAACTAAATGAAACTGACAAAAAAACTGGAAGCGGAAATCCTAAAGACCTACAATGTTTATTGGGATGCCTATCTTGCTGGAGATATGAAAACATTTGCATCGTTACTTGATGACAACATTAAAGTTTTTGGTACTGCAGTTAGTGAAGTGTTCAACAACAAGACTGAAGCCGTTAGGTTTTATAAAGCAACTGCTCATCAGATGACAGGCAAGGCAGAGTTTCGAAATAGAAAGATCAAGATGTTTACCGTAGATGAGACTGTGCTTATTCATGAACAAAACAATTTGTTTGTATTGATTGAGAATGAATGGAATTTCTATGGTCCGGCGCGTGTATCGGCACTACTTGTAAAAACACCCAAAGGATGGAAGTTAGCTCATCAGCATGGCTCGTTTCCAGACAGCCGCACAGAAGCAGGGGAACAAATAGCCCCCGAAAAAATTAAGAAAGAAAACCTGGAATTACGAGAAGCTATAAAAAGAAGAACCTTTGAACTGGAAGAAAAAAATCGTGAACTGGAAATAGAAACCTCGCTGGAAAAAGTAAGAGCAGTGGCTTTGGGTATGAAGAAGCCTGAAGATATGCTGGAAATATGCAAAACAATTTCAAAGCAATTACAAAAACTCGGAGTAAAAGAAATTCGCAATGTGCAAACGGCAATTTTTTATGAAAGCCGCGGTAGCTATATGAATTATGAGTACTATGCGAAACATGATAAAAAATTTATAACAGATGTCGATTTCAAAAACCACAAGATTCAATCGGCCTTTGCTAAAAAAATGATGAAGGGTACAAACGAGGAAGTCCGTGAACATCTTAAAGGAAAAAAGTTAATTGATTGGTACGCTTATCAAAAAACAACTAACCAGTTTGCAGATAAATATTTGCTTAAAGCAGAGTCGCTTAATTATTACTGGTACTCACTAGGGCCGGTTGCACTTGGAATTTCTACTTATTATCCTCTCGCAAAGGAAGAGGAAGATTTATTTAAACGCTTTCTAAAAGTTTTTGAATTGGCATATCGCCGTTATTTAGATATAGAAAAAGCAGAAACACAAGCAAGAGAGGCACAGATTGAAGCTTCACTTGAAAAAGTAAGAGCTGCAGCAACAAGCATGCATAAGCCGGAAGATTTGCTGAATGTTTGTCAGATATTATTCAAAGAATTCAAGACTCTGGGTTTTGACAGTTTGCGAAATGCAATGATCAATATTCATGACGATGAAAAAAGATCTTTTATCAACTACGATTATTCAGATACAATAGGCCGAAGCACTAATCATCTTTTCTATGATGTACATCCGCTTGTAGAAAAACAGATAAAAAAAATCCGCAGTGCCAATGACGCTTTTTCCGAAACTTACTTTACCGGAAAAGATTTGGTTAATTGGAAAAAGTTCAGGAAACGCATTGGTGAAAAAGATGATCCTCGACTAGATAAGAAAAAAGGTTTATTCTATTATTTCTATTCCATCGGTATTGGCTCTATAGGCATTTCCACTTTCGGCTCAATTGATGAAGATCAGAAGGCACTGCTTAAGCGTTTCAGAAATGTTTTTGCTTTATCATACCAGAGGTATATGGATATTGCTAAAGCAGAAGCACAGGCAAGAGAAGCACAAATTGAAGCAGCCTTGGAAAGAGTGAGAAGCAGAAGCATGGCTATGTATAATAGCGCAGATTTAAGCTTAGTTGTATATGAGATGTTTACCGAGTTGGTAAAGCTGGATGCGCAATTGGACCGCTGCATTATTATGATAGTTGACCCTGAGACTTTAGGAATAAACTGGTACCTAACTGGTAAGGAGGGACTGCTATCCAACAATGGTTTTTTTGTGCAGAATAATTCTCATCCATCGCATCAAGCATATTTGGATGGATGGCGAACTAAACGTAAAAAGTGGCAATATAATTTGGCGGGAGAAGAAAAAAAGAACTGGGATAAATTCGGGTTTAGCAAAACCGGACTATCGCAGTTACCTGAATTTATTAAAGCAGATATGTCTGCCATAGAGTCTATTCACCTTACAATTTCATCGGATGATTTTGGTTGTCTGATCGCGAGCAGTCTTTCTCCTTTGTCTGAAGTACATGCAAGTATTGTGGATAGGTTCACTACGGTTTTTAACCAAACATACACTCGCTTTCTCGATCTTCAAAAAGCAGAGGCACAGAATAAAATTATTAAAGCAGAAAATGAGCGTAAAACAAGAGAACTTGAAGAAGCGCGCGAGCTTCAACTTGCAATGCTTCCAAAGGAAATTCCACAACTAAAAGATTTTGACATTGCAGTGTATATGAAAACCGCAACAGAAGTTGGCGGAGACTATTACGATTTCTCATTTATGAATAATGGTTCTTTGAACATTGCCATTGGAGACGCAACCGGACATGGAATGAAAGCTGGTACTATGGTAACTATGATAAAATCGTTGTTCATGGTAAACTCGAGCAGTAAAGAAATGACCGAATTTTTTAAGTTGACTAACGAAGCAATTAAAAATTCCAATCTTAGAAGAATGATGGTTGGCTTTGCAATGATGAATATTTATGGAAATAAACTAAAAGTACTAAACGCCGGAATGCCGCCGGTTTATTATTATAAAAATGCTTCTTGCGAGGTTGTTGAAATTGGAGGTCATAACCTTCCATTAGGCGCAATGAATAAAAGTAAATACACTGCAGATGAAACTGATATGAAACATGGTGATGTTATTCTAATGCTAAGCGATGGTTTTACGGAACTACCGAATATTAAGAATGAACAATATGGCTACAAAAAATTGGTTGATACTTTTTTACAAGCCGGAAGCAGAAGTGCCGATGAAATTATTAATCTACTTAAAGATGAAGTTTCTAATTGGGCCGGTAATAAAGAACTTGAAGATGATGTAACGTTTGTAGTTGTTAAGGTAAAATGATTCGTGGATATTATAACTTCATCTTGCAATTTTATTAGTAATGAAACCTAAATAAGAATAAAACTGTTGTAAAAGCAAAGAAAGGATAATAAATGAAGATAATGGTAGTTGATGATGAGCAGGATATTAAATTGCTCTTCGAGCAAAGATTTCGTAAAGAAATAAAATCTGGGCAGGTAGCATTTCTATTTGCTTTTTCGGGGGAAGAGGCTCGGGATTATTTTAAGAGCAACGGTGCAGACGATATAAATCAAATTCTATCAGATATAAATATGCCCGGAATGAATGGGTTAGAGCTGCTTAAATGGATTAAAGAAAATTTTCCGGAATTGCGTGTCGCTATGATTACTGCCTACGGTGATGAAAATAATTATCGTCAGGCAAAAGAGTATGGCTGCGACGACTATATGACAAAGCCTATAGATTTTAATCAGCTCAAAGAAAAAGTTCTACCATAGTAGCGGCTTTATAAAACTAATAACCAAAGTAATCTGGAATTTGAATGGAAGCAAAAAATAAAAAAGCTCTATCTGCAAAAAGTGAAAGCGAAATCCTAAAGAAACAATTAGCTCAAAAAGAAGCCGAACTTACAATAGTAAATAGTGTAGGCGAGGCAATGTCGAAGCAGCTGGATGTTTTAACAGTTACTAAAATTGTTGGAGATAAAGTTCGCGAAATTTTTCATACCGAAGTTACAGAAATTCTTCTTCTCGATCATGAAACCGGAATTATCAATTTGCCATATTCTTATTACAATGGATACCGGACTTACGAGCCTTTCAAACTGGGTGAAGGATTGACCTCCAAAATAATTAATTCAAGAAAGCCCCTATTGCTTCACACGCTTGACGAGCAGATTAAAAATGGCGCTCTCATTCAAACAGATGAAGACAAAACTGAATCGTATATAGGTATTCCAATTCTTTTTAACGAAATGGTTCTTGGAGTTGTAAGCATTCAGAGCTACGAAAAAAATGTATACGATGAAAATAATGTGCGGTTGCTATATACTCTTTCCACAAGTATGGGAATTGCACTTCAAAATGCAAAGTTATTCGAGGAATCGAAGAAGCATTTAAAAGAAACAGAGCAGCGCTCTGCCGAGCTGGCAATTATTAATAGTGTAGGCGAGGCAATGTCTAAGCAGTTGGATGTTACTACCGTAACAAAAATTGTGGGTGATAAGGTAAAAGAAATTTTCCATTCTGAAGTGACAGAAATTCTTTTGCTGGATGAAACCTCGAAAATGATTCATGTTCCATACTCCTTTTATAATGGTTATCAGATTGTAGAGCCTTTTGAACTTGGTTCTGGTCTCACTTCTAAAGTAATTAATACCCGCAAACCACTCATGCTCTCTAATTTGGTTGATCAGAACGAAGCTGGCGCTATTACCGATGTTAACGTTGGCGAAGCAGATGAAACGGAATCTTATTTGGGTGTCCCAATTTTATTCAACGATAAAATTCTTGGAGTAGTTAGTATTCAGAGTTATCAAAAAGATGCTTATAACGAAAATGATGTTCGTCTTCTCTCAACCCTTTCAACAAACATGGGGGTTACTTTACAAAACGCAAAACTTTTTGAAGAAACAAAAAGATTGCTTAGTGAAACGGAACAGCGTTCTGCAGAATTATCTGTAATTAACAGTGTTCAAGATGGCCTTGCCAAAGAGCTTGATATTCAGGGTATTTATAATCTTGTTGGAGAAAGACTTTGCAGCTTGTTTCATTTGCAAACATTGGTTATTCGCACATTCGATTATGAAACCGGAAATGAACATTTTCAATATACAATTGAAGAGGGAGTTCGTTTATCTATAGAACCGCGTCCATTTATGTGGGCCAACAAACAGCTTATTAAATCCAAGCAGCCTTTGCTTATCAATCAAAATTATATTGAGACTGCAAAAAAATATGGCAGCACCGGAGTAACCAAAGGGCTAACTCCTAAATCTGCTATTTTCGTTCCTATGATTGCTGGAGAAATTGTACGTGGTTCGGTTAGTCTTCAAAATGTAGAAAGAGAAAACGCTTTTTCGGAATCGGACATGCGCTTATTAACTACTATTGCAAACAGTATGAGTGTATCGTTAGAGAATGCAAGGCTTTTCGATGAAACTAACAAGCTGTTGGAAGAAACAAAGCAGCAGACAATTGAATTAGGTATAATAAACAGTGTTGGCGAAGGATTGGCCAAGCAATTGGATTTTCAGTCCATTGTAGATTTGGTTGGTGATAAAATTAGAGAAGTTTTTAACGCTCAAGTGGTTTCAATCTCTACATATAATCCCATGGAGGAAACTGTTCATCACCGCTATGCGGTTGAGAAAGATGAGAGGTTCTATTTTGATATTCCAATTAGTATTGATGCAGATAGAAAAGAAATTGTAGAAACAAAAAGCCCACTTGTATTTGGAACAAGCCAAGAGATGATACTTCATAGCGGTGAGCATATTGTTGCAGGAGATATGCCTCAATCTTTTATGGGAGTACCAATTGTACATAATCAAAAAGTTACAGGAGTTATAACCGTTCAAGATTTGGACACGCAGCATCTCTATTCCGAAAAAGATGTTCAATTACTTTTAACTCTTGCATCGAACATGGGAGTTGCATTGGAAAATGCAAGATTGTTTGAAGAGACTAAGAGATTATTAAACGAAACTCAACAGCGAAACGTAGAACTTTCCATTCTCAATACAATTCAAGAAGGTCTTGTAATGGAAATGGACTTCAATTCTATTATTAATCTAGTTGGAGATAAATTCCGCGAAGCTCTTGGCTTTCAAGATCTAGGAATTAGATTATACGATAGGGAGAATGATATTCTTCATTTTCCTTACGAGTTCGAGCATGGTGAGCGATTGCA
This sequence comes from uncultured Melioribacter sp., assembly GCA_964539605.1. Taxonomy (GTDB): domain Bacteria; phylum Bacteroidota; class Ignavibacteria; order Ignavibacteriales; family Melioribacteraceae; genus Stygiobacter. The sequence continues at coordinate 157,928 of CAZIJK010000001.1, forward strand.
AATTCAGTCCATGAACCCAACTCCTTTTTCAAAATATGTTTTAGATACTAAAAAATTATTACTTATAAAAAATAATACCGATGAGGAAGTAAGTAAATTAGGATTTAGTGGGCAAATAACCATTCCGGGTACAGATAGAAGCAAATCGCTAGTAATGGTCCCAATTATTCTTGGCAACGATGCTAAGGGATTAATACTGATAGAAAATTATGAAAAGGAAGATGCCTTCTCGGAATCTGATATTCGTCTATTAACAACTGTTGCAAATAGTATGAGTGTTGCACTGGAAAACGCTCGCTTGTTTAACGAAACTCTTAGACTTCTTGATGAGAGCAAAAAGCGCGCGGCAGAATTAGGAACGGTTAATAGTATTAGCCAGGCAATTGCCGGTCACTTGGAAATTACTAAACTAATAAACCTTGTTGGAGATAATGTTAGGGATTTATTTAACGCAAAGATAGTTTACCTTGCGCTTCTTGATAAAGAAAAGGAGATGATAAATTTCCCTTATGGTTATGGAGATGATTATGCTCCTTTAAAATTTGGAGAGGGATTAACATCTGCAATAATTATTAATAAGCAGGCTTTGCTAATTAATAACGAGGTAGATAAAAAAACCGAGGAACTGGGAGTAAAAAGAATTGGGACCCGCTCGGCATCTTATCTGGGTGTTCCTATTCCAGTTGGAGAAGAAATAATAGGTGTTTTAAGTGTTCAAAGCGTTGAGGATGAAATTGTTTTTAATGAAGACGATTTGAGACTTCTTGAAACAATTGCTGCTCATGTTGGCATTGCAATTAATAATGCCAATGCATACGAAGAGTTGAATAGAACTCTGCAAAATCTCGAGGCAACACAAGTTCAGCTTATTGCCCAAGAAAAGCTTGCCTCGCTTGGTCAATTAACAGCGGGTATTGCTCACGAAATAAAAAACCCATTGAATTTTGTAAACAATTTTTCGGAACTCTCTGTTGGTTTAATAGATGAATTGACAGAAGAGTTTGCCAAACTAAAAGGTTCGGCAGATTCGGCAGTTCTAGAAGAACTGGAAGATATCTTAAAGACATTAAAAGTGAATTCCGAAAAAATAAAAGAGCATGGAAAAAGGGCCGATAGTATTGTGCACAGTATGCTTCAGCACTCTCGCGGTAAAACCAGCGATAAGCAGCTTACAGATATTAACTCTATGCTCGACGAGGATCTTAATCTTGTTTATCATGGAATGCGTGCTCAAGACAGCACTTTCAATATTAAGATTGAAAGAGATTATGATAAGACGATAAGCAAAATTAATGTTATACCGCAGGACATTAGCCGTGTATTTTTAAATATAATGACAAACGGTTGCTACGAAGCTCACAGAAAAAAAGTAGAATTAAAAACAGAAAGCTCTGCTAAGATTTCAGTAAAAACTATGGAGACCCCAAAATTTATTGAAGTTCGTATTAGGGATAACGGTAATGGCATTCCCGAAAAAATTAGGAATAATCTTTTCACTCCATTCTTTACTACAAAGCCTACCGGAAAGGGAACAGGTCTTGGTCTATCAATTAGTTACGAAATTGTTGTTCGTGAGCATAACGGTGAACTGTTGTTTGAAACAGAAGTTGGAAACTTTACAGAATTTATAATTAGACTTCCCAAAAACTAAAATGCAAAGTGCCATGATAATAACACCTAAAATATTAGTAGTTGACGATGAACCGGATTTAGAATTGCTAATCACTCAAAAATTCCGAAAGGAAATTAAAGAGGGAAAATACAAGTTCTTTTTTGCAGGCAATGGAGTTGAAGCGCTCGAGATATTGAATAAGGATAATGGCATTGAACTTGTCCTTACAGATATAAATATGCCCGAGATGGATGGTTTAACTTTACTTGCCAAAATAAAAGAAATTAATAATCCTCTTCTTCATTCTGTAATTGTTTCGGCCTATGGAGATTTACTTAACATTAGAACGGCAATGAATGGAGGCGCTTACGATTTTGTAATTAAGCCTATAGATCTTAACGATTTAGAAATTACAATAAAAAAAGCTCTGGCTAATTTAGATACATTTAAAAAAGCTTTAAAATCTCGCGATGAATTGATTACAGTAAGAAAGGAACTTGAGGAGGCGAGAATACTTCAGTTATCGATGCTCCCCAAGAGTATTCCAAATTTTAGTCAAAGCGAATGCGCTGTATATATGAATACTGCAAGTGAGGTTGGAGGGGACTATTACGACTTTTCGGAAAAGAAAGATGGCTCTTTAAATGTAGCCATTGGCGATGCCACCGGACATGGAATGAGGGCCGGAATAATGGTTGCCATTATGAAAACTCTTTTTATTTCCGATTCGGTTGGTTTGAATTTGGTAGACTTTTTTAATGCTTCCAACAAAACAATAAAAATGTTGAATCTTGGGCGCATTATGATGGCCTTTGCTATGCTTAATATTAAGGATAGGAAAGTAAAGTTTGTTAGTGCCGGCATGCCTTCTATTTTCGTTCATAAAAAAACGGAAGGAAAAGTTTTAGAATATCAAACGGATTGTATGCCGCTAGGAGCCTTAGCAGATTCAGTATTCAAAGAAAACAGTTTTGATGTCGATTCCGGAGATGCAATACTTGTTTTAAGTGATGGCTTACCGGAATTGTATAACGATCAAAAAAAATTATACGGATACGAAAAAGTACAAAGTGAATTTCAGAAGGTTGCTCATAAGTCATCTGCAGAAATAATAGAACACTTAAAAAATAGTTCTATAGAATGGGCGGGTAATAACGAATTGAATGATGATATAACTTTTGTGGTTATCAAAATTAGTTAGCAGACGGCATTTATATTCAGTGCCTTATTATTAACTAATTTCCATCGCTGAAATTTAGGCTTCATTGCATTCTTTATGGTCCGAAGTATTTCTTGCCAAACGCTTTATTGCTCTTAATATTTGAAATTATCAATTCATGACCATATCTTTAATTACCAATTATCAACAACGTGACTGAGTATGGAAATTATATCTTTTGAAGAAGCGAGAATTATAGGTTCATTAATTGAAAAAGAATTTACCACTCCGGAGTATTATCCACTTACAATTAACTCGCTAACAAATGCATGCAATCAAAAATCGAGCAGAAATCCAGTTGTATCGTTTGATGAAATATTAGTTGAAATTGAAGTGCAAAAGTTAAGGGATAAGGCACTAATTTCTAAAGTCACTGGTCCGGAATTGCGGGTTCCAAAATACCGACAGATTTTTACTCAACACTACAATTTAACAAAACCACAAACAGCGGTCTTGTGCGTGTTGTTATTGCGTGGTGCACAAACAATAGGTGAAATTAAAGGGCGCTGCTATAGAATTTATGAGTTTATGGATTTAGCCGAAACAGAGGAGGTACTTGAGGGACTTATAAAAATTGAAAATGGTCCATTTGTTATTAAGCTTCCAAAAGAATTGGGTAAAGAAAACAGATACACACATTTATTCTGCGGTGAACCATTGCTTAGCGAACAAATTAAAGAGCCAAGTATTAACGAAAGGCTTGCCTCTATTGAAAAGGAAGTAGATACAATTAAAGAAATGTATTCAAGCCTTAAAACTGAATTCGAGAGATTTAAAAAATCATTCGACTAGATAAATAATCTCCTCTTCATAATTATAGTGCTTATGCATAATCAATATATTCATCGGTTAATGCTGCATAGCCCTAAACGCAATTGCTATTCATTCCACCAATACAAATTCTGTTTTATATTTAACCGAGATGAAAATGTATTTTCAAAAACATTATGAAAAGATAGTCTGTCTATTAAAACAACTACTTTTTCAAATAAACATTTTATCTCTATTAAATATTCTATCTAGATTGTAAATTTGTTTACACCATTATCTATTTGAGGAATACTATGCGCACTCCCGAAATATTAAAAATTACTTTGCCTAACAAATTGGACTATTTGGATATTGCTCATTTATTCGTTCTTGAAGCTGCTAAAAAAATAGGTTTCTCGGGCAATCAATTAAATAATATTGAAATTGCTATTGAAGAGGCAGTTTCGAATGTAATGAAACATACTTACGATGCAGAAGAGAATAGAACCTTTGACATTGTTTGTGAAAACTTGGGTAACGGAATAAAAATTATAATTAAGGAAATGGGATTACCTTTTGACCCGTCGAACGTAAAGAAATACAAACCTGCCCAAAGCATTGAAGAAGCTAGTTCCTCTGGGCTTGGATTATTTTTAATAGATAAAGTGATGGACGATTATTCATTTCATAACCTTGGAATTAATGGTAAAGAAACACAGATGATTAAATATCTTCCCGATGCAAAAGAAGTTTTGGAGAAGAGTGAAATAATTGAAGAACCAAAAATAATTCAGGAAAAGATTGAGTACTCCGTTAGAGGAATGGAAGAGTATGAGGCTGTTGAAATTTCGAGATGCGCTTATAAATCTCATGGCTACAGTTTCTTCGATGAACATATTTATTTTCCGGAAAAACTGGTAGAGCTTAACAATAACAATACAATGATTTCCGCAGTTGCTGTAACCAAAGACAATATTTTTATGGGGCACGCTGCTTTACTTTATCAGTATCCCGAAGATACTATTGCCGAACTTACTTTTGTTTTTGTAAATGTTGAATTCAGAGGGCAAGGGGCATTTAACAAATTAATAGAATATCTTTTTAACTCTCCAAAGAAAAGAGTTCTGAAAGGTTTATATGCTTATGCTGTGGCAAATCATATCTTCACGCAAAAAGCAATGGTTCGATACAATATAAACGATTGCGGGTTACTACTTGCAACAAGTCCTTCATCATGGAAATTCAAAGGCATTTCGGATGATACTACACAAAGGATTAGTGTAGTGCTCAGCTATAAATATATGTCGGAGCCGGAACCCAAAACACTTTACCTTCCCGCTATACACAGCGATATAATTAAAAAACTATACAAGAATATAAATGGAGACGTGCACAAATATATTGTGTTTAATAATGGCGCTTCAAATTTGAGTGCCGAGGCGGAGATATCTACATCTATAAATGAATTAGAAAGCTGCGGCGAAATTCATATTCATAAAATTGGCGCTAATACCATTAAAGAGGTTAAAAAAATTACTCGCAATATGTGCGTTAAGAATGTTGCTTCGGTCAATCTATTCTTGAATCTTGAAGAGGAAGCAACTTCATTTATTACAGAGCAAATTGAAAAGCTAGGATATTTCTTTGCAGGCATTCTTCCCGAATCGAAAATTGGGGATGCTCTAATTTTGCAATATCTCAATAACATAGACTTCGATTATTCTAAAGTAACAGCCTATTCCGATATGGCTAAGGAAATATTGCAATACATAAAAGAGAGCGATCCAAATATCATTAACGAATAGATATGCAAGCTAAATTGCTGACCAGGTATTAACTGTGGTCTTTTAATAATTGTTAAAGTGATCTCATGAAAATAATTTTTTCCGAAAATACCAAACTTCATAATCCTGCCAAAGAGTTTATATCTCACAGCATTATAGATTACGCAGAATCCCCTAAAAGAATGAGTGAGATTTTAGATTCCTTAAAATTGATTGATGAAATTGATATACTGCCCCCCGAAGAGTTTAATATGGAGGATATTTTAAAAATTCATTCCTCTCAATATATCAGCTACCTGCAAACTGCTTATGAAAATTGGATTGCAGCCGGGCTGAATAAAGATGGCGTTATGCCGGATTTGTTTGCGGTGGGCAACATCCGCCAAAAATTAATTACTAAAAGCCCAATAGGTCACGCAAGTTATTTTATGACTGATCTTTCTACTATTATAGTTGAAGGAACATTCAAGGCGGCAAAGTATTCCGCATTCTCGGCTCTTACAGCAGCAAAATATCTAATTGCCGGAGAGCGCGCAGTGTTTAGTCTAGGCCGTCCACCGGGGCATCATGCAGGATATGAATTTGCAGGCGGGTATTGTTTTCTTAATAATGCTGCCATAGCAGCAAAATATTTACAAGATAACTGCAAGCAATCGAACGCTAAAGTATGTATTCTTGATGTTGATTATCATCATGGAAACGGTACTCAAGATATTGCTCAAAGGAATGAAAACATTTTATACGTTTCAATTCATGGTCATCCGGATAGCGCATATCCTTACATTACTGGATTCGAAGAAGAGAACAACGATAAAACAGTTAACTTTCCGTTGAAAGGGAATATTACAAATGCTCAATACTTCGAGGTATTGCAAAAAGCTGTTGATAAGATTAAGAATTTCAATCCCGAGTATTTTATTATTTCCTATGGTGTTGATACACACGAATTCGAAAATGAAGATTTGGGAGATTTTAGGCTTACTACAGATTTCTACAAAACAATGGCTCAGCATTTACGAAATGAACTAACCATGCCTACTTTAATAGTAATGGAAGGAGGTTACCAAATTTCGATACTTGGTGCCAACGTTCGAAATTTTTTGGAGCCATATATTAAGCAGTAATGATGTTTAAGTTCCTTTACTGGCAGATACTCTGTATGTTTATGTAAAATTTTTAGAAAAGATGCATGTTGCCAAATTGAGTTACAATTGGCTAAGCAATTTGAAAAATCCTTGTTCATTTCAAATTTAATTTTAGGAATAAATTATCGTATGAAATATTATAAAAATTATTCGATTCGTTTTATTACTTTACTAATAACCGTCGTATTAATATCTGGTTGCACTGCTTCAAAACAATTCTCTATCCAAAATTTTGAGAATGACATTATTACCTCAAAGCAATGGGGGGGAACACCGGCACTAGATTCACTTGCAAAAAAGCATACCATTACTCATATAACCCTTCACCATCAGGGGGAACCCTTTCCTAAAGGAAAAGATCCTGTTCAGTATCTTCGAAATCTTCAATCATGGTCACGAAGAGAAAAAAAATGGATTGACATCCCTTATCATTACATAATTGATTTGAATGGAAAAGTATATGAGGGAAGAAATATTAATTATTCCGGTGATACAAATACAGAGTACAATCCAATGGGGCACGCACTTATTGAAGTAGTTGGCAATTTCGAAGAGGTAGAACCAAACAAATATCAATTGGATGCGGTGGTAAAAACTATGACCTGGCTTGCATTAAAATATAATGTACCGGTTGATTCTATTGGAGGGCATAAAGATTATTCCCAAAATACAGTTTGCCCCGGAAAAAACTTATATCACTATTTGGAGAACGGATATTTTAAAAAGATGGTAAAGGAAAATATTTAGCATTGTCACTTTTATTTTACAGAATAAGTCCGCAATTAGTATTCAGATATTTCTGATGCGATAGCACAAACCATTTTGGTAACAATTTTAAATTAATTCCCTATATATTAAAACAGCCACTCTCTCCAATTTAAATACATTCAAAACCGCTGAAGAAAAGAAGATATTGGTATTCGGTTGGGCAATCGTTCCAATCACATCCTGTTTTTGATTGCAAAACAATCAAGAATTTTGTTAATTGTAAAGAGAAGTTGATTAGTTATATAAGTCCTATTCCTTTTTGTGAGGGATACTTAAATAGGGATGAGATGTAATAAAGTTCCCTGGTTCAAAGGCAAAATAAAGGCTATTTTGTTGTCATCAAGGGTTTAAAATCTAAATTGTAATTTTTGCTTCTTTGCCCAATATTTTTATGTTTCCGTAAGGTTAGCACATTCGAAGTTTTTTTATTGGGCGTTCAATTAAATAATGTAATTACAACCCATTTGTGTAGTGCACAAAGAGGATAATCTACATATGTTATTTTAAGTTTTCGCTCTAAAGTTCTAGTCCTATTCTAGTCTTGCAAGTAACTATTTAATGTAAGTGTATTCAAAATTTTATAGTACTTTAATTACATATAACAATCAATAAAACAACGTAGGAGGCTTTAATGAAAAGATTTACTTACCATGTTTTGTTTTTCACACTGCTTTTTGTAATTCAGACTCAAGCACAATTATTTACAAGAACAGCAGAGATAAAAGAACCCTCTGGAAAGGAATTTGGATTTGGGGGTGTAGTTGCTGGAGTGGATTTTGATAAAGATGGCAAAAAAGAAATATATGTAGTTAATACAAATAATGTTGATCGCGCTTACGAGTTAATTCCAAAAATTTATAAGTTCGAATGGAATAAAACCACTGCAAAATGGGATTCAGTATGGAGTGCTACCGCACCCATCGCTACTCAGAATACTTGGCCTGCTTTAACTTGGGGTGATACAGATAAAGATGGCAGACCTGAATTATATTGGGGTATTGTTAATGCAACCGTACCTGTTACCGGAGGAACTTATCAAGATATTCCAAGAATACTAGTTTATGAGTATCCTAATGATGGAAGCGATAACATGGGAGTTTCTGACGGATTAGGTGGATTTATGCCCAATGCATCAACAAAGATTGTAACTGGTCCCGGTTTAAATGTTAGACCAATTAAATTTATTATTGCAGATCCGGATTTAGATAACAAAGATGAATTGATTTTTGTTGATAGAGCACCTTTAACTCACATTGGTGTTATGTCTGTCGACATCATTCCTAATAATGGTGGTGGTACCGAAAAGTGGACAATGGAATTTGATGGTTCAACCGATGCTGCAATAAAGGCTACTAGTGCAAAGTATGATGTTGCTGTGTTAAATAATGTAATTTATGCCTTTGATGGTTCCGGAAGAGTGATTGGGGTTAAATATACTGCCGGTGCTTATAAACTGGTAAAAGTACAAACAAGCATGAATGCTATTGGATCTTTTAAAGGAACAAAAGTTGTTGATATAAATAAAGATGGAAAAAAAGAAATTCTTTTAGCAGATTGGTTTGATGCTGGTAAAGGAAAAGGTGCAAAAGTTTGGTTGCTTGAACAGACTGCAGATACACTTGTTGCTAAACCACTTGTAGATTTGGAGCCTCTTGGCGCTGTACGTCTTAATGGTGCGGATACAGGCGATTTGGATAGTGACGGCAATTTAGATTTTGTATGCGGCGCTAGATATGATGTAAATAATGGTAAAAAAGTTCCTATCTTCAGAGTTGAGTATCAGGGTGGAGATATTGCCCTGGCTGCAAGTTATACCGCTTCTGTTATTGATTCTGCTTATTGGACTAATAACGGAGATATGGATGTAATTAGCGTTGCAAATGTAGATGGCGATACTGATGATGAAGTATTATATACTCAAGGTTATACAAGAGGTAATTCATCCGATGCACGAATGCCACTTGTTATAATTGATAAAAAGTTCACTCCTGTTTCTGTTGAAAGAGAAGATAATGTATTACCAACTCAATTTTTCTTAGATCAGAATTATCCAAATCCTTTTAATCCAACTACTCAAATAAAATTCGGTATTTCGGAAGCTGCTAATGTAGAACTAACGGTTTACGATCTTTTAGGCAAAGAAGTAGCTGTTTTAATAAGCAAACAGAATTATCTTGCGGGATCTTACAACGTAAAATTCAATGCTCAAAATCTTTCCAGCGGTATTTATATCTATAAATTAAATGCTGGCAATTACACCATTTCGAAAAAGATGATTTTACTCAAGTAATTTGTAAGTATTTATAAGGGTTCAACAATTTGTTTTCCTTTGCTCAAAGGAGCAACAATTGCTGGACCCTTTTATTTTAACCCAAGTGTTAATAAGATTGAAATCGTTTTGCTAATCCTATCATAATTACTAATACGATTTCTAAACATCCAATTTTGCTACTGAGGTAACGATGAAAAAACATTTATTTTTTCTTACTCTGCTTCTTTTAATTTCACTCCTTTTTTCTAATATAAAAATTTATGCTGGCGTAACCGGTAAGATTGCCGGAAAGGTTACCGACACTGATTCGAAAGAAGAGCTTATTGGTATTAATGTTCTTATCGAAGGGACCTCTTTGGGAGCTGCAACAAATATCGACGGTACATACACAATTAATAATATAGAACCGGGTATTTATTCATTAATAGTAAGCGGTGTAGGATATCAAAAAAAGAAAATTACTAATGTTCGCGTTTCAAGCGATTTTACTACAAGAATTGATATCCAGCTTATGGCCGAAGCAATAAATTTGGAAACCATTATTGTTGAAGCAGACAGACCAATGATCAGAAAAGATTTAACTTCATCTCAAACATCTATTGATGATTCCCAAATAAAAGCTCTTCCGGTAGAAAGTATAAGTCAAATACTTTCTTTGCAGGCCGGTATTACAAAAGGTGCCGGAGGTGAATTGCATATTAGAGGAGGTAGATCTACCGAAATTGCATATAATGTTAATGGTGTATCTGCAATCAATCCTTACGATTTTGGAAGGACAGTACAAATATCTACGAATGCGGTTCAAGAACTTTCGGTAGTAAGCGGTACATTTAATGCAGAATATGGAAACGCCCTGAGTGGTGTTGTGAATACCGTAACAAAAGAGGGAGGTTCTAAATATAAAGGGACCTTAACTTATTATACCGGAGATTATATAAGTTCGGCAAAAAATATATTTTTCAATATTGATGATATTGACCCCATTAATAATCAGGTTGCAGAAGGAACAATTGGCGGACCTATTCCTTTTCTTAATGATAACTTCTCCTTCTTTCTTTCCGGTAGGTATAATAAAGATAAGGGATATTTATACGGAATAAGAGAACATACTGTATTCGATTCTCTTTCGCGTGATCCTTTACGCGCAGATCAATTATATATTGCTCAAACCGGAGATAACGCAATTGTTGCAATGAATCCTAACGAAGATATTAACGCAACTGCAAAAATTACTTATAAGCCTATTCCAACTATAAAAATAAATTACGACGTTGTATTTTCTAACTCCAACTATCAATCATATTCCCACGACTTGAAGTATAATCCCGATGCTAATTATCAAAGAAAGCAATGGGGAATAATTAACTCGCTGGAATACAGGCATACAATAAGCAATACAACATTCTTTTCTTTGAAAGGTTCATACAATATTTATGATTTTAAAAGGTATCTTTATCCCTTGCTTGATGCTTCGGGCAATGAAGTATCTTTTAATCCAGGTATGAGCTTAAGCGGATTGCGCGCAGATCCAAAATATCAGCCAGAAGATAAAGGCAATGCTTATAGCAGCTACACTTTTGTGTCTGGTGGAACAGAACCGGAACACTTTTATCAGCGCTCATATACTTCCGAAATTAAGTTTGATATTACAAGCCAAATTACAAGTTCGCACGAAGTTAAGTTTGGTTTAAAAAGTAAGTGGGATACAATGGATTTTGTTTTCTTCGAAGTGTTAAGAAACAGAAATAATTATCTAACCCCAACTATTCCAGATCCTGCAAATCAAAAAGGATCCATAGATATTTATTCCCGTTCTCCCAAGCAATTCTCGGCTTATCTACAAGATAAAATGGAATTCGAGAGCATGATTCTTAATGCAGGATTAAGATTAGATTACTTTAACGCAAATGCGGTTTATGCACCGGATCCATTTAAGCCAACAGAAAATTTGACCGATAGCGAAAGTAAGTTAACTATCAGTCCTCGTTTAGGAATTTCATTTCCAATTACAGACCAGGGAATAATACATTTTTCGTATGGACACTTTTATCAGTTGCCTCCATACAGATATTTATATACAAATCCGGAATTCGAAGATATAACAGCAGAACCTGTTTATGGAAATGCAAACTTAAATCCCGAAAAAACCGTTACGTACGAAGTTGGATTGCAACAGCAATTAACCGAAACTCTTGCATTTAACATTACCGGATTTTATAAAGATGTTAGAGATCTTTTGGCTATTCAGCAAATTAGAATTAGCAGTAACTCTATTTACCAAAAGTATGTGAACAAAGATTATGGTAATATAAAAGGTATTACATTTTCTCTTTCAAAAAGAAAATCTACCGAAGATATTTTAAGCGCATCCTTGGATTACACTTTTCAAGTAGCAGAAGGAAATGAAACAGGTTCCGACGCCTTCTTTATAGATTTGCAATCCGGCAGGCAAAGTGAAAAAATTCCTGTTCCTCTTAGCTGGGATCAAACACATACTTTAAATGGCGTTCTTACTCTTGGGGGAACTAAAGATTGGAACATAACAATTACCGGTTCTTTATCTACCGGACTTCCATATTCTCCAATACTTTACGAACAACAAATTTATTTAAGAGCTAACAGTGGAAGAAAGCCATTCTATGCAAATGCTGATTTATTATGCGATAAATCCTTTGCGATTTCGGAGAATACTTTTATTACTGTATTTCTAAAAGTATTTAATTTGTTCGATACACAAAACGAAAGATTTGTGTATGATGATACTGGAAGAGCAATATATTCCTTAGAGGAATCCAAAGGTGGACCACAGGCAACAAATCTTATTTCGAAAAAATATCCAAGCATTAAATCTGCAACAGAATATTTTAACAGACCTAATTATTACTCGGCTCCAAGAGAAGTAAGAGTTGGTTTTACTTTAGAGTTTCAATGAAATTACGGAGTAACATTATGCTGAATAAAAAAATATTATTTCTTTCTCTAATAGTTTTTTCCTTTTCCATTCTGATGGATTCAGTTTATGCTCAATCGGAAGCGGTAAAACAAAGAAGGCTTATTGAACATCAGGCAATTAAAGATTTTATAAACAGTAAACTTGCAAATTCACCGGTTAATAAAAGCAGTGCAAATTCCGGCTCCGAAAAATATTCTCGTAAAAATCTTTTTAAGACTAGCGGCAATGCAGATCGAAAATCGTTTTTTATGAATGGTAATAATGTTGCCGTGGAAATTGAAAACTATGGAGGCATTGCACCCGGCTATGGCGGAATAAGAGAGATTACTAATTTAATCTGGCGAGACGCTCCATACATTTTTCAATTCTGTCCTATTGTTGGAGCCTCTGTTATAGATTCAACCGGAGCCAGAAGACATATTATTACTGATGCAATGAATGATTACGACAGAGCTGGATTGAGAGAAATTGATCCGGCTACCGGTTTAAAGTGGCAATGGCAGCCGCTGCCTGGTTACGCAGATCCAAATCAAAATTCTATTGCATCAAATCCCGCTTTCGATTCGAACCGCGATGGTAAACCCGATAGCTGGCCTAGAGATTGGTATAACGATAAACTTGCTCAATATGTATGGCCCGGCTACCTGGTTCAAGGAGAAAACAATGCCGACCTGGAAGCATACTGGGCAATGGATGACCGTGATAATAAAGAGTTTAGCTATTACCCTTTTAAAAACGACAAGAGCCGTAAAGGGTTAGGTGTTCAAATTGATGGAAGAGCTTTTCAATGGAGTAATTCGTTAGCATCTAATGCTGTCTTCTTTGTTTGGTCCATTACAAATGTTAGCGACAAAAGTTTAGATAGCGTAATGTTCGGTATTTATGGAGACCCCGATATTGGTGGTGCAGATAATAAAGATGATAACGGATTATTCATCTCTCCATTCAATACTTCAATTCCACTCTATTCAAGAAACATGGTTTATTTTTTCGATCCCGATGGCACCGGCGATGCCGGAAGAAAGCTTGGTTATCTGGGTTGCAAATTTCTTGAATCGCCTGGAAATCCAAATGATAAAATTGATAATGATGGAGACGGACTGATTGATGAAAGACAGGACAATAATGTTGACGAAGATGGGGATTGGAATATTGATACTGATGATGTTGGAAAAGATGGTATTCCTAACACAGGAGATGCCGGTGAAAAGGATGGTATTCCAACTTTAGGAAATAAATTATTTGATGGCAGGCCCGATCCTTTATTGCCCGGTGAACCGAATTTTGGTTACACAGATTTGGATGAATCGGATCAAATTGGTTTAACAAGTTTTAAAAGTTCTCAGTGGGCTACAGATTTAAAAATTGCATACGATGAAGAAATTTGGAATGAAACAAAACCTGGAAGTTTTGGCGAAATTACTCAAAACCAGGATCTGGTTTTTATTTTCAGTTCCAGCTACATCTCTCTTGCACCGGGTGAGACAAAAAGAATTTCTATGGCGTTTCTTTTTGGTGAAGATTTAGATGATCTTTTAACAACTGCAGAAACCGTTCAGGATATTTACAATAAAAATTACCGCTTCTTTAGGCCTCCAAGTCTTCCAAAAGTAACTGCAATTCCAGATGATAAAAAAGTTACTCTGTTCTGGGATTCCAATTCCGAAAAAAGTATAGATCCTATTACCGGTAAAGATTTTGAAGGCTATGTAATTTATAGAAGTACTCGTCCCGATTTTGCAGATGTTCAAAATATTACTGATGGAAAGGGTTCTAAGTTTTTATACGAGCCTTTAAAAGATTTGAAAGGCTTTGATGCTAAGTGGGATTTACGTAACGACTGGAAAGGTTATCATCCGGTTCCTTATTTAGGAAGAGGATTAAAATATTATTTGGGAGACAACTCTGGACTGGTTCATACATTTGTGGATTCAAACAATGTTCGAAATGGCCAAACTTACTATTATGCAGTAGTTGCTTACGATAGAGGTGATTCGCTTGGAATTCCACCTTCGGAAACTACTAAGAAAATTTCTTCAGACCCTATTACAAGCAAACTGGTTTTTGATGATAATACCGTACAGGTAATTCCTGGACCACGAACAGCAGGTTACGATAAACCGGAAATTAACAACACAAATGTTAGTCATAACAGCGGGCTTGGAAATGGGGAGATGACTTTTAATATTATAAATGACCTTGCTGTTAAAGATGATAAATACACTCTTGTTTTTAAAGATACTATGTATGTGGCGGGTAAACCTACTTTAATGAAAAACTATTCTGTACTTGGAGAAAAAACTTCTAAAGAGTCATTCTATTTGTACGGGACTAAAGTTACCAATCTTACAAAGAATAATATAATTAATGATGCTCAGCTGAAGGTAACAGATAAATCTGGTAAAGTGTTTAAGAACGGGGTTGATTTCGAATTGAATTATGAAAAGGGATCAATTAAAAAAACCGTAAATAGCACAATGCTGGATGCAACAGAATATTCAATTACTTTTAGGAATTATGGTCTCTATCAAAGTGTAGCCTTAAGCGGAGAAGATTCAAATCCGGTATTTGACGGTATATTGGTAAAAGTAAAAGACAATCCCTCGCTAACATTTGACGAAACGAGATCTAAATGGTCATCCAAAATAGATAATCCATTTAAATTATATCTTAGATCTGCAGGAGCTCCAAAAGCAGAACCGGCAGATTATATTGTCACATTTTCGGATAAGAATATTTCTACTGCAAAGAAATTTGTTCTGGGTACTGGATTCATAGACATTCCAGTTAAATATAAAGTGCAAGACATTACTTCGGGTATTCCAGTGGATGTTGTTACCAACCTTCAGGAGTTTGCTACCAGCAACGATTCATCATGGACTCTTGGTGAAGAGATTGTGTTTTATAAAACCGGTTCCCCTGGTGGGCAGGGTGCACAAATATCTTGGAGCTTGGTTGTATCTGCTTCTGCAACATCACCAGCTAAAATTCCTAGTGCCGGAGATGTATTATTTATCTATACAAAACGTCCATTCAACAAAAACGATGTTTATACTGTTCAAACAAAAGCTGGATTTGTAGATAACGTTGAAGCAAAAAATAGACTCGATAATATTTACGTTGTTCCAAATCCTTACGTTGGTACAAACGAAATTGAACCTGCTAATAAATTGGCGGGACAAAACCGTGGCGAAAGAAGAATTTATTTTGAAAACCTTCCAATGAAGTGCACAATTAGAATATATACTTTAAGCGGCGAACTTGTAACAACGTTGCAGCATGAAAGCGGTCTTGATAATGGAAGAGAATTTTGGAACCTCTTGAATAAAGATGGATTTAGTGTTGCTTATGGTGTTTATCTGGCTCATATAGACGCACCGGAAATTGGTGAAAAGTTAATCAAGTTTGCCTTAATTAAGTAAGCAGGAGTTTTTATGAAAAAATTATTTAGTCTTATTCCTCTTTTAATTGTATTGCTCTTGGCTTCTAATGTATTTGCGCAAACCACAAAGACCGGTACAACAGCTACACAGGTTCTTAAATTTAATATCGGTCCTCGTGCAATTGGAATGGGAGGAGCATTCACTGCAATTTCTGACGATATAACTGCTATGTATTGGAATCCAAGCGGTACTGCTAATATTAATTCCAACGAGGCATTTTTTAATCATACCTCTTTATTCTCAGATATTAGCCACGACTATGCAGCCTTTGCAACAAATCTTTCCGATGTTGGTACTATTGGTGCTTTTGTATCTGTACTTTCGATGGACGATATGCTTGTTAGGACAATTGAAAACCCTGAGGGTACCGGAGAGTTTTTTAATTACAATACATTTATCATGGGATTAAATTACTCGAGATTCTTAACTAGTAATTTTGCAATTGGATTTAATGTTAAGTACATCAACGAAAATTTATGGCATATGAATTCAACTGGGTTCGCAATTGATATTGGAACTATCTATAAGATTCCAATTTTTAACGAACTTAGAATTGCTTCTAGCATTTCCAATTTTGGAACTAAGATGCAGCTATCTGGAAGAGATGCTACTGTAGTGTGGCCTTCTGGTGCAGGGAATGAAAACCTTATTAATTCTAATATCGAACTCGAAAAATTCGATCTGCCTTTGATTTTCCGCTTTGGTATTTCTGTGGATGCAGTTAAAAACAGCACTTCAAGAGTTACAGTTGGTGTAGATGCAATTCATCCCAACGATAATTCGGAATATGTGAACGCAGGTCTGGAATATTCTTGGAATGAAATAGTAAATATCAGAGCAGGTTATAACTCATTATTCGAGGTCGATTCCGAAAAGGGGCTAACACTTGGCTTTGGATTGAATTACCGGATATTTGAACTAGTGAAAGCAAAAATAGATTACGCTTATCAAAAATTCGGCAGATTAAATAACGTACACTATCTTTCTGTTGGAATTGTCTTTTAAAGAGGAAGTTTAGTAAAAATAAAATATTCATCATACATAATGTTTTATAGAATGCCGGGGAGTAATTTGCATGTTTCAAGTGATGCAGTTACCCCGGCATTTGTTTTATAATTAATAAAATAATTCTATTTACGAAATCTACTTTAATAAAACCATTTTGTTAGTTTGAGAATAGTTTCCGGCTTGCAGTCTATAAACATATACTCCGCTTACTAGGTTCGAGCCGTTAAATCTTACTTCATAAATTCCAGGTGATTTAAATTCGTTTACAAGAGTGGCAACCTCCTGTCCAGTCATATCGTAAACTCGAAGACTAACAAAATCCGAACTTCTCATCTGGAATTTAATAGATGTTGTTGGATTAAAAGGATTGGGATAGTTTTGATACAATTCGAAACTATTTGGAATGTTGGCAAAACCTTCTGCACTAGAGATAACAGTTCCTGCCGGATAAAATGTATAAGCAATTCCACCTTTGCTAAACCATGCTTGCGATAAGCTGGTTTTATCGTATACGTAAGAGTACCCGCTTGATTTTCCGGGATCGTGAACTATTGGTTTCCCATTATCTTTAAAACCGGCAAGCATCAAAAGATGTCCTACATTTGAAATTGGAGCTCCGACAGACATTGCAATTCTGCCTTTATTCTCTAAAACTTTTCTTGCTTCGCTCCATGAGCGGTATCGTGTAACCTCTCCATCCAATCCATACTCCGAGGCATTTTGCACAACGCGAGGCCAAATGCCAAACATTTGATGGTAGTAATCGTATGTTGCCCATGCAAATTTATACGGATCGACAGTTAGATTATAGCTTTTCAAAATCATAGATACTGTTGAAGGAGAACACATATCTCCCCCTTTGTTGGGATCAACGCTGTATTGATACACATGGGTTGTTGGATAAAAGATATCCATCGGATTATCGTTTACAAGCTGACTGATATTTACATTGCTGGTGGTTTTTGAATCGCTTACAAATAAACTAAGTTTATGAATTGAAGGGGAAATGGTAGCAAGATCTTTACGTGTTAATATTACTTTAAATTGCCATTTTGATACATAAGAATTAAGCGATGCCCAATCTACATTTATTTTGCCGCCTGAGTAACTTGTTTCTCCATAGGCTTGCCAAATATTATTCTTCCAATAACCAACTGTTAACCATGGCGACCAGCTTCCATTATATGGAAAGCGAATCTGAACTTTAAAACCGCAGTTCTCTCCCAAGGCAGTTCCATTATATGATGGAAGCCCTTGATTAAAAGGGTATTTTGAATTTTGTTCTTTCAGTATAATGTATCCCTCAAGAGAATTACTTTGGAGGATAAAAGATTTTCCATCATCGCTAAGTTTTACATTCTCGCTAGTTTCAATTTTTGCTTTAATGGAATCGATACGGAGAGTATATGATTGATCGGGATATACCTGAGCCTTAAGAGAATTGGCAATAAGAACTATTGCCAGGATTAATATATAAAGTGCTGCTTTTTTAGTCATAGAAGTATTTGAGTTATTTAAGAAATTCACATTTTCAAAATAGATTTAATTTACTTTATCAAGATGAAATTTGTTTATACCGTCTAGTACAGTTGCTTTAGTATAGTCAAATAAAAATATTGTGCAATTATACTGTTGAACAAGTTATAATGCTTCCTTGAAATATTGCCTAGAGTATTAAAGATGAAGATACCATTCATTGCTTTAATTACAAGTTTAATATATCGTAGGCAATCAATTATATACTCTATTAGTTTTTTCGTTACTGAAATTTAGAAAGAATTGGTTAGTGAAAGCAAAAGAAATGGCATGTTTTGCAGTTCAATTTAGTGATACTACTGACAAGTTTTTTAATATAGGTAGGTTCATGATAAGAAGATTTTTTTAAAATAAAGTTTGCACCGGAGAATATTTATATTACTTTTTAGAAAAGAATATCTTAAAAAAAAGGTTAAAAAATATTTAGCATAATCACTTTTATATTACAAACAAAAAAATAATCTATGGAAAACAAATTAATTAGATGGGGAATAATTGGCTGCGGCGATGTAACCGAAGTTAAGAGTGGTCCGGCTTTTAATATGGTTAACAACTCTAAGCTTGTTGCTGTTATGAGGAGAAACGGAAATTTAGCACGCGATTATGCTCACAGGCATAATGTACCCAAATGGTACGATAATGCAGACGATTTAATTAATGATACTGAAATTGATGCCGTTTATATTGCCACTCCTCCCAGCTCCCACAAGTTGTATACATTGAAAGCAGCTGAAGCAAAGAAAATAGTTTATGTTGAAAAACCAATGGCCATTAATTATTCCGAATGTTTAGAGATGATAAATAAATGCAAGGAGATGAACGTTCCACTCTTTGTTGCTTATTACCGTAGGGCTCTTCCAAAATTTTTAAAAATTAAGGAATTAATTTCTTCGGGAATAATTGGTAATATATCTTCTATTGAAATAACTTTTTTAACTAAGCCATTCCAAAAAGATTTACAAGGGGATTATAACTGGCGGGTTGACCCGGAAATTGCCGGAGGAGGATATTTTTACGATTTAGCATCTCATCAAATAGATATACTTCAGTTTTATTTTGGTGATATTGTTTTTGCAAAAGGATTTTTTGTAAATCAGTTTAACTTATATAAAGCCGAAGATGCTGTTTCGGCCTCTTTCATCTTTCCCAATAAAATAATTGGAAGCGGCATCTGGAATTTTAATTCCCACAAGGATGTTGACCGCACAGAAATACTAGGGGATAAAGGTTCAATTATTTTTTCAACTTTTACTAAAGAGCCAATTATTGTAGAAACAGGTTCAGGGATTCAAAAAATAGAAATTGAAAATCCACTTCATATTCAACTGCCCCTTATTCAAAATATTGTTGAAGAGCTTTTAGGAAAAACAAAATCGCCAAGCGATGGCTATTCCGGTTCTCAAACCAATAAGGTAATGGATTGGATATTTTCGAAATAGTTCTATGCAATAGAATATTTTAGTTACCATATTGTTTAGGCGGCAAGTCGGTTAATTAACAAATAAGTAATCTTGGATTGAGAGAAATAAAAACATGGAAAAAGATAAATCAAACAATAATGAAATAATTAGAATTCCATTCGATAAGATGATGAATGAGTTTAACCGAATCTTATTGAAAAATAATCTTTCTAAAGAGAAGTCCGAAGTTTGTGCAAGAATATTTGCGGAGAGTAGTTTGGATGGCGTTTATACTCATGGAGTTAACAGGTTCCACGGATTTGTTAAATACATTCACAAAAAATATATTGATGTAGATGCTGAACCGGTAAGAATTAATAGCATTGGCGGAATTGAACAATGGGATGGTAAATTAGGTCCCGGACCTTTAAACGCTACTAAATGTACAGACCGTTCAATTGAACTTGCTAAAGAATTCGGAATAGGATGTGTTGCTCTTGCAAATACAAATCACTGGATGCGGGGTGGTACCTATGGATGGAGGAGTGCAAAAGCTGGTAATGCATTTATTGGTTGGACAAACACATGCGGTATTATGCCTGCATGGGGCGCAACAGATTCCCGTTTAGGAAATAATCCAATTGTATTCGGAATTCCTTTTAACAACCAAGCAATTGTTCTGGATATGGCATTATCCCAATTCTCTTATGGTAAGCTTGAAATTGCAAAACTCAATGGTCAGAATCTTCCAATTCCGGGAGGGTATAATAAAGAAGGTATTCTTTCTAATAATCCGGAAGAAATTCTTGAATCGAAAAGGCCATTGCCAATTGGTTATTGGAAGGGTGCAGGCTTAGCTTTACTTCTAGATATTTTTGCGGCCATTTTATCCGGTGGACTTTCCACAAGTGAAATAAGTAAACATGAATTTGAAAGAGGAGTTTCACAGGTTTTTATTTCTATTGATATAAATAGGCTTGGAAGTCAATCCAATATTGCTACTGTAATTAATAATATAATAGATGATTACAAAGCATCTATTCGCCAATCTGAATCGACGGAAATACTATATCCTGGCGAGCGTGTATTGCAAACCAGGAACGATAATTTACTAAATGGCATACCTGTAAATAAATCTATTTGGGATAATATTCTTTCTCTATAGTTGATGATGGATCCAAAGAATTCATAATTACTCCATTTATCTCCCCAAAAATCAGTACAAAAATAATTCTTGACAATATATTCTTATGTAACATATATTATGTATGACATATAAATGCTTTTTGTAAAAAAGTAACATTATAAACGAAACAAGGGAATTATAGATTGTTTACTCCTTTTGGAACTAGAGAATTACTAAGCATCAAGGTAGCCGATGAAATTGAAGATGCAATTCAATCTGGTAAAATACAAATTGATGAAAAGTTGCCTTCGGAATTTGAGCTTTGCGAACAATTTGGGGTTAGCCGAACTGCCGTAAGAGAAGCATTGCGAATGCTTAGTGCAAAAGGCTTAATTTCAATTGAAAAAGGAAGGGGAATTTTTGCTAGAGGATTAACAGCAAAACATGTAACAGATCCGATGCATTCCTACCTAAAAACAAAAATGGGCGTTCCATATATATTAGATATTATTGATGCCAGAGCATTTATTGAACCAGAAATTGCAAAAGTTGCCGCCTTGCAGCGAACCGAAGAGGATTTGGATAAACTAAGAAAAGATGTTGAAGCAATGAAAGTGTTCGTTGGAAGTCCCGAAGAATGGGCCCGGCTAGATATGAATTTTCATCTTCATATTGCAATGGCTACTCAAAACATTTTACTGCCATTAATGTTAAAACCGGTTTTTCGCTTAATGCCCGAAATAAAATCCAAAATAATGTCCGATGTACCCGAAGCAAGGGAATCTGCTATTGTTTGGCATTCAAAAATATTGCAAGCTTTGATTGAAGGGAATTCCGAGAAGGCTTATTTGGAAATGAAGGACCATCTTAAAATTGCTAAAGAGCACGCACAAAAAATGATGAAAGTTGAAGGGCTAATAGAAGAAACTAAATAATAAAACAAGTTTTTTTTATTTAATGATGTATGACATCTTATATATTTAATAAACGTTCCAATTCAGATATGCTGTTTTGGCTCTCTATTGAGCATTTTGAAATGTAGGTTACATGAAATACACGGTATTTTACTAAAGATAGCAACTATAATTCACTACCTTATTATGGGATTTTAATATCCTTGATTAAGGAATTAGCTTATTCAAAAAAGAAAGTTTACAAGTAATCTTAGGAGTGGGCACAAATGAGAAAAACATTCCATTTTGTTTTCATATTTATTCTTCTTGTTGGGCAATTTACTACGGTTTTTGCCGGAGAAACAGGAAAAATTGCAGGTAAAGTTACAGATAAAACAACCAAAGAAGCACTTTTTGGCGCTAACATCATGATTATCTCGAAATGGGAAGGTGGTGTTGAAAGAAAAATTGCCGAGTTGCGAGGAGCTTCTTCAGATTTTGAAGGGGATTACTTTATTCTTAATGTTGCCCCTGGTCTATATAGTGTAAGAGCAACTTATGTTGGCTATAAACAGGAAATTAGAACTGAAGTTCAGGTTGATGTTGATAAAACCACAGTTGTAGATTTTGCACTGACATCAGACGTTATTGAAGGGCAGGAAGTAGTTGTAACTGCCTATAGTGCAAAAAGAGTAGAAAAAGATATTACGGCAACAAAAAATGTTTATAATGTTGCCGATGTTCAAAGTACTGCCGGTGTTGCTTCAGTGTCGGACATTCTTGAACTTCAAGCCGATGTTATTGATGACCATTTTAGAGGTGGAAGAGTTGGTCAATCGACATATCTTATTAATGGTGCATCTATAGTAAATCCACTTAGTAATCAACGCTCCTTTTCTCCAATGGTTACCGGTTTGCAACAGGTTGAAGTTTATACAAGCGGATTCAGCGCAGAATATGGCAATGCTCAGTCCGGTGTTGTAAACATGGTTGGAAAAGAGGGAGGAGAAACCTGGGAAACCAGATTTGAAGCTTCTACTACACCACCTTACTACAAAACTTTTAGCGGAAGCGTTTACGATCCTGCCAATCTGCCATTTTATGGAATACTTAGCGGAAATCCAATTGAATGGTTTGCAATTGATCCAAGTATTGGTAAATCTTTACTAACTACCCACTCAAGCATATTAAGCAGATTCAATCCTCTAAATCTTGCCGACTCGTTAAGATTAGCTAGACTTACTCAAGTTGCGTGGCTTCAATCCGTTCGCAAAGTTGGATTGAATTACAACAATCAATTTGATTATCGCTTAGACTTTTCGGCCGGCGGTCCTTTAGCAAAGAATGTAAAAATGTTTTTAGCTGCCCGTCAGAATAGTGTTAATCCGGTTGTTCCAACAACAAACGCGGATATCGAAAGACAAATAATGAGTAATATTACTTACGAGCCTAATCAGGATGACAAACTTAAATTCGATTTTATTTTGGCTTCCAACTCATTTAATTATTTCGACAGCGGCTGGCTGGATTGGTTATTTGAACCTACTACTAGTGTTTCTCAAAATGTTCAAACAACTAAGCATTATGGTCTCGAGTGGAAACACTTTTTTAATCAAGCCACTTATATGGATATCAAATTAAATTTATTAAGTGTTGAAAACGAAGAGAATATAGAAATTGTTAGAGATGATCAGTATTCCGAAGCCTATACAAAATTACTTCAATGGCCAGATTACACAGGTCCATCGCAAAACACACAAGGAAAACTTCAAGGTTCGCGCGGTACACAAAAACTTAATACATACGATTTTCATGGAAGTATGATAAGCCAAATAAATAAAAATAATTTACTTAAAGCTGGTTTGCAGTTTACTTATTACGATCTAAATGTAAACCGTGAACAATCTATTACAAGTGCAGCAACCATTCAAAGAGTAAAGTTCAATAACTTTCCATACGAAGGAGGAGTTTACCTACAGGACAAAATGGAATTTGACGGCTTTATTGCAAACATCGGATTACGTATGGATTTTTATAACATGAATACTAGTTACTATTCGGATACTTATTCTCCGCTGCGAAATCCCAATCGTACAAGTGATTCCGGTTTAGATTATTACAATAAAGATTTGGCACTGAAAGGAACAACTGAATTATATACAAAGATACAGCCAAGAATTGGTATTTCGTTTCCATTATCTGAAACTTCGGTATTTCATTTGAACTATGGAACATTTACACAAAGACCATCTTTTACTCAAGTGTATTATAATCAGCTCTCCACTTATGGAGATATTCAGTTTATTGGCAATCCACTTTTAAAACCAGAAAATACAAGAGCATACGATATTGGTCTTGTTAATGCATTCCCATTTGGAATTAGAATGGAAGTTAGTGCATACTATAAAGATGTTACCAATCTAATCGAAATTTCGAATTACGAAGATGCCAAGACACAAAAATATAAGACATATACCAACAGAGAATACGCCGATATAAAAGGATTTATTATTAACCTGGAAAAAACAGAAGGAGCTTTGAGAGGTTATATTAGATATAATTACGAGGCAGCTAAAGGAAAAAACAGCAACGACCTTTCATCTCCGGTAACTTATTCCGAAATAAAGATTAATAATAAACTGCCCGATCCAGAAGATGTTTACTTAAACTACGATAGAACACATAAGGCAATAGCAAATATCTCATATCGAACTGCAAGTAAAGATGGATTCCGCATTGGAGATATTTATCCTTTAGGCGGAATGACATTTAGCCTTACCTATAGATTTACCTCGGGACGTCCTTATACTTACGATCCATCCGGTCAGGGATTGCAATTTAATCAACGTACCCCCGATGAAACTGAATTGAGAATGAGAATAGAAAAATCGTTCAAATTGAGTAACACAAAAATGGTGGTTTATCTTGAAGGATTTAATTTGACAAACAACATTAACTATAATTATTCAAGAGTATTTTCACCCGGAGACAGCCCAAGCGCAGCATTTAATCTTACTAAATGGATTGTTGACCCAAGCAGCATTAGAACATACGATGAATTTAAACCCTACACTTCAGATCAATCTGTTAATGTGATAAGCAATCAGCCAAGATATTTTCGTCTGGGTGTAGTTTTTAGTTTCTAATAAAAATGAAATTGAATTTTTAATATATACAAAGGAGAAAAATTGATGAATCAATTAATGTGCAATAAAGCTTTGCTTATTTTATTGATCTCGATCGTAGCCTTATTAAATGTTTCGAAAGCGCAGGACTTTAAAATACATAGCCGGGGAATGCTGCACGAAACCATATTTAACACTGGCGATATTGGAAGACCTTGGGTTACAGATCAGTTAGGAGATAAAACAAATGTCCCTCTTATGGAATGGCCTTCACGTTCAAGAACAGTAGTAAATGGAATTACATACGATGGACAGCATAATCTATTAGGTGCGGGAGTTTATCTAGGTGCAAATTTAGAAGGACAGCCCGGACAAGATAAAAGGCTCTGGTCTTTTTGCGGTGGTGTAGGTACAGGGCAAGGACCTGAAATAGTTGTGAATAAATGGGTGTTTCCATTATCAATTACAAGAACCGAAAATTATCCTGTGCTTGCAGATGGTTCATTAAACCCAAGTTATAATGCAGATGAAGCAGAAGAAATAATTGTTTCCAAATGGGCAACAACACTTGGTATTACAGTTACAAGAACTTCAAGAGCGTGGAGCTATCCAGATTACGACGATATGATTATTTATGAATATGAATTTGAATATACCGGTGATACAAACGGTGATGGAGTTAGAGATAGAGAAACTACATTAAAAGATTTTATGGTTGCCTTCAATTACGGCTTTGGTCCTTCGATGTATGGTTATCAAAGACACTATCAAACTTGGAAATACAATGGCGCTTTATATCAGGGAGATAACAATAATATTTGGGATTCCGATTATTGGCTCTCTTATAACATGGATACAAAAACAAGTACAGATCCTACATTACCCGGAGGTAAACCGGAACCTGATAAAGAACTATTTAAAAGATTTGCAAAGACAGGAGAAAATGGAGGGGGATTTGCAAGCCCGCAAACACCAGGTTATGCAATGCTTTATTATCCTGTAGATAATCTTGCAATTCTTGATCCAGTTAATCCTGCACGCAACGAATCCGATTATGTAAAATTGTTAAGAAAAGGAACTACCTCACAAGCATATTATGAATTGGATGCTCAAGGAAGAATTAAACAGCCTTTCAATAATAAAATTACAACCGGCAATACTGCTTCATCAAAACTAATTAATGAATGGCTAAATCCTTATTACGGAAGATGGGCTAGTCCATGGGGTGAATCTACTACCATTAAAATACCTCCAACACTTTATGGCGGCGATGCTGTAAAATGGGCTGCAAGATGGACTGGTAGAAGTCAGTATAACAAAAATCAAAGTGCACAGGCTTGTTCCAAGCTAAATACATTTGGACCATACACAATAAAGATTGGAACAAAACTAAAATTTGCACTTGCCGAAGTTGTTGGTTATGGTCAGGACGATATGAAGTTTGTTGAAGGTGGTTCGGCCATCTATCAATGGTCATCTAATACACAATTCAGCCAAATTCCCGGTATGAACAGAAAAGTAGTTATTGGTGGTGAAGTGATTACTAATAATTATTTAACAGATTTTGGCTATCCGGATTATGTGAACTCAAATGTAAGAACAGTTCAGCAAGTTGCTCACAAAGCATTTACAGCTTATTTGGGACAAGAACCTGTAGTTCCTACATGGCCGGAAGAAAATCCAAGTAAA
The DNA here is from genome assembly GCA_964539605.1 of uncultured Melioribacter sp. Classification (GTDB taxonomy): domain Bacteria; phylum Bacteroidota; class Ignavibacteria; order Ignavibacteriales; family Melioribacteraceae; genus Stygiobacter. Next base: position 184,651 of record CAZIJK010000001.1, read on the forward strand.
GGAAATTATAAAATTCCTATTCCATGCCCGGCACCTGCTCTTGAAGTAACAAACACAGCAACAGCAGATATCAAAATAAAATGGAAAAGATCCGTAGAAAATTTTTCTCATCCTAGATTAATGGGAAAGTTAAGCAAGTACAAACTTTATAAAGCTAAAGCGGGAATGGGTCCTTGGCAGCTTGTTAAAACTATTAACGTTGGTGAAGTAACCAGCGCAAACATTTATGAATATTTGGACATCGATGAAAATTTTAAAATTGGAGAGAGCAGATTTTATGCTGTTACTTCTGTTGACGATAAAGGAAATGAAAGCGGCAAAACAAATATTATTCAGTTTACAAAACAAGTTGGTGCCGTAGAAAAAATGGGCAAGGTCTATGCAGTTCCAAATCCTTTTATTTCTAAATCGGGCTTTTCGGGGGATGATGGTAAAATAGGATTTTACGGATTGCCGGCAAAATGTACAATTAGAATATTTACATACGCAGGGCAATTGGTTGAAACTTTAGAACATGAATCTGCAGATTCCTATTCGAACGAATGGTTTCAAACAAGTAAAAACGGACAGGAAATAGCATCAGGAGTTTATTTGTATGTAGTTACCACTCCAACAGGAGAATTATACAAAGGTAAATTCGTAGTTATTAAATAAATTATCTAGATAGAGGAATGATAATGAAAATCTATAACAAAAAGTTTTTTGTAATCATAATGCTAATGCTAGGCCTGAATTTACAACTTAGAGCATTTGAAAAAGTTGGGACTACATCTTTTCAATTCTTGAAAGTGTATCCGGGTGCAAGAGCAAGCGCTATGTCTGGCGCATTTTGTTCTATTGCTAATAATTCCGAAGCTGTTTTCTGGAATCCCGCTGGTTTAGCAAGTGTTAATGGTTTCGACGTTTCTGTAAATTATATAAGCTGGTTCATGGATATTAAACATTATTCATTTTCGGCAGCTTATAACCTTGGCGATTTAGGTACTGTTGGTTTGCTTGGTATAATGTCCGACGTTGGGGAAATTGAGGAAACAAGAGTTGATATGATTGGTGTTGGAGGAATTAAAGATGGAATGTTTAATCCCGGTTTAACTGGAAGAGTATTCAAACCAAGTTCAATGGTTTTTGGTCTCTCCTATGCAAACAAACTTACTGACCGGTTTTCTTTTGGACTTTCCCTAAAGTATGTAAGAGAAGATTTAGTTTACCAGCAGTCTAACGCACTTGTATTCGATGGTGGATTTTTATTCGATACAAAATATAAATCCATAGTAATAGGTGCTTCAATTAGACAATTCGGGTCAGAAGTAAAATTTGTTGATAAGGATTATCCTCTTCCCCAAACATTTAATATTGGTGTTTCTACTTATCTGGTTTCACCAAAGGATCCTTTAATTTCATCAATGGGTGACCACAGCTTACTTTTTTCTTACGATATGATTCAGCCAAGAGATTACGATCAGATGCATAGCATGGGAATGGAGTATTCATTTCAAGATATGATCTTTTTAAGAGGCGGATATACATTCAACAGCGATCAAGAAGGTCTATCTGCAGGTGTTGGTGTTAATATAAATAAATACAGAATTGATTACTCATACAGCGATTATGGAAAGTACCTGGATTCTGTTCATAGAATTACAATCGGATTCGAATTAAACTAGAGAATCATTACTTACAGGAGCGAAATTAAAATGGAAAGTAATAAAATTTTTAAAGCGATTCTCATTACTCTGATGTTTACGTCAATTTCAATGCTGGCGCAGCACAGAGGTGATAATCTTTCTTTTCAAGGATTAACTTACAAAGACAACTTTAGTACTAAAGCCGCAGCAATGGGGGGCGCAATGACTGCTGTTGCCGGAGATTTATCTTCCCTGTTTTATAATATGGCCGGACTGGCAAGGCTAAATGGATTGCAGGTATCGGTTAATGTAAACCAATACGATAGGGAATGGAGAGAAAATCAAACTTGGAAGGTTGACAGACAGTTTACAACTCTTCCATTTTATTTAGAAGGTTTGTACATACCCAAAAGAGAGAACCATGGTAAATGGGATTACGATTTGTACAAAGACACTGCCAATTATAGGCTGAACGCTCCAAAATTAGGGCTCGATCCCTATGATAGGAATGCGGCGCAATGGACAAAAGATAATAACAAATTTGGATTTAGGAATATTGCAATTGCTTATCCATTTACTTTGATGGAAAGAAAATTTGTAGTTGCCGCAAGTTACTTAACTAACAGCATTACAGATTTTGATAGAAACGAAACATTCCTTAGCCCAATGATAACTTCTTACGATTACGAAAATAATTTCAAAAGGCTTGTTAATGGTGTGGATACATTAAATGTTGAATGGACCCGTTTTATACGCGAAAGAAATGGCTTGATGAATAATATTATTGTTGGATTATCTAATGAGGTAATAGAAAACATAATGGTTGGCGTTGGTGTTAAAATACAAAATGGAGAATCTGATGATTATCTATCGCAAGTTAGATATGGAGACATTCACTTAATAGACGCGCAAAAATTCAAATTCTATTTTATTGACTACAGTAAAATAATTAGCGGAACATCAAAGTATAGTTCAACCAGCTTTAATATATCTACATTGATAGAGCTTAGTAAAATTAAGATGGGATTAAAAATTGATCTTCCTTACACTTTAACACGCGAGTGGAATTATACAACAGTTCAAAAGGGTTTAGTAAATTCAACAGTTGCTACTTCCGGAAAAGACGAAGTTAAGATGCCCGCTATTATCAATGTTGGATTAAGTTTCCAGCCGGTCGAAAGCTTTTTAATCTCATTCAATTACGAAAGCTCTCCATTCAGCAAAGCAGAATTTAACTTTGCTACTCGCGATACAACCTTCCGTCAATGGAAAGATCAGAATACAATTGCATTTGGACTTGAATATAAAATGCATGAGCATGTGTCACTCTTAGCCGGATACAGATCGGTTCCAGAAGTCTATGTGCCCGATGGCGCCGCAATTAAAGATAAGGGGCCGGCTTCTACTAGCTACAATTTTGGAGTGAGCATTAGTACATTTTTAGGAAGAGTTGATGTTGCTTACGAATACAGAAGACTAAAATATTACGATTCATACTTTAGCAACACAAACTATGCTTTCGAGTCGAACTCTTCTATTATGGTTGGTTTTACTTATTCATTGTAGTATTAACATTAAGCAGAATTAAAATATTTTTTTGAGGAAATGATGGAATTAAAAAATAAAGTTGCACTAGTTACCGGTGGCGCAAGAGATATTGGGCGTGCAGTTTCATTAACACTTGCCAAAGCAGGCGCCTCGGTTATTATTAATTATTACGATAACGAAGATCAAGCAAAAGAAACTTTGCAAACAATAAATGATTTTGGCGGAAAAGCTATTATAGTTCAAGGCGATATGACTAAATGGGATTCTGTTAAAAACATGGTTGATACAGGTACCCAAGCATTTGGCAAAATTGATGTACTTGTAAATGTTGCCGGCGGATTAATGGGCCGGCATCTTATTACAGATATGGAAGAAAAATTTTGGGATGTTGTAATGGATGTTAACCTTAAAAGTGTATTCCTTGTTTGCAAAGCTGTAATACCAAATATGAATGATGGAGGAGCAATTGTAAATTTCACTTCCCAAGCAGCTCGCGACGGAGGAGGATTTGGCGCAATTGCTTACGCTTCTGCAAAGGGGGGCGTGTTAACATTTACTCATGGTTTAGCAAAAGAACTTGGTCCCAAAAGAATACGAGTTAATGCAGTTTCTCCAGGAATGATAAACACTACTTTCCACAATACTTTTACAAAACCAGAAATTAGAGAAAAAGTTGCCGCATCTACTCCTCTTGGAAGAGAAGGAGAAGCTAACGAAGTTGCCGAGCTTGTGCTTTTTCTTGCATCAGGTTCATCCTCCTTTATTAATGGTGCTTCCATTGATATTAATGGCGGCACATATTTCGTTTAAAATTCTGGAATAGAAATGAAGCTTTACAAAGCAATACTGCTATTGTCCATCTTGTTTGTTGGAGTGGTTGAACTGTCTGCTCAAAAAAAACATCCTTTCCTTTTAATTAACGGAAATGATGTAAAGTTGATTAAAGAGAACTATAAAAAGTATTCTCTTTTTAATAAAACTTTTGAAGACGCAAAAAAAACTGTCGACGCGGCAATGTTAATCCCAATTGATGTCCCAGTTCCCAAAGATGCCGCAGCATATACTCATGGCACTCATAAACAGAACTACTCAATTATGCAGTTAGCCGGAATTATGTATCAAGTTACAAATGATAATAAGTATGCCGACTATATTAAGGCTATGCTTCTTAAGTATGCGCAGCTTTATCCAACCTTAGGAAAGCACCCTGCTTCAACGGGAGAATCTTACGGCAAACTATTTTGGCAATCGCTAAACGAAACTGTATGGCTGCTAAATTCAATACAAGCGTACGATTGCATTTATGAATATTTGAAAGCAGATGAAAGAGAAATTATAGAGACCAATGTTTTTAGAAAGATGGCTCAATTTTTTATGAATGAAAAATCGAGAGACTTTAATCTAATTCACAATCATGGTACTTGGATGATTGCCGCAGTTGGAATGACCGGATTTGTATTGAATGATAAGGATATGATAGAGAAGTCGCTTCACGGTTCTAACCTTGATGACAAAAGCGGATTTTTGAAACAGTTGAAATCGTTATACTCCCCCGATGGTTATTATACAGAAGGGGCTTATTATGCTCGATATGCAATACAGCCTTTTTATCTTTTTGCCGAAGCAATAAATAATAACATGCCTGAGTTGAAGATTTATGAATATCATAATCAGATTCTGAAAAAGGCACTTTATTCAACTTTGCAAATGACAAACTATAATGGGGATTTTCTTCCATTCAACGATGCTATAGTAGGAAAGAATTTTTTATCTCCGGAATTAGTTTACTCCTTGAATTTAGCATACAAGCATTATAATAAAGATTCACAACTTCTTGATATTGCAAAAAGACAAAATCTTGTAATGCTTTCAAGCGCAGGCTTATCTGTTGCCGCCGCAATTAATAAACAAAAAGAGCTGCCAAAGTTTGATTACCAAAGTATTCTGTTACGTGATGGAGGAAATGGAGAAGATGGAGGCTTAGCAATTCTTCGAGAAAAAGAGAGTGAATCGTTATTATTTCTAAAATATACTGGGCATGGCCTTTCTCACGGTCATTACGATAAACTAACATTTATGTTTTATAATAAAGGTAATCCAATAATCCCAGATTACGGCGCCGCTAGATGGGTGAATATAGAACCCAAATATGGCGGACGTTACCTTCCCGAGAACAAATCATTTGCCATGTCTACAGTTGCTCATAATACATTAGTTGTTGACCAGAAATCTCAATTTGATGGAAAGATAACACAGTCGAGCAAGTATCATTCAAATTTTCACTTCGCCTCTATTAGCAATCCCAATTTTCAAATAGTAAGCGCAAAAGAAAACAATGCATATTCCGGTGTTAAAATTCAAAGAACAATTGCATTGCTGAATGATGAAAAGTTTACAGACCCAATTGTAATAGATGTTGTTAAAGCCGAAGGGCAAGAAAACCATCAATACGATTTGCCCTTTTATTACTATGGTCATTTAATGAATACTAATATTAAGTACACTTCCTATCAAAAAGAGCAACGGCCATTAGGTGAAAGCAACGGCTACGAGCATTTGTGGAAAGTTGCCGAAGGGGTTGCACCAAATAATTCTCAAATTACATTCTTAAACCAGTATAAATATTATTCTATTACATGCAGTACAGATTCAACTATGAAAGTATATTTTACAAGAATTGGCGCCAACGATCCAAATTTTAATTTGCGCAACGATGCAGGAATAATATTCAGAAAGAATTCTAACAATTTTTCTTTAGCTACTGTAATTGAACCCCATGGAAATTATAATGAAGTAACAGAAAACACAACCGGATTTTCGGGAGTGATTAATGAAGTTGAAGTATTGAGTTGTACAAACGAAGCAACCGTTGTGAACATAAAGGGGAAAGATAATTTGAATTGGATTCTTCTAATTAACAATGGCGCGGCATCAGATTCATCCAAACATTCTGTTGAGGTAAACGGAAAAAAATATGAGTGGATTGGAAATTATAGCTTATTAAAAAATTAATATAAACAACTATTGCATTGAATAAATAAACAGGAGAAATCTTAAATGACTGAATTATTTGGCAAAACAGGATTTATTTACAACAACGAATATGAATGGGAAACAGTAGGCGAGGGAGTAAGAAGAAAAATTTTAGGTTACAATAACGATCTAATGCTAATTCTGGTTGAGTTCAAAAAAGGATCAATTGGATATGTACATAAGCATTATCACACTCAGGCTTCATATTTGGTAAGCGGATCTTTCGAAGTGAATATTGACGGTGAAAAGAAAATTCAAAAAGCAGGCGACGCTTATTTTCTTTTGCCAAATATCGAACATGGAGTTGTTGCTTTGGAAGACAGTACACTAATTGATGTTTTCACACCTCATCGTGAAGATTTTGTTAAAAAATAATTTCTTATTCATCCTAAAGAATTGGTAAGAGGAAGTATGACAAAAATTAAAGGTTTGCGCTGGTGGATTATTGGATTAATTGCATTAGCTACTGTAATTAATTACATAGATAGAAGCACTCTAAGTCTTATGTGGCCAAGCATTTCCAAAGATCTTGGAATGGATAAAAGTGATTACGCAATAATATTAAATGTGTTTATGGTGGCATATGCTGTTGGACAATTAGTATCGGGCAAACTATTCGACAAAGTTGGAACAAGAATGGGATATGTAATTGCAATTGCTGTGTGGGGCGCTTCTTCATTCATGCATTCATTCGCGCGCGGCATTTTATCCTTCAGTTTTTTTAGAGTTACTCTTGGACTTGGAGAAGCCGGAAATTGGCCTGGCGCTGTTAAAAGCAATGCCGAATGGTTCCCGGTAAAAGAACGTGCAGTTGCTCAGGGAATTTTTAACGCAGGCGCTTCTATGGGTTCTGTAATTGCACCTCCTCTTATTGCAACTTTGTGGGCAGCCTTTGGCTGGCAAACAACTTTTATGATTGTAGGAACTTTCGGAATTCTTTGGCTTATTCCCTGGCTGGTTATAAATAAAAAAATGCCGGCTGAACATCCATGGATAACCGATGAAGAAAAAGAATTAATTTATTCCGGTCAAAGTGTGTTGGACAAAAAAAATCCTGGACGCAAGGGCTTATCTTTAAAACAAATTTTATCCTACAAAGAATCTTGGGCTGTAATTGTTTCCCGCTTTTTTCTTGAACCAATTTGGTGGCTTTTTGTTGGCTGGATGCCTTTGTACCTTGCGGATGTTTACGGATTCAACGTTAAAGAAATTGGATTCTTTGCTTGGGTGCCTTATGTAGGTGCAGCAATTGGAAGTATTTCAGGCGGATACTTTTCGGGTAGGCTAATATCGAAGGGAGCTACTGTAAACAAAGCCCGCAAGACTGCAATTGTAATAGGGGCAGTTATTATGTTTCTTGGTTTGCTCGCTACAATTCTGCTGGCAAATTCACCATTAAAGTTTGTTGTGATAGTTGCATTCGTATTATTCGGATTTCAGTTTACTATCGGAAATATTCAAACAATTCCTAGCGATCTCTTTAGCGGTAAGTCTGTTGGTTCGCTTGCAGGTTTCGGAGGATCAATAGGAGTGTTTGCTGTAATAATCATGAATTTTTTAGTCCCTATTATATCTAAAATTTCTTACATCCCAATTTTTATAATGATTGCCATTTTTGTACCCCTTGGTGTTTTGGCTATTTACACATTTGCAAAAAATATTGCTCCTGTAGAAAAAAATTAATATCGGAAGATGTAAAGGAAATTTTTTATTTCAACATGCTTTTGAATTTGAGGAAAAGGATTGTTAGCTGCATATATAAAAAATACTATTGCCTTAATTACAATAATTTTATTTACTTATTCTAACTTAAGCGCAAAGAGAACACATGTAAAAAGTGCAGCTGAAATATCCACCGCAATGCTTACCGCGCTGCCTGGAGATACACTTGTAATGGCAAATGGTAACTGGGCAAATCAAAAGATAGTTTTTAAAGGTAATGGAACTGCTTTAAAACCAATTGTACTTAATGCTGAAACTCCGGGGCACATTATGCTAACCGGAAACTCTTCAATAAAAATTGCAGGCACCTATTTAATAGTTGATGGCCTTCAGTTTATTAATGGATATAGCACTTCCGGCGTTGCGGTTGTGGAATTCAAAGATGGTTCATTGGAAAGCAGCAATTGCCGTTTAACTAATTCTTCAATTTTAGATTACAATCCTGCCGATTCAAAACTGGATTACAAATGGATCTCTTTATATGGCCAATACAACAGAGTTGATCACTGCTATCTTAAAGGTAAAAATCATTTGGGTACAACTTTAGTGGTTTGGCTATCGAATAAACCTAATTATCATTTAATAGATAGTAATTATTTTGGATACCGACCTGTTTATCCCGAAAATGGAGCCGAGACAATTCGTATTGGCACTAGCGATTGGTCTATGTACGATTCATTTACAACTGTTGAGTACAATTACTTTGAAGAGTGCAACGGTGAAACAGAAATTATCTCCAGCAAATCTTGCGGAAATATTTACAGATATAATACCTTCAAAGATTGCCAAGGTACATTAACATTGCGTCATGGCAACAGATGTACTGTTGAAGGTAATTTTTTTCTTTGCGGCAATAAAACAAATTCCGGCGGAATTAGAATTATTGGTGAAGATCATAAAGTGATTAATAACTACATCGAAAACTCAAATGGGGATAGTTACAAATCTGCAATTACTTTAATGAATGGTGTTCCTAATTCTCCTCTTAATAGATACTATCAGGTTAAGCGGGCATTAGTAGCTTTTAATACAGTGGTAAATGGAAGATACTCTTTATTGATTGGCGCAGGAAAAGATGCCGAGTTATCTCTTCCTCCCTTGGATTGTAAAATTGTAAATAACATTTTTTATTCTACACGTTCGCCACTTGTAACATTTACAGATACTCCTATAAATACTCTCTTTAGCGGAAATGTTTTTTATGGTGCTTCAATTGGAATGAGTTTGCCACTAGAAAATTACAATGATGACCCAAAGCTAATTATGTTTGCCGATAATTTGTATCACCTTTCTTCATCAAGCCCAGCTATCAACCGCTCCGATGTAAACTATAGTATGGTTGTAAAAGATATGGACGGACAGCAGCGAACTGGAATTAAAGATGCAGGGGCAGATGAGTATTCATCCGATGTGGTAATAACAAAACCGATGACTAAAAATTCTACAGGTCCAATATGGATGCAAACTCCAACACGCATAGATGAAATTGCACTAGTACCTGTTAAGTTTTCGCTCAATCAAAATTATCCTAATCCTTTTAATCCTTCAACCTCAATAAGCTATTCGCTGGCAAATGCCGAAAGGGTAACTCTTAAAGTTTTTGATGCGCTTGGAAAAGAAGTCGCAGAAATTGTTAATAAAGAACAGACAGCTGGAAACTATGCAGTAAATTTTAATGCGGGAAACTTATCTAGTGGAGTTTACTTTTTCAAACTTTCCAATGGTAATCATTCCTTAACTAAAAAAGGTATGCTCATAAAATGAAAAAGATTTTTTATTCGTTCCTAGCGCTCTTGATGAGCACACAGGTGTTTGCAAATGTTAAGCTTGCTAGTTTATTTACAGACAACATGGTACTTCAAAGGAATAAAACTGTAAATGTTTGGGGTACGGCAGATCCTAATGAAAACGTAAATGTCAGTTTCAATTCTCAAAATGTTAGCACAGTTGCAGATAGTAAAGGTAATTGGAAGGTATTGCTATTGCCGATGAGTGAAGGCGGCCCATTAGAATTAAAGGTTGAAGGGAAAAATAAAATCACTCTTAAAAATGTTATGATTGGCGAAGTTTGGATTTGCTCGGGCCAATCCAACATGGAATTTACTTTGAAGAAGTCTGCCGGCGGAGAAGAAGAAATAGCTAAAGCCGATTTTCCGTTAATAAGAATATTTATTGTTAAGCATAAAGTTGCAGATAAACCAGAAAATTTTTGCGAAGGGGAATGGCAAGTTTGTTCTCCTAAAACAATAGGACAGTTTTCCGGCGCCGGATATTTCTTTGGCAAAAATTTATTGAAAGAATTAAATGTACCTATAGGATTAATTCAGTCAACATGGGGAGGAACTCCGGCAGAAGCTTGGGTTTCGAAAGAAGTTCTTGAATCGGATAATGACTTTAAGCAAATATTTACAAGATGGAATAAGAAGATGGAGGAATATCCATCTGCATTAGAAGAATTTAACCGAAATGGAAAACAGCTAATTGCAGAATGGGTTAAAGATTCAATTGATGCAGTAGCAAAGGGAATGGCACCACCACGCAAACCTGGCAAACCCGAAGGACCCGGAACTAGAAATCAGCCAACGGGTTTGTACAATGGAATGATTTATCCGTTAGTCCCATTTTCTTTTCAAGGAGTTATTTGGTATCAGGGAGAGTCGAATGCAAGCCGTGGTTATCAATACAGAAAATTATTCCCTGCATTAATAAATAATTGGAGAGAACTTTGGAACGCCGGCAATTTTCCATTCTACTATGTGCAGCTTCCAAATTTATTACGAGAACCAGAACCATCTAAAAGCGGTTGGGCAGAATTACGCGAAGCTCAGCTGTTAACACTTTCGCTGCCAAATACCGGCATGGCTGTTACAATTGATGTTGGGGATTCAACAAATCTTCATCCTACTAACAAATTAGATGTTGGCAACCGACTTTCTCTTATTGCGCTGAACAATGTTTATGGAAAAAAGGAGATCGATTTTTCGGGACCAATCTACAGTTCATTTATAAAAGAGGGAAATAAGTTCATCCTAAAATTCAATAATACTTCCAATGGCTTACTGGCAAAAGATGGCAAAGCCTTGCGTGGATTTACCATTTGCGGAGAGGATAAAAAATTTGTTATTGCAAATGCAGAGATAAAAGATAATATGGTAATTGTTTGGAGTGATAAAATAGAAAACCCATTGAGTGTTCGCTATGCTTGGGCAGATAATCCAAGTTGTAATTTAATCAACAGTTCAAAACTTCCGGCATCTCCATTTAGAATAGACGATTGGCCAGAAGTTACATTCGGAAAAAATTAGAAAATTTTGTTGGAGATACTGTGAAAAAATCTTTTTTGATATTTGCTTTGATGCAAATATTCTTGTTGCCATTATCTGCGCAAAAGGAAGGAGATGTAATTATAAATGAAATTGGAAATGGGGGAACAAAAAAAACAATGTACTCAGGGGGCGATTATATTGAACTGCTTATAGTTAAACCAGAAGGAGTAAAACTTGCCGGATGGTATTTAACAGATCTTTCTTCACCTAGCGGCACCCCAAAAGAAACCGAAGGCTACATTAAATTCTCCGATAAAGAGGGATCGGTTTTTAATCAAGTTCTTCCTAAAGGTACTTATATATTGGTTTGCTTAGGTAATTCACAATTGCCATATGGTGCAGATATTCAGAAAGAAAGTAATAGCGGAAGAATTGTTGTTTTTGCAGATCAAACAAATAAACATATCGAAAAAGTTGAAGGAACTATTGTGCTTACCGGAAAAGATAATATTGCTCTAGTTTCTGCATGGGAAAAAAACTCTGCTATTGATGCTTTATCATGGATGGGCTCTTCTTCTTGGACTGGATGCGAAACAACTCAGCTTGCACTCGAAACTTTAGATAATGGCAAGGTTGCTTACTTTACTCCAGCTGATGGCAACTTTAAAAACAATTCTAATCCTAGCAACTGGATTTCATCTAGTGAAACAAAAGATGCTACTGCCGGAAGTGTAAATAAAAATGTTGACGACTCTTTGCTGAAGAAATAAAATGAGAAATGATTCTATTAAAAATATAATTACAAGCCGGTACTTAATCTTTGCGCTTCTGGGATGCTATTTGTCTCTTTCTAATTTATATGCATCGGAAATTAAAGTAAATACATTAGCTGAATTTAAGAGCTCATTGAAAAAAGTTAAGCCAGGTGATGCAATTATTATGGCAAATGGCAAATGGATAGATGCGCAAATATTGTTTGAAACTAACGGAACAAAGGATAATCCAATTACTTTGAAAGCCGAAACTGCAGGCAAAGTAGTCTTATCCGGAACGTCCTCATTAAAAATTGCCGGAGATTACCTTGTTGTAGATGGTCTTTATTTTAAAGACGGTGCACCGGATAATAAAGATGTAATTGAATTCAGAAAAGATGAAAATAAGGAAAGCAATTACTGCCGCTTAACAAACTGCGCAATTGAAGATTATAATCCCGCTTCAAAAAGCACTGAGTATAAATGGGTTTCGATGTATGGCACTAACAACAGAGTTGATCATTGCTATTTCAGAAATAAAATAAATGCCGGATGCTTGCTTGTAGTTTGGCTTTCGAATAAGCCTAATTATCATTTAATAGATTCCAATTACTTTGCTTTCAGACCTGAACTAGGAGAGAATGGAGCCGAGATAATTAGAATAGGCACGAGTGACTGGTCAATGTATCCATCTTACACTACGGTTGAATACAATTACTTTGAGCAATGCAACGGCGAGCATGAAATAATTTCGAACAAATCTTTTTACAATACTTACAGACACAACACATTTGTTGAATGCCAGGGGGCTCTAACTTTGCGTCATGGCAATAATTGCATTGTAGAGGGAAATTACTTTTTTGGAAATAATGTAAAAGGAAGCGGTGGAATAAGAATTATTGGAGAAGGGCATAAAGTAATTAATAATTATATAGCGGATACCGAAGGAAGCAATACAACCTCTGCATTAACTTTTATGAATGGTGTACCAAACTCTCCATTAAACAGATACTTCCAGGTAAAAAATGCTGTAGTTGCATTCAATACTTTAGTGAATAATAAAACCAGCATCGAGTTTGGTGTTGGTAATTCCGAAGAAGTTAGTTTGCCTCCAATAAATTCTGTTATTGCAAATAACATTGTTGTTTCAATTAAAGGAAAGCTTATAACCGAAACTTCGGTTCCTCAAAATATAAAGTGGGAGGGGAATATTTTTTTCGGTTCATCATTAGGAATTGCGAATACCGTCGGAATAGCCGTTGATGATCCTAAAATGATTATGGTAAATAAAATTTACCGCCCAGCTAATTTGGAAGTTGTAAAAGGAAAAGCAGTAGGCAGTTATGAATTCGTTATTAAAGATATTGATGGCCAATCTCGTTCTATTTCAAAGACAATTGGATGTGATGAAATTTCTAATGAAGAAAAGATTTTTGCTCCAATGAATTCTTCAAATACAGGCCCATTGTGGTTAAAACAAAAAAAATAATTGTGAGATTAATATGAATAAAAGATTTGTCCGCATAATGTCCTCGTTTTTGATCCTTTCTACATTAGTATTGATGGCTCAGGATGGAAGAATTATTGAAGTATCGAATGCTTCTCAATTTGTAAAAGCACTCGAAGGAATTAAAGCCGGGGATATTATACAAGTTATGCCTGGCGAATATGATCTTCAAAAAAGGATAGAAATTACAGCAAAAGGAACCGAAAAAAGCAATGTAACTATATGTGCAAAACAAGCCGGAACTGTAAAATTAATTGGCAGCTCTTGGTTCACATTGCGTAACGCATCGTTTGTAAATATCTCTGGATTTGAATTCAAGAGTAACGATGGCCCTGCAGTTGAAATTCTTGGCAGCAACAATGTTAGGGTTACCAATAATGTGTTTCATCTAAAGGAATCAATACGTTCATCGTGGATATTAATTAGCGAGGAACTTGGAGTTGTAAAAAACAGAAGCCACCATAATAGAATTGACCATAACTTATTTGAGGATAAAAAAGTATTGGGAAATTTTGTTACAGTTGAAGGAACCATGGAACCGGAATTTCAAGTCTCTCAGTTCGATAGGATTGATAATAACTATTTTAGAAATATAGGGCCGCGAGTAGAAAATGTGTTGGAGGCAATAAGAGTTGGATCGAGCTATGTTTCTTTATCGAGTGGATTTACTGTGATTGAAAAAAATCTTTTCGAAAAATGTGACGGGGATCCTGAAGTTGTTTCAATCAAATCATCCGACGACACTGTGAGGTACAATACATTCCGCGAATGTTTAGGAGTTTTATCGCTTCGTCACGGAAATAGAAGTACAATAGATGGCAATTACTTTTTGGGAAATGGAAGAACTGGGGAATTTCTTGACAGCACCGGAAAAAAGTGGAAGCTTGGAACTGGTGGTGTTCGCTTTTACGGTGACAATATGAAAATAATTAATAATTACTTTGAAGGATTAACGGGACAAAAGTGGGATGCTTCTTTGTCAATGACAAGCGGAAATACAGAATATGGTCTTGGGCAACCGTTAACTAAGCATTACCGTTCCAGATATACAATTGTTGCGTTCAATACATTTGTAAATAATGTAAGCAATATAGAAGTAGGTTATGACGGTGATGGATTTCAAGGGAATTGGTGGAAGATGCCTCCGGTTGAAATAACAGTAGCAAATAATATCGTTGTTGGAGATAATGGAGATTTGATAAAAGTATTTCAAGAGCCAATAAATTCTACATGGCTCGGCAATATTGTCTTTCCAAAAAAGAATAAAGCATACAGCAGAAGCTTTTCTAAAAATGAAGTTTTGGTTTTAGATCCAAATCTTGTACATGTTGACGGAATTTGGAAATTGAAAAAGAATAGCTCTCTTAAAGGCAGGGCGCTTGGCTCATTTCCATTTGTGGGCAACGATATTGATGGGCAGCAGAGAAGTAAAGTTAGTTATCCTGGATGCGATGAGATATCAAATGCAGCAGTTTTAAATAAGCCATTAACAAAAGAAGATGTTGGTCCTAATTGGTATAAATAGGTAAAAAAGCTAATATGAATAAAATACATTGGAGGAGTAGTGAGTAAGAAAGTAGTAACATTTGGTGAAATTATGCTAAGGTTATCTACGCCTGGCTTTACAAGGTTTGTACAATCGCAAAATTTTGAAGCTACCTATGGCGGCGGAGAAGCTAACGTTGCTGTATCGCTTTCGAATTATGGTTTAGATTCTTTTTATGTAACAAAACTTCCTAAACACGAAATAGGTCAGTCAGCTGTTAATCATTTAAAAAGGTTCGGAGTTAAAGATGATTTCATAGTTCGAGGAGGTGATAGAGTCGGAATTTATTTTCTTGAAACAGGGGCAAGCCAAAGAGCATCAAAAGTAATTTACGATAGATCCAATAGCGCAATTACCCAAATGAAAAAGGATGAAGTGGATTGGAACAATGTTTTCGAAAATGCAGATTGGTTTCACTGGACTGGCATTACTCCAGCTCTTGGCAAACTTGCTCAAGAATGTTTAATAGCAGCATGCCAAGCCGCTAAACAAAAAGGGGTTACAATTAGCTGCGACTTAAATTTTAGAGCTAAGATGTGGACAGAAAAAGAAGCCCAGGCGGTTATGCAGCCTTTGATGCAATATGTTGATGTGTGTATTGCAAATGAAGAGGATGCCGAAAAAAGTTTGGGATTAAAAGCAGATAACACAAGCATAGAACATGGTGTGCTTAATGAAGAGGGATATTTCAGCGTAGCTAAAAAACTGAAAGAGATATATAACTTCAAAGCTGTTGCAATTACTTTGAGGGAAAGTTTTTCGGCATCAAAGAATGGTTGGAGCGCTCTTCTATTGGATGAAAAAGATTGTGCAACTCCTTACCGCTCATCGAGATATGAAATAGAAATTGTTGACCGTGTTGGTGGAGGAGATTCCTTTGCAAGCGGATTGATATACGGCTTACTTGCAAAAAATAATAGCAAGGATGCTTTAGAGTTTGCTGTTGCGGCTTCTTGCTTAAAGCATTCAATACCGGGGGATTTTAATTTGGTGACGGTAGATGAAGTTGAAAAATTAATTAAGAGCGGTGGCTCGGGTAGGGTTGAAAGATGAGAAAAAATATTTATTGCAAAATATTAATTGTGTTTTTATTCGTGTTAGTAAATTTAATATCTGCTCAGAATAATCCTCCCAGAATATTTTCGGGCGATGCTCAAAAAATATTTTCAATACGCAAAGCTTATTTAAATGGAGAACTAAAAGAGGATCCGGCGGTAAAGTATCTTAAAAGGCAAGCAGATAAATTATTGGAAATGGCACCTATCTCCGTAATGGAAAAAGAACAAACTCCACCAAGCGGAAATAAACATGATTACATGAGCATGAGCAAATACTGGTGGCCTAATCCTGATACCAAAGATGGTTTGCCATACATTCGAAAAGATGGGGAAGTAAATCCGGAATCAGAAAAAATTTCTGATCCATCCTATGTAAGCAAATTAACTTCTGCAGTGGAAGTTCTTTCAACTGCATTCTATATAACAAATGATTCTAAGTATTCACAAAAAGCATTGCAGCTTTTGCGTACCTGGTTTTTAGATGAAGCAACTAAAATGAATCCAAACCTTAATTATGCACAATCTGTTAAGGGTAAAAACGATGGTACAAAATCCGGAATAATTGATGTGAATGGATTTCATCGATTGATAGATGCTCTAGGACTTTTAGAGAATTCCAAAGAGTGGACAAAAAATGACAAGGCCGGCATGAACAAATGGGTTGGTGACTTTTTAATTTGGCTTCAAACAAGCAAGAATGGAGTTGATGAATCAAAATCGAAAAACAATCATGGAACTTGGTACGATGTGCAATTAGTTTCTTGTATGCTATACTTAGATAAGTATAAAGAAGCAAAAGAACATTTAGAAACTGTTTCCAAAAAAAGATTCGATTCCCAGATAGAAGCTGATGGAAAACAGCCGGCAGAATTAGCACGTACTAATGGAATGAGTTACACACTTTTCAATCTAAGAGCTTTTGTTAAATTGGCACTGCTTGCAGAAAAAGTTGAAATAGATCTATGGAATTATAAAAATGAAAAAGGGGGCTCAATTCGAAAAGCATTGGATTACTTTCTTCCCTTTGTTTTAGAACCTACCAAATGGGAGTATCAGCAGATTACTCCTTTTAAGAATGATGAAATTTATCCTTTACTTCTTATTGCAAAAATTAAATATGACAATACAATTTATTCAGAGTGGTTAAGCAAACTATTTGGCGATAAACCAAAAATATCAATTAATAATTTTCTGTAGGCAAAATGAAAAAGCAAAACGGAATAATCCTTATCGTGCTATTTATCATTTGTCTTTTGATGCGAATAGATGTTACTGCTCAATCTAAGTTTGGTAAATCTAGTTTGCTGGATTTACCTAAGCATGAAAAAGAAAGAGTAGTTAAAGCAGCCAATAAATATTTGAAGGAAGTACCAATTACAATTACCGCATCATCGTCTATTAGAAGTGCTGGAGGAAAGCATGACTTCTTTTCGGAAGGGGATTATTGGTGGCCCGATCCTGCAAATGCCGAAGCTCCTTACATTCAAAAAGATGGAATGACTAATCCCGATAATTTTGTAGCACATCGTAAAGCTATGGTACGGTTAAGCATTCAAAGCGCTTCACTAACGGCTGCTTATAAAATTACCTGCAAAAAGAAATATGCATTGAAGGCAGCAGAACATTTCAAAGCATGGTTTGTGAATGAAGAAACCAAAATGAATCCTCATCTGCTTTACGCTCAGGCAATAAAAGGTAGATTTACTGGAAGGGGAATTGGAGTTATAGACGCGATTCATCTTATTGAAGTAGCCCGATCAGTTTTAATTTTGGAAAAAGCTAAGCTTATTAATTCAACAGATCTATCAAAGATTAAAACATGGTTTAAGGATTTTATTGAATGGCTAACTACACATAAGTATGGCATTGATGAGATGAATGCCAAGAATAACCATGGTACCTGCTGGGTTATGCAAATTAGTGCTTTTGCTCAATTGGTTGGTGATGAAGAGAGAATGGAATTCTGCCGCAAACGATTCAAGGAAGTGCTGCTTCCTAATCAGATGGCGGCTGATGGAAGTTTCCCTTTGGAATTAGCAAGAACAAAGCCTTACAATTATTCATTGTTCAATCTTGACGCCATGGCTGCTATTTGCCAAATTCTTTCAACAACTAAAGATGATTTGTGGAATTTTACTTTGCCCGACGGAAGAAATATGAAAAAGGGAATAGAGTTTATGTATCCGTTTATTGAAGATAAATCCAAATGGACTTTTAAGCCGGATGTAATGTTCTTCGAGTATTATCCGGTTCGTCAACCATTTTTACTGTTTGGAGGATTGGCCTACAATGAAATTAAATTTATTGAATTGTGGAAAAAATTGGAATCGGATCCTGAGAATGAAGAAGTAATAAGGAATTTTCCAATACGTCAGCCAATACTTTGGATAGATTAGAATAATTCAACAACTATTAGCTTGGAATGAATATGAAAAAAAATATAATTGTGATAATGGTGCTTTTATTTGCCGGAATTACATTCGGGCAGGAAGTTCTTCGTCAAGTTGGTGAACAACTTATTAAAAAGGATAAAATAATAAATGGAAAGTTCCCTGAATTTACTGTTGAGGGAAAATGGAAAGTAAGCCAAAATCCAAATTGGTTTGCCGGATTTACCGCCGGAGAACTGTGGTATATGTTTGAGATGACGGGCACGGAAGAATTTAAAGCAAGAGCCCTAATACATTCAGATAATTTGATTCAGTATTCCTCATTAGATAACACTCACGATCTTGGTTTCATATTTTGGAATTCATGCGTAAAAGCTTATGAGCATACCGGAATTAAAAAATATCGGGATGCCGCAATTGATGCTGCCAGAACACTTGCAAAGAGATACAACACTAATGGAAATTTTATTCGTGCATGGGGAAAGTTGGGCAGCGCAGACCGGGAAGGTTTATTGATAATAGATACTATGATGAATCTTGAATTGCTATTCTGGGCTGCAAAAGAAACCGGCGACTATACACTTTACGATATTGCGTATAAGCATGCAATTACATGCATGAATGTTAGTATAAGAAATAATTATTCCTCTTATCATGTTATTGAATTTAATCCGAAGAGCGGTGAAGTAATTAAGAAAAGAACGCACCAAGGATATTCCGATGAGTCAACTTGGGCACGAGGACAAGCTTGGGGCATTTATGGCTTTGCCCTTGCATATAAATATACCAAGGATGAAAGATTCTTTAGCTTATCAAAAAAAATGGCTGGATATTTTTTAAATAATCTGCCTAGCGATTTAGTACCACGCTGGGATTTGGATTTGAAGGCGGATAGTGTAATTAGAGATGCCTCTGCTGCAGCTATTGCGGCTTCAGGAATGTTTTTAGTCTCGGAATTAACAGACTCGAAATTGGATTACCAGAAATATCTTGGTTATGCAAAAAACATTACTGCTTCACTAAAAAAGAATTATCTCTTCACACAAAGCAAAAGAGAGGTTGAAGAGGGAATTCTTCTTCACACGGTTTATAACTATAATAACAAATCCGGTGTTGATGAATCTTACCCAGCCGGAGATTTTTATTTTGTAGAATGCCTTAAAAAAGAATTTGAACAGATTAATAAAGAAAACTTTATTAAAGAAAAGCCGGAAAGAGAAAGCTATCTTATAAACGAAAACTGGTTTTATCTTGAAGATGCAATAGTTGAGCAAAGCGATTTGTATCAATCTGCAAAAGAGTGGAGGAAAGTAAACCTTCCTCATACTTGGAATAAAAGTGATGCATTAGACCAGACTCCAGGTTACAGAAGAAACATCGGCTGGTACCAAAAGGAATTGTTTATTCCTTCTACTAATAAAAGCAAAGTTTACAAACTTCATTTCGAAGGAGTTAACAATAAGAGTGAGGTTTACGTTAATGGCATTAAAACCGGAAGTCATATTGGAGGCTTTGTTAGTTTTGATGTTGATATAACAAATGAAATTAAGATTGGTGAAAAGAATCTAATTCAGGTTAAGGCAGATAACTCTTTCGATCCATTTGTTGTGCCTTCGCAAAAATCTGACTTTGTTGTTTACGGAGGAATTACAAGAAATGTTTGGTTACTGGTCCTTCCTCAAATTCATTTTGAAAAGTTACTTGTTCAAACTCCAGAGGTATCTGCAAAAGGTGCAAAGACTCAAATTCAATTTACTCTTAATAGTTTTGATGAGTATAAAAATGCCAAAGTTGAAGCGGTAATAAAAGATAAATCTGGAAAAGTGGTAAGCAGTAAGAGTATTAAAGCTGAATTGAAGAAGGGGGGAACTAAAACTGATTTGGAACTTCCTCAGGTTAAGAAACCAAGCTTATGGTCTCCATCTTCTCCATATCTTTATTCTATTGAGTTATCAATAAGTATAGATGGTAAGCAGGTTGATAAAATTTCTGATAAGATTGGTTACCGTTGGTTCGAGTTCAAGGAACATGGCGCATTTTACTTAAATGGAGAAAGACTATTACTGCGTGGAACTCATCGTCACGAAGAACTTTCCGGCTATGGAAACGCTTTGCCAGACAGCATTCACCGTAATGATATAAAGCTAATAAAAGAAATGGGGGCAAACTTTGTTCGCCTTGCACATTACCCGCAAGCATTAGAAGTTTACCGCGCATGCGATGAATTAGGATTATTAGTGTGGGACGAAAATCCATGGTGCCGAGGAGGTTCAGGTCCAAAGCAGTGGCAAGAGAATACAAAAAATATTTTTCAAGAGATGATACTTCAAAATTATAATCATCCATCCATTATTCTTTGGTCAATTGGTAACGAGAGTGACTGGCTTCCCGATTTTGAAAATGGAGATAATCCCGATTCTTTAAAAGCATTTGCTAAAACACTTCACAATCTTGCTAAGCAGCTAGATCCATATAGATATACAACCACAAGAAAATTTCCCGCTGCTGTAGATGTTGTTGATGTATTTTCCCCTTCAATATGGTCCGGCTGGTATTCCGATGTTTACAAGAACTACGAAAAGACTTTAACCAAAGCGCGCGATACTTATAAAAGATTGTTTCATGCAGAGTATGGCGGAGATAGCCATGTTGGAAGGCATACCGAAACTCCAATTGACGGTGAAGGGAAAGTAACTACAACCGGAGGTGATGAACCAATTAATAAAATTAAATCCAGCAGTATTGCAAATATTGGGGACTGGAGCGAAAGCTATATTGTGGATCTATTCGATTGGTATTTGCACGTAACAGAAAATTTAGATTGGTTTACCGGATCTGCTCAGTGGATATTTAGAGATTTCACAACTCCTCTTCGTCCCGAAAATCCAATTCCTTATGTAAACGAAAAGGGTTTGATTGATATGAACAATAATCCTAAAGACGCCTATTACGTGTTTAAGAGTTACTGGACTACCAATCCAAAGTTCTGTTACATTGAATCTCATACCTGGCAAGAAAGATATGGTGCTGCAAATGTAAAGAAAGAAGTAAATGTGTTCAGCAATTGCTCGCAAGTAGAATTAATAATAAA
The DNA here is from genome assembly GCA_964539605.1 of uncultured Melioribacter sp. GTDB lineage: Bacteria > Bacteroidota > Ignavibacteria > Ignavibacteriales > Melioribacteraceae > Stygiobacter. Next base: position 206,189 of record CAZIJK010000001.1, read on the forward strand.
TGGTGTTTCACAGAGCAAACTAACAAGAGACTCAAAGAAATTTCCCGCCGCCGGATTAAGCTGGCATGTAAATTTTGCAGATGGTGATAATCAAATTAAAGCAATTGGATATGAGGGAGATATAAAAGTAACAGAAGATAATTTGAAAATTACTTACACAACAAAGAAGAACGATAAGCCAGATAATTTTATTCTTTCGAAAGAAAGAATGAAAGATGGCAACTATTTAATTACTGCTTATGCCGTTGATAAGAATGGCAAGCACTGCATAGATTTTAATGGAAGAGTATACTTTACCTCACTTGGCGGAGGAAAACTATTAGAGAATTTGGGAACGCCAATAGGAAGCAGTGTTATTGAAATGGCCAATGGAAAGGCGCAAATTGTTTTCAAACATATTCCTTTCGAAAAAGGAGTTATAGAGGCGCGCAATCAAGATTTTAAAGGAACTTACATTACAATAGAATAAAGGATTATTTAATTTGGCCAAAGATAGAATAAACTTTGCCTAACATAAAATTTAACACTAACTAAAATAAAGAGGTTAACATGAAAAAGATGTTACTACCAATACTAATACTTTTACTTGCTATATCTTCATTATCATATTCGCAAATTACATCTGCAGGTGTAAAGGGTTTATGGGGAGCAAATACAACATGGATAGGCGGTGTAGTACCTACAGCAACGGATGATGTTGTTATTGCTGCAGGCGACTCTGTTACTTTTAGCACTGCAACAGCAGCTTGTAAAAATTTGACAATTAATGGAGTACTCTTGTTCAGTAAAACAGTAATTGTTGCTCTAACTGTCAATGGGAATATCACCATCTCTTCAACTGGTCAATTTAAAACTCAGACTAATGCTAATTCGCCAGCTTTAGGAGACCTAGCTCATACAATAGATCTCAAAGGTAATTTTACAAATAATGGATCGGCCATGGATTTTAGAAATGGGTCTGCTGGCAGCACATTAGGTGTATGCAATATAACTTTATCCGGCTCCACTAATTCAACAATAACATTAACTACTCCTTTTTCAACTACAAACGGAGAGTTTAATGGTGTTACAATAAACAAGAGCGGAGGAGCAAAAGTAATACTAGGAAGTAATTGGTATATTAGCGGCGGATCAACTACGGGTCCTGCTGTAGGGCAATCGAATTTGGTTTTTGTTAATGGACTTGTTGAAACAGGAAACTTTACCTTAGTTCATCTTTCAACTACAACTGCTACTGTTTCCGGATATTCTAATGCTAGTTACGTGGTAGGTGCAATGGGAAGAGGAATTTCAAGCAGCAGTGCTTCAAGTAAAATATTCCCAGTTGGTGATTTAAAGGAATTAAGACCATTTACACTTTATAGCACAACCTCGGGAAGTGCAACCGGTCATCATGGTATTGTTCGATGTATATCTGGAAACGCCAACACAGGTTCAAGCACATTTGCTGGCGGTATTGATAAAGTGTCTGCAGTCCGTTACTATCAAATTGGATATAATACTGTTGTTGGAACAACATCGGGCACTCCGGCTACTAGCATGGGCTTTAATAATTTTAAGCCAAGTTACGGAGCAGATGACGGTGTAGTTGTTAATAGTAATAATGTTCGTGTTGCTTATTCTACAGACAGAGCTATATGGACCGGTCTTGCACAAACTTTACCGGATACAGTTAAATTTCTAACACCGGCTAAACAAATTTCTACTCCTGATGTTTTAGCAACAGCCATAACATTGAATGCGGGTCAGTCTGCTTTATATGTAGCACTGGCACGTGTTGCAGGAACAACAGATAATCCTCTTACCGGCGGAGGTACTTTGGTAGAAACCGAAGAGGGAATTCCAACTGCATATGCTTTATTGCAGAACTATCCAAATCCTTTTAACCCTACTACCTCAATTTCATTTTCAATTCCTAAGTCGTCGTTAGTTACAATTAAAGTGTACGACATACTGGGTAAAGAAATAGCTTTGTTGCTTAACGAGCAAAAAGATGCGGGCAATTATAAAGTAAGCTTCGATGCTTCAAAACTATCGAGCGGAGTATATTTCTATAGTATTCATGCAAACGGTTTTACAGCTACAAAGAAAATGGTTTTGATGAAGTAAATTATCGAAATTAATCGTACAGGGACTTCCACTGGAAGTCTCTGTATGTTAATTAGATTACAGCTAGAATAGAATAATGGGGAAGCAGAATCTTTATAACAAGCTATAAGAAGGGGAAGAAATTGCTGTTAACAAGGTAGTTGAATCGGGTCTGAAACGGATGTGAAACTAACATAATTGTGGCAAAACAGTTTTCCGAACCAATTAAATATAGCTTAATAGTAATTGCAATTATTTGATGACAAGAAAAAATGAGAGTTGAAAAATGGATGATGTATTAAAAGAGATTGAAAAATTTGGAATAGTTCCAGTAATTGTAATTGAAGATGCAGATAAAGCAATACCACTAGCCGAGGCATTAATTAATGGTGAGCTTCCGGTTGCAGAAGTTACATTCAGAACAGCCGCTGCCCGCGAGGCTATAGAAAAAATTGCAAAAGCTTATCCTAATGTATTATTGGGTGCCGGTACAGTGCTTTCAATTGAGCAAGTTAAAAGCGCGGTTGATTCAGGGGCTAAATATATTATCTCTCCAGGCTTTAATATAAAAGTTGTAGAGTATTGTGCTTCAAATAATATTATAATAACTCCTGGAGTAGCAACTCCATCCGAAATTGAAAAAGCGCTGGAATGCAATCTTAATGTTGTAAAATATTTTCCTGCCGAAGCGCTTGGGGGATTAAGCTATCTAAAAGCAATTTCGGCACCATATGGTAATTTAAGATTTATACCTACTGGTGGAATAGATGAGAAAAATTTATTGCCTTATTTGAAGTTTAAAAAAGTAGTTGCTTGCGGCGGCAGTTGGATGGTTAAAAACGATTTGATTGCTAATAATGAATTTGAAAAAATTACACTTCTTTCGAATGAAGCATTAAAGATTGCTAAATTGAGACATAAAATATAAACGTACTTTTTATTCTTGAATTGCTATAGGGGAGAAGTGTTTTATTTCGGATTTAAAAACCATGTACCTAACTCCTTCAGCTTCCGAAATCATCTCGAAGGATAAAGGACTTGGAAGATTACCATCTTTTCTAAATGTGTTTACTCGGTTAACAAACTTTTCGTCAGTTGCAGATTTTATTGCATCCATAACTCCAACTTCGCTAAAGCCGGTTAAAAACAGAATTGAGTTTTTATTCGAAACTATAAGCTTAAGAATAATGCTGTAGTTCTTTTCGTAATTGCCGCCGTGCCAGTTCAACTTAAATATTTTTTTTACTTTTTGCTCTTTGTCTAATAAGGATAAGGAATTTGGTCCCAAACTGTATCTAATGTTCGACCTTGAAAACAGTGTGTCTAATTTGTACAATGTTTTTACAGTACCTAAGTATATAATGTTATTCTTCTGAAAATCGTCCCAGGTTAATTCGTTGGATAATTTCACAAAAATATTTTTATTCTCCTTATTAAAAATATTCAATACATGAGATAAGCCCATAGAAGAACCCGCTCCAATGTATGTAACTTCTGCAATTTCGAGCTTGCCGAATTTTTGAGGGAATTTTTTTACAGAGTCGCGAAACGATTTTTCGCTATTAATTTGTGGAACTCTTAAAAATGTTCTTCCGTCGGCTTTCCCTTTTTCGGACAGGAGTATATAGTCTCCCAGTACAATTAATGTTGGTAAGCTGTTATTATTTAAAAATTCTTTCCAAACCGGGTGATTTGCATATCCAGTTTCTTTTATCCCAGAGCTATTTATATTCTGCATTTCGCGTAGAATAAATAGGGAGGATATTATAATAAGTAACGCAGGGTAAAAGTACTTTGAGTAATTTACTTTCTTCTTTTCCACTAATTTTTCTTCAACCGGAGTATACTTTACCAAATAATGTCCTTTGGGAATCTCCAATTTAAAGGCGTATTTATCTGTGGTTGTTAAATAATAATGCTCGAGCTTTTTTCGAAGGTTACTAATGTATGATCTTATTAATGGGTCTGTACTGGGGTCAAATTTCGAATCTTTTCCAAACAACTCATGTGCAATTTCAGTTTCTTTAAGGGAATCTACTTTTGTGGATTTATCCACTAGATATTGCAATAATTCTTGATATCTCTTGGAATCGTGAAACTCTGGACTCTTAAGAATGAGGGAAAGCGTTAGTTCTTTTTGTAAGTCGTTAGGTTGATTCATATCTCTTATATATCTATAAAGCAAAAAATAGCACAAAATCATTAAAAGAACAACTCTATAAGGCAGTTAACATGTGGATTACCTGAATTATACCGTTTTTTACTAGTTCACCGCCATCAATAGTCATTTATTTGCACCTTAAATACTTTGGATTACTATTTCAATTAAAGTATACAAATCTAACAGCTGAATTTCACTAAGATTAATCTAGGAGTACTTTTATGAAACAAAATTCATTTAAGGTATGCATATCAATTGTCATTCTTTTTCTTTCCACACAAATTTACGGGCAATCTACAATTAAAGGGGTAGTTGCAGATTCCCTTACTAAAGAGGGTTTGTATGGGGCAAATATTCTTCTAATTGGTACAGCTTTTGGCGCTGCAACAGATATCCAAGGAGAGTATTCTATCCCCAAGGTACCTGCCGGCATTTATCAAGTACGTGTTTCTTACGTTGGCTATACTACACAAACAATTAGTATAAAAGTGAGTGCAAAAGATGATCTTGACTTATTTTTTTCACTTAAGCCAAAATTAATAGATGGAAAGGAAATTGTGGTAACTGCTCAAATGAGAGGTCAAACAGCTGCAATTAATAAACAAATATCTTCTAACACAATGGTCAATGTGGTTTCTGCAGACCGAATTAGAGAATTACCCGATGCCAATGCAGCAGAATCTGTAGGGCGACTACCAGGAATTTCTTTAATAAGGGGAGCTGGAGAAGCAACAAAAGTTGTTGTTAGAGGTCTAGAGCCAAAATTAAATGCAATTACAATAAACGGAGTAAAAATTCCCTCTACTTCTGGTGGAGATAGATCAGTTGATATGAGTATGATAGCATCAGAATCTTTAGAAGGAATTGAAGTTTTTAAAGCTACAACGCCAGACATGGATGCAGAAGCTGTTGGAGGTGTTGTTAATTTAAAAATTAAAAAGGCTCCAACCGAAAGAACAATTAGATTAAAATTAAGCCCAGGTTATAATCAGCTAAAGAGTGAATTTGGAGATTATAAAGCTTCCGGTGAGTTTAGTGATAGATTTTTTGAAGATGCTATTGGATTAGTAACAACATTAAATTATGAAAAAATAAATCGCAGTTCAGAAAGTTGGAGTGGTGGTTACAAAGTTAGTGGTCTAATAGATCCAGTAACAGGAATTGTTCCAGTACAAAATACTAGCATGTCTATAAGAAATATTGTTGAAAATAGAAAACGATGGGGAGGAAGTTTAACACTTGACTATGCATTTGATTTTGGTACAATTTGGCTTACAAATTTATATAGTTCAACAAGCCGCGACCCATTTACCGTAAGGAAAACTTTTGATCCCAGAGGAAGCGATAAAATTAACTATGATATATCCGATAGTGAAAGTGAAGTGTCGGGATTATCAAATGCTTTGAATGGAGAATTTAAATTTTGGGGAATGGATCTTGACTTTACCTTATCAAGATATAATATAATTTCAGATAACAAATATGAAATTGCATTGACCTTAGAGCAAACTTCTCCATTTGATAAAACAAAAATTAACTTCGATAACTTTTCAACTTTTATACCTTCTTCAAAAGATAATATTGCAGATATCTATCTTAGAGACGCATGGTTAACACCAAACAAAACTGTTCAAACAGATAATACCGCGCAATTCAATGTAAAAATTCCTGTTGATCTTGGATCTGATCTTTCGGCATTTATTAAATTCGGAGGAAAATATATCCAGTCGGATAGAGAGCATGATGCTGAAGGTTTGGGCGAAGCTCAGTATTATTTAATTGGGCAATTTGTAGGAGATGCAAAAAAATTAAATCCAGCTATTATTACTAGTCCCAAAACTGGTCAAATAACCGGAGAAAATTTTATTAGTTCTCTAACAGATTATCTTAGCATTGTGAATAAAGATTATAAACTTTTCCCTTTGTTCAGTAAAGATTTAGTTAATAAATGGGGTAAAACACAAAAATCACTTTTTAAACAAGATAGAACACAATTAGCGGATAACTACGATGTAACTGAAACAATAAGCTCAACATATATTATGGGACAAATTAATTTTGGACAGTTTCTTACAATTATTCCAGGCTTAAGGTATGAAAACTCGGATAATTGGTATAAGTCTGTGTGGACATCCGCTTATGAAGTATATGGAAGGCAAGGAATTCAAAAGGATAGTTCAATTTCTAAAGCCTATGGTCATTTTTTCCCACACCTCCATTTGAAAGTAAAACCAACAGATTGGTTCGATATAAAATTTTCGGCTAATAAAACATTAGCTCGTCCAGATTATTCTTGGCTTTCTCCATTTACAAGACTAGATATTACAAACGGTAATATCCAAAGAGGAAATCCAGAGCTTTTAGAAACAAAAGTTTGGAATTATAATCTTACTGCTTCTTTATATGATAACATTTTTGGACTTTTTGCAATAAGCGGATTCTCTAAAGAATTACAAGACGTTTCGTACAGAAAAAATTCTCAGGTATTCAAACCAGAAGATATAATTAAATATGGAATTCCAAACAAAGAAGGGGGTTACGCAATGACCTCCTATGAAAACTCACCAAGTGCAAAGGTTTGGGGAGTTGAAATAGAATTACAAACCCAACTTGCTTTTATCCCTGGGATGCCAGAGTTTTTAAAAGGTGTGGTAATTAATGCTAACTATGCTCGCATTTGGTCCGAAACCGGATTCCCTTTCTATAACCTCACAGCCAGTATAATTCCTGGCTCAAGACCACCTAGATATACATACACTTACCAAGAGACTGAGCGAAAAGGAGCAATGCCTGGTCAAGCAGAGCAAATTGTTAATCTTGGATTAGGTTATGATATTGGAGATTTATCGTTAAGGCTTTCGATGTTATATCAAGGCTCGAGTATTAATGGAGTTGGAGTAATTAAAGAACAAGATACATACAATGATGCTTTTACCAGATGGGATTTATCTTTGAAGTACAGGGCTACAAAATGGATTAATGTGTATATGAATGTAGTAAATATTTCAAATCAGCCAGATAGAGCATTTTATGGCAGCGAGATTTATCAAACAAGCAAATATTACTATGGTATGAATGCCAGTGCAGGCATCGAGGTTGTTTTATAAGAATCATTTTTTTAAAGCATATTAGGTTATACTAAAACAATAAAAGGAGATACAAAGATGAAAAAAATTCTAAGTGTTCTAGTTGTTTTTTTACTTATCATAAGTTCTATTGAAGCGCAGAGAATTGTAAAAGTTGCACCATTCCCGGCAGTTGATGAATTAGCAAAAGTTATTAAAGCGGATTCAAACGGAAGAAGATCTACTACACAAAAAACAATATATGAGCTAGAAAGAAACGGCTACTATCCAGTTGTTCAAGCAATAGAAAACAAAGACTTTTTCTTACATATTAGGGCTGAAGCCGGAACAGGTCCACTACCTCTTATTCAAGCCTCTCCTACAACTGGAACTACATATACATTTCAAATAAATTTTAGATCGAACGGAAAATTAGAGAACCTTATATTTGACGGCAACCGACCAACAGGCTTAAATCAAAATAGATATATAAATGTTTACAATGGATCAAGCTTATGGATAACCGGATGTGAAATAATGCACGATAGAGGTGCTATGGTTGCTATTCAAAGTAATGACTGCAGTATTTATGTTGAGGATTGTTTTATACATAGTATTGGCCATCCTAAATCTTTAGGCGGAAACGGAAGAGTAATAGATCTTAGAACAATTACTACACATGATTCTGTTGTAGTAAGAAACTGTACATTCTTTAATTTGTCCGATCGAATTATGAGAAGCAACGGTACAATAACAAACTATGTAGAGTTCGATCACAATACATGCTTTGTTACAAGCGGCTATCATGGAGGCTTGCAATCTGGAAAGGCTAAAGAGTTGAAAGTAACTAATAATATTTTAAGGAATGTAATTGTTTGGGGCGCTCATAGGAATAGAGTTAAACCTTTAGGCAAAGCAGTTGAACAATTGCAGCCTGAAAACAATAACATGTACGTTGTTTCCATTGACACAAGTAAACTAATTGTTCCAAAAATAACTGTACGCAACAACAACATTTATTGGGAAAAAAAGTACACAGATATTTGGGCAAAATATAAAGATTCAACAAAAGCTCCTGGTATTTATACCGCAACAATCAATAGAGCAATCGGTGCGGATTCTGCAAAAGCGTTTATGGTCGAAGAATTGAAGTTTACAAAAGAGCCAGACGATATAGTAGCATTTACAGATGCAGGATTGGGAACACCAAATTCGCTAACTTTACCTGAAAACTGGTGGAATGTTTATCAAGATCCCAAGGATACAAAATCTATAAATGGCGCTTATCCAACTACATCAAAATCTTATACTGCTGGAGATAAAGGATTACCTTTAGGAGATTTAAATTGGTTCCCTGATAAGAAAAAAATATTTACTGGAATTGAAAAATTTGAATCGGGAACAATACCTACATCAATTGAACTTAGCCAGAATTATCCAAATCCATTCAATCCGGTAACTAATATAAATTATACAATAACAAAACAAATGAAGGTTAGTCTTTCCATCTTTGATGTACTTGGAAGAGAAGTAGCAACTCTAGTAAATCAAGTGCAAGAGCCTGGAAGATACAATGTGGACTTTGATGCTTCAAAACTTAGTTCTGGTGTATACATTTATCAACTATTAACTCCGAATACAGTAGTAAGTAAAAAAATGATGTTGTTAAAATAGAAACGATATTCTTTAAGTGATAACACTTATAACTCCGACCTCATAATACCGGGGTTGGAGTTATTTTTTATGAAATTTGCAGAGGAATTTATGTCGCAATCTAGAAGAGATTTTTTAAAGAGCGGTGCAATGCTTGGGATTGGTGCTGTTGGACTGTCTCCATTGAGCAAAATTTTTGGGAATAAGCTGGAGCAGTTGGGATCTATAGTCGGCAGAAAAAAAAATGTTCTGTTTATTGCAGTTGATGATCTTCGTCCTGAATTAGGCTGTTACGGTCATCCAATGGTAAAATCTCCTAACATAGATTCTCTTGCTCGCGATGGAGTTTTATTCGAAAGAACTTATTGCCAGCAAGCTGTTTGCGGACCAACTAGAGCAAGTTTGTTAACCGGAAGAAGACCAGACACAACAAAAGTGTGGGACTTAAAAACTCACATTAGAACTAATCTTCCAAATGTTGTAACACTTCAGCAGCACTTTAAAAACAATGGGTATTTTTCGCAAGGCATGGGTAAGCTTTTCCATGGCGGATTGGAAGATGAACCATCTTATAGCGTTAAACATAATCCCGCAAACGGACCGGCATATGTATTAGAATCGAATGTAAAACTGTTGAAGGAGGGGGGAAAAGTTACAAAGGATGATGGCGGTGCAGCTGAATCGACCGGCAATACAAGAATGCGCGCTCGTCCTTGCGAATGTGCCGACGTTGCAGATGATGCTTACCCTGATGGTATGCTTGCTAACTTAGCTGTTGAGGCATTAAGAAATTTAGCGCCAAAAGCTAAAGCAAAAAGTGCTGCCGAAAAACAACCCTTCTTTTTAGGAGTAGGATTTAGAAAGCCCCATTTACCATTTAATGCCCCTAAAAAATATTGGGACCTTTACGACAGAGACAAAATTACCTTACCATATCCTCACAAACCAAAAGACGCACCGGATATTGCATTTACCACTTGGGGAGAACTAAGATCTTACACAGATATTCCCGACATTGGAAATGTTGACGAAGCTATGACTAAGGAATTGATTCATGGCTATTATGCTTGCGTAAGTTACACAGATGCTAATGTTGGAAAACTATTGGCAGAACTGGACAGGCTGGATTTAAGAAAAGATACTGTTGTAATTATTTGGGGAGATCATGGTTGGAAACTTGGTGATTATTCTCAATGGTGCAAACACACAAATTTTGAAGTTGATACTCATGTTCCAATGATTATTTCCGATCCGGATTTACCAAAAGGTGTAAGAACAAATGCTTTAACAGAATTTGTGGATATCTATCCAACACTTACAGAGTTATGCGGACTTCCTGAATCTGAAGGATTGGAAGGAACCAGCGCAGTTCCACTTTTCAAAGATCCTAGAAAGCCTTGGAAGAAAGCCGCATTCAGCCAATACCCAAGACCTAAAAAAATTATGGGCTACTCAATTAGAACTGATCAATACAGATATACAGAATGGATCGATCAGAAAACTAATGAAGTAATGGATAAAGAATTATATGATTTAAAGAACGATCCAATTTGCAAAGAGAGTATTGTATTTAAACCCGAGAATAAAGAGTTAGTGTTTAAGCTGCACGAACAGCTGAAGGCCGGCTGGCAAAATGCAAAACCATAAATGGAATTATGAAAGGACGAATAAAAAATATTTTCAACAATTTATTATTTGGTGCTTGTTTTCTTTTTAGTATCTATTCAACAAGTGAATCGTTGGCGCAAGCACCGAATAAAATTATTATTTATAAGACAATAGAAAAATTACAACTTCATCTATACCTGTTCTACCCTTCAAATTATTCGGCATCCGACAAAAGAACTGCAATTGTGTTTTTTCATGGCGGAGGCTGGAATAACGGCTCACCAAAATCTTTTTTTAAGCAAGCTAGTTATTTGGCTTCGCGGGGAATGGTTGCAATTTCTGCGCAATACAGGCTTCGCGATTCAAACGGAACATCGCCAAAAGAATGTGTTGAAGATGGAAAATCTGCAATTAGATGGATCAGGAAAAATGCAGAGGAATTGGGGATTAATCCTGATATGATTGCTTCTGGCGGCGGATCTGCCGGTGGGCAAGTTGCTGCAGCGGCAGCAACAGTAAAAGGTTTTGAAGATGAAAAAGAAGACAAAACTATAAGCGCAAAACCAAATGCATTAGTATTATTTAACCCGGTTATAGATAATGGACCGGATGGCTACGGATTTTCGAAAGTGAAAGAATATTGGAAAGAATTTTCTCCAATGCATAATATTGAAAAAGGAACAGCTCCAACATTGATTATGATTGGAACTGCAGATCATTTAGTACCAGTTGCAACAGTTCAAAAATTTAAAAAGCTAATGGAAGAGAATGGAAATATTTGCGAGTTGATTTTATACGAAAATGAAAAGCATGGTTTTTTTAATAAGTCGAAGTATAACGAAACGCTTTTAGAGACCGACAAATTTCTTACTTCGTTAGGATACTTGAAAAAAGATTCACTCATTAATTCAGAAAGCAGTAAATGAAAAAATTACTAACATCGTTGTTAATTAAACCAAGCGGACCGGACTGCAATTTAGACTGCACCTACTGCTTTTATCTGGATAAATCCGAACTGTTTCCGGAAGAGAAAACTCACCGCATGTCTTTAAAGGTGCTTGAAGAATTAATTAGACAAACAATGATTCAAAGCCCTCCGCAAATATCTTTTGGCTGGCAGGGGGGAGAACCAACTCTAATGGGTTTATCCTTTTTTAGAAAGGCTGTAGAGTATCAGGCAAAGTATGGGGAAGGAAAATCTGTTGGCAACGGACTTCAAACCAATGGAATTCTACTTGATCAGGAATGGGCAAATTTTTTAGCAGAATATAATTTTCTTGTAGGGCTTTCGTTAGACGGGCCAGAACATATTCACGACCATTACCGTTTAGCAAAGAATGGAAAGGGAACCTGGAAAAAAGTAAACGACAGAGCAAAGTTGCTGCTCGATTCTAATGTTGCAACTAACGCTTTAATAGTTGTTAATGATTATTCCGTCAACTTTCCCGAAGAGATTTACAATTACCACAAAGAACTTGGATTGAATTACATGCAGTTTATTCCATGCGTTGAAACTGATCCAGCAAATAAAAATAAAGCTGCCGAGTTTTCCGTTACCGATGAAAAGTATGGAGAATTTTTAAATAAGATTTTTGATTTATGGCATGCAGATATTAAAGATGGAGATGCCGCAGTTTCGGTTCGCTATTTCGATTCGGTATTTCATAAATATGTTGGAATGGAAGCTCCCGAATGCACTTTAGCAAAAGTATGCGGAACTTACTTAACAATAGAGCATAACGGCGATGTTTATTCGTGCGATTTTTTTGTTGAGAATGACTGGAAATTAGGAAATGTAATGACTCATAAACTTGACGAAATGCTAAACTCACCTCGTCAGGAAACATTTGGAAATATGAAAGCAGAATTGCCTGAAGAATGCAAAACATGCAAGTGGCTTATGAAATGCCAGGGTGGATGTACAAAAGATAGAATAAGAGATCCTCAAGATAAAGGCTCTAATCATTTTTGTCTTTCGTATAAAATGTTTTTTGAGCATGCCGATGAAAAGCTAACAATTTTGGCAAATGATTGGAAGAAAAACAACAGATTATAAATTGAAGAGAAGTATTTATTCATTTAGTAAACTATTAACAAAAAAAATAATGGTGCAAAAATGAAGCAGAGCCGCAGACAATTTTTGTTAAGCTCAACCACAATTGGTCTTGGAGGAATGATAGGCTTTTCTCCCTTTGGAAAAGTGCTAGGGGAAAAACTTTTAAAAAGTAAATCCATTACTGGCAAAAAAATGAATGTGTTGTTCCTACCGGTTGATGATCTTAGAACACAATTAGGCTGTTACGGACATACTCAAATGATTTCTCCAAACATAGATAGGTTAGCAAGCCGCGGAGTAATATTTGAAAAAGCATATTGCCAGCAGCCAATTTGCATGGCAACAAGAGCAAGTTTATTAAGCGGGTACAGACCCGATCACGCAAATATTTACAGCTGCAAATCTGTTAAAGAATTGATGCCCGATGCACTTACCATAAATAAGCATTTTGAAAATAATGGATATCAATTATGGGCAACCGGCAAAATATATCATTACGCTCCCGACCATAAAGAGCAATTTGGTAAAAATTATGTTCAGCCTAAAGGCAATTGGGTAGGTCGCGGATATATTTCGGAAGAAGCAGTAAAGATTGTTAATGAAAGTTTGAATGCAAATGGCGCCGCAAGCGGAAGTGAAGATACCGAAACAAAGGATGATGTTCGTGGTCCTGCTTACGAAAGTCCCGATGTACCAGATAACTCTTATGCCGACGGTATTCAAGCAGAAATGGCAATTGCACAGCTTGAAAAATTCAGCAAACAAGATAAACCGTTTTTTATGGCTGTAGGTTTTCGCAAACCGCATCTTCCATTTTGCGCTCCTAAAAAATATTGGGATATGTACACTCCGGACAAAATAAAATTAGCATCTAATCCTTTCCTTCCAAAAGGGGCTACAGAATTTACTTACGACAATTTTAATGAATTGCGTAATTATCATGGAATGCCAAAAGGCAACGATCCTTTACCTAATGGAATAGCAGCAAAAATTGTACATGGTTATTATGCAAGTGTTTCTTATACGGATGCTCAGATAGGTAAAATATTGGATGCGCTCGATAGACTTAATTTAACCGAGAATACAATTATAGTTCTTTGGGGAGATCATGGATGGAAACTTGGAGAGCATGGAATGTGGTGCAAGCACACTCCGTTTGAGCTGGATGCGCACACACCACTTATTTTTAGTGTTCCCGGAATGAATATGAAAGGGGAAAAAATTCAATCCATGGCAGAGTTTGTTGATATATATCCTACACTTGTAGAATTGTGCGGATTGGAATTACCAAATCATTTGGAAGGGGATAGTCTTGTTCCAGTTATGAAAGAGCCAAAGGGAGTATTTAAAAAGGCTGCATTTACCCAATGGCCAAAAAAGAATAGAGAGAATCCCGAAAAAGTAATTACCGCTTATTCAATTGTGACTGATAGATACAGATATATAGAATGGACTCACAACAGTTCTGCGAAAATATTAGCCAGAGAATTGTACGATCACCAGGTTGATCCGGATGAAAATGAAAACCTGGCAGAAAATTTAAACAGTAAAGAAACCGTTGAAAAGATGAGCAAATTGCTCGACGGTGGAAAAGGATGGAAAAAATTTAGACCAAATAAGTAAAATGAATTAAAGTAATGTTATAGGATTTGTAAAAGAGATTAATTGAAATTAAGTGAAGCAGAAAATCTTTGATGAAGTATTATAAGATGGTAATTGGCCAGTGATACCAATTTTATAATTATTAGAAAGAATAAAAATATTCTACAACGGAGCAGAAATGAGTAAAAGATTGTTGATATTAATGATAATGGGGTTTGGATTAATTTTAATCCAGGCAAATAGTTCTGAAAAAAACATATTTCAAAAAAAGATTTCTGCTTTAACAAAGGTGATTCATACAAAAGTTATGGCCTCGCTTAAAAGTTTGGGCGATACAGAAGAATATCCCAAAAGTGTTTCCGGTAAAGATGCTTGGGTAACTGGCCCAATTAAAGGGTGGACAAGCGGATTTTTTCCCGGAGTACTTTGGTACACATATAAAATTACTGAAGATAATAATCTAATTGAAAGTGCTAAAAAATGGACTGAAGGATTATCTTCTCTTCAATCATACTCTGGGTCGCATGATATTGGTTTTATGGTATTTTGCAGTTTTGGAAATGGATACCTAATTACAAAAAATGAAGAATACCGCAAAGTAATTTTGCAAACATCAAAAACTCTTTTAACCAGGTTTGACCACAAAATAGGATGCATACGATCATGGGATCATAGCAAGGATAAATGGGAATATCCAGTTATCATAGATAATATGATGAACTTGGAAATGCTTTTTTGGGCTTCGCAAAACGGGGGTACAAAAGAAATGTACGATGTGGCTGTAAAGCATGCCGAAACCACAATGAAAAATCATTTTCGGCCAGACGGAAGCAGTTACCATGTTGTTGGTTATAATCCAGTTGATGGAAGCGTAAAGTCTAAAAATACTCATCAAGGGTATTCGGATGAATCTTGCTGGGCTCGTGGGCAAGCATGGGCAATTTATGGATTTACAATGGCATACCGTTTTACTAAGGATGAAAGATTTTTAAATACAGCTAAAAAAGCAGCAGATTATTTTCTAAAGAATCTTCCGATAGATATGGTGCCCTATTGGGATTTCAACGCACCAGATATTCCAAACGAACCACGCGATGCTTCTGCTGCCGCAATTGCATCCTCGGCACTATTTGAATTATCGGGATATGTGAAGGATAAAGAACTAAAGAAAAAATATTCTAATAATGGCACGGCAATTTTAGAATCCCTCTCTTCTTCTTCCTATTTTTTACATGAGGCGGGCACACTTGGAATTATTGGTCATGCTGTGGGTAATAAACCAAAGAACGATCAAGTGGATGTAACCTTAATTTATGGCGATTACTATTTTCTTGAAGCTTTAATACGTTATAAGCAATTGATTCAGAAAGTAGCAAAGAACTAAAGGTAAGGATGAAAAAATTTATTCTCTTATATATTGTTTTTTTTGACTTATTGTTTGCGCAAACAAGCAGCTTAGTATTTATTGGCGCAGGTGGAAAACTTGAATACAAGACTTACTCTAATACCGGTCAGACAAATGCAGTTAATAAAATTCCCGATTTTTCTTTTGCAGGTTATAAAGGAGGCGGCATATCTATTCCAATATTGCCTGTTGTTGAAACTATTAATCCAGTTATTGGAGATGCAAGGTCAACAATTCAGTCTGCAATAGATCGTGTTTCGGCTCTTCCTCTTAATGCAAATGGATATAGAGGAGCTATCCTATTAAAATCTGGTAAGTATCAAATTGATGGTTCGTTATTTATTAAAGCAAGCGGTGTTGTATTACGAGGGGAAGGACAAAACACATTTGACAAAAAAGGTACCGAGCTTATTGCCACAGCAAAAACTCAACACAATTTTATTCAGATAAAGGGGAATGAAATTTCATCTGCGCCAAGTTCGGAGACAGTTCTTGATACTAAGCAATATCCTGAGGCACGAACTTGGCAAGAATTTAATGTTGCAAAAGGAGTTGCAGAAGAATTAGATGGTGATAAAATAATTTCTTTTCATTTTACTGCAGACGTGGGGCAGTATGTAAATTATTCCAGCAGAGAAGATTCAGTTCAAAACAGACCTTACTTAGAAATTGTAACCAGCAAATTAGTTAATCCAATAATATTATTTCCTGTTGCAGATACTTATGTTCAAGGGGGAACGAATTCAAAGATAAATTATGGTACAGAAGTTTCATTTGCAATAAAAAACTCGGGAGTTAATAACAGTGTAACCCGCGAAGGATATATGCGTTTTGATTTATCTGCTATTAAAGATAGTGTTAAGAAAGCAACTTTAAAACTATTCACCAAAAAGGATCTTGCAGGAGATATAGCCGCAATAAAAGTTGTATTAATTTCAGTTGCGGTAATTGAGAATGATTCTTGGGATGAAAAGACCTTAACTTATGAAACTAGACCGGCTGCAAGTGGTGCGCTAGGCACAAAAAAAATTACAACCGCATATGTAGCCTCCGGCGCTACACAATTAGATATTGAAAACGTAACCGGATTAGCTGTTGGTGATACTATTAATGTAACAAGAACACCAAACGACACTTGGATTAATTCTTTAGATATGGCTCAATATGGCTGGACCGCATCTGAATATAAAATTTCGTACGAGCGAATTATTACAGCAATAAACGGGAATACAATAACAATAAATATTCCTCTTGTGCAGGCAATAGAAACAAATTTTGGAGGGGGTGAAGTTTCTAAAAAATCTGTAAAAGGAAGAATATTTAATTGCGCCGTTGAAAACATGCTTATCTCTTCCTACTATGCTGATGATAATGATGAAAATCATGGATGGAGCGCAATAACACTTTACCAAACAACGGACTGCTGGGTTAGTAAAGTAACTGCCAGATATTTTGGTTACAGTTGTGTGGGGCTTTACGGGGCTTACAATACAACAGTTGAAGAATGTGCGATGCTCGATCCAAAATCTATTACTACCGGATCGAGAAAATATTCTTTTTACATTGATAAAGGCTCATTCAATTTATTCCAAAGATGTTTTACGCGCGGCGGCCGGCACGATTATGTAACCGGTTCGCGAGTTGCCGGTCCTAATGTTTTTGTAGATTGTTATGCAACTCAAACTTATTCTGATATTGGTCCGCATCACCGGTACGCAACCGGATTACTTTTTGATAATATCCAGGGGGGAGAAACAAGAGTTCAAAACAGAAAAGATATGGGATCGGGGCATGGTTGGGCAGGAGCGCAAACGATGTTTTGGAACTGTCAATCCGATGCAGGTGAATTGAAAGTTGAAAGCCCAATTGGTGCAATGAATTGGGGAATTGGCTGTAAAGGACTTATTAAAAGCGGCGCTGGATTTTGGGAAAGCTGGGGAACATCGGTTACTCCAAGAAGTCTCTACTATATGCAATTGCAAGATAGACTTGGATTAAAGGCCGTTGAAAATGTAACTACAACCGAACAAAGAAAAGGAAATATTTGGAGTTCACTTTCCAAATGGGCTGGCATTGGGAATTTTTCTGTAGCAACAGCAATAAATGAAAATAGCAAAGAACTGCCCTCCGGTTTTTTGTTAGAGCAGAATTATCCGAATCCATTTAATCCTACAACAGTTATCACTTATCAGGTATCAACAGTAAGCCGTATAAGCTTAAAAGTATTTGATGTTATTGGAAATGAAATAGCAACTCTTGTTGATGAGAATAAAAATCCGGGCACTTACAATTTCCAATTTTCAAGTTATAATTCAAACTTGCCTTCAGGAGTATATTTCTATCGATTAGAAGCTAAAGGATTTGCTTCAACAAAAAAAATGTTACTAATAAAATAATTCATCGTAATAATGAATAAAGACCTTAGCATATATAAACCATTACTTCTTTTGACGTTAGTTCTTTGTCATACTTTTTCTATTAATGCAACTGAATATAAAGTTAATAATATAACTTCATTCAATTCGGCACAAGTTTTAGCAATGCAAGGTGATATTATTACCTGGATTAATGGTACATATACCGATATTGATATTGTAATTGGAAAGAGCGGTTTAACAGTAAGGGCAGAAACACCAGGCAGAGTAATTTTTAATGGTAAATCTAAGTGTCAAATAAATGGTAGCTCAAACATATTTGCCGGATTCCAGTTTTTACAAGGGGATATTGGAAATAATCTTTTGCTAGTTGTAAATGGAAGCCGAAATAAAATTACTCAAATTAATTTCTTTAAAGTAAGTGCCCATAAATATGTTGTCTTTTCAGGTGGTTCTCAGTATAA
This sequence comes from uncultured Melioribacter sp., assembly GCA_964539605.1. Taxonomy (GTDB): domain Bacteria; phylum Bacteroidota; class Ignavibacteria; order Ignavibacteriales; family Melioribacteraceae; genus Stygiobacter. The sequence goes on from CAZIJK010000001.1 coordinate 224,666, forward strand.
TGAATTGTCCTTTTGCAACATTGAAGGGAAACCTATGACGGAAATTAATTCTGCTGTTCAAATTACTACATCACCTACAATTATTGGCTACCATGTAATAAAGTATTGTTCATTTAAAAATTTTCCTGGTCCAGGCGGGGATGCAGGAAATGAGCCAATAAGAATTGGATTGAGTACCGAAAAGTATAATGTGAGCAGAACAATTGTTGAGTATTGCTACTTTGAGAATGTTGGTTTAGGGGACAGCGAAAGTATATCCATAAAGTCATGCGAAAATGTATGCAGATATAATACCTTTAATAATAATCCAGGGGGAATGCTTGTATTTAGACAGGGATACAGAAATGCAGCTTATGGAAACTTTTTTATAAATGGTTCCGGCGGAATAAGACTGAAGGCTGGTGGTAACGATTATGTGTATAATAATTATTTTAATACAGGTTCAGCAGTACCAATTACATTGAACTTCGAAGAAGAATTCCCTTTAGACAAGGTGAGTATTTTGCACAATACATTTGTTGAATGTGCTGCATTAGAACTTACAGACTTGGGTCCAAAGAATGTAGTATTCGCCAATAACATCTTTCAAAAAAAATCCGGCCAAATACTAAACGGTACAACAAATTCAATATCCTTTGTTGGCAATATTATTAATGGTGCATTTGGAATTCCAGTTCCAATTGGTAATACAGTTGCAGATGCAAAGCTTGAGCTGAATAGTGATGGTTACTATGGATTATCTTCTTTAAGCAGGTGCATTGACGCATCGGATATAAATTACGAACAAGTATACGATATACCTGAAATTGATGATGATCCTTTTTTAATGCTGGATATAGGTGGTCAAACTAGACCAAATCAAAAATTGTTAAAGGATTTAGGCTGCGATGAATACACAATTGGTGAAATTAAAAACCGACCGCTAAAATTAAAGGATGTAGGACCAACTTATTTGATAAGTACAATTGTTGAGCAGGAAAAATGACTGCAAGACCAGATTCAGCTATCACAGAATTATCCAAATCCGTTTAATCCTGAAACTGTGATTAATTTTTCAATAAATAAAAACAGTATTGTGTCTATAAAAGTATATGACATATTAGGAAAGGAAATAGCAACCTTGATTGATGGATATATGAATACCGGTTGTTACAGTGTTACACTAAGAACAAAAAATTACAATCTTCCATCAGGTTTTTATTTCTATACTTTACAAAACGGTGAGGTTTCTATTACAAAAAAAATGTTAGTACTAAAATAATGCATCATAAAAAACTATCACAAATTAGAGGTGAGTATGAAAAAGATGTTTCTACAATTGTTTGTTGTTTTAAGTATAGTTTCAACGGTATCATTTGCTCAAACTATTACATCGGCCGCAACAGGCAACTGGAGCTCTGCGGCAACATGGGTGGGAGGAGTTGTACCCGATGCAAATGCAGACGTTGTAATTGCAGATGGGCATACAGTAACGTTGGATGGGAATTATAGTGTGAAGAATTTAACAGTAGGTGGTGGAACTTCCGGCACATTTCAAACCGGAAGAACAGCCCCATATACATTAACTGTAACCGGAAATATTGTTTGCAATGCAGGTTCAAGTTTTAAACCTCAAGGTTCGCAAACAGGCACAGGTTCACTAGTCCATACAATAATTCTTTCGGGAAATTTTACTTATAATGGTTCTGCAACAGGTTTTAATTTAAGATCCGGGAGCGCAACTGCTGTACCAGCAACAGTTGGAGTAATTAACTTTGAGTTTGTCGGTTCCAGCAATTCAACAATTGCAGGCACTTATACCGTAAATGCAAACGCATTTAATGGAATTAAAATTAACAAGACTGGAACTGCAAAAGTTATATTAGCCAATACAGTTTATATCCTATCGGGAAGTTCGAGCGATCCAAAATCTCAAAGTGTTCTGGATTTTACAAATGGAATAGTGGAAACAGGTGCTAATACATTAATCCATTCTACAACAAATACTTCAAATATTGTAAATGCGTCTAGTAAAAGTTATGTTGTTGGAAATTTTGCTACAGGTGTAAACTTGCAAACAAGACTTTTCCCAGTTGGTGATGTAGGCGGTTATAGACCAATAACTATTAAATCCACTTCGTCAATAGGACAGAGTTCTTCCAATGGATATCATCATGTAACAGTAAGTACAACAAAAGGTAATGCTAATAACGGAACAAGCACATTAGCCGGCGGTATTGATAAGGTCTCAGCTTCGAGATATTATAAAATTACTTTTTATAAAGGAACTGCCACTAATGCATCTACTCTAAGCTTTAATACATTTGCACCATCTTATGGAAGTGATGATGGCGTTGCAGCAGGAAATACAAATTTGCGAGTTGCTTATTCAACAAATGAAAGAGCAACTTGGACTGGATTTGGCCAAACGATTGATCATTCCACAAGTTTGGTTACAACACCAAATACTATTACACCGGATTCATTGGTTACATCAGTTGTATTGAATGACGCGCAATCAATTTATGTAGCACTAGCACGCAAAAGTGGAACAACTGAAAATACTCTTGGAACAGGAACTGCCGTTGAAAAAGAAGATGGATTACCAAGTGAGTTCTCATTATCTCAGAATTACCCTAATCCTTTTAATCCATCAACAACAATATCTTTTTCAATTCCTAAATCATCTTTTGTTAATCTAAAAGTTTACGATGTAATAGGAAAAGAAGTTGCTAACTTATTAAGTGAATTTGTTAATGCCGGAAACTATAAAGTTAATATTGAAGCATCAAATTTAGCGAGTGGCATTTATTTCTATAATCTTCAGTCCGGAAGTTTTAACCAAACAAGAAAAATGATTTTGATGAAGTAATTATTTATTCCATTAATAATTTTTATGCACCTGGGTTGCTTGTTTGGAAACCAGGTGCATTGTAAATTCAATGCCAAAGGCAATTTATACGATGTATAAAATTATTCCGATACTGATACTTATTAGTTCAAATCTCATTTTCTCTCAAACTACTCTTGAGGCCGATGGTCCAGGAAATACTTACGAGTTAATTAATAATGTATTAGCCCCTGGTTATGATGTTGTAGAAAATCCGGAATGTATTCATCCCCAGTTTGGAAGGCACATTGCAGAAGTGTGGGATAATGAACTGGGCAAATATGTTTTTGAATTTTATATTCATGTAACTCCAGATAATGACCGGTGTATTAATTTTGACCGGCAAAGAATGGAAATTAAAACATACGAATCATCTCCAAGTAGTTTGAAGGGTACTATTGGAGAGACTGTAACCTATAAATGGAAATTCAAATTGCCAGTTGGATTTAAGCCCTCAAGTAGTTTCACTCACATTCATCAAATTAAAGCAGTTGGCGGTGATGATGGAATGCCAATTTTTACTCTTACACCAAGAAAAGGCTCTCCTAACAAAATGGAGCTTATTCATGATAACACAACCAAAGTTGTTACCGCCAACTTATCACTATTTGAAGGAGTATGGGTTGAATGTACTGAAGTAATAAAAATTGCACCATCTACTGGAACATATTCGCTAGTAATTAAAAAGATAAGTGATGGAACAACACTACTTGCTTACAATAACAATAGCATAATGACAATCCGTGCAGACAATAGTTTTATAAGACCAAAATGGGGAATCTATAGAAGCTTAGATCATCCAACAGATTTGAGGGATGAATCAATTCGTTTTGCTGGCTTTTCAATTAAGGAAGGAACAACAAGTGTTGAAAATGTTTTAGAATCGATACCGGTTAACTACTTATTAGAGCAAAATTATCCAAATCCTTTTAATCCCCAAACGGTTATTAATTATGTTATACCGGAAGCTAATTATGTGCTTTTGAAAATTTATGATGCTTATGGAAGAGAAGTTGCGACTTTAGCAGATGAATACAAAAGTGCCGGTGCATACAGTGTAAAGTTTAATGTGGGCGAAAATAAAAATTCTTCGCTCTACGGGCTTGGTTATTCTTTATCGAGCGGAATATATTTTTACACTCTTCGAGCCGGCAATTATACTAGTACCAATAAAATGGTTCTGATGAAATGAAGAAATTGCAAAATGTTTTTTAATAAATAAAAGAATGAGTGCAGATATTTCATAGCTCTCATTTAAACAAAAACGAAGGTACTTTGAATAAAAAAATGAAGAATATAGTTTTTATTTTATTGATGACTCTGATGGCGCTTAATGTTTATGCCAAAACATTATTCATTAAGTCTGTTGCCGAATACAATGCCAATTTAAATAAACTTGTTGCAGGGGATACTGTAATTTGGAAGAAAGGCATTTACAAGAATGAGTATTGGAGAATTAAAAAGAATGGAATAAAAGTGCTGGCAGAAATTGTGGGTGAAGTTATTTTTACCGGATGTACTTCTGTTAGAATTGTTGGAGATAGTATTACTTTTTCGGGATTTCAATTTATAGAAGGTGCAATAACCAATGATGTAATTGAAGTAGCCGGAAGCTATAATTTGATTTCGCATATCAACATAAACAATTATCAGTCTCGTTATTATCTTCAAATAGAAATAACAGGAAGGCATAACGTAATTGAAAATTGCAACTTCGAAGCCAAACAGCATGCCCTGCCAGGTGTTGAACCTCAGTCTATTTTGCAGGTTGAAGTAGACAGCAAAAAACCAGGTTATAATACTATAAGATATTGTTCATTCAAAAATCATACAGCCCCTTATAACTCTGGAAGTGATTACGGAATGGAAGCTTTAAGAATAGGTTACAGCTACCAAAAAACTTTTATAAGCCGAACAACAGTTGAATATTGCTACTTTACTAAATGTAATGGAGATGGTGAGGTAATATCGAATAAAGCCCGCCAGAATGTTTTTTGTTATAATACTTTTTATGATAATGGGGAGTCTCATTTTACATTAAGAAGTGGAAGCGAAAATATTATTTACGGAAATTTTTTCTTCAAGGGAGGCGGTATTAGGTTAAAAGAAGGGGGCGAGCAATACATTTTTAATAATTATTTCTCCACTGGAAAAGAATTTTCGCTGAAGTTTGTAAATGTAAACGGTAATCCGCGTCTTGATAATGTGGTTATTGCATTCAACACTTTTATAAACTCTGGTACAATTGAACTTGGTGGAACGGGAGATTTTATACCATTAAATATCCAGTTTGCAAATAATATTTTTTCCCAACCCACTGCTGCAATGTTTTCCGATCCATCGAATAAGGAAAAATTCCTTGCTAATATTTTTGATGAAAATATTGGAATAGATGCTCAGGCCGGCATGGAAAAAGTATCTTTAGTAGGGTTGGGAAAAAATACCAGAGGATATTTCCAACTGATAAAAGAAAGCGCTGCAATTAATAAAGCAACGCCAATGGCTGTTAGCATTCCAAATTATGCCGGACTTAATTACGATAGAAAAATAGCACTCGATTTAATGGGCAATAAACGTCCGGTGGCACAAAAATTAAAAGATATTGGATGCATGGAATTTGGCGGGCATAAAGAAGTTTTTCTTCATGCAACAGAAAACAATACCGGCCCAATCTATCTTCAAAGAAAAAAAGAAACCGGTTCTACATTAATTACCGAACAAAATGATTCTATGAATCCTGTTGCTTTAGAAAATGGCTATGTAAAAATATTTCATAATAAAGCCGGTTTTACAAGTGGGAGCGATGAAAATATTGGAACAAGAGTTATAGTTGCTTTAACTGATGTTGTTATAAAAAGCAGTAAAGGATTACAAAAACTTTCGCGCGGCGGTGTTGCGGCATTTTTAAAGAATGAATCTTACGATGCTCCAACAGGAGAATATTTTGAAGTAGGATTTAAAGAAAATCATCCTCCTCTCAAATTCCCGGAACAATGGTTAGAGCCGGTTAAGAATAAAGTTATTTACGAAGATGATAAGATACGCGTTTTTGAAGAACGGCTGGATGCCGGTGATACGAGGGAACTTCACAGTCATAATCAAAGAGTTGTTGTTAGACTGAATGAAGTACAGCTTACCGATCCCCGCTTTCACGAAAATGGCACTCCGGGAGGAGGCATTCAAGTACCAAATACTGTAAGATTTGCTGAGCCAATGGTTCATGTAGTTAAAAACTTAAGCAAGATTCCACTTTTTAATATAGTTCTTGAATTCAAAGTTAATTCGAATAAATAATTGGAGAATAAATGAAACGAAGAGATTTTTTAAAGGCATCTGGAATAATAACTGCCGGCGCACTTGCATTGCAAAACTCGGTATTTAGCAAAGAAATTTTGAATAAGGCATTATACAGTGGCAAGAAACCAAACATTATTTTTATTCTTGCAGATGATTACGGTGTTGGAGAAGTAAGTTGTTATGGAGCTGACAACTACAAAACTCCAAACATAGATAAGCTTGCAAGCGGCGGAATTAAATTTACTCATGCTTACACTCCTTCTTTGTGCGGACCTTCGAGAGCTACAATTTTAACCGGCAGGTATTTATTCCGCACAGGCGCTACTAATCAGGATGCTACAGGAGAGTTTAAGCCATCTGCCGAAACAATGATTCCAAATGTTTTAAAACCGGCAGGATATGTAACAGCTGCAATTGGAAAATGGGGCCAGCTACCGCTAGAACCTTCCGACTTCGGCTTTGATTATTATCTAAAATTTCAGGGTAGCGGTGTTTATTGGAATACTCAGGATAAAGGAAAAAAATACACGGTTAATGGTGAAGAAAGAAAATTGAAAGACAAAGAATATATGCCGGATCTACTTCACGAGCATGTTGTAAATTTTATTACTACTAATAAAGAAAAGCCATTCTACCTTTATTACTCTATGTCGCACGTTCATACCGAAATACTTCCTACACCTGATAGTTTACCGGAACAGAAAGATTATTACACAGATAATATTACTTACATGGATAAGCTTGTTGGTAAATTGATGACCGAACTTGAAAGACTAAAACTTAGGGAAAATACTTTAGTGGTTTTCTTTGGAGATAATGGAACAGCAGGAGGCCGCGCAAAAGATGCAACAATTGGTGGTAAGCGTTTATCGGGAGCTAAAGGTTCAATGCTTGAGGGGGGAAGTTTAGAACCTCTTATTGTTAATTGGCCCGGAGTTACACCGGCTGGAAAAGTTTGTGATGATATGATTGATTCATCCGACTTTTTACCAACCTTTGCCGAAGTTGCCGGAGCTAAACTGCCGGAGAATAAAATTATTGATGGACATAGCTTTGTTGAAACGATTAAAGGAAAGAAGGGAAAATCGAGAGAAACAATTTTTATTCAGTTAGCCAACATGTGGTATGTAAGAGATGCAAACTGGAAGCTGAATGAAAAGGGGGAATTGTACGATATGAGCAAAGCGCCATTCGAAGAAATTTTAGTTGCTTCCGATAGTAAAAATAGTGAAGCTATAGCAGCAAGAAAGCGCTTGCAGGCAGCTTTAGATAAGTTAAACCCTGCCGGTGGAATTAAGGATACCGGAGATGGAACCGGAAGACATGCAAACAAGAAAAACAAAAAAAATGATTGATAATACTTTTTAAATGAGAGTTAATTTATGATGCCATTCTCCATATCAACTTTGAAGAGACATATTGGAAATATATTTCTACTAACTGCTTTGCTGTTTTTTATTGTATCGAACATTAATCTGGCTCAGCAAAAATATGAGAATCCTATTATTCCAGGATTTAACCCGGATCCTAGTATTTGCAGAGTAGGAGAAGATTATTATTTAGTTACCTCTACATTCGAATATTTCCCCGGTGTTCCTATATATCACAGCCGCGATTTAGTTAACTGGAAAATTATTGGCCATGTTCTGCATTGTCCTTCACAACTTGATTTGGACACAATTAATTGCTCGGGAGGAATTTATGCACCTACCATTAGATATAATAACGGAACCTTTTACATGATTACTACTTTGGTTGGACAAACAAAAAATCCTAAGCAAAGAAATTTTATTGTTACTGCAAAAGATCCTAAAGGACCATGGTCGGAACCTCACTGGCTTGAAGATGCACCTGGAATTGATCCTTCACTATTCTTTGATGATGATGGAAAAGTATATTACTCGGGAAATGTGACTCCCGAAAACAAATTGTGGGATAAGCACCGCAACATTTGGTTACAGGAATTGGACTTGAATACATGGAAACTTATTGGGAAAAGAGTTGATGTTATTGATGGAGGGGAGTATTACAAAAAAGGAACTTTGGATGGAGGAATTGAAACCGGTGTAAACAATTATGAAGCTTCTCATATATATAAGAAAGGGGGAAAGTATTATTTGCTAATAGCTCACGGGGGAACAAGCCAGAATCATGCTGTATCTATTTGGAGGAGTGATAATATTTGGGGACCTTATGAAATGAATGCGGCAAATCCAATTTTAACTCACCGTGATCTATCGAAAGAATTGTATTTCACTTCTACTGGTCATGCAGATTTAGTAGAAACGCAGAATGGGGAATGGTGGATTGTTTATTTAGCAAAGCGTCCCTATGGTGGCGAGAATCATATTATGGGAAGAGAAACATTTATGTCTCCTGTAGATTGGAGCGGTACTTGGCCTATTGTTAATCCTAAAGGAAAAGTTGGAAGAGGAGAATTAAAACACGAGAGGCCAAATCTTCCGGTACAGAAAGAAGAGATTATTAATACGCGGGATGAATTTAATTTGCAGCAGCTTAATAATAGCTACATCTTCATACGCACACCCCGATCTACTTGGTGGTCTTTAACAGATCGAAAAGGATTTTTAAGAATGGCATTCCGCCCCGAAAGAATTTCGGAAAAAGTAAATCCATCTTTTATTGGAAAAAGACAAGAACATAAAAGTTTTATAGCTTCGGCTAAATTGGAATTCAAACCGTTGAATGAAGCTGAAGAAGCCGGATTAGTAGTGGAGCGGGATAAAGATTACTATTTGAAATTTACAGTTGGAAAGTGGAATGGAAAAAAGGTTGTAGCCCTTGCGCAAAAAAGCGGAGTGGATTCTAAAGAAATAGTTGTTTCCACCTTGCCGCTCCAAGAAAATTTTATTTACCTAGAAATAAGCTCGAAAGAATATCTCTACACATTCAGATATTCCTATAATGGAACCGATTGGAGAATTCTTATGCCGGATGTAGATGGAAGAATGCTAGGTCTTGCTGGTGCTGGAAGATTTACCGGAACAATAATTGGAATGTATGCTTCATCAAATGGCAAAACTAGTGAAAACTTAGCAGACTTTGATTGGTTCGAATATAGCAGCAGATAATTATCAAAAAAAATTATAAACATAAAAGAGTATAGTATGAAAACAAATATTAATCTAAGTGCAAAACTAAGCCTGGCAATATTTGGATTGGCGGTAACTCCAGTAATTGCTCAGAATGTTGCAGCAAAACCGGAGAGACCTAACATTCTATTTATTGCAGTAGATGATCTTAAACCTATATTGGGCTGCTATGGGGATAAACTAGTTAAGTCTCCCAACATAGACAAGCTTGCAAAGCGAGGAACAATTTTTACTCAAAGTTATTGCCAGCAGGCAGTTTGCGGACCAACAAGGGCAAGTTTATTAACAGGTATGCGTCCCGATGTAACAAAAGTTTGGGATTTGAAAACCAAGATGCGCGATGTGAATCCTAAGATTTTAACTTTTCCTGAGTATCTAATAAGCCAAGGCTATTCTACACAGGGTCTTGGAAAAATTTATGATCCAAGATGTGTTGATGAGGAGTTGGATAAACCATCCTGGAGCGTTCCTTTCTACAAGAATCCGGATAAATATTATTCCGCTAAAACGGGCAAGCCATCTTATAATTACCAACTTTCCGAAACAAAAAAGCTTATAGAGAAATATGAAAAGGAAGCAATAGAAAAAGGAATTGCAAAAAAAGATATTGCAGATTACGTGGCAGAGTATATTAAACCTTCTACCGAATGCGCCGATGTTCCGGATGATGCTTACAATGATGGAGCTAACGCAAAGCGTGCAAAGGAATTGCTTGCAAATCTTAGCAAGAAAAATGAACCATTCTTTTTAGCCGTAGGATTGGTAAAACCTCATCTTCCTTTTGTTGCTCCTAAAAAATACTGGGATATGTATAAACGTGATGAGATGCCGATAGCTGAATATCAAAAGGTTGCTCTTAACAGTCCGGCTATTGCTTATCATCAAGTTGGAGAGTTGCGAAAGTATTCAGACATACCTGCCTTAGCAAGTTTTACAGATCAGCAGATTGGTATAGGATTGCCAATTGATAAGCAGAAGGAATTGATTCATGGATACTATGCATGCATCTCGTATATGGATGCTCAAGTTGGTGTGCTTATGAATGCTCTTGATTCTCTTGGACTTTCAAAAAATACAATTGTAGTTCTTTGGGGAGATCATGGCTGGCATCTTGGCGATCATGACCTTTGGTGTAAACATACCAACTTTGAACAAGCAACTCATGTACCTATGATATTTTCTGCGCCATGGATTAATTCATCTGTTTCTAACACCCCATCAGAATTTGTTGATGTCTTTCCAACACTATGCGATTTAGCCGGAATTGCTATTCCAGCTCATTTAGATGGAAAAACTTTGGTGCCTGCTATGAAAGATTCAAAAGTAAAGGTAAAAGAGTTTTCGGTAAGCCAATATCCAAGAAGCAATAGTAAGAATGAAACTGAAAGATTAGGATATGCAAGCGGTCAATGCATGGGTTACTCCATTAGAACAGAAAGGTACCGCTATACAATATGGATGGGTGAAAATTTTAGAAGCACAAATCCATATATTGAAAAATTGCTTATTGCTAGCGAGCTTTATGATTATAAAAAAGATCCTCTCGAGACTGTAAATGTTGCAGCGGACAAAAAATATTCTTCAGTAGCAAAAGAAATGCATGGGAAGATGCTAAAATTTTTAAAGTCGCAGGTGAAGAAGAGTTAATTGATGAGTGGAGTAATTAAATTATTAATGAATGAGAGATTTGTAAGAAGTTTGCTCCTTTTTCTTACACTTAACAGTTCTGTATTTGGTTTTGTGCTTGATAAACAAGTAGAGAAAAGTTATATCAAATTGTCTTATCAAAAAGAAAGCCCGCAACAGAATTTTGGTGCTCAACAATTAATAAAAGTTACTCCAGTGGAATTTGAAGACAATTTAGATAATGCCGATATAGTTGTTTTATCTACAAAAAAATTATGTGAGAAATATAATCTTCTTCTTGAGTACTCGGCGGTTAAAAGGGAGGGCTTTTCTATAAAGAAAATCTCGGCTGGTAAAGCTGCTGTTATATCTTCAGATGAAGTTGGAGCCATGTATGGCATAATGGATATAGCCGAGCAGATGCAGATGGGAAGAACAATTTCATCATTGAATGAAAAAGTAATTAATCCAAAACTGACTTTTAGAGGAATTAAATTTAATCTGCCCTGGAATTCGTACCGGAAAGATGAAAGTCTTCAGCTGCACGAAAGTACCGTAAAAGATTTAAAGTTTTGGGAAAGCTTTTTAAATATGATGGCTGAAAATCGTTTTAATGCTCTCACTCTGTGGAATCTGCATCCCTTTACTTACATGATTAGAGCAAAGAATTTTCCAGACGCTTGCCCTTTTTCGGATGAAGAATTAAAAACCTGGCAAAAGCTATGGCATGGAATATTTAAAATGGCTTCAGATAGAGGAATTAAAACATATGTTTTCAATTGGAATATAATGGTCTCCCATTCCTTCGCAAAAAAATATGGAGTTGCAGAATATTGTTTGGAAGATTATCCCGGAAAGGATTTCATTGGAAAAGGGGACTACTCACCAATTATTCAGCAATATATGAAAGAAAGTTTAAGCCAGCTTTTGCAAGAATATCCTGAATTGACCGGAATTGGTGCCAGCCAGAATGAACGTATGGAAGGTGTAGATGAACAAGTTTGGCAAAACTGGATTGTAGATACATATTTCGACCAAATAAAAAATGCAGGGCGTAATGTAGAATTCATTATTCGTGCTCATACACATCCTGCACCCGAGCTTACTAGAAAAGCTGTTGAAGATAATGCAGACCGGCTTGGCACTGTTTATATGGATGTAAAGTTCAATTGGTCGCACAGTCATGCAACACCAGATTTGATGTACATTCACGGCGGTTCGAAATCGAAATTATTGTGGGAACCGGCTCCAAAAAATTATAAGATGATTTATACAATGCGGAATGAAGACTTTTTTATTCTGCGGTGGGGTGAACCGGATTTTATAAGAGAAGTTCTAAAAAGAAATTCTCAAGATTATGTAGGCGGATATTTAATTGGTTCTGAAGCATACATTCCCGCCAAAGAATATACCACTAAACCAGGCAAGCACCTCACATGGAAGTATGCTTTTGAAAAGCAGTGGCTATTCTATAGTGTTTGGGGAAGATTAATGTATGACCCATTAGCAGCCGATGATATTATTTCGAATACATTTAATCAAAAATACAAAATTAACTATGGCGACAAATTAGTTAAAGCTCATAAACTGGCAGATAAAATGCCATTGAAGCTGGCGTCCTTTTATGCATCATCGTGGGATTTTTCTTTGTATTCGGAAGGATTTCTTGCTAATGCCAGTCCCAGAAACAAGGCCTTGTACGATAGCGTTTCTGCATTTATATCTGTAAATGAAATAATTGAAACAGTTACACTCGATACAAATCTAGTTTCTATTAAAGATTTTATTGATGGTAATTATGATAGTAAAAACAAGGTAACTCCTTTGCAGTTAGCCGCCGAGCTGGAAAATAATGGCAACGAAGCTTTAACTCTTCTAAGTAATATTGAAACTGAAAACCAAACCTTGATTCACGAAATAGATGACATTAAAACCTGGGCTTACCTTAGTTTGTACTTTAGCCAAAAGCTTAAAGGGGGCACTTCACTAAGGCAATTTAGAATGAGTGGAGAAATTAAAAAGCAAAAAGAAAGTATTAATCATTTGGAAATTGCTTTAAGCCATTGGAAAAAATTGGTTGATATTACAAGCAAGTATATAGATGAAATATCTTTGATGCACTTGAATCCCAAATATGTAAATAGTGGAAACAGCAGACCGCTTTCAAAATTTTCATGGGCTAACTTGCTAGATGAAGTAAAGAATGATATTGAAATTGCTAAAAGTTCATCACCAAATTTGAAAACCAATAAATAATATTAGATAAAAGTGGGCAATAAGAAGCAGATGTGTAATAATAATTTAATACTGATTACTTTAATAATTTCTTTGGGATTCTCTTTCTCGCTTGCTCAAACAAAAACTATTGTTACCATCAATGGAGAGAACTTTTATATCAATAACAAAATTACCTTGAAGGGTGTGATTCTGGAGGGGACTTCACTTGAAGGACTTTTGCCTAATTCAAGAATGGTTCAGGGAATATTTGATGACTTAAATCCAGATACCAGGCATCTTTGGAAATATCCAGACACCGGAGAGTGGAATGCCGATAGAAACACAAATGAATTTATTGAAGCTATGTATGAATGGCGCATGTATGGATTGTTAGCTTTTACATTGAATATTCAGGGGGGAAGTCCAACCGGTTATGGAAATAAAGGTTGGGTTAATCCAGGCTTTTATAAAGACGGGAAAATTCGGGAGGATTATTTTTCAAGACTAGAAAAAATACTTAACAAAGCAGATGAACTTGGAATGGTTGTAATTCTAGGCTTATTCTATTTTGGACAGGATGAACAGCTTGAAAATGAAAAAGCTGTAGTTAATGCCGTAAACAACACAATTGATTGGCTGTTCGAGAAAAATTATAGAAATATTCTAATTGAAATAAACAATGAATGCAATAGCAAGTCTTACGATCATGAAATCTTAAAAGCTGAAAGAGTGCACGAGCTGATAGAACTGGTTAAAAGCAAAAAACATCCTAATAACGGATACAGATTTTATGTCTCCGCAAGCTATACAGGAAATCAAATTCCAAAATCGAATGTAGTATCGAGCGCAGATTTTATTCTTCTTCATGGTAATGGAGTGAGCAATCCTTCCAGAATAACCGAAATGGTTAAGCAGTCTAAAGAAGTACAAGGATTCCATCCTATGCCAATTTTGTTTAATGAAGATGATCATTTCGATTTTGATAAACCGGTTAATAATATGATTAACGCTTTAAAAGCCAGAGCTTCTTGGGGTTATTTCGATTTTAGAAAAAGAGGTGAAACTTTAAGGCAGGGAGATCCAACATTTAATGAAGGATACCAGAGCATTCCTGTTGACTGGGGTATTAATTCTAAAAGAAAAAGAGACTTCTTTGGTTTTCTAGCAAAGATATCTGGAATAGATTTGAAATTGTTTTGCGAAGATAATTCATATGTTCTAGTTAATGCAGAAAATGTGGATAATTATAATGGATGGACAATTGATTCGACTATGGCAAATGGAAAGTCAATAAAGTATTTACACTGGAATGGAAGGGATTACTTTAATTCTCCGGGCAATCAGCTTATCGAGTACAAAATAAAAATTAAAAATCCGGGCACTTACAGATTTATTTGGAATTCCAAAGTTGGTATCGGCAATCTAAAAACTGAACACAACGATTCATGGCTTCGAATTCCTGATGCAACCGATTTTTATGCGGATAAGAATGGACACATTCTGCATCCTTATGGCAAGTGCACTATTGATTGTCCAAAAGGCGCCGGTTCTGATGGATGGTTTAAAGTTTACAGCAGCGGAACAACCAACTGGACTTGGTCTACGAAAACAAGTGATAGCGATGCTCACAATATCTTTGCCAAATTCGACAAATCCGGTATTTATACAGTTCAAATTTCCGCGAGATCTAAGGGGCATTTTATTGCCAAGTTTATTCTTTATAAAGAATCTGTCTATTCGGAAGAAGAGGCAAAATTATTAACCGACCCAAACAAATAAAAAATTTTAGATGAAAGAAGCTAAAACAAATATTGTTGCATTAGTTGGCTTTACATTGCTTATGCTAACAATTATATCCGGTTCATCGAACGCGCAAAAAGCAATATCCATTTATCTTGATAATGAAAAGCCACAAACTAAGTTTGCGTTTACAGAGTTGAAAAAAGTTTTATCCGAAAGAGGTAAAATAGTTTTTCAAGAATTTATAAAGGGATCTGATATTATTCTGTTTACAGAAAATTCAGTTGAAGTAAGGACAGAGTTCAAAAAATCATTTAGCAATTACAATTTTCAGCTGAAACCGGAAGGGTTCAGCATAAGAAAAAAATCATCTGGACAAATATGGGTTATTGCAATAGATGAAGCAGGATTGATGTATGGCATTTTTGAATTGGCAGAGCAGATTAAATTGTATGGCTTAGCGGGAATTCAAAATAGTGACGAGAATCCGCATATGAAAAAGAGGGGTATTAAGTTTAACATTCCTCTTGATGTACGCACACCAAGCTACACAGATATGAGCGATGCCGCTCAGCAAAATATCTGTGAGGTATGGAGTTTTGATTTTTGGAAAAGGATGATAGACCGCCTATCTAAAAACCGTTACAACATTATTTCGTTATGGAGTTTGCATCCATTCCCTTCAATGATAAAATTATTGGACTACCCAGAAATAGCATTGGATGATGTTAAGAAATCTAATGCTAAGTTTTTAGAATATTACAGTACACGTGCAACCGGTTATGACAATAGTGAAATAATGAGAGATACTGAAACCATAAAAAGAATTTCAATTGATGAAAAAATTGAATTCTGGAAAAGTGTGATGAGATACGGCAAGGAACGTAACATAGATTTTTATTTCATTACATGGAATATCTATACCTATGGAACAGATGGCAAATATGGAATTACAGATGATATGAATAATGAAACAACAAAAGATTATTTCAGAAAAAGCGTAAAGCAAATGTTTCTAACCTATCCTGATTTGGCCGGAATTGGTTTAACAACAGGTGAGAATATGGGAAGTGGAAAAGAAGGATTTGAAGAAAAGGAAAACTGGGCATTTGAAACATTTGGCAAGGGTGTACTTGATGCTGTTAATGAGCAGCCTGAAAGGAAAATAACTTTCATTCACAGACAGCATGAGGCCGCTACAAAATATATAGCTCAAAAATTTGAACCCCTAATTCAAAATAAAAATGTTGAGTTTCTGTTCAGCTTCAAGTATGCTAAAGCTCACGTATTTAGTTCGGTAAAACAATCTTTTCATAAAGAGTTTGTGAAAGATGTTAACACGCTTAAAACATTTTGGACACTTAGGAATGATGACAACTATTATTTCCGCTGGGGTGCCCCAGATTTCGTTCGTGATTTTATCAAGAATATTCCGGCTGATGTTTCGCAAGGTTTTTATTATGGCTCTGATGGTTTTGTGTGGGGAAGAGAATTTCTTAATAAAGATAATGTTGCACCGCGTAAACTTGAAATTGAAAAACACTGGTATCACTGGATGCTTTGGGGCAGATTGGGATACAATCCAAAATTATCGAATGAGAGATTTATAAAGATAATTCAGAATCATTTTGCGGAAGCTGATGCAGGCAAATTATTTTCTGCATGGCAAAGCGCTTCTATGATTTAT
Source organism: uncultured Melioribacter sp. (assembly GCA_964539605.1). Classification (GTDB taxonomy): domain Bacteria; phylum Bacteroidota; class Ignavibacteria; order Ignavibacteriales; family Melioribacteraceae; genus Stygiobacter. The sequence goes on from CAZIJK010000001.1 coordinate 241,215, forward strand.
CCAATCACAACCGGATTTCACTGGGGCGCTTTAGACTACCAATGGTACATTGAAGGTTGTAAAAGCAGACCAGAACCAGCACAGACAAAAACCGGATTTCATGATGTGAACCGATTTATCAATTTAAAACCTCATGAAGAATCGGGATATCAATCAATTCCGGATTATGTGAAAATGATAATTGAGAAAAAAACTTCTAAGTTAATCAGTCCTATAGAAGTTTCTAAGACACTGCACATCCATGCAGATTCAGCACTTATAATAGCAAAGACACTAAAGACCAGGGGCAACAAGGAACTTCAAAATACGGTTAGCGATATCATTTCAATGGCATATCTGGGAAAATATTATGCGTTTAAAATAAGTGGCGCTGCTAATTTGGCTTTATTCCGCCAAACGGGAGATGCAGATTTTCAGATTGAAGCTGTAAATCAACTTACTAATGCGTTGAACTATTGGGAAAAATATAGCGACTCTGCAATGAATCTGTATAAAAATCCAATTTGGACTAACAGAGTTGGAATTGTGGATTGGATTAAACTGACAGAGGAAGTAAAGAATGATATAAGTATTGCTGAGATGAAGGAATTGAAATGAAAAGATTGATAATTGTCCTATTAATTGTATGGTTTATTATTCCCGTATCCATTGTTGCGCAAAGCCAGAAATTGCATGAATCAAAAATTGTTCATCAGAATCAATTTGACCAATTAATTTATGAAACGGTAAGTAACAGGGGAGACCGGTTGATTGATTTTTCTAATGTTGGATACATGGGTGGCGGAGTAAAACTTCCCCAAGTTCCGGTAAAAATTATTCTTCAATCAATTGAAAATGCAACCGATGATGCGCCAAGAATAAATGAAGCAATAACTAAAGTTTCACAATTACCTCCGGATCAGTATGGTTTGAGAGGAGCTGTGCTACTAACAAAAGGGAAATATTTCTTATTGAGCAGTATTAATATCGAAACCTCTGGGGTTGTACTGAGAGGTGAAGGAAATCATCCTGAGGGAACAGTTCTTACTGATAACTTAAATGAAAAAAATAATTTTATAAAAGTTATTGGTTCTGGAGTTAGGGAAGAAATTCCAAACACTAGAAGTGAAATAACCGATGAGTATGTTCCTATAGGAACTAATATCATCCATGTTGCAGAACCGGAAATTTATTCTGTGGGAGATGATGTATGTGTGTTTCGCCCCGGAACATCTGAATGGCTTCACACTCTGGGCACCAATAATATTCCAAAAGATTTTCCTCAGGTAAAAGACTGGCAACCGCAGCAGTATGATTTAGCCTGGGAGCGGAAAGTAGTTTCAATTAAGGGTAATTCTATTACCCTCGATGCCCCGATTGTTGATGCGCTGAACAGAGAGATTAGTAAAAGCTATTTATATAAATATGATTTCAGAGGAAGAATTTCTCGTGTTGGAATTGAGAATATCAGATTGGAATCTTATTACGATAAGGAAATAAAAAAAGATTTAACATTAGAAATGGTTAGCAATGGACTTAATAGTACCAAACCCCAGGTTGAGTATTCAAAAATTTTTTCGGATGAACAGCACGGATGGATAGCAGTTGAAATTGATAAAGCAGAGAACTGTTGGGTTAGAAATGTTACTTCTGTTCATTTCGGTTATTCATGTGTAAGGATTAACAGTTCAGCAAAACATGTCACGGTTCAGGACTGTGAGTATTTGGATCCAGTTTCGATAATTCAGGGAGGAAGAAGATATAGCTTCTGCATAGGAGGGCAATTAAACTTGATACAGAGATGTTATTCAAAGAATGGCAGACATGATTTTGTTTTACAAGCCAGAACGTGTGGACCTAATGTTTTTTTTGACTGCACTGGAGAAAATTCTTGGAGTATGACAGAAGCGCATCATCGTTGGTCGCAAGGCTGTTTGTGGGATAATGTAATTGTTAAAGGACCCTGGAGTTGGATGCAGGCTGTCAATCGAAGTTCTTCAGGTACTGGGCATGGCTGGTCCGGAGTAAATATGGTATTCTGGAACTGTGACGCAAAATTTTTCTTTATTCAGAAACCGCCTACAGGACAAAATTTTGTTATTGGTCGGAATCATTCAGGCACTTATGATTACTATAAATCATTCGATTATGATTTTACCGAAGCACTGAACTGGATTGAATTTCACGCAAAAAAGAAATTTCCTTATGCTTTTGGAGATACGATTATTGGCGATGGATATATCGAATCCGGTGATTCACCTGTTCGGCCTAAAAGTCTGTATCTATCTCAAATTAAAGATCGGCTAGGTATGGATGCTGTGAAAAATATATTAACAGATCAACAGATTAAGACTTTCCTTAATGGAGAATAAAAATTAATAGCGGAGAAAAAAAGGTTTTGAAAATAAGAAAAATAAAATTACAGTATATACTTACAAAGAGAGGGAAAGCAATGCTAGCAGCACTATTACTCTTGTTGATAAGCTGCATAAAATTATCCGCACAGGAAAATCCTGGTTTAATTTGGAGTATAGACAATTTGAAAAATATAGGTGGATTTCCGCTACAGCTGTTTGGAAATCCGGAAGTAAAAGATTTTGTATTTGGTAAAGCTATTGAGTTTGACGGAGTTGATGATGGAATTATTGTTGAGGGATATCCATTTAATAAGGAATCCTCTTTTACCGCAGAAATAATATTCAATCCATACGCTTCATTTCCCAATAATGTTGAACAGAGATTTTTACACGTGCAAAGTTCCAACCGTGGCAGCAGACGTTATCTTATAGAGCTTAGATTGAACGATAAAAATCAGTGGTTCATAGACACACATATTAGAGCAGATACAACTTTTCTTACATGTCTTGCAAAAGATTTTCCTCATCCGGTAGATGACTGGTACCATGTGGCGTTTACTTACATGAATGGAGAAGCGCGCCACTATGTAAATGGCATAGAAGAGATGAGAGGAAAAGTAAATTATATTCCAGTTGACAGCGCCTTGGTTTCCATTGGAATGAGAATGAACCGTGTTTCCTTTTTTAAAGGCGCAATATATTATGTCGCTTTCAGCAAAGGAGTGCTCAAACCATCAGAATTCCTGCTCAGCTCGAAATTTAAAGATCTGCAAACGAAAAATAGTTTCGGGAAAATATTGTTCATTGATGAATTCTATAAGGATGAGGGTAACTGGATTGTGGAATTTGAAAAGCCAGCTTCTTCTTATAAAATAAAAGATGGGGCTCTTGATATAAACTCAACTGCTGGGGCAACACTATGGTATAAGAATAAATTAAAAGGGGATATCGAAATAAATTATGATGCGGTCGTTGTTGATTCCGGCGGAGTTAACGACCGGGTTTCCGATTTAAATGTTTTCTGGATGGCCGCTGATCCAGTAAATGAAAATTTATTTACTCGTGACGGTAAATTTTCTTCGTACGATAATCTTAATCTGTATTATGTTGGATTTGGCGGTAACGAGAATACAACTACCCGTTTCAGAAAATATTACGGAGGAAGTAAACCAGTAATAAAAGAATATTTAGATGCCGATCATTTGCTTAAAGGAAATAAGGAATATCATGTTAAAATTATATGCAAGAATGGCAATACCTCATTTTATATAAATAATGAATTCTATTTTGATTATTCCGACAAAGCCCCGCTTAGAGAAGGATATTTTGCGTTTAGAACAACTCGCAGTCATCTGAAGATCAGAAATTTTAAAGTACTTAATCTAATTGAAAGGAAGTGATGAAATGAATATAGAAGCAAGAGAAATATTTTTTATAATAATTTTATTGACCTTACTGGCTGCACCATGTAATCAATTCGCTCAAACAAACAAATTAAATACACTTCTACTCGACAAAGAACAACTTGAGGAAATTCGAAATGGGTATTTAAACAAAGAGACAATATATAGTAAAGTAATCAATAGCATTTTAGAAACAGCAGAAAGACTATTGATTGAGAAACCTCTTTCAGTTATTGAAAAATCTGTAACGCCGCCAAGCGGAGATAAACATGATTTTACAAGCATGGGCCCTTACTGGTGGCCCGACCCAGCAAAGAAAGATGGACTTCCGTATATACGCCGAGATGGTGAAAGAAACCCGGAATACAATACAATAACCGACCAGGAATATTTTACAAGAACGGTTAACGGATCGCAATTGCTGGCTATAGCATTCTATATTACCGGAGATTCTAAGTATTCGCAAAAAGCTGCTGAGTTAATTAGTGTATGGTTCATAGATGAAAAAACAAAAATGAATCCGAACATGAAGCATGCACAGTTTATTCCCGGAATAAATGAGGGAAGAGGAATTGGATTAATAGAAACAAGGGAAATATTCCGTGCACTCGATGCTGTTACTTTATTGCGAAGTTCCTCAGCTTGGAGTAAAGAATATGATCAAAAATTTGTAGCCTGGCTCGAAGAATATTTTAAGTGGATTACCAATCATCAGTGTGGAATTGATGAATCGAATGAAAAAAATAATCATGGAACATGGTACGATGTGCAATCTTCTGCTATTGCAATATTTCTGGGCAAGTATGAAATAGCACAGAAAATTTTGGAGGATGCAAAAGAAAAAAGGATTACAGTGCAAATAGAAGCTGATGGCAAGCAGCCGCTAGAACTTGCAAGAACAAAATCATGGAATTACAGTTGTATGAACCTTTCTGCATTTATGCATCTTGCCCTTTTAGCCGAAAAGGTGAATGTGGATTTGTGGAATTATCAATCTTCAAAAGGAGGATCAATCCGTAAAGCACTCGATTACTTACTACCTTTTGCGCTAAATTTTGATAAATGGGAATATAAACAGATAGGTAAATTCGAAAAAGAAAATCTATCCAATTTGATTTCAGTTGCTCAAAAAAAATATGATAAGCAAGCCTACTCAAATTGGTATAAAAAAATATTCGGGATAGATTCCAAGTTTACAATAAACGAATTACTCTTTTAGCACTTAAGTAAATGGCTTTGTAAATGAAAACTAAGTTCTCGCTATCTAGAAAAAAATATTCAAAATTTCTTCAGTCATTATCTGATAAATTGACAAGTATTAAAATTCCTGCAAAAGCAGTTATTCTAATTATAGGAATGTTATCAACTGTTTGGTTTTTAATTAGGGTAATTCCAAAGCCAAGCCGTGCTGAATATCCATGCATGAAAGCGGCTTATCCACTTATGACGAGCTTTGTAGTTTATCTTATTGGATTAGGAGGAGCGCTGGCTGCTTTTAAAAAATCGCAAACCAGTTTTATTAATGCCAAGTACTTTGTATCAATTCTGTTATTTCTTACCGCACTATGCTTTGCCATTATAGCTTTAAACAGCAATTCAATTCCCGTTTATGCAAATTCAAAATCAATTCTAGCTCCAAATTTGCCAATTGGAGTGGCAAAAGGAATTTATCCGGGAAGAGTGGTTTGGATTTGGAATCCAAAATCCACGAATGAAAACTGTACTAACCAGTTTGGCGATGGCTGGTTTATGGATAAAAACACAGATCTAAATACAGTTACAAAAATGGTTGATGAATCAATAATGAAGCTGACAGAAAAGAGTACTTTGAAAGAATCATGGGATGCACTGTTTAGATATTTTAATGAGAATAATGGTAAGGGTAATTTTGGTTATAAAGATGGAGAAAAAATATTTATCCGAACAAATCAAGTAAGCGCAAGCGATAATACAGTTGACACCGATTATTCCGTAAAGAACACAAACCGTTACGGCATGGCAGAAACTTCACCTCAAGTTGTTTTGGCAGTTTTACGTCAACTTGTTAATGAATGTGGAATTAAACAAGAAGCCATTTCAATTGGCGATCCTATGAAGCATATGTACAAACATTTTTTCGAAATGCTTTACAAAGAATTTCCTAATGTTACTTACCTGGATTATAGAGGTACACTAGGCAGAACTAAACCGGCATCTGGTGCAACTCCCTCAATTCAGTATTCCGATAAAGGAACAATATTGAAAAGTGGCGGAACCACAGGTACCCCAATTACAAACGATTACTTTCCTACTGTAATAACTAATGCAGATTACATGATTGCGATTCCCGCACTTAAAGCCCATGCAAGAGCCGGCGTAACACTATTCGGAAAAATTCACTTCGGTTCGAATTTGCGAGGCAGTGCAAGTCATCTTCACGGGGGATTGGTAGCACCAAATAATACTGCAACCAAACCAGATACATTAAGGCGCGGATATAAATCGTACCGAATTCAAGTTGATTTGATGGGGCATAAAGATCTGGGGGGAAAAACAGTTTTATTTTTACTTGATGGATTATGGGCTGGCTCGGAAGCAAACGATCCTCCAAGAAAATTTAGAATGACTCCATTTAATAACGATTGGACCTCATCAATACTTGTATCGCAAGATCAAGTTGCTCTAGAATCTGTTGGTTACGATTTTCTTAAAACAGAATTTACTTCAGATAATCCATTCGGTTCATATCCACAAATACCGGCAAGCGATTCTCACATTCTTCAAGCAGCAGATTCTACATATTGGCCAGTTAATTTTAAATACGATCCGGAAAATGACGGCATTCCTATTAAAAGTCTTGGTGTTTGTGAACATTGGAATAACGCCATAGATAAAATGTATTCTAGAAATCTTAAAACAGGAAAAGGAATTGAATTAGTTTATCTGGATAAATCTACAACATCTATTTCAAGTAATTATTCAGAAATACCAACAGAATTTAAATTAGAACAGAATTACCCTAACCCTTTTAACCCGGCCACTAAGATTACCTATAACCTAGTTAAATCCGGAAATGTATCTTTGATTGTTTATGATGTAAATGGAAATGAAGTAGAAATTCTTACTAATGAATATCTGCATGCGGGGAGATATGAAAATGTATGGAACGCTGCTAAGAAAAATAATGCTGCTACCGGAGTTTATTTTGCTAAGCTAAGGACGAAAGAGTTTTCTCAAACTATTAAAATGCTTTTGCTAAAATAGGGATTGACTAACGGGATGAAGAAAGAAAATAGACTTACATTTGCATTAGTTTTATTCAGTTTTATTTTTACTTTCTATACTTATGCTCAAGAAAAAATCAGTATAGAACGGTTTAAAGAAAATCCCATTATCTCTTCACAATCGAGCGCTAGTATTGGAAACAATATTAATGGCCCATCTTTAATTAAAGTACCTGCATGGCTTAAAAATTCCCTTGGGAAATACTATTTATATTTTGCTCACCATAATGGAAAATATATAAGGTTGGCATATTCAGATAAACTGGAAGGTCCCTGGACAATTTATGAGTCGGGCACTTTGCAATTATCGCAAACAATATGCTCGAGCCATATTGCTTCTCCAGATGTACACATAGATAACGAGAAGAATGAAATTAGAATGTACTATCATGGACCTGTTAAAGGGAAAGAAGGACAATTTTCGTTTATTGCTCACTCTAAGGATGGAATAAACTTTAATGCTGAAAAAGAAATTTTGGGAGAAAGTTATTTTAGAGTATTTAACTGGAATGGAAAGTATTTCGCAATGGCAAAAGCTGGAGAAGTATACAGTTCGCTAAACGGAGTAAATAATTTTGAGCTACTTAGTAATCCATTTAAAATTTACGAGACAGATAAAGTTCATATAAGACATGTAGCAGTAAAACTTGAAGCCGATACTTTACTGGTCTTTTATTCAAGGATAGGGGATGCACCGGAAAGAATCATGAGTTCCAAAATAATTCTTTCGAATGATGTGCAAAATTGGAGACCAACAGAACCAATGACAATTCTTAAACCGGAATTAGAATATGAGGGAGTTGATTTGCCTATTGAGCCATCAAATTCCGGTGCTGCAAAAAAAAGAATGCATGAATTAAGAGATCCAGCAGTTTATTTTGAAGAAGGGAAAACATATTTAGTCTATTCTATAGCCGGAGAAAGCGGACTGGCTATTTTGGAATTAAGGAAATGAAATGAAAAAACTATTTGTAATAACAGTCCTTTTAAATTGCGCTATTTCTATTAATACATTTGCGCAAATAACAAAAGAAGAATTCAAAGCCAGTATTTCAATTAAGGATTTAGAACATCCATATTTATTCTTTACCAACCAAGATAAACCGGTGATAAGGGAAAGAATAAAGAATGATATTGAAAGCAAAAATATTATGAAGGCTTTACTGGCAGAGGGGAACAGATTTATACAAATGCCTTTCGAAAAGAAAAAAATTCTTGAGCCGAAGCATCCAAGATTTGAAATGGGAAATGAAGCGGGAAGTTATCTTGCCGAAATTTACAATGGAGCTTTAACGCTGTCATTTCTCTATCAAATTACTGGTGAGGAAAAGTATGTTGAGCGTGCAATAGAATTTGCCGAAGCTATAAGTGACGTACCTGAATGGCGAAACCCTGCTCACGCTTTTGATATTATTTATCCAAGAGTTTGGCCGCAGAATGTTCCAGATGATCAAGTTGTTTTCTCGTATGACTTAAATAGTTCGCGCGTTGCCCGCATCCTTTCAACCGTTTACGACTGGCTTTATCCAGTATTGACAATTCCGCAACGAGATAAAATAAGAAATGGAATTCTTGAAAAAGCTGTTACCCGTGTAAGAGGTAATTATGAATTTTTCTGGTGGTCGAATGCTTACAATTGCAACTGGTCGGCAATTTGTTACAGCGGACTAGGAATATCCGCTTTGGCCTTAATTAAAGAGAATCCGCAATTAATTGATGTTGTTGCAGAATCTTACAACAGGATCAATCTTACACTAGATCAAATTGGTGATGAAGGTGGGTGGCAGGAAGGAAGAGGATATTTTGGTTATATGGCCGGCACGGTTGCTTATTATGCCGATGCGTTGAAGAGAGTAAGTAAAAGTAAATTCAATTTGTTCAGCCATCCAAAAATAAAAACAAATGCATTGGATTTTTATCTTTACGCGTTAACGGCATCTTTTGGAGACAGCGAAGGAACAAGCGGAGGACAATCATCCGTATTTAATAAATTCATTTCCGAAACTGGAAGTAAGACCTCAGCCTTTTATAGAGAAAAGTTTATTCAAGAGGGAGCGGATATTTATGATATACTTTGGCCTCGAAGCAGTGTTAAAGCAGAAGAGCCAAAAGAGAAATCGAGATATTTCAAGAACATAGACTGGGCAATATTGCGTAGTGATTTCTTTGATCCTTCTGCTGTAACAATTGCATGCAAAGCAGGATTAAACAACGATCCCCATCATGGTCATTTGGATTGCGGCCAGTTTATTCTAACCTGGCAGAATACTCCATTCATAAAAGATTTGGGAAGAATGGAATATGATGAGAAGTATTTTAACAACGAACGTTATGATTATGTGTACGCAAACAGTGAAGGACATAATTTAATTTCGGTTAATAACGAGCAGCAAATAGTTGCCAAAAAGAAAAATTCGGAATGGCTTGAAAATATTGGGGGAAGAATTATCGATTTCAGAAGCAATGAAAAGAGAGATTATGTTCTAATGGATCCTTCAAAAGCATACATTGGAAAGGAATTAAAAAAATGGAGAAGAAATATAATACTTGAAAAGCCTGCAGTTACAATAATACTTGATGAAGTGAATTCTGAAATAGGTTCAAAAATATCTGCCCGTTTCTTTCCAGGAGTTGGCGATAATCCGGATGATAAAAGAGCTAAAAGCAAGATTGTTTCAAGAAAAAATTCTAATAACTCTTTATTGGCAGATAATGATTTTAGCGGTTTTGAAGTGATGAATGATTTTGCATTAATGTCCGATGGAAAAGGTAACCGAATGGCCCTAATTCCAATTGTCTTGAACAATAATTTCAAATTAACCGAAGATAAAATTGCATCAATGCTGGTTGCAAAGGATGCAAAAGTTGAATGGTTCCCATACATAGAAACTGTTGCAGTTGCAAAGGAAAATTCAACATTAATTGCTACAATAATCCTACCCGTAATAGATGAAAAGGATGCAAAAGAAAAAATGAAATCTGCTAAAATTAGTTTGGATAACAAGAGCCAGCTTAAGGTTAGAGTAAATAATATGGGAAAAGAGTTGGAGTGGAGTTTTAAAAAAGATAAAGATGGATTTGTGTTAGAATAACTTGGAAGTAAAAATAAAACATTGAAAAATAATTATAGAGAGGTCCCAATATGAAAAAGAAATTTTGGAATTTAATTTTAGTTTTAGGTGTCATTACAATTTCGGCAAGTAAAATTGATGCACAGCTTATAGATAAAAAAACAATAACTCTTGAGCTTGCAAAAAAAATAGCAGCTATTGCAGAAGCAGAAGCTTCTAAAAGTAATTTGAATGTGGCAATTTCAATTGTTGATGATGGCGGCAATTTAATCTATTTCGGCAAAATGGATAACACCCAAATAGGAAGCATAGAAGTATCTATGAAGAAAGCAAAAACGGCTATTTATTATAAGCGTTCAACCAAAACTTACGAGGAAAGAATTGTTGCGGGCAATAATTCAATTCTTAGTTTGCCTAATGTTATTCCATTCGAAGGGGGGGTGCCTCTTGTTGCAGATGGACAGTTTGTAGGTGCAATAGGGGTAAGCGGCGGCTCTGCTATTCAAGATGGTATTGTTGCAAAAGCAGCTTTGGATTTTTTTACTAATCTATATGAAAAAAGTAAATGATCAATCATCAAAAAAACTTTGAGGAAAAGATGAAACCTGTTAAAGCTCATCTTGAGTTAATGTTGGTGTTATTGTTCTCCTTTATTCTTAATGAAACTTTTGCTCAAAAGAATGAATGGTACACCGAAGGAAATTTTTCTCCAACTAAAAGATTAAAAATTGTTTTGGAAAATAAATTGGACTTCGACCGGAAAGATTGCCCTGTGGTAATTCCTAGGGATGAATTTCCGGTTAAGAAATTGCACGAGATGTGGGTAACAATTGTAGATCCTTCCTTACCGTCGAAAGCAGAACCTACACCTGAAGAATTGGCCTTTGCTGGTGGGCATGGAATTAGGCAGGAAACTAATGGCCATCAAATATATTATCAGCTTGATGATTTAGACAAAGATGGAATTTGGGATGAACTCTTTTTCCAGACAGATATTAAAGCAAAGCAGACCAAAACCATGTTCATTTATTTTGGTTTTTCAGGACGGGGATGGAATCCGCATGGAACGCATGCTACAATTGGAAGCTATTGCCGTCATCTTATTCCATGGTGGGAATCTGAAAATATAGGATGGAAACTATGGTTTCCTACAAGTGTTGATATGTATGGAAAAAGGAAGCCGGTTTTAATGGCTGATGAAATGTGTAAACATAATTACTGCGGCTACCAGGGAATTCCAAAAGTAAATTGGGATTATGGTTCAGATATAATGCGAGTAAGCAATTCTTTTGGTGCCGGAGGAATTGGACTGTTTGAATTTCCAGATCGTCCCGATACGGTTTCAACACCCCGGTTTGTTCCTTATGAAGGGGAAAAAATTTCGGAAGAAAATTTTAATGAGGACCAGCTAACATCCACAAGATATGCTTTTGATGTGGTAGTTAATGGACCGATGCGAAGTATTATTCGTGTTAAAACAATAAACTGGAATAGCGGAAGCGGCTACTATGAATTGACTCAAGATTATACAGCGTACACAAGGCAAAATTATTCTACATGTAAAGTCACTTTCTCAAAATTTTTGCCTACAAAAAATGGAGTTACATTTGCGTGCGGCATAAGGTCTGGTGCCGAAGAATTATCTAGCTACATTGATAAAGGAGTTGTAATTAGAACAGCTACAGATCAAGTTGCAGACCCTGATGACGATACAGGACAAAAAGCACACAAAGTAGAGTTGATTGGAACTGCACTTGTTGTAAAGGATAAGTATAATGCCGAGTATCGTAAATTAAAGATAATGGGGGGTAACCACTTGTTTAGTATTCCTGTTACAAAGGATCATACTTTCGAATATTTAATTGCGGGTGCTTGGAATGAGGGAGTAGTTTATAATACTCCGGAATTGTTTAAGTCGTATATATTGCAAACAGCTGTTGAATATAACAGCCCAATTAAAATTTTGTATGGAGCATTAGAAAAGAAATAGAATCTTTGTCTTATAAATAATTATTAGCAGCCATAGAAATACAACAATAAGGATTTATTAATGGAAAGAAGAAATTTTCTTCAGTCGATTGGGTTACTTGGGTTATTCCCTTTTTCAAATAAGATTAATGCATTACCATTAGAGCAAATAAGTAATTTCAACTCCGACAGGGAATATTGGGTGCAGATGTTATCGAAAATTGCAGAGCCATTGCTTACTTCTCTTGCTAATGAAAAATTAAAATTAAATATGCCTGTTGAAGCCAGAACTGCTGCGCTTGTTGAATCCCGAAAAAAGGTTACTCACCTTGAAGGATTCGGAAGATTGCTTTGCGGCATGGCACCATGGATGCAACTGGCAAATGATTCTTCCGAAGAGGGACGAATTAGAGAAAGATATTTTTTGTTAATTCAGCAGTCTCTTGCCAACGCGGTAAATCCCAATTCCAAAGACTATATGAATTTTACCGAAGGGCAGCAGCCATTGGTGGATGCGGCATTTCTTGCACTTGCATTGATACGCGCACCAAAAATTTGGAATAATGCCGACGATATGGTTAAGAAAAATTTGTTAGAGGCTCTCGGCAAAACAAGATTGATTAAACCACATCCAAACAATTGGCTCCTATTCAGTGGAATGATTGAAGCATTCTTATTAAGTATTGGAGAAGAATATGATAAGATGCGGATAGATTATGCAATTCGTCAGCACGATCAATGGTATAAAGGGGATGGTGCATTTGGAGACGGAGCAGATTTTCACTGGGACTATTACAACAGCTATGTAATTCAACCCTTTATTTCGGTAATAACAAATAAAATTGCAGCAGTTGATAAAAGCTACCTGCCGTTTCAAGAAAAATTCGAAAAGATTGCGTTGAGATATTCTTCCATTCAGGAAAAGTTGATAGCTCCGGATGGAAGCTTTCCGGCAATTGGAAGATCATTAGCTTACAGATGCGGAGCGTTTCATCATTTAGCGCATCAGGCTTTCGAAAAAAAACTTCCTTCAGAACTATCTCTTGGACAAGTACGCAGCGCTCTGTCTGCAGTTATTCATAGAACTCTTGATGATGAAAAAAACTTCAACCAGGATAATTGGCTTAGGTTAGGACTCTGCGGATATCAACCAGATTTGGCAGAAGATTATATTTCTACAGGATCACTTTATTTATGCGCAACTGCTTTTCTTCCTTTGGGTCTTGCACCCGAAGATACATTTTGGAAATCTTTAAGCGAGGATTGGACGGCAAAGAAAATTTGGATGGGCAATAATTTGAAAGCAGATAAAGCACTTAAATTGTAGTGAATACAACAGATAGAAGATTTTGAACTTAATTAATTTTTAAAACTTATCAGAAAAAATATAGTTTGGTAGCAGTACCGTTATGTAGAATTAGTTAATTGGAGATAAATAAAATGCAGAGAAATAATTATTCATTTATTCTATTGTTCTTTTTTTCAACAGCCTTATTCGGACAATCTTTTAATATTATGGTTGCAAATCCTACATCGATAGAACGTATGAATGAAACTATAACAATAAATTTAGCCGATATATTTCAATCCTATCCAAAATTGAAAGGAAAAACTTTTGGCGTGTTTCAATTTCAAAGTGAATTGGTAAGTCAAGTTGTTGATGAAGATTTTAACGGCGAACCGGATATACTAATTTTCCAATCCTCCTTTAAACCAAAGGAGAAGAAAAATTTTCTTTTGAAAGTAGTTCCTAAGGCAGCAGAAAACAAAAGTGTAGTAGATGGGCTATTTGTAAATCCACGCCAAGATTTTGCCTGGGAAAATGACAGAATTGCATTCCGTGCTTACGGATCTTCTCTTGCAGGAGATGTAAAAAATGGAATTGATGTTTGGACTAAACGGGTTCGATATCCAATTGTTGATAAATGGTATAAGGGGGAAGAAAAGACTCCTAAGATTTCAAATCACGAAGATCATGGTGAAGGTGCGGATTATTTTTCTGTTGGAAAATCTTTAGGATGCGGAAGCGCTGGTATAATGTGGAATGACAAACTTTTACAGGCTGGGCTGTTTTCATATTATAAAATTGTTACAAATGGTCCCATTCGTATTTCTTTCGAACTCTATTATCCGGATTGGAAATTAGATTCCTTAAAGTACCTCGAAATAAAAAGAATAACACTTGATGCCGGCAGTAATCTTAATAAAATTGAGGAGCGCTTTATTTCGAACCAGCCATTAGATGAAATAACTTTAGCCGCAGGATTAGTAAAGAGAAAAGGTGCTCAAGTTAAACAACATCCAGAAAAAGGATGGATGACTTTGTGGGGAACTACAAGTACAGATCCCAGCGCTGGGTATCTTGGAACTGCAGTTATTTTCCCAAATTCAAGTAGCGCTAATTCAGCAGAGGATGAAACAAATTGGCTCTTGACAACTACTATTAAAAGTAATTCTGCATTTACTTATTATTCGGGCGCAGGGTGGACTAGGAGCGGCTATTTTGCTTCGGAAAAAGATTGGGATGACTATGTAGACAAATTCAGCCTTCTACTGCAGCAGCCATTAATTGTAACAATATTGAAAAGTAAATAGAAAAATTTAAGTGGAAGGATTCAAAATGAGATTTGCAAAAAGCATTATTCAAACAGCATTATTCTTTTTACTTATTAATTTCATTAGTTACTCTCAAACAAAAACTATTAGTGTATGGCCCAATAAGATTCCAGGCGCAATTGAAAACTCAAATGTAAAAGAGAATATTATATTAACGGAAACCGGTGCCGAAAGAATTGCAAATGTTACTAATCCAACAATTGCTATTTATTTTCCGGCAAAAGAAAAAGCAAATGGTTCGGCTATTATAATTTGTCCCGGCGGCGGATATGGAAGATTAGCTATGCCCCATGAAGGGAACGATGTTGCCGCCTGGCTTAACGAACTTGGTATTATTGGAATTGTTTTGAAATATCGTTTGCCAAACGATGCTATAATGGAAAACAAAATGATTGCCCCTCTCATGGATGTTCAGGAAGCCGTTAGAATTGTAAGAAGAAATTCTGCTGAATGGAATATTAATCCAACTAAAATTGGAGTAATGGGATTTTCAGCCGGAGGGCATTTAGCTTCTACTATTGCCACTAGTTACAGTACTAAAGTTTATGAATCAGATTCTGTTAGTGCCCGCCCCGATTTTTCAATTCTAATTTATCCAGTAATTTCAATGAATCTTGAAATTACTCATAAAGGTTCTCGAAAGAATTTGCTTGGGGAAAATCCAGAACAGAAATATATTGATCAATTTTCCAGTGAATTAAATGTTACCCAAAATACTCCACCTGTATTTATAGTTCATGCTGCAGATGATGCCTCTGTTCCGGTTCAAAACAGTATAAATTATTTTCTTTCTTTGAAAAAGAACAATGTTTCTGCAGAGCTTCATATATATCAAACAGGAGGACATGGTTTTGGTTTTGGTAAAAAGGGCTCTACAGAATCTAACTGGCCTAATGCTTGTGTAAGTTGGATGAAAGTAAACGGATTTTGCCAGTAAGCTATCACAAAAAAAATAATGGAAGAAATGTTTATTATTACCTTAAACAGAATTCAACGAATAATAATTAATATAAAACGGGAAATAAAATGAAAGCAAAAGTAATTATTGTTTTTTTAGCAGTTGTATTTATTTGCAATGCCCAGCCAAAATGGGAAAAACTATTTAACGGAAAAGATTTAACCGGCTGGAGCCAGGTTAACGGCAAAGCAAAATATTCTGTTGTTGATAATACTATTGTTGGAGAGGCAGTTCTTAATTCTCCTAACAGCTTTATTGCTACAGATAAAACATACTCTAATTTTATTCTTGAGCTCGAGTTTAAAATTGATCCACAGATGAATTCCGGTGTTCAAATTAGAAGTGAAAGCAGGGCCGATTATAAAAGTGGAAGAGTGCATGGTTATCAAGTTGAATTTGACCCAACAGATAGAGCTTGGACCGGTGGAATTTATGATGAAGCTAGAAGAGGTTGGCTTTATACATTGAATGAAAACCCAAAAGGCAAAAAGGCTTTTAAGCAAAATGAATGGAATAAACTTAGAATTGAAGCATTCGGCAGTTCTATTAGAACTTGGGTTAATGGTGTAGCCTGCGCAGATATTATTGACGATTACACTAAAGAAGGATTCTTTGCTCTGCAAATTCACGATATTGGAAATAAAAAAGAAAGAGAAGGATCAAAAGCCAGCTGGAGAAATATTAGAATTATTACACAAGATGTTCAAAAGTATTTGACAAAAAATAAGAATGAAATTCCTCAGTACAATTACATCCCAAATATTTTGAGTGAAAGAGAAATTAAAAATGGGTGGAAATTATTATGGGATGGTAAAACCACAAATGGATGGCGAGGTGCTAAGATTGATAAATTTCCCGACGGAGGTTGGATTATAAAAGATGGTATTCTAAGTGTTGTAAATTCCGATGGCGCCGAATCTCGAAACGGTGGAGATATTATAACTACAAAAAAATATAGGAATTTTGAACTGCTGGTTGAATTTAAAATTACCGAAGGAGCCAACAGCGGAATTAAATACTTTGTAGATCCCGAACTAAATAAAGGAGAAGGTTCTGCAATTGGCTGTGAGTTCCAAATTTTGGATGATGAGAAACATCCCGACGCTAAACTTGGTGTTGCCGGCAACAGAACATTCGCAGGACTTTACGATTTGATGGCTCCAATTAATAAAAGAAGCAACAGTATTGGTGAATGGAATCATGCTAGAATAATTGTTAATGGAAGCCATGTGGAACATTGGCTCAATGGTTTTAAAACAGTAGAATATGAAAGAGGTACTCAAATGTGGCGTTCTCTTGTTGCAAACAGCAAGTATAAAGTATGGCCTAATTTTGGTGAACTGCCGGAAGGACATATACTTCTTCAAGATCATGGCAACGAAGTAATGTTTAGAAGCATTAAAATTCGCGAATTATAATTTTGAGAAAACAATATGAACAAAGAATGTTACTATAATCTTAATGAAGCAAAAATTAACTCAGCTTATCTTTCTTTAGTTGGAATGAAATTATTGATTCTATTATTGCTGATTATTTTTTCGGCTGACAATATCTATTCTCAGGAAATAATTAGGCCTCCAATTCTAAGAATAGCTCATGCTTCTTATAAAGTAAGCGATATTAATAAAGCAAAAGAGTTTTATGGCGGGTTTTTAGGTTATGAAGAAGCCTTTACATACTATAATAAAGATGAAAGTGTTTCGGTTACTTTTTTCAAAGTGAACGACAACCAGTTTATTGAAATTACTCCAACACTCAAACCGGATATGCCTGATAGGCTTAATCACATTTGCTTTGAAACAACAGATATTGAATTAATGAGGAAATATCTTTCATCAAAGGGGATTAAAGTTCCCGAAAAATTATTAACCGGAAGAGACAGAAATCTTCATTTTACGGTTAAGGATCCGGACGATCATTTAATTGAATTCGTTCAGATAGTAAAAGGGTCCGATCACGATTTGGCAAAAGGAAAATTTCTAAATGAGAAAAGAATTTCAGATAGAATTCCTCATCTTGGATTGACGATTAAAAACATAGATGAAGCAAATAAGTTTTACAAGGACATTCTGGGGTTCTCCGAAATTTGGCGCGGCGGATTAACAGATTCTGTTACAAACTATGTTAATATGAAAATTCCAGAGAGCACAGATTATATTGAATATATGATAGTTGACCAGGAGATGACCGCAAGCCGTCTTCATTCTGCTCATCATATTTGTCTTAAAGTTTCGGACCTTCAAATTGCAATTGACAAGTTACGTGATAGACAAATAAATATAAAAATGGATATGCCAAAATTGGGACGAAACAACAGGTGGCTCTTAAACATGTATGACTTCGATGGCACAAGAATAGAATTAATGGAGCCTCATACATTCAGATAATAATTGTAATAATAAAAATCCATTGGAGAAAAAATGGCACAATCGAGAAGAGATTTTATTAAAACAGTTGCTCTTAGCAGTGCTGGAATTGCAGTTGGCTTAAATGCAAAAAGTTATTCCAGAATTAATGGTGCTAACGACAGAATTAATTTTGCCGTTATTGGATTACATGGAAGAGCTTCCGCTCATTTAGCCGGAATTAAATCGTGCAGTAATTCAATGGTTACTCATGTTTGCGATGTTGATGCAAGAGATTTGGATAAATTTGCTCTTGGTGTGCAAAAGGAATTGAATCACATTCCTGTAAAGGAAAAAGATTTTAGAAAACTTCTTGAGTTGAAAGATATTGATGCAATTACAATTGCAACTCCGGAACACTGGCACGCGCCAATGTCCATTATGGGTTTGCAGGCGGGCAAACATGTATTTGTAGAAAAACCAAGTCATCATAATCCCCGCGAAGGGGAACTGCTTGTGCAAGCTCAAAAAAAATATGGAAGGCTTGTGCAGATGGGAAACCAGCAAAGATCTTCCGATCATACAATTAAAATAATTGAGAAAATTAGAAATGGTTTAATAGGGCGTGCTTATTGGGGAAAGGGATGGTATGCAAATACCAGAAAAGGAATTGGAGTTGGAAAAGAAGTGCCTGTTCCGGATTATCTTGATTGGGATTTATGGCAGGGGCCTGCACCGCGCAGACCGTATAAAGATAATGTTCATCCATACAATTGGCATTGGTTCTGGCATTGGGGAACCGGCGAAACATTAAATAATGGTACACACGAAGTTGATTTATGCCGCTGGGCTTTAGGCGTGGATTATCCAAACAAAGTTACAGCCAACGGAGGCCGCTATCATTTTAAAGATGATTGGGAATTTTACGATACTTTGGTTACCAATTATGAATATGATGATAAATTAATCACTTGGGAAAGTGTAAGCTGCCAAGGAATGGGACAGTTCAACAATCGCGGTCGCGGAGTTACTATTCATGGAACCGAAGGTACAGTATTAATTGACAGAGGAGGTTACGAAATTTTTGATCCCAAAGGAAAAATGATTGAAGAATATAAAGTGCCAAGCAAGAGTGCAACACAGGATTTAACAAGCATCGATTCCATGACAGACTCCCATTTCCAAAATTTTGTTAATGCAATAAGAGATGGTGAAAAACTGCGATCTCCAATTAATGATGCTTCAAAGAGTGTTGACCTTTTACTAATTTCCAACATTGCTTGGAAAGTTGGAAGGACCCTCAATTTGAATAAAGAAAATGGACATATATTGAAAGATGAGGAAGCCATGAAATATTGGAGCCGAGAGTATGAAAAAGGTTGGGAGCCAAAAGTATAGTGGCATGCAATGAGTAAAGTTTATCATAATTCATTTTACGCGATGGGAACACGCTTCAATGCCCTCTTCCCATCCAGTGATGAGGAAGTTTGTGAAAGAATTATTTCTTTAATAGAAAAAGAAGTAATTAGAATTGAGAATAAGCTTAGCTATTTCAATTCAACAAGTGAAATTTCCTTGATAAATAGAAATGCATGCAAAGCTCCAATTAAAATTGATGATGAACTCTACTTAATTATAGAAAGCTGCTTAAATTTTAGTGAACTTACTTATGGTGCTTTTGATATTACTTTAAGACCAATTATGGAAGCCTATATTGAAGACAAAAATTTATTCGACATACGTAAGGATAAACATGCATCATCAATTTGCAATATAATTTTAGATGAAAATGAGAAAACCATTTTCTTAAAAGATGATAAAACAAAAATAGACTTTGGGGGATTTGGCAAAGGTTACGCACTTGAAAAAGTAAAATTAATTTTGAATAACTCACCCATCCAAAGTGCCTTTATTAGTTTTGGAGAGAGTTCAATTTTAACAAAAGGTAACCGCGCCGATGGTAAAGAATGGCAAGTTGGCATAAAAGATTTTAAGAATGCCGATGAATCTGTTCACACCTTTAATTGTAAAGATGGCTCAGTTTCATCCTCAAGTAATTTCTATTGGGATGATTCAGGGCAGCTTTGCAAAAAAATAAATGTGATAAATCCATTTTCTTTATCACCGGCAAATGAATTTTCTATAGCCAGCGTTATATCAGATTCACCAATCCTTGCCGAGATTCTTTCAACAGCAATTCTTATAATGAATGATGAACAAATAAATGAATCACTCAAAAATTTCCAAAATGTTGAAGCAGTAAAAATTTGTTATAATAGTTTACCTAATAAAAAAATCTTTTATGGAAATTAAATGGAAGATATACTTTCAATTAATCGAAGAGAATTCTTAAAAAAAATTAGTTTGGCTGCCGGTTCTTCAATTGCCCTGGCATCAATGCCATGGCTTAATATATTTAACGAACCTGCTTATGCAAAATCTGATAACGATAAAGTACTTTTAGGATTTATAGGTGTTGGTGATAGAGGAAGCGCTTTATTGAAAAATGTTCAGGCGTTCGAAAAACTACTTAATGTGGAAATAGCGGCTGTTTGCGATAACTATTTGCCAAATTATAACAGAGCCATTAAACTTACAAACGGCAGAGCAAAAGCTTTTACAAACTACCTTGATCTTATTAGTATGAAAGATCTTGACGCGGTTGTTATAGCAACACCCTTGCACCAGCATGCCCATATTACTGTTGATGCATTAAGCGTAGGGTTAAATGTGTTTTGCGAAAAAGCTATGGCACGTACACTGGACGATACTAAAAAAATGTACGATGCCCATATTACAAATAAAAGAATCCTTCAAATTGGCCATCAGCGTTTATTCAGTCCGGTTTATCTTAACGCAATAGAAAAAATTAGAAACGATGAATTAGGGCAAATAACACACATGCGCGCACACTGGCATAGACATGGAGATTGGCGCCGCCCCGTTCCAAATGAGAAACCAGAATTAGACCGAGTTATTAATTGGAGACTATACGATACTTACTCTGCTGGATTATTTACGGAATTACTTTCTCATCAAATTCAGGTTGGCAATTGGGTCAAAGATTCATTCCCAACCAGTGTAATTGCAAACGGAAGTCTAATCTACTGGAAAGACAGAAGGGAAGTGCATGATCATATTTCTTGCATTTATAATTATCCCGATGAATCTCAATTCCTTTACGATTCAATAAACAGCAACAAGCATTATGGAATTGAAGAGCAAATTTTGGGAGACAAAGGAACAATGGAACTGGAATTGAATAAAATCTATTCCGAAAAGCCCCCTGCTCCACCTGCAATTCTTCGTCTTATAAATGATATCGAAAAAGATATTTTCGAAACAATTCCTATTGGCGGTGCAAGCTGGGTACCAGAAACAGCTGTACGCTATAAAGGAGAATATATTACAGATAATTATAAGATGGATGAAACAAAACTTCAGCTCGAGGCTTTTGTTCGCTTTATTAGAAAAGGTGAAGCTCCTAAGCAATTACTTATTCATGGCTATTATGCTACAATATGGTCATTGCTTGCAGAACAAGCTGCCAAAACAGGCCAACGTGTTTTTATGGATGATAAATATAGGATTTAACATGCACGATATTACCATCAGTAAAAAAAATATTAAGAAGGAATTAACTATCTGGTTGCTTTTATTTATACTTTCTTTTTGTTTCAACATTTATGCTATTGTTAAATATAAGTCTGGGTGGATTGAACTGCTTTCGCAGATTCATATAGTTATTATTCTTTCTATTCTGTTTTATGTTTTTATTGGTGTTGTAAGAATTATTTTTTTTATTACTAATAAAATTTTCAAAAAGTAATTATTTGCACTGCATAAACAAACAGTAAGATGTTTTTGTTTGAATTCTATTTTATCTATTGTAAAAATGTAAGGTCTCAAGATGATTAGAAGAACAATTGGTATAAAAGAAAAATTACCAATCATCCAAACTATTCCTCTTAGCTTTCAGCATTTAACGGCTATGTTCGGTGCAACAATACTAGTTCCAATTTTAGTTGGAATTGATCCGGCCATTGCCCTTTTGATGAATGGTATTGGAACTTTGATTTATACCTATTTTACTAAAGGTGGAATTCCTGCCTATCTTGGTTCCAGCTTTGCATTTATAGCACCAACCTTATTAATTGTTACTACTTATGGAAGTTTCAGCTACGCTCAATCTGGGTATATCTTTTTTGGATTGTTTTTTATTTTAATGTCGTATGTAGTAAAAGGGTATGGATTAAAGTGGATTGATATTGTAATGCCGCCGGCAGTAATGGGAAGTGTTGTAGCAATTATAGGTCTTGAACTTGCACCAATAGCTGCTCAGCAATCCGGATTAGCACCATTTCCAACTTCGGTAGGAAATTCTGTAACAAATTTTGAGGTAATGCCTGAAATTGTATTTGTTTCTCTTTTTACATTAGTGGTGGGAATATTCGGCTCGGTATTATTCAAAGGCTTCATGCAAATAATACCAATTCTTATTGCTGTTGTTACCGGTTACTTGCTAGCCTTTTTTATGGGCATGGTAAATACTTCATTAATTTCAAATGCAGGATGGTTTGCATTGCCAAAGTTTAGCGCCCCGGTTTTTAATTTGAATGCGGTCTTTATTATAATTCCAGCTTGCCTGGTTGTTCTTGCCGAGCATATAAGTCATTTAATTGTTACCGGAAAAATTACCGAGACCGATTTGATGAAGGAGCCGGGTTTGCCCAGATCTTTACTTGGTGATGGTGTTAGCAATGTAATTTCTGGATTAACAGGATCTACTCCTAATACAACTTATGGTGAAAATATTGGGGTTATGGCAATTACACGTGTTTATTCGGTGTGGGTAATTAGAATAGCCGCCCTGCTGGCCATACTATTTTCGTGCATTGGAAAAGTCTCTGCTGTAATATCTTCAATTCCTACACCGGTGATGGGAGGAATTACAATGTTACTTTATGGAGTTATAGCTGTTCAGGGATTTAGAATATTTGTTGATCAAAAAGTAGATTTTGGTAAAAACAGAAATATGGTTCTTGGTGCCGTTACTTTTGTTGTTGGTGTTAGCGGTGCTAGCATAAACATTGGATCAGTTCAATTAAAGGGTATGGCCTTTGCCGCTATAAGCGGAATTGTCTTATCCACATTGTTTCATGTAATTGGAAAGTTTGGGTTGATGAATGAAGATAGCTGACGGCAAAAATTACTCTATTATTTACAAAAGCTTATGTTTTATTAAGCATTGGTGTGTATCTTTGCGTTGAAAGATATGTCTTGTAAAATTATGTAAGTAGCCTAAATCAATTTCTAAAATTTTACCGGCAAATAAAAATAAAATTAATTAAAAAAGAGAAGGGAAATAAATGCAAAAAGAAGATTGTATATTATTCAGCGGTGGAATAAATGGGGCTGAAGAAGAATTTGGAATAGTTGCCGAAAGTTTTGGAATTGAAGAAGTAAACTTCACTTTCGACGGACATTCAATTGCAAGAAAACGTGGTATTAGAATGCTGAATCATGATGAATTGAAAAACGGTGATGTTAGCCTTGAATATGTTTCCAAATTGATGAACCGTAAGTATTCCGATTCTCCTCTTTTTAGAAAGATTTTGCAGAGCATTTGGTACCAAATTAACAGCGGGCAGGAAATTTATGTTATTGGTGAAATATTAGAAGACAATACCGTAAAAGGGGGAACAGGATGGGGTGCCGAATTTGCTAAACTATGCAACAAACCAATCTTTGTTTTCGATCAAAAGCGTAATGGTTGGTACACATGGGCTCAAACCGAATGGATTGAATGTAAAAAAGGAAGCGAGCCTGTAATTAAACATGTTCATTTTGTTGGAACCGGAACCCGCGTTCTTGAAGAAAATGGTAAAAAAGCAATTAAAGAATTATTTGAAAGAAGTTTCAAATAGAATCTTAGAAGAGATTCATGTTTTGTCATAAAATGTTGATGCTGTTTCATTTGTAAATTATCTAAAAAGGTATTACTAAAAATTGATTTTTTACTAATATGCCTAGTAAGATAGTTAATGATGAAGAATGCTTTGCTCAAGCTTTAACTTCTACAATTATTTCTTGCATATAGTTATTAATGGAGCTAAAATAAAATTTTTAGCTCCATGGTTTTAGAAGTAAGTGATATTTACTTAAAATTATTTTTAGAAATATGCTAGTAAATTTTTTTAGTGAAAGATCAAAATTATTTAAACCAAGTTGACTATTAGGGTGTTCAATATATGAATTATGAAAAAGATTTAATAAAGTGAAAATAATTTTAGTTTAGCGCTAGTTGTCACAATAAGTATTGTCAAATAAAATAAGTGAAATAATTACAAATTAATTAAGAGCTTCCCACGAAATAATTTATACCATTCAAAAAAGATAAGAATATGGATTTGAATACATCTGAATTCTTGTCTATCTTAAAAGCAGTTAATTACTAGTTCGAAATAAAATAGAGGAAAATCATGGTGAATATATCAATTCCCCCCAATTTGGCCGTTAGCGATTCCGGGTTTTTGTTTTTAACCTCCACCGGGGAAACTTTTACCCTTAATGAGATTGGTCATTATATTTTTAAACAGTTCCAGCAAAGCAATTCGTTAGAAGAGATAAAAAAGAATGTAATTATGGAATATGATGTAGAATCCTCCTCTTTGGAAAAAGATTTAGACGATTTTATTACTCAATTAAAAGCATATAACCTTGTCGAGATAAAATGAATATAGCAGTCACAGGCTTAAATGCCACAGATAATCCCGGACCGGGAGTTCCAGTAATAAGGAGCCTAAAAGAGGCTCAAGGAATTCAGGGTAGAATAATTGGTTTTGTTTACGATCCTCTTGAACCCGGAATTTATAAAGAGAATCTGGCGGACAAATGCTATCAAATACCATATCCATCAAGTGGGTTAGATAATCTTTTTGAAAGGATATCTTATATAAACGAAATTGAAAAAATAGATTTACTTATTCCAACCTTGGATTCCGAATTATATGGATTTGTAAAATTACAGGACAAACTGAGAGGAATAGGAATTAAAACATTTCTTCCAACATTAGAGCAGCTAAACATCAGGGGCAAGGATAAGCTCTTCGATTTTTGCAAGGATAATGGAATTAAGGTTCCTAAAAACATTTTGGTTACATCTGCTCAGGATTTATATAAAATTCCGGATCAGTTTAGCTACCCAGTTGTTATTAAAGGAATTTTTTACGAGGCATACATTGCCAATAATATAGATGAAGCAATTACCGCGTTTAATAAACTTAGTTTCAAATGGGGATTTCCAATTATTGTTCAGGAGTTTGTTAAAGGGGATGAATTTAACGTTGTTGCTTTAGGGGATGGAAAGGGAACAACAGTTGGCGCAGTTGCAATGCGTAAACTTTATATAACAGATAAAGGAAAAGGATGGTCCGGTATTACCATTGACGATCCTAACATTCTAAATGTTAGCCGTAAAGTTATAGAAAAGACAAAATGGAAAAGCGGTATGGAGCTTGAGTTTATTAAAGATGGTAAGACAAATGAATATTACCTGTTGGAAATAAATCCAAGATTCCCGGCATGGGTGTATTTAGCTCCAGCTGCCGGTCAAAATTTAGTTGCCGCGTTAGTCGAATTAGCTATTGATAAAACCGTTGAACCATTTACCACTTTTGAAATTGGAAAAATATTTGTGCGCTGTTCGTGGGACTTAATAACAGACATAAAATATTTGGAAAAAATTACAATGAAAGGAGAAAACTAAAATGACTAAGAAACGATATGAAAGGCCAATAATAATTAAGCATGTTAGCGGAATGATGAACAAGTTTGGCAGTAATCCAACCACAACATATAAATCCGATATAGATGGTGTAGCCATTGAATCGCTGGTCGAAAAATTTGGTTCGCCTCTTTTTGTAATGTCGGAAAAGCAGTTGCGACATAATCAGCGTGAGGCTTATAGAATTTTTAAAAACCGTTACCCCAAAGTACAGTTTGCTTGGTCTTACAAAACAAATTATTTGAATGCGGTCTGCTCTGTGTTTCATCAAGAAAATTCCTGGGCAGAGGTTGTGAGCGAATTTGAATATGAAAAGGCCAGAAGACTTGGAATAAAAGGGGAGAATATTATTTTCAATGGTCCAGATAAAAGTAAAGATGCACTGCTTCGCGCAATTAAAGAGAAAGCAAAAATACATATAGACCACTTTGATGAGCTTTATACAATTATTGAATTGTGCGAGACAAAAAAAATAAAAGCCAAAGTTGCTATAAGAATAAATATGGATGTTGGCATCTATCCTAAATGGGACCGGTTCGGATTCAATTTAGAAAATGGGGAAGCCTGGCAGGCAATTAAGAGAATTATAGCAGATAAAAATTTAGAGATTGTTGGGCTTCATACTCACATTGGAACATATATGATGACAGCCGAAGCATACAGAATTGCGGCTGTTAATTTAGCCACACTTGCCAAAAGAATTAAAAACGATTTTGATGTAGTGCTGGATTATATTGATATGGGGGGAGGTTTTGCTTCTCATAACACATTAATTGGCCAGTATCTTCCGGCAGAGCAGGTTGTTCCATCTTTGGAGCAATATGCAGATGCAATTTCTTCAGGATTGTTCGAACTATCCTTTAGCAACGAAGATATGCCTACTTTGATTTTAGAAACAGGAAGAGCGTTAGCTGACGATGCTGGATTTTTAATTTCGAGTGTAATTGCAAATAAAAGATTATCAGACGGAAGAAGAGCAGTAATTATAGATGCCGGAGTAAATTTACTTTTTACCGCTTTTTGGTTTAAGCACAAAATTAGTCCAGCTCAGCCGCTAAGTTCGCATTCCGAGAATACAACTATTTATGGTCCGCTTTGCATGAATATAGATTGCGTTCAAGATTCAATTACCTTGCCTGCATTAAAAATTGGTGAAAAAATTGTAATACATTATGTTGGTGCTTACGATATGACTCAATGGATGCAGTTTATTGCAATGCGTCCTAACGTTGTAATGGTTATGGAAAATGGTGAAGTAGAATTGATAAGAGAATCTGAGAATATTGATTATCTAATGGAGAAGGAAAGAATACCAAACAAACTGGTAATCAAATCTCGTTAAAAATGTAAGTATGCTAATGGGTAACATATTATTATAATTAATATTTGTTAGCTAGATTAAAAAATAATTTGCAAACAAAGCATGCAAAATCTATTAGAAGAAGGTAAAGCATAATTAACATAAGAAGTTTGGAATGTTGATTTGGTCATGAAAAACCATTCCTTTTGTAGTATGTAAATGTTTTTGAAGTGCTTAAAATAAGGTTAAAAACTCAAATGAATTTTTTTATCGATTCCATATTATTCAGCTACAGCCAAATATTCTTTTCGAATAGAAGATGGTTCGGAACTCTTCTTTTAATTGCAACATTTATTTCTCCCGAAATTGGATTAACATCTCTTCTTGGAGTTGTTGTATCTAATTTAACAGCAATTGCATTAAAATACGATAAGGCAAAAATTCAATCCGGTTTTTACGGTTTTAATGGATTGCTATTTGGTGCTTCGGCCTTATTCTTTTATAAACTCAATTTAGAGCTTTTATTCTTTCTACCCCTTTTTATAGTAATAATATTTTTGCTAGCGTCGGTTTTGGAAAATTATTTTGCTACTTCTTTCAATTTGCCTGGATTATCAATTCCATTTGTTCTTGGGCTTTATGTATTTATAATATTTCTAACAAACTATAATTTTATTAATGGCAGCACATTAAAAACAATTGATTCTAGTTTTAGCTTTGTGCCTGTTTGGTTGCAATACTACTTTAAATCTCTTGCACTAATATTATTTCAGCCGTCGTTTATAACTGGAATTATAATATCCGTAGGACTTCTCTTCTTTTCGAGGACACTTTTTTTATTAAGTATTATTGCCTTTGCAAGTAATTATCTATTCCTAAATTTAATATTGCCTCTCCAGTTCAATTCTTTAATAATAATTACCGGGTTTAATTCAATCTTGACCGCATTTGCACTGGGAGGAAGTTTAATAATTCCATCCCGAAAAAGTTTTTTGCTGGCAATATTTTCGATATTACTTGTTATTATTTTTACCGGCTTCTTTAGCAAAATTTTAAATGGGGCTCTTCCGGTTTTGGTTCTTCCATTTAATTTTATAGTGCTCTTTACACTTTACAGCTTAAGATTCCGTCAGGAGCAGAGCGGACTGGTGCCATTGTATTTTAGTCCCGGTTCCCCCGAAGAAAACTATTATTATCATCACAACAGACAAAATAGATTTGAGAGATTTAAAAATCATTCCCCCGAGCTTCCATTTTTTGGCCAATGGTTTGTTTCGCAAGGTTATGAAGGAAAGCATACACACAAAGAGGAATGGAAATATGCTCTGGATTTTGTTATTACAGATGATGCGGGAAAAGAAGCTAAAGATGAAAATGGCGGTCTGACGGATTATTATTGTTATTCGCTTCCGGTTGTTGCGCCATTAGACGGAGAAGTTGTTAAAACTATTGATGGAATTATTGATAATAGAATTGGTGAAGTTAATCTTGAAAAAAATTGGGGTAACACAATAATTATAAAACACGCCGATGGATTTTACTCATCCATATCCCATCTAAAAGAAGAAGGAATTAAAGTAAAGGTTGGCGATATTGTTAAAAAAGGAAATATAATAGGACTTTGCGGCAACAGCGGGCGCTCTCCTTTTCCTCATATTCATTTTCAATTCCAAATGTCGGATAAACTTGGAGATAGAACACTGCAATATCCTTTTGCTTACTTTCTACAAAAAACCGAAGTGGGTTTGGAATTAAAAATATTCGATGTTCCGGAAGAGGGAAAGAACATCCGGAATATTGAAACACATAAATCAATTAAAAGTGCTTTTAATTTTTCTTTGGGAGAAAAATATAAATTTAACTGCCGCAACAACCAAAATGAGTTTGTGGAAGAATGGGAAGTTAAAGTTGATATTTACAATTCCTCTTATCTGCAAAACAATAAAGGTGATACTGCATACTTCTTTAAAACTGATAAACTATTTTACTTTACATCTTATTCAGGAAATAAAAAGTCGGCGTTGTACTATTTCTATTTGTCGGCTCACCAGGTGCCGTTTTGTTATCATAAAAACATTTACTGGTTCGATAGATATTCAATTGTAGATTTACCTAAAACAAGCATTCGATACTTAACAGAGTTTTTACTTCTTTACAAGAATTTTTTAACTTCGGAAGGAAACTTTACCTTTGCCGAACGATTCGAAGATGAAGATTTCTATATAATTAAGAATGAAATTAAGACTAAAGGATTAGGCTTGTTTAAAATGTTCACTCATTCTTTCCATACCGAAATTAATATAGATTCGGAGGGAGAAATTGTAAAAATTATTTTCGAAGAAGCCAAAGCAAAAATTTTTGAAGCAAGTTTGATTAATAAATAGTGAGGTAGCAATGAAAAAGTATGTTGTGCTTAGTATCTCTGTCTCGTTTATCATAATGATATCTTTAGCAGCAAAGATCATATATCAGGAAAGTGATAAAAAAGTAAATTCATTCAGCACATCAATAAAGCATGAAGAGAAAAAAGAATTCGATAAAGCCATTCAGGCTCTTTTGCAAAATTACGACGAGAATAAAAACTCCTACTTATTTAATTTAAGATTGGGATGGCTTTATTACTCAAAGGCAGATTACTCAAAATCGAAATCCTACTATCAGAAAGCTGTTGATGTTAAAAAGAACAGTACAGAAGCTTTACTTGCATTAACACTTCCGGTATCAAAGTTAGAGGATTGGAATTTGATTCAGAGCATTTACACTAAAATATTGAAGATAGATGAAAATAATTTTTACGCAAATTTATACTTAGGACAAATCTACTTTAACAAAACTGAATACGGAAAGGCACGCGAACTGTTCGAAAGGATTTATGAACTTAATCCAAGTTCTTACGACGCTAATTTGAATTTAGCTTGGGTCTATTATAATTTAGGAAAAATATCGGAAGCCAAAGAATTATTTACTAATGTGTTAATGTTGAGCTCTAACGACGCATCGGCAAAAAAAGGATTAAACCTGACCCAATGAAAAGAATAAATAAAATACTCGTGCTTTTAACAATCTTTGCTGTAAATTATGTTTCATATGCAGATTCATTATATGTGTATCCTTCTTCATATTACACATTTGGGCAATACTCTAATTCAAACTATTCAAAATCCATTGCCGGCTATGTAACCCTTAATTTCAATTTGAAAACATACTTAACTCTTGGCTTCGACAATCTTAAAATAGATTATAATACCGGTAATTATCTTCAGAAGAATTATACAGTAAGCCTTCTTAAGAATTATTTCCCCTCATATTTAAAGGGAAGCTATAGTTATATAAAAGGAACAGACACAAAAAGTGGCTCATCCCTTACATCAGATGATGTTACACATTTGGCAAGCGTTGAATATTATTTATTTAACAACATGTTTTATTATGGTTTATCGGGTACATATATAGAGCAAAGCGGATTAACAAGCTTGCAAGCTTTTCAAATAACTCCAAAAGTAGAGTGGGTGTTTTCGAAGGATTTATATCTTAGTATAAAACCAAACTTTACCTATGTGAACGATAACCGTAATTTATTTAGTGTTGCTGGGTATGTATCTTGGAACGCGCTCGAAAATTTTTATATAAAGGTAAAGGGATTTATTGGTAAACGGGCTCTTTATTTCGACACAGACTTGCTTACAATTTACAATCAAAACGATACTCAGAAAAAGCTTTATTCTTTACAGCTGGATTATATTGCTTTTAAAAATTACAAAATCTCTGCCGGATATCAGCATTCCGATTTTAGTTACTATTACATAGACTATTATCATCTTGGAATAAGCACGGCGATAAAATTCTAGAAGTATTTTAATAGAAAATGTAGGATTTGTTTTTAGCTAATTGTGCTTAAGATAATGTTTAGTAATTGTTAAAAATATTATAGCTTTTGAAAAGAAGTTGGTGGAATATTTTTAGTATTTTACAAATAGAATAAAAGCAATAATACTTAGGGCATTCATTGAATACTATTAGTGCAAAGCCATACAAACTTTACAACATAATTCAGAATTACGAATGGGGAACAAAAAACGAGCAGGCTTTTATTCCAAGGTTTTTAGGTATAGAGCCTTTACCAAATTTACCTTATGCCGAGCTTTGGATTGGTGCTCACTACAAAGCTTCTTCTTCAATTGAAATTAATGGAAAGAGAATTCCATTAAGTGACATCATTAGAGAATTTCCCATTGACTGTTTAGGTGAATCCGTATTAAGTAAATATGGGGCTAAGCTACCTTTCTTGCTAAAAATTCTATCGGCACAATCCGCTCTTTCAATTCAAACACATCCCAATAAAACTCAAGCGGCTAAACTTCATCAAATAAATCCGCAAAATTATCCGGATGATAATCATAAACCGGAAATTGCAATTGCAATAGATAATCTTACAGCACTTGTAGGATTCAAGCCAGTCATGTCAATTCAAACATCTGTAGCCGAGTTGCCCGAACTTATGGAGTTTGTTGATGGCAACCTGGTTGCAAGTGTAATAAATTCAAAAAATATTGAAGAATTAGGTGTGTTGATTAGAGAGCTCTATACTTCAATAATGAAGAGTAGCGAAAATATTGATAGACTAAATAAATGTATTACTGGAATTTATGAGAGATTAAAAAGCAAAACAAAATTGTTAATAGAAGAAGAGCAGTTTATAATCCAGTATAACAAGTATGGTGTTGATGTAGGGCTTTTTTCCTTCTTCTTTTTTAATCTTGTTGAATTACAGCCCGGTGAAGCGATATTCACAGATTCGGGAATACCACATGCATATTTAAAAGGTAATATAATAGAGTGCATGGCAAATTCCGATAATGTTGTGAGAGCCGGACTAACTCCTAAATTTAAAGACGTGGATACTCTGCTGGAAATAATAAAGTACGATTTTGAAAATCCTCCATTTGTAAGTAAGCAGCTAAATAGTGAAGATGTAATTTTCAAAACCAATGCTAAGGAATTTGAAGTAACTGCTCTGAATTCTACAAATGGAAAAGATATTGTTGTTAATAATAACTTTACTCCTAGCGTAGTATTAGTTATGCGTGGAAAAGTTTCGATAGAGTGGTTTGGCAATGATGTTGAGTTTGAAGAATTCAATCAAGGGGAGTCGTTGTTTATTCCAGCCAAATTATCCGAGTACAAAATGCATCTATCTGCTAATTGCCAATGTATATTAGTAAAGACAAGCTAATTTCTTGTGTCGGTTAAGCAGCTATGCTTGTTAATAGAATTGGCAACACCTAAATAGTGCCATAAAAATTATTTAATTTTAACCCGCAATTTTAACAGTTGGGAAAAGTGATGATTGGGAAAGCAGTAAGAATTCAGTTATTTATTATTATGACTTGTATAATAGCAATGTTGGCTTGTAAAAATGAACAGCCTAAGATTGATAATGTTATTGTAAAAGAGGAGATTATAAAAAAACTATGCCTTATTAAAAGTGTTTACCAAAAGGATAAAATATTAGCAGCAATTGATTTTATTGATCTTGAAAAGAAAAGCAATCTCAATTCACATAAAGCAGATAAGTTAATTGTTGAGTTGCCAGATGGCCAATGTTACTTTAATAACGAATTGAAAATTGAAAATCTGGAGTTCTCGGATAGCGTAAAAATAATTATGCAAAAATTCAGTTTTGACAAAGAAGGCAACTTTAATTTTGGGCAATCTGTAACATTAACCGAACTGCTGAATGAAATTAAAAAAAACAAGCATGCCAGGTTTCTTTCTTCCCCTTTCGAAATAGAGATTCTTAACAACCAAATATTATTTCTAAAAGAAATTTATATTCCTTAATAAGACGGATACTTAATGAAAAAACTATGTACGGTTTTTATTTTGTTAATGACTGCTGCAGCAATTTACTCTCAGGAAATTATCTTTGAAAAGACATATATAAATTCTCCAATCAAACCAAGAATAGAGAATTCTGGTATTTATTCTATATCCTCATTCGATTTGGATGCTGACGCAATATATTTTTTCTCATTTAACAATCAGTCCGTATTTAAATACAATAGGAATGCAAATACTAATGATTTAACTGGACTAAGCGGTAATAAGTATTCCGCAGGTTTAATTGCCAACGAGGTACAGTTGAACAATATGACTGACGGATCCAGTTCTAATGAAGCAGTAGCATTCAAGAAAAGTTTTTATGGAGGAGTTTCGTTACTTAAAGATAACGGTGGAGAAATATTTGGCTATAAAGGAGAAGAAGTAAAAGTTATTGTACCAAGTAAAAATGAATTGCGGCTTGAGCACAATCTTACTGGGAATTCTCAAAAACTCCAATTTAATTTTCCAGCAAATTTAGCATGTGCAGACCTAATTGGAATTGATAAAGCGGGTAACTTATTTATAATTGTTGAAAAGTATCTTTCGGAAATACCATTGCAAATAGAAAGAGAAGTATATACTTTTTCAAAGCAGGGGGAAATATTATCGCAATTAGCGCTTCCTAACATAAAATATTTATATACCCAAAAAGATTTGCAAATTGATGCAGATGGAAATTTGTACCACTTGATGTCGTTGATGGATAGAGTAAGAATTATTAAATGGAGTAATCTTACTTCTCCAAATGGCGTAAAGCATAATTATCCTTCAGAATACAATTACAACTTGCACTTCAATAATTTTACTTCAGCTAATGAAGTTTCCAATCTAACTAATGGATTAACTAAAAGTGTATTGGCCAAAGCAAGCCGTGTAAAGGCATTGCAAATTGCCGAGACTTATGTATTGCATCAGTATGAGTGCAAATTAAATAACCTGGCGGTAAATGATGTTGTTGCTAATGATGGTGACGTTGTGCGTACGCCAGACTGGCTTAAAGTTGGTTTCAATGCACGCGTTCCATATAAATGGGGCGGCTTTAATACAATTGCACAGTTCGATGCCGGATTGACCACTGGGAAATATGCTGGAGATATTGTAACTACCGGAGTCTCCTCTTACGCTTTAGGTGTGGACTGCTCGGGATTTGTTAGCCGCTGCTGGCAGCTTAGTTATCACTCTTCAACTTCGGATATGCCTAATATTACAAAGCAGTATAGCAGTTGGGACGATCTTAAACCAGGAGACGCAATTCATAAAGTTGGTCATGTTAGGTTGTTTATCAAAAGAAATTTAAACGGTACGTTTAAAGTTGTTGAAGCAGCTGCCCGGAATTGGGATGTTTCTTATTGGTCATTTTCCGCTTCGGATTTAATTTCTTACACTCCCAGATATTTTACTGAGATGGAAGAAAATTTTAACACTCAGCAGCCAGTTTTGTTAAGCACCATCAAGATTAATACAAATAGAGCAAAGCTAAATTGGCTTTGCAACAGCACAAATATTCTGGGGTATAGGGTATATAGTTCTTCAGATGGTAAAAACTGGACTTTGATTCTAAATGAAAATGTTTGTAAAACTACTTCGGCAGAAATAGATGTTACCGGCAGTATAAACTTTTTTAGGATCGCAAGTGTAAAAAACGATTCACCAAATTATTCCGAAAGTGATTGGTCAAATGTATCGGGCATTGCAAATTACACTTCAAGTAAAAAAGCACTAATTATTGATGGCTTTGAACGACAGGAAGGTGGAGGAAGCTTTCAGGGATCTGGGAATACCTTTGCTGCAAAATATGGTAAAGCTCTTAAGCAGTTAAATGTTGAGTTTGTCTCAATAAAAAATTCGGAATTATTAAATGGCAATTTTAAGCTGGAAGATTATCAATATATCTTTTGGGTTCTTGGCGATGAAAGCACAATCAACGAATCTTTTAATGTTAGTGAACAGCAATTAGTAAAAAGTTATTTGAACAATGGAGGAAGTTTATTTGTCTCCGGAAGTGAAATTGGGTGGGATCTGGATTCTAAAGGTGATGCTAACGATAAGAGTTTTTACGCAAATTATCTTAAAGCAAAGTTTATTTCGGACGACGCTTCCTCAAGTTCTGCAAAAGGAATTGCAAACAGCTCTTTAAGCGGATGCAATATTAACATTGGCCAAACCTATCAAGAGGATTATCCGGACGAAATTGCCCCTGTTAACGGTAGTAAGCTTTGTATGCAATATGCAAATGGCAAAGGGGCGGCAATTGAGTATAGAGGTTCATTTAATAATACATCGACTATAGGCAGCCTTATTTACCTTTCTTTCCCACTGGAATCCACAGCAGATGATAATTCTTTCAACTCTATTGTATCCAAAGCCATTGAGTTTTTCAATTCTGCTGTAGTATCGGTAAACGAGCCATTAGAATTATCGGATGAATTTTATCTAGCTCAAAATTATCCAAATCCATTTAATCCAAGTACAGTAATAAGATATAGAATAGCAACCCCTAGCAATGTAACATTAAAAGTATTCGATATGCTTGGCAAAGAAATTGCAACTCTAGTTAATGAATATAAAACTTCTGGAAATTACTCCGCTGTCTTTACGCTTAGTTCTAAACTCTCTTCGGGAGTTTATTTTTATACTTTGAAAAGCGGATTGTTCGAAGAGACAAAAAGAATGCTAATTGTTAAATAATTAGTAATTTTTGTTAAGCTTCTATATCATAAAATGCCAATATCCAAAGGAAGGCTTGGAATTATGAAATACTTGTTTTTTTTATTGGTGATTCCCATTGTATATGCAAAATCTATTGAACCTACATTAATAGACCAGCAGATTATTCAATTCACATTTAACGAAGATTATTCCAGAGCGAAGCAAATTTGCAGCGAGCAGATAAACCAAAATCCAAGCTCTCCCAAATACTATTACTATTTAATCAACACTAAAATTATGGAGTACTATCAAAAAATTTCGGAATTGGATCCTGAAAAAAGAGACGAAGGAAGAAAAGAATTAAACAAAGAAATTATTGATTACTGTGAAAGTGTTATTGATAAGCTGGATGACTCGAAACTGACTTTAGAGAATAAATTTTATTATGGAACAATACATGCATATCTTGCCCGTGTTTATGGAATTGATGCTTCTTGGTGGAGCGCATTTAAGAGTGGGAAAAAAGCAAAAGGTATGATGGAAGAAATAATTAAAGCCGATCCAAAATTTTACGACGCCTACTTGGTAAAAGGAATGTTGGATTATTACGCAGATAGAATGAGCGGAGTAACAAGTTTTATTGCCAGCGTTCTAGGATTTTCGGGGGATAGGGAAAAGGGATTAAGTCAGCTTAAGACGGCATATGAAAAAGGGAAATTAACTTTCGGGCAAAGTGCTCTAACCTTAATTGAAGTATATACAAGTCTTGAAGGAAATGAATATGCGGCAATTCCAATTTTTGAAAAGTTCCTCTCGTTTTACCCTAAAAACAAGCGCACCTTGAATGCATACTGCCAGGTACTGATGAACATTTGGGATTTTAGAAAAGCCGAAGACCTAATAAAAGCCGACAAAGAAAATTTAATAGATGATTATGCGAAAGCCCGCCTTTATGATTTAAAAGGAAATTCCGAATTAGCAATTCAATATGGGGAGCGGGCCTTGCAAAACGAAAAAAAATTATTTCGAGGCGGCGGCGCTGCTTCAAGGTATATTGTACTTTTTAATAGCTGGCTGCTTAAAGATGAAGGAAGAATAAAAAAATACGAGCCCACTTTAAACGATAGATTTAGAGAGTCTTTTCAAAAATTGAAAAAGTACGAAATGGAAAGTCGGTGGCTGCGTAACCTTTCCATTAAAATAGTATTAGATAAAAGTGTATTGGAAATAGAATCTTTTGCGAAGACCAAACCAGCCTTTAATAATACAAGCGGAATGGAAGATCAATTCAACTTATTAATGGGCGCATATTATTTTGAAAAGAATGCATTCGACAAAGCCGAACAATATTATAGTAAATCGAAAAAGGCTTTAAGCGAACGGGATAGGAATACCGCTATTAAATATCTGCTTGAAATTTACATGAGGGTTACCGTAAATAACGAAAAGGTAGAGAACCTTTTGGATATTATTGATGACTTGGAAAATACAAGACTTTCGTTCAGAGCAAAGGATTTAGAGAAAAAGTATTCCCGTTAATTTATTTGCTGTTCTTTCAAAACAGCAATTCTTTGGGTCAATTAATGGGCAATACAGACAAATGTATTGCCTATTAATTCTAAACCTTCCAAAAAAAAACAACCAGCAATTAGCCCATATCACAAAGCAAAATAATACATTTTATCAAGCGATAATAATATCCTAAATTGTGTTCGGTTTATTATATTTATATGGAGCATTACAAAACTCATTTATTGAAAGGATTGACTTACTACTATAAAAACACCGGTTTCAATTGAAGCAGATTACGGGAATACAAATGAAAAAAAATATTCAACTTATCACTCTATGGCTTCTTGCTATTTTTGTTTTTACCACTTGCAGCGATTCCAAAAAATCAATCACTAAATTAGATGACTTAAAAAATGTTTCAATTGGGGCTATGACCGGAACAACCGGAGAACAGCTTGCCAAGGCCAAGTTTCCCCAAGCTACCGTTAAATGCTTTGATGATATTATGGATGCTATTGCTGCTCTAAAATCTAATCAGTTAGATGCAGTTATAACCGGTTTTCCTGCCGCAATGAATGTGTGCAAACATAATGCAGATCTTTATTATTTAGAAGAACCTGTTGATTATGAAAACACAGCAGTAGCCGCCCGAAAGGATAGTGAAAAACTTCTTGCAGATGTAAATAAAATTATTGGCGAACTTCTTAGCGACGGTACGCTAAAGGATATGAGAAGACGATGGTTCAAAAAAGATTTATTGCCATACGAAGAAATTGATATTCAATTGCCCCTAAAGGGAAAAGTATTAAAGGTTGCAACAAGCGCAACAAGAGAGCCTTTTTGCTATGTTGATGCAAACAGAAAAATTACCGGCCACGATGGTGAGCTAGCAAGAAGAATTGCATCTAAATTGAACAGGCCAATAGAATTTGTTGATATGAAATTCTCCGCTCTTATTCCCGCTCTTCAATCCGGTAAGGCAGATTTAATTATAGCCGGAATGACTGCAACTCCGGAAAGAATGAAGTCTGTAAATTTTTCCCAATCATATTTTCAGAATTCTCAGGTGATTTTAACAAAAAGATCTTTTGAAAAAGAAAGTGAAACTGTAGCCTCTTCTTTAAAATTGAAATCCCATAATGATTTGGTTGGTAAGAATATAGGCGTTCTTCTGGGATCGATACACGACACATATGCTCTAAAAAAATATCCAAATTCCAAAATCCTCCAATATAAAAGTCCTTCCGATTTATTAGTGGCTGTAAAATCTGGGAAGGTAGATGCCGCAATTTTTACTTCCGAAACCGTTAAAGAAATAATTCGTACAGATAAAGAATTAAAAATATTGGGAGATACTTTATTTACTGTTCCAATTGCTATGGGCTTTAACAAAACAAATGATGCGCTAAAAGAGAAATTCAACAGTTTTTTGCGTCAGGTGAAAGCAGATGGAACCTTTAACGATATGGTTAGCAGATGGATGGTTGAAGGCAAGATTGAAATGCCGGTAATAAAAAATTCAAAAAGAAACGGTACTATATTAGTTGGTACTGTTAGCGATAAAGGACTTCCTTTTACAATAGTAAAAGATAATAAGATGGTAGGATTTGATACTGAATTGGCCGAAAGGTTTGCTGCTTATTTGGGTAAAGAATTAAAGTTTGTGGATATGGAGTTTGGCAGCTTAATAATTTCCGCAGTATCGAATAAAATTGATATGATTACAAGCACCCTGATGATTACCGAAGAGAGAAAAAAGCAAATTGATTTTTCAGATGAGTATTTAAGATTAGGCGCCAGCGTATTTGCTCTTGCAAAGAATATTGAAGAGGTGAATACCGGCACCATTAAAACTCTTGACGACATTGCAGATAAAGTAGTTGGTACCGTGCACGATGCATTTGTTGCTAATAAGTATCCCAATGCCGTATTGAAAAGATTCAACAGCACCGCGGATATGATCCTTTCCCTAAATACACAAAAAATTGATGTGGCATTCTTTGATGTTTACTCTGCAAAAGTTCTTCTTAAAACAAATCCCGGTATTGGAATTTTAACCGAAGATGCTCTTTCGCTTCCACTTGGATATGGATTCAGTAAAAAGAACCCGAGTTTAAAGAACAAGTTCAATAAATTTTTGGCTACTGTAAAATCAAACGGGACTTTTGAAAATATTTATAAAAAATGGTTCATCGAAGATCCAGTAAAAGCAACCATGCCAAAATTCAACTTCAAGCCAAACGCTTCACAAATAATTCTTGGAGTTTCTGTTGGAGATTTACCATACTCGGCTTATGTAAATAACCAATATGCGGGTTTTGATATTGAATTGTTGAACACCTTTGCTTTGAGTGAGGGTTATAAATTAAAAATAATTACAATGGACTTTTCGGCACTTGTTGCGTCTTTAGCTGCGGGCAAAGTGGATATGATTGCAGATGGAATTTGTATTACCGAAGAAAGAGCAAAGCAAGTTGATTTTTCCGATAAGTATCTCGACTTCAAAACGGCAGTTATTGCATTAAATAAAAATCTTGCCGGCGCTAATACCACTGAAGGAAGTTCTAACAGCACTAATGTTTTGCCCACTACTTCTTTTATTCAAGATGTTGCCGAAAGCTTTCATAATAACATTATAATTGAAAATAGGTATCTGCTTATTCTGGATGGTTTGAAAACCACAGCTTTAATCTCAATCTTGTCCACAATATTCGGAACCTTATTGGGCGGATTAATTTGTTTTATGAGAATGTCGAAGAAAAAAATATTTAGCGTAATTGCAAAAGTATATATATCAATTCTTCGGGGTACGCCGGTTCTGGTTATCTTAATGATAATTTTTTATGTGGTATTTGCTTCCGTTGATATTGACCCAGTTATAGTTGCAGTAATTGCATTTGGATTGAACTTTGCCGCATATGTTTCGGAAATGTACCGTACCGGAATTGAAGGAGTTGATAAAGGGCAAACCGAAGCAGGAATTGCAATGGGCTTTTCCAAAGTAAAAACCTTTATCTATATTATTTTACCTCAAGCGGTAAGAAGAATATTACCGGTTTATAAGGGAGAAGTAATATCGTTAGTTAAGATGACTTCGATAGTTGGCTATATAGCTGTTCAGGATTTAACAAAGGCCAGCGACATTATTCGAAGCCGCACATTCGATGCATTCTTTCCATTGATTATGGTTGCTGTTTTATATTTTATAATTGCTTGGCTGTTAATGTTTTTTCTAGGATATGTTGAAAGAGTTACTAATCCCAAACTAAAAATAAAGAGGGGGTTATAAAATGATTAGAGTGGAGCAATTAGCAAAAAAATTTGACGACATTTCAGTTCTATTGGATATAAATGTAGAAATTAAAAAAGGGGAAGTAATTTCTATTATTGGTCCATCGGGAACAGGAAAAAGCACTTTTCTTCGCTGCCTTAATTTGCTTGAAACACCTACCGGCGGAAAAATCTACATAGATGAAATAGATATACTTGCTAAGAACACCGATGTACCAAAGCTTCGTCAAAAAATGGGAATGGTTTTTCAGTCGTTCAATTTGTTTTCCCACTTATCTGTTTTAGATAACCTTACAATTGGGCAAATAAAATTGCTTGGAAGAAGTAAAGAAGAGGCTGAAAAGAAGGCTATGGAATTGCTAAAGATGGTTGGCTTAGCCGAAAAGGCATACAGCTTTGCCGATGAATTATCTGGGGGTCAAAAACAAAGGGTGGCTATTGCAAGATGCCTATCGATGGATACAGAAATTATTCTTTTTGATGAACCCACTTCGGCGCTCGATCCTACAATGGTTAGTGAAGTTTTGGCTGTTATTCGACGGTTGGCAAAAGAGGGAATGACAATGGCAATTGTTACTCACGAAATGGATTTTGCCAGGGATGTTTCCAATAGAGTATTGTACATGGATGATGGTTTGATTTACGAAGAAGGTTCCCCAAAACAAATTTTTGAAAATCCACAAAAAGAAAAGACCAAGGCATTTATTAACAGAATAAGAAGCTTTAACTACCATATTGAAAGTATGGATTACGACTTATATGCAATGAATGCCGAGATTGAGCACTTTTGCGAAAAACATGTTTTGCCAAAACGAATGATTAATAATGCTTTATTGGTTGTTGAAGAGCTATTAACAATTCACAGTACGGTCTTTAAAGAAATAGATGCTTATTTAACACTTTCCTATTCCGAAAAATGGAATAGCCTGGAAATTACATTTGAAAGTGGTGGAGAAGAGGGAAGCTTTTTAGACAAAGCTGATGCTGATGATATGGGTTTGGCAATAATTAAAAACTTTACAGAGAATATAGAGTACCAAAGGGTTGACCAAAAAAATAGGCTAACAATGATTTTGAAAAAAGGTTAATAGATTTATGGGAAGTAGAATATTTTTAATACTTATTGGAAGCATACTCATTTTGTCTTGTTCAAAAAAAAGTGAAAAGATATTGAGGCTGGATCAACTAAATAATAAAAAGATTTGTGTATTGCCCGGCTCGGCAGGTGAACATGCCGCACGAAAAAATTTCCCTAATTCTAATTTTATGGTTCTTGTTGGATCTGCAGATGCGGCCCTTGCTGTAAAAACGGGTAAAGCAGATGCATTTGTTTACGATAAAAGTGTATTGGTAAAAATTGTTGATAAGAATAAGGATCTAATAATTCTAAAGCAGCCTGTTGCAAAACTGGAAATTGCTGCGGCAATAAATAAAAATAATATAGCTCTTCTTAATGACCTTAACGCTGCCATCCAGCAGTTGAATGATAATGGAGTATTAAAGAGCCTAAGAAAAAAATGGGTGGATACCGAGTACAGTCAAGCGCCTTTACTGCCGCAAATAACAAACGAAGGCAAAAATGGAATTATTAAAATGGGAACGTGCTCTATTTATGAACCGTTTTCTTTTCAGGCCAATGGAACACGTACCGGAATTGATATTGAACTTAGCATGCTGATTGGTCAGCTGCTTGGCAAAAAAATAGAAATTGTAGATATGGCGTTCGAAGGATTAATCCCGGCGCTTCAATCTGGTAAAATAGATTTTGCTCTTTCCAATTTTAATGTAACCGAAGAGCGTAAAAAATATGTGAATTTTTCTCTTCCTTATCTGGATAACGATATTTCAGTATTAGTAAAAAGATAATAGCAGAGGATTTATGACAATCACAAAAACATCAAACAAGAGCAATGTTACACTTTCTATTGAGGGAAGTTTGGACACTTTTTCGTGTGTGCAGTTTTCCGATGAAATAGATAGTGTACTTTTAGACGGTGCTGTAAACCTGTATTTCAATTTAAAAGGGGTTTCTTATATATGCAGCAGTGGTCTGCGAATATTGCTGGCCACACAAAAAAAGGTTACTGCATTAGGAACTAAAATGGAAATTATTGGAGCTAACGAAACAGTAAAAGGTATTCTTGACGTTACTGGCTTTGCGGGAGTTCTAACAATTAAATAATTCACTCGGGTAAAATGTATTTCAAAATACTTAGTGGATGAGTCTCTATTTATTTAGTAGATATTTTGGTATTGATATTTGCAAAGAAAAATGGAGAAGCTGTTTAGTTAACTAAATAATTATTTAATAAATTGAAACATCAAATTACTTTTTTGAACAATTTGCAAATTAATTAGCAGATGATTGTATGATAAAAAGAATTTCAGTTGCTTTTATAATCTTGTTTTTATTCTCTTCTTTAGGGCTTTGCCAAGCGCTGCAAAAAGTTACATTTGTTCCTCATTGGGTACCTCAAGCACAATTTGCCGGATATTACATTGCAAAAGATTTGGGCATTTACAAAAAGCATGGAATTGATTTAACAATTATTACCGGTGGACCAAGCGTTTCTACATCGGCAATGCTTCAAAAGGGACAAGTTAATTTTGCTTTAATGTGGCTTTCAAATGCAATTCAATTAAAGGCCAATAAAACTAGAATTGTTAATATTGCACAAGTAGTTAACAGATCTGCGCTTATGCTTATTTCTAAAAAAAGCAGCGGCATTAATACTCCTAAAGATATGGAGGGGAAAAAAGTTGGTTTGTGGGGTGGAGATTTTCTTATTCAGCCAATGGCATTTTTTAAAAAGTACAATTTGAATGTAAACCCAATTATGCAGGGTAATTCAATTAACCTATTCTTTTTTGACGGAATTGATGTTACTTCAGCAATGTGGTACAATGAGTACCACACTATTCTAAATTCCGGCTTCGATGAAAAAGAACTGAACAAATTCTTTTTTGCAGATTATGGATTAAATTTTCCGGAAGAGGGAATTTATTGTTCCGAGGAATTCTACAATTCAAATAAGGAACTATGCAAAAAATTTGTGGAAGCAACTTTGGAAGGATGGCGTTATGCTTTCGATCATCCCGAAGAGGCAGTTGATCTTATTTTAAAACATATTAAAAAATCTAATCTTCCTGTTAATAAAGCTCATCAAAGATGGATGCTTAGCAGAATGAATGATTTAATCTTTCCTAAAAAGAAAAACACCAATTTCGAAGCACTTACCAAAGAAGGCTTTTTGCTCGTTTCCGAAAAATTAAAGGAAGGGGGACTGATAAATGAAATACCCGAATTTGATTCTTTATATAAACCTGTTTTAGCCGGGAGCATCAAATGATAAAATGGATTCCAAAGCGGGGCCTTTCGTTTAAAATGATTGTTATAATTTTTGCAAGCGTTTTTGTAGTTACTGTAATTACTTTATCCTATATCTACAAAGTTTCGCACGACACTATTTACTATAACCTAAAAGAAAATTCAAAACTGCTTACTCAATCTACAGTTAACGAGGTAGAAAAAATTCTTTCATCTGTTCAAAAAGTTCCAGATAACCTTTCAAAGGTTATTGAAGCAGGTAACTATACTTCTGAAGAATTGGAAAGACTTTTAAAATTGGCGGTTGGAAACAATCATG
The DNA here is from genome assembly GCA_964539605.1 of uncultured Melioribacter sp. Classification (GTDB taxonomy): domain Bacteria; phylum Bacteroidota; class Ignavibacteria; order Ignavibacteriales; family Melioribacteraceae; genus Stygiobacter. The sequence continues at coordinate 285,243 of CAZIJK010000001.1, forward strand.
AAATTTATGGCGCGGCTCTTTCATTTGAAGAAGACTATAAAGGAATTGAAAAGGAATATTCAACTATTTATATACACAAAGAAAATGGAAAATTGCTGACTAGCCGTTTGAATAAGGATAACAACAATCATCAAATATTGGATTGGTATTTAATTCCCAAACAGCTTAATAAGCCATTGTGGAGCGAGCCCTATTTTGATGAAGGTTTTGGCAATATTGTAATGTCCACTTATTCAATTCCATTATATAAAACTACCGGAGGCGGTAAAAAATTTATTGGAATATTAACAGCAGATCTATCTTTAGATTGGCTTCAAAAAATAGTTTCTTCTATAAAGGTATATCAAACCGGTTATGCGTTTATGATTTCGAGAAACGGAAGTTTTGTTACTCATCCGAATAAAAATTTAATTATGAACTCGACTATTTTTAGTGTTGCCGAGGAGTCTAATTCACCACAGTTAAGAGCTATTGGAAAAAGTATGATTGCGGGCAAATCCAGTTTTGCCGAAGTTGAATATAGAAATATTGTTACGGGAAAATTAAGCTGGATATCTTACGGCCCAGTTAAAATTAACGGCTGGTCGCTGGGAATTGTTTACCCGGTTGATGAACTGCTGGCTTCATTAAATAGATTATTTAAGGAAGTAATAATCCTTGCAGTATTTGGCGGATTAATACTATTGCTTGTAATTATTCTTATATCCAGATCTATTACCAGTCCTCTGCGCAAGCTGGCATTTGTTACCCAAAAATTTGGTCAAGGCTTGTTCGATGTGGAGCTTCCAAAATTCAAATCGAAGGATGAAATTGGTGAGCTGACAAATTCATTCTCTTTAATGCAAAACGCTTTAAGAAATACTATTGACCAGTTGAAAAATGCCAATGACGAGCTGGAAGAGTACAGCAAAACTCTTGAAGAAAAAGTTGAGAAAAGAACAGCGGAGCTAAAAGAAAAAAATGTTGAACTTGATAAAGCTCTGGATAATGTTAAGACGCTGAGTATAATTGGTCAGGAAATTACTTCAACTCTCAATTTGGAATCTATTTTAACCAAAGTTTATGAAACCGTGAACAAATCTTTGGATGCTTCCAGCTTTTCAATTCAGGTAATAAATCAAACAGAACAATTGTTAGAAGGAAAGTTATCCATTGAAAATGGAGAGAGGCTACCAGAATTTAGTTATAGCCTTAACGACAAGAACAGATTTGCAGTTTGGTGTGTAGATAACCGTAAGCCAATTTTTATAAATGATGTGGAAGTTGAGTATTCAAAATATATTGCTACAAGGTCCAAGCCCAAAGCTGGTAAGTCTGTTTCTTCGTTAATGTTTTTTCCACTTATTGTTAGCGACAGGGTAATTGGTGTTATAACAGCGCAAAGCTTCAGCAAAAATGCATATAACGAAAGCCATTTTAACATTTTAAGCAACTTAGCTAATTACACCGCAATTGCTTTAGACAACGCATTTGCATACGAAAAAATAAATTTGGCAAACAAGGAATTAAAAGAGGCACAGGCGCAATTGATTCAAGCCGAAAAAATGGCTTCACTTGGCCAGCTTACTGCCGGTATTGCTCACGAAATAAAAAATCCGTTGAACTTTATAAATAACTTTTCCGAATTATCAATTGAGCTATCCAAAGAGCTATTAGAAGAAATTGAAAATCACTCAGATAAGTTTGATAAAAAATCCATGGATTATATAAAGGATATATTAAAAGATATTGACCATAATGTAGTAAAAATAAATGAACATGGCAGAAGGGCAGACAGCATTGTCAAAGGAATGCTTCTTCATTCAAGAGGCAAATCCGGTGAGAAACAAAAAACAAATATCAACGATCTTCTTCACGAGTACTTAAATTTGGCATATCATGGATTTAGAGCTCAAGATTCCTCTTTTAACATAAAGATGGAAACAAATTACGATACGACATTAGAACTAATTGATGTTGTGCCCCAGAACGTTAGCCGTGTATTTTTGAATATCATAAATAACGGGTGTTATTCTGTAAACGAAAAAAAGAAAGAAAAAAAGGACTCGTTTGATCCTTGTATAAAAGTGGCAACAAAAAATCTTGGCGATAAAGTTGAAATTAGAATTAAAGATAATGGAAAGGGAATTCCTCCGGAAATTTTAGATAAAGTCTTTAATCCTTTTTTTACTACCAAGCCAACGGGAAAGGGAACGGGATTGGGTTTATCTCTAAGCTATGATATTATTGTTCAAGAACATAAGGGGGAATTAATAGTTAATTCGGAACCGGGCGAGTTTGCCGAATTTATTATTACAATACCAAAAAATTTGTAGAGAGGTATTCTATGATAAGAATTATGGTTGTTGACGATGAACATGATGTTGAACAGTTATTTCGTCAACGCTTTAGAAAAGAAATTAAAGAAGAGCTATTAAATTTTCATTTCACATTCTCGGCCGAAGACGCGTTGAACTATCTTAGAACCGCAAAGGCTGCGGATTTGGTCTTGATTCTATCGGATATAAATATGCCGGGAATGACAGGAATTGAGCTTTTGAAAATATTGAAAAAGGATTTTACACATCTAAAAGTATTTATGATTACGGCTTACGACGATAAGGAAAAATATGATAGATCGATTGAATTGGGTGCCGAGGAATATCTTACAAAGCCTATCGATTTCGAAAAATTGAAAAGGGAAATATTTTCTATAATTAAATAAAGCGAGTTATATATGCCAGAAAAAATGTTGGTCGTTGACGATGAGCCGGATCTCGAGTCGTTAATTCGTCAAAGATTTAGAAAAAAAATTAGAGATGGAGAATACGATTTTGTTTTTGCCTCTAATGGTTTGGAAGCGCTTTCCCGGCTTCTTGAACATAAAGATATTGGAATTATCCTTAGCGACATTAATATGCCCGAGATGGATGGCTTAACCTTGCTGGCTAAATTAAACGAGTTAAAAAATCCTGCTCTAAGAACAGTTATTGTTTCTGCATACGGAGATATGGATAATATTAGAACAGCAATGAATAGAGGAGCTTACGATTTTGTTACCAAACCGGTTGATTTTATTGATCTGGAAAAAACAATTGAAAAGACAATTGCTGAAATAGAACTGATAAGAAATTCTATTAAAGAGCACGATAAGCTATTAGCTATACAGTATGACCTCGACACCGCCAGAAATATACAATTAGCAATACTTCCAAAAGTATTTCCTCCATTTCCCGAAAGAAATGAATTTGAAATCTTTGCATCTATGGAACCGGCAAAAGAAGTTGGAGGAGATTTTTACGATTTCTTTTTGATGGATAACGAAAGAATGGGGTTTGTAATTGCAGATGTTTCGGGTAAAGGTGTTCCCGCCGCAATTTTTATGGCGGTGAGCAGAACTCTTATAAGAGCTACAGCTTTAAAAGGAATTCCTCCTGATGAATGCCTGGCATATGCTAATAATCTTCTTTGCCGCGATAGTGTATCAAGTATGTTTGTAACAGTTTTTTATGGCATATTGAATTTTAAGACCGGGGAATTAAACTACGTTAACGGCGGGCATAATCCTCCCTACATTTTATCGAAGAATGGTGAGCTGCGCGAAATAGAATTAACCGGTGGATTGGCGCTTGGCGCATTTGAAGGATTTGATTACAAAAATAAAGTTATTCAACTAGACAAGGGAGACACATTATTTTTGTTTACAGATGGTGTTACTGAAGCAATGGATACCAATTACAATCTCTATTCCGAAGAACGTTTGGAAGCTTTATTAAAAGAGAACTATACAATGAATACGACCGATCTGGTAAACCAAACATTTAAAAGTGTTCATAGTTATGCGCAAGGCGCAGCTCAATCAGACGACATTACAGTTCTTTCGGTAAAATATCTTGGTAATGGTTAAAATAGCATGGCAGAAAATAATCTATCAATAAAAATAAAAAACGATATTTCCGAAATATCCAGGCTAATTGATTTAAGCGAACATTTTTGCAAAGAAAACAAAATTGAGCTTACTTCTATTTTCGAAATTAATTTAGTGCTTGATGAAATTGCCGCAAATGTAATAATGCATGGATTTAAAGATGGAATGGAGCATCTAATAGATTTTGATCTCTCGATTAAGGAGAATATTTTTTGTGCGGTAATTAAAGATGATGGAATTGAATTCAATCCCTTAAACTCAACTAAAGATGATCGGGAAGCCAATTTGGTTGATAAGGGGATTGGAGGACTTGGAATTCATCTAATAAAAAAATATATGAATAGTGTTGAGTATGAGCGCCATTTGAACAAAAATATTTTAACAATTCGTAAGCTGGTTAACAAAGAAGATTAATGCAATAGTATTGCGGTTGGAATTATAATTAATAGAATAAAAAAATATTAAGAAGGAAAAGAGATGTTTAAAATCGAAACTGTATCGAACAGCGAAATAAAAATGTCGGGACGATTTACAGCTGCAGATGTTAATGCAGCAGATCCGGTTTTTAATCAACTAACAGTTACAACTAATGTAGATTTTAGCGAGTTGGATTATATTTCAAGTGCCGGGCTTAGCGTTCTATTGCGGACTCAAAAAAGGTTGAAAGAGAATAACGCGGAGCTAAAATTGGTCAATATGAATAAAATGGTTCGGGAAATTTTTCATTACGTAGGCTTCGAACAAATTTTTGTTATTGAATAGTTTCTATACTGAAGTAAGATAGTATTATTTGCAGGTCATTTTACTTTACTAAAAATTTTGTATTCTAAACAGAAAGGAGATTGTAAATGTTAAATTATAGCGATAACGAAAAATCGTTGATTTGTAAATTCCCAGAAAGAATGGATACTTATAAATCTCAGGAAGTTGAAAAAGAATTGAAAACAAAAATAAGCGGTGCTGCAAAAAATGTGGTCTTCGATCTTAAAGATGTAAAATTCATTTCCTCCTATTTTTTAAGAATTTGTTTGGAAGCAGTTAAAGCTGTTGGACACGAACGGTTCGAAGTAATCAATACAACTTCGGATATTAAAAAAGTATTTGTTATTGCCGGGTACGACAAATTTATTAATATAAAATAAAGCCAGGCCCAAATTGAAACAGCTGTTATAGTCATTTTTTGCAATAGTTAAATGGTTATTGTTTCTTATCATGCTGCTAATTGATAGTTTCATCTCAAGGAGACTATTGAATTCCGCAATTTGATAGTCTTGAAGTTTTGATGATGCCGGAGGAATTTTGTTAGGTAAGTGCTAGAACAGCTTGGATAATATGATTAGAAGTAAACACCTAAGTTAGGCTTTGCTGTCAAATTGGCTGTAAAGCTATAATCCAAAATCCAATGGGCTTACTTGGATTAATGAGGCCTTGCAAGAATTGGAGTCTGCTTAACTATAGCCATGCTTTATATATTTACAAGGTTTCATTATTCTTAAGCATTACCTCAAAAATAGCAATTGAATTTATTGGCTGTAAAAAGTATATTTATACCGCAATGAAAAACAAAAAAATCAATATTGAAGAATTCCACACTAATCTGCTAAAGACCTACAGGCGCCTTTTTGCCTGCTTGATGTTCTATAATTAAACCTCGTTCTATTTCCTTACCGGTCGTTCTTATAATTAGAACCCCAATTTTATTTTAAATAAAATTATTACTAAACAACAATGGGTTAATAAAATGTTTGAGAAGATAAATAAACATACATCCAAACCGGAAAGACCTGCGGCTTCTGAAGGGAATTTTTATGAACCAATAGAAAAGAAAATTGGCCCGGGAATGAATGAGAGAATTCAAAGATTAAGAAAGCTTAGCTTTGAAGCCGAACCTTCAATTTCAATTGAAAGAGCAATACATCAAACAGAATTTTATAAAGAAAATTTTGGAAAGTATCCTACTCCTGTTTTACGAGCTCTTCAGTTTTTAGATCATTGCAAGAAAAAGACAATTTACATTGGAGATGATGAATTAATTGTTGGTGAACGTGGTCCAAAGCCAAAAGCTGTTCCAACATTCCCAGAGTTGACCTGCCATAGTGTTGAAGATTTGAATGTGCTTAATACACGAGAGATGCAAAGGTATAGAGTAAACGATGAGGATATAAAAATTTATGAAAAAGAAATAATTCCTTATTGGTCCCAAAAGACACAAAGGGAAAGGATTTTTAATCACGTCCCAGATGAATGGCGCGCTGCTTACGAAGCCGGTTTGTTTACCGAATTTATGGAACAGAGAGCTCCGGGGCACACAGCTTTGGATGGTAAAATTTACAAGAAAGGAATGCTCGATTTCAAAAAAGATATTGCCGAACATCTTGCTTTGTTGGATTATTTGAATGATCCTGAAGCAACGGATAAAGCCGATGAATTAAAGGCAATGGATATTTCGTGCGATGCGGCCATAATTTTTGCAAATAGACATGCAGATCTTGCCGACGAACTAGCCAAAAGTGAAAAGAATTTAAGCAGAGTTAAAGAACTTAAACAAATTGCGGAAGTATGCCGGTGGGTTCCTGCCAATGCGCCCCGAAATTTTTGGGAAGCTATTCAGATGTATTGGTTTGTGCATCTTGGAACAATTACGGAATTGAATGGCTGGGACGCTATGAATCCGGGGCATTTCGATCAGCACCTTGCACCATTCTACGAAAAAGAAATTGCCGAAGGCACAATTACACGCGACGAGGCAAAAGAATTGCTTTCATGCTTTTGGATAAAGGTTAATAATCATCCGGCTCCTCCAAAGGTTGGAATTACCGCAAAGGAAAGTGGTACATACAACGATTTTACCAATATAAATATTGGAGGAGTTAAACCCGATGGAAGCGATGGTGTTAGCGAAGTATCGTTTATACAACTGGAGATAATTGAAGAACTGCATCTTTTGCAGCCAGGCAACTCGGTTCATATAAGCTCTAAGACTTCCGATAATTTTTTACATGCTGCCGCAAAAGTAATTAGACAAGGGCACGGATATCCATCGGTTTTTAATCCCGATATTTACATTCAGGAATTATTGGTTCAGGGAAAATCACTTCAAGATGCCCGCGAAGGGGGATGCAGCGGATGTATTGAAGTTGGCGCCTTTGGCAAAGAAGCCTATATACTTACCGGTTATTTAAACGTGCCAAAAATATTTGAAGTAACACTTAATAATGGAATTGACCCTGTTACTGGAAAGAAAGTTGGAATAGAAACAGGTGACCCTAGAACTTTTATTAATTACGAAACATTATACTCGGCATTTATAAAACAGCTTAATTACATAGTCGACCTTAAAATTCGTGTTAGCAATTATATCGATAGAATGTTCGCAAAATATGCGCCGGCTCCATTTCTTTCTGTAGTAATTGACGACTGCATTAAAAAAGGGAAAGATTATTACGACGGTGGCCCCCGTTATAACACAAATTATATTCAGTGCACCGGATTGGCAACTGTTACAGATAGTTTGGCAACAATTAAAAAACATGTATTCGAAGAAAAAACTTTTTCGATGGACAAATTATTGAATGCTGTTGCAAAGAATTTTGAAGGAGAAGAGTATTTGCGTCAGACAATAATTAATAAAACTCCTTTCTTTGGAAACGATAATGATTATGCCGATGAAATTGCAGTTAGGGTTTATAACGATTTAGTAAAGACAATTGATGGCAAACCAAATATTAAAGGGGAAACTTTCCACCTTAATATGCTTTCAACAACATGTCATATTTATTTTGGAAAAGTATTAGGCGCAACGCCAAATGGAAGGCTTGCAGGAAAATCTATTTCCGACGGAACTTCTCCTTCGCATGGCGCGGATACTCATGGACCATCATCAGTTGTAAAATCTTTAACAAAGCTTGACCAAACAAAATCCGGAGGTACACTTCTTAATATTCGTTTTCTTCCAAGCTTATTAAAAAAGGATGAAGACATTAAAAAACTTGGCAAGCTTATTCGTAGTTATTTCTCGCTAGGCGGTCATCATGTTCAGTTTAATATTGTAGATACTGCAACTTTACTTGCCGCGCAGCAAACTCCGGAAGACTATAAAGACTTACTTGTTCGAATGGCCGGATACAGCGACTACTTCAACGATATGAATTCAGATCTTCAGCAGGAAGTTATAGAGCGAACAGAGAATGATGCATTTTAAAAGCAGAACAAAACTTATTGGAGAATAAATTTATGTTTTCAAAAGAAACTTACATAGCAAGAAGAGAAGAACTAAAAAAGAAGTTTGATAAGGGAGTTCTTTTGTTCATGGGTAACGAAGAGAGCAGTATGAATTATGCCGACAACACTTACCACTTTAGACAAGACAGCACATTTCTATATTATTTTGGAATTAACAGTCCAGGTCTTTATGCCGTAATGGATCTTAATAGCGGTACCGATGTTATTTATGGCAACGATTATACTATAGATCATATTGTGTGGATGGGCGATATGCCAACTATTAATTCCCTTGCGAATATGGTTGGAATAAATAGCACAGATAATGTTGAAGCACTTAAACAAAAATTAAGTAAGTGTGATTGTGTAATGTACCTTCCTCCATACCGTCCAGAGCACCAGCTTAAGCTTTTCAGTTTCTTAGGAATTCATCCAAATGAAGCAGAGCAAAAAGCCAGTATCCCTTTTTCTGTTGCAGTTGCAAGCCAGCGCAATATAAAAACCGAAGAGGAAATTGTTGAGATTGAAAAAGCAGTAAACACTACAGTCATAATGCATAGGGAAGCTATGCGATTAGCAAAACCGGGAATGACGGAAGCTCAAATTGCCTCACGAGTACATCAAATTGCATTGGAAGGAGGAGGTCAATTAAGTTTTCCAATTATTGCTACAATTAATGGACAAACCTTGCACAACCATTATCATGGAAATGTAATTAAGGAGGGAGAACTTTTTCTTCTTGATGCAGGCGCCGAGACCGAAATGGGTTATGCGGGTGATATGAGCAGTACTTTTCCGGTATCAAAATCTTTTACTTCCGTTCAAAAAGATATTTATGAAGTTTGTTTGAATGCCCACAACTCTGCTATTGAAATGCTTAAGCCCGGAGTTAATTTTAAAGATGTGCATATGAATACTGCCCGAATGATTTTTAATGGTCTAAAAGAATTTGGATTTACTAAAGGCAACACCGAAGATGCTATTGTTAATGGAGCTCATGCTCTTTTCTTTCCTTGCGGTACCGGGCATTTGATGGGGCTTGATGTTCACGATATGGAAAATCTAGGAGAGCAATGGGTTGGATATGATGGCCAAGCAAAGAGCAAACAGTTTGGTCTAAAATCTTTACGCTTGGGAAAAATATTAAAACCTGGAAATGTTCTTACAATTGAACCGGGCATCTATTTTATTCCACAGCTAATAGATCTTTGGCAAAGTAATGGAACCAATAAAGAATTTCTGAACTTTGAAAGGATTAATGAGTATAGAGATTTTGGAGGCTTGCGTAATGAAGAAGACATTCTAATTACAAACGACTCATATAGAATTCTAGGCGAACCTCTTGCAAAAAGTGTAAAGGAAGTTGAAGAAGAAAGAAGCTATGCATTTTAGATGTGATAAGTAAAGTGATGAAAGTGAAATGAAAAATTATGGATAGAGGCAATTCGCATTGCTTCTATCTTACTAAATGGAACAATAGATGGAATCTGGTTTTATATTTGATATAAAACGTTACTCAATTAACGATGGTCCTGGAATTAGAGTAACAGTATTCTTTAAAGGATGCAATTTAATTTGCGCTTGGTGCCATAATCCGGAAAGCATTTCCAACAAGGTTCAAAAACTCTACACCGAAAACAGATGCATAAGGTGCAGCGCGTGTGTTGATAATTGTCCACTTGGTGCATGCTATTTAACGGAAAATGGAATTGTTACAAACAGCGAGATATGCAAAGTATGCGGAAAGTGTGCAGAGGTTTGTCCTACCACAGCAACTCAAATATCGGGACGGATTGAAACCACAGATAACATTTTGAAAATAATTTTAAAGGATACTGTTTTTATAGATCACTCCGAAGGGGGAGTTACATTTTCGGGAGGGGAGCCATTACTTCAGCCAAAATTTTTGTTTGAGCTTTTGGACCAGTGCGGAAATAAAAGCATTCACAGGGCAATAGACACAGCCGGAAATGTTAATCCGGATATTTTATTGGAAGCCGCAAAAAAAACAGATTTATTCCTTTACGATTTTAAAATGTTCGATACACACTTGCACAAGAAATGGACCGGTGTAGGCAACGAACTTATTCTTAGCAACCTAAAAAAGCTTAGTGAAACCGGAGCGGAAATCAACATTCGAATTCCATTAATTACCGATGTGAACGACGACGAAAGTAACCTTGAACAAAGCGCTAAGTTTATTAGGGCATTACCTGGCGATAAGAAAAAAGTAAATATATTGCCATACCATAACATTGCTCATCAAAAGTATAAAAAGCTAGGGTTGGATTTTAACACTCAAAAACTTGAAGAGCCATCAAAAGAAAACCTCGAAAAAATAGTCTCCATTTTTAATTCCTTTCAGCTCCAAGCCGTTATAGGCGGGTAACTTTTCAAAATAGGTTAGTCTGCTCAAATTAATTTCATTAAAATATAATTGTAAAACGGACTATAAATTAGAGTGTTTTTCCCGATTATTAATTAGGATTATTAAATTTATGGCAGAATTGCGCCTAATAGTTTGGTAATGGAATTACTTCAAATTATTTGATATGTGGAATGATTAAGAAATATAACTTTGCATTAATTATAATCTTCGCCTTTATTGTAGGAACTGCCGCCCTTCCTTCACCAATAACCAAAAACATCGATTCACTTCTTTCCAGAATTAAGACTAAAAATGTGGAAGAAAAAATAAAAGCCTATATAGATGTGATGGATTATTATAGAAGAGTTAAACCAAATAAATCTACCGAATATGGAGAAGAGGCTGTAAAAATTGCGCGACGAGAAAATTATAAAAAAGGGGAAGGAGATATTCTTTACCTTCTTGGTATAGCTTATCATGCCCAAAGTAATTATCCAAAGGCATTGGAATGTTATCAACTTTCTTTGGAAATAAAAAAGAAATTAAACGACAAGGTAGGAATTGGAGAATGTCTAAATAGAATAGGCCTTATTTATAATGTTAGAGGTGACCTTGAAAAAGCGTTAGACTATTGTCTTCGTTCCATAAAGATTCTTGAAAATCAGAATAATACCAAAGCTTTAGCCGAGTCCTTTAACAATCTAGGAATTCTTTATTATATACTGAATGATATTCCTAAAGCACTAGAGATTTGTAATAAAGCACTAAAATTTAGCGAGGTGCTGGGAGAAGATTTAGTTCACGCGGTTTCGCATGAACATTTGGCTGTTATTTACATAAAAACCAAAGAGTACGACAAAGCATTATATCATGTAAATATGTCGCTCGAAATAAGAGTAAAGCTAAACGACAGACTTGGACTTGCAGGCTCATACGAAAACTTAGCAATAATTTATAGAAATACTGATAAATATGATGAGGCTTTAAAATATCATCAAAAATCCTACGAGTACAAAAAGGAGATCAACAACGTAAGAGGTGTAGCATCTTCTATATTTGGCATTGGTGTTACTTATTATAAAATGGGAAGATTTGAAGAAAGTCTTGGTTACATTAAGCAATCGTTTGAAATGCGAAAGAAGTTAAAAGACAAAAGAGGAATGGTTGCTTCCTTAATTCAGTTGGCCGAAGTTTATTCATCAATTGGCAATTATAAAAATGCTTATGAATACTCCCAGCTTTCAAAAGTTTACAGCGATTCATTACTAAATGAACAGAAGAACAAAGCAATAGCTGAGTATCAAGAAGCATTTCAACAAGAAAGAAGAGATAAAGAGATTCTACTGCTTCAAAAGGAAAATACTATTCAAAAATACTGGCGCAATTTTCTTCTTTTATTCATTGTTCTTTTAACTGCAATTGCAATTCTAATTTCATTTGCCTACCGTTCAAAAAGAAAAGTTAATGCAATTCTGCTTAATCATAATAATCTTGTTACATCTCAAAAAGAGGAATTGGAGCATTTAAATGCCCAGCTTAAGGAACTAGTTGCAACCAAGGATAAATTTTTCTCTATTATCGCACACGATTTGAAGAGTCCATTTCAAGGATTGCTTGGATATTCCCAAATTTTATCTTCGGAATACTCCACTTTGAGTGAAGAGGAAAAAATTACTTTTATAAATAGCATTGGAGATTTAAGTCAAAGCTCCTATAGATTGCTCGAAAACTTGCTGGAATGGTCTAGAATTCAAACCGGTAATATGATTTATAATCCTGAGTCTTTTAATTTATTATTAGAATTATATCCAACCCTATCGCTGGTAAAACAAACAGCTAAGAATAAAGATATTGAATGCATCTATACAATAGACGGCGCAATTACTATTAAGGCAGATAAAAATATGCTATCTGCAATCATACGTAATCTAGTCTCTAATGCCATTAAGTTTACAAATCCTGGCGGAAGTGTATCGATTGACGCAAGATTAAAAAACGAGATGGTAGAAATAGCTGTTGCGGATACTGGAATTGGAATTGATGAAGGAACTATCTCAAAGTTGTTTAATGTGGAAAAAAGTATAAGCCGAAAAGGAACAGCAAACGAAGAGGGAACTGGACTGGGATTGTTATTGTGCAGGGAAATGATTGAAAAACATGGGGGCAAAATTTTTGTTGAAAGCCAGCTGGGCAAAGGTACCAAATTTACATTTACAATACCGGTAATGGATTAATACTAATTTCAAAATGGATTTTAAAAGAATTACATCTCTCAATGTGAAATAATCTTATACGCCAAGCGAGTACCAAAAAGTCCATTTAAAGAGTCACTTCTACAGCCTATTGAGAATTACAACAGTAATAAAAGAATTTACTAACTTTAGCTGTAATTTATTAAGGGAATATAAAACATGAATAAAAGAGTAAGGATATTTTCAAGTGCTTTTGTTATGGCAATTTTAATTATTGCAATGCCGATCCAAAATATTTCGGCACAGCCTAAAACTGTAGAAACCGCTCAAACCAAAATAGTTCCTTCCCTTCCAAAGGGAGTTTCAATTTACCAGCTAGATAATGGCATGCAGGTTCTACTTATAGAAAACCCCGCTTTACCAATGGTAGGCGCAAATGTTATTGTAAAAGTTGGTTCTGCCTACGAATCTTTTTCGACAAGCGGCATGAGCCATATGCTCGAGCATCTTCTTTTTAACGGTACCACAACAAGAATTCAAAAGCAATTATATGATGATGTAGATAGAATTGGTGGATATAACAATGCAAGTACAACCGAATATTATACAAACTATATGATGGTAACCCCAACAGAAAATATTAAAAGGGGAATGGAAATTCAGGCAGATATGCTTTTCAATTCCATTCTTCCAAACGAAAAATTTGAGAAGGAAAAGGGAATTGTTTTAGAGGAGATTTCGAAAAGTTTGGTTAATCCTTCCGAGCAATTTGAACGTAATACAATTTCAGTCTTGTACAAGGGGCATGCTCTTTCCCTTTCTACACTTGGAACCTATTCTACTATCCAAGGAATGAAGCGTGATGATGTAAACTCGTTCTACAAAAATTATTATGTACCTAATAACATGATTTTAAGCGTGATTGGTAATTTTCAAACTAAACCAATGCTGGCAGCAATTAAAGAAATTTATGGCAAGGCTAATGCCGGCGAAGTAAAGTATAGCAGCAATCCGGAATGGGCAATTGGATTTGAAGCACCAAAGATTTTTGCAGACGCAAATAATGTTTTTAACCGTTTTTACGATGGAGAAGAAAAAATAGCCCAGTTCTTTTTCGAAATGCCTTTAAAAGGTTCGCAAGAATATTTTCAACTGATGTCTATTGTACTGGATAAAAATAAGGATGCAGTTCAAACTGCACTTAAGAGTGAATTCGCTCAGAATATCAAATCTGTTAAACTTGGTACAAGACTTACTCCTTTAAAAAATTATTTGGAAGTAACTGTAGTTCTTACAAGTGAAATTGATTTGAAATCTTTTGCGTCTTCTTTATCTGCAAAGATTGGCAACTTAAATTTTGCTATGCCTTTAGAGGATGTTAAATATGAAGCAACGAAAGCGAAAACAGAATTCGTAAAGAATATTGAAAAACCGCATATGTTCGGAATTTATAATTCCAGTGCAATTGTGCATAATGGAATTGAGGCGGTAATTTCGTCATTTAACGGAAATGAATATTTCAATGCAGCTAAAGAATTAGCACTACTCAAAATTAATTCGAAGCCTGTAACACTATTGCAAACACCATCTGTAAAAACAGTTAAAGAGGATGTTGGCCCTGTTAATAATGTAAAGCAATTTAAGGACGACTCTACCGGAAAAAACCTTATTGTAGTTCAAAACGAAGTAAGTAACCTTTTGGCAATTCATTATTTGGTTAAGCATAAGACTATTTATGAATCCAAATATGGAAAAGATGCCTCTAAAATTTTACACGATTGTTTAGACCAAAGATTGAAAACTCCGGAGAGCCAAAAGCTAAGCAGCCAATTTGGATTTACTTTTACCGTAAACGATAATCCCATGATTCCTATGGATGATATTTATCTTCATCCAGATTTTGGATATATACGTGTTGAAGGATTAGCCGACGATTTACCGGGTGCGCTTAATTTTATTAATAAGGCATTCAAAGATTTTGTACCTACCGAAGCCGAATTTAAAAAGTCGCAAGAAAAATTTAAGAATATGGGAATGATGATGATGGGGGGAGATAAAGCTAAAAAATTGTTCGACGCAGAATACAAAGCATTGCTTTTTGAACCGGTTAATTTTAATAGCAGCCAGCCAACCCTTACATTCGAAACTATTCAGGCGTTTGCTAAAGAATATTTCCAGCCTTCAAATATGATCATTTCGGTTGTGTCTCCAGGAACACCAGAAACAATTAACACACTTTTGGGTTCTCTCAATTATTCTCCAATAAAGGAAGAGCCTGCTGTTTATACTCCTACTTATGCAACAAAACTGAAACCGGAGACAATAGATAAACCAGGCGGAGGAGAACGTTCATATTTATTTTACGGATTTATAAATGAAATAGATGTAAAGGATGCCCCGGCAGTTCAGGCAATGTCTTTAATCCTTTCTGATAATATTGTATTCGATATTCGCGAAAAGCAGGGAATGGCTTACGGTATGAGTGCCGGAATTGAAATAATAAAAAATAAAGCTCTGTTTTTTATTAATCAGGGAACGCGTCCTCAAAATGTTGAAAAGCTGGCTCCGCAATATCCCGGCTTTTTCACATCAAAAGTAATTGATACACTTTCGCAAAGCACTTTGGAAAAATCTATAAACATGTATTTGGGAAAGATGATGTTCCGCCGCCTTTCGAGCATTAATCAGGCATTTTATTTGGGAACCTCATCATATTTCTATAACGATATTAATTACGATAAGCAGTTTTTAGAATCTCTTAAAAATGTAAAGCTTGCAGATGTTAAAGCGGCTGCAAAAAAGTATTTAATTATTAACAACCCAATGATGCTGATAGTAAGATAATTAACAGTTTTACAAGTAATTTAATTGGTGAGAGTAATGTTTAAGAAAATAAATTTTTTGATAGCCTTATTACTTTTGAATGCCAGCCTATTTGCGGGCTCTACAATACATCACAAAATATTAGTTGTTGTTAATCCCGCCAAGCATTCTTTAGATGCTGTTGACGAGATTACAATACCTGCGAATCAAGTTAAGCAAAAAATGTTCTTCATTTTAAATGGCGCTCTAAAAATAACAAGTGAAACACCCGGCGTTAAAATAGAGCTTGATAAGAGCGGTATTAAGGCAGAAGATTTTGGGATGGATAAGGAAGATTTTAATCTCGCCTTGGAATTCAAGCAGAACAAATATTCAATTACTTTTCCGGCGGATTTAAAAGGAGATGCTACTTTTACAGTAAAGTATTCGGGAATTATAAATTATCCTATTAAACAAGTAGGTGAAGAGTATGCTAGAGGGTTCAGCCAAACCCCAGGAATTATTGATGAAAAAGGAGCCTACTTAGGAGGTTCAACTTACTGGGTTCCCTGGTTTAATAATAATTGGATCAGTTTTGAACTCACTGCATCAATGCCTAAAGGATGGAGCGCTGTAAGTCAAGGAAAAAGAACTTACTACCAATTGAATGGAGAGAACCAGGTATCTGTTTGGAATTCTCCGGAACCGATGGAAGAAGTTTATTTAATTGGTGCAAAGTTTACAGAGTATTCAAAGTCTGCAGGTGCAATTGATGTAATGGCATTCTTGCGCACTCCAGACGAAACTCTTGCAAATAAATATTTAGAAACAACCGCGCAATATCTCGAAATGTATAGAAAGCTAATTGGTCCCTATCCCTTTACCAAGTTTGCTTTAGTAGAAAATTTTTGGGAAACCGGATATGGAATGCCTTCGTTTACATTGCTGGGAGAGCAGATCATCCGCTTTCCATTTATTCTTCATTCCTCATATCCACATGAATTGCTTCATAATTATTGGGGCAACAGCGTGTATATAGATTTTAAATATGGCAACTGGTGCGAAGGATTAACTGCGTATATGGCAGATCATTTAATATCGGAACAGCGTGGCCAGGGAGATGAATACAGAAGAACTACTTTGCAAAAATTTACAGATTACGTTACACCTTCAAACGATTTTCCATTGAGTAAATTTATCTCTCGAAATAGTCCCTCTTCCGAAGCAATTGGGTATGGCAAAAGCTTGATGATGTGGAATATGCTACGCGAAATTGTTGGTGACGAAATATTTGTAAAAGGATTTCAAAAATTTTACCGAGATAATAAATATAAAGCCGCTTCGTTTAATGATATACGCACGTTGTTCGAAAGTGTTTGGGGCAAAGATTTGAAATTGTTTTTTGATGAGTGGGTAAACAGAAAGGGTGCTCCTGAATTAAGCGTAAGCAATGTAATTTGTGAAAAGAAGAATAATGAATATTCTTTGACATTTACTTTAAAGCAGCTGCAAAAAGAGGCTCCATTTACATTGGATATTCCTGTAGCGGTTTCTTTTGCAAAGAATTCTGTAATTAAAAAAGTATCAATGAATTCTATAGAGCAGAGATATGAGCTTACATTTACAGATAATCCTCTTCTTGTTCAAATAGATCCTCAATTCAACATTTTTAGAAAACTGCACTATAACGAAATTCCCCCATCGCTATCAAAAATATTTGGATCGGAAGAATTGTTAATTCTTATTCCATCAAGTGCAACAAAAGAAAAATTGGATGCTTATAAAGAGCTGGCAAAAATTTGGAGTGAAGACAAAACAAAAAAAATTGAAGTATCGCTGGACACTAAATTCAAAGAACTGCCTAAGAACAAAAACATTTGGTTATTTGGCGCCGAGAATAAATTTGCTGAGGAAATTAAAAAGGGACTGAAAGATTATAATAGTGAAATTACGAATGAATCCGTTGTTTTAGGCAAAACAACTTTTCAAAATTCTAATAATAGTTTTGTTGTATCTGTTCGTCATCCCCAAAGTCCCAATAATGTAATTGTTTATTTATCAACGGATAATAAAGATGCGGTTCAGGGCTTATCTAAAAAATTACCTCATTATGGAAAGTACAGTTATTTAGTTTTTGAAGGGAATGAACCCACAAACATTGGAAAAGGGGAATGGGGTTCGGTTAATTCCCCACTTGCTGCAAAAGTTAAAAGTGCCGGGCAAAATGAATCCGAAATAGCTTCGGCTGATTTAGCTAAAAGAAAAGCCCTTGCAATGCTAACTCCTGTTTTCTCCTCCGAAAGAATGATGCAGACTGTTAAGTATCTTGCTAGCGAAGAGCTTGAAGGAAGAGCTCCAGGATCTTTAGGAATTGAAAAGGGGGCCAATTACATTGCTCAAAAATTTAAGAGTGCGGGATTACTTCCCGGATCGGACGATGGTTCCTACTTCCAGGTTTGGAATGAAGTTGTTGATGCAAATGGAACAAAAGCGCCGGTAAAAAATATTATTGGAATTATTCCAGGTACCAATCCAAAATTAAAAGAAGAATCTGTGATTGTATGTGCTCATTACGATCATCTTGGACTTGGATGGCCCGGCGTTAGCCAATCTAACATTGGCAAGATTCATTACGGTGCCGATGATAATGCAAGCGGTGTTTCTGTAATGATTGAATTAGCAGAGCTAATGGGAAAAACTTTGAAACCTCAAAGGACAATTATTTTTGTGGCATTCACATCAGAAGAGAGCGGTTTGCTTGGTTCGAAATATTATGTGCAGAACATGAAAACATTCCCCGCAAAAAAAGTTATTGGTGTGCTAAACTTTGATACCGTTGGCAGACTTTGGGGCAAAAAGCTTCTTGTTCTTGGCGCCTCCTCTGCGCGGGAATGGCGATTTATTTTTATGGGTGCCGGTTATGTTACCGGAGTGGAATCCGAAATTGTAACTCAAGAGTTGGATGCAAGCGATCAAAAAAGCTTTTTGGAAATTGGTGTTCCCGGAGTTCAATTTTTTAGCGGTGCTAACGATTCATATCATAAACCTATAGATACTGCGGATAAAATTGATGAAGCAGGATTAGTTAAAGTTGCCTCATTTGCTCAAGAGGGAATTCTTTATCTTGCAGATAGATTGGAACCTCTAACATTTCAAGGTGTTGTATCAATCGGAGATAAAAAACCAGCTTCAGCTTCAACAGGGGAAAGAAAAGTTTCCACCGGTAGCATGCCCGATTTTGCTTTTAGCGGAGAGGGAGTAAAAATTGCCGATGTAGCTCCTGAATCAGGCGCAGCTAAAGGGGGTTTACAAAAGGGGGATATAATTATTAAGCTAGGAAACTTTGCAGTTAAAAATTTACGCGAATATTCCGATGCCTTAAAAACATTTGCCCCAGGTAATATTATAGAAGTTGTTTATTTGCGCGATGGAAAAGAATTGAAAACTAAAATTGAGCTTACTGCAAAATAATTCAGTACGCAGATTATTTATTATGTTTTTGAGTAGTTATTAATCTTAGAACATTATAATTAATCTGCGTACTTCTTTTGAAAAACTATTTCTTATAAAACTCACTTCGTAAAATCCCCATTACATAAAAATCTATATAACGATTGTTGTGATACATTGCTTCTCTTAAAGTTCCCTCTTTTTTGAATCCGCACTTTTCGTAAATAGAAACAGCGTTAGCATTTTCACTTGCAACATGCAGCTGAATGCGGTTAAGATTAAGAATGTTGAACGCATAATCTACCATCAGCATAGTTGCCTCCGATCCATAACTCTTTCCCCACTTTGATGTATCGTAAATAGAAAGAAAGAATACAGCCGCTCGGCTTACGCTATCGATGCGGTAATATGCAGTCATTCCAACCGGTTCATCCGAAGAGTTTTCGCAAATTGTAAATAGAATACTTTTGTCGCTGGTTAAATCTCTTTTAATCTCCTCTTCTAATTCCATAATTGATTTAGGGCGAAACGTAAAAAGGGTTTCGCGAACCATGGAATTATTAATTCCCTTAAAGAGCATATTAATATCGCTCTCTTTCCATGGTCTAAGATAAATTACTTTACCGCTCAAAAAACTTTCCATGCTCTTCCTTATGCTAATTACAATTTAATCTATAAAATTCCTTTATACCATGCAATCGCATTAATTCAAAAAATACTACCCGTTTGTGTATTGTAACCAATACTTAATTACGCATTTTATTAGTTGCTTTAATAAACCATTTGTAAATATTCCACATAGCAGGAATTTGAAAAATGATATTGATTAGACTAATTATTCTAATTGTTACATCGGCAGCCACAGTATTTTCGCAGCAAATATCTTGGGTTAATGTAACATCAAAATATACATTACCTTCCGGCATCCAAATATTCGAAGGCTCGAGAACCTCTCCATTGTTAAAAATTTATTATGTAGATGCAGATTTAACTAATCCTTTATTAAGCATAAGACCATATCTAAGCAGCACAAACTATTCGGTAGATAATTTTAATAATAAAGTTGGAGCTTACGTTTCAATTAATGGAGGATACTTTGGAGGTAACCAATCTTACTCCGCTGTTATTTATCCTAACGAAGTTAAAGCAACAAACGTTACAGTAGTTAGCCGAAACTCAAAATCGTATCCCTTAATTAGGGGTATGTTTGCAATGAAGAACGATAAAACCTTTTCGGTGGATTGGATTTACAATTTTGGGAACGCAATTGAAGATGTTTACAAATTTAATGCCCCCTTGCCCTATATAAGTAACGATCCTAATGTATTGCCGACTCCGTTAAAAACCGATGGGCAAAAATTTGATAATTTGCTTACCGGAATTGGCGGCGGACCTGTTCTAATTAAAAATGGAAAAATAAATATCACTTATAACGAAGAAATTATGTGGGGCTCGGGTGTAGGCTTTGATAATAGAGATCCTAGAACTGCTGTAGGATATAAGAATAATAAACATGTAATAATGATAGTTGCTGATGGAAGAGGATTGCAAAGTGATGGAGTTGGCTTGCCGGAACTAGCACAAATTATGTTGGATTTAGGTTGTTACGAAGCAATAAACCTTGACGGCGGCGGATCTACACAAATGGCTGTTGGTAATTCATATGTTAATTCACCGGCCGGAGTTAGAGCTGTACCGGCAATTTTAAGCATAGTACATTCCGATTCTCTTAAAACAAAACCACAATCCCAAGCCGAAAAGATTATTGATACTGAAGATAATTCCGTTACAAAACTTGGAAACTGGTTCGAAAGTGCCAACTCCGGTTTTTATGGTTCATCAAAATCTTTATTGCTTGGTAAGGGAAGCGGATTGAATTATATCAATTATAATCTAAATATTGCCGAAGAAAAGAAATATGAATTATATGCCTGGTGGGTTTCTGCATCTAACAGATGCGCCGATACACCCTATATAATAAACAATAAAACCAAAGCAGATACAGTTAAGGTAGATCAAACAAAGAATGGTTCTACTTGGCAAAAATTAGGAGTATATACTTTTAAGGCAGATTCAACTTCCTGGATAAAAATTACGGATGGAGCTACAATAGGAACTTATGTTACTGCCGATGCAATTAAAATTGTTGCATTACCAAACAGTACCTCGGTAAAACAAGAAAATAATGAAATGCCCTCCTCTTTTGTTTTATACCAGAATTACCCTAATCCATTTAATCCAACAACGGAGATAGAATACCGGATACCGGAAACCGGACATGTTACTTTAAAAGTATTTGATATCTTAGGTAGGGAAGTAGAAACATTGGTTGACGAAGTTCAACAACCTGGAGTTTATCACTCAACACTCAACACTCTAAACTCTGCACTCTCTTCCGGTGTTTATTTTTACAGATTACAAAGTGGAAATTATTACCTGAGTAAGAAGCTTGTTCTTTTGAAGTAAGAGTCTTAGAATTCAGGAAAGCAGTTAGAAATAGAAAGAAGCCAATTAAAATTTAATTGGAGAAAATAAATTTTTGTTGAAGCAATTATAATATTCACAGAAGTAAAGTAAAACGCGTTTTTAATGCCTCAATTTGCATTGACGCAATATTGAAGTTCATTTTTGCCTTTTGAAATATGATTTTGGCTTCTTAATGTGCGCAGATGCAAATTGTAAACCCAATTTTACAATTCGAAATGTAATTTTAGATTGCAGATGTGCGTTGACGCAATATTAATGTTCGTTTTTACAATGTGAAATACATTTTTTACATTCAAAAGTACAAAAACAACAAAATAAATGAATGAAATGAGGTGGAAGAGCTTTTTTAAGCAATAAAAAAGGTTTTTCGTTAAACCGGAACCACCAGGAAATTATTATTAATTACAAGGTGTTTGTTAAAAATGAATAAAAAATATTTAGTTCCCTGCATAATAGTTTTTTTAGGAATTAACGTTACAATAACCCAAGCTCAAACGTTGCGAGAAAAAGTAGGGCAGATGGTTTGGACCAGCTTTACCACTACAAAGCTAGACGATACTATTAAAGTTGATTTGAAAAAAAGAAATATGGGAGGAGTGACCTTATTTGCATGGAATATTACAAATCCCTCGCAACTAAAATTGTTAATAGATTCCATAAAAGCTTATTCAAAAACGGCTTGCTTTGTGGCTGTTGATCAAGAGGGGGGTAAAGTTGCCCGGCTAGGCAGCAGTAATGGTTTTGCAGCAACATACACTGCAAATACTTTGGGAACAGTTTTTAATAAAGAGGACTCGACTAGAAAAGCAGCTTCTACAATGGCCGGTTGGTTAAAACAAAGCGGATTTAATGTAAACTTAGCGCCGGTTGCTGATGTTAATGTTAATCCATTAAGCCCTGCAATTGGAAAGCTTGAAAGAAGTTATTCACCAACTACAGCAACGGTATATAAGCATGCAAGCTGGTTTATAAACGAGTTTAATAAAAAAAATATATCAACTTGTTTAAAACATTTTCCGGGACATGGCAGCGCTTTGCAAGATAGTCACTTGGGATTTACAGATATTACCAACACATGGAGTAATGCCGAGTTTATTCCATACACCTCTTTGTTTGCAGAGGGTTATACAGATTTTGTTATGATGGGGCATCTTTACAATGCAAAGCTGGATATTGCTTTGCCTGCATCATTATCCCCAAAAGTTACTACAGATATTCTTAGAAACACACTTGGTTTTAAAGGTGTTACAATTACAGATGGAATGGCAATGAGTGCAATAACTGCAAACTATAGTTTTGAAACCGCAGTTGAATTAGCAGTAAAAGCAGGAAACGATATATTACTTTATACTGCGGCAACTAGAAATGGCACCTCGCTTGCCGCAAATGTTATTAACATTATTGAGCAAAAGGTAAATCAGAATATAATTCCCTTGAGCAGAATTGAGGAATCTTACAAAAGAATTATGGAGTTGAAAAGGAAGTATGGAATTATTACCTCTTCTAATACTTTGGCGGATAATGAAATTCCAAGCGAATACTCTCTTAGTCAAAACTATCCAAATCCTTTTAATCCAAGTACTACAATAGAGTTTAAGATTAGTAAAGGGGGATATGTATCATTAAAAATTTACGATATACTTGGGCGCGAAGTAGCTATTCTTGTTGATGAATATAAATACGCTGGAAACTACTCTACACTCTTCACTCTAAACTCTGCACTCTCTTCGGGTGTTTATTTCTATGTGTTAAAAGCTAATGGTTTTAGCCAAGTGAAAAAGATGATTTATCAAAAGTAAGAGGGCTAAGTAACTGAGTGCCTAAGTTCCTAAGTGCCTGAGTAAAAGATAGATTTGCAAAGGAAGGAAACTTCCAATCTTGATTAAAAGAGAAATAATAAAATTGCATTTTATAAAAGCTACTTGTAAATAAATTTGAATTGGGAAAGATTAGGAATATGCTTTCTCTCACGGTGCAATTCGTACTGATAAATTACTCTTCCCAAATTAGCCATAAATGGAATACCAATTGAATCGTATTCGTAAATGCCATCGTTGTAAATTCCATCTTTATTTACATGAATAACCGCAGAGAGCATAAATTCAACATTGTTGTCAAAGTCTGCAATGTAGGCAACATCTGTTAAATATCCGTAAGCCAAGCCAACCTTATTGAATATCCTAATGTTATTTTTAACAGGAGCTTTTGAATCCCCAAACATGAAGTATTTTACATAGCTGTCGTAATATGTGGAATCGTAAGTAGGCAGTTTGCTTTCGAGCGGATACATAGACATATATTTATGCAAAAATTTATAGTCGTCGCTGGTTAAATTAAAGCGCTGCTTAGCATTATAAGATTGGGGAAAGATTACTCTTTTCAATACTTCGGTTAGAGATTCAAGTGATATGTAATTCTTTGCGGAGAAGTCGAAAGGCTGATTAACTAATTTGTCCTTCGAATCTAAGTATCCAATTCCTTTAAAAAGCTTATTCAGTTCCAAACAGTAGGTCTTTGGGTTATAAAGCATAGGCTGCCGGTAAAGAGTTTTATCGCCATTATAAAATTCAACAGCATTTGTATAACGGTTATCCTCGCCAGAAAAGCCTGAAACAAAGCGGTGAACAATTTTAACATCCTTAATTCCTTTAGAATGAAGAGAAGCGTTAATTTCTTCCTGTCCAATAAATTCGTACAGGCGGTTGTATGCATCGTTATCGCTAACCAAAAAAACTTTTTTAATATAATTTGCTATGGAAGGAAGACCGTTGGAAGAAGATGAATCTGAAACAACCCTGCTTTGAGGAGCTCTTGAACTGTCTATTCTAAGAGGAGTGAATTTATCTAATCCCTTAATTTTTAGCTTGTTCAATTTTTCTAATGCAATAACAGCCGCGGGCAGTTTAACTGTACTGGCCGGATAAAAATAATTTTTTGCATCTACATTGAATTTATAAGTGGTGAATTTGGGAACATTGTTTTTGCTTCGGTCAATTTGCGTGTATATTATCTGCACTTCAAAAGAGTCTAGCTTTTCAATTACATTCTGGAATAATGGTTTATTTTCACCGAGTAATTTTTCTAATAAATTAGTCTGAGCAAATAAAAAAGAGGATTGAACAAATATCATAAAAAAAACTACGATGCATATTCTTTTCATACATAACCTTTTTCTTAATCTCTACTACTAATTATTAAATTAACTGATTGGTTTGCCTGCATTTAAAATTGCTTTACGAACAAAGCCGTTGGCATTTTCAAGCAGATTTTTTGCCTGCTCTAAATCCACACCGGCCTTAATCATTACAATTGCGCTCTTAACATGATTTTGCGACTTTATTAAATACTCCGAAGCATCTTCGTACGAAACACCTGTAATTGTCATAATTATTTTTTTAGAACGTTCTACCAGTTTTTTGTTTGTCATCTGCAAATCAATCATCATATTTTCGTATACTTTGCCCATACGAATCATACTGGCAGTAGTAAGCATATTCAATACTAATTTTTGAGCAGTACCGCTTTTCATTCTTGTAGAACCCATAACCACTTCTGCTCCAACATCAACACACATTGCAACATCAACATTTTGTACATTAAAAGCGCTGCGGGGAGTGCATGTTAAGTACAATGTTTTGGCTCCTAACTCTTTAGCTTTTTGAATTGCACCAATTACATATGGAGTTCTGCGGCTAGCGGCTATACCGCAAACTATATCTGCGCTATTAACTTTTGCTTTAACAACATCGTTTGCCCCATTTTCCTCTTTATCTTCGGCTCCTTCTTGGGCGCGGAACATTGCTTCTTTTCCTCCGGCAATAAATCCATCAATCAATCCAAATGGCGTTCCATAAGTTGGAGGGCATTCTGAGGCATCTACAACTCCAAGGCGGCCGCTTGTTCCGGCGCCAAAATACAAAAGCCTTCCTCCATTTTTTAAAGCATGTACTATTAATTCTACCGCTTGTTCAATGTAGGGCAATTCCTTTTCTACGGCAAAGGGAACGGTTTTATCTTCGTTATTAATTATTTTTAAAATGCCTTGGGTGCTTTCCATATCAATATTCATGGAATTGGCATTGCGCTGTTCGGTGGATAAAGAACTTATTTCTTCAAATAATTTTTTACTGTCGCTCATTAAGTATTAATTCCTGTTGTTAAATTTTTTCTAAATCAGTTTTATTCCATAACCAATTGAATTTTCATACTCGTGAACCAATTGGAAACCCATTTTTTCGTAAAATTGAATTGCATTTACATTTCGTTTTCCAACTTCAAGATGAAGCGCCTCAACTTTTAATTCTACCAGCTTGGCGCAAAAAGTATCAATAAGTTTTCTTCCCATACCTTTTCCCTGTCCCTCTGGTAAAATATCTATATGAAGATGAGCCGGATATGAAAGCATTTCGGTACGGGGAACAATTCCTTTATGAATGAGCCTTACAATTCTTGCATCTGACGAAGTATCAGTCTCATCCGGCATCGGATATTCTTCTCTCAAATGGGGGAACCATTGCTCTTCGGTTCTTTTATGGAATAATTGGGAGTTGTTTGTTCCAATAATATATCCAACAGCAACATCATCTTTTGCTAATATAAAAGTAAGTTCAGGATGAATAACTGCATAGGGGGCAGCGTAAAAATGCCCCAGAAGCATTGGATCTTTGTAAATGTGGGAAGCATCGCCTCCGCTGTCTCCGGTCTTAAGGCAAATTTCGTACAGTCTTGGCAAATCCGATTCTTTGTAAAGCCGTATAGATAAACTCATATTACCATTACTAATTAATACAGATTGATATTTTTTGTGAATTAGGCATGGATAAATATAAAAAAGATATTACAAACCTATTGATAATTGCCGGCAAATTATAGTTTTTGGCAATTATTTAACCACCCAATTGTGTAGTTAGTTTTTTTTATAGAATTATAGATTTTAAATGAAGAAAAATTACCAGTAAGCTTATTAAGCAGATAATGGATTGCAGGTACTCTTTAGCAAGTATTCTTTCAACAAACCACTAACAAAGAAGAATATCTATTTCTTCCAGGAATAATTAAGATTATTTTGGTGTATAAAAAAATATAAATGGAGACCATATGAAAAAAATAGTAGCTATTATGTTTTTAGCTGCCGCTTTGGTGTTTGCGCAAAAAGTAACTGTTGTTGAAGATGTAGCTGTAACTAGTTTGAAAGAGGGAAATTTTTTCTATCCTTCCATTAGTCCGGATGGAAAGAGCTTATTGTTCACAAGTGAGAATTACAAAGGATTATGGTCCAGAGATATTTCAACTGCTAAGACAGTTAAGATTACTGATGCCAACGGGGCCGGTTATGAACCAAGCTTTAATTCCATTAGCCAAGAAATTGTTTTTAAGCATGATAAATTTATTAATGGTAAAAGAACCAGCTCGCTGGTTGCATTTAATTTAGCAACAAAAAAAGAATCTGTTTTAGAGGCTGACGTAAGAGAACTAAAAATTTGCCGCGACAATGCAAATGTATTTAAGAATTATGTAAAAAATAAGGAAGTGGCATCGGCAGTTAGTAAAAACGCATTATTAAAAACCTCCGCTGCAGAGCCTGTTGTATATATTGAAGATTCGAAAATTGTTTTATTCCAGAACAATGTTAAAAAAGCTATTATTCCATTTAGCACCGGAAATTACATTTGGGCTTCTTTATCTCCGGATAAAACCAAACTTCTTTTTACATTTGCCGGTAAAGGAACTTATGTAACGGATTTAGAAGGTAGTATTCTAAATAAAATTGGATATGCTAATTATCCTAGCTGGTCTGCAGATGGTAATTGGATTGTATTTATGAAAGATATTGATGATGGAATAAACATAACTTCGTCAGATATCTATATAGCTAATTTGAAAAGCGGGGAGTATATAAATTTAACTCAGAATAAGAATGACATTACGCTTTACCCAAGATGGGGTAAAGCCACTAACGAGATTTATTATAATACAGATAATGGACAAATTCGCAAAATTAAACTTAAATACGAATAGCAGAATACGATATGAAAAAAATAAAATTATTAGTTCTTGTAATGGTTATTGGAATGATTGCAACATTAAACGGGCAATCTCTTGCAGGTAAAAAAATTATGATTAATCCCGGTCACGGCGGGCACGATTCTGATGATAGATTTATTCCCCTTACATCCGATATTGCTTTTTGGGAAAGTGAAGGTAACTTAACAAAGGGATTGCATCTTAAAAGTATGTTGGAAAGTTTAGGCGCTACTGTTGTAATGTCAAGAACAACCAACAACACATCAGACGATTTACCGTTATCCCAAATTGTTGCTATAGCTAATGCAAACAATGTAGATTATTTCCATTCAATACATAGTAATGCTACTGGAACAAGTACTAAGGCAAATTACACATTAATTCTGTTTCAAGGTCGTACAACTGTTCCTACTTATCCAGGTTCGCTTACAATGGCAAACATTGTTGGTGAAGAAATATTCAAAACAAATAGAACAACAAGAAAAATGATTGCAGGAGATTTCGATTTTTATGGAACAGGTCAACCATATTTAGGTGTATTCAAGGGACTAAATATGCCACATACATTATCAGAAGGATCTTTCCATGATTATACTCCCGAAACCTGGCGTTTGAAAAATGACAGTTATTTAAAACATGAGGCCTGGGCAATTGCCCGTTCGTTTCTTAAATATTTTAATGCTGGAGAGCTTAAAACCGGCATAGCTGCAGGTATTTTACGAGATGAATTGGAAAGTGTGCCCGCATCTTATAATCCACTTAGCGGAACAAAGGATAATTTTAAACCGGTTAATGGTGTTAAAGTTACTTTAATGCCTGGCCCAAAAACTTATACAACAGATAATTTTAATAACGGTTACTACTTTTTTGACAATTTAACACCGGGTAATTACAAGCTTACGTTTGAATATCCCGCAATGAAAACAGATACAGTGAATATTGTTGTAAAGGCAAACGAAAGTGTATTTACAGATAAGGCAATGATATTAAACCCAATTTTAGATCCGCCAGTAATTGTTAGCTCTTCGCCACAAAATAATTTAGGAGAAGTAAGTAACATTACAAATATTGTTGTTGAATTTAGTATTAGAATGAATACCGATATTACCCAGAATGCTTTTTCAGTTTCCCCGGCGGTAGCTGGAACTTTCAAATGGGAAAATGATTTTAAAAAATTATTATTTACTCCTTCAAAAGGTTTTATAGCAGGATCAAAACACACAGTAACAATTAGTAACCAGGCAAAAACGTACTTCGGAGTAAATCTGCCTCAACAGTATTCATTCAGCTTTACAACAAGGTCTAAATTAAATTTGCTTTCTACTTATCCAGTAAATAATGCAACGGATGTTTCTACAACTTTATTAATAACTCTTAAGTTCGAAAAAGGATTAGACGGATCGACATTAGGGGGAAAGATTTCTCTGCGAAATAGTAAAGGAGACTCTTTAGGAGTATCTGTAAAAAAATTAGGTAATGTTGATGGAATAATAGAATTTGAACCAAAGGTTCCTTTGGATAACAATTCGCTATATAGATTAACATTAAAAGCTGGTATTGGTGATATTGAATATGTGACTATGCCTAATCAAGTGGTTATAGATTTTAAAACCGAAAATAAATATTCCTATACAGGAACTGTTGTGGATGGATTCGAATCTTTTGCAGCTTGGCAATCACCATTTTTGGCGTCGAATACTAAGGGAATTAATTCCAATCAAACAAGCTTTGTTTTATCCGACATAAGAAAAATATCCGGAGATTACTCGGGACGAATTGATTATGGATTTTCAGGCTCAAACGGAGCTGTTGAATTAGCAATGATAAATCCGGTTGCTTTAGGAGAAAGCTCTTCTGCAGAATTTGGAATGTGGATATTTGGAGACAACAGCTATAACACTTTTGAATATCATTTTCTTAGAGCTAATGAAGAAAAAGTGCATGTTGATACATTAAACTGGACCGGCTGGAAGTTTAAGAAAATTCAGCTAAGCAAAATTCCAGGCAGCGGAACAATAAAATTCAAAAGTATTGTTATCGTTCAATCTTCTAAAGGAGGCCTAACCGGCAAGCTATTTTTGGATGACTGCATAGGGAACGTGATTACCGATGTTCGCTCGGACAAGTTAATTCCTTCTGAATTCAGCTTGCAGCAGAATTATCCCAATCCTTTTAATCCATCAACAAAAATAAGATATTCAATTCCTTCTGGATCGATTGGACAAGATAGAAAGGTTACCCTTAAAATTTACGACATGCTTGGCAAAGAAATAACAACACTGGTTAACGAAGTAAAAGCACCAGGTAATTACGAAGCTACTTTTAATGGTAGTGGTTTAGCAAGCGGTGTTTATTTATATAGACTTGAAGCCCAAGGTTTTTCGGCAATCAAAAAACTAATTTTATTAAAGTAACATTTTTAAGATAACGGATAAAAAATAATTTTATAGAGAGAGTTTAGAAATGGCAAAAGCGAAACTAAAAAAAGGGGAAGATAAAAATGTTAAGAATCCCCAATCGAATGTTGAGAGGCATTATTTAGCCCAATCCGGAAAAGAGTTTATTTATAAGCCGGTCGAAAAAATTCCGGTTATTCAGGTGGATAGTTTCCCCGAATTAGGGAAGCTAACCGCATTGCGATTTATAGAATGGATTATTGAAAATCCGGATGGAGTAGTTTCATTGCCAACCGGAAAGACCCCCGAGCATTTTATTAAATGGGTTGCAAGAATAGTTAAAGATTGGGATACACCTGCTATTCAAAAAATTGTTAAAGAGGCTGGAATTAGTTGTGAATCAAAGCCAACTTTGCAAAATTTACGTTTTGTTCAAATAGATGAATTTTATCCTATAGACAGCGGCCAGCATAATAGTTTTTATTATTACATACAAAATTTTTACTTTAGGATGTGGGGACTGAACCTTAAGAATGCCCTATTGATGAATATAAATGAAATTCCTACTGCCGAAAATTTATCACTCGGCGAAATTTTCCGCGATCAAAAAGTTGATTTGTCTTTAAGAACAAGATGGGCCAGTTCAAGAAGTGAAAGACTTCAAAAGGAAACTATAGAATTAGTCGATGAGTACTGTTCGAACTACGAACGCAAAATAAGAGAGATGGGAGGAATTGGATTCTTTCTTGGCGGTATTGGTCCCGATGGGCATATTGGATTTAATGTGCAGGGTAGCGATCATTTTTCAACAACAAGATTAATATCCACCAATTACGAAACCCAAGCTGCTGCAGCAACAGATCTTGGCGGAATTGAAGTTGCCCGAAACAGATTAGTAATTACAATAGGGCTAGAAACAATAACTTACAATAAAGATGCTGTTGCAATAATAATTGCAGCTGGTGAAGCAAAAGCAAATATTGTAAGGGATTCAATTCAAAATTCTGTTTCAAATAAATATCCCGCCACAGCATTGCAAAAATTAAACAATGCCCGCTTTTATTTAACTCACGGCGCGGCTTTGCGTTTAAGCGAAAGAAGATATGTAGAAGTTGAAAATGAAAATCCAGTTAGCCTTCATTCAATAGAGCGCGGTGTAATAAATTTAGTGGTCGAAAAAAATAAACCACTTAGTAAGTTAAGCAAAGAAGATTTTAAGAATAATAAAATTACCAGTTTAGTAATGAACCGGTTGAGTAAGACCGCTGAAGAAATTACAAAGGAAGTTGAAGAAAACATTATTAAACGGCTGGAACGGGGAATGGAACCGGTAGAGAATGAATCTATTTTCCATACCGCTCCTCATCACGATGATATTGAGCTTGCATATTTGCCATATATAACACATCTGGTGCGTACCCCTTTAAACAAACATCATTTTGCTTATATGACAAGCGGATTTACCGCAGTAACAAATTCCTTTATGCTGAACCTGATGGAAAATTTATTGTCCTATTTAAATGCAGGTACTTTTTCAAAAAGGTTTGGCGAAAATTATTTTAGCAAACAAAATATTGATGGTAAAAACCGTGACGTAATGTTATACTTAGATGGCGTAGCAGGGCACAGCCGTACAATTCAAAACGAAGCCACCGCCAGAAGATTGCTAAGAAATATTATGGAAGTTTATGAAGAGGAAAATTTAGTTTATTTGAAAGACCGTGTTAACGAGCTGATTAATTATTTTAGAACTCAGTACCCCGGTAAAAAAGATATTGCCTATGTACAAAAACTTAAGGGTATGCAAAGAGAGTATGAGAGTGAAGTATTTTGGGGATACTATGGCTTTAGTGTTGAAGAAGTTTCCCATTTACGTTTAGGATTTTATCAGGGAGATATTTTTACCGAAGTGCCCGAAATGGATAGAGATGTATTGCCAATTTTTGAGCTGATGAAAAAAATTAAACCTACAATTGTAACTGTTGCTTTCGATCCCGAAGGAAGCGGACCCGATACTCATTACAAAGTTATGCAGGCAATTAGCGAAGCATTGCAGCTCTACGAAAAATACTCGGGCAATTCCAATATTAAAGTTTGGGGATATAGAAATGTTTGGTACAGATTCCATCCGGCAGAAGCAAATATTTATGTGCCAGTGAGCTTAAATAGTTTTGCTATACTGGAAAACACTTTTATGAAAAGCTTTAGCTCGCAAAAAGGCGCCAGCTTTCCAAGCTGGGAGTACGATGGACCATTCAGCAAGCTAGTGCAAAAAATTCAGGTTGAGCAGTACAACACTTTAAGAGAATGTTTAGGAAAAACATATTTTCTAAAACATCCGCATCCAAGATTAAGAGCTGCAAAAGGAATGTTGTTTTTACGAGAATTGAGTTTGGATGAGTTCTACAAACATACAAGAGAGTTAAGAAAGCTTACAGAATAAGATATACTTGCAAAGACGCAGCGTTGGCTGCGTCTTTACTAATTAAGTTTTTTAATAAGGCAGCACTTTCGAAATTCCAATTCCAGGACTATCGTTTAATACCACCTTACCATCAATTACTTTTGTACCTATAAAAGGATCGTTTTTAATCAAAAGTGCGCCATCCATATCTGCCCATTCGCATTGCGACGATAATTGAGAAACAGCCGAAATTCCGCATGATGTTTCAGTCATGCAGCCAAGCATAACTTTCATGTTCAAAGATTTTGCAAGGTCAATCATTTTGTGAGCTTCGCGCAATCCGGTACACTTCATCAGTTTTATATTTATACCCGAATAAACTCCATGCGCTTTAATAACATCTGGAATTCTTTGAACCGATTCGTCTCCAAAGGTAGGCAACGGGCTCTTTTGAGTAAGCCAGGCATTCTCATCAATCATTTCTTTTGGCATTGGCTGCTCTACCATTTTAACATTTCTTTCGTTAAGCCAATTAATCATATCAAGCGCAAAAAACTTATCCTTCCATCCCTGGTTTACATCAACCGCAATAGGTTTATCTGTTACAGAGCGAATTGTTTCAATCATCATTTTATCTGTATCGCGTCCAAGCTTTACTTTTAATATTTTATACTCATCGGCTTCCTTCACTTTTTGAATTACAACTTCCTTGGTATCAATTCCAATTGTGAATGAAGTAAATGGAGTTTTGTTCTTATCGTAACCCCATATCTTATGCCACGGCTTCTTCATTAATTTTCCAACTAAATCGTGAAGGGCAATATCAACAGATGCCTTTGCGGCAGGGTTAAGCTTATCTATGTTATCTACGTAATCCAATATAGTTTCCATTTCGAAAGGATCTTTGAATTGTGATAAATCCACTTTCGATAAAAACTTAGATGCGGATTCATGCGATTCACCCAAATATGGAGGCATCGATGCTTCGCCATAACCTGTAAGGCCATCAAATTCAATTTTAGTTAGAACAACCGGAGTTGTAGTTCTTGAGCTGGTGGCTAATGTAAAAACATGTTTTAGCTCGAGTGTGTAAGGCTTAAATGTTAGTTTCATTTTCAAATTCTTTTTATTGATGTTAATCTGTTTAGCAAATGCGCTTGTTTTAAATGCGCCTGTTAAAAGTGCACCCCCTGCCAATCCGCTTTTTAAAATAAAATCTCTTCTGTTTTGTTTCATTAAAAATCTCCGATGTAAAATTTGTTATTCTTTACAGAAGTAATTCCGTTTTTATCTACCGAGCCTAAAATTCTTTTAGCACGAATAAAATGAGTTAATCTATATTCGCTAAAGTTGTGTGCGTTTTTATCGAATGAGTTAATTTTAACCCGGCCTGCTTCATGAATAAATTCCAAATTTCCAATATAAATTCCAACATGAGTAACGCGTTCTTTTGTGGAATCGGTTTTTTGAGATCCAAAAAATAAAAGATCTCCGGCTGCTAAATTTTCAAAATCATTTTCGGTATCTACTAACAAACCGGTATTAACCTGTTGGGAAGCGTCTCTTTCCAAAACAATTCCATTTAAGAAGTAAACCGTCTTTGTAAATCCGCTGCAGTCCATTCCTTTTGCAGATGTGCCTCCCCACAAATAGGGAATGCCCATAAATTTTTTTGCAGTGCTAATAATATCTTCACTGGTAGGTTCCGGTTTACTAATCCAGCTTGAATAATTTTGGCAATAGGAATTTTGGATATAAGCAATTCTTCCATCGGGGTATTTAACTTTAATAAAATTATTTTCGATGCCAAGATTTATTAAAATATTGCCAGCCGTTAAATCCGATACTCTTTGCGATAATTCATTTGGCTCGGTATAGGAAAATCCATATTCATTTGTATAAATAATTTTTTCGGAATTAATCCACTCATTTAACTGAGCTTTTGTCATTGGAGTAATTCCGGCATCATCCACCCATGATATATAGTTATCAGGGGTTTGAATTAGATAAAAGCCATCGTAATATTTATAGATTTTTACCGGGGTGCCCAGCAAGGCTTGTGTACCAAGTTCGGCAGAATGTTCTGTATTGGAGCGAATATTAGCAACGGATAAAGTAACTACACCGTAAATCTTATCTTTAAGCTTTGAATGAGGCAATAATTGTACCTCATCCTTTATATCAATTCCTATTTCTTTAATTCTATTAATCAGCTCAATCTTAGCTTGCTCAATATTAGTATCGCCGCTAACTGTTTGAACTCCGGTACTGTCGCTAGCCGAAATATTAAAAATTGCCACACGTTTATCCGGAGCGTATTTATGTTTTACTTCATCAATTAGTTTGTTAAGAACTTCCATTTTGTTCCCTTGAGCGAATGATGTAATTCCATAAATTATAGTTACAAATAAAAATATTCTCTTTATCATACTTCGCCTTAGTGAAAATTTATAAATATTTATACAGCTTTTTTCTTCCCAAATTCGGGTTCTATCTTAACTAATGCGGCAACAATAAATCCTGGTATTGTTGAAACAATTACCCATAAGAAAAAGTTAGAGTAACCAATTTGTTCTTGCAATGCGCCGCTATACATTCCAGGAAGCATCATACCAAGCGCCATAATACCGGTGCAGATTGCAAAGTGCGCGGTTTTGTGTTCTCCCTGTGAGATCATAATCATATACATCATATATGCAGTAAATCCGAATCCATATCCAAACTGCTCAAAGGCAACAGCTGCATTGATAAGCAAAAAGTTTGTTGGCTGGTACATTGAAAGATATACAAATGCTAGA
Source organism: uncultured Melioribacter sp. (assembly GCA_964539605.1). Lineage (GTDB taxonomy): Bacteria > Bacteroidota > Ignavibacteria > Ignavibacteriales > Melioribacteraceae > Stygiobacter. Next base: position 320,292 of record CAZIJK010000001.1, read on the forward strand.
TCTGGAGTATGCATAATAATTACCATTGGCCATAACCACCATTTCAGTCCTTTCTTCGAAATAAGGTAGCCGCCAATAAGTCCACCTAAAGTTAAAGCAATAATACCAACAGTACCGTAAACAATTCCAACTTCAGATGTTGTTAATCCCAGTCCCCCTTTTGTTCTCGGGTCTAAAAGAAAAGGCTGAACAAGTTTTACCAGTTGTGCTTCGGCAAATCTATAGAATAATAGAAAACCTAATATTGTCCAGATATCTTTCTTCTGCATAAAGATTACAAAAGCTTTTAAGAATTCAATAAATGGAAGGAGTAGCGCGTTTTTATTTTCAGACTTTTCGAACTTATCAACAAAAGTAGCAACGTAAGTTCTAAAGACGACAACCATTATAAGAACTAATAATATAGTTGTTACAATAGTTTTCCATGGGGAAATTAGTCCAGCAAAAGAAAAAACTGCAGTGAGTATTGTAAAAGCAATAAAAATTATAACCGCAAAAGCAAAGAAACCGCCCACCATAAAACCAATTTGCTTGCCGTTCAAACTCTCTTTTAGAGTTCCTTTGTCTGTGTTTGGATAAGGAAGAATAAATTTGTGATACAGAAATAGCAAAACAAAAATTGCTCCTGCTATTACAAAAACTATTGACCAGGCACTTTTGAATCCCAAACTTGGTGCTAGTTCTCCCGCTATTACTACTAGTAATCCTGAACCTACAATTGTTGCAACTCTATAAAATGTAGAACGAACACCTACAAAAGCAGATTGCTCCTGTTCTTCGAGACTTAATAAGTATAAACCATCTGCAGCAATATCATGTGTGGCAGATGCAAATGCCATAAGCGCAAAGACAATTAAGGTTAGGAGCCAATATGATTCTGTGGTAAGACTTATTGCAATACCAAAAAGAGCAACCGCAACTATTAATTGCATTGTAATAGTCCAGCTTCTCTTTGTCTTAAACATATCTACAAATGGTCCCCATAGAAATTTTAAAAACCATGGGAAGTAAAGAAGACTTGTGAAGAATGCAATATCTGCATTAGAAACATTAAGGTTTTTGTACATCATTACAGAAACAGACATTACCATTACGTAGGGAATTGCCTCTGTAAAATAAAGAGAAGGAATCCATGCCCATGGATTCCTTTTTTCAACTTTCTGAATTGCCATTTAATTACTCCGGTAAATTTGAAACTTTATATAGTTGACTTTGCCATTAAAGCCGCACCAATTTCGGGAGGATTTTCGGCCTCAACAATTTTAACACATTGCAAATTAGAATTTATTTTGTTTTTGAACATAGACGCATAATAATTATCCGTAGCTATGGTTCCGCCAATTAGGCTTAGCTTTAATGTTTCTTCTCCAATCATATTAAAAATAGACTTGACATGAAACATTAGTTCATCCGATTCCTCTTCTAAAATTTTATTAGCCATTTCATCTCCATTAAGAGCGGCTTCGATAACTTTTGGTGCAAACGAAGCCATATCGAAATTATTTCTATAAACTTCTGTTATCAGCTCGGATGAATCTGTAATATTAAAATCCCGCTTTAAGAATTCGGTCATTAAAGTTTTTGGCCCTCTTCCATCAAACTGTTTTGATACCTGATTTAATCCTCTTCTTCCAATAGTATTGCCGCTTCCTTCATCTCCTAACAATCTTCCAAATCCTCCAACACGGTGAATTTGCCCTAATCTATCCTTGCCAAAAATTACCGAGCCCGTGCCGGCAATTAATAGTGAGCCGGGACCGCCGCTAAAAGCGCCTTCGAGAGCAATGCGCGCGTCGCTATTTACATTAAATGAATTGAACGAATGGCCGTTGGATTGTGCGAAGGCAATAAAATCTGTTTTTAATTTTTCGGCATCGGCAACTCTGCCCGCTCCGGTGGTCCCAATAAAAATGGAAGCAATTTCTTCCGAAGATATTTTAAGATGTTCCAAAGATTCTTTAATCAACAAAAGGATTGTTTCGCTAACTTTTTGCGTTCCTATAATTAAAAAATTTGATGGTCCGCCCTGGCAGCTGTACAGCGGATTTAAATCCAAATCTGTAATTACACATTTAGTCTTAGTGCCCCCTCCATCCAAACCAATTAAATATTTCTTTTCCATACCAAACCCAATAAATAAAGTTAAATTAATTTACAAAATGGTTTTATCATTCCTTCATGTACTTTAAATAATCTATTACGCCTTCAAAAATTTTGTGCACCATTTTCATTCTAAAAGAATCGTCACTAAGCTTTTCGTCATCTTCGGCGTGCGACATAAAAGCTTGTTCCACCAGTATTGATGGTATTTCTGACATTCGAGTAACCTTGTAATTGAATGACCCGACAGAACCGAATGGCTTAAGGTCCAGCTCTACTAATTTGTAATAAATACTTTCGGCTAACTTTGCCCAAAATGGATTATGATAAAATGTGCATGTGCCAGAAGTGCCAAGAAATTCATCTTCGGGTTCGCTTGAATTGGCATGAATGCTTAAATGAATATTTGCACCCGAGTTGATTGCGTCTTCTCTTTTTTTACCAAGCAGCATATCTTTATCGGAATCTCTAACTTGAAATACTTCTGCACCATTCTTTTTAAAAAGCTTCTCGAGCATAATGCTAAGTTTTAAATTAATATCCTTTTCCTTAATTCCAGATATGCTTACTGCGCCGCTATTGCTTCCTCCATGTCCGGCTTCAATAGAAATCTTTATTCCTTTCAAGGGCAATTTAGTTTTCAACGTATAAGTTGGAGGATATTTTATTCTAAAGACAAGTTCTTTGCCGTTTGGTTTTATGTCGTATCCCCAAATTTTAGATGACTTTAGGTTAACATAAATTTTATAAGTCTCTTTTGATGTTTGCTGCCAAGTTATCTCTTCTATGAATCTTAATTTGTTTCTATGAATAATCCATGTGCTGCTTGTTTTTACGCCGTATAAATTAATTGTTATTCTATTTTGCTCAGGCTCCGGGTAAACATCAAAAGGAACATTTTCGAGATACGGAATTTTTACAACATCGTAATTATCTGTTTTAGAACTTACTATTGGATTTATAAAATAACTGGGGACAACAGAAGGGGAGGTAATTTCTTCTACATATTCTTTACTAATATATCCTTCATCTGTATCGCTTAGGCGAACACGGTAGTATTCACCAAAAATCCCATTCGATTTTAGAATTACATTTTTGGGCAACTCGTTTCTTAATGGTGCGCCCAGTCTAATTGGGGCTAGTGTTAACGTTAAAAGAGAATTATCCGAAATTGTTTTTAGTAATGGAAAGTTGTCAAATTCATTAATTGTAAAACCATGCTTTAGCACTTGCTGTGCCGGTGCTAAATTTGATTTACCGTCGGCAGATTTTAAAATTATTTTTATTCCATACTTAACATTTGCCTCAAAACCTTTAAGTGGTATTTGTACCTTATACTTGCTGTAATTATTCAAATCAACTCTGCTGCAGTCAAACAGAATTCCCGATGGAATAATTTCAACCACTCCTTTTTGCATTTTAGATCCGTTGAACGAAACGGTTAAATAATCTTGATGCAATAAGGAAAGATTTTCGGCCGGTTCAATTTCGTAATCGAAGATAACTAATGCAGAATCTGCTTTTGCCGCATCTGTTTTTACATATAATACTCTATCTTCATAGGTCGCAATATTTCCTTTTGTATCTTTTACTTGCCCCTTAATTTTGTTTAATCCCTCGGTCAATTTTATTTTATTAAAAAATACTCCGGTCTTATACATCTTTACATCTTCTCCATTAATAGAAGCACTCGAAGGATAATTGCCCCGGCACAATAAACTGTATGTATCTGTATTTGTAACCTTTGCAAAAGGTCTTCTAAATTCAACCCACAAACCATTGCGGCTAACGGTTTTGTTTTTATTCAATAAATAGTTGTAGGGAATGACCCAATCGCTTTTTGAGATATTATAAATAGAGTTGCCCAATTTTAGTTTAACCGAATCTGATTTAATGGTTTGTATAAAACTAATCTTACTATTTGAATCAATTGTTTTAACCTGTTTCAACTGCACTAATTCAACTTGTTCGATATCTTTATCAACAATCTCTTTCAGATTCAAAGAGATAAAACAATTCGGAGTAATTCGTTTGACGTATGTTTTTAAAATTCTTTCATCCTTATTAGCAATTTTATCTATACGCTTAATTGAATTACCCTCGTTTTCATCAATAACAAAGTCAATAATTCCCAAATCTAAAAACCTTTTAACATCTATATTGTATGTCTCGCTAATCTTACTAGAAGTAGAAATAATCAAGAATGGTTTTAAAAGCATTGCCTCAACAATTATATCCTCGAATAAACTTGCTACTTCTTTGGAAGAGAAATTTATATTGCTAAAAATTAGTCCGTCCAATTCGCAATTTTTTACAAGATTGTAAATTTGGCTTTTAATACTGGCAATTTGAGAAGCAGAAATATTAGTTATGGACAATTCTTCAAAATCCACATCAATTAATATTTGCAAACCGGCTTTAGAAGCAATTTCACAGATTACCTGCACACTTCTCAATGTACCTGTTTTTGCTGCATGATCACTTAGCAATAACTTTGTTAAATACTTAGCTTTAATAATAACTGCATCAAAGCCTGAAGAGGAGAACTCGATTATTTTTATGCTGGCTTTACTTTTTATTAATTCGGTATTACTAAAATCATCTAGTTCAAAACTTAGTATGGCTATCTTATCTTTATAATAGGTTGAATTTAAGGGTAAGCCGTTACTTTGATTGAAGCCATTGGAAGTTGAAGAAAAGAAGAAAGACAAAATAAGTGAGGGAATAAATAGAAAATATATTTTCATTTTTTACCCATTAATAGTTTTGTTATGAAACCTTGTTTAATTGTTCAAAATAAAGAGATATGATTGCAATAGGCAATCTTTTACTATTTCTGCAGTAGTCTATTTACTAACCGCTATTGCTTAATTTATTTTTTGCATTGTTGGAATACTTTCGTTACTAATTTTGTCCACAGCCGAAACTGCCACATCGGTTAAATTATATTTTCTAATTACCTCTTCGTTTTTATCGTTTATTTGTTTGTATTCATAAGTAAGAGGCACATCGCAATTAAATATATCACCAGTTAAAATCTTGTACTCCCATCTGGTCCCATATTTATAGTAAACAACCCAGTTAAAAATATCTTTGTTACTATTTTTATCCCAAGAGATATTAACCTTATCCGCTTGTCTTTGAACTTGGATGTTAGGTGAATTTGGAAGAGCTCCTTTAAACCAAGGTGTGTTGGGTATTAAAGCCTGTTTTTTGTAAGGACCCTTTACAATTGCATTTGAAAGCTCGCTAAATTTTAATATTGGTCCAACACTCCAGCATAAGCTGCCTGGAGATTCGGGAAGCATTCCTTTTACAATATACATTTGGTTAACTACTTCCGCACTATTCAATTCTGTGTTGTCTCTGTCCACACTAATTCCTGGCCAAAAATGTCGTCCCATTAAATTTTGTTCTTTCCACCATCCTAATAGAATTGGAAAGCTTTGCTGAATTGTACTGATCTTCCAGTATAACTGTGGAGACCAATAATCTACCCACCCCTTGTTAATCCATAATTTTGCATCGGCATAAAGTTTTTCGTATTGATCAAATCCTTCAACAGATTTTGGATTTTTAGGGCGCCAAATTCCAAATGGACTTAAACCAAATTTTACATTTGGCTTCAATTTCTTTATGCCTTTGTAAACTCTTTCGATAAATACATTAACACTATTCCTTCTCCAATCTGCCTTTGCTAATTTGCCACCGCTATTTAAATACTCTTTCCAGCTTTCATCATCCGGAAAATCCTCATCGTTATTATATGAAGGATAAGGATAAAAATAATCGTCGAAATGAATTCCGTCCACATCGTATCTTTTGGTAATATCCATAACAACATTATAAGAATAGTCCTGCGTTTCTTTTTTACTTGGATCCAGCCACCAATAACCGGTTTTAAGTTTTACAACCAGCTTTGGATTTTTTTTAACAATTGATAATTCAGATACTTCGCCACCATCTGTATGGTGCGCTCTGTATGGATTTAACCAGACGTGTAATTCCATTCCTCTTTTATGGGCTTCATCAATCCAAAATTGCAAAGGATCGTAAAATGGATTTGGTGCCTTGCCCTGAGCGCCTGTTAAATAATAGGACCATGGTTCTAAATCGCTTTTGTAAAGGGCGTCGCATTGAGGGCGGGCCTGAAATATTATTGCGTTGAAATTATTTTGGTAAAGCTTTTCAATAATTGTTATTGCTTCGGCCTTTTGTTCTTCGGTAGTAAGATCTTTTTTGCTGGGCCAGTTTATATTAGCAACTGTTGCAACCCAGGCACCTCTAAATTCTCGGTCGGCTTTGGGAATATCTAAAGTACTCACTTTTTGTTCATCAATTTGCAAACCGGAGCAACTTAAAAAAAAGGGGATTAAGATAATGGCAATTTTAAAAATATTCTTGTTTAGCATAATAGTTCCGCATCATCTTTATTAATTGTTTTAATGCTATTCTAATTCATTTATTTCTTTTTGGCTTTAGCATTTAATTCTGATTTTTTTTAAATAACTATAGCAATTTGATAGAAAGATAAATAAGGCAACATAAATACAACTACATAATTGGGTGGTTTTATTATTGGTTTTTAGTTTGGTTTTGGTAGAAGTATACTGCCGCAATTAAATTTGTTTATTGCGCTTTTCAAAAAGAAATGTATATTAAGACTACTAAAGAAGTACTGTTTTTGTAATCGACATTAATGGAATTCATACAATTAATTGCAATGGTTAAGTAAACCGTTGTTCAAACAAAACCCAAATGCTATATAAACTAAAGACAATATTACTAGTAGTAACTTGCATTATTGCGACAATGTCTGATGCAGTAAATGGGCAAGATCAAAAAATAATATTCGATAGAATTGCAAAAGAGCAGGGACTTATTCCCGGCAATGTTAACGATCTTGTTCAAGATAGTATTGGTTTTATTTGGATGGCAACCGAAAACGGAATTTGCCGCTACGACGGCTATAGTTTTGTTTACTATAAAAATGAAGTAAACGATGTTAGCAGTCTTAGTTACAACCATGTATTTAGCCTTTTGTTAGATAAAGAGGGAATTATTTGGGTAGGCACTTTAGGTGGTGGGCTAAATAAATTTAACAGCAGAACCGGAAAATTTAAACGCTTTATGCACAATTCCGGCAATCCAAAATCTATTAGCAACGATATTGTTTTTAAAGTTTACCGAGATTCTAAAAATAGAATTTGGGTCTCTACATTAGGGGGAGGATTAAATTTATTCGATCCCGTTAAAGAAACTTTTATTCATTTCACTCATTCAGAAAAAGATTCAAATTCAATTAGCAGCAATATGGTTAGCGCCATATACGAAGACAAAGATAAAAATTTATGGCTTGGCACTTTTGACGGAGGGATGAATCTATATGACGAAGGAAAGCAAAAATTCATTCATTACAAATACAATCCTAACGATAAATACAGTTTAAGCCATAACCAGGTTATGGATTTTTTGGAAGATGAAAAGGGAAGGCTTTGGGTAGCAACTTTTGGGGGAGGAGTTAACCTATTTGATAAGTTAAAAAAGAAATTCAACAGTATTAAAAGCGATCCTAACTTTCCAATTAAGCCGGATAATTTGAGCATTCGGAAATTATTTGAAGATGAGGAATCTATTTGGCTTGCAACTTACAGCGGTTTATTCAAGTTCGATAAAAATACTTTTGCCAAGAGGGCAATCTATTCCAATCCAAACGATCACAGCACACTTAACGATAATAAAATCCGCTCTATTTTTAAGGATAGAACTGGAGTTGTTTGGGTAGGTACAATTGCCGGATTAAATAAATTTGATTCGATGAAGAAAAAATTTAAGGCAATTTACTTTAATAAAAATTATACAGCATCGTTAGATAATCCGTTGACAATTCCTTCTAAATATATAACCGAAAAAATTCTATGGGCAGGACCCGGAGAAAATGCCATATTAAAAAGCAATTCAAGAAAAATTAAATTCTTTGGAGAGATAGATTCCAAATTCGGTTTTCATACTAAACTTTCGTCCAACTTTTACATTGATGAAAAAAACAATTTGTGGATTGGAAGCTATAACGGAATTCATTACTACAACGCCCAAAAAAACGATTTCTTTAATGTCCAGTATGTAGATGACGGTACCGCTATGCAAGGTAATAATTTTGTAAAGTGGTTTTATGTTGATAGAAAAAACAGATTCTGGGCAGGAAGGTTGGCCGGTGGAATTACCATGTTCGATCCGGTTAAAAATATTGTTAAGCAGTATAGTCATTTCGAAGGGGACATTAAAACCCTTGGCGATTCCCGAGTAGTATCTGTTTTTGAAGATAGTTATGGAGTAATTTGGGTTGGCACTTATGGAGGGCTGGATGTATTTAACGAAAAAGAGGAAACATTTAAACATTACCGAGTAAATGCAAACGACAGCACTTGCATTTCAAACGATAGAATCTACAACATATATGAATCGAAAGCGGGGGATTTATGGATAGGTACTTATCAGGGATTAAACAGGTATAACCGGGAAAAAGACAATTTTGAACAGTTTACTATTGACGGCGGCTTAAGCGATAATACTATTTACAGCATTCAGGAAGATCAAGAAGGTAATTTGTGGATTAGAACTAACGATGGCATTAGTAAATTCGATCCTATAAAAAAAATATTCAAAAACTATAACTCCAAAGATGGACTTCCGGGACTTGAGTTAAACGGCAATATTTATTTTAAGAATAAGGATGGTAAAATGTTCATTGGATTTTCCAATGGTCTAATTTCATTCTATCCGCACGAGATAATAGATAATCCTTACAGACCGCAAATTGCCTTTACAAAACTTAGTGTAATGGATCAAGAAGTTAAGGTTGGAGAAAACTCTCCTCTTTCAAAACCAATAAACGAACTGGAAGAGGTTGTATTTTCATATCTCGACAAAGTAATTAGTTTTGAATTTTCGGCTCTCCACTATGCAATTCCCTCAAAGAACAGGTATGCTTACAAACTTGAAGGATTTTTAGATAAGTGGGTTTTTGTTGATGCAAATAACCGAGTTGCTAAATTTACCAATTTGAATCCCGGCAAGTATACTTTAAAAGTTATGGCAAGCAACAACGATGGAATTTGGAGCGAGGTGGAACGTTCTATTGTAATAATTATTACTCCCCCTTTTTGGGAAACCTGGTGGTTTAGATTTATTGCCTTCTTAGCACTTCTCCTGGTTATATTCTTTTTCTACGAGGTTCGCTTGAATAGGCTATTGGAAATTGAACGTACAAGAAGCAGAATTGCACGTAATTTACATGATGAAGTTGGAGGTACACTTTCGAGCATTCAATATTTTGTTAGGGCAATTGAAAAGGAAGTTAAAACCGGCTCTCAAAATAAATCGAAATACTTGAATCTAATTTTACAAAGTTCTGCAGATGCCCAGGAAAAAATTAAAGATTTGATATGGACAGTTAACCCGGAAGAGGATGGTCTTGGAAAATTTTTAATTAAGTTCAACCGCTACACCTCCGATCTATTGGATTCTAAGGAAATTAACTACAATATTGAATTGCCAAATGGAAATTTTAGTAAATCTATTTCGATGGAAACACGCCAGCATTTATGGTGCATTTGCAAGGAAATTTTAACCAACATTGTTAAACACTCGCAATGTAAAAATGTAAGCATCAGTTTTAATTACAATGGCAAAACATTGGATCTATGTATAGAAGATGACGGAATTGGTTTTGATGAAACCGAAAAAGTTTTTAGTAACGGATTGGTAAATATTAAAAACCGGGCCGAAAGTATTAAGGCCAATTTTCAATTAACTACTGCAATTAACAAAGGTACAAAGTGGTCTTTCTCTGTTAAAATATAAATTCCACCTTTGTAGGTAGTGATTATTGTTTGCAGAATTTTCAATTTTGAACAAAAAATAACCATGATAAAAATAGTAATAATAGAAGATAATCTTTTTGCAAGAACAGCCTGGGAAACCGCACTGAATGCCGAAAGCGAATTTGTTGTTCAGAATTCCTTTAGTTCTTGCGAAGAAGCAATTGAAAGCGAATCTATAAAAAGTTGTGATGTTATTTTACTAGATATAAATCTTCCTGGCATTTCTGGTATCGAAGGGGCGGAAATATTCAGCAGCATGAATAACAATGCTTTGATTATAATGATTTCTATTCAGGATGACGATAAAAGTATATTCGGCTCGCTTCAGGCGGGAGCTATTGGCTACCTTCATAAATCTGTTTCTCCCGAAGAGTTAATAGAATCTATACATTTGGCTTTAAAAGGGGGATCACCAATGACTCCTCAAATTGCTCGAAAAGTTTTAAAATCGTTTCATAAGTTTAAGCCAAAGTACCCCGAAGATAATCTAACAGAAAAGGAAGTAACCATATTAAATTATCTTGCCGAAGGAAAGTCTTATAAAAAAATAGCCGAAGAACTATTCCTTTCGGTAGATGGAGTAAAATATCATATTCGTAGTATTTACGAAAAACTTCATGTTCACAGCCGTGCCGAAGCGGTTAATAAAGGGCAAAAGCTAAGAATTCTTACAAAATTGTAATACGGGCTGGCCTTTTAATAGTCTATTTACTTTTAATGAATAGATGCTGTTTGTAATAATTTATAAAACTACACATTGGTGTAGTGAAAAAAACAGCTACTGTTATCAAATTTACTTTGTATTTCAATCTCTAATGAATCTTTAATCTAGGACCCTGCATGAGAAGAATAGTTTATATACTTTTAATACTGCAAACAATAACTATTTATGCACAAGTATCATCTCCCAAAAGAGAATTTAGAGGTACCTGGATTGCTAGCGTTGCAAATATAGATTGGCCCTCTTCTCCAGGGCTTCCACTTGAGACTGTAAAGAAACAGCTAACCGATATGTTGGATGCTTTAAAAAGCGCAAACATTAATGCCGCCTTTTTTCAAGTTAGACCTGAATGTGACGCTTTATATAAATCAACAATTGAACCTTGGTCCTACTGGCTAACAGGAACTCAGGGTTCTGCACCTGCTGCAGATTTTGACCCGCTTAAATTTGCTGTTGAAGAAGCCCATAAAAGAGGCATTGAACTTCATGCCTGGTTAAATCCATATAGAGCCAGATATGCAGGGGCTTCTTATACAAGAGCTTCTAATCATATAACTAACACTCGCCCAGATTGGATTTTAAAATTTGGTAATCTTTACATTCTTAATCCCGGTTTGCCCGATGTACGAAATTATAATGTAAGTGTGGTTGTTGATATTATTACTAGATACGATGTTGACGGAATTCATTTCGACGATTATTTTTATCCCTATCCTCCCGATCAAATTACTACTCAAGATGCAGCTACATTTACAGCTTATTCAAGAGGATTTACAAATTTAGGGGATTGGAGAAGAGATAACGTAAATATTCAAATGAAAGCTATTAGCGATACTATAAAAGCTCTTAATCCAAATGTAAAATTTGGAATCAGTCCTTTTGGTATTTGGAAAAATGGAGTTCCATCCGGTATTACCGGTATGGATGCTTTCAGCGCTATTTACGCTGATCCGATGGCATGGCTTAAACAAAAAACTGTTGATTATTTAATCCCTCAATTATATTGGAGAATTGGAGGCAGCCAGGATTATAATAAACTGATGCCTTGGTGGGCAGATTCATCAAATCATTATGGAAGACATTTTTATTCAGGTAATATTTATGGAAGTTATTCAACAGCCGAACTACCTAACCAGTTAAAAGCCAATAGAAATAATAGTAAAGCCAGCGGAATGGTACTATTCAGTGCTAAGCATATTCCGGCAAATTCTCTAACTTTTACAGACTCGTTGAAAAGCAAGTATTTTAAAAATCCTGCAATTGTGCCAGGTATGAGTTGGAAAGATCAGGTTAAACCCAACGCACCAAGCAATTTAAAGTTTGCTAAAATGAATAATTCTAGAGGTGAAGGATTAACTTGGAACGCGCCCGCAAAAGCAAGCGACGGTGAAACTGCATTTATGTACGCTGTTTATAAATTTAGTACTCCCACTGTTTTGCAATCGGATATAGATAATTCCGCAAACCTTAATAATATTGTTGGAACAACTTCAACTCCTTTAAAGACAGATGACATTTCCAAACCTATGTACTTTGCAGTTTCTTCGTTAGATAGAAACCACAATGAAAGTAATATAAGCGAAATTATTCATGTGCAAATTACAATTCCTGGTAAGCCATTAACTATTTTACCTGCAGACCTGGCTGTAAATCAAAAAGATACTATAAAATTTGTTTGGGAAAACACGCTGCATTCCAATTACAACAGACTGCAAATTTCTACCGATAAAAATTTTACAACTCTTCTTGTAGATCAAAAAAATATTGCAGATACATTTAAAACAGTAACCAACTTTAACGGACTAACAACTTATTACTGGAGAATTACCGCTTCTAACCTTGCGGGAGAAAGTGTTTTTTCGGATGTGCGCAGTTTTACAACCGGATTCCCAATTCCTCCGCAACTTTTATTACCTCTTCATGCAACATCAAACAATTCCTTAACTCCTACATTGGTTTGGAATAAATCGAAAGCTGCTACTAAATATAGACTTCTTGTTGCCGACGGATTATCTATTGACCCAAGCATAACAGTTATTGATACTGTTGTAACTGATACGACCGTAACGCTTAAAAAATTGAAAGAGAATAAAATTTATACATGGTCTGTTATGGCCCAAAATCAATATGGCTCTAGCAAATTAGCCGAGGTGTTCAAGTTCAAGACCTTAGTTACTTCGGATATAAAAGATACCGATGAAGCAATACCATCAACGTATGTGCTTAATCAAAATTATCCAAATCCGTTTAATCCGGTAACACAAATATCATTCTCTATACCCGGAGCCGGATTTACAACAATAAAAATATATAATTTGTTAGGGCAACAAGTTGCAGAATTAATAAATAAGAATTTACCTGCAGGTTCATATACAGTTGAATTTAATGCCGAAAAATATCCAAGCGGAGTTTATATATATGTATTGAATTCGGGCTCGAATATTTTAAGCAAAAAAATGATGTTGATTAAGTAAAATTGAAAAATATAGTTTATTAATTAACGTTGATTCTATCTTTAAAAAAATGTATTGTAATTCCCACATTAGTGTTTTTATCTAATGTGAATCATTATTCTGAAATTTAGGAGATTTTGAATATGAGAAAATTTTTACTTCTCACAATTCTTACCTTGTTTTGTTCTTATCAAATGTTTGCCGGTACTACCGGAAAAATTTCCGGAACGGTTATCGACTCGAAAACAAAAGAGCCCCTCTTTGGAGTAAACGTTGTTTTGGTAGGTACAACGTTAGGCGCTACTACTGGTGCCGATGGCTACTATGTAATTCAAAATGTTCAGCCGGGTACTTATACTCTTAAGGCAACCTATATTGGTTATACTCCGGCTACAATTTCAAATGTTCGTGTTAATATCGATCAGACGACAAATATCGATATTAATTTAAGCGAAGAAGCTATTCTTGCTAACGAAGTGGTTGTTGTTGCTCAACAGCCTGTTGTTCAAAAGGATGTTGCTTCAAGCCGCGTTAATTTGAGCATGGAGGAAATGGAAAACCTTCCTGTTTCGAGTGTGCAAAGTGTTATTGGTTTGCAGGCAGGAGTTGTTAGTGGTGCTTCTGGCCCAATTATTCGTGGCGGCGGTGCCGATCAAACAGCATTTGTTGTTAACGGTATGACTCTTCGCGACGAAAGAGACAATACACCTTATACAGGAATTAGTTTTACTTCCGTTAAAGAAATACAAGTTCAGACCGGAGGTTTTAATGCCGAGTTTGGAAACATTCGTTCCGGTTTGGTTAACGTTGTTACAAAAGAAGGAGATAAGCAAAAATATTCTCTCTCTTTTATTGGCCGTTATAAAGGCGCAGCCCGTAAGCATTTTGGAGACGCTGTAAATTCCTACGATTCTTATTGGATTAGACCTTACGTAGATGATGCAGTTGCTTGGACAGGAACAGATAATGGCAAATGGGATTCCTATACAAAACGTCAATATCAACCATTCAGAGGCTGGAACACTGTAAGCCAACAACTGTTATCCGATAATGATCCTTCAAACGATTTAACCCCCGAAGCTGCTCAAAGATTATTTTTATGGCAGCACCGAAGACAATTAGATATTGTTGACCCGGATTATGATGCAGATGTTAGCTTTAGCGGACCTGTGCCATTTGTAGGTGAATACTTAGGCGATCTTACATTTATTACTTCATACAGAACTACTCAAGACATGTATTTTATTCCACTATCTACAGATGCATACAGAGATTACAATTTCCAATTCAAGATTATTTCCGATTTGAAAAATGGTATGAAATTATCTGTTGAAGGACTTGCCGGAAAACAATGGGGAACAGGCAGTTCAAGAAGCGGCGGTCCCGGGCTCTTTAGAAGTGCCAGCGGAATTGCAAGTGAATTGGATATTAGAGCCGGAGCCAGCTATTTAGATTCCAGAGTTTATGCAACAGATTATTGGGCACCTTCCGAAAAATTTAGTTCCGGTTACGGAATTAAGTTTACTCATGTTTTAAATTCAAGCACATATTACGATGTTAACATTAGCCAATTTGGAACAAGTTACGATACAAATCCTGGTGCTGCAAGAAATACCAACAAAGTTAATAACTTTGGCGGAGTTTTATTCGATGACAGCCCATTTGGATATTTTAGCGGTACAAGCTCAGGCATTGGTTCTTCAATGAACATGGGTTTAGGTTTTAGTAATTCACGAGACAGCAGCAAGGTTAGTGTTTGGACAGCTAGAGTAGATTTTATTAGCCAGTTAAATAAATATAATAACGTTAAAGCCGGATTTGAATTTATATACACAGATAACGCTGTTAATTATGCTTTACGTGAACCTTCTTTACCTAGCAACGATACTCAATCTAAATGGCATACATTCCCGGTTAGAGGCGCTTTTTATATACAGAATAAACTGGAGTTTGAAGGTATGATTGCCAACATTGGTTTACGTTTGGATTATAGCAACGCAAATGGAGATTGGTATGTTTTAGATAGTCCATATTCAAAAGCTCTATCAGGTGCGCTATCTAAAGGAATTGATACACTACTTCAAAAGGAAGCTACAAAAGCAATTCTAAATTTAAGTCCACGTATTGGTATTGCTTTCCCAATTTCTGTTGATAGTAAATTGTATTTTAACTATGGTCACTTTAGATCGATGCCTATTCCCGAAAATCTTTACCTTCTTAGAAGAAGCAGCGTTACTCAAGCTGTAACACGATTGGCAGATCCAAACAATCCTCTTCCAAAAACAATTGCATACGAATTGGGTTACGAACATAATTTATTCGATGAATACATGTTGCGTCTTGCCGGTTACTATAAAGATATTTCGGAACAACCAAGACTAGTTACTTATAACAGCCGCGATAATTCTGTAAGCTATTCAATTCCAGAACCAGAAAGCTATCAAGATATTAGAGGCTTTGAAATTACCTTAACAAAGAATAGAGGAGACTGGGTTCGCGGATTTATTAATTACACTTATCAAGTATCTACAAGCGGTAATTTTGGATTGCCAACTAATTCCGAAAATCCTGCAACACAAAGAGAATATGAAAGAAACAAAGCTAATTTCGAACAGAACAAACCGCTTCCACAGCCATACGCAAGAGCAAATATAGATTTGTTCACTCCAATGGATTGGGGTCCAGAAATTTTTGGAATTAAGCCGTTGGAAGATTTCAGAATTAATATACTTGCTTCATGGTCTGCCGGTACTTATTTCTCTTGGACTGGACCTGGCGGAGTAAAACCATTATTCGAAAACAATATACGCTGGAACGATTCTTATGCGGTAGATTTAAGAATTTCAAAAGCGTTCGATTTTGGTCCTCTTAATGTAGAATTATTTGCAGATGTATATAATGCTCTTAACTTGCAGCGTATGGGCTACAGAGCCGGATTCTACGATTTGAATGACTATGATGATTATATGAAATCTCTTCATTTGCCCGAAGAATACAGACAGTTTGCAAGCAACTATACATTTATTGCCGGTGACGATAAACCTGGTGATGTTAGAACAGGTCCTTACATTCCTTGGGATGAAAATGCAAGCGACGCGCAAAAAGAGGAATGGAGAAAGAACAAGTCTTACATAGATATGCCTAATTTAGGTTACACAACATTTTTAAACCCAAGATCAATTTTTTGGGGAATAAAGATTAATTATGATATTAACTAATAAACAATTAGAAAATTTTGAGGGAAGAATGAACTCAATTTTTGGTAGAATGAAAAAGTATTTTGCGTTAGTAATTATTTTATTCCTCGGAATTCAATGTGTTACTTACGGACAATTTAAAAACGTTTGGATGTCTGCCGGTTCTTTACACAATTGGTACTCCGAAATTGGTTCGGAATTGGAAGAAGCCGGTTTTCTAAAAACACAGCAGTTTGGTTTACAATGGCCTGCTATCTATAACTATCAAGATGCACAGGCTGCGCGTGGAATGTGGATTGGAGCAAAGGATTTTACAGACGAAAGGGGAAACTTTTTTCCATTTAAAGTTTGTGCCGTTGGTCCCCGCAGTCCTCAGTTCTATCCGGTAGTTCCAGTTAAAATGGAAATGAAATCTAAATTTGCTGCACCTGCCGTATCTGTAAATGGTAATTTATCTTATCAAAAAAATGTTGAAATAGATAAGGTAGATAACACTTTGCTCTACGATAGAATGATTGATAATGTTATTAACTCTCAACTGGGAATTACAATTAGCAGAAAGATTTTTCAATTTGCTCAACAGTATAACGATAACTACATAGTTTACGAATATACTTTTACAAATACCGGTAATACAGATTCCGATTCCGAAATAGAGCTTCCAAATAATACAATTAAAGATGCCTATTTCTGGTTCACTTTTAGAAACTCTATTAACAAGTCTGTTAGATATGTTGTTGGAAATGCCGCTGGTTGGGGAATTAACACTATGAATGATTTCCGTGGTGATGGTGTTAAAGTTGATCCGGTTAACGAAAAATTTAGAGCTCAGTTTTCGTGGCATGGTTACTTTCCAGGTAAAGATGTTAGCTACGATAATATAGGAGGACCAATTTGGGCCTTAAATAGTACTGCTGCAGCTTATAACGATAAGGCAGATACTGTTGGAAGATTGGGAGGAACGCAGTTTGTTGGAACAGTTACTTTGTATGCAGATAAATCCGCTTCCGAAAAAATTGATGATCCAGGACAACCAAGAACAACAGATTATATCAATTCCGATCATCCATTGTTGCTTGCTGGTGCAAATGCATTAAACACAGATAGAATGACTCAAGAGTATGCATTAATGGCTTCGGGACATAGAGCACCTCGTCATGCAGATGCAGTTGAGCCAAGCGGAAATTTTACTATTCAAAAAAATGCACCAAATATTGGCAACGCATCCGGAGGTATTTCGTATAACACCGGATATGGACCATATACACTTAAGCCAGGCGAAAGTGTTAGAATTGTTGTTGCCGAAGCCGCAAATGGTATTGGTAGAAAGCTTCAGTTAGAAGCTGGAAAGCAGTACAAGAATAAACAAATTACAGATATTAGAAAAAATGAAATTGTTTTTCAGGGAAGAGATTCACTTTTCCTAACATTTAAAAGAGCAACCGAAGCATTCAACGCAAACTGGAAAATTCCTCAGCCTCCAATGCCTCCTTCTACTTTTGATGTAAACTCTGGCGGCGACAGAATTTCTTTAAAATGGAGCGCAGCGGTAAACGATCCAAATCCTGCAACCTCTTACAGAATTTATAGAGCCCTTGGTAACGTAGATAGTAACTATACTATGATTTACGAAACAAAGAGTGCCAGCGAAAGAAGTTACGACGACAAAGGTGTAATTCGTGGATTTAATTATTACTATTATATTACAGCAGTTGGCGCTCAGCAATCCGGTGGTGCTGGAACTCCTGCCGGAAGACTTGAGAGCGGAAGATATTTTACTCAAACTTACGATCCGGCAAATTTGCAAAGAAAGGCTGGAGATGAATTAAGCCAAATTCGTATTGTACCAAATCCATTTAATAGATCAGCTCAAGGTGCAGTTCGTTTTCCTGGTACAACTGATGAAGATAAGATTGCCTTCTACAATATTCCAGGAGAATGTACAATTCGCATCTACTCCGAAATTGGTGAGTTAATTAAAACAATTGAGCATACTAATGGAAGCGGAGATGAGTATTGGTATCAGGTAACTTCATCTAATCAAATTATTGTTAGCGGTGTTTACATTGCAGTAATTACAGATAAAAATACCGGCAAAAATCACATGGCAAAATTTGTAATAATTAGATAATAAATTTTGGGTTAATAAATGAGAAATTACATAATTATATTGTTGATGCTTGGGCTAGTTGCTCATACTTCGGTAGCACAAAATGTTAAATTAGCGCAAACCGGTATGAAGTTCCTAAGTGTTTCTACAGACGCAAGAGTTAGCGGCTTTTCCGAAGCATCTACCTCTTTGGATATTGCTTCAGCGTCTTCTATGTTTTACAATCCTTCAACAATGGCATCGTTAAAGGAATTTTCTTCATTCACTATGGGGAATATGAATTGGATTGCTGATATCAAATATATTCATGCCGCTGCTGCCTTTGCACCATTCGATAAAGAATTTGGTGTTATTGGCTTTACTTTTATGGCAATAGATTACGGTACTTTGCAAGGTACTATTGTTGCTAAAAACGATCAAGGCTATATTGATGTTGGAACCTTTTCTCCAAAAGCTTATACTTTTGGTATTGGTTACGCAAAATCTCTTTCCGATAAATTTTCGGTTGGCGGTAATATTAAATATGTTAAGCAAGATTTAGGCTCAAGTGTAATAAACATCGATCAAACCGGTGCTTATGTTACAGAGGATAATGCTCTGGATGCACTTGCTTTCGATTTTGGTATTCTTTACAGAACCGGTTTTAAAAGTTTGAATTTTGGAATGAGCGTTAAAAACTTTTCAACCGAGTTAAAGTATAAAAAAGAAACATTCCAGCTTCCATTAACATTTAGAATTGGTTTATCTATGGACGCTATGGATTTATTCGATATAGACAAAGAGACACATTCTTTGCTTGTATCTGTAGATGCATCGCATCCGCGAGATTATAGCGAGCAAATTTATTTAGGTGCGGAATATACTTTTATAAATACTTTTTCTGTACGTGCCGGTATGGTCTCACCAGCCGATGAACACAGCTTTAGTGCCGGTTTTGGAGTAAAGAGAAATATTTCCGGAATTAATGTAGCAATAGATTACGCTTTTCAGCCGTTTGGAATTTTTAGCGACATTCACCGTTGGAGTTTTAGTTTCTCTTTTTAGAAACAAATTAAAATGAATATTTAATTGAAAAAATATTGGTATTAAATATGAAAAAGCAAAAACAAAATATTTCTTTGGCTATTGTAATCTTACTTACCGTATTTATTGCAGGTTGTAATCAAGATGCAGCGCCAAGTTTATATCAAATTGAATCGAAGGGAAGTACTCCTGTTATTGCGAGTATCTCTCCCGCAGGCGAAGCCTTAGCAGGCGTTACCGAAATTACAATTAACGGCTCAAATTTTTCGGCTGTTAAAGAGGAAAATATAGTTTCGTTTGGAACTGTTTTGGCAACAGTACTGCAAGCATCTCCAACTACACTTGTGGTTAAAGCTCCTGCACTTGTTAAAAGCAGCCTCGATGTTAAAATTTCGGTAAGAGGAGTAGAAAGTTTTAGCAATATTGTTAAATATAACCTGCTTGAAGCAGTTGGAGTGTATTTTCCGTTTGCCAAAGGTGTAGACGACCCTATGACTGTTGCTACAGATAAGGATGATAATGTTTACGTTTATCTTAACAATAAAGGTGTAAAAAAGATAACAAGCGATGGAAAAATTTCTGACTATGCACCCAAAGGAGCTGAATCATTTTTCTTTGATATGAAGTTTGGTCCTAATAATATACTATATGCTACAAGAAACTTAAGAGCGGTATTTCAAGTTGAAGCCGGAAAGACTAGTGCCACATATGTTGTTCTTAAAACCGGTGTTTCAATTATTGCAATCGATTTTGATAAGGACTTTAATTTGTGGGCCGCAGGAACCGGCGGTTTGATTTACAGAATTAAGAATGGCACAAAAGATACTTTATCTAAGACGATTGATTATAGTGTTTCTGCAATAAAAGTTTACGACGGTTATCTGTACGCAGCTGGTAAAAATTCAACAGAGGAAGCTATTTACAGATACAAAATAAATGCAGATGCTTCTTTAGCTTCTCAAGAAAAATATTTTGATATTGGTGCAAAATATGGATTGGGAAAAGTTAATGTTGGCGGAATTGCTTTTTCTTCAGATGGAGAACTTATAATTGGTACAGATCAAACAGACGCTTTTATTAGTGTTAACAGTTCAAAAACTGCATCATCGTTATATCCTGGTGTTATTTTGCCGGCAGTAAAATCTATGATGTGGGGAACTAAAAAGAATTTGTTCTACATTCGAGAATTTAACGATGCAGGTACGCCAGTGCATACTTTAGTTCGTGTAGATATGCAAAAACTTAGTGCACCATATTTTGGTAGATAAAGAATAAATAAATTGATATGTAACTTAATAATCTAACTAATCACAAATGAAACAGGAGGCACAATGTTGAAAAAACTTACGCTTTTATTTGCAGTCGTTTTATTTACTGCTACCATTAGCTTTGGCCAATGGGTTAACCAAGGCGCATGGCCTGTAAATCCACCTGCGGGTGCGCTTTACAAGACAGGGCAAAACCATGCAATGGCAGTTGATAAGGAAGGAAAGATATGGGTTGGCAGATATGCCAATGTAACAAAGCATGGAGTTGCACCTGGTGATACTCTTAAGAAAGCGGTTTATTTAACCTACGTTTTTAAACCAGATGGTACTCAAGCTTCTTTCTCTCCAATATTCCAGGTACTTGGAGATACAATGTACAGTGTAACGCAAAGAGGTATGAGAACAAATATTGACGGTAATATACTTCTTGTTACAGGTACTACCGCTCCACTTGGTCCTATGATGTATTTAATTGACCACAAAACAGGTAAAGGAATTAAGAAGGTTATGTTGGCTCCAGTTACAATGGGTGCATCTTCTGCCCCAGCTGTTTCTGCAAATGGTACTATCTTTGTCGCTCCAGTTACTGGCGGACAGTATCCGCTTGCTATGTATAAGCAGGATTTAACTTTACTTGGTACAGCTATCGAAAAAACAACAAGTTTCTGCAGAAGTTTTGAAGTATCTGCCGATGGAAATACTATTTATTATGCCGGTTATACAAATGGTAAAGTTCATGTGTTTTCTAGGACTGATGAATTTGACTCCTTCAAATTAAAGGATTCAATTATGATTGGTGCTGCTGTTGAGTCATTCACTTGGCATCCGGTTAACAAAAATCAATTGTGGATGTCCGGCGGTTCGAACAACGATAAACCAAAAGCACCTTATACAATTGGTACTTGGTATGCTTACGATGTTGTTCAAAAGAAAGTTGTAGACAGCTTAAAATGGAAATATATGGATGCAACTCAAACCGAAAGGCCAAGAGCATTAGCTTTTAGCTTGGATGGTAAAATTGCATACATCGGTAGTTTTGCTGTTGGCGGTGCAGATTTAATTCAAAAAGTAGTTCTTGGCGGCTCTTCAGTTAAACAATTGGATGAATTACCAACTATTTATAATTTATCTCAAAACTATCCTAATCCATTTAATCCTGTTACAAACATTCAGTTTTCAATTCCTGAACAAGGATTTGTTAGCTTAAAAGTTTATAACACATTAGGACAAGAAGTAGCTACATTATTAAATGAAGTTAAGAGTGCTGGTACTTTCCAAGTAGATTTTGATGCTTCTAAATTAGCAAGCGGAATGTACGTTTACACATTATCTTCAGGCAAAGTTAATATTTCTAAAAAAATGATATTAATGAAATAATTAACGGCTGTTCTTTGTTAAAAGATTCATATTCCCCTCTTAATAAGTTTTTAAGAGGGGAATTTTTTAAAAAGTAAAATGCTAATTAACACTTCTCATATTAAATAATTCTGTTTGAAAAGTATTTCACAATCATTCTTAGGCAAAATAGTTATGCCCAAATTTTTATTAACGTAATAATTCTAGTTGATTATTACTTCTTTTATTTGTTTAACAATGATTGCATTACTTAATTGGAGATATTAAAATAGATGATTACCGTATTCATTCCCTACAGCGGTTCACATTATAGCATAGATACCGCTAATGAATTGCTTAAATGCGAACTTGTAAGTAAAGTTTATTTGTTGGCTAACGATACTTCTATACAGCCCCCTCAAAACATCCAAGTTCTAAACGTTGGCAGTATTACAGCTTCCCAAACAATTGAATTGATTAAAAGCAAAGCCGAAACAAAATACATATTGCTGTTTACTCAAGATAATAATTACCAGCTGGGGCAATTTGCCGTTGAAAGATTTTATAATGTAATTAACTCTACCGGCGCTTCTTTAGTTTACAGTAATTACAATACAATAAAAGAAAATGTTATAAGCCGCCATCCTGTAATAGATTACCAATTCGGCAGTTTACGCGACGATTTCGATTTCGGCTACTTAATGATGATTAATTCCGATGCATTAAAGTCACTCGAGAATAAAAAAGAATATAAATTTGCCGGACTTTACAATATGCGTTTGCATCTTTCGTGTATGGGAGAATTTATAAGAATTCCCGAATATTTATATTCCACTGTTGAAACAGATTCCCGCAAGAGCGGCGTTAAACAATTCGATTATGTTAATCCAAAAAACCGGGAAGTGCAAATTGATATGGAAGCAGCCGTAACAGAACATCTAAAGAGAATTGGCGCTTACCTTGCCCCTGCTTTCAAACAAATTGAAATTGACAAAGATAATTTTGAACTGGATGCTTCTGTTATTATTCCTGTTAAAAATAGAGCTAACACTATTAACGATGCTATTAAATCTGTTTTATCGCAAAAGACCGAATATAAATTCAATTTGATAGTTGTAGATAACTATTCAACTGATGGCACAACCGAAAAAATTAATGAGATTGCTAAACAAGATTCCCGACTAATTCACATCATTCCCGAAAGAAAGGATTTAGGAATAGGAGGCTGCTGGAACGAAGCGGTGCACAGCAAACAATGCGGAAGGTTTGCTATTCAGCTTGATAGCGATGATGTTTATGCAAACGAAAATACAGTTCAAATAGTTGTTGATACATTCAGAAAAGAAAAATGTGCTATGGTTATTGGCACTTATAAAATGACAAATTTTGATATGGAAGAAATTCCTCCGGGAATAATTGATCACAAAGAATGGACACCGGATAATGGAAGGAATAATGCGTTAAGAATTAATGGTCTTGGGGCTCCGCGAGCTTTTTATACACCAATTCTTCGCGAATATAAAATTCCAAACGTTAGTTACGGAGAAGATTATGCCGTTGGTTTATTAATATCCCGCGATTATCAAATAGGAAGAATTTACGAACCAATTTATCTTTGCCGAAGATGGGAAGGTAATAGCGACGCGGCTTTAGACATAGAAAAACAGAACAGCTACAATGAATATAAAGATAGATTAAGAACAATTGAAGTACTTGCTAGGATTAGGAAAAATAAAAATGCAGAACGGACTTAATAAAAAAATATTGTTTCTTGAAAATGATGAATTAATTGATTTTCCAATTAAAGCAAATCTTTTATTTGAAGAGCAGTTAGCTAATTGGCCCCTTGCATTTTCGGGCTATAAAAGTTTGGAAGAGGTTCAAGTAAAGCAGTTCCAATTCGATAATTTTACAATAGAAGCGCATTTTAATCCAGGCAGATTGGTTTCCTCCTCTGCTAAGGTTGATGCTAAATCCATCGAGGCTCGTCCCTGTTTCTTATGTCTGAATAGTTTACCGCAAGAGCAAAAAGCAATTGAAGCAGTTAACGATTACATATTGCTTGTAAATCCCTTTCCTATTTTCGATAAACATTTTACAGTGCCCTCTACCAAGCATTTTCCTCAATCAATAAAATCCGAAATTAAAAACATGCTGTTAATCTCTTCTATGCTGGGAGAAAATTTTTCGGTGTTTTATAATGGCCCAAGATGCGGTGCCTCGGCGCCGGATCATATGCATTTTCAAGCAGGCAATTTTGGGTTTATGAATATAGATTTGGAGTACGACAGCATTATAGAAAATTATGGCAAGTTAATTTCGGATACCGACGATGTTAAAATTACCGCGGTCTCCGGTGCTCTTCGAAATTTTATTGCGCTCGAATCGAATTACATTCAAAAACTGTCTTACAAATTTTCTAAAGTTTACCAGGCTTTAAGCCAAGATAATTCCACAGAAGAACCAATGATGAATATTCTTTGCACATTTAATAAATCTTGGAGGCTTTTAGTATTTCCAAGAAGTAAACATAGACCTACTTATTATTTTGCGGAGGATGAAAATAAAATATTGATTAGTCCTGCAGCTGTGGATTTGGGCGGTGTACTTATCTTTCCAAGGGAAGAAGACTTTGCCAGAATTACAAAGGAATTGATCATAGACATTTTTAATCAGGTTACACCAAATGCAGATGAGTTTAAGCTGACGTTAAGCAAACTTAAGAATTAGTAATGGCCAAGGATTAAGAAAATGAATTCAGATTTGTATAATCAGTTAGTTAAGTTGAAAGAAAAATTTGAGGGGGACATTTTAATTGATGAATTATCGAAAGTAATTTATGCAACCGACGCTTCAGTTTATCGCGAAAAGCCATTAGCCGTAGTACTTCCTAAAACCAAAGAAGATATTAAGCATATTGTTCGGCTTGCCATTAATACAAGTACACCAATAATTCCAAGAGCGGCCGGTACTTCATTAGCCGGGCAGGTAGTTGGAAACGGAATTATTGTAGATGTATCGAAATACTTAAACAAGATTGTTGAAGTTAATCCGGAACAAAAATGGGTTATAGTAGAACCGGGCGTTGTATTAGATGAGCTGAATATTAATCTAAAAAAATATGGCTTATTCTTCGGTCCCGAAACAGCAACAAGCAGCCGGTGTAACCTAGGAGGAATGTTTGGCAATAATTCCTGCGGTGCTCATTCAATTCTTTACGGCTCAACCCGAGATCATGTACTGGAAGCAAATGTAATTTTAAGTGATGGCTCCGAAGTATGCTTCAAAGCAATTTCGAAGCAAGAACTTCTCAATAAAAGTAATGGCACTTCTCTCGAAAGTAAAATTTATAAACGGCTGAATGAAATTTTGTTAGATCCGGTTAATCAAGAGCAAATAATTAACGAGTATCCTTCTCAAGAGATAAACAGAAGAAACAATGGTTACGCAATAGATCAGTTGTTGAAATGTAATGTTTACCAAAAAGGGGAAGAAGATTTTAATGTTTGTAAACTGCTAGCCGGTTCCGAAGGCACATTGGCTTTTACAACACAAATTAAACTGAACCTGCTGCCATTACCTCCCAAAAATTTAGGTGTCATTCCGGTGCATGTAAATTCCTTGGATGAAACATTCAAAGCAAACTTAATTGCATTAAAGTATAAGCCTGGCGCTGTTGAACTTATTGATGGAAAAATTTTAGAGTGCACAAAGGTTAATATAGAGCAAAGCAAAAACAGAGAGTTTATCAAAGGTGATCCGGCAGCACTATTGGTTGTTGAATTTGCAAGAGATACAGTTGCCGAAATTGAACAGATAGCAGTTGAATTACAACGAGATTTAGTTGAGGCCGGGTACGGTTATCATTATCCTCTTTTATTGAATGAAGAAGTGAACAAAGTTTGGGCAATAAGAAAAGCTGGATTGGGTCTACTAGGTAATATTCCTGGAGATAAAAGAACAGAACAGTTTATTGAAGATACCTGCGTACGTCCGGTTGATTTACCCGAATTCATGAATGAGTTTCACAGTATTCTAAAAAAGAACAACTTAGATTGCGCATATTATGCCCATATTGGTTCCGGCGAGCTCCACTTAAATCCAATGCTCAACTTAAAAGATTCTTTTGATGTAAAACTATTTTACTCAATCACCAAAGAGGTAGCTCATCTTGTTAAAAAGTATAAAGGTTCTTTAAGCGGTGAACATGGCGACGGAAGATTACGGGGCGAGTTTATTCCAATTGTAATTGGTGAACATAATTATCAATTGTGCAAAGAGGTTAAAAAAGTTTGGGATCCTCAAAATATATTCAATCCCGGTAAGGTTGTAGATACCGTTCCAATGAATTCAAATTTGCGTTACGAAATTGATAAAACAGCACGCGAAATTTCTACTGTTTACGATTTCTCTTCTACAAAGGGAATTTTACGAGCCGCCGAAAAATGCAACGGTTCGGCAGACTGCCGTAAAACAGATTTGATTGGCGGTACAATGTGCCCAAGCTACCGGGCAACCCTAGATGAAAAAAATTCTACACGCGCGCGGGCAAATACTTTAAGGGAATATTTAACAAGGTCGCAAAAAGCAAATCCATTCGATCATCACGAAATTTATGAAGTAATGGATTTGTGCTTATCCTGCAAGGCTTGCAAGTCTGAATGTCCAAGCGGCATAGATATGGCAAAGCTAAAAAGTGAATTCCTGCAGCAGTACTACGATGCCAATGGAATTTCATTAAGAACAAAACTGATTGCATATCTTCCAAAGATTAATTCCGTTGTATCTAGTTTTGCCCTTATTGTTAATTTGTTTCTTAAGCAAAAAATTACAAACAAGATTATTGGATTTACTACAAAGAGAAATCTTCCACTTTTATCCAAGAGTACTTTTACTAGCTGGTATAAGAAGAACAAAAACAATTATAAAGTAAAAGGAACTGCTGTTGGAAGGTTGCATTTGTTTGTTGATGAGTTTACAAACTATAACGATTCCGACCTTGCTCAAAAAGCCTTCATCATGTTTACAAATTTAGGCTACCAAGTTATTGTTCCAAAGCATGTAGAAAGCGGAAGAACTTTTATAACCAAAGGTTTATTGCGAAATGCTAAAAAAATTGCTAACCAAAATATAAGCATGCTAAAAAGTTTAGTTACTCCTCAAGCACCATTGGTGGGAATTGAGGTCTCTGCAATTCTCTCTTTTAGAGATGAGTATTTAGATTTGGCAGAACCTAACTTAAAAGCCGATGCCGAAGAACTTGCAAAACACGTTTTTACATTTGAAGAATTCATTTCATCTGAAGTTAAGAGGGGAAACATATCTTCACAATCGTTTACAAAAGAAGTAAAAAAAATTAAACTTCATGGCCATTGCCAGCAAAAGGCAATAGCCTCTACTAAACCAACAATCGAAACACTTTCTCTTCCACAAAATTATAGTGTTCAAGAAATTCCAAGCGGATGCTGCGGAATGGCGGGTGCATTTGGTTACGAAAAAGAACATTTCGATTTATCCATGAAAGTAGGGGAGTTAGTTTTATTCCCAGCAGTTCGAAATGAAAATTCCGATACTATAATTTGTGCCCCGGGTACAAGCTGCCGTCATCAAATTTTCGACGGAACTGAAAAAAAATCATTTCATCCAATAGAGATTATGTACGATGCTCTTATTAAATAGTTGTCTTTATGCCTAATAATTTCAATACAGAACAGCCATATCTTATGGATAGCGCACCGGGTGCTTTCACAATATTTAGCGGAAAGCAGTATTCATATTTTGGTGGCACAAGCTACTATGAACTTCACAAAGATAATAGAGTAATTGATGCATCTATTGATGCGCTTAGAAAGTATGGTGTAAACAGTTCTTCATCCCGCAGCAGTTATGGCACTACCCAACTTCTATTGGATGTAGAAAAAGAGGCTGCCCAGTTTTTTGATTGTGAAAATGCCGTATATCTCTCATCGGGATTCTTGACAGATATGGCGGCTATGCAGGTCTTTGCCCAAAAGGAAATGATGGATGTTGTTTTCATCGATGAAATTTCTCACTATAGCAACGAATACGCTTCAAGACTCAGTGGTCTTCCAGTGGTCAAATTTAGTCACTTGGATTACAACGATCTTGAAAGTAAAGTGAATGCAAATTTAAAACAGAACCAAAAACCTTTGGTAATTACCGATGGTGTCTTTCCAATTTTTGGAAAGATTGCTCCATTAGATAAGTATTCCGAAATTATTAAAAAGTGGAATGGAGTTTTGTGGGTTGATGATGCTCATTCCCTTGGAGTTCTTGGTGCAAATGGAAGGGGAACTTATGAGCATTATGGATTATCCTCTTCAAACTTATTTTTCGGCGGAACACTATCTAAAGCATTCGGCGGTTTTGGAGGAATAATTCCTGGGCTAAACAGTTTTATCAATTTAATTAAGAACAGTCATCTGCAAAATGGTTCAACACCGCCTCCTGCTTCTGCCGCGGCAGCTAGCCTAGAGGGATTAAAGATTGTAAAAGCTAATCCTTTGCTTAAGCAGAAGCTTTGGGAGAATGCTGGAAGATTAAAATGCGGTTTAAGAAATATTGGAATAGAAACCGACAATAATAATGTGCCAATTTGCGCTTGGACTATGAATAGTAAAATTGAAATGCAAAAACTTCAGCAGGAACTAATGAAGAAGGATATTGTGATTCAATATATTAATTATGTCGGATCCGGCAAACAAGGAGCGCTTAGGATTGTTGTATTCTCTTCTCACACAAACGAACAAATTGATAATCTTCTATCAGAACTCAAGAAAATAATATAGTTCTTAAACAGATTTATAACTCTATAATTAAAGAAAAGTAAAATGGAAAAGACAAATTCAATTGATAAAGACTTACTTGTTGGATATGCCGAAAAATATGGAACCCCGTTATATGTGTATGATGCAGATCTTATAGTCAACAGATATAAAGAGCTTTATAATTTTATTAAATGGCCTAAGCTGAAGATATTATATGCAATGAAAGCAAATTATAATGTAGGTATTTTGAAGCTGCTTAAAAGCCACAATGCGTTTTTAGATACAGTCAGTCCTGCCGAAGTTCAATTGGCTCTTAAACTTGGATATAATAAAGAAGACATACTTTACACCGCAAATAATATAACCTTGGAAGAAATGCACGAAATACACAATACCGGTGTGCTCTTTAATATTGGTTCTTTAAGCGGATTGCAAAAATATGCTTCTACTTATCCTGGAAGTAAAGTTTGCTTGCGATTTAATCCGGATGTGTATGCAGGCGCTCACAAGCATGTTAAAACAGGTGGTGATATTACAAAGTTTGGAATTCTTTTGAGCGATGTTAAAGCTGTAAAAGAAATTACCGATAAATATAAAATTACTGTTGTTGGTCTTCACGAGCACACAGGTTCCGGAATTGGGGAAACTGAAAAATTTTACGAGGGGATGAAGAACCTTCTTAATATAGCTTCAAATGAAAATTTCCCAAATCTCGAATTCATAGATTTTGGCGGCGGAATTAAAGTTCCTTATAAACCTACCAGCCAAAGAATAGATTTGGAATTGTTTGGTAAAAATGTAACAGATATGTTCACGGAGTTTTGTAATAATTACGGGCGTCAACTGGAAATGTATTTTGAACCTGGAAAATACATTGTTGCCGAGAGTGGATTTTTAGTCGTCGAAGTAAACACCATTCAGAATAACAGAGGTAGACTTATTGCCGGTACAAATTCCGGGTTTAACCATCTAATACGTCCATTGCTTTACGGTTCATATCACCAAATAGAGAACTTAAGTAACCCTGATGGTGAATTAAAAAAATATGATGTGTGCGGAAATATTTGCGAAACCGGAGATTGCTTTGCCGAACAGAGAGAATTACCGTTAATTAGGGAAGGGGATAAATTGGTAATAAAAAATGCCGGCGCTTATTGTTACTCTATGGGAAGCATATACAATTTACGCTCCATGCCTTCAGAATTATTGATAGATAATGGCAAAGAATATTTAGTTACAAAACAATTCTCTAATGTAGAATTAGCCGATCTTATAGTTACTTCTGCATTGGTGTAGAGGCAAAAGGCCATTCCTTTTAATTTCATCTCCAATATGCCTGAAATATTCATTTTAGGTATACCATACTATTCTTTTCGATAGAATTATTGATTAAATTGTTTTATGTGAGGTTGTATTTTTTTCTTTACTTATTTAAAAGAAAATATTAAGTTGCTAGTGGTTCAAACGTTTCAAAAGATTAAAACGATAAAACAGAGGCATCTATATGAAAAAAGTAGTTATTACCCATGCTAAAAGAACTGCAATTGGAGCTTTCAATGGAGCTCTAAGCACATTAACTGCAACACAGCTTGGCAGTCAGGTTATTCAAGCAATTCTTGATGAATCTAAAATTGAGAAGAGTGAAATTAATGAAGTAATTATGGGCAATGTTATTTCTGCTGGCTTAGGTCAAGCTCCAGCTCGTCAAGCAGCTATCTTTGCCGGATTAACCGAAAAAACTGAATGTCTTACAATTAACAAGATGTGCGGAAGTGGATTAAAAGCAATAATGCTTGCCCAGCAGGCAATTTTGTGCGGCGATGCAGATGTTGTAATTGCCGGTGGTATGGAAAGTATGTCGAACGCTCCTTACATACTTCAAGGTGCCCGCAGTGGTTATAGGCTTGGCAATAACACTGTGCACGATTCTATTCTTGTTGATGGTTTAACGGATGTTTACAACAATGTTCATATGGGCAACTGCGCAGAAGCATGCGCAAAAGATTTTAAATTCACTAGGGAACAATTAGATGAGTTTGCCGTACTTTCCTACAAGCGCGCTATCGAAGCTCAAAAAGAGGGAAAATTTAATGACGAAATTTGCGGCGTTAAAATTAAATCACGCTCGGGCGAAACAGTCGTTTCTAAGGATGAAGAACCGGAGAAAGTAAATTTCGATAAAATTGCATCATTGCGTCCTGCTTTCGATAAAAATGGAATTGTTACCGCTGCTAATGCATCTAAATTAAACGACGGCGCTTCGGCACTCTTAATAATGAGTGAAGATAAAGCAAAAGAACTTGGCTATAAACCTTTGGTCGAAATTGTAGCTCAAAGCTCTGCTGCACGATTACCAATTGAATTTACTACAGCTCCTGCAGATGCAATAAATAAAGTACTTGCCAAAGCTAAAATGAAATTAAGCGATATCGACTTATTCGAAATTAACGAAGCATTT
Source organism: uncultured Melioribacter sp. (assembly GCA_964539605.1). Lineage (GTDB taxonomy): Bacteria > Bacteroidota > Ignavibacteria > Ignavibacteriales > Melioribacteraceae > Stygiobacter. The sequence goes on from CAZIJK010000001.1 coordinate 351,628, forward strand.
GCGGTTGTATCTCTTGCAGTTTCAACCCTTTTGGGATTATCAACAGATAATGTAAATGTTAACGGCGGTGCAATTGCTCTGGGTCATCCAATTGGCGCAAGCGGTGCAAGAATTATGACTACACTGCTTTACGAAATGAAGAAAAGAAATTCCAATTATGGATTGGCATCCCTTTGTATTGGGGGAGGTGAAGCTAGTGCGGTAATTGTAAAACGATACGAGTAAATATGACTTCCGAAGAAAAAGTCAGACACGATGTAATTAAAAATTTTGGCGTTGCTTATCGGGCCTTTGGTTTAAGTAAATTGATGGGACATATAGTTGCGTTGCTAATTTGTTCGATGGAACCGGTGTCTTTAGAAAGTATTGCAAAATCACTCAATCGCAGCAAAGGTCCTATAAGCCAAATTCTTAGAAGACTGCGCGATAAAAATCTTGTACGCCGAGTTTGGCAACCAACCAGCCGCAAGGATTTTTACGAAATTCAGCCCGAAGTTTTTGAAATAGCTTACAGGAATAATTTAGAGCTTGTTAGAAGCAATACAAGATTAGCAAAACAGTTACAGCAAATGGTTGGCAAAGTTAAAGATGCAAACTTAGATCAGTTGAAATTCCGTTTGGTCGAAATGGAAAAGTTCTATCAGATAATGGAAAAGCATAACGAAAACTTCCTTAAGGAATGGTCTAAAGAAAGAGATAAATTATTAAAATAAAAGTGAGCTTTGTATTGCTCACTTTTATATGCAATTAACGTTTTAAAAATTTGAAACGTTCATAACACGGAGATAAAATGAAACGTCTAGAAAACAAAGTTGCAATTGTTACCGGCGGCGCTCAGGGAATTGGTAAAGCCACTGTTATAAAATTTGCTCAAGAAGGTGCTAAAGTTTTAATATGGGATGTTGACGATGCAAAAGGAATTGCCTTTATGAATGAACTGTCTGCACTGGGAATGATATCAAAATTTATGAAAGTAAATGTTGCAAAGTACGATGAAGTAGAAAACGCAGTTAAAGATATTGTAAAAGAGTATGGCCAAATTGATATCCTTGTTAACAATGCCGGAATATTACGAGATGCTACATTAGCTAAGATGACACCCGAACAATGGCAGCAGGTTATAGATGTAAATTTAACCGGGGTTTTCAATTGCACAAAAGCAGTAGCACCCTTTATGATTGAAAAATTATATGGAAGAATTATAAATGCAACTTCCGTTGTAGGACTTTATGGGAATTTTGGTCAAACTAATTATGTAGCTACAAAAGCCGGCGTTATTGGAATGACAAAAGTTTGGGCAAGAGAACTTGGCCGAAAAGGAATTAATGTTAACGCAATTGCGCCAGGATTTATAGCTACAGAAATGGTTGCATCGATGCCGGAAAAAGTAATAAACATGATGAAAGAAAAAACTCCGCTTGGAAGACTTGGAACTCCAGAAGACATAGCAAATGCTTATTGTTTTCTTGCAAGTGACGAAGCTTCTTATATAAATGGTACTGTACTTAGCGTAGATGGCGGTGTAATTACTTGATCTGTCTTTTCAACTCAATTATTAACACGAATTAAACTAAAGAGAAAAATGAGAAACGCATATATTAAATCTACCGGATCTTTTGTACCACAAAGAGTTGTTCCTAATAGCTATTTCAATGAATTATTAGGTGAAGATGTTGATACATGGTTAGTAGAAAATTTGAATATAAGGGAAAGACGCTGGTGCACCGAAAGTGAATCTACAAGCTTTCTGTGTGTTGAAGCGGCAAACAGAGCGTTAAAAAATGCCAGACTTACTGCCAACGATCTGGATTTAATTATTATATCAACAGATACACCCGAATATATTTCCCCTTCCACAGCTTCTGTAGTGCAATATAAACTTGGTGCCAAGAATGCCGGAACTTTTGATATTAATACAGCCTGCGCCGGTTTTGTAACAGCACTGGATATTGCAACAAAATATATCCGATCGGACGAAAAATATAACAATATACTTGTTATTGGCGCATATGCAATGAGCAAGTATTTGGATATGACAGATAAGAAAACAGTAACACTTTTTGCCGATGGAGCCGGAGCTGCAATTGTTTCGGCAACCAATAAAAGTGATGATGGATTTATTGCTAGTAAGCTTTATACCGAAGGCCAATACCACGATTGGATGGGCATTTATGCCGGCGGAACATTTATGCCAACAACTAAACAAGTGATTGACAATAAAGATCATCTTCTAAAATTTGCTAGGAAATTTCCAAAAGAAATAAATCCGGTTACATGGACAAAAATGATTTTAGAGTTAACCGAAAGAGCCAACTTATCACCTAAAGATATTACCCATTACTTTTTTACTCAACTAAATATTAATAGTATTAAAGAGACCTTGGATAATCTGAATGTGAATCACAACCGTGCCCATACAATAATGGAATATTATGGATATACCGGTTCGGCTTGCATTCCAATGGCATTAGATGATGCAAACCAAAAAGGTAAATTGAAGAAAGGGGATTTAATTGTGTTTATGGGATCTGGCGGAGGACTGGCATTTGCTAGTTCCATATTTAAATTCTAAGAGGAATTATGAGTGACCAAACTTTAAATATTGCTGAAGGTAAAATTCCTAAATATTCATGGTATGCGCTTGGACTTCTTACTTTAATTTATGTAATGAACTTTGTAGATCGTGTGTTGATCTATTTACTATTTGTTCCAATAAAAAAAGAAATGTTTTTTAGCGATACACAGCTTGCGCTTTTAGGATCTACCTCTTTCGTAATATTCTACACCGTTCTTGGAATTCCTTTTGGAAAACTTGCAGATAAATATTCCAGAAAAAAACTAATTGTTTTTGGACTTACGGTTTGGAGCCTTTTTAGCGGCCTTACTGGATTTACACATGGCTTCTGGGAAATATTCTTATGTAGAATGATGGTTGGAATTGGAGAAGCTTCTTTGGGACCTGCGGCACTTTCTATGTTAAGCGATTATTTCCCAACCAGAATGAGAGCAACTGTTCAAGCTACTTTTTCCTCTGCTATTGCAATTGGAACCGGCGTTGCGTTTTTCTTTGGCGGATGGATTAACGATGCATTCAGCTGGCGGCATGCGTTTTACTTTCTTGGATTTCCTGGATTAGGCTTAGCAATTGTAGTTTATTTTCTTAAAGAACCTGTGCGTGGAATTAGAGATTCTGTGGCACAAAAAGAAAAGAAGAATTGGAAACTGCTTCTTACAAATGCACCTCTTAGATACATACTATTGGGATATGCGTTTTTTGCGGTAGCGGCCAATAGTGTTTCAATATGGCTTCCAACCTTTTTTGTAAGAACTCAACACATGGACATTGCCGAAATTGGTAAATGGATTGGCTTAGGAACTATTATTGGTGGACTTCCGGGAACAATTTTAGGAGGATGGCTTGCAGATAAATTAAGAGCCAAAAGATTAGGTGGAAGAATGATTTTTTCTGTAATCATTGCCCTTCTTTGTATTCCTATCTGGTTTATAATTTTGAACAGCACCAGCATTGCATTGCAGCTTGTTTTAATTTCGGTTCTTCTTGGTTTTGCTCTTGCTTGGTTAGGACCTGCCGCAGCTGATGTTAATGATATTGCCGGTCCAAATTTACGAGGACTTGCAACCGGAATTTATTTCTTTGTAGTTAATGCCATTGGATTAGGACTTGGACCATTATTATATGGTAAGTTTAATGACTTATTTAACGTTACTAAAAATCCGGAATTAATGAGGCAAACACTTTTAATTAGCCCTATCGCATGCATTATTGCAGCAGTAATCTTGTATTTAGGAAGTAGATCTTTGGAGAAGAAAAATGAATCATTTTGATTGGCTGGCCAAATGGGCTAAGTATACTCCAAATAGAATGTTCTTGAAAGAGCATGAAAGAAATTTACAGTGGAGCTATTCCCAATTTAACATGCGGGCAAATTCATTGGCTAAATTCTTTACTGAAGAACTTAATATTGTAAAGGGAGATCGGATTGCTGTCTATTCAAAAAACAGAGCAGAATATGTTCTGCTATTTGCTGCATCTATTAAAACGGGTACTATTCTGGTACCATTGAATTACAGATTAACTCCTAGAGAATTAGATGTTTTAATTAAAGATGCCGAGCCAAAAGTATTTATTTACGAAAGTGAATACGAAAATGAAATTGGTAAGTTGGAAACAATTTCTAAAGTATCCATAAAGAAAAAAATTGAAGAGCTTTCTCCTTTTCTTACTGAAACGGTTGGAGAGGTAAATTATCAATTGCCTCAAATAGATCAGGAAGATCCGGTAATGATTCTTTACACTGCCGGTACTACAGGGCTTTCTAAAGGAGCAATTGTAAATCACAGAACTTTGTATTGGAATTCAATCAACACTTCACTGCGTTTAGATTTAACCACCAACGATCATACACAAAGTTTTGCCCCATTCTTTCATACCGGAGGATGGAATGTTCTGTTTACTCCATTTCTTCATCATGGAGCTTCTCATACTTTGCTTACAAAATTCGATGCCGATTTAATACTTCAATTAATGGTAGAGGAAAAAACAACAATTTTATTTGGTGTTCCAACTATGCTTCAAATGATGGCGGACTCTCCTCTATTTGATAAAGTAAATCTCTCTTCCGTACGTTATGCAGTTGTTGGTGGCGCCCCAATGCCAATTCCATTAATTAATAAATGGCACAGTAAAGGTGTTTTTATACGTCAAGGTTATGGACTAACAGAAGTTGGCCCAAATGTTTTTTCGCTTCATCAAGATGATGCAATACGAAAAATAGGCTCAATAGGATTTCCTAATTTTTATTTTGATGTAAAAATTGCTGATGATAATGGCAACGAATTAGGCGCAAACCAAGTTGGAGAGTTGTGGCTAAAATCTCCGGTTGTTACTCCCGGTTATTGGCGTAAACCAGAAGAAACAGCTAAAACAATAACAGATGGCTGGTTCCATACCGGAGATATGGTTAAAAAGGATGATGAAGGATATTTTTATGTTGTAGATAGAAAGAAGAACATGTTTATAAGCGGGGGCGAAAATGTTTATCCAGCAGAAATTGAAAGATTCTTACTTACACATCCCAAGATAAAAGAAGCAGCGGTAATTGGTGTAGAAGATGAAAAGTGGGGAGAAGTCGGTTCTGCATTTATTGTTTCAGTGGAGGATTCAATTCTAACCGCTCCAGAAGTTCATGAGTTTTGCAAAGGAAATTTAGCAAAGTATAAAACACCAAAATATTTCAACATAGTAGAACAAATTCCTAAAAACGAGGCAGGAAAAGTTGATAGGAAGAAATTGTATTCACAGCACAAAACAATAAATCACTAATCAATCAAGGAGGCAGTATGAAAAAGTTACTTTTAATGTTAGTAATAGCTAGTTCAATGTTCTTAGCATCTTGTTCAAAAGATGAAACCGCAACAGAAGCTCCAGCACCAGTAGATCCAATGGTTGGAGTATGGGTATCTGAAGGTGCAAATTTAGCTCCAGGTTTGGCAATAGCTCCATTCAACGTTGTTAAAATTGTTGCCACATTCAATGCTAACAAATCCTATACAGTTGTTCAAACAGATAAGAATAACGTTACAACAACTTTAGCAGGTACATATACAAATGCCGAAACGACTAACACAGACGCTTTAACAACAACCGGAACAGCAGGTGCAAAAATTTGGACTATCGTTGCTAACCAGGCAACACCAGCAGCTGTAACTGCATCTGGTATCTATGCAATCAGCGGCACCAAAATGACTTACGAAGTTATTCAAACAACTCCTCCATTAGCTGGCGTTTCTGCTCCTACAGCTGCAGGTGGATTTGGAAGCACAACAATCGCTGGTACCAAATATGCAATCTACATTCAAAAATATGTTAAACAATAGTTATTAATAATTATCGGAGCTTTGAATAAAAGCTCCGGTAACCTTCCAATTACAATTGGAGTACACGATGAAAAAAATATTTACAAGATTTATATTCATCTGGTTTGCTCTATTTTCAATTTCAGCAGCCCAGAGTAATCAAGATGGAGAATTAAAAAGAATTGCAGATCAAAAAGCTCCCGAATTTAAATTCATTGGTTATTGGTATTCACGAGGAACAATTTCGGATGTAGCTCCAACAAACGAATTGTTGCGTGGACAAATTATTGGAAGATTATTTGGACTGAATACTACTAATACTCATTCCAAATCGTCGGTTTACTTCGAGCAAAGATTTGTTCCGATGTTTATATACACTCCTCAAATACTAGACGGCGTTGCAACATTTAGAAGCTTATTCAAAATTGATATGACTTGGGGTGACGCTGCTTATGGTGTTGGCGGTAATACCGGTGGTGGCATTAATGCCGGGCAGGTTAATTTGCAAACATTACTTGCCAATGTTGATATTAGACCAAGGGATGCCGAATGGAATATTGTGCTCGGTCTTCAAAGAATTTTTGATAATGCACGGGACCCGAATCAAATTGCGGTTAGTACGGCTCAAACAAGCAGTTACAAATTAAGCTACTGGGGAACACAAGGTGTTGGTTTAAGTGTGTTTGCAAATCTAAATGCAACAACTCAATCACGTTTTGGGTATTATCAGTTGTACGAAAATATTATTCAAGAAAATGATGATGTTGCGCTTTGGATGTTTGATGTTGAGTCGCGAGTCCATCCTCTTTTGGAAGTTGGATTTGACGCTTGGTATTTAAGAGACCGTGGTAAAAATGCAGGCGGTATTTCAGTACTTGGTCAGGGATTAAATAGCCAGCTTTCGGAATATAATGGCGCAGTACGGGTGAATTTTCCAACTCAACGTTACGAGGCAGATATTTTATGGTTAGGAACTCACTCTGCTTACAACCGAGATTTCTTTGCCGGCAGATGGTGGGCAGATGCTTTTGTTATGGCTAATTTGGGAAGTATTGATACAGTCTCGGCTAAAAATGTTGCAAACAGTTATGCAACTACATTTGGCGTTGCTGCAAATGCAATGGTGTCTTACAAATATGGCATGACTGCTAACGACAAAATTATGCTAGAGGGATTATTTACTTCTGGTGATAACAATGGAGTTGCAGATAAAAAACTTTCGAGTGTAATTACCGGAAATGTTTGGGGTTCTCCAACAGGTATTTACAGCTCTCACAAAGCATTGCTTCTATTTCCAGATCCTCAGGTTGTTAATAGATATTATTCAGCTGTTCACGATATTTCTAATATGGGGTTTGGTGTAACCGCAGGCTTCTTATCTTTTAGTAAAGATTTTATTCCTAATAGATTTTCAGGCAAACTTGGATTTGCAACTGCAATATCCAACGTTACTCCTCAGGGAGGAGAATCGTACATTGGAAGTGAAGTGAATATTGAGTTAAAATATAATATCAAAACATTTCTTACTGTTGGTATAAGCGCGGGATACTTAAAACTTGGCGACTTCTATAACGCACCGTCGGTTACTTATGATAAGCAACGCCCTAAAGATCCTTGGGTCATTTTTACATCGTTAAGCTGGTTAATGTTTTAGGAGGATGCCATGAAAAAATTATTTGTAATTATGCTGTTGCCTTTATTCTTTATTGCAGGATGTTCTGGATTTCTTTATACCAATAATCCTTCATTGGAATTTCAAGATATAGACTATGGCTATCAAACTAAAAAGGTGCTTAGCAATCCTTCCATTTCCTACATCGATGTCGGCAAAGGAGAAAAGACTTTAGTTCTTGTTCATGGGCTTGCAAGCAATGCCGGATTTTGGAGATATGTTATTCCGGAACTATCCAAACACTATAGAGTAATTGCCGTTGACCTTCCAGGGTATGGTAAATCTCAAAAGGATGCTTATCCATACAGCATGACATTCTATGCAAATCAAATTAAAAGGCTTGCGGAGGAACTGAAGCTTGGAAAGTTTATTCTGGTGGGGCACTCGATGGGAGGACAAATTGGAATTACACTTGCCCTTAAAAATCCGGAACTTCTAGATAAACTTATTCTAGCTGCACCTGCAGGCTTCGAAGAATTTCAACAGGGACAAGGAGATTGGCTTAGAAGTGTTATGACTAAGAACGGTGTAAAGAAAACTACCGAAGAAGGAATTAGAAGAAATCTTGCAATGAACTTTTATACATGGAGTGATGAATGGGAATGGATGGTTGAAGAAAGGGTTAGAATGATAAAAGCAAAAGACTTTGATGAGTTTGCTTATGCGGTTGTTCGCAGTGTAAATGCAATGCTTGATGAACCAACCTTCGATAAGATTAAGAATATTACTTTACCAACATTAGTAGTGCATGGAAAATATGATGGGCTAATTCCAAATCCATATCTAAATCCTGGATTTACTGCAGATGTATTTAATAGTGGTGCAAAGCAAATGCAAAACTGTAAAGTGGTCGAAATTGATAATTGCGGGCATATGCTTCAAATAGAAAAGCCTATTGAATTTACTAATGCGGTTCTTAATTTTTTGAAGTAACCACATAATTCTTTACCCGCAGATGATAAGTATTCAATTGTGAATATCATTCTCTGCGGGTTTTTTATTCCTAATTAAAAATAGAAATGCAATTCCCTGAACTAAAATACAATTTCGATTATTCAATACTAGAACTCGATACCCAAACTTCAATTGCATATATAGATGAAGGGGATAAGAGCAGTGCTAATATTCTACTATTCATACATGGGCTTTCAAGCTACATTCCTGCTTGGCAAAAACTAATTCCAATGTTAAAAACTAAATTCCGTTGTATAGCTATAGATTTGCCGGGATATGGCAAGTCATCCCCAAGTTTGCACAAAGCAGAAATAACCTATTTTGCAAAAACAGTCAGCAGCTTTATTGAGAAAATGAATCTGAACAAAGTTACTCTTGCAGGACATTCAATGGGAGGACAGGTTGCCATTCAAACCTCTTTAGAATATCCAAAAGTAATTGATAAGCTTGTTCTTTTAGCCCCTGCTGGATTCGAAACGTTTTCTGGTGAAGAGATTGATTGGATAAAAAAGAATACCACTCCTAAAAGTTTTTACTCTGTATCGAATGAACAAATCAGAGCAAACTATCAAATCAACTTTTATGATATGCCAAAAGACATCGAGTTTATGATTAAAGACAGAATAGATATGAAGGAATGGCAAAACTACAATAACTATTGCACCATTGTAAGCAGTGCATTAACAAGCATGATAACTTCACCGGTATTCCACAAATTAAATCAAATAGAGACCAATGTATTAGTTCTGTTTGGTAAAAACGATAGATTAATTCCACATCCGGTTTTGCACCCCAATTTCACACCCGAAAAAATAGCTAATTTGGGAGCCTCTCTAATTAATAATTCAAAATTGGTTATGATTGATAATTGCGGCCACTTTTTGCAGTTTGAAAAACCTGGCATAGTTAGCCAAGAAATTCAAACATTCTTAATAAAATAGATTTCAATAAATAGAAATCTATGAGCAATAGAATCTGTCTTTAATACAATTCGAAGATATTATTAGTTACATCATCTACTCCTCAATACCTTTATGAAACTACGGCTAATTGGAATTGGTATTTCATAACCTTGGTTAAATGCACGGTAAGAGAAGTTAAACCATTTTTCTATTTTAGATATAGCTACATTAATATTTGCTGGCCGGTAAATCCATATCAATTACTTCTTCATTAGCCAACTATCCCATTTACTACTTTATTCCATCTCCAATTCTTTTTGCATTTTTTCTTGCTTATTCTACTGTTATATTTATCGTAGCTGCAATCTAGTGTTTATTGGACTAACTAAAGATGCAATCTGAAGCCTTGTTAATAGACGATATTAATATGAACCTACTTCCTGTATATGCTTTGTAAGTATTGAATAAAAAAATATAAGAACATACAAAGATAGGGTTGAAAATTATGCCCATTAATAAATTGCTTTCGTTCAGAATAAAAAGTATCTCTCTATTGATTCTGATTTTATTATTCTTGCATCAAACTCTTGATGCCCAGTACAAAAACATTAAAGTGGGGGATGCGGTAAGTTCTATGGAGCCTCAAGAGTGTTCTATTGTAATCAGTCCCTTTAATACCAATAACATTATGGCAGCGGCAAACCGAAATAATTATTATTATTCAACTGATGCAGGACTCTCTTGGAAACATGGATTTGTTCAGTCTCCTTATGGAGTTATTGGAGATCCGGGAGTTTTAGCCGGAGCCGATGGAAAATTCTATTACTTTCATCTGGTAAACGATTTAAGTCGTGTTGTTTGCCATCAGCAAAACTCAATAGGCAGCAGTTGGAACGAAGGCACATTTACCGGCGTAAACGGAAGTAAACAAAACGACAAAGACTGGGGTGCAATAAATGTTAAAAACAATTATTTGTATTTAACATGGTCCCAATTCGATAGGCATGGAAGTATTAATACAAGGGATAGTTCCGTTGTACAATTATCTCGTTCTACTGATGAAGGAGTAACCTGGTCTGCACCAATTAATATAAGTAACAAAAAAGGTGATGCTCAGGGTGGCAATTACAGTGCTCACGCGCCAATGCCTACAATTGGGCCTAACAATGATGTTTATGTAACATGGATGGGGCCAAATGGACTTATGTTCGATAAATCCACAGATGCCGGATTAACCTGGTTAAATAAAGATATAAATGTTACTCCTTATCACATTAATTGGCTCGTGTTTAATATTCCAGGTGTGCAAAGAACCCCTGGTTTTCCAATAATTAGTTGTGATATTAGCGGCAGAAAATATAATGGTAACATATATATATGTTGGAGTGATCAGAATAGTGGAAGTAGAGACACAGATATCTGGATGTGTAAATCTACCAATGGTGGCATAAATTGGAGTCAAGCAAAAAGAGTTAATTATCAAGACGATTCTGCCGGAGCACATCAATTCTTTCCATGGATTACTGTTGATCAGGTAACCGGTTATGTCTATTGCATCTTTTACGATAGAAGCGGTTATACAGATAATAAAACAGATGTAACAATGGCTTATTCAAAAGATGGAGGGGAAACATTTACAAGTGTAAAAATAAGCCAATCTCCCTTTGTACCGTTGCAAAGCGATTTTATTGGTGATTATATTGGTATTAGTGCCCACAACAATATTGTAAGACCAATTTGGACAAGAGTTGATAACGGTATTCATAGTTTATGGACTGCCCTTGTTGATATGCCGGTAAATGTTGAAAGTGAAGACCAAAAAGCTTTACCTACAAATTTTGAAATTGTTTTTGCTTATCCAAATCCTTTCAATCCTTCAACAAAAATTCAATACTCCATTCCAAAAGAGGGGAATGTATGTGTAAAAGTTTTCGATCTATTAGGAAAGGAAATAGCCATTCTTGAAAATAATTTTAAGAATGCAGGCATACACCAAGTAAATTGGGAGCCAAAAGAAATTACTAGCGGTACCTATTTTGTTAATATTCAATTTGAAAACAGAGTGAAGACTGAAAAAATTATCATTTCAAAGTAATCAAGTATTCTCTCTGAGATTTTTAATTTACGGATGTTAGAATTTTTGAAACAATTAAATCCATTGTCCTATACCATTGCTCGTTTGCAGTTGTGCTTGTAACGCCGCTCCATTTATTTGTTGCGGTAACAACAAGTTTCAAATTTGGAACTAAAACAATAAACTGCCCGCCCCAACCAATAGCAAAAATATATTTCCCTTTCTGGCTTTCTCCTGTCCACCAACCATAACTGTATCCGGTTGCAAAAGACATTGAATTATTTATTGCAATTTTAGGCGCAGCTATTTCATCAATCCATTGCGCGGATACAATTCTTTTCCCTTTGTACTCCCCACGGTTTAAAATTAATTCGCCAATCTTTATCATATCATATGGTGTAATTTGTAAGCCAGCTCCTCCATTATAAAAACCTTGTTTATCTACTTGCCAATTTCTTTCCCCAATTTCTAACGGTTCAAATAAATACTGTTTAGCAAAATTTAATGTGGACATATTTGCTGCTTTAGTTAATATTACAGATAAAAGATGCAATGCGGCAGAATTATAGGTAAATGTTTGTCCAGGTACAGCAACTAAAGATTTATCTGTTAAGTATTGCACCTGATTCTCCGAAGTAATCCAATTGTTATATCCCGAAACATTTGTTAATTCATCCCATTCAAATGCGCTGCTCATAGTTAAAAGGTGCCGAATTTTAATATTAGACTTTTCTGTTGATAGATTTTGGACTATTGGATTTATATATATACCCATTGTTTGATCGACAGAAGGAATTATTCCTTTATCTATAGCTATTCCAATTAATATTGCAATTACACTTTTTGTTACAGATCTAACATCATGAGCAGCATCTTTGCCCCCTTCATTGTAGAAAGCTTCTTTTACAACAATCCCGTTATGAGATACTACAAGGCTTTTCAAATTCCCAATTTGCTTTGCCTGCTCAAAAGCTTCATTTAATTTAACGTTATTAATAGATTGAGCTGGATCATTAATTGTTGAGCAGCTAACAAAAGACAAATATAGAATTACTGTTAATGCTGATATTAAAAATAAAATATTGTTATTCATTATTTGTGCACTTTAGATAAATAAATTAAATGGTACTTCAAATATTGCAATAATGGCAAGTAAAAATCTCTTCAAAAAAATATGCACCATTATAAATTGATTATTAAATGGGAAACTGCTTTTAATGTTAAAACTCATGGATAGGAAATTACTTTTTAGGTGGTTTGCCGTGCCTACTGTTTAAAGATTTAAAACTGCTGGATCTCTTCCAAAACTTATCATCAGGCTTAGTAGTTACAATCTGCTTTTGCTTCTCTTTGCCAAATGTATTTTTCTCAACAAAAAGTTTTTCTCCGGTAAATGGATTCTTTTCGGTATAATACATCAAGCTGGAATATGTTGATGGAGTTGGAGTAAATATCTGAACCTGCTCGGGAGAGATTTGTAATTTTTCCGAAGCGAATGTTTTTAACTTCTCCATTTCTTTATCTGTGCAGCCAGGGTGAGCAGCAATCATATAATAAGTTAAATATTGTTCCTTGCCTGCTTCTTTAGATAACTGATAAAACAAATCCCGAAATTTCTCCAACGACTTTTTACCCGGTTTGCCCATTAACTCCAGCACTTTATCATCCATATGTTCGGGGGCTATTTTCATTTGCCCCGATGTATGATTGCTTACAACCTGCTTCAAATATTCGTAACCATGAGCTTTATCATCGGTTACAAGATCATATCGAATTCCGGAAGCGACAAAAACTTTTTTAATTCCGGCAATGCTTCTTATCTCTTTAAGCAGTTCAATTTGCGATTTATGATTTGGTTTTAGCAGCTTGCAAGTATCCGGAAAAACACATCTCTTTTCTTCGCAAACACCTATGGTAAGTTTTTTATTGCATTCATAATCGTACATATTTGCAGTTGGACCGCCAACATCTAAAATGTTGCCGTTGAATTTTTTATGCTTAGTAAAATTTTTAGCTTCTTTAATAATTGATTCTTTACTTCTGCTAACAATTGTTCTTCCCTGATGAACCGCTATTGCGCAAAAATTGCATTCACCATAACAGCCACGGTGTGTGGTAATAGAAAACCGGATTGTTTCCAATGCTCTAACATTTCCCATCTTTGTATAATATGGATGAACGTCACGCTCATAATCCAGATTGTAAAATGAATCAATCTCTTCAACAGTTGGATTTGACTGCGGAGGATTTTGAATTACATATTTATCGTCAGTTGCCTGGCATAAACCTTTGGCAGTAAGAGGATCGTTATTATGATAAAAGAGATTGAACATTTCGGCAAAGGTATCTTTACTTTTTAGGCACTCTTCAAAAGAAGGAAGCTGCAAATACTCATATTTCTTTTTCTCCGAGATGTAACATAATCCATTAACAGACTCTCCCAGCTTACCTTTTTTAATTTTCTTTGCAAGTTCAAGAATTGCTTTTTCTCCCATGCCATATATTAAATAATCGGCATCGGCTTCAATTAAAATGGAAGGACGAATTTGATTGGACCAAAAATCGTAATGGGCAGTTCTTCTTAAGCTGGCTTCAATACCGCCAAGAACAATTGGTTTTGAAGTAGAAGAGAACTTCCTAATTAAATTAGAATATGCCGTTACAGCTCTATCTGGGCGCCGATTGTTAATTCCGCCTGGAGTATAATCATCGTTATTGCGTTTCTTTTTAGTTGCTGTATAATTGGCAACCATACTGTCCACACTTCCGCCGCTAACTCCCCAAAATAATTCTGGTTCACCAAGTCGGGTAATATCTTCTTTCGAGTTTATTTTAGGCTGGGCAATTATTCCAACACGGTAGCCGGCATTGTAAAGCAGTTTGCCAATAACGGCAACACCATTGAAAGGACTATCAATATAGCAATCTCCGGATACAAGAATTATATCCAGAGCATTCCACCCAAGTTTTTTTACTTCATCTATAGTCGTTGGTAAAAACATTATAGCTCATCAAAAATTTGTTGGACAAGATAAACCGAATCCATCTTAAAATACAAGCAGTCTGCTTTTAATCTATCAAACAATTGGATTTTATAAATCTATAGCCGAAGCATGATATACTTCCAAGTGAATTTTCTTTATCTCCTCATCAGCCAAATATTCATCGAATGTCATTCTCTTATCAATAATTCCAGATGGAATAATTTCTATAATTCTATTTGCAATTGTATGTATAAACTGATGATCGTGAGAACTGAAAAGAACTGTTCCCGGAAAATCTATAAGGCTGTTATTCAAAGCCGAAATTGCTTCCAAGTCCAAGTGATTTGTGGGGCCATCAAGAATAAGAACATTAGCGCCGGTAAGCATCATCTTTGCGAACATACATCTAACACGTTCCCCGCCGCTTAGAACTCTGGCTTTTTTTAACGTTTCATCTCCGCTAAAAAGCATTCTTCCTAAAAATCCACGAATAAACATTTCACTTTTTTCAACCGAGTATTGACGCAGCCAATCAATTAGATTCATATCGTAATCAAACAATACAGCATTATCTTTTGGAAAGTAAGCAAACCTAGTTGTAGCGCCCCAAATATAATTCCCACTTTCCGGTTTTTCTTTTTCGGCCAAGATATTAAACAACGTTGTCTTTACTAAATCGTTTGGTCCAACAAATGCAATTTTATCCCCCTTCTCAACTTTGAATGATAGATCATTCAAAACAACTTCCTCTTCATAATTCATTGTAAGGTTTTTTATTTCAAGAATATTATTCCCGGCTTCTCTTTCGGGCTTGAAAGCTATATAAGGCATTTTACGAGATGAAGGTTTTATATCTTCAAGTGTAAGATTCTCCAACTGCTTTTTTCGAGAGGTTGCCTGTTTGGATTTTGAAGCGTTAGCGCTGAACCTAAAAATAAATTCCTGCAATTCGGCTCTTTTGGCTTCTATCTTTTTGTTCGAATCCTTTGCCTGTTTTGCTGCAAGCTGACTGCTTTCCAACCAAAAGTCGTAGTTGCCTGTGTACATTTGAATTTTGCCAAAATCAATATCTGCAATGTGTGTACATACTTGATTCAAAAAATGTCTATCGTGCGAAATTACAATTACAGTGTTCTTAAATTTTTCTAGAAAGTCTTCTAACCATCCAATAGAAATAATATCAAGATGATTTGTAGGCTCATCAAGCAAAAGAATATCCGGATTTCCAAATAATGCTTGAGCTAAAAGGACTTTTACTTTTTCGTTACCAGATAATTCTTTCATCAATTTATGATGTTGCTCGTCTCCAATTCCTAAACCGCTTAAAAGTTCAGCCGCTTCAGATTCCGCTTCCCATCCATACAACTCGGCAAATTCACATTCAAGTTCACTTGCTCTAATTCCATCTTCGTTGCTGAAATTTGGCTTTGCATATAAAGCATCTTTTTCTTCAATAATTGCAAAAAGGCGTTGATGCCCCATCATTACTGTTTTTATTACCTGAACATCATCATATTCAAATTGATTTTGCTTTAAAGTGGCAAGTCTTTCTCCTGGACTAATAATAACATCGCCGGAGCTTTGTTCCATTTCGCCGGATAGGATTTTAATAAAAGTAGATTTGCCGGAACCATTAGCTCCAATTATTCCGTAACAATTACCGGGAGTGAATTTCAAATTAACTTCTTCGAACAATGTTCGTTTGCCAAACCTTAATGCCAAATTGCTAGTGCTTATCATTTATTTTCTTTTCTTATTTCTAATTAGTAAAAGTATTTTAATTGCTAATGCCGGGTAAAAACGCTTGTATATTTATCACAAAAATTCTAGCAAGAATATGTGAAAGTAGAATTAGATTGGTTAGGCCTGATAAATCTAGAAAAATAAAGGGGTAAAAGTCAGGTATTTCTTTGTTTTAGTGTGTCCTTCTCCAAATCGCTCTTGCAAAATACAAATTAATTTCTTGGGTACCAATTTGATAAAAGAGGAAATCAAGTTGCTTGAAATTATTTCACTAATTGCAGATAACTATGCTATAGTACTATAAAAAATCTGCCGGTGAATTTGCGGCAACATTTATTATCATATTTCTTTTACTAGATACTAAGCTTTTTTTTAATCTGCGAAGCATATAGCCTGCTTATTGGTATGGGCTCATTTATGTTTTTCATTATCAAGCAGTAGGAATAAATGGCACCTCTTTCCACTCTTTCAACTGAATTCATATTTATTATTGTTGATCTGTGAACTTGAACGAAAGATTCTTTCGGAAGACTCTCTTCCCATTCCCAAAGGTGTTTATTTGTTAAACTTTATAGTCCTTTGTTTATTACTATCTCGGTATAATGATCAGCTGCTGTTTTTTTAATAATTGAATCACCTTTTACAAAATAATATTTGTAATTCATTTGAAAATAAAATGAATCCTCGTTTGTTAATTTTATTTTTTAGGAATAGTTTGTTCTCTTTGCTCAATAAGCCGCTTGATAGTAAGAGTAAGTCTATCCAGATTAACCGGTTTAAGCAGGTAATCGCATGCGTTAACATCAAATGCTCTAATGGCATACTCTTCGTAAGCGGTAACAAAAAATTACCTTAGCCCTTACTTCGGTTCTTTCAAATAAATCAAATCCGGTTTCTCCGGGGAATTGAATGTCTAGATAAATTAATTGGATATATCTGTTTGATTGCCATCTTGCTTGTCACTAGCATAATAACCACTACAACCATTAAATACATATCAATTTAAGGGCATTCAAAGCATTTGCAAGTCGCAATCAAGTGTTTAAAAATCTTTTTTTATTTAAATTGAAATGGGGTAAAAATTTATCCCTACGGCATATGTCGTAATATTTCCCTTGCTATTACGACAAGTGCCGTATATATTCGCTCTAGAGAATGCATCTCTCTTTTTAATTGAATCAGTGTCTAGAGCTGTTTCAATAAGTAAAAGAAATTAATGGTAAAAGTGTTCTGTTGTTTTTCTTATTAATTAACTAGTTCGGCAACTTAAAATAGGCAGGTAAAGTGGCTAAAGAAAAACCAAAACCAAGCGAGGCGGAATTTGAGATTCTACAAATTCTTTGGCATAAAGGTGCTTCAAGTGTTCGCGATATTCACGAGCAATTGAATTTGAAAAAGGATTCGGGATATACTACAACACTTAAAACAATGCAGCGAATGCTCGAGAAGAAAATGCTGGTTAGGGAAGATTCCTCCAAAGTGCATTTGTATAAAGCACTGTTGAAAGAGGAAGAAACCCAAAACGATTTATTGGATAGAATCCTAAATACTGCCTTTGGTGGTTCGGCTTCAAAACTTGTCTTTAGGGCACTTGGAAACAAAAAACCCTCAGTTGAGGAATTAAAAAAAATTAG
The DNA here is from genome assembly GCA_964539605.1 of uncultured Melioribacter sp. Taxonomy (GTDB): domain Bacteria; phylum Bacteroidota; class Ignavibacteria; order Ignavibacteriales; family Melioribacteraceae; genus Stygiobacter. Next base: position 369,468 of record CAZIJK010000001.1, read on the forward strand.
CGAGTTCATTAAAAAAATTGAACAGGGTGAAGTATGAGTATTGTAAATGAAATATTTACAGAAAAGGTAGTTTTTTCTTTGGGGTGGACATTTATTAATTCCCTTTGGCAAGGGGGATTTATATGCTTAGTTAACGGGATAATTCTATTAATGCTTTCAAAGCAAAATGCCAGATTAAGATATTTTGTTTCCACAGGTTCATTGCTTACAATACTTCTTATTGCTCTCGGTTCTTTTTTTGCGCTAAATAATTATTACGATACTAATATGGCTTCCTCTGGTCTTGCGTCTGGAATTGCAAATTCAAGCAGTAGTAACCAGGGTATTTATGGCCTCTTTTTTCTAAAGTTTATTCCATTTAGTTCATCAGATTACTTAATTTATTTTAATAACAATTTACCTTTAATACTTACCATTTGGTTCTGGAGCGTATTATTCCTCTCCTTAAAACAATTAGGGGGCTTCGCATTAACTCAAAGGCTGGTGCATTACAAAACAAGTATTCCTGCAATTGAATGGCAAGTAAAAGTAAATTACCTATCCGGCATATTGAAATTAAATAAAACAGTAAAGCTTTTCGAATCTGCAATTGTAAAAGTTCCTACGGCAATTGGGTTTATAAAACCGGTTATACTTATTCCTTTGGGATTAATACTGGCAATACCCGAAAAACAGATTGAAACTATATTGCTGCATGAACTTGCTCATATTAAACGCAAAGATTTTTTAATTAACATTTTACAAAATATTCTCGAAGTGGTCTTCTTTTTCAATCCTTTTGTCTGGTTAATATCCAGCATTGTACGCTCGGAACGTGAGCACTGCTGCGACGATATGGTAGTAAGTGTTTCGGGAGATACAATTTCTTACATCAAGGCATTGGCAAATATAAGCGCCATGGATTCATTCAAATCCGGTTACGCAATGGCCCTTTCGTTAAATCAAAATCAACTATTAAAAAGAATTGACAGGATTATTAAAATGAAAAACTATAAAAGCAGTTACAGCCGTCTATTAATTTCCACCATAGTGCTATTGCTTGGAATTACATTCCTAAGCACGTACGCTATGGAAGGATTCAGAAACCAACAGGATAAGCAGCCAGTTGCACAGCAGTCAAAACCCATTCAAGATGCAAAAATAAGCAGCGGATCAAGCTATGAAATAGCTCCGCAAGCTCAAAATGCAAGTGAAGGAAAAATGAAAAAAGAACAATTAATTGCGGAATTGAAAAAGAAATATGAATCCGCAACAGATGAGGAAACAAAAAAGAAAATAAAAGGAAAAATTCAGTTCATCATGCAAAACAATATAGAAGTGTCTCAAAGCGATAATTCTAAAATGGAAAAGAGGGAACAAGCTATAATAGAATTGAAGAAGAAATATGAATCTACCACCGATGAAGAATTGAAAAAGAAGATTGAGCAAAAACTCAAGGCCATTAAAGAAGAAGCGGCTTTCGATAATCACTCGAAGGATTTCGAACTTCAGAAAAAAGAGCAGATGATAATGGACTTGAAAAAGAAATATGAATCTACAACCGATGAAGAACTGAAAAAGAAGATTGAGCAAAAACTCAAAACCATTAAAGAAGATCCATCATTCTCATATACATCGAAGGATTTCGAACTTCAGAAAAAAGAGCAGATGATAATGGACTTGAAAAAGAAATATGAATCTACAACCGATGAAGAACTGAAAAAGAAGATTGAGCAAAAACTCAAAAGCATTAAAGAAGATCCATCATTCTCTTATACATCGAAGGATTTAGACCTTAAGAAAGAACAAATGATAATGGACTTGAAGAAGAAATATGAATCCACAACAGATGAGGAACTGAAGAAAAAAATTGAAGAGAAGATAAAATCTTTAAAGGAAAAATAGAGCGGTACTTTAACAGATATTTAATAGGAAATATTCCTTTACAAATTGATTAATACAATTTTACTAAATGGTGCCCCCAAAGCAGTTTAGCAAATAACTGCTTAAAAAGGCACCTTTTTTTATAACAAATTGCTGATAAAAAATTTAGGTTATTAACTGGTTATAAAATGGAAGGATAGAAAAAATTTTCATTATAATTTGCTAAGTAATTGATTAGATAGAGTTTTATCTTTGGATAAAAAAAAAGTGAAAGATGGAATCGATAAGAGAGATTTTTAGAATTGGGCATGGTCCCTCCAGCAGCCACACAATGGGCCCAAGAAGTGCCGCTCAACTGTTCCGCCAAAAAAACAGCAATGCTAATAAATATAGGGCAACATTATATGGAAGTTTAGCGGCTACCGGTAAAGGGCACTTAACAGATAAAGCAATTAAAAGTGTATTCACAAAAGAAAAAACAATTATAATTTGGGAGCCGGAAACTTACCTTTCGAAGCATCCTAACGCAATGAAACTGGAAGCATTGGATGAAAATGACAACGCAATAGATGAACAAACAGTTTACAGCGTTGGCGGTGGAAAAATAATTGACGATAGTACAGATGAAAAGCTCTCTTCCATTTATCCCTTATCAAAGATGAAGGATATTTTGGAATGGAGCAAAAGCACTGGAAAATCCTTTTGGGAATTTGTTGAAGAAGTAGAAGGGAAAGAAATTTACAATTATCTGGCTGAAGTTTGGAATGTAATGAAAGATTCCATTAGGCGCGGAATTGAAGCAGAAGGTATTCTACCCGGTGAATTAAAATTAAGAAGAAAAGCAGCATCCTATTTTGTAAAAGCTAAAAACTACACCGGTTCTTTAAAAGAGAAGACTTTAATATTCAGTTACGCTTTAGCGGTATCAGAAGAAAACGCCGCCGGTGGAATTATTGTAACCGCTCCTACATGCGGCTCTTGCGGAGTAATGCCTGCGGTATTAAAAAGAATGCAGGATAGTTTCGATTGCAGCGATCAAAAAATATTGCGAGCTCTTGCAACTGCGGGTCTAATTGGAAATTTAGTTAAAACAAACGCATCAATTTCGGGGGCTAAGGTTGGATGCCAGGGAGAAATTGGAACTGCCTGCGCTATGGCTGGTGCTGCGGCAACACAACTTTTGGGTGGAACCACTCAGCAAATTGAATATGCAGCCGAAATGGGTATTGAACATCATCTTGGTTTAACCTGCGATCCAATTGGCGGATTAGTCCAGATTCCATGCATTGAAAGAAATACTTTTGCTGCCGAAAGGGCATTAAATACCGCAACATATTCTCTTCTTTCGGACGGGCAGCATTTAGTATCATTCGATAAAATTGTAAAAACTATGAAGCAAACCGGTCACGACTTGCCAAGCATTTATAAAGAAACTTCCGAAGGGGGATTGGCATTAATTAATATTAAATAACAATTCAGAATAGAAAAAATTTTGTTTTGCTCGTTAGCTATTTTAAAGTATTTTCCGCACCATATTTTTGATTAGCTTAGACAAACTAATTACCATTTAATAACAAAAGAAGATAGTAATGGAATTTCTAAAAGATGCTGTAGATATATTTAAATATTTGCTCGACCTTTTTTTACATCTTGATAAGCACCTGCACGAATTAATTGTACAGTACGATACCCTTACCTATGTAATTCTTTTTGCGGTTATTTTTGCCGAAACGGGATTGGTATTTACCCCCTTCCTACCGGGAGATTCACTTCTTTTTGCTGCGGGTACCTTTGCTGCTAAAGGATCTTTCAATGTTCATTTGCTTTTTTTACTTCTTACAATTGCCTCTATAATTGGAGATACGGTTAACTACTGGGTAGGGCATTATTTGGGACCAAAAGTTTTTAGCATGAATATTCGTTTTCTTAAAAAGGAATATTTAGAACGCACTCATCAATTCTACGAGAAGCATGGAGGCAAAACAATTATAATAGCACGGTTTATTCCAATAATTAGAACATTTGCTCCTTTTGTTGCGGGCGTTGGCTCTATGAGTTACGGAAAGTTTATTCGTTACAATATTATTGGAGGAATTGTTTGGTGCGCAATATTTATTTATGCCGGTTACTTCTTCGGCAATTTTAGTTTTGTTAAAAACAATTTTTCAATTGTAATTGTAGCAATAATTTTAATTTCGGTTTTGCCTGGAGTTGTAGAGTATATAAAGCACAAAAGAAATAAGGCCGCCGGAAAGTTAGACAAATAGAATTCTTACTCAATTTTATCAAAATAAATTTTGCTTTAATGCATGGTGGTTTTATGAAAAAATATTTTATGGTAGCTGCAGCTGCGGCTTTAATTGTTTCTTGTTCAACGCAAAAGCAAATTGAAACACCTAAAGAAGAACCGAAGAAAGATTCTGTTATTGTTGTTAAAAAGAGGGAATTGAGTTTTACTTTCGAGTCTTTGAAATCTAAAACCAATTCTTCTTTGCGGGGAATTTCGGTTGTGGATTCCTTAACGGCTTGGGCTAGCGGCGCAAATGGAACAATTTTGCGCACAATTGATGGGGGCAAAACATGGAATAAATTTACCGTTAAAGGTTTTGAAGTTCTTGACTACCGGGACATAGAAGCTTTTGATGAAAATACTGCAATTGTAATGAGCGTGGATGCACCAGCATTTTTCTTTAAGACTACAGACGGGGGCAAGAACTGGAAAAGAAGATATATGAACCGTGATGCCAAAATATTCTTTGACGGATTTGCATTTTGGGATAGTAAAAGTGGAATTGCATTTAGTGATCCCATTGATGAAAAGTTTTATATAGTAGTTACAAAAGATGGGGGAGATACATGGAAAGAAATTCCAGATATAAATATTCCCCGCGCTTTAAAAAACGAGGGGGGATTTGCCGCAAGCGGAACTTCAATTGCTGTTAACGGTTTCGAAAATGTTTGGATTGGTTCCGGAGGAGGATTCAAATCTCAAATTTACATGTCGCAAGATGCCGGATTGAATTGGAGAACCATCGACGCGCCTTTACGCAACAGCATTTCTTCCGGCGGAGTATTTTCAATTGCATTTAAGGATGATTTAAATGGTGTTGCCGTTGGTGGAGATTATAAAGAGGATAAGAATAAAATTGGCAACTGCGCAATAAGCGACGATGGGGGATTAAGCTGGATTCCAATTCAGGAAAAACAGCCGGCCGGATTTAGATCTTGTGTTGCATGGAACGATTTTATGAAATATTACTTAACTACTGGAACTTCGGGAAGTGATTACTCTATAGATGACGGTAAAACATGGACATGGATTAACAACAATAGTTTTAACAGTATTGGAATATCTAAAAAAGATGGAAGCTGTTTTATGGTTGGTGATAAAGGAGCTATATCCAAGGTAAGAGTAACCGAAATTTTTAAATAACTAATTAACTTATGCTACTGTTTTTTCTTTGGCTTAAATAATCCTTCATCTATTGAACCTGTAAAGCAAAGATTAATTAAACTTGCGTCCGCAATGCTCAGTTTTTTTAATTGCTCTTTTGGCACAATTTGATGATGGAAAATTTTAAATAAGTAATCCCCTATAAATTCCAAATCCCCCTCGGAAGTCATCCAATTATGCTTATCAAATTTTGATAGATCTACCGGATTGGAATAACTTCGCAAAGATTTATAACCGTAAATATTAAAATAGAATTCGTAGTAGGACATAACTAATTCCCGCAATGTTTTATAAACGGGCTCGCGAAATCTTAATGTAGTTGTATTCGATTTTGCAACCGCGCCGTAAAATCCATTTTCTTTAAATAACGCCACAACATGATCGTCATCATCATCTGCCATCAAATCAACAATTAAAGGTTTATATCCCATCACTCTTAAAGCAGCAGCTGCAAACAATGCTCCTTCAAAACAATTTGCGCGGTTTGTTTTAATAATATTTCTTGGAGAGTTTGTAATGTACTCTGGATTATAATCAACTGTATTAAGATATAACTGAATATCATTAGGTTTCTTATATTTTTTAAAGAAGGCAATTTCCTCTTTGGTAAAATTGTATCCGGTTAATTTTATTTTTGCGGGCACATTAATTCTCATTCTTCTTTGGAAAATTGTTTTTGGTGGAATCCACTCGGTTCAATCCGTTTAATGCCGCAACCCGGTAGGCTTCGGCCATTGTGGGATAGTTAAAAGTAGTATTTATAAAATACATCAAAGTATTTCCTTCTCCCTTGTGCGCCATTACCGCCTGACCAATGTGAATAATTTCGGAAGCACCGTAACCAAAGCAGTGAATTCCAAGAATCTGCAAAGTTTCCCTATGAAAAAGAATTTTTAACATGCCGGTAGTTTTGCCTGTTATTTGAGCCCGCGCCAAATGTCGGAAAAATGAATGACCAACTTCGTAAGGAATTTTCTTTTCGGTTAATTCGCGCTCGTTTAATCCAATAGAACTGATTTCGGGAATTGTATAAATACCCGTTGGAATGTCTTCTACCTTTAACGAAATTCCTTCACCAAGAACTAAATGGCGTGCTGCAAATCGTCCCTGATCGTAAGCAGCGCTAGCTAAACTTGGAAAGCCGGTAATATCACCAACGGCATAAATATGAGGAACAACAGATTGATAGTATTGATTAACCGGAATTGAGCCACGGCTATCTGTCTTAATTCCAAGTTGTTCCAATCCCATATTCTGAGAGTTGCCTGTTCTTCCCTGAGCCCATAATAAATAATCGCTTCTAATTTGCTTGTTCGATTTAAGAAAAATTGTCACTCCGTTATCATCGGCTTCAACTCTTTCATATTCCTCGCTATGACGAATTAGAACGCCATTCTCGCGTAAATGATATGCAAGAGCGTCTATAATTTCATCATCCAAAAAAGAGAGGAGCTGATGGCGTGTATTAATTAAATTTACCTTTACCCTAAGACCGCGGAATATTGATGCATACTCGCATCCAATTACTCCGGCACCATAAATTGTTAAGGATTTTGGATTGTCAGTAATCTTAAGAAGTTTATCGCTGTCTATAATTCTTGGATGCGAAAAGTCGACATCGTTTGGATGGTAAGGGCGGCTGCCGGTTGCAATAATAAAAGATTGAGCCTGATATTGTTTTCTTAATCCTGTGGATTCGGTAACCTCTATTGTATTGGCATCAATAAAAGAAGCGCGACCAATAAGCAAATCTACATCGTTGCGTTTATAAAAATTGTGGCGAAGCTCCACCTGACTTTGAATAATAGAATCTGTATGCTTTAGCAATGTTTGATAAGTAGCATCTTCAAATTGACTGCTATCCATTAACAATTGGCTTGCATGGCGTAAAGATTTACTAGGAATAGTTCCCTTATGTGCATTTGCGCCCCCAACTAACGAGAACTCTTCGCAAACAGCAACAGTTCTTCCATGCTTTGCGCAAAACATCGAAGCGCCTTCACCCCCCGGGCCGCTTCCTATTACAATTACATCATACTTTCCATCTATCAATTTTAATTTCCTTCTTTAATTAGTTTTTGCATTAAAGCACAATCAAAATTTACGAGTTACGGTTTAATTATTCCAAAGGATAATTTAATAAATAAAAAAAAGATGAGCTTCACCATGTAATTAATACGCGGTTATCCTAAATGCATTTCTATAAGAAGATTAGCATAGAGTGAGGGAGTTTAAATTAATTAAGCTAATTGTCAACAACAGCCATCATTTTCATTTGAACGTGCAGACAACAAATTAACTAAATTTTGAATGGAGTTACGAAATTATTAAAAACTAAACAGCGCCAGTATTAAGAAAACAAAAGAATAAACTTGTTTTTATTTACCCTAATAGAAAAACATTTCTTGTAAAAGACCGTAGGTGGATATCAATTTTATTCAGGCTGTTTATTTATTAGAATTATCAATCAATTACACAAATATTATTAAAGAGTTTTTTCACCTTTTAAAAAATTATATACATAATCAGTGCAATCATTAAAAGTGAATAAAAAAGAATATCAACAAACAGATAATGTTTTTCGGCTTTTTTCATAAGTGACCTCATTATTGCCAATTTATTTATATGAATAAAAATTTTTATAGCTATTAATGGAAGCGAAAATCTCTGGAAGTAATTAATTCCAGTTTCTTTCTTCCCAATAAAACTTTTACCACATCTTTAAGTAATGGCTTATCGTCATTTCTATTAAAACTTAGTTCTCTAAATAGTAGTACTAGGGAATCGTCTTCTAAAGAACCAATACTTATTTTATTCTTCTCAATCTCTTTTCTTAAGCTCATTATATAACCTCCTTTGTATTTGAATTTGTAATAGCAACAATTGTCATTCTTGGTGTAACAGTAGTCTTTGTATAGTTTGAAGAATCGTTTTGAAAGGTTAACGGTGCTTCTATAGTATAATCCGATTCGAGAAGTTCATCTGAAGTATTATTTCCGACTAATCTTTCGTATATGCTTTTTGAATAAACTTGACCGGCCTGGTTTGCAAAGTAACTTGGTACGTTTACTGCAAAATCCGAGTAAAGGTTTGGCAACGATTTATTCTTGCCATATTTCATTCCAATAACAAACACAATTGAAGCAAATAGTGTTAAAGCTCCTATTATTTCCAATGTTAATATTGATGATGTCATAATTCTTTTTCCTCAAATTTTCTAAAGGAAAAATGAACTATTGGGGCTAGGAATTATATAATAGTATATGTGAAAGAATTGTAGCGGGATTTGAAGGGCTTGTCACATTTTATGTGACAAGCATACTAATAGAATAAAATATGGTTAGAGCTTTTTTACAATTACATTAAAACTTGTTTTAGTTTTAGAGCATTTAAGCCCCTTTTCATTATCAACTTCCAGCTCAACCTTATAAACTCCCTCTTTTTTGTACTTATAATTAATTACTGGTTTATCTAGCACATTACCATCTCCTAATTTCCAAAGCACTTTTACACTCTGGTTTATATTTACAAGATATTCCCTAACGTCAAACATAATTTCATCGTTTACTCCGCCTATGTAAACTATAGTATCTTTAACTGTTCTTAAAAGTGGTGAATTGTTTGCAATAACCAATACCGAGTCCGAAGCAATAATATTTTTCTTATCATAAACCTTTAGAGTATATAAATAATTTCCCTCCTCTAAAATCTCGAGTGTTATATCCTTTCCTTCATAAATTGCTTTATTGCTTTTATCAAACCAGGTATAAGCTATGCTATTGTCTTTAAATTGCTCTTTAACTGTAGGAGTTAAAGAATATGGCGAGGCCGTGCATATTGCAATAGAATCGGGCAAAGATACTTTGGGATATTCAAAAACATTTATGTATTTGGTAATAGAGTTTTGGCTGTTAATTAAATTGGAATTATCTGTTACAGTTAGTGTGATTTTTTTTAACCCGGCCTCGGTAAAACTTAATACATGAGTTGGCATTTTTGAAATTGATACTTGATCTGCAAACCATTCAAAAGAAGTAATCTTACCCTCCAAATCAATAGATTTTGATCCATCTAAAATTATCTGCTGCCCAACATAAACATAATCGGGAACTTCAAGTATGGCTTTAGGTTCCTCATTAATAGTAATTTCAAAAGAGTCCTTGTTAAAATTATTGTCGGTATTTGTTTCATCAAAAACTGTTAAAACAACTTTATACTTACCGCTGTTTTTATAAACATGAATTGGATTTATTCCTTCACTAATATTTCCATCTCCAAAATCCCAACTAAATTTTGATATTTGCCCATCCAGATCAAACGAATTAGATGCATTAAAATAAACCAGCTGATTAACGGCACCATATTTATCTCCATCTGCTTTTGCTACAGGAGGAGCATTTACATAAATAGATTTCGATACAGATGAAGAATTACAAAGATTATTCCTATCCGTTGTTATTTTTAAGGTAACAGTATACAAACCGTATTTGGTAAATTTGTGTGTAACAGTTTTGCCTACTGCTTTTGTGCTGTCTCCAAAATTCCATTCATAGTTAATAATTTTACCAGAAGAGGTTATAGATTCAGATGCATCAAAACTAACTTGGCTATTTACAGCTGTAGAATCTTTGCATACAAAATTTGCCTGCGGGGCTTCTACAATTGTTAGCATTAAATAGTCGGTTGAAGAATTATCACATTCCCCTTTAAGGTCACCAGTTACAGTTAAAATTACTTTATAGGTACCCGGTTTATTATAAAGATGAACCGGATTGACGCCGCCTCCGGTTTCTCCATCCCCAAAATCCCAATAGTAACTATTTACAATACCGTCAACATCTGTAGAAGCAGAACCATCAAATTTAACAGGTGAATTTGCACATGCACTAAAATCCGCTCCAGCATTTGCAAGAGGAGAAGAGATAACAGTTATTATTTTAGTATCCCAACTTTGGCTGCAATTAAGATTGGAATTATCTTTTACTTTTAATTGAACTTTATACACTCCACCTTTTCGGAATACAGTAAAAACATTGCTTCCGTAAAGTCTTGTAGAATCACTCAATATCCATTCGTACGAAAGAGTTTTATCGCTAAAGGCTTTAGAATTAAGCGCGCTTAGAATAACAATTTCTTCGGCGCATACTGTTGTATCTGCACCTGCATCTGCAATTGGAGGCTGGTGCAGTTTAACAAGAATTGTTTTTTTAGTTATTGAATTTAGCAGATTGTTTCCATCGTTAACTGTTATTGTTACCGGCACTGTACCACGCTCTTCAAAATTATGTGTAAAAACAGAACTACCATTAACCGATTGATTGTTTGGTAAAGTCCACGTATAGCTAATAGCATCCCCATCCGGATCGAATGATGATGAAGCATCGAAAGTAATTACATTATCGCATGTTTCAATTAACTCTTTGGTTTTAATAACAGGTGAACTGTTTATTTTAATTACAAAAGTTTCTTGGGTAATTGAATTTGAAAGAGCTGCGTCATCTTTTACTTCCAGTTTAACCGTGTAAACTCCGGGGGTTTTAAAAGCCTTTTCAACAACAATTCCTTTTTTAATTTCGCCGTCACTAAAATTCCAAACAAAATCTGTAATCTTTCCATCTGTATCAAAGCATTTTGAGGCGTCGAATTTTATTTTTTGATTTGGTACAGAAAGCGGAGTACAATCTGCAATTATTTTAGGAGGAGAATTAACTTTTATTTTTGCGAAACGGATATCTGTTAAGGGATATATGAAATCATCAGTTACTTCCAATCCTACCAAGTAAGTACCGGCATTATTAAACTGATAAGTGAATGTATTACCGCCGCTTACAAGCTGGTTTTGCAAATACCAATTTGTTTTAACTATATTTCCATCGGGGTCAATTGAATTGGCACTGGTAAAAGTAAGTTGTTGCCCGGGAGTGATTATCCTATCCGGACCAGGATCTGCAATAGGGCGTTTATTAATTTTAACAATTGTTGTATCGAATTTAGCAGAAGACTCTCCATTTGCTTTATCGGTTATTTTTAGAATCACATTATATGTACCTGAGGCTTTATAGATATGTGTAATCTTATCTCCGGCTCCAGATGTTCCATCACCAAATTGCCACTCGTATAAAGAAATAATATTATCGGGCACAAATTGTCTTGACCCATCAAAATTAATTACGGCATTGCTGCTGTAAAGAATGCCATTATATTTTTTTAATGGGGGAGAGTTAATACCAACAATTAAAGAATCTTTTCCAATATTATTTTGCATGCCGGAATTATCTTGTACTTGCAAAGTAACATTATACTTACCCACTTTTTGATAAGTGTGGGTTACATTAATTCCTTCGCCAGTAGTGCCATCTCCAAAATTCCAAATATATTTTTCAATTGCTCCATCTTCATCCCTGCATTTAGAGGCATCAAAAACCAGCGGCATATTAGTGAATCCTATTTTATTTGCACCGGCAACAGCTGTTGGGGTATGGTTAATTATTACTTTAATTGGAATGGTTGTTTTATTATTTGATGCGCTGGAATTATCTTGAACAGTGAGCTTAAAATTGTAGATGCCCGGGTTTTGAATTGCGAGTTCTGCAATTTCTCCTTCAATTATTCCATATGAAGAAAAATCCCAAATGTATTTAATGATATTCCCGTCCGGGTCGTTGCTTTGTGAAGCATCAAATTTAATTGGCTCGAGCGGTGCCGCATTAATTTGCTCTTTGCAAACAGCAATTGGAGGCGCGTTAATAATTACAACCGTGCTGTCCATTCCGGTATTGCATAATCCTGTGGAATTATCTTGCACCGAAAGCGTTACATTATACTTTCCATAAGTGGAATAATTATGCAATACTTTTTTCCCCTCGCCAAAAGTACTGTCTCCAAAAGTCCAATTGTATTTTACAATTGTTCCATCGTTATCAAACGAAAATGAGGCATCCAATTCAACCGGCACATTTGGAATACCAACAATGTTTTTATTAATGCGGGCAACCGGTGATTGATTAATTCCAAATTCAAAAGTCTCTAACTTGCCACGTGTTAAATTATTTGTCTTTTCTTCAATTAAAACTTTTCCCTTGTAAAGGCCCGGAGAATTAAAAGTTCTATTAACTGTTGAACCTTTTGCATCATATCCATCTTCGAAGAACCAGTGATATTCCAAAGGATTATTTAGTTTTGAATATGAACCGGAGAAATCTATTTGAACAGTATTGCAGTCTATAGATTTTATCTCTTTTACTGCAATTGGAATAGAACTTTCCTCTTTTTTAAAGGAGGGAAGAAGAATTGGAAGTTTAGTGTTCTCTTTTGAAGTAAAGCGGAATGTAATATCGTTATAAGGCTTATCCTCCGAGCTAATATCCAACGAGCAATAATTGCTATCTTCAACATCATGTAAAGTGAATTTAAATGAGGACCATCCGCTGCTGCTAATAATTACTGGAATTTCATCCTTTAGTAACGAGCTAAAATATACTTGGGTTCTATCCAGATCGAAAGTATTAAGTGTAATTTCGTTTTCCCCTTTAGCAGGCATTACTTTAAATGATTGCTTAGGGTCAAATTTTCGTAATGCAATAGTGGGCTCGTACGAAAAAATGGTTACTCCTTCTATTGCATTATTTTCAAGTGAATCTGAGCTTACAAATAAGTTAAAAACATTTGCGTCGTTTCCATCAACGCCTTCTACCAATAAAGAGAAAATTTTGGTCTGATCTAAATACTGTTGAACATTTTTAAAGCTGTACCACTTATCAAAAAATCTTTTATCCTCTCCAATTTCAAAATGATTTACAATTAGTTCTTTAACATCTGCGCGGTATCCAGCAATGGTTCTAAAATTGTCTTCGGTATGTTCCTCTTTATAAAGGCTGAATCTAAAGCGGCTGTCGTAAACCCCAATTGGCATATCTATAGAAGAGCCAACACTCATATCGAACAATCTTATAAACACAGGTCCTGTATAAGAAGAGGGAATTTGAATGTTGATTACTTGAGAGTAGTTATCATCTCCTTCCTCGGTTTTTGCTTTAGGTGCGTAATTAACAAACCTTTGATCCAACTGGGCATAAACAACAGTACCTAATGAAAATAATATAAAAAGTAGAATGGTTTTCATAATTTATCTCGTAAAAACTATTTGCTTATTTCATATGTTTTAGAATTAAGCAGATAATCGAATAATGTAATGGATTTTAATTCCGGTTTTTTTAAGCCAGCTGCGTTAATAACTGCCTCATAAACTTTTTGCTCTTCGTTAAATACTAATGTTTCTTTTCGTAACTGAGAGTTTTCAAAAAACTCCACTACGGCTGTTTTTTTTAAGCCAGTTTCATCTTCCCCCTTAGCTATAATTCTATACTCACTAATGCTGCCTGCAAGTTTTTGGATACTATAGGAAACAAGTTTGGGGGCTATTTTATCCAGAATAACTTTTTTAACAATTGTTGTATTTATTCCAAACGGCGATTGGGCTTTGAATTCAAAAATATTTACACCCGAGGTTAACGTATGAGAGTAATTAAATAGAGAGTCCCTATTTATTTCCACTTTTTGGTTATTAATAAATAAATCTCTAGCGTTTTTAACTTTGCCAAACAATCCAATTTTATCTTTATTAGTTACATATTCTATTTTAGAATCAAGGATAATTAATGGCGCCAGGTCTTCTTTAATCAAATTGAATTTTACATTTTTTTGAAATCCAGCCGGTGATGTAACCGAAATAATAAACTCATTATCTTGCTCTAAAGCTGAAATTACAATAGAACAATTTCCAGCTGTATCTGCGTAAGCAATTCGGCTGAATTTGTTATTTACCGGTTTTAATTCAATTTTGGAAAGAGGTCTTGTATTGAAATTAAGATTAACAGAGGAGCCTTCAGAATATATAGTTTTTCCATTCTCTATTAATCCGTTTTTACTCTCTAATATTTTTATATTGTTATCCGGTTCATAAAAAACAGTACGCAAAATTTGGGTTTCAATTCCTCCTCTATTCACGGCTTTAAAAATAATTCTGTTTATTCCCTCTGCAAGCGTAATTGTTTTATTAAATGTTCCCTCAGTATTCAGTTCTGTTAAAACGTTGTTTACAAATACCTGGTTCCATAAATCTGTTTTTCCAAATACTTTTAGTTCACTTTCCATTACTGCTGTATTATTCAAAGGATTTTCTATTAATAAATAGGGTGTGTTTTTATCTGGAGAAACTACAAAGTAACGGTAATTAGAATAGGGGCCTGGTAAACCCAAACTATCAACCGAACAAACACGCCAGTAATACACTCCCTTTGGAAATTGATTAAAAGTAGTTGACTGACCGCTAATATTTTTTCTCGATTCGTAAATGGATTTAAACTCTTTATCCCTAGCAATATCAATCCAGTAATAACTTGCCCCTTCAACTTTACTCCAGGTAAACTCCTGAACCGTAGTAAGCAGGTTTTTAAGATCTATTGGAAGAAGCAGTTGGGGAGAATCCAAAAGGTCTTTTGGTTTACTAGGTGGACCATCCAAAGGAATTACAGAGCCCTGGTTTTTTTGAACAACTACCGTGGAATCCTTTACCTCAATATTTATTTGACCATTATAATTGGCAATCTTCGAGCCGTTGCCGCTCTTTTCGACCCAAAAGTATTTGGAGTTGATTTTTGTTTTTACTCCTTTAATATCAAGCTCGAATTTTTTCTTTGGATTATTAAGAAGCATTGCATAGGCATCTCCTTTTTCGAGTGTAACTTTTGTAGAAGATTTATTATTAAGTGCGTCCGATCGGGAGCGCTGAATAATTGCCTGGGAGTTTTCGCTTAATTTAATTTGGCTTAAATCGAAAAAGGTAATTTTGGCTAGAGATAGAGCCAGGGTCCGGGCCCAATCGTTTTCTTTAAGATTTTCCATCTCTTCGGCATTTTGCCATTTTAAAATAGAGGGAAACATCTTTTGCACCGTTCCTTTTTTAAAGGAAATTATTGCGTCAATAGTCTTAT
Organism: uncultured Melioribacter sp.; assembly: GCA_964539605.1. GTDB lineage: Bacteria > Bacteroidota > Ignavibacteria > Ignavibacteriales > Melioribacteraceae > Stygiobacter. Next base: position 384,777 of record CAZIJK010000001.1, read on the forward strand.
CTCTAATTTCTTTTGTTTTGTTATAGGCTTGTTTCGAATAATCTATGGATTCGGAGGCTAGCTTTAAAACCGCATCGAAATTGTAACTGGATTTGCTGCTAAGGGCCTCTTTATTCAGCTCTATTGCTTTTGAAAGAAAATCTTCGGCTAAAACTTTTGCACCATAATTAACGGCGCTTTCAATTTGCTTGGCTGCTTCGGCAAGTTTAATTAAAGCGCTGTTAACTTTTTTTTGAGGGATATAAATTACACTGCCCGGTTTAACATTACTTAACGAGGAAATATTATTGTATATAAGAATATATGGCCACAAGTTAGGTTCGTTAAAATAGGTTTGGCTAATTTTTCGAATGTCGAAATTAGCTTCTACATTAATTTTAACATCATCCTTTGTTTGAGAATAAAGCAGCCAATTAAAAACCAAACACACTAAAAATATTTTACTAACTATTTTCTCCATCTAACTTAAATTCTTTCGTTGCATTTTGAAGTGTAATAATAAATTCTGCTCCCTTACCGCTTTCACTTTCCAATACAATTGTTCCGTTCATCATTTCGGTAAGCTTTTTAACAATTGATAAACCTAATCCGGAAGAGTGTTCTCCGGCTGTTGGGCGCGCGCTTAAGCGTGCAAACTTTTTGAACAACTTTTCTTTGTCTGCCGGGGTAAAACCGGGACCTTCGTCTTTAATACTAAGTTCAATATTCTCATTAATAGGGCTGTTTCGTACCGTTAAAAAAATATTTTTATTAAAGGGGGAGAACTTAATAGCGTTCGAAAGAACATTTTGAACAACCTGTAGAGCTAAATTATAATCCGCTATTACATCGGTCTCATCTGTTTGAAAACTTTCAATTAAATTAATATTCTTTTTAGCAACCTCTTCTTTAAACTGAGCGCTCATTTCGTTAACAATTGCCCTTAACGAAACCCGTTGCATTTGCGTATTTAATTTCCCCTGTTCAATTGCATTAACATCCAATAGGTTTTTAACAATAAAGAACATTCGGCTGCTTGCTTTTGCAATTTCATCCAAAAAGTCGTCGTGCTGTTCAACAGATAAATCCTTATCCTCTTTCAAAATTTCGGCAAAGGCACTAACTGCGGTTAAAGGATTTTTAAGATCGTGTGCGGCAATTCCCAAGAACTCATCCTTTTCCTCATTCAATTCCAGCACTCTTTTATAAGCCTTTTTTAATTCCTTGTTAGTCTCGCTTAATTCATTTGTTCGCTCTTCAACTTTTACTTCCAAATTTTTACTGTAATCTTCAAGCTGGTTTTTCTGCTCTTCAATTTCTTTAAAATTCTTTTTAAGTTGTTTTCCCATTCCAGATAAACTATTATTTAATAATCCAATAGAATCCTTTGCGGTATATTCAATTGGAATATCGAAATTACCGTTTGCAATTAAATGACTTGTATTTGCCATTTTTATTATTGGCTTGGAAATATGTTTTGAAAAAAGCAGGGCGGTTATTATGGATAGTATTATGCTTAACCCTAAAAAGAGGGCGAAGAAAATAAAAGTTTCTTTAACAACCGCGTAAGCCGAGCTTTCTTTTATTAATGCTACAACTACCCATTTAGTTTGATTGGGATAAGAGTAGCATGCTACATAATTGTCTTCTTGGGAATTGGAATAGTTATTTACAAATGTTGCGTTGCTTTCCCCGTTAAGCAGTTTAATGCCCTCGTGCATAATTTGGTTTGGTACACTGTAATTAAATTTAGAGGAGAGAAATTTAGTGCTGCTAGAATCTGTAATAAACAGGTAACCAATTTTACTTAGTATGCTGTTCTCTACCTCTTCGGCTATTTCGTTTAGGTTAATGTTTGCAGCTAAATAAGCTTTTGGCATATTGGGAATATTAACTTTTATAATAATTGTGCTAACCCACAATTGAATTTGCCTGTTAAAAACCGGTGGGGTTATGTAGCTTGTTTTATTTGCACCGAAATTAATTTTAGAAAAATCAATTTGCTTTAAGCTGTTATCAATAGGAGTAATTTGATTATTACCTTTACGCACATAATCTTTTTGAGTGTAAATTGCGCTGGCGTAGATATTATCTTCCTTAACAAATAGACCAACAGATAATACATTATCAATTTCTTCAACCATAGAAACAATAAATGCTACTTTTTGATTCGAATCGAGCACCGGATTTTCGACAGTCTTTTTTACAAGGTCAATTATTTCGAAAGATTTTTTTATTTTGGAATTGATACTTGAAGAAACCGAACTTGCCGAATATAAAAGCTGCATATTGATATTGCTTTTAAGTTCGTTTCGAATGACATTAATTACGCTGTAACTTATTAATAAACTGGGCAAAATGGCCATGGCCAGCATTAAAAACAGCAGTTTTATTTGCCAGGGAATTTTGTTATTGAGTTTTGAAAGCATTTTACCAAGCGTATTATTTACTACTTAAAATAACATTCTTTTATTAAATTTATTTGCCATTTTAATTAAGATGAAAATATGATAAAAATAATTATAGCAGACGATCATCCCATTGTAAGAGCAGGAATAGTGCAAATTATTAACCGGGAAGTAGATATGAAAGTAGTTGAGGAGTGTGAAACAGGCGAGGCACTTCTTAACAGCGTACTTAGCAAAGATTACGATATTGCCATATTGGATATAGATTTACCGGGAAGAAACGGAATTGATATTTTAAAAGAGATTAAAAAAAATAATCCCGCTATGCCGGTTTTAATGCTTAGCGGATATAACGAAGATAGATATGGTGTTAGGGCAATTCAGGCCGGGGCAAATTCCTATTTATCTAAAGAGGAAAACAAGACTGTAATAATTGAGGCGTTGCGTAAAATAAAGGGGAATAAAAAATATATAACCTCTAAATTAGCCGAAGTACTTGCTGCCGAGGTAGATAAAACCAGCGATAAACCGCTGCACCAAAATTTATCTGATAGAGAGCTTGAAATTATGAAGCATATTGCACTGGGAAAATCTGTTAGTCAAATTGCAGATATTCTTTCCATTAGCGTTAACACCGTTAATACATACCGAGCAAGAGTTTTAACTAAGATGGGAATGAAAACTAACACTCAGCTGGCAATTTATGCATTAGAAAACGGAATGATAAGTTAAAGTTTTGGTTTAAAGCAATAATCTATATTACACCTTCCGATTATTAAATTAACTAGTAACTGCAATTTTATAAGTCCTTTTATAAGCTACAATGAACATTTGGCTTTAAATACTAATTGTGCTTTACACATTTAATTTTTGTAACATGGCCATTAGATATTTACTTTTTTGAAAGGAGCGCTTGAAATGAGCGAAAAGCAGAACAGTTATTTTTCTCCCTCAACTCCATCCATGATGGATAAATGGAATGAGCAGAAAGCAAAATTAAAAAAGAAATTTCCCAGCATTACAAATAGCGATTTAATTTACAACGAAGGTAAAAAAAACGATATGCTGGAAAATTTAAGAATTAAATTGGGCTTAAGTGCAGACGAATGGAAAAAGGTGCTTAAAAACCTTTAGCCTTATTTTAACCAATTTGTTAATAGATACATTTATTTTTATAGGAGAATAAAATGAGTAAGGGACAGGACAGCAAAAAAAGTGTAAAAAAAGAAGCAACTAAAAGTCCAAAAGAAAAAAAGGCCGCTAAAAGAGATAAGAAAAATAATGCTACAGCCAAAATGAAAGGTATTTCTCTATAAATTAACAGCAATCCTAAAGACTAAATAATTTATTTTACCTTTTAGTGCCTACGATATTAGATATTAAATTCTTACTTCTGTTTGTTTGCCGCTTTCTTTAGTAATTTTTTAACTATGTTGTCTGCTGATTGGATTCACAGACTAATCTTCTAATATCATTACAGCCAATTGCTGGAAGTATTAATATGATATTAACAGCAGTTTTCAATTAGTAATAATTGAGTAGAATACATTTAATACACCTATTTATTTTCGTTTCGAAATACTGTAGCTTAAATACACTCTCTTCAACATACTCTGCTCCTTCTTTTATTGGATGTTAAAATAGATTTACCAAGTAAATAGAGAGTTTGCCGTGAAAGTGCTTATGGTTTATCCAAATTACCCCAATACTTTTTGGAGCTTTAAATACGCTTTAAAATTTGTATCCAAAAAAGCCAGTTTTCCCCCCTTAGGTTTATTAACAATTGCTTCCATGCTTCCCAAAGAATGGGATATTAAACTTGTTGATATGAATACCTGCAAATTAAAAAACAAAGATATTCTTTGGGCAGACTATATATTTATTAGTGCAATGTCAGTTCAAAGTGAAAGCGCAAACAATGTAATTGAACGTTGCAAAAAGCTGGAAAGAAAAATTGTTGCTGGTGGGCCATTGTTTACCAGCAGCTGGGAATATTACTCTAATGTAGATCATCTTATTTTGAATGAAGCTGAAATTACATTGCCATTATTCTTAAACGATTTGAATAATGGTTACGCAAAGCATAAATATACTACCAAAGAATGGGCTGATATAACCACAACTCCAATTCCAAAATGGGAATTGGTGAAGATGAAGAACTATACTTCCATGAATTTGCAGTATTCCCGGGGATGCCCATACGATTGCGATTTTTGCGATATAACTGTTTTATATGGTAGAGAGCACCGCACAAAAACAAAAGAGCAGGTAATTAAAGAATTGGACTCTTTATATTATACAGGATGGAAGGGCCCTGTATTTTTTGTTGACGATAATTTTATTGGCAACAAGGCAAAATTAAAACGAGAAATTTTACCTGCAATTGCCCAGTGGAATAAAAAAAATAAAGAACCATTTTATTTTAATACGGAAGCATCTTTAAATCTTGCCGATGATGAAAAGCTAATGGAATTAATGTCGAAAGCTGCATTTGAAGCTGTTTTCGTTGGTATAGAATCTCCCAATGACGAAAGTCTTATTGAGTGCAACAAAATTCAGAACAGAAACCGGGATATGATTTTTAGCATAAAGAAAATTCAAGAATTTGGTTTGGAAGTTCAAGGGGGATTTATTGTTGGGTTCGATAACGACGGTCCTGCCATTTTTGAAAAACTTACAAGTTTTATTCAAGCAAGCGGAATTGTAACTGCCATGGTTGGATTATTAAACGCGCCAAAGGGAACAAAGCTGCAAAACCGGCTTAGTAAAGAAGGAAGAATGCTAAAAGATTTTACCGGAAATAATACAGATTTTTCAATTAACTTTATTCCACATATGGATTTGGAAGATTTACTTGCAGGTTATAAAAAGATGCTTAACACATTATATTCTCCAAAATTTTTTTATGAAAGGGTTCGCCTTTTTTTAAAAGACTTTGAACCGCAAAAAAAAATATTTCATCTGAATCCAAATTATGTATTGGCTTTGTTCAAATCTATGTTCAAGCTTGGTTTAATTGGAAGAGAAAGAATTTACTATTGGAGACTATTCTTTTGGTCCCTGTTTCATAAACCGCGAGCATTTTCTTTAGCCATACTATTTTCAATTTACGGTCATCACTTTCGTAAAATTTCGAGCTGATTATATTAACCATCAATTTGCTTGTATATAATAGGGGCTATTCACTATTAGCAATTTTGCAAAATTTGCATTTTAGTTCTTGCTTTCTCTTGCCCAATTCTAAAAAACTATTTCTTTTATATTTCTCAACCACCGAACTTTCTATTTTGGTAAAACTTGCGGCTAATAACTTAAAAATAATAAACACCTATGGAATACAAATATTATTTAGAGACTTATATAAATTATTGCTGCTATATAACTCTTGAAGAAGTGAAAGTGATTTGCCAAAAATGTGTATGAAAAATATTTTTAATAAATTGTTAGTAACAAATAATGGTAAGGTAGTAGTTAATGACTATTAAGCAATTAGTTCAAGAAATTAAAAATTGGAGATTAACAAAAAAAAGAGCCATAAATTTATTTATTGGCATTATTGCTATACTTATTTATGAGTTTTTAGGCAGACCAATTTACCGTCCATACATATACAATAATAAAATTAACGATTTCCATATTGCAGATACTCTTGGAAATTCATTAGGTACAGTTGCCACCATATTTGTTCTTATTGGTTTTTTAGGAAGTAGTAAAGACCAACACCTTTTTATAATAAAGGCAATTACAATTGGTGTGGTTGTATATGAACTTGCACATCCGTTGTTGGGTAAAACTATTGACCCTTTTGATGTAATAGCAACAATAATTTCGGGTGCTATTTGTTTATTTATGTACAACAAAATTAGTAAGCATTATACTTAGAAATATTAGTTAAACGATGGGTGATTAACCTATATTAAAAGGGAAAAGTATCTGCAAAAAAAAAGTAAATATAAAATTCTGCAAAATCTGTGTTTGGAATTTGTTGTATGATCTATTGTTAAAAATATAATAAAAAATGTAGTTGTATATGAATATTCTGACAAAAATAGGCTTCACAAAATGGTTTGAAGATCAAATTGATTTATCTATGAGCGATTTTCAAATTGCCCGTGTAATTTGTGTAAATAGAAATAGTTTTGTTGTTTCAAACGGCAACAACGATATTTACGCTGAGTTAACCGGAAAATATCTATTCAATTCAAATTCCGTTTTTGATTTTCCAACTGTGGGGGATTGGGTATATGTTCAATTGTTCGACGATGATTCTCTTGCAATTATTCACAATATATTGCCACGTAAATCGTTGTTAAAAAGAAAAACCTCCGGTAAAAAAATAGAATATCAATTAATAGCAGCCAATATAGATTTTGCAATTGTTATGCAATCACTCGATTCCAATTTTAATTTAAGAAGACTTGAGCGCTATCTAGTGATGATTAACGAAAGTAGTATTACACCTATTGTTTTTTTAAGTAAAAGCGATCTTATTAATTCATCCGAAATTGAAAGTAAGATAAATGATATTAAAAAAATAATGCCGGATATTAAAATTTGTGCATTCAGCAACAATAATTTGAGTGATATAGAAAGTATTAGGGACCAATTTACAACTTCCGATACTTATTGTATGCTTGGTTCATCCGGTGTTGGCAAAACCACATTGCTAAACAATCTAATACACCAAGACATGTACAAAACTCAACCCATAAGAGAAAAAGATGGAAGAGGAAAACACACAACTACTCGCCGGGAGCTTATTGTTCTTGAAAATGGGGCTATTGTAATAGATAATCCTGGAATGAGAGAACTTGGAATAATTTCTGTAGAGTCCGGTCTCGATAATACATTTAACGAAATATTGGATTTGGAATCTAACTGCCGTTTTGCGGATTGCACTCATACAATAGAGGCAGGCTGTGCCATTTTAAAAGCGGTAGAAGAGGGAATAATTTTGCGTGAACGATACGATAATTATATAAAAATGTATAAGGAATCTTTGTATAACGAGATGTCTTATTTCGAAAAAAGGCAGAAGGATAAAAAGTTTGGTAAATTTATGCACACATATAAAAAAAACAAAAATGATTTGTAAATGCAGCAGCAAAAAATTAAAACGCTTTGCATACAAAATACGACGGGTAAGGGGGGAGTAATTAACATGGACTTATTTATTAATAAACAAAAATATTAGGCAATAATTAGAATGGATAATACAAGAATTTTCAAAACTCCTTTCGCAAGTGTTTATCCACTGTATATACAAAAGGCACAAAAAAAAGGACGCACAAAGGAAGAAGTAGATGAAATTATTTTTTGGCTAACCGGATATAATAAGCAAACATTGCAGCAGCAATTAGACAGTAAAAGTAGTTTTGAATCATTTTTTACCCAGGCACAAATAAATCCAAATGTGTCAAAAATTACCGGTGTAATTTGCGGCTACCGGGTAGAAGAAATTGAAGACACACTGATGAAAAAGATTCGTTATTTAGATAAGCTTATTGACGAACTTGCAAAAGGGAAAGCAATGGAAAAAATTTTAAGAAAATGAAAAGCATTAATAGAAAAGTGATAAAAGATGATTATGAAATTAACTTGCATGCTGGAAATGTTACACTGCTGATAAACAACCATTAGCCCAATACGTTTTTTATATTTCATAAAATGATATAAGATGGAATCTGTATTAGAAAATAAATTACTTAGCTCTTATAAAGAGGAAATGGTTTTATTCCTAAAATCTCATTTGGAGTATTTTGAAGAAGCAATTCAATTAGCAATATCGGATAAGCAGCCATATTCATGGCGTGCAGCGTTTTTGTTGTTCGATTGTATGGAAGAAAATGATGAACGGTTAATTAAACATGTTAAAACAATTGTAGATAGTATAAAATCAAAAAAAGATGGTCATCAAAGAGAATTGCTTAAAATTCTTTTAAAGATGAACGTTAAAAAAAAATATGAGGGGCAGCTTTTTGATTTGTGCGTTAATATTTGGGAACAAATAGATAAAGACCCTTCGGTTAGGATAACGGCTTTGAAAATGATAATCAAAATAATTAAAAAGTATCCGGAATTAGCAGAAGAAGTAAAGGTGTTAACGCAAGATCATTTTTTAGAATCGCTATCTCCAGGTGTAAAAAGATCGGTTGATAAATTGATAAAAGAAGTAATTATGTAATAATTCAGCAGTAAATTCCATTTCAATAGCAAAACCAAGAGCCAGAGATAAACTATGGATGGCGGTTTAGCTGCCAAGTATTTATTTACAAAAATAAAATTAAGGAATTATATGAAAGCAGTAATATGCACAAAATATGGACCTCCCGAAGTTCTTAAGATTATGGAAGTTGAAAAACCAATTCCAAAACCGAATGAAGTTCTTGTAAAAATATTAGCTACTACGGTGCATATTGGAGATACTAAAATTCGCCGTTTTGAACCTGGCTTGGGACCTGTTAAGGATATTATTTTTAAGCCTTTGATGCGTATAATTCTTGGGTTCAGCAAACCTCGAAAAAAAATACTTGGGATGGAACTCTCTGGCCAAATTGAAGCAGTAGGAAATGATGTTGCTCTCTTTAAAGTTGGTGATGCTGTTTTTGCTTCCACCGAATTCCGATTTGGCACTTATGCTCAGTATTGCTGCATTCCTCAAAATGGTATTCTGGCAATTAAGCCTTCTAATATTACTCACCAACAAGCCGCGCCACTTTCTAATGGTGGAATAACCGCATTGATCCATCTTAAACAAGCAAATGTTAGTAATGGTGACAAAGTTTTAATTTACGGAGCTTCTGGAAGCGTTGGTACATATGCAATACAAATTGCCAATTACTTTGGTGCTCAAGTTACTGCGGTATGCAGTACTTCTAACATGGAATTGGTAAAATCCCTTGGCGCGGATAAAGTAATAGATTACACTAAAGAAGATTTTACACAGAATGGAGAAACTTACAATGTTATTTATGATGCTGTTGGAAAAATAGAACCTTCAAAACGAAAAAAATCTCTTGCTAAAAACGGGCGCTATCTAAATGTTCTTTCACCCAAAGGCAACATTAAAATAAATGTTCAAGACCTATATACTATAAAAGAACTTTGCGAATTGGGTGTTTTAAAAACCCCTATAGATAAAGTATATCCAATGGAACAAATTGTAGAAGCTCACAGATATGTAGACAAAGGACATAAAAAAGGGAACGTAGTTATTACTGTTAACCATGATGGGAAAAGTTAACCTAATAAATAGTCCTTATCTTGTTCGGAAATCGTTTTAAAAATAATATCTAATTATTTGGGATCGCATAGAGTACCAATAAAAATTATTGCACCGGAGTTCTTTTCTCGAATTATAAATATAAATGGTCTGTCAAAGCGTATAATATTATTAGGCATCGATGTTACACCAACCGAAACATTTGTAACCGCGGCGGCTTCGGTGCCCTCTTCGTTTACATCAATATAAGTCTTGTGGTCAACGCTGCTAATGTAAGCGTTTCCAATTCCCTCGTAAAGCTTCTTAAAGTTAGCCTTAAAAGGATCAAAAGCAATATCCATTCCCATTGCCTTTAAAACATCGTTCAGCTTTAACTTATATTCCATCATAAATTTGGGTAAGAATATTCTCTTTTTATCTATTACAAGTTGTTTAACTGCGGAATTAAAATTTTCGGTTGTTAAATATGTAGCCACTTCGGAAATTGTCTTTCCACTATTTGGAAGTAAAAGAGTCATGCTATAATCCCCATTCCCGTAGGGCAAATCTGCCATAGTAAAAGTAGAATTTAAAAGGACCGGAAGATTTAATTCCTGCTCCATCATTTTAATGGGAACCTGCTTACCTGAAGATGTAGTAAAAAAATCGTCACGCGTTTTATTCGGGTCGAATTTAATTTTCCAGCTGCCTTTAAGATAGACCGCATTAATTAAATACATTATTGTTTCTGGGGGAATCTGGTCTATTATTTTATCTATTTTATCTTTAGTGGCATTCTTAACCCAATTATTAATAATTGAAACGGAAGCTATATCGTTAAAATTCAGAGGGCTTACAACAGCATTAAAATATTTTTTATTAGTCTCTATAAAATCTGTTTTAAAATTGTATTGATTGCTATACCAAATGGAATTTGCTATGCTCATTGTAACTTTAGAGTCTATTGAAGTTAGCAGTAAAATTAAGGATTGAAAAGATTCGTTTGCCTCTACTTGAGTAAATGAGCTTAAGCCAAGAGTGTTTTTCATTGCATCGTAAGTGGTGCCGTCGGCGCCATTAATTGTCATTCCCAATGCCATCGAAATGCTTAAAGGGGAAACAAGAATATTTTTACCTGGCTCCGAATTGACAATTTTGCTGAAAATATTAAAAGAAAAATTACCGGCCGACTGAACAAGCACTTTTTCGTTTGCGGTTAATTCTCGCGTTGGAATATTAATGGAATCAATTGTCTGGTCGTTGCAGCATATAAGGGTAATAACAAAAACCAGAGCTGTTATTAAATAAATCTTTTTCATACTTATCCTAGCTTGTTGTATTTATTAAACTAATCACAAATGAACTGTTAAATTTTACTTAAAAAAAAGAACCAATTCAATACATTAATCTTTACCTTCAATTAGTCTTTCCTAATGCTAATTCTAAAATGACGTAATAAAAGTTAGGAAAGTGCTTTGCAAGGCTTTCTTATAATGTAGCTAAGTTTTATTTTTTGTTGTATTTAATTAATAATGGTAAAAGGCTTTATAATTACTAAAAATCGACCACAAGGGGCAACATGCGAACAGTAATAAAATTATTTGTGACTATAGTGGTTCTATACAGCGCTATCGTGGCGCAGTCAAGTAACCTAAAAATTATTCATGATAAAACAGAAGCAGCACTAAAAGAAATTGCTAAAAATGCCAAAGGAGTTGTTGGAATTGCCGCGCTTGATTTAACAGATGGGAAAAGTATTTTGGTTAATGAAAACTTGCAATTTCCTCAGGCAAGCGCAATTAAAATTCCAATACTTATGGAAGTTTACAAGCAGGCCGCTGAAGGAAAATTCAAACTAACGGATAAGAGTTTAATTAACAAGCAGAACAAAGTTGGGGGAAGCGGAATTCTTTATGCATTCGAAGAGAACTATTCGGAACTAAGCATTAAAGACTTGGCAATGCTGATGATAGTATTAAGCGATAACAGCGCCACAAACATTTTAATAGATTTAGTTGGTATGAATAGTATAAACGAAACTTTACAATCTCTTGGATTGAAGAATACTTATGTAAAAAGAAAAATGCTTGACGTGGCTGCTTCGAAAAGAGGGGATGAAAACTTATCTAATCCTTTAGATGCCTTAAAAATAATGGAAATTCTTTATAAGGGAGAGTTTGTAAATAAGGAACTTTGCAACCAAATTTTAGATGTGTTAAAAATTCCTAAATCAGGCTCTATCAATTCAGTATTACCATCTTCAATTCCTGTTGCATTTAAAATGGGAGAAATAAATGGTGTAGATACCGAGTGGTCTATAATCTATTTGAAAAACCGCCCTTATATATTAGTAATTATGGAAAACTACGAGCTTGAACAAGAAGCAAAAAAATTGATGAAAAATATTTCGGAAGTTATGTATAACTATTATTCCCGAATTGGAAAATCGAGTCCTTATGGGGTTTATGTTGAGTAGGAATTAAAGTTAAACATTGCAGAGAATAAATTAGAAATGAATTATGGTTGGGTTTATTTGATCATAAAAACATAAAGTCGATTGGAAACAGACTTCTACTTTTTGTTGAATAAATCTAAAAAAATATCTTTCTCTTTTTCTAATTGTTTTACTTTTTCGGTTTCCTCATTGGTTTGGTAACTCTTTTCAATCTCTTTATTAAAATCTTCCGATTTAATAATTGAACAGCTGTTAGCCCTTGCATAATTAATTAAACTGTGATCGGAAGATACTAGAGTTATAAGTTTGGGATTCTTCGAGTAATCTATTTCCTCTCGAATTAAGCAATCGGATGTTCTGCTTTCTGAATAAACAATTCTTCCCTTGCTTAGCGGGATAGCAAAATTAGGATGTCCATCGAAGTGAAGAGTTAGTTTTAACTTTTTACCGGCAAAATATTTGTTTAAATAACTAACCAATTTTTCGCGGCTGGATTGTTTGTCTTTTACCTGAAGCTGTTTAAATGCCTTAATCTTTCCAATTAAGTTATTGCCGTCAATTATATAGTGAATCATTAAAATTACTATCCGTCTTTTTTAATAGGAATTATTATTTCACAAGAGACTTGTGAAAATTATTAATTCTATCTACATAATTAAGTGTTTCTTCATACCTCCATTTAGGAACTTTAGGAGCAACATTCGAAATTGACTCCCAAATTTTATGATCCAAGCTGTCGTCTTTAGCTTTAACTTGAGCCTTCATAATGGTACCCCTTCCGGCGTTATAACTGCCGAATGTAAAGTTTAGTTTATGAATCTCATCATCAATTTCTTTCCATGCTTTATAAAGAACTCTATCGTAATAAATGCCGCTAGCAATATTCCATTCGGGGTCATCAATTAATTCAAATTCGGGATTTGCGGTTTGTATTTCCTTAAAAGTAGAGGGCATCAACTGCATTATTCCACGCGCACCAACCCAGCTTAAAGCTTCCGGCGAAAGATTACTTTCGGCAATTCCCTGAGCTTTAAATAGTTTCCAGTCGAATCCGGGTCCAAAGAATCTTTTACTGTACTTTCTAAAAGTATCGTCATATTTATTAAAATGCTTTTGCGGAAATGCCGAATTGCAAAATAATATCAATAACAATAGTAATATCAGCTTTCTCAATTTAAAGACCCGCCAATAATTAAGGCAATAGAAACAAAAATAGCCGCAATAAAAATTGCTACAGCCAAATTCCCTTTTTTTAACTCCTCCTCAAAATTAATCTTTGGAGAAAGCAAGTCGAATACTTTGTAAGATAAAAACATTAACACTACACCGGCTACCGCATATCCAATGTTAAGAATAATAATTGTCCATTCCATTTTTATTCCCTAAAGTTTGTTGTTCAAAGATAAATGCAATTGTACTTTTTGTAAAACTTATATGTTAATTTAAAATAAATCCGCTACTATATTTATTGCCAACGCTAAAATAAATGTATTGTAAGCAAAGGATAAAATCCCATGAAATGTTACCAGCTTTCTAAACCTTCTTGAAGTTACTTGTACATCGGATACTTGGAATGTAGTTCCAATACCGAATGAGAAATATGCAAAGTCCATAAAAGTTGGATTGTTTTCGTTTGGGAATATTAGTCCACCATGATGGCTGTTTGCATTTTTACCGCCGCTGTAAAAAATATGAGCATAATGAACTGTAAAAATAGTGTGGACCAAACACCACGATAGTGCAACCGTTATTAAAGTAACAATTAAATAAAAAAATGAAATATTGTTCTCAAAGAGTTTAACATTTTTAAGAAGAACACCAATTGCAACAAAACTTGCAGTTGTTGAAATAAGAATAAAAAGAAGAATTGCAGTACGGCCGGTATCTTGCAGTCTGGCGTTTTTAATAGTCTCTTTTATTGTGCAACTTTTATTAGCTAAATAAACTAATAAAAGGTCACTGGCGGCAAAAACATCCCAAGCAAGAATTAATGCCAGTGTTAAATTCGCATAGGCATAGAATAACATAAACGAGCAAAGAGAAACTATTGAAGAAAAAATTATCCGGTGATGAGATTCGAACTTGGAAATTATTTTATAAATCCTTTCAAACATTTTATCCCTTTATTCTTCTATGCGTACTTACAAAATATTACAAATCAAACTGTTTAGCATAAGAATTAACTTTTTCTATATACTCATTCTTTTTTTGCTCTTCAAGAAAGCTAGCTCTAAACGAATTTTTGGCAATTGTAACAATCTCTTCTTTCGATAACTCTAAGGCTTTTGTTAATTCTATATAATTTTCGTTTATGTATCCTCCAAAGTAAGCCGGGTCGTCGGAATTAATTGTAACTAGCAAACCCTTATCCAGTTTCTTTTTAAGAGGATGCTCCTTTAAATCTTCTACAACCTTTAATTTCAAGTTCGATAAAGGACAAATTGTAAGAGGCATTCCTAATTGGCTTAATTCTTCCATCAAGTTATCATCTTCAATAGAGCGGTTGCCATGATCGATTCTAGATACTTTCAAAATATTTAATGCTTCCCAAACATATTCGGCAGGTCCTTCTTCTCCGGCGTGAGCCACGGTTAAATATCCATATGAACGTGCTTTTTCAAAAACCTCGGCAAATTTAGATGGTGGATTTCCAACTTCGGCCGAATCCAATCCAACTGCAATAATCCAATCCTTATACTTCAATGATTGTTCAAGTGCATCCATTGCCGAAGCAGAATCTAAATCCCGTAAAAAACACATAATTAATTTAACAGACATCCCAAAAATTTCTTCCGCTTTTTTACATGCTTTATAAATACCGTTAATAACTATACTAAATTCAACTCCTCTTTGAGTATGCGTTTGTGGATCGAAAAATATTTCGCAATGAAGAATATTCTGACTGTTTGCTTTTTTAAGATATGCCCAAGTCATTTCGAAAAAATCTTCTTCTGTTTTAAGTACAGCGGCGCCGGCATAATATAGGTCTAAAAATTCTTGAAGGTTATTAAAGTTATATGCTTCTTTAAGTTCATCAACGGTAGAATAATTTATTTTTACATTGTTCCTTTTTGCAATCTCGAACATAAGCTCCGGCTCGAAAGTACCTTCTATATGAAGGTGTAATTCGGCCTTTGGAATTCCATTAATAAAATTTTCTAAATCGGCATTTCTATTCATATGCACCTTAATTGGTTTAGAGAACTTATTCTTACAGATATATTTAGCTTAAATATACACCGATTGCGGTTTAAAAACATATTAGCCACAAATAATGGTTAACTATAAATGGGGGAATAAGAAAAAAAAAGTCCGGCTTATTACCGGACTTTTGGGGAGGAGATAAAGTTTTTGCTTAGTTTGAAGATACAGCTAGCTGTGTAGCTTTTTCTAAATTTGCTTTTTGAATTAAGTAGCCGTTATAAAATTTTTCGCAAACTCTTCTCACTCTTGCGGATTCCTGAAATTGTGCAGCGCGACTTACTAAGTAAACTCCTTGAGGATCTCCAATTTTAATTAATGATAATGCGGCAATAATTTTTTCTTCTTCTGTATTACCATCTTTTAGAAGTTTCATTAATGGAATAACTGCTTTTTGCGATTTCATCTCGCCAAGATTGAAAGCGGCACTTATGCGCAATCCTTCGTTATCGGATGCCAAACCGATTAATCTGTTTTGTTCAATAGTTTCGTAAGTGTTTGCTTTGCTGGTTGTATTATTCACATTTGCTGTTGATAAATTAGTGAATAAAAAAGTTAATGCTAAAACTGCGGTTAATAGGTATCTTGCTTTCATGATGACCCTCACTTTTTATTTTGTTGTTGTTTTTGGTTACCTGTTTAATTCTTCCTTCACTACTTGAGACGAGGGCATCTTTACGAAGTTTCGTAAAATTTTAAAAACCACATGTTCATGTGATGCATTATTTTTTACAAGCTATTTAAATAAGAAGTAAGAATTAAAATTGCAGTTTAATGTATAATGGCAAATTATAATTGAAAGAGGGGAGAATATTGCAAGAAGGAATTGTGTTTAAATATAGTTCTTGCTTATCCTGTGAAATGATTATCCTATTCTTTTATTGTACCCAAAATAAAACTCTTTACTTATGCTTTACCAATACGCACATAGTTTTTGTATTCAAAAATTCTGTAGCGAAATATTTTTTCGATGATGTCCGAAATAAATAAACGGGCATTTCTTTTATTCCACTTTATTAGCTTCTTGTCGATTGTAAAATCGTTATTCCCCTCAAGAATAATTTCCTTCATAATTGAAGGGTGGGATTCATTATAATACTTTAATCCATATTGCTGTTCGTAACTAAAATTATCGAAGGCATTGTCGAATTTTGATCCGAAGTACAATCTCATAAAATGCTTGCTTTTCAATGCCATATCTTTTGGATGCCTTGCCCAGCCATAATGAAAAACATGAGCATTTATTTCGAGTACTCGAGGTTTCCTATTAGTCAATCTAAAACCTTGAGCATCACCAAAGGATTTAATTCCAATATTATTTCTAATTACTCTAACCTCTTTTCGGTACCAGTTGCGGGCAGTAGCAATAACATTATATGCCCCGTAAAAATGGAGATAACTAAATAAAAATCCTTCAACTTCTTTTTTGTCTTTATAACTTTTACATAATTGTTGTATACCTTCTAAATCATCTTCATGGCAAACTTCATCTGCCTGAATATAAAAACACCAAATCCCCTTGCACTCGTTTAATGCTATGTTTGTTTGGTTTGCAAGAATTACTCCTCCCTGTTGAATAGAGGTATCCCAAGGGGAACAAATAATTTTAATTTTGGGGGAATTTATGCTTTTAATTGTTTCAAGAGTATCATCTTCACTATCGCAAACATTTATAATAAATTCGTCGCAAATGGGAAGTATAGACATGATAGCTTCTTTAGCCGGGTATTTTAGCTTATTGATATTTCGAACAATTGTAAAACCGCTAATCAGTATTTCCATAAAAGAATTTACCAAAAAAGTAAGGTATAATTTATAATTAGAAAGCTATCTAAAATTGTTTTAGAAAAACCATCCTATCTAAAACAAACATAAAATAAAAAATACCCTATGTAAATACAAAATACTCTATTGAAGTAAATGAACCGACCTATTGTAAAATGTTGGATTTTATAAAAACCACTTTATTCAACATTATTAATTAAGAAAGCAATTTCCAAAGGTTATTAAGTCGTATTCTATTTTTTTAATAGATCTTTAAAGACCTTTTCGAATTTTTCGATCTTTGGGGTAATAACAAATGCGCAATATCCTTGCTGTGTGTTGTTGTTATAGTAATCCTGATGATATTTTTCTGCTTTATAGAAAATTCCTAAAAGACTTATTTCGGTTACAATTGGTTTATCCCAAATATTTGCTTGCGATAATGCCTTTATTGTTGTTTCAGTAATTTGTTTTTGTTCTTCATTAGAATAAAAAACTACCGAACGGTATTGAGTTCCTACATCGGCTCCCTGGCGGTTAAGGGTGGTTGGGTCGTGAGTTTTGAAAAATACTTCTAATAGTCTTTCGAATGAAATAATCTTTGGGTCAAAATATATTTGTGTGCATTCGGCATGACCGGTTGTTCCGGTACAAACCTCTTCGTAGGTTGGATTTTTTGTGGATCCGCCGCTATATCCGCTTTCCACTTTTGCTACTCCCTCTAACCTTTCAAAAATTGCTTCGGTACACCAAAAGCAGCCGCTGCCAAATGTTGCAACAGAAAATTTAGATAAATCCATGTTAAGTTCCTTTTTTAATATTTTATTCTTGTTTTCAAATTTATTCTGCGCGCATGAAGCGCTAATTAACAAAAAAAACAATAAAGCCAATTTCATTTTTATCTCGCTAGTAAACAATATTCTAATTCTAAACAAGAATTTTCCACACAAGTTCATTTTATTGCAATAAATGGCAATATTGCTAAATATGTAATAAGAATCCCTTTTTTGTATAGAGATTGAAAAACTTTTAGGGTAAAATTTCGTCCTAATTAAACTAAATTGATAAATGAAGTGTTAAAGCCAGTGTATAATATAAAAAGGGAAAAAATGAAACATAGTTTACTTTCAAAAGTGTATTTTTTGTTAATATTATCAACAATTATTTCTTTTAATGCAATTGCTCAGGAAAGAGGGCAACAGGGGCAAAGAAGATTTGACCCATCGATGATGCAGCCGATAGGTAAAATATCGGGAACAGTTATAGATGCTCAGACCAACGAACCTATTGAATATGCTAACATAGTTATGTACAGATGGAGAGATTCCACAGTTGCCAACGGAATTGTGTCCGATACAAAAGGTAATTTTGAAATTACTAAGGTAATGCCGGGCAGATATTTTATGAAGGTTTCCTACATTGGCTACGCTACTAAAAGATTCGATTCCTTAACTGTAACTCCTCAAAATTCCTCATTTAGCTTTTCGGTTAAACTGAATCCTAAAAACGTTAATATGAATGAGATTGTAGTTAAGTCCGAAAAAGAAGCAACCCAATATAACCTAGATAAAAAAGTTTATAACGTGGATAAAAGTTTAGCCAACTCCGGAGTTTCGGCAGTTGAAGTTGTTCAGAATATTCCTGCTGTTCAAGTTGATGTTGATGGACAGGTTTCGGTTCGAGGCAATACCAATATTACAGTTCTTGTGGATGGCCGCCCGGCTCAGCTTGCCGGTTTTAGCGGTTCCGATGTTTTAGCTCAAATACCTGCCAGCCAAATAGAAAGTATAGAGCTTGTTACTAATCCTTCGGCTAAGTACGATCCCGAAGGAACCGGTGGAATAATAAATGTAATTCTTAAAAAGAAATCTAATCTTGGTGTTAATGGAACTGCAATGGCTAACGCAGGTACTCTTGGCCGTTACAATACCAGCTTAAATGTTAATTTGCGAGGTGATGATTTTAATCTTTTTGGAAGTTACGATGGAAGATTTTTTAATATGAACGGTGGAGGACAAACAACCCGAAACTCTTCTTATAATTCTCCTAATGGGATTGTTAACAATACATTGGATCAATTATCAAGTTCCCGTAATAAAAGTTATAATCATGGTTTTAATATTGGTGGAGATTATTATTTAGCCGAAAAGGAATACTTTTCATTAAATGGTAATATTAGACTTGGAAGTTTTGATTCTTACAGTAAAATAGATAACAAAAATATTTTACAGGCAACAACTATTCAAAGCTACTTTGAAAGATTAAGCGATGCAGATAGGGATAACAGTTCGGGTAATTATACATTAAGCTATAAAAAGAATTACACCGGCAACTCCGAAGAAATTACTGCGGATTTAATGTATTCGGGCAGTTCCATGGATAATAATTCTATTAATAAACAAAATTATTTTGATACAGGCATGGGAGCTATTCCTCCAAACTCAACTCAAAAAGCTCTTTCGAATAGTTCGAACGATATGCTGTTGGCTCAGGCTAATTATGTTAAGCCTCTTAATTCATGGGGAAGAATTGAAACAGGCTTTAAAAGTATTGTTCGAGATCTAAAAATGGCTAACGATTATTTCGATTGGAATATTTCAGCAAATAATTGGGGCGCTAGTATTTTAGAAAGAAATTCTTACGATTATAAAGAACAGATTCACGCCGTTTATGGTATTTATTCTAATTCATTTGGAGCTTTTAGTTTCCAAACCGGACTTAGAGCCGAGCAGGCAATTATAGACGGAACAATTGAAACACTTAACCAAACATTTACTGCAAAATATTTCGAAGTGTATCCTACTGTTCACTTAAGATATGCTTTTTCGGAATTGGATGAACTTACATTAAGTTATAGCCGAAGAATTGACCGTCCTAGGAATAACCAGTTAAATCCTTACAGAGATAGAACAGATTCACTCAATATTTTTTATGGTAATCCAAACCTAAGACCTCAGAATCATAATTCTTTGGAATTAGGTCTCTCTAAATTTATTGGCAAAACAATGTTAATGTCTAACTTGTTCTACCGCCAAAACGATAATTTAATTAGCACAATAACCAAATTAAATCCTGTAACTCAAGTTACCGAATCTACATACGAAAACGTTTCCAAAGGAGTTTCGTACGGTGTTGAAGTTATTGGCTCTCATACAATTAACGACTGGTGGAGAGTTAACGAAAGCTTTTCCTATTATAACAATAGTGTTGACGACTTAGGAACTTTAGGATCAAGCAGATCTGCAGATAGCTGGAGAGTAATGCTTAACTCGCAAATGACTTTATGGGAAGGATTCTCTATTCAATCTATGATTTTCTATAATTCACCATCAATTCAATTAATGATTGGAGGATTTGGCGGTGGAATGGGTGGCGGTCGCGGCGGCGGCGGTGGAATGGGTGGCGGATTTGAAGGAGGCGGAATGTTCGGCGGATCTACTGCTCAAACTAAAATTAAAGAATTATACTGGATGGATCTTTCGGCTCGTCAAGAATTGATGGATGGCCAGCTTACAATTACTTTACGTGTTTCCGATCTTTTCGATTCAAGAAAATTTGATACCCAGACTATTGGAAGCAATTTCGATCAGATCTCCAAAAGATTTTTCGATTCAAGAACTGTTAACCTGGGAATTTCATTCAGATTAGTTAATACAAAAAATAAAATGATGGATCAGGAAAGACAAAGAAGAGTTGAAGAAGGTTACGACGAACTGTAAAAGAAAATATTTTTTAAAAAAGCTGCTTTTGAGCAGCTTTTTTTTTGCTAAAAATTACAAATACTATCTTTATCTTTGAATCGATATTTGAAAGAGTATAAATGAAACAACTGCTTTTCCTATTCATATTTTTAATTAGCGTTCAGCTTTTTGCACAAAATAACAACAGCTTTGTTGTTGTAAATAATCAAAACGAATTTAAAGATTCCGGCAAATTATTATTGTTAAAAGAATCGGACAACCTTTCGATTACGGGTGCTGCGCAGTTAAATAAATTGGTCTTTGGATTTTTACCGGACTGGGTTTACTCAAGCGATGTAATTAAAGAATTGCGCTTCGATTTATTGACTCATATTGCTGTTACTCCGTTTAATGCAGATGTTAACGGCAACTTAAGTGTGCCTTTTAACTGGCCATGGAATGGCCTTCTGAATGATCCCAGAAGAGCAAGTGTTAAGTTGATAATGACAGTTGTTAATTTTAATACTAAGGAAATAAATACTCTTTTAACAAATAGCGTTGCCAAAAATAAATTAATCGAAAATATTAAGCTGGCAATTACTGCTAACAAATTTGATGGGGTAAATATAGATTTTGAAAATGTGGGAGATGCCGACCAGCAATTAGCTATAGTAAATTTTATGGCCCTGCTAAAACAGTCCTTAACACAATTAAATCCGTTGCTTCAAGTTTCTTTTTCCTCTCCAATAATAAATTTTGGAAAGTGGGATTTTAAAAGCTTAGCAAACAGCTGCGATTACTTGTTTATTATGGCCTACGATTTTTATGGCAAGTGGAGTTCTACAACCGGTCCATCGGCTCCATTAGATGCTCCTAATTATGGCTTTACCAATAGCATTAAAAAAGCTTTGGAAAATGATTACGCATTGGCAGATCCGGGTAAACTTATTTTGGGCGTACCTTACTATGGCAACTATTGGAAGAGCACAACAAAAAATCCTTACGTAACTGTAGATACTACTGCAGCAAAAAGGGAATGGCTGCGGGCTCTTTATTATAACGAAATTATTTCATCTTATGGCAAATACGAAAAAATGTGGGATACTATTTCAAAAACACCTTGGATTAGATGGCAGGATACAACTTGGAATCAAATTTGGTACGACGATGAAATTAGTTTGGGCGAAAAATATAATTTGGCTATCGAAAAAAAATTGAAAGGAATTGGCATTTGGGCTTTAGGATATGATTTTGGAAGGAAAGAGTTATGGAATTTAATCGAAAAGAAATTTACACCTACAAATGTTATTGCTTCACAAAATATTCCAAATAATTTTGCTTTGTATCAGAACTATCCAAATCCATTTAATCCTTCTACTGTAATTAGCTACAACCTGCCTGTAAATAGCTTTGTAGTTCTAAAAATTTACGACATGTTGGGAAGGGAAGTTAAAACAATTGTTTATAGTCGGATGAATGCCGGTAGTTATAATGTTATATGGAACGGGGATGATAATAATGGTAACAAGGTTCCAAGCGGAATTTATTTATACGAAATTACAGCCAATAATTTCATTCAATCGAAGAAGATGATTCTTATTAAATAATAGACTTTATTTATAAAGAAAATCTTTGTTAATGGCATAAGTAGCGCTTTGAATAAATGCTCTAAGCAGTTTATTCATCTCATTCTCTCTATCTATATGCTTTCCTAATTCATTATTCTCTGCTTTTGTGGATCTAAAATCAATATAAAATTCTCTTTTCTTATCAAAGTCGTCTACATAAATATTTGTATCGCTAAACATTAAGAATGTTGGAAAAAAAGTCATTATGCCAAATCCCTTGGTATTTGAATCGAATAAACTTCTTCCCATGGATGAGTGAACTGTTGATATGTTTAGCAAATCTAAAATGGTTGGCAAAATATCTATGTGGGTTCCCACTTGCTCAATTAATTTTGGCTGCAAATTTTGAGGGGAATATATTAGAAGCGGAACGTTAAATGAGGAATAAATATCATTCCTTGCAGTATATAAAGTGTGATCTGCGGTTATTATGAATATTGTATTGTTAAACCAATTTTGCTTTTTGGCATATTCAAAAAAAGTTTTCAAAGAATAATCTGCATACCGCATGGATTTTTGAAATGGAGTATCATCTTTGAATTCATTAAACAGAGCTTTTTTATCTTGCGGCAATTTATATGGATCGTGCGACGACAATGAAAAGATAACAGAGCAAAATGGTTTATTAAAACCATTAATTTTTTTTGCGGCGTCTAAGAAAAAGGGTTCGTCGTAAATTCCCCAAGAGCCGTCATCAAATTTGCTTTCATAGTTATCGAACTCATCCTTACTGTAATAATCTGTAAATCCAATACTCTTTAAAAAAGCGTCAAATCCCATCGAGCCATACTCGGCGCCATGATGAAAAGAAGTTTTATATCCATGTTCATTTAATATTGAGCCAAGCCCACGAATCTTAATCATTTCGGAACGGGATCCTATTATAGACTTTTGAAAAATTGCCGGCATTGAAGCAAGAATTGAGGGAACGGCTTCTATAGAGCGCTGACCGCTTGCAAAAAAATTATTAAATAATATTCCCTGTTTAGCCAGCTCGTCAAAAAATGGGGTTACTGTTTTGGTTTTGGAAATTGAACCGATAAATTGGGCGCTCCAGCTTTCCATTATAAATAGTACAACATTTTTTTTATTACCACTTCCGTTCCCAGTTCGTTTTCGTAAAAAGGGGAATTTAGAATCTAACATTTCTTCATTACCAGCTTTAACCATTTGCCGGGCAATTAAAAATGCCTCCTCATTTTTCATAAAGTTGTAATCTTCCAGTGTGTACTGAAAGTAACTGTTTAATACGGTGTAAGTAGAGTTAAGAACCAAATATCCCAAAGGACGGTTATCCGAAATAAAAGCGTTGTTATTCCTAATAGGCTTTACCTGCAATCCTCCCCTAATTCCAATTATAGCCAAGAGAATTAAAACAACAAAAAACAAAGCACTCTTTACAAACGAAAATTTAGATTTACTGTAACCAATTAGCTTGCTCAAAAATTTATAGGATATAAAAACAAATAGGCCCGAGGAAATTATAAAGCCTAACATTAATCCCATATAGTTAATAAATAATCCGGGCAGCATTTGAATTGTGTCCGCAACCGCAGTATAAGGTTCGTACATCAGTCTTCTTTGAATTGTTGGATAGTATCCAAAATCTGCAATGTTAAGAGTAATTCCAATTAAATTTAGCAAGCAGAATAAAATTAATAGGAATGCTTTGTAGCTCTTGTAAATTGTAATATTGGCCGGAAGGTTAAACAATATTAGCAAAGGCAAATTCAAAATAATAATTGCCGAGATATCGAATCTTAATCCAACAATAAACGCTCTTAAAATTTCGGAGGAATTTACATCTGTAAAAAAATCGTGATTAATAATAAAGAAGAAGAGGCGCAGTATAGTGTAAATTACCATTAAATAGCCAAAGACTATAAATGTAATTGTAAACTCGCTGTTGGGCTTAAACTTTTTAAAAATTTGTTTTAATTCTGGCATCGGTAAAAATTCTTTTCTGTTCAAAAATAGAAAAAATGAACCATAGTTATGCAAATGAGTGTTACAGTATAAACAATTTACTGTTATCAAAAGTGAATCGTTTAACTTTATTTTTCATCAAATAGGTAAACAATTTGGAGTGTTTATGAAGAAAAATGTTGGCGGCATAGATAAAATAGCCAGAATGATAATTGGCTTGGTAATAATTGCAGTTGGCTTTTATACAAATAGCTGGTGGGGTTTGGTAGGAATTGTACCACTTTTCACCTCATTTTTAGGATGGTGCCCTGCCTATCTTCCATTTGGAATTTCAACTTGCAAGACCGATCCAAAATCCAAGTAAAAATTTATTAAGTCTGCCCAAAGAAATTTAACAAAACACCTTTGGGTAGACATAATATTTGTGCAATAGCAAATCCACCTTTCCTAATTTATTTGTAAAAAACTATTTTCAATCTTTTGACTTAATTAATTCCTATTTATATTGCACTCGCTAATGTTAACAAGCCAGACGGGACGTGGAAAAAAAACTATTTACGATGGAAGCATATTACGATAATGTTGCGGACCTATGCATCTCTGTTCGTAAATTTTTACTTAATAATAAAGTTGAATCTCACTTATGCAACGCTGTTGAAATTTGTTTAACAGAAGCAATTAATAATGTTATTAAGCACGCTTACAAAGGAGAAGGGGCGCATAAAGTTGAAGTTGATGTGCAAGTGAATGAAAGTGTTCTTGAAATTAAAATTTTAGATTGGGGAACTTCGCGTGAGAGTTTGGTTGTAAAAGACCTGGATTTTGATCCCGAAGATATAGATAATCTTCCCGAAAGCGGCATGGGCCTATTTATAATAAAACAATTAATGGACGAAATTGATTACTACTCGGTTAACGGCAGCAACTATTTTACTCTCCGCAAATTTTTATACTAATTTGTTTTTTAATCTATTACCGGAATGCTTTTGAAAAAGCTATTTTTTCTTTTCCTTATAACGCTAAGCATAGTTTATGGGCAAGATTCAACAAGAATTGAAGCTTTCCGAAACGATTTTAAAAGATATCAGCCAATTATTAAAGCTAAGTATCCCTCATATTCATTACTGGCCAGCTATGTACTAATTTCGGATGCAAACCGTAACGATCCCTTTGCTCAGCACGAGCTTGGTTTAAGATATTTGCTTGGCAACGGTTTTCCAAAAGATACTTCAAAAGCAATTTATTGGATTCGTAAGGCTGTAGATCAGAACCTTCCAATTGCAAAGTTTAATTACGCTATTATGCTATATAATGGAATTGGGCTGCCATGGAATCCTTTTGAAGCTTATCACGATTTTAAATTTGCCAGCGATGCCGGATTACCCGAAGCGCAATTTGCAATGGGATTATTTTACACAGATAATCTTGTAGTAAGTAAAGATTTGAATAAAGCTTATGTTCTTATTAGTAAAAGCGCAAAAGGTAATTACGAGCCTGCAAAAGATGCTCTGAAAAATCTAATTAATTCCGGGTTTATTCCAGCGGCAGATTCCGCAAAGCAAATTGCAAAGGTTGAAAAACCGGGGGATGAATCTTCTAGAAGAATTGATACAAAATGGGATTTGGATTATTATAATTTTGAAAATGAAAAACCCGATACAAGCGATAGCTTTGTTAGCAAAATTATTACCGATAAAAAAGAAAACCTAAAAAACTTTCTTGGTCTCGAAAAAATTAGTACCACATTAAAAGATACTTCAGCAATAACCTTACTTTATTATGGAACCGAAAACGGTAGTCCGGAAGCCGCATTTACACTAGCAAAATGTTTCGAAAAAGGAATGCTTGTAAAAAAAGATTTGGTAAAAGCATCCATGTATTATTTAAGAGCTTTGCGGCTTGGCTATTATTTGGCCGGCGGAAGTCTTATTAAAATGATTCAAGTGGAAAGCTTTACTAATTTATTAAAAGATAAAGCCGCTAAAGGAGATGCCGACGCTCTTTATTCCTACGCTGGATTAACTGCTCTTGGAATTAATAACGAGTTGGGCAACCAGCAGGTATTAGAGTCTTTTAAGAAAGCTGCAGAGAAGAATCATATTCCCTCAATTATAGAACTTGGATTGCTTTACAGCAGCGGCTCATTAATGCCTAAAAATATTTCAAAGGCAGTAGAGTATTGGAACAGTGCAAAATCTCTTGGAAGTAAAGAAGCCGAGGTAAGAATTTGTTTTGCAAAAATCTTAGGAGAAAATTTAGAAATAAGTTTGAATGAAGCCGTTAAAATAATTTCGCAATATTCCGAAGAGGGTTCAATACTAGCGCAAATGGCCCTTGCATATTGTTTCGAAAAGGGAATTGGTATGATTGAAAATAAAATAATGGCCGTTAGATATTACCGAATGGCAGCCAGCCGTGGAAGCCAGAGCGCACTTAACTCACTTAAAAGAATGTACGACGAAATTAGGCCAGATAACCCAATCTTTAAAATTTACGAAGCTGTTAACTAAGCCTTTAACACTAAAAAAGTAATATCATCATTTTGCTGTGCTGTACCCCTAAAAGCATTTATAGATCTTATCAAACAGTTCTTAATTTCTTCGGCAGTTTTATCGCTGTTTGAACTTATAATTCTTTTTATATTTTCATCACCGAATTGCTCGCGCGTTAAATTCATTGCTTCGTTTACTCCATCGCTGTAAAAGAAAACAATATCTCCTGCGCTTGGATTTATTGTCACCTCTTCCAAAGTTTTTTCAAAAACTCCTTTATCATTTAATCCAATTCCTAATCCTGTGGAAAGCAGCACTTCAATTTCCTTTGAATTGTTCTTAAACCAAAATACCGGTGGGTGCCCTGCGCGAACAATCTTTAACTCACCATTCTTAGACAGTGAAGCTAAACTCATTGTTAAAAAGAATTCACGCCGCAAATTTTTAGAGAAATACTTTTTAAGATTTATCACAATCTCTTTTACTTCGGTAAAGCTGTCTAAAAGAAGATGAAGAATAGACTGCACTCTAACCATATACAAAGCCGCGGCCATTCCTTTGCCCGAAATATCCCCAACAGTCAAATAATATTTTTCGTTGGATTCAATAATATCAAAATAGTCTCCGCCTACTTCCCGTGCCGGTTCGTAATAAGTGGCAATTTCAAAATTGAAAAGGGTAGTGGGATGCTTGGGAATTAAATCCGATTGAATTTTACGTGCAACGTCAAGCTCTCCCTGAAAAGAAAGTTTATCTGCAAGTTCAAATGCTAAAAGAAAATTTATTATCAGAAATGCTAAAAGAGCATATCCGGGGCGGGGTCCGGCAAATCCAACAATTGCAAATAGCAAAGAGGCTATGTAAAAAATTCTTCGTCCCGGAGTTAGCTTAAGAATAAAAGCGTTGAATAGAGAACGAGTGAAATATAGCCCTCTTATAAAGCGGTTTTTCGACTGATCCGGCTTGGGAATATCTTGCGAAAAGAATTCGTAAACTTCTCCCGCTTCTTTTTTTATTAGCCTTTCTATTTCCTGGTAGCTTAAATCGCTGGTATAAAGCTCAAATATTCTTTTTATAGGATTTCTGTTCGACATTTAAGAACCAAATTTTTTGTTTGTTAGACGTTTTTTAACGCAATAATGTTAGTTAATTTATTCCAAAATACACTATAATCAAAATTAACCGGGGCAAATTATTAAGTGAACCTAACACCTGCACTAATATGTTCATACATTAGTCTCCTTAAAGTAAAACTGCCCTTTTATCTTGTTAGCTTTGATATCAGCCTAGGGTTTTTTATTTTACACTCCCAATTTTTCATTAAGGATAAATAGTCTATAAAAGGTAAAATATATGATTTGGAAAACGGTTTTATTTGTTTTAATGGCTTTTGTAATTGTTGCAGGCATCACCTTTCCTATTGTACCTAATCCCAAGGTTTGGTACGAGTTTCCAATTATTCCGGGATTGGAAGAAAAGGCAAAAATAATTTTCTTTCATGTTCCAACGGCTTGGTTATCTGTTCTAGCGTTTTTAATGGCAATGATTTATGGAATTAAATACTTGCGTAATAAAAATATAGATGACGATATTAAATCCTCGGCAGCTCTTCAGCTTGGAATGATGTTTACAATTCTTGCAACCATTACCGGTTCAATTTGGGCAAAATTTACTTGGGGCGCTTTTTGGCATTGGGATCCCCGCGAAACTAGCATCTTTATTCTGCTTCTTATTTATGGTTCTCTTCTTGCTTTAAGAAGTGCGGTTGAAAACGAGGATAAAAGAGCGCGCCTTTCGGCAGTATATTCCATAATTGCATTTTTAACTGTCCCTTTTTTCATCTTTATTATGCCAAGAATAATGGTTGGACTTCATCCCGGTTCTATGGAAATGGATCCGGTTACCGGAAAAGTAATTCAAGGGTCTAATCCCGTTATAGATTTTAAAATGAATGCGAACATGAGAATTGTGTTCTTTACATCTCTTGCCGCATTTACAATTCTTTATTATTGGATGTATCAGTTACGTTATAAAGCACTTATTATTAAAGATAAACTTTCGAAAAAAATAATCTGAGGTATAAATTGGAAGGTGGATTAGTAGATTTTTTAAGTAAGAATTCTATTTACATTGTAATGTTTATAGTAATGGTTGTTTGGCTTGGTATTTTTCTTTTTATGATGAATACCGACAAGCATTTAAAAGCAATTGAAAAGGAATTAAAGGAGAAATAGTTATATGAAAAATAAATATATGTATGGCGGGGCAATAATAGTTGTCTTTTTAGGAGTGATGATTTATTTGTTTACTCAAACAAATATCACTTACGAAAACAACTTTGCTAATTTTATTCAATCTGGTAAAACCGTTAAGGCAACCGGAATTTGGGTTAAAGAAAAAAACTATCAGGTGGATAAGGAAAAGAATATTTTTTCCTTCTATATGAAAGATCCTTCCGGTCAGGAAATTAAAGTAATGTATACAGGAACAATCCCAAATAATTTTGAATCCTCTACCGGAGTTGTTGTAACCGGAAAATATGTTGATGGAGTATTTAAAGCTTCGGATATTCTTACTAAATGTCCTTCCAAATACGAAGGCGCCGCACAACAAAGTGCTAAATCTTAATAGCAGATAGGAGCAGTTTTTATGATTGGAAACATCTTTTTAACGGCAGCGCTTCTTTTTAGCGTGTTTACCGTTATTATGTACTACTTAACATATAAAGGTTATCAAAATACAATTAAGATTGCAAGAATTGGTTTTCACACAACATCAATTCTTGTTTTGGCCGCATCTGCTTTACTTTTTTATTTGATACTTACTCATCAGTATCAATATAAATATGTTTACAATTACAGCGGCGGGGGAATGGCTACCGGAATGTTAATTGCAACTTTCTGGGCCGGGCAAGAGGGAAGCTTTATGCTTTGGATTCTTTTTACCGTTATAATTGGACTTATTCTTTTAGAGTACACTTCTAAAAGAGGAGATCTTGAACCAAGGGTAATGATGATGTACACATTAGCTCTTGCATTTTTGCTGGTTATGGTTTCTCCATTATTAAAATCTCCTTTTCATTATATATGGACAGAACAGGATTTCTTGGATTTGAAAAACATTAATCCCGCTTATCTTAGCCTGCCCGCTCTTCAAAGCTTTATGTTCACAGATCCCGAATCGAATAAAAGTTTTGTGCAAATGGGAAGGGAATTATACGCGGCTTTAATTGCAAATAATATTCCGGTAAGTGAATACATAATTCAGGGCAAAGGGTTAAATCCATTGCTTCAAAACTTTTGGATGCAAATTCATCCTCCTATGTTGTTTATTGGATTTGCAATGTCTTCGGTTCCATTTGCATTTGCAACCGCGGCATTAATTAAAAATGAATATAACGACTGGGTTAAGCAATCTTTACCTTGGCTTTTAAGCGGTATGTGCGTTTTAGGACTTGCAATTATGCTTGGCGGTTATTGGGCATACAGCATTTTAGGATGGGGCGGTTATTGGGGATGGGATCCGGTAGAAAATTCCAGCCTTGTTCCTTGGCTTGTTGGTTTAGCTGCAATTCATACAATGCTTGTTCAAAAGAAAACCCAGGATAAAGGGGGCGCCGGAAGATTTGTAAAAACAAATTTGATTTTAAGCATAATGACCTTTGTTCTTGTTCTTTACAGTACTTTCTTAACAAGAAGCGGAATTCTTGGTGATGCATCGGTTCATTCCTTTGTAGATCCCGGTTCTTTGGTTTATTTATTCCTAGTTATCTTCTTGGGCGCTTTTACCCTAATTGGAATTGGTGGAATTGTTTACCGATGGAAATATTTAACTCAAAACTTTAGTTACGAAGAAAATGTTTTAAGCCGCGAGCTTGCTCTTTTTACCGGAGCCGTTGCTTTACTTGCAAGTGCAATTATTATTCTTGTTGGTACCTCTGCCCCAATAATTGGAAAGACAGTAGAGCTAAGTTTTTATAACGAACTGAATCTTCCTATTGCAATTTTAATTGGCTTCTTAAACGGGTTTAGCATTTTACTTAAATGGAAAACTACAGATAAAAGTAATCTAATTAAGGAAAGCCGCTTTTCGGTAATTGCATCTCTTGTGCTTACCCTTTTAGTAGTTGTAATTGGGGGTGTTTACGATATAATGCTTATCATTCTTAATTTTTCATCGGCGTTTGCTCTATTTGTAAATGGAGAGATTGCCCTTAAAATAATTAAAGGAAGCAAGGCTCATTTGGGCGCTTATATTGCTCACATAGGAATATCACTCTTTTTAATTGGTGTGCTTGCTACTGCCGGTTATACAACCCAGAAAAAAGTTGACCTTGTTAAAGGGGAAAAGGCTTCTGTTCTTGGTTACGATTTAACATTTATGGGATACGAACCAATCGAGAATGGTCAAAAGTATCAGTTCAACGTTAAGGTTGCCAAGGGTAATTCCGAAGATGTTATTTCTCCAATTATGTTTATTGCGGAGTTTAATAACAGCCTTATGCGCGAGCCCGATATTCTAAAAGGATTAACAAAAGATTTTTACATAGAGCCGGTTAGTTACGACGAGGGTAATTCTACTTCTGCCGGAACAAAGGTAACTCTTAAAAAAGGGGACACCTATAATTTCAATGGAAAGGAAATTATTTTCAATCAGTTTAATCTTCCTAAAGATATGGGTGCAATGACCGGAGGAGGAACATTTAGAATTGGTACCTCTGTTACAGTTAAAGCTGATGGCAAGGAATATAAGCTTGAGCCTTATATGGAAAACTCAGGTCAAGGAGCACAATATGTTGCAGATGAAAATAAAGAAGCCAATATTAAACTTGAAATTACCGCAATGAACGCTTCAAATGCCGAAGTTGAGTTATCAATTTCTTCCCTTGATGCTGCCTCTACTGCAACTACTCCGGCAAAAGAAACTCTTACAATTGAAGCAAGTGTTAAACCCTTTATTAGCTTTGTATGGATTGGAGTAATTGTAATGGTTATTGGTTTTACAATCTCTTCTTACCGTAGAAGTAAAGAATCTGTTCTGTAAGTAATTGAATATATATTTTGATTAGGCCCCGGCATTGTTCGGGGCTTTTTTTTACATTAGGCAAAAGTATTTCTGCAAACATTTTAATCCCGCAATTAATTTTAATTTATTAACCCCATTTGCTAATAATATAATCTGCTGCAAATATTATTCTATTTCGCTTTATAAATGTGGTTGCATTTATATCACAAACGTTTCAACTCCGTTTCACATTCGTTTAAAAAGGTATATAATAATTAGTATAACCAAATATGCTCACCGGTATTAAATAACCATATCATTGGGCTAAAAAACAGATTTATCCATCAATCCAATTCTAAGGTTTAAAATTCCATTTAATGGCAATATCGGCATGTTAATAAATTATGCCTTTGGCTATCTAATACTTTACCCATTCTATATTCTATCCATTCTCTAAAATGATTGAAATTAAGAAAATAACTCTTTCCCTTTTTATTGAGCCCTATAAGCATAGTTTCTTTAAACAAAAAAACCCGGCTAATGCCGGGTTTTTTTTAACCTTTGCGATCTCTCATCGCTTGTTCACGCGAAGCTCTTCTTCTTGCTTTAATCTCATTCATTCTATTTTCAATGGATGGTTTAACAAAGAAAGTACGCTTCTTGTACTCTTTTAGGACACCCGAACGTTCATATTTTTTCTTAAAGCGTTTTAAAGCTTTATCAATATTTTCGCTCTCACCAACGGTAATTCCTACCAACTTAATTCACCTGCCTTCGTGTTGTATTAATAATTTTGAGGGGTAAAACTAATTAAATGCTCTTTAATTTCCAAACCGTTATTCTTCGGTAGGATTTATAACCAGAACCGGGCATTTCGCGTAGCGGATTACCTTTTCGGCAACGCTTCCTAATAGGCTGTGTAAAATGCCGGTTCGTCCATGCGTGGCAATAACAATTAAATCTCCTTTAACCTGCTGGGTAAATGCAACAATTTCTTCGTAATCCATTCCTTTTCTTAAATTGCATGTAACCATGTCTTCCAAATCTTCGAACAATTGCTCTTTAATTTCCATCATCTGCTTAAAGGCCTGTTCCTCCTTAATTTTAATTAAAGATTCCTCCGAGGTCTCTCCATTCTTTTGACCAATAAAGGGAAGGGTTTTATCCATTACATACAATAAATGAATATTGGCGTTTAGCTTTTCGGCTAAATCGCGCGCATACTTTGCGGCATTAAAAGATAGTTTGCTAAAATCTGTAGGTACAACAATATTTTTTACATCAAACATTACTATCCGGGGGGCTAGTTTTTGGAATAGTGAAACTTTTTATAGTAATTTAAAACCGAAGCAACCAATGGACACTTTTTATTATGCGCTTGACTGCATAATAGATTTTTAACACTCTTTTGAATAAGATACTCGTTCATTAAAAGAGGACTTCGGTTAATCAATTTTTCTATTTGCTGATACTTGGAGTTATTAGGTAATTCATTATCTACGTAAGCGGTTACATCAAGCATAATTTTATTCATTATTTTTTCCTCTTCCTTCCTAAAAAGCCTTTATCTTTTGCGTAATCGTAAAGTAACGAGTAAAGCATTTTTCTTGCGCGGTGAAGACGAGAGCGAACAGTTCCAACCGGAATATCAACAAAGTCGCTAATCTCTTCGTATGTAAATCCCTCAATATCGCTTAGGATAATAACAGTTCTAAAATCTTCGGGCAGTTTTGCCATTACATTAGTTACTTCATCATCTAACAAATTATTAAAGGCATCTAGTTCATAATGCTTTCCCTCAACTTCGCCAGGTTGAATATTCTCGTAAAAATTTTGAACATCCTCGTAATCAACTTTATTTGGTTCTTTAACGCTCTTGCGGTAATCGTTTATAAAAGAATTTTTAAGAATTCGAAAGAGCCATGCTTTGCAGTTAGTACCTTTTTCAAATTTATCGAAGAACCGGAATGCTTTTAAATAAGTTTCTTGAACCAGGTCGTGAGCATCATCTTCATCCCCCGTTAAACGCAAAGCAAAATTAAACGCTGCAGTCATATGCGGAATAGCTTCTTTTTCGAAGTCCGCATAAAGCTGTGTCATTTGCTCATCGTTTAAAGTGCTGCTTAAAACTTCCATAAAAACTTTCAATCTCTTTTAGTGTATTAAAATTACATAATCTTGTTTGCATTTACACATTAATTCAAAGCTAGGATTCTATAAAACCATTTTTTATTCTTATTTCAACATTATTTTTATCTAAAATGGAAAAATCTGCGGGTGAATCCACGGCTAATTTACTATCCGTTTTAATTAAGCACCCATCCAAATCCAATTCTTCTATTCCTTTATAAATTGAAAGATCCCCCAAATCTGCAATTGAGCTTTCGAAATAAAATTTATTTGAAGCACTATCCCATTTCTTTTTACGGTTAATTCCAATATCAATTTTAAATTTTCTTTCCCGGTAAATCAAAGTAACATTTTTAATCATCAAATCGAATAGCAGTTGTTCATTTTCGGGTATCTTAAAATATTCATTGTAATTTTGTTTGTTAAATGTGCCGCCGGCAATTGAAGCAAAGGAGCTAATTAGAGCAACAAAATTCATTTTGCGTATAAGTTCTTTTTGGGTATCCCCTTTGTAAAAACCGGATTCAATTAATATAGTGCTGATTCCTAATTTGGTAAAATTATCACCAAAGGCTCTCGGTTCAAAGTCGTCGGCATATCGGGCCACATGCCCCGGAATAAATTGCAAAAGAGCTTGAGCAATTTGAAGAATTACCTGCATGCTTTTTTCGCGTGTATAATTAATACTCTTGGAGTAATCCATTGGTGGGGCAAGCAAAGAAATTGCGGATGTTTTTCCGCTTCTTCCGGCAGTGTAATAACTATTCTGATCGTGCAGATTAAAAGCGAATTCCGGTTTATGCTTAAGGGCGTAATTCCATAGTATTGCACTTTCGTCGGACTGAAGACGCAGTGCGTCCCGGTTAATATCAATATTAAATGCATTCTCTCTTTGAAATAAAAGGGCTCCATCCGGATTGAGCATTGGAATAAAGTGGAATGTAATTGCCTTTAAAAGCTCTTCTCTAAAAGGATTGAACTCATCATCTGACGAAAAGAATTTTAGCAAATCGAACAATGCGGCTGTAGCTGTGGGTTCATCCCCATGCATTTGCGACCATGCAAGAATTTTAATTTTTCCCTTGCCAAATGTAATTGCATTAATCCGGTTATTGTTAACAGATGTTCCAAGCTTTTCTATTGTAAAAATATTGTTACTTCTTAACTCTTCAATTTTTTTTTGAACAGCAGAATGCAAAACATAACTGCTGTTAATTTCATGCTCTTTAAAGCTATCATACTTTTCGAACAAACTTGGAAATGAATTATTTTTCAAACCGGCACCTTTGTTTGATTTTATTTTATAATAAGTGCAAATTATAATGCAAATCTAAAATAAGAATAGAATAACAAATGGAGAAATATGGGAACGTCAAAACTTAATTTAGGAAACCTTATTCCTGCTTTTAATTTACCTGCAACAGATGGCCAGTTCTACTCTCAGGATATGTTTAAAGACAAAAAGGGAATAGTAATTGTTTTTAGCTGCAATCATTGTCCTTACGTGCAGGCATACGAGGAGCGCTTAATTAATCTTCAAAAGCAATATGAGGGAACTATTCAGTTTGCCGCAATTAATTCCAACGATGAAGTTAATTACCCGGACGATTCGTTTGAGCAGATGAAGGTTAGAATGGAATTAAAAAAGTTTAACTACCCATATCTGCGCGATGAAGATCAAACAGTAGCCGCTTCTTTTGGCGCCACACATACTCCCGAAATATTTTTATTTAATAAAGAAGGTGCACTGGTATTTCATGGAAAGATTGATGATAACTGGCAAGAGGAAGATAGAGTAAAAAGCCGTTATCTAAAAAATGCAATTGACGAGATGCTAAATGAAGTTGAAATTTCGGTACCCGAAACATTTACAATAGGATGTACAATTAAATGGAAGAGGTAATTAAATTATCTCTCCAAAATTATCTTCAAATTTTTGAAGCTCTTTTAGGGGCTGGGCCGAAATAGCAAAGCAGTAAATTGGATAAAGCTGAGAAACCATCTTAATCATTTCTATTATAATGTTCTGCGAGTTTAGAACTTTTAGAGAGGGCTTTTTAACTTTTTCGAGCAATAAATAATTATGGTTCTCCAAAGATTGGTAATGCTTTAATGCACTAAATTTTTTATGAACCAATTCTGTTTCTTTGCCCAGGTAGCTTAAACTGTAGTTATCGTTTATCTTATATCTATCAAAAACATTTATAATTTCTTTAGCATACTTAACCTGGTTTTTTCTAAAAAAAAGATTCTCCTCATCGCTTCTGTTAATAAACATTCCCATCGAAAAGTTATCTGGCTCGAAGTAAATGTAAAATTCGCTATCCAATTTAAAGCGGCCAAAATGCACCAGCAAAAAGGGTCTATAAGGCTCCCCTTTCGAAAAGCGCATATCCTTATTCAATCTCATTAATGTTTCGTTAAACTTAGGCTCTGTTCTAATGGATAAATTAAGGCGGTTAAAAAAGGGAGCCATCTCGTTAACAAATCCCTTTGCGGGAAGCACCAGCGAGGATTGATACCTCTTTCTATTTGCCTGGAACCACTCAAGCTTATTATTTTTTTTCAAATCCAAAAGGAATTTGAAAATTTCGCCGCTAAATCCTGAAAATGGAGGAATATCGTTTTTCAATACATTACACCAAGATTAAGCGAAATATAAAAATGACCAAAATCGTTTCGGAATGTCTTTGCAATATTTTCTATTCCTTCTCCAAAAATATGTGTGTAATAATAACGAACATTAATACCCATCACATTTTTTTTATTGGAGCCAAAATTAGCACCAAAGCCAACATAACCTCCGGCGGCATATTTCATTGTTGCTTTTCCAAAGGAGGCAAAAAAGTCCTGCTCGTAAGGAGTTACAACAACAAATGTAGGTCCAACGCCAAAAGTTACATAAGGACGCAAAGTTTCGGTTAAAACTTCGTCGAAGAGGCGGTAGTTAAGGCCAAAATTAACCGGAAGTAAAAAAGAGCGGTTAAGCTTAAATGGGGAATAAGTGTTTCCCCAATAATCTATATATTCAAACTCACGTTCATCTTTGGTTTCCGAAATTGAAAAATCTACAAATCCGGTTAAGTTCTGACCTAGTGATCGTCTGTAAAATGTACCAAGACCAAATCCTCCCTCGCCAAACATAACATCTACTCCCCATGTATTATTTGGAAAAACAACTGGTCCCTTATCCGGTGCAAGCTCCCCAATTTTTTGGGCATTAACAAATGCCGCTGGTATAAGCAACAAAATAAATATTAATACTTTCATCTTATTTTTCCTTTTACTAAGCTTATATATAAAGATATGTATATTATGTAAAAAATCAACAGTAAATTTATTACCTCTTTTAACAAAATAACTATTTAATAGGTTCTACAAAATGCCGGTAAATTTGGAATTAAAAGTAAAAGTAAATTCTCATAAGCCAATAGAAAAATTACTAAAAAATATTGATGCTCAATATATAGACATCCTAAAGCAGAAAGACGTTTATTTTAAAACGAAGAAGAATATTCTAAAATTACGTATAGAAGGAAAGAATAATACCCTTATTAAATACACCCGAAACGAAAAGGGAAAAAGGTTCAGCAATTACGAATTATTAAAGCTGGAAGGGAAGAACCCTTTGAAATATCTAACAGAATTATTTACCATAGACACAATTGTTGATAAAAAACGAAAGCTTTACATATTTAATAATACCCGCATTCACATTGATGAAGTAAAAAGTTTAGGCAAATTTATAGAGTTGGAAACATTGGTTATTAAAGATAAGCCAGATGCCATTGCCCGTTTTAATTACATAAAAAAGGCTCTTGAACTGGATGGGCTTGAAGAAATTAAAACATCTTACAAAAACCTGCTTAAAAAGAAATGATACTTACTAAAGAAAAAATTCAAAAAGTAGATTTGGATTTGCTTGCCAAGGATTTAATTGCCAATAGCCAAGCCGAAAAACTTTTATATATAGTTCCAACAAACCGCAGGGCAAGAAACCTTAAAAAGGAAATTGTTAGCTCTTCGCCAAATGAGGCCTCATTTCATATTAATATAGAAACACTTTCGACTATTGGGCAAAAAATATTAAGTGAAATTATTCCATTCAAAAAAATGAGCGAGGCGGCCTCAACTGTTTTCCTAAGGCAAATTTCGGCAAAATTAAAATTCCGTTACCTTTCTTTATATCAGGATGAAATTCCGTTTGGAACTATCGATAAAATTAAAAATGTAATTTCGGAATACAAAAGGCATGGCATCACTCCTTCAATTTTAAGAATTGAATCGGAAAAACTTGAAACAGCGGAAAGAAACAAAGCCTTGGATATTGCTGACTTTCTTGAGCAGTATCAATTAATTTGCTCTCAGTTAAATGCATTTGAGGATGGGGATATTTACAGCCGCTTAATTGAAACAGAGCAGCAAAACTTTTCGGAAAGCTTTAGAATACTCTTTCCATCTGTAGAAACAATTCTTATAAATGAATTCAGCGAATTTTCTTTGCCGGAAATGAAGCTGATTGAAAAGTTATCTTTTTGCGGAAAGACATTTATTAATTTCGATTATACAGATTATAATCCAAATATTTTTTCTCACCTCGAAAAATGTTTTTTCTTTTTCGATAAGAGCGGCTTTAACCAAATTGACGAAGCCGAAAAAGGGAAAAAAGATTTATCGTACGAAGTTCTTCTTGGAAAGAGCCTATTTAAAAGCGGAAAGACCCCTCATCAAATGGACATGACTGAGTCTATTTTCAAGTTCTCGGCATTCAATAAGGAAAAAGAAATTGAAATAATATCCAAAGAAATAAAAAAAATAATAACCCAAAACAATATTGAGCCAAGCCGGTTTTGCCTATGCTTTAACAATGTTCAAGATTATTCATCAATTGTAAAAGATGTATTTGAAAAGAATGGAATACCTTTCAATTTAACAGACAGAACCCCCTTGAACAATTCATATCCAATTGCCGCTTTGATCAGTTTTTTGGAAATAGCCGAGAATGATTACTATTATAAAAATTTGTTCAGGGCGTTGAACAGCGGATTTTTAGACACTAGGGATATAGATAATACAAATCTTTTTAGGGTTGCCTCGGAATTTAAAATTGTTGCCGGCAAAGAGAATTGGCAATACACTATAAAGGATGCTATTGCTAATTTGGTTCATCAAGGAGATGATGAACGAAGCGAGGCTTATAAAAACAGCCTGCTTAAAGCGCAAAAAGACTTTGATAACATTATTAAACTTTTG
This sequence comes from uncultured Melioribacter sp., assembly GCA_964539605.1. Lineage (GTDB taxonomy): Bacteria > Bacteroidota > Ignavibacteria > Ignavibacteriales > Melioribacteraceae > Stygiobacter. The sequence goes on from CAZIJK010000001.1 coordinate 423,898, forward strand.
GAGCCGTTTGAGCAAAAGATGACAATTGGGGAGTTTATTGAACGGCTAAACAGTTTTATTACCCAAAGTAATTTAGCAAAGCACTTATTAAAAACAGGCGACAATTTGGAAGAGAATATAAGAGCCTTTTCCAAATTGCTGGATACTATAAATGAAATTTTTGAATTATTGAGCGAAGAGCTGGGAGCCGATAAGAAGCATGGTCTAAGTTTTTTTATGGATCAAATTAGAACTGCCTGCAACTGGGCCCGCTTTAATGTAAAGGAAAAAACTAATTATGGCGTGCTTGTAACTTCGCTTGACGAAATAAGGGGACTTAAATGGGATTACTTATTTGTAGCCGGTTTGAACGATGGAATTTTGCCAACCAGATTTAATCCCGAAATATTCTTTTCCGGCTCATTTAAAAAGCAGGCTGCAACTCATCAAACCGAAGAAAGATATTTATTCTATAGAACGTTAAAATCTTGGCAAAAAAAATTATACCTTAGCTATACACAAGCAGATAACGGAAAAGAAACTATTCCCTCCACATTTATAAAAGATTTCGAAAAAGTATTTACCATTTCGGAATTGGACTATAGCTACACAGAGCAGATAATATTTTCGGAAGAGGATAGGCTTATAAATTTGGGGAACTCATATGATGAATCCACCGATGATAATAGTGGCTATGAAGTACACATTAATAACAAAATTAGAATTAATAAGATGAGGGAATTGGAACCCTTTAAGGATTCTTCTTATTGCGGAATAATTACCGCCGATGATGATGATTTATTGATAGAACCTGAATTCGAAAATATTAAAAAGGAAATGGCTGCCTATTTAAACAAGCAATATTCTGTTTCGCAGTTAGAAACTTACGCTAAATGTCCATACAAATTCTTTTTGGAAAAGGTAATTGGCATTGAGGTTATTGAAGAGCCAACGGAGGATATTGAAGCCATTGAAATGGGAAGACTTCTGCATGCAATATTGTATGAGTTCTACACCAATATTAAAAAGAAAAAAATTGTGTTGGCAAATTGCGATCAAGAAGATTTTTCAAAAGCAAAAAAAATATTGTTTGAAATAGCCGAAAAGGAATTGAAGAATACTGCATTCAAGGCGCCATTAACATTCTACGAAAAAGAAAAAATCTTAGGTCTTGATGGAATTGAAACCAATTCCATTTTGTATAGATTTTTAGAACATGAAAGAGAAGGTGAGGGCAAATATATTCCCGAATTTTTTGAAGTTGGATTTGGCAAGCTTCGCAAAGATGATTCCGATCTAAACCTTTCCACTCAGGAACCAATTGAGGTGGAAGGAATAAAATTAAGAGGAAAAATAGACCGGATTGAGGTTGATTACACAAACAGCTCGTTTAATATTACCGATTATAAAATTGGGGGAAAGACTCCTACATTCGAGGAATTAAAAGAGGGTTTATCTTTACAGCTGCCGGTTTATCTTTATGCCGCCTCTATACTACTAAGCAAAAAGTTTGGTAAAAAGTTTTCTGCTAACCAAATGTTTATTTACTCGTTAAAATACAGCTCGGATTCCTTTGGTAAAAATCCAATTTCACTTGGAAGAGGAAAAGAAAACAAATTCGATAATATTGATGAAGCAATAGAAAATTCTCTTAAAAAGCTTGTGGAATATGTCCGTTCCATAGCTGAAGGTAAGTTTGGTTTAACAAAAATAGAGGACCGGGAGGTCAAGGTATGCCGAAACTGCAATTTTAGGATGGTCTGCCGTATTGACGATATTGCTAAGTAGTCCTTGAAATCTTACTTTGTTTTTTATAAGTTTTGTATGCCACTGCGCAGAGTAGTGGCAATTTTTTTTTATTTAAACAGAAAAGAGGAGTTTTAAGTGGCAAACTTTGTGTATTTAAGCAGAGAACGCATTTTGGAATTAGAAAAAGAATTGACTGACTTGAAAACCAAAGGCAGAAAATCTATGGCCGAAAGAATTGCAGAAGCTCGTTCGCATGGCGATCTTAGCGAAAATGCTGAATATGATGCTGCTAAAGAGGAACAGGGACTTCTGGAACTTAAAATCAGCAAGTTGGAAGATCTTTTATCGCGCGCAAGTGTTATTGATGTAACTTCGATGCCTAAGGATCAATCTCATATTCTTTCGAAGCTGACTGTTAAAAATTTGGGTACCAAAAAAACTTATACATATATATTAGTTTCTCCCGAAGAAGCAGATTTAGAAAAAGGTAAAATTGCAATATCATCTCCCGTTGGGCAATCTCTTATGGGTGTAAAACCGGGTCAAGTGGTTGAAGCTAAAGTGCCGGCAGGTGTTATGAAATTCGAAATTATTTCTGTTGAATAAAAATTATTCTCACTTCTGATTTTAAACTCCATTTCAAAATAAATAATGAAGAAGATTGAAGAAAAAATATTCCGGTTTATTAATGAGCAGAAGCTTATTGATAAGGGGGATAAAATACTTATTGCCTTTAGCGGGGGACCCGATTCATTAATGGCGCTTCACTTTTTTAAGAAATTTGAAAAGAAGTATTCAATTACAATCTCTGCTCTTCATTTTAATCACCAGTTGAGGGGAAAAGAATCCCATCAAGATTCGGATTTTTGCCTGGATTATTGTTTAAAGAACAACATAGAATTCCATACAAAAAAAATTGATGTGAAGGGATTGGCAAAAAAGAATAAGCTTTCTATTGAAGAAGCCGCCCGAAATCTTCGCTATAAACATTTGCACTTGGCGGCAAATAAATTGAAATGCAATAAAATTGTAACAGCTCATAATCTTACAGATAACACCGAAACCATTTTGCTAAATTTATTTAGCGGAACAGGACTATCCGGTATTCAGGGAATTCCAATTCAAAGAGGCAAAATAATCCGCCCCCTTCTTTCTATTTCCAAGAGGGAAATTATGGAGTATTTGAATTCGCAGAAAATTTTATACAGAACAGACAGCTCGAATTTTAGCCTAGATTACAAAAGAAATTATTTGCGAAGCGAAGTATTGCCTCTTCTTAGAGACAACATTAATCCCAATTTAGATAACGCCCTATTCAAGATGGTTAAAAATCTTGAAGACTCGGGTAGTTTTGCAACTGATGCAAAAGATTATTTTCTAAAAAAGTTTGTAAAAGCCGGTTCAAACGGTATTTCAATAGATTTGAAACTTGCAGAGGTATTCAATGGTAGAATCCCCGGCGAGCTAATAAAAAGTATATTTACTAAGTATTTAAACACCGAATTCCAATTCGATTACTTTATCAAGCTAAATTGGCTGCTTAATAATCAAAAAGGGAAAAAACTAAACTTTGCAAACGGTTTAAGTGTTGTAAAGGAAAACGGATTTATCTTATTCCGGGAATTATGCACTGTATGCTCTGTTAATGAGCAATTAATTGCCGGAGAGGAAATTGAAATTGAAAAGTACAGATTAGGAATTGAAAAGGTTGTTAAAAAGGATTTGAAATTAATATCTACCCCAAAAACAGAATACATATGTGCCGATGATTTAGATAGCAAGTTTGTAGTGCGAAACTGGAAAGAAGGGGATAAGTTTTTCCCTCTAGGAATGAAAGGTTCAAAAAAGATCTCCGATTTTTTAACCGATAAAAAAATTCCAAACAGCCAAAGAAATAAAACATTAGTGCTGTGCAATAGGAACTCTATAGTATGGGTTGTTGGTTTAAGAATAAGTGACAAAGTAAAAATTACATCACAAACAAAGAAGATTTATAAATTATGGATCAATTAAAAACTAAAAACGAAATATGGGTAGGCCAAGAAAAGTTTGTACCCTACATTTCCGCAGAAGATATTCAAAAAAGAATTGAAGAATTGGGAAGGCAAATTTCGGAAGATTATAAGGGCAAATTGCCAATCTTTATTGGTGTGCTAAACGGATGTTTCATGTTTATGTCCGATCTTATGAAGAATGTTACAATCAACTGCGAGATGGACTTTTTTAAATTATCCAGCTACGGCGATGCAAAAATTTCTTCCGGAAATGTAAAGTTAATTAAAGATCTGAATGCGGATATTACAGACCGGCACATAGTAATTGTTGAAGATATTGTGGATAGCGGACTTTCAATTAAATATATAGAAGAAATGATAGAAGGACACAGCCCGGCCAGTATGAAGGTTGCTTCACTATTGCTTAAGCCGGAGAGCCTTAAATATGAAGCCAGAATTGACTATATTGGCTTTAAGATTCCAAGCAAATTTGTTATTGGTTATGGTTTGGATTACGCGCAAAAGTATAGGAACCTTCCATCAATTTATGCTCTTAGCGAATAGGAATTAAAAACAGATGAATGAAAATAATATAAAGTGGTTTATGGCAGATAAAGACAATAATGGTAATAATCAAAAACCTAAAAAGGGTTTTCAACCTCCTAAGCAGGATGGCGATTTTGATTGGGGCAAAATTATAAAAACAGTTTTTACATGGGGCGCTGTAATTATTGCCGCGGTAATTTTTATGCAATTGATGCGAACCGGTACTTCCGGCTCTATTGAAGTTCCATATGATGTTTATCAGAACTTCTTAGCTAACGATAAAATTGCCCAGGCAAAAATATTTAAGGCAGATATTAACGATTACCGTTTTGAAGGAACTCTTAAAGAAAAAGTTAAGATAATGGTTAACCAAAGGTACGAGGATGTTCTTACCTTTACGGTTGTGTTAATTCCGGAAGATATTGCCGAGCAGATTAAAACCTGGAAAGAAAAAAATATTAAGTACACATTTATTAAAGAATCCACCGAATGGACAACAATATTAATTAGCTTTCTTCCATGGCTTTTAATTCTTGCTGTTTGGATTTTCTTCTTTAGAAGAATGCAAGGCGGTGGTGGCGGTGGTCAGCGGGGTATATTTAATTTTGGAAAAAGCCGTGCAAAATTAATTAACGAATCGCAGATTAAAGTAACATTTAAAGATGTTGCCGGTGCAGATGAAGCCAAGCAGGAATTGCAGGAAATTATTGAATTCCTACGTGAACCTGCAAAATTTCAAAAACTTGGTGGAAAAATTCCTCGCGGCGTTTTATTGTTGGGCCCTCCAGGCACAGGTAAAACATTATTGGCAAGAGCCGTTGCTGGTGAAGCAGGCGTACCATTCTTCTCAATTTCGGGTGCGGACTTTGTTGAAATGTTTGTTGGTGTTGGCGCAAGCCGTGTTCGAGATTTATTCGACCAGGGTAAACGCAGCGCTCCTTGTATAATTTTTATTGATGAAATTGATGCTGTTGGACGTCATCGCGGTGCAGGACTTGGCGGCGGACATGATGAACGCGAGCAGACATTAAACCAATTGCTTGTAGAGATGGATGGTTTTGAACAGAACAGCGGAGTAATAATTATTGCGGCAACAAACCGTCCTGACGTTTTGGACCCTGCATTATTACGTCCCGGTAGATTCGATCGTCAAGTTGTAGTCGATCGTCCCGATGTTAAAGGGCGCGAAGGAATCTTAAAAGTTCATACACGCAAAATTCCTTTGGAACCGGAAGTAAACTTAAGCACACTTGCAAAAGGTACTCCAGGTTTGGCAGGTGCGGAATTAGCTAACTTGGTAAACGAAGCTGCCCTTTTAGCTGCGCGTAAGAATAAAAAGAAAGTTGCTATGGATGACTTTGAAGAAGCCAAAGACAAAGTTATGATGGGTATGGAACGCAAGAGTATGATTATTTCCGAAGAGGAGAAAAAGGTTACTGCTTATCACGAAATTGGTCACGTATTGGTTGCTAAAAAAATTCCGGATACAGATCCGGTTCATAAGGTAACTATAATCCCTAGAGGAAGAGCTCTTGGAGTTACAACATATTTACCTGTAGATGAAAAGCATACATATTCAAAAGATTATCTCGAGGCTATGATTTCGTATGCATTAGGAGGAAGAGCCGCAGAGAAATTGGTGTTTAACAATTTTACTACCGGAGCCGGTAACGATATTGAAAAGGCTACCAGCATTGCACGTAAAATGGTTTGCGAATGGGGTATGAGCGAAAAACTTGGACCTCTATCTTATGGCGCAAAAGAGCACGAAATATTCTTAGGAAGAGAGATTACAAAGAATAAAGATTTTAGCGAGCAGACTGCAGTTGCAATAGATACCGAGATAAAGAAAATTATAATTGATGCAATGGAACGTGCCGAAAGAATTCTTAAAGAGAATATTGATACTCTTCACGCATTATCAAAGGAACTTCTTGAAAGAGAAATACTAGATGGAGAAGAGATAGATAAGATTATGCGAGGTGAAGAGTTGCCTCCGGTTAAAAAGAATGGAACAGAATCCGTTAAAGCAGAAGATGGATCTCTGCCGGATCATGTTCAAATATTAATTGATGAAAAGAAAAAAAGAGCTCAAGAAAATTCTGTAAGTGATGACAGTAAACTCTGACCGCGGAACTATAAATTATAAATACGAGCTTTTACGAAAGTCGATTCATTTTTTATCACTTTCAATTCCGGTTACGTATTATTACATAACAAAGGAATTAGCTCTTTACATACTTATACCGCTAATGATTTTTTCATTAGCGGTAGATTATGGCCGCTACTTTTCGAAGCCTCTTGCTAACTTAGTACAAAAGGTCTTTGGTTTTATTATGCGAAAGCATGAGTGGGATTCAAAGAAAAAAAACCTTAATGGCGCTACTTACGTTTTAATTTCGGCTGTTCTAGTTATACTAATATTTCCAAAAGTATTTGCAATAACCGCCTTTACAGTATTAATAATTGGTGATGTAGCAGCCGCTTTAATTGGAAGAAGATATGGAAAAACAAAATTCCTCTTAAAGAGCCTTCAGGGAACTTTAGCATTCTTTTTCTTCTCAAGCATTGTAGTTCTATTGGCTCCCAAAATTCAAGGAAGTTTTACAGAATTTCTAATAGGATTTATTTCTGTTGCAGTAGGTGCTATTGTAGAAAACGTTAGCGGAACCTGGGCAGACGATAATTTTACTATCCCGGTTTCCATTTGTATTACAATGTGGATACTTTATGCATTAATGCTTCCAAACGTTCCATTAATTTTACCAAACGTTCCTAATTAATATCCTCCAAATTTTACATTCCTGCTTTAGTTAAAATATCAGTTGGTATTTGATAACCGCTAAAACTGTTAATCACTTTTTTAAGATAAGTTTGAGCTCTATCCTTAAATCCAAATTGAAGTTCGTACGAAGCACGGTATGTTAGCATAGTTGCAACGGATGTTTCAATAAACTGAATGTAGCTATTCTTAACCTTTGGTAAGCGAATTGTAAAATTTGGATTTGGGGCAGTAACATACTGGTTTCCCTTAACAACCTTAAACATCAAAAGGTGGGGAACAATTTGATAACCTTCCGGAATAGCAAACTGTCCGCTGCTAATTTCAGACTGAAATAATTCCAAGCCCATGTAAAAATTTCTATCCTCGTTTCCGGTAATAAGTTTAGTCATTACATCTCTATAATTTTTTTCAATAACATTGCTGTCAAAAATCTGGTCTCTTTCAAATGGCTGCACTGAACTTAAGAAGCTTTTTATTTCGCCATCCATGTTTTTAAGTATGTCCGGATGATTTCTTTTTAACTGATTATAGTACCAAGATCTTCTTAACAATTCCTTATCTACAATCGAAAGGTCTGTTCTGTAGTTTTCGCAATGCTGATAGTAATAAGAGGGGGAAATAAAATAATCCCACTGATATGAAAAAATTATGGAATTCTTTTCCGATGAATTCATTATGGCTTTGGTATAATCCTCAAAACTATAAATGCCGCTTTGGTTAACATTAGAATAATTTACAATTACCGGAATTGAGCAGCATGAAATTAGAATGGAGGAAACTATAATTTTATTATTGAACTTCTGCATTAGGAAAGAAATTATTTTAACAAAACCGGCAGCAATAAAAAATGCAAACATAATATTCGAAAGAAGGAAGTAGGATGCCAAATCTACAATATCGTAGTTGATTGAATATAAAACACCAAAAAGAAAAGTAGTTAGAACTGCAATAAATATTTTCTTGGACATTTTGAATAGCTCAAATAGCCCAACAATTCCAATTATTAATCCTATAAATGCGAATTCAACTGCAAAATTTGTAACAAAATCTGCAAGATGTTTTTTTGCCGCTTCTACAGAAGAAAAAAGCCAAACGGAGTATTGCCTTCCGGTGATGTGTCTAAAAAAGTTTTCGAAGCTATTGGCATTACCCCAATTAATAGTTGGATTACCCGAAGCCTTTAATGGTAAATATGAATAAAAAAGAATAAGCACCGGAAAAAATACAATTGCCATAAAACCAATCTTTACAAATGAACTTTTCGAAAATTTTTCTTTCTGAAAGAACAAAACAGCAGTAAATGGAATTGCAAGAAGAGTTGTCATATGATTTGAAAAACCTAATGCATAGGCAAGCGCCACCCAAATCCATTTAGTATTTTTTACCGAATTTGAAGAGTATGCTTTAAGTGTAGTAAAAATTATTAGCATGAATAAAAAAACCTGAAGAGAATAAACTTCTACTGCAACAGATTGGTCCCAATATGTTTTATTGAAGGCAATAAAAATTCCAGAAATTGCAGCGGCAAATGGCAAATGCTCTTTTGGGTTTAAGTAGACATTGTTAATTACTTTATATCTTTTTGTACTCTTCGATGTTTCTTGAACTGCGATTCCAATATTCATTAATAATAGAGAAGACTTAATAAACAGAAATACGGCCAACGCGCACCAGACCGAAGCAATTAAATTAGCCTGATAAATTGTTGAAAAGGGAAGCGGAATTTTTAACAGCAAATATCCAAGTAATGTAAATAGGGGGTAACCGGTCGGATGTGCAACTCCTAGAGTAAACTGCACTGCTGCTAATTCTCCTGCATCAATTTGAATTACACTTGGTGCAAGTGTAAAAACATAAACTATAAACACAGCTATGGCAGTAATACCAGCAAGGTATTTTTTTATAAAATCCACATTAATCTCCTAAGTACTTTTCAAAAATAGAATTGTTCGATTTTAAGGCCATTGTTAATTTTTCTTCAAACTCTTTTGCGCTGCCAAAATTTAAAAAGTGAGCTAATAAGTTTTTCCTGGCTAAGTTAGAAGATACAGTTGAGCCGTAAATGTTAAATATATTTTGCTGAATAAATTCGACCTGCTTAAGATAATTATAACTTTCGAAAACTTTAATAAAGTCGTCATTAATAAATTGCTCTTTGCAACCAGATAAGATTGCCGAAGAATCTTTTCCCAGAACCTTTTTAAAGAGTTTAATATTTCTTAGGCAAAAATATTGCAGAATAAAATCAACTGTTTGCAATGCCCCTTTATCAGTTTTAATGTTTATTGAACCGTCACTTTTACGAGAGGCTTGCTGGCTAATTGCATTGCTCATAATAACAATCTCCCGCTTCAATTCATTTGAGGTGAATTTAGCAACTCTTAGGATTATACTTTCCTTAAATTGATTAAAGAGATCATTACTTCCACAAATGAATTTTAGCTTTAATAAAGATTGAAACTCCCAAACTCTAGCTCTGGAATCTAAGTACTTGTTATAATTTTCTATATCCCAAACAATTGGAGAGCTTTTTCCTTCCGGGCGTAATCTAAAATCTACATTAAATGGATTGAGTTCTAGCTTGGCCTTTTGAAGAAAATTGGTAAAAGTTTTTTGCCACTCGAAGCCGGCACTGTATTCTTTACTTACAACAAGCAAATCAATATCCGAGGCAAAGTTCATATTTACCAAGGCAAAGCTTCCCAATGCGGCAATAAAATATCCCTCGGGCAAATTCATGGTGCCAACAATCTTTTTAATTCTCATTTCGAAATAAGAAGAGAGAATGACAGAGGCATTTTTACGGCTAATTAATTTCAATGCGGTTTGTACCGACAGTGTAAGCATAATCTCGTTAACCGATAAATGGCTTAAGTTATTCTTGTCTAGTTTTATGAATACCTGACGGCTTAAGAAAAACTCTTCCAGTGCTGGATTGCTTATAATCAAATCTATTGCCCGCTGCGAATAAAGACAAAGCCTTAAAAAATTCTCGAAACACTTTTTATCTAAGAATTCCTGATACCATATTGAACAAAATTTAGTTGATCGAATTACTTTTACCAAATTCTCCAATACTATATCTGGATAGATATTCTTGCTCAAGAATTTAAATAGCATCTGTTCAATTCTGGCAAACAGTTCAATAGTTCGGGAATCGAATTCTTTTCTTTCAAGAATGCCGGTTCCATTACGTAAAAACTTTATGTCTCTTTCGGCTTTGATATTATCGTTAAAATTAATTTCAGCTCTGCCCAAATCCTTTATATGGCTCTCTTCCGTTTTTAGAATGCTTTCGAAAATAGCCCTTACTTTTTCTTTAGTAGAGCTAAGATGAGTCTTAAATTCGTTTGTGTTATTGAACCCAATATATCTAGCAATCTTCATTTGCATGTCGTAATCGTTGGGAATAACGTGAGTCTGCAAATCGTTCATTAATTGAAGGTAGTGTTCAATTTTACGGTAAAATATATAGGCCAAAGTAAGAGTTTCTTTTTCCTTCTTCTTCAATAGTTTTTGATTCCACAAACCTGAAATTGCAGCTAATGAGTTGCCTGTTCTTAAAGTTTTGAATCTTCCACCGTTGAGAAGCTGAAGCGCCTGCAGAGTGAATTCTATATCTCTTATTCCCCCTTTGAAAGTTTTTACATTATCATACTGGGCATGCTGCCTTTCTATATTTTGCTTCATCATCTTAATCTTATTCTTTATTGATGATGAAAAAGATGTTTGATAAATGTACGATTCAGTAAAATTTGCAAACTGCTGATATAAAGAAAAACTTCCTCCTATAAAGCCAAGCTTAATCATCATCTGCTTTTCCCAATCTTCACCGCGAGTTTCGTAATACTTAATATAATCTGTAATGGATTTGCACATTGGGGAATACTTTCCATCTGGGCGCAATCTAAAATCCACCCGGTAAATATATCCGTTTGGAGTAAGTTCGGAAGAAGACTTAATAAATAACAGTGCGGCTTCCGAAAGCAATTCATGAAATTCTTTTTTTATTACCGGCAATGTTGAATTGAAATCGTACATCAAAATTAAATCTACATCCGAGCTGTAATTCAACTCGTATCCCCCAAGCTTTCCTAAAGAGCATAAACAGTAATTTTGCTTTGGTTTATCAATAGAATATTTTTTAATTACTTCATTATAGCATAAATCGAAAAGTCTGCCATTTATTACCTTTGCTAAAGCAGAAAGCTGAGAAGTTGTTTGGGCTAGTTCGTTAAAATTAAGTATGTCGTTTATGCCAATCTTTAAAGTCATTCTTTTCTTAATTAGCCGAATGAATTTTAATCTTGTTTCAAATGAACTGAATTTTTGAAAAATTTCCTCAATTGCCAATTCAACTTCGGCTTCATCAACTATTTTAGAAAGGAAATTTTGATCGAAAATTTGATACAGATATTCCGGGTTCCGAACAACAATATCTGTTAAGTAATTACTGTTGGCAGTAATTGCAATAATTATTTCGGAATTGTGGGGATATTTATTCAAGTCGAGAAAGAAAAAAAGCTTATCGTAAACCGAAGAAAAAATTCTTAGTAAATTTGCTTCGGAAGAATTTGTAAAATGATACTTGCCAGCCTCTGCTTCCAACTTGGCAGTAACAAGCTCAAACTCCTCCGAGGATAAAATTCCCTGAGTAAGTTTTATAAACTCTTTTAAAAATTCTTTCGAGAAATTGAAATTAGTATTTTTCACATGAATTATCGTAAACTTTTGGAAACTAAAATAGTTTTTAGTGATATAAACTGCATTGTTTCAAAAAAAATTATAAAATCACTTAAAAATAGGAAAAATGCCTAAAATGGGGTAAAGTTGTTTCATTGCATTTCAAAACCCCTTTAATTAACTTTTGCCCCGTAAATAATAGGAGAAATTGATGTTTAATTCGTTGTTGAAAAAGATTTTTGGTGATAAGAATGTTAAAGCTACGAAAGATTTATGGCCCATTGTAGACCAAATTAATCAGGAATATGAAAAATTAAAAAATCTTACCGATGATGAGCTAAGAGATAAAACACGCCAGTTTAAACAAAAAATTGCTGAAGAAACTCTAGACATAAGAAATTCTCTTGAGGAGCTTAGGAACAAACTGCACGAAGTTCAATCTGCCGAAGAGAAGCATGAAATTTATGAAGATGTTGATAGGCTTGAAAAAGAACTTACAGCAAAATATGAAGAAGTTCTAAACGCTATTCTTCCCGAAGCATTTGCAGTTGTAAAAGATACATGCCGTAGATTAGTTGGCAAATCTTGGGAAATTGCCGGAAGTAAAATTACCTGGGAAATGATTCCTTATGATGTTCAGCTGATTGGTGGAATGGTACTTCACAGCGGTAAAATAGCCGAAATGGCTACTGGCGAGGGTAAAACATTGGTTGCCACATTACCTGTTTACCTTAACGCTTTAACGGGGCGCGGCGTTCATTTGGTAACTGTTAACGATTACCTGGCTAAACGTGATAGCGAATGGATGGGAGAGGTTTATAAATTTCACGGATTGACAATTGGCTGTATTACCAACTCGATGGATCCTGAGCAGAGAATTAAACAATATGCTTGCGACATTACTTATGGAACCAACAACGAATTTGGTTTCGATTATTTACGCGATAATATGGCAAGCGCTAAAGAATATTGTGTTCAAAGAGGGCATAACTTTGCAATTGTGGATGAAGTGGATTCGGTATTAATAGATGAAGCCAGAACCCCGCTTATAATTTCGGGTGCAGTTGAAAAGGCAGATCACAAATATGATGAAATGAAACCGCGCGTTGAACGGTTATTTAGAAAGCAAGCCAATTTGGTTGCAAGCATTGTTAAAGAAGCAGAACAGTTATTGCAAAGCGGTGATAACAAAGATAAAGAAAAGGCCGGCGTACTTTTATTAAGAGCATTCAGAGGATTTCCTAAAAACAAGTCGTTAATGAAATTGCTTGCCGAACCGGAATATAAAAAGTTGTTGCAAACCACCGAATTAGAATTCCTTCGCGAGAATTCCAAAAGAATGCCCGAGATTGATGAAGAGCTTTACTTTTCCATTGAAGAAAGACAAAACCAAATTGATCTTGCCGAAAAGGGAAGAGATGAACTTGCTGTTGGTTCAAGCGAAGGAAAACAGTTCTTTGTAATTCCAGATTTAGGAACCGAGGTAAGCAAGATTGAAAACGATTTAACTCTTACTCCGGAAGAAAAAATAAAAAGGAAGGATGAATTATATTCGGTTTATTCTCAAAGATCGGATACAATTCACACAATCAATCAGTTGTTAAAGGCTTATTCATTATTTGAAAAAGATGATGAATATGTAATTACAGAAGATGGTAAAATTGCAATCGTAGATGAATTTACCGGTCGTGTTTTACCTGGGCGCCGTTATTCCGATGGCTTACATCAGGCAATTGAAGCAAAAGAAAATGTTAAGGTTGAACGGGATACTCAAACTCTTGCAACAATTACACTTCAAAATTATTTCCGCTTATACAGAAAGTTAGCCGGTATGACCGGTACTGCCGAAACCGAAGAGGGTGAATTTTACGAAATTTATAAATTGGAAGTTGTTGTAATTCCTACTAACAGACCAATAACCCGTGCCGATGAAGATGATGCTATTTATAAAACCAAAAGGGAAAAGTACAACGCAATTTTAGAACAGATAAAAGTTCTTCGTGAACAAAAGCGTCCCGTTCTTGTTGGAACAACAAGCGTTGATGTATCTGAAACAATTAGCCGTATGCTTAAACGTCAGGGAATTCCTCACAATGTATTGAATGCAAAACAGCATCAGCGTGAGGCCGAAGTTGTTGCATATGCAGGTCAGCCGGGTGCTGTTACAATTGCTACAAACATGGCCGGTCGTGGAACGGATATTAAACTTGGCGCCGGCGTTAAGGATGTAGATGGTCTTTACATATTGGGAACTGAGAGACATGAAGCAAGGCGAATAGACCGTCAGCTGCGTGGACGATCCGGAAGGCAAGGTGACCCTGGTACAACAAAATTCTTTATTTCTCTTGAAGATGATTTGATGCGTTTATTTGGAAGCGATAGAATTACAAATATTATGGGACGTATGGGAATGGAAGATGGTGAAGCAATTCAGCATCCTTTAATTACCAAATCTGTTGAACGAGCTCAAAAGAAAGTTGAAGAAAATAACTTTGCAATTCGTAAACGTCTTCTTGAATATGATAACGTTATGAATCAGCAAAGAGAAGTAATTTACTCCCGCAGAAAGCAGGCTTTGGAAGGTGAAAGACTTAAAGGAGAAGTGCTTGAGTATTTATCAGAATACATTAATTCTATTGTTGATAAGTATTACGAAGCTGGAGATATTGAAAACCTTCAAGCAGATTTACTTCAAAACCTTCTGGTTGAATTTAAGATTGAGCCGAGTGTGTGGCAGCAATTAGGGCAAGATGGTGTTGCCGCAAAAATTTTAGAAGCCGCTACAGATTTTTATAAACGCAAAGAAGAAATGCTTGGCAGCGATTTAATGATGCGTCTTGAACAATTCTCCGTTCTGAATGTAATAGACAATAAATGGAAAGAACATCTTAGAGAAATGGATGATCTTAAAGAGGGAATTGGATTAAGAGCATATGGACAAAAAGATCCCTTGCTTGAATACAAGGGAGAAGCGTATAATTTGTTTGTAAATTTATTGGAACAGATAAGAAATGAGGTAGTTTCCTTCTGTTTTAAGTTTTGGCCTCAGGCTCCGGCCGAAGTTCAAAGCAGAAGAACATCTCCAACTTCGAGGATGCAGACAATAAAAGATTCAACAGATAATATGGGAATAAAAAGCTCTGGCGGCGGCGAAAGCCATTCCGGAGGCAAAATTGCCCCTATACGCGTTGAAGAAAAAACAGGAAGAAATGACCCTTGCCCTTGCGGAAGCGGAAAGAAATTCAAAAATTGCCATGGATAAAATTTTAAAGTGGTGTAATGAAAAAAATTGAAGCGATAATTAGACCTTTTAAGCTGGACGAAGTTAAAGAAGCTTTGCTTGAAATTGGTGTTCGTGGAATGACTATTACCGAAGTACGCGGATACGGAAGACAAAAAGGGCACAAAGAAACTTATCGCGGAAGCGAATATCAAATTGAGTTTGTTCCTAAAATTAAAATAGAAATTGTGGTTGATGATAAAATTGCCGAAAAATCCGTCGAGGCAATTCTTAAGACCGCAAAGACCGGGCAAGTTGGAGACGGTAAAATTTTTATATACGAAGTTGCTGACGCAATTAGAATTAGAACCGATGAATCCGGTTCATCGGCATTATAACTAAATATAGGTGAATGCATAATAGTTTTTACTTTTTACTAACAACAACATTTGGTGTTATATGTCTCAAGAAATGAGAAAAAAACTATTAGCGTTAGTGCTTTTTCTATTGGCATCTTTCTCTTTTACAGGGTGCGGTGTATGGCGAAATTTTACAACCTATTTTAATACTTACTACAACGCTAAAACTCTTTTCGATCAAACCGAAGAACAAATTAAATTACAGAAGAAAGATATTTTTGCATTTCGGGACGATCAGCAAAATACCTTATCTGCCAGCGATCAGCTTCTTTCGGGTTTTGGTACTAATCCAAATTTAACCGGGCTTAATAACCGATTCCAATCTGGAAATCAAAACAATCAGTTTGGCAACCAGAATAATCAATTCGGAAATCAAAACAATCAGTTTGGCAATCAGAATAATCAATTCGGAAATCAGAACAATCAGTTTGGCAACCAGAACAATCAATTCGGAAATCAGAATAATCAGTTTGGCAACCAGAATAATCAGTTCGGCAACCAGAACAATCAGTTCGGCAACCAGAACAATCAGTTCGGCAACCAGAACAATCAGTTTGGCAACCAGAATAATCAATTCGGAAATCAAAACAATCAATTTGGAAGTCAGCCTACAGCATTGTTTTCGGGTAATACTCAAAACGATTTGACTAAGGTAATAGAAAAATGTTCAAAGGTACTGCAGTACGAAAAAGAATCCGCTTACTTTCCCGATGCGTTATTTATAATAGGCAAGGCATTTTACTATCAGCACGAATATTCAAAAGCGCAAAGAAAGTTTATTGAATTGGCAGGCTTGGGTGAAACCGATTATTCTCTTGAAACTAATTTGTGGCTTGCTAAAACATATCTTCAGCTTCGAAGCTTCGACGAGGGCATTGCCCTATTAGATGAAGTGAAAAAGAGGGCGCTTGAAGAGGATGAGGAGGAAATTTTTGTTGCTGCTTCAATTACAAAAATATCGTTCTATCTTTACCGCTTCGATTATACAAACGCAATTGAGGAATGTAAAAAATATTTGGAAGTTAGTACGGACGATGAGAACAACGCCTTAGTAGCTTTTCAGATGGGTAAAACCTATTTGGAATTGGGTGAAAAGGAAAACGCACTTAAATACTTTTCCAGCGTTCTATCTTACAAACCCAAAATAGAAATTGAACTGCAGAGCAGAATACAATATGCAAAGCTGTTAAAATCTTTAAATCGGGATCAAGAAAGCGAGGATGAATTAACAACACTTAGTGACCAGGGTAAGTTTAGAAATTTTCTTGATATAATTTATCTTGAGCTTGGCGAAATTAAAGTTGAGAAAAAAGAGATTGAAACAGCAATAAGACTTTACAAGGATATAGATACAACTTTCCGTCAAAATCCTTCATCGGGTATTGCTAGTTACAAACTGGGAAACCTTTACAAAGAGCATTTGGCAGATTATGACAGTTCTTATAAGTATTATCATAAATCAATACAATCATTAGCTCCAAGAGATTTTAAAGATGAAGCTCAAAAAAACATTACAAACTTGGATAAATATTTTACTCTTAAAAACGAGTATAAGCTAAATGTTAAGAGTAGATTGTATATAACAGATCCTACCTTATTTGTTAAAGATTCGGTTGACTTCGCTTTAGCAAATAGAGAAATAGAGGAGGAAAGACGAAAACTGGCCGAAAGCCAAGCTCAAAGTCAAAGCATGCAAAATACTGAGCAAAGGCAGATGTCACCTGAAGAAGTTCTTAAATTTCAAAAGGAGCAGTTGTATATTGCAGAATTGCAGAGACGACAAAATATTTCAGAAGAAGAGTTAAAGAAAATTCCTTTAAAAATATTAATTACTATTAATAAGGTTAAAAAACCGGAAAAGCCAAATATTTCTGTCGATTCAATTTCGGCGCTTATAGCACAAAACTACTTCGACTTAGGCAGTTTATTCTTTTCGGAGTTAGACCACGCAGATTCGGCATTCTACTTCTTTAATAAAGTAATTACGGATTATCCCGATAAAAAGGCACATGTTAATGCTCTTTATTCACTTGGTACATATTACGAAACTCAAAACGATTCTGTGAAGGCAGACAGCATCTTCAAACATATTTACGATACTTATCCAGGAAATTCGCTGGCTACTGCTTCTGGAATTAAGCTGGGATTAATTAAAAAAGAGGAAAAAGCAGTTGCAGCATTATCTTCATCAAAAACAATTGATGAAGCTGAAGAGCCTTATATTCGAGCCGAAAAGCTTTATTTCGATAAAAATTATAAAGAGGCAATAGATAGCTTTAAGATTGTTTATAAGAAATTTCCTAAATCCAAATATGCCCCAAAAGCAGTTTACTATTACGGATTGATATTTGAGGAAAATTTAAAAGAGTACGATTCTGCCGCGGTAGCTTACTCTATTCTTTTAGAAGAATTTTCGAAGGAAGAGGTAAGTCGGTTGGCAATTGCAAAGTATGGTGAATACAAATTAGAAAAAGATAAGATTAAAGCCGCCGAAGAACTTAAAAAGAAAGAACTGGAAAATAAAAACAAACTTGAACTTGAAAAGCAAAATGCAATTAATAATATAGTGCCAACAGAAATTAGCAAACCTGTTAAGCCAGATTCGGTAAAAATTGAAAAAGATGATGAAATAATGATTAAACAGATGTTGCTAAAGAAAAAAGCCGAGGCCGATTCGATTAAAAAGAATTTGGAAAGATAATTCCGAATACTTTAATATGATTACCCGAAAGAAGATTCTTGAATTAATTGATTTGGGCGAAAGTCTTACTGTTGAATTTAAACAAAGATTTTCGAGTTTCGAAAAAATGGCAAAGGAGATGATTGCCTTTGCCAATACAAGAGGGGGATATATTTTTTTAGGTGTCAACGACTCTAAGTCCATCTACGGTATCGAAAGTGAAAAGAGTGATATAGAGTTTATTGAAAAAACAGCTAATCAATATTGCGAACCTCCTCTTAACATAAGCTATCAGGTTCTTCCAATAGATAAAAAAGAAATTCTTGTAATAGAAATAAAAGAGTCTATGCAAAAGCCTCATAGAATTCAGGATTACAAATCCAATCTCGATCTTAACACGGCATTAGTATATGTAAGAGTAAACGATAAGAGTGTTTTAGCCAGCAAGGAGATGATAAAGCTTTTGCAAACACAGTCGCAAGGAAAAGCCTTATCTCACTATCAAGTTGGTAATTTGGAAAAAATTGCTTTTACCTTTTTAGATAAGAACGAAATTATAAACGTAAAAGATCTTTGCAAGGCAGCAAATATATCCGAAAGAAGGGCATCAAGAACCTTAATTAAGTTGGTAAGGGCAAACATCCTATTAATTCATACAAAAGATAATGGGGAAAATTACTTTAGCTACGCCGGGGGGTAACAAATAATCAATCAAAAAATCTTCAAATCAAAAATTCTTCTAAGTTCAAATACCGCTATACCATAAGCCACGGCTACATTTAAGGATTGCTTAATTCCATATTGAGGAATTTCCAAAGAGAAGTCGCATAAATCCAAAAGGTCTTGAGAGACACCGCTTATTTCGTTACCAATTATTAATGCTAAGGGAAAATTATTGCAAGATGCATTGTAGTGAGGAATACTTTCTTTTGTTAATTCCAGAGCGCAAATTTTTACTCCCTGTGCTTTCAAATTGGTTATAACTTCCTTTGCATCATTAACATATTCCCATGCAACGCTATCCTGCGCACCCAGCGATGTCTTTAAAACTTCTTTTTTAGGAGGATAAGGAGTGTAGCCGCATAAGAATAACTTTTCAATCATAACTCCATCGGAGGTTCTAAAAATAGAACCGACGTTATAACTGCTTCGTATACTATTAAGAATAATATAAACAGGCAGCTTATTAACAGTTGAAATGTTTTCAAGCTTGGCTCTGTTTAATGAAATTTCTTCGTGTATCAGTTTTTTCATTCGGTTATGTGTTCTTATATGTTAGGCGTAAACCAACAATTCCAACTACAATTAAAAAAATAAAAAATACTCTTAAAAAATCCTTAGGCTCATTAAAATATAACATACCATAAATAGTTGTACCAACCGCACCAATTCCTGTCCAAACGGAATATGCAGTACCTAATGGTAATGTTTTTACTCCCAACGAAAGAAAAACATAACTAAGAATCATAGTTATTATAGTAATTACAGAAGGTATAATTTTAGAAAACCCCTGGCTGTACTTTAATCCAATTGCCCAGGTAATTTCGAAAATAGACGCAATAATAATATAAAGCCAGGCCATTAAAACCCTTGATTGGAAATTGACATGTATTGAGAAAATGTTTGGTTGTTTATAAAGATATTTATTTTTTTGAACTGAGTGAATTGATTAACAGTTGATAAAAGCTGCTGTTCAATTCTATTTACATCGCATTTATCAAAAATTGCAAAGTCTCCCTTCAAATAAACATCTGCAATTCCGCCGGCAATATACACTTGATATAAAAATAAATTTGGACCCTTCACAAAATTTTTAAGCTCGTCGGTGCTTTGTTCGTTAATTAATTCGTTAAGAGCACTTTCTAATTCCGACTTTTCCACTACAACATTTTTTCTTACTTCAACTAAAACATCATTGCAATCTATTGCTTTACCGGTTTGTTGAGAGCCTTGTAAAGCAACCAAAAAAATCTTTACTTCGGCTTCCTGTAATTCTTTTGTCTCTTCCTTTTTATTGCATCCGCTTAAAAATAAAGCCGCAATAATGCCTATTAAAAAAAATGATTTTGAGTAAAATTTAGTCATAGATTAATTTATTTGCTTGCCGATGCAAATATAAATAACATATATCACTTCTTCACTTTAAAATAGAGGGTATCTGCAATATAGGAAGCAAATACTCCAATACCGTCTCCAACTACATTCATTTTAGGTTCGTGAAAATTTCCATCGAATTCTTGTACGCTTTTATGTGTTAGTAAAAACTTTCTATAATTATCGTCTGCGGCGTAAACAATTAATCTGTATTTGCTGTAGAACCATGTATCAAGCCAGTTTATTTTGTAATCAATTTTTTGCCCGGCAGAATTAATGTTTTGAAGCCATGCCAGCTGATATTTATAATTCGGCAAATCTTTGTCGGGCTTAAGGTTTTCCCTTTTTACTTCAAAGAAGGGATTCTCGTAAATAAAATTATTTTCGGTGGCTTCTAAGGCAACAATGGATAAAGCATAAAAACTGGTCCCGGGGGATGGAGTAAAAACTATTTTGAAATTTTTTACTTCACCGTTCAAATCCTTTTCTCTATAAGTAAGAGAATCAATAATAGATTCCGACTTTAAAATTGTAAAGCCCTTTTGAGGGGTTGTAGTTATGGCGCTAGCTTCCAGTGACTTTCCATCTACGTTAGCTTTTACGCTTAGCTTATAGTTCTTATTATAGCCAACATTAAATTCCCCAAATTTGGTTTGGTAAATCATGCTCTTATTATTATATACTAACTTGAATTCCCTTCCTTCCAAAGGATCAAAAATTGAAACCAAAGCATCTGCAATAAATACCTTTGCCGGATTAATTTCTGTATTCAAAGGAAAATTCCGGGTTACCCTAATTTGAGCAGAGTTTTTTCCCACTTCTAAATATGCTTCTATAACAATCTTGGGTTCATAAGTGTTCTGACCAATTTCTATAACACTTTCACCGCAAGAAATTAGTGAAGATAGACTTAAAGCAATAATAAGTAAAAATATTTTTTTTGATTTTAGCATCAATAACTCCGTTAAAATTTTACACTAACACCAATGCTTGGCAATATTGGAAACATTGGAATATTCTTAACTTCCTGGCTTAGCACTCCGTTTTTAATTTCATTTTTATATTGAATGAACCAAACGTTCTTTCGGTTGAGTGCATTAAATACTTGAAAATATGGAACGAGAACCCATCCGTCGTATTGAATTGTGTAAGTAAGGCTTAGGTCTAATCTGGAGTAGTAAGGAAGCCTAAACTCGTTTATACCGCTAGGATAAATTGCAATACTATTCTTAGTAATATCCCAATCTGGCATCTGAGTAGATAAATATATGGATGATGGAAGTGTAATTGGCTGCCCCGAAAAATATGTAAAATTAATTCCAAGTGACCATTGCTTGTCCGATGCTTGCATGGGTTGACCGCTCAATTCTCTAAAAATATTGTTTAAGTCCACGTTTGCATTTAGGTTAACAGCATGGGTTCTATCGTGCCGGGGAGCAAAAGCTTTATTCTGATTAATTCCTTCAAGAGTATATTCGGTAGCTGAATAAGAGTAGGAGAGCATTCCTGTTAAAGAACCCATTTCTTTTCTTAATAGAATTTCTAATCCGGCAGAACTTCCGTTTCCTTTATTAAACAATCCTTTTTGATTTCGGAAAATAGGACGGTTTTCTTCATCGTAATCTTCCGGTGTAATTTCTGTAATAGCAGTTTGATTGAATGAGTAAATGTTTTTATAATCTTTGTAATACAATTCAGCTTCCAAGGAAATATCCTCGCTAATAGCGCGCTGATATCCCAACACAAAATGGTTTGATGAAGAACCGTCAACGTATTTATCTGCAGTAGTCCAAATGCTAACAAAAAACAGCCGTGGAATTCTGTTTGCATACTGATGAAAAATGCCGGTGGAAAATTTTATGTTGGAATAATCGTCAAGACGATATTTTATTGTTAGGCGGGGATCGATATTAAAAAAATCTTTATCCGCAACAAAGTAATCTGTTCTAATACCTGCTTCAATATCCCAAAGTATGGAAGGCTTGTAATTAGTTGATAGATAAAGGGCATATAAATTTCGAACTCTTTCTACATCAACACTTCCAGCCATAAATTTTTGATTAAGCCCCCCGTTGATGTTCTTTTGTTCAAAGCCAAACTTAAAATTAAGATCGTCGTTGTAAAAGTATTCTATGGCTCCTTTAAACGTTAAGTCGTTTATAATATTCTCTTCGAATACATCAACGTCTTTAAAGTCGAAAACAGATTTGAAACGGCTTGCGGTAAACCAAAAATTTCCAAATAGTTTTGGAGTAAAAACAGTTTTCCAGTTTGCGCTTCCGGTCATATTTCCCCAAGTGTAATTGAATTGAAACGATTCCGGCCGGTCTTTATCGAAAATAAAATTAAGATTGTCGTTGCTTCCAAAGAAACTTAGAATCAATTTATTGGAATGGTCCAGGTCGAGGTAAGTTTTTAAATTGCCATCAATAAAATAATAATCGGGTACATCGTCTACCCATTTTGCAATTGTTTGATCGAGGTAAGTTCTTCTAATTGATCCGGATATTGAACCCAGCGATCCTAATGGAGAAGAAAAGGAGCCGTTTAGAGACAGCAAGCTAAGAGCAGCTTTGCCTTCAAAGTTTTTTTTGTTGCCGTCGTTGTTTGTAATATTAATAACAGAGGATAATCTTCCTCCATATTCGGCACCAAATCCACCTTTGTAAACTTCTACTTTTTTGATTGCATCTGTATTAAAAGTAGAGAATAATCCAAATGCATGCTCGGGATTATAAACATCTGTACCATCAACCATAAAAAGGTTTTGATCGGGAGTTCCGCCACGAACATAAATTGCCGATGAAAAATCGGAGAGTGGAACAATTCCCGGCAATGTTTGAAGAGTTCGAAGTAAATCTGCTTCTATAACCTGCGGAACTTTACTAATTTGTGCAGCCGAAAGCTCAATTTTTGATACCGGTTTGTTAAATAATTTTTCTATAGATCTTGATGAATCTGCCCTTATGACAATCTCTTTTCCTTGAAGGGCATCCTGCTCTAATGTAAAATCTAATGTTTTTTCTTCTCCGGCTTTTAATACAATTTTATGCGAATGGCTCTTATATCCAATAAATGTAACTACAACTTCGTAAGATCCCTGCTGTAGTTTTGGAATTACATAGTACCCGCTTAAGTTAGAAGATGTGCCTCTATTGACTGGCTTTAATAGAATACTTGCGCCAATTAAAGTCTCTCCGTTTGTTTTATCGTAAACAAAACCATTTAAAGATGCTTCGCCGGTTTGAGCAAATAAGAATGCGGTAAAGGTGAAAAATAAAATTATGCTCTTTGAATAAATCATAAAGAAAAAACCTGTAATTAATTATACATTGGAAAAATCCCGCTACAAACATATCATCTTGCAGTTACAAAAATGTAAAACAGATTGTTTATTTCTGGTTATCTACTTCTTAAATGCTGCTAACTAGGTTAACCAAGGAATATTAAAAATAGTTTCCCTGAAGAATTCTTTGAAAAATAAAATGCCGGGTTAGCTTTGTGAAAAATTTCTCTTTACACTTTGAATGAATAAAACTCTATTGCCTTCCTTCTCTTTCATTATGCATTTGACGGTAATAAAATCCTTTGTAATATTTTTATACTCACCATGAATTTTATACTTGCAAATGCACTTGCATAAATTCTCTTCGATATCTTTAATGTAGACAATTAGTGAATCCTCCTTATGAAACGAGGAGCATTCAAATCTGTTGCTGTCGGGGCAGCAATTACCGGTTACATAAAAATCTATTATCAAATCTTTATTAAATGTGTATTGAAATAAGGAGTCTGTTGAAGCCAAAGACTTGTACAAAGGATTTCCGGCACATTTACCAACTTGTTTTAAGCTGGAGCTAAACTCCGGCGTTAAAGAATTTTGCAAACAGCTATTCAAAACCAATATTGATAATAATATTGCCAAAATTGGTCTAAGCATATTCATCCCTAAATTGACTACAAATATTTGTCTCTCTTAAAAATATATTCAACCAGCCACTTTTCGCCCGTCTTAATTAAATTAAGTACAAGAGAGAATGGCTTATTGGCCTTACTGCAAGTTTTAGTATAAAAGCATTTTGCTTTTACTAGCGAAGGGTCAATCTCAATTTTGGTAATTTTTATTTCGCATTCTCCATTTATAACCTCTACATCGTCCAGGGCCATTTTACGCATCATAATATCCATTTGATTCTGACAATCTGTAACTCCGCAAAATTTTGCGGCATCGTACCATTGCCCTTTATAAAACAAGTCTAAAAATTTTTCGGCTACTACTTCCGGATTGCTGTAATTAATTTCCTGAGCGGTTAGAGTTGTTGCCGAAAATGAAATAAAAACAAACAAAAAAAATAATTTTGTGCTGTTCATATATATATATTCTCATTCTTGTTGGCTACAGCAAGTAATTCCTTTCTAGAATGTTAATAACCTCGGTTTTTAAGCATAGAAGCTATCTTTTCACCAATATCGAAAACAGATAATTTTGTGGTAAACAATCCCCACTGGGAGTATAATTCAAGTCTTTCGTACAATACAACGGACTTTTTCTTGTAATCGTAAATTTTAAACATTGCCGGACGAATTTTATAAGTATTGGTCGATATTGTTCCAAGTCGGACGGTAGAGAAATCGTTAAGGTTGCCATAAGCAACTAAATCTACACCGGTAATTTGAGCTAATGAATCTGCCTGCTCTTGGCTTAAATTTGTAAACTCGTAATCCTTATCCAAAATTAAGGACCATAAAGAATCATCCTCTATTGGAATAAATCCTTTTTGGTAAAATCCGGTGATCAAAGATTCTCTTATAAGATCAGATTTATAAGGATAATTAATCATTCTTTCGAAAGGCATGACAAGAACCGTAAATTGGGGCTTTTGGGCAGATTGATTTTGCGATTGATTTTTTGAGGGAATTAAAATCAATAATAGGATTATAAAAAACATTATTACACGTTTCATATCCCACCTTTCTATTAATCTAGCATAAATTTCATCTTTCCCCGCATTAAAGTCAATGCATAAATGTGTTGCAAATTTTTTAGAAAAACATATTCAATACAATAGGCACTTGTATTACATTGTTAACCAATGCTTTTAATTGCCAATTGCCCGCAAGCAGCAGCAATGTCGTCTCCTTGAGTTTCTCTAATCATAACTGTAATATTTCTATTGCGGAGCTTATCTGCAAACTTATGAATATCTGCCAATGATGTTGGTTCCAGCTGCCCCGAAATGCCATCCGGACTCATATGCTTTATACTATTGAAAGGAATGATATTAATTTTAGACGGTAACGAAGAACATAACTTGGCTAATCCCTTTACATCCTCATCTCTATCGTTAATTCCTTTTAACATAGTGTACTCAAATGTTATTCTGCTTCTGTTCTTTAGCGCGTATTCTTTAAGAGCATAAACATTTTCCATCAAGGAATATTTTTTATTGATTGGCATTATGCTACTTCTAATATCTTCAAATGTGGAATGGAGAGAAAAAGCCAGTTTAACTTTTATTCCGGCATCCAAAAGATCTCTAATTCTTGGAGCAATTCCCGCTGTAGAAATTGTTATTCTATTTCGGCTTAATCCTTTGGTTAGTTCGTGTGTAAAAATTTCAATAGATTTAATTGTGTTATCGTAATTAACAAGAGGTTCGCCCATTCCCATGTAAACAATATTTGTAACCTTTTCTTTGCCAACCATTTTTGCGGTTATAAAGTATTGATCTACAATTTCGCCAACTGTCAAATTTCTTTTATATCCCATTAATCCCGTTGCGCAAAACTTACAATCAAGCGGACATCCAACTTGCGTAGATATACACAAAGTATTTCTTTCACCTTCGGGAATTAAAACAGATTCAATCATTTTCCCGTCGGATGTTTTAAAGAGGAATTTTTTTGTGCCGGAAGAAACCGAGCTTTGCTCTTCGTGCAATTCCAATGCTGTAAGAGAGCAATTGTCATTCAGTTTTTGGCGCAGTTCCTTCGAAACGTTTTGCATTTCTAAAAAATTGAAACTGATATGGTTGTACATCCAGTTAAAAATTTGCTGTGCCCGGAATTTTGGTTCTCCAATTGAAACCAGGTATTCCTGCAATTCGGAAAGGGTAAGCCCTTTTAGCTCTATTTTATTATCATCTTTTTTCATAAGTAAAGCAAAGATAACCAAATGATAGCCTCTTGAGCAAAAAAGGTTCTTTGCTATTTCAGTTTGTTTATTTAGTTTTGGCTCAAATGGTATATTACAAAACTTAATTACAAATTTTGGAGTAAGTATGAATTTTGATTTCACCGAAGACCAATTAATGATTCAACAAACTGCCCGCGAATTTGCTCAAAGTGAAATAGCTCCTTCGGCTGTTGAAAGAGATAAAAACGCTGTATTCCCATACGAAATTGTTAAAAAGCTTGGCGAGCTTGGTTTTATGGGAATGATGGTTTCGCCAGAGTATGATGGTGCCGGAATGGATACAGTAAGTTACGTTTTAGCAATGATCGAAATTTCGAAAGTAGACGCCAGTCTTGGCGTTATTATGTCTGTTAATAATTCTTTAGTTTGTTACGGTCTGCAAAAGTATGGAAGTGAGTTTATAAAGAATAAATATTTACGCCCTTTGGCAAAGGGAGAAAAACTTGGCGCATTTGCATTATCGGAACCGGAAGCAGGAAGTGATGCTACAAAACAGCATGTTCAAGCTACTAAAGTTGAAAATGGCTGGGCTATAAATGGCATGAAAAACTGGATAACAAACGGAATTAGTGCTGATTATTATTTAGTTGTTACTCAAACAGACAAAGAAAAAAAACATCATGGAATTACAACTTTTATTGTAGAAAAAGGTACACCCGGATTTGGTCATGGAGTTAAGGAAGATAAACTTGGAATTAGAAGCAGCGATACGTGCTCGCTAACTTTTGAAAATTGTATTGTCCCGGATGAAAACATTGTTTGGGAAACCGGCAAAGGATTTAATTTTGCAATGAATACATTGAATGGGGGAAGAATAGGTATTGCTTCACAAGCTGTTGGAATTGCCGAAGCATCTTTAGAAGCTTCCAGAAATTACGCTAAAACACGTAAGGCTTTTGGAACCGAGATTGCAAACCTTCAGGCAATTCAGTTTAAAATTGCGGACATGGCCACAAAAGTTGAAGCCGCAAAACTTCTTACTCTTCAGGCAGCCGCAATGAAGGATGCCGGAAAGAAATATGTTAAAGAAGCGGCAATGGCAAAATTATATGCTTCAAAAGTAGCTGTAGATTGTGCGCTCGAAGCAATTCAAATTCATGGCGGATACGGCTATGTTCGGGAATATCTTGTTGAACGTTATTTGCGCGATGCCAAGATTACCGAAATTTACGAAGGCACTTCCGAAATTCAGAGAATTGTTATTGCTAGAGAATTATTAAAAGATTAATAAAGCCAATAAATTAATTTGGAATGGTAGAGGCGTATTCATTGCGTCTCTACATGTTTTTATGAAAACATTATTGTTGCTATTATTTGCTACTTATTCCTTTGCCCAAACAGATTGGCAGCATTGGGAAGCTAAAAGTGTTTCGTATGAATTGCAGTCTGCCGATAAAAAAGATTACTCTGTTGATAGTTCAAACGCATACGCTTCAGTTCTATCTATTTTGCGAAACGGCTACTACTTTTTAATTTCGGATTTAGATGGGGATAACTGTCCTTTTAATCCCTCTTGCTCAAGTTTTTTTGTTGATGCTGTAAAAGAGACAAATTTATTTCAGGGAATACTGATGTTTGCAGATAGGTTCACGCGCGACTTGAACTTTTTACGTTCTCATTCGCAATATCCTTTAAAGATAAATGGAAAATTTTTTGACCCGGCATACAATTACACATTAAATTTACAGAAGATAAAATTCCAATAAAGGTTCCTTTTGATTAAGACTATATTCAAATTACTAATTGCCTTTCTGATGGCATCGAGCCTAATAGCCCAAACAAACAATCTATTTTCTCCTCAAAACAGGTTGAAGTTTGCAGACCAACTTTATAAAGAAAAAGATTTTTTACGCGCGCTAGGTGAATATAAAGAGTATCTTAAATCAATAGATAACGACACCGTCCGGTTCAAATTTTCAAATAGTTTTTTTAGAATTGGTCGCTACGAAGAGGCTGCTCAAAACTTTAAGACACTGTTTACAAGTTCTACATTATCTGAAGAATCGAAATTCCTTTTTTATCAATCAAACTTTTTCCAAAATAATTTTGAAAGATTTAGAGATTTATACGAACAAAAGCTTTTAATACCAACAGCATTTAAACAGCACATCGATCAGCTTAATAGCATAACATACTTTTTAGAAAGAAGAAATTTGCCTCCGGTAAATAATTTAATTAATCCTTTCCCGGATTCGGTGCAATCGAAATTATATTCATTCTATCAGATGATTAAGAATCCGCATAAAAAAGATCCTCTTTTAGCCGGCGCCTTGTCTGCAATTATTCCTGGTGCGGGAAAAGTGTACACGCAAAATTATAGCGACGCAGCAATAACTTTTGCCGCAACTTTATTAAGCGGATATTTGGCAATAAGCAGTTTTGAGAACGACCAAGCTTTTAAAGGATGGCTTTTTACCGCCGCTACCGCATTCTTTTATGGGGGAGGCATTTATGGATCTGCCGTTTCGGCCCAGCAGTTTAATGCCAAAATTCAATTTAATTTAGATAGCGATATTAAATTTTTCTTCCAAAGCAGAAATTATTTTTTACCTAACATAGATTTTTAAAATGCTTTCAAGAAAATGGCTTTTAATTATTTTATTCATCCTAATCTATGCCCCAGGTTTTTCTCAAACTCTGCTATATAAGCAATTATCATTTGCAGATAGCCTTTTTTCTTCGCAGCAATACTTTGATGCTATTACTGAATACAAAAGAATTCAATTCTTCGATAACGAAAAAGTTCTTGCTTACAAAACTTCTTTAAAGATTGGCTTAAGTTATAAAGCCGGGGCAAAATTTGAAGATGCAATTAAGTACTTTGCTCAGGCTGAACAATATTCCCGTTCCATTGATGAAGTTTTTGAAGCCAGAACGCAAATTATAAGAACAAATATTCTTAGAAAGACCACAGATAGGGCAATTGAACTTTGCGACCAGCTTGAAGCAGAAAGCCGGTTTAGCGATTTGAAAGATATTATTTACTATTGGAGGGGATGGGCTTTTATGTTTGCCTATAATTGGAATTTGGCCTCGGAGGAATTCAATAAAATCAATCCTCTTCACCAGTTAAAAATCATTTGCGATAAAGTGGAAGATTCCAAAGTTTCGGTTACATTTGCCAAGGTTATTTCTTATATTTTGCCCGGCGCTGGACAATTCTATTCCGGAAATTATCTCTCCGGTATAATGTCTTTGGGTTGGAATTTGCTTACCGGATATTTTACTGTAAAAGCATTTTTAGACAATAGAGTTTTTGATGGAATTGTTACAGCAGAATTGCTTTGGCTTAGGTTTTACAGGGGAAACATTCAAAATGCCGGGGCAATGGCTATAGAGCATAATCTAGAAGTTGCAAATAAAGCACTAAGATATTTACAATATGAATACAAGGGATCAAAACCGTGAAACTATCAGAACATGATATCAGAAGAATTACTTTTGAAACAATAAGCCAGCTTGGCTCTAATGCTACTCCCGATGCTGTTAAGGAAGAAGTTAGAAAAAAAGTTGAAGTACTTGCTAATGGAGATTTTAAGCAAAACAGCAGCGATCATTCATCCGGAAAAGTTATTCTAACCGCATTTGGTCTAAATCATCCTGGAATTATTGCTGCCGTTACAAAATCTTTAGGTGAATCTAATTGCGATATTCAAGATGTTACGCAAAAAATCTTAGGAGATTTTTTTACCATGATAATGATTCTGGATATTTCTACTTCTCCAAAAGATTTACGCGAGGTTCAGGAAGATATGCGTAAAACTGCCGAACAATTAAATATAAAAATTTATCTTCAGCACGAAGATGTGTTCCGTTTTATGCATCGGGTTTAATGTAAAGTGTTTAGTAAACGGTATACAGTACTAATTATAAGTTACTTATTACTAGATACTCTAAATAACAATTAACTACTAACAAATAACGACAAACAATATGCAATACGATTTTTCGGAAATATTAGAAACCATTAGAATGACGGAGATTGAACATTTCGATATTCGTACTGTTACTCTTGGAATTAGCTTACGCGATTGCTACGATAGAAATATTGAAGTGACAAAACAAAAAATCTACGATAAAATTTTATACTATGGTAAAAACCATGTAAAAAACGCTAAAGAAATTGAAGCCAAATATGGAATTTCAATTGCAAATAAACGTGTATCTGTAACTCCAATTTCAATTCCTTTTGATGCATGCAAGATGGATGAGTTTATTGAGATTGCCAAAATTTTAGATAAGGCTGCAGAAGAAATTGGTATAGACTACATTGCAGGCTACTCGGCTCTTGTTCAAAAAGGAATGACAAACGGAGAGCGTGAGCTTATTAAATCTATTCCTTACGCCCTTTCTCAAACAAAACGTGTTTGTTCAAGTGTTAATATTGGTTCTACAAAAGCCGGTATTAACATGGATGCAATTAACATGATGGCAGATGTAATTAAGCTTACTGCGGAATTGACTAAGGAAAGAGATTCAATTGGATGCGCAAAGCTGGTTGTATTTTGCAATGCTGTAGAAGATAATCCATTTGTTGCCGGTGCTTTTCATGGCGTTAGCGAACCGGAAGTTGTTGCAAATGTTGGTATTAGCGGTCCCGGAGTTGTTCTTGAAGCTATTAGAGAAGCGGGAAATGTAGATTTACAGCAGCTTTCCGAAGTAATTAAAAAAACTATTTATAAAATTACACGTGCCGGAGAATTGATAGGCAGAAAAGTTGCCGAGAAAAATGGCGTTCCTTTTGGAATTGTTGATATCTCTTTAGCTCCTACTCCTGCCGAAGGAGATAGCATTGCAGATATTCTAAAAGCAATGGGTGTTGAAGACGTTGGAGCTCCAGGAACAACTGCAGCTTTGGCAATGTTGAATGATTCAGTTAAGAAAGCCGGATTGATGGCTAGTTCTGCTGTTGGAGGAATGAGCGGTGCATTTATTCCTGTTAGTGAAGACATGGGAATGATTCGTGCGGTTCAAGCCGGAAATTTATCTCTTGAAAAGTTGGAAGCAATGACCTGCGTTTGTTCCGTTGGTTTAGATATGATTGCTATTCCAGGTGATACTCCCGCTTCTACAATTGCCGGAGTTATTGCCGATGAGGCTGCAATTGGAATGATTAACGATAAAACAACAGCCGTTAGAATTATTCCCGCTTACGGTAAAAAAGTTGGTGAAATGGTTGATTACGGCGGCTTGCTAGGACTTGCACCTGTAATGGAAGTAAGAACTATCAGTTCCAGAAATTTTGTGGGACGTGGCGGTAAAATTCCTGCTCCAATGAGAAGCTTAACTAATTAGTTTCAAAATGGCAGCTATCAGTTAAAAAAATTATTTCAAAATAGAAGGAAAACTAAAATGAGCAAAGGTTTAAAAATTGGATTAGGAATACTTGCACTAGTTGTTGTATTCATTATTCTAACGGTATCTTGGGCAACTAGTAAGTATAATGGTTTTGTTACTTTAAACGAAGGCGTTAAAGGCTCATGGAGTCAGGTCGAAAACGTTTATCAAAGAAGAACAGATTTAATTCCTAATTTAGTTGCAACCGTTAAAGGTGTTGCAAATTTCGAAAAAGAAACTTTTACAGCCGTAACAGAAGCCCGCGCTAAAGTTGGCCAAATGAAAATTGACGCTACCAAATTAGACGATCCTGAAGCTTTCGCAAAATTCCAAAGAGCTCAAGATGGTTTAGGTGGAGCTTTGCAGCGTTTGATGGTGGTGTCGGAAAATTATCCACAGCTAAAAGCAAACGAAAACTTTTTGCAATTACAGTCGCAGCTGGAAGGAACCGAAAACAGAATTACTGTTGAAAGACAAAAATTCAACACTGTTGTTCAGGAGTTTAATACAGCAATTAAAAGATTCCCCGGTGTAATAATTGCAAACTTTGGCGGATTTAGAGAAAAAGCATATTTCAAAGCTGCCGAAGGCGCAGATCAAGCACCTAAAGTACAATTCTGATTAAACTAAGAACGAAGAGTGTAGAACGAAGAATGAAAAAAATATTATTACTTATTATAGCTTTTGCATCAATTACTTTTTCACAGGTACCAATTCCGGTGCTAAAGCAGTATGCAAACGATTTTACAAATTCTTTAAATAATTCTGAGCTCAACACTCTTAATAATGCACTAAGGTCATTCGACGATTCAACATCTAATCAAATTGTATTTTTAATGATGAATTCGTTGGATGGCTATTCATTGGAATCTTTTTGCTACGAAACAGCAACTAAAAATCAAATAGGTTCCAAGAAAAACAATAATGGCGTTCTCTTCTTTGTTGCTAAAGATGATAGGAAAATGAGAATTGAAGTTGGTTATGGTTTGGAAGGCGCTTTGCCGGACGCGCTTACAAGTTCAATTTTACGTAATGAAGTTAGGCCCTACTTTAAACAAGGGGATTATTACACGGGAATTTCTGCTGGCTTAGGAGCAATTGTTAAAGCTACAAGAGGGGAATATAAAGCTGATAAGAAAAAAGAAGGAAAGGGAAGCTCGAAAAGTTTCTCGTTTATATTTGTTATAATACTTTTTATTATTATTTCAATAATAGGACGAAAAGGGGGCAAGGGGGGCGGAGGCGGAGGATTACTTCCTCTATTAATTTTAAGCTCTATGAGCAATAGCCGGGGGGGCAGTTGGGGTGGTTCCGGAGGAGGAAGTGGCGGTTTTGGCGGTTTTTCGGGGGGTGGCGGTTCTTTCGGCGGCGGCGGCTCTAGCGGAAGCTGGTAATATTTTTTAAACTAATGGTTTTACCTTGCAGTATTAACCTTCTTTTATTATTATTTCAAAGGCTTTGAAAGACATTATTGAAGGAATAGCGTTATTCAATAACGGCGACTTCTTTTCGGCACATGATTTTTTTGAAAGTTGCTGGTTTGAATGTGAAAAGAATGACCGTTTATTTTATCAAGGACTGGTGCAAGTCTCTGTTGCCTGTTTTCATTTGGTAAGTGGAAACTATAAAGGAAGTTTAAGTCAGTTTACTAAAGGAACTGATAAACTTAATAGCTACTTACCGGAATATAAAAATTTGGATCTAGCATTATTATTATTAAAAGTGGATCCAATAATTTTTGAATTGAGCAAAGGTATTTGTAACATAGATAGAAACAAGTTGTTGAGTGAAATTCCTAAAATCGAAATCATAAAATAAATTTTCATAAATAAGTAAGGAGGCCAATATGGCAATAATGATAACTGACGAATGCATCAATTGCGGTGCTTGTGAACCGGAATGCCCAAATACAGCTATTTACGAAGGTGGAGCAGAATGGAAACTAGGTGACAAAACATTTAGCCAAAGTGATGCAGCTCCTTCCGGTGCAACTGGTTTTGCTTCGGGTGACTTTTTCTTTATTGTACCTGATAAATGTACCGAATGTGTTGGCTTTCACGATGAACCGCAGTGTGCTGCAGTTTGTCCGGTTGATTGCTGCGTTCCGGATCCTAATCATGTTGAAGATAAAGATGCTTTATTAAAGAAGAAAGATTATCTGGACAGTTTAGGAAGATAGTAAATTTTAGGGGTTCGGTTTGAACCAAGTGGTTGCGTATCGAACCCTTTTATATAACAAAAAAACTTACCTCTCATGATCTCAGAATCTCGTGTTAAATTAATATCTCAATTAGAAAAACAAATTTCCGAAGTCTCAAAACTTTTAAACAGAACTAAAAAAAATAGCAACCAAGTTGGTCTAATTAGGTTAATTGTTTTCTTTGGCGGTCTTATTTCCATATTCTCTTTTTACTTTTTCCTTTCGACCGTTGCTTCCATAGTTTGTTTTGTTGTTATAGCTGTGGGTTTTATTTCGGTTTCCATACGGCAAAGCAAAATACTTAGCTTAATTGCAAAGTATAATGTTTGGATAGAAATTAAAAAATCTTGCCTGGCAAGAATAAATTTGGATTGGGGAAACATTCCTCATTTCAAAGATTTTTCTGATTTAGATATTTCCCCTTTGGAAATGGATTTGGATTTAACCGGGTATAGATCTCTTCATCAGCTCTTAGATTTTTCCAAATCGAGCGAGGGAAGTAAGCTTCTTCGAAAAATGTTAATTGAACATCCCAATAACTCCAAAGATATTTTTGAAAGACAGAGCATTGTTAAAGAACTTCTTAACATGTCCCATTTTCGAAATAAATTTTTACTCACAAACTATTTAACTTCAAAAAAAGAAATTGAGAGTTCCGGATTTTTAAGTTGGCTTGCGCTAAGTAACAAAGAAAAAGTTGTAAAAGGAAAATTAAAACTGCTTACTATTTTATGCA
Organism: uncultured Melioribacter sp.; assembly: GCA_964539605.1. GTDB lineage: Bacteria > Bacteroidota > Ignavibacteria > Ignavibacteriales > Melioribacteraceae > Stygiobacter. The sequence goes on from CAZIJK010000001.1 coordinate 458,516, forward strand.
TGTTTAACCTTGTTGTTATTCTACTTTCTTTTTTACAAATTATTCCCCCTTTTTGGAGCGTAACCACACTTCTTTACTGGGGATTTTATCTTCTAAACAATAAGCACATTAAACCTCTTGCCGCCGAGGCGGAAACAATTGGTAACGAGCTAAAAAAGATTATTGCCTCTTTAGGATTTGTAGAAAATTATAAGTTTGGAAAGAATTCAAATCTTATTAAGCTTTGTTCTCCTTTGTCAAATAAAAATGCCAAAGCAACACTAACTCTAAATAAAATACAATCTGTTCTAAGCATGTTGGCTTATAAAGCTAATCCAATGTTGTGGCCTCTTTTTGTAATGATATGGCCAATCGATTATTACCTGGCCTATAGGGTAGAAAAACTAAAAAAAGAAATTGCAGATAAATTACCCGGCTGGTTAGATGTACTATATCACCTGGAAGCTTACATATCTATTGCTAACTTTGCCTATCTAAATCCAGATTACTCATTCCCGCAAATTTATTCCGACGAAGCCGGAAATAGTAAAATACATTTGAAGGGAGAGGAAATTGCTCATCCTTTAATTTCGCCCAACAATAAAATATCTAACAGTTATTCAATAGATGGATTGGGTGTAATTCATATTATAACCGGTTCAAATATGTCCGGTAAAAGTACTTTTTTAAGAACTTTGGGAATTAATTTATGCTTGGCTTACGCGGGATCTGCAGTAAATGCAATACATTTTTCCACCAGTATCGTTCGATTATTTACATGCATAAAGGTAAGCGATTCTGTAATTGATGGAATTTCTTATTTCTATGCCGAAGTTAAAAGGCTGAAGGAATTGTTGGAAGAGATTGAGGCCTTAAACAAACGGCCGGTTCTTTTTATGATAGATGAAATTTTTAAGGGGACAAATAATTTGGAAAGACTTACCGGAAGCAGGGCAATGATTAAAGCATTGGCAAATAAAAATGGGGCCGGTTTAATCTCAACTCACGATCTGGAACTTGTTAAACTTTCCGAAGAATTAAATTCAATTTCCAATTTCCACTTTAAAGAAGAAATTGAAAATGAAAAAATGATTTTCGATTACAAACTTAGGTCTGGTCCCTGCCCAACTACAAACGCATTAAAAATTATGCGTATTAACGGCTTGCCAATAGAATAATTAATTAATCTTTTTTAATCTGACTGTTGCTGTTACCGGAAAATGATCCGAAGGATATTTGCCGTTTAAATTTGCTCTAATAATATCGGATTGCAATACTTCAAATCTATTATTGGTAAAAATAAAATCTATTCTTTCTCCATTTGTTTTGCCTGTAAAAGCATGGTAGGTCGCTTCGTTATCTGTTTTATCGTTTAATTCTCTGTAAGTATCCTTAAAAGAATTATCCAGAATAGTTTCTATTGCTTTATTGTTTTCGCCTGCGTTAAAATCTCCACTTATAATAATTGGCAAATAACCTTTTGGGCTCAAGGCCTTTTTAACCAATAGCTCACTGCTCTTTTCGCGGGAGTTTTGCGATTCATGGTCGAGATGTAAATTATAGTGGTAAAATTTCTTTTTAGTAATTCTGTCGGTCAATCTAATCCAAGTGCAAATTCTTGTTATATTATTTCCCCATGTTTTGGAATTTGGAATTTCGGGAGTATCCGAAAACCAAAATGTATCCGTTGTATCCATATCAAAACGGTGCATTTTATAAAGGATGCAAGAATATTCGCCAGCCTGCTTGCCATCTTCTCTTCCAACACCAACTAAAAGGTAATCCGAAAAGCGGTCCATTAATTCTTGAATTTGGGGAAGAAGTGCTTCCTGAATTCCTAGTAAATCCGGATCGTAATTTTTAATTACATCAAATAAAAATTGCTTTCTATTTTCCCAACTATTCACGCCATCATTTGCAGTTCCGTAACGTATATTAAAGCTCATTACTTTTATATCATCCTTATTTGCTTCTTTTTGTACATTATTGGAGGTACACGAAAAGCAAAAAGTGGCAACGGCAATTAGTAAAATTATCCATTTTACATGAATGAAGAATCTTTTAGAAAAAAAATGCATATGGGGTAATCTTCCTTTGTTGTTCAATTAAATTTTCCTACTTTTTCGAAGCGTTAACTTAACAATTACTTAACAAATCAAAAAATTTTATGAAAATTGGTAAATACGATTTAAAGATTATAGAAAACAGCTCCTTTGGTTTAGACGGAGGTGCTATGTTTGGAATAATTCCTCAACCACTTTGGCAAATGGGTAATCCTCCAGATGAGATAAACAGAGTTAAACTTAATACCCGTACTCTATTGCTTATTAGCGATTCCAAAAAAATATTAATTGATACCGGAATTGGAGGTGATTGGGATGAAAAATTTAACCGCATTTACAATGTTGAATATTCCGAATTGTTAAAGCAAAAATCGCTGGCCAGTTACGGTGTTAAACCGGAAGATATTACAGATGTTATTTTAACTCACCTTCACTTCGATCACACCGGCGGCTCTACAAAGCTTGAAAATGGGAAATGGGTGCCTGCTTATCCCAATGCTAAATATCATGTTCAAAAAAAACATTTTAATTGGGCTATTAATCCTAGCGACAAGGATAAAGGAAGTTTTATTAAAGAACGTTTTATGCCTTTGATGGACGAAGGGGTTCTAAATATAACTGAATCTACAAGATTCGATGACGAAATTTCATTTTGTGTTATTAACGGGCATACAATTTATCAGCAGATGGTAAAGATTTCCGATTCATCTAACACACTTCTTTATTGTGGAGATTTATTTCCTTTCTCTTCCCATATTCCTTTGCCATATATAATGGCTTACGATCTGCTTCCGATGGAAACAGTTTCGGAAAAAAGATTGTATTTGCCGCAAGCTGTTAACGAAAACTGGCTTCTATTTTTTGAACATGATCCTTTTAGTGTGGCTGCTACTGTTACTAAGACAGATAAAGGATTTTCTGCAAAAGATAAATTTTTGGAATTGCCGGAATGAGCGAGCTGGATGGATTTTATAAAGTATGCAAATATTCCGAGCTGAAGGAAAAAGTTGGCAAAAGAATATTTGTTGACGACGTTGATGTTGCTCTATTCAAGGTTGATGGAAATGTTTATGCCTTGAATAACATGTGCATTCATCAAAAAGCGCAAATTATGTACGAAGGATTTATTGAAGAGGGAAAAGTTACTTGTCCCGCGCATGGTTGGCAGTTCGATCTTAAAACCGGGCGTGTTCCAAAAGGGCTAAAAGGGTTGGATCCTTACGAAGTAAAAATTGTTGGAGACGACATTTACATTAAAGTTTACAAAAAGACATTGGTTTGGTAATTTATTCACAAAATAAATTCATATTCGTTTAATTAGTATGATTACTAACCAGCAGGTAATTCACTTTGCAAAAGAATTGGGGTTTAATTTAATTGGTTTTTCCTCCGCTCATAAACTAGAAAAAGAAACTCTTCAGCTTAACAATTGGCTTAATTTAGGTTATCAGGCCTCCATGAATTATATGGAGCGGAATATTGATAAAAGGATGGATGTTACCAATATTTTACCCGAAGCCAAAAGCGTTATTACTCTTGCCCTAAATTATTATTATCCGGATGAGCATTCTAATTTAGCCGGCAATGGAAAGGTTTCGAGATATGCATGGGGAAAAGATTATCACTTGGTTATTTGGGATAAGCTTGAGCTTTTGGAAGAGGAGCTAAAAAAACTGTATCCGGATTTCAAATGCAAAAGCTATGTTGATACGGGTCCGGTTATGGATAAAGTATGGGCAGCCAATAGCGGTATTGGATGGATGGGAAAGCATTCTAACATAATTAACCGTGAATTTGGAAGCTGGTTTTTTATTGCTAATCTTATAACCAATTGCCAATTTGAGTATGGCAAACCAATTGAAGATTATTGCGGAAGCTGCACAGCTTGTTTGGATGCCTGCCCAACTAACGCTATTGTGCAACCTTACCTGGTTGATGCAAACAAATGCATCTCCTTCTTAACAATTGAAAATAAAGGGGAGATTGCACAAGAATTTAAAGGCCGGTTTAATAACTGGTTGTTTGGATGCGATATTTGTCAGGATGTTTGCCCATGGAATAAAAAATTTGAGCAGCCAACATTTGAAAGGTATTTCCATCCAATAAATAAAGAATTTAGCTTAACCGAAATACTAGAATTAGATGAGCAGTCTTTCAAAGAAAAATTTGAAGATAGTCCAATTAAAAGAGCAAAGCTATCGGGATTAAAAAGGAATGCAGAGTTTTTGCACCTTGAAGATGAACAATAAGAATCTTTTTACGGCATAATTCATCTTACCATTACTAAATTTAAAATAGATTAAATAACTTTACATATAAAAAATTGGAGAAAAGGATGGCAGAGAATCATCATAATGTAATAATTATCGGGTCTGGTCCGGCAGGATTAACAGCGGCTCTTTACGCATCGCGAGCAAATCTAAATCCTGTAATTTTTGAAGGAATGCAACCTGGCGGACAATTGACAATTACTACCGAAGTAGAAAACTTTCCTGGATTTGAACATGGAATTCAGGGTCCCGAATTGATGGAGACAATGCGTAAACAAGTTCTTAGGTTTGGCGCTAAAAGTTTTTTTAAGAATGTTACCGAAGTAGATTTTAGCAAACGTCCGTTTGTTGTTAAAACCGAAGAAGAAACTTATACGGCCGAAGCGGTAATTGTTGCTACCGGTGCATCGGCAAAATGGTTGGGTATTCCAAGCGAAAAATATTATCAGGGTTATGGAGTTTCGGCTTGTGCTACCTGCGACGGATTTTTCTTTAGGAATTTAAAAGTAATTGTAATTGGGGGAGGAGATACGGCAATGGAAGAAGCAAACTATCTTTCGAAGTTTGCTAGTGAAGTAATTCTAATTCATCGCCGCGGAGAGTTCCGTGCATCTAAAATTATGACGGAACGTACGCAGAAAAATCCTAAAGTAAAATTCATGACCAATTCAACAATCAAAGAAATTCTTGGTAAAGAAGATGCCGGAAGAAAAATGGTTACGGGAGCTTTAATAGAGAATACAAAAGATGGTTCAGTTACTCAAATAGAAGTTGATGGAGTATTCTTGGCTATTGGTCATCAGCCGAATACACAAATATTTAAAGGCCAGCTGGATATGGATGAAACTGGATATCTAAAAGTTAAGCCGGGAACTACCTATACAAATATTGAAGGTGTTTTTGCAGCAGGAGATGTTTCAGATCATGTATACCGTCAGGCAATTACAGCTGCTGGCAGCGGTTGTATGGCAGCCTTGGACGCCCAAAGATGGCTTGAAGAACACGAAATAGTTTAAAACAAAAAAGACCGGTTAAACCGGTCTTTTTATTTCACAAATGCTTTGGCTTATTGATTTGGATAATCTTTCACTTCAAGTTTTCTTGCTATAAAGTGTGCAGCAACAGCTCCAATTCCTAATCCTAAAAATGCTAACCAAACACCATAAACAGGATCGTCGTGGTAATAACCCTGCGAATTATCCATATAGTTAAAGAATGCACGGTCAATCATATTTCCAATTATTCCAAAGATTACCAAAAATATTAGAATAATGCCGGATTTAAGTAAATAGTATTTATTCTTGCTGTCTCTTTCTTTTGTTTTCAAAAGATCAATCATCTGTTCCGGTGAAAGACCTTTTTCAATCATTATTTGCTTCTCTTTGAAGCGAAGATATAATAAGGTTACAATTACCAAGCCTGTAACTAAAACCATTATGATAGGGATGAATACTGCTATTGTTCCTTCCATGGCAAACCTCCTTTAATGTTTATTACTTATGACTGTTAGAATTTATTAATGGTTACAAAATATTTTTCTTTTCTAAAACTTATTTCTTGCTTTTCTTCTGAACTTTGGACATTATGCTGCCGGCAAAAGGTTACAATAAATAAAAAAAAGTTTCTGTAACCTTTTAAACTAAGTTGCGGTCTAATGAATTAATGAAACACTTAACCGACATAGAAATTATAGAGTCTATTAACCGTGGTAATGCCGGAGATTTTTCTCTTTTAGTAAAACGGTATAAAGACCGGGCATACTCGCTATTAAAAAGACTTCTAAAAAATGAAATGGATGCCGAAGAGGCATTGCAAGATAGCTTCTTAAAAGCGTATAATTCGTTAAAGAATTTTCGACAGGATTCTCAATTCTCGACCTGGTTCTATAAGATAGTTTATAATACCGGATTAACTGTGCTGGCTTCCAAAAGAAGAAAAGTTGAACAGGAAATGAGCAGCATAGATGATGAATTTGATTTGAGCGATAATGATTACGAAGTTTATGCAACTACAGATAATTCAAGGCAATTTGTTCTTAAAATGATTGATAAGCTGCCGGTTCGAAATGCACTTGTTGTAATTCTTTTTTATATGGACGGGCTGGCGTTAAACGAAATTAGTCAAGTTCTGGGTACATCTTTGGTTAATACAAAAGTTCTGTTGCACAGAAGCAGAGGTGCATTAAAAGATCTTTTGATTAAGCATAATTACCAGGAGGAAATGTTATGATAAACAAAAATGATGAACTTTTGAATAAATACATAGATAACGATTTCAATTCGCAAGAGTTGGAAGAAATTAATTCCGCTTTGCAATTAGACCCCAATTTGGTTAAGCATCTAAAAGCTTATAAAGTTGTTGACCAATCTTTAAAAGCTATAGAAGTTGAAAAGGCACCAGATGAAATAACAGATAAGGTTATGAAGCTTGTTTTTGCTTCTGTAAAAAATGTTAAACCAAAAGCCAGGGCATTTATTGCTTCTGTTTCCTCAATATTTGCGTTAATTATTATAGTAACATTTTCGTTTGCAGTGTCTATGATTCCTAAAAACATGAAAACGGTGGATGTTACACCTATTACAAACAGTGTTAAGCAGCAGTTGAATTCTGCATTAGGAACTGTAAATCAGTTTTTTAGCAACAGCACAGTAATGATTATTGGCGCTTTTATTTCGTTGCTTTTGCTAACTTTTGTTTACTATACTTTAGAATCGCATAAGAATTTTAAAAACAAACTTAATAGCGCTCTAAAACATTAAAATTCTTTCTACAAGTAAGTTTGAATCAAGTTTGTCTTTCTAGCCTGCTATAGATATTTTTACCCCCTCACTTTGAGCAACTAAAAATGAATCATAAAAGCGGATATGTGGCAATAATTGGTAAACCGAATGCGGGCAAATCGACATTGCTAAATGCAATTCTTGGCGAAAAGCTTTCTATAACTACATCAAAGCCGCAAACAACCCGAAAAAAAATCTTAGGCATCCTTTCCGAAAACGATTATCAAATAATTTTTTTGGATACGCCAGGCATTTTAGATCCCGAATATTTATTGCAGGAAAGAATGCTCGATTTTGTTTTTAGTTCGGTTCACGATGCCGATGTTATATTATTTCTTTTAGATATGGAATCTGATCCTACAGGTAGCAAAACATTCGAAGATGCCTCGGTGCTAAAAGTACTTTTGGAAAACGAGAAGAAAAAAATTCTATTGATAAATAAAATTGACCTTTCAAATCAAGTTATGGTGGAAAAGGTTGTAAACGAAATTAGCTCCAAAGGATGGTTCCAAAATATTATTCCAATTTCCGCGCTCAAAAATTTTAATACTCAAATGGTTGTATCAACTTTACTTGAATACATGCCTGAACATCCAAAATATTATCCGGATGATCAAATTAGCGATGAAAACGAACGTTTTTTTGTCTCCGAAATTATTAGAGAAAAAATATTTGAGCTGTACAGGGATGAAGTGCCATACAGTACCGAAGTTGAAATTGAGGAATTTGCCGAAAGGGAAGGAAGAAAAGATTATATACGAGCTGCCATAATTGTTGAAAGGGAATCGCAAAAACCAATTTTAATTGGTGATAAAGGTGCATCAATAAAAAGACTTGGAAGGGCTGCCCGGGAAGCCGCAGAAAGTTTTTTACAGCGGGAAGTATTTTTGGAACTGTTTGTTAAGGTAAAAGAAAAGTGGCGAAGCAACCCCAACATGCTCAATCAATTTGGATATAGAACAGATGATGAATAGCACAGAAATAAAAGGAGCTGCAAGATTTAAAGGTGAAGCCGCATTATTATTTATGACAATAATTTGGGGAGGTACCTTTGTTATTGTTAAAGAATCTTTAAGCTTTTCTTCTCCAATTGTTTTTATCCTTCTTCGGTTCTCTCTTGCATCAATTGTGCTTGGTGCAATTATGCTAATAAGAAAAAGTAAAATTCAAAAAGAGGGAATACTGCCCGGAATATTTTTGGGTGTAATAATTTTCTTTGGCTTTTTCACTCAAACAATAGGACTAAGTTTAACTACTGCTACTAAATCTGGTTTTATTACCGGCTCTTTGGTTGTAATGATCCCATTCTTTCAAATGCTGATCGAGAAAAAATTCCCTTCAAAAGGTGCAATTATTGGAACCGTACTTGTATTCTTTGGAATATTATTTTTATCAAGCGGTGGAAATTCCATAACCTCTTTTTTGAGAGATCTGGGTTCAAGTTTTAATTTAGGCGATATGTTAACTGTTGTGTGCGCAGCATTTTTTGCAATCCATGTTGTTTACATTGATGTTATTACTCCCAAATACGATTTTAGCACTCTTCTTTTTATGCAGCTTTTAACTGTGGCAATTATGAGTCTTATAGGCACTCTTTTCATATCTGCTTTTTCAATTCAACCGCTTCAATTAGTTCTAAGTAAAAATTTGGTAATTGGAGTTTTATACACTGCTTTACTTGCAACTATGCTTAACTATGGTTTGCAAACAAAGTTTCAAAAAGTTGTAACACCCACAAAGGCAGGAATAATATATTCTTTTGAACCAATTTTTGCGGCACTATTTGCATTCTTTTTACTGAGCGAGAAAATTACTACTTTTGGTTTGGTTGGATGCTCGTTGATTTTTCTTGGTTTAATTGTGGCAGAATTATTTGATGCTTTTATGGAAAAAAGAAATGGAAAACTTGAGAGCTGAAATATTAGTTAACGGACTTGTTCAAGGTGTAGGATTTAGATATTTTGTTTTGCGTCTTGCCCAAAAACTTGGAGTTAATGGATATACTCAAAATCTTTTTACTGGCGAAGTGTTGACTGTTGTTGAAGCTCCCAAATTGGTTATTGAAGATTTGTTCCAAAAAATTAAAGTTGGCCCAACTTATGCCAATGTTAAAAATGCAACTATTAAATGGGGACCTACAAAAAATGAATTCACAAAATTTGAGATAAGACAGTGAAAGAAAAATTTAGAATTGGTTTTGGATTTGATGTTCATCAGTTTGCAAGCAACCGGAATCTTATTCTTGGCGGTGTACATATTCCTCATGCTAAAGGATTATTAGGACATTCCGATGCGGATGCTCTGCTTCATGCTATTTGCGATTCATTACTGGGTGCTCTTGCCCTAGGGGATATTGGAAAACACTTTCCAAACGACGATCCAAAGTATAAGGATGCCGACAGCAAAGAATTATTAAAGCATGTTGGTGAGCTTATTCATGCAAATGAATATGAAATTGGAAACATAGATTCCACAGTTTTACTTCAAGAGCCTAAACTTATGCCCCATATAAACAATATGAGACATATAATTTCGGAAATATTGGGAATTTCAGTTTCACAAATATCCATTAAAGCTACTACTACCGAAGGACTTGGATTTATAGGAAGGGAAGAAGGTTGCTCGGCATATGCAATTGCAATGCTTAATAAAAAAGAGAATTCATGATACAGCAGATTGTTGAATTAATTAATTCTCTCGATCCCTTTTATATTTATTTAGTGCTGTTCATCTTTCCATTTATCGAGAATTTACTTCCTCCAGCGCCCGGAGATATAATTGTTGTTATTGCAGCTACTTTAATAGCTCAAGACGGCTTTAATTTCTTCTCCATTTTATTAATTACTACAATAGGCAGTTCACTTGGATTCTTTGTAATGTATTTAATTGGAGAGTTCTTTGGAGATAGAATTATTCGAAAAGGAAAACTTAAGTTTATTAAACAAGAGTACCTTAATAAAGTAGATCATTGGTTTCATAAATATGGTTTCAATGTAATTTTGGTTAACAGATTTTTACCCGGCACACGAGCGGTTATAAGCTTTTTTTGTGGTGTTCATAAAGTACCTTTGGTTCGCTCTTTTTTAACCGCTTCTTTAAGCTCGTTACTATGGAATGCAGTGCTTATATCGTTAGGAGTTTTTCTTGGAAAGAATATTAATGTAGTTGATAACTTGCTATCGGATTATTCTAGGGTTATAGGAATTGTTACCGCCGTTATTGTTGTTGTTGTAATATTTAAGATTTGGCACAAAAGGAAAAAGAGTAAATGAAATTTTGGAAGAAGTATAAAATACCTACTACACCAGAACAAAGGCAGTTAAGAAAAAAACATTTATTACTTGGTCTAGCTTCGGGATTGTTGTTAGGACTTTCTTTCCCTCCAATACCGTTTCCATTTTTAGTTTTCGTTTCTTTCGTACCCTATTTTTTTCTTTTACAAAAAAGAGAAGGGCTTGGAGAAATTAACCGCTTTACCTATTTCACTTTATTCTTTTTTTGTTTAATAACTTTGTATTGGGTTGGAAGCTGGACAAAAGAAGCCGATCCCTTCCTAAAAATTTCTGGAATTCTGCTTGTAATTCTAAGTCCGGCATTTTATTTAATCGTAACCTCACTTTATTATTTCAGTACAAAAATTGTTTCAAAAAAAATTGCTCTGTTTCTATTCCCTGTTTACTGGGTAACCTTCGAATATATTTACAGTATTACAGATTTGCGCTTCCCCTGGTTAATGCTCTCCAACAGTATTCCAAATCTAAATTTGTTTATTCAAATTGCAGATGTTGTTGGCGCTTATGGATTATCTCTTATAATTCTCTATATCAATTTGCTCATATTCTTTTCTATAAAACAGTATGGCCTTAATAGAAAAATTAATTGGCGTTATTTAATCCCATTGTTGATGCTTGTTTTTATACCACTCGTTTATGGACTTGTTAAAATTAGCTCATACAAGGAGAGCAATAAAAAAGTAAAAGTAGGGTTAATTCAGCCTAATTTTAATCCCTGGGAAAAATGGCAAGGGGGAAGTGTAAGCGACCAGCTTAATGTTTATTTAGATCTATCTGAAAAAGCAATTAGTAAAGGGGCAAAATTAATTGTTTGGCCGGAATCTGCTTTGCCCTGTTACTTGCTTACCGGCAGTTATATGGTTGAAGCCAACCGTGTTCAGCAATTTGTTTTTGAAAAGAATATATATTTAATGACCGGAATGCCAGATGCACAAATATTTTTTTACGATACAGGAGTAATTCCTCCTAGTGATGCTAAAAAAAGTAAGACCGGAGATTATGCCTACGTTTCCTATAATTCAATTTTGTTTTATATGCCAGATGGTATAAATATCCAAAAGTATCATAAGATTATGCTTGTTCCTTTTGGCGAGAAGGTACCTTTTGTTGAAGAGATTCCATTCTTAGGAAGTTTAATTAAGTGGCAGGTTGGAATTAGCAGTTGGAATGTAGGGGAAGAAAAAACAATTTTTGTTACACCTACATTTAAGCCTGCCGGAATAATTTGCATTGAATCTATTTACCCAGATTTTGTTGCAGATTTTGTTGCCAAAGGAGCGGATTTTATTTCAGTTGTTACAAATGATAGTTGGTACGGATATTCAAGTGGTCCATTTCAGCATAAAGAAATTAGTGTTATAAGAGCAGTTGAAAACAGAAGAAGTGTAATAAGAGCGGCAAATGGTGGAATAAGCTGTATTATTGATCCGTTAGGAAATACAATTGCAGAAACTAAATTGTTTACCAAAGATATTTTGGTTGGTGATGTAACTCTTAATTCTGAGATTACATTTTTTACAAAATATCCAAGAGTAATTCCCTACTTTGTTTCTCTAATTTCGCTATTAACAATTCTTGCATTTGCTGCTATTAAGGTTAAAGAAAAAATGAGGAAAAAATAATGAATCAAATTATCGATTTAAGAAGCGATACAATTACCAAACCATCGGAAGCAATGCGCAAAGCTATGTACGATGCCGAAGTTGGCGACGATGTTTATAAAGAAGATCCAACAGTTAACGAATTGGAAAATTATGCAATTGAATTTCTTGGAGTTGAAGCAGCTCTTTATGTTCCTAGCGGTACAATGGCAAACCAAATTTGTTTGAATGTTTTAACACGCCCTGGCGACGAAGTAATTTGCGACAGAGATGCGCACATTTTCCAGTACGAATCCGGTTCTCCGGCAGCTCTTAGCGGCATTCAATTAGGTTTAGCCGATGGAGTTAATGGAGTTTTTACTGCTCAGCAAGTACAGCCTTTAATACGGCCTACAAGTGCATATTACATGGCTCGTTCTCGTGTAATTGAAATTGAGAACACTCATAACCGTGCCGGCGGAATTATTAATCCAATTGAAAATATTAAGGAAATTTGGCAGCTGGCAAAAAAGCATAATTTATTCATGCATTTGGATGGTGCCCGAATTTGGAACGCTTCTGTTGAAACTGGAATTCATCCTTCGGAATATCTAAAATATTTCGATACAGCTTCTTTTTGTCTTTCAAAAGGGTTGGGCGCTCCAATAGGTTCATTAATTCTTGGTTCTAAAGATATTGTTAAAGAAGCATTTCGTGTTCGAAAAGCTTGGGGCGGAGGAATGCGCCAGGCCGGAGTTATTGCGGCTGCTGGATTATATGCAATTAAAAATAACATTCCCCGTTTAAAAGAAGATCACCAAAAAGCAAAACTATTTGCCGAGGGTTTATGTAAAATTCCAGGAATCTCTGTTGATAAAGAATTAGTTCAAACAAATATTGTTATGTTAAAGCCAACTAAAATTAGTGTTGAAGAGTTTCTGCAGAAATCGAGAGAGAAGGGAGTTTTGTTAGGTACCGGAAAAATTGGTGTAATAAGAGCAGTTACACACATGGATGTTGACTTTGAAGAGATTGAAAAAGCAGTAAAGCTCATTGAAAGTATAATGGTATTGTAAATCGGTTATGTTAAATTTTTTTTTGAGGTAGTTCAGTGGACTTATCAAATTACAAACATAAAATTACAGAGGTTGTTCGTTTTCACGAAGTTGACTTACTGGGTGTTTGCAACAATGCCGTTTACTTTAATTACTTTGAAGATGCCAGAATAAAGTATGTTCAAGATCTTAAAAAGAATTTTAAAATGATTGAGTTTCTGGAAGGGAACTCATTCTTTATTATGGTCAATAATCACGCGGATTATTTAGAAAGCGCAAGGCTGGATGATGAATTAAATATTTTAACCAGAGTAAATTTTATTAAAAACAGTTCCTTTGGATTTAAGCACTTGGTTCAAAATGCTAATACCGGAAAAATAATTTGCAAAGGGGGAGGTATTGTTGTTCATATAGATAAAAGAACTAACACACCACTTGCTTTGCCCCAAGAATTTTACGATGCGGTTAAACAGTTTGAGCCTGCTGTTGAAATTTTACGAAACAGCTAGCGATAAAAGAAAATTGCTATTGCAAGAGCAATTGTACCCCACGTTAGCCATTTGGCTATTTGGGGTTTCTTTTGTTTTAACATACTCCAAAGCTTAGCCCATATTATCATTATTACTATTAGAATTATAGTTACCACTAATGCTTCCAGTACATTAAGCTTATCGTTATAAATATTCCAAAGGCTTTTACCTTTAAACAGCTCGCGGTAAATTAATTGTAAGTGTACCCAATAAACTAGCAGCGACTGCTGACTTACATCCAAAAGTAAAGATGAATAGTTCTCTTTTCTATTAATATAAAACCAGCATAAAGCAAGCAAAACAAAAATCACTCCAAGACGTTCTAAAAAGAAAAATGGGTGAGGAATAATAGCTTTAAGGCTTTCTGAAAAAATAAAATTAATTAGAATGTGGCTAATTACCGCAAAAGCAATGCCCGTTACAAGCAGCTGTTTAATAAATGATTTTTCATTATTGCCATTACGGGCAGTAATATAAAACTTAGCCGTAAAAGCTCCTACAAAAACAAATGCCCACCAAGGAAAAATTGGAAATTGGGACCCATTCACTTTGTTAAAGTAGGTTGCAAAAACCAAAGGCATGTGTTTATAAAAATCTATATTCCAAACTAAAGGCCCAACAAAAAGAACTACTAAAGATGCGCCAGCGCAGAAATAATAGAAATAAGATTCATTCTTAATTAAAATACGGGCAAAAAATAGTATTAATAATCCTGTTGCAATTATTTGAAGAACATCTACCATGTACAAAAGTTTTAGAATTTGGTATGAGTTGTTATTCATAATCTTGGAAAAAGAAAAATAGGGAAGGTGAAGACTATAGGCAGCAAGAAAAATAAAACCAATTCTGCTTAATCTTTTCCAAAAGTCACTTCCAAAAGTCCTTAGCCCCTCAACACCTTTTTGCATCGAAAGAACAAATACCATTCCGCTGGTAAAGGTAAATGCCGGGGCAACAAGTCCATTTATAAAATTTAATATTGGGAACCACCATTCGGTCTTTATTTCCGGTATAAGCAGTGAATTAAAAACATGAACCTCAATCATTATTACAAGTGCAAGACCTTTTAACAGATCAATAAATTGCGCCCGGTTTTTTACTGCCATTTTTTCTCCTTTAGAATAAGCAAAAATAGGTAGCCTTTACGTTTTACCAAAATGGAGATTAAAAAAAGTATATACAATTATTAAAAAAAATGATACTTTAATTGCAACTTAAATAGGGGATTTTATGGATCTCGTATTTGATATTGAGACAGTGGGGTATGAACTTGAAAGCTTAAGTGAAACTCAACAGGAATTTCTCCTTAGATATATCAACGACTCCGAAAGAGATAAAAGTAAAGAAGAGCAGATTGACGAGGCTAAAAGATATTTAAGCCTTTACCCCTTTACAGCAAAAATTGTTGCTTTGGGAATGCTGAACTCCGATACAAAAAAAACAATGGTTCTGTACGAAGGAGAAGAGGAGGAAAAATGGAGCTCGGAGGATAATCTTTCAATTTATAAAAGTATGTCCGAAGTTAAAATGCTGGAGTGCTTTTGGAAGTATGTAAAAAAATGCAAAAGGGTAGTTACTTTTAATGGCCGTGGCTTCGATATTCCATTTATTATGATGCGCTCGGCAATTAATAAAATTAAGCCCTCAATAAATATCATTAAAAATAGGTTTGATACTTCTTTTCACATTGATATTCTGGAACAATTTACTTTTTATGGTATTGTAAAAAAATTCAATTTGGACTTTTACTGTCATTCATTTGGAATCGAATCCCCAAAATCTAAGGGTATTACCGGAATGGAAGTAAAAGAATTATACAAAGCCGGTAGAATAAAAGATATAGCTGTTTATTGCGGTAAGGATGTTAAAGCAACTTTTCAGCTTTATAATATTTGGCAAAATTATTTGAACATATGAGACAAAAATGAAAAGTTTTACTAGTCATATTATTGGTCTATTATTAATCCTTTCATCTGCTTGCCTTGCTCAAAAAAGTGTAAAAGGAACAATCTACGGAAAGGTTCTGGACAATTCAGATATGCAAGCCATTCCAAATACAAGCGTTTATTTATCAGGAACAACAATTGGTACACTTACAGACAAATTAGGTAATTACAAAATTCAAAATGTTCCTGCAGGCACTTACGATCTTGTTGTAGCGTTGGTTGGTTATAAAACAATTATCAACCGGATAATAATTAAGGATAATTCAGAAGTTAAAAATGATTTTTTGCTGGAGTCGAACCCAATACAAATGAACATGGTTGAAGTATATGCAAACGATTATGAAAAAGAGGAAAATCTGAAGGCCCAAAAAAAATACAGGGAATTATTCAAAAAGTATTTCTTAGGCTCTACCCCATTTAGCCAGGAGTGTGTAATTGAAAATCTAGAGGAAATTACATTTTCGAAGAACAAAGGTAATTTGCTCCAAGCAAATTTTGGCAAGCCAATATCGGTTATTAACAATGCCTTAGGTTATAAAATAAATTTTGAAATGAAATGGTTTGTGATGGATGAAAAGACCAATTCAACCGCATCGCTGTATTATCCTCAATTTATCGAATTGACCTCATCGGATAATGAGAAAATTGCTGTTTGGAATGAGAACCGTAGAGAATCCTTCCAAAATTCGCTAAGAAGGTTTTTGCTTTGCTTAAAAGACAGCAGTTTTAATCAAAACGGATATTTAATTTCTTTGTCGAGCATGGCTTCTTTAAAACTAAAGTACGACGAAATAAAAGATACTAAGGAAATTGTTTCATATTACCAGAACATTCCTACTTTCACATTAAAGTTTCGTGGCTATCTAAAAGTATTTCACTGGTTAACAAAGAATACATCATTGTTGCTACTCCCCTTTGGAAGGGCCGAGATTGATGAAAAGGGATATCCGGTAGACCCCCAATCAATTCAAGTATATCAAAATTTTGCTATGCAGGGTGCCGCAAATATTCTTCCGGATGATTTAAAAATGGAGCTATAATTTAGTTGGAAGATTAACATACATTTAGAAACTTAGTTGATGCCAAGTGAGACTAAAATGAAATTGTTTTATAAATTCAATTAGACATTGCAAAAATCAAAAGGGGTGTATAATGCTAATTCAAAAATTCCTTTTCATTCTTTTTTTCGCAGCGGCAACTTATGCGCAAAGTGTTATTACCGGACAAGTACTCGATTCCAAAACAAAAGAGCCGCTTATTGGAGTAAGTGTTTATATTAATAACTCTTCTATTGGAAAAGAAACCGATAAGAATGGTAATTATGAACTGAAAACTTCTTTAGTGAATTTTGAAGTTGTTGCATCGATGGTTGGTTATAAAACAGATTTTAAGAAAGTTAAAATTCTGGAGGGGGTTCCATTAAAGATAGACTTTTACTTGTTGGATGAGACTTTGGAAATGCCCGAACTTGAAATTAAAGATTCTAGAAGTGCCGAATGGTATAAAAATTTGGAATTGTTTAAGAATAGTTTCTTGGGCACTTCTTCTTATTCAAAGCTTTGCAAAATTGTAAATGAAGGGGATATCTATTTCAAGGGGTCGGAAAACGATTCCCTTTTTATATTTTCAAAAAATCCTTTAATAGTTATAAACGAGGGACTTGGATATAAAATTGAATGCAATATTCTTCTTTACAAATACACAAATAGTGATGATATATATACATATTCATATAAAATGAAATTTGAGGATATTGCAGAAATGGAACGCAAAGAAGAATACTCTGGAATTAGAAGTAAAGCATATCATGGCTCCTTAAAGCATTTCTTATCCTCTCTTGTAAACGATTCATTTTCATCTACTTATGTTGTAACCATTTCGGACGCATTAAATTATTATTCAGAAAAAATTCCAATTAATTTGCGGGAATCTATTATGCTATTCAATGCGGTTAATTTCGAATTCCGATTATTCTTCAAAAACTATTTAAAGGTGATTAACAAAAACGACAACAACTGTTCCTTCCTAAAGCTATCTAGAGAATTCACAGTTGTAGACTATAAGGGAGTTTTGGTTAATCCATTAGATATTGTAGTCTATGGGGATTGGGCTAACGATGGTATTGCCCGTACAATGCCAATAGATTACCAAACAATAAATTAGAACCAAAACTGAATTGGTTAATAAAATATTTGATATAAAATAATACTTTAGCCTTATTTATTAACTTTTTTTGATGGGCTAAATGGCCATATAATACTTAATGAATTATTGTGTTAGAAAATTTACAGAATAAGAATTTGCAGACATTTTGTTAGGCTGATTACTTTTTAATGTATCTTTTTTATCAAGTATGTACTAAGATTGATAGATTAAAGTCCTTTTTATTTATTGTGTATTGACCATTACCTTGTTAAGCTTTATCTTAATATCAAAACCTGGAGGCTTTATGGATTTTACGAACCTTATTAACCTCATTACAAGCAATAAAAGAATTATTGCAACAACTTATTACGATCAAGTGAAAAGTTCAGATTATATGAAGACTTATCATAATCTTGATCCAGAAAAAGTTATAGCTCGTGAAGAAGCTGTTTATGTTCAATTAGCAAATTGGCTTAAAAACGGAGCCGATAATGATGAAGCGGAAAAGTTTTTTGCAAAAATTGGCTCGGATAGATTAAAAGAGGGATTTCCTCTTTCCGAATTAAACTATGCTTTGTTCATCAGTAAAAAATCCTTTTGGGAATTTCTTAAAACTCATCCCGAAATTGTCAAAGATATCCCGGCAGAAAAAAATGTAGAGTTCTTTGCCATCCTTGGAAACTACTTTGATTTAGGTGGCTTTTACATGGTAAGAAGTTATATCCTTACATTGTTCGAAAAACTTGATATCAACGATTCCTTATCGCGCGAAGAAATTCATAATATTATGATTCGCGGCGCATTTGACGATGAAGATATTGATATGAGCGACTTTGTTTGGAGACATGTATAGTCATCTCTAATTTTCTCAATAAAAGGGACGCTATATTCGTCCCTTTTTTATTTTAAAATATAAAATAATTCGTGGAATTTTTTTAATTACCTATGACTAAAATAAAAAACATAACCGGAGTAATTCTTGCCGGTGGACAAAGCAAAAGAATGGGTAGCAACAAAGCTCTGTTAAAACTAGGGCAAAAGACAATTCTTGAAATTATTTACTCCAAGATGAAAGATGTTTTTGAAGAAGTTATTATCAGCGCAAATACATTAGATGTTACGGAAATAGTTAATCATCAGCCAGTAATGGATATTTATCCCAATCATGGACCTCTATCCGGTATTCATTCCTCTCTTAAGGCCTCGTGTACGCAAAAGGTATTTGTAATTTCTTGCGATATACCATTAATTGAAACAAGAGTGATTACAAATTTTGTAAAAACAAGTCCTCCAAACGAAGTTGTTCTTCCCATTATTGATGGAATTCCGAAATACGATTTTGGAATTTACTCCCAAAGCTTGATTGCAAGTATGGAGGAAATGCTAAACGACAATAATGAAACGAACCCAAGCATAAAAAAAATTGTGTGGAAAGTTGATAAGTCTTTTTTACAAATCGAAAATTTAATTAATGAAGGAGATATGTCGTTTCTTAATATGAATACTCCGGAAGATTTCGAAAAAATAAAATTAATTTGGAATAAGTAATAATTCTCTAAGCAGTTTTATCTTTCCTAAAGATTAAAAATCTGGTACCGGTTGTTAAGAGCATACTTGCCAATAAAATCTTCCAATATATTTTGCCTAACTACACAAACAATTTTGCAGTTCGTTTTGTTTTGAACAGATAAAATAGTTGTAATTGCCGGCTCTAATCCTTTCCCTTTTAGTTCCAAGGGACCAATCTCGTCAATAACAATCCATTCGGGTTGTTTATCCAAACAATTTAATAGAGCCTCTTTTGCCCATTCAAAAGTGTCCAAACTAAACTTGTAATTCCCAATTATCATCGAGTTGGTACTGGTTGTTTCCAGCGGCTTTAATGTTTTCGATCCGATATGATAGATAAATCTTTTTTCATCAATAACCGGCTGATATATTCCGTCAATTGATTTTTGAGCAGCCCCCCATTGCATCAGATTTGTTGTCTTGCCGGTATGCACTTCACCGGTCAAAATAAAAATATCATTCATGTTTACTAAAATCCGTAATTAATAAAAGCGCAAAGGTGTTCGAAAGAAATGTCCTTATTCTATTTATGCCTGTTGCTTTAAAAGAATTATTCCAGCAGTAGGAGGCAACAGTTTTGAAATTGGGGAAAAGAGATGCAATGGATTCAATTTCTTTTGCATGATGTGGTCTTTGCTTCTCTATAACTTTTCGAAAGGATTTAATTAACAATGGAGAAATTAAAGAGAACCAAACAATTGTAATTACCACAGACCGCATAAGCATTATTAGAATGTCGTACCAGTTCGATTTTCCAATATTTGGAGAGATATAAGAGATTATCATAACTACAAATGAAATAGTAATAAGAACAATTCCGGAAGGTCTTTGCCACCATTTCTTTTTTCTTCCACTTTTATTTTTAACAGCAAGCAGCTCTGTATTTAGTAAATTTGTATTTACATTCCCTAATGTTTTTATCTTACTTAACAACCAATGTTCAATATTAAGTGACCTTACCGAAATGTAAATGCCTGCAATTGCGTGTAGCAATGAGTAAATAAAAATTAGCAGCATACTAAAGCTAAAATTATTTGTGCTGTTCAAAAAAGGGACTTGTTTTACAATTAACAAAGCAAAACTGTCAACAGATTCCCAAAGAGTATTACCAAAAAGAATTGTCATCACTAAAAATTTTTGAAGTGCTGATAGAGCTAGTGCTGTTCCTCCCAAAAGAATGGCGGCTAGCTTTGTAAAAGGAATAAATGTGAAAAATAAATAGCCTAATACTCCTTGTATGCAAAGGGCTAAGTAGGAGTTCAAGGGTGCAAATGGGCTTACCATTGCCTTAACAAGAATAACCTGCACAAGAGCTTTTAATATATCGGATTTTTTATGACCAAACTGGGCAATTAACGAAATACAAAAAACCGATGTACTTCCAATTATTAATCCGGTAAAAGGAATTTTTAGAGCATGAAGAATTCCGCCAAGCGCGGCTTCGCTAAAAGCCCAAATTGCAATTACCCTTTTTACATTAATTGAAGAAGTATTTTGATTGTATGACAAACCTATTTGCCTTTCTTCGTATCTAGTATATCGTCCATCCAGCTTAAAGATGCCATTGCTGCCGGAAAGCCGATTGTTGGAATTGCAAGCAATGCAATTTGACGCATTTCCTTCTTTGTTAATTTTGCTTTTATTCCTTTTCTAATTTGAGCGTGAACTGCTCCTTCCATTTGCGAACCAACGGATAATGCAATTTTAATTAATGCTCTTTCTCGTTCGTTAAGGGGACCAATACGGTGAATTGAATCTCCTAAGCTTTCATAAGCTACTGCAATTTCAGGAAACTCTTCTAAAAAACGTTCAAATCTCTTTGGCAGCTTTGCCATAATATACCTCTCAATAAATATGATGCTAAATTATAATAAACCAGGTGGAGCTGCAATCACCATTTTTATTAGAACAGAATTTTCTTTATCAAAAGTAAACTGAATATATTGCACATGTAAAAATTAGTAAAAATACAAATTGGAGCGTGATGAAGATTTTAGTTACAGGGGGTGCCGGTTATATTGGGTCTCACTTTGTTAGTCATCTTTTGAAACACCATCATGAAGTTTGTGTTTTAGATAATCTAGTAAGAGGACACATCGAAGCCGTTCCAAAGAATGTTCTTTTTGAAGAGGTTGATCTTATAAATTACGAGGGAGTTGTTGCAGCCCTTAAAAAATTTACTCCAGATGCAGTAGTTCATTTTGCGGCATTTGCATACGTTGGAGAATCTGTTGAAAAACCTGATATGTATTATCAAAATAATGTAGTTGGAAGCTTAAATCTAATTAAGGCATGCGCTTCTCTTTCAATAAAGAAATTTGTTTTTTCATCTACATGCTCCATTTATGGTAATCCAATAAATATTCCAATTAGCGAAGAGGAAAAGTCGCAACCAATAAATCCTTATGCAAATACTAAGCTTGTAATTGAAATGCTTTTAAAGGATTTTGAAGTAGCATTTGGAATTAAAAGTGTTTGCCTTCGTTATTTTAATGCTGCCGGTGCTCATTTAAGCGGAGAAATTGGTGAAAGCCATAACCCGGAACCTCATTTAATTCCAATAGTTTTATTTACTGCTCAAGGTAAAAGAGAAAAAGTATTGGTTTTTGGAAACGACTATAATACAAAAGATGGAACATGCATTCGAGATTATATTCATATCTCGGACTTGGCCGATGCTCATTTAAAAGCTTTGAACTATTTGAATGATGGGGGAAAATCCGAAATTATTAATTTAGGTACAGGGAATGGTAATTCTGTTTTAGAAATAATTGAGAAGGCAAAAATTATTTGTAGCAAAGATATACCTTACGAGATTGTTAGTAGAAGAGAGGGAGACCCGGCTATTCTTGTGGCAGATAATAGAAAAGCCAAAAGTATTTTAGGATGGAGTCCTAAATATGGAATTGAAGAAATTTTAAAGTCGGCCTGGCAATGGCATCAAAATCAAAAATATTAGGTGACTAATGCAATTTGAAAAGCAATTTATAGAAGGCTTACTTTTAATTAAGCCGGATTTCTTTCCTGACGAAAGAGGCTATTTTTTTGAATCGTTCAACAAAGAAAAATATTTGCAAGGGGGAATAGACTTTAATTTTGTTCAGGATAATATTTCAAAATCTGTAAAGGGTACAATAAGAGGAATCCATTACCAGGTTGGGGAATTTGCACAAGGTAAATTATGCAGTGTTGTGGTTGGTAAGGTTTTGGATGTTGCTGTAGACATTAGATTTGGTTCTCCCACATTTGGCAAATATTTTTCGTGCGAGCTAAGCGAAGAGAATAAATATCAATTATGGCTCCCTCCCGGATTTGGGCATGGCTTTTCGGTACTTAGCGATGAAGCAATATTTAGTTATAAATGTACCAATCTATATAGCAAGCAGAATGAGCGAGCAATTTTGTTTAATGATGATGTTTTGAAGATAGATTGGAAAATTGATAAACCAATTATTTCACCTAAAGATTTGTTGGCTAAAAGATTCATAGATATAGATAAAGATTTTGTTTATTAATTAAGGAGAATAGATGAACCTTTCTGTTATTGGGACCGGCTATGTTGGTCTTGTAAGCGGTACATGTTTTGCCGAAATGGGCAACCATGTTATTTGTGTAGATAATAATCAGGATAAGCTAAAAAAATTAAAGGAATGTGTAGTACCTATTTACGAGCCCGGTTTAGATGTGTTGTTTCATAGGAATATTGATAAGAAACGTTTGGTATTTACGGACGATTTGAAAAAAGCTGTTACCGAAACAGATATGATTTTTTTGTGTCTTCCTACTCCTCAAGGAGAAGACGGTTCGGCAGATTTACAGCATGTATTTAAAGTTGCCGAAGAAATTGGCAAAATATTATTGGAAGATGGGGATAAAAAATTTAAAGTGATTGTTAATAAGAGTACAGTACCTGTTGGTACTTCTCAACTTGTTACAAAAATTTTAGAAAAGTATAATCTTAAGAACTTCGAGATAGTTTCTAATCCGGAATTTTTGCGAGAGGGTTTTGCGGTTGATGATTTTATGAAACCAGATAGGGTAGTAGTTGGCGCTAAAACCGAAAAGGCCTTCGAAATGATGCGGGCACTTTACGAACCTTTTGTTCGGCAGGGAAATCCAATTTTGGAAATGAATCCCGAAAGTTCCGAAGTGACTAAATATGCTGCTAATTCCTATTTAGCAATGAGAATTACTTATATGAATGAGCTTGCAAATTTTTGCGAAAGAGTTGGTGCCAATGTAGATATGGTTCGCAAAGGAATGGGATCGGATACAAGAATTGGAAAAAGATTTTTATTCCCTGGAATTGGGTACGGAGGCTCTTGCTTTCCAAAGGATGTGAATGCATTAATTAAAACCTCCGAAGATTATGAATCTCCTATGCGCTTATTAAAATTAGTTGATGAAATAAACAAAGCACAGAAGCTTGTACTTGTAGCAAAAATTCTTAAACATTTTGGAATGGATGTAAAAGGAAAAGCTTTTGCAGTTTGGGGATTGGCATTTAAACCAAACACAGACGACATGCGGGAAGCGCCTGCAATTTATATTATAAGGGAATTGGTTAAGCTGGGTGCAAAGGTAGTTGGTTACGATCCGGCAGCAATGGAAAATACTAAATTCTATCTTGGGGATTCTCTTGAATATAAAGATGAGCAGTACGATACGCTTAATAATGCCGACGCACTTTTAATTCTTACAGAATGGAATGAGTTTCGAAATCCCAATTTCGATACCATAAAATCAATGTTAAAAAAGCCGGTTATTTTTGATGGACGCAATGTTTACGAAATTGAAAAAATGAAAGAGCTTGGATTTACTTATTATAGTATTGGAAGAGAAGTTGTAGGCTAGTAAATTAAAAAGGGAAGAACATATTTAATTATGTTCTTCCCAAATTTTTACGAGTTAAGAATCTTTTCGTAGTAGTCTATATATTGGGGCAAAATTAAATTCTTATCGAAATGATTTACCGAACGTTCTCTGGAATTATTTGAAAAGATGGAATATTTTTTTTCGTTCGTAAATAAATCTATTGCATATTTAGCCATTCTGTCAACATCTGCAAACTCTGCAATAAAACCTGTTTCATTATGAATTACCAATTCAGGCAATCCTCCAACAGAAGAACTAATAACCGGTTTACCGCAAGCCATTGCTTCAAGAGCAGATAAACCAAAACTTTCCGATTGCGAAGGCATTAAAAATAAATCTGCGGCATTCAAAATCTCTGCAAGCGCATCCTGCTTTCCAAGAAATAAAACATTTTTATGAATTCCCAATTCTCTAGCTAATCTTTCACATTCCGATCTATCCGGGCCATCTCCAACCAAAACTAATTTGCATGGAATTTCTTTGTTTACCTTTTCAAGAATTCTAATTGTATCCGGCACTCGTTTAACCGGGCGAAAATTTGAGGTGTGTATTAAAACCTTTTCACCATTTGGTGCTATGTGGCTTCTGAAAGTTGTATTCTCTTTAGGCTTGTAAATATCCAAGTCAATAAAATTATAAATCACTTCAACATCTTTTTGGATATTGTAATTGGTAAGTGTCTTTTCTCTTAAGAATCTGGAAACGGCAGTTACTCCGTCACTCTCTTCGATGCTAAATTTTACAAGAGGCATAAAAGAGGGCTCCAAACCAACCAATGTAATATCCGTTCCGTGAAGAGTTGTAATGAATTTTACCTTCTTATTTGCTTTGCGAATTATTTGCCTTGCCAGGTATGCGCTAACCGCGTGCGGTATTGCGTAGTGAACATGCATTAAATCCAGTTTCTCATATTCAATTACTTCAACCATTTTGCTGGTTAAAGAAAGAGTATATAATGGATTTTCGAACAGCGGATAGGTAGTCATTTCCGCTTCATGAAAAAAGACATTTTCAACAAATTTATTTAAACGGTGTGGCATGGCATAACTTATAAAATGAACTTGATGACCTAACTTTGCAAGAGCTAAACCCAATTCCGTAGCAACAACTCCGCTGCCTCCATAAGTTGGATAACATGTAATTCCAATTTTCATATATTCCCTATGTAATCTTTCTCTTTTTAACAATATTCTTATTTAACTAATTCCAAAATACATGTTTTTGACGTCAATGAAAATCTTATTAATTGGGCACTCAATTCTTGATCATTTCGAAACTGATAATTCAGACAATATAAAACCAGGCGGATTGTTCTATTCCTCCTTGGGAATCAATTCTGTTCGAAATGAATTTGACACGATTTACCTACTTACTTCAATGCAAAAATCATATTTCTCTCTTTTTGAAATTGTTTATAAGAACTTTGATCTTACCTTTGTTAACTATACCCAAAACATGCCGGAAGTTGTGCTGCTTATTCATAAAAATAAAGAGAGGGAAGAAGTTTATAAGAATATTGGCCATAGCTTAATTATTAGTCCTCAAATTAGCTGGAATGTCTTTAACGGAATATTAATTAATATGATAACCGGATTTGACATTTCTCTTGAACAGTTGAAAAATATCCGTGCACAATTTAGTGGCGTAATCTATTTTGATGTTCATACTCTATGCCGTGGAATTGATAACTGCGGCAATAGAATTTTTAGAATGGTAGAAAATGTTGATGAATGGTTAGGCAATGTGGATATTTTACAGTGCAATCAAGAAGAACTGAAAACATTATCTATTTACGATGAATGGGAAGCTGCAAAATCCATTATCTCGAAAGGGGTAAAAATATTAATCGTTACTAAAGCTCAAGAGGGAGCCGTGGCTTATTTTACAATTGATGGAGAGATGAAGACCCTGTGTGCAAAGCCCATTTCAATTAGCAGCACAAATAATGTTGGATGCGGCGACATTTTTGGGTCGGTTTTCTTTTATACCTATATTTCCACACAGAATATTGAATTGTCTCTTAAGCGTGCCGTGATTGCAGGAACAGTTGCTGCTGCAACATCAAATTTACATTTAAAAACAAAAATAGAAATTGAATGAATGTTACCGATTTAATAAAAACCAGAATTCTTTTAATTGGTTCAAATGGAATGCTTGGGCAGCGTTTGACTTCCTTTTATAAAAACCTGCCTAATGTTGAACTTCTTTGCTGCTCGGCCGAACAAAAATCTTTTTTCCCGGATGTTGAGTATAGGGAATTAGATATTGTTCAAAAAGAAAAAGTAAAGGAGGTAATTCTTGGATTTGTACCAGATATAATTATCAATACTGCGGCATATACAAATGTAGATAAAGCAGAGACTGAAAAAGAATTGGCCTGGAAGATTAATGTAACAGGCGTGGAAAATATTTGTTTATATGCATGGACTATAGATGCTCATCTAATCCATATATCAACAGATTATATCTTTGATGGAAAGAATGGACCTTATACAGAGGATGATAAGCCAAATCCAATTGGGTATTATGGAAGAACTAAGTTAGCCTCGGAAAACGCTATAAGAACTAATGGCGTAAGGTATACGCTAATAAGAACTAATGTTTTGTATGGTCCTTCAATTTATGGCAGACCAGATTTTGTAAAATGGGTTGTAAATTCACTTAGAGATAATAAAGAAATTAAGATTGTAACAGATCAGATAAACAACCCGACTTTTATTGATGATATTGTAAGCGCAATTGATTCAGTTATAAAAATGGGCAAAGAAGGTATTTATAATATTGGAGGCGTGGAGTTCCTTAACCGGTTTGAATTTACATTGAGAATTGCAAAGTATTTTTCTTTACCCCAAAATCTGATCTTTCCAATTTTGACTAAAGAATTAAATCAGCCGGCCCCGCGACCATTGAAATCCGGTCTAATAATCTCGAAAGCTGAAAATGAATTGCTTTATAAACCTACATCGGTTGATGATACTTTGTATATCATGAAAAGAGAAATAGGATAGACTATAATCTTATGGAATATTGTAAGTGATATAATGCAATATTTAAAAAAGAATGATTGACAAATTGAAGTATAATTAACAAATTTAAAATGGATTTGAGAAAATACTAAGTTCAACCAATAGAGGAGAATAAAAATGAAAAAAGTATTACTATCATTTGCTTTGTTTTTACTTGCTTACTCATTTACTTACGGACAAGTTCAAGTTCAGAGCGGTACTTATTTCTACACAAAAGAGAATCAAAACTATACCTTACATGCTAATCAAGGTAAAAGAATTGTAGAATATGAAATTACATTCCCAAAACCATTCGAGAAGAAACCAAAAGTAATTATAATGCCTAATTTAATTGATGCAGAAAGGGCAACACAAGTTAGATATAATATTAGGGCAACCGGTGTATCGCGAGATGGTTTTGTTCTTTTAGCAGAAGTATGGGGCGACACGCAATTTAACGCAATAGGCGGCTTCTGGTTAGCTCACACAGAAGAATAACCATTCTACTAAGGATATTTTATTTGAGGCCGTTACGTTTTGTAACGGCTTTTTTTTTACTAATTGGTAATAATCTTTCATTTTTTTCTTTTATTAAACAATAATTTTTGAGAAAAAACATAAAGTGTTCTAAATTGCATCACTGATTTAATTGTTTATCCTTCCACCCCTCTAAAAGGAGGCACTATGCTTTCACAATTAGTTAAGCCTGAAATCATAGATTTAATTAATCGACGTCAGTTAACAGATCTTAAAGAAGTGTTGATTGATTGGGTTCCTACTGATATAGCAGACTTAATTCTTTCTTTGCACGAAAGCGAACAAGCTATTCTATTTAGAATTCTACCTAAAGATTTGGCAGCCGATGTGTTTGAATATTTTGATGTGGACACTCAGCTTCATTTAATAGAATCTCTTAGTAAGGAAGATGTTGCCTCTATTCTTAATGAAATGGCCGATGATGATAGAACTGCTTTATTCGAGGAGATGCCTTCTAATGTTGTAAAACAAATGATCACATATCTTTCCCCTAAACAAAGAGTAATTGCTCAGCAGCTTTTAGGGTACGCCGAAAATAGCGTTGGCCGTTTAATGACTCCAGATTATATTGCTATTAAACAAGATTGGACGGTACAGGAAACATTAGATTATGTTAGACAAAATGGAAATAACAGCGAAACTTTAAACGTGCTGTATATAGTTGATAACAGAGGTTTGCTTATTGATGATATTAGAATTAGAGAATTTCTTTTGTCGCCATTAGATACAAAAGTAAACGATTTGATGGATTATAATTTTGTTGCTTTAAGCGTTACCGACGATCAGGAAACAGCAGTTGATGTTTTTAAGAAATATGATAGAACTGCTTTACCAGTAATCGATTCTGGTGGTGTGCTGGTTGGAATTGTTACAGTAGATGACGTTTTAGACGTTGCTGAAGAAGAGGCTACAGAAGATATTCATAAATTGGGTGCCGTTAGCGTATTGGAAGATACATATTCCTCAACTTCTATTTGGGGCATGATTAAAAAAAGGATTGGCTGGTTAAGCGTTTTATTTATAGGACAAATGTTTACAGCCACTGCAATGGATTTTTTTCAAGGGGAGATTCAAAAGGCAATTGTTTTAATTGCTTTTATTCCTTTAATTATTTCAAGCGGGGGAAATTCCGGCTCGCAAGCTTCTACTCTAATTATTCGTGCTTTGGCTTTAGGAGAAATAACTTTAAAAAGTTGGTTGTTTGTTTTTAGAAGAGAAATTTTAACCGGCTTTATATTAGGATTAATACTTGCACTCATTGGCTTTATTCGAATTACTTTTTGGCAATTCTTTGTTCACGATTATGGAACCCAATGGCTGCTTGTTGGACTTACAGTAAGTTTTTCTCTTGTGGGTGTTGTTGCTTGGGGCAGTTTAATGGGCGCTATGCTACCTTTTTTATTAAAAAAAATGGGACTCGATCCAGCAACCTCTTCGGCTCCTTTTGTTGCAACATTGGTTGATGTTACTGGAATTATAATTTACTTTTCAATGGCAATGCTGTTTTTGCAAGGAAGCATTCTATGACAAACAAAAACTTTGACAATTTTTTAATTCTGCTGCGTGTAAAATCTTATTTAATTAGTATGCTAGATGAACCGGATAGTTCTGCAATTAGTCTTGAATTGACTGAAGAATATCTTGGTAAAAAGTATCCCGAGAAAAAAGAAGAAATACTTCATATGCTAAATTCTCATCAAATTGTAAGCGATTCGCAAATAGCTTTCGATGAAAATATTCATCTAAAGTTCAGAAAAATTATTATTGATGAACACAAGAATGAGGACATTCAAGCAATATTAGAAAAGTATAATATAAACGCGCTGAATACTACTCCAAAAGAAAGAACTATCGAAAATTACAGAGCCGATAGAGAAAAAAGACTGAAAGAAATAATTACAGTTTTGTTGCAAATTGCAAAATCTTGGACAGAGCGTGGGCAGCTTGAAGATGATTTTGAGGATTATTCATTACTTAGTGAAGAGGAGATGATTCGTCCTACCGAAGAACAAAAACTTGGCAGTTTGAACGAAGATACTTCCAAATCATATCAAAGAATTTCGGACTTCACTCAGTTATATCTTGAGCTTTTGATTGATTACTTCTTTCATTTTGGAGGCGATCTTACACTTATTCAATTTTTGCAAAGTCTCGAAGAATCTAAAAAATCCGCTTCAAAAAAATATTACGAACTGATTAAAAAAAGTGGAATTGACCCCAACACATTATCGAGGTAACCAAATGAAAAAACAACTAACAATTATTCTTTTACTTTTATTCTTTGTTTCTGCATGCAGTTTGTTTCAAAAAGATTCCTTTGCGGGGGAATGGAATATTAATTTAACCGGTGGCGTTGATGTAAACCTAACAGTTGTTATTGGGGATACATACGAGTTTTCGACCAACCGAACTATTACTTATAGCGGCCGCGATTTTGATGTGACTGTAAAGGGTAAAGTTGATAAAGATGGTAAAATTGATGCGGAGTTAATTGCAAATGGTCAGGCAATTGGAGATTTATCCGGGCTTCTTAATTATCAAAATGGAAAAGGTACTTGGAATGCCGCAGTGTTAAGCGGTACTTGGAATGCTGTTAAAAAATAAAAAAAAGCCCCGCAAGAGCGGGGCTTTTTTTACAATCTTACTTTGTTTCTTCAACCATATATTTAGCTTTTACTTCTGTTCTTCTATTCTGAGCACGTCCCTTTGCAGTCTTATTATCTGCTAGCGGATTGCTTTCACCAAAGAATTCAACAGTAATTATTTCTGCGTTCATACCTTTTTTAACTAAGTATTCTTTTGCAATATTCGCTCTCTTTTCTGAAAGTTTCAAATTGTATTTTTCACTTCCTATTGCATCTGCGTGTCCGCCAAGAATAACTTTAGCGTCTTTAATTGCAGTAATGGCATCAAATGCAGCATCCAATTTCACTGTTTCTTTTTTTGCCAATTTGCGTTTGTTAAATCCAAAGAGAACGTTTTCGTATGATGATTCTTTTTCTACCCATTTTACTGGAATATCGTCCTTAGGATCCAATGGATTTGTTCCTCTGTTAACTTCAATTCCATCTCCAATAGTACCACCGTCGGTATCTACCTTTAACGGATCTGTTTTATGTTTTGTAACTTCGGCACCATCATTTAAACCATCACCATCTGTATCTGCTTTCAATGGATCTGTTTTGAATTTTAAAACTTCTTCTCCATCATTCAAACCATCTTTATCGCTATCTGCATTTAAAGGATCGGTTTTGAACTTTGATAATTCTTCACCGTCATTCAATCCGTCATTATCTGTATCTGCATTTAAAGGATTGGTTTTGAATTTTGATAATTCTTCACCGTCATTCAATCCGTCGTTATCTGTATCTGCTTTCAAAGGATTTGTTTTGTATTGATTAACTTCAACACCATCATTAAGGCCGTCACCGTCAGAATCTGCGTTGTTAGGATCAGTTCCAATTTCTAATTCTTTTCCTTTTAACAGACCGTCGTTATCCTTGTCTGTATTTAAGCTTTCGTTCGAAAAAGAAATTCCAACACCTAAATGTATTGCGCCATCGTTTAATTCATCAATTTTGAAGTAGTTAAGATTGTCTGTAAATGAATATGTGTAGCCTAGATTTAAATCTAATGCTACTTCATCGGAAAGTTTAATTTCTGTTCCAACGCCAAATGGAATAATTCCAGTCCATCCGCTTTCATCAACTTTAATTTTGGAAACAACACTTGGTTTTGTACCAACGCTGTAATTCATTAATCCAAGACCTGCATAGAAATATGGATTTAAATTTGGCAGTTCAAATGGAGTGTAAAGCAAACGTGCATCAATTGGAATAATTGAAGTAATATATTCACCGGTACCTTTTTTGTTTAGTGCATAATTAAAATCGCTTCCGTTTAGTTTACCAAATCCCAATCCAAACTCTGTTTGAAAATCTTTTGAAAGCTCGTATCTGAAAAATCCTCTTAAAGAAAATGATTTTAAAGAAATTCCATTATCACTTTCGAATTCTGTTGTAGGTGATAGTAAATTAATTTGAAATCCTCCCTTGTAACCAAAATCTTTAAATGTAGATTGTGCCATAGATTTACTTGAACTAATTCCTAGAACGAATGCTAGAATTAATAAAATGTGTAGAATAGAACGTTTTTTCATTAGTAACCCTTATATTATTTGAATTGTGAATACGATTTGAAAATTTTAAGAATCTAAATCGGCTTGATACTTTTATTTTGAAATTAATTATAAATGTTCCGAAAAGGTTTTTCTCCAGCTTCTTACTAAAAATCCCGTAATTATTAATCCAATTCCAATTACTGCAACTGTAATATATTGATCCGAATAAAAATAGTAACCGCCAATAGAAACAGGAATATTTTGCATTACTAAATTTGTAAGACCATCTCCCTTTGCAACTTCAATTTTGTAATCAATATTTAAGAGAGCGTAGG
Organism: uncultured Melioribacter sp.; assembly: GCA_964539605.1. Classification (GTDB taxonomy): domain Bacteria; phylum Bacteroidota; class Ignavibacteria; order Ignavibacteriales; family Melioribacteraceae; genus Stygiobacter. The sequence goes on from CAZIJK010000001.1 coordinate 490,598, forward strand.
CTGTAATTACTCCCCCTTGTAAAAAGCAGACAATGTCTACTAATACAAATAATATATTGATTATACTCTTTTTCATTTTTTATCCTTACTGTTTGTACCCCCGAGAGGACTCGAACCTCCGACCAAAAGTTTAGGAAACTCCTACTCTATCCAGCTGAGCTACGGGGGCATAAATTATACCCCAAAATTACTCCTAAAATCTGATAATTCAAAAAACTAGTTAAGTGTCTGAATATGATTTCATTCTTTGAAAGAATTACTTCAATTCTCTCTTTTGCCAAAGTATTGCACATTATCGTAATTATTACAGAAAAAGACAATTACAATTGTGTTACTTACACTTACTTTGAAGCTTAATTGGAATTTGCATGTCCTTTTTAATAATTTTCCACCCGATTAAATGAACAATTCAATAGGAGAATAACAAAATGACTACGATTGTAGATGTATGGGGAAGAGAAATTCTTGACTCCAGGGGAAATCCAACTTTAGAAGTAGAAGTAACTTTAGAATGTGGTGTAATTGGCCGTGCTGCAGTTCCAAGCGGTGCATCAACGGGTGAAAACGAAGCTTGTGAATTAAGAGACGGAGATAAATCCCGTTATCTTGGAAAAGGTGTTCAGAAGGCGGTTGATAATATCAACGATAAAATAGCCGATGAATTAATAGACTTCGATTGCGCAGAACAAGTTGCAATAGATAATTTTTTATGCGATTTAGATGGGACCACAAACAAATCTAATTTAGGTGCTAATGCAATTCTTGGCGTTTCTTTAGCATGTGCTAAAGCTGCGGCCGAAGCTTTTGAATTGCCATTGTACCGTTACATTGGAGGAGTTAACGCTCGCGTTCTTCCTGTTCCAATGATGAATATTCTTAATGGTGGAAGTCATGCAGATAATAATGTGGACTTTCAAGAATTTATGGTAATGCCAGCCGGCGCTCCAACATTTAAAGAAGCTTTGCGTTATGGAACAGAAGTATTCCATTCTTTAAAATCTGTTCTTAAAAAGATGGGTTATAACACTGCTGTTGGTGACGAAGGTGGTTTTGCGCCAAACCTAAAATCGAACGAAGAAGCAATTACTGTTATTTTAGAAGCAATTGAAAAAACCGGTTTAAAAGCAGGCAAAGATATTTTTATTGCATTAGATCCAGCTGCCAGCGAAATGTGGGATAAGGATAAAAAAGCTTATCATTTCTTTAAATCCGATAAATCTTATTTAGCACCCGAAAAGATGGTTGACTATTGGGTTAACTGGGTAAATCAGTACCCAATTATTTCAATTGAAGATGGTATGGCAGAATTTGATTGGGATGGCTGGAAATCATTGACCGATAAAGTTGGAAATAAAATTCAATTGGTTGGTGACGATTTATTTGTTACCAACACAGATTTTTTAGGAAAAGGAATTGCAACAGGAACAGCAAATTCAATTCTGATAAAAGTAAATCAAATTGGTACATTGACCGAAACTTTAGAAGCAATTGAAATGGCAAAACGCGCAAGCTATACAGCAATTGTATCTCACCGCTCTGGTGAAACAGAAGATACAACTATAGCTGATATTGCTGTTGCAACAAATGCTGGTCAAATTAAAACCGGTTCGGCTAGCCGTACAGACCGAATTGCTAAATACAATCAGTTGTTAAGAATTGAAGAAGAACTGGACACAACCGCAATATTCCCTGGAATAGCGGCAATAAACTATAAAGGATAATTCATTAACACGCCCCCGAATTTTATTCGGGGGTTTTTTGTCTCTACACATTCAAAGGATAGCTATGGCACAAACTATTCAAAGTATTAACTCATTAATCAAAAAAAACAAGATCGAATTTATTGATTTGAAGGCAATCGATCTTACCGGAAGACTTCATCACATTACACTTCCTGTTCACGATAAAATCATGGAAAAATTAATGAAAGAGGGGGTTGGTTTCGACGGCTCGAGCTATGGTTTTAGAAAAGTTGAAAACAGCGATATGATTTTGATTCCGGATTTAAATACTGCCGTTTTAGATTTATTTAGAGATGCACCAACACTAAGTTTTTATTCCAACATTATTCTTACCGATGATGAACGTTCCCGCTTTTCGCAAGATGGAAGATTTCTTGCTCAGAAAGCCGAAAAATTATTGAAAGAAGTTACCGGATGTGATCAATCTTGGTGGGGACCGGAATTTGAATTCTACATCTTTTCGAATGTTGAATATGATACTAGAACAGCTACATCATATTACAAAATTGAGCATCAAGAAGAATTTTACAAAAAGGCATATCATGCCGCTAACCCTTTTGATATTTATGATGACTTTAGAGATGAAGCCTGCAAGCTACTTTCTAAATTTGGAATCAAAGTAAAATATCATCATCACGAAGTAGGTGAAAGGGGACAGCAGGAAATTGAAACATATTTCTCTACATTATTAGCTACTGCAGATAACATTATAACAGCAAAATATGTTTTGTTCAACTTTGCTCGCCAAAAAGATTTATTCATTACCTTTATGCCAAAGCCAATGTATCAGCAGGCTGGCAATGGAATGCACCTTCATATGTTCTTAACAAAGAATGGAAAGAACGCATTTTATAAAAAAGGAGAGTATGGAAATATTAACCAGTTAGGAAGATATTTCATTGGCGGTATGTTAAAACACGCTCCTGCTCTTGCCGCATTCACAAATCCTTCTACCAATTCTTATAAAAGATTAGTCCCAGGTTTTGAAGCTCCTGTTGCATTAACATACGGAATGGGAAATAGAGCTTCGGCTATTAGAATTCCTAAATATGTTACCAACCCAGATGAAACCAGGTTTGAGTTTAGACCGCCGGATGCTACTGCTAATCCATACTTGTGTATTTCTGCAATGATTCTTGCGGGAATTGATGGCGTTGTAAACAAGATCGATCCGGTTGCAGAAGGATTTGGTCCTATTGATAAGAATTTTATGAATGACGAAGAAGCTAAAGGCAAAATAAAAATGTTGCCAAGAAATTTGGAAGAGGCAATGGATGCATTAGCTGCAGATAATGAATTCTTAAAGCGCGGAGATATTTTTACAGATGAGTTATTAGATCAATGGATAAAGATTAAAAACGAAGAAGTTCATTCCATTGGTACAATGCCTCACCCGTTCGAATTCAAAATGTATTTTACTCTATAATTAGTAAACTTTATGGAACGAAGAGTTTAGCGGCTCTTCGTTCTTCATTTTAAATATCTTGGTAATTAATTTTCTAAAACTATGACAGGTGAAATTGCTGCACTTATAACTGCAATGCTTTGGACAGTTTCTTCAATTTCATTCTCCGAAGCTTCCATTCGAATAGGTCCGGTTTATATAAACGTCACAAGAATAATTTTCGCATTATTATTCTTAGGAACAACGTTAATAGTTATTCAAGCGCCAATTAAACTTTCCTTTTACCAAATTTATAATTTGGCCATAAGCGGTTTTATAGGTTTAGTTTTTGGAGATACTTTTTTATTACGTTCCTATAAATTAATTGGTCCGCGTTTAAGCTCATTAGTTATGTCTTCGGTTCCTCCAATATCTGCATCTTTAGCATTTATATTCTTGGGAGAAAAAATTTCTTTTTTTGGAATTACTGGAATTTTTGTAACATCATTAGGTATTGCTCTTGTATTATTTCAAAGAGAAGAAAAACCAACATCAAAATATAAAATAGATATGTCTGGAGTCTTTTACGCTTTTCTGGGGGCAGTAGGTCAAGCTGTAGGTTTGATATTTGCGAAGTTTGCTTTCAATGAAAGCCCTATAAACGGTTTTGTAGCCACTTTTATACGCGTGTTTTCTGCTCTTATAATTCTGTATCCCTTTGCAATTCTTACAAAGCGCTATGTTAATCCGGTGAAATCTTTAACAAAAGATAAAAAAACTCTACTGTTTATAATTATTGGATCTATCTTTGGCCCTTTCCTTGGTATAACATTTAGCTTAATTGCTGTTTCCAATGCTAAGGTTGGAATTGCGTCAACAATTATGGCAACGGTGCCAATTTTAATTTTACCTGCAGTAAAGTTTTATTATAAAGAAAAACTGTCTTGGATTTCTATTTTAGGAGCTTTTATTGCTGTGGGTGGAGTTGCAATTATCTTTTTAACATAATTTACCACTGTTTTTTTTTATTACTATTTCTGATGCCTCATATTAGTATTCATTCTCATATTGATACTCTATTCAACTATTAAAAGTTGGAAATAACAGCTTAAAGCCAATAAATAGATGGCATTACTATTGAAATAATAAAGAAAAAGAATTTTACTATGGAACTTGTAGAAATTATATACACAATACTCTTTATTGTTTTTTCTCTATTATTAATAATAGTAGCCGCATCATATATTTTTGGAAAAACAAATAAAAGACCAAACATTGAAGCGGAAAAAGTACCGAATAAAAATATTCCCATTCGTACAACTCCTAAACAAAAAATTGAAAACAGACAAACACCAATTACTTTATCTAAAGAGCAAAATGAGTTGAGAGAAAATAAGAAAGCACCGGCTCCTAAAATTTTTCATATAGCTCCAGATAAGCAAAGAGAAATTAAAATTGTTCGTCAACCTACATCTCAGGATATTATCGAGAGATTAAAAATGGATGTTGAACAAAACCCAAAAACAAATTCAAAAGCTCCCCGCTATACAATTGTAAATAATAAAAGTAGTCAAGAAAATCACGCGGCTGCGAACTTTTATTTATAATAGATTCCCCCAATCTCAAATAAGAATATTTAAATTTATAAATTATCATTTTCTTGCACCTTAGTACAAGTACTAAACTTTTTTGGCAATTTTGCCAAAAAATCTTCAAAAGTTTAGTACTTGTACTAATAATTTTTCTCAAAAGCCTTCTTAAATTACCTCTGTAATTACTCAAATTCTAAAAGAATTTTTAATATGAAAAACAAAATTTGTTCTGCTTTTACGTTAGGATATTTTCTTTCATTTATGAGAGATAAAATGACAGACACTGTCTTAATGAAAAAAAAAGATAAAGAAAAATTTTTGTTTTTGTTTCAGCACGAAATTGAATCTACAATTAACTCTTTATACAAAGAAGTTTTTAATAGCGATATCTCTCTTATATCATCTATCCGTAGAATCAGTATTGCAGTTTTCTTAAATGATATTCAAGAAAACATCGAGAAAAAGAATCACTGGGGGGATGATTCTTTTCTCGAGTTTTCTTTTCTATTTGGATGTTTTATTAGCGTAATTGAAGGATCAAGTTTTAATTACATCGATAAAGCACAATTCGAAAAAATTATTTTTGAGCTGCTTAATAAAATTGGATATTACACAAACTATGCAGAGTGCAAAAAAACAGTTACATCTATCTTTTCGGAGCAACTAGATGAAACCAAATATTCAAGAAGAGAATTATTTCATATAATTAGCAATACCAACGAGAATTATGATATTATTTCCAGTATTCAAGATTTTTTAGACAATCCCGAATCCATCAATGCAGTAGGTTATGCATAAACCAATAAAGAGTAGAAAAGTTTTCCACAACTAAAATCTTCTGTTGCATTCTCCAACGTGAATTTCCATTCTTTTACTTGTTAAATTTTCCTATTTTTAATCACACTAATTATAAAATTTTCTATTGGGCAAAGGAGAATTTGCTTTCAACTTTTTACTATCCATAATGCAAACTACTCTTCTACGGTGCGATCAGATTACACCAAAATTCAAATTAACTGATGTGACTATTTAAAGTTTTTTAGGAGTATACCATGTACAAATTTTCAAATTGTGTTCAGGAAATGAGAACTTCCGAAATAAGAGATTTAATGAGTGTTGCTACCAGACCGGATATTATTTCTTTTGCTGGCGGTATGCCCAGCAACGATCTATTTCCAATTAAAGAAGTTGATGAAATCTATTCTTCCTTGGATGAAAAGTATAAGAAAATTGGCTTTCAGTATGGCCCTACTCCCGGTTATCCACCATTAATTGAATCTGTTAAAGAATATTTGCGTTCTAAAGGATTACCAGTTGATAGCAACGAATTAATTATAACCGCGGGATCACTTCAGGCAATTAATATTATTGCAAAACTTTTTATTAATCCAGGCGATAGAGTGATTACAGAATACCCTTGTTTTATTGGAGGCACTTCCGCATTCAAATCGTATCAGGCTCAAATTTCCAGCGTTCCTCTTGATGCCGATGGAATTATTATGGACGAGCTAAAAAATGTTATGGAGGGAGAAGGACGTGATGCCAAGCTTTTATATTTATCCCCATATTTCCATAATCCGGCAGGTATTGTTTACAGTAAGAAAAGAAAAGAGGAATTACTTAGTTATCTCAATGGAAAAGATATAATTCTTCTTGAAGATGATCCTTATAATGAATTGTATTTTGATGATGGATATAAAGAGCTAACAATTCCAATGAAGAATATTCAGCCGGAATCTGTTACAATTTGCTATACAGGTTCCTTTTCAAAAATACTTGGTCCAGGTATGCGCCTTGGTTGGCTGCTGGCATCCCCCGAAATTATTAATAAAGCCCAATTGGCAAAACAGTCCATGGATGCTTGCTCTTCAACATTTACTCAGGTAATTGCAGATCAGTTTTTAAGACAGGGTAAATTAGCTCCTTATGTAAGTGGGCTAAGAGAAATATATAAAAGAAGAATGAATACGATGAATGAGTGTATGAAATTACATATGCCTGAAGAAGCTAAATGGGTAGTTCCTAAAGGAGGTTTTTACATTTGGGTAACTCTTCCGCAAAATGTAGATACATTAGAAATTCTTAAAGAGGCAATGCCTAAGGGAGCTATTTTTGTAATTGGCAAAACTTTCGATCCGCATGGTGTAAAAAATAATTGTTTCAGGCTGGCATTTTCGCATACCCCCGAAGAACAGCTTGAAAAGGGTATTAAAATAGTTGCAGACGCGGTAAAATCTAAACTGAAATAGAAATGTAAAGTAATAAGGCAAAGCAAGTTTATTTTGTAAAAGGGGTGTTCCTTTGCTATTTTTATAAGCAATTAAAATGGGTTATTAAAAAAAATGAAAATTTGTGAAATTTTGAGAGTGGAAAATATTATACCCTCTATGAAGTGCAAGGATAAAACCGAAGCCGTAAACGAATTAATAGACATATTTAAAAACGATCCTCGTGTAAAAGATCTGGACTCGATTAGAGATGCTGTTCTCGAAAGAGAAAAAATTATGTCCACCGGAGTTGGCAAAGGCTTTGCAATTCCTCACGCAAAGACAAATAGTCTTAACGAAATTATTGCTGCTTTTGGTAAAATTGATACACCAATAGATTTTCAGGCGTTAGATGAAAAACCTGTTAATCTAATTTTCTTATTAATTGGCAAAGAAAATTTAGTTGGTGCGCACATTAAACTACTAAGCAGAATTTCGAGATTGATGAACATTGATGATTTCCGCGAGAATTTAGGTAAAGCAACTACTGCCGAAGAAATATACAGCATGTTCGAAAAAGAAGAAAAACAATACTTTGAAGGATCATGATAAAAGCAGTTACCGGAACTCGCGACATTCTTCCATCCGATATACCGCGTTGGAAATATTTAGAAAAATTAGTAACCGAAACTTTTACCCGTTTCAATTACAAAGAAATTCGCACGCCCATTTTTGAATTGACCAATCTTTTCTCGAGAGGTATTGGGGAAGCAACAGACATTGTAAGCAAAGAGATGTACACATTTGTAGATAGAAGCGGTGATAGCTTAACGCTTCGTCCCGAACTAACTGCAAGTGTTGTGCGTGCATTTGTAGAGCACTCGTTGGATAAAAAACAAGGGCTAAATAAATTGTTTTACATTGGCCCAATGTTCAGGCAAGAAAGGCCTCAAGCCGGAAGGTTTCGTCAGTTTCATCAATTTGGTGCAGAAGTTTTAGGCAGCACAGATCCATTGCTCGACGCCGAAATGATTATAATGGCTTATGATGTTATTGCCAATCTTGGCTTAAAAAATTTGGAAGTCAAAATTAATTCACTCGGAACTCCATCTTCGCGCGAAGAATACAAAAATGTACTTCGCACTTATCTTTCTAATTTTCTTGAATCGCTTTCTGAGGAGAGCAAAAAAAGATTTGAAACTAACATTCTTCGCATCTTCGACAGCAAGGATGAAAAAGATCAAAAGATTATGAAAGATGCGCCGGTGATAGTTGACTATCTTGATGAATTATCGTTGCAGCATTTTCAAAAAGTTAAAGATGCTCTTCAAAATGCCAATGTTCCTTTTAATGTAGATAATGCTTTGGTGCGCGGATTGGATTACTATAATCATACTACATTCGAAATTGTTAGCGGAAGTGTTGGTTCGCAAAGCGCTTTGTGCGGAGGAGGCCGGTACGATGGTTTGGTTAAACAAATTGGTGGTGCAGATTTACCCGGAGTTGGATTTGCTGCGGGCATAGAAAGAATTTTATTAGCTTGCGAAAACGAAAATTCATTTACTGCGCAAGACAATAAACCGGATTTGTTTTTGGTTACAATAGATAAATCTCTTCAAGGGTTCGCATTTCAAACTGCATTATTTTTACGCCGTAAAGGACTGAATATTGAATTGGATTATTTATCGCGCAGTGTAAAAGCCCAAATGAGAGAAGCCAACAGACTAAATATTGAACATGTATTGTTTATTGGCGGTGATGAATTTACCGGCGGTGAAGTTGTTCTAAAAAATATGACTAACGGCCAGCAGAAAAATTTTGGTAAAGACAATTTGGATGATATTGCCAACAGCATAAAGGTGAACTAGTTGCCACTTCGAAAGCCTAAAGATATTCCTAAAATTCCTAAGACTAGAAAAAAGAAACCGCATGCCGCTTTGGTTGCAATTCCCGCCAAGAAGCCGGACAAATTAGAATACATTTGCAAAGCCTATTACAAATGGGATGAAAGCAAGCGCCAGCAGTATTGCGCTTTTGCTATTGAAACAGTTGTTGAGTTTACTGCTTTTTCGTACGAAGTTTCTGTTGAGGTGGTTCAAGAGAAAAATGTAATTAACTTTGTAATAATGGGTTTGCGGGCAAAAATGGATTCTGTTCCTCAGGTTAAGCCTGCAAGGAATGAATTACTTTTTAAAGATCTTGTTGGAGATTTTGTTGTAAATGTTGTTAAGCAAGATGGCGCAATTAATACCGGTGAATTCCACTTCAACTTTTATAAAAAAGAAATTATTCTTACTAAAGAGTATAAGCCTAAAAAGAAAAACAACCGTCACTTTTGCAATTTTGCCGTTGCGCAAGATGAATTCTCTTTTCCCGAAGATTAGTTTTATAATTTCATTAGGATAGCAATAATTAATGCAAAAAATAATTGGTCGTAAACCTGTTTTAGAGGCAATTAATTCCGGTGCCGAAATTGAAGTTATCTATGTTGCATTTGGTCAGCATGGAGATGCTATCAATAGAATATTTACTGCGGCAAAAAATAACCGAATTAAAATTTCACAGGTATCGCCTCAAAAATTTGATGCTATTGCAAAGAATGAAGATGCTCAGGGAGTTGTTGCATTCAAGTCTTCACAAGAATTTTACGATATAGATGAATTGTTTGCAAGTGCAAAAAGTAAACAGTATCCGCTGCTGCTGCTGCTCGATTCAATTCAAGATCCTCATAACCTTGGTGCAATTTTGCGAACTGCCGAATGCGCAGGCGTAGATGGAGTTATAATAACTACAAATCAAAGTTCTCCAATTACCGAAACTGTCGAAAAAATTTCGGCCGGAGCTGTATCTCATTTAAAAATGTGCCGCGTTACAAATCTTGTTCAAACCATGAACATACTTAAAGAAGAGGGATTTTGGATTGTTGGTACATCACTTAACAATTCCAAAGATTATAATCAAATGGATTATAAAATGCCTGTTGCATTGGTTATGGGTAACGAAGAAAAGGGAATACGTAAACTTGTTGCCGAAACATGCGACTTTTTAGTAAAGATTCCTATGAATGGTAAAGTAGATTCCTTAAATGTTTCTGTTGCCACCGGCGTTTTACTGTTCGAAATTACCCGTCAAAGATCTGTTCAGCTTCCAACCCAAAGCAAAGATTAATTCCCCCAAAATTTGGCCAATCTGTAAATTCAATTCTGCTCAATATAGTCTCCTAACTTTATTGTCTATGGTTTGATATAAGCAAAAAATTATTCTCTGTTTTGAACGATTTTACTAAAAGTTTGGTTAGCTATATTAAATCTTGACAAAAATATCAAGATTAAATAAGTTTACGCACTAAAATTGAAAAAGGTTCATAATGAGCGAAATAAAAGATAATTCTACAGATGAGATTTCGGAAGATATGAAGGTCTTAGATGACCTAACCAATTCCGAATATAAATGGGGATTTGTTACAGATATTGAATCTGAAACAGCCGCCAAAGGTTTGAATGAAGATGTTGTAAGAATGATATCAAAGAAAAAAAATGAGCCCGATTGGATGACCCAGTGGAGACTGAAGGCTTTTAGATACTGGCAAAAAATGGAAGAGCCTCAATGGCCAAACGTAAATTATCCTAAAATAGATTTTCAGGATATCAGTTACTACTCGGCTCCAAAACAAAAGCCGCAGCTAAATTCCTTGGATGAAGTTGATCCCGAATTGTTAAAGACTTTTGAAAAGCTTGGCATTCCTTTAAATGAGCAAAAACTTTTAAGCGGTGTAGCTGTTGATGCCGTATTCGATTCGGTTTCTGTTGCAACAACTTTCAAAGAAACTCTAAAAGAAAAGGGAGTTATATTCTGCTCAATTTCCGAAGCCTTACGCGAGCATCCCGAATTAGTTAAAAAGTATTTAGGTTCTGTTGTTCCTTATACAGATAATTATTACGCCGCATTAAATTCTGCAGTATTCAGCGACGGTTCCTTTGTATTTATCCCTAAAGGTGTTCGCTGCCCAATGGAGCTATCAACTTATTTCAGAATTAATTCTCAAGAGACCGGTCAGTTCGAACGCACATTAATAATTGCCGAAGATAATGCCTATGTAAGTTACCTAGAAGGATGTACTGCACCAATTAGAGATACAAATCAATTGCACGCTGCCGTTGTTGAACTTATAACACTTGATAATGCCGAAATAAAATACTCTACTGTTCAAAATTGGTATCCCGGTGATAAAGATGGTAAGGGAGGAATTTATAACTTTGTTACAAAACGTGGTGCGTGCCGTGGAAAGAATTCCAAGATTAGCTGGACACAAGTAGAAACCGGCTCTTCAATAACATGGAAATATCCAAGCTGTATTCTTCAAGGAGAAAATTCTGTTGGTGAATTTTATTCGGTTGCAGTTACAAATAATATGCAGCAGGCAGATACAGGCACCAAAATGATTCACATAGGAAAGAATACAAAAAGCACTATCGTATCTAAAGGTATTTCGGCTGGCAAAAGCAATAACAGCTACCGCGGTTTAGTTCGAATTGGAAAGAATGCTGAAGGAGCTCGTAACTATACTCAGTGCGATAGCATGTTAATGAGTGACCGATGCGGAGCGCATACATTCCCATACATCGAAGTAGAAAACAACACGGCAAAAGTTGAACACGAAGCAACAACATCCAAAGTAGGCGAAGATCAAATATTCTATTTGAACCAACGAGGAATATCAAGTGAAGACGCAGTTAATATGATTGTTAATGGATTTTGTAAAGAAGTGTTTAATAATCTTCCAATGGAGTTTGCAGTAGAAGCCCAAAAGCTTTTAGCAATATCTCTTGAAGGAAGCGTGGGGTAAGTGAACTAAGAACGAAGAGTGTAGAACGAAGATTAAAAAATAAACTTGCTTTAGCTAATTCTTAATTGCTAAAAGCTAACAACTAAGGAGTAGAGATGTTATCTATAAAAAATTTACACGCAAATGTTGATGGAAAAGAAATTCTAAGAGGAATTAATTTAGAATTAAAAGCCGGTGAAGTTCATGCCGTAATGGGACCAAACGGAAGTGGTAAAAGTACATTGGCAAATGTTCTAAGCGGAAATAAAAATTACGAGGTTACAAGCGGCAGTGTATTCTATAATGGTAAAAATCTATTGGAAATGGATCCCGAAACACGTGCACGAGAAGGTGTGTTTCTAGCATTCCAATATCCAATTGAAATTCCTGGAGTTAGCAACGCTACATTCTTGAAGACCGCTCTAAACGAAATTAGAAAGTATAAAGGGGAAGAGGAATTAACTCCAAAACAATTTTTGGATTTAATTAAAGAAAAAAGCAAGATACTTGGAATGAGCGATTCTTTAGTTTCACGCTATGTTAATGTAGGATTTAGCGGAGGCGAAAAAAAGAGAAATGAAATTTTGCAAATGCTAATGCTTCAGCCACAGTTTGTTTTGTTGGACGAAACAGACAGCGGCTTGGATATAGATGCTCTTAAAATAGTTTCGAATGGTGTTAATGTATATAAAAACTCCAACAATGCATTTTTGGTAGTAACTCATTATCAAAGATTGTTGGATTACATAGTCCCGGATTTTGTTCATGTACTTTCGAATGGTAGAATTGTTAAATCCGGCACAAAGGAATTGGCTTTAGAACTTGAAGAAAAAGGTTACGATTGGATTAAAGAAGAAATTGTTGAAAACGTTTAAGGAACGGAGAAAAGGAATGTTGGTTAATAAAGAAATAGAAAGCGCAAAAGAATGGTACACCAATAATTTTGCTTCATACGAAGAAAAATTAAACGGCTATTCAAAAACATTTATGCACCAAATACGGAAAGAAGCACTGAATAAAATTTCCGAAGTGAATTTCCCCACTGTCCGTAACGAAGAATGGAAATACACCAATGTAACATCTATTCTAAAAGAAAATTTTGTAGCAACTACAAATCCATCCATTAATTTATCGAAGGATGATATTTCTAAATATCTGTTTGATCAGTTTGATTATGATTTGATGGTTTTTATAAATGGAATTTACTCGGAAGAATTGAGTAATGTAGGTAAGCTTCCTAAGGGTGTTATTGTAAACAGTCTTGCAAAAGTGTGTAAAGAAAATCCCGAATTATTAGGAAAGTATTTTAATAAACTCTCCACAATTGATAATGGTTTTAACGCTCTAAATACAGCTTATGCTATAGACGGTGCGGTGGTGATAGTTCCCGAAGGTAAAATATTGGAACGCCCGGTTCAAATATTATATCTTAATTCCAGTGAGCAAAATTTAACTCTTTCGGTTCCAAGAAATTTAATGGTGGTTGGTAAGAATGCTCAAGCAAAAATTATTGCCAATTATCATGGCTACGGTCAAGAAAAATATTTCAGTAATATAATTACAGAAATATTTGTTGATGAGTATGCGATTGCAGATTACTACAAAATTCAATACGAGAATGAAAATTCTTTCCATATCGAAAAAGTTCAGGCACATCAAAAAAAGAATAGTGTGTTAAATCATTTTAATATCCAGTTCGGCGGGGCTATTGTACGCAACGATATTAATTCAATTCTCGACGACGAAAATATTGAAACCCATTACTATGGCTTATATCTTGCAAATGGAACGCAGCATATAGATAATCATACTTTTGTAGATCACGCTAAACCTAATTGCATGAGCAACGAACTTTATAAGGGAATTATAGACGATAACGCTCGCGGTGTTTTTAACGGAAAGATAATTGTTCGTCAGGATGCTCAAAAGACAAATGCATATCAGCAAAATAAAACAATTTTACTTTCACCAACTGCAACAATAGATACAAAGCCGCAGCTTGAAATATTTGCAGATGATGTTAAGTGCAGTCACGGTGCAACGGTAGGTAAATTGGATGAAGTTTCGGAGTTCTACATTCGCTCGCGCGGTGTTCCGCAAGATTTAGCCAAAAGCATGCTAATTCGTGCATTTGCAAACGATGTAATTGAAAATGTAAAAATAGAACCGCTTAAAGAACAGCTGAATCACATGATATTCGAGCATCTTCATGCTGTTGAAATTGAGAATAAATAAAAATAGAAAGTGACTTAGCCTAATTAAAATAACTTAGCCAGAGAATATAATGTTAAACACAATTGCAGACTTAAAGCGTAAATTTTTTGTTGATGAGGTCCGAAGCGATTTTCCTATTCTTAGCAGAACTGTAAATGGCAAACAGCTTGTTTATTTGGATAATGCGGCTACAACTCAAAAACCACAAACGGTTATTGACGCCTTAACCCATTACTATACTTTTGATAACGCTAATATTCACCGTGGTTTATATTTCTTAAGCGAGCTTGCAACAGAGCAGTACGAAAGCGCCCGCTTGAAAGTAAAAGAATTTATTAATGCGCTAAGTGTTTCCGAAATTGTTTTTGTTAGAGGTACAACCGAAGCAATTAACCTTGTTGCAACTACTCTTTGCCGCTCCGATTTTTTTAAAAATGGGGATGAAGTAATTGTTTCTCATATGGAACATCATGCCAATATTGTACCATGGCAGGTAATGGGTAAGGGTAAAAAAGTAAAACTCAAAGTCATCCCAATGAGTGATGATGGTGAATTGGATTTGGATGCATACGAAAAACTGATAAACGAGAAAACAAAACTTGTTTCTGTAGTTCAAATATCTAATGCACTTGGCACTATAAACGATATAAAAAAAATTATAGAAATTGCACACAAGAATAATATTCCAGTACTAGTTGACGGAGCTCAGGCTACTCCACATCTTAAAGTTGATGTTCAGCAGCTCGACGCAGATTTTTATGTATTCTCCGGACATAAAGTTTTTGGTCCAACCGGAATAGGAGTGTTGTATGGTAAGGCTAAGTATTTAGAAATGATGCCTCCATATCAAGGCGGTGGAGATATGATTCGTACCGTAACATTCGAAGAATCTACATTTGATGATATTCCACGAAAATTTGAAGCAGGCACTCCTAATATTGCAGGTGGAATTGGACTTGGTGCTGCCATAGATTATTTATCGCAATTCGATAGAGACGAGTTAACATCTTACGAAGAAACTTTGCTTAAATACGCAACAGAAAAACTTTTGGAAATTGATGGACTAAAAATTATTGGTAATGCTAAAGATAAAGCTTCGGTAATTTCCTTTGTTATTGATGGAATTCATCCTTACGATATTGGAACAATAATAGACACAGATGGAATTGCAATACGAACCGGTCATCATTGTACCCAACCGGTTATGAAGCGGTTCAATCTTTCAGCAACTGCAAGGGCATCCTTTTCGTTTTACAATACAAAAGAAGAAATTGATAAGCTTGTTGTTGGCATTTATAAAGTAAAAAAAATGTTTGCATAAAAATCCCGTTTTCACCAATTCTTTTTTGATAGGTGAATGAATAGGGTATGTGGAGAATAATTATGATTGATAAAGGAAAACTAGAACAAGATATTATTGCGGAGCTTAAAACATGCTACGATCCCGAAATTCCGGTTGATATTTACGAGCTTGGTTTAATTTACGAATTACGTGTTGATAATAGTGGAAATGTTTATGTAAAGATGACTTTAACATCGCCAAACTGCCCGGTAGCCGAAAGTTTACCAAATGATGTAAAAAAGAAAATAAAAAAAGTTAAAGGGGTCAACGAAATGTATTTGGATTTGGTTTTTGAACCCCCATGGAGTATGGATAAAATGAGTGAAGAAGCTAAACTTGTTTTAGGATTTTTATAAAACATAATTCTGAGCGAAGCGAAGAATCTCTTATTATAATATTGCAAATAAGTTAATTAGTAAAGCATTCACAAGAATTATAGATAAAGAAAAACAATACTAAAATATTTATTAGTCTTGCTAACAAGTATTAAAAAAAGAAAGGAAGTAGTAATGTTCAATATAAATTTAAAACCACCTATTTACGATCCCGAAGCGGTTCAACCAATGAGAGATGAACTTGTTTTTGTTGGATTTAAAGAAGCGGTTACTCCACAAGTTGTTGAAGATGTTTTATCGCAAAAAGATGATAAAACAACTTTGGTAATGATTAATTCCGTTTGCGGTTGCGCGGCTGGAAGTGCTAGGCCTGGCGTTGCTCTAGCTTTGCAAAATAATGTTATTCCGGATAGACTATTGACTGTATTTGCAGGACAGGATAGAGACTCGGTAGAATATCTTCGTGAAAAATATTTGACAAATGTTCCTCCATCATCTCCATTTATTGCGTTAATTAAAAATGGAAATGCGGTGCATCTTGTTCCTCGTCATCATATTGAAGGAAGGCACGCAGAAGAAATTGCCGAAGATTTGCAAGCGGTTTTTAACAAAGAATGTTTGGCTCTGGGACCATCCATTTCAAAAGAAGATTATGATAAACTTATTTATGCAAAAATGTGCGGCTCTAAGATTCCGCTAAACAATTAATAAGAATATGAACAAGAGCAAGAATAAGAGCAAGAATAAAAGATTAGAAATATTAATCCCTTATTCTTGCTCTTGAACTTGCTCTTATTCAATATTTAGGTAAACATGAAATTTAGTACTCAAGAAGAATATGGTTTGCGATGTTTGTTGCGCATAGCAAAATTTTATTATGCGCAAAAAGCATTAACAATTCCCGAGATAAGCCGGGCCGAGGGAATTTCGGAACACAATGCCGGAAAAATTCTTCGCTCTTTGCGAATTGGTGGATTTTTAGAAAGCTCTCGCGGTCAAATTGGAGGTTATACTCTTACACGCCCTCCCCACGAAATTTATGTGGGAGAAGTTCTTTCAACTATAGGTGGAAAACTTTTTGATGATTCTTTTTGCAGTTCTCACAAAGGAGTTAATGATATTTGCACAAATTCTATCGATTGCTCTTTAAGGTCCTTATGGCGCACAGTTCAAGATTCTGTTGACTCGGTTGTTAATAAAATATCTCTGAAAGATCTTTTATCAATTGAAACTTTCCCCTCAAATAGTATTGAAATTCCAGTCTTAACAGAATTCAAATAAAATAGAAATCACAATTAATATTTTTTTTCTAGAGGTTTTGTTTTTAGAGCAAAAATATCATATTTGGATCGTACGTGAAGTATGTCGATCTAGCCCATCCGAAAAATCACGCTGTAAGTCTCTCTATATTAAAATGGAGTAACTTATGAAACCTTCATTATTAAATGAAGGTCTTCGCTTTTTATCACTATAATTAATAAATGTATTTTCATCTATACTCCCATTTACAAACCATTTTAACAATCGAATTGCAATCGAATCCATATGAATAACTACTTTATTTTTGAAATTACACTTATAACATTACACTTTCAATAAATTGCTACCAATTCCAATAATCTTTATCTTTCAATACATTTTAATAAGGAAATAATAATGATATCAAAGTCATCTTCTTTTGTTCTCTTTTTCATTTGGTTAAGCTTAGCAGTTGCCGGATGCTGCAATTGCGGAGTGCAAAAAGAAAACACAATTACTGGCGTGATTACTGTCATAGGAAACGAGCCATTTGCAAAATTGGCTGTTAAAACTGCCGAAGGTAAATTTTTTGTTTTAGATTGTCCTAAAGAAGTGGAAGAAAAGCTTTATAAAAAACAAGGTGTAAAATTTATTCTTGAGTACGACGACGCATACGAAAAGGTTGGAGAAAAGTATTTAAAGATTATTAGCATTACCGAAGTAAAAAATAACTAACAAGAAAATTTAGGAAATATTATGAAGAAGCAGTTATTGTTTTGTTTAGCATTTTGTTCATATATAGTGGTCTTCAATATATACGGTCAATCTGCGCAATTATTTAATTCATCAATAATGGAAAATGAGCAGGTAAAATCATATAAAATTGATGCTTCGGAAAGGTTGGAAAATTTCAGCAAGGCTTTAGGCATAGATTATTCAAAGCTAGGAAAGCCGGCAAACAATTTATTGAAAACTAGCGCTTGGAATTTTACAGTTGGTTCTCAAAAAAATTGGAATGCTTCTGATTTAAGTGTTGGCAGTAGCAGTTTTTATTCTGTTCCATCCACTTGTCGTAAAGTAGGAACCAATTGCTATATTTTTGTTGAAGATGCAGTTTGGACAAACGGAAGAGTTACTATTGACGCTGTTAATAAAGTTGCCGAAGCTTTCGATAGCAAAACACCGGCAAATGCAAATAAGGGTATTTATTTCAACAATGTTGAGGCTTTTGGAAATGTTCCAAATATTGATGGGGATGCTAAAATAATAATACTTATACTTGATATTAAAGATGGCTACGATCCTCAAAAAGGGGGTGGTTATATTGCAGGGTATTTTCATGGGTATCACCAATATCCTAAAAGTCAGGCAGCAAGCAGTAACGAAGCCGAAATTTATTTCTTAGACGCCAACCCAGTTAACCTTTTAACAGATAGTGGTGTTAATAGCGCAATGTCTACAACTGCTCACGAATTTCAACATATGATTCATTTTAATTATTTGCCTGCTTCTGAAACATTTTTAAATGAAGCTTGGTCTTTAATTGCAGAAGTTTTGAATGGATATCCATTGTACAGCCAAAGCGGCTACCAAGGAGAAACCAATACTTATCTTTTAGAATGGAGAAGAAATGATGCGACGGCAGTATTAAAAGATTATTCGAGAGCCGCAAAATTTGCACTTTACTTAAAAGAACAAATAGGTACCACAATATTTAAAAAGTATTTGGAAAATAAGGTTTCGGGATTGCCAGGGTTATCTAATGTTATGACTATTATGGGTTATTCAAGAACATTAAGTGAAGTAATAAACGATTGGTTTATTGCAAACACTCTAAACAATAAAACGATAAATTCAAAATGGGGTTACGATTACATTCCTATTAGTAAAAATCTGGGCAAAACAATTATTGAACCTACTCAAACTGAGAGTTTTCAATTTGCAAGCTTAAGTTCCCAGTACTATACATTTAGCAATGGTAAAAATCTTAAAGGTACAATTACGGCATCAGATCCTAATGGAATTAAAATAACTGCAATTAAGTATACTGCAAATTCTGCAGTTGTTGAAGAATTAATTAATAAAAGTAGTTTTTCCTTCCCAGATTTTGGCACCGTCTATAATAAAATTACTCTAATCTTTTCTCATAGTAATGTTAATGCATCTAATTCAGGTTCTTTTTATTCGGTTAATATGAATACAACAGGTGAATCCTCGGTAATAACACAAGAACTTAAATATGATGACGGAGATACAAAACCCGTATTAGGTGCATGGAATCTTTCGGTAGGTGATACTATTGCAGTTCTGTTTGATGCAGCTCCAGGACTTAAATTGAAAAAAATAATAGTAGGTTTAAGAAACGATAAATCAATTACTGGAGGTATTTATAGGCAATCAGCTCAATCTCCTTGTGCAACTTTAATTTCTTCCCCAATTACATTAACGGGTAAATCAACACCTTCTGCACCGTTTTCAATTCCATGGCCTAACTTGGTTGAATACGATCTTTCCAGCCAAAATATTGATTTAAGCCTGCCTTTTACAGTGGCTTTTGGATATAAAGGAACAACGGGAAACAATGTTGTTATTGTTGAACATACTCCAAGTGAATATTACCACAGTAGAACTTATTTAACTAATCCCTCAAGCGGAAGCCCTGGTTGGTACTATTTAAGTTTATCATCTACAGCAGTTGGTCTTTATATTATTAGAGCAGTAGCTACAAATACTCTAACAGGCGTTGATGAAGAAGTTGAATTATTACCTTCATCATTTTCTTTATCGCAGAACTATCCTAATCCTTTTAATCCGAGCACAGTTATTAATTACAATTTACCTAAAGCAGAGTTTGTTACATTAAAAGTTTATGATATAGTTGGAAAAGAGGTTGCTACACTTGTAAATGAATATCAGCAAGCTGGTGTTCATAATTCTCAGTTTTCAATTATAAATTCTCAATTATCATCTGGAATTTATTTCTATACAATTAATGCCGGTAACTTTAACCAGACAAAGAAAATGATATTAATTAAGTAATTTTCCCCTCCTAATATTAAAAGCTACATTCATGTGTGTAGCTTTTTTTATATTTTTTTTGTGATATATAGGCTTTACATTTAAGGTGTAATCAAAATTATTAAGTAAGGGTAACTTTTTAATTTAATGAACAACTATACTCATAAAACAGATATTGAACTATTTGACCTAATTAAAGCATTGGATAATGATGCTTTGAATATGCTTTTTAAAAGGCACTACACAAGCCTGTGTTACTTTGTATATAAGTTTACAAATAATCAAATGGATGCAGAAGAAATAGTTACAGATCTGTTCCTAAAAATTTGGCAAAACAGCCACAAGATCAATATCAACAAGAATGTAAAACTTTATCTTTTTATCTCTGCCAAAAATTCTTCCATAAATTTTTTAAAGAAACAAAATCGCACATCTTTTTTCGAAGATTTTGAAGAGGATAGATATTCAAACAACTCTTCTGCAGATGAACTGTTAAATGTTCTTGATCTGAAAAAAAGTCTAGAACTCTTGTTGCAAAAACTTCCCCCTAAAAGAGAGATTATTTTTCGTCTTAATCGCTTCGATGGCTTCGGCTATAAAGAAATTGCCCAAATGCTTTCAATTTCGGTAAATACGGTACAAAACCAAATGGTTAAGGCTGTTCAATTTCTAACCCAGTATTATTCCACTTTTCAAAAAAAATAAAATATTTTTTACTCCCAGTAGTAGGTCCCCCTTAAAAAAGTTGTCCATGTATTAGAAAACCAATAAACAATTGACTAATAAGCAATAATAAGCTATAGGTCAATAGTTTTAGAATCAATGATAATGTTAAATAATTAATTTCATTTCCTCTTAGGAATTTCATGAGCAGTGAAGCATTTTATAATTTAGTTGTTCGCTACCTATCTAAGGAAAGCAGCGAAAAAGAAGCCGAGCAGTTGCAATTGTTGCTTAAAGAACAAACTTATCAAGAACAATTCAATAGTATTTGCAAAGGGTGGGTAATGGTTAAAGACCCGGCTGTTTTTAGCAGCTTTGATGTCAATACCGGGTTAAGAAAACTAGAGCAGAAGTTAGCAGTAAATCAAAAAAGAAAGTTTGGAAGAGTTCTCTCAAATTTAGTTACTCTGCCCAAAATATCTAAAAAAACATTTAATAGAGTATCGCTTACTCTTTCTATTCTAATTTTAATAGCCTTCTCTTCTCATTTACTTAGGAATGTATTTACAAAAGACCAAAGCCAAACATGGTGGATAAATAAAAGAACAGTGAACGGAGAAAAATTAGTTATTGAAATGATTGATGGAACTAGTATAATTTTGAATGCAGATAGTCAGATAAAATATCCAAATCACTTCGGTGCAAATTCTCGCGAAATATATTTAATGGGTGAAGCCTATTTTCAAGTTGCTCATAATAAAAGCAAACCATTTATAGTTCACTCGGATGATTTAACTACAACAGTACTAGGAACGGTGTTTAACGTTTGCGCATTCGAAAAAGAGGATGAGATTAAGGTTTCACTTATTAATGGAGCAGTTAAGGTTTCGAGTGCAGAGTTTTTTAATTCCCGGGGAAGTGTTATGCTTAAACCAAGTCAGCAATTCGTTTTTAATAAAAGAAATTTTACTAGTACTGTTGGTCTATTCGATTTACAGAAAGAAGTTGGCTGGAAGGACAATTTTCTTAAGTTCGATAACGAGCCATTGGAAAATGTTTTTGCTCATTTAAGAAGAACTTTTGGGGTTGAATTTGAAGTTTCAAAAAAATCTTTAATGAGCAAAAAAATTACAACCAATTTTAGAAATGAATCTTTATGGACTGTTGCCGAGGTTATTAAAAAGTTAACAGGATTACAGTACAAAACAATTAAAATTAATAATCAATTGAAAAAAATAATTTATTACTAATGTAAGGAGGGTGAGTATAAATATGGGTAAAAAAAGTGCCACAGCAATGGGCTAGATTGCCGTGGCCAACTTATTAAACGAGTATCTAACAAGTGTTTAACAAGCACAGGAACAAAATTATGGAAAAAAAATTAATACGGGTACTAAAAATGACTGCATACTATTCATTATTAGGTTTGTTTCTTCAAGGATTAATTGTCAATGTTCTGTTGGCAACTTCTCCTATTGGAGGGCAGAACCTTAGTGAAATAAAAATTAAAGTAAACGCAGTTAATGTTTCTTTGGAAAAAGCGTTTCAAATAATAGAAAATAAATCAAAATTCAGATTCTCCTATTCTAAAGAGGAAATTCCAATTTATCATACTGTTACAATAGATGCAGAGGAAGAATCTATGTATGATCTTCTTTCTAATTTGGCTAAAGAAGTAGGATTAACCTTTAACCGAATTAATAATCAAATTGTTGTAAAAAAATCCGATTTAGGAACTGTTGAATCTATTAATTTACCTTTGGATGCCGTAACATTTAAAGGAAAGGTAACAGATAAAAACGGTGAGCCTTTAATTGGTGCCAGTGTAATAATTACGCAAATTCGAGTAGGTTCCGCTACAGATATTGAAGGCAATTACCAATTTGAAGTTAACAAAGATTTAGTTTTTGGAACTACAGTAGAACTTACCGCCTCGTATGTAAACTATAAAAAGAAGGTTGTAAAGGTTGCTGTCTCATCAAATGAGGTAAGGCAAAACTTTGAACTAGAGGAAGACATTTTTCAAAATGAAGAAATTGTTGTAACTGGTATTGCTTCAAAAACATCAAAATCTATATCCGATGTTGCAATAACCAGAATTGCAGTTAACGAAATTACCGCTAAGCAAAACTTTCAATCTTTATCTCAGCTTTTTGTTGGTAAGGTACCTGGAGTTAAAGTAAATCTTGCTTCTGGTAACGTTGGTGCCGGCTGGTCATTCTTTATTCGAGATGGCGGCGGTATTAACGGTAGTGGTCAACCACTTATTTATATAGACGGCGTGCGGCTCGAAAATATTAGATTTGGATATGATACAGGCGGTCAATTTTTAAGCTCGCTTGCTAATCTAAATCCAAATGATATTGAAAATATGGAATTTCTTAAAGGCCCTGCCGCTGCTTCAACATATGGTACTGATGCATCAAACGGTGTTGTTTTAATTACTACCAAGAGTGGTAAGGGTGGTGGTGCTGCAACTTCCGGTGGCAGAGGATATAGCATAGGTTATCAGTTTAATTATGGTGTCAATAGCCAAGTATTCAAATATCCTTCAACATTCTCGAATGCCGATACCGCTACAAACCCTTTATTTGCAGATAATGGTTATATAAGAGAACATTCTTTAAGCATTCGCGGAGGGACAGGTTTTATTACTTATTTTGCTTCTTTGCAAAACCGTTTTGAATCGGGATTAATTCCTGCACAAAACACATTGCGTAGAAATAATTTTAGATTGAATTTAAATGCAGTTCCATCCGAAAATCTTTCGATTAAATTAAATGCTACTTATGCTTTCTCTAAAATCCAAAGACCTTTTAACGACAATAGCGTTTATGGCTGGTTATTAAATGCATTATCCTACTATCCTGCATACAGCCGATTAAAACCAGAAGCAATAATGGCAATTGAAGATAGAATGAATACAACTCAATTTATTGGTAGCCTGCAAGCTTCTTGGAGACCCATAAAAGATCTTGAAATAAATGTAGGTGCCGGTATTGATAATAGCTTTATGCAAAATACATTATTATACCCGGTTACTTTTGTGTATAGCACTTCTTATGTCGGCTCTCAATCGGATTTTTCTCGAAATGGAGATAACTTCACTTACGATGCAAATATTAAATATAGCTTCAAAGACTTGTTTATTCCTGAACTTAATTTTACTACTATAGCCGGTACACAAATTACAGAAAGGAAGAACTGGTCTCGAAATATCACCGTTCAAAATTTCTTGCACCCTGATGTTACAAATCTTGCTGCCGGTAAAGATGTTACGGCAAAGAACACAACAAATGCTAATAATAAGCAAGCGGGAATTTTTACGGAGAATATTTTTAACTATCAGGATACATATAATTTTTCTTTTTCATTTCGAAGAGATTTTGCTTCAGCAATTGGATTTGAAGCACCTGCAATTACTTATCCTGCAGCGGGTCTTTCGGTTAGGTTAGATAAGTTCAATTTTCTTCCAACCGATTTTAGCTTATTTAAACTAAGAGCCCGATATGGTGAATCTGGACAGCTGCCATCTGCTGATGATGGTTTGCCTTTAATGTATAGCGCATTTTCTGGAGGAACTGGCTTGGGTTATGGTTTTAGATCGATAGGTAATGTGGCTATTGAACCTGAAAGAATTAAATCTTTTGAACTTGGCTTTGATACAGAATTTATGAAAATGTTTTCTTTGGAATTCACTTATTATAATACCGCGGCTTCTAACTCTATTGTAAATGCAAGTTCGGCTGCATCATCCGGTTTAGGTGCTTATGCAGTTCCAACAAATATTGGTGGAGTTAAAGGACATGGCTATGAAGCTTCTTTGCGTGTAAATCCTATTCGTAATATCGACTACGATTTAAACTTCACCTTCAACTGGAGCTACCAAACTAATGAAGTTACCAATCTTGGAGAAGCAACAGAAATTATTGGCGCTAATCAAACACCAAGTGTATTAAGAGTTGGTGCAAAAAAATGGCAATTCTTCGATTATGTTTCTACAACTCCTAAATTTAATGCAACTACTCAAAAATATGCAGGTGCAAATCAAACAGCTACTAAAGTAGATTTAGGAAATCCTTATCCAGATCATAGCGGAACAATTGCAGTTGACTTCAGATTTTTGAAAAACTTCAACCTTAGTGCATTAATGGAATGGGGTGTTAATGTTAAAGTTTGGAGTTATTCGGTTAGAAGAGCTATTGCCGCTTATTGTTATGAACCTGTTCTACCAATGCAAATTCAGCTTGGCTTAACTACAAGAACTAAGGAAGGGGTTACACCTCTTACTCCTGGCACTCAAGAATATATTGATGTTGCTAACAAATATGTAAAATATGATCCAGGCGTTTATGGAAACTTTGTTTATGACGCTGATTATTTCTTCTTTAGAGAATTAACACTTAGTTACGACTGTACAGATCTAATGAAAGAATATTTTCCGTCAGGCATTCTTACCGATTTAAATGTTGGTTTATCGGTTAGAAACGTTTTCAAATTAACAAAATATGAAATGGACCCAGATGTTAACACTAATGGAGGTACTGTAGGTGGTGCAGGAACTGATTTTGCTACTTTACCTCAGCCACGAACTGTTAATTTCTGGATTAGATTCAATTTTTAAATAGACTTGGAGAAAAAAATGAATAAACTCAAATATATTTTCATAGTTCCAATCTTATTAGCTTTTGCTTCTTGCAGCGATTATGTTACAGACGTAGATCCTTTTATCGATAGAGTATATGATGATGGGTTAAATGGCGAAGCTTATATAGATGGATTAGTTATTGGCCTCGAAAATCAGGCTAACTGGGCTTTGGATGATGCCTTTGTTAATGCAGATGGTCTTTCTGACGCTTTGATTTTTGATAGACGTAATGCTAATGCAACTTATTCTGGTTTAGAGAATGGAGATTGGGGACAGCCTCAAGATACAGATAGTGAATTCAGCGGACCTTTCACTCAAATACATGAACTTAGAGTACAAGCTGATACATTGATTTACAGAATCAACAATAAAATTACATTCACAGATCAGAATAAAAAGAAAAAAGGACTTTACTCGGCTAACCTTTGGGGAGGAGTTGCAAATTTCTACCTTGGTTCATATTATGGAAAAACTGCCTTAATCAGCGGTTCTCCTATTAACAAAGTAAGATTTTACACTACTGCCGAGCTATATCAAAAAGCAATTAAACAGTGGAAAGATGCAATTACCTTTACTTCTGATGCTTTGCAAATTAAAATTGCAAATTCTCTTATAGCAAGAGTTTACCTTATTATGGGGGATTTTGCAAACGCCGCTACTTTTGCAAACCTTGGGCTTAAAAAGGGAGACGCAGCATTAACACTTAAATATAATACAACAAACAATAATGCATATAGAGTAACCGCCGGTGACACTCGCACCCAATTTAGCTTGGATCCTAGATTCAAAGCTTATACTGTTGCAGATGCTACAGAGAAAAACCGATTGAAATTCAGTTCTTTTACAGGAACAGGTGGTTTTGTTTACGATAGCCAACGTAAATATGTCCTAACCGGTACCGATATTACTCCAATTGAAGTTGTTGATTGGTTAGAAGTGAATTTAATTCGCGCTGAATTAATTCTTCGTGGTTCTACTTCAGGAGATGCATTAGCATTAGTAAATGAAGTTAGAACTCAAGGTGGCGTTTCTACTAAAGCCGCTTCAACTGTATTATCTGTAAAACCAGAAACAGGCAAGTATAGTATTTATGAAGAAAGAGACAAAGCTTTGTGGCTAAGAGGATTAAGGCTTTTAGACCAAAGAAGATTAGATATTTGGCACCTTCCTACAAGCACCTGGAAATGGTTTCAAATCCCCTATATGGAAAAGCAGAAGAATCCAAATTGGGATAAATAAACTGCATAGTTAAAAGCAATGGAAGCAAAATTCCATAAGAATTTATACTTCCATATGCCTTCCTCAGAAAAAGCTGCCTTTTAAGGCAGCTTTTTATTGCTCACTAAAATATTGTTATTTTTTTCAACTTCAGTATGTAAACAATAACATCTTTATATCCCTTATAGATATTGATTGTTGTGACATTTAACAAAAATAAAATCTAATGATTGATAAAGCATTTTTGCTTGCTTATACATTTCTAAATTATTTATATTAAGACACAAAGTCTTACATGGCTACGCATTTCACATAATTTCTCCAGGAAGGTTTAATGAAAGCTAATTCTAAAATGATAACCCCTTTTCTACTTCTTCTGTTTATTCTTGGCTGTTCTTCCAATAAATCTCAAGTTGCAGTAAAAGAAAAATTCTCTCCGGGCACTGCCGTAATTATTGCTTCATTTAATAATATTAAACCGGATGGTATGAATATTATTGTTGAACTAACAGCCTCTAAGATTATAGGATATGGAGCTGCTTCTTCACCCATCTCTTCCAATTCTAAATTATCTGCCTTAGCAATTATAGATGGGGTAAAAGATTCATTAACTAAATATAAAAATGATGATTCCATTGTTGTGGAATTAAAACTGTTGCAAAGCGGTGTTAATAAACAAAATTCAGTCAAGTGGGAAATTCTATCAATTACAAAAAACAATTAGTGAAAGGATTTATGAAAAGAACAACACTATTTTCAATAACAATTATTTTTTCAGTTGCTGCATTATTTCTATTTGCCAATTTCGGCAATAGCTCAAATTTTTTACCTAAAAAGGTAAGATCTTCTGGAAGCCCAAAAGCAAAAATTGAAAGCAAAAAAATGAGAAGTGATTATTTTTTCAATAAGCTTAGGGACCCAAAGTTAAATGCAATTCCAAATAACATTAGAGAAATTGAACTTGCCTATTCGCAAAGCTTGCCAACTTCCAATAAACTATTCAAAGGCAATAATGCTTTAAAGTTCGATTGGAAAGAGGCAGGACCTGTAGATTTAGGAGGAAGAACAAGAGCCTTGGCAATTGATGTTAAAAATTCCAATACCATTTTAGCCGGAGGTGTTAGCGGCGGCATTTGGAAATCTACAGATAAGGGAATTACCTGGAAATTGAAAACTGCACCTGGCGAAGTGCAAAGTGTTGTTGCAATTGCTCAAGATCCACGTACTGCTTTTTCTAATACTTGGTATTATTCCGCTGGTGAAATGGATGGATCTGCCGGGGATAGAAGCGGAGGAGCTAAATTTTTTGGTGGCGGTGTTTATAAATCTATCGATAATGGTGAAACATGGCAATTGCTAGCAAGCACAAAAGTTCAAAGCAATGTTGCTTGGAGCGATTTATATTCTTTTACAAGTGAAATTGTTGTAAATCCTAAAACAGGGTCTGTCTTTATTGCAACCAACGGAGGAGTAATTGTTAAATCTTCTAATCAAGGAAGCACCTTTGCCCCTTCACTTGGAGCATTAAATGAGCATTTGCGGTCGGATATTAAAGTAAATAAAGATGGAGTGCTTCTTGCATCACTTTCGCAAAAAAGCAATTCACAAAATCAATCTAATAAACCGGGCTTTTACTATTCAACAGATGATGGCTCAACTTGGAAATTTCTT
Source organism: uncultured Melioribacter sp. (assembly GCA_964539605.1). Lineage (GTDB taxonomy): Bacteria > Bacteroidota > Ignavibacteria > Ignavibacteriales > Melioribacteraceae > Stygiobacter. The sequence goes on from CAZIJK010000001.1 coordinate 518,696, forward strand.
AACAGCAATAGCTATCCTCAGGAACATGATAGAACAGTTCTTGCTTTTGCAACATCCAAGCCAAACATAGCATATGCGTTAATGAATACCGGCAATAAATTTCAAAACACAAAAGCAGACGATTTACGAATGTTAAAAGTTGATCTTACCACAGAGCAAATTCAAGACTTAAGTGAAAATATTCAGGTGTACAGCACCGAAGAAAATGGAGTACTTAGCAGTCAAGGTAATTACAATATGGCTTTGGGTGTACATCCTGCTAACGAAAATATTGTCTTTTTTGGTTTAACAAATGTTTATAGAACATTGGATGGCTTTGCAACTAAAATTGATAACAAAAAAAATAATTGGATAGGCGGTTATACTGTTGCAAACGATAACAGCTCACACCCTGCTTTACATCCCGATGTTCATACATTTGTTTTCGATCCTAAAAATCCGGATGACCTTTGGGTTGCTCACGATGGAGGTTTAAGTTTTACTTCACAAGCCTCAACAACTAATTACCAAACTTTATTCCCATGGGAGAATAGGGATAAAACATATAATGTTACTCAATTTTATACAATGTCAATTTCAGATATGCCTAACGATTCCAGACTTTTAGGAGGCACACAAGATAACGGTACTCCATATTTCCGCTTCGATGGATCTTTAGCAACTCCTTTTAATGATGTTAGCACAGGTGATGGTTCCTACTCATATATTGGAGTTAAATATGCATATGCTTCAACTCAAAATGGTAATGCTACAAGGTTGGGATATGATAATAATGGCAATCCCGATCCAACTAAATGGACAAACATTACACCAGCCAATGCTACAGGACAATTATTTATTAATCCATTTGTAGTAGATCCTATTAGCGAAGATTATATGTATTACATTGCGGGAAATATGCTTTGGAGAAATAATGAACTAAGTAACTTGCCTGAATATAACCAAGGAAAACTTACACAAGGTTGGAGTTCGTTAGATTTTAGTTTGCCGGCCAATTATACCTATTCAACATTAAACATTTCTAAAAGCCCTGCTCATATTTTATATCTAGGTGCTTATTCCGATTCTGGCAACCCAATAGTATTAAAAGTAGAAAGCTCTAAAACAGCTACAACTGCTAAAGATATTTCACCAAAGCTTCCTCAAGTAACATCCGGTTCCTACGTTAGTGCTATTGCTATTAATCCGGATAATGCAAATGAAATTATTGTTTGTTTTTCTAATTACGGAATTATCGGACTTTTTCATTCGGCAGATGGCGGAACTACCTGGCATGCCATTGAAGGAAATTTACAAGGGGGTGCTACTAATCAGGGGCCATCAATTCGTTCTGCTACAATACTTCCATATAACAATTCAAAATTGTATTTGGTTGCTACAAGCACAGGAGTATATTCAACCGAAGTACTTAACGATATGAATACTGTTTGGTCTTTAGAAGCTCCATCTTTAATTGGTAATGTAGTTGTTGAAATAATAGCCAGCAGAAGAAGCGACGGAGTAGTTGTTGTTGCTACTCATGGCCGAGGTGCATTCCGTGGAAAAATTAGCGGTTCGGTTTCTGTAAACGATAAAGATGAAATCCCAACAACTTATTCATTAAGTCAAAATTTCCCTAATCCATTTAATCCATCAACTTCAATCTCATATAGTATTCCAAAAGATTCGAACATAAAACTTGCTGTTTACGATGTAAGCGGTAGGGAAGTTGCAACTCTTGTAAATGGAAAGCAAAGCGCAGGAAAGCATTCAGTTCAATTTAATGCTAGTAATTTTGCTAGTGGTGTTTACTTCTATAGAATTGACTCGAATGAATTTTCGAATAGCAAAAAGATGCTGCTGTTAAAATGATTTTATGATTGGACTTAATTCAGAAGTAATTATGCAAAAAAAAGCTGCCATAAGGCAGCTTTTTTTTTGAAAATCATCTTTAGAATTACAATTCTATTTGTTGTAAATCTTAGTCAACTCTTTAGGTGTTCTAGCTTTCCACGACCCTTTGTGGTAAGCATAGCCGGCTACTAAAGGCATTGCAAGTGTAGCTTCACTGTAAACCATCTGTTCGTAAGTTGTTTCAACCTTGCCCCATGAACTGGCTTCTTTTAATGTAGAGGAAGAGAGGGCACCGTCACGAACATCTGCAACTGTAATTTGAACAGCATACTTATGCATTGGAGCGTCTTCCTGTAATAAATCTGCAGCAACTACAATATCTTGTGTAAAGTTTTTAGGAACACCGCCGCCAATCATAAAAATACCGGTTTCGGCATTTTTTAATTTTATTTGAGTTAGTTCAAGAAAATCTTTGCCGGAATCTATTGAAACATGTTTATCCGGATTCTTTACCTGATGCATAACAATTCCAAAGCCGGCACTACAATCGCTGAATGCTGGAACAAAGATGGGAACGTTTTTCTTGTAAGCAGTATAAACAACACTGTCGTCTACTTTAGGTCCGCCATTTTCATCTAAATATTTTCCAAAGTGCCATAATAATTCACGTGATGAGTATGCGCGTTTTTCTAATGAGTCGAAAATTTTTGCTGTTGTATCATCGCAAACTCGTAATTCATCTTCGTCAATAAAAGTATCGTAAATTCTATCTATATGTAAATCTCTCATTTCATTATCATCAACAAAAGGAGTTCCAATGTAATGCTTAAATCCAAGTGCTTCAAAGAAATCCTGATCGACCATAATTGCGCCGGTAGAAACAATTGCATCAACCATGTTATTATTTACTAAATCAAAAACTACTTTTTTCAAACCGGCACTAAATAAACTTCCGGCTAAAGTTAAAATTACTGCGCACTCCTTATCCTTAAGCATCATATCGTAAATCTTAGCGGCACGGTTCAAATCGCGGGCTGTAAATGCCATCGATTCCATTGAATCTACAAGGTTAATTACATTGTGCTCTTTTATGTCGATGTGTTTAATTTCATTTTTAAGATAATCTTTCTTTGTTGCCATTTATAATTCTCCTATTGTTTTATTTTCTTGGCGCAAATATAATTCATTCTTTAGTAAAAACTAATATGCAATTATTGCATTTTAATTATACGTGCTTTTTTCTAAAAGAACCGTTTTGCAACGGAAAGAATTCCCTGTTTCCAAGGTACCCGGTGGCTAATTCCGTTTTGACTCTTAAATGAGTCTAAATTTTCTATATACCATTTGTAATTTCTAATTAACGCATCCTTATTCGAGAATTTTGGTTTAAAATCTAAAATTTTCTCGGCTCTTTCTATTGATACAAAAGAATCTTTGGAGGCAGTTTCGTATACCCATTTATAAAGTGGCGAAAGTTTAAGCGCTTCGAGTAATCGCAATGTTGCAATTATTGGTTTCTCAGGTAAACCTTTAATCTTTTTTCCAAAGCCCGCATAATCCAATACAGCCTGGTAATCTTCCTTCATAGTTGTGAATTCTTTTGCACCAATGTTAAAAGTATTGTTTACTTTTTCTTTTGAAAGCTCAATGCATTTATAAATTGCATCACATAAATCTTCAACATCCAAAAGTTGATAACGGTTGTTACCATTGCCAATCATAGGAAAACCTTTGCCATCTTTTGCCCAATCGTAAAAAAGAGCGAACACTCCAAGCCGTTCGGGACCAATAAAAGATTTAGGTCTTAATATAGGAACGCACATTCCTTTCTCTCTATACTCAAGACAAACATTCTCAGCTTCTATCTTTGCATTACCATATGGACCAACTCCGTCAAGTTTATCATCTTCATATAAAGGATGATGATCCGGAATTCCATATACCGCAGTAGATGAGATATGAATGAAGCGCTCGATATTATTTTCATATCCAGCCTTAATTAAATTTCTAGTCCCTTCAATATCTGTAGAATAAATTTCTTCTTTTGGATAAAGGGGCAAGGCAGCTGCCGTATGAATTACAATATTTACTCCACTCATACAATTAGCAACTAAGGCTTTGTCCCTAATATCTCCCTTAATTATTTTAATCTTATCTTTTACATCATCATATAAAAAGTCGGCTATATCAAGAGAAATAACTTCGTGATTATTGCCTAAAAGGTGGCGAATCATGTTAATTCCAAGGAATCCTGCACCCCCGGTAACTAAAATTTTCATATTTTTGCATGTCATTGTTTATGAATGGTTCAAATTTAGGTATAAATTTAAAAACGAAGCTTCTTGACATTCATATTCCTTGCCAATATATTTACACCCCTTGAAATAAAGTTTATTGTGTTTGGAGGATGTTTTGAAACAAGAAAGAATTACAAGATTTATTAAGCCAGAAGATGCTGATCAAAAATGGTATTTAATTGACGCCAAAGATCAAATACTTGGACGCTTAGCCGTACAAGTTGCAAAAATCATTCGTGGTAAGAATAAACCAGTTTTTACGCCTAATATGGATGCCGGTGATTTTGTTGTAGTGATAAATGCCGATAAGATCAGAATGACTGGAAAGAGAGAATCACAGAAAGAATATTTTTCACATTCCCTTTATCCGGGTGGTGGAAGATTTCGTTCATTTAGCACAGTTATGGCTACTAAACCTGAATGGGTAATAGAGAATGCTGTTAAAGGCATGTTGCCAAAAACTAAGCTAGGTAAAAAAATTGGTAAAAAGTTAAAAGTTTACCAAGGCGAGTCTCATCCTCATGAAGCGCAAAAACCAGAGTTAATTAGTTTATAACGGAGTTTTAATGATAGACAAAATTTATGTTGGAAGAAGAAAAGATGCTGTTGCCAGAGTCTATTTAAGACCAGGTTCTGGAAAAGTAACAATTAACGACAGAGAATTCGAAAACTACTTCCCTATGAAAGAACAAAGAGATAACGTTCTTTTACCATTTGTTGTTACTCAAACAATTGGTAAGTACGATCTTTTTGCTAATGCTAATGGCGGCGGTGTTAATGGTCAATCTGATGCTATTCGTTTAGGTATTTCCAGAGCACTTGAAGTTATTAACCCAGATTTTAGACCTCCATTAAAAGCTGAAGGGCTTTTAAAAAGAGATCCTAGAATGGTTGAACGTAAAAAATACGGACAGAAGAAAGCACGTAAGCGCTTCCAATTCTCGAAGAGATAATAAATTATTTATTAATCATTCATACTCTCGGATTTACCTCCTGTGTCCCGCATGACAAGGGATGAAGGGTAAAGTAGAAGAGAGTAGAAGAAAAACAGGAGTAATCATGTCAAGAGTAGAACTCAATGACCTCATTGAATCTGGTGCACATTTCGGTCACCTAACACGCAGATGGAACCCTAAAATGAAACCGTATATCTTCATGGAGAAGAACGGTATTCATATTATCGATTTGAAAAAAACCCAAGCATCAATTGAAGTTGCAGCTAATGCAATGACTGAATTAGTTTCAACTGGTAAAAGAATTCTTTTTGTTGCTACTAAAAAGCAAGCAAAGGGAATTATTTCTCAGGAAGCTACACGCTCTGAAAGCAATTGGGTTAGCGAACGTTGGTTAGGCGGAATGTTAACTAACTTTTCAACAATTCGAAAAAGCATTAAAAGACTACAAGCAATTGATAAGATGGAAAATGATGGTACATTTGAAAAAATTACCAAAAAAGAACGTTTGATGAGAACCCGTGAAAGAGATAAATTAAGAAAATTGTTAGATGGTATTGAAACAATGAGCAAATTACCGGGCGCTCTATTTGTTGTTGACGTTAAAAAGGAAAGCATTGCTGTTAACGAAGCTCGTCGCTTAAACATTCCTGTTTTTGCAATTGTAGATACTAATTGCGATCCCGATCCTATAGATTATATTATCCCTGCTAACGACGACGCTGCTAGAGGCGTAGAGTTAATTTCTAAAGCTATTGCAGATGCGATTATAGAAGGAAATGCAAAAGCAAAAGAATTAAAAGCTCACGAAGTAGCAGAACCAGAAAAAAGCAAAAAAATTGATGAAGATGGTGAAAAGAAAGATGGTAAAGGTAAAGTAAGACGCGTTAAGTTTGATAATAAAGATGGTAGAAGCGATAGAAGACCACAAAGATCTGATAGCAACAGAAATTTTAAGTCGGCTCACAAAGCAGATGCTCCTAAAACAGAAGTACCTCAAGCAGAAGCTCCGGCAGAAAATAATGATGCTAAAGCTACAACGGAAAATCAATAATTGAATTAAGAGGAATTATTATGGCCATAAGTGCATTGCAAGTTAAAGAGTTAAGAGATAAGACCGGCGCTGGTATGATTGATTGTAAAAAAGCTCTTGAAGAAGCTAATGGTGATTATGAAAAAGCTGTTGAACTGTTAAGAAAGAAAGGTGCTTCTGTTGCAGCTAAAAGAGCAGAACGTAACGCTAACGAAGGTGTTGTTCTTACAAAGATTCTTGACAATGGTAAAACTGCCGTGATTGTTGAAGTTAATTGTGAAACAGATTTTGTTGCTAAGAGTGAAGACTTTTTAAATTTTGCTAACTTGTGTTTAGACACAATAGTTGCAAGCAAACCTGTTGACGTTTTAGCTTTATTACAATTAACACACGATAATAAAAGTATTGCAGATGAATTGAATGCGTTGATTGGAAAGATTGGCGAAAAAATTGAAGTTTCTCGTTTTGCAGTTGAAAGCTACAGCAATGGATTGGTTGTAGATTATATTCATCATGGTTCTAAACTTGGTGTTTTAATCTCCGCCGAAAATGTTCCTTCGGAAAAAGCTGAAGCATTACAATTAATATTGAAAGATATTGCAATGCAAATTGCTGCAATGAGACCTGTTTCAATCTATCGCGATCAAGTTGACAAAACAATACTTGAAAAAGAAATTGATATATATAAAGAGATTGCCCGTAAAGAAGGCAAGCCTGAACAAATATTAGAAAAAATTGCAACTGGTAAGCTTAACAAATTCTTCGAGGAAAACTGTTTATTTGAACAAGTCTTTGTAAAAGACAACAGCAAAAAAATTAGTACTCTTCTTGAAGATTTTAACAAACAGAATGGTACTGAGGTTAAGCTAGCCAACTTTAAACGTTTTCATCTTAGTGATGAAAAGAAGTAAAACGCGGAAAGGTCTTATTTAACGATAAGGCCTTTTTTTTTATATTGAGACCTAAAAAATGAAGACAAACCTTAAATACAAACGCATTCTTTTAAAACTTTCTGGTGAATCGCTAGCCGGTGAAGGAGAATTTGGAATTGACCCAAAGATATTAACCTTCTTTGCAAAAGAAATTAAAAAAGTTCACGACCTTGGTGTTCAAATAGGAATTGTTATTGGTGGTGGAAATATCTACAGAGGATTAAGCGCCAGCGATAATGGTATTGATAGAGTTACCGGCGATCAAATGGGAATGCTTGCAACAATTATTAATTCTCTTGCATTGCAAAACACTTTAGAAAGTCATGGAATGTTTACCCGTTTAATGACTGCTATTGATATGGCCACAATTGCAGAGCCTTACATTAGAAGAAGAGCAATAAGACATTTGGAAAAGGGAAGAATTGTTATTTTTGGTGCCGGGACCGGACATCCTTATTTCAGTACAGATACAGCTGCCTCTTTAAGAGCTGTAGAAATTGAAGCCGATGGAATTTTCAAAGGTACGCGCGTAGAAGGTGTTTACGATTCCGATCCCGAAAAAAATCCAAACGCTTTTAAATTTCAGGAAATTTCTTATCTGGATGTTCTTCAAAAGAATTTGCGTGTTATGGATATGACTGCTATTAGTCTTTGTAAAGAAAATAATTTGCCTATTATAATTTTTAATATGGATAAACCGGATAATCTGCTAAAAGTAATTACCGGTGAAAATGTTGGTACGTCAGTAGGAAACTTCAACAACTAAAGGATAAAAAAGATAGAGGTTTTTATGATGAACAATCAGAATATTAAAGATGCAGCACATAAGATGGATAAAACAGTAGAAGCTTTTAGGCACGAAATTGCAAAAATTAGGACCGGTAAAGCAACTACAGCTCTTCTTGATGGAATTAAAGTTGATTATTATGGTTCCCATACTCCATTAAGTCAAGTTGCAAATGTAAACGTAATAGATGCTCATACTATTGGAATTACTCCATGGGATAAATCTATGGTCCAAATTATCGATAAGGCAATTCTTACTGCTGGCTTGGGATTAAATCCCCTTAGCGATGGCACAAATCTTAAAATTCCTATTCCTGCACTTACAGAAGAAAGAAGAAAGGAATTAGTTAAACTAGTTAAAAAGTTTGGCGAGGAAAGTAAGGTTGCTCTTCGCAATGTAAGAAGAGAAGCAAACGATCATCTTAAAAGGGAAGAAAAGGATAAAAAGATTACAGAAGATGAATTGAAGAATGCGGAAAAAGAAACTCAAAAGCTAACTGATGACCATATATCTAGAATTGATGAAATAATTAAACACAAAGAAAAAGAAATTATGGAAGTGTAGTAAACCGAATTATTCTTACTTACTTAAAAGTTTTACATCAAAGCCCCTCATTAAAAGGGGCTTCTTTGTAATCGGCTAGTTGCTTTCTTTGTATTGTCTTATTGCTCCAAGCAATTTATTTACCTTAACTATTGTTTCCTCAGGAACAAGCGCTTCAACAGTATCCATACAGAGCATCAGAAATCGTACATTAACTTTTTGTATTGATATTTTTAACAATTCTAGATCGACCTCTTTTTCTTTAAAAATCAATTCCGATAAACGTGCGGCCGCCATAACATTTACTCTTTGCTGCGCGTTCAACAAGTTTATTATGTTTATCAATTCTTCTGGATCTTGTTCTGTGCAAAGAATTAATAAAGCATGCCCTGCCGCAGTTGCCAAATCTTCTGTAACAATAGATTTTATTCCTTTATCTGTAATAATTTCCTTCAGTTTTTTTATAGCTTCATCAACTTGAGAGCGGTTTTCCAATCCATTTGCTAACGTTAATTGAATGCAGTTCTTAACTGATGGAATAAATTTTTCTTTGGCATATCCATTAAGTGATGAGTTGCTGCCGATGATATTGCTGATTGCTTTATAGTTTCCGGTTTCATTATACTTATCTATTATTGAAACGTTAGAATTTTGTGGCATCTCAATCTTATCTAATAGCTTTGCAAATTTGGGATCTACTTTTGAGCTTTCTTTTAACGACTGTTTTGCCATAACCGTATTTGTCTGTTCATTTGATTCGTTATAATAAACAACTCTTGTACTGTGAATCTTTTGCGATACCTCTTTTACAATATTTCTGTACAAATCGTTGTATGGAAATATCTTTATATTATTTGTAAGCAGTTTTTCTACAATAATTGGAATTTCTGGCTGAGTTGTAAGCAGGCAAACCGTCATATCTTCAAAAAGCTGACCATATATTACTCTTTCAACTTTTATATTATCCTTATGTTTAAGTTCGTGCAATAATTCCCGCACTTTAAAAAATTTACTATGGTTAAATGTGGCTAGAATTGACTGCATGGCTACTTTCTCCATAATTTTGAGAAGCTTTAATATGCTATAAACCGATTTAGAAAAACTATTGCTCTTTTGGTACTAGCTGTTGACTGCAATATTGTCTTTCATTGTTCAAAAGTTGTACCACCTATTTTGAAATTGTGGAGCTGGGTATTCCTATCTTTTAATGCAAAAAAAAGGTATTTGCTAAAAAAATAATAATATGTAAGCTGTTTATTAAAAATGGGATGTAAAATTTACATGTTGAAATGGTAGATAAATTGAATAGTGAAAAACGATGAGAATAACTTGACCAATAAAAACTGGGCAGTATATAACTATTAAAAAATTTCTATGGATTAGATATCTAGGATAGTTCCTGGTAATTTATTTAGCACAAAAACTCTGAAAGGGGAAAAAACCTTCGATTGAACCGAATTGAAAGCAAAGCTGAATAGAGTAGTAAACTTGTAAAATAGAAATAATAAATTTGGTAATACTACCCACATAAAAACGGTCGTAAATTTTTATGAATTTGTTAAGTGAAGAATATCATCTGGAACAGATTAAAAATGGAAATATTGATTCATTTGAGATCTATTTCAAATTTTATTACAGAAGACTTTGCATTTACTTAAGAACCATAGTTCAAGATAAAGAAGTAATTGAAGAGATTGTACAAGAGCTATTCATTCATATTTGGGAAAATAGAAAAAGTATTGATCCTTATGATAATTATAGATCTTATGTATACGTATCTGCAAGAAACAGAGTCTTGAATTACTTTAAAGGGGAGAAAGCAAAAATCCGTCTGCTGGAAAATTTGAAATATATAACAAAGACCTCGGAGAACAACGTTGAACAAACCCTGAACGAAAAAGAACTTTCACTAGCGTACAATAAATCTATTGATGAGCTGCCCCCAAAATGCCGAGAGATATTTGTCCTTATTAAATTTAATGATCTTACATATCAAGAAGCGTCAAAAATTCTAGGACTTTCTATAAAAACCATAGAAACACAGATGGGGAGGGCATTAAGAAGAATAAGAATATCACTCCAGGAATATAAATACTAGAATATTGTAGGGGTAAGTTCATTTTAAGTTGTATAACACATATAAACAAATACAAGTTGTTGAAATGGACTTACAACAAAAAGATATACTTTTAGCAAAGCATCTTTCCGGCCAGTCTACACCCGAAGAAAAAAAACTGATAGAAGCCTGGTTAAACCATAATGTAGAAAATGTAAATGAGTTTAAGAAAATTGAAGAACTTTGGAAAAATTTAAGCTATTCTGATGAAAAGCAATGGGACTCAATTACAGCCTGGAATGAAGTTAAAAGTAAAATTAACCGGCCTACTTATTTTGAAATTATTTCTTCTAAAACGCTGCAGTTATTTAAATCCAAAAGCATCCTAAAATATGCGGCTCTTCTTTTTATAATGATTACATGTTCGCTTCTTATTAAACAAACAACCGCTTTTTTTTATGATAATGATAGCTATAGCGAATATATTGAAGTATCCACCATGCAAAATGAAATTAAGGAGGTTGTTCTTGAAGATAGTTCCAAAGTTACAATCAATGAAAACAGTAAGATTAAGTTCCCCAAAAATGGATTCATGCTTAATAGACGAGTTGTTTTAGAAGGTGAAGCTTTCTTTTCTGTTAAGAGTGACAATAAAAGTACTTTCAAGGTATATGCAAAAGAGTTTTGCACAACAGTATTAGGTACTAAATTTAATATCAATAGCTACAAAAGCAATAAGGTAGTAGCAATTTCATTATTAGAAGGCAAAATAAATATTTCTAAGAGGTTAAATAATGTAGAAAAACAATTAGTCTCACTAAAGCCAAAAGAGCAATTTATATTCAACAATATGTCAAACGAATCTTTAATTGATAATTATAATCCCAAAGAAGTAATGGGGTGGAAGTTTGGCTACTTAAAATTTATAAATACACCTTTGGAAGAAGTTATACTAAATCTTTCTTACCACTTTGGAATAGACCTCTTCTTAGCAGATACCACAAAAAATAAATTAAAAATAACCGGCAACTTTCAAGATGAATCTTTTAGATCAATTGTAAAAACAATTGCAAGGGTTGCTTCGTGCGATGTTCAAGAAATAAAAAATAGTAACGGTATCAGTAAAATAATAATTAAATAATAGGGGGATTCTAAATGATGTTTTATAAGAACACTACTGCGTTATCATGGGCATTCCTTTTAATAGTATTTTTTTCAATGGGCATAAATTGTATAAACGCTCAAAATTTGGATGAAATAAAAATTAGAACAGAAAATTCCAGTTTAACAATTGAGCAGTTCTTCAACTATATAGAGCAAAACACCCCATTCAAATTTTCATACAATTCGGAAAGCATTTTGCTCAAAAAAAAGATTCAGTTATCAAATAGGGAAGAGTCTCTATATAAAATATTACTTTGGTTAGGAAAATTGAATGAAATGACCTTTCAAAGAATTGGAAACCAAATAGTTGTAAAAAAAGCAAATAAGAATGAAACAAACTTTGTTGCAGATGAAATTTCGGACGATGAAAAAAAAGAAGACAATGGTTTTTTAAGATGTTTGGTTACAGATTCGTTAAGCGGAGAACCACTTCCCTTTGCCAATGTAATTATTAAGGAGCTTAATAGAGGGGGAATTTCAAATTCCAAAGGGTATTTAATTATTAGCGGGCTAAGGCCGCAAAATGTAAATGTCGAAATTTCTTATATAGGGTTTGCTAAAAAAAATATTCAAATAAATATTAAGAGAAATGTTGTAACAAATTTAATTGCTCAGTTAGTCTCTAAGAATATACAAATGGGATTAATTGAAACAAAGAGTGTGGGAATTGCAAGTGAAAGTTTAACCAACCTGGGATTAAAAACTTTCTCTCTAAAGGACATAGATAGACTTCCCAAAGGTTTGGAATTAGATGTATTTAAGTCACTTCAAAATATTGCTGGTGTACAATCTTCTGGTGATGCTAGTTCCCGATTTTTTGTTAGGGGAAGCTCGAGCAACGAAAACCTAATTCTCCTAGATAACACTGTTCTATATAATCCTTTTCATGCTTTTGGTTTGCTTAGTGCCATAGATCCAGATATGATTAACTCCGTTGAGTTTTATAAAGGAGGGTTCCCAGTTGATTATACAGACAGATTATCATCTGTTATTAGAGTAAATACTAAAAATGGGAATAACAGTAATTACTCCGGCAAGGCATCTTTGAGTTTATTAACAGCAAAATTTTTAGCAGAAGGACCAATTCCATACGGCTCTTTTATTATCACGGGAAGAAAAAACTATTCGAATTGGATTCTTGAAAAATATAGAAATGATGATGCTATGCCGGCAGATTTTTATGATCTTTTTGCAAAAATAAAATATACCAACAATAACTTTTTAAAAGATGCCAGCTTTACTCTAAGTACATTTGTTAGTAACGATAAGGTTGTATATCAAAACCCTAACTTGGAAGATTTTAAATGGAATAACAAATCAATTGCCCTTAATTACTTTCAGGTTTCCGATTCACCTCTTTTCTTTCAAATAGATTTATCTCATAGCTATTTCAAAGGGGAAAGATTACCTAACTAAACCAGTGGAAAGTCTATTATTAACGAAGTATTGGATATTTCTATGTTGGTTGATTTTAACTATACATACCAATCCAAAAATGTGCTCTCTGGAGGATTAAGAATAAAGCATATCGAAACTAATTTAGAAATAACTAATTTTTTAGGCACTAGCTCCCTAGAAAATAGAGAAGGGGCAAGTATAAGTGCCTTTCTGAAATACAATTTGTTGCAGTTTCAAAACTTTGGTCTTGAGCTTGGAAGCAGACTTCATGGAACTCGCTTGGCGGGAGGAGGAGTTGCAATAAATTACGAGCCCCGAATTAGCTTATCCTATTGGCTGTTACCTCAGTTAGCAATAAAGAGCTCATATGGACATTTTATTCAAGATTTGGTTACAGTCTCCGATGAAAACGAAGTAATTACTGTGTTCGAGCCTTGGATAATTACTCCATTGTATCTAAAACCATCAAATGCAATTCATTACAATATTGGTCTCGAAATTCTTGCTAATCAAAATCTTTCAATTGAATTGGAGGGATACTACAAAGATCTTAAAAATTTGGCTGTCCTTAACGAAAACAAAATTACAGTGGACGCACACGATTTTATTCAGGCTAGCGGAGAGTCATATGGTGCAGAGTTAACATGCCAGTATAATCTTCATCCATTTTTGTTTACCTGCGCATATTCGTTAATGAAATCGCAAAGAACTGCCGATGGTAAAACCTATTCTCCTAGATATGATTCAAGAAATAATATAAGTCTTTCTTCCGAAGTTGACTTAGGTTATGGATGGAATGCAAGTGTATTGTGGAAGTATAATTCGGGAACTCCATTTACACAAATAACAGGTTACTACGAAAAATTAACTCCGGAATTAATAGGTGATAGAGCATTCATTTTAGATTCTTATAGCTACTTTACAAAGCTTGGCGAAAAAAACTTAGGTCGCTTACCAGATTATCATCGGTTGGATTTTAATATTAAAAAGAAATTTATCTTCACTTCATTTTCGGCTACAATAGATTTTAGCATTCAAAACGTTTATAACAGAGCAAATATTTTCTACTTCAAACGAGATACCGGGGAAAGAGTAAATATGATTCCCTTTTTACCTTCAATTAGTGTAAAGGTCGAATTATGAAAAAGATTCTATCACTTTTTATTTTACTTGTATTGAGCATATTTATTGCTTCTTGCGAAAACAGCTTTAATCCCAAAGGCGAGTTTAAGGAAGAATTCAGTGTAAACGCTATTGTAAGATTGGATACAAATTATCAGGTTGTTACCGTTTCAAAAACTTTTGATGTGGAAGGATATAATCCATCCATGAACACAAATAGCACTTTTATTTCTGGTTGTAATATTTCACTAACAGATTCCAATTATTACGATAAAAGTACAATTGTTTATAAATACCGCGACACAACAATTAATCGCTCTTCCGGCTCTTTGAATAGTGCCCCAATGCATAGCTATTACATTAATAATTTCAAAATGAGAAGTTATACAATACTCATGTTCAGGGTGCAGCTACCTAATGGAAAAATTATCAGTAAAAATTTACATCAATTCAAAATTCCGGAGCTTTTCTATTTGAATAAGTTTAAAAAAGAATACCCAAAGCTAATAAATGGAAGTAAATTGCAATATGCTTATGCCGGTTTAGGTTCTGGATGTGAATACTTGCCCGAAATGATAATTAAGTACTCAAAAAATATTAATGGAAGCTGGAAAGATTTTCAAAAGGAAATTCCTATTTATTACGCAAATAACGCTGGAAAGAAAATAGCAATTTATCCAGATGTTGATGCAAGAAAACGTCTTGTAGTATACGACACTCTTGTAATAAGGAATGAATTACTTAAAGTTTCGGAAGGAGATACTGATAAAAATAATTATAAAATCCAAAGTGTTGAGTTCATGCTTCATTTGTTATCTCTTGACCTTGGAATATATATTTCATTAAATGAAATTTTTAAAAGTGACTTTTCTGTTAGGCTAACTCAACCGGATTTTAGCAGCGGCGGTGTTTTTGGACTAATCTATTCAGTAAAAAATACATATACGAAATCACAAAGCTATTTTAAAAGTTTGGGGTATAATATTGAGTGATAAGTAAATTCCACATTGCTAAAAAATAATGTATTAGCTTTAAAATTCATGGTCTCGTAAGAAAAATTCCTATTTCTTGTTTACTATATTCTAATTATCTTGAATTAGCAATTCGTGTTAAATACTAAATCCCAAAAGAAAAAGAGGTAAAGAGATGGCTGTTACCAAAGAAGAAGCGTTATTGTATCATAGTCAAGGAAGAAAAGGTAAAATTGAAGTAGTACCTACAAAACCTTGCTATACTGCAAAGGATTTATCGCTTGCCTACACTCCGGGTGTTGCAGAACCCTGTAGAGAAATTGAAAAGAATGATGATGATGTTTACAAGTATACCGCTAAGGGAAATCTTGTTGCAGTATTATCAAATGGTACTGCTGTTCTTGGCTTAGGCGATATTGGTCCTCATGCCGGCAAGCCAGTAATGGAAGGCAAAGGTGTTTTATTTAAAAGATTTGCCGATGTAGATGTATTTGATATTGAAATTAAAACTCACGATCCGGAAGAAGTTATTAAAGTAACCCAACTGCTCGAACCAACATTTGGAGGTATTAACTTAGAAGATATAAAAGCCCCCGAGTGTTTCGAAATTGAAGAGCGGTTAATTGAAACAATGAATATTCCTGTATTCCACGATGATCAGCATGGAACTGCAATAATTTCGTGCGCCGGTTTAATAAATGCTGTTGAAGTTGCCGGAAAGAAAATGGAGGATATTAGAATAATTGTTTCGGGCGCCGGTGCTGCCGCTATTTCATGCTGTAAAATGTATGTTGCCGCAGGCGCAAAAGTGGAAAACATTGCTATGTTCGATACAAAAGGGCACATTAATAAAGCTCGTAAAGATCTTAACAAATACAAAGAGCTGTTCGCTCAAAAAATTGAATACAAAGATTTGCCCGATGCTATGAAAGGTGCAGATGTTTTCATTGGACTATCTAAGGGTAATGTTGTTAGTAAAGAAATGGTTAAATCTATGGCAAAGAATCCAATTGTATTTGCTATGGCTAATCCAGATCCCGAAATAAGTTACGAAGATGGAATTGCTGCCCGTAACGATATTATTATGGCAACCGGAAGAAGCGATTATCCAAATCAGGTTAATAATGTACTTGGTTTTCCATTTATTTTCCGTGGCGCTTTAGATGTTAGAGCAAGTAAAATAAATCAGGAAATGAAGATGGCCGCAACACGTGCGCTTGCGGAATTGGCAAAAGAAAAAGTGCCCGAAGTTGTTATTAATGCGTATGGAGGAAAAGAGTTTGCATTCGGCCGTGAATATATAATTCCTAAACCATTCGATCCAAGAGTGCTTTGGTATGTGGCTCCTGCTGTGGCTAAAGCTGCAATGGAAACCGGCGTTGCTAAAAATCCTATTACAGATTGGGTTGCTTATAAAGAGCAGCTTCAGGAAAGATTAGGATTTTCAAGCGAGATTGCCCGCGTTATGGTTCATAAGGCACAAAAGAATCCAAAGAAAATTGTTTACCCAGAAGGGGAAGAAGAAAAGATCATCAGAGCTGCTAATTCTGTTTACGACGAAAATGTTGCTCTTCCTGTATTGGTTGGAAATGAAGAAATTATAAAAGCTAAAATAGCAGAGCTTGGATTTGATCTCTCTAAATTTATTATTAGAGATCCCGAAAAATGTCCTAAGACAGATGAGTATGTTCAAGCGCTTTATAAAAAACGTCAAAGAAAGGGTGTTACATTACGCGAAGCAAAATCTTTGCTTCGTCAGCCAAATTATTTTGCTTCAATGTTGTTGGATGCCGGTGATGCCGATGCATTGCTTGGAGGTTTAACTTATCACTATCCTCAAACAATTCGCCCTGCATTGCAGTGTATTGGAGTTAAAGAGGGAGCTAATTTAGTTTGCGGTATGTACATTGTAATTATTAAAAAGAAGTTGTTCTTCTTTGCAGATACAACTGTAAATGTAGACCCAACTGCCGAGCAATTGGCCGAAATTGCAATTACTACTGCCGAAACAGTTAAGCAATTTGATGTTCTTCCAAAAATTGCAATGCTTTCGTTTAGCAACTTTGGCAGCGCTCCATATCCACAGTCTATTAAAGTTTCTGACGCAACTAAACTAGTTAAAGCAAAAAGACCCGATTTGATAATTGATGGCGAAATGCAGGCAGATACTGCCGTTGTTGCCGAAAGAATTGAAAATGAATTCCCATTTTCAGTTCTAAAGGGAGATGCAAATGTTTTAATCTTCCCAGATTTGGCTTCGGGAAATATTGCCTACAAACTTTTCCAAAGATTAACCGACGCTATTGTAATTGGTCCCGTTTTAATGGGAATGAAAAAGCCGGTTCATGTAATTCAACGTGGCGATACGGTTCAAGATATTATTAATATGAGCGCCATTGCGGTTGTTGAAGCTAATGCATAGTATCAATTAAATTATTTTCTTAAAAGGGCTTGAGTAATCAGGCCCTTTTTGTTTACATTCTGTTGCAATAAGTTTTTATATTTGAGTTGAAAATTTTAGTGCATGAATTTGGTAAGGAATATAATTTACATATTAGCCAGTATGATGCTTTTCTTTGCCGGATTAGTTATGTATGGTGTTATGCTAAACCTTAGGGAAGTATCGCTAAAAGAAGCTATGGCTGCCAAAGGTATTTCTAGTATTTCAAATCCAAGTTTAGTAGTTAATAGAAAACTTTATCAGGTAGAGCTTTATTCCGAAAAAGTTTTAGTAAAAACTTATAAAGCCGTTTTTGGAAAAAATTATTCTAAAGTTAAGACTTCTAAAGACGACAATGTAACACCTGTTGGGCAATATAAAATTTGCTCTAAAGGTGAAAATGAAAGGTATTATAAATTGCTAACGCTTAATTATCCTAATATTTATGATGCTGCCGAAGCCTTAGCCCGAAATTATATTAATAAAGATGAGTACGATGCTATTTTGCTTGCTCAAAAAAACAATGTTTGCGCGCCGCAAGAAACCAAACTTGGAGCCGCAATTTCTATTCAGGGAATTGGAAAGTTTAATTACATTTTTAAGAATTTGCCTTTTTCCTTTAATTGGACTAACGGATCAATTGCTATTAGCAACGAAAACATAGATGAGCTTTATGCAATTGTTGATGTTGGAACACCTGTTAAAATTTCATATTAATAAGACTATCTTTTTTGAAAAAACTATCTCTTAAAATATTATTCCTTCTTTTCCCAATAATTCTTTTTGCTCAATCCAAGCAATACGAATTAACAAAAGTTCAGTTTAACGGAAACGAACAATTTTCTACCGAAATTCTTTCCTCCATTATTTTAATTAAAGAAACGCCAAGCTGGATTTCGCAATTATTTAACAAGTTCTCTTCCATGGGGGGCAAAGCTATTTATTTCGATTCCACTATGGTTCCTAACGATATTGAAGCATTAAAAAATTTTTATAGAAAGAATGGATTTTACAAGGCAAAAATTAGCGCTGCGTATGTATTGGATCATGATGATTTAACCGCACATCTTACTTTCAATATTCAAGAGGGCATTCCAATAATTTTGAAAAAAATTAGTGTAACAGGAATTAATTTAATTGCCCCTGAGTTTCAAGAAACTATAAAAAAGAATACCGAAATAGATTCCCAAACAATTTACCGCGACGCCATTGTAGAAAGTAAAAGAGATTTTATTGTTAACTTTTTAAAGGATCATGGTCATATGCTTGCACAGGCAGATAGACCAAAAGTAGAAATTGATACAATGAAAAATACTGCTGATGTAAGAATTAATATTATCCCTTTAGAACGTTATAGAATAAGCAATATAATAGTTTCTAAAACCGGCCCGGGAATGGAAGATGTTACAGACGACCTTTTGATTGAATTGGTGGGGATAAAAAAAGAGAGCTGGTACAGTTATTCCGATACTCAGCGTGGCCTTGTTAGGCTTTACCGTACAAATCTTTTTAACGGAACAAATATTTACGGTGTTATTGCAGATACTGCCGGAATTCATGTTCCTATTAGCATTAGTGCAGATATTGGCATGATGAATGAACTTTCCCCAGAAATTATTGCTAACAACGAGGATAATACTTTTAATCTTGGTATTGCGTTAAATTATTACCGCAAAAACTTTTTAGGTGAAGCCCGAAAATTTACCACAAGTACTTCTATTGCTGTTCAGAACATTGGTGAGTTTTTAAAAAAAACCTCCTTTACGGATTCAACATTTTACGGATACGTAGATGCCAGAGTTAGTTTGGAACAGCCTCTTTTATTCGGTCAGTCTATAAACACAAAACTAGAAGCATATGCAACTCGCAAGAAAGAGAGAGATAATTATAATTCCACTCTTTATGGTGCAAAACTGTCTCTGGATTTTGAATTGCCCGAAAATGTTTACCTAAGTTATTTCAACTCATTTATAAATATCGAGCAATCGGAATATGAGTTTCAAGAAGCATATTTAATAAGAAATTTAAAAGCCGCTTACATACGTGCGGAGGTAAATGCATTAACTGCGGATTCATTAGCTAATGCAAATGTTAAGGGTCCCATCTATTCTAATGGCACTACCGAAATTTTAGGTTTTAGTTTTGGCGCCAGCAAAACCAACGATCCAATTTATCCAAATTCAGGATATTCTTTATCCTTTGTTGTAGAAGAATCAAACTCCATTGCCGCTCTATTCAGTAAATTAATTAAGAGTGACTTTAACCGGCCTCAAAGTTTCAAATTGGTTGCTACAACAACATTCTTTCCCGAGATATTTAGCTCTAGGGAATCAGTATTTGGAATGAAATTAAAAATTGGGAATATTTTTACTTATCAGGGCAATAAGGCAGATATTCCATTAAATCAAAGATTGTATTCCGGTGGCAGCAACTCTGTTCGAGGATGGTCAACACGAAAGCTTGTTCCAAAGCAACAGTTATTACCTTCGAAAGACTTTTCGCCTCAAGATTTAGATGATATAATAAAGGGTTCTGAATTAGGCGGATTCTTTTTATTAGAGGGCTCTATTGAAACAAGGCAAAAGTTTATGGGAAATTTTGGCGCTGCTCTTTTTGTTGATTTTGGTAATACTTGGAATGGTATAAATGAATTCAAAATAAATGATATTGCAGTTGCTGCCGGGGTTGGTTTTAGATTCTATTCAGATTACGTTCCATTTAGAATTGATGTTGGTCTTAAAATTTATGACCCTAATGACACCAGAAGTATTTTCAAAAAGACCTTTTTCG
The DNA here is from genome assembly GCA_964539605.1 of uncultured Melioribacter sp. GTDB lineage: Bacteria > Bacteroidota > Ignavibacteria > Ignavibacteriales > Melioribacteraceae > Stygiobacter. The sequence goes on from CAZIJK010000001.1 coordinate 539,015, forward strand.
GCGAAATTTGGCAGATTCATTTTGGTATTGGAGAAGCTTTTTAATCCCTATTATCCTCATTTTATCTCTTTGCTGGTAGCTCAATTTTAACTAAATTTGCCCTCACTTTTTTAAGGATTCTAATGATTTCCAGCATGACCGGCTATGGTAAGGGTTTAGCTAAGAAAGGTGACCTTTCTGTTGAAGCCGAAATTAAAAGCTTGAACAGCAGATTTTTAGACTTATCTCTTCGATTACCAAAATTCTTGATGAATAAAGAATTTGAAATTAGGGAGAGAGTTAAAAATAAAATTAAAAGGGGCAAAGTATACCTTGCTGTAACTATTAAAAAAGGGGAGTTCGAAGAACGGTTTAACGAAATTGATCCTTCGGCCGTTAAGTTCGCTCATAAAATATTAAAAGATATTAAAAAGCATGCTAAGCTTACAGATAAAATTAAACTTAGCGATATTCTCTTGTTTCAAACAATGCTCTTTAAAGACGATAGCGAGCAGGCAAGCGAGGAAATGGATTTGGTAACAGAGGCAATTGATAAAGCCATTGCCGAGTTGAATAAGATGAGAGAGCTTGAAGGAACCGAGCTGGAAAAGGATTTAAACAAGCGGGTAAATATTATTGAAGAATCCCTTTCAAAAATTGAGGAATCTGCTCGAGGCTGTGTTGTTGAATATTTTAATAAATTGAAAGAGCGTGCAAGCCAGTTGATTGCAGATTTAAGCAATAACGAAGAAAGATTAAGCATGGAATTGGCTCTGCTTTCCGAAAGATCGGATGTTACAGAAGAATGTGTAAGATTACGCAGCCATATTAAAATGTTTAGAGATACAGTTAGTAAAAGCGAAGATGCCGGCAGACGCTTAAATTTTATTTTACAGGAAATGAATAGGGAAGCTAATACAATCAATAGTAAATCTTTAGCTTACGATATTAGCCGAAGCGGGCTTAGCATTAAAGAAGAATTAGAAAAAATCCGTGAACAAATTCAAAATATTGAATAGCAGTGAACCAAAAAAAAGTGAAACTACTTGTATTCTCTGCTCCAAGCGGATCCGGTAAAACTACCATTGTTAGGGATGTTCTTAAAAAAAATCCCGATTATGTTTTTTCAATTTCTGTTACAACCCGTAAAAAAAGAAATAACGAAATTGATGGTAAAGATTATTTCTTTGTATCGGAAGAGGAATTTGAAAGCAGAATTAAAAATGATGAGTTTGTTGAATGGGAAAAATTTTACGATTATTATTATGGAACTTTGAAGTCGCAGATTGAATTAAATATCTCGAAGAATTTATGTACTGTTTTTGAAGTTGATGTAAAGGGTGCGTTAAGTATTAAAAAGCATTATCCAGAGTCGGTTTTAATTTTTATTGCTCCGCCAAGCATAGATGTTCTTAAAGAACGCCTGGCTGGTAGAAAGACCGAAACCCTGGAAGATTACAAAAAAAGAATTGAACGCGCCGAAATGGAACTTAGTTATCAAAAATCTTTTGATTATGTTGTGGTTAACGATAATCTTGAATTGGCAAAAGAAGAAGTAAATAGAATTATAATGAATGAAATAAAGGAGCAGTAAAATGGGAATAGTACCATTAAGTCTTTCTAAGATAAAAGAAAACATTCCAAATCTTTACGAAGCTGTTGTTGTTGCGGCAAAAAGAGCTCGTAAGATTAACGACGATTACAAGCTTGAGTTCAATACTCATCTTAGCACAATTACTACCGGAAAAGAAGATGAATATGAAGACAAAGAGAATCCTGAACAGTTAAAACTTTCTTTGGAATTCGAGAAAAAAGAAAAACCTCATCTTAAAGCTGTTAAAGAAGTTCGTGATGGAATGGTTGAATACCGTTACAGAAACGAAAAAGAGAAATAAATATCATTTAATTTCCATAAAAGCGGAGAAGTTTAACTTAACTCCGCTTTTTATTTTTTAAATTGATTCGCTAAATTATAACCTCAAAAAATAAATTCAGTAGAGATTCATTTTGCCCGATACTTTCAAACACAAATTAATAGAAGCCTTGAAAGATCAAAAAGAAATTTTTGGCGATCTTCTTTTTGAAAAGATGGAGCTAAGTTTTAACACACAGGTAAAAGCAAATCTTTATAGTCAAGCTAAGACCGAAAAAATTGAAACCGTAGTTGACGAAAAATTCTTTCACGAAGATTTTATGAAGACTCAATCTCTTGAAGAATTGAATTCGATGATTAACGAATGCCAAAAATGCTCTTTGGGTAGAACAAGAACTAAATTTGTTTTTGGAGTTGGCAATCCTAACGCAGATGCGCTTATAATTGGAGAGGCTCCCGGCGCAGACGAGGATAAGCAGGGTGAACCATTTGTTGGGCGTGCCGGCAAGTTGCTTAACGATATTCTTAAGGCAATTAATTTTAGCCGTGAAGATGTATTCATCGCAAATATTCTAAAGTGCCGTCCTCCGGGCAACCGAGACCCATTGCCTGCAGAAATGGAAACATGCATGCCTTATCTTCAGCATCAGATTAATTTGATAAAGCCAAAAGTAATTTTATGTTTGGGAAGAATTGCTGCAAACGGTTTACTAAACAAAAAATTAACTCTTGCTGCCCTGCGAGAAAACACATACGAATTGAATGGAATAAAAGTAATTGCTACTTATCATCCCGCGGCACTGCTGCGTAATCCAAATTGGAAAAGAGGCTGCTGGGAAGATGTTAAAAAATTCAGAAAAATTTACGATCAACTAACAGCATAGAAATGGCAAAAAAAACTACATCGCGTACTCCTAAGCCCAGCTACGACTTAGACAAACTTAAAGCTACTGCAAAACAGCCCCCTCAAGCCATCGAGGTAGAAATGTCTGTACTCGGTGCAATGATGATGGATGAAGAATCCGTTCCTAAGGCTGTTGAAATTTTAAAACCGGATTCATTCTTCGATAAAAAGAACAGATTAATCTTCGAAGCTATTTACACACTCTACGAAGCTAACGAACCAATTGATACAGTTACAGTTTACGAAGAATTGAAAAAATCTGGCAAGATTGAGGAAGCCGGAGGCGCAGCTTATTTAGGAAAGTTAACCCAGGATGTTTCATCTGCTGCAAATATAGATTTTCATGCTCGCGTTGTAATGGAAAAATGGATTCTTCGCCAGTTAATTTCGGCTTCGCTCGAAATTGCAAATGCAGCTTACGATGGTCAGGACGATGTGTTCGATCTATTGGATGCAGCCGAAGCCAAGATCTTTCAAATATCGGAAGAGGGAATTAAAGAATCTTTTACATCCATGGAAAAGGCTGTTAAAGAGGCTTGGGAATTAATTGAAGCTATTCACGCTAAAAAGATTTCTACATTTTCGGTTCCAAGTGGATTTGTAGAGCTTGACGATATGTTAGGCGGATTTCAAAAATCGGATTTAATTATTGTTGCCGCTCGCCCTTCCATGGGTAAAACGGCATTCGCAATGTCCGCTGCTCGAAATTCGGCAATGGATTTTGATGTTCCAATTGCAGTGTTCAGTCTTGAAATGGCTACGACTCAATTGGTAACCCGTTTAATTTCGGCCGAGGCAAGAATTAATGCACATAGTTTACGTACCGGTAAATTTAAAGCCGAAGATGGAGCTCGCGTTAGCCGAATTATTCACCGCTTAAGCAAAGCCCCTATTTACATAGATGATACTCCTGGCATCTCAATTCTTGAATTGCGAGCTAAAGCAAGACGACTTAAAAATGAAAAGAAAATTGGTTTGATTATTATAGATTATCTTCAGCTAATCAATCCTTCTTTTAATATGGATAGCCGTGAGCGGGAAATTTCTACAATCTCCCGTTCTTTAAAAGGTTTGGCAAAGGAATTAAATATTCCGGTAATTGCTCTATCTCAGCTTAACCGTGCTGTTGAAACGCGTACAGATAAAAAGCCGATGCTTTCAGATTTACGCGAGTCCGGTTCTATCGAGCAGGATGCCGATGTTGTTCTGTTTTTATACCGCCCGGAAGTTTATGGTATAACTCAATTTACCGGCGGCGATATGAATGGTGAATCTACCGAAGGTGTTGCCGAAATTATTATTGGCAAGCAGCGTAACGGTCCTATTGGCGACGTAAGAATTAAATTTATGAAAGAGTATGCAAGATTCGAAAATCTTGAAAGATTTAGAATATTGCCGGAGAATAACGAGCCGGCTCAAATAGAGGAAGCTCCATTTTAGAATTGAATCCTTTCTCTTGAAAGGTAAAATAAAATTATTAAAGGTGTTGTTATGATAAAGCTGATTACAAAAACTACTCTGCTGTTTTTATTACCATTTATTCTTTTTGCTCAGGCCACTTATACACAAAAGGATGTAGAAATATGCAATTCAAAATTCAAGCTGGCTGTTGACGGCAAGTTAACTCAAAAGCCAATTGGTGATGTTATGATTGCAATTGGAAAAAGTTTTATTGGAACAGACTACGTTGCCAATACTTTGGAAAAAGGGGATAAGGAAAGTGTTGTTGTTAATCTTGCCGGATTGGATTGCTATACATTCTTCGAAACAACTTTTGCACTTTCGCGATGTGTAAAAAAAGGCAAGTATGCTTTTGAAGATTATCTTAAAGAAATTGAGAACCTTCGTTACCGAGGGGGCAAAATGGATGATTATCCTTCGCGCCTTCATTACTTTTCAGATTGGCTGTTCGATATTAATAAACGAGGATTAGGAAGTGATATAACTAAAACCATCGGCGGTGTTCAATACAAAAAACAAATTAATTTTATGAGCACTCACTCCGATTCTTATAAAAGATTAAAAGAGAATCAAAATTTTATTAAGCCAATTGCGGAAATCGAAAAAGAAATGTCTGCGCGCGATTATTACTACATTCCTCAAAGCAGTATTCATGAACTTGAAGGTAAGATTAACAGTGGCGATATTATTGGAATTACTACCAACGTAGATGGTTTGGATATTGCTCACACCGGAATTGCAATCCGGTTGGATGATGGAAGAATTCATTTTATGCACGCCCCAATAGCCGGTACAAAAGTTCAGATTACTGAAAAACCACTTGCCGATTATATTAAAGGAAATAAGAAGCAAACCGGAATAATGGTTTTAAGACCAATGTAAATTTTATATAATAATTAGAAGAGATTGAATTAAAGGAACCTTTACTTAGTTTGGTGGGTAAGAAATTCACAAACTAAAACATTGGGGTTCCTTTATGAAAACAAAATCCTTCTGGTTTTCTATTCTATTTTTACTTCTAACAACATTTAATATCCTCTTAGCTGCCCAGACTGAACAAAACAAAAGAGAATTAAAAAACCTAAAAGCCTTTGCAAAATTGTATGGATATGTACGTTTTTTCCATCCATCGGATGAAGCTGCAAAATTAGATTGGAATAAGTTTGCAATTTATGGAGCAGAAAAAGTTAAGCAGGCAAAAGACGATGAAGAATTAAAAAATGTATTAATACAAATGCTTTTACCTATTGCCCCTACACTGCAAATCACATTTAATGAAAAAGATTTTAATGATGCACTTGTTAAGAAGCCTAAAATATGGGATTCGCACAAGCTAGTTGCTTGGCAGCATAGTGGAGTTCGTCTTTCTAAAGAATCTAATGTTTATAGAAGTGCACGTATATATAAAACAATTCCTCCACAAAATATAAATCTTAAAATTTCGTCAATGTATAATTCTGTTGAAACTAATAAATGGGAATTCACTGGTGTTAAATTTTTTGATTTATTCCCATTTGTTAACGAAACATATAAAGCAAAACTAGATTCCAGTTTATACTGTAAATTCCCTTTGACTTTATTCTGTGATAAAAATGGAACAATTCCAAAAGCAGATAAGGCATTATTTAAAATATTAACAAACAATTTAGGATTGGTTGATACTACTACTGAAAATATAAATACCCGTTTGTGTGATGTTATTATTTCTTGGAATGTCTTTCAGCATTTCTATCCCTACTTCGATGTAGTTAAAGTTGATTGGGATAAAGTTCTTGATCAAACTCTGCTTGAGACAATTCAAAATAAAACTGCTGATGAGTTTTATGGAACATTGAGTAAGATGGTTGCTAAACTGGAAGATGGCCATGGTTATATTTTTTACAAACAGAAAAAACCTTTAGGAGGACTTCCAATTCGTACTGAATATATTGAAGGTAAAATTGTTATTACAGCCACAAATGATATAGTTAAATTCCATAAGGGTGATGTAATTGTTAATATTGACGGTAAGACCGGAATTGAAGAATTATTGGAAGAAGAAAAATATGTTTCCGGTTCTCCGCAATTGAAAAGATATCGCACGTTGAACCAGTTTGGCAAAGGAGAAAATGGAAGCATTGCTAAATTGGAATTGTTACGAAATAACAAGGTAATTCCTTTGGAGTATAAAAGAGAAATAGATAGCAGAGGATTTTTCTTTAACCAAATTAGTGAATTTGATTTTCCGGGGATTAAGAAATTGGAAGGGGATATATATTACATCAACCTAGCAGCCGCGTCGGAAAATGAATTTTTAGACAGTATCAATTTAATTGCTAAAGCTAAAGGAGTAATATTCGATAAAAGGTGGAATGGCAAATACGATAAAGATTTAAAAAGGATAGATGAAACAAAGTTATTAGGCTATTTAGCAAATGAACCTTATCAATCTGCCTTTTGGAAAATTCCTCAAATTATTTATCCTGATAGAGAAAATATTACATTCTCAGAAAACCGTTGGCCTTTAACATATCCCAATAAAACTCACATCCAAGGTAAAGTGGTTTTTATTAATGAACCATCTGTAGTTAGTTATGGTGAATCGATAATGGGAATTGTAGAATATTATAAAATGGCAGAAACTGTTGGTGGTATTACTGCCGGTACAAATGGAAATGTTAATTTTATTAATCTACCGGGGGGCTTCAGAATTATGTGGACTGGAATGAAGGTTATAAAGCATGACGGTTCTCAACATCATTTAATTGGCATTAAACCAACATATCCTGTAGAACGCACAATAAAAGCGGTAAAAGAGGGAAGGGATGAATACTTAGAAAAAGCTATTGAAGTAATAAAAAAAGAAGTGGGTATTCTAAAATAATTTATCTAAAATAATCTTCCGGTATTATTCTTTTAAAATACCGGAAGGCTTTTAACAATTATAGGCCTAATAAAAGCAATTAGAGGTAAAAGGACGTTTGTATTGAATAGTATTTCTCTAAAATTCCCCTTCAATATAAAATAACTACTGCTCTAGTTATTTTTACTTACTTTCGAATAAATTTATATCAAACACTATTAAAATTTACTCCCTCGCTAGTATTTTTAATTTCTCTTCGATTAATTTTTAATCATGCCCGATTAAAAATTAATATCGTTCGAGTTAATTTTAGTCTCAATCCATTAAAAATAGCTGCCAGTCGAATTAATTTTACTGCTTCGTGAGTTATTTTTACTCACGCGCGACTAATTTTGTCACCCCAGACATAAAATTTGGCAAAGTCGCACTTCTTGTACCTAAATTCTAGAATACAGAACATGCTTATTATTTGACTAAACTCAATAATGTTTTCACATTCTCTAAATCTTCAAGCTGCTCTTTTCCTTTTGGTGTTTCTAAAATAAGAGCTACATCTTTCAATCTCTTATCGTTCATAATATTTGTAAAGCCTTCAAGCCCAATTAATCCCTGCCCAATATGATCGTGTCTATCCACGCGAGAGCCTAAAGCTTTTTTGCTGTCGTTCATGTGAATGCATTTAAGAAGATCCAAACCAATTATATCATCAAACTCTTTCATTACCTTTTTATACTCTTCTTCATCCTTAATGTTATAACCTGCGGCAAAAATATGAGCCGTATCTATGCAAACGCACATTCTCTCTTTTTCATCAACCAGTTCAATAATCTTAGCTAGCTGTTCAAATTTATATCCAATTGCGTTTCCCTGTCCGGCTGTGGCCTCCAGCATGCTTTTAACCTTGTGTCCGCTTGTTTGCTGATGAACCAAATTTAGTGACTCGGCAATCTTTTTAATTCCCTCCTCTTCACCTGCACCTCCGTGAGAACCGGGATGAAAATTGCAGTATGGAATTTCCAGTATTTCGCATCGGTCCAATTCATCTTTAAAAGCAGCCAAAGATTTTTCCAAATTCTCCGGCAGTATTGCGCAAAGATTTATTAAATAGGAATCGTGCGACACTACCACTTTAACGTTTGAAGAGCTCATCTTTTCTTTGAACGAGGTAATCTCTTTATCGGATAATGGCTTTGAAGCCCACCGGTTATTGTTTCGTGTAAAAATTTGAATTGCTGTAAACCCGAATTCATCTGCTTTTGTAATTGCGGAATCTACACCGCCGGCTACAAAAACATGCGCGCCAATTAAATGTTTCATGTTGGTAAACCTTTCTGTTTTTCTAATTAATCTTACTCTTATTCTTATTCTTACTCTTATTCTTATTCTTGCTCTTATTCTTATTCTTGTTCTTATTCTTATTCTTGTTCTTATTCTTATTCTTGTTCTTGTCCTTGTTCTTATTCCTGCTCTTTTAACTGCTCCTGATCTTATTCTTTAAAATAACCCAGTTTAGTTATATTATTACTGTGCTCAATTTATATTTTAGGAAGCAAAGATGAAAATATTTATTACCGGCGGCAGCGGACTTCTAGGTCAATTTCTGAATTTAGAATTGAGCAGGAAGCATGAGATATTAACTCAATACTTTTCAAATATTGGCAACTGCAAAAACTACAATTCCGTTAAAGTGGGGTTGAACAACAAAACTGAACTTGCAGAAATTATCACCAATTTTAAACCGGATGTTATTGTTCATACCGGTGCAATATCCAATTCCGATAGAGCAGATAAAGTAACACCCGGTTATGTTAACGATATAAATGTAAAGGCCACAAAACAAATTGCCGAACTTTGTAACCAGTTAAATGCAAAGCTAATTTACACATCAACGGATTTGGTTTATGCCGGCTACCGTGGCAGCTTATTAAAAGAGGATTCAAAACTTATTCCCATTTCTCTTTACGCGGAATCGAAATTAATGGGAGAGGTTAAAATTCAGCAGACTTTTGATAACCATATAATTCTTAGAACCGCGCTGCAATATGGCTTTGGGCTTAATCATTCCAGAACACATTTTCAATTTGTTTACGAGCAATTGAAAAATGGTAATAAAGTAAAATTGTTTACAGATCAATATAGATCGGTGGCTTCTGTAAGGGATAGTGCAAGAATGATTAGTGAGCTTGTAGAACTAGAAGTAAATGGAATTTTCAATTTTGGAGGAACCAGTCGCCTTAGCCGATACGATTTGGGAATTGCTTTATGCAACCAATGTGGATTTGATAAAGAACTGGTAACTGCAACAACAATGAAAGAAGTAAATGCTTCATATATTGTAGAAGATGTTTCGATGAATGTTGATAAGCTTGCCTCAATTGGAATTGAATCTCTTCCATTTGAAATTGCATTAAAAAAGGAGTTGGAAAGTGCCGGTTATTAAAAGTGACGAATTCTATATTAAGCAATGCTTTGCTCTTGCAAAAAAGGGAATTGGAAATGTTAGTCCAAATCCTTTGGTTGGCTGCGTTATTGTTAAAAAGGGAAAAATAGTTTCCAAAGGATATCATAAAAAGTTTGGGCAAGCTCATGCCGAAGCAAATGCAATTGTAAACGCTAAACAAAATTTATCCGGTTCAACACTTTACTGCAATTTGGAACCATGCTGTCATACAAATAAAAAAACTGCTCCATGCGTGCCGGCAATTATTGCTGCGGGAATTAAACGGGTTGTAATAAGTAATGTAGATCCAAATCCAAATGTTGCGGGAAAGGGAATTGAACAACTGCGAGAAGCTGGAATTGAAGTAGCAGTTGACATTTGCAAGGAGGAGGGGGAAGAATTAAATAAGTTTTTTTTCAAAGCCATGAAGAAAAAATCATCTTACATAACATTAAAAATTGCGCAGTCGCTCGATGGTAAAATTACTTACAAAAAAGGAAAGCAAACCTGGCTAACTGGGGAAGAATCCCAAAAGTTTGTTCACACTCAAAGAGCTTTGTACGATGCGGTTTTGGTTGGTGCCGGCACTATTAACATAGATAATCCTCAATTAAATGTAAGAGCGGTAAATGGCAGAAATCCCCAAGTAATTATTTTGGATGGAAAGCTATCGGTTAATCCAAATTCAAAAATATTCCATCAAAAAAACAGAATGGGAATTTGGGTATTTACCTCCAAGAATTCTTCTAAATTGAAAATGGACCGGCTTTTGGCTCTTGGCGTTAAGGTAATTCAACTAAAAGCAGATAAAAACGCACATATTAAGGTAAAGGAAATTTGTAAAACATTGTTCCAGCAGAATATTAACTCTATTTTTGTGGAAGGGGGTCGGGAAGTGTTTTCTCAATTTCTGGAAGAAAATTTATTCGATGAGCTAATTCTTCTAAAATCCCCTAAAATTTTAGGAACGGGACTTGATGCGTTCAGTGTAAATAGGAAGATTGAGCTGAATTTATACAGCAGCGTTAAGCTTGGCAAAGATGTTAAACTAACATATAAGAACAATTAATAATGTTTACAGGAATAGTATTAGAAATAGGCACAATAGAGGAGATAAAAAGAATTGCCGGCGGCATTTCGGCAAAAATCTCATGCTCTAAGGCTATGGAAGATATTCTGCTAGGGGAATCTATTTCTATAAATGGTGTTTGTTTAACGGTAACAAAGTTTAACAGCTCCTCTTTTTGGGCAGACGCTGTTGGTGAGACATTAAAAAAATCTACATTGGCAAATATTAATGTTGGGCAAAAAGTTAATTTGGAAAAGGCTGTAAAATTGTCCGACCGCTTAGGAGGGCATTTAGTTCAAGGGCATGTAAATGGAATTGGTAGAATAACTTCAATTCAAAAGTTGGGAGAAAATTACAGCCTCGAAATTGAAATTCCTGAATCACAGAAAAAATATGTTATTAACGAGGGCTCAATTTCCATAGATGGAATTAGTTTAACGGTTGCCAAAGTTGAAGGAACAAAAATTAGAATTTCGGTTATTCCTCATACTTGGCAGCAAACAAATTTAAAAGGCAAAAAAGCCGGAGACGAAGTAAATATAGAAGTTGACCTTATTGCAAAGTATGTTGAAAATATGCTGGTAAACAAAACAGAAAATAAAAATAATATTTCGGAAGAGTGGTTAAAAAACCTTGGATACTAAAATGGAAGAGTTCAGAATCGATTTTCAAAATGGATTGAATACTATTAACGAAGCTATTGAAGACATTAAAAACGGCAAGATGATTATTGTTGTTGATGACGCAGATAGAGAAAATGAAGGGGATATTATTATGGCTTCGGAACTGGTGAAGCCGGAACATGTAAACTTTATTACAAGAGAAGCTTGCGGACTTTTATGTATTGGAATTACAGAAGCTCGTGCAAAAGCTCTTGAGCTTGACTACATGGTTAATAACAATACAACAATTCATCAAACACCATTTACTGTCTCTGTAGATTACATTCATGGCACTACAACCGGCATTAGCGTATTCGACAGAACCGAGACAATTACCGCATTGGTTGATGAGGATGTTAAACCAATTGATTTTGCTAGACCGGGACATATATTTCCTCTCATTGCAAAAAATGGAGGCGTGCTTAAACGTGCCGGACATACCGAAGCTTCTGTTGATCTTGCCGAATTGGCGGGATTAAAACCATCCGGAATTCTTTGCGAAATATTAAATGAAGATGGCACTATGGCTCGGCTGCCTCAGCTTAGAGAGTTTGCCAAAAAGCATAATCTAAAAATAATTTCAATTGCGGATTTAATTGAATACCGTAGAAGAAAAGAAAAACTTGTTGAATGCCGTTCGATTGTTGATATGCCCAGCAAGTATGGAAGTTTTAAACTGCATCTTTACGGCAACTTGCTGGATCCTCACGATAATCCGATTGCAATTGTTAAAGGAAAAATTGATGATGGCTCTCCGGTTTTAGTTCGTGTTCATTCCGAATGTTTAACCGGCGATGTATTCGGTTCCAATAGATGCGACTGCGGCGAGCAGCTAGCAAAAGCATTACAATTAATTGAAAAAGAAGGTAAGGGAGTTCTTCTTTATATGCGTCAAGAGGGAAGAGGCATTGGATTGTTGAATAAACTTCTTGCGTACGAACTTCAGGAAAAAGGAAGAGATACTGTTGAAGCAAACGAAGCACTTGGATTTAAAGCAGATTTAAGAGATTATGGGATTGGCGCACAGATATTGAAGGATTTAGGACTCACAAAAATTAGACTGCTTACCAACAATCCTAAAAAAATTGTTGGATTAAAAGGATACGATTTGGATATTGTAGAGCGAGTTTCAATTGAAGCAAAGCCAAATGAAAGCAATAAGCGTTATTTAAAAACCAAGAAAGATAAGCTTGGACACTTTTTATCGAACATCGAAAACAAATAATATAGGTGAAATATGTCATTAACAGTTCAAGGCAATATTACCGCTAAAGAGAGGAAGTTTGGAATTGTAGTTTCCCGTTTTAACGAAGTAATATCAAGGAATTTACTTGGAGGCGCAATAGACTGTCTTCTTAGGCACGATGGAGCTGAAGATAATATTACAGTTGTTTATGTACCGGGCGCTTTCGAAATTCCATTAGCAGCTAAAAAAATTGCCGCCACAAAAAAGTTTGATGCCGTTATTTGTGTTGGTGCTGTAATTAGGGGCGCTACTCCACATTTCGATTATGTTGCAAGTGAAGTTTCTAAAGGGGTTGCAAGTGCATCTCTTGAAACTGAAGTTCCAATTATCTTTGGAGTTGTTACAACAGATTCCATTGAACAGGCTTTAGAACGCGCCGGAACAAAGGCCGGAAATAAAGGTTGGGATGCAGCAATTGCCGCAATGGAAATGGCAGATTTATTCAAAAAATTATAGTTAATTATTTCCCCTCCTTATTTAGGAGGGGAACTTAAGTGTTGTTGCTATGCTCTTAATTTTTCCAACTTCGATTTAAGCAATTCGTTTGCAGATGCAGGATTTACTTTTCCCTTTGTTTCTTTCATTAACTGCCCAACGAAAAATCCAATTACTTTTTCCTTACCGGCAAGATAATCTTGAACATCCTTTGGATTGGCTTGCAGAATTTTATCTATGGCAGTCTCTATAAGCGATGTATCCGATATTTGCACAAGATTCTTTTCCTTTACAATTTCCTGAGGATTCTTACCTGTAGAAATCATATCTGGAAAAATATCCTTTGCAATCTTTCCGCTAATTGTTTTATCGTTAATAAGATTTATAAGGTTGGCAAGATATTCACTTTTCATGGTAAATTGAGCAAAGGAAATATTTTGCTCGTTAATTACTTTTAACACCTCTGTCATAATCCAATTGCTGGCAGCTTTGTAATCGTTGGTATGCTTAATTACTTCTTCATAGTAATCTGCGCATTCTTTTGATGCGGTAAGAACTTCGGCATCATATCGAGGCAAGCCAATTTCTTCAACAAATCTTTTTAGTCGAACTTCCGGAAGCTCGGGCAAACGGCTTTGAATTTCTTTCTTCCAATAGTCGTTAACTACAACGGGCAGTAAATCGGGGTCTGGAAAGTAACGGTAATCGTGACTTTCTTCCTTACTTCTCATAGGAAATGCCTTATTCAAATCTGCATTCCACAATAATGTTTGCTGAACTATACGATGCCCATCTTCAATCAAATCAATTTGCCTTTCAATTTCAAACTCAATTGCCTTTTCAACATTTCTAAGTGAATTCATATTTTTTACTTCGGCCTTAGTGCCTAATTTTTCTTCTCCTCTTAAACGAATTGAAATGTTTGCATCGCAGCGGAAAGAGCCTTCATCCATATTACCGTCGCAAATTCCAAGGTATGTAACAATTTGCCTTAGCTTTGTTAAATATAATATAGCTTCTTCGGCAGAGTGAATATCGGGATCTGTAACAATTTCAATTAATGGAGTGCCGCATCGGTTCAAGTCTATATGAGTATCCTCTCCAAAATCGTGAATTGATTTGCCAGCATCCTCTTCCATATGAATTCTTTTAATGCTGATTCTTTTTTTTGTGCCATCTTTAAGTACAACCTTAATGTTTCCGTTTTCGCAAATGGGAAGTTCGAATTGAGAAATTTGATATCCCTTTGGTAGATCGGGATAGAAATAATTTTTTCGGGCTAGAATTGATTTTTCATTTATTGTGCATTCGGTTGCCAATCCGGCAAGTATAGCAAACTCAACAACTTTTTTGTTCAGCACAGGTAGAGTTCCCGGATGACCGAGACAAATTGGGCAAACATTTGTATTTGGATTTGCTCCAAATTTGTTAGAGCATCCGCAGAATATTTTTGTGTTCGTTAATAACTGGGCATGAACTTCAAGTCCAATTACCGCTTCATATTTTGAATTCATTTTCTAGTTCTTCAATTTAGTATGCGAATATAAAATAATATTCATTCTAACCGAAAAACCAGAGTATAAAATTTTAGTTTACTCCTCCCTGATTGTGGCACGAACCAACTTTTTTAGGAACTACTTTTATGCTTGAGGGAATTTCAACCACCGCAAGTGAATTCCAAACGTTTCCCTCTTGTTTTTCTAATATGTAACGAGTGCCCGAAACCTGATAATAAAGTTGCAGTATGTCTTCCCCTTTTTTTCGGGTAAGCTCTAATACCGAAGAAATTGATGACTTGATATCTACACCCAATTCTGCTTTAATAATGGTTTCGGGAATTGAAGTGGAAATAATTTTTGAAGATATTGTTACTTCTGCTGTTGCCTTCTCGGTATTGCAGTCGCAAATTGTAGTTGTTGCGGTAGTATCAAAATAAGCCACAGTTCTAGTTCTAATATTTTCTGTGGAATAGCTTTCAACGGTTGAAAAATGATTTAACGATACGACCAGCGAATTATTAACAACGCTAACATTAAGTGCTTCTTCGGCAAATGTTGTGGAATTGATTGAAACTGCTTTTATTTTTGATGGATCTAAAAATTGAAGTCTGTTAGGAATTTTAATTGTAATCGGTTTTAAAAAGGTAAGTCCACTCGGCTCTAAATATATTGCATCAACTGTAAATCTGTTCGACGACTCAAGTGGAATTCCAGCGCCTAAAACTGGTGTTATAGAAATCTCGGTATTCTGAGGTAATGCTCCGGGAGGAATACTCATTTCATAAAGTGAATTTTGTAAAATTGTTCCCCCGGAAGCAGCATTTATAACCGTACCGCTGCTCTTGGCAAACATAGAATAGCTGGCAATAGAGGAATTTCCACTAACTATTTTTACATTTCTTCTCAAACTAATAAAATTTGTTTTGGTTGCTGTTAAAGTGTAGGTCCCTTCCAATAAATCGGTACCGAATTCAAAATTACCTTTACCGTCTGTTTTGGCAGTTAATCCACCAATTGAAATTAATACCCCCTCAATACCATTGTTTGTGGATTCATCAACAATTTTTCCGGTGAGCATTTTAAAACCGGTTGCTTTAGGGGTTACATCTTCCTCTTGCTTAACCAGTTCGCAACTTATGCATAATAATAGCATTGATAATAAGATATAAAGCTTAATCCCTTTCATATTGGTTCCCAAAAAATTTAGAGTTGACTCAGACAATTTCTCAACTCAATATATCTTTCAAAAGGTAAAAAAGCTATTCAATTTTTTGAATGACTTTGAAGAATAATTGCTAATTTGTATTACAAAATAATAAGAGGGCAAATTGAAGTTAGATGTATTGGTTTTTGCGGCTCATCCGGATGATGCCGAACTTTCGATGGGAGGAACAATAGCAAAGCTTACCAAGGCTGGTTTAAAGGTAGGCATAATAGATTTAACACAAGGGGAATTGGGAACAAGAGGCTCTAAAGCAATAAGAAAAAAGGAAGCGGCTAAAGCAGCTAAAATTTTGAATATATCTTTTAGAGACAATCTTGCAATTAAGGATGGCTCGGTAAAATATAATGATGTATATCTAAAAAAAATTATTAGTAAGATAAGAGAACACCAACCTAAATTAATTTTTGCTCCATTTTCAAACGACCGCCATCCCGATCATATTGGCGCTTCGCAGCTTGTAAAAGAGGCAATGTTCTTTTCGGGATTAACAAAAATAAAAACCAACGCCAATGGAAAAGTACAGCCTGCTTACCGTCCTAAAAATTTATTCTATTACATGCAGACTTACGAATTTAAGCCCACCTTTATAATTGATATTACGGATACATTTGAAACAAAAATGAATTCTATTTGGGCATACGATACTCAGTTTCATAATCCAAAAAGCAGCGAGCCAGAAACTTTTATAAGTCAGCCAATATTTATTCAGTTTGTAGAGGCACGAGCAAAGTATTATGGATTTAAAATTGGAAAAGCATTTGGAGAAGCGTTCTACAGCGAAGAGGAAATTGAATTAGATTTAGTGGGAAGAATTAAGCAAGCTTAGTATATGCTTGGTTAGCTTTTGTGATATAAATAATTTTTAAAACCTATACTGGAATTGCAATGGTGAAATTAAAACAGTTCCAAATAAAGTGGCTTGGATTAATAGCCGGAGTTGTTTCACTTCTTTTAATTATTGCCTTTGTAAATTTTGGTCCTAACCAGAATAATGCTAAAATAGTTGCCGGTGTTGCAACATTAATGGCTGTATGGTGGATTACAGAAGCCATTCCACTTGCCGCCACTGCTTTAATTCCATTAATTCTTTTTCCAGCATTTGGAATTGTTAGCGGCGCTCAAACTTCTCAGGCTTATGCGAACTCTACAATATTTCTTTTTCTTGGCGGTTTTATTATTGCAATTGCTATCGAGCAATGGAATCTTCATAAGAGGATTGCATTTAAAGTTATAGATTTGTTTGGAACACATCCATCCCGCATAGTTTTGGGATTTATGTGCGCATCTGCTTTTATATCCATGTGGATTAACAATACATCAACAACTTTAATGATTCTTCCAATTGGTATGGCTGTAATTCTAAAAGTTGAAGAGGAGTTTGGTAAGGATAGAACAAAGCTGCTTGGCAAAGCAATTTTACTTGGAATAGCATATGCAAGTTCAATTGGTGGCATAAGTACAATTGTTGGAACCGCTCCTAATATGGTTTTTCAAAGGACATTCAAAATTACCTTTCCCAATAATCCCGAAATTCATTTTGGGGAGTGGATGAAATTTGCTTTGCCTATTGCTGTTATTATGCTGGTTACGGCATGGTTCTTAATTACAAAAGTATTTTATAAAATGGAAAGGAATCTTCAGATTCAAAAAAAAGTATTGCATGAAGAAAAAGCAAAGTTGGGAAAGATGACTTACGAAGAAAAGGTAGTTTCTTTAGTATTCATTACAACATGCATACTATGGATTTTTCGCGAAAATTTAGATCTGGAGTTTATTCTTATTCCGGGGTGGACAAATATATTTCCAAATGGAAAGTTTATAGATGATGGAACTATTGCAGTTGCTATGGCATTACTTCTTTTCTTAATCCCCGCGCAAAAGAAAACCGAAGAGGAATTCTTCATCTTAAATTTTTCTGCTCTAAAAAAAATACCTTGGGATATAATAATTTTGTTCGGAGGTGGCTTTGCGCTTGCAGATGGTTTTGTTACCAGCGGACTTTCAAAATTAATTGGGCAGCAATTGGCGTCTTTTTCAAATGTTCATCCTGTTCTTCTAATATTTATTGTATGCGCATCGGTTACATTTATTTCGGAGTTAGCATCAAACACTGCAACCGTTCAAATTGTGCTTCCAATTCTTGCCGCTTTATCCATTCAGTTAAATATCAATCCAATATTATTAATGTTTCCGGCAACATTGGCTGCCTCTTTTGGATTTATGCTTCCGGTGGGAACTCCACCAAACGCAATTGTTTTTGGTACTCAGCGCTTAAAAGTAATTGATATGGTTAAAACTGGCGTGCTAATAGATTTTATAAGTGTTGTTGTAATTACTCTTTTTATGTGGCTATTCTTTTTCTAGATTCATATGAATCTATTTTGAAATTGCTTCATCTTATATAAAACAAAACGAGGAAAATATGTCATATCATAATTCAAAAAACGTAAATTATACTTTCGACGAAGCTTTAGTTAAAGTTACCGAAGAGTTAAAAAAAGAGGGCTTTGGCATTTTAACAGAAATTGATGTTAAAGAGACATTAAAGAAAAAGCTTGATGTCGATTTCCGAAAGTATAAAATTCTTGGCGCGTGCAATCCTCCTTTTGCATATAAAGCTTTACAGGCAGAAGAAACTCTTGGTGTTCTATTGCCATGTAATGTAGTGGTTCAGGAAAAAGAGGGGGACGTAGTTCAAGTAAGTTTTATAAATCCAATGGAATCTATGAAAGCAGTTGGCAATTCTGCTTTGGAAGAAGTTGCCGGAGAAGTATCTGCAAAACTTGAAAAAGTGTTATCTGCATTGTAATTAAAATGAATGTTTTAAGTGCCTGAGTTCTAAGTAACTCAGGCACTCTGTTACTTATTCTTCGTTAATTGTTACTTCAATCATTACATCACCCTGCTGAATAGAATCCACTACATCAATTCCATTAACAACCTTTCCAAAAACTGTATGCTTGCCATTTAAATGAGGCTGTGGCGAATGAGCTATAAAGAATTGACTTCCATTTGTATTTGGTCCAGCATTGGCCATACTTATAGAACCACGTTCATGCTTTAAAGGATTGCCGGCAAATTCATCTTCAAATTTGTAACCTGGTCCGCCTCTTCCTGTTCCGGTTGGATCGCCGCCTTGAATTACAAAATCTTCTATTACTCTATGAAAGCTTACTCCATCGTAAAATCCTTCTTTAGCTAAAAAGACAAAATTGTTAACTGTCTTAGGTGCATATTCGGCGTTAAATTTTATTTCAATTGCACCTCGGGATGTTTTTATTATTGCAGAATAATTCTTCTTTGGATCTATCTGCATATCGGGTTTTTTATTCCATTGCTTTGTACTCATTTCTTCTCCGAATTGTGTTTATAATTATTTGTTCTATTTACAATAAAAATTTATTTACTAGATGCTTCGCTTTTATAACTATCTTGTCAATTTTTTGTACTTAACTCTATGAGGCACATCTGCGTCCTTTCCTAATCTCTGGCGTCTGTTTTCTTGATAATCGCTAAAGTTTCCTTCGAACCAAACTACTTTGCTATCTCCCTCAAAAGAAAGAATGTGAGTACAAATTCTATCTAGGAACCATCTATCGTGGCTTATTACAACTGCGCATCCGGCAAAATTTACTAAACCTTCTTCAAGCGCGCGCATTGTATTTACATCCAAATCGTTTGTAGGTTCATCCAGCAACAGAACATTTGCGCATTGCTTTAATGCCATTGCAAGATTTACTCTATTCCTTTCTCCGCCGCTAAGCATGCTTAATTTTTTCTGCTGATCGCCACCGGTAAAATTAAATTGACCAACATAAGCGCGGCTGTTCTGTTCTCTTTTTCCTAATTGAATAATATCATTGCCATCACTAATCATTTCCCAAACAGTTTTTTCCGAATCGAGAGTTTCGCGGCTTTGATCCACATATGCTAGCTGAACGGTATCTCCAATTTTAAAAGTGCCGCTATCGGGTGTTTCTTTTCCAACAATCATTTTAAATAAAGTTGTTTTACCGGCACCGTTTGGACCAATAACTCCAACAATACCTCCGGGAGGTAATTTGAAACTAAGATCTTCGAATAATATTTTATCTCCGTAAGCTTTGGAAATATTGTTTGCTTCAATAACCACATTGCCTAAACGGGGACCGGCTGGAATATAAATTTCCAAATCCTTTTGTCTCTGATCTGTTTCCTCATTCAACATTTCTTCATAAGCGTTAATACGCGCTTTCGATTTTGCCTGACGGGCACGCGGAGACATTTGAATCCATTCCAATTCACGTTTCAAAGTCTTTTGCTTATCGGTTTCTTTCTTCTCTTCTAAAAGTAAACGTGCCTGTTTTTGATCTAACCATGAGGAGTAATTTCCTTTCCATGGA
This sequence comes from uncultured Melioribacter sp., assembly GCA_964539605.1. Taxonomy (GTDB): domain Bacteria; phylum Bacteroidota; class Ignavibacteria; order Ignavibacteriales; family Melioribacteraceae; genus Stygiobacter. The sequence continues at coordinate 559,032 of CAZIJK010000001.1, forward strand.
ATTCCCTGACCACGGTCCAATTCCAAAATCCATCCTGCAACATTGTCTAAAAAGTATCTATCGTGAGTAACCGCAATAACAGTTCCGGGATAACGATTTAATTCTGCCTCGAGCCATAAAACAGTTTCGGCATCAAGATGGTTTGTAGGTTCATCTAAAAGAAGAATATCGGGATTCTTTAGCAACAGACGGCACAATGCAACTCTTCTTCTTTCACCGCCCGATAAAACTTTAACCGGTGTATCTCCCGGAGGGCAGTTTAATACATCCATTGCAAGGTCAAGTTTGCTGTCTAAATCCCAAGCGTTCATGCTGTCCAGTTTATCTTGAACTTTTCCCTGGCGTTCCATTAAATCGTTCATTTCATCGTCGCTCATTGGCTCGGCAAACTTTGCGTTTATTTCATCATACTCGGCAAGAACATCTACAATTTCCTGAACTCCTTCCTGGACAATATCCTTTACGGTTTTTGTATCATCCAGTACCGGTTCCTGCTCTAATATTCCAACAGTAAAGCCGGGGGATATTGCTGTCTCTCCATTAAAATCTTTATCTGTACCGGCAAGAATTCTTAACAAAGAACTTTTTCCGGAACCGTTTAATCCTAATACGCCAATTTTTGCGCCGTAGAAATAGCTAAGATAAATATCCTTTAATACGGCCTTTTGATTATAATACTTACTCACACCAATCATTGAGTAAATTACTTTATTTGGTTCGTTAACTGCCACTTTAAACTCCGTTCTTCTTACTTATTATTTGGAAGGTAAAATAAAGAATTTTATTGAATAGTTTGATACAACTATAGCAGATCTTGTTTTTAGAAAGTTAATAATTTTTAGCGAAAAGACAATCCTTTTAAATTTTGTATCCTAGTTAAGCACCCGCTCAACTAAGTTAAATGGGTACGGCTAAGTTTGGAATAATTTACAATTGCTAATATTTTATTCACCATTATGGATATGCTGTTAATTGAGATTACCTCTAAAGAGATATTAGAGCTCCTCAATTAATTCATTGCATTTCTAATCAAGGATTATTATTTACCTTTAATAAACTGGATTGCTCTTTCTAGAATTTTATCATTCCCGGCATCATAATCTGCTTTGCTAATTTGAATTGGAATATCGGGAGCCAATCCAATATTCTCGAAATATTTCTTATCCGCTGTATATTGAATCCATCGGGAAACTCGGTAGGTCCAGCTGTTTGGCAAAGTTAGTTCAATAGGATTTGCCGAAGCTCCTGCGGTGGTGTCTCCAATTATTGTTACGTTAGGCAATGCTCTAAACATCAAAATAGTTCCTTCGGCACTGCTTAGGCATTTGCGGTTTGTTAATAATGCTACCGGTTTTGTGAATTGATAATTTCCTAAAGGAACAATTGTAGAAGAAATATAATCTGTAAAATTGGAATGCTTTGGACCGTTTCGCCATTTTATATAACTATAAATTTTCTCCTCAGTTGTAAAACGTCCGGCAACAACTTTTCCTAACCCATCATTACCGCCGGTGTTATTTCGAATATCCACAATAATGCCTTTGCAATTCTTTAATTTGTCAACTATCATGTCAATTGCCGCAGACCATGCAGAAGCGTCACCTGTAAGATTTGGACCAATATAAATGTATCCAATACTGTTTTCTATTTCTCCATATTTCAAATATCCTCCTGCAAGCTTGCCATAATCTGCACTAAGAAATTTGTTTACCGCAGCCTTGCTAATAAAGTTGTATGGATTTTTATATTTCCAGTCGTCATAGTAATAGGCCGCAAAAGGAGATATTAAACTTACATGCGCGTCTTTCAATGGCTTAAGCATTGAGGCCATTGTATTAAATAAATCTGCAGAAGATGTTGTACTATTAATTTTAGGACGGTAGAAAGAATAAAGTGAATCCCAATTAATTTTTTTTATTTCGAAGAATGAATAACGCAGGTCGAATTCTTTCCAAAGCGTTTCAAAATTTAATTCTGGGTTTGCATTTATGCTGTTAGATGCTGGAATGAAACTAACTTCCCAAGTTGCTACCGGTGTTGCAAAAGCAGCAAGGAATTTAACCGTAAATGTGCTTTTAGATAATTCAACGATTTCTAAAATAAATTGGTTGGGCAATCCTTTATCTAAAATAACTTTAGTATCATTTTCGGCTAGTTCCCATTTACCGTTGCTCAAGGGGGTTAAGTATGTTCCATCGGAATTAATTGTTAGAGTTGTAAAGGGTAACAATTTCAATACATCTACTTTTGAACCGGGAACTGTAGAAATGTCGTAAGCGCTTTTAGCCTGCCAGCTTTTTGCAATCAATTCTTTTTTTGAATCTACCGGTTCGGTGGAATTTGATTTGCAGCATGAAAAAAAGGCGACTATAGCTAACAATAGCAAGTAAATTTTCAACTGCCTGACAAAGTGCAAAATTTGTAAAGCTGATAAAAAGCAGTTTGTACTAATCATTTTCAACGGATTTGTAATGGGCATAATTACAATTCTATAGTTTATTTGTTAATTAGACAATTTCAATCTTAATTAGGGTGAAACTTTTATACTATATACATCCAAATTGCCATTTCGGAATTAAATCCTTATTCTTATGGTGACTAATCAAGAACTAATAAAATCCTTTAACCAGTCAAAGGTTATTGAAAATTAATTCAAAACTTCGATAATAACTGTGAATTATTGGAGAAAAATTTTACTATTGCCAACTTATTTAATAAAAAAGCTTAGATGAACATAAGAAAAATAAGATATGTAGCAGATTCTCTTTTCGATCAGGGCAAGTATGAAGATGCATTCTATTTGTATGACGAAATTTATGGAAGAATTTGGAGTGCAATAGGAACAGTTCAAAACGGGCTTACCGATTTTTCTCAATCCTATTTGGGAAGCGGGTTTAAAGCCTCGTACGAATTCAAAAGCAATTTTACAATTCAAGCGGCAGATACAATTTTTAAAAAATGGTTTAATTTAGATTCAGACCAGACTTTGAACGAACTTACATTTACAACGTTCGGGCATCTGCAATGCATTTGTTATTCACCAATATTAAACACGGCAATTTCTACAGATGTAGTTTATAATGAATTCTTAATTTTTCACACTCTGGTTTTGCAATCGGATAAAGATGATTGGATTAGCCATTTGTTTAAAATTGGCTCTCCTCAATTAGAAGATAAGATGTTTAGGAGGTTCCGTTACAATCTAACCGATTCAACAATTAAAAAAACAATTATCGAGAATGCTCAAAAACTGAAATCGACAGATTGGTATAATGCCAATGTATGCTTTTTAGATTACTTATTTAACATGGGGGATAATTCTTCCGAACTTTATACATCAGTTCATAAAGTTGTAGGAACTTATTTTAGGCAAAAGACTCATCGTAAAAAGAGCCGTACACGAGATGATGAGAAGAGGCATGAGGGTAAATATGAAAGTTACGAACGATACGAGAAGTATGAGAAGTATGAACGTTTTGAAAAATCGAGCAGTAAAAGCAAGGAAGAGTTTGACGCAACTGTTGCAACAGATTTCGAAAAATCGAAATACTATGGGCAATTATTGGGGTTAAGCGGAAAGGTTACTAAAACATATATTCGTAAAAAGTATTTAGAGCTTATTGCCAAATATCACCCAGATAAAGTTTTCGATCTTGGCGAAGAATTAAAAATTCTTGCAGAAATTAAGACAAAGCAATTAAATGCAGCCTACGAATACATGAAGAAGAAGTATAATATATAGCTTTACTGAACCCATAGATTAATCTTTGGGTTGAACTTTCAACGATTCTTCTTTGGATATCCCTGATCTATTGGCAAATTAAAATCTCGGCTCCACTCATTCCATGCGCCAAAATATGTGCGTACATTTTTAATCCCGGCAAGTTTTAAGCATATAAAAACATTTGAAGTGCGGGCTCCTTTAAAACAGTAGATATAAACATTACTGTCTTCGGTAATTCCAACTTTCGCAAAAATACTTTTTAGTTCTTGTGGATCTTTAAACCAGGGAATACCATTAACTGTTTTCATCATATTATACCATTCAAGCCAAACAGCGCCTGGCAGCCTGCCTTTGCGAGGGGCAAATTCTGGTCCGTAAGGAGAAGAACTTGTACCAACCCATTCGGCATGATCTCGAACATCCAGTTTTATAATGTTATGATCGCCGAGTGAAGCTAGCATTTCTTTCCATGTTAGGATAATAGAATTATCAATCTCGGTTTTAAATTCCTTTGGAGTTGGAATGGGAATTACATTGTTAACCGCAAATTGTTTATCTATCCATGCCTGAAAGCCGCCATGAAGTACGGTAACATTTTTATGACCAAGGTGTTTTAACAAGAAGTATCCTCGGCAGCTTCGGCCGTAACCATTATCCATTGCATCTTCGTAAACTACAATTCTTTCACTTCCCGAAATTCCGGCTAATCCAAATAACTGAGCAAACTTTTGCCTCATTATTTCGTAGCCTCCATTTTCTTTGGTGGATAGGTAGGTAAATATTTCATAAATACTTACCGCACCCGGTATATGCTCTACAATGTAATCTTCGGGTTCGCGGGTATCAATTATAACTAAGTTAGGATTATCAAGAATTTGTGATAACTCTTCTACACTTGTTAAATAATGTTTTATATCCTGGGATTCAATCATGTTAAATGCAGTTTAGTTATTATATCTTCGTATAAAAACAGGAATTGTTTATAGAGTTAAGGCAATTTCAAAAATTAAATATTGGGCTCACCACACGCATCACAATTTAGGCAAGGAGGTTCACCCTTAAATCCAAAGTAATCCGATATATAGACCCGCCGGCACTCAATGGATTTGAAATAGTTAACAACGGAAAGTAGTTTTTTATTATCGCTCATCAACTTAGCGTTAAGCAGTTTATCACTTTCAAGTTCATGGGGAAGTTCATCAACCAGAACTAAATTCTTCTGTTCTAATGAACCTTCAATCACTCCATATCTATCGAGCATCGAAATTACTGTCTCAATTCTAAAATCACTTTTATCTTTAAAGCTCATCTTCTCTCTAAGATAATCCGCCCCCATCGAGTTAACAATACTAATCTCGTTTTTTAGTATATCGTAAACTTGGGAATAATACTCGGCGCTTGGATTAGCCCATTTAATAAATTCCATTTGTGTATAAAGATCCTGCTGGTTATAAAGCAGCATGCATAAGGAATCTTTTCCATCCCGGCCGGCTCGTCCAATCTCTTGATAGTAGGATTCAATAGAAGAGGGAACTTCTGCGTGAATTACAAAACGTATATCTGGTTTATCTATTCCCATACCAAAAGCATTAGTGGCAAGAATTATTTTTTGTTTGCCGCTAAGAAAATCCCGCTGAATCTGTTTTCGTTTTTGAGGATCTAGCTTGCCATGATAAACTCCATGCTGGTAACCTTTATCGCGCAGAATCTGACTGTAATACTCAAGCTTTTTTATTAAAGCAAAGTAGATAATTCCGGAACCCTGATATTTATCCAGTACTTTGTAAATAGCAGATAGAGTTTCTTTTTCATCATAAATATCTGTGGTTTCCAGTCTAAGGTTTGGGCGCTCTATTCCCTGATGGAATATTTTTATATCGTTCTTTGTAAGTCCAAGTTTAGAAATTATATCTTTTTGTACATCGGGTGTTGCAGTTGCCGTTAATGCAATTGTAAGAGGATTATTTATTAATTCTCTAAACTCGGCAATTCGGCTATAGTCGGGTCTAAAATCGTGTCCCCATTCACTAATACAATGGGCTTCATCAACGGCAAGTAGTGAAACATTAGCGGTTTTAATTGCTTCAACAAATTCTTTTTTGCGAAACCGTTCCGGAGTAACGTAAAGGAGTTTTGTCTTTCCGCTTACAAATTTTGCAAGTCTTTCTCTTCTTTTATCCGGGGTTACAGTTGAATTAATAAACTCTGCCGGAATGTTTTTCTTTTTTAGCGCATCAACCTGGTCCTGCATCAATGCAATAAGTGGACTAATAACAATCGTTCCACCTTCAAACATAAGCGCCGGAATTTGGTAGCAAACAGATTTACCGGCTCCTGTTGGCATAAGGACAAGACAGTGTTTCTGCTCCTTGGTTAATCTATTTATTATCTCTTCCTGATCGGGGCGGAAACTTGTGTATCCAAAATATTTATTAAGTAAATTTTTTGCATCATCCATTAAATTCTCATTTTTATATGCAAATGTATATAAATGCCAGTTCGCACATCGGAAAAAATAATTGATATGTTCATAGAACAGCATTATTTTATAACAAACACTTATCCTCTTTATACTTTTAAGTACCACATAACATAATTTGGTAAATTTTGAGATTGTTAATATCCATCACTAATTATATCATAAAGAAAGTTCTTGACAATTGTAAAGTGTTTTTGAACTTGAAATCATTTGTAATTGCTCTTTCAATTTTATTAATTCTCCAAGCAGAGATTACCGCTCAAAAAGACTATACCAAAAATGCACACGTTAGTTTTAATGTTTCCACATCGTTAAAAGATTATGTAATAAGCTACACTTTTAATGATCAATGGAATAAGCCAAGACAAGTTACACTTTCCTATCCAAAAGCTATTTCAGATTCCATGATAAATAAATTTGGAGTTCCTAAAAGCCTTTTTGATAATTATGTAGTTAACGCCAAAACAATTAAAGAAAGAGAAAGAATTATTAGTGATGGTCTATTCAAATCTATTAATGATACTATCTGTGTCAATAAGAGTGCACTTATAGAATTTTACTCATATACGTTTTGTAAACCTATTGCACAAGAAATTAGAAATTTTCTTGTTAAGGATAGTACCGATACTAGACTTCAAAGAATTGAAATGGCTTTGAAATTTGTCCAGGATATTCCCTATGCAGTTCCAATTGAAAATCAAGAGAAGTTCAAAGGGGGGGTACTTTCTCCACCAGAAGTTTTATTAAATATGTATGGGGATTGTGATTCTAAATCGATATTGTTTATTGGAATTATTATGTATTTAATTGAGCCGCAGGATATAGCAATTGTTAAAGAAAACGATCATCAACTTGTTGCTATAAAAGGAAATCCAATTCCTTCTCAAAAGTTTATTCGCATTGGAAATTCCTCCTATATTATTGCCGAACCAACTGGACCTGCTAGGTTGTTATTTGGAAGTACAGAATTGAATGGGATGAAAGAACTTATTGTTGAATGGTTGGATATAAAGCCAAATTACTTTACAAATAATCACGTACCCTCCTATATCGTTAACGAAGAAATAGATGAACTACTCTATTCTAATTTTGTTAAGAAAAAACCTACAACATTTTTAGGAGAGCCATACTTAAAGGCCAGTGACAATTCGTACCATATCAAAATTAAAAACGATTATCATTCAGTTATTTACTTAGCTATTCATATTTGTAATATAGAAGATAAATGGGAAACAAAAGGTTGGTATAAAATTAAGCCAGGTGAAATTGCATATATCGAAGACACAAAAAACCGATACTTTTATATTTATGCTGAGTCATTTAAAAAAACCTGGGAAGGTAATTTTCAAATGACTCTTAACTTACAAAGGCTATATGGTAAGGAGGTTTACATTCCAAACCAAAATTTTAGCGACCATATAATTATAATGAATTAGCAATCTTTGCATCTTCCAAAAGTACTTTGTAGGAGTATCCGTAACCAAAATCTTTATTTAGAACAATTTTGCCGGTCAGAACAATTGTTTGTCCTACTTCTGCCATATCTAAAGTAGTAACGGTTAAATCAAAATCTTGGCCGCTGCTTGTACCATCTTGAATATGAAGCCAATTCTTCTTCATAATTCCAGTATTAACTTTGGTAACCTTTCCCTTAATGGTAATAGTTTTATTTTCATATTGTGATGGGTTGCCAAAAATCTGTGCAATTGAAACTCCCCCATTAATCTGTTCTATTTTAATTTCCTGTTTCTCAATTGTTGGTTTCATAGGCTGATTCATTGAACCGGCGCCTAGTTTTGTACTCAAGTCGTCAACAAAAAATATTGAAGCAAATTTCCTTTTCAAATCCTTGCTCTCAAAATCTTTCATTTCCATTGCTTGATTGTATAAAACAACCTCACCTTTTTTTATCTCGGCTTTAGGAACTGCCATCCAGTACTCTTTTTCACCTTCGGTAACGCGTAAATAAGTGTACTCTGTAACTTGAATAACCTCTTGTACTGTAGCCTGATGTTGAGCGGTTGCTGCGGGGGCTTTTGCCATTTGGGGCTTCGATTCTTCCTGCTTAGAGCATGCAACGGATAATACAAATAAGCTTATAATTACCAATATTCTATTTAAACGCATGATGTTTCCTTTATTATGTTTTTTCGGGTCGAAATATAATAAAACAATCCAATGTAGTACTAATGTTCATACTTTTGCACAGACTAGCCTAAAAGGATGTATATTTGCTATATAAAAGGGATATAAAATGACAAAAGTAATATTAAAAAAGAATGAAGAGCGCCGAATTGCACAAGGGCATCTTTGGGTATTCAGTAACGAAATTTTTCAACTTGAAGGCACCGCTAATAATGGTGATCTTATAGAGGTAACAGATTCTAAAAAGAATTTTCTGGCATTCGGTTTCTATAATGCCAATTCCTTAATAGCCGTAAGAGTAATTTCGCGCGATAAAGAAATCAATCTAGCCGAACTACTGGAAAGTAGAATTCTTTCGGCATATAGTTACAGAAAACTGGTCTATCCAAACCGTGAATCTTTCCGCTTAGTTTTTAGCGAAAGCGATTACTTGCCCGGATTAATTATCGACAAGTATAACAATACATTTATTCTTCAGGTATATTCCTACGGAATGAATGAAAATATAAATACAATTATTACGGTACTAAAAGAAAAGCTTGGAGCCGTTAACATTTTTACCAAACACGACGAGTATTTTCGAAAGCTTGAAGGCCTACCAATTGAAGACCAAGTTTACTTAGGTGAGCGGGTTGGCGAAGAAATTAGTGACGGCAATGTTAAATATGTAATAGATTTCGAAAAAGGGCAGAAGACAGGATTTTATTTCGATCAGTGCGATAATAGAGAATTCTTTGGAAAATTTTGCAAAGATAAAACCGTTCTGGATTGTTTTAGTAACTCAGGAGGATTTGGTTTGCACGCAGCCCTTAATTCACCCTTAACCATTACATTTGTGGATTCATCATCAACCGAAATTGAAAATGCCAAAAGTAATTTTGCATTGAATAATTTTTCGTGCAAAGCCGAATATGTTGTTTCCGATGTTTTCGATTATCTGGAAAAATGTGTTGCCGAGAATATAAAATTTGATGTTGTAAATATCGATCCCCCTGCATTCGCAAAGAACAAGAAAAGTTTGGCAGCTGCAATTAAAGGATACCAAAAGCTAAATAGATTGGCTTTGGAAGTATTGAATAAAGATGGTCTTTTATTTTCATCTTCCTGCTCTCATCATTTACACGATGAAGATTTTTTGGACATAATTAGGGTTGCAGGGGTAAAGAGCGGCAAAGCTGTACAACGGTTTTATTACAATAACGCTTCACTCGATCATCCTTCTCTTCCGGCAATGGATGAAACAATTTATCTTAAATTCGGCGGATTTAGAGTTATTGAATAGATCATTATCCCGTTTAATAAAAGATTCCCTTTTAGCAATTTTGCTACATGGGCATCTATTTAAAAGAATATTGCAACTTTTTTTATATTTGCCCCGCAATAATTGAATTATTAACAAATTTTAACATTTTTCTCGAAACCGATTCAACTAACGGTTTGTAGAAGGCACACGTAAATTAAAAAAACTGGAGAGGGTTAACCTTGGATATTACAGCACTTAATGAGAAAATTAGAAAAGAAAGTGAGTTCATCGATATTCTTTTTACCGAAGTTGGTAAAGTAATTGTCGGGCAAAAACATATGCTCGAGCGCCTGGTAATTGGACTTTTGGGAAACGGACATGTTTTACTCGAAGGTGTTCCCGGTTTAGCAAAGACGCTGGCAATTAAAACTCTTGCCTCTTCTATGAAAGCAAAATTTCAGCGTATTCAATTTACCCCGGATTTACTTCCGGCGGATTTAATTGGTACTCTAATCTACAATCAAAAAGAATCCAATTTTACTATAAAGAAAGGTCCTTTGTTTGCAAATTTTATTCTTGCAGATGAAATTAACCGCGCCCCCGCAAAAGTTCAAAGCGCACTTTTGGAAGCAATGCAAGAAAGACAAGTTACAATTGGAGAAAACACATTTAAGCTGGAAGAACCATTCCTTGTTCTTGCAACTCAGAACCCAATTGAACAGGAAGGAACTTATCCTTTGCCTGAAGCTCAAGTTGACCGTTTTATGCTGAAGGTTAAGATTACATATCCTACTCGCGAAGAAGAACAAAAGATTATGAAGCAGAATACAACTGGAATTGAGCCGAATGTAAATGCGGTTATTTCACCCGAAGATATTTTGCGAGCCCGTAAATTGGTTAGTGAAATTTACATGGATGAAAAAATTGAAAAGTACATTCTGGATATTGTTTTTGCTACCCGTTCACCAAAAGATTTTGGCTTGGATGAATTAACAGATTTAATTAGCTATGGCGCATCGCCACGCGCAACAATTAATCTTGCTCTCGGTGCCCGTGCTATGGCGTTTGTTCGCAGACGCGGTTATGTAATTCCGGAAGATGTACGTTCAATTTGTTCCGATGTACTGCGTCACCGTATTGCTGTTACTTACGAAGCTGAAGCTGAGGATATTACAAGCGAAATAATTATCAACAAAATTCTAAACAAAGTTGAAGTACCCTAATAGCTATAAACAGTAAGTTATTAGCTTTTAGAAGTTCTAAAGGCTTACAGCTTACAGCTAATAGCTTAGAGTTAAAAAACCATGCTTACAAAAGAATTACTTAAACAAGTAAAGCAAATAGAAATTCGCACACGCGGAATTGTTAACGAGGTATTCTCGGGTGAATATCATTCTGTTTTTAAAGGAAGAGGAATGGAATTCTCGGAGGTTAGAGAATATCAAGTTGGCGACGATATTAGAAGTATCGATTGGAACGTAACTGCGCGCTTAGGTCATCCTTATATTAAAATATTCGAGGAGGAACGGGAACTTACAGTTATGCTTTTGGTGGATATGAGCGGATCTTTAGCATTTGGTTCCGTTGCAAAAACTAAGCAACAAATTGCCGCTGAAATTAGTGCGGTACTTGCTTTTTCGGCATTAAAGAATAACGATAAAGTTGGATTAATTTTATTTACAGACAGAATTGAAAAGTTTGTTCCTCCCCGCAAAGGCAAAACTCACTCTTTAAGAATAATAAGGGAAGTACTTTCGTTTGAGCCTCAGGGAAAGCAAACAAGCATTAAAGCTGCACTGGAATATTTCAATCATACAATTAAGAAAAAAGCAATTGTGTTTTTATTATCGGATTTTATTGATGGCGGGTACGATAAAATTTTGCGAATTGTTGGCCGCAAGCACGATTTAATTGGTGTTGTACTTCAAGATCAACGAGAAAAAGCTTTGCTAGATGCCGGGCTAATAAAATTTAAAGATGCAGAAACCGGTGAAGTTAGGTATTTGGATACCAGCGATAAAATTATTCAGCAAACAATTAAAAATCATGTTCAAAAATGGAATGATTACCGCAAATCGTTATTCATTTCAAGCCGTTTAGATTCCATTGTTATCGAGACTGCTTCTTCATATGTAAAGCCTCTTGTGGATTTTTTTAAGAAGAGAGAGAAAAGATGGTAAGAACAAAATACTGCTTTATGCTTCTGTTGTTGCTTGGATTGTTTGTAAATGTTAATGCACAAAATATTACGGTAAGTGCTACTACGGATACTACTGTTTATCAGGTTGGCGATTACATTAGATTAACTCTTGAATTAAAGTACAACAAAAATGTAAAAGTATTTCTTCCTCCGGTTAAAGACAGCGTTAAAGTCTTAGATTACATCAATACAATGCCTACAGACAGCAGTGAAAACAATGGCAAAATAACTAAGAAAATTACATACATCTTTTCGAAGTACGATTCTGCAAAAGTTAATATCCCTTCTCTTATTGTTAATTATACTATTGGAAGCGACAGCACTAAAAGATTTTTAGCCACCACTCCTTTTTCTATTGTAGTTAATACTCTCGAAGTTAATTCTCAGGAAGATATTCGCGATGTAAAAGAACCAATTAAGCTTCCTCTGGACTGGCTTTTAATATTTGCAATTACATTAGTTATAATTGCCTTAGTTGTAGGCGGATACTATTTATATAAATACATCAAAAAGAAAAAGCAGCCTAAAACCGAAGCTGTGCCGGAATTAAAAATTCCTCCGTACGAAATTGCTCTTTCGAAGTTATTGGATTTAGAACAGAAGAAGCTTTGGCAAAATGGAATGGTTAAAGAATATCACTCCGAGATTACCGAAATTATTCGCCAATATTTTGAAGACAGATTTAACTTTCGCGCTTTGGAAATGACCTCTGCCGAAATTTTAGGCGTGCTTAGTTATTTGGATGAGGGAAAGAAAATTTTAGATATGTCCAACAGCTTTTTTAGCAATGCAGATTTGGTAAAATTTGCAAAGTTTCAGCCCATGAATCATATTAACGAAGAAATGATGAAACAGGCATATACAATTGTTAACTCTACAATTCCGGAACCCCCTAAAGTAGAAGAGACATCAAAAGGAGATGCAAATGTTTAGCGGAGTTACATTTGCTTATCCATGGATTTTAACTCTGTTGCTTGCTGTTCCGGCATTGGCATATTGGTTTTGGAAGAAGAAGGACAATATTTCTCCCGATTTGAATTTTTCTTCGCTGCAAATTTTTGGAAAAGCTCCCATTACATTAAAAGAAAAACTTACTCACGTTCCAGCATTGTTCCGTTTAATTGCTCTTGCTTTTTTAATTATTGCGGCCGCTCGTCCTCAAACTTATAGCGGAGGCGAAAACATTTATACCGAAGGAATTGATATTGCAATGGTGCTTGATATTAGCGGAAGTATGCTTGCAGAAGATTTTAGACCTAACAGACTTGAAGCCGCAAAGAATGTAATTGATAATTTTATTCATGGAAGAACGGTTGATAAAATTGGACTTGTTATTTTTTCGGGTGAAAGTTTTACTCAATGCCCGTTAACAATAGATTACTCTGTTTTAAGAAGTTTGCTTAAAGAAATTAAAAGCGGAATGATTGAAGATGGAACCGCAATTGGCAATGCACTTGCCAACGGAGTTAACCGCTTAAAAGATAGTAAATCTAAAAGCAAGGTAATGATTTTACTTACCGATGGTGTTAACAACTCCGGGCAAATAGATCCGTTAACAGCTGCACAAATTGCTCAAAAATTTGGAATTAGAGTTTACACAATTGGTGTTGGTACAATAGGTCAGGCTCCTTATCCGGTTCAAACTCCATTTGGAACACGTTACCAAATGGTGCCGGTAGAAATTGATGAAAATCTGCTTAAGCAAATTTCGTCAACAACCGGAGGAAAATATTTTAGGGCAACTAACAATAAAAAGCTTGCCGATATTTATTCCGAAATTGACAAGATGGAAAAGACCAGAGTAGAAGTTACCAGCTACCGGAACGCAAAAGAACTTTTTAGCACTTGGGCAATTTTAGGATTGATTTTTCTTTTGGCCGAAACTGCATTATCAAAAACTTATTTGAGAAAATTACCGTGATTCGTTTTGCCGACAGTGAATTTTTATATCTGCTTTATTTATTGCCATTGGCAATTGCTGCTTATTGGTATTTATCTAAAAAGCAAAATATACTTTTAAAAAAGTTTGCAGATTCAAAACTCCATTTGGTATTGTTTCCATTAAGAAGCCTGTTCAAGTCGCACATAAAGTTTGCAATTAATTTGCTGGCGCTGGCATTGCTAATTCTTGCCGTATCCAAGCCTCAAATTGGAACAAAGATAGAAGATGTTAAACAAATTGGTATTGATGTATACATTCTTTTGGATGTTTCAAAAAGTATGGCCGCAGAAGATATTAAGCCAAGCAGAATTGAAAAAGCCAAGTACGAAATTTCCAAACTCATTCAAAGGCTCGAAGGAGATAGAATTGGATTGGTAGTATTTGCCGCGCAGGCATTTATTCAATTTCCACTTACTTCAGATTACGCGGCGGCCAATTTATTTTTGAATGCGGTAGACTTGAATTCCGTTCCGCAACAGGGAACAAATATTGGCGCTGCGTTAGAAATGGCTTTGAAATCTTTTAGATACGACGACGGTACTAAAAAAGCAATTGTTCTTATTACAGATGGTGAAGATCACGAAGGGAATATAGATTTTGCCTTGGAAGAAGCTAAATCTAAAGATGTTGCAGTTTACTCAATAGGCCTTGGCTCACCGGCCGGAACTCCAATTCCGGAATACAATTCATCCGGTGTTCAGGTAGGTTTCAAAAAAGATAACCAGGGAACAATTGTACTTACAAAACTTGACGAAGCCACTCTTAAATCCATTGCAGAAAAAGCTAACGGAAAATACTACCGGGGAAGCAATACCGAAGATGAACTGGAATTAATTTATAACGATCTTGGAAAAATTCAAGAATCGGAATATGGATCTAAAAGAATTACAGAGTATGAAGATAGATTTGTTTATTTCTTATTCCCCGCCATTCTGTTACTTATAGGAGAGTTTTTAATGACTTCCAATAAAACAAGATGGATTACCAAATTAGAAGAAATAAGAAAGGGAAGAGTAAGATGAAGTACAATCTCCTGATCATTTTTTGTTTTGCAAGCATTTCTTTTTTTGCGCAGAGCAAAAGAGGATTGAATAACGATGGTGTTGATTTATATAAAGATAAAAAATATGCCGATGCTGAAGTGAAATTTAAAAAAGGATTGGAAAAAGATCCCGAAATGTTCGAAGGGCATTTTAATCTTGGAGATACTTATTATAAGCAGGGGCGCTACGACGAAGCAATGCAATCCTATAAAAACTCTTTGCAGTTTACAGATGATAAAAATAATAAGGCAAAGGTATATCATAATATTGGCAACGCGTTGTTAAAATCGCAAAAGCTGCAGGAAAGTTTAGGGGCATACAAAAATTCTCTAAAGCTTAATCCGGAAGACTTGGAAACCAAATACAATCTTTCTTACGCGTTAAAGCAAATGCAGCAGCAAAAGAATCAGAAGGACAAAAACAAAGATCAGAATAAAGATCAAAAGAAAGATGACAAGCAGGATGAGCAGCAGCAGAACGATAAAAACAAAAAGGATGAGAATAAGGATAAGCAGCAGCAACAACAGCAACAGCAGCAGCAGAAGAATCAAATATCCAAAGAGGAAGCTAAACGAATTTTGGAAGCATTGAAAAACAATGAAACAGATCTTCAAAAAAAATTGAGAAAGCAAAAGGGAAAACCTGTTTCTACAGAAAAAGATTGGTAAATTGTAATTAGATGAAAATAACTGTAGTGATTGATTATGGAGTAGAAATAATGAAAAGGCAAAATCATAAAAAGTTTTTGATGATTTTATTCTTTTTAATAAGCGGAGTATTTGTAAATACTATTATTGCGCAAAAGTTTACTTCATCGGTTGAAAGAACCACAATAGGACAGTTCGATAGATTACAGGCGGATTTTGTTTTTGAGGGGGGAGATGTAAATAATCTAAGCAATTTTAAGGCGCCATCTTTTCCCGGTTTCAGAATCCTAAGCGGACCAAATCAATCCACAAGTATGTCTGTAATCAATGGAAAGGTTTCAGGCTCATTAACTCTTTCATATATTTTGCAACCCTCCAATATTGGTCCCTTTACAATAACATCAGCCTCTATAGACTACGCAGGTAAAACATATTCCACCGCTCCAATTACAATTAAAGTGGAAAAGGGAACTCCTCAGCAGCAAAAACAAAGCACCGGCGGTTACGATGCTGCAGAACTTGCTAAAAATGTTTTTATAATTGCCGAGGCTAACAAAACCAAAGTAATGCAGGGGGAACAGATAACAGTTACCTATAAACTTTATACAAAACTTAATATTGCTTCACCACAAATTTCTAAACTTCCTTCTTATCAAGGCTTTTGGGCCGAAGAAGTTGGTCCTTTGCAGCAAATAAATTTTGCCGTTGAAATGTACAATGGAGAACGATTTAGAGTTGCCAAGATTAAACAGGTTGCTCTATTCCCAACAAAGACCGGTGTGCTTGCCGTAACTCCTTTTGAATTAAATGTGCCGGTGTTGGTTAAGAAAAGAAAAACCGGCAATGATGTATTCGATGAATTTTTTAACGACTCTTTTTTTGGAAGAACCGAAACTGTTGAATTCCTTGCCAAATCCAACACTATAAAAGTTACTGTGGAAGGGCTTCCTGCCGGAGCTCCCGAATCATTTAAAGGCGCTGTGGGTAATTTTAATATTAACGCGGATATAGATAAAAGAGAAATTTCTACTAACGAAAGTGTAACCCTTAGATTAAACATTAGCGGAAGCGGAAATATAAAATTACTAGAAGTACCGGTTCCACAATTGCCTGCTGGATTCGAAAAGTATGAACCAAAGATTATTGAGAATGTAAACAAAGGCGCAGTCGTCTCGGGTCAAAAAATTGTAGATTATTTATTAGTACCCCGTTCTCCGGGAAAAAAAGAAATTCCTCCTGTGGAGTTTACCTATTTTAATACGGCATCAAGAAAATATGTTACCCTTAAAACACAACCTTTCTCTTTAAATGTTAGGCAGGGAGTTGGAGGAGAAACTGCTTCGTCGCAAGGCTTTTCGAAAGAGGATGTTAAATTATTAAGCGAAGATATTCGGTTTATTAAAACCAGCAATTTTGAATTGGAGCCGAAGCAGGAAATTTCACTTATTAAAACTTGGTTCTGGATTTCTATAATCCTTCCATTGTTTGCTTTGGTTGGCGCTTTGATTTATAAACAAAAGCAGGATAAGCTTTTAGGTAATGTTCAGCTGCTAAAATATCAAAAAGCCGAAAAAGCAGCGCGCAAAAGACTTAAACTTGCCAAAACAGCTTTGGATTCTAAAAACACATCAACATTCTATACCGAAATATCTTTGGCATTGTTCGGCTATCTCGAAGATAAATTATCAATTGAAAAATCCCAGTTTACTTTAGAAGGGGCTATTGATAGTCTTAGACAAAGAAATATTACCGATGAACTTTTAGACCATGTTAAAAAAATTGCGGAACGATGCGAGTTTGCCCGTTTTGCCCCTCAAGGAGAAATGCAAGCGGCAGCTAACGATATGTACGAAGATACTGTTAAAGTAATTGTTCAGCTGGATTCTTCTTTAGACAGCAGGAGGAAAAAATGATTACTAAAATTATAGATATGACTAAGAGAAAAAATATTTTTCAGATGTTAATAATAGTTCTGCTAATTAGTTCTGTAAGTTCTTTTGCGCAATCCCCAGATGAGTTAATGGCTAAGGCTAATAAATTTTATCAGGAGCAGAACTATAGTGCTGCAATTGAAGTCTATCAAAAAATATTAGCTCAGGGGTTTGAAAGCGGCGCTCTATATTACAATTTGGGAAATGCATATTTCAAAAGTTCTCAGCTTGGCAATGCTATCTATTCATACGAAAAAGGATTGAAGCTAGAGCCCAACGATGACGATTTAGTTTACAATTTAAGAATTGCAAACGCGCGCACGGTAGATAAATTTACAGAACTGCCAAAACTGTTTATCATTTCTTGGATTGAAGGAATGGTAACATCTTTGGGAATTACCGGCTGGTCTATTCTTGTTGTAATTACATTTTGGGTTCTGCTTGGCAGCCTTGCTCTTTATTTCTTCTCTAAAAGTTCCAGACTACAAAGGATATCGTTTACTTCCGGATCTACATCTCTTTCACTTTTAATAGTGTTTTGTGTTTTACTTTTTGCCCGTGTTGGAAGAGAATCCGCCACAGATTATGGAATTCTTCTCTCTTCAACTTATTCTGCAAAGGTATCCCCAGATTCTAAAAGTAACGATGTTTTTGTAATTCACGAAGGAATTAAATTTACAATTGAAGATAAAGTTAACGACTGGGTTAAAATACGTTTAGTGGATGGCAAAATTGGATGGATTCAAAATGACTCCTTTGGGCAAATTTAACTTAAATGGATAACTCTACTGCAAAAAATTACAGCAACACTAAACTTATTATTGGAATTGCTGAGGGGATTGTTAGCTTTTTTTTACTGCTTGGCTTTGTTGCATTTGGATATAGTCTTCATCTCGAAAATTTTTTCAGAACCATTCTTCATAACAATTATTTAATATTGCTTGCCTATACACTTACTATTGGAATTGCCGCTTCAATTTTCTTTTTGCCTTTAAGTTATTACACCGGTTATTATTTAGAACACAAATACAATTTATCGAACCAGACATTTGTTAAATGGATTTGGGAAGAGTTAAAGGAAAGTCTTGTAGGTTCTGCAATTGCTCTTCCTTTGCTGTTATTATTCTTTTTTGTTCTGCAAACTTTTGGGGAATTGTGGTGGCTTCCTTTTGCAGTTTTAATGTTCATAATCTCCGTGCTGCTTGCGCAAATTGTTCCAATTGTTATTCTTCCTTTGTTCTATAAAGTAACTCCAATTGAAAATGAAAATCTTAAAGAAAGAATAGTAAAGCTAAGCAATGATGCCGGGCTAAAAGTTGAGAATGTTTTTAAGTTCGATATGAGTAAGAATACTAAAAAGGCAAACGCCGCTTTTACCGGATTAGGCAAAACCAAAAGAATTCTTTTAGGAGATACACTTTTAGAAAATTATACCGATGATGAAATTGAAACTGTAATTGCCCACGAGCTGGGGCACTTCAAAAAGAAACATATTGTAAAAAATATTTTTATTGGCACTGCTTCAAGCTTTTTTACCTTTTTTATAATAGCATTTTTACATAAGCAATCCTTAAACTGGTTCTCATTCAATTCCATTTTGCAAATATCTTCTCTTCCTATTTTGGTATTGTGGGGCGCAATAATTGGGTTAATACAATCTCCAATAACAAATATTATCTCGCGCAAATTTGAGTATGAGGCAGATAATTACGCAATTGAAGCCACCGGAAAAAAAGAGGCATTTATAAAAACTTTGGAAAAGCTTACAGATCAAAACTTGGGGGATAAGGAACCGAATGCTTTTGTGGAGTGGTTCTTCTACAGCCATCCCTCTATTAAAAAAAGAATTAACAACATAAACTTGTCTGCCAAGCTGTTACAGTAATCATTTTTCATTATATTTGCTCTCACTAACAAATTATTTCTCGGATGAAATTAGTTAATAGAATTCTTTTGTTCATAATGCTTACATTAACTGCAGCCTCGTGCATGTTTAACGATGTTGCCCCCGAAACTGTTAATGTTGTGGACAAAAATTTACCTAATACTCCTGATCCTCCAGATCAATCTACAAACAGGCCAATTGCAACATTCCTTAAATGGCAAAGTGCGGATTCTTTGTTCGATGTCTATTTCGATTATTCATATCCTCCAAAACAATTGGTGGCTTCAAAAATTAAAAGAAAAGAATATTTAGTTTACGGCCTTAGCGTTTCTACCTCTTATTATTGGAAAGTGATTGCATTTGATGCAAACGGAGTAAGTAAAGAGGGACCAATTTGGAGCTTTACAACAAGTTCTACATCAACTACAACTAATCCTTTGCTTGGTTATGCTCTTCAGCTAAAAAAACAGCAGGTTAAGCTTCCTAATAATGTAAACTTCCTATTCCGGGTTGTAGATATGCAGAATAAAAGCGTTACCAATTTGCAGCCAAAAGATTTTTCTTTCTTCGAGGATGGATACGATTTATCTTCGGAATCCTTTGTTGAATTTAAAAAAGTGCCCCAGCTTCCATATAAGATTAGAACAGTTTTGATGCTTGATAACAGCTCCAGTTTGAATACAACGGATTTAGCCGAGATTAAAAAAGCGGCAACATCCTATGTAAATAAATTAACAGCATTTCAGGAAGTAGCAATTTATCAATTCTCCGAAATCCCTCAACTGCTTATAGATTTTACCAAAGATAAAGTAGCACTTACCGCAGCCTTGAATAATTATGCTGCTGGTAAAAGTACAACGGCGTTATTCGATGCAACAATAGAAGGTGCCTCCCGCTGGGAAGATGTTTACGAAGCAGATTCTGTCTTTACCGGAAATATGATTATCCTTACCGATGGAAACGAAACAGCCAAACCAAATAGTTTTGCTTTATCACAAGCATTGTACTCTGTTCGCAATAAAAAAGTGTTTACTATTGGATTAAGGGGCAAGGACGATTTGGATGAGGAAACGCTTAGAATGATTGGCAACAGCGGATATTATCCAATTGACAATGTTGGGCAGTTAGATGCTAAGTTTGCCGAAATTCAAAAAACTATAGTAGATTTTGCAAACAGCTTTTACAACCTTACATATAAAAGTCCACGGCGCGGAAACAACGATTATAATATTATGATTTTGATTAAAAACAATCCTTATACCGGAGATAATTCTTACATACTTGGTAAGTACAACAGTACCGGATTTTATTCTCAATAGGAAATTAAGATGAGTGTTACTTTAAAAGATGTACAATACATTGCCGCTTTGGCTAAGCTTAAGTTTAATGATAGTGAAATAGAAAATTATACCGAGCAGCTAAATAGAATTTTGGGATATGTAGAAAAACTTAACGAGCTTAATACAGATGATATAGAACCCCTTTTGCATCCTATAGAAAATTCTAATTTTTTTAGGGATGATAAAGTAGAACCTTCTGTAAGCACAGAAGATGCGTTAAAAAACGCTCCCTCTAAAACTGAAGAATTCTTCAGAGTTCCTAAAGTAATCAACCAATAAAAATATGATAATAGGCGTTATACCGGCACGTTTTGCCTCTTCCCGTTTAATGGGTAAGCCCCTTGCAAACATTGGGGGCAAACCAATGATTCAGCATACCTATCTGGCAGCTAAAAAATCGAAGCTTTTAGATAAGGTTATTATTGCTGTGGATGATGAAAAAGTTTACAATGTTGTTAAGGGATTTGGAGCCGAAGCAATGATGACTCCAAAGGATTGCGCAAGCGGAAGCGATAGAATTGCTATAGTAACAGAACAAATTCCCGAAGCCGAAATAATTGTAAATATTCAAGGTGACGAGCCCTTTATAAAAGGAAAGATGATTGACCAGGCAATTGAGCCTTTATTGTTCGATTTAAAAGTTGACCTTTGCACGTTGTCTAAAAGAATTACAAATGTAGATGAAATGAAAAGCCCCTCGGTTGTAAAAGTTGTTTTCGATTATCAGAATTTTGCAATGTATTTCAGCCGCTCACCAATTCCATTTGTGAGGGATGCCAGAACCAATCTTGAAAGAATTCAGTCCGCCGAAATTTATAAACATATTGGAATGTATGTTTACAGGCGTGATGTACTGCTAAAATTTAAAAGCCTGCGGCAAACAGATTTGGAACAGATTGAAAAACTGGAACAGCTAAGATTTTTAGAGCATGGTTTGAAAATGAAAATTGTGGTTACCGAATATGACAGCCTTTCTGTTGATACTCCACGCGATTTAGAAGTTGCAAGGGCTTATTACGAAAGAAATGCAAAGCCCGATAAGAAAAAGTAATTCTATCGTTAGTTTTTAATTATTCAAAATGATATTGCTATTAAAGGCAATTATAATGGTTCTTGGAATCATAATTTGGCTTAAAGCAGCCCATTTATTTGTCTTTTCGAGCTATCCATATTATTTTTAAGTAGAAAGAATTAGGAGATTTGTAAATGGAACAAAAGATTAGAGTATTAGTTGCCAAAGCGGGATTAGATGGTCATGATAGGGGGGCAAAGGTTGTTGCCGCTGCTTTGCGCGATGCGGGAATGGAAGTTATTTATACCGGCTTGCGCCAAACTCCCGAAATGATTGTTGAAGCTGCAATTCAAGAAGATGTGCACGCTATTGGAATTAGTTTGCTTAGCGGTGCCCATATGACTTTATTCCCCCGCATTTTGGATTTAATGAAAGAAAAAAATGTTAAAGATATTTTATTATTCGGCGGCGGAATTATTCCCGAAAGCGATTTAATAAAGTTGAAAGAGATGGGTGTAGGCGAACTTTTTACCCCCGGAACAAATACCCAGGATATTATTGCCTTTTTGAATAAATGGGTAGCCGAGCATCCTAGAAATTAATATCCCCAATATTTTTAGTAGCCAATTTTTAAAAACCTCTTTGCAATGCATTGAGGTTTTTTTTTGAAGAGTAATTAACAAAAATGGAAGTGCTTTAGGAACTAAAGGAAAAATTCAGTTACTGAATAAAAGTTTTTACTCATTTGTTGCGGATTATAAATTATCTTAACAAATCATCTCTTGCATTATGCTTTTTATATTTATTAAAAATACATTTCTTTTGCCACTACTTAAGTCTTATTTGTATATCATTTTCATTTGGCGCAGAAAAGTAATTTTATTTATGAACTGAGTAATGCGTTCTATATAAGGGTTATAAAAAATAGTGTAAAATAATCCCATTGCAATTATAATTAGAATTTACTTAATTGCAGTTGTAAAGTTGTTGTAATGTCATTTGTGGGTTAATAATAGACACTCATATAAATCCTTAATGTTACAAAATTATTCATGGTCTAGCCATGAAAATAAAAAACAACTAAACAAAGGGGCACTTTATGAAACAAAAAAAGCAATTCGTTCACTCACTCACTCACTCACTTATTAATACTAATGGTTGTATTAGTTTATGTTAGTTGTAAGGAAGATTCCATTGTATTCAAAGAAAGTAGTAATTTTAAAAAGACTACTAAGGCTGATACGGCAAATAATATTGGTCACATTTCTTTGAGTACTATCACGAAGGATACTATTAAAGCCTTCCCTGGAATTGGACCACTTCGTGAAGATTGTAACACACCATTAACAAAATACTTTTACGAGTTTGATCATTATATTCCTGTAGCTGGTAAAAGAGTTGGAATACTGCCTAAAGAAGAAATATTGTCGAGCTATAGTTATTATTTAGATACATTTATTGACACTTTAGGTTACAGCTTTATAAATGTATCAGGAGAGCACATACATATTGCAAGATCAAAGTACAATGATCAACATATTGCATTATCAATAGAACCTTTGGGTAATTGGCAAGTTTCAATAAGTAGCTTCCCAAATTTGTGGGCTTATTATATCGATGAACCAATTTCAGGATGGGCATTACCAAGTAATAGTTTAGAAAATACATTCCGATCTATTAAAAACTATATGAATAATCATGGAAGTTCTACTTCTAATTTAATTGGTGGGGAAACCTTCGCTGAAAAAGCACATTTCTTCGATCAAAATGCAGATAGGATAATGTGTACACGATATTATGACGTATTGGGAGAAATTTTAGCTCCTGATCAAAGAGGAATGTGGACTGATTTTAGAAATAATTTTGGATCAAAGTTTTCTGATACATGGATATCAGCAACACAAGATAAATATGAATATGATCAGCTAATTGGTCATGCCAAAAATCTTGGATTAGATGGTATTTGGTTTTATCAAAGAGAAGATGGTCAATTAGAATTAGGTGCAATGGAGAGAATTAGACAATTTAGCTTTTATGCATTTAAATGGGGTTATTTGAAAAGAGTTGATAGAATGTATAAATATACATATCGTTGTTTAAAGGCATTGCCATGCGATTGTGATAGAGATAATATTACTGATGGTTGGACAATTATTAGTCGTGAACCTACACCTACGTATAGAACATATAGCTATTAAAGAGGATATTGAAATGAAAAAAATATTAATTATGCTTTTGTTATTTATTTGCTCTAGTAACGCTCAATCTACAATTGGTGTACGTGGTGAAATGATGATGTTAATGAATGATAAAATAGGAACCCATTCAAGTTTGCCAGGTGGTGAAATTAAGGAAAACTTTGTTAACACAGCACCATGTTTTACTGCGAATCTGAAAATACCCATAAACGAAATTATAAATTTGTATTTGCGGCCTAGTTTTATTCTTGGTACTTATTATTCGGGTGTTGATGGAAGTGTTCTAATAAGTGCAGATGTTTATGACAGATATTATTTAATAACTGGTATGAATGTCCATTCTAATATTTTTGGTAAGGGGAGTGGCATTTACGAGCATGGGTTCCAAACCAGTGCCGGATTTTTAGTCGTAGGTGCTGGAGGACGTTTTTCGAATAAGGGGTCAGTAGAAATACAATTTAATTTTACAAATCCATTTACTTATGGTGAAACATACGGTTTTGTCGAGTCGCTAGGTTTTAGTATTCATAAAAAAATTAAGTTGCTTTGGTATGCAAAACTAAGTTTTGGTATTGATTGGGATTTATAATAGCAAAGTGTAGTGAATGGTTTAATCCTATTCACTACAAATATTATTGCTTATGATAATTAAATTATTTTGTTTGCGCATGAAATGCAGCCATGAATTTATAAATGTGGGTTAATAATAGGCACACATATAAATCCTTAATGTTATAAAATTATTCATGGTCTATCCATGAAAATGAAAAACAAATAAACATAGGGGTACTTTATGAAACAAAAAGTAAGCAAATCGTTTACTCACTCACTCACTCACTCACGTAGTTTTAGTACTACTTACAGTTATGTTTTGCATCAGTTGTAAAGAAGAACCGCTTCAATCCAAGGATGAGAGCAAAAGCCTGAATTTAGTTGATGCCAAACTTAGTAACCAAGCATTTATCGATATCCAAAATGAAAAGGACAAGCCTGGTAAGAAAGAAAAATTTGAGAAGCTGAAAAAGGAACATGAGCTACCTTTTGCTGTTTTGGAAGACCCGATAGAAACATTAAAGCAATGTCTTTCCAAAAGAAATAACAACAATGCACCGATACCAATGTTAAAGAAAGCAGGGGAGCAGTATTTGCAAAATAGCCCTTGCGAAACATTATATACGGATGTTTGGGCATTAGAAAAATATTTACCAATTTCAGGAAATGTTATTGGAATAAGTCCAGGTTCAAGTTGGCAGGATAATCTTGGATTATTGCAGAATCTCAAAAACATTTATGGGTTCCGCAGAATTTATGTTTCAGAGACAAAACTAGGATATCCAAAAACTGCAGGATTTCTAAGCAATGAAATAGTTGTTGTTGTTTCACAAATTGCATATCTAGATGATATAATTAATAATCATAATGCTTCAGAATTTTCACATTGTTTTATCAATGAACCACAAATTTTCAATGACATCAATTATATTAAACAAATGTTAAGCGCTTGCATTGGTAATTGGAATGCAAAATTCGCTGGTGATATTATGTTGGGTGAAAGGACATATGAATTAGCAGATGAATTTGACCAGTAAGTCGATATGGTTAATTCAACTATTTATAGGCATTATTTTTATTATGCAAATTATTCAACATGCCCAACCTGCTATTATGGTGAATGGCCTCAGTCTGCTGATCAGCGTACAAAATGGTCTGATTGGAATAATCAATTTGGGTCAAAATTCAATAGCTTATGGATATCTGGACCTTCGGATGAAGATGAATTTAGTTTATTAATTGGCCATGCACAAAATATGTCCAAGAGCATTATAAATTTATGGTTTGATGATAATAGCACAGATGCCGAAAGTTGGAATTGGATTTATAGTTTTTGTAATCAGTCTTGGTTAAATTTTTTTATAGATAGATTTGAAAGAAAATACACATATGAATGGACCTATATAGGCAATGGAGATGCGTGTACCGACTATCAAATTACAAGCTGGACATTAACCAATATAATCGACAATAATGAAACACGAATAAGAACGCGATAACGATAATCTAATTTGATAAAATTATTATGAAAGAGAAGGAATAATTATATGAGAAAAAAGATCTTCTTGAGTATAATTCTAATTATGAAGATAAATTTACTAGCGCAAACTTTTAATAGTAGTATTATTGTGGAAGGTGCTGCATTGTTTACTCGTATACAATATCAAAGCGAAAATGATAAGGGTCAATATGTTTGGAATGATACTTTTCCAATTAAAGGGGGCTTTGGAATTTATTGGAGTGGAAAATTGAGGTTAAATTCCCTTTATGAATTAGAATTTAGACCTGGCCTATTTAACTCTTCACAATTTTTTAGTTCTGTACAGGTAGGATTGTATTTGAGAAAAAAATATGGTGAAAAATATATGGGTATTCTTGGAATAACTTCGGAATTACACGGTTTTCAGCAAGGAGTGGGTAATCACTTTAGTCCTAAAGATGTTACATTTACATTTAACGCATCTATAGTTAGAAAATTTGCTGATAAGGTTTTGTTCCATTTAACCATAAGTAAAACTGTAAATAGTTATTATGGATATTGGTATGCTTTTCCTGATCCCGGTTCTTATCGAAATTATCTTAATTGGATGTTTAAACTAGGGCTCGAGTACGATTTTTAAATATTTGTTCAGTTGTTGATATGGTGTAACTGCTGCCACTTTGTTAATGTGGCAGCATATTTCTTTCAATGTTTTGTAATTGAATTGCTTTTTAGAAAGTGAAGAGAGAAAATATATCTATGAATGGACTTATGTTGGTGATAGCAATCCTTGTAGTGATTTTAGAATTGCAAGTTAGGAATTGACAAATATTACTGAAAAGACAGAAACGAGAATTTGGAATAGGTAAACATTGTATTTTTAATAGCGTACTGATTTTCTAATTAATTGCAATAAGGCAAAAATGAGTTGTTTATTCTTGCACGGAAGTTTTATGAGAAAACTAATAATAATACTCTTACTTTTATCGCAAGACTTTTATGCTCAATTTTTTACAAATAGCATAATGATTGAAGGAGCAACTCTGTTGACAAGAAAACACAATTATATTTGGAACGAGAAAGGACAAGACATTGGAAGCGATATTTATCCAGTAGAGTATGGTGTTGGAATATTCTGGAGCGGAAAATTCAACCTATGTTCAGCTTATCAACTGGAAATAAGGCCTGGTTGGTTTATATCGTCGGAATATTTTAGATCTTTACAAGTCGGTATCTATTTGAGAAGGAAGTTCGGTGATTCTTATTTTGGCGCTATAGGATTCAATTCTTTTATCCACTATGGTGGCAGCGGAAATACAAATTATCCTAAAGGGGGTAACCATGGTGTGAACTTTGTTTTAGGAAACCAGCTTTTTGAAAACCTCCAAGCTCTTTTTACTATTAGTAAAACAATTAATGAAAGATTTGGTGGTGCTTATCTAGATTGGATTTTTAAACTTGGTTTTGAGGTTCAATTGTAAAGCTCTAACTTCATTGAGGTTGTTGCTAAGTAAAAGCCTATTCACTATAGTCCATATTTAATTGGTCATAAAATGCGAATAATACTTTTAATATTTTTATTATTTACAAAATTGATTGCGCAAACAGATTCTACTTCTGTTGCTATTGTACATCCCCATTCAATTTATCTCGAGATAGGTGGTAATAATGGGATTTATTCAATCAATTATGAAAGAATGATTAGCAATAAGTTCAGCGCAAGGTTAGGATTTTCTTATTTACCTTTTACTGAAACAACAAATTCTGGAGATCATTTTAATGCAAAATCCTTTGTTATAATAATGCCTCTTTATTTTATAACAATTTATAATAATAATAAAATAGGATTTGGAGTAGGAATAGTTATTGATTCGAAAAAAATTAATCCTTCTTTTTCTATTGGTTATAAATATAGACCAGCTAATAACGGATTCATGTTCCATATAAATTATACTCCATTGTTTTCAGAGGATTTAAAAAAAGGTGAATCTTGGGTGGGTATTGGCGTTGGATACCAATTGTGAATATGAGTAAAATATTTTGATTTGTTAAATACTTAAATAGCTGTCACACAATAAACAGTGGCAGCTAAATTTATGGTTTGCTCTTCAGAAATAATTTTTACGCCACGCATAGTTGAATTATTATTTAGAAAAAAAATAGAAAAATTATTTATGAATGGACTTATGTTGGTGATAGTGATCCATGCGACGATAATAGAGATACAAGTTGGGAACTTACTAATATAACTGAAACTACAGATGCTAGAATAGCTACAAGGTAATTAAATATTATCATTGCTTACACTAAAATATCGTGCAAGCTTTTTAGGAAACTTAATTATGAAAAAAATAATATTAGTTCTATTAGTAATAATACTTGTACAAAAAATACAAGCACAAACATTTAATGCTAGCTTAATTGTAGAAGGAGCCGGATTATTTTCAAAAGTCGCCTATAAAATTGATCAACTTAATAGTAAAGAGGAAAATAATTATCCATTTGAATATGGTGTTGGAATTTATTGGAGCGGTAAGTGGAAATTAGGTACTTTATATCAAATTGAAATACGACCGGGCTGGTTTGTCTCTTCAGAACATTCTTTTAGCTCTAAACAAATAGGAATTTATTTAAGACGGCAATTTGGTTCTGATTATGTTGCTGGCTTAGGACTAAATTTTGAAAGCCATTATGGGGGGGGGGGAACTACTCTAATTATCAAAGAGCAAACTTATACTATAAGTGCTTCATTTGGAAAAATTATATTGGAAGATTTCTTGTTACATATCTCAATTTCCAAACCAATTGACAGTTATTATTCTAAGTATGATTCCTATAGCTCAACCTCAAGAAGTTATTCTAGTTATCTAAATTGGATAGTTAAGGTAGGGCTTGAATATGATTTTTAAATATTAGTTCAGTTGTTAATATGGTGTAATTGCTGCCACTTTGTAAATGTGGCAGCAATTATTGAGCATCTGTGTAAAGTATTAATTAATATTTTAATTGCAGCAAAGTTACTCCTGTTTTTATTCGAATCGAGGAAAAATTCAAGTAAGTTAATATTCACTTACGCCATAAAGCATTTCAAAATTTGTGACGAATTACTAAACTTTTATAATTGTTCATACGTTACAAAAGAATAACAGCAAGGTGCAAAAATGAACAAACGGCAAAAACAGATTTTAATTGCTTCATCTGCAATAGTTTTTTCAACTATCATTCTATGGATTATTTATGGTATGGAGATATTTACCAAGACACAAGTACTGGTGGAAACAAAAGATCAGCTATTTGGCTGGACAGAAAAAAAATGGGTAGATAAATTTGTTTTGGGGCTGGATTTAGTTGCAGCAATAAATTTGGGGTTAATAATTGTATCCGGGTTTTTGTATTACACATTTAGGAATAAAAACAAGTGAACTAAACCTATATTCACTCTGTTAGCAATATAAATACAGGAGTGTTATGATGAATTACAAACTATTGTTTCTGCTCATTCTTAATATTTCAATTCATGCTCAAAGTTTCAAAGTAAAAACCGAAGACTCGCAAAAATTTATTTTTGGGAATAAAATTTCCGGTAATCAAATTGTCTTTTCAAGCAGCACTCCATTAGAAGATTTTACAGGTACAGCAAGCTCTGTTAACGGCTATGTAACTTTTCTCAATTCAAACTTTGCAAAAACTATTAAAAGTAAATTTAGCGTTTCGGTAAAATCTATAAACACCGGAATTGAACTACGCAACCGTCATCTTCAAAGTTCCAACTGGCTGAATGCAGAAAAATATCCCGAAATTTTATTCGAGTTACTATCTGTTAACGGGGTTAAGCAGCAAAGCGATAATAAGCTTTCTTTTAATGCTGTAGGTAATTTTACACTTCATGGGGTTACAAAACAAATTCAAATTGAAGCCGATGCAATTTACCTTGCAGAAAGTGATCAAACCAAATTAAGGGGTCCCGGAGACTTGCTTGGAATTTCGGCAGCCTTCAACATTAATCTATCCGATTACAATATAGACAATTCTCTCGTTGGTAATAAAGTTGCCGAAAAGATTGCTGTTAAAGTAACAATAGTTGGTTCCAATAAGATGGAATAGAAAGTATTTATAATCTCTTTTAATTAACAAAGGATGATGATGAAAAAAAATATACTCTTACTTGCCCTGTTAATAATTCCGTTTATTCAAAATTATGCATTGCCTCGCTTTGCTCTAAGACTAAAAGATAACTGCAGCAGCTGCCACTTTAATCCAACTGGCGGAGGAATGAGAAATGAAGATGGAGTAATGTTTGGCAAAAATATATTAAGCATGATTTCACCTAGAGATCAGGATTTTCAAATTTCCCCCAAAATTTCCAATAATATTTCTTTTGGATTTGATTACAGAACTCAATTCCTATATTCTTCCGAAAAGGGGAAAAGCGATTTTCAAGATATGACCGGAAGCGCTTACCTGAATGTTGATATCTCTGAAAAAATTAATGTGGTAGCCAAATACGATTTTGTACAATCAATTTGGGAAGCTTTTGGAGTTGCTAAAATTCTTCCGAATAATGGTTATGTAAAAATTGGTTCCTTTGTACCAAATTTTGGAATACACCTTGATGATCATACCGCTTATACCAGAGGCGGAGATTATGGTTTACTTTTTTCCAAAGGTTCTATTCAAGGATTAATTTATAATCCATTCTATTTAGAAACCGGAGCCGAAATTGGGTTTAATTTTACAGATTATTTTAATCTTACAACCAGTGTTGGCAAAAGTAAATCCAATCCAATTTTTTCTACTGATCCAACCTGGACTGCACGTTTAGAGCTTACCCCATCGGTTAACAAATTTCATTTCATATTAGGGGGCTCTTATGCTTCGCTGAAAAGCAAATTTTCTAATCCAGATACCGGAGAAATAAGTCAGGTGCCAAGTGCAATGTATGGCGCTTTTGCCGGAATTGGATATAACGATTTTACTTTAATGGCAGAATACGACATAGCCACAAATTTTGTTGCTAATAATATAAAATCTGATGCTCTTATGATTGAAGCAGCTTATCAGTTATTTGTTGGAATGGATGCAATTGTAAGATATGACCGCTTTAAATCTAACATAGATGCAGTTGATGAATATTTCTCTCATCTAATTCTTGGAGTTGAGTTTTTTCCATATAGCTTTGTTGAATTAAGGCCACAATTACGTTTTGGTACTCACGCACCCAACCATAATAACAGTTCTTTTGTGCTTCAATTTCATTTTTGGTATTAAAGCTTATTCTTTTAATTGGAGGTCTATTTGCATTGCCAAATTAAAAAAAGTTGGGCTTATAAAAGGACATGGATTTTTAGGTGCAAAGCATGATTTATAGGAACTCATAAAGCACTAAAATATTTAAAACCGCTACCCCCAAAAGGGAGCGGTTTTTTTATTTATTAAAAGGGTAAATGCTTCTTTAAGTCTCTTTCTTTAACTATTTTTGCAAGAAAATTGACGAGATTAATGAAATCCGATAAAAGAGAACGGATAATATTTTTAGATATGATGAGGGCCTTTGCCGTATTGCTTATGGTACAGGGGCATACAATTGATGTATTTTTAGCCGATGACTACCGCTCTTACGATTCTCTTCTTTTTAATATTTGGGTAACAATTCGTGGATTTACCGCGCCTATATTCATGTTTACTTCCGGTGTGGCTTTTACTTATTTGTTCAAACTGCAAAATGTACCTTTCGAAATGAATCCAAGAGTAACTAAAGGAATTCACCGTTTTATTTTACTTTTACTCACGGCATATTTATTAAGATATCCTACCTACCGAGTATTGGATTTTAGCATTGTATCGCGCGAGCAATGGTTAACATTTTTTACCGTTGATGCGCTTCACTTAATTGGTTTTGGTCTGCTTTTTATTATGATAATTTCATACTTCTCGGAAAAACTAAAACTGAACGAGATGTATTTGTATATAGTTTCGGCATTATTTGTTTTTACCATCTTTAATTTTACCGAAAAAATAAACTGGGCAAATTATTTTCCTATTCCATTTGCAGCCTATTTCTATCATGGAACCGGTTCTCTGTTTCCACTTTTTCCCTGGAGCGGGTATGTTTTAAGCGGAGCTGTGCTGGGAAATTACTTAGCTAAAAATCCAAATGTATTCAAAACACAGAAATTTACATTGCGCCTTTTCTTTTTAGGAATTGCCTTTTTAGCCTCTGCATTGCTAACTAGCATTATTCAAAATACATTTTGGAGTTACAAGTATTTCATAACAGATAACTTCTTTGTTATCTTCCTAAGATTAGGCGTAGTATTACTATTGAATTCAATAATGTCTTTTACGGCTCTAAAGTTGAAACATATTCCAGATTTAGTTACTAAAATGGGCACCTATACATTGCTGATATATGCCGCGCATGTAATAATTTTGTATGGAAGTGCTTGGATACCCGGATTTGGAATGTTTGTGGCAAAAACATTAAATATTCCCGCATCAATTTTAGCGGCAGTGGCAATGATTTTTGCTATGTTTGGATTGGTTTACTTAATTGAAAAGTACAAGCCCCGTTGGCAAAAAAAAGAAGTGGCAGTTACTAAATAAAACTTATGATAATGAAAAAAAGATCGGAAAATATAAATCCTATGGTTGGCGAGGATGAAAAAAAAATAGATCAGTCTCTGCGTCCTCAATTGTTTTCCGATTTCACAGGGCAGTCTAAAATTACAGATAATCTAAAAGTCTTTATTGGCGCCGCCAAAAAAAGGGAAGAAGCTTTAGATCATGTGCTTTTAACAGGTCCTCCAGGATTAGGCAAAACAACTCTATCCCATATTATTGCAAACGAATTGGGAGTGAAAATTAAAATTACTTCGGGGCCGGTTCTTGAAAAGCCTGGTGACCTAGCCGGAATTCTAACTAATCTGGAAGAAAAATCTGTACTGTTTATTGATGAAATTCATAGGCTAAGTCCCGTAGTTGAAGAGTATCTTTATTCGGCAATGGAAGATTATAAATTAGATATCATGATAGATTCAGGCCCAAATGCCCGCACTGTTCAAATTAAATTGCCTCGTTACACATTAATAGGGGCAACAACAAGAGCGGGATTATTAACAGCTCCATTGAGGGACCGCTTTGGAATTAAAAGCCGATTGGATTATTACGAAAGTGAATTGATATCAAAAATAATTAACCGCTCGGCAAAGCTATTGGATATAAAAATAGATTCGGATGCAGCAATAGAGCTTTCCAAACGCTCCCGAGGCACTCCAAGAATTGCAAATAGATTGTTAAGGCGAACCAGAGACTTTGCCGATTACGAAAGCAAAAATGTAATTGATTTGGCAATCACAAAAAAAGCGCTCGATTCTTTGGAGGTTGATGAATTTGGCCTTGACGAAATGGATAAAGACATTCTTCTTACAATTATAGAAAAATTTAATGGTGGACCTGTTGGACTTAATACACTTTCGGTAGCGGTAAACGAGGACCCTGGAACAATAGAAGAAGTTTACGAACCTTTTTTAATTCAGCAGGGTTTTATACAGCGCACACCGCGCGGCCGTGAAGCAACAGATTTGGCATACATTCGTTTTAATAAAAAAAGAAATAAACTAACAAATCAAAACAATCTTTTTGATTAAGAGGCGGATCTTTATGGTAAAAGCTAACAAACTAAAAATTGGTTATGGGGCACCTTTAGTATTAATTGCAGGCCCTTGCGTTGTAGAAAATGAAAAGAATACAGTTAAAACTGCCGAAGCAATATTGCAAATTACTAGCGATCTTGGCATTCCATTTATTTTTAAGTCCAGTTACAAAAAGGCTAACCGAACAAGTATAAATTCCTTCGAAGGAATTCATTTTACAAAGGCTATAAAAATTTTAGAGAAGGTTAAAAAAGAATTACACATACCAATTTTAACAGATATTCATTCTATTCAAGAAATTGAACCTGTTTGTTCCGTTGCAGACATTTTACAGATACCTGCTTTTTTATGCCGTCAAACAGATTTGCTTGTTGCTGCCGGCAGAAGTGGAAAAATTGTAAATGTAAAAAAAGGACAGTTCCTAGCTCCAGAGGATATGAAACATGTAATTGAGAAAATTGAATACACAAAGAATAAAAAAATATTATTAACCGAAAGGGGAACAACTTTCGGATATCATAATTTGGTAGTTGATATGAGAAGCTTGCAAATTATGAAAGAACTTGGCTATCCGGTAATTATGGATGCAACCCATGCTGTTCAATTGCCAAGCAAGGGAAACGAATCTGGCGGTGAAAGAAAATATATTTATACATTAGCAAAGGCAGCAACTGCCGTTGGAATAGATGGATTGTTTTTAGAAGTACATCCCGATCCTTCTAAAGCATTAAGCGATGCAGCAAGCCAGCTTCCTTTGGATATGCTTAAAAAATTATTGATAACTGTTAAACAAATAGATGAAATTGTAAAGAATGAAAAGTGATTTGCTAAATCAGCTTAACCAAATAAAATTATTCCTTTTCGATTTGGAAGGAGTATTAATAAAAAAAGGGGATACTTTAAACTACGAATTGGAAAAGAAGCTATTACTTCATCTGGACGATGTTAGCACATATTTGCATTCCGAAGGAAAAGGATTTGGAATTGTAACTTCGCATAACAATAGTAAGTTTTTGGATAAGATTAATAGTTTAAAAAATTGTTTCGTTCTTTCATCCTCTATTAATAAGGTAATGCTGGTTGATGAGTTAATAGCTAAAGATAAACTTCAGTACGAAAATATTTTTTACATTGGCGACGATATTTTGGATATACCTTTGCTTAAAAAAGTAGGTTTTTCATCCACTCCAAAAGATAGCCGAAGAGAAGTAAAAAGAGAAGTAGCTTATATTGCAAAGTCTCCATCTGGAGAAGTATTGCACGAAATTGTAGATTACATAAAACAAGCTAAGCAAGTGAGGAAACATGACAACTAATTTAGAGCACTTTCCGCGAAAGTTGATAGATGAAGAAAAAGAATTAATTTTTTCTGCATTGCCAATAAATAAAATTGGGTACCAGGTTTATCGTAATAAAATTGATTCTATGGTTGTGCTTGGCAATGGAAGATTTGGTGGCGGTAATTTTATTCTCGGTCCAATAGACTCGGTAATAGATTTAGAAACCCCATCGACGCCGATCTTTGCAATATCAAAAATTGTATACGACGATCATGAAATTTATGTTACAATTCACCACGAAAATGACGATCAGATTGAAGTGGATATTCAAAATTTTGATTTGGCTCCAAGAATAAACCAGATGACGGAAAAATACAGATGGACCTACTCGAATTGGAGTTTGGGGCAAAAAGCTCCTCACGATAATTCCCCGGTAAGAGAAGTGCATCTAATTCTAAAATCTTTAGTATTGGTAATAGCTCCAGAACATCGTAAAATATGGGTTTACAACGCCAAGGATGAGGTTAATTATTTAATTCCCGTTACAAACTTTTATAACGAATTAATGCTTCTTTTGGAAATTAGAGATCCCGAAGTTGCTCTTAATCCAAATAAGTTATTCCTTAATCTAAACGAGTATAGCGACGAAAATCTTGGCCAGGCATTTTTACTTTATAATAAATATTGGAATAGAGTTGAAGTTGATTATTCATTCTTCGATCCTAAAATGGTTCAAAGAAAAAAATCATTCTTCGATTTTTTAAAGAAGTAGAGGATAGTGTGACCAACGAGCAAATAATTAATAAAGGAAAAGAAGTTGTACGAATTGAGTACGAAGCAATTCTACAGTTAAACAGTGTAATTGATGAAAGTTTTGCCGAGTCGGTTAATTTAATTTATAAATCGAACGGAAGAGTTGTATTTACCGGAATGGGTAAAAGCGGAATTATTGCTCGAAAGATAGTTGCAACAATGAACTCGACCGGAACGGCAGCTATTTTTATGCATCCAACAGATGCATTGCATGGCGATCTTGGAATGGTTAGAAAGGAAGATATTGTTATAATACTATCCAAAAGCGGAAATACCGAAGAGCTATTAAATCTTGTTCCAATGTTTAAGAGAATAGGAATACCAATAATTGGATTTTTAGGTCAAACAAACTCTAAGCTTGCACGCGAGTGTAATATAGTTTTAAATGTTGGCGTTAAAGAAGAAGCATGTCCTCACGATTTAGCACCAACATCATCTACAACTGTAGCCTTGGTAATGGGAGATGCTCTTGCAATTGCTTTGCTGGAGCTTAGAGGATTTACTGCAGATGATTTTGCTCTTCTTCATCCCGGTGGCAATTTAGGAAAAAGATTATCCCTTAGAATTTCGGAATTAATGATAAACGGTAATGATATTCCTATTGTAATGGAAAGCACCTCCTTAAAAGATTCAATTTTGGAAATTACTTCGAAAAGGCTTGGAGTTACTTGCGTTGTTGATAGCAAGGGAGTTTTATCCGGAATAATTACAGATGGAGATTTACGGCGGTTGCTCGAAAAGGAAATTAATATTAAAGATCTTACCGCGGCTGAAGTAATGACAACAAAACCAAAAACAATTACTAAAGATTTACTTGCTTCCTACGCAATTCAAGTTATGGAAAAATATAACATAACTAGTTTGGTTGTGGTTGATAATAATAAAGTGCCGGTTGGTATTCTGCATCTCCACGACTTGGTAAAGCTGGGTTTGCAGTAATGAGAATTGTACTATTTGCAATTGTTTTGTTTGCCTTAACACAATCTTGTACAGAAGAAAAAATTCAGCCTCAATTAGATAAGTCCATTAAGCAAAGTGAAATTCCATCTCACGAAAGCTGGAAATCGAAAATTATGTTTACCGAAGAGGGAAAAGTAAAAGCAGTTTTGTATACAGATCATTTACGCAAATTCGAGAATAGAAAAATTACCCTATTGGAAACGGTTACAATAGATTTCTACGATAAGGATCAGAAAAAAACTTCGAAGTTAAGTTCGGATAGCGGAAAGGTTGACGATATTACAAAAGATATGTATGCTTATAAAAATGTGGTAGCCAAAAACGATAGCGGTGTTGTGCTAAGAACAAGCGAACTGATGTGGCGAAATAACGATCAAAAAATTATTACGGATAAGTTTGTTTCTATTACAAGCCCCAAAGAAATTATTGAAGGATATGGACTGGAATCCGATCAGAGCTTAAAAAACTATGTAATATTTAATGTCACTTATTCATCAACTCCGGGAAAGAAGAAGTAGTGCATAAATTAATATTAATAGCGTCTCTATTTTTTGTGTCATTCATTTATGCTCAACAAGATAATAGCGTACAGGTAATTGGTAAACGTTTCTACGGAAAATTTGTAAATGGAGAAAACATAAGAGAAGTTGACTCGAATGTTGTAATAATTCAAGGGGATGTAAGAATAACCTGCGATAAAGCCATTCATTATATAGATAAGAATGAAGTTGAGCTTATTGGAAATGTTATTGTTAAGCAGGACAGTATAATTATTAAAACTCCTCGCGGATATTATTTTGGCAATACAAAAACTGCATTTTCGAAATTTGGCGTATCTTTAACAGATGGTCATATAAATCTGAATTCAAAAAACGGATACTACTATTTCGACGAGAAGCGTTCCTACTTTTACGAAAACGTTACTCTTAAAGAGGGCATTTCAAATATAGCATCTGAAAAACTGAATTATTACGATAATGAGGATAAAGCTGTTGCAGTTGGAAATGTAATTGTAAGTGATACTGCATCTACCGTCATTGCGGATAGTTTAATAAATTTTAGAAAAACTAAATCTACATCTGCATTCAATAATATAAGAATATATAATGTTTCCAATAGGATTGCATTGTTTGGTGAAAGACTAATTGATGATGCTGTTAAAAAATATTCCAAAGTATGGGGCAATCCTTTGCTTATAAGAATGGATACTACTTCAACCGGCCAATTGGATACTTTAATGATAGCCGCAAAAGAATTTGAATCTTTCGACGATTCAACCTCTCGATTAATAGCAAAGGATTCTGTAAAAATTATTCGGAAAGATTTTGCATCATCGAACACCCATACAGTTTTTTACAGATCTAAAGATGAAATAGAAATATTGAAACAAGAGAATGATTTGCTGCCGCCGGTTTTGTGGAATCAAGAAGCGCAATTATCCGGTGATTCTGTTTATATAAATACAAAGGATAACCAGCTTAGGCAAATAATTTTAAAGACAAACAGCTCGGTAATATCTGCCAATAAACAAAAAGCTTTTCGGTTCGATCAAATGTCCGGTAGAAATATTGACATTAAACTTAACGATGGGAAAATTGAAAAGACTGAATCGACCGGAAACGCGCTGAGTATTTATTATATGTACGACGAAGATGAACCAAATGGATTGGTAAAATCCAGCTCGGATAAAGCAATATTGTATTTCAGCAATAAAGAAGTTAGTGATGTAAAGTTGTATGGCAAGCCGGCTACGGAGTATCATCCCGAAAATATGATTGAAGGAAAAGAAAAAGATTTTACAATTCCTTCTTTCAGAATGTTTACAGGAAGACCAACAAAAGAATTATTGATTATGTCCCATAATAAAATTCTAAAATTTTTAATGAAGGATGCCCAATACTATGTCGCAAAGCTTAGTTCTAAAAAGCGAAAGCCTTAATAAAATTTACAAGAAAAGAACTGTTGTAAATAATGTTTCTGTTCAAGTTAAACAGGGAGAAGTTGTAGGTTTGCTTGGTCCAAACGGTGCCGGAAAAACTACAACTTTTTACATGATTGTTGGAATGATAAAACCGAATGGTGGAAAAGTTTATTTAGAGGAAAAAGAAATTTCGCAGGAACCGATGTATAAGCGTGCTAAAATGGGAATTGGATATCTTCCGCAAGAGGCTTCTGTTTTTAGAAAGTTGAGTGTGGAAGATAATATTATGGCAATATTGCAGATGATGCACCTAACTTCTAAGGAGAGAACCGAAAAGTGTGAAAAGCTTCTTGAAGAACTAGGAATTACTCAAGTACGCAAAAACCTGGGATTTCAATTGAGCGGTGGTGAAAGAAGAAGATGCGAAATTGCGAGGGCATTGGCTACAGATCCTAAATTTATTTTACTTGATGAGCCATTTGCTGGTGTAGATCCAATTGCGGTAGAAGATATTATGGCTATTGTTGCTAATCTTAAACACAAGGGAATTGGAATTCTAATTACGGATCATAATGTTCATGAAACGCTTAGCATAGTTGACAGAGCATATATATTAATTAACGGGCAAATTTTTAAGGAAGGCACTGCAAACGAACTTGCAGATGACCAAGATGTAAGAAAATTATATTTGGGCGAAAAATTTAAATTGGATAGATATTCCTAAAGGAATGTAAAAACAAAGTAAGCAATTGCTGCAACTCCCATTGCGTATAAAAGCATTAAGAATGCTATCTTGATACGCTTCTTCCTCTCCTTTTTCTTAAAGTAACTCCATGTAGCTTCGGCGTCTCGTTTATAATCCCCTTTTTCGATTGACCAATTATTATCCGACAACTGCTACCTTCTCCTTTACTTATATTTAAAGATACCTACAAATAACTACAATTCAATGACAATTGCTACTTACAATTGGTTTAAATAAAAATACAAATAAAAGATTTATCTATTGAACTCACTTATAATTTTTTGTATTTCTTCTTCCGAAATGCCGCTGCCTAAAGAAGATGATTTAGAAACAGTCTGTCCTTTTTTGCTTTCTTTTCCAGAAGAACTAAATACTGGGTTGCCTGCTCTAGCTCTAAGCCGTTCCTCAATTTGTTTTGTAAAATTTCCTTCAACTGCATTACTGCTTTTGCTAGCAGAAAATAAGGATGAATCGTAAGATGAAATTGAATTACCAGGATTAATCTGCTTTACTTCGAAGGCTAAGGTTTTTACATTCATCAAATGCATAGCAGTAACATTCTCCGAAATAATTGATCCTCCCCAAGTGCCAGGTCCTAATGTCATTGAAGGCATTAACGCTGTTGAATATCCAACCGCACCAACAGAAGAAGGAGTATTAACAACAATTCTAAAAGCAGGCTTTTCGAACGCGAACTTCATTATAATATCTTTATCGTTAGAGTGTATTGCTAAAGTATGCCCAATACCTCCAAATTCCAAAAGCTCTATACACTTATGACATCCCTCCATCCAGTTATCCACGGTATAGAATGCAAGTACCGGGGACAATTTTTCTATTGATAAAGGTTCTTGCTTTCCAACTTCGCTGCACTCTGCAACTAAAACTGTTGTATTGCTTGGAACAGTAAAGCCGGCATAGTTAGCAATCCAAGCCGCAGGCTTCCCAACAATTTCGGCATTTAATTTAGCCCCCTTGGCAATTTTATTTTCTAACTTTTTCTTCTCTTCATCATTTACAAAATAACAGCCATTCTTTTTTGCTTCTTCAATTACTTTTTCTTTAACAGGTCTATCCACAACCATAGCCTGTTCGGAAGAACAAAGAACACCATTGTCAAACGTGGTTCCAAAAACAATATCTGCCACTGCCTTTTGAATATTTGCGCTTCTTTCAATAAATGCAGGAACGTTTCCTGCACCAACACCATAAGCAGGTTTGCCGGCGCTGTAAGCAGCATGAACCATTGGCATTCCGCCAGTTGCAAGAATTACCGCAGTGTTCTTATCCTTCATTAAAGCTTCTGTGCCTTCAATTGTAGGAATAGACATACAATGAATTAATCCTTTAGGCGCGCCTGCTTTTTCGGCAGCGTCCGAAACAACTTTTAAAGCTTCTTGAGTACATTTCAAAGATTTTGGATGAGGAGAAACTACAATTGCATTTCGGCATTTTAACGATATTATAGCTTTAAACATTGCGGTTGAAGTTGGATTGGTAGAAGGTACTAAAGCAACTACAACACCCATCGGTTCTGCTATCTTTACAATTTTACCATTCTGACGGACATCTATTACGCCAACTGTTTTAAGGTCTTTAATAGATTCCCAAACATCACGCGTTCCAAACTGATTTTTAATAATCTTATCGGAAATTTTACCAAAGCCTGTTTCTTCGTGCGCCATCTTAGCTAATCTTTCTGCCTCTTTAAATCCGGCATCTGCCATAGCCTTAACAATTTTATCTACTTGTTCTTGATTGAAATGTTTATACTCCATTTGAGCTTGTTTTGCAGCAGCAGCTAAATTGCGTGCTTCTTGAATGGAGCTGAGGTCTTTATCTAATTTCATTTACTACCTAAGTTTTTCATTTGAAATATAAACAGAGGAGTAATGAACTTCAATTATGATGTTGAACTTTATGGTCTAATCAAAAAATTCTTTTAATCTTTGGTAGCCAGATTTGCTAACCGGAAGCTTTTTACCATCTGTCAGCTGAATTTGATAACTCTCTTTTTCAAGCAGATCTATTTGCTTAATTACCGAAAGCTTTACAATATAAGAGCGGTGCACGCGCAAGAAGTCGGAAGGGTTTAAATTCTCTTCAAAATATTTCATCGTTTTCTGTTTTAAAAAATTTCCTTTTTCGGTGTAAAGCATTGTATAATCATCCTGGGCTTCAATAAATTTCAAATCGTCTATTGAAACAAGGGTTATTTTTTGAGCGTTTTTAACTACAACCCTTTCCAAATATTCTGGCTTCTTTTCCAAAGTCTTTACCAAATCTTCAAACTTCTTTTTCGACTCGGTTTTATTAGCAAGCAGCTTAAATGCTTTATCCAATGCTTCTTTAAATCTATCTTCGGAAAATGGTTTTAATAAATAGTCGCTTGCGTTAACCTCAAATGCTTTTAAAGCGTATTGGTCGAAAGCAGTTGAAAAAACAATCACTGGAGGTTCATCAATAAGTTCAAGCATTTCAAATCCGGT
Organism: uncultured Melioribacter sp.; assembly: GCA_964539605.1. Lineage (GTDB taxonomy): Bacteria > Bacteroidota > Ignavibacteria > Ignavibacteriales > Melioribacteraceae > Stygiobacter. The sequence goes on from CAZIJK010000001.1 coordinate 600,713, forward strand.
TAGCCTTGGCATTTGAATATCCAAAAAAATTATGTCCGGCTTTAACTCGTTAATCTTCTTAATCCCCTCAAATCCATCGGAAGCTTCACCAACAAGTTCTAACGAATCATATTTTCTTAAGTAAGCTTTAATTACATCCCTAGCTAACTGCTCATCATCAACAACTAATATTTTAATTCTGTTTTTCATATGCATTCTCTAATGGTATAAAAATGTTGACCTTAAAAACACTATCCCTTTTTTCGTAGGTAAGAAGGTTGTCCTGCTGGTAAATCAACTTCAGTCTATTCTGAATATTCTTCATTCCAATTCCTTCACCTTTCCGTGGAATGGATTCGGGGTCAAAATTATTTTCAATAACAATTTTAAAATATTCTTTTTCGACATGGCAAAAAAGTTTAATTGTTACTTTTTGTAAGCTCTCGTAAACACCATGTTTAATTGCATTCTCGAGCAAAGGCTGAAGTATCATGCTGGGTACTTCCATTTCCTTGCACTCATCCTTAATAATTTCAACAAATTCAAACTTATCGGCAAATCTAATCTTTTCAATATCCAGGTATAGTTTAGCGTTCGTAATCTCTTCCATCAATTTATTTTTTTGCTTTTCGTTTTTCGAAAGAGTACCTCTTAGGAAAGAGGAAAGTTTAATTGTCATTTCTTGAGCTTTAGCCGGGTTACTCAATGTAAGTGAGCTAATTGAATTAAGGCTGTTAAAAATAAAATGGGGATTGATTTGATACTTGAGGGATTTTAATTCTGCTTCCTTTACAAGCGAGTTTAACTCGGCTTCATTTACTAATTTTGCCTGAAAATTGTTGTAGTAAATAATTAGGTAATACACAGATACAAGCACAACATAATAGAGAATTCCAATAAGAAAACGCCATACAAGAGATTTATAAAGAAATGTTTGATATACCTTTTCGTCAAGAAAAATATTCCTCAGTAAAAAATATCCAATAACTATCCACAAACCAGAGGCAATAACAGCAGCCGCAAAGTGGTTTAATGCAAGCTTAGTGGTTGAATAATTTTCTAAGGAATTGTAACGAACCGTATACCAAATTCCAATTCCAAAAACCGCATATAATATATTATAGATGGAGGAATCTGCCGCTGCAAATACAAATTTAACTTCCAGTACAACTGTAAGAAGTAACAGTTGTACCAGAAGAATTATATACCAAATTGAAAAATATATTGCGACAGTTTTTTTATTGTTAATAAACGGATTACTCATTAATCACCTTAGTTAAGAACCTCTCCGCCGCCGAAGACAACTCCACCTTTTATAATTAAAACGGAGTCTTGATTTATTTGTTCGGAAGCTATAAAGCGTTTATCGTCGAAACCGCCAAATACTGAAGATACGCTAATAATTACTTTCCATGTATGAGGCACACGAATTTGAATACCTCCCAATACTGCATTTATCTCAAGAATTTGTTCGCCGGGTGCAAGCTTTGCACCTGTTAAATCTATTTTAGTTGATGACAATACAGAATTGATTTTACCTCCTTTAAAGTTCTGGGAAGTAATTACTCTATATGCATTGTTGAGAAGAACATCCTCATTAATAAAATCGAACGGTGTAGAATTGGCGCTACTGCTGGCAAAACTAAAATTAGAATTATTACTAGCATCAAATCCTTGGTTGAAATTAGCATTGGTATTGGTGTTAGTATTTGCGTTGCTATTTGAATTTGTATTTGTATTACTATTCATATTATCGTAATTAAAAGTTGAATTTGATGACTTATTAGTATTGCTTTTGTTATAGGTAAAAATTAACCAAATACCGGTTAGTAAAATTATAATTGGCCACAAATCTCCAAAGTTTAAGAAATGCGCAAAAGGAATAAATGGCATGTGACGCAGTAATCCAACTACACCTATTCCTAAAAAGACATAACCCCATATGGATTTACTATTCTTGTTAATTAAAACAACACCAATAATTACAAACACAGTTCTCCACGAAAAAATTAATGGATTGATATCAAAGAAAAAGAAATCGAAATTATCCAGTACCATTAATACACCAATTACAGATAACACAATGCCAATCCATACTCTTGTATTTAAGTTGTTCATAAGGCCTCCATTACATAATGTTTTTAATTTCGCTGCCGCCAAAAATTGCGACGCCTTTAATAATTAATTTTCTGCTTTCATCGTAAACAAGATTTGGATCTTTACGGCGTTTATCGCCAAATCCGCCAAAGATTGGCAATACATCAACTTCAATTTTCCAATCTGCCGGAACAATTATTGTAGATCCTCCAAAGATTGAAGTAACGTCAAGAACATTTTCTCCTTCGGCAAGTTTACAGCTGTGTAAATTTATTTCCGATCCGCCAAAAATGGAGAGGACACTTCCACCTCTGAATTTATCGAAGAAATAAACTTTATTGCCTCCACCAAAAATGTTGGTCTCGTTAATAAAATCTGCTTCACTTTCGTTTACTCCAATTTTGGTAGAAACATGTTTGTTAAATTTAAAACCCCTCGATCCAAAAGCTATGTACAAGCCGAACAATACTAATATTAAAGGCCACAGCTCTGGGAATAAATTGAACAAACCAATTGCTATGAAAATTACTCCAGCCGTTTTATTTCGGGAAAGGAAAAAGAATAGCAGACCGATTACAATAAAAAAGTATTCCCATGTAATAAATTCTTCTGGGATTAAATACAAATCGTAATTTCGTAAAAAGAAGAATAGGCCAAGCAGAATTAAAACTAATCCCGCAATAACTCTTCCATGTACTTTTTCTTTAGACATTTTATATCTCCTTAAATTATTTTCTCACTTCTTTCGACGGTAAAAATAGAAGATGGTTCTAACTAAATGAATGGATTTTCGGTGAATAGAGGAAAAGAATCGGTAAACGGATTAACTAGCTATATCTATATGAAAAACTGAAGCAAAAAGCTGGATTCTAAAAAATTAGAATACCAGCAGTTTTGCAATATCGAGCTTAGAAGCAAGTTTATCGTTGTTAAAAGTGTCTATTAAGGCTTCCATAGGAAAGACCTTGGTATGATTAAGGTAATAGAACAAAGCGTATAATGGAGTGTTCCGGGCAGCAATTCTGCTTTTGAAGTCAACTTTTATAACAGTTGCTTTTGTTTCTGGTAAAGTTAAACTTTCATCGCAGATGATTAAACTATTTGGAGAATTCTTAATTGTAGAAGCAGAATAGTCCAAACCATCCTCCGATGTAATTATTATTATGTCGGGTTCGGAGGAACCGGTATAGAAAATTTCGTTTGGGGAGATAATTATATCAGCAGAAGAAAATCCTACACCAACAGTAACCGGATAGCTACCTTTTTTAGTTACATTTAATCCTGCACAAATAGCTGCTTTTGAAAATAGCTCTGCAGCGGATTGAACACCTTCTCCGGCAGAACCGCTCACTAAAATTCTTACCGGTTTTGTGATATCGGATTTGTACTTAGCGGCAATAAAATTATTTTTATCAATCAAAGGCTTGGTACTAATTCTATAATCATGTTTGTAACAGTCAATTTCCATGTTCACAAATTCTTTTACTTCAAGACCGGCTTCTTCAACAACATTTTTTAATTTCATTCCCGGATTTGCCTTTACCCCATAGCTTGGACAAATTTCCATTACTTCCACAAGAGAAAATCCCTTTTTAGAGAATGCCGTTGCAAGTGTATCGGTAAAATTTGTAGTGCCAATAACGCGGCTAACATAGCTTGCACCTGCAGTTACTGCAAGTTTGCAAATATCGTATGCTTTTTGTTTCGATCCATCAACTGCAGTAGGTGTTTTGAAACCTAGTGGAGTAAATTCGCTAGGCTGGCCACCGGTCATTCCATAAAGCATATTGTTGTGAACAATTACCGTTATATCAAAATTATGATGAGCTGCATCAATAATATGCTGCATACCTATTGTAGCACCACCATCGCCAACCATAACAATAACTTTTTTATCCGGATTATTGAGTGCCGCCGAAACTCCGGAAGCCAGTGCAACAGATCTTCCGTGTAGGCCATGAAAGGTATGAGTTTTAAAACACTTATCTATAATGCCATGACAGCCTATATCTGTTACAATAATTACATCAAGCAAAGAATAATTATTTTTTTGCAACGCAAGATCAATATTATTCGATACCAGGGAATGACCGCATCCTTTACAAAAAGGAAGTTCGCCCTCTTCTAAAAAATTTCTAGACATATTTCATTACTTCTTTAATAATGGAATTAGGATTTATCATAGAACCGAAATCGTTTACTCCGGTTATGTTTTCGTTAGTATTAGAACCAAAAAGAATTTGCCTGAACTGGCCGGTTAAATTCTCTTCGGCAACAACAATCTGTTTATAATTTTTACATATATCAAAATAGATTTGTGGAATAGGCAAAAGAGTTTTAGCAATTAGCAAGGAAACATTTTTACCCTCTGAACGTAAACTAACTATGGCTTCTTTTGCCGCTAAAGCGGTAATACCATAAGAAATTACCAATGTTGAAGCGCCCGGATCTTCATCAAGTTCGTAAAAAGTGTAATCGGGAATATTTCTTAGATTCTTAAAGTGCAAACGCTTGGAATTGTTTAACGCTTCTTGAGTACTGTTTTGAATTATTCCTCTCATATTATGAGTGGAAGCAGTTATGCGCACCTGATGTTTTTCATTTCCAAGTGGAAGAAATTGAGGCACTAAATTCTTTTCGGCTTTGTAAGGTAAATAAGGAACATCAGAATCGTAGTATTTTCTTTCTATTTTATTTATTGCCGATAATTGAGCAACATCGAAACTAAGCTTTGTCATCATCTCTTCTTTGGAAGTAAGTATAACTACTGGGGTTCTATGATTAACCGCGAACTCGACAGCCTTAGCCGAAAGATTCCAGTAATCGAGCGAGCTGCAAAAATTAAAAGTTGGTAAAGACATTCCGCCGGAAATCATTCCATTTAATAGTGAAAGATCGCCTTGAGCTCCTGTTGTAGCGGTTCCTGTAGCAGGTCCAAGCCTTTGAACAAGAATTATGATCATAGGCAATTCCATCATAAAAGCCATATTGATGCTTTCAATCATCAAAGCAAAGCCGGGAAATGAGGTTGCAGTAACGGGAATTTTTCCTGTAGCAGCAAAACCAGTCATCCATTGAAGGGTTGTTATTTCGTCCGGTGCAGCCATAAATACCGGAAAGCGAGTAGAAGCATATTGATAAAGCAAGTTAGCTGGCGTAATAGGGTAGCCAATAAATACATCAGCACCGGCCAAAACCAAAGCTTCTGTAACAATTTTAGAATTATCGGTAAAAATTAAACTTTTGTTATTATCCATAGTGTAAAATTATTCTTCAAATTATTATTGACGCTTTAACCAAACTTAATAGTTAAAGCAGTATTAAAATAAAAGTGACTATTAAAATTATAAAAAGTTTGGTAACCTTTGGTATATTTGTGAAGAAAAATTTTGAATATTTTCTTTTGTTTTTCAAAATATTTTTTGCATAGGTATTTATTTACAAAACAAAATTATTAACAAATAATGGATTAGTTATGGCAAGCACAATTCAGTACAATCCACCGGATCACTATTTAGTTGATGAGTTATTTACATCTGAACAAAAAATGATTAGAAGTACAATTCGGGAATGGGTGAATGATTCTGTAAAACCAGTTATTGAGGAGTATTGCGATAAAGCAAAATTCCCAATGCATTTAGTAAAAGAGATGGGCGCAATCGGCGCATTTGGACCATTTATACCTTCGGAATATGGTGGTGCAGATTTAGATTACGTTTCTTATGGAATAATTATGCAGGAACTTGAAAGAGGGGATACCGGTATTCGCTCTATGGCTTCTGTTCAAACTTCACTTGTAATGTATCCAATAAATGCATTTGGAAGTGAAGAGCAAAAAAAGAAATACTTACCCCGCTTAGCTACCGGAGAAATTATTGGATGTTTCGGATTAACCGAACCAGATCATGGTTCTGATCCTGGTGGAATGACTACCAAAGTAAAAGATATGGGTGATCATTACATTCTAAACGGTGCAAAGATGTGGATTACAAATTCATCAATTGCAGATATTGCAATTGTATGGGCTCGAGATGAGCAAAATGTTGTTAGAGGAATGATAGTTGAAAAAGAATGGGCGGGATATTCGGCACCGGAGACTCATGGAAAATGGTCTTTAAGAGCAAGCGTTACCGGAGAGTTAGTTTTTGATAATGTGAAAGTGCCAAAAGAAAATGTTCTTCCTAATGTTCAGGGATTGAAGGGACCATTGATGTGTTTAAGTTCCGCAAGATATGGAATTGCATGGGGCGCAGTTGGCGCTGCTATGGATTGCTACGATGCGGCTTTAAGATATTCTTTGGAAAGAAAACAATTTGGTAAACTGATAGGCGGTTTTCAGCTTCAGCAAAAAAAATTAGCAGAAGCTGTTACAGATATTACAAAAGCTCAATTGTTAGTTTGGCGTTTAGGTGTATTACGAGATGAAGGCAAAGCTACAGCTGCGCAAATTTCGATGGCTAAGAGAGATTGTGTTGCAATGGCTCTAAATATTGCACGCGAAACTCGTCAGATTTTAGGCGCTATGGGAATTACAAACGATTATCCAATGATGCGTCATATGATGAATTTGGAATCTGTTATTACTTACGAAGGAACACACGATATTCACCTTCTAATAACTGGTCACGAAATTACAGGCATTCCTGCTTACCGCTAATAATCAAAATGGTATTATTAAAATGGCGCTTTAAGGGCGCCATTTTTTTTATGGTAAAAGCTCCGGTTGTTCTGCTGCGGGTAATTCCTGAACATCTTTTAATTGTCTTTCTATTGCTCTGGTTCTAACTTTTGCGGCATCAATAGAATCGCTTGCCTGTTTTAATTTTTCTTGTGTCTTTTCAAGCACATCGCCAAATTTTTCAAATTCCTTTTTTACTCCGCTTAGAATTTTCCAAACTTCGCTCGAGCGCTTTTCAATAGCCAAAGTTCTAAAGCCCATCTGAAGACTATTTAACAGCGCGGCTAACGTTGTTGGTCCGCTAACAACAACACGGTATTCTCTTTGTAAAAACTCTGCTAATCCGGGTCTTCGCAATACTTCGGCATATAATCCCTCAATTGGCAAAAACATAATTGCAAAATCTGTTGTTCTTGGAGGATCTAAATACTTTTCCGCAATTTTTTTAGCTTCAATTTTTATTCTGCTTTCAATTGCTTTATTGGCTTCATTAATTAATGCAATGTTCGATAAATCCTGCGCATCCAGTAAACGCTGGTAATCCTCAACAGGAAATTTTGCATCTATAGGAAGCCAAACAATTTCACTTTTATCTAATTCTCGTCCCGGAAGTTTAATTGCAATTTCAACCCGATCCGAACTGCCTTTTTTTGTAAGTACATTTTTATCAAATTGTTCACGCGTCAATATTTGTTCAATAAGATTTTCTAATTGAATTTCTCCCCAGGTGCCTCGGGTTTTTACATTTGTTAAAACATTTTTAAGATCGCCAACCCCTCGGGCTAATTCCTGCATGTCTCCAAGCCCTTTGTAAACTTGTTCTAGGCGTTCGCTAACCTGCTTAAACGATTCTCCAAGCCTCTTTTCTAAGGTGGATTGAAGCTTCTCATCAACAGTATGACGCATCTCTTCAAGCTTCTTTTCATTCTTATCCTGAATTTCTTTAAGCTGAAATTCTACTTTGTCCTGAAGCTTATCTAGTTTTTGTTCGTTGCTTTGAGTTAATGTGTTTAACTGCTTTGTAAAAATTTCGAGCTGATCTTTTTGCAGTTTGGCTACATCGCTAATTGTTGAAGAAAGTTGAGTACCAAGTTTAATTACAGAAGAGTTCAATTCTTCCCTTTGTGCTTTTGCGTTCGAGCTTTGTTCCTCGCGGCTGCGGGCAACTTCATCTCTAAAAGATTTTTCAAGCCTATCCAAATCTTCTTTCACATTCTGGGGGATTAGTAAAGCCATCTTTTTACTTTGCATAACAACTAAAACAAAAACAACAATTTCCAATGCTAAAATTGCCAACAGAACTATTTCACTCATTATTGCCTCTTTAGGTAAGAATTTTCGAAAGTTATTTATTAAATATTTTCTTATTGAGCAAATATTATATTTTTAAAAGAGAATTTCACAGAGTAAGGCAGGTTTAATGAAAAAATGGAAAAAAGCAGCAATCGGATTTATATCTGCATTGTTAATTGTAATAATTATACTTGTTGCTGCATCATATCATATGGTTAATAAATCCATCCCAACTTATGATGGCCAAATTTCTGTTGCGGGAATAAAAAGCGAAGTTAATGTTTATAGAAACCAATGGGGAATTCCATTAATTAGTGCTAACAGCGATGAAGACGCCGCGTTTGCTATTGGTTATGTTCATGCTCAAGAGCGTTTATTCCAGATGGATATTGCCCGCAGAGCAGGTGCCGGAAGATTAAGCGAAATTCTTGGTGAAGAGACCGTCCCTATTGATAAGATGTTTAGAACAGTTGGAATTGAAAAAACTGCTGAAGAAAGTTTTCCAAAACTAAACCCTTTATCACAAAAAATTCTTATAGCATATACTAAAGGAGTAAACTCTTTTATTAATGAAGCAAAAGGTAATTATCAAGTTGAGTTTGATGCTCTTGGCTACGATCCATATGCTTGGAAACCTGAACACAGTTTGATAATTGCCAAGCTAATGGCATGGGAATTAAATATTAGCTGGTGGACCGATTTACTTTTTACTCAACTTGTTCAAAAATTTGGGGAAGAAAAGGCAAAAGAATTAATTCCAAGTTATCCACAAAATGCACCTACAATTATTCCATCAGATATTACAAAGCTTTCGTCTGTAAATTCCAATTTAATAAATGTAGACAAGCAGTATAGAAGTATTGTTGGATTAACAGGAACTCATATCGGTTCCAATAACTGGGTGGTGAACTCTGCCAAATCGAATTCAGGAAGGCCGATAATAGCAAACGACCCTCACCTTGGTTATACAGCACCGGGAAGATGGACTTTTATTATGATTAGAAGTAAGGATTGGAATGCCGAAGGATTTTCGATTGCTGGTTTACCTGCAGTGGTAATTGGAAAGAATAAAAATATTGCATGGGCAATGACAAACGTTATGGCAGACGATGCAGATTTTTACAGAGAAAAATTGGACAGCTCGCAAACAAAATTTTTTTTCAACAACCAATGGAAAAATCTTTTTATTTACCGCGATACAATTATTGTTAAAGGGGGCAAGAACGTTTTTTTTGATATTAAAAAAACTGCAAGAGGACCAATTATTTCCGGAATTCATCCTTTAACTAAATTATTTAAAACAGATCTAGAAGAAGAGACCTTAAGTTTGAGATGGACCGGGATGGATTTTAGCGATGAACTTTATGCCGCTCTTTTATTAAACAAAGCCGCTAACTGGAACCAGTTTACAGAAGCTTTGCGCTATTATACTGTTCCTGGCCAAAATTTTGTATATGCAGATGCTGCAGGAAATATAGGCTATGTTTGTGCGGCTAAAATTCCAATTAGAGCAAACAATTCCCCCTCGTTTGTTTTTGACGGCACTTCCGATGCTTATGATTGGAAAGGATATGTTCCGTATGATCAAATGCCAAAGCTCTTTAATCCATCACAAAATTTTGTTGCTTCTGCTAATAATAAAACTGTTCAAAACTTTCCTTTCCACATCTCGAATATTTGGGAGCCCTCTTCAAGATTTGAGAGAATAACAGAGTTGTTAACATCTAAAGAAAAACATTCTGTTGAAGATTACAAAAAATATCAAATGGATTTTATTTCGCCATATGCAAAGATGATTACTAAAAGCATTCTTGCGGCATTTAAGGATATAAAAATAAAGGAGAAGAATTTAAGTCTAGCCATGGAGTTGTTGAATAATTGGAATTTCGAGATGGATGCCGGCAGCCAAGTGCCTACTATATACAGCTATTATTTAAAGAACTTGATAAAAAATATTTTTATGGATGAAATGGATGTAGAACTTTTAAAAGAATTCCTTTTTGTTGCAAATGTACCTTATAGAAAAATAGAAGAGATTTTAAATGACAGTAATTCTCTCTTTTGGGATAACAAAAACACTCCCGAAATAGAAACCATGAATTCAATTATTCGAAAAAGTCTTGTTGAGGCATTAAGCGAACTTGAAAATTCTTTTGGTAAGGATGCTGTTCTTTGGCAATGGGGCATGGTTCATAAGGTTACTTTCAAACATATGTTTAATGGAAATTCATCTCTTATTGATAAGATAGTAAATATTGGCCCCTTTGATATTGGAGGAGATGGAACTACACTTTTCAATACCGAATATTCATTCACGGAATTATTTGAAGAGAAAGAGTTAACTAATCAAATGCATCGTTCAAAAAAGTTTGAAAATAAGCTTGGTCCGTCTATGCGTTATATATTCGATTTTGCCAACCCGGACTATTTGGAATTTATTATGCCTACAGGCCAGGCGGGTCATATATTTAGCAATCATTACAGCGATATGAGCAAAATGTGGTTAAAAGGAAAATACATTAAGCTATCTTTAAGAGAAGAAGAATTTATCAGAAAGGCGAAAAATCAATTTAAGATGGTGCCTAATTGAGAAGTTAATAAACAAAGTATTAAATTGCATTCCGATTCATTAAGGGTATTATGAAAGTTATAGAACATTTGCAAAAGGCCACTAAGCCATTAATTAGTTTCGAAATTATTCCTCCTAAGCGTGGAGGTAATGTTAAACAATTACTTCATGTATTGGATGATCTTGTAAAATATAATCCTCCTTTTATAGATATTACCAGTCATGCTGCCGAAATTATTTACGACGAAATGCCGGACGGCGGTATGAAGATGAAGGTGAAAAGAAAAAGACCCGGCACACTTGGTCTTTGCGCATTAATTCAAAACAAATATAATATCGATGCGGTACCTCATGTTTTGTGTAGCGGCTTTACCAGAGAGGAAACAGAAGATTTTTTAATTGAGCTTCATTACTTGGGAATTGACAACGTTCTTGCAGTAAGAGGGGACGATAGCGGATTTCAAAAGCCATTGAAGTTTGGCAGAAGTATGAATCAAAATGCTGCAGATTTAGTAAGGCAAATTAATTTATTGAATAAAGGCACTTATCTTGAAAACGATTTGCTTGATACCGAACAAATGGACTTTTGCATTGGAGTTGGAGGATACCCCGAGAAGCATTACGAATCCCCAAATTTATTGACTGATATAAAACATACTAAATCTAAAATTGAAGCCGGTTCATCATATATTGTAACTCAGATGTTTTACAATAACCAAGCTTACTTTAGCTATGCCGACCTTTGCAAAAAGGAAGGTATTAACGTACCAATTATTCCAGGATTAAAAGTAATTACCTCCAAGGCGCAAATAAATACTATTCCCAAAAACTTTTTTATTGATATTCCTAATGAACTTGCCGAAGAGATAGAAAAAGCAAAACCGGAACACGTTACAGATATTGGAGTGGAATGGACTGTAAAGCAAGTTGAAGAACTATTAAATAAAAATGTCCCAGCTGTTCATTTTTTTGTGATGCATAATTCTAATCCAATTAACCAGGTTATGAACAAATTGAAAATATAAAATGATTGTTTCACCTAAGAAAATAATTAGCTCTAGATTTCCAAGAAAACTTAAATGGGGAGTAGTTGCCTGCAATGTAACGGCGGATAATTTCTTTTTACCCGCATTGCAGCTAACTCAAAGAGGCAAACTTGTTTCGGTTTTTTGTGCTGATATTGTTCATGCAAATTCTATATCCAGCAAATTTATGGCGCCGAATAGCTTCGACAATTTTGAAAAATTCCTAAATAGCGATATCGATTCTGTCTACCTTTCTGGAAAAGTTTCGGACCACTATAATCATATTATTAAATGTGCACAAGCCGGTAAAAATATTCTATGCGAAAAACCATTGGCTCTTAATTCTACAGATGCAAAAAAAATGATTGAAGAGTGCGAAAAGCATAATGTAATTTTATTGGTAAATTATGCTCATCGGTTTCATCCTTTGGTTCAAAAGGCAAAAGAGCTTGTAGATAATCAGCTGCTGGGAAAAATAATTTCCATTTCCTCATCATATCATATAGATTTGCCCCCGGACGACGCATTCCATTTTAGAAAAGAACTTTGCGGCGGAGGTGTACTTCGGGATATAGGTTCGTTAATAATTGACCTTATAAGATATTTTGGCGGCGAAATAGAAAACATAAAAGCTTTTACAGACAATATTGTATATAAAAGCGATGTAGAAGATTTTGCCTCTGGTGTTGTTAGGTTTGAAAAGGGAGGATATGGAAATTTTTCGGTTTCGTACGACAGTAAAAAATCAAGCGACAGTATTGAAATTGTTGGCTATAAAGGTACTTTAACAATCGAAAATATTTTTGGAAGAAAAAGTCCTACCACAAAACTTATTATTGATCTTAAAGGTGAAGGTAAAAAAGTATTTAAGAAAAGAATTACTAAATACTTATACGTGGTTCGAGCCGTTCAAAAAACCTTTACAAAAAAAGAAGCTTCGGTTGTAAGTGCAGAGGATGCTTTAATAAATATTAAACTAATTGAAGAGATTGAAAAGCAATGTCTCTTAGAAAAGAACTTATAGAAGCTTGTCATAAAGTTTACCAAAATGGTTACGTTACTGCCTACGATGGAAATCTTTCGACTCGTATTGATCATAGCAAAATTTTAATAACACCTTCGGCAAAATGCAAGGGAGATCTTGTTGAGGATGATTTATTAATTATCGATTACGATGGTAATCTTTTGGAAGGGAATTCAAAAGTTTCCACGGAAGTAAAAATTCATTTGACGGCTTATAAAAAAAGAATAGACATTGATGCCGTGGTACATTGCCATCCTGTTTTTGCAACAGCATTCTCTGCAATAGGAGAAGGCTTGATGCGACCAATCTTCCCAGAAGTAGTTCTAGCTTTGGGTAAGGTTCCTTTGTGCAAGTATGCAACCCCTTCAACAGACGAATTACCAAATTCAATTTTACCTTATATCGATTTCGCATGGGCATTATTGCTCGAAAACCATGGCGCCGTAACTTTTGGAAAATGTATTAAAGGCGCATACTTTCGAATGGAAAAACTTGAATGGGCTGCTCGCACAATTTCCATTGCTAGAACAATAGGAAGAGAAAAATCAATCCCTAACCAAAAATTGAAAGAGCTTTACGATATTAGTGAAAAGGTTTATGGAATTAAGATAGATAAGCGAAACCGTTTCGATTTTTGATTTATAATATTAGCAATTTAATTACGGGAGAATAAATGCAGAATAATAAAATTACAGTTGCACTATTGCTTGGCGGAACATCTACCGAAAAGGATGTATCAAAAAACACAGCAAAATCTGTTTTAATTGCTTTGCGCAGTTTAGGCTACAATGTTGTTGTAATAAATCCGGGATATGGAAATAATCAACCTGAAGATGAAAATAAGTTCTTTGAAGAAGAAGAGTATGCCGAGTTATCAACAAGAAATTATCTCTCTGCAATTGACTCCAATTTGTTGGATAATGTGGATGTAGCTTTTATTGCTATGCATGGCAAGTGGGGAGAAGATGGCACTCTTCAATCACTTCTAGAGATGCGAGGAATTAAATATACCGGTTCTGGCATTCTAACCAGCGCAATTGCAATAGATAAAGCAATGACCAAAGTTATTTTTGATCATTACGGAGTAAAAACCCCCCGTTGGTTTATTGTTAATCAAAACCATAACGATTACGAGCTAGTTAAACATAAGATAAAAAGTTTTTTTGGATACCCGTGCGTAATAAAACCTAACGATCAGGGATCTACAGTAGGACTAACAATTTGCAAAAATGATGAGGCAGTTGAAGAAGCTGTAAAACTATCATTGCAATTTTCGAATAAAGCATTGATTGAAGAATATATTCCAGGCCGTGAATTTACAGTAGGAGTATTGGAAGACCAGGCTCTTCCGGTATTGGAAATAAAGGTTAAAAGCGGATTTTACGATTACGAGAATAAGTACACTTCTGGCAAGACAGATTATATTGTCCCCGCGGAGCTACCTGCCGAAGTAGCTTTGCACATGCAGCATCAAGCATTGTTGGCATTTAAATCTATTGGGTGTAAATGTTATTCCCGTATAGATTTTAGATTAACCGACGATAATATTGCCTATTGTTTGGAAGTAAATAATTTACCTGGAATGACTAGTACTAGTCTTTTACCAAAGCAAGCTAAAGCTGTAGGAATTTCGTTTGAAGAATTATTAGATAAGATTATTAAAAACGCTTTACTATGAAAAATAAATTAATTCTAAAAATTACTGCTACGTTAATAATTTTATTGGCAGTTGCTTTCTTAGTCTTTAATCAAAATGGATTGATACGTTTTTTTGAAGTAAGAAATGAATTGAAAAAACTTGAAATAGATATCCAATCGGCACAACTAAAACTGGATTCACTTGAAAAAGAAATTGATTCGTTAAAAACAAGTAAAGACAAAATAGAAAAGGTAAGTAGAGAAAAATTTCATATGATGAAAAAAAATGAGAAATCTTTTTTAGTTGAAGAAAAATGAGATGATGAAAGAAAAAATAAAATTACCTCAAACTCCATTAGCCGAAAGATGCCGTCCAAAAACAATTGAAGATTTTCAGGGACAAGAAAAGATAGTTGGCTTAGGCAAGCCTTTAAGAATAATGATTGAAAATGATTCAATCAGTTCAATAATTTTATGGGGACCTCCTGGAAGCGGAAAAACTACATTAGCTAGAATAATTTCGGAAACTACTCAATCGGAATTTTTTCAAATTAATGCTGTATCCTCTGGAGTAAAAGATATAAGGGGAATAATTGAGATTGCCAAGAAAAACTTGTTAGCATATAAAAAAACAATTCTCTTTATAGACGAGATTCACCGTTTTAATAAAGCTCAGCAGGATGCTTTATTGAACTCTGTAGAGATGGGTGAAATTGTGCTTATAGGCGCTACTACAGAAAATCCCTCGTTTGAAATTATTCCGGCGCTCCGTTCTCGCTCTAGGATATTTGTTCTAAACGAGCTTACCAAAATAGATCTTCAAAATATTATCAACTTAGCTCTTTCGAAGGATGAATTTTTAAAAACACTTCCAATCAAAATTGTTGATAACGATTATTTAATCTTTATTTCAGGCGGAGACGCAAGAATTTTACTGAATGTTCTGGAAGCCTGCGTTGTGCAGGAATTATATAATGAAGAAATAGTTATTACAAATACTCTGATTGAAAATATAATTCAGAAGAAAAATATTTTATATGATAAAAACGGGGAAGAGCATTATAATATTATTTCGGCGTTTATAAAGAGCATTAGAGGCTCCGATCCGGATGCGGCAGTATATTGGATGGCCAGGATGCTAGATGGCGGTGAGGACCCTTTATTTATCGCCAGACGGCTCATTATTTTGGCATCCGAGGATATTGGAAATGCCTCTCCAAACGGATTAGTCATAGCTCAATCAACTTTTAGCGCTATCGAAAAAATTGGAATGCCCGAGGCTAGAATAATTTTATCGCAATGCGCAATTTATTTAGCCACTTGCCCCAAAAGTAATTCTTCCTACATGGCAATTGATGGTGCATTAAGCGAGGTAAGAAATACGCAGCAGTTTGGAGTTCCATTGCATTTACGGAATGCTCCAACGCAATTAATGAAAGAGCTTAAGTATGGTGGAGAGTATAAATATCCTCACTCATTTAATAACAATTTTATTGCCGAAGATTATTTGCCAAAGGAATTGAATAAAAAACAATTCTATTTCCCTACAGAAAATGGAAATGAAAAGACTATTAAAGAAAGGTTGAAAAACCTTTGGAAAGAAAGGAAGAAATATGATTAGCACGCCTCGAATTGCTTGCCTGGAAGCTGCCGAACAAGACCTTTTAATTCTAGAGTTAATAAATGTACTAAACAGTCACTAGTTGGATAGCCTGTTAGATTAGCAATCTCATCAATTTGTAATGGCTTCTCACTAATTATTCCAATTATTTTCTCTTCAAAAAGGTTTAGTTCTACCAAAGCAATCTTTGATTTGAAAATTTCTTTGGAATCAAAATTAAATTCATCTAAGATATCGTCAACGTTTTTAATTAGCTTAGCCCTGCCTTCCTGAATTAAAGTATTGCAGCCATCGCTTTGAATTGAATTTATATTGCCTGGCAACGCAAAAACTTCTCTTCCCTGATCGAGTGCATAAGCGGCTGTTTGCATTGCACCTCCATTTACTCTCGATTCAATAACAAGTACACCCCTTGATAATCCTGAAATTATTCGATTCCTTCTTGGAAAATTTGTTGCGTCTGGTTTTGTTCCCAAAGTAAATTCAGAGATAATTAATCCCTTCTCGGCAATTTCTTGCATTAATTTTTTATTCTCCGGAGGGTAAACAATATCTAATCCACAGCCAATAATAGCAATGGTATTGCCATTTGTCCGTAAACAGGAAGTGTGTGCAATCGAATCAATTCCACGAGCTAATCCGCTAACAATTGTTAAATCATTTTGTGTTAATTCGCTCGAAAATTTTTCTGCTGCTGCTTTTCCATAGTGGGTAGGATTTCTAGTGCCAACAATGGCTATAGATTTTGGACTAATTATTTCAACATTACCCTTTGCATAAATAATTATTGGAGGATAGTAAATTTCTTTAAGTAACGGAGGATACTCCGGATCCCAAAAAGTAATTAATTGCGCTTTCTCTTTTTCTAATTGAATTAATTCCTTTTGAAATAAAGATCTTATTTCTTCAATCTCATTTTTCTTTAAATGAATTTTTTTTGCAAGGTTTAAATTGATTCCGTCAACTTCTAGTAAAGAAGGTAATGAAGAATTAAAAATTTTTTCGAAGGTTTTAAATTTATTTTTTAGCGAGATTATCTTTTGAGGGCCAATACCCTCAATAGAAATTAAAGCTTTTAAAAAAGCAATACTGTTTAATTCAGATATGTCCAAGACAAAATTTATTCTCTTATTTCAACGTTATCAATTAAGGCAATAATCATTGTGTTTACGGGGGCGTTTCCATGTCCTAGAACTTGTTGAATAGCATCTCCCTCTTGCACAACTATTACTTTATCACCAATACCGGCATCAATCAAATCAATTGCAATTATGTCTTTATTGGAAATAATATTGCCTTCAAAATCTATTTGATTAATTATCAATAATTTCTGAGAAATTAAAAATTTGTTCTTATGAGTAGATACAACGTTGCCGCTTACTTTTCCTAGGAACATGTCTATTAATTCTTAGTCTTTTTTATAAACAGAATACCAAGAGGAATAATAATTAAGTATCCAATTAGTAAAACAACCGGAGCCAAAGATAGTGATACAAAGTTGTTCCAAGGCTCAAAAGACAATAAGTAATACCCTAAAAAAACAGTTAGTAATCCAACTAGTGTTATGTACAAATTATTTTTATTCCAATAATCTTTAAATGGTGAAAAGCTTTTCTTAGTAGATTCTTTGCTGATAATTTTTGCCATATATCTCTCCATAAAATAAAAAGCCCAGTGTTGGGGGGGACACTGGGCCAAGTAGCAGTTAGAGTTATAAATAACTCCAAAAGTACTCGCCCAAAAATATTAATTTATTGTTTCCGTTGTCAAGTATGTTTCTATTTATAAAAATTCCAATTAAAAATAATTCTTATTATCATTCAATTTTACATTATGTTTCTCAAAACGACATTAAAAACATAAGAATAATATGGCTTTCAATCAACGTAAAAAGAAGAGCAAGCTCCCCGCAAGTTATAAAACCTTTATAAATTAATTATATGGTTTTCTCACCAAGATTCATTCTCAATTCAATTCACTACCTTGATAAGGTGCCCAATAAAACCGTTAGCTAAAAGGCAATATGCTCAAAGTATCGCAAAAGATATAAAAAGTAAGCATTTATTTTAGGTTAATCCTACAATACAGCAATACTTTGTATAAACACATTAAGACACAATGAAGTAAATTGAATAGATTAAAAAAACTATGAGTAATCCTACCTATTTAGAAGCTAGTAGAAAGAAAATTCAAAAAAATGAGTAAAGAATCATTAAACGAATTCAAAAATCAATTTCAATGTAAATTATTATAAAAATAAATAGGCAACTTTTGTAAAGAATTAATGTCGTTATAGAATTCTGATTTACTCCTCCAAATCAATAAAAATGTTTTTTAAAAATTTTTATGAAAAAATTTTACTAAATAATTCACTTTTTAGGCCGTTTTTTTAGGTTATCAAAATAAATGAAAATATTTTTTGTGTTAGTACTTGACAAACTAAGGTTTCTGTATTAAGTTTCGAATCCGCGTTTGAATAATATGTTCTTTGATAAAGTGAGCGACAAAAAAAGAAATTCTTTTGTAAACAACTTAGCGATTACGCAACTTTTAAAAAAATTACAACGGAGAGTTTGATCCTGGCTCAGGACGAACGCTGGCGGCGTGCTTAACACATGCAAGTCTACGAGAATGAGGTAGCAATATCTCTAGTAAAGTGGCGCAAGGGTGAGTAATATGTAAGTAATCTACCTATAGGTTTGGAATAACTCTTCGAAAGAGGGGATAATACCAAATAATGCAGCGGCATCACATGATGATGTTGTTAAAGTCTACGGGATGCCTATAGATGAGCTTGCAGCCGATTAGCTAGTTGGTAGGGTAATGGCCTACCAAGGCAACGATCGGTAGCTGGTCTGAGAGGATGATCAGCCACACTGGAACTGAGACACGGTCCAGACTCCTACGGGAGGCAGCAGTGAGGAATATTGGGCAATGGACGAAAGTCTGACCCAGCAACGCCGCGTGGAGGATGAATGCCGTAAGGTTGTAAACTCCTTTTGAGAGGGACGAAAACCCATATTTCGTAAGGGATATGGTTTGACTGTACCTTTAGAAGAAGCCCCGGCTAACTACGTGCCAGCAGCCGCGGTAATACGTAGGGGGCAAGCGTTGTCCGGATTTACTGGGTGTAAAGGGCGCGTAGGCGGGTTTGTTAGTCAGAGGTGAAATCCTGCAGCTTAACTGTAGAACTGCCTCTGATACTGCAAATCTTGAGTTCAGAAGAGAGAAGCGGAATTCCAGGTGTAGTGGTGAAATACGTAGATATCTGGAAGAACACCAGTGGCGAAGGCGGCTTCTTGGTCTGTAACTGACGCTGAGGCGCGAAAGCGTGGGGAGCAAACAGGATTAGATACCCTGGTAGTCCACGCTGTAAACGATGAATACTAGGTGTTGGATGCATTAGCATCCAGTGCCGCAGCTAACGCATTAAGTATTCCACCTGGGGAGTACGATCGCAAGGTTGAAACTCAAAGGAATTGACGGGGGCCCGCACAAGCAGTGGAGCATGTGGTTTAATTCGATGCAACGCGAAGAACCTTACCTAGGCTTGAAAAGCAAGTGACCGTCTGTGAAAGCAGATTTCCCGCAAGGGCACTTGTACAGGTGCTGCATGGCTGTCGTCAGCTCGTGCCGTGAGGTGTTGGGTTAAGTCTCGCAACGAGCGCAACCCCTACTATTAGTTGCCATCAGGTTATGCTGGGCACTCTAATGGGACTGCCTACGCAAGTAGTGAGGAAGGTGGGGATGACGTCAAGTCAGCATGGCCCTTACGTCTAGGGCTACACACGTGCTACAATGGGTGCTACAACGGGTTGCTAAGCCGCAAGGTGGAGCCAATCCCTAAAAGGCGTCCTCAGTTCGGATTGGAGTCTGCAACTCGACTCCATGAAGCTGGAATTGCTAGTAATCGCGCATCAGCACGGCGCGGTGAATACGTTCCCGGGCCTTGTACACACCGCCCGTCAAGCCATGGAAGCCGGGGGTACCCAAAGCCAGTGACCAAACCGCAAGGATGGAGCTGTCTAAGGTAAAACCGGTGACTGGGGCTAAGTCGTAACAAGGTAGCCGTACCGGAAGGTGCGGCTGGATCACCTCCTTTCTAAAGAGTAGTCGTGTTTACTCTAGAATTTCTAGTCGCTCACTTTTATTTTTATTGTCTGTACAGCTTAGGCTGTGATAAAATCACGGGCCTGTAGCTCAGATGGTTAGAGCGCACGCCTGATAAGCGTGAGGTCAGTAGTTCAACTCTACTCAGGCCCACTTAGGGGCTTGTGTATTTTAACCTAAAGCCCTTATTAATTTAAGGGGCTATAGCTCAATTGGGAGAGCGCCGCCCTTGCAAGGCGGAGGTTATCGGTTCGATCCCGATTAGCTCCACTTTATTTTTATTTTGTTCTTTGAAAGATTGAAAAGAGTAATTATTTACAAAAGTAAATTTTACTGAGTCATATAAAATAGTAACATCTATCTTGTAAAAGATTTTTTGGCTAAGTTATTAAGGGCACACGGTGGATGCCTTGGCACAAAGAGGCGATGAAGGACGCGATTACCGGCGATACGCCACGGTTAGGTGGAAATAACCTAATACCCGTGGATTTCCGAATGGGGCAACCCTTCTCGAGTAATGTCGAGAAACTCTTATCCTAATACATAAGATAAGTAGAGCAAACCCAGGGAACTGAAACATCTAAGTACCTGGTGGAAGATAAAACAATAGTGATTTCCTGAGTAGTGGCGAGCGAAATGGAAATAGCCTAAACCGATCAACATGTTAAAGGTCGTGACCGTTGTGTTGACGGTGTTGTGAGGTGTTTTTAGACTGAATTACGAATAAGTCGAGAAGTAAAAAACAACATTGTTAAACGAATGTTCTGGAAAGTTCAACCATAGCGGGTGATAGTCCCGTAGATTAAAACATTGTAGCTTCTTGGAAAACACTCTCAAGTAGCGCGGAATAAGTGGAAGTCTGTGTGAATCTGGCAGAACCATCTGCTAAGGCTAAATACTCCTTTGTGACCGATAGCGTATAGTACCGTGAGGGAAAGGTGAAAAGAACTCCTAACAGGAGAGTGAAATAGTACCTGAAACCGTGTGCTTACAAGCAGTTGGAGTTCCGCTTGCGGAATGACAGCGTGCCTTCTGGATAATGAGCCTACGAGTTAGTCGTCACTTGCGAGGTTAACCCCGTCACGGGGGAAGCCGTAGCGAAAGCGAGTCTGAATAGGGCGATTTAGTAAGTGGCGCTAGACGCGAAACCGGGTGATCTACCCTCGTCCAGGATGAAGTGAGGGTAAAACCTCATGGAGGTCCGAACTAGTATGGGTTGAAAACCGTTTGGATGAGGTGAGGGTAGGAGCGAAAGACCAATCAAACTCGGAGATAGCTCGTATTCCTCGAAATAGCTTTAGGGCTAGCGTTGAGTAAAAGTGTAAGGGAGGTAGAGCACTAATTGGGCTAGGGCTGTCACAACGGTACCAAACCCAGATAAACTCCGAATACCTTATACATGTTTCTCAGCAGTCAGGCAGTGGGGGATAAGCTTCATTGCCAAAAGGGAAAGAACCCAGACCATCAACTAAGGTCCCAAAATAATAGTTAACAGATAAAGGATGTTAAGTTGCTTAGACAACTAGGATGTTGGCTTAGAAGCAGCCATTCATTTAAAGAGTGCGTAATAGCTCACTAGTCAAGCGACTTAGCGTCGACAATACCCGGGACTTAAACTACTTACCGAAGTTTAGAGCTCAGCAATGAGCGGTAGAGGAACATTCCATTCTGCACTGAAGGTGTGTCGTGAGGCATGCTGGAGCGAATGGAAAAGCAAATGTAGGCATAAGTAACGATAAACAAGATGAAAAATCTTGTCGCCGAAAATCTAAGGTTTCCTGAGCAATGTTAGTCATCTCAGGGTAAGTCGGGTCCTAAGCTGAGGCTGAAAGGCGTAAGTGATGGTAAATAGGTTAAAATTCCTATACCTGGTTTAATTTGTTTGACTTTAAGGAGTGACGCAGGAGTGAAAGATCAGCCATCTGTTGGATTAGATGGTTTAAGTACGTAGGCTGAAAGTGTAGGCAAATCCGCATTTTCTTAAGGCTGAAATACGAATAGGAGGGCTTTGCCCACAAACTGATCCTAATCATGCTGCCGAGAAAAACTTCGTAAAGGAGAATTAAGTCAGTCCGTACCGTAAACCGACACAGGTAGATGGGTTGAATATACTAAGGCGCTCGAGTGAGCCGTGGTTAAGGAACTCGGCAAATTAACCCCGTAAGTTAGCAAGAAGGGGTGCCTGGCTATGCCAGGCCGCAGTGAAATGGCCCAAGCGACTGTTTAACAAAAACACATGTCTCTGCGAAGTCAATTAAGACGAAGTATAGGGACTGACACCTGCCCGGTGCTGGAAGGTTAAGAGGAGATGTCATCGTAAGAGAAGCATTGAATCGAAGCCCCAGTAAACGGCGGCCGTAACTATAACGGTCCTAAGGTAGCGAAATTCCTTGTCGGGTAAGTTCCGACCTGCACGAATGGTGTAACGATTTGGGCACTGTCTCAACCACGGGCTCGGTGAAATTGTGGTACCGGTGAAGACGCCGGTTACCCGCATATGGACGGAAAGACCCCGTGCACCTTTACTGCACCCTAACATTGGGTTCGGGCAAGGCATGTGTAGAATAGGTGGGAGGCTTTGAAGTCGGGGCGCTAGCTTCGATGGAGCCGCAATGTGAAATACCACCCTTGTTTTGCTTGGATTCTAACCTCATTCCATGAATCTGGAATTGGGACAGTGTTAGGCGGGTAGTTTGACTGGGGCGGTCGCCTCCAAAAATGTAACGGAGGCTCCCAAAGGTTCTCTCAGCATGGTTGGTAATCATGCGTTGAGTGCAAAGGCATAAGAGAGCTTAACTGTGAGACATACAGGTCAAGCAGATGCGAAAGCAGGGCTTAGTGATCCGGTGGTTCCGAGTGGAAGGGCCATCGCTCAAAGGATAAAAGGTACGCCGGGGATAACAGGCTGATCTTGCCCAAGAGTTCATATCGACGGCAAGGTTTGGCACCTCGATGTCGGTTCATCGCATCCTGGGGCTGAAGAAGGTCCCAAGGGTTTGGCTGTTCGCCAATTAAAGCGGTACGTGAGCTGGGTTCAGAACGTCGTGAGACAGTTCGGTCCCTATCCTATGCGGGCGCAGGATACTTGAGAAGAGTCGCTTCTAGTACGAGAGGACCGAAGTGAACGCACCTCTAGTGTATCAATTGTCACGCCAGTGGCATTGTTGAGTAGCTACGTGCGGATGTGATAAGCGCTGAAAGCATCTAAGTGCGAAGCACACTTCAAGATGAAGTTTCCCGTCGCAAGACCTAAAGACTCCTCGGAGATGACGAGGTTGATAGGTTGCAGGTGTAAGTGCAGCAATGTATTTAGCCAAGCAATACTAATAAGTCGTGAGGCTTAGCCATAAATTTTTTTCAAGGTAGATGTTACTAAATTACTCTTTCAATCTTTCTTTAATTTTAGACAGATATATGTCCGTCGCTTTGCGATGACAAAGTTTTCTGGTGGCTATAGCTAAGTGGATACACCTCTTCCCATTTCGAACAGAGAAGTTAAGCACTTATACGCCGATGGTACTACATGCGCAGGTGTGTGGGAGAGTAGGTAGCTGCCAGATTTTATTTTAAGCCCGTTCATTTTTTGAGCGGGCTTTTTTTATGCTACTATCTCGATTACCTTTCTTGACTATAATAATAGTATCCATTTCTATTAAAATGAACAGCACTAAAAATCTATCCCATTATTCTTGATAAAATAGTACTTATTAATGGCACTATAATTGAAATTATGAATCGATATATTCATTACTGGTTAATGGTATATAGTAATTATTTTGGAAAACAATTTCAGAGGGATCAAAATGAAGACACTTTTCTTAATCATTATTTTTACATTTAGTGCATCACAAGTTATAACACAAGATTTCACTTCTGTTAAAAAACTTATTCAAAACAAAAATTACAACGAAGCAAAAAAGGAATTGGAAAAGCTTTCTTCTAGCTATAGTAGTAATGCAGAATTGCACTATTATTTAGGACATTCACTGATGGGGTTAAAAGATTATGAAAATGCTTCTGAAGAGTATGAAAAAGCTATAAAGATAAATTGGAATGATGCAGACTATCATTTTGCATTAGGACAGGCCTATGGTGCCGATGCTCAAAGCTCTTCTATTTTTACGAAGATGAGATTAGCACCAAAAATTAAGGAATGCTTTTTAAATGCTGTAAAAGTTAATCCAAGCCACATTAAAGGTAGATTGGGTTTAATAGGATTTTACCGGCAAGCTCCTGGAATTATGGGAGGCGGTATGGACAAGGCTTATGAGGAAGTGAAAAAGTTAATAAGTATAGATGAGCTAAGAGGACGATATGAATTGGCAAGACTTTATGTTGCAGATAAAAATATTACTAAAGCAGATGAAGAGTTTAAATTTCTAGAGAGCAAAATTGGAAAGAATGTTGAATACGGCACTTTTTACAATGAATATGGTTATTACTTGCTTAAAAATTCTAAAGCCACAGAAGCTATTCAGAAATTTAAAAAGCAAATTGAAATGTTTCCAAACGATCCTAATTCATTTGATAGTTTAGGAGATGGCTACTTAGCTGCTGGAAATAAAAAAGAGGCAAAAGAGCAATTTAAAAAAGCTCTAGAAATAGATCCTAGTTTTGAACCTTCTAAAAAGAAACTAAAAGAATTATCCGAGTGAAAATTGCAGGGGTTGTTCTTAACTTTTACTAAGTTGCAGTTAAAAATAATTTGAAATCAACTAACAAAAAATATTCTGGTAAGAGTTACTATTCATTTATAAAAAAATAGGCATCATAAAATGGTGCCTAATAAAACTACAAAATAATATTCGAGTGGTTACGATTTCGAAATTTCTCTTCCCCCTAGCTCGCTTATTATAGCTTGTGCAATTGGATTATCATCAATATTTGTTTTGTCTTTGGCGTTGATAGTTTTTGTGCCTTTCCCTTTAATCATTCCTTTTGACTTAACCTTTACTTTCAGCTTTTTTCCAAATACTTCCTTGGTTTTAATATCAAGATAGCTTTCGTTATTTTTAATTATATCTTCATCTTCGGGATGTTCAACTTCCAGACTTATACTGTCATCAATAATGGAAATAGGATTGGTGTTGATTAAGACAGATCCAAAAAATACTTTTTCATTCTTTACCTGATCTACAAAAGACTTCCACTTATCAACCAAATCTGAAAAATTAGTGTTTGTGTCTGCAACAGGAATAACAAAATTATCAATTTGAGGAATTTCGAGTTCTTCTTTTATAACAGGTAAAACATTGCTAACCGGTAAAACTGTCTTTTGTTTAATTACTTCACTTTTTTTTTCGAGTGATTGATCTGGAATGGAAGTTGTCCCAGAAAATGAAATTTCTTTATTGCTAACAGCGGATAATAATTCACTTATAGTTGAAGAGCGCTCGAGCCCAATTAAATATACCAGAGCTATTTCTATCTTAAGCTTTTGATTAGAAGAGGATTTTATTTCATACAAAGTTTTGTTTAAGAAGGAGAGAATTCTCAATAAATCTGCCTCCTTAAAGCTGTTGGCATATTTAAGGTATTTTTGCTTGTAGATTTCTGCAGTTTCAATCAAATTGGCATCTTTCCTAATAACAACTGTTAGAATATCCCGGAAGTGCTCGGTAAGTCCATTCAGAAAATCGATAAAATTCCAGCCATTCTCGTATAACTTTTGCGAAACAATAAAAGCTTCGGCAAAATTCTTATCGATTATAGCATTTGATATTTCGAAATAAACTTCTTCATCAATAAGATTAAACATTCTGGATAATTCATTCGAATCGACATTACTGCCGCTGAATGAAACAACCTGATCGAACAGACTTTGAGCATCGCGTAAAGCGCCGTCTGCCTTTTTTGAAATTAATGTTAGAGCTACATCATCAATTACAATGTTTTCGGAATCTGCAATTTTTTTCAAATGATTTTTCATTGCAGCCATTTCTATTCTTCTAAAGTCGAAACGCTGGCAGCGGGAAATAATTGTAAGTGGAACTTTATGAACATCTGTAGTAGCAAAAATAAAGATTGTATGTTCAGGAGGTTCTTCCAAAGTCTTTAATAGTGCATTAAAAGACTCCGTTGTAAGCATGTGAACTTCATCTATGATGTAGACTTTGTAGTTGCCTTTAGTTGGTGCATATTTTACAGATTCTCGCAGCGTCCTAATCTCTTCAATTCTTCTGTTCGAAGCACCATCTATTTCAATTATATCCATTGTTTGCGAGTTCAAGAATGACTGGCACATCTCACATTCATTACACGGTTCACCGTTTACCTGATTTAAGCAGTTAAGTGTCTTAGCCAAAATTCGGGCAGTGGTTGTCTTTCCGCATCCGCGAGGTCCGGTAAATAAATATGCATGCGCAACCCTTTTATTTACAATAGCATTTTTAATGGTTGTAGTTATATGTTCTTGCCCAACCACTTCTTGAAATGTTTGAGGGCGCCATTTTCTTGCAGTAACTATAAAATTCATTCTATCAATATTTTTTATTATCAAATAAGAATACTGCCAATATTGGCAATATCCAGTTTATCGACTATCAAATTACAAAGCTTTGTTAAATATGTCTTATCAATTAGATCGAAAGATGAGTATTGGTGACTATCTAAATCCAAGACGGCCAAAACTTCACCCTCCTTAAATAAAGGAACAACTATTTCGGAACGGGTATCAGCATCACAGGCAATATGCCCATTAAATTTAAGAACGTCATCTACAATAATTGACTCTTTATTTTTTGCAGACAAGCCACAAACACCATTTCCAATATTTATAACTGTACAAGCAACCTTTCCCTGAAAAGGACCTAAATAAAGACTGGAATCTTTTCGAAAATAAAAACCAACCCAGCTAATTGTATCAAAAGCATCTTTAAGCAGGGCGGTAACATTCGATAAATTAGAAATTATTGGCTCATCTCTATTTAACAATGCTTCAGTTTGTTTAAGAACAAGTTTGTACTTCTCTTCCTTAGATAATGACTTATCAATTGAAAAAGAATTGTTCATATTTTATTTCTTTCTTTTTACTGTTTTCTTTTTATTCTTAATTTCAAATACATATGGAAGTGCTTCTTTGACTGTAGTAATAGGAACAATTTTTAATCCGTCTGTCACTTCTCTTTTTATTTCAATTAAATCTTTTTCGTTCTCTTTAGGAATAAGTACCGTTGTTATTCCGCTTCGTTTAGCTGCAAGCAGTTTTTCATTTAAGCCTCCTATAGGAAGCACTTTACCTCGTAAAGTTATTTCACCGGTCATGGCAACTTCGCTTTTTGCAGGAATACCGCTGAAAGCAGAATACATTGCCATTGTTAATGTAATACCTGCCGAAGGACCATCTTTTGGAATAGCGCCCTCTGGAAGATGTATATGAACTTCTTTTCCTTTCGAAAAATTCGGGTCCAAGTGAAATTCTTTTGCATTAGAACGTAGATAACTTAATGCTGCTTGAGCAGATTCTTTCATTACATTTCCAAGCTGGCCGGTGAGTGTTAACTTTTCGGCGCCGTTCATAATTGTTGCATCAACCTGAAGAATTTCTCCTCCAACGCTTGTCCATGCTAAACCGGTAATACTTCCAATGCGTAATTCTTTATCTGTCTTCTGCGTTCTAAATCTTGGAACACTCAAGAATTTTTCAATATGCGTTTCTTCGATTTCAAATTTTGGTTTAGATTGCTTTTTCTTACCATTCTTCGATTGAGAAATAACAATATCTCTGGCGGTCTTTCTAAGTACAGAGGCAATTTCTCTTTCTAAATTTCGAACACCTGCTTCGCGAGTATATTCAAGAATTATTTTCTTTGTGGCATCATCTTTAAAATCAATTTTGAAATTTTCGAGTCCATGAGCCTTTAATTGTTTTGGAATTATATGGCGCTTTGCAATTTGAATCTTCTCATGCTCTAAATACCCGGGCAGCTCAATAATTTCCATTCTATCCTGCAAAGGAAGAGGAATGTTGTATCTAACGTTTGCCGTTGTAATAAACATAACCTGAGAAAGATCGTAATCAATATCCAAATAATGATCGTTAAAGGTATGGTTTTGTTCGGGATCTAAAACCTCAAGCATAGCGCTCGAAGGATCGCCTCGGAAATCCATGCTCATTTTATCAATTTCATCTAGAAGCATAACCGGATTAATTGTTTTTGCCTTTTTCATGGATTGAATAATCTTTCCTGGCATTGATCCAATATAAGTTCTTCTATGACCACGAATTTCGGCTTCGTCCCTAACACCTCCCAAAGAAATTCTTACAAAGTTTCTTCCTAAAGCGCGGGCAATAGATTTTCCAAGAGAAGTTTTACCAACACCGGGAGGGCCTACAAAGCAAAGAATTTGACCCCGCATATTTTTTACAAGATTAAGAACAGCAATATGTTCAACAATTCTTTCTTTTGGTTTATCTAATCCATAATGATCTTCATCCAAAATTTTGCGAACGTTTTGAATGTCGAGCATATCTTTTGTTTTTTTATACCATGGAACGTCAATTAGCCAATCTAAAAAATTTCTAATTACAGTAGCTTCGGGGGAACTGGAGGGAGTTTTTTTGAGCTTATTAAATTCTTCAATAGCCTTATCGAATACTGCCTTTGGCATTTTAGCTTTTTCAATTCTCTCTTTCAGCTTCAAAAATTCCGGTGAGTATTCTTCCTCTTCACCAAGTTCATCCTGAAGAATTCTAATTTGCTCTTGAATTATGAACTTGCGCTGAGTGCGTTGAATATTTTCTTGTACTTTGCCTTCTATTTCTCTTTCTATCTTCAGTATTTCAATTTCGGAATTAAGTATGCGTATAACTTCGTAAAGCTGCTCTTTAAGAGTAAACTTTTGTAATATCTTCTGCTTTACATCCATGGACTGATTGATGTTTGCAGCCACATAAAATAATTTACGGTCATGCTCATCAATATTCTCGTATGCGTTTACAGCTTCGGGAGGAATGGCTTTATTCGATTTAACATATTCCTTAAATAAACTGGTCAACTGTCTCATCAAAGCGTTTATTTCTCTTTTATCCTCTTGAAGAGATGTAATAACTTCAATTTCGGCTTCAAAAAAGTTTGTCCGTTCGGTAAACTCTATAATTTTGCCCTGGATAATTCCATCAACCAAAATTTTTAATAAACCGTTTGGCAGTTTTAGAATCTGAATAATTTTTGCAATTGTGCCCTCTTTATATATATCATCTTGAGTAGGCTCTTCAACATTTGATTTTTTTTGAGCCGCCAAGAAAATATATTTAGAGCCGTCAAGAGCAAAATTTGCTGCTTTAATAGATTGTTCTCTTCCAACTAATACCGGAAATATCATATAAGGGAAAATTACATTATCCCTTAATGGAAGTACCGGAAGAACCGGGGGAATGTTCTCGATAGACGAAATTTCGCTGCTTGCTTTTGTTATTTGCTCATCCATGTAAATTTTTCTCTTCCTAAATGATTTGCACTCAAAATATACCAATATTCCCTTGGGCTATCAAGGAACTGAAAACTAAACAGTTTTTGACTGTAAAACATTCACAAAGCATTTATTTACTTTTTTAAGAATTAGTATCTTTATTGTACCATTAGAGGAGAATTTATGCTTTCGAAAGTAATTGATATTGCAAAAGAAGCCGGAGAAATTGCCCGTGAAGGATTTGGCAAAAATTTTAGCATTGAGTTCAAGACAAATCTTTCCAATTTGGTAACGGAGTACGATAAGAAATGTGAAGCGGCAATAATTAACTTCATTAAAAAGGAATATCCTTTCCACGCAATTTTAGCCGAAGAAAGCGGAGAACATAAAAATTCTTCAAAGTACACTTGGGTTATAGATCCAATAGATGGCACAACAAATTTTGCTCATGGGTTGCCAATCTTTGCCGTCTCAATTGGTATTCAAAAGGGGAATGAAACAATTTGCGGAGTTGTATACGATGTAATGCGAGATGTTGCTTATAGTGCAGAAAAAGGAAGCGGCGCTTTTGCAAATGACAGAAGACTTAATGTTAGCAGCAACGATGATATTCGAAAAAGTGTTCTGGTAACCGGATTCCCTTACAACGTTGCACAAAATCCCGATTATGCATTTGAGCGTTTTATTGCATGCCTTAAAAATGCCAGAGCCGTTCGAAGATTAGGCTCTGCTTCAATTGATCTATGTTATGTTGCCGAAGGTGTTTTTGATGGATTCTGGGAAGTTTACCTTCATCCTTGGGATGTTTGCGCAGGTAAATTATTAGTTGAAGAAGCCGGAGGTTTGGTTACTAATTTTAAAGGGGAAAGTATTGATATTTATTCCGAGCAATTTTTGGCTAGTAATAAAGTTATTCATAATGCACTTATGGATGTAATAAAAATTTAGGATAAATTAGTTCTGAAAACATCAATGGGGTTCTTAATAAATTATCTCAGATAAAAATCCATTAGAAAAATGCCTTGAATAAATTTGGATTCATGCCATATTCCTATAAAAATATTTGAGCATTAGATTGCTCTAATGTATTTTACCTACAGAGTGAAAATCCTAAAATATTCTTGCACTTATTTTTATAAAAATATGTTAAAGAACTTACATATAGATAATACGTCAAAATTGAAGTACTTTATAAAAAAAAAAGAAAGGGGCCTATTTTTTACATTAACTGGTTTTATGTGCTATCCATATTTAAATATGACAAACAGTTGTCGCAGCGGATTCTTAAGTTTACCGGCAGAATTCAATGCTTCACCGAATTCTGTTTGAAAACCATTTTTGTAAAGAATATTTTTTGACCCGGTTTAATAGTTAATAATTATTTGAAAACAGAAAGAGACTTATTGTGGAAACAAAAAACGCAGATTTATCATCATTAAAAATCGACAGATCGAAAAAAGAAGTTAACCCGGAACTAAAAGGTAAAAGGATTAGATTTGTTATTGGTACTGTGGTTGTAGCAGCTATAGTTGTATTGCTTTATCTTGGCTTCAAATCATATACAACTCCGGTTCTCGAGGTTAAACTTACTTATGCTTCACTTCAATCACCGGCTCAAAGCAGTGCTGTATTAAACGCCAGCGGTTATGTTGTTGCTCAACGCAAAGCCGCAGTTGCTTCAAAAGGTACTGGTAGATTAGTATTTCTTGGTGTAGTTGAAGGGGATAAAGTAAGTACTAATCAAGTTATAGCTCGTTTGGAGGATAGTGATATTAAAGCCCAATTGGCTCAGGCGCAGGCTAATTTAAAATTAACTCAGGCAGAATTTAAAGACGCCGAAAATAATTACAAGAGGCAAAAGCTTTTATTGGAAACCGGCGCTACAAGCCAAATGGAAGTTGATGCTGCAGAATCAAGATTCAACAGAGTGTTGGCATCAATAGAAGTTGCTAAAGCTCAATTACAAGGTGCCGAAGTAGCAATGGAAAACACACTTATTAGAGCACCGTTTAACGGAACCGTTCTAACAAAGAATGCCGATGTTGGTGAAGTTGTTGCACCCTTTGGAGCCGGTGTAAATTCCAAAGCGGCGGTTGTTACAATGGCAGATATGACTTCGCTGCAAGTTGAAGCAGACGTTAGCGAATCGAATATCGAAAAAATTGAACCTCTTCAGGAATGTCAAATTTCTTTAGATGCATACCCTGGGCAAACTTATGCCGGATATGTCGCTAAAGTTGTTCCAACTGCAGATAGGGGAAAGGCAACTGTAATGGTTAAAGTTGGTTTTAAAAATTACGATAAAAGAGTTTTGCCCGAGATGAGTGCTAAGGTTCTTTTCTTAAAAGAAGCTCTTAAAAAGGAACAGATGGAAGAAAAACCTGAGCTGGTTATTCCTAAATCTGCATTAAAAACGAATGGTGAGTTGCAATTTGTATTTGTTGTTAAAGATGAACATGTTGCTCAAATTCCAATTACAACCGGTAAAGATTTCGGTTCTTATATTGTTGTTACAAGCGGACTTGAAACCGGAAGTGAAATTATAGATAACATTACAGATGATATTAAATTAGGTGTTAAAGTAAAAATTATTAAATAGTATTTTCTTTTTGAAAGGGAGTAAATATGTCTGCAATTATTCAAGTAAAAAATTTATCGAAATCTTATTGGCGAAACAGTTTGGAAATTCCAGTTCTTCACGATCTTTCTTTAGAAGTTCAAGATGGAGAGTTCCTTGCGCTTATGGGACCATCCGGTTCTGGAAAGACTACATTATTAAATATGATTGCCGGAATTGACCGCCCTAGCAAGGGGGAATTAAGTGTTGCCGGAACAGATATCTCTAAACTGAATGAATCTGCTTTAGCTAAATGGCGTTCTTCACACGTTGGTTTTGTTTTTCAGTTTTACAATTTAATTCCCGTGCTTACAGCATTCGAAAATGTTGAACTGCCATTGCTTTTAACAAAGCTTTCCAAATCCGAAAGAAAAAAACATGTTGAGACAGCCTTAAGTATTGTTGGATTGGGAGATAGAATGAGCCATTATCCAAAGCAGCTTAGCGGCGGGCAGGAACAACGTGTTGCAATTGCACGCGCAATTGTTACAGACCCAGTTCTTTTGGTTGCCGATGAGCCAACGGGCGATCTGGATAAAAATTCCGCTCAAGAAATTCTTACTCTTATGGATCGCTTGAACAAAGAATTCAAAAAGACAATTGTAATGGTAACTCACGATCCTCATGCTGCCGAGAAAGCAACAAGGTTGTTGCATCTTGATAAAGGGGATTTGGTGTAAGGAGATAATATGAAAGTACTAAAATTAATTTTCAAAAATGCTCTTAGACATAAGCTAAGATCAACTCTTACAATTGTTGGAATAGCTATTGCGGTTATAGCTTTTGGATTGCTTAGGACCGTAGTTACAATTTGGGATTCAAGCGTTGATGCCGCAAGTGCGAACCGTTTAATTACACGCCAGGCTGTATCATTTATTTTCCCTCTTCCTTATGCCTATAAATCTAAAGTTGAATCCGTACAGGGAGTTGAATTAGTTACATTCGCTGCCTGGTTTCAGGGAGTGTATAAGGATAAAAATAATTTCTTTGCACGTCTTGCTGTAGATCCCGAAACTTATTTTAAGGTCTATCCCGAGTTTGAAGTTCCTCAAGATCAGTATGAAGTTTTTAAAAAGGAAAGAAACTCGTGTATTATTGGTAAAAGCATTGCAGAGCAGTACAAAATAAAAGTTGGCGATATTATGACTCTTGATGGGGACATTTATCCCGGACGCTGGGATTTTGTTGTGCGTGGAATTTATAAAGGTAAGAATCAAAATACAGATCAAACGCAAATGGTTTTTCATTGGCAATATGTTAACGAAAGAATGAGAGTTGAATCTCCAATAAGAGCCGAAGAAATTGGATGGTATATTGTTAAAATAAAGGACCCGAATAAATCAGCCGAAATTTCAAATAGGATTGATGCATTATTTAAGAATTCGACTGCAGAAACAAAGACCGAAACCGAAAAAGCATTTACTCAAGGATTTGTTTCTGCTTCCGGTGCAATTATTACAGCCATGAATGTTATGTCGTTTGCAATTATTGGTATTATAATGCTTGTTCTTGCTAATACTATGATTATGGCCGCACGCGAAAGAACGAGAGAATATGCTGTATTAAAAACACTTGGTTTTTCGGCAAAGCATTTAATTGGACTTATACTTGGAGAATCCATGCTCATTAGCTGTATTGGAGGTGGTGTTGGTTTGTTCCTAACATTTCCATTGGTAGCCGGCTTCGAGCAAGCGCTTCCTAAAGGTTTTTTCCCATTCTTTTTTATAGAACCAATTACGGTTGTTCTTGCTGTAAGCGCAGTTCTTTTAATTGGATTTATTTCTGCACTGTTTCCAATTCAAAGAGCATTAAGCACTAAAATTGTTGATGGCTTTAGATTTGTTGGATGATATAAAATACTTAGCAAAGCAAAGTATCTCTAAATCTATTTATTGAGAAGAAAATACTTTGCCGTAATAGAATTAAAAGGAGATTAAAATGGCAGTTCCATTTAAATATACTATTCGAAATTTTAGAACCAGAAAGCTTACAACAATAATTACAATTGTAGGTATTGCTTTGGTCGTGTTTGTTTTTGCCGCTGTGTTAATGATGGCCTATGGTGTAGAAAAAACTTTAGTTGCTACCGGCTCCAAAGATAATGTTATGGTGCTTCGCAAATCGTCGCAAGGTGAAATATCTAGTATCGTCGATGGTGACTCTCAAAATATTATCCGTACATTTCCTCATATTGCCAAGGCTGCAGATGGCTCTCAAATAGTTTCAACTGAGCCGGTTGTTATTATTAACCTCGCAATTAAAAAAGGGGGAATGAGCAACATAACAGTGCGAGGTGTATCTCAAAATGTTAGCTTACTGCGCCCGCAAATTAAAATTACTTCCGGAAGAATGTTCAATCCATCGTTAAGAGAATTGATTGTTGGCCAAGCCGTCTTCAACAAATTCCAAGGCGCGCAAATTGGAAGCAAAATTAAATTTGCAGGAGATAATTGGACTGTTGTAGGGGTTTTTGAAGGTAATGGAAGCGGTTTTGAAAGTGAAATGTGGGGAGATGCAACTCAGCTTTTAAATGCATTTAACCGTGGTAATGCAGTTTCTACTATGACAATTAAACTTGATGACCCAAA
Organism: uncultured Melioribacter sp.; assembly: GCA_964539605.1. Taxonomy (GTDB): domain Bacteria; phylum Bacteroidota; class Ignavibacteria; order Ignavibacteriales; family Melioribacteraceae; genus Stygiobacter. The sequence goes on from CAZIJK010000001.1 coordinate 635,363, forward strand.
TAATTTAGAAAAATTCAAACGGGCTTTAGCTTCCGAAAGAAGACTGCAGCAATTCGAAGCTATGACAGAACAGGAATTCTTTGCTAAGCAATCGGAATTTTTAGCAGGTTTCATTAGAATTCTTGGCACTTTTATAACAGTTATTTTTTCTTTCGGCGCAATTATTGGCGCTACAATTACAATGTATACCGCTGTTGCAAATAGAACAATAGAAATTGGTACAATGCGTTCATTAGGATTCAGCCGAAGAAGTATTCTTACAGTCTTTTTATCCGAGGCAATGTTTATATCGGTGCTTGGAGCTTCTATTGGTTTATTCTTTGCATCTTTTTTACAGTTCTTTTCTCTTTCCACTTTAAATTGGAATTCATTTGCGGAGCTTTCTTTTTCTTTTGCTCTCAATCCATCAATAATTTTTTCTTGTTTGGTGTTCGCAATATTCATGGGAATTTTTGGAGGCTTTTTGCCCGCAGTTAGAGCTGCAAGATTAAACATAGTTAGTGCACTAAGAGGAAATTAACCTGTCAAATTATTTTAATAGACAGCCCGGATATTTACCGGGCTGTTTTATTTAATCCAATCCATTAAATCTTTTTTCGTAATCCAACACTTTTTACTATTGCGTTTAAGTCTTTTTTTAAGTGTATTGTACTTTGCTTTGGAAGCTATTGTTGTTTTACAGCGAGATTATAAAATGATTGAAAGATTTGTCAGAATAAAAAATAAATTCAATTTACTTTTTCCTCCAAAGGCAATTTTAATCTCTTTTGCTTTCGGAGCTCTATCCTTTTTGCTTATATCTTTAGGTGTTCACTTCTATTTACCGGGAACCGGTGCTTTAACGGATCCTAGGGAAATAATTAACTCTTTAGGAGCCGCATTTGCAGGACCATTTGGTGCGGTTATTATTGGTACCCTTTCCTCATTGACAGAACCATCGGATGATATTCGGCTTTTTGTCATTTGCCAGCATATTATTTCGGCTGTTTGGGTTGGCTGGGCATATCGAAATCTACTTTTTAATAAATTCAAAATGCCAACTTTTATTTTTGGCTGGATAATTATTCTTTTTGTTTATTATTATATAACATACTTACCAGGCTTAATATTAGCTTATTATTATTTCCCAAATATTTACACAACTCTAGTTGGATTTAATGCCCCATTACTCAATGGCACCTTATCTTTGTATCAAGGATGGATTCCGGAATTAATATTTACTATGTTTTTTACAAGCCTGGTATTGCTTGCATTGCCCGAAAGAATTAGAAAACCAAAGTGGGGCAAGCCTTTGGCTAACGAAAATAAAGTAAACCTTTTTTATCTCGACGATCTCTACAAAAAAATTATTAGCAAAAACTTTATTGCTTTTAGAATTGCAATATGGTTTGTTTTGTTTACTAGTATCCCGTTAGTGTTTGTAACAATATTTGTTCAAAATTTTTATTCAACTAATCAAGTCAATTCCGAAATAAATCAGCAGTTAAGAGTAGCTAAACAAATTGCTCTTTTAATTTCAAATACAGGTGATATTAGTTATCAATTATATACCGAAGATTTGAAAAGATATAACGCAAGAATTTCTGTAATGGATATAGACATGCTTGTAACTTCAAAGAGGATTGATTTTATAGAAACCAAACCATATTCAATTAAAATTGACCAGCAGAGTTTAAGAGAAGTATTGGATAAAGATGAGGGATACTTTTTTTATCATCGTAAATATTTTGTGGTTGGGTTTGTTAAGGTACCAGAAAATAAAAAAGTAGTTTTTTCAATCTCGGAAAGTTTTTATGGCAGCAAAACTCTAATTGATGAATTGAGCTGGTTCTTGTATAAGAATTTGGCGGTTACATTATTTTTGGTCTCTATTCTTGCCGGTTTTATTGCCTGGTTTATTATTACAAGACCAATAAAAAAATTAACAAATGCCGCGTATGAAATTGGCAAAGGAAATTTCGATCAAGAAATTGATTCGACAGAGATGGATGACGATATTAAAGTGCTGGCCACCGCATTTGATGAAATGAAATTTAACATAAATGAAACCAAGAGTAAGCTTGTAGAGAATGAAAATAAGTACCGCCTTTTATTCGAGGCGGCAAACGATGCAATTTTTATTCTAAAAAAAGATGTATATGTGGATGTAAATCCAAAAGCATTGGAACTGTTTAAATGCTCTAAAGATTCAATAATTGGCAAAACGCCGGTTGATTTTTCACCCGAATTTCAAGCCGATGGAAATTCCAGCATAGAAAAAGCATCTAAAATTATTAAAGATGCCTATAGCGGTTCCTCTAGAATTATTGATTGGACTCATAAAAGATTTGACGATACCTTATTTGAGGCCGAAATTAGTATTGTTAGAATTGAACTTAAAGAGGATTATTATCTTCAGGCAATTGTTCGAGATGTAACAGAAAGGAAAAAGTATGAAGCGGAATTAATTAAGGCCAAAGAGGAAGCCGAAAAATCGAGTAATCTTAAATCGGAATTCTTGGCTCAGGTTTCTCACGAAATAAGATCCCCACTTCACAGCATATTGGGATTTATAGAATTGCTGGAATATGAACTGAAGGATTTTTTAAATCCAACTCTTAAAAAGAGCTTTGATGCTATAAATGTTTCGGGTAAGCGGATTGTTAGAACAGTCGGACTAATTCTGAATATGTCTGAACTACAGGTTGGCAGTTATTCTCCCAAATTCGAAAAAACTGATTTGACCGAATCAATTTTAAAAAGTGTTATTGATGAATATAAACTTATTGCCGAGTCGAAAGGAATAATTCTATCGTTTAGGAATTTTTCACAGAATTCTTTTGTTTGCATAGATAGATATAGTGTTACTCAAATATTTGTTAATCTTATTGATAACGCAATTAAGTTTACAGATAGCGGTAAAGTTGAAATTATATTGGAAAACAATTCCGACCAAAAATTAACTGCTACTGTAAAAGATAGCGGCATTGGTATTTCAAAAGAATATTTAGCCAAAATATTTGAACCATTTTCACAAGAAGAGCAGGGATATAACAGAAGTTTTGAGGGAAATGGTTTGGGACTTGCCCTTGTCAAAAAGTACTGCAATTTAAATAACGCTCAAATTTCTTTAGAATCGCAAAAAGGAATTGGTAGTAAATTTTCTGTGACTTTCAGTTAATAAAAATTATTGTAAATGACTAATAAACCAAAAATACTAATTACCGATGATGAGCAGTTAATTCTAGAAATATTCTCAAGAATTTTAAGAAAAGATTTTGATATTCATACTGCTCACAACGTTGAATCGTTTTACCAGAAAATTGAGGAAATTGAATTTGATATTTTCTTGATGGATGTTTCGTTAAAAAGCTCTAAAAACGGATTGCAATTAGTTGAAGAACTTAGAGGAAAAAGCATTTACCAAAAAACTCCCATTGTAGTTATTACGGCTCATGCATTTTCTAAAGACGAGCATAATGCTTTAAATAGTGGTGCTTCTCTCTTTCTTCGTAAACCGGTCGAAAATTCAAAATTACTTCTGGAAGTTCAAAAGTTCTTTGTTAATCAATAAGAATCTGCATTTTAGCTAATTTTTAATCTTAAAGCACTTTTACTAATACCTTAAATCCTCATTTTTTAGCAAATAATTTAATTTGCGGCAAGTATACTCTTTTGCTATTTTTGCAAGCCAATGTCAAAAAAATATATCATAGCAATAGACGGCCCCGCCGGTTCCGGTAAATCTACAGCAGCTAAAAACCTTGCAAAAAAACTGGGTTTTACTTACTTAGATACAGGAGCAATGTACAGAGCTATTACATTCTTAGCTCTTCGCAAAGGTGTGGTCGACGATACAAACTCTGTTATAGAGATTGCCAGAAATATTTCCTTAAATCTGAAATATGAAGAGGGAGTGATTAGAGTTTTTGCCGATGATGAAGAGATAACGGATTTTATTAGAAGTGCCGAAGTGAATTCTAAAGTTAGCGAAGTTAGTGTTATACCTCAGGTAAGGGAAGAAATGGTGAAGATTCAAAAAGCCATTGGAAAAGATAACAGTATTGTTGCCGAAGGAAGAGATGTTACAACCGTTGTTTATCCCGACGCCGAAATTAAAATTTTTCTTACTGCTTCCATCGAAGAAAGAGCAAAAAGAAGATTCAAGGAATTTCAGGAAAAGAAGAGCGATATAACAATTGAAGAAGTAAAAGCTAATTTGGAAAAAAGAGATAAGATTGACAGCGGCAGAGAAACTTCTCCTTTAAGAAAAGCAGAAGATGCTTTCGAATTTGATAATACCGGATTAACTCCCGAAGAAGATTTAGAATTTTTATATAAAAAAGTACAAGAGATAATAAATAAAGTTGATTGAGCCTGGTAAAAATTTACTTGGCTAAAAAAGTTTGTTCACGCCATCGCAAAAAACTAATGTTAAATTAACCGAAATGCTGCGACGATTTTCTTAGATGGCTAGAAAAAAGAAGCAGAGAAGTAATTAGGAGGACAGATGTCCGATTTGCTAAAGGAACCAAAGAAAAAGGTATCCGACAAAATTAAATTCATCAATGCAGACGAATATACCCAAGATGAGTTAAATGAATTATCAAAATTATATTCCGAATCTTTTAGGGATATAAAAGAAGGGGAGATCATTCAAGGCAGAATCGTTAGCTTAAGCGGCGATAATGTTGTTGTTGATGTTGGCTTTAAATCAGACGGAACAATTCCAAAATCTGAATTCAACTCTACCGAAGAAATTAAGATTGGTGAGACTATTGATATAGTTATTGAAAGTGTTGAAGATGAAGATGGTAATCTAGTTCTTAGCAAAAAGAGAGCAGACTTCTTGAAGATCTGGTCAAGAGTTATGAGCGCTTACGATAATCAAACTGTTATCCCTGGTAAAATTCTTAAAAGAATTAAAGGTGGAATGGTTGTTGACTTATTAGGTATTGAAGCTTTCTTACCTGGTTCTCAAATTGATATTCGCCCTGTTCGCGACTTTGATGCATTCGTTGGTCAAACAATGGATTTCAAGATTGTTAAAGTTAATATTCCTACAGAAAATATCGTTGTATCTCATAAGATCCTTATTGAAGAAACTATTAGCGATCAACGTAAAGAAATTCTTGATAAGCTTGAAAAAGGTCAAATTCTTGAAGGCGCAGTTAAAGCCATTACAGATTTTGGCGTGTTTGTAGATTTAGGCGGAGTAGATGGTTTAATTCACATTACAGACTTAAGCTGGGGAAGAATTAATCATCCTAGCGAAGTTGTTAAACTTGATGAGAAGATTAAAGTTGTTGTTACAGATTTCGAAAAAGAAAGAAAGAGAATTTCTCTTAGCTTAAAACAATTATTACCACATCCATGGGAAAAAATTGAAAGCCGTTTCAAACTAAATGATAAAGTTAGCGGTCGTGTTGTTTCTTTAACAGATTACGGCGCCTTTATTGAAATTGAAAAGGGCATTGAAGGTTTAATTCACATTAGCGAAATGAGCTGGACTCAGCATATTAGCCATCCTTCTCAATTTGTTAGCATGGGACAAGTAGTTGAAGCGTTGATCTTAAGCTTAGATAAAGAAGACAAGAAAATTTCGTTGGGCATGAAACAATTAACTCCAGATCCTTGGCAAGATATTGTTAAAAAATATCCTGTTGGATCACAACATAATGGAGTTGCACGTAACTTAACTAACTTTGGTGTGTTCGTAGAATTGGAGCCAGGTATTGATGGTTTAGTTCATATAAGCGATCTATCATGGACTAAGAAAATACGCCACCCCGGTGAAGTTGTTAAGAAAGGTGAAAAAATTGAAGTTGTAGTTCTTGGTGTTGATACAGAATCAAGAAAAATTTCTCTTGGTCATAAACAAATCAATACAAATCCTTGGGAACAATTCGAAAAGGATTATGCTGTAGGTAAAAAGACAGATGGTAAAGTAGTTCGCATCATCGAAAAAGGATTGATTGCAGAATTACCATTAGGAGTTGACGGATTTGTTCCTGCTACTCAATTATCTACATCAAAAATCAAAAATATTTCTTTCTGTTACCCAATTGGAAGCAAACTTGAATTGAAAGTTGTAGAATTTGATAAAGAGAACAAGAAAATAGTTCTTAGCGCATTAGCTGCTCTTAAAGAAAAGAGCGATGAAGAAATCACTCAATATGTAACTAATTTCAAATTAGAAAAAGTTACTGTTGACGATGTTCGCAAAGCCGATGCCGGTAAATTCGATTCATCCGATTTTAATTTATACGATGAAAAGAGTTCTGCTGCTCCTTCAATTCAGGCTGAAGATAAGAAAGAAGAAACAACTGCCTAATAGCTTTTTGTATTAAGCTGTTAGCAATAAATATTGAGGCTGTATTTAATCTGTTTAGTTAGGATTGAATGCAGCCTTGTTTATTAAAAGAACAATTAGTCAATGGTCATTCGGTAGCTATTCAGTAACCATTCAATTGTTCACTAATAACAACAGAATGGCAATTGAATTATGAAAGTAGCTTTTTATACATTGGGATGTAAGCTTAACTTTGCAGAGACCTCTACAATTGGAGAGCAGTTTCTTAAAAAAGATTATAACATAGTTGAATACAGCGACACTGCGGATGTTTATGTAATTAACACATGCACTGTTACCGAAAATGCCGAAAAAGATTGCCGCAATATTGTTAGGAAAGCATTGCGAACAAATCCAAATGCGTTTGTTGTTGTAACCGGCTGCTATGCTCAGTTGCGTCCTAACGAAATTGCTAAAATAGATGGTGTAGATTTAGTACTTGGCAGCAACCAAAAATTTGATATCCTGAAATATTTAGATAGTTTGGAAAAGAAAGAGTTATCATGTATTTACGTTTCTCCAACTGAAGAGCTGAGTGAGTTTAATTCTTCTTTTTCAACAGATGCAGACAGCCGAACACGCGCATTCTTTAAAATTCAGGATGGATGCGATTATAAATGTTCCTTTTGTACAATTCCTCTTGCCCGGGGCAAAAGCAGGAGTGCACAAACAGATGAGGTGCTTGCTCAATTCACTCAACTTTTGAATACCGGTTACAAAGAAATAATTTTAACCGGTGTTAATGTTGGAGATTACAGCAGCAAGCAAGAACCTAATCTGGAACAAGAACAAGAGGACATTGATCTTCATAATCTTTTGAATAGGATGTTAGCTACAGCAGGGGATTATAGAATTAGAATTAGCAGCATAGAGCCAAATTTACTTACCGACGATATACTTAAATTAACTGCTGCTAGTAAGTTGATGTGTAATCATTTCCATATACCTCTTCAAAGCGGAAGCACAAAAGTGCTTAAGATGATGCAGCGCCGTTACAAAACAGATGATTATAAAAAATTGATTCATAACGCTGTTGAACTGATTCCGGATTTAGGTATTGGTGTAGATGTTATTGTTGGTTTTCCCGGAGAAACTGAAGATGATTTTTTAGAGACATATAATTTCTTACGAGATCTTCCAATTTCTTATCTTCATGTTTTTACATATTCCGAAAGGCCAAATACCAAGGCAATTGAAATGCCCGGTTCTGTTGATCCTGTTGAAAGGAAAAGAAGAAACAATATGCTTCGAATTCTTAGTGAGAAGAAGCGCAACGAGTTTTACCGTAAAATGATTGGAAAAGAGTTGCAAGTTCTTTTTGAGCATGAGAATCAAGATGGATTTATGAAAGGCTTTTCTTCGAACTATGTAAGAATTAAAGTACCATTTAATTCCAATTTTATTAATAAATTTGTAACAGTCAAAATAAAGGAGATTGATGAAAATATTTGTACCGCGGAAATAATATCCGGTAATTAATCTTAACAACTATTTTTACGAGCTGATTATGAAAAAAGTATTCTCGCTGGTTCTAATTTTATCATCAATAATTTTTGCCCAATCTGTTGGCTACAAATCTTTAAATGAACTTAAGCAGCAAGCCGCTGCATTAGATCAAAAAACACTGCTTAGCGGTAAAGAAGATCTTACCTTATATACTCCCCAAAATAATTTTAGTAAAAAGAGTCCGGGACTTGCAATATTATATTCATTGCTTGTACCAGGAATGGGGGAACTGTATGCCGGGGGATATGATAGCGGAAAGTATTTTACCATTGCAGATGGGGCACTTTGGAGTGTGTTTACCGGTTTTACTGTTTATGGCAATTGGAAAAAAAATGATTACCTCTCATTTGCAAGAGCAAAGGGGGGAGTAACTACAGACGGGAAAGATGATGAATATTTTGCACTGATAAGCGGGTACTTAAGTATTGATGAATACAATAAGGAAAAAGAATTTGAAAGAGATTTTGTAAAGGTTTTTAAAACAGATACTCATTATTGGAATTGGAATACAAACGAAAACAGAAGTCAGTACCGAGATATGTGGTCTTCAAGCGAATCCGCTTTTAACAATGTACGTTTTGTGGTTGGAGCGCTTATTCTAAATAGAATTGTTAGCGCAATCAATGCAGTGCGTTTAGTAACAAAATATAATAATCAGCAGCAAGAAGAAATTGCCTGGAATGTTTATTTCTCGTACGAAAATAAATTTACTCTTCCTTCCTCAATAAATCTTAACATTACAACAAAGTTTTAGAATAAAAAAAGGCCGCTTAAAAGCGGCCTTTTTATTGGTTATTATTTCTATTTAAGATTTGGATTGTTATTCCTTTCTTGCAAAGTTAAAGGTAAAAACTGCCATTTACCTGTTCCTAAATGAAATTTATCTAATCTTCTTTGATCTGGAAGCCTAATACCTTGGCACATTAACTCCTTATCCCTTTCGACATATAGATCTTCCAAAGTAACAGTTGTTAAATTTGCTAATGTATGAGAGGCTCTAACCGCATTTACTAATGTTAACGCAGTTCCGGTAGATTGACCTCGCAATGCTAATTCTGCAAGCATTAGGTTGTTTTCTTGCCATGTAAAGCATGGAATTGGTGTAACATTAGTTGCATACTTTATTTGTTTGTAATGTGTTTTGTTGTTTTTGTCCACAATAGCTTTTAATGCAATTCTAGAAGCTTCGGCAGGATTATCATCAACATATTTTTTGAATCTTGCATTTGTAACAAACTGAGCTCTAAAATCGCCAGCTTGTTCCCAATAATAATTTTGAGATGTTGAAGGATATGTTGCATTGAAAGCTGCGTCTCCTTGCTTCATTCCATTCATAGCGTAAGTTGCAGCGTTAGCATAATCCTTCTGGAATAAATAGATTCTGGCGATATAAGAGTTTACAATACGCTTTTGTGCGTCTGTTCCATAAGCCAATGCTGCTTTAAATTTCTCTAAAGCCAGCGCATTCATTTGTGTAGAACCAATGAAAGGACCATTATTAATTGTTGCACCACCCTCTGTTGGATTCAATCCAAAATATGTAGCCAAATAATATCTTGCAATGCCTCCATAAAAGTTACCGGCATAAAGCATCTTATTCTTTAACACATCATCAACGGCAGTTGCTTTTGCTACTCTTTCCAATAAGTTATCAGCATACAATCGTAAATAACCTGCTTCAATTAAAGCTCCGTTTACACTATTGTTGTCCAATAAAATATCTCCAAGGTCTACTTCCGAAAAAGTAACATAAGTAGCGTTTGGAATATTAACATCGTAATACATTTGATCTGATAATCCATCTGCTAATACAAAAATCTGATCGGTTGTTTGTGAAAATCTATGGTCAACTCCGTTTAGTAAAGATTGAAATTCAATTGGATCGTTCAAAAGGGGATCTTCAATTGTATCAATTTGCTTATCTATACTTGTTACATAATTTTCACAAGCACTTATTGCAAACAGCATCATAAGCACGGGTAATATTAAAATATATTTTTTCATTTTAGTCTCCTCTTATAATCCTAGTGCTATCCAAAAGTTATAGGTTCTAGGTGTTTGTAATGTGTAAAAATCCTGGCCTCTTGATAAACCGCGACCACCAGTTGAATTAATTTGAGGATCACCAAATTCGTATTTTGTTGAAATAAATACATTTCGAACAGATAAGCCTACCATAAAATTCTTAAAAATGCTGTTGCTAGTAAATTCCTTCATTAAATCTGTTGCATTGTAGCTTAATGATACTTCTCGCAATATAAAATATGAACCATCGTAGATAAAATTGGAATTGTATCTGTAATCCATCTTAGCCATTTTGGTTGCGGTCTCTTTGTATTCGGCAGATCCAATTGTTTGGCTTGCTAATTTATCTGCAAGTGCATTATAAACAGTGCTTCCTCCATCAGTGTGGAAGTATTTTGTTGTTCCACCATAAATTTCATTTCCTAATGCCCATTCCGAGAACGCATACAAATTAAAATCTTTTAGGAATCTGAAATTAAGTGTAAAGGAACCTGTATTATTTGGAATTGGGTTGCCAAAAGAAATTCTTGTGGTTCCTACGTCAGGACCTAAATATTTACCAGTTGTTGCATCAAACCTTGCACCGTTTACGGGTTGCAAAAAGAATTCATGTTTTGCATAGCCTTCTTTAATAACGTTAATATTAGAACCATCATAAATATCGGCAGTGCCGCCTAGGCTAGTAACTTCGTTATCCTGGTAATTCCAAATTAGACTTAGATTTAGATCATAATCTGGTGACTTAATTGGAGTGTACTGAAGCATTGCTTCAAATCCGTTTACTTTAACAGCTCCAATATTAAATGGAGATGTAAAAAATCCTAATCCCGAAGAAGGTGATAGTACTTTTCTAATAATAGAATTTTCGGCTGTTTGATTATAGTAAGTGAATTCTATATTGAATTGATTGAATAATTCGGCATCAAAACCAAGTTCAAATTCTTTTATTCTTTCCGGTTCAATTGAAGGATTGCCAATTGAATTAACTACTGCAACAGCTCCGCCGGCTCCGGTAGCTCCACCCCATAAAAATGCTATTGGATCTGTAGCTGTTGGAAGTTGTCCGTTTTCTCCATACGCAAACCTAAATTTGAATAAGTTTACAAAGCTTGGTAAAATATCAAACTTGTCAATTCTTACGGCACCACTCACTTTTGGATATAAGATTGAAGGCGCTTCAGAACCAACTGAGCTTGCATAATCCTTTCGTAATGCAAACGAAACCATATAAGTATTCATGTAGTTGAATTGGTTCTCTGTGAATATACCCGCTTCTCTTGTATGGGCAGCAGTTTCACCTTTCGAAACTAATTCCGATGCAGCGCCGATATCATCTAATTTACTTGTAACAAATCCTTTATACTGAACAGCAGTGGACTTGTATTTTGATTCTACAGTTTGAACTCCTATGATGGAAGTAGCTGTTAAATCTTCCATAATATTATATGTATAGCGGGCATTTATATCTGCCGAAATTCTTCTATCGTTAAAATTAAATAATGCTCTTCTTCCAACTGTTTCGGAGATATACTTGAAACCAAATGGACGAGATTTCTCTTGTGCCCAATCTGTTTGATCAACACCTAAATTAGCATTGATTTCAAAATCTGCTATTGGTTTATAAGAAAGTTGGAATGAACCAATAAACTGGTTGTTTTTATTTATATCTCGCATTGCATCAATTGCGGCTCTGGATACATCCGGGTATGCTGGAGAATATGTTAGTGTTTGTTCCAAATAGGAAAGAAGACTATTATCACCATCTCCTCTTTTAATAACATTATCTGTATAAGTAGTGCTAACTGTTAAAGATAAATTTTCGCTTGGATAAGCAGTAAAATTAGCTCTTACAGAATTTTTATTCATTGCATCGTTATTAAAAAGTCCATCTTCTTTTCTATTTAGGTAAGATGCAAAGTACCTTACAAATGAATTTCCACCGGAAATATTTAGGTTTGTTTCGTCGATTGCGCCTTTATTAAACAAGCTGTTAATTTCATCTGCATTTACCCAAATATCATCTTTATACTTATAAGATTGTTCATTCCATCCACGGGAATGGCGAACATTAAATATCATACTGCTTCCCGAGCCGGTACCTGGGCCTAATTTACCCTGTTTTGTTTTTATTACTACAACACCATTTGAGGCACTTGTACCGTAAGTTGAAGCTGCGGCCGGGCCTTTCAAAAATTCGATGCTTTCGATATCGTTAGGATTAAGATTTGCAAGAACGTTCATATCTTGTCCGCCGGCAGCAAAACCAATTACAGAACGGTCGCTTAATTTAACACCATCCATAAAAATTAATGGCTGCTGGTTACCATTCAAACCGCCTCCTCCTCTAACAAAAAAGCGAAAGCCGCCGCCAACATTTCCGGATGCTTGCTGCATTTGAACACCGGCTACTTTACCGCTTAACAATTGCGAAAAAGCCTGATATGGCTGAATTGCTGTTAACTCTTCGGCTTTAATTCTAGCTACGGCAACATCTGCTACAGACTTTGAAGTTCGTGATGCAATACCTGTAACCACAATCTCTTCATTTTGAAATACATCCTCTTCCAAAATAAAATCCTGTTTAATATCGCTACCATTTAAAATTACTGTAAAAGTTTTCTTCTTGTAATTTACCATCGAAGCTGTCAATTCCACCCGCTGGTTTTTTGCATACTCATTTGGAATTTCGAATGAATAATTACCATCAAAATCGCTTGCATTGCCTGTGTTAAGGGCTCTTATCATAACACTGGCACCAATTAATGGTTCTCCGGCTGCGTCTGTTACTTTACCGGAGACTTTAAATTTCCCCTGTCCTAGAATAAAGCAAGGTATCAAAACAAGAAAGAGCAGAGCTTGTATCACTCGTCTCATATAACCTCCTTGGAATTATGTTGTTTAAATGATTTGTTGGAATGTGATTATTGAATCTTAATTTCCCTTTAGAAAATGCTTTTGACTTTATTCAATAAATACGATGTTGCCATTTCTATTAGATAGATTGGTAACTAATCCAAATTAAAATTAGGACTAGAATAGCTTAGTTTCAATGTAAAATAAACTAGCTACATATATAGGGAGTAAAAGGATTGTAATTTTAATATGGCAATATTTACCGAACCACATTTCGATTGGTTTTTGCGCTTTAGAAAATACTGATCGAAAGTTTTTATAAAATTGAACGACATGATTATGTTAATTACAAAAAGTTTTTTGAAAAGTGCAGTCTTTAAAAATCAATATGGAAGAAAGGGTATAAAAAAAGGCCGCAAAAGCGGCCTATTAATGTAAAAGAAAATGTTACTAGAAATTAGGATTAGTTTCTCTTTCTGTTCTAGGAACCGGTAAGTAGTGCCATGTATCTGCAGCTAAATGCCATTTCCCAAATCTGTTCTGATCTAATAATCTAGCTCCCTGAACAAATAATTCTTTATCTCTTTCAACATAAATTCCATCTAAATTAATCGAAGCTAGAGGATCAATACTGTAAGAAGCTCTTACATCATTTACTAATGCAAGGGCATTACCTGCAGCAGCTTGCCCTCTTAATGCTAATTCAGCAAGCATTAAAGAGTTTTCTTTCCAAGTCATTACAGGAAAAGCATCTGTATTATTTGGATATTTATTTTGATAATAATATGTAGCTCCAGATTTTCCTTTGAATGAGCTTAATTTTACTCTAGCAGCTTCTTTAGGATCTGTTGTTACATATGTATTGTACTTTGTTGCAACATGCGCCTGAACACGACCAGCTCCGCCAAATCCCCAATGATAAATTTGACTTACCGAACTATTTAATGCGTTAAAGTTCTGATCACCTTTTGCAAGGCCTAACAATGCATGTGTTGTTGCATTTGCATAATCCAATTTTGCTAAATACATTTTAGCAATCATAGAATTAACAACTTTCTTAGCATATGCTTCGTTTGTAAAACCAGCGCCGGTGTACATTGTTGCAGTCCAGCCAGCTGTTGAATTTAAAGAAGCCTTAGCCTTAGCAATTGCATCGTCTAGAAGCTGAGTAGCAGGAATAAATGCGCTTCCGTTAACCGGTGTTCCAGGTTTATTTTCGGTATCGGCATAAATTGTAGCTAACCAAAATCTTGCAATAGCTCCATAGAAATTAGCAGTAAATAAAGCTTGGTCTTTTAAAGCAACGCTAGTAAAATTAACTTGCCCTGCTCTAGCAAGCAAAGTATCTGCTAAAAATCTAAATGCATGCAATCTGTTGAATGTACCTGTTGAGCTTGTATTTTGCAAAGTAATGTAGCCAACATTAATTTCTTCAAATGTTGGGAATGAGGCCGAAGGATTATCTCCTGTATATTCCATCATATCCGAAAGAAGATCGGACATGAATGCAGATTCTGACGCTATAACCGAAAAGCTTTGCTGAACACCTGTAATTTGAAATGATATTTGACTTTCTTGTGTAAGACGAGCATCCTCTACTCTATCAATTAAAGGATCTACTTTATTAACATAATCTTCGCAGCCAACTACCAAAACAATTACAAAAACACTTAAAAGATATATTAGTTTTTTCATATTATTTTATCCTCCTATTATAAACCTAATCGAACCCACAAGTTTACAGTTCTTGGGGTTTGCAAGGTTAAGAAATCCTGAGCTCTAGATACTGTAGATCTGCCGCCGGCATAGTTTAAACCAATATCGGCACCATCATATTCAGAAAAAGTAGCAACATTTCTTACAGATAGACCTGCTGCTAAATTCTTTATGTAAGTATTCACATCGAATGATTGCAATAATTCTGTAAAATCGTAGCTCAAGCTTATTTCTCTAACAATTAAAAAGCTTGCATCTTGAACATAATTACCGGCTAAGAAAGGATCCATGTTACCATATTCAACCGCGGCTTGTTTGTATTCGGCTGTACCAGGAGTTAATGCTGCAACACCAGCAGTACCGCCAGCCAAACCTAGCTTAGCTTTGTAATCGTTATAGGTTTTACCATTTCCAAATCTGTTTGCAAATACCTGGGTCATATTATATATCTTATTGTTCAATCCCCATTCTGCAAATGCATATAAATTGAAGTTCTTAAGGAATCGGAAATTAAGAGTAAAAGAACCTGAATGGTCTGGAATAGGAGAACCGCAATCTACTCTTGTATCTGTAGAAACAGCTCTTAAGTATTTTCCAGCTGCATCGTAAACAACGTCTTTGGTTTTGAAAGTATAGAATTGGAACTTAGGATATCCTTTTGCAACAGCATTTGGATCTGCAAAAATATCTGCCGATGGTCCTAAATCGTCAACTTTATTTGTTTGATAATTCCAAATAAGAGTAAGATCTAAATTAAATTCGTTTCCTCTAATTGGAGAATATTGAATCAAAGATTCAAAACCGCTAGCGGTTGCTTTACCTAAATTATATGGCTGTGCTAATGCATTATAACCGCTGGAATTAATAGTTGGTTTGTTAATAATAGAATTGACTGCGTCGGTCATGTAATAAGTGAATTCGAAAGAAACCTCTTTAAATAATTCGGCGTCAAGTCCAAATTCAAATTCTTTTACACGTTCTGGTTCAATTTTATCGTTACCTATTGCACTAATTGCCGCACCTGCACCATAAGCGCCAACAGCGGTTGTCCATAGTTTTGGAATACCTGCAATTGTTCCAGGTAAAATACCGTTTTCGCCATAAGCAGCACGGAATTTTAAGAGGCCAATAAATGATGGTAAGAAATCGTATTTATCAATTCTTACAGCAAAGCTTGCTTTTGGATAGGTAATAGATGGAGCGTTTTTACCAATAGCAGTTGCATAATCTTTTCTGATACCAAGAGTTAAGAAATATTGGTCTAAATAGTTAACAGAATGTTCGGTGTAAATACCACCTTCTCTGTTATGACCAAAAGCTTCGTCGTATCCGGTAATTTTACCAGCTGAAGCTAAAGTTGTAATTAAATCGGAGTTAAATTCTTGTCCAAGAACGTAAATTGTTTTTACTCTTCTATCGAAAAATTGAGCACCTATGGTAGATTTGAATTTAAAGTCGTCTATAGTATAACTATAGGCAGCGTTCATTTCATAATTCATTTGAACATTATTTCTATGATATAGTCCTTTTTCACCTTTTGGAACCAGACCATTGAATCCTAATGGATAAGATCTTTCCTCTCTGTAATCGGAATTGTCCATACCAAATGAAGCGTTAATTTCTAGGTAATCAATAGGTGTGTAGGTTGCAGATAACGAGCCGATGAACTGATTTGTATTAGCATCGGATTTTGCTCGCCCTAACATAACTTCTGAAGTCCATCCAAATGGAGCGGCTGCCAAAAGAACGTTTCCTAAATAACCATAAATTGTATTATCGTTATTTGGTCTTAGCACTTTATTGTTAATATAATTGGATGTTAATTTAATGTTTAGATTGTTGTAAGGATAAGCTACAATGTTAATTCTTGCCGTGGTTCTGTCTCCAGAGCTAGTTGGTAAAATACCATCTTCAACTCTGTTTTCTAAAGATGCATAGTATCTTAATTCCGATCCGCCACCAGCAATATTAATATAATGTTCTCTGAGTGGACCTTTTTTAAAGATTCTGTTAGCAACATCAGCTGTTCCATAATCTTCTTGTTTGTAATTGTATTGTTTTTCGTTATAACCATAATTAAATCTGTATTCTACAGATAAACCTTTTTTTGCAGATTGAACTAGCTTACCGGTTTTGGTAGTAATAAGAACCACACCGTTAGCTCCGTTTGTGCCGTACATAGCTGCGGCTGCAGGTCCTTTAAGGAATTCAATTTTTTCGATATCGTTTGCATTTAAACCAGCAATAGTATTATTTAACTGACCGCCAGTAGCTAAACCAATTTCAGTATTTTCAACTCTTACACCGTCTACGTACATAGTTGGCTGGCCGTCACCATTTAAACCACCGCCTCCACGTACTTGAAATCTCCAACCTCCACCAATATTACCTGATGAGGTAGTCATTTGAACACCGGATACTTTTCCGGCAACCAATTGAGATAAACCGCTGTAAGCGTTAACACCTTGTAAATCGGAAGCAGAAATGCGTGCTACAGAAACTTCTGCAACAGATTTTGAAGTTTTTGAAGCTATACCTGTAACAACAATTTCTTCATTTTGGAATAAATCTTCTTCCAATAAAAAGTCCTGTTTAATGTTGTTTCCGTCCAAAACTACATTAACCGATTTCTTTTTGTAATTAATAAAAGAAGCGGTTAATTCTACTCTTTGATTTTTAGCAATATCTTTTGGTATTTCAAAAGAATAATTGCCGTCTAAATCTGTTGTGTTGCCAGCGTTAAGAGCCCTAATCATAACATTGGCACCTATTAATGGTTCTCCGGTTGCATCTGTTACTTTTCCGGAGACTTTGAATTTCCCCTGTCCTAGTATAAAACTAGGAATTAAAACAAGAAAGAACAGAGTTTGTAATGCTCGTTTCATACACCTTCCTCTGGTTTGTTTGGATATTTAGTTAATTATGCTACTAATAAAGAAAATTAACAAATAGTGAATCATAAAAATATTTGCGTATTTTTTATAGAACACCCTTATCTTGTTAATGGCAAAATAATTGTAATTGTAAATAAAAATCAACAGTAAATAATTTCTCCCTAGTTTTGAAGAACGTTAAAGGATAGACTTATAATGAATAATTATAAACTGCTAATTCAATACGATGGCACTAACTATTGCGGCTGGCAATTACAAAAAAAATTGCCAACTGTTCAGCTTGAATTAGAAAATGCATTAAATATTCTGCTTAAAGAGAAGTGTGTCTTAATTGGATCTGGCAGAACGGATACCGGAGTTCATGCCTGGGGGCAAACGGCAAATTTCAAAACCGAAAAAGAAATTGATGCATATACATTCCTCTATTCGCTTAATTGCATTCTACCTTTTGAAATATCAGTGAAATCAATTGAGAAAGTTAATATAGATTTCAATTCCAGATTTGATGCAATTAGCCGAAGCTATATTTATTTATTCTCACATAAAAAATCTCCATTTTATAAAAACTATTCGTGGTTTAATTCACAGATTCAGATGTTGGATTTTGACAGGCTTAATGAAATTAGTAAATCGCTAATTGGCAATTCCGATTTTTCTTCGTATTCAAGAAAAAATGTAGAGCTCGAAAATAAATTTTGCGATATAAAAGAAATTAGATGGAGAAAAGGAAAAGAGCTGTCATTCTTTTATATTACTGCAAATAGATTTTTACATGGAATGGTAAGAACAATTATTGGGACTGTATTACATGCCGAAAAAAATAAATTGGGAAGCAGCTATCTAATAGATGTGCTCAATACAAAAGACCGCCAAACAGCTAACGAATCTGTTCCGGCTAAAGGATTATTCCTTTTTAAAGTAAGGTATTAAATGCATTCTTCTATTTATAAATTCATAAATTTTCAAGAACTATTTTCTCAAAGCTTATTGAATGGTTATATTTCATTGCAAATCTTAAAATGGTATTAACATGATAAATTTAGATGGAAAAGTAACAATAATAACCGGAGGCTCGCGTGGAATTGGTGCTTCCTGTGTAAAGCTTTTTGCTGCTGCAGGTTCTAAAGTGGCTTTTACTTATAAGTCTGCTAAAAAACAAGCAGATGAATTGGTTAATGAATTTCCCGATCTTGTTAAAAGCTACAAAGTGGATATGGAAAGTGAAGCCGACATTAATAATATGGTAAACAATGTTGTTAAAGATTTTGGCACTATAGATATTCTGGTGCATAATGCCGGAATTTGGAATGACGGCACTTTAGAAAAGATGACTCTTGACCATTGGAATGAATTAATTAGAATTAATCTTACATCAACATTCCTTTTTTGTAAAGCATGCGCGCCTATTATGAAAAAAAACAATTCCGGAAACATTATTCTTGTAACTTCCACTGCCGGCCAGCGAGGAGAAGCATTTCATTCTCATTATGCGGCTTCAAAAGGGGGAATGATTTCTTTTACAAAATCTTTGGCAGTTGAATTGGCTCATTACAATATTAATGTTAACTCTGTTGCGCCTGGCTGGGTAGATACCGAAATGAACGATGAAGTCTTTGCAGATCCAAATGTAAAAGAAGCAGCACAAAAAGGAATTCCATTGGGAAGAATTCCTGCTGCCGAAGACATTGCCGGACCAATTTTATTTTTAGCATCCCATTTAGCAAAACATATTACTGGCGAAATTCTTAATGTAAATGGGGGAAGTGTTCTTTGTGGTTAATACATATTCACAAATTGCAATAATTTATTAGAGAAAGAAATATTATGGAATTCTTTTCTAAGCTTCATCCTATATTTATTCATTTTCCTATTGCGGCATTTATAATATATTTTTTATTGGAAATGATTAGTGTGATGCTAAAAAAATATGAGCTTTCGCTGGTCTCTTTTATAATTCTATGCTTTGGAGTGTTTACCTCTTTGTTGGCTGTTTTAACCGGAAACCAGGCGTTTAGCAGCGTTAAGCCTGCAATTAATAAAAGTAATCAATTGCATCTGTTCAGTTTAATAGAAAAGCACGAGTTTTATGCCACCCTAACTTTGTGGCTCTTTTTGTTTATTCTTATTATAAAATTCATTTTTATTATTAAAAGAAAAGTTGATGTTAAATACCAGCTCCTTTTAATTTTGCTTGCGTTTATTGGATGTTTCTTTGTTGTTAAAGCTGCTCTTCTTGGCGGTGCATTGGTTTACGAACATGGTCTTGGTACTATTTTATTTGGTAAATAAAAATTATGAAAAAATTACTATTTGCATTTCTGCTGTTTACTCAATTGCTATTTGCGCAGTTTAAAATTGGTGAAGCCAAAGGATTGTTTATGGCTATTGGAGTTGGACCCCGGTTTCCAATTAATACAATGGCAAACAATCAAAATATTGGTGTCGGTGCGGATATAACTTTTTCCTATACAGATAACCAGTACATTCCATTCTTCGTTTATACTTCAATTGGATATCAACATTATCCAGGCAAGCACACTTTTTATAAGGTATCGGATTATTCTTCCTTTTCATCAAATGTACTTTCTGTAACTAGCGGTGTTAGGTATTACTTTAAACCAATTTTTGAAAAGGTAATTATCTTAATGCCTATTGTGGAAGTTGGCGCAAATTATTCTCTGCTCGAAAAACTTCACCAGTTTAAGCTTGATGCCAAGAAAGATAATTTTGTAGAGGAGGTTAGTAAGTTTGGATTTCATGTTGGAGTTGGCGCTTCTATGTTTTTACTTGATGTAATTGGCCGATACAATTATTTACCTTCTAACCAGTACCTTTCAGTTGATATGAGAGTTAATATTCCTATCTTTGTAAAAATTTAACGAGGGCATTATGAACTTTGAAAACATTTCATACGAGATTAAAAACAAAATTGCTTTCATAACTATTAATAGACCGGAAAAGCTTAACGCGTTAAACGAAAAAACAATTGATGAGCTTAAAGATTGTTTCCTTTCTATAAAAAAGGATCCATCTGTTTCGGTTGCAATTGTAACCGGCTCCGGTGAAAAAGCTTTTGTTGCCGGCGCAGATATTTCGGAGCTTAACAAACTTAATTCCGTTACCGGAAAATATTTTGCAGATGAAGGGCAAGAAGTTTTTAATATTATTGAAAAGCTTGGAAAGCCTGTTATTGCTGCTGTTAATGGATTTGCATTAGGTGGTGGGTGCGAACTAGCTCTTGCTTGCCATATAAGATTGGCTAACGAAAAAGCAAAGTTTGGCCAGCCCGAAGTTAATTTGGGAATTATTCCTGGTTATGGAGGAACTCAAAGACTTACAAGATTAATTAATTCCGGACGTGCAGCCGAACTAATTCTTACCGGTGATATTATTGACGCTAACGAAGCTCTTCGATTGGGATTAGTTAACAAAATTTATTCTTCGCAAGAACTAATGCCTAAAGCTATTGAACTGGCCGAGAAAATTATTTCGAAAGGGCAAATTGCAATTAGCATGGCTTTAAGGGCAATTGTAAGCTGTGATGAACTTTCGGAAACAGAAGGACAGCATTTGGAATCGAGTCTTTTTGCACTATGCTGTGGCACACAAGATTTTAAAGAAGGAACAACTGCCTTTTTAGAAAAACGAAAACCAGAATTCAAGAATAGTTAATTATCATTTTTACTTATACTGTGACTACTTTTAAGAAAATAATTATAAAATATCTTTTAGCTTTTGCAATACTGCTTTTGTTAATAAATATCTCTATTGATGTTTTTAAGAAAAAAGAAATTGTTCCATCTACTAGCTCGGAATTATCTGTAATTTATTTGGAAAATTCTTTTTGGCAAGTACTTGATAATTATGGCATCAATGCAAATTGGGTTAAAAAGAAAAAGAATAAAATAGAAGATGAAGATTCCATTACCGCAAAGTATTTGGTTTCTATCCCTTCGGATATTCCAATTCCACTGGTTGTTAAGGAGTTGTATAACTCTTTCCCAAATGGTTCGGTTAAATTTAATACTCAAGAGAAAAAGATGTTTGGCGAAACCGAGCTAAATATTATCTCTGGTAATAATCTAAAACTCAAAGCCATTCTTACTCCGGTAACCGAATTAAAAAGAAACAAATCCGATTTATCATTTATAATAAGTGACGCACTCAATTTAAGCCAGGGAAATTACAGTCGTTGGCTTAATGTTAATTTTCCATTGTCGTGTTCCGTTGTACCAGATCCCGACATGATGCCTAAATGCGATTCACTTGCAAAGTATTATAAGGAATACACAGTATTGTTAAACGACGACATCTCATATTCCAAAATGAAGTTTGTTCCCGAGTATAGCAAAACTTTGCTAAAGGGTTCCGTTAGCCGCGTACTTAGTTCATTTCCTAAACGTAAAGCTGTTTTAGTTGATGAAAAAGCAGGATTGTATAACTCGGCTATTTATAATTTTGTGAGGGATGAGTTTGCACGTAACAATCAAAAGCTTGTTAGGCTAAACCAAATTATTCGGCTTGAAATGAATGATGAGCTGGAACTTACATCCAGATTTAATTTCTATTGCAACGATACAACTTCGGTTAAGAACAAAATATTCTTTACAACTTTCGACAATTTTGAAAAGCTTTTACCGTTGATTGATAAGTATAAGAAAAAGGGAAGTAAGATAATTTCCGTTTCCAAAAGCGGCATTAATTTTCTAACAGATGGAAGCATTGAAAAAAGTAGAATTTAACTGCCGAATTATTCTAGCTGACCAAAACTTCGTTACCTTCATTATCCAATTCAACCGCAGTAACGTTAAACTGCTCTTCAATCTGGCTTTTAATAATTGGGGAGTCGCCAACAAGAACAACCGCACAGTTATCCGGAAAAATATTCTCTTTAGCTGCTGTTATTACTTCAGCTTCTGTTACAGATTCAATACGGTTTTCAAAAGCTTTTATCTCATCCAATGGAATTGAGTGTGCAACCATCGAGTCTATAATCTTTGCAATTTGCGAGTAAGTTTCGAACCGTAAAGGATATTGCTTAACTAAATAAGATTTTGCAAACTCAATTTCTTTAGTTGAAATACTTTGGCGAATTCCTTCAAGCTCTTTAAATATTTCCTTAACCGCCGCAGCTGTGTTTTTAATATCTACAGCAGTATGAACTTCAAAACTTCCCGCATCGTTATAATAACTAAACGATGATGTTGCCCCGTAAGTAAATCCTTTATTCTCTCGTAAGTTCAAGTTAATTCGGCTGCTGAACTGTCCCCCCAGAATTGTATTCATAATTTTTACAGCATAATAATCTTTGCAATTTCTCTTGTTCGAAATATGCCCAATTCGTATTTCTGTTTGAGCAGATTGGCTTTTGTTAACCACGTAATATTTCTTTTGCTCTTTACTTGGGTAGTTAAAATTGAGCGAAGTAGGCTGCTCGTTTTTCCAATTGCACAATTTTAAATTCAGCTGCTCATCCAATTCTTCTTTTGAAATATTTCCCACAACAACAATTTTGGTCCCAGCAGGCTTAAAATTACTTTTATAGAAATTGATTATATCTTGGTTTGTAATCTTCTCAACAGTACTCTTAAATCCAATTTCGGGCATTTGGTAATATGTGTTTTTAAACAAGACACTTTCGAATACCGATGAGGCAATGTAACCGGCTTCATCTTTCAATTGAAGAATACGGTCTATTACTTTTTTCTTTTCTCTGTTAAAATGCTGCTCGCCGAATAAAGGCTCCAATAAAATTTGAGAAACAATATCGAACGAACTTTTGAAATTTTCGCTCAAAGATAAAAGAGAAAAACATGCCGAATCATGATCTGCGCTTACATTAAAAATGGATCCCAATTTTTCAAAAGCGTCACTAATTTCAAGAGCGTTTAACTTTCCGGCTCCTTCATCAATTAACAACGAGGTTAAATAGGCGGTCCCTTTTAATTCAGGTATATCGAACTTACTGCCGGCATCGCAAAAAATATTTGTATAAACAATTGGCAGTTTTTCTTTTCGAACAAAAAACACTTCAATACCGTTAGGTAATAAAAATGTATCTATTTCGGGAGTATCAAAATTTATTTTTAACTCGGGCACCGGGGGTTCGTTTCTATTAAGCATATTATTCTTTCACTTTAACTTGAAGTTCAACATAAGGTTTTGTTAAGTACAGTTTTGCTGCCTCAATAATTTCTTCTTTTGTAATTGACTCGTACCTTTTCAAATCGAAAGCAAATGAATCGGGATTTCCAAGGTAAAAATTATATTGATTCAGATGGTCGGCAATATTCTCTATACGCTGCAAAGAATAAACAAACGTAGATTTAATTTTATTTTTTGCCCTTAACATCTCTTCGTCATTAACACCATTTCTTATCAATTCGTGAATACCGTTAAAAAGTTCTTTCTTAATTATCTCTAGGCTAATTCCTGGTTTTGCCGTAGAAGCAAGTATAAAAGAGCCGGCATACTTACTTCCATATTGAAATGAGGAAACATCCTGCGCAATTTGTTTATTATAAACCAAAAGATTAAATAAGCGGGAGTTTTTGCCGGATGTTAGTAGGTCAGATAGCAAATCCAAAGTTGCATCAAATTTTTGGAATGCAGGCACCGTATGCCATGCAAAATATACCCTTTCAAGCTGAACATTATCCGGATGAATAATTAATTTATTCTCATTAAGAATTTGTTCCGGTGCAATTACTTGGGGAATGTTGTTTACAGATTTTATTTCGCTAAAATATTTATTGACCAATTCCTTTGCATTATCAATTTCAAAGTTGCCTCCAACAACTAAACAAGCATTGCTTGGAGAATAATAGAGCTTAAAAAACTCTCGAACATCTTCCAGCTCAAATTTTTCTATGTCGCTCATCCATCCAATTGTTGGCCACGAGTAGGGATGATTTGAAGTATAAAGATTATTGAACAATTTTTCCCATGCAAGCCCATACGGTTGGTTATCGTATCGCTGACGCCTTTCATTCATTACAACTTCTTTTTGGTTATCAAGCTTTTCTTGAGTTAATGCTTCAAGTAAAAATCCCATCCTGTCGCTCTCGAGCCAAAGCCCTAATTCCAACGAGTTTGCCGGCAGCGTTTCAAAATAATTAGTTCTATCCAAACTGGTAGAACCATTTAAAGTTCCTCCGGCTTCTTGAATAAAACGGAAGTGCCCCTCTTTAGGAATATTTTTAGATCCCTGAAACATCATGTGTTCGAACAGATGCGCAAAGCCAGTTTTGTTGTTCCTCTCGTTGGCAGAACCAACACGGTACCAAACATTAACCGAAACACTTGGAACAGTTTTATCCTGATACAAAATTACTTCTAATCCGTTATCAAGCTTGTATTTGTTATAATCTATTTTTAATTGATCGGAATATGTCATAAGATTTCTATTTAAGTAAAAATTCAATACGTTCTAGTTTGCCATCTATATTTGAACGGGGAATTATGTTAAAAATTTTGCACAAGAGGGGATAAATATCAATATTCCAAACAGTGCCTGTTTTGTAATTGTTTTTAAAGCTGGGACCCATAGCAACAAAAAATCCATGCATATCTGTATGGCTGTTATCATATCCATGATTTCCTTTGCTATACATCTTTCTGCTAATTCCTCTTTGCGAAAATAAACTGTATCCTAAATCGGGTATTAAAACAATTGTAGAAATTAAGGGATTGTTGTTAAAATGATAATGCTCTGGAATTTCTTCCCTGTAATAAGTTTTAAAATTCTTTTCATTCTTCTTAAGAATATTATAAACTTCTTGCACTTTTTCTTTAGGAGGTTCAATAAACATTATTACCCCTTCATCCAAAAATTTGCAGTTATAATCTTTAATAATAGTTTCAACATTAATAAATTTATCCTCGGGCACTTCGGTCATTCCATGGTCCGAAAGAAAAATAACATCAACGCTGTCAATCATTTTTATTTCGGTCAATTTGGAAATTAACATTCCTGCAATATTATCCAGCTTAATAATGGCGTCAGTTATTTGGTTCGAGTTTGGACCATGTTCATGTCCAATATCATCGGTTTCGTGAAAATAGGAGGTAATAAAATGTGGTCTTTTTTCATTTGGTAATTTTAACCAATCAATAATGCCATTAACTCTATCTTCGTAGGGTAATGCATGATTGTATTTTTCAAAATAAGTAGGTCTTCTGTAATCAAGTTTTAATTCGCTGCCTGGCCAAAAGTAAGAAGCAGTAACAATTCCCTGTCTTTCGGCAGTTTCCCAAAATGCTTCTCCTAAATACCATTTTGCATCTGTAACGGCAATGGAGTCTCCCAACCTGTATTGAGTGTTATTAAATTTATCCTTAAAAGTGTTTGCAATAATTCCATGGTTAGAAGGGTACATTCCGGTAATAATTGCCTGATGATTAGGAAATGTTTTAGATGGGAAGGAGGGCTTTAACGATAAAGCCGATACTCCGTTAGTTTTAACTTTTTCCAAATTTGGAGTAATATTCCTATTTATATAATCCCAGCGGAAACCATCGAAAGAAATAAGAATTACATATGGTTTACTTTGGGCAATAACCGAAAATGAACAAGCCAGAAAGACAAGTAATAAAAAAAATCTTTTCATATAATTTCAAGTTTTATTTAATGTGAGCCGGAAAATAGTATTTAGCTTAAGAAATCACAATAAATTAAAAAATTGTTAGACCTTTTTACATTTGTTCTATTTTCATAACTTCATAGTGCAAAAAAAAATCTCCATTAAAAAATAAACAAGCTATTGAAAAATATTCTGCAGTGTATTTATAAGACTAATCATGGTTTTTATTTAAGAGGATTTTTAATCTCTCCGCAAATCAATTTAAGCAAAATTCATTTAGCAATTAAAAACCCTAATTCACTTAATTATAGGAGTAATGTATGAGTAAACTTAAACAGTTATTTTCACTAATACTGTTTGCAGTAATTATTTTTGGAAGTTATTCAATCTTTGCCCAAGGTGTTACCACGTCTTCATTAAATGGAAGAGTTGTAGATCAGAAGGGTGAGGCACTTCTAGGCGCAAACGTAGTTGCAGTTCATGTCCCATCGGGAACAACCTATGGAATGAGTACACGATCAGATGGTAGATTTGCAATACCTGGAATGAGAGTAGGCGGTCCATATACGGTTACTGTCACATATGTAGGTTTTGAAAAACAAGTTAAAGAAAGAATTTTTTTAACACTTGGTGTTACAACAGACGTCAATTTTATACTGAGCGAAACAAATATTCAAGTTGGTGAAGTGAATGTTACTGCTCAGCGCGACGCAGTTTTCAGTTCCGAAAGAACCGGTGCTGCCACTTCTATTTCAACTGAATCTCTACAAGCTCTTCCAACTATTTCACGTAGACTTTCTGACTTTACTAGATTAACACCTCAAGCCGGTGGTAATAATTCTTTTGCTGGTCAAGATAACCGTTTGAATAATATCACTGTTGATGGGTCTTATTTTAATAATTCTTTTGGATTAGCTGGTCAACCAGGCGATCGTACTGGTGTTTCTCCTATTTCTCTTGATGCTATTGAACAAGTTCAGGTTAACATTGCCCCATACGATGTTCGCCAAGGTAACTTTGTTGGAGCCGGTGTTAATACTGTTACTAAAAGCGGTACAAACGAATTTTCTGGTTCTGCTTACTATCAGTTCCGTAACCAAAGTTTAGTTGGTACACAGGCAAAAGATTTTACCTATAACCCTGGTACTTTCGATTACAACCAAATTGGTCTTCGTCTAGGCGGTCCAATCATTCAAAATAAGCTTTTCTTTTTCTTAAGCTTCGAAAAAGATGCTGTTACTCAACCAGCTACTACTTATCTTGCAAATAAAGGTGGCGAAACTGTTGCCGGAAATACCACTAGAGTTTTAGCTTCTGAGCTAGATGCTTTAAGTAGTTATTTGCAATCTAAGTTCAACTATGCTACAGGTCCTTATCAAGGATATGATTTTAAAACACCTGCTACAAGGTTCTTAGCTAAATTAGATTTTAACCTTGATGAACGTAATAAAATTAGCTTGCGTTATACGCATCTCGATTCCGAAACGGATGTTATTTTATCCTCCTCTTCCTCTCTAGGTTTTGGACGTTCAAATAGATCTACTAACTTTATGAATTTTGCTAGCTCAAATTATTCAATTCTCGAAAATATCCGTTCAGTAGTTGCAGAATGGAACTCTGCTCTAACTAATAATCTTTCCAATAATCTTATAGTTGGTTATAATTATAGTGATGAGAGCCGTGGGTATAAAGGAGAAATGTTCCCATTTGTAGATATTTTGAAAGATGGTTCCACTTATACTTCTTTTGGTTTTGAGCCATTTACTCCAAACAATGAATTACGCTATAGCAGTTACCAGGTACAAAATAATTTAACCCTTTATGCTGTTGATCATACTATTACTGCTGGTGTTAGTTTTGAACAATATCATTCCGAAAATGTTTTTTATCCAGGTTCACAAAGCGCGTATGTATACAATTCTTTAGCGGATTTTTATGCTGATGCAGATGATTATTTAAAGAATCCAAATAGAACTGCTTCTCCTGTAACTTTACGTAGATTCCAAGTTCGTTACAATAATATTCCTGGCCAAGAAAAACCAATTCAGCCACTTGATGTAACATATGCTGGTGCTTATATTCAGGATGAATGGCAGTTGAATAAAGATTTTAAAATAACCGCAGGTTTACGCTTCGACATTCCTTTCTTTAGTTCAACAGGACTTAAAAATCCAGAAGTTGAAGGCATGAACTTTAGAGATGAAAATGGAAATACTGTTAAATATGCTACAGACAAAATGCCTGATGCTAATATCCTCTTTTCACCTAGAATTGGTTTTAACTGGGATGTATTCGGCGATCGTTCAACTCAGTTAAGAGGCGGTACCGGTATCTTTACTGCTCGTCCAGCATATGTTTGGATTTCTAACCAAATAGGTAACAATGGAATTATGACCGGATTTGAACAAATTGATAATACCAAAGCACGACCATTCAGCCCGGAAATTAATAAATATAAACCAACTTCAGTTACCGGAGCTCCAGCACCAAGTTACGAATTAGCTTTGACTGATCCTTCTTTCAAATTTCCTCAGATATGGAGAACTAATTTTGCAGTAGATCAAAAATTACCATTTGGCTTTGTTGGTACTGCCGAATTATTATTAGGTAAAGATGTTAATGGCGTTTATTATATCAATGCCAATTTGACAGCTCCGAATACTACATTTAAAGGCGCAGATACACGTCCTAGATGGTTAAATACAACTGCCGCTCCAAATCGTATTAACAGCAAAATTTCTAGCGCTGTTGTGTTAAAAAATCAGGATGTTGGTAGCTCTTATAATATAAGTGCAACTTTAGAAAGACCTCTTACAGATGGCTTATACTTAAAACTTGGTTACAACTATGGTCAGTCTAAAAATACAGTGGACCCTGGTTCAATTGCTTCTGGTTCATGGACTGGTAATCCAATATCAATCAATCCAAATAATCCAGCCTCAGCTTTTTCAGCAAACTTTTCAGGTCATAGAGTATTCGCAGTTGCATCATATCGCTTGGAATATTTTGATTTTGGTGGAACTACAGTTTCTTTGTTTTGGGAAGGATATAACAACGGAAATGCAAGCTATACATTTAGCGGCGACTTAAATGGTGACGGTTCTACAAATAACGACCTTATTTATATTCATCGCCGTACTGCCGAAATGAATTTTGAACAATATACTTATACAGATCCTGTTACTAAAGCTGTTACTACTTTTACTCCTGCTCAACAAGCAGCAGCTTGGGATGCTTACATTAGTCAAGATGAATATCTTTCCGATAAAAGAGGCAAATACGCTGAAAGAGGGGCAGTATTATTGCCATTCGTTTTCAGAGCTGATTTTGGTATAGCTCAAGATGTATTTACTAATTTCTTCGATAAACGAAATACACTTCAGTTTAGAGTTGATATTCTTAACGTTGGCAATTTACTTAATAAAGATTGGGGAGTTAGCCAAAGACTAGTTACAACCCAGCCTTTAATTGCTAGACCTACTGGTGCTGATGGCGTTGCTCTTTACAGATTATATCAGGCTAATGGCAAATTGTTAAAAACATCATATCAACAAAATGCTAATCTTAATGATGTTTACAGAATTCAGTTTAGTGTAAGATATATTTTCAATTAATCTAATTCTGTTCTGAATTTTTAAAAGGCTGCAAATATTTGCAGCCTTTTTTTTATTGAAAAGTTAACTCCTATCATATTTTGAAAAACCCTTTTGCTTAATAATGTTTTTTCCTATCTTGGAAATGCAAAAATAAATCTCCATTTGTTTTAATTGAAAGAAGTAAATAAAGGGTAAAGAGCATTGAAAATACTATTTACGGATTTCTATAAGAAAATTGTTTTCGAAATATTAACCTTACCAAAAATAAAAATAATAAACTCACTAAATAAAAAACCACAATAGGAGTAATGTATGAGTAAACTTAAACAGTTATTTTCACTGATACTGTTTGCAGTAATATTATTTGGCTCACAAATTAGTTATTCCCAAACTACAGCATCTATAAACGGTACCGTAGTTGATCAGAATGGGAAT
Organism: uncultured Melioribacter sp.; assembly: GCA_964539605.1. Lineage (GTDB taxonomy): Bacteria > Bacteroidota > Ignavibacteria > Ignavibacteriales > Melioribacteraceae > Stygiobacter. The sequence continues at coordinate 665,301 of CAZIJK010000001.1, forward strand.
GCATTACCAGGAGCTAATGTTGTAGCTGTTCATGTTCCATCTGGAACACAGTATGGAACAACTTCTCGTATCGATGGACGTTACAACGTAATTGGTATGAGAGTAGGCGGTCCATACAAAGTAACAGTGTCTTTTGTTGGATACACTACACAAGTTGAGGAAGGATTTTCTTTACAATTAAGTCAAAATTTGAAAATCGATTTCAAATTGCCTGAACAAGCTGTTCAGTTAACAGGTGTTACAGTTACTGCAGAAAAGAGCGCTGTACTTTCTCAATCCAGAACCGGTGCTGCTCAGAATATTGGTATTAAACAAATTGAAGAAATTCCTACAGTAAGCCGTAGTTTTCAATCGTTTGCTAAATTATCTCCATTGTTTTCCGGTACAGACGTTTCGGCAGCCGGCAGAAGCAATCGTTATAACAACGTTCAAATAGATGGTACTCAATACAACGATTTATTCGGTTTAGGAAGTTCAGGTACACCTGGCGGACAAACCGGAACAAATCCAATTTCTTTGGATGCTATTCGTGAATTTGAAGTTGTTGTTGCTCCTTACGATGTAAGACTTAGCGGTTTTACTGGTGGCGGAATTAACGCTATTACCCGTTCCGGAACAAACCAATACAATGGTTCTATTTATGGCTTTGGAAGAAACGAAAAGTTTATTGGTAAATTAAAAGATAGATCAGACATTGCTACTTTCTCTAATTATCAATATGGCTTCCGCGCTGGCGGTCCAATTGTAAAAGATAAATTGTTCTTCTTTGTAAACGGAGAATTAACAACTTACGATAGACCTGTTAGAAACATTGCTCTTTCCGATGGTTTTGGCGGATTAACCGGTCAGCAATTAATTGACCAAAAAGTAATTCCTTATGCAAACGCTTTAAAAGCTAAAGGAATGGACGCAGGTACTTACAATGAATTTACAAGCCAGCAACCAAGTACAAAATTATTTTTAAGATTCGATTATAACTTATCGCAAGATCATCAATTAACATTACGCCATAACTTTGTAGACTCTTATCAAGATAACATGAATGCACGCGGTGCAACAACTTCTATGAGCTTCGATACTTATAACTATAGAATTAAGAACCAAACAAATTCTACAGTGCTTCAATTAAACAGCCGTTTTGGCAATAATATGTCTAACGAACTTATTGTTGGCTTTACCTCTATTCGCGATAGAAGAGCTGGCAGTTCTACAGCTACTCCAGAAGTTGAAGTTAGAGATGGTGGATTTAATATGTTTGCCGGCCCAGACCGTTTCTCTTCTGCAAACGAATTAGATCAGGATGTATTAGAAATTACAGATAATTTCTCTTACTACGTTGGAAACCATATTTTTACAATTGGAACACATAACGAATTTTTCTCTTTCAGAAATATGTTTGTTCGTTCTTTCTTTGGTTATTATCAGTATAACAGCTTAGCAGATTTTAATGCTAACAAAGTTGCTTTCTACCAAAGAGTATATGGTAAAAAAGATCCTAAAATTGCTCCGGCTGCCGAGTTTAGCGTAGCTCAATTTGGTTTCTATATTCAGGATGAATGGACAGTTATGCCAAGCTTTAAATTAACTTATGGAGTGCGTGTTGATATTCCTACTTTCCCAGCAGCTCCAGAAGCTAATCCTCTTTTACCACAGTACTTCCCAGGTTATCAAACAGATAAAGCTCCAAGCGGAAATATTTTGATATCACCACGTGTTGGCTTTAACTGGGATGCTTCCGGCGACCGTTCAACTCAAGTTCGTGGCGGTTTAGGTTTATTTACAGGACGTATTCCTTACGTTTGGATTTCGAACAATTATGGAAACAGCGGTACATTACTAGCAGAAGTTCGTAATGCTTCTAGTGGTGTTGTTCTTCCATTTATTGCAGATCCTTACAGTCAATATTTTGCCGGCGATCCAAGAGTTGGCGCTGGAATTTTAGGTTCTGCAAGGACTCAGTCCGAAGTTAACATTTCAGATCCAAAGTTAAAGATGCCTCAGGTATTAAGATTTAACCTTGGAATTGATCAGGAATTGCCATTTGGATTTGTTGGAACAGTTGAATTTTTATACTCAAGAACAATGAACGATATGTTGTATCGCAAAATAAACATTGCTGCTCAAACAGGAACAGTCGCTCCTTTAGGTTCTGGTATTGACGGAAGACCAGTTTACGGCGGAACAAACAGTGGTGGCAGTAACTTCTTTGACATCTTGGAAATTTACAACACAAGCGCCGGTTATCAATATAACTTGTCGTTCCAAGTTCAAAGAAATGTTGCAAGAGGACTTTCGGTTAATGCTGCTTATACATATGGATCTGCAAAAGATAAAAACAGCGTAACTTCATCTCAAGCTGTTTCTCAAATGCGTTTTAATCCTATTTCTACAGACGCTAACAATCCTGCATTAACAACTTCGAACTACGAAGTTAAGCATAGAGCATTCTTGTCACTTTCTTATTCTCATGAATTCTTTGCAAAAGCCGCAACTACATTCTCTCTATTCTATAATGGTCAAAGCGGAAGACCACATTCATTTATTGTTTTGGGTGACTTAAACAACGATGGTTTCGATCAAAATGATTTATTCTACATCCCAAGAAATTCAAGCGAAATTCTTTTAGGTTCAATTTCGGGCGGAAATTTTGTTCCAGCTACAGCTGCCGGTACCAAATATGCCGATCTTGATGCTTTCATTAATGGAAACACATACCTAAGCGAAAACCGTGGTAAAATTTCTGAAAGAAATGCTGCTAATAATCCATGGTCGGAATATATAGATCTAAAGATTACTCAAGACATTCCAGATTTTGTTGGCCTTGGCTCATTCCAGCTTTCATTGGATATCTTAAACTTTGCTAATTTCCTAAACAGCGATTGGGGTAAAGTTGAATTTACTTCTTTCGATTATCAGGCTGTTAGATTACAAGGAAGAATTACTTACCAAGGTAAAGCAAACACACCGGTTTACAGCTTTACAAAACCTAATAACAATTCGGCATATTCAATCAGCGATTTAGCATCACGCTGGTCTATGCAATTTGGTATTAGATATACTTTATAATAGTAATAGTTTCAAAAAAAAGGCCCCGTGTTTAGGGGCCTTTTTATTTTAAAGAGATGTTCAATTATTTGTAGTTTGTAAACTGGGTGGGAAATTCTAAATCTGCTTCCTTAATTAATTTCATCACTTCCTGCAAATCATCAATCTTTGGCGCTGTAACTCTAATTTGTTCATCCTGTATTTGGGCGTTTACTTTTAATTTTGCGTCCTTAATCATTTTGGTAACTATCTTGGCATTCTCTTTCGAAATTCCGCTTTGAAGATCTATTATTTGTTTTAGTCTTCCGCTGGCTGCAGGTTCGGGGTCTTTTAATTTTAGCGCTTTAATCGAAATTCCCCTTTTAAGAAACTTGCTTTGAAGAATATCTATAGACTGCTTTCGTGAATAATCATCTTTGGTATTCATAGATATCTGCTTATCCTTTTTGTTCAATACAATTTCGGTATTCGAATCTTTTAGATCGTACCTCTGATGAATTTCTTTAATTGCCTGATTAAGAGCGTTGTCTACTTCTTGGAAATCGATTTCCGAAACAATGTCGAACGAATGATTTGATGCCATATTTTCTCCATTAAATTAATTGGTGCCAAATTACAAAAATCTTTGAATTATTTTATGAACTTGTTATATTATAAATCAGAATAAATAGATAAACAAATAAACAGTTCTTATTCCTTCAAATGTGAAAGCAATCACAAATAGTGATAAATATAAATTGTAAATACAAGTTAAAAATAGCAATATTATTTTTTACACTAATTTCCTCTGGCTTTATTAAAGCTCAAGACCATAATTATAATCAAGCGTTGGCAAAGGCTTTAGTTGAATCCGGCTACGAAAACATAAAAATATTTTCGGATGAAAAAATAGTTGTAATAGCATACGAAAATAGATTGTTCAGTTTTGAACTTAATGCCATAAAAAACGTTATAGAAACTATTGTTCCTTTAATTAATGATAGAGAAGAACTAATATTAGTCCCTCTGAATAGAAAAATTCCTATTGTTAAAATCGAGTCGACAGTCCAAAATTTTAAGCAGCTTGTTTCAAATTTGTTTGTTTCGAAGGAACTGGCTAATAATGTAAAAATATCTGTTGATGTTGATGATGTTTTTGCTCTGGTTCAAAATGAAAAGGAATATAATTCCTCTAATTTCAAATTCGATTTGGTTCTAAAGCCCCAATTTAATTTTGAATTTGGACCATACGAAAAACCGGTTATTGCTCAAATTAATTTATTGCCCGAACTAAAAGCAGGATTTTGGAAAGGCAACAGCCTGGGTTACGAAGTTATTGTTCCAGTCTTTAATGAATATGGAGATAGCGGAGATTCGGTTAGAACCGGATCTGTTACTTTTAATCAAATGTTTAGAATGCCAAACTCCATTTTTGTATCTCTTTCTAGCGGCGTGTTTACTCAAAACAGATATGGAATTGATGTTGAAGCAAAAAAAATATTTGGCAATGGAATTTTTAGTATTGGTGCAAATTTAGGTTATACTTCCTATATACGTTTTAGCAGTTTCAGCAGAATTCTCTATTCAGATGTTTTTAAGTTTACCGGTTCTTTGAATTTTGATTACAGAGTTGCACAATACGACCTTACTTTAGGGTTAACGGTAGGAAAATTTTTATTGGACGATAACTCTATTAGAGTTGATATTAACAGAGAATTTGGTCAAATTGAAATTGGCTTTTTTGCTATAAAATCTTTTGATGGTTTATCTAATGGTGGCATTTCGGTTACTATTCCTCTTTGGCCGCCTAAGCAATTTAAACCGGAGATTTTTAGAATTAGAACAGCAGAAAATTATAATTTTAGTTACATTGTTAAAAGCAATAGTAACGACTTGATAGGTTTGCGTTACAATACAGGAAATAGAATAGATCGGTTTTTGAAAAAATTAAATCCGAGTTTTATTATAAACAGTTTTACAAAATAACTAATTAAGAGGTATTATATGAGCATCAAAAAATCTCTTCCTTTAATTGGATCCATCTTTACTTTTTTGCTCCTTTCAGTTTTTGTTTTTAATGGCTGCGAAAGTTCAAGAGTTGGACCAGAGATTGCACGTCCTAACCCGCCGGCGCCGGTTGCGCAACCAATTTTACTTACTGCATATGTTAGAGACCAAAGCCTTGCTGGAATTGCAGGTGTTACAGTAAAAATTAGTAAAGCAGATAACAGTGTTGTTGCAACTGTTCTAACAGATAACAGCGGTAAATATTCTTACGACGTTACAAGCCTTACCGAAACTGCTTTAATTGTTGCGGCAAATAAAGATGGATATTCTTACGGAAGCAAAATTGCCGAAATTAAAAAAGCATTAAACATTGCTTTAGTGGATGATATAGTATTATCTAAACTTGTTGTTGCTTCGGCACCAGTTACACCGGCTGCAGGCGGTACTGCTACTACTCCTAATACTCAGTCATTATCTGCAGCTCCTTTAGCTGTTTCGGTTCCCCCAAATGCTGTAGCTTCAAACATTACTTTAACAGTTGCAAATATTCCTGCTGCCGAAGCTCCTAAACCTACAGCTGCCGGTACATCTATTATTGCTGCGGCAGAATTTGGTCCTAGTGGTACTGTGTTTGCCGTTCCTGTTACTGTATCTATTCCATTGCCAACTAGACTAGCTGCAGGTTCAACATTTGAATTGCAAAAACTAAACGAAACTACTCAGGTTTGGGCAGCTACCGGCGTTACTGCTACTGTTGATGCAACTGGTTTGGTTGCTACTGCTAAACTTTCAAGTTTTTCAAAATATGCTGGAATGCAAAATACTGTTATAACTATTCCTGCTACTGGAACAACTACAACCGCAGATTTAGCTACTGTGACACTAGCTTCAGGGGTTGATAATAAGGTGTATTCTGAAACTAGCGGTTTAACATTAACTATAACCTCCGGCAGCAATAATGTTGAAAGTAATTGGTTAAGAAATGAAGTTAGAAGGCAAGCAGGTGGTTTTTATATTGGAACACTTTCCAAACCTTTGCACTTCTCTATACCGGCTTTACCAGCTAATTATTTAAATAATGGAGTTCAATATAATCCTGCAAAGCCAAACGAAGCTGGAACCTGGTCCTATAGATGGTACATTGTAAAATCTACAACAGTTAAAAATTATACTGCCACAGGCGGAGTTGCTCCAAATACCTGGGCTGCTAGCGGTTCATTAACTGAAGAAGAAGTTTCTATTGATGTAGCAAGAACTGGCTGGGTTTGGATAGCGCATAATCAAGGTGGTACTTTATAAATTGTATTGGTTCCGCAAAGCGGAACCTAAGCTTTACGCCGAATGCGCAACACGCTTAACCAAAAAGCGCTTCGCCTAAAAGTGTAGCTAAAATAAAAAGTTTTTATTGATGAAAAAATAAGATTTACCAAAAACCCTCACAATAAGGAGGTTGTATGAAAAAATTATTCATTGTTTTAATTATGATGTTGTTTGTAGCTTCCCAATCTACTCAGGCTCAACTGGCTAAAGACAGCTGGTCTTTAGGATTTGGATTTAAGTATCCCAGATTTGTAAGCATCAATACTACTCCTCTTAATTCCAATTACGGAGGATTTGTATCTCTTCAAAGAAATTTCTCCGAGCATGTTGGTGTTCGTTTTAAAGTTGGTTATAACCATTTGGAAAGTGAATTTACAAGCGCAGCTTTAACTCTTCAAACAACAACAACCAATTCAATTACCGGAGATTTAGATGTTCTGTTTTACCTGGCTCCTTGCGAACCGGTTTCTCCATATCTCTTTGGAGGCTTTGGCGGTAATTACAGAATGCTTTCCAATTATTTTACAACAACCTATAATGAAAACGCATTTGTAATGCAGTATGGTTTTGGTGCCGGTATAGATTGGAATCTTGATGAAGAATGGAAACTTATTACAGAGTTTGGTTACCATATTGCAAATAATACCGAATTGGATGGTACTTTAGGTGGTGGCGAAGTTAATGGCCGCGATACTTACATGGGTATTAGTTTAGGTCTTCAATACTTCTTCGAAAAAGGTGAACCAAGTAAGTATTGCGAACTATACAGTGGTATTAAGCAAGAATTTAAGGATATGACAGATTACAATAGAATTGAAGAAATGATTAAAGCTCATATTCCAAAAGAAATTACAAAAGAAATAGTAGTTGAAAAACCTGCAAAACCAGTAGCTCCAGAAAAATGGGTATTGGTTGGAGTTAATTTTGCTTCTGCAAGTGCAAAGTTTAATGCAGAATCCTATCCAATTCTTTACGATGCGGCTAAAACATTATTAAAGAACCCGGAAATGAAAGTTGAAGTTCAGGGTTATACAGATAATATTGGCGCAGATACTTATAACAAAAAACTTGCTCAAAAAAGAGCAGATGCCGTTAAACAATACTTAACATCAAAAGGTATTGCAGCTAACAGAATAACAGCTGTTGGTTATGGCGAAAGCAATCCTATTGCAGATAACACAACTGCTGATGGAAGAGCAATGAACAGAAGAATTGAATTTAAGATGCAATAAGAATTATAAAAAAGGTCACTGAGTAAGTGACCTTTTTTTTTACCCGTTTTAAAATTCAAAAATAATTTTTTAACTTTGCGCAGTAAAAATTGTTCCTTTAACATTATCCGGAGAGATAAAAAGGATTGAAAACAAAAATTAAAATAAAAACTAACATGGAGACCTCGAAGGCATAAGCCTATCGGGGATTTTTTTTATATGGACATAAAAGCAAAACTAATTGACGAAGAGGGATTTAACAGAACCATAACCCGTTTAGCTCACGAAATTCTTGAACGAAACAAGGGTTCTAAAAATCTTGTTTTGGTTGGAATGAGAACCCGAGGTGAATTCATCGGTTCCAGAATCCTTCAAAAAATTAAAGACATAGATAACTCCGAACCCAACTTTGGTGTTTTGGATGTTACATTGTACCGGGATGATTTTAGAACAAGACTTAAACAGCCCGAAATTAGTGTTACAAATATTACATTCGATGTAAACGATAAAGACATTATTTTAATTGATGATGTTCTTTATACCGGAAGAACAGTTCGCGCCGCGCTGGATGCCCTAATGGATTTAGGAAGGCCTAATTCAATTCAGCTGTGCGTGCTTGTAGATAGAGGGCACCGGGAACTTCCTATTAAAGCAGATTTTGTTGGAAAGAATACACCTACCTCAATTAATGAGGAAGTGCGCGTTAGAATAAAGGAAACAGACGGTGAAGACGCAGTTTATTTAGTTAACACTCCAAGCAAAAATTAGAGAGATAAAATATGTCATTATCAAACAGACACTTACTAGGTTTACAAGGAGTTCCAAAAGAAGATATTCAGCTTTTATTGGATACCGCTAGAACTTTTAGGGAAGTCTTGGAAAGACCAATTAAAAAAGTTCCTACACTTCAGGGAAAGACAATTGTTAATCTTTTTTACGAAAACTCTACACGTACAAGAATTTCTTTTGAACTTGCGCAAAAAAGGTTATCTGCAGATACAATTAATTTTTCCACTTCTACAAGCAGCACAACAAAGGGAGAAACCTTTAAAGACACCGTAAAAAATATTGAGGCAATGAAGGTTGATATGATTGTTGTTCGTCATAAGTCCGCCGGTGTTCCACAGTATTTAACACGCATCAGCAATGCAAATATTATTAATGCCGGAGATGGCACTCACGAGCATCCAACTCAAGGGTTATTGGATATGTATTCCATTCGCGAAAAGAAAGGAACGCTTGAAGGATTGAACGTGTGCATTGTTGGAGATGTTGCTCACAGCCGTGTTGCATTATCGAATATTTTTGGATTGAAAACAATGGGTGCAAATGTTTCTTTATGCGGCCCGTTAACAATGATGCCAATGGGAATTGAAGCCCTTGGCGTTAAAATTTATACTAAGATAGAAGAAGCATTGGCAAATAACGACGTTCTGAATGTTCTAAGAATTCAATTGGAACGAGATGCCGGAAAAAGAATTCCCTCACTGCGTGAATATCATAATTATTTTGGCGTTACCGAAGAGAGGATTGAAAAATTTAATAAAGACATTCTAATTTTACACCCGGGCCCAATTAACCGAGGAGTTGAAATTTCATCTGCGGTTGCAGATGGACCTTATCAGGTTATTCTAGATCAGGTTACAAATGGTGTTGCAATAAGAATGGCAGTTCTCTATTTACTTGGCACAATGCATTAAGAGGAAGGTGAAAAATGAAAATAGTATTAAAACAAGTTAATCTCTTAAATCCGGAACAGAATTTAAATCAAAAAAGTGATGTGTTGATTGAAGATGGAATTATTGTAAAGATTGATGGATTGACCGAAAAAGAATTAAAGGAAGCAAAAGTTTTTGAGTTTGCAAATAAATATTGCGTTCCCGGATTTTTAGATATGCATGTTCACCTTAGGGAGCCGGGGCGTGAGGATGAAGAAACTGTTACAACGGGATGCAACAGTGCCGCAGCCGGAGGTTTTACGGCAGTTGCATGCATGCCAAATACAAATCCGGATATCGATTCGGCAGAAGTTGTTCGCTTTATTAAAGAAAAAGCTGCAGATCATTTGGTGGATGTTTATCCTGTTGCCGCTGCAACTCTTGCACGCAAAGGGGAAGCAATTTCTCCAATACTGGAACTTGCCGAAGCCGGAGCGGTTGGCTTTAGCGACGACGGCACCGTTATTAAAAATGCTAACATGCTTCGTAATGTTTTGGATTATTGCAAAATGGTAGACAGTGTTGTAATTGAGCATTGCGAAGATGAATCTTTAGCAGGTGGCGCAATGAACGAAAGTTTTAATTCAACATTACTTGGATTGCCCGGCATTCCTACAATTGCAGAAGATTTAATTGTTATGCGCGACATTATGCTCGCCGAGTTTACCGGCGGAAGAGTTCATATTGCTCACATTAGTTCTAAAGCTTCGGTCGAACTTGTTCGCCAGGCAAAGAAAAAAGGAATTAAAGTTACTGCAGAAGTAGCTCCTCATCATTTTGCTCTTACAGACGATTCCTTAAAAACATTTGATACAAATTATAAAATGAATCCTCCTTTAAGATCTCGCCAGGATGTTGATGCAATGATTGAAGGTTTGAAAGATGGAACAATTGACTGCATTGCAAGCGATCACGCTCCCCATTCTATCGAAGAGAAAGAGATGGAATTTATTTATGCTCCAAACGGAATTGTTGGACTTGAAACGCAAGTTGGTTTGGCAATTTCGGAATTGGTAAATAAAAAACATATTACACTTTCGCAACTTGTAGAAAAACTTGCAATCAATCCTCGTAAAATTTTAAATCTTCCCGTTCCTCAAATTAAAGTTGGGCAAAAAGCTAATATCACAATTATAGATACGGATTTAATTTGGACTGTAGATATCTCTAAATTCAAATCGAAATCTAAAAACTCTCCATTCGATAAACGTCTTTTAACAGGCAAGGCTTTAGCTACAATTAATAAAGGAAAGATGTTCTTCGAAAATAAAATTTCGGAAATTTAATTTATACCAATAGACAGAGCTGTTCATTAAATGTACAGCTCTGTTCCTTTTATTTTAAGGCTCGCTGCTGGGAATGATTTAATCATTATTAAGATATTTATGTTGTTGTCGAGGTGTGAAGCCTCCGCAAATGCGGGGTAAAAATTCGAACTCCCGATCTTGGCGCCAGAGGCGCCACGCGCTAACCGGGAAAGACTTACTCATTATTTAAGATCCTTATGTTGTTGTCGGGGTGGGGAGATTCGAACTCCCGACCTCTTCGTCCCGAACGAAGCGCGCTAACCGGGCTGCGCTACACCCCGAAAAAGTGTGTAACAAAAATAAAAAGTTTTTAGCGACATAAAAATAAGATTTCCCCAAAAGTTCAATGAATAAATTACCCGGAGCTAGTTTGGACTGTAGATATCTCTAAATTCAAAAGTCAGAGCTGTTCATTTTATTTTAAGCTACGCTCTAACCGGGAATGGATTGCTCATTAAGAAATCTGTAAATACCTCTTTTCTTAATTTTCATTTCCAGTTGGTATGCATCGGATTTCAATTCGAACTCTTTAGTAAATATTAATTCCCAAGGAGAACCGGCTTTAGTAGATTTAGTTTGACCAGAATTATGTTCGGTTAATCTTCTGGAAATATTATTAGTGTGGCCAACATAAAACTTATTCTTCGATTTACTGAATAAAATATATGTAGTATAAGAATTCATTTTAGTGTTGGGGTATGAAGCCTCTGCAAGTGCGGAGTACGAATTCGAACTTCCGACCTTGGCGCCGAAGGCGCCACGCGCTAACCGGGCTGCGCTACACCCCGAAAAAGTGTGTAACAAAAATAAAAAGTTTTTAGCGACATAAAAATAAGATTTCCCCAAAAGTTCAATGAATAAATTACCCGGAGCTAGTTTGGACTGTAGATATCTCTAAATTCAAATCTAAAAACTCTCTATTCGATAAACGCCATTTAACTGGCAAAGCTTTAGCTACAGTCAATAAAGGAAAGATGTTCGTGGGAAATATAATTTTTACCAATAAACAATGCTGTTCATTTAAAAGTACAGTTCTGTTTTCTTTATTTAAAAACATGCAGTTATCCTTCAAAATTCACCTTAAAATACCGTCTTTTTACATAATCCAGGTAAAAATTTCTGGCACTATCATTGAGTATATAGATTCAGAATTAATTGGAGAAAGCCATGAAAACGAAAAGACTATTTTTAACCCTGTTATTAGCTGTCCTAGCATTATCCTTAGGCGGATGCAAAAAATTTCACGATTGGGACGATTCACCCCCTTCACCACCAAGCAACATTAGAACCGTAACCGGTGATAACCGTGTTGATATTTATTGGGACTATAGTCCTCAGGGTGATGTTGCTGGATACAATGTTTACTACAGCTTTACTTACGATGGAGAATATGAACTAATTGGCAGTACCGAATCGAATTATTTTATTGATAGCGACGCAAAAAATGGGGATACATATTATTATGCGGTAACCGCATATGATTACGATGGAAACGAGAGCGATTTGAGCTACGATGTAGTTTACGATACACCACGACCTGAGGGATTTAACCAGGCAGTATTCGACTACAATAAATCTGCTAGCAATTCCGGCTACGATTTTAGTAAGTATCAAGTATTACCTTACAACGATAAAATGACCGACTTTTTCTTCGAGAAATATGAAAACAAATTTTATGTAAATGTATGGGAAGATTCCGACATTCAAGATATGGGTGCAACAAAGGATATTTGGGATATAAGCAAAGCTCCAACCAGCGGCTGGGTAGAAATGAAGCCGAACGACAATATTAAATATGTCGAAGCTATTCCTGGCCACACATATGTGATTTGGACTTGGGACAACCACTATGCAAAAATTAGAGTAAAAAACATATCTAGCGATAGAATGGTATTTGACTGGGCATTCCAGCTTGTTGAAGGGAACCGGGAACTTAAAACAATTTACCCAACAGAAAGAAAAATTACTCCTGGTAAAATTGAAAGAAGCTATTAACAATTATCAAAATAGATTCATTAAAAGAAGCATACCCACAAGGTATGCTTTTTTGTATCTTTTAATTACTTTTGATTTGTCTTTATATGGAAAATGATAAATTAACATATGGTTGTAAATTAATTAAGCTGTTGCTTCTTCTGTTTATAAGCGGCAGTCTTTTAATTGCGCAGGAAGTCAAGTCGAAAGAGGCTGTTAAGGCCTTTGCAAGAATTGAGGAGGGAATTAATACCTCTTCTGTAGATAAATTTAGTAACTACCTTTCCACCAAAAGCTATATAAGTCTTTCAAAGGGACCAACCGGATACTTCAGCGAGGATCAGACATTCTATATATTGAAAGATTATCTATATCATTTCTCCCCCTACGGCTTTAAGTTTTCTACCATTGTTACAGATAGCGATTCTCCATTTGCAGCAGGTACATTAAAATATATAAACAAAGGAATTAGAGGGGTTGCGCTTGTATATGTATCCCTGCAGTTGGTTAATAATTCTTGGACAATCTCTCAAATAACGATAAAATAGAATGTTGTTTAAAAAAATAACTAAAAATAATTTTTCTATTTATCTTCTTGGATTTTTATTCCTTCTTTTTCTTATATCCGCATTGCTTGCCCCAATTATTTTGGATAAAAATAAAAGTAACTGGGATGCAAAACTTGATAACGAAATTAGTAAAGGACGGAATGTTATACTCAATTCCATCAACTCTAAAATCACTTCCTTACTTAAAAACTCACATACGCTTAAAAAAGAATTATTAAGTAGTAGCAATTATTCTAAATTTATTGCTCTGGTCTCAAAAGAAAAATACAATTCACTACATATAGAGATTTACAATTCAAATTGGGATTTGATTGCCTGGAACAAAGATCCTTTGTATATAAATTCAAAAGGCACTTTTCCCAATCAAAAAGATGAGGAAGTGATTCCATTTAGGGTAAATGCAGTAACCTATTTTTCGGTTCAAAGTACATTAAAAATTCAAGAAGAATCTCTTTTTGCAATTGTAAGTTTACCGTTGCAAAAGCATATCAACACACCAATAGGACAATTGGAAGAGTCTTCTTTCAAAGACACACTTTCTGCCCAGCTTCAAACAGAAGTTGAATTAGCCTTTGGCAAATACTCAATAATTAGTAAGGATGGACGCAAACACTCATTTGAATTAAAAAACAATTTGAATAATAAGATTGGCGTTGCATCTTTTTTTAAGCAGTCACTGCTTAATTATACAAATCAGTTGCAAAAAAATATCAATTTGTTTCAAAGTGCTTTGCTAGTATTAATTTATTTGGTAATTATTCTTCTTTTTCGAAATTGGTTTACTAATCTTACGAGTAAGTTAGTCCGCTTTTTAATATTCGCATTCTACTTGCTGGGCTTAAGAATTTTAATGTTTGTTCTGGAAATACCTTCATCCTATATCTACAATGTTCTTACAGATTCTTCAAATTTTTCCTCCCGTTTTGCATTTGGTATTGTGCGTTCTCCGCTTGAATTTTTTATAACAGCCGTTACATTAATTGCAATTTCTTTTTACGCCTTAAAACTCTCAATCAATCATTTTAAGCATTCACTCGAAAAGCCTATTACCGTTACCTGGAAATTTGTCGTAATGCTTTGCTTGGTTATTCCTTTAATATTGATGCTATGGCGAGCGTTTGGTGCTATAATTAGCAGCGTTATATTCGATTCGACTATAAGGTATTTTAAAGAATTTACCTTGTTCCCATCATCTGCAGTTACTTTGATGTGTATAGACATATTGCTTGCCGGAGTTATTATTCTTGTCTCTTCACTAGTACTTTTATTGTTGGCAATATCATTTAAGCCTACTTTCCTAAAGCAAAAAAAATATATTGTTCTATTGCTGCTCTTGGCTTTGTTTCAATTATCGGGTTGGCTGTACGATTCATTTCAAGATTTGCCACAAGGAACACCTTTAATTCGCTTTGTATTCTTCCTATTCTTTTTCTCAATCTTTTATTTTGTTGCATACCATAAGATTAAAGAAGCAGTTAAAATTGTTTTAATATTCTTTGCCTCTTCAATAATCTCGGTAGCATTGTTAACTTATTACAACTCCGAATTGGAAAAAGACTCTTTAAGAACTACTGCGTTCGATTTAACAAGATTAAACCAAGAGCAGGTTAAATTCATGGTTTATCAATCGTTGGTTCAGCTGCAGGAAGATACTGATGTAATTGAAGCGCTGGAGTTTAATAACGAGTTTGCTGCTACATCATTTAAAATTTGGCTGAACTCCCTTTTTTACAAAGAGGGAATGAATACTTCAATCAGGTTTTACAATGCAAATAAAGAATATCTTGGCGGCTTTTCATCGTTGAACCAAGCTGAACAGTTAAACGACATTAATATTACAGAAGATTTTGCTAACGAAGTAAGAGTTAATTCATCTAGTTCCATTTATGGAAAAGATAATTTTATAATTGGTACGGCCCCAGTAATTGTACAAAACCAATTGAATGGATACGTCCTTATAAAAGTTCAGTATAATAACGAACGTGTTAATATTTATAATCTGCCACCTTTCCTAGCTACTTCACGGGCCGGTGTAGCTTCGGCTTTGGATATTGGAGATATAAAAATATACGAGTTTTTAGATGATGAGCTAAATGCTTTTTATGGCGGCGAGCCACTTACTACTGAAGAAAAGAATAAAATACTAGATGCTTCAAAAGCCGGTAGTCTCGAAAGTTGGATTGAGCTGCCAATCAATAACCTGAATCACCTTGTATTTATTACAAATGTTGGAAGCGGAAATAGAAAGCTTGCAATTGCAAGAGAAGACAAGAATTATTCTTGGAGTTTATCCGACTTTTTCAAAATATTTTTTGTGCATACACTTTTAATATTCATTGCGTCAATACTTTGGAGTGTATTCAAGATTCGAGAATTCAAAAATATTGTCAATTCATTCAGAACTAAGCTTGTATTTGCTTTCCTCTTAATTTCATTAATTCCTCTTTTGTTGATAGCAGGATACATTAGGAATTTAACAGAATACAAAAACAGCGATTTGCTTAAAAGCCGTTTAAACGAAAAGGCAAATCATGTTGGTTCTTATTTAACTAAGTATTACACCAACTCTTCAGTAAGCATGGATCTGCTTTTTCAAAAAGTAGCCAGCGATCTCCAAATCAATTATTCGGTTTTCAGTAAAGGTCCTTTATTATACAGCTCCTACAATAATTACATTGATGCCGGATTGCTAAATGGTTATCTCGATTCTGAAGCGTTTAATAAAATATTCCTGAATCAATCGGAAAAGTGCAGCCTAATAAAAGATGTAGAGGGGCATAGATATAATGTAGTGTACCATAAATATTCAATTGGAGAATTTGAATATGTAATAGAAGTGAACGATATGTTTAACAAAATAGAACTCCCACTTTCCGATTTAGAACTTGATATCTTCCTATTTGGAGTATTCTCTTTTGCAGTTGTATTAATTGTTGTTGTTAGCACTTTGCTTTCCGGGCAAATTTCTTTACCTATAAAAAAACTTACCAACGCTACAAGGGCGGTCGCAAGCGGAGATCTTAGCATCGAAGTTTCGGTAAACGAAAAGGGAGAGATAAAGGAATTGGCCGAAGGTTTTAATATGATGGTTAAAAAAATAAATCAAAGCCAGGCAGACATTGCTCAATTTGAAAGGGAAGATGCCTGGAAAGAAATGGCTAAGCAGGTTGCTCACGAAATAAAGAATCCCCTTACACCAATGAAGCTTAGCGTACAGCAGCTTATTATTGCATTTAACGATAAATCTCCCAAGTTCAACGATATTTTTGTTAAGGTTACTGCTACTGTTATTTCTCAAATTGAAATTCTTAAAAACATTGCTTCGGAGTTTTCGAACTTTGCCAGAATGCCAAGAATAAATGTACAACGCATTAATTTGGTTTCTTCCATTACCGAGGCTCTTAATCTTTACAACGAAGAAAAGCGAAAAGTTGTTTTTGAAAATACCGAAGAAGAATTATTTGTTAAGGCAGATTCCGACCAGTTGAAAAGAACCATTGTAAACATTATTCGAAACTCTCTGCAGGCCGAAGCAAATTTAATAACTGTTTCCCTTTGTAAAGATGAGGACAAATGTCTGTTAAGAATTGAAGATAATGGAAAGGGAATTCAATCGGATAATATTCAAAAAGTATTTGAGCAAAGTTTTACCACCAAGCAGGGGGGAATGGGCATTGGTCTTTACATGGCAAAAAAATTCATTGAAAGCATTGATGGCGAAATTGTTGTTGAAAATAGTTTACCTGGTAAAACTGTATTTTTAATTACTCTACCTTTGGCTTAATTATGAATGAACTAACCCCTCAGCAAAACGCCGCGCTTGATTATAAAAGACACATATCCCTTGTTGCCAATGCCGGCTCGGGTAAAACTTTTGTGCTTGCTAATCGCTTTGTGGAAATATTTATTAATGAGGAAATAGATTTAAGCAGCATTGTTGCAATTACATTTACCGAAAAAGCTGCCGGTGAATTGAATAAAAAAATTGCAAATCAAATTGATGAACGGATTAATTACGAAGATGACAGCAATAAAAGAAAACGGCTTGATAAGTTAAGACGCGAACTAGTGTCTGCTAATATTTCCACAATACATTCTTTTTGTGTCTCAATCCTTAAAGAATTTGCACCGGAAGCGGGTATTGATGCCGGCTTTTCTCCCATAGATCAAACAACTTCCGATGAGTTTATTGAACTGGCAATTGAAGAATCTATGATGGGGTTAATTAAAAATCCAATCCATTCCGATTCTTTAAAGTATTTAATCCGTTTCTTCGGTTCAAAATCTATTCTTAAGGATCAGATAGCTAAAGCGGTAAACCATAGAAGAAAAGCAGAGGTTATCTTTGCCAAAATATATTCCAAAACCGATGAAGAGATATTAGAGTTTTTTACTCAAGAGTTTAAGAGCGGATTGACGGATATCTTTGGCCCACAAATAAATTCTGCAATGTCATATCTACGAAAAATTAACGACGCGGTGTTTGCAAAGAGTCCGGATAATGAAAAAGCAATTGAAACATTATACTGGCTTAACCAAATTGGCAGCGGAGAAGTTAGCGCAAAAACAATTAGTCAGTTAAAAAATTTCTTGAATTGCTGTCTCACAAAGGAATTTGCAATTCGTAAAACGGGATATTTGTCGAAAGGAAGGGACGATTTAATATTTGAAATTGAGCAGGTCGAAAAATTCTTCTCCGAAATTTCCAAGTTCTTTGGCATCGATGATACTGAAAAATCCGATTTAGAACTTTTGAAGTTTGCAAAGGCATTTCAAATTGTATTTACAAATGCTCTGGACTTATACTCCAAAAAGAAAAAACAGCGAAGCTACTTGGATTTTGAGGATATACTTCTTTTTGCCAACAAAATAATAGCAATAAAGAATGTGCAGGAATATCTTCAAAATAAATTCAAGTATGTAATGATAGATGAATATCAGGATACAAACGAGCTTCAATACGATATTGTTATGCCTATCCTAAATAATTTGCAAAACGGCAATTTATTTGTTGTTGGGGACGAGAAACAAAGTATCTATATGTTTCGCGAAGCCGAGCTTGAAATATTTAACAAAACAAAGAGCGAAATTGCCATTCAAAAAGATGGGGGAAAATTACTAAGCCTTCCTCATAGTTTTAGAATGTCTCCTCCATTGGTGCTGTTTACAAATTTTGTATTCCAGAATTTGTTTAAAGATCCTGTTAAAAGCTTTAACGAGGTTGAATACAGCAATTTAGTTTGCGCTCTGGATGAAAATGAAAAAGGGTATGTAAAAATATTGCTGGCAGATGAAGAATCCGAAATTACCGAAAGCCAGTTGGTAGCTAGCGAAATTCAAAATCTTTTATCCAGAGAGTCCCAGCTAAATTATAGCGACATTGCAATACTTTGCCGAAAAAGAAGTTCCTTTGGCGAACTTGAACAAGTATTCTCAAAAGCTGGCATTCCTTTTTCAATTATTGGTGGCAAGGGCTTTTATCAGCGGCAAAGCATTTACGATATCTATAGCTATTTAACTTTCTTGCTTGATAATGCAAACGATTCGGCATTAATTGCAATCCTCCGTTCCCCATACTTTAGTTTGTCCGATTCTCTAATATATTCTATTTCAAAAAGTGAAGGAAAAACTTTTTTTGATAAACTCAAAAATGTTTCTTACGAAAAAGAATGGCTAAAAAATATAGTAGCAAAATTAACAGAGAATTCTTCAAAAGCGTTTAGCATAAGCATTGTAAAATTAATTAGAAAGTTGCTTAACGAAAGCGGCTATTGGGCTGTTCTAGCCGCAAAGCAAAACTCAATTCAAGAAATTGCAAATGTTAAAAAGCTTCTTTCACTTGCAAGAGATTACTCGCTCAAACCATTTAATAGCCTTTACGATTTCACTGTCGCGCTTAAAGAATCTATTGAATCGCAGGAAGGGGAAGCGCAGGCTCAGGTAATTCATAATGATGATACTGTTAAGATGATGACAATTCATCAGGCAAAAGGAATGGAGTATAAAGCAGTATTCATTTTTGGCGCTAACGAAAAGTCGCAGGAAGATAATCTGAAATCAAAATCAATTAGCTTCGATAAAAAATTAGGCATAATAACTAAAGTACCAATTAACTCTAATTTCTTCGACAAGTATTCTACACCTTCTGTTGCCGCTTTATATAATTACTTAATATTCCGTAAGAACCGTGCCGAGTTAAAGCGTTTGTTTTATGTTGCAGTAACAAGAGCTAAAAAATATCTTTTTATTTCTGCAAGGCATAAGCAATTTAAACACTCAGAGGGCTCATTCTTTCAGCTTATTAAAGATTGTTTTGGAGATGGAATTGAAAAGCAGTCTGTTGAACTTAATTCCGAAATTGAATTGATGAAGATGGTAGATTCTGAATACAACTTCTACAAAAAACAAATTGCTCTAAATGTAGAAATACAAAACGAACCTTCATTAGTGGAAGAATTTGATAACAGCAGAAAGATTGAACAAATAGAAAAAAAGGTGCTCGATCAAAAAATTATTGACCGGCCTAAAAACGAAATTATTTCGGCTACAAAAATTTCCATGTTCGATCAGTGTCCGGTTAAATATCAATTGACTTACGAGCTTGGATATACTCCCCTTTTAAAATACACATTACAGAGTGAAAATAATTTCGATTTCAGTCCTAACGAAGAGGAAAACTCAAACCAGCATGCCCAGTTAAAAGGCAAGCTTATACATTTAGCGCTTAGTAAAAATATTCAGCCTTCGATGCTTGCGAAATTTTTAGATGACCAGTTTATCAAAGAGGGTGCTGTCGATACAATCGAATTAAAAAAGTCAATAACTACCAGTTTAACTGCTTTTATGAGTTCTTCGGCTTATACGGAATTACAAAAGAATTCTAATGTTCGAAATGAATTTGAAATTTACTGCAAAGAGGGGGAGCATTATCTTTATGGTATAATAGATAAATTAATTTATGAAGAGAATAAGCTTACTGTTGTTGATTATAAAACGGATTCGATTCCGGACGCAAAAATAAATCAAAGAGCGGAATCATATTTCCCTCAGCTAAAGTTCTATGCTTATATACTTAGTAAGCTTTATCCAAATGTAATTCAGTTCCAATTACATCTGGTCTTTATTAAACATCCACATAGCGTAGTAAAACTTTTGTTAAATAGAAATGAAATTGACAATTATAATAGCCATATTGAAAATGCTATAACAAAAATTTATTCATCAAATTTTCAACCTAATTACTCACATTGTAAGCAATGCCAGTTTGCTGCTGAAGGAGACAAATGTATAAAATTCTAAACCACCGTAAAAAGATAAATTTAGTATTAGCTTTACTAACACTGTTGTTTGTTCAATGCTCTTCGGTTAAAATACCTGTTTACCAAATTCCATCAGATTGGGAAAACTTATCTAAAAGAGATAGTGTAATCAACGTCTATTCAAAGTACCTAAGCGGTAAAAAAGTATTTCTCGATCCGGGGCATGGAGGCGAAGATAGAAAGAACACAAATTCAACCGGAGAAATTGTAGAAGCAGATTTAAATGTTAGAATTGGTGTAGCTCTAAAGCAATATTTGGAACAGGCAGGGGTTACTGTATTCATTTCGCGCGATAAAGATGCTACTGTTCCACTTGCTTACCGTTCGGAATTAGCAAATAAAAGTGGAGCCGATATTTTTATTAGCATTCATCACAATGCCCCTGGTGGCAAAAACGAATCTATTAATTATACTTCAACCTATTATCACGCTAAAGAAACAGATTATGAATATGAACCTTGCGAAAGAGACTTGGCTCGTTACCTTCAAAGAGATTTAGCTTTTGTAATGGGTAACTCCGGCGGTCTGGGTTCTTTCGACGGCACATATTCCGATTATTTTATCTATCCGGGCGAAGGATTTTCGGTACTTCGCAAAACAACAATTCCATCCGTATTATTAGAATGTGCTTACCACACAAGTAAATTTGAATACTTCCGTTTGAATAACGAAGAGTTCAACCAAATTCAGGCATGGGGAATATTTAAGGGACTTGGAAAATATTACCGGGCGGGACTTCCACTAATTAACATTCTTAGCGACAGTAGTAAAATTGAAAATCAAATTCTTAAAACTGCTTTCGAACTAAAAGATCCAGTCGGAATAGATCACTATTCTATTCGTGTTTATCTTAATAAGGAAGAAGTTGAATTCAAATTCGATAAAAAGCTCAGCATACTTTCAATTAATCTTGGTTTACTGCCAAACCAAGAAAACTTACTTCGAATTGTTTGCGCCAATAAAAATGGAAATCATGCTCTTCCTTTTCACAGAAAAATTTCTATTAACGGGAATTCTGAAATAAAGATTCTGGAGTGAGTTAGTTATTGAAAAACTACGCCTTAGTTATGGCTAAGGCGTAGTATAAATCTAAAGTCCCTTCTTCTTATCAATTCCTTCGGTAACTTTTTTGAAGATGAATAGAGCAATTGCGGCAAAAAAACCAATAACTAAAAAATAATACCAAATGTAATGAGCGTTTGCATAATATGATGCACGTTCAACTTCGGTTATACCAATTGGTAATGTCTTTGGATCTGGGCAGTATGCATCAAGCAAAAATCCGCTCATAATAAATCCGGCTAACGACGAAACAAAATTGTATAAATGGCTAAATCCAAGATATGTACCCTCTTCACCCTTTGGAGCTTGAAGAGAAAAGTATTCAAAATAGCGGGGTGAAATAAAGCACTCGGCAAACCCTTGTATTGCAATTCCTACAATCATCATCAGCGTTAAAGGATGCATACTGAATAAGCCGAAAATGGAAATAGAATTTCCTACAGCCTGCTGTAACGGAACGCTTAAAGACATTGCAAATGCCGAAAGGGGCATCAACATCATTCCAACCAAAATTGAGGTAACAGCTTTTCTCTTTTTCATTAATTGAGTAATTAAAACAACGCATAACACTACAAGTAATGGATTAACATTTGCCAGCCATTCCGGTTTTGCGTTCTCACCTAATAAACGTATAACATATTTTGGCATCGAAGCATAAAGCTGCCCCTGCGTAATCCAAAAGCCGGATACAATCAAAATTAAAAATACTAGGCGTGGAGTTCTAATTACCTTACTGAATGTATTTATAACCTGTTTAAGAGATTTTTTTTCTCCTGCAAAATTTTGAGGCTTGTAAAAGAAGAATGCAAAAATCAATGCAGTAAATGCCAGACCCGATGAAACAAAGTAAACATTTTCTAATCCAAAACCCTGACGTATGTATGGAACAAAAGTCTTTCCTCCAAAAGCTCCTATATTCACTACCCAATAGAATAATGAATATCCTCTTGCTCTGTTATCTTCGTTTGTAAGTTTGGCAACCGTACCTGTTATTAAAGGCTTTATTAAAGAAGCCGCAACCATTACTACCAGCAAAAAAAACAGCACAACCGCCTTTGAATGAAAAAGAGCTAGGAATAAATATCCGGTTGTTAACAACGAAAATGTTGTAAGCATTCCATTTCTAAAACCAATCTTATCTGCCATGGCTCCCATAAAAGGAGTTAAAAAGAAAATGCCGGCATAAAATACTCCGGCAATTACTCCGGTCATTTTATCGCTAAATCCAACAATGTTGGTAAGATATAAAGTAAGAATTATAAAAAAACTATAGTATGCGGCTCGCTCGCATAACTCCATTACATTTGCAATCCAAAAATCTTTAGGAAATTTCCAGCTGCTCTTTTTTACCTCGTCAGTCATTTGCCCTCAAAAAAGTTTGGCGCAAAATATAAAATTCATCATCTCATAAAAAGAAAAATTGAGGTGTCAAAAAAAATATCTTCAGAAAAATTGAAGTAGTGTAAAGTAGAAGGTAAATTCCTACTTGGAAATTATAACATGAGGAAAAAATGAAAATTTACACCAAGAAGGATCTTAACAATTACAATTTGTCACTCACATACGATGATATAAGTTTAATTCCAACAGAAATATCACGAGTTAAAAGCCGCTCGGAAGTTAACATCAAATCTAATTTCTTGGGAATCGATTTGGGCGTACCGGTAATTTCAAGCCCTATGGATACTGTAAGTGGAATTGAAATGGTTCGTGAATTGAAACAAAGCGGAAGTATTGGAATTGTAAACCGGTTCGATTCTTCACTAAAAGAATTGTTTTATAGCGAAAATTCATCGGAGGGAATTGATGCGGTTTCGGTAAGCTTAACAGCCGAAGATGAATTGCTGGAACGGATAGCCGAGAAAAAAATGCTTGTATGCATCGACACGGCAAATGCAAATAATGCTCATGTGCTAAAAAAATGTGAAGAGATTAAAAAGAAATACAATGTAAAAGTTATTCTTGGAAACATTGCCGGCGGAGTAACTCTAAAACATCTGGTCGATGCCGGTGCCGACGCAGTTCGTATTGGAATTGGAGGAGGCAGTATGTGTACTACTTCAATTCAAACCGGAATTGGAATTGGGCAAGTATCATCTGTTTTGGATGTTTATTTTACCCGCATGGAACAGAAATTAAATATAGCTTTAATTGCAGATGGGGGAATTAAAAGTCCCGGTGATGTTGCAAAAGCATTGGCCGCGGGTGCAGATATTGTTATGCTTGGAAGAATGCTTGCCGGAACTAAAGAAACGCCCGGAGAAGTTATTAAATACAACGACCAATTATGGAAAAAGTACCGTGGTTCGGCTAGCTTTGGCGTTAAAATGAAGAGTGAATTTATTGAAGGGGAAGAAACTATGGTTCCTTATAAAGGTCCCGTAAAAAATGTTATTAATGCAATTTCGGATGGATTAAAAAGCTCTATGAGCTATTTGAATTGTGAATCTATTGATGAACTTAGAAACAAAGACCAATTTGCCGTTTTAAGCACAAGCAGCTATTTGGAAAGACTGCCTAAAAAATAGTGCAGAGTTTAGAGTGCTGAGTGTAGAGTAATTTTAGATTTTTTGTTCTACACTCTACACTCTTCGTTCTTCACTCTTCGGCATGGTTCTTCAGTTTACATTCATTATATTTGCCCCACATTTTTTCTAAAAATCTAAAGAAGTTTCTATTTGAAGAATATTAATATTACTCAACTGCCAAACGGAATTAAAGTCATTTCCGAAAAGATTACACATGTAAAATCGTTTTCTCTTGGATTTTGGTTTAATGTAGGCTCACGCGACGAAACCGAAAAAAACAGCGGCATAAGCCACTTTTTAGAGCATATGTTTTTTAAGGGTACTAAAAAAAGAAGCGCTAAAAAAATATCGGAAGAAATTGAATCTTTAGGAGGCTACTTAAATGCCTTTACCTCCAAAGAGCAGACTTGTTTTTACGGCCGCGGTTTAGCCGAACATGTGGAAAAAACTTTTGAAGTCCTTGCAGACATGGTTCAGAATTCCGTATTCAATCCGGAAGAAATTAAAAAAGAATCTTCGGTTGTAATTGATGAACTATACGATATAGAAGACTCACCGGACGAATTAATCTTCGATAAATTTGAAAGCAACGCATTTAATGGCAATTCCATTGGTATGCCTATTATAGGAACCGAAAAAAACCTTAAGCGTTTTACTCAAAAAGATCTTTTCGATTACATCCATAATAATTATACTATGGATAAATTTTTTATTGTAGCTTCCGGCAATATAAGCCATCAAGACTTGCTTAAATATGCCGACAAGTACATAACAAAAAAATTCAAAGCTACGGGTGCAAGCAGAGGGCCGGTTGTTTTGCATAATGCAAAAGATTTGCATGTAGAAAAAGAAACTCAGCAGGTTCATTACATTATTGGAAAACCTACCTATGGCTATAAGGATATTAGAAGAATTTCGGTTGCGGTACTTTCTCATATTTTAGGAGAGGGAAGCAGCTCCCGTTTATTCCAAAAAGTTAGGGAAGAGAATGGAATCTCCTACCAAATAAATACTTTTCTTAACTCCTTTTTTGATATTTCTACTTTTGGAGTTTATCTTTCTACCAACGATAAGACAGTTCATAAAGCTCAGCAGTTAATCTTTGAAGAACTGGAAAAAATTAAGCAGAAAAAAGTTCTTCAAAGTGAACTTGACAGAGCTAAAGAATATTTAATAGGCAATATGATTATGAGTCTTGAAGGAACTACAAACCGAATGATTAGAATGGCTCAGCAGATTATTTATTATGGCAAGATTATTCCCGTTGAAGATACTGTTAAAAAAATTCAAGCAGTTACAAAAGAAGAAATTAGAGACGTTTCTAACGAAATATTTGGTAATTATGGTAAATCCGTTGAAGAAAGAGCACTTATTTCTCCATCGGGATTTGAAAATGTAGAGTTAACAAGAGTAATTTTGTCTCCAAAGAATTTGCTTTTACAAAAAGCTGGATAAAGGAAAATTATATGCCTTCAATTACAATTGACGGAAATCTAATAGAGTTTGCCCAAGGTAAAACTGTTATTGAAGTTGCTCGTGAAGCAGGAATTGAAATTCCTCATTTCTGCTGGCATCCTAAACTTAGTGTTAGCGGAAACTGCCGCGTATGCCTTGTTGAAATTGAAAAGATGCCTAAGCTTGCAATTTCGTGCGCTACTTTTGCAACAGATGGAATGGTAGTTCACACCAAATCTCCAAAAACTTTAGAAGCGCGCAATTCCGTTATGGAATTTATTCTTATTAATCATCCTTTAGATTGCCCAATTTGCGACGAAGCCGGCGAGTGTAAACTTCAGGATTATGCTTATGCTCATAGCCGTGGTGAAAGTCGTTTTGAAGAAATTAAAAACAGAAAAGAAAAACGTGTTCAATTAGGACCTAGAATTAAATTTGATGGGGAACGATGTATATCATGTTCAAGATGTATTCGCTTCTCCGATGAAATTGCTAAAAAGAATCAGCTTACTTTTGTTAATCGCGGAGATAAAGTTACCATCTCCACCTTTCCTGGAGATTCTTTCGATAATCCTTATACAATGAATACCGTGGATATTTGTCCGGTAGGCGCGTTAACTAACGACGACTTCCGGTTCAAAAGCCGTGTGTGGGAAATGTCTTCGACCAATTCGGTTTGCGTTGGATGCTCTCGAGGATGTAATACAGAAGTTTGGGTTAGGAATAACCAGGTGCTCCGTTTAACCCCTCGCATTAACGAAGAAGTTAACAGCCACTGGATGTGCGATGATGGCAGATTGAATACATTTAAAAATGTAAATGAAGATTCAAGAATTAACGGTGCTTACATTCGTAAAGATGAACAGCTTCAAAAAGTTACTTGGGATGAAGCTATTGACGTTGCGGCTAAAAGTCTTAAAGAACACAAAGCCGGTGAAACTGCTTTTATAGGTTCTGCCTTTGCCACATGCGAAGATAATTTTACTCTTCTTAAGCTTGCAAAAATTATGGGTGTTCATAATCATCATTTTGCTTCACACATCGTTAGTGGAAATTGCGACGATATTCTAATTTGCGAAGATAAATCTCCCAATTCACTTGGTGCAGAATTAGTCGGTGTTAAACCGGCATCCAACGGATTAAGCTTCGATGGAATTTTAAAAGGAATTAAAGAAGGTAAAATAAAATCTCTTTATGTAATTGAAGATGATATTGCTTCTGTTAGCAGTGAATGGGAGCTTGCACTTAAAAAATTAGATTTGTTAATTGTTCATGCAAGCAACTCAAATAAAACTACAGAAGCGGCAGATATATTGTTCGGTGCATCTACATTTGCCGAAAAACATGGAACCTTTGTAAATGTAAATGGAAGAGTTCAAAGAATTCGTCCCGCTGTTTCTACTTTAGATGGAGACCGTGCGTTAGATGGAATGAATATGAGTCGATGGGATAAATTTGGAACTAAGTTCGACCGTTGGATGCAGGGTACAAAATATGATGCTAAACCAAGCTGGAAAATCTTATCCCTTATTTCGTCCCACCTTGGTACAAAAATTAAATACGAAATGGCCGAAGATGTTTTTGCAGATATGTCCCATTCTTTAGAATCATTCAAAGGTTTAGATTACGATATTATTGGCGAGCTTGGCGTAAATATTAAATCCAAAATTAAAGTTACTGTTTAATATTAATAAAAGTTATCAATCGGTCATGGCAAGCGTTACCGTCATGAACTAAAATAAAAACCGGAGTTCGGTTAATGAGCCTTTTAGAAATAATAGTTATTGCGGCAATTAAAATTCTTATTGTGGTAACCACATTGTTGCTTTCAGTCTCTTATATGGTTTACTTCGAAAGAAAAATAAGCGCATGGACTCAAAATAGAATTGGGCCAAATAGAGTTGGTTATTTGGGATTGCTTCAGCCCTTTGCAGATGTTTTTAAGTTGCTTGTTAAGGAAGATATTGTTCCGGATAAAGCTAATAAGCCTTTGCATACTCTAGCCCCATTTATAGCCTTGTTTGTTGCTTTTGCTACTTATGCAGTAATACCAATTGGTCCCGAAATTCAATTGTTTGGATACAAAACCTATTTGGTTCTTGCAGATGTTAATATTGGTATTCTTTACGTCTTAGCACTAACATCTCTTGGTGTTTATGGAATTACATTTGCGGGATGGTCAAGCGGTAGCAAATATTCTCTTCTTGGCGGAGTTCGTTCTTCTGCTCAAATGATTTCTTACGAAGTATCTATGGGCTTTTCTATTGCAGGCGTTGTTTTAATGGCACAATCTTTAAGCGCGGTTAAAATTGTCGAAAGTCAATATGGATTTATGTGGAACGCTTTAGTTCAGCCTATTGGATTTATTACATTTGTTGTGAGTGCCTTTGCCGAAACTAACCGTCTTCCTTTCGACTTACCCGAAGCAGAACCGGAATTGGTTGGCGGTTATCATACAGAATACAGCTCTATGAAATTTGCCGGTTTCTTTTTAGCCGAATACGCTAATATGATTGTTGCAAGCATGTTTATTGTAACTCTTTATTTGGGCGGTTGGCAAATTCCTTACGTGGATAAATTAGGATTGAGTTACACTGTTACTACGCTTTTACAAGTTGCTGCTTTCTTGTTTAAGACTGCATGTATCCTCTTCTTCTTTTTATGGGTGCGCTGGTCTCTTCCCCGTTTCCGCTACGATCAGTTAATGGATTTAGGTTGGAAAGTAATGTTTCCTCTTGCTTTATTTAATGTAATTTGGGTAGCAGCAATTATTATGATATTTGGTTTTTAAGAAAGGTTTATTATGGCAGAAAAGAAAAGAATGAAAAACCTGAACTTTTGGGAAAGAATATATCTCCCCGAAATTGCTAAAGGTATGTTCTTAACACTCAAAAATATGTTCCGGCCAAATGTTACAATGGAATATCCCGAAGTTAAATTCGAGCCGACTGGATCATATCGTGGAAGGCCTGTTTTAGTTCAGGAGAATAATGGAGTTGAACGATGCGTTGCGTGCGGATTATGTTCACGCGTTTGTCCTGCATTGGCCATCGAAGTTCAGGCTGCCGAAACTGAATTGGAAAAAGAACGATACCCCGAAAAATTTGAAATCAATATGCTTAGATGCATCTTTTGCGGTTTCTGCGAAGAAGTGTGTCCCGAAGAAGCAATTGTTATGAGTAAAGATTACGAGTTGGTGTTTAAAGATCGCGAAACTGCTATTTATGGTAAAGATAAATTATTAGTCCCTGTTCAAAACTTGCAGGATAGAATAGAGTTCCTCCGAAAATTCAAACAATAACTGCAATACGTATCCCGTTAGCATAACTGTTTTATATCAAAAAAAATTATTCTCTGCCCCGGAAAATCAACCGGGGCTTTTTATTCTGTATCCGTTTAATAATTCTCTCGAAAATATTTTTATACGTGTATAACAATTCTCTTGACAACACCCAAAAATTGTCTTAGATTACTATTGTAATAGTAGACTATGACAATAGCCGTTATCATAAACTAAATAGAGGAGACGCTTATGATTGAATTCAAGCTTGACCCTAGAAGTGGTGTTCCTTTCTATAAGCAGATTGTTGACCAAATTAGATTTGGAATATCTACTGGTAGCCTTAAAGTTGGTGAACAGCTGCCTACCGTTAGGGCTCTTGCCGTTCAGCTCAAAATAAACTTGAATACTATTTCAAAGGCTTATAAGGAACTCGAGATTCAAAACATTCTTGCAACTCAGCAAGGTACGGGAACATTTATTGGTCCCGAACAAACTAAGATTGAATCCAAAGAAATGGATGCAAAGTTATCAAATATCTGTGCCGAGTTTTTAAGTATAACATCAAGCTATGGTTTTAAAATAGAGGATGTAATTAATGAATTGAAGAAAATTAAGGGAGCTAAAAAATGAATTCGTTTGAAATGAAAAACAACAGCTTTAATTCCGTTGCCATTACAGTGTTTTTAGTTCTATCAGCATTAGGAATTCTATTTTTCACATCCAGATTGTTTAACGAAATTGGATTAGCTATTTGGATTGTTATGTCTCTTCTCATTGCTTCTTCTTTTAAGATAGCAGATCAATGGGAAAAAGCAGTTGTATTGCGCATGGGTAAATTTGTTGGATTAAAAGGCCCTGGCCTATTCTTAATAATCCCAATTCTCGATAAAATTTCTTCGTATACAGATCAGAGAGTTAGAACTTCCTACTTTAAGGCAGAAGAAACACTAACTAAAGATACAGTACCGGTTAATGTTGATGCAGTTGTATACTGGACTGTTTGGGATGTAGAAAAATCTGCTTTAGAAGTTCAAGATTACCTTAATGCCGTTCTTTATATTGCTCAAGCCGGATTAAGAGCTACAATTGGTAAACACGATTTAGCAGAACTGCTGCAACATCGAGATAAAATATCGGACGATTTACAAATTACTTTAGATGAACATACTAATCCTTGGGGCATTACATGTCAGAGTGTTGGAATTAAAGATATAATAATTCCTGTTGCGCTTGCTAATGCCATGAGCAAGCAAGCTCAAGCCGAACGTGAAAGACAAGCGCGTGTAATTTTAGGTACTGCCGAAACAGAAATTGCCGAAAAGTTTGCAAAGGCTAGCGAAAATTATATTAACAATCCAGTTGCTCTGCAATTGCGTGGAATGAATATGTTGTTTGAAGGATTGAAAGAAAAAGGATCGCTAATTATTGTTCCTAGCTCTGCTTTGGAATCTATGAACCTTGGTGCTGTAGGTGGCCTTTCTGCAATTGCGCAGCATGCAGCAGATAATAAATTGAATTAGTGAATTATAGAAATTACAATAAACCCTGGTACCTGCCGGGGTTTTTTATTCTAAAATTTTCTAAGTTATACATAACAATCGAGGACACTCACATGTTTTCGAAAACCCTTTCTGGTGCCACGCTTGGAATTGATGCATATTTAGTTGAAGTAGAAACTCACAGCGAAAATAATATTCCTAGTATTACAGTTGTTGGCTTGCCAGATAATGCAGTTAAAGAAAGCCGCGAACGTGTTACCGCCGCAATTAAAAATTCTGGAATCAATTTACCCCACAGAAAACTAACAGTTAATTTAGCTCCAGCAGATATTAAAAAAGAGGGAAGTTCCTTCGATCTTCCAATTGCTATTGGAATACTGGCAGCAACAGATTTGGTTAGCAGGGAATTATTTGAGCAGACAATTCTTCTTGGTGAACTATCACTTGATGGAACTTTACGAAAAATAAAAGGGGCTTTGCCAATTGCCGTTGAAGCTCGTAGAAGAGGAATTAAAAATATCCTTCTTCCATTGGACTCGGTTAAAGAAGCTTCTATTGTTGATGGTGTTGATGTTTATGGATTGCAATGCCTTAACGATGTAATTAAATTCTTAAACGGAGAAGCAGAGTTTGAAAAAGTAGTAACAGATGTAAACCAAATATTCTCCGAAGTGAATTTATATCATGTTGATTTTGCCGATGTTAAGGGGCAAGAAAATGTTAAACGTGCCTTGGAAATTGCAGCCGCCGGCGGTCATAATATAATTATGATTGGTCCACCTGGAAGCGGCAAGACAATGCTTGCAAAACGCTTTCCAACTATTCTTCCTCCACTAACTTTTGAAGAAGCTCTTGAAACAACTAAAATTCATTCCGTTGCAGGCATACTCCAAAAGAATAAAGCTATTATTACAGAACGTCCTTTCAGAAGTCCGCATCATACTGTTAGCGATGCAGCTTTGATAGGAGGTGGTTCATTCCCGCGTCCCGGAGAAGTTTCTTTTGCTCATCATGGAGTATTGTTTTTGGATGAACTTCCCGAATTCAAAAAAAATGTTTTGGAAGTAATGCGGCAGCCGCTGGAAGATTACAAAGTAACTGTAAGCCGTTCTAAAATGTCTATTGAATTTCCTGCAAACTTTATGCTTGCAGCCGCAATGAACCCATGCCCATGCGGATATTTTACAGATCCTAATCATGAATGCACCTGCAATACACAAATGATTCAAAAGTATATGTCACGAATTTCGGGACCGCTGTTGGATAGGATTGATATTCACATTGAAGTGCCGGCAGTTAAGTTTAACGAGCTTGCTTCAAAATCGGAGGGAGAAAAATCTGAAGCAATACGGGCACGTGTTGTTGCTGCCCGCAAGGTTCAGCAATTAAGATTTGTCCAAATTAATCATGTATATAAAAATGCCGACATGACTTCCAAAGAGATAAAAACATTTTGCCGGCTTGATAAACCATGCGAAGAACTCTTAAAGATGGCCATGAATAAATTAGGATTATCCGCAAGAGCTTACGATAGAATTTTAAAAGTAAGCCGAACAATTGCAGACTTGGAAAACTCGAGCCAAATTAGGGCTCAGCATATCTCCGAAGCAATTCAATACCGCAGTTTAGATAGAGAATTATGGGGGCATTAATGCTCATTTGAAACACAATTGCAGCAGTATTGGAAAAATAACCAGCGAAGATTGCTGGAAAACAATTATGAATTAAAATTGCAGATATTCATTTTACACTTGACAAGTGGAAAAACGAAAGCTATATTCGCACTCAAATAAAATAATATGAAAAGTACACAACAACATAACGCCAAAAAATTAATTATGGTTCGCACCATCAGCGGCAAAGTTGTGACTATTCCATCATCAAATAACCTTTCTTCATTAAACGTCATTCTAGGGATTACTATTATTCTAGCTCTTCTTGGTATTATTATTACCATTCTAGGCTAAGAATAAAAAGTCAATCCAAAATCAAACTAAATAAAATATAAATAAAAAAGTGGATCGAGGGTTGACAAAACCCGCTGATGCTTTTTGAGGATTTTTTTGTTTTAGGAGGTCCGTTGAGATCTGATTTAATAAAAAAAGGCTTCGATAAGGCTCCGCACCGCAGCTTGCTTAAAGCCACCGGTGTAATTAAAAGCGACGAAGATTTTAATAAACCTTTCATTGGCGTTTGCAATTCCTATATAGATTTAATTCCCGGTCATGTGCATCTGCAAGAGTTTGGTAAAGTTGTTAAAGATGCTGTTCGTTTGGCCGGCGGTGTCCCATTTGAATTTAATACCATTGGAGTAGATGATGGAATTGCTATGGGACATTTGGGAATGCGCTACTCTTTGGCTAGCCGCGAACTGATTGCAGATTCTGTTGAAACAGTTGTTGAGGCTCACCGGTTGGATGGAATGATTTGTATTCCTAACTGCGATAAAATTGTTCCTGGCATGATGATGGCCGCAGCGCGTGTTGATATACCAACAATATTTATTTCCGGCGGGCCAATGAAAGCTGGACGTATGCCCGATGGTGAAAAAGTAGATTTGATTAGCGTGTTCGAAGGAGTTGGCAAATTTGCAAATGGTGCAATTGATGAAAACAGATTAAAACAATTAGAAAATTTTGGATGCCCTACATGTGGTTCATGCTCAGGTATGTTTACAGCAAATTCAATGAATTGTTTGTGCGAAGCACTTGGACTTGCATTACCTGGTAACGGAACCGTATTAGCAATCGATCCTAAGAGAAAAGATCTTGCTCAAAGAGCTGCTAAACAAATTTTACAATTAGTACATGATGATATCAAACCTAGTAAAATTCTTACTCTAAACGCATTTAAAAATGCTTTTACTCTTGATCTTGCAATGGGTGGAAGCACTAACACAATTCTCCATACAATTGCTGTAGCATTAGAAGCCGGAATTGAGTTGGATTTACAAATGCTGAATGAATTGTCGGAACGTGTTCCCTACATATGCAAAGTAAGTCCAGCGACAAAAGATGTTCACATAGAAGATGTTGATAGAGCCGGTGGAATTAGTGCAATTCTAAATGAGCTTACAAAGAAAAATTTATTAGATACATCATGCATGACGGTTACCGGAAAAACTTTAGGAGAAAATATTTCCTCCAGTAAAGTTCTTGATGAAAAAGTAATACGTTCTGTTGAAGATCCATATTCTTTTAAAGGCGGTCTAGCAGTTCTGTTTGGCAATTTAGCTCCCGATGGCGCAATTGTTAAAACTGGCGCAGTGGATGAAAGTATGATGAAGTTTAGCGGTCCTGCAAAAATTTATGAATCTCAGGAAGAAGCAGTTGAAAAAATTCTAAAAAGTGATGTTAAGGCTGGCGACGTTGTTGTAATTCGTTACGAAGGTCCTAAAGGTGGTCCCGGAATGCCCGAAATGCTAACACCAACAAGCGCAATAATGGGATTAGGCTTAGGCGATAAAGTTGCATTAATAACAGATGGAAGATTCAGTGGCGGTACACGTGGTGCTTGCATAGGGCATGTTAGCCCCGAAGCGGCAGATGGTGGACCAATTGCAGCATTGAAGAGCGGAGACATAGTCACACTTGATATTCCAAATAGAAAATTGAATGTAGAATTAAGTGATGAAGAAATAAAAAACAGATTGGAAGCATTACCTGTATTCGAACCTAAAATTAAAAAAGGTTATCTCGCACGATACGCACGCATGGTAACATCGGCCAATAAAGGCGCAGTTTTAAAAACTAATTTCTAAGAAAGAGGAAATATGAAAAAGACAAAGCAAGTTCTAAGCGGAGCGGAAATATTTTTTGAATGCCTTGAACGTGAAGGCGTTAAACATATTTTTGGTTACCCTGGCGGCTCTGTTCTAAAAATCTATGAACATCTTTTTGATGTTGATTTTCTTCAACATATACTTGTTCGTCACGAGCAGGGAGCTGTTCATATGGCAGAAGGTTACGCTAAAGCAAGTGGCAAAGTTGGTGTTGTTCTTGTAACGTCCGGCCCCGGTGCTACAAATACAGTAACCGGCATTGCAGACGCTTACATGGATTCCGTTCCAATAGTTGTATTTACCGGACAGGTTCCAACTCACCTTATTGGCAAAGATGCTTTTCAGGAAGCTGATATTGTTGGCATTACTCGTCCAATTACAAAGCATAACTTTTTAGTCCGCGATGTAAAAGATCTTGCTTCAACAATTCGCAAAGCTTTTCATATTGCCTCCACTGGTAAGCCGGGACCAGTATTAGTAGATCTTCCAAAAGATATGCTTGCATCCAAATGTGAATTTGAATGGCCCGAAAGCGTTGATATACGCGGATACAAACCGCAATACTTCGGTCATCAAAATCAAATTAAAAAAGCTGCCGAGATGCTTCGTAAAGCTAAGAAGCCGGTTCTTTATGTTGGAGGTGGAGTAATTAGCAGTGGCGCATCGCGTGAACTTTTTTTGCTAGCTAAAGAAAATAAATTACCTGTTACAATGACTTTACAGGGATTAGGTGCATATCCCGGTACCGATGAATTATCACTTGGCATGTTAGGAATGCATGGAACCTATTGGGCTAATCAGGCGGTAACCAATTGCGATCTTTTAATTTCTTTAGGCGCTCGCTTTGATGATAGAGTTACAGGAAAGATAGATACATTCTCTCTGAGCTCCTATAAAATTCATGTCGATATTGACCCTGCTGCTATAGATAAAAACATTGTTGTGGATTTGCCAATAGTGGGAGATGTTAAACATGTGCTTGCAGAAATTGCAGCGGAATTAACTACAGCTCCTCAAATTGACGATTGGTGGCATCAAATAAATTTGTGGAAAGATGAATGCCCAATGGATTACGAAGATGGCGACGGAAGATTGCGTGTTGAAATGATAATTGATAAAATTTCGGAAAAGACTAAAGGGGAAGCAATAATTGTTACTGATGTTGGTCAGCATCAAATGTGGACCGCGCAATATTACAAATACATGCACCCACGTTCAAACTTAACAAGCGGTGGATTAGGTACAATGGGCTTCTCTGTTCCCGCTGCTATTGGGGCCTACTTTGCGTGCCCGGATAGACCAATAATTTCTATAAGCGGAGACGGCGGTTTTCAAATGAATATGCAGGAATTAATTACTGCAGCTCATCATAAACTTCCAATAAAATTTATAATCATAAATAATAGTTTTCTTGGAATGGTTCGTCAGTGGCAGGAATTATTTCATGCAGAAAAATTCAGCTTTACTGATCTCGCTTCCAGCAATCCTAATTTTGTTAAAGTAGCCGAGGCTTTTGGATGCAAAGGTTTTTCAACAGATTCTCCAAAAGAAGTTGATGAATTACTTAATAAAGCTTTTTCTATAAATGACGGTCCTGTTGTAATTGAATTCAAGGTTGTAAAGGAAGATATGGTATTTCCAATGGTTCCTGCCGGCGGTTCAATTGCAAACATGATGGTTAAAAGACTAAGCAACGATCAATAATAATTTTATAGAGAGAAAATGAAAAGGACAATATCAGTATTACTCGAAAACAGATTCGGTGCTTTTAACAGAGTTGCCACTTTGTTCAGCGGAAAGGGATTTAATATTCACAGCATTTCAATTGGTGAAACCGAAGTCCCCGATATTTCTAGAATGACATTGGTTACAACCGGCGACGACAAAATAATGGATCAAATTATTAAGCAGCTCAACCGTTTAATAGACACAATTAAAGTTGTGGATCTATCTAAAGAACACATTGTTGCACGCGAACTTGCGTTGATAACCGTAAGCTACAAAAAAGGTAACCGAACAGAAATTACAAATATGTGCGATCTGTTTAAGGGAAGAGTTGTTGATATCAATAATAAAACAATGACTTTTGAAATTACCGGACCGCCGGATAAAATTGATGCTGCAGTGAATATATTTATCAATTATGGAATAAAAGAAATTGCGCGCACAGGAACTGTTGCATTAAAGCGTGGCGAACAAATAAGAGATTACAAACCAAATCAATTACCTAATCACTCATAGGAGAAGCAAATGAAAGTTTATTATGATAATGAAGCAAACCTAGATTTATTGAAAAATAAAAACGTTGTTGTACTTGGTTACGGAAGTCAAGGACATGCTCACGCTCTTAACTTAAAAGAAAGCGGTGTTAATGTATCTGTTGGTCTTCGTCAAGATTCTGCAAATTGGGCAAAAGCAAAAGAAGCCGGTTTGGATGTAAAGACAGTTGCCGAAGCTGTAAAGTGGGGAAACGTAATTATGATACTTTTGCCAGATCAAAATCAAAAATCTGTTTATGATGCTGAGATAGCTCCTTATCTAAAAGAGGGAGATACACTTGCATTCGGTCACGGCTTCAATATTCATTACAAACAAATTGTGCCTCCTGCTAATGTAAACGTAATGATGATTGCACCTAAGAGTCCTGGACATTTAGTTAGACGTACATTCCAAAATGGAAGCGGTACACCATGTTTAATTGCAGTTAATCAAGATTATAGCGGCAATACAAAAGATTTAGCATTAGCATGGGCAAAAGGTATTGGCGGTACACGTGCCGGAGTTATAGAAACTAATTTCAAAGATGAAACGGAAACAGATTTGTTTGGAGAACAAGTAGTGCTATGCGGCGGCTCGGCTCAATTAATTAAAGCCGGATTTGAAACATTGGTTGAAGCTGGTTATCCCGAAGAGCTTGCATATTTTGAATGCATGCACGAAATGAAATTGATTGTTGACCTTTATTACGAAGGTGGTTTATCAAGAATGAATTATTCTGTTAGTGATACTGCAGAGTATGGCGGAATGAGCCGAGGCAGCAGAATTATTACTGCCGAAACAAAAAAGGAAATGAAAAAAATATTAGAAGAAGTTCAGGATGGCACCTTTGCAAAAGAATGGCTTGATGAATACAACAATGGTCAGCCAAATATGAATAAACTTAGAAAAGAAAATAAAGAGCATCCAATAGAAGTTGTTGGCGCTAAACTTCGTGGAATGATGAGCTGGTTAACCAATTCTGAACGTAAATGAAGAATTGTTAAC
The DNA here is from genome assembly GCA_964539605.1 of uncultured Melioribacter sp. Taxonomy (GTDB): domain Bacteria; phylum Bacteroidota; class Ignavibacteria; order Ignavibacteriales; family Melioribacteraceae; genus Stygiobacter. The sequence goes on from CAZIJK010000001.1 coordinate 702,622, forward strand.
TCTGAGTGAAACGAAGAGTCTCACTCAAATTATTACAAGTAATTCTTAATTGAAAAAATGATTAACAAAATAAAATAGGAGATTCTTCATCCCTACAAAGTCGGGACTCAGAATTAAAAATTATGTTCAAAATAACTTTGCTACCTGGTGATGGAATTGGAACGGAAGTAACTGGCTCTGCTGTAAAGGTGATGAATGCTGTTGCTTCACACTTCAATATGAAATTAGAGTTCGAAGAAAAATTAATTGGCGGATGCTCATACGATGCTTTCGGCTTTCCATTAACGGATGAAACTCTTCAATCCTGTTTGAATTCTCACGCGGTATTTCTTGGCGCTGTTGGCGGATACAAATGGGAATCGCTGCCTCATCACTTAAAGCCGGAAGCTGCATTGCTAAAGCTTCGTAAAGAACTTGGATTGTTTACAAATATTCGTCCAGCAAAAATTTATAAGCCTCTTATAGATTCCTCTTCTTTAAAAAGAGATGTTCTGGAAGATGTTGACTTTGTAGTCCTTCGGGAATTAACCGGAGGAATATATTTTGGAGAGCCGCGCGGCTTTGATAATGAACGGGGCTTTAATACTATGGTATATTCTAAAGAGGAAGTAATTAGAATTGCTCATATGGCATTTAAAATTGCACGCAGCAGGAATAAAAAAGTTACTTCGGTAGATAAAGCAAATGTGCTGGAAGTATCTCAGTTCTGGCGCAACGTTGTTCACAATGTTCATAAAGAATATGAAGATGTTCAGCTTGTTGATATGTATGTTGATAATTGCGCAATGCAAATTGTACGCAATCCAAAACAGTTCGATGTTATTCTTACATCAAATTTATTCGGTGATATACTTAGCGATATAGCAGGAATGATTACCGGAAGTTTAGGAATGCTTCCAAGCGCAAGTTTGGGAACTAAGTATGCAATGTACGAACCGGTTCATGGCAGCGCGCCGGATATTGCCGGCCAGAATAAAGCTAATCCATTGGCGGCAATATCATCGGTTGCAATGATGTTCGATTATACATTCAACATGAAAGATGCTTCTGCATTAATTGAAGCAGCCGTAACAAAAACTTTGGATGAAGGCTACCGAACAGTTGATATTTATTCTGAAGGCTGCAAGCTGGTTTCAACAGATGAAATGACAAATGAAGTAATGCAAAACCTTTTTTAAGAGGCAGTGATATGAAAGAAAAAATAATAATCTTCGACACAACATTGCGCGATGGAGAACAATCCCCCGGTGCATCATTAAATGTATACGAAAAGCTTGAGATTGCGCGCCAGCTATCTAAACTCAATGTGGATGTAATCGAGGCTGGTTTTCCTGTCTCTTCTCCGGCTCAGTTCGAGGCGGTTAAAAGAATTGCCGATGAATCAACAAAAATTATTGCAGCACTTTGCCGTGCAAAAGAGATTGATATTAAAACCGCTTACGATGCATTAAAGAATGCAAAGTTTCCACGTATACATACATTCACTAGCACTTCAGATATTCATATACTCGGAAAATTTGGAGATTCAAAGTATGGCGCTTCTTTGGAAGAAAAACGTAAGACTGTTCTTCAAATGACTTACGATTCCGTAGCTTATGCAAAAACTTTTACAAGCGATGTTGAGTACAGTGCCGAAGATGCCGGCAGAACAGACGTTGGTTACCTTGTGGATATAATAGAAACTGCAATTGAAGCGGGTGCAACAACTGTTAACATTCCAGATACAACCGGATATACTTTCCCAAGTGAATATGGCTTTAAGATTGCAGAGCTAAAGCGACGAGTAAAAAATATTGATAAAGCTGTTATCAGTGTTCACTGTCATAACGATTTGGGCTTGGCAGTTGCCAATTCAATTTCGGCAATTCAAAATGGCGCTAGGCAGGTAGAGTGCACAATAAACGGAATTGGAGAGCGAGCAGGTAATGCTTCTTTGGAAGAGCTTGTTATGGCCTTGTGTGTTCGTAAAGATATTGTGGATTACTATTCCGATATAGATACTTCCGAAATATTTAACACAAGCAGAATGGTAAGCGGATTTACAGGAATTGTAGTTCAGCCTAACAAAGCAATTGTTGGTGAAAATGCATTCGCGCACGAAAGCGGTATCCATCAGGATGGTATGCTTAAAAATAAATCCACTTACGAAATTATGACTCCAGAATCTGTTGGCGTTAATAAAACAAAAATTGTTTTAGGAAGACATTCCGGTCGTCATGGCTTAAAGTCCAGATTGGATGAGCTTGGATATCATCCCAATGAAACAGAATTGCAAAAAGTTTACGAAAGCTTTCTGGTTCTTGCAGATAAAAAGAAGGAAGTATTCGATGACGATTTAAGAATTCTTATGGGGGATGAAGTTTATAAACCTAAAGAGCTCTTCGAGCTTCAGTATCTTCACATTAATTCCGGAACAGATACAATTCCAACAGCTACTGTTTCAATTAAAGAGAATGATAAAATTTATCAGGAATCTTCTATTGGAGACGGGCCGGTTGATGCAAGCTTCAATGCAATTGAAAAGGCGCTTAACATTAAACCATCTGTTGAGTCATACAATGTTCGTTCTGTAACCGGAGGGCGCCAGGCAATGGGAGAAGCTATTGTTCGAATTCGAAGCGGAGAAAATTCTTTTACCGGAAGAGGAGTTTCAACAGATATTATTCAGGCAAGTGCTAAAGCATATTTACAGGCAATCAACTTGCTAAAAGTATTTCAAGAAACAACTGTGAATTTAACCGAAGATAAAGTAACAATTAACTAGACTGCCACCTCAATTCTGCTCCCTATATAGTAGATGAAATAAGGTGGACGCGAGAAAGGAAATTATTATGGGAATGACAATTACAGAAAAAATATTTGCTAAAGCATCCAAGAAAAATAAAGTAACTCCGGGTGAAAGCCTTTGGTTGGATGTTGATGTGTTAATGACTCACGATGTTTGCGGACCGCCGACCATTGCTATCTGGAAAAAAGAATTTGGAGAGGATGCAAAAGTTTGGGATAAGAAAAAACTTGTAATCTTTCCGGATCATTACATCTTTACAAAAAATTCTCATGCAAATCGAAATGTAGATCTATTGCGCGAGTTCGCTCAGCAATACGATCTTCCAAATTATTATGATGTTGGCACAGATAGATATAAAGGGGTTTGCCATTTGGCACTTGCAGAAGAAGGTTATAATGTCCCCGGAACAGTTTTGTTCGGAACAGATTCTCATACATGTACCTCCGGCGCATTTGGAATGTTTGCTACCGGCGTTGGCAATACAGATGCAGCTTTTATTTTGGGTACCGGAAAAATATGGGAGAAAGTTCCCGAGACAATTAAATTTACTTTCAATGGAAAGATGCCCTCTTATCTTACTGCAAAGGATTTGATTCTTCGCATACTGGGAGATATTACAACAGATGGCGCTACTTACCGCGCAATGGAGTTTGACGGCGAGGCTATTTCGTCAATGAATATGATGGAAAGAATGACATTGACCAATATGGCTATTGAAGCCGGCGGAATGAATGGAATTATAGCCGTTGATAATGTTACAAGAGAATATCTAAAAGAAATTGGTGTTACTCAATACGATGAATTTAAAAGTGATGATGATGCGGTTTATCATTCTTATTATAAATACAATGTTGAATTGATGGAGCCTGTTGTTGCTAAACCTCACTCGCCAGATAACCACGACACTGTAAAAAATGTTGAAGGAACAAAACTTACTAAGTGTTACATAGGTAGTTGTACAGGAGGTAAGCTTACAGATTTTGAATTTGCTGCTAAAGTATTGCTTGGACAAAAAGTTAAGGTAACAACATTTGTTGTGCCTGCCAGTACTCAGGTTGCTCGTCAATTGGAAGAAGAAACATTAAATGGAATATCCTACAAAGATATTTTTGTTAATGCCGGCTGCACAATTGCAGAATCATCATGCGCCGCATGTTTGGGAGGACCGTCGGATACAATTGGAAGAAGCACAGATGGAGATGTTGTAATATCAACTACAAACAGAAACTTTCCGGGAAGAATGGGAAGCAAGCAATCGCAGGTTTATTTGGCTTCTCCATTAACTGTTGCAGCAAGTGCAATTACCGGAGAAATAACAGATCCTCGAAAATTTTTATAATCACAAGCCCCGACTTTCAAGTCGGGGGGGAAAAATAGGAAAGTATATGGAAAATAAAATATTAGGAAAAGCATACGTCCTAGGAGACAATATAGACACAGATCAAATTATTCCTGCTGAGCATTTAGTTTACAGCACCAGCCATCCCGAAGAATTAAAAAAATATGGTCACTTTGCATTGTCTAGTGTCCCGGTAGAAAAAGCCGGATTGCCAAACGGCAATATTCCTTTTATCGAAGGGGATAATCATCAATCACAATTTACTATTGTGATAGGAGGTTCCAACTTTGGATGCGGTTCATCAAGGGAACATGCACCACTCTCTCTTCAGGTTGCCGGAGTAAAAGCAATAATTTCAGAATCGTACGCAAGAATATTCTACCGCAATTCTGTTGATGGAGGATTTCTAATTCCGTTCGAGTCTGTAGAAAAATTAACTTCAAAAATAAAAACTGGCGATGAACTTGAAATTGATTTGGCAAGTAATAAAGTAACTAATCATTCAAGCAACCAAACTTATTCTCTTCGTCCCCTTGGAAGTGTATTTGAAATAGTTAATAGCGGCGGCTTATTCAATTACGCCCGCCAAAATAAAATGATTTAAATAGAACAAGAACAAGTTAAAGAGCAAGAATAAGAGCAAGAACAAGTGCAAAATAAAGCGGTTAAAAAATCTTAGAGAGAACCAAATGGAAAAGAAATTAATAGAACTATTCGATACTACACTTCGTGACGGCACTCAGGGTGAAGCTGTAAATCTTAGTGTACGAGATAAAATTAGCATAGCACATAAATTAGATGAGTTTGGAATTGATATAATTGAGGGAGGATGGCCAGGCAGCAATCCCCGCGATGAAGAGTTCTTTAAGGAAATTAAAAAGTCAAAGCTTTCTCATGCTTCTATGTGCGCGTTCGGTTCAACTGCCCGCTTTCTTAATAAAGTGAAAGAGGATCCTAATCTAAATGCTCTTTTAAAAGCCGAAACTCCTGTTGTATCAATATTTGGAAAGACTTGGAAGTTTCATGCGGAAGTTGGTCTTGGAATTTCTGCCGAAGAAAATGAAGAGCTCATTTATCAATCTGTATTATATCTTAAAGAGAATGGAAGGCGTGTGGTATTTGATGCCGAACATTTTTTTGACGGGTATAAAGATAATTCTAGCTTTGCAATCAATATGCTTCTTGCCGCAGAAAGAGCTGGTGCAGATGTTATTACTCTTTGCGATACTAATGGGGGCTCTTTATCAAATCAAATTATGTTAGCTGTTCAAGATGTAAAACAAAAATTAAAATGTACTATTGGCATCCACACTCATAACGATGGTGAGCTGGCGGTTGCTAATTCATTAGTAGCTCTGCAAGCCGGCGCTGCTCATGTTCAGGGAACAATTAACGGAGTTGGTGAACGCTGCGGCAATGCAAATCTTGTAAGCATTATTCCAAATTTATTGCTTAAGATGAATTGTACAACTAAAAAGAATATTCAGCTGCAGCAGCTAACTTCTCTTTCCAATTATGTCTTCGAATTAATGAATCTTGTTCCCAATACCAGAGCAGCTTTTGTTGGCAAATCCGCATTTGCGCACAAAGGGGGAATTCATGTAAGCGCTGTTCTTAAAGATAGCCGTATGTATGAACACATAGATCCTAATTTGGTTGGAAATTCTCAGCGGGTTTTGGTTTCAGATCTTAGCGGGCAAAGTAACATTAAATACAAAGCCAAGGAATTTGGCGTTGATGTTTCTGATGATTCTCTTTTTAGCAAAAATTTAGTTGCGCACATAAAGGCTTTAGAATACAAAGGATATCAATTCGACGGTGCCGAAGCTTCATTCGAATTAATTCTTAATGCCGAAAAGAATGAGTTCTCTCCATTCTTTAAAACTCTTGACTCCAAAATAAATGTCGCGTTCGATAACAAGGAACACTCTAAAGCCGAGGCTGTTATTAAAATTGAAGTTAACGGAGAAATTGAACATACTGCCGCTGATGGAAACGGTCCCGTTAAAGCTTTGGATAATGCATTGCGTAAAGCATTGCTACGCTTCTATCCCGAAATCTCTTCAATAAAGTTAGTGGATTATAAAGTTCGTGTGCTTGATGAAAAGGCTGGTACTGGCGCTAAGGTTCGTGTTCTAATTGAATCCAGCGATGGTGTAGATTCATGGTCCACAGTTGGTGTTTCCGAAAATATTATTGAGGCCAGCTGGCAGGCGCTTTGCGATAGTATCAATTATAAATTATATAAATCTCTTAAAGAAAAAAAGTTATTGGTAGTGTAAGCAATCTCTCTCCACAATAGTAACTTTTATTTCTCCGGAATTTTAACACCGGATTTATCGCAATTGTTTATGGTTTCAAATATTACAAGGAAGTTCTATATCCGTTAATTAGTAAAAGGGAACAATATGAAAACCGCAAAAGATAGGTTTGATGAGGAATTTCATGATGCATGTGGAATTGGTTTTATAGCCGAAGTTTCGGGTAAACCAAGCAGACGTGTAATAGACTACTCATTCGAAGCATTGAAAAACATGTCTCATCGCGGTGCCTCCGGTTCCGACGAAAATACTAGCGACGGTACTGGAATTTTAACGGATCTGCCGGTAAGCTATTTCAATCTAGTTCTTAAAGAAGAATTAAATATCGAAGTTCCTGAATCTCTTCTTGCTGTTGGAATGGTTTTTACATCTACCGATGAAGTAGAACTTCTTGAAACAAAATTCTCTATAAAATCAAAACTATTGGATATTGTCTACCTTGGCAAAAGAACTGTACCTGTTAATATTGCATTGCTTGGAGATGAAGGAAAGAAAAATTGCCCCGAAATAATTCAGTTCTTCTTTTCGGGAACCGACAGTGAAAACTATAGCTTCGAAACTAAACTTTATCTTTTAAGAAAAATTGTTGAGCAGGAATTGCTGCTTGCAAATTCTTCCACTTTTATCTGCTCATTATCAAGCAAGACTATTGTTTACAAAGGAATGATGAAGCCTCATCATCTCTCCCGTTTTTATTACGATCTTACTCAACCGGAATTCAAAGCCAGAGTTTCAATTTTTCACGAAAGGTTTTCTACTAATACAATTTCAAGCTGGAGTATGGCCCAGCCGTTTAGAATGTTGGGACACAATGGCGAGATTAATACAATTAAAGGCAATCGTCTTTGGATGCAGACCAGAGAGGCCACAATTAAATCGGAATTTTGGAATGAGAAAATTGAATGGCTTAAGCCAATTGTTTCACAAACCGGCAGCGATTCCTATTCTCTCGATAACATTTTGGAATTCCTTGTTCGAAGTGGAAGAGAATTATTTCATTCTGCTATGATGCTTATTCCCGAGCCCTACATTTACGATAACACAATGAGTGAGGAACTGAAGAATTTTTATATTTATCACGAAAATCATATTGAACCATGGGATGGACCCGCGGCTCTTGTATTTACAGATGGAGATATTGTAGGCGCTAAGCTCGATAGAAACGGTTTGCGTCCTCTTAGATATACCCGAACAAAAGATGGCCTTGTTATTATGGCTTCCGAAGCAGGTGTTGTTGAACTGGATGACGACAATATACTTATGCATCATCATATGAAATCGGGAGAAAACTTTGCAATTAAATTGGATGGAAGCGGAGTTGTATCGAATAAAGAAATTATTGAGCATGTTGCCGCAAGTAAAAATTATTCCCAGATGATTAAAGAAAACTTGGCTGCACTTCACCGAAAAAGCAATCTGGAAGAGTTCGGCGAATTTTCACTTCCCGAAATTGGATTTGATAAAAGGCTCCGTATTGCATTCGGTGTTGATAAAGAAGACTTGGAAAGATTTATTATTCCAATGTCGGAAACAGGAAAAGAATCTGTAGGTTCAATGGGAGACGATACACCGCCGGCAATAATCTCGAATGTTGAAAGAAGGTTTTACGATTACTTTAAACAGCATTTTGCTCAGGTTACAAATCCCCCAATAGATTCAATACGGGAAAGATATGTGATGAGTTTGTATAGATACATTGGTGCCGAAAGTGATCTGCTTAGTCAATCCTCTGCATTTACCGGAGCCGTTAAAATAGATAGCCCGGTATTGTCTCCTCGCGAAGTTAGACTGCTGCTCGAAAAAAATTATTGGTTCCCTCATGCTATTGTTAAATGTCATATAAAAATTGAAGAGGATTTGGAAAGTAAAATTGATTCCATTTGCCTTGAATGCAAAAGTGCAATTAATAATGGTGCAAAAATTATCTTTCTTTCCGATGAGGGATTAAAAGAAAATGAAATTCCAATACCAATGCTATTGGTTGTATCGGCGGTTCATCAATTTCTTATTAAAGAAAAGCTTAGAAATAATTGCGCGCTTTTATGCTTTACCGGAGATGCTATTGAAGATCATCATATTGCCTGCCTTGTTGCCTTTGGCGCCAGTGCTGTTTATCCCTATATGGCTTACGAACTCATTCGTGAATTTTATTCCAACCAAGACTGGGTTACTAAGCTTGCCAACTATCGTGCATCTTTGGAAAAAGGTTTGCTAAAAATAATGGCTAAGATGGGTATTTCTACAGTAAGCAGTTATCATGGTAGTATGCTCTTTCATGCACTTGGAATTTCGAAGGAAGTAATTAATAAATATTTCCCATCAGTAAAAAGCGCACTCGGCGGTATCAATTTAATAATTCTAAAAAACTCACTGGTCGAAAAGCATAATAAAACTTTTGGTAATAATTTTGAATTGGAAGAGATTGGAAAATTCCGGTTTAGAAAAAATGGTGAAGCGCATGGCTACTCTCCAAATGTGTTTAAGCAGATACATAACATCTCTCAGAATAAACAGATAAATGTTGTTAAAGAAGATATTCCTGTTTACGTAAGAGATTTGCTTGATGTTAAAATGGGCAATGCTATTTCAATTGAAGAGACTGAGTCATCGGATGAATTGCTAAAAAGATTTGGTCTTGGTGCAATTTCATTTGGCGCCATTTCCGAAGAGACTCATCGCCTTCTAGCTCGTGCCGCTTCAATGCTTGGTATGCGCAGCAATACCGGAGAAGGAGGAGAACAAAAAGACCGCTTCAGCATTTCCAATCCCGATAAAAGTGAAAACTGCTATACTAAACAAATTGCAAGCGGACGCTTTGGTGTAACAACTTCTTATTTAACATCCGCTCGCGAAATTCAAATTAAAATGGGGCAGGGGGCAAAGCCTGGCGAAGGGGGGCAGCTCCCGGCCGAAAAAGTTACTCTATCTATTGCAAATAACAGGCACACAACTCCAGGTGTTACTTTAATTTCTCCACCTCCGCACCACGATATTTACAGCATCGAAGATTTAGCTCAGCTTATATACGATTTAAAACAGGTGAATCCATTAGCCGTTATATGTGTTAAGCTTGTTTCACAATTTGGAATTGGTATTATTGCATCCGGTGTTGTTAAAGCAGGTGCAGATGTAATCTTAATTAGCGGCAACGATGGTGGTACCGGCGCAAGTCCTCTTGGCTCTTTAAAGCATACCGGATTGCCCTGGGAATTAGGGCTCTCCGAGGTGCACCGAACTTTAGTTTCAAATGGATTGAGAAATAGAATTGTTCTTAGAGTTGATGGGGGATTGAAGAATGGCAAAGATGTTATTGTTGCATCTTTGCTCGGCGCTCAGGAATTTGATTTCGGTACTTCGGCTTTAGTTTCTATAGGCTGTGTAATGGCACGTCAATGCCATTCTAATACTTGCCCTGCTGGCATAGCTACTCAGGATGAAGAACTGCGTAAGCGTTTTAAAGGAAAGCCGGAACACCTGGTAAATTATTTTAGAAAGATTGCCGATGAAGTAAAACTTCACCTCTCTCAAATGGGATTTGCTAAACTTTCCCATTTAATTGGAAAGAATAATTTATTGATTCAGAATATTGATAAGAATGATTTTATTTCTAAGAAAAACATCGACCTATCCGAACTTCTTAATTATCCATGCGACAATTTTACCCTTGATTATAAAAAGTATTTTCAAAAAACCGAAAATATTATGAGTCACATTGGTGATGGAATTATTGATGAGGTTCGCCCAGCTTTGATGACTCATGGTAGGGCAATTGTTAACCGAAATGTTAAAAACACAGATAGAGCAATTGGAAGTAAAATTTCCGGATTAATTTCATTCCTTTATGGTCCAAGTGAATTTAAAGGTCATATCCAGTACAAATTAAATGGATCTGCCGGACAAAGCTTGGGAGCCTTTCTTGTAGATAATATCGAAATCCGTCATTGCGGAGTTGCTAACGATTATGTGGGTAAAGGAATGAGCGGCGGTTTAATAACTATCAGGTTCAACAAGGCAATTCGAAAATCTCTCGAAAACAATACAATAATTGGCAACGTTGCTCTTTACGGCGCTACAGGCGGTGAATTGTTTGTTGCCGGACGTGCAGGTGAACGGTTTGCCGTTCGTAATAGCGGTGCAGCTGCTGTTATAGAAGGAGTTGGTAACCATTGCTGCGAATATATGACAAGGGGATTTGTAATTGTACTTGGAGATATTGGTAAAAATTTTGGCGCGGGAATGAGCGGTGGTACTGCTGTTGTATATAATAAAATAGATCATGTTGAAAAAAGCTTGAATAAAGAGTATGTGAAAATTTCTAATGTAACAGTTCCCGATGAGGATTTAATTTATAAATATCTAGTCAATCATTATTTTCATACTAAATCCATTCTTGCATTTAATATTCTTGAAAATTGGGATATGGAAAAAGAAAAGTTTATCAAAATTACTCCTAAGGCAATCGATGATGTCGATTTCAAAAAGGTTTACGATGAACAATTCTATGCCAGAATGAAAAGCGTTTTTGCTTTCGATTGATCTTGATTACTTAGTCTGTCGAATATCAAATAATCTCATCAATAAAAAGCTTGTTGAAAAAAAAAGTATTGCAATTATTAATGATAAATAGAATGATGCTGAAGCAATAATGGTAAAACTTAATACCGGCAACTTATTCCTATTTTAATAGGGTTAAGTTTGCTTATGTATTATTAATTTCATCAACAACAAGTTCCCTTGTTTTGCTACCATGCATAAATTCTATTTAATATGTTCGGCTATTTAGTAATTTCTGCTTATCATTTTCTTATCGGCTGCTTTCTCTTTTGCATTTTACTTACTAAAACACTTCATAATAGTAATTTAATTGCGGCAAGCTCTTAGTGATGCTCCCCTGACAATGCATTATTAACTAATAGATAAAAATGTCGAATTACTAAAAAATGGATTATGTGTACAAATAGTTGATTACTTTATATATTTTTGCATAGTTAAGAGTAATTGAAATGTAATTCCCAAATTTATATTTATGCAAATATTAATATGAAGGTTGATTAATTGCTTTAATAAATGAGGATAATTTAATGAACAATTTATTCACTCTACTCACTAGGGGAAAAAATCTTGTTATTGCTATTTCGGCATTTTGGATTTTATTAATTGTTTTTTCTTACATGATGAATGTTAGTTCGGTTGATGAAATAATTTATAACGTTGCATTAAGCGAAGCAAGGGCTAATTTCGACAAAGATGTTATCTATAGAAAGTGGGCATCTCTCGAAGGCGGTCTATACGTTCCGGTTTCTGAATATACACCCCAAAATCCTTTTCTTAAAGTTGCCAACCGGGATGTAACTACAAAAGATGGTAAGGAATTAACATTGGTAAATCCTGCTTATATGACAAGGATGGTTCACGAACTTGAGAATAAGAATAATAAACTGAAGGCTCATCTTACAAGCCTAAATCCGCTGAACCCCCAAAACGCAGCAAATTACTGGGAAGTAAATGCTCTGAATCAATTTGCAATAAAGGCACAGGAATATCATAGGATTGAGACAAAAAACAATGTTACCAGTTTTAATTATATGGCCCCGCTAGTTACCGAAAAATCGTGCCTTAAATGCCATGCCGAGCAGGGTTATAAAGTTGGTGACATAAGAGGCGGAATTTCTGTCTCTATTAATTACGAAAAATTTACAAATCAATTTTCTAAACAAAAAAATATACTGCTTTTAACTCACATAATAATTGCCACTTTTGGTTTATTTATAATTTTTGTTTTTGGAATATTTATTGGCAAGCTTAGAAAGGAATAAATAACTGCATTTATTATTGGAATTACGTGTAGCTAATTACCTAAAAAATTTAGAACAATTTAGCAGCACAATTAGTGACTTTCTAATAGCTAGCTTTATTTCCAATTGGGTAACCGTGATTCCGACCATTTTGAATACATTTTAAGTAGAAAAATATTTGTATTTGCTCACCTTTTAGTTAAATTAATTCCGCTTTTTGCTTATAAATGAACATTACTATCTTTTGATTTAATGGCAATTATTCTACTAAATCATCTGATATGATCGATTCATTTGTTTGTCGTAACCGCTTTCAAAAGAATAAGATAGAGCAGTTGCTCGAATATGTGCTTAAATTTATTTGTGTTCTTAAATTATCATCAATATTGCAATTGGACTATGTTAAAATAAAAGAGTATAAGGTATGCGTTTGATTTTATTGGCTATAGATTCAATTAAACCAATAGTCTTCTCAATGTATAATTAAATCAAAGGGTTACTAATATGAAAAATGCAGCAAATTGCAGTCATAATAAGCTTTGGTGGACTTTGTTTCTTTGTTTCTTTTCATTTCTTATGTTAAGCAATATTGCTTATTCTCAAAATCTCGAATCGATGAGTTTAGACGAACTTCTTGATATAAAAATAGAAGTAGCATCATCAAGCGGTCAAACTATTCTAAATACACCTTCTACTGTATCCATCATAGATCAAAAAATGATTAAGCAGTACAATTTCAATTCAGTTGCCGAGGCACTTTGTATTATCCCTGGGTTTGAAGTAATGCGAACATATTTTAAAAGAAATATTCCAACTTCGAGAGATATTTTACAGCCTCACTATGCAAATAAAGTTCTTGTTTTAATAAATGGTATACCGCAATGGAATGCTGCTACAGGTGAAACAAACATTGACAGGATAAATATCAACGATGTTGAAAGAATTGAAGTATTAAAAGGACCGGCGTCTGTACTTTATGGAACCAATGCATACACCGGTGCAATAAATATAGTAATAAAAAATTCTGAAGTCGAAAGTTCTACAGTACATTTAGCTTTTGGCTCTAATGGAAGACTTCAGGCTGGAGGAAATTTAAATCTAATAAACAACAATTGGAAAACTTTTATTTCAGCAAATACATCTGATGAAACCGGTCACGATTATTTATTTAAAGACGAAGATAAAGTGGAGGGTTTTATTAAAGAATATCTTAAGGAAAATAACTTCAACCTTCTATCAAAATACAATGGGCATACTTTTCTTTTTAACACATACATAACTCACGAAAGTTATTTAGGAAACACAACATCATTTGCTACAGGCGCCGGAAAAGATCAAGTATTAAATGGTTATTTATTGTCATACGGTTTGGATCATTCATTTACAGAGAAGCTGAATTTAAAATACAATTTAAGTTATGATTATAGTCAGAGAGATTTTGCAGGTTCTTTGGATGGAGTAATCAAATCTTATATAGAAGGATATAGAATTACCAATAAAGTTAATCTAAATTTCTCTATTTCTGATAATTTTGGATTTGATGTAGGCGCTGATTATGATATAAGAAAATCTTTAGCATGTGCTAATTATAACGAACTTAGAGATTCTGTTTTTGATCTTAATAACATGGCAGGCAAAAAATTATATGAATATTCTCTTGCCGCACAAGCTTTTGGTAATTTCGGTGCATTCAATTTAGTTGCCGGTTCAAGAATTACTTGGAATGAATTGTTCGGTAATAATCTTTCTTCAAGAGCTACCCTTGTTTATGCATTGGATGAAAATAATAGTTTTAAATTAATTGCGGGGCAATCATACCGCGCACCAAGTTTATTCGAGTTATATTTTGAAACTCCGGATAACCAAGTTTTTGGAAATATTAACTTGAAGCCGGAGACCAGCAACTCAATTGAAATAGCATATTTGAGTGCCATTGATAATTTTTTTGTGCAGGCGCTTGTATATTTCAGTTCGTATAAGAACAAAGCTTACCGCGTTAGAAGATTTCCAAATCATCCTACTAATTATTCAGTTATTTACATTAACGGAAATGAATTTACAGCCAAAGGTGTTGAATTAGAACTTCGTTACAGTCGTGCTAATTTATTAGATGCATTTTTAAATTATTCTTATTCAACCGGAAACTCGGGCGATGAGGTTAACAAAAGCGGTCACTACAATTTCAAATATATCCCGGCTCATACTATCTCTTTTGGATTAGCAAAAGATTTCTCTCATATAACACTTTCGTTACTTTCTAATTACCGCTCCAAGACCAATAGTCTTCTGGGTGAAATAAAACCAAGTATAACATTCGATTTTAATATCAGCTACAATCAAAAATTTCTTAACGGAACTTTAAGACATAACCTTTCTGCAAAAAATTTATTTAACGAAACTGTAATGTTTCCTGAATACAATGGACGCAACATAAAAGAAGTGCCTTCCGGTTACGGACGAAGAATTTATTATGAACTTCAATACTCCCTATAATTTAAGGTAAATAAATGAAAAGGTTTTTTTCTATTGTAATTCTTGTTCTGACTATATGCGAAATTGGATACGCACAGGCAATGCCGGTTCCAGCTAATCTTCAAGGAGCTTTATTTAAAAAAATATTTAACTATAACAAAACTTTGCAGGCTAAAGGAATAAAACTCGTAATTGTATATACCGATGCCGCTATTAAAGATGAAGTTGTTGAAGGATTTAAACAGTTTGGATTATTCCCAACAGCAGTAAGTTTTAATAATATTGAAAAAGAGATAGGCAATTTTAATGTAGCATATATTACACCGGGTTGCGGGTCTACAAAATTGATTACAGATAATAATAAAGTATTTTCAATATCAGGATTATCATCGTTAGCCGAAAAAGGAGAAGTTAGCGTTGCAATTGGTGTAGAAGGGGGAAAACCTAAAATTATTATTAACAAGAAAAAACTTGATTCAGAAGGACAGGAAGTTTCGGCTGACCTGTTAAAAGTAGCAAAGATTTTATAAAAAAATATTTAATAATTATTCAATATTCAGTACAGTCTAAATATGAAGATAAAAATCAAAAGCATCCGCTTAAAATTATTAATTACAATAATACCTACAATTGCTATCCTTGCTTTACTAAGCGATTTCATTACAAACAAATTTGTACGAGATGAAGAAATAAAATCTATTGACCGCTTTCTTACTATTTATACAGAAGATTTTGCAAAGCGAGTTGAAGGGCAAATTGAAAAGATAATGCTGATTGTTGATAATACAGTAGATTATGTTAGTCTTTCAGAGTTTGTTTCCGAAGATGAAGCTTATGCTTTTTTGGAAAATAATCTTAACAAAAGTCCTCTTCTTCTTGGTTCCAGGTTGTCTTTTGATAAAGAGTTTAATAAAGGAAAACTAAGGTTAAATTCTGTTAGCATGGTTGATGGAAAAGTTGTAAAAAGTGAATTATCCAATCTGATAGATTATACAAAAATGGACGAACTATGGTATCAGGTTCCAGCAAGTATGGGAGAAACTTTTTGGGATGAACCATTTATAGACAGAGAGACAAAAAGTTTATGCTCAAGGTTTTCTGCTCCAATTTATAAAGATGGAAAATTTATTGGTGTTGCTTCTGCTAGAATTAATTTGACTAAGTTCAAGGAGCTTACAGATTCATCCTATTATAAGTCCATGAATTATGTCATGGTATCCCAGAAGGGGCAGTTCATTTATCATCCTAGTAAAAAAAGAATTTTCAGGGATAATATTTTTACAATTAAGGGGAGTTCGGTTAATCCGGAAGACCAAAAACTTGAGGGTGAGAAGCTTCTTAAAGGAGAGAAGGGGAGAGTAATATTAAGAATAGATGATGAACCGGGGCAAAGAATATGGGCTTATACAACTCCTATTAAGTATACAAATTGGGGCTTGGCAGTTTCGGTTCGTGAGGATGAGCTATTAGGAGATATAAACAAACTTACCCGAAATACATTTATTATTACTTTTTTCAGTATCCTATTTCTGTTAATTGTGGTTTTAGTAATTGCAAGAAGTATTACAAAACCTATTATAGCTTTTACAAAAGGAGTTAAGGAAATTCAAGGAGGTTTAAAGAAGAAGACTATTGAAATAAAAACAAGCGATGAAGTAGGAGAGTTAGCAAATTCATTTAATAAGATGATTGGAGAAATTGCAAACAAAGAGATTGAATTAAAAGATCTTACTCATCGTTTTAAATATGCATTCCAGGCAACCAACGATGGCATATTTGACTGGTTCTTAGATACAAATCAGCTTTACTTTAGCGAAAGAATGTTCGAAATATTTGGTTACCAGCCTAACGAATTTGAACCTACTGTAGAGAAATGGCTTACATTAAATGATCCTTCCACTCAGGATAGCTCTGCTAAAGCAGTTTACAGCGCAATCGGAAATAATTCCAATTATGAAACTGAATTTTTGGGAATAAAAAAGAATGGTGAAAAATTTTGGGTGCTTACACGAGGACTTGTAGTTGAACAAGATGAAAATGGTAAGGCAAAAAGAATTGTTGGAACCCATACAGATATAACCCAAAAGAAAAAAGCTGAACTTGAAATTCTAGAGTTAAATAAAAATCTTGAGCTGAAAGTTGCCGAGAGGACAAAATCGCTCGAAGAAATTCTAAAAGAAGTGAAGACTTTAAATTCCAAACTTGCTTCTCAAAATCTTGCATTAAATACTGCGGCAATTGTTTCCTCTGCAGATCTTGAAGGGAACATTATTGATGTTAACGAAGAATTCTGTAGAATATCTCAATACACTAGGGAAGAATTAATAGGCAAGAATCACAGAATTGTAAATTCCGGATTTCACCCTAGAGAATTCTTTAAAGAAATGTGGCGGACAATTTCCAACGGAAATATCTGGCGCGGTCAGGTTCGCAATAAAGCAAAAGATGGTTCATTTTATTGGGTGGATGCCGTTATTGCACCAGTTATGGGAGAAAATGGTAAACCGGTCGAGTATCTATCTATAAGATTTGACATAACCGAAATTAAAAATGCAGAAGCTGCATTAGCCGAATCGGAAGAGAGAAGTAAATCTCTGCTAATATCGGCTAGCGATGGAATTTTTGGTTGCGATGTTGAGGGTAATACAACGTTTGTAAATCCTTCCGCTTTAAAAATGCTAGGTTACACCGAAGAAGAAGTTGTAGGTAAAAGTATACATGCGTTAGTACATCATTCCTATAGCGATGGTACCATGTACATGCGTGATCATTGCCCAATGTATAAGTCTTATGCTTTTGGTGAATCTGCTAAAATTGATGACGAAGTTTTATGGCGCAAAGATGGCTCTCATTTCTCTGTTGAGTATTCAAGCACCCCTTTATTGAAGGATAATAAAACAATTGGGTCTGTAGTTATTTTCAAAGATATTACTGCTCGAAAAGAACTTGAAACCAGATTAAAACTTATTCAGTATGGAATTGATAATGCAAAAGACAGTATTTGTTTTATCGATCCTGTATCTGGCAAAATTTTAGAAACTAATATTCATGCTTACGATTCACTAGGCTTTACTAAAGATGAAATTATAGGACGCGCATTCTGGTTTTTCGATATCAATTTCGATAGAGAAAATTGGTCAACATTTGTAGATAAATTGAAAGAGGGAGAAAAAGTTTCTTATGAATCCACTCTTTGCAGCATAGATGAAGTTTTAATTCCGGTTGAAATAAATGCTTCTTACTTTGAATTTGAGGGGAACGGTTATATTGCAGCATTTACCCATGATATATCAGAGCGAAAAGAAGCAGAAAAGAAAATAGAAAGAATAAATATGCTTTCCGATAGAGCACTTGATCTTACCAAAGCTGGCTTTTGGGAAGTTCCTATGGATAATTCCGGTTATTATAACCAATCAGATCGTGCTACAAATATCTTCGGTATGTTCAACAAAGAAGATCAAAGATATCTGTTATCGGACTGGTACAATGCAATGGCCGCGGCTAACCAAGAAATTGCAAAAAAGGTAAGCGAGGAATTTGGATTAACTGCTGAAGGAAAAATAGAAAAGTATGATGTTATCTATCCGTTTAAAAGACCGGTTGATGAACAAATAGTTTGGATACGTGCTCTTGGAGTTATGCGTAAAGATGAAAATGGTTTGATGCATATGGATGGTGTTACTCAAGATATAACCGAAATAAAACTTGCCGAGTTTGAGCTCGAAAAAGCAAAAGAAGCTGCAAATAGAATTGTCGACTCAATTCCAATTCCTACTGCTGTTACAAGAATTGCCGATGGAAAAATTGTAAGAGTAAATACTGCCATGGCAGAATTTCATCAGGTAGAAATTGATGAATTCACTCACATGAAATCGAGTGAGTGGTATCTTCATCCCGATGATAGAACACAATTAGTTACGCGTCTTAAAAACGAGGGCTTGCTTCATAATTACGAAGTAAATTTCAAACGTTACAAAACCGGTGAAGTGCGTGAATGTTTAGTATCATTCATACCGCTAAATTATAATAACGAGGATTGTCTTGTTGGATCTATAATAGATATTACAGATTTGAAAAAGATTCAGAATGAAGTGTTGGAAGCCAAAGAAAGTCTTAACCTGGCACTAAAATCCGCAAAGATGGGCAGCTGGAAATACTTCCCAATCGAAAACAGATTAGATGCAGATGAAAACACAATTAAATTATATGGATTGGATGATGTAGAGTTAGATGGTTCAATGGGGCAGTGGTTTACATTCGTTCATCCGGATGATATACCTGCTGTTGCGGCAGTTATGCAAGAAACAATTGCTAAGAGAATTGCAGATTATCAAACTAACTTCCGAATTGTCAAGCCCGATCATGAGGTTAAGCATATTATGTCAATTGGAAAGTTTAGCTACGATGAAAATGGTTCTCCAATTATTTCTACTGGATTAGTTTGGGATATAACCGATCTCAAGAAAATTCAAGAGGAATTAGGAAAGGCAAAAGAATCTGCAGATAAAATTGTTGATACATCGCCTGTTCCAATGGCTGTTACAGATCCGGTATCTGGCTTTGTTATTAAAGCAAACATTGCCATGGCAGAATTTAATCAAATGGCAATTGCAGATCTTCAAACTAGAGAATCTTTTGAAATTTATGCCGACTATGAAAAACAGAGACCGATAATCCTTCAAAAAATTAAAGAGAGCGGTTCGGTAAAAAATTACGAAATACTATTAAGAAGAATTGGAACGGGTGAAGAGAGATGGTGCCTTCTCTCAATTAATCCAATTCAATACTTAGAAAAACAGTCACTAATAATTTCTTTGATTGATATAACCGATCTTAAACAAATTCAGAGTGAATTGGCAGTTGCAAAAGAAGAAGCCGATGCCGCAACTGTTGCTAAGAGTCAGTTCCTTGCAACAATGTCTCACGAAATTAGAACACCGATGAATGCTATAATAGGATTATCCCATTTAGCATTGAAGACAAACCTTGATGCAAAGCAGTTGGATTATTTGATAAAGATAGATAGATCTGCTCAGGCTCTTCTTGGAATTATAAATGATATTCTCGACTTCTCAAAGATTGAAGCTGGCAAACTAAATATTGAGCATGTAGATCTGGATCTTGAACATGTTATGGATACGGTTTCTAATCTCGTTTCACAAAAAGCTCAGGAGAAAGGACTCGAGTTCAGCGTTCATATAGATAAAGATGTTCCTTTAAATCTCATTGGAGATCCGCTGCGTATAAGCCAGATTATTACTAACTATTGCAGCAACGCTGTCAAGTTTACTTCCGAAGGAGATATAGTTGTTTCCGCAGGTATTCACGAAAGAGTTGGGGAAAAGGTAAAAATAAGATTTGCTGTTCGAGATACTGGTATTGGGCTTAACCCTGAACAGCAGGCAAAAATGTTCCAAAAGTTTTCGCAGGCAGATAGTTCTACCACTCGAAAATTTGGAGGTACCGGACTTGGACTTGCAATTTCCAAATCTCTTGCCGAAATGATGGGAGGAGAAGTTTGGCTTGAAAGTGAACAGGGAAAAGGAAGTACATTTTATTTTACCGCGCTAATGGATGTTCAAAAAGAGCAAAAGCGCGATGAATATATGCCAGCAATAGATTTAAGAGGAATGAGTGTACTGGTTGTGGATGATAATGAAACTGCTCGCGAAATATTAAAAGAAGCTCTCGAAACATTTTCATTTAAGGTCACTCTGGCAAAATGTGGGCAAGAAGCAATTGGTCTTGTTCTAAATAACCGAGAGCAGCCATTTGATCTTGTTATAATGGATTGGAAGATGCCGGAACTTGATGGAATAGAAACATCAAAGATTATTTTAGAAAAGTCTCCTATTAAGATTCCAACAATAATTATGGTTACTGCATTTGGTCGCGAAGAGGTTGCCGAAAAAGCAGCAGAAGTTGGTATCAAAGGATTTATGACAAAACCAATTTCCTACTCACACCTCTTTGATACAATTATGGAAGTGTTTGGTAAAGAAGTTTCTACCAAGCGCAGCCGTGTTGAAAAAGGAATGAAGCACCAAGATGGTCTTGCAAAAATAAAAGGAGCTAGAATTTTACTTACTGAGGATAACGAGATTAACCAGCAGGTCGCAACCGAATTGCTTGAGCAAGCTGGTTTCATTGTCGAGATTGCAAATAACGGAAAAGAATCTGTCGAAAAAGTTCTCGCCTCCGGTGTCCCATCTAAGTACGATATAGTGCTCATGGATTTGCAAATGCCTATTATGGATGGTTACACCGCTACAATAGAAATTAGAAAACATTCTATGTATAACGAACTGCCCATTGTTGCAATGACTGCAGACGCTATGGTTGGAATAAAAGAAAAATGCATAAGCGTGGGAATGATGGATTTTGTAACAAAGCCTATCAATCCAGATGATGTTTTTGGTGCGCTTGTCACTTGGGTTCAGCCCGGAGAAAGAAAAGTAGAAGACTTGCCAAAGCCAAAACAATTTATAGAAGATGCAGATGAACAATTACCTGAATTTGTAAATATTGATGTGAAAAATGGCCTTGCAAGAGTGGGAGGCAATAAAAAGCTTTATCTGAATTTATTAGAGAAGTTCTATGGAAATAATATAAATGTTGTAGAACAGATAAAAACAGCTGTTCATAACAAAGATCAGGAATTATCCGTTAGATTGGCTCATACGGTAAAGGGAGTTTCCGGAAACCTAGGAGCAATAAATCTTAATCTTATTGCTGCAAAGGTTGAAGCAAAACTTAAAAAGCAAATGGATTTGGATGATGCTGACTTTAAAGAATTTGAATCAACTCTTAACCTTGCTTTGAACGAAATACAAGAGTGGAAGAGCTCAAGAAAGAAAGATGAACGAAAAGAAGAAAGCGGCCAATTGGATTCAGAAAAATTAAAAACGCTGATGATCGAACTTAAGAAATTGCTGGAGGATAACGATTTTGAATCGAGCAAAAAGATAGATGAAATATTAAGTCTGCCGGGTATTGCTCCTCATAAAGTTCTTTTGAATGAAATTGAGAACGATGTGAAGAACTACGATTTTGATGAAGCTCTTGAAAGATTGAGTAAAATTAATATATAACTTTTTATAGATTTATATGGACACCAAAATAAATGAGTAATCATAAAAAAAATATACTGCTGTTTTTTTTAATTATAATAATTAGTTCAGTGTATGCAAGCGCACAGTCAAACACAGAACATGGTTCCTTATTTATTAAGTACTATTCACCAAAAGAATATATAGGGAGTTCGCAGGTATGGTGCTCAATTCAGGATAAGAGAGGAATAATTTATTTTGGAGATAGCAAAGGGCTGCTGGAATTCGACGGGCGAAATTGGAAGAGAATTATAACTTCAAATAAATCTATTGTGCGTTCTTTAGCAATGGATAAAAATGGGAAAATTTATGTTGGAGCATTTGATGAATTTGGTTACTTAGAACCGGATGAGTTGGGGGAAATGCGTTACAAATCATTATCACAAAATCTCCCTATATATGAAAGAACTTTTTTAAATGTCTGGAAGACCTTTGCAACTTCAAAGGGGATCTATTTTGTTACTCCAAAATTTGTTTTCAGATATTATAACAACAAAATTTCAAAAATAAATGTAGATCTAAAAAGTTTCTGGGCTTTTAATGCAGATGATATTATTTATTTGTTTCACAAAAATGAAGGACCCGGCAAGTTAAGTGGTTCCTCTTTTGTTCCAATTAAATCACTAAATAACAAGACAAATACTATTCGCACCGGAGTGTCGTTACCTAATAATAAAATGCTAATGGCTACAGCCGAAGCCGAGTGGCTCCTTTGTAATTTATCAACTAACCAAAAAGAAATATTTAATACACCGGCGCAAGACTATCTTCGAACTCATAAAATTTATTTTATGAAAAGAATTGACGATAGGAAATTCGCAGTAATAACCAACACAGGCGGATTTGTAATATTGTACAATAACGGTGAAGTAGATAGAATTATTAATAAAGAAAATGGTTTCCCGGATGTAAAGATCTATTCTTTAGAACTTGACGCCGAAGGTAATCTATGGCTTTGCAGTGGAAATGGCATTGTCAAAGTTGATATCAGTTATCCGGTACAAATGTTTGATGGTAATCAAAATATAAGAAATACTGTGATCTCAACTATTAAATTTGGAGACACAAGATATATAGGCACTTATGATGGTGTTTCCTTTCTTACTAATAATAAATCTATTCAAAAAGATGGAAACAGAAAGTTTACCTTAATGAAATCTTTTTCAGAGGGGTGCTGGGGTTTTTTCCCTTATAACAATTTTTTGTTAGGATACGGACTTGGTGGAATAAGAGTTATTAAAAATGAAACAGCAAGAGTATTATTTTCATTCTCACCAACCGAAACAGTTTATTTTGTCGCTAACCATCCAACATTTAGGGATATTTTTTTCTTCGGGGTAGCCAATAAACTTGCTTACATTAAGCTTAATAAAAATTCTACTTTCAATAATGTAAAAGCAATAGAGTCCTATATTTTTAAGGAAATTAATAAACCAGTAGATAGAATAGCAGTTGATAAAGAGGGAAATCTTTGGATTAGTACAACTTACGATGGAGTTTTCTTTATCCGATTTATTGACGGCAACATCAAAGATTATAAGATATCACATTTTGGAGTAAAGGATGGTCTGCCAGATTTGGTTGGAAATAAAGCGTTCAATATAGACAACGAAATTTTTATTACAACAAAAGAAGGAATTTTAAAGCCTGAATTTCCAGTTAACAATGGACCTGATTCGTTAATTAAATTCACCCGTACAACAGTTTTTAAAGACGATATAAAATTCTCAATCTCGCAAATTCTTAAAGTAAAAAAAGATTTGTATCTGATGCTGGGGGATTCAATTTTCTATGCAAGAAAAACAGAGAATGGAATAAAATATGATAAAGGTTGTTTTAATAGACTATTAAAATCTACCGGAATAGAATTTGCCTCTATTGACGAAGATGAAAAAATCAATTTTGGTTCTGCAGAGGGATATTATTTATTTAATACTGAAAATGATCGCGATTTTAATAAACCATTCAATACTGTTATTCGAAAAGTAATTATTGGCAAGGATTCTTTGTTATTTGCTGGTTCATTTTACAAACCAGATGGCGGGGTTAAGAAAGTTTCATTAAACCAAACCAAAGAATTAAAACCGGTATTAGATTTCAAATACAATTCAATAGTTTTTCATTATGCCGGTTTGTTTTACGAAGAACCGCAGGAAACTGAATTCCAATATAAACTGGAAGGTTTTAACGATGAATGGAGCATCTGGACAAAAGAGAGCAAAGCAACTTTTACAAATCTTCCGGGAGGAGACTATACATTTAAAATAATTGCAAAAAATATTTATGGAGCTAAAAGTAATATTGCAGAGTATAGTTTCACAATTCTGAGGCCATGGTATTTATCTGCTTGGGCTTACCTTTTGTATCTAATTTTGGGCGCATCCTTTGTGTTCCTCATTGTAAAGTTTTACACACATAGACTAACCAAACAAAAAGAACATCTCGAAAAAATAGTTTCTCAACGAACATTAGAATTAGAAATTTCAAAAGAGCACGCAGAGGCTGCAACTATTGCTAAGAGCCAATTCCTTGCTACTATGAGTCACGAAATTAGAACTCCTATGAATGCAATAATTGGTTTATCTAATTTAGCATTAAAAACCAAACTTGATAGCAAGCAATTGGATTACTTATTAAAAATAGAAAAATCCGCTCAGGCTTTGTTGGGAATAATCAATGACATATTAGATTTTTCTAAGATAGAAGCAGGAAGTTTGGATGTTGAAAGCGTCGAATTTGATCTTGAGCATATTGTGGATTCTGTTGCAAATCTAGTGTCGCAAAAAGCGCAGGACAAAGGTTTAGAGTTTAGTGTTCATATTGCAAAGGATGTTCCTCTTAATTTAATTGGTGATCCTTTGCGGATAGGGCAGATTATAACAAACTATTGCAGCAATGCAGTAAAGTTTACTTCGGAAGGAGAAATAGTTATATCGGCAGATCTGCACGAAATTATAGGGGATAAAGTAAAGATAAGATTTTCTGTTAAAGATACCGGAATTGGATTAACGCAAGAGCAGAAGAAAAAAATGTTCCAGAAATTTTCGCAAGCAGATAGCTCTACAACCAGAAAATATGGAGGTACTGGATTAGGATTAGCAATTTCTAAATTACTTGCAGAATTAATGGGGGGAGAAGTATGGTTCGAAAGTGAATATGGAAAAGGAAGTACTTTCTTTTTTACAGCATTGCTTACAGTTCAAAAAGAGCAAAAAAGAATTGAGTTTTTGCCTTCAATAGATTTAAGGGGATTAAAAGTGCTAGTGGTAGATGATAACGAAACAGCGCGGGAAATTTTGAAAGAAGCACTTGAAACATTTACATTCACTGTAACGCTTGCCAAGAGCGGAAAAGAAGCAATCGATTTAGCAGTAAACGATAGTGGAAATCCTTTTGATTTAGTGCTTATGGACTGGAAGATGCCCGACATGGACGGAATAGAAACTTCAAAAATTATTATGCAGAAGAATAAAGCTGCCACTCCAACAATTATAATGGTTACAGCATTTGGACGAGAAGAAGTTGCAGCAAAGGCAAAGGAAGTAGGTATAAAAGGATTTATAAACAAACCAATTTCCTATTCGCAGCTTTTTGATTCAATAATGGAAGTGTTTGGAAAGGAAGTTAGAACAAAAAGATTTCGACTCGAAAAGGGAATTAAGCATTCAGATGGACTTCAGAAACTAAAAGGTGCAAGAATTCTTTTAGCCGAAGATAACGAAATAAATCAGCAGGTGGCTACAGAACTATTGGAACAAGCCGGTTTTGTTGTTGAGATAGCGAATAATGGAAAAGAAGCTGTTGAAAAAGTTCTTGCTTCGGGTGTCCCATCAAAATATGATATTGTGTTAATGGATTTGCAAATGCCCATTATGGATGGATATACTGCTACTATTGAAATAAGAAAAAATCCCGAGTATAACCTTCTTCCAATTGTGGCAATGACTGCAGATGCAATGGTTGGTATAAAAGAAAAATGTATTAGTGTGGGCATGATGGATTTTGTAACTAAACCAATTAATCCCGATGATGTTTTTGGTGCTCTTGTTACTTGGGTTAAACCCGGAGAGAGAATGTTAGATGACCTTCCAAAGCCAAAAGAATTTGTAAAAGATGAAGATGAGCAATTACCGGATTTTGTGAATATAGATGTGACTAACGGTCTTACAAGAGTGGGAGGCAATAAAAAACTTTATTTAAATCTCTTGGAGAAGTTTTGCGAAAGTAACATAAATATTGTAGAACAAATTAAGACAGCTGTTCACAATCAAGATCAAGAACTATCTGTAAGATTAGCCCACACTGTTAAGGGTGTTGCGGGGAATCTTGGAGCAATAAAATTAAACCTTGCGGCAGCCAAAGTAGAAGCTAATTTAAAGAAATCTGAAAATGAATTAGAAGATGCAGACTTTGTTGATTTTGAAGCTAAATTAAATTTAGTATTGAAAGAGATAATGGAATGGAAGGGTACAAGAAAAAAAGAAATAAAAGAAGAAGTTGGTGGAGTTTTAGATGAAGCCAAATTTAAAATGCAAATAGTGGAACTGACAAATCTATTGAAGGATAACGATTTCGATTCAAGTAAGAAGATTGATGAAATATTAAGTCTGCCTGGAATTGCTCCTTTCAGAAGCCAATTAAAAGAGATAGAAGATGCTGTTAAAAATTACGACTTTGATGAAGCGATAGAAAAAATATCTCAAATTAAATAGAAGGATGTGGTTAATAGATTGATTTACTATCTTTATTAAAAATAAATTAACACAAATAATTAATAGGAGAGAACATGGCACTAGTAGTTTGGAAAGATATTTACTCTGTTAACGTAAATGAAATTGATCAACAGCATAAAAAGCTTGTTGCAATTGTTAACGAACTTCACGATGCTATGACAATTGGAAAAGGAAAAGATGTGTTGGGAAAAGTGCTCGGAGAATTAATTGATTATACTTTATATCATTTTGCTACTGAAGAAAAATATTTCGATCTGTATGATTATCCGGAATCCGATCATCACAAAAAGCAGCACAAAGATTTAGTTGAGCAAGTTGCAAGCTTGCAAGGTAAGTTCGAAAAAGGAGAAAAAGTTCTAACTCTTGAAGTGATGAACTTTTTACGCGACTGGCTGCACGATCATATAGTTGGTTCAGATAAACTTTTTGGACCATATCTGAACAGCAAAGGCCTTGTTTAATTTGTATAGAAAAAATATTCACTTTTAGCTTGTTAAGATCTATTGTAAAGCAATTTCTTTAGCTTTAGCTGCAAGAACAATTTTTGTAGCTAAAGTATATTAGATATTATTTTGGAAAAATATTTGTATGCATAAATGAAAATAGACAAATCGAAAATAACAATTTTAATTGTTGACGATACTCCCGAAAATGTTACAGTTTTAGGGGAATATCTTAACGAGTATAAAATTAAAGTTGCTTTGGATGGTAAAAAGGCATTAAGCATTCTTGAATCTGGTACTATTCCATCAATCATACTTTTAGATATTATGATGCCCGAAATGGATGGGTATGAGGTTTGTACTAGAATAAAAATGAATCCTCTTACAAAAGATATCCCAATTGTTTTTATAACTGCAATGACCGAGCTGAAAGATAAGATAAAAGGATTTCAACTGGGCGCCGTTGATTATATTACAAAACCATTTCAGTTAGAGGAGGTTAAATCTAGAATTGATACTCATGTATATTTAAGCTTTCTTCGTATGCAGCTTCAAAATACTACTAATATTTTAGAACAGATGGTTGAGGAAAGAACTGAGGAATTAATTATCGAAAGGAACAAGGCAGAAGAAGCTAGTAAATTAAAATCTCATTTCTTGGCTCTAATGAGCCACGAATTAAGAACGCCAATGGCTGGAATTCTTGGTTTCTCCGAAGCGCTTGCCGATGAAATTGAAAACCCTGTGCATCAAGACTTTGCTCGTAGCATTCACGATGCCGGTATGAGGTTAAAAGAAACTCTCGAATCGATACTAAAGTTTTCTAAACTTGAATCTCGATCGCAAATAACAAGACCTGAAGTTTTTAATCTTTCGGATAGAATAAAAGATCTTTCTATTAACCATAGGCTTAATGCTTCTGTTAAAGGATTGAACTTTTTTATTAAAGATGAATTAAAGTGTCCAAATGTTTTTTTGGACAAGACTATGTTCGATATAATTCTAAATAATCTTATTGGTAATGCAATTAAGTATACCGAAACTGGAAGTGTAACAGTTGAATTGTATGAAGAGAAAGATGAACTTTCTACCTGTCACTGCATAAAAGTTATGGATACAGGTATTGGAATTGCTAAAGACAAACATGAAATAATTTTTGATGAGTTTAGGCAAGTTGATGAAGGAATGAAAAGAAATTTTGAAGGGGTTGGACTTGGACTGTCGCTAGTTAGAAAATATATATTATTGCTTAATGGCAAACTTGAACTCGATAGCGACTTAGGCAAAGGAAGTTCTTTTACAATTAAATTCCAATCAGATATAGAAAGGGTGGAATTAAGTCCCCAAAAAATAAGTGAAGAAATAAATATTAAGAGCCCCAAAATTATTAGCGGTGTAAAGCCAAAGGTTTTATTAGTGGAAGATGATTTTACAAATGTTATGGTCGCAAAGCTGTTTTTACAGGACCTTGTTGATCTTTCAATTGCAAATGATGGTGCAACTGCAATCAAAATGGCACACGACGAAGATTTTTTGGCAATATTAATGGATATTAATCTTGGCTCCGGTTTGTCGGGTATTGAGGTTACAAAAATTATTAAGGGTTTCGATAAATATAAGGATGTACCAATAATAGCTTTTACCGCATTTGCAATGGATGGCGATGAAAAGAATTTTATAGAAGAGGGATGCACCCATTATTTACCAAAGCCATGCAGTAAAAAAGAATTGACTAGTCTAATTGAAAATCTTTTATTGAATTAATAAAGAGGATAAAATGAGCGAATCTCAAAAAGATAAAACAGTACTCATTGTAGACGACGCACCCGAGAATATTTCCATTCTTGCAGAGCTTTTAAATGAATTTAATATCAAAGTAGCAACAAACGGAGAAAAGGCTCTAAAGATAATTGCATCGGGTGCCCCTATAGATTTAATTCTTTTAGATGTAGTAATGCCTGGTATAAATGGTTTTGAAGTGGCAGCAAAATTAAAAGAGAATCCTCAAACTTCTACTATACCAATAATATTTGTAACCGGC
The DNA here is from genome assembly GCA_964539605.1 of uncultured Melioribacter sp. Taxonomy (GTDB): domain Bacteria; phylum Bacteroidota; class Ignavibacteria; order Ignavibacteriales; family Melioribacteraceae; genus Stygiobacter. Next base: position 731,663 of record CAZIJK010000001.1, read on the forward strand.
GAAAAAGATGTAAACAGTTTTGTAAAAGGATTCGAACTTGGCGCAGAAGATTACATTCAAAAGCCTTTCGATCCAAATGTTATTTTATTTACCGTTAAATCAAAATTAGGTTTGCTTTCCAATTAAAGTGAAAATTATGAGCCAAGAAATTAAAGATCAGCGTATTTTAATTGTAGATGATGCTCTGGAGAATGTAGAAATCCTGGGATCAATATTATCTAATTATAAAAGAAGCGTGGCGCTTAATGGAGAAAAAGCTCTTAAGATAGCCTTCGGAGATAATAAGCCAGATTTAATTCTTCTTGATGTAATGATGCCTGGAATGGATGGATTTGAAGTTTGTCAAAAACTAAAAGAAAATCCTTCAACTAAAGATATTCCTGTAATATTCATTACTGCAAAGTCGGAAGTGGAAGATGAAACAAAAGGACTTGAGCTTGGCGCTGTGGATTTTATTCCAAAGCCAATTAGTCCTCCGGTGGTTTTAGCAAGAGTAAAAAACCATCTCGAGTTGAAGATGGCCCGTCAAAATTTGCAGGCTAGCAATCAAGAATTGGCTTGGCATAATAAATACATTACAGATAGTATTAATTATGCAAAAAGAATTCAGAGTGCAATTTTGCAAAACGAAGATCAGCTAAAAAAAATATTCCCCGAAAGTTTTTATTTGTACAAGCCCAAAGATATTGTTAGCGGAGATTTCTATTGGTTTACAGAAGTTGATAACAAAAAAGTTTTTGCGGCGGTTGATTGCACAGGGCATGGTGTTCCGGGCGCTTTCATGTCAATAATTGGTAACACGCTTCTTAATGAAATTGTTAATGTATATAAAGTAACAAATCCGGCCCACATACTAAGTCAGCTGCATAGCAGAGTAATTAAAGAATTGCAGAAGGATATTAATGTTCAAGCGTTTGACGGAATGGACTTGGCTATTGGAGTTTTCGATTCGCATAAGAATTTACTTCAGGTTGCAGGTGCCTACCGCCCGGTTTATTATATTCAAAACGATAAATTGATAGAGATAAAGACAGACCGCAAATCTATTGGAGATCCCAAGAAGGATAATTCTTTTACTACTCATTCTGTCGAAATAAATACTGATACCGCAGTTTATATATTTTCAGATGGTATTACAGATCAGAATAATGAAGAGGATAAAAAATTTACCGCAGCAAGGTTAAGAGAATTGCTCCTTCAGATTCATAAACAACAAATGGAAGAGCAAAAGCAAATTCTATTTACAGAATTTGAGAAACACCGCAACAATGTAACTCAACGAGACGACGTTCTTATTATTGGCATTGGCTTACAGCCAGTAACTATAAACAAAATAATTTCATATTCGGGACCGGTATCTCACGAAAAACTTATTGAGCTTGGCGAAGAGATAAACAGTAAATTGGAAACAATACTAACTCCTAAACAAAAAAAGAATATTTTCTTCTGCGCAAATGAATTGCTTCAGAATATTTACAACTACTCCGAAGAAACTGTTCAACTTGAAGATAAGGTTTTGAAAGTTGGTTTTCTTAAAGTGACAGTTATTGGCAGCAGCATAGAAATAACGTGCGGAAATAGAGCTTCAGTAGAATCTTATGAACGTGTAAAAAATAAAATAAATTACTATAACACTTTGGATGAAGAACAGCTAAAAGCATTGAAAAAAGAAAAACTAAAAGCCGAATCCGAATCGACTTCAAAAGGGGGAGGAATAGGCTTTATGGAAATTATTAGGAGAACTAAATCTCCAATAATAGTTTCTTTCGATAATAGTGAAGATGGGCAATCAATAATAAAATTTTATTTGAAAATTAATCTTGGAGATGTAAATGGATAATTTGGTAATCGAAAAAACAAAAAGCAGCCCTGCAATTAATTTTAACGCTGCAACTGGTAAATGTGAAATATCTGGTTCATCATATCCCGAAAATGCTAGCGAGTTTTATACGCCGGTTTTTGAATGGATAAATAATTATATCACTCAGGTAACTCGGGAACTCTATTTCGATTTTAACTTGGACTACCTTAATTCCAGTTCAATTAAATTTATTGCCGAAGTGGTAGATAAAATTGATAAGTATGGAAAAATTGGTATTGCAGTTGAAATTAACTGGCATTATAAAGAGGAAGATGAAGACATATTGGACTTGGGGCAGGAATTTAAGGATGAAGTTTCTTGCAAATTTAACATTATAGAGGATTGAGGTATTTATGGCAGATGAAATTTTAGACGAAACCGAACAAACCTTTAAAGACGATTATGCATTTCTTGAAAGGATTAAAAAAGTAAAAGCAATGAAAGACATTGACCCCATTATTGTAATGATGGAATACAATGTGTTGGCTGAAAAATATAGCAAGCTTTTAAAAAATGCTGTTAGAATTTCTAAGACAGGGGATAAAGCGCAGAAAAAACTTATTAAGTACAAAGAATTAATGGATACAATGAGGAATATGGGTTAATATGGAAAATCAATCTCTCGGTCAGCTCCAGCAGGAAGCATTTGAACATTTACTTAAAGGACGTTTCCGTATGGCACTTCCCTTGGCGGAAGAATTAATAAATGCCAATAAAGATTCCAGCGAGGCCTGTGTTTGTTATGCATGGGCTCTTTTAGAAAATAACGATCCCGTGAATGCCGAAAAGTATTTGAAAATGTCGGAAGAAAAATCTGGCGATACAATGATTGCCCGAATGTACAGAGCATATATTCAAATGCGTCTTAGCAGTTTTGAAGGTGCTATTTACGATTTTAATATGACCGAAGGTAAACAGAAAGAGTTGCTGGCTTGGACTTATTTGAATAAAGCCAAATCACTTTCAGCAATTGGAGAAACCGAAAAAGGGAGCAACTTTTTTACTCTTGCCCTAATGATTGATAACAATGCTAATCCCGAATGGAAAAAATTAAAAATATTCTTTGCAAAAGCAGACGAATTAAAAAAAGGTAAAACTGTTCCTACCGAACAAAACGCAAAAGAGCTAATTGAACTATGCTCAACGGCATTAAAGCAAAAAGAATATTGGTTCTCTTTCAACGTTCTTAAGCAGATGGTTGCAAACTCACAAATTACTAATGCGTTTCCAGATGTAGAATTGCTTCTACTGGAATCGATGTATAAGTTAAATCAGCTTAAGCCGGCATTAGAAAGAATTGAAGAATTGAAAAAATCAATTCCCGATGATGAAAAGCTAAAAGCAATTGAACTGGCAATTAATAATGCAATGTCTAAAAAAGATTCATTAACAGAGCATCCAGTTAAGTCCAAAGAAGAGTCAATTGTCTCCACAAATAAAACTCAGCTGTTCCCTAACGAATATGCCGATGTATTTCACTTTAAGCTATTCGATTTTCTAAAAGATAACGAAGCCAAAACTAAAAGGTATTTATCTGCTATCGATCTTGAAGAAACTAAGCAGATTGGAATTGAAATAATTTTCAATAATCCATTTTTCGAAAAATCTGACCAATATGTTAAATGTTTTCTCGCTTGGTATCTCGATGACGATCTTGTAGACCAAATTAATTTTGCTGTTAATGTTCCCAAAGATTGGGATGCTATGGTAACAACCAGAGCAGTTGATGCAGTAAAAAATAAATTCTGGGGTAATGGAGAAGCTCGAGTTGAATTATTTGTAAACAAACAGTTAGCGGCCGTAAAACAATTTGTTATTAAAAAGGGAGCCGAAGAAGAAATAGAGGAGAAGCCTGAAGAAAAATCTTTAGACAAAGAGGAGAAGGAAGAGGAAATTGTAGATATTAATCAGGTACTTACAGAGCTTCATAATATTGTTGGACTTGGCAATGTAAAAAAATCTGTGAAGGAGTTAATAGATTATCTCGATTTCATGAAGGAAAGAAAACAGCTTGGTCTTAAAGCAAAAGATCAGGTTACTGTACATTCAATCTTTCTTGGAAATCCTGGAACCGGTAAAACTACAGTTGCACGTTTAATGGGCAAAATATTCAAAGGTATGGGGCTCCTTCCCAAAGGAGAGGTTATTGAAGTGGACCGGGCTGCATTAGTTGGGCAATATGTTGGAGAAACTGCTCAGAAGACCGAAAAAATAATTGAGCAAGCTCTTGGCAATGTTCTATTTATTGATGAAGCTTACACACTTGTTAAAAAGGGGGGAGGAAACGATTTTGGTCAAGAAGCAATTGACGTTTTGCTAAAAAGAATGGAAGATAAAAAAGGGGAGTTCTTTGTTGTTGTTGCCGGCTATCCAAAAGAGATGCAGGACTTCCTTGATGCTAATCCAGGATTAAGATCTAGGTTTACACATAATTTTATGTTCGATGATTACCAGCCGGATGAATTACTCGAAATATTTAAAAAGCTTGTTAAGGATGAAGACTACCGCATAACGGACGAAGCCGAAAAAATATTGCTGAAGGAATTAACAAATATTTATAGAACCCGCGATAAAAATTTTGGCAACGCTAGAACAGTTCGAAAGATTTTTGAAGATGCAAAGTTGGAGGTAAGCAAAAGATATCTAACACTTCCAAAGCACGAAAAAACACAAGAAAAATTAACTACAGTTTACCCCGAAGATATAAAAGCTATTTTGGCTCCTCAAAAATCTAAAGTAGATGCCAAAATTCCTATTAACGAAGAATTGCTATCGGAGGCTTTAGGACAGTTGGATAAATTACAAGGCTTAGCTTCTGTAAAAAAAGATGTAAGAGAAATGGTTAAGCTTGCTCGTTATTATAACGAAGTTGGTGAAAACATAAGAGATAAATTTACTTCTCATATCTTATTCTTAGGTAGCCCGGGTACCGGTAAGACTACAGTTGCGCGTATTATATGTAAAATATATGCTGCTTTAGCAATACTGCCTAACGGGCAGTTAATCGAGGCAGATCGTTCAGGACTTGTTGCAAGCTATGTTGGTCAAACAGCCGAAAAAACTACAGCCGCCATAAATTCGGCAATGGGTGGCACTCTCTTTATTGATGAAGCTTATACTTTGGTTAAAGGGGGAGATAACGATTTTGGAAAAGAAGCAATCGATACACTTCTAAAGAGAATGGAAGATGACAGAGGAAAGTTTATTGTTATTGCTGCTGGCTATACAGACGAGATGAAAGCATTTCTTGAAAGTAATCCGGGAATGAAATCCAGATTCACAAAAGTATTTACCTTTGAAGACTATGCGCCGGAAGATCTAATGGAAATTTTTACAGTGCTGTGTAAAAAAGATAATCTTAGAGTTGATGAAGCGGCAAAAGCACTTCTTCTTAAACACTTTAATAATATTTACCGAAACCGAGATAAGAATTTTGGCAATGCAAGAATTGTTCGCAACTTATTTGATACTGCAAATAGAAACAGAATTTTGCGTTTGGCAGATATTCCCTCATCAGAATTAACGGAAGAGAAGAAAATATTTTTTACTATAAACGATTTTGAAGAAATAAAACAAAGCGAGCCGGCAAAGAAAACAGTTGTAACTCATGGAGATTCGGATAAACTGGAACAATATTTAACCGAATTGAATAAGCTTACCGGACTTGATTCAATTAAAGATAATGTTACCAAGCTTGTAAGTAGTTTAAAAATTTCGAAAATGAGAAGAGATAGGGGAATGGAAGTTATTCAAAAGCCTCTTCATTCCGTATTTACCGGAAATCCGGGAACTGGAAAAACTACAGTTGCTAGAATTATGAGCAATATATTTAAAGAGCTTGGAGTTATAGAAAAAGGGCAGCTAGTTGAAGTAGATCGGGCTCAGCTTGTTGCTGGTTACTCGGGACAAACTGCAATTAAAACAGATGAAGTAATTAAAAAAGCTTTAGGCGGTACTTTGTTTATTGATGAGGCCTATACATTATCCCGCGGCGGAGGAGATTTTGGCCAGGAAGCAATTGAAACTCTACTTAAAAGAATGGAAGATTATAAAGGAGAGTTCATTGTAATTGTTGCCGGCTATACAAACGAAATGAGAACTTTTATGGATGCTAATCCTGGATTGACTTCCAGATTTACTAATTCATTTCATTTCGAGGATTATAATCCGGAACAGCTAGTTTCCATTTCAACTGCTATGGCTAAGAACAGCGGTTATTCATTCGATCCAGGTGGCCATTCAGCTCTTAAAAATAAATTTGAAATTGTCTATAATAAACGGGATAAGAATTTTGGAAATGCCAGAACGGCTAGAAATATTTTGCTCGAAATAATTTCTAATCAAGAAGAGAGAATTTCAGAAATTCTAAATCCATCAGATTCGGAATTGCAATTATTGACCGAAAAGGATATAAGATAGCGGCTTCTTAATTCTTAGGCGTAAAATTCATTCATTCTTTTAAGCTTTCCATTAAGTAAAAGAATAGGAACTTTAATTATTGTTAACGAATAATGAATCCACAAATCAACAAGTTTTTCTTTTAATCTTGGTTCGTGGCTGTTGAACTTTTTTAACCAGTATTGGTAGGGATAACAATGTGATGGTTCATCCCTTTCAACTACTTTAAATATTTTGGTGAGCGCTTCATTCCTTTTAATCAAAGAACTGTTTAGTAAAGTTTTTACCTGTTTCATGCCTCTAAATTCAGTCATCATTATCAATCGGCATAAATTCATAAACTTTTTCTCATCATTAATTATCATTTTCTGATCTAAAGATTGTAAATTGGTTTTGAATATATGCTTTATAAAAAGATCTATATAACCAATGTCCTTTGTAACTGCAAAGGGCATGCTTTTATTCTTCTGAAAATAGTTCTTAAACATTAAGTAGTGCTTCTTTTCATCTGCGGCATGTTTACCAACAGAAGCAATAAACTCTTTTTCATTTGGATATTTATTTATTACTTCCGCATAGAGCTTTTCTAACTCTGTGTATCCTACATATTCATTGTAGATGTAAATAGATAATAGTACATCATAAAATCTATCAATCATTCTTTGCATAGGTTCCTCTCTTCATATAACAATAAGCTGCTATTTTTATTGCTACTGAATATAAGGAATTACCATGCATAGGCAAGTAAAAAGAAATTTATTCTCTAAGTCCTTTAACTACTCCAATACAAAAACTTATTACAATGTATAACTATGAATTCAATAATTAGATTCGAATAAATAAAACCGCGACAGTTTCTAAAAATATTCTATTTCCAATTCCCCAGTTTTTATTAAACTCTTGCTAAAACTGTTTTGGAATATGTTTTAACAACATCAAAAGCAGCAGCCAATGTTTCCATAGCCTCGAGCCCTAAACTCTTTTTTACAAAAAATTGATTTATCAAATCATTTTCCCATGGACGTGTAAAAAATTGAATCAGCTCCTCATCTTCCGGATTAATTACATAATCAATTTCACCTTCCCATTCATATCTTACTGTAAACAAATCCATATATGTCCTTTGCAATAGTTTGAATGCAATTGATTGCTTTGGAAGAAAATCTAAAAACAAATCTCCAAAATTCACAACCGGATTAAGATTTATTTTACTCTTTTCCACCATAACCAGCTGGTTCTTCAACTCTAACAGAACCCACTTATGAGATTCTTTTGGAAATAAGTACTCTCCAATTAAAGAGGGGGTTTCTATAAATCCCCGCTTCGCAACTCGCGACTGCTCGGCCAAAAATTTTATCGGATCTTCTACATGTTCCAATACCTGATTGCATATAACATAATCGAATTCATTATCTGCAAAGGGAAGATTCTCTCCATCTGCCTGCATAAATTTTTGATTCTTTCTAACTACTATATCTCCGCTTCTATGATAGTTCGAATCGGTATATTTATCTACAACCATATTCGATCTTGGATGAGGATTGTGACCTCCCCCTACTTCCAATACATAATCTGTTTTTTTTATGTTTAAGTGCTGTCTGTCCTTTGGATTGCTAGCTTTCATTATTTCTCCTTTTGTTAAAATTATTGTGTGCAAAATAAACTCAGAAAGCCTTAAGTCTCTTTAAATATCGATAAGCGGCTGTTTTTTATGAATGAGTGGTGCATCTTATCTTAAAATATCAATTTACCCTTCACTTATGTTTTTGTTCCGCTTGTCGGATTCTGCTCATCAAATTCAATTCTAAGGTTTACAATTGCGTTACAAAAATTAAAAACAAAAGCGGAGTTAAAATGAAAGTAACAATTGTAGGTACAGGTTATGTTGGATTAGTAACCGGAACTTGTTTTGCCGAAATGGGAAACGAAGTTCATTGTGTAGAAAATAATCAAACAAAGCTTAATCAGCTTAACAGTTCTGTTATCCCAATATTTGAACCGGGATTGGAATTACTATTTAATAGAAACATAACGCAAAAAAGAATTTCATTCTCTAATAATCTTCAAAAGGGAATTCTTGAAGGGGAAATAATATTCCTATGCCTTCCAACCCCTCCTTACGAAGATGGCTCGGCAGACTTGCAGCATGTTTTTAATGTAGCTGCTCAAATTGGGCAAATCCTTGCGTCATCAACAAGCAAGCATCATAAAATAATTGTTAACAAAAGCACTGTGCCGGTTGGAACTGCAAAAAAAGTTAAAGAAATAATTGCCAAATATGGCAACACTAATTTTACTGTTGTGTCTAATCCCGAGTTTTTGCGTGAAGGATTTGCAGTTGAAGATTTTATGAAGCCGGATAGAATTGTAATTGGATCAGATAATCAAAACGCTCTTAATATGATGAAAAAATTATACGAACCATTTGTCCGCCAGGGTAATCCTATTATCGAAATGGATTTGGAAAGTGCCGAAGTAACAAAGTATGCTGCAAATTCTTACCTGGCAATGAGAATTACTTTTATGAATCAGCTTGCAAATTTTTGCGAAAGCGTAAATGCAGATGTAGATATGGTTCGCAAGGGAATGGGTACAGATACAAGAATTGGTAAAAGATTTTTATTCCCCGGAATTGGTTACGGCGGATCCTGTTTTCCTAAAGATGTAAAAGCTCTTATTCATTCCTCAAAAATCTCCGATTCCGAATTGAAACTGCTAGACATGGTCGATAAACTAAATGAAGAACAGAAAAAAGTATTGGTAAGTAAATTGCTCGCATATTTCGAAGGGCATATTAAAGGAAAGAAATTTGCTGTTTGGGGCTTGTCTTTCAAACCCAATACTGACGATATGCGTGAAGCACCTTCTATTACAGTTATTAACGATATTCTTAAGCTTGGTGGTAGTGTTAGTGCGTATGATCCGGTATCTATGCAAAAAGCTAAAGAGTTTTTTAGCGATAGAATTAGTTACGCCGAAAATGAATATGCCGCATGCGAAGATGCCGATGCTTTATTAATTCTTACTGAATGGAATGAATTCCGTAACCCTAATTACGAAAGGCTTAACAGAATAATGAATGAGTCGGTTATTTTTGATGGAAGAAACTTGTTCAATCCAAAAGAAGTGGAGGAAAAAGGATTTAACTATATAAGTATTGGAAGAAAATCTGTTTTAAGAAATAAACTATATGGCAAATTAAAAGTATCCTAATTATTAATGGTGGTGGGGATACTATCCCCGCCGCTTTATTCTTATAACATGTTTTTACTCATCTATTTGCCTTATTAAAACCCATTAACAGAAATAATTTCTTAAAGAACAATAATTATTTTGTTTACAAATTAATTGCTTACAATAGATTAGGATATTTAACCATTTCTATATCCCGCTCATTCAGCATTTTGCTCCACTTATCGGAAAATGTCTAGCATTCTTTTCATTCAACTATATAATTGCATGTGTAAAATATAGTTGATCATCAATTGGTCAGTTTATTCAAAACTAATAATCATTAATTAATGAAGGGAAACAAAATGAAAAGCATATATAAACTATTAACACTCGCAATTCTTTTAATTGCAGTTGGATGTTCAGATCTTTCGAACGATCCAATGATTGAAAAACAAAGCAATCCTCAAATTGGGGTGAGTTCATTAATTACCGGAACTTATAATGCTGCAACTATTAGTGATCAAAGTTATATCTTGGATGGAATTACCCCATGCGGTGTAAAAGTTGTGGACTTATGGGCTGGTCAAACTATTGATGCTGGTAGCGTTACCATTTACAACGATAACACTAATTTATATGTAACTACATTTTCTTCTGCCGGTTATGTCTCTGGAACAGAGCAGTTGAAAATGTGGGTTGGTACAGATTTATTAAATATGCCCCAGAATAGACAGGGAATACCAATTCCAGGGCAGTTTCCATATAAAATTACAACAGATGGTAATACAACATATACATTCACCATCCCTTTAAATTCGCTTCCTCTAATAAATAATTGCGGTCAATCCGTTTATGTAGTTGTTCATGCGGATGTATTGGCAAATAATGGATCCGGATCAACTTCTTCGGAAACAGCTTTTGGCGGTGATGTTGCTGGAACAGGGCCCCGCTGGTGGTTCTATACAAGCTACATGGTTGAATGTTGTTCAAATCCTCCTGTCTTCGATAAATCTGAAACAGCTTTTGCAAAAGGAGGGTATGTATTCACTACCGATAAAAAATCTAATCCAGAAAATTTACCAACCTTAGGTTTAACAAAGAATCGTTGGGGATGGGCAATAAATATTAAAAATGATGGCACAACAACTTATAGTATTTGGGCAGGGGCTGGTCTTAATAAAACCTCTAGTGGTACTCTTGTTGGAACCCTAACTGTTACAAAGTCCGGGTCTTCAGTTTCAGTCAAATATTCGCTTCTATCTGGAAAGGTGATGCAGGAATCTCATATTTATGTAGGTGACTTTAAACCCACTACATTGGCGCCAGGCCAATATGGTAATACTTCTTATTTTGATCCACTAGTTTCTGAGTATTCTAATTCATTCGATGTGCTTGACACTAATGGAGATGGCATTTGGATTATTGCTCATGCTGTTGTTAACTTCTAAAGCTCAATAAACTTAATTAGGCAGGTAATAAATTAATACCTGCCTTTTTTTTATTCCCCTCCGTAAAGCTCCCTTATCCTTGAATAGTATCTTCTGCTTATTTCAAATGCTTCATTTATTCCTTTTAGTTTTGCTTTGTAACTTCTCTGGAACCACTTATCAACTTTTTCTATTCCTTCAATATTTATAATTGTTGCACGGTGTATTCTAATAAATAAATTCGAAGGAAGCATGCCTTCCCATTCCTTTAACGATAATGAGGAAATTATCTTTTCATTTGTATTTAAAAATACCTTGGTATATTTATCTTCTGCTGTAATGCAAATTATCAGTCCAATCTTAATAAACCTTGGATTGCCCTTATCTTTTAACAGTACATGTTCGTTGCTCGAATACTCTTTCTTAGGTTCTTTGCCAACCTTTTTCATGTATTCTTTAAGTAGTCTTTCTCTCTTTTCAAGTTGTACGGCAATAGATTTTTTCAATTCTTCCATTACAACCGGTTTGGTTAAATAGTCATCGGCACCCAGCTCCATCCCTTTTCTAAATTTTTCTTTCTCGGCCATCGAGGTTAAAAATATAAATGGTATAGTTGCTGTAATTTCCTCTTTGCCTAAAATCTTCTTCATTTCAAATCCATCCATCTGCGGCATCATCACGTCAGATATAATCAAATCCGGCATTATCCTTTTTGCCAGCGCCAGTCCATCTTTTCCATTTGAAGCGGTAATAACAGAAAATTTATTCAACTCTAAAAATGTTCTAACCATATCTCGGATGGAGTTATCATCCTCTACAAGTAAAATTGTCTTCATACAAATTGCCCATTATTTGATTGTAAAATATAAAATGAACCGCTGATTACAAAATAATTACCGCTTATCGTTTGATGGATTTGAATTTGCCCTCTTTCAATTACTATTGCATCAAAAAAAAAGGAGTGGTTATGCAAATAGATAATAATTACAAAGCTTTCATAATAGACGATGACGAAAAAATTCTTGATATGCTTAAAATCAAGTTCGAGATGGGAGGATTTAAATGTCTTACTTCCTCAAATCCGGTAGAAGCAATAGATTATGCCGAAAATTACATCCCCGATGTAATCATTTCGGATATTAACATGCCTCAATTAGATGGCTTTACCCTTCGCAAAAAAATTATGGAAAGAGATTCACTTAAAGACGTTCCATTTATTTTTCTTACTTCGGTAGATACAGACGAAAATATGCTAGTCGGCTACGATCTTAATATTAGCGACTATCTTGTTAAAACAACCAGCTTAAATGTGTTATTAAAAAAAGTTCATTCTGTTATCAAAAGCCACGAAAAGATACGGAATGAAGTAAAACTGAATGTTAAACAAGAAGCAACTAAACATAGCCTAACTCGTGATAGAGAAAAAATATTATTGGAAGATTTTATAATAGATCATCTTACAATTCCTTTCGAAGATACTCCCGGCGGCGACTTTATAGAAAAAATAAAACTTGATGAGAATAAGTATGTGTTTGTTTTGGCAGATGTTATGGGCAAGCGCTGGGACGCATGGTTCCATTCATTCCCTTTCAAAAGCTATATAAAAGCTGCGGTGTTAGATAGTAAGCTAGACCGTAATAATTATGATGTCGCAGATGTATTAACAAATCTAAATTCAATTCTTTATAAAGATAAAGCCATTTCATCCCACTCTATTGCTCTTACAATTATTCTTATAGATACATCAGCTAAAATATTACAGGCTGCCGGGGCAGGAAGCCTACCCTTAATTAAGGTTAATGCAAACGGTGCTGTTGAAGAATTGGCGCCAATTGAATGCGCTCTTGGTATTATTCCTAATCCTGGATACAAATCCATTTCCACCAATCTCAATGCCGGAGATAGAGTTCTTGCTTTCTCCGATGGTTTGATCGAAGTGCCGAATAGATATTTCACGCAATTGGGCTTTGCCGGACTTTTAGATTTAATGAGCTACTATCACAAAGATCTCGACATTAATTGGATAGAAAAGCTGGTTAGAAATTATACAAACAATAAACTAACAGACGATTTAACTCTTCTCGAAATAAAAAGGAATGGTTGAGGTAATTATGATAATGGAAACACTGCTTTGGCTAATGATAGCCATTATTCTCTATACATATTTTGGATATGGCATAATTGCTTTCTTTATGGCCAAGAGTAAAATATTTAAAAAATCATTTTTCTTACCCTTGAATAGAAATATATCTTTAATCAACAACAACAATAGATATTTGCCAAAGGTAACATTAATAATTTCTGCTTTTGCCGAGGGAAGAGAAGTTATAAAAGAAAAGATTAATAACACACTATTGTTAAATTACCCCAAAGACAAGCTCGAAATATTTTTTGCCGTTGCTTTGGATAAGAAAAAAGAAATGGATGAAACACTCGATGAATATCTTCGACACTTTCTAAATCTTAGGGTGCCAACGGGACTTAATAGTAAAACCGAAGAATTACTTTCAAGATTCAGCGCATTCGACTCGAGTACCAAATTTAACGATGAGGAATTGGAACAGATTATTTCCACTCTCGAAAAGGTTCAAGTGGATTCTTCTCAAATCAACTTGGATTATAAAAACAGACTTTACTATTACAATTCCGACCAGTTAAAAAAGAGGGATTTGAACTGGTTTATTACTAAGGATGTGGAACGCAAAGGAAAAATATCCCAGGTAAACAGAACCGTTAAAAAGGCAACCGGCGAAATAGTAGTTTTCTCTGATGCCAACGCAATGTTCAACGAAGATTCCATTATTAATATTGTAAAGCATTTCAAAGATTCACAAGTGGGATGCGTGGCCGGCGAAAAAAGAATTAAAAAAAATTCCTCTTCCACAAGCGGAGAAGGGGAGGGGCTTTACTGGAAATATGAATCATTTCTAAAGAAAGTGGATTCACAACTCTATTCTGCCGTTGGTGCTGCTGGAGAAATATTTGCTGTTCGCAAAGATTTGCTTAACCATGGAGTGCCCCAAAACGCAGTTATTGAAGATTTTGTACTCTCGATGAAGCTTGTTGAAGAGGGCTACAGAATTGTTTACGAACCAAATGCCTATGCCGAAGAAGAACCTACTTCTCAAATATCCGATGAGTACAAAAGAAGAGCAAGAATTGCTGCCGGTGGTTTTCAGTCAATTATAATGCTTAAAAAATTACTAAATCCTTTTAAGTACCGTATCATCTCCTTCCAGTTCTTAAGTCACCGGGTTTTACGCTGGGCTGTTGTTCCATTCCTTTTGCCCACTGTCCTTATTCTTAACAGTTTACTGGCAGCTGGTACTGTTTATTTAAATCTGCTTCTTCTGCAGTCTTTATTCTATTTGCTTGCCTTAGTTGGATTTGTCCTAGAGCATAAGAGCATAAAAATAAAATTATTCAACATTCCCTTTGTATTTGTTATGATGAATATATCTGCATACGCCGGCTTAAAAAGATTTTTAACAGGTAAGCAAACCGTATTATGGGAAAAACCTGCCCGCATTAATAATTCAGTTAATAGTACCAAACAAAATCAGTTTGCGGCATAGACCGCTAAGTAAGATAAATGTTCCGCTCATCCAAATTTCAAATGGATTAAGCATACTAAGCATTAAATATGGGATGAAATTAAAAAACAATAGGAGAATAAAAATGAAACTCACAGTTAAAAAAGAAGATCAAGTAACATTCGTTTCTATCAATGCAGATAGAGCTACAATAGCAGAAGCACCTAAATTCCGCGATACACTTTTAGATCTTATAGAAAATAAAAACGCAAATAAAATTGTAGTGGACTTTAAGGGTGTTGAATTTGTGGATAGTACCTTCTTAAGCGCCCTTGTTATTGGCTTAAAAAAAGTTACAGAAAAGATGGGGGATATTAAAGTTGCAAACCTGGAAACACCGGTTCGTGTAATGTTCGAATTAACTCGTCTTTATAAAGTATTCGAAGTATTTGACAATAAACTAGACGCTGTAGAAAGCTTCTAAAATTAAAAAGGTAGATAAAATGAAAGCAATGATATTATCGGCAGGTGTAGGAAGCAGATTGCTTCCTCTAACAGATAAAGCGCCAAAACCAATGTTGCCGGTTGCAAATAAACCAGCGTTGGAATATCTGGTTAACCTATGCGCTAAAAACAACATTAAAGATATTAGAATGAATTTGTTTTATATGCCCGAATCTATAGATACCTATTTTCAAGATGGTAAGAATTGGGATGTAAATATTTCCTACTCTCTCGAAAAGAAACTTTTAGGCACTGCCGGAGCTGTTAAAAGAAGCGAAAAATTTCTTGACGATACTTTTGTTGTTCTTAGTGGTGATGGATTCACAGATATCAATTTATCTGCAATGCTTCAGTTCCATAAAAAAAGTGGAGCTAAAGTAACTATAGCAGTAAAAAAAGTTGAAGACCCATCTAAGTTTGGCGTTGTGGTCAGCGACTCAGACGGATCAATTAAAGAGTTTCAAGAAAAACCTAAGAGGGAAGAGGCCAAATCGAATTTAGTTAATCTTGGCATCTATATAATTGAACCGGAAATTCTAAAACTTATTCCCAAAAATGAATCTTACGATTTTGGTTATCAGTTGTTTCCTAAATTGCTTCAAATGAACATTCCATTCTTCTCCTACGAAACAAATGCTTATTGGACAGACTTTGGAGATATCCGTGAATATTGGAATCTGAACCTGAATTTAATATCAAACAGAATTAAAGGCTTTAATACAACAGGATATAAAAAACTATCCAAAGGAATTCTTCTTGGTTCCGGATCTAAAATTGCTCAAAGTTCTATTAACGCCTCTAACGGTCCATTGGTTATCGGTAAAAATTCCAGAATTGAAGAAGATGTAATGCTTAGCGGCCCAATTGTTATTGGTGATAACGTGATAATTAAAAAAGGCAGTATTGTTATGGATAGCGTAATTCTTTCCAATACTCAAATAGGTAAAGATGTTAGTGTCAATAACAGCGTTGTTTCCGAAAATTACACAATTAGCATTCCTCATAATTATGGAATGGTTGTAGACGATGAAAATGTTTTTAGTTCAGTTTCTACCTTAACCAAATCTCAAAAATTTACTGCAAGCGCCATAAACATTTTGGATAGAGTTATTGCTGCCGCGGCTCTTACTTTTCTTAGCCCCCTATTCTTGCTTATTGCAATATTAATTAAGCTCGATTCTAAAGGACCGGTTTTCTACAGATCCAAAAGAATACTTTCTCCACAAATTAAAAAGAATGGAAAAAATTGGAACTTGTTCCGTGGTGAAAAAGGATTAGGCTACATAGTATTCCGCACAATGTACACCGATGCAGATAAAAGAATTGGACAGCTTAAAAATAAGTACGAAGCCGGACCATTTGTAAAAGTGGAAAACGATCCACGCGTAACAAAGATTGGAAAAATTTTACGCAAAACATCTATTGATGAACTTCCTTTATTTATTAATGTGCTTAAAGGGGATATGAGTCTTGTTGGTATTTGGGCGCTTCCAAGTTACGAAGCTGAATCCCTTTTACTCGATGGTCTTAAAAGTTATGTGGGAAATGAAGAGATTGACTTTTCCGAAATGGCTCAGGTAAGGTTCTCCGGAAGAATTGGACTTGCAGGTTACTGGCAGTCTATGGGAAGATCTCAGTTATCCGCCGAGGAAAGAGCCTTGCACGATAGCTTCCAGGCTGCTCAATACAGCTATGGCAAAAAGTATAAAAATGTATTGGGAGAGTATTCTAAACACAACTCTTTAAATGGTTATTTCACCACTATTGCACAAACCTTTCTTTCAGTTGTTAAAAGAACCGGAGCCATCTAAAATGATTAAGTCTCTATTTGCAATCTGTTTCCTTATCACAACTGTAATTTACTCTCAGTCTTTAATCGAAAAGTACAGTGGAAATGAAGATCTATTAATTGAAAAGCTGGTAAAGCTTGCTCTCGAAAATAATTCCCAAATAAAAGCTAACGAGGGAAGAGTGGGAGTTGCCAACGAAAACTATTCTCAGGCAAAACTTTCATGGTTCAACAACGTTAATATATCTTATCAATATGTCCCAAGTTATTCAACCGGACCAGATAACACTGCTCCAAAATTCGGATTGGGATTATCTATTAATCTTGGAAATATTCTTAGTACTCCAAGCCGAATTGCTCAAACTGAGAATGAAATTAAAATTGCCGAAGCGGACTTAAAGAACAACAAACACTTTATTCGTGCCGAAACTATTCGTCGTTACTCTAATTACCGTGTAAGTGTTGAATTGCTTAAGGTAAGAGATCAGGCGGTAAACGATTCTGAATCCTCTATGCTTTTAACAAAACATCGTTTCGAAAAAGGTGAAACTAATTTAGATGAATATAACAGAATATTAAGATCTTATACAGACAACAAAGAAAGAAGAACCGAAAGTATTGGAAGCATACTTTTTAATAAAGCCAGCCTCGAAGAAATTATTGGCGTTAGCCTAGAGGAGATAAACTAATGGATTTGGTTAGGTTTGTTAAGGTACTTCTTAAAAGAAAAAAACTGCTTGTTATAATTCCTCTGTTCGGAATGATTGCCACATTCTTTTTAACTAAGAATACGCCGGATGTATACAAGTCGGAGTCTATTATTTCGGCCGGGATAATAGATGATACAAAAATTTCAATAGAAGAAAACTCTGCCGAAAAAACATCGGCTTATGTTATTGCAACAAAATTCGGCAACTTAATTCAGATGATGAAATCAAAATCTGTAATCGATTTACTTTCATTCGACTTATTATTGCACGATTTGAAATCGCAAAACCCATATCGTCCTTTCAATAAAAGTACATTCTCAATAATCGAAATAGACGGTACTAAGGTAGCCGAGTCTTTGCAAATTAGGGTTAACTCTTTTGGCTCAAAATCCAGCAATTTACCTCTCAACAATAAAATTAATAAGCTTATTGGCGCACAAAAATACGATTACGAAGAGATACTTAAAAAATTAAAAGTGGACCGGGTTGGAGACAGCGACTTTATTAAAATGGAATTTGAATCGGAGAATAGTCAGTTATCTGCTTATGTTCTCAACAGGCTTGCCGAACTGTTTATTGGTTACTACAAAAATGTAATGAATGTAAAAACAACTAACTCGGTGGATTTTTTTAGAAAAATGGCCGATGAAAAGAAACAAGAACTTTATGAACTTGTGGACAAGCTAAAACAGTATAAGCTCGATCATAAAATTATAAACCTTTACGAGCAGACAAAGTCCCTGGTTAACCAAATATCCGATCTTGAAATAATTCGTGAAAACGATAACAAAAAAATTCCTTCGCTTAAAAAGGTGGTCGAAGAAATTAATAAGAAATTTTCTCCAGAAGAAAAAAAGTTTATCGAATCCGCTCTTTCAAAGAATACTCGTGTTATCAGCCGGTTAAAAGATAAAATTAACGATCTCAATAGCCGTCTAATTGAAAGCGGCAACAAAAATTTAGCTCTAAGAGATTCACTTGATATTACACGTAAATCTCTTTCTTCTTATATCGCTCAAATGTCCGATGAGCTCATCCTCGATCCTAACGCTACCAAGCAGAGTCTTGTAAATAAAAAAATCGATTATGAACTGGATTTAGAAATAGCTCAGCAAAGTGTCCGCTCTAACGATAAAGAACTTCAAAGGCTGCAAAGAATTGCCGAATCATTCGCTCCTTCCGAAGTTTCAATTTCAAGCTACGAGCGTGAAATTAGCGTTGCGGCAGAATCCTATTTAGTAATTCTAAATAAACTAAACCTTGCAAAGTTTGCCGTTGAAGACCTTGGGAACAATATTCAGCAAACAGAATTGGCCGTAGCCGCAGAAAAGCCGGAAGCAAATAAAAAAGTTTTAATCATTCTTCTTGTAGGAATAATAAGTTTTGTGCTTACAGTAGTTGCAATATTTATACTCGAGTACATCGATATCACAATTCAATCCCCTGGCCGCTTTAAGCAGTTTTCCGGTTTAAGCTCAATTGGAGATATAAATCAGCTGAATACAAAATCAGTCAATATAAAAGAAATTTTTAATGCTCCTTCAGAAGATCCAAGCATAGTTTACTTCATAAATTCACTTCGTACTTTGCGCCATAATATTGCTTCTAGTTTAGGCAATAGCAAAGTGTTCCTCTTCTCAAGTACTTCCGAAAAAAGCGGAAAGTCTTTTATAATTACTGCTCTTGCATATTCATTAAGTATGATTAACAAAAAAGTATTAATAATAGATTCCAACTTTAAGAACAACTCCTTAACTAATCAGTTTGGTGCGCCTGCTTCT
This sequence comes from uncultured Melioribacter sp., assembly GCA_964539605.1. Classification (GTDB taxonomy): domain Bacteria; phylum Bacteroidota; class Ignavibacteria; order Ignavibacteriales; family Melioribacteraceae; genus Stygiobacter. The sequence goes on from CAZIJK010000001.1 coordinate 750,840, forward strand.
CAAGAACTTCTCTTTGCCGGTGATGATAAGCTGTTTGCTAATATTAAAATTAGCAGTGTAAAGGGTGTTGATGTTATTGGAACTGAATTGATAAACAAAACTCCTGGCGAGCTTATTAATGAAACAAATTTTAAGGCGATTCTCAGTTCGCTAAAAATGAAATACGATTATATATTAATTGAATCTCCGGCATTGAACAGAAACTCCGATGCAAAGGAACTTGTAGAGTTTACAGATCATATCATTCTTACTTTTTCTGCTAAAAGTATTCTCGAAGCTTCAGATAAACGAACAATTGAATATGTAAAGAACTCGGGTAAGCCTTTCTCTTCAATTCTTAATAAAATTGATTATGAGAACCTGGAAGAAATTCAGGGAGAGGTTGTTAAAAAACGCTCGGCTTTACGAAGACTTATTAAGAGACTAATCAAAAGAAATCTAGCGGCTAATACTAATTCAAAAATTGAAATGAACATAGGATAACACAATGATCTTTACTATAGATGTTATATCATTAATAATTTTCACTCTGCTTGCATTTCCGGCTATAACTGTAATTATAAGTATTGCTAAGCGTAATAGTAAAAAGAAAGGCGAAATTAAAAATCCTATTATTCACGACTATGGAATTGTAATCACCGCATATAAAAACTTTGGAATAACTCTCCCAGCAATAGAATCTTTTGTTAAACAAAATTTTCCTAGCAATATGTATCATTTGTATGTTGTTGCGGATGACTGCAGCGATGTTCAAAATGTGAAAAATGAAATTGTCTCTCTTCTTATTCCAAATTCACCCCTATCGTCAAAAGTAAAATCAATAAAATTTGCTATGAATAGTTTTGTACGCAAACACGATTATATAATAGTTATGGATGCCGATAATCTTGTAGCTCCAGATTATTTACAAAACATTAATATGCTTGCCAACGATGAATATCTAGCCATTCAAGGTAAACGTACTCATAAAAATTTAGATACCGTTTATTCATGCTTGGATGCAGCCGGCGAAATTTATTACAACTATACCCAAAGATCCGTACCGTTTAATCTTGGTTCCTCTGCTGCAATCTCCGGTTCCGGAATGGCAGTAAGTTATAATATTATGCATGACTTTATGAAATCTATTTACAATCAAAATAAATTGATAATTGCCGAAGATAAATTATTACAGAACTATCTGGTTGCCAATAAACACAAAATAGCATTCTCACCAGACGCAGTTATTTACGACGAAAAAATTTCAAAAGGATACCAAACTCAGCGTCAAAGAACTCGCTGGTTAAGTTCCTATTTCCAAAATCTTAAAGCCTCTTCAAGATTAATTGTAAATGGATTAGCAAACAAGAATTTCAATCAATTGTTCTTTGGAGTAATGACCTCTTTTCCTCCAATAATAACATTGATTATAGCTTCATTTATTATCTCGGTTATTTCTTTACTGCTGGGTGCAAATGGAATTATTGCAATTATCCTTGGATGGCTTTTATTCAGTACAAACTTCTTTTATGTGCTTTGGCTTAATAACACAAAAAGGGAAATATGGCGCTCCTTGCTCTTTATTCCACTCTTTGCATATCGTCAAATAATTGCGCTGCTAAATCTTAAAAAGGCTAATAAAGATTTTATGGCTACAGAACATTCAAAAGTTATTTCTTTAAATGAAGTATTGGAAGGGAACTGAAAATGAAAAAGATAAAAGTGCTTCATACAATCCGACAAGGTGGAATTGGTGGAGGAGAAACTTACCTTTACAATCTTGTAACAAATCTTGATAAAGATAAATTCGAACCGGTAGTTCTTAGCTTTACAGATGGCGAAATGGTATCAAAATTAAGAAGCAAAGGAATTGCCGCTCATGTAATTCATACCGAAAAGCCATTCTCATTTCACTTGTACAATAAGATTTACCGCTTCATGAAGAATGAAAAAATTGAACTACTTCACATTCATGGAACAAGAGCCGCAACAAACAGCTTAATACCTGCAAAAATATTAGGCATCCCTTCAATTTATACTGTGCATGGATGGTCATTTCATACCGGCAATAATCCAATTGTAACTAAACTTCGCATCTGGGCCGAAAGATTTATAACCCAAAAAGCAAAGATTACCGTTTGCGGATCACAGTCCGATATTGATAATGGTCTTCAATATTGCAGTCAAGGTAAATATCAGTTAATTCATAATAGTATAAATACAGCCGAGTTTAATCCGGAAGCGGTCAATTCAAATTTTAGAAATGAACATGGCTTTACTAAAGACGATTTGATAATTGCATTCATTGCTAGAATTACATTTCAAAAAGATCCTCGAACATTTATAAAAGCAATACCACAAGTCCTAAACAAAATTCCAAACGCAAAGTTTGTAATTGTTGGAGATGGGGAATTGAAAAATGAATGTGTTCAGTTAGCAACTGAATTAGGAGTTATGCAGAATATTAAATTTTTACCCTTCTCTAAAAATGTAAAAGAAGTATTAAAAGCCATCGATGTCTTTGTCTTGCCCTCCTTATGGGAAGTTATTCCTTTGGCTTTGCTCGAGGCTATGTCTATGAAAAAAGTATGTATCGGTACTAGTATTCCCGGAACTGTTGAAGCGCTCACAGATGGTTTCAATGGTTATCTTTTCAATGCCGGAAATCATCTATCTCTTGCTGGTAAAATTATTGATGCTCTCCAAAATAAAGAGGGGAAGAAAACAATGTCTGAAAATGCAAGAGAAACTGTGGTTAATAAATTCGACCTCTCAAGACTTGTAAGTAAAAATCAAGATTTATATTCATCCTTAAAGAGAAATTATGCTTAAAAATAATTATTGGCTTCGTTCCGGTTTCTATTCAATGATTCAAAGAATCTCTACAGTTCTTTTTGGATTTGCCTCCTTTGCAATTCTTGTTAGATACTTTTCTAAAGAAGATTTTGGTATTTACGTTCTTTTTATTTCTGTTACTTCATTAGTCGAGGTTGCACGTATCGGCTTAATTCAAAACGCATTAATAAAATTCCTATCTTCGGCAAACGAAGAAGAGTACAAAGACATTCTTATTTCCTCCTTCATTCTAAATATTCTAGTCACTTTGCTTTCGGTTCTGTTATTGATTGCATTTGCTCCACTTCTTGGAACATTGTGGAACTCCTCTAAAATTGTTCCTCTATTTTATCTTTATTGTGTTACAACGGTTGTTCTAATATTTTTTCATCAGCTTAATTATCTTCAGCAGGCTAATCTCGATTTCAAAGGCTTCTTTGTTAGCAACTTTATTCGCCAAGGCTCCATGTTTCTTTTTATTGCTCTGGAAGTATTTGTAGTTAAACCGGATCCAGATTTGTTCAGATTGGTAATTTACATGACTGTAAGTGCGTTTCTTGGTACACTTACTTCTTTTAAGTATGGCAAAAAGTATTTACATATTTCACGCACTATCAATTTTATTTGGGTTAAAAAACTTTTCAATTACGGCAAGTATGTTTTTGGCACCAGCATTAGTTCAATGATATTTGGAAGCATCGATCAGTTTATGCTCGGCAGCTTATTGCCTGCATCATCCGTAGCTACATTCAATGCCGCTAACAGAGTAAACAATCTAATTGATGTTCCTGTATCCTCTGTTTCTGCAATTGTTTTTCCTCAAAGCGCAAAACGGTCTGCCCTACAAGGTAAAACGGCATCGGCATATTTGTACGAAAGATCAGTTGGAGTTTTAATAGCACTCTTAATTCCTGCTTTATTAATCCTATTTATTTTTGCCGAAAAAATTATATGGATTATTGCCGGCCCTCAATATATGGATGCTGCCGCTATTCTTCGCGTTATTGCAATAACAGCTTTATTCCAGCCCTTCGTTCGCCAGTTTGGAATGATTATGGACTCGATTGGAAAACCTAAAATAAATTTTTTACTCCTACTGATAGTGTCTATACTCAATATTATTTCCAATAATTTATTCATAACTCTTTATGGTACAATTGGAGCCGCATTTGGCACTTTGCTAACAATGGTTGTCTTTTCAATTGCTGCACAGTTTATTCTAAAAAAAATTATCAATGTTAGATTCTACGCAATTTTTGTATATGCAGTTCAAACGTACAAAGATATTTTCAAACAAATTTTCTCCCTTTACAACTCTCTAAAAGTTAGAATTGCCAGTTAAAACTGCTCTTTTTCATCTACCGCTTATTCATCTTTTTGAGCCGCTCGTCGGGTATTAATAAGACAATCTTTCCCTTCATATTATTTTTCTCCCAACAAATAGAACAAGTAATATGAAAAACAGAGACATAATAATAGTTGGACTTCAAGATTGGGATACTGCAATTGGCAGTAACTGCAAAAACATAGCGCTCGAATTCGCAAAAAATAATCGTGTGCTCTATGTAAACTATCCGCTCGATACAATTACATTAATTAAGGAGAAGAATAATCCTAACATTAAAAAAAGAATTGATGTACTCCGCAGAAAAACAGATTCAATTGAACAAGTTGAAGAAAACATCTGGAGCTTTTATCCGCCGGTTTTAATCAATTCTATTAACTGGATTACCTTTCCAAAACTTTTCGATTTCTTCAATAGAATAAACAATAAAAAATTCGCTACCCAAATTCAAAGCGCTGCATCTAAACTTGGATTCAAAGATTATATACTTTTTAACGACAACGATATTTTTCGCAGCCTTTATCTAAAAGAATATTTGCAGCCGGTAAAATCAATTTATTACATAAGGGATTATCTACTTTCGGTACCATACTGGTATAAACATGGCAAAAGATTAGAGCAGGAATTGATTGCTAAATCCGATTTGATTGTTGCAAACTCGGTCTACTTGAAAAACTATTCGGCCAATTATAATCCTAATTCTTTTTATGTTGGTCAGGGATGCGAAATAGATTTATTTAGTCCGGAAATTAATTACCAGCTGCCAAGAGAATTACTAAAAATTAAAAAACCAATTATTGGTTATGTGGGCACTCTTGTTTCACTTAGGCTTGATGTTGACCTGCTTACTTATTTAGCAGAGAATTTGCCTAACCTAAACTTTGTTTTTGTTGGGCCCCAAGATGAATCATTCAAAAAAAGTAAACTTCAATCTCTCAATAATGTTCACTTCCTTGGTGCTAGGCCGGTATCTCAGTTGCCATCTTACATTTCTCACTTCGATGTTTGCATTAATCCGCAGCTTGTTAATCAAGTAACAATCGGAAATTATCCCCGCAAAGTGGATGAATATTTGGCTATGGGAAAACCGGTAGTTGCAACTAAAACCGAGGCCATGGAAGTATTTAATAAACATACTTATCTGGCAAATGGAAATGAAGAATTCAAAAACCAGATTCTAAATGCGCTAACAGAAAATGAAGATAGTTTAATTAAGGAGAGAATTGAATTTGCCAATACACACACTTGGCAAAATAGTGTAAACCAAATTTATAAATCCATTGATTTAGAAATGGAGTTGCAAAATGCATAAGCTAATCCAAAAAATAAAAAGCAGTCAAAAATTAAAATCATTTGTATTGTTTTTAATGATCCCTCGCAATCAGGCTCGTCCAAGAATATGGGTTAAGCTGCTGCTTAACCCATTCCTTCACAAAAAAGGAAAGCGTTCTCTTATAAGAAAAAACAGCCGCATGGATTTAATGCCCTTTAATTTGTTCAGCATCGGATCAGACTCTACAATTGAAGATTACTCTACCGTCAACAATGGAGTTGGAGAAGTATTAATAGGGGATAGAACCCGTATCGGAATTGGCAATGTATTAATTGGTCCATTATCAATTGGCAACGATGTTATGTTTGCGCAGAATGTTGTTCTATCCGGATTGAATCATAGTTTCGAAAATGTAAATATTTCACCCAGCAAGCAGCCTGTTACTAAAGCGCCTATTGTAATTGAAGATGAAGTATGGATTGGTGCCAACGCAACTATAACTGCAGGTGTAACAATTGGAAAGCATTCCGTAGTTGGTTCCGGAAGTGTTGTAACAAAAGATGTTCCTCCATTTTCTGTTGCCGTGGGTAACCCCGCTCGTGTTATTAAAAAATACAATTTCAAAAACTTTGCATGGGAAAAAGTATGAACCAAGATATTAAGCTAACTAAAAGAGAGCAGCTAATTCTATCGGCTGCTAGAATATTTGTTGGAATTAGCATACTTGCAATAATTATTAAAATACTTTTTATATAAGGATGTTATGAAAGACTTATCAATTATAATCGTCAACTGGAATACTAAAGATCTTTTACGCAATTGCATCAACTCAGTAATCAATCAGACAAATAAATATTCCTACCAAATTTTTGTGGTGGATAATAACTCTCCCGATAATTCTGCCCAAATGGTTAGCAGTGAATTTCCCCATGTTACTCTTATTGCCAATACAATAAATTATGGTTTCGCTAAAGCTAATAATCAGGCTCTTGCAATTGCTAAATCTAAGTACTACTTGCTGCTCAATCCAGATACTTTGGTAATAGAAAATGCAATTGATAAAATGATTGCTTATATGATGGTGAATAATACTCAACTGCTAACCTGTAAACTTTTGAACGACGATCTCTCTCTTCAAAAATCTGTTAGCAGTTTCTTCTCTCTTGGTAAATCATTAATCGAAAACCGTTTCTTTGCAGAAGTGCTGAATAAATATAATTCAAGCGGTAATAAGCTTACTAGTTTTTGGAATCATAATTCCATTCGGCAAATAGATTGGGCACATGGTGCGGTATTAATGATGAGCGACGAAGCATTTAGAAAAGTTGGATTGCTCGACGAGCGGTTTTATATCTACGCCGAAGAAATGGATTACTATATGAGATTTCGTAAAGCAGGTTATTATGCAGTGTATCATCCGGATATAAAGATTATACATTATGGCAAATCCTCTTCACGCCAAAAGAGGGCAGAAATGTTTATTCATAATTACAAAAGTTTTTATCTCTTTCTTAAAAAACATTATCCTAAGCACGTTTATTCTATTTATAGAATTAGAACCCTGTTGTACCTCAATCTGTGGATGTTCAAATACTCACTTGAATTCCTTCTTAAAAAAGTAAGCATGTTAAAAGCCGATGAACCAAAAACGCAAGTAAAAGTATATTGGAATACTTTTTTATGGCACCTTAAAAGGGAAAGCATAATTGCAGCATGAACGAGTTTAATCTAAATATTGCCAAAAGCAATTTTGATAATCCTATTAATAAATTAACGGCTTATCTTAAAAATCAGATTATTCATTCTAAGCTGAACAATCCACTTGGATACGGTTTACTTCTTTTGTCTGCGCTCTTCATTGCTTTTATTGTTTCTAAAATGGGCTTTGCTTCTGGGGTTGTTATTGCTGCTCTTATTGTTGGCATTCCAATCACTTTTGCCTGCATGTTCTATCTCGAGCTTGGTATTTCATTTATAATTATCCTTTCATTTTTTCTTTTGGGAATAAAAAGAATTATTGGCGATGTGCAGATTGGTCTCTTAATGGATTTTCTAATTGTGGTTATGTTCTTTGGATTAATTATAAAACAAACAACCGAAAGAAATTGGAGCTTTGCTAAAAATCCTATCAGCAAAATTATTTTGGTTTGGGTTCTTTATAATCTTGTACAAGTTATTAATCCTTCGGCGGAATCAACAATGGCTTGGCTTTATACTGTTCGCAGTTTTGCAGGTATTATGGCAATGTATTTTCTCCTTGCCTATGCAATCAAAAGTGAAAAGTTTATTTACTTTCTAATAAAGATATGGATTGCTCTTACTTTGTTAGCAACTGCTTGGGGTTACTTTCAGGAATATTTTGGTTTCCTTCCGTTCGAGCAGGCATGGATTATGGAAAGTCCCGAACGTTATGCAATACTTTTCCAGGCCGGTAAGTTCCGAAAATTCTCCTTCTTCTCCGATCCTCTTGTGTATGGTATTCTTCTTTCATTTACTTCCACCTTATGTTTTGTGTTGGCAACGGGACCATTTTCAAGAGCTAAAAAAATATTCCTAATTTTAGCTGGATTGTTTATGATGAATGGTATGCTCTTCTCGGGTACAAGAGCTGCATTCCTTCTTCCAATTGCCGGATTAGTTTTCTACGGCATTCTTACATTTAAAAAACAAGTTATAGTTGCCATTGCATTTTCGGCAATGTTTCTTGCAGTCATTGCAAATGTTCCCTCCAGCAATCCAAATATTGTTCGGCTGCAAACAGTGTTTCGTCCCGGTGAAGATGCTTCTTATCAGGTTCGGGTAAAAAACCAGGCATTCATTCGCCCCTTTATTTATTCTCATCCTCTTGGTGGCGGTTTAGGAAGCGTTGGAGAATGGGGAAAGAAATTTTCCCCCTGGTCACCGTTGGCAAATTTTCCTCCCGATAGCGGATTTGTTAGAATAGCTGTTGAAGGGGGCTGGCTTGGTCTTATTATTTATTCTCTTCTTCTATTCATTGTCTTTTACGATGGAATTAAAAATTATCTTCTTCTAAAGGATCCAAAACTTAAAGTGGTATCACTTGGAATGCTGGTCGTGCTATTCTCTTTAACTCTTGCAAATTATCCTCAAGAAGCAATTGGTCAATATCCAATAAACCTTTTATTCTTTATAGCAATTGCAATACTAAATGTGTCACTAAAATTCGATAAAAAAACATAAAGGAACTATCATGTTCAATATAATTATACCCGCATGGGTCAAAAAAAATATGCTTAATTACAGTTCGGTAAATAAGCTTAACCCTGTAGTAATAACCGAAATACGGAATAAGTTTAAAAGCCTCCTTACTCTCGAGCCTCAGGTTTCGGTTGTAATACCTGCATGGAACGAAGAAAAAAACTTAGCACGCACTCTTCAATCTCTTAGCAATCAAAAAACAAAATACACCTACGAAGTCATTGTGGTGGATAATAATTCAACAGATAAAACCAGAGCGCTGGCCGAATCGTGTGGATTAAAAGTTATACCGGAACATAATCAGGGAATTAGTTTTGCGCGTCAAATTGGTTTGATTAATGCCCGCGGCAAATATATTCTATGTGCAGATTCCGATACTATCTATCCTCAACGCTGGGTCGAAAGAATGACTGACGGATTGCAAGACCAAAATGTTAGCTGCGTGTATGGTACATATTCCCTAATCCCACCAAAAGGAAATTTAAGAATTGGTTTAGCTTTCTACGAAACATTATCTTCAGCATTGTTTAGGATGAGAAGAAAATACCGCGCATACCTTAATGTTATGGGATTCAATTTCGGCTTCAAAAAAGTTGATGCAGTAAAACTTGGCGGCTTTAATCTAAAAAGAAAAATTTGGGAAGATGGATGGATGGCTCTTCGCCTTATGGAACATGGAAGTATTGTGGCGGTAGATTCCTACGATGCTAAAGTATGGACTAGCTCCCGAAGATTGATGGACGATGGTTCTTTGTTCAAGGCGTTTATTAAAAGAATTAAAAAAGAAATTACGCGACTAAAGGAATACGTAGTTAAAGTACCAATTAAAAAAGAAATTTCATTTAACTAACGAGCGTTTTATGCCAAAATTATTTTTACCGGGATGGGTTAAAAAACACATTCTTATTAATGAAAAGGGGAGCCATAATTATCATAAGTATCTGGCTTCTAAACTTAACAGATTCAATTGCTCAAATCCCGAAGTCTCTGTTGTTATTCCTGCGTGGAACGAAGAAAAAAATATTTTGGCTACTCTTTCTTCATTTGCAAACCAAAGTACAAACCGTAATGTCGAATTAATTGTTATTAATAATAACTCTTCAGACGATACTCAAAATATTTTGGATTCTTGCGGTGTTAAATCTTTTTTTGAACCTAATCAGAGCATTAGCTTTGCCCGGCAACGTGGGCTTATGGAAGCTAATGGTAAATACATCCTATGTGCAGATTCCGATTCCATTTATCCTTCAACATGGATAGATACAATGGTAGATGAACTCGAACGTGAAAATATTGCCTGCGTTTATGGCAAGCACTCATTTATTCCTCAGGATAAAATGAATCGGCTATTCTTAATTTTTTACGAATTAACTGCAAACTCAATTTTTGTTCTTCGGAAGAAAAGAAGAGAATATCTAAATGTGTTGGGATTCAACTTTGCATTTAGAAGAAGTGACGGTCTTTTAGTTGGCGGATTTAATATCTACCGTAATAAATGGTCCGATGGCTGGATGGGTATGAAACTAGCCGAAATTGGCAAGTTAAAAAGAGTTACAAATAACTCTGCGCTCGTGTGGACAAATCCCCGTCGCCTTATTGTTGATGGTGGTTTAATTAAAGCATTCTTTAAACGCATTAATAAGGAATTACGAGTACTTAAAGAATATCTGGTGCTGGAATAAAAATGGATAACAACCGCAAACAGCAAATTGATGACTTTATACTTTTCCTGGAAGAAAATAAATTTGATACCGGCAATGTGGAAAGCTTTATCCGAAAATTCAAAATAAAATTCTTCTTTAAGAAGATTTTTGGTTTCCTCTTAATTATATTGGCCCTGGCTCTCATTGTTATTCCAATTCCAAGTAGCCTAGAAATAGCTACTCTTTTTTATTTTAATAACCAGGATGGAATAACTGTTTCGGATATTGTGGCTTTATCCTTATTATTGTTTGGAATTATTCTTATCCTTAAAGACAAAATTTACTATGGATCCGTAATAGAATAGCAGTGCATTAATAAATAGAAAGAAAAATTATGAAAATTGAACAGTTACTCTGGGAACAAGATTCCGGTTGGAACTCACATTTCAAAAGCAAATTGAACACTAAAGCCAACTTAGTATTGGCCTTTGGCGGAAGAAAAGCATTGGAGATTAAAGATAGATTTGACGAAATCAAATCGTTTTATCCTAACGCTTCAATAATGGTTTGTTCTACTTCCGGCGAAATTTTAGATACACATGTTTACGACAATTCAATTGTTGTAACTGCAATCTGCTTCGAGCAAACAGAGCTAAAGTATTTTTCTACAGAAATTAAATCTATCGAAAGTAGTTACGAGACCGGAAAAATTTTAGCTTCCTCTTTTGCCCCTCAAGGATTAAAACACCTGTTTCTTATTTCCGATGGGCAAAAAGTTAATGGTAGTGAATTGGTTAGAGGTATTAACGATGTTCTTCCTCCTGAGGTAACTGTTACCGGTGGACTTGCCGGAGATGGTACTTTATTTCAAAGAACAATTGTCGGCCTTAACAATTATCCCTCCGAAGGAAAAATTGCTGCCGTTGCTTTTTATGGAAATAATATTGTTGTCAATTATGGCTCATTCGGCGGCTGGGATTCTTTTGGACCGGATAGACTAATAACAAAATCTAAAAATAATATTCTCTACGAGCTCGACGGGCAGTCTGCTCTCGACCTTTATAAAAAATATTTAGGAGATCAAGCCTCCGGACTTCCCGGAACTGCTTTACTCTTTCCCTTAAGCATTAGAATTAATAATGAATCTAATTCAGTTGTTAGAACAATTCTTTCGATAGATGAAGAAAATAAGAGCATGGTCTTTGCCGGAGATATGCCTGAAGGATCTTATGCAAGATTAATGAAAGCTAATTTCGAAAGATTAATAGACGGTGCTTCTCTTGCAGCAAAGAATACTAACAAAATAAAGAATGATAATTCTTGCGAACTTGCTCTGTTAATTAGCTGTGTTGGAAGAAAGCTGGTTCTAAATCAAAGAATTGAAGAAGAAGTTGAAGGTGTGCGCGAAGTTTTTGGCTCTAAAATTATTCTTTCCGGGTTTTACTCCTACGGAGAAATTTCACCATTTAATCCTTCAGCTAAATGCGAACTGCATAATCAAACAATGACAATTACAACCTTTTCCGAGAGGTAATGTTGTGAATAGACTTCTTAACAGACAATTGAAGCGGCACAAAATTGATGTATCGGAGCTTCCCGAAAATTTAATAAAATTTCTAAACGATATTAGCCAATCGTACGATCATCACGAAGTTGACCGCTCTCTAATTGAACGTAGCATAGATATTAGCTCGCAAGAACTTAACGAAGTAAATAAAAAACTGCGCCTTGAATCTGAAAGACAAAAAATTGTTTTGCAAAACTTAAAAACTGCTATACAATCACTGCCTATTCAAGAAGAAATAATGTCTCCCTCAAAAGAACTTGAAGAGGAAGATCTAATTTCAATTTCTAACTTTTTGGCCATGCAAATCCAAAAAAGAAAAGATGCCGAAAATAAGCTCAAGCTTTACGAGCGGGCTATTAATTCCAGCAGCAACGGAATAATTATTACAGATCCAAATCTTCCAGATAATCCAATGATTTTTTGCAATCCTGCATTCCTTCAAATGACCGGGTATGATGAAGTTGATGTCATTGGTAAAAACTGCAGGTTTTTGCAAGGAGACGATCTTAATCAAAGCGAATTGATGATTTTGCGTAATGCAATTAAAGAAAAAAAATCTTGCTCTGTTACTTTAAGAAATTTCAAAAAAGATGGCACTTTATTTTGGAATGAATTAAAGATCAGTCCCATTTTTAATAACGAAGGCAATATCACTCACTATATTGGTATTCAAAGCGATATTACAGAAAGAATTAATACTGCTATTAAACTCCAAGAATCAAATGCTAGAATTACCGAATTGCTTCAAAACATTGCCTCGGGAATTCTGGTTGAAGACGAGCATAGAAGAATTGCTTTAGTTAATTCCGAGTTTTGTAAAATCTTTTCTATCCCGGCTCATCCAGATCAATTAATTGGTGCAGATTGTTCTCAAGCTGCCGAGCAGTCAAAAAACTTATTCCAAAATCCTGATGAATTTGTTTCTCGAATAGAAATAATTTTAAGAGAAAAACGGCTTGTTAAAAATGAAGAACTAATATTAAAAGATGGGACTGTTTTCGAAAGGGACTTTGTCCCAATTTTTATTTCAGATAATTACAAAGGACACCTTTGGAATTACAGAGATATTACCTCTAGAAAACAAGCTGAATTTTTACTTAAGGAAAGTGAAAATTATGCACGTTCACTAATTTCTAATTTCCCGGATTTATTATTTGTATTAAGCAAAGATGGAATTTTCCTCGACTTCAAAGCTGAACCTACAGATTTGTACGTAACTCCAGATATGTTCTTAAATAAGAGCTATAAAGCGGTTCTCCCTTCAAATGTGTCCGAAATTATGACCAAGGCCATAGATGAAATAAAGTATACTAACAATAATGTAGAATTTAATTATAATATTTTGGTAGATGATCAGGAAAAATATTTTACTTGTAAAGCAATTCCGTTTGGAGAAAATAAAATTATATTCTTTGCTCGTAATATTACTAATCTTAAAAAGAATGAAATTATTCTGCAGCAAGAAAGGCAATTGCTTAAAACAATAATAGATATAATCCCAGATCCTATTTATGTAAAAGATATTAATGGAAGAAAAATTGTTGTTAATAAAGCCGAAGTAAATGCATTGGGTGCTCTGGATGAAAAGGAGGTTATTGGAAAAGATGACTCCCATTTTTATTTGCCTGATGTTGTTGAAAAAACTAAACACGAAGATGAACTTGTAATCTCTACTGGTCTTCCTGTGCTGAATCAAGAAGGTTTTGTTGTCTCAAAAAAAGGGTTCCAAGAATGGTTTATTGGAAATAAGGTTCCTTTCAAAGATTCCGAAGGAAAAATTATTGGTATTGTTGGTATTAGCCATAATATAACTAACCGAAAAAAAATTGAGGAAGCTTTAAAAGAAAGCGAAGCAAGATATAAGTTAGTTGTTAACAGCATTAATCAAGTCATTTTCCAAATAGATCAAAAAGCTCGCTGGGTTTTTCTTAATCAGGCATGGACTATCATTACCGGTTTTTCAGTTGAAGAGTCACTTGGTAAGAATATGATGGAATTTATTGTCGATGGAAATAAAATTAAGAACTTCCAGTTCTTTAGACCTTTGATGAAAAGAGAAATTGAATTTTATAGAAGTGAATTGAAGTGCATTACAAAAAATGGCGATTATAAATGGATTGAAGTAGTTGCCAGTTTATCAACAGATAGTAATGGTCGAATAATAGGAGCCAATGGTACATTAACAGATATTACCGAGCGTAAAATAATTGAGGCGCAGCTTCAGGAATTAAAAACATTTTACGAAAAAACCCTGAATGATCTTCCAGGACAAATTGCGGTATTCGATAATCAGTTCCGCTATATTTATGTTAATCCAAGCAGCATTGCCAATCAGGAAATTAGAAATTGGATTATAGGCAAAGACGATTTTGATTATTGCACGTACAGAAAAGTTGATACATCAATTGCAGAAGACAGAAGAAAATGGCTTATAAAAGTAAAGAACGAAAAGGCCCAAATAAAATTCGACGAAACTATTGTCAAAAATTCTAATGAACAATTTTACTTCGAACGTTCTATAAGCCCCATATTAGATTCAAATGGAGAAGTAAAACATTTACTGGCTTACGGTGTTGATATTACAGAAAGAAAAAATACAGAATTGGAATTGCTTAAAATAAAAAACCAATTGGAATCTGTTCTTAATACCGTTGGAGAGGGAATTATTACTGTTGATGAAAATGGAATTATTGTTTTAATCAATAAAGAAATTGAAAAAATTTACGGTTGGAAAAGAGATGAGATATTAGGAAAGGATTTAACCTTATTGATGCCTCAAAAGTACCGGGATGCTCATCATAGCGGAATGAAAAGATATAATCTTTCCCGCTCTTCAAATGTACTTGGAAAGCTTCTTACTATGGAGGGATTGAAAAAAGATGGATCAGTTTTCCCACTCCAGCTTAGAATTCAGGAAACATTGGTTGGAGAGAAAACATTTTTTACAGCTTCAATGAATGACATTACTGAACTGAATAATCTTGTTAAAGACCTGGAAATATCTAATAAAGCATTAACGGACTTTGCCTATATTGCATCTCACGATCTTAGAGAACCATTAAGAAAAATATCGGCCTTTGGTAGTCTTCTTAGTAAATCATTAAAAGGTAAGCTCGACGATGATGATCAAGAAAATTTAACCTTTATGATCGAAGGCGCTAAAAGAATGCAGCAGATGGTAGATGACCTTCTTTATTATTCTAAGATAACTGCAAAGGCTAAATCTTATTCTTTAATTAACCTTGATGAACTCCTAAACGAAATAATCAATTTCGATTTAGCTCAGGTTATTGAAGATAATAATGCTAAAATATATATTGAGAATAAACTTGGATCATTTAAAGGAGAAAAAACCCAGATAAAGCAACTGTTCCAAAATTTGATTGGAAATGGAATTAAGTATAGAAAGAAAACAGTAACGCCGGTTATTAAAATTAAGTCTATTAATACCTCAACTGGAATTGAAGTTTATATTGAAGATAACGGAATTGGTATCGACGAAAAATATAGAGAGCAAATATTCGAAATGTTCAAACGTCTTCACTCAAAAGAGGAATATGAAGGAAGCGGAATTGGCCTGGCTGTTTGTAAAAAAATTATTGAACTGTATAAAGGGGAAATTAGCTCAACTTCGGTTAGTGGTTCTGGTTCAACATTTGTTTTTAGATTACCTGTTAAGGAATAATAATGGCAACAACAGTAGATTCATATAATTTGCTTGTTATTGAAGATGACCTAAGTGAACAAAAGCTCATTAAATTGATGCTTAAAACTTCCGGCTACTCCTTTGTTACCAAATTTATAGACGACGGGGAAGAGGCTGTTAATTTTATTAATTCTTTCATAATTAATAAAGATGTATTAGGAAAAATTCACTTGGTGCTTCTCGATCTTAACCTACCTAAAGTAAATGGAATTGATATCCTTAAAGCAATTAAAAGTAATCAGCAATTACATCAAACTCCTGTTGTTGTTTTAACTACCTCAAATAACAAGAGCGATATCATCTCGGCCTATGAGGCCGGTGCCTCTGGCTATGTAAGAAAACCTTCATCTGTTGATGAATACGAAAAAATTATTAAACAAGTTTTCGACTATTGGTTTAGTGCCTGTCTAACTCCTTAATTTGGAATATTTATGAATAAAAAGAGAAGATTGCTAATTTGTGACGACGATAAAACTGATATAAAGTTATTTAAAAAATATCTGGGTCCCGAAAAACTTGCTAAATACGAATTACTCGAATCTTCCAATCCCGAAGAATTCTTCTCTATCCTTAATTCTAAAAAAAGTACCGTAGATTTAGTCTTCTTAGATTTCTATTTAGGTGCTCAAAACGGATTGGAACTGCTCAAAGAAATTAGAGTTAACAATCTGGCCCCCGTTATTATGCTCACCGGCCGGGGGGATGAGGAAGTTGCAGTTGAATGCATGAAAGAGGGAGCTATGGATTATATTTCCAAGGATACTCTTCCGGAGTACGATTTGGAAAAGGCTATTAATAATGCCATTGGAAAATGGAAAATTGAACAGGAAAGAGATCAGCTTCTTGGTATTGCTGCTCATGAGCTTAGAAATCCAATAGCTGTTATTCTTGGATATACCGAACTATTGCAAACATACGATGATATAGATGAGCTTAAGAAAAATGAAATTGTAGACATCATCAGGGAAAGATCTCACCACTTGCTTAATATCATTAACGAACTGCTCAATATTACAAGAATCGATAAGGGTATTATAGTACTTAATAAAATTCAATACGATATAGTTGCCCTTCTTCAAAAAAAGGTTCACGACTATAAGCTTATTGCCGATAAGAAAAAAATTGATATCACTTTCTCCCCCTCTCTTCCAAGTATTATTGTAAACCTCGACCCAAATAGGATTGAAGAAGTGCTTTCCAATTTTATAGATAACGCCATTAAATATTCCAAACAAGGCACTGTTGTAAATATCTCTGTTGCGCAAAACAATAATAAAATTGAAATTAAAATTGAGGATCATGGCTTGGGAATTAAAGAAGAAGAGGTGCAGTTCTTATTCAATCTCTTCTCAAGCAAAAAAATTAGTACTCTTCCTACCGGTGATGAATCTCGTACCGGTCTTGGTTTGGCAATTTGCAAAAAGGTTATCGATGCCCACGGTGGGGAAATATTGGTAGAAAGCAAAGTTGGAAAGGGTAGTACCTTCTCTATACTTTTACCTGTTGAATGAGTTGAGCTGTTTAATAATTCATTTACATCAAATTTAGCATAGCTTTCCTCTGCATGCACTCTTCCATTTGTTTCTACTCTACATATTTTACTTGCTATCATTTTTGGAACCTAACTTCCTTTAAACATTTCTATCCCCATTTTTTCACAAACTATTAAATCAGCATCTCTATTATAACATTTGTATTATGGGTCAGTAGAATATGGTTTATAAACATTTCAGGGAATTAATTTTAGCAACTGATTGTTAATAACAATAAAGATAAAAATGAAAATTCTATTAACCGGCGCAACCGGATATATTGGCAAAAGGCTTTTACCTGTTCTTCTTCAGCAAGGGCATCAGGTAATTTGCTGTGTAAGAGATAAAAACCGGTTCCCCAAAGATGGAATATATTCACACCCTAATATTTCTCTTCTGGAAATAGACTTTTTAACTAAGTATTCTTTACCCAATATAATCAAGGATATTGATGCGGCTTACTACTTAATTCATTCCATGAGTTCCGGTATCAGCAATTTCGAAAAGCTTGAATCCGATTCTGCCCAAAATTTTGTTGAATTGATTAAACAGACATCAGCAAAACAAATAATTTATTTAAGCGGAATTACTAACCAGAATAAATTGTCGCGTCATCTTTCCTCCCGAAAAAATGTTGAAGAATTATTGAGTCACGCCCAAGTTCCTCTTACTGTATTAAAAGCTGGAATTATAGTTGGCAGTGGAAGCGCCTCATTCGAAATTATAAGGGACCTTGTTGAAAAGCTTCCGGTAATGATCACTCCTAAATGGCTTAAAACAAAGCATCAGCCTATTGCTATCCGAAATGTTATTGAATGCCTTACCGGTGTACTCCTGAATGAAAAAACTTATAACAACTCTTACGACATTGGTGGCCCAGATATTATCAGTTATAAAGAAATGCTCTTGCAATTTGCACAGGTGCGCGGTTTAAAACGCTTTATAATTGCTCTTCCGGTTATGACCCCGCGCCTCTCTTCATATTGGCTCTATTTTGTAACGGCTACCTCTTATAAACTTGCGGTTAATCTTGTTAACAGTATGAAGATTGAAATTATTGCAAAAGACGATTCGTTAACTAAAATGCTCGGCTTAAAATTAATTTCCTATAAAGATGCTGTGCGTTTAGCATTCGATAAAATTGAACAGAATATTGTTCCCTCCAGCTGGAAAGATTCTCTTGTCTCAAGCTCGCAGCAAAATACTTTGCAGCCCCACTTAAATGTTCCGGTTAATGGTTGCTTTATAGATAAGCGAATCAAAGAAATTAATGCAGATAGTATAGAAAAGATTGTTAGCAATGTATGGTCTATTGGAGGAGATAGGGGCTGGTATTATGGCAATTGGCTTTGGAAATTGCGCGGATTTATTGATAAAGTTTTTGGCGGTGTTGGATTGCGTAGAGGAAGAACAAATGCTTCCGAAATTAACTCGGGCGATACTTTAGATTTTTGGCGGGTGCTTATTGCCAATAAAGAAAATAAAAGATTACTCCTTTATGCCGAAATGAAACTGCCTGGTGAGGCTTGGCTCGAGTTTAAAATCCATTCTATTAATGGTAAATACTTTTTACATCAAACTGCAACATTCCGCCCAAAAGGGCTGCTTGGCCGGTTATATTGGTATTCTGTTTTACCCCTTCATTACTTTGTCTTTAATGGAATGGCAAAAAATTTAATTGAATATAAGGGGAATTAATAATGATTACTTTACTCCTTATCTTCTCGGCTCTTTTGTTAACGGTTCCTCCTCAGTCCAATTCTACAACAATTCTCAATTCATCTATCATGAATAATGGTGATAGATGGAGAATAGTTAACGATGGAGTTATGGGAGGATTAAGTTCTTCAAAAGTTAGTATAAATGATGAAGGCAAAATTATATTCAGCGGAAATGTTTCTCTTAAGAACAACGGAGGCTTTGCTTCTTTAAGAAGTCCAATCAACAATTATAATTTTGAAAAATATTCAGGTTTCGAAATACGCATTAAAGGGGATGGTAAGAAATATAGCATCTCAATCAAAGAGACATCATACTTTACTGGCTCATTTTATACTGCCAATTTCCAAACATCAAAAGATGAGTGGATCACCATAAAAATTCCCTTCTCTACTTTTGCACTTTATTATTTTGGTAAAGAAGTTAAATCCAATCCACAAATACCTTTGAACAAAATAAAAGAAATCTCTCTTCTGATTGGAGATAAACAAGAGGGTGCTTTTAATGCTGAAATAGATTTTATAAATCTGTATTGATGATTAATTGATAGTATCTTAAAATAGGGTTAAACATGAGTCGAGAAAAAATAAAACTATTTTGTGAAGAATCTAAGTTCCAGAATTTTATCATCTGGTTAATAGCTTTCAATTCCATAACTATTGGATTGGAAACTTCTACAAGCATAATGAATGCATTTGGAGACACTTTACTTCTTTTAGATAATTTGATCCTTGCAGTTTTTGTTATTGAAATTACCCTAAAGCTTTATGCTTATGGCTTTGCATATTTCAAAAGCGGGTGGAATATCTTCGATATATCGATTGTTGCTTTAGCTCTTTTACCCGCATCTGGTTCATTGGCCGTTTTAAGATCTCTTCGAATATTCCGTGCGCTTAGACTTATTAAAAATTTACCTAAACTTAGATTTATTGTGGAATCCCTTCTTCATTCCCTTCCAAGTTTAGGTTGGATTTTCGTTTTGTTAGCACTTGTTTTTTATGTCTTTGCAGTTGTTGGCACTAAACTGTTTGGCTCTGCTTATCCTGAATGGTTTGGTAATCTTGGAATCTCAATGTTTTCTCTCTTTCAAATTATGACTCTTGAGGGATGGGCTGAAATGTCTAGAACTGTAATGGAAACTTTTCCTCTTTCTCATCTTTATTTCATTCTTTTTATTCTTCTTGCTTCTTATATGACTCTTAATATTTTTATTGCCATTGTTGTTAATACTATGAGCGAGGTTCAGCAACAAACTAGCAAAGAGGGGGTTGAGAAGGTCGAAAATATTATTCAAGACGAGAAGGAAGAATTAAGAGAAGATATTAGGCAGCTGAAAGAGCAAATAATTAAGATGGAAGAGAAATTAACACGAAAAATAAATTGATAGATTCAAAATTATTTCAGTAACCAAATCGGAATTAAATAATGAAAAAGAAAATTTCACTTGCAACAGCTTTATTGATATTCATGAGCGTTTATGTAACAACATTAAAGGCCCAGGTAAGTTTAGATATTGAATCTGGTCTTGTAAGCACTGGTTATAACGATGTGCGCATTCCGGGTAACAGCGGTACCTTTATCTCACTTAAAGATGATTTAAAACCAAGTTCAGATATTTTTTATAGAATTAAACTCAATTACACCTTTAGCTCTTCTCATACTTTGTCTTTGTTATATGCACCCCTTACTGTAAAATCGGAAGGAAGAATACCCAATGCTGTTCACTTCGCCGGTCAAACATTCCCGGCAAATAAAGATATCAATGGAACATATAAATTTAATTCCTACAGATTAACCTACCGGTACGATTTTGTGCAAAACCCAAACATTGAATTTGGCTTAGGATTCACTGCTAAAATTCGAGATGCAGGAATTTCACTTTCATCGCAAGCAATTTATGCCGAAAAATTCAACGTTGGCTTTGTCCCAATAATTAATTTCAGATTACTATGGCATGTTAATAATAATTTTGGTTTCCTTTTTGAAGGTGATGCCCTGGCTGCTAAGCAGGGAAGAGCAGTAGATGTTTTGCTCGCCGCATCATATAAATTATCAAATAAAATAAATCTTAAAGCCGGGTACCGAATTTTGGAGGGAGGAGCGGATAACGATGAAGTTTACAATTTTGCTCTTCTCCATTACTTATCTGCCGGTGTATCATTTACATTCTAAACAATAATTAAACGGGCAGGTTCTATTTTAAATTGATTACACTAAATTGAATCGAAATATTAATTAGAATAAGTAACAAAATATTTTGCTTGGAGCTAAAATGAATAATAAGATTATCTCAAACATTCAGCCTCTTGGCTTTACTTGGCAAACTAACAATCCATTTTTATTCTGTGTCCATCATTTAGATAATTATCCTCCGGGCAACAATCAACTTGGACCTAATGCATCTTTAAGTGGAAGAAACCTTGGTCAAGATTTTACATTAAAAGATGGTTGGAGAATGTATCATGGAGAAACTATTCCCGGCTTTCCGGCTCATCCTCATCGGGGTTTCGAAACTGTTACTGTTGTACTGCAGGGATTTGTAGATCACTCCGATTCTCATGGCGCCTCCGGCAGATATGGCAACGGAGATGTTCAATGGATGACTGCCGGTTCCGGTCTTCAGCATTCCGAAATGTTTCCTCTTCTAAATAAAACCGAAAATAATCCATGCGAACTTTTTCAAATTTGGCTTAATCTTCCCAAAGCAAATAAGTTTTGTAAACCATATTTCAAAATGCTCTGGAAAGAAGAGATACCCCTAATTAAAGAAGTAGATGAAAATGGAAAATTTATTGAGGTGAGAATTATTGCAGGCAAATTAGGAGAAGTAAAAGCACCGGCTCCCGCGCCAAATTCTTGGGCTGCAGATGAAAACAATGAAGTAGCAATTTGGCTTATTAAATTGGAAGCCAATTCCAAGTGGAATATCCCTGCTGCTTCAAAAGAAATTTACCGCTCACTATATTATTATAAAGGCGCATCACTAAAAATTGATGATACCATAATTAACCAATATCATTCAGCAGATTTATTGCCATATCAAAATGTTCTAGTTCATAATGGACCTGACACTTCTTATCTTTTATTATTGCAAGGGCGCCCAATTAACGAACCGGTTATTCAGTATGGTCCTTTTGTTATGAACAGTAAAGAGGAGATAACCCAAGCTTTCGATGATTTTAGTAAAACTCAATTCGGCGGATGGCCCTGGTCACGACATGATAATGTTCATCCAATTTCAAAAGGCCGGTTTGCCAAATATTCCGATGGCAAAGAAGAAAATAAATAATTTATTACATGGGAATTCTAAAAATGTCTAAGTCGAATATTGCTAAACTAGTTGTATCATTATTATTACCTTTGTCTGTTGGCGCTGTTGCGGGAATGTTTACTTCCAAAGCGGTTCCAACTTGGTATGCATCACTAAACAAACCTTTCTTCAGTCCTCCTAACTGGGTATTCGGACCGGTGTGGACAACTCTTTATATCATCTTAGGAATTTCTTTTTTTCTTATCTGGAAAGAAAATTCTTCTAAGAATAGAAACTTGGCAATAAAAGTTTTCTCTCTTCAAATGCTCTTAAACTTTGCCTGGAGTTTTATCTTCTTCTATTTCAATATGATTGGTACTGCGCTTATCGAAATAATTCTTTTATGGATTAGCATAGTTGCAATGATTTATCTTTTCTATAAAATAAAACCCCTTGCTGCTTATCTCAATATTCCATACCTGCTCTGGGTAAGTTTTGCAACAATTCTTAATGCCGGTTATTATTTTTTGAATTAATAGAAATACTTATGCTGAATAAAATAAAACTATTTGTAGCAGTTACTATTACTCCATATTCTTTTATTGAATTTGTGAGAAATAATCTAAAATGAAAACTGCAGCGCTTGTTTTTCCCAATCATTTATTTAAAGATAATCCGGCTTTAACAACAACCAAACTTGTTTATCTAGTAGAAGAGAATTTGTTTTTTAAGCAGTATAACTTTCATAAGCAGAAGCTGGCTTTTCACCGCGCTTCATTAAAATTCTATAAAGACTACCTTCAAAAACAAAATAAGCAAGTTGTTTACATCCAATCCAATAGCGAATTCTCCGATATTCGAAAACTTATTCCACAATTAAAACTTGAGGGTATTGAAGAAATTCATTTTACAGAAGTATCTGATGATTGGTTAGAAAAAAGAATAGTTAAATCTGCTTATTTGTGCGGAATAAAGATTCAGCAATTCGCGTCTCCTATGTTTATTAATTCTAAAGAAGAACTGAAGAACTATTTTGAAGGTAGGAAAAGATATTCGCAAACAGATTTTTATATTCATCAGCGTAAAAAGTTAAACATACTTATTGATGAGGCTAAATCTCCAATAGGGGGCAAATGGACTTTTGACACAGAGAACAGATTAAAATATCCTGCAAATAAAAAACCCCCTAAATTTAATTTCCCGGTGGCTAATAAGTATTCGCTGGAATCATATGAATATGTTCAAAATAATTTCCCCCATAATTATGGCTCGTTAAATAAAGAATTCATTTATCCTTGTACATTCGATGATAGTAAAAAGTGGTTACAACAATTCTTGCAAACTAGATTTCAAGAATTTGGCCCTTACGAAGATGCCATTGTTGCAAATGAAAGTATCTTGAATCATAGCCTTATAACACCAATGTTGAATGTAGGTTTGCTTACTCCTCATGTTATTTTGAACACTACTTTATTATTTGCAGAAAAAGAAAATATCCCACTAAATTCGTTGGAAGGATTCATTAGACAAATTATTGGATGGCGAGAATTTATTCGTGCTGTTTACGAACTGAAGGGAAATGAGCAGAGAACAAAAAACTATTGGAATTTCAAACGAAAGATTCCCCCCAGTTTTTGGAAAGGTGAAACCGGAATTGAACCATTAGATATAACTATTAAAAAGGTTCTTGAAACGGGTTATTGTCATCACATCGAAAGACTGATGGTTCTTGGAAATTTTATGCTCCTTTGTGAGTTCGATCCCGATGAGGTTTTCAAATGGTTCATGGAATTATTTATTGATTCTTACGATTGGGTGATGGTACCAAATGTTTACGGAATGAGTCAATTTGCCGACGGTGGTTTAATGTCAACAAAACCATACATAAGCGGCAGTAATTACCTAATGAAAATGAGCGATTATAAAAAAGGGAGTTGGCAATTAATTTGGGATGGACTTTTCTGGCGATTTATGGATAAACACAGAGACTTTTTTCTATCTAATCCAAGATTGGGAATGTTGGTAAGAACTTTTGATAAGATGGATATTATTAAAAAACAAAACATGTTAAATGCGGCTGAAGAATACCTTCATAATCTTGATAACTAATTACATAATTAAAGTAAGCGTGGAGTAAATTATATGGATCTTACCAATTTAATAAAGATGCTCAAAACCGAGCGTCAATTAATATTTAGGGGAATTGAAAATTTATTTGATGAACAGCTACTTAAAATTCCGGACGGAAGAAAAAATAATATCTTATGGAATCTCGGCCACATCATTGTTACTCAGCAAGTTCTTCATTATACGTTATCAAGGCTTGAGATGAAAATTCCCAAAGAGATGGCATCAATGTATAGAACCGGGACCACGCCGGAATTATGGAAAGATACTCCAAATATTGCAGAGCTAAAGTCTCTCCTATTTGAACTACCCGATAAATTTCTAGAAGATTACAAAAACGGCCTGTTTAAAGAATTCAGACCTTATAAAACATCAACCGGAGTTGAGTTAAATTCATTTGAGGATGCTGTTGCATTTAATTTTTTTCATGAAGGGGCTCACACAGGTATAATATTAGGATTGACAAAAATGCTTTAGTTGTCTGAGCTATAACTTAAAGTTTATTCCTATACCAACTCCACCATTTACAAAGCTTTCCAAATGGGGATAAAGATTTACATTAGCATTATTTTGATGAATAAAAAACAAGGCAACATCAAACGCTAAAAGAAATCCTCCTTGCAATAGTAAGCTGTTCCCATATCCCCGCAGTCTTTCACCGTTTGTCGTGTTCTTCGATTTCTCTTTTAGATAAAATCCGGTCACTATGTAAGCCACATCCAAACCTGCATTCAGCAAAAGAAAATTCTGTAACGAATTGTACTCTTTTATAATTCCTAAATTTGTCATCGTTGAAGCATCGGAATTAACTGCATTCAAGTAACTATAAGTTGCAATACCAATATTAACTACGTTCCACATCGCGTTAAATTGATGAAAGTATTTGGCCTCTCCGCTGCTCTTAAAGTTACCGTAAGCGCCAATTAAAATGTTACCCGTCGCCCAGCTGCCAAGTACTAGCATTGCAGATTCATTTATATTCATTCTACCTAAATGAAATTCTTGAAAAGAAGTAACGCTTTGTGCATTTACTGCTAGTGTAAACAAAAATAAAATGCCGGTGGTTTTAATTAGTTTATTCATAATAACTATTAACCCTCACTTTCAAACAAAAGTTCAGTAAATTAAAATGTCTCTTAGATATTCACTAAAAACAGTTTTGTATTAAACCTTCTATTACATTTCTCGGTCAAACATTCATATTTAGGAATTGTTTATGAAAAATACTCTGCTAATTTGTTTGTTCATTATGAACTATATTTATTCCCAATCCATTTATTTCCCTCCAATTGATAATTCAACATGGCAAACAATTTCTCCCGCCACATTAGGATGGAATTCTCTTAAGCTCGATGAACTCAAAACATTTTTGCAAGCAGAGAACACCAAAGCATTTATTGTGCTTAAAGATGGTAAGATTGCCATTGAGTGGTATTTTGATAGTTTTACTCAAGACAGTCTTTGGTACTGGGCATCTGCTGGTAAAACGTTAACCTCTTTTTTAATTGGCAAAGCGCAGGAAGAAAAATTCTTGTCAATTAACGATGCAACTTCTAAATATCTTGGCGTCGGGTACACAAGCGTTCCAAAAGATAAAGAAGATAAAATTACAATTCGCCATCAGTTAACTATGACAAGCGGTCTTGATGACGGAGTTCCCAATAATCATTGCACCAGCAAATCATGTTTAACTTATTTGGCAGATGCAGGCATGCGTTGGGCATATCATAATGCCCCCTATACTTTGTTGGAACAGGTTATCGAAAAAGCTACTGGACAGCCAATTAATACTTATACAGCTCTTAAATTAAAAAACACTATTGGTCTTACCGGTACTTGGTTTACAATCGATTACAACAATGTCTTTTTAAGCAAACCTAGAAGTATGGCCCGCTATGGATTGCTGGCTATGAATAATTTTGTGTGGAATAATCAACCGATAATGAATGATCAACAATACATTCATGATATGATTAACACTTCACAGCAGCTAAATAAGTCCTACGGTTATTTATGGTGGCTTAATGGTAAGCAAAGCTACATGCTTCCAACTCTTCAAACAGTGTTTAATGGTTCTTATGCGCCGCAGGCACCTGCAGATATGTTTGCCGGATTAGGAAAGAATGGCCAAATTGTTAGTGTATCTCCAAGCAAAGGTATTGTAATTGTAAGAATGGGCAATGAACCAAATTCTCCCGCTTCAGATGTGGCTACATTATTTTGTAATCAAATATGGACAAAATTAAACGCCGCTATTGGCAATTCAACTCATGTAGATGATGAGAATATTATTCCGAATCAATTTTATCTCCATCAAAACTTTCCCAATCCATTTAATCCATCCACAATAATCGGCTATCAGATTTCAGAAGCCAGTCATGTTACATTAAAAGTTTACGATGTATTGGGTAGGGAAGTGGCAACTCTTGTTGATGAAAATAAACCAGCTGGTAATCACTCTTCACTCTTCGTTCTTAGTTCTTCGTTCTCCTCCGGCGTTTATTTCTACCAATTAAAAGCCGGTAATTATTTCCAAACAAAAAGGATGATGCTTGTCAAATAATATTCCCTTAAATGTATATCCATCCTTTTTATTTGTAAAAGCCATGACTTCTAATTAGCAAAAAACGTAATGGATTTATAATCAGTAATTTCTCATTAAAATTTTTGTGAATGCAAAATCTTTGAAATAAACTTTGTAATAAGCATTCCTATTTACTATGTTAAGACTAGATAAAGATTCTTTTTTTCCTCATCCCTTTATTTTCCTCCCAGATTATTTTTAAAGATTATTTAACAACTGTCATATTATAGCAGCAGAATTAGCTTCAAAATATTTTATCTCTTTTTACGTGTTTACGTTTTTCTTTAATATAGATTTTGTTTCAAGTAATATTTTTATCTATCTGTATTAGTAAATAATAATAAATAGAGGTAACTATGTCTAACAGAATAAGTAATTCCCCTATTCCAATATTTGTAATATCATTTTTACTTCTTTTTTTTATTTCATGTGCTCAGGAGCCCTCTCCTACAGAAGTTAATTATAAAGTTTTAACTTCTGGAACAATTGCAAAATTACAAACTGCTGCAGATAATGTTATGAAAACTAGCCAGGCTCCCGGTTTAGTAGTATATATATCTGTAGAAGGGGAAGGAGAAATAGTATTAAAAAGAGGTGTTAGTAATACCACTACAAACGAACCGATGAATGAAAATAACTACTTCAGAATTGGAAGTATTACTAAAACATTTACTACCGAAGCAGTCCTAATTTTAGTTGACGGGGGATTGATCGATCTCGATAAATCAATCTCATATTATCTGCCTGAATACAAAATTCCAAGCGGCGATAAAATTACTGTTCGCATGCTGGGCAATATGAGCAGCGGATTATATAATTATACATTCGACGATCCCTTTATGGCCTCAATTGTTCAATCCAATGGAGAAAAGGTATTTACTCCAGATTCAATGCTGGCTGCTTCTTTTAGGCATCCTCTCAATTTTACCCCTGGAGCTAAATATCAATACTGTAACACCAATACAATTATACTTGGACTGCTCATAAGTAAAGTAACTAAAAAAAGTGTTGCGCAGGTGTTTAGCGAAAAAATATTTGCGCCGTTAGGAATGAATTATACTTATTGGCCAATTTCCCGTTACTTAATGTCCCCATACAGCCATGGCTATTTCAGCGGTGCCGGCCAGTTAACAGATGTTACCTATTGGAATCCATCGCAAGGAGATGCCGCGGGAATTCTTGTTTCAAAAATTTACGACCTCATTATATGGTCTAAAGAAATTCGTGATGGAAAACTGCTTACAAGTAAAACAAAGAGTGAACGTTATAAATGGGATACATTCGGTGCTTCTTCGGTAAATGCATACAGTTTTGGACTTACAAAGTTGGGTAATTGGATTGGGCACGACGGAACAGTTTTAGGATACAATACATTCTGCTTTTATCATGCTGGTAAAAAAGCAACAATTATTATAAATACTAACTCCAACGATAACGATCCGGCAGAACTTGCATTTAACGAACTTAGCCGCATAATCGAAGAAATATAGTTACATTGTTCATTGATAGATTTACGACGTGTTAGCTTTCCATCTCCAATTATTCTAACAAATAAAATGGTCGAAAATTATTGCGTTTATAATCCTAAATAGGAAATTGAAAAATGAAAAAAATAGTACTGCTCTTACTTGTGGCTTTTCTTGCAATCAATATTTCCTATTCACAGCCTCGTAATAGTTTTACAGTGGCTTTCGATTCCTTGCACAAAAAGTTGTCGGTCCAATACGCGTTTACAGATTGGAAAAAAATTAATTGGAGTAAGCTTAACAGTGAATTCAGACCAAGAATTGTAGATGCCGAAACTAAAAACGATTCAAGCGCATTTATAATGGCAATGAAAGAGTACACATTCAGAATTCCTGACGGACATATAAGTTTTAGCACCGGCTTTCATATCAATTTAGATCCTCGTCCTAGTAAAAAAACTAATTGGGCAAAATTAGAAAAAAAATTAAGAGACCAGCAGATTGGAGCCAGTTACGGCTTTGCTCTTATTAAATTGGATGATGGAAGATTTGTAGTTAAGCTTGTTACAGCTGGTTCCCCCGCAGATTTAGCCGGAATAAAATATGGTGCCGAAATTTTAGAAGTGAATGATAAGCCTATTCTAGATGCACTCAATTCAATTTCTCAACTTTGGGGTGAACAAATTCCCGCCACTAAAGAATATAAGCAGTTAATTCAGTGCCGGTTAATCGGCAGAGCTCCTTTTGCTGCAGTAATCAAAATAAAATTCAAAAACAGGGGAGACGTTAATTCAACTACAAAAAGTATTTCGGCTGTTTTCGATAATTATAAAACCTTCGATCTTACTTCAATGCTTCCAATAAAATCCCCTGAATTATCTTCTAAAATTTTACCAAGCGGATTTGGTTATATCGAAGTTACCTCATGTACACCTATTTCTATAATTTTCGATTTTATTAAAGCATTCGAAAACTTACTTTCCAAAAACGTAAAAGGTATTGTAATAGATTTAAGAATTAACACAGGTGGGCAGGATGCTTTTGCTGCTGCGGTATCCGGCTTTTTTTATTCAGATACTACTCATTACGAGTATTGGAGTGAGTACGATCCGGTTACCTCTTCTTTCCAAAGATCAAAAGAAATTCTTTACCACATAAACCTTAAAACAATGTCCACTTATTTCCCAACAAGATATCCCAAAGGTTCCATTTTTATAGAGCCGCCGGCTAAAACTTTTAAAGGTCCTATTGTTGTAATGTGCAGCCCAAGGCAAGTTAGCTCCGGCGAAGGAATTGCGATGGCTCTTCAAAAACTTCCTCAATGTAAAGTTGTTAGTTTCTATGGAAGTCATGGTTCGTTTGGTGTTGTAACAGACATACCATTAATGGCACCACAAGATTCTATCGAAGTCGGTTATCCTTATGGCCGCTCTCTTGACGTTTACAATAAAATTCAGGTAGATAGCGATGCCGATATGAATGGTGGAGTTATTCCTAATGTAAGACCTCCGCTCAATGATCAGACAATTGATAAAATGTTTCTGCAGGGAATTGATGTGGAATTGGAACATGCTGTTCTTGAATTAAATAAGATGCTTGGCCTTACAAGCATTCAAAAAGATAAATTTCAAATTCCTTTGGAATATTCACTTAACCAAAACTATCCTAATCCATTTAATCCATCTACACAAATAGAATTCAATATACCGCTAGCCGGTCATGTAACTTTAAAAGTTTACGATGTTTTGGGAAGAGAAGTTGCAACTCTTGTCAACGAAAATAAACCAGCTGGAAATCACTCTTCTTTCTTCATTCTTAGTTCTTCGTTCCCGTCGGGAGTTTATATCTATAGGCTTCAAAGTGGAAAATTTGTGCAGACAAAAAAACTTGTATTTATAAAATAATTTGCAAAAAAAACTAAAGAATTCGGGAATGTTTTTTAACCATTTTTTGTTCGATAAAAAAAACAAGGAATGGCAATGGCTAAAGGTTTCATTCAAAAGTCTTTATCTAATATCGAAAAAGTAGGTAATAAGCTTCCTAACCCGGCTACTTTGTTTGCACTGTTTGCTGCTGGTGTTGTTGTACTTTCCTGGATTGTTTCACAATTCAATTTTTCTGTTATAATGCCGGGTACTTCACAAGAAATAAAAGTGGTTAGTCTTTTATCCGTTGAAGGGCTTCATAAAATAATTAAAAACTTGATAACTAACTTTACTTCCTTTGCACCTCTTGGAACTGTTCTGGTTTCTTTACTTGGCATTGCTGTGGCAGAACATAGCGGACTGATTGGTACCGTTTTAAGATTGATTGTAATTAAATCACCTAAAAAGATATTGACCTTTGTGGTTGTCTTTGCCGGTGTAATGTCTAACACTGCTAGCGAAATTGGTTATGTGCTGTTAATCCCATTATCTGCAATGATATTTTTAGCTGTTGGAAGACATCCTATTGCCGGTTTAGCTGCTGCCTTTGCCGGTGTATCAGGCGGTTACAGCGCAAACCTTTTACTTGGTACTATAGATCCTTTGCTTGCAGGTCTCACTCAAGAAGCTTCTCATATAATCGATAAATCATACGAAGTTAATGCCGCTGCTAATTATTACTTCCTATTTGTTTCCACTTTCTTTATTGCTGCTGTTGGTACCTGGATTACAGAAAAAATAATTATACCTCGTTTGGGTAGCTATACTGGAGATGTACTTCCCGAAGAAATTAAACCCATTTCTCTCGATGAAAAGAGGGGATTTATTTATTCCCTTTTGGCAGTTACTGCTTTTACAATTGTTATATTAATTGGCTTATTACCTGCCAACGGTTTCTTGCGCGATCCTCAAACCGGCTCTATTCTAAAATCTCCCTTCTTAAGTGGAATAGTTGCATTCCTTTTTGCAGGCGGTTTAATTGCGGGGCTGGCTTACGGAATTGGTGCAAAAACAATTAAAAAAGATACTGATGTAATTAAAGGGATGAACAAATCCATGGAAACGTTAGCTTCCTATATTGTTCTTGTTTTCTTTGCCTCTCAATTTGTTGCTTTTTTTAATTGGACAAACCTTGGTCAAATTGTTGCCGTAGAAGGAGCTATGCTTTTAAAGTCTTCCGGTTTAGGTCATATACCTCTTCTTCTCTCTTTTATTATTATAACATCTTTGGTTAATCTAGTTATTGGAAGCGCTTCTGCAAAATGGGCAATTATGGCTCCCGTGTTTGTTCCTATGTTTATGCTTCTTGGTTATTCACCGGAATTGGTTCAAGCAGCCTATAGAGTAGGAGATAGTGTGACTAATATAGTATCTCCAATGATGTCCTACTTCGCGTTAATTATTACTTTTATTAATAAATACGATAAAAATGCAGGCATAGGAACCCTTATTGCTACAATGCTTCCTTACACTTTTGCTTTCTTTATTGTTTGGACAATTTTATTCTTCGCTTGGTTTGGTTTGCAACTGCCTTTAGGTCCCGGTGCGGAATTGTTTTATCAAATGAATAAGTAATTGGCTCTAATTATTTCTTTGGTTCTATAGTAAATGCAATATTGTTAGTGAAAAATTTATAATTTATTTTGAAGTTGTAATTCACTTCTTAATAATAAAATAGATACTCTAAAAAAGATGAATAAATTTCTCATTATTATTTCCTTGTTGCTTGCTTTTCTGTCAAATGCTCAAGAAAAAATTCTTGCTCCAACTCCTCCTATGGGGTTTATGACTTGGAACTACTTTGCAACAGATATTAACGAAGAGTCATTAAAAGAAATAATCGATGAACTTGTTCTTAGCGGATTGAGGGATGCTGGATTTAACTATCTGTTTATTGATGATGGATGGCAAGGGGGAAGGGATTCTCAAAATAATATTATCCCCGATTACAAAAAATTTCCTTCGGGTCTTAAATCTCTTGCAGATTATGCCCATAGTAAAGGATTAAAAATAGGAATTTATTCCGATGCAGCACCTCTCACCTGCGGCGGATACACAGGCAGTCTTCACTTCGAAGAACAGGATGCCAAGCAATTTGCTTCATGTGGATTCGATTACTTAAAATACGATTATTGCGGCGCCCCCGAAGATTGGCAGACTGCAATTAATCGTTACGAAAAGATGAGTAATGCTTTAAAAGCCACCGGTAGAGATATTGTTTTTAGCATTTGTGAATGGGGAGATCGCCACCCCTATTTATGGGCAAAAAAAGCTGGCGGGCATTTATGGCGTACCACTGCGGATATTAGAGATAAGTGGAAAAGTTTAAAACCTTGGAATAAACAATCTCAACTTCATTCTCTTGGCGCCGGAATTTTAGATGTTGTGAACATTAATGCAGAACTAAATAATTATGCTTCTTCTGGTGCATGGAACGATCCCGACATGCTGGTTGTAGGTCTTTATGGTCGTAAAGGTCCCAGCGGTTCCTTAGGTGGCGTTGGATGTTCTAATGTTGAATACCAAAGCCAAATGAGCTTATGGTGCTTAATGGCCTCTCCATTAATGATTAGCTGTGATATCCGTAATATGAATCTAGCAACTAGAAACATTCTTTTGAATAAAGATATTATTGCAATTAACCAAGATCCCTTAGCTGTTCAGGCTTCCCGAAAATTAAACGACAACACATGGCAGGTTTTTGTAAAACCACTTTCAAATGGAAATGTTGCTCTTGGCATTCTAAATATTTCGGATGCAAACCAAACCGCAAATATCAATTTGCAAAAACTTGGCATATATCATAAAACTTCAGCTTTCGATGTGTGGAGTAAAAACACTTTTAGCATAGATAATGTTATTAAAATAAATGTCTCCTCTCACGAAACTAAAGTATTTGTTTTAAAGTAAGTTTAATTTAATCATGGCAGCGCTTTATGAATATTATTACTTATAAATAATGGGTAGCTTTCTCAATATTAATTTATATACCATGCTATAAAAACTTTTCTTAATATTAAATATAGCTGCTTGTTTGTTTTGTAAGGTTGATTTTAAAAATTATACTCTCTCCATGTACGAGTTTAATAACTATATGTAATTTATCTACTGGCTTCCCAAATTTATATGTACAAAAAAGTACAGTTACTTTTTCAAAAAAAAATCACTCATTTACAATTACAAAAAGTTGGTAGAGTATTTAAATTGCATCTAATAAAAAAATATTTGCTTAAGCTAAGCTTAACTTTTAACAAAGTTTTATTATACTCTTCACTCTCACTCCCATTCTCGTTTCAACTCCGTTTCACATCCGCTTTGCCAACTATGTTAGTAAACTGCATCTAGGAGGGTACAATCATGGCAATCATTAAACAAAGCATTCTTGGACCAATATCGGGTAAATTGGGGGAGTTCATTATTCGGCGTAGATATGGTAAAATAGTTGTATATCAAAAGCCGGAACAATATAATATTAGCTTTTCTAACCTTGCGGTTCAAAACCGTTCTAAATTTGCAAACACGGTTAAACTTGCCTCTCTAATTAATTCAAACTCTCAATTAAATTCTATTTGGAAATCATCAAAAGTTAAAGGAGTAAATACATATCAAAAGATTCTTCGCTGCAATTCAAAATTCACTTCTTATAGCGGATTAACAGATAAAAGTATTTTGGCTCCTAATGGATTGCCTCTCCTTAACCCTGCAATTACAATCGATAAAAAAATAATTACTGTTTCGGCTAACACATCAACTCCGGTAAATTCTAATTCTTCCTCTTCTCTCCTGCTTTTTTCCAACTACAAAAATCATCATCTTAATCTATCCCTGCTATCTTCACAAAATGTTATCATTGGCAATAATAGAATTAGTGGAGTTTTCAATTTGTCAAAAGCTCAAACTTCCATTTTACAATTCAAGGGCAAAACAATGCTTTTTTGTATATTTACGTTTGCTCATCAAAATAATATTCCTTTTACTTGGACAGACACTATATCCTTTGAATTACGAAAATGAGCCAATTTCTTAGTATCTGCTTAATATTTAAATAACTTGTCACCTTCCTAAATTTATTCTATGCGGTAGTTCTTGCTTTTATATATTTCACCATATATATTTGGTGCTCGCTTTTTGAGTTATTGGGTGAAAAGTGTACGGGCGGACGCCGGAGTTGGAGAGCCGGGGCGGACTGTAAATCCGTTGGCTAAAGCCTTTGGGGGTTCGAATCCCTCGCCGCCCACTTGTTCATTTTATTTTGTTTGAGGTTGTGATACTTCACGACTCTATGCGGGAGTAACTCAGTTGGTAGAGTCACAGCCTTCCAAGCTGTTGGTCGCGGGTTCGAGTCCCGTCTCCCGCTCACCGCTGATATTATTCAGTTAGGAGATTTTTCCCTCAAAGGAAAAATCGAAATGTGTTCAACTAACTAGGTTAATCCTTCTTATGCTGGTTGCATTTCTTTTCCGATTTAATTGAAGATATTTTGTTACTCGTTTCTAACTGATAATTTGCTTTACATCTTTTGCTCACAAGCAGCTTTGTAAAGTTTAATAGTTATTTTGGAAAAGAGTTCAGCCTGCAGTCAATCAGCCTTATTTAATAGTTTAGGCTGATGTAGCTCAGTTGGTAGAGCACTTCCTTGGTAAGGAAGAGGTCACCGGTTCAATCCCGGTCATCAGCTCAAATAAAGTACTAAAAAGTTTATTTACACATTGTTCGATCTAAAAAAGGTCGACAAGTAAAAAGAGGTAGAAAATGGCAAAATCTAAAAATGTTCGTCAAATAATTATACTTGAAAGCTCTGCTGGTACAGGTTATCGTTATTCTACACAAAAAAATAAAAGGGAACACCCTAATAGAGTAGAATTTAAGAAATATGATCCTGTTGTGCGTAAACACGTAATTTTTAAGGAAACTAAATAATACGTCAGTAGCTCAATTGGCAGAGCAGCGGTCTCCAAAACCGCAGGCTGGGGGTTCGACTCCCTCCTGACGTGCTACAGACAAAACTGAATGACTATGAAAGAAAAAATTATCAACTTTTTTAACGACGTGGCTAAGGAAATGAAAAAAGTTACCTGGCCATCTAAAGAGGAACTTAAAGAATCTACTGCTATTGTTATTGTTGTTTGTTTAATACTCGCAGTATTTACTTATATAATCGATATGTCGTTAACATGGATATTAAAAGGAATATTTTAAGCTTTGGAAAATTCAAGCGCAAAATGGTATGTGGTTAGAACCTTTTCCGGTCACGAAAACAAAGTTAAATCTTTGATTGAAGCCGGATTAAGAGATAGCGATGAATTACGCGCTAGGATTTTTGAAATTCTTGTTCCTACCGAAAAAGTATTTGAAGTTAAAGACGGTAAGAAAAAGACCAAAAAGAAAAATTTCTTTCCCGGATACATTTTAGTTAATGTAGATCTGGATATTAAAGCTAAAGATTTTATTATCAACACCCCATCTGTAATGGGATTTTTAGGAAGTCAGAATCATCCGCTTCCTTTACAGGCAGAAGAAGTAAAAAGAATTGTTGGAAGAATATCTCAAAGTGAAGAAACCGAGAGAACCGATACAATTTTTAGAACTGGCGATTTCGTTAAAATCATTGATGGTCCTTTCAATAATTTTAGCGGAGTTATACAAGAAGTAAACGAAGAAAAAATGAAAGTGAAAGTTATGGTTTCAATTTTTGGTAGAAAGACTCCGGTTGAGATTGACTTTACACAAGCTGAATTAGAGAAATAAAACTTATAGGTTAACAAATGGCAAAGAAAATTGATGGTTTTATTAAGTTGCAGATTCCTGCGGGAGCTGCTAACCCATCACCACCAGTTGGTCCAGCATTGGGTCAAAAAGGTGTGAACATTATGGAATTCTGTAAACAGTTTAACGCTAGGACATCGAGCCAAGCTGGCTTAATTATCCCAATTGTTATTACTGTTTTTTCTGATAAGTCATTTACATTTATTACAAAGACTCCTCCAGCAGCAGTTCTATTAAAGAAAGCTGCAAAGCACGAAAAAGGTTCTGCTGAACCAAACAAAACCAAAGTTGCTAAAGTTACGGCTGCTCAGGTACGCGAAATTGCTACATTAAAAATGCCTGATTTAAATGCTCATGATGTAGATCATGCTGCAAGTATGATTGCCGGAACTGCTAGAAGCATGGGTTTTACAGTAGAAGAATAATTATAAATTTTTGACTGGTAACTAAATTATGAAAGTATCGAAAAGAGTTAAAACCGTTAACAAAAGCGTTGATAAAGCCAAAGAATATTCTTTAGAAGATGCAATAAAGCTTCTTAAGGACACTTCTAAAGTTAAGTTCACAGAATCGCTAGACTGTGCTATACGCCTCGGCGTCGATCCACGACATGCAGATCAAATGGTACGCGGTACTGTATCGTTACCTCATGGAACTGGAAAAAAAGTATCCGTCTTAGTTATTGCTAGAGGAGCTAACGCAGAAGCAGCTTTACAAGCTGGTGCAGAATATGCCGGCTTTGAAGAATATCTCGAAAAGATTAAAAATGGCTGGGCCGAAATTGACGTTATTATTGCTACACCAGATGTAATGGGAGAGCTTGGAAAATTAGGTCGTGTTCTTGGTCCTAAAGGCTTAATGCCAAATCCAAAAAGCGGTACCGTTACTCAAGATGTAGCTAAAGCCGTTAAAGAAGTTAAGGCTGGTAAAATCGAGTTCCGTGTTGAAAAAGCTGGTATCGTTCATACTTCTTTAGGAAAGTTAAACTTTACTATTGAACAATTGGCCGAAAACACAAGAGCATTTTTACACACAATCATTAAAATGAAGCCATCGTCTGCAAAAGGAACTTATGTGAAGAGCTTATTCTTATCTTCAACTATGGGCCCTGGTCTTAAGATCAATAAAGACGAGACTATTTTTACGGCTAAACACTAAAGAATTTACGCACTCATCCCGATTGTGAACGGGAAAGTAAATGCTTCTAATAAATAAGTAACGATGTTCTAAATAACAGATTTAGGAGAACGATGAACAAAGCAGAAAAGGGAGCGATCCTAGAGCAAATTAAAGAACTTGTTCAAAATTCCTCTGCCATGTTTCTAGTAGATTACCGTGGCGTAAACGTAAAAGATATTAATAAATTACGTTCTAGTTTCGTAAAAGATGGAATTAAGTACAAAGTCTTAAAAAACACTCTCTTCAAAAAGGCTCTAAAAGATATTGGCGGATTCGAAAAGTTCGACAGTCTGCTAGTTGGAATGATTGGCGTAGCCTTTGCCGAAGAAAATTTTGTAGCACCTGCAAAGATAATCAAAAAGTATAATGATGAATCGCAAAAATTATCATTTAAAGGTTGCTACATCGAATCAACTTTCTATGGACCAGATCAGTTAGCTACAATTGCTTCAATGCCTACCAAAGATGAAATTATGGCTAGCATTGTTGGAAGTATTGCTGCTCCTGCAAGTGGTATTGTTGGTGCAATCAATGCGGTTATTCGCGATCTCGTTAGCGTTATAGACGAAGTTGCAAAAAAGAAAGCTGCATAAAAAAAGTTAAGTTAATTAAATAATAGTAATAGGAGTAAATAAAATGTCAGAAAAGATTTTAGAAATCGTAGAGAAAATTAAAGCTCTTACATTAGTAGAAGCTTCTGAATTGAAAAAAGCTTTAGAAGATGAATTTGGTGTTACTGCTGCCGCTCCAATGATGATGGCTGGCGGTGCTGCTCCTGCAGCTGCTGCACCAGTTGAAGAACAAACAGAATTCGATGTTATCTTACAAGCTGCTGGCGCAACTAAAATCAACGTTATTAAAGTTGTTCGCGCTCACACTGGCTTAGGATTAAAAGAAGCTAAAGATTTAGTTGATGGCGCTCCAAAACCAGTTAAAGAAGCTGTTAACAAAGATGAAGCTGAAAAAATCAAAAAAGAATTAGAAGAAGCCGGCGCTACAGTAACTGTTAAGTAATCAATTTTTACGCCGTAGATTAAAAAACTTAAGTGGCAGGAAGGGTTAAGTCCGTCCTGTCACTTTCTTTCATTATATAAAATGAAGGAAAACAACAAACCACTTTGGAGGTTAGGGTTGGAAAAAGCAAAAATTAACAAGAGCACCGGAAGAATTACATTTGCCTCTATTGCTGCAGCTATTAAAATGCCGGATCTGTTAAATATTCAGGTAGATTCGTTTGAAGATTTTCTTCAATTAAAAACACCGGCATCGCAAAGAGAGAATAAAGGTTTGCAAGCAGTATTCAACGCAAACTTCCCGATCCTTGATAATAAAGAATTCTATCGTCTCGATTTTGTTGAGTACTATGTTGAGAAACCACGTTTTTCTATTGCAGAATGCGAAGAAAGAGGATTGACATATTCAGCTCCGCTAAAAGCAAAACTTCGTCTTTCTACTAAAGATGATGAAACAGGTGAATATGTTAATTCCGTTGAACAAGAAGTTTATCTTGGCAACTTACCGTTTATGGCCGAAAGAGGTACCTTTATTATTAACGGCTCCGAGAGAGTTGTTGTAACTCAGTTGCATCGTTCTCCCGGTGTTGCATTCGCATCTACTTTTCACCCAAATGGAACACCAATTTATTCTGCTAGGATTATTCCTTTCAGAGGTTCATGGGTCGAATTTGCTACAGATATTAACAACGTGCTATATGTATATATAGATAGAAGAAAGAAATTTCCTTCTACTACTCTTTTAAGATCTCTTGGATACGAAGCTGACGAAGCTATCTTAGGCCTTTTCAATTTGATCGAAGAAATTCCTACAAAGCAATTAAGCATAGATAAACATACAGGCCGCTTGGCAGCCAGCGATATTATTGATACCGAAACAGGTGAAATTTACGCTGCAAAAGATGCCGAACTTACCGAAGAAATTATTGATAATATTAAAAGATCGCACGTACAAAAAGTTCAGTTGCTTAGCATCGAAACAACCTACGAACAAGATTTGATTATCAATACACTTAAGAAAGATACATCAACCACAAAAGAAGAAGCTCTGTTTGCTATTTATCGTCAGCTGCGTTCCGGCGAAGCTCCAGATATTGAAACCGCTGTTGGCTTGATAGATAAGATGTTCTTTAACGATAAGCGTTACGATTTAGGCGAAGTTGGCCGTTTTAGAATGAATGATAAATTGAATCTTAATGTTGATGAAAGCATTAGAGTTCTTACTACAGAAGATATAGTTGCAATCATGAAAAATATTATCATGCTTAAAAACGGTAACGTTAGCGTTGATGATATTGATCATTTAGGAAATAGAAGAGTTAGAACTGTTGGTGAACAATTACAACAACAGTATAATGTTGGCTTAGCAAGAATGGCGCGCACTATTAAAGAAAGAATGAATATGCGCGACAACGAAAACATGCAGCCACAAGATTTAGTTAACGCTCGTACTATAAGCAGCGTTATCAATGCATTCTTTGGTACTAACCAGTTGTCTCAATTCATGGATCAAACAAATCCACTTTCGGAATTGACACACAAAAGAAGAATTTCTGCACTAGGACCAGGCGGATTAACACGCGAGCGCGCCGGTTTCGAAGTTCGTGACGTTCACCATTCTCACTACGGCCGTTTATGTCCGGTCGAAACTCCCGAAGGTCCAAACATCGGTTTGATTTCTTCTTTAACAATATTTGCTCGTGTAAATCATTATGGATTTTTAGAAACACCTTATAGAAAAGTTAAAGAAGGCAAAGTATCGCACAGCGTAGATTATTTAAGTGCAGATCAGGAAGATGAATTTATTATTGCTCAGGCAAATGTGCCAATTGATGATCAGGGAAGATTTGTTGAACAAAGAGTTAGATGCCGCGAACGTGGCGAGTTCCCTGTTGTACCTGCTAACGATGTTCATTACATGGACGTAGCTCCGGCACAAATTGTAAGTACTGCTGCTGCTTTAATTCCATTCTTAGAGCACGATGATGCTAACCGTGCATTGATGGGTTCAAACATGCAGCGCCAAGCTGTTCCACTTTTGGTTCCCGAAAATCCAATTGTTGGAACTGGTATGGAAGCAAAAATTGCTCGCGATAGTCGCGCTGTAATTGTTGCTGCAGATGCCGGTTTAGTAGAATACTCCGATTCCAAAAGAATTATTGTTAAATACGATGTTGATGAAAACTCTCCTGAAACATTGGTAACATTTGATGATGAAAGAAGAGTTGAATATTTATTAACCAAGTTTTCTGGTACAAACCAAGAAACTTGTTTTAACCAAAAACCAATTGTTGTTAGCGGTCAGCGCATTAAAAAAGGTGATGTTCTTGCAGATGGTCCAGCAATTGAAAAAGGTGAATTAGCATTAGGACGTAACGTTTCTGTTGCATTCATGCCTTGGAGAGGTTATAACTTTGAAGATGCTATTGTTCTTAGCGAACGCTTAGTTGCAGATGACGTTTTCACTTCAATTCATATTGAAGAATTTGAATTGCAGGTTAGAGAAACTAAACGTGGCGAAGAAGAATTAACACGCGATATTCCAAACGTAAGTGAAGAAGCTACAAAAGACTTAGATGAAAATGGTATTATTCGAGAAGGTGCCGAAGTTAAGGAAGGAGATATATTAATTGGAAAGATTACACCAAAAGGTGAAACAGATCCAACTCCCGAAGAAAAATTATTGAAGGCTATCTTTGGAGACAAAGCCGGCGACGTTAAAGACGCTAGCTTAAAGGCGCCTCCAGGATTAAAAGGTGTTGTAATTAAAACACGTTTATTCAGCCGCAAAAGAAAAGATGTAGATTCTAAAAAAGTTGAAAAGAAATTATTAGATAATCTCGATTCATCTTTCAAGAATAATAAAGATACTCATTACAGTAAGCTTGTTAAAAAATTAACAAGAATTACCGAAGGTAAAACTACTACTGGAATTAGAGATCTTGATGGATCTATTGTTCTTAGAAGCGGTTCTACAATTAAAGAAGAAACTTTCTCAAATCTCGAAGATATTTCTAAACTTGATTATACAAAAGATTGGTTCGAAAAGAAGGCTACTAACGAACTGATAAAACAATTGTTCTCTAACTATTTCCGTTTGTTAACAGAAATTGAAGAAGATTACAAGAGAGAAAAATTAAAAATACAATCTGGTGATGAGTTACCTCCTGGAATTACTCAATTAGCAAAAGTATATGTTGCTAAAAAGCGTAAGATCCAAGTTGGTGATAAAATGGCTGGTCGTCACGGTAACAAAGGCGTTGTTGCTAAAGTTGTTCCTGTTGAAGATATGCCTTATCACGAAGATGGAACTCCAGTTGATATAGTATTAAATCCGCTTGGTGTGCCTAGTCGTATGAACCTTGGTCAGTTGTACGAAACAGTACTTGGCTGGGTTGGTAAAAAGATGGGTGTAAAATTCGAAACACCAATCTTCGATGGCGCAAAAGTAGAAGATGTAGAAAACTATTTGAAAGAAGCTTCTCTAAATCCTGGCGGTAAAACATATTTATACGACGGAAGAGGCGGAGAACGTTTCCATCAAAAAGTTACATGCGGATATATCTACATGTTAAAACTTGGCCACATGGTTGATGATAAGATTCATGCTCGTTCTATTGGACCATACTCTTTAATTACACAACAACCTCTTGGCGGTAAAGCTCAGTTTGGTGGTCAAAGATTTGGAGAAATGGAAGTTTGGGCACTTGAAGGTTACGGTGCCGCACATGTTCTTCAAGAAGTATTAACTGTTAAGAGCGATGACGTGTCTGGTCGTGCTAAAACTTACGAGGCAATTGTGAAGGGAGAAAATATCCCTACACCAAATATTCCAGAAGCATTCAACGTAATGATTAAGGAATTACAAGGTCTTGGTCTCGACATAAAAATTAACTAACAAGCCTGCACTTGGCAGGGTCTTATAAGTTTGGTTAAAGGAGTGAAACA
The DNA here is from genome assembly GCA_964539605.1 of uncultured Melioribacter sp. Classification (GTDB taxonomy): domain Bacteria; phylum Bacteroidota; class Ignavibacteria; order Ignavibacteriales; family Melioribacteraceae; genus Stygiobacter. Next base: position 792,916 of record CAZIJK010000001.1, read on the forward strand.
TGCGTATTAAGGCGCAAGAAAATAAAGTAAAGATGATCGAAAAACTGACAATTGGTTTAGCCAGTCCTGATGATATATTGAGCAGATCTCATGGAGAAGTAACAAAACCAGAAACAATTAATTACCGTTCTTTTAGACCGGAAAAGGATGGCCTTTTCTGCGAGAAAATTTTTGGTCCAGTAAAGGATTGGGAATGCGCTTGCGGAAAGTATAAAGGCATTCGTTATAAAGGAATTGTTTGCGATCGTTGCGGTGTTGAAGTTACTTTGAAAGCTGTTCGTAGAGAAAGAATGGGACATTTAGGCTTAGCTGTTCCAATTGTTCATATTTGGTTTTTTAGAGCTCTTCCTTCAAAGATTGGTAACATTCTTGGAATGACTACAAAAGAGTTAGAGAAAATTGTTTACTACGAATCTTATGTAGTTATCAATCCAGGTACAACCGGCTTGAATAGACTAGATTTGATTTCGGAAGATCAGTATTACGAAATTCTAAATTCACTACCTCACGATAACGATTCGTTAGATAATAACGATCCTAAAAAGTTTGTTGCTCGAATAGGCGGAGACGCTGTAAAAGAGTTGTTGAAAGAAACAGATATCGAAAAAGTATTCCAGCATTTAAAATCTTTATTAGGTCCGGATATTTCTCAGCAAAAACGTACAGATGTTCTTAAGAGATTAAGAGTACTTGAAGCGTTCAGAGAAAAAGAAGGTAAAGTTCCTAATAAACCTGAATGGATGGTAATGAATGTTATTCCGGTTATTCCTCCGGAATTAAGGCCACTTGTTCCTTTGGAAGGTGGAAGATTTGCAACATCGGATTTAAATGATCTATATAGAAGAGTAATCATCCGTAACAATCGTTTAAAAAGATTAATAGATATTAAAGCTCCCGAAGTAATCTTAAGAAATGAAAAGAGAATGCTTCAGGAATCAGTTGATGCATTGTTCGATAATTCACGCCGTTCAAGTGCAGTTCGCAGCGATGGAAATAGACCACTAAAATCGTTGAGCGATATGCTTAAAGGTAAACAAGGTCGTTTCCGTCAAAACTTGTTAGGTAAACGTGTAGATTATTCTGGGCGTTCTGTAATTGTTGTTGGTCCGGAATTAAAGCTTCATCAATGCGGTCTTCCTAAAGACATGGCAGTAGAATTGTTCAAACCGTTCATCATTCGTAAATTAATTGAACGTGGTCATTTCAAGACTGTAAAGAGTGCACGCAAAGCTGTTGATAGAAAAGATGCTTTGATTTGGGAAATCTTAGAAAAGATGATTGATGGACATCCCATAATGTTAAACCGCGCTCCTACTCTTCACCGTTTAGGTATTCAAGCTTTCCAGCCAACATTAATTGATGGTAAAGCTATTCAGCTGCATCCGCTTGTGTGTACAGCGTTCAATGCGGATTTCGACGGTGATCAGATGGCTGTGCACGTTCCTCTTTCTTACGAGGCACAACTAGAAGCATCTATCTTAATGCTTTCAAGTCACAATATTCTTTCTCCACAAAATGGTTTGCCAATTGTACTTCCTACACAGGACATGGTACTTGGACTTTATTATTTAACCAAAGCTAAAAGCGGTGCTCTTGGAGAAGGTAAATTATTCGGCGATACACAAGAAGTAATTATTGCATACGATAATAAAATTGTTGAGCTACATTCAAAAATTAAAGTGAAGATTAACGGTCAAACAATTGATACTACTGTTGGTCGTGTAATTTTCAATAGAATCGTTCCAAAAGAACTTGGCTTTATAAATGAATTATTGATGAAGAAGAGTTTCTCTGGATTCATCTACAGAATGTTTATCAAATTAGGCAACGTAGTTACTGCTAAATTCTTAGATGATCTTAAAGACTTAGGATTCCGTTACGCAACAGCTGCCGGTATTTCTATTTCATTCATCGATATGATTATTCCAGATGAAAAAGATAAACTTATTACAGAATCGAATAAAAAAGTTTCCGGCATTTTAAGCGAGCATGAACAAGGCTTAATTACAGATGCGGAACGTTACAATAAAATTATAGACGTTTGGACACATACCACAAATAACGTTGCTAAATTCTTAATGGACAGACTTAGAGGCGATCAGGGTGGATTTAATTCACTTCACATGATGGTTGACTCTGGTGCGCGCGGATCTCAAGATCAGGTAAAACAGCTTGCCGGTATGCGCGGTCTTATGATGAAACCACAAAAGTCTCTTTCTGGTCAAGCTGGCGAAATTATCGAGAACCCGATTGTAGCTAACTTTAAAGAAGGTCTTTCGGTACTTGAGTATTTTATTTCTACTCACGGTGCTCGTAAAGGTTTGGCAGATACTGCTCTTAAAACAGCTGATGCCGGTTACCTAACACGTAGACTTTGCGACGTTGCTCAAGACGTTATTATATCTGAATTAGATTGCGGTACTATCCGCGGTATTTATATTACAGCGTTAAAAGATGTTGAACAAGAAAGAGAACCACTTGCCGAAAGAATTACTGGTCGTGTTGCTCAAGAAGATGTTTACGATCCTAAGACTGATGATATGTTAATTGAAGCTGGTGAATTAATTACCGAAGACATTGCCGAAAAAATTGATGAAGCAAATATAGATCAGGTTTATATTCGTACAGTACTTACATGCGAATCTAAACGTGGTGTTTGCGCTAAATGTTATGGTAGAAATTTAACAACCGGTGCGCTTGTAGAAAATGGAGAAGCAGTTGGTATTATTGCTGCTCAGTCAATTGGCGAGCCTGGTACACAGCTTACATTACGTACATTCCACTTAGGCGGTACCTCTTCACGTATCGCATCTCAATCGCAAGTTGAAACAAACTTAGCCGGAACTGTTAGATACGAAAAAATTAACTTCGTAGAAAAAACAGATTTCTTTGGCAAAGTAAAAGTAGTAATTGGCCGTCGTGGTGCAATAGGAATTTTCGATGATGATAATCGTCAGATTAAACGTTTGGAAATTCCTTATGGTGCAGAATTAGTTGTTGTTGATGGCCAACAGGTTAAAAAAGGCCAGCCTCTTTACAACCACGATCCTTATAACGCTGTTATCGTGGCAGATTTTAGCGGTAAAGTTGGATTTATAGATTTAATTGATACTGTTACAATTCAACAAGTAGCCGATGAGCAAACAGGTCACGTTCAAAAAGTAATTATTGAATCAAAAGATAAAAACTTAACACCAAGTATTTTAGTTAAAGATGATAAAGGAAACGAAAAGGTATTTAATATTCCTACCCGCGCTTACCTTTCTGTTGAAGAGGGAGAGACCGTTCAGGCTGGAACTATTTTAGCAAAGATTTCTAAACAGGCTACAAAGAGCCGCGATATTACTGGTGGTCTTCCACGTGTTACAGAATTATTCGAAGCTCGCAGACCACACGATCCGGCAATTGTTTCCGAAATTGAAGGTAAAGTTAAATTCGGTGCTCGTAAAAAAGGTTCACGCGAAATTATTATTGAATCTTTAGATGGCACAATGCAAAAAGTTTACAATGTATCTTACGGTAAACATATCTTGGTTCAAGAAGGGGATGAAATTCCTGCCGGTGAAAAAATTACTGATGGACCAATTGATCCTCACGATATTTTGAAAATCAAAGGTACAAACGCAGTTCAAGAATACCTCGTAAATGAAATTCAGGATGTATACCGCCTGCAGGGTGTAAAAATTAACGATAAACATATTGAGGTTATTGTAAGACAAATGTTGCAGAAGTTGCAGGTTATCTCTGCCGGCGACTCATCTTTTATTGAAGAGGATTTAGTTGACAGAAATAAACTTGTTGACGAGAACGAAAGAATTAAACAGATGGTATTTATTGACGATCCTGGTCAATCTAAACATAAACAAGGTCAATTAATAACCAAGACAAAGTTCAGAGAAGTAAATACAGATTTAACAAGAAAAACAAAAAAACCTGTTCTTGCACGTGATGCCGAGCCGGCCACTTTTGATAATATATTACTAGGAATTACTCACGCAGCTCTTTCTACAGAAAGCTTTATATCAGCTGCGTCATTCCAAGAGACAACAAAGGTATTAACTAATGCGGCAACAGAAGCTCGTGTTGATACACTAATTGGTCTAAAAGAAAATGTGGTCATGGGCCATTTAATTCCAGCTGGAACAGGCTTAAAGAAGTATAGAGAGATTATTTTAACAGCAGATGAAATTATTGAACAAAAAGAAAATGAAGAACCAGTTCTAGAAAAAGAAACTATTTAGAAGAAATATCATTTTTAATTGTCATGTTCCTTGACAAAGGGCATGATAATCAATAAATTTGACGTCTGAATTTTTATAAAATGTTAATATTTGGAGGAATCCGCGTGCCAACGATAAACCAGTTGGTTAGAAAAGGTCGTTTAGTTGTAACTTCGAAGAGCAAAGCTCCCGCTTTGGACAGCTGTCCACAAAAAAGAGGAGTTTGCACAAGAGTTTACACAACAACACCTAAAAAACCAAACTCTGCTCTCAGAAAAGTAGCTCGTGTTAGATTAACTAACCATATCGAAGTTACTGCTTATATTCCGGGAGAAGGTCATAATCTTCAAGAGCACTCAATTGTAATGATTAGAGGCGGAAGAGTAAAAGATTTACCAGGCGTGCGTTACCACATTATTCGCGGTACTCTCGACACAGCTGGCGTAGAAGATCGTAAAAAAGCTAGATCTAAATATGGTACTAAAAAACCTAAAGCGAAGTAATTACAATGAGAAAGAAAAGAGCAGAAAAACGTTACATTAAACCAGATCCAAAGTTCAACGACTTCTTAGTCTCGAAACTGATCAATTACTTGACATGGCATGGCAAAAAAGCTACTGCTAGAAACATAGTATACGATAGCTTCGAATTAATTGAACAAAAGGCTAAAAAGCCAGGACTTGAAGTATACAAAAAAGCACTTCAAAACGTTCAGCCATTGGTTGAAGTTAGAAGCAGAAGAGTTGGTGGTGCTACTTATCAAGTTCCAATGGAAGTGAGACCTGAAAGAAGAATTGCTCTTGCTTTAAGATGGATTAGAGTTTACTCAAGAGATAGAAAAGATAAATCAATGGCAGGTAAATTAGCTGCTGAGTTGTTGGCTGCATCTAATGGTGAAGGATCTGCAGTTAAGAAGAAAGAAGATACACATAGAATGGCTGAAGCAAATAAAGCTTTTGCTCATTTCAAATGGTAAGCTAGAAGGGTATTTGAATTAGATGTCTGAAAAAAGAGTTGACATATCTAGGGTTAGAAACATTGGTATTATGGCCCACATCGATGCTGGTAAAACTACCACTACAGAACGTATTTTGTTCTATACTGGTAAATTGCATCGAATGGGAGAAGTGCATGATGGCGGCGCAACCATGGATTGGATGGAGCAAGAAAAAGAACGTGGTATTACAATTACAAGTGCTGCAACTACTACATATTGGAGAGAGCATCAGATAAATATTATTGATACTCCTGGCCACGTTGATTTTACAGTTGAAGTAGAAAGATCTTTAAGAGTTTTAGATGGTGCTGTTGCTTTATTCTGTGCAGTTGGAGGTGTTGAACCACAATCTGAAACAGTTTGGAGACAAGCAGATAAATATAGTGTTCCTAGAATTGCATTTGTTAATAAGATGGATAGAGTTGGTGCCGATTTCTTTAATGCAGTTCAGATGATGAAAGATAAGTTAGGTGCTAATGCAATTCCTATTACTTTACCTGTTGGTGAAGGAGATTTATTTAGAGGCATAATAGATTTAATGAAAATGAAAGCTATTATGTTCAACGATGAATCTTTAGGTTCCTTATTTGAAGAAGTAGATATTCCTGCAGATTTAATGCCTCTGGTTCAGAAATACAGAACGTTAATGCTGGAAGCAGTTTCGGATGTTGATGATACCTTGTTAGAAAAATATCTAGAAGGTAAAGAAATAACCGAGGAAGAAGTTAAAAAGGTTTTACGCGAAGCTACTGTTAAGGCTACTATAATTCCTGTTCTTTGCGGTTCTTCATTTAAGAATAAAGGTGTTCAGCAGTTACTAGATGCGGTTGTAGAATTTCTTCCTTCTCCTTATGATGCAGGAAGCTTAACAGCTCATCATATCTTTAAAAACGATCACATTGAAAGAAAGATCGATCCTAAAGAAAAATTTACAGCTCTTGCATTCAAAATTATGACCGATCCTTATGTTGGTAAATTAACCTTCATTAGAGTTTATACCGGTTCACTTGATGCTGGTTCATACATCTTTAATTCTGTTAGTGATAAAAAAGAAAGAGTTGGACGTGTATTACAAATGCACGCTAATCATAGAGTAGATTTAGATTCTATTAGAGCTGGAGATATTGCCGCAATTGTTGGATTAAAACACACAAGAACTGGCGATACCCTTTGTACAGAAGATGATGCGATTATATTAGAAAGAATGTCATTCCCAGAACCTGTTATTCAAATAGCAATTGAACCAAAAACAAAAGCCGATCAAGATAAATTATCTGATGCTTTAGGCAAGTTAAGTGATGAAGATCCAACATTCAAAATAAAGGTGGATGATGAAACTAGTCAAACATTGATTAGTGGAATGGGAGAACTTCACTTAGAAATTCTTGTTGATAGAATGAGACGTGAATTTAAGGTTGAAGCTAATGTTGGTAAACCTCAAGTTGCTTACAGAGAAACAATTACCAAATCTGTAGAATCTGAAGGTAAATTTGTTAAGCAGTCTGGTGGTAGAGGTAAGTTTGGCCATGTTTGGATTGAATTAAGTCCTAACGAGCCTGGAAAAGGCTTCGAATTTGAGAATGCAATAGTTGGTGGTTCGGTTCCAAAAGAGTATATTAACCCTGTAATTAATGGCTTACAAGATTCGATGCGTAATGGTGTTTTGGCTGGTTTTCCATGTGTTGATATAAAAGCAAAATTGTTCGATGGTTCTTATCATGATGTTGACTCAGATGAAATTTCATTTAAGGTAGCCGCTTCAATGGCCTTCAAACAAGGTGCATTAAAAGCCGGTCCTGTTCTTCTTGAACCAATTATGAGTGTCGAAGCTATAACTCCTGAAGAATATTTAGGAGATGTTATGGGAGACATTAATTCAAGAAGAGGAAAAATAGAAGGTTTTACTTCTAGAAAAGACGCGCAAGTAATCAGAGCAATGGTACCGCTTGCTCAAATGTTTGGATATGCAACTGTGTTGCGTTCCATGACTCAAGGTCGTGCAATTTATTCAATGCAATTCTCGCACTACTCAGAAGTACCTAAATCCGTCGCCGAAGAGATTACAGAAAAAGCGCAAGTTAGAAAAGCTAACGAATCTTAAAAAACTTAGTAATATAATAGTAATAAAATAATAACAACAAGGAGAGTACTTAGATGGCAAAAGAAAAATTTGACCGCAGTAAACCGCACGTCAATATTGGTACTATCGGACACGTTGACCATGGTAAAACTACTCTAACCGCAGCCATCACCATGGGCTTGGCTAAAAAAGGTTTATCAGCAGTTAGAACTTTTGATAGTATTGATAATGCACCTGAAGAAAGAGAACGCGGTATCACTATCGCAACAGCTCACGTAGAATATTCTACCGCGAACAGACACTACGCTCACGTAGATTGTCCTGGTCACGCCGATTATGTTAAAAACATGATCACTGGTGCTGCACAAATGGACGGTGCTATTCTAGTAGTAGCTGCTACTGATGGTCCTATGCCTCAAACACGCGAACATATTCTTTTAGCTCGCCAAGTTGGTGTTCCTAAAATGGTTGTGTTCCTAAACAAAGTTGACGCTATGGATGATGCTGAATTAGTTGACTTAGTTGAAATGGAATTAAGAGAATTATTAACAAAATATGAATTCCCAGGTGACGAAATACCTATCATCCGTGGTTCTGCTTTACATGCGTTAGAAGCTGGTGCTTCTGGTGCAGATCCATCTGATCCAAGATATAACTGTATTTGGGAGCTTATGGATGCTGTAGATTCTTATATTCCTGTTCCTGAAAGAAATGCAGACAAACCATTCTTAATGCCAGTTGAAGACGTTTTCTCAATTCAAGGTCGCGGTACAGTTGCAACCGGTCGTGTTGAAAGAGGTACTTTAAAACTTAACGAAGAAGTTGAATTAATTGGTTTAGGAATTCATAAGAAAACAGTTATTACTGGAATAGAGATGTTCCGTAAAGAACTTGATCTTGCTATTGCAGGTGATAATGCTGGTTTGTTAATGCGTGGTGTTGATAAAAAGGAAATTGAAAGAGGAATGGTTCTTGCTAAAACTGGTTCAATTACTCCTCATACAGTTTTTGAAGGAAAAGTTTACATCCTTTCAAAAGAAGAAGGTGGACGTCATACTCCATTCTTTAATGGTTACAGACCACAATTTTATTTCAGAACAACTGACGTAACTGGCGTTGCTACATTACCTGAAGGAACAGAAATGGTTATGCCTGGTGATAGTGTTCAGTTAAAGATCGATCTAATCGCTGAAATCGCTATGGAAGAAGGTTTGAAGTTCGCTATTCGTGAAGGTGGTAGAACTGTTGGTGCTGGTTTCGTAACAAAGATTATCAAATAATTGATGATAAATAATAGGGATCCCTTGAAGGGATCCTTTATTGTGTCTAACAAGGAGATTATTAAAAGTGCCCGGTCAGAAAATAAGAATTAAGCTAAAGTCATACGATCATATATTGATTGATAAATCAACAGAGAAAATTATTAAAACTGTTAAAAGTACAGGCGCTGTAGTTAGCGGACCAATTCCACTACCAACACGCAGAACAGTATTTACAGTGTTAAGATCACCTCACGTTGATAAAAAATCACGAGAACAGTTTGAAATTAGGGCTCATAAAAGAATAATTGATATTCACAATTCAAACAACAAAACTGTTGATGCGCTTAGCAAATTGGAAATACCTGCAGGCGTAGATATTGAGATTAAGTTATAGGAAAAATGAAATGCCAGGCTTGTTAGCAAAAAAATTAGGAATGACAAATATTTTTTCGGAAGACGGTCAAATTATTCCAGTTACTGTTCTTGAAGCCGGTCCTTGTAAGGTTTATTCCGTTAAGACTAAAGACACTGACGGATACGAATCGATTCAAATAGGATTCGGAACACGGAAAGAAAAAAATGTCAATAAACCCTTAAAAGGTTTTTACACAAAAGTTGGTCTGAATGCTCCACAGCTTTTAAAAGAATTCAAAAACTTTGATGTCTCTACTGTTAAAGTAGGCGACGAAATCAATACTGATATATTTCAAGTTGGTGATAAGGTAAAAGTATCCGGCAAGAATAAGGGTAAAGGTTTTCAAGGTGTAGTTAAAAGACACGGCTTCGGCGGTGTTGGTCAAGCCACTCACGGACAGAGTGACAGACAAAGAGCCCCTGGTTCTATTGGTTCCTCTTCATATCCTTCAAGAGTATTCAAAGGTATGAAAATGGCAGGAAGAATGGGATTTGAGAATACAACAATCCGTAACTTGAAAGTTGTAAAGATCATTGCCGATAAAAATATTATTATGGTTAAAGGAGCTGTACCAGGATCTATTAATTCAATCGTTGCTATCAATAAATAAGTTTGATATACAAAATGAAATTAGATGTTATAAAAAAAGACGGTACAAAATCTGGTGAGAGTGTAGAACTTTCTAAAGATATTTATGAAATTGAACCAAACGATCACGTTCTTTATCTAGCTGTTAAAGCTTTTATGGCGAACCAGAGACAAGGTACACATAAAGCTAAAGAAAGAAGCGAAGTTAGAGGCGGCGGTAAAAAACCTTGGAAGCAAAAGGGTCGTGGCGGTGCACGCGCTGGTACAACACGTTCTCCTCTATGGGTTGGTGGTGGTTCTATATTTGGTCCTAAACCAAGAAACTACAGACAAAAATTAAACAAGAAAGTTTTATCTCTTGCTAGACGTTCTGCTTTATCTTACAAAGCTAAAGCAAACCAAATATTTGTAGTGGAAGATTTTGATTTTGAAAGCCCAAAGACTAAAGACTTTGCAGCTATTCTAAAATCGCTTAATCTGAATGGTAAAAAGACATTGTTTTTAACTAATGGTTACCTTAAGAATGTGTACATGAGCGGAAGGAATATGGAAAAAATAAATATTCTTGAAGCAAATAAAGCATCTGCATACGACCTAGTGAATAATCAAATTGTTTTGATGCAGAAAAGCGCAATTAATCTTTTGGAAAGTACAATAAATTAATTTTGGTTGAATAATGAAAAGTGTTTTATATCGCCCTTTGGTGACTGAGAAAATGAATGACATTAACGCTAAGAATCCTACAAAGTACGGATTTATGGTAAATGTCGACGCAAATAAAATTGAAATTGCAAAAGCAATCAAAGAAAAATTTAATGTTGATGTGCTTGCTGTAAATACAATTCTTCACAAAGGAAAAAGTAAAACTCAGTTTACAAAAAAAGGACGATTCTCTGGAAGAACTCCAAAATACAAAAAAGCAATTATTACTTTGAAAGAAGGTCAAGCAATTGACATCTTCGGTCAAGCATAGTAGGTGGAGCTGATTAATGGCAATTAGAAAATTAAAACCAAATACCCCCGGTACCCGTTTCATGTCTATCTCTACTTTTGAAGAGGTAACAAAAACAACTCCGGAAAAATCTTTGACTTCTGCAATAAAGAAATCCGGTGGTAGAAATAATCATGGTAGAGTTACTGCACGTCATCGTGGCGGTGGACATAAAAGAAAATACAGAATCATAGATTTTAAGAGAGACAAAGCAGGAATTCCAGCAAAAGTATTCTCAATTGAATATGATCCTAACCGTACTTCTAGAATTGCATTATTGCATTATGCCGATGGTGAAAAGAGATATATCTTAGCTCCAGACGGATTAAAAGTAGGCGATAGCGTAATGTCCGGAACAGGTTCCGAAATTAAAGTTGGAAACGCATTACCATTAAAAGATATTCCTTTGGCTTCATTTATACATAACGTAGAAATGAGACCTGGTAAAGGTGGTCAGTTAGGAAGATCTGCTGGAACATCAATTCAGTTGATGGCTAAAGAAGGAAAGTTTGCATTATTAAAAATGCCTAGCGGTGAAGTTAGAATGGTTGCTTTAGATTGTATGGCTACTTATGGAATAGTTGGAAACGCTGAACAAGAAAATATTAGCTTTGGTAAAGCAGGTAGAAGTAGATGGAAAGGTATTCGTCCTCATGTACGCGGTGTTGCTATGAACCCTGTAGATCACCCAATGGGTGGTGGCGAAGGTAAGACTAGTGGTGGCGGTCATCCGGTTTCACCATGGGGTCAAAAAGCTAAAGGATTAAAAACTCGTAAGAGAAAAAATCCATCAAACAAATACATTGTTAAGAGAAGAAAATAGTCAGAGTATAATATGCCAAGATCAGTAAAAAAAGGTCCATTCGTTGATGTTAAACTTCAAAAGAAGGTTCAAAAACTCAACGACACAAATCAGAAAAAAATTATTAAGACTTGGTCAAGATCGAGTACAATTACACCGGAATTTGTTGGCCATACTGTAGCAGTTCACAATGGCAACAAGATGATACCTGTATATGTATCCGAAAACATGGTTGGTCATAAACTCGGCGAGTTTTCTCCAACAAGAGTTTTCAGAGGTCACCCGGGAACGAAATCAGAAAAAGCATCTAAAGTAAAGTGATATTGAGGTAATAAGAAAATGGAAGCAAAAGCTACTCACAGATATATCGGTTCATCTCCTCGTAAGATGAGATTAGTTATCGATCTTATTAGAGGTAAATCAGTTGATCAGGCAATCGAGATTTTACACTTTTCGCCAAAGCATCCTTCTACTCCGGCAGAAAAAGTTTTAAGATCGGCAGTTTCGAACCTTATGAACAAGGATGAGAATACTAAGCATGAAGTTTCTGATTTCTTTGTTAAGGAAGCGTTTGTAAATCAAGGCCCAACAGTTAAAAGAATATCACCAGCTCCAATGGGCAGAGCTTATAGAATAAGAAAAAGATCTAATCACGTTACAATTGTTGTAGCAACAAAAAAGTAATCGGAGGAAGATTTGGGTCAAAAGGTTAATCCAATCGGTTTTAGAGTTGGCGTTATCAAGGGATGGGAATCTAATTGGTACGAAAACAAAAGTTACGCAACTAAATTGCTTGAAGATAAAAAGCTTAGAACGTACGTTCGCAAGAGATTGCAGAATGCTGGTATATCAGCCATAAAGATTGATAGAACTTCTAAGAACATTATCCTCACAATTCATACGTCGAGACCTGGTGTTGTTATTGGTAAGAGCGGTAAAGAGATTGCGCAAATTGAAGAAGAATTAAAGCAAGTGACAGATAAAGAAGTTAAGATTCAGATTACTGAGATAAAGAGACCTGAACTTGATGCGACTTTGGTTGCTGAAAATATTGCTAAGCAAATTGAAGGAAGAGTTTCATTTCGTAGAGCAATGAAACAATCTATTACATCTGCTATGAGAATGGGTGCTGAAGGAATTAGAATTAAATGTGGTGGACGTTTAGGTGGCGCAGAAATGGCTAGAAACGAACAATACAAAGAAGGTAGAATTCCTTTGCATACAATTAGAGCAGACATAGATTATGGTACTGCAACCGGTAACACAATTTACGGTGCAATTGGTATCAAGGTATGGATCTGCAAAGGTGAAATTTTAGGTAAACGTTCCACAGAATAAGAATAGAGTTTGAGGAGTTTTTTTCATGTTAATGCCGAAAAGAGTAAAATTTCGTAAAGCCCAAAGAGGAAGAAGAGCCGGAAAAGCTACACGCGGACATTTAGTAAACTTTGGTGATTATGGTTTGAAAGCATTAGAGCCAGCTTGGATTACAAGCCGTCAAATAGAAGCTTGTCGTGTTGCCATTACTCGTGAAATGAAAAGAGATGGTAAAGTATGGATCAGAATATTTCCTGATAAACCTGTTTCTAAAAAACCTCTTGAAACTAGAATGGGTAAAGGAAAGGGCGCTCCTGAATTTTGGGTTGCAGTAGTTAAGCCGGGTAGAATTATGTTTGAAATTGGCGGTGTTGATAAAGCAACTGCACTTGCAGCAATGAAATTAGCTACACATAAATTACCAATTAAAACAAAAGTTGTTCAACGTCCGGATTTAGAATCATAAAAGGTTTGTCAATTATGAAAATATTTCAAATAAGAGAAATGACCACAGACGAACTCAAGAAACGTATTCTTGAAGAAGAAAAAAATCTCGTGGATCTAAGATTTCAACTAGAACTTAAGAATTTGGCTAACACAGCAAAAATTCGCAATACAAGAAAAGATATTGCAAAGATGCATACAATTCTTAAGCAAAGAGAAGCACAAGAAGTTGTGAACTCAAAGGTAAGTAAATAAGGAGAGTTTGGTTTTAAATGGAAACTAGAAATTTAAGAAAAGCCAAGATAGGAACCGTAGTTAGCAACAAGATGAAGAATAGTATCATTGTTGCAATCGAAAGACGCGTTGCTCATCCAATCTATAGAAAATATTTTAAGAAAACTACAAGATTGATGGCACACGACGAAAACAATCAATGCGCTATTGGAGACGTTGTTAAAATTATGGAAACACGTCCTTTGAGTAAAAGAAAAAAATGGCGTCTAGTTGAAATTGTTGAAAAAGCCAAGTAATTAAGTTTGATGAGGAGCCGTTTGTCATGATACAAGAAGAAACCAATTTAGTAGTAGCGGATAATTCGGGAGCTAAAAAAGTTCGCTGTATTCGCGTTATAGGTGGTAGCAACCGTCGTTACGCCAGTGTTGGAGACATCATTGTTGTAAGTGTTAAGACTGCTATGCCTGGCGGCGGAGTAAAAAAAGGTGAAGTTTCCCGCGCCGTTATTGTAAGAACCAAAAAAGAAGTTAGAAGAAATGATGGTTCATATATCCGCTTCGACGAAAATGCTGCGGTGCTGTTAAATGCAGCAGGCGAACCTAGAGGTACTCGTATCTTTGGGCCGGTAGCAAGAGAGCTGCGAGATAGAAAATTTATGAAAATTATTTCTCTGGCCCCAGAGGTATTATAAGGATAAGAGAATGAAAATTAAAAAAAATGACAATATCGTAGTTATCTCCGGAAACTATAAAGGTAAAACCGGAAAAGTTTTGAAAGTATTCAAAACAGAAGATCGTGTGATTGTTGAGGGTGTTAACATCCGCAAACGTCATACTAAAGCTTCACAAAAAAATCCGCAAGGCGGAATCATGGAAAAAGAAGCTCCTATTCATGTATCGAACATAATGATAGTTGACCCTAAGAATAATAAGGGAACAAGAATTGGCGCTAAACTTATTTTAGATGAAAAAACCGGTAAAAAGAAAAGTGCAAGAGTAAGCAAATCAAGCGGCGAAATGCTTGGCTAATAAATAGGAATTTACGATGGCAAAAGAACAAAAAGTACAAAAAGAGCAAAAGCAATCTAAGAAAGCTAAACCTGTGGTTGAAGAACCAAAGGCACCTGCTGCTAAGGTTATTGAAGAAAAAATTCCTGCTCGCTTAAAAGAAAAATATGCTAAAGAGATTGTTCCTAAATTGCAAGAGCAATATGGTTACAAAAGCTTTATGCAAGTACCTAAATTGAGTAAGATTGTTATCAATATGGGTGTTGGTCAGGCAACTCAAGATCAAAAAATATTGGACGAAGCTGTTAGAGACTTAGAAACTATTACCGGACAAAAAGCTAGTGTTCGCGAGGCTAAGAAAGCTATTTCTAACTTTAAGCTGCGCGAAAAAATGAAAATTGGTTGTATGGTTACATTAAGAAGAGAAAGAATGTATGAGTTTTTAGATAGATTTTTATCTGTTGCTCTTCCACGTGTTCGCGACTTTAAAGGCGTTAGCGATAAATCTTTTGACGGACGTGGTAATTACACAATGGGTATTAAAGAACAAGTTATGTTTGCTGAAATAAATACCGATAAGGTTACAAGAGTATTAGGAATGGACATTACTTTTGTTACTACTGCTAAGACAGATAAAGAAGCATACTCGCTACTTCAAGCTTTCGGTATGCCTTTTAGAAAGAAAGATTAAATTAAAGGTTAGACATGGCAAGAAAAAGTTTATTAGCACGCGAAATTAAAAGAAAAAAATTACATGAGAAGTTCGCTGAAAAAAGAAAAGAGCTTAAAGCAGCTGGTGATTACGATGCCTTACAGGCTCTTCCAAGAAATGCTTCTGTTACAAGATTGAAAAACAGATGTATGATTACCGGAAGACCAAGAGCTTATTACAGAAAGTTTGGTGTTTCTCGTTTAGTGCTTCGCGAAATGGCTCTACGCGGGGAAATTCCCGGATTAAAAAAATCAAGTTGGTAATTGAAGGAGAGTATGTAAATGAATGCAACTGATCCGATTGCAGATTTCTTAACACGTGTTAGAAACGCAGTTAAAGCAAGAAAAAAATATGTTGATATTCCTTCTTCTAAAATGAAGATTGGTCTTGCTGAAATATTGAAAAATCAAAAATTTATTCGCGACTACAATGTAGTTGAAGATAATAAGCAAAACATTCTTAGAGTTCATCTTCAATATGTTAATGGCGTTCCTTCCATTAGCGGTTTGAAAAAAATATCTACTCCTGGTTTAAGAAATTATACCGGTAAAGATGATGTGCCTAGAGTTTTAGGTGGCTTAGGAATCTCTATTCTATCTACATCAAAAGGCTTATTAACAGATAAACAAGCAAAGAAAGAATCGGTTGGCGGAGAAATAATCTGCCAAGTTTGGTAATAAAGTACGAGGTAAAGAAGTGTCACGTATTGGTAAAAAACCGGTTAAGATAGTTAAAGATGTTACGGTTAAAAAGACAGACAACATCTTGACAATAAAAGGTAAGCTAGGCGAATTGCAAGTTGCTGTTCATCCTAATATTACTGTTGAAATTATAAATGATGAAGTAATTGTAACCAGACCTGATGATGCTAAAGAAAACAGATCGTTGCATGGATTAACAAGAGCGTTAATTCAGAATATGGTTCAAGGTGTTTCCGAAGGCTATACAAAATCATTAGATATTGTAGGTGTTGGATATAAAGCTGAATTAAAAGGAAATGCTGTCCTTTTCAGTTTAGGTTACTCGCATCCAATCCTTTTTATTCCTCCAGAAGGAATTAAAATGGAAGTTCCTACACCAACATCAATTAAAATTTCGGGCTACGATAAAGAATTGGTTGGTATGATTGCTGCAAAAGTTCGTTCGTTCAAAAAACCTGAACCTTACAAAGGCAAAGGCGTTAAATACTCTGGTGAAAAGATCATCCGTAAAGCTGGTAAGACAGCAGGTAAGTAATAGGAGAGTTTGAAAATGTTTTTACGCGACAATAATAGAAGAGAAAGAAAGCAAATAAGAGTCCGGAAAAAAATTTCGGGAACAGCTGAAAGACCACGTCTTTGTGTCTTCAGAAGTTTAAGCAACATTTACGTTCAGTTAGTTGATGATGTAAATAGCGTAACTCTTTGCGAAGCTTCTTCTATTTCTAAAGAAATTGTAGATGAAGTAAAGAACACTAAAACAAAAGTTTCTAAAAGCAAATTAGTTGGAAAGCTTGCTGCTAAAAGAGCTATCGAAAAAGGAATTACTACTGCTGTGTTCGATAGAGGCGGTTTGCAATATCATGGTAGAATTAAAGCTGTTGCAGAAGGCGCTCGCGAAGGTGGATTAAAACTATAATTATTGGCTGTAAAAAGTTCTTTATAAATTGTAATGAGTTTTAGATAAAAGGGATTTAGTATTCACTATTAATTCTAAACTCTGCATTAGTTTAATTGCCGGGTCGTCTAATGGCAGGACAACGCCCTTTGGAGGCGTCTGTGGAGGTTCGAATCCTCCCTCGGCAGCAAATGATTTACATTGCTTGTTGAGAGCAAAAGATAATTTAATTAGTTGGTAAACAGGAGAGACAAAATTGAATTTGAAGTTCAAAAAAGTATCGGGTCTTGATAACTTAAAAGAGAAAGTTGTTCACATCAATAGAGTAGCAAAAGTTGTAAAAGGCGGTCGCCGTTTTAGCTTTAATGCTATTGTAGTAGTTGGTGACGGCAATGGCCATATTGGCGTTGGTCTTGGAAAAGCAAATGAAGTTACAGATGCTATCTCTAAAGGCGTTGATGATGCAAAGAAAAATGTCTATAGGGTTCCAATTATTAAAGGAACAATTCCTCATCCGGTTCAAGGTAAATTTGGTGCCGGCAGAGTAATGTTAAAACCGGCTACACCTGGTACTGGCTTAATTGCCGGTGGCGGAGTTCGTGCCGTGTTGGAATCTGCAGGTGTTGCTGATATTTTAACCAAATCTTTAGGATCCAGCAATCCTCATAATCAAGTTAAAGCAACTTTAATTGCTTTATTGAATCTTGTTGATCCTAGAGCTATGGCCAGCAAAAGAAAAATGTCTGTTCAAGAGTTATTTAATTTGTAATTGAGGTTATGATGGTAAAGAAAATTAAAATTATACAGACCGGTAGTGTAATTGATAGAGCTGTTCCACAAAAGAAAACAATTGAAGCTCTTGGACTTGCAAGACCAAACCACTTTGTAATTAAGAATGATACTCCTCAAATTAGAGGCATGATAAGAAAAGTATCGCATCTTGTAAAAGTAGAAGAAATTGAAGCGTAAAGAGGATTAAATGAATATCTTAAGTAATCTAAAGCCTGCAGCAGGCTCGACTAAAAAAGTTAAAAGAATTGGACGTGGCGAAGGTTCTGGTCATGGTGGAACTGCAACTCGTGGAGAGAACGGTCAACATTCTCGTTCCGGTGCCAAATTTAGAGCATGGTTTGAAGGCGGTCAAATGCCTTTACAAAGACGTGTTCCAAAAAGAGGTTTTCATAGCCCTTTCCGAGTTGAATATCAGGTTGTTAAATTAAGCGACCTACAAAAATTAGTTGATAATAAAGTTGTTGAAGATAGTGTTATAAATACAGCAATATTATTTAAGAATGGTGTTATTTCAAAAGCTACTGCTCCTTTTAAAATTTTAGGATCAGGAGAGCTAAAAGCAAAATTAACTGTAGAAGCTCATAAGTTCAGCGCTTCTGCTAAAGAAAAAATCGAATCTTTAGGCGGTTCAACAAAAGAGATTAAAATTTAATGGCTAATTTTCAAGAAACTTTCCGTAACATTTTTAAGATTCATGAGCTAAGACAGAGAATTTTATATACTGTCGCTCTCTTAATTATTGTTAGAATTGGGTCACATATTACCGTGCCAGGTGTTGATACGGCATTACTTCAATCTAATGCAAATACAGATACAAACACTTTATTTGGATTTTACGATTTGTTTGTAGGCGGTGCCTTTAAAAATGCCGCAATATTTGCTTTAGGAATTATGCCTTATATTTCTGCATCAATTATTCTTCAAATTGCTGGTGCGGTTGTTCCTTATCTTCAAAAACTTCAAAAAGAAGGTGAAGATGGAAGAAAAAAGATTAATCAATTAACCAGATATTTTACAGTTCTTATAAGCGGTTTTCAAGCTTGGGGTACTTCTGCAATTATAGTACATCAATTAAAGGCTGTTCCCGAAGCTGTTCAAGGTTTTGCATGGACATTTAGCACAATAGCAATATTTGTTGCTGGTACAATGTTCATTATGTGGATGGGTGAACAGATTACCGAAAAAGGTTTAGGAAATGGTATTTCTTTAATCATCTTTATTGGAATTATAGACAGATTTCCTTTTGCGGTAATTTCGGAAGCTCAAGACATTATTTCCGGTACACGAAACCTTGTTATTGAAATTGTTATTATTGCTTTGATGGTGTTGATCATCGCAGCGGTTATATTTATAACACAAGGTACAAGAAGAATTCCTGTTCAATATGCTAAAAGAGTTGTTGGACGAAAAGTTTATGGCGGTGTTACTCAATACATCCCATTACGAGTAAATACAGCTGGTGTAATGCCTATCATTTTTGCTCAGTCAATAGTTTTTATTCCAACTACATTGCTATCGTTTTTTCAAGGTAATGAATTTTTAGAAGCTGTTAACAGATATGTATCTTACGGCTCCTTATTCTATAACTTAGCCGAAGCATTGTTAATTGTGTTCTTTACATATTTCTATACAGCAATTGCTTTTAATCCTCAGGATGTATCTGACAACATGAAAAAGCAGGGTGGTTTTATTCCTGGAATTAGACCTGGAAAACAAACAGCAGAATTTATAGATAATATTTTAACAAAGATTACATTGCCTGGTTCAATCTTCTTGGCAATTATTGCAATACTTCCTGCTTTTGTTCGTTACTTAGGAGTTTCGCAAGGATTTGCAGCCTTCTTTGGCGGTACAAGTTTGCTAATTATTGTTGGTGTTGCTTTAGATACATTACAGCAAATTGAATCTCATTTACTCATGAGACATTACGACGGCTTTATGAAGTCTGGAAAAATTAAAGGCAGAAGAGCGTAGTTTAGAGTGATATTAATAAAAAGCAAACGCGAGATTGACTACATTCGCGAAAGCTGTAAAATAGTAGCAGAAACATTACAATTATTGAAGCGTTATTCCAAAGTTGGAGTAACGACACTAGAACTGGATAAAATTGCCGAAGATTATATCAGAAGCAATAATGGAATACCAGCTTTCAAAGGATATTCTCAATCGGGTTGTTTCGATTATCCCGGTTCTATATGTTCTTCTATTGATGATGAGGTTGTTCACGGTATACCCGGCAACAGAGTTCTTAAAGAAGGGCAAATTCTTTCTATTGATGTAGGCGTTGAAAAGGATGGATATTTTGGAGATGCTGCTTTAACTGTAGCTATCGGAAATATTTCGGATGATAAACAACGTTTGATGGATGCAACTGAAAAATCTTTATATTTGGGTATTGAACAAGCAGTAGAAAAGAATCGAATTGGTGATATTTCAAGTGCAGTTCAAAGTTATGTTGAGAAGCATGGGTTTAGTGTTGTTCGAGATTTATGCGGGCATGGAGTAGGAAAGCATTTACACGAAGAGCCGCAAATACCAAATTATGGTAAAAAGAACAGCGGTGCTGTAATTAAGAACGGAATGACTATTGCAATTGAACCGATGATTAACCTTGGAACACATAAAGTTATTGTTGCAGAAGATGGTTGGACAGTTTTAACTGCAGATAGTAAGCCATCGGCACACTTTGAACATACAATAGCAATTATAAATGGTAAACCGGAAATATTATCAGTGAGTTAAATGGCTAAACAAGGACCAATAAAAGTAGACGGAACGATTACCGAGACATTGCCAAACGCAAACTTTAAAGTCCGTTTAGATAATGGTCATGAAATTTTAGCTCATATATCCGGTAAAATGAGAATGCACTTTATAAAGATTTTGGTTGGCGATAAAGTTTCAATTGAGTTGTCGCCTTATGATTTGAATAAAGGTAGAATAACTTACAGATACAAATAATGGAGTTGTAGATGAAGGTAAGAGCTTCAGTTAAAAAAATGTGTGAACATTGCAAGATTATTAGAAGAAAAGGTGTTGTAAGAGTAATCTGCAAAAATCCAAAACATAAACAAAGACAAGGTTAAACTTAGGAGGTTATAGATTTGGCTCGTATTGCAGGTATAGACTTACCAAAAAATAAAAAAGCTTACGTCGGATTGACCTATATTTTCGGTATTGGTCAAAAGTCAGCTGAGGATATTTTAGCAAAGGCAAATGTCAATCCTAATAAGAAAATATCCGAATTAACCGAAGAAGAAGTTGCAAAGATTCGTTCTGTAATGACCGCTGACTATAAAGTGGAAGGTGCACTTAGAAGTGAAGTTCAGCAGAATATTAAGAGGTTGATGGACATTGGCGCGTATCGAGGAATTAGACATCGTAGAAGTCTTCCAGCTCGTGGTCAACGTACAAGAACGAACTCTAGAACTAGAAAAGGTAAACGTAGAACAGTAGCTGGCAAGAAGAAAACACCAGCTAAGAAGTAATAACTAATTTTATCGAGGAGAGAAATTGGCTAAAGCTGTAAAAAAGACAAAAAAGAAAGTGCATGTTGATGCAGTTGGTGTTGCTCACATTAAAGCTTCATTCAACAATGTCATTGTTACGATAACTGATATATATGGCAACACTATATCATGGTCGTCCGCAGGTAAAAATGCTTTCAAAGGATCCAGAAAAAATACTCCTTTCGCAGCACAAGTTACTGCCGAAGCAGCTGGCAAAGAAGCTCGTGATGCCGGTTTGAGAAAAGTGGATGTATTTGTAAAAGGACCTGGATCTGGACGTGAAGCAGCAATCAGAGCATTGCATACCGCAGGATTGGAAATTCTTTCTATTAAAGATCAAACTCCAATTCCACATAATGGATGTAGACCACCAAAACGTAGAAGAGTTTAATAGGAGAATTAATTAGATGGCAAGATACACAGGCAGTAGTTGCAAATTATGCAGAAGAGAGAAAACTAAACTTTTCCTTAAAGGCACTAAGTGTTTGTCAGAAAAATGTCCTCTCGAAAAAAGAAATTATGCACCTGGTCAGCATGGTTTGTCTCGAAGAGCTAAGTTTTCTGAATATGGTGTTCAGTTAAGAGAAAAACAAAAAGTAAAAAGAATTTATGGCTTGCTTGAAACACAATTCCATAATTACTTCGAAAAAGCTAACCGCCAAAAAGGTATTACTGGCGCTAACTTAATTAAGCTGCTCGAAAGAAGATTAGACAACGTAGTTTATCGTTTAGGATTTGCTCCTTCACGTAAATCTGCTCGTCAATTGGTTCTTCATCGTCATTTTACTGTTAACAATCAAATCGTAGACATTCCTTCTTACTTAATGAGTGCTGGTGATGTTATTGCGGTTCGCGATAAGAGTAAAAAGCTTGATGCGATTCACAATTCGTTGAGAAGAACAAAAGATAACGTTTATGGTTGGCTTTCTGTTGATAAAGCATCTTTAACCGGTTCATTCTTAAATTTGCCAGAAAGAGAAGAAATACCATTGAATGCCAATGAACAACTTATTGTAGAGTTGTATTCTAAGTAAAAGTAAAAATTATTAAGAGGATACTAAATGAGCTATCCATTTATCAGAATGCCAGAAGGAGTTGTTTTAGAAGACTCTTCTAGCACCGAAAAATTTGGAAGATTTATTGTTCAGCCGTTAGAAAGAGGATTTGCAGTTACATTAGGTAACTCGATGAGAAGAGTATTGTTATCATCCTTAACCGGCGCAGCAATTATTGCAGTAAAAATTGAAGGCGTTCTTCACGAATTTTCGACTGTTCCAGGTGTTGTTGAAGACGTTACAGAAATTATTTTAAATCTCAAAAAAGTTAGAATGAGAATAGCCAACAAAAAAACTGTTGGATGTGAAATATCTCTTAACGGTACTCGCGAGTTTACCGCTGGCGATATTCAAAAAGCTTGTCCAGATATTGAAATACTTAATCCAGATTTACACATTGCCCGCTTAAACAACGATGCAAAATTAAATATGGAATTAAAGTTTGGTATTGGAAAAGGTTATGTATCTGGCAACGAACAAAAAATTCCGGATATCACAATTGGTACTATTCCTATAGATGCAATTTTTACTCCTATCGTTAATGTTCGCTACGACATAGAAAATGTTCGTATTGGAGAGAAGAACGATTACGAGAAATTAACACTTGAAATTACTACAGACGGTTCAATTACACCAACAGAAGCTCTTTCAAATTCTGCTAAAGTATTTAAAGATCATATTGGGTTATTCATAAATTTCGAAGCTGAACCTGAAGAAGAAAAAGTTGAAAACGAAAAAGACGCCGAAAGTGAAAGACTTCGTAAAATTCTTACAACAAATGTAGACGATCTTGAATTAAGCGTTCGTTCGCATAATTGTTTGAAGGCTGCAAATATTAAAACACTTGGCGATTTAGTACGTAAAGATGAAAGTGAAATGCTAAAGTTTAGAAATTTTGGACGCAAGTCTTTAGCAGAACTACTCGAGATTGTTGAAAATTACGGACTCGATTTTGGAATGGACGTTGATAAATACGTCAAAGATAAACCAGAAAACAACTAGTATATCCAGAAGGTTAAAGAATGAGACATAACGTTAAAGGTAGAAAATTAGGTAGAACTGCAAGTCATAGAGCGGCTACATTAAGAAATTTGGCTACATCTTTGATTAAGCATAAAAAAATTAAAACTACCGTTGCTAAAGCAAAGGAATTGAGAAGCTTTATTGAACCAATGATTACAAGAGCAAAAACCAATTCGGTTCATGCTCGTAGAATAGTTTCTGACGACATTAAAGAAAGAGAAATGGTCACAGAATTATTTGGTAATATCGTTGAAAAGATTGGTGACAGACCTGGTGGTTATACTAGAATTGTTCGCTTAGGTCAGCGTAAAGGCGATGCTGCAGAAATGGCAATTATTGAACTTGTTGATTTCAGCGGTATAGTTAAACCAAAAGCACCGAAAAAAGCAGATAAAGAAAATCAACCTGAAGATGCAAAAGTTATTGAAGAAACAAAAGTTGAAGCCAAAGCAGAAAAGAAAGCTGTAAAAGCTAAAAAGCCTGCTGTTAAAAAGGAAAAGAAAGAAGCAGAACCAAAAGCTAAAGCAACTAAAAAAGTTGCCGAAAAAAAGGTTAAAGCTCCTAGAAAAACCGGCGGAAAATAGTTTCTAGTTTTAGATCTAAAAAAAGAGTAACCAATTTGGTTACTCTTTTTGTTTTAAACCATTTCGTTTAGATTTTAATTCCTAATCCCAAACTTTTTGAACTACTTTAACTAATACAAAAGTGCTAATTGCAAAAACTGCTAAAAGCATTAAAGCGGTATCAATTCTACCATACAAAAAATTACCAACTGTAAAAAGCGCAGACCAAATCATTATGCATCCCGAAAACCATCCTACTAAACCCAAAGGTATGCTTTCTTTTCCGGCTCTGGGTTCAAGTTCACCGGCTTCGGCCTTAATATTATTCCAGCCGGGACCAAAAGGTCTAACACGTTTATAAAAATCAATCAATGTTTTTTTATCTGTCTGTGGTCCTACAAATGCTACAATTATCCAGCTTATACTTGTAACTATAATTGTAATTATAAGTCCAACATGAGTGCTAAATTCAACTCCATTTTTACTAAGCACAAGCAGAACAATAGAGATAACAAAAGAGCTAACCATAGCGGCTACTTCGCACCATGCTGTAATACGCCACCAGAACCATCTTAAAAGATAAAGCAGACCGGTTCCTGCACCAATTTGTAATATTACATGAAAGGCATCCATGGCAGATTCTAAAAAGAAAACCAACGCAGAAGAAAAAACAAAAAGCAGAACTGTTGCAACTCTTCCGCTAAAAACGTAGTGCTTTTCTGTTGCATCTTTTTTAATGAATCGTCTGTAAAAATCGTGAACCAAGTAAGATGCACCCCAATTTAAGTGTGTTAAAATAGTAGAAGAATTTGCGGCAATTAATCCTCCCACCATTAAACCAATAAATCCAACAGGTAAAAATTTAAGCATTGCCGGGTAAGCAATATCGTGCCCTAACAACGTAGGATCTAAATTTGGAAATGCTTTTTGGATATCTGATAGTTGAGGATAAACAATAATTGATGCCAAGCCAACTAAAATCCATGGCCAAGGACGTAGAACATAATGTGCAACATTAAAAAACATTACCGCTCCAAGAGCATCTTTTTCCGATTTTGATGCAAGCATTCTTTGAGCAATATAACTTCCTCCACCTGGTTCAGCACCAGGATACCAGGTTGCCCACCATTGAACTGCAATTGGCATTATAAAAATTGCCACAGCAATATCCCAGTTATTTGTAAAGTCCGGAAGGATATTCAAATAGTTAATGCCGCCAGGACCTTTAACATTAGCAAGTTTATCTACCAATCCGGTTAATCCGCCAACTTCGGGCAGTTGTAATGCAAAGTAAGCTGCAGCAATCACAGCTGTCATCTTAATAAAAAATTGAATCATGTCTATAACCAAAACTCCCCATAAGCCAGAATGTGTAGCAAATACAACATTAAGAATTCCTACAGCAAGCAATGTTTGCCAGCGGTCAAGTCCAAATAAAATGCCTGCAATTTTACACGCAGCTAAATTTACGGTTGCCATAATCATACAATTAAAAAAGAAGCCTAAGTAGACTGATCGGAATCCTCGAACAAAGCTGGCTGCTTTTCCTGAGTATCTTATTTCATAAAATTCTAAATCAGTCATAACACCAGAGCGGCGCCATAACTTTGCATAAAAGAAAACGGTTGAAACACCTGTTAATACAAATGCCCACCATATCCAGTTGCCGGCAACACCGGTTGTTCTAACAATGTTTGTTACAAGGTTTGGAGTGTCGCTGCTAAAAGTTGTTGCAACCATAGATAGACCGGCAAGCCACCAGGGAACAGAACGGCCAGAAGCGAAAAATTCTGAAGTATTTTTGCCTGCACGTTTGCCGTAAAAAAGAGCAGGCACAAAACAGACAAGAAGTGAAGCAACTATAATAATCCAATCAAGCATTTGAAGTTTCATACTAATGAACCCTATTAGAATTGTGGATTTATTGAATTGATTTACAAGATTGTCTGAACAATAAATTGGCAATCTTTCCATTGAAAATTAAGAATATATTGTTAATAACAAAACATCTTATTGTCTATACTTACTATTATAAGTATTTATGCGTAATTTGCATACCAGATAATGAAAAATTTAGAATACATAAAAGCTGCATACAGTCTTGAAGAACTTCCTAAAGAAATTTTACCCGAAATTGTTCTTTGCGGAAGGTCTAACGTTGGAAAGTCCTCCTTTATAAATAGCTTATTCAATACTAAGATTGCTAAAACAAGCTCAACTCCGGGTAAAACTAGATCTATCAATTACTACAAGGTTGGAGATTTATTCTATGTAGTAGATTTGCCTGGATTTGGATATGCTAAAGTTTCCAAAACCGAAAGGGATGCCTGGAAAAAACTGATGGAAAGGTTTTTTTCGTTAAACCGCACCACTCAAATTGCTATCCACCTTATTGATAGCAGACATAAACCGATGGAAACGGACATAGAGCTTAATCACTTTCTTAATTCTAAAGATATTGTATACTTTGCAATATTAAACAAAGTTGATAAGCTTAAACAAAGAGAATTATCTGAAGCAAAGAAAATGGTTAAACAAGAGTTCCCTGAATTGCTGCTTGGTGAAAACTTATTTCTATATTCGGCAGTTGATGGCACCGGCAAAAAAGATATGTTAAAATTGCTTTCTAAGCTCTTCTCCTCATGAAAAATTCTCGAAACTTTATTATAATTGGTTCCAGAATTATTGCTTGATATTGAATAATTAAACAAAATTGAATAATGGGATTAAATGAAAAAAATAGGAAACGGATTTTAATATTTTTACTAATCCCTGTTCTCCTTTCAATAATATTTCTTACAGACGACCTAATTTATAGAGCAATTGCATCTGTTTTGCTTTTGATATATGTAGCGTTTATTATCTTTCTGCGCGATTCTCATAAAGTTGAAGAGCTTCCCATTCAAATTGATAATCATTTGGATGAGCCGGCTATTTACCGCGCAGCAGATAAATATGAAACCGACCTGGGCGAAGATTTCAAAATAATTTCGAACAACAAAAATTTAGAAATACTTACATCCGAAAGTTTTGCCTCGCCAATTCCAAGAAGCGGAAGAGACTTTTTTAAACCGCCAGATTTTAAAAAGAATTTCGACAGCATTGTTTACGAAGAATTGCCAAACGATGTAAGTCAGGATGAGCAATTTGGTTTTGTACTCGAAAAAATTCTTAGTGTTGTTAAAGAAGCTTACATGGCTCACACTTCAGCTTTCTTTTGGTATAACAAAAACAAAAAGCGTTTAACATTGGAAAGGCATATCTCCAGTTCTAATCAAATTTCAAAACAAAAATTTGAATTGGAAGATGATATACTTGGAAGGATAGTAACAAAAGAAGAACCGGAAATACTTACAGATATTTCCATGAATGCCGAAACAGATCTTATTAGATATTACACTCAGGCTCAAGGTATTAAAAGTTTTGTTGGCGTTCCTATGTTTTATGGTAAATCTTTAACCGGCGTTTTGGTTATAGATTCAAAAGTACCGGATGCCTTTGGAATAGAGCAGGTTTATTCACTTGGTCGGATTGTTAGGGTTATTTCGGTGATCATTAGTCTGTTTGAAGAAAAGTTTGCCGAATCTCAGGCAGAGCAAAGATTAAAAACTCTTGTGGATATAATTTCGTACGATCGAAAATTTGAATCTGAAGCCGAATTATATCATTCAATCGAATCTGCCGTTCATGGCCTAATAGATTGGGATGCTTTTACTCTTGTTACATTTAGGCCCGAAGAGCAAAAATTTAAGACCACTAAAATTGTAAATAAAACTTCGTTGAAATATGCCGGAATTAATCTCGAGGTAGATTTAAATGGTACAATTGTAGGCCGTTCTATAATGAGTGCTTCGGCAGTTAAAATAGACGACACTTCTCAATCGGAAATTCCTCCTCGCTTTAATAAAACTGAAGATGTTAGTTTTGATGGTTCATTCCTTGCTATTCCATTGGTTTACGATGAGCAGAATTATGGTGTGCTCTGTTTCGAAAGTTTAAAGAAAAATGTTTATTCGAACAGCGAAGTTAATTTTATTAGAAACGCTACTAAGTTTTACGCCTTAATACTGCATTCATACTCATCAATCAATATTCTAAAATCATTTCTTTCTGTTGATGTTGAAACAAAAGCATTAAACTTCGAATCCTTTAATGAAAGATTTACTGTGGATTTGGTAAGAAGCAAGGAATTGGATTTGCATGGTGCCATTGCATTAATTCAAATTGACGAATTTTTAGAACAGGAAACCTTGTTTGAAGGAGATCCATTCCCAAAAATTTTAAGAACAATCTCTCATTTAATAAAAGAAGAAATGACTCCTATGAATCTTTTTGGCAGAATGAGCCAAAAAGTATTTGCCGTTTATTTCTTTAATACTTCTCCAAAAGAAGTATTTCTTTGGTCGGAAAAACTGAGAATTAAAATTGCTCGAAAACCAATTGCCGTTGTTTCAAAGCAAACTACTTTTACGGTATCAATTGGTGTTGCCTCTACATATGGAAAAACCGATGCTCAGGAAATTTTATATAGTGCCGAGCTGGCGTTAAAAAAAGCCGTTGAAAAGGGTGGCAATTCCGTTAAGAGCATTAATTAAAAAGGATTTTTTACTTGAATAATTTCATCGTTATCGTTCTTGACGGCATTGGTGTTGGCGAATTGCCAGATGCAGACAAGTATAATGATATTGGAAGTAACACATTGGTTAACATGGCCAATGTTGTTGGAGGACTTAACCTTCCAAATTTTCAAAAACTTGGACTTGGTAATATTGCCTCTATTAAAGGGGTTGAAAAAACTTTAACTCCTCTTGCTTCTTACGGCAAACTGGCCGAGCAATCTGTTGGTAAAGATTCTACTACCGGTCATTGGGAGCTAGGCGGATTACTTCTTGAAAAAGAATTTGCTCTCTTTCCAAAAGGCTTTCCCGAAGAAATTATTAATCTGTTTATAAAGGAGACTGGTGTAAGCGGAATACTGGGTAACTATGCTGCAAGCGGAACTATGATTATTGAAGAGCTTGGAGAATTGCATTGCAAAACTGGTAAACCAATTATTTATACTTCGGCAGATTCTGTTTTTCAAATTGCCGCTCACGAAGAAGTTATTCCATTAGAAAGACTTTATGAATTGTGCAAAATTGCCCGCCATAAAGTTATGATTGGCGACAGCGAAGTTGGAAGAATTATTGCCCGTCCATTTATTACAGTCAATGGAACATTTACAAGAACTACAAACAGAAAAGATTTTTCGGTAAATCCGCCCGAGCCAACAATATTAAATTATTTATCGGAATGCGGAATTGAAACTTATGGGATTGGCAAGATTAACGACCTGTTTAATTACTATGGAATTAATAATCAGATAAAGACTAAATCGAACAGTGAAGGCGTAGAACAGATTGTAGCCACAGCCAAGAGTGCAAAAAATTCTTTTATCTTTGCTAACCTTGTAGATTTTGATGTCTATTACGGGCATCGAAACGATCCCCAAGGATTTAGCATAGCGCTCAGGCAGTTAGATAGTTTGTTACCATCTATTTTAGATGCAATGGATGAAACAGATAATTTAATTATGACTTCGGACCATGGCAACGACCCTACAGATATTAGCACAGATCATACAAGAGAATATGTGCCCCTTTTGTTTTATTCAAAGAATAAGAAGGGAAAAAATTTAGGAATTAGAAATACATTTGCCGACGTTGCTCAAACCGTGGCCCATTTTTTTAACGTTAATAATGCCCTGATGGGAAAAAGCTTCTTAAATGAATAGTTCATCTGGCGATTTGGATGTGGATAAAAACCCCAAAGGTGATCCAGAAAAATATTCGAAAGAATTATTTGGCAAGATTAAGCTTATTCAATCTTTGCCGGATGAAATTGTTGAAAAGTTTTTATTGAGTAAAGGAATGCTGGTTCATTCCGATATTAAAAAAAGAATTGATGAAAAAGAAATGTGAATTTTTGGTGGAGACAGATATAATTCTTTCTCATTTAATGCAGAAAGAAAATAATTCCGTCTCGGATTTAGAATTTGCAATGTCAACAGGAATTTGTTTTACATCAATTCAAACCGCGTCCGAGTTGTTATTCTTTGCCAATAATGAAAAGGAAAAAGAGGGAGTAAATTCTGTTTTGTTCTCTTTAAAAGTATTAGGAGTTCACCCAAGATACTGTTTGAACATTTCGGAATTTTTTAATAAAGTTGCAACCGTGCGTGACGCATTAGTTTGTTCTTTAGCAAAAAACAATAAGTTGCCTATATTTACACTCGATAAAAATAGGTTTATTAAAAGTGGAATTACAATAATTACACCAAATGAATTAAGAGGTTAGGTTTGATACTTGGAAAAGTAATTGGTACTGTTTGGTCTACCCGCAAGGATGAAAATTTAGTAGGCGCAAAATTCTTAATTGTTAGGCAAATAGATTTAGATTACAAGCCTAAAGATTCTACTGTTATAGCTGTTGATAGTGTGGGTGCCGGCGTTGGAGAAGTTGTTCTTGTTGCTCAAGGCAGTTCCGCTCGTCAAACAACTTTTACAAAAAACAAACCTATAGATGCTGTTATTATGGCTATTGTAGATAAACTGGATATCTCCGTTAAAGATAGTGTGAAGGCATAATGCATTTTGGAAAAGTAATTGGTACAATTTGGGCAACAAAAAAGTACGAGTCCATTAAAGGTTATAAAATGCAGTTCGTTCTTCCTTTAAATGCTCATATGGAAATTATTGGGGAGCCCCTTGTTGCTCTTGATACTGTTGGAGCCGGACCCGGAGAAATAATTTATTATGTTACTTCTAGTGAAGCAGTTATTCCGTTGGATGTTGACATGGCGCCGGTTGATGCTTCTATTGTTGGTATTGTAGATTCCATTAATGTCCCACTCAAGTAGGAGGAATACTTGAAGATTACTAAGCAGTTTACAAATAGAGAAAGTCAATCATTAGATAAATATTTACAGGAAATTGGTAAAGTAGATTTATTAACTCCTGACGAAGAAATTGAACTTGCTATTAGAATTAAGCAAAACGACCAACTGGCGTTAGAAAAACTTGTTAAGGCTAATTTACGTTTTGTTGTTTCTGTTGCAAAACAGTATCAAAACCAGGGCCTTACTTTAGGAGATTTAATTAACGAAGGTAATCTTGGTTTAATAAAAGCCGCCAAAAGATTCGATGAAACCCGCGGATTCAAATTTATTTCCTACGCTGTTTGGTGGATTCGTCAATCCATTCTTCAATCTCTTGCAGAGCAATCCCGAATAGTTAGGCTGCCATTAAACCGTGTGGGAGCTTTGAATAAAATTGGAAAGGCTTACAGCAATCTCGAGCAGGAATTTGAACGAGAACCAAGCGCTCAGGAATTGGCAACAGAATTGAACATGGATATAAATGAAATTTCGGAAACAATTAAAATTGGTGGCCGTGCAGTTTCGATGGATGCTCCTTTTGCTCAAGGTGATGAAAACAGATTGATTGATGTTTTAGAAAATGATGAACAGCCCTCGCCCGATTTTACTTTAATGTCCGAGTCTCTTAAAAGAGAAATTGAAAGAGCGCTATCCACACTTAGCGAAAGGGAAGCCGAAGTTGTTAAATTATACTTCGGTCTCAACAAAGAGCATTCTTTAACTCTTGAAGAAATTGGGGAAAAATTTAATTTAACCAGGGAACGGGTTCGTCAAATTAAGGAAAAAGCAATCAGAAGATTACGTCACGCTTCGCGAAGTAAAAATCTTAGAGCATATTTAGGTTAATACATGAATAATATTTTTTACAGAGTATGTTTTGGTTTAATAATTTTTTTATTGTTCAGCGGATGCACAGCCTCTAGCAGATCGCAAAGATATAAAGACACAGCCAGTTCCAAAGAAGATACCAGCAAGCGTTTTTCGAAAAAAGCCGAAGAACCCAAAGATATAATTGCAATGCCAGATACACTTGATGAAGATGAATTTGATGAAGCTCCTCCTCAGCCTGCGGCTTTTGATAAGACCAAAATTGTTGGCAATATAGAAAAACTACGTACATACAAAATTGCATTTACCGAAAGAGAAAAAGTTTTGTTTGAAGTTGCAAAGTATTTAGACACACCATATAAGTATGGCGGCAGTTCTCAAAGCGGAATTGATTGTTCGGCATTTACAATGCATATTTATAAAAACTCGCTCGATTTATCTTTACCCAGAAGTACTGTAGAGCAATACCGTTTAGGAGATAAAATAAGTAAAGATGAACTGCATTTTGGAGATTTAGTTTTTTTTAATACTAGAAGAAGATCTAATCCGGGACATGTGGGAATTTACCTTGGAGAGAATCAATTTGCTCATGCAAGCCGTAAACTTGGTGTTATTGTTTCCTCTTTGGATGAGGCTTATTACAAAAAACGATATGTAGGTGCCAGAAGAGTTGATGTTGTTGGGGATAATTAATTCATTACATCTCTACAAAAATATTTTTGAATTATTCTATTTCACTGCCTAGATTTAATATTCTTACCTTAAATATAAAATTCTATTATTGCATATATAAGCCCATTCCCCTAATTTAATTATGTAATTAAATAAAGGAGGTAAATTAATGGATTATCGTGTTGAAACTGACAGCATGGGAGAGATAAATGTTCCTAGCGATAAGTATTATGGTGCACAAACAGCCCGTTCATTTCATAATTTTAAGATAGGCGGAGAAAGATTTCCTTTCGAATTTATTAGAGCATTGGCAATTGTTAAAAAAGCTGCAGCAATTGTTAATAACGAATTAGGTGTTCTACCTTCCGAAAAGTTGGATTTAATTTTAAAAGCTGCCGATGAAGTTATAGAAGGAAAATTGATGGACCATTTTCCATTAGTAGTTTGGCAAACCGGTAGCGGTACACAGACAAATATGAATGTAAATGAAGTTATTTCCAACAGAGCTATTGAAATGGCCGGCGGCGAAATGGGAAGTAAAAAACCTATTCATCCAAACGACGATGTTAACAAAGCTCAATCTACAAACGATGCTTTCCCTACTGCAATTCATGTTGCTGCTGTAGTTGAAATACATAGACGTTTAATTCCTTGCGTTACAAAACTGCGCGACGCTTTTGCTGCTAAAGCAGTTGAATATAAAGATATAATTAAAATTGGACGTACTCATTTAATGGATGCTACTCCTCTAACTTTAGGGCAAGAGTTCAGCGGTTACGCTCAGCAATTAACTAATGGTTTGGAAAGAATTAACGATTCATTAAAAAGATTAAGCGAAATTCCTTTAGGCGGTACAGCTGTGGGTACCGGATTAAATGCTCATAAAGATTATGCAGTAAAAACAGCTGCAAAAATTAGCGAGTTAACCGGAAATAAATTTGTTACCGCTCCAAATAAATTTGAAGCTATGGCTGCAAAAGACGCATTGGTAGAAATGAGCGGTGTACTAAAAACTATTGCAGCTTCTTGTATGAAGATTTCAAACGATGTTCGCTGGCTGGGCAGTGGTCCTCGCTGCGGTATTGGAGAATTGAATTTACCCGAAAATGAACCAGGAAGCTCCATTATGCCTGGTAAGGTTAATCCTACACAATCCGAAGCTATGACAATGGTTTGCGCTCAAATATTCGGCAACGATGTAACAATTAATTTTGCAGGCGCTAGCGGCAATTTCGAATTGAATGTGTTCATGCCTGTAATAGCCTTCAACATTCTTCAATCCATTAAATTACTTGCAGATGCTTGCGAAAGCTTTAGCGAACATTGTGTTGAAGGAATTGTTGCCAACGAAATTAATTTGAAGAAGCATCTCGAAAATTCTTTGATGCTTGTTACTTCATTAAATCCCGTTATTGGATATGACAATGCAGCAAAGGTTGCAAAGAAAGCTCACAAAGAAAATCTTACTCTTAAAGAAGCTGCTATGCAATTAGGATTGCTAACTTCCGAAAAATTTGATGAAGTAGTTCGTCCGGAAAAGATGGTTGGTCCTAAAGCATAAGAATTATTTTTATTGCCTTTATTATAAAATAGTCGTCACGGTTTTGCCGTGACGACTTATATCTATCCATAATTTAATTTATTGGCCTATGAAACTAGACGGCATTATTTCTTTATTAATTGCGTGTATAGAACTAATATACATTGTTAACGTATTTTTCTTTGCCGAGCGAAATTCCATCAATAAATTAGTTATTGGACTTTTAGCGCTCCTATTTGGCTATCAATTAATTGAATTCTTTATCTGCTTTGTTGGAATTCAAAATCAATTGTTTATTTATTTCGCGTTCCTGGATATTTCATTGCTTCCTCCTTTAGGTCTATATACCGCATTAAAATTTGCAGGTAAATTAAAAAAGTATCATTTGCTGGTTTTTACTCCGGCCCTCTTTTTTATTGTTTACTATCCGTTTGTCCTTCAAAGATTTGAAGTGGCTAAATGCACGGTACTTTATGCCTCTTATCATTACCCAATGGGAGATATCTACGGCGCGTTTTATTATCTGCCTATTATTGCAACGCTAATTATCTTAAACAAAAAATGGGGAGCGGATTCAAATCCTAAAGAAAAAGCACTTACCCGTTTATTCTTTTTTGGTTACCTTTTTACATTTATTCCTACAATGATTTTTGCACTCTTTTTTCCAACATTCGTTTATTCGGTTGAAAGTTTGTTATGTAAAATTGCTTTTATCTTTGCCACATTCTTAACAATATTTGCTTTAAAGAATAAACAAAATTAATTAGGTGATAAGTTGACCGAAACAATTCTTAATATCTATCTGGTTATCGAAAAGGATTTTGTGGTTGCATTCAAGGCTAAGGCTTATTCAATGGATGGTGATGACAAAGAAAAAATAGACTTCCTTAAACGTTGTGCTAAAGAAGATTTCAGTTCTTCGTTCCACTTTAGCGCTCCGCAAAATAAGGATGGGGAGTATATGACTTACAAGAAATTTAGTAAACTGGAAAAGCAGGGAATGCAGTATCGTTTATTTGAAGAAATTTTTGAAAAGCTGGGGGTCCCACAAAATCCTATTGTTTGTGTTACGCCGGTAGTAGATGGGGATGTTTGGGCCAAGTAATTATTTATTAGTTCTGTTTATAATAGTGAAAGGCAAAAATAGTTTTTGCAAATTAGTTTAGTTTAAGCCGGCTTCGACAATACTTTTTTTATACGGTTTACAATATCAGATATTGCCCTGGAATCCTTAATTACATAATCTGCCGCGCCGTTGCCTAATCTTTCTATAATTTTAGTCTTGTCGTTTATTGTAGTAAAAAATATAACTGGTATATCTTTCACATCAGGAATAGCCTTTATCTCTTTTAAGATTGTAAAACCATCTTTGATGGGCATGTTATTATCTAGCAGTATTGCTTGAGGTCTAACCTTTACAATCTCTTCAACAACGCCGTCACCGTTAGAAAAGTAAATTACATCGAATCCTGCCGTTACGAGTGTTTGCTTAACAACGCTGGCAATAGATCTGCTGTCTTCGGCATAAACAATTTTAATCTTCTTTACAGTCTCATCCATAAAAATAAATCAGGTTAAATATTTAATTAAAATTAAAAAACATATTTCTGCGCATTATTATCGATTTTTGTTCTATAATTTTTAATCTAAATTTGAATATATATCCATTTTTTTATGAAGCTAAGATATAAAATACATAATTTGCTTTTGAAAATAATTCGAGATGCATATGGATTTACAAATAAAAGGTAAAAACGTATTAATAACAGCATCCAGTGCCGGAATTGGCAAAGCATCGGCGGAATTATTTATTAAAGAGGGATGCAATGTTGCTATATCTTCAAGCCGAAAAGAAAATTTGTTAAAAGCCGTTGATGAAATTAAAGCGCAATATAAAGTTGAACCTCTTTGGGAAGTTTGCGATATAAACAATCCTAAAGAAATTGAAGATTTAGTTAGGCATTTTAACAAGAGTTACGGTGATGTGGATATTTTGGTTAACAATTGCGGTGGACCAGTCCCAGGTTATTTTGAAGATTTAACAGATGAAAATTGGCAACATGCATTCGATCAGGTTCTAATGAGTGCAGTTCGATTCAGCAGATTAGTGCTGCCGGGAATGAAGCTTAATAATTGGGGAAGGATTATAAATATTACTTCTTTAAGTGTGCGTCAACCTATCGAAAATTTACTATTATCTAATTCTTTACGAAGCGGTGTTACTGCCTTTGCTAAAACTTTAAGTCAGCAGGTTGGTAAATACAATATTACAGTAAATAATGTTGCGCCCGGCTATACATTAACTTCTAGGTTATACGAGTTGGCCGTAGTTAGAGCAAAACAGAGAGGGGAATCTCACGAGCATGTATTAGCGTCAATGGCCAGCGATGTTCCTTTAAAGCGTTTAGCCAGACCCGATGAAGTAGCAAGTATGATTGTTTATTTGGCCTCGGAGCAGGCTGGCTACATTACCGGACAAACAATGCTTGTTGATGGCGGACTGGTAAAAGCAACTTATTAAATTCAACTAAGTGTTTTGAACGAAGAGTGATTAATAATATTCTTTATTCTTCCATTTAGTTCTTCCTTATAAAAGGTACTATGAAAACAGAAATTGAAGTTATTGTCCCCCCTAAGTATTTATTGGATAATCAGTTTTTACGGGCCGCAGCATCTAAGCAGTTAAGAATTGATATTAACGAAATTACGGCTGTTCAAACGGTTCGCCGATCTATAGATTCGCGAAGCCGAAATCCAATTTACCGAAGCAAAGTTATTGTTTATATCAACGAACCGATTAACGACTTATTTGTTCCCGTTAAATACAATAAAGTAATTGATAAGAATAAAGTTGTAATTGTAGGTATGGGTCCTGCAGGAATGTTTGCAGCTCTTAAATTAATCGAGTTGGGAATTCAGCCAATTATTGTTGAGCGTGGAAAAGATGTTCAAACCCGCCGTAGAGATCTAAAAGCTATTCAGCAGAATGGAGTTGTTGACCCCGATTCCAATTATTGTTTTGGAGAGGGAGGCGCCGGTACTTACAGCGATGGCAAACTTTATACTCGATCTACAAAACGGGGAGACGTTAATAAAATATTAAATCTGCTGGTTCAGCATGGTGCTCAAGAAGAAATTTTAATTGACGCACATCCCCATATTGGCTCTAACATTCTTCCAAAGGTAGTTCAATCAATTAGAGAAACAATTATTAATTGCGGGGGCCAAATATATTTTGAAAGTCGTGTAACGGATTTTATTCTTGCCGATAAAAGAATTACCGGTGTAATTGTGAATAACCAAAAAGAAATTATTGGCGATGCCGTAATTTTAGCTGCAGGTCACTCGGCACGCGATATATATTATTTGCTCGATAAACATAAAATAAAAATTGAAGCAAAACCTTTTGCAATGGGAGTTAGAATTGAACACCCGCAAAGGCTTATTGACGAAATTCAATATCATTCCAAAGAGAGAAATCCAAATTTGCCTGCTTCAAGTTATAGCCTTGCCTGCCAGGTGGGAGATAGAGGAGTTTATTCATTTTGCATGTGTCCTGGCGGAATTATAATTCCAGCTTCAACCGCTCCTGAAGAACTTGTTCTAAATGGTATGAGTGTATCCAGAAGAGATTCTCCTTTTGCTAATTCCGGTTTTGTTGTTTCAATAGATGAAAGAGATTGGCAAAAGCATAATTCATTTGGCGTCTTTAGCGGATTGGAATTTCAAAAGGAAGTTGAACGAATTGCTTTTCAAGCTGGCGGTAGATCTCAAAGGGCTCCTGCTCAAAGAATTACAGATTTTATAAAGGGAAGTTTATCTTCCTCGTTACCGGAATCTTCGTATATACCGGGTACGGTTAGTTCTCCATTACATGAATTATTGCCTAAGCAAATTGCAAAAGGACTTAAGGAGAGTATGAAAATATTCAATCAAAAAATGAAAGGGTATTTAACCGAAGAGGCTTTAATTTTAGCTGCCGAAACTAGAACTAGTTCCCCAATTAGAATACCTAGAGATAATAATTCTTTAATGCATTTGGAAATTGAGGGATTGTTTCCAAGTGGTGAAGGAGCAGGATACGCAGGTGGAATTGTATCTGCGGCTATCGACGGGGAAAGATGTGCCGAGTGTGTATCTAAGTATATTTTAATTGGCCATTAGTTGTATATGCAAATTGAAAAAATGATAACCAATTTTGAATTGATAGTTGTACCGGCAAAATCCAATGAATATTCTTAATGAGAATAAAAATAACTTACCTTTTAACTAGGTATCAATAGGTTGTTAAGGGAATTAAGATTTATGAAAAAAATAGTTTTGGGAATTTTATTGCTGCTTGTAACATCACTTCATTTTGGCGAAAGTGTGTATATAAAAATTCATAACATTTCGGCAGATAAGGTTTACCTGTTTAGCTTAAGCGGCGAGAAAACAGCATTACTGGATTCCATAAAAGTTATTGATGATGGTATTGTAAAATTCTCTTTGAGCTCGCAAAACTATCACCGAGGATTTTACAGAATATTATTCGAAAAGAATAAAGTTATAGATTTTGTTAACGATTCCGAAGATATCAACATTGAAACAAGCTCCAAATCTGTTTTAGACAGCATGGTAGTTCATAGCTCAAAGAGTAACGAACTGTTCTATGCTTTTATAAAAATAAATAAGCTATACAAAACCAAGACCGAATTGCTTCAATTAATTTTAGCACGCTATCCTAAAGAGGATGATTATTATAAGACCACAATTAAAAGGCTAACACAACTGCAAAATGAATATGTGGAGTTTGTTAATATTAAGGCGCAGGCAAATCCACAATCATTTATTGCAAAGTATATCCAATCTGCTCAGCTGCCAATAATTGATATTGCAATTCCAATGGAAAAGCAGCTGGCATACTTAAAGGCCAACGCGCTAAATAATGTGGATTTTAATAGCGCGCTATTAATTAACTCCGATCTCTTTGCCAATAAATCTATTGAGTATTTAACTTATTACCGCAATCCTCAGCTTCCTCTTGAACTACTTGAAAAAGAATTTATGGTAGCAATAGATTCTATTCTTACCAAGGCACGAGTAAACCAGCTGGTTTATCAGCATGTAACAGAGTATCTAATTGACGGATTTAAAAAATTCGGGTTCGATAAAGTGCTGGATTACATTGTTGAGAATTATGTTATTAAAGATGACCTTTGCCTGGATGTTAAAACCGAAGGATTGATAAAAAGAAGAATTGATCAAGCCAAACATTTCAAAATTGGAAGTGCTGTGCCCAATATTGTTCTGCCCGACTCATCCGGTAAAAATGTAGATTTGGCTAAGATTAAGTCTTCCAACACACTTATTGTATTTTACGCAAGCTGGTGCCCCCATTGTAAAACATTATTGCCTCAATTAGCCCAATTCTACAGCAATCAAAAAGATAAGAAATTGGAAATTGTTGCTGTATCTCTTGATGAAAAAAGAAAAGATTGGACCGGTTTTATATCTATGAATAAGCTTGGATTTATAAATGTGTGGGACTCAAAAGGCTGGGATGGCAAAACAGCAAATGACTATTTTATTTATGCTACACCTACCATGCTGTTGCTAGACAAGGATAAAAAGATAATTAGTAAGCCAACAACTTTCGAACAGCTTAAAAGCTCTTTATGAAATTAAGGTGCGGCTGTGTTATAATAATAAGAGTGTGGGTTTGCGCTTTTGTAAATAATATTTTTTGAGAGTGCTAGAGCTTTGTAGAAAAGCCTAACGATTCTATTATATGTTTTGCCGTTTCCACATTAGATTGGTTTTCGAAAGCAAGCCTGAAAGTACCGCCGGTTCCTTCCCTAATTTTTAACAGCTCAATATCTTTAATATTAATTCCGGCATTAAACAATGCGGTTGATATTTTACTAATTACTCCGGGTTCGTCTTTAACAAAAATAAATATATCGTAAAGAGGGGAAAGGTACCCTTTTGTGTTTTTAGGAAGTTCGTCTCTTTTAACTCTTGCGGCTTCAAATTTTTTAGCAATGGCATCGTAATCTTTTTTTTCGATTAGTCTTTTTGTTTCATCTAAATTGTAAATAAAAGTATCTATTGCTTGAATAATGTATTTGGAATTTGCGCTTATTACCGGCTCCCAAATTGCAAAATCACTCGAAGCAATTCTTGTAGTGTCTCTAAATCCCCCAGCCGCGTAGTCAAAAAAATTAATTTCACTTTCCTTAAGATTTGCCGAGTTGGTTAAAGATACAGCCAATAGCTGCGGCAGATGACTAACAGATGCAACAACAATATCGTGTACTTTTGGATTTAGAAAAGTTATTCTGGCTCCTAGCATTTCTATTAGACTTATAAAACCATCCCATTCCTTGTACTCTTTTGCTTCACCGGTTAAAATGTAAACAGAATTTTCGAAGAGGAGAGAATCGGAATTAGCGTAACCGCTTTTTTCCTTACCGGTCATTGGATGCCCGCCAACATAAAATCCCTTTGTGGGAATTGTTTGTAAGGTCTCGTAAAATATATTTTTTACACCGCAAACGTCCGTAATTAAATTATTCTCTGTAAGAATTATGGAAAGTTTTTTGAAGGCTTCAAGAGATTCTTTTAAGGGAAGACATAAAAAAATTATCTCGGAATTAATTGCATCCTCTAAGGATGCAATTTTTTTGTCTATTACTTTTTCGGAAAGAGCGGCGTCAAGTATTTCATCTCTGTCGTAAGCGCTAACAGAAATGTCTTTTGCACTTTGCTTAATCGATTTTGCAATTGAACCCCCAATTAAGCCTAATCCTATAATTGAAATACTTGAAATGCTCATCTAGATAGTTCTGCCTATAGCTTGTGCAATCAATCTCAATTCTTCCATTAGCTTCAAATATGTTTTAGGAAGCAGAGCCTGCGGGCCGTCGGATAAAGCATTCTCCGGATCGTCATGAATTTCAATCATAAGTCCATCTGCACCGGCAGCAACTGCAGCGCGAGCCATTGGAGGCACCTGATCTCTCAATCCGGTTGCGTGGGATGGATCTGCAATTACTGGCAAATGACTTCTTTTGTGAACTACCGGAATTGCAGTAAGATCAAAAGTATTGCGTGTATAGTTTTCGAATGTTCTAATTCCACGTTCGCAAAGAATTACATTTTTATTCCCACCGGCAAGAATGTATTCGGCGGACATAAGCCATTCTTCAATTGTAGCGGCAATACCCCTCTTTAACATTACCGGCGTTGAAATTTTACCAAGTTCTTTAAGCAGAGCAAAGTTCTGCATATTGCGTGCACCAATTTGAATAATATCCGCGTAAGGAATCATCAATTCCAAATGATCAATTTGCATCGCTTCGGTAATTACAAGAAGGTTATATTTCTCGGCAGCTGCTTTTAATAGCTTAAGTCCCTCTAATCCCATTCCCTGAAATGCATATGGAGAAGTTCGGGGTTTAAAAGCTCCTCCTCGTAATATTGTTGCACCAGATTCAGCTACAACCTTGGCCAAACGAAAAATTTGATCTTCACTTTCTACTGAGCAAGGACCAGACATCATTACAACATTGTTACCCCCAATAGCAACATCTTTTATCTTTATAATTGTATTCTCTTCCTGAAAGCTTCGGCTGGCAAGTTTAAATGGAGTAGTTACACGGTATACTTCATCAACTCCCTCTAAAATGCTGATGATACGTACATCGAAGTTTGGTTTAACTCCAATTGCTCCAATTATAGTACGTTCGGCGCCGGTAGATTTATGAATTTGAAAACCATAATCTTCCAAATGTTTTACAACGTTTTCTACCTGTGCTTCTGTTACATTTTTTTGTAAGATAACTACCAATTTATACTCCTATTAATCATGAAATTTTTTCTCGCCGGCATTAATTGCAAGCGGAATATAATCCTCTTTTAGGGGAATTGAGCAAGAATAATTTTTGCTGTAAGCGCAATAAGGATTAAAAGCCAAATTAAAATCTACTTCGTAAATATGATTTGGATCTGTGTTTAGTTCCATTTCGATATAACGGCCAACGCCATAAGTCTCTTTGTTTGTAGTTTTATCTGTAAACGAAAGCGTGTAATACTTTTGGCCGCCGCGGCTAGAGCCTTCGTAAAAATTTACATTGTAATTAGTATTAGCATAGCTTATTACAAAATAACCGTACCGAACCATCTTTCTTTCGTCTCCTTTAGTACCCATAACAGTAACAGTATCTTTGGGGGAGTACTCAATTAATTTTGTTTTAAAGACAAAACCGGGATCAACATCAAAATAATTCAAATTATGGAATTCCACTTTTCCCTTGAAATTAAAAGGTGAATTTGGGTCATTCTTCATCCAATCATTTTTATCGGAGCGGATCTTTTCAATTTTCTGAATGTATTCTTTTTGTTCCGGCGTATAGTTATTACCGCACGAAATTACAAAAACCGTTAGAATACATATGCCGTAAAATTTAATTTGTTTCATCAATCTTTCTTTTTAGTTCGTTTAATTTGTTCAAAGCAGCTAAAGGAGTTAAACTGTCTATTGCAATATCGGAAATTTCCTTTCGAAGACTATCATCTTTTATTTCAAAAAGACTTATCTGGTAATCGTCTTGTTTCAGCTTGGCCAATTTTACTTTTTTCATCTCCAGCGGTGTAAGTTCTTTTTTTTCTAAATTTAATAAAACCTCTTTTGCTCTTGAAGTAACAAATTGGGGCAATCCGGCCATTTGAGCTACTTGAATTCCGTAACTGTGGTCGGCACCTCCCGGAGTAATTTTATGAAGGAATATTACTTTATCTCCATACTCTCGAACATCCACCTTATAATTTTTTATTCTAGGAAAGATATCTGCCATCTCGTTTAATTCGTGATAGTGAGTGGCAAATAAAGTCTTGGCGTTTAAGTTTGGATTTTCGTGAAGATATTCTGTAATTGCCCATGCAATTGAAATTCCATCGAATGTACTTGTGCCTCTTCCAATTTCATCAAGAAGAATTAAGCTTTTGCCGGTTGCGTTATTTAAGATGTTGGCGGCTTCCTGCATCTCTACCAAAAAAGTAGATTCGCCTGCGGAAATATTATCGCTGGCGCCAACTCTTGTATAAATTCTATCTATCAAGCCAATCTCGGCTTCTTTTGCCGGTACAAACGAACCTATTTGGGCAAGAAGAACAATTAATCCAACCTGACGCAGATAAACAGATTTACCCGCCATGTTTGGACCTGTTAACAAAATTATTTGATCTTCCGAGGAAGAGAGTAGTGAATCGTTTGGTGTAAATTTTTCACTAGGCGGCAAAATTCTTTCAACAACCGGATGCCTTCCTTCAATTATTCTAATTGAATCGGATTCGCTTAGTGTTGGTCTGCAATAGTTATACTCTGCGGCGCATTCCGAAAATGATTGATAGCAATCCAGCATTGCAATCAGCTGTGCATTCTGCTGAATTGCTTCGGCCTCTTTAGCGGCTGCAATTCTAACTTCATCAAAAAGCTTGAACTCTATATTGGCAATATTCTCCTGAGCATTAAGAATTTTATCCTCATACTCCTTTAATTCCGGAGTAATAAATCGTTCACCATTAACAAGAGTCTGCTTGCGTATATAATTATCCGGAGCCTTTTCTTTATTGGCATTGCTTATCTCTATGTAGTAACCAAAAACTTTATTGTAGCTTACTTTTAAGGAAGAAATTTTTGTCCTCTCCCGTTCGCTCTTCTGAAAATTTGCAATCCAGTCTTTTGCGTTTGTCGAAAGATTTCTAAGTTCGTCAAGCTCGCTGTTAAAACCATGTCTTATAACTCCTCCATCACTTATTGCAAGCGGCGGGTCATCCGAAATGGCAAGCTCAATTTTTTCTACTACATCATCAAGACAATTTAGTTTTTGGTTTATAGCAAAAATTGTTTCAACTGCAGATAGATCCAGCAGCTGTTTTATTAAAGGAATTTTCTTTAAGGAAGATTTTAGATTTACCAATTCGCGCGGATTGGCTCTTCCTGTGCAAACTTTGGAAATCAATCTTTCTAAATCCCCAATTTCCTTTAATTCGTTCTGAATATTTTTTCGTAAAACTTTATTGCTAAGAAGTTCGGCAACACATTCTTGGCGTTTATTAATTTGTTCAAGCTTTCGAAGGGGAGCTGTAACCCATTTCTTAAGCATCCTTCCCCCCATGGAAGTTTCGGTTTTATCTAAAATAGAGATAAGAGAACCTTCGCGTTCACCTTCCTGCATTGTAAAAGTAATTTCAAGATTTCTCTTTGTAGAAAAATCTAAAAGCATATAGTCGCTTGGATTAAAGCGGGTAATTTTATTTATATGAGTAATGTTAGCCTTTTGGGTTTCGCGTAGATAATTTAACGCTCCGCCGGCGGCGCTAATTCCA
Source organism: uncultured Melioribacter sp. (assembly GCA_964539605.1). Classification (GTDB taxonomy): domain Bacteria; phylum Bacteroidota; class Ignavibacteria; order Ignavibacteriales; family Melioribacteraceae; genus Stygiobacter. Next base: position 836,850 of record CAZIJK010000001.1, read on the forward strand.
ACCCTCATATTTTCAATGCCATAGCCTTTAAGTGTTTTTGTGTTGAAATGATTCAACAACAATTCCAGTCCATAATCGTAATTGTAAATCCAATCGTCAATTCTTGTTATTCTTGCCAATGGAACCGACTTTTGAAGCATCGATTCTAACATTAGTTTTTGATTTTTGGGTATAAGAATTTCGGCCGGATTTATTGCTCCAAACTGCTGAATAAGCTCGGCAAATTTTACTTCGTAAGTTTGAAACTCTCCGGTGGAAATATCTGCAAATGCTAAACCGGCAATATCATCTTCAACACAAATGGAAAGGAGGTAATTGTTCTTTTTATGATCAAGAAGCTTATCTGAAATTGCAACTCCGGGAGTAACAATTTCTACAACTCCTCTTTTAACAAGTCCTTTAGCAAATTTAGGATTCTCAATCTGATCGCAAATTGCCACTCTGTAGCCGGCTCTTATCAGTTTTGGCAAATAAGTTTCTATTGCATGATGGGGAAAGCCGGCAAGAGGTACATCTTCTGCGGCGCCGTGTGCTCTTTTGGTAAGTGTAATTCCAAGTACCTTCGAGGCAATTTTTGCATCTTCTTCAAATGTTTCGTAAAAATCCCCCATTCTAAATAACAGAATCGAATCCGGATTTTCTTCTTTTATTTTTCCATACTGAGACATTAACGGGGTAACAGACATAAACTCGCTTGCTTTAATTGAATGCCAAAAAATAGTTTAATGAGGCATCAGAATCAAAGTTGTCCTTACCTCAGTCAAATTCATTTCTAGGTTTAGTTGATGTTTATAGGAGTTTCCGAATAATCTGCTTCATTCTAGGCCGCATAAATCTTACTAATTGTTTATATTCGTATAGAAATAATTATTACGGCAAAGATGGACCAATTTTATTTTAATCTCGACGGCTTTTTAATTTCTCAAAAGCCAACTCCAATATTTGAATTTCATATTTCAAAAGAAGTTCGAAAGAAATATGGGTTTAATCATGAACTCTTTTCGATAAACGGCAATGTTGTATTTGCGGATTTTAAAGCGGTTCGCTCTTTCGTTCAAAAAATAAATTTTAAAAGAAATCCTTCAGATCATGTTGCAGCCGGGCAGGTAAACGGTGCCGGATTGATAGATGAGATATTTCATTATTTATTGCGCGTATACGAATTTCAGGTTAACCCAGGTGTCTTTTCAAAAGCTATTAAATACCTTAATTCAAATGTTGGCGAAGAGAAACTTTGGAGTATGCTTTATGAATTTGTTTCTCTCTTTCCTCCAAAGGATGTTTATTTAGATAAGATTTCGGTTATGGACTATCTTAACGGATATTCCGAAGACAGACAAAATGCCGAAATTGTAATTGAAGAAATGATTATGCTTCATTTGGCAAATTTTAATCCGGCAAATAAAAAGCTTATTGAACTCTTTGACGATAATTATTTTTCGAACAAAGATCTATTTAATAAAATCATTACCAATCTCGATAGCTTCTTTCAATCCGAGAAAAAATTTGGCCCCGATAACCAGGATATTTTTACTTTGTTTAAAACGCCAATCTTGATGAACCCTGATAATATAGAAGCTCAGCTGGATTTTATAAATGAGAAATGGAAAATACTTATTGATGAAAAAATTCTCCGTAGAATTTTAAGCAGCAAGGACTTGATTAAGGAAGATTTTCATCTGCAGAGTTTTGGACATGGCGGCGGTGGCGCTCCTACTGCAGCACCTGTCTATTTAGGAGATACCGGCGCAGACTTTCTTACCCTTGGTAAATCTGGTTATAAATATGCAAAAGATACATGGAAAGATTTTGTTGAGCCCGAAAATTTTACTCCCGATGTTGAATGGATGCCTAATGTTGTTTTGATGGCCAAGAATTCATATGTGTGGCTGGATCAGTTATCAAAAAAATATAAAAGAAGTATTAAAACCCTAGATCAAGTTCCGGATGAGGAGTTGAATCAGCTTTCGCGATGGGGTTTTAATGGATTGTGGCTAATTGGAATTTGGGAAAGAAGTAACGCATCTAAAAAAATTAAACACTTGATGGGAAATATGGATGCGGTGGCCTCGGCATATTCATTATACGATTATACTATTGCCTGGGATCTTGGGGGAGAGGAAGCCTACAATAATTTAAATTACCGCGCAAGGATGAGAGGAATTAGACTTGCCAGCGATATGGTTCCAAACCACACCGGAATTTTTTCGAAATGGATTGCAGAGAATCCAAATTATTTTATTCAAACAGAATATTCCCCATTCCCCAATTACAGTTTTAACGGTCCCGATCTTTCCGACGACAGCGCATATCAAATTAGAATTGAAGATGGGTATTGGAATAAGACTGATGCATCTGTGGTATTTCAAAGAATAGATAACCGCAGCGGAGAAATTCGTTACATTTATCATGGCAACGATGGAACCAATATGCCTTGGAACGATACGGCCCAGCTAGATATGCTTAATAAAGAGGTTCGAGAAGCAGTAATGGGTAAAATATTCGATGTGGCCCGTAAATTCTCCATCATTCGTTTTGATGCCGCTATGACGTTGACTAAACGCCACTTCTCGCGCCTTTGGTATCCCGAACCTGGAAAGGGAGGTGACATTCCAACCCGTTCCGATTTTGCACTAACACACGAGGAATTTGATCATCACTTTCCAAATGAATTTTGGCGCGAAGTTGTAGACCGAATTAACGAGCATATGCCCGAAACACTTTTGCTTGCCGAAGCTTTTTGGCTTTTGGAAGGATACTTTGTTCGCTCTTTAGGAATGCACCGGGTTTACAATAGCGCGTTTATGCATATGATGATGAAAGAAGAAAATGAAAAGTACAGAGACGCAATAACAAATACTTTGGAATTTGAGCCCGAAATTTTAAAACGATACGTAAATTTTATGAGTAACCCCGATGAAGAAACAGCGATAAAACAGTTTGGCACAGACGATAAATATTTTGGAGTAACCTCCTTGATGTTAACTTTACCCGGACTGCCGATGTTTGCGCACGGACAAATTGAAGGCTATACAGAAAAATATGGAATGGAATATCAGCGGGCCTACTATCACGAAGAGCCTCATCAATGGTTAATAGACAGACACGAAAGGGAAATATTCCCCTTAATTAAAAGAAGGTATTTGTTTAGCGAAGTAACAAATTTTTGGTTCTTCGATTTTATTAATGGATATGGTTCCATTGATGAAAACGTATTTGCTTTTACAAACGCAGCATTTAATGAACGCGCATTAGTCTTTTATAACAATAAATATCAGTTTACATCAGGAAGTATTAAAGGCTCCGTTCCAAAACTTGTACAACAATACAACGGTTCGAAAAGCCTGGAGACTCGAAATTTAGCAGACGCTCTAAATATAAACGGCTCCGAAAAAATTTATTATTTATATAAAGAAAATGTAACAAAGTTAGAGTATATCCGTTCCGGAAAAGATATTGTGAATTATGGATTCAAAATAGAATTGGATGCATTTAAGTACAGAGCATTTATAGATTTCAAAGAAATTTACGATGTTACAGGAGAATATGAGGCGCTGGCTAATTTGCTTAATGGTGCTGGCGTAGCTAATCTTAGCTTTGCTTTAGCCGAAATGAAACTTAAAGAGATCCATAACTCCTTCGAAATTATTTTTACCGAAAAGTCTATGGATAGTTTTGTTAATGCCATTATGTTTAACGGCAAAGATGTAAAAAGAGAAGAGAGAGTAATTCAGTTCCTAGACGAAGAGTTCTATGCTTTTCTAGATGCTGTAAAAACCCATTTCGATTTGAAAGAAGATTTTTCACAAAACATAAAAGATTTTGAAAGTGAAATTCGTTCCCTTTGTAAAGGTAATCTTTTATTAGAAAAAGGATTAAGTGCAGAAAAAGTATCATCACTATTAACACTAAAAAAATCCTTTGTACTATCATCCAGTGTTAATTACAGAGAAAATTCTGTAATCTTTATGATTTGGTTAACATTGTCGAATCTAAAAAAATATGTTGATGCTAAAGCAAATCTAAACAAAGATAATTTCCTAAGTGAAATGCTGTTGGATTCCCCTGTAAAAAGAGCGCTAATTAAATTTGGAAGGGGAGAGCTAGAGCTTAATCAGGAAATACTATTGTTAAGTGTACTTATGGAATTTGAAGGAAAAGTATTTGAATATGGAAATGAAAAGTCGTTCGATGCCCTTATCTCTAACTTAAATAATGAAAAAATAAGAGTCCTCTTGGGTGTTAACGAGTATCAAGATGTATTGTATTATAGCAAAGAAAATTTTGAAGACATGATCAACTGGATGTTCTCTCTTAACTTTTTGGAAATTCTAAAAGACAATGCTTCTTTGCCAAAGAATATTAACAAGCAGATAATTGACTCGATAGGAATTTGCGAAGCAATTAAAAAAGCAGCCATTGAATCGGAGTATAAACTTCAGTCTTTGATTAACTTATTAGAAAAAATGGGAACGGCAGAATAAAATCTGCCGTTACTTATTGACTTGTGAAAGCGCTTCTAAAAGAATTTTGGACTAACTCTTAGTCCAATGCTCGAACTCCAGCCTACTATACTTAATCCGTCGTTATATAAGCCAAGATCTACATTAAGGAATACATTCTGAATCAAACTATAGTCAATACCCATTCCAATTCTGCTATTAAATAAATTTTTGCTCTCTTCTAAATTTGTTGTGGAATATGTGTAAGTCCTATTAGTATAAACAATTCCACCAGATAGATAAGGACGGATTGTTTCAAAAGGGAAAGGAGTTAAAAAAACAGAAAGATGCCCTCTAAAATCTTTTTCGTTGCCACTAATCTTATCCATTTGGCTATTGTAATATTCACCGGTTAGAGCAACCGAAATATCTTTGTTTAAGCTATAGCCTAAAATTAGTCCGTAGCCTACTGGTGCTTTAACTTGAGTAAAATCATTTTCGATACCTGTATTTTCAAATCTTGTTCCTACTAACCCAATTGAAAATTTGTTTTGAGCTTGCAGACCATTTGAAATAATTAAAGCAAATGTTAACGCAATTATAAATTGCTTTTTCATAACTACCTCGTATTGTTTTGTGTTTTTGATTTTGTAAATAAGTAATTCATTCTAAAGTATGCCGCTGTAAAAAATATTATGGCCAATATTGCTAAGTGAATTAAAAGATTTATTGTATTGCTAAAACCTGCACCCATTTGTGTTATTCTAATAGTTAAAGTTGAGTAGGGAGTAAAGGGAATACACTTTGCTATTAATTGTAGCAGTTTTGGCATCGAATCCATTGGCCAGCTGTAACCTGAAATGAGAAAAATTGGATAGGATAAAAGTGTTAGAAACTGCATGGCTAAAATCTTTCTGTTAAAGAAAGAGGAAATAAAAATGCTAAGAAATGTTACGGCCACAACCATTAGTAAAGTTGCTAAAGCAAAAGCAAGTGCATTACCAATAAAGCTTACTTTGAAAATTGAAAAAGTTACCGAAAAAAAGAAAAGAGCGTAAACAGAATATAGAATAATATAAAAACTGCCCTTGCCAATTAATGCCTTTGTGGTATTTCGTCCGGCTTTTTCAAACAGTTCGTAAATTGAATTCTCTTCCCGCTCTTTGGCAATGCTTTCAGATAGCCCTATCATTAATGTCTGATGTAAAATCAAAATCATCACGGCAGGTATTAAAAAATCTCCGTATCCGTCTGTATAATTAAACATAGAGCGCAAATCCATTCGCACTGGCTCAATCATCTCTTTTGCTTGATCGAAGCTATAGCCTTGTGTCTCAAAATATTTTAGCCGTATTCCTCCATTCATTGTTCCAATAGTTTCGTTAACAGCTTTGTTTATATCGTTCGAGATTAGGAACCTAGTTGTATTTAAATAAAGTTTTACATTTGTACCTCTGCCGTTTTTTATATCAGCCTCAAAACTCTTAGGTATAAAAATCATTCCTTGAGCATCGGTCTTTTCTACAAATTCTTTTCCAAAAGAGTAATCCGAAGTTACATTTTCAACATTAATCAATTGGTGCGCATCTAACATCCTAATTAGTTTTTGAGAAAATGAGGAATGATCCATATCCACAATTACAATTGGAATACTATTCTCAGTCTTGTTGATATAAATTGATCCATAGAAGAAAGCATAAAAAATTGGAGCCAGCAATAGCACAGATGTTATGTTCTTATCCTTTACAATTAATTTAATTTCTCTATTAATTATAGACCAAATTGTTTTTAGCATCTTTAACTCTCCAATGAATTTCTTTTAATGGAATTATGCTTTACATGATGCTTCAATGCAATTAAAGTTATAATTGAGCTTATTATTACGAACAGGCTTAAAACTCCAATCTCATGCAAAATATATTCTAGCGGAGAATTCATCTGATAAATTTTTAAAAATCCTTTTAAGAAATGAGTAAATGGTAACACTTGAGCAAACATGGAATGAATAAAAGGCATTGCCCAAAGGGGGAATGTAAATCCGCTGAATATGAACGCCGGTGTGTTAATAAAAACAGCAATTTCTGTTGCAAACAACTGATCGTGAATGAAACTGGAAATGGCTAGTCCAAGCATTAAACTTGCGGCAATAAAAAGAAAAAAGAAGCCAATCAATAAAAGTATCGAGCCTTCTATTTTGTAATTAAAGAATGGAAATACCATTCCAATAATCATAAGAGCTGTGGTAGCATGTATTATAAAATGAGGTATTGCTTTACCTAACATTATTGCTAAAATATTCCCATTGGCAAGCTGAACTAATTCATCAAAGGTATCATGCGTAAACTCGGAGCTTATTACTATTACAGCCCCTAGCATAATTAGCAATTGAAATGTAAAAGCAATCAAACCGGGTACTAAATAATTTGCATAGCTGTAATTTGGATTGTATAGTGGATTAGTCTCAATCTTGATGGAATTAATAATATTCATCGACTTGTCATAATTCATTCCTTTGGAGCGCAGCTTTTTTAATAGTACTCCTCCCGAAACCATTCTAATAATTGTAACGCTTTCTTTTGTAATCATATTACCAATTACCAGATTGGAATTATTTTTATACACAACAATTGAGGAATACTTTCCTTCCTTTACTGCCTTTTCCATTGTGGAAGGGAAATAGAAGGCTCCATGTATTGTTCCATTTCGGAAATCTCTCTTTATCTCTTCTATTGATGTTGAATATTTCACAATCTTCATTGAAGGGGATGCTTCTATCATTTCGATAATCTTTTGCGAAAGAGGGGAATGATCGTTGTCTACAATTGATATAGGCAATTCACGGATTAGTTCTTGTTGGTAGATTGTTCCGTAAACAGCAAAAACCAATATTGGTATTATTATAGAAAGCAAATAGAGAGTTTTTCTTTCTGCAATTCTTTTAAATTCACGCTTTGCAATTATGCCAAATGGAGTTGTCATTTCAATTTCACAATAATATGTTAACAGTCATGCCGGGGCGTAATCCTTCAATAGGTTTACTGCTTCTCAAATGAATTTCAAAAGTCTTTAAATCGAATTCTCCCTTTTGATTTGTAGGTTTCCAAGTTGCAAAATCTCCCATCGAGGCAATGTATATAACTTCAAAATTGGTTTGTAAGTTATTTAAAGCCGGAATCTTACCCATAAAGATTTTTCCTTTTGCAATATTGTGCATCATATCTTCTCGAATCTGAAGTACTACATAAGAATCTTGTGGTTGAAGAATTGTAAAGACCGGATAACCAGTATTCACAATTTCACCGGCATCAATTATTCGCTGGTTTATTTCTCCACTTGCCGGAGCTTTTATTAATAATTCTTGATGATACGCCATTGCTTCTTTGTATCCATTCTCGGCTTGATGATATAGTGATTCAACTGCATCTATCTCTTCATATCGAGCCCCTTTTAAAACCATATCTAGTTTAGCTTTCGCTGCTTCCATCTGTTCCTTGGCCGCGTTGAACTTAAATTCCATTTCATCTTTTTCTTGAGTAGAAATCACTTCCTCTTTATATAGAGATTGAAAACGGGTCCATGTTTTAGATGCATAATCAAATTGTGCCTTGGCCTGTTTGTAAAGATTTTCAGTGGCATCCTTCTCTTCTTTTCGGGCACCATTTTTTACCATAATCATCTTTGCCATTGCAGCTTCCATCATTCCGCGAGCTTGCTCTACTTTTGCATCCATCTCTTTGCTTTCCAAGCGGGCAAGAATGTCACCTTTTTTAACTAGGTCACCTTCTTTAACAAAAATGCTGTCTATTCTGCCAGGGATTTTTGAGGCAACATCTACTTCTGTAGTTTCAATAATTCCGGTCAGTATTATCTCTTGTTGTTTGAATTCAGTGGCTAGTAGAAAAGCAATCGAAATAATTGCAATTGCAACCGGTATCAATAGTATTATTTTATTTTTAGTTAGTTTCATATTCATCTCCTAATTCTGCCAAATTTTTAATAGTTCAATTGTATTCCCTGCATTTAGATAAAGATTATTTAAAGCGTTGAAGTATTGGTAGAGTGTTAAGTACTTATCAACTTCTACTTTTTCTAACGATAAGCGGGCATCAATTACTTCAAGTGAGGTACCTAGTCCTGTTTTAAATCTCTTTTCATTCTGGCGCAAGTTCTCTTCTGCTAATGCAGTAGTTGCTTTTAACTTTTCAAAGCGGGTTTTGTTATTAATAACTTCCAGATAAGATTTTGTTATTAATAAATCTATTTTCTTTATTGCATCTGTTTGTAAAAATTCAACTTCATTTTCCAAGTGTTTTGCGCTCTCAAGCCTTAAGTAATCTTTGAATCCGTTGAATAGATTATATTTCATCTGAATTCCTACGGCCCATCTGGGTTCCAAGCTTGATAAATATTCCGGATAGATTTCAAATTTACCAAATGCCGCTACTGTTGGAAGGAATGATGATCTTGCAACATTGTAATTTTCTTCGGCAAGAATTTTCTTCTGCTCAATTATCTTAAGTATTGGCTGATTTGAATGCGATATAGATTTGAAAGTAATTAATGAATCGGAGAATGGTTTATAATTTAGAGAATCTACAATTGCTAAAGAATTATCTTCTGAAATTCCCAAGCTACTTTTCAAAGCTCTGTTTGCTAAATCTAAATTGTTTTTATCATTTATTAAATTTCTTTCTGCCTCCGAGACCGCAACTTCCGCTCTCAGTAAATGGTGATTTGCAATAAGTCCTTCTTTATAAAGTTTGTTTGCATCCTCTTTATGCTTTAGCATTCCATTTAGAACCGCTTCTCGGGTACTTACAATTTCATTTAGCAAAAGAACTTTTGTATAGCGGTCAATTACTTCAAATACAATTTCATTGCGAGCCTTATCCAATTCTATTAAAGATACTTCTTTCTCGGCTTCGGCCGCATTCTTGGCCGCTAAAAGTTTTCCACCTAAAAATATTGGCTGAGTCGCTACAAAAGTACCCATCTTATAATCTTGCTTCTTAAACGTCTCGGTAAATTGAGGGATTAAACTGTTCAGTTTATCTGCGGCTTGAAGTTTAACAGCATCTTTTTGTGCTTGTACTAAGGCCCCCTTACCAGTAGCTATATTATATAAATTTGCTAATTCAACTTGATTAGAAGATTGCATCGATATTATAACATCCCTAATCGGATTAAGATCTATAGTCATATCTCCATTAAGATGAGTATAGCTTGCTTCAAAGTTTAGGTTTGGCAAAAAATTTCCGTAAGCCGCTAAATTTTCATTTTCTCTTTGAATAACTTTCTGTTCATACTGTTTTATCCTTTCATTCTTTTGAAGCGACAATTGAATTGCATCTTTTAGAGAAAGTTTAAAGTCCTGTGCAAATAGGGAAGTGGAAATAATAAAAATTGCTGCTAAATAATTTGTTTTCATATTAACCTTACTAAATAATGAATGACAGTTCAATAAAAGTGTAAAAAAATTACACTTTCTTTATCCCATTTTTTAAAATGTATTTAATGTTTTGTCTTATCTTATTTAAGGAAAATTCTTTAGGATCCTCGGCCCATTGCTGCAAAAGATGCCTAATAGCGCCAAGAATAAAATGACGGAAGATTTTGATATCTATATTTTCGGTAACAAGTCCAGAGTTTACTCCTTCCTTAATAATAACTTCCCCCATATCTAAAAACTTCTCGTTGTAATTTGGAAAGTTGCCCTGGCTGTTTCTTCGTAAAATTGGCTGCTCATTAACAAATACCACAGCTAATGATGGGTTTTCGGTAAATAAATCAAATATCGAATCGATTACAGCGTCTAATTTTTCTAAAGGAGATAAGCGTTTGTTCTCGGTAACTAACTTCAATTCGGAATAAAGCTGATTCCATAAGTCGTCAAAAATTCTTTTTAACAAAGATTCTTTATTATCGAAATAAACATACACACTTCCGGTAGCAACACCAGCCATATCTGCAATCTTAGTAATTTTAGAGCCATAGTAACCGTCTTCGGCAAAAACTTTTATTGCTGCCTCTAAAATATCCTTTTCCTTATTTCCTTCTTTGAGCCGCATTCAGAAATCCTATAATGAATTACAATTCAAAAATATTATTTAATAATGAATATGTCAAGAGAAATTTTTATTAATAAATAATTGAGGGATATGGTATTTCCATTGTCCCTCCAAATCCTATTCGGCTAACATTTTATTAATTGCCGAGGCAGCTCTTCTACCTTCACCCATCGCTAATATTACAGTTGCTGCACCAAGCACAATATCACCGCCGGCGAAAACTCTGTCTAAAGAAGTTTTCTGTTCTTCATCAACAATAACGTTTCCCCATCTATTCAAATTAAGTCCTGGAGTAGATTGAGTTAATAAAGGATTACTTCCGTTTCCAATTGCAACAATTACTGTGTCAACTTCCATTGTAAAATCACTATTTGGAACTGCTATAGGTCTTCTTCTGCCTGAAGAATCCGGTTCTCCTAATTCGTAACGAATGCACTCAATTGCCGTTACTCTGCCATCTTCTGCACCAATAATTTTTTTAGCATTCTGCAAAAATAAAAATTCAATTGCTTCTTCTTTAGCATGAGTAACTTCTTCTTTACGGGCAGGCATTTCATTTTCGGTTCTTCGGTAAACAACATAAACTTTTTCAGCACCAAGCCTCTTAGCCATGCGCGCAGAATCCATTGCAACATTACCGCCACCAAGAACAGCTACTTTACGCGAATCGTAAATAGGTGTATCTGCATTACCTTTATCGAATGCTCTCATTAAGTTGGCCCGAGTTAAGTATTCATTAGCAGAAAAAACACCAACAAGATTTTCCCCTTCAATTCCCATAAAGATTGGCAATCCTGCACCAACGCCAATAAATACTGCATCGTATCCATCTTTTTCCATTAGGTCTTTTAACTTTCGGGTCTTGCCAACAACAAAGTTGGTTTTAAATTCTACTCCCATGGCTTCTAATGTTTTTATTTCATTATCAATAATGCTATTTGGTAATCTAAATTCTGGAATGCCGTAACGCAGTACACCTCCCAGTTTATGAAAAGCTTCGAAGATAGTAACATGATGACCTTCTCTTCTGCAATCTGCAGCTACAACAAGTCCAGCAGGGCCACTTCCAACTACGGCAACTTTCTTTCCAGTTGATGGCTTAATATCTGGGATTGAGATTTTACCAGTTGCGCGTTCCCAATCTGCTACAAATCTTTCTAATCGTCCAATAGCTACACCTTTTTCAACATCTTTAAGTGCTTTGCCAACAGCGCAATTCATCTGGCACTGTGTTTCTTGAGGGCACACTCTTCCACAAATAGCAGGAAGTAGAGAAGCTTCTTTAATTACACCGGCAGCTTGTTCTAAATTTCCATGAGCTATATGGTTAATAAATGTAGGGATATCAATTTTAACCGGGCAGTCTTCAACACAAGATTTTTTTACACATTGCAAACATCTTATTGCTTCTACACGGGCTTGCTCGTATGAATATCCAACTGCAACCTCTTCTAGATTATGAATCCTTACATCCGGATCCTGCGCTGGCATATCCTGAGATGGTATTTGAGTTCTTTCTTTGGCTTTTAATGTGTCAATTTTAGAAACGTATTCTGCAATTAATTGCTTAGCTTTTTCCGATAATTGTTCAGGAGTTTCGTGATGCATTATTTAGTCTCCTTTTCTTCAATAGATTTTTCAAGATAACAAGAATGAGTATTTCTTTCAATTTTTTTATAAGAGTTTAATCTGGTAATCATATTATCAAAATCAACTTTGTGGCCGTCGAATTCAGGACCGTCAACACATACAAACTTAACTTCATTTCCAATATTAACTCTGCAACCGCCGCACATTCCTGTGCCATCAACCATTATTGTATTTAATGACACTTGAGTGAATACTCCAAATGGTCTTGTAGTTTCGGAGCAGAACTTCATCATTATTGGAGGTCCAATTGCAATTACCATATTTGGTTTTGCTTCTCTTTCACAAATCTCCTTTAATGGAACAGTTACTAAGGATTTTCTTCCGTAGGAGCCGTCATCGGTGCATACAATAAATTCATCGGCAATGGAGCGCATATCATCTTCAAGAATTAGCAATTCTTTATTTCGGGCACCAATAATTGTTATTACATGATTGCCTGCATTTTTCATAGCTTGAGCAATAGGATGAAGTGGTGCAACTCCAATTCCTCCACCAACACAAACAACAGTTCCAAAATTTTCAACATGAGTAGGTTTACCTAAAGGACCAACAACGGTAGGAATATCATCACCAAGGTTTAGTTTTGATAATTGTTGAGTAGTTTTACCAACCACCTGAAAAATGATTGTTATACTACCCTCTTGAGTATTACCATCTGCAATAGTTAATGGAATTCGCTCCCCATAATCGTCATCTACCTGAAGAATTATAAATTGACCGGCTAGTCTTTCCTCTGCAATTAATGGAGAATGAATTTTCATTAGGAAAACATCATTTGAAAGTTGCTGCTTACTTAAAATCTTAGCCATAGTTTCCTCAAAAGAAAATGAAATTAAAAAATTAAAAAACAGCCAGAAATGGAAGAGTATTTAATACAAATTATTAAATATATTTTTTGAAACAAATAGATAAATTAAGGGACTTTCTATCTTTTGCAAATGTGTTAAAAAAGTTATCGGTGTCTAAATTTAATAAAAACAATAGATTAGGTTAGTGGTGTTAAATATTTTAACGTCCTTCTGAAGCAGCCTGTTAAATTTATTAATGAAACTGACAAAAAAAAGTATAATAAAAGATGGTACGGTAATTGACTAAATAGATGCAAACAAGTTGGAGATTAAAAATGCAAAAAAGAATTTTATTGATTGATGATGAAGCTTCTTTAAGAAGATCGCTATCACTCGGCTTAAATCAATTGGGATATGATGTAGAACCATGCGAAAACGGAGTAACAGCCCTTAATAAATTAGAACTCTATAAAAACAATTCTGTTAATCTGGATACAGTTTTGGTCGATATTAATTTACCTGACATTGATGGAATTAAATTAGGCAGAATAATTAAATCGAAATACCCTGAAACTACGATGATGTATATTACTGGCTATGCAAATAAATTAGAAGAGGCCGAAATCGAAGACCTTCAAGCAGATGGTTTAATTGAAAAACCATTTACCGCAGAAGATATAAATGAAGAAATAAAAAGAATACTAAGTAAGCATCCGGTTACTACCCAGCAAAACGAAATTGAAAAGAAAGATCAAAAAACAGTATCATCATACGCTTTAATAAAAGTTAAAGAGGATGCCGATTTTTTTGAAGTATATAAGAAACTCTACTTTATGGATGGAGTTTTGTACTGCGATTCTACAAGAGGAGATTTAGATATTGTTGTTTTGTTGCAAGCAGACTCTCTAGCAGAATGCCAAGATTTATTCGAAAAAAATATTAAGTCAATTGATGGTATCAAAGAGGCGGAGTTACTTCCAGTTAGCATTCCAGTTATTAACGATAATATAAGAGAGATTATTAATGCAGCCGGTATAACAATGTTTGAAGATATGCCTGGAATGAGCAAAGAAAGAGATTCTAAAAAATCTGTTTTTTCTTACGTACTATTAAGTGTTGAAAGAGAAAAGTTAGAGCAGATATATCCTATTCTTCGTTTGACAGAAAATGTTCTTTATTGCGATTATGTAACTGGAAATTATAATTTGATACTAATGATTTATGGAACTCAGTTTAGCCAGATAGATAAAATTATTCAGAATAAAATTAATTCCCTTGATGGAATTCTTAAAGTAAAAGAGTACCCAATAATAAATATTTTTGAGATGTAGATACATTTACTTTTCCGGATTTTACTTATGCTGTTAATAGACAATTGTGCCAAGTACATTCTATTTTCATTTTTTAATGAAAGTACTTGGCACTTATTATTTTTAAACGAAAATAGGAAGCCAATATGGTAGAGGTAGACATTTTAGAAGAGAAAAAGGAGATACTGAATTTTAAGGTTGACCTCATTAACAAAAGGCATCAAGACGGTTCCTTAATTATTCTGCTGCAATCTGCACAAGATTCATACGGCTATATTCCTGAAAAAGTAATTCAATATATCAGTGAACTGGTTGGTATTCCTGCAGCTGATATTTATGGTGTAATTACTTTCTATTCCCAGTTCCGTTTAAAACCATTAGGCAAAAATATTGTTAGAATTTGTGAAGGAACTGCGTGTCATGTTAACGGTGCGAAAACAGTTTTATCTGTTTTGCAAGATGAGTTGGGAGTTTCGGTTGGAGAGACAAGTGATGATGGTGTTTTCACATTCCTTTCGGTTGCATGCTTAGGTTGCTGTTCTTTGGCCCCGGTAATAATGATTAACAACGAGACTTTCGGTAATCTTACAAACGATAAAGTAAAAAAAATTGTGAAACAATTCAGACAAAAACAAAATGCGGGACACACTCATGAAAAAAATTAAAGTTGGTCTTGGCACTTGCGGTATTTCTGCCGGAGGAGAATTAGTATTTAATAAATTCAAAGATGAGTTAAAGAATAATAGCCTAGATATACAATTATGTGAAACAGGCTGCATGGGAATGTGTTACGAAGAAGCATTGGTGGAAATTGAAGATGGAGATAAAAGCTATCTCTATTCAAAAGTTACTGTGGACAGAGTTGGTAAAATTGTAAATGAGCATTTAATTAATAATAATCCCGTTAAAGATTGGATTATAAAAAGCAATGAAGTTTGCAAAGAGGAAGAATTCTTAAGAAAGCAAACCAGAATTGTTTTAAGAAATTGCGGAGTTATAGATCCAACTAATGTTGATGACTATATTGCACAGGATGGTTATAAGGCTCTTCAAAAAGTTTTGAAAGAGTATTCGCGCGAGCAGGTAATTGATGAGATGATAAAATCTGGTTTGCGAGGTAGAGGTGGTGGAGGATTTTCGACTGGTATGAAATGGAAATTTGCATATAATTCTCAGAACGACCATAAGTATGTTATATGCAATGCGGATGAAGGCGATCCGGGTGCATTTATGGATAGAAGCGTTTTGGAAGGTGATCCTCATGCGGTTCTTGAAGGTATGATGATTGC
The DNA here is from genome assembly GCA_964539605.1 of uncultured Melioribacter sp. Lineage (GTDB taxonomy): Bacteria > Bacteroidota > Ignavibacteria > Ignavibacteriales > Melioribacteraceae > Stygiobacter. The sequence continues at coordinate 852,397 of CAZIJK010000001.1, forward strand.
CGCTTATGCAATTGGCGCAAACGATGGTTACATATATGTTCGAGCTGAATATCCTTTGGCTATAAAGAGATTGAAAATAGCTCTTGCTCAGTGCCACGAAAAAGGTTTGCTAGGAAATAATATTTTTGGTTCCAGTTTCAATTTTAACATCAAAATTAAAGAGGGTGCCGGAGCTTTTGTTTGCGGAGAGGAAACAGCTCTAATGGCTTCTATAGAAGGCAAACGGGGTATTCCAAGATTGCGTCCTCCATTCCCGGCTGTTAGCGGATTATGGGGCAAGCCAACAAATATTAATAATGTTGAAACGTATGCAAACGTTCCTTGGATAATTCTAAATGGATTTGATAAATATGCTGCAATGGGAACAGAAAAGAGTAAAGGCTCTAAAGTATTTGCTCTTGCCGGTAAAATTAAACGTAGCGGTTTAGTTGAAGTTCCAATGGGAATGACAATAAATGAAATTGTTTACGAAGTTGGCGGCGGCATTAAAGGCGATAAGAAATTTAAAGCCGTTCAAATGGGTGGACCATCCGGCGGTTGCATTCCTGCTTCGATGGGTGAACTTAAAATTGATTACGAGGAAATTACAAGAACCGGCGCCATTGTTGGCTCCGGCGGAATGATTGTTCTTGATGAAACTACATGTATGGTCGATCTTGCAAAATTCTTTTTGAATTTTACTCAGAATGAATCTTGCGGTAAATGTACTTTTTGCAGAATTGGTACAAAAAGAATGTTGGAAATATTAGAAAGGATTACAGATGGCAATGGTAAGGAAACCGATTTGGCCTTGCTTGAAGATCTGTCGCAAAAAATTAGATCTGCTAGCCTTTGCGGATTGGGACAAACAGCCCCTAATCCTGTTCTAACAACAATTAAATATTTTAGAGAAGAATATGAAGCTCACGTAAAAGAAAAGAAGTGTCCTGCTCATAGCTGTGCTGCTTTAATTACCTATAGCATTAGTGAAGAGTATTGTAAAGGATGTGGATTATGCCTCAAACAATGTCCAACCGGAGCCATAACCGGAAGTAAAAAAGCGCTTCACGTAATTGATGAAGGTTTATGCATCAAATGCGGTAAATGCTTTGATGTTTGCAATGTTGATGCGGTAATCAAAAATTAATTTTACTAGGAGCTTGAATATGGAACAAATTACAGTAACAATTAACGGTCACGAAATAAAAACAACTCCAGATAAGACTATTCTTCAGGTTGTTCAGGAAAATAAATTAGATACTATTCCAACTTTGTGTCACGATAACCGCTTGGAACATTTTACTTCATGTTTTATTTGTGTTGTGGAAATTGAAGGGATGAATAAATTAATTCCTTCCTGCTCTACAAAGATTTCAAACGGAATGAAAATTCACACAAAGAGTAAAACTGTATTCGATACAAGAAAAACTGGTTTGGAACTTATAATGTCTAATCACTATGCAGATTGCATTGGACCTTGTAAAAATAACTGTCCAGCCGGGGTTGATGCCCAAGCTTATATCTCATTAATATCAATGGGAAAATATAAAGAAGCCCTTCGGGTAGTTAAAGACAATAATCCGCTGCCTCTTTCAATTGGAAGAGTATGTGTTAGAGATTGCGAAGTTGCATGCCGAAGAAATTATGTTGATGAAGCCGTTGCAGTAAATGCTATGAAACGTTTTGTTGCAGATTTTGATGCCGAAGATAAATGGGTGCCTAATTTAAAAGAAAAGAAAAATAAAAAAGTTGCTGTTATTGGTGGCGGTCCAGCCGGATTAACATGCGCTTACTTTTTAACATTAGAAGGATATTCAGTTACAATTTTTGAAAAGCTTCCAAAACTTGGTGGTATGCTTCGTTATGGAATTCCAGAATACCGACTGCCCAAAAAAGTTTTGAATTCCGAAATCAATTGGATTCTTGATCTTGGGGTTGAAGCTAAAACAAATGTTGAACTTGGTCACGATTTTAGCATCAAGGACTTAATGAGAAGCGGATATGAATCAGTATTTATTTCTGTTGGTGCTCACAGAGCAAGCAAGCTTGGTCTTGATGGAGAAAATGAAATAAAAGGAATTTACAGAGGAATAGATTTTCTGCGTGAATTGATGCTGAATAAAATTCCCGAATTGAAAGGAACTGTTGTTGTTGTTGGCGGTGGCAATACTGCAATTGATGCTGCTCGTACAGCAATAAGATGCGGAGCAGATAAAGTAAAAATTGTATACCGCAGAAGTATAAAAGAAATGCCGGCTCATCACGAAGAAATTGAAGCTGCCATTACCGAGGGAGTTGAAATTCTTATTCTAACCAATCCTAAATCCTTAGTCCACGAGAATGGTCAGCTAAAAGGAATTGAGTGCTTAAAGATGGTGCTTGAAGAGGGAAAACCTGGTGAAAGACCAAAACCTGTTCCTCAAGTTGGCTCTGAATTTATAGTTGAATGTGATTTCTTGATTAGCGCTATTGGCCAGAATATCGATACAGATTTTACAAAGTTCGATAACGACTTTATGCTCGAGAAATGGGGAACCGCAATTGTTAACAAAGATACATTGGAAACAACTATTCCAGGCGTGTTTGCAGGCGGAGATGTAGTTACCGGTGCTTTAACTGCAATCACATCTATTTCGCAGGGTAAAAAAGCTGCTTATGCAATTATGGGTTACATCGAAAGCGGCGAAGCTAAAAAGCCTGAACATAAATTCTACAGCTTAAAACATAAGCTTTCCACAATTAGCGATAGAGAATTCGAACATATTAAAAAGCTGGCCCGCGAAAAAATGGAAGAACTTGCTCTTGTAGATCGTGTTCATACATTCAAAGAAGTTGAACATACATTCCATGCAGATCAGTGCGATGCCGAAGTAGGCAGATGTCTTGAATGCGGATGTTCGGAATATTTCGACTGCTCTTTAAGAAAGTATTGCGATGAATATAATGTTGATGTAAAAGATTTGGTTGGCGAAGTAAAAAAATATGTTGCCGATGGAAGACATCCATTTATTATGCTCGATCCTAATAAGTGTATTAACTGCGGAAAGTGTGTTAGAACTTGTTCGGAAATATTAAAAGTATCTGCATTGGGATTTGTTTATCGTGGATTCAAATCTATTGTTAAACCGGCTATGGAAAAACCATTGTTGGAAACAAATTGTATAGCATGCGGAAACTGTATTGATGTTTGTCCTACCGGTGCAATTGCAGAAAAGTATCCTTTCAAAATTCTTGGCACCATGGAAAAGAAAGATTTTGAAACTGTATGTAATTTCTGTTCAGTAGGATGTAAAGTAAATTTCAAAAAGATAGATAACGATATTTTTTATGTCTCTAATTCAACAGAAGAGATTCAAGAGACTCATAACAAAGGCTACTTGTGTACAAAAGGAAGATTTGGCCACAGATATTTGTACGAAAAGAATAGAATTTTTGATCCGGTTGTAAAAAGAAACGGAATCACTCAAAACATGAAGACAGATGACGCTTTGCACTTTGTTGAAAAGAAAGTAAAAAGCATTATTGCGGATTATGGTGAGAATTCAGTTGCAGTATTTGCTTCTCCTAAACTAAGTAACGAAGAGTTGTATCTGCTTCAAAAGTTTGCCCGTGTTGGTCTTAAAAATAACAACATTGCCAGCTTCTCCAATTTATTCTATGGAATAGAGCAGAACAGTTTAGATGATGTTTTTGGATTTACCTCTTCAACAATGAGCATGAACGATCTTCAAAACGCAGATGCTATTGTGGTTATAAATTCAAATCTTTCCGAAGAAAACCTTGTGATGGAATTGAAGATAAAATCCGCACAAAAAAATGGTGCTAAGCTGGTCTTAATTAATTCAAGTGAAATTCAGCTTACAAAACAAGCAGATCTATGGATTGACAGCAAAAAAGGAAGCAATACAATTGTTATCAATAAAATTATTCGCAATCTTATAGATCGCGGATTGATAGATCAAAAATTTGTTCAGGAAAGAATTAAGAACTTTACAGATTTTAACGAAGCTCTATCTATTGATGACGAAATGCTTAAATATGCCTCCGTTGATGATAGCAAGCTTGATTTATTAACAAGTTTGATTGGCAGCTTGGATAAGAATGTTGCTGTAATTTATAATATCGACTCCACTTCAGATAAATCTGTTAACGATCTTAAAGCTCTTGCTAATTTATTGCTTGTTACCGGAAGACATGGTAAACAAAATAATGGTATTATAATGCTGCGCGAATTTAATAATGCGGTTGGTGTGCAGGAAATGGGCGTTACAACGGAGTATTTACCTGGTTATGTTAAATTTAACGACAAAGAAGATATTGGTAGAATTTCTAAAAGATGGAATAACGACTTAACAAATATTTTTAAGCCGGTAGACTTAGCAACCAAAATGAAGCGTGGCGAAATTAAAGCAGCAATTATTTTTGGTGAAGATCCTTATATAAATAATAACAGCTATAAGTACTTCGATAATGTGGAGTTTTTGGTGGTATTCGATTCGTATCATACTGCAACTTCCGAAAAGGCAGATGTAACAATTCCTATTGCAACATTTGCAGAACACGAAGGCAGCTATACAAGGTGCGATAATACTGTTCAAACCGGCAGCAAAATAGTGGATGGTGTAAATGAAATTGATAACTGGCAATTGATTTCTAAACTTGCCTCCATGTTTTGTAATCAGTTCACAAATAAAGATGTTAAGCAACTGAAGGAAGAAATAAAATTGGTTAATGGATTGCAAAAGTATTTGGTAAACGAAAGTTCATGGTTGAAAGGATATTTTGGCAACGGATTTAAAGGTCAAAAATTCAATCTGGCAAATTGTCAGGTGGATCTTTCTACTTTCGATCCGGTAAAACAGCCTATTCATTATCAAGAGAATTATTATCTTAACAAGGTAAAAAAAATGCTAGTATGACAATATGATTTCATTTAATAATTTTCGCTTGGTGAAAGACCTCTACGAAAATGTAGCTATTATCAGTAGAGATAACAGAGTCATTTTTGAAGGTTCTTCGCTTGTAAAAGTATTGGATGAAAATGATATTAAACTTCATAAAATTCTTTCAGGTGAGTCCGGTTTTAATCTGCTGGACTCACTTCATACTCTTCAATCTACTCGCAAACCTCAAGTTGTAGCACTAAATGAAAACAAAGTTGAACTTGTTCTTTTTACAATAGAGGAGAACGATTCCGACTTTTTGTTTATTGGCCTTAAAGACAAAATTTATAATGTTATTAAACTAGAGCACGATCTTAAAGAAAGAGTTAAAGAACTTGAATGCCTTTATAAGGTAAGTGATGAGTTAGATAATTGTACCGATATAGATGCAACATTAAATGCTTGCTGCAAATTAACCGAAAGGGCATTTCAGTATCCCGATGATGTAATTGTAAATATTCGGATCGGGAAAAAATCTTGGGGGAAAAAATTACCCGAAGATTTTGAAATAAAAGATGAAATTGCATCGGATATATTTTTAACTGATGAAAAAAAAGGGGAGCTTCTTGTTTATACAAAAAATAAAGTTGGATTTTTAAAGGAAGAAAATAAGCTTACAGAAGAAGTTGCCCTTAAGATATCTAGCTTTTTGGAAAAAGAAGAGAAAACCAAAAATCTTCAGAAGCAGCAAAAAATACTTTCGGCTAAAAATGAAGCATTGTTAAAGCTAACCGAAGAGTGTTTTCAAAGAAGGGAAAAATTAGCGGCATTCTTTAAAGCTATTACAGATATTATAATTGTTGTAGATCGCCACTTTAATATTATTATGTCGAATAAAGATAGCATTGGTGATTCTGGAAAATGTTATAATAAAATATTCAAACGGGATAACCAATGCCCAAATTGCCCCGCCGCAGAATCTTTTAGCTCGGGAAATAATTCTTCCGTAGAAAAAACTTTTGAAGAAAAACACCTTATGCTGAGAACGTACCCAATTCATGGAATGGATGGAACAGTAGAAAGGGTTCTTGAAGTTTGTCGCGACATCTCAAGTCAGAAAAAAATGGAAGACCAGCTTATACAGTCTTATAAGCTTGCCTCTCTTGGTAAATTAGTTGCTGGAGTTGCACACGAAATAAATAACCCAAATACATTCATCTTGGGCAATTTGAAAATTGTAGAGGAATCTTTTCAAGACATTTTCCCAATTATAGAAAAACATTATCAAGAAAATAAGGATCTTAAAATTGCTCGGCTGAGTTATGATGTTTTCAAAGAGAATATCTCGATACTTATTAAAGACATGATTAACGGAGCCATTCGTACAAAGAAAATTGTAAGCGATTTAAGAAATTTTGCAAAGAAAGATGACGGTGCTTTAACAGAGGATGTTGATATAAACTATATTATTAAAAACAATCTTACCATTACTCGAAAGCATATAAATAAGTTTGCTAGCCTCGAAACCGAATTGATTGAAAGCCTTCCTACATTTAAAGGCAGCATTAACAAGCTGGAACAAGTGCTTCTTAATTTAACCATAAATGCTTCGGAAGCAATTGAAAATGATGAAGGGTTAATAAAAATAAAAACTGACTACGATGAAAAAAATCAAGAAGTAGTTCTATCTGTTAGCGATAATGGTAGCGGAATGGATGATACAACATTGAAAAATATTTTTGATCCCTTCTTTACAACTAAAAGGAACAAGGGAGGAACTGGACTAGGTCTTTCTATAACTTATGGAATAATCAAAGAACTAAATGGAAAGATAGAGGTAACTTCTAAACAAGGAGTTGGTACCACATTCACAATAAAAATTCCCGTTAAATAGGATTGTTGATGGCAAAAATTTTAGTAATCGATGATAATCAAGCGGTTCTTAACTTCTTAAAAATTCTTTTGCTTCAAAAAGATAAGTATGAAGTGCAGGTACTTCAAGATAGTACCAAGGCTTACGAAATTATATCCAACGAAAAATTTGATGTTCTTTTGCTAGATATGGATATGCCAGAAGTAACTGGCCTAGATATACTTAAGTACATTGTCCAGAATGGATTTGATATCAAAACAATTGTACTTACAGGAGTTGAAGATATTGACCTTGCAATTTCGGCCATGAAGCTTGGCACATACGATTACATGTTAAAACCTGTCGACGAAAATCTTTTGTTCAAATCCATCGACAATGCAATTGAAGTTAAAGAGATAGTAAAAGACACAACTAATCCAGCCAACAAATTATATCAGAATCTTAAGTTTAGAGATGCATTTGAAAATATAATTACCAACGATGAAAACATGCTTAAGATTTTTAACGTTGTTGAAAAGTTTGCCGAAACTGATAACAGCGTTTTAATTTGGGGAGAAAGCGGATCGGGTAAAGAATTAATTGCCCAGGCTATTCATAAAATAAGCAATAGACGAAATAACAATTTTGTAGCTGTTAACGCTGGTGCGTTTGCTCAAGAATTGTTTTCGTCTGAATTCTTTGGTTACGAAAAAGGTGCATTCACCGGAGCGGCTAAAGATAAAGCAGGATTTATTGAAGAGGCTAACGGAGGCACTTTATTCTTGGATGAAATTGGTGAACTCTCTTTGCCTATTCAGGTTAAACTTTTACGTGTATTGCAAGAGGAGGAATTCTACCGTCTTGGTTCTACAAAAAACATTAAGGTTGATGTTAGAATTATTGCCGCAACAAACAAGAATCTTTTTGATGAAATAAAAAAAGGAAATTTTAGAAAAGATCTTTTCTTTAGACTAAATATAAACTCTATTAACTTACCTCCGCTAAGGGATAGAAAAGGGGATATTGAATTGCTTGCCAATTATTTCCTTCAAAAATTCAATCAAAAGTATCATAAGAACATTACAAGAATTTCAGATTCTCTGTTGGCCTGCCTTAGATCTTATTCGTTCCCCGGGAACGTTAGAGAGTTAATGAATATTATTAATAGTTCAATAATAGTTGAATCCGGAAATGAATTAAAAAAGAAGTCGCTGCCAAGTTACTTTTTGGAAAACAATCATGTTAACTTTTCTTTTGATAAAGAGAATACTCCTGCATCTTTAAACGATGTTGAAAAAGAACATATTAGAAAGGTTTTGCATTTCACAAACAACAATAGAACACATGCAGCCGAAATTTTAGGAATATCAAGAGTAAACCTTATTGCAAAGATCAAGAAATATAATATTGATCCGGAATAACAGCTAAACTCTTTGACGTTCATATGAGTAAAAAGTTTTTCTTTTTCATATAATTATTTTTCAAATCTCAATAGCAAAAAATATTCCTAAACAGATAATTCATTTCAGCGTTTGTCTACTTTATTAGAATCCCTTCACAAAATATTCTAAGAACAAAATTATTTGAATGCATTTAGTGTATTTAAAATTCTCTTTGTAACATTTTTAAAACATTGCGCGTCTTAAGTATCAAATAATCCGAGGGATGTATGAAAAAAATAATTTTTACTGCTATTGTATTTATTATAAGTACACTGCAAGTTATGGGGCAAAATGGAACTCAAGTAGCGTCTGCTTCTAGACTAAATGGCCAAGGAATCATAGTGGGAAAGGTTCTTGATGCTGCATCAAAATCTCCAATTGAATATGCAAGCGTTATGCTAATGGATAAACAGAATGGTCAAATGGTTACAGGTATGGCTTCCGATAAGAATGGTGAGTTCGCCTTAAAATCTATTCCAAACGGCAGCTATAATTTATCTGTCCTTTTTGTTGGGTTTAAGAAAAAAATTGTAAATGATATTTCAATTTCGGATGCTTCACCGGTTGTCAATCTTAAGGAAATAGTTCTTTTAGGTGATGCAGTTCAAATGAAAGAGACCGAAGTTGTAACCGAAAAAAGTGCAGTTGAATTTAAAATTGATAAAAAAGTTGTAAATGTTAGTCAGAATTTAGCTGCAGCTGGCGGAACTGCCGTAGATGTATTGCAGAATCAGCCTTCGGTTCAAGTAGACGCAAACGGTAATTTAACTTTGCGCGGCAATGGAAATTTTACCGTTATGGTCGATGGTAGACCAAGTGTTCTAACTGGTACAGATGCTCTTCGTCAAATTCCTGCAAATATTATAGATAATATCGAAATTATTACTAATCCATCCGCTAAATATGATGCCGAAGGTATTACCGGAATTATAAATATTGTTACCAAAAGAACCGGTAATACAAATATGAATGGTATGGCAAATGCCGGAGTAGGTTCTCGCGATAAATATAATGGAGACTTCAATTTTAATTATAGAACTGACGACTACAATATTATGGTTGGCGGAGATGCAAGACGATCGAATAATTTTCAGGATGCGGGTGGATCCAGAAATACCACCAATTCATATTCCGTAAAAACAGATGTTGGAATTGCCAATAGGAGAGACGCTTATACATTTCGGCTTGGTTACGATAGTTTTTTTGATCAGCAGACTACACTTGCATTCACTGCTATGTATGGATATGTAAATGTTAACAGCTATAGCTTTACCACAAATGATGTTGCGTTGCAAAGTAATTCTTCTTTTATACCAAGTTCCACTACAAAAGATTACAGAACATATCAGGCAAAGTATGTTAACGGATCGTTAAACTTCACTCATAATTTTATTCCAAAGGTAAGCTCCTTGGTTTTTGAAGCTACCTTTACAACACTCGATTTGCCAAGCGATCAAAATACTTACGAAAATTTTTATGCTTCTCCAATAAATACAAATGCATTTAGCTTAACTCAAGGATTAGATAACGGTACTACAAGAAAAGACTCGAGAATAAAATTAAATTACTCTCATAAATTTACAGATAAACAAGTGCTCGAAGCCGGTGTTCAGGGAACTCTTTATTACAAGGATATGGATCTTAAATACCGTACTTTGAATAATGCCACACAAGTTTGGCAAATAAATAATCTTCTTTCAAACAGTTACGATTACCGAAATAATGTTTATGCAGCATTTGTAACTTACAGCGATCAACTGCTTGGCTTAGATTACCAGGCCGGTTTACGCTTGGAAGGAACAGACAGAAAGTTGGATTTATTAACCACAAATAACCAATTCAAGTATTCAAAGGTTCATCTCTTTCCAACATTGAATATTTCGGCAAAGTTAACCGAAGATCAGCAAATGCAATTTAGTTATAGCCGTAGAATATTTAGACCAGGCGACGGCCAGTTGAATCCTTTTGAGTTTTACAGCGATACTTATACTGTAATTAAAGGTAATCCATACTTATTGCCATCATTTACTAACTCTTTGGAATTGAATTACCAAAAGACATTTAAAGATGTTTTTCTAACTGTTCAAACTTATTTACGCCAAACCGAAGATGGTATTGAGCAGACTCAACAAATAGATCAGAATAACAGATTTAATTTAACATTCGATAACAGCATGAATTCAACAGCAATTGGTGCCGAAATTTCTGCCAATATTTCGGTTGCACCATTCTTCAAATTAGATCCTGCTGTTAATCTCTATAATTTCCATAACGATGCTAACGCAAAGTATTCGGTTAAAGCAGACGATAATTTTGCATGGAATGCTCGTCTTACAACTACTCTTATGCTTTCTGCCGAAACAAGAATTCAATTCTTCACAAATTACTTTGGAAAACAGTTTACTTCTCAAGGAGAGATTAAACCATTTTCAATTATTGGTGCAACTGTACGCCAGGAATTCTTTGATAAGAAGTTAATTGCTACTCTAAGCGCGCAAAACTTATTCGATCAAACTAAATTCCAAGTGCTCTCTAAAGGAGGTAATTTCGCTTCTACATTCTATGCTGTTCCCGAAGCTCCGGTTTTTAATCTAACAATCAGCATAAATCTAAATAACTTTAGAAGAAGAACTAGCGAAAGAGTAGATATAAATGAAGGACAAGGTTTTTAGCCGATTAATTTTAACTGCATAGTTACTTCATGTGTCACATGGAATTAGAAATAGTTCCATGTGACTATTGAAAGGAGAAATTGTGAAAGTATTGATAATAGTAGTTTCCGCCCTAGTCCTGCTTTTTGCTATAACGATGGATTATAGAAAACATAAATGCCAAGATGGTTTTAAGGGCTATCTAAAAAATTATAACTCCTATAACTTGATGGGAATGTTTCTGTTGATTATCGGATTCATTGTTCAAGGAATTGAAGGAACTATTATGAGCATTGTTGCATGTGTGCTATTTATCTTCTCAATATTTTATAATGTCTCTTACATCAAGCATAAAAAGTATTATTCACAAAATATTTCAAAAATTGTGGAATAACTTAGTCGTAAATAATTTGAACCTTCCACTCTAACAAAGTGCCTTCTAGAACTCTAAGTTTGTTATCGAACCTTCAGAAATAAATAATTAATAGAAAAAAATTATGGTTATTTTTGGCCACACTCTGTAATTTTTTTCTTAATAATTTTTTAGGATTTATGAAATTATTTATTGCTGCCAGCCGGTATTCAAAGGAATTGAAACTCTTTATTATAATAACTCTTGCTTACGGCATGGCTGCAAGCATAATCGATGCAACATTTAATAATTTTCTTGATAAACGATTCGCTTTAAGCGGTCTTGAAAGATCAATATTAGAATTCCCCCGCGAGCTGCCAGGATTTCTTGTTGTATTTGTTTCGGCGCTCCTTTGGTTTTTGTGCAGCAGACGCCTAGGTTCTGTTTCTATGATTATTGCAAGTATTGGTGCTCTTCTTATTGGTTTTGTTTCCTATACCTATTCAATTATGCTTCTGTGGCTTTTTTTATTGAGCCTGGGGCAACATGTTATGATGCCTCTCTTTTACACAATTGGAATGGAACTGGCAGAAGAAGGAAAAACCGGTCAGCGTCTAGGACAGCTAAATGCAATTAGAAACTTAGCCGCCATAGTTGGAAGTTTTTTAGTCTTCCTTGGATTTAAATATCTTGGCTTCACATTTCAGCATACATTTTTACTTGCAACAATATCTTTTGCCGTTGCAGCATTGTTTTTATTTTCAATGAAACCGGAAAAAACTCAGCCCCCTTCTCTTCATCTTAAATTCCGAAAAGAGTATAAGCTTTATTATATACTCTCTATTCTATTCGGTTCGCGCAAACAAATATTTCTAACATTTGCGCCATGGGTTCTGGTAACAATATTTAAACAGCCTACACAAACTATTGCAACTTTATTAACTCTTGGTGGAATAATTGGAATATTGTTTCAGCCTTTGTTAGGATGGGCTACAGATCATCTTGGTGAACGATTTATTCTTTTAGCCGAATCTGTATTATTAGTTTTTGTATGCTTTGGGTATGGTTTTGCAAAATTTATTTTACCCGAAGCATTTGCATTCTATATTGTTTGTGCCAGCTTTCTTTTGGACCAAATGCTAATGGCAGTTAATATGGCCCGTTCGATGTACATGAAAAAAATTGCAATTAAGCCTTCAGATATTCAGTCTGCACTTACAATGAGTGTTACGCTCGATCATTTATTCTCTATTTCAATTGCGCTAATTGGAGGAGTAATATGGAGTCAGTTTGGATTTCAATATGTTTTTTTGATGGGAACTTTTATTGCACTTGGAAATTTCTTTGCCGCTCTAAGAATTAAATTGCCAATTCCCAATAGCAAATTATCCCAGAATAAAAATGATTGAAAAAAAAGGGCGCTTAAAGCGCCCTTAAAATACTATTCGAATTCTAAAATCAGTTGTGCTTTTGGTACCATCTCGCCGGTTCTAACACTTATTTCCTTAATCTTACCATCAAGAGGAGAGAGTACAATGTTCTTCATCTTCATGGCTTCAAGAATAAGAAGTTTATCTCCTTCTTTAACGGTATCTCCGGGTTTAACATAAAACTCTCGAATGATTCCAGGAATAAAAGCCTTCAACATTTTAGGATTTGGTTTCTGATAATGTTTTCTGTGTCTGAACTTACGAGTAAGTTTAGTTTCGTAAACAGTATCGTCAATTACTAGTGTACTAATTTTTTTTTGTTCCATAGTTTAAAATGGTGGAATACCATGCTTTCGCACTGGTCTCACTTCGGTTTTGTTTACAGATAAATTAAATGTGTGAATTAAGATCTTTCTTGTTTCATCCGGATTAATAACAGAATCTATGTACCCATTTGCGGCAGCTACATAAGGATTTGCAAATTTTTCGGTGTACTCGTGTACTTTTTGTTTGCGCATTGCGTCGGGATCTGCGGCAGTAGCAATTTCATTTCTGAAAATAATATTAGCAGCGCCTTCGGGACCCATAACAGCAATTTCGGCAGTTGGCCAAGCAAAAACAAAATCTGCACCTAAGTGGCGAGAACACATTGCAATATATCCGCCTCCGTAGGCTTTTCTTAATATCACAGTAATTTTTGGAACGGTTGCTTCGCTGTATGCATAAAGAACTTTTGCTCCGTGGCGAATCACTCCGGCATGTTCCTGATCTACACCAGGCAAGTATCCAGGTAAATCAACCAAAGTTAAAAGTGGAATGCTGAAAGCATCGCAGTATCTAATAAAGCGTGCTGCTTTATCAGATGAATCTACATCCAATACTCCGGCAAGAATTAATGGCTGATTGCCAACAATTCCAATTGTCTTTCCGTTTAATCTTGCAAAACCAATTACAATATTTGCGGCCCAATACTCCTGAACTTCAAAGAAATCGGAATCATCTACTATTGAACTTATAATATCTCTAATATCGTATGGTTGCGATGGATCTGGCGGAATAACTCTTTCAATTAAAAACTTAGAGCTTGGTTTCTTAGCTGTAAATGAATCTGCTTTTTTCTGATTGTTCCAAGGAATAAAGGTTAATAGTTTTTTAATCTGATCGAAGCATTCATATTCATCGTGTGCAAAGAAATGAGCATTACCTGTTAATTCACTTTGAATGCGCGCACCGCCTAAATCTTCCATCGAAATCTCTTCACCAAGAACAGTTTTAATAACTTCGGGGCCTGTAATAAACATCTTGGAAATTTGATCGACAACAAAAACAAAATCTGTTAAGGCAGGTGAGTAAACAGCGCCGCCGGCACAAGGGCCAAGAATAACAGAAATTTGAGGAATAACACCTGAAGCTAGTGTATTACGGTAAAAAATTTCGCCGTAACCAGCTAACGAATTTACACCTTCTTGAATTCTTGCGCCGCCCGAATCGTTAATTCCAATTAATGGCATTCCCATCTTTATAGAATGATCCATTATCTTGGTAATCTTACGAGCGTGCATTAATCCAAGCGAACCGCCGGCAACAGTAAAGTCCTGTGCATAAATACAAACGGGATGCCCGCCAATTGTTCCTGTTCCGGTTATAACACCATCTGCAGGAAGTTCTTTTGATTCCATCCCAAAATCTTTACCAGAATGCTTAACAAATAAATCAAATTCAAGAAAAGAACCTGCATCAAGCAATGCATCAATTCTTTCACGAGCAGTTAATTTACCGCTGGCTTTTTGTTTTTGGATTGCTTTTTCTCCGCCGCCAATACTTTGTTTTTGCTGGCGAACGAAAAAGTCTTTTAGTTTACTTAGAAACGACATTGTGCCTCTATTTGTTTTAGTAAGTAATTATCTTTTTAAGAAGAGGGTACAAAATTAACTACGAAGGAGGAAATAAAAAACAAAAATATCTTATTAACTGAATGAGTATTCAAGTCTAAATAAGTTTAATGTCATCTAAAAAGGGAAGAGCCGTTCTTGTTTCCTTTACCAAATTCAAATCTATATTAAAGTAAAATACTCCCTCTTCATTCTCAATCATTGCTATTTGCTTACCCATAGGATCGAAAATTGAACTGCATCCATTGTATTCATATTTAGTGTCTATTCCGGTTCTGTTTACTCCAATCATATATGCCTGGTTTTCTATGGCTCTGGCTTTAAGTAGTGTTTTCCAATGCTCAATTCTTGTAATTGGCCAGTTGGCAATATTTATTAATATCTCGGCTCCCTGTTTAACATTCAAACGATACAATTCAGGAAAGCGCAAGTCGTAACAAATTGTCAATCCAATTTTATGATGATCAATTTCGGTAACAACAATTTCGTCGGAAGCAAGATAGTATTTATCTTCTTCGGCATGACTGAAGGGATGAATTTTACGGTATCTGGCTTTTAACAATCCGTTTGTATCGAAGTGGATTAGGCTGTTATAAATTTCCTTACCATGTTTTTCAATTACACCGCACATAATATTTGTTTTGGAGCTTTGAGCCATTCTTAAAAAGGATTGTGTTGCAAATCCGTCAAACTCTTCGCTAAATTTTTCTGCAAGCATTGTAAAACCGGTTAAACTCATTTCGGGAAAGATCAGCAAATCTGCCTTTACATTACTTTTGCTAATAAGCTCTTTTACTTTTAAAAAACTATCTATGGGATTTTCCCAAACAGGTGCAAATTGAACAATTCCAATTTTCATATCCATCTCCGGTATAATTCAACAAATTATTAGTGCTGCCCAATAACCATTTTCTGAAAAATCAATACAAAAGTAATTTTTCAGTTTAATATCTTCATTGCTAAAATAAATAAATATGCCTTTTAGATAAAGAATTTTTAATTTGACGAAAATCATTTTGGGAATTATGCTTAACTACATTTGGATTACCTTACTAGGGTTAGGAATATTAACCGCTTTAGTCTTAGATGTTAATGATTCCGTAAGCGATAAATATCGCAATAACAAACCTTTAACCGTAACAATTGCATCGCTTCAGCAAAAAGAGTCGAATCAATTTGATGCCGAATTGAAAATTGATGGAAAGAATTTTTCCAAATTCTATCTTGGGGCAAATGCCCAATCAAAGAGTTTTTCAATTAAAGCAAAGCTCACTTATAATTATACCGAGAATTTTTATACTTTCTTTTCCTTAGTTGAAAGTACAACTCCAAAAGTCTGGAGCCAAATTGCAAAGTCTTCTGGAAAGGAAAACGACCTGACTGGAAAAATTTGGCTTGGCAAAAAAAATCTAGATGGTTCTTTTCAGGCATGGTTGGTGTTGGAAAATGTTTCGTTAGTTAAGATGAAAGAGGTGACAAACTCTGCAATTGATTATGCCGGCAAAGCAGTTGAAATTGCGCTTGGCTTAATTGGCATTATGGCATTGTGGCTTGGAATTATGAAAATTGCAGAGCAGTCCGGATTAATTAATATAATTGCAAAATCGGTTAGGCCCTTTACAAAATTTCTTTTTCCACAAATTCCGCACGATCATCCAGTTGTTGGTTCAATTGTAATGAATCTTTCGGCTAATATGCTTGGATTAGGAAATGCAGCTACTCCATTTGGCTTAAAGGCAATGGAGGAGCTTGAAAAGCTTAACCCAAATAAAGGTATAGCTTCTAATGCAATGGTAATGTTTCTTGCAATTAATACCGCAGGATTAACAATAATACCTGCTACTGCAATTGCAGTTCGTGCAGCTGCCGGCAGCAGCGATCCAACTATAATAATAGGAACATCCTTATTTGGCGCAGCTTGCGCTACTACGGTTGGAATTACGGCTGCTAAATTGCTCGAAAAATTTCCAATGAATTTTTCTCAATTCTTAGCTTATATAAAATCGAGCTGGAAATTTTTAACCGGGTTTTTTTCCATTATAGGTTTAATTGCCCTGCTTTATTTCTCGGGCATCTTATCATCAATAAAAATTTTCAATATAGATACAATTAAATACGTAGTGCAGGTATTTTCTATGCTGGCAATACCTTTTATTATAATTTCTTTTGTCACATATGGATTAATAAAAAAAGTTAAGGTGTACGAAGTATTTGTTGAAGGCGCAAAAGAAGGTTTTAATGTGGCTCTTAGAATCATTCCTTTTTTAGTTGCAATGCTTGTTGCAATAGGAATTTTTAGAGCGGGCGGGGCTATGGATTTTTTAACTATTATCCTTTCTCCATTAACAAATTTAGTTGGAATGCCGGCCGAAGCATTGCCGATGGCATTAATGAGACCTTTATCTGGAAGCGGTGCTTTAGGAGTTATGACGGAAACCATTGCAATTCATGGCCCGGATTCCTTTTTAGGAATTCTTGTTTCTACAATAATGGGAAGTACCGAAACTACATTTTATGTGCTTGCTCTTTATTTTGGTTCGGTAGGAATTTCTAAGATGCGTCATGCAGTATCTGTTGGTATCCTTGCGGATATTGCCGGTGTTCTTGGTGCTTTACTTATTACAAAACTTCTTTTTGGATAGACATGAAAGTATTTATAACAAGAAAATTTCCTGGCGAACCCGAAAAGTATTTACGCAAAGAAGGTTTTAAGGTAGAAGTATATAACAGCCAAGATGCAATTCCCCGGGAGCTATTTTTAAAAAAAACTAAAAATGCCGATGCAGTATTGGCTGTCCTTTCCGAAAAGGTTGATAAAGAAGCCATAGATAATTTTAAGAATTGTAAAATAGTTGCCAACTGCGCTGTTGGTTATAATAACATTGATGTAAACTACGCAAAAGAGAAAAAGCTTATTGTTACGAATACCCCAGATGTATTAACAGATGCAACCGCAGACTTAACTGTTGGGCTTATTTTAGCATGCGCCCGAAATTTTTACAAAGGGGAAAAGACTGTTAGAGAACAATTATTTACTGGTTTTAAACCCTTTATGCTTTTGGGGATGGAGTTAAAGAATAAAACTGTAGGAATTATTGGTGCAGGAAGAATTGGGCAGGCAACTGCAAAAAGGCTGCATGCATTCGGCACTAAAATTATTTATTACAGCCGTACTAAAAACAGCAATTTTGAAAAAGCTTACTCGGCTAAATATAAAACCCTCAACTCGTTAATTGCTACTTCCGATATTATTTCGGTACATCTACCGTTAAACTCAAGTACGCATCATATCCTTAATAAACAAAATCTTAAGCTGATGAAGAAGAGCGCAATAATTGTTAATACTTCGCGTGGAGAAGTGATAGACGAACTTCCATTAATTAGTATGTTGCAAAAGAAAAAGATTTTTGCGGCCGGTTTGGATGTTTACGAAAATGAACCAAATGTAAATTCTAAGTTACTTGAACTGGATAATGTTTATTTACTTCCTCATTTGGGAAGTGCAACATTTGAAGCACGCAGTGCAATGTCCTTATTAGCGGCACGAAATATTGTAAGAGTATTAAAGGGCAAAAGCCCAATTACTCCAATTGCCGGTTCCAAATAATTCATTCATTTTTCGAATTAGTACTAAATTATTGGCGCATCAGTCAAAAGGTTCAAAAAATAGAAATATGCCTCATTTTTGAAGCTAAAAAACGGATTCTTTTCCGTTTGAAATTCACTCAATTTCTATTTTGTTTCCTCCTTTTTATTGAATTCTGATGATGCAATACCTATTTTGCAAACCAAAAAAGAGCATTAAATATTATGAGAATTGGAATACCAAAAGAAACAAACCGTGAAGAAAAACGAGTAGCTTTAGCTCCTGCTGGAGTAGATGCATTAGTAAAGGCAGGAAATACAGTTTTCATTCAAACCGGAGCTGGTGTTGAAAGCCATTTTCCTGATGAAGAATATATAAAAGTTGGCGCTAATGTGGTTTATTCCCCCGAAGAAGTTTTTCAAAGAGCGGAGTTGATTGTTAAGGTTGCTCCAATTACCGAGCAGGAAGCAGATTTAATGCAGGAAGATCAAGTCCTTTTTTCATTCCTCTATTTTGCTGTTGGCAAAAAGAATATTATTGAAAAACTTTTGAAAAAAAGAGTTACTGCAGTTGCTTACGAATTGATTGAAAAAGATGACCAGCTGCCAATTCTTCAGTCGATGAGTGAAATTGCCGGACAGTTGGCTTTGCAGGTTGGTGAAAGATATTTGGGAAGTGACATTCCAAATAGCCGTGGAATTTTAATTGGCGGTATTCCGGGTGTGGCTCCAGCTGCAGTAGTTATTTTAGGTGCCGGAGTTGTTGGCTTTAACGCTGCCCGCGCTGCCTATTCCCGAGGCGCTCATGTAATTGTTCTGGACAAGGATATTAAAAGGTTACGTAGAATTGAAACTGAAATTTCTCCTAATATTACTACAGTTGCAGCAAACCAATATACTGTTGCGCGAGGAATTAAATTTGCCGATTTATTAATTGGAGCGGTTCAAATTAAAGCAGAAAAAACTCCTCATATTGTTAACGATCAGATGGTTAGAAATATGAAGAAAGGTGCAGTAATTGTTGATGTTTCCATCGATCAAGGAGGATGTGTTGAAACAAGCCGGCCTACTTCTATTTCAAATCCAACTTTTGTTCAACATAATGTAATTCATTATTGCGTTCCAAATATGCCGGCTTTGGTTTCAAGAACAGCAAGTTACGGATTAAATAATGCCAGCCTTGAATACCTGCTTGAAATTGGAGAGCAGGGATTATCTAATGCTCTTTTAAGCAATGCTGGTTTAGCAAAGGGAGTTTGTACTCATAACGGATTTGTTTCGAACGAAAGCATTGCAGATATATTTAATTTAGAGTACAGAAGGCTTCATATATTTTCAACAAATTAATTGAGATAATAAAATGACATTAGAGATTATAAAAAGTGAAAAACAGTTAAATGCGCCATGGATGAAAAGGTATAAATCTAAGACCGTATCTGCAGATGAAGCTGTTAAAATTATTAAATCCGGTGATAAAGTTGTTGTTCAGCCGGGATGTGCCGCACCTTTGCGGGTTATTAATGCCATGGTTAACCGTAAAGAAGAACTTTCCAATATTGAGCTTTACCATATTCTAATTGTTGGAGATCTTCCATATACAAAACCGGGAATGGAAAAATATTTTAAGCATAAGGCCTTCTTTATTGGCGCTAATGCTCGTCAGGCAGTTAACGATGGCCGCGCAGAATTTATTCCTATATTTTTAAATGAGGTTACACTTCTTTTTAAGAGAGGAGTTATTGTTCCCGATGTTGCTTTAATTCAAGTTTCACCTCCGGATGAACATGGATTTTGCAGTTACGGAATTGATGTTGGAAACATAAAAACACCTGCCGAAAAAGCTAAATGCGTTATTGCCGAAGTTAATAAACAAATGCCTCGAGCATTAGGAAACAGTTTTATTCACGTTAACAAACTTGATTATATTGTTGAAGTTGATGAGCCTTTAAAAGAATTGCCTCAGGTAGATCCTGATGCAACTCCAGATCAAATAGAAATTTATGATAAGATTGGACAGCATGTTGCAGACTTAATTGAAGATGGTTCAACTTTACAAATGGGAATTGGAGCTATTCCGGATGCAGTTCTAAAATATCTGCATCATAAAAAAGATCTTGGTATTCATACAGAAATGTTTAGCGACGGATTAATAGAATTAGTCGAAGAGGGAATTGTTAACGGAGAAAAGAAAACACTTCATCCCGGGAAAATAATTGCTGGATTTGTTTTGGGTACAAAACGTGCCTACGACTTTATTAATAACAATCCTATTTTCGAGTTCCATCCTCAGGAATATATTAACGATCCATTTATAATTGCTCAAAACGATAAGATGATTGCTATCAACTCTTGTATAGAAGTTGATTTAACCGGACAAGTTTGCTCCGATTCTATTGGCACCCGCTTTTTTAGCGGTATTGGTGGACAAGTGGATTTTGTTCGTGGTGCTTCACGTTCCGAAGGGGGAAAGCCAATTATTGCTTTGCCGGCTGCAACAAAAGATTTAAAATTATCTAGAATTGTTGCAACGTTAAAACCTGGAGCCGGAGTTGTTACATCTCGTGGAGATGTTCATTATGTTGTAACTGAATATGGCACTGCCTTCTTGTATGGTAAAACTATTCAAGAAAGAGCAAGAGCATTAATTAACATAGCTCATCCTGCTTTTCGAGATGAGTTAACCGAATACGCTAAAAAAACTTTCTATATATAATTATGGTAGCTATTATTGGAGATATTCATGGCTGCTACAGCACTTTTGTGGCGCTTTATAATAAAATTGTAGAACGATATCCCGGCATTGATATTTATACAGTCGGCGATATGGTAGACCGTGGGAATATGAGTTTTGAGGTAATAGATTTTATAATGAAAAATAAAATTCTATTTACCCCGGGCAATCACGATTATATGTTTTATTATTTCTTCCGGGATCCTTCAAGTGTATTTGCAAGGTCCTGGTTCTTTAATGGAAACGAACCAACTTTAATTTCTTACGAGAAGCGCGAAAATGAAATGTTCTTACATATGGATTTTATTGTTAGCGCTCCTTTGTACTACAACTTGCCAGATTGTTTTATATCTCATGCAGGTATTTCAAATCAGTACATAAAATACTTACCTGCAGATTATAGAGATCATTTGGAACTGCTAGATAGTTTTATTCAAAACGATTTGCGCGGTGATAGAGGAATTTTATGGACTCGAGACCCATTATTAAATCTTGGAAAACTTCAAGTCGTCGGTCATACAACTAAACAAGACATTACCTTGGTGGAAGATTCCAATTCGGTTTATATAGATACCGGAGTATTTCTTGGAAATAAACTAAGCGCTGTTATAGTTCACGAAAGTGTTATAATTGAAACGCTTGAAGAAAAAACTCACTTATCGGATATATTCAAGCTGTGATTTAATTCTATTTCAATTTCATTTCCGGAAAAAGTCTATCGAGTTTACTGTTAAGTGTTGTGCGTGGAATTTTAAGAAGTTTTGCAGTATTGCTTACATTGTTTTGACTTTGTTTTAATGCCCAAAGAATAATTTCCTTTTCTTTTTGATTGATAAACTCTTCTAACGAAGAAAAATTTTCAAAAACATCTTCAAATGAGCTTTGCTTTTTCGATTTGTTATTCAAATCCAATACAGCCGGGTCAATTTCACCGCTAAAAGAAAGCGCTATCATCCTCTCTACAATATTCTCCAATTCCCTAACATTTCCTGGCCAGTTGTATTCCATCAGCTTCGAAATAATATTGTGATTTAAAAGCATCAGCTTGTCATCTGCTTTATGCTTTCTAAAAAAGAAATCAACCAGCAATGGAATATCTTCTTTGCGCTCTCGTAATGGAGGTATCTTAATTGGTATTATGTTTAATCTATAGAAAAGGTCATCTCTAAAAGATTTCTCATCAACCTTTTTTCTCAAATCTATTTTGGTTGCGCAAATAATCCTTACATCAATATTAACGTTTATTGTGCTGCCTACCGGAGTTAATTCTCTTTCTTGAATTACCCGCAATAGTTTTACCTGCATGTTCAATGGGAAATCATCGATATCATCAATAAACAAAGTACCTTTATTAGCCCTTTCGAAATAACCAGTATGACGTTTAATTGCACCGGTAAAGGCACCTTTCTCGTGTCCGAACAATTCACTTTCCAATAAACTTTCGGGAATGCTGGAACAACTTACAGTTATAAAATTTTCGTTTCTTCTGGAACTGGCTTTGTGTAAAGCTTTTGCAACAAGTTCTTTTCCGGTTCCGCTTTCTCCTTCAATTAAAACAGTGGAATCGTTTTGAGCTATCATAGCAATTGTTTCTATAAGCTTTTTGACTGCCGAAGAATTGCCCACTATGGATTTATCTTCCAAAATCTGAAGTTTGCTTTTGAGCTCCTCATTTTCAATTAAAACGTGCTGCAGCTGGTTTATATTTCTAAGTATTGATAATAATTTTTCAGGGGAAAATGGTTTTGTTATATAATCGTAAGCACCAATCTTAAGAGAAGAAACTGCTGTATCTACAGTTGCATAGGCGGTTATTAAAATTACTTTACATGCTGGTAAAATTTCCAACACAGAACTAAGTATTTCCATTCCGCTAAGTTTAGGAAGCCGAAGGTCTGTAATTACAATATCCGGAAGTTCTAAATTAAAAAGGCGCATCCCTTCTTCACCATCTTCGGCTGCAAATACTTCGTATCCCTCTTTCTTTAAAATATCGGAAAGGGAAATTCTAGTTATTCTCTCATCCTCAATTATTAATAATTTCATTTTCTTCCACTTTTGGTAAAATTATTTTGAATGAAGTACCTTTATTTTCTACGCTGTCAACTTCTATTTTTCCACCATGGCTTTCAATTATTCCAAGGCAAACCGAAAGTCCTAATCCGGTACCGGTTCCTACATCTTTTGTTGTAAAGAATGGATCAAAAATTTTCTTCAAATCTTCCTGGCTTATGCCGCTACCGGTATCTGTAATCTCCATTTCCACTTTTGAATCTTTTAGATTGCGAGTAGAAATTCTTATTGATCCGTTCTTTTCGATAGCATCGTAGCTGTTAAGAAGCAGATTCATAATCACTTCTTGGAATAAATGATAATCAATTTTTACATATCCAATGTTATCGGTTAAATCTAAGTTTAGTTCTATCTGCTTTTCCTTTAGTCTAAAATCGAACAGATGAATAACCTTTTGTATAGATTCGTTAATGTTAATTAGGTCTTCCGAAATTGATTGCTGGCGCGCAAATCCCAAAAGTTTTTTTACAACAGTTTCGATGTTGTTAATTCCCTCATTTATTAAATCTATATACTGCTTAGTCTGCAGTTCGTTGGAAGGTTCTTTTTGAATTGCGTATAAGCAAGATTTAATTCCATTAAGAGGATTGTTAACCTGGTGAGCCACTCCACTAGCTAAGCGGCCAATAGAAGCAAGCTTTTCTGCCTGGTAAATTTGCTTCTGTGCATTTTCTAAATCCTTTTTCGAAACATCTAATCTTTCTTTCAATAACCTGAAATGATGGTATAGAAATCCCATTTCATCGTTTAGCATTGGCAATGTTATATCAACATCCGAAACAAAATCTATCTTGTCAATTTCAACAACCAGTTTCTCAAGAGAGGATGTCATATGGTTGATTGAATAAAAAAGAATTATTAGCACTATTGAAGTAATCAATAGGGTAGCAAAGAAAAGGAGGAAGAAGATATTTCTTATTTCATTTCTAATCGGTTGAGCATCGAATCCAATAATTGCAGTTCCCCAATTTTTCCCAGAAAAAATTAAGGGTTGGTTTACTTCAATTACCCAGTTGAATCTGTTGCTTTCAAAAATTTTTACTTCTTCGTTCAACAAAAATTTACCATCAAGATTTATTACCTTAATAATGGAATCCTTTTGTTTAATCATCTGGATTAACGAAATGCCCTCTTTATTAAATATTGTAACGTATTTAACATTGCCTAACCTGGTTATAAAATTATCTATATAGGTTTCCAAAACATTTTCTTTTTGAAAATTTGTTTTCTCTTCAAATATCATTGCGTCAATTACGGTAACGGCAAAAGTCTTTGAAATTGATAAAGCATTTTCTGACTGCTTTTCGATAATAATATTTCTCCACTGCAGCAACAGTACAGATGAAATAACAAGCATAAGGGTAATTATTACCAATCCTATTAGGAAAAGAATTTTGGTTTTTAAACTCGATCTAGGTTTAAACATCAATGGGCCCTTTACTTGCTTATTTTTCTTATTATATCGTAATCTTTATCCGTAGCTTTTACAAATCCATAAACAAATTCATTATCCCAACCTTTAGTTATCTCGGCTCTTTTAGGATTGTTATTGTTGATTTCTAAAAGTACGCTTTGAATAGCAGAGACAACTTCTTGAGAATAATTTGGGGCAACAACAATTGGGGAGGTAGGGAATGGATCGGAATATAAAAGTACACGTATCGAGCTATCGGTTATTTTTTTTACCAGATATTCTCTTGTCACTCCGGCATCGTAATATCCTTTAGACACGTTATATATCACAGTTTGATGATGTGGAAAATTTGTAATGGTTTGTAAGTCCTTTTCTTTTATGCTGTGCTTTTTGAATTCATACCGAAGAAGCCAGTTGCTGGAATATGATTCCTTTGATGGCAATGAAATTCTTTTTCCAATAAGATCGTTTATGCTGTAAATATCAGATTTGCTGCTTGTGAATAGAACAGATCGGGAGAAGGGTTCAAAATTTTCGTTAAGTGGTTTTAGGATTGGTATTACACCGTAATTTTTATTTGCAGCAACATAAACATACGAACCTAAAAAGGCGGCAGCAACTTCTTTTTCAACAAGCATTTTAACTGCCTGATTATAATCCTCGCTAAGCTTTAACTCAAAGCGGTATTTAGTTTTTGCCGTTAAGTAATCCAACATTGGCTGGTAGCCGCGGTAAATAATATTTGGGGGATAGCGGGAGATTACACTTATATAGATAATTGGCTTATTGTTAAATTTACTATCCGCAATCGATTCTGACGGAGTGCTTTTTACAATCCCTGATATATTTAGTGTATAATTATAAAATAGGACTGTAAAAACAGCCGTAAGTAGAAATATGATTAGCAGACTTGCAACTAGCTTTTTCTTTGTCATATGTAAAAAATTTAATAACTCAATCATTTTTTCAATCTCTTGTAAAAAATCATTCCAAATAAAAAGCCCTATTTTTCCATTAAAAATATAACTATACAAGTCAAAAAAGTCTTAGTGACGACGAAAGATCGTCAAGATGACCGTATATCGTCACCTCTATATTACAATTTTTACAAATCATTTGCTTTTACGTGGTAAAAGAAAAGTATTCCTCTAGTAATTAATGGCATAATCATTGTCTATTTTCGAAATCTTAACATCATAATTAAAGGGAGAAACTATGCAAGAAATCATTCCACGCTGGGAATTTAGAACATTTACAAACGATTTGGCAAAGGCCGAAGAAAACATCAGAAAATTTCCTGAAGGAAAAACAAGAGAAAGCTCTGAGGTTTACATCCTTTCGGAAGTAAGCATGGATAATACAAAAGTACGTGACGATTTAATGGATATAAAAACTCTTCAGCAGGTTAATGAAGATAGATTAGAACAATGGCTACCTATCATGAAAGGTACATTTCCACTTCCGGTTGCCGAAATTGAAAAAGTTTTCAAATGCTTTAAAGTAGCTGTTCCAAAATTTGAACGTACCGAATACACTTTTGAACAATACTTGAATGAAGTTATAGCTCCTTCAAAACTTCTTAAGGCTGTTAATGTTCATAAAAAGAGAACCGGATTTACAATTAACAATACAATTGTTGAAATTGCAGAAGTGACTGTTGATGGTAAAGTTATTAAAACTGCCGCTGTTGAAATGGAAGATCCCGAATTGGTAATTAAAACCGTACGCGAACTTGGTTTGGATGCATTTCCAAATATTAATTACTTGCGTGGATTAAAAAATTTAGTTGGAATGAAATAAGGAGAATTTGAAATGGCAAATGAAATTGAACGCAAGTTTTTAGTTAAAGGCGAGTTTAAACATTTAGCAGCAAAGCAAACCCGCATTGTTCAGGGTTACTTATCATCCATTCCAGAAAGAACTGTTCGCGTTAGAATTAAGGGAGATAAAGGATTTATAACAATAAAAGGAATTGGCAACGAAAGCGGTGCCAGCAGATATGAATGGGAAAAGGAAATTCCTACAACCGAAGTTGAAGAGCTATTGAAAATTTGCGAGCCGGGAGTAATAGACAAAACTCGTTATTTGGTTAAGGTTGGAAATCATACTTATGAAGTTGATGAATTTTATGGAGAGAATAATGGTCTGGTTGTGGCCGAAATTGAATTAGCTTCGGAAGCCGATGCATTTGAAAAACCGGAATGGCTTGGAGAAGAAGTTACCGGCAATACCAAATACTATAATTCAATGCTGATGAAAAATCCTTTTACAAAATGGTGACAACAGATTTTATAATTAAATACAATTCTATCATTTAATAAAAATTGATATGACAAAATTTGATCTGCTCGATATGAATAATTATCGTATCGAGAAACTTCCTAAGCGCGATAAATCAAAATTCGAAAAGTGGCTTGCTTTAACAGGACCGTTTTTAGCTTTAGCCGCTTTTATTTTGTTCGCCTTTGTAATAAAAATGCCATTTCTATCATCAATTAATCCTTCTGAACTTGTTACCGACTCGGCTAAACAGGCATACGAAAAATTGGGCTCGGCAATATTCATTCGTAAAAATGAATTTATGCTCGCAATTTTTATTGCTTCTATAATTCTTTGGATGACAGAAGCAATTCCAAACTATTTAACATCGTTGATGTTAATTATAAGTCTTGTTTTAACCGGCGTGCTTTCCGAAAAAGTTGCCTATGCTCAGCTTGGACATCCTGTAATGTGGTTAAATTTAATGAGCTTTGTTCTTGCAAGCATGCTTGTTGTAACCGGTCTTGCAAAAAGGTTTGCCTTATGGTTAATAATAAAATTTGGTAAAAGTGCCAGTACCATATTCATAAGCTTTATTGCAATTAACCTAGTCTTGTCCATATTCATTTCTGCAACTACAGCAAAGGCAGCAATACTGCTTCCAATATTTATGGTTATTGCCGCTATTTATGGTGCAAGAGGGGGAGAGAATAAAAATAATTTTGGAAGAAGTATAGTTCTTCAAAATCTTCTAAATATTAATCTTGGTGCAGGTGCATTCGTAACCGGTTCCGGGGCTAATTTAGTTGGAGGTGCGTTAATTGGTGGTGCCATAGGAGGAAATATTTTCTTCTCTCAATGGATGACAGCAATGTTTCCAATTATGCTTAGCTTAATGTTTATTGGCTATTTATTAGCCATGAAAGTTTTTTTCCCTTTAACTCCACAAGAACGCTTACCTCAAATTGAGGGAGGTATGGAACGCTTAAAAGAAGAATACAATAAACTTGGGCCGGTAAGTTTTTTAGAAAAAAAATCTGCCGCAATTTTTATTGCCATACTTGCTCTTTGGGTAACAGATAACCTTCATGGAATAAGTGCTACTGCGGTTGCATTTGTTGGGGCTATTGTAGCTTTAACACCACGCATTGGAATTGTAAAATGGAACGAAGTTGATATTCCTTGGCACCTCATGTTATTCTCTGCTGGCGCTTATACTCTTGGAGCCGGCTTGGATGAAACTGATCTTCCATCAATTGCAGTAAATGCTTTTTTTAATCATATAGGAATTGGCAGCCAAACCAGTTTTTGGCTTTTATATGTTATGCTTACCGGAGTAATGGTTTTTAGCGCTCTTCTTTTCCAATCTAAAACAATGAGAGCAATGATTTTTATTCCTATTGCAATTGGCGTTGCAAACAGATTTGGATTCGATATTGTTAGCTTGGCTCTTCCGGTTGCTTTTATGATTGAGCATGTTTATGTACTCCCTTTTAACAGCAAGCCTGCGGCACTTCTTTACGAAACGGATCAGTACAGTTTAACAGACTCATTCAAATTTGGGTTTACAATGATGGTAATTTCGTGGCTGCTTATAATTATTGCTGGTGAAACCTGGTTCAGATTTTTAGGAATTACACCAAAAGGTGTGTTCGGATTATTTTGATTTTTTTGTTCAGCTTTTATAATTGTTTTGAATAGTTATGGAAGAATAAACAAAAATAAAAAGAGGATTGTAGCTTTATGTTTTTAAAAAAGACAAAAAAATTAGAAATACAAATTGATGAATACCTCGACCTTGTTATTAAAGGGGGACTCATCTTTAAGCTAGGCATTAAATGCTATATGGATCAACAGCAGGAAGATTTTGAAAGCCACCTAAAAGATCTTCGAAAAATTGAAGAGAGAGCAGACGATTTAAGAAGAAATATTGAAGTAAAACTTTATACAAGAACATTAATTCCAGAGGCACGAGGTGATGTTCTAGGTCTCTTGGAAAGCTGCGACAAAGTATTGAATATTACAACCGAAACACTCTTGGAGTTTTCTGTTGAGATTCCAAACATAGTTGCATCTCTTAAGCAAGATTTTATCGATTTAGCAGACAGCTCTATTTATTGCTTGGAAAATACCGTTAGTGGAATTAGAAGTTATTTCAAAAATATAGATGCAGTTAGAGACTATGTTGCTAAAGTTCAGTTCTATAAAAGGGAAACAAATAAAATTGCCGAAAAAATAAAGAGAAACTTTTTTAGATCGGAAAGTGAGCTTAGCCATAAAATTCATATTAGATATTTTACTTTTCACATTGAACGAATTGCCGAACAATCCGAAGATGTTTGCGATAGATTATCTATTGCTATTATTAAAAGGTTAGAGTAGAGTTGGATATTTCAATTTGGTTTTTCATAACCAGCGGACTTTTTCTTGGTTGGTCGTTAGGAGCAAACCACGCGGTTAATGTTTTTGGAACCGCGGTTGTTTCCAAAATGGTCAAGTTTAGAACGGCTGCAATTGTTGCCGGCGTTTTTGTTATTCTTGGTTCCGTTTTCAGCGGTTCGGGAACAACTAAAACATTAACCGAACTTGGTTCTATTAATGCTTTAGCCGGAAGCTTTTGTGTTGCTCTTGCAGTTGGAATTTCGGTAACTGTAATGACTAAAGTGCAATTGCCAGTTTCAACTTCGCAGGCTGTTATTGGCGGTATAATTGGATGGAATATTTTTACCGGCTCTCCTACGGACTTAAACTCATTATCAAAAATTTTATTTAGCTGGATTGCTTCACCAATTCTTGCGGCTGCCTTTGGATTTATCATCTTTAAATTGGTTAAACGATATTTACGCATCTGGAAGATTCATCTTTTGGAATTAGATACCTATACTAGAATTGGACTGATTGTAGTTGGCGCATTAGCCTCCTATTCATTGGGTGCAAACAATATTGCTAATGTAATGGGAATGTTTATCTCGGCACCCCTATTCCAAGATTTAAGCATTCTTGGAATCGCAAAAATTTCGGGTGTTCAACAATTGTTTCTTTTGGGAGGATTGGCAATTGCAATAGGAATTTTTACCTATGGCGCAAATGTAATGGAAACGGTTGGAAAAGATTTATATAAAATATCTCCAATAACCGGATTTGTTGTTGTACTGGCCGAATTTATTGTTCTTGCTCTTTTTACTTCGCAGGAGCTAGAATCTTTTCTTCTAAGTTTTAATTTGCCAACATTTCCTCTTGTTCCACTTTCTACAACTCAGGCATTTATTGGTGCGGTAATAGGAGTTGGATTGGCAAAAGATCCTCTCTCTATTAACTTTAAAGTCTTTGGCAAAATTGCAATAGGCTGGGTGGTTGCGCCAATAAGCGCGGGAATAATTACATTTATATCCCTCTTCTTTATTCAAAATGTTTTTGAGCAAAAGGTTATTAATCCTGTCCCATTCGAAATTTCAAAATCTGTTATTGCAAAACTTAACGACCGTGGAGTAGCAACCGAAAAAATTAATGACCTTGTAGGAAAACGCTTTTACAATAAAAAAATATTTAAAAACGAATTGATGACAAGAACAGATTTTTCTAACAATCAAGTTTATCAAATTTTTCAGTACGCAATAATCGATAGTTTTAAGGTAGATAGCTCTAAGGTAAAACCAATGTTTAATGAAGGCAGGTTAACCTCTTCTCAGTTTGCTTTAATAAAACAGCTGCATGGTACTTCATATAAACACAAAATAGATTTTGAAAAATCGTTGTTCGGTAAAATGGAAGATTGGAACTATTCGGGAGACAAATTAAAAGACAAGAAACTGGACCAAGCAAAAATTGAAATTGAAGAATCGTTAAGAATAACAAATAAAATAAAGTAACAATCGAATTAAACTCTAATTCAAAAAGTAACAAATAAGGAGTAGTTATGAACAAAAGTAAAACAATAACATTTGCAATTCTATTGTCATTCTTTTTAATGAATTGCGCTCTTCTTTATGCACAAGATGCAAAAGTTCCCGGTGGTGCCGAAAAAGTACCGATGGGTGTTGAACAAAGAAATGGTAAATTAATTTTTGAATCCAAAGATGGTGCTTATCAATGGTGGTTCGATTCAAGATTGCAATTTGATGGCGCAATGTATTTCGAAAATAAAAACCCACTTAGTAACGGTACTTTATTTAGGAGAGTTACATTTGCAACCAAAGCAATTTTAGATAAAAACTGGCAGGCCGAAGTAGATTTGGAATTTGCCGAGCAAGTACTTGAATTGCGCGATGTTTGGGTACAGTATACATTCCCTACTGTAAATCTTTCGCTTCGTGCCGGAAATTTTAAAGAACCATTTGGAATGGAAAGATTAAACAGTTCTCGTCTATTAACTTTTCTTGAACGTTCTGCAGTATCAAGTGCTTTTCCAAGAGGAAGAAGAGTTGGCGTTGCAGCAAGATATTGGACCGATTATGCTCAAGTTACAGCCGGAATTTTTGGGCATGAACCGGGAACAAAGATAGATAAAGGGACAAAAGATGAAGGCTTCTCTTCAAATATTCGCGCATCTTATGCGCCAATAAATAAACATGGCCAAAATATTCATGTTGGCGGTGCTTTTGCTTATACAATCCCAGATGCTGTTCCAGATTTAGCTCCAAATACAATTGAATTAAATGCCCGTACAGAATCGTATGTGTTCGATCCAAAATTTTTACATACCGGAGATATAACAGATGTAAATTATTATAACAGAATCGGCGGCGAATTAATGGGAATATTCGGACAATTTTATTTCCAGGCTGAATATCAAACAACTAAAGTTGTTCGCTGGTATGGTAAAAGTGATGTTAACGTTAGCGGTGGTTATGGAATGGTTGCTTTTAATATTACAGGTGAAACAAGATATTATTACGCAGACGAAGGAGAAGTTGGACCAATAGAAAATCCAAAAAATCCATGGGGTGCTTTGGAAGTAGCATTCCGTTACAGCACTCTTGATCTTAATGATATCGCGGCTGGAATAAAAGGTGGTAAGTCCAATCAAATGATGTTTGGTTTGAATTATTATCCCAATTTGAATATCAAATTACAGTTGAACTATTCAATTGTGGATTTGGATGATAACGCAACAAGTAAAGGTCGTTTAATTGGCAACGACGATCATTCATTCATTCAAATGCGCGTTCAGGCATCATTATAAAAATTAGGAGATCAAAAATGAAAACTAAAATGCTTATTCTTTTTGTAATTTTTTCTATGGCGTTCATTTCCTGTTCACGAGATGAACCTGCAATTACACAGGTTGTGGTAAAACCTACTATTATTAAAATGAATGAAATTTATTCGCGCGGCGTACCAACGGATCCGGATTGGATTGAAATTTATAATGCTTCCGAAATAGAGGTTGATCTTAGCGGTTACAAAGTTTACGATAGCGGTGGACAGGGTGGAACAAAACCTAAATTAGAAATACCCGCAGGTACAAAGGTTAAATCCAAAGGTTACTATGTTATTGTTACAGATTTAGCTTCTACAGTAAACCCGGCTGGATTTGGTTTATCTAGCGGAGGGGAAGAGGTATGGTTGGAAGATAAAGCAGGTACAGTTATAGATAATGTTGCATTCCTTGCTATGACCGAAACTCAGTCTTATTCAAGAATACCTGATGGCGGCACATGGGCTTTATCCAATACAATTACAAAAGGCGCTGCTAATAAATAACTTATAAAAGAGGATCGGTATTACCGATCCTCAATTTTTAGGAAAGATATGTTAAAAAAAACAATATCTCTATTGCTGTTTGTATGCATTTTTATAAGCTGCAAAAGGGATGAACCAGTTACAGCAATTACAAATGGAGCTCCGGTAACAGAATTAAAACTTTTAGCAACTTATAATACTTCCGTACCGGAACCGTCGGGGCTAACATACAATTCCAAAACCAATACATTACTTACTGTCTCTGATGGTAATTCAACTGTTTACGAGTTGGATTTTATGGGAAGAATACTCCGTTCATTTATAATTGCCGGTCAAGATTTGGAAGGAATAACTCTTTCGGCCAATTGCGATACTATGTATGTAGTTGAAGAAACTAATCAACTTGTTTCTAAATATTTAATAAACGGTAATAAGCTTTATTCTTTCCCGGTTAATGTTGCAATTAATCCAAAGAATGCATTAGAAGGAATTACATTAGATAATAACAATCACCTATTTGTTCTAAACGAAAAAACTCCCGGCATGATGCTTGAATTCGTAAATAAAAAAGAAATTGCCCGAAAAGAATTTAATTACACATTAGATTGCTCGGATATTTTTTACGACTCATCTTTAAATTGTTTTTGGATGGTAAGTGATGAATCACAAAAAGTTGTAAAACTTTCCAAGGATGGTACACTTTTGGCAAACTACTCAGTACCATTTTTCAAGGGAGAAGGAATTGCTGTTGTTCAAGATAAGATATACATAGTAAACGACGAAGACAATAAATTTTACATTTTTCAAAAACCAAACTAAAGAATGGTTTAGAGTACATATTGATTTAATGATTGATAACAATTTACCCAGGAGGTAAAATGAAAAAAACATTTTTACTATTTGTTACATTTATTTTCTTTGCTGCTATTATTAGCAATGCAAATGCACAAACAGCTACAGATATTAAAATGAACGAAATTTATTCTAGAGGTGGCAGTACTGTTCATCCAGATGCAGACTGGATTGAATTGTACAATTCTTCAAATTCCACTGTTGATATAAGTGGATATAAAATTTATGATAGTGGCGGACAATCTGGGGTTAAACCCAAAAAGGAAATTCCGGCAGGAACTTTGCTCCCGGCAAAAGGATTTTATTTTGTTGTTACCGATGGAACAGGAACATCAGATTTTGGACTTTCAAGCAGTGGAGAGCAGGTTTGGCTAGAAGACAAAGCGGGTACTGTAATTGACAATGTCACTTTTCCAACTATGACAGATACTCAAGTTTATGGAAGAGAATTTAATGGAACCACTTGGAAATTACTCTCTACTATGACAAAAGGATTATCCAATAGTGTTATTGTATTAAACGAGTTTTATTCAAGAGGAACAGATGCAGACCCTGATTGGGTAGAAATTTATAATAGCTCTGCTTCAGAAGTAGATTTAACTGGTTATAAAATTTACGATAGCAGCGGACAAAGCGGTTCAAAGCCAAAAAAAGAAATTCCTGCCGGTACAAAAATAGCCGCTAAAGGATTCTTTGTAATTCAAACAGAAAATAAGACCAACCCTCATGCAAGCGATTTTGGTTTATCGAGTACTGCAGACGAAGTATGGCTTGAAAATAATAGTGGAGCAATAATTGATAATTATGCTTTTGGAACAATGACTGAAAATCAATCAATATCTAGAGTGCCCGATGGTGGTAACTGGAAGCTGGCTAATACTATCACAAAGGGAAAAACCAACGGTGTTGCTACTTCAGTAAAGTTAGATAAAAATGTTCCAACGGAATATTCACTTTTTCAAAACTACCCAAATCCATTCAATCCTTCTACAAAAATTTCTTATTCACTTCCTTTTAGTGGAAATGTAGAATTAAAAGTGTACGATGTATTGGGAAAAGAAATTATTTCTTTAATTAATCAATATCAAAATGCAGGTGTGTATACTGTAGATTTCTCAGGCTTCAATATTCCATCTGGAATTTATTTCTACAGACTTCAGAGCGTAAGTTTTGTCCAGACAAGAAAAATGATGCTGGTTAAATAGCAATAGCTTACTTACTAGTTTGTTAGCCCCTTTGTGATAGCAAAGGGGCTTTTCTTTTAACTATTTTTATTTTGGTAGAAAAATGAGTTCCATTTATACAACTATTCTTATTTGTACTTTTGCCATTATTACAGCTTTATATTCATGGTCAACCGGCAAAAGAGAAAACAATTTTCTTAGGGATGTTTCGTTAAAAACTAAATATGTTTTGCCCTACTTAATTGGGGCATTATGGTTTCTTCTTGTAATTTTTCTTTTGATAAATACAAATCTCGAGATATCGAATAAATTTTCTTCCTTTATAGAAAAAGAACAGTTACAACTTACCGAATTAAATAATTTGTACGCACAAGGATTGCAAACAGAACAATCCACAAGAAATTTAATTTTTTATAAAAACGATCCTAATGCAACGGCAAATTATGATGCCGCAATAAAAGCTTTTGAAAAGAGTGTTTCAGTTTTAGTTTCGGCAAGCGAAACTAGTAATCAAAAAAAAGAATTTGGGGATTACTTGGAGCAATGGAGAATTCTTG
The DNA here is from genome assembly GCA_964539605.1 of uncultured Melioribacter sp. Taxonomy (GTDB): domain Bacteria; phylum Bacteroidota; class Ignavibacteria; order Ignavibacteriales; family Melioribacteraceae; genus Stygiobacter. The sequence goes on from CAZIJK010000001.1 coordinate 887,215, forward strand.
ACCAAGATAAGAGAACTGTTCACAAATTAGCTTACACAAGTACCGAAGATGCATTAAAATTTCTAAGAAATATTGAAACTCCTAAATGGAGAAAACTGAAAAACTCTATAACCAAAAATATTGATGATATACAAAAAGTTGTTTCTGCTACTAAAGTTCAGGTAAAAGAACTCGCTTCCTCCAGTCTAAGAAATTCAGTTATTGTAAGCTTATTAAGCTTTTTAATTATTGCATACATTGTCATTAATTCTGCCCAAAAGTTTGTAAATCCAATAATCAACCTTGAAAAAGCTGCCAAATCTATTTCCGAGGGGAATGTTAACGTAGACATTGAATCGAAATCCGGAGATGAAATTGGAGAGTTGGAAAAATCTTTTTGTATGATGATTGAAGGAATAAAAAATCAGAATTATTTTGCTCACAGAATTGCAGAAGGGGATCTTACAAAGGAATTATTGGTTAGGTCTAATAACGATTCATTAAATACAAATTTGGGGGAGACAAAAAAAATTATTAATAGTCTAATGCTTGATATTAGCAAAGTGGTTGGCAATGCTCTGAATGGAGATTTGAGCGATCGAATTGATCCCAACAAATATCATGGCTCATTTCAATCAATAATCAACAATCTCAATTCACTTTTGGATGCTATTCATTTCCCCTTGGTTGAAGGCTCCAGAGTTTTACATTTAATGGCAAGCGGAGATTTAACCCGAAGAATGGAAGGGGATTATAAAGGTGAATACAGAAAAATAAAAGACAGTATAAATATTTTAGGAGAATCGTTATCCAATGTTATTTTCGAGGTGAACAAAGTTCTAAACTCTACTATTAACGTCAGTTCAGAAATTTCGATATCAACAGATAGAATGGTAATAGGCACGCGAAATTTATCTTTACAAACGGAAGAGGTAGTTTCGGCTATTGAAGAAATGACTCAGACTATTCAAGAGACAACCCGTAATACAGCTTCTGCTGCAGATACTGCCAAAAAATCTGGCGATAGCGCATTGGCGGGAGGTAAGGTAGTCAACGATACCATTTTAGGTATGGAAAGAATAACCGATGTTGTAAATCATTCTGCGCAAAAAGTGGAAACACTTGGAAAAAGTAGCGACCATATTGGACAAATAGTTCAGGTAATTGAAGATATTGCAGATCAGACAAACCTTTTGGCGCTTAATGCTGCAATAGAAGCTGCCCGGGCCGGTGAACAGGGAAGAGGGTTTGCTGTTGTTGCAGATGAAGTTAGAAAATTAGCCGATAAAACTTCAAAGGCAACTAACGAAATAAATGTAATGATATCTAAGATTCAATTAGAAACTAAAGATGCTGTTAATTCTATGAAAGATGGTCAACTGCAAGTTGAAAGAGGAAGGGATTTTACAGTAAAAGCTGGCGACTCGTTAAAAGAAATTATTTCGGAAACAGATGAAGTAATAAACCTAATTACTCAAGTTGCTGCCGCAAGCGAACAACAATCCTCGGCTGCAGAAGAAATTAGCCAAAGCATTGAAGGAATTAATTCTATTACGCAAGAATCGTCTGATGGAATTCAAAAAATTGTTTTATCAGTTGATTCACTCAAAAAATTTACTAGAGATTTGCAAGAGTTAATTTCTCATTTTAAGATTGCCTAGCTGACAAAAACTTTTTCTATTGATAATATTGAAGAAATAGATTGATTGGATATTAACTTGCATCGTATTGTAGATAGTTTAAGCACTTTATTTATTCTACTGTAATTCATTTCTCATCACCTATCGATCAAACGCAAGGGGTAATCTAATTTGATTGGAAATTAAGAATATTGGCAAATTAACCCTTTCCACGTACGCGTGTACATTTTTTTACCTTTATTTTCTAAATAATATTTGTAACTTAAGGCGTGGGTTTTTACAAATTCCTTTTAGGGAATAAAAATCTGCAAAAAAAAATTGCCAAAATATTTTTTTTTAACAATTTTTGTATAGCAAACTAAAGAAGGGAGGCTTAATAGATTATTTTTACGGTTAATACAAACAACTGGTAGGTCAGTCATTTCTCCTAAAATAAGAAATACTTTTTGGTCGGGGATTAAATTTTTAGCAATTCCAATTATAATCTCCTTAATATTAGCTTCTTTTGGATTTACTAATTCTTCTGCAAAAGAAAGAAATCAGGTATCCTTCTATTCGCTTTCCAATTCTTGGTTAAACAATAATGGCAGCAATAATTTAATTGGAGCTTCGGCTTTAAATGATAATAATTCGCCGAATCAATTCAAATTGTTCGAACCGGATTCTACAAAAAAGAAAACTGCATTAAGCGATAGTGCCACAATAAAACTAATTGAACCGGATACCACCAAAATTAAAGTTAAGCTTTCAAGAGCAGATTCCATAAAGGCAAAGTTTAAGCTTGACTCCTTACACAGGGTAGATTCTCTTTCAAAGGATTCCACCGCCCGTGTTGCTCATTTTAAATATGTTAGAACAGATAAATCATTCCTTTCATTTAGGGATAAAAAGAGATCCAGCTTTTACGTCTATCCATCTCAAGGGGCAATTCAAAGAAATATTACATTAGACTCGGCCAAATCAAAAGTTACAATTAAAGAACTTGTGGCGGGAAAGGAGATTCGTCCCTCAATTCAATTGCCTTTGGATGAATACATTAAACTAAGGCTCGAATCAATAAAGCGGGATCAATGGGAATTTTTAGGATACGATTATAAAATTGTTGAAAAGAAAAAAGATTTTGGTCAGCTTATTACTGATATCACCAATATCGATATTCCATTACCATCTTCTCCTCTGCTAAGTATTTTTGGAACCCCCAAAATTACAATTAAGATAAATGGCCAGGTGGATATTCATGGAGCTTGGCGGAACGAAACTACAGATGTAATTACAACTTCTGCCTTGGGCAATACTCGCAACGAGCCGGATTTTAAACAAACCGTTCAGCTAAATTTAAGCGGTACAATTGGAGATAAGCTAAATATTACTGCGGACTGGAATACCGAAAGACAATTCCAATACGAAAACCAGTTAAAGCTTAGGTACCTTGGTTACGAAGATGAAATTATTCAAAGTGTTGAAGCCGGAAACGTTTCGTTACAAACTTCTCCTTTAGTTGGCGGCAGCGAGGCTTTGTTTGGTGTTAAAGCACAATTTAAAATGGGACCATTTAGTTTAACCGCATTGGCTTCTCAAAAGAAAAGCGAGATGAAGGAAGTTTCGGTAAGCGGCGGATCCAAAGCCCAGACTTTTGAAATTAGAGCATGGAATTATTCTCAAAACCATTTTTTTGTTTTACCAATTTATGCCGATCCTCAATTAAATTTATTCAACAAAATTTATGGAAGCAAATTACCTTATCAGGAAGATACTCTAGTTATTAAACAAATTGAAGTTTGGAAATCGTATACCGGAAAAACAAACGGTACTTTAAGAAAAGCAAATGTGTTCATAAATCTTAACAGACTAAAAGAGGGGGAAAGTTACACAGATTCGCAGCGAGATAGTGTTAAAGTTGAGCCTAAGGCTGGTGAAATTGAATTAGGAAATTTTGCTTTATTAACAGAGAATGTAGATTACGAAGTGGATTACGCAGCTGGAATTATTAGTTTTAAAACTCAAATTCAAGAGCAGGATGTAGTTGCTGCTGCAATAAGAATTGAAGGTCCTAGAAAAATTGCGTCTGATGATATTTATATAGGAGAATTTTTAAACAAAACATCTGGAGAATCTACACAACGGTTGGTTCTTAAGCTTATTAAGCCAAAAAATTTGCAGCCTTCATTTAAGGAAGCGTGGAAATTGCAGCTTAAAAATATTTATCCTATTGGTGGTAGAAGTGTTAAAGAGGAGGGCTTTAAGCTCGATATAAAATACCGTCAAGAAGGAAGAGAGCCCGAAGATAACTTTGAGGGAAAAAGATTTTTAGAAATGTTTGGATTAGATTCGACTAATGCAGGTAAAACAAGCAACCAGCCAGACGGCGCTTTCGATTTTAACACCAAAACATTTCGTCTTAAAACGGGTGAACTTGTTTTTCCTACTCTTCAACCCTTTGGAAGAGATTTTCCAAAAGGCTTGCCTGCTGATTTAAAATATCAAGCTATATACGATGATCTTTATACATTTGCGCAAGAAGATAAATCCAAAGATAAATTTATTATTACCGGAGAGTACTCGGCCGAAACCTCATCAACAATACAAATTGGTTTTTCGTGTGTGGAAAATTCGGTTAAAGTATTGCTTAACAATAATCCTCTTATCGAAGGAGTTGATTATTCGGTAGATTATAATTTGGGACAGGTGGTGCTTCGAAATGAAGCCGCACTTGTTCCTGGCGCAAATTTAAAAGTAACATACGAGCAAAACGATCTTTTTGCCCTTGCTTCTAAAACACTTTTGGGATTTAGAGGCATTTATGAAGTTAATAAGGAAACATCACTCGGCTTTTCTTATTTGAACCTTAACCAGGAAACTCTTAGTGACAAAGTTAAAATTGGGGAAGAGCCCTTAAGCAATTCCATTCTTGGTTTAGATTTTAGAACCAACTTGCAATTACCGTTTATTACAAATCTTTTAGATAAAGTAATTTCTACAAGCGCTCCATCAAATCTTTCTATAAATGCCGAGTACGCATATATAAACCCGGACCCGAATACGAAAAAGAGTACAATTGCAAGCGATCAGAATAAAAGTATTGCTTATGTGGATGATTTTGAAGGAGCTAAAAAAACAATTCCAATTGGAACTCCTTATGGTTCCTGGAAAGATATAAGCATTCCAACAAGACTTTCGTTTGCAGATGGTTTAAGCGATGCCCAGCTGTTAAGCTATAAATCGAAAGCCTTTTGGTATAACATTAATCCGCCAAATGTTACAGTACAAAATATTTATGGCAACAGAAAGCAAGTTGCGCGCGACGCGGCTCAAGTTTCTGTTCTGGATTTTGAGGTTCATCCTAAAAGTGCAGGTACTTTTAATATAAATCCATTACTTAGCGACGGTAAAAAGAACTTTGCCGGAATTATGAAGCCCCTTTCAACCGCCGCAAATAATCTAAAGGCCGAGAATATCGAGTTCATAGAGTTTTGGGTTAATATTCCCAAGGCTCCTAAGGATCTAAAACTTTATATAGATCTTGGGCAAATAAGTGAAGAAGTTTATCAGGATAATAGACTAAGCACAGAAGATAAGGATGAAACTGATGGCGTTGATCCGGGTGAAGATACCGGTATTGATGGGGTTAAAGATGTTGATGAACCGGGATATGACGCAATAACAAAACCAGATCCAAATCACGATAATTATTTCTTTCAATTTGCAGGCAATAGAACTAATTATTCATCCTTAAACGGAGCCGAAGGAAATATACAGGCTGCTGATGTTGGAAGAATACCGGATACAGAAGATCTTAACCGTAACCGTTCGCTGGATAAATTAAATTCATATTTTAGGTATACAGTTGCAATTACAGATACTTCATTTTCTAATCCATTTCTTAAAGGAAGCAGTGCAAATGGAGAAGGATGGTATCTGTTTCAAATTCCGTTAAAGGATGCTACTTACAAAGAAGGTTCTCCAAGTCTTTCGGTTGTAGAAACTATTCGGTTTTTTGTTGAAGGAGTTGAGGATACCGTTCGTTTACGTTTTGCCGAAATGAATTTAGTTGGTAATCAATGGAAAAAAGTGTTAAGACCAAAATCAATACCAAAAGTTGATGAAAATGATGAAGTACTTACAGTTTCGGTTGTTAACGTAGAAGACAATCCATTTTATAAATCTCCAAACGGTGTTACCCAAGAAAAAGACCGAACAAGACCTGATGAAAATATTTTAAAGAACGAGCAGTCCTTAGACCTGGTTATTAAAAATCTTAAAGATGGAGATTATAGAGAAATTGTAAAATACCTTTCGAGACCTTTGGATGTTTTTAATTACAAGGAGATGAAATTATTTATTCATGGTGATAAGATAAATACTCAAGAAGGCGGTGTGTCTTACTATAAAGATGAAAAAGAATATGGTTCCGAAGTATATATAAGGTTTGGTTCCGACTCGCTAAATTTTTACGAGTACCGCCAGCCGGTTAAGGCGGACTGGAATGAAGTATCTTTAAAATTTGCCGAGCTTACAACAATTAAACAAAAAAGAGATAATTCCCAAATTGTTAATTATTATACTTCCCCTGTTCCCGGTGTGCCGGGGCATTTTTATGGAATGCAGGGCAATCCCACATTAACAAGATTATCCTACTTTACAATTGGAATTCTTAATCCAAAGGATAAGGATAGCCTTAGTGTTAGCGGAAGTATTTGGGTAAACGAAATGAGGGTACTCGAAGCCGAGCAAACTCCCGGCTGGGCTTACAGCGCTACCGGCTCGTTAAGCCTAGCGGATTTAATGAGGGTCAACTTTAATGTAACTCAAACAGATCCTTATTACCATTCTCTTGCAGATCGGTTTGGATCCAGAGAAGAGAAAAGAGCATGGGGAGTATCTATGGATCTTGATCTTTTAAAGCTTATTCCGGTAAATCTTAGCGGCAGTAATTTTAGAATAACTTATTCCCGCAACGAAAGCAATTCCAGTCCTCTTTACATTCCAAGTACAGATATAAAAATTGAAGAGGCGCAGGCGGACCTAAGAAGAACGCTTCAAGAAAAACAACTAAGAGATTCAACAATTACAAACGAGTATATAGAATCTAGGGTTGATAGTTTAATGGAGGGTGCAGAAACTGTAAATATGTCCGAAAGCTGGTCCTTATCAAGCGTGCGCTTTAAAATTCCAACAGAGCTTTGGTATATAAGGGATTTGGTAAACAATCTATCATTCTCTTTTAACTACAACCGTAATGTAGGCAGAACTCCTACTTTGGTTTCGAGCACATCTTGGGTTTGGAATGCTTCGGCAAACTACTCGGTTACCTTTAGCCGCGACCTTTATTTTAAGCCAATTGATATTCCAATTCTTGGTTATCTATTCGAGCTATTTACAGATTACAGCGATACAAAAATTTATTTTACTCCTCAATCTTTTACTACAGCTTTAACAGCAAATAGAAAAAGAAGCTATTCTCTTAACCGAGGAAAAAATTCTTCTGAAAGTGTTCAAACAGATTTTACCACAACACGAGGCGCAGGTTTTACATGGACCTTAACCGAGGGAGGATTACTAAATCCATCTTTCAGTTATAATTTCGATTTTAATTCCACTCTTGCTCATCTTCTTATACAAAATAAAATAGAAAGAAAGGAATCGGAAATTTGGAGTGAAATTTTTAACGGTGTTCTTTTTGGTAAAGATTATATGTTCAAACAAAATTTCGATTTGAAATTTAACCCCAAGCTTCCTACAATTTTTAATTTGGATAGGTTTATTTCTGTTGATGGTTCATATTCGGTTTCTTATCAGTGGCAAAATAATTTCCAGCAAGCCGAGCTAGGCAAAAGTGCCGGCTATTCAAATAGAATTAGCGCAAGATTGAATATAAGACTTAAATCTATTTTCGATCCATTATTCCAAGAAGCGGCTCCTCAAATTCAGCCTACGATGCCTGTTAGACCTCTGGGAGGGCAAACAACAGGAGGAAGAAGAAGCGGAAGAGATCGAAATGTTCCTGTGGTATCGGACGTAAATGCTCCTGCAAAAATTCCTGGCACAGATTCAACTAAAACAGTTGCATTAAACGATTCTATTAAAATTGCAGCAGATTCAACCGGAATAGCCGCAGCAGATTCCTTAAGTGAATATGCAACAGAAGAAGTTCCTAGTGAAAGTATTTTTACAAAATCTTTATCTGCTCTCAAATATGGTGTTAAATATTTATTGTTCGATTACGATCAAATTAGCATTAACTTTTCGCAAAGCAGTTCCTATGCCGGAGGCGCTCTTAATGGTGTAGGAACCGGATTTAATAATTTTTGGGGATTTGCCCACGATAACGATAAAGGTCCTTCAAGAGCCTTTGTGCTTGGACTTTCGAACGATCCGGGTCCGCGTGTAGCTAGAGCAAATATTCAAGATCTTTATACTCACAGAAACGATTTAGAATTAAAAACTCAGCGACCATTATGGGAAGGTGCCAGTATAGATATTACCTGGAAAATTGGGTGGGGTATGAATAAAAATATTTCAATGACAACAGATTCTGTTGGCCTTCCTACAATTACAAATATTCAATCGACTGGTACATTGGACCGTTCTTTTATGAGTTTTCCTCCGGTGCTAATTTTCTCTTTTCTCGATTCTGGAATTAAAAAAGTATCGGAGCTTTACGACCCAACAGCAAAAAATCCAAATGCTAGCTTAGCAGATGCTTTTATAAACGGTTTCGAAACTTTTTCTTTGCTTTCTAAGATTCCAATCCTTCAGCAGGTCGCAAATTATATTCCAAGACCAAATTGGACCTTCTCTTGGAATGGTTTGGAAAAACTTTCTTTCTTAACCTTTGCTCGGAGAGTTTCAATTAACCATGCATACTCATCCGGATACAGCGAAGGATGGAGAATTACTCCCGAAGGAGATCAGGAAGTTCAGACTCAGAGAATTGAATATGGATTTACACCATTAATTGGTGTTACAATGGATTTTAACGAACTCTTAGGTGGAACATTTCAAAGCTCGGTGCGTTATACTACCAAGTCGGGATTCAGTTTAGGTTCTACAACCCGAAATATTACAGAAACATTTTCGCGGGATATTAGCATTACCGCAAGCTATTTAAAATCGGGATTCGATTTTCCTCTATTTGGAATTTCGTTAAAGAACGATCTTGAAATATCCTTATCATTCACAAGTCAAAAAACGTCTTCGACTGTTTACGATATGGATAAGTTTTCCGAAAAAGGAAAACCGCTTGATGGTAAAACTAATACTGTAATTGAACCTAAGATTAGATATGTAATGAGTTCGCGTGTTACACTTAGTATTTTTTACCGAAGAACAAGCATTGAACCGGAAGGATCTTCTCCAATTCTTCCAGTTACAACTAACGAGGCAGGCGTAGATGTGCGTATTTCAATTCAATAATTAGTTAAGATAGGAAATGGTGTTAAATGAAAAGCAATAAAATTCTTTGGGTTGATGATGAAATTGAACTCTTTAGATCTCATATAATTTTTCTTAACGAAAAAGGATACGAAGTTGAAACGGCAACCAATGGTGAAGATGCAATTTCGATGGTTAAGAGTAAATCGTTCGATTTAATTTTCCTGGACGAAATGATGTCCGGTCTTGGAGGACTTGAAACCCTTTCGCAAATAAAGGAAATTAAGCCTAACCTGCCGGTTGTAATGGTTACAAAAAGTGAAGAAGAAAGTTTGATGAATGATGCAATTGGAAGCAAAATAAGCGACTATTTAATTAAACCGGTGCTTCCATCTCAAATATTGCTTGCATGCAAAAAGTTTTTAGAAGGCAAAAAAATATCAAGTGAATATGTTCAAAAAGATTATCTAAACGATTTTAACGAAATAACCCGCTTGTTAAACAACAATCCTGACTATTCCGATTGGATTGATATTTACACAAAGCTTGTAAATTGGGATATGGAACTTGATGCCCATCCCGAAATAGGCCTTCGCCAAACATTTGCCGAACAGAAAAAAGAATGCAATAAAGAGTTCTCGAAATTTGTTGAAAAAAATTATAAACGCTGGATTGATAATCCCGAGAGTGAAGATAAACCATACTTGTCCACTCAAATTTTTGAAAAGTATGCTATTGATCCTGTAAGGAAAAATGAGGGGCCTTTGTTCTTTGTTGTAATTGACTGCCTTAGGTTAGACCAGTGGCTTACAATGGAAAAACATTTAAGCGCTCTATTCAATATTTCCAAGGATTATTATTATTCAATATTGCCAACAGCTACTCCATACTCCCGTAACGCACTTTTTTCGGGAATGTTTCCATCCGAAATAGAAAAGCATTACCCAGATTTATGGAGTACAATGAGCGATGATGAAAACAGCATGAACAAGCACGAAAAGGAATTGCTTCAGCTATTGTTAAATAGAAAAAAAGTTACTTTAAAAAGCGATTTGAAATATGTCAAAATTATAGATCCTGAAGTTGGCCGCTCTTTTGAACAGAATGTACTATCTCATAAAAAAGCTAATCTAGTTGCCGTAGTTGTTAATTTTTTAGATATGATTGCCCACGGCCGAAGCGATTCGAATATATTAAAAGAAATTGCGCCGGATGAATCTGCTTACCGCTCTTTAACAAATACCTGGTTTCAGCATTCCTCTTTGCTAAATACTTTTAGGGCTATTGCAACAATTCCCAAAGCAAAAATAATTATTACAACAGATCATGGAAGCATTAGAGCTCAAAGAGGCGCAAAAGTTTTAGGTGATAGAGAAGCTTCTTCCAATTTGCGTTTTAAATTCGGCAGGAATTTAAAAGTTGACGATAAGCATGCAATTTTTATTAAAAATCCGGCTGACTATAAATTGCCTAAAAGGGGAAGCGCAGTTAGCTATATAATTTCGAAAGAAGATTACTATTTTGTTTATCCAACAGACTATCATAAATATCTAAGCTATTATAAAGATAGTTTTCAGCATGGCGGTATTTCTCTCGAAGAAATGATTTTACCAGTAATTATACTCGATAGCAAAGCCTAATGAATTTCCCATTCGATGAAATATTGCTGGACGAGAACCAAACGTGCCAAGTTGCCTCACAATTTGCAAGCATACTTAAAGAGGGAGATTTAGTTTGTCTTAACGGGAATTTAGGAAGCGGTAAAACATTTTTTATTAAGTGTGTTTGTAATTCATTTAATATCAGCACTGCTTCTAGCCCCACATTTGCTATTGTTAACGAGTACTCGGGGATAAAAAAAATTACTCATATAGACTTCTACAGAGTTAAAAATGTGGAAGAACTTTACGATATTGGTCTCGAAGATTATTTGATGAGTTCATCAATTTGTTTTATTGAATGGGCCGCTATGTTCCCCGAAATATTACCAAAGAAGTATTACGAAATTACAATAGAGATTATAGAAGAAACGAAACGAAAAATAAAAATAGAAATGCATGAATAGTTTATTACCAATATTGGCAATAGAAACAACCGGCGAGATGTGCAGTATTGCAATTCTAGTTAAACAAAACGAGTTTGTAGAATTAAGCTATTTAAAAAAACATATTCATTCCGAAAAATTGTTCGACCTTATTAATAGCGCGCTGCTTCAAACCGGTTTAGAAATGAACAATATTAATTCTTTTGCCATTTCGGTTGGTCCCGGCTCTTTTACGGGATTACGAATTGGTATGGCTGCCGTTAAGGGATTAGCTTTTGGAGCCGGAAAACCTGTTATTCCGGTTCCAACATTAGATGCATATGCATTTGAATTAAACGAGTATGTAAAAGAAGGGGAAACCTTTAGAATAATAAATAAAGCCAGCATAGACGATGTGTATTTTGCCCATTATTTAAAGCAAAATGCTTTGCCAAAATTAATTGAAGGTGTTAGTTTGGTTCAATTAGATGAACTGGAAGACTTAAAACACACTCTTACATTTGGCAATTATGCAAAAAGTAATTTCACAGGCAAAAGCGGACCCTCGGCTCTTAGTATTGCAACATGGGCTTATTTATTTGGAAAGGATTTAGTAACTTTTGAATACGATAATTTAGAACCATTTTACTTAAAAGAATTTGTTGGGAGAAAAAAGGGATGAAGAAGTTAATACTTTTATTCTTGGCTTTAACATCTGCTAGTTTATTAGCACAGTTTACTAATCCTAAAATTAGCGTAAAAAAAACTGTTCATAATTTTGGCACTATCACTCAAGGGGAAGTGGTTAATTATAATTTCGAAATTTCGAACGATGGCACCGGGGAACTAAAAATTGAACAGGTTAGAGCAAGCTGCGGGTGCACTGCAGCTCAGCCAGCAAAAAACACTTTGAAACCTGGCGAAAAAACTTCTATAAAAGTGGAATTCAATTCCGCAGATAGACTTGGTCCACAGGAAAAATATGTTTATGTAATGAGCAACGATCCTAAAAACCCTGAATTAAGATTATCTTTTAATTGTGTTATTGTAGATAAAAACGCCGCATTAAATTCCAGCGCAAAGTTTCCTAAATTTAAGCTGATGAAAAATGTAATTGATTTTGGAAATGTTGCCGAGGGTAAAGTTGTTGATGCTAAAATTGCTTTTAAAAACGAAGGCAACGGTGTATTGGAAATTAGAGATATTAAAACTAGCTGCGGATGTACAGCCGCACTGGCTAGCAGTAAGTCTTTAAAGCCGGGAGAAAGCGGAACAATTAGGATTGAATTGGATACTTCGAACCGTGAGGGATTGTTAACGCGCACAATAACGGTTTATTCAAACGATGTAAATAATCCCAATCAGGTAATTACATTAACAGTTAATATCGAAAAGAAGAAATAATATGGGTTGGTTTTCAAGGAAAAAAGAAAATATATCTAAGCTAAGCAAAAAGTCCGAAATTCCGGATGGCTTATGGTCAAAGTGTGAAGAGTGTAGCGAAATTATTCACACCAAACAGCTTGAAGTAAATTTATGGTGCTGCCCCAAATGCGATTTCCATTTTAGAATTGGAAGCAAGGAATATATTTCATTCCTATTTGATGAAGGTACTTTTAAGGAATTGGATAAGAAGATGAAATCTGGAGATCCCCTTGAATTTGCCGACACAAAAAAGTATAAGGATAGAATTGGGGCAACAATTAAAAAGACGGGACTAAACGACGCTGTTAAAACCGGAGTTGGAAAAATTAATGGGAAAAAAACCTCGTTTGCCTGTATGGACTTTAGCTTTATTGGGGGAAGTATGGGAAGTGTGGTGGGAGAAAAAATTGCCCGCGCTATAGATGCAGCCTACGAAGAAAAAATTCCAATTGTAATTATAAGTCAAAGCGGTGGTGCAAGAATGATGGAGGGTGCATTCTCTCTTATGCAAATGGCTAAAACAAGTTCTAGGCTTGCAAAATTATCCGATGCTAAATTACCATTTATCTCCATTCTTACAGATCCAACAACCGGCGGAGTAACAGCCAGTTTTGCAATGCTGGGAGATGTTATTATTGCAGAGCCAAAAGCATTAATTGGATTTGCAGGACCAAGAGTAATTAAACAAACCATTGGAAAAGATTTGCCCGAAGGATTTCAACGCTCCGAGTTTGTTCTGGAAAGCGGTTTTATAGATTCAATTGTTAACCGTAAACAAATGAAAGAAAAATTAAGCCAGCTTATTAATTATTTAACTTAAGGTTTTGCCAATGTTCGAATGGATGGTTTTTATTCTTTGGCTTTTTATTGGATTTGCCATTTTAGCGGTTGTGCACGCGCTTCAAAAGATTACAAAATCTTTAACATCTATTGCGGAAAGTATTGAAAGCATATCGGAAAAATTAAACGGAAGTGAGGAAGAAGAAAAAGCAGGAGATGTTGAGTAAAAATTATTTTCTGAATTTAACAAGCATTTTATTAATTACTTCCAAAGCAGTATCAATCTCTTCAATTGTATTTTGAGCCCCAAAAGAAAAGCGTAAAGTTCCGGCTGCATCCATTAATTGATAACCTGAAGCTAAAATTACATGAGAAGCCTTAATTGTTCCGCTTGTGCATGCCGAACCATTTGATGCGGCAACTCCATTGATATCTAAAAACATTATCATAGATTCGGAATTGTTGTTGTACGCTTGCGAATTAAAAGTAACACTTAAAATATATGGAGAGGAATTGTTACCTCCGTTTATAAAAATGTTCTGCGAATCCAATTCCCGCAATCCATTAATAAATCTATCTTTTAATTTTTGCGCATAAACAAACTGCTCATCCATTACATCTTTTCTAATTTTAACTGCTTCGGCAAATCCAATAATGCCCGCAACATTTTCGGTTCCCCCTCTTCTGTTTCTTTCTTGAGATCCTCCAATTAAAAGAGGGGAAATAGGTGTGCCGCTTTTTACATAAGCAAAGCCAACCCCTTTTGGTCCATTAATTTTATGAGCGGAACCGCAAAGAGCGTCTACCTGCAATTCCTTAACGTCAATTTTAATTTTACCAAAGCTTTGAACCGCATCCGTACTTAAGTAAGAATTGTTGTTCTTTAATAAGGGTGCCATTTCTCCAATAGAATTTAAGGAGCCGGTTTCGTTATTAATATGTATTAAAGAAACTAACGATACTGAAGGGTTTATAAAATTTTTAAGAATATTTGCATCAACTTGAGTATTATTATTTACATCAATAAACTTAACATCAAATTGGTTTTTGCTAAGATGCTCAAAAGCATCCAGTACGCAATGATGCTCGGCTTTTGAAGTCAACAAAGAATTGCGGCCGCTTTCAATAAATTCTGTTTTGGATATTCCAAAAACAACAAAATTATTTGCCTCGGTTCCTCCGCTTGTAAAATAAATTTCGCTGGGGTCGGCGTTAATAAAACCGGCAACAGTTTCCCTGGCTTCTTCTAAAGCTACACGTATTTTAGATCCATATGAATGAATAGAGGAGGGATTTCCAAAATCGTCCATAAAATAGGGCTTCATCTTTTCGAATACTTTTGGATGAAGCGGTGTTGTTGCAGCGTTATCTAAATAAATATGTCTCAAAATTATTTCTATCTTTCTTAGCGCAAGCTAACATCGCCAAAGTGAATTTTTTCTAACTTATCGCCAACTTTAAGAATTAAGAAACCATCTTCATCAACATTTTCGAAGATGCCATATTTAATTAACTCATCATCAACAATTTTAATTTTTTCTCCCATCATCTTGCACCGGTCTTTCCAAAATGCAAGAACTTTTGCTGGATCATCTTTTGCTAATTCCAATTGCTCTTCAAAATTATTAAGCACTTCGCTCAAAAGTTTTTCGCGGCTTATTGTACTGTGAAATTCTTTTTTTACCGATGTGGGAGCAATTTCAAAACGTCCTGGAAAATTAGGCTGGTTAACGTTAATTCCAATTCCAACAACAATTTTAGAAAGTTTATCGCCACGCGATTGGGATTCTAAAAGAATTCCCGCAATTTTTTTGCCTCCAATAAGCACATCGTTGGGCCATTTAAGTTCTACATTTAACTGGCAAAGATTTTCGAGCGCCTGGGCAACAGCAACGGCGGCGCCAAAATTTATCATGTTAATTTTATATTCATCCAAATCGTCTTTTACTAAAATGGAAAAAGTTAAATTTTGTCCCGTGGTACTATACCATTCTCTATCTTTTCTTCCTCTTCCCTTTGTTTGATTCTCGGCGAGAAAAACTGTTCCGTTTTGCTGAAATTCTTTATTTGTTAAGAGTGCCGTATTTGTGGAATCAATTTCGTCGCAGTAAACAAAACTGCGCCCAATAAAATCAGTATCCAGCTTAATATCAAATTCTTCTATGTTAAACACTTACTCCTCCTTAAACTGTTAAATAGGCATATACATTGCCATAAAAGCAAAACTATAGCCAAATATGGTTAAATGACTGCCAAAATTACAACTAATTTCAAAAAAAGTGAAAATCTCCTAAGTTAAATAAATACAACAAGTTACAGCAATAAATACGTTTGGCACTACGATTGTATTAATAAATACAAAAATAATTCAATAGGAGGTCAATATGACACTAATAAAATTCGAACCAATCAGAGAGTTAGAAACTCTGCAAGAAAGAATTCACAAGTACTTCGACGAATTCTCGAATTTTGGTATTAACTTCTCTGATAATTTTTACCCGAGAATAGACATTTCGGAGGACAAAGAAAACATTCATCTTTTAGCCGAAATTCCCAGTGTAAAAAAAGAAAATATAAAAATTACCCTGCAAGATAATATTTTAACCATTGAAGGGGAAAAGAAAAAAGAGAGTGAAGAAAAAGGAAAAAATTTCTTTAGAACCGAAAGAGTTTTTGGCTCTTTTAAGCGCAGCTTTACATTACCATCGGAAGTAGATTCCGAAAAGGTAAATGCTAAGTTCGAAAATGGAATGCTTGCCGTTGAAATTAAAAAATTAGAGAAAAAAGCAAAAACAGAAAAAGTAATAGAGCTGAAGTAAAACTTCAGCTCATTTTATCAATTTATAATTGAGGAAAAAATGGGAAAGATTATTGGAATTGACTTAGGAACTACAAACTCTTGCGTTGCCGTTATGGAAGGTAATGAACCGGTTGTAATTCCAAACTCCGAAGGGGCAAGAACAACACCATCGGTAGTTGCATTTACAAAGGGAGGGGAAAGATTAGTAGGTCAGCCTGCAAAAAGGCAAGCGGTTACAAATCCTAAGCAAACCATATATTCTATAAAGAGATTTATGGGAAGGGTTCGAAACGAAGTGGATAGAGAAGTAACCGAAGTTCCTTACGAAGTTGCCGCTGGAGATAACGGCTCGGCAAGAGTGAAAATTACAGACCGTCTTTATTCGCCACCCGAAATAAGCGCAATGGTTTTACAAAAAATGAAAAAGACTGCCGAAGATTATCTTGGCCAGGAAGTAACCGAAGCAGTTATTACTGTTCCTGCTTATTTTAACGACGCTCAACGTCAAGCAACAAAAGATGCCGGTGAAATTGCAGGTCTTCAGGTACGCCGTATTATTAACGAGCCTACTGCAGCAGCATTAGCTTACGGTTTGGATAAAAAACATAAAGATCAAATTGTTGCCGTGTACGATTTAGGCGGCGGTACTTTCGATATTTCAATTCTTCAATTAGGAGAAGGAGTATTCGAAGTTAAAAGCACCAACGGAGATACACACTTAGGCGGAGACGATTTCGATCAGAGATTAATTGATTACTTGGCAGATGAATTTTTGAAACAGGAAAGCATAGATTTACGTAAAGACCCAATGGCTTTGCAGCGCTTAAAAGAAGCTGCCGAAAAAGCTAAAGTGGAATTGTCCTCTTCGATGCAGACCGATGTTAATCTTCCATTTATTACCGCAACTCAAGAAGGACCAAAGCACTTGAATTTGAATATAACCCGCGCAAAATTTGAGCAGTTGGTAGACGATTTAATAGACAGAACAAAAGGTCCTTGCGAAAGCGCAATTAAAGACGCGGGAGTAAGCATAAGTCAAATTGATGAAGTAATTCTTGTTGGTGGTTCTACACGTATTCCAAAAGTTCAAGAAATTGTTAAACTGCTTTTTGGAAGAGAACCTCACAAAGGTGTAAATCCGGATGAAGTTGTTGCAATTGGCGCGGCAATTCAGGGAGGCGTTTTAAGCGGTGATGTTAAAGATGTATTGTTATTAGATGTAACTCCTCTTTCACTTGGAATTGAAACTCTTGGCGGTGTAATGACTACATTAATCCAAGCCAATACAACAATTCCAACACGCAAGAGTGAAGTATTCTCTACTGCCAGCGATAATCAGCCATCGGTTGAAATTCATATTCTTCAGGGTGAGCGTCCAATGGCAGCAGATAACAGAACATTAGGGCGTTTCCATTTAGATGGAATTCCACCTGCACCACGAGGAATGCCTCAAGTGGAAGTTACATTCGATATTGATGCAAATGGAATTCTTCATGTATCTGCAAAAGATAAGGCAACAAGCAAAGAGCAGAGCATTAGAATTACTTCTTCGAGCGGATTGAACAAAGATGAAGTTGAAAAGATGAAGAACGCTGCAAAAGAACATGCAGCAGAAGATAAGAAGAAGAAAGAGGAAGTTGAAATTAGAAATCAGGCAGATAATTTGGTATTCCAAACCAAAAAGCAAATTGAAGAATTAAAAGATAAGATGCAGCCGGAACAGAAGAACAGATTGGAAAGTGAAGTGCAAAAGCTGGAAGATGCAATTAAAACAAATAACGCAGATACAATTAAAGCAGCTACCGAAAACCTTACAAAAGTTTGGAATGAAATTTCGCAAACTTTATATCAGCAGCAGCAAGCTCCCGGCCAGCAGCCCGGACCAGATTTTAATGCAGGTCAGCAGGGCCCAACAGGCCAGCAAGAAGCACCACATACTTCACAAGATAAAAAGAAGGATGATAAAGAGGTGCAGGATGCAAGCTACGAAGTTGTTGACGATAAATAAATCTAGTGCATTATTCTATGTACTAGGTGCAAAGTATAATAATTTGTAAATAGAAAAACATAGATAGGAGAAACAACAATGACAACAAATAAAGAAATGGTTGAAGTTCAGCCAACAAAAAGCTGGGACGAAGCTTTAGAAAAAGAAGCTTGGGTTGCCCCATTAGTAGATATTTACGAAACAACAGACGACTATTTTTTAACAGCTCAAATGCCGGGCGTTAAAAAAGAGGATATTAAGATTAAACTGGAAGAGGGTAATCTTATAATAATGGGACGAATTAATTTTCAGGAATCCATAAACAGAAAATATGTCTTAAAGGAAACCGAAATTGGAAATTACTATCGCCGTTTCAAAATATCCGATAGCGTTGACGAAGCGAGAATAGATGCTAAATTGGAAGAGGGAATTCTAAATGTAAAACTTCCAAAGCACGATAGAATAAAACCAAAGACGATAGAAATAAAATAAGCTGCTAGCAGTTAGCCATTAGCTGTTAGCTATAAGCAGTAAGCTTTATAAAAAGCAATTGAACCCCGGTTAAGCCGGGGTTTTTTTATTCCTCTTTACATTTCATAAGATAATAGTTGAAAGGGAGGGGAATTGGTTTTAATTTGCAATTGTTATGAAAAAGAAATTGTTATTACTAATTCCATTAATGCTGTTGGCATCTTTTTTACTGCTCGAAAGTGAAAATTTACCTTTGCGCAAAACTTTATTCAGCTTTAGGGATAATTACCGGGCCGGAATTCTTAAAAGCGAATTCAAAAAAATTGACAATATTGCCAGCTATAATTTTGATGTAAACTTTTTTGCAGACTCAAAAACAATTGATGTAAAAGAAAAAATTACTTGGATTAATAAAACCCCATTCGAAACAAACCAAATTCAATTTCATTTATACGCAAACGCATACAAAAGCAACAGAACTCTATTTGCAAAAGAATTTCCACTTACCGAAAAAAATAAAACCGAGTTTAAAATTGAGAAATGCCAAATTGATGGAAAGAGCAGGGAGCTGGTGTATTTTTGGCCGGATAAAGAAAATGTTCACGATAGCACGGTAGCAAAAATTTTGCTCGATAAAAATGTTAAAAAAGGGGATAGTGTAATAATCTATTTTGAGTATAAGTTAAAAATTCCTCTTGCTGTTAGAAGAATGGGATACGCCTCGGGCAAGAATTTTGTTTTTATAGCTCAATGGTTCCCCAAAGTAGGAGTATTCGAAAATGGGGAATGGATATGCAGCCAGTATCATCCATTGCAAAATTTCTATTCCAATTTTGGCACTTACAACGCAAAAATTACAGTGCCTCAAAATTATATTGTAGCATCAACGGGTGTATCTTATAATAAAATTAATGATGGGAAAAGAAAAACATATTTTATACATCAGGCCGGGGTGCACGAGTTTGCATGGTGCGCAAGTGACGATTTTTTAATTAGAAAAGATATTTACACAAGGCAAGATGGTTCGCAAGTAGAGATTAATGCCTATATACAGCCGGAACAGGATGAATATACATTGCGCTTTATAGACGCAGTAAAAAATTCCATGAAGTACATGGAAGAGAATGTTGGAATTTATCCCTATCAAAGTATCTCTTTAATAAATGTTCCTAAAACCTGTTCTGTTACCGGAATGGAATATCCAACATTATTTACAACGGGTGCCGAAATGTTTGCACGACCAAATACCGGTCAGCCCGAAACAATTACAACCCACGAATTTTCACATCAGTATTTTTACGGTTTGTTGGCAAATAACGAAGTTTACGAAGCATGGCTTGATGAGGGATTCTCTTCCTATATGTCCACCAAAATTTTGTACGAATATTACCAGCCAATTTTAGAAACTTTTAAAATTATAAACCATTTTCCATTATATGGAATTAATTTCTTCTCTTTTAAAGATATTCCAATAATTTACACCCTGGCAGATATTTTTGTAACAGAAGGTTCCCGCTCTACTCCTTTTTATTACCAGAATTTAACGCTGGGGGCAATTGCAGATACATCTTTCAAACTGCCAACAAGGTTATCTTACCGGGTAAACAGTTATTACAAGCCGGAGTTAATGCTTCTTAGTTTAGAAAGATATTTAGGCAAAGAAAAGATGAGGGCCATCTTAAAAGATTATTACCAAACTTATAAGTATAAGCATCCCAAGGCAAAAGACTTTATAAATATTGTGTATAGAAATGTAAGAGAAGATATGCATTGGTTTTTTGATGAAATTTATAATTCATCAAAGGTATTCGATTATAAAGTTTCTTCGGTTGTTAAATTAAACGATAATGCTTACGAAGTATTGGTAGAAAGATTAGGGGATGGAATATTTAAAACCGATGTGGCCTTATATACGGATAAAAATATATTGGTTCAAAAGTGGGATGGAAAAGAAAAGTGGAAAAAATTTATTTTCAAAACCCAGAACAGCGCATACGCAGCCGAGGTAGATCCAAAGCTTAAAAACCTACTTGATGTAAATATTGCCAACAATTCCTATACAATTAACAAAGCAATAGGAGGAGCTCTTTCCTTAAGTGTAAGATGGTTCTTCTGGGTTCAAAATGCACTGATGATTTTAGGGGGATTCGGATGATTGTAACAATGAAAAATATATTACGGGACAGTATTCGTACTGTTTACCACAACTCGAAATTTGTTATTCTAATTTGGGCATTTAACGCCGCAAGCGCTTTTGTTCTTGCTGTTCCAATTTATACTGTACTGCAAGATACATTAAGCCATTCCTTAATTAGCGAAAGACTATTGGAAACTTTCGATTACTTTTGGTTTATTCAGTTCCGTCACATTTACTCGGTTCAGTTAGACCAGATGCCATTAAGTATTTATGCAGTATTGGGAATTTATATTTTAATACAAACATTCTTTTTAGGGGGAATAATCTCGGTATTTAATTACCCCGAAAAGAATCATATTGTGGATTTTTTTTACGGAGGAGTAAAATATTTTTTCCGCTTTGTTAAAGTGCTTTTTATCTCTTTGGCTTTTATTTTAATTGTATTGGGACTTCACGATTTATGGGGGTATTTAATTGCAAAACTATTCCTAGAATCGGAAAAGATATATTGGGAATTTGCTTTTCAGCTTATTAGATACTTTATAATGGTATTCTTAATAAGTATTGTAATACTTCTATCGGATTACCTAAAAATATCTCTTGCGGTGCGTGATAAAACAAAAATTATTTCAGAAATAAAATCCGCAATACTTTTTATTAAGAACAACTTTAATAAGGTTTTCACATTATTCCTTTTAGTTTCGGTTATTGGTGTGCTGGGGGTGTTGTTCTACAATATTATTCAAAAATTCATTCCCCGAACTCCGGCTTATTTTTTAATACTGTCATTTTTTATTCAGCAGATGCTAATAATTTTTAGACTTCTTATAAGAATGCTTTTTTATTCAACATCTGTGCTGCTTTATAAAGATTTATCTGCGCAAGTAATCGAGTCAACTGGGAATTGATAAAGGGGTAAATCTATCCTTTAAAAGCTGCCCGATGCAATAAAAATTAAGATAAACAATGGCTGCTATTTATAAGAAACTAATATTTAATATATTTGCGAAGCATTTTTAACAACCTTTATAAAGAAAAAAAGATGGCTATAATTCCCATAACAATTTACGGCGATAAGATTCTTAAGCAGAAATCCGTGCCCGTTAAGCAAGTAACAACAGAAATAATAGAAAAGATAAAAAATATGTTCGACAGTATGAGAAATGCTCATGGTGTTGGCCTGGCTGCAAATCAGATTGGATACAGCGAAAAAATATTTGTAATTGATCTTAAAGGTGTAGAGGGATACGAAAAAAGTAAGCCGATGGTGATGATTAATCCGGAACTGGTTCTTCAATCCGACGAATTGGTTGTTATGGAAGAGGGATGTTTGAGCCTTCCAAATCTTAGGGCAGATGTAGAGCGTCCCGAGATTATAAAGCTAAGATATTTAGATACGGATGAAAAAGAGCAAACAATAGAAGCAGATGATTTTATGGCTAGGGTAATTCTTCACGAATATGATCATCTTCTTGGAAAGATGATTCCGGACCGTGTTGATGAGGAATTAAAGAAACAACTAAAAGAGGAATTAACAAAAATTAAGAATCGGGAAATTAAAATTGATTATCCGATAACTGAATTATAAGCCTTTCCATAAGCAGCTATCCATTGTAGTTTGAGCGGAGTTATAAAATGAAAATTATTTTTATGGGTACGCCGGAATTTGCAATTCCATCGCTCAAAATTCTTTTAGACAATAATTATGAAATACCTTTAGTTGTATCTGCCCCAGATAAAGAAAGGGGAAGGGGAAAGAATGTATCTTTTACACCGGTAAAAGAGTTCTCGCTTAAAAACGGACTTCAAGTTGCAACTCCGGTATCTTTGCGCGATGATGAGTTTATTAATAATCTAAAAGATGTTGATGCAGATCTGTTTATAGTGGTAGCATTCCGAATACTTCCCAAAGAAGTTTATACGCTTCCTAAGCTAGGCTCGTTTAATCTTCACGGATCTCTGCTTCCCAAATACCGGGGCGCGGCTCCAATTCAATGGGCAATTATAAATGGAGAAGAAGAAACCGGTGTTACAACATTCTTTTTGGAAGATAAAGTTGATACCGGAAATATTATACTGCAAGAAAAATTAAATATAAATGCCGATGAGGATTTGGGAATAGTCCTCGATAAGATGATGATGCTTGGCGCCGAGGCTGTTCTAAAAACAGTTAAGTTAATTGAAGCTGGTAATTATACGTTGCAAAAGCAGAATGATTTAAACGCAACCCCCGCGCCCAAAATTAACAAAGAGACTTGCAGAATAGATTGGAATAAAAGTTCAGCTCAAATTCACAATTTGGTTAGAGGTTTATCTCCATATCCATGCGCGTTTTTTGAATGGAAAGGGAAGAGTTACAAAGTTTTTAAAACGGAATTGATAGAATCAGATGAAAGAGAAATGGAGAACAGTTTAAATAGCAATTCTCAATTTTCCACTTTCAAATTACCTGATGGTAAGCAAGGTTCTCAATTGATAGCAAAGACCGGAAATGGAATAATAAAAATATTGGAGCTTCAGCCCGAAGGAAGAAAGAGAATGACGGCCGAAGAATTTTTAAGGGGCTATACACTTATTTAATGGAAATTTGATGAGCACTCAAAAGTACAACAACATTCTGGACGCAATTGGAAATACTCCTTTGGTTAAACTGAACCATATAACAAAAGGATTGAAAGCTAATATTTATGCTAAGCTCGAGTTTATGAATCCAGGCGGAAGCATTAAAGATAGAATTGCTTTATACATGATTGACAAGGCCGAGAGAGAGGGTAAAATAAAGCCGGGGGATACAATACTTGAAAACTCGAGCGGAAATACCGCAATGGGTTTGGCAATTGTGTGCCGTCATAAGGGATATAAATTAAAAATTGTAATTAGAGATACAACCAGCAAAGAAAAAATTAAGATGCTCGAAGTTCTTGGCGTGGATGTTATTAAAGCGGATACCTCGCTGCCTCCGGAACATCCCGAAAGCTATAACAACTACGCAATTAATTTGGCTGCTGCAGATCCAAAGCTTTATTACATAGATCAGCATAATAATCTGGATAACAACGAAACTCATTACAAAACCACCGGTCCCGAAATTTGGGAGCAGATGGAGGGTAAAGTAGATTATTTAATTGGAGGGCTTGGAACAGGGGGCACAATTACCGGAGCGGGAAAATTTTTAAGAGAAATGAATCCAAACATAAAAGTAATTGGAATTGACCCGGTAGGATCCATCTTTTACAATTATTTTAAAGATAAGACAATTGTTCAATCCAGCCGTTATTTGGTAGAAGGAATGGGGGACGAGTTTTTAATAAAAACGGCGCAATTGGAATTGCTGGATGATATGTTCCAGGTAAACGATAAAAAGGCAATTGGCTGGGCAAAAAAAATGGCATTCGAAGAGGGATTACTTGTTGGAGGCTCCAGCGGTGCAAATATTTGGGGAGCGGTTAAACTTGCTCAACAAGTAGATTGCCAAGCCAATATTGTAACAATACTTTGCGACAGCGGTTATAAATATTTTTCATCAATTTACAACGATGAATGGATTATAAAAAACAATTTGCAGTAAATAGCTGGTAGTATTTTAAATAGATTGTTGTAAAAAGGCGCTAAAAGCGCCTTTATTTTTTATCGACTAGTATGTTCCTTTTTCTGTAATTTTACCAAGGAAAATAAATGGAGAAGTTATGCCTAATAATTCATCAAAAAAGAAAGCCGATGAAAGCAAATATTCAATGTCTACACATATCATTTATGGAAAAGATGTATCCGATAAATGGGATTACTCGCATCATGTTACAGCGCCAATATCATCATCAACCACATTCAGATTAGATTCCGTAGAAAGAGGCGCGCAAGGATTTATTCAATTTGCCAATACAAAAGAGTTTGGAGATAAAGCCCCAATTTTTATTTACGATAGACTTGGCGAACCAAATAAAGATATGCTTGAAGAAAATTTGGCATTTGTAGAAAAAGGAGAAACCGCTGTTAGCTTTGCAACCGGGATGGGAGCTATATCGGCCGTTTTAGGAATTTTAACTGCAAGCGGAGATGAAATAATTGCTCACCATACATTGTATGGATGCACTTTTTCTTTGCTTACAAATTGGTACACAAGGTACAACATAAAAGTAAATCAGGTGGATTTAACCGATGTAAATAATCTTTTGAAAACAGTTACCGAAAAAACAAAAGTTATATACTTTGAAACTCCTGCCAATCCTAATATTGCAATTATTGATATGGCAGCAATAGTTAATGCTGTAACCGAAATTAATAAAACCCGCGACGAAAAAAATCAAATTTATACCGTAGTAGATAATACTTTTGCAACTCCATACTGCCAAAGACCGTTGGAATTTGGAATTGATTTTGTAATTCATTCCTTAACAAAAGGCATTGGCGGTTTTGGAACAGATATGGGTGGCGTTGTAATTGGAAAGAAAAAATTCCGCGATATGCTTCTATTAATTCGTAAAGATTTTGGCGCTGTATTGAATACAAAGAGCGCTTGGGCAATATTAACATATGGTTTGCCAACACTAGCTCTTCGTCAGCGTCATCAAATTACAAGCGCTCAAAAAATTGCAGAATATCTTTCATCTCATCCAAAGGTAGAATTTGTTAACTATCCGGGATTACCAAGCTTTAAATATCACGAAATTGCCAAAAAGCAAATGCTCGATTTTGACGGAGGCTTTGCACCTGGCAGTATGATTAGTTTTGTATTAAAAGGCGCTACACCAGCCGAAGGAAAAGCCAATGGCTGCCGCTTTATGGATTATGTTGCAGACAACGCTTACACAATGACCTTAGCAGTTAGCCTCGGTCATACAAGAACATTGATAGAGCATCCTGCATCCATGACTCACTCGGTAGTTCCACCCGAAAAATTATTGGAACATGCTATTGATCCGGGCGGAGTTAGATTGGCAATTGGTTTGGAAAACGCAAACGATATTATTACAGATTTAGAAGACTCTTTAAAAATAGTTTAATAACCTATTAGCCCCCAATAAAATTTGGGGGCTAGCTATATACTTTAATGCAAATAATAAAAAGTGAACTATATAAAAAATATCATGAACTAATATTTGGATTCAGTACCAAAATTGGTTTGAATAGACCGGCCCCGTTTTATTTCAATCTTTCTTTTACGGTTGGGGATGATGAAACAATTGTAAAAGAAAATAGGGAAGCCTTTTATAACGAGCTGGGGTTAACAACAAATGCAGTTGCTACTCAAAGGCAAATACACTCAGATATTGTTAACATAGTAGATAAGAGTGGAATTGCTGGTGAATCTGATGCATTAATTACAAATAAAAAAGGATTGGGGCTTGCCATTTCATCGGCAGATTGCACACCAATTTTTATTTACGATAAATATAATTCCGTTATAGCCGGAGTGCATTCGGGGTGGCGAGGAACTCAAAAAAAAATTCTTGAAAAGACTCTTACAACTCTTGAAGCAAATTTCGGTTCCAAGGCCGAAGATCTAATTGTATTTATTGGACCAAGCATTTCGCAAAAAAAATATGAAATAGGAAAAGAAGTAGCCGAAGTTTTCGATAAAAAATATATAGCTCAAATTGATGGATGCACTTGTTTAGATGTTGCCCAAGTAAATAAGGATATTTTAATTAACTTTGGTGTAATTGAAAAAAACATTGAAGTATCTTCTTTATGCAGTTTTGAAGAAAAAGATTTGCTTCATTCTTACAGAAGAGATGGAATAGATTCCGGAAGAGCGTTAGGCCTAATTGCAATTAAAGGTTAATTGAATGTCGGAAAAGTTAAAAATAGTTTTTGGGTACATTTTAATATGTCTTCTATGGGGATCTACCTGGCTAGCAATTAGAATCGGATTGGATTCTTTAACTCCGGTTTTAGGAGCGGGAATAAGGTTTGCCGCAGCTTCTATAATAGTATTCGGATTAATGAAACTGAAGAAAATTACTATTCAGAAAGATAGGCATTCAATAAAGATATATCTCATAATGGCTTTCTTCTCCTTTGTAATTCCTTTTGGATTGGTTTACTGGGGAGAAAAATATATTCCATCTGGATTAGCATCAATAATTTTTGCGGTATTTCCATTGTTTGTTATTTTGTTTTCGTACTTACTTATTAAAGAAAGTAAATCTTTAGTTAGCCAGGTAATAGGAGTGTTTTTAGGATTTGGAGGAATTATAATAATATTTTCGGAAGGACTAAAAATTGACTTTTCGAACGATTCAATGGGAATGGCGGCGGTTTTTACTAGTGCCGTAATGCAGGCCGGTATTGCTGTAATAATTAAAAAATATGGAAGGCATTTAAATCCATTGTCTATGAATTTTTTACCTCTGCTAATTGCCGGTATTACAATGATTCTTTTTGGAATTCTGTTTGAAGATTTTAGCCACAATAAATTTGACGAAAAAGCGGTTCTGTCTGTGTTATATTTGGCATTGTTTGGAACAGTAGTAACTTTTACAACCTATTATTGGCTAATGCAAAGGATAAATGTGTTTATCTTATCATTATCCTCCTTTATAACCCCGATTGTAGCAGTAATTCTAGGCTGGTTTATATTGGGTGAACAATTTACATTTCAGACAATAATTGGCAGCTTTTTAGTGCTTGTAGGAATATTATTTGCTAATTTTAGCGGGTTAAAAAAATATATAACGGATAAAAGAATTTTGAATGATTAATATAATCAGGATAAAGAATGCAACATTTTATGCATACCATGGTGCATTAAAAGAGGAACAGAGCATTGGCGGAAAGTTTGAAGCCGATGTGGATATTTATACTAATTTTGAACAAGCTGCTAAAGATGACAGTTTGGAAGAAACAATTGATTATGATAAAGTATACAGATTCATTAATCAGCTGGTTCATGCAAAGAAATATAAATTAATAGAGACTCTTGCAACAATTATTGCAGATGAGTTATTATTCCGTTATAAAAACATACAAAAAATTGCCGTTAGGGTCCGCAAGCATTCTGTTCCCGTAGGCGGAGTGATTGATTGTGTAGAAGCTGAGGTAATTAAAGAAAATGATAGATAAAATATTCTTAAGTCTTGGTTCAAACATTGGTGACCGGTTCGAAAACCTTAAAATGGCGGTTCACGAAATTAAAGAGAACCCAAGCTGTCGTGTTTTAAAAAGCTCTGCCGTTTACGAAACTACTCCTTACGGAGAAATTGTGCAGGATAATTTTTTTAATGCGGTAATAGAGGTTGAAACTATTCTTGGCTTTTTTGAATTATTTCATTTTCTAAAATCGGTAGAGAGAAGAATAGGAAGGCACGACCCTAAAGAAAGATGGGGTCCCAGAGAAATTGATATAGATATAGTCTTTTACAACGATTTTATTTTCGACGGAGAAAATATTACAATTCCTCACGCCGAATGGAACAAAAGAGATTTTGTTGTAACTCCTTTGCTCGAAATTGTAGAAGAATTCAAGCATCCAAAACTGAAGAAAAAAATTAAAGAGCTTCAATTCGAAAATTTATCTGAATGCATAATTAATAAAGTTGGTGAATCACTTTTGTGAGATAATAGTTGGCAGAATTACGTTACATAGCAATTGAAGGGGTTATTGGTGCAGGAAAAACTACTCTTGCGCAAATGCTTGCCGAAAAACTTAGCGCCAATATAATTCTTGAAGAGTTTGAAGAGAATCCTTTTTTAGAAAAATTTTATGATGATAGAAAGAGATTCGCTTTTCAAACTCAGATGTTCTTTTTAATAAACCGATTCAAACAGCAGCAGCAGTTAAACCAGCAGGATCTATTTTCGAAGATAACAGTTTCGGATTATATTTTTGAAAAGGACAAAATTTTTGCTTACCTAAACCTAAACGGGGAAGAGCTTAAGTTATACGAAGCAATTTTCCCTTTACTCGAAAGAGATATTCCAAAGCCTGATTTGGTAATATTTTTACAATCGAGTACAGATAGGCTTGTTAGCAACGTTAAGCATAGAGGAAGAAAATTCGAAAAGAATCTTAACCGCTCCTATTTGGCCGAGCTTTCCGAAGCATATAATAATTTCTTTTTTAAGTACAGCAATACTCCGTTGCTTATTGTAAATACATCGGAAATAGATTTTGTAAATAATAATAACGATTTCAGCGAACTCTACCGTCAAATATTTAGAGAGGATAGAGGATTTATTGAATATTTTAATCCAGCAGTAAGAGGTTAATTTTGAGTCTGTTAAGAGTAATTGTGTATGGTTTCATATTCTATTTTATATACAAGATAATTAACATATTTAGAAAGATTTCGGTAAAGCCAATTGATAAGAAAGAGCCAGACGGATATGTGAATCCGAAGTCGGACGCAAAAAAATTAAACATCAATAAAAAAGATATTATAGACGCCCAGTTTGAGGAAATTGATTCGAACAAAGAAAAGCAAGAAAAAAAATAATGTTTCTAAAAAATGTTTTCCGCCGTTTTAACTCGGCTATTATTAATACATTCCTTTCTGCAAATCAAATTAAAGCAACCAGTTTACCTCAAGTAAAAAATATTTTGGTTATTCGTCAGCATAATCAATTTGGAGATATGCTTGCGAGTATATCATTATTCAGGGCGTTAAAAGATAAATATCCCGAATCGAAATTGACATTGCTTGCCAGTCCGGAAAATTATTACGCGGTTCATAAAAATCCATTTATAGACAAATTATTTGTTTTCGAGAAGAAGAAATTATTCCAAAAAAATTATTTGCAACAGCTTATTAATGTATTAAAGGGAAATTACGATTTGGCGGTTGTGCCGGTTACGGTAGCAATTTCATCAACCAGCTGCATACTTGCAGCGCTATCGGACGCAAAAGTAAAATTAGGGCCAAAATCATTAAATGGGAAATATAATCATCTGGAAAAGCTTTTTAATATAAGGGTAAATTTAGATTGGCGTAAATACCCTGACGCTCACGTTTCGGATTTTATACTTGATATTATTCGTCCCATAGGAATATCTACTGCAAATTACAGTTCAGCAGTTCTGTTCGATAATGAAGATATAGGATATGCGTCAAGTTTTTTAAAACAATTAAAGACCAATGAAAATCAATTTACAATTGGACTTCATGTAGGAGCGGCAAAACCGCAAAACAGATGGTCCTTATATAAATATGAAGAGTTAATTAATGCGCTTAGGAAAGAATATAATTGCTCTATCTATTTTACTGGAAGCAATGCGGATAATGAGCAATTAGAATTTATGAAGCAAAGAATTAATGGCGCTGGTTATTTTTTGAATAGAAGTATACCCGAACTAGCCGCAGTAATTTCTTTAAGCAATTTATTTATAACAAACGATACCGGTGTAATGCATGTTGCCGGAACAACATCAACTCCTCAAATTTCAATTTTTGGTCCAACAAATCCATTCAATTGGGCACCGGTTGGTGCCAACAAATACTTTTTTAGAAAATCGGAATTAATTGAAGACGCAAGGGTAGAGGATATTATTGCAATAGTAAAAATTGCTCTTGCAAAAAGATGACCTAGGCTTTTAATAAAGTAAAATTAAAAGTAGCGCCCTTGTTCAAATCAGATTCAACCCAAATTGTACCACCCATTTTTTCAACCATCTCTTTGCAAAGAATTAATCCTAGTCCGGTACCTTCTTCTCCTTCTGTGCCGCGCGAAGTGTAATTAATATCCAATCTAAAAATTTTGTCCAAGTCCAGTTTGTTAATGCCTATGCCATTATCTCTAACAGACATTTCAATTTGATTATTTATCTGGCGGCTAAATACTCTTATCTCCCCCCCTTTGGGAGTGAACTTGATTGCGTTGGCAATAAGATTTTCGAAAATTGAATTAAGCATTTTTTCGTCGGCCAAAACCATATGGTGATCGTCTGAGTTATTGTAAATAGTAATTTCTTTTTTAATAGCATTTGCCGAAAAAACATTCATCGCGTTATCAACAGACTTAGAGGCGCTTATCTTATCTATGTTAAAATCGAAGCGGCCGGTTTGAAGACGGCTCCATTCAAGAAGATGTTCAATTAGCAGATATAAGCTTTTTGTAGATTTAGAAATATTTCCAATGTACTTCTTAATCTGGTCTTTCGACAATTCATCAAAGCTATTTATTAATACATCGCTAAATCCTAATAAGCCCAAAAAAGGACTTTTAAGATCGTGGGCAACAATAGAAAAGAATTTATCTTTAGATTCGTTAAGTTGTTTTAAAGCACGTTCGGAGTGATATAAATTATCCTGCTGCTCTTTTCGTTCGGTGATATCAGAAAAAGTTTCGAAAACCCTGTAAGGATTTTCTTCACCTTCTTTAAATTCGGGAACTGCATCTATTAAAAACCATCTGTAAAAACTATGCTTAGCAGGAAGCAAGCCAATAACCACATTTTTAACTATATGCCCGGAATCGAATGCAATTTTAGCAGGCTGTTCTTCGGGAGGGAATGGAGAGCCATCCTCTTTTATTGCTTTCCAATTATTATTCAAAGTGTCTAAGCCAATAAGCTCTTCTAAGTTTAATCCTAAAAACTTGCAAGCTGTTTGGTTTGCAGATAAGATTTTAAAATCGCTCGAATGGTATACTACTCCCAAAGTCATATTCTCAAAAAGTTTTCTATATCTCTCTTCGGATTGTTTTAATTCTTTTTCGGCCAATCTTTTGCTGCTAACATCTCGAACCACAATGCATACAAAAAATTTATTTAGGCTGCTAATAAGGTTTGCTGTCAACTCAACTTCGTAAATTGTTCCATCTTTCTTTTTATGTTTTCTTTCACGCAACTCGAACTTGCTTGTAGTTTCTAATTTGCTAATTAAATTGTCAATATCTTCAACGCTATGAGCTGCTAAATCGTAAATGGTAAGTTCAAGAATTTCCTCTTTAGAATAGCCGGATAAACTTAGGTAAGCAGGATTAGCCGAAATAACTTGTCTAGTCTCACTATCAATAAGCAAAATGCCATCTGTAACCTGCTCAAATAATGCCTTATGGAGCTTTTCACTTTCCTTAATTAATTTTTCAACTGCAAATCTGTGAAGAGCAACTTCTATTGTGGATTCAAGTTCTTTTTGATTAAATGGCTTTAATAAATATCCGTAAGGATTTGTATCCTTTACTCGTTTCAAGGTTTCGGAATCGGAATAGGCGGTTAGGTAAATAATTGGGATGGGAGATATTTCGTTCATTTTGGTAGCTGTTTCAATCCCATCGATATTTCCCTTAATATGAATATCCATAAGGACTAAATCTGGCTTATGCAACACCAATGCTTCCAAAGCTCCCTTTCCATTCGAAACAACATCAAGAAGAGTAAAGCCTTTTTCGGTTAATCGTTCTGAAAT
The DNA here is from genome assembly GCA_964539605.1 of uncultured Melioribacter sp. GTDB lineage: Bacteria > Bacteroidota > Ignavibacteria > Ignavibacteriales > Melioribacteraceae > Stygiobacter. The sequence continues at coordinate 919,173 of CAZIJK010000001.1, forward strand.
TTCGAAGCCAATAATTGCATCATCTTCAACTACAAGAATTTTTCCTTTGCTCATCTTTTTCTCTTAATTATATCCAAAAGGGAATTTTATTTCAAACTTAGAGCCGCTTTGGTAACTGTATTTTAAGCTCCCTTCAATTTGGGAAGTGAGTATCTTCACTAATTTCATTCCCAAAGAACTTTTGTTATTCTCGAAATTAAATGTTTCGGGTAATCCAACACCATTATCGTGAATTACTAAAGTTAAATAACCTGCATCCTGTTCCAAAATTAAATTAACAATATGTTCATTCATTTTTTGCGAATTGCTAGGGAATGCATATTTAATAGCATTCGAAATTAGTTCATTAATTATTAATCCACATGGAATTATTTTATCCACTTCCATCGATAAGTTATCTGTTTGCACATTTATTGAAATGCGCCCCTCAACACTATAACTGCTAAGCAAGTAAACAACAAGACTGTTTATATATTCCTTAACATTTACCTTAGCCAAGTCTTTAGACTGATAAAGTTTTTCGTGCACCAGCGCCATGGATTTTACACGGTTCTGGCTTTCATTAAACTAACCAAGTAAATCTTTGTCTTTTATTTGTGTTGATTGCAAATATAACAAAGAAGAAATTACCTGAAGATTATTTTTTACCCTATGATATACTTCTTTTAGCAATACTTCCTTTTCATCTACAGATCTTCTTATTAATTCCATAACAACATTTCTTTCCTCTTCAACTGCAAGAGCAGAACTAATAATACCCACAAATCTTTGGTCGTCAAAAGAAGGTTCATGTTCTTCTTTAAAAGTTAGACAAATGCTTCCTTTAATTTGTCCATTAAAGCTAACCGGAAATCCAAAATAGGATTTACCTCCATATTTTTTTACGTCGGGATCTGTTTCAATGTATTTAGTCCTATTCAAATTCTTTATAACAATTCCATCTTTATTCTTAGAAGTAATTAAATCGTAGCTCAACTGTCCATTCGAAATTCGTTCCGGCTTGTAATCAACAGGTAATCCCCAGCTTCCCTTTGAATACAGAATATCATCTTGTAGAAATAGATATACGGCAGTAGATGCGCCTAATTCTTCACCGGCAAGTTCAACAAGCATTTCAATGTTTCTATCCGGATCACTTCCAAAACCAAGCAAACAATTATTAAGTTTTTCCAAGCGGAATTGGCTTTTCTTTTTATCGCTAATGTCAATTGTAAAAACAAAAGCTTCGGAAACTCTATTGCTTATCATAATGGGGCTAATGTAAAAAATAAGCCACCGGGTTTGGTAATTACTATCTAAAAAGCTGCTTTCGAACTCAACGGATTTTTGCTCATCAAATACTTGGGCTAATAAATTATTCAACAAAGAATGGTTCTCGTTTGGAATTACATCGAAGATTGTCTTATCGATTAATTCCGTTAGACTAAAACTTGCTATCCCTCTATTCGAAAAGAGAATTTTGCCCTCTTTATCAATTGTTGTAATAACACTGTTAGCATTTTGAATAAGGGTGGTAATTCTGGCTTCGGCATCTATAATCTCATTATACTTTTCTTGAACTTCTATTTCTAATTTACGGCTGTACTTTTTTTGTATAAAATATTTTACAAATACTCCAACAAAAACCGAGATGCCTGAAAAAGTAATAAGAATAAACCAAAAACTTAAATAAAAAGGGGAGCTTACACTAATAAGTTTTGAAGAGATAACCGGCCCCCAATTACCGGCAATGTTTTTTGCCTGTATATTTAAAGTAAAATCACCGGCAGGAAGGTTTGTGTATCTAAGATTATTTAGAAATCCTAGCTCAATCCAATCCTTATCAAAGCCATTTAACTTTACCCGATATGAAATTTTCTTTTCATCTTTTAAAGAAATTGCATGGAAATTAAAATTAATTGTCCTTTGATTGTAGCTGAAACTGACCGGATATTTTAAATCGAATTTCTTTCCATTAAAGTCTTCTGCGGTAATTATAATATTTGTTGGGGCATAATCTTCATAGTCATATTCTTTAATATATTTTGAAAGCCCCTTATCAGTTCCTATCCAAACTCTGCCATATGAATCAACTGTAAACGCAGCCCGGTTTGTTTCCTTACCAGCCAAACCATTATCTGTGTTATATCTTTTTATAACTTTGCCATCCCATTTCAAAGCGCCATTGTCGGTGCCCAGCCACAGGTTTTTTTCCCAGTCATAATTAATAGAAAAGACTTTTGAGTTTATGGAATGTTTACCTAAGAATGCTTTCTCGAATTTATTTACTACAAAATTATAAAGCCCTTCGGAAGTACCAACTAATATTTTGTTATTAAAACTGGTAATGGAAAAAGTACTTTTAATTAGCTTGTTCGAAAGATACTTTGCCTGAAATTTACCATGCTTAAAAAAGAAAAGTCCATATGATGAAGTAGCAACAAATTCACTATTCGAGATTGGGAATAACTTTCTGATAATTAAATTGACTTCAGGGAAAAGATGTGTCCTAATTAATTCACCGTTAGCTATCTTATAAAGACCATTATTTGTTGCTGCCCAAACAATTCCATTTCGATCGGAAAAAACTGCACTGAACCTTTCAGGTTTATTAAGCTGGAGCCATGAAACATTTTTTGATTTATCAATTTTTGCAATTCCCATTGCAGAGCAAGCCGCATATACATTCCCTATTGAATCTTTGCAAATATCCAATACTCTGGAGTACCCATCTATGAATCCGTTGTACTTTTCAAAACTATAAGTGGTACTTTTATTGTTATTGAAAAAGGTAAAACCTGCATTGTGTCCAAGAATTAAATGACCTGGTGAAGTTTCTACAATTGCAGTAACTTCATCATCTAATAGGCCATGAATTTTATAATAGTTCTCGAAACGGACAGAACTAACCTTATCAACTCCTCTATGATTAGCACGCCACATATTAAATTCTTTATCTATAAAAACAGAGGAACAGCCATTACTTGTTAAGCCATTTTTTGTCTCAATTTTTTGAATTCTTCCTGTATTCTTTTCTATATAATAGCCTTCACTTAGAGAACCATAATAAAGCCGTCTGTTCCTATCGGACACAAGATAAATTCTGCTAATGATTGGAGAAATAATTAAACCATGGTTATTGGTGATTTTAACAAATTCGTTCTTATTATTAATAGAACCAATCCAGGTTTTGCTAATCATCCAAATTTTCGAGATCCCATTCCCGTTGAGATCTACATCGTAATCGATAGAATATATCGGTGCGTTATTCTTGTTATTCTTTTTATTGAATGAATCATCGAAGGAATACCCGTCAAAAATACTAAGCCCTTTATTGGTGCAGATGTATAACTTATTGTTTATTGTCTTTACATCAAAAATTTTATTGCTAATAAGACCATCTTTAGTTGTATAGATATTCCATTTGTTATCTTTATAAATATATAAGCCATTGCTTGACCCGATACATACTGTTAGTAAATTTTTACTGACCAAAAAGTCAATAGAAGAAAACAAAGCAGAATCTGGTTTAACGTTTGGTTTATATAACGAATCCCATTTAGCCCCATTGAAATAAAAAGCTCTAAAGCCGGGGATTGCCCAAATTTTTCCAAAAGGATCTATGGTAATTCTATTGTAATTATAAACCGGAAGCCCCTCTTTACGCTCAAAATTTTTCCAAGAAAGTCCGTTATACATGGATGCTCCTCTTTCGGTAGCGAACCACATATTACCATTTTTATCTTGTGTAATATCGTTTATGTAGTTTGTATTAATACCATCATCTATGGAGTAACTTTTTATTTGATAAGTTTGGGAATAGCTAACAGAAAGGGAAAAAAGAAGAATTGTTATAGCTAGATTTATTGTTCTCATTATTTTGCAGCAAATTTTCTAATTGTATTGTTTAATTAATCATTTGGGCATAAATCGACATATCAATTATCGGGTCTGCCAAGTAAAAGTTTATCCTACTTATCCTAAAAGAATGTAGAAGTGATAGACTAATTTATGAAAAAGGTTTATGAATACTAAAAAGAATACTCTAAAATTGGATGTGAATTATTATCTTAATGCACCTAAATAAATAATAAACTATGAATCAACAAAACCAAAATATTGCCGCCATAGATATAGGCACAAATTCTTTCCATCTTATTGTTGTAAAAGTAAACCAAGATGGAAACTTTGAAATAATTGATAGAGAAAAGGATGTTATAAGGTTAGGAGAGGGAAGCGGGGGTGAAATTAAACGAATCTTGCCAGAAGCAACTGAAAGAGCATTGGTAGCTTTAAAAAGATTTAAACTAATTGCCCACTCTCACAATGCAAAAATTAGGGCAGTTGCAACCAGCGCTGTTAGGGAATCTCATAACAAACAAGAATTCATAAATCTGGTTAAAGAAACAACCGGAATTGACATTGAGGTAATAAGCGGATACGAAGAAGCCCGCTTAATCTATCTTGGTATTTTGAAAGCCGTACCGGTTTACCACTTGAAAACTTTGATTATAGATATTGGGGGGGGAAGTACTGAGCTACTACTGGGATTAAAAGGAATACCAATTTACTCAAGCAGCCTAAAATTAGGAGCGGTTAGATTAACTCAAAAGTTTTTTGCTGATGGAATTCTTTCGGAACAGAAAATTCAAGAATGCAAACGTTGGGTGGAACTAAGCTTATTCCAAGTTGCAAATGGCATAAAAAAAGAGGGATTCAATATTTGTGTTGGTTCATCTGGTACAATTATGGCCGCAGGACTTTTAATCTATGCAAGAAAGAAGAATGCAATTACCTCGTCCACAATTTTAAATAATTTTGAATTCACCAAATCTGAACTAGATGAAGTTGCAGAAGATATACTTAGCAAAAAGACAATAGATAAAAGAAAAAAAATTGATGGGCTTGACGATAAAAGGGCAGATATTATTCCGGCAGGCATAATTATTTTACAAACAATTTTTGAGCTTTTGGATTTACAGAAAATGACAATTTCTGGTTATGCTTTGCGAGAGGGAATTGTAATAGATGAGCTTCAAAAGAATTCCTCGGATAAATCCAAACCAAACCTTTCCGAAATTAGAAAAGAAAGCGTTATGCATCTGGCTCAGTCTTGCAATTACGATCTTAAGCATTGCATGTATGTTGCAGAGCTTTCCGGCGCAATTTACGATCAAACAATTCATTTGCACAATTTAGATGATCAATGCCGCGAATATCTTAAGGCTGCGGCAATACTTCACGATATTGGTTACCATATTTCACATACAAATCATCATCATCATTCCTATTATATAATTAAGAATAGCGAGCTGCTTGGATTTACCGAAACAGAAATTTCAATTATAGCCCATACGGCAAGATATCACAGAAAAAGCCATCCTAAGAACAGTCATTTAGATTATATGGCATTGAACGACGAAACTAAGGCCGTAATAAACAAACTTTCTGCCATCTTAAGAATAGCAGATTCCTTTGATAGAACACACCGCCAGTTTGTTAGCAATGTGGATGTAAAGACAACCAATTCAAAAGTAGAGTTTACAATTAATCATGATAAAGATAATTTTCCCGAAATTGAATTATGGAGCAACCAAAGAAGAAAAATTCTGTTCGAACAATTGTTTAATAAATCCGTTAGCGTTAAAACAGTGGCAAATTTATAAAAGCCGATTATTTCAAATTACTTTTTATCTTTTTTGCATTATTAACAACCCCTTAATTATATTTGTCCGTCAATTTTACAGATGAGAAATAATGAGCACTAAACCTTCAGTTTACATTAAAGACTTAAAGGACCATGTAGGTCAAGAAGTTACACTAAAAGGATGGCTTTACAACAAAAGATCCAGCGGTAAATTAAAATTTCTAATTTTACGCGATGGCAGCGGTTATGTTCAATGCGTTATCTTCAAAGGTAATGTATCGGAAGAAATTTTTGAGTCTGCCGAAAAGCTTACACAAGAATCCTCCTTTGAAATAAAGGGCAAAGTTAAGGCCGAGCCCCGTTCTGTTGGCGGATATGAATTAGATGTAACAGATATGAAAACAATTTCCATTGCTCACGAGTATCCTATTACTCCTAAAGAGCATGGAATTGAATTCTTAATAGATAACCGCCATTTGTGGGTTCGTTCAAAAAGGCAGGTGGCAATTCTTAAAGTTCGCGCAAGAATTGTAAAGGCTATTAGAGACTTTTTTGATACCCGCGGATTTGTTCTTTTCGATCCTCCAATTATTACACCTAACGCATGCGAAGGAACTTCAACACTTTTCGAAATGGAATATTTCGATCTTGGCAAAGCCTATTTAACTCAGTCCGGTCAGTTGTACGAAGAAAGCGGCGCTTTTGCTCTTGGTAAAGTTTATTCATTCGGACCTACTTTCCGAGCCGAAAAATCGAAGACAAGAAGACATTTAACAGAGTTCTGGATGGTTGAGCCCGAAATGGCTTTTTACGATTTAGATGACGATATGGACTTGGCGGAAGAATTTTTAGAGTATATTGTGCAGACGGTTTTAACGGATTGTAAAGAGGAATTAAAAGATTTAGAACGTGACATTACTAAATTGCAATCTGTTCAAAGACCATTCCCAAGAATTTCGTATACCGAAGCTGTAGAAATTCTAAAACAAAATGGTGTTGATTTTAGATGGGGAGACGATTTAGGAGCAACAGATGAAACTATTATTGGCGAAAAATACGATAGGCCGGTTTTAATCCATCGTTATCCTAGTGAAGTAAAAGCTTTTTATATGAAACGGGATCCCGAAAATCCTAAAGTAGCTTTAGCGGTTGATGTTATTGCACCGGAAGGTTACGGCGAAATTATTGGCGGAAGCCAGCGTGAAGATAATTTGGATTTTCTTTTAGAAAGAATTAAAGAACACAATTTGCCTCAATCCTTTTTTGAATGGTATTTGGATCTAAGAAGATTTGGTTCGGTACCTCATGCAGGTTTTGGATTAGGTTTAGAAAGAACTGTAAGTTGGATTTGCGGACTTGAGCATTTGCGCGAAGCAATTCCTTTCCCAAGAATGATATATAGGAATACTCCATAGATGAATTTGGAAATAATTCTTTTTATAGTTTTAGCTGCGGTTGCTGCAATATCATCTATTATGATGATTACCAGACCTAATGCTGTTATTAGTGCCGTTTTTTTAGTGCTTAACTTTTTTGCCCTTGCCGGATTATATCTTTTGCTCAACGCACAATTTATTGCCGTTGTTCAAATTATAGTTTATGCAGGCGCAATTATGGTATTGTTCCTTTTTGTGTTGATGCTTCTTAATACCAGTGCCGAAAATTCTTTAATGAAGGATAAGCGCCCTTTAAAACTATTTGCGATGCTTATAATAGTTTTTGTTTTTGCTCAAATTGCCTTTATTATTTTTTACGGTAAACCTTCCCGCACTTTAACTCCAAGTGAAACTGCTAGTATTAATGCCGGAACAATTCAAACAATTGGGCAACAGCTTTATACTAATTATATAATTCCATTTGAAGTAGCAGGATTTTTATTGCTGGCGGCAACAATAGGAGCTTTAGTGCTTTCTAAAAAACATTTTGGAGAACCAGTTCAAAAGGAGAGCAAATAGTATGACCTCTATACCTATGGAATACTATTTAATATTAAGCGCTTTTATGTTTTGCGTGGGCATTGCCGGTGTATTAATAAGAAGAAATGCAATTGTTGTTTTTATGTGCATAGAGCTTATGTTAAACTCGGCTAACTTAACCTTGGTTACATTTTCATCCTATTTGGGAAATCCAATAGGCCAAATTTTTGTATTCTTTGTAATGACTGTTGCCGCGGCCGAAGCCGCTGTTGGTTTGGCAATTATTATTGCAATCTTCCGTAATAAATTAACAGTTAACATTGATCAGATAAATATATTTAAGTGGTAATGATAAATTATATCTACCTAACAGTTCTTCTGCCTTTAATCGGGTTTTTAATTAACGGATTATTTGGAAGAAAGATAAAAAACGAAAAGATAATTGGAATTATTGGCAGCGCTGCTGTTGGTATTTCATTCCTTATTGCTCTCGGCGCATTTTTCGAGACACTTGCTTTGCCTGTCGAAAACAGATCGAACACAGTTAATTTGTTTTCCTGGTTGAGCGTTGCAGGACTGAATGTAAATTTCGCTTATCTAGTAGACCAGCTTTCACTTACTATGTCTTTGATAGTAACCGGGGTTGGATTTTTAATCCACGTCTATTCAATTGGTTATATGCATGGCGATAAGGGTTTTTGGAGATTCTTTGCTTATCTCAACCTTTTCATTTTTGCAATGATGAATTTAATTCTTGGTGATAATTTTGTTGTGCTATTCTTAGGATGGGAAGGTGTTGGACTTTGCTCCTATCTTCTTATTGGATTTTGGTACGACCGGAAATTCGAAAAGGGAACTACATCCGAAGCGGCCAAGAAAGCATTTGTTGTTAACAGAATTGGAGATTTTGGATTCCTTCTTGGAATGTTTTTAATCTACTATACATTCGATTCACTGAATTTTAAGGAAGTATTTACCAAAGCTGCGGCATTCCCGGTATCGGAATCCATCTTTGGTTTTATTGCTTTATTCTTATTTATAGGAGCTACCGGTAAATCTGCTCAAATACCATTGTTCGTTTGGCTTCCAGATGCTATGGCGGGCCCAACACCTGTTTCGGCATTAATTCATGCCGCTACAATGGTTACTGCTGGCGTTTATATGGTTAGCCGGACTTCAATAATTTTTGCAAGCGCTCCGGCAATAATGATGGTTGTTGCAGTTGTTGGTTTGTTCACTGCAGTTCTTGCGGCCTCTATTGGATTGGTGCAAAACGATATTAAAAAAGTTTTAGCTTACTCTACCGTTAGCCAGCTTGGATATATGTTCCTTGCTGCGGGTGTGGGTGCTTTTAGTGCTTCTATATTCCACGTTATGACACACGCCTTTTTCAAAGCATTATTATTCCTTGGTGCCGGTTCCGTTATTCATGGAATGCACGAAGAGCAGAATATTCAAAAGTATGGCGGGCTTAAAAAATATATGCCAAAAACCTACCTAACATTTTTTATTGCCACTCTTGCAATTTCGGGCGTTCCCGGTTTATCGGGATTCTTCAGCAAAGATGAAATTCTTTGGAGCGCTTACGCAAATGGAGGATTGGTCTTTTGGATATTAGGTGTGTTCACAGCAATGATGACCGCGTTCTACATGTTCCGTTTGCTTTCTCTAACTTTCTACGGAAAGGAAAGATTCGATCATCATCATGTTCATCCACATGAATCTCCTGCAGTGATGACTGTTCCATTAATGATTCTTGCCGGGCTTTCTGTAATTGGCGGTTATATTGGACTTCCAAAAGTATTTGTAGGCGAGCATGGAAATTTATTTGAAGCATGGCTCGAACCAATTTACAAGCCTGCTGAACAAAAACTTGCTCACTTTGGAGCTCATTCACATTTCGAAGAAATTTTATTAATGGCAATTAGCGTAGCCTTGGCATTAAGCGCTATTTACTTTGCTATACATGTTTATACCAAGAAACCGGAAATTGCTTTGAAGGTCTCTTCCAAATTCAAGGGAATGTATAATTTATTACTGAATAAATATTTTATTGATGAAGCTTACGAAGCCTCTGTTGTAAAACCAATTCAAAAAGGTTCCGAAAAAGTTTTATGGAAAGCCGCCGATGTAACTTTAATTGATGGCTTGGTTAATTCAATTGCTTCTGTTATTCAAAATGGTTCCGGTATTTTAAGAAAAATACAAACAGGCATTGTACAGTTCTACGCATTAGTAATTGTGGCCGGAATTGCTTTAGTACTATTTTGGTTAATTCTTAGCTTGTGATGAGTTGAGGCCTAGTACTTCTTCAATTTTGAAGAAGGATTAAGGCTATAAAGATCCACTAAAAAAAAAGATTATGGAACAAAACTTACTCTTAACATATTTACTGCTTACTCCAATAATTGGCAGCCTTCTTATTTTGTTTCTTGGAAAAGAAAAACAAAATTTGGTAAGATGGGTTGGTCTTGGAATATCGTTAGTTGCTTTTGTAATATCACTTATAATTTATTTTGGGTTCGATAGAACAAATAGTCAATTCCAGTTTACTCACCAGTTTGTTTGGGTAAAAAGTCTAAACATTTCTTATAGTGTTGGTGTTGATGGAATTTCGCTTCTGCTAATTCTTCTTACAACATTTTTAACTCCTCTTACTTTGCTATCTACCTGGAAAGCAATAGAAAAAAATATAAAGATGTTTACCTTTTCTATGCTTATGCTTCAAGCTGGAATGCTTGGCGTTTTTATGTCGCTCGATATTTTTCTCTTTTATATTTTCTGGGAAGCAATGCTTATTCCAATGTACTTTATAATTGGTATTTGGGGAGGCGAGCGTAGAATTTATGCATCTATAAAGTTTTTTATCTTTACCATGGTTGGAAGCCTTTTAATGCTTATTGCAATTATTTGGCTTGCTGTTTATTCCTCAACAATTTTAGGCCACTTCTCAACAAATTTATTGGATTTATATAAAGTTGGTCCAAGTGTTCCAAAAGAAATTCAAGGCTGGATGTTCGGCGCCTTCTTCTTAAGTTTTGCCATTAAGGTACCATTGTTTCCATTGCACACATGGCTTCCAGATGCCCACGTAGAGGCACCAACTGCCGGTTCTGTAATACTTGCCGGAGTTCTGCTTAAAATGGGTACCTATGGCCTTGTTCGCTTTTGTTTACCATTGTTTCCACAATCTGCTGTGCAGTTCGCTCCAATTATTAGTGTGTTTGCGGTAATTGGAATTATCTACGGCGCTTTGGTGGCAATGGTTCAGCCCGATATGAAAAAGCTGGTAGCTTATTCATCTGTTTCTCACTTAGGTTTTGTTGTCCTTGGCATTTTTGCAATGACGGTCGAATCCGTTCAGGGTGCAGTTATTCAAATGGTGAATCATGGACTTTCTACCGGCGCTCTATTCCTTTTGGTTGGTGCCTTGTACGAAAGAACTCACCGCAGAGATATTGCATTCTATGGTGGAATTGCTAAGCTGGTTCCGGTTTATTCTACAGCATTATTATTTGCTACATTATCTTCTGTTGGTTTACCAGGACTTAACGGATTTGTTGGCGAGTTTTTAATTTTATTAGGTTCATTCAAATCAACAGTTCTAAATAACTGGTGGTTTACAATTTTTGCTTCCTCAGGTGTAATCTTCGCTGCAGTCTACTTGCTTTGGATGTATCAAAGAGTAGTATTTGGTAAAGTTACCAATCACGAGCTTGAACATGAATTAACCGATCTTAATACCCGCGAGTTAATAGTGTTACTGCCAATTTTTGCATTTGTAATTTGGATAGGAATTTATCCTAATACATTTTTAAGTCTTACAGAACCTGCTGCTCAATCTATATTGAAGCATGTTAGTTCATACACAATTAATTTTTTACAGTAATTTGGTTTAAGAATATATATGCCTACAAGTAATCAAGAATATTATTTATTGCTTCCTTATATAGTATTAGGAATTGGAATTGTGCTTTCGGTGGTTATAGAAATTTCATCGAAAAAGAGCAGAGAAATTCTTCCATGGCTTTCAATTGTAATGTTTATTGGAATTGCAGTTTATTCCATTCAAAACATTGCACAAAACACAGTTTTATTTGGGGGCATGGTTGAAGTAGGTGGAAAGAGCGCGATTTTTAATTTCATATTTACTGTTGGCGCCGCATTAATAACACTTTCGTCGATGGATTACTTAAAAAAGTATGGTTCCTTTTATGGCGAGTATTATATTCTAATACAATCTTCTGTTCTTGGAATGATGGTAATGGCTGGCGCACGAGATATTCTTATGATATTTATGGGCTTGGAATTGATGTCTATCTGCTTTTATATATTAGCCGGTATTAACCGTAATAAGACTTTTGCTAACGAAGCTTCGATGAAATATTTTTTATTGGGCTCTTTTGCTACCGGTTTTATAGTTTATGGTATTGCGCTAATATATGGTTCGGCAGGTTCAACCAGCATTCAAAACATTACAGAAAATTTTGTAAGCTATTCTTCAAATTTAATTTTTGTTGTTGGGCTTGCTCTATTTTTTATAGGGTTCAGCTTTAAAATTGCAGCGGTTCCTTTTCATATGTGGGTACCGGATGTTTACCAAGGTGCTGCCACTACTGTTTCCGGTTTGATGTCCACTACCGGTAAGACAGCGGCATTCAGCGTATTACTAATTATGCTAAGCTCGGTATTCTCTTTTAACGCTCCAAATGTATTCCGCCCATATTTTACAATTATTTCATTAGCATCAATGTTTTTAGGAAGCATTGTAGCCTTATCCCAAAATAATCTTAAACGTATGCTCGCATACTCTTCAATATCTCACGCAGGATATATGGTTATTGGTTTAGCCGCTGGCAATGCTTACAGCTTGGCGGGAATTATTTTCTATTTGGCTGCTTATGCGTTTATGAATATTGGCGCGTTCACGGTTATTTCTATAATTGAAGGTAAGGATGATTCCAGAACCGAAATTAGCAGTTATGCCGGTTTAGGAAATAAAAATCCATTCCTAGCAGCAATGATGTCTTTGTTCATGTTTGCTCTTGCAGGTATTCCACCACTTGCCGGATTTTTTGGAAAATACTATGTTTTCTTTGGGGCTATACAATCGAATTTAACATGGCTTGCAATTCTAGGTGTAATTTCAAGCATGATAAGCGTTTATTTTTACTTGCGTGTTGTAGTGTATATTTATTTTAAAGATTCAGCCGAAGATTTTGTTATTGAAAAATCTTTTGGAGGTTACGCAACTGTTGTTATATCTGCTGCATTAATTTTACTGTTTGGTTTAATGCCCGATTTATTAATGAATGTAATTACTTCGGTTATCAAATAGTAACTACTATTTTCTATTCCATGAATTAATTTTGCCCAAAGGGCATAATTATAAGTTTATTTATCTATCTATTCTTTATTATTTTTAAACCACAAATCAATTTAGGCGTAAAATGATACCATTATTTTCAGCTTTGCAAGTTCGTGATGCTGATAACTACGCTGTTAATCAGCTGGGAATACCGAGCATTCTTCTTATGGAAAATGCATCGAGAAGTATTTGCCAAATATTGATTGAAAATTTACCGGCGGATCTAAAAAATAATAATATTGGAATTGTTTGCGGTAAAGGTAATAATGGGGGGGATGGATTTGCCGTTGCACGCCACTTATTGATAAACAATTTCAATCTCTTTGTCACTTCTCTTGGTTCCGAAGAAGAATTGAAAGGGGACGCGCTTGCAAATTTCAGAATTCTTAAAAACATTCTTGTTCATTATCCAGCTTCCAAATTAACTGTTTACGAGTCTTTAAAGGATTTGGCAAATTTCGATAACTGTTCAATTATTGTTGATGCTATGCTTGGAACCGGATCGAGAGGGGAATTGGTAGATCCTTACAAATCCATTGTGGAAAGAATAAATAAGCTGGACTCTTTCAAAGTTGCAATAGATCTTCCCACTGGGCTGGATTTGAATAATTCTGACGGAGATATAATTTTTGATCCTGATTTAACTATAACACTTGCAGAATTAAAAAGCGGTTTGTTTTATGGTAAGGGGTATGTAAAAAGCGGGAATATCATAAAAGGTTCTATTGGAATAGGAGATGAATATTTTTCAAACATAACTCCAGATTCTTATTTAATTGAACCGGAAGATTCCTTTTTGGGAATTCCGGTAAAAGAGTTAGACCAGCATAAATATTCTTCCGGAAAAGTATTGGTAATAGCCGGAAGCGGATCGATGCCTGGCGCGGCCTTATTAACAGCCAATTCTGTATTTAAAGTCGGTGCAGGCGCATGTTATTTAGCATTTCCAAAATCAATTAAAGCTGTGGCTCAAGCAAAATTAGATGTTGGTATAGTTCATCCTTACGAAGATGAAGGAAAAGAATTTCTTTCAAAGAAAAATATTGGAGAGCTTTCCTCCAAAATTGATTGGGCGGATATAATTGTATTGGGTCCCGGATTGGGAAGGGAAGAAGAAACAAAAATTGCAGTGCTCGAAATTCTAAAAAACAATAAGAATAAGAATATTGTAATTGATGCCGATGCTCTGTTTAGTATTGCAGATGGGGAATACAAAAAAGTGAATTTGAAAGGAAAAATTGTTACTCCTCATCATCAGGAATTTGCTAGGCTAATTGGAGTAGAGTTAGCTTTTTTGGAAAAGAATATTTTGGGACTAGCAAAAGAATTTTCTTTAGAAACAGGGGCTTATCTTGTTCTTAAAGGAGCTCCAACAATAATTTTTAATCCTCATGGTGAAGTATTTATAAATTCTGCCGGAAACCCCGGACTTGCAAAATTTGGTTCCGGAGATGTTTTGTCTGGAGTAATTGCCGGTTTCTTATCCCAAACTTCCGAAATTGAAGAAGCTTTAATCTCTGCTGTTTATATCCATAGTTTAGCTGCAGATATGCTCTTAGAGAAAAAAACGGAATACGGTTTTACCGCCCTAGATTTAATTGAAGAATTGCCCTACGCCATTAAATTAATTTTGAAATCCTATGTATAAAATTCTTGAAAAGAATAAATTGTTTTTAGTGCATCTTCCTCTAGTGCTTTATTGGTTAATACTATTAATTGCAACTACAATACCCACAGTAGCCTTGGAAAGTGTATTCGATCAGCAGGATAAAGCAGAACATTTAGCAGCTTATTTCCTTCTTACTTTTTTAATGATGCTTTCTTTGCATTTTCAAAATAGAATTTTGTGGATTAAAGAGAGGTTAATTGTTATAGCTTTGCTTATTGCTTTTACATACGCAGCTTTAGATGAATTACATCAATTACTAATTCCAGGACGCTTTTGCGATATACTTGATTGGACTGCGGATGTTATAGGAAGTTCTTTAGGCGCACTTGCGGCTTATTATTTTATTAAAAGAAATTCTCTGGTTAAAAATAGAGTATAAATATTGCCTTACAAAATAATTATGAATGTGACTATATTTGATAAAAAGATGAGGTGCTTTTGAACAAATACTTAACCGCTGGCTTTATTCTTTTTTTTGCTGTGTCTACATATTCTCAACAGAATAAGCTTTCGCTTACATTGGAACAAGCAGTAAAAACTGCTTTAGAAAATAACCACGATATAAAGCAGGTAAAATTAGATAGATTAAAAGCAGACGAACAGGTAAAGCAAACATATGGAGAGTCTGTGCTTCCAAGTGTAGAGGGCTTTGCAACTTATACAAGGGCAATTCAAAGACCCGAATATACTTCAAGCGTTCCTTTTTCCTCTGGTTCCATTATTTCGGGCACATTTAATAATGTAGTTGCCGGAGTACAAATAGACCAGCCTTTATTAACCGGTTCAATGTTCTTAGCAACCAAAATTGCACAAACGTATGCTCAAATTTCGGAATCTTTTAAACAGTATTCCGAATCTGAACTTGTTCTAAAAGTTAAAGACGCTTACTATACATTATTGTTTGCTCAAGAGTTCGTTTCTCTTTCCGAGCTTCAAAATAAACGTGCACAAGAAAACTATACAAAAACTAAGCAGATGAACTCTGTTGGGGTGGTTTCGGAGTACGATTTAATTAAGGCAAATGTCCAGCTTCAAAACAGCATTCCAATTGTATCGGAAGCAAAGAACCAGATGAAACTGGCCGAAAACAATTTGAAATTATTGATGGGGCTTGATAGAGAAATTGAATTAAGCACAGCCGAAAAACTTATCTATAACAAAATTGATTTTGCCGGTCCGGTATTAACTAAAGTTAATGAGAATAATCAATCTATAAAACAATCTTTATTGCAAACAAAGATGAATGAATTGTCTTTATCCTTGGAATCTACAAGATACTATCCGGAACTACGAGCATTTGGAAATTGGCAAATGCAGGCATTGGAAAATGATGATAAGTCGATAGGCCGCTGGCATTATATCAATTCAATTAACATTGGGTTGAACTTGCGAATCCCAATATTTAAAGGTTTTGCAACCGATGCAAGAAATGAGTTGGCTCAATTGGAATATCAAAAAAGTATTGAAGCGCTCGCAAAGGTTTCTAAGGAAGTTGCCAACAATTACGAAAACACAATTCTAACAATTAGAAAAACTGCCGAGCAAATTGATTCATATAAACTAGCTGTAGATCAAGCCGAAAAGGGTTTTCAAATTGCAAATACAAGATATTCATCCGGTATGTCCACCCAGCTTGAAATTACAAATGCTATGGTGGATGTAACACAGGCTAAATTGAACTATGCAAAGGTTATTCACCAGTATTATGTTCTTAATGCCCAATTAGATTTTTTAATTGGAAAGCCGGTGGAAGAAATTTCACTTTCTTATTGATATGCAAAAGTGAAAAGTGTGATTGAAATATCGGATGTAAAGTTTAAGTACCATAAGAGTGCTTTTAACAGCTTTTCTCTTTTAATTGATTCTTTGTTAATTGAAGAGGGAGAATTTGTTAGCATACTTGGCCCGAATGGCTCAGGTAAATCTACTCTGCTAAAATTATTAGCAAATTTATTGAGTGCAGAAGAGGGTTTAATAAAAATTAACGATAAGGAAATAAGTAAATACAGCTTTTCTAATTTTGCTAAAAATGTTTCTTATGTACCTCAAAAAAATTATTCGGTGTTCCCATTTTCGGTATTCGAAGTTGTAATGATGGGACGAACACCCTACTTGGGATTAATGGGATTTGAAAAAGAAGTAGATCTTTTAATTATTGATGAAGCTATGGCCACCATGCAGGTAGATCATCTTAAAAATAAAGGTATCAACGAACTTTCTGGCGGAGAATTGCAAAGGGTTTTTATTGCCCGGGCATTAGCGCAAAAAGCAAAAATTGTTCTGCTTGATGAACCAAATTCTCATCTTGATATTAAACATCAGGTAATGATTTACGATTTGTTGCGCAACCTATGCAGCCAGCAAAAACTTACAATTGTAAATGTATCGCACGATCTTAATTTAGTTGGGGTTTATTCGCATAGAATAATTTTAATGAACGAAGGCAAAGTTGCGCTCGATGGTAGCAAAGAGTCTATTCTAAAAAAAGAAAACATTTATCGTTATTTTGGAATAAATGCAGAAGTAATTATTAATCCAAACAATTCTATTAATGTGTTTGTTAGGCCAAATTAAAAAAATTGAGAACACTAAAGAAAAATAATTTTTCCTTTTGGCATTATCTTTTGCCGGTAATCTATTTTGCAATTCTATCGTATTTGAAATACTATCTTAACGATTTATCTATAGCAACCTATAACTTGTTTTACATAGGCAACATTGTAAATATCATTCTTTTGTTATCAATTGTCATTGGAATTGCAGTAGTTACAAATCAAAAAAAAGTGCACGAGCAAAGATTCGATATAGTTCTGGTTACATGTAATACTATTTCAATTATACTTCTTGGAGCAGTTCTTTTAATTGAAAAGGGGGGGCTTGTATCCGTTGATAAGATGCTATTTAATTTTCCCCTCAAAAAAGTTTATATAGGCGCCACTTTTATATCTAGTTTTTTTATGCACATCTATGTAATGATTCATATTTGGGGGCATGTAATTGGAAAAGAAAGTTTAATAGAATTGAGAACGCTTGTTAGGACAGTACTTTTTCTATTGGGTCTGATGATTTTCTCTTTATTATTTGTATGGAATGTTTCCACTTTTAGCGAAGCCAGACTTGCAAAACACAAATACCAGTATGTTTGCATTCCTGGTGCGGCAGTTTGGAAAAAGGAAAAACCGAGTCCTATTTTTGAAGCTAGAATAAGAAAAGCTTTTGAGCTTTATAAAAAGGGAACCGTTAAGAAAATTATTTTAACGGGAGGCAATGCTCCCGGAGAAGCACCGGAAGCATTAGCTGCATTTAAGTATTTAACCAATCTTGATGTTAATAGAAAACGGATTATTCTCGAGAACAAGACATCCACTACTACCGAACAGGTTAAATATTTGTACAACAATTTCAAAAAAGCAGCAGATACGGATTCTCTCCTAATAGTCTCGGATGGATTTCACTTATCACGAATTATACAAATATCCAAGTTTTTCAAAATAAAACTTTTGGGTGTTTCTTCTAATTACGATTTATCCTTCGAAAAGACCATATTTTACCGAACCAGGGAAAGTATTGCTCTTTTACTATTTTGGATTTTTGCAATTTAATGATATCTTTTCCACCCGAAACAAAGACATTTATATAAAACAAGGTACAACCGCATTATTATGGAAATAAAAAAATCAAAAAGAAGGTCGTTACGTGAAAAAGCTCTTCAAGTTCTTTATGCATACGAATTGAATGGTGAAGGATTATCCTACTTAATAAAACAAATTCTTACAGATATTAGCGAAAGCGCAGACCATCAGTTTTGCGAAGTATTGATTAATAAAGTTGTTGGGCACCGTAAATTTCTGGATGATCAAATTCAGGAACGGGTTGATAACTGGGAAATGGAACGAATTGCTCTTATTGATAGATTGTTATTAAGAATTGGAATTGCCGAACTTCATTTCTTTCCAGAAATTCCTCCGAAGGTTTCTATTAACGAAGTTATTGAAATTGCTAAAGACTATTCTACCAGCAACAGCGGTAAGTTTATAAATGGTATTCTCGATTCAGTTCTAACCGATCTTAAAGAAAGCGGTGAACTTAATAAAACCGGCAGGGGATTGATTGACGAATCCTTACATAAAAAACCTGAATAAGTTTAAAGACTCGGAAAAGGGACGAATTTTTATTTGGACCCTATTCGACTTTGCAAACACTTCTTATTCAATTGTCGTTGTTACTTTTCTATTTGCAGTTTACTTTAAGCAGCAAGTTGTTGGCGGTAAGCCAATTGGAGATTTTTATTGGAGTATTGGTACCAGCGTTTCGATGTTTGTTACCGCAATAATTTCTCCTATTCTTGGTGCCGTTGCAGATTATAATGCCGGTAAAAAACGCTTCCTTCTTTTCTTTACACTTGCCTGTATTGCCGCTACATCTCTTCTTTATTTTATTGGCCAAGGGGATATTTTTTATGCCCTTGTACTCTTTATAATTGCAAATGTTGGATTCGAAGCCGGCTTAGTTTTTTACGATTCTTTCCTTCCCGAAATTACTTCTCCTAAAAACTATGGGCGCGTTAGCGGATATGGTTATGCAATGGGTTATTTAGGCTCTTTAACCACATTAGCTTTGGTCATTCCTTTTATCTTTAGCAAAATGATAAAAGAAACTTTTCCACTTGCAGCTTTGGTCTTTTTAGTATTTGCCCTGCCCCTTTTTATCTTTTTAAAAGAAAAACGGAATAAGCCTGAGATTAAACAAAATGCAGTAATTATTGGAATTAAGCGAGTTATAATTACAATAAAAAATCTTAAGAATTATAGAAATTTATCCATGTTTCTGCTGGCTTTTTTCTTTTATATCGAAGGGGTAAATACGGTGATATTTTTCTCGGGCAATTACGCAACAACAACTCTAAAGTTTTCGATGGAGCAGCTGATATTCTTTTTTATCATTGTTCAATCCACAGCTATTATTGGCGCTATTGTTTTTGGATTAATTGCCGATTCGTACGGACAAAAAAAATCTCTCATCCTCTCTTTATTAATTTGGATATTTACAATTATTGTTGCCTTTGTTACAAGCGATTTAAATGGATCTGTTGCAATTAAGCTTAGCCTATTGTTTGGTACCGATGTTCATAATTTTGCTGTGTACAGCTTTTACATTGTGGGTTTACTTGCCGGAAGTGTTATGGGGGCTACTCAATCTACCAGCCGCAGTTTAATGTCCAAATTAATTCCAATAGATAAAAAAACCGAGTTCTTCGGATTCTTTTCTTTCTTCGGAAAAAGTTCGGCTATTTTAGGTCCACTGGTTTTTGGATATGTAAGCTATATTACCGGAGATCAAAGATTGGCAATTATGACTATTGCAATATTCTTTGTTATTGGGTTGTTCATCTTAAGGTTTGTGAAGGATAAATAATTATTTAACACCTCTTCTACCATTGAAGTATAGCTTCTTTACAAATAAATATATTACCGCCGAAGAAATAATTAACCAAATAAATCCAACCGCCACAGAACTAATATCCAATTGATTTGCTATTATGCTGGCATCACTGTTAATCACGTCCCGGCTAATTAAATCATTATGAATGTCGAATAAAACATATAAGCTGCTAGTTATTCCTATTACCTTTAATAAAAGGGAAGTGAGCTGATTGCTGTATAGAAAAGTAAGTATTCCAATTAGAATCATCACAATAAATCCAACCATTATAAACGAGTTGGTAGGATTGCAGCTGGCAAGAATATAAAGGCACAAACCCAATAGAATGCCTATCAATAATTTCCCAATATTTCTTTTATGTCCGGAATAGAATATCATTAATCCAAAGAATAAGCTTCCCAAATAGCCGGCCGAAGAAATTAAAAATTCATTTCCGCCGCTAGTAATAGTTTCCCCTCCTAAATTAAATTTTAGGTCAATGCTCTCAACTATTCCACCGGACATTATTGCCATAGAAGCATGCGATGTTTCGTGCAAAAAAACAACAAATATTTTTATTGGATAAACAATAAAAGTATTCCATAGAATAAAGCACAAAATTGAAGTAAAGAATAAGATTGCCAGTTCTGTTCTAATGTTATTATAAAGCTTTATTGGTTTATTCATTTTGCCTTAAAATTTTGTGCAAAAATAACAAATAAATCTTGATTTAAGGTTCGTGCTAAGGTAATTTTGCATCATGCGGGTATAACTCAGTTGGTAGAGTGACAGCTTCCCAAGCTGTATGTCGCGGGTTCGAATCCCGTTACCCGCTCTAAAAAAAATGAAAAAAGTTGTAAAGAAATTTGTTTCTGAGGCACAAAAGTTCTATAATTGAGCCGCAAATTTTTACGTTCTTGCTAAAAAATAATGGGAGTTTAGCTCAGCTGGTTCAGAGCATCTGCCTTACAAGCAGAGGGTCATTGGTTCGAATCCATTAACTCCCACAAAACAAATAACCCCAAATAGAATTGGGGTTTTTTTATGGCAGAATACTTTGTTTATATACTCCGATCAAATAAAAACCGGCATTACATAGGTTACACATCTAATCTAACTCAAAGAATATCTCAGCATAACAGAAAGCATAAAGGATTTACCGGAACAACAGAGAGTTGGGAAATTTTACTTTCTTTAAAATGCCAAGAAAAGAATATTGCAATGGAATTAGAAAAGTATCTTAAGTCATTGAAGAGTTCAACCAAAGCAATTGAGTATTTACAGAAATTACTGGTTCAGAGCACTCCGACAAAGTCGGAGGGGTCATTGGTTCGAATCCATTAACTCCCACAAAACAAATAACCCCAAATAGAATTGGGGTTTTTTTATGGCAGAATACTTTGTTTATATACTTCGATCAAATAAGGTTACACATCCAATCTAGCTCAGAGAATATCTTTATCTAGCAGAAAGCAAATTTGCATTCTTATCATCAAATCCAGATTAATAGGGAGTATATAGTTACTCTCCAAAATTCCTTTTTACTTAATTAGAATTAGTTTTTTAGTGCTAACAAATGAACCAATTCTAAGTTGATAGAAATAAATTCCACTAGTAAGGTTACTAGCGTCAAATTTTATTTGGTGAAAGCCTGCCGGCATTTCTCCATTTAATAATACCCCCACTTCTTTACCAATAGTGTCGTAAACTTTTAGTGTAACATGTCCGCCAATAGGAAGTTGATAATTAATATTTGTTTGGGGGTTGAATGGATTTGGATAATTTTGCATTAGATTGAAGTGTATAGGTAAACTATTCTCATTATTTTCTACTGATGTTATTATCTCCGACAAAGGTCTTCGCCAAAGACCATCAGTAATTCCACCAAAGCCGTCATCAATTCCTATTAAAAGATAAGCACCAGCTACTGCTATTGCATGCACACGAGAATTTGCTCCTCCTGTAAGTGGATTAGCCGGTAATCCTGTATTTACTGCGGTCCATTTTGCAGCGTTATTTTCCAAAAGAAAAACACCATTGCCCCAAGTACCTGCAAATATATTAGTACCATGAACTGTAAAAGCACGAATATCAGTTTGTGAAAGGCCGTTAGTTCCTAGTGTAGTCCAGTTTAAACCATTGTCTGTAGAGCGGTAAATGCCATTGTAAGTTCCAGCATAAAGGCTTGTACCCGATACAAAAAGCGCACTCACACTATTATTTGCAAACCCGGCATTAGTCCAACTTGTGCCATTGTTCGATGAAATAAAAACACCTCCTCCAGTTCCGGCAACTAGATTTGAACCTAAGACGGTAAGAGCATATACATAATTATTAGTTAATCCTGTATTTACAGCTGTCCAGCTTGTTCCATTATCAGTTGAACGATAAACCCCACCATAATAAGTTCCGGCAAAGAGGTTTGTTCCTAAAATTGCAAGAGACCAAACGGTTGGGTATGTTAATCCGTTTTTGGCTGCAAGCCAGTTTGTGCCATTATCGGTTGATCTATAAACTCCATTATATGTTCCGGCAAAAAGATTTGAACCGGAAGCAGCAAGGGAATATATATTGTCGTTGGACAAACCGGTAATTACCCGAGTCCAATTTATGCCATTGTTTGTGGAACGGAATACACCGCTTAGAGGTACGCCTCCATTTGTACTTATAAAAACATTTGAACCAGATAAAGTAATAGCATTAACTGTAGTAGCAGTTACACCGGTATTAATCCATTGTGCAATTGATGAATTTATAATTAAGCAAAACAATGCAAGTGTGAGAACTAAAGCATTTTTCATATTTATTCCACAATTAATTATCATTCTTTTTATAGTTTTTATCTTAATAGGCTTTTAAAAAAACTAAACAGTTTCATATTCTCACTTTACTGTTGAACTTAGGTAAATTATATCCATCATCCTACAACAATCAAACACTACAAGGTGTCTTAAAGAATAAATGTGAATTACATCATCGATATGGCAGTCATAAAATATTTACTAAACCCACTGGGAATGTATAAGATGCTAAACTTGGTACTTGGTAACATTTGATAAATATGAAAGTGTTAGTTATAAGCATATTTAATAAGTGAAATTTGTTAATGAAAATATATTTCTTCCCAATAAGGATTAGTTCTTCATTTTCTATAAGCATTATGTTCAACATTACGATATAAGCTTCTTAAAGAAAATGATTTATAAATTCTTTATTATTTTTTCAATTATTCTATCACAAAAAAATGATAGTGATTTTTCTGATTTTAAAAAAGATTTTTACCGATATTCTTTTTTTTGTTAGCAATATTATTGAAAAAAAATTTGAGGAAAGGAATTGTGGCTTAAAAGGCCCAAGACACAATTTTTCTTCAATTTTGTAAAATAGTTTTGAAAGCAAAGAGAATTAGGTTTAGTATTAAAACCAAACTGGTCAGTTATTTCTAACTACAACCACGACCTTAATAAATTAATTGTGGTTGATTAGTATTAGTTACCACTTTAATAGGATTACTTAATTAGAATTAGTTTTTTAGTGCTTACAAATGAACCAATTCTAAGTTGATAGAAATAAATTCCACTAGCAAGCTCACTAGCGTCAAATTTTATTTGGTGAAAGCCTGCTGGCATCTCTCTATTTAATAATTCCACAACTTCTTTACCTATGGTGTCGTAAACTTTTAGTGTAACATGACCTCCAATAGGAAGTTGATAGCTAATAGTTGTTTCGGGATTAAAAGGATTTGGATAATTTTGACCAAGCTCAAAGCTTGATGCTAAATTTTCGGAATAAATTCCAACAATTGGTTCAAAAACTTTGTAGTGAACGGAAATGTCGTAACCATCAATCGACTCAATAATCCCATCAATTAATTCAAATAAAGAATCGTAAGGCCGCCAAGCTTCGTTCCATATGGCAGATTGAAATTTAACAACATTTCCATTTGAGTCATAATCATAAAGCATCCTATATCTATTTTCCCAAACAGAATTAATTGATGTTTCTTGGAGAGAAAAGATTAGTTGATTTTCTTTATTATATAAGGAAGTATATCTCCTTAGACTATCGCATTTGTTCTGCGACCAATATTCTATTAAAAAGCTTTTCTTCTCTCCATTATTACTTGAAGTAAAATATGTTTTTAATGTTATAACCCAATTATTATCAAGCCAGTCTTTCCGAACATATGATATTTCTTCCCCTTTATTATTGTAAACACTCTTGCTAAAAGTATCATTTATCCATTTACTATTATCCCACTTTTTACTTAAAACAAAAAGGCTATCCCCGACCCTCTCAAATTCGTTTGAACCTCTAAAAGTAATTGTCCAATTATTGTTTTTCCATTCCTCGTATGAATAGTAAGTCTGTTGGTTAAATTCATTAACTAGGCGATGATCTTTCCACCAGTTTATCCATTTCCCCTCTTCCCATCGTTCACCTATTTCTAATTTTGAAAAACCATCTGGCGAAAAATTTCTTGTTATTCTAAGTGAATTTTCCCATTCACCTGAATATGAAGATTGATATAAACACGATGTTTCATTTTCTTTGTTGTCGTAAGTATAAATATTACGATGGTAGTTACCCCATTTCCCATTGTCAAATTTCTCGGTTTGTATAGTTTTTATTTTATTACTGCTGTAGTAAGTAAATGAATGTTTGAATACAAATTCATATTTATTATTCTTAAATTTTTCACTTATTTGATTAATCAATTTTCCATTTTCATCATACAAAAATGTATATCTTGTTTTACCTGCATAATTATTTGTAATTACTGTATCTGCTAAGTACTTGGAGTTGTTATTAAAAAGCTTTGAAAGGGAAGGATTGCCAGAGGCAAAATTTCCATTGGATAGAGTATTTGGTTTTTGAATCCTTTGTGATAAAACAGCTTTTCCTATGTTTTGTAAGTCTTGATAAGACCCGAAATTTTGTGCATCACTATAATTGCTTTGAAAAATAATTACTGCTAATAAACCAATAAAAAATTTTCTCATTTACAATACCAACATTAATTATACTTCATTATCGAATTAAAGACTTAAAACTTTAGGTAACTAATAAATAGCTATAATAGTAGCTATTTATAGGTCTGTAAATCTTATTTCATGAAAGCAACTGTAGAATTATCGTTTTAATGGCCAGTTATAATTTTACCAGTAAAGGATAAAGTTAAAAATTGATACGACAACAATAACTAATGGCTAAGTAATACCATTATCGTATAATAAATTAGTGCGTTATAACTTAGCTGCATCTATAACCTACAAATAACATTCAATTGATTTAAATCTTTTATTAACTACTATTTTGTTCCTTATTCTCGATAATAACTTGTAAAAACTGAATTTACGAGTTATTCACTTTTGAATAGGTTTCTTTTTCAAAAAGTCAGTTTTAGCAAAGTGTAACAATATATTAATAGCATATAGAAAACAGAAAGAGTGTTTTAAATGAACCAATGGAATTTTAATAGGAGAGTTAAGCTTGCAAAACTTTTTTTACTTCTATTGATTTTGCTTTTAGGTGCTCTTTATATTCGCTACACATATATTACAACTGAAGAAAAAACAACCGATAGTGCCCTTAAAATTGCAAGAACTGCAAAATTATCATTCCCAATAGATAATCTAAAAAATCTTAATGCCGTTTCATCCGATATAGATAAGCCGGAATATAGAATAGTTAAAAACCTCCTTATTGATGTTGTTAAAGCAAATCCAAGCGCTAGGTTCGCTTATATATTTGTGAGGAAAGGGGATAAATTGTTTTTCTTAGCAGATTCCGAACCAGAAACCTCACCAGACTATTCTCCTCCCGGCCAGGAATATACCGAGGCAACTTATGAAGATAAAAAACCATTCGAGGATGGCAAAGAATATATAACTTCCACTTTAACAGATAGATGGGGCAGCTGGAAAAGTGTTCTAATTCCAATTAAGGATGAAAAAACAGATAATACAATTGCTCTTTTGGGTATGGATTATAATGCTCAAATGTGGGAGAATGAATTCTTTTATCATATTTTAATAGCAGTTGTAATTGTAATTGCCTTTTTAGTGGTATTCTATTTCTCAGTTAAAATTTTCGATAAAAACTTAGCTCTCAAAAAGGAAGTTTCTTTTAGAATTGAAGCCGAAAAGTTATTAAAGCAAACAAGAATAAATTACGTAACATTCTTTAATACAGTAGACGAATTTTTATTTGTCCTTGATGAAAATAGAAATATTATTTACTATAATAACACAGTTGCCAGCAGGCTCGAGTTTGTTAAAAATGAACTGATTGGTTGCTCAATTTTAAAGATTTTTGCCGAAGACCAAAGAGTTAATGTAAGTAAGATTATCTCGAATATTCTTTGCGGTATAACAGACTTTTGTCATATACCTATAGTAACAAAATCGGGGCATTCTATTGCGGTTGAAACAAGATTAAGTTATGGTATTTGGGATGACAAACTGGTGATATTTGTTGTAACAAAAGATGTATCTCAAATAAAATTATCCGAAGAAAAATTTTCTAAAGCTTTTTATCTAAATCCTTCTGCATGTTCTCTTAGCAATTTAGAAACCGGTAAATATATTGAGGTTAACAATGCTTTTTACACTTTGCTTGGTTTTAATAAAAACGAAGTTATTGGTAAAACTGTAATTGAATTAGGAGTTCTAACCCCAGATTTAATAAAAAATATTTTACAAAAAGATGATGGAACAGGAAGAATTATAGATGCAGAAGTTACCTTAAGAGCTAAGAATGGCAATGTAAAGCATGTTCTGCTATCTGCCGAAAATATTATTCTTCAAGACAAAAAATTACGCTATACAATTGTTCACGATATTACCAAGCAAAAGGAAAACGAAGCTAGGTTAGCTCTTTATAACGAAGAACTTGAATTTTCGAAAAAAATGCTTGAAGAAAGCCTTTTTCAAAAGAATGCTCTTGTTGAAGAATTAACAGAAACTAAAGATAAATTGGAAAAGCTTAATTCCGAAAAAGATAAATTATTCTCTGTAATAGCTCACGATTTAAAAAGTCCGTTTCAGGGTTTTATTAGCATAACCGAGGCTATGGCCGAGGATATTAACAGCTTTTCGAAAGAGGAATTAAGGCATCTTAGTATTGGTATGCACAGCAATGCAAAAAATCTGTACAGATTATTAAGGAATTTATTGGACTGGGCTTTAATGCAGCAGGGGCAGGTTAATTTTTCACCGGTTGAAATTGATTTGGCCGAAATTATTGGTCAGAATGTGGAATTAGTAATTAGAAGAAGCGAGCAAAAGGGAATAACAATTACTATTGCAAACCAAGATAACTTTACAGTATTTGCAGATGAAGCCATGCTTAATTCCATAATTCGAAATTTACTTTCAAATGCTGTTAAGTTTACTTCCAATGGGGGTAAAATAATTGTTGAAACACACGAAATAGAAAACAATATGGTGCTTGTTTCTGTTGCAGATAGCGGCATTGGAATTCCCGAAGATATGTTGAATAAACTGTTTAGAGTTGAAGAAAAAGTTGGACGCAAAGGAACCGATGGTGAAGACAGCACCGGTTTGGGATTAACTCTATGCCGAGAGTTTGTAGAAAAACAGGGTGGAAAAATTTGGGTAAACAGCCAAGAAAATATTGGAACAACTTTCTATTTTACACTTAAATCTGCCAACGTGAACAATTAGTAATATTTAATTGCTTCGCTAAAAATTTATTTAATACAAAACTCTGCTTAAGTATTATAATTAATTTTATTATAATAGTAGCATAACAAATAACAATTCCATCAAATGATAAAAAACATTTTGCTTATTACTTTATTAACAATTCAATTTAATGCGGCTCAAACCCTATTTAACGGTGAGCCTAATGTTAAAGTGAGAATTATAAATACGCTAGATACTGTAAAAATTGTTTTTAATGACCAATGGATGCTTTATAGCAAAAGCACAAATAAACAGTTTGAGCAAAACAATAAAGAGGTACACTTTATTGTTGAGAATGGGCAAATAAAAATATTAGAGAATGATTCCCAAAATTATATTCAGGATAATAAATTTGTTTTAAGATGCGCTAATAAGGCCGGTACATTAGTTATCAAAAATGTTCCTTATGGTGTTGGCTGGTGGTGGCAAAATAAGGAGAATAGAATTTATGAAGGGGAATTGTTCTTCTATATCAACAAAGAAAACAAATTTGAAGTGGTTGTTAATTTGCCTCTTGAAGAATATTTGAAAGGGGTAGTTCCATATGAAATTGGAGGGGATTCCCCATTAGAAGCTTTAAAGGCACAAGCCGTTGCAGCAAGATCCGAAGCAATTATGGCTTTAACATCTAAATTGTATAAGGGAATAAATTACGATTTAACATCGGATGTTGAATGCCAGGTCTTCTCCGGAAATATCAAAAGGACTAAAGCATCAGACAGCGCAGTTGTTTTAACAAGGAGTTTAATTTTAAGTGAAAATGGAAAAGCTATTAATGCCTTTTACGCTTCTAATTGTGGAGGACACTCCGAATTAATTAAAAATGTTTGGGGCAATAGGGCCGTTTCGGAATCTTATAATACTGCAAATCCGGATTGGGAAGATTCCTTATCGGTTGATTTAAGTGCCGAGGAGCAAATTAGGGAATGGATTTTAGGTAATCCGGAATCTTTTTGTAATGCTAATATCAATAAAGAATTGCCCGAATGGAGTAAAAATAATTTTAGATGGAAAAGAGAATTAAAGAATGGGGAATTGAATCAAATGAATTCTTCGGCAAATTCATTTGGTAACCTTCTTGATATTAAAATTCTCAACAGGGGAATTTCAGGGAGGATTTACAATGCAAAGTTTATTTTCGAACGAGACAGCTTGGAAGTAAAAGGAGAATTGAAAATTAGGCAGATCTTTACTCCGCCCCTTAAAAGCTCATGTTTTATTTTAGATAAAACAGAATCCGGTTTTGTTATTTACGGTGCCGGTTGGGGGCATGGAGTTGGGATGTGTCAATCCGGCGCGGTTTCTATGGCGCAAAAGGGATATAGTTTCAATAAAATTCTTGAACACTATTATAGAAAAGCGGAACTGATAAAAATTTACTAAATATACTAACTTATTGTGCTTTACAGTTATTACATCGGTTGTACAAATTCAAATATAGCTTATTATAGTTCAGTTAATTGCCTGAACAATTTAGGAAATGAAAAATATATTTCTTGGCGATTTCTATTTCACTATTGCTAAGTGCTCCAAAAAATCTGTGTAACTTTTTTTACCTTCCAAAAAAGCAATTTGATTTCCATCTAGATTATAAATTGCTGTTGCAGGCAAAGCCCCGTTCCACTTTTGGTTAATTGCATTAATTAACTCATCATCTTTTTCAAATCCATTAACATAATTAACAAAGTTAGCCTTCTGCTTTTTTAGAAAGGGAATTATTTTGCTTTTAATCTCTTCGGGATAGTCTATACTTATTCCTATCACTTCAACATTCTTATTATTTGCGCTAAGTTTAACTAGATCGGGAAACTCTTCCCGGCAGGGAACACACCATGTTGCCCATAAATTTAAGAGCAGAACCTTTCCGTTCCGCTCTTTAATTATCTTTTGCAATTGCTGTTTGTTTATCCGGTTAACTTCAATTGCTTTTTGCTGACTTAGACCTAAAGAATATGTTAATAATAAAACAAGTAGAATGTTCCTAAGCAAAATCATTAATTAACTCTTTTAATTGTGCACCCAAATGCTTTTGTTTTTGCATTGCTTACAACTTTGCCAGCTAAAATTTCATCAAGTGCAACACTCAAATCTTTTACTTCAACCTTATCTGCCTTTCTGCTGTCATCTATTCTTCCATGATAAAGAAGTTCCATTTTACTGTTTAACACAAAAACTTCCGGAGTAACGCTTGCCCCATATTTATCCGCAATTGCATTGTTAACATCCTTTAAAACATGGAACCCAAATTTATTTTCCATTGCATGTTTCTTAATTTCTTCCACACTTTCCTGCTTATTGCTGTTTATTCCTAAAAAGGTAATGCCTTTATCCTTATACTCGTTAAATATCTTTGCCATTCTTTCATTGTAATCGTTGGATACAGGGCATTGAGTGGCAACAAACATTATAACAACTGCTTTGGAATCTTTAAGATCGCTTAACTGAATTTCTTTTCCGTTGTAGTCCTTCAGTTTAAAGTTTTCCATTTTTTTTACGTCGCCGGCAAACATAATATTGGCCGCCATTATTGCTAAAAGAGCAATAAATTTTATTTGTTTCATTCCAATTCCTTTCTTTTAGGTTGTAGTTTTATTAACAAAAAAACAGGGAAATATGTTTCCTAAATAAAAGGTGATTTTAACTTTTTTTACCCCATTTCTATGAATTCGTTGTCTTTTTGATTTTTAAATGCCAATCTAAACATTACCTTTGCTTACTTGTTCTGCTTTGTGGTTTTATATCCGCATAAAAAAAGAAGCCTCATTATATGAAGGTTATCGTATGTAATTCGCCCGTTTAGCTTTTCAAAAACCGGTATCAGTTTTTCGGTTCCAAGTTCTTTGAATGCGTTAATTATTTCCTCTTTTATCTCATTATCGAAATATATTGTCTCGGCTAGTCCATCGGTTCTTACTTTTTTTACTTCCGTAACATATTTATAAAGATTGCTAATTATAGTTTGTTTATGAACATTATATTTATCCATCAAACTGTTAATGGAAATTCCCTCGTTATATAACTCACCAATTTCTATATGGCGCTTTTTGGTTGTTTTACTTTTTGATACCCCTTTGGGTTTTGCAATTGGGATGTCTATGTTATTAGTAGCATACTCTTTTATTATCGCCAAAAATTGATCGCCATAGCGTTTAAGTTTTGCTTCTCCCACACCGCTAATTGCCAAAAATTCCTTTTTATTCTGCGGCATTACGCTTGCCATTTGAGTTAAAGATTTATCCGAAAATATTACAAATGGGGGAATGCCATAGTGGTCTGCAATATCTTTTCTTTTCCTTCTTAGAATATCGAACAACTCTTTATTATAAACTTCGGAGGCCGTTTTTTTCTTTTTAACTAATTCCGAAGCCTCTTTCATTATTCCAAATACTTTTTCCTCTTTGCCTAAAACATCGTAAGCTTTTTTTGTCAGCTTTAAACTACCAAACTCAATACCCCTTTTTAAATATTCCTTGTTTATTAACTGATGGGCAATAGCCTGCCACTGCTTTTTATTATATTCCTTTCCAATTCCAAATACCTGCAGATTATGATGCCGGTTATGAATAATTTTTTCGGATTCAACACCGGTAAGAATATCTATTAAATAAATGGCACCGTAAATTTCGTTTGTCCTTTTAACTGCAGATAAAAACTTTTGAGACGCAACTGTAATATCTGTTAAATCTTCGGCTTCGGTAACGCAATTATCGCACATTACACAATTGGGAATGTTATACTTTTCGCCAAAATAATTTATTAATGGAATTCTTCGGCATAGGTTGCTTTCGGCATATTTAACCATTGCGTTTAGATGATCTTTTGCTACAAGCCAATCATTTTCATTCTCTTTTTGATCTATAAAATAATTTATCTTTGCAATATCTGCGTAGCTGAATAAAAGAAGGCAATCCGCTTTAAGCCCGTCTCTTCCGGCTCTTCCAATTTCCTGATAATAGGATTCGAGATTTTTTGGAAGATCGTGGTGAAGCACAAAGCGTACATTCGATTTATTAATACCCATTCCAAAAGCAATGGTGGCAATTATTATTTGTACCTCATCTTTTATAAACAATTCCTGATTAATATTTCTATCATTTTCGTTTAACCCGGCATGATATGGTTTGCAGCTGTAGCCCAAATACAATAAATCTTTATATAAACTATCCACCTGTTTGCGGCTAAAACAATAGATAATTCCACTCTGATCCTTATGCTCATTTAGGAACATAACTGTTTGGTCAAAGGAATTTTGTTTTGGAATTACCTGCAAGAATAAATTATCACGATTAAAGCTTGCTATAAATTTAGATTCGTGGGGGATATTAAGGTTCTTGGCAATATCTTCTTGAACCCGCGGAGTTGCTGTTGCAGTTAATGCAATACAAACCGAGTTTGGAAAACTCTTTCGTAATTTACCAATCTGGCGGTATTCCGGTCTAAAATCGTGTCCCCATTCGCTAATGCAATGAGCCTCATCTACGGTAATGCATTCAATGTTTATAGATTTTAGAAGGTTAATATTCTCTTCTTTCACCAAAGATTCGGGAGCTATATAAAGCAGTTTTGCTCTATTGCTTTTAATGCTAATTAGATTATCCCTTATTTCCTTTGGAGATAGGGAACTGTTTAGTATTGCAGTTTCAATTCCTAATTGTCGCAGCTGCTCTACCTGATCTTTCATTAATGATATTAATGGAGAGATGACTATTGTTAATCCATTAAATAATAATGCCGGTATTTGATAGCATAGAGATTTACCTCCTCCGGTAGGCATAATAACAAGTGAATCTTTTTTATTCAGTACATTTTGAATAATCTCTTGCTGCAGTGGTCTAAAAGAATCGTATCCGAATATATTTTTTAATAACGTTTTAGCTTTTTGCATAAAAGGGAGTTTCTAATTGATATTGAGTTAAACAGATAATACTATTGTAAAGATGCACCTCTAAGATAAAGAATAAGTACTTAAGAGTGTTCCAATAAATGATGAGGTTATTGTTTTTATTGGAAAGTGCAAAGGAAACTGGAATAAACTAAAAAAAATGCCGGTCATAAAAAACTTTATAACCGGCACTATAAATTAACTGAATATCAGATGTATTTAGAATTTGTAAGAGAGCCCAAATTCCAAATTCATTCCAGGCTGAGGGGCTTTATCCATTAACCATCCGCTCTCTTCGAATGGGGAAGCGGTAAAATATTTTGCGTTAAATAAATTTGTGGTTATTACATAAAATCCCAAATTCTCAAAAACATTTTCACCTCGTAAGGTAACATCAACTACTGTATGCCCCTTAATTGTAGATTGATCATATCTAAGAATATCGCTGCTGTTTCTTATTCTAGCACTAACGGAATATTGATTATAATAATAAGTCAAACCGGCATTAATTTTATTCTGGGCAACTTTATTTATTTTAGTGCCATTATCCTGCTTTGCATCAAGGTAGGAATAGAATACGAAAGCATTAAAATTGCTAACCATGTATTCAAGTTTTAATTCAAAGCCCTTTGTTTCCGGCTTGCCAAGATTAATATTCTTTTGCCATGGGAATTTCCCATCCGGAACAATAAGGTTTTCTATTTTATTATAAAAAGTATTCAAAGACACATTAAAGTTTTTGAATACACTTCTGGAAATATTCAAAGCAAAAGATTGTAGCTTTTCTGGTTTAAGATCCGGATTAGGGTAAAAGCCAAAAGATCCGGCGCTCCAATGTTCAAAAGCATTATATTTTGAAGGCTGAATGTAAGCCTGACCGAACAACAGTTTTACATTTGTTAAATTATCTGGTGACCAAACAAGTCCAGCTCTTGGATTTACCACATCTTTATAAACGCTGTTATAATCGTAACGAACACCAAAGTTGAACTGTAAATTTTCTAAAAACTTATGTGTCACTTCTCCAAATAAGGCATAATTCTGATAATCGAAAACACCGAAGAATACTTTTTTATTACGGTATTTTAAATCAATTGTTGGATCATTTGGATAATCTACGTAATCGTATAATTCTTCTGTATTAAAAGGGGAGGAAAGGTTATTTGTTTTTGGAAATGCGCTAATTTGCTCAAACATTAATCCGGCTACCAGTTGAGTATTATCGCTCATAGAATAATTAAAAAGTTCATCTAATTTAAAACTGGTTGCTTTTGCATATTTATATTGTGGACCGAAATTGTACATGAATCCGCTCATCTTATCTACAAAGTAATCTGAATATGAAGCGGTAGAAGTAATTGAAAAATTCTCTCCATCATATTGATGATCGAGGTAAATTTTATTTATTACCTGATGCCAGAAGTAGGAATCGTCGTAAATAAAAGATATTCCGTTTTGTGTAACGTCAGTTGAAGGACCGGCAGGCTCTTTGGCATCCATTCTGTAAAAGCCGAAAGTGAAAGATTTGAATTTAGCTTTTGCACTTATGTTATAGTCTTTTACAGGCTGTTCCCATTTGGTATTGTATTTATTGTAAATTTTAGGATCACGGAATATCTCGGCGGCACTAAAATCGTTTAATACATTTACTCCGTCGGATTTAAAGTATCTGAAAGAAATTGAGGCCGAAAGATCATCGTTAAACTTTTTTCCTATAGTTGCTGCTGCATCAAGCTGGCTGTTTTTGCCATACGAAACATTTACGTTGCCCCCTGTTTCAATATTTTTGCTGATTAAATTTATTACTCCGCTGTATGCATCCGCTCCATACATTGCAGATGATGGCCCGTATACAATTTCTATTCTTTGAATGTCGAATAAAGGAAGGTTGTTTCCAAAAACAAAATTCTCTCCGGCGGGGCTATTTAATTTTTTACCGTCAATTAAAACCATCATCTTATTATTCCCCAAAATGCCACGGTTCATAACTAATGTTCTAACCTCCCCTTCAACATTTTCCGAAATATCAAAGCCGGGAAGATCCCTAAGAACATCTGTTAAATCTTTATAGCCTCTTTCCAAAATTTGTTTTTCTGTAATAACAGTTAAAGTTGCAGGCGCGTCACTAACTTTTTGTGTTGTTTTTGAAGCGGTAACTGTTACTAATTTCATCATTTCTTCAAACGATAGAACCTCTATTTGAATTTTTGCATCGGAAGCGTTTTCCTGTGCAAAAGAATTCATAAAAAGTACAAAACTTAAGAAGAGTGCAAAAAGTAATTTTGTTCTCATAAATAACTCCTGTTTACAAAAGTATTTTAATTTATTTATAAGATTGTAGGAAGTGGAGTCCAGTGTAGAATCTTAAGTAAACTATCGATTACAATAGATAATTGTTTAACAATGAAATAAAATCTGGCGAACAAACTTTTCATAAAAGGGTAAATAATAGCCTGAAGTGATAGATTAATAGAAAGAATTTTACTATGACTATAATAAATTTATTTTCAAATTGTCTTTGTAAACAAATAGAACAAAATTTGCTCTTATAGGTTGAAAGGTGTTTATATCGTATGATTCATAATAAATTTACTACTTTAAATAGACTATTGTAGCCAAAATACAATTTGAGACTATCATATTATTCCTTAAATTCGGCCATAAATTATTACTACTTACATAATAAACTTATACTGAATGAAAAAAATATTTGCTCTTCTCTTTTTATTCTTCCCGTATATAATACATTGCCAGCAGTTAGAATGGATAATATTTAAAAATCCTCAACCCTCTAAAAGTATTTTTTCTACTGCTAGCAGCAATCCATCTATACAGTTAATTGATAAGAACAATAGCCAATTGGCATTGGCCTCGGCATTGCAAAAAATTGAGGAAAATAATTCATATGGATTTATTAGCCCCTACACAAATACAATTCCGGATAATTTTATTGTTTGTTTAGCAAAAGATTTGGTAGGGAATATTTGGGCCGGTACCTATTTAGGGGGAATTGCAAAATATGATGGCACCAACTGGAAAGTTTATAATATTTCTAATAGCGGCTTGCCCAGCAATACAATTTATTCTATTGGGGTGGATAAGTTGGGGAACAAATGGATTGGCACTATGGCCGGAGTGGTTAAATTTGACGGCTTTAAATGGACCCTTTACAATAAACTTAACAGCGGATTGCCAGGCAATATAATCTATTCAATTGCAATAGATGAAAATGGGAATAAATGGTTCGGAACTTCGAGCGGCCTTGCAAAATATGACGATAAAAAATGGATTGTTTACAATAACTCTAATTCAAAATTACCCAATAACCGGGTATCTACCTTAAGTATAGACGCAAAGGGGAATAAATGGATTGGCACATTTGAAGGATTGGTGAAAATTGAGAAAAATAATTGGAAGGTTTATAACACTTCCAATTCCGGATTGCCTTATAACGATATCTATTCAATTTCTTTTGACGATAATAACCAGCCCTATATTCTTACATGGGGTGGGGGGCTTGTAAAATTTGATGAAAACAAATGGACTGTTTATAATAATCTAAACTCTAAAATTCCCGACGATTTTGTTTCCTCTTTTATAACTGATAAGAAAAAGAATAAATGGATTGGAACCCTTAACGGACTGGTTAAGCTAACAGATAAAAAATGGAATATTTATAAAAACAACAATTCCAAATTGCCAGATAACATGATTTACACTCTTTTGCTGGATAACGCAAATAATTTATGGATAGGCACCCAAAATGGATTAGCCGTTTATAAAGAGGGGGGAATAGCAAACCCAACAGCAAATGTGGAGCAGTTAAACACAACAATTGATAACAGCAATGTAATTATTAATTGGAAAGGGAAAACTGCAATAACTAATTACGGTTTCGAAATAGAAAGAAGTTATTCTAATTCAAAATGGGAAACAATTGGACTGGTTAAAAGAATAGAGAAGGGAAATGATTTAGCTGAATATTCTTTTATTGACCAGGAGGCTTTAGAGGGAAAAATATTTTATAGAATAAAACAAATAGATAATACCGGCAATTATTTCTATTCAAATGTTATACAAACAGTTTTGCAAAAACCATATTCAGTTGCATACCAAATTATTAAAGGGAATTCCAAAATTAAACTAGCTTTACCTCAAAAGAATTTTGTAACAATAATTTTGCAAGATTTATTTGGACGTGAAATTAAAAAATTAGTTAAAAGGGAATTTAGTTCCGGCTATCATATAATAAATATAAACAGCGGCACACTTGCAAAGGGGTTTTATATTTGCAAAATGCATACTTCACAAATAAGTTTGTTTAAAGAGGTATTGTATATAAAATAAACAAACCTTACTCTTTAGAATATTCTAATCCTTCCCTATAATTCAAAATTATACGAGCTTCCGTTTTTTATCTTTTTAAAAATTCTTTTGCTTCCAATTATTAATTCTATTTCAATATCGTTTTTGTTTCTTTTAAGGTTAACGTCAAAACTTTTGTTAAACGCTTTAATGTTTTTCAGATTCATAAAATTCCAATCCTTTGGCATACGCGGCGTTAAGGTAAATTTATTTAATCCTGTTGGTCTAAAACCAAACATCCCTTCTGTAATTACACGGCAATATAAACCGCTTTCGGCACTCAAATGCCTCTGATTTCCCTCCGGATAAGCCTCAACTGCATAGGGAACATGATCTCCCAGTAATCTTCTATTGGAATAGTACTTTAGATAATCAATTGCCTTTTCGGTCTCGCCGCTGGCAAAAACTCCTCTTAGTGCGTAAAGTGTAGAGCGGTCCCAAAATGTTTTATCCCCTTCTTCGGTAGCAAGTCCATCTGCAGTCCAAAGCTTTGCCGAGAACAAAGCATCAATTGTTCCGGCTTTTCGGTTATAAATGCCAACTGTAAGGGGCATGCAAATCCAAGCTCTTAATTTATCGTTCCCTTCATAATAGCGGTATGTATCAAAGCCATTAATGTTATATCCAAAATGTCGCTCTATACTTTCTTTAATAATGGTTGCTTCTTTTTCATAATTGTTCACCGGTATATTTAACTCCTTCAATAAATAGGAGGCAGATAATAGTGCGTCGTAATAAAGGCTGCTGGTGCAAAGGTTAGCCTTTCCGGAGGGGAACCTTCCCTCTAGTTCGTCACTATCGGAGGCCACTACACCATTGCTATCAATTTTTCTTTTGCAATATTCCAGGCACCATTCAATTAAAGGAAGCAATTCCTGGGCAGTTTTTTTATCGCCGCTAGCCAAAGCAAAACGGGCGGCACCGTAAGCAATCATTGCGGCATCTCCTCTATCTCCGGCGCCATTCCAAATATCCAACCCTTCGGCAATTATAGAGCTGGGAATTGGCTTAAATTCTTTATTCATGAATCGCGCAAAATGCTTGTACGCATTTAAGGATGCTTGGTTGCCAATTGAGTAGCCCAAATAGGGAAAGAAAGGTCCAATATACTCCGCTTGGTCGTTTGCCCAAATTGCCGCGTAGTAAGATTCTCCTCCCGGCCCATGCATAAATCCCCCTTTAGTTTCATAAATACTTTCGGCTCCTCTAATTTTTGCAAACTGGAATGCTTTGTTTAATACTTCATCGGGGCTTTCAAACACTAATTGGCTTTTAATAATTTCTAAAAATTCATTCCTCTCTTTTAATTCTTTTGAGGCATCTATTAAAATATCCTCATTACTTTTATTGCCAATAAAAGAGGTGCTAAATGTTAATTCTTTTTCCGGCTCAATAATATACGATCCGCTGTTATTTAATTTAACCGTAGGCAAGTAGCTGCCATCAACACCATTTGGGGCTAAAGTTTTATATACGGTTTTTAATTCGGGAATTTCTATAACCAAATTCTTTTTCGATTTAT
Organism: uncultured Melioribacter sp.; assembly: GCA_964539605.1. GTDB lineage: Bacteria > Bacteroidota > Ignavibacteria > Ignavibacteriales > Melioribacteraceae > Stygiobacter. Next base: position 957,651 of record CAZIJK010000001.1, read on the forward strand.
TTTTGATTGTATAAAGTTCGCAGAAGGCAGGCAAATTATAAGAGGGGAATAATATTCTTGTAATTTCTATTCCAGGCTCAAAGCTGCTTATAATTGTCATTACACCGTTTAACATTATGCTCTTTACTTTTTCGTTAGTTGGGTTCTTTCCATTAACTATAATTAACGAAGGTATATCAATTGAAAAACGGCGTGTTAAGCTTGCGTGAGTATTGTTTGGAATAGTTCTTAACATGGGCCAAACAACGCTTCGGCTTAATTCCAAAGCTCCCGTTGGTAAAACTTTATATCTTACAACAGTACTAACTTTTTTACCGCTTATTTCAATATGATCGGAATGAGCTTCTCCCACTTTAATATTCCATACAATTCCATCACCAACCAAGGCCCATCTGCTTGGCATCTGAGCTTCTATATTAATAAAGCTTAGTAATAGCGCCAATAAAACAAAACTCAATTTCATATTAACTCCATATTTGAATAGCAGAAAAATAGGAATAACTTTTAAATTGATATGCGGGGAATAAAAAAAATAATGAAAGCCGGTTTTAACATTGTAATAAATAGAATAAAAATATAAGTTGAAGTGAAGATAAAAGGTGTCCATTTAAGGTCACTTTTTATTTTGCAAAATATTTTGGAAAAATAATAACAGAGAGATTTTTTGAATAGTAGAAAAATATTCCCCTTTGTAACAGCATCTTTTTTATTGTTGTTAGCTACGTCCGGTTTGTTTAATGCTAATACAAAGGATGCTAAAAAAAATAGATTGGGCAGTTTAGTTCACAATAATAATTTAATTGCGGCAAATTCATCAACATATTCCTTATTAACAGCATCCCAAAAAGAAGAGAAAGGAAAAATATTTTCCCAAAAGAATTTCCATTCTTCAGTTAAAAAGCTAATTAAAAGTTCCAAACAGATTTTAATTGTTGCTTCAAGCTCGTGGAAGCAGAATACTGCTATCCTTAGTTATTACGAAAAGAGGAAAGGAAAGCTAATTGAAGTAAGAGGGGGAATTCCAGTTAATTTAGGAAGGGCCGGTTTAGGATGGGGAAGAGGGATAATAGATTTTAATATGTTAGAGGGCCCAATTAAACACGAGGGGGATATGAGGGCACCGGCAGGTATTTTTAAGCTATCGAGTTCATTTGGTTACTTGCCCTTAGATAGCTTAAAATGGCTTAACTATCCATACAGTCAAAGCACTGTTAATTCCGAATGCGTTGACGATACCTCTTCGGAATTCTATAACACTATAGTTAATACCAAAACAACTGCAAAAACTTGGAAAAGCAGTGAAAGAATGTTCAGCAAGGGAAAACATTACAAGTATGGAATTATTATAGGGCATAATTCCAATCCTCCAATTCCCGGTTGCGGCTCCTGCATCTTTTTTCATGTGTGGGATGCTCTTGGAATTCCAACAGCAGGCTGTACGGTTATGTCCGAAGAGGAAATTGTTAAACTTCTTACATGGCTCGATGCTAAAAAGAATCCAATATTAATTCAACTGCCCCAAAAAGAGTTTGATAAAATAAGAGCTATAATAAGTCTTGAATAAATTGTAAACAATCCGAATGCCCTTTTTTAATTGAGTAACCTTATTAAGGTAAACGAATGAGTAAATTAATATTATTATTAACCTTTACATTAGTTATTGCATTAAGTTCGTGTAGTTATAAAAAAGATAGTAAAATTTTTTTATTGGAAAAAGATAGTGATGGCAAAACTGTAAAAATGAATTTGAATGATAAAATAATTGTAATTCTAAAGAACAATCCCACAACCGGATACTCATGGACAATTACAAGAAGGGATTCACGCATGTTGAAATTTATTAGAAAGGTTTACGATCCTACCAAGCCTATTGTACCAGGAAGCGGGGGAAAAGATTATTTCGAATTTTATTGTGTTAAAGAGGGAATCAACAGATTAAAATTAGTTTATTCCAGACAATGGAAAAAAGATATTCAACGGTCAGATTCTTTCACTGTTCTATTACAAATAAATAACTAGAGGAATTGTTTTATGCTTATTAAACTTAGAAGCTTTTTGGTATTGAATCTTATTTTAACCATTTCATTCTTTACGCAAGATTCATATAGTCAGGAAAAGAAAAAAATAACAGTCGAATGGATTTATAGCCAAGAATCTTCATCTATAACAAGAATACCAAATGTTATATGGCTCGAAAATGGCAATGGTGTTTATTACGATGCGCGTAAACCAGCAGCCGAAAGGATTATTGAAATATTTAATCCCGACCAAATGGTATTTAAACCCATGTTCGATGTGCAAAAAGCATTATCCTCTTTAAAAAATATTTTGGGAGATAAAGCACCTGCATATTTGCAATTACCTAATGCATTTTGTTCAAAAGGGGAAAAAGGTCTTTATGTTTTAAGAGGAGATATTTTTTTACTGGATGTAAATGCATCCGATGTTGTTAGAATTACAAATACGGCCGAAGAGGAAAAAAATGTTAACTTTTCCCCCGATGGAAATAATATTGCCTATGTTAAAAACAACGATATCTACGTTTATAATATAAATGAAAAATCCGAAAAGAGAATTACATTCAATGGCTCCGAAACAATTCTTAACGGTACTTTGGACTGGACCTATTGGGAAGAGATATTCGGAAGAGCCGATATTGCTTACTGGTGGAGCGGCGATTCTAAATCTATTGCCTATTTTCAAACAGATGAATCTCCCGTTGCAATAATGTATTATTCCGATTTTGAGCCTGCCATTCCACGTGTGATAAAACAATATTATGCAAAAACCGGAACTCCAAACCCAATTGTTAAACTTGGAATTGCGGACATTTCCAGCGGTAAAACTGTTTGGGCAGATTTGAAGGAAAATAGTTACGAATATTTGATTAGAGTTAATTGGCTCCCTAACAATAAGCAAGTGGCAGTTCAAACAATGAACCGAAAGCAGGATAAGGTAGATATTTATTTTATTGATAAGCTAGATGGAAAGCCAAAACATATTTTAACTGAAACGGATCCGGGATGGGTAAACATTCACGACGATCTCACATTTATAAAAGGGGGAAATGAATTTATTTGGATGTCGGAGCGTACCGGCTACGCGCATCTTTACAGATATTCAATTGAGGGGAAGCTTATTAATCAAATTACAAAAGGGGATTGGTCTGTTGCATCGGCCGGAGGAAGTGCCTATTGGGTTCGAAAATCTTTAAGCGCTGTTGACGAAGTGAATGAAATAATCTATTTCGGCGCTCAGGAAAAAAGCTCTAAAGAAAAGCATCTTTACCAAATTAAATACGATGGCTCAAATCTTAAAAGATTAACTAAAGAAGAGGGAACTCATAGAATTAACTTTAGTTCCGATGGAAAATATTTTACAGACGCTTATGCAAATATTACTACTCCACCGGTAATTTCTCTTTATAAAAAAGATGGAACATTTGTAAAAGAATTAGGTTCGTACAACAAAAGTAAACTTGATCTTCTTGCATTGGAGCGTCCGGTTCAATTTACTATTAAGGCAAGCGACGGATTTTTATTGCCCGCGGAATTGCTAAAGCCGGCGGATTTTGATACGAATAAAAAGTATCCGGTAATTATTTATATCTACGGCGGTCCTTCGGCTCCATCTGTTAAAAACGATTGGGGAGGACAGGCTTTATATTATAATCAAGTGCTTGCCAATAATGGTTATCTGGTTGCGGTTGTAGATAACCGCGCATCAACAGGAATAAGCAAAATTCTTGAAAATAAAATATTTACAAGCGATGGAAGCAATGTTGAGCTTAGCGATTTAGTTGATGCAGTAAAATGGCTTAAGAAACAATCCTACATTGATTCTACAAGAATTGGTGTTTGGGGCTGGAGCGGCGGAGGTACAAATACAATTAATGCAATGACCGGCTCAAAAGAATTTAAGGCAGGTATTGCCGTTGCTGCAGTAACAGATTGGCGATATTACGACACCCGCTTTGGTGAGCTTGGAATTAAATCTCTTAAAGACGATCCAAAATTCGATAGATCCAATTCTCTTGTTAGCCGGGCTAAAAATCTTAGCGGCAGATTAATGCTTGTTCATGGCACATACGACGATAATGTTCATATTCAAAATATGTATGCATTTGCCGATGAGCTGATGAAGAATAATATTATGTTCGATATGATGGTTTACCCAATGCGAAAGCATGGAATTTCAGATACTCCCGCTAGAATTCACTTATATAACACTATGCTCGAATTCTGGAAAAAGAATTTATGACAGGAGGGCTTTTCAAAAAGTATTTTTTGTTTTAGCTCTTTTGCCAAAAGACAAAAAGGAAGTTTGTTATTTAAATTGCAGCTGTTAACTAATAGGACTTTTTTAAGATGACCGAATATATTGTTGTGTGTTTATTTGCCTTGTTAGGAAGCGGGCTTACATTCTTTTCCGGTTTCGGGTTGGGAACATTACTAATGCCCGTTTTTGCACTCTTCTTTCCTATTCAAATTGCAATAGCGCTTACAGCAATAGTTCATTTCTTAAACAACATTTTTAAGTTTACTCTTGTTGGTAAAAGCGTAGATAAAAAAGTTTTGCTAAGGTTTGGAATTCCGGCAATTGTGTTTGCCTTTATTGGTGCTTTTATTTTAACAATAATTTCACAAATGAAACCCCTCTTTTCCTATTCCTTATTTGGAAGCAGTTTTGCTGTTATGCCGGTTAAATTAATTATTGCGCTTTTGCTCTCATTGTTTTCTCTTTTCGAATTAATTCCAAAACTGGCTAAATTGAATTTTGATATGAAATATTTGCCTTATGGGGGAGCGTTAAGCGGATTTTTTGGAGGACTTTCGGGGCATCAAGGTGCTTTGCGAAGCGCATTTTTAATACGCGCTAACTTATCTAAAGAGGCTTTTATTGCAACCGGCGTTGCAATTGCCCTCTTGATAGATGTTTCCCGACTTTCCATTTATTCAAAAAATATTTTTAGTGTTGGTAATAATATTAATTACTCACTAATTATAGCCGCGACCCTTTCGGCATTTGTGGGTGCTTATTTGGGGAATAAAATCCTTAAAAAAATTACAATCAAAACACTTCAAATAATTGTTGGAGCAATGCTATTAGTTTTTTCGTTATTGTTAGGAGCCGGAATGGTATAGTGATTATTTAATAAAATGATGCTCCTTTATAAAATGCAGTGCAGTAAAATTATTTTAAATAGGATTAATTTATTGCATGGCACTAAATGCGCTATTAGAATATATTTAACCATTATAAAAAATTGAAAAACTCATCCGAAATTAAAATGAAAAATATGTTTGTACTATTTTCCTTAATAGTAATGCTTCATGGGTGCGAAAGTTCTACAGATACCTCTAACATTTACAGTACAATAAGCTATATAACAGATAAAAATGAATACACTTTAAAAGATAGTGTTAAAGTAATTGTTGAAAACCGGGTTGAAAGCCAAATATCCTTTGGACTAAGATGCAATATCCATCTGGAAATGGATTTCCAAAAAAAAGAGGGAGCTAATTGGAGCGGCAATAAAGAATTTTGGTTCTCTTCTTTTAAGTGCCCCACCTTTCTCTATAATTTAAAAAAGGGGAATGAGTTTAGTTATAAAATTGAATCGAAAGCATTTGGAGATGTAGGTATTTACAGACTTGTTCTAAACTATAATGTAGCAGACGAAAATAATGCTAAAACAATTTATTCAAACCAATTTGAAATTAAGTAACAATTAAATGAAGAATTGATATTAATTAGCGCAAATAGAAATTTAGAATGAAAGAAAGAGAATGTTTTTACAAAGAGGAATTTGTTAATAAAGACTATACTCTAGATGATTTTAAAAATGGGGAGTATGAAAATTGTACCTTTATAAATTGCAATATGGCTAAGGCAAATTTTAGTGGCAAGGTATTTATTAATTGCATATTTAATAATTGCGAAATGAGCAACGCAAAAATAGAGGATACAGTTTTTAGGGATGTTAAATTTATTAAAAGTAAGTTAATTGGCCTGCAATTCCATCAATGCAATAAACTGTTAATCTCAATGGAGTTCCAAAATTGCAATCTAAGCATGTCCTCTTTTTATAATATGAAACTGCGCAAAACCAATTTTATAAAGTGCAATTTAACCGAGGCAGATTTTGCAGATGCGGATTTGACCGGTTCTATTTTTAATGAATGCGATATGAATAACGCAACATTCGAGAACAGCAATATTTCAAAATGCGATTTTACAACGGCTAAAAATTTTATTATCGATCCCGAAAAAAATAATATAAGCAAGGCAAAATTTTCTTTGTATGGTGTTACCGGACTTTTACATAAATATGACATAATTATTGAATAGTAATCTCTAACCGTCAATAAATATTATTTAACGAGAGGCAAATATGTTACAGAAATTTACAAACCTTACAATCTCTATTGTGTTGCTGCTGGTATTAAACGGATGCCAAAAGAGTGCAGAAGATCATTATAACAAGGGAATGGAACTGGTCAATTCCCAAAACTATTTTCCGGCAATTGAGGAATTTGACAAAGCAATAAAAGCAGATCCTAAATTTGCAAAGGCATATTTGGAAAGAGGCAGATATGTATTAAACTCGGATACTCAAAAAGGAATTGCGGATTTAACTAAAGCTATGGAATTGGATTCGACATTAAAAAAAGATGCTCTTATTGCCAGGGGAAGGGGATATTTTAATTACAGCGGTTATATTCAAGCATTGGAAGATTTTGAGAATGTACTTTTAATGGAACCTAACAATAAACAGATTTTAAGTTTGGCGGCGGGCTGTAAAGTATTATTAAAAGAATTTTCGGGTGCAAAAAAATATTTGGACTTAAGAATAAAATATTATCCAAACGATGCCGAAGGTTATTACAGCCGCGGTCTTTACAGAGTAACTGCTTTTGATGATGAGATTGGTGGCTGCGAAGATTTATCTAAGGCAAAATTGCTATTTAATCCAAACGAAAAATATTTGGGAAAAAACCTTAAATCGGAAATTGAAAGGCTAATTTATAAGCATTGCCGAAAGAAAAAATAGTTTTACCGGAATAGACATTCTTGAACTTATTATAAATAAAGTATGGAAAATAGTTGGACTATCTTTCTATAATTAATTTAAGGAGTACTAAAGTGAAAAATATTCTTGGTAAGGTTAGCCTATTGTTTTTAGTAATGTTTGTTGCAATAGATTTCTCTTTTGCTCAAACATTCGATTTCCAATCAATTCCCAGCAGTAAAATGCATTTTGGTTTTAGCTTACACAGACCCTCATACCAAAGAATGTCAGATATCTCTTTTCTATCCGGAGTATTTCAGTTAAAAGCCAATATTCCAATAACCTCTAAAATTAATATTGTTGGAGAGATACCTTATGTTAATATCAGCTACGAAACGAACTATGGATTTGGCACCTATAAATATGAAAGGATGGGATTTGGTAATGTTTTTGTTGGTGTTCAGTTAAATCCGGAATCGGTTGAAAGTAAATCTGTTATGACCTTAGGAGTGTTTTTGCCAACGGCAGATGAGCTAGCGGCTCCCAATGGTTTATTAGCGCACTATTATGAAATCAATAAGTTTATGCCGAACACTATGGGGCTTTATTATAATTACGCTTATCACCATTTGCAAAGCCAGGGATTTAATTATGCAATGGAACTGGGTCCCAATGTAATGATTCCAACTAAACAAAATAATGGCAGTACCGAGTTATTTCTTCATTATGGATTGAATGCAGGTTACAGAATTAACAAATTATTCCTAAATATGGAATTTGTTGGTGTTGCTATTGTAACCCAAGATGTGGATAATTTTGGAGATAGGCTATTGAATGCAATGAATTTTGGAGCGCAATGGAAGGAAGAAAATATAGCTCTGAAAGTATTCTATAAATATTACCTAAAAGAAAGTTTAAGAGATGTTGTAAAAGGTGTGATGGGAATTGCAGTTTCTGCAGCAATTAATTAAATGAGTTTTATTCTTTATTGTTTCTGAGTAATTAAGAACCAGTAATAAGATGGTAAGCTTGATGCAGTTGTCAATTAATGGCATTCAAGTTTACCAACTTATAATTGACTTAACTAAGCTTGTTTGAATATTTGGTAAGTTAGTTATAGATTACTTTGTAATATTTTATGGAGCATTAATTGAAAACTAAATATATAGCCTCATTTGTAATGATACTGGCATTTGGCTTAAATGCCCAAACATTCAATCCTAATTACGATTCCACGTTTGCAAAAAGAATTGGGGCAGACGATTATGGAATGAAAAAGTATGTTCTTGTTATACTTAAAACAGGTGCATATAATCCCCAAAACAAGGGAACTAGGGATAGCCTGTTTGCAGGACATATGAAAAATATTAACCGGTTAGTAAAAGAGAATAAACTAATTGTTGCAGGACCACTAGGAAAGAATGAAAGAACTTACCGTGGCATTTTTATTTTTAACGTTCCCACAATTAAAGAAGCAGAAGAATTAACAAATTCTGACCCTGCAGTTAAAGCTAAGTTGTTCGATGTTGAATTGTATGAATGGTATGGAAGCGCAGCTTTAGGAGAATATCTTAATTTTGAAGACAAGATTTGGAAAGTGAGACGCTGATATTGCTAAAAGATTGTTGAGCTATTGAATTAAATTCTTTTACGCAATTCTCTATTTGCTACATAATAGAGAATTATAAAATTATATCTATGCAATGAATAGATTTCCATCTTTATATAAAATAAATATTTATTAAGAGTTTTTGTTGAAAAGCAGCCAACAGAAAACTTATCTTTAATATAAATTATTCAAAAACCGGAAATAATATGAAACAGAAAGAGAGCTCAAAATTAAATGAAAGTAGAAGGGACTTCATTAAAAAATCTTCGGCCGGAATAATTGGCTTATCCTTATTTTGTAACATTCCCAAGAGTATTTTAGCAGAAGTAAAAAAAAATGCTGCTAAAAAAAGTAGAGTAGTTCTTGTAAAAAGCTCCAAAGTTATAAATAACGAGGGGGAGGTTAACTTTACTCTTCTTGAAGAAATGCTCGAAAAGGGATTAACAAGCTTTAATAACCAAAAACCTTCGCATGAACTGTGGAGCAAATATTTTACTCAGAAAGATATTGTTGGATTAAAAATAAATACGCTTGGGCTTTCATCAATTGCAAAAGGACCTGGAGTAAAACATTTTAGCTGCATTACAGATGCAATAATTGCTAGCGCATCAAAAGCTTCTTTTAAGGAACAGAATTTTATTATATGGGATAGAAGCGAGGAAGAATTGATAAGCGCAGGCTATACAATTCAAAAAGAATTGGATAAAAAAAGAGTGATTGGATGTGTTGAATCTCGAGGAGGCGATAGCTCTTTATTTAGTGACGAAATTAAGGTTGGAGATAAATCCACCAGGTTAACAAAAATATTAACAGAATCTTGCACGGCTCTAATTAACATTCCGGTATTAAAAGATCATGGCAACGCCGGATTTACAGGAGCTTTGAAAAACCATTATGGCACAATTAACAATGCTAGGGAATTTCATTCGAACAATTGCACAAATCCCGGAATACCCGAAATAAATGCCTTACCTCAAATTCGCAGCAAGCAAAAACTAATCATAGCGGACGCTTTATTGGGAGTTTTTAACGGGGGCCCTAGATGGAATAGAAACTCTATGTGGCCTTATGGAGGAATATTGGTTTCGGAAGACCCGGTTGCAATTGATACTGTTTTACTTGGAATAATAAACGAAAAAAGAAAAAGTGAAGGACTGGATTTAATAAGCGAAAATAGAACAAGGCATATTCAGCTGTCTAGCGAATTAGGGCTTGGTACTTGTGATTTAGCCAACATCGATTTAGTGAAAATTGATTTGGGTTAGTTCGTCGTTTTGAAATTATTTGTATTGCATTCTTATTGCAGTTTAGATTACTCTTATTAAATAAATATTTTAAAATGAAAACTACCTATAGATTCGAGACAGTATGAAAGTTTTATTTATTGGAGGCACCGGAGTAATTAGCCACGCTTGTTCTAAATTACTTGTGGAAAAGGGATATGAGCTTTATCTTCTTAACAGGGGCACTTCATTAAGAAAACCGCCGGATGAGGCCATAATTATTAATGGCGATATTAGGAACATTGAACAGATAAAAGAAAATTTATCTTCAATGAAATTTGATGTCGTAGTAGATTGGATAGCCTATAACCAAGAGCATGTTAAAAACAGTTTTGAATTGTTCAAAGATAAAACCAATCAGTATATATTTATAAGTTCGGCTTCTGCTTATAATAAACCGCCTAAAATCCTTCCAATTACCGAAGAGGTCCCATTAAATAATCCATTCTGGGAATATTCTCGAGGAAAGATTGAATGTGAAGAGTATTTGATGGAGTTAAAAAGTCTATACGATTTCCCCATTACAATATGCCGTCCTTCGCACACATACGATAAAACAAGATTTCCACTTTTCGGTAATTACACAGCCTTCAATAGAATTAAACAAAATAAAAGTATAATTATTCATCAGGATGGTAACACACTTTGGACTCTTACAAATGCAAAAGATTTTGCAAATGGATTTATTGCTTTAATAGGGAATTCAAAAACAATTGGGCAGGCATATCACATAACTTCGGATGAAGTATTAACATGGAATCAAATTGCCCGGATAATTGCAGATGCTGCTCAATTGGAATTAAAAATAACCTATTTGCCAACGGAATATATTGCAAGGTATGATTTTGAATGGGGATGCAATTTGTTGGGAGATAAAGGTTACAATACCGTATTCGACAACTCCAAAATAAAAAGTTTAGCTCCCTGTTTTAAGTCAATAATACCTTACCAAAATGGTGTTAAAGAAATAATTGATTGGTACTCGTTAAAGGAGAACCAAATAATAAATAGTAATTTGGATTTATTGATGGATAAAATGATTAACGAATATGAAAGAAGAGGCAATTAAACTCTAAGCAAAAATCTATAAATAAAAATGGGGTATTTATTTTTATACTACTAAAAAGCAAAAAAGTGGCATTTGCTTATTGACCTAATTGCTCGGTTTTATTAGGTTGCTATAAGAAGGGGGGGAAATTAAAGTCCTCTCTTGCAATTAGATAAATAACAATTTTTTCCAGAATTACATGGTAGGTTATGGACATCAAATATAATGCTGTTAGTAAAGCCAAAGTAGAACTTCTAACCGAATTAAAGGAATTGAAAAGAGAGAATTCGGTTTTAAAAACCATGTACAATAACGATATTATAGAATTAAAGAAAGCTCAAGAAAAATTAAAACTAAGCGAAAAAACATATAGAGGAATGCTTAACGGCGTATCGGAATTAATTTATATTCAGGATGAGGAGGGAAAATTTTTAGATGTAAACGATGCGGTTGTAAAAGCATATGGTTATAAAAGAGAATATTTTATTGGAAAAACCCCCGAATTTCTTTCGGCCCCCGGCATGAACGACATGGGGCATATCTCCCAAGCAATTAGTTCGGCATTCAAAGGCAATTCTCAGTGTTTTGAATTTTGGGGAATGACTAAAGAGGGTAGAGTATTTCCAAAAGAAGTATGTGTCTCTAAAGGAAACTATTTTAATCAAAAAGTTATTATTGCCGTTGCCCGAGACATTACCGAACGTAAACTTGCCGAAAAGGAATTAGCTATTTACCGCAATAATTTGGAAGAGCTTGTTAAACAAAGAACCGAAGAACTGGATAGATTAAATAAAGCATTAAAAGGGGAGATAGAAAGAGAAAAGGAATTTGAGCTGATTCTTAAAAATAATTTGGAAAAGGAAAAAGAATTAAGCGAAATGAAATCTAGTTTTATCTCTACAACATCTCACGAATTCAGAACTCCGTTAACTTCAATTCTTTCTTCTACGGAATTAATTCAAAGATTTGGAGCAAAATGGGATGACGAAAAGAAGAATGAGCATTTTAGCAGAATTAAAAAATCTGTTGAGTATTTAACAAAGCTGCTGGATGATGTTCTGATAATTAGTCGCGCAGAAAATGGGAAAATAAGCTGTAAGCCCGAGCCGGTAGATTTGCTGGCTTTTGCAAAAGAATGTACCGAGGATGCAAAATCTATTATTAAACCAACTCACAAAATGGAATTGAATTATAATCTAAAAGAAAACCAATTTCAGCTGGACCCTAAACTTATACGTTTTATAATGAGCAATTTATTATCGAACGCAGCTAAATATAGCCCGGATGGGGGAAAGATTGGCCTTAACATTTTCAATGATGTTAATCATCTGTGTATTGAAGTTAGCGATAATGGCATTGGAATTGCTCCTGAAGATATTGGAAACATTTATCAATCTTTTTACCGTACAAAAAGCGCTAGCGGTATTGCCGGTACTGGATTAGGGCTTGCAATTGTTAAACGTGCAGTAGATTTACATCAAGGGGAAATATCCGTTACAAGTGAACTATCCAAGGGCACTACTTTTATGGTGAAGATACCCAAAATATTATGTTAAACCTTGGAGGCCGCATATTTTAGTAGAATAGATGGGGATTGCAAAGTATAAAATAATTGCCAGTGTAAAATGCGTTTAAATGTAATTCAAAACTAAGCCGCCTTAGATTTCAAAAAACGCTTTTATCTTGGCAATAAATTTTTGAATAAATGTTTCTTTCTTGTTAAGATAATCATCAAACGCTTTTAAATTAACACTTTGTCTTTCTGCTATAGTTTCTGCAATATCATTCATCAGCTCGGGCCGGCGCGTTAATAGCTCTTTAACGGAATCTTTTGTTATTTCTATTGTAACCGCATCTGTAAGTGCCTTAACAGTTGCTGTACGCTTTTCACCAGTGAATAAAGACATTTCACCAAAGAATTCTCCGGGAGAAATAATTCCAACATCAATTGCTTTTGCATCCGGATGCTGAATGTTTACTTTTAATAAACCTTCAATTAAAACAAACATTGTATTTGCGGAATCTCCTTGGTTAATAATTATGGATTGGCTTGTGAATTCTTTTTTTATTGCCTTGTCTAAAAGAAATTCCAAGTCAGTATCATCTAAATATCTAAATAATTCTATCTTCTTTAGCACATCAAAATAATTAGAGTGGGCAGTTTGTACTACTCCCGTAATTTCAAGATGGCTCAATATTTTGCAATAGATGCTGTCCTTTACCTGTTCGGGGGAATACTTTTCCCAAGGAATAATTGTAAAAGAAATTTTATACTCAATGCTTCTTTCGCTTACCTTATTTATTATAACCGAAACGGAATTGTTTGCATCGTTGAAAATTGCAAACAATCCATTTTGAACTGCGGCCGTAAGAATTCTTTTCCCTCTTTTGAAATCTACAGCAGTTGGCAAAGAAAAAAATATGTTGAATAATACTTCTTTGCCAATACCTTTATAGTTCTCTATAATAAACTGATTTAGTAAACTATTATTTAAAACAAGCAGAGTGTTGTTTTCGGTTTTTAATTGAATTGATTTGTTATCCTGATTATAAATTTTACCGGTAAATACTTTGGAACCCTCTTTGTTTATTAACGATATCCAATCGCCGGTTTTTGAAGATCTGGCTTTAAGCAGAAATTCTTTTTTAGATAATTTCATAAGAAGGGGTCTAAGAGAATATGCAATAAGCATTATAAAAATAATTATAGCTATGTTATAAAAGGTAAATTTTATTTCCAGAGCAATTAGATAGGCTATTAATCCAAAAGTGTAAATTAAAATTGTAACTGCGTCGTTAATCTTTGTAATTCTATTTATCCCAACAGTGTTTTTAAGCTCTATATTCAAAAATATTTTGTTCGAAATCTTTATAAGCAAAAAGCAGGTTGACCATAGAAAGATTAGACAGAGCATATAGAAATACAGGTTGTCTACCCTATATTCTTCTCCTCCGTTCAAATTGTATTTAATTACATTGAAGTGTAGAATAGAAAATGATAAGAGGAACAGAAATACAACAAAAAGTATAAATGATGTCTTATTCCTATCCATAATTCATCCTATATTTGATTTTATGCTCTTACTAATCCAAATATAATTATTCTTTTAATAAAGCATCTATAAAATTAGTGCAAACTCTATGATGAATCTTCTGTTAGCAAAGCTACCAATCAATTAAAATTGCATCTATAATTGGATATGTTGTTTTATATCAAATGGGTATTAAGTAGTAAAAAATTGCTTTAAAGAAAATAAAATAAAAATTATCTTAGGACCGGATGAAAATTTTAATTAGAGGAACAGTAAAATGAAAAGAATAGCAGCATTTTTAATTTGTTTGATGATCGCTCAGTTGTTTACATTTTCCTCCTCATTTTCACAAACAACTACTCCACTAAGCGTATCCTCCTATTATGGTGTTATTAAATTAGGAGAGAAATTTACATACAAAATTGAGGTTAAGTTAACAAATCCTTCAGTTCAGCTGGAGTTTAAATTGCTCAAAGGTCCTTTAGGAATGGAAGTAACAGCGAAGGATGGAATTGTAACTTGGACTCCAACTGCAAAAGGGGAATATTCTGCCGAGATTGTTGTTAATGCTAATGGTGTTAAAGCCGGCAGTTCTTTAATAAAACTTCGGGTCACAGATATTGTGGGAACAATTATTGGAACCATTACAGATGATAATGGAAAGGCTTTAGCTAATGTTTATATAATACTTAATAAAAAAATTACTTCAGTTGGCAAACCGGATTCATATTCCGCAATTGCAAAAGCTGTAACAGACATTAATGGAAAGTATACAATACCAAACGTAGAAGCCGGTACTTATTATTTACGGGCTGAGTCGGCAATTAAAATATCTTCCGACAATGGAACATATCTTACCTATCTACCTATCTGGTTCGACGATTCTCCAACTTTCGATAGAGCCAAAGCAATTATAATTGACGCGGCTAATCCTAAGTATGAAGCTAATATTAAATTGCATGCTAATACTATTACCCCAGTTAGAACATATGCATATTCATTCACAATTGAAAAAGACAAACCATTCACTTACCAGATCTCTATTCCATTACCATTAAATGCATTGCCAACCGAATTCAAACTTCTTAAACCGGTATCTTCGCTAACAGTTGATAAAGATAAAGGAATTGTTAACTGGACTCCAAACGCAGCAGGAGAATTTGCAGCCGAAATTGCTGTTTATAACAATGGAAATAAAATTGCTCTGGTTGTTATTAAATTTAGAGTAATTGGATTTTTGGGTAACGTTGCAGGGATTGTTAAGAATGATGATTCACTTCCTTTGAAAGGTGTGTTGGTTACTCTTTATAAAAAAATATCAGTAGCTCAAAAGGAGGGAACCTACTCAACTGTATACAGTGCTATGACGGATGAAAAAGGAGCCTATTCTATAGAAAAGGTTGAAGCCGGCTCCTACTATGTTTATGCAAAAACCGCATTCGAAAAAGTTGTTCCTCCGGTTCCGGTTTCAGTAATGTATTCTCCTGTTTGGTATAAGGATTCTCCTACAATAGACAAAGCCGAAGCAATTGAAATTACTGAAGCAAACAAATCTGCTAGCGCTAATTTAACAATGCACAAGTATGTTAAACCGGAGCCAATAGTATATTCTATTAGTGGTAAAGTTACGGCCACTACTGGTGCTCTTGCAAACGCAACTGTTCTTGCTTCAATAACTTCAAAGAATATGGCAGAACTTGGTTATTCAGCAGAACTGGGAATGGCTAATTATAGCGATCCGGCAAATGGAATGTTTACAGATATTATAGCAAAAGCTGTAACAGATAAGGATGGAAACTACAAACTGCAGGTTAGGGGAGGATATACTTATACAATTGCTTGCTATGCTTTAAATTATCAATTGCAATATTATAATGGTAAAAGCAATGCTCTTGAGGCAGATAAAATTAAGCTCGAAAAAGATTTGCTGGGAATAGATTTCAAATTAGAAGCTATGCCTTTAGCAAATGGATTAATATCGGGTAAAATTGTTGATGAATCTGGCAATGGAATTGTTGGTAAGGCTATTCTTTACGCAGTAAACAGCATTGTTCCAACTAATCTTTTAAGCAGAACTGTTAATACAAATGATAAAGGGGAATTTGTATTTGAAAAAGTTGCAAATGGAAAATATTATCTACATGCAGTTCCGGCTAAAGGATATATTCCCGCATATTATAAAAAGAGTGATTGTGGAGTGAGGGATGCAAAGCTTGCAGAATTAATTATCATTGAAAATGATGGAAGCTCGAAAGGTAATTTGGTTTGTGTTAAAAAAATTACAGCAGCTGGCGGAGGTGTTATTTCCGGAAAGATTTTAGACTCGAAAATGAATGGAATTACCGGTGTTGTTGTTACTGCAGAATCGAAGGACTTGAATGAAAATTCTTTTGCAATTACCGGAAGCGATGGCTCATTTGAAATTGTTGGATTGGGAATTGGAGATTATACATTGATAAGTGAAAAATATGGTTATACTACTGTAATTAAAGAGGGAGGATTAATAGACTATTCTAAAAATTCTTTTGTTTCAACTGTAGATATAATTATGAACAGTTCTTCTTCGGTAACAGATGTATATGAAAACATAAATATTCCAACGGAATTTAATCTTTCGCAAAACTATCCTAATCCATTTAATCCCGAGACTAATATTGCTTATCAGGTATCGTTACCTTCAAACGTACAATTAAAGGTTTACGATGTGCTTGGAAGGGAAGTTGCAATACTTGTTGATGAGTTTAAACCAAGCGGATCTTACAATGTAAAATTTGATGGCAGTAGTTTGGCAAGCGGAATTTATTATTGCAAGATGATTTCCGGCAACTATCTTAAGGTAATAAAGATGATCTTACTTAGATAGTGCTCATGTTGATTTATAAAAAAAGCCTCAGAATTATTCTGAGGCTTTTTTTTACTGAGTATTAAAAAGTATTACTTTGAAGAGGCAAATCTTTTTGCAACTTCATCCCAATTAACAACATTCCACCAAGCCGAAATATAATCCGGTCTGCGGTTTTGGTAATTCAAGTAATATGCATGTTCCCAAACATCAAGAGTTAAAATTGGAGTACCCTTAACATCTGCAACATCCATTAAAGGATTATCCTGATTTGGAGTAGAGCTAACAACAAGTTTACCATCGCTAACAACTAACCATGCCCAACCAGATCCAAAACGTGTAGCACCGGCAGTTGAAAATAGTTCTTTGAATTTTTCGAAAGAACCGAATGTGGAATTAATTGCTTCGGCAAAAGCGCCTGTAGGCTCTCCTCCTTTATTTGGTCCCATAATTTCCCAAAATAAATTATGGTTATAAACTCCACCGCCATTGTTACGAACAGCTACCGGAGCCTTTGAAATATTTTTAAATAAATCTTCGAAAGATTTTCCTTCTAATTCGGTACCTTCAAGAGCCTTATTAAGATTGTTAACATAAGCGGCATGATGCTTATCGTGGTGAATTTCCATAGTTCTAGCGTCTACGTAAGGTTCTAATGCGTTAAATGCATATGGTAGTGGTGCTAATTCAAATTTACTCATTTTTGTGTTACTCCTATCTAATTGATTTTTTAATTTATTTGATATCGCTTCAATTTTTGATGCCGAAGTGGCAAAACTTAGCAATCCAATAGATGTAAGAAAATTTCTTCTTTTCATTTATTAAACACCAAAGCTATCGCCGCATCCGCAAGTTTTTGTTGCATTAGGATTGTTAAAAACAAATCCCTTTCCATTTAATCCGTCGCTAAAATCTAATTTAGTACCGGTTAAGTAAAAAAGGCTTTTCCCATCAACAATAACTTTTATTCCATCCTTTTCAAACACCGAGTCGCTTTCCTTAATTTCACCGTCAAAACCAAGTTGATAAGTTAATCCAGAGCAACCTCCACCTTTAACACCAATTCTTAAACCATGTGCTTCGGGAATGCTGTTTTCATCTTTGATTTGCTTAATCTGCTTAACAGCTTTATCTGTAATTTCAATTTCGCTTAACGTGCTAACCGAGTTACTCATTTTTGAAAAGTCCTTTTAGTTTTTATTCTGTTACTATATTACTAACAGGCTTTTCAAAAGAAAAATTCAATTTCCAAGAATTATTTGATATTTTTTTTAATAAATCTTTTTTCTCCAAATCGGCAATAAATTCATTGGTTATTAATGTAACTGCCGGAAATTTTAATTTCGTTTCCTTTTTTTCGAAGTAGCTCTTAACCGCATACTGAATATCCCTCAAAAAGATATTGGAATTATTGTAAACATTATACTTTTCTTTCATAAATGTAAAAAACATCATATGATTATTAATCAATTCATTCGAATTGTTCATCTTAACCTCATTAAATTGTTTTTAGTAATAGAATAATTAGTGTATAAATTTTTGCACTTCTCTTGGATTTCCTTTGGTTTTCCGCTTCAAAAATCATAGATTGAAAATACAAAAACGATTGGTTTATTCAGCATTTTATTTAAAATTTGATAATTCGTCATATAGTTAAATATTACTCCTTAATAGATGCTCATTTTTTGTCTTCTGATTTTTTTGATATTTCTAAACATAATCAGGAGGTAAATGCATGAGAATTTATGAACAAAAGATAAACAAAAGAACTATACTCCATAGTTCAAGAATTAAAATATCCATACAAATCAATAAACTAACTAACTAAATTAACTAATCAATCAACTGGTATAGGTGTGCTTATGGATTTAATCAAAAAAATCTTCAAAACTCCTAAAGCTAGGCGTAACTATTTATACGTTATGCTTTTTGTTTTTGCAGCTGGTTTTATGTGGGTTCCAAGTTCTGTTCAAGAAAGCGGGTCAACGGTAGCAGCTGAGGGGCATTCTTTTGTTCCTTTCGGACTTTTTACCGATCCCAAATATGCTGGAATAGAAATATTTGCATTACTAGTAGTTTTGGTAATAGCTGTTGCTGGATTGCTGTATGCTTTGTTACTTGTAAAACAAGTGATGAAAGCAGATCCCGGTACAAAGAAAATGCAGGAAATTGCTGCGGCTATTCGAGAAGGCGCAAATGCTTATTTATCTGCGCAGTTCAAAAAAATTGGGCCACTCATTGTAATTATTACAATCCTTCTTTTTATTACCTATCAGGGAAGCGAAGATGCATTTAGATGGGGCCGTTCCGGCGCTTTCTTAATCGGTTCAATTTTTAGCTGGTTAGTAGGTTTTGTAGGAATGCGCTTAGCTACTATTGGAAACCTTAAAGTTGCTACTGCTGCAAAAAGAAGTTATGGCGAAGCAATGCAGCTAGGTTACAGAACGGGTACTGTTACCGGCATGCTTACAGATGGTTTGGGATTATTAGGCGGTACTTTAATCTTTTTACTATTTGGTGACCTTGCTTACGAAGCTTTATTGGGTTTTGGATTTGGCGGTACTTTAATAGCATTGTTCATGAGAGTTGGTGGCGGTATTTATACAAAAGCTGCAGATGTTGGTGCAGATTTAGTTGGTAAAATTGAAAAAGATATTCCTGAAGATGATCCACGTAATGCTGCAACAATTGCAGATAACGTTGGTGATAATGTTGGCGATTGCGCCGGTATGGCTTCGGATATTTTTGAGAGTTATGAAGTTACAATTGTAGCGGCAATGATTCTTGGTATGTCTACATTTGGGCATAAGGGAGTTATATTCCCATTATTAGTTCGCGGTATTGGCGTTTTAGGCTCCATCATTTCTACATATACAGTTAAAGCTGGTGCAAACGATACTTCAGATACAGCATTAAAGAGTGTTCACCGTGGCTTCTGGATTGGATCTGTTATAAGTGTTGTTGGATTCTTTTTACTAGGCTTTGGTTATTTGCATTTTACTCCAGAATATTTTGGATTAGAAAAAATAGCTTCTTTAGAAAAATTAGGTTACTGGGCTGTTAATCCTCAGCATCTTCCATGGTTTGCTAACTTTGGAATTGAAGGTTTGGATTTACGTCCGGCAATAACATGTTTAATTGGTGTGTTCTTAGCAGTAGCATTAAATAAAGTTACTAGTTATTACACCCACACAAGTCACGCTCCGGTAAAAAGCTTAACAAAAGCTTGTACAACCGGGCACGCAACAAACATTATTCAAGGTTTTGCTGTTGGATACGAAAGCACAGTTGCAATGATTTTAGTTATTGCTCTTGCAATCTTTTTATCTGTATTAACTTATGCTGGAACACCTCCATTGTTTATAGCATATGGTGTTGCTATGACTGGTATTGGTATGTTGACCTTAACGGGCAATACTATTAGTATGGACGTTTTTGGACCGGTTGCGGATAATGCTAACGGCATTGGCGAAATGGGTTACGATAAAGAAGAAATGGAAAAAGAAAAACCAGGCAGCTACAAAAATGCTCGTCAAATTCTTGCAGATTTAGATGCTGTTGGTAATACAACAAAAGCAGAAACAAAGGGTATTGCAATTGGTTCTGCAGTTATTGCTGCGGTGTCTTTATTCTCCAGCTTTATTGCAATTATTGCTGTTGGAAGTGAAGATAAAATAGATTTATTAACGGTTCCTCAATATTTGGAAGAGGCCGGAAAACTTACAGTTGCAAATCCAACTGTATTTATTGGATTTTTAATTGGCGGCGCTGTTCCTTTCTTATTCAGCAGCATGCTTATAAGAGCGGTTGGCCGTGCAGCTTTCTATATTGTTCATGAATGCAGAATTCAATTCCGCGATAAAGAAATTTGGGCCGGTACAAAGAAGCCAGATTACGGTCGTGTTGTAAATATTTGTACTGTAACTGCTCAAAAGGAATTAGTTGGACCAGGTCTTCTTGCAATTATGACTCCAATGCTTGTTGGATTCTTATTAGGACCATATGCTCTTGGCGGTTTCTTAGCCGGTATGATCTTGGTTGGCCAGTTATTGGCTGTGTTTATGGCTAATGCCGGCGGTGCTTGGGATAATGCTAAGAAGATGATTGAAGATGGTATCTACGGTGGAAAGGGCTCAGAAGCTCATAAAGCCGCTGTAACAGGCGATACGGTAGGTGATCCATTAAAAGATACTGCCGGACCAGCAATTAACCCTCTTATCAAAGTTATGAATATGGTTAGCTTATTAACTCTAGGATTAGTACTTAATTATGGAGTTATGTCACCTAAATCTGGAAGTATGGTCATTGGTGTTATTGCTGCTGTTATATGTATTGCTGCAATTGCATGGGCTGTATGGCAAAGTAAGCGTGAAAGCGGTGATTTTGGTACTAGTGAAGAATAATTGATTAATTATGGTTGATATGAAAGCCCCTTCAAAAAATATTGAAGGGGCTTTTTTTTAATTAACTCCCTTTGCAATAGAAAAAGTAAATTTTGTTCCCTTTTCTTTTTGGCTTTCAACAGAAATTTCCCCTTTGTGAATATCAATAATTTCCTTGCATAACAATAAACCCAAACCGGTTCCAACTTCTCCTAACGTTCCTTTAGTTGTAAAATGTTTATCAATTTTAAAAAGGTCATCAATTTTAGAGGAGTCAATTCCAACTCCATTGTCTTCAACAGAAATTCTTAGTAGGCCATCTTTCTCTTCAATATTCATAATAATTATGCCATGCATTCTCGAAAATTTAATTGCGTTCGAAATTAAATTTCTGAGCAAAATTCTCATCATATTCTTATCTGCCCTAATAAATACATTATTTGGGATGTTACATAAAAATCTAATTTCCTTTTTTTGCATTGCAGTTTTTAATTGAGATGCAACCTCGTTAACCTCGGAAATTAAATTTAAGTTCGATAATTCGAAAGGTAAATTCCTTCTTGTTAATCTGGACCAGGTTAGAAGCTCGGTTAGCAGCTGATACTGATTTTTTAATTCTTTATTTAGCTTTGCGCTAAGGGTATTAATTTCTTCCAAAGATAAATTTTCGTTTGCAATAAGATCCGAAATGCCTAAAATTCCCATGTAAGGGCTTCGTAAATCGTGCGAAATAATCGAAATAAAACGATCCTTCGATGCGTTTGCTTCTTCCAACTCTTTGGAATACTTATTTAAGATTGCATTCTTTTCTTCTAATTCGGCAAGTATGCGTGTCCTTTCGGCAACATTTCTAATAATTCCTTCTACACCAACAACATCACCGTTATTGTTTCGGACAAATGTACTTGTAATTGATGCAAAAAATGGGGAACCCTGTTTATCCTTTAATATTGCTTCAAAATCTTTAGCAGAGCCTTTATTAGTTATCTCCTCAATTAAATCTTTTCTCCTTTCAGGATACATCCAAAAATCTTCAACCTTTCTTCCAATTATTTCATCCAAAGGGGTATCGCCAAATTCTTTAGAAGCTGAAGGGCTTACCATTGTTATAATACCATTAATATCTGTTCTATAGTAAACATCCTGCATATTTTCAATTATTCTTCTATATCTGTTCTCGCTTTCAATAAGAGCTATTTCATTGCTCTTTCTATCCGTAATTTCTTTTGAAATACAAATAACACTTATTGTTTCTTGTTCTTTGTTTTTTACAGGTTTAACCGAAGTGATAAAGTACCTATCTTGTTTTGGAGTTGGTACTTTTACATCCAATACTTTTGTTTCGCCGGTTTCAAAAACATATTTCACCGCTGCAAACCTTTTATCGGCTTCTTCTTTCGGAAATACATCCCAAATTCTTTTACCAATTATATCTTCCGGTTTTTTATTGAATGGGGTGGCAAATGCATTATTAACATATTTGTAAGTACCATCCTTTTCGAAACTAAAAATTGGATCGGTAGATTCATCTAATAGTATTCTATACTTCTCGTTAGAAACCAGAAGCTCTTTTTCGGTCTTTTTAATGTCTGTAATATCAAAAGAGAATCCGCCTATGTAATTAATATCATTTCCTATTGGTATTGGAAACTTGATGGTAAAAAATATTCTTGTAACGCCGTCGAATGTAAATGTCTCTTCTCGCGAAACTGGTTTCAAAGATTTTAGCAATGCCTCGTCATCAATACGAATAGCTTCACCAATTTCTTTGGGCCAAATTTCTTCTGTTAACTTTCCTTTCCATTGCTCGGTAGTTAATTTAAAGTTGGACTCAAATAGTTCGTTGACATATACAATCCTTCTACTGTTATCTTTAATAAAAGCAAAAGCGGTAAGGTATTTCATAAATTCGCTGAAGATGCCATTGGTAGCTAAAAAATTAATATTCTTTTCAAGCAGTTCAATCTCACGGCTTTCAAGAATACTTACCTTCTTCTTTAAATGTTCAATTTCGGCAAGCAGTTCGGCTTCGGAATGGGGAGTGTTTTTTTCTTTTTTCATTAAATAAAATTCTATATATAATTTTAAAATAGCACATTAGCTCAAGCTATTATCGAAAGAAAAAACAAAATTTAAAGGGCAGTTGAAAAATAAATTTTGGTGTGTATAAAATACAATAAAAAACCCGCGTAAAGCGGGTCTTTTATTCTAATAAAAACAAACTATTATAAACCTAGCATCTCAACACTTTGAATTGCCCAATCCAATAAAGGCTGGAAATAGATACCCAACACCAAAACCGGAACAACTAGAAGGGAAACCAGTATTGTATCTTTAATATTTGTTGTAACAGCCATAGGTTCCTTTTCGGGCTTGGTTAAATACATGTGCTTAACAACTCGTATGTAGTAGTAAAGAGAAACAACAGAGTTTAGTAATGCAATTACTGCCACAACAATCATTTTAGCATCAAGCAAAGCAAGAAACAGATAAAGCTTTCCAATAAAGCCTGCTGTTGGAGGAAGTCCGGTTAACGAAACTAAAAAGATTGTCAAGCAAATTCCTAAGAATGGGGAAGTGTAACCAAGACCATTGTAATCATCTACATCTTCGCTGCCAATTTTGTTTGCAATTAGCATTACAACCAGGAATGCTCCAAGATTCATAAGCATATAAATAAAGAAGTAAACCAAAACGGCCAAAACACCACCGTTCGAAAATACAACTAAGCCAAGCATTAAATAACCTGCATGGGCAATAGATGAGAATGCCAGCATTCTTTTAAGATTAT
The DNA here is from genome assembly GCA_964539605.1 of uncultured Melioribacter sp. Classification (GTDB taxonomy): domain Bacteria; phylum Bacteroidota; class Ignavibacteria; order Ignavibacteriales; family Melioribacteraceae; genus Stygiobacter. The sequence continues at coordinate 981,650 of CAZIJK010000001.1, forward strand.
TTTGCCAAAGAGCCGAAAAATTTCCAAGAGTCATTGTTAGAATTGATATTCCAATCATCATGCTCTTCCAATCGAAATGATTGGTTAACTGCCAAAAACCGTTTGGCTCAACAAAAGAAACAAAACCGGTTTTAATAAAGCGGAATAACAAAGCAAAACCTGCCGCCTTGCTGGCAACCGATAGATATGCGGTTATTGCAATTGGAGCGCCTTCGTAAACATCAGGAGTCCAAAAATGAAATGGAGCAGAAGAAATTTTATAACCAATTCCAACAAAAATTAGAATACATGCAAAGGCAAGTGCAAACTGACTAACAATAGGTGTCTGCATAACCATATTAATTACATAAAGATTTGTGCTTCCGGTTAATCCGTAAATAAGAGAAATACCAAAAAGCATAAAGCCGCTGGATGCAGCTCCGTAAATCAAATATTTTAAGGATGCTTCGCTGTTTCTATCGCGCAGTTTAGTAAATCCCGCTAGCACGTATGACGATAGAGACATTAATTCAAGTGAAAGATAAATTAGAATTAGATCTGTTGCCGAAACCATAAAGAACATGCCCAGAATCATTCCAAATAATAATGCGTAATACTCTCCAATTCTATCTTGAATTTTCTGAATCTCTTCGGAAGAGAATGAGATGAATACAATGAAAAGGGTAGTAATAATAATTAGAATTTTGAAATATGTTCCAAAAGGATCAACAGCAACAATTCCAATTTTGCCCATTAAATTGCTGGCCTGAAAAGCAAAGCCGCTTACATTAATATTTATTAATGTAAAAACTCCGGTTGCTACTAAACCAGCAAGAGCTATATAAGGAATTATCTTTTTATTTGTATGAAAAATTAAATCACACAAAACCAATACGACTAATGCTATCGAAAGTACAATTTCAGGACGAATTAGTTCGAGCGACTGATATAAATTTGCCATCGTTATTTATTATCCGCTAAGATTTTTTTAGACTACTTTGAAAACGGATTATCCGTTCATAATTTATTTACCCGCTTAAATTAAGCGGGCACCAACAAAAATATTAAAGACCGTTTACTACTAAATTTACCAATGAATTTACAGATGTATTCATAATGTTAAGCATTGCCGAAGGATAGACACCTAAAAAGATTATAATTACCGAAAGAGGAATTAACATTGATAGTTCACGTTTATCAACGTCTGGCATTGTAGCCCACTTTTCGTTTAGAGGTCCAAAGAAAATTCTTTGAAGAGTCCATAGCATATAAGCGGCACCCAATAAAATTCCAAGAGTGGAAATCATTGAAAGAGTTCTGGTAGTTTCAACACTAAAGGAACCTACAAAAACCAAAGCCTCGCTAACAAAACCGCTCATGCTTGGCAATCCAATTGCGGCAAAGAAAGCAACTGTAACAAATCCTGTATAAACAGGCATCTGAGCAGCTAGACCGCCAAAATCGTAGATGCCTCTTGTATGAGCTCTATCGTAAATAACACCAACTATAAGGAAGAGCATTGCTGTAATAGTTCCATGGTTGAACATTTGGAAAATGGCTCCATTAATACCGCTTGTAGTTAAAGATGCCATTCCTAAAAGCACATAACCCATATGCGAAACAGATGAGTAAGCAATAAGCTTTTTAAAATCTTTTTGAGCAAGAGCTACTAAAGCTCCGTAAATAATATTTATCATTCCAAAGAGAGCAATGTACCACATCAGCTGACGTGTAATTTCGGGGAATATAGGATAGTTAATTCTTAGAATTCCATAAGTACCCATTTTTAGCAACACGCCGGCAAGAATAACAGATATTGGAGTTGGAGCTTCAACGTGTGCATCCGGCAACCATGTATGGAATGGGAACATTGGAATTTTAATAGCAAAGCCAACAAACAATGCAATGAATGCAATGAATCTAAAATTGTTTGGATTAAGCAGCGATAGAATTCCATCCGGAGTTGCGTTAGCCGGATTCATCATTTCAAGCATGTTGAATGTAAATACTTTAGATCCGTCTGCCAATGTTTCGGTTGTGCTAAAGTATAAGCCAATCATTACTAAAAGAATAAAGATTGATCCGAACAATGTGTAGATGAAGAACTTAATAGCTGCGTATTCTTTGCGAGGACCGCCCCAAATACCAATTAGGAAGTACATCGGCAGCAGCATTAATTCCCAGAATATGTAGAAGAGGAAGAAATCCAGTGCCACAAAAACTCCCATCATACCGGCATCCAGCAAAAGGAATAAAGCAAAGAATCCTTTAACAGATTTTTCGATATTCCAAGAGGAGATACAAGCAATGAAAGAAACAATTGCGGTTAAAAGAACCATCGGCATACTAATTCCATCTATGCCCATGAAATAATCAACCTTAACAGTTCCTAACCAAGAAAGCCCGGTAATGTTAATCCAACGGAACTTCTCTATGAATTGAAAAGATTTTTCTTCAAATACTCCCGCTTGACCGTAGTTGTAATTTGCAAGAAGAATGATAGCAAGAACAATTTGAAATGCTGTAATACCTAAACTAAGATATCTAACAGTTCCTTTTTGTTCTTTAGGAATAAAGAGGATTATAATCATTCCCAGTACAGGGAGAAACGTAATTAATGAAAGAATCGGAAATCCCATCATGTTTGCTAACCTATGTTTTATTATAGCGTTTAGCCTTTAGCTTATAGCTATTAGCTTATTATTTAAAGTTATGTTTGGCTAAAATGCCAATTATTATACTACTTAAAGAACAATAGAAGAATTATTACTGCAAAAACAACAAATACCAAATATGTTTGCACCTTACCGGTTTGTAATTTCTTAAACGAAAATCCAACAAAGCCGCTGAAGAATGCTGTAAAGTTTACTAAACCATCAACTACATATGTATCGAAAAGGCCGCTTACTTTAGAAACTATTTGAGTAACCCAGGCCGAACCGTTAACAGCGCCGTCTACTACTTTTTGATCGAACCAGGATAATCCTTTGCCCGTTCCTAATGTTCCGTTAACAGCTGTTGCATCGTAAATTTCATCTAAATACCATTTGTTCAACGAAAAATTGTACAACGGTTTAAGTTTTTCGGCAAGCTTATCTGCATTAAGTTTTTTCCACTGGAAGAACATGAATGCAACTAAAATTCCTAAACCGGCAACAATAAGTGAAAGGAACATAGCAGGGTAGTGAGCCCAGTGCATTGCTTCGGTGTATTCAACCGAATGAGTAATTTCTCCGTGAACTTCTTTTTTAGCTTCTTCTGTACTTGGAACCATAAATTCAAAGCGGGTTTCATTTGGAATTACCTGTGCAGGAGTTCTAATCCAGCTTTGAAGAACCCATCCATTAGCTGGTGAAATTGGGTTTGGTGTGTACCAAATAAAAATTGATAAGCCAGCAAGAATTACAAGGGGTGCAACCATTAACTTTGGAGATTCGTGAGCGTGATCGAATTTATGATGATCGCGTGCTTCACCATGGAAAGTAAGAATAACCAATCGGAACATATAGAATGCTGTTAATGCTGCAACTGTGAATCCTATAATTGGAATTAACCAATGACCTGTTAATTTTCCAAATGCCAAAGTACCGGCAAGAATTCCATCCTTGCTTAGGAATCCCGAAGTTAAAGGAATACCTGAAATAGCAAGAGTAGAAATTAAAAATGTGTAGTAGGTATAAGGCATTTTCTTTTTAAGGCCGCCCATATTTCTAATGTCCTGCTCGTGATGCATTGAATGAATAACAGAACCGGAACCAAGAAACATACAAGCTTTGAAGAAAGCGTGAGTAACCAAATGGAAGAATGCAAAAGCGTAAGCTCCAACACCCAAAGCCATAACCATATAACCTAATTGACTAACTGTAGAGTAAGCTAAAACTTTTTTAATATCGTTTTGAGTGAGAGCAATTGTAGCTGCAACTAAAGAAGTAACTGCTCCAACAATAGCAATAACAAGCATAGCATCTGCGGTAAGCATTACAAAAATTCTTGTAACTAAATAAACGCCCGCTGCAACCATTGTAGCCGCATGAATTAATGCCGAAACAGGAGTTGGACCTTCCATAGCATCTGGCAGCCAAACATGAAGAGGGAATTGAGCGGATTTACCAACAGCTCCCATAAAAATTAATATTCCCGCTGCAGTTAGCCATGCAGAGCTACCAAAAGGCATATTGCCAGCGGCCATCTGAGCGTAAATTGAATCGAAAGTAAATGTATGATAGTTTGCAAAAAGAATTAGAATTCCAAGGAACATTCCAATGTCGCCAATTCTGTTTACAATAAAAGCTTTTTTAGATGCGTCGGAAGCAGATTTCTTTTCGAACCAGAATCCAATTAACAAATAAGAGGAAAGACCTACTAATTCCCAGAATATGTACATCATCAACAAATTGTGTGTTAAAACTATTCCAAGCATCGAAAAGGTGAATATGCCTAAGTAGGAGAAGTAACGAGTATATCTTTTATCTCCATGCATATATTCAATAGAGAATATATGAACAAGCATGCTTATAAGATTAACAACAAAAAGCATTAGTACTGTAATGTTGTCAATCTTAATTCCAAGTTCAATGCTTGAGGAACCGGGATTTGGAGCGTCTCCCATTGTGATCCATGTAAAGGATGCAATAATATCTTGAGGAAAGTAAGCAAGTTTGTTAAACATTACAACCAACGAAAGGATGAATGCAACAGATATTATGCCTACCTCAAAAAGATAAAGCTTAGGAAACTTTTTTCCAAGAAGAACTACTACCGTAAATCCCAATAAAGGAAGAAACAGTATTAGTACGGACAGATTAATTAATAAACTTTCGCTCATAATTTATTCTTTTAAATGGTCTATTTCGTCAACATTGACGTTTGAGAATGTCTTATAAATATTTAGAACTATAGCTAAGGCAATAGCGGCTTCGGCTGCAGCAAGAACAATTACAAATAATGCAATCATCTGACCGCTTAAACCAAAGTTGCCATACTTAGCGAATGCAACAAAATTAATGTTAGCCGAATTAAGAATTAATTCAATTCCCATAAGTACCATAACTGCGTTTTTACGTGTCACAATACCATAGATGCCAAACGAAAACAATATTGCACTTATAACTAAAAAATGTGTTAAACCAATATTTACTATTGCATTTAAAATAGATTCTAACAATTTCTTTCTCCTTATATTCTGAATAAAGTTCCTATAAGCGGGCTAAAAGAATTCCATACAATTAGTAGTAGGAGATTCTTCGCCCCTAAAGGGGACTCAGAATTAAAAAATTTTATTCTTTTTCTCTTCTCGCAATAGATGCAGCGCCAATTAGCGCTATTAACAATAATATTCCAAGCAATTCAAAAATCAATACGTAATCTGTAAGAAGCAAACCGCCTAAAACTTTTGTAGTTGTATTTGGAATTTGAGCCGGTTCGTTTTTCCAGGGAGTCCAAACCATAATAGAAACAACAGCGCCCATAAAAATTCCAATTCCAATTGCAGCAGGCAATAAGTGAACGGTTCCGGTTCTGATATCAACGTTAGTTATTTTGTTAGTAAGCATAACACCAAAAATCAAAAGTATTAGAATGCCTCCAACGTAAACCATTATTTGAACTATAGCTAAGAAGTCCGCTCCCAGTAAAGTATAAATTCCCGCAACACCAAAGAAAGTGAATAAAAGGAAGAATGCAGAATAAATAACATTACGGGTTGTAACAACAAAGAATGCCGATACAATTGTAATTATGGCAAATAGATAAAAGATAATGTTGTAAAAGTTCATTTTATTTTAACAATTTTCTTATCAATTAGTTGATGGCTGAGCCGGAGCTTCCGGTTTTGGTTTAGCGGCAGCCGCAGCTTTTAAGGCTTCTTTTTCAGCTTGTAATTTTTCGTAACTAGCTTTTTTCTGAGCAATCTCTTCATCTGAAAGAGTAGAGAATTTATAAATTAAGCTTGCTCTATCATATTCTGTAAACTCGTAAACATCTGTCATGTAAATACATTCTGTAGGGCAGGGAAATACACAAAGCTGGCAGAAGCAGCATTTTGCAATATCAATTGTAAAATCCGTAACCCACAATGCTTTCTTCTTTCCGTTTGATGTAACACCAACTTCATCGCCGGGAACACTTTTTACGGTTTCGATATTGATGCAGCTTACCGGGCATGCCTTTGCGCATTGATCACATCCAATGCAATCGTCCATATTTACATATAATCTGTTTCTTACTCTTTCCGGTAATTTTACTTTTACTTCCGGATACTGAATTGTAACAGAACGAACGAATAGATGGCGGAATGTAATTCTCATTCCAACAAAAACTGTGAATAAGCCTTGCCAAGTATTTTTTAAGTATTCTTTCATAATTCAAACTTTCCTGCCGGTTCATTGCTTTTAATTAGCCGGCCAACATTTATTACAATAAACTAATAATGCCAATAATAATTAAGTTAACAAATGCGTAAGGTATTAAATATTTCCAGCAAACTGTCATTAATTGATCTACACGTAAGCGGGGTAAAGTCCAGCGCAGCCACATTTGAATAAGAATGAAGAACCATCCTTTTGCAATGAACCATCCTGCTTGTTCAAAAGGAACCATCCATTCAAGTCCAAGTGTATTACCTAAATATCCAAAAGGAGACTGATAACCGCCGAAGAAAAGAATAGAAACAATTGCAGAAACTAAAAACATATTTCCATATTCAGATAGCATAAACATTGCCCATTTCATTCCGCAATACTCTGTAAAGTATCCGGCAACAAGTTCACTTTCGGCTTCAGGAATATCGAATGGAACACGGTTAACTTCGGCTAAAGAACTTATATAGATAATAATAAAGCCAACTACCATAAATGGAATCAATAGAAATTTTGTTATTGTAAGTTCGGCGCCGCCAAAAATATTCCAATTCCAGAAATAAGAAGTTTGCATCATGCTCATTTTTTCTAAACTAAGAGTTCCTGTTAGCATAACCATCGAAAGAACCACAAGCGCTGTAGGAATTTCGTAGCTAACAATTTGAGCAGCTGCGCGCATAGAACCGAGAAGTGAATATTTATTATTTGATGACCAGCCTGCCATTAAAATTCCGGCAACTACAAAGCTGGAAACAGCCAATACATAAAACAAACCAACTTCGGCATCGCTGCCAATTAGTTTGCTCGAGAAGGGAACAACTGCAAAAGCTGCAAAGCTTCCGGCAAATACTAATACTGGTGCAATGTTATAAAGTTTTTTATCAATCTCGGTTGAATTTGCATCTTCCTTTTGAAGCATCTTAACAAAATCTGCAACAGTTTGGAATAGACCAAATGGACCTGTACGGTTTGGACCAACACGATCCTGCATCCAAGCAGAGACTTTTCTCTCGAGGTACACACCTATTAACGCTACAACCAAAACATTAACAAGAGGAATTACAGCAACCAATAGGGTCGAGATAATAACATTTCCGGTTAAATCATAAAAGAATTGATACATTATCTATCTACCTCTCCCAATACAATATCAATACTACCGAGAATTGCAATTACATCTGCAATTAAATGCCCTTTGCACAATTCTCCGAAGACTTCTAAGTTAACGAATGATGGTGCGCGAACTTTTACTCTAAAAGGATTCGTGTTGCCATCGCTGATTATGAAGTATCCAAGTTCACCTCTAGGATTTTCTACGCGAGCGTATGAAGTTCCTTTTGGCGGTTTAATTTTTTTAGGAATTGCCGATTGAACATCTCCTTCAGGAATTTGATCAATAGCTTGTTCAAGAATTCTTAAAGATTGTTCCATTTCTCTAATTCGAACATAATACCGGTCCCAACAATCGCCAACTGTTCCAACCAATCCTTTACCAACAGGTATATCGTATTCAAATCTATTATATATAGAATAAGGATCTTCTCTTCTAACATCAAAGGCAATTCCGCTACCGCGTAATACTGGACCAGTGGCGCCATAATTAATTGCTGTATCAACTGGAAGAACACCAACATTTCCGGTACGTTCAATAAATATTTTATTATAGCTCAGCAGATTATCTAGTTCTACGATTGTAGGCTTAAAGTAATTTAAAAATTCTTTTGTTTTTCTTACAAAGTCGGGATGAATATCATGCGAAAGTCCTCCAACCCACATATAATTGTAAAGCATTCTGGCGCCGCAGGTCATTTCGAAGAGACTTAAAATATATTCACGATCGCGGAATAAATAGAGGAAAGGAGTCAAAGCTCCAATATCTGCGCCGTTTGTACCAATAGCAACAAGATGAGAAGCAATTCGCTGAAGCTCTGCCATTATTACTCTAATATATTCAACACGCTCGGGTACCTGAATTCCCATTAGTTTTTCAACTGCAAGCACATAACCAAAATTATTTCCCATTGCCGCAAGGTAATCTAAGCGGTCTGTATAGGGAACAACTTGATTATATTGCATTGCCTCAGCGTGTTTTTCAAAACAGCGATGAAGGTAACCAATGTGGGGAGTAACCTTAACAATTAACTCACCTTCAATTTGAAGTTCGAGCCTTAACACACCATGCGTTGATGGGTGCTGAGGGCCCATATTTAAAACCATTGTTTCTGTTTTCAAGTTAGTATCCAGTACTTATGTACACAGTATTCTTACTTATAATGAATTTTGTTTTAGTAACTAATAAGGAATTTTCATTCCCTGATAAAACTCGGGACTCTTATAATCTTTTCTGAGGGGATAAGACCCTTCTTCCCAATCGTAAGGCATTAATATTCTTCGCATATCGGGATGATTTAGGAAAATGATCCCATACATATCGAAAGCTTCTCTTTCGTGCCAGTCTGCGCATTTCCAAACATTTTCAACAGATTCAACTTTGGGATCTTCGCGCGGAGCAGATACTTTAATAGTAATTTTATGTTTCAAACTGGTTGAGTGTAAATGATAATAAACACTCAATGTGCCCCCTTGAATTGTATCGTAACCATCTGCATCTTTAACTTTAGCACCGTTTGCATCATCAACTCCAGATAGGCACATTAAACTATCGAACATAAGCTCTTCATTTACTCTTAAGAAATTGCTAACCTTATGTATTTCAAGAGGTTGAACGGTTATGATAGCTTCTGTTGGAGCGTCCTTTTCTAACGCAATAATAGAATCTCCAAACTGAGTTTTTAGTAATTCAAAAATTTCTTCTGGATTTTTCATACGGATTTCTTTCTAAGGGATTCGTTACGAATTTTTTCTTGTAATTTCAAAAGTCCTTCCAATAACGCTTCTGGTCTTGGAGGACAGCCAGGCACATAAACATCAACGGGAATTATTCTATCGATTCCTTTTACAACATGATATCCATGCTCCCAATATGGTCCGCCGCAATTTGCACAGCTTCCCATAGAGATAATATATTTTCTATCGGGGATTTGCTCGTATAGTCTTTTAATACGAATGGCCATTTTAAGTGTTACGGTACCGCTAATAATTATTGCATCTGCTTGGCGAGGAGTATTTCGAGGAATAACTCCAAAGCGGTCAAAATCGTAATGAGAAGCCGAGGTGGCCATCATTTCAATTGCACAACATGCAAGTCCAAATCCTAGCTGCCAAACAGAAGAAAGGCGAGCCCAATTTAGTAAATCATCAACTTTAGCAATAACAATATTGCCTTCAGAGAATTCTTTATCCAGTAAACCCATAATCAATCGTCGTAAAAATAGTTAATGAAAATAAAACCAGTAGAAATTATTAATTCTCGGTTTCTTTTTTAAGTAAATCATCAAGTTTAGGAGCTTTTGGTGTTGGTCTAGCCCATTCCAAATCACCTTTTCTCCATTCGTAAGCCATGCCTAAACCAAGAACTAATAAAAATATTAAACCAACTAAAAAGCCGTAAACACCATAATCTTTGTAAGTTAAAGCCCATGGAAAAAGTAAAACTACTTCCACATCAAAGATTAAAAAGATTAGAGCAACAACGTAAAAACGAATGTTAAACTTAACCCATGGTGAACCTTCAGGGTTTTCGCCACATTCATAAGTCAATTGTTTTTCTCGGGTTGGTTTATTGGGGCGGACAAGCTTGTTAATAAACAGAGTGATGATAACAAAGACAATTGCAAGGATAATAAAAATTAAAATTTTGCCGAATTCAGTTAACATAGCCTTTCAAAAAATTTAGGGGCAAAATAGTGCATCTATTAATTTATGTCAAGAAATCTTATGCGAATATCCGATTTATTTTTAAAAACATACTAAACAGTTTAAATAAAAGACTTTAGTATGAACTAGAGAAAGGTAAAAGGACTAATGAAAAGGAAATTTGCTCATCTCTTATTGAAAGAAATGTTTTAAGGGAATTATTTTTTTTCTAAATTAAGAATGGAAAATCAAATTGACATGAAAAAAACAATATTTATTATACTATTCTTACTTGCCGGCTCACTTTACTCTCAGGCGTTAAATTCCAAATGGATAAACGTTTTAGATAGGCCGGATCAAAAAGTATATATAGATACAACAACAATTAAAAAATTTGAGAACCAGATTTCGGTTTTAAGCATTACCTATTTTACCGATGCACAAAAGATTGACGGTGTAACCGAAGATGTTTATATTATTAAATCTCAACTTCTTTTTAACCTTGCGCTGCAAAAATATTCTTCAATTGGAAATTTATTCTATAACAAAAATTTAAAAATTCTTGGCGAGTCTTCCTTACCCGGTTTTTCTTCGAACGGAGATAATTTTTCTTTAGCAATAGACAGTAATCCATCGGTTTATGCTATTTACAATTTTTGTCTTAATCTTATTGGAAACGATTCCAAATTCAGAGTAAACAGATCATCTTCTTCCCAAAAACCAATAACTGCAGCCGAAACAATATTTTCTGAAAGCGATAGAGTCTTGCCGGTAGAAAATGAAGTAAAAGTTGTAGACATTCCAACAGATAAAAAGGAAGATGCATTTACAAAATTAACAGAGAAGAAAAAAGAAGCGGAGAATAGTTCAACAGAATCCAATCCCAAAAGCACAATCTTCTTAGACGGATCAAAATATTCATTTCAAGTTTCATCATGGAAAAACAAAGCCAAGGCCGAAAGTGAAATGAACCGTTTAAAGAGGAATGGCCATAATGCATTTATTGCATCTGCATATATCCCCGAACGAAAAGGTACCTGGTACCGTGTACGAATTGGTTATTTCAATTCTATTGAAGAAACCGAAGAATACATGAAGAAACTAAAATAGCCCGCAAGTTGTTGTAATAGTAACAATATCTAAAGGAGTACAGATGGGTAAGCTTATTTTATTATTAGCTGTTAGTCTATTAATAAATATACAAAACCATGTATCTGCTCAAAATTCAAATTCCAAATTAAAAGATAAAGCAAAGGTAAAAGCCATGATAAATAAATCCGATAAAGAATGGAAAGAATTTCTATCCGAAATGCAATTTAAAGTTTTAAGGCAAAAAGGAACCGAAAGACCTTTTACGGGAGAATATTGGAATCATTTTGAAAAAGGAGTTTATAAATGTGCTGCCTGCCAAGAAATTTTATTTGAATCCGATACAAAGTTTGATGCCGGATGCGGTTGGCCCAGTTTTTACCAGGCAATTGATAAAAGCAAGATTATTGAAGAAGAGGATTTTACTCTAGGAATGCATAGAATAGAGGTTATGTGTAAAAACTGCAACGGCCACTTAGGGCATGTATTTCCGGATGGTCCAAAACCTACCGGAATGCGCTACTGTATTAATTCTGCCTCCATTAAATTCGAAAAAAGATAGATAAATCCCTCAGTTGCATTCTCATCTATAAAGAGTAATGATAAATTGGAATAATCTGCAGAATTGTTGCTGCAGCTTATTCTTATTTTTCTCTCAGCATAATTCCAAAATTTTAACCTAGGAGAAAAAAATATTTAAAAACTAGGAAACTACTTTCATTCTTTTGCGTCTTATGATTCAAATAAATGAAAGATATTGTGGATACACTAAACAAATTAGGTCAATTAGCTCTTGCAACCAGATTAAAACGCCTGAGCGAAAAATTATCCAAAGACGTTTCACTTGTTTACAAAAAAATGGGTTTAGATTTTAAAGCCAGATGGTTCCCATTGTTCTACTCAATTAAAATTCATGCCCCAATTTCTGTTGTTGAATTAGCTCATCAGCTGGGAATTAGTCATACTGCGGTAAATCAATTAGCAACAGAGTTAATAAAAAAAGGTTATGTCCAATCCACAAAACTAAAAAGGGATGAAAGACTAAGACTTTTTGAACTGACCGAAAAGGGAAGAAATATTTACAAATCCTTAACTCCGCTTCTTGAAAAAATAGCAATCGCAAATGATAGTCTAGTTAATATATCCAACCCTAATTTCATCTCCGGTTTAGAAACGATTGAAAAAGCTCTTGATGAAAAGAGCATGTTCGACAGAATTTGGTTTTTAGCAAATGGCTCTTTACCCGGAGAAGTTGTTATACACGAGTATAGTTCTAAAATGAAAAAGCATTTTAAGCGTTTAAATTACGAATGGCTCGAAGAATATTTTACCGTTGAAGAGAAAGACCAGGCTATTCTCAATAATCCTAACAGCAAGATAATTAAGAATGGCGGAGTAATTCTTTTTGCGGAATTTGAAAAAGAAATTGTTGGCACATGTGCATTAATAAAACACAGCAATAATATTATTGAGTTAGCAAAAATGGCTGTTGCCAAAAAGTTTAGAGGCCGAAGAATTGGTGAAAAATTATTAGTAGCCGCTGTAGATAGAGCAAAACAAATGGGGGTAGATAAGCTTTTTTTGTTAACTAACAAAAAGCTTATTGCAGCAAATCATTTATACGTAAAAAATGGGTTTCAAAAAATCCCTGATAAAATATTGGATAACAAAGGGTATAGCCGCAATACCTATACTATGGTTTTAAACTTAGTGAAATAATTAAGAAAGGTAAGTATGATAAATTTCATCTATACATCACTAATAGTTCTAATCTTATTTTGTGTGGGCAGAACTATAATAGCAAAGGAAAATTTAGGGAATCAAAAACCGGTTTTTAAAATATCGAGAATTGATAAGGCATTTGAATTGACTGGTAAATTGGATAATCCCATTTGGTCTAAAGCTGAGGCCGTAGAGCTTAATTTTGAAATACGTCCGGGGGATAATATCCCTGCCCCCGAAAAAACTTTTGTTAAAGCTCTTTACGACGATAAATATATCTATTTTGGTTTTGAATGTTTCGATTCAAAACCGAATGAAATAAGAGCAAATATTACGGACCGCGACAGAATTTTTGAAGATGATTATGTAATTATAGCAATTGATACTTACGGAGATTATCAACGCGCATACGAATTTGCAGTTAATCCATTTGGAATAAAGGGAGATTTACTTGCCGCTTCGGATAATGAAGATTCGAGTATAGATTTAATTTGGCATTCAGCTGCATCAAAAAATGATAGGGGATGGACCGCCGAAATTGCTATTCCATTTTCGAGTCTTAACTTTCCTAATACAGAAGGGGAACAAACTTGGGCAGTAAATATTGTTAGAACAATTCCCCGATCCAGCCGTACACAAATTTCGTGGGCTCGCATTGATAGAAACATTCCCGGTTTTATGAATCAAGCAGGATGGTTAAAAGGTTTACAAAATATTAAACCGGGGGGCGCAATTGAATTGCTTCCATATGTAATAGGCCAGCAAATGGGAAGCATTGCAGATTTTAGCAATCCAGGTTCCAAGTTTAATTACGACAAGGTTCAAGGAAGAATTGGAGGGGGAATAAAATATTCTCCAAGTCCAAACTTTACTTTAGATGCTGTAATCAATCCGGATTTTAGCCAAATAGAATCCGATGCAGACCAGATAAGTGTTAATACAACATTCGCGCTTCAATACGAAGAGAAACGCCCCTTCTTTTTATTGGGAAGAGAGCTATTACAAACACCAATGTATTATTCACGTTCTATTAACGATCCTTTGGCTGCCGCAAGAATAAATGGAAAGGCCGGATCACTTTCTTACATGTACATGGGAGCTTACGATAGAAATACAGTCTTTGTAATTCCTGGTGAGGAAAGAAGCAATACCGTTGCAACAGCAATTAAATCCTTTGCAAATATTGGAAGATTAAGATACGATTTTGGAAATGAAGATTATGCTGGCGCTTATTTGTTCTCTCGTAATTTTGATGGAGGTCATAATTACTTGGTAGGATTTGATTGGAACTACAAGTTTTGGGGTAATTGGTACTTTAACGGCGAGGGATTTTTAACTACCACAAAAGAATTAAACGATACTAAAATTCTTAACTCACAAAGAAAATTCGGTTCTACTAATTACAATGCAGCATTCAACGGAGAAGAATATTCCGGCGAAGGAATACACTTAGTATTATCTCATTCGCAAAAGGCGTACAATTTTAATGTTGTGATAAACAATTTTTCTCCTACTTATCAAACCTATAATGGCGCATTTAGTTCTACAGGTTACAGACAGTTTTTTACAAGCCATGAATATATTCTATATCCCGAAAATTCATTTATAGAAAGAGCCGAATTTGGCTTCAGCTCAAATTTACAATTCAATTACGATGGAATTAAAAAGGAACAGACCGTTCAGCCGCAATTCTCCTTAACATTAAAAGGGCAAACAAGTATTTTCGCTTCCTACTTGCTGGTTAACGATGAATTGTTTTATGGAAAGCAGTTTAATGGCATAAACCGTGGTACTGTTCAAATAAATTCGAGACCTTTAAGAGAGATATCTCTTTTTGTATATGCCAGTATGGGTAAATTTATTTATAGAAGTAATTCGCCACAAATGGGTTTTGGTCACGAGTTATCTGCAGAAGTTACAATTAAACCATCAACTCAATTAAATATTTCATTATCATATACTCGCGCAAGTTTATCCAACGAACAAACAGATGAACTTTATTACGATGGAAATATTTATAGAGCTGTGGGTAATTATCAGTTTTCACCCGAGTTTATGTTCAGAACAATTTTCCAATACAATACATTTAGCAAATCGTTTCAGGTATATCCATTGTTCAGTTATAAGCTAAATGCATTTACAACTTTTTATGCCGGAGCTACTAGCGATTACACAAATTATGAAAATGAGTTTGGAGTTATAAATACAAATCAGCAGTACTTTATAAAATTACAATACTTGCTTGGTTTATAGCAAAAATACACTATAACAAAGAGGTAGGCAGCAAAAGTGTTAAATAATGTTAAATCTTTTCAAAACTATAGATTTACCTACACTTTAGAGGAAACCTATTTAAGCCAAACTCGTCTAATTTTGCAACTGAATTTGTTCTTGTAGGTTTTTAAAATTATTAAAGATTATTTACATGATAAACAAAAAACATTTTTTATCAATTGGTCAATTTACTTTGCTCACAAGCATACTTCTAAATCAAATTGTAAAAGATACTCCGGCTGTTTCTTTTTTTGTGGGAATGTGCATTGGACTTTCTATAGTGTTTAATATAGCCTATTTAATTACTGTTAGAATAAAAAGAAAATCTATTTGAGGTTGATTGTATTAACTGCTGTATAATGTGTAAAAATTAAATTTTAGTTTTCACGGGATGTATGAATGAAAAGCGTTTTAATATTTGTATTACTAATTAGCACTACGGTCATATATTCAAACGAACCTCTTAAACCTTTGTTTACCCTTAAACCTCCGGTTATTGATGGGGTGCTAGATGACCCTATTTGGAAAGAAGCACCGAACGTAACCGGATTCAAAACGTTCATTCCAGATTTTGGTAAAGATCAATCCCAAAAAACAATTGTTTACATGGCCTACGATAAAGAAAATCTTTATTTCGCATACAAGTGTTTCGATTCTGAACCGGAAAAAATAAAAGCCTCAATTACCAACAGAGACAATACAAGACCCGACGATTGGATTTGTATTAATTTAGATTCATTTAACGATCAGCAGGGATTGTATGCATTTTATGTTAACCCTTTTGGAATTCAATCCGACAGTAAATCCACCGGACAAACAGAAGATGTAGGAATGGACTTTGTTTGGTACAGTGCCGGTAAAATTGATAGCGAAGGATATGTTGTTGAAGTTCAGTTGCCATTGAAAAGTATCCGATACGCAAATACAAATCCGGTGCAGATGGCTGTATTCTTTGAACGAAGAGTTGCACGTTTTTCGGAACAAGGTTCTTATCCCGCTCTGGATCCTGCAAAAGGCTACGCATTCATGACTCAGCTTAAACCAATGTTTTATTACGATGTTGAGCATTACACATTACTCGAAATGATTCCGGCCGTTACATTCAATCAAAAGTATTCGCACAGCAATGGCACTTTGGGTACAAGCGATGTAAGCAGGGATTTAAGTTTAACAATGAAATATGGTTTAACATCGGATTTAATTTTAGATGGAACTTACAATCCAGATTTTAGCCAAGTTGAAGCTGATGCAGGGCAAGTTGATATTAATCTTCGAAGCAAACTTTTCAATGCCGAAAAGCGCCCCTTCTTTTTAGAGGGACGAGATAACTATGTAATTGCCGCAGCTGCATCCACCGAAGTAGATCCGGTAACAGATATTTTTCATTCAAGAAATATCGAAAACCCGATTGTTGGAATTAAACTTTCCGGCAAGCTTTCAACAAACGGTTTAATTTCTACTGTTTATGCCCAAGACGAAATTCCACAATTAAATACTTCTGCCAAAAAATATTCTCATGTGCCAATTGTTAGATACAAACATGCATTGAACGAAGATAGTTACGTTGGTGGAATTGCAGGCACAATTGAGAAAGAAAATTTTTACAACCGGGTTTACGGTCTTGATGGTCAAATAAGAACTTCGGGCGCGGGACTTTTGGAATTCAACGGAATTTTTTCGAGCAGCAAAGAAAATGAAGTTTTAGAACCCTCTAGCGGTAATACACTATCATTGAAATATAGCATTGGTACAAGAGACTTGGATTACTTTGCCGCTCTTAAAAATGTTTCGGAAGATTTTAGAGCGGATATGGGATATGTTGCGAGAACAGGAATTACAACTGCAGCGGCTTTAGTTCGCCCTAAAATTTATCCCAATTCAACATTCTTTAGAAGAATAGATTTGGAAGCTTTTTCGGCTCAAACAAAAGATCAGTTTTTTAATATGTGGGAAACATTCAACCATCTATCGGCTAATTTTGTTCTTGAAGGCAATCTAACATTTAAAGTAAAGTATTCTTATTCAACGGAAATATTTTTAGGCGAAAGATTTTTAACCGGCGGTTTTCATGTAACCGGTGGCGGATGGCTTGACCGGAAATTTTATTTTTCTGTTCTATACAGGAGAGTAAACGCAATTTATTATACAAATAATCCTTATCAAGGTTTATCTAACAGGGTTACAGCAAGTATGATTTATCTTCCTTCAGATAAACTTCAGGCGGATGTTAGTTTAACTTACAGCGATTTTACTAGAACAGATAACGATCAAAGTATTTACAGTTACCCAATTGTTCGAAGCAAACTTACCTACCAATTAAATCAATATTTATTCTTTAGAGGAATATTCGAATACAACAATTACCGTAAACAAATGATGACCGATTTGCTGGCATCGTTCACTTACATTCCTGGAACAGTAATGCATATTGGCTACGGATCTATGTTCGAAAAATTAGAATACGACGGAACACTTTACAGACCAGGAAATAATTACATTGAAACAAGAAGGGGGTTTTTCTTTAAAGCCTCATATCTATGGAGGATATGATCATGAATTATCAAAGTTACAGCACAAGCGGAATTAACAATAAACTTTCCATCGATTCGGAAATGATGAAAAGCAAAAAGTACTTTCATATTGCTATTACTATACTGTTAATTATGATTTCCATTACAGCAATATTTAATGCTTAGAATTCAGAACCAAATTAAAAATCATCCGGCTTACTTTATACAAAGCCTATTTAGCTGTTTAGCCTCAAGCCAAAATTTATGTCTTTTCAAAAAGCATCTCATTCATTCAAATTGAGGATTATATGAAACGTTTTTTCCTTTTTATAGCAATTGCATTCTTCTCTATTCAGGTAAGTTTTGCACAAGTTGTATCAAACGAAATTGTTACTAAGACAATTAAGGATATTAAAACAGAAGCACTAAATAAACCGCAGACAATTGAATACACTTCGTATTTATCCGATGTAATTGGAGAGAGAGTTACCTGGTCACCAGGTTTTAATAAGAGTATAGACTGGGCGGTAAATAAATTAAGTGAAATTGGATTAAGCAATTCTCACGCAGAGGAATGGGAGCCTATTGGTAAAAGCTGGAATGTAAAAAGAAATATTGTAAACCAAACTTCTCCATACTTCTCTAATTTAATTGCAATGCCAAAACATTTTAGCCCCGGAACAAACGGATTGATAAAGGGTAAAGCTGTTTACATGGATGCGCGTACCGAAGCAGATTTTGAAAAGTATAAAGGCAAATTAAAAGGTGCTATTGTTTTTACTTCTGTAATGCCAAACATTAGAATTAATTACGATCCCTTAGTAACAAGATATAAAGATGACGAAATTAAAAAATTCGAAGATGCTTTAATGCCAACTGCCGAGGAAAAGAAAAAAGAAACAGAAACAAAAGAGGCTAACGAAAAAGCAACGGTGGGATTTCTGCAATTTCTAAACAAAAGAATTGAATTTTGCATGAATGAAGGAGCTGTTGCAATTGTAGATCATGGCGGAAAATTATATGGAACAATTCAAGGATTAAGCGCTCTACTTCCAACACCTTTAAAAAGTATTGATGAACTTTTTTATGTTACAGCAATGCCTAATGCAGTTAAAACTCTTCCTCAGCTTTTACTTTCTATTGAACAGTATAACAGTATTGTGCGCACATTAAAAAATGGGATTGATGTAAATCTCGAAATTAATATTGAAGTGGAAAGCAACAATACATTTAAAGGAAAGAATGTTGTTGCCGAAATTCCCGGAACAGATTTGAAGAACGAAATAGTGATGATTGGCGCTCATATAGATACTCAAGGTCCAAGCATTGGAGCAGTGGATAATGCGGTTGGAGTTGCCGTTTGTATGGAAGCCATGAGAATACTAAAACAAATTGGCGCGCAGCCCCGAAGAACAATTAGAATTGGTCTATGGGGTGGTGAAGAACAGGGCTACCTTGGATCGAAAGCATACGTTGAGGAACATTTTGTAAAAAACAAAAATGAAAAAGGGTACATGTATTTTAATACCGATAATGGTGCCGGACGCTTTAGAGGTCTTTACATGGAAGAGCGTTCTGACTTAGTTGCTACAATGAAATCGTGGTTCGAAAAAATTGATATGAAATTAATCTCCACTATTTCTAAGACAAGTAACACAGATCATGTTCCTTTTAACGATAAAGGAATTCCCGGGTTTCAATTCATTCAAGATCCGCTCGATTATTTTAGAATGTATCATACCAATATGGATAGGGTAGAAAGAATTCCAATGGATGACGTGCGCGATAATGCAATTATTATGGCTTGCTTGGCATATCTTGCGGCTATTGAATAATTAATTTTTGATGAAACAAAAACGGTAACAATTATTTCATAAATAAATCTAAACTTTGCATTTTATAAATAACCTTGAGGAATTAATGAAAATGAAAAACTTTTTTTTGCCTTTAATTATGTTGTTGGCAATTGCTCTAAAAGTTGATGCTAAGATTGACGCTAGAATGTTGCGCCAGCCTGATGTATCTGCAACTCATATCACTTTTGTTTATGCGGGTGATATTTGGATTGTGCCTAAGAGCGGAGGAGTTGCAATGAAGTTAAGCTCTCCATTAGGTGAAGAATCTTTTCCACGCTTTTCTCCCGATGGAAATCAAATTGCTTTCAGCGGAAATTACTCCGGCAATACGGATGTATATATTGTTCCTACTTTAGGAGGTATTCCACAAAGATTAACACATCATCCAATGGGAGATAGACTTGTAGATTGGAGACCTAATGGAAAGGAAGTATTCTTTGCCTCAGGACGTGAGAGTGGAAGTACACGTTTCAACAAATTGTTCTCTGTTTCACTTGATGGAGGTATGGCTGTAAAGATGCCTTTTGCTTATGGCGAGTTTGGCGCATATTCTCCGGACGAAAATTATTTTGCCTACATGCCCGAAACATACGATTTCAGTACATGGAAAAGATACCGTGGCGGTGCTGCAAGCGACATTTGGCTTTACGATTTTAAAACAAAAGCTGCTCAAAATATTACCAACAGCGAAGCCGGAGACGGGCATCCAATGTGGTTTGGAAAGTTTATTTATTTCCTTTCGGATAGAGGCGCTAATCAACGTCAGAATATTTGGAAGTACAGCTTAGATACAAAACAAATTACTCAAGTAACCAACTTCAAAGATTTTGATATTTCATTCCCTGCAATTGGTCCAAAAGATATTGTATTTGAAAATGGTGGCAAATTATATCTTCTTGATTTAGCAACAGAAAAATATAAGGAAGTGGAAATTGAAGTTGTTACAGATTTAGCAACACTTGCACCAAAGAGTGTAAATGTTAGCTCACTTGTTTCCAATGCAACAATTTCTCCTAGCGGCCAGCGCGTTGTTGTTGAAGCACGCGGGGAATTATTTAATCTTCCTGCTAAAGATGGCTTTATTAAAAATCTTACTAAAAGTAGCGGCGTTGCCGAAACATATCCGGCATACTCTCCGGACGGCAAGTACATAGCCTATTGGAGCGATAAGACCGGCGAGAATCAATTGACATTGCTTGCACCGGATGGAAGCGGAAAAGAAAAAGTATTAACGGATTATAAAGATGGATACAAGTATAAAATCTTTTGGTCTCCTAACAGCAAAATGGTTGCATTCATTCAAAACAATCAATGGATTCAAATTTTTGATATAGATAAAAACGAGCTTATTAAAGTTGACCGTACAATTGATCTTGGGCATCCGGCTTTAAATGGTTTCGAATTAAACTGGTCCTCCGACAGTAAATGGATAACTTATTCCAAGACAATCGAAAATACTCATAGCGCAATATTCCTTTACAATATCGACGATAAAAAAATACAGCAGGTTACAACCGGCTTTTATAGCGACGATAGCCCTGTATTCGATCCCGATGGGAAGTATTTAT
Organism: uncultured Melioribacter sp.; assembly: GCA_964539605.1. Lineage (GTDB taxonomy): Bacteria > Bacteroidota > Ignavibacteria > Ignavibacteriales > Melioribacteraceae > Stygiobacter. Next base: position 1,002,760 of record CAZIJK010000001.1, read on the forward strand.
TCTTCTTAACTAACAGATCGTTAAATCCATTGTACAGCTCTTTGGATGATACATGGATTTATCCAAATACAACTCAAATAGCTTCTGTAAGTTTGCGAAAAGATGTTTCTTCTTTGCTTGCACCAAAGAACGATGAAGAAAAACCTAAAGAAGAAAAGAAAGCCGAAGAGAAAAAGGAAGAAAAACCAAACGGCGAAAAGGGAAAAGAATTAAAAGCAGTTGATGAAAAAAATAAAGATGTAAAGAAAGAAGACGCAAAAAAAGATGATAAGGCAAAAGAAGAAAAGAAGGATGATAAGAAAGTAGAACCCTTAAAAATTGATTTAGATGGTTTTGAAAGCCGTTTGGAAATACTGCCTCCTAAAGCAGGTAATTATTCCAATCTTCGTGCTGTTAAAGGTAAAGTATTATTTATTAGAAACAGAAATGCCGGAGTAACAGAAGGTCAAACACCTTTGGTTGCATACAATATGGAAAAGAGAGAAGAGGAAACAATTCTTGATAACTCAACAGGATTCGAAGTAAGTGCCGACGGTAAAAAATTACTTGCCAACGATAGAGCAACAATATCCGTTATAGATGCAGCTCCAAAACAGAAGATGGAAAACAGATTACGCACTGCCGAACTTGAAATGACAATAAATCCAAAAGAAGAATGGAAGCAGTTATTCAGCGATGTTTGGAGAAGATATAGAGATTTCTTTTACGATGCGGATTTGCATAAAATTGATTGGAACGACTTGCGCAAGCAATATGGAAAACTTATTGATGAATCTGTTACAAGATGGGATGTTAACTTTGTAATTGGCTCACTCATCTCGGAATTAAGTTCTTCACACACTTACGTTGGCGGCGGAGATGTAGAAAGAGCAAACATCAGAAACAATGGTTTGCTTGGTGTTGACTGGGTGCTTGAAAATGGCGCTTATAAAGTTGCGCGAATTGTAGATGGTGCTAAGTGGGATAATGAAGTTCGTTCTCCATTAAAACAAACCGGTCTAAAAATTAAAGAGGGGGATTATATTCTTGCGGTAAATGGAAATACAATTGATATTTCTAAAGATCCATGGGCCGCCTTCGAAGGACTTGGAGGAAAAACTGTTTCGTTAACTGTAAACGATAAACCAACTTTAGAAGGGGCTAAAGAAATTATTGTTTCTACACTACCAAGCGAAATGCGTCTGCGTAATCTTGAATGGATTAACCACAACAGAGAGTATGTAGAAAAACTTTCGGGTGGAAAAGTTGGATACATCTATATGCCTAATACCGGCGGTAACGGACAAACCGAATTGATTCGCCAGTATCATGGCCAATTGGATAAAGAAGCATTTATTATTGACGAACGTTTTAACAGCGGTGGACAGCTGCCTGCGCGTTTTATTGAATTGATTAACAGACCTATTGCTCATCAGCTTCAATTCCGAGATAGAGCAGATCAGCAATATCCTTTGGTTGCAAACAACGGTCCTAAGGTAATGCTTATTAATGGACAAAGTGTAAGCGGCGGCGATGCGTTTCCTTATGTTTTCAAATCGCAAAAAGTTGGACCAATTGTTGGCACCAGAACTATGGGCGCGTTAATTGGACCTGCTACCGGGCACACCTTAATGGATGGGGGTTTTATTACATGTCCTGATGGAAGAATTTTTGATAACCAAGGAAAGTGGTTCCCCGAAAATCATGGTGTTGAACCTGATATAAAAGTAATTGACGATCCTAATTTATTGATGCAGGGAAAAGATCCTCAGCTTGAGCGTGGTGTTGAAGAAGCATTAAAGCTTATTAAAACAAATCCACGGTTAAAAGTAAAACATCCCGAGTATGAAGACAGAACTGCTGATGGTTACAAAAGGAATTATAAGAAATAGAGAAATAGTTTTACAAGCCCGGATCCTCTCCGGGCTTTTTTTACATTAATGCTAACCAAATTCTAAATTGCACTTATCTAATCTTTAAGACCCCTATTTGATCTCTTTCTCCAAATCTATATATTCCATCAAATCAAACGGTGTTTAGATTTAATAATTAGTTATTCTCCAGGGCGGGAGGTAATAATGAAAAAAAATAAACGGTTAGATTATTATCTGAAAATAATATATCTAACGGTTGCCTCAATAGTTCTCTTCTCACATTCATTAGCGCAAATTCAAAAACCTCAGATACCATTAAACCAATACACAATCGATTCTTGGAATGAAAAAGATGGAATTCCTCAGAGCACTATTAAATCTATAATTCAAACTAAAGATGGATTCCTATACTTCGGCAATGAAGAAGGACTTATAAGATTCGATGGAGAATCGTTCAAAGTTTTTAATAGCAACAGTGTAAAAGAAATAAAAGAGAATATGGTTTTTTCAATTGCCGAGGATAGCTCATCCAATCTTTGGATTGCAACCTACGACGGACTTCTAAAATATTCAAAAGGATTTTTTACAAGATACAGCCTTAAGGATGGACTTAGCAGTTTATTGATTCGCGTAATTTATATCGATTCAAAAAACAGAATTTGGATTGGGACAAACAATGGATTGAATCTCTTTGAGAAGGGAAGATTTACAATATTCAATGAAAAGAATGGCTTGTCATCCCAAAATATTAATTGTATTTGTGAAGATAAAAATGGAAGAATAATTATAGGAACAAGAGGGAGCGGGTTAAATATTTATCACGATTCAAAATTCATTTCATTAAATGAAAAAGATGGGCTACTTGATGATGATGTAAGGTCAGTTTTTGCAGATTCAAAAAACAATATTTGGATTGGATCTAGAGCTCGTGGAATTCAACTATTACAAAACTCCGGAGCGTTATCAGCCTTCGATCTTAAAAATGAAATATTTAACAACGCCACAGTTAGTCATATTACCGAAGATGCAAGCAGCAATATTTGGCTCTCCTCATCGGTTGGTTTAATTAGAATTTCCAATGGCTCTATTGAATCTCTTGGAATTCATAATGGCTATCCTTTCGATAAGTTGAATGATACTTTTATTGATAGAGAAGGAAGTATTTGGATTGCAACAAAAGGTGATGGGCTTTATAGATTGCGAGATACTTATTTGAAGTCTATTAGCAAACTTCATGGACTAGCTACTAACGGAATTAGAGTTCTTGCTTCTGATAAATTTGGAAATGTTTGGGCTGGCTCAGAATCGAACTATCTCTCAAAAATTTCTAAAGATGGTATTTCTAATTTCAGTATTGGGCACCCCTCTTTAATTGGAAGTATCAGCTCAATAATAGAGTATGATAATTCAATTCTTGTTGGAACAAATGGTAACGGTGTCTATCAATTTTATAAAGGGAATGCAAGCAATATAAAAATTAGTGCAAGCAAAGAATCAAATTATGTTACTTCATTTTATGTAGATTCAAAAAAGAGATTTTGGATTGGAACAGATAGAGGTTTATATCAATTTGTCAATAATCAATTTGTTTCATTCGCAACTGATGAAAACTCGCTAAAACTGCGTGTGAGATTTATAACCGAAGATAATGCCGGAAACCTATGGCTTGGAACAATGGGAAGAGGATTGGTAAAATATAATTTTGATAAATATGAATACTTCAGCGAAAAATTCGATTCTTTAGGCAACGTAATTCGAAGCATTTATATCGATTCTGAAGGAATTATTTGGGCTTGTTCTAACAGAGGATTAATAATGGTTCGCAACAACAAACCAGCATTGATAACTAAAAGCAACGGGCTGTTTTATGATGGGGGTTTTTCGTTACTGCTTGATAAAGCAGGATACTTTTGGATTAGCTGCAACTTAGGAATTTATAAAGTTAAGCGTAAAGATCTAATTGCAATTGCTGATGGTAGAGGTAAATATTTAACTAGTATTGTTTATGGTACAGATGATGGAATGCCCTCGCAGGAATGTAACGGTGGATACCAAAACTCCGCAATTAAAGCCCCCGACGGTTCTTTTTGGTTTGCTACAATTAAAGGAATTGTTGTCGCAGATCCAAATAAAAAAGAACCTGATCCACTTTCAATTCCTGTCTTTATCGAAGATTTCAAATTAGATAATCGATCAATCTCATTTTCTTCCGGATCATTTCTAAATGTTGAAGCCGGTTCAAATCAAATTGACATTTCCTATACGGGAGTTTGTTTTTTAAAGCCTCAGAATGTGCAATTCTCATATATGCTTGAGGGACTAAACGATGAATGGTCTCTTCCAACTACAAAAAGAAATGTTTCATATGGCCATTTATCCCCCGGCTTTTATACTTTCAAAGTTCGAGCAAAAAATAGTTTAGGTATTTGGAGCAATAAATTTGCAGCAGTATCTTTTTATGTGGCGCCTTATTTTTTTCAAACCTACTGGTTCTATTTAATAATTGTATTGATAATAGTAGTAATACTGACTTTTATTGTCCGAGGTAAGTTTAAAATTCAAAAAATAATTGCTGCTGAGCTCGATAAAAAAGTTCAAGAAAGAACAAATGAGCTAAACATTGAAATAAAACAAAAAGAAATTGCTCAACAAGAGGCAGAAAAGTATTCCGATCAGCTGAACGAAATAATTAAAAAGAAAGATAAATTCTTTTCGGTAGTAGCTCACGATTTGCGCAATCCTTTACATGCAATTGTAAGCACCGCAGAATTTTTATACAGCAATAGATTGAATCTTACTCCTCAAGAGCAGGACCGCTGTACCGAGATTATTTATATCTCTTCCGATAGATTAAATAAACTTATAGAGAACCTTTTAGAGTGGTCCCGAATTCAGACTGGCAGATTTGATTATCTTATAAATGAATTTGATCTTTTCAATGTTGTTGCGGATGCTCAAAATTTGCTAAATGCCAACGCTTATCAAAAAAATATAATACTCGAGAATAAACTAAAACCCAATATGATTGTGGCCGCAGACCGTAATTCAATTCAATCTGTGGTTTTAAATTTATTATCGAATGCAATTAAATTTACTCATCAATATGGAATTATAATTATTGATGCAATTGAAGATGAGGACTTTGTTACAGTATCCATAAAAGATAATGGAATTGGTATACCTGATGATGAAATTGAAAACGTTTTTGTTGAGGGGGAGAAAGGTTCAAGAAAAGGTACCGCCAACGAAATTGGCACCGGATTAGGCTTAACTCTATGTAAAGAGCATGTTGAAAAAAATGGTGGACGAATTTGGGTTAATAGCAAAGAGGGAGAGGGAAGTGAATTTTGTTTTATTCTTCCTAAATCTAGTTTCTATTCTAACTAGGATTGTGAGGGCTAAATAAAGTTATATATTCAGCTGATCTCTTTTTCCCAGGCAAAATTATGTAGGACAAATTTCCTAAGTACAAGGTGCTGCATTGCTTTTAGTTCAACATTCTATGTCCTTCGTTCTACACTCTTCACTCTTCGTTCTCTCACAGTCTAATAGTAAAAGTGGTTCCCTCGTTTGGTTTTGATATAACGGAAATTCTTCCCCCATGTGCACGAATGATTTGCTGAGAAATGCTTAAACCTATTCCACTACCTTCTTTTTTAGTTGTAAAGAAGGGGATGAAAACACGCTCCAAGTTTTCTTCACTTATACCGGAACCATTATCTGTTACTTTTAACAAGGCTCTTCCTAAATCATCAATTTGAGCCGATAGCAAAACCTTACCATTCTCGTTATCACTTAAAGATTGTATTGCATTGTTGAGCAGATTAATTAATACCTGCTCTATTAAATCGCTGTCTGCATTAATTTCTAAATGGCTTGGATTTATCTCAATTCGGAATTGAATATTCTTTCCTTTTAAAGCGGAGTCCATTAATAATTTTATTCTTTCAAAAAGGGAAGCTACGGTAAAAGAATGAAGATTAGGTTTTGGAATTCTTGTTATGCTTCTGTATTTATCCACAAAGCTCATTAAGCCTTCGCTTCTTTTTTGAATTGTCTTAACTGCCGAACTGATATCTTCAATGGTTTCGGCATCCGGTTCCATATTCTCTTTAAGAAGATTGTTTAATGTAGATGCAAGTGAGGAGATTGGAGTAATTGAGTTCATAATTTCGTGAGTGAGTACACGAATAATTTTTTGCCATGCTTCAATTTCTTTCTCTTCCAATTCCGATTGGATATTTTGAAGAGCAACCAATCGGAATTTATCTCCTCGCATTCTAAAATCTGTTGCATAGATCAATATCTGACTTGTTTCACCTCCAAAAGTAAGTTTGTATGTAACTCTTTTGCGAACACTAAGCTTTTTAATAAACTCGCCAAAGTTTTCGCTAATGTTATTCAAAGAACGAATGTTTTTTAGTACGGTGAGATGAAGAATATTCTTGGCCGCTTTATTTATAAACTCAACATCACCTTTGGCATCAAAGCTAATAAGACCTACGCCAACATGCTGAACAACAGTTTTAAGATAGTTAAGAGTTTCTTCTTTTTCGTTACGTGTCTTTCTAAATTTATCGAGCACATTATTAAATTGATCGGAGATAAGCCTAAAGGATTTGCCGAATTTCGAGTAATCGTAATGCTGAGAAAAATCGGAGTAGTTAATAGATTCTAAGAAACTCGCAAGTTCTTTATTTGTATGATCGGCATAACGAATTAGCAAAACAACTTGCAGAACAATTGCAGCAGCAGTTATGACTAACCATAAATCTATTCCGGAATTATAGAATAGAAACGCTAAACAAAAGAGCGTTGCACTAAGGGCTAAAATTCTTATAATCAATTGTACTCTAAAGTTCTTCATCTATTACAATCCATACTTTTCCATCCTTCGGTAAAGAGAGGTGCGAGTTAAGCCAAGTTCCTTTGCAGCCTTCGAAATATTCCCCTCAAATTTTAGCAGCGCTTTTTGAATTATTGTTTTTTCAATTGCCTCGAGGTTAAATGTGGAAAAATCTTTTTCCTTTTCATCTTCCTCTTTAGAAGATGAAGCAAAAAAACAATCGGAAGGTTTTATTGAATTGCCTTCGCAAAGAATAATACTTCTTTCTATAGCATGCTGAAGTTCTCGAACGTTTCCGGGCCATTGGTAATTTTCGAACTTGCGTAAAGTCTGCGGCTCAATTTCCAAATTAGGTTTGTTGTATTTCTTTTTATAGATAGACATGTAATGTTCAACAAGAAGGGGAATATCCCCAATTCTTTCCCGCAAAGGAGGAAGATGAATTTCCACGGTATTAATTCTGTATAACAAATCCTGCCTAAATTTATTTTGAGCAACAAGATCGAGCAACGAATTGTTTGTTGCGCAAATCAATCTTATATCTATGTTCACTGCCTTGTTCGAGCCTAAACGGGTAACCTCTTTCTTTTGAATTGAAGTAAGCAGTTTTGCCTGAAGTTCCAATGGGATATTGCTAATTTCATCAAGGAATAGAGTACCGCCACTTGCAATTTCAAATCTTCCGGGGCGATCTTCTTTTGCATCCGTAAAAGCCCCTTTAACATGCCCGAACAATTCACTTTCAAAAAGAGTTTGAGAAATTGAACCCATATCGACGCTTATAAAAGCTTCGCTAACTCTAGTGGATTTACGGTGAAGAGCGCGCGCAACCAATTCCTTTCCGGTTCCATTTTCTCCAAGTATCAAAACATTGGCATCTGTAGAGGCTACCTTGTTAATAGTGTTAAAAACTTTTCGCATACTTTCGGAAGTACCGATGATTTCAAAAAAGTCGGTCGAGCTTTCTTCATTTATAAATTTTTGACGACTTTTCATTCTGTTAATTTCAATTCGGGATTCTCGAAGCTTGAGAGCAGAAGAAAATGTTGCCAAGAATTTTTCGTTATGCCATGGTTTAAGAATAAAATCTGTAGCTCCTTCTTTAACAGCGCGAACTGCGGTATCAACATCTCCGTATGCGGTAATTAAAATAACCACCGCCATGGGATCAATTTTTAGAATTTCCTTTAACCAATAAAATCCTTCCTGCCCGCTTGTAATATCTTGAGTAAAATTCATATCAAGAAAAATTACATCGAAGCTATCGTTAGAAATTAACTGAGGAATTTGGTTTGGGTCTTTTTCCGTAATAATAACAGAAGAATAGGGCTTTAGTAGAAGCTTAGCGGCTATTAAAATATCTTCGTTATCATCTACAATTAGAATTTTAGACATAGATTTATTTTATTGTTGAATAGGCAGTTGCAAGAATCATTCCCTTAAAAATCATCTAAAAGATAAGAAAAGAAAGTGAATATTGTACGGTATCGTACATGGGTGAACGGATGCGTACGGTTTAATTAATTGATGTCTGCTAATTAATAGGAAAAGACAAATTTTACATACGGTACGGTAATTGCCTTAAATGAGCTAGAAAAAAGGCAGGAACAATGGATAAAGTAATTGAAAAGAAAACTTGGACGTTAAAGAAAATTGCAGCAATAGTTGCCTCGGCTGCTTTTGTAGTGTTTACACTATACATATTTGTTTTTAGCGACAAAAGCAGAAAGTTAAATGTAGAAACAGATAGAATAACAATCTCAGAAGTTAAGAAAGCACCTTTCCAAGAGTTTATTCCAATAAGCGGAACAGTTGAACCTAATCAAACATTCTATTTGGATTTGCAGGATGGTGGACGCGTAGTACAAAAATATGTGGAAGAAGGAGCATTTGTTAAAGTTGGCGACCCAATTATAAAATTGGACAATCCTAATTTATCCTTACAGCTAATGAATACTCAAAGCAGCTTTATGCTTGCCGAAAGCCAGTTGCGTCAAACAAGACTACAGTTTGAACAGAACACACTATACAAAGAAAACCAGCTGCTGGACTTGAACATGAGAATGCTTAAAGAAAAAAGAGCATTCGAAACAAATAAAGCTTTATATCAAAAAAATCTTATAAGCAAAAATGAATTTGAAAGCAGCAAAGAGCAGTTCGAGTTTTTATCGAAGAGCCGCGATTTGATGCTGGAGGTGTTAAAGAGAGATTCATTAACTAATAAACAATTAATAGAGCAGAATGAAAATACGGTAGAAAACTCTAAAAACTATTTACGATTGGTTCAAAGCCAGCTTGAGAATTTAACCGTTAAGGCACCAATAAAAGGGCAGCTTACATCACTAGTGGCCGAAATTGGTCAATCTGTTGGAATGGGTTATAAGCTGGGCAGAATAGATAATACTGATTTATACAAGATACGCGCCGAAGTAGATGAGCATTATATATCAAGAATTAGAGTTGGCCTAACCGGAGAATACGATTTCAATGGCAAGACTCACATCCTTACAGTTAAAACAGTTTATCCCCAAGTAACAAACGGAAGATTTATAGTTGATTTAGCTTTTAACGGAGAACAACCAAGTGGAATTAGAAGAGGTCAAACTGTGCACGTGCGATTGCAGCTTGGAAGTTTAACCCAAGCAATTTTAATTGAGAATGGAGGGTTCTATTCCACTACCGGCGGCCAATGGATTTTTGTTATGGATAAGACCGGTGCATTTGCATATAAGAGAGACATAAAGATTGGAAGACAAAACCCGGTTTACTTTGAAGTGTTGGAAGGATTACAGACGGGAGAAAAAGTAATTACTTCCTCATACGAAAATTACGGTGAGACCGAAAAACTGATTTTGAAATGATTAATAAAAAATAAAATACTAGGAGATAGAAAAATGATTAGAACTAATAATCTTAAAAAAATTTTTAGGACAGATGAAGTTGAAACAACTGCACTTGATAATGTTAGTTTGGAAATTAACCAGGGTGAGTTCGTATCTATTATGGGTCCTTCGGGTTGCGGCAAATCCACATTGATGAACATACTTGGCTTGCTCGATAATCCATCCGGAGGAGAATATCATTTCTTAGGTAACGAAGTATCAAAATTCACCGAAAGGCAGCGGGCACAATTACGAAAAGAGAATATCGGGTTTGTATTCCAGAGCTTTAATTTAATAGATGAACTGACTGTTTACGAAAATGTTGAGTTGCCATTACTTTATTTGAAGATGCCGGCTGCAGATAGAAAAAGAAAAGTTCACACTGTTCTAGAGATTATGGAAATTATGCATCGTAAGAATCACTTTCCTCAACAGCTCTCCGGTGGTCAGCAGCAGCGTGTTGCGGTTGCGCGTGCATTGGTTGCAGAGCCAAAATTAATTCTTGCAGATGAGCCTACCGGTAACTTGGATTCATCGCACGGTGATGAAGTAATGAAAATGCTTACCTACTTAAACGAAGGGGGAACAACAATAATAATGGTTACACACTCACCAACCTATGCGGAATATGGCAGCAGAATTATTCATTTGTTTGACGGGCATGTAGTAACCGAAAATTTTCAGGAAGGATTTAGGGTATAAAAACGGATACGGGAAACCGGAGAGTTTACCCGGCTATGCCGGGCGGAAAAGATTTTAAAAATTAGGAAAAGATAATGGCTAAGATTGAAAAATTTGAGGATCTGGAAATTTGGAAAGACTCGATGCTTTTAGCAAAAGAGATTTATGATTCATTTTCTAAATGCAAAGACGTTTCATTCAGAGATCAAATTCAAAGAGTAGCGGTTTCAATTCCTTCTAATATTGCCGAAGGATTCGAAAGGCAATCTAATAAAGAGTTTATACAATTCCTTTTTATTGCAAAAGGTTCTTGCGGTGAATTAAGAACCCAGTTGTATTTAGCAAATGCATTAGGATATTTAACTAAAGAGCAATCGGAAGAATATTTAGAGCAAAGTAGAAAAATCTCAGCAATGATTTACAAACTAATTCAAATAAGAAAAACAAAATTCTAATATTGAGAGCATTCCGGACTGCAGTCTTCGGTTTCCGGTCTCCCATAAAAGGTGAATTATGATAAAGCTAGTCAACATCGAAAAATTTTACACAAACAAACTAATTCAGACTTATGTGCTTAGGAATATTAATCTTCATGTTCAAGAGGGAGAATTTCTTTCTGTGATGGGACCATCTGGCTCGGGCAAATCAACATTGTTAAATATAATTGGGATGCTGGATACTCCATCGGGCGGAGAGTATTTTTTTTACGATCAAGCTGTTCATAAAATGAGCGAAAAGAAATTAACAGAGCTTCATAAAAATCATATTGGTTTTGTATTCCAACAGTATCATTTAATTGATGAGTTAACAGTCTTAGAAAATCTTGAAATGCCTTTACTTTACCAAAAAGTAAGCAGCAACGAAAGAAAGGGAAGAGTAGCCGAAATTCTTGACCGCTTTAATATGGTAGCCAAAAAGGATTTATTCCCAAATCAACTTAGCGGCGGGCAGCAGCAGTTGGCTGCAATAGGAAGAGCAATAATTGGTAATCCAAAATTAATTTTAGCTGATGAACCAACCGGCAATCTTCATTCCGATCAAGGAAAAGAAATAATGGAGATACTTAAAAAATTAAATTCACAGGGAACAACAATTATTCAAGTAACTCATTCAAACGAAAACGCAAAGTATGGAAATAGAATTATTCATTTAAAAGATGGATGGATTGAGAAATAGGAAATTGCAGTCAGCTTTCAGAAATCAAAGTTCAGAAGAAAAAAATCTGAATATTGATGGCAGACAGCTGAAAGCAAAAAAAGGAGAATAAAATGTTAAAAAATTATATAACCATAACGCTACGAAATATTAAAAAGTATAAAGGCTATTCCTTTATTAATATAGCCGGCTTGGCAGTTGGCTTAGCTGTTTGCATGCTTATTATGCTCTTTGTTCAGGATGAGTTAAGCTACGATCGATTCCATGAAAAATCGGATAGGATTTTTCGTGTTTGTCTTGATGCAAAAGTTGGAGAAATTGAAGCAGTGGCAGCTAGTTCAAGCGCCCCATTGGCCGAAACATTAATGAGAGATTTTCCCGAAGTTGAATCTGCTGTACGTTTGCGCAATTATGGTTTTCCTGTCTTCTATTATAAAGACAAAGTATTCAGCGAAGAAAAAGTTATTTGGGCAGATTCTGCTGTGTTTGATGTTTTTACAATACCATTTTTAAAGGGAGATCCTAAAACAGCATTAACAAAACCCAACGGATTGGTAATAACAGAAACAATGGCAAAGAAATATTTTGGAAATGAAGATCCAATGGGTAAAGTAATTAATTCCGACCGACGTTTTGATTACCTTGTTACAGGTGTTGTAAAGGACATGCCTCAAAACTCACATTTCCATTTCGATTTTCTTGCAGTTTTAGCAAGATACGCCGATAGCAAAAGTCCTATCTGGTTTCAAAATAATTGGTACACATATGTTCTCTTAAAAGAAGGTGCCGATTGGGAAGCGGTAAATGCTAAATTCAACAGCGCGCTTATTAAATATATTAAGCCACAAGTAGAACAGGCATTTCAAACTACTTGGGAACAATTGGTAAAACAGGGCGCTAAATATAATTACTATTTACAGCCATTAACAGATATTCATCTCAAATCTAATTTTACAAATGAATTTGAACCAAACGGCAGAATGGCTAATGTTTATATCTTTTCCTTTATAGCCTTTGCTATACTTTGTATAGCCTGCTTCAACTTTATGAATCTTTCAACCGCACGTTATTCAAGCAGAGCAAAAGAAGTTGGAATTAGAAAAACCCTCGGTTCAGATTTTGGGCAGCTGTTAAGGCAATTCTTAAGTGAATCAATAATAATGGTTTTTATTGCAGCTTTACTTTCTGTGGTCTTAGTTTATTTGCTAATGCCGGTATTCAATAATATTTCCGGTAAAGAACTTAGTTTTAATTTGTTCAGCAGCTATTACACATTACCTTCACTTATTCTACTTATAATAACAGTAGGTTCTGCTGCTGGAATTTACCCCGCATTTTTTCTGGCATCCTTTAAGCCAATAACTGTTTTGGGTGGTAGTCTTAAAGATGGTGTAAAAGGAAAAGCTTTCCGAAGCAGTTTAGTAATTTTTCAATTTACTATTTCGATAGTGCTAATTATTGGGACTATAATTGTTTTTACTCAGCTGGAGTTTATCCAAAACAAAAATTTGGGGTATGATAAAGAACAATTGTTGGTGATTCGTAAGACAGATGATATAGGAAGAAGTATTAACGCTTTCAAAGAAGACTTAAGAAAAAATCCTTACGTAAAAAGCGTATCTAATAGCAATGATCTTCCTGGTATGAATTACGGAGATAACTTGTATGAATATCATTTGGACAGCAAAATAAACAGACAGCTATTAAAAAGAGGATTTGCAGATTATGATTTTGTAAAAACTTTTGAAATGCAAATGGCATTGGGTCGCTATTATTCCCGGGAGTGGACTGCAGATACAATTAATTCAATTGTAATAAATGAAGCTGCAGTTAAGGCCTTAAGGATAAAAAATCCTATTGGTACAGAGATTTATGAAACCGGAATAGCCGGTGAAAGTAACATGGCATATAAAATAATTGGAGTTATTAAAGATTTTCATTTTGCATCGTTACATCAGCCAATTGAGCCTTTGGCAATGCAAGTATTTAATTCCCGTTCATTTGGAAAGTATACGATTGTAAGACTTTCAACAAATAATATAAGGCAAACATTAGAATCAATAAAATCTATTTGGGCAACTTATGCAGGCAAGCAGCAGTTTGAATACACTTTTTTTAATGAAGATTATGACCGCTTATATAAAAGTGAAGAGAGAACATCAAAATTATTCGCAACATTCTCTATCCTTGCAATAATGATTGGATGTTTAGGATTGTTTGGTTTGGCTGCATATACAGCCGAAAAGAAAACAAAGGAGATTGGAATACGTAAAGTACTTGGCGCCTCAATTCAGTCTATTCTTGTTCTGCTTTCAAAAGAATTTGTTAAATGGATTGTAATTGCAAATGTAATTGCTTGGCCTGTTGCATTTTATCTAATGAGTCAATGGCTTAACGATTTTGCTTACAGAACAGATATTAGTTTTATGGTATTTCTATATGCCGGAATATCTGCATTGATAATTGCTTTAGTAGCGGTAAGCTATCAAGCAGTTAAAGCCGCAATTGCAAATCCGGTAAAGAGTTTGAAGTATGAATGAAGAAGCAATAAGCTCTAAGCTGTAGGCCTTAAGATTTTGGCTTATAGCCTACGGCTTAAAGCTAAAAAGGAGAAAAAAATGTTTAAAAATTATTTTAAGATTGCACTAAGAAATATTTTGAACCAGAAATTTTATTCAATAATTAATATTGTTGGTTTATCAATTGGTATTTCGGCTTGCATTCTAGTTGGACTTTATATTCGTCAGGATTTTAGCTTCGATAAATATCATAAAAACGCAGATAGAATTTATCGTGTTGGGTTTTCTATTACTCAAGAAGGAATTACTGAAAGAAGCGCACAATCCCCTGCACTATTAGCTCCAACTCTTAAAAACATTTCTCCCGAAATAAAAAAAATTACCCGTATTTGTTATTCACAAAGTGCACTTGTAGAGTTTGAAGAGAAAAGGTTTTACGAGGATAAACTTACCTATGGAGACTCCACATTCTTCGAAATTTTCACCTACGAAACATTAGCAGGTAATAAAAATGAATTTCTAAGAAAGACAAACAGCATGGTCATTACGGAATCTTCTGCTAAAAAATATTTCGGTGATGAAAGTCCGCTGGGTAAAGAACTTAAAATCAACAACAAATTTATTTTTGAAATTGTTGGAGTTATTAAAGATGTTCCTCTTAACTCTCATTTCAAATTCGATTTTATTGGCACTTACTCTTCGCTAGATAAAATGCCGGAAGGAAATTATTTGAATCAATGGGGAGCTACTTTTGGTTCTTATGCATATATGCTTGTTCAACCCGGATTTAACAAATATGAATTTGAAAACAAAAATCGAAACTTCTTCAAAACATATGCAGGTATTAGAGATGACGGATGGAGAGTTTTTTTAACTCCATTGCTGGACATTCATCTCAATTCTAATTTGCCGAATGAAATTGAGGAGAATAGCTCTATTGTAAGGATACTTGTTCTTAGCGCGATTGTACTATTTATTCTAATGCTTGCCTGCATTAACTTTATAAATCTAGCAACAGCAAGAGCTTCAAAACGCGCTGCTGAAATTGGAATTAGAAAAGTCTTAGGAGCTTATAGAGTTCAACTTATCAAGCAGTTCTTAAGCGAATCTGTTATCCTTTCAATGGTTTCATTAGCCTTATCTATAGCAACTGTTATTATGGTTAAGCCTTTCTTCTCGAACTTAGTTGGAACCGAGATTTTATTCGATATAAATAACAGTTGGGGATCTATATTAATAATTTTTAGCGGTGTATTTCTATTAGGAATTTTAGCCGGTATTTATCCTGCTCTATTTGTCTCATCATATCAGCCAATTAAAGTTATAAAAGGAAGTACATTCTCATCAGACGGCAAAAAAAGTACATTCTTTCTTCGAAAAGGATTAGTTGTTTTGCAATTCTCCATCTCAATAGTTCTAATAGCCGGTACCATAATAGCAAATCTTCAGCTTAGTTTTATGCAAAACTATAATATGGGTTTTGAAAAAGAATTTATGATTGTATTGCCGGCACATGGAAACATTGGAGATAAATACGAAACCATTAAAAGTGAATTGAAAAACATTAATGGTGTTATAAATGCAACCGCCGGCAGAGGAGCGCCTATTAGTGATAACAACATTGGTACCGAATGCAGACCTAAAGGATTAACCAGTCCAGAAGGATTTCCAATTTCGGTTAATTCCATTGACTATGATTATATGAATCAGTTTGGAATTAAAATGGTGGCCGGTAGATATTTTTCGAAAGAATTCTCTACAGATTTTCCCAACGCAATGGTTGTAAATGAAACAATGGTAAAAAATCTTGGGTTCAAAAACCCGCAAGATGCAATTGGAAAATCATACTTTATTTCGCTTAACGAATTTAAACCGCAAATTATTGGAGTAAGCAAAGATTTTAATTCCAATTCGCTTCATAATGAAATGATGGCTCAAGTATTTATGATAAATCCAAACTGGTTTAAAGAGTTTGTTGTAAAAGTTAATTCTAAAAACATCTCGGCAACAATTGGTGGGCTAAAAGATGTGATGACAAAATTCTATCCGGAATTCCCTTTTGAATATCATTTCCTCGATGAATCAATTGATAAGATGTATAAGTCCGAGGCAAGATACTCCAACGTAATATCTACTTTTTCGGCAATTGCTTTATTTATTGCCTGCCTTGGTTTGCTTGGTTTAACCTCGTATGTAACAGAACAGCGTAAAAAGGAAATTGGAATTAGAAAAGTTCTTGGCGCATCGGTAAGCAATATTATGCAAATAATTTCAAGCGAGTTTTTAGTTCTTGTTGCAATTGCAAATTTAATTGCATGGCCTGCAGCTTATTACTTTATGAATAAATGGCTAAATGATTTTGCTTATAGAATAGATATCAGTTTATGGACATTTGTTATAGCCGGAGGGCTTGCCTTGTTTCTTGCAATGTTGACAGTAAGCTTTCAAGCAGTTAAAGCAGCAGTAGCAAATCCGGTAAAGAGTTTGAAGTATGAATAAAATCCGTTAGCCGCGGTTAGCCGGAATTTCCTTTTTACTCATCCGGCTAAAAATTTAAAAGGAGAATAAGTGATGAAAGAAATTACACTGCAAATACCAATCTTGGATGCAAAGCAGAATGTTGATATAGACATATGCATCAACGGTAATAAAAAAATTATGAAGTATCGTGTTGAAATTGTTGAGTTCGATTCCGATCCAAAAGAAAGAGCAGATACAGTTGCTGTTCTTAAACAAGTTATTAGGGAACATGACCCGGATTGGAGTGTTGTGCAAATTAGCGCTCCAATTAATCATCAAATACCTATTACATTCAGGCAAAAGAAACTTGTTGAATTGGAATAGAAATTAGCTGGTGTGTTTTTGCTCTTGCCGGCATCTTTACCTTATTAATTGCAATTGCTACTGTTAGTTTTAATTCTGCAAATCCGGTAAAGGGTTTGAAGTATGAATGAAGAAGCAATGAGCTCTAAGCTTTAGGCCTTAAGATTTTGGCTTATTGCTTAAGTCTTATGGCTAAAAGGGAGAATTGAATGTTTAAGTACTATCTAAAAACCGCGCTTAAAAGTTTAGCTAAACAAAAGCTATTTACTATTGTTAATGTAGTTAGCCTATCTGTAGGATTAGGCATTGGTCTAATATCCTTTCTATGGGTAACTTATCAGTTAAGCTTCGATACATTTCATACAAAGAAGAATAGAATAGTACGCCTGTTAAAACAAGATGAACAGTTGAACAAAATAAATACAGGCTTCCCATTCAATACAGACAGTTTGTTAAAACAACAAGTACCCCAAGTTGAAGAAGCTGCTCTTGTAACTTTTAACCAATTAAAAATTAGCAAAGACAAAACAAAATATTTTTCTCAATCAACAGTTGCTACCAACTCAAATCTATTTAAAATATTCTCTTTCCAAATTATTAAAGGAAATTTGTTAAATGCCTTAGATGAAAAAAATGGGGTTGTTATTTCAAGCTCGTTTGCTAAAACACATTTCCCAAATCAAAATCCTTTAGGTAAAACATTGTATCTCAAAAATTACGTGAACGATTTCCTATCTACTCCTAATTTAATAATTAAGGCGGTAATACAAGATGTACCCATTAATTCTAAATTTCAAGGCGTTCAGTTATTTGTTAACGCCAATGGAATTTACGAGAAACAATTAAATGATTTGGCAAATAGAATTAGCTTTGGCAATAAATTAATTCCCTTCCATTTAGGTGAAACTTTTGTACTATTAAAAAAAAATATTAATGAGCTCGACGCTGCGCAAAATATCAATAGGGTTGTTTCTTCCAATTCATATATGTCCGAGTATGCTAAAAAGAGTAGTATCTTTTTTCAAAAGCTAAAGGATATGCATCTTTACTCAAAGGATATTTCCGGAAGTAGACCGGATGAAAACATTCAGCAAGTTTATATCTTTAGCGGTGTGGCAATACTTTTTCTTGGGGGTTCCTTATTAAACTTTTTTGGCTTTATTATAATAAGCTACAATAAGAGATTAAAAGAAATTGGAATTAATAAGTTTAGCGGTGCAGATAACTATAAAGTGTTTTATGCTTTAAGCCTGGAATCTTTACTCCTTTTATTAATATGCATCCCATTTTCTTTAATTATGGCTTTTTATTTCCTCTACGGTCCTATCTCGCTTATGTATATGCAAAATATGTATGCAATAGGGCTTATTAATTGGCTTAACACAATTATCTATTTTTCAATCATTCTGCTGTTTGCTTTAATACCCAGCTTTTACGCTTCCTATTACATATCAAAAATTAATGCAATAGAATTAGTAAAGAAAAAAATTACTACTGTAAACCGCAGTAAATTTCTTTGGCGGTTTTTTGTTACCATGCAGTTGGCTATTCCCATTTTGCTTATTGCTTCTTCTTTTGCTATTAGAAACCAAATTAGTTATTTGAGAAATTATGATAAGGGCTATTCGGTTAAAAACATCTATTCTCTTTATTGTTACCCTTTGGGGAGTAACTATACAAATTCTATTATATTGGAAAGATATGTAGATGTTATGATAGATAAATTAAATGCTAAACCAGGTGTAGAAATAATTACAAGATCCAGCTGGGATCCAAGTTCCCAATATATTGGTAGTGGGGGACTATTTTATTTAAATGGCAAACAATTGCCTATTGCTATTGCCTCGGTGGATACAAGTTTTTTTAAAGCTGTGGGTATTAAACTTCTTACTCCAACTTATCTACTAAAACATGCCAAGGATTTTACAACAATTGTTATAACTAAAAACTTGGCTAAAATTATAGGTAAAGATTATAAGAATATAACATTCCCATTTAATTGGGATAATTACACAATTATTGGTGTAGTTGATGATATTCATATCGGCTCATTTAAAGAAACAGCACATCCGCTTGCTTTTCATGTTTCGCCTACTGCTAACGTACAAGGATATACATTGTTATTCAAGGTTCACTATAAGAATAGAAAGGATGTTCTTGATTATGTAAGAAAAGAATGGCGCAATTTAACAGGAGGTACTCAATTAAGCCTAGTATCATTAGATAACAGCTCATATTCCCAATTCCAATTTCTTGAAGAGGAAACATTATTAAGTAATATAAATATTTTTTCTATTGTAACTCTTTTTATGGCTTTAATAAGCATTTTTACAACAATTGCATATAATACCAATAAGCGTGTAAAAGAAATTGGAGTTCGTAAAGTGTTTGGCGCATCACAAACAAAAATAATATCTCTTTTTGTAAATGAAGTTATTGTCTTGGTATTTATTGCTACGGTTATTACTATTCCATTTGTTAACTCAATAATGTCTAAATGGCTAATGAATTTTACTCATAAAACAGCACTGGGAATTGATATATATCTGTTCCCGTTTTTTATTGTTTTAGCAGTTTCCTTAGTTACTGTAATTTATCATGTTATATTGGCTTCAAGGGCAAATCCGGTAGATAGTCTAAAATATGAGTAATAATTCTTAAGGGAGGCTTGCGACTGAAAAATCTCCTAATAGCAAAAAGCCATATGCTATTAATATAGTGTTTTTTGCTTCCCTAAATATACTCGTAGTTTACTGCAAATTGTTTTTTTACGTAAAAAATTAGCTTTTTGCTTAAAAATAGAATCTTCATGCTCAAATTTTACAGCTCCTAGCTCAAATGCTTTGTCTTTTAGCTCTTCCTTTTCAAAAAAAAGGTGAAAAATTTCAGCTAAAGGCTCAAATGAAACAGCTAATAACTCAAAAATTTTGCCTTTTAGCTCAACTGATGGAGCTAAAAGGTGCAAATTATCAGCTCCGAGATTATAATTTTGAGCTTCTATCCTAAAAATATCATCTCTAACCTATTCCTATTCAGCAAAAGGGCATAAATATTTGATAACTGACGGCGGCATAAACGCTGTAAGCTGAAATTTGAAAGCAGTAAGCTAGCCTGCCCGAAGATGAACACCAATGTTCGTAATCGGACGGTATAATAAAATGGAAAGAAAATAAACATTATGCTTTTATTCAATTTTAACAATATTCAATACGGCATAGTAATTGTCAATAAAATAGAAAAAATTATAAATTATATAGAATATTATGCAAGCAATTGTCTGCCAACAACCAACAACTTACAACTGACAATTTGCTAATAAAGGAGCAACAATGTTTAAAAATTATTTTATAACCGCCTTGCGTAATTTTAAAACCAGCGCCGTCTATTCTTTTATAAATGTAATTGGGCTTGCAGTAGGAGTTGCGTGTTTTATTCTTTTATCCCTTTTTATTTTGGATGAAATTGGGTACGATAGTTACCATGTAAATGCAGATAATATCTACCGGGTTTTTGTTCATTCAAAAATAAATGGGGAAGTAAATAATAATTCCAAATCTAGTGCCCCAATGGGGGAAGCATTAAAAAACGATTACCCCGAAATTATAGATTATGCACGCATTGGTTATTTTGGGCAGCATAACCTTAGATACCAAGATAAGTTATTTAGAGAAGGGGATATTTATACTACCGATCCCTCATATTTCCGAATGTTCACAGTTCCCTTTATTTATGGAGATCCTAAAACCGCATTAAGTAAACCAAACTCGGTTGTAATTACCCAAAAGGCGGCAAAGAAATATTTTGGAAATAGTAATCCATTAGGCAAATCTTTTATTGTGGATGAAAAGGATAGTTATTTAATTACCGGTGTAATAAAAGACTATCCACAAAAATCTCATTTCAGATGCAACTTTTTGCTTTCGATGGTTACTTACCCATCCGCAAAAGGCAATAATTGGCTGGATCTTAGTTACGAAACTTACATATTAGTTAAAGAGGGAACAGACCAAAATGCATTGGAAGAAAAAATTCAAAACACAGTACTAAAAAGTGTGGCTCCTCAAGCGGCTTCTATTTTAGGTTTTTCTTTTGAAGATTTTAAAAGGAGTGGAAATGAATATAATTACCGTCTTCAACCTATTAAATCCATTCATCTTTATTCAAAGGTAAAATATGATATCGATCTTAATACAGAATGGGGAAATAATAATATTAGCAGCATTACTTATTCCTATATTCTTTTGGCTATTGGAATTTTTATTCTTTTAATTGCCGCAATAAATTTTATGAACCTCTCAACGGCTCGAAGCGAAAAGCGGGCTAAAGAAGTTGGAATAAGAAAAACTCTTGGATCGGATAAACTTACACTTATAAAACAATTTTTAACGGAATCTGTTTTAACCACTTTTATCTCTCTAGTCTTTTCAATTATTTTAATTCAGTTTACCCTCCCATATTTTAATTTGCTTGTTGAAAGGCAGCTGAGCTTAAATCTATTTGATAACATATTTACAATTCCTTCGCTAATTCTTTTTACACTTTTTGTTGGAATGCTTGCCGGTTTTTACCCTGCTTTTTATTTGTCCTCATTCGAACCGGTGCAAATATTAAAACAAAACTTAACTAAAAGAGGTCCTAAATTTTCCTTAAGAAGTATTATGGTGATTGTTCAGTTTGCAATTTCTATTTCGCTAATTATTGGAACAATTATTATTAAACAGCAGCTCGATTATGTTCAAAACCGTGATATGGGATTTAACAAAGAACATTTAGTTGTTATTAATAATGCCGCTTCATTAGGAAAAAAATTGGAAGCTTTTAGAAACGAATTAATAAAAGATAACAACATAATTACATCTACAGCTTCTTCATTAATGTTTCAAAGAGGAATTCCGGGCAGTGCATATCTTTATAATAAAACATCGGGGACTGATGTTGTTACAAGCCAAAGGCTTGACGTAGACAACGATTTTGCCAGCACATACCAAATTAAGATGAAAGAAGGGCGCTTTTTCTCCAAGGGCTCAAAAGCAGATTCTAATTCGGTAGTTCTAAATGAGGCCGCTCTAAAAGCATTTAAAGCTAAATCTCCAATTGGTTCATTTGTATCTATGATGAACGCAAATGTTAAGGGAGTCAACGAATTTAATATTATAGGCGTTGTAGAAAATTTTAATTACGAATCGATGCATAAAGAAATTAGACCATTGGTTTTTCATTTAAGTCCTGTAAGGCAAGCTTCTACTTTTATGGCTATAAGAGTAAAATCCAATAATATTAACAGAACTATTAACTACATTGAAAGCAAATGGAAAGAATTTGTTCAAAGCAGTAAATGCAATATCTCATTCCTCGATGAGAATATTGCGCGTATGTATACAACGGAAAGTAAGATTGGAATAATTACAACAGCATTTTCGGCACTTGCAATTTTTATTGCCTGCTTAGGGTTGTTTGGACTTTCGGCATTTGTTACCGAAAGAAGAGTAAAAGAAATTGGAATTAGAAAAGTACTGGGTGCTTCTGTAATGGAAATTGTATTGCTTCTTTCCAAAGAGTTCTTAAAATGGGTAGTAATAGCAAACGCAATTGCTTTTCCTATTGCATATTATCTAATGAACAATTGGCTGCAAAACTTTGCTTTTAGAATAAGTATTGGTTGGTTTGTTTTTGCCTCATCTGCAATAATTGCATTGCTTATTGCAATTGCAACTGTAAGCTTTCAGGCAATTAAGGCAGCTGTTACTAATCCGGTAAATAGTTTGAAGTATGAATAACAATCACTAGGAAGAGAAACAACTGAAGAATTTTTTGTTAACTGCAAGGCAGTAAGTTTTAGCTTACTGCCTAGTTTATAATTCTAATTGAGTTGTAATTAATCTAGATCCACCGAGCGGGAAAAAATGTAATCTAAATTTGGTAGCATTTTATCGGGATTAAAAATTTCATCCAGTTCATCTTTAGATAGATAATTCATAGCTTCGGCAGAATTAAGGAATTCGGTTTGAAGATTTAAAGATTTATCTTGCCAAACTTTCATTGCGCTATCCTGAACAATTCGGTAAGCGTCTTCTCTCGTCATTCCTTTTTCGGTTAGCTTTAGCAAAACCTTCTGCGAAAATATTAATCCCCGGGTAAGGTTAAGATTGTTAATCATGTTTTCGGGATAGATAATTAAATTATCTACAAGCTTTATTGCTAAAGACAAAGCGTAATTAAGAGCAATGCAGCTATCCGGAATAATTACACGTTCAACAGATGAGTGCGATATATCCCTCTCGTGCCATAAGGCAACATTTTCCAGTGCGGCAATTGAATTGGAACGAAGCAATCGGGCAATTCCGGTAATTCTTTCGGAGACAATTGGATTGCGCTTATGAGGCATTGCAGAAGATCCTTTTTGTCCTTTCGAGAAAAACTCTTCAGCCTCAAGTACTTCGGTTCTTTGAAGATGACGGATCTCGATTGAAATTTTTTCGAGTGTTGAGCCAATAATTGCAATTGTAGTTAAAAACTGTGCATGACGATCCCTTTGAACAACTTGAGTTGCAACACTTTCGGGGGTAAGACCTAACTTAGCGCAAACATACTCTTCAACTTTTGGGGTAAGATGATCGAACGTTCCAACTGCGCCGCTTATTTTTCCAGCGCTTATGGCTTCTATTGCATCTTCCATGCGTTTAATATTTCTTTTAGTCTCTTCAAGCCAAAGGGCAAATTTTAACCCCATTGAATATGGCTCGGCATGAATTCCGTGAGAACGTCCAACGCAAATTGTTCTCTTATGCTCTAATGCTCTTTTACGCAGAACAACGCTCAACTCTTTTAAATCTCTTAACAGAATTTCTCCCGCACTTTTCATTTGATAAGCTAGTGATGTATCTAAAATATCGCTCGAAGTCATTCCATAATGAATATGGCGACTTGCCGGACCAACATACTCGGCAACATTTGTTAAAAAAGCAATTACATCATGCTTAGTTGTCTCTTCAATTTCGAGCACACGCTTTAAATCGAACGTGGCTTTGCTTTTAATCTCATCCAAATCCTCTTTGGGAATATCTCCCATTTCAGTGCGGGCCTCGCAAGCAAGAATTTCAATTTTTAACCAGGTCTCAAGCTTAAATTGGTCGTTCCATATTCTTCCCATTTCGGGGCGTGTATAGCGTTCAATCATTGCTTCTTCTCCAATTTCATTTTAATAGTCATCTCTTTGGTGTCTCTAAGAATTTTTATCTCTGCAGTTTCGTTTGTTCTAAATTCGTACATAGTTCCTATAAATGTGGTTTCGTTATTAACCTTAGAACCTGCAACGGATGTAATAATATCTCCAACTTGAAGACCGCTTTTAAAGCCGGGAGAGTTTTTTAACACTTGGGTAATTATAACTCCGCGTGAAGCCGATAGATTATAATTCTTTGCAATATTCTCATCAATAGTTAAAATGCTAAGACCGGTCCAAAAATCGCGATCAACTTTACCATTTGTTTTAAGTTCATTAACAATCTTTTTTATTTTATTAACAGGAATTGCAAATCCTAATCCAATATTTCCACCTGCCTGAGCCTGAAAAATTAATGTATTCATTCCAATTAGTTCACCAACTGCATTTATAAGTGGTCCTCCGCTATTGCCGGTGTTAATTGCCGCATCAGTCTGAATTAAATTCAAATAGTAACGGTTATTTTGCTGCCCTAAATTCATATTCACCGCACTAACAACCCCAACCGTTACAGTAGGTTTATCGTTTATATCAAATAGTCCAAAGGGATTGCCGAGGGCAATTGCCCATTCACCAATCATTACATCGTCGGAGTTACCTAGATTAATATAGGGAAGATTTTTAGCATCAATTTTCATTAAGCAAATATCGCTAGATGGGTCGCTAACAATATTTTTTGCGGTAAATGTTCTTCCATCTGTTAATGTAACTTGGGCTTCAATTGCGTTACCTGCCACGTGATCGTTTGTTAATATGTAACCGTCGGAAGATATTATTGCACCCGAGCCAAGGCTTTTAACCTGCTGATTGTAAACTCTATCTCCAAAGAACTGACGGAAGAAAGGGTCCATACTCCAGTAATCCCGATACTGACGAATTTCGGTTACATTAATTCCAACCACAGCCGGGCTAACTAAAGCAACTGTTTTGGTAATTATATTTTGTCTTTGATTGTGAAGATCATTAATAGCCTTATCTTTTTCAGTATTCGACTGAGCTGACAGTGCAATTGAGAAGAAGAGTAGTATTACTAAAAGGTTGGTGATAGGTTTCATTTTTTAAATCTCCTTTTTTCTAAAACTTTTTAAAAATTCTTTTATGTTCATTTTATGTTTGCTTAGTATTATTATCATCATTATTGAAACAAGTATGCTGAATTCTATATTATGCACCGGTTTGATTTGGGAATAATTAATAAATACTGTGGGGATAATAAAAGCTAGCAAAATTATTCCGGCTGTTGCAACTATATTTCCAAAATTAATTTCCTTAAAAACTCTATAGGATATAAACCAAATTATACTCCACAGTACCAATACAGGATAGCTAATAATAAGTGAGCCCCCTAAAGCTGTTGCAAGGGCTTTACCACCTTTAAAGCCAAGCCAGGGATTGTAGCAGTGTGCTAGTACTGCCCCGTTTAAAGCTACTGAGGCAATAATAAAACTGCTGCCCAAAAGTTTAATTGCAATAAAGGAACTTAATGAGCCTTTTAACACATCTAATAAAAGAACCATTAGCCCAATGTATTTGGAATTAGTGACCTCATAGGAGTTCATTGCTCCAACATTACCGGAGCCCTCTTTTGTAATATCTAAATTCCTGCTCTTTTTTAGAATTATAAAAGCAGTTGGAAAGGAACCAATAAGGTATCCAATAATAAGGCTGTAAAAAATTTCCATAGTATATTAAAGATTGTTATAAAACTTCCGTTGATTATAAATAATTAGTCAAGGCTTATTTGCAAGAGCAAATTTAGGCACATTGATTAAAAGTTCCTAAAAGCTGTTATCTAGAAGCCAGAATGTAAAAAGAGCAACATCAGCAAAATTTCAAAGAACTAATGATTTTGTTTTGTTGTATTGAATTAATGGGAATTTGTTCCTGGTTAACTGTAAAAAAAATGAATGTAAGTAAGTAATTAATTTTTTTTTTAACTTTATAAAGTACTTTTTGCTATCAGAGGAGATTATATAAATGAATTTTATTGGAAGATTCAACGTAGTTCCATCATTACCCAAAAAACTTGAACCGCTTAGGGAAATAGTTTTTAATTTATTCTGGACATGGAATCATGACGCTTTGGAATTATTCCGCAGATTAGATCGCAAGCTTTGGGAAGAAACTCATCACAATCCGGTTTTGATGCTTGGTAAAATTAGCCAAAGCCGTTTAAATACAATTGCAAACGACGATAGCTTTATATCCCACATGAACAGAGTGTTTGTTCAGCTTACTGTTTACATGGAAGAAAAAACATGGTATCAAAAAAATTATAAAAAGGATGGAGATAAATTTATTGCTTACTTCTCCAGCGAATTCGGGCTTACTGAATGTCTTCAGGTTTATTCAGGGGGTTTAGGAGTTCTGTCAGGAGATCATCTTAAAAGCGCGAGCGATTTAGGATTGCCTTTAGTTGCTGTTGGTTTATGCTATAAAGAAGGGTATTTCCAGCAGTATCTAACAAACGATGGATGGCAGCAGGAGCGCTATGAACTAACAGATTTTTATAACCAGCCGATGGAGCTTGTAAATACAAAAGAGGGAAGCCCCCTTAAAATTGCACTCGATTTTCCGGGAAGAAATGTTGTATTTCAGATGTGGAAAATTCAGGTCGGTAGAGTTCCTTTGTTTTTATTAGATACCAATGTACCTGAGAATACCGATGAAGATAAAAAAATTACACGTGCTCTTTATGGTGGAAATATCGAAACCAGAATTCAGCAGGAAATTCTTTTAGGAATTGGTGGCTATAGGGCACTAACGGCAATGGGAATTAAACCTTTAGTATGCCATATGAATGAGGGGCATTCGGCATTCTTATCTTTAGAGAGAATTCGTTTATTGATTAAAGAAAACAAGTTTACCTTTAAAGAGGCAAAGGATATTAATTTTTACTCTAATGTTTTTACAACCCATACTCCGGTTCCGGCAGGAATTGATATTTTTCCTAACGACTTGGTGGAAAAATATTTTGGAAGTTATTACCGAAACGAACTTCAAATTAGCGACAAGCAGTTTTACTCTCTTGGTACAATAATAAAAGATAAACCGGCAACAAATTTTAACATGGCGCACCTTGCAATGAATATGGCAGGATACGTTAATGGTGTTAGCAAGCTTCATGGTTTGGTATCTAAAAAAATGTGGATCTCAGGGTTCAAAGATATTCCGTTTGATGAAATTCCAATAGATTACATAACCAATGGAATTCACACAAGAACACATTTATCGAACGATATTCATGAACTTCTTTACAGATATTTAGGGGAAGATTTTATTACCAACCCAAGCGATCCGGAATCTTGGAAAGCTGTTGATGAAATTCCCGATGAAGAATTATGGCGCACACACGAACGAAGAAGAGAACGTCTTGTTGCATTTGCTCGTAACAGATTAAGTAAGCAAATTGCTGCTCGTGGCGGCTCGGCCTCCGAACTTGCGTTCGCAAAAGAAGTTTTGGATGCCCAAGCTCTTACAATTGGTTTTGCACGCCGCTTTGCAACTTACAAAAGAGGAAATCTAATCTTCAGAGATATCGAAAGATTATTAAGCATTCTTAGTAATCCCGATTATCCGGTTCAGTTTATTTTTGCCGGCAAGGCTCATCCTCAGGATGTCGAAGGTAAAAAAATAATTCAGGAAATTGTTCAGCTTGCAAAAGAACCGCACCTGCGTAAAAGAATTGTATTCCTAGAAAATTACGATATGAATGTTGCCCGCTATATGGTTGAAGGATGCGACGTATGGCTTAATAATCCGCGCAGACCCCTTGAGGCAAGCGGCACAAGCGGAATGAAAGTAATTGCTAACGGTGGACTCAACTTTAGCATTATGGATGGCTGGTGGGATGAGGCTTATACTCCTGAGGTTGGATGGAGAATTGGCAACCGTGAAGAATACCAGAATTTAGATTATCAGGATGAAGTTGAAAGCCGATTAATTTATGAAGCGCTCGAAAAAGAAATTGTACCTCTGTTTTATACAAGGATAGATGATAAACTTCCCCGCGGATGGATTTCGATGATGAAGTCTTCGATGAAAAATTTGGGACCGGTATATAACACTCAAAGAATGGTTGAAGAGTACGCGCGCAAATTTTACTTTGCCTCGTTCGAAAAGAGAATGGGACTTATGAAGAACCATTGGGAAAAGGGAAAAGAATTTTCGAGATGGAAAACAAAAGTTGAAGAGAATTGGCATAAGGTTCATTTTGTTAGCATTACCGAAGAGGAAAAGAATGGTGATCTTAAGGTTGGAGTTAAATACCCAATTACAGCAGAAGTTGAGCTGGGTGAATTAACTAGCGATGACGTTGATGTGCAGATTTATTATGGTAAGGTTGACGATGGACAAGAGGGAAATAAGTCCATTGTTAATATGATAAATGTTCCTAAGAAGAATAAGAACAGCGTATTTTTGTATAAAGGAGAAATTGAGTGCGGAGATACCGGGCAGTTTGGTTTTACATTACGTTTACTGCCGAAGCATTCGATGTTGATAAACTCTTTTGAACTGGGATTGATTCGCTGGGCTTAATGTTTAGTAAGAAATTGATTTTATAATTGCCTTAGTTTAGCAGTGATTTGTTTTATTGGAAATAATTCTAAAGAGAAATTAAAGAAACACAAAAGAATTAATAGTTCGTTAAGGCTTGAAATTTAGAAAAAGAATTAGGTCTTTTCATTATAGGAAAAACGATAATTATTTTTTCGTAAATGATAATTAAACAATTAACCATGCTTGCATTAAAGCAAGCTAAAGAAAAAAGAAAATGCTACTTGAAACCTTAGACCTGCGTAATAAAGATGTGCTAATTTACAGCAGAAATAAATTTAATTTTGCCGATAACTTTAAAATTGTTGACAAAAACAGCAAAAGAAAAGTGGCTAAAAATATAAGTTATTTTGATGTATGTACTTTAGTAAAAGACCCATCACCAAAAAACTTAATTGTTTACCGCTTGCTTACCAACGTAAACAGTCTTGATGCTTATTCTACAAAGTATGGTTATTTTATAAAGATAAACGGCAATATGGAGCTAGTTTATTTCGATCCGATATTTGCAATTAAAGATTTACGTCATCTCAGGTTCGATCTTGATCCGGATAGATTCCGCTTTAAGATTCAGCAGGTAGGTCTTACATCCCTTACCAAGAAAGATAGTGAATCGAACTTTGCAGATGTTTATTCATTTGATATGAAGGCTATAGAGGCTCAATATCAGAACGATAAAATTTACGCTGATGCAATTTTTGCTTTCGACGATTTTATTGAAGAGGAATTAGAAGAAAAGCAAAGTGTTAAGCAATATCAAAAGGGGGGACCTTTTAATGATTACGATTTGAAAGATTCTGTAGCAAATTTAAATAATATTTCCGAAGACAGGTCGCAAAAAGAGCAAAAGCTTTCAATGCCAAACTCTCCAAATCCTGATAGAGTTCAAGACCTTCGTGAAGAGATTATAGATTTGTTAAAGCAGGCATTGGGAATAGAAAAAGAAAGCGCTAACGAGGCAATTAAGCCTATGACTAAGTATGGAACAAGTGAACCTTCTAAAAATATAGATAAGAATGAGGTCAAAAATTTATTGGACTTATTTAAATCTACTACAAAATTAGAAGAGCTTAACGCCCGGGAAAGGGAATCTGTTGTGCTAAAGTTTAATAAACAGTAACAAGCAAGCATATTAATAAAATAACTATTTATTGGAAACCGAAGACCGCAGGGTGGGGACCGGATAAAACCAGAATCAAATAAGAATTACGATAGGGGGAAAACAATGATTATCTTTTACAAGATAAGCTCTTAATTGTTCTTAAGAGAAATCATTATGTTCATTAAGCATGCCTTGCGCATTTGGTGAATATAATCTTTCCTGATCATAAAACTTGTCTTTTAAAAAAACATCTCTTCAAAAACTTCTCTTTATTGAATTTGTGCATATCAAAATATTTTTAAAAATTTTTCGTAATTGTACGGTACTGCAAATAATATATTCTTATTAAATTAGATATTGTTAGTAAAGAGCTTACAACCGGGTAAGCGCTTCTTTTTTTAATATGGCAATAAATTTATTGGAATTATTCGGCTTCGGTAAAAATCCTAGCTTGATTATTTTCTTTTAAACACTGTTTTGTACTAAAATGTTTTTTACCGCCTTCATTTTGTATGGAGAAAATTATAGGTATGTAACTGACGGGGCGGAGCTTTAAAAGGAATTAACATTTGGGAAATTAATCAGAGTGATTTATAATCTATCAATTCCCTTTGTGCTATGTAACAAAACTGATTAAAGTAATAATGTCTTTTTGATATAAATTAAACTGCCTTCTTATTGCTGTATTGAGTTGAACTTAAAAGATGAATAAAGAAGATGCTATAAGCTCAATTGGCCTGTTCAGTGGTTTAGAAGACCATTGCATAAAACAAATTGCGCGTGCTACAAGCATTAAGAAATACCCTCCGCAAAGCGTAATAATACAGGAGGGGGATCTTAACTGTAATTTATTTTTTGTTATCAAAGGAAAGGTAAAGGTAACAAGCACTCACTTTGATGGAAGGGAGATTGTTTTGAATATGCTTTCAAAGGGGGAGTTTGTAAGTAATATATACAATCCAAGTAACCATAAATGCCGCGCTTCAATTATAGCAATATCCAATGCCGAATTAATAGTAATTGGAATTGATGCCTTCAGAAATCTTAATCAACTTTTTCCCAAAATTTTATTTATCTTTATTAAGGAGATATTGACCGAAATAAAAAAATCGGAAAATAGGTTACTCCTTTTATCAATTAAATCCGCAAAGCAAAGAATAGCTACGTTGATTATAAAAATTGCAGAAACAGAAGGTAGATTGGTAAATAATACAATGTACATAGATAAATTACCCCCTCGTTTGGAAATTGGATTTATGACCGGTCTGGCCCGCGAAACTGTAAGCCGGGTTCTTAATGGTTTTCAAAAACAGAAATTAGTAAAGCTATCTAAGCTGAAACTCACAATCACAGATTACAAAAAATTTAAGAAAGTATTCTTACTATAGCTATTGTTATTAACCAAATGTCGGTCAATTGTGAATGATCACACTTCGCCGGTAAATTAAAAGCTCTTGAAAATATTCTTCTGATTTTGGAATTTTGTACAAAAGTAAGTTTAGAATAGATATTAAAGTGACATCATCATTAACTACTGGAATAGATTAATTATGGATTACAAAAGACAATTACTGAACAAAATTGAAAGTAAAGAAGCCGTTATTGGAATTATAGGACTTGGTTACGTTGGATTACCTTTGGCTCTTGAGTTTGCAAAAAAGGGTTTTAATACTATAGGACTTGATATTGATGAGAAGAAAATACCCATATTGATGAAAGGGGAAAGCTACATAAAACACATTCCGGCTAAAAGCATTAATGAATGTGTCACTAGCAAAAAGTTTTATGCAACAACAGATTTTTCTAAAATTAAAGATTGCGACGCGGTTATTATATGCGTTCCCACACCGCTTGATCATCACCGTGAGCCCGATTTATCCTATGTGGAAAGCAGCGCAAAAATCACAGCCCAGTATTTGCGCGAAGGGCAGCTAGTTACTTTGGAATCGAGCACATACCCCGGAACCACCGAAGAAATTTTAATGCCTCTCTTCGAAGAGGTTTTTGATGGAATTTCGTTTGATATTCATGGCCATGCAAATGATTTAAGTAAACTTAATGTTGGCAAAAAATATTTCTTGGCTTTTAGCCCAGAGAGGGAAGATCCTAATAACCCGGATTACTCCACTTCAACAATTCCAAAAGTTGTAGGTGGTGTAACTCCATCTTGTTTAGAAGTAGCGTGCAAATTATACGATCAGGTAATAGTTAAAACCGTAGCTGTGTCCTCTCCTCGAGCAGCCGAGGCTACAAAACTGCTTGAGAATATTTACCGCTCAATCAACATTGCTCTTGTTAACGAACTTAAAATGGTTTTTGACCGCATGAACATTGATGTTTGGGAAGTCATAGAGGCGGCTAAGACAAAACCATTCGGGTTCCACCCATTTTATCCAGGTCCCGGTTTAGGCGGGCACTGTATTCCAATAGATCCATTCTACTTAACCTGGAAGGCTCACGAGTTTGATATAAGCACAAAATTTATAGAACTAGCCGGTGAAATTAATACTCATCAGCCTTATTACGTGGTGGAAAGATTGCGCGATTTTTTGAATTCCCAATTTCAAAAATCTTTAAGCGGAGCCAAAATTTTAATTCTTGGCGCGGCTTATAAAAAAAATATTGACGATATGAGGGAATCTCCAACTTTAAAACTCATTGAAATACTTCGGGATAAAGGGGCAATGGTGGATTATCACGATACCTATGTAACCAAACTTCCGGCAACCCGTAAATACAGCTTCGATATGAAATCCGTTGAATTAACTGCAGAAAATGTTGCAAGTTACAATGCTATTTTAGTAAGTACAGATCACGATAATGTGGATTATAAAATGATTGCCCAAAATGCTAAATTGATTATTGATACAAGAAATGTATTTGCTAAGCATGGAATTACAGGAGAGAATATATTTAAGGCGTAAATATAATCTAGAAGTAAGTTTTACAGAAAACGTAAAATAGTAGATAG
Source organism: uncultured Melioribacter sp. (assembly GCA_964539605.1). Classification (GTDB taxonomy): domain Bacteria; phylum Bacteroidota; class Ignavibacteria; order Ignavibacteriales; family Melioribacteraceae; genus Stygiobacter. The sequence goes on from CAZIJK010000001.1 coordinate 1,035,371, forward strand.
TTTTTCAAATCATTTACTAGTGACATAGAATAAAAGTTTATAATTATTCTCAAGGAATTTGCTTGAAAAAATTTGCTCTAACTGGAGCGGCCGGATATATAGCTCCAAGACATTTAAAAGCAATTAAAGATACCGGAAATACTTTAGTCGCTGCAGTAGATCCTCATGATTCTGTTGGTATTCTGGATCAATATTTTCCCGAGACTTCTTTTTTTACAGAAATTGAAAGGTTTGACCGGCATCTTGAAAAGCTTAGAAGAAATGGAGAAGGAATAGATTATCTATCCATTTGCTCTCCTAATAATTTGCATGATGCTCATATTAGGCTTGCTCTTCGCAATGGTGCTAATGCAATTTGCGAAAAACCGATAGTGCTTAATCCCTGGAACCTGGATTTGCTCGAAAAGCTTGAGGAGGAATATGGTAAAAGAATTTTTACTATACTTCAGTTAAGACAACATCCGGCGTTAATAGAACTTAAAAGTAAGTTACAAGCATCAAGGGACAAGGGGAAAGAAATTAATAGAAAATTTAATGTGAATTTGAAATATATCACCTCGAGGGGAAAGTGGTATGATTATTCTTGGAAAGGGGACATTCAAAAATCGGGTGGAGTGGGAACCAATATAGGAATTCATTTTTTTGATTTGCTAATTTGGCTCTTTGGCAATGTAGTAGATTATAGTGTGGAGATAAACAGTTTTTATAAGATGAAAGGTACAATTGAACTTGATAATGCATTGGTAAATTGGTTTTTATCTATAGATAAAAAAGATCTTCCTATAGAGGTACTTGAAAAATATAAAACAACATTCCGCTCAATAAAAATTGATGGAGAGGAGATAGAATTTACTGAAGGATTTACAGATTTACATACAAGTGTTTATCAGGATATTTTAGCTGGCGGTGGATTTGGAATTAAAGAAGCTAGAGCATCTGTAGAACTTGCTCAAAAAATTAGGGTTAGCAAGTAGCTAATTACTAGTAACGAAAAAAAGTTAGAATTCAGCTAGTAAACATTGCAGACATTCATCTTTAATCGGTGGAAATTCAATTGTCAAATAAAAATAATTTTAAGCAGAAGGAATGACAAATTCCGACCTATACATCTTAAAAGCTGCAATTTATAGTGATTAAAAACGTTTTATAGTTATAAAAAAAATGTATTTTATAAATCAAAAATTGAATTTAAGGTAAACAGAACCGCAAGGGTAAGTTGCGCTTTTGGAGTGAAGTTAAATTCTTTTTTTACCTATAATGTTAACTTAAAAGCAGATTCTTATAATAGGCCTGTGATTTTTATGACATTGTCTAATTACTTTGTTTTTGCTTGCCCAATATTATTTTCAAATCTGTTTACAAGCGGTTATGTTAATTAATGCTGTATGAAGACTGTTACAATAAAATAATTTTCAAAATGAACTATGAGCTGCCATATTTAAGCATGTTGAATTGATTTGTGTTTATTGCAGCCGGCAAATTTTTTTTAAGCAGTATTTTGTATAAACTTACTATAAAAAAGATAATGGTGAACGCGTTATATGTGTGACTCACGGGGCGGAGCTGGGCATAAGAGAGTGTAGAACTAAGAACGCCGAGTGAAGAGTTTGAGCGGCAGTGAATGGAAAAAACAAGAAGGTAGAATATAGTATAATAGAATTTAGATAATGGACATAGACATGGTCTTCCCCCAAATGGTAGACACAGAAAAAAAGTATTAAATTACTATGAGGAGACCATATGTTAAAAAGTAGGATGTAGGAAAATGAGCATTCTTTCTGCAAATTAGTAGAGTTTAATAATTATCACAGAAAGGATACTCAAAATGCCAACGTCAAATTGTAAATTGAAATTCGACAATCAAAAATTTTTTATTGGTATAGATGTACATAAAAAAAGTTGGAAGGTTACAATACGTAATAACCAACAGGAGTTGAAAACATTTTCTATGAATCCTTCACCACGTGATCTAATCAGATATATGAATGAACACTATCCACATGGTGATTATTATAGTGTTTATGAATCTGGTTTTTGCGGGTATTGGATAAACAAAGAATTGATAAAAGGTGGAATAAAAAATATCATTGTAAATGCAGCAGATGTCCCAACGAAGTGGAAAGAGAAGTCACAAAAGAGTGATGTAGTAGATTCAAGGAAATTGGCACGTGAATATGAAAGCGGAACTATAACAGGAATATACATACCTGCAGAAATTGAAGAGCATATACGAACATTAAGCAGATTAAGATTGCAGCTTGTCAAGCATCGAGCAACTGTTAAGAATAGAATAAAGGGATTATTGAATTATTATGGCGAGGTAATACCAGAGAATTATGAGCTTAAGAAATGGACAAATAGGTTTATAGGATATTTAAAAAGCGAGATGCTAAACGATAAGTTAATACCAAAAGAAAGTTTGAACTTTTTGATAGATGAACTCGAAGATAACCAAGAGCGAACAAAAAGAATTCTCAAGCAAATGTTTTTATATTCAAAAGAATATGGATTCGATAAAATCATAAGAAATTTGATGAGTATACCTGGGATTAGTATGATCACCGCAATGACAATATATAGCGAAATAATGAACATAGAGCGGTTTAAAGGTCTTAATGAACTAGCATGTTTTGTTGGTCTAGTACCAGATGTTAATTCATCCGGAGAAAAAGAGAGAGTATTAGGACTTTCAAATAAACATAATAGATATTTGCGAAACATGTTGATAGAATCGGCTAGGGTAGCAGTTAGAAAAGATCCTGCATTATCATTAAAATACTCTGAATTGATTAGACGGATGAGTAAGCAGGAAGCAATAATTAGAATAGCAAAAAAACTACTAAACAGAATACGATTTGTATGGAAGAATAATACATCATATAGTTTCGCTTTAGTATCTTAATATTATCAACACCTATAAAGGAAATAAAAAGTAATTTATGTTGACCGTTGAATAGACACTGCAGAGATAAGATTTATCTTTTGTTTCTATGGAGAATGCGGCGACAAATTGAAACACACTAATATGATCTTGCAGCTCAATAAAAATGAGACTGTTTATAACAGGTTGTTTTAATTTATAGGTAAGATATTCAAATTGGAGAAGAATGCTCGATACCTTGACTTTTTACATAACAGGTGTCTATGGAAGTAAAAAAGAGAAGAAAGTTCACCAAAGGATTTAAGACAGATGTTCTAAACATGTTGAAAACTGGAGATAAAAAAGTTTCAGTGTTATCCAAGGATTTAGGCATATCAGAACAAGTAATATATCGATGGTATAAGCAAGGCAGTCCAAAGAGCAAGGAAGAAGAAAAAGTAAGTGAATAAGAAAGAGAATTAAGAGAACTAAGAGCTAAACTAGCAGATGTCACCGAGGAGCGTGAAATATTAAAAAAGGCTGTAAGCATCCCTGCCTACCGGCAGGCAGGTTCTCAAAACAAGGGAACTTGAAAAAAGAAAGGATTTATTGATTTGTGAAAAGTCTAATAGATATCCAAGAAGTATTAAGTAATAAATTTTAAGTAACTGTTAAAAAAGATAAAAGAAATAATAAAAAGTTCCTAAAGCAGGTATTAGATTAAAACATTAATGAACGGAAAAACATATTTAACTTTATATAATTATGAACTTAAATAATTAGTAACCAGAAAACATAAATATACTATAAGATTTTCAAATAAATTGTTATTTATTTACTATATTTTAATTTACTTAGGGTGCGCAATATTTAATAAAATTTAAAATAAAATTTTTGGATTATGAAAAAAACAATTATTACTGGCATAACAGGGCAAGATGGTAGTTATCTAACTGAAATACTTTTGGAAAAAGGGTATGAGGTGCATGGCATAATTCGCAGGAGCAGTTCTTTCAATACTCAAAGAATAGATCATTTATTTAACAACCCGGAAATATTAAATAAAAAGTTGTTTTTACATTATGGAGATCTCGTAGATACTAGCAGCCTAAATAGACTTCTTGAAAAGATTGAGCCAGAAGAAATTTATAATTTAGCTGCTCAAAGTCATGTAAAAGTTTCTTTTGACATTCCCGATTATACAGCTCAAGTAGATGCATTAGGTACATTAAGGTTTTTAGATGCAATTAGGGAAACAGGTTTAGCAAAAAGTACTAAGTTTTATCAGGCTTCTACCAGTGAATTATTTGGAAAGGTTCAAGAAATTCCGCAAAAAGAAACTACTCCATTTTATCCCCGTTCTCCATATGGTGTAGCAAAATTATATGGCTATTGGATAATTGTAAACTACAGAGAAGCTTACGATATTTTTGCATCCAACGGTATTTTATTCAATCATGAATCTCCAAGAAGGGGGGAAACTTTTGTAACAAGAAAAATTACAAAGAGTGCAGCTAAAATTATTTTAGGACTACAGAATAAAATAATTTTAGGAAACTTAGATTCAAAACGGGATTGGGGTTACGCACCGGAATATTGTGAAGGAATGTGGAGGATACTACAGCATAATATTGCAGAAGATTTTGTATTAGCAACAGGAAAAACTTATTCAATTAAACAGTTTTGTGAGATGACTTTTAATGAATTGGGAATTGAACTTGAATGGAGAGGAAGCGGCGCTAATGAAAAGGGGGTTATTAAAATGTTGAATGATGAATTTTGGATTTTGAATGAGCAACTTAAAAACAAATTCAAAATTCAGAACCTTCCAGCTGGTAGACAAGTTTCACAATTCAAAATTGGAGATGTAGTTGTTGAAGTAGATCCCAATTATTATAGACCTACTGAAGTAGATATTTTAATTGGAGATGCCTCGAAGGCAAAAGAAAAACTGGGATGGGAAGCAAAAATTAAATTAGAAGAGCTGGTTAAAATTATGGTGAAAGCAGACTTGGATAGTGTGGCGAAGAAAGGGTATTGAGGACCAGTTTAACTGTTTAGTTGTTAAATTGTTGAAAAAATGAGTAGTTAGATGGAATATAAATTTTCATTTGAAAAATTAAATGTGTTGCAGAACGCTAGAGAATAAGTGAAAACAATTTTTATAATCACTCGTTCATTCCCTCTTGAAGAACGATATTGTTTAGTTGATCAATTAAAAAGGGCTTCAATTTCAATTTGTTTAAACCTTGCTAAGCGTTCTTCTGGTGCCTTCTCAAAAGATCAATCTCACTTTACAAATTTATCTCAAAATAGTTTAATGGAAGTTTTATACGAATTATACATTTCAATAAATCTTAGTTATATTTATAATGGAGTGTTTTCAGAGGTTAAGAAAAAAGTTTCTGAAATTTCAATTCAGCTAAATTCTTTATGTAATTCACAGTTAAACAAATAAACATTTCAACACATCAAAATAAATTATGATTACAAAATCAAAAAAGATATACATCGCAGGTCATAATGGAATGGTTGGCTCGGCCATTTTAAGAAAATTGGATGCTGAGGGATTTTGCAATATTGTTGTCAGAGATTTAAATGAACTGGATCTTCGAAACCAAAGAGATGTAGAGAAATTCTTTGCAAGCGAAAAACCGGAAATTGTAATTGTAGCCGCAGCTAAAGTTGGGGGTATTGTAGCAAATAATACCTACCGCGCAGAATTTATTTATGATAACCTTATGATTCAGACAAATATTATCCATTTCGCTTATAAAAGTGGAGTTGAAAAATTAATTTTTCTTGGCAGTTCATGTATTTATCCAAAATTTGCACCACAGCCTCTAAAAGAAGAATATTTGTTGAGCGGTTACTTAGAAGAGACGAATGAACCCTATGCAATTGCAAAAATTGCTGGCATTAAAATGTGTGAAAGTTATTATAGACAATATGGATGTAATTTTTATTCTGTTATGCCAACAAACATGTATGGTCCTTTTGATAATTATAATTTGAATACTTCGCATGTATTACCAGCACTAATTAGAAAATTTCATGAAGCCAAAAAGAAGTTAGAAGTTAAAAGTCAGAAGTCAGAAAAAATAATTCTTGAGTATAATAACAATAATATCTCTTCAACTCAAAATTCAACACTCAAAATTGATAGTTATGTTGAAGTATGGGGTAGCGGAAAACCATTGCGAGAATTTTTATATGTGGATGATCTGGCAGATGCGATTTACTTCCTATTAATAAATATTAATGCAAAAGAAATTTATGGGAATGGTATTACTCATTTAAATATTGGAACTGGAATAGATTGTACAATTAATGAATTAGCAGAAGTAATAAAAAGGATAACTGGGTTTACAGGAAATATTGTTTATGATTTAAGTAAGCCTGATGGAACACCGAGAAAACTTTTAGATGTTTCGCGTATTAAAGATTTGGGATGGAAACATTCCACCACTTTAGAGGAAGGAATCAATAAAGCATATAAATGGTTCTTAAATAATATTGATTTATAGTAATGGATAAATACTAAGATATTGTTCTTTGATATCAGCAGATTTTTAAAATAAATAATAAAAAAGATGAAAATACTAGTAACCGGGGGCGCAGGTTTTATTGGTTCAAATCTTGTTGATCAATTTCTAGATTTGGGACATCAGGTTGTCTGTCTGGATGATTTATCTACCGGATTTGAACATAATATAGACCATAATTTTAGTAACCCAAATTTTAAATTTATTAAAGGGGATATTAGAGACAAAGTTATATGTGACAAAGCTATAAAAGGGTGTGATTATGTTTCCCATCAGGCGGCACTTGGAAGCGTACCTCGTTCAATAGAGGATCCCACAAATACAAATAGTGTTAACATAGATGGCTTTTTAAATGTTTTAATTGCCGCCCGTGATGCTAAAGTAAAACGGTTTGTTTACGCCGCAAGTTCGAGCACATATGGAGATAGCAAAAAATTGCCAAAAGTAGAAGAGGAAATTGGCAAACCCCTTTCGCCCTATGCTATAACAAAATATGTAAATGAACTTTATGCCGATGTATTTTCAAAAACCTACGGTATGCAATGCATTGGTCTGCGTTATTTTAATGTTTTTGGAAAAAGGCAGGATCCAAATGGTGCATACGCTGCAGTAATTCCTTTATGGATTAAACAATTAATCAAACATGAACAGCCAGTTATCAACGGAGACGGAAGTTATAGCCGAGATTTTACATATATTGATAATGTAATTCAAGCAAATGAAAAAGCGCTTTTTACTCCTGAAAATAAAATTTTTACTGGGCAACAAAAGTATTATAATTTAGAACTTGAAGAAAATAAATTCATCCTATCCGAAAATAAAATTCATTCGTTAAGTAATTGCTATTTTTTTTCGGAAGTATTTAATATTGCCTTTGGAGGAAACACCTCTTTATTGCAACTTTTTAATGAATTAAAAAATAGCTTTTTTAAATTTGATAAGGAAATTATTAATATTGAACCGGAATTTGGCCCTGATAGAGCTGGTGATATTCCTCATTCCCAGGCAAGTACTTTAAAGGCAAAAGAGATAATTGGTTATGAACCACAATATGATATTAAAATGGGTATTGAGCAAGCAGCTAAATGGTATTATACATTTCTTAAATAAATAGAAGATTTATTTTATTCATAAAATTATAGAGGCAATATGTTTAGCTTACAAAATGCAAAAATTTTAGTTATAGGAGGGGCTGGTTTTATTGGAAGTTATGTTGTTAAAGAACTTTTGAAAGAAGATGTAAAAGAGGTTATTATTTACGATAATTTTACACGAGGTAAATTAGAATATATTAAAGATTCATTAGCCGATAAAAGATGTTGTGTTTATCCTTTTGGTGGGGATGTTAGAGATATTGATATTCTAAATAAGGCCATGGCAGGTGTTGACTATGTATTTCATTTGGCAGCTATGTGGTTATTGCATTGTAAAGATTTTCCAAGAACCGCATTTCATGTTAACATCGAAGGTACTTATAATGTTTTGGAAGCATGTGTTAACAATGGCATAAAAAAACTTGTTTATTCATCCTCTGCTTCGGTATACGGAGATGCTGTTGAACTACCAATGACTGAAGCGCATCCTTTCAATAATAAAAACTTTTATGGTTCTACTAAAATTGCGGGGGAAGCAATGTGCATTGCATTTAACGACAGATACGGCTTACCAATAATTGGTTTACGGTATATGAACGTTTATGGACCAAATCAAGATCAGCATGCGGCGTATACTGGGGTTATACCAATTATGCTTAATAAAATTGATGTTAATGAAACACCAATAATAAATGGTGATGGAAGTCAAGCTTACGATTTTATTTATGTTGAAGATGTTGCCAGAGCGAATGTGCAGGCTCTGAAATCTGTTAAAACAATTGGATTTTATAACGTAGGCACGCAAGTACAAACATCCATTAAAAAGTTATGCGATACAATATTGCGGTTAAAGAATTCTGATTTGAAAGTCACTTATAAACCATACTCCGAAGATGATGCCAGGCAGTTTGTACAAAACAGAATAGGTTCAAGAGTAAAAGCAGAAAATGAAATTAATTTTAAATATAAGTTTGAACTTGAAGATGGATTGAAAAAATTAATTGAATGGAGAGGTAAATAATTTTGAATTTTGAATTAATAATTTTGAATGCAAGGTAAAAATGAAAATACCAATTGCAAAAACAGTTTTTACAGAATTTGAGTTTAATAACATTTTAAAACCTCTTGAAACTGGATGGGTTGTACAAGGACCATTTGTAAAAGAATTTGAAGATAAATGGAGCAGTTTTACTGGGGTAAAACACAGCATTGCTGTTTCGAACTGTACAACAGCCTTGCATTTATCCCTTGCAGCATTAGGTATTAGCTTTGGAGACGAAGTAATAGTTCCAGCTTTTACTTGGGTTGCGACGGCAAACGCTGTAGAAGCGCTTGGTGCCAAACCAGTATTTTGCGATATTGATATCAATACATTTAATATCAATTGCGATTTAATAGAGGGATTGATAACAAGTAAAACTAGGGCAATAATTCCAGTGCACTTATTCGGTTTGCCTGCCGAGATGGAAAAAATAAAAAGCATAGCCGAAAAGTATAATTTATTTATAGTAGAAGATGCAGCATGCGGTTTTGGCAGCAAGTTCAATGGAATGCACGTAGGAAATTTTGGGAATACTGGATGTTTCAGTTTTCATCCACGCAAGGCAATTACGACAGGGGAAGGGGGAATGATTACTACAAATGATACATTATTGGCAAATAAATTGCGTGCGATGAGAGATCATGGTGCAATAATTTCCGATCATCAACGGCATATTGGAGCTAAACCATATTTACTGCCAGATTTTCCCTACCTTGGATTTAATTATAGAATGACAGATATTCAGGGGGCGCTTGGCACAACTCAAATGGACCGGGCTGAAGATATATATATTAGGAGAGATTACTGGGCAAAAGAATATGATGAAAAACTGAAAAGTATAAAATGGCTTAATAGTACAGTTGTTAAAAGTAATTTAGTACATGGGTACCAAGCTTATGTATGTATGTTCAATCCAAAGGATGGCGATTTTAAAAATGTAAAAGAAATTAATGAAGCAAGAAATTTGTTCATGGATTACCTTAACGAAAATGGAATTTCTACGAGACCTGGAACACATTCTGTGCACATGTTAAGTTTTTATTCCCAAAAATATTTAATACAAAAAGAGGATTATTTGAATTCATTTTTAGCCGATAATTGTTCTATAGCATTCCCACTTTTTCCGGATATGAAATTAGAAGAGTTTAATTACATAATTGAAAAAATTGTTGGGTATAAAATTTAATGTGCGGAATTGTTGGCGTATTTAATTTAGATGGGGAAACATTCGCAAAAAGTAGACTACAAAAAATGGCAGATTCAATTGCACATCGAGGTCCTGACGGTGAAGGCTACTATATCGAAGGAAGTATTGCATTTGCTCATAGAAGGCTAGCAATACTTGATACTTCCGAAAAGGGCAGCCAGCCAATGACTTCTAAGGATGGTATATGGACAATTGTTTTTAATGGATGCATTTATAACTTTTTAGAATTAAAACAAGAATTGAAAAGCAAAGGGCATTATTTTATTTCGGAAACTGATACGGAAGTAATTGTTGAAGGAGTTGCCGAATATGGTGTAGATTTTTTTAAAAGATTAAATGGAATGTTTGCTATTGCCGCATGGAATAAAAGCGAGAAAGCTCTTTATTTAAGTCGTGATAGATATGGAGTTAAACCACTTTACTATTGGTTTACAGGCAAGCTTTTAGTATTTGCTTCAGAAATTAAGGCAATAATATTGCATCCCAATTATTCGATGGGAATGAATTATCCAGCACTAAATGAATATTTTACTTTTCAAAATCTATTTACTTTTCAAACACTTTTTAAAGATATTAATCTTTTACCACAAGCAAATACTGTTCGAGTCGATTCTAAATCTAAATTTGTTAAACATTCGTCTTGGTGGGACTATGATTTTACACAACCGGATGATAAAATGTCATTTGAAGATGCAAGAGATGAAACTCTGCGTTTGTTTAAACAGGCAGTCACAAGACAAATGATAGCTGATGTACCTGTTGGTTCTTATTTGTCTGGTGGTATGGATTCCGGTTCAATAGTGGCAATTGCTTCAAAAAATATTGATAGGCTATCAACATTTACCTGCGGATTTGATATGTCTGCAGTAACAGGAGTAGAAGCTAATTATGACGAAAGGCGCGATGCCGAATTAATGGCAAATTATTTTAAAACTGAGCATTTTGAGCAGGTTATGAATGCAGGAGATATAAAATGGTCTTTACCAAAAGTGGTTTGGCATCTTGAAGATTTGAGGGTTGGTATGTCCTATCCCAATTATTATATAGCAAGGCTAGCTTCAAAATTTGTAAAGGTATGTTTACAAGGTACAGGTGGTGATGAGCTATACGGTGGTTACCCTTGGAGATATTATCGTGTTTTTAATTCTATTTCACAATCCAATTATTTTGACCAATATTACGGATTTTGGCAAAGATTGGTTCCTGATGAGGAAAAAAGGAATTTCTTTACAAATAATGTTTATAACCAAATTGATATTAAGGAACCAAGAAATATTTTTGAAAGAGTTTTTACATTTAACCATAAGCTAAAGTATTGTACAGCCGAAGAACATATTCAAAACAGCCTTTATTTTGAAATAAAAACATTTTTACCTGGTTTATTGATGGTTGGAGACAAGCTAGCCATGGCAAATGGGTTAGAGGAAAGGTTCCCCTTTTTAGATAATGATTTGGTTGATTTTGCACTAAAGGTTCCAGTAATGCATAAACTAGCAAACCTTAAAAAAATGAAAAAAATAGATGAAAATGATTTTGGGAATAAAAAAAATGCTTATCAGAGTTATAATGATGGTAAAAATGTTCTACGACATGCAATGATGAATTTAATTCCGGAGAAAATTTTAAATAGAAAAAAGCAGGGTTTTTCAGCCCCAGATGAAAGTTGGTATAGAGGTGAAAATGCTCATTATGTGAAAGAGATATTACTTAATAATAAATCAGCATCTTCAGAATTTATAAATAGAAAATATATTGAAAAGATAATTTATGAACATATTGAAAAAAGAATTAATCATAGATTATTAATTTGGTCTTTATTAAACTTTGAATTATGGTGTAACAAATTCTTAATAAGGTAGCATTAGTATGAGAGAATTTAGATTAATTAAAGAAGCTATTAAAAATTTTGAGTTAAATCTAAGTGGCATAACTGTGCTAACAGAAGCCGCTTCTGGAAACTTTGTATGGACTCCAATTATTGCTGCACTTAGCGGTGCAAAAGTATTAGCTTATTCAAAGGATTCAAAATACGCCTCATATCGAGAGGTCAAGGAAATGACAGAATATTATGCGAGACAATTATTTATTGAAAATAATTTAACTGTTATTAATGTTCTAAACAAAGAGGTTATTTCTTCTGCTGATATAATAACTAATAACGGTTTTTTAAGGCCATTAAATAAAAAAATATTACAGTATTGTAAAAAAAACGTGGTAATTGCATTAATGTATGAAGCTTGGGAATTCAGAAATAGTGATCTAGACATAAAATATTGTACTAAAAATGGAATTCCAGTTTTGGGTACAAATGAAGCTGATAGTAGATTAAAAACAATAGAATATTTGGGTGCTGTAGTGAAAAAAGCTCTTTATTTAAATAATATAGAAATTTTTAAATCGAATATATGTATTCTTGGTTATGGAAAATTTGCTAAAGTAATTTACAATTCTCTTAAAGAAGAATGTGATTATTTAGAAATATGGCACGATAGATTTGAGCTAAATATTATAAGTAAACTGGATGCACTAGTAGTTGCTGATCACGAAACAAATCAACTATATATTGGTAATCAAGGTTTGATTCCAATTGATCAAATAAAAAAATTAAATCCTGATATTTTAATAATTCATATATCTGGAAATATTGAGTTGGACGATCTTAAACAAAGTTGTATAAAATATTTTCCCAAAGTAATTGCCAAACCCAAATGGATGAGTTTAACTACAGATTTTACAGGTCCAAAACCTGTTATAGATTTGCATACAGCTGGTTTGAAAGTTGGCGAAAAAGGGTTTAATTTCATTAAAAATGGGAATAAATTAATTGATTTACAAAAAATATTTTATGAAGATTTATTATTACAAAAAGTTAATTAGTATTAATATTATAATTATTCAATAGGTTTGAAATTGAGAATTGCAATTATTGGAAGAACTGAGTGGTTATTGGATATTGCTGAAGTATTATATTTAAATGGATATGAAATTCCTTTGGTTATTACAGCTAAAGAGGCTCCTGAATACAAGGCAAAGAAGGAAGATTTTGAAAGATTTGCTAACCGGATAGGAGCAATTTATCTATTTGGCTCTAGAATAGATAGTGAGGAAATTATGAAGAGTTTTATAAAAATTGGTAAGATTGATCTTGGGGTCAGCATAAATTATTCTGGAATAATACCGAAAAATATTATTGATTTCTTTAATATAGGCATTCTAAATGCTCATGGAGGTGATCTGCCTAAATATAAAGGAAATGCTTGTCAAGCTTGGGCAATTATTAATGGTGAAAATAAAATTGGAATGTGTATTCATAAAATGATAGGAGGAGAGCTTGATAGTGGAGATATAATTATAAAAGATTATTTTCAATTAAATCAAAACACTCGCATAGGAGAATACCATTATTGGGCAGAAAAAGCTGTTCCAAGATTGATGATTGAAGCAATCAAAATATTGAAAAATAACCCAGGTTATTTTTTAGAAAAACAATCAACTAAAGCTATTGATAGTCTACGCTGTTACCCTAGACAGCCTGAAGATGGTAAAATTAATTGGAGTAAAAAGAACATAGAGATATTAAGGCTTATTAATGCTTCTTCAGAACCTTATTCAGGTGCATTTTGTGAATATGAAAATAAAAAACTCATAATTTGGAGAGCTTCAATAATTGAAGAGACAGAGAAATATTTAGCTATACCCGGCCAAGTATCAAAAATATACAATAATGGTACTTGCGAGGTGATTTGTGGAGATGGGAAATTATTACTTATAGAAATAGAAATAAATGGGGTCAGAACTTTAAAACCTTCTACTATTCTTAATTCCGTAAGAAAAAGACTGAAATGATGCTTATAGGGAAAAATAGAATATCAATAAAACATTTTATCAGTTTGCCAAGATGTATCGGTTATAAATTTAAAACTTTTCTTAAATCTAATTATTCATTTATATTTTTCTATGAAAATACATTTATATGGTAATGTTCTAAATAATAGTTATAATCTTACAGTTTTTCTTAGACGATTAGGATATGAAGCAATTTTATTTTTGGATGATTCTTCTCCTAACCCCCAAGACTATCCCTGGTGGGAAGATACAAAACTAAATCATGAATCACTTCCTAATTGGATAAGATATTATAAACTAGAATTTAACCCATATTTTAATTCGAAAATTCAAAGGCAATTTCTTAACGATTTCTCAAAAGGAGATATTGCTTTAGTTTGTGGATGGGGACCAATAGTAGCTTATAAAGCAAAAATCCCTTTTATTTTTTATAGCTATGGTGATGATTTGAATTTAGCGGACATAAAATTTCAATTGCGAACATTTATGTATAAACTGATACATTTCGAAAGGCCTAATGGTATTTTATTAACTACTAAATTTGGCATTTTCCAAGCATTTGCACTAAGGAATTACGCTAAATATATCCTTATTGCAATGGGATATCAATTAAATCATATTAAAAACATGAAATTAAATAAAAAAATGATAAAGTATCGCTTGATATGGGATGTTCAAAAGTATAATGTAACAGATTCAACGGAAATGTTAAATAAATATTCTAAATATGATCTTGTTTATTTTATGATCTCAAGACATAATTGGTCAAGTAAATGGAAAATATCTAAAGGAAATGATAAATTTTTAAAAGCTTTTGCTAGATTTTATCATGAACAAAAGCCTAATGTAAAACTTTTATTAGTTGAGAAAGGTTGGGATATTAAGAGATCAAAAACCCTTGTGTCTGAATTACGTATTGAGAGTATTTGTGAATGGCTACCTGAAATGAATAAAGATAAAATCCGAGATATTTTATCGATAAATAATTTAGTAGTAATTGATCAATTTTGGCATGATAAATGGTTCGATGTTTATCGTGAGGATTTAAAATCAGAAGTTCTCAAAAGGTTTCTTCAAGGTGATAAAAAATCACCATCAGAAGAACTTAAGAATTGTAATTTAAGTATAATTGGATTTGGTTCAGGAAGTATCGAGGCTCTATGTGCAGGGAAGCCACTAATAACTACTTTTTTTGATCATCAATTTTATAATGGAACCGAGCCTCCGATATTTTCAGCCTTCTCGGAAGAAGAAATATATAATCAACTAATAAAAGTAAAAAACCTTAATAATTCAGAAAAGGTAAATTTAAGTAATCGATGTAAGCAATTCGTAGCTGAGTACCATGGATGGGAAAAGAATATTAAAATCATTGAAGATTTGATCAAATAATGATTAGGTAAAAAATAAAAAATTTGACTTCATTTAACAAATCAATCGTTTTTAATTTGATTTTTGTTTTTTTTTATCAAGGGAGTACATTTTTTACGAATGTTTTTCTAGCTAGAATTTTCCCAAAAAGTGATTTTGGGAATTATATTATGCTTTTAAACACATTCATTTTATTTGGAGTACTTTGTAATATTGGTATGGGTTATACTGCTAATCGTTTTGTATCTGAATACAAGGAATTAAATAGATCGAGAGCAAATGAAATTATTATGATAGTTTTACTATCTCCAACAATATTGTCAGTGTTTATTTCAATTTGTTTATGTTTCTTTTCATCAAATGTTTCATATTTTTTATTCAAGAATAGTTCATTTTCCATTGTCATTAAACTATATTCAGGAATTCTCTTATTCCATAGTTTAGGACTTTCATTTATTGGTATATTTTCAGGATTAAAGAGGTATTCTGAATTAGCAATTTATGGATCAATTGCTGGTTTATTATATTTTATTTTGGGTGTTTTGGGTGGAATTTATCTGGGTATAAGTGGAGCACTTTTTGGCATTTATGTCAGCTTTATTATATTTGATTTATTGATGTTATTTAGGTTAAAAACTATCTCTAGTTATGAAGGATTTCATCTAAGTTGTTTTAATCTAAAGAAGGAAAAGGAATTGTTCTTTTTATGGGTTTTTCCTGGAGTTTTAGGTGGATTATTATCAAATGGGGCAATTTGGATACTCCAAAAAAGTATAATTAATCCAATCAATGGTTCAAGTGAATTGGCCAATTATTCAGTAGCATTTAGTTTATTGTCAATTGTGCTTTTCTTACCAAATATTATTAATAGTGTTGGTGCTTCATTTATTAATGCAACTTTAAAGACCAATAGTGATAAAGACTACCGGGAAGTTTTTTTTATTAACCTCAAACTATCCGTTTTAATGACATTCCTAATTGTAATAATAATGATTATGTTTGGTAAAATTTTGATAGGTATTTTTGGAGAAAAATACACAAATGCTATGCCTGTTTTTTACATTTTAACTTTTGCTGCTATCCCTGAAAGCCTTACTATCGCCTTCAGTCAGGTAATACAAACAAAGAAAAAAGTATGGGGCACAATTTGGTTTGTAAATTTGCCTAGAGACCTATTTATTATATTGGGAGCAATATTATTAATTAATTCTAATAGTGCTAATGGGGCTGCAACAATATATTTTTTTGGCAGAATTATTGGACTAGCAGGTACTTCATTTTTTGTAAATAGACTATATCCTGGTTTATTAAAAAAATCGTTTGAAAGAATAATAAATAAAAAATAGTATGGAAAAATTTTGCTCTTTTATTATGCGCAAAAAATATTTTAAAAATATTATACTTTACCAAAACTAAATAAATAATTAAATGAAGATATTAATAGTTCATGGATACAATAATTACTACCCAAGCGGTCGTAAAAGAATCAGGAATTGGATTTTAAGATTGAGAAGTGCTGGAATTGAAGTATCTGGTTATGAAATTCCAATAAGAATAAAAGGGATGAGATTACCATGGTTTGAAATGGATTATCTATGGAAAAATAATAACAAGCAATTATTATTTTTTTATGAGGATCTTGCAAAAGTATCTGAAGGTTATGATGCATTGATTAATTTTGGCGGAATTAACATTCACCCAGATTTCTTACAACAATTAAGATGCATAACAATTCTTTGGTTTAATGACGATCCAGAATCATCAGAATATTATTCAAGGCCTATTGCAAATTACTATGATTTATGTCTTGTTGGCAATATAGCTGAGGTATCCACATATAAAAATTGGGGGGTTAAACGCGTATTCTGGCAGCCCTTAGGATTTTGGGATGATGATTATGACTCTAAAAAAAGTGTAGAGATGATTTCTAAACAAGAAAGAGATATTAGTATAATTCTTATGTGTGAAAGATTGACACAATTTAGGAAAAAAAATGTCGACAGATTTTCAAAAGCTTTCCCAAGTGGCTTATATTATGGAAATGGATGGCCTAATGGATTTCTTCCAGAATCTATGAGAATTCCATATTTACAAAGAACTAAAATTGGCATAAACATTCACAATACAACTGGACCTATTAATTATCGTACATATTATTTACCAGCTAACGGAGTACTTCAGATTTGTGACAATAAAAAGTACTTGAACTCAATCTTTGAATTGGGTAAAGAGGTTATTGGATATGATAATATAAATGATGCAATTGAATTAACAAAATACTATTTAAATCACGATTTAGAAAGACAAGAAATTGCTATGGCAGGTTTTAAACGTGCTATTGACGATTATAATGAAGTGGCAGTCTTTTCTAGAATTATAAAGCATATTAATAATCATGTTGATGAATTGAGTCAAAATTCTCACAATTCTTATGTTAAACAAGAGAATAATATTTTTGGGACGATTATTCAGAAAATGCACCCGGTAGAACGATTCTGTTTATTAGTAAAATTTATTTATGATACTATAGTGTTCAAGACATTAAATTTTTATACACATAAAATTCCTAGATTTCTAACTTATATTGAAAACTGTATTAAATAGGTATTATGTATATTATTATTATTTCTCATATTATTCTTGTTATTTCTTTTCTTTATAATTTTCCAGTTGGATTTAACTATTTCATATCATTTATTATTGTAATATCCAGCATTATTTTATTTAATAAAAAACCAATTAACGCACTATCAACTTTACCATATTCATTTTTATCAGCTTCTTTTATCCGTGTTAAAATTGGTTCATTTTCACTTAATTTGGCAGATGTACTTATATTATTATTACTAATTTTTAATTTATTAAAGAGTAAAAGCACTAAAAAAGTTTTCGACGAACTATTCGTAATATTTTTATTTATGATTTTTTTAAGTTATTCTTTATCAATTGACCTTAGTTCATCAACAATCTCACTAATTGGTCTTTTAGAATTTCTAACTATATACTATATAACTTACGTTAATTTACATGATGACAATGATTCAATGCGGATTATTTGGGGATGGCTTTGCGCGGTTACTTTATCAAGTATCTTAGTAATTATTTCATATTTTCTTGGAAGACATCTTCTTATAAATATTGATTCCTCGTTTTCTGACCAATTCTCTGATCTGATTAAAAGTAGCACTATTCTTTATAGAGCAAGTTTTTTTGTTACATCATTTATATTTCCTCATGCTTTAACAATTGTGATATTAACAATTATGATTATTTCAAGATTAAGAAAAAACAGAACAATTGTTAAACTATTTTTGATTATTAACCTTATTGCACTAGTTTTATTAGGGAATAAATCAGAGATTGGAGCTATAATAATAGCAGTTGTCTTTTTCATTTTTTGGAAATATAAAAGTACAATTACATTTAAAAATATTTTTTGGGCAGCAATAATTCTCATAATTATTAGTTTTGGCAGTTTTGAATTAGTTGCATTTGTAATGCCTTTTGATCAGTTTCAATTGTTTATAGATAGATTTCAGAATTCTGATTCATTTTCAGAAAGACTTTATGTTTGGAAAAATATACTTACTCACCTTTTTAATGATCCACAAATGTTCTTAATAGGCCTAGGCCCTGATATTGCGATAAGAAATGCCAATTCACCTTTTTTTAAAAACTTATTTACAGCAGGCGGAGTTCAACAAGGGGCTGCAGATAATGGTTATTTAGACATGATAATAAGCTATGGATTATTGTTAACTACTGTTATTGTGATATATTATTTTAAAATATTGCAGTTTTTATTTAATATGTTAAAAACTGATAGAGAAATTTTCACTTTAATATTTTTCCCTTTTTTAACATGGGTGATATTGTCATTTACTCAAGTACATGGTATAGCAAAACCAGTAATGATGTTGATCCAATATTTTGCAATTATTCAGAAATTTAAGGATACAAATTACAATGCAACTTAATGATTTTGTTAAATTATTGAGAAGTCCAATTAATGGATCTTTGTTAATTAAAATTAATAATGAACTTTATGACTCTGAAAGAAATAAATTTCAGATTCGAAATGACATACCTCGATTTGTAGATTCTGATAATTATTCTAATTCATTTGGCTATCAATGGAATCTTCACAACAAAACACAATTAGATAGTTATACAAAACTACCCATTTCGTATAACCGTTTGTTTTCGGTTACAAATTGGAATTCTATCTTAGTAAATGAAATAATTCTTGAAGCAGGTTCTGGAGCAGGTCGGTTTACAGAAGTTTTACTTAATACAGGTGCAGAAGTATTCTCTTTTGATTATTCGAATGCTATTGAAGCAAATAAATTTAACAATGGAAGTAAGCCAAATCTTAATCTATTCCAAGGTGATATTTACGCGATTCCATTTTCAAATAGTTTTTTTGATAAGATTATTTGTTTTGGTGTTTTACAACATACTCCGGACCCAGAAAAGGCATTTAAAAATTTATGCAATTATTTAAAACCTGAAGCAGAAATAGCAATTGACATTTATAGAGCAGATATAATTTCATTTTTTCAATGGAAATACTTATTACGTCCTATTACAAAGAGAATGGATAAAATAAGACTCTATAAAATTGTCTCTGTTGTAGTTCCAATATTGTTGCCGATTACGAAACTGCTAAGGAAATACTTGGGAAAAATAGGGGCTCGAATTTCCCCGATCGTAGAATATTCTTTTTTAGGTTGAGGTGATGAAATTAATAGGGAGTGGGCAATTCTTGATACATTTGATATGTATTCACCGCATTACGATAATCCAAAATCTTTAAGCACTGTCTACCGATGGCTCATAGAAGCAGGGTTAGAAAATATTTCAGTAAAAAAGGGACATAATGGAATAGTGGCAAAAGGTAAAAAAAAATCTATAGGACTATAAAATGTGTGGTTTAGTTGGCGTTTGTGAAAAAAAACCGATTAGTAATCGAAAAATTCTTGATGATATGCGCGATTCGATGACTCATAGAGGCCCAGATGGTTTTGGTTCATGGTGGTCGGACAATGGCGATTTGGGCCTTGCGCATAGAAGATTAGCAATTATTGATCTATCTGAAGCCGGGCACCAACCAATGGAAGATTCAACCCAAAAATATGTAATTATTTTTAATGGGGAAATTTACAATTATAAAGAATTGAAAGATGATTTAGTAAAACAAGGTCATTCATTTAACTCCAAAAGTGATACAGAAGTACTTTTAGAATCATATAAAAGGTGGGGGAGTAAGTGTCTGGATTATCTAAATGGTGCGTTCTCATTTGCAATATTTGATAAACAAAAAAATGAATTGTTTTTAGCTAGAGATCGTGCAGGTGAAAAACCATTATTTATTTATCATAAAGATAATTTGTTTATGTTTGCATCAGAATTAAAAGCCTTTATGTTGCATCCTATGTTCTCTCGTGATTTAAATCTAGATTCACTCGATTATTTTTTTACATATGGATATGTTGCCGGAAATAAATCAATTTTCAAATACACAAGTAAATTACCCGCAGCTCATGCTCTTACATATAATCTTTATACTGGTGAAACTAAAGTTTGGAGGTATTGGGAGTTACCTAACTTTCAGAATGATCAAAATATTACGCTTGAAGATCTTACTGATGAACTTGAAAAATTGTTAATTAATAGTGTAAAACATCAGTTAATGGCGGATGTCCCAACCGGTATTCTTCTTAGTGGGGGGTTGGATTCTTCAATAATAACAGCAATTGCATCACAGAATTTTTCTAAAATTAAGACATTTAATATATCTTTTCCCAATGATGAGAATTTTGATGAAAGCAAACATGCTAAAATGGTTGCAGATTATTTTTCTACAGATCATACCACTTTAAATGCAAAAGATTCCTCTTTCAGCGATTTAGAAAATCTAGCTATGCAATTCGATGAACCGATTGCAGACCATTCGATAGTACCAACCTCAGCACTTGCTTTCTGTGTAAGAAATTTTGTGACTGTAGCATTAGGTGGAGATGGCTCCGATGAAATATTTGGAGGTTACCCGCATTACAATTTTGTTCAAAGAATTTGTGATACCAAAAAATATATGCCTAGTTATGTTAGAGAAATAATATCAAAATTTGCAAGTGAATGCATCCCTACTGGATTTCCAGGACGAAATCATATTATTGGATTTAATAATAATAATTCAAATAGCATTAGTTCAGTAAATATTTATTTCGATTATTATACAAGACGTAAGTTACTTGCTCCTCTTTACAGGAGAGGATTTGAACCTAAAATTATACCTGAAAAATACAAGCAATCTAAGTATAATAATGGGTTATCTGTTTTTCAAAATGCTATTCGCTCAGATTTTGAAGAATTACTTACAGATGATTATTTAGTAAAATCAGATCGAGCAAGTTTAATGCATTCCTTAGAACTAAGAGCTCCTTTTCTAGATCAAAAAATTATTGAGTTTGCATTTTCAAAAGTTCCTGATCATTATAAAATAACAAAATCCGGACGTAAGATTTTATTGCGAAAATTGGGGCAAAAATTACTACCTAAAGAATTTGAATATTCTAGAAAGCAAGGCTTGACATTACCTCTCCACAACTGGTTTAAATCTGAATGGGGTAATTATTTAAGGGAAATTCTTTTTGAAGCAGATATAAATCTATTTGATAGAACTGAAATAAAAAGACTTTTTAAAAATCAAGAATGGGGACTAAAAAATACAAACCGATTATTTGCTTTATGTATTTTTGAAATATGGCGAAGAAATAACAAAGTAAATTTGGGTTAGTTTTTTTATTATATCATATATAAATGCAAAACCTTCAATAAAACACTAGAATATAATAGATAAAAAAAATATGAGAATTGCTATCATTAATTTAACCCGAGGTACTTATAGTGGTGGGTATATTAAGTATCTTAAATATATGATTCCTTATTTGGTCAATAGTAATAAAGTTGAATCTATTTTTTGTGTTCTTCCAAAACATGATCAAATTTATTTGTTATTAAATGGGTTAGAAAAGATTAAATTTTATTTTTATCATAAATTAAAATTTAATTATATGTTCCATCAACCAGACCATATGATGTTGAAAGCTCTTGAAGAATTTGCACCAGATATTATTTTCTTGCCTCTCGATCGTTGTATCAAATATGCGAATGTTCCAACAGTAAATATGGTGCGCAATATGGAACCATTTTTACCCGATCTAATCGGTGATAGCTTGTCTGATAGAATTAAAAAATTCTTGCAAAGAATTGTATCCAAATCTGCAATAATTAATGCTGATCATACAATTTGTGTCTCTGATTTTGTAAAAGACTTTGTTATACATAAATTTCAGGTCCCTGCTACTAAACTTTCTAAAGTGTATCATGGATTTTCGAGATTACCTTTAGAAAGTTTAATTAAACCTAATAAAATACCAATAAATTGGGCTAATTTTATTTTTACTGCAGGCTCCATTAGACCTGCTAGGGGTCTTGAGGATATAATTATTGCAATCTCTCAATTGAATTCGAAAGGTATCAAATTAAATTTAGTAATTGCTGGAGAATGTTTTGATGGTAATTTAAATTATCTAGCTAAGCTCAAAGAATTGATAAGACATAGTTCCATAGAGGATCAAATTTGTTGGGCTGGAAAATTGAGTGAAGCCGAGATGGGTTGGTGCTTCAAAAATAGCAGTATTTTTATAATGACTAGCAAAGTCGAAGCATGTCCAAATATTGTTTTAGAAGCAATGGGTTATGGTTGTATTTCAATATCAACAAATTCATCACCAATGCCTGAATTTTTTAGAGATTGCGCAGAATATTATCAGCCTGAAGATTTGTTAACACTCTCCTCGACCATTGAAATGGTTCTAACTTGGACCATTAAAAAAAGGCAAGAAGTCATGAATAAGGCTTTATCCCTGTCACTTGAATTTACATGGGAATGCTGTGCTACACAAACAATATCTGTACTAGAAAGTGTAACAAACCATAAATCAGTTTAAAAATCTAGGAGTTATCATTGGATCCAATTTGTGTTATTGGTAAATTAGCGAAAAATGGAGTTATGCTACAAAAACAGATGGAAGATGCAGTTTTCAAGATTAAACTGGCAGAACATTACGTCAAAGCAAATGCAGTTTTTATTAAGCCTAATCTAACATATCCTTATTATAAAGCTGGTGTAACAACTCGTTTTGAATTTATTCACGATTTAGTACAAACCCTATCAAAAATAAGTGAAAAACCTAAAATTTATATTGGTGAAGGGGAAGGGGGGTATAATAGCTTTTCAATGAATCGGGCCTTTCTAAACATGGGATATAGTGAATTGGAAAAAAAATTTAAAAATGTGAAAATTGTCAATCTTTCAGAAGTATCCAGTAAAAAAATTGAACTAAAAACCCACCATGGTAATATTGAACTATCTCTACCAACTATGTTTTTCGATGAAATTGATTTTTCTATTAGTTGCCCTGTTCCAAAAGTACATTGTATGACGGGAATTAGTCTCTCATACAAAAATTTATGGGGTTGTGTCCCTGATGTAATGCGACTAAAGTATCACTATGTTTTTGATAAAGTTATTTCAAGGATTGGAGAGGTATTAAAATTTAAATATGCTTTTTTAGACGGTGAATTTGGACTAACGGATAATGGACCAATGGTTGGGACGCCTACGAGAGTAGATTGGTTTGTTGCTTCAAATTCGTTAGGAGCATTTGACTTACAAGTAGCAGATATGATGGGAATAAATTGGAAAAGAATTAAACATTTACAAAATGCTGATAAGTATGGGTTTTTACCTGACAAAAAGAATATCACAGTTCTAGGAACTTCAGAAAAGATTAAAAAGGAATTTAAGCTAAATAGAGTATTTTGGAATTATCCAGCACTTTTAGCTTTTCATTCTAAGAATTTAACGCATCTTTTTTATTTTTCGAAGATTTCTAAAATATTACACGATATTATGTATTTAATCCGTAAAAAACCAATTGAATAACTGATAAGGAGTAAATAATGTACATACTTGGCCTTAATGCCTACCATGGTGATTCAGCAGCATGCCTATTAAAAGATGGTGAAGTAATAGTAGCTATCGAAGAAGAAAGAATTAGACGAATCAAACATTGGGCTGGTTTCCCTAGTGAATCTGTTAAGTTTTGTCTTGAAGAGGCTGGAATTTCAATAAATGATGTAGAATATCTAGCCATTGGTCGTAATCCTTCGGCGCATTTATTAAAGAAAATGATTAATTCAATACCTAAAATATTAAATGCGAATTTTATAAGTGATCGGGCTAAAAATATAAAGAAGGTAATTAATGTTAAAAAGGATTTAGCAAATGCACTTTCTTTAGAAATTTATGAGATAAAAACTAAAATTAAGCATATTGAACATCATAGATCACATTTAGCATCTGCTTTTTTTGCTTCTTCTTTTAATGAATCAGCAATTCTATCAATAGATGGCTTTGGAGATTTCAGCAGTACTATGCTGGCAATTGGTAAAGAAAACAAAATTGAGGTAATAGACTCTGTTACATATCCTCATTCAATCGGAATATTTTACACAGCATTTACACAATATCTTGGCTTTCCATGGTATGGTGATGAATATAAAGTAATGGGTTTAGCACCTTACGGGGAACCAAAATATGTAGAAAAGATTAGTAAGATATTAAAAGCTAAAGAGAGTGGACTTTTTGAGTTAGATGAGAGTTATTTTACTCATTCAACCAAAGGTGTTTCTATGACATGGGAATGTGGGGCTCCATACATAGATTCAATATTTTCGGATAAATTTATACAAGAGTTTGGTCCCTCTAGAGATAAAGACGAAACTTTAACGCAATACCATAAAGATATAGCTGCTTCGGTGCAGAAACATTGCGAAGAGATAATTTTTCACATATTGAACAATCTTCAAAAAAGAACAGGGTTAAAAAATATCTGCATAGCTGGCGGTGTTGCTCAAAATTCAGTAGCAAACGGAAAAATTCTTGAAAAAACCAAATTCGAAAATATTTACATTCCTTCTGCTGGTTATGATGCAGGCACATCAATTGGGGCAGCTTTATATTTATATAATCATATACTTGATAAGCCAAGAAGTGAAATTATAAAGGGTGCCTATTTCGGTAAAAGTAGTTCAAATGATGAAATAGAATCTATTTTAAAAAATAAAAAAATTCCATACACTCGCTTTGCGAGTGAAGAAAAAACTATTGAAAATGCTTCAAGCCTTTTGGCTGATGGAGCGGTAATTGGATGGTTTCAGGGCAGAACTGAATTTGGGCCAAGAGCATTAGGGAATCGATCAGTTCTTGTACATCCAGGAAGACCCGATGCCAAAGATTTAATCAATTCAAAAATTAAAAGGAGGGAGTCCTTTAGACCATTTGCACCTTCAATTTTACGAGAATATGTAAGCGAATATTTTGAAAATGAAGATGATGTTTATTTTATGGAAAAAGTGTTCAAAATAAGAGAAGAAAAACGTAATGGATTGCCAGCTGTTACTCATGTTGATGGAACAGGTAGACTTCAAACAGTTCATAAAGATGTTTCTCCAAAATATTATAAACTAATAGATAGATTTAGAGAAAAAACCGGTTTACCTATATTATTGAATACTTCATTTAATGAAAATGAACCAATAGTAAATACCCCTTTAGAAGCACTCGAATGTTTTTTAAGAACAGAAATGGATGCATTAATAATGGAAGATATTTTAATAGAAAGAAAATCGATAGTTAATGAATGCCAAAAGGAATAAAATATTTAAATGAAGGTAAGTATAATAACAGTTGTTTTTAATGGTGTTCACACGATTAAGGATACTATTGAGTCAGTTTTATCTCAAAACATTAAAGACCTTGAATATATAATAATTGATGGAAACTCGGACGATGGTACAATAGATATTGTTAAATCTTATGGAAACAGAATAAGCAAATTTATTAGTGAGATTGATAATGGGTTATACGATGCAATTAATAAAGGGATTAAATTGGCAACAGGGGAAATAATTGGGATTCTTAATGCAGATGATTTTTATATTGATAATTTTGTTTTACAAAAAGTTGTAAATAAATTTGAAAGCCAAAAAATCGATTCAATTTTTGGCAATATTCTATTTGTGAATAACTATAATTTGAATAAAACTATAAGGCATGTAAAAGGAAATATCTTTAAACCTAGCCGAATTAAATATGGTTTTATGCCCCCTCATCCCACCATATTTATAAAAAGAAAAATATTCGAGCAATATGGATTATACAAAACAGATTATAGAATTGCTGCAGATTTTGAACTAGTAGTTAGGTTTTTTTGTATTAATAAAATCTCCTATCATTATATTGATTTGGACATGATTAAAATGAGATTAGGTGGTAAAAGTACGAAATCTTTAATGAGTAATTTAATACTTAATAAAGAGTGCATAAAGGCATGCAAAGATAATAATGTATATACAAATGCATTTTTAATAATGCTTAAATATCCTATTAAAATATTTGAATTTATTTGACTAATTATCTATGAAAATTTTAATTGCCGGCAGTAGTGGAATTATTGGTTCAAATTTATTTGAAGCACTAAAACAAAATTATTCTATTGTTACCGGAATTGGGTATGAAAAGTTAAGTATTGCCAACTATATGCAAGTGGATTTAACTAATAAGAATGATATTGATGAAATTGTAAAAAAAATAGAAAAGCCGGACGTTCTTATATTTTTGGTTGCACTTGCTCACGAAAAGGGGAAAAATAAACAATTAGAAATGTTTCGGTTAATTAATTTTAATACTTTACTAAACCTACTATCAAGTATGGAGGAGTATGGAAATGTACCTTCCAAAATTATCTTTACAAGTACAATTTCGGTTTATGGGGAAAAGTATGGAACTAATGAATATGTTGAAGATTGTGAAAAAAAACCAAAGTCTCCTTATGCAGTTACAAAGCTTGAAGCTGAAGAATTATTAATGAAAAAATATGCCGAAAAGAGCTGGATTTTGCGGTTTGCTCCTGTTTACTCTAAAGATTTTAGATTAAATATAATTAGAAGAACTATGTTGAAGGATTTTTATTATTGTGTAGGTGAGGGAAATAACAAGTTATCGTTACTTAACATAAATAATATTTCAGAAGTGATTAAAGCAATAATTGAGGAAAAAGTTCCAGCCGGTATTTATAATGTTAGCGATAATAAAACCTATTCTTTTAATAAATTACTCCGGTTTCAAGGGGCAAAAAGAATAATAAAAATTCCTAATATGTTGTTAAAAACAGTATACTATTTAAATAAAATTACAAAAGTAAATTTTATTGAAGAAAATGCAATTAAACTGCTTACAAACAATATTTATCCCTCAACTAAAATTCGAAGATTTGTAGACTTGCCATATAAGATTTCTGATATGTAATTTCTTTTTCTATGTCCTTTGTAAATTATTTTCCTATAATTTTATTATAAAAAAATATGTATAAGTTTCTATTGAGATAAAATGCAAAGACTAATGGCATGTACAATTTTTATTATTATTTCTCCAATATATTTTTTAATTGCTATACTTATATTCATAGAGGATGGTTTTCCCATACATTTTAAGCAAAAGAGACCTGGTAAAAATCATGTAATTTTTAATTTTTATAAGTTTCGCTCTATGAAAAAGAATACCCCAAATGTTGCAACACATCTATTAGTAAATCCTGAACAATATTTGTTGAAAATTGGGCATATAATAAGACGATTAAGTTTAGATGAACTTCCCAATTTGCTAAATGTAATAAAAGGGGATATTGTATTTGTTGGCCCCAGGCCTGCTTTATATAATCAATACGATTTAATTGCACTCCGTGAAAAATATGGAATAGATAAGCTAAAACCTGGTATTACCGGATGGGCTCAGATAAATGGAAGGGATGAAATTAGTATTGAAGAAAAGGTTAAGCTAGAAAAATGGTACCTCGAAAACCGCAGTTTTTTGTTAGATGTAAAAATATTTATTTTAACTTTGTTAAAAACATTGAAAAGTGAAGGTGTGACACATTAGTTTATTGGAAGTAACTAAATTTTTTATCATGTTATAAAACTATGCCTACTAAAACTAAAATATACAGTTAGACAAATGCCTATAAAAAAAATAAATAATCTCTTATCAAATTTAAAAAACCGCCACTTTTTTATTAGCGATTTACTATTTCTTTTATTTACTCCCTATTTATCTTTATTGATAAGATTGGACTGGAATTTTGGGGCTATTTCAATTGATAGAGCGTTTATTTTGCTAACAATTTTCTTCATTATAATTAAGCTTACCCTTTTTAAAATATTGGGGTTATATAACCGCTTTTGGAAGAGCGCCAGCATAGATGATTTGGCACTTCTAATACTGCTTGGCATTTATTCCGGTTTAATTCAGCTGTTTATTTTTGGCATGCTTAAAGGTTTTGAAATTTGGAATTATGGAAATTATCCATTTTCTTTCCCCTTTTTAGATGCCATTTTAACATTCGCAATAATTTCAATTCCCCGTTTCAGCATTCGTTTATTCGAAAGGGCCGAGGAGAGAAAAAACCATCATTCAAATAATGAAATTAACACATTAATTATTGGCGCGGGGGCAGCAGGGGTTAACACATTAATTGAGATGCAAAGAAAAAAGGAATTAAAGCTAAATCCAGTAGGTTTTATAGACGATGACCCCTACAAAATTAATTTAAGAATAAGGGGTTTGACTGTATTAGGAAACCGTGATTCAATTGCAGATGTTGTTAAAAAATACGGTGTAAAAAAAATATTGCTTACAATGCCAAGTGTAAACGGGCAGGAAATTAAAAAAATTATCAATAACGCTCATAAAACCGGTGCCGAGGTTTTAACTTTACCTGGCATATCTCAAATTTTAGATGGAAAGGTATTGTTCCAAAAGTTTCGTAAAATTGAAATTGATGACTTGCTTAGGCGTGAGCCAATTATTATTGATTTAGAGCATATTAATATGCTTCTTGTTAACAAGGTAATTTTGGTTACTGGTGCGGGGGGCTCAATAGGTAGGGAAATTTGCCGCCAGGTGGCTCATTCCAATCCTTCTAAACTGTTACTATTAGGGCATGGTGAAAACTCGATATTCGAAATTGAGCAGGAGCTAATATCTGCCTTTCCCCATTTGCACAATAGCATAATACCATTAATTGCCGATGTGAGAAATTCTTTTAGAATTGAAAAATTAATTAGTGCATATAAGCCAAATATTATATTTCATGCCTCGGCTCATAAACATGTTCCTTTAATGGAAAGCAATATTGTGGAGGCAATTACCAACAATGTTCTTGGAATTAAGAATATTTTAGACAGTGGAATTAAAAATGGGGTTGAAAGCATTGTTTACATCTCCACAGATAAAGCGGTAGATCCCCCAAATATAATGGGAGCTACTAAACGAGTTGCCGAACTATTGGTTCAAGAAAGGCATCAAAAGAGCAGCACCAAATTAATTACTGTTCGATTTGGCAATGTACTGGGCAGCCGTGGAAGTGTTGTTCATACATTTAGAAAGCAAATTCAGGAGGGGGGGCCCGTTACGGTTACGGATCCCGATATTGAACGTTTTTTTATGACAATTCCGGAAGCTGTTCAGCTAGTACTGCAATCCTTTAGGCTGGGAAATGGGGGAGAAGTGTTTGTACTTGATATGGGGGAAAGAATTAAAATTTTGGATTTGGCTAAAGATATGATTCGCTTAAGCGGATTTGACGATGGGGAAATAGATATTAAATTTACTGGTTTGCGCGGCGGTGAAAAGATGATTGAGGAATTGTTTATAAAATCCGAAAAAATTGAAAATACAATGCACTCCAAACTGTTTTCTGCCCGGGCAGATTACTCCAACGTTAACGGCTGCATATCAAAAATTGATACTTTAATTAATTTAGCTATAGAGCATAAGGAAGAGGAAGCTCGCACACTGTTATTCCAAATTGCCCATTGCCTAAAGGAAAATAATTGAAAAAATTAACTTTAATTTTTATTGCACTATTGTTTAAAGTAAATATGCTTAACGCCCAAAGTATAACCGGGTTAACCGGTCTGGTATCCATACCAACTGCAGAAATTCCAAAAGATGGTACGATAACAATAGGTGTTTCATTTTACAATAAAAGTTATGTTAAATTGTATAGTGAAAAAAACTACCCGGCTTTAGGTACCTATATTAGGTTCTCTTTTCTTCCATTTATGGAACTTGGATTAAGGTTTACCCGGCTATTAGATTATCCTGAAGGTACACAAGCCCTAGGAGATAGAATGCCCTCTATCAGAGTTAGAGTTCTTGAAGAAGGAAAGTATTTCCCATCAATTCTAGCCGGCACACACGATTTTTTAAGAACAAGTGAAAGTGTTAGCAGTTATAGTACCGCAACATACATTGCGGTAACTAAAAATGTAAGCATTCTTGAAAATAGCTTGATTGTTAAATTAAATGCAGGCTATGGTTTTAGAATCTTAAAATCTACCGGCTATCAGTTCGAAGAACTGTTTTATGGATTATCCTTTAATATCTATAGTACCGCGGAACTGATGCTCGAGAATGATTCGAAAAATTTTAATGCGGGTATAAGATTAAACTTATTCCAAAAAATATCTGCTACGGTAGGATTTATGGGATTAAAAAATTTGTCTGGAACAATAAGCTATTCAATTCAACTCTAATCTACGAAAATCAGCGAGATCTGCGCGACCTGCTTTTGTTTTCTCGCAGATTGCCGCAGATAAAAATTAAATGTGAGTTTTTTTTACATTAATAAAACTAATCAAGTATTTTATTGAGCTACAGAAAAAAAACAGTACTTGTTTTTATAAATAAATTTTATCCGGTGTTTAACAGCGGTGGACCAATTCAAAGCGTTGGCAATATGCTTGCGTTAAACTGGCAAAACCATGAATTTAAGGTTATAACCAAAGATATATCCTTAAATAATCGCCCTTCTCAAAAATGGTATAGTGTTAACAATTATTCGGTATATAATTGCAAAAGTTTTTTTAAGCTTAAAAATATTATTAAGAATACCGAAAGTGATATATATTATTTAAACAGTTTCTTCTCTTTCGAGTATTCAATTGTTCTAAAGCTTATGCATTGGCTAAAAATAATTCCTAAAAAACAGATTATTATTGCTCCTAGGGGGGAATTTTCTGATGGGGCATTATCTTTAAAGAGATTTAAAAAAATACTATTTATAAACCTTGTTAATTTATTAGGGATTTATAAAAAAGTTATTTGGCACGCTTCCACGAACCTTGAAGCAGACGAAATAAAAAAAATATTCGGCAGCAAAATTAGGGTAAAAACGGCAATAGATTTGCCAAACTATAATCTTCAACCAAGCCAAAACATTGATTATAAAAAAGAAAAAGATTTTATAAGAATTATTTTTTACTCGAGGATAAGCCCAAATAAAAACTTGAAATTTGTAATCGAAACTCTCAATAAAGTTAATTGCAATTTATTCTTGGATATATACGGCCCTATTGAAGATAAAAAGTATTGGAAGGAGTGTTTTAACGGTCTGAAGAAAAAAGAGCATATTAATGTTAACTATAAGGGTGCAGTAAACTACTCCGATATTAGCAATGTGTTCGGAAGTTACGACCTTATGTTTTTGCCTACCTTAGGAGAAAATTTTGGGCACGCTATATTTGAAAGTTTAGCTTTAAGTGTGCCGGTATTATGTTCTAATAAAACCCCCTGGAATAATTTGGAAAATTATGATGCAGGATGGACATTCCCTTTGGATAATATAAATGCCTTTGTTGAAATAATTGAAAAACTGTCTAAAATGGATAGCACGGAATATGAGAAATATAAAAAGGGATGTTTAAGATACGTTGAGGATTTCAAAATGAATAAAAAGCATATTGAAGATAACTTAAGGCTTTTTGATGATTTTTAGATTATATGTTAAAAGAAGAATTGAGAAAAAATTTCCCGCCGACGCGGGATTTTTTGTTTTATAATAATATCTTACATTTAGTTTAGATAAATAGTTACTGCGGTTAATTTGTTTGCCGTACCTAACTTCTATACTCAAGTTCCCCGATAATGCTAAGCAAAAAATTTTACAAATTATAATGAGACATCAATAATTTGCTATCTTTAAAATCTGTTAAACATGTGTTAAGTCTTGGTTTAACAATTGTGCTTCCTAAAATACCTTTGCTGCTTGCACCATATTTCTTAACAAAAGAGAACTATACATTTTTTAATAACTATTTCTATACTTCCTCCCTTATAATATTGTGGGCGTCGCTTGGATTTGGGTTTTCAATTAGCTTTACAAAAACAAAATACCGAATAATTATTACCTCAATATTAATAAATATATGTATTGTTTCAGCAATAGTCATCCCTTTCTTCTCGGTAAAATTCACCCCATCCTTTTTAGTGCTTTTAATAATTTATAGCTTTTTTACCTCTGCGGCCAATGTATTTGCCTACCGATTATTATACTTGGGCAAAATTGGGCTCTATTTAATGGTAAATATTGCTGCAATGCTGGTATTGCTGTTATCCATAATTTTAGGCACTTTTTTTCCAAATATAGGTATTGGTTTTGCCTTTGGATCTGTTTTTTACTTTGTGCTGGTATTTTATTTTATAATAACATTTGAAAACGAAAAATTCGATGGAGCCGGTTATACAAATCTTTATTCGGTAGGCTTTAGTTCTTTTATTATTAATTCCATTGTCCCCCTAATTTTAATAGCAGATAAAATAATTGTGAATAATAATTTAGATTCAATAACCGCTAATTCCTATACATTTGCCTGGAGTTTATCCGCTCCTATTTTTTATATAGGAAATGTTTTTGAAAAAATTATTTATTCGGGGGATAAGGAGAACTATAAGAAAAATGTTCAAATGAACTTTATTCTTAATTCCATTTTTATTCTGCTTTATTTTATACTAATTTATACTGTTGTTAATGTATATGATTCAATCCTTCCAAATTCGGTTTCAAAAGGAATTGTGCAAGATGCCTCGTTGTTAATGCTTATTGGATATTCAATTTACTCTATTATTCATTTTCCCTTAAACGGGTATTTGTTCAAATACAAGGGTAAAGAAGTTTCTAATAGGATTTCTGTTTACTATGTAGCAAGTGCATTCTTGTTCATTGGGCTCTATTTTGTTCTAAAGGATGAATTAATAATCGGTTACCAAAGAATTCTTTACTTTAATTTTGCTTTTTTAGCTTTGCTTCTTGCTGTTAAGATTGCCGGGGTATTTGTTAAATTGGAAAAGAATAAAGTGGAATATTAATGCAAAGTTTTGATTTGAAAAAATATGCAATTCATATTGCCTCCTTTACAATTGGATTAATTTTCTTAAAAGGGTTTGAATATGTTAATGTTGGCTATTATTTGTTAGTACCTATTCTAATTGCAACTATGGCTTATACTCTGTTTCCTAAAGAAGTAGCAATCATAAAGTGGCAAATTGTAATATACTTATTGCCATTTATTGTTTGGATGTTTATTTCCTCATTGTGGTCTATTAATCCCTCTATTACAATTAAAAGGAGTTTATACTTTTTATTCTTAGTTGTAGGAATGGAAGCTTTAAGTCATTTATTGCCAAGAGGGTTTAATTCTCTTGCAAAAGCATTTTATGTCCCGGTTCTATTGTTAATAGCCACATCAATCACTTCTTTGCTGTTTATGTTCCCAAGTGACTATTGGAGCGGGGGAAACGGCTTGGGATTAAAGGGGTTTTCGCTGCATCAAAACACACTTGGCTCGATTATACTTTTTTGCCTCCCAATATTAAATTACATGTTTATAGCAAGTATAAAAGAAAGTAAAAAACTGTTTAATTTGTCTTTAACAGTAATTGTTAATATTGCTGCATTTTTTACCTTACTAGTAACATTTTCGCGCGCCTCTATTTTAGCTTATATTCTATTTTTACTGATTACCGGAGTGCTGCAAATTGGATGGAAAAAATCTTTCACATATTTAAGTGTTGCCATTATTTCCCTTTTTTTACTTAGCTATATTCCTCAGGTAAACAAATACATAAACTATGCAGTTAATAAAAACGCCCCTAGCTTATTTACCTCCCGCCATGAATTATATAAGATTAGTATAAATGCCGCTCAAGAGGGAAAATTAACCGGAGTGGGTTATGGAATGAGTAATTTGAACTATACAGATAATGGCTATACCCGACTTCAAGATGGGGTTTATATTAGAGAAAAGGGGAGTTCAATTTTTGCTCTAGCTGAAGAGGTTGGTATAGTTGGGTTGGTACTATTCTATTTGCCATTAATTTTTATGTTTTATAAATGGGGTATTAAAAATCTTTTTATCCCCCCAAAAACACCAGGGGAGGATTTATACAACGACATTATAAATGAAAAAAAATTATTGATTGCTATTCTTATTGCAATGACATTTCAATCCCAATTTGAAGCATGGGCTACGGGAGTAGGGAGCGTTTCTCTTCCAATCTATTTATTCTTTTGGGCTAGATTAACAAATGAATAGATTATTAAATATAAAAAGCGTTCATATTATTTATATTTTACTGCCGCTCTACTTAATATATAGCGGGTTCCTAATCTCTGGAATAAATGAAGATTGTCCAACTGCATTAAAGAGCAATAATATCTATCCATATTTAGCAGATAAGCCAATTACGGAAGATGGCTATTATATGCTTACCGTAGCATGGAATATAGCTCTTGGAAAAGGTTTCACATATAACTATAATATTCCAACTTCTGGTGTGCAGCCCCTTGCAACAATTATCTATTCTGTTATTGCAAAAGTTTGTATCCAAACCGGGTTTGAAAAAACTAGTTTTATTAAAGGTGTTCTTATTTTTTCTTCTCTGTTGCTTATACCGCTTTGGCTTTTGCTTAATTATTTAGTTGGTTTACTTTATCCAAAAGGGCAGAGGCAAAATAGACTTCTTATAACTTTGCTGCTTAGTCTGTTTAATATAAAACTTATGTTCATTTTTATGAATGGTCTTGAAACCGGTTTGTATCTTGTTTTAATATTCTGTTCTGTTATAGCTTCAATAAAATATTTCGAGTTAAAGAAAAGAAGTACATTTAACTCAATGGCATTGGCAATTGTATTTGGAGTTACATTACTGGCACGAATAGATTTTGCCATGATTATTATTGTATTAATTACAATATTATTCTTGTTAAGAAAGATAAAGCTAATAGAGGGAGTGCTGTTATTAATAATTCCATTTATGATGTTACTGCCATGGCTAATTTATTCTCATCTAGCAACCGGAAGCTGGATCCAATCTTCGGTTAATGCCCAATCAAGTATTTTAAAGGGAATAAGCATTGAAGATGTTTTATGGTTTTTAAGTGCAATTATTCATCCATTTATTCCTTTTGTTGCAACTAGCAGTAAGTACATAGTAATTCCTCTTTCAGTCCCTATGTTAGTTGCTTCAATTTATTGGTTAACTAAAAAGAAAATAATCTATAATATTTTGTCTGACTCAATTAACAAACAATTATTAATAGTCTGGATTATTGCCATTTTTAGTCTATCAATAACCTATCTGTTATTCTCAACAGCTAATTATTTTTACTTGCGGTATTTTGCACCAGTCTATGTAACTTCCTTACCCTTGTTGGTAACAATGATTATCTACATATACGAACGTATTAGTAAATTAAATGTTTTAGTTTTTGTGATGACAGTTCCTGTAATATTTTTTATTCAATCTATTTTTTACATTCATTTGGGCAAATTGTCTGTTACTCAAAGTTTACGAATAAACTTTATTAAAACTAATTTTAAAGATGATACCAGAATTGGAACATGGCAAAGCGGCGTCACCGGATTTTATTGCTCTAATGTTTTTAATTTGGATGGCAAAATAGATAGGGAAGCTCTTCAATACAGCAGTTCAAAAGAGATTGAAAAGTTTATTGATAAAAAAAATATTGAAGTATTAATTGAATGGAAAGAGGCCTTTGAAAACTTGGATAAGGAATACTTGAAGGCTAATTGGACATTGTATTCGAATGATATTGGAGATAAAAAGAGCCTCTGTTATATACGTAGAATCTGTAATACCTACCGCTAAACTCCTCAGCAACCATATCCATCCACACCAGTAGGATCACATCAATTCCCAGTTACAAAATAATGTAGTTCCACACCTATAAGCATATCAAAATGATAAACAACAATAAAATCGGCCAAAATTTTAAAATTGGACCTATTGAAATATATTAATGATAAAACCAATTAAAAACAAGATATTCCTTTGATTAGGAGCTTGACAAAACAATAAGTTAGAGAAATTATCTAAAAAAAAATATAAGTAATATTTGTAAAATATTATTGTAAAAAGACTTGAGTGGAAGTAAAAAATTCTCTACCCTTGTAAAAGAGAATACAAAATGTATTTATCGTAATTCTTTAGTGGTTATGATACGTAAGGTAAAGAGCACATTAAGTTTAACAGAAATTAGAAACAATTAGAAAGTAACCCTTTGTGGGAGCATAGATCTAAATATTTCTAAAAGGCAATACAGATTCACTTGGTAATAAAATTAGGTTTCTGGAAAATTTTCGATAACTAAACTTTATTAAAACCAAAGCCAAAACAAATAATTTGAGGAGAAAAGCAGTAACCTTTAAGAAATCAAGATAATATGAGCTGTCTAAAATAAGTAGAGTGATTGCCTTAAGACTTAGCAATCAAGAGTAAGAAAAGTAAATTCTCGGTCAAACAGTAGTGGCGAACTTATCTAAGGCGCAAAGATCCATCGATTGTAACATGTAGAATATATAACTAGGAATACTGCTAGAAAGGGTCTCGAAATAAACTATGCAGAACCCAATATGAAGATTATTTAACAAAAAATATATTTTATAACAAATCTAAGTTGCCAAATTTCGGTTTGTCTATATGTGAATTAACTTATTAAGAAACAATTATTTAGTAAAGTTTAAATAACAACATTTTATAAAAGTTTAGTGCTTTTAGTTTTTAGAGCCCAATGGAGATATTAAATATGCAAGCAAATAAAAAGCGAAGAACAAAGACAATAAAAGTTTACGATTCTAAAACAGCAATTGAATTAATGGAATACGTGATTCAGCAATCTCAAAAACTAGAAAAATCAGTTGCGAGTATGAAAAATTTGGCTTATCAGCTGCAAACTTATACTATGCTTCAAAAAAATTATAAAGAAGAAGTTGAAGTAAATGAAATAATTGAATTTGAGCTTATGAAACATAGAAATGAATTGTCGATTCTTTTGAATGGATGGAGAACCGTATTAGAGGCAAAACTCGGGGACGAGCTTTATCGAGATATGTTAAGGGAATATAACCAGCTAGAAAAACAATTAGATGAAAAAATGGAACAGTCTCGAAAAATAATTCATGAGCAGGTTAAGAAAAGAGCAAATTATAAAGTTGGGAATAAAACTTCAAACAGCCCAT
The DNA here is from genome assembly GCA_964539605.1 of uncultured Melioribacter sp. Taxonomy (GTDB): domain Bacteria; phylum Bacteroidota; class Ignavibacteria; order Ignavibacteriales; family Melioribacteraceae; genus Stygiobacter. Next base: position 1,072,845 of record CAZIJK010000001.1, read on the forward strand.
CTTTTATAACCGAAGCTATAAAAGAAACCTTAATACACTTGCCGCACACTAGCAGAGAAGAGATTTTGAATTTTTTAAAAAATAGAGTTTAACCAGATACGCTAGGTATCAATTTTTATGGAGAATCTTATATGAGGATGGAAAACCAAAATGCAAAACTTATTAAAGCATCATTAGAATCAAAGGTAAAAAGAACTTTTATAAGTTTAGGTAGTGAAGGCGACTTCAGAGAAGATACTGGTGCTCCAGTCGATATTATCACTTTTCACAGAGAATTTCTTGGTCGCAACTTAGGCAAAGCACAAATTGAGGCTTATCAGGCTGTATGGGGAATAACTGGTAATGTTTGGGATCAGAGGTATCATGAAATGGTTCTTTTTATTGGAATGAAAGGAGGTAAAAATTTCTGGAGCGAAGGCGATTTAGCCTATACTGTTTACTTTATTTCTTGTTTGCGAGACCCTCATCAATATTTCTCTAAATTAACTGGAAAGCCTGAAATGTTTGGGTACAATAAGGATAAAACTTTTGATATAGTAAACGTTTCTAGTGTTGGAGAACATCAAGCAAGAAGAAGTTTCTTTGATAGTGCTAAAAGAGTTCTTCAGAATACTAAAGATCCAATATCTGGCAAAAATTGGTTTACAAAAAATACGGGTTTAGATATAAATGAGCGATTCGGGAATTTTACTAAGAATGAAATTATTTTCCCTACTTCCCATGCCGGTACCGGGGGTATCCGTTTACTATCATTTAATAGTACATCTATTGCTCCGGAAGGGCTTCATATTATACGTTTTTATTATGATGAAATGTCAAGAGCCGATTCAAAAGCTACTTATAAAGAAGCGAGCGCACTACTAGATCTTGGCTTAAATAATACATTTGCTAGTTTCCCGAAAAATGTTGGAAAGGTAATAGCATGGAGTTATCCAAATGATACTGATTATGATTTAACTTACGAGCGCTATATTTTAAGCAAAACACAGCCGCAGATATTTGGAAGAAAATATGCAACTTGGGAATTTAACCCTTCTTTGAAGGAAGAAGATTTTAAGAAACCTTTTGAAATAGACCCTATAAAGGCTAATAGAATTTATAAAGCATACAAGGGTATTTCAAGAGAGAATTTATTCCAACCACATTCCTACAAACTTGACCAGATGGTAAATCCAAATATTTCAAACAAGGTAACATTCCGGCAAAGCAAAATATTTCGCCAAACTAATGCAGGAGAACAATCATATACTAGTGCAGAAATTATTTCCATTAGAGGAGATAATGAAACCCGATTTTTCTCTTTTGATGCAAGTACTGTAAATGACCGCTTTGTTATTCTTGGTGGGAGAGTTGTGACAAGGGATTTGCTTAAGATAGATTATTTTGTTGGAGATTCTCAGGAAATTATTTCGACAAATAAGAAACTTATAGTTGATGTTATGATTGTTCTCGAACCCACAAAGGATTCTCCAATCGATTATATTGGAATTGGGCATATATTCGCTAAGCTTATTAACGCTTTTCCCAATACTTACAGTATAAATTCGGATCATTATCAAAATGAGAAACTGCGACAAGAATTGGTTGCTAAAGGAATTGGGTCAAAGAATTATAGCTTCTCAAATTCAATGCAAAGTAAATTGTATGCCATTTTGCGAGCAACTGTATTTAATAACAATATCGAAATTTGCAACGACAATCACCAATTAGTTATTGGTAATAAAACTCGCAATTTGAGTGAGGCGCTAATTTGGGAGGCAAAGAAAGTAACCAAGGATGGCCAAAAGATTGACCACCCAAAAGGTGGCAGCAAAGATATAATCGACGCTCTCGTAATTTTGAGCAGCGATATGATAAATGCAGAAGTTAATGGTTCATTTGAACATTTTAATATCGATACTGCAGACGAAGAACAAAAGGATAGGATGTTTAAAAGATATTTGGAATTTGAATTGGAATTAGAACGTGACGGATTTCCCAGAGCAAAAATGATAATGGAAATAAGCAAAAGATTGGGAATTAGTTATGATCAAGGTATTAAAATTGCTCAATTTATTCAGTCTGAAGACTCAGGTTATGTCTTTCGTGGAAAGAATAATTTTTATGCAACAATCAGGTTTAACGATGAAATTGCTAAACATATAGGTTATGAAAATACTTCGGAGTACGATCCACCGGAATGTTTCTATTGAAAATATCCAATTGCTGCCACAGAAAGATTATAGGTTATACTTTCAAGTTTTCTTTTGAAATAAATAATAATGCAGCAATATTAAAAATGTAAGCTATTGCCTTTGTTGCAATTTCTACCAGACGGTAGCAAGTGGTTATAGAAAATCTATATAAATGTGAGGTTTGAATTTTATTCCCGTGTCAACTAATTAGCTGCTAAAAAGATTGCTAGCACCTCGATTTAGAGTTTATCTGTACTAGTCATTATATAATCTGACAACTCACATTGTTAATTAAGTAAAGAATAAATTTTGTTGATATCAATAGCCGTTTCAATTATTATTGAAACGGCTATTAGTTTATTAAAAGAGGATTTTTGAAAAAACTGTTCAAGTCATCTTTAGCATCAAATTTTGTATCTCTTAGTTCAATCCAAGGGCTTAATTATCTTATACCCTTTATAACCTTACCCTATATTGTAAGGGTAATTGGAATAGAAGAGTTTGGGTTAATTAGTTTTGCCGGAGCGCTTACTAGCTATTTTATAATGATAACAGATTATGGATTTAATCTATCTGCGGTTAAGGAGATTTCAATTAATCGAAATGATCATATCAGGCTAAATGAAATTATTAATTCGGTTTTCTCGGTCAAAATTATTTTATTTTTTATTTCATTAATAATTTTCATTCCAAGTTTATTTCTACTTACGACCTCAAAAAAAGAAATCGCTCTTTTCTGTTTTAGCTTTATTTCAGTTCTCGGTTCGGTTTTAACTCCAACTTGGTATTATATGGGAATTGAAAAGATAAAGTTCCTGGCTATTATTAATCTTGTTTTCAAAGTATGTTTTGTAATATTAGTATTTATATGGGTTACAAATAATGGTGATGTATTGATCTATGTTCTGCTTAATTCAATTACATCATGCATAATAGGGATATTTAGTTTTTTATATATGGTAAAAATTTCATGTATAAGATTTCAAAAGACTTCTTATATCGAGTTGAAAAGACAAATCTATTACAGCGGATTAATGTTCGTATCCTCAATAGGAATAAGTTTTTATACTACTAGCAACATCTTTATAATAGGTTTATTTGCTCCAATTGAGATGGTCGGACTATTTGCAATTGCTGATAAGATTTTGCAGATAACTAAATCATTTTTTAGTACCATAGTTCAAAGTTTATATCCTTTTATTGCTCAAATAGCTAGTGATTCCATCCAAAATGGTTTAGTAATGATTAACAAGGCATTGAGAGTGACTGGTTTGTTGGGGGGAATATTATCTTTAGTTGTCTTTTTAAATGCAAAAAATATATTGATTATTATTTTGGGAAATTCTCCACCATTACTTCTGGAAATAATAAAAATATTATCGGCTGTTCCATTTGTCTTTTCAATAGCTATTGTTACTTCGAATTTGTTCTTATTAGGATTTGGATTCGCAAAAATCTGGTCGAGATTATACATTTCGTTATCAATACTAAGTGTACTTTCAGCTTTATTTTTCATTATATTATTCAATAATCCAGTAGTTGCAATTTCTATTAATATTGTCTTTATTGAATCCCTTGGGATGGTTATATCACTGTTGTTCTATCTAAAGTTAAAAGAGAAAGTATTGACTAGCGTATGAGAATAGGATCCGAATTAAATTCATTAAGCCGCAAATGGTTTGGAAAGTTTTTCATCTATAGTTTGGGAACTTTAGACTATCATTCTCATTTTCGACTTAAAACAGTACATAAGTATATAAAAAGAAATTTCACTAGAATTAGTAATCTAAATATTATTGAATTTGGCTGTGGAAATGGAATTAATGCTTTTGAAATAGGTAAACACTTGAAAAATGAGTTCTCTTATATAGGAATTGATAATGATATTAACAGTATTAACCAAGCAAAAATTATATATAAAAGTAAATTGAGGAATTATTCATGTGAATTCTCTCACCAAGACATAAATAAAACAATCAATCTTGTAATTAAAGATTACAGTGTTCTCCTTTTGATTGATGTACTTGAGCATTTAAAAGAACCGCAAAAACTATTAATGAGCATAAGTGAGAACTTGAAAAAAGAGGTTATTGTATTAGTCTCGGTACCAACAAAAAATTACATAAAATATTTTGGGTCTTCGTTTAATAATAAGGTGGGTCATGTTCATGAAGGATATACCCTTTATGAATTGATTAAACTGTTTGAAAAAGTTTCCGGTGAATTATTATACCATGAATTTAATACCGGTTTTATTCCTAGTATCGGTTGTTCATTATTCTATAAATCATGTTATGAGAATAGATATTTTCAGTATATAAAAAATATCCTGTTATTACCATTAAGAAGATTGGATTATATAAATAATGAACAAGTAAGTTGTTCTCTATTCGCAGTTTTTAAATTGAGGAATTAGTGTACGATTATTTAATAGTTGGGGCCGGTTTTGCCGGAAGTGTAATGGCCGAAAGAATTGCCAGCCAACTAAATAAAAAAGTTTTGCTTGTAGAAAAACGCAGTCATATAGGAGGCAATGCGTTCGATGAGTATGACGAGCATGGAATTTTAGTGCACCGCTATGGCCCACACATATTTCACACAAACAGCAAAGAGGTTTTTGAATATTTAGGGCAATTTACTAAGTGGCGTTTTTACGAGCATAAAGTTTTAGCTTTTCATAATGGTGAGCATTACCCAATACCAATTAATAGAATTACATTGAATAAACTGTATAATTTGAATCTGCAAAGTGAAACAGAAGCGGAGGAATATTTTAAGAGTGTAAGTGTAAAAAAATACCCAATTCTGAACTCGGAAGATATAATTGTTAATCTTGTTGGGTACGATTTGTTTAACCGTTTTTTTAAGAATTACACTAAAAAGCAATGGGGCTTAGAACCTAGTGAATTATCTCCATCTGTTTGCGGAAGAATTCCGGTTAGAACCAATACGGATGATCGTTATTTTACTGATAAATATCAGTTTATGCCCTTAGAGGGATATACAAAAATGTTCGAGCGTATGTTAAAGCATAAGAACATTGAAATATTGTTAAGCACGGACTATAAAGAAATTATCAATTCTGTTAAATATGATAAAATGATTTATACTGGCCCTATAGATTACTATTACGAATACCTGTTTGGAAAGCTCCCTTACCGATCGATAAGATTTGAATTTGAGAGTAAAGAGCTAGAAAGCTATTTACCATCAACTGTGATAAATTATGTGGATCTTGATAATGATTTTACAAGAATAACAGAGTATAAAAAATTATATGGACAGAAGTTGCCCTATACAACAGTCTCTAAAGAGTATACCATTAAAGAGGGGGAGCCATATTATCCGGTTCCAAACACTGTAAATAGGAAACAGTACTTATTGTATAAAGAATTGGCCGATAAAGAAAACAGTGTTATGTTTTTAGGAAGATTGGCAGAGTATCAATATTATAATATGGATCAGGTGGTAGCTAATACATTAAAATATTTAATATGGTTATAAATTATGCAAGATAATATTAAAATTGCTGCTGTTGTAGTAACATATAATAGATTAAACTTACTAAAGGAATGTATAGATTCTTTAAGGACTCAATCAAGACAACTAGATGAGATTCTTATAATAAATAATTCCAGTAATGATGGAACAGAGACGTGGCTTCAAAATCAAAATGGCATTTCATTTATTACTCAAGAAAACAGTGGCGGAGCTGGTGGATTTTATACCGGAATTAAAACTGCTTATGAAAAAGGTTACGATTGGATTTGGTGTATGGATGATGATGCATGCGCAGAAGTTAATACACTAAGAATATTGTTACAGTTTGTTCGAAGTGAATATTCTGCGGTATGTCCACTAGTAGTAGATAAAAATTATATACCAGCTTTTGAACATCGCGGATTTTTTAATAATAATTTAATAAAGCTTAATACCTTGATAACTCCTATTGATGATACAGATGTTTTTAAAAATAAAAATTTTAGAATAGAATTAACATCTTTTGTAGGGCCATTAATCAATAGATCTGCAATAAAAAAAATTGGTTATCCTATCTCTGAGTATTTTATCCATAATGATGATATTGAATATTCATTTAGACTTGCTCAGTATGGACCCATTACAATGGTCCCTGGTTCTTTAATTGTTCATAAAGCAGAAATTGAAAAAGATTTAATAGAGATTAATGTCTTTTTCAAAAAGCTATACCGAAAAACTTACGAAAGCTATTGGGTAAAATATTACACCTTAAGAAACTACATACTAACACTAAAAAAACATGGTACAAAAAAGGGATTAGTATATATTTCTATATATCTTAGTGCTATTAAAGAATTAATCCAAATACTGTGCTTTGATGACAAAAAATGGAAAAGGACAGTTATTATTTCTCTTGCTCTTTATGATGGAATAACTGGTCAAATGGGTAGAAAACATGCAAAAATAATGTCAAGGCTATACTCAATATGATATCTAAGCTTAGTTTGAAAACAAAAGTTTCAGTCATTCTAACTAGCTATAATGGAGAAAGATTTATTCATGAAGCAATACACAGTATTCTTGAACAAACATTTATCGATTATAAATTTGTTATAGTTAACGATGGCTCTAATGATTTAACAGAAAAGATTGTTACTTCTATAAAAGATCCAAGAATAGAATATTATAGAATTGATAGGGGAGGGCATGTTAATGCTTTAAATTATGGCTTAAGTAAATGTAAAACAGAACTTACAACCATAATTGATCATGATGATATTGCTTTACCTGACAAATTAGAAAAGCAAGTGTCTTTGTTTAGTCTAAATTCGAATTTTGGAGTTGTAGGCACATCATATTATATAATTAACAACTTGGGAAAGGTTATCAACAAAATAACTGTTCCTTCTCAAAATGATAAGATTATAAATACACTTCAATATAGGGATGTATTGTGTCATTCCGGGGTAATGTATAAAACCAAACTGATTAAAGAAATTGGAGGATATAATCCAAAGTATAATACTGCTGCCGATTATGCATTATGGTTAAAATTAATATCAAAAACAAATTTTCATAATATCTGTGAACCATTAATGAAAATTAGGAAGCACAGTCACTCACAAACAAGTCCATTAACTAGCTACAAAAGAAATAATGAAGATGCATTATTAGCATTAAATGATTTGATGCAGAATTGGGTAGAAGATAAAAAATATTTAGAATACATTTGGAAAATTATTTATGGTGATATTAAAACTGGAAGAAAGTTATTACTGAAAGATATAGTTAATAATAAATTGTCGTTGGATTTAAAAATAAAAATCAAATATTTGTTAATGTCTGTTCTTAATAGAAAGATAATAAACTATTATTATTACTTTAATCCTTTTAGAAAAATAAAATATAGACTACACATATAATATGAAATTCTCTCTCTCACAAATTAATACGAATCTAATTGTTAAATTGATAGGACCCGATTCTAAACAAGTTATACCGGTTATGTATATGGATTTTAATGTAATAAATACGGTTTATGAAAATGAAATGATATTCTCGATGGATAATAGTATTCTTTATTACGATTCTACAGCTGTGTATATCTGTCTAAAATATATATATGGGAAGAAGATTCGAAGATCTGTTAGTACAGACTTTTTCTTGGAATTGCTCTATGTATTAAATTTAAAAAAAAGTTCGATTTTTTTATTTGGAGATACCGATGCTTGTTTAAGTAGTTCTGCTTTTTTTGTTGAGAAGACCTACAAAAACATTTTGTTGCAAGGTATGTATAATGGATATAATTATAATTCTGAAGAAGTGTGTAAAATGATTAATGAAAAAAACGTTGAAGTATTATTTGTGGGCCTTGGTTCAGAAAGACAAGAGAAATGGATTATAGAAAATTATAGGAAATTAAATGTAAAGGTAGTAATAAGCGTTGGAGGATGGTTTCAATACTTATCGGGTAATAAAAAAAGGGCTCCTTTAATTATAAGGCAACTTTATCTGGAGTGGTTATATAAATTAATAATGGAATTTCCACGTATTTGGAAAAGATATCTCTGGGGAATTCCCAAATTTTTTTATCGTGTACTCACAAAGAAAATAGTTTTGCAATACGGACCTGAATGAAAATATTATTTTTTAATGAATCATCTTTGATAAAAGGAGGAATTGATGCGGTTATTAGTTTCGAAATTGAGGGCCTTGTTGCTAAAGGTATTGAAGTAAGACTTATAGAGATTAAACATAAGGATATCTTAGACAAATCAATATTAAAAAAAGCTGATTTATTTTTTAACAAAAAAAAGAAAATCAATTTTCTTAAAAATCAATTGCTGCTATTTCAGCCTGATATAATTCACATTCATAATACCTATCCATTTTATCGAGAAAATTTGTGGGCATATGAAATATTTGATAATTACAAAAAAGTTTTTCACCTACATAATTTTTATCCAATTTGTCTAAATTCCTTTTGTTACATAAATAATCAAATTTGCAATCGTTGTATGATTTATAATAATTACCTCCCTGCAATTAAATCAGCTTGCTACGATAATTCAATATTTAAAACCTACTTTGCTAGTATTAATAGGGCTAAACCACAAATGTGGTTGAGTAATTCCTCAAAAGCGGATTGCTATATTGCTGTTAGTGAATTTATTAAACAGAAATATTTGGAATTTGGAGTCGACAGATCTAGAATAATAGAGCTACCAAACGGATTCGGAAATGCTGATTCTGTAAATTATGACTCAAATGGAAGCTATATCTTATTCTTAGGAAATATTGTGTTGTCCAAAGGTGTAGAAATTGTGTGCAAACTAGCTTTAATGAACCCTGCAATTAAGTTTGTAATTGCAGGAACTGGTCGCGATATTGGATACATAAAAACAAAGTACCCAAATTTGTGTAATGTTGAATATACAGGATATGTTGAAAATGATGCTAAAGTAAATCTTATAAAGAAATCCAAATTGTTGCTATTTCCTACTCAAAGTTGGGAAGCTTTTGGATTAGTGATACTTGAATCTTTGTACTATGGTAAGCCTGTTGTAACATCTGGAATAGGTGCAACTTCAGAGTTAGTTATAAACGAGATTAATGGGATTGTTGTAAAATCTAATTTGCTAGATGATTATAATAATGCTATCAATAAAATTTGGAATAATGAATTACATTTTATTAATTCTAAATGGCAAATTCATTTGGAGAAATATTCAATTGAAAATCACATAAATGGTTTAATTAATTTATACAACAATTTGTTATCAAATTAGAGATTAATAATGAAAATATTCCTCGCTATTATTTTATCCTTGCCTACATTATTATACTCGCAATATAAGTTAGTCAATTATGAAGAGTCCGGCAGGAAAATTAGTTTTAATGTAAAACTTGATGAAGTTGATATCATCTCAAAAGGTAGTAGACAAGGATACTGGGATGAGAGTTTACCTGGAGAATTTGCTTTACCATCCAAAACCTTGATAATAGGAATACCATATAGCATAAATCAAAGTGTAGAATCTACAATTATTAAAGAGGAAGCAAAGAGTATTGAGTTGGGATTAAATCCTTTAGTAACTGTGGATTATGAAAACAATTTAATCTATAATTTTGATAATCAATATCTTGTTAAGAAAAGAAAGCAAAAAGTAGCAGAAATTGATGGATTCTTTTGGTATGGTAATATTTACTGTATGAAATTGACTATTAACCAATTTAGATATGATGATTTTAATAAAATGTTATATGTCATTAACGAAATTGAAATAAAAATAAGTTTCGAAAGAAAAGAATTAGCTTCCCAAAGGTCAATAAATACTGTAAAAAAAGAAAATACTAGTCCAATTGACAATTCATCTTTTATCAATAATTCACAAACAGAATTATCTAATAATACCTCGAATGATACAACCGGAAATTGGATTGACACCAATATTAAATATCTTAAAATAAGCGTAGCTGATGATGGAATATACCGTCTGACTTATAGCGATCTTGTTAACTATGGGATTTCTCCAAGTTCAATTAATCCAAGAGGATTAAAACTATTTTCTAAAGGGAAAGAAGTACCAATACATGTGCAAGGGGAATCAGATGGAATCTTTGATCAGAGTGATTTCATAGAATTTGTTGGTTTAAGAAATATGGGTGGGAGGCACAGAGAATTAGGAAAATATGGACATCCGTACAATGAATATTTGGATAGATACACAGATACAACATCCTACTGGCTAGCTTTTAGTAATTCAAATGGTAAAAGAGTAGCCGTTACTAGATCAAACCTGTCTAATGTAGCGGATACTCTAAAATATTATTTAGAATTGATCCATTATGAAAAGAACTCGTGGTTTGATTTTTCATGTGATTCTCAGATTAGAAGAGAATTTCCAAATTGGACAGAAAACAAAACATGGCATGAAGGAAATATAAATGTCGGCACGTTAGAAAAGAGTTTTTATATTAGTGATATATATCCAAATAAAAGATTCAATGTATATGTAAAAGTCCAGGATTATGTTTCAGACTTAAACTCTAAGGCACATTTGCTTTCTTTTGGAATTAACTCGAATAGTAATAATTACGATTCAACTTTCATTGATAAGTATCAAAAAGCAATTCTAAAAGCCGAACTCAATTCTAATTTATTAACGAATGGCAGTAACATATTAAAGGTAAACTCCCATAAAACAAATGCGACTATTAACACTTGCCTTTTCGATTGGTTTGAAGTTGAATATCCTAGATATTTAAAGACTATTAATAACAAGCTAATTTTTTCTTTTCAGTATTTGATAAATAGTTCACCAAATACTATTGTTATTCAGAATGTTGTTGGATCTAGTTTTTCTCTATGGAAGTATGGAGAATTGTTCGAAAAATATGAGCTTAGCAAAACGGGAAATTCAATTTCTATTTCGGATACTATCTCGTCTGCAGATAAGTTTATAATTGTTAGTGAAACCAAGACACCAACAATAAATTATCTCAAGACTTTCAAAAACTTAAGAACATCATCAAGACAAGCAGATTATATTGCAATTACTCATTCCAAATTCGAAAAGAAAGCTGTTGAATATGTTAATAGCATTAAAGATTTCTATAAAATCAATCCAACAGTTATAAATATTCAAGATATATATGATGAATATGCTTACGGATTTTTTAACCCGGAAGTTATAAAAGACTTTCTAATATCCACACATGCGTATTGGAAGTTGCCTAAGCCAAAGAATGTAATACTAATTGGTGATGCTACATATGATTATTATGGGAATAAATATAATAGTGGGCTAGTAAAATATAGAGCAGTAAACTATGTGCCTTCTTATGGCTTTCCAATAAGTGACAACTGGTTTGTTGTATGGGATTCAACTGGAGCAAATATTCCACAAATGAATATCGGTAGAATTCCGGTATCTACAAATGAAGAACTTGAGTGGTATTTGCAGAAACATAAAAATTATATGAGTCAGAAGTATGATTCTTGGAATAAGAAATATCTTTTCTTTTCAAGCGGGAATTCGAGTAATATTTCAGAGCTTAACTCATTGAAAGAATCAAATCAATTTGTTATAGATAACTATGTAAATAAAATACCAGTCGGTGGTGCATCTACTCATTTTTACAAAACTGTTTCTCCACAGTCTAATTTTGGGCCATATAGTAGTGAATTCTTTAGGAAAGTTGTTGATGAGGGTTCAATTTTCATTTCTTATTTAGGACATAGCGGTACTCAAATTTGGGACAACTCAATTACAAATCCATTGCAATTAGCAAATAAGGTTAACAGATATCCAGCAATTACAGATTTTGGATGTTCGACCGGAAAATTTGCTGAACCAGATATTGATTCATTTTCAGAATTATTTACAGTAAGAAATGAAGGGCAAGCAATAGCTTATATAGGAAATTCTTCATTAGGATATTTATCTACATCTTTATTGATACCCAAACTGTTTTATAAGAAAATTTTAAGTGAAGGAGTAAGTAATCTTTCTGAAGCATTAAAACTGGCAAAATTGGAAATGATGAAAAATTATGGTGCTTCAGGTGTTTATCAGCTATTTTCTCTAACTAATACTTTGATAGGTGATCCTCTAATTACCCTTCCAATACCAACAATACCCAATTATGTTATAAATAGTACTCAAATATCTCCAAGTTCAAATTCTCTCACAGATTTTGTTGATAGTGTTGAAGTAAAAATTCAGTATAATAATCTGGGAAGTGTTAAAAGAGATTCTCTAGAAATAAAAATAATTCACAGTTATGCTAATGAATTTAATACTTCTATTAGAAAAAGAATTATGCCATTTTTTGAAGATTCACTAAGAATAAAAATCCCGATTAAAAATAAACCAGGTAATCATAGTATTACAGTAATATTAGATTCTAATAATAAGTATGAAGAGCTTTCTGAAAATGATAATTCTGCACAATTGATATTGAATGTAGCTAGTTCATCAATTAGACCAATAATCAATCATTTAACAAATAATGGTGTAAAAGATTTAATTAGTTTTATTAATCCAGTTACCCAGCCTGTTTCTAATAGTTTTGTCTTCGAAATTTCAAGGGATTTAAGATTTTCTAACACACTCAATACTGAAATTCAATTATCAACTTTCTTCACTAAGTACTATATGCCTGGGTTATCCGAAGATACAAGATATTGGGTCAGAACAAAAGTGAGAGGAGAATCTGAATATTCTTTACCTTTTTCATTTACTAAATCTGATGTGGATTATTTATTACTTGATAGTCTTAGTTTTCAAACATCTACAAATATTAATCTTAGATATGGGAAGGAGGGAATTGTTCTAGATTCTGTAAAATATCCATTTTATATTTTCTCTGCCGGATTTATTGATGGTCAATCTGCTGTAATATCAAAAGGTGATGTTAACTATGTGCCTACGCCTCTGGTAGGTCACCATATTGTTTTATTCGAGGATAAACCACCATATAATTTTATAACTTATAAGTACTTTAATACACTTGCCGGAGGAGAAAACATTACTAATTATATAAATTTCCTTGATACACTAAGCAATAAGTACTTGGTTGCAATTGCAATATCAGATGAAGGAACACCACGAAGTACAGCTCTTGTAAATCAGATTAAATCATTAGGCAGTAAATATATTGATCTTGTTGGCTGGCGAAGTTCATGGGCAATATTAGGCAAAAAAGGTGCAAAAATTGGAACAGTCCCAGAGAAATTGACTTCTTCCGGAAAAGGAGCGGTAGAGATTGACTCAATTATACATACTACGTATGAAATAGGGAAATTGATTACTACAGAAATAGGTCCTGCGTCAAAATGGGAAAAGATGTTCTTTGATTACTCATTATCATCAAATTCTGCTATTTACATTACTCCAATTGGAATCAAGCAAGATGGTTCGATGGTAACGCTTAATTCATTTGAAATAAAAGATTCTTCAAGTGATCTTAGCCAAATAGACACAAAATTATATGGAAAGATTAAACTGAAAATTGATTTTAAGCTTAATGATGCTAAAATCTCACCTATTTTAAGAAGTTTTGGTTGTAAATATATAGGAGTTCCTGAACTAGGCACCAACTATCAGGTTGTATCTGTTTCAAAAGACACTCTTGAGCAGGGAGAAACAGCAAAACTTAATTTCAGGGTTTACAATGTTGGTGAAACAACTGTTTCAAATTTTAAAATTGCCGTTGAAGCCGTTGGTAAGGATAATTACAAGAATGAAATATTCGAACAGACGGTTGATTCTATTTCTACTGAAAAATATAAGGAGTTTACCCTAGAGTATAATAGCGCCAAAGTAACCGGCAATATTCAATTCAACATTTCTATTGATACGGAAAATAAAATTTTGGAATTGTACGAAGACAACAATTTCTATTCAGTACCAATTATTGTTAAACCTAATAATAAACCGGCAAAGCTTAATTTAACTATCGACGGTGGAGATATACTTAATGGGGATTTTGTTTCTTCAAAACCTAATATTAAAATGGAATTAAATGATGAATCGTTAATTCCAATTACAGATACAACGGCTGTAAAAATATATTTGAACAATAAATTAGTGGGTTATAAGAACAATCCTTTTATAAACTATTCATTCTCATCAAATAATCCTAAATTTATTATTGATTATACACCCAATCTTGCCGATGGTGATTACACTTTAAAAGTAATTGGTAAAAACGCTACCGGATCTACAATTGATACTGCCGGTATTGTACGCAAATTTGTTGTTAACAGTAATCCCCAGTTGCTTAACGTATTTAATTATCCAAACCCTTTTTCGGATGACACTTATTTTACATTCAAGCTTACCCAGATTCCTGAAGAGCTAAAGATTAAAATATTCACAATAGCCGGAAGGATGATTAAAGAAATATTAGTTAACCCCGCAGTGCTCAATTATGACTTTAACCGCATATTTTGGGATGGAAAAGATGAAGAAGGGGATATAGTTGCAAACGGTACATATTTAGTAAAAATAATTATGAAAAAAGAGAGCAAAGTAATTGAACAGATTCAGAAGGTATCAAAAGTAAAATAAGCACATATTTCAGCTGCTAATATTTAGACCCCGAATGAAAAATCGGGGTTTTTCATTTTAAATACTCATGCGAATGTATGAGTATTATAACTAATTTATAGAAACACTACATCGAGTTTGCGAAACCCTTTGCCCTAACTGGGGAATACTTTTACAAATTTGAAAAGTCACAAATTCTCTTGCTCAATTACTTTTAACAAAGTATATTACGGCTACAAAAATAGCCATACGACTATAATAGTAGCCACTATAACCAATATATCATGATAATAAACAAAATACTCAATCACATTTTCAGTGCACCAAGCAATGTATCTGTGATGCGTGTGCTTAATTCTAGAGTTGTTGGCATTTCCGGCCGGCAGACTGCCCGCGATGCAAATCTTAGTATTAGAACGGTACAAAATGCACTAGCACATCTAGAACAACTTGGATTGGTTAGCAGAACCATAGGTGGAAGAGATCATCTTTTTGTTCTTAACCGTAAAAACCATATAGTAAAAAAACTGGTCTCCTTTTTGTTCGAATTCGAAAATGCTTTTCCTCAAGAGATTATTTCGATAATAAAAAAGAATCTCGGCAAGGAATGCACCAGCTTAATTGTATTTGGAAGCGTTGCTAGAAGAGAGGAATCCTTAAATAGCGATTACGATTTGTGTATTGTTTATAATAAGAATAGGAATAGGTTCGAAGGAATCGTCTCGGAATTAAGAGATTCGTTAAATACTAATTACAATATTAAATTAGGACCATTTTATATTCTCGAAACAGATTTCAAAAAAAGTGCTGCTAAAAATATCTCTCCAATAAATAGTATTATAGAAGAGGGAATTGTTATTAGCGGCAAATCAATCCGCGAGTTAATTAAATGAAGCATCCGGATAAAAAAGTTGACACTGCCAAGTATTTGGATTTCCTCTTATTTTCATCACCAGATACTAGCCCTAAAATTTCACATCTTTATTTCAAAAGAAAACGATAAATTATTTGCGATAGGGTATTTATAATTAATAATCAGTTCATTGTTGCTAAGTATTATCCTATCAATATTATTGATTATTAATTCTTGATCGGTTTCATTTTCAATGGCTTTAGGGTAGTATATTCGTTTTATATTGTCCCTATGCTCTTGAATTTCCTTTAATCTGTTTGAATACTCATCAAGCGATGAGTTTAAGTCATATTTAAAATTATTATCTAAGTTTTTGTTAGCACTATAGGATATATCTAAAATATTATCAATCTCTTCTCTAATATACTTTTCGATGAAAAAGTAAATACTTCCTAGCGAATTACCAGTTAGCCTACTTTTCAGATCAAGCAACACTAAATTATCTACCTTACCCATTGGAATCAGCTTTGCTGACATGCAAGTAGAGGCCCCAGAGCTTTGTCTTGTAGTGCAATAATAGTAATACATCTTCACCGGACTTTTACCCGTAACAGATGCTTTTACAGGCCCATGGCAGTAGTGACAAAACAGTTTACCAATCCCGCTTAATAAATATTTTTCCTTCTGACTTGGTTTTAGGGGAGTGTTTACGGATTTGTTAGCAATTCTCTTTTCTAATATCTCCCGATAATGATTCTCCGAAATAATCCCTTCCCAATCCCCAAGCAATCCGTTCGAATCAAATCCCCTGTAAAATATCAACCTGGAAGGGGATAGAAGATTCGCTATTGTATTAGCCGCCCATTTCTTATTGTGCCTGCCATAATCGGATTTCGAGTTTAGTTCATTTGCTATTAGGTTGGGGCCGTTGCCTTCAAGAGCAAGCCTAAATATCTCTTTTAGAATTCTGCTTTCATTTACTTCAATTTTTAAAGTTCGGGTAACTGGCTCATATTCATAACCATAGGGCACGCCACCGCTATATTTAGTCTGCATTTAATCCTCAATTATGCTTATCGGGTAATAGGCTATGGCAAAGATAAAAAATTTAAAATAATATGCCAAAAAATAAATAATATTTGACTTTGCCAGAAGAGTTGTTATTTTAGGCGTAATAATTGGAAGCTATATGTTAATAAGAAATGAACTAGAAATAGAGAATTTTAGAAAACTCCACGAGGATTCTTCAATTCTGTTAATCCCGGAATTTTCGTTTGATTCGATAAACGCATGCATCGAGATCTCTGAAATCAGGCTAAATAATGCCCAACATACTCAAGATCAGATAAATGCCGATTACTGGACGAGCGATCTCGAGAAGTACTTTCTGACCAAACAAAGTTTAGATAAAATAGCCAAAGCTGCCGGAATTAAATTTACCGATACTTCACTTTGCCTAAGAGAAGTAGGTACCGATAGCAGAGTAATATATTGTAAACAAAAAATTAAATACGAATACCGAATGAGTGAAACTTTTATTCACTCTTCAGTTGTAAGCGGGGAATACTCTTATTTTGAAGATCTCTCATCGATAAAATATAAGAAAGATTATGTAGTTGATGGTAAGGTAATTAACACATGCGGGGAAGTAATAAAAGATCTCGTCGAAATAAGACGATTAAGTTCCGGCAGTGTAGCAGAGGCAAACGCAAAGAGAAAAGCATTGATTGAAATATTCCCACGCCTTAAAAAGCCATTTACTTTAGAGCAATTGAAGAATCCGATTTATGTGGGTAAAATTATTTTGGATTCGGAGATCTTACTCAAAGAAAATCCGGAATTCAAATCTGCTTTTATTGCCAAGATGCTAGATCTCGGCAAATACATGTACATGGTAACAGCGAACAATAATTCCCATTTATCTAATAGTACAAATACAGTACATGACATTTCTTCTAAAAACAAAAAAGCAATTAAGCTTGAAAAAGTAGAACTAGTTAGTCAACGGGTTGATGAAAGAAATTGCAACCTAAAAGGATAGCTTTATGAAGACATTAAAATTAATTCACACAGCAGATTGGCATTTATCGGAAAAGCCAAACTTACAAACCAAAGCAATATCTAGTTTAAATCAGCTGGTAGATTTTGTAAGTAACAATCAAATAGATGGGATATTAATAGCTGGAGATATTTGGGACCGGATTCAGCCGTTTGGAAATAATTCGGCAATTAAGATTGCTTACGAATATTTAGGGCAGCTATCGAGTCTTGTTAAGTTTATCTTTATAATAAAAGGAAATTCATCGCACGACGCTAGGCAAAGCGTAGAACTCCTTGATCAGTTAAAGCCAAATATATTTGCCATTGAAGATAATAGAGCCATTGGATTTAAGCTTGATGACGATCTACAGGTTATAGATTTATTTACAACAGAAAACCCGCAAGACGTGGACTTGGTTATTCATGGAATTAGCTACCCAACCAAATCCCAGTTTATTAGCACCAACTCAATCGACTTTCAAAATGATGAATTCATTAGAACGTTCGAAACACTCATGGATTTTCACGCCTCTTTTTGTGCAAAAGGTGTGCCTTCAGTTACACTTTTTCATGGAAACGTCTCCGGCGCAAGACTTTCTTCGGGTCAAACCATTATCGGGCAAGATATAATTATACCCGCCTTTGTTTTAGAAAAAACTAAAAGTGATTATTACGCCCTCGGGCATATTCACATGAGCCAAAATATCACACCTAATATGCGCTACAGCGGATCATTATATAATAAAGACTTTGGGGAGACAGAACAAAAATATTTTGACCTCTTGGAGTTCTCATCAAGCGGCTTAAAAGTTTCGAACATACCAATCTTGCAAAGCAGACCCATGATAGTAGTTGAAGCAGAATTCCTAGACGGTAAATTTTTATACGAAAAAAATATTCCACTCAACGCGGAGGTAAAATTTCGTTATAAGATAAGTGAAGGGGACCTGAATCTTATTACACCGCTATTGTTAAATGATATAAGGAATGAAATGGGGGAAGATGTAAAGATAGAAGCAAATATTATTCCGGTTAATCGAAATGCTAGAAGCAGCAGAATAATTGAAGCTAAGACTCTTATAGAAGAAGTAATTGAATATGCCTTTGCTACCGGTGACGAGCTCTCAGACCGGGTTAAAGATAAAGTTAAAGAAATTGAGCAGGTAGCTCTTGAGGAGTATAATATATGCGGATAATAATGTTACAGCTGCGCGGTGCTATCGGAATATCTAAAGGTTTAGGAGTTGAAGAAATAGAAATAGATTTCAGCAGTTTCACAAGCGGTCTCATTGCTTTAATTGGTGAAAACGGAAAGGGGAAAACTACTATTATTGAAAACTTGCATCCTTATAGAAGACTGGTCTCTCGTGAGGGTAATCTTGCAGATCATTTTTATCTTAAGGACTCTTATCGAAAATTAACTTTCAATTATTCCGGGGATGTTTACACATCTGAAATTTATATCGACGGGTATACTAAGAAAGTAGAAGCCTATCTTAAAAAAGATGGGATTTCCTTAAACGATGGAAAGCTTACAACCTACGATGAAATCGTTGAAACTATTTTAGGAAGTGAAGAACTATTTTTTAACGGTCTCTTCAGCGCACAGAAAAGTAAAGGTATCTCGGAACTAACAGCAAACCAAAAGAGGGATCTTTTTTATGAATTACTAAAGCTAGATAATTACCAATACTACCAAGAGGTCTCTAAAAGGTTTCTTGCTAAGGAGGAATTAAAACGAGAGAAGATTTCTCTTAAAATCGAATCTAACAAAAACGATTTGGAACGCTTGTCTAGAGTTGAAGCTGAATTAAACTTCAAAACGGAAAATATCATTGGTATAAAGAGGCAAATTCAGGCTATAGATAATCAAGTATCAGAACAAAGTTTAATTAAGCAGCAGCAAGATTATCAAATGTTTTCCTTACTTGAATCTAGAAAAAGTAATGCTGCCTCAAAACAAAAAATTGCAAACCTGGAAGATGAAATCAA
Source organism: uncultured Melioribacter sp. (assembly GCA_964539605.1). GTDB lineage: Bacteria > Bacteroidota > Ignavibacteria > Ignavibacteriales > Melioribacteraceae > Stygiobacter. The sequence goes on from CAZIJK010000001.1 coordinate 1,092,440, forward strand.
TTCTGTAAATATCGATTTAAATAGTAAGCTGGTTTTACTCTCAAAAGAAAAAGAAAAAAAGCTGCTGAAATTAATTCAAGAGGATTCGTCTTTCGCTTTGTTAGAACAAGAAATCAGCGCTTTAGATGATAACTTGAAAAAGCTAAAACTTAGTCTTAGCATAAAGAAAATTGAAGAGGAGATTCATGCTTTAGATGAAGAGCAGCTTAAAATAGAGCAGAAAATCATTTCTTTGCAAGAATTTCTAAAGCATGAAGATGAAATCTATGGTCAAGTAGAGAGGTTAATTAAACTTAAAAGCGCAATTGAAGAATATAATAATGAGGAGATGATAATTGTTTCCTCAAAATTAGAATTAGAAAATGCAAGAACCACAGAATTATCCAGCTTACTTCCTCAATATGAAAATCTTGAGCGCCTAAATAAAATATATAACGAGACGGATGTAAAATTAAGGTTACTTGAAAGTGATAAGAGAAGCCTAAGTTCAGCTTACAAAGAAAAGAGAGATCGAATTGATGAGGAGATAAGTATAATTGAACGGGTGCCTTGTTCAAAAGAGGTGGGTAAAAATTGTAACTTCTTAGTTAACGCTTACAATAGCAAAGAACAATCCGGAGAAATTAGTGCTGAATATGAAGAAAAGCTTTCGACTCTTAATCTCGAGATCAACTTACTAGAAGAGAGTTTTAATTCTATTGAAACCGAAATTAAGAAAATCACTTCAGCGCTTAAAGCCAAAGAACTGCTAATTATAGAGAGCCATTCCAAAGAGTTAGGTGCTCTTAGCGCTAAAAAAGATAAAATGGAGCTCTATCGTTCTCAAACTTTATTTGAATGGGAGAGGCTATCGATACTGAACCCGGAGAGAAAGTTAGAAGAGTTAAAAACTTCTAGTAATGAGCTTGAGTTTGCCTCTCAAAGGATTACCAACATAAAACAATTGAAGGATTCCAAGATTTTCTTAATTCATGAAGTAAAGGCAAAAGAAGATGAACAAGCTAAATCGATTATAGAGAAGAAGCAATCTTTATTAGCACAAATTGAAGAGAGTAATCTAAAGCTTGAAACTGCGCGGTATGATTGCATTGCCGAATATGAAGAGTCAAAGCGCTTAGTTGAAGTTCAAGCTAAAGAAAAAATCCATCAACTCAATAATTGGATTACCACCGAACAAAAAAATATCCAAATAAATATAGAAGAAGAAATACTCTCATTAAAGAAGAGCATTGAAGCCTTAGCTTTTCAATTAACCGAATCCATTCAAGAAAAAGAATCCTTAAATAGAATCTTAACCGAAGAAGAAACAAAGATTACTTTTTTAGAAGAAGAGATACTCAAAAGAAGTAGAATTAGGGAAGAAACAAAGACCCTGGAAACAGATCTAGCATTAGTTCAAAAAGATATAACCGAGTATAGCTTTTTGGTTAGAGCCTTCGATAAAACCGGTATACCAGTACTAAAGCTTGAAAACAGCGGGAATGAAATAACCAACATTGCAAATGATCTTCTTAGCGCTTTTCAGAACAACTTTAGGATTGCCTTTGAAACAACAAGATTAACCAAAGATAGAAAAAAGCTAAAGGAGATTTTTGATATTAATGTAATCGACAGTGATGGGATAACAGAATTAAAAAATAAATCGGGTGGAGAAAAAGTATGGATTGAAAGCAGTCTTCAACTTGCTTTGGGCATACTTCTGCGCCGGCAGGGAAAACGTCACGAGACATGCTTTTTAGATGAGCAGGATGGTGCCTTAGATATAGGAAACGCTCTTAGTTACCGGGTTATGATCGAAGAAGCCCATTCAAAGTCCGGTGCATATAATTCCATACTAATAACCCACCGGAGTGAACTAATGGAATTTATAGAGCAGAAAATTGTATTAAATGAAAATTCAATCCAAATAATAGCTTAATGCAAAATTGAAAGGGAGAAAAATGAAAAAACCGAAGATCATTGTCTATCCTTCCTATAACGGAAATGGGATAAAGATTATAAGTGCAACCGAGGTGGTAATTGAATCATTACCCGGTTTTATAGAAGAGTTCTTAAATCGCTGGCAGTGGCATTATAATAGGATGCTCGACGACAAAGAATCAACAATTGAATTAAAAAGGGTAATGCAGTTCGGAAGAAAAATTGCTGAACAATTAAGATCCTACTTGCCCCAGTACAAAGTTGAAGCAGCAACTCTTAAAGAGATCAAAATCCAAATGTGCAAGGACTTAGCATCCCTAGCATTGGCTTTAGAAAGGGGAGGGCAGTTTTCTGAAGCAATATCATTATACGAAAGAAGATTATCTCTAGATAAGGATAATTTCGATTCAATTCGAGATTTGGCTATTTGTTTATATAATTCCGATGATTTTACCTCCGCACTCTATTACTTCGATAGATTGAAAGAATTAGGGGATTCTAATCCAATAATAGACTTTAGTCTTGCCCTTTGCCATTTCTACCTGGGTAACTATAAAAATGCCGAGCCCATTTTTCATAGTTTATTAGAGAAATTCCCAAAGGAAAATTGCTTCATTATTCCCGCTGCTACCAATTATACCTCTCAAAGAAAATTTACAAAAGCTATAGAAGTCTTAAAGAATGGTAATTCCAATTTCCCAAATGATTTAGAAATTCTTAAAGATTTGGCCAATAACTATCATCTAGATGAAGATCATGAAAACGAAGCAAAGACTTTGGGCCAGTTAGTAAATAAAACCCCCGACGATGTTGGAAATTTAGCCATGTTAAGTAACAGTTTAGTTCTTAGTGGCAAGCACCATCAAGCCATACAATGCTTAAAAAATATGCTAAGGCTTGATCCCCAAAATGGCAGTCTTTACTATAAAATTGCCAAACTCTACCGTCATTTGAAAATGGATAATCTAGCTTCAGAAATGTACCTTAAAGCAATATTGAAAAATTCTAGTTTCGCGGAGCATTTTTGGTCGGAGGAAAACTTTTTAGCTACTTTGGAAGTAGATGAAACTCTCACCAGTAGTTTGATCAAGTTTGGTGCTTCCTATGGGGATAATCATGCTAAAGAATATCTTATCAATTATTCAAAATCAAAAGGAGAGTTACATTAAAATTATGATCCAATATGCTTTTGTTAAATAGACATAACACTATATAAAAAAATAAATTATGAAAAATGAAGAAACCCTATTAGCACCAATTAAGTTATTTGATGAAAACGACTTTCCTGAAGTTAAAGCTAAAAAGCAGAAGAAGGAAAAAAAGTTAAAACAAGATGATTTTGTTGAATTTTTAAATGACTTTCAGCCAATAAAAGAAGAGGATCATCAAGCAAAAGTAATTTCTGCTCCCAATATTATTGTCAGCGATTTTAGAAGTGAATTTGGAGAAGTTGCTGATGTAATTAGCTTTCAAAAGGAATTTTTAGGTAGAAGCTTGAGCAAACTTCAAGAGGATACTTATCTAGCCGCGTGGGGTCCTAAAGGAGGAGAGTGGAGCACGCAGTATAGCCAAATTGTACTTTTGGTGGGTATGAAAGGGGGAAAGAATTTTTGGATAGAAGGGGATGTTGCTTATTTAGCCTATTTCATATCTATGCTAAGAGATCCGCACGATTATTTCACTAAAATCACAAAAAGGCCAATGCCATATCAATTGTCCTGCAGCTTTGATGTTCCTTTTGTCACTTCCGTTAGTGAAGCTCAAACTAGGTTTGTAACATTTAACGGTATTCAAAAAGTACTTAAAAGGACTATGGACCCAAAAACTAAATCCGATAATTGGTTTGAAAAGCATATTGGTCTAGATCTAAGAGAGACATTTGGAGATATAACCCGAAACGAAATTGTTTTCCCGGAAAGGAAAAAGACTTCTGGAATTGGAGGCTTGCGGCTTTTCGGATACAACAGCAACCCATCGGCAGCCGAAGGCCTTCACATGATTCGCTTTTATGCAGATGAATTAAGCCGGGCTACTACTAAAGCTTCATATAAGGTAGCAAAGGATGTTATTTCCCTTGGCACATACAATACACTTGCAAGCTTTCCAAATAGGGTTGGCAAAGTAATTCAGGTAAGCTATCCTAATTCAACTCAATTTGATGTAACAAATGAAGAATATGAGAATTCAAAGTCTCTCGATTTTATTTATGGGCTTAAAGCAGCTACTTACGAATTCAATCCTACTATAACAAAAGATATGTTAAATACAGTCGATCAAGAATCAGCTGAATTTAAGCTAAAATATGAATGCATCAAACCAGAAAGGAAAATTAGGAATATTAAAGGGGGTGTATTATGATACCGTAATTTATACGTTGATACTAAAAATTGACAAATAAGTATTTATTAAACACTTTTCTATTAAGGGAATTATAATGGAAGACCAAAATTCAGAAGAAAAAAATCTTGAATTACCAGGGAAAAATTCAAAGAAAAAATATTTGCGCAATAGAATTAAAATTACAGATATAAAATCAGCACGTAGTTTCCTATCCAAATTAATTTTTGACTGCCAATCTGGAGATATGCCTAGCTCGTATTACAAGGATTTAACGTATATGGTGCAAGTCTATATAAGCACAGAAAAAATTATTAAAAAAGAAGATGATATTATTTCTTTATTATTAAGGGAATATCAAAGTGCAGAATATATGGCGGGAGTTCAAATGAAGACTTTTATAACAATGGCTAAAAAATATTTCGATCCGAAGGGAGTTGAGGTACTTGAAAGACTATATAAAAGATTAACAGAGACTAGATTCGAAGAGTACTTGGAAAAAAAAGAAACACTAGGCGATAAAATTGATAGAATTAAAAAAGATAACTCAAATCACAGTAATATGAGCTTAGATGAATGGAAATTAATGACTCTAAAACAAAGTAGCATAGAATTGCCTGAAAAAGCTCTTGAAGAATTATTAACCTTTATTTCAGAAAATAAAGCCAAAAAGAAAAAGAAGAAAAACTATGGGCCAGAGGCAATGTGACCATTTATGAGCTATTAAAGCATGAATTATGTTTTGATAGGAACCCAAAGTAGAGATCGAACAGTTAAATTAGGATCCAAAGGGAAAAGTAAAGAGCAACAAACTATTGAAAGTGGACTATGTTAAGCTTAACTGCAGCCCCCAAATCGTACTGCTTAATTATACTACTAGTTAGTATAGTCTCTAATGCCTTGGATTCTTGCATTATTGCTTACTTTATTGCCTTGGAAAAATTCAAAAACAATGTATGATTGACTTGGATTTAACGGGTTATCAATGTACATAGAAAGAAAAGCAGATTCTTTATCTCTTTAACTTACCCAATATGTTAACTGTGCAAATACCAAAATGATCTTACAATTAGGTGTTTAGCTAGCCTTTCGAATTAATATTTCTTGGGGGATTGTAATATACAATATCTCCTCTAAGACAAGTTGGGGAGGGTTAAGCTGTTTCAAAAAATATTGTCAAAATAACATTACCTGGAACACATCCTCTGTTTAACTTTCGAAAGCTTTAACTAATAGTCTAGTAAGGAATTTTTAAGACAGCTAAAAGGCAAAGCAATGTTCTTTGACAAATTGAACGAAAGTATAGGGCTAAATTTTGCAATGTAACAGAATCAAAACAAACAAATTAATAACATATTTAGGGAAATATCCCGAGGAGTATTAAGATGAAAATTTTTACAAATGCATCAAAATCTTTAAGCAGTAAAAACGTAACAAAAATTTCTACAGATTCAATACAACAAGTTTTTCCATTTGCAGATAATACAGCACCGTCTGCAGATGGGGATAGTTCTGAAAATGGTATAATGATTTTTGGAGGAATGGGGTTAATGTGGATTAAATCTAGAAAGTGGTTCTCGCTAATCTTAAAATTTACATTCAGTAAAAGAAATGTTTTATAATTAGCTATTCCTTTACAAAAGTAAAAAAATCCTCCCTTTCATTTGAAGGTAACTAAAAATGGGGGGGAGGGGGGTATAATAAAAAAACGATAAGAATATTGCGAAAACAAGCAAAAAACATAATAATTGAGCAAATTTTGCTCAAAATTGATGTCAAAAAACGACATAAAACTGACGCTAATACGTTAAAAAGCAACAGGAATATGCAGTTAATGCACAATATGTGCTTGTCGAGAAATGATTCGGTTACATTGCATAAAAGAAGCTAAGATATTGAATCAACTTTATAAATGGATAACGAAAGTTCAATCTTGAACAGGTAGAATTAAGCGTAACTTTTTTTAGAATGAAATCTATTTACTTTTTTAAGGTTGCTAGATTATTCTAAAAAAAATGTGCAACAGCATTAGCAAATGTAGAATTGATTTAAACAAAATCTTATTTGTGAAACTTCGACAACTTTGCAGATGTCGATGTGTCTTTAACTTTTGGTATAAGCGCTGCGGCAAGAAATAGAAGTGTGGATTTTTATTTATAACTAGTTACCGTCAATTGATACTCTAAAACTAGAGGGCAAAAAAAAGCTCCTCAGTACGGGGAGCTTTTTTTAAAGGTAATGTTATTATTGTTACTTAATAACTTTTACATCAGACGCTTGTGGACCTTTTTGTCCTTGTGTGATTGTGAATTCGACTTTTTGTCCTTCGTCTAATGAACGGTATCCATCACCAACGATAGCTTTGAAGTGAACAAATACATCTTCTCCGCCAGCTTGAGAGATGAAACCAAAACCTTTAGAACTATTAAACCATTTAACAGTTCCTTGTACACGCTCTGCCATAATACAGATGCTCCTAAAATTATGTTGTAAAATAAAACAATATGAACAGAGCTTGAAGATGAAACTGTAAAAAGTAATTCTCTTTCAAATGAACTGTCAAATTGTTGCTTTAAAAAAAGTTTAACAAAAAACTTTTTTATACAATAAAAAATTATAACGCATTTTCATTGTACATTCCAAATATAAAGCATTTTTTATTTATTAGGCAATTTTAACAATGCCCTTTTAGAAACTATTTTGTAAGCGGTAAAACCGGATTTCCTTTCTAAAAAGGTGTTAATAGAAGGCTCGTTAGGCAGAAAAATATATTTTATTTTTTAAGAATTTTTTTTAGATTACACATAGTAAATACCTCTGCGGGTAGAAAAAAAAGTTTCTCTTCCACTCTACAAAAAAAATAATTTCCTGTTCCGGTTTTTATATAGATAATAAAACCGGCTGTGTGAGGCTGCTTAAAGTCACACTAGTACGGTTATTATTTATCAAAATAATTCCATAATAAAAGGGGTGTTAAAAAAATACTCTTTAAAATATTGTGCAATTACCCACATACAACTTATTAACACGAGCGGGCAAATAAATTAACATTCCAATAATACTTATGGCTATTTACCTTAGTTAGGTATTAAAATTTTCCTTTGCTGCTTCATTGATTTAGCGTGATTAAATAAATGAGGTGTTTATGAAAAAGTTAATAATTCTATTTATGGTATGCTGTTTTTATTATCCCGATATGTTTTGGGGACAAACAATTAATTTCGATACTGCGGTTAATTGGGTTCAAGGTAGCAGCGCATTTAATTCATATGCTTCAGATCATGTATATAGTGCTTCTGTGGGCTCATTTACTGCAACATTTACAGGAGGACCTGCTCTAAGACAAACTACAACTGATCAAGATGGTTTTGCAGGTGCATACGGAACCTACGCTTGGCGTTTACAAAATGATGCGTCTGTAAATTGGAATGTTACCATCACAGCCTCGAGTATTGATGGATTTTCATTTAAAGTTAGAAGATGGGATGGAGTTCCTACACCGGATTTCAATATTGATTATAGCATCGATAACGGTTCAAACTGGACAACAATTGGCACTATAAATAACACGCTTCTTAATAATACATCTGATTGGACCAGCTTTTTTTATAACAGCCAAATTACTGGTGGCAGCAATATTAAAATAAGAATTAAATCTAATGGAACAACAGAACGGATTATGATTGATGATTTTTCATTTACAAATCCGCTGCCGGTTCAGCTAATTTCTTTTAGTGCTCTTCCATATAACAATAGTGTTAAGTTGAATTGGGTTACTGCTACCGAAGTGAATAATTATGGATTTGAACTTGAGCGCTTAGTAGTTAGCAATAAGCTTTTAACTAAATGCCAACAGCTAAATGCTAACGGCTGGCAACTGATTGCATTTATTCCGGGGCATGGAAATTCCAACAGCTTAAAAAGCTATAGCTACATAGATAATCTTACTCTTGGTCAAACTCATTTACAGTACCGTTTAAAGCAAATAGATTTTAACGGCGCTTTTGAATATAGCCATGTAGTTGAAGTGAAATTGGAAATGCCTACCGAATTTAAGTTGGAACAGAATTATCCCAATCCTTTTAATCCGGCAACTGTAATAAGCTATCAAATACCAAAAGAGGGGCATGTTAGCTTAATAGTTTACGACCTTTTGGGTAAAGAGATAATTACTTTGGTAAATGAAATAAAGCAGCCTGGAAAGTATAGTGAAGAGTTTAGATTGAAGAGTGGAGAGTATTCAAGCGGAATTTATTTTTATATGTTAAAATATGGGGATGTTGTTCAAACAAAAAAACTAACACTTATTAAATAAAAGTGGTGCGCTAAATTGTTTTTAGAAATAAAGAATAAATTTTATTGATATAAAAAGCCGTTTCAATTATTATTGATACGGCTATTTGTTAGTTAAATTATATTAAAAAAAATTGTTCATGTTGTCTATAGCTTCAGGTTTCTTAATTGCTTTGAGGCGGAGAATTTATAAATAATATTTTGTTAAAAAGTAAAAGACTGTTGTTATTAAATGACCTTTTAATTGGGGGCTAATCAACAGCACATGCATTTGTAAAATTAGTATAAAGAATATCGTAAAGAATTTTCTACAACTTAAAAAAAATTTTAGAAGGTTAAGTAGGATGAAAAAAATAAGCTTTAATACTCTAGTAATGATTTTTGCGGTTGTAGTATTAGTTGCTCTTGCCACATGGATAATTCCAGGAGGAGAATATACACGGGAAATTAAGGATGGAAAAAACTTAGTTGTTGCAAATTCTTTTAAGTATACCGCAAGTAATCCTCAAGGGTTAGGAGAGCTGTTAATGTCCCCCTTAACCGGATTTACACAAGCTGCAACAATAATAGGTTTTCTATTAATCATAGGGGGCTCTTTTAATGTTATTCAAAAAAGCGGAGCCATTATAGTCTCTGTTCAGCGCATGGCCTATACATTTAAGAATAAACCACATCTTCAAAAATATTTTATACCGGTTTCCATGATAATCTTTTCGGCTGCCGGAAGTATTTTTGGATGCTCGGAGGAGACTATGCCCTTCATTTTAATTTTTATTCCGCTAGCCTATTCAATGGGTTACGATTCAATAGTAGGAACAGCAATACCATTTTTGGGCGCGGCCGCTGGCTTTGCCGGATCTACATTAAATCCCTTTACCGTTGGCATTGCACAAAGTATTGCCGAGCTTCCATTATACAGCGGTCTAGAGTATAGAATTTTCATCTGGTGCATAAGCACCTTTTGCATGATAACTTTTGTTATGCTTTACGCAAAAAAAATAAAAGCCAATCCTAAAACAAGTAGTATGTACGAATATGATATTAAAAGAAAAAAGGAACTTCATTTAGATAATTCCATCAACAGTACATTTACAATAAATCATAAACTGGTGCTAATTTTATTTGCCTTAGCAATGGTTGTTTTGGTAATTGGGGTATTGGTGTTTAAGTGGTACATAACGGAACTAGGCGCACTCTTTTTAGCTCTTGGAATTGTTAGCGGAATTGTTGGAAAACTTAAAACAAGCGAACTGACCGATGCCTTTAAAGAGGGGGCAAAGGATATGATTGGAGTTGCATTGATTATTGCCTGCGCTCGGGCAATTTTAGTTTTGGCTACAAATGGAAAGATTATGGATACAATGCTCTTTAGCTTAAGCACTGTTATAAGCGGTCTCCATCCAATTTTTGCTTCTCAGGCAATGTTTGTTATGCAGGCTATTCTAAACTTTTTTATTCATTCAGCAAGCGGTCAGGCAATGCTTACTATGCCCGTAATGGCACCACTAGCAGATGTGGTTGGAGTATCAAGGCAAATTGCCGTTCTGGCTTTTCAGTTCGGAGAAGGATGGATCTATCCAATTCTTCCTACTTCGGGTGTTACAATGGGAGTTTTAGCCCTTGCAGGTATTCCATACGAAAAATGGTTTAAGTGGATGCTTCCGGCTCAAATATTCTTTTTTATTTTGGCGTTACTACTTTTTATTCCTCCATTTATTTTTAATTATCAATAAAAATACTTGGATAAAAAAGTATAAGGATATTTAAAGATTGCAGGTGAAAAAAATACTTTGCCTGCATAAGTAAATATTATTTACTTCCTTAATCTAATTGCCAAGCAGCAAGTTATTTCAAAGCCTACTTAATGCTAGCAGCTTTAACCGTTGTTTTAAAAGCCAAATTTGTAATTGATTGAAGTAAATTTTGATTTAAAGTCTCCGGTTTGTCGCTAGCTAAATGCAAATGGGGGTAGCCGTTTGTTGTTACAAAGTAAAGTGTTGGAATTCCAATCTTAAAAAATGGTTCGGCATCAGCACCTCCGCCGCTCCAGGTATTAGCTACCAAAAGCTTATCGTTTTCCAAATCTATTTGCTTTGCCATATTCCATAATTCGGAAGCGCTTTTTCCACCCCCAATTTGAATGCTGTCGCCGCATCCAACGCAGTCCAAATTAAACATTGCCTGAACACTCTCTTTTGGAAAGGGGAGATTATTTGCAAAGTGGGTGGCTCCGTATAATCCCTGCTCTTCACTTGTAAAAAACACAAATGCAATTGAACGCTTTGGTTTTATATCCTTTTTTACAAAAGCTCTTGCAATTTCCAGCAATGCAGCCGCTCCGCTTGCGTTATCGTTAGCCCCCGGAAAATAAATTTTGGATGCCTGGCCTCCTACATGATCTAAATGAGCTCCTAATATCAAGTATTCATTTTTCAGAATAGGATCACTCCCTTTCAAAAGGGCGGCAACATTTACAGATTCTTTTTCTTTAACATATTCTGTCTTAACATTTATATCCGCCCTGTGAAGTAAATTAATTGACGTTGGAGTTTTACTCTCATCAATTTTTGTTTGAAGCTGTTTAAGTGTGTAAGAACTTCTATCGAACAATTCAGAAGCAATATTAAAATCTATGTGCAGCTCGGGAAAGTTTAACATCTGTTCCCCCTGGCCGCTTAAAATACTTCCGATTGGTTTTTGAGGATTTTCATCGTTAGGAAGAGATACAAATAAAATTGCAACTGCTCCTTGAAGGGAAGCCACAATTGCTTTTTCCCTAGGGTTACCATTTGTAAAAGTTTTGCCATCAATATTCCATTTGGGGTTCGATTTAAAAACCATCACAACTTTTCCTTTTACATCAATATCTTTATAATCGTTGTAGCCAATCTCAGGTTGATTCAAACCATATCCGCAAAATGCAACCGGCGCAGTAATCTGCCCGCTGCCGGTAAATCCACGGTACACGTAATCTGTTCCTAATTTATATTCAATCCTTTTACCATCTTTAATTATTGCAAAATGCTCACCGGGTAAAATTTGGTTGTACTCTACATTAAGTTTTTGAAAGTAGTCTTTACCTACTGCCGGCTTAAGGTTTAATTTCTTCAATTCCTCTTTAATAAAATTCGCTGCTTTAAAATATCCTTCACTGCCGGGCAGTCTTCCATCCAATTCCTTGGAGGAAAGAAAGTTGATTGTATTCATCAAATTATTTTTATCTATTTGTGCTTCAATAGATGATGCCAGCAGTAAACAAATAATCAAAGCGTAGCGCATTTTTAACCTCTTGTTTGGTAATTAAAATTAGCTAAAATATAGCAATGGTAAAACCGAAATTTATACATGGGCAAAAGTGAATTTAAAATTTTCAATTAAAATTCTTCGGGCTAATAAACTATTTTGTTATTTTTAATTAATCAAAAGGATTATGGTAACCATGGGCAAATTTCAATTCAATAAAACTGTTGTAGGAATGATTCACATCGATCCGCTTCCCGGCACTCCAAAATTTAAGGGAAGCGTTAAAACTATAATTAACAAGGCAGTTGAAGAAGCATTGCTTTACAAAAATGCCGGACTTGATGCATTGATGATAGAGAATATGCACGATGTTCCATATTTAAACCGAAGTGCCGGTCCCGAAATTATTTCTCTTATGGCCATAATTTTATATGAGATAAAAAACAAAACCAATTTAGCTTGCGGAATACAAATACTTGCCGGATGTAATAAAGAAGCTTTAGCAAGCGCACACAGTGCCTCGGCAGATTTTATTCGCGCCGAAGGATTTGTATTTGCCCACATTGCTGATGAGGGATTTTTCAACTCTGATGCTGGAGAATTGCTGCGCTACCGAAAATTAATTGGTGCCGAAAATATTCTTGTTCTAACTGATATAAAGAAAAAGCATAGCTCGCATGCAATTACAAACGATACAGATATTGTTGAAACTGCAAAAGCTGCTCAATTCTTTTTAAGTGATGGAGTTATTATTACCGGAAGCTCCACCGGAAAGGAACCTTTGCTCGAAGAGATTAAAATGGTTAAACAAAATGTCAATATTCCGGTTTTAGCTGGAAGCGGAATTACAATTGATAATGTGAACAGCTACATTGAATATTGCGACGCGCTTATTGTAGGTTCTTACTTTAAGCAAGAGGGAAAGTGGTTTAATCCAATTGACCTAACAAAGGTAAAAGAGTTTATGGGCAAAATTAAAAAGTAAATTTGAGTTGCGGCGTTAAAGTATAAGCAACAATTTATTTTAAATGGTAATTATGCCGTTTAACAAATGCATAACACTTTATAAGAGATAGATATGAAAAAGGTTCTAACCATATTAATTATTTTATTTGCTTCACAGTTTTACGCTCAACCCTTTGAAATAGGAAACGCATGGTGCAACGAAACTGTTAATGAAATTAACCGGCTTCCTATGCACGCATCCTACTTTGTTTTTGCAAATTTAAGTGAGGCGCAAAAAGGGGAGTGGAAGAATTCTCAGTTCTATATAAATCTTAATGGGCAGTGGAAATTTAACTGGGTGGAAAGTTATCCTAAAGTTGCAAAAGGATTTTGGGAAGAAAATTTTAACGATATGAACTGGGATAATTTTAAGGTCCCCGCTAATTGGGAAACTAACGGCTATGGATATCCGGTCTATACAAATTCCGGTTACGAGTTTGAACACTTGATGAAACCAAATCCTCCTTTGGTGCCAATTGATTATAATCCTATTGGAACATACCGAAGAAAAATTACTATCGATAAAGCATGGGATGGCAAAGAGATAATAATTCACTTCGGGGGTGTGAAATCGAATTTAAGCCTTTGGGTAAATGGAAAATTTGTTGGGTACTCCGAAGATTCCAGGCTTCCAAGTGAATTTAACATTACTAAATATATTCGCTACGGCGAGAACACAATAGTATTTCAGGTTATGCGCTTTAGCGACGGCACCTATCTTGAATGCCAGGATATGTGGCGCCTAAGCGGAGTAACAAGAGACTGCTTTATTGTAGCGCGCAATCCGGTTCATATTCACGACTTTGAAATTATTACAGAATTGGATAAAAATTATGCCGATGCTTCTCTGATTGTAAAACCTATTTTATCTTTGCCAAATAATGCAAATGATTATAGCATAAAAATAACATTGTACGATGGGAAAAATATAGTTGCTGGTAAAACATGTTCCGGTCTTGAAATTGAAAAAGGCATTTCAATTCCAATTAAAAATCCTAATAAGTGGAGCGCCGAAATTCCCTATTTGTATCATCTAATAATTTCACTCTTAGACAAAGAGGGCAATAATGTCGAAGTAATTCCGCAGGAAATTGGATTTAAGAAAGTTGAAATAGTTGATGGAAAGTTTTTGGTTAATGGAAAACCAATTTTAATTAAGGGGGTAAACCGTCACGAAACAAATCCCATTACCGGGCAAACCCTTTCGAAAGAGGATATGGAAAAAGATGTTCAGTTGATGAAGCAGTACAACATAAACGCTCTAAGAACAAGCCACTATCCAAACCATGAATACATGTACGAGCTTTGCAATAAGTATGGAATTTATGTTGTAGACGAGGCCAATATAGAATCTCATGGAATAGGATATAACTTAAGCCGCACTCTTGCAAACCGCCCAACTTGGAAAGCAGCTCATTTGGAAAGAGTTCAAAGAATGTATGAGAGGGATAAAAACAAAACATGCATAGTCACCTGGAGCTTAGGTAACGAAGCGGGCAACGGATATAATTTTTACGAATGCTACCTGTGGCTAAAAAATAGAGATAATTCCAGACCGGTTCAATACGAAAGAGCAATTGTAGATTACCGTTTTAATATGGAGTGGAATTCCGACATTATTCCTCCAATGTATCCTAGTCCGGCAGATCTAGTTTCCTATTCCGATAAGAGTAAAGAACACATTAAGCCATTAATAATGTGTGAATATGCTCATGCAATGGGCAACTCCATGGGAAGCTTTAAAGATTATTGGGATATCATCCGCAGCAATCAGCCAATACTCCAAGGGGGATTTATTTGGGATATGATTGATCAGGCTCTTTATAAGGTAAACTCTAGCGGCGATACCATTTATGCTTACGGAGGGGATTACGGTCCTGCCAATGTTCCAAGCGATAGAAATTTTATGTGCAACGGGGTTTTTCATCCAAATAGAATTGCCAATCCTCACGCATACGAAATGAAAAAAGTCTATCAGAATATTTTAACAAAGCTTACTAACACTAAACCTTCTATAGAAGTTTTTAACGAATTCTTTTTTAAAACTATTGATAATGTAAAACTGGTTTGGTCTTTAATTGTAAATGGAAAAGTAACCGATAAGGGAATAGTAGAGAATTTGGATATTCTGCCAAGACAAAAAAAACAATTTGATATTCCAGTTGAAATTCCAAATGGCAATAACCAGGAAGTATTTTTGAATATAAGTTATCAGCTAAAAAATGATGAACCTTTATTGCCCACCGGATTTGAAATTGCATCTGAGCAGTTAAGCATAATGGGCACCTATACAAACAATTTAGCTTTAGAAGCAGCCGGCCAAATTAGTATTGCCGAAAATGATAATGGAATTGAACTGGCTTCTTCAAAAATGAA
The DNA here is from genome assembly GCA_964539605.1 of uncultured Melioribacter sp. Classification (GTDB taxonomy): domain Bacteria; phylum Bacteroidota; class Ignavibacteria; order Ignavibacteriales; family Melioribacteraceae; genus Stygiobacter. The sequence goes on from CAZIJK010000001.1 coordinate 1,107,614, forward strand.
AATAGTGTTTAACCGTAAAAGCGGTTTAATAGAAAAATATGAAATTGGTAAAAATTCAATTCTAGAACCGGGATATACAATTAAACCAAATTTCTGGCGCGTTCCAACAGATAACGATTACGGCGCCAATTTGCCTGTTAAGCTAAAAGCCTGGAGAGAGGCTTCCTCCTTTTAGGAACTTGTTACCATAAAAACCGAAGAGATGATTAAAGGAAAAGTAAAAATTAGTACAGTTCATTATCTTGGCAAAAAACTGGATGCGAATGTTTTTACGGATTACATTATTAACGGCAATGGAGAGCTTGAAATTTTTGAGCAGTTAAAAGTAAACAAAGCAATTGCTAAGACTAAAAAAGATGAGGAAACTGCAGATGGAAATTTGAGCATGCCTAAATTTGGAATGCAAATGGTACTGCCAAAAATATTCAAAGAAATTCAATTCTACGGAAGAGGCCCGGTTGAAAATTATATTGATAGAAACTACGCATCTCATGTTGGAATATATTCGCAATCAGTAGACAAACAGTGCTTCGATTATATTAGGCCGCAAGAGACCGGTAATAAAACCGATGTTAGATGGTACAAGATATTTGCTAAAGATGGACTTGGAATTAAAATAGAATCCGACACCCTAATGAGCATTACAGCGCGCAAATTTTTAGATAACGATTTGGATGAGGGGGATAAAAAAAACCAGGCGCACACCCGTGAAATTAAACCAAGAGATTTCTCGGTTCTATCTATTGATTATAAGCAGATGGGAGTTGGTGGAATAGACAGCTGGGGGGAATGGCCATTGGAAAAATATAGACTGCCCTATGGCAATTACAGTTTTCGATTTAAGATTACTCCCATTTTTAATTAGTGATTACTGGTGAGCATTAAATAGCTCTTAGAAGAAAAATAAGCTAGCTGCAGGTTAATTGGGAATGCTGAAGTAATTATAAAAACTTCACATTCCTATTAAACTTTATGGCTAAAAAATGCATCTAAGTAATGCACTTTAACTTGGGTAAATAATGTACAAATATGCTTTTGCTATTTTGCTTCTTTTTTCACAATTGCAATTCTCCCAATCGAATAAGCTTTTTGGAACGGTGGCAGATTCTGTTACCCGTCAGGGATTATTTGGAGCTAGTGTAACAATATCAACTGTTAACAATGTTTTTGTAAAGGGAATGGCAACAGATTCCAAAGGAAAATTTCTTTTCGAAAGCGTTCTAGCCGGTAAGTATATTCTTAAAGTGAGCAATGTTGGTTACAAAACTTTTAGCTTAAGATTCGAGATGAAAAATGTTCCGGTGGATTTAAAAGTAATAAGGCTTTCACCCAACGACGTTAAGCTTGGAGAAGTTCAGGTAATTGAAAAACCTCCATTGGTAATTATTAATAAAGACACTACAGAATTTATTGCAGACGCAATTCAAACAAATAAAGATGCCAATGCCGAAGATTTAGTTTCTAAAATGCCCGGCGTTTTAGTTCAGGATGGTAAGGTACAAGCCCACGGTGAAGATGTAAAAAATGTTCTAGTTGATGGTAAACCTTTTTTTGGTGACGATCCTACCAGTGTATTAAAAAATATTCCTGCCGAAATTATTGAAAGAATTCAAGTGTTCGATAAACAAAGCGAGCAAGCGGAGTTTACCGGATTTGATGATGGCAATACAAACAAAACCATTAACATTATTACCCGAATGAATTTTAGGAATGGAACATTTGGAAAGTTTGCCGGCGGATATGGAGATCAAAGTAAATATGCCAGCGGGGGCAATATCAATTTTTTTAACGATAAACAAAAAATTACTCTGCTGGGACAATTTAATAATACAAACGAACAGAATTTTGCAAGTGAAGATCTTCTTGGAATTATGAGCGGAAGCGGTGGAAATAGACAGGGGGGAGGAAATGTAAGAAGACCCGGCGGTGGAGGGGGCGGCGGTGGAGGAAGACCACCCGGAGGTATGGAAGGTGGGGGCGGCGGTGGTGGAAGAGGTGGCGGAGGAAGTGACGCCAGCGATTTTTTAGTAACTGCTAAAAACGGATTGACAAATACAAAGGCAGCGGGTTTAAACTATGCCGATTCGTGGAACAGAAGGGATGAAATTAACGCAAGCTATTTTTTCAACAATACAGATAACAACAGCTACTCGGTTTTAAATAGAGACTACTTTACAAACATTGCTGCAAATCAAAAATATTCCGAAGATAACAGAGCCAATTCCCAAAATACAAATCACCGTTTTAATGCAAGACTCAATTACCAGATCGATACTCTCAATTCAATTTTGATTTCTCCAAAACTAACAATTCAAAAGAATGATGGAATTAGTAATATTAAGGGAGGTACTTATTTCGGCTCGTCCAATCTAAATTCCACAGATAATTCTTACACAACAAATCTTATAGCCGTTAATGCATCTACACAGTTGCTATACCGAAGAAGATTTGAAGCTCGAGGTAGAACAATATCTGTTAGGTTAAATGCTACTTATAATTCAAGCCAGGGAGATAAGCGCTTATATTCCGAAAATTTATATTTCGATGGACTTACCCATTCCGATACTGTAAATCAAAATTCGAACTTAGATAAAAAAGGATATGGGTTATCTACCAATTTATCTTACACCGAACCCTTAACAGAAAATGGAATGCTTCAGTTTAACGCTTCTTATTCATTTGCTACGGATGAAAGTGATCAGAAAACTTACTCCTACTTAAATTCTCAAAATAACTATTCGGTGTTGGAAAACAGTTTAAGCAACGTTTACGATAAAATTTCCAAGGTTCAAAATTACGGAATTAGTTATAATTACAGATATAACGAAATGATGATTAATGCCGGACTAAGCTACAATATATCCAAACTATCAAATCAGCAAACATTTCCTCTAACAAGTAATACAGCTAAAAACTTTTATTCTATTTTGCCCTCTGCCATGGTTCGCTACAGCATAGATAAGGGGCAGAATTTAATGTTTAACTACCGGGTTAATAACAACGAGCCTTCTGTAGATCAGCTTCAGAATGTTCTCGACAACACAAATTCCCTTCAATTAAGTATTGGAAATCCTAATCTTGCTCAAGATACAAGGCATAACCTTTCTTTAAGGTACACTTTAACAGATAGCGAAAGTATGAGCGCTTTTTTTATACTTCTTAACAGCACATTTACAAATAACTATATAGGCTCTAAAACAATAATTGCAGATGTTAAGGCAGTTACATATAAAGGCATTGTACTTAATCCGGGAACACAATTAAGAACCCCCGAAAATTTTGACGGTTATTACAATTTACGCACCATGCTTACATATACATTCCCAATTGGATTTTTATCATCAAACATGAATTTGAATTTAAATGGGGGACTAACTAAAACTCCAGGAATGATAAACGAAATTTCAAACGATTCAAAAAATTTGCAGGCTGGCCTAGGGTTTGTATTAAACAGCAACATTAGCAAGAACTTAGATTTTTCTATCTCCAGTACGGTAACTTCAAATAATGTTACAAACTCTTCTCTGGCCAGTTTAGACCAGACTTACTTAAATTACCGCAGCCGTATTAAATTTTACGCATTGTTTTGGGAGGGGATAGTTCTTCAAACAGATTTTGAGCATAGATATCAGGGAGGACTTGGAACATCTTACGATCCAAATTCATACTTGTGGAATTTTAGCGTTGGCAAAAAAATGTTTAAAGACGATACGGGGGAATTACGATTAACATTTTACGATATAATGAATAAGAGTAACAATACAACAAGAAGCAGTACAGATTATTATATGGAGGATAGCCGTACAAATGTAATTGGAAGTTACATTATGCTTTCGTTTGTATATAATTTAAAAACATTTTAAAAATTCTATGAGCGGTTGTTCTATGGTTATTGATCTTTGAATAAACTCAAAGCTTTTTTGCCATATATAAAACCCGCTTACTCCAATATTTTACCTTTCGCAACTTTAATTTGGCTTTTAGTATTTATTTGTGCCATTTTAAAACCGAAAAGTGATTCAGACCACAGTTGTAATACTATTATAGAATTTATTATTAGATATCTTTGTTTTAACGGATATAAAAGTAAAAGATTTTTTTATTTGGAGAAACGATGAGTAAAGAAGATACAACCAGGAAAGAAATTATTATCGATGGGTCGAAAATTGTTTACAGCCAAACCGGAGAAGGGGAAATAATTATTTTACTACATGGCATTACAACATATTCCTTTATCTGGAAAAACATTATTCCTAGTTTGGCCAAGCATTATAATGTTATTGCGCTGGATTTGTTAGGATGCGGCGAATCGGATAAGCCATTAAACAAAAGTTATTCATTAGCCAGTCATGCCCAGTTAATCTATAAATTTGTTACGCAGCTGGGAATAACAAAATTTCATCTTGTTGGTCACGATCTTGGAGGAGGAATAGCTCAAATTTTTGCGGTTAAATATCCACAATTGCTTATTGATTTTACACTTATAAATTCTGTGGCTTACGATTTTTGGCCGGTTCAGCCAATAATTGCAATGCGCACTCCAATAATTAGGCAGTTTGCAATGGCCACGCTGGATTTTGGTATATTTAAACTGATAGTTAAACGTGGGGTCTTTAATAAAGAAAGAGTAGATGATGAAGTGATGGAATATTTTTGGAAGCCGATGAAAACTCCCGAAGGTAGAAAAGGTTTTCTTCACTTTGCCGAATGTCTGAATAATAAAAATCTTACAGATATCTCCGAAGAGCTTCATAATACTGAATTGCCTTTGCTTGTAATTAGAGGAGACTGCGATGTTTACCTAAGCACTCAAATTGCTTCAAGTCTCCATGGCAATATTCCACGCAGTAAGCTGGTTATAATTCCTAATGCCGGTCACTTTATTCAAATAGACGAGCCGCAACTTGTGGCAAACAATCTAATAGAATTTTATAAGAACTGATAAAATGATTGAAGGTAACGACATAAATGCATTGTTAGCTAAGATTCAAATTCTTGAAGAGGAGAATGAAGCCCTCTCTCAAAATTCCGAGGATCTTCTTTTAATTAATACTCTTCTGGACGAAATTACAAAACCTATTTCGCAGGAGTCTTTGTTTCAAAGTGTGCTCGAAAAAATTTCTATTTTAAAAAATATTCCTCTCTGCGCATTCTTTTCTGAAACAGATAATGGATTGAGGCTCGAGGCATATTATGCTTTGTTCGATATTAATTCCAATTCAAAAATTATTATTAATCTACTGCCAGATTCTGCTGGACTGATTAACAGCGACCCGGTTTTTCTAAATAAGCAAAATATTAATTCTGTAATGCAGCAGTTATCTGTTAATAAAGAAGATTTTGATTGCACCGAAATTCTTTTAATTCCCTTTACATCACTAATGATTGAAAATGGAGTTCTATTCCTTGCAGATAAAGATCCTTCGGGCAACAGATTAAGCAAGAATATTACCTTTGTTACCTATGTGCTTAAAAGAATAACCGAACGATTCAATTCTCTTTTTTATCAGGGGGAACTCGAAAAAATAAATTACGAACTTGAGGGAAGAGTAATTGAAAGAGCCAACGAATTATTCGAACTGAATAAACAGCTTAGATTGGAAATAGAAGAAAGAAGGAGTAAAGAACTAAAGCTTAATCAGCAGACCGAAGAATTATTTTTCTTAAACCGTTTTGTGGAAATAATAAGATTTGCAAATTCTGTAGATATTATTTGCAAGACAGCACTCGATTATTTAATTGACCATTTAAAGTTGGATATAGCATTTATTTTTATAAAAAATGGAGATTTGCTGGAGCTGATGCATGTAAGCGCTAAAGAGCAAATTAGGGAGTTGATAAATATTCCGGTGCATAAAGTTGGGGAGTGCATGTGCGGAATGGCTGTTGCGCAAAATAGAAGCCTCTTTTCGAAAAACATTTTTGAGGATGAAAGATGTACTTGGGAAGAGTGCAAGAAGTCTGGATTCAAATCTTTTGCCTCCCTTCCATTGCATAACGATACAGAAGTTATTGGTGTTCTTGGAATTTCATCTTTTGAAGAAACCGATTTTGAATTGCAGAGTCAATTTTTGGAAACAATTGCTTCTGAATTATCTCTGGCATTTGTACACGCAGATACCCACCAAAAAATTATTGCGGCCGAAGAGAAAATGAGAGTGATTGTAGAAGGAACCCCTCATCTTTTCTTTTATACTCAAGATAAAAATGCGCTTGTAAATTATGTCTCTCCAACAGTAGAAATTATAACCGGCCACACAGTGGAAGACTGGCTAAACCAGAAGCATTGGTTCATTACAGATAGCCAAATAAACGAGATTGCTAAAGAGAGAACTCTGCAAAATTTGGAAGGAAAGGTTAATACAGAACCTATTATTGTTGAAATTTTACATGCAAACGGTAATCCAATTTTACTGGAGGTTTTTGAATATCCTATTTACAAGTCCGGAACAATTATAGGTCTGCAGGGAGTAGCTCACGATATAACCGAGCGAAGAAGAGCCGAATTAGAAATAATTAAAGCAAAAGAACATGCCGAAGAGATGAACCGTCTTAAAAGCAATTTTCTTGCAAATATGAGTCACGAACTTAGAACCCCTTTAGTTGGGTTATTAGGTTTTTCCGAAATTCTTAGTGGTGAGCTTTTAGGGGAACATAAATCTTTTGCGCAAAAAGTATACTCCAGTGGTAAAAGACTGCTTTATACACTCAACCGGTTGTTAAATTATTCCGAAGTTGAAAGCAACCAGGTCAAAATAAAATTACAAAACGTTGACGCGGTAAATGTTGTAAAAGAGTGTATAGATTCCAATAAAAATATGGCTTTGGAAAAGGGGCTTTATATCAATCATAATTTTAACGGAAGTAATTTAATTATAGAGACAGATGAACAATTGCTCTTTAGCATAATAGACAATCTATTAAACAATGCAATTAAATATACGCTTGATGGCGGAGTAACAGTTGCACTTGAAGAAAAAGTGGATTCTGTAATTTTTACAGTTGAAGATACCGGAATTGGAATTCCCAAGGATAAGCATAAATTTATTTTTGAAGAGTTCCGCCAGTTAAGCGAGGGGATGGGACGCTTATTCGACGGTACTGGTTTGGGGTTATCCATTGTAAAAAAATATACCGAGCTACTAAATGGTACTATTACACTCGAGAGTAAAATAAATAGTGGCTCAAAATTTAATGTCACAATTCCTAAAAATAGTATTGTCAAAAAAGAGCTTAAGCAAAAACAAATTAGTAAGGTAAACCGCAATAAGCTCGATTATTCAAATATTGCTAAAAAAATTCTAATTGTGGATGATGAGCCGGTTAACCTGGATGTTATACGCTACTATTTATTAAAGCATTTTACAATCAATATTGCTTCATCGGCAGCAGACGCAATTTTGCAGTCCAATCAAATTAAGTTCGATTTAATTCTGATGGATATTAATCTAAAACATGGCATGGATGGTCTTAAGGCCGCAAACGAAATTAGAAAGATAAAAGGCTATCAAAATATTCCCATTGTGGCAATGACTGCCTATGCAATGGAAGGGGATAAAAAAGAATTTTTAAGCTCAGGGTGCACTCATTACCTGGCAAAGCCATTTTCAAAAAATAGCTTACTTAACTTGTTGCACCAAATATTCAACGGTAATGGAACAAGCTAAAAAGTAATTTATATCTTATTTGTAATTTCTCTTAGAACTCACCAATAATTATCTCTTCTGCCTATTTAAAATTTGACTTAAATAGTGCAATAACATAAGTTGCAAACGTTTGCGGGAACGTGTGTGCTAATTATGAAGAATACTACAATTACAGATATTGCTAATAAACTGGGAATCTCAACTTCCACTGTTTCGCGTGCTTTAAGTAACCATCCAGATATTAGCGCGGCTACTAAAAAACGGGTAAAGCAGCTGGCCTTGGAAATGAATTTTTCTCATAATCCTATTGCCCAAAACTTAAAAAGCAACCGCTCCTCAACAATTGGGGTAATTGTCCCCGAAATTAAACACGACTTTTTTTCTTCGGCAATTAGCGGTATTGAAGAAATTGCAAACGAAAATGGCTACACAATTATTCTTTGCCAGTCCAACGAAAGCTACGAGAAGGAGGTAATTAATACCAACGTGCTTCTCAATCACCGAGTTGCAGGTATAATTGTTTCCATTTCTCAAAAGACAATCGACAGTTCCCATTTTCAAAATATATTAAACCGTAAAACCCCTTTAGTTTTTTTTGATAGATCCTGCGAAGATATTGCCGCGTGCAAAGTAATTATAGATGATAAAAAAAGCGCAAAGGTTGCCGTTGAATATTTGATTAAAAAGGGATACAAGAGAATTGCTCATTTCAAAGGACCGGATAATGTTGGAATTAGCAATAACCGTTTTGCCGGTTATAAAGAGGCAATATTAGATGCCGGCTTAAATTTTGATGAAGAGTTGATAATAACCGGCGGTTTTAACGAACAAGATGGTTATTGCGCAATGGAAAAATTATTGGCTGCTGGAATAAAAGCGGATTCAATTTTTGCCGTTAACGATCCGGTTGCAATTGGTGCCTTTCAAAAAATTAAAGAATCTGGGCTAAAAATTCCGGATGACTATGCCATTGTAGGTTTTTCGAATAATAAAATTACCTCTCTTGTAGATCCCTCTATTACTACTGTAGACCAGCCTTCAAGAGAAATGGGAAAAATGGCAGCCAAAATTTTAATAGAAATTATAGATAAAAAATGTGATAACCAGGAAAACCGGAATATTGTTTTACCTACCGAGTTGATTGTTAGAAACTCGACCTGAAAAAAATATTGAATACATAATTAATAAGTACAATTGGTAAAAAAGTAATTAACTAAATAAAACAACTAAGTAAGGATTCCAAAATGGAGGCTATAGGTCTTAGTTTAATCGATTGGGTAATTATCCTGGTCTATTTTGCATTTGTAATTGGCATTGGTTTTTATCTTCGAAAGTTTACTACAAGCGAAGAAGATTTCTTTTTAGCCGGAAGAAAAAATTCCTCTTGGGTTGCCGGCTTGGCATTCTTAAGTGCTAACCTGGGAGCTCTTGAACTTTTAGGAATGGCGGGAAACACTTTTAAATATGGAATGTACGTTGCTCATTTTTATTGGATTGGCGCAATACCGGCAATGTTATTCCTTGGTATTTACATGATGCCATTTTATTACAGCAGTAAAATAAAATCCATTCCCGGTTACTTAAAGGTTCGTTTTGACGAAAAGACCCGTGTCTTAAATGGAATTGCATTTGCAATTATGACTTTACTTGTCTCCGGAATAAATCTTTACGCAATGGCATTAGTGCTTCATACTTTCTTAGGATGGAATTGGGATGTGGCTATGTGGGTTAGTGCAATAACTGTTGCAGGCTATGTTGGTTTAAGCGGATTGATGAGCGCAATATTTACCGAAATAATTCAATTCTTTTTAATTTGGTTTGGTCTCTTTCTTGTTTCCATTCTTGGAATTCTTGAGATTGGCAGCCTTAAAGAAATTATGAGCCGCATTAACGAAATTAGCTCCCAGGTTTCTTTTACCACACTATGGTCCACTTCATCCAATCCAATGGAAAATGGAATGTTTATTCATTGGGGAGGAATTGTTTTAGGATTGGGATTTGTTCTTTCGTTCGGTTACTGGACTACCGACTTTTTGGTAGTTCAAAGAGCTTTTAGCGCAAAAGATTTACGCGCCGCCCGTATGACTCCTATTGTTGCATCATTCTTTAAAATGGCCTTGCCATTTTTGGTAATTCTAACCGGATTGATTGCAATTGTACTTTCAAACGATCCTAAAAGCGGATTCAAATTGCTTGAAGATGCCGGTCAGGTAAATTACGATTCCGCTCTTCCACTTTTAATTGCACGATATTATCCTTCAGGTTTGGTAGGATTGGGTGTTACCGCATTGCTCGCCGGATTCATGGCTGGGCAGGCGGGAAACATAAGCGCATTCAATACTGTTTGGACCTACGATATCTACAAATCTGTTTTGAATAAAAATGCAACAGATAAACACCTGTTATGGATGGGAAGAGTTTCAACGGTTGTTGGAGTATTTCTTTCTTTGGCAACTGCTTATTGGGCAAAAAGTTTTCCAAGCATAATGGATTATATGCAGGCAATTTTTAGTTGGGTTAACGCTCCTTTATTTGCAACAATGCTTTTGGGAATGTTTGTTTGGTGGATTACTCCCAACGGCGCATTTTGGGGTTTGGTTGTTGGTATGTCTTCTTCATTTTTTATGTATCTGGCTGTAAAGTTTCAATGGTTCAGCGAAAGTATTATTACAATGTCGAGCGTACAAAGCGATATGGCCGCTAACTTTTGGCGCGCCTGGTGGGCATGGTTAATTTGTGCGGTAGTTACTGTTGTAATAAGCTTATTCACTAAGAAAAAACCGAAAGAGGAATTAATTGGTTTTGTTAAAGGTCTTACTAATGAAAAGCACGATCAGCATTTGCCATTTACTAAACGTCCCGAGTTTTATGCAATAATTGCTTTAGTAGTGCTTGTTATTCTAAACATATTATTCTGGTAAAATACTTTACCAAAAAGTTTATAAGGAGAAAATAAAATGAGTGAACATAAAATGAAACCTATTTGGTTTTTTGTAGGATTAATTTTGATGATAATTGGGGGATTAATATTCATGTCTGGTATTTATCAGCTAATAGTGCCTCCAACTAAAATTACAGTACTTGGCCAAACTCATCCAAATATTTGGTGGGGATTAATTATGATGGCATTTGGTGGTGTAATGTATTTAAAAACAAAAAACCAAACAGTGTGAGCTTCTAATGGATCTTGTTCGGAATATTGAAAATAAATTTTTGGAATTGTTTAACCAAAGGCCTCTGTTAGTTCGTTCACCCGGAAGAGTAAATCTTATTGGTGAACATACGGACTATAATATGGGTTATGTTCTTCCGGCCGCAATAGATAAGGCAATTTACTTTGCTATTACAAAAAGAGGTGATAATAATTGCAAGCTATTTGCCTCAGATCTAAATGAATCGTTCGAATTCTCGATTGGCAGCTTAAACAAAACTCCAAAAGGATGGCCTAATTATTTGATGGGAGTGGTGGATCAATTTGTTAAGAATGGGTTTAACATTTCCGGATTCAATTGCGTATTCGGTGGTGATATTCCAATTGGCGCGGGGCTTTCTTCATCTGCCGCGGTGGAAGCCGGCTTGGCCTTCTCCTTAAATCATATTAACAATCTTAACATAGACAGCCTTTCTTTAGTTAAGATGGCGCAAAAGGCCGAGAATGAATTTGTTGGAGTCAACTGCGGAATTATGGATCAGTACATTAACATTTTTGGCAAAAAGGGAAATGTTCTGCGCATAGACTGCCGCACTCTTCAAAGCAGTTTATTCCCATTCGATTTTCCGGATGTTTCCATTGTATTATTCAACACTAATGTTGCTCACTCGCTTGCGGCATCCCAGTATAATTTAAGAAGAATGGAATGCGCCAAAGGAGTAAAACTAATAAATGAAAAATATCCTTCTGTTCAAAGCCTTAGGGATGTTACCATTGAAATGCTTGTTAATTCCCAAATTGCTTTAGAACCTGTTATTTATAAAAGATGCAAATATGTTGTTGAAGAAAATTACAGAATGGAAAATGCCTGCAGCTCTTTAACAAATAAAGATTTGCACTCATTTGGAAAACTGATGTACCAAACCCATTATGGTTTAAGCCGAGATTATGAAGTTAGCTGTAAAGAATTGGACTATTTGGTTGAAGCGGTAAAAGATAATAGTGAAGTTTACGGCGCCCGAATGATGGGTGGTGGTTTTGGCGGATGCACAATTAACTTAATAAAAAATAATTTTGTAGAACCAATTTGCAAAGAGGTGCTGCAAAAGTATAAAGCCCATTTTAAAATTGATGCAGATTATTACATAACTTCTTTAAGCGGCGGAACCGGCATTATAAGTGAATGATTATGAAAGAGAATAAATTAAATATCTATCCCCATCGAAGAAAAAATATTTTAACTGGTGAATGGGTTCTGGTTAGTCCTAACAGAACCCAAAGACCCTGGCAGGGGGAAGTTGCAAATATTGAAGAAACCATAAGAAATGAGTATGAGCCAAACTGCTATTTGTGCCCTGGAAATGTTAGGGCAAACGGGGAAGTAAATCCTAACTACAAAAACACATTTGTATTTACAAACGATTTTTCGGCCTTGGTGCAAAGCACGCCAGATATTTCATTTAATAAAAATGATCTGCTTGTAGCCAACAGCCAACAGGGAATTTGCCGTGTTGTTAATTTTAGCCCCAAGCATAATTTAACCTTGGCACAAATGAATGCAAAAGATATTGAAGATGTAATTACAACTTGGCAAAATGAATTTAGAAGCCTGGCCGAAAATCCAAAAATTAAATATGTACAGATTTTTGAAAACAAGGGGGGAATGATGGGTAACAGCAATCCTCATCCCCATGGACAAATTTGGGCGCAAAGCTCCATTCCAAACGAGCCGGCTAAGGAGCTTAAAAACTTCAAGGCATATTTTAAGAAGAATAAGAAAAGCCTGCTTGAAGATTACCTTAAATTAGAGTTGAAATTAAAGGAAAGAATTGTTTATCAGAATTCCTCCTTTGTTATTTTGGTTCCATACTGGGCAGTTTGGCCATTCGAAACAATTATTATTTCCAAAAGAAAAATTGCCTCCATAATGGAATTTAATAAAACCGAAAAAAAAGATTTTGCAAAAGCTCTTAGCGTAATTACAATTAAGTACGATAACCTCTTTAAAACCTCGTTTCCTTATTCAGCCGGGTTGCATCAGGCGCCAACAGATGGAAAGCAATATCCAGCTTTTCATTTTCATATGCATTTTTATCCGCCACTGCTTCGCTCTTCTTCAATTAAAAAATTTATGGTCGGCTACGAAATGCTTGGTGAGCCTCAAAGAGATATTACACCGGAGTATAGCGCCAAAGTTCTGCTTGGTTTACCAGTTAGGCATTATAAAAAAATGTTATAGCAACTTTATTATTCAAGAAATAGGAATAATTTTATGAAGCTTTTTCTTCAATGCTTTTTAATTACTTTAATATTTTTTAAGATAGGATACGCTCAAACAGTAAAAGCAGAGGATTGGGAAAATCCTTTGGTCTTTAAGATCAATAAAGAAAAACCACACGCAACTTATTACCCATTTGAAAATGCCAGTAGCGCAATTGAAAATAAAAGAGAGAATTCACCCTATATAAAACTGCTAAATGGAAATTGGAAATTTAATTTTTCCCTATCTCCAAATGCTCGCCCAAAAGATTTTTTCAAAGATGATTATGATGTAAATAAATGGAACTCAATTAAGGTGCCGGGCAATTGGGAACTGCAAGGATATGGTACGGCAATTTATCTTGATGAAGAATATCCCTTTGCGGTTAACCCTCCATTTGTTCCTCACCAAAGAAATAATGTTGGTTCATACAAAACTACTTTTACAATTCCTCAAAATTGGAATGGAAGACAAACTTACATACACTTTGGTGGAGTTACATCTGCATTTTACATTTGGATAAATGGTAAACAAGTTGGGTATAGCCAAGATAGCAAAGGGGATGCTGAATTTAATATTACCGAATATTTGCGCAATTCAGAAAATACTATTGCTGTGGAAGTATACCGCTTTAGCGACGGCTCTTATTTGGAGTGCCAGGATATGTGGCGCGTAAGCGGAATTGAAAAGGATGTTTACCTTTACTCAATTCCAAATATTCATATACAAGATTTTGAGGTTAATGCCGGTCTGGATGAATTTTATAAGGATGGATTATTTTCATCAACGGTTCGTGTAAGAAATTTAAGTGCCGCTGACTGTAAGGATTATAAAGTAGAAATAGAACTGTTGGATAAAAATTTGAAAACAGTATCAAGTTTCCCTTTGAGAAATTCAGTAAATGTTGATTCACAAAAAGAAAGAAGCACTAACTTTTCTTCAAAAATTATTGCTCCCCTAAAGTGGACTGCCGAAACGCCAAACTTATACACTTGTGTAATAACTCTTAAAGATAACAATGGAAAAGTAATTGAAGTTGTTAGCTGCAAAACGGGATTTAGAAAAGTAGAAATTTTACAGGGCAGCTTGATGGTTAATGGAATTTCTATTATGATTAAAGGTGTAAACCGGCACGAATGGAGTGCAGATTTAGGAAAGTACATAACCGAAGAGCAGATGATTACAGATATTAAATTGATGAAGCAGTTTAATATCAATGCAGTAAGAACTTGCCACTATCCAAACAACCCCCGCTGGTATCAGCTGTGTGATGAATATGGTTTGTATGTAGTGGATGAGGCAAATATCGAAAGTCACGGGATGCAGGATCATCCAAATGGTTTCGAATTCATCAACAACAATCCTCAATGGCTTCCACAATTTATAGATCGAACAGAACGTCTTGTTGAAAGAGACAAAAATCATCCATCGGTAATTATTTGGTCCTTAGGTAACGAAGCGGGGGATGGAAATTCATTTAAAGAAACTTACAAGTGGATTAAAAACCGAGACGACTCACGTCCCGTTCAGTACGAACCAGCAAAGCTGAATTCTCATACAGATATTTATGCTCCTATGTATGCCCGCTTATGGCATCTTAAGCAATATGCAAACCAGCTGCAAAAGCGCCCCTTAATTATGTGCGAGTACTCTCACGTTATGGGAAACGGTGTTGGCAATTTAAAAGATTATTGGGATATGATTGAAAACAATGTTGGTCTTCAGGGGGGCTTTATTTGGGAATGGGGGGAAGAGACTATAAGAAAGAAAGACAAAAACGGAAATATGATTTGGGCTTACGGCAACGATATGGGAAACGATGGAATTGTTAACGACTCTAACTTTTGCGCTAAGGGATTAGTTAACGCAGACCGCATTCCATATCCTCATATTTGGGAAGTAAAAAAAGTTTATCAAAACATTTCTGTAACTCCTGTGCCCCTTACATCAAACCGTTTCGAGATAAAAAATAAATTCGACTTCATAAATCTTGATGGCTTTGATATAGTTTGGCAAATTGAAGAGGAGGGAAAAGTTATTTACCAGGGAACATTAGAAAACCAAAACATTAAGGCAAGAAGCAAGAAAATTGTAACAATAAATTTTCCGAATATTGATGCAAAAGATAACACCGAATATTTCATTCGCTTTAGGGCATTAACCAATCAAGAAAGTTTTGCAATTCCTAAAGGACACGAAGCAGCCTGGGATCAGTTTAAATTGCCCATTAGTAAACAATCTTCAAAATTCGATCTAACCGGTTATCCTCCCTTAAAATTATCGGAAGATAATTTAAAAGCAGTTGCCGAAGGCAATAACTTTTTGGTAACAATAGATAAATCAAATGGAGTACTATCCTCCTTTATTTACGAGGGTAAGGAATTAATTCATTCTCATCTTATTCCAAATTTTTGGCGCGCGCCAATAGATAACGATTTGGGCAACAGCATGCAAATTAGATGCGCCCTTTGGAAAGATGCATCGGCAAATAGAAAAGTTGAAAGAGTGGAAGTGAGTAAAATAAACAACTGGTTAATTGAGGCCGATGTTTATTTTATCTTGCCGGCGGTAAATTCAAAATATCATACTAAATACAAAATATATTCCTCTTCCGATGTAATTGTTGAAAACAATTTATATTCTGTGCCAGATACATTATCCGAGCTTCCCCGTTTTGGAATGCAGATAAAGCTTAATAAAGAATTCAATTTGGTTTCCTATTTAGGAAAGGGACCATATGAAAATTACTGGGATAGAAATAGCGGAAGTGCTGTTGGAGTTTATGAAACATCGGCTTGGGAAATGTTTATTCCTTATGTGCGTCCACAGGAAACCGGCAACAGAACTGAAGTAAGATGGATGGCCTTAAAAGATAAAGAGGGGAATGGATTGCTTGCAATTGGAAACGGTTTGCTAAACTCTAGCGCTCTTCAAGTGGACCCAAAAGATTTGGAACATCATGGTTTTTCTTTCGAGGGCAACTGGCACGGAGGCTCTGTTAAACCAAGCAGCTTTGTTGTTTTTAATATAGATTATAATCAGATGGGGGTTGGAGGAGATACAAGCTGGGGCGCTCGTACTCATCCTCAGTATTGTCTTCCGGCAAAGGATTATTCCTATTCATTCAGAATTCGTCCTTTTAGCGGCAAAGAGGATTTTATAAAATTAACCAAACAAATTTTTTAATTACAATTAAATACTTGTTGAATGATGAAAACGAATAAAAAAATATTCACTTTAGTAATTATTCTGTTAATGCTTGTTCTAAATGTTGTAGTAAATGCGCAATCAAAAAATCAATTTCTTCCTAACCGGCTGAATTATCCCGATATGCTAAATGTTAAAAACGTTCCTCTTAAGCCGGTGGATTGGAATTCATTTTTTTATTCCGACTTAGGCGCGTGGTTTGGCTTTGCATTGCCGTCGGATAGCAGCAAATCTTTTTTAGGTGGATTTATTGGCCCCTTTTTAATTACCGAAGGAAAGTGGTTAAGCAATTCCTTTGCCCAACTTGTAATAATTGATAAAAGTACAAAGGAGCAAATTGATTTATCTAAAGCTCTTGATGTGAAGGTGAATTATTATCCAGGAATGCTTACACAAAGTTTTACCATAAAAGAATTAAGAATAGAGCTCAAACAAATATTCACTTCAAACTCAACTTCCCTTGAGCATATAAAAATTAAAAACATAGGCAAAAAACCTGTGGAAATTTCAATTGGGTTCAAAGGCAATTTGCTAATGGAAAACTCCAAATTTGTTGTCAGTCAAAATGGAATTGATGCTTTCTTTGGTAGCGGGGGAATGAAAGCGCGCTTGTCATTCAACAATAATATAGGAAAGATAAATGTGGTGAATATTGATTTGAAAGATTATTCCCTGATGGGAGATAATTCAATAAAAATAAATTCATCAAATGAGTTTAATACGGTCTTAGCATTTAATCTGGATATGAATGATAAGAAGGATAGGAATATAATTCCCGAACTGCTTAATAAGCCGGAAATATTCTTTAAGAGAAATGAAAACAGATGGAACGGATACCTAAAAAAGGTTTTTGCAAATATTCGAAAAGATTTTTTTAGCAAGGAGTATTATTGCTTATCTGTAAAAGCATTGCAAACATTAATTATGAATTGGAGAAGCCCTTACGGTCATTTAACTTACGATGGTCTCTTTCCCTCTTCGGCAATAAGTTATTTCAATGGCTTCTGGTCGTGGGATTCATGGAAGCATTCGGCCGCTCTTGCAATATTTGAACCGGAGCTAGCTAAAAATCAGATACGCGCTTTATTCCAATATCAATCGTCAAATGGAATGATACCGGATGTTATTTATGCAGATAGCTCCCAGAACAATTGGCTGGATACAAAACCTCCTCTTGCCGCGTGGGGAGTCCAAAAGGTTTATAAGCACTCTAACGATAAATTATTTTTAAAAGAGATCTATCCAAAACTTGTTAAATATCATTACTGGTGGTATAAAGATAGAGATAACGATTCAAACGGATTGTGTGAATATGGTTCTACAGCAGATTCTTTAATTGCCGCAAAATGGGAAAGCGGAATGGATAACGCAATTCGTTTTGATGAAAGAAAATTGGTAAGGAATGGCCTTAACGCTTTTTCTATTAATTTGGAATCTGTGGATCTTAACTCGTACCTATATAAAGAAAAAATTATTCTTGCTTCGATGGCAAAACAGCTGGGATTAATTAGCCATCAATTGAAATTTGAAAATGAAGCCGAGCTTCTGAAAGAAAAAATACATGCTCGTATGTTTAATTCCTCCAGAGGATATTTTTACGATATAGATTTAGAAACTAAAAAGTATCTTAACGTTCAAGGTCCCGAAGGATGGATTGCTTTATGGGGAAAAGTTGCAACTGATGAACAGGCAAAAAGTGTTAAAAATATTATTATGGATTCAACAAAATTTAATTCCTTCATACCTTTTTCAACGGCTGCAATAGACAACCCAAAATTAAAAGCTAATGGTTACTGGCGTGGACCGGTATGGTTAGACCAGGCTTATTTTGCAATTAAGGGATTGGCAAATTATGGGTTTATGGAAGAATCTTTATTCTTAACAAAAAAACTATTGAAAAACGCAAAAGGTTTGTTAAACAGCAATGCTCCAATTAGAGAAAACTATAATCCAATAAATGGAGAGGGGCTCGAAGCAAATCATTTTAGCTGGTCTGCCGCTCATATTTTAATGATGCTTCACTAGGTAAATATTTGACCAAGAATTAAAGAATAAAAACTGGGTCACTCTTTTTCTGGCTAAATAGTAAGTAAACAATTTGCTAAATTCATTATTCACAGCTATGTCTCCTGGTCATTTTAATATATCGATTCTTAAAGAAAAAGTGAATTAAAGGGAAAAGAGATTATGAATTACAATGAAAGGCATTCTCAAAAAGCATGAACTATTTAAAACAAAAAAGCTCCTTTTAGGAGCTTTTAAGTGCGGAGGGAGAGAGATTCGAACTCTCGGTACCAGTTTACCCAGTACGACGGTTTAGCAAACCGTTGGTTTCAGCCACTCACCCATCCCTCCGTGGCTAAAAAATCTTGTTACTTGTCACTAAATAAAGTACAAATAGCTTTAATTTTTGCTGCGCCAATATAATAACTGTACAATTAAAACAAAAATTTATAATTAATTTTGATGCTTCTTCCCGGCATTAGGGCAAAATCTTTAATTGCGCTTAAATGATCTCTGTAAGCTGTATTCAATATATTATCTGCCCGTATGGTAACCATATGGAGATAACCGTAGGTCATCATCTTAACTCCAAAATATAAATCCAAAAGAGTAAAGCCGCTTGTTGCAGTCTCATATTCATTAATTGTATTTTGAGCCCCGGTTAGTTTTAACAATACTCCTCCAAAATAATTATCATCGTTATAGCGCTGTTCAATTCCAAAACGGAAGGGGGGCATTTGTGGAATATTTTGATTGGAAAATGAAAGCTTGCCTCTTACATAATCTGCCGTAACAGTTGTAGAAATATTTCTGCTAAATTCATATAAGGCTTTTAATTCAAATCCATAAATCTGCGCGTCGTTTTGAACATACTTAAATACCGGCAGCCCCGTTGTTAAATTAATTTTACTCTCCTCAGATTCGGAATTGTAAAACAAATTAGTCGGCTCTCTGTAAATGTAATTGTTAAAAGAATTATAAAACGCGCTAACCTCAACGGTATGGTTAGCTTTTCTTACACGCAACCCGGCGTCTATACCAATATTATTTTCATTACTCAATAATCTGCTACCAATATCAAAAGAGGCAGTTGCTTCATGTATTGAGTAGGAAGATAATTCCTCTATTGTGGGGGAGCGGTATGCATTTGCTATATTGGCAAATAAAGAAATTTGGTCGCTAATGTTATAAACAAATCCAAAGCTGGCGCTAAAAGCATTAAATGTTTTTTTCTCGGCATCAAAGTCCACACCCGAAATTGTAGCTTTGGGAATATCTATGCTGTTTCTTTCAATTCGCAATCCAAGCTGAACATTAACATTATTAAATTTTGCCTGTTCAAATAAATAGGCGGCAAATGCCGAATAGGTAGAGTTAGGTGTTAAAGCTTCTTCCCCCTCAACATTATATTTTTGATTCATTCCCCATATGCCTAAAACCCCTTGAAAAGTTTGTGCAATTAAAGCGTGCCTTAACGAAAAATCGAGGCTATAGTTTTTAAGAGCAAACGAGGTTCCAATTTCTCCGCTGGTTTTTATTATTTCCTGATGAGAATAATCTTGATATCCCCCCTTAATACTAAAATTCTGGAACAAAGAGTTTTCAATTGAACTTTCGGCAGTAAAGCGAAATTCATCCTTCTTCATTCGAATTTCAATTGGCCCCTCTCCGTCGCCATTGCTGTTAAAAGGAATTCCATAATTGTTATTATAATTGGAATAACTTATTCCGGCGCGCCCGAAAGAGGGAATTAAAGAAATACCCATTTGATAGCCATTGCTTTCTACGCCGGTATTTAAAACCTTGGCGCCATTGCCGTCGGAATAATCACCATTTTTTCTGTCGAAGTAGTTTCCATGAAATGCCACTATTGATGCGCCGTAATGCATGTCCATACTTTTATTAATTTCATTGTTAACGCCGGAATATCCAACTTGAATATCACCATCAATTTTTTGAGGAATGTAATTTGGAATAGCTTCGTTAATAATATTTATTACCCCTCCAATGGCATTATTTCCATATAATAAACTTGCAGGTCCCCGCAGAACTTCAACCTTTTCTGGTGAACTGCCGTCTGAAGAAACGGCATGATCGTCTGAAGAATTAGATAAATCTCCAATCCTCAATCCGTTTTCTAAAATTAAAACCCGGTTGTTGCTAAATCCTCTTATTACAGGTCGCGCAGTAGCCGAGCCGTTAGAGCGCATCGAAATACCGGGCTGAAAATTTAATAGCTGACCAATATTGCTTACCGGATTAATTTGCATCTCCATACTGTTTATCAACAATGTACTTTGCGAAATTTGTTTTGGATCTTGAATTAATGGATTGCCGGTTACAACAACTTCATCTAAATCCACATTGCTGTTTTCCATTACAAAATCAATTTCGGTGTCTTTAAAAATTTCAATCGACTTAACAATAGTTTTATGTCCTATGTAAGTAATCTTTATCTTGTAACTTCCCGAAGTTATATTATTAAATAAGAACTCGCCGCTATCATTTGTTTGCGTACCAATTTTAAGATCTTCCAAATAAACGTTGGCCCCAATAACAGGGTCTTTTGCTTCTATGTGAGTAACTTTCCCTTTTAACGAATAGTTCTGCGCAAGTAGTGGAACCGGAATAATAATCAGTAACAATAAAATTATTTTTTTTCTCATAACTTTTCCTTTGGGTAAATTAAAATCGTATGTATATCTAAAAAAATATTTATGAACATTATTAACATCAGCTAAAAAATGACCTGGATATTAAATACACCAGCCAATAAAATATTTATTTAGAAGCCTGCTAAATTAAAAAGTAGTTACTACGATATTTTAGGGGGAGCCCTTAATGAGGTGTAAAATAAATTTTGAGATTGAATGAACTTCTGGTCAACAAAATATTCAAGTAGTATAAATGAACTTTGGAATTGATAGTTATGCTGATTCAGAACAATTGAAAAACTGCTTTGAATAAAAAAATCTAACTGACATGTATCTTTACCAAAACTAAATGGATCAGTAACATTTTGGGAACCGTATGCGGTTATCACTTCATCATAATCAATTGAATGATTATGAGAGTGTAGAGCTACCGAAAAGAATAAAAGCGCATAGGCGGCAATTAAGGTACAACTTATATGTTTAGTAAACTTTTTCATTTTTAAGTGAGGCAAATATAAATTATAAAATAATTTAAGACAAACAGTCTCTTGATTTTTCTCTTTTATGCACCTAATTTGATATAGAATTAAAATAAATTCAAAATTCAACAAGAGGACACATGGACAACAATAAATTATCGGGAGAAGTTTACTATCCATCTCAAGAAGTTTTAGATAAAGCAACAATCAAAAACTGGGATGAGCTTAATGAGCGGGCTGCTAATAATTACGAGGCCTTTTGGGAAGAGCAGGCCGAAGAACTACACTGGTTTAAAAGATGGGATAAAGTATTAAACGAAACCGAAAAGCCATTTTATAAATGGTTCGAAGGGGGCTTAACAAATATTGCTTATAATTGCCTTGATGTTCATGTAAAAACCTTTAGAAGAAATAAACTTGCTTTAATTTGGGAAGGGGAAAATGGGGATAGTAAAACGTTCAGTTATTTTGCTCTTCACCGAGAAACTTGCCGCTTTGCAAATATTCTTAGAAGTCTTGGTGTTAAAAAAGGGGATAGAGTAACAATCTATATGGGAAGGGTTCCCGAAATTATGATTGCTATGCTTGCATGCGCTCGAATTGGTGCAATTCATAGTGTTGTTTATGGAGGTTTTTCGGTTGAGTCGCTAGCCGAAAGAATTGAAGACAGCAACTCAAAAGTTCTAATAGTTTCCGATGGCGCATATCAAAGAGGTAAGATTGTTCCTTTAAAACAAATTGCAGATGAAGCTCTGCAACGCTGCGGTACTGTTGAGCATGTTCTTGTAGTTAAAAGAACCGGTGTGGAAGTTAACATGGAATTTGGAAGAGACATGTGGTACCACGAACTGATTAATCTTCCAATTGCCTCTAAAGAATGCGCACTCGAAAAGATGGATGCAGAAGATCCTTTGTTTATTCTTTACACTTCGGGTACTACCGGTAAACCAAAGGCTATTCTTCATACTCATGGGGGATACATGGTTGGTACATACACATCGTTAAAATATGTTTTCGATATTAAGGAAGAGGATAGATATTGGTGCGCAGCAGATCCGGGATGGATTACCGGGCACAGTTATATTGTTTATGGTCCTTTGTTAAATGGAACAACATCTTTCATGTACGAAGGAGCTCCTAATTTCCCATATCCTAACCGCTGGTGGCAAATGATTGAAAAGTATGGAATAAATATTCTTTACACGGCGCCAACTGCAATTAGGGGATTGATGCGCTTTGGAGAATCTTGGGTTAACCGTCACGATCTTTCCTCTTTACGTTTGTTAGGATCTGTTGGAGAGCCAATTAATCCGGAAGCGTGGCGTTGGTACAGCAAAGTTGTAGGAAGAGAGAAATGCCCAATAATGGATACTTGGTGGCAAACCGAGACAGGCATGTTTATGATTACTCCAATGCCCTGCGTGCCTCTTAAACCGGGATCCGGGACTAAACCATTCCCTGGAATTGTAATGGATGTTGTGGATGATCATGGTAATAGTGTAAAACCAAACGAGGAGGGATTTTTAATTATTAAAACACCTTGGCCCGCAATGATAAGAACAGTTTACAAAGATCCCGAAAGATATATTCAGCAGTATTGGTCTAAATATCCCGGCTATTATTTAACCGGAGATAGTGTTAGAAGAGATGAAGATGGATATTTTTGGATTATAGGAAGAGTTGATGATGTTATAAAGGTTAGCGGCTACCGCTTAGGTACTGCCGAAATTGAAAGCGCTTTAGTTAGTCATTCTTCCGTTGCCGAGGCAGCTGCAATTGGTTTGCCCCACGAAGTAAAAGGAAATGCAATTTACGCTTATGTAATTCTTAAAAACGGAATTGCAAAAAGTACAACATTGGTCGAAGAACTTCGTCAGCATGTAAGCCACGAGGTTGGACCAATTGCAAAACCGGAACATATTGAAATTGTTGAAAGCCTTCCTAAAACTAGATCGGGAAAAATTATGAGAAGAGTTCTTAAGGCTAGGGCATTGGGGCAAGACCCGGGAAATATTTCTACCTTAGAGGAATAGAACAATTTTTATTTAGAGTTGTTTTAACTAAGCCCGCTATGGATAATAATTCCTAGCGGGCTTTTTACTGACTAATTGTTTTGAGTAAATTTACAATAATAAAAATAGTGTATAAATTATTGTACTTTATAAATGTAAATAGTCTCTTAATTTGTTTACGCATTTAACCACTCAGAAGGAAATCTAAAACAAGATGTTACAAGACAAAAAAGTTTTTATTGTCGCGGCATTTTTCCTCTTCAGTTCAATTATTTTTGCTCAGGAATTTGGAACATTAAGAGGGCTAGTTAGCGATTCCACATCCTCCGAAGCTTTGTCTTATTGCAATGCTTATATCAAAGAGTTAGGAAAAGGTGCTAATTCCGATTCCCGTGGGTATTTTTTAATCCCGGGCATTCCTCTTAATAAAGATTACACTCTTATAGTTTCTTATGTTGGTTACAGAACTAAATATATTCCCATTCGATTAAAAACTACAAAGGTTACCCAGTACAACATTGCATTAACTTCAACAGATATTCAGTATAAAACAATTGAGCAGACTGCAAAAAGAGTTACCGAAACAAACGAAACCAATATTAGCATACAAAGAATTTCTCCTAAGTATTTGGAATCTATTCCCAAAGGTGTGGAAACAGATGTTTTTCGATCTATTAAATACTTGGCCGGTGTGCAATCCACCGGAGATGTTTCTGCAAAATATTATGTGCGCGGCGGCGCAAGCAATCAAAATTTAGTTCTCGTTGATGGAATAACAATTTACAATCCCTTTCATGCATTGGGATTATTCAGCGTTGTAGATCCGGATGTTGTTAACAGCATAGATTTTTACAAAGGGGGATTCGGAGCCCAATTTGGAGGAAGACTTTCATCTGTTATGATGATTAATACAAAAGATGGAAACAGAAATAAATTTGGCAGTAAAGTTGGGCTGAGTTTACTCTCTACAAAATTATTAGTCGAAGGGCCTATACCAAACGGTTCATTCATTATTTCGGGAAGAAAGAGTTACTCAAACGAAATAACTAAAAAATTTCTGAACGAAAAAAGTGTTCCATTGGATTTTTACGACTTCTCTTTCAAAGCCAATTATGCCAATCCCAATTTTATAGAGGGAGCTAAATTTTCGGTAAACGGATTTGTAAGTAACGATAATTTATTTAGCAGCGATCCTTTGGTGGAAGATTATAAATGGTCCAACAATACATTTGGTTTCAAATGGTTTCAGGTAGGTGATGTTCCTCTGTTTTTTGAAATTGGTGTAACTGCCAGCTCTTTTAAGGGGGATAGAATTCCCAAATTCAGCGGAGTTTTTGAACTGAGTAATAAAGTTGAAGACATTGGAATCAATATGAATTTTACCTACATGTTCGAAACAAGGGATGAAATTAATATTGGATTTAATATTCGAAAAATATCTACTCAGCTAAATTTAGAAAATGCTGTTGGCGATCCAATTAAAGTTAATTCTTCCGGAACAAACATTATTCTTTTTGGCCGTTATAATTTTCTTCAAATCGATCAGGTTAAATTCGATATCGGCGCGCGCTTAAATCTTATTTCAATTTCGCAAAGCGATAAAAAAATAAATTTTGAACCACGTCTTAATTTGTCTTACAAATTGCTCGAAGGACTTGTTCTTAAGAGCGCTTTCGGAATTTATCAGCAGGAGCTTACCACTTTAACAAACGAAAACGAAGTTATAAATATTTTTGAACCTTGGGTTGTTACACCTAATTATTTACCCCCTTCAAAATCTGTTCATTATATAGCCGGCATGGATATAAGCTTGTTCGACAATCTTACAATTAATTTGGAAGGCTACTATAAAGATTCGAAAAATTTGGCAATACTTAACCAGAATAAAGTGTTTGTAAACGATCAGGATTTTATTGTTAGCGACAGCGAATCTTCGGGATTAGAAATATCTTCACATCTGGATATGAATGTTTTTGCTTTTAATCTTGCTTACGCATATTCTCATTCCTACCGCAAATTAAACGACAAAATATTTTATCCCAAATATGATGTTAGGCACAGCTTAAACCTTTCGGTAGATTTGGATATTGGCTACGGATGGACTGCAAGCACTGTTTGGGTTTATTCATCGGGACTTCCCTTTACTCAAATTATTGGCTATTACGATAAATATTATTTCAACAATTTTTTTACTACCTGGGATAAAAACGATCCAAGAAGACCTTACACAATTCTTGGCGTTCAAAATTTGGGAAGACTACCCGATTATCACCGTTTGGATTTTACTGTTTCCAAAAAATTTAGACTTGAGCCATTTGGCTTTGACCTTAGCTTTAGTATTATTAATGCATACGACAGAAAAAACATTTTTTACTTTAAACGAGATACGGGGGAAAGAGTAAATATGCTTCCATTTTTACCAAGTGCAACAGTTCGAGTTGAATTATGAAAAATGCGCTATTAGTTTTATTTATTATGATACTAACATTTTCCTGCGAAGAAAATTTTAATCCCTACGGAGGTTTTAAAGAGAGATATATTTTAACTTGCATTCTTCGCGGAGATACAACATTTCAAACTGCATACTTAACCAAAACTTATAGTGTTAATAATTACGATCCCTATTCGTATGTTAACGATGTGCATGTTAAAGGGGCGCTGATTCGTGTATGGAACGGGGATTCCATTAATGTCTTTAGAGATACTTCGGTTCAAAGAGCTCCAAATTCAAAATACACCTCTCCTAATTCTCTTTACTATACCAAAAATTTTAAGATTAACACCGAAAAACTTGTTGAAATAGAAGCAGTACTTCCGGATGGAAAAAGATTATCCTCCAGTTCACTTCCCCCTAGACCTATTAAACTGCAATACCTCGAAAAATCAATTCCTGCAAAAATCGGAAGCAATATTAAATTTACCTGGGATGCCGGAGACAGAAAACAATCTTTTGTTTCAAAGCTTTCTATCTTTTATGTAAAACACGAGGGGGGAAAAGAGCTTTTTAATCAAATTCAAATTCCTATGCAGTATGTTGCTTCGGGTAATAACAGTGTTCCAATTTATCCTCAGCCTTCAAACAGTAATTCTTTTGTTGCAGATATTGCAACGGTTGATAAAACAATGGAATTAATTTCGGCCGGCGATAGCGATAAAAGCAAATATGAAATTCTTTCCGCATTTTTAGAAATTATTGCTTTCGATGCCAACCTTAGCGCTTATTTTAATGCAACAAGCCGAAGTTCCGATTCCTATTCGGTTAAATTGGATGAAACAGATTATTCCAACATAGATTATGCTTATGGAGTTTTTGGAGTTTTCTTAAAAGAAAATTTCAATATCCCAATTACCGGACCATATATTAGGGGGTTTGGATATAAGCCGGGGCCTAGTGTTATAGATTTTCCTTTGTAGGTATTTATATAATTATGTTAATTCTCAAAAGGACTTGTTAATTAGTTATGAAAAAAAATTTTTATATAATCTTTTTATCTCTATCACTGTTTCTTTTATCCTGCGAAAAGGAAGTGTTCACTTCTATTGTAGAACCTGCAAATTATGCTATAGGTAAAATGCTGGTCGAAACTAATCCATCCGGATTTAATATTTATGTAGATAATAAAAATATGGGTTTAAAAACTCCGGATACTGTTAAGTGGCTTTTGCCAGGTCAACGTAAACTCACAATAAAAAACGAACTTTACCCAGATACCTCAATTAATCTGAATGTATCGGAAGTTTCTTTAACAAAAGTAAAAATTGATGTTACTCTTAATCCCCGGTTCTATGCAAAACTTTATTTAAAGTCCAACCCAAATGCTTCTAGAGTATCTCTAAACGGTAAGCCAACTAATTTTATAACTCCAGCTTATTTAACAAGTTTAACACCTGGCAATTATAAAATTACATTCTCAAAAAATGAATGCAGAAGCGACAGCGTTACACTTAAAATTAAAGGGGGAATGTGGACCGAATATGTAATGGAACTTGAAGACACATCAAACGCGGTAGATTACCGTATCAAAAATTCTAAAATAATTAGCGACTATCTTTTATGTGTTCTAGTTGACAACAACAATATTAAATGGATCGGTTCTTCTGATAAAGGATTATTCAGTTACGATGGAAAAGTATTCACCTCCTACAGCAATTATATTCCAAGCAACAGAATAAACCATTTATTCTTGGACAGTAAAAACCGAATGTGGATTTCTACAAGCACCGGATTATATTATAAAGAGGGAAATAGTTTTAACAGCTTTGATGTTAAGTTGGCAAATAAATATATAACATATGTAAACGAAGATAAATTGGGTAATATTTGGATATGTACAACAGATGGTCTTTTCATATTCGAGAATAATATTCTTAAAGAAATCGACACTCACAACTCTTCTATTGTTTATAAAAGTTTTAGCTGTATTGTCTTCGATAAAAATAACAAGGCTTGGATCGGTACAGATTATTATCAGCTTGTTTCTTATTATAAAGGTTCATGGGTACTTGAAAGCATAGCCTCACAGGAGGAATTGCCTGAAGGGTTGGGGCCTAGTGTTAGTTCGGTAATAGTGAATTCAAACCAAAATATTTTGGCATTTGTCTATGGAGATCCACGTAATTCGGCGGCCAATAAGCTCATTCAATTCGATCCAACAAAATCATCATGGTCAGTATTCGATCTTAAACAGCAATTCCCAATTCAAATTGTATCGATGAAGCTCGATTCTAATAACGACTTATGGGCTAGTTCCAAGGAAGGTCTTTTAAGGTACAGCAATATAAAAGCACCAATTCTGTTTAACACTTACGATTACAGCTTTTATTCAAAATATTGCACCGGTTCGCATATGGATAAAAATAAAATTGTTTGGGTTACTACTATGGGAGGGGGATTAATAAAATTAAAAAAAGGATTTTAGTTATAAGAAAAAATGAAAAATAAAATTTCTGACCAGTTCTAAATGGTATTCTCATATTTTTTGCATATAAATTGTTGAGTAAATAATTTTAACATATACATAAGGCCGGCAATATGAAAAATTGTTTAGGCAAAAATATTATTTATTCCCTTTTTGTTTTTTTATTACAAATCCTTGCAAACTCCTGCAAGTTAGATGTCACTCAAGAAATTCCAGAGCCTCTTTATCCAATTGCCAGCTATAAAATATTTATTAAAACAAATCCTGCAGGCTTTTCGGTTTTTTTAGATAATAAAAACATGGGTATTAATACCCCGGACACTATTAGATCTGTTACCGATGGAATTCACAGACTTGTTTTAAAACATCCCTATTTTATAGACACATTGATGAATATTAATACATCCTTAACAAAGAGTATATATGTAGACCTTTTAGAAAAAGAGGAAATGATGAGTTCCTTATTTGTTAACTCTATTCCAATTGGGGCCAATATATATTACGATGGCAAAGATATAAGTAAAAAAACTCCAATTACATTGCGCGGATTGATGCCAGGAGTTCATAACCTTAAACTAACTGCAAACAGATGTCGGGATGACAGTGTGGAAGTTAAATTATATTCAAAAACCATGGCTCAGGTTACAGTTGAACTCGATGATACAACTTATGTAATTGTATATAACACAAAAAATTCAACCATTATTTCCAATT
Source organism: uncultured Melioribacter sp. (assembly GCA_964539605.1). Lineage (GTDB taxonomy): Bacteria > Bacteroidota > Ignavibacteria > Ignavibacteriales > Melioribacteraceae > Stygiobacter. The sequence continues at coordinate 1,136,660 of CAZIJK010000001.1, forward strand.
CACTAAAAAAAATTGTTGTTGATATAGACAATACAATATGGATCGCTTCTGTAGATAAAGGATTGTTCACTCATAAAAACCAAGTATTCACCCAAGTACGTTCTTTGGCAATTTTAAGTAATTCTGTTATTAACGACTTGTTGATTGATACAAAACATAAAAGACTTTGGGTTGCAACATCTTCCGGCTTAGCAATGTTTGATGGTGTTAAATGGACTCAGTTTGCCGAAGATTTTTTAGCTACTAGTATTACGGCCCTTGCCGAAGATAAATTTGGGAATATTTTTGTAGGTACAAATAAAGGATTGGCAAAACTTAATAATTCATCATGGCAATTATTTAGCAAAGAGCAGGGAACAATTCCGGCAAACGACATAACATGCATTACAATTGATAATTACAATAACATTTGGGTAGGCACTTCAAGTTTAGGTGCATTGATGCACAATGGAATAATTTGGCAGGTGTTCGACAATGCAAGCGGAATATTTCAAGAACTGTTTGTCGGCACCGCACAAATCTCAAATTACGTTCAGTCAATTTCGTACGATAAGTTTAACGAAGCCATTTATATTTACTTTAAAATATTTCCGAAAGATGAGGCTAAAGCTCTTGTGGCTAAGTATCAATTAAAAACTTGGTCGGTTTATTATCCATCTATTTTACCAATCGATTTGGAAAATTTCTTTTTTTATAGTCCACAAACGTATTGGGAATTAAATGTTGAAAGCGGGGCAGTTAGAATAACGGCAGATGGATTACGAAAGTACTACAATAAATCTAATACAAGATTGCTAGCAAATCATTTTACTTCTGCTGCAAAAGATTTGCAGGGAGATCTTTGGTTTACTACAATGGGGGGAGGTTTAATGAAGTTAAAATATTAATTCAGCATTGCGAAATAATTCCTAATTAGTTTATCAAGTAATCGAGCTGAATATTCAAACGGTTATCTTTGTTGCCATTAATCAGGTTATCGCCGCTTCCTAAAAACTTTTCATCCGGCTTATAAAGTTCGGAATATTTTAATGATAGGCTTAAACCAATAGGGAATGAATATTTTGCCATCAAATACCATCTTAACCCAACTCCATACAAAGGGGTATTTGTAACTATTCCTGCCAAATCATTTTCGAATTCATATACTCTGGATAAGTAGGAGTCGGTTTTAAAATAAATTATCCTTCCATAAACGTTAATGTGTTCCCCATATGAGTATCTAACATCCTGAAAACACAAAAATCCATATTCATTTGTACTTGTAAAATTTGTTTTAACCAGTTCAAACCTTGAGCGAAGATTAATATCTTTGAAAAGGGTATGCTGGTACTCTCCTCTAATGTTTTGCTTAGATAAGTTTGATAATATATTTATCCCTTCAACTTTTGTCTCCTCTTCGCTCAATTCATATTTATATTTTACATTAATGCTGTTTTGCCCCTTTAACTTAAGAGTGTAGTTCAACAAAAAATCGTATCCATTAGAACTGAAAGGCAGCTTTTGACTGGTCGAGAATTTTTTATATTGGTCAAAGTAAAAGTTAAAATTGCCGAATGCGGTTGTTACTTTTGCACCTAAATAAAAACCCTCTTCATTTTGTGGGTGCGAGCTTTCTCCAAATGCGCCCGAGTGATTATTCCAATAATCCCTTCCATAATTTCTATAAGAAAAAATTATAGACATATTCTTGCTTAAGTAGATATCCAAAGTATTAAGAGTGGCTAGGCTATTCTTGTAAAATGAGGTTTCCCCAGTAATGTTTAACTTGCCAACATTAGCCGAATAACCGGAAGATAAATAGCTAAAGCTGTTTTCCATTTCCCGTAATGCAAAGTCACTTTCAAAATTATAGTTATAAGTGGAATTGTAATAAAGCAATCCAACAGAGCCGATATTAAAATTATATTTAAGTGCCGAGCCAAATAGCCGTTCGGTCACCTTATCTTTTTTACTCTTTTCATTTTCGCTTCTATGATAGCCATCAACAAATAACGAGGTAATGCTTTGAGTCCAAGGATCTAAATTGGCATCCAAATATCGGTATGAATAAAATGTGTTCAAGGTAAAACCCTTGAATTCAAATTGTGAAGATATTCCGCGTAAGAACTGATTTTCGTTTGTACTTAAGTAGGGAATAATACCCCTTTCATTTTTGGGTAATATGTTAACGGTCTCGGTGCCTTTGAATAATGAATAGGGACTCCACATTGCCAAGCCTTGACCAAACTCTACAAAAAAATCTCCGAAAATTATTTTTTTGAATATCCAAATATCCTTTGCAAATAAGTGAATAGTGGTAAAGTCGTTTAAGTTGGATTCACCAGGATCTTTCTCCATCAATAAAGCTAATCGGAATTGATCCGCCTTGTTTATTACAACGCGGTTATAAATCTTTTCAGATGACCCTTCAAATTTATTATCGATAAACCCTTTTTGTTCCTTAAGTAGAATTATCGCTCGGCTTCTAATGCTTATATCAAAGTTCCTAAAGAAACTTGCAGAGGTATTTGTTCTATACAATTCGCTAGCTGTAACTAAATCTATGAATGGGGAAATGTATTTTATTATTTCCTTTCCAATTTCATCTATATACTCTACCTGCGAAAAATGTTTAATCTCACCAAGTAAATTTCTTTGTTTTATTATTGCCGCTGCAGTTGCTCTGTTCAAGTAAGGTATCTGAAGCAGTTCTTCAACAGAAGCAAAATTCAGTTTTATCCTGTTTTGTAAAAGGTATTCTAAATTGTCGTATATAGTTGTATTCTCATCATTTTCCGAAGCATCTTCTAATAAAGTATTAATTTGCTCCAATACTTTTGAAGTATCTTGCACCTGAGAATAAACATTACCGGCAAATAAAATGAATAGTAGATATAAAAAAGCAGATTTCATCTCAACGGCTAAAATTAATTATTAATCCAAACTGGTGTGTTAATCCTAAAAGAGGATGCGAAGTAATTGCATAATCTGCTTCAATTATATTATACAATATTCCAAATCCTCCGCAAATTGTATTAGGTTCGCTGTGCGAGCCAATTCGTAAAAACACTGTCTTTAACAATTCATACTCAAAACCAAATCGTAAAGAAGGATCAAACCCACTCTCTTTTTTTACTGCACAGCTAACAACTATTTCATTCGAAACTTTGTAATGGGTACTTGTAAAAAAAACGGTTGGTATTTCATTTCCCTGGTTTGTATAAGAAGAGCGTGTAAAATTATCAATTGAAACACCTATTGCTATTGAATTAGTTAATTCTAAAACAACACCTCCGTTAAATAGTAGGATTCCTTTATTGCCATAATTCTTTATTGATAAGTTCTGGTAAATGGCTGTTAGTCCAACGGTAAAATTATCAAGTAAGCTATTGCAATAGGCTAAAGCAAACTTATACTCCTTGTATAATTCAAAGCCATAAAAAGAAAATCCTAAGGCAAAATTACCTGCATTGGTTGGATGGCAATACGCAAAAGCTCCATTTGCAAGTTCTTTTACATCATATGGGGCGGGTGAATAATAAAGGGAGATTTGCCCCTGCTTAATAAAATTCAATCCGGCGGCATTAGTAAATATCGAAAAGGCATCTGTATTATAAGTAGAGTTTGAGTGAGCTAAAGCAATTTGACGTGCACCCGGAATTTCCTGTGCGAAACAATTATCAATAATTGGAAGTAAAAGCAACCAAACAATTGCTAGCTGTTTCATATAGTTACAACTTAATAGATTGTTTAATTATTCGCAAATATCTATCTTAAACTTGTTATAATTACATACTGAGGCTTAACCATGAAAAAAACTATTGCACTTCTCTCCCTTTTCTTATTTGTTGCTTCATTTATTAATGCTCAAGAATTAGATGCTACTGTGTTGGTTAATATAGAGCAAATTAAATCTGGCGATAGAGACCGATTGGAAAGATTTAAAGACCAGGTACAAGATTACCTTAACAATACAAAATTTACAAAGCAAGAGTGGGACGGTGAAAAAATTAAATGCACTTTTAACATATTTTTTACCACCGCAATGGATGAACTTACTTATGCCGCTCAAGTAGTTGTATCTAGTCAAAGGCCTGTTTTCAAATCGCAATTAAGCTCTCTTATGCTTTCGGTAATGGATAATGTTTGGGTTTTCAAATACGAAAAAGGGCAGGCAATGTATTATAATTATTCAGATTACGACCCTTTAACAAGCTTTTTAGATTTCTATGCATTTTTAATTATTGGTCTTGATGCAGATTCCTTTGAAGCTTTAGGCGGATCAGACTCATTCCAAAAAGCGCAGGATATATGCGCAAAAGGAGGGTCTTCTCAGTTTCCAAAAGGATGGCAGCTTGAAAGCTCTGCCTACAACAGAAGGGCATTGGTAGATAATTTACTTAACGCTAAATATCAGCAGTTCCGTCAAGACTATTTCAATTATCATTATAACGGAATAGATCTATATTTTTCCCCTCAAAGAAAACAAGCAATGGATAGTATGGTAAGGCTTATTAAAAATTTGGAAAAAGCCAGAAATCAATTGGATGGAAGAAGTGTACTGCTAAAAATATTTTTCGATTCGAAGGCCGGGGAAATGATTGAGTATTTAAGAGCTTATCCCGATGCATCAATTTTTGATACTCTTAAAAAAATAGATCCTTCTCATGCAGCAAAGTATGATGAAGCTTTGAAAACAAAATAGAATTGAAAACATAAGTGTAAAAAAAAAAGTCATTCCCATTTGTTTAGGGAATGACTTTTTTATTGTGCAAATCAAAATCTACTATTAAATAGGAATTTGATAAACCCTATATTTTTTATAAATCTCCCCATTCATAACTTCGGCGCCCCGGTTCATCATTTCGTTATCTTCTAAAATCCAGCTTGCTTCTCCAAGAAAAATTCCTAAAGCGGCTGCACGGTTAACAATCTCCCAATAAAATACTGCATCAAGTCCCCGCTTTTGAAATTCGGGAATAATTCCTAAAGTTAAAATTCTGCTCCAGGTAATCTTTTTCTTTTGTGTGAATAATTTTAAAAATCCAAAAGGAAAAAGACGGCCGTTCATAGATTTGAAAATTTGATTATAGTCTTTCATTACTAAACTAAAACCAACTAGCTTATTGTCAATTTCTCCGAACAGAACGAATGAGGGTTCTAAAAGAGGTTTTAGATCCGCTGCCATTGCATCTATTTCTTCTTCTGTAAATGGTACAAATCCCCAATTAGGAGCCCAGGCTTTATTATAAACATACTTTACCTTTGTAAGCTCATCTCTAAATTTTTTCACATCCATTTGGGTAATTTTAATACCGCTTCTTTTCTGGGCTATTTCGGCAACACGCTTTAACTTATCTGACGAAATTACTTTTTTATTCTCAAGTTTGTAGGCATATAAATCTTTTGCCTTAACAAAACCATAATTGTCGCAAAGGGTTAAATAGTATTGGGGATTATAAGGCATAAGCAAACGGGGTTCATCATCAAATCCTTCAAGCAGCATTCCATATTCATCGTTGGACGAAAAACTAGCCGGTCCCCGCATAGCATCCAAGCCTTTTTGTTTAAGCCAATTCTTTGCAGCATCAAAAAGGGCATTGGCAACCTCCTGATCATTTATGCAGTCGAAGAAACCAAAGAATCCAATATTCTCGTTGTGATATTTATTATGAAGATCGTTTTTAATGGCCGCAATTCTTCCAACCATTTCACCATCTTTTTCTGCAACAAAAAATTCTACTTCGGCATGCTTAAAAAAAGGATTCTTATCCTTATTAAGCATCTTCATCTTATCAAAAATTAAAGGGGGAACCCAAAAAGGATAATCCTTTAATATTTTCCACTGAAGCTTAACAAAAGTAAGAAGTTCTTTTTTTGTTGAAATAGATCTTACAGAAATAGATGCCATTACGTCACCTCAAAATAAAAGGCTGTAATGGAGTGTTCAATTTTAAAAGAAAAACCATTACAACCTTAATAAAGAATTTTTAGATTAAACCGACTTCTTTTCCAACTTTTTTAAATGTCTCAATAATAAAATCCAAGTGGCTTTCTTCGTGACTTGACATATAGCTGGTTCTCATCATCTGACGTCCTTGAGGAACGCCCGGAGAAATAAATACATTTACAAACAAACCGGCATCGTAAAGTTTACGCCACATTAAAAATGCTCTATCGTCGTCTCCAACAATAACAGGAACAATAGCGGTTCTGCCATCAATAACATTAAAGCCGGCTTCTGTTAAACCTTTTCTTATTCTATTTGCATTGCTTATTAATTTTGTAACTCTTTCAGGTTCTTTTTCAAGAATGTCTAACGCTGCCAATGCCGCTGCTACAGATGCAGGGGTTGGAGAAGCGCTAAAAATTAATGCCGAAGAGGAATGTTTTAAATAATTAATTACTCTTTCTTTACCTGCAACAAAACCGCCTAACGAAGCAAATGTTTTGCTGAATGTACCCATTGTTAAATCTACTTCATCTTCTAAATTAAACTCGCTTGCTGTACCGCGTCCCCCTTTACCAATTACTCCAACAGAATGAGCATCATCTATCAAAGTTCTGGCGTTAAACTTCTTTGCCAATTCAACTAATCTTGGCAAATTTACAATTTCTCCGCCGGTGCTAAATACGCCGTCACTAACAATTAATTTAGGGGCGTCAATAGGAATTTTTTCGAGAACTCTTTCCAAATCCACCATATCGTTATGTTTATAACGAACTAGATTTGCTGTAATTCCTTTTGCCATCATTTGTCCGGCAACTATGCAAGCATGGTTATCACGGTCAGACACAATATATTCACTTTTCCCTTGAACTAAAGAGGGAAGAATTCCTTGTGCTGTTTGATAGCCAGTGCTGTAAAGAAGAACCGATTCTGTTCCAAAGAATTTTGCCAATCGTGCTTCTAGTTCAATATGCAAATCCAATGTACCGGTCAAGTATCTCGATCCGGAACAACCTGTTCCATATTTTTCTACCGCTTTAATTGCAGCTTCTTTAACCTTTGGATGAGCTGTAAGTCCAAGATAATTATTAGAGCCGGCCATAACAATTTTACGACCTTCAATTTGTACAACTGGGCCTTCATTTTCTTCAATTGCTCTGAAGTAAGGATAAAATCCTAATGCCTTGATGTCATCTGCTCTTGTAAAATCATAACATTTTTTAAATAGATCCAAAAATCCCTCCGGATTATTTATATTTAGATAAGTATTTGTCCGCTATATAAAATTTAGGACGCCAATATAACGAAAATTAACGGAAATTTAATATCATGACATCAAAAATAATAAGTGTGGTTACCGGGGCTTCCGGGTTTGTAGGAAGCCATTTAGTAGATTCTTTGTTAGAAAAAGGGCATACAGTAAAATGTATTTTAAGAAGCAGCAGTTCAAAAAGATGGCTTGAAGGTAAACCGGTTGAAATAATTGATTGCGGATTGTTCGATAAACCGGCGCTAAAAGAAGCATTGAAAGATGCCGATTATTTGTTTCACATAGCAGGTGTTGTAAAAGCAAAAAATGAAAGCGGTTATTATAGCGGCAATGTGGAATCGACTAAAACTCTGCTAGAAGTAGTTCTGGAAGTAAATCCAAATATCAAGAGAATTGTAATATCAAGCAGTTTAACTGCTAGCGGTCCATCTTTTGACGGTAAGCCTAAAACAGAAGATTTACCTGAGAATCCAATTACTACATATGGTCGCAGCAAACTTGCTCAGGAAAAAGTGGCTTTGAGTTTTAAAGATAAATTACCAATTTCAATAATTCGGCTTCACGCCGTTTATGGTGCACGTGACACCGAAATTTATCAATTCTTTAAAACTTACCAAATGGGGTTGATGGCTTTAATTGGATTTGATAATAAACAGTTGAATTTGATTCATGTTAAAGATGCTGTTAATGGTATTTATGCAGCATCTGTTTCCGAAAAATCTGTTGGCCAAATATATTTTTTGGCCTCAGAAGAAATTTATAGTTGGAACAGAATTGGTGATGCTATTTCTAAGGCAATGGGCAAAAAGGCTTTTGTATTACGAATCCCTCATACTGTGGTATATTCGGTTGCAGCAATTGCACAGTTCTTTTCAATGTTTAGTTCTAAAGCAGCAACATTTAATTTAGAAAAGGCAAGAGATTTTGTTCAAAAAGATTGGACCTGCTCTGTTGATAAGGCTAAACGTGATTTAGGTTATACTCAAACAGTAAAGCTTGAAGAGGGAATTAAAGAGGCAATTGACTGGTACAAAGAAATGAAATGGTTGTGATTAATCTTTGAAGATTTATAAAGCAAGTGGGTTTGGCATGTGTGGCAATCCCCGTTCCCAAATCCATTTGCAATTATTTTTGTATTAAAATCCTTTAATAATACCTGCACCAACTCACACTCAATATCCTTGCCCCTATTTTCAAAAATGAATATGTTTGAGATATTTGCCTCCTTTAAGGAAGTTATGTGGTCAATATGCCAGTGAACAATCTTATCTTTTCTAATATGTCTTTTTAACCTGTGTGGTAAGTTTTTTTGAGCGCTTCCTGAATAATAGTAATACCCCTTAGGAAACAATTCCCCCTTATATTTTGCAATATTTGTAGTGAACGGTTTAGAGGCAAAAATTTCTAAAAGATAAACGCCGCTGTTGCTAATTGCTTTTTGCACCCTCTTTTATCCAAGTTTTTATTCCCGCAATTTGATTTGATGTTAATGGCGCATATCCTAACGGAGGCATAATAGGAACTGTGGGCCTGCGCTCAATTGTCCAAACCAACTTGCTGTTATCTGGCAATCCGGGAAAAACAATTTGCGAATTTAAAGTGGCTTCTGCATGGCTGTCTAAACTTAAATTGCCTGCTCGGTCGTTTATGTTATGGCACCCCTTATTGTTGCACTTAATTGTAAAGACTGGCTGAATATATTTTGAATAGCTTACGTTTGATGTAGGTATTTGAATCTTATCAATATCTTCATTGTTAATTGTATCATCGCAGCCGCCTAGCAGTGCAATCATACATAAAATCATTAATGGAAATATAATCTTCATCTTCTCTTTTTCTTTTTTACAAAGATATCCTCATAAAAAGTCTTATTCAATCCTTTTAAATAGTATTATAAAATTATAATTTGCAAGGGCAACTTAATGGTGATTTATGAAAAAATATATGCTGGCACTATTTATCTTTTTTGTTGGATCAATAATGGCGCAAAGTTTACTTCAATCTGGTCCAATGGTAGGTTACTCTACAATGAGAGAAGTATGCATTTGGGTTCAAACAAGTGCGCCGGCGGCAGTTAAAATTGAATATTGGAATAAGAATAAGCCGGATAAAAAATATCTTACAATGACAATTAATTCTATTGATGATGAGGCTTGCACCGCCAAACTTATTTGCGATAATCTAGAAGAGGGACAAAAATATTCTTACCAAGTTTATATAAATAACATTAGGATAGAACTTCCCTATAAATTGGAATTCCAGACTCAAAACTTATGGCAGTGGCGGCAAGATCCTCCATCATTTAGTTTTGCAGCCGGTAGCTGCACTTACATTAATGAAGATGGATTTGATAGACCCGGAAAACCATACGGAGATGAATACCAAATTTTTACTTCCATTCATAAGCTATCTCCAAATTTTATGCTTTGGCTTGGAGATAACACCTACTTGCGGGAAGCAGATTGGGATTCCTGGAGTGGCATATTAAAAAGAAATACTCATACCCGTTCAAATTCTCAAATGCAGCCTATGCTAGCATCAATGCATAATTATGCAATTTGGGACGATCACGATTTTGGACCAAACGATAGCGACCGTGGATTTTGGAATAAAGAAAAAACATTGGAAGCATTTAAATTATTCTGGCCCAATCCCTCTTTTGGTATTAATGGAAAGCCAGGGATTACTTCCTATTTTCAATGGGCGGATGTAGATTTCTTTTTAATGGATGACCGTTATTATAAATCTCCAAACGATAGAAAAACCGGGCAAAGGCAAATTTGGGGTGATGAACAAATTGAATGGTTAATAGATAATTTAGCATACAGCAAAGCTCCATTTAAAATTATTGTTACCGGAGGGCAGGTTCTGAATCCTACTGTGTACCCAGATAACTTTTCATTTTATTCCCAAGAAAAAGAAAAAATATTAAGAGCAATTGAAGAGGAAAAAATTGAGGGAGTAGTTTTTATTACCGGGGATGTTCACCGTTCCGAAATTACTAAGCTCGAAAGAAAAGATTCATATCCTCTTTACGATTTCACGGTTTCTCCTTTAACGTCGGGACCAACAGTTCTTTCCGAAAATAGTTTGAGGCTTCCTAACACACTAATTAAGCAGCGAAATTTTGCATTGTTCAACGTCAGCGGTAAGTCTAAACAAAGGGAATTGCAAGTTGTCTTTTACAATTCCGATGGAAAAGAACTGGTTAAGTATGCTGTTAACCAAAACGAATTGAAGTATAAAAAATAAATTAATCTTGGGTCTAAAAGTTTGACAGATGTAGATAAGATTTTTAACTTTGCATCAGTTCTTAAATTTAATGGGGCTATAGCTCAATTGGGAGAGCGTCAGGCTGGCAGTCTGAAGGTCATCGGTTCGAGCCCGATTAGCTCCACACTTAAATTGCAATAAATTTTCTTTTCTCTTCTTCCATTTCTTATGTCTTTTTAATTAATCCTCTTTCTCTTTCCTCATTTCTTTTTCTTATCCTTATTTCATTCTTTCTTTTTACTGCTTAATTCTATTAATTTTTCTTACCATATTAAACTCACAAGGCAAAACATGAAGTACGGTTATTTTGATAATGAAAACAGAGAATATGTTGTAGAGCGCATGGATACTCCCGTTAGCTGGACAAACTATCTTGGCGTTAAAGATTTGTGCACTGTAATTTCTAATAATGCAGGAGGATACAGTTTTTATAAATCTACCGAGCATCACCGCATAACCCGCTTTAGAGCAAACGCAATTCCATTCGATAGACCGGGACACTATGTTTATGTCCGCGACGATGATACTGGTGAGTTTTGGTCCATAAGCTGGCAGCCGGTGGGTAAAGATTTAGATAAAGCCAAATATACATGCCGTCATGGACTTTCCTATTCAAAATTTGGATGCAATTACCAAGGCATCCAAGCCGAACAAACTTTATTTATTCCGCTAGATGATGATGTTGAACTGTTCGATGTGAAAATTAAAAACAATAGCGGTAAGCCTCGCAAACTTAGTATATTTAGTTATGTAGAGTTTTCTTATCACCATGTTGAAATTGATAATCAAAATCATCAGATGAGTTTATACGCCAGCGGAAACAATTACAAAGATGGAATAATTGAATACGACTTTTTTTACGAACCTTGGACCTTTCACTACTTTACAGGCAGTTTTGATCCCGATAGTTTTGATGCCTGCCGAGATTCATTCATTGGCCCCTGGCGTTCCGAAAGTAATCCAATTGCAGTTGAAAATGGTGTTTGCAAAAACAGTACTGAACTTGGTGGAAATACATGCGGGTCACTTCATAAAAAAATTGAATTGCAAAGTGATGAAGAAACCCGTTTAATATTTATGATGGGGGTTGGTAGCCGCACCGATGCCGGCTATAAAATAAAAGAAAAATATTCTAATCTAAAAAATGTTGATAACGCATTTAATGAATTAGCAAATTATTGGAGTGCAAAGCTCTCTATATTCCAATGCAAAACTCCCAATGCTGGTTTAGATACAATGATCAATTTATGGACTTTGTATCAAGCCGAAGTATGTGTTATTTGGAGTCGCTTTGCATCATTCATCGAAGTTGGTGGTCGTGTTGGTTTAGGCTACCGCGATACTTCTCAGGATGTTATGGGGGTTGTTCATTCAAATAAAGAAAAAACAAAATTTAGAATTATGCAGCTGCTTCGAGGTCATACAAGCATGGGGTATGGATTACATCTTTTCGATCCGGCTGTATTCGAACCTCAGGAAAATAAATTGCCCGGCGTTAAACTCCCAACTGTTGTTCCAACTCCTAACCCGGAAGATATTGTGCATGGAATGGAAGATGTTTGTTCCGACGACGCGCTTTGGCTAGTTGCATCTGTTTGCGAATGGGTTGAAGAACATGGAGATCTGGAATTTTTCGACCAAGTTATTCCTTATGCAGATAAAGGGGAGGGAACGGTTTATGAACACTTAACAAAAATTTTAGATTTCTCGGCAAAGTATGTTGGGCAAACAGGCATTTGCCAGGGCTTGCGTGCAGATTGGAACGACTGTTTAAATCTTGGCGGAGGGCAAAGTGCAATGGTAAGCTTTATGCACTACTGGGCAATTAATATCTTTTTAAAATCTGCAACTAAGCTTGGCAAGGCAGAAGATATTGTTAAGTATAAGGACATGGCACAAAAAGTAAAACAAGCATGCGAAAAAGAATTGTGGGATGGCAATTGGTACATTCGCGGATTTACAAAAAAGGGAATTAAGATTGGCACTAACCAAAGTGAAGAGGGTAAAATATTTTTAAACGCTCAAAGCTGGGCTGTATATTCCGAAGTAGCAAGCCAAGAGCGTGCTTTAAAAGCTTTGGATGCAGTTGATACACATTTATATTCTAAATATGGATTGCACTTGGTTCTTCCTGCTTTTAGCAAACCAGATGATGATATTGGTTATATAACTCGTGTTTACAAGGGAATAAAAGAAAACGCTGCAATATTTAGTCATCCAAATCCTTGGGCGGTTATTGCCGCTTGTAAACTTGGGCTTGGTGATCTTGCAATGAAGTGGTACAATTCAATTCTTCCATATAATCAAAACGATATAATTGAGGTGCGCCAGGCCGAACCATATTCATATTGTCAATTCATAATGGGTAAAGACCACACGGCACATGGAAGGGCTCGCCATCCTTGGTTAACAGGAACCGCAGGCTGGTTCTATACCGCTGTTACAAAACATATTTTGGGAATTCAGCCTACATTTAATGGATTGATGATTGATCCCTGCATACCAAGTGACTGGAAAGAATTTGAAGTTACACGTCTTTGGCGGGGCGCTGCATATAATATAAAGGTTACTAATCCTAATGGTGTGCAAAAGGGAATAAAACATATTTCTCTTAATGGAAAAGAGGTGGAAGGCATAATTCCAATTCAGCCTAAAAATACGGTAAACCAGGTTGATGTGGTAATGGGATAAATATTATAAACGTTCTGGATAATAAATGGTTCCTATCAATAAAAAAAAGAATACTGTGTTATTCTAAATGTCGTTTTTATTATCTCTCTTATTCTATTTCAATTCCATATTAATATTCTAGTTGTATATAAACAGAAAAAATACTTTCTTTAAAATATTGCGCGCTAAACTTATGATGCTATTATAATCCGTTAACACTTTTCCTAAGATAATATAAGTTAAGTCCTATTTCATTTTTCGTATAGCTAAAGTTGAACAAGTTATTTCATACCTCAAATTTCCATATTCCTTTTCCTGCTTTTCTATAAATTTTCTAAACATGCTCTCTTTTTCGGAATTATCTTTTATCAATTGATTGCAGCGCTCTTTAATCTTTTCTATTTGACCATCAAATTCATCTTCAAAGCAAATATCTTTTCCTTTAAATTCTTTCTCTATTTGCATACCCCCATTTGTTATCTGAAAAAACAGTTCCTCTTTACTTAATGTAATATGATGCACTTTACCGTTTTCCATATAGGCATCATCCAGCAATATATAACCATCATCTTTTAAGATTGGTTTTAATAATTCCATTGCAATTGTATAATCTTCAAATACAGGGCCAACAGATCCCAGTATTATGAAATCATATTTATCTTTTAAATGCACAAGATTTCTAATATCACCAACAATAAAATCACAGTTGTTAATGCTATTTTTATTTTTATAATTGTTAGCATAATCTATAAATTCTGCAACGGCATCTATGCCAAAGCAAAGTGAATCTCTATTTTGGGCAATAAAGCAAGTAACAGCCCCTTTGCCGCATCCCAAATCCAAAACATCAATTTTACCAGTCTGCTTAAGAGTGTTTATTATTTTTAAAATTGATTTTGGATTAGAACCCATCTCATGAAAATCTTGAAGTATATAGGGGAGGTAGGGAACTAGTTCCAAAGAATCGCAATCCATAGATAATGCTACGCTTTCATTTAAGGATTTCAAAACTCTCTTTTCCTTTTAATTTATTTAATTCCAATAACAATTTACAAACACAAAATGTATCATAAATCAATTTAACACAATAACCTTTCCCCAAAAGCTAAGCCTTTAGCAACACAATTAAAACTCATCTTTAATTCTATTGCTTTGAATTACTGGTCCCCTCTTCACTTTCTGCAAAAAGGGCAAAACGTTTCATCAATGATTTTCTACTTTATAATATTAATTACTAATTACTAATATCATTATATCTAATTTTTATCTATGCCTTTTATTGTAGCAGGGGATTTTAACAATCTGTTATACCATTTTTCTTCAGAAATAAATACCAATTCTAAAATGGAAAGCGCTAGAAGTTACTTTTACATTTTCATTCTTATATAATTCAGCAAAATCCATATCATAAATAAATTCAGCTAATAATTTTATTCCAACTAGCTTGAACTCTGTTCCCATACCCAATTTTAATCCAAGTCTGCTTTTTTCAAAATCGTTATAGAAAGAGGACTCATAATATTCTATGGACTTGCCTAGCTCAAAATCTATACGCGGACCTATTAATAAATATGGTTTTATTATTTCCAAATCCAAACATGGTTTTGCTAGAATGGAAACATTTAGATAATTTATTCCCAGTTTCCAAAGAATAAATTTCCCGTTGCCATCCGGATTTTCAATAAAAGATTGTTCTATTTCTTTTTGTATCCCTTTTTGAACATAATTTAATTCAGTAACTAATCTAAAAAATGGAATGTTAAAAAATTCTGCAAACACACCCATATTTAAACCCAGTTTATTATCCGGTACAAATCCTCTAACCGGGCTAATTAGTGTGTAATTCCAATTTTGATTAGAAATAGTTCCCCCTGCTTTAACTCCATAGTCTTTAATAAACTGAGGATAAGAAGCAGATACAGCAACAATAAAAAAGAAGATGATAATTTTTTTCATAATGCCTCTGCTTTATACCGTATAAAAACGGTGTGGTTATTAAGTCTATACCAACGCTTTTTGTCATGGCCGCCATAACAACATTCCCAAACACAACGCAACTTTATTTTTTAAAATCTGTATTGTATTGCAATCACACTTTTAAGAACAACCAACTTTTCAAAACCAAACCCAATTACTTCACCATTGACGCTCTGGAAAGAAGCGGTTGGGTGGAGAAGCCGGTTAGGTGTAATCTCACCATATCGGAATTATCTTATAATCAGTTTTTAGATAATACTTAGTATTATTATTTAAATCGTATACACAATTATCCACAAAATAATTATATCTGGCCGTTCCACTGGAATTCAAATCACGCATTCTTCTAATTTCGCCATTCACATAGTAATATTTTATACCAAATTGTTTCAACATGAGCGAATTATAATTTAATAGAGTATTTTCTTGTATTGATGTAATTTGGTCTGTTATTGCGTTGTATATTATATATTTTGTCACACTATTCTCAGTAATTGAGACAAGATAGTTGATAGAATCTATTTGAGCAAGAATTTCAGCCCAATCACCTTCTACATCTGAATTAGTAAATGATAAATCTTTTTCTTTGTTATTGAAATAAAATGTGGTGTTAAAGCTTTCATATCCATGATGAAGAACTATCCGAGAAGAATCATGTGGGTTAAAATTTATTATTTCTGGTGAGTAAAAACTTTCTCCATCATTTGATTCACCATTCCCAAAATTATAAACGATTTGGTTCTTATAATCAATCACTTTTGAAATATAAGTCCATTCCCTAAAGCCATCCTCATTTTTGCTAATCAGCTTACATTCATTTAACGAAATAAACCCTTTAATTCTATCATAATTTACATAGTCAATAAAACAGCTATCATTCGATGTATATTCATATTTCACAACGCCTTCGATAATAACAAATAATCTATTGTCCTTATATTTTATATACGATTTAAGCAAATTTTTGATTTTGTTTGAATTGATTTCTACTGTATCAATAGGTACAAGTGGAATAATTGTATTATTAACAACATTATTGTTTAATTTCGAGTTGTTCACCATAAAAATAATCACGAAAACATCAATTACAATTATTGCTGCCACCAAAACGATGATGTTATTCTTTCTCATTTATACACCTAACGGCGTGGTGGCTAAGGCGCAGCCCCAAACTACAACGCCGAACTTGTTAATAAATTTTATAATTACAAAAATCTTTCATAGTAAAACCACCGTGAACAAGAAACTTAAAATGGAACAGCTAACTCTAAAATTTCTAAAATGCCAAATGCGTAAACGCTGTCGCCTTGAGCCACTTGTTAGGCATTCTCTATTTTATCAAAACTATTTTTTTTGTAATTACTTTCTCATTCGTTATTAATTGATAGAAATAAGTTCCACTTGAAAGATTACTAGCGTCAAATTTCACGGAATAACTACCCGCAGATTTTTCTTCATCTATTAGAATTGCAATATCTCGTCCGAGGATATCAATAACTTTTATCATAACCTTATTTTGTCGTGGTATTTGATATTCAATAATAGTGGTTGGATTAAATGGATTCGGATAGTTTTGCGAAAGAGATAAAGTAGTTGGTATTATTTTATCTTTGTTAACAACATTAGTAATAGTTTCTGCAATAGACCGTTTCCAAACAGAAAAGTCTCGTGTTCCAGCAAAAATATACTTATCATTTATTGCAAAACAGTTGACTTGGGATTGGTTAACACCTTCATTAAACTCTTTCCAAGTAAAACCATCATCTTTGGAAAGAATAATACCTTTTTCGGTTCCAACGAAAATATTTTGTCCGTATAATATTATAGAATGAACATTGTTTGTAGTAAGAATATGTTCCCATTGTTGTGTTACGTCAGACATTCTATAGACATTCTGATAATCGACATTTTGAGAGTCAAATGACCCAGCGTAGATACCATTACTCCCCGATGCTAAAGTGCTGATACGGTTGAGACCAATATAGTTCCAACTATTGCCATTGTCTATTGATTTATAAACTCCAAACCAATTACTTGCATAGAGATTCCCTTTATAAGAAATCATAGAATAAATTTCTGAAACTGGATTAAAACCTTTGTTTGAAACAGTCCAATTTACACCGTCATTAAATGATATATAAACCCCTTCACTTGTACCGATTAACAGTATACCATCCTTTTTAATAATTGAGGATAGTGTCCTAAAACTTGGCAACCCATTCGAAATCGAAACCCAAGTTTTTCCATAATCATTGGATTTTGACAATCCCGAGTAAATAGTCGTGCCATCAATACATAAAGCACCGCTACTATTTTTTATATTATTCCAATTTTTACCATTATCATTTGTTTGATAAATGCCTTTGTCTGTATTAATAAATATACTAGAATCTTTGACAGCTATTGATTGTACGGATGCATTGGTATATTCTAATCCAGCATTGTTTTTTACCCAGGTTACTCCAACATCAGATGAAGAGAATATTCCAGTACTTGTTGAAACAAATATTTTGCCATTAGAAATAAAATTTAATCCTCTAGAGTTATTTATTCCTAATACTTTTTCCCATGTTTCTCCGTTATTTGATGAAAATATTAAATTTCCATTTTGTGTAGCAAATATTTTGTTATTCAACTCTACCATTGAATAAACGAATTGATAATTATTTACTGAGAGATTATCAATTCTTTTCCATGTATTTCCATCATCATCAGATTGAAAAACTCCATTAGGTGCTGAAACAAAAAGAAATTTTGAAGTTGCTAATATTGAGATAGATGTAGAATTCATATCTCCATTTTTCCCAATATCTATCCATGTATTTCCCCCATCAGTGGATTTAAATGTTCCGTTCCCAGAAACATATATGGTAGAATCCTTTGAGGTTATGCATTGAATAAAGGAGCTTAAGACTTTTTGCCAGCTAACTCCTTCATCAGTGGAACGATATAAACCCCCATAAAATCCAACAAAAATAATATTGTTAACAGAACCCATTGAAGCAACAGTACTTGGAGGAAGTGTACCCCAACTGCTAGATTGACTTGAAGGCATACCTTCAGTTATTCTATTCCAGGTATATCCTCCATCACTGGATATTTTTAAAGGATCACCATTTATAAGAATTTTTGAGTTATGCTTTAAAACAAATGTCGGATATGCATTTGCTGTATTTGGATCTGCTACCCATGTCCATACATTATTGGCTAGTTTGAACACACTGTAATAGTCAGCTGTTAAAAACACTTCGTTATTTTCAACAGATACACGTTTGGGAATGTTATAAACGTATGGTCCATTAGTCTGTACCCATTGTGCATGAATAATAGAAATAGTAAATAAAAAAATAATAATAGCAAATTTAGATTGTTTCATTTGATTATACGCCTAACAACGTTGTTTTTAAGCCGCCGCCCAACACAGCAATGCAGCTTTGAAAAGCTAACGTCAATAATTTATTAATCACTTCGTTTACTTAACTACACTCAAAAAGCAACTAACTTTTACAACACAACTTAATAACCAAACAAATGCCGCAAAGTTTAAAGCGGGCGGCTTGAAGAACTTGTTATACGTTTCATTTCAGCAATAATAATTTTTTTGTTTGTTTATAATTACCAGAACTAAGTGTGTAGAAATAAACGCCACTTGGAATATTCCTTGCATTAAATTCAACCTCATACTCACCAGCATATACAAAACTATCGACTAATATAGATACTTAATTACCAAGGACATCATAAACTTTTAATCTGACAAATCCAGATTTGGGTAATTGATATTTTATTACTGTTTTGGGATTAAATGGATTAGGATAATTTTGCAACAAATTGAATTCTTTTGGTAATTCTGCTAACTCATTTTTGATATTAGTAATTGTATTACCATAGTTTTTTCCATTTAATAAACATCCCACTAATGTTCTACTAGTCCTTTGGTAATCATGCCAATGAAGAATATATAATTCATAAAATCCTATTCCATCTGTATAAGATCTCCACTCTTCGGTAAATGTCATCAAATAATAAGTAATATTAAAATACCCGAACAATGGGACATATTTTGAATGAAAAGAAAATAATCCTCCAGGTCGAACATCTAACTCAGTCCAATTGCAATCGAAAAGAAGCTTATTCGGATATTCATAAACTTTTGACCCTTCTACTCGAAGTAGTTTGTAATTACCTTTATATTTTTCCCATTTATTTTCATAGGTGCTATCATACTTATCAATTACAGCATAACGATTTCCATCATTCATTAAAGTATCTTTTGTAACTTTTAGAATAGTCAATATCTTGGGATTGGGTTGATTATATAAATCACCTTCATAAACAAAAAACCATGCATTTCCTACTTGTAATGGAAAATTAAATTCATTTTTCATGGCACCAGAAGCAACTGAAAACATTTTATCACTAACATCATAATTTAAAGAATCCGATGAATCAACTACTTTGATTAGACAACTATCTGATTTAACATTTGGAACTTGCCAAGCTAATGCTGAGTAACTAAAGTAAACTCCCGCAACTTTATCTCTTAATAATAACTGCCAATCTTTACCATTATTTTTACTAAAAAAAACATTTAGGTTTCTAAAAGAAATTTTTTTTATGTAAATAGATTGATTGGTTGAAGATGTGAAAATTTCATTCCCATTAGGGTTAATTATCTCAATTTTTTGAGCATAAATATAAATAGTGAATAAAAACCATATTAGTGATAATCTATATTTCATATTTTTACACGACCTATTGAACGTATAACTATTACTTAGCCCGCCAGAAGATAGCTTATCTAAAAAGTGTTATCTACCGGCATTTATTTAGTTTTTTTATTTTATTCACATTTATTTGCGTGCTAACACTCCATCTATAAAATTTAATTGATGGACTAAAGCTTTAATGAATTAAGAAACTGTACTAACAAAAATTTATATTAAGTAAGTAACTATCAGATATGTAAAAAAGAAATGAATTGCACTAAACCCATCTTCAAATTAGTATAAATTACTTACAGTTTCAAATTTTTAGTAATGGCTTTAAACGGCAAATGCGTAGTGTTACTTTCTTTTCTCCGTGCTCTCTGCAGTTAAGCTTTTAAACGCAAAGATCGCAAAGAACGCCGAGAAAAATCCAATTTTAAAGGACACAGCTATAAACAGAGGCTATATCTTTTCCCAGCGGTTAAGTCTTTTTGACATTATAGAAAGACTCTGAGTCATTGTGGAAGGATTCCGAGTCATAACGGAAAGGCTTTGAGTCATTGTGGAAAGACTCCGAGTCATTGCGATAAGACTCTGAGTCATTGTGGAAGGATTCCGAGTCATAACGGAAAGGCATTGAGTCAATGTGGAAAGACTTTGAGTCATTACGATAAGACTCTGAGTCATTGTGGAAGGATTCCGAGTCATAACAGTAAGGCATTGAGTCATTAAGGTAAGACTCTGGGTCATTCTTGAGAGGCGTTTAGGCGCTACAACAAGACTCTTAATGCAAAAATAATACTAAGAGCCCTTAGGGAAGTGTAGGCTAAAACTACTACTATTTAAAAATTAATCTATACTTTTATAAATATTTTTTTGCTGTATAGTATCCACATAATTCCAAGCCAAAAAAGTATTACACTAACTGCCCAGGCCAGCGAAGCGTTAATTGGAGACATCCAAAGCAAAAAAGTATTCTCAAACAAATAACTTTTTAAGGAGATGCTTTTATTTAACTCCTGCGCAATTTTAATGCTTCCTAAAGTCTTTTCTAAAATACCCGAAAGGAAAAAAACAGTTATTGCGTTTACTCCAAAAACCAAAAAGGGCTTTATCCAAAAAGTTATTTTTTGAACATCTATTAACCAGTAGCAAACTCCAAAAAAGTTTAACGCCATTCCGGTTGTAAATACAACGTAGGAACTGCTCCATAAACTTTTATTAATGGGAAAAGACAAATCCATAAAATAACCGGCAACAAGAAATAAATTTCCGGCAACAAACATCCATACTACCTTAATAGAATGTTCGTTTGTTTTTTGCAGCCAGTATCCGGTTAAAACTCCAAACAAAGAGGATGCAATTGCGGGAATTGTACTTAAAATTCCTTCGGGATCCCAAACTTTTGTTGCTCTCCATAAATGACCGTTTAGCAAAAGATTATCCAGCCAGGCACCTAAATTTTTTGTTGGTTCCAAATTGCTGTATCCAACCCCGGGAACAGGAACCATTGTCATTAGTATCCAATAGAGAACTAGCAATACAACACTTATAATTATTTGCTGTTTATAATTTGTTTTAAGAAAAATAATTGCTGTAAAAAAATAAACAACTCCAATTCTTTGAAGTACTCCCGGAATTCTTATTGTGCTAAAATTAAAATGGGGAAATGCGCTTAAGAACAAACCAAGAAGAAAAAGAATTACACTTCTTCTGAATATTGATAGGTAGATTTTTTTATAATCGTTTGTAAGCTCTTTCTTTTTCGAAAGGGAAAAAGTAACTGCCACTCCAACAATATAAAGAAAGAAGGGAAAAATTAAATCTGTTGGGGTTAATCCATTCCATTTGGCATGCAAAAGGGGACTGTAAACATTACTCCAAGAGCCCGGCGTGTTAACCAATATCATCGAGGCAATTGTTATTCCTCTAAAAACATCCAAAGATAACAGACGTTCGTTTTTCATAAATTGTATTTGTTTTTTTTGTTAGTGCTTTCCCGCAGTCTTATGAACTATTTGACTGATTTGATGCATATTGCTTTGCAATCTTCTTAATTCACTTTCCAGCTTGTAAATCTTATAGGATTCAATAGACTCTTTACCCCCAAGCAGCCAATTAACGTCACATCCTAATCTTAACAGCTTTGCTAAAATTCTTGTACCGGGTTCTCTCTTAGCGCTAATATATTGCTGCAGCTGCTGTGGAGAAATATTCATTGCTTCTGCAAGTTTTTTCAATGTTCCATATTTGCGCTTTGCAAATATTCTCATCCTTTCTCCAACTCCTAAGTGTAACTTTTCATCAGTAAACAAATCAAAATTATCTGTGGAATCCGGATCTATCAAATTCAATTCAAATTGGCTGTCGTCAATAATCTTTTTTATCTGAATGTAAAGTTCTTCATCAAACTGTGGGCTTTCGTTTAGCAAATAGGAAAGGGTTTGCAGTTTCATATCAAGTTTTTCGGCAATCATTGGCAGCTTTATGCCAAGGGAATTAATTAAGTATTTTAACTCTTCCTGTTTGCTCATTTTTTTTATCCGGCATGTTAATTTGGTTTCCAAAAACAAAATAACAAATTTTATCAAATTTTTTTATAAGATATATTAATTCAATATCTTTAGGATATATGAATATCCTCAAACATTCTAAAGATTACAAATACATACTTCGCATGGCCCTTCCGGCAATAGCCGGAGTTTCAACGCAGATGGTAGTTTCTTTGGTAGACACGGCCTTGGTTGGACGTCTTCCCGAAACTCAATATGTATTAGCCGCTATGGGAATTGGCGTAATGGCCACTTGGGCTATTGTTAGTCTATTCTCAAGCTTGGCTACCGGAACTCATGTATTAATTGCACGAAGGTATGGCGAAAATAATTTTGAAGAGTGCGGAAAGGTTTTAAATACCTCTTTAATACTTACCTTTTTAATTGGCATTGTTGTGGGGCTTTCGGTAATTGTTTTTGCTCACGATATCTCCGGCTTTTTTGCCGCCGATGAAAGAGTGGGCTTTTATGCCGGCGAGTTTTTAAGATATCGGTTCATTGGAATTCCTTTCTTTTTGGCTACGGTTTCCTATAGGGGATTTTTCTTTGGAATAGGGCAGACCAAGATTTTTATGATCTCGGGTATTCTTGTAAACTTTTTAAATATTGTTTTCAATATAATTTTCATTTACGGCGCTTTTGGTATTCCCGCTATGGGGCTTGCTGGCTCGGGATTAGGCTCTACCTTAGCCACAGTGTGCGATGCTTTCTTCTACTTTATTGTTTCTTTGCTTCCGGCATACCGTCACCGGTTCCATTATTTTAAGAACCTTAAATTTGTTAAAGAAATTGCTCATTCTATAATTAAAATATCGTTGCCTGTTTCACTTCAAAATATTTTTATTCTGGTTGGCTTCTTAAGTTTCTTATCAATTACTGGATTAATTGGAACAGTTGAACAAGCGGCAAGTAATGTTGTTTTTTCTTCTCTCCTAATTTCTCTTTTGCCCTGTTTTGGTTTTGGAATTGCAATTCAAACTTTGGTTGGCAACTCTATTGGAAGCGGGAACAATCAGCTTGCAAAACATTATGGATTCGAAACAAGCAAACTGGCCACAATTTACACTGTTGCTGTAGGGGCCTTTTTTGTAATTGCCCCCCGCGTTATTTTGTCTTTAACTACTAACGACCAAACTGTAATAGAAACTGCTGTTCCGGCGCTTCGCATTGCCGGCTTTGGACAAATTTTTTACGGTATAGGAGTTGTTCTGGCAAATGGACTTCAGGCTGTGGGTGCAACATTATACGTTATGCTTGCAGAAGTAATTGTAAATTGGTTTGTATTTGTGCCAATTGCCTATTTCCTTGGAGTTTATCTTGGGCTAGGAATTGTTGGAGCCTGGTCTGCACTTCCGTTTTATGTTTTAATTTATGCCATTTCTATCTACATTAAATTCAAGTATGGACGCTGGGACAAAATTAAAAACGTATAAAATTATCTCCTTGACATCTTGCTTGAAGAGGAATATATTTAGACCAAGAAATGATGAAAATTAGAACTTCCATACTGCTCCTTCTGTTTTTTGCCGCAACCATTTTTGGTGGTGCAGAATTCCTTAGAATAAACGCCCGCAGCGTAGATAACAACATTAATATTACATTTCAAACTTCTTCCGAAACAAATGTAAAAAGTTTTGTTGTTGAACGTAAAGCATATAATGGATCTTTTATAGAGGTAGGTACAGTTCAGCCCCGTTCAGATAAGAATTACGAATTTACAGATAAAACAGCTTTCAAATCTTCAAGCCAAATTTACATCTACCGAATTAAAGTAATTGATGCAGATGGAAATATTTCACATTCGTGGGAAGTAACCGTTAATCATCAAAACATCTCAAGCGCAAAAAAAACTTGGGGTAGCATTAAAGCCCTTTTCCGTTAATCAATTTTATTCTTCCTTTTTTTTTATCAATAATTTATGATTACCAACGATGTAAAAATATATCTTGCATCAAAATCTCCCCGTAGACGAAAACTGCTTAAATTGTTGGGCATAAAGTTTACTTCCTTTTCGGTAGATTTAAACGAAGAAATTCTTGATGGCGAACATCCCCAAAAAACAGTTTCCCGCCTAGCCCTTCATAAATTAGACGAAGCGTGCAAAAACATTAAAAAGGGAATTGTTATTACTGCAGATACAATTGTAGTTTTGAATAAGGAAGTTATTGGCAAGCCTAAAGATGAAAAGGATGCTCGCAAAATTCTAAACAAATTAAGCGGCAATACTCACACCGTTTATACCGGATTTGCAATTAAAAATATCGGCACCAATAAAACTATTCTCGATTACGAAAAAACAAAAGTTACATTCCGGAAATTAACCCCCAAAGAAATTTCGGATTATATAAATTCTAAAAGTCCAATGGATAAAGCCGGCGCTTATGGAATTCAGGACGACCTTGGAGCCCTGTTTGTAAATAAAATAGAGGGGTGTTATTACAATGTTGTTGGTCTTCCTCTTCAAAAGGTTTATTTAGCATTGCAAAAAATATTAATATAAAATACCCCTTATATCACAATCCCAAATTACAGTCGTTCGGTTACAAGCATCATTTAAAAACCATTCATTTTAGCAATTGTCCTTAAATTAATACATGCAGTAATTTGGCAGTGTCAATTACTAAAATTTAGGAAAAGTGCAGGGCTTTTTGCATTCAAAGCAAATTATTTTGTTCAGTTTATTCATTTAGACCTTTCTATCCTTGATTTTACTTATCACCCTTAGTATTTTACTGCCACATAAACACATCTATTGGAGATAGTTATGACTAATGACGAAAATGGAATGGGTAAAGGATTACTCATTGGATTTTTAGCTGGTGCAGCTGTTGGATCAATAATTGCACTTTTATATGCACCAAAATCTGGAAAAGAATTACGTGCGGATATAAAGAACAAATCGCAAGAATTTGTAGATGATGCAGAGGAATATATATCTACTGCAAAAGAAAAAGCATCCCAATTGATAAACGAAGGAAAAAAAAAATCCGAACGGTTGGTGGCAGACACTAAAGAGAAGGTAGATTCCCTTTTAGACGAAGCAGAAAAAATTCTTACAGACGCAAAAGAAAAAACAAATACATTTGCTCAAACAGGAAAAGAAAAAATTGAGAAGGAAGGGGAACGTTTAAAATCTGCTATTAAAGCCGGTTTGGATACTTATAAATCTGAAAAGGAAGCGTAACATATTATGTCGTTATTAGAAATTCTATTAATCGTTTTAGTTATATCTGCAACTGTTTTATGCTTTTATGTAATCTCTGTTTTGCAAAAGGTGTTGCTGCAAATTAACGAGATTCAAAAAGATGTAAAACAGTTGGTTAACAACACAATACCTCTATTAAAAAACCTCAACGAAGTTACAGTTAAAGCCAACCGAATAGTTACTTCTGCAGAAAGTTATTGGGAAAGTGTTGAAAGATCAATCGATTCTGTTAAGATGAAGATTTCAAGTTTTACTTCACCAAGTAAATTTGGAAATTCCAATATCAATGCAAGAGGTATCATACAAAATATAAGAGCCTTTACAAAAGGTTTTTCGGCTTTTTGGAAAGAGTTTAGAAGAAGCTAACAAAATAATAGTAAAACTAAGGAGAGAACAAATTGAAAGAGTATCAAGCAGAAGCCATAAGGAATATTGCGCTCATTGGGCATGGCGGAAGTGGTAAAACCTCTATTTCTGAAGTATTATTGTTTACTGCCGGAGCTATAAACAGAATTGGTAAAATTGAAGAGGGTAACACTACTTCCGATTTCAATCAAAATGAAATTGACAGACAAATATCTATTGCCGCTTCTCCGCTTCATGTGGAATGGGCAAACACAAAAATTAACATCTTAGATACACCCGGTTTCCCCGATTTTATTGGCCAGGTTATTTCGTCACTTCATGTTACAGATCTTGCTATTAGTGTTGTTAAAAGTGCCGAAGGAGTTGAAGTTTGTACAGAGCAGACTTGGGATTTAGTAAGACGCGCCAAAATGCCTGCTGCGGTTATTATTAATAAAATTGATAACGAGCATTCCAAATTTTTTGAAACTATTCAACAAGTTAAAAATAGATTAAGCAATGATGTTACTGTTGTAACCTTTCCTGTTAAGGAAGGTATGAATTTTAATTCTGTAGTAGATCTTGTTAAAATGAAAATGATTACTTACGGTGATGTCGGTTCCAAAAAATTCACCGAGGAAGAAATTCCTGCTGACTTAAAAGCTAAGGCTGATAAATTAAGAGAAGAATTAATTGAAAAAGTTGCCGAGAGTGATGAAGAATTGATGAACAAGTTTTTTGAAGAAGGTTCTTTAAATGATGAGGAATTGGCAAAAGGTTTAAAACTTTCTATTGTTAAAGGGGGCTTAATTCCTGCATTCGCATTTGCTGCTACAAAAGGAATTGGAATGAATACTTTCTTGGATTATTGCGTAAAATATTTTCCTGCTCCTTTCGAAAGAGAACCTGTTGAAGCAAAAGTTAAAGATGGCTCTAACGTTGTTAAGATTGCTTGCGATCCAAAGGGAGAACCCTGTTTACAAATATTCAAATCCCTTTCCGAAAAACATGTTGGTGAACTTTCTATATATAAAGTTTATTCCGGTTCACTTACTCCCGGTTTAGATTTACAGAACACTACACGCGATAAAGTTGAAAGACTTGGACAAATATTTGTTCTTAATGGAAGAAACAGAACTGAAATTTCGAGGCTTAATGCCGGTGATATTGGCGCGGTTGTAAAATTAAAAGATAGTCATACCGGCGATACATTGTCATCTAAAAACTTTAGTGTTGTTTTACCAGAATTAAAATATCCCGAGCCTGTTATTAGAGCTGCAGTTAAGCCAAAAGCTAAGGGAGACGAAGATAAAATATCAGCAGCATTACATACAGCTCACGAAGAAGAACCTACTTTAAGAACTAAGTACGATCCCGAAATTGCCCAAACAATTGTTAGCGGCCAGGGAGAATTGCAAATGAATCTTGCAATTAAACTTTTAAAGGACCGTTACGGTGTTGAAGTAGAATTAATTGAACCAAGAATTCCATACCGCGAAACAATTCGTGGAAAATGTGAAGACGCCGAATTCAAACATAAAAAACAATCGGGCGGACGCGGTCAATATGGACACGTGCATTTGCGCTTAGAGCCATTGCCAAGAGGAGCCGGTTATGAATTTGTTAATGCTATTGTTGGCGGTGTGGTTCCGGGTCGTTTTATTCCTGCTGTCGAAAAGGGATTAAACGAAATTATGGCTAAAGGTATTTTAACCGGAAGTAAAGTAATTGACGTTAAGGTTACTTTGTTCGACGGTACTTATCACGATGTGGATTCCGATGAAGTCTCTTTCCGTCTTGCCGCTTCTCAGGCATTCAAAAAAGGATTTAAAGAAGCCAAGCCAATTCTTCTTGAACCAATTTATGATATTACAGTAAAAATACCCGAAGAATACATGGGTGATGTAATGGGAGACTGTTCTTCACGCCGTGGTAAAATTCAGGGTATGGATTCCGAAAGCCCATTCCAAATTATTAAAGCAAAAGTGCCTTTGGCAGAATTGCATAAATATTCAACTCAGCTTCGAAGCTTAACTTCGGGACGTGGCGCTTTCTCTATGGCTTTTTCTCATTACGAAGAGGTTCCTAAAGATGTCGAAGCAAAAATCATCGATGCCTATATGAAATCTAAAGAAGGGGAAGAAGAATAGTTGTTGTTCTAAATTAGCAATTCAAAAGGCGGAGAAATTTACTCCGCCTTTTTTTATTCGGTAATTATTTTTGTAATAAGCTCTTTAGGAATTCTTTCGAAATAGAAATTGGAAATCGATACTTCTTTCGGAGAATTTTTCCAAATCTCCTGAGGTAAATGCTCTTTTACAGTAAAACTGTTATTCCTTTTCTTTTTAGCTTTTGATGCAACAACGTAAAAGGGTTTATTAAAATGTTTGGCTGCAACTGCAAGTGTATAACTGCCCACTTTATTAATTACATCTCCGCATTTTAAAATTGAATCTGCTCCAATTACTACGCAGTCGCATTTTTCAACTTCCGCGGCAATAGAAGACTCTGTAATTAGTTTTGTATTAAAACCTTTTTTTGCAGCATTGTGGGCAAATAATCTCCCTTCGTTTAATGGCCTCGATTCGCATACAATTATTTTAACATCCTTGTATAACCCGCTTAGCAATTCCAAAAGAGTTGCGCTGTTCGAAATTGTAACTAAACTTTTAATGTCTATTAGATAGGGAAGTGCATTCTTGCAAATTAACTGGCTTACGCTTTGTAAATCTGTTTCATATTTTTTTAACAGCCGGTATGTTCTAGTTGGGTCAATGTAAACCGCTTGTAACTTATCAATAAATTTTTCTATTATTTCAAACGAGTGCAAACTCTTGCGAAGTGTAAAAAGTAATTGAGGATAGTTATTAATAGTCTTATGGTATTTCAAAAAAAATATAACAAGTTTCTCAAGCAGCTTTTTGCTGCCGCTTCTTCTATCATTTAGAATTAATGAGAGCTCCTTATTTTGTAAAGCGGTCATTAATTTTTAGGATTGAATTGAAATCCCTTTATTGGTTCGCGTAAAGTTAACACAGGGCATGGTGCTTTGCGCACAACTTTTTCTGCGGTGCTTCCAAAAAGTAAATGCTCAACTCCTGTATGTCCGTGTGTTGCAATAATTATTAAATCAATATCTTTTTCGGCTGCAGTTTCATTTATTTCAACAAACGGTTTGCCTGTTTTTATAATTATCTCAACAGCTAAATTATTACTGAATTCGGCCGAAAGTTTTTTTAACTCTTCCTCGGCTCTTGAATGCATATCCACATCCGAAGAGGGAATTGCAACTTGTCCCATCGAAAAATCGGCGGGATAAATCATTGGTTCTACAACATAAATCAAAAATATTTTGGAGTTAAATATGCCGGCAAACTGAGCCGCATATCTTAAAGCTCCTTTTGAATATTCCGAAAAGTCTACAGGTACTAATATGTTCTTAATCATCACATCCTCCCTTTATCTGTTTCTGGTTTGGTTGTAAAGTGTAAAGTAATCCTGATTCAATCCTCTTAATCTGGTTGCAATAATTTGAGAAATGCCTCGTAAAATATTTATTCCATCTTTGGAATAGGTCTCTACAAACTCATCCAAATCCGGTTTAAAAATTACACTAAGCTGAGTGTCTTTTAATGCAATAGCCGAAGCAGATCTAACCGAATCGTCGAGCAGTGCAAGTTCTCCAAAAAAATCTCCTCTTCCTAAAAGAGCTAAATCCCAATGCTCATCCTCCTGGTCCATAGATATTAAAACTTCCCCTTTAACAATTACATACAAGCCGGCACCCGGTTCTCCCTGATGAAAAACAACTTCGTTTGCTTTATAAACCCGGTTATGCATCAGGTTCATCAAATTCTTTATATTGTTCTTATTTAATTTTTCGAAAGGGGGCATCGATAAAAGTACTTCTTCCAATTCACTTTTAACAGTTGGAGATTTGAACATGTTCGACCAAAAACTGCTGCTGTTTTTTTCGCTTGCCTTCATTTAAACTCCTAAGTAAAAATGCCAGATTCTGCAACGCGCCAAATTTTTTGACATGGAAATTTATTTTCGTAAAGCGCTCTTCCAATAATTACGGAATCGATATACTGGCTTGCTTCTGTTTGCAATTTTATTAAATCTTTATAGCCGCTAATTCCGCCGGAATGAGTTACTTTTATTCCTGCGGCATCGGCTACTTGCTTCGATAATTCAATATTAGGACCAATAAGCATTCCGTTTGTAGAAACATCTGTTACTAATATTCTTTTTGCGCCGCACGAGTTTAAGAACTGAGCAAACTGAACTGCTTTTAAATGAGTTCTTGTTTGTCTTCCTCTTGTAACAACTTCTCCGTTAACAACATCTATTGCAGCAACAACTTTATTCGGAGAATAGGCATCCAAAATTTTTATAAACTCTCTTGGTTTTTCAAATGCCATAGAGCCAATTACAACTCGGGCAACGCCAAGTTCAAAAAGTAATTTGGCATCTTCAAAATCTCTAATTCCTCCACCAAGTTCAACAGGAATTATTACAGATTCGCAGATCTTTCTTATTATATCAAAATTAATTTGGGAGTGCTCATGCGACGAATCAAAATCCACAAGGTGAATGCACTTTGCGTTTTCGGCTCTCCAAATCATAGCCATTTCAACCGGATCGTTAGCATACTCAAGGCAGTCCAGTTCCGGAATTCCCTGTACCACACGAACAAGTTTTCTGTTCTGTATATCTATGGACGGTATTATTAATATCTTACCCATCAATTTTCCATACACCATTATTCTTAATAGATTTTCTACTTATTATAAGCTTTTGTATCTCACTAGTTCCTTCAAAAATTCTTAGAATACGAGCATCGCGGTAAAATCTTTCAATTGGCAGTTCGCGCGAAAAACCCATTCCGCCATGAATTTGCAAAGCCGTATCTGCAATTTGCGTAATTGCTTCCGAACAGTAAAGTTTTATTATTGCCGCATCCAAACTTATGTCCATGTTATCTTCATATTTTTCTGCTGCACGGTATAGCATGCTTTCCATAGAATAAATTTTACTAGTCATTTCTGCAATCATAAATTGAATTGCCTGAAAATTAATAATTGGCTGATCGAATTGCTTTCTTTGTTTTGCAAAGGCAACAGATAGCTCCATCATTTCTTTTGCGGCTCCCAATGAGCATGCGCCAACAGTTAAACGTCCGGCATCCAAGGTTTTCATTGCAATTAAAAAGCCCCGCCCGTCAATCCCAATCATATTCTCTTCGGGCACTTCCACATTATCGAAATAAATTGTATTTGTTGCGCTTCCTTTTATTCCAAGCTTTTTTTCGTTGGGACCAATTGTAATTCCCGGGAATTCCTTTTCTAACACAAATCCGGTTATCCCTTTTTCTGTTCTGGCAAAAATGGAAAATACATCTGCAATAGCAGCATTGGTAATCCAAATTTTTTCTCCATTAATATACCATTTGCCGTTTTTATGTGTTGCGTGTGTTTGCAGGTTAAAAGAATCACTTCCGGCTTGCGGCTCTGTTAAACAGAATGCGGCAATCTTTTCTCCGGAACAAAGACTAGGCATATATTTCTTTCTCAACTCTTCGGAACCGCTATTGTAAATTGCATTTGTTCCAATAGATTGATGAGCGCCAATTAAAGTGGCTGTAGATCCGCACGCTCTTGCAACCTCTTCCTGGGCAATTAAATAACCTATTTCTCCAAATCCTCCTCCACCATATTCCTCGGGAAAGGCGGTACCAAATAAACCAACATCTGCAATTTTTTTTATTAATTCGGGGGGAATTCTCTCTTCTTCATCAATTGTTCTGGCTAATGGCTTAATTTCGGCAGTCGCAAAATCTTTTACCATCTTGCGTAGCATCTCATGTTCTTCTTTAAATACTAGTTTCATTATAAGGAATGTATAGTTTTAGAATGCATCTAAAATAGATAAATGAAGTGTAAAACAAAATTGGATTAATTAAGTAATAATTTGTAAGCGCAATTAATTAAGAGGAATAGACAAATTTATTAGAGAGGGGGAAATAATTACACTGCTCTCATTTTGTTCATGCTTGCTTGTTACAAATTCTGCAACCGAATAACCTATTACCGCGCCCAAAAAAACATCAGAAATCCAATGCTTATCCTGCGATGTTCGCGAAGCAGCAGTTAGCAATGCAGGTATGTAACAAATAATTTTTGTTAATGTAGATTCACTATTCTTTGCAAGAACTGTGGATAAAGAAAATGCCAGCGTTGTATGCCCCGAAGGTAACGCCCATCTGTCATCCCCCGAAATATTTAATGGTTTAAAAGAAAAAGCACCCTCATTCTGGTATGGTCTGGCCCGCCCAATAATCATTTTCATAGATTGGGTTATTAACGCACTGTAGATACAAGACTGCAGAATTTCAAACCCAATTTTTTTGTAGCTATTGTTCTCGTTTATTTGTCCAAGTAAATAATATATCCCTGAAATACCAACAGTTGTATAAACTTCTCCCCAAATTCTTCCCCCCTCAATTGGAACGCTTTTAATGTAACTTCTATCTTTAATCAATTCATTTCGTACCGGCTCATCAATTTGCATAAAAAGAACAGTTGCGGCTCCTATGGCACCAATCTTAAGCCAGTCGTTACCATCCCACTTAGCTGGTTGTGCTAAATAAGATTTCGATTCGTTGAAGAATTGGTCAAAATTGTACTTGTTTTGGGCAAATGTAAAATTAAAATTTGCAAACAATACAATAATCAGTAATGCCAAATATCCTTTTAATTTCATTTCTTACCGGCTTTGGAATATTTTATGATATTTACTTTTTCGGATGTAATTAATCCGCTTGAATTAGATTCTTCAAACATTTTTTCAATAAGGGGAATAAAACTTTCCACTTTCAACTTCTCATCAACAATTTCAATTACTAATGGCATGTCTTCAGATAATCGTAAAATTTTTGAAGAGTGAATTCTGCTGTTTCCTCCAAAGCCCATAATTCCTTTGTAAACAGTGGCGCCGGCAAGGTTTGCTGCTCTGGCTTCGTTAACAATTCTTTCGTAAATGGGTACATGATTAATTTTATCCGACTCTCCAACAAAAATTCTTAGCAATACTGCTTCTCCCTCAATTTTCATATTAACCTCCCAATTATATAAGCCAAATAAATCCCAGCAATTGTTAATAATACATTGCCTAATATATTCGCTGTAGCCAAATAAATTTCCCCCTGATTTAGCAGCTTAAAAGTTTCGAATGAGAATGTCGAAAATGTTGTAAACCCTCCGCAGAATCCAATTCCTATAAACAGCTTTACGTTCGAACTCACAAGCTCTTTTTCGTCGAAAGCAAAAATTAAAAAGCCCAGTATTAAGCTTCCTAAAAAATTAACCGTAAGGGTACCATATGGAAAATAGGGGGGAACATACTTATGAATCAAATTGGACATATAATATCTCAAGGCGCCTCCCAAGCCGGCACCGGCAAAAACAATAATAAAATTGGTCACAAATTCCTCAATAAAAAAAAATCTTATTACAATGTAACAATTTTATCAATTACCGAGTCTAAATAAATAGTTAAACAAGCAAACCTGGAGGTAAGATGTACAAATTATTTAGAATGCTGGCAAGTTGTCTTTCGTTGATAACAATATTGTTCCTTTTTGCATCAACTATTAACGCAAAAGAGCTAAAACTCATTAAAGAAAAAACATTTTCGGTTAAGGAATGGCAAAATCTTTACACCGAAGCATCCGGTGCAGACTTTAAAGTTGAAAGCTGGGATAAACAGGAAGTTTATATCAAAATATTTGCCAACCAAAAGGCAGAAGAAAAACTAAATTTTTATGTGGACCAGGAAGGTGATGTTGTTAAAGTAATAATTAAAAAGAAAGGATCTTTTTGGAACTTCATGGGAATGAGCAATCTTCAGGTTCGGGTCGAAGCCTTTGTTCCAAAGAATTTTAATGCAGATTTGAACACATCAGGCGGAGATATTAAAGTATATAATGTTACCGGTGGTTTCAAATTCAGCACTTCGGGCGGAGATATTGTTTCAAGCAATCTTAACGGAAAACTCTTAGCCGAAACTAGCGGTGGAGATATTACACTTAATACTCACAAAGGTGATATGAGATTATCTACATCCGGCGGTGATATTAAGTGCAAAGCAACTAACGGAGAATTGAAAGCCGAAACTAGCGGTGGAGATATTGATCTTGATGTTGCAGATGGCCGTATATTTGCCGAAACCTCCGGCGGTGATATCTATATTCAATACAATGGAGATAATAAGGGAATTGAAGCCTCCACATCGGGCGGTGATGTAAAGGTAGTTTTACCATCAACATTTAAGGCAGATGCAGATTGCGAAACCACCGGCGGAGATATCGATCTTAATTTTTCTAATACAAATACATCCAAAGTGAGCCGCGGACATCTTCGCGCTAAATTAAATGGCGGAGGAGCTAAATTAATTTTGGATACAACCGGCGGAGATATTACAATTAATCAAAAGTAGAATATTTTCCATAGTACAATTTTAGGTGCCGGTAGTTTTACCGGCATTTTTTTAACTTCTTTAGAATGCCTTTCATTTGCCATTTATTACTGTATTGGAATAAAATCTCAATTTTAACTACTTTTTGAGAGCAATTATATTCTATCACATCAATTAAAGATGGAGAATTAAATGAAACTCAATTGGCAAGATTATGTTGGCAAAACCGTCAATGTAACAATGAACGAAAACTATGGAGTTGTTTACGGTAAAGAAAAAGATGAATATCCAACTTTTTACGAAATTGTTTTCAAAACAGGTAAACTTGTTGCTTCTTTCGATGAGGGATTGCTTTTAGAAACAAAACGGGACGATCTAACATATAACATCTTCATAATGTTTGGGGCAATTAAATGTGTCGAAATTTATTAGCAATTTTCTTTTCCCTTTTCTTTTTAAGCAATAATTTGAATGCACAATTTGTTGGCGGGGAATTAGAAATTAAAAGTTTAGCATGCTATTCCAAAGGAAATGAATTATCCTTTCCGGTTATAGATTACTCTAAAGAGGAACCTGGTTTTATTACAATTGAATTTGATGTGGCTTCTGCTAAAAATCCCGGTCTTGCAATTGTTTTTAAGTATTGCAATTCCAATTGGCAGCCTTACGATTCTCCATTTTTAACTAATCCTATGTATAATATGGAGCGTAATATTTTCTTAGAAAGATTACCCGCTTCTATTACCGGGGCTTCTTACCATTACAAAGAAAGCTTTCCAAACAGCAATGTAAATTTTCCCTATTCGGGCAAATGGATATTTGAAGTTTTCGACCTCTTTAACAGAGGTAAAGTTTATGCTAAAGGAAAGTTTTTTGTTGTTTATCCAGAGGTAAGATTATATGCTAATATTTTTAAGGAAACGCTTCAGGGATACGCAACAGATAATCCGCTATTGGCAAGAACGATTGCCATTAAAACAAGTTTTGTTATTCCGGATTCTCTTTTTAGCAGCAACATAAAAAAAATTGAGATTGTTAAGAACAGAATGTTCGACTCTCCAATTGTAATTGATAGATACACTAACAGTGCGGATCGGTTTTACGAATGGAACGCATCGAATCAGTTTAGTTTTGTTGCCCGCAATATTCATCCTGGAAATGAATACCGGCAGATTGATTTAATGGCTCCCAGATATTTAGCCGCAAATAAAAGTAGCTTTAATGCCGAACTGGAAACCTCCGATGTTTACTCCCGCAGAAGAAACGATAATAATGGCTCTAGCGATTTTATGAATTATAAGAATAGTAATTCAGATTATGTGAACATTGTTTTTAAGCTTCGCATTCCGGAATTTATTACCAAGCCGGTATTTTTGGTGGGCTCTTTTACTAATTGGAAATTACTTCCCGAGTTTGAAATGTTCGACGATAAGGGACTGATGAATCTTTCGGTAAATTTAAAAAGGGGAATTCACGACTATCAATATGTTGTGGCAGATTATAAAGATGGTAAAATAATTAACGACGATTGGCTGATTTTAGAGGGGAATTTTTGGGAGACTGATAACGAATACAATATATTCCTTTATTACGAAACTCAAGAAAAAGGGGGATACGAAAAAATTATTGGATTTAATAAATTAAAAACTGGTGGTTTATGAAAAAAATTAGAACCGGTATTATTGGTACCGGGCATTTAGGTAAAATTCACACAAAATTATTTAAAGAAGTTACGGATTGCGAGTTTATTGGCATTTTCGATTTGGATATAGAAAAGGCTAAATCTGTTGCTGCCGAGTTTAATGTAAAAGCATTCGATACAATAGATAATTTACTAAACGAGGTTGATGCGGTAGATATTGTTGCAACAACAAGCGCTCATTATTCTATTGTTAAGCAGGCATTGGCAAAAAATAAACATGTATTTGTCGAAAAACCAATTACCGCTCAAATTTGGGAAGCCGAAGAAATTGTTAAAGAGGCCGAAGAGAAAAATTTAGTTTTTCAGGTTGGGCATATCGAACGCTTTAATCCAGCCCTTCTAACTTTGGAAAAATTTGAACTGAATCCCTTGTTCATTCAAACAGATCGTCTGGCTCAGTTCAATCCACGCGGGACCGATGTTGCCGTTGTGTTGGATTTAATGATTCACGATATAGATATTATTTTAAGCCTTGTAAAAAGTGAAGTAAAAACTATTAGCGCCAGCGGGGTTGCAGTAGTTTCAGATTCCATTGATATTGCTAATGCACGAATTGAATTTGAAAACGGTGCTGTTGCAAATGTAACTGCAAGCCGTATCTCCCAAAAGAAAATGAGAAAGACTCGTATGTTTCAGCGCGATGCATATTTCTCGCTAGATTTTAATACCGGTACTGCCGAAGTTTATAGACTTGTTAATCCCGAAGGTATGCCTCCTAATCCATTTATTAATTTTGGCGAAATGGGTATTGGCGATAAAAAGAAAATGGTTATTTACGAACAGCCCGAAGTTAAAGAAGTTAACGCGCTTAAACTTGAATTGGAATATTTTGTCGATTCCATCCTTAACAATAAAAAACCAATTGTTACTGGTAAAGATGGCCTAAAGGCTCTTCGTGTTGCCGAAATGATAATTCAAAAAATTAAGGAATCGAACATATCTTGAAAAAGGTAATTCTTTTATCTTTAATTGCGCTCTTCTTTGTAAGCGCTTGTGCTGTTATTCAAACATTTCAAAATATTAGCCGTTTGAAATATAGAATACATTCCGCTGCAGATTACAGCCTAATGGGAATTGATTTGACAAATAAAAAATCTTTAAAAGATTTTAATACGTTGGAAACGTTAAAGCTTTCCTCGGCATTGTTAAACGGCAGCTTGCCTTTAACATTCAAGCTTAACATCGAGGCCCTAAATCCAAACGATGGCACCGGCGGAAATCCAAAAACAGATATTTCTATTGCCTCATTTCCCTATAGACTTTTGGTTAACGATAAAGAATTAGTCAATGGAAATATCTCTCAGCCTGTTTTTGTCCCCGGTAAAGGAGAGTCGGTTATTATTCCAATTCAAATTGAATTGGATATTATAAAATCTGTTAAAGAAAAAAGTCTTAACGGAATTCTCGATATCCTTCTTCAAATTGGAGGACTTAGTAAATCAACATCTAATTTAAAACTAAAAGCGCAACCCTCTCTTGGTACTCCTATTGGCAACATAAAGTATCCGGATGAAATTACAATTGTAGATAAAACTTTTAACTGAGGAATTAATGCCAAAGAAATATTCTGTTGGGGTAGATTTAGGCGGCACTTCAATAAAATTTGGATTGGTCGATCATTCCGGAAAAATTTTACGAAAAGTATCTCTTCCAAGTTTAGCGTTAAATGGTCCCGATGCTGTAATTAAACAAATCTTTAAAGGTATTAAAGAAGTTAGCAAAGGATATAAAGAAAAAATTATTGGTATTGGTATTGGCGCACCCGGTGCGGTAAAATTAAAAAAGGGGACTGTCGAAAATCCTCCTAACTTTCCCGGTTGGAATAAGGTACATTTAGGCTCTAAAATTAAAAAAGAATTTAAGTGTGATGTGTTTGTAGAAAATGATGCGAACGCCGCCGCAATAGGGGAATTAATTTACGGCGCCGGCAAGAGTTTAGATAATTTTATAATGATTACTTTAGGCACCGGTGTTGGTGGTGGAATTATTGTAAATAAAAAATTATTCCGAGGAGAAACTGGAGGAGCCGGCGAAATTGGGCATACATCAATTGATTATAATGGCCTTCAGTGCAAGTGCGGCTCTGTTGGATGCATAGAAGCTTATATTGGAAACGGATATTTAATTAAAAGAGCTCAAGAAATTTTAAGTGCTAATCCATCGGAAATAATTAATAGTTTAACCGGAAACGATATTAACAGTCTTACTCCAAAAATTATTAATATTGCCGCGCAATCCGGTGATCTTAGCGCTAAACAGATTATTGAAGATACCGGCGTTAAACTTGGTTATGCGCTTGCTTCAATTGTAAATGCGCTCGATATTGCAAATGTTATAATTGGCGGAGGAGTTGCCGGATTTGGAAAGCCCCTTTTCTTAGCTGCACAAACAACTATAAAAAGCAGAGTATTAAAATCTTTTAAAAGCAGAATTACAGTAAAACCTGCAAAACTAAAAAATGATGCGGGTATTAAAGGCGCTTCGGCGTTAGTTTTTTATAAATCATAATTATTCAAAAAAGTATTTAATGGCTTCGCTAAAATATCTTTTTATAATACTACTGCTATTTACTGCTATTAATTATTCACAGCAGTCTAAAACAGTTATACCCAAGCCGGTAAAAGATTCTCTATCAACTGCTGTTAAAGATTCCTCTTCGGTTTCCGATTCCTTAAAAAATAAAAAAGGCTCCGATGTAGATGCCATTATTTTTGCCTCCTCGGCAGATTCACTAATATTTAATATCAAGCAAAAAAAAATGAGTCTTTACGGCTCAAGCGAGCTTAAGTATAAAAAAGCAGATTTGAAAAGCTCTCAAATTTATATCGATTATAAAACCAACACCCTCGAAGCAATTGGTACTGCAGATACAAGCGATACTGCAAAAGCTAAAATGAAAGGATTGCCTGTTCTTACAGATGGTGGAGAAACTTTCGAAGGAAATTATATTAAATATAATTTTAAAACCGAGCGTGGTTATATAAGCTTAGCAAAGAATAAAGAAAAGGAACAGCGTTACGAAGGGCAACGAGTTAAAAAGGTAGATAAAGAAACTTTCTTTATCGAAGATGGTATGTTTACCACTTGCGATAGCGATACACCCCATACCCATTTTACTGCTAGCTCTATGAAAGTTATTCAGCAAGATAAAGTTATTGCCCGTTGGATTTTTATGCACATCGGAGGTGTTCCTATTCCAATTCCTTTGCCCTTTGCGGTATTCCCAAACGAAAAGGGAAGAAGAAGCGGTTTAATTATTCCTACGTATGGGCAAAGCGCAGACCGTGGCGCCTACTTTTATAACTTCGGTTATTTTTGGGCTATGAACGATTACATGGATATTGCTTTCAACGGAGATTATTATACCAAAGGGGGATATGGTCTTCGTAGCAGTTATAGATATAACAAGAGATATGATTTTAGCGGTAATCTTAATGTTGGTTATTCTAAAATAATTCGAGGTGAAAGCTCCGATCCAGATAGAAGCGAGTCTACAGATTGGAATTTATCATGGTATCATAATCAGCAAATTAATCCCTCTACCCGTTTGGATGTTAATCTAACTTTTGTCTCTAGCGATTTTTTTTCGAATAACAGCATAAATTACAACGATATTCTAAACCAAACAATTACATCCAACGCAAACTTCAGCAAGGTTTGGGATCAAAGCGGGCTTAGTCTTGCTGTTAACTACAGCCGTACTCAATATCTTAGCAACGGTAATGTTTTTGAATCCTTACCCAATATTAATTTAAGCAAAACAACTACCTATCCATTTAAATCTCAAAATGGAAGTACCGAAGGAAAACAAAAATGGTACGAGTTAATTGGATATTCCTATTCAGGTCAGTTAACAAATAACCGTAACCAAGTTGATGGAGATGTAACAACCAAAGCCGGTGCAATGCATAATATTGCAATTAGTGCTTCTCCAAAGGTGGGATACTTTAATGTTTCTCCAAGCGTTAATTATAAAGAAAGATGGTACAACAGATGGATTAAGCAAGAATTGGTTCAATACGAAGTGATAAATAATGGAGTTGCAGAAAAAAGGGACTCGATAAAAAAAACTACAATTAACGAACTCAATTCCGTGCGCACATTCGATTTAAGTGTCTCGGCATCAACTAAGCTTTATGGAATTTTTAATCCCAACATCCTGGGTGTGGAATCTTTTCGCCATACTTTAATGCCCTCTATTTCATATAGTTATTCTCCAGATTTTTCTACAGATGGTTGGGGTTACTATGGCACCTATTCAGATTCTAAAGGAAATATGGTTCGTTACGATAAATTCTCCGAAGAAGTCTTTAGCGGTGTTGGAAACTCTAGAAGCCAGGCTCTTAATTTTTCTTTAAATAATGTTTTCGAAATGAAGCTTTCGAAAGCACCGGGTGATACAACTAAAGAACAAACAAAAATTCAGCTTCTAAATTTAGGCGCTAGTGTCAGCTATAATTTCGAAGCCGAAAATTATAAACTGAGCGACCTTAACTTAAATTACAGAACTCAAATAGGAGAGTGGCTTAGCTTTAGCGGCAATTCAACCTATACATTTTACGATACAGATTTTATTGCTGTTCAAGATATGTTGCAAGAAACAAGAGTGGATAGATATTTGGTAAGTAACGGCAAAGGATTAATGCGCCTCACAAATTTTGGATTCTCCGTTTCAACTACCTTAAGCGGAGAAAGAATTAAAGGAGACCAAAAGCCAGAAGCCGATAATAATAAAGTTGATAATGCAACCCTTGCTAACAGTCGCCGAAATAATATCGGCAATTCAATTTACGAAGAAAATCAGTCTCCGGATTTAAGCATTCCCTGGAATTTGAGCATGAGTTATAATTATAATCTTTCCAAAGCATTGCCAAGTATGGAAACCTCCTACTCAAATTTGAATATAGATTTAGGTTTTAGCGTTTCAAAAAATTGGAAATTTACAATTAGGGGCAGTTACGATTTTAACGAAAAACAAATTACTGCTCCTCAAATAACAATTTACCGAGATTTACATTGCTGGGAAATGAATTTTAGCTGGAATCCCCTTGGAACTTACAGTGGTTACCGTTTCGAAATTAGGATGAAATCGCCGGAATTGAAAGATATTAAAGTTGAAAAGTCGGGAGGGCTTTATTCCGGCAGAAGATAATGCATTTTTTAAGAAAAGCCTATTTTTAATCCTAATCTTGACTTTACTTTATCAAAACCTCATATTTCGAAAGTAATGATTAAAAATTATACCCTATCTCTCTCGGATGGAGAGAAACTTAATATCACAACCACTTTCAATCAGAATTATTCTAGTAATAGAGTTCTTCTTTTTGTTCATGGTTTCAAAGGATTCAAAGACTGGGGCTTTGGTCCCTATATTGCTCAATACTTTGCTAATTGCGGCTATTATTCAATTTTATTTAATTTTTCACATAATGGAATTGGAAATATCGATAGCGAGTTTACCGAACTGGATAAGTTCAAAAAAAATACTTTTAGCCGCGAAATTAGCGAGCTTAACCAATTAATTGATGCGCTTAATTCCGGCTTTTTTACAGATGTTAAAGATTCACCAAAAATTGGAATTGTTGGACACAGCCGCGGCGGCGCAATTAATTTGCTTGCTTCTTCAAAAAGAAAAGATATTAATGCACTTGCTGTTTGGGCTTCTGTGTCAAGGTTAGATAGATATTCTAATAGGCAAAAAGAGGAGTGGCGCAATAAAGGCTCTTTCGATGTAATGAATATGAGGACTAAACAGGTTATGAGTTTAGGAATTGAACTGCTTGAAGATATTGAAAAGAATGGCTCGGATTATCTAAATATTGAACTGGCAGTTGCTAACTTGAATAAACCTTTGCTTATTGCTCATGGAGACCAGGATCTAGCTGTTCCAATTAAAGAAGCTCAGGAATTGTACGAGTGGTCAAATAAATCTTTAACAGAGCTTTTTATATTGCATGGCTGCGGGCACACATTCGATGTTGTTCATCCTTTTGCCGGAACAATGTCAAAATTTCAAAAGCTTTTAGAAAAGACAAATTCATTTTTTATAAAACACTTATAAAACAATTAGCAGATTATGGAATTAAAAAACATCATTTTTATAATTGTCTTTTTGGCTGCAATCTCTTTTTTAACCTATAACTTAAAAAGAATTATAGGTTATATAAAGCTTGGTCAGCCTGTAAATAGATTCGATAATATTCCTCAAAGAATAGTTAATGTTCTTAAAATAGGTCTCTTTCAAAGCAAAATTTTACGCGAGCCTTTAGCCGGTTTAATTCACGTTGCAATTTTTTGGGGATTCTGTTTATTCCTCTTTGCCGTAATCGAAACTATTATTCAAGGTTTTTATTCCCCCTTTTCTCTTCATTTCTTGGGTTATTTCTTCTCTTTAATAACCATTACCCAAGATTTGTTCGGAGTGTTTATAATTATTGCCGTTGCAACTGCCTTACTGCGCCGCTTTGTTTTTAAGGTTAAACGCTTAGATGTAGAAGGGCACAAGTTCGATGCGGCTTTTATTCTAAGCATGATTTTAGGCGTTGTTATTTCTATGTTCGGGCAAAATATGGCCTCTATTGCCACTGCTAATTTTCAATTATCTAATTACGAACTTAGACCGGTTTCTCTTGCCCTTAGCAAGTTATTTTATACTATACCAAGCCAATCTTCACAAACCTATTTCGAAATATTTTGGTGGATGCATATTTTAATTGTTTTCACATTCATGAATTTTTTACCTTATTCAAAGCATTTTCATGTAATTACCTCTCTTCCTAATGTATTCTTCAAAAAAATTGGCCCTCAAAAATATGCATTAAGCAAGCTTAATTTGGAAGATGAAAATATAACTCAATATGGCGCTGCAGATTTCGAGCATCTAAATTGGAAACAGGTTTTCGACGGCTTTGCTTGTACCGAATGTGGAAGATGCACAGCCAGCTGTCCGGCAGCTTCAACTGGTAAAAAGCTTTCCCCGCGCGAAATTATTGTTAATATTCGTAAAAGAACCGAAGATAAAGCCCCCTTAATTTTAGCAAAAGCTGGGGACCAAAACGAATTAATGCAAAAAACTTTGGTGCATAATTATATTACCGATGAAGAATTATGGTCCTGCACAACCTGTATGGCTTGTGTTTACGAATGCCCTGTTACAATCGAGCATGTAGATTCTATTGTAGATATGAGAAGAAATTTGGTGCTAGGAGAATCTAACTTTCCAAATGAATTGAACGCAATATTTAAAAACATGGAAACCAATTTTACTCCTTGGGCTTTTAATGCCATGGATAGGGGCAATTGGGCCGAAGGGTTAAATATTAAAACAATGGCTCAAGATCCAAATACCGAATATTTATTTTGGGTTGGATGTGCCGGTTCCTTCGATGCCCGCTATCAAAAAGTTAGTAAAGCCTTTACCTCTATTTTGAAAGCGGCAAATGTCGATTTTAGAATTTTAGGTTCCGAAGAAAAATGTAACGGAGATACCGCTCGCCGTTTGGGAAATGAATATTTAGCCCAGATGATGATGCAGGAAAATGTAGAAACATTGAATAATTACAAAGTAAAAAAGATTGTTACCGGATGCCCTCACTGCTTTAATTCATTGAAAAATGAATATCCCCAGTTCGGAGGCAATTTCGAAGTGCTTCATCATTCACAATTAATTGAAAGCTTGCTGAATGAGGGTAAAATAAAATT
This sequence comes from uncultured Melioribacter sp., assembly GCA_964539605.1. Lineage (GTDB taxonomy): Bacteria > Bacteroidota > Ignavibacteria > Ignavibacteriales > Melioribacteraceae > Stygiobacter. The sequence goes on from CAZIJK010000001.1 coordinate 1,180,471, forward strand.
AAAGGATCAGTCGGTAAAATCTAAAGTAACTTTCCACGATTCTTGTTATCTTGGGCGTTACAATGATATTTATAATGCGCCAAGAGCTCCTTTAAGCCATCTTAATGGTGCTCAGTTAATCGAAATGACCAGAAGCAAAGATAAAGGATTTTGCTGCGGTGCCGGCGGTGGAAGAATGTTTTTGGAAGAAACCGAAGGTACTAGAATTAATGTCAATAGGGCACAAGAGGCAGTAAATACAAATGCAGATACAATTGCTTCGGCTTGTCCTTTTTGCATGACAATGCTCGAAGATGGTTTAAAAACTTTAGACAAAAACGAAGATGTGCAAGTAAAAGATATTGCGGAATTAGTTCTCGAAAATCTTAAACAATAACCTAAAACCAATTATAGGAGGAATCATGCATCAAAAATATCAAGACCTAATCGAATTCATTAAAGGCTTAGAGCCAGATATGACAAAATTCTACGATAAAGGTCAGTCCGCTGCTGGAACACGTTTGAGAAAAGGTTTGAGCGAATTAAAGAAAATGGCTCAAGACTTAAGAAACGATATCCAGAGTGTTAAAGAAGAAAGAAAAACTCCTAAAGCAGGAGAGTAATTTTTCTGTGAAAAGAAAAAATTGACCGGGTGGATTTCCATCCGGTCTTTTATTATATGAAACATCTATTCTTTGCCTTTTCAATAGCTGCGCTTTTTATTTCTCTTTTTCAACCCAATAGCTATGTTCAAAATATTCCCCCAAATCCGGATTCCACTAGCGTTACAATTTCATTTGTGGGAGATTTAATGTGTCATTCTCCTCAATTTGAATATGCTCAGGTGGGCAAAGATACTTTCGATTTTAATCCGGTTTTTCAGGAAGTAAAAGAGTTATTGAGCAGCTCTCATCTTACTATTGGTAATTTCGAAACAGTTGCTCTTGGAAAGGGAAGTAACTACTCGGGCTATCCATTGTTTAATACTCCGGTAGATTATATAAGCGCATTAAAGAATAACGGATTCGACCTTCTTATTACTTCCAATAACCATAGTTTAGATCAAGGCACCAAAGGAATTGAAAATACTCTCGAAAATATTAGAAGCTATGGTTTAAAAACCCTTGGCACATATAAAAGTAACCGGGAAAGAGATTCCAGCGTAATTATTGAAATTAATAATATAAAAATTGGCCTTTGCGCATTTACTTACGGGTTAAACGGCAATTATCTACCTAAACAAAACAATTATATGGTTAATGTTATTGATACAATCGAAATTAAAAAATCAATCAATAATTTGCGCTTAAATGGGGCCGAATTGGTAATTGCTTATTTTCATTTTGGCGATGAGTATAAAAGAGAATCGAATAAGTATCAAAAAGATATTGCCTCTTTTGCAGTTAATTGCGGAGCCGAAATTATTATTGGTAGCCATCCTCATGTAATTCAAGAAGGGAAGTACATTACCCCTGTAAATAGCAAATTAGACAAAGGATTTATTGCCTATTCTCTTGGAAATTTTATTTCAAATCAACGCTGGCGCTATAGCGATTCTGGAGTTATACTAAACTTTACAATTACAAAAAGTCTTAAAGAGGATAAATTAAAACTGGCCCAACTGTCAATAGATCCCCTCTGGCTCTTCAAAGGAAAAACTTCCGATGGCAATCTGTACATACTCATCCCTTCGGATACATCTAGTTCTAAGTCCTTCAAAAAGTATCTTAATAGCCAGGAAATTGAAAAACTTCACCAAAGCTTTTTAGATACCAAAGAAGTGTTAAAAGACTTAATTAAATAATAAAAGTCTATTCTTCCTGGTATGTAATAATTGAACGAACATCATAATTCTTTAGTTTATCTCTTCCCGGAATAAAAGATAGCTCAATTAAAAAACTGACCTGAACAACCTCACCGCCTAAGCGTTCAACAAGTTTGCAAGCCGCTTCCATAGTTCCTCCGGTGGCAAGCAAATCGTCGTGAACCAATACTTTGTCCCCCTTTTCAATTGCATCAATATGCATTTCAATCGAATCTGTGCCATACTCCAAACTGTAGCTTTCGCTAATTTTTTCTGCTGGAAGTTTACCCGGCTTGCGCGCTAGTACAAGTCCTGCCCCTAATCTTTCTGCAACCATGGCTCCCAGTATAAATCCGCGCGATTCAATTCCAACTACTTTGGTTATCTGCTTATCTTTAGCAAAGTTAGCCAAAGTATCTGCAGCTTCTTTAAGCCCTTTTACATCCTTCAGTAATGTTGTAATATCCTTAAAATTAATTCCCTTTTTAGGAAAATCCTGAACCCCTCTTACCAATTCTTTTAATTCCATTTGCGCCTCTTATTGATGTTCTGCTTCCTGTGGATTATTTAATTCTTCCAAATATTTCAACAATATTTCCTCTATTGGAGCATATTCCAGTTGCTTGTACAATTGGCTTCGAACCTCTTTCGAGTTCTTTAGCCCCTTTAAGTATCCGGTGTAGTATTTTCTAAAAGGTATTATTGCTCCCTTAATATCCTTAATTTCCAAGGAATAACTTAAATGCCTTAGGGCTGTATTAATCCTCTCCTCTGCACTTATTTCTTTTGGTGTAATTCCATTCAGTAAATCTTTTCCCTCTCTGAATATCCATGGATGATCTATGGCTCCCCGGGCAATCATAACCGCATCTGCATCTGTTTGCGTAAAGGCATTTTTAACATCTTCGCCGCTCATTACACCCCCGTTCAAAGCTACAGGAATTTTAATTACTTCCTTTACTTTGTTAATCCATTCCCAATCGGGGTTGCCGCTGTGTCCCTGGCATCTTGTTCGGCAATGAACCGTTAACGCCTGTGCACCGGCATCCTCAATTCGCTTTGCTATTTCAAGTATATTAATACTCTTGTCATCCCAACCTATTCTTGTTTTTACTGTTACCGGCAGTTTAACAGCCTTTACAATTTCTGTTACCATCTTTTGTAAATATTCGGGATCTTTTAGCAAACCCGCTCCTGCTCCACGTGTAGCAATCTTTTTAACCCAGCATCCCGCGTTAATGTCTATTATTTCGGGATTCCTAGTCTCGGCAATTCTAGCTGCTTCAATCATCGGCTCCAGGTTACCCCCGTAAATCTGAATTCCAACCGGTCTTTCATAATCTGTAATTTCTAACTTCTTTTCGGTCTTCTTGTTGCTGCGTATTAATCCGTCCGAATTTACAAACTCGGTATATACAACATCGGCCCCAAGTTCTTTGCAAAGCTTACGATAGGCTATGTCGGTTACATCTTCCATTGGGGCTAGCAATAGGGCCCTATCAATATTTATATTTCCTACTTTAAACATTCTCTTCTGCTTTCAATCTGTTGTCGTTTAAGAAAAAATAACCTGCTAAGAGGGCAAAAAACATAAACAGCGCTCCAGTTAAAAAGGGGAATTGGTACCCTATATATTCAAAAGAAAAACCTCCCCATAATGGTCCCAATACTCTTCCGAATGCCGAAAAGGATTGGTTTATTCCTAATACTGCTCCCTGTTCTCCCTCCGGAGCATTTTTCGAAATCATGCTTGGAATTGTAGGCTGTAATATTCCGGTGCCAATAGATAGTATCGAAATTATTAATGCCTCGCTCCAAAAACCAACTCCATAGGGAATTAAAGCTAAGCCGAACATCATCAATACCGCTCCCGATAGTACCAAATTTCGGTCACTAATCTTTTTCGATAATACTCTCATTAAGCCCCCTTGAACCAAAGCTCCTACCAATCCGCTAATTCCAAGTAAAAATCCATTTTGCCTATCGGTAAATCCAAACACCTTATAACCTAAAATTGCAAATGTGCCATATATATTTGCGACCGAAAAAATTATTATAAAAAATAATATTATAAGCATTCCAACAGAGGGATTCATTAAAGTCTTTTTAATATGGCTAAAGTCGAATAACTTATACGAAAACTTGCCATGCCCCTCTTTTTTAACTACCGTTTCAGGTAGCATAAAAATTGTAAATATAAACGCCGTAAAAGAAAAAGCCGCCGATGCGTATCCTGCAACTGCATATCCATAAGGTGAAATAAATGCGCCTATAACCGGACCGAATACAAAACCTAACCCAAATGCCGCGCCAATTAATCCCATTCCTTTCGATCTTTCCTCCTTGCTGGTTATATCGCTAATATATGCCTGTGCTACTCCAATATTGCTTCCCCCTAAACCGGCTATTAAACGGCTAAGAAACAATATTGCAAAAGAGGTAGAAAAGCTGAACATTAAGTAGGATATTACGGTTAGAAACTGGCTAAATAACAATACCGGCTTTCTTCCTATTCTATCGCTTAAGCGTCCTAAAAGGGGATTAAACATAAACTGCATTAAAGAAAATATTGCTATTGTAGCCCCTATTTCAAAATCTGTAATTCCCAATTGCTTGCTTGCAAATGTGGGAAGTATTGGTATAAGAATACCAAAACCCATTAAATCTATAAATATTGTTGCAAAAATTATTGCAAGCGAAGCTTTGTTTTTCATTTCCTTCCTTAAAATAGGATGCAAAGATAAAAAACATTATATCCATTAGCATGATTCAACAAATGCCCTTAGCAATAATTCATACTATTAATTCAACCTACTCGCAATAGTTGTCCAATTCTCATTTCTTTTTACTATTTGCCTAAAATTTATTTTTCTTTCCATGCAAAGCTAGCTAACAAGAAGCGGTAAATTCTAAGCGGCTTATTAAATGTCTTTTCTTATATCCAGTTTCTCCTAATCAATCTGTTTACAATAATAGTAAACCAATTATTCCAACAATTAAAAAAACTGCTTTTCCAATCAAAAATACCTTATCAATTCTTTTAACCTTTTCAATTGCATTCTCCTCTCCACTTTTTATTATTCCGGCTGTGTAAATTGTTTCCATTATTGCCCCTATTATTAAAATGTAAGCCAGAACATAAAGCTTATCTATTAATACAAGATAATTTACCGCGGGCAGTGCATCGGTATAGGACTGTTGTAAAAATACTACTGTTAACAATGCTGTTATTGGTAGCAGAATTCTTGAATCTATAAAACTGGGATTTAGTAATAAAGCTCCCCAGCTTGAAAGCAGTACAATTAGTAGGGGAAACAGTAGCTTCCAAATAAAGTAGTTTACCGGCCGCGATACACTTAGTTCAAACTTTACTGCCGAGTATTTCGATGCATTTACTCCATCTTTTTTGAAGCCAAAATTTGTTGAATAGATATGAAATAGATTACTCAACTCAAATTTCTTAAACTGCCATCCGGGTATCGATATGTCATTAGCAAACCCCGAGTTCTCTTTATCTGCTATATAAATTAGTTCATTAATTGTATGAACCGAGTTTTCCAATGTTACACTTAGGTTTTGCTCATCTAATGGATACTTTTCGAACTGAAAGTTTTCTCTGAACCTTCCCTCAACTCTAATTAGCTGATAATAACTGCTGTCTTCAAGCATTAATGGAGACTCATATGCACTCTCTTTTGTCAGCCCCCAATCTTCAACTCCATTCATAAATTCTAAATTTTCTGTGGGGTCTATTTTTCCTTTCCAATTAAACCAAATGTAAAAATCCATATAATATGTGTTACTCCTAAGGTCCAATTCGTATATGTTTTGAGTGTAAAAACCTACTTTTACCTTCTGAGCTTTTGAATTACTATTTTTAAATTCCCAGTAACCCGATGAATCGGGCATTCCCATATTATAATTACTGCTGGCAAATATATTCCCATAAATTGAGGCGAAAATAATCACTAGTAATAGGACTGATATTTTGAATATGGAGGATACTATTTGCAATTTGAGATTTGAATAGCCCATAATACTCTTTCTTAATTAGTTATAAAAGAATGAATGTATAATTATAATGAACAAAATAAATGTTAACAATACCCCCTTAATTTTGCTTTATACCTTTTTCAAAATTTAAATCCATTCCGGTTCAATAAAGCCAATTTTCTAAAATTGTATCTTGTGCCAATTGCGTTTCTATTTCAATATCTGTTATGTCAATAATTTCGAAGTTATTAAAGGGGCAGCATCAAAAGTATTCTACATAAAAAGTAATTTTTTTTACAAAATACAAGGGGAGTAGTTTGTACGTTTAGATTCACTTCTACAATCTTCATCAATTATTTTCATTTCTGTTTTGCAAAGGAGAGTTGCTTCAATAATCCCAATAAATTACTTGACAATTCACGATTGACAAATGACAAATGACAATTGACTAATGACTAATGAACATTAACCATAGTTAAACAAAATAAAATCTCTCCCTTTAATTCATTGGCTTAACTTATTTATTTTACTTAATTCTATTAAAAAAATGCTCATTAACTTCGATAATTAAAAAGAGATTTTAGGTCTTCCTTCTTATCCAGGTATATTTTATTATCATTTTAGAAAGATAGTAACATGAAAGTAACCGAATTAAAATTTTCCGATTTGTTTAAAAATGATCCCTCTACTGGTAAAGTATTTTTCAACAATAGAAGGGCATTAATTTTTGATGTGGAAGCAATTGCTGCATTGCGCCATCAATTGGTCAATACTGTTGGGGAAGAATTGGCTATGGGCATTTTAACAAGATTCGGTTACACAAACGGTTTTAACGATGCCAAAATGCTTGGCCAAACTTATAATTGGGATAGCGATATAGACTGGCTTGCCGCAGGTCCCTTCTTGCATATTCTCGAAGGGATTGTTCATGTTGAACCTCAGAAAATTGATTTTGATAGAAAAACAAAAAGATTTCACATGCATGGAATTTGGACCAATTCCTACGAAGCGGAAAACCATCTTAAAAGTTTTGGAATATGTGACCACCCTGTTTGCTGGACCTTAACCGGTTATGCTACCGGATATACTTCAAGTTTCTTCGGTATGGAATTACTGGCAATAGAAACCGAGTGTATTGCCAAAGGTGATAGTCGCTGCTATTTCGAAATTAAACCTAAAAATGAATGGGGTAAAGTTGCCTCGCCCTATATTAAAGCTCTAAAGGCTGTTGATGTTACAAATCAAATTCACCAGCAATATCTTAATAATCCTGGTTTGCTCGATGTTGTTCTAAGCAGCGCAGATTGGTCCTGGGAAATTGATTCCGAATTTAGATATACATATTGTTCAAACGGAATTGAAAAAATTCTTGCCTATTCTCTCGATGAAATTCAAAATAGTTCTATCCTCGATTTTATTGCCGAAAGTGAAAGAGATAATGTAAAACATAAATTTATTACCGCCTCTCTTAACAAAAAAAATATAACCGACTTCGAATTCTCATTTATAAACAAAAGGGGTGAAGACATAATTGTGCTTACAAATGGAACCCCGTTTTATAATAGCAATGGAAGATTGATTGGATACCGTGGTGTTTCAAAGGATATTACAAACCGTAAAAAAACCGAAATTGCTTTAATCAATAGTGAAGAACGGTTAAAAAAAATTGTTGAAAGCGAACCTGAATGTGTAAAAGTATTGGATAAAGAGAGAAGGTTAATCGAAATGAACTCGGCAGGTTTAAAGATGATTGAAGCGGATTCTTTCGATTCAGTCTTCCTTCACGATGTTATAAATATTGTTCATCCCGATGATAGAGAAGCATTTAACAATCTTCATAATAAAATTTTGAAAGGGGAAAGTGGTAAACTGGAATTTAGAGTTATTGGATTAAAAGGCACACCCCGATGGCTCGAAACTAATTCTGTTCCTTTTAATATTAAAAACGGGGAAGTATTATCCGCATTAAGCGTTACAAGAGATATTACAGATAAAAAGCTTGCTTTGGAAGAATTGAATGAAAGAATGAGGCAAGCTAATTTAAGCGCTCAAGTTGGAATTGAACTTACAAAAGAAAACCGCTTAGACGATATTTTACAAAACTGTTCCCAGTTAATTGTAAAATATTTAAATGCTTCTTTTGCTAGAATCTGGATTCTAAAAGAAGATTCTTTGGTTCTTAAAGCTAGTGCTGGAACTTATACCCATGTTAACGGAGAACACTCCATCATTAAAATTGGCCAGTACAAAATTGGTAAAATTGCTCAAAGTAAAAAGCCCCACTTAACAAACAATTTGCTTAACGATCCCAATATTAGCAATAAAGATTGGGTTATTCATGAAGAATTAAAATCGTTTGCTGGATATCCTCTTGTTGTTGCAGATAAATTAGTTGGTGTTATGGCTTTGTTTTCAAAACTGGATTTGAAAGAAAATACACTTACTTCTTTAGGTGCTATTGCAGATGCAATTGCCTTGGGAATTGAAAGAAAGAAAGCCGAACGTGAAATAAAAAAATTAAACGAACAGCTCGAAAAAAGGGTTGCCGAAAGAACAAGGCAATTAGAAAGCGCCAACAAGGAACTCGAATCCTTTTCATATTCTGTCTCTCACGATTTGCGCTCTCCCCTTAGAACCGTCAATGGAATGAGTACAATTCTTTTAGAAGATTATGGCAACACTCTTGATGAAAATGCTCTCAACTACCTTAATAGAATTAAAAACGAAACAATTAGAATGGGAAATTTAATCGACGATCTCTTAAAACTTTCCAGGGTTAATAAAACTCCAGTTCAAAAGTCGGAACAAAATTTAAGTAGATTATTTAACGCAATTAAAGACCGCCTGCTGGCAAACGAAGATAATGTAAAATGCCGGTTTTTTGTTCAAGAAGATATTCTTGTTTATTGCGATGAACGTTTATTGGAAATTGTTTTAACAAATTTAATTAGCAATGCATACAAGTTTACCCGCCAAAAAGAAAATCCTGAAATCGAATTTGGTAAATTGCTCCTTAATGATGAAGAAACATTTTTTATTAAGGATAACGGCGCCGGCTTCGATATGGCTTTCTCCGATAAACTATTCGGCGCTTTTCAAAGACTGCACGATAGCAAAATATTTGAAGGAACCGGTATCGGTTTGGCTACAGTTCAAAGAATTATTAATCATCATGGGGGTAAAATTTGGGCTCATTCCAAAGTTAACGAGGGAACTACTTTCTACTTTACATTAGGATAATTTCTCGGTACCATTAATAAATTTTCAAAAAATATTATTCCTATCACTATATTTAAAATAAGCAGTTTTATTCACTTGCCATTAATTATTTAAAGAAGTTACTTTATGAACAATCTATCTCTTGGCTTTATAATTACAATTCTTTTTTGGAACTGTGCATATTCTCAGCAACATTTCTCTTCATTTAAGATTAATGACGATATCGAAATTATTAAGCTATCTAACAATGCTTATGTACATGTTTCATATGCAGCTTCTCCACAATTCGGCACCTATTCATCTAATGGAGTAATTTTTGTTAATAAGGGAGAGGCTATTCTGCTCGATACTCCGGTTAGCGATTCCTTAACCAAAACTTTGGTTAATTGGATTACTACTTTTCTTAAAGCCAAGGTAACTTTGTTTGTTCCAAACCACTGGCATCAAGACTGCATGGGAGGTTTGAATTATCTTAATAGCATAGGAGTTAAAACCTATGCTAATCAGTTAACCATTCAAATCGCGAAACAAAAAAATCTTCCTCTTCCCTTAATTGGGTTCAAAGATTCTCTAAAATTATTCTTGGGAAATAAAACAATAATATGCAGCTATCCTGGTCCTGCTCATTCAATAGATAATATTGTTGTATGGATACCTTCCTTAAAAATTCTTTTTGCCGGCTGTATGGCTAAGCCCCTTAGTTCCCAAAATTTAGGAAATACCGCCGATGGAGATTTAACTCTTTATCCTCAAACAATTAAAAATGTTTTAAAAAAGTATAAGGAAGCTAAAATTGTTATCCCTGGTCATGGGCCTTTTGGAGGATTGGATTTATTGGAACATACTTTAGAATTATCTATTAAGAAATAATTTATTTCTTGATAAAAATCTAAATTAAAATTATAGCAAAATTCATAATTGGACGAAATGAAAAAAATTAAAGGATTCATAACCTTATTGCGCTTCGAGCTTCCTTTTGCAGCCGGTGTATGTGTTGTTATGGGGCAGCTATTGGCTCTTGGTAAATTTGCTTCTCTCTGGCTCTCAATCAGCGCTTTCTTCTCTATTTTTCTAATATCTGCTTCCATATTGGTGTTAAACGATTATTTTGACGTAGAGACAGATAAAATAAATACTCCTCATAGACCAATTCCCTCTAATCTTGTTACACCAAATCAGGCTCTCATTTATTCAATTGTACTGCTCGCTCTTGGACTTGCGTTAAGCTATGCTATAAGTCTCCAGGCTTTAATCTGCTCAATTGCTGTTACAATTGTTGGATTCCTCTACAACCGCAAATTCAAAAAAAATGGATTGATTGGTAATTTGATGGTAAGCTTTTCGGTTGGAATGACATTTATATATGGCGGCCTCTCTGTTCAAATGCCCTTTAATAAAATTGTTTTCTACTTTGCCCTTATTGCCGCCTTAATAGATTTAGGAGAAGAAATTGCCGCAGACTCAATGGATATAAAAGGAGACTTGCTAATCAATTCAAAATCCTTGGCAATTAAATATGGAAAAAACTTTGCCCTAAAGGTTAGCTCTTTCATCTTCTTTTTTGTAATTCTTCTTACTCTTGTTCCATTTGTTTTCAACTGGTTCTCAATAATTTATCTTATTCCAATTGGAATAATGGATATAGCAATTGCCTACTCCACTATAAAATTATTACAATCACTTAATCAAGATGCAAGGAAGTATATTCGTATGCTTTACCTTGGTGCTACTTTTGGGCTCACAATTTTTTTATTGATGAGATTATTTGGAGTGTGAATTGTAAAATTAATAGGTGCAAATTTTTCAATAATTGTTTATTCGCTTCATCATTATCTCTTTCTTAAATGGAAATGTTAATTATAAATCTAATTTATTATCTTTATCTCAATAACATTTTAGCCAATTCAAAATTATTTTAATAAAAGCTCTATTGCACTATGAATAATAAACAATCCTCTAACAGAATTGCACCGGTTATAGTTTTTATTGCGCTCCAGTTTCTTTTTAATAATATCTACTGCCAGCCCTTTAAGTTTGCCTGGATAACAGATATTCACGTTGGGAATAATACCGGCCAGCAAGATTTGATAAATACTGTAATGGATATTAATTCCAACGACCAGATGAGTTTTATTTTAATCTCCGGAGATATAACCGAAACCGGAAAGAATACAGATTTAGAATTGGCAAAAACTATTTTAGATGGGTTAAATAAACCTTACTACATTATTCCCGGTAATCACGATACTAAATGGTCCCAAAGCGGATGTACAAAATTCTCTCAGGTCTTTAACTCCGATAAGTTCATTTTTAATTACAATGAAATCTGTTTTATTGGTATGGCTCAAGGGCCAATTATGAAAATGGGGGATGGTCATTTTTCCCCAGAAGATCTGCGCTGGCTCGATTCAACTCTTGCTAAAATTGATAATAAAAAGCCCCTGATATTTGTAACTCATTATCCTTTAGATAATCAAATTGATAATTGGTTTACTGTTTTAGACAGACTAAAAAAATATAATACAATCGCGGTCTTGTGCGGTCATGGTCACGCAAACAAAGCATTTAGTTTCGAAGGCATTCCCGGCGTTATGAGCCGCTCTAATCTTCGTGGAAAAGAAAATTATGGCGGTTATAATATTGTAGATGTAAATGAACAAAGTATCACATTTACCGAAAAAGTAACATTAGCAATTACTAAACCTGCCTGGAATAAAATTACTATTCCAAGTAATTTTGTTGCAGATACCCAGAAATACCCCCGTCCAGATTATTCAATTAACAAAAGCTATCCTTTTGTTAATGTAAAATGGAATTTCAAAACCAATTATACAATTACCTCATCCCCGGTATTGAACAATAAATATGTTTTTGTTACTAGCGCCGGTGGTTATGCCTATTGCTTAACCATTGATGCGGGCACTCTTATTTGGAAGTTTAAAACCAATGGGGCAATTTATAATTCGCCAGATCTTCAAAACAATAAAGTGGTATTCGGCTCCAACGATAAATTCATCTATTGCCTAAATGCTTCTAGCGGTAACCTTGAATGGAAGTATGAAACTCAATCACCAATAGTTGCTTCTCCAAAAATTTTTAACAATGTAGTTTACATCGGTAGTGGCGATGGAAAGTTTAGGGCAATTGATATTAATAACGGAAAATTAATTTGGCAGTTTGATGGCATTGGAGAGTTCGTCGAGGCTAAGCCACTTGTATATGATAACAAAGTTATATTCGGCTCGTGGGATGGCTTTCTCTACTCCTTAAATATTAACGATGGCTCTCTTGCTTGGAAATGGAAGGGAACTGATGGATTTCATTTTTCTCCCGCTGCTTGCTGGCCTGTTGCCTCCAATGGAAAAATATTTGTTGCTGCTCCGGATAGATTTGCTACTGCAATTAATTCCGAAACCGGAAAAACTATCTGGAGAACTAATTCTCATAAGGTTAGGGAATCTGTTGGAATTAGTGAAGATGGAGAATATTTTTATGCAAAAGGAATGCAAGACACTTTGTTTGTATTCTCCTCCTCATCTGGCAATCCTCAGCTTGTTAAAGCAGTGGATTGTGGTATTGGTTACTGTATAAATCCCAATATGCCTATCGAAAAGGAAAATGTTATTTTCTTTGCAAATAAAAATGGATTATTAATTGCATTGGATAGGGTAAGCTTTAACATATTGTGGAAATACAAAACCGGCGTTTCCCTTGTGAACACCGCCGCGCCGGTAAATAAAAACAAAGTTGTTGTTACAAATGCAGATGGGGAAGTAATGCTAATTGAATCTGCAAGTAATTAAGCCTTTTTACAAATTTGGTAATAGGTTGAAAATAATACTTAAAAAAAGATATAAACTGCCTAATGCCCTCATATCAAACCATTCTCAAACCACTCTCTAACCATCCTCAAACCATTCATAAACAATTCTAAAGCAATGTATATGTAATTTATTCTACAGTTAAATATTATTCATCACATTCTATATTCTCATGTAAAATTTAAGGTGCTTATCATGGGAAGATTTTATCCCGGAGTTATTGGCTCTCTTAGTGGTAAATTTGGGGCAATTGTAATTCGTTCGATGAATCATAAAAATTTTTACTCCCTTCGTCCAGCCAAATATAAAAAGTGCATTAATACATCGGCATTAAAAACTCGCTCCAATTTCTCTGCTGCTGCTCATCTTGCAAAGTTCCTTTCTAATATTCCCCTAATTAATTCTGTATGGAGCGCTTCATCAATTTCCGGGGTATCCGCTTACCACAAAATTCTTAAGACAAATATTCAATTTGTTCAGGATGGCTTGCTTACAAAAAACAATATTATTGTATCCCGGTCAATTTATTCTTTACAGCTTAATGCGTCAATTGTAAACAGTCAGTTAAAAATTACATTTGGTAATTCCGGCACAAATTTAATCCCAATATTTTCAAATAAATCTATTCTGCAAATTGTGTTTCTTCTTTGTAATCCAAATGGAAGCAGCATAAATAACTATTCATTAAAAAATTATTCCATCCGTATTAAAGATATTTCATTTGAGCAGGGGAGTGAGCTCCTAATTGCAATTCCCCCTAATCTTTTGCCATTAATTTTAGATGCGCATCAAAGAATTGTCTTTCTCTCATTCATATCAGTCCTAGAAAATAATTCATCCCCATTAAACACTTTTTCCCCTTCAATTATTCTCTAGCTCTTCATACTTTTTCAATAAAATGTTTTTGCAACTAGCTTTCCTCCTCAATTTCCCGCTCAACCCAATTTAGGGGGGAGATAAGCACTACAAATTCCCCCTTAATAATTTTCTTATCTATAACTGAAAGAATTTCCTTTGCTTTTCCTTTCCAGGTCTCTTCAAATTTTTTGGTAAGCTCCCGGCAAACAACAACTTCACGCTCCGGCATATATTCGGCTAATTCTTCCAGCAATTTATTTATTCTGTAAACAGATTCGTATAGAACAATTGTCCGTTCCTCTTTGGCAAGTGCTAATAATTTCTTTTGCCTTCCTTTTTTTTGAGGAAGAAACCCCTCGAAAGCAAATGCATCTGTTGGAAGTCCGCTTATGCTTAAAGCCATTATGGCGGCGTTGGCTCCCGGAATGCCAACAATTTCAATTCCCTGCTTAACTGCCATATTAACAAATCTTACTCCGGGATCCGAAATGCATGGAGTTCCTGCATCACTAACTAATGCCGCAGTTTCTCCGCTTTTAATTCTATCCAATATTCTTTCTATACTGCTTTGTTCGTTGCGTGCGTTAATTACCGCTAGCGGCTTGCTTATTTTATAATGATCCAATAGTATCTTGGTTACTCGGGTGTCTTCGCAAATTATAAAATCAACCGCGCCTAAAGTATCAACCGCTCTAAAAGTTATATCTGCTAAATTGCCTATTGGAGTTGCTACAACAAATAGTTTGCTCATAGTATCTTTTTTTTTATGCAAAATAGTAAAAAGATGTAAGATGGAAGAAATAAGATTAAGGAAGGTATTATTAATTTATGATTGGATAAAAAAAAGGTTAGTCGCAGCTGTTCTGCAACTAACCATAAAGTTCTACTTGCAAATTAAAGTGTTGCTAATGCTTCTTTAATAATGGAAATACCTTTGTCAATTTCATCCTGGTTAACTATTAATGCGGTTCTAAAGCGAACTGTTTTGCTTCCGCATCCTAGCATAATCATCTTATTCTCATATAGCTTAGTTAAAAATTTCTTCCGTATATCTCCGTCCGGCATATCGAACGCGCATAATAATCCTAAACCTCTTGGCTGCAATACTAAATTTGGAAATTCTTTTTGCAGTTCAAAAATTCGGCTCATTAAATACCCCCCCATAACCTTGGAATTCTCTACAAGGTTATCCTCTTCAATAACTTCAAATATTCTTCTTGCTCTAACCATATCCGTAAGGTTGCTTCCCCATGTGCTGTTAATTCTGCTCGATAATTTGAATACATTGTTATCAATATCATCAATTCTGTCACTTACCATTATGCCGCACACCTGAACCTTTTTACCGAACGAAATAATATCCGGCTGAACAAAATGTTCGTAAGCCCACATCTTTCCGGTCATTGCGATTCCGGTTTGAACCTCATCGAACATTAATAGTATTTCATTCTGGTCACATATTTCCCTAAGCTTTAACAAAAACTCTTTTCTAAAGTAATTATCACCACCTTCGGATTGAATTGGTTCAATAATCATTACCGCAATATCATCCGGGTTATTTTTAATTGCTGTGTAAATTTCCTCAATTGCCTGGTTTTCAAGCGCAATTACATTATCAAGATTATCCTCTAATGGAAAGGTTATTTTAGGATTGGTAATTCTTGGCCACTTGAATTTTGGGTAGAGATCAATCTTTGCCGGATCTGTATTTGTTAAACTCATTGTGTATCCGCTTCGCCCGTGGAATGCCTGCTTAAAGTGAATTACCTGATGCCCCTTTTCCTCTTTGTATCCCTTTAAAAAATTCTTTCTAACTTTCCAGTCGAATGCAACCTTAAGGCCGTTTTCTACAGCCAGTGTTCCACCGTCAATAAAAAATAGATGCTTAAAGTGATTTGGAACTGCAATGCGGCTGAATGCATCTACAAATCTTGCCATCTCTACCGTATAAATATCCGAGTTCGAAGGTTTATTCATTGCCGCGTTGGCAAGCTCTTCTCTAAATTCCGGGGTGTTAAGCTTTGGATGATTCATTCCCAATGGGTTTGAGGCAAAGAATGAGAAAAAGTCTAAGTATTCATCTCCGGTTTTTTCATCTACCAGTAATAATCCTTTGCTCTTTTCAATATCTAATACTAAGTCAAATCCATCTACAAGCATTTTCTTCTTTAAAATATCATGGGTTTCTTTAGCCGATATGCTGGTATTAATTTCTAATGATGTATGTGCGTTCATAATTCACCTTATAGGTAAAAAAGTTAATAAGATTGTTAGTTAAAAAAGGATATATAGATGAGACAGGTGATTAGAACACTTGTTCAAAGCGGGAAACTAAGTAGTTCCTTAGGTTCTTTCTTCCGGTTATTTTATAAAATTTCTTGTACTTGTTCATAGTTGTTTTATATTTTCGGGCTAAAGATATATATATTTGTTAAGGATTTCAATTATACAGTATGATTAAAAGATTCAAAATAGTATCTAAATTCTTATTGCTCCTTCTTTCTATTAATGCCTGTAGCAATAAGGAAGAAGCGGACAAAGTTGAAAAGTTCTTTGTCTTCGATACTAAAAATATTGGAATTGATGTAACAGATTCCGAATTAGGAATAGTTTTTCATCCCCCGTTAAACTGGGAATTGACCCCCTCCTCATTATCTAAAAAGCTCGAAACCAATAACGGCCGCGACGAGGGTTTTACCTACACTCCAACCTATCTTTTCTTCGATAAATCAAATGGGTCTATCTTAAGCGTAGGAAAAGTTATTCCAAACGATTCTACCCAAAATAAAGCCGCCTCTATTAATTATTATAAAAGTGTTCTTCTTCAAAAGTACAAAAGTCTTCAGACCGGTTACAGCAGTTTTGTTCATTCCAAAATTCAGTTCAACCTATTCCGGCTCCAAAAAGAAAATCTTCTTTCCTACAAATTATTCTTCCTCAATTCCAAATTGGATTTAATTCAGTTCGATTATACAATTCCAAAAGCATTGTCAGATTCAACTAATTATTCCATTAAAGCCTCTGTTGGATCTATTCGAGAGTTATAGTTCTTATTCTAAATTAATTTTCACTTTTCAACTTAACTGCTTCGTTCAATTAATAAGGCCTTGCAAATTTTTATTGGACTATTAACCTCCCGAAGCAACTGGACCCTTTTTTTATTAAATTTTGCATAGAAAATTGAAGGGATATAAAATGAGATTTTGCATTAATGTAGATCATATTGCCACTTTAAGAAATGCCCGAGGAGAAGTTCAGCCCGATCCAATTACATTTGCATTAATGGCAGAGCAATTTGGTGTTGATGGAATTGTTGTTCATTTGCGCGAAGATAGAAGGCACATCAACGAGCGTGATGTTCGTCTGCTTCGAGAACTGGTAACTACAAAATTAGATTTGGAAATGGCCGCAACGGATGAGATTATAGATATTGCCTGCGATGTTCAACCAGATTTGGTCACTCTGGTTCCCGAAAAAAGGGTAGAGCTAACTACCGAAGGGGGGCTTAATGTAATTGATAACATTAAGCATATTAATTTGGCAATAAAAAATTTGCACCAGGCAAAAATTCCCGTTTCATTATTTGTAGAACCGGATATTCATCAAATTGATGCCTCCGCAGAAATTCATGCAGATCTTATAGAAATTCATACCGGTCATTATGCAAATGCAATTAGCGAAGATGAAATGTTCGACGAATTGGAAAGAATTCAAATTGCGGCTAAGCATGCAAAAAAACTTGGGCTTGGAGTAAATGCCGGACACGGTCTAAACTACAATAACATAAAAGAGTTTTTAGCTATTCGCGAAATTGATGAAGTAAGTATTGGGCAAAGTGTTATTGCCCGCTCTGTATTTGTTGGAATTGAAAAAGCTGTCAAAGAAATGATAGATGTAATTCGCACTCATTCAAAATAATAATTTAAAGGGGAGGAATAGAATGAAACGATTATTCTTTGTTGTATGGTTCTTTTTATTATGTGGAATAGTTAGTAGTCAAATAAAGAATGTTAGAGTTAGTTCCGGATTGGAAAGTCAAATAAAGAATGTTAGAGTTAGTTCCGGATTGGAAAGTCAGCCTAATGAAGTTTCTATTTCTATTAATCCGGCTAATCCAAATCAAATTGCCGCAGGATCCAATCTTAAGTATCTTTATCTTTCTACAAACAAGGGGCTTTCGTGGCAAACAAAAGAACTCTCTTCAAGTTTAGGAGTTTGGGGTGATCCCTGCGTGTTATATAATAATTTAGGAATGCTGTTCTACGGACATTTATCCAACCCAAGTAAAGTTGTTGGATATTGGATAGATAGAATTGTTGTTCAAAGATCTGTCGATAATGGAATTACATGGGATTACGATGTTGGTGTTGGATACGCCCCACCAAAAAAAATGCAGGATAAGGAATGGGTTACAGCAGATATAACTCATTCGGTTTATTCTAATAATCTTTATATGGCTTGGACTGAATTTGACAGCTACGGAACCGCTTTAGCAACAGACAGTACACGAATCCTATTTTCAGCCTCTGTAGATAACGGCGCTACATGGCGAAAGCCAATTAGAATTAGTACAATTGGTGGTAATTGCCTGGATGATGATGAAACTGTTGAAGGATGCGTTCCTGCCGTCGGTCCTAATGGAGAAGTTTATTTAAGCTGGTCCGGTCCTGCCGGATTAATGTTCGATAAATCTACCGATGGAGGTTTTACATTCGGAAGTGATGTTAAAGTTGCAAGCTTAAGTGCCGGTTGGAAATTCGATGTTCCGGGTATCATGAGGTGTAATGGTATGCCGGTAACCGCCTGCGACATAAGCAACTCTCCATACAAGGGTACCATTTACATAAATTGGTCCGATCAAATTAATGGTGATACCGAAATTTTATTTTCAAAATCCACCAATGGTGGAAAAACCTGGAGCGCTCCTAAATTAGTTAATAATGATAATTCCGGTCGTCATCAGTTTTTTACCTGGATGAGTGTTGATCCAAAGAGCGGATACATATATATAGTTTTTTACGATAGGAGACATAACAGCAGTCCACTAGATTTGGCAACTCATGTTTATCTTGCTCGATCTACAGATGGAGGGCAAACTTTTCAAAACTATAAGATAAGTGAAACATCCTTTATTCCAGATCAAAGTGTTTTCTTTGGAGATTATACCGGCATTGCCTCTTACGATGGTTTTATTACACCAATTTGGATGAGATGCGATAATAGGGCTCTTAGTGTTTGGACCGCACTGATTAACGACAGCCAATTGATAACCGATATTAAAGATGATTCTCTTTTGCCCCAGGCTTTTTCACTATTTCAGAATTACCCAAATCCCTTTAATCCCTCCACAACCATTAGCTATCAAATAAAAGAAGCTGGCTTTGTTACCCTAAAAGTTTACGATGCTTTAGGAAGAGAAATTTCTACACTCGTTAATAAAATGCAGCAGCCGGGAACTTATTATTCAACATTCTCACCTTCAGTAATAAATAGCCATTCATCAGGTATTTACTATTATTCACTTACTGCCGGAAAAAATCATCAAACAAATAAAATGGTACTGATTAAGTAATCTTAAGGCGTTTTATAGGCGCCATTATTTCATCCTTATTTATTTACTTATATAATCTGGTAAGTTGTTGTAAAGCAATATCTGCTTTTTTCTCTTCTAAAATCTTTCATTCATTCTGAAGAAAAAATTATTACTTTATTAGAAAATTACTTGAATTAGCGTTTTTAGCTACCTATTTTGTATTTGGATGACTGAGTATTTTTTATACCCAACCTTTATAAAGGGCTAGCAAAAAATGAATGACTCATTTGATTACAAATTGGATAGTGCAACCGAGTCAATACTAAATTCCTCTCCGGTTTGTACCTATATCTACGATGTTAAAACAAAAAAAATTGTTTATTCAAGCCCTCTATTGAATGATTTGTTGGGTTATAATTTCACCGAAATTATGGATGTGGAAGAGAAAAGCTTTTTAAGCCAAATTCATCCAGACGATGTAGAATCCTACCAAAAAAACTATGCGGTTTTTAATGAGCTAAAAGAGAAAGCTTTTATTGATACTCAGCTACGTTTTAAATGCGCCGATGAAACATATCGCTGGTTTTCAATTAAAGAAAAAGTTTACGAATACCACTTGGATTCCAATATATTGCTGGTTATTGGAGTATTTAACGACATATCCGAAGTAAAAAGGGAAGAAGAATATAGACGCAAGAATGAAGAAAGACTTTCATTTTTGCTAAATATTAATGGAAGAGCAAAAACCCTAACTGAGTATGAAATTATTGAACTTAGCATGGAACTAGCAACAAAGTTAACAAGCAGTACAGTTGGCTACCTGCACGAAATAAATCCCAATCAAGATACAATTAAACTAACATTTTGGAATAAAGAAGCTCAAAAAAAATGTAGTGCGGATTATAATAATCACTACCCAATTGAAGAAGCGGGTGTTTGGGCAGATTGCGCCAGAACTAAGATGCCTGTTATTCATAACGATTATCAAAATTTAGCATATAAAAAAGGAATGCCGCAAGGTCACTTTAATCTTGTTAGGCATCTAAGTGTGCCTGTTGTAGATAATGGCAATGTCAAAATGATTTTGGGGGTCGGTAATAAAACTGAATTATATAATAATGATGATGTCTCTCAGCTTCAATTTATTGCAGATGAAGTTAATAGTATAATCTCTAAAAAAAGAATTGAACAGGAATTGGCCGACAGAGAATATTGGCTACAGGAATCTCAAAGAGTTGCAGAAATTGGCACCTACAAGTTTTTTATTCAAGAGGATAAATGGGAATGCACAAGAGTATTGGATTTAATATTTGGAATAGATGAAAAATACCGAAAAGATTTTGCCGGATGGACCGAAATTCTTCATCCTTTAGATAGGGAAATGATGCTGAAGTATTTTAGCGACGAAGTAATTACTAAAAGAAAACCATTCAATAAAGATTATAGAATAATTAGATACAGCGATAAAGCTGTTAGATGGGTTTACGGAAGAGGAGAAATTACAGTTGATGAGAATAATATTGTTATTACAATGGTAGGAACAATTGAGGATATTACCGAAAGAGTTATTAAAGCCGAAGAATTAAAATCTATAATTCATACCTCAACAGATGGATTTTGGGTTACAGATATTAACGGTTTTATAATAGACTGCAACGACGCATATGCTAATATGGTGGGTTATACAAAAGAAGAATTATTAACTAAACATGTCAATGATTTCGAAGTGCTTGAAAGCAGGGAGCAAACAGAAAAACATATAAAACAATTATTGGAATGTGGCTCTCTGCTTTTTGAAACAAAGCATAAGCGAAAAGATGGAATGATAATAGATGTTGAAGTAAGTGCCACTTATCAAAAAACAATCGGAGATAAAATATTTGTATTTGTTCGAGATATTACCGAAAAGAAAAAAACAGAAGATGCAATTTTAGAAAGTGAAAAGCTGTATAACAGTCTTGTAGAAACTGCACACGATTTAATTTGGCGATGCGATAATGAAGGACGTTTTATTTTCCTTAACAATTCATGGAATGAACTTTTAGAATATTCAATTGAAGAAATGCTGGACAAAAAATTTACAGATTTTCAAGATCCCGAATACGCTTTAAAGGATTCCAACTTCTTCAATTCCTTAATTGATGAATACGGTTTTGTATACGATTATGAATCCTGCTACATAACAAAGAATAAATCTAAAATTCATCTCTCTTTTAATTCCAAAACAATAAAGGATACTAGTGGAAAGGTAATAGGCGCTCAGGGTACTGCGCAGGATATCACAATCCGAAAGAAATATGAAGCTCAGTTAATCGAAAAGAATAAACAGCTGGAAGCAATATTAAAAGGAATTACCGATGGCGTTTCCGTATTCGACTCGAAAGGAAAACTTGTATATGTAAACGAAAGTGTTGCTCTTCTTTGTGGCTATTCTTCATCTGCAGACATGATTAAAAATTATACCCCTCAGTTTGTGCTCGAATTGTTCGACTTTTTGGATGAGAGTGGTAACAAATTATCTTTAGAAAAGCTTCCATTACGTCAGTTGATGCATGGCAAAAGGGTAAATCAATCAATACTGTGTTATAAATTAAAATCTACGGGTGAGGAAAGATGGGTAGAAATTAATTCTAATTCAATTTATGATGAAGAGGGAGCAATTCAGTTTTATGTTTTAATAATGCACTATATAACCGAAAAACTGAATGCCGAAAAAGCCATAAGATTAAGCGAAGAAAGGTACCATACATTATTCGATAATTCTCCTATTGCTATTTGGGAGGAGGATTTTTCTATTGTCAAAAAGCGCTTTAATTATCTAAAAAATAATGGAGTTAAGGATTTAAGAGCTTACCTAAAAGATAATCCAAGTGAAGTAAATCTTCTAATTTCTTCCATTAAAATTATTGGCATAAATAAAAAATCTTTAGAAGTTCTTGATGCGCCGGATGAGAGCTCTTTGCTAAAATCTTTAGGAGAATACTTTACCTCTAAATCTGTCTCGGTATTTATTGAAGAGATGGCCGAGCTTTTTAATGGAGCAACAAGTTTCAACTGCCAAATACCGGTACTAAACTACCTAAAGGAAGAAAAGATATTCTCCTTAAGCTTAAATGTGCAGCCTGGATTTGAATCTTCTCTATCAAGAGTACTTGTTAGTTTTATAGATATTACAGAGCAAAAAAAGTCCGAGCTGGCATTATCTGAAAGCGAAGAAAAATTCCGTAGTCTATTTAACTACCTGCCTGTTGGTTCTGTAATGGTAGATTTCAGTTCCAAATTTATTTCGGTTAATCAATCGTTTTGCAGCTTCATCGGTTATTCCGAACAAGAATTAATTGGAAAGACAATTGCAGATATTACCCACCCGGATGATCTTCATATTGGCAAAGAAGAGATGCAAAAGTTGAAGGAGGGAAAAGAGCAAACATCAGTTGTTGAAAAAAGATACATTAGAAAGGATGGTGCAGTTGTTTGGGGAGCAGTTTCAATTAGAGTTTTGAAGGATAAGAATAATACTCCTCTTCTCTTTATTCCAGTAATAGTTGATATTACCCAAAAAAAAATGGCCGAGTTCGAGCTTATAAATTCCGAGAATAAGTATAAAAGCTTATTCGAAAATGCTAACGATGCAATTTTAGTTTTTGAACCCGATACGGAAATAATTTTGGATGCCAACTCGAAGGCATTAGAAGTTTATAAATTTACCAAGCAAGAATTCATTGGAAAATCATTAAAAAGTATATCTAAAAATGTTAGTGCTGGCGAAAAGCAAATACAAGAGACATTAACACAAAAAAATTATAATAATTTTGAAACAACTCAGTACACAAAAGAGGGAAATGAATTACATCTGCTAATTAGTGCTTCGGTTATAAACTATGCCGGAAAAACAGTGATCCTTTCTATTAATAGGGATATAACCGAAATTAAGAATACCTCAGAAAAAATTAGATTAAGCGAAAAAAAATATCGCGATTTATTCGACGCTAATATAGACGGCATTACAATCTTTTATATTAATCCGGACGAAACAGTATCTAATTTTGTAGAAATGAACGAAAGCGCTCCTAAAATGCTTGGCTATACTAAAGATGATATGATTAATAAGCACCCGCATCAGTTCGAAAAATATATTACCCTTGATATACTGGAAAAAAGGATCGAAAAGATTAAGGCGTTTGGTAAAGTTTCTTTCGAAACTGTATTGATGCATAAGGATGGGCACGATGTTCCGGTGGATATTAAGGTAATTGTTATTGAATACAACAACCGACCCGCAATTATGAATATAGTACGGGATATTTCCGAGCGAAAGCAATTTGAAGAGGAATTATCTCAAAGCGAAGAAAGATTTACTAGCGCCTTTGAATATGCGCCTATTGGTATGGCAATTATTTCCCTCGAGGGAAAATGGCTAAAGGTAAATCAGTCCGTCACAAATATTTTAGGCTATACCGAAGAAGAATTGATTACTAAAACTTTTCAGGATATTACGCATCCTGAAGATTTGGAATTGGATCTAGCATATGTTAAACAAATGCTAGATAGTGAAATATCAACCTACTCAATGGAAAAACGTTATTTCAATAAAAGCGGTGAAATTGTTTGGGCATTGTTAAGTGTTACTCTGCTTCGAGACAGCCAGTCAAATCCTCTTTATTTTATTTCTCAAATACAGGATATAACCGAAAGGAAATATGTAGAAGGTATCCTTCGAGAATCGGAAATGAAATACCGTCAGTTATTTAACGAAACTCCTATTGGCATTGGTGTAGCAGATATGGAGGGAAATATTTACGATGCCAACTTGGCAATGGAATCTATTACCGGATATTCTTTTAAAAATGATACGGATGTTAAAGTAATAGACTTATATGCCAATCAGGCAGATAGAAAAACAGTAATTATGGAATTGAAGAATAATGGGTTCTTAAGAGACTTTGAAGTTGAGCTTAAGAAAAAGGGAGGAGAAATTTTTAATGCGCTCTTGAACATAGATAAAATTAAATATGGCAATAAAGATTTTATTCTTACTAATGTTAGGGATATAACCGAAAGAAAAAAAGCCGAAAGAGCATTAATGGAGGCTGAGCAGCGTTTTCGCTCATATGTGGATTACGCACCGGATGGAATTTTCCTTGCAGATTCTAATGGCAGCTATAAAATGGTTAATAAAGCTGGCCACGACTTACTAGGATTTGAAGATGGAGAATTATTAGGGCGCAACATTTCCTCGTTAATTCATCCTAAAGATTTTAGCCGCGGAATGGATCACTTTAAACGACTGGTAGAATTGGGAAATGCTGTTGACGATATTACTTTAATACGCAAAGATGGTTTAGAAGTTATAATTACTATTGATGCAGTTAAGCTTAACGAAGATAATTATTTAGGGTTTGCTAAAGATATTACAGAGCGTAAGAAAGCCGAAAAATCTTTAATCGAAAGTGAGGAACGCTTTAGAGAACTAGTTACCTCTTCTCCGGATTCAATTCTTGTTGTTCAAGGTAACAAATATGTTTACGCTAATCCAGCAGCTGCAAAATTGCTGGAATATTCCATTGAGGAAATCATAGATAATAATCCTCTCTTCTTCTTCTCGCAAAAAAACATAGCTATTGCTCAAGAAAAGATTATAAATATCCAAAGTAATCACTCTAATTCTCCTATTGAAATGGAAATAGTAAATAAGAGGGGAGAAACAAAATTTACCGAAGTCATTTCGGTTCCTATTATCTACTTGGGAAACAGAGCTGTTCTTATTTTAATAAAAGATATAACCGAACGAAAAATGTTCGAAGAATTTTTAATAGAAAAAGAAAAGAGATTTAGATTAATTGCAGAAAATACTCAGGATGTAATTTGGACAATGTCCTTAGAAGGTAAAAATACTTTTGTAAGCCCATCGGTTTTAAAAGTTCGAGGCTATACTGTTGAGGAGGCTCTTGCACAGTCTTTAGAGGAATCAATATCTCCTCCTCATATAGATTTTATGAAAGAAAGATTTCAAGACTCAATAAATCTTATTTCTAAAACTGGAAAGCATCCAAACCATATTGTAGAAGTTCAGCAGCCTTGTAAAGATGGTTCCCATATTTGGGTGGAAATGAAAATTGGAGGTATGTACGACGAAGAAGAAAAATGTATTGGCATTGTTGGAATTACACGCGACATTTCAGATAGAAGGAATGCCGAAGACGCATTTAAAATTATTAGCAACCGCATTTCTACTGTAATTAAAAATATGAACTCTTCTATTTTAATGGAAGATGAAAACAGAATAATTCTTTTGGCTAATCAAAAATTCTGCGATTTGTTTAATATACCTCTAACTTCCGAGCAAATCGTTGGATTCGATTGCGTTAATAGTTTAGAACAAAGCAAAAATTTGTTAAAAGAACCCTCAAAGTTTGTTGAAAGAACTAATGAATTAATTCAACAAAGAAAACACTGTGCAAATGAAATATTAAATTTTGTTGATGGTAAAGTTATTGAAAGAGATTACATTCCTCTTTTCTCAGGTAATAAATTCACAGGGCATTTGTGGGTTTACCGCAATGTAACCGAAAAAATTCTTGCAGATAGAGAAATTAAATCTCTTCAAGAAAAATTCTCCAAAGCATTCTATATGTCTCCGGATGCTGTTAACATTAATAGATTAAGAGACGGTTTATACCTGGATATTAATAGGGGATTCACTCAAATAATGGGCTATACTCTCCAAGATGTTACAGGTAAAACTTCTAAGGATATTAATGTTTGGGTTAACCACGCAGAAAGATCTGAATTAGTTAAAGAATTACTCGAGGTTGGATATATAACTAATTTTGAAGCACAGTTTAGAAAAAAAGATGGTTCTGTTACAACCGGTTTAATGTCTGCTTCAGTTATTGAGGTTGAAGGAGAAAAGTGCATCCTTTCAATTACACGCGATATTGCAGATAGAAAAATTGTGGAAGCACAGCTAAAAGAAAGTGAAGAAAGATTTAAAAGTTTGTTTAACCTTACTCCAGATTCAATTCTTGTTCATTCCGATGGTAAATTTATTCTTGCAAATCCAAGCGCTTTAAAATTATTAAGGGCATCCTCTTTCGAAGAACTATCTAAAATTAGTGTAACGGATGTAGTTCACCCAGATTACCGCAACTTAGTCGAAAAAAGAATTACAGATATGTCTGATAAAGGAATTATTGCAAACAGTATAGACGAAAAGTTTGTTAGATTGGATGGAACCATTGTTGATGTTGAAGTTATTGGTTCTCCTTTGCAGTTCTCCGGTAAAAAAGCGTTTCAGGTTGTTGTTAGGGATATTACCGAGCGTAAGAAAAATGAAAACTTAATTTTAATGCAAAGAGATTTAGGTTTGGCACTACTTTCGTCAAAAAGTTTTGAAGACGCTTTCAGAATTATTTTCGATAAAGTAACTCAGATTGATGGCATTGATAGCGGAGGAATCTACTTTGTTCAAAATAATAACAGTTTCATATTAGGACCATCATTTGGTTTAAGTAGTAAATTTCTCAAAGCAGTTTCTAAAATAAAACAAAATTCTTCAAAAAATATTATTACAGATGAAAATAAACCTACATATATGACTAGGGATGAAATTAGAGACAAGGAAAAACTTTCAGAAGGAATTACTTCTGCCGTTTCAATTCCTTTTGCCACAAATAATAGAATTATAGCCATTTTAAATCTTGCCTCTCATACATTGCCAAGTTTCACCGAAAATTTAAAAAGAATAATCGAAGCATTAGTATTTCAGGTTGGGGCATTTATAAACCGTATAATAGCCGAAGAGGAATTAAAAAAGAGCGAAGAGAAATTCCGCCGAATTGTTGATACTTCTCAAGAGGGAATATGGGGAATGGATGGAGATGAGAAGACCAATTTTGTTAATTCTCAAATGGCTGCCATGCTGGGATATACACAAAGCGAAATGATTGGTAAAAAAGTTACCTCTTTTATGTTCAAGGAAGATTTGGAAAATCATACTTCGCAAATGGCTGAAAGGAAAAAAGGATTTAGCAGTCAGTACGAAAGAAGATTCCGATGTAAAGATGGATCTGAAATATGGACATTGGTTTCTGCAACATCTATTATGAGTAAAGATGGAAAATTTGAAGGCTCCATTGCAATGTTTGCAGATATTACATTACGAATGAAAACCGAAATTGCTTTACGAAATAGTGAAGAAAAGTACAAAAGATTTTTTGATGTTAGCTTAACCGGAAATTTTAGAGCTGCTGAAGATGGAACTTTACTGGACTGTAACGATGCGTATTTAAAAATTATGGAATTTGATTCTAAGGAAGAAGCTTTTAGCTGCAATCTCAAATCCTTTTATACTAATCCCGAAGAAAGAACAGCTTTGTACAAGAAACTTAAGAAGGAAAAGACAATTGAATGGATTGACCTTCACTTAAAAACTTTTAAAGGTAACGAAGTTTATTTAATAGAAAGTATTGTTGGAGAGTTCGATAAGAATAATAAACTTGTTTATGCAACAGTCTTTATGATGGATGTAACTAAAATTAGGTTAAGTCAAAAAGCATTACACGAAAGTGAAAAACGTTACCGTGATTTGTTTAACCGAATGCACGATGGTTTCGCTTTTCACGAAATTATTCTTAACAGAAGAGGAAGACCTGTTGATTATAGGTTCCTGGCAGTTAACCATACATTCGAAAAGATGACCGGATTAAAGGCTAAGGATATTGTTGGTAAAACTGTCTTAGATATAATGCCTGGAACAGAAAAAATATGGATAGAAAATTATGGTAAAGTTGCCTTAACCGGTAAGCCTCTCAAATTTGAAAATTATGCCAAAGAAGTTGGAGGATATTACAAGGTTCATGCTTATTCCCCCGAAAAGAAAAAATTTGCATGTATTATAGAGGATGTAACAGAATCCAAAATTCAAGTGGAAAAAATACGCCAGCTTTCAATTGCTGTTGAACAAAGTCCGGTTTGTGTTTTAATTACAAATCTAGAGGGAACTATTACTTATGTAAATACAAAGGTTACTCAAATTACAAAATATACAAAGAATGAGTTAATAGGTAAGAATCCTAGGATTTTTAAATCCTCATTTACTAAAGAAAAAGAATATAAAAAGCTCTGGAATACAATTACCTCGGGTAAAAATTGGAGTGGCATTTTCTTGAATAAAAAGAAAGACGGAGAGCTCTATTGGGAATCCGCAAATATTAGTCCCCTTAGAAACGATAAAGGCAAGATTACTCACTTTGTTGCTGTAAAAGAAGATATTACAGAAAAAGTTCATGCCGAAAAAGAACTTGAGATGTACCGCAATCATCTTGAAGAAATAGTTGAAGCCAGAACAATGGATTTGGATAAAGCGAATAGAAAACTGACGGAAGAAATTAATAAGGAAAAAGAATATGAATTGATGCTCAAACAATCCTTAGAAAAGGAAAAAGAATTAAGTGAGCTAAAAACCCGTTTTATATCTACAGCATCACATGAATTTAGAACTCCATTAACGTCAGTTCTTTCTTCAACAGAATTGATTGAACGCTATAGCAAAAGATGGACTGAAGAAAAATTTAACGAGCATATTAACCGTATTAAAAATGCTGTAGATTATTTAACCAAACTGCTGGACGACGTTTTAACAATAAGCCGAACAGATACCGGAAAAATATTCTTTAATCCTCAGCCACTTAATTTGCGCGAGTTTTGCAAGGCAATTTTGCTTGAGGTTAATGCTCAATCCAAGGCAGATCATAAACTTATTTTTAAGTACTTATTAAAGAAAAAAGATTTTTTAATGGATCAAAAGCTTCTTAAATTTATGCTAACAAACTTATTATCTAATGCATATAAGTATTCTCCCAAAGGGGGAAAAATAGAATTTAGTATCTCATCGGTTAAGGATAAAATATGCATTAAAGTTAGCGATGAGGGAATTGGAATTCCTGATGACGATAAAAATCATTTGTTCGAGCCTTTCCATAGGGGGCTGAACACAATCGAAATTCATGGTACCGGATTAGGCATGTCTATTGTTAAAAAGGCAGTGGATTTACATAACGGTAAGATTGAATTTGAATCTGAATTAAATAAAGGAACTACATTTACTATCTCTTTACCAAAGAATAATGGATGATTATGAAAAAAACAAAAATACTTGTTATTGAAGATGAAAAAGATGTAAGAAATAACATCTCTACATTACTTGAAGAAGAAGGCTTTTCGGTTCTTTCTGCTCCTTGCGGTGAAGAAGGAATTGAAATTGCAAAAAAAGAAATTCCCGATTTAATTGTATGCGATATTTTAATGACTGGTATTGATGGCTATGAGGTGCTAAAGGAATTATCAAAAGAAAAGAAGACAAGATCTGTACCCTTTATCTATTTAACCGCAAAAGTTGAAAGGGATGATTTGCGAAAAGGAATGCAGCTGGGTGCGGACGATTATATTTTTAAACCTTTCAAATCATCCGAACTTATTGGCGCAATAAATGCCCGCTTGCAAAAAAGAGAAGTGATGAAGGCAGATTCCATTCAAGTGCCCGAAAAGAAGAAAAAGAATATTAAGATGCGCTACGAAATGGAAGATAAAATATTTCTAAACACAAGCAGCCAGCCAATAATAGTGCAGGTAAATCAAATTATTTATATAACCGCCGAGAATCAATATACTTCAATTACAACACTCGACGGAAGGACAATTATTCTTCGAAAATCAATTTCGGCTTGGGAAGAACTATTGCCTTCAAAAAAATTTTTAAGAATTCACCGCTCTACATTAATTAACAGCGATTTTATTATTAAAATGGAAAAATGGTATAATGCTTCTTTCCTAATTTATCTTAAGAATGTTAAAGAGCCTTTTGTAATTAGCAAAAGATATTCTTCACTATTAAGAAAAAACCAATTTTAGAATATCCTCTATTGGTTGCAGCAATAAATTGTTTAGCTGTGAGTTCTGAAATTAGTAAAATATTAAAATCAGCTCTTGCGTCTTGGGCTATTATTTTAATGGAATTAAGCCGTTTGCAACAAAGTTATACCGTTAGCAACAATTTTGTTAGATGATACTTATATATATGCCATTTTTGAAAAAGCGAATTAAAGGATAATACCAATGAAGACTATTTTGGTTGTTGAAGATGAATCTGACTTAAGAACAAATATAAAAGAATTTCTTGAATCGGAAGATTTTTGTGTTGTAACCGCAAAGGATGGAATAGAGGGGCTGGAATTAACCAATCAGTACATGCCAGATTTAATTATCTGCGATATAGAAATGCCCAGAATGAATGGAATGGAGATGCTCAAAAGAATTCAAAATGATTCTAGCACCTCTTCAATTCCATTTATATTCTTAACTGCTAAAGTCGAAATGAGGGATGTTCGAGAGGGGATGCTAACCGGAGCCGATGATTACATTACAAAACCATTCAAGTTGGATGAACTAATAAAAGCGGTTAATATTAGATTAAAAAAGAGCCAAAGTAACTATACTTTAATGGAAGAGTTAAAAAATGCTCTCGTCCGCAAAATTCCTCACGAGCTAAGAACCCCGCTGGTAGGCATTTTAGGATTTTCCGATTTAATAGAACATGATATAGAATCTTTGACCACAGAAGAACTTAAGCTGATGGCCGAAAAAATTTCTACATCTGGTAAAAGGCTTCACAGAAGGATTGAAAAGTTCTTGAACTATGCCGACCTATTATCTAAATCCAAGTCTGAAATTATTAGCAGTCTTAAACAATGCGATATAGAGGAAGATTACTTCAAAGTTCAGCTCATAACAATTCACGACGAAGAGAATATTAAGGAAAGAGTTAGCCTTAATATGGAAAAGGCCTCGGTTAAAATAAATGAGCGTTACTATCTATACATCTTGGCCGAAATTGTTGAAAATGCAGTTAAGTTTTCACCTCCAAACAGTAAAATAGATATTACTGGTCAAGTAGATGGCAAAAATTACATTACAAAAATTACAAATGAAGGAAAGGGAATTCCTCCGAAATTGATTAAACAAATTAGCGCCTTTAAACAATTCAGCCCCGAAGCAGAAACAAAAGAGGGAAATGGTCTTGGTTTAGTAATTGTTAAAAAGATTACAGAATTGTACGACGGTTACCTTAAGATAGAAAGTAAAGAAAATGAATTTACTACAATAGAAGTTGGTTTCCCCTTATACTAGATTATTAAGAGGCTGTGTTTAAATAAATACAGCCTCTTTTGGCAGTTGTTCTCTCACAAATTCAATTCCCTTAATAATTTAACCAATTTTAGGCTTCACTACACTCACTTCCCAAGTCATTAAAATAATTTTCTGTTAAACAATAAGATCCTTCCTAACAATCGAAATTCCAAACTATACTTTCACAATTAATTGGTCCCAAAATCTTTTGCTCCTTGCTCAATGCTAAAATTATATTGCCTAAAAAATTATAAGCATTTCTTCTTTTGTCCAAAAGTACCTTTTGAGACATACTGATTTTTATTACCGCATAAGTACCGCTAACAACATTAAAAAGCCATTTACAACATTTAATTGAAATAATAAAGCATTGGGTGCGATTATGCAACTGGAAATTTACTTTATATCAATTTGGTTTGAGGGCTCTTGTAGATGAGTAAAGTTTGTTTAAACAAATCCGCAGTTCATAGCCGTAATGTCTTGCTTGTTATTTCATTAATTAGGAGAGGATAATTGTGAACAATTCCTTTCAGAATTCAGAAGAGATGACACTTTACAGCAAAAACAATCAAATTGATGCTTTAGATAAAGATATTGATGAATGTATAGAAAAATTGCATAATGCCGATGTTTTAATTGGCTCTGTTACAACAAACTCGGAAAACGAATTTTTAGAAATTGGAAGTAAACTACAAAAATATTTAACTGGTACACGTCAATTATCAAGCGATGCCTCATCTATTGCTGCTTCTGTTTCCGAAAAGATTTTGAAAAATGGAATATCCGAACTTTCCTCTCTTTTAAGCCAATTCAGCAAGATCCTTGCGGATTCTGTTAAGAATATTCGTACGGATAGAGAAGTTCTGGTTATTATTCTTAATAAAGTAAGAATGATACTTAACGAGCTTGGCGGCTTTAAGCGCATTGTAAAAAATCTTAGAATGCTTGGAATTGCTACTAAAATAGAGAGCGCGCGTCTGGGCACAGACGATAATGGCTTTGTTGCACTAGCGGATAATGTAGACAATCTTTCAAGTATGATAAGCGATAAAGCCGATTCGATATTTAGAAAAGCTACATTGTTGATTAGCGAAATTGGAAATACAATTACGGATTTAAAAAATCTGGAAGACAAAAACCAAGAGCAGTCTAATTTGATAATTTCAAATACTACTCACTCGCTTGGCGCATTCGAGCAAAAATATAACGAATGTTTTTTGAAAGCCGAAAAGATTTCGCAAAGCTCCAATAATGTTAGCAAAAGTATCAGCGAAATTGTTACATCTATTCAGTTCCACGATATTACCCGCCAGCAAATGGAACATGTTCGTGAAGCATTGGAAGAAGTAATTGCCCGTCAAAAGCACGAAATAGATATGCAAACAAGAGCTTCATTAATTCACGATATATGCGAACTTCAAACAGTACAGCTAAAAAATTCTTTGAACGAATTCGATGGTGCTGTTGATACAATAATTCTTAGCTTGTCTCAAGTTGAAAAAAATATTTCCGATATATATATGGAAATTTGCGGGCTTCTTGATGAGAAAAAATCGAATGAACAAAATTCGTTAAAAGTAATTGAAAAAGAATTATATGTAATATCCGAAAGCTTAATTAAGAATAGAGATATTGCAAACGACTTGGCTAAATCCATAAAATATGTTGTTGAAATACTTGACGATTTATCTACCTATGTATTGCAAATAGAAGATATTGGTACCGAAATAGAAATAATTGCTTTGAACGCAAGAGTTAAAGCGGCTCGAACCGGCTCTAATGGCGCAGCACTTGGAGTTTTAGCCGAAGCAATTCAAAAATTATCCCTCGAAGCAAAAAACCAAACAGTCTCCACTACAGATGTGCTTAACGATATTAGCAACTCCTCAAAAAATCTTAAAAACAATGTAGAATTAGGAAGCGAAGAATCGAATAAAAACAATATTGGTGGCGAAAGCCAAAAGATAAATGTCTTATTAACAGCATTGATAGACATGGAAAATTCAACAGGCTCTCAAATTGAAAAACTTAACACTAGTGTTAACAATGTAAAAAACGATATAAACAAAACTATAAGCGGAATTACTATTCAGCAAGAAGTAAAATTAAAGGTAACTGAAGTTATGGGTTTATTATTCCAGGTTACAAAAAGTCTTAAAATAAAGGCAAACATAAAAGAAAACCGTGTTAAGCACACAAGCGGTTTAATGAATAAATATACAATGAACAGCGAAAGAAACATTCACAAGCATTTTCAAGAATCTAAAAATGAATTAAAAGATTATAAATCGGGCATCGAAAATTTTAACGACGATTCCCTTGGTGATAATGTAGAACTATTTTAAAGGATAGTAAGATGCACGAAATTTTGGTAAATCAATCAGATTCTAGCGTATTGGTAATTCTTAAAGGGCAATTATCAATTCAGAATGGGGGCGCTATTAGGGATGCATTCCTAAATGCTTTAGACCAGGGAAATAAAATTATTATCAATCACGAAAATGCCGAAGATTTCGATTTGACTTATCTGCAATTAATTTTTTCGCTTCATAAAACTGCAATGGAATCTGGTAAAGATTTTCAGATTAGTTGCAAACATCCGGAGTCTTTTATTGCCCTCATAAAAGATTCCGGATTCCTTCCTTACAACTGGCTTGGATTAGAGAATGAAAATTTGGGAGGTAATATCAATGGCTAAGACTATTATGACTGTAGATGATTCGGCCAGTGTTAGGCAAATGGTAAGCTTTACTCTTAAAGAAGCCGGATACGATGTAATTGAAGCCTGCGACGGAAAAGATGCTTTATCAAAGATTAATAATGCACAACTAAATTTAATTGTAACAGATTTGAATATGCCAAATATGGATGGAATTGAGTTGATTAAAAATGTTAGGGCAAATCCAGCTCACCGTTTTGTGCCAATTATAATGCTCTCTACAGAATCTCAGGATGCAAAGAAACAGGAAGGCAAAGCTGCCGGTGCCACAGGATGGATTGTTAAGCCATTTAAACCGGAACAGCTATTAGCAGTTATTAAAAAGGTATTAGGATAATGGAACTTTACTCTAATCAATATCTCAGTTCGGTTGTAATCGATTCAAAGGAATTTATTTCACCTGCAAGAATAAAAAGTTCAAAGGGAAATATATATATGCAATCCTTACAAAACAGTCATTCTAAAACAAATACTGTTATGGCATTGGAAGTTCCTTTAACAATGGATAACATATTTGCAATCAAAGAATCTTTGATTAGTTCAATAGAAAAAACAAGCCGGTTAATAATCAATCACGAAAACTCCGAATCGATAGATCTTTCCTATATCCAGCTTTTAATTTCCTTTGTAGAATCTGCTGTTAATTGCGATCAATCCCTTCTGCTGGATCTAAACGTCTCGGATGCGTACGATAAATTTATTGGCAGCCTGGGACTTCAATCTTGTCAAATACAATTAATTGAAAATGAATTTAATAATGAAATAAAGATATCCGAAAAGGTGATAGGATGATGGATGCTCATCGTAAAGCGTTTATTGAAGAAGCTACAGAACTGCTTGTAGAACTTGAATCTACATTGCTGGAACTAGAGCACATTCCAAACGATAAAGAATTAATTGCCCGCGTATTCCGAGCATTGCATACAATTAAAGGCTCCTCGGGAATGTTCGGTTACGACGAAATTACAATGTTTACACACGACATCGAAAATGTTTACGACCATATTCGCAATGGTACTCTTGGAATAACAAAAGAGATTATAGACCTTACACTAGCCGCGCGCGACCAAATTTCTTTAATGCTAATAGAGCAAGAGGGAAGTTCCAGAGCAGATGAAAAAGCTACTAAAGATATTTTAATAGCTTTTAGAAATATTGTAAAAGAAATTAATTTGGCAAACCAAGCCAATCCGGATTCTTCAAAAGCCAAGCACAAAGCCAGCGCAGATGTTCCTCCGCAAGCAGTTAAAACATTTTTAGTATCGTTAACTCCAAATGCAAATATATTTTTAAATGGAACCAATCCGGTTCTTCTTGTTAAAGAATTGTGCGACTTAGGCAATTCTGTTGTATTGGCTAACCTTAGAATGGTTCCTCGTTTGGAATTACTAAACCATGAGCAATGCTTAACTACATGGCAAATAGTTCTTAAAACCACTAAGGGAATAGACGCGATTAAAGATGTTTTTATATTCGCAGACGATCAATGCGAATTGCAAATTGAAGATTTTGACTTGAATGGTAAACTGAACGATGAAGAACGTTTTAACGATTTCAAAAATTTGGCAATCGAAACTTCGCTGACTCAAAAAATAGATTTGGTTTCTTTCTTAAATAGTTTTGAAACAGAACCATCCTCTTATCCAACAGAAACAGAAAGTAAACCTAAAAAGCAAAGAGCAAAAGATTTGCAAGATTCTCACCACGAATCGGATTCTGTATCAAGCATTAGGGTTAGCGCCGAAAAACTGGATGAACTTGTTAATCTTGTTGGCGAGCTAGTTACAACACAAGCCCGCTTAAGTCAAATTGCAAGCAGCAACAACGATTCCGATATTGTTTCGGTATCCGAAGAGGTTGAAAGAATTACCTGGTCCTTACGGGATAGCACATTAAACATTCGAATGCTTCCTATTGGAACAACATTCAGCAAGTTTAAACGTTTGGTTCGGGATTTATCTAAAGAGCTTGGAAAAGAAGTAGAACTATCCACCGAAGGAGCCGAAACAGAACTTGATAAAACCGTTATAGAAAAATTAAACGATCCTCTTATTCATATCATACGTAATTCCATTGATCATGGAATTGAAATGCCCGAAGCTCGTCTTCGTGCCGGAAAATCTTCAACTGGTATTGTACATCTCTCGGCGTCACAATCCGGCGGAAATGTTCTAATAAAAATTAAAGATGATGGTGCCGGTTTAGATAAAGAAGTAATTAAAGAAAAGGCAATTAAGCTGGGCTTAATTTCCGAAACTGCAGAACCTACAGACTCTGAACTTTTCAGTATGATTTTTGCCGCTGGTTTTTCAACTGCTAAAAAAATTACAAATGTAAGCGGCCGCG
This sequence comes from uncultured Melioribacter sp., assembly GCA_964539605.1. GTDB lineage: Bacteria > Bacteroidota > Ignavibacteria > Ignavibacteriales > Melioribacteraceae > Stygiobacter. Next base: position 1,216,929 of record CAZIJK010000001.1, read on the forward strand.
GCGTTGGAATGGATGTGGTTAAAAGAGCAATTATTGCTTTAAGAGGAACTGTTGAAGTTAACAGCGAAAAAGGTAAGGGAACTACAATTACATTAAAGCTGCCTTTAACTCTTGCAATTATTGATGGCCTGCTTGTAAAAGTTGAAGATGATCATTATGTGCTTCCTTTAAGCGCTGTTGAGGAATGCTTGGAACTTTCTCAGGAAGACATAGACAATTCTCATGGAAGAAACATTGTAAATGTGCGGGGAAGTATCGTTCCTTACATAAGCTTGCGCGAAAGATTTAACATCACCAGCAAAAGACCAAATATAGAACAGATAGTTGTAGCCGGCATCAATAATAACCGTGTTGGATTTGTTGTAGATCAGGTATTTGGACAGCATCAAACCGTTCTTAAATCTTTAGGAAATTTTTATAAAAATATTGAAGGAATTTCTGGTGCAACAATTTTAGGGGATGGCACAGTAGCGCTTATTCTCGATATTAAAAAAATTGCCGAAGATGTTGAATTATTAGAAAATCCTGTTGATAGCTCACACTTTAAAAAAAATATAAAAAAAGGGAAATAAAATGAAAAATAGTTTACTGCTATTTTTATTCCTTTTGTGTTTTGGAAACATTCTTGCTCAAGATTCATTATCCTTAAGTTTTAATAGCGATTTTGTCTCTAAATATATGTGTAGGAGCTTAAATATTGGCAATATTGATGGTAACAAAAAAAATCCTACTTATTATAGAAGCAATACAATTGCAGTTATTAATGAAGAATTCAAATTAGTAAAGACTGTTGAAGTATCCGATAAGTTGAGTATTCCGGTTTCATTAAGCGTGATTCTAATCCCTAATAAGGAAATTACCTATATGGTTTTAGGTATTTCAATTTGATATGGTAATAGAAATAACAAATACAATATTCTAATTATGCTGTATTAAATATATAACATACTCTTAAAGAGGAACAATAAAATGAAATGGTATTACGATTTGAAAATAGGTACAAAACTAATAAGCGGTTTTGTTCTTGTGGCCCTAATTGCCGGCTTCATCGGTTACCAAGGAATCACAAGCTTACAGAGCGCTGATGAAAGCGATACTCTTCTTTTTGAAAGAAATACTAAACCTTTAGCTGTAGTAGGTAAAATAGCCACTGCTTTTCAACGCTCACGTGTAAATATTCTTGAACTTATTCATGCTGCTGATGCTAAGGAACATTCAACAAATCTTAAAAAAATTACTGACAGACGTGCTGAAATAGAAAAATTAATACCTACTCTTAACGAAATGATTACAGCAGAAGAAGTTAAGGTGAAAATAGCAAGTTTCGAAAATCTTAATTCTCAGTTTAATGTTTTGGTAGAAGAGGTAATTAACTTTTCCAAACAGGAACAAGACGACAAGGCTTTAGCCTATTTTAAGGGAGATTTAGAAAAAATAAGAACCAATACACAAACTGCTCTCGATGAGTTAACCGCTTTAATTGTTAAAAGGGGTCACGATAGATCCGAGCAAAATACTGTTGAAGCAAATGCTTCTATTACTTTAATGATTATAATAATAGTTATTGGTGTTGCAATTGCAATTTTACTCGGAGTATTCATTTCAAAAATGATAGTTAATGCTCTTAAGAGAGGAGTTAAACTGGCAGAGTTAGTTTCTGCTGGAGATTTAACCGAGAAGCTCGAGATTGATCAAAAAGATGAAATAGGTCAGCTTGCCTCGGCATTAAATATAATGATAGAAAAATTAAAAGATGTTGTTGAGTCTGTTAAATCCGCTTCAGATAATGTTGCTTCCGGGTCTCAGCAGTTAAGCGCCAGTTCCGAACAAATGTCGCAAGGAGCTACAGAACAAGCTGCTTCGGCAGAAGAAGCTTCCTCTTCTATGGAACAGATGACCTCGAACATTAAACAGAATGCCGATAACGCACTTCAGACCGAAAAGATTGCTCTTAAATCTTCCACAGACGCAATTGAAGGGGGAAAGGCTGTTAACGAAACTGCAGATGCTATGAAAGAAATTGCAGGCAAAATTTCAATCATCGAAGAAATTGCACGCCAAACAAATCTGCTTGCTTTAAATGCCGCAATTGAAGCTGCCCGAGCCGGTGAACATGGTAAAGGTTTTGCAGTTGTTGCTAGCGAAGTTCGTAAGCTTGCCGAAAGAAGCCAAACTGCTGCAGCCGAAATTAGTAAACTCTCTTCTTCAAGCATTAAAATTGCCGAAAAAGCCGGCGAGATGTTAAAGAAAATTGTTCCGGATATTCAAAGAACAAGTGAACTTGTTCAAGAAATTACTGCAAGCAGCAACGAACAGAACAGCGGCGCCGAACAAATTAACAGTGCAATTCAGCAATTGAATCAAATAATTCAGCAAAATGCTTCCACAAGCGAAGAAATGGCTTCAACTGCCGAAGAACTTTCCAGCCAGGCAGAACAGCTGCAAGATACAATGTCATTCTTCAAATTGGATAATAAAAGAAATGGACAGTCTCTTAAAAAAGTAAATCTGTCTCAGCATAAAATGCTTCATAGCACAGCCACTGCCAATTTATTCGGCAAACAGAATGCAATAAAGCCCTCTAAACTAAGCAAGAGTAAAGCTGGTGAATTAAATATAGCTTCGCAAGAGGACAAATTAGATTACGAAATAGAAAATGTTTAATTAATAATCATAAGAGGAGAAGTTCCATGAGTAATACATCTATTACAGAAACAAAGCAGTATCTCACTTTCAAATTGAATGATGAAATATTTGGAGTGGATGTTGCGCAAGTTAGGGAAATCCTTGATTATGTTAAAATTACCAAGGTGCCCCAAACTCCCGAATTTATGTGCGGTGTAATCAATCTTCGAGGAAGTGTTGTTCCTGTTGTTGACATGAATATGAAATTCGGTATGGTAAAAACCGAAAGAACTGTTAACACTTGTATAGTGGTTGTTGAAGTAATTCTTAACGAAGAAAAAACTATTCTTGGTGCTCTTGTAGATTCTGTTCAAGAAGTATTTGAAATAGAACCTCAGAATATTGAACCGGCTCCTAAGATTGGCACTAAATTAAAAACAGAGTTTATCAAAGGCATGGGAAAAAGAGAAGATAAATTTATAATCATCCTCGATATTGATAAAGTATTCTCTTCCGAAGAACTTGAATTAGTTCAAAATGCTGGAAGCTATAAACAAAATGAAACAGTGGCTTAAATGCCCTATTAAGGAGAATTTAATTATGACTTTAATTCAAATAAAAAAACTATTTCTGAGTTTTGGCTTTGCAGCTTTTATAATTACTCTAATTCCCAGCACTGTTGTCAAGGCACAAGACTATAATAAAGTAATAGACGTAGTAAAAAAGCTAGAACTAAGCTTGAAGACTTTAATAAAAGAAGAACAGAAATCCCGCGAAAAAGAAATTGCTCTTTTGCGCGAACAATTCAGTCATCTTCTCAAAAATAATGCAGGCGCCGAATCGAAAAATGTTTCTGGTGCGCATAAAGAAGAAAAACCCGACTTTACAGAATTTATTTCTTTACTTAAAAAAGGAAATGAAAGATTTGTTACAGGATCTTTGTCGAAAAAGGAATACGATAAAGAGAGAAATTCTACCGCTAAATCACAGCATCCATACGCAATTGTCCTTACTTGCGCAGATTCACGCTTGTCACCAGAAATTATCTTCGATGAATCTATAGGAAGATTATTTGTAGTTCGCGATGCTGGCAATCTAGTAGATTCTGTAATTCTTGGAAGTATTGAATATGCTGCTGAACATTTAAAAGCAAAATTGCTGATAGTTCTTGGGCACGAAGCATGCGGTGCTGTAAAAGCCACAATTGGCGGTGGCGAAGTTCCACCTAATATTGGGTCTATAGTAAGCCGATTAAAACCGCCAGTAGAAAAAATTAAAGCAACCGGCTTGAAAGATGATAAGCTTGTAAGCGGTTGTGTTGAAGAAAATGTTTTTTATCAGATGAAGCAAGCAGTTAAACAAAGCCACGTGTTAGCAGAATTAGTAGAAAAAGGTGAGTTTGGTATTATTGGTGGTGTGTACGATCTTGGTACCGGCAAAGTAAAATTTGTAACCGAAGGCAAAAATAATTTAACAAATGAAAAGAAAGAGTCTTCTCATGGCCATTAAGCATCTATTTGGAATACTTTCTATTTGTTTGCTTGCTGCAGCGCTTAATGTAAGCGCTCAGGAAAATAAATCTTCTGCGGCAGAGGAACTCCAAAAACTGATGAATAATTCGGGTCAGAAAAATGAAATGTTGCATAAGCAACAATCAATTTCAACATCACCAAAAAAGGAAATCAACAATTCTCAAGTTGAACATGAAAACAAACTTACTGCAGAAAAAGATTATAGTGCTGCCTCATCTTCAGTTAAAAAAACTGTAACTAAAACAAGTTCTTTTTCTAATGAAGATGATAAGTCAAAAGAAAATTCAACTAGTTCTTTTTTCTCCTCAAGTTCGTTTTTAATTGTTCTATTACTTAGCTCAATAATAATTTTAATTATAAAAAGGAAAACTACTATGAAATGGTATAATAATTTAAAAGTTGGCACAAAACTGCTTAGCGGTTTTGTTTTAGTTGCTATGTTATCTGGCGTGGTTGGTATTATAGGTATTAACAATATAAAAACTATAGATCAAAGTGATACCGAGTTATACGAAAATATGACAGTTCCAATTATGTATATGTCAGATATTTCAACTTTCTTCCAAAGAGTTCGTGTAAATACCAGAGATATAATTTTAGCAAAAACTCCAGAACAGAAAAGAGAGTTCTTAAATAATATAAAATCATATCGCGATTCAATTGATGCAATTGGAAAAAGGTTTGAAGCCCGCATACTTTCAAAAGAAATGCAGGATATGTTCGACACTTTTAAACAAACTAGGGTCGAATATGGAAAAAATTTAACACAGTTTGAAGAAATGGTAAATGCAGGAAGAAATGACGAAGCTTTTGAATTTCTTGAAGGCCCAATGAAAGTAAGTGCAAGGGCCGAAATGGATGCAATTGAAGCAATGATAAACAAAAAAACTGGCGATGCAAAAGAAAAAGCTGATCTAAATACCGAAACTGCTAATGCTGCAACTACTACAATGATAACTGTTATTGTTATTGCATTAGCTGTTGCAATTGCTATGGGAATATTTATTGCGAGACTAATAGTAAATGCTCTTAATAAAGGACTTAGATTGGCAGAACTTGTTGCTAATGGAGATCTTACAGAAAAATTGGATATTGACCAAAAGGATGAAATAGGAAGATTAGCAGCAGCACTAAATACAATGGTGGAAAAACTAAAAGAAGTTGTAGAAAGCGTTAAAGCCGCTTCCGATAATGTTGCATCCGGTTCGCAGCAATTAAGTTCAAGTTCCGAAGAAATGTCGCAAGGCGCTACCGAACAAGCTGCAAGTGCCGAAGAAGCTTCTTCTTCAATGGAACAAATGACATCTAATATTAAACAGAATGCAGATAACGCTCAGCAAACAGAAAAAATAGCTCTTAAATCATCCGAAGATGCAAAAGAGGGTGGCAAAGCAGTTATGGAAACTGCCGAAGCTATGAAAGAAATTGCCGGTAAAATTTCAATCATCGAAGAAATTGCACGCCAAACTAATTTACTTGCATTGAATGCCGCTATTGAAGCTGCCCGTGCCGGTGAACATGGTAAAGGCTTTGCGGTTGTTGCTAGCGAAGTTCGTAAACTTGCCGAAAGAAGCCAAACTGCCGCAGCCGAAATTAATCACTTATCTGCTTCCAGCATTAAAGTAGCCGAAAAAGCAGGTGAAATGTTAAAGAAGATTGTTCCGGATATTCAAAGAACAAGTGAACTTGTTCAGGAAATTACCGCCAGCAGTAACGAACAAAACAGCGGTGCTGAACAAATTAACAGCGCTATTCAGCAATTGAATCAAGTAATTCAGCAGAACGCTTCTACAAGTGAAGAAATGGCTTCTACTGCAGAAGAATTATCTAGCCAGGCTGAACAATTGCTCGATACTGTTTCTTTCTTCAAGTTGGATGATAAAAGATCGAATACAATTAGACGACAAAGTGCAATGCCTGCAAGACCTCATTATTTAGAAGAGACTCATAAAAAAACTGAACATAAAATGTTAAAGTCTCCGGCTGCAGCACCAAAAGCCAAACCAGCTAAACCGGCTAAAGGAATTAATATAGATATGGGTTCCGGCGCAGATAAATTAGATTATGAATTCGAAAAATTCTAAGTAGTATTTAATAAAATGCACCCTGGTAATTATTATCGGGGTGCTTGTTAAAATAAGTAAAGTATAAAAATGGATTTGAAAGTAATATCATACATTAAATTATGGCAATAGTAAATAAAGTATTGAAGTTGAATTTTAGATTTTACTGACTGTTCTTATAATAGATACTTTAAAAAATTCTAATCAACTATAATTAATAAAAAATAATCTTTTATAGATATGTATATAGAAAACAATTTGGCAACTTTATCGCATAACGATTTTTCGCGGCTGAGTAAGTTCATTTACGATCAGTGCGGAATAAAAATGTCTGAAAACAAGAAGATTATGGTAGAAGCTCGGCTGCGAAAAAGACTAAAAGAATTGAAAATGAATTCCTATGCGGAATATTGCGACTTCATTTTTTCGAAAGGGGCAGATGTTGGCGAAATTACTCATATGGTAGATGTAATTACCACAAATAAAACAGATTTTTTTAGAGAGCCTAAGCAGTTCAATTTTCTTTCGGAAGTAGCGTTGCCCGAGTTATTAAAATCTGAAGGAGCAGGTGTTCACCGTCCATTTAAAGTATGGAGTGCAGGTTGTTCTACGGGTGAAGAGCCTTATACCTTATCTATTGTTCTTAACGAATTTGCAAAAAACTATTCACGTTATAATTATAACATATTGGCTACTGACATTTCAACTAGAGTTTTGGAAAAAGCTTCTCTTGGTATTTACGAAAATGATAGAATCTCTGGAATTCCAAATAGTTTGGTTAGCAAATATTTTTTAAAAAGTAAAAACAAAGAAAAAAAATTGGTTCGGGTAATACCTCAGCTAAGAAGTTCTATAGCTTTTAAATGGCTTAACTTTATGGAAGATGATTTTGGCTTCAAAGAAACTTTTGATGCAATTTTTTGTAGAAATGTAATTATTTATTTCGATAAGCCAACTCAAGATAGACTAATTGAAAAACTGATGCTCCATTTAAATGTTGGAGGCTATTTTTTCCTTGGTCATTCCGAATCCATTTTTAATACTAGTTTGCCTTTAACGCAAATGGCAGCCAGCACTTATAGGAAAGTAAGATGAAGCCAGACTTCAGCCAATTGCCTTTAGTATATATTAAACCTGGCGAAGCTTGTTATTCCAAGAATCCAATTGTTGTATCTACTGTTCTTGGTTCTTGTATTTCAATTACTATGTTTAGCAGAAATATAAAATATGCAGGAATTTCTCATTGTCAGCTTCCTTATTGCAAGGATTGTAATTCCGATTGCACAAACTGTAAAGATCCTTATAAGTATGTAGATTGCACTATAAAAGTAATGATTAAGAAATTCGAAAAAATGCAGATACAGCGTAAAGATATTGAAGTAAAAATATTTGGCGGTGCCGATGTTTTAAAAACAAATTCACCAGATAAAAGAATGAGTACGGTAGGAAAACAAAATATTCAAATGGCAATCGAAACATTATCAAAACTTAATATGACCGCAACTGTAACTGATGTTGGTGGGCAGAGTGGAAGAAAACTTTTTTTCTTAACTAAAACCGGTGAAATATATTTAAATAGGTTGAATACTAATGCCTAAGATAAAAGTATTAATCGTTGATGATTCCGCCGTAGTAAGGCAAACACTTGCAGATCTTTTATCTTCAGATCCTGCAATTCAAGTTATTGCCACTGCTGCAGATCCTTTTGTTGCTGCCGAAAGAATTAGAGAGCAGGTCCCCGATGTTATTACGCTCGACATCGAAATGCCTCATATGGATGGACTAACATTTTTGCAAAAGATTATGAGTCAGCATCCAATTCCTGTTGTTATTTGTTCCAGCCTTTCCGAAAAAGGTTCTGCCTCTGGAATTAGAGCTTTGGAGTTAGGCGCTGTAGATATTATTACAAAACCTAAGATGGGAACAAAACAGTTCCTAGAAGAATCTCGTATATATATATGCGATGTGGTTAAAGCTGCCGCGCAGGTTAGCATAAAAAAATATTATACTCGCAAACACGATGTTGAACCTAAATTAAGTGCCGATGTTATTATTGCAAAAAACACAAGTAAGGCAATGGTTCAAACTACCGAAAAAGTTGTTGTAGTTGGCGCTTCTACAGGCGGTACCGAAGCACTAAGAACTTTTTTAGAAGCCTTTCCTTTAGATTCTCCAGGAATTGTTATTGTTCAGCATATGCCCGAAAATTTTACAACCGCGTTTGCTAAACGCCTTGATGGAATATGCCGCTTAACTGTTAAAGAAGCCGAAGATGGAGACACCGTAATTAGAGGAAGAGCTCTAATTGCTCCTGGTAATCACCATTTGCTATTAAAAAGAAGCGGTGCAAGATACTATGTTGAAATTAAGGATGGTCCACTTGTTAGCCGGCACAGGCCATCTGTTGATGTACTTTTTCGCTCGGCTGCTAGATACGCGGGTAAAAATGCTGTTGGAGTTATTATGACAGGTATGGGTGATGATGGTGCAAAAGGAATGCTCGAGCTAAAAGAAGCGGGTGCTTTTACAATTGCTCAGGACGAAAAGACCTGCGTTGTGTTTGGAATGCCTAACGAAGCAATTAAACTTAATGCCGTTAACAGAGTTCTTCCGCTTGAATCTATTGCCGGAAGTGTATTAACTCAGTGCGCGTAATTTATAGTGAATAATAATTAAATAAGAATATTATGACGGATAAGATGAATCTTTTAGACACAGTACAAAATAATCAAAGCATATTAATTGTTGAAGATGACAAGAATGTTGCTGTAGTAATAAAGCATATGCTGCGCTCTTTAAATTATACTATTGTTGGCATTACACCAACCGGTGAAGAAGCATTAAAGATTCTTGAAAAAGTAAAGCCAGATTTAATTCTTATGGATATAATGCTGGAAGGGGAATTGGATGGTATTGAAACAACGGAAATAATTAATAAAAGTTACGATATACCTGTAATATATTTAACAGCTTATTCCGACGATAAATCTATTCAGCGTGCTAAACTTACACAGCCTTACGGCTTTATTGTAAAACCATTCGAAGTAAACGATTTAAAAGGAAGCGTTGAGATTGCTCTCTATAAAAAAAATATGGAGCGAAAGTTAAAAGAGAGCGAACTTTGGTTCAAAGCCACTTTAAGCAGTATTGGCGATGGCGTTATTGCCACTGATGAATACGATAATGTAAAATTTATTAATCATGTATTCGAAGAATTGACTTCTCAATCCAGCCAGGATTGCCTTGGTAAAAAACTATCCGATATTTATGAAACTAATTTAGATCTTTCTACCGAAAGCATTGTATGTCAATCGGACGATAAGAGTAATGCTGATATCTCTACTAGTAAAATATTAATTACAAAGGATGGAAGACATATTCCTATTGAAGAAAAAATTTGCCCTATTAAAAATGATTTTGGAACGGAAATAGGCAAAGTAATTTCATTTAGGGATCTTAGTAAAAGAAGAAAAGCCCAGCTTCAGGCAATTTCGGCAAAGGATTATTATCTAAACTTTTTCGAGGAATTTCCTGTACTAATTTGGCGCGCAAACAAAGATGCCCAGTTCAACTATTTTAATCCAAGCTGGCTCGAGTTTTCAGGACGCAGTATAGAATCTCAAATTTACAAAGGTTGGATGGAGAATATTCATCCTGATGATTTACACTCTTTTACACATGCATTCGAAGTAGCTTTTAAAAATAGAACTAAGTTCGAAACGGAGTTTAGATTAAGAGGTAAAGATGCGGAATACCATTGGCTAATTTGCGTAGCTAATCCTTTTAACGATCTCAATGGTAATTTTAATGGCTTCATAGGAATTTCGTACGATATCACAAACAAATACACATTGGAAGATGAGTTAAGAAAAGCTAAAGATCTTTCCGAAGTTTCCAATAAAGCTAAAAGTCTTTTTATTGCTAATATGAGTCACGAAATAAGAACTCCTTTAAATGGCATTATGGGCTTAATAGACATTTTAATGGAAACAAAATTAGATACAGAACAGCTTGAATATGTAGATATGATTAAGGAATCGGCTCATACATTGTTAGGTTTGTTAAATAATCTTCTCGATTTTTCAAAGATAGAGGATAACAAAGAGCAGCTAAACGAAAGCAACTTGGATCTTAGATATATAATTAACGAAATTGTTTACCCTTATCAGGCTCAGGCAAAAAGAAAGGGAGTGTTTTTAAAAACAAATGTATCAGATTCGGTTCCTCCTATTTTAATAGGAGATGAAAAGAAAATTCAGCGTGTAATTGCAAACTTGTTAAGTAATTCTGTTAAATTTACCGAGCATGGAAATATTTCAATTATTATTGCAGAGGATGTCGTTCATTCTGCAAATATTCGCGAGAATAAAATGCTTGTTCATTTCTGCATTTCCGATACTGGAATTGGTATTCCAAAAGAAAAGCATAAAATGATTTTCGACAGCTTTACTCAGGTGGATCCTTCAAGTACCAGAAGGTATTCCGGTTCAGGATTAGGATTATCAATAGTGAAAAAGTTAGTTGAAATGATGAATGGAAAAGTTTGGCTCGAAAGTGAATTTGGAATGGGCAGCAAGTTTCATTTTGTAATTGAATTGAAAAAAAAAAGTAAAAAACTAGAATCTGTTTCTATAATATAAAAGTTCATATAGAAGGTATTAACATGAGATCATTAGTAGTTGAAGACGATTTTATAAGCCGCCTCATTCTTCAAAAAATGCTTTCACCATTTGGAAGCTGTGATGTTGCGGTTAATGGCAAAGAAGCTGTTCAGGCTTTCTCTATTGCAATGGCAGATAATAAACCATACGATTTAATTTGCCTCGATATAATGATGCCGGAGATGGATGGCCGGGAGGCACTAAAAATAATTCGTCAAAAGGAACTGGAGATGAATGTACAACCCCAAAACGAAGCAAAAATTATTATGATTACCGCTTTAGATACTGCAAAAGAAGTAATTGATGCTTATTATAAAGGAGGGTGTACATCATATTTGGTTAAGCCCATTAGCAAAGTTAAAATTGTTCAGGCAATCACTTCTTTAGATTTAGTGTAGCTAAAATTAGAATGTGAAAAACGATTATACTAAAAAAGTGAAGCGATGACGAAATCTGAAATAAATATTCTTCTAATAGAAGATAATGAAGATGATGCCTTTTTATTAAAAAGGACCTTCAAAAATTTATCCGATTTCAATTACAAACTTGAAATAAAAGATTCAATTAAAAGCGGAATTGAAGAACTAAAAACAAACAGCTACAATGTTTTACTTTTGGATTTATCTTTGCCAGATAGCAGCGGCTTATCCGGCTACAATAAAATAAAAAATGAATTTACCTCTCTTCCTATAATTATTCTTACCGGCAACGAAGATGACCAGTTAGCCAAAAACGCAATCCACCAGGGTGTACAAGATTTTTTAATTAAAGGAAAAATTGATAGTTATTTAATTGACAGAGCAATCTTTTATGCAATTGAACGAAAGCAAATGGAATTGCATATAAGAGAATCTGAACAGAAGCACCGTGAACTTGTTGAGATGCTTCCGGAAGGCATAATAATGTTCGATCTTAATTTCAAAATAATTTATGCTTCCGAAAAAATTTACGATATGTTCGGCACAAATAAAGACAATTCATTTGTTGGTAAAGATATATTCAATTGGATTTCGGACGAAGAAAAACATCATACTACATTTAAAATGCGTATTAAATCCCTATTGAATAACTCCGGTTTAATAATGTCTAATGAATATATCTTGCTAAAGAATAACGGAAATAAATTTTGGGGAGAATTACGAGCTACCTGTCTGTTAGATCAAAATGGCAAACCAAAAGGTTTCTTATCTATCGTTAGGGATGTTTCGGAACGTAAATATATGGAGGACTCTCTAAAGCAAAGTGAAGAAAGGTATAGAAATCTTTTTGAACTATCGCCTGATGCAATTGCAATTCATTCGGATGGTAAACTTTTATTTGTTAATCAAAATGCTACTAATATTATTGGGGCAAGCCATATTAACGATGTAATTGGAAAATCTATATTGCATTTTTTAGCTGTTGAATATCACTCCGAAGCTTTTGAAAGATTAGGAAGAATATCTAACGGCGAATATTTAAACGCCATGGAAGCAAAGTTTATTAAATTCGACGGATCCCAAATAGATGTTGAAATAACCTCTTCACTCGTAAATTTTAGAGGCATTAAGTCTATTCAATCCATTATTAGAGATATTACATATAGAAAGCAGACCGAAAAGCAATTGGAACTTTATAGAAATAATTTGGAAGAACTTGTAAAAATAAGAACCGAAGAACTTGCGGTAGTTAACAAGAAATTAACCGAAGAAATTGAAAAAGAAAAAGAAATTGAAATGATTTTACGAAAGTCCCTTTCAAAAGAAAAAGAATTAAGGGAATTGAAATCTCAATTCATATCTACGGCATCACACGAGTTTAGAACTCCACTAGCATCTATACGTTCTTCGGCCGAGTTGATTGAAAGATATGGTAAAAAATGGCCCGAAGAAAAACATGCTTCCCATCTGGAAAAAATTAAAGCATCTATAGATTATTTAACGACTCTTTTGGATAATGTTATTACAGTAAACAGTAAAGAGGGAGGCTATTTTAATTACAATCCGGAGCAGTTCGACTTATTAAAATTATCCGAAGAAATTATTGCTCATTTAAAAGCCAGCCTGGACCTAAATAGAAAAGTAGTATTAAATTATAATACCCAGACAAAAATATTCAATTTAGATCCCAAGCTCATCCGATTTATTATTAACAATCTAGTCTCTAACTCATTTAAATATTCCCATAAGGAAAGAGAAATTATTGTTGAGTTTAAAACCCATAACAATACTTTGCATATAGTTGTTACAGATTTTGGTACCGGAATTGCTAATGAGGATATTCCACATTTGTTTGAACCATTCTACAGATCTAATTCTGTAAGGTTTATTCAGGGTACAGGATTAGGCTTAACTGTTGTAAAACATGCTGTGGATATTCAGTCTGGCCAAATATCATTTATTACAGAAAAGAATAAAGGTACAGTTTTTACCGTAAAAATCCCTCTAAATTAGAACCTTTAAAAAATATTTTTGCCTGCTGCATTTGTAAAAATAGTTTTAGGTATTTTGTAAGTATTATTTATAGGTTATCGTTTAATGCCTTTCAGTAAACAAATTAATGTTGCGGCTATAGTAATTCTTCTTGCTGCTGTATGCTCAATTTTTATTCTTGCAGTAATAAGTTCGTTAAAAAAAATGTCTGGTAAAGATTCTTTCGCTGATTCTAAGGCAGTTCAATCATTAAATTATAAAACCGCAAAAGGGGAGAATGAAAAATGTCTTATTTGTCATTCCGATATAAAAGGAAATGAAGAGTCGCATAATCCATTGGTAATTGGGTGTTCCGGCTGTCATCTGGGCAATCCTAATTCATTAAATAAAGATGAAGCTCATTTGGGAATGGTTTTAATTCCCGGTAATTCCTCTAACGCTCAAAGAACTTGCGGCCAGCCAAATTGCCATGGACAAATGATTCCCCGTATGGAAAACAACATTATGAACTCTATGAATGGTGTAGTTTCGGTTGATAAGTGGGTCTTGGATGAAGCTGCAACTTCAACATTTAAACAGCCTATTCAAACAATAGGATTTTCTTTGGCAGATAAACATTTGCGTAATCTTTGCGCATCATGTCATCTTTCCAACGAAAAAATTGAATATGGACCTATACAAGAATTATCGAGAGGAGGGGGCTGTTTAGCATGCCACTTAAATTATTCCGCTGACGCATTTGAAGAATTGCAGGAAGCTTTGCCATTGCACGAAGGGCAAAGCAGTAATGTTAATAAAAATGTTAAAAATAGATTTGCCAAGTATAAATTCATCCCTTCAACTCATCCTCAAATTAATCTCGATATTTCAAACATGCATTGCTTCGGCTGCCATTCAAGATCCGGAAGAATTTCTTTGAGCTACGAAGGATGGCATGAAACTCTTTTACGGGATGAGGATGTAAAGAATTCTAAAGGATTTAGAAAATTGGATGATGGAAGAATTGTGCAAAAGATTAAAGCCGATATTCATCATCAAAAGGGGATGAAGTGCGTGGACTGCCACACATCTTACGAGTTAATGGGAGATGGAAACTATGCGCTGCATAAAGAAGATCAGGTAAAAATTCAATGCACAGATTGTCATCTTAAATCAAAACCAAATACCAAAAAAATAAGTGAGTTCGATTTTGAATCGAAGAAAATTGCCGAGTTGCTTAATCTAAGCCACTCAAACAAAGATTATCTAACTTCAGCCAAGAATGGATTTCCAATAGTAAATGCCTTTTATATAAATGGAGAGGCTTTCTTAATAAACAAATCTTCAGGAAATAAGGCTAGAATTAAGTCTCCCTCGTTTATTTGCAGCGAGGGGTCGTCGCATTCCAGTCTTTCGTGCAACGCATGCCATAATTCATGGACTCCTCAATGTATTGGCTGCCATAGCGAATATGATCCTAATTCTACAATGTACGATTTGCTAGATAACAAGGAAGCAAGTGGTGAATGGCTCGAATATCCAAAAGGTATGCTGCCACAGCCGTCTACACTTGGAGTTAAAGAAATAATTCAAAATGATGGCACAATTAAAAAAATTGTTGATGAAGTTATGCCCGGAATGATTCTTACAATAAATGGGAATAAAACAAAAAATAAACCTCATACCTTTAAGAGATTATTCGCGCCGGCATTTTCACATACAATTCAAAAAGAGGGGCGCTCGTGCAAAAGCTGCCATAATAATCCACTTGCTCTTGGCTATGGAAGAGGTAAATTGGAATATAAATATTTAGCAACAGCTGGCCGCTGGCAGTTCACTCCCCAGTACCCAATCCTTAAAACCGATGGCTTACCCGAAGACGCATGGACCGGTTTTTTACAGCAGAGAAATAAAAATTCGGCAACCCGGGAATATATACGCACTTTTACTGTTGATGAGCAAAAAAAAATATTAACTGTTGGTGCTTGTTTAACATGTCATAGCAGTAATTCGGCTGTTATTAATGCAGCGTTAAAAAACCTTTCTAAAACCCTACAGTTAAAAAGTAATAAGTGCATTTTACCCGAGTGGAAGTAAATAGGCTTTCCTTTATTGGAGGGCAAAATAATTATCATAATTAGTAGCTTTTGCAATTTCTAGTTAAACAGCAGTGGAATGCACATTAACCATTCACTATTTTTATAGTAAGCTTCAACATATTTATTCAAATAAACTTTGGTGCAAAATGATTTTAAAATTAGCAAAGTGTTCTTGTGCTCTGCTGTTCCTATTAATGTTCGGCAGTATGCATGCTCAAACTAAAAGAGCAATGACTTTGGAAGATGTAATGAAGTTTCATCAGATTAAAGAAGCAAAGATTTCCGAAATGGGCAAATGGATTTCGTATGCCTCTAAGCCAGATAGGGGAAACTGGAGTTTATTTATTGCTTCAACTGGTAGCGATAAAAAGTATAATGTGCCCAATGGTTCGCGCGGTGAATTCTCGAAAGATGAAAAATTCTTTTATTCATTTCTGGAACCGGATTTCTTCGAAAATGAAAAAGCCGAAAAGGATAAACCACGTGCCGGTTTAGAATTGTTGAATACTCAAAGCGGAAGTGTAGAAAAATGGAAGGATGTTAAAGCTGCTTCATTTTCTAGGAATTCCAAATGGCTGGCACTTCACCTATTCGAAAAAAAGGATACATCAAAGAATGCTAAGCCTGTAAAAAATATTGGATCTAACCTGATTGTAAGAAACTTGGACCTAAGTAAGAACGATACTATTAAATTTGTTTCTACTTTCTCATTCGACAGTTTGTCATCTTACTTGGCTTATTCTGTTTTAGATTCGGCTAAGAAAAACAATGGGTTATATTTCTATAATTTGGTAAATGGTTCACGTTTGGCTATAGATACTGCAAAGAATTCTGTGGTTGAAAATCTTTTGTGGAATAAACAGAACATTCTGGCATATCAAAAAACATTTCTTAAAAAGGATGAAAAGAAGGATAGCAGCGAATTAAAAGTTTGGGACAATAATAAAATATTGTTGCTGCTTAGCTCAAAGGATTTAACCAAAGATTGGTACCTTCCAATTGAAAACAGAATCAGCTGGTCTAAAGATGGTCTTAGGCTTTTCTTTGGAATAAAACCGGTTGTAATAAAAGAGGAAAAGGAAAAGAAAGATAGCGCAAAGAAAGACCCATACAACTTTGAACCAATACTTGCAAAAAGGGAAGTGGACGTTTGGCATTGGGATGATCCAATAATTAAATCTCACGAAAAAATTGAATGGAAAAGCAAAGAGAAGTTTACCTATTCAACTCTTTACGATTTTCAAAAAAAGAAAATTATTTATTTAACAGATGAAGATTACAGCCGCTTAACTAAAAACGAAAACCCCGATTTTGGAATTCTTGCAAACGAAAAGGATTATCAAAAATTAAAAACGTGGGATGGAGACTATTACGATCTTTATTCCGTGAGCTTCAAAGACGGCGAGAGGAATTTGGTTGATAAAAAACTTAAAGACCGGTTTTCGTTATCGCCAAGCGGAAGATTTATAAGCTACTATAAGAACAGAGCATGGCATCTTTACAATACAAAAACAAAAGCAATTGTAAATCTTACTCAAAAAATAAACGTTCCATTTTACGATGAAGAAAATGATACCCCCGAGGAGCCGAATTCCTTAGGCATTGCCGGCTGGATTAAAGAAGATAAATACATTCTTATCAACGATATGTTCGATATATGGAAAGTTAATACCGAAAATGGAGAGTATAGTTGTTTAACCGATGGTATTGGGAGAAAAGAAAAAATAACTTTCCGGATTGTGGATACCGACAAAGAAAAGGAATATTTCGATTTCGAAGAGGAACTGCTTTTAACGGCATTTAATAATAACACTAAGACTACAACTTTCTATAATGCAAATGCTTCGAAGAATGGAATTAAAAAGCTGATAGAAGAGAATAAGAAATTTTCTTTTGTTACAAAGGCTCCAGGCTCAGATAAAATTATTTTTACCAAAGAAACTTATAACGAATTTCCCGATTTGTGGATTAGCAATATAAATTTAAGCGCTCCACAAAAAATGACTAACCTGAATGGACAGTTAGATCATTTTTATTGGGGAACATCTCAATTAATAGAGTGGACAAACTTGGATGGCAAAAAACTTCAGGGGGCTGTTATACTTCCAGGTAATTATCAAAAAGGTAAGCGTTATCCGGTGCTTGTTTATTATTACGAAATTTCTTCCGATAGGGTTCATCAGTTTAACGAAATGGTTGTTAATCACCGTCCTAACTTTCCATTTTACGCCAGCAACGATTATATAATATTCCTTCCCGATATTAAATTCGATATTGGCAGACCGGGTTATTCTGCAACAAAATGTTTATTGCCCGGATGTCAAAAATTAGTGGATCTTGGATGGGCCGATCCAAAAGGATTTGGACTGCATGGCCATTCATGGGGAGGATATCAAAGTGCATTTGTAGTTACGCAAACAGATTTTTTTGCTTGCGCAATTGCCGGCGCACCTGTTGGAAATATGACAAGCGCTTACAGTGGTATTAGATGGGGAACTGGTCTAGCTCGTCAATTCCAATACGAAAAATCGCAAAGCAGAATTGGAGGTACACTTTGGGAAAAGCCAATTAGTTACATCGAAAACTCTCCAGTATTCTTTGCAGATAAAATTAATACGCCTCTTTTATTAATGCATGGTGATGAAGATGACGCGGTGCCATGGTATCAAAGCATAGAAATTTATTTGTCTATGAGAAGACTTGAAAAGGATTGTATCTTTTTGCAATACAGAGGAGAGCCTCATCATCCTAAGAAATATGCGAACAAACTGGATTACTCAATTAAAATGAAAGAGTATTTGGATTATTACTGCAAAGGTTTGCCTGCTGCAAGTTGGATTACAAAAGGTTCTGCTTACAAAGGAAAATAATTTGAAAAATGCCCCGGATTAAAACCCGGGGCAAAATAAAATTTTATTCTCTGCTGCCCCCGCTTAAAAACGATCCGAAGAAAACACTATTCATAAATAGCTTATTGGTCCCAAGGCAAAACGCTCTGTAGTTAGGGCTTTCATTCATAAGTATTAAATTGCCTCGTCCAAATCTTTCGGTAACAACTGCAGCGCTGTTCTTAAATGAATTGTAAATCCTTTTAGAAATGTAACCCGATACTAGCGGATCTTTTCCAAACACTACCGGATTGGAATATGCATCTTCGGCTGGGCTAATAATTACATCACCTCCAACAAAAATGTAAAGCTTGGAATTGTTGTAGCCATATCCTAGCGGATGAGTAATGTCTATATCGGCTTCAAAAATGGCTCCCGGTATTGCCAAGGCTCCACTGTCTTTACTTCTTTGTGCAAAAGGTTTTTGAATAGAAGTGTCGGTCTTTTGCGGCGTTTTCGAAATTGTTTTTACCTTGGAAATCTTTTGTCTTTTAAGCCATTCAACAGCAGTTCCTGTAGCAATAAAATTACCACCGTTTTGAATCCAGGTTTTAATGATTGCAACAGAAGTCGAGTCGAGAGTGCCGTATGTTCCGGAAGTCATAATAATCGTATTATATTTCGAAAGATCTCCATTGCCAAGATTTCTTAAATCAAAAAGAGTAAGGTTCATTCCCATGCGTTGATCGAACATGTGCCAAATTTCTCCTGCGTCCGAAGAAGAAACTCCATTTCCAACAAGCATCATCACTTTTGGATTTTTAACTGCTTTAAAATTTCCGCTTCCTAAATCTATTCCCTCGGATGTTAAGCCGGAAGCTATTGAATAAACATCAATACTTAGTTCACTAGAATACTTTTGCAAAATATCTTTTATAAGCGCTTCTCTGTTCTTTTGAATTCCCAATGGAATGATTATAGAACCGTAACCAAAATCTATTTCTCCTTTGCTTGTAACAGCTTTAAATGGCATCGAAGCACTTCTTACCATAATATTATGCTGCAAAAGGATATTCAAAAACTTCGGAGCTAGCAGTGCATTCCATTTGAATGCATATGCATAACTATTATCTGCAAAAACAAATTTGCCGGCATCAGATGTATAATTAGTTATTTTTTCTCCCAACAAATCCTTCTTAAATGTTTTTGAATCCATCTGTTCGTATGGAATATTCATTCCAAGTGGAAATGTCCATGCCGAGATATCGTAAAACAAACTGTCTTTAAATTGGGTATTCTTTTCGAATATGGCTTTTATCAATCCAAAACTTGGCTGGTTCAATGGAACAATGAAAGAGCTGTTTTTAAAAAACTCTGTAGCCCCAATTTTTATATCGCTTGCAGATTTAAAAACATCTATGCTGTGGTTGGTTAAAATGGAAATAAATTTTTCGTTTAATTTGCTATCTGTAAGGCTTCCAAATACAAAAGCTTTTGTTGAATAGCCAGCAGCTTCTTTAATTGCATTTGCAAAAAAGTTCTTTTGGTAATTAAGCATCTCAATTCGTAAATCTTTTACAGCGCTTAAAGTGCTAAGAGCTGTGGTTAAATGATTTCGAATTGCAAATGCAAAGCTCATTGTTCCATTAATTGTTTCAATTGAATTTCCTCTAACACCGGCCTGCTCAAAAAGTATTCCCACCGAACCGTTAATATCTGGGTATGTAGACCCTTTGCCATAATAGTAATCATCAAAAACTTCCTGCGAAAAATATAGCGAGCCAATTTTATCCAATGCATTAGCATGGTAAGATGCAATCTTTGCTGTTAAAGTTTGGTTCTCCTTTGGAGTTAATGGATTAACTCTATCCGGCTCTCCTGGCTGAAAAAAGAAAGTTGAATTGCTTCCCATTTCGTGATGATCTGTAACAACATTAGGCATCCATTCATGAAATTTTACAACACGCGCTTGCGCTTCGGGATGTTGAACCGGCAGCCAGTCTCTATTGGGGTCGAACCAATAATGATTTCCACGATTACCCGGCCAGTTTTCCTGATGTTCTCTGTCGCTGGCATCCAAATTAGCATTTTTACTTCTGTTTGAATTTACCCAGTTCGAAAATCTATCGTATCCATCAGGATTGATGCATGGATCTATAATTATAATTGTATTTGCAAGAAGCTCATCAATTTCTTTTCCTTGCGCAGCAAGCAAATGATATATTAAAAGGGGAACGGCATTTGTTCCGCTGGCTTCATTTCCGTGCACGGTAAATCCAAGCCATGCAACCGTAGGCATTCCATCTAATTTAAGGCTGCCGCTTTTATCCGGATTTGAAAGCAATTTATGTTCGGCCTTAAGTTCATTAATTCTTTTTATATTTTCTGCAGAAGAAATTGTTAGCAGATAAAGTCTATTTTGGTCATACGTTTTTCCATATTCCTCATAAACAATTCTGTTGGATTGGGTAGCAACTGTTTTTATGTAAGAAATTAATTGATCATACTTCTGGTGGTAATCTCCGGTCTTAAATCCAAAGAAATTTTCGGGGGTGATTATTTTGCCATCGTAAATATTTGTCTCGGGTAAAAAATAGCTTAAGCTTTGCTGAGCGTTTATTGAAAGGGGAAGTAGAATTAAAAACAGAATTACAAATGAGCCTATTCTTTTCATTTATTTACCTTTTACTTTTATTTGGCTTGTGCAAAATAGAAAAATGAATATTTTTAATTATGATAATTTTTAAAAAGATTGGAATTCCTATTGAATAAAAGTGACGCCAAACTAAAAGAAAAGCTGGATCAGCATTATAAATTTTTCGATAGATCAAAAATATCTCCCGATCCTTTGGAGTTTCCCAAAAGGTTCCAGAATAAAAACGATATTGAAATATCGGCGTTCTTATCTAGCTTGTTTGCTTATGGAAATGTAAAGCAGATTATGAATTCCCTAAACCATCTCCATTCAATTATGAATTGGGAGCCATATGGGTTTGTAATTAACTACAATAATAAGAAAGAGGGAGTTTTGCTCGAGGGCTTCAAACACCGCTTCTATACAAGCGATGATGTTAGAATGCTTTTTGGCGCATTAAATATAATTTACACTCGGCATGGTTCATTGGAAGAAATATTCAACTCTATTTTTAAAGAAGACCAGGGAGATTTGAAACTTACAATTTCACTTTTCTCAAAAAAGATTATTCAGCTGTGTTCTGTGGGAAAAGAAACAAGTCATGGAATTAAATTTATGTTTCCAAATCCCTTAATTGGAAGCGCCTGCAAACGAATGAATTTATTCTTAAGGTGGATGGTTCGAAGTGATGAGCTCGATTTTGGCCTATGGAAAGAAATTCCTGCTTCTAAACTTATTATTCCAGTTGATACACACGTAGCCCAAATTTGCACCAGATTAAAATTCACAAAAAGTAAAAATGTATCTTGGAAAATGGCCGAAGAAATTACAAACCGCCTTAAAACCTTTGACCCTATCGACCCGGTTAAATACGATTTTGCAATTTGCCACATTGGAATGCGCAAGATGGAGTTTTAAAAAGGGTACTATTTAATTGTTTGCTCTGATAATTATACATCTTTATATTAGCTGACACATTTACGAAGTGTTTTTTTCAACACTTCTATTCAAAAGTAACTCACCACATAAGGAGAAAAACATGGCGGAACAAAAGAAACATGTACCATTTGTTTCTGCAGAAACCAATATGGCCGAATTTACAATCCGAGGATTAATTATCGGTTTGATACTAGCTGTTGTTCTTGGGGCTGCAAACGCTTACTTAGGTTTAAAGGCTGGTATGACCATAGCGGCTACATATCCGGCTGCTGTAATTGGTATGGCAATTTTGAAAATGATGAAAGGTTCTATTCTTGAAGAGAATTTTACTAGAACAGTTGGTTCTATCGGAGAGTCTGTTGCCGCGGGTGCTATTTTTACTTTGCCTGCTTTTTATATCTCCGGTATTTGGAAAGAGTTTTATACATTCGGACATTATTTAACTGCATCAATAATTTTAATTACAGGCGGTTTCTTAGGAATTCTATTTGTAGCGCTGCTTCGAAGAGTGATGGTAGAAGATGCAGATCTTCCATTTCCAGAATCTGTTGCTGCTGCCGAAATTCATAAAGCCGGCCGTTCCGGCGGAACAGGTTCCAAATTTTTATTTGGAGCTATGATTGGCGGCGCACTAACAAAAGCTTTGGCAGAATTTAAATTCTTTGCCGAAACATGGGAAAAATTTATCTCCTTTGGAAAACAAACAATTACCGGCACCACATTTCAAGGACAGGGAGGGATGCTTGTAAGTTCTCCTGGAATTAGCCCTGCTTACATGGGTGTTGGATATATAATAGGACCAAAATTAGGCGCGTTAAACTTTAGTGGTGGATTAATGGCTTGGGGCTTACTAACTCCAATTCTAATGTATTTTATGGCTCCCTATTTCACATCAGATTTTATTGCCGGATGGGCAAATTATCTAATGGGTATGGATTCCTCTCTTACTGTTCAAACGGCAACCGAAAAAGCTAGCGATCCTGTATTCCAGATGTATGCAATTTGGAAATTTATTGTTAAACCAATTGCTATTGGCGGTATGTTAATGGGCGCAGGCTTTACATTATTCAAAATGAGAAAGAGTTTAACTGCCGGAATAGGCCGTTCAATTACAGACGTTAAAAAAGCAGCCAGCGGAAGCGGCGAAACTTTTTTAAGAACAGAAAAAGATATGAAATTCTCTTGGATAGTTATTGGAATTTTAGCCGCTGCAGTTCTAACATTTGTAATTACCTATTTTATTCTAGGTACAGATATTCTTCCTGCTATTGTGGCCGCTACAGTTCTTATTATTCTTGCATTCTTCTTTGCCGCAATTTCGGGTTACCTGGTTGGAATTATGGGATCGAGCAATAACCCAATTAGCGGTTTAACTTTAACTGCATTGGTTGTTACCGCTTTAGTAATGGTTGCAATGGGTGTGGATAAAGATCATGGCGGAGTTGCCGCAGTTCTTGGTGTTGCTGCAATTGTTTGCGTTGCTGCTGCCGTTGCCGGAGAAATGCTTCAAGATCTTAAAGTTGGACATATTCTTGGCGGTACACCTTGGAAAATGGAAGTTGGAAATATTATTGGCGTTTTTGTTTCCGCCAGTGTTATGTTTTTGGTATTGGTATTCTTAAACCAGGCAGATATTGCTCAAGGAATTAAAGAAGGCTACGATGGCGGTTTTGGAAGTCCTAAACTTTCGGCTCCTCAAGCCGGATTAATGGCAATGCTTTCAAATGGTATTGTTGGCGGACAAATGTCTTGGCCATTAATTATTGTTGGTATGTTGATGGGTTTGGCCTTTATTCTTATGCAGGTTAAAAGCCCTATGCTTGTAAGTGTTGGTATGTATCTTCCATTGGAAACTACATTTGCAATATTTGTGGGTGGCCTAGTAAAAGGAATAGTAGACATGGTTTGCAAAAAGAAAAATTTCAACGATGCTCAAAAAGCTCGCGTTGAAAATGTTGGTGTTCTTTTAGCCGCCGGATTTATTGCTGGTGAAGCTTTAACAGGACTAGCATTTGCACCGTTCAAAATTGCAAAAGTGGAACTGCTCAAAATATTTGCTTCTGCTCCAATTGAAATTGGTGTTATTGTTCTTGCAATAATTGCATTTATTATGATTTACGTTCCTGTTAAAAATGCCGGAAGGCCAGAAGATCCAGCTCCTCCAGCAGTAAGCATGTAGATTTTTTAGCCCTGGTCTCGTTATTGGGCCCGGGTATTTTATAAAGTAGTATAAAGGTTTATTGTGAATTTTTTTGAAAGAAGAAAAATACTTAAGCAGTCCAACGCGTTCGATTTAACTCCCATTCGCCGTTTAAATCACGAATTGGATGATAATTCTATTGTTACTCTTCTGTTGCCAAGATTTAAAAACAAATATGCATTAATGTTTATTAGCGATAGGGTAAAGAACAATCCAATAAAAATTAAGCTGGATGAAATTGGCTCGGCAGTTTGGTTGGCAATAGATAACCAAAAAAAAATTGGAGTTATTGCCAAGGAATTACTTGAAAAATTTGGAGAAAGAATTACCCCTATAGAAGAAAGATTACCAAAATTTTTTACTCAATTATACGATCAAAGATATATAACATTCAAAGAATTAGAAGGAGATTAAAATGGGAAGTGTATTAGGGCAGTTAAAGCCTGAATTGTTGTGGAAGCATTTTGAAGAAATTTGTAATCGTCCTCATCCGTCTCGCAACGAAAAATTAGTTGCAGAATATGTAATTAATTTTGCTAAAAAAAATAACCTTGAATATGCTACCGATGCATTCGGAAATATTGTTGTTCGTAAAGCAGCAACTCCTGGCAAAGAAAATTTGATGATGGTTGTTTTGCAGGGACATTTGGATATGGTTGCCGAAAAGAACAGCGATGTAGAGCATAATTTCGATAAAGACCCTATTAAATGCTACGTTGATGGAGATTGGGTTAAAGCAAAAGGAACAACATTAGGAAGTGATAATGGAATTGGCGTTGCCGCAGCTTTGGCAGTTTTAGAATCGAAAGATTTGGAACATGGACCAATTGAAGCACTATTTACTCTTGATGAAGAAACTGGTATTAACGGCGCTCAAGCATTGCAGCCCGGATTTTTAAAAGCAGATATTCTAATGAACTTAGACAGTGAAGAAGATGGCGCTTTATATATTGGCTGCGCCGGCGGACAAAGCACACAAGTAAAATTCGAATTCAAGCAAAAAGATATTCCCGAAAAAACAAGCGCACTCGAAATTAAAGTGTTTGGGTTAAAGGGAGGGCATAGCGGTCTCGATATTCAAAACGGTCACGGCAATGCTATTAAGATAATGGTTCGTTTGCTTCACGAACTGAACTATAAATTTGGCGTTCGGTTGGTTTCGTTAAATGGCGGTAGCAAGCATAATGCAATTCCACGCGAATCTTTTGCAGTAATTCGTGTGCCTTCAAAACTAAAAGAAGAAATTGTTGGTTACATTAACAAATACAAAGAAATTGTTACAGAAGAAATTTCGAACGTTGAGCCTAATTTTACAATTTCGGCTTTAGATGTTAAATCCAAAGCAAAAGTAATGGATAAAACAACAGCAAAACAAATTATAGATTCATTATACGCTGTTCCTAACGAAGTTATTAAAATGAGCCACGATATTGATGGGCTTGTAGAAACATCTACTAACCTTGCAATTGTTGTTACCAAAGGAAAGACTGTTACAGTTACCTTAAGCCAAAGAAGTTCTGTTGAATCCGAAAAGAAAGATATTTCCAATTCAATTGCAGCTTTGTTCAGATTAGCCGGAGCCGAAGTAACTCAAGGCGATGGTTATCCAGGATGGAAGCCAGATATTCATTCTCCGGTTTTAAAAACTCTTAAGAAAGTTTACCAAGATAAATATGGTAACGAACCATTGGTAAAGGCTATTCACGCCGGTTTAGAATGTGGAATTATAAAGGA
Source organism: uncultured Melioribacter sp. (assembly GCA_964539605.1). Classification (GTDB taxonomy): domain Bacteria; phylum Bacteroidota; class Ignavibacteria; order Ignavibacteriales; family Melioribacteraceae; genus Stygiobacter. Next base: position 1,242,635 of record CAZIJK010000001.1, read on the forward strand.
AAAATATCTCCAGATGGATATGATTTCTTTTGGGCCTACAATTATGGGCGCTCACTCACCTGACGAAAGAGTTCAAATTTCTACAGTAGAAAAATTCTGGGATCTGCTTGCAGATTGTTTGAAAAACATTCCTTCTAAATAATTACATAATGCTCTCGCTTTTAATTAGGCGAGAGCATTTTCTTTTTAAATCAAATTGAGATTTCACATGAGCCAAGAAAATCAAAAACCGGAATCCTCTTTTATCCTAAGATGGTCCATTCTTTTTTTAATAAGCATGGCAATGTTTGGCAATTACTATATATACGATAGTATTAGTCCTCTTGCAGATTTATTATCTAAGCAGCTGCAATTCTCGGACTCGAATATTGGTCTGCTTCAGGGTATTTACAGCTTTCCAAATATAATAATGGTTTTAATTGGGGGATTAATAATAGACCGTATAGGTACCCGAAATTCTGTTGTGATATTTACAGTATTTATCTTTTTGGGTGCTTTAATAACCGCAGTTAACGGTTCACTTACAACAATGGTTATTGGAAGGCTTGTGTTTGGTCTTGGTGCCGAATCTATGATTGTTGCCATTACAACAATTATTGCCGTATGGTTTAAAGGAAAGGAATTATCCTTTGCATTTGGATTGAATTTGACGGTTGCTCGTCTTGGTTCATTCTTAGCTTTGAATTCTCCATCTTGGGGAAAAGGATTGTACAATTACTGGCAGTCTCCACTATGGATTACAGTAATTGCCGGCACTACAGCGCTTGTGTTTATTCTAATTTACTTCTTTGTGGATAAGGCTACCGAAAAGAAAAAATTTGTTCAGGCTGCCGAGCAGGATAAAGTTCTTCTTAGCGATATATTCCGAAATCCATCTAAAGAAAGAATTATGCTGACAAGCGGAATAATTGCATTTCTATTTGTAATGCTAAACTTTGTTGCACAAGTTAAAATAGATCAGAATCTTTTTGTTCATCTTATTCTCTATATTCTTACAATAGTAATTCTGTTTCTTAAGTTCGATTCCTTTCCCCGTTCATTTTGGTATATAAGCGCTCTTTGCGTTACATTCTATTCCGCAATGTTTCCGTTCCAAACATTTGCAATAAAGTTTTTTCAGGATGCGCATGGAACAACAAGAGCAGTTGGAGGAAACCTATCGAGCATTTTAACTTTAGCGGCAATGATTTTTACTCCTTTGTTTGGACTGCTGGCAGATAAAATTGGCAAGCGCTCTTTGTTAATGATGCTTGGCTCGCTTGTAATTATTCCAGTTTATTTAATGATGGCCTACAAATTTGGAAGACCGGATGTTTTAACCGATGCCGACTTTTTAAATCTTAAAATCAGTTTCTTCGATATCGATGCAGCAATTCCAATTTACATTATTTTGCCAATGGCTATGATGGGATTTGCATTCAGTTTAGTTCCCGCTGTTATGTGGCCTTCGGTTGCAATTGTTATTAAGCAAGAAAAACTGGGCACCGCTTATGGATTAATGACCATGATTCAGAACATTGGTCTATTTGCATTCAACGTATTAATTGGATTTGCAAACGATGCTTCGAATGCCGGCGCTTCTAATCCAAACGGATATAACATTGGAATGTGGATCTTTTCTTCTCTTGGATTTTTAGGATTACTGTTTGCATACCTGTTGAGAAGAAACGAAATGGGGCCAAATGGTCATGGTCTTGAAAAGGGAATGAGTAAGTAAATTATTAAGAAGTATCTCAATAAGATTCTTAGATTAGTAAGTACACAAAAAAGCCCCGAATAAAATCCGGGGCTTTTTGTTTTGATAAGAAGATCACTTTATTTTGTTGCTGCTTCAAGTCTTTTCATAATAGAGAAGATGAAGGCTGCAGATAAAATACAGCAAACAATAAATATTGCCCATAACTGCCATAATTCTAATCTGCTCCAAAAGAAACTTCCAACAACAAGAAGTTTATTACCGGTTGCAGTTGCTAATAACCAGCCTCCTTGCATAAGTCCTTGGAATCTTGGTGGAGCTACTTTCGATACGAATGATAATCCCATAGGACTTAAGAATAACTCAGCAACAGTTAAAGTTAAGTAGCTGCTAATAAGCCAATATGGAGTAACTCTTGCATATTCTGTTAATCCCTGATCTTTGATATCGGAAGGAGAGATTAATTGAAGCGAAGCAATAAGAACCAAAACAAATCCCATTGCGCCTAGAATCATTCCAATTCCAATTTTCTTTGGAGTGGAAGGTTCAATATTCTTTTTATTTAACCATCCAAAAATGCTCATTACAAATGGAGTAAGAGCAACAATAAATAGCGGATTGAAAGATTGAAAAACTTCGGGTGAAATTGGGTTTAATGCAGAATTGCCTGTTATAAAATAGTAGGATAATGCGCCGCCAACAACTGTTACAACGCCACCAATAATTTTAACTTTTGCCGTATTAGATTTATTTAACGCCATAAATAAACCAGCAATTGTAGCAATTACAGCAAGAATTGATTTTAGGGTAAAGAATAAATAGGTAAATGCGTCTACTTCTTTAACTATATAATCGCGAGCAAAAAATGTTAATGTTAATCCGTTCTGATGGAATGACATCCAGAAGAATATAACCACAACAAAAACAAGAACTAAAGAAACAACTCTTGGCAATTCTTCTTTACTGGAGCTTTGAAATACCCAAGCAACAAATGCAACAAATAATCCAATTGCAATTCCCAGTTTATAATCATTTAATAAAAGATGAAATCCAAAGCCGCAAACTCCAAGAAGGAATAACGAAATTAGAGCGCTAACAAATCCTTTAGTAGGTTTGAATTCAGCTTTTTCGCCTGCCTTAACTTCAACTTTTTCTTTGTTTGGAAGTACTTTATAAAATACTAAGTAAACAATTAAGCTAATTACCATCGATATTCCGGCAATGCCGAATGCATAGTTATATCCTTGCGAGAACACATCAATATACTGTTGAGCAAATAATTTTGCGTCTGTAACAGGACCGTTTAAAGAAGCTTTGCTTGCAATTACTAAAAATTCATCGGTCTTTGTTAATGTTCCGTTTAATATCTGATGACAGAGAGCTGGCAAACTTCCATCGTGTAAAAATCCGTTTACTTCAAGCCACCAGTTTCTAATTCCGGTAGCAACAAAAGGGGCGAAGAATGCACCAACGTTAATTCCCATATAAAATAACATAAAAGCGGAATCGCGCAGTTTGGAATATTGGGGATTATCGTATAACTGTCCAACTACTGCCTGAAGGTTGCCTTTAAATAAACCATTACCAAAAGCAATTAAAAATAAGCCTATGATTGTAATAAAAAGAGTCATGCCAGGAGTAGCAATTAATAAATAGCCTCCGAACATAACAAAGATACCAATTAAGATTACAAATTTGTATTTGCGTGTGTAATCGGCTAAAATTCCGCCAAGTAACGCCAGGGCGTAAATACCATAATAAAACCAGCTGTAAATATCGCCGGCTTCCTGTTCGGATAAGCCAAATTTTGTTTGTAAAAACAAAACCAGGATAGCCATCATAGTATAAAAGCCAAATCGTTCTCCCATATTGGTAATGGCAGCAACGAATAGACCTTTTGGATGTCCTTTAAACATAGATCCTCTTTTTTAGTTTTAATTAATGCGTTTATTATTTATCAAGCTAATTGATTACAACAAAAACTAAACATTAAATATCAGTCCGGTACGTCGAATCTTAAACGGAATTTTGACTGGCTGAAAATAACACTCCACAGTCAAAAAAAAAACAGCTAAATAATTAATCTTTTTTTTTACCATAAAAGAATGGGAAAAAAATTATTCCCTTTTTTATGTATTAATCTGTTAAGTAACTATTTTAGCAGTGCCAAATTCATCTCTTTTGTCTTTCAAAATGAATTTGCCTTGTAAATAAAAAATAAAAAGGGAACAGATGAGCTACTTTAAGCATGAATCTGCGTATGTAGACGATAATGTTCAAATTGGAGAGGGTACAAAAATATGGCACTTCTCTCACATTCAATCCGGTACCGTAATTGGTGTTAAGTGCGTAATGGGGCAAAATGTAAATGTTGGTAATAATGTAAAGATTGGTAATTACGTAAAAATTCAAAACAATGTTTCGGTTTACGAAGGGGTTGAATTGGAAGATTATGTATTCTGCGGTCCTTCTATGGTATTCACAAACGTAATAGATCCGCGAAGTAAATATCCTCAGGTAGGTTCGCAATACTATAAAAAAACATTGGTAAAAGAGGGAGCTTCTTTGGGAGCTAATTGCACAATTGTTTGCGGAAATACCATAGGCCGTTTTGCATTTGTTGGTGCCGGCTCTGTTGTTACTAAAGATGTTCCCGACTTTGCTTTGGTTGTTGGTAATCCCGCAAGAATTAAAGGGTGGTTCAGCGAGGCAGGTAAAAGGTTGGAATTTGATAGAGATGGATTTGCCTACTGCGAAAAATCGAATAAGAAATACAAATTAGAAAATAATATAGTAACCGAATTATGATTTATCTTAATCATGCTCTTGTTCTTATACTTGCTCCTGATCATATTCTTCCAATTAAGCATAATCATATTCTAGTTAATAATCTTTTATAGGAGTGGAAATGAAAGTTCCTTTGTTAGACTTAAAAGCTCAGTATCAATCAATTAAAGCCGAAGTTGATAAAGTTGTTGATGATGTAATTGAATCGCAATATTTTATTCTTGGTCCAGAAGTTACAAAGTTCGAAGAAAACACAGCTAAGTATTTAGGATGCAAACATGTAATTGGTGTTTCATCGGGAACAGATGCTTTACTTCTTGCTTTGATGGCAATTAACATTAAACCAAACGATGAGGTTATACTTCCTACTTATTCTTTCTTTGCAACAGCTGGTGTGGTTGCCCGTTTAAATGCCCGCCCGGTTTTTGTTGATATTGATCCGGTTAGTTTTAATATCGATCCCAAATTAATTGAAGCAAAAATTACAGATAAAACAAAAGCCATTATTCCGGTTCATCTTTACGGACAAAGTGCCGAGATGGATGAAATTATGGCAATTGCTAAAAAGCATAATTTAATTGTTATTGAAGATGCAGCTCAGGCAATAGGCACTCAATACAAAGATGGGCGTATGGTTGGAACAATTGGAGATATTGGCTGCTTTTCATTCTTCCCAAGTAAAAATCTTGGCGGGTTTGGAGATGCCGGCCTTGTTACTACCAATAACGATGAATTAGCCTATAAGCTAAAAATAATGCGTGTACATGGTGGCGAACAAATGTATCATCATAAAGTTGTTGGCGGTAATTTTAGAATTGACGCATTACAGGCGGCGGTTCTAAATGTAAAACTTCCTCATTTGGATTCTTGGACCGGCGGCCGTCAGCATAATGCTAAAAAGTATTTTGAATTATTCAAAATGTTTGGCTTAGCTCAAGAAGAGGGTAAATTAACTTTTGACGAGAATAATAAGGTACTTATTCCAAAAGCAGTTTATGAACAACATGGTCACAAAAACTATCATATCTATAATCAGTATGTAATTCGTGTTGAAAGAAGAAATGCTTTGATGGAATTCTTGAAGAAGAAAGATATTGGCTGCGCAATCTATTATCCGGTTCCTTTCCACCGTCAAGAATGCTTTAGTTATTTGAATTGCGTTGATACAGATTATCCATATTCCAATTGTGCTGCTAACGATTCATTAGCGCTTCCAATTTATCCCGAATTGACCGAAGAGCATTTGAAATATGTTGTTGAATCGATTGCGGAATTCATGAAGGAAGAAGCAAATTATCCTTTGGAATGCAAGCATTGCCAGTGCATGAAAAAATAATTAACAATTTAATCCCTCTGCAGTTATGCCGGGGGATTTTTTTTTGAAATAAAACAAAACCCATAGTTACTTAAATATGAAAATTTCTACTCCAGGAAGAATTTGTCTCTTCGGTGAACATCAAGATTATCTTGGTCTTCCAATTATTGCATCGGCAATATCCAAAAGAATTTCTATTGAAGGTTCCAAAAGAAATGATAAGTTTATTAACATAGATATGCCCGACTTGAATACTAGTGATTCTTTTGAAATTGCAGAACAGCTTAGTTATAAATTGGAAAGAGATTATCTAAGAAGCTCTTTTAATATTATGCTGCGTCAGGGATTTTCATTCTCGAACGGATTTGATTGTGTGGTGCATGGAGATATCCCTATTAATTCAGGCACTTCAAGTTCATCTGCATTAATAGTTTCCTGGATAAATTTTCTTAGCCGAATGAGTGACCAGGCTATTGAATTAACTCAAGAAAAAATTGCCGAACTGGCTTATCAATCAGAAGTTCTCGAGTTCACCGAACCGGGAGGGATGATGGATCATTATTCCACATCTGTTGGAAATTTAATTTGGCTGGAGTCTGTTCCTAAAATTAATTTGAAAAAAATGACTTCGAAGCTGGGCGCCTTTGTTTTGGGAAATTCGAAAGAACCTAAGGACACTAAGGATATTCTTGCAAGAGTAAAAGTTGGCGTAATTAATATTGTAAATGAAATTGCAAAAAAGCATCCCGAATTTTCTCTTCAAACAATTCAAAATAGCGATTTGTCGAAATATCAAAATGAATTGAGCTCCGATCAGTTCAGCTTGCTAAAAGGAACAGTTCGCAACCGAGACATTACTTACCAAGCTTACAAACAACTAACTCAATCAACAATAGATCACAATAAAATTGGTGAATTGATGAATGAACATCAGGCAGTTCTTAGAGATGTTTGCAGAATTTCGACAAATAAGATTGACCGTATGATTGATGGGGCGCTTAATGCCGGTGCTCTTGGCGCTAAGATTAATGGAAGCGGGGGCGGGGGATGCATGTTTGCTTACGCTCCGGAAAATACCGAAAGAGTTGTTGAAGCTGTTAAAAGCATTTCGGGTGAAGCCTGGATTATAAAAATTGATGAAGGAACAAAAGTAGAGGTGTTTTAATATTGAGTGGAAAGATTGTAATACTTGCCGGCGGAGTTTCAAGCCGGATGAAAAATACCAATGTGGAAAACGAGGCTGTAGATTCCAAGCTAATTAACGATGCGGATAAAAAATCCAAATCGATGATTCGTTTAGGGCTAGGCGAAAGACCATTTATGGATTATGTACTATATAATTGCATTACCGCGGGGTATGATGATATTGCAATTGTTATAAACGAAAAAGATGATTCAATTCAAAAGCACTATATGGATAAAGCCCAAAATGAATTTTTCAATAACATTAGCATTACTTACGCTATACAAAAAATTCCTTTGGGAAGAACAAAACCACTTGGAACCGCAGATGCGCTTTTGGAAGCTCTCAAAAGCAGAACTGATTGGAGCGGCTCTAAGTTTACAATGATCAACAGCGATAACCTATATTCTTTAAAAGCTCTAAAGCTAATGCTCCAGTCGGAACATCAAAACGCTATGATAGATTACGACAGAGAGGGATTAAATGTTGAACATGAAAGAGTGGAGAAATTTGCCATCACATATAAAAATGAAGAGGGATTTTTAACCGATATAATTGAAAAGCCGATGAAAGATGAAATTGATAGTGTAATTGATAAGTGGGGATTTGTTGGGGTAAGTATGAATTGCTTCAGCTTTTCGTACGATATGATAAATCCTTATCTCCAAAAATGTCCTCTTAACACTTTACGAAATGAAAAGGAGCTGCCTACAGCTATTAAGATGATGATAAAAGATTATCCTTCCTCCTTATATTGCCATTATCTAAAAGAAGAGGTTCCCGATTTAACAAGCAAGCAGGATATAATTCGTGTAAAAAAATATTTAGAAGAAAAATTTTCTCACATTAATTTTTGATTATGAATAAAATAAAAGTTGTTGTTACCGGCGGCGCCGGATTTATAGGAAGCCACATTGTTGAACATTGGATTAACGAGGGGGCCGAGGTTCATATAATTGATAATCTCCGTTCGGGATATAAATCCAATGTTGAATTATTTCCCGGTGCAATTTTTCATCAAGTAAGTGTTACCGAAAAAGATAAAGTAAAAGAGATTATAAAAGGAGCTTCCTATATTCATCATCTTGCCGCTTTAGTATCTGTTCCGGAATCTGTTGAAAAACCGGAGGAGTGCTTAGAGATAAATGTAAAAGGATTGCTTAATGTGCTTGATGCCGCTAAGGAATATGAAGTTAAGAAAGTGGTCTTCAGCAGTTCTGCTGCAGTATATGGAGATAACCCCGAATCTCCCAAAAAAGTGGAAATGAATCCGGCTCCTAAAACTCCCTACGCAATTACAAAATTGGATGGGGAATACTATCTTAAAATGTATAACGAATTGTATGGCTTGCAAACGGTTTCACTTCGTTACTTTAATGTATTTGGACCAAGGCAAGATCCTAAAAGCCAGTACGCGGCTGCAATTCCAATATTTATTTCAAAAGCTATAAAGAATTTGCCAATTATAATTTATGGGGATGGAGAACAAACCCGCGACTTTATTTATGTAAAAGATGTTGTTACTGCAAATGTTCTAAGTGCAATATCCCAAAATGTAAATGGCGTTTTTAATGTTGCTAACGGCAATGCCACCAGTGTTAACCAAATTGTAAACGAAATTATAAAAGCTACAGGTAGCACCAGCAAAGTTGTGTACCAAGATGTTAGAAGCGGAGATATAAAACATAGTTTGGCGTATGTAGAAAAAACAAAAGAAATACTTGGGTTTAATCCCAATTACTCTCTTATGGAAGGTATAAAATCTACAATAGAGTTTTTTAGTTGAAAGTTTTGATGGAATATAAATATCATTAATACAAAACAGCAGAGGTAAAAATGGGCAATACCTTTTCACGTCGTAATTTTTTAAAACTATCTGCATTAACGGGTGCCTTTTTAGGAATTCCCGGAGCCAAACAGGCTCATCAAAAAGAGGAGCTTTTAGAAAAACTGGAAGCTCTGCAATACACCCCTCCGGCTAGAGGTAAATCTGTAATTGGCTTAACCGCAAATCCCATTAAACAAGTTAGAGTAGGTGTAATTGGATTAGGAAACCGTGGCAGCGGATTAACCGAACTGGTTAACGCTGTATGTCCAGATAAAGCCACATTGGTTGCAATTTGCGATGTTCAGCAGGTTAAAGTAGATGAAACATTAGCACTCATAAACAAAACTACAAACGGTCAAAAGCCTGCAGTTTATACAGGATCTTTGACAGCTTGGAAAGATATGGTGAAAAGAGATGATATCGATTTGATTATTATTTGTACTCCATGGGAAGACCATGTTCCAATGGCTCTTTACTCCATGCAAAACGGAAAACATGTTGGTGTTGAAGTTCCGGCCGCTTATACAATTGATGACTGCTGGAAACTTGTTAATACTGCCGAAGAGACTCAAAAAAATTGTATGATGATGGAAAATGTTTGTTACGGTGATGAGGAATTATGGGTGCTTAATATGGCTCAGCAGGGAATTTTTGGTACTTTAACTTATGCCGAGTGTGCCTACATTCACGATCTTAGGGAATTATTATTTAGCAAGACCTACTACTATAACATGTGGAGAATTCGTCACAACGAAAAGCGTGACGGAAATATTTATCCCACTCATGGTTTAGGCCCTGTTGCTCAATATATGGATATCAACAGAGGGGATTCGTTCCAAACATTAGTTTCAATGAGCTCGCTTCAAGCTAATTTAACCGAGCGGTCTAAAAAGGCCGAACCAGATAACGAATTCTACAATAAAAATTCATTCAAGCATGGGGATATGAATAACACAATTATTAAAACCGCTAAGGGAAGAATGATTCTGGTTCAGCACGATACCGTTACTCCAAGACCTTATAATAGAATTAATGCATTGGCAGGAACAAAAGGATATCACGAAGGTTATCCAAGCAGGTTAGCTCTCGATCCCAAAGGGCATCAATGGATGAAACCGGAAGAATTGAAAGAGTATAAAGAAAAATACAAGCATCCAATTTGGAATAAACTTAAGAACGAAATTGCAAAGTATGGCGGGCATGGGGGAATGGACTTTGTAATGATTTATAGAATGATTGATAGTTTGAACAATGGTTGGTTTTTAGATCAGGATGTTTACGATTTAGCCTCATGGTCTGCGGTAACTCCATTATCCGAAATGTCTATTAAACTTGGCTTCAAGCCTATGCAATTCCCAGATTTTACCAGAGGCGCTTGGAAAAAACAACGTGCTTTAGGAATTTTACAGAACAGTTAACATTTAATTGTAGAGACGTAGTGCACTACGTCTCTACTCTACAAAATCTCATCCAAATTAAAACCAGACACGAAACCCTATTTAATCGCAAAAAACGAATTATTCTTAAAATTATTCTTGGAGATTAGAATCCTTTATTCGATTTTTACATCTAATGTTACAAATAGTTGATATTTATAAATACTAACAATTGTGCTAAAGGATGCTTCAGTTAAAAGACAAACAAGAACCAATTTACTCTATTAGTCAAGCGGCTATTCTATTACATATTTCAGTTCACACCCTTCGAATGTACGAACGAAACGAATTAATAATTCCATTTAAGAGAAAATCCAAACAACGCCTTTATTCTAAGGCAGATTTGGAAAGACTGGAATGTATTAGAAGCGCCATAAATGAAATGAAGATGAGTATTAATGGAATAAAAACAATGTATTCACTTATTCCTTGCTGGAATATTATTAACTGCTCGAATGAAGATAGAAAAGATTGTAAGGCATATAACGAGCATTCAAAACCATGCTGGAGCTATGCGCACGAAAACAATACATGCGAAGAAAGAAACTGCCGGGATTGTGAAGTTTATAAAAAGCATTCACAATGTGGCGAAATTAAAGAATTAATAAAATCTATTTCGAGGTAAAGATGAATTCAATTTCTCGAAGAAAGTTCCTAAAGATTACCGGTTTTTCAATTGGCGCCGCTGCAGCGGTAACTGGATTAAGTACAATTGTAAAAGGGGCTAGGAAAATTGAGAAAGAAAAAGTAAAAGGAATTCAGAAGATTCCTACTTACTGCGATATCTGTTTTTGGAAATGCGGAACAATTGCATATCTAAAAGATGGCGAGTTATGGAAAGTTGAAGGAAATCCAATTGATCCGTTAAGCAACGGAAGATTGTGTCCTCGCGGAACTGGGGGTATTGGTGCGGTTACAGATCCCGATCGTTTGCGATCACCATTAATTAGAACGCGTGAACGGGGAGAGGAAGTTTGGAAAGAAGTAACATGGGATGAGGCTTTAGATTACATTGCTAATAAAATGAATGTTATAAAACAAAAGTATGGACCTGAATCCATGGCTATGTTTTCTCATGGTATTGGAGGTAACTTCCTAAAGCATACAATGAAAGCTTACGGTGCAATTAATTTTGCCGCACCATCATTTGCCCAGTGCCGCGGTCCTCGCGATGTTGGATTTGAATTAACATTTGGTGAAGCTATTGGCTCTCCCGAAAGAACCGACATTGAAAATGCAAAATGCATTGTGCTTATTGGCTCTCATCTTGGCGAAAATATGCATAACACACAAGTTCAGGAATTTGCTGCAGCAGTCGAAAATAATGCAAGTGTAATTGTGGTAGATCCAAGATTCTCGGTAGCTGCATCAAAGGCAAAATATTATTTACCAATTAAACCGGGAACAGATATTGCACTTCTACTTGCCTGGATGAATGTAATTGTAAAAGAAAAATTATACAACCAAGAGTTTGTTAATCAAAACGGATTTGGCTTTGAACAATTTGCAGCCGAAATTTCTCAATACACTCCCGAGTGGGCTTACCCTGAAACCGGCTTGGATCCGGAATTAATTAGAAACAGTGCGAGAGAAATGGCAATGCATAAACCGGCAACATTAGTTCATCCCGGAAGACATGCTACCTGGTATGGAGATGATGCTCAGCGAAGCCGTGCTATTGCATTATTAAACGCATTGCTTGGAAGCTGGGGAGCAAAAGGTGGTTTCTTTACTCCTGCAAGCTATTCATTGCCCGGTTATCCTTATCAGGCTTATCCCAAATCGACAAAAGAAAAACTTGATAATCCCGGAAAGAAATATCCCTTTGCATCGGAAGAAATTACAACCGGAATTCGTGAAGCTACAATTACAGAGCAGCCATATCCAATTAAAGGATGGTTCATTTACGCAACCAATTTAATTCACGCACTTCCTAACGAAGCCGAAACAATTAAGGCAATTCAGAATTTAGATTTGATGGTAGTTGTAGATGTTATTCCAAGTGAAATTGCCGGATGGGCAGATGTTGTTCTTCCAGAATCTGTTTACTTGGAACGTTACGACGATTTGCATATGAGTGCAAATAAAACTCCATTTGTTGGAATTCGTCAACCGGTTGTGGATGCGCCTGCAGATCAAAAACCAAATTGGTGGATTGCTAAAAAGCTTGCCGAAAAACTTGGACTCGGAAATTACTATCCATGGAATCATGTTGAAGATTATCTTGATTACAGATTGAAAGCCGGTGGATTAAGTTTAGATAAGCTTAAGCAGGAGGGAATTATTCTTGGCGATAAAAAACCATTATATACAGAAGATGGAGTGCCATTGGAATTTCCAACACCAAGCGGAAAAGTAGAATTCTACTCAACTCAACTTCAAGCTGCGGGTTTCGATCCTGTTCCAAAATATAAACGACCAGAACAGCCTCAAAGCGGATATTACAGATTACTATTTGGAAGAGCTCCGGTTCATTCTTTCAGCCGAACTCAATCCAACAGAGTACTGATGGATATGATGGAAGAAAACGAAGTTTGGGTAAATAGTGATGTTGCCGAAAAATGGGGATTGAAAGATGGCCAGCATGTAAAGCTAAAAAATCAGGATGGAGTAGTTAGCAATAAAATAAAAGTAAAAGCTACTCAAAGAATTAGAACAGACTGCGTTTATATGGTTCATGGTTTTGGGCATAATTCAAAAATGCTTAAAGGTGCGTTTGGTAAAGGTGCAAGCGATGCACAGCTTGTTACAAAATATGTAACCGATCCATTAATGGGAGGAACCGGAATGAACGTGAACTTTGTAACTTTTGAGATGGAGGTGTAATATGGCTAGATATGGAATGGTTATAGATACTAAAAAATGTGTTGGCTGTATGGATTGCGTTGTTGCATGCAAAACAGAAAATAATGTACCCGAAGGACATAACAGAGATTGGATTGTTACCGTTACTAATGGAAAGTTTCCGAATGTAAATGTGGAAATTCAAAGCCAGCGCTGCAATCATTGCGATAACACTCCTTGCGTTGCATGCTGTCCAACAGGTGCAAGCCACATTCACGATGTTGGAGCCGTTGTGTTAGTTGAGCATAATATGTGTATTGGATGCAAAGCATGCTTAGCTGCTTGTCCGTATGATGCACGCTTTGTTAATCCAGAAGGTTATGCAGATAAATGTACATTCTGTATTCACAGAGTTGAAAAAGGAGAACTACCTGCATGTGTTAGTGTTTGTCCTACACATTGCATGTACTTTGGAGATTTAGACGATCCCAATAGTGATGTTAGTAAATTAATAGCTTCCCGTAAAAATCATCCATTGCTGCCGGAAGCTGGTACTTCACCAAGAATATATTATTTAACCTGAATTCTGAGGATCCCGATGAAATCGGGAGACGAAGAATCTCCTACTAATGAAAGTAGGAGAAATTTGTAGTGAACATAGTAGTAAGGTAAAATAGACATAAAAGATTTTTAGTAAATAATTAGGAGATTCTTCGCCCGACTGCATCGGGCTCAGAATAAATGATGAAGTATTATGTATACATAATGAGCAGCAAGGCAAAAGTGCTTTATGTTGGAATGACAAATAATCTTGCTCGCCGTATGTATGAACATAAGAACAAAATGAATATTGGATTTACTGCCAGATATAATGTGAATCAATTGGTTTACTTTGAAGAAGTAGAGAATGAACTAGCAGCTTTGAAAAGAGAAAAACAGTTGAAGGGATGGACAAGAGAAAAGAAATTAAAACTAATTGAGTCTGTGAATCCCAATTGGGATGATTTGGCCGGTAACTTCATGGATGAAATATTAGGGAAAGAGTAACACAAAATAGAAAGATTTAATACATAATTAGTTAGGAGATTCTTCTCCCCGCCGAAGGCGGGGCTCAGAATTTAAAGAAGGAGATATTATGCAAGAATTAACAACAACCCGACATAATCCTCAAATTGATCCATCGATGCATGTATGGGGATGGGAAATTCCAATCTATCTTTTTCTGGGAGGATTGGTAGCCGGTATGATGATTATTTCCGGATATTTTATTTTCAGTAAAAGGTATAAGAATGCAAACTGCGTCACTTACACTTTACCTATAATTAGTTTACTGTTGTTAAGCTTAGGAATGGGTGCTTTGTTTTTAGATCTAGAACATAAATTATTTGTTTGGAGACTTTATACAACGTTTAAAATTACATCACCTATGTCTTGGGGTGCATGGATATTAATTTTAGTTTATCCTGTAATTGCAGCCAATCTTTTAATGGATCCTCCAAAGTTTATTGCATCAAAGTTTCCGCAGTTAAATAAAATAAAAACTTATATCACAAATCGTCCCTCTCTTATTCAGAATATTGGAATAGGGAATATGCTTTTAGGAGCGATGCTGGGTGTTTATACGGGAGTTCTTTTAAGCACAATGGGCAGCCGTCCTTTGTGGAATAGTTCAATGCTATGGGTTTTGTTTTTAGTTTCTGGTTTATCAACAGCAGCAGCATTAGTTCATATGATTGCAAAAGATGTTGAAGAAAGAGAACTGCTTGCAAAAGCTGATAATGGTTTTTTAATAATTGAATTATTTGCTCTAGCACTTTTACTAATAGGATTGTTAACGTCATCAGCAGTTCATATAGAAGCCGCAAAACTTTTAATCAATGGCACATTCGCTCCGGTGTTCTGGGTGTTTGTTGTTTTCATGGGAGTATTGATACCACTCATTATGCAGCTGTTGGCAGTGAATCACAAAATAAAGCATACACCAATTGCACCAATTTTTGTTTTAATAGGGGGATTGATTTTAAGATTTGTAATTGTTTATGCCGGACAGTTTAGTCATTACTTAAACGCACATTTTAATTGATATTGGAGTCAAGATGGCAACAAATGAAAAAACATACGAGCCAAAGCCCTACTCAAATCCATATTTAGTTGGAGTAGCTTTAGGTTTAGTTTTACTTGCATCATTTTTAATTATGGGTAGGGGATTGGGTGCAAGCGGTGCAGTTTCAACTGCAGTTGCAGTTGGAGTTGCCAAAGTTGCACCTGAACATGCAGCAAAAAATAGTTTCTATAAAGAATATCTTGGAGATGGATCTACAAATCCAATGAAAGATTATTTGGTGTTTATGATTCTGGGTGTTGTTGTAGGAGGATTTCTATCCGGCTCACTTGCTCACAGAATTAAAAGTACTGTAGAAAAAGGTCCAAATATTTCTGTTCGCAACAGATTAATATTTGCATTCATAGGTGGAATATTTATTGGATTCGGTGCAAAGCTTGCGCGCGGATGCATGAGTGGCCAGGCTTTAACCGGTGGTGCGTTTCTTAATTTGGGAAGTTGGGCTGCAATGATGGCAATTTTTGCCGCGGCTTATGGATTAGCATATTTTGTAAGGAGACAATGGTTATGATGCCCTATTTCAAATTTGATTACTTCAGCGTCGATTTCAGTTTAGTCATCGCTTTTATAATTGGTATTGCATTCGGATTCACCTTGGAAAGAGGGGGATTTGGCAACGCTAGAATTCTTGCCGCACAATTTTATTTTTCGAACATGCGCGTATTAAAAGTAATGTTTACCGCAATAATTACAGCCGCTATTGGATTATTTTATTTCTCATGGATAGGTTGGCTGGATTTATCTTTAGTCTATACAACAGATACAAATATTCTTCCTCAAGTAGTTGGTGGATTGCTTTTAGGAATTGGATTTATTGTTGGTGGTTATTGTCCTGGAACTTCATTCGTATCTGCAGCAACTGGTAGAATAGACGGTATGGTTTACATACTTGGAATCTTTTTCGGCATTTTTATTTTCGGAGAAACATTCCCATTGTTCGAATCATTTTTCAATTCAACTCCAATGGGAAGAGTCACTCTTTACGATTTCTTTGGCTTATCGCATGGAATGGTTTTATTCCTTGTTGTGCTGATGGCATTGGGAGCTTTTGCTGCGGCCGAGTGGGGAGAAAAAGTTATGGCAAAAAAAAATGGTAGAGGTGCCGAATGAAAAATTGGTTGTTAAAATTATCTATACCTATGAAGCTTGCAATTCTTGCTGGAGTTTTAGGGTTAACTGCATTTATAATTGGCAATCCTAGCAGCAATAATAAGCTTACAATTAACGCAAAAGAGATTGCTCTATCTACAATTAAAAATCAGGATAGAATTGAACCGCTTGAATTGGCAGATTGGCTTATAAAAGAAAATTCCGATTTTACACTTGTGGATTTAAGAAATGAAAAAGAATTTTTGGAATACAATATTCCTACTTCCTTAAATATAAAAATGGAAGACTTACTTTCATTTGAACTAATGCGCAATCAAAAAATTATTCTCTATGGAAATGACGATGCCGCATCGGCACAAGCATGGTTTATTCTAAAAAGCTCTAACTACAAAGGAGTATATATTCTAAATGGTGGAATGAATGGATGGAAGAATGAAATTCTTTTTCCAAAACTTAAGGCCAACGCTACTTTAGAACAGACATCATCATTTGAAAAAGTAAAACAAATAAGTGCATACTTTGGAGGAACTCCTCAAATAGTTTCGGGAGAATCAACTATAAACGCTATTCAGCAAACTTCGTCCACTGCATTGCCAAAGCTTTCTTCGCCGGCAGGTAAAGTTGGAGGCGGAGCTAAAAAGAAAAAAGAGGGTTGTTAAGCAATCAATACTTCCTTTGCAAAAAGGAAGTATTTTTTTATTTACTCTAATTTAATAATTTGTATAAAACTTTTATGACTATATGACTACTCAGCCAAATAATCCGCTTCATGGAAAAACATTAGAATCAATTCTTAAAAGTCTTCTCGAGCGTTATTCTTGGGATGAACTTTACTACAGAATTAGGATCAATTGTTTTTACGAAAATCCCAGTATAAAGAGCAGTTTGAACTTTTTGCGCAAAACCCCCTGGGCCCGAAAAAAAGTTGAGGATTTATATCTATACACATTTGTTGAGGATGATTCTCAAGCAAATGATTAGTTTATATTTGCTCTCAAATACTCTCCCTTTATAGGAAAAAATCCGCAAATCTACCCCGAGCTATTTTCCATATTTATACTAAATAAATAATCAAAAATGCTTATTTAAGCTCTATATTTATGGATAGTTGTATCGATAATAAATAGGAATAAATACCGATTCTAATCCGGATGATAATTCTGTTTATCAATCGTATTAAGTAATAATTATTTGCCAAGGAATTTTTAATGAGTTTAAGAATATACCTGAAAAATAGAGATCTATGTATTCTGCATATTTACTTAACAACACTTTAGTTTTAGATACGTTTCTTAATTGCATAGTTGTTTTATAAAGGATAATGTATGGGTAATGAATTAGCAAAAAAAAAGCGTCTCTTTTTACTTATTAGTGTAATAAGCGTGTTTATTTTAATTGGGGGGTACATCTATTTAGGTTTTGAAGAGGATGTAATTCGCACATCAAAACACAATGAGATTAGAACCATTGCCAAATTAAAAACCTCTCAATTTATTTCGTGGCATAAAGAAAGATTAAGTGATGTTTCTATATTCTCAAGTTCTCCATTTTTTGTTAATGCTATAAATGAATGGAGTGCTAATAAAAGCAACGAAACGCTAAAAAGAAGTATCTTAACTGACTTGGAAACAATTCAAAAGCATTATTCTTATCAGGATATATATATCTGTTCAAAAGAGGGAATTCCATTAATTACAATCAAAGATAAAAATCCAGTATTTGATAAAATCACCCAGCAAAAAATTTTGGAAGCTGTAAATGGCAGAAAAATTATTCTTACAGATTTCTATAAGTGCTCAATTCACAATTCTATTCATTACGATATTATTGCCCCAATAATCTATAATTCAAACAAGGTAGAATATATTCTTCTTTTTAGAGTTGACCCGGATAATTTTTTGTATCCCTTAATCAATTCTTGGCCAACGGAAAGTAAAACTGCCGAAACATTATTGCTTAGAAAGGAGGGGGATAGTGTTCTATTTCTAAATAATTTAAGACATATTAAAAATAGTGCGCTCAATCTTAAAATTTCTCTAAAGCAAACAAATGTTCCTGCGGTTAAGGCTGTATTAGGATACCAAGGAATTTTTGAGGGAAAAGATTATCGCGGTGTGGAAGTCCTTTCGTATGTGATGCCAATTCAAAATACAAATTGGTTTATGGTTTCTAAAGTTGACCAAAGCGAAATTTATTCTGAATTGAGATATAGGAGCATTGTTATTGGAATATTTGTTGTTACTTTAATTTCTATTATTTCTATTGGTCTAATTCTATTCTATAGAACTAATCAAAAAAATATTTACAAGGAATTGTTTGTAAAAGAAAAAGAATTACGGGAATACCACGAGGAGTTTAAAACAATTCTATACAGTATTGGTGATGGAGTTATTACAACGGATTTGCATGGAAATGTTAGGCAATTAAATCAAGCTGCGTCCGAACTTACTGGGTGGGAAGAACTGGAAGCAAAAGGATTTCCTATAGAAGAAGTATTCAAAATTATTAACGAAGACTCACGCCAAAAAGTTGAAAACCCAATTAAAAGAGTACTTAAAGAGGGCTCTGTTGTTGGTTTAGCAAATCATACTTTACTTATTTCAAAGGATGGTAACGAAATACCTATTTCAGATAGCGGTGCTCCTATTAGAGATGAAAATGGAGAAATTGAAGGAACAGTACTTGTATTCAGAGATAAATCCGAAGAACATTCAGCCGAAAAAAAACTTAGGGAAAGAGAATTTTGGTTACGGGAATCTCAAAGAGTTGGAAGAATAGGTTCATATGAATTAAATATACAAACAGACCTTTGGACCTCTTCGGAAGTGCTAAACGAAATTTTTGGAATTGATAACGACTTTAAAAAAGATGTGGCAAGCTGGAACTCTTTATTGCATCCTATGCACAAAGAAGAAATGCTACATTATTTTCTCAACCATGTTATTATTAATAAACAATTGTTCGATAAAGAATATCAAATAATAAGAAAGAATGATGGTGAGGTTCGTTGGGTTTGGGGACGTGGAGAATTAAAATTCGATTCAAACGGCAATCCAACATTTATGATTGGTACAATTCAAGATATTACCGAACGTAAAAGAATTGAACTTGCCCTTGAAAAAAGGATGATTGCATTAACCAGCCCTTTGGATTCTACTTCGGATATTAGTTTTGATATTTTGTTTAATTTGGATGAAATACAAAAAATTCAGGATGCATTTGCCTTAGCAAATGGAGTTGCTTCTATTATAACAGATGTAAATGGACGCCCAATTACAAAGCCAAGCAATTTTTGCAACCTGTGCAACGATATTATTAGAAAAACAGAAAAAGGATTAGCCAACTGCTATCATTCCGATAAAATAATTGGTGGGTTAAATCCTCATGGTCCAACAATTCAAAGATGCTTAAGCGGTGGTTTATGGGATGGAGGCGCAAGTATCCGGGTTGGCGATAATCATATTGCAAACTGGCTTATTGGGCAGGTGCTGGACGATTCGGTTGATGAAGAATTGATGCTTACTTATGCCGATGAAATTGGAGCTGATAAGAATGAATTTAAAAATGCTCTCAAACAAGTTTCACGAATGCCAAAAGCACAATTCGAGCAAGTTTGTAAAACTCTCTACTTAATTGCAGAGCAGTTATCTAATCTTGCTCTTCAAAATGTTCAACAAGCAAGATATATTTCCGAGCGTAAACAAATAGAGGAAGCCTTACGTTCTTCCGAAGAAAAATTTAGAAGCATTGTAGAATCTTCTCCTACTGCAATGTACTTCTATTTCCTTGACGAAGATAACAGGCTTATTCTTAAGGGTGCTAATCCGGCTGCGGATAAAATTGTTGGTATTTCGCATAACAATCTTATTGGTAAAACAATTGAAGAAGCTTTCCCAAATCTTGTTGCTACTCAAATTCCACAAATGTACCGTAAAGTTGCCCTAAAAGAATTGCCTAACCAGACTTTCGAAATTGAATATAAAGATGAAAGATTCTCTGGTTATTATAACGTACATGTGTTTTCAACTGGTCTCAAAACCATAACCGTTGATTTTGTTGATGTAACCGATATTAAAACAGCCGAAATTGCATTAAAAGAAAGTGAAGAGAGATATTTCTCACTAATTCAAAATCAGGGTGAGGGGTTAGGCATTGTAGATTTAAATGATAATTTTGTATTTGTTAACCCAGCAGCCGAAAAAATGTTTGGTACATCTATAGGGGAATTGGTAGGGAAGAATCTGTTGGACTTTATAAAACCTAAAGATATTCAAAAGCTATCGGAAGAAAATAGAAAAAGAAGC
Organism: uncultured Melioribacter sp.; assembly: GCA_964539605.1. Classification (GTDB taxonomy): domain Bacteria; phylum Bacteroidota; class Ignavibacteria; order Ignavibacteriales; family Melioribacteraceae; genus Stygiobacter. The sequence continues at coordinate 1,263,200 of CAZIJK010000001.1, forward strand.
AGTTTAGAAAAATCTACATACGAAATTGAAATAGTAACTTCTTTAGGTGAAGAAAAAAACCTGCTGATTACTGCAACACCACAAATTAATTCTGATGGAGTTCATACCGGCACATTTGGAGTATTCCGGGATATAACGGATAGAAAAAAGGCAGAAGCAACTCAAAAAGTTTTGTATAATATTTCCAGCGCTGTAACAACCACAAAAAATATTGAAGAACTTATTAGCATAATAAGAGAACAATTGGGAACATTATTGGATACCACAAATTTTTACGTTGCCTTTTATGATGAGGAAACCCAAATGCTTTCTTCTCCATATATGAAAGATGAAATGGACCAGCTTGACGTTTGGCCTGCAGAAAAATCTTTGACGGGTTATGTAATTAAAAACAAAAAAACTTTGTTCGTTAAGAAAAAAGATATAATTGAATTAAACAGAATAGGAGAGATAGATTTAATTGGAACAACTGCTTCTGTTTGGCTGGGTGTGCCATTATTCGAAGATGGAAAAGTAATGGGTGCTTTTGTTGTTCAAAGCTACGATAACGAAAATGAATTCGATCAAAGCAGTGTTGAGCTTATGGAATTCGTTTCAGATCAGATTAGCTTATCTATTGCCCGCAAAAAGACAGAAAAACTATTGGAAGAAAAGCAGCACCTTCTTTCCAAAGCTCAAAGGATTGCAAAAATTGGAAGCTGGAATGCTGTAATAGAAAGCAGTAAAATTTTATGGTCGGACGAAATGTACCGCATTTTTAATGTCGATCCACAAATATTTAATCCTTCTATTAATTCCATACAAGAATTGATTTATAGTGAAGACAAGGAATTATTCTTATCCTCGATGCAAAAGCAATTTACCGGTCAGAATGAAAATGGAATTGAAGTAAGAATTGTTTTAAAAGATAGCACGATAAGATATGTTAACATTACTGGTGCGCCTGTATTTGGGGAAAAAGGAATTGTTATTGGCGCAATTGGAGTTGCCCAAGATATTACCGAACGCAAATTGACCGAAATTGAACTTGAAAAACACCGTTTTCATTTGGAAGATCTTGTTGAAACAAGAACTGAAGAATTAGATGCAATTAATCGTGAACTTAATTTGGAAATTGAACGCAAAAAAGAGACCGAACTTTTACTAAAAAATTCGTTGGAAAAAGAGCAGGAGCTTAGCAAACTTAAAAGCCGTTTTATATCAACTGCCTCGCATGAATTTAGAACGCCTCTTTCATCGGTTCTTTCTTCGGCAGAGTTGATTAAAAGATATGGAAAAAGATGGAGCGAAGATAAATTAGAAGAACATTTGGAAAGAATTACAAATTCTGTAGACTATTTAACAAAGCTAATGGATAATGTTCTAATGGTAAGCCGGGCCGAAGCCGGTAAAATGGCTTTTAATCCAACAACAATAGATCTTAAAGAACTTTGCAATAGAATGATTGAAGAAATGCAGATACATAAAACAGATAAACATTTTATTCATCTAAATTATGCAACAGACATAACTAAGTTCGAATTGGATTCGAGGCAAATGAATGTAATCTTGCAAAACCTTTTATCAAATGCCTGCAAGTATTCTCCTGTTGGAGGTAAAATAGAGCTGGGTGTTAATTGCGTTAATAGCAGTATTCAAATTACCGTAAGCGACCAGGGAATAGGAATTCCCGAAGAAGATATTCCTAATCTGTTCGAACCATTTCATCGCTCTAAGAATGTAGGAGAAGTAAGAGGCACCGGGTTAGGCTTATCCATTGTAAAAAGCGCTGTTGAATTACACCGAGGTAAAATTGCAGTTACTTCCAAACTTAACGAAGGAACAATTTTTACGGTCGATATTCCAAAACTTTGAAAATATTTTTAACTTGGCAAAGTGAATCTATTGATTTTTTTTTGGCTCTTTATAATAATTATGGGAAATAGTTAATTTGATTATAATAGAACTAATTTATAATCTGTCTGTATTGGTGGCTCTAAGTGTAGTATCTAGCTTTTTTGATGTAAAATTTAAGAAGACTGATCTAACAAATAATCTTGTGCAAGGATTCCTTTTTGGTGCAACAGCTATTGTTGGAATGCTTTATCCATTTGTTTTAACCAAAGGAATAATTTTTGACGGCCGTTCAATTGTAATAAGTCTATGCACTTTATTCTTCGGTCCAATTTCGGGTGTTATAGCCTCCTTAATGGCAATTGCATATAGAATTTACATTGGAGGCAGCGGTGCTTTAATGGGCACCTTGGTTATTACATCCTCTTTTTTTATTGGATTTATTTTCTATTTACGAAAGAATAAAAATCCTAACGTAAAATTATCTATAGCTCAGTTATACTTGTTTGGGTTAATTGTTCATATAACTATGATTTTGTTAATGTTTTCACTTCCTTCCAAAAATATTTATGCTGCGCTAAAAACTATTTCGCTAACTGTAATTCTTGTTTATCCTGTTGTAACTCTTTTGATAGGTAAAATTATGTTGGACCACGAAAGGAATAATTATTTCATAAAAAAACTAAAAGAAAGCGAAGAACGCTTCCGTCACTCATTCGATCACTCTGGTATTGGTGTTTGCATTATAGGTACCGATAAAAAATTTCAAAAAATTAATGGCGTCTTTAAAGAAATTCTTGGTTACGACGAAAATGAAATTATCAGCTATACATTTAATGATATTACATTCCCAAACGATATTCCAATAGGGGAATCTGTAGTTAGCAGGCTTTTAAGCGGGGAACTTGATAATAGCTTTTTCGAAAAAAGGTATGTTCGTAAAGATGGGGAAGTAATAACATGTCAGGTATCCACTTCCTTAGTTCGAGATGTGAATAATAAGCCGCAATTTTTTATTACTCACCTAATAGATATAACAAAAGCAAAAAAAGCCGAACTTGAACTGCAGCAGCATCAAAATGATTTGGAATTATTGGTTAAAGAAAGAACCGAAGAATTAGATAGTATCAATAAAGAATTAGTATCGGAAATTGAGAAAAAGAAGGATGCCGAAGAACAATTAAAAAATTCTTTGGAAAAGGAAAAGGAATTAAGCCAGCTTAAAAGCCGTTTTATATCTACCGCGTCTCACGAATTTAGAACCCCATTATCTGCAGTATTATCCTCGGCAGAATTAATTCAGCGATTTGGGAAAACTTGGCCCGAAGAAAAATTTAACGAGCACATCCTTCGAATAATTAGTTCGGTGGATTACTTATCCGGACTAATGGATGATGTTTTAACTGTTAATAGATCGGAAGCTGGCAAAACTAAAATTATTTTGCAGCCAACAAACTTTTACAACTTATGCCTCCGAGTTGTCGAAGATGTTCAATCAAATTTGTCTGCTAATTATCAATTGGTATTTAATTATCATCTCACACAAAAAGAATTTAATCTCGATTCTAAGCAAATATATACTTCACTACTTAATCTAATTTCAAATGCAATTAAATATTCTCCTGATGGTGGCAAAATAGAACTGAATGTATCTGATGGGGGAGAATATCTTTTTATCTCTATAAAAGATGAAGGAATTGGAATTCCACCGGAGGATATTCCAAATTTATTCGAGCCGTTTCACCGTTCTCAAAATGTAGGTGAAATACGAGGAACAGGATTAGGTTTATCAATAGCAAAAAATTCAATTAATCTTCATAATGGAAAAATCTCTGTCGATTCCACCCTTGGTAAAGGAACCACTTTTAATATATACCTGCCTAAAAATTTGGTAGAAGAAAATTCTTAAATAACTTCATTGCAAACTCACTTTCAAATTACAGTCATCAAAATTAAACTTGACCATAAATAAAAAAAAACAGTAATTATAATTATTAAATAAAAGGTATTACAATGAGATTAATTATTCAGCCAAATTACAGTATGGTTTCAAAATGGACTGCCTACTATATAACCAGAGCAATCCTTCATTTTAAACCGACCGCTAAAAAACCATTTGTATTGGGGCTTCCTACAGGTTCATCTCCTATTGGCACTTATGAAGAATTAATAAAGCTTTACCAAAAAGGAATTGTTTCTTTCAAAAACGTTATTACATTTAATATGGACGAGTATGTTGGATTGCCCGAAGAGCACCCCGAAAGCTATCACTCATTTATGTATAAAAACTTTTTTAACCATATAGATATCAATCCCAAAAACATAAATATGCTTAATGGTAACGCCAAAGATTTGCAAAAGGAATGTGATAAGTACGAGGAGAAAATTTATAAAGCCGGAGGAATTAATTTATTTCTTGGCGGTATTGGTCCCGATGGCCATATAGCATTCAACGAGCCGGGCTCTTCACTAGCCTCTAAAACACGTGTTAAAACACTTACAACAGATACTATAATTGCCAACTCCCGATTCTTCGATAACGATATTAATAAAGTGCCTAAAACTGCTCTTACAGTTGGAGTAAAAACTGTTCTAGACGCCGAAGAGGTTTTAATTATTGTTAGCGGACATTCAAAGGCTGTAGCCTTGGCAAAATGTGTGGAAGAGGGGGTAAATCATATTTGGACCTTAAGCGCTCTTCAGCTTCATCCTAAAGGATCTATTGTTTGCGACGATGCCGCAACAGTTGAACTGAAAGTTGGAACCGTTAACTATTTTAAAGATATCGAATCAAAAAATATTCATTACGAATCTTTACTGAACGAGCATTAGCATGTAATTAATAATTTGGTCGCTTCATTAAAAATATAGGCAAACCTTTTCCAAAGATATTTTGCCTAGTGCAAATATCCATTATTAATTAATTCGCTTAGCAATTTGTTAATTGCTTCTTTATCTTCAATTCAATAAAAAAATAGAGTTGATGAAAGAGTTTTATCATAAATGGTATACGCAGTACTTAAGCCGAGATTTTGAAATGCTTGTATTCGGGCACGCGGGTTATCCCTTAATTTTATTCCCAACCTCAAGCGGAAGATATTACGAAAATAAAGATCATGGTTTAATTGAATCCATAAGGCAGTATATAGAAGAGGGAAAACTGCGCGTTTATTGTCCCGATGGAATTGATAATGAAAGCTGGTATAACTATAATATTTCTGTTGCAGATAGAGTTAAAACACATAACGCATACGAAAATGTAATTCTTAACGATGTTATTGGTTTTGCTAATTTTGAAACGGGTGAAAAAAAAATTGCCCTTGCAGGATGCAGCTGGGGAGGATATCATTCTCTTAATTTAGCAATGCGGCATCCCGAAAAAGTTGATTACATCATTTCGATGTGCGGCTCATTCGATATTAAACCCTATCTTTATGGCTACTACGACGATAATTGCTATTTTAATTGCCCAATAGATTATTTGCCAAACCTTACAGATACATGGTATTTAAACCGGATAAAAAAAATGGAAATTATTCTTGGCACCGGATATGGAGATTTTTGCCTTGAAGAAAACGAAAAACTTTCTAAAATCCTATCCGCTAAAGATATTCCTCATCTTATAGATAAAAGAGAAAATATAATTCACGATTGGCCAACTTGGAAAGAAATGCTCCCCCATTATTTATGGCACCTTGGTTTTTAAGTTTATCTTTATTGCTATATCAATAATTAATTAAAAATATTATTTTAATTTTAGAAATACCTGAGGGTTCATAAATTTTTACTCTCAAAATACCACCCATTATAAAACTCAGCAGGAGAAATATTAATGCAGACACTCGAAAGCATACTATCTGATATTAGCAATCTGGTTTGGGGCATTCCTCTTTTAGTTCTCTTATTCGGTACACATCTCTTCTTAACTTTTCGGTTACGCTTTATTCAGCGCTTTATTGGAAAGGCTATTAAAATATCTTTAAAACGAGATAAAGAGGGGGAAGGGGATATTAGCCAATTTGGAGCTCTTACAACGGCTTTAGCTGCAACTATTGGAACCGGAAATATTGTTGGCGTTTCAACAGCAATTGTTGCCGGTGGTCCCGGCGCCGTTTTATGGATGTGGCTTACTGGTGTTTTTGGAATCGCAACTAAATATTCCGAAGCTCTACTCTCGGTTAAATATAGAGTTACAACCAAAGAGGGCTTTTTTGCCGGTGGTCCTATGTATGTTTTGGAAAGAGGCCTAAATTTAAAATGGCTGGGAATTATTTTTGCTGCATTAACTGCGGTTAGCGCTTTTGGAATTGGTAATATGGTTCAAGCTAACTCCATTTCCGTTTTAGTTCACGATTCATTCGGAATTTCAACATGGATTACCGGACTTGTTTTAGCATTTATAACAGCAATTGTAATAATTGGAGGCATTAAATCTATTGCCCGTGTTTGCGAAAACTTGGTTCCCTTTATGGCAATATTTTACATCCTTGGATGTACAATACTTTTAATAATGAAAATTTCTACCGTACCTCATACAATTGCTTTAATTTTTCAAAGTGCTTTTACAGGGCATGCGGCAATTGGTGGCTTTTTAGGCGCGGGAATGAAAGAAGCTGTTCGATATGGACTTGCACGCGGATTGTTTTCAAACGAATCCGGTTTAGGCAGCGCTCCTATTGTTGCTGCTGCGGCACAAACTAAAAATGCTGTTCGTCAGGCTTTAGTTTCTTCTACCGGAACATTTTGGGATACCGTTGTTGTTTGCGCTTTTACCGGTGTTGTAATTGTTAACTCCTACGAATGGCAAAACGGATTGGATGGTGCAATACTAACTAAAACCGCATTTAACGATATTCCTGTTATTGGCCCAATTGTTTTAACTGTTGGATTACTAACATTCGTTTTTTCTACTATTCTTGGCTGGTCCTATTACGGAGAAAAGGCAATTGAATATTTAATAGGAACCAAAGCCGTTAAGCCTTACCGTTGGGTTTGGGTTGTTGCTGTTTTTGTTGGAAGCGTTGCAACCTTAAATATTGTTTGGACTTTTGCAGATATTACAAACGGATTGATGGCAATTCCAAATATTGTTGCTCTTCTGCTTCTTAACAAGGTAATTGTTAAAGAAACTAAAGATTATCTTTGGAGCGGAAAAATAGACGAATAAAATTGTTTAATAGCCGTTTCGTTAACTATTTTTTACCCCGAAACGGCTATTATCTTCTAAATTGCAATAATACTCTTATGATATCACCAAAATAAAGGGTATATTCGTCCCGTAAAATTTTATCATAAACATTTCTTAATTAGGATTAGTAATTCTTCTACAGTAAAAAAAATAACCCCGCAGCAAATTTATTATGCTGAATATTCTTTTCTCAAAAAAAAACTAATTTAATTACAGAAAAGGTTGATTGTAAAACGATCATTAGATTTATTAATAAATAATAACAGCAGTTAAAATAGGATGGAAAATGAGCAGTAGCAGTAGTAGTTTCAGCGAACTAGGATTATCGGAAGAACTTTTAAAAGCCATAAAATCGAAAGGATTTGAAGAGCCTACAGAGATTCAGCGTAAGATTATCCCAATGATTTTAAATAGCGAAATGGATCTAGTAGGACAGGCACAAACAGGCACCGGTAAAACCGCAGCCTTCGCTTTACCTATTATTGATAGACTTCAGACAAATGCAAAAAAATTGCAGGCATTGGTAATGGTGCCAACACGCGAATTGGCATTGCAGGTATCCGACGAAATTAACTCTTTACACGGACACAAGCATATTACAGTTGCGCCAATTTACGGCGGGCAGTCATTCGAAACCCAATTTAGAATTCTAAAACGTGGCGTGGATATTATTGTTGGTACCCCCGGCAGAATTTTAGACCATATTGGAAGAAAGAGTTTAATTCTCGATGAAATTAAATTTGCCGTTTTGGATGAGGCAGATGAAATGTTGAATATGGGCTTTATCGAAGATATCGAAACAATTCTTGCAGCTACAAATAAAGAAAGAAGAACATTGCTATTTTCGGCTACCATGCCAGATAGAATTATGACTCTTGCTAAAAAGTATATGCACAAGTACGAAGTTGTTAAAACTAAAAAATCTGGTCAAACAACAGATTTAACAGATCAGATTTATTTCGAAGTAAAAGAAAACGATAAGTTCGATTCCTTATGCCGAATAATTGATACAACAAGTGAATTTTATGGTTTAGTTTTTTGCCGTACAAAAAATGATGTTGACATGGTTACCACAAAGCTTCACGATAGAGGTTACGATGCCGAAGGATTGCATGGAGATATCTCTCAAAATATTCGGGAAAAAATTCTTGGTAAATTTAGAAAACGCAAAGTTAATATCTTAATTGCTACAGATGTTGCCGCTCGCGGTTTAGATATAGACGACTTAACTCATGTAATTAATTTTGCATTGCCTCAAGACCCCGAAGCTTATCTTCATAGAATTGGAAGAACCGGAAGAGCTGGTAAAGAGGGAACAGCAATTACTTTTGTTAATCCCGAAGAATTCCGAAAATTGAAATTCATTAAGAGCATTACTCAAACCGAAATTCGTAAAGAAAGAGTTCCTCAGGTTCAAGATGTTATTGGATTTAAGAGAATTAAAATTACAAACGAAATTAAAAGCCTTATAGACTATGGTGTTGGAACAAATTATTTAATGCTTGCAAAAGATTTAATTAAAGATAGTAATCCCGAAGATGTTATTGCCGCTTTAATTAAATACAATTTTCAAAATGAACTTGAAGAAAACAGTTACGCTAAAATTCACGATCTCTATGAATCCAAAGGGGATAAGTTCGAACGTGGAGATGATAAAAGACGTGGAAGATCTTCAAGAAGTGACCGAGGATTTGGAGACAGGGATAGAGATAAAGGAAGAGGCGGAGATAGATTTAAAAGTGAAAGAAACCGCGACGAAAAAGGAAGAGGGGAACGCCGCCGTGATGATGGTGAAAGAGTTTATAAACGCAAAAGTGAAGGCGCTGGTGATGAACCGGAAAGATCTTATAAACGCCGTTCCGATAGTGACCGTGATGATAGAGGCTTTAGCTCGCGTCCTGCAAGCGAAAGAGGAAAGACCCGTTTATTTTTTGCAATGGGTAAAAAAGATAATCTTGATGTAAAAGAAATTCTTAAGCTGCTAAAGAATAAAGCTAATGTAGATCCAGATAAAGTTAGCGGTGTAAAAGTTAACGATGCATTCTCTTTCTTTACAGTTACAAACAAAGATGCCGATGTTATTTTAGCTACTCTTAATAAAGATAAATCTAAACGTCCGGTTGTTGAACGATCTAAAGATCCTAAATAAATTTTCATAAAACCCACGAATTAATTCGTGGGTTTTTTATACTAATTATTGTCTAAATATGAACGATCTCATATCGGCAGTTGAAATTGCACTCCTGATAATTCTTCCCATTGTTGTATTCTATCAAAACAAAAATATTAGCGCTAAATTATACTCTAAGCATGTAGTAATTCTCTACTTAATTTGGTTTTTCACCTATGCACTTTTGCACGAATTGTGTCACTTGTTGGGGGTATGGATTGCTGGTGTAAAAGTAATAGATTATCAGCTGATGCCTAAATTTTGGCTTGGGGAATATAAAACCGGTTATATAAACACTGTATATCAAAACAATTGGCAGGAATTTACAACAGTAATAATGCCTTACTTACGAGATTTTATTCTATTGATTATTGGTTACCATATTTTTAAAAGAAACAAAGTACAAAATATTTTTTCTGCTGCCTTAATTATTATTCTTTTTATCCTAAGTCCATTATTCGATGTCGTTAATAATTATTTTGCTTTTGTTTTAGGTGCACATACCGATTTTTACGCGCTTAAAAATTCAATAGGAAGTATAGCTGCAAACCTAATAGGAATTTTTTTATCCCTATTTGCTATTTCTGTTTCTTATTATGTAATCTTTATTAAAGGTAAAGCTAAAACATAATTTGTTATTTTAGCTTAATCATTTATTGATAAAAATCTTATTGGCGCTTACACAAAATACATTTTGTTATTTGCCTAAAAGATAAAGTGCGGCACTAATAACTGTTCTTACTCCTGTTTTAATTGTGTTTTCAAAATCTGGATTAAAGTTGGGCGAATGAACAAAAGGGATGCTAAATCCCTGCTCCTTCTTTTTCCAATCCTCCTCTAGTGCTGTTCCAACCCAAATTAAAAAACTGGCTACTTTATCTTTGGTTCTTCCATATTCCGAAAAATCCTCCGATGCTGACCATTGCTGTGCCTCAATTACATTTTGCTCTCCCAATTCTTTTTTAAGAAGTGGCAATAGACTATCTACTAAATTAGGATAGTTATATACAGATGGGGTTTCTTCGGATATAATAACTTCGGGAAGTAAATTATCTGGTAAGCCGGCGCTTTGTGCAATGCTTTTTGCTTTTGTTCTAATTGAATTCAAAATCTTTTCTTTTACTATATCATTGAATGAGCGAACGGTTAAACCCATTTCAACTTCGTTGGGAATTATGTTGTGTTTAGTTCCTCCTTTTATATAACCAACAGTTACAACTGCCGGATCGAAAGGAGAAACTTCACGGCTAACAATAGTTTGAAACGCCAAAATCATTTGTGATGAAACAACAATTGGATCTATAGACAAATGAGGGCTAGCCCCATGCCCTCCAATACCTTTAACTTTTATTGTAATGCTGGTAGCGCTCGACATTGCATTGCCTTTATAGTAACCAATTGTACCTGCTTTGAAAGAGGGAGTTACATGTATTGCGAGTGCATAATTGGGAACTCCAAATACTTTGTATAATCCTGCTTCCAGCATCATTCTAGCCCCTTTGCCTACTTCTTCTGCCGGCTGACCAATCAATAAAGCAGTACCTTTCCATTTATCTTTATTATCCGCAAGCAATTTTGCTGTTCCAATAAAAACACTCATGTGCATATCGTGCCCGCATGCATGCATAACTCCCTTATTATTGCTTGTAAACTTCAGTCCGGTTTGCTCATCAATTGGAAGCGCATCTAAATCTGTTCTTATTAATACAGTTTTACCTTCTCCATTTTTAAGAACACCAACTAATCCATAGCCTGCAAATCTTTCGGTAACATCATAACCAAGCTTTCTTAACTCTAATGCAATTCTTTCGGAAGTTTTTTCCTCTTTAAGAGATAACTCCGGATTGGCATGAAGATCTTTGCACAGCTTTTCTAATTGTGGATAAATGGCGTTAACATCCTGAGCCTTAATTATGGAAAGCAGAATTAACAAGAAAAATAAAATATTTTTTGTCATAGTTAGTTCACTTATTTATAAATTAATATTGCCTGTTTAAGATAAAGACAAATTGTAAAAGAAGGTAAATTAGTTATGCAAATTTATTTTTTTTGTTCTAAAAAGTTAAAAAGGCTTTTCGATAGTCTATTAGTAAAAGGAATTTTAAAGTGGCAGTAGATTGTCATAAATGCGCATTTTTTAAGGTTACCTGGCAAAAACAGTTCCCATATCTTTGCCTCGCGCATAAATTTAAATCTAAGAACATTCCCTCCTTAGAGGTTTACAAAGGCACATGGAGGGAATGCACCGAATTTGTCTATAAAAATCAAAAGTCTCCTAATAAAAAATAGCCTTTTGTATACAAGTTTTAAGTTCACCGCTTACAACAATAATAAGCCGTTGGCAACTTCTTCTAAAAGTTCTGTTCATTATTTAAACTATTTTTCGATAATATTAGAGCACTAACTATTTTTATCTATTGATTATACAAAACCAATAACTGGGTTATTTATGAGAATAGAAACAATAAGCAATTTATATAGAACTAAAAATCTGCTTTTTTTATTTCTACTATCTTTATTGTTTAGCAGTCTCAATTTTGCCCAGTCTCAAAGAATTCGTTTCCTTCATTTGGGAATTTCCGATGGCCTCTCTCAAAGCACTGTTTTTTGTACATATCAGGATATTAAGGGATTTCTTTGGTTTGGTACCGAAGATGGTCTTAATAAATACGATGGATATAAGTTCACAATCTATAAGCCTCAAAAAAACAATAAATATACTATTAGTAACAATTGCATCTATTTTATAAAAGAAGATAGCAATGGAATTCTTTGGGTAGGTACAGACGAAGGTTTGAATGCATTCAATAGAAGCAAAGAACAATTTACCAGTTATTTATTCAACGAGAATAATCCAAATACAATTAGCGGCAACAGAGTCTTTTCTATTGTTGAGGATAAAGAAAAAAACTTATGGATTGGTACAGATAACGGACTAAACAAATTTGATAAAGATAGAAAAAATATTACAAGGTACTATTACAATAAAGCAGATAAATTTAGCTTAAGCAGCAATTCAATCACTTCTATTGTTGAAATGAAGAATGGAGATTTATATATCGCAACTGCTTCATCCGGGTTAAATTTTTACGATAAAGCAAACAATAGGTTTATTCGTTATCAAAATTCCGTAAACGATTCTAAAAGCATAAGCAGTAATAACCTTCTTTCCCTTTACGAGGATAGTAATGGAAATTTATGGATTGGCACTAAAGATAAAGGGGCAAATCTATTCGATACTTCAAAGAAAATATTTATTAGATATTTCTCTAATGGGGCTAACAAAAATAGCCTAAGCGATAATTGTGTAAATAGTATTTATCAAGATAAAAGTCTAACAGTTTGGTTTGGTACAAATGGAGGACTAAATAAATTCGACTATAAAACAAACTCTTTTGTTAGTTTCAAATACGATCCTAACGATCAATTCTCAATTTCTGGCAATAGAATTCTCTCATTGTTCGAAGATTATTCGGGAGTTTTTTGGATTGGAACTTATGCTGCCAATATTAATAAGTATTCCAAAAAAAACGATTCCTTCATGCATTTCTATTCCCAGCCTGGCTCAAAAAATAAACTTAGCAATAACCTGGTGCGCTCCTTTTTTGTAGACGAAAATGAAATTCTTTGGGTTGGTACCGAAGGGGGAGGATTAAATAAGTTTGAACATAAAAGCCGAAATGTTGTTGTCTATAGTCACAATCCAAACAATCCAAATAGCATTAGCGGAAATAATGTTTTTTCTATTCGGCAAGATAAATCAAAACAGCTTTGGCTTGGTACAAATGGAAGCGGATTAAACCGGTTTGACCCAAAACGGGAAAGATTTGTTAGTTATAAACATAATCCGCAGGATACAAATAGTCTTAGCGACGATAGAATTAGAACAATTTATTTGGATGAACCAAACACAATTTGGATTGGCACAGATGGCGGAGGTCTAAATAAGTTCGATATCAAAACTCAAAAATTCCGTTCATTCAAAAACAATCCTAAAAACAAAAACAGCCTTAGTAATAATAGAATATTCTCTATAATTAAAGACATTTCTTCAAAGTATTTATGGATTGGAACGTTTGGAGGTGGATTATGCAAGTTCGATATTCAAAAAGAATTGTTTACTACATACTTAGCCGAACCGGAAAACGAAAAAAGTATTTCCAATAATTATATCTTATCAGTTTATCAGGATGCCAAAGGAATTTTATGGATTGGCAGCAACGGAGGGGGTTTAACAAAATTTAATCCTAATACAAATTCATTTGCTACTTACACGGAATTAGGTGGGCTTTCCCATAATTCGGTTTATGGTATTCTCGAAGATGAAAAGAATAATCTTTGGTTAAGCACAAATAAGGGATTATCCAAATTCAATGTGCTACAGCAAAGTTTTAAAAATTACGATGTATACGATGGCTTGCAAAGTAACGAATTCAGCGGAGGCGCCTACTTTAAAAGTAAGGATGGATGGTTTTACTTCGGGGGCATTAATGGATTCAATGCATTTAATCCAAACAGCTTTTACGATAACAGCAACATTCCAATTATTGCTATAACAGATTTTCAAATTTTCAACCGCCATGTTGATGTTAGCCAGGACGGTTCTACACCACTCCAAAGTTCCATAATTGAAACTAGCCAAATTGAGCTATCCTACAAAGAAAATGTTTTTTCTTTTGAATACGCTTCTCTCGATTATATCTCTCCCGAAAAAAATGAATATGCTTACATGATGGAGGGATTTGATAAAGAGTGGAATTATGTTAAAGGAAGAAGATTTGTTACTTATACTAGTTTGCCCCCCGGAGATTATGTTTTTAAAGTAAAGGGTTCTAATAACGATGGGGTTTGGAATGAAAAAGGTGCTTCATTAAAAATTACAATTATTCCTCCATTTTGGGATACTGTTTGGTTTAAAATAATAATGGTAATTGTTCTGGCTTTATCTCTTATGGCATATTTCAAATATCGAATGAAAAGTATTGAAGAGCAGAATAGAAAGCTCGAGTTGCAGGTAAACCAAAGAACCAAAGAACTAAGTGAAGCTAATGCTACAAAAGATAAATTCTTTTCTATTATTGCTCACGACCTTAAAAATCCATTTAGTTCTGTTAAAAGTCTTTGCGATATGCTGGTTGAAGAACACGATATATTCACCGAAGAGGAAAGAAAAGAATGCATATCTCAAATTTCCTACTCTATTAATAATACCAGTTATTTGCTCGAAAACTTATCGGTTTGGGCTAAGTCTCAGCGAAACAATATTCAGGTTAATCAGCAGTCGTACCAACTAAAGCAGCTAATCGATTCTGCGGTTAGACCTTATTTGCAGTTTGCAATCAATAAAAAAATTGTGATTGTAAATAATGTTGAAGATAAAATTACTCTTTCTACAGATAAGTATATGTTAGAAACTGTAATTGGAAATCTTTCGAACAATTCAATTAAATATTCCAAGCCGGAAAGCAAAATAATTATAAAAGGATTCAACGACGGTGAGTCAATTCATCTGTTAATTAAAGATAACGGAGTTGGAATGGATGAAGGAACCATTAGTCGTTTGTTTGCAATTGATAAAAAGATGGCCTCGCAACCGGGCACTGATGGAGAAAAGGGAACCGGTTTGGGATTAATTTTATGCAAGGAGTTCATCGAAAAATTGAACGGTACCATTAAAGTGGAAAGTTCTCCCGGAATTGGCACAACATTCGAAATTATTTTGCCAATGAGTTAGGCTGTTAATTGACGATACTAAGACATTTCTTAAAACAACTACACATTCTGTAAAGATACTTTCAATTAGCTTATTACTTATAAACATTGCGCAATAATTATTATTGCGCTATAATTAACTCAAACATCTCAACAACTTATCTCAGCATTTATTATAAAAATCCAAAATCTATTTAACCGAAAACTTGTAAATGGTCTTTTGTTTATATGTTTTTCCAGGCTCTAATTTTACCGATGGAAAATTAGCTTTGTTAGGAGAGTCGGGAAAATGCTGAGTTTCTAAACAAAAGCCGGTTCTGTAATTGTAAATAATATTATTCTTTCCCTTAGCCGTACCATCTAAAAAATTTCCGCTGTAAAACTGAATTCCAGGCTGATCTGTAAATACTTGCAAAAATCTTCCGCTGTTTTTTTCGTAAACAGTGGCTGCCTCTCTAACCGAACCGTCAAAATTATTGAGCACCCAGTTATGATCGTACCCTCTGCCCAATGTAAGCTGTTCAAAATTACTGTTTATTCTTTCCCCAATCTTTGTAGGTTTTCTAAAATCCATTGGAGTGTTTTCAACTTTTTGCAAAATGCCGGTTGGTATCAGTTCCTTGTCTACGGGAGTAAACTCCTCAGAATTTAAAACTAATTCATGGTCTAAAATTGTGTTGGCTGGGTTTCCTGTTAAATTAAAATATGAATGATGAGTTGGATTTAGCACTGTAGTCTTATCGCTACTTGCTCTATATGTAATTTCCAATTCATTACTGTTATTAAGAGTATAAACTACTTGCAATGTAAGATTGCCTGGAAATCCCTGGTCTCCATCTTTACTAACCAAAGTTAGCTTAACACTTTGCGAGGAATCTGTTGCAAATGCCTCACCCTTCCAAAGCATTTTATTAAACCCTACAATTCCTCCATGCAGTTGATTATTTCCATCGTTTATTGTGAGCTCATACTCTTTTCCATCAAGAGTAAATTTGCCTTTACCTATTCTGTTGCCATATCTGCCTACAATTACACCAAAATAACTTTTATCTTTAACATAACTTTCAATATTATCGTAGCCTAAAACCACATCTTCAAATTTTTTGTTCTTGTCTTCTGTTTTAATGGAAACAACCGTTGCTCCGTAATTAATAATCTTTACAATCATCTTATTCTTATTCCTTAAAACATAGGATGTTACTTCTTCTCCGGTTTTTAATTTGCCGAATATGGAACTGGATACTAAAGGTATTGGTGTGTTGTCTTGGCACGAAATAATTAATAATAGTATTGATGAGAAAAAAATAACCGAAAATATTTTCATGTTTAGGTCCTCAAATAACTTTTTAAAAAGTAACAATAATTTGCCTCTATTTTATTTCAAAAACAATTTTTGCCCCACTCAATATCAATTAAAAATAAATAGACAGTTTATAAAAGTAATTGTCTATTAATCCGTTGCATTAACCTATTGTATTTTACATTTGCTCATCTTTTGGTACAATAGAATAATCGTACACAACAAAAAATGCCCGCTTACAACATTTGTAAAGAAATAACTTTAGATAATTATTATTATGCTAATTGTTCAATAGAAATAGTTGGTAAAAGAATAATTTTATTAAGCAGTTTGGAAAATGTATTTACAAAAAATATTCTAGAACTATAAAAACAAAGATTTGAATAATAGGCGCAAATGAATTCTCCGTATGAAATACCCCAGAACCTAAAAATCCTTTTTGTCTGCTCAAAAAGCAGCAGCGATAATAGTAAGTTCGAAAATATAATTAGAGAATGCTCCTCTAAAATTAATAGTGTACGCTATAGTAAAACTAATATTTATGAGTTGACAAAAGTTGAAAAGTATAATTTAATTATTGCACATTTGGATGAACTGGAAGACCTGGAAAATTTTACTTGGGAAATAACTAAACATAATTCCACAAATATTCCTATACTTTATTTAACTTCTCTTAACCATAAAGAATATTTGCTTGGCAAATTTAAAAACGAATTCTCCTATTTTTTAATAAAACCTGTAAATGAAAAAGAACTGATTCAAAAAATTGAATCTGTAATCGGAATGCATTCAATAAAGCTTCAGCTTAAAGTGGCCCAAGAAAGATATAAACGAATTACAGATGTGCTTACAGATTATTTATATACTGTAAAAGTAAAAGATGCAAAGGCTGTCCAAACTATTCATAACGAGCAATGCCAATTTATAACCGGATATAATCAAAGTGAATTTGCTGCCGATCCATTCTTATGGATAAACATGATTCCAATTGAAGAAAGAGAAGCAATTGCCCTTAGATTTCTTAAAATTCTTTCCGGTTCAGATTCCGAGCCTATTGAACATAGAATAATTCATAAAAACGGATCAATTCGTTGGGTACGCAATACAATAATTCCCGAATATGATTCTTCAGGAGTTCTTGTTTCGTATGATGGAGTTATTAAGGATATTACCGAAAAAAAACTGCTTGAAGAGAGACTTAAAGAAAACGAGGAAAGATTTAGAATGCTCTTCGAGCAGGCTCCTTTAGGTTATCAGTCGTTAGATGAAAATGGAAACATTTTAGAAATTAATAAAGCCTGGTTAGATACACTTGGGTATAATTACAACGAAGTAATTGGTAAATGGTTCGGAGATTTTCTACATCCAAATTATCAAGAAGCCTTTCGGGAACGCTTTCCATTATTCAAATCACTTGGAAAAATAAATAGCCAGTTCGAAATGCTTCATAAAGATGGTACTTACCGCTTTATTTCTTTTGAGGGAAGAATTGGTTATAAAAACGATGGTTCCTTTAAACAAACCCATTGCATTCTGGCAGATATGACCGATCAGAGAAATGCCGAAATTGCCTTAAGGGAAAGTGAGGAAAGATGGAAAAAAGCAATTGCCTCCTCCCCAGTTCCAATTATGATTCACGATGAAGCAGATAATGTTTTACAGTTAAGTGCAGGATGGACAAAATATTCCGGTTATACTATTCAAGATATTCCAACGTTGGGGGATTGGACCGAACTTGCATATGGTGAAAGAATTGGCTCTAAAAAGGAATATATCGATAATCTCTTTTCAATCGATCAAACTGTTAGCAATGGCGAGTGGGTTATTAGGGCAAAGGATGGTTCCAAAAGAATTTGGGAATTCCAAACCACTCCTTTGGGTAAAGACTTTAATGGCAATAGGGTTTTGCATAGCCTGGCATTCGATATTACCGAAAGAAAAAAAGCCGAAGCAGACTTAAAAGAAAGTGAAGCTAAATACCATTTGGTTTTCGATAATTCCGGCACATCAAACTCCATTTTTGATACCGAATGCCGTTTAATTATGCAAAATAAATTGTCGGTTGAATCTTTAGGAATAAAAGATGCAATTGGTAAAAATGTATTTGAATTATTCGGAAAAGAAAACGGAGAAAAAATATTTAGGAGGATGAATCAGGTTATTAAATCCAAAGAACCTGAACAATATGATACTGAGTTTAACTTATTGACTGGGAAAAAATGGTTCCGCTCGGTTTATCAGCCTTTGATAGATAGAGATAATACAGTTATAGGAATTCAAATTATTTCTCAAGATATAACTTCCGCAAAAAAAGCCGAAGAAGAAATAATTACGCAAAGAAATACATTAAATACAATTTTCGAAAGTTCACCATATATAATGCTATTGGTTGACCAGGAAGGGAAAGTTGTTAATATTAATAAAGAGGGAGTAAAGTTTGCCGGTAGAGATAAGGGACTATTACTAAACCGTTTAGAAGGAGAAGTATTCAACTGCTTAAACTCTTTTCAGCTTCAGGGATGCGGTAAAAACAAGAATTGTTCTAATTGCCCAATTAAAACATGTGTAGCCCATACTTTTCAAACTAGTAATTCAATTCTTAATTCCGAAGGAAAAATGGAGTTCCGGTTTCAAGAGAATAATGTTGCTCTTGATTTGTTGATATCTACCAATTTGGTTAAACAAGATAATTCCAATTTTGTTTTAGTTACCATACTGAATATTACGGAATTGAAACAGGCCGAAAATGCATTAAGGAAAAGTGAAGAACTATTTAAAACTGTTGTTCAAAATAGTGCAGATCTTACAACTGTAACAGATGAAAACGATAATCTAATTTTTGTAAGTCATCAATGTCAAAGCGTGCTTGGAATTAATGGTGATGAGTTTATTGGTAAAAAAATGCCATATAATATTCATCCCCAAGATTTAGAAGCATGTTTTATAAAATGGGAGGCATTAAAAACCAACTTGCAAGAAATAAACGATTATGAATATAGGATTATAGACCTTCAGGGAAATATTAGATGGATATCTCACTCTGCTAAAATTGTTAAAGTGGATAACAAAGTAATTGGCATTCAAAGCTCCATAAGAAATATTACCGATAGAAAAATTGCCCAGGAAGAACTGGTTATGCTGGCTCAATCTTTAAAAAGCATTAACGAATGTGTGAGCATTACAGATCTTAATAATAAAATATTATTTGTTAACCAAGCGTTTATAAATACATATGGTTATAGCAGCCAAGAATTGATTGGGCAAGACATAAAAATTGTTTCATCCAGTAAAAATATTGGATATAATCAAGCCGAAATTTTGAATAGTACAATTGCCGGCGGCTGGAATGGAGAATTAATTAACACTAAAAAGGATGGTACAGAATTTCCTATTTATCTTTCCACCACTACTATTAAAAATAACGATGGAAAGGTTTTTGGCCTAATTGGCGTGGCAAAAGACATTACCGAAAGAAAGAATGCCGAAAGAGCTCTAAAATTTGAAAGAGACAGAGCGCAAAATTACCTTGATACTGTAGAGACTATAATTGTAGCATTAAACACACAGGGAATTATTACAACAATTAATAGAAAAGGATGTGAAGTTCTTGGATATACCGAAGAGGAACTTATTGGCAAATCATGGTTTAATACCTGCCTTCCTCAGCCGGAAGGCAATGATATTGTATATCCCTTTTTTCTTAAATCCATTTCTGGTGAAGTGGAAAACATCGAATATTTCGAAAATTCTATTTTAACAAAAGATGGATCCCAAAGAATTATTGCATGGCACAACTCCTTAATTAAAGACAGCAATAATAAAATTATTGCTTCACTTAGCTCGGGGGACGATATAACCGAAAGGAAAAAAACAGAAAATGAAATATTGATTTATCGTAATCATCTTGAAGATTTAGTAAAAGCAAGAACCGAGGAATTGAATAAGGTTAACGAGTATTTAAAAATAGAAATAGAAAAAGAAAAAGAATATGAACTGATGCTTCAAGAAGCTTTAGAAAAGGAAAAAGAACTCAACGAAATGAAATCCCGTTTTATTTCTACTACTAGTCACGAATTTAGAACTCCATTAACATCGGTGCTCTCATCAACGGAATTGCTGCAAAGGTACCATAATAAGTGGAGTGAAGATAAAAAGAATGAACACTTTAACCGTATTCAAAAATCTGTTGAATACCTCACTAAACTTTTGGACGATGTATTAACACTTAGCAGAACCGAAACCGGTAAGATTAGCTATAATCCAGAATTAATAAATCTTAAAAACTTTGCAGATGAGTGTATTAACGATGTTAAATCTCTCTTTTCGAACGAACATAATCTTTTACTGAACTACAAAACTAAAATAAAGGAATTTAACCTCGATCCCAAACTGATGAAATTCATCTTTAATAATTTGCTATCCAATGCGGCAAAGTATTCTCCGCACGGAGGCAAAATAGGTTTTGAAATTTCTACAGATAGAAAGCATCTTATTATTAAAGTAAGCGACGAGGGTATTGGAATTCCTCAGAATGATTTAGATAGGATATTCGATTCTTTCTACCGCACTAAAAATGTTGAGGGAATTGGAGGAACAGGATTAGGACTTGCAATTGTTAAACGCGCTGTAACTCTTCATAAAGGAGAAATTACTGTTTCAAGCGAACTCAATCTTGGTTCAATTTTTACGGTAAAAATACCTAAAAATTCTTAGTCTATAACCACTATATAATAATAGTATATTTTCAAAAACCCGCAACTTTAAAAGGTACTATTTTTACTTATCTCGGCTAACAGTGGGAACAAATTCTTCTGGCCTTCCTAATTTTGGCAATCCTAAAACTTCGCGCGCGCGGTCTAATGCATCATCTATATTCCCATGAATATTATCCTCTCCGTATAAATCAAAAACTCCGGCTTGAGTCATTGCGTATAATGGCTGCGTATGAACTCCCGATAATATTAAATGAGTCTTATTCTTTTTTGCATCTTTGTAAAAATCTTTTAATGTCTGAAGTCCGGTTGCATCTATCGCAGGTACATTTCGCATCCTAATAATTCTAATCTTCGGCGGTTTTTCTATTGCCAGCATTTGATCTTTAAATTTGCTTGCAGCACCAAAAAAGAATGGTCCATTTATTTCAAATACCTCAACTCCATCAGGTATTTGTTTCTTGTCAATTGCATTGGGGTCATATTTGCTGTCAGAGTCATCCAATTCTCTTGTAATTACACTTACATTCGAAACTTCCGCCATGCGTTTCATAAAAAGCAAAACGGCCATTATCATTCCAATCTCAATTGCAACTGTTAAATCCAGTATAACAGTTAAAAAGAATGTTGTAAGCAATACTACAACATCACTCTTTGGACTTTTTAGCAGAGACTTAAAAGATTGCCACTCACTCATGTTGTAAGCAACAATCATAAGAATTGCCGCAAGTGTAGCCATTGGTATTAATTTAGCATAGCTGCCAAAAAATAACATTATTAACAAAAGTGTCAATGCGTGAATCATTCCTGCAACCGGAGTTCTTCCACCATTCTTAATATTTGTTGCGGTTCTTGCAATTGCGCCGGTTGCCGGTATTCCTCCAAAAAGGGGAGTAACAATATTTGCCATACCTTGTGCAATAAGTTCCATGTTGCTTCTATGTTTGCTTCCAATCATACCATCTGCTACAACGGCAGATAGTAAAGATTCTATTGCTGCCAATAGAGCAATTACTGTTGCCGGCCCAATTAAATTTTTAATAACTGTAAAATTCATATCAAAAAAGCTTGGGGATGGAAGATTAGAAGGTATCTCTCCGTAAATGCTTCCAATTGTTGCTACCGGTAATTTTAAAACCAATACTAAAACAGTGGTTACAATTATTGCAACTAACGAACCTGGAATTCGATGGGTAATCTTTGGCCATAAAATCATTATAGCTAGCGCAAGAATAGAAATTCCCAATACATAATAGTTCACAGTTGAAATAGCACCGAAATAGGCAATCCACTTCTCATGAAATTCCGATGGCACTTTGCTTATTGAGAACCCAAAAAAATCTTTTATCTGTGTCGAAAATATTAGTAATGCTATTCCGCTTGTAAAACCAACCACAACCGGATAAGGAATAAATTTTATTAACGAACCGAATTTAACAAGCCCCATTATAATTAATATAACTCCGGCCATTATTGTTGCTATTGCTAGTCCGGTGGTTCCATAGTTTTGAACAATTCCGTAAACTATTATTATAAAAGCTCCGGTAGGTCCCCCAATTTGAACGCGGCTTCCTCCAAATGCACTTATTATAAATCCGGCAATAATTGCAGTTATAATTCCTTTTTCGGGGGTAACTCCGCTGGCTATTCCAAATGCAATTGCTAGTGGAAGAGCAACTATTCCAACAATTACTCCTGCAGTTGCGTCATTAATAAACTGCTGCTTAGTATAACCTTTTATTGTGGTAAAAAATTTTGGCTTTAAGGTGGACATTTTTTTACTCTACACTTTTATTCATTTATCTATAAACCATTGGCAAAGATACAAAAAAACAATTTGGCTTTTTGGGCATGGTTAATATGCAAAAGCGCTTTAACCTATATTTTCCATATTGTTTGCAACAATATATTACCGCTTACAACTTTTTAAATACATCTTTCAAAATAAATAACGATAATTATCTTCAGTAATTTTAAATGGTCGTAGAGGCAAAACCATATCCTTTTAACAGAACAAAGTACAAACAATAGATGTGTGTAAAATAAATCACAATTAATTCTTCCAAAATTATGGTATTATTATAACGCTAGTAATTATATATGTGTATTCACCTAATTATTTATGATTGCAAAAAACAATTCCAAAATTGATAATGGTTTTATATTAATTGTAGACGATAGTTCCGCTCAAAGGAACCTGCTTAAATATTTCCTCGAGTCGAATAACTATAAGGTAATTTCTGCAATTGATGGAGAAAATGCTCTCGAGGTAATAGATGAAATTACCCCCTCATTAATAATTACAGATATTGTTATGCCTAACATGAATGGATACGAACTTTGTAAAAGAATAAAATCAAAAAAAAATACGGCCGATGTTCCGGTTATTTTACTTACGGTACTTTCAAGTTCCGATGATATGGTTAAAGGTATTGCATGCGGAGCAGATAGCTTTATTACTAAACCATACAGTCAGCAATATCTTATTACTCTTGTTGAAAATACAATTGAAAGAAGTTCCCCAGCAAATATTCACCATAATAAAATTAATTTGCCAATTAATACTAACGGTAAGGAACAATCTATCCCGGTCGATCCGGCAAAAATAATTTCCTTAATGATGTCTGCATATGAATCTGCACTAATTAAAAATAACGAGTTGATGCGTACTCAAGAAGAGCTAAAAGCTCTTAACGATCATCTTGGAGATTTGGTTAGTGCAAGAACTTCCGAGCTTTCCAAACTGAATTCCGAAAAAGATAAATTCCTTTCAATTATTGCCCACGATCTTAAAAGTCCCTTTCAGGGATTATTGGGCTTGACCGGTCTACTTGCCCAAGATCCCGAAAGCTTAACCCTAGAAGAAATATCTACTCTAGGCAAAAACATTCATAACTCCGCTTCTACTCTTTTAAGGTTGCTAAATAATCTGCTTGAGTGGGCTCAGATGCAAAAAGGAGCTATTAATTTCGAACCGCAAGTAACCAATCTTTTCCAATTGGTTTCGCAAAATGTAGATATAATTAATCATAGAGCTATTCAAAAGAGCATTACAATCGAAAATACAATTTTAGATTCCCACAGAATATTTGCAGATGAAAGTATGACTAATACCATTATTCGAAACTTATTATCTAACGCTGTAAAATTTACAAACAGAATGGGAAAGATTATAGTCGATTCGAAAAAATTGGAAACGGATTTCATTCAAATTTCCATTTCCGATAATGGCATTGGCATTTCCCATAAAGACCTTAACAAGCTATTCAAAATAGAGGAAAAAGTTCGTCATAAGGGAACTGATGGAGAAGAAAGCACCGGATTAGGTTTATTGCTTTGCAAAGAGTTTGTTGAAAGGCAAGGTGGAAAAATATGGGCAGAGAGTAAAGAAAGTATTGGTACTACTTTTTACTTCACTTTACCCTCGGCGAAGTAAGTTTAGTTATTCAATTAGTAACTTTGCATTAATTAATAAATTGGAGTCTGTTATGGATTATCAAAAAGAACAAGCGGCAAGAGATAAAGATGCACACAAAGAAGCTAGGTTTGCCGTATGGTACTTCAATAAGGAGTTTTCTAGCCAGCAGCTGGGTGCCATGCAGTTCTACGAGCAGTACTTAAATGAATCCGATAGGGAATTATGCTGCAAAGCTGTTAAAGAAATTCTTGCAAGCCGCGACAAGTTGATGGATGAAAAATAAACTTTTCATCCATAATTATACTTTTATATAAATACTAGATGGTTTTATAACAACATAAAACATTTTCACCTTTCATTTGGTTTGTTTTAACACAAAAAACTTAGCAATAGTAAAAATAAAGTTAGCCCTATCCCATAATCTCTAAAAAGCAAAGCAACTATTCTTCTTTGTAAGCTGTCTCCCAATAAATTATAATTCCCAAAATATATTTCCATTTAGTTTTGTAAATTGTAAACGAAAGTAAAGAGTACTTGATGAACAAAAAGATTTTTCTTTTTTCTGTAATAATTATTGTTTCATTTTCCTCTCTCAACAAGGCTCAAGAATTTGGATTTGGCTGTTTGGGATTAAGTGGCTTTTATGGTGGATTAAGCAGCTATAAATTCGATGCGCCTGGATTGAATCAGTATGCCAATTCCTATGCTCAAAAAACTGGTATTACAGCATCAAATGAATGGACCGATTTTGAATTTACTAACAGCACCGGTTACCGTGTTGGCGTAAATCTTTTTAGAGCTAAATGGGAGGCTTTTTTTATCTCATCAAAACTTTACTATCAGTTTCTAAAAGAAACACAATACAACAAAATCGCCGTTCCATCCGGAATGGCTAAGCTTAGCTATATCTTTAGCATGAATCATTGGGGCGGGGGTATAGACCTAGGTGTTCGTCTATTCTCTATCTTCGATTGGAAAATTATTGAAGGGCATGTAAATTTTTATAACGGTGAACTTATTCAGGAAGAATTGTTGGATGATAAACTGATAACAGAAACAAAATTCTCTTCACAAAATTATAAAATGGGTTATTTTCTTGGTACCGGATTAATAATGAATCTTGTACCCGGTTATATTAGTCTAGAAGGAACTGCCGGATATAGTTTTATTCAAATGGAAGAATTCACTTCCGAATCTTCCGGTACTATTCCTCTTTCTAAAGATATTAAAGCAGTTAACAAAGGAACTCTTGGTATTACTATTCAACTAAATGTAGGCTTTCCATTATAAGGAATTTAAAATGAAAAAAACTAGCTTAGACAAAGCAAGCATTATTGCAATTAAAGATTGCATGGGCACTCAAAAAAACGAAACAGTTTTAATTGTTACCGATGAATTCAAAAACAAAGTTGGTTATTCCCTCTATAAGAATGCATTGGCTTTAGGACACGAAGCTGTGTATCTGGAAATGAAAGCCCGCGAAATTAATGGAGAAGAACCACCAGCTCATGTTGCTGCAATGATGAAATTATTCGATGTGGTTTTATGCCCAACGTTAAAATCTTTAACTCACACAAATGCTCGTTTAGATGCTTGTGCTCTAGGTGCCCGTGTTGCCACTTTTCCTGGAATTACCGAAGAAATTATGATTAGGGGACTGAATGCCGATTATAAAAAAATTGCAGATAGAACTGTTCGTTTGTGCGAGGTTATGGAAAAAGTAAAAGTCGTTCGGGTTACTGCTGCAACCGGTACAGATATTACTATGGAAATTACAGGAAGAAAGCCATACGCTAGTAAAGGACTTTTCCATAACAAGGGGGAAGGGGGTAACTTACCTACCGGAGAATCATTCTTAGCTCCCGTTGAAGGAAAATCCAATGGCGTATTTTATGTTGATGGTTCTATGGCCGGCATAGGTGTAATTAAAGGCAAGCCAATTAAAATTGAAGTGGTAGATGGCTTTGCAAAAACTATTACCGGTTCAATCCAGGCTAAAAAATTAAACGAAATGCTCGATAAATATGGAATGCCAGCCCGCAACATTGCGGAGTTTGGAATTGGCACTAACGATAAGGCTAAACTAAGCGGTATTCTTCTTGAAGATGAAAAAGTTATGGGTACAATTCATATTGCTCTTGGCAATAACAAGTCCATGGGAGGAACGGTTGGAGTTTCTTTGCACGTAGATGCAGTTGTACTTAAACCAACAGTCTATTTCGACGATAAAATTGTTATGAAAAATGGAAAACTGCTAATAGTTAAATAGAAAGATTCTATACATACTTACTTTTATAGTGGCAAATAAGTTTAGTGATTATTTGCCACTTTTATTTTTCTCCAATTATAACCTCATAAATTCATCACCGGAATCAATTGCCTTTTACCCAAATACTTCTTTTTAATCAAAAAAGAAATGTTTTAAGGCACCGGATTAATCAGAGTAAAACATTGTAAGCGGTTTTATTTGAAAATTGGGGTTAATTATGCGTATATTTGCAACTCAAAAAACAAGCCACTTTATGAAAATCCTAAACCAACTAAACAAAGAACAAGTTGAAGCAGTAGAATACAATTCTGGTCCTCATATGATTGTTGCGGGTGCCGGTTCCGGTAAAACCCGTGTTTTAACTCATAAAATTGCCTATTTAATCGAGTCCGGTGTTGAACCCTCTTCCATTTTAGCCCTTACCTTTACAAATAAGGCTGCAAAAGAAATGAAAGAGCGTATTAAATCCTTAATTGGCAAAAAGGCAGATGAACTTTGGATGGGCACTTTCCATTCAATTTTCTCAAAAATCCTTCGAATTGAGGCAGAACATCTGGGTTATAAATCCAATTACTCTATTTACGATAGGGAAGACTCGGTTTCTTTGGTTAACAATGTTATGTCTAATCTTAACATTAATGTCGAGGCTTTAACTCCTTCCGGAGTTCAAAGTAAAATAAGCTTTTTAAAGAATCAAATGACTTCTCCTTCAGATTACGAAAAAAGTGCAAGCCTAACCCCGGCAGATAAAAGATTTGTAGAAATTTATACCGAATACAATAAGCGCCTTTTCGAAAATAACGCTATGGATTTTGACGACCTTTTGCTAAAACCCATTGAATTGTTTGTTAAAAACGAAAAAGTGCTTAATAAATACAAAAAGATTTTCAAATATATCTTAGTCGATGAATATCAGGATACTAATAAAGCTCAGTACGAAATGCTTAGGTTATTAAGTCCAACTAAAGATAAAGTTTGCGTTGTTGGAGATGATGCTCAAAGTATTTACAGCTGGCGCGGCGCCGAAATTAAAAATATGCTCAATTTCAAAAAAGATTTTAACGGCGCTAAAATTTACCGCCTCGAGCAAAATTACCGCTCCACAAAAACTATTTTAGCCGCTGCAGATTCTGTTATTAAAAATAATGCGGGACAAATTCCTAAAACATTATGGACCGAAAATAACGACGGTGAATTGCTTACATTAATTAAAGCTACCGACGAAAAAGATGAAGCTTATCAAATTTCCAAAAAAATAAAAAAAGAAATTACCACAAAAAAATTATCTCTAAACGATATTGCAATTTTCTATAGATTAAACTCCCAGTCTCGTGCGTTGGAAGATGCTTTGCGCAGAGAAAAAATTCCTTATAAAATTATTGGCGGCGTAGAATTCTACCGCCGTAAAGAAGTTAAAGATGTGCTTGCATATCTTAGAGTATTAACCAATCCAAACGATGAAGAAAGCTTATTAAGAATTATGAACTTTCCTCAAAGAGGTATTGGAAATACATCTATTTCAAAAATGATTTTATTCGCTCGTAAATTGGGTCTTTCTCTTTTCAAAACAATGCTTCGTGTTTTCGAAGTAATTGAGGTAAAAGAGAGAATTCAAAAAAATGTTAAGCAGTTCCGTCTTCTGTTGGATAAGTATATAGAGCTGAAAGATAAATTATCCATCGGCGAATTAACCGCTGCATTAATTGATGAATTGAAGATTCTAAAAATTTATAAAGAAGAGGGCACTTCCGAATCTATGGCCCGCTACGATAACATTCAAGAACTTGTTTCTGCGGTTCAGGAATTCAGTAAATCTAATCCTAAAGCATCGTTGGAAGATTTCTTATCGGAAGTTTCCTTAATAGCCGGTGTAGATCAATACCAAGAAGCGGCAAATTCAGTTACCTTAATGACAATCCACAGCGCAAAGGGACTCGAGTTCCCAATTGTTTTTATTACCGGATTGGAAGAAGATATATTCCCATTAAGTCCCAAGTTCGATGCGGAATCTAAAATTGAAGAGGAAAGAAGATTATTCTACGTTGCCATTACAAGAGCTAAAGAAAAAGTTTATATTAGTTATGCCCGCTCTCGCTACCGCTTTGGCGAGGTTGCTTATCAAAGTAAAAGTCGTTTTATCGAAGAGATTGATGATGCAACAATTGAAGAGATGGATGGCGCCGGAAGCAAAAAAGTTGGAAGAAGAAAAAAAGTTGAATTTAACGAGTACTATCAAGATAGCTACGAAGAGTTCGATCAGGAAAGAAGATCTTTACGCGTTGGCAGCCGTGTAACCCATGCTGTTTTTGGAATGGGTAAAATTATGCAGATTCTTGGCGTAGGAGATATGCAGCGAATTACTATTTCTTTCGAAAAGCATGGCACAAAACAATTACTTAGCAAATTTGCTAACTTAAAATTAGTTTAATACCAAATATGGAGTTGATATGAAAGTTGGTGTCTTAACGGGCGGGGGAGATGCACCTGGTTTAAATGCGGTTATTCGTGCCGTTGTTCGTAAACTTTTGCAAAATAACCACGAAGTTGTTGGAATTAGAAACGGATGGAAAGGATTACTCGAATCCAACTTCGAAAATATGGATAGATTTTCTGTATCCGGAATCCTTCATCGCGGAGGCACAATTTTAGGAACTTCTAGAACAAATATCTATAAAGAAAAAGATGGTGAAGCAACAGTAATTAAAAATATGGCCTCTTACGGTATTGATGCACTTGTTGCTATTGGAGGAGAAGATACTTTAGGAATTGCTTCTAAACTTTCTAAAGTTGGGGTTAAAGTTGTTGGCGTTCCTAAAACCATCGATAACGATTTAAGTGCTACCGACTTTACTTTTGGATTTGATACTGCTGTTAATGTTGCTACCGAAGCAATCGATAGATTGCACACTACAGCCGAATCTCACAACCGTGTTATTGTTGTAGAGGTTATGGGAAGACATGCCGGTTGGATAGCTTTATATTCAGGAATGGCAGGAGGTGCAGATATTATTCTTGTTCCCGAAAAACCTTTTAAGATAGATGAAGTTTGCGAAACTCTAAAAAAACGTCACGATAGTGGAAAAAGTTTTAGCATTGTTGTTGCTTCCGAAGGAGCTAAACTATTAACCGAAGAAACTACAGATAAGGATGGTTCATTTATTTTAAGCAGTATGAAAACAGATTCATTTGGTCATGTTAAACTTGGCGGTATTGGAACTGTACTTGCAGAAGAAATTGAAAAGAGAACCGGCTTCGAAACACGCGCAACAATTCTTGGTCATATACAGCGCGGCGGTACACCAACTGCTTTCGATAGAGTTCTAGGTACCCGCTTTGGCGTTTTTGCTGCCGAGCTTGTAGAAGAACAAAAGTGGGGCTATATGTCTGCTCTTAAAGGAAACGATATTATTGCAGTACTTTTAGAAGAAGCTACCGGTGAACTAAAAACTATCGACATGAAAATGTACGATGTAGCAACTACATTCTTTGGATGATAGTTTAATACAATTATTTATAAATCCGTTTGGTATTTCAATATACTTAACGGATTTTTTTTATCTATTAATCTCATCTTCGTTCTTCACTCTTCCTTCTTCGTTCTATTGTAATTATTTTAAAACTATAATGCAATACAAAAAAAATAAAAAGATATTACCGTATTATTCTATTGACAAGTAAGTGTAAGTCTAAATAAGTTAACGATGTCAATTTTTCGGGATTTGGTAATGTCTCATAATTCACATCACAATTCAAACTCGCTTAGCAGTAAAATCGAATCGTTAATTTCACTCTCAACAGCACAATGTTATCAATGCGGTAAATGTTCGGCAGGATGCCCAATTCGAGATTATATGGATGACGCCCCCAATCAGGTTATTAGATATGTTCAATTAGGATTTGACGACAAAGCTTTGAAGTCAAATACACAGTGGTTGTGCGCTGGTTGTTTAACTTGTTCTTCTCGCTGTCCGCAAAACTTCGATATTGCAAAGTTCATGGACGCAATGCGGCAACTGGCTCTTGAAGCCGGTGTTAAAATTGAAGAAAAAGATACTGTTAATTTTCACGAGGCTTTTCTTAATCAAATTAAAAGATTTGGAAGAGCATACGAAGCCGGTCTTACGGTGGAGTATAAATTAAAAACTCTGAATCTGATGCAAGACATGGATGTTGCCCCCGAAATGTTTATGAAAGGAAAAATCGGTCTTCTTCCTCATACTGTTAAAGATAAAGAATCGATTAGAAAGATTTTTGATAACATAGACTAAGGGGTAACACTTTGAAAATAGGTTACTATCCCGGTTGTTCCTTAAGCGGAACGGGAAAGGAATACGATCTTTCGTTACGAAAGATCCTGTCAGTTCTTGATGTTCAACTCGACGAGTTGAACGATTGGTCCTGTTGCGGTGCAACAAGCGGCCATGCTACAAATCATCTCCTCTCTGTTGCTCTTCCAGCACGGAATTTAATAATTGCAAAAAAACAAAAGTTCACCCAAGTTGTTGCACCCTGTGCTGCTTGTTATAACAGAATGGTTGTTTCTGCTCACGAGCTTAAAACAAATTCTGCTATAGAACAAAGTGTAAGTGAATTGATGGGAGAAAGTGCTAAAACCAATATCGATATTCTAAATATCATTCAACTCTTCCAAAAAATTGGCTTAGATAAAATTGCGGCAAATAAAAAAGTTGATATGAAAGGAATTAATGCTGCATGCTATTACGGATGCTTGCTTGTTCGTCCTTTCGATATTACAAACTTCGACGATGCCGAGCAGCCAACCTCGATGGAAAAAATTATTTCTTCAACCGGTGCTTCATCTGTAGAGTGGAATTACAAAACTGAATGCTGCGGCGGAGCTCATTCATTTGCTCATAAAGAAATTGTTGTAGATCTCTCTAAAAAAATTCTTGAAAATGCACGCCTCCATGGCGCCGATGTTGTAATTGTTGCTTGCCCAATGTGCCATAGCAATTTAGATATGCGTCAGCAGGCAATGCGTAAAGAATATCCCGGTCATAAAGATATACCGGTTTTATACTTATCCGAGTTTATTGGCTTGGCTTTAGGATTCAAACCAAAAGAACTTGGATTAGATCTTCATATTGCACAAACTAGATCATTATTGGAAAAAGCGGAGATAAAGAGGTAGACGATGAGAATAGGCGTATTCATTTGTCAGTGTGGCGAAAATATTGGTAGAACAGTAGATTGTCCTGCAGTTGCCGAGGCCGCTGCACGTTTTCCTGGCGTTGCTCATTCGGTTGAATACAAATATATGTGTTCCGATCCTGGGCAAAACATGATTAAAAAAGCAATCAAAGAAAAAAATCTTGATGCTGTTGTAGTTGGTTCATGTTCGCCTCATATGCACGAAAAAACTTTTCGTAAAGCATGCGCAGATGCAGGTCTTAATCCATTCCTTTGCGATATTGCTAACTTGCGCGAGCATTGCTCTTGGGTTCACGAAGATATTATTGATGGAACAAAAAAAGCAATTGAACTTGTCCGCATCTCTGTAGAAAGAGTTAAACATAATCAGCCCCTTGCGCCAATTCTTGTTCCCGTTACAAAAAAAGCTTTGGTAATTGGTGGCGGTATTTCAGGTATTCAAGCTGCGCTTGATATTGCAAATGCCGGATTTGAATGTATCCTTGTTGAAAAGGAGCCTTCAATTGGTGGACACATGAGCCAGCTATCCGAAACATTTCCAACTTTGGATTGCTCACAATGTATTCTTACTCCTCGAATGGTGGAAGTTTATCAGCATCCAAAAATAAAATTAATGACCTACAGTGAAGTTGAAAATGTTGATGGATTCATTGGCAACTTCAAAGTTACTATTCGTAAAAAAGCCCGCTCTATAGATGAAAGCAAATGCACCGGCTGCGGATTGTGTGTTCAAAAATGTCCTATAAAGAAAAAAGCATTCAACGAATTCGAAGAAAGCTTAGCTTATCGTCCAGCTGTTTATGTTCCATTCCCTCAAGCGGTTCCTAACATTCCGGTTATCGATAGATCAGTTTGTACTTTCTATCAAACAGGCAAATGCCAAATGTGCGTTAAGGTATGCGGACGCGAAGCAATTATGTTCGATCAGCAAGACCAGTTGATTACAGAAGATGTCGGTTCAATTGTAGTAGCAACGGGATATAAACTTTACACTATAGATAAGAAGCCAGATGCAAGCGAAATTAAAGGTTACGGTGAATATGGTTATGGTAAATACAAAGATGTTGTTGATGGTCTTCAGTTCGAAAGAATTGCTAGTGCATCTGGTCCAACCAGCGGAGAAATTTTAAGACCATCAGATAATACAGTTCCTAAAAAAATTGTATTCATTCAATGCGTCGGCTCCCGCGATGAATCAAAAGGATTTAGCTACTGCAGTAAAATATGCTGCATGTACACTGCAAAACATGCAATGCTTTATAAACACAAAGTACACGATGGCGAAGCTTACGTTTTCTATATGGATATTCGTGCCGGCGGTAAAGGTTACGATGAATTTGTTCGCCGTGCAATTGAAGAAGATGGGGTAAAATATATACGTGGCAGAGTTTCACGAATCTATCAAGAAAATGGAAAGTATATCGTAAGAGGGGAAGATACATTAGCCGGAATGCCTATAACAATTGATGCAGACATGGTTGTACTTGCAACTGCAATGGTTGCTCAACCCAACGCTAGTGAACTTGCTCAAAAGATTGGCATTCCATACGATAAGTATGGCTTCTATAACGAAGTTCATCCAAAACTTCGCCCGGTAGAAGTTAGCACAGCCGGAGTATTCTTAGCCGGTGCTTGTCAGTCCCCAAAAGATATTCCGGAATCTGTTGCAATGGCCTCTGCAGCCGCGGCTAAATCTCTTGTGCTATTTGGTGCGGATTATCTTGAACGGGAACCAACTGTAGCAAAAGTAAACAGTGCAAATTGCGCGGGATGTTTCTATTGTCAAAAGGTTTGTCCTTACAATGCAATTGAACGTAAGGAAGTAAAAGATCGTCAGGGTAATATTGTAAAGATTATTGCATACGTTAATTCCGGTTTATGTCAGGGAT
Source organism: uncultured Melioribacter sp. (assembly GCA_964539605.1). GTDB lineage: Bacteria > Bacteroidota > Ignavibacteria > Ignavibacteriales > Melioribacteraceae > Stygiobacter. Next base: position 1,296,863 of record CAZIJK010000001.1, read on the forward strand.
GCGGTACTTGCAATGCCGTGTGTCCATCTAAATCGGTTGAGCTTATTGGCTTTAACGATGAACAAATTTACGCGCAAATAAATGCGCTTGGCGTTTAAATGCTGAACGAAGTGCTTGCCTACCGGCAGGCAGAAAGCATCTCCTACGCAATTTTACGTAGATGCCTGCTTCACCGAACTTTAGTTTTTGATTATTAAGAGGAACTATGGAAGAAAAAAACTTCGAACCAAAAATCACTGCGTTTGTGTGCAACTGGTGTACTTATACCGGGGCAGATTTGGCCGGTACATCACGTTTGAAATACAAACCAAATATTAAAATGATTCGCGTGCCCTGTACAGGTAGAATTGATCCGGTGTTTATAATTAAAGCTTTCGAAAAAGGTGCAGATGGTGTTCTCATTTCCGGTTGTCATCCGGGAGATTGCCATTACAACACCGGAAATTTTCATGCAAGACGCCGCTGGGTTTTATTTACCGAGTTGCTTAATTACATGGGCATCGATCAATCTCGTTTACATTTCTCATGGGTCTCTGCATCCGAAGGAAAGAAATTTGTTGATGTTGTTTCAAACGTTACCGAAACTGTAAGAGCGAAAGGTCCTTTCGTTCAATATGATAAAATAAATAAGGAGTTTGTTTTAGATGAATGAACTCAAGCAGCTGGCTAAACAACTATTGGAAAATGGAACCGTACGCATAATTATTGGTTATGCTCAAGGTACCACCGCAAACCGCGCAAAACCATTTATTGCTCGCACTCCTCAAGATGCCGGTCATCTTGTGTTCAATAAATCTTGCGTTAATAATTTGGCAGTTTATCTAACTCGCAAGGAATACAAAGGAAAGGGAACAGTTGGCATTGTTGCAAAAGGATGCGATGTAAAAGCAATTGTTCAGCTCATTCAAGAAAATCAAATCAACAAAGATGATATTTATATCATTGGCATCAACTGTAACGGAGTTGTAGCCGATGTTGGAAAAGAATTTTCTGCTCAAACAATGGCTACTAAATGCATAAGCTGCAAAGTTAGAACTCCACATTTGTATCATACATTGCTTGGTACAATTGAAGAACTGCCTAAAGCCGAAGATGAAAATATTAATTTGATTCAAAAATTCGAATCGATGACATCGGAAGAAAAGTGGGCATTTTGGGAAACGGAATTTGAAAAGTGTGTTAAATGTTATGCGTGCCGTCAAACATGTCCAATGTGTTATTGCGAGCAATGTATTGCAGATAAATCTCAGCCCCGCTGGATTGAAGCTAGCGCATCAACACGCGGTAACTTTTCTTGGAATATAATTCGCGCGTTCCATCTAGCGGGTCGCTGCATTGGCTGCAACGAATGTGAAAGAGCTTGCCCGGCACAAATTCCACTTTCCTTATTAAATAGAAAAATGGGAATGGTTGCAAAAAAAGAATTTGATTACATGGCCGGAATGGATTTGAACAATCCAACATTGGTTGGAAATTATAACTCTACAGATAGAGAAGACTTTATTAAATGATTTGATGCTGGTTTTAATGTCATGCTGAGCTTGTCGAAGCATGATGCATAATTTCAATTATGACAATTACTATAGCATCATAAAAACCATAAGGTAGTACTATGGAACAAAAACTTATTACTAAAGAAAATTTATTTTTATTTGTCTCAGAATTGATGAAGACTTCCGTTGTTATCGGTGAAGACAAGAAAGGATTAGGATGGAAAAGAATTACTGAGGTTGAGGATATTAAAATTAACTACAACCAAATTCCATCTAACATTTCATACAAGGAATTTGTATTTCCTAAAACCGAATCGATCTTTTATTTCAAGAATAAGAAAGATACTTACGAACTTAACGATGTAACTCCAAAGCCGGATAAGCTGGTATTCCTTGGCGCTAAGCCTTGCGATTCTAATTCAATTCAAATTATGAGCAAAGTTTTTAACTGGGATTATAAAGACAAATTCTTTAACGAGCGTGCAAATAATACAGTTGTAATTGGTGTGGCTTGCAGTTTTAAGGATGATTACTGCTTCTGTACATCAGTTGGAATGAGTCCAAAATCTGAAAAAGGTTCCGATCTATTCTTATTACCTTTGGATGAAAATTCTTTTGCCGTTAAGATTGTTACCGAAAAGGGAAATGAACTTATTACTCCATTCTCAAAATATTTTACCGAAGTTCAACCTCAAAAAGTTGACGCTGCTTTGTCAATGATTAAAGAACCAGAAAAGAAATTTGAAAGTGGAAAAGTTCGCGAGTGGATTACAAATAATTTCGAGCACAAGCTCTTCGATGAAGTGGGCTCTACATGTGTAGGATGTGGTCAATGCGCTTTTGCTTGTCCGGTATGTCATTGCTTCGATATTGTTGATGAGGAATGTAATTACGAATGCGGCCGCAGAATGAAAAATTGGGATGCTTGCCAGTTCGGTTTATTTACATTGCATAGCTCAGGTCACAATCCACGCGATAATCAAAATAAACGTTACCGACAGCGTGTGGCTCACAAGTTCAAATACTATGTGGATAAGTTTGATGAAATACTTTGTACCGGTTGCGGTCGTTGTTCTCGCGGCTGCCCGGTTGGAATTGATATTGCGCAAGTAACTAGTGAAATAAATAGTTTGTAAATGCCGAGCAATGCGAGGCATCTCTTACTTTATTTGGTAAGAGATTCTTCTTCCTCGCTGTAGCTCCTCATCAGAATTTAAAAGGGAAAAAATATGTGCAACACAAATATTTATAAGCCGGAATTAATGGAAGTAGTTGAAATCATCGATGAAACTCCGGATACTAAAACTTTCAAATTGCATTTTAAAGATGAAGATGCTGCCAAGAATTTTAATTTCAAAGCCGGGCAGTTTGGTGAATACTCTGTATTTGGATATGGTGAATCTACATTTTGTATTGCCTCTTCTCCAACTCGTAAAGATTACATTGAATGTTCATTTAAACAGGTTGGAAAGGTAACTACAGCTTTACGCAAAATTAGTATTGGAGATGTTATTGGTTTTCGCGGACCTTATGGAAATTATTTCCCTGTTGAAGAAATGAAAGGGAAGAATGTTCTTTTTATTGCCGGCGGTATTGGTTTAGCCCCCGTTAGATGTGTTATTTGGAATGTGCTCGATCTGCGCGATCAATTTAATGATGTTACTATTGTTTACGGAGCTCGCTCTCATCAAGATTTGGTTTACAAACGTGAGCTTGAAGAATGGAAAGCGCGTAAAGATATTAAAACTGTTGTAACATTAGATCCTGGCGGCGAAATTCCCGGATGGGATGGAGAAATTGGTTTTGTTCCTGCAATTGTAGAAAAGACCGCGCCGAAGGCTGATAACACTATTGCAATTGTATGCGGCCCTCCAATCATGATTAAGTTTACAATTCCTGTTCTAACCAAACTTGGATTCAAAGAAGAAAATATAATTACTACACTCGAAAACAGAATGAAGTGTGGTTTAGGAAAATGCGGCAGATGCAATGTTGGTAATGTATATGTATGTAAAGATGGGCCTGTGTTTACGTACGCACAGATGAAAGAACTGCCTCAAGAATATTAATTAAAATTTAGAGACGCCCGGCTTAGCCGGGCGTCTCTTTTTTTATATATGGTTAATCTTTCTTCTTCTTCCGTAGTAATAAATAAAACGAAAAAAATGTTAACAATAAAATTGTTCCATTAGCAACAACTAGAAAAATAATTCCACCGGTCGATAAAGTCATTTTAATGCTCCTTTTCTTTTCCATGATAAATGAATCAAATAAAGTATTGCAGTCATTACCGCGGCCATAAAAAATCTAGCGCCCCATATATAAGGTACATTTTCTGGATTTGCACCCTTTAGCATTAGTATTGGAATTGCATCATTAATTGTCCACCAAATCATAATAATCAATAGGGCAGTAGGGGTTACATATTTCATAATGTAATAAAACATTCTTGGAATTTTAATATCTCCTCCCATATTCATTTCAATCCAAGCTTTATCTGCGCCAAATATCCACATGAAGATTATAGTCTCTGCCAATGCAAAAACTACAAGCATAAATGTGCCTGCCCAGTAATCCATCTCATCCATAAAACCATATTTCAAATAAAAAATTACTAAATGAATTGAAAGGAAAATGAAAGCTCCAAAAATTGCAATTGTCTTTTTTCTGCTCCATCCAAATTCTTCCTCTAAAAACGCAACTACTTGCTGCCCCATTGCTACAGATGATGTAATTCCCGCAAAGAATAAAAGAGCGAACCACATAAATCCCAAAATTTGCCCGAATGGAAGCTGTTCAAACACAAGCGGCATCGAGGCAAAACCTAAATCGTACGAGCCTCCTTTTGCCATCATTGTTGTAGTTGCAACACCAAAGAATGCAACCGCTAATGGAATTGCAATTGAACCTCCTAAACATACTTCGGCAAATTCGTTTGTAGCTGCTGTTGTAATTCCGTTTAATGCAATATCATCTTTTGGTTTTAAAAAACTTGCGTAAGCATGAATTGTTCCCATTCCCAAAGAAAGGGTAAAGAATATTTGTCCGGCAGCGGCAAGCCATACTTTAGGATCTGCTAAGTATGCAAAATTAGGATTCCATACAAACGCAAATCCGGCTCCAACAGAATTTTCGGGATGCGATGGATCCGGTGTTCCTAATGTTATAACTCTTATTGCAATTATTATTGCAAATAAGAATAATAGGGGCATTGCTATCTTTGCAAGCTTTTCAATTCCCTGGCTAATTCCTCTGTACAAAACCCAAAAGTTTAGAACAAAAGTAATTATCATAAATATGTAGGCAACTGTCAGTCCGTCAAAATATTCGCTCGAAACTTTACCCTGATAACTGTACAAAAATGTTTTTAAAGATTCGAAAGATTCGGCACCAAAGTAGGATTTTGTTATAGATAAAAATGAATATCCTAAAGTCCAAGATTCTACATACGTGTAATAGATTAAAATAATTGTCGAGCTAAACATTCCAAATGCCCCAACATATTTTGCAATCTTATTTTTCCATAATACATCAAACATTCCTGGCGCGCTTCCATATCCATATTTTCCTCCGTGTCTTCCAATGCCCCATTCAATCCACATCAAAGGAATTCCAACAATTAAAAAGGCAATGAAATAGGGAATCATAAATGCACCGCCACCATTACTAGCAGCTTGAACCGGAAAGCGCAAAAAATTTCCCAATCCAACTGCGTTACCGGCAACAGCTAAAATTAATCCAATGCGGCTGCCCCATTGTTCTCTTGTTTTTACTTCAGACATTATTACTCCATTATTATTTAGAGATAAGTAATAAAAAAACTCCGTGCAAATATTGAGCATTATAAAAATAGAAGCAACTATATAATTTTGGGTTATGAATTTTGAGCTCTGAATTCTGTATTAGCAATTTTATGCTTTGAATTATATATTAAAATAACAAATTGACTACTGACCTCTAACAACTAACCACTAACACCTAACCAACTCTCCTTGCCATTTCTTTTACAATTATTCCAAGCTACATTGTCCTATTAAAAAAAACAAAAAATATTTTACTTTTACCCCTAAACTATTATTCCTTTACTCCGATAATCATCCTCAATTTTTCTCTTGACATTATCATCTTATTCTAATATGTTGCTTATAGTTTCCAGCCGAAACGTATAACAACTTGAATAAAGAAGTCCATTATGACAATTTTCTTTAATAGTTGTTTTTATATCATAACACAGCCGAAAAAAAAACAGCCGACGTTTTATAAAAATATTTTAAACAATCTATAAGAGGGTGCTTATGAAAAACAAATTAACTGTTTTTGCATTGCTAACACTATTTGCTTTTAGTGTTAACTTTGCGCAAACTCCTGCAAATTTAGCTTCTGCGGTTTCTATCAATACTAATTTTGCATTTACTCTTACAGTACCTGCTACTGCAAATTTGCAGATCTCTACTAATTCCGATTTTACGGTAGTGGCAGACTATGTAATGAATAAGAATGTTGGCGCTGGCGTCACTACTTATACATTTGCCGCCGCAGATTTAATCAATTCATTATCAGGTCATTTCGCTTTCGATAACAGTTCTATTTATTACTGGCGAATTTATGATACAGGTGCTGCTGCAAACATTGAACCTGCTGGAGTTGGAACTTATTATACTTTTACCACAATTACTGCGGCTCTTCCGGCTTTATATAGCCCAGCACATCTTGCAAATATTGTTGGTAATATTATTGGTTTCCAATGGTCAATGCCAAGCAGTGGCTTAAAGTACAAAATTGAAATTTCTTCTACATCAAACTTTGCTGCTCTAATGGCAATTTGCCCAACAGGCTTTTTTACTACTAACAGTCTAAGTTTACCTTTTGTTATAGGTCCTACTTCTGCAACTACTATTCCTGCTGGAACATATTACTGGAGAATTAAATCTTATACATCTTCAGATGCCTTAATTAGCATTACAAACGCTTGGCAGTTTACAATACCTGGCCCTCCTACACCAGTAGCAGCTTACCCAATAAACGACCAGACTGTTTATACAAATTCACCTCAAGTTTATTGGTACTTAAATAATTATTACTATAACAGTGCTGTTTATTACAGAGTTAGATATGGTATTGCTACAGGTGTCTACGGAGCAACAAGCGCTACAACTACCGGCCAGTATGTAACATTGCCAGGTTTAACTACCGGTTCATCATATTTTTATGTTGTTGATGCATCTCCTTCCTCTGCATTTACTACATATAATACAAGTTCCGAAGCTACATTCAACGTATTTTATTCTTCAGCTACTTTAGATGCAATCCCGGTTTTCTTAACATATCCAACTGGCGGCTCAACAGTTTATTCAACAAATCCAAAATTATATTGGTTCTTGGGTATGCAAGTACCTGGAATTACATATGATATCGATTATGCAGTATATCCTGGTGCTTTTGGTGCTGTAGAATTTACTGGCGTTAGTGGCAACGAACAGGCTTTAACTGGTTTAACAGCTGGTACTACATATCAATGGAGAGTAAGAATAAATGGTGCAACAACTTGGTATGGCCCAGAAACTTTTACAGTTCATTCAAGTGCTACTGCAACTTCTACTTCAGGACCTGCAATTCCAACACCATCTTCACCAATTGCTGGTACTGTAGTTTCTACTCAAAGCCCAACCTTAACTTGGACAGTATTTTCAACTACACCATTAGATTATCAGGTAATCTGGTCAACCAGCCCGATTCTTACAGCTGGAGTATTAACTCCAACCGGTACATCCGGATGGTTAGTTACTACATCACATACTTTATCTGGTTTAACACCTGGCGCAACATATTACTGGCAAGTTCGTTCACGTTTGTCATCTACTCCTGCAACAGTATCTAATTATTCATCTGTTGGCCAGTTTACAGTAGCAGCCGGAGCTTCACCTGTAGTTGTATTGCCTGCTAATCCAATTGTTGGTTCAACAATTAACTCAACCGCCGCCAATCTTTCTTGGATTGTTCCAGCCCAAAGCTCTTCTACTCTTACTTACGATTTGGAAATTTCCAAGAATAAGGACTTGGCTGGTGCACAATTAATTAGCAATTTAACTCAGCCAAGTTATAAAGCAACAAATTTAGAAGCCAATAAAGTATACTATTGGAGAGTTGTTTCTAAAACTTCCGGCGGTATAAAATCCAATTATTCTTATAGCGGTTCATTCAATTCTGGTTCTGCAACTGCAGTTAAAGAAAATGAAGTGCCAACTCAGTTCGAGTTAACACAAAATTATCCAAATCCATTTAACCCATCAACTATGATCTCGTATTCAATTACTAAGAGTTCATTTGTGTCATTAAAGGTGTACGATATTTTAGGACGCGAAGTTAAAACATTGGTTAGCCAACAAATGAATGCTGGAAAGCATAATTTGAATTGGAATGGAGATGATAATTATGGTAATAAAGTATCAAGCGGTACCTACATTTACAGAATAACCGCAGATAACTTTGTTAGTTCTAAAAAAATGATATTAATAAAGTAATTATCATAGAGAGGCTAAAATGAAAAAAATTAGCGCGTCAATAATGATAATAATATTTCTGGCAGCAATAGGTTTAGCTCTGTATGCTTGTCATGTTACCTATTTTTCTTAAGATTGGATTGGTTTGTTTTTGCTAAAACTTATGTTAAAAGGCTGCCTTTAATGGCGGCCTTTTTATTTAATGGATAGGAGAGTATCAATGAAAATAAAATTAACTGTTTTTGCGTTGCTTGCATTGTTTTCTTTAAGTGTAATTAATGCGCAAATAACATTACCAACTACAGCTGTTCCTGCTAATAATGCTGTGGATGTTTCTCTTTCTCCAACCTTTACATGGGATGGAGCTGTTCTTTATACAATACAAGTTTCTACAGATCCTGCTTTTGGTACAATTAATTTTACCAGCACTATTCCTGTAGCATCAGGATATGTTTTAGCAGGTCCCCTGGTAAATAATACTACCTATTATTGGAGAGCCCTAGAAGGCACAGGTTATAACACCTTTTCTACTTTGTTAGCCACACCTGTTTTAACGGCTCCTTTAACTTCGGCAACTTGTGTTAATACACTTACCCCTTCATTTACATTCACATATGCTGGTCCTACAACAGGCGTTACATTCGACTTGCAATATGATGCAGGCGGCGTTTTGCCCGGAACAACTGTTACCGGTGTTACTTCCGGCTATTCCGGAACAACATTTACAACTAATACAAATTATACATATAGAATCGTAGCAAAAAAAACCGGATTCACCTCTCAAAATTCCTCTTCTTCAACTTTTCAAACTACTTTTATAACTTCTCCGGCTCACCTTGCTACATCAGTTTCTATTTGTCCAAATTTTACTTGGAGCGATCCATCTGGTGCAAGCGGTGCTAATTATACTCTTACTGTAGACGATAATGATGACTTCTTAAGTCCTCTTTTTACTGAAGCAGGAATAGCTGTAACTAATTATCAAACTACATTAGCTCAAAAATTAGATAATGGTATTGTATATTATTGGAGAGTTGTTGGAACTGGCGGCTCTGTTACTACTGCCGTTGGAAAATTCTCTACCACTGCACCTGCTGTTCCATATTTAGTTAGTCCTTCCCATTTATCTTCAATTACTGGAACTATAATTAACTTTCAATGGGCAGCCTTAGGAAGCAGTTACAAATATAAATTGCAAATAGATAACGATTCTAATTTCGGATCTCTCGAAGCAGTTTCTCCTGCTAATTTTACACCATTAAACTACTTTACTCTTTCATATTCTTTGGCCACATTAGGTTCGGGCAGTTATTATTGGAGAGTATTATCATATACTACAAGCGGAGAACTTGTTAGTATTTCACCGGCATGGATCTTTACTATTCCTGGTCCTCCAAATGCTATTCCGGCTTATCCTATTAATTCGCAAACTGTTTATTCAACTTCTCCAACCATTTACTGGTATTTGAATAACTATTTTTACAATAGCGCAATCTATTATAGAGTTAGATATACAACTAGCAGCGGTTTAGATTTATCTGTATTAACAAATGGTACCGCCAGCGCTTCTACTAACGGCCAATATTTTTCTCTGTCAGATTTAACTGTTGGTGCTACTTACTATTATGTTGTAGATGCCTCAACTTCTTCTTCATTCACTGCGGGAGCTACTACAACTACAAGTGCGCCGGCTACATTCAACGTCTTTTTCTCTTCAACTACTTTAGATGCAGTACCTGTTTTCTTAAGTTATCCAATTGCAGGTACAACAGTTTATTCAACAAGTCCAACTTTATATTGGTTCTTAAGCATGCAAGTACCGGGCATTACTTTCGATATCGATTATGCTCCATACCCTGGCGCTTTTGGGGCGGTCGATTATACAGGTGTTAGTGGAAATGAGCAGGCTTTAACTGGCTTAACTGCCGGTTCAACATATCAATGGAGAGTTAGAATAAATGGTGCAACAACTTGGTATGGTCCAGAAATATTTACTGTTAGTTCTAGCACAACAACAGCTTCGGCAAATATTCCTACCCTTACATCTCCAATATCCGGAACTGTTATAAGTACTCAAAATCCAACTTTATCTTGGGCTGCTAATTCTTCCGAGGCTTTGGATTACCAGGTTATTTGGTCCTCTAACCCTGCATTAAATATTGTTGCTCCTTTTGGGTTAGCAAATGTAACAGTTCCAAATGGTGGAACTTCAAGCTGGTTAGTAACTACTTCTTATGTATTGAATAATCTAACTCCTGGTGTTACTTACTACTGGCAGGTACGTTCCCGTTTATCTGCTACTCCTGCAACAATGTCTAACTATTCATCAGTGGGTCAGTTTACTGTTGCTGCCGGCGCTTCTCCGGTTGTTGTTCTTCCTGCTAATCCAATTGTTGGATCTGCAATAAATACAACTGCCGCAAATTTATCTTGGGTTGTTCCTGCTAAGAGTAGCTCTGCCTTAACATACAATCTGGAAATTTCAAAAAATACAGCTTTCACTGGCGCTACTGTTATAAACGATTTAAACCAGCCAAGTTATCAAGCAAATAATTTGGATGCAAATACAGTTTATTATTGGAGAGTAAAATCTAAAACATCAACCGGTGTTTTATCAAGTTATTCCTATAATGGTAAATTCAGTACCGGTTCTACAACGGCTGTTGAACAAAATACAATTCCAACTGAATTTAATTTGGCTCAAAATTATCCAAACCCATTTAATCCAACAACAGCTATTAGCTATCAGTTAACAACTAACAGTTTTGTTACATTAAAAATTTACGACATGTTGGGTAGGGAAGTTAAAACCTTGGTTAGTCAGCAAATGGTTGCAGGTAATCATAACTCTAATTGGAATGGTGATGATAATTATGGTAATAAAGTATCTAGCGGTACTTACATTTACAGAATTACTGCGGGTAACTTTGTAAGCACTAAGAAAATGGTATTAATTAAATAATTATTATTGGCGAGGCTAAAAATGAAAAAACTTAGCGCTTCAATTATAATTATTATTTTCCTGGCGGCCATTGGGCTTGCACTTTATGCGTTTCATTTAACATATTTTTCTTAAAGCAATTTCAACAACAGAGGAGTATCTAACTCATACTCCTCTGTTTTTTTTTATGCTTTACAGATGTTTACCTTTTGTAATTATCTCGGCGAGGAATGAATGATATCTAAACATCCCCTGTTGCCAATTCTTCTATTCTTGTTAGCAAGCTTTTGCTACGCTCAAACTTACTATGTAGATCCGCTGGGAACTGATAACATACTTACGCATGGAACTTCTTCCGGAGCCGGAGCTTTACAAACCATACAATATGCGGTTACTAATGTTCCCGCAGGTTCTACTATTAATGTTGCCGCTGGAACCTATTCCGAACATATTATTATTAACCAGCCTGTTACTTTGCTTGGCCCTAATAATTTAATTAGCCCTGTAACTGGTGTCCGCGTTTCAGAAGCAATTATAAATGGAACAGGTGCGGATTGCTCTGTTGATATTCAAACAGGCGCCGAGCCAATTACAATTCAAGGATTTGAATTTACCGGCAATAATAATTATTCTGCAATATTTGTCCATTCCAACCAGGTAACAATAAGCAAAAACTGGTTTAATGCTATTCAAGGTATGGCCGTTCAGCAAAATGTTAGCTTCACAGATATTAATTCTTCTCAGTTAGTCGACGACAATAAAATTAATAATATTACAGGTGCGGGCAATTCTGCAATTTATTTCGATTATATTTCCAATAGCACTATCAGCAACAATTATATAAACACTACTCCTTATGCTGCAATTCAGTTAACAACCAATTCAAATAATGTAACCATATCTGCTAATTCCATTTCAAATATTCCACAGCAGGGTATTCAAATTGCCGGTATTGCTTCTGGAATTATTATTAATGGAAATACAATTAATAATGCTAATACCTCAAACAGTGCTAATAAAGGGGGTATTAGACTATATGGCTCCAGCTTTACAGGCACTGTTACTATTACAAATAATTCCGTTTCAAATTCTTATAACGGATTAGCCATTGCAAGCGGGCAAGATATTACCGGAAAAGATATTCATATCAATAACAATAATTTTTCAAATAATTCAAATGCCGGTGTTTATAATGCAACCGGAACTGGTCCACTTGATGCAACAAATAACTATTGGGGCAATGCAAGCGGCCCTTCTCATTCATCAAATACATTTACTAAAATAAACACTGTTGGCCAGGTTGCTGTTACCAATAACGTAACATTCGTTCCCTGGCTCGATGCTGCCGGTGGATTAAGTTTTGCGCCAATAATAAATAACGATGCCCCTGCAGAAAAGTATTCAAATTTTTCAGATGCTGTTGCTGGTACCCTTGCTGGCAATACAATTACAACAGCTGCCGGTATATTTACCGAGTCTTTTATTGTAAATAAAACTGTTGCAATTATTTCTCAAGCCGGGTCGTATGATGTTGCAATAGGTTCTCAAACAAAATTTACAGGTAATAGTCAATTTCAAATTACTGCCTCCGATGTTAACATTAGAGGATTTGTCTTCGATGGAACTACATCTACAGTCAATCCAATTTATTTGAATAGTCCTGGCAACAATGTAAATATCCAATACAATAAATTTACTAATTACACTAATCGCCAGGCAATCGATGCCTCTTCCGGTTCAGGTTCCTCTGGTTTATACATTCATCATAACTTTTTCGATCAAATTACTGGCGCTACCGGCTATGCAATTAATCTTGGTAATATGTTAAATGTTTTTGTACAAGACAACATAATTAGCAATATTGGTTATCAAGGCATCACTCTTCTCAGCATGTCAAATGTAACTATTCAGAATAATATAATTAGTGATATATCCGCAACTGGTCAATCTGCAATTAGTTTTAACACTAGTACCGGTTCAATTAATGCAAATACAATTACTAACGGATCTATTTTACTTTTTGCTAGTACATTAACAGTAGGAACAGTAAATATTTTTCAAAATGTAATCGCTAATTCAACTGGTCCTAACAACGGTAAAGCAATTCTTACGGATGGAACTAATTTAGGTGGTGCAGAAGTATATATTAATAACAATAATTTTGCTGGTAGTACATATGGTATCTACCATACCGGCACCGGCACTATAAATGGCTTAAATAACTGGTGGGGCAATGCTAGTGGCCCATCTCATTCTTCCAATACTTATACTGCGGTCAATCATGTTGGCCAGGTAGCTGTTTCTAACAATGTAAGTTTTGTCCCCTGGTGGAATCCTATTACAACCTCAACACCAGCTGGTTCTTTAGCAGGTACTTCATTTTCTCCATTGACTAATAACGATCTACCCCCCGAGTATTACTCAAATTTTAACGATGCAATTGTAGGAACTCCTTCCGGCGGTTCTTTATCAATTCAAGCGGGAAGCTTTACCGAAAGTATTTCTATAGATAAAACTATTACACTAACAGGTTCCGGTGCGGGAAGTAGTTTTACTAGCATTACTCTTACAAGAGGGGCTGTTGTTTCTGCAAGCACCTTGGTTTCTTCTCCTATTATTAATATAAACCAAACTGGTGCTGGTACTTTGCCCTTAATTAACGATGCACTTTTATTATCTGCTTCTGGCGGTACAATAAATATAGCAACAGGTGCCTATCCACAAGATGTAACAATGAGTAAAAGTGTTACTTTGAATGGCACCGGTTCTCCAACTGTAAACAAATTTATTTTAACCCTAGGTGCAGTTTTAGGAGGCGCCGGTTCTGCTGGAATATTAGCCCCAGTTATTGATGTTAATCAAACCGGAGTTGGAGTTGTTCCTAGGCTCAATGATGCAGTACGCTTGTGTTCTTCCGGAGGAGTTATTAATGTAACCGGAAATACTTCTCAATATTTACACGTTAATATCAATAAATCTTTAACATTATCTGCCCTTTATGCCGATGGTGTTAAAATTAGCAATGCCTCTCCGGCAATTACAGTTTCTTCTTCTCCGGTAACTATATCTGGATTTACTTTTAATTTTGCCGGTGCAATCGATTATGCTGTTGATGTTCAGGCTGGTAACTATAATGTTACAATTAACGAATGCGATTTCTTAACAACATTAGGAGTTATAAATAGGGGTACTGGTATTGTAACGGCCCATCATAACTATTGGAATTCTCCTAATGGTCCTACAGTAGCTTCAAGCGACTGCGGTTCCGGTAGCATTGTTAATAATGCTTCTTCGGGCACTTTAATTTATTCGCCTTGGTATGTCGATAATTTACCCCATACTTTACTGTTGGATATTCCTACCTTAGTTTTTCCTGCAAGCCAGCAGGCAGCTGTTACTGTTACTCCAGATTTTAGCTGGACTTTTCCTGTTGGCAGCGGAGTACCAACTTATACTATCCAAATTGCTACCGATCCAAATTTTACTGCTAATGTTTATGGTCCGGTACCAACTTTAAATGGGGGTTTAGATACCCATTATCAATTGCCCGATGAATTTGCATTGGATAATGGTACAATTTTCTATTGGAAAATTAAAGCGTATGTAGCTTCTGGAATTTCTTGTACTAGTGGACAGTTTATTTCTATAACCGCAGCAAATCCTACTTTGCTAAGTCCTGTAAATAATTCAATTATTTCTGGTAATATTATAGGTTTCAAGTGGACTATTCCCAATGGTTCCGTAAAATATAAATTGGAATTAGCTAAAGATAACGCTTTTACTACCGGCGTTGGCGGTTCAATGATTAGCTCCTTTCCAACTGGGCTTCTTACAACTAATTATTTTAATCTGCCATTTACCTTAGCCACTTTGCCTTCTCAAGCCTATTATTGGCGGGTTAAAACTTATTCGGACGAAGGAAAATTAATTTATATAACACCTATATATACGTTTACTGTTTATGGTCCTCCAACTGCAATTGCGGCATATCCAATTAACAATCAAACTGTTTACACTAATTCACCTCAAGTTTATTGGTACTTAAATAATTATTACTACAACAGCGCGGTTTATTGTAAGGTTAGATATGCAACTGTTTCAGGTGGTCCATATAATACAAATAGTGCTTTAACAACCGGGCAGTATGTTACATTACCCGGTTTAAATGTTGGCTCTACCTATTATTATGTAATTGATACTTCTACTACTCCAACATTTGATTCATATACTACAAGCTCAGAAGCTTCATTTAATGTATTTTATTCTTCTTCCACATTAGATGCTATTCCGGTTTTCTTATCCTACCCAACCGGTGGAGCAACGGTTTACTCTACAAATCCAAAATTATATTGGTTCTTAGGTCTGCAAATTCCAAGCGTTGCTTACGATGTTGATTACGCAGTATATCCTGGTGGTTTTGGTGCAGTGGAATTTACTGGTGTAAGTGGAAATGAAAAGGCTTTAATAGGTCTCACACCAGGCACTACATATCAATGGAGAATAAAACTTAGCGGTCCTTCAGCAACCTGGTATGGTCCCGAAACTTTTACAGTTCATTCCAGCGCAACTGCATCTTCTTCATCAGGTCCGGTAATTCCAACTCCAACTTGGCCAGTTGCGGGCAACGTAGTTTCTACTCAAAGCCCAACTTTAACCTGGTCTGCGTTTTCTACATTGCCATTAGATTATCAGGTCATATGGTCAACCAGCCCTCTTCTTACATCCGGAGTTTTAACTCCTGCAGGCTCATCTAGTTGGTTGGTTACTACTTCCCATAATTTATTAGGATTAACTCCCGGTGTAACTTATTACTGGCAGGTAAGGTCACGGTTATCTTCTTCTCCGGCAACATTATCAAACTATTCATCAGTAGGGCAGTTTACAGTTGCAGCCGGTGCTTCTCCTGTTGTAGTATTGCCGGCCAATCCAATTGTTGGCTCTACTATTAATTCAACTGCGGCCAATCTTTCTTGGATTGTTCCGGCTAAAAGTACCTCTTTGTTAAAATACGATTTAGAAATTTCCAAGAATAAGAACTTTAGCAATTCAAAAATTATAAACGATCTTCAAGAACCATCTTATCAAGCTAATAATTTAGATGCTAACTCAATGTATTTCTGGAGAGTAAAATCAAAAACTTTAACCGGTATTTCTTCTAGCTACTCTTATTCTGGTCAGTTTAATACTGGTGGCGCTACATCTGTAGAAGCAGAAAATGAAATACCTTCAACATTTGCTTTAGAACAAAATTATCCAAATCCTTTTAACCCTACTACTGCAATATCATACTCTATAGTAAAGAGTTCATTTGTATCACTAAAAGTATACGATATGCTTGGTAGGGAAGTGAAGACTTTGGTTAATCAAGAGATGACTGCCGGTAAATATAACCTAAACTGGAACGGCAATGATAACTTTGGTAATACAGTTTCAAGCGGAACCTATATTTATAGAATTACCGCAGATAACTTTGTTAGTTCTAAAAAAATGATATTAATTAAATAATTATGATGAGAGGCTAAGAATGAAAAAAATTAGCGCGTCTATAATTATTATAATATTTTTGGCAGCAATAGGCTTAGCGTTATATGCCTGCCATGTAACATATTTTTAGTAACATTAAGTAATAATGTTTTGCAAAAGGTCATCAATAGATGACCTTTATTTTATTTCCTTCATACTAAAATTTCACCAATAAATTGCCGGTTTACTAATATCAAACCATCCTAATAATTCGTTAAACAATATCTTTCTTTTAGCGTATGCCAATTTTACACATCTTTATAATACAATTGTAACAAGTATATAACAAGCCTTCAAGGAAAAATCAAAACATTAATATCATCTGCCAAAAAGGCGCGCCTATATTCCTATGTAGTTGACAAAATATCACAGATAACATTTAAAACAAAACATAAAAAAAAGACAAGAAGTCCTTGCATTATAAATGCAAATGAGATAAATTATCCTCTAAAAATAACATGCACAAGTTCTTTTACAGCCAGCCGGCCAAAGCGAACTATTTTTTTATAAAAGAGGGTAGTATGAAAATTAAATTAACCGTTTTTGCATTGCTTATGTTAGTATTTACAAGCATAAATTTTGCTCAATTGCCTATAAGTCCGACAGCTGGCTCTACACAAGTTCCAGTCGCAACTGCTAATGTTACCTTTACTGACTTTAATGATGGTAGTGGTAATGGTCCTTACGATATAGAGTTCAGTTTTGATAATACTGGATTATTTGGTACTATAGATGCATCGTCATATAATACTGTTGCAACAAGCTTACCTCTTCCTGTATTATCTAATAATACAATATATTACTGGCGTGTTCGCGATACAGATATCGATGGTGGTGGAGCAGACGGTATTTGGTATGTCTACTCCTTTGCAACATTTACCACTCCTACCACTGTTCCAACTAATTTAGCTGTAAATGTAAGTATGGCAACTTCATTATCTTGGAATGCTTTTGGTGAAAATGGAAGTGCTAATGGACCTTACGATGTTGAATTTCACGGTACAGATAATACATATGGTGGTATACCAATTAATAGTTCCTATGCTACAGTATCTTTAACTCAGTCTATAGGAACACTATCTCCCTTAACAACTTTTTATTGGAGAGTTCGAGACGCAGATATTAGTCCAGCACCTGGAAATCAACCTGGTACTTGGCAAAACCGATCATTTACAACGCACGCTAATCCAACTCCATCGCCAGCAGGTGGTACTACTGGCGTAAGTCAGGCACTTACTACCCTATCCTGGTCTGCATTTGATGAAGGGGGAGCCGGAAATGGAAATTATGATGTTGAATTTTATGGTACTGATAATACATATACAACTGTAGTTAGCTCAAGCCCAAATCAAGCCGGTACATCATTTTTACATGGTGCCACATTAGCATATAATACAACTTATTATTGGCGGGTTCGAGATACAGATGTTGATGGTTTAGGAGGAAATGGAAGTTGGCTTAATTATTCATTTACTACAGAAATTGCAACACCCGCTTTGTCAGCACCTACAAACACGGCAGTAGATTTAGCTATTCCAGTTAATTTATCATGGTCATTAGCCGGTGGAACTGGTGGTGTGACATATGATTTAGAATATCATACTGGTGGTGGTTTCCCTGGAACTATTGTTCCCGGCGTAACTTCTGCTTATGCATTTGGTGGTTTAACAAATAATACCACTTATACATGGAGAATTATTGCAAAAAAAGCCGGTGAGGCAGATAAACCTTCTTTATCTAGAACTTTTACAACAGAGCTTGGAACTCCAACTTTAACTGCACCTGTAAATGGATCTGTTAATCAATTGGTTACTCCAACTTTTAACTGGACTTTACCAGGCAGCTCTTCCGGGGTAGTATTCAATTTAGAATATCATACTGGTGGCGGTTTTCCTGGCACATTTGTAAATAATGTAACTTCGGGATATAATGGAACAACATTTAATGGTAATACAACTGTAACCTGGCGTGTTCATGCAACAAAACCAAGTTTTACAACAAAAACTGCACTACCTATATTTAGTTTTACTACAATTCCTTCACCTATATTAAATACACCTGCAAATTTGGCAACAGCAGTTTCGGTTACTCCAAACTTTACCTGGTCATGGCCATTTCCTGGCGCTCCAACTTATACAATAGAAATTGCTACAGATATGGCTTTTACTTCAATTGTTTATGGACCTGTTGCTGCTACATCTCCTCATTTGCTGCCGGACTTAAATGCTTTATCTAACAGCACAATTTATTATTGGAGAGTAACCGCAACATTGCCTGGGCCTGTTGTTTCTTCATCAATAGGAACATTTACTACAATTACATCTGCAAGACCTGTTTTACTTACTCCGGTTCATTTAGCGCAAATTGTTGGAAACATTCTTAATTTTCAATGGACTATGCCTAGTACTGGAATAAAGTACAAAGTAGAATTAGATGATAATTCCGATTTCTCTTCACAAATTACTGGATTTCCAACGGCGTTTACTTCCCTAAACTATTATAATTTGCCTTATACCTTAACGTTACTTCCTGCAGGCAGCTATTTCTGGCGCGTTAAATCTTATACCTCGGCAGACGAGTTAATTAGTATTTCATCTGCATGGATGTTCACAATACCGGGTCCTCCTACAGCGGTTCCGGCATACCCAATAAATTCACAAACAGTTTATACAATTTCTCCATTAGTTTATTGGTATCTCAATAATTATTTCTATAACAGCGCAGTATACTATCGTGTCAGATATGGTACCACACAGGGTGGTCCTTATAACTTAACCAGTCCTACAACTACCGGTCAATATGTAGCATTATCTGGTTTAACTGCTGGTAACGATTATTATTGGGTAGTTGACGCTTCATCAAGTCCCGCATTTCCAGTTGGACCAACAACAACTACAAGTAACGAAGCTACCTTTATGGTTTATTATTCCCCCATTACTCTAAATGGAATTACAATTTATTTAAGTTATCCTGCTGGTGGCTCAACAATTTACACAACAACACCAACATTTTATTGGTTCTTAGGAATGCAAATTCCGGGCATTACTTTCGACCTTCAGATTGATAATTCTGGTCCTGGATTTCCATCTCCTGAAGTTAATGCAGCTGCTATTTCTGCATACGAATATACTAGCGCGGCTTTAACTCCTGGTTCAACATATAATTGGAGAGTAAGAATTTCTGGTGCAACTTCTTGGTACGGACCAGAAACTTTCACGGTTCATTCAAGTGCAACCAACTCAACTTCAACATCTGGAGTAGCTATTCCAACTCTAGCATCTCCACTTTCCGGTACGGTTGTTAATACTCAAAGTCCAACATTAAATTGGTCCTCATTTTCAACTAGTCCTGTAGATTACCAAGTTATTTGGTCAACAAATCCATCTGTTAGCGTTTCTGCTCCTTATGGATTATCAAATATTACAGCACCAAACGGTGGTACCTCGGGTTGGTTGGTAACTTCTTCTTATACTTTAAGCGCATTAACACCTGGAGTTACATATTATTGGCAGGTAAGGGCACGGTTGTCATCTACCCCTGCAACCATGTCCAATTATTCTTCGGTAGGGCAGTTTACAGTTTCTGCAGGTGCTTCTCCTGTTGTTGTATTGCCTGCAAACCCAATTATTGGATCCATAATAAACTCAAACGCCGCAACCTTATCTTGGGTTGTTCCTGCCAAGAGTACTTCATTATTAACTTACGATTTAGAAATTTCTAAAAATAAAGAAATGACCGGTGCCTTAACAATTAACAATCTAAAACAGCCTAACTATCAGGCAGATAATTTAGAGGCCAATACTAAATATTATTGGAGAGTGAGATCTAAAACTTCTGGCGGAATATTGTCAAATTACTCTTACAGCGGTCAATTTAGTACCGGTTCTGCAACGGATTCAAAAGAGGAAGTTGAATTACCAACTCAGTTCGAGTTAGCTCAAAATTATCCAAATCCTTTTAATCCAAGTACTATTATAGCATTTTCTATTCCTAACCAATCTTATGTTTCATTAAAGATATTCGATATACTTGGACGTGAAATTAGAACATTGGTAAATAGCGATATGAGTGCTGGCAAATACACTGTTAATTGGAATGGTGATGATAATAATGGAAACAAAGTTGCTACAGGTACATATATTTACAGAATTACTGCCGGAGCATTTGTAAGCACCAAAAAGATGATCTTAATTAAATAATAGGAGAGCCAAAAATGAAAAAACTTGGTCAATCTATAATTATAATACTTTTTTTGGGTACAGTCTGCTTAGCTCTTTATGCATGCCATGTTACATATTTTCCCTAGAATAGTTCTATGAAAATTCAAAAGGGTCATCAATCTTGATGACCCTTTTTTATCTTCAAATAACACCAGAATTATGATTTAAATCAACACCTAAAAAAAAAAGACAAGAAGTCCTTGCATTATAAACGAATAAAAGATATCTTATCTATTAATAATAAACAGTACAAGTTCTTTTACAGCCAGCCGAGCTTAATGAACTAATCTTTAATAAAAGAGGGTACCATGAAAAATAAATTAACTATTTTTGCATTATTAACACTTTTTGCTTTTAGTGTAAATTATGCCCAACCTACTACACCATTAAATAATGCGGTGGCTGTATCTATTACCCCTACATTTACTTTTACAGGAACAGGAATTGATATTGCAACCGATAATCTTTTTACTACAATTGTCTTTAACGATAATGCAGCCGCAACAGGTTTTGTGTTGCCAGATGCAAACAAATTAGATAATGGAGCTATTTATTACTGGAGAGTTGTAAGTGCACCGGCTACAGTATTTCAGTTAACTACTATTTCTGCCGCACTTCCTACATTGGCTAGTCCTGCCCATTTAGCTAATATTACTGGAAATATTATAGGTTTCCAATGGTCAATGCCAAGTAGTGGCTTAAAGTACAAAATTGAAATATCCTCTACATCAAATTTTGCCGCTCTGCAGGCAATTTGCCCGGTAACTTTTTTTACAACCAATAGCCTAAGTTTACCTTTTTCTGTAGGACCAGCTTCTGCAACAACTATTCCTGCTGGAACATATTACTGGAGAATTAAATCATATACTTCTGCAGACGCTTTAATAAGCATTACTAATGCTTGGCAGTTCACAATTCCTGGACCACCAACAGCCATTGCTGCTTACCCAATAAACGATCAAACCGTTTATACAAATTCACCACAAGTTTATTGGTACTTAAATAATTACTTTTATAATAGCGCTGTTTATTACAGAGTTAGATATGGTACTACCCTAAGTGGCCCATATCCTTTTACAAGCCCAACAACAACAGGACAATATGTAACCTTGCCAGGTTTAACTGCCGGCTCAACATATTATTATGTAGTGGATGCTTCTACTTCTCCTGGCTTTGGAACAGTAACTACAAGCTCCGAAGCTACATTTAATGTTTTCTTTTCTTCCACAACTTTAGATGCTATTCCAATTTTCTTAAGTTATCCAACCGCTGGAACTACTGTATATTCAACAAATCCAAAACTATATTGGTTCTTAGGTATGCAAATACCTGGAATTACTTACGATATTGAAGTTAGATTAAATGCAGTAGCTTTTTCCGCTGCTACTAACACTGCCGTAAGTGGAAATGAACTGGCTTTATCTGGTTTAACTGCTGGCTCTACATATAAATGGAGAATAAAAATTAATGGCGCAACAACATGGTATGGACCAGAAACATTTACAGTTCATTCAAGTGCAACTGCAACTTCTACTTCTGGCCCGGCAATTCCAACGCCATCTTCACCTATTGCTGGTACAGTAGTTTCTACTCAAAGCCCAACTTTAACATGGAGTGCTTTCTCTACATTGCCATTAGATTATCAGGTTATCTGGTCAACCAGCCCTGTTCTTACATTAGGAGTTTTAACTCCACTCGGTACATCTGGTTGGTTAGTTACTACTTCCCATACTTTAGCTGGTTTAACACCTGGAGTTACTTATTACTGGCAAGTTCGTTCACGTTTGTCATCTACTCCTGCAACAGTATCTACCTATTCAACTGTAGGTCAATTTACAGTAGCAGCCGGAGCTTCACCTGTAGTTGTTTTACCTGCTAATCCAATTGTGGGTTCAACTATTAATTCAACCGCCGCCAGCCTTTCATGGATAGTTCCAGCCCAAAGCTCATCAACTTTAACTTACGATTTGGAAATTTCCAAGAATAAGGATTTAGCTGGTGCAGAATTAATTAGCAATTTAAAACAGCCTAGCTATAAAGCAACAAATTTAGAAGCCAATAAAGTTTACTATTGGAGAGTTAAATCTAAAACCTCGGGTGGTATTAAATCGGATTATTCTTATAGCGGTTCATTCAATTCCGGTTCTGCAACAGCGGTTAAAGAAAATGAAGTTCCAACTCAGTTCGAGTTAACACAAAATTATCCAAATCCATTTAATCCATCTACTATGATCTCTTATTCAATTGCTAAGAGTTCATTTGTATCATTAAAGGTATACGATATTTTAGGACGCGAAGTTAAAACATTACTTAGCCAACAAATGAATGCTGGAAAGCATAATTTGAATTGGAACGGAGATGATAATTATGGTAATAAAGTGTCAAGCGGTACTTACATTTACAGAATATCCGCAGATAACTTTGTTAGTTCTAAAAAAATGATATTAATAAAGTAATTATCGTAGAGAGGCTAAAATGAAAAATATTGGCGCGTCAATAATGTTAATAATATTTTTGGCAGTAATAGGTTTAGCTCTGTATGCTTGTCACGTTACCTATTTTTCTTAAAGATTGGATAGGTTTATTTTTGCTAAAACTTATATTAAAAGGCTGCCTTTAATGGCGGCCTTTTAATTAATGTATAGGAGAGTCTCAATGAAAATTAAATTAACTATTTTTGCATTGCTTGCATTTCTTTCTTTTAGTGTAATAAATGCTCAAATAACTGTTCCCGCAGCGGCTTTACCTGTAAACGAAGCTATGGAACAAACGCTTACTCCAACATTTACTTGGGGCGGCGGTGGTTCTTATATTCTTCAATTTGCTTCTGAACCTACTTTTACAATTTTGGTTCACACAACTGCAAGTGTTGCCTCAGGCTATGTTTATAGTGGTCCTGCTTTATCTTATAATACTAAATATTATTGGAGAGCTTCCGATAATGGTGGTTTAGGATATAGTAGTTTTACAACTAGTTTAGCTACACCTGTTATTACTTCTCTTGCAGCACCACCGGCTTGTATTAATTTAACTCCAACTATTACTTGGACCTATTCTGGGCCAACAACCGGAGTAACTTTCGATTTGGTATACAATTCAGGCGGTCCTTCAACAACAATTTACAATGTAACTTCCGGATATTCTGGAACTACATTTACAGCAAATACTGCTTATTCATTTCAGATAATTGCTAAAAAAACTGGATTTGCTGATAAATCTTCTTTAGCATCTACATTTCAAACTACATTTTTAACTTCACCTGCTTATAACGCAACTTCAACTCCATTAGCTCCAAATTTTACTTGGAATAATCCGGTTGCCTTTGGTGGTGCAAATTATACAATTGATATAGATACAGATCCTAATTTTGGTTCTATCGATTATACTTTTGGCGGAATAGCTGTTACCAGCTACGCTTTGCCGGTTGCAGATAGATTAGTTAATGGATTAGTTTATTATTGGAGAATTACAGCTAATGGTGGGGCAAATGCAATTGGCAAGTTCTCAACAATCGCTCCATCAATTCCATATTTAGCCTCACCATCTCATTTAGCTAACATTGTTGGAAATACAATCCTTTTTCAATGGACATCGCTGGGTACAGGAATAAAATATAAAATTGAAGTGGATGATGATCCTGCTTTTACTACACAAGCAACAAATTTCCCAAGTGCGTCCTTTATACCATTAAATTATTTTAATTACTCATACACTTTAACAACACTTCCTTCAAACGATTATTGGTGGAGAGTAATGGCTTATAATTCAACTGGAGAATTAATTGGTATTTCTCCAGCTTGGAGATTCGCAATTCCTGGTCCTCCAACTGGAATTCCTGCATATCCAATTAATTTGCAAACAGTTTATTCTACATCTCCAACAATTTATTGGTATTTGAATAATTACTTTTATAACAGCACGGTTTACTATAGAGTTAGATACTCTTTAGCATCTCATAATACAGCATATTGGGCAAATGCAAATAATGGAGCTGTAAGCCCAACCACATCGGGGCAGTATATGACCCTTTCGGATTTATTGGTTGGTAATAATTATTATTATGTTGTTGATGCATCTACAAGTTCTAATTTTACAACTTTTACAACTAGTGCCGAAGCTTCATTTTCGGTATTTTATTCCTCGGTTACCTTGGATGGAGTTGCTATATTTTTAAGTTATCCGGCTAATGGTACATATGTTTATTCTACTAATCCCTCTCTTTACTGGTTCTTAGCAATGCAGATTCCTGGAGTTACATTTGATATTCAAGTTGATAAAACAAGCTCTGCTTTTGGAGATAAAATTGTAGATGTTACGGATGTTTCAGCTTATAACTATAGTTTAAGCTCCTTAACACCAAACACACAATATTGGTGGAGAGTAAGATTACATACTACAGGTGGAACAAATCAATGGTATGGACCCGAAACTTTTACTGTTCACCCAAGTGCAACTTCAACCTCTTCGGTTGCTGCTGTTCCAACTCTATTTTCTCCACTGAGTGGCTCGGTAATATCTACCCAGAATCCTACTGTATTTTGGAATGGCAATTCAAGCGCTTCATTGGAGTATCAAGTTATTTGGTCTTCCAATCCAACTTTAAATGTAGCGGCACCATTTGGATTAACAAATGTTTCAGCTCCTAATGGTGGAAGTTCTATTTGGCTGGGAGTTACTTCTTATGTAATTCCTAATTTAACTCCGGGCGTTACTTATTATTGGCAGGTTCGCTCTCGTTTATCTGCTACTCCGGCAACAATGTCTAACTATTCATCAGTTGGTCAGTTTACTGTTGCTGCCGGCGCTTCTCCGGTTGTAGTATTGCCTGCAAATCCAATTATTGGTTCTTTAATAAATTCTAACGCGGTAAATTTATCATGGATTATTCCTGCCAAAAGTGAATCTATATTAACTTACGATTTGGAATTATCTAAGAATAAAGATTTTTCCGGAGCTCAGGTGGTTAATAATTTAACAGCCTCTAACTATCAAGCTAATAACTTGTCTTCTAAAACAAATTATTACTGGAGAGTTAAATCTAAAAATTCTTCCGGAATTTCATCAAGCTATTCATATAGCGGTTCGTTTAATACCGGATCCACTACAGCAATTCATAATAACGAGCTGCCTGCTCAATTTGAGCTGTCTCAAAATTATCCTAATCCATTCAATCCAAGCACTACTATCTCTTTTTCTATTCCTAACCAAGCTTTTGTTTCATTAAAAGTATTCGACATGCTAGGTAGGGAAGTGAAGACTTTGTTAAATCAAGAAATGGTTGCTGGTAAGCATAATTTGAATTGGAACGGTGATAATAATTACGGAAACAGAGTAGCAAGTGGAACGTATATTTACAGAATTAGTGCTGGAGCAATTGTTAGCACCAAAAAGATGATTTTAATTAAATAATTGGAGAACCAATAATGAAAAAACTTGGTCAGTCGTTTTTTATATTACTTTTTTTTGGTACAATAGGTTTAGCTCTTTATGCATGTTATGTAACATATTTTTCATAAAATAAAATCTTTATCAAAATCTTGAAGGGTCATCAATTTTGATGGCCCTTTTTTATAGATTACAACAGTTATTGTAATATCGTATAAGAATAAATTATGTTTATTATTGTTTAACAATAAAATCTCATTTCTTATATTTGCCCAAAATTTTGTAAACATACAGTTGTTAACCTATTTTTATTTGTATATTGAAACTTAGTAAGTAGTTTTGAAGTTATACATGTAGTTAATTAGAGCGATGTTAATTATAAAATAATCACAAAGCATTAATTGTAAAAATATCTGTATTGCATTCTTAACATATTGAATTAGTTGGATTGGTAACTTCCTATTTCTACCAATTTGGTTCTTTTAATTAACTGCTAAAATTTTTGTTGGCGCTACTTTGTAATTAGTCCAAAATTATTATTTGATATTTTTAATAAATCTGTTAACACTTTTTCATTAATTGGTTACAAATAAATTCGAGCATTTGAATTATGATAAGAGTGCAATACTTTATTAGTCTAATCCTCTTTATTCTTTTTACTAATTGCCAGGTTAATTTAAATGCCGAGCCTGAAATATTTATTCGTCTTAATCAATTAGGTTTTCTTCCTAACGATATCAAAACTGCAGTTGTTATGTCATATCAAAAGCTTGACGGAAAGCCAATTTATCTCTTCGATTCAAATAAAAAAGAAAAAGTTCATTCATTAGCGTTTGGCAAGTCAAATGGTAAGTATGGTGCTTTTACCTATACTTATTTAATTGATTTTTCTAAAACAAATAGAGAAGGGGAGTACCACATTCAGTTTGGAAATCAAAAAACCCCTTCATTCAAAATTAGTAACCAAATTTATGGTAGTATAGCAGACTCATTGTTGGCCTTCTTTCCGGTTCAAAGATGTGGGTATACAAATCCATTTCTACATTCGGTATGTCATATTGCCGACGCAACAAAATTAATTAATGGTAAAGAGGAAATAAATAAAACTCTCGATGTAACAGGTGGCTGGCACGATGCCGGAGATTATGTTAAAATACTAAACTCAACTGCCTTTACAACTTACATGTTATTATTCTCCTATGAATTTGCGCCACAAAATTTTTCTACGGATAAAAATAATAATGGTGTTCCTGATATTCTAGAAGAGGCAAAGATTGGCTTAGATTGGATGCATAGATGTTTCTACAACAATGGTAAGCTTATTACTCAAGTTCAAGATATGAGAGATCACGACGTTCAATGGCGCTTGCCCGAAAATGACCCTCTTGGTTTCGATAGACCTGCATTTATTGGAATTGGAAAAAATCTTATTGGAATTTATTCTGCAACCATGTCTCTTGCCTATAGAATTTGGAAAGAAAAATTAAATTATAACGAGTATGCAGATAAATGCCTGAATGCCGCTATAAAACTTTACTCTAATTATAAATCGGCTCCGGATATAGATAGCAGCGGAACCGGTGTTTATTTGGATAAATCATTTAAAGGTAAAATGGCTTTAGGTGCTATTGAATTGTACTTATCTACAATGAAAAGTAGTTATCTTAATGATGCATCATTCTTTGCCGAAAGTGCTGGATCGGATTATTGGTGGAGTTACGGAGATATAAATTCTTTAGCTCATTATAAAATTGCCGGCATCATTCCTAAATTTAAAGATTACATCGAAAACAACTTAATTGAATTCAATAAGAAGAAAAACGATAATCTATTTGGAAAGGGTATGTCTCTTTCATGGGGTACCAATGTTACGTTGCTTGGCATTACTATAAATAATATTCTATATAAAAAATTAACCGGCAGTAATAAGTTCGATTCTGTTGCAACCTATTCACGGGATTATATTTTAGGCCGCAACTCTTGGGGAATTAGTTTTATAACCGGAATAGGTCATACCTATTCTAAAAATCTGCATCATCAAATTGGAGAAATTAAAGGCAGGTTGCCCGGAGGCTTTGCAGCAGGACCTGCGACCAAAGAATTTGTAGATAAAGCTAAAATTCCCTTCAAAAATTTCGATAAGTACGAAAAATTTCAAACTAACGATGTTTATTACCGGGACGATAAAAACGACTATATAACTAACGAACCAACAATTGCCGGAAATGCAACAGCAATATTTGTTTATGGTGCTTTATCCTCAAAAAAATAGATGTGTATTATTATGAATCATCTTTTAAAAGTTTCTCACATTTGGATTAATTGTCTTAAAAAAGATTCAAATAATTGCCTTTATGACTATATTTGCTGGCACATTACTTGAAACTTGTAAGTTGTTAAATATCATAGAGAGTTTAAAATGACTTCTGGCGTTAAAAGAATACCTTCTGGTTTTTCTTTAATAGATCAAAATTGGGGCGGAGTTTACCGAGGCGGCAGCTATTTTGTTATTGGACCAAGAAAATCTGGCAGGACTTTATTAGGGCTTCAATTTGCTCTTGAATCCGCTAAGGCTAACGAGGTGTGTTTATATTTTACCCTGATGCGCCCTAAAGATTTAATGATTCAAGCAGCCTCTCTTAATTTTGATATTCAGTCTTACATGAATCAGAATCTTATAATTGTTGTTCGGGTTGCCCCTCCCAGCGAAATAATAGATATGTACAATTCCGACAATTATTTGGTCGAATATTTTAACGACATTGTAACAGTTATAGATCAATATAAAGCTTCTAGAATAATATTTGATGAACTCACTCCATTTGTTGGTTTCAAAAACCTAAACTACTTACGAGATACTTTTTTGCATACCCTCGAAAGTATTGAAGAGCGTGACATCACTAGCATGTTTATTATTAGCGAACCGGCAACGCAAAAAGCTCAATCAATTGTGGAAGGACTTTCACAATTTGTTACTGCCGAAATTCAACTTAAAAAAGAAGCTGGCCCTACTCGAGAAAGATATAATGGGGGGCAAGTAATAATTTCTCCAAATGTTGGGCATACCGAAGGACAATTTTTAGCAGATTACAGAATTGAACCTAACAAAGGTGTAACCACAGATTTTTCGTTCGATAGGACCAAGACATTTGAAGAAGAAGCATTTGTATTGCCTCGCAAAAGAGAAATTTCTAGCACAACAAAAATTGAATCTCCAAACGAACCTTATGCATTTTCAAACGTATATAACCAAAACGATTTTTTACTTATTCTTAATAATCAAATTGCGCTATATAAAAGTACTGGGCAGTCCTTCAATTTAATTAGCTTCAAACTCGACCCTTCTGCTCAGATGAGAGGATTGCTTTCTATTACGCAATTGCAAACAGCAATAAGACAGGCTACAAATAAAAAAGATAAAATTTGTATTGTAGATAATAAGATAATAGTATTGTTGGTTCGAGGAAGTCTTAAAAGTGTTATTGAATTGATGACTAACGTTCAAAATAATTTGCCTAGCAAAGAACCTAATTATGTTAGCGCAGTTTTGGATTTTATCTCAATATATAATTTGGAAGTTGATGAAAGATTTGAAGGCGCAGATCAGATGATGGATCAGCTTGTTGCATCAGATTCGGCTTCTAAGAGCACTTATCAGCCGTTAAATAAATATATAGGATGATTCGTTTCTACATACACATATTATTAGTTGCCCTATTTTGCCTGGGAAGCTTATCCCTTGCTCAAAATCCGGGAGATGAGCAAAAACGTCAAGGCCTTCTTCTAATGAAAGAGGGAAGATATGGCGAGGCTGTAGACCAGTTTAATAAATATATTGCAGCAAATCCACGCTCACCAGATGGATATCACTTGCGGGGTTTATGTTTTGAAAAAAGAATTCAATATGAGTATGCAGTTATAGATTTAAGAAGGTCTTTAAGACTTTTCGCAAACGACCCCGTTGTTCAAAAAGATTTAAATAGAATTATTGCAATTTGGCATAAACAATTATATCAAAAAATTGATGGGCACAAAAGAGATATTGCAATAGATCCTAACCATGCCTTTAGCTATTTGGAAATTGGAAAATCTTACAGATGGTTGGAAGAATGGAGCCTGGCTGAAGAATGGTACGATAAATATTTAGCTCGCGACGACAATGCTTCTCCAGACGAAATTATTAGATACTGTGTTATACTTGCTAAGACCGGATCTTACGTTAAAGGAGAAAGAATTACTAAAAAATATACAATCAGATATCCGGAAGATTGGAGAATTTGGAGCCGGTATGGATATTTTACTTTATGGCTTGGCAAGTTTAAAATTTCCGAAAATGCTTTCCTAACTTCTCTTAGCTTCAAGCCATTCTTTGGAGAAGCTTTAGATGGACTCGACTTAGCCAGAAGGCAAGGTTATCTCACAATTAATATTGGTAGAGATCATACAAAAACCGAAGAATATGCAATTGATAGATATTATAGGATTTTGGAAAAAGAACCTGAAGATGATCCCACCAGATTTAGTTTAATTCAAGAGTTGATAAAAGTGAATAGGTACGAAGAAGCATATCAACAGCTTCAGTATCTTCAGCCAAAGCATTCCGAAGATGCACAGTATAAAAGTCTTTTCAAAACTGTGGACGATTATAGGGATAGCACTTATAACAAAAACGTCGAAAAGTATACCGCAATTCTTAAAGAAAATCCTTCGGATAAAGAAGCGGTTATAAAGCTTTCCGAAGCTTATTCTAATTTATTCTACTACGATAATGCAATAGAAGTCTTAAAAGAATATTTGCAGGATATTCCCGAAGATCAGGCGCTAGATGCCCGATTTAAATATGCTCAATATACTGCATGGAATTACGAATGGGAAGTTGCTATTGCTCAGCTTAATAAACTTTTGGAATTGGATCCAGATAATCCGGATTACATGCTTCTTCGAGGTCAAATAGGAATTTGGACTGTAACAGATTTGGAGTTGGCCGAAAAATATTTATTAAGAGTGCACGAAAAAAGACCTAAAGATTTAGATGCACTGATCTCTCTTAATTCTCTTTTTGCATGGAATAAAAACTACGATTTAGCTGCCGAATACCTTGAGTTAGCTAAAATTATTGCTCCAAATAATCCCGATGTTATTAACGCAGAAAGCAATTTCGCAATTCGAAAAGCCGGATATGATGATTATGTAATTACTTTAATTAGGGGCGCTGCAGGAAATTTGGCTTTGGAAGGCAGGTGTGAAGAAGCTCTTGTTAAGTATTATGAATATAAAAGTAAGCGAAAAGAATTAACCCGAGAAGAATATATCGAATTAGCAGACATTAGCAATTGTGCGAAAAAATATTCTAAGGCTATCGAAATTTATAGTAAGCTTCTTGATGAAAAATACGATTACAATATTGCTCTTTCTAGAGCAAATACATATTTCATGAATAAAGATTCTCTTCAAGCACTTCAAGAGCTCGAAAAACTTCAAAACGAAAATTTGGAGGATGATAATGCTTCACTTTCATTGGCAGATGCTTACTTAGCTGCTCATCAGCCCGGTAAAGCCGAGCCAATTTATCGTAGGTTGTTTGCAAAAGTTGAGGATGAAGAGGAAAAAAATAATTTCTATAAAAAATTTCTTTCTTTGGGGGATATGTATGTAGTTGTCAAAAATTTTGATAAAGCAGATTCCATCTTTAATGATGTTTTGAGTATTAAACAATCGGACAGCTCCTTTGTAAAAGATGTTAACGGAAGAAAATTATATTTAGCTTATCATCTTGTTCAAGATAATAAGTTAAGCGAAGCAGAAGATTATTTTTCTGCTTTGAGAGAAAAAATAACTGATCCAGATCAGAAAAAGGAGCTTAACCAATACCTTCTATATCTTGGCGATGCATATGTATCAAACGAAAGATATGGAGATGCCTCCGATCTTTATGACGATTTGTTAGAAAATGCATCCGATTCTACCGAAATAAAAAGTATTAATCAGAGAATTGGCTGGCTTCCTCCTTCTGGGTTTAGTAAAGGATTCTCTTCTGTTGGAAGTGCTTTCCTTTTATTATTTCCTACAAATGTTAGTGTCTCTCCATTTTCTAATATTTATATGGATAATGAAAAATTCCGCTTCTGGAATTATGGTGCACGTTTGGATGCCGGATTTATTGGCTTTTTATCACTAGGTGCTACCTGGTCGCAAATAACATTGGATAATACGTTAGTCACTAAAACTTTTACTCAGCTTAAAGGTCTTGCGTCAATTTATCTTTCTAAAAATATTTCAATTTCCGGTGGTTATGGAACTTTAACTGCTAATGGAGAAAAAGAATTTTTTATTTGGGATCTTGGTGCTAAATACGAAATTCCAAACCGTCTAGTTTTATCTTTTTCATTCGAAAAAAGTGATGCACGTATGATAATCTACTCTCCTAATATGTTCAATCAAAAATTTGATGCTGATGCTTATAGATTTAATGGTGAATACAATCTCGATAATATTGCAAAGCTAAATTGTAACTATAGCTTTATTCAACTAGGTGATGGAAATAAGGGAAACGACTTACTGTTAAGATTTGGAAAAAATTTAATTCTAAATGGTTTTGTTGGATATGAATATTACTTCGCAGATTATGCATTCTTGGCAACATTTTATTACTCTCCCCAAAATTATAATTCACATTCAATTTGGGGCGAATGGAAATGGAATTATTCAAAAGAATTCAAATTCAAATTTGGAGGAAAACTTGGATATGTTCCCGAGGCAGATTTTATTGTAAGCGAAATTTTCGGAGAAGCAAATTATAATCCATTCGCAAGTTTAATACTAACTGCAAGAGTAGGATATAATAATAGTTTTAGGTATGAAAGTGGATACAGAAATTTAAACGTTTCTTTATTTGCTTATTGGGGTGTGTTTTAAATTCACTAAATTTGGTTGAACAATTATAAAAGCAGGGAAAAAAATGTCAAATGTAAAACAGTTATATATTCTATTATTCCTTTTTATTTCACCATTAGTATTTGCAAAAGTGGTTGTAATTAATTCAGATGAAAAACCTTTTCTAAATACAATATGTTTAGCAGATAATTCAAATATCCCTTTAATTGAACAGTTGGGAAAATTTGTTCCATTAACAGGTAATTTAGATCAAATGAAATATTTTTATCAGGCACTTTTAAAAGCAAAAACAAAAGGTGTTAGAATTGCTCATTATGGAGATTCTCTAATTCTTGGAGACGTTATAACGGAATATCTTCGAGAAAATTTTCAGGAAAAATTTACCGGAAGGGGAGCTGGTATGTTAGGAATTGTTTCCGATGATTTTAGAATGAGAAGAACTACTGTTCATTCTTATTCAACAGATTGGGAATATTATTCTTTTATTACTCGGAATCCTAAACAAGTTCCTTTTGGAATTTCAGGAGGAGTTTCTATTCCAAAACCTGGTAGCTGGGTCAAATACGAATGCAGTAAAGCTTTAAAATCATCATCCAGTTTTGATGTAGTAAAAGTTTATTACACTTTTGCCGAAAGTAATTCAACAATTCAATACTCCATAGATAATGGTCCTCTTAAAACCACTACCTTGGAACCGGGTACAGATGTTAAAGAATTGGTTATTCCTGCAAGCTCTGCTTCTAAAGTATTCTATATGAAATTTGTTTCTGGAAAGGAACCTACTTTTTATGGTGCAAGTTTAGAAACCAGTAAGAATGGTGTAATTGTCGACAATTTCCCAATGAGAGGAAATTCCGGAGCTTCTTTACTTGAAATTCCGGAAACTACATTACGAGACTTTAATAAACACTTGGATTATGATTTAATCATTCTTAATTACGGGGCAAATGTTTCTTCACCTAATAAAGGAATTTATACTGTTTACGAAAATAAAATGGTTAATGTAATCGAACAGTATAAAAAGGCATTCCCAACTACTAGTTTTTTAATTGTTAGTTCCGGAGATAGAACAATTAAAAAAGGAAGCTCATTTATTACTAATCCCGATGTTAAATTGTTATTGGAAGCCCAAAAGAAAATTACAGAACGTACCGGTGTAGCATTTTGGAATTTATGGGAATCGATGGGTGGAGAAAATTCTATGACAAACTGGGTTGATGCGGCTCCCTCGATGGCTATGAAAGATTATGCTCATTTTACAAATAATGGTGGCGAAAGAGTTGCCGAATTATTTTTTCAATCACTCATGGATGGATTTCAAAAATATTCTAAATAGGAATGCTATTAAATCAATCGGTTACAACATTGTTTTAGAACGATGCTTTAAGAAATAGCCTTAACTCTTTCTCTTGCAATAGTTTAATATTTGCATTATATTCCTTGTGAAAATGTTCCTTATTGAGTCATAATATGTTTTTGTGTGGATATGGAACATTTACATATTTGTAAAATCTTGATTATGTGCTAATTTCAAAGTAAATCTTTGGCATTTATTTTGAAAACTTAAAATGTTCACAATGGAATAAAAGTGGATTCGACAAATCAAAAATATCAAATAGCTTTAGATAACAGGGAGGTTAAGCCTCCTAAAAGAAATTTAGCTGCCGAAAAAATTAGAGTCATAATTATTTCCGGTGTGCTATCTGTTCTTTTGGTAGTTGCTATTATATTTACACTTCCATTAACAGTTTTAAGCTGGAGTGGCTTATTTGTTTATTCTTCAATCGTTTCCCTTGTAATCTTCCTTTTTATTCTTCTTATAAGATATTTTGCAATCTTGTTTATGGCCTACTTTTATTTAACTAAGTATACCATTCAAAATAAAGATGGCTATTTCCCCTTCGTCTCAATTCTTGTTCCGGTTTTTAACGAAGGTAAAGTTCTAAAAGAATCTATAGAATCTTTATTGGATTTGGATTACCCTAATTACGAAATTCTTATTATTAACGATGGCTCCTCAGATAATACTTCCGAAGTTGGTGTCTCTTTAGTTGGCTATCAAAAGGGGAGAACAGGATTAGTAAAAGTATCCTTAATAAATAAACCGAATGGTGGTAAGGCTAAAGCTTTAAATGCCGGTATACAATATGCCGAAGCTCAGTTTGTTTTATGTATGGATGGAGATTCTCAGTTAAGTCCTAACACATTAAAAATGGCAGTTCGTCACTTCATAGATCCCGCTGTTGGTGCAGTTGCCGGAAATGTAAAAGTACAGAATAGAAAAAAATTCATGACAGACCTTCAAGCACTTGAGTATCTTGAGGGCCTAAACATGGCTCGAAGTGCTCAAGGCTTTATTCAAATGGTAAATATTATTCCTGGTCCAATTGGACTTTTTCGAAAAAATGCACTAAAAGATGCCGGATTTTATTCCAGCGATACATTTGCCGAAGATGCCGATGTTACATTAAAAATTCTTAGTGTAGGTTGGAAAATTATTTATGAACCAAATGCAATTGCATATACCGAAGCTCCAATTACAATTCACCAGCTGTTAAAGCAACGGTACCGTTG
Organism: uncultured Melioribacter sp.; assembly: GCA_964539605.1. Classification (GTDB taxonomy): domain Bacteria; phylum Bacteroidota; class Ignavibacteria; order Ignavibacteriales; family Melioribacteraceae; genus Stygiobacter. Next base: position 1,332,393 of record CAZIJK010000001.1, read on the forward strand.
GACTCGAGGTATATTACAAGCTATTCGTAAGCATAAAAAATTTCTAATTAATCCTACAATTAATTTTAATAATAGTCTAATTTTATGGACTATGTTTTACGAAGCTTTAGTATGGCCCGCTATGAATATATTTGTAAATCTTTATTTTATAGTTGTTGCTTTATTTTACGGAATGTCAAGTTTTATTTTTCTTTGGTGGATTGGTATTGCGGTATTAGATTTAATGGCCGCTATATTTTGTATTGCTGCAGAAAAAGAAGAATTTAGATTAGTGCCTTATGCAATAATTTACCGTATGGTTTTTATTTTGTTAATTGATGTTACAAAAGCTATGGCAACTGTCGAGGAATTCCTAGGTTTTAGTATGACCTGGGGAAAATTAGAACGTACTGGTTTAACTCCGGCCGGTGGTAAAGCTCCTGCTGTTGCTAAATAAAATTTTATAAAAAGAGGTTAACATGGAATTAATTCCCATACTTTCTCTAATCATCTTAGTAGCCACAATTTCTACTTTTATGTTGGCCGTTGGCGCTTATGTGCTTTACAAAGTTCGAGAAAGAAAAGGCGTTACTGCCACTTCTGCTCAGCCTGCTGCAATTCCTGCAGAATTTGTTACACCGGCTCCTTTAGTTGCCGAGCAAAGGGCATTTACCCCCGAAAGAAGAACCTTCGAAGCTCCTACTCAGCAGCAAGAGTATGGTTACGAATATCAAAGACAATCTGCTTATGTCCCAACAGAAGATACTGCTAGAGGTCCCGAATTGAGACCTACTTTTGTTGGAAGCGCTCCTCCTCCTACTAATTACAGCGAGTCTAGATATGTTAAACCAACCGGAGAGCAGCAGAAAAATTTTGAAGCTGAAAGAAGTGCTTCAAAGAAAAAATTTATGCGTTATACTAACGAAGGTTACGCCGAGCAGAACAAACAAGAGAAAAAACAAGAGGATAATTTAAGGTGGAGGTAAAAGAGGAAAGAGGACTTAGGGTTAATTACCTAATTATCTTTCTAAGCGGATTAGTTCTTCTAATCTCTGGAATTCTTGTGTTCCTACTTATTGTTAAGAATATCTATGGTAATTACGAAATCAAAGATATTCTTCCCACAGCAAAAAACATTAAACTCTATAGTGAAAAAAGCAATCAAAAAATTGCTATACTTTATTCAAAGTACACCGAAAATATGCTGCAGCCCCCTGGAAGCACCTGGTTATCTAATAATGTAAACGATTGGAAAAAAGCTGTTAAAAATGCAAAGCTCGATTTCGAAATTATCTCCGATCAAACAATTGAACTTGGTAAACACTACAATTATAAAGTAATTATTCTTCCCGGCTCAAAATCCTTGAGCGATAAAGAATTAATGCACCTCAAAAGATATATTGAAAACGGTGGTAGTATTTTGGCAACTGGAGGTCCGGCTACTTATTCCGACGAGGGTAAATGGAGAGGTTGGGATTTTTTCAAAGAAGTTTTTGGAATGAACTTTAATAGAGAAGTTAAGCCGGAAGAAACTTATAAAGTGCATACACTTCGTGGAAATCTCTCTTTAACTTCTGGAATTCCTACTGGTTTTGCTTTGAAAATTGCAACTTACGATAGGCCTATTTATGCCGAGGTTTTAGAACCACGAACTACTCAAGTAAGCTTTTGGTACGATTTCCGTAAAGAAGCCGGATTAGTTCGAGAAGAAATTCAAAAGAGTGCGGGCATTGCATTTGGAACATATGGTAAAGGCAGATTTGTTTGGTTTGGTTTCGAACTATCTTCTGTTCAGGGAGTTGAAAAAGATTATATAAATTTCGAAAAGCTTTACAACAATTCTATTAATTGGCTAATGTATAATCCTACTGCTTTTGTAAAAGATTGGCCTTCGGAATATCAGGCAGCTTTATTGCTTGTTCCAACTCTTACAGAACAGTCATCAAATATTCATAATATATCTTCCACCTATGCTAACCAAAGGTTGCAAACAACATATTTTATGGATGTTAATAAGGCAATTAAAAATCCTGGGTTAGTAAAATCTTTGGCAAATAAAGGTGAAATTGGTGTAATCCTCGATATTGGTTTCTTAGAATTTCCGGAAGACACAGTCAATAAACTTTATAAAAAGGAGGTACAATTTTCCTCCTTAAAATTTGCTGCAGATACATTAGGAAAAATCTCCGGTAAAAAAATTAAAGCATTAATGCCTTTGAATGGTTATTACGACGATAATACACTTTTGGCAATGGCTGCTTTAGATTACCAATTCTTGTTAACAGATTCATTGACCGATAGATCTGTTCCGGAGATGCGTTTTAGAAATGGTAAGCCTATAATGGTAATTACAAAAACTGCCAGAGATGACTACGAAATTGTTAAAAATTATGGCTTAATTAATCACGAATATCAAAGATATACCTACGAAGAGGATGTAGATAGAATATTATTTGAGGGAGGTTTGTATGTATTTAAAGTGCATACAGATTATCAGCTTCAGCCTCAGTATTCATCTGTAATTAACGAAGTAATTAAATATGCAGCTAGTAAAAAAGTATGGATTACAACTCTTGATGAATTAGAACTATGGTGGAATAGAAAACAGAATATTGAAATTAGATATGAAACCAGAAGTATTAGAAGAATTGCTGTTGAGCTTACAAATCCAAAAGATACTAAGACCGAAGAATTGGTCATTCAGGTTAATTTGAACAAAAAAGTAAAAAATGTTCAAGTAAGTTCCGATATGATTAATACAAAAATTCCCAAATACAGTTTAAGCTCAGATAACCAAGTTCTTTTCTTCTACATAGATAAAATGGAATCGAAAGAAACCAGATCTCTTATTGTGGATTTTGAAAATATTGATAGATAATTATTATCTTCAAGCGGTAATATGTTACAGTGGTAATTAATATTCATGCTATGTTTACTAATTACGTTTTATTAAATTTAATAACAATAAACATTTTACTTACAGTGAAAACAAAAATAAAAATATTTTATAAGCTAGTTGTATCGGTAATTATTTTTGCGCTTGCAATTTCTTGCGTAGATTCAATTTCCGATACTCAGGGCGGTTCAGCAACCGTTACTCCTACCATCGAAGTGTATACTCCTAAAACGGGAGATACTATTATGGTTGGAAAGCACGAAAGTTTTTACAGTAATTATGTTAATTATCAGGCGGCCGATGGTTCTGGCGGGCAGGGTCTATCTCATTTCGAACTTTTTATTAATGGCGGTTTATTTAAAAAATATACAATAGGGGATGATGGTGTTAACCCCAACATCTTTTTACAAATCGATTCAACTTTATTAAACACAAAAATTAAATACTATTTGGTAGTTTATAATAAGCAGGGAAAACTAAAAACTAGCAAAACTCAAGAAAACATTTTTGTTAAAGATAAACCTCCTGCTGCTCCAACAAGTTTAGTTTTGGCTAAAACAAGCGAAACCTCCGTTACTTTATTATGGAACGATAATTCCAAAAACGAAAATGGTTTTGAATTATGGCGTAAAGATGTTGCTGTTGGAAATATTATAGATTACAGAAGAATTAAAACTTTTCCTAAAGGTCCCGGCGATATTATGAGCACTTCGGATATCGGATTATCTCCTTATGCAACTTATTATTATATGGTGCGGGCTTATAATAACTCAGGTTTTTCTAATTACAGCAACGAAGTAAGTACTACAGACCTTAGCGGCGGTCCTTGGTATTTAAAGGCAGAAGGAATTGGAGCCAGTGCTATAAGATTAACATGGACAGACTTTGTTCCTAATGAACTTGGATTTATTATCGAAAGAACAGATCCTAATACAACAGAGTATAAATTGCTTACAATTACGGCTCCTAACAAAACAGAATATTACGACACAAATGTTAAGGCTAATACTGCATATACATACCGTCTTGCTTACTTTTTACAAACATCAAAAAGTCCTTATTCAAACGAGGCTTCCGCTTCCACATTTAATAAGGATTATTACGCTCCTTCGGAATTAGATGCTGTTTACGTTTATGGAGTTGGTGTTAATCTAAGCTGGAAAGACTTAAACAAGCATCAGCACAAAGGAACTGTTATTGAAAGAAGACTTTTTGGAGCAGAGGATTTTAAAGAAGTTGTTACTGCTGTAACCGAAGACTCAACTGCTGTAGATAAGTCTGCTATTTTAGGAAATACTTATATTTACAGAGCAAGACATATTCTCGACAAGAATATATACACTACTTATTCGAATGAAAAAAAATTAGAAGCTAAATAATGGCACCAGATTTTAATACATCTATAAATTTAGATGATTCTACTACTCCTTCCTTAATTATAGATAAGTCTGGAAGAGTAATAGCTATTAATTCTGGTATCAAAAGAATTCTCCCCTCGGCGGCGGCAAATAAATATTTTATCAGCTTTTTCGATTCTAAAACAGCTGCATCCTTAAATGGAATGTTTGCAGAATTGCGCAATACAGATGCTTTGGTAAAAGAAACTCTTGAACTTGATGGCATTGATGGAAAAATTAAATTCATTATTTCGCTCGATCCTTTAAGAAGTGAAAACAATATCTACTATTTGGTAAAATTCCAAAAGCCTGAACAAGAAAAGATACTAAGCGAAAACACCAGATTAATTATAGCCGATGCAGAAATTGAAAAGCTGATTACAAATAAAAAAGTTCTTTTGTTAATAGAAAAGATTAAGCTTTCTTATCCATTCTCATTCATCGAAAAAGCAAGAATTCAAAAAGAGATGAATGAATTGGAAGATTATTTTTGGATTAAAGACGATAAATCTAAATTCATTTTAGCTAACGAATTATTTGCCGAGTCGTTGGGTGCGCGTGCATCTAATTTAGAGAATAAAACCGATGAACAGGTTTTGCCAAAGTATTTATTGGAGTTGTTTAAAAGCGTAGAGGGGTATATTAAAAGCACTGCCAATGCTGTTATATTAAATAGCTCAGGCTCTGTTTCATTCGGAAATATTTTTAAAAATAAAAGTATTGTAGAATTTCCTTTGCGCGATTTAGACAATAATGTTGTTGCAATAATTGGTGTTTCTACTTTAGAAGATGATAGTAAACCTAGCTCTCAAACTGTTGCTCAAAGTGAGGAGTTCCTTAAGCATATTCCCTTGGTGCTTTGTGTAGTAAACAGTAATAAAACTATTGTTTATCACTCTATAGATTTTTTAAGATATTTTAGAATTGGTGAAAAAGTAAATCTTACCGAAACCGAACTAGATAAAATACTCGAGAAGAATTTAGCTTCGGTTATTTCAAATTATTTGGAAGATGATAAAAATGTAAGCGATTATTTCTTTAGCTATAACTTTTCCGAAAGAGTAAAAGAAAATTGTGAAATTCATCTTAAAAAAATATTTGAGAATAATGACTTTTTAGTTCAAATAGTAATTAAGCCAAAAGTAGAAAAAGATGAAGAAGTTGAATCCAAAGCCTTAATGTACGATGCTCTTATAGAGTTTTCTCCAGATGCCATGTTTGTTTACGATATCGAAAATCTAAAATTCCTGGATGTTAACGAGGCTGCATTAAAATTTTACGGCTATAAACGAAACGAATTCCTTAACATGGATCTCACGGACCTTTACGCGCCGGAAGATATTCAAACACTTATTGAAACCGGCGACAATAAATCTTTTGCGGGATCTTATAGCGGCCCATGGCGTCATAAAAAAAGTGACGGGACTTCTATTCTTGTTGAAATTAAACGAAATCCAATTGATTATAAAGAAAAGAAAGCACACCTTAATTTAGTTCGCGATGTTTCAATTGCCGAAGAAGAGAATAAGAAAATTCAGCTTTTGGAAGCGGTTTATACAAATACTAACGAGCTAATTATTGTAACAGATAAAGATGGCTTTATTACAGATGCCAACGATTCTTTTATTAAACGGTTCGGATATCCTAAGCGGGATTTGGATAAAAGATCATTCATTACATTAGTCTCCGATGATGATAGAGCAGTAATTAATAAAAGCGTTTTTCATTCCGGCCTTTTAAAAGTTACTACTATCGAAACAGAGATTAAAAAACTATCCGGTGCATTTCAAAAAGCTTCGGTTATTGCTTCTCCAATTAAAAATTATAATGGCGATGTTGAATCGTATCTCCTTTTAATTCGTGTTGAAGAAGAAGTAGTTTTGTCTAAGGACTTAAAACATACCCAGGAAGAAAGCACAGAAAAAATAGATACTCCATTCCTTTCCAACATGTTTCACGAAATTCTTACTCCTATTAATGTAATTCTTGGCTTTACTCAAGAATTAGGAGAAAGCATAGCTACCCCTAACGATGAACAAAAAGAAGCAATCGAAATTATCAACGAAAACCAAAAGATGCTTCTTCAAATAATGGATAATGCTGTTGAGTATTCATCTTTAGAGCAAAAGGTAATTAAATTCCGTCCGGAAGAAATTAAATTTGTTGATATTCTTAACGAGCTAAAAGAACAGACCCGAAAAGTGTCTGAAAGCCGAAAAGTTGAATTCTCTTATGGAAAAATTTCATCTTCTCTTATGCTCGAAACCGATAAGCAAAAATTTGTTTCTCTTCTAAGTCTGTTTGTTAAATTCGCTTTGCAGATTACTAAAGAAAAATCAATTTATCTTTCCGCTTCTATTCACAACGAAAACTTTTGTGCAGTAAAAATTAAAGATACGCCAAACGCAATTACTGCTTCTCTTCATAAGGCGTTTTCCGAAGTATTCTCTTCCGATGAAAGCACAAGCAGAAGAAATTTCGGCTTCTCAAGATTCTCTGTAAAACTGGCCAAAAAATTAATTGTTCTTCTATCTGTCGAAAAAGCTCTGCTTACAAAAAATAACGAACCGGTTGAATATGCTCTAATTTTTCCTTTGAAGTTTAGTGTTGGTGAAGAGATTAAAGCCGAAGTTGAAACTGTTGAAAAGCAAGAATCGGTTGCTTTAAATAAGATTGTTATTAATACACCGGTACAGCCTGCTGCTGTAGTCCAGCCGGAAGTTGTTGAAAAGAAAAAGACTATCGATCTGGCTCAGTTATCTTGTCTTTATTTGGAAGATCAGCTCGATTCTCAAATGCTTTTTAGGGTTCAGCTTAAAGATTTAAAAAGTATCGAGTTCGCCGTTAGTTTCGAAGCTGCCTTACCTCTTCTTAAAACTAAAAAATTCGATTTCATTGTTATGGATATTAATTTGCAAGGGGAGTACAATGGGCTCGACGCTTTACGTATAATTCAAAAAATGCCTGGATATAAAAGCATTCCTATTATTGCTTCTACAGCATATGTTCAGCCTAGTGCACGCGATAGCTTTATTGCCGCCGGTTTTACAGATTTTATTTCCAAACCTCTTATGAGAGAAAAACTGCTCGACGTTTTAAGAAACATCTTCTAGTAGTAGTTATTTTCTTTTAACCTTAGATCATTATTTCTTACTCTTTGCGTAACTTCTCACACTTTTCAACTCCGTTTCACATTCGATTCAAATTCTATATACCCGTTATAAAAGCAGCATTCAATAAGCCCTGCACACCCTTTTATTTCCATATAAAATATCCTACTCTATTTTCTGCTGCTCTTCACAAATATTTTTACTTGACTATTTAACTTAACTCCAATAGATTTACCATACAGATGTATGGTAGTATAAAGATCATCTATAAAATAGTGAACAATGCCTCAAATTGCTTGATCTTGCTCTTATTCTTGCTCTTGTAAATGTGACTAACGTGCCGGAGGTTTAAAATGGCCAAGGAATTAACCGAAATACAGCAAAAAATTCTGGATTACCTTATAGATAGAAGAGCGCATCATGGAATGCAGCCAACATTAGCAGACATAGCCAAACACTTTGGCTATAAAAACCGTGCTACGGTTCAGCAGCATCTTCAGGCAATCGAAAAAAAGGGATTCATAAAAAAGAATCCTAAACTTTCGCGCGGAATTGAATTAACTCTGGAACATAAATTCTTTATCCCACGCCCGGTACTTGGAGAAGTTGCCGCTGGTAATCCTCTTACAATTTATCCCGATGCAATAGATTCTGTTGAACTGCCAACAATTGCAACAATGCCTAAGGATTCATTTCTGCTTAGGGTAAAAGGGGATAGTTTAAAAGATGCTTACATCTTCAGCGGCGATCTTGTAATTGTAAATCCAAATCTTGAACCGCGCAACGGGCAAGTGGTTGTCGCAGTTTTAGATGATGCCGCAGTCGTGAAAAAGTTTTTTAAGAAAAGTGCACATATCGAACTCCATTCCGAAAATCCCAATTTCGAACCGATCATTGTTGAAAAGAATAATCCTAAGTTTAAGCTGGTTGGAGTTGTTGTGGGAATTTATAGAAGCATGATAAAAGCGGGATGAGTATGAACGAAGAACGAAGAGCAAAGAACGAAGACTTAAAAATAAATTCATCCTCCAAAATCTATTTTAATTCACCAATTGGATTGATCGAAATTGTTGGAAGAGAGAATTCTATAACAAAAGTAAATTTTGTAGAAGAAATTTCAACTGGAGAAATCTCTCCAAATCCATATCTCAATGGATGTGCAATTCAATTAAATGAATACTTTGCCGGCACAAGAAAAATTTTTGAATTGAATTTGGAACCTGATGGAACTGAATTTCAGAAGCGTGTTTGGAGAGAACTTATGAATATTCAATTTGGAACGGCTCATTCCTATCTCGATCAATCCAAAGCATTGGGGGATATTAAAGCTATTCGTGCAGTCGCTAGTGCAAATGGACAAAACCCAATTGCTATTATCATTCCTTGTCACCGGGTAATTGGCAGCGATGGAAGTCTAACCGGATATGCTGGAGGCTTATGGCGCAAGAAATGGTTGCTTGAGCATGAACAAAGTTTTTACGATGGTGAAAAGCAGTTGCAGTTGTTTTAATAGATTAGGGATAATTCAACATGAAAAATGAAATTAAATTTAGATGGCTTACAAGCGAATCATGGAAAGATTTTGAATTATTATTCGGTCAAAGAGGAGCGTGCGGCGGATGCTGGTGCATGAACTGGCGCATAAAAAAATCTGAATTCGAAAAGAATAAAGGGGCTACCAATAAAAAATTAATGAAAAATTTAGTTGATGCCGGGGAAGAAATTGGTCTAATTGCTTATATAGATGGCAAACCGGCTGCATGGTGTTCTGTTGCACCAAGAGAAAAATTCTGCAGATTGGAAAACTCCCGTGTACTTGCCCGAATAGACGATCAACAAGTTTGGTCCATTGTATGTTTCTTCATCTCTAAAGAATTTAGAAAGATGGGATTATCCTCCGAGGTTTTAAAAGGAGTTATTAAACATTGCAAAAAAATAAAAGTGAAAATTTTAGAAGGTTATCCGGTGGAGCCATACTCCAAGAATATGCCCGCTGCATTTGCGTGGACAGGCTTTCCATCTGCATTTATAAAAGCCGGTTTTAAGGAAGCGGCACGCAGATCTAAGAGTCGTCCAATAATGCGCTACAATTTATAACAGAGGTTTAATAATATGATTATTCAAAAAGAATTTACTCTCAAACCTAAAAGCAGGGGATTTCATTTAATCACAAGTGAAATTGCATCACATATTCCCGAGCTTTCAAAAGTCTCTGCCGGAATTGCTCACATATTTATTCAGCATACATCGGCATCATTAACAATTAACGAGAATGCAGATCCTACTGTTCGCAGCGATATGGAAGTGTATTTTAACCGCGCGGTATCGGAATCCGATTCAAGGTATTACCAACATACTTTGGAGGGAACCGATGATATGACTTCTCACATCAAAGCATCAATACTGGGAAGTTCCCTTTCAATTCCCGTCACAAATGGAATGTTTAATCTTGGCACTTGGCAGGGAATATATTTATGCGAGCATCGCAATCGTGGCGGCTCGCGCAGAATAGTTGTTACTGTGATAGGAGAATAGTTTATGCGTATTGACCGAATGCTTGGAATTATTGTGCTTCTTTTAAACAGAGACAGAGTTAATGCTCGCCATCTTGCCGAACGTTTCGAAGTATCTGTCAGGACAATTTACAGAGATATTGAAGCAATCAACATGGCTGGAATTCCTATTGTTGCTCATGTCGGTAACAATGGCGGATTCGGAATTATGGATAACTACCGAATTGACCGCCAAGTGCTTACTCTAAGCGATATGACTTCGATTGTAACCGCGCTTAAAGGTGTAAGCCCAACTATTGATGATAACGGTTACGACAATGTTACCGAAAAAATTCTTAGTCTTATTCCAACAGATAAAATTGATGAGATGAAGGAACGGTTCGACGAACTGTGCATAGATATAATGCCCTGGGGTTATAAGGAAAAAACAAAAGAATTATTAAAAGAAATTCAGCAGGCAATATCGAATAGAAAAGTAATACGCTTCGATTACCGGAACAATAAAAGGGAAGCCATAAACAGAATGGTGGAACCGATGACTCTTGTGTACAAAGGTTATGCTTGGTATCTGTTTGGATATTGCAAAATCCGCAACAACTTCCGCATCTTCAAACTTGTTAGAATGAATAATCTTGTAACCACATCGGAATCATTTAAAAGAAGAAAAGAATCGTATCAAGACTATTTGAAGTACAATCAAGACGAAATTAAAAAGGTGGATCTGGTTTTGTGGTATTCAAAAGATATAATGCCAACAGTTGAAGAATACTTTGAAGAATGCTGCATAGAATATAATCAAGATGGAAGCGCAATTGTGCGCGTGTCCTTGCCGGAAGATGAATGGCTTTACAATATTATACTTGGAAATGGTGATAATGTTAAAGTGCTTGAACCTAAACACATTGCAAGAGCAATAAAAGAAAAAGCGGAGAAAATTTTATCTCTTTATAAACATGACATAATGGTGTCACAGTTCTAAATTAAGTTTGAATTGTCAATTACAAACAATTTAGGAGAACTTAAATGGAAATGAAATTTTGTCACTCGTGCGGAATTATTCTTGATGGCAACATTGCCCAGGAAACCGCTCCAAACTTATGCGGCTACTGCGTGGACGAAAAAGGGAATTTGAAACCGAAAGAAACGGTCCAAACTGGAGTTGCCGAATGGCTTAAATCTTTTGCGCCAAAAGAGGGTAATGCCAACTTTATGAAACGAGCCGAGAATTATTTAAACGCAATGCCGGCTTGGTCCAAGGATTAAATCCTTCAGCAAATTTATCAATGCAAAACTTAATCGAACATTAAAAATTTTGGAGAAATGCAATGTCTATCAAATATGAAATTAAAGAAGTGCCAGCCCAGAAATCATTATCAGTAAGAACAAAAACTAACGTTCAGCAGTTACCAAATTTATTCGGCCAGGTTTATGGATCGATAAAAAACCATATGGAATCGAACAATCTTGAATGTGCCGGCTCTCCATTTGCAATCTATTACAATATGGATATGAACGATCTTGATGTGGAATTAGGATTTCCGGCATCAGGCAGCTTAGCCGAAAAAGAAAATATCAAAAGCAGTATTGTGCCAGGTGGTAAAGTATTAATGTTTACTCACGTTGGTCCTTATAACGAGCTTGAAAAAGTATACGGAGAAGCCATGGCTCACATTGCTCAAAACAAAATTGAAACAACAGGAATTGTTTGCGAAAGTTATCCAAACGATCCGGCTGTAACTGCGCCGAGCGAATTGATAACAGAAATTAAATTTTATTTGAAAGATTAGGACTCATCTGCAATATGAAAACAAAGCAAGCATCTGAACTACTAACTTCAATTCCCGGCGTGGGTAAAAGCATTGCACAAGATTTGGTCAATATTGGTATACAAAAAGTATCCGATCTAAAAGGGCAAAATCCCCAGTGGCTTTTCGATCAATCGAATAAATTTGCAGGTGTAGTTCAAGATAGATGCTTGCTTTATGTTTTTAGATGTGCGGTTTATTATGCCGAAACGGATGAGCGTAAACGAGACAAAGAAAAATTGAAATGGTGGAACTGGAAAGATAGCAAGCATTAAAAAATATTAAGTAAGTGCTAGGAATAAGTTTATGAAACATGAATGGAAAAAGGAAGAGAAGAATTTTTATCTGCCCAAAAATAAACCGGAGCTTGTAACGATTCCCTCGTTTAACTTTTTTGCAATTGAAGGGAAGGGTAATCCAAACGATTCCTTCTTTGCGGAATACATTGGCGTACTTTATTCCTTGTCATACGCAGTAAAGATGAGTCCAAAATCGGGGAAAGCACCAAAGGATTATTTTGATTATACAGTATATCCGCTGGAAGGAGTTTGGGACATTTCCGAGGAAGCAAAAAAAAATTACAACGGAAAGCTGGATAAGAATTCACTTGTGTTTAATTTGATGATGCGTCAGCCCATCTTTGTAAATAACTCTTTTGCTAATGAAGTAATTGAAATTACAAAAAAGAAAAAGCCTAGCGAGCTTTTGAATAAGGTAAAATTCATTACGCTTGAAGAGGGTAAATGTGTTCAGATGATGCATTTGGGAAGTTATGATGATGAACCAAAGTCTTTTACACTAATGGAAGAATTTTGCGATGCTAATAATCTTAAAAGAGAATCTATGACTCATCGCGAAATTTATTTATCAGACGCCAGAAAAGTTTCACCTGAAAAACTGAAAACGGTTTTGAGATTTACAATAAAATAAATATCTACTGAGGATGCTATGAAGATTATTACAATCGATAAAAGTAATATAGATGCAGAGCATATTTGCTGCGCAATTGGAAACGATAAGGAAAATAAGGCCCGTGCTCAATCTAAAAAAGATTGGATGAAGGAAAGGTTTAACGATGGATTAGTTTTCAAAAGATTAGATCAGCGTGGAAAAGTCTTTATTGAATATATGCCGATAGAGAAAGTATGGAAACCAATTGAAGGAAAAAACTTTATGGTAATTAATTGCCTTTGGGTTTCGGGGCAATTTAAAGGAAAAGGATTTTCGAAGGCGTTGCTTGAAGAATGCATTACAGACGCTAAATCTAAAAAGATGGATGGAGTTGTTGTAGTTACAAGTTCCAATGTAAAACCATTTTTAACCGATAAAAAGTTTTATGTAAATCAAGGATTCGAAACCGTTGATACCGCCGCTCCATATTTTGAGCTGCTCGCTCTAAAATTTAACAAGAAAGCGGAAGCGCCTAAGTTTACACCTGAAGCAAAAAAGGGAACATGCAAAAACAAAAAGAGTTTTTCTTTCATTTATTCAAATCAATGTCCATTTATGGAAGAGTATGTAAAAATTCTAACAGATATACTTAAGCAAAAGAAAATTGATTTTACGACCAAGAAAATTTCCTCTTCGGATGAAGCAAAGAAAATTGGAAGTCCTTTTGGCACACTCGGAATTTATTATAACGGCGAGTTTAAAACTCACGAGCTAATTGCACCAAGTAAGTTCGATAAGTTTATTGAAGAAGCAATGTTTGGGAATAAATAAAAGGTAAAAAATGCTAAAAACAATTATGGCGGTATTAATTATGGCAACAGCAATAAGCGCTCAGCAAACTTTGGAAGAAAAAATTATTGGAATGGAAAAGGAAGCATTGGAAAGATGGAACAATGGAGACCCCTCCGGTTTTTTAGAAATCTGCGCCGAAGATGTAGTTTACTTCGATCCATTCTTAGAAAGAAGACTGGACGGTAAGGCTAAACTAACTGAACTATATGAATCGATACGGGGACAGGTAAAAGTAGATAAAGATGATATGCTTAATCCAAAAGTGCAGGCTACAAATGAAATGGCGGTATTAACTTTCAATCTGGTTTCTTATTCAAGCGTACGCCCTGCAAAATGGAATTGCACCGAAGTTTACCGTTTGGAAAATGATGGAAGCTGGAAAATAATTCAAACACATTGGTCATTTACAAAACCGGAATTGAAATAGGAAATAATATGTCTGCAAGTATTTTTGCCGAAAAAGAATTGATGCCAAATTATACAATGCTTTGTGCCGTGTTAGGTAAAAAGGCATTGCTTTGGAAGAAGATTGAAAAGCATTTGGAAGATAATTATGGAAAGGCGGATACGGAATGGAAATTCTACAGCGCTAAAAGCGGCTGGATAATGAAAACCATTTTGAAGAAAAGAAATTTATTTTTTCTTACTCCATACCAAAATTATTTTAGAGTAGCATTTGTGTTTGGAGATAAAGTAATTTCCAAAATTGCTAAAAGCAGTTTGCCGGCAAATATTATTGAGGAACTACTCGCGGCAAAAAAATATGCCGAGGGAAGAGGAATTTCAATAGAGGTAAAATCGCAAGCCGATGTTAAAAATGTAATTCAACTACTCGAAATAAAAATCGGCAACTAACAATTAACCAAAAACAACTAACCAAATTTGCCCTTAATTAGAATGCATGCTTTGCAATCGGCTTGATGGTTGCAGAGTCTGCATTCTATAATTTGTACTCATATTATAAAATGAGTCTTTATCAAAACAACTTCCGAATAGAATCTGCAAGATTAAAAGAGTGGGATTATACAAATCCATGGTGGTATTTTGTAACAATCAATACAAAAAATCATAAAGAATATTTTGGAATGGTTAAAAATGATGAAGTTATATTGAGTGGCTTGGGAAATGTTGTAAACGAAGAGTGGTTAAATACAAAATTATTCAGATCGAATGTTGAACTTGATGATTATGTTATTATGCCAAATCATTTCCATGGGATTATAATATTAAACGAAAATTGTAGAGACGTTGCGCGCAACGTCTCTACTACGCAAGTACCAAGAAAATTTTCGGAGATATCACCAAAGGCCAATTCATTATCCGCAATAATTCGTTCATTCAAATCTGCTGTAACAAAGCGCGCACATGAAAATGGCATTCCAGATTTTTCATGGCAATCCCGTTTTTACGATCGAATAATCCGAAATGAAAAAGAATTGTTTTTTATTCGCAGATACATTCAACAAAATCCGCTGAAATGGGGGCTGGAAAAGGAAGAACCGGAAAATATTTTTGCATTATAAATATTACCATAAGCAAATAAGAAAAAATGCCCAGCAAAGCTTACAGAAAGTGTGCAAAGCGAAATAAAAGTGTACAATGGCAAAATTTAGTTTCACAATATCAAAAGAGGGTATCATAAAGCAAAATATAAGCTTCACAATGCCTAAAAATTTCTTACAAAAGAAGAAAATAAGCCGCAATATCTAAATGAATTAACGCAAAGCACAATGTAGATCTCACAATGCTTTCTGAAACCATGCAAAGCCGAAAAATATCTCACAAAATGGAAAAATTTGTTCACAATTGATAAAATGAGGCAAAAACACAGTATTATGCAGCATTTAGGACTCATCAAAGAGAGACTGAGCCGATTTTTTAGATAAAATTTATTGTAACCAATTAAAAAGAGCTATATCTGTTCCAATAAATTGTGCTTTGCTTAAAATGTAACTTTTCAATCACTCAAAAGTCTATTTGTTAACGCCAATGGAGAGGGTTATTCTAATTCAAGAAAATAAAGCGCTTAAATTTCCCGAGCTTTACCAAATGTACAGTTTGGATCTTTACCGTTATTCATTGAGCATATTAAAGGATGAAGATGATGCTAAAGATGCGGTTCAGGAAACATTTATTCGTTACATCGAAAACGAAAAAACATTCCAGGGCAATTGCAGTCAAAAAACATGGCTTCTTGTAATTGCACGCAATTATTGTTTTTCGAGACTTAAAAGAGCAGATAGAAATAATGAGCAGATTAATGAGGATACTTTCGATGCGGTTTACGAATTGAAAATTGATGAGCGTATAACACTTGAAGATGCGCTAAAGCAGTTGAGTGCTAAACAGAATGAATTGTTGTTTCTAAAAGAACATGCCGGTTATTCATACGCCGAGATTGGAGAAATAACCAACGATACTTTGGATAATGTCAAAATAAAATTGTTTCGTACAAGGCAAAAGCTAAAAAGAATTTTGAAAGGAAGTTTTTAATGGAAGATTTAGAATTAAAAATAAACATGCTAGCGGATGGGGAGTTGAGTAATAGTGAGCAAGTTGAATTGTTTGCAGAGCTATCGAATAATGAAGAGGCGCGCAAAATTTACAACGAGGCCTTGAGCCTTAAGCGTGGCGTAGCTTCTCATTACAGTCAAGTGCATGCAGATTTGGCGCCATTCAATTATCCCAAACTGCAGCCGGTAGTTATTGGCAAAGCAAAAGTTTACAAATACGCTTCATACATATCCACCGCGGCGGCAGTTATACTTGTAATGCTTTTAGCTATGAGTAAAAGTGAAAATAGAAATACCGCAGATCGTTTAAAAAAAATGCAAAATGATTTATCCTTAGTAAAAAGTGATTATGAAAAGTTAAGCAATATACAAACGGTAAAGCAGCAAATTAAGCCATCTGTAAGTTTTGTTAAAACAAATACTAAAGCTAAAAGAAATAATAAAGGAACAATCCAAAATTTAACAGTGGTGAATAGCAGTATTCCCATTTCAGATAGATATTATAAGTTGATGGAAAATAGGCCGACTGTAAAAATATCTAAAGAAGATTTTTTAGCATCTCAAATAGTAGGTAACTAGAATGAAAAAATTGATTGCTTTCTTTTTAATAAGTGTTGTTCAATTATATCCGCAAGAAACTAAAATAGCAGCATCAGTAGAGATGATTACAGCGGATAGAAGAAATGTATTTATAATTAATAAAGAAGTAATGACTGGCGAAGAAATGGAAGGTTTTTTTGCAACTTATCATTCTAGTAGATGGGGAGATAGGATGGAGGGGAAATTAGAACAGGGGGGATATTCAATTCTAAGGGAAAGTGCTTTTTTCAAGACACTAAAAGATATGGGGCATATGGATTTTCTAAGAAAGGAAACAAACATTTCCGGCAATATGCCAGCAGTTAATTTAACATTATTTCGAAGTGTATTTTCCTTTGCTTTAACGCCCTATTATTACAAAGAATTGGATTCAATTGAAATTAAAAGAGGAAACAATACCTTATCTCCATCTGCAAATGTTTTTTTCCATTATATAGTATATAAAATGCCGGATTCAGAGCTAAATAAAAAAACAAACACAGTAGAAGGGCTATCGGGTGGATATAGAGATTTTGATGAAGAGTACAATCTAAAAGTAAAAGCTAATGGTGGCAATTTTTTAGCTACATTCGGCTATCCTGAGTCGCTTAATTATTGGAGTCGAGATTTTGGTGAAAAATGTAAGCTTACTCTAAAACTTGTTAAATATGAAAATTCGGATAGAATTCTTCCGCTTATAATTAATGAGGAATTTAAGGATTCTCTATTAGCATCGTTAAAACAATCCTCTATTAGGAATTCCAAATTGGAATTTACTTTAAAGTTTGGAAGAAGTTTTAATAATAAAAAAATACCTTCTACGTCTCCCAATACCAAGTACTTTGTGTCGAACGCCAATTTGCCATATGCAAATATGTTTAAGAGTAACACTCACTATTCCTATGCTTCCAAAAAAGAACGTCCTGATATTTTTGATGGGAATTCGAAACTAGATGAAGTTAGGCTAATAGATGGACTAAGTTTTTATTATACTCAATTTGAAATTCCATTTGAGTTGGGGAATGAAGAGAAAAATAAAAAGCTAAATGCTTACAAGACAAAAGATGAGATTTTTAGGGGTACTTATAAGTTCTTGGTCGTACCTATAAATTATTCTGAGGATAGTTTGACTGTAGATTTATTTATTATTTATAACAAGTTTAATCTTAATGATGAGATATTGAGATGGACGCCAATAAAAAAACGTATTGTAATTCCACCCAGGTGGAAAAGTATAAGTGTAGATATGCCTAAGGAGAACTGGAGTGCTAATTTTATACGGGATGGAGAGGAATACGATTTATACGGATATTCGGATTATGAAAGATATTTTAATGAATATATAATTTTAGAAATAAAGTAATTAATTGGAGTTTATATGAGAAAAAAAATGATTATAGTATTTATTCTAACTGCACTACCAATGTTTTCACAAGAATTATATAAAGGAAATATTTCCTTCACATTTAACAACGAAAAATATGACCTTCCCTTAAATACAGTTTCTATCAGAAAGGAAAATGACCTAATTATTAGTGCACGAGGGGAGAAAAATGATTCTTTTGTTCAGCAGATGGTTTCATTAGAGTTTAGTATCGAAAGATTAGGCGTGGATTTACAGGCAGGCAGTATAATATTTAAGGATGGTATAAGAGATGAGCATGGGAAAAAGTTGTTTGGAAAAACTTTTGCTATAAGTTTTCAATCGAGGGATTCTCGCAACAATAGCGGTGAAAGTTTATCTTACAGTACTGAAGTTAATAGAGCACAGATAGAGATTTACAAGTCATATAATAGAAGTAATTGGCAAGCGCCTGCAGTTATATTTACCGCACGAATAGATGAAATATCTTATAAGAATAATGAGTTAAGAATAAAAGGTCCTTTTAGTGCTAAATTCGAGAAACTAGAAGACAAGCAGTCAAAAACTTTGGTCGAACTTAAAGAGGGAAAGTTCGAGATAGTGTTATAAGATGCTAAATAGCTCTAAAATTTTTGTTGGTACAGCCGGCTGGAGTTATAAAGATTGGGTGCCTAGCTTTTATCCAAAGACTCAAACCAAGGAATTTGACTGGCTGGAGTTTTACAGCCACTACTTTAATGTAGTAGAAGTTAATTCATCCTACTATACTTATATCAATCCCAGCTTTGTAAATGGATGGTTAAGAAAGGTGAGTGAGTGTGAGGATTTTTTATTTACAATTAAGCTGCATCAAGATTTTACCCACAAAAAGAATTACACAAAAGAACAGATTGCCGCCGTGAAGAATACTCTTTCCACGCTTGCAAAAGAGGAACGGCTTGGCGGGCAGCTAATTCAGTTCCCATATTCATTTGGGTGTACGGACTCTAATATGGAATATGTTAAACGGCTCAACGAAATTTTTGAAGAGACAAACAATTTTGTAGAGGTGCGCCATTCATCATGGAACAGCAAAGTTGCTTCCGAATTCTTTGCGCTCAACAATTTAACAATGTGTACAATAGATCAGCCTATGGTAGGAAAGTCCATCCCATTCGAGCCGGTTGTAACAAACGATACTGCATATATCCGTTTTCATGGACGCAACGAAGAGGCATGGAAGCAATCCATAAATAACTTTGGCAAAGAGCAGAGTTACGATCAGCAGAATGAAAGGTATAAATATTTGTATTCACCGGGGGAACTGATAGAGATTAGCAATCAGATAAAAGAAGTTTACGATAAGGTGAGAAAGGTATTTGTAATAATGAATAATCATCCGCGGGGAGACGCAGTGGCAAATGCGTTCGAGCTTATGCATTTTCTAAAAGAACTAACAAAGGTAAAAATACCGCCAACTACTGTTAAGGCATATCCAAGATTGGAAAAGATTGAGAAGTTTATTCTGCAGTAAAACAGTGTTGTAATTCAATGGTCATTCGCTCCGCCCGTCAAAGCCGGGCAAGCTGCCATTCAATTGTATGCAATCGAATTGAAATTACTGTAATTGGTTTGGTTTGTGTTCGCGTAGTAATTTATCTTGTAAAAGTTTTTGCATATCGCGTCTTCCATCTAAAACACAGTGTATGTAAACGGAGTTCTTCACAATTTGATAAATTATTCGATATGGCTTGCTTGTTATTTCATAAAAATCTGTTATTCCCAGCAGTTTCAATTCGTTTGGAATATGTCCTCTATAAGGAAAATTTTCTAATGAGAGACATTTGGTTTGTAGTTTTAAGTGTAATCTTTCGGCATGTTCTTCGGATTCATTTAGGTAAACATATTTATAAATGTCGAAGAGATCATTTTCGGCAGTATACGTAATACTAACCTTGAATTTCACTTTCGTCTCTCTTAAAAATATCTATTCGTTTTCTTAAATCGATAAAAGATTTTTTAATGGTCTTTGTTTTATTCTGTTTTATTTCCTTGCCGCTAAGAGCAATAATTTTAAGCATGGCAATACTTTCTTGAGTTTGCTCGTATATCTTAACATCCTGAAGAATTACCTTCGCTTCTCCATTATGAGTAATAAGCATTGTCTTTTGATTTTCGGATACATCGCGAATCACTTTAGAAGCGTGAGTCTTTAAATAACTAATTGGTTTTACAACTTCACTAAATTTCATTTAATCGCCTTATTCTTTACGACTAAAATATAGTCCATTAAGTAGTCTAATGCAATAATTGCTTTCGGCATTCGTTTCGACGGCCAAAGCCGGGCAAGCTGCCATCAATTGACATTCGATTGTAATTAAGTGGTCATTTGCTTCGCGCCATTCGGTGGTAATTCGGTAGCAATTAAAAGTACAATTGAATAACGATTGAATGACAATGAATGGCTATCGTTCTTAATTCGCCTCAATAATCACTACATAAATAAGCAACCCCCTTTATATTATGTTCTCACTTCACACACATTCATATTTCTCGCTGCTTCAGGGGGCAATTGCAATTGATAATTTAGTTGCATTTGCAAAGAGTAACCAAAGTACATTCGTTTCTTTAACAGATAGAAACGGAATGCATGGATTAATTCAGCTGGCCAAAAAAGCTAAAGAGAATAGCATTAAGCCAATTCTTGGTGCCTGCATAGATGAGCCTAAGGATAGGAATACGTACGCACTTTTTCTTGCAAAGAATAATGAAGGCTACAGTGAACTATGCAGAATAATTACATCTCGTAAACTAAAAGAAGATTTCTCCCTTGCCGGACTTCTTAGAAACGAGCAGAAGAATTTATTTATAATCACTTCATCAATGGAACTGCTGAGTGACGAAAAGATATGTGAAGCTAACAGAGCAAATCTTTTTGTAGAATTAATTGTAACCGATAAGCAGAAGAAGAGAACGAGAGCTTTGTATGAATTTGCTCAGCAGAGGGGCTTAAGGATAATTGCTTCTCATCCGGCATATTTCGAAAAGCCAGAGGATTATATAATTCACAAAGTATTGAGCGCAATTAAGAGGAATACAACACTTGCTAATTTAAGCGGTGATGATGTTGCCGATGAAGAGTACTGCCTTAAAACGCCAAAAGAATTAAAAAAGGTATGGCGCAATTTGCCCGAAGCTTTATGGAATATAGATCATGTTGTTCAAAATTGTAATGTGGAGCTTACACTTGGCAAATACAAATTCCCTCTGTTCGATTTGCCCAAGGAGGAAACAGCATTTTCGTTTTTGTGGAAGATTGCTTTTAATGGATTGGGAGAGCGTTACAAACCTATTACAGATAAAGCTGTAAAACGTCTTCAGTACGAATTGGAAATGATTGATGAACTGGGCTTTTGCGATTACTTTTTGATTATTTGGGACGCAATTCATCAGGCTAAGCAAAGAAGGCTAATGACAATTGGAAGGGGATCGGCTGCTAACAGTCTTGTAGCTTACTGCTTGGGATTTACTCAAGTAGATCCAATTAAACATAACCTTTACTTCGAAAGATTTATGAATCGTGCAAGAACTTCACCTCCGGATGTGGATTTGGATTTTTCGTGGCGGGAGCGGGATGAAATTGTAAAGTACATTTACGAAAAATATGGCTACGATAAAGTGGCTATGATTTCAACAACCGTTACATTCCGGGCGCGTTCAGCATTCCGAGAAGTGGCTAAGGTTTACGGAATTGCCGAGTCGGAAATTTCCAAATACAGCAAATTTATTCCCTGGACCAGCGCATATAATCTTCCTCATCTAGCCGAAAAGTTTCCGGAATCTAAATCCCTACATTTTGAAGCTGAGCCTTGGAAATCTATTATTACGGTTGCCTCTAAGCTTTCCGGCTTTCCGCGCCATTTAAGTATTCACGCAAGCGGATTAATAATTACTCCCGAGCCAATTACAAACTATGTTGCAGTTGAGTATGCAAAGAATAAGGGATTGGGATTAATTATTACTCAGCCCGATATGTACTCAACAGAGGAGTATGGACTTATTAAGATCGATTTGTTAAGTCAGCGTTCGCTTGGTGTGTTACGAGATACGATGAACGCAATTGAGAAAGGAGGGGGCAACCTAGCTTTGTAGTATCATTTTATTGTCCAAAGAGAGCATTTACAATTTTTTCTTTACTGATTTTATTATGATCAGCAATTTCATTTAGGATATTATTAAGTGTACCAATCTTTAAAGGCGCGTGATTGGGCACTGTTATATGGTGTTCGTTAGAATCAATTATTGCAGTTAACCTTATATGACTTCCTTTTTGACGCGTAACTTGGTAACCTATTTTTTGAAGTGACTGAATTAGTTGTTGTGCGGAAATATCTCTTGGAATTTTCATGCTGCAATAATTTCTTCTTTGACATAATGCAGACGAATAATTTTTGGCATCTCTTCTTCTTCAAAATGGCAAGCAACAGCTTCTTTGATATTACTTTTTAATTCATCAAGTTTATCGGCTTCTGTAAAAATGGAATATCCAAGAGCCTTGGCTTCATATCCTCCTTCCAATGATTCCTGCACAATAAAAATAATCTCATTTTTCATATTAGCATGCCTTCCTTTTTCTCTGTATAAATCTAATAAATTTGCGTACAATATTCTATAATCATAAGAGCTATGCAATTTTCTTTAAATAAGCGCTGTGCAGTTTTTCCCTTCCCAGTTTTTCCACAAGATTGAATTCCTCATTATCCACCTTTTCAACATCCCCATAATATTTATTCTCGGCGCTGTCTTTTTGAGTTACCGCAAGAGCATCTACTGCCGAAAGCACCTGGAGTTTATCTACAATTATGTTGTTTCCATTTTCAAGATCGGCTTTTCCCTCCACAAGATATGGACCCATAGACATTGTAAGTTCGGCATATTTGGCGTAAGCCTTGGGAAAAATTACCGCTTCGAATGTGCCGCTTAAATCTTCGAGCGATAGGAACTTCATTATATCCCCTTTTTTAGTTTTAATTCTTTTGGATGCCATGTACCAGCCAATCATTTTAATTTGCCGGCCGCCGCTTTTGTAAAGGTCGGCTGCTTTTGTAATTCCGGACTGATTAATTATCTCCTTATAAAATGAAAGGGGGTGGCTGCTTACCATAAAGCCGAATGCCTCATACTCGGCGGCGCATATTTCCTCTAAACTGTACTGCCTTTTGGTTTCAACTTCCGCCTCCAGCTTGTAGCTATCGTTAATAAACAGATCGTTGTAGCTGTTATCCAAAAGTTTACGGTGGCTGTAATAAATATCCAGCAGACGCATGAGTGTTGGGCGTGTTTTGCCAAAACAATCCATGGCTCCGCACTTAATTAGTATTTCACTCTGTTCCATTCCCATATGAGTGCGTACCAAAAAATCCGCAAGAGATACAAACTTTCCATTCTCTTTCCGCTCGTTCACAATTCTATCTGCGCTATTCCGTTCCATATTTCTAATGGCGCTAAAGCCTATAAGTATCTCACCATCTTTGCCAATGTAATCGAAAGAGCTTTTATTGATGCATGGTAGCCCTATTTTCAGCCCCATTCTCTTGCATTCGTTTATATACACTTCGCATGAATAGTAGCCTCCTCCGTTGCTTAAAACCGCAGCCATGAACTGTGCCGGGTAATGAACCTTAAGATAAGCTACCTGGAAGGAGAGAAGGGCGAATGAGGCGCTGTGAGCCTTGCAAAATGCATATCCTGCAAAGGATTCTATCTGATTCCAAAGCTGCTGCGATATTGCTGCTGTGTAGCCGTTGCGAGTACAAGATTCGAAGAAACGGTCCGAGATTCTTTTCATAGCATCTTTCGAGCGTAGTTTACCGCTCATGGCGCGGCGCAAAAGGTCGGCCTCTTCCAAAGACATTCCCACAATATGATGAACAACCTTAATTACATCTTCCTGATAAACCATTACTCCATATGTTTCCCCCAGGTAGGTTTTCATTTCGGGCACAAGATATTTTCTGCGTGATGGATCTTTATGGCGTGCTATAAACTCCTGCATCATACCGCTTTCGGCAACTCCGGGACGTATAATAGAACTGGCGGCTGTGAGCATTTCAAATGTATCACAGTCCAAACGCTTGAGAAGAGAGCGCATTCCGGGGGACTCGATGTAGAAGCATCCAATTGTGTTGCCATCTCTAATTATTTTTTTTGTCTCCTCATCATTAAATATCATTTCAAAGTCGTAGATATCGAAATCGATATTTTTGGTTTTGCGGGGAATAGGAGCATAGAACCTTGGTATTACCGGCTTTATTCCTTTGGGGCGGTAATCTCTCATGTTAAGTAAAACATGATTGCTATTTTCTATTAATTTATTCATATTAGAAGTGTACATTTGTTCACTGTATAATAATTGATTCTTTTATAAAAGGCAAGTAAATAATATTAAACAAGTTAGAGTGATTACTTAACCAATGCGAACAATATTTCATCTTGATTTGGATGCTTTTTTTGTTTCGGTCGAACGAATATTGGATCCCAAACTGGAAAACAAGCCGGTAATTGTTGGAGGAGATCCGCATGGACGCGGTGTTGTGGCCGCTTGCTCCTACGAAGCCCGTGCATTCGGACTTCATTCGGCAATGCCAATAAGAACCGCATTTAAGCTTTGCCCGCAAGGTATCTATTTGCATGGGCATCATAAAGAATACAGCCGCTTTTCGAAGGCTGTAAAAAAGATTTTGGAAAGTTACGCCCCAATGATTGAACAGGCCTCGATTGATGAATTTTATATGGACTTTACCGGCTGCGAAAAAATTTACGGTCCCCTAATTATGTTTGCAACAAGAATTCAGAAGGAGATAAAGGAGAACTTAGGTTTGCCCTGTTCTATTGGAATTGGAAGCAATAAAACAATTGCAAAGATAGCTTCGGACTGCATGAAGCCTACCGGAATTACCTACATTATGCCGGGACTGGAAAAGGAGTTTTTGGCCCCAATGGCAATTGAAACTATTCCAGGCATTGGAAAGGTTACTCAGCGGTCACTGAACTCGAAGGGATTTTATACAATTGGGGATATTGCCAATACATCGGTGGATTATTTTACTGCCGCATTTGGTAAGCATGGGTTGGATTTGTGGGAGAAAGCAAATGGGCAGGGGAATCCAAATTTAACACAATCATCCGAACGGAAAAGTATTTCTCACGAAACAACATTTGGAACCGATGTTGTAGATAAGAAAGAACTGGAAGGAACTCTCTTTGAATTGACTTCCAAAGTATGCCAGCAGGTAAGAAATAAAGGATGGCAGGCTTCGACCATTGGATTGAAATTGCGCTATACCGACTTTGTAACTTTGACCAGAGAGAAGACAATTGAAGCAACGGATGACGATAAAGATGTATATGAGACAGTATTACAGTTATTTAGAAAGTGCTACACAAGAAGAGTAGGGGTCAGATTGCTTGGTGTAAGGCTTACAAAGTTCAACGAATTTGCCGAACAGGAAATTTTATTTGAAGATGAGAAGATTGTACGTAAGAAAATGCTCAGGGCTGTTCAGAAGATAAGGGACAAATATGGATTTGACACAATTCATGTGGGAGTAGCAAAGGAATAAACATTTTAATAAGTTTTACTTGTAAATGCTGCAGATAAATTCGAAAGAATAATATTACACAGGATTCTTAATGAAAAATGCAAATGCTGTTTCTACTAAAATTATTTTAATGCTGTTGCTGCTATTTATAAGTAATAGGGCTCAAATTCCAAAAGAGCACAATCTAAAATTTACTAAACTGGCTGCAAGCTGGGATGAAGCAATACCGTTAGGAAACGGAATGCTAGGAGCGTTAATTTGGAGTAAAAATGGAAAGCTTCGCTTTTCACTTGACCGAGCAGATCTTTGGGATTTACGTCCCATGGAAAATATTGGAATACCAGAATGGAAATACAAATGGGTCTATGCTCAGTGGAAAAATAATAATTACAAAGCTGTTCAAGATAGTTTCGATTTACCGTATGATAAAAATCCGGCGCCTTCAAAAATTCCAGCCGGAGCTTTAGAATTTAATGTAGAAAAATTTGGACCTGTTGCCAGCGTTGAATTGAAAATTGAAAATGCTTTGTGTGAAGTAAAATGGAAAAGTGGTGTTAAGCTTATAACTTTTATTGATGCAAAAGAAAATGTAGGATGGTTTAAGTTCGAGAATACCCCTTCAAAACCACTACCCGAAATAATTAAACCGGCTTATAATTTAGAAGGAGTTTCAAAAGAAGAAAATCCTGTTACTGGGCAGGATTTAAGAAGATTGGAATACACGCCTGGAGAAATTGAAAAAAACCCTCATAGAATTCTTTACAAACAAAAAGGGTGGGGAGGATTTGAATATATAATTAGTGTTGAATGGAAAGAGCTTAAAAATGGTTTGGAAGGATGCTGGAGCATAAGTTCATACTTTCCGGACTGGGAAAAAAGTGAAAAGGCAAGTAAAATAACAAGAGACGCAATGCTAAAAGGAATGGAGGCGTATTCTTTATCTAATTCAAATTGGTGGAAGGCTTATTGGAATAAATCGTCTATATCAATTCCAGATAAAGTTTTAGAAAAACAGTGGTATCTAGAACTTTATAAGTTTGGCGCCGTTGCTCGTAATAACACACCACCAATTTCTTTGCAAGCTGTTTGGACTGCAGATAATGGTAAACTTCCTCCATGGAAGGGAGATTTTCATAATGACTTAAATACACAATTGAGCTATTGGCATTCATACACTTCTAATCATCTGGATTTGGAAGAAGGTTTTATTAACTGGATGTTGAAAAACAAAAATACCTTTAAAGATTACACAAAAAAGTATTTCGAAGCAGAGGGAATTAATGTTCCTGGTGTATCAACATTAACCGGTAAACCAATGGGAGGGTGGATACAATATGCATTCAGTCCAACGGTAAGCGCTTGGCTTTCGCAAAATTTTTATCTTCACTGGCGCTACACTATGGATCGAAAATTCTTAATTGAAAAAGCCTACCCATGGATTAAAGATGTTGCTCTTTTTTTAGAGCAAATTTCTATAAAAGATAAAAATGGAAAAAGGGAACTGCTTATTAGCTCTAGTCCCGAGTTTAATGATAATTCTAAAGAAGCTTGGTTTGGTAAAACAACTAATTTCGATTTAGCGTTAATAAGATGGATATATGAAAAAGCCTCTGAACTTGCCTTAGAATTAAAAAGAAATGATGATGTAGAAAAATGGAAGTCAATACTTTCAGAATGGGGTTCTTACGATTTGGATGAAAGGGGCGGATTAAGAATTGCGAATGAACTCGATTATAATGAATCGCACCGTCATTTTTCTCATTTGCTGGCCATTCATCCGCTAGGAAATATAGACTATTCAAATAGCGAAAAGGATAAAAAAATAATTGAAAACTCTATTAATACCTTAGATAAATATGGTTCCGATAATTGGGTAGGATATTCTTTTAGCTGGCTAGGTAATTTAAAGGCAAGAATGTTTGATGGAAAAGGAGCGGCAAATGCTCTAAAAATATTCGCAGAGAATTTTTGCCTGCCTAATAGTTTTCATGTAAACGGAGACCAATCGAGCAATGGATACTCAAAACATAGATATAGACCATTTACATTGGAAGGCAATTTTGCATTTGCTTCTGGAATTCAAGAAATGCTAATTCAAAGTCATAGCGGAATCGTTAAATTATTCCCTGCAATACCAGATGAATGGCAAGATGTTTCTTTTAACAAGTTGCGAACCGAAGGGGCATTCTTGGTTTCTGCAGAAATAAAACGAGGCAACATGAAATCTGTCACGGTTCAATCTGAAAAGGGGGGTAGAATAAAAATTGAATTCTCCATTAAAAATAGAACTGAAAAGAAATCAGTTCAGTTAGATATGAAACCTGGTGAACTAAAATCTATTCAATTGTCTAATCAATAACTGAAAGATTAGTATAAACAACTACTTAAGCTGAATGTTTGAATATTTTTAATAGCGGAAGCATAAATAGCTTCCGCGTTAAAAATTAATTAGCAGATAATCGGAATAGTTCAAGTATTACCTTTACCGCCTTTTCCATATCGGAGACATAAATATGTTCTTCGAGAGAATGTTCTAACCGTGCGCCAATTCCAATAACAGCCATTTCAATTCCATGGTTATTATAAATTGATGCATCGGTAAATCCGGTCATATAAGTTGCTTTCGCATCAATTCCTACAGTTTTTAATGCTTTAATGGATGCCTGAACTGTCCAAGAAGATTCCGGAATATTGACTGCTTTGCATTTATTATCTAAAACAATCTCAACTGTAGCACCATTGGCCTCACCATGTTCATGAATCATTTCAACCATTTCGTTAGCAAGTTCTTCGGCTTTATAATGATTGAGGCTTCGGCATTCCGCTAAGAAAGTTACTAAATCGGGCACACCATTACGAATCATACCGCCATGAATAACTCCTACATTTGCAGTTGTTTCATGATCTAAGCGGCCAAGACGCAAAGCAGAAATTGCAAATGAAGCAGCAAGAATTGCATTGATACCTTTTTCCGGTTCCATTCCAGCATGAGCTGCTTTACCTTTAATTGTAACATCTAAGGTAAAGTAACTAGGTCCTCCAATAATTATTGTATCTAAAGTGTCGTTATCTAAAAGAAAACCTTTCTTAGCCGAAAGCTTACTATAGTCCAAGTTCTTAACCCCAAACAATCCTACCTCTTCCTGGCGGCTAATTGCAACTTCAATTGGAGGATGAACCTCAGCAGTTCGAATAGCTTCAATCATCTCGGCAATTCCGGCTTTATCATCGGCGCCAAGAATAGTGTCTCCACTAGAACGAATAACTCCATCTTTTAAAATTGGTTTTATACCTTTACCAGGCATTACTGTATCTGCATGGCACGAAAGGAGAATCGGCTCTTTACCTTGGCATTCTTTTGCGGGGAATTTTACAATTAAATTGCCATAGCTGTCTTTAAAAGGTTCGCCACCTATAGATTTATACTCGTTATAAAGATAATCTATAAAAGCTGCCTCGTTTCCAGATTCACTATCAATTTGTACCATTTCCATGAATTGGTTAATCATTCTTTCGGACATTAATACCTCCATTGTTACAAAATATCTTGTTTTGTTTTATTTACTGCTAATATATGCACACAAAAGGAATAAAGAAATTTATTTTTATTGGGATTTATTTTCTCTTCTTTATTGTGGATGGTCTTTGAAATAACAAAATCATTTAGAGAGGGCCCATATAAAAAGGAAGGAATTTGCTACAATCCAGGACAAAAGAATCTTTATTTTAATTGACAAAATAATTATGTTTGGTCCCGTCGATTTCGTCCATTCTTAAAAATAAGATTTGAACACCTCTTAATCCCAAATCCGGTATTAGAAGGAAGGAAACAGGCTAAAAAAGTGGATTCTTACGCAAAAAAACACGATACGGCTATCCCTTGGATGGCAAGGTATTTGCACAAAAAAGACTCAGAAATTAGTAAACTAAAGCTATTCAACATAAATATAGAGGACTAAATGGAAAGAAGAAAAATTACGATTGACGGTAATGAAGCAGCCGCTCACGTTGCCTATAGGGTAAGTGAAGTAATTGCTATTTACCCAATCACTCCATCTTCAACGATGGGAGAGCTATCCGACGCATGGGCAGCAAAGGGAGACAAAAATATTTGGGGCACAGTTCCAACAGTTTCGGAATTACAGAGTGAGGGGGGCGCAGCGGGTGCAGTTCATGGATCGTTACAAAGCGGTGCTTTAACAACAACTTTTACCGCTTCTCAAGGTTTGTTCCTTATGATTCCAAATATGTATAAAATTGCTGGTGAATTAACTCCTGCAGTATTTCATGTTAGTGCTCGTTCAATTGCAGCTGCCGCACTTTCAATTTTTGGAGATCACAGCGATGTTATGGCAACACGCCAAACAGGATTTGGATTGATCTGCTCAAATTCAGTTCAAGAAGTTATGGATACTGCATTAATAGCTCATGCTTCTACTTTAGAGTCAAGGATTCCATTTGTTCACTTCTTCGATGGCTTTAGAACATCTGCAGAAGTAATGAAAATGGAACAATTGAATGATGAAGATATTTATGCAATGATTGATGAGAAATATGTTAACGAATTTAAATCCAGAGCATTAAGCCCAGACCGTCCATTTATCCGCGGAACCGCTCAAAATCCCGATGTTTATTTCCAGGGAAGAGAAACAGTAAATAAATTTTATAATGCATGTCCCGAAATCGTACAAAACGCAATGAACAAATTTGCAAAGATCACCGGCCGTCAGTACAATTTGTTCGATTATTATGGTGCGCCAGACGCAAAGCGTATAATTATTTTAATGGGCAGCGGTGCCGAAACTACACAAGAAACTGTAGATTATTTAATGAGCAAAGAAGAAAAAGTTGGTGTTCTAAAAGTACGTTTGTACAGACCATGGAGCGCAAAACATTTCTTAGCAGCATTGCCAAAAACAGTTGAATTCATTTCGGTTCTAGACAGAACAAAAGAACCAGGCGCAATTGCAGAACCATTATATCTTGATGTGGTTACAACAATTAGCGAAGGTATGATGAATGGAGAAACATCCTTTGCTAAGATGCCAAAAGTTGTTGGCGGACGTTATGGATTATCTTCAAAAGAATTTACTCCTTCGATGGTAAAAGCTGTATTCGACAATATGAAAGCAGCAGAACCTAAGAATCACTTTACAGTTGGTATTAACGACGATGTTACAAATACAAGTTTAGATTTTGATGAAAACTTTTTTATTGAAGGTGACGATGTAGTTCGCTGCTTATTCTATGGTTTAGGCGCAGATGGTACAGTTGGTGCAAATAAAAATTCAATTAAGATTATTGGTGAAGAAACCGAAAATCATGCTCAAGGATATTTTGTGTACGATTCAAAAAAATCGGGCTCAACAACAGTATCTCATTTACGTTTTGGCAAGAATCCAATTCACTCCCCATATTTAATTCAAACAGCAAAATTTGTTGGATGCCATACATTTGGATTGTTAGAAAAATTTGATGTACTTGGAAACATTGTTGAAGGGGGTACATTCTTATTGAATTCTCCATTTACAACAGATGAAACATGGGATAAATTGCCAAGCCGAGTTCAACAACAAATTATTTCGAAGAAATTAAATTTTTATGTTATTGATGGTTACAGTGTTGCTACAAAGACTGGTATGGGTGGACGTGTAAATACAATTATGCAAACATGCTTCTTTGCTATATCCGGTATCTTACCAAAGGATGAAGCTATTGAGCAGATTAAAAAATCTATTAAGAAAACATACGGTTCAAAGGGTGAAGAAATTGTTCGCCAAAACTTTGAAGCTGTAGATCAGACTTTAGAGAACATGTTTAAGATTGACTACTCCACATTGAAAGTTGGTTCAATTGCAATTCCTCCAATCGTTTCTCCAAACGCTCCAGAATATGTACGCAACGTGCTTGGCCAAATGATGGAAGGAAAAGGAGATAAAGTAAAAGTTAGCGAAATGCCAGTTGACGGTACATTCCCAAGTGCAACAACACAATGGGAAAAGAGAAATATTGCTTTAGAAGTTCCAGCATGGGATCCTGAAGTTTGTATTCAATGTGGTAAATGTGCTATGGTTTGTCCTCATGCTTCTATAAGAATTAAAGCATACGATAAAGCTAACTTGGATAAAGCTCCGGCAACATTTAAATATATGGATGCTAAGGGAAAAGATTTTCCGGAAGGATACGCTTATACAATTCAAGTAGCAGTAGAAGATTGTACAGGATGTGAACTTTGCGTTGAAGTTTGTCCGGCTAAGAATAAAAAAGAGACACGTTTAAAAGCTATTAACATGGTTCCACAGATTCCAATTCGCGAACAAGAAAGAACAAATTGGGATTATTTCCTATCATTACCTGAATTAGACAGAAAATTAATAAACACATCTGTAATTAAATCTCAGCAGCTTCAGCAGCCATTATTCGAATTCTCCGGCGCTTGCTCGGGATGCGGCGAAACTCCTTATGTAAAATTGGTTTCTCAGTTATTTGGAGATAGAGCAATAATTGCAAACGCAACTGGATGTTCATCAATTTATGGCGGCAACCTACCAACAACTCCATGGTCTAAAAATGAAGAAGGACGTGGACCAGCTTGGGCAAACAGCTTATTTGAAGATAATGCTGAATTTGGAATGGGTATGCGTTTATCAATTGATAAACAGGGAGAATTTGCTTGTGAATTAGTTGCTAGATTGAAAGATGTAATTGGAACAGAATTAGCAGATGCAATTTTGAATGCTGTTCAAAAAGATGAAACAGGAATTCACGATCAAAGAGAAAGAGTTGCTGAATTAAAGAAAAAATTAGCTGGAAACGATTTACCTGATGCAAAGAAATTATTAGAAATTGCAGATTACTTAGTTAAAAAATCTGTTTGGATAATTGGAGGCGACGGATGGGCTTACGATATTGGTTACGGTGGATTGGATCATGTTATTGCAAGCGGAAAGAATGTTAACATTTTAGTTCTTGATACCGAAGTTTACTCTAACACGGGCGGACAGATGAGTAAATCTACCAGTTACGGCGCGGTTGCAAAATTTGCAGCAGCCGGAAAGACAACCGGTAAAAAAGATTTAGGCATGATGGCTATGAACTATGGAAATGTATATGTTGCAAAAGTTGCTATGGGTGCAAACGATGTTCAAACATTGCGTGCATTCTTAGAAGCCGAAGCATATGATGGACCATCAATTATTATTGCTTACAGTCATTGTATTGCGCATGGTATTAACATGGGCAAGGGAATGGAGAACCAAAAAGCAGCTGTGGATTCAGGTCACTGGCCATTATTCCGTTACAATCCTGCCAACTTTGCAAAGGGAGAGAATCCATTAAAGTTAGATTCAAAAGCTCCTAAGATTAAATTGGAAGATTATATCTACAAAGAAACAAGATATAAGATGTTAACCAAATCTCATCCAAAAGAAGCAGCTCATTTATTAGAATTAGGCCAAGCAGATGTTCTAAAGAGATGGAAATTCTACGAGCAGATGGCTGAGATGAAATTTAGCGAAAAGAAAGAAACTGAAGGCAATTAATAATAAAAATAATTTAGGTCTCCTACCTAAAATTGGTAGGAGATTCTTCCCCTGATAAATCGGGGTCAGAATTTAAAATATAGGAGTAACAATGGATCTAACAACAACATATATGGGCTTGAAGCTAAAGAACCCAATCGTTCCATCAGCTTCTCCTCTTTCGCAAAGTGTTGATACTGTAAAGACTTTGGAAGATGCAGGCGCATCTGCAATAGTTGTTTATTCTTTATTCGAAGAGCAGATTAATCATGAATCGGGAGAGCTTGATCATTATTTAACAACAACAGAACATAGCCATGCAGAGGCAGCTAGTTATTTTCCTGCACCGGAACAATTCAAATTAACTCCATACCAATACCTCGATCATATTGCTAATTTGAAGAAAGCTGTTAGCATTCCTGTAATTGGCAGTTTGAATGGTGTTAGCACTGGCGGATGGGTCAAATATGCTCAGAATATAGAGCAAGCGGGAGCCGATGCCTTAGAGCTTAATGTTTATTATGTTCCTACAAATGCAGCAGTTAGCAGTTTAGAAATTGAAAAGATGTATGTAGATGTAGTTAAAGAAGTTAAGAAGAATGTAAAGATTCCAGTAGCTGTAAAATTAAGTCCATTCTTTACATCTATGAGCAGCATGGCAAAGCAATTGGATGAAGCCGGTGCTAACGCATTGGTAATGTTCAACCGCTTTTATCAGCCAGATTTTAATTTAGATAAATTGGAAGTTGAGCCAAATCTTGTATTAAGCACTAACTGGGAAATGAGATTGCCTTTACGCTGGACAGCAATTCTTTACGGACAATTGAAAGCAAATCTTGCAATTACAAGCGGAGTGCATAATCAATTTGATGTAATTAAAAGCATGATGGCCGGCGCTGACGTTGTTATGATGGCTAGCGAATTATTATTACAAGGACCAAAGAGAGTAGCCGAAATTCTAAAAGGAATGGAAGATTGGATGACAGAGAAGGAATATGTTTCGGTTGAGCAGATGAAAGGAAGCATGAGTCAAAAATCTGTTGCAGAACCTGCCGCATTTGAACGCGCTAACTATATGAAGGTATTGAACAGTTATAAGCTATTGTGGTAAGAAAACTGAAATAACTTCTTCCATAAAATTGAAGTAGATTTTAGCCGCTAAATTCAAAAGAGTTTAGCGGCTTTTTTGTTTTATTGGTTGGAATTATAATTTATTCTAATCTTAATATATCCTATAATCTATTAAGGTAATTTCGATAATTGATTACAGCTATTTACTATTGGATATAATTATGAATATTTCCAAATATTTTTTGCAAGCTCCCAAATACCCCTTAAGTGTTTCATTCTATTCTTTGATAATTGGATGGACTTTAATTATTGCCGGTATCGCATTCTGGTCTTACAAAAGTATTTACGATGAAACAATTTTATTAGCAAAAAGAGAAGCATATAAAGGATACGAAAAAGATGTAATGTTCCGTTCGTGGGCAACAATGCACGGAGGTGTTTATGTACCTATTACAGATAAAACAGAACCAAACCCATATTTAGCTAGTGTTAAGGAAAGAGATATTGAAACAACCTCGGGTAAAAAACTAACACTAATGAATCCCGCTTACATGACCCGCCAGGTGCACGAATTATCATTTGAAAAGATTGGAATAATTGGGCACATAACCAGCCTAAATCCAATAAGAAAAGCTAACGCTGCAGATAAATGGGAAACCGAAGCGCTTACTTCATTTGAGAAGGGCGAAAAAGAAAAATATGGCTTCGATTATATCAATAATGAAAAATATTTCAGATACATGGCCCCGCTAGTAACCGAAATAGGGTGCATCAGTTGTCATGAGGTTCAGGGGTATAAAGTTGGAGAAATTAGGGGAGGAATAAGTTCTTCGGTTCCCTGGATAACTTACCAAGCGTCGATAAATACTCAAACAACAAAAGTATTTATTGGGTATGGTCTATTATGGATTATAGGCTTTGTAGGAATTTCGATGGTTAAGAAAAAGTTTATAATATATATATCCAGAAGGGATGTTTATGAAGAGGAGATGAAAAAGCTGAATGAAGAATTATATATTTCCAAAAGTATGATTGAAAAGAACTTGATTGAAAGAAATGCATTTATAAACAAGATAACCGAAGCAAACAATAAATTGCTTAAGCTCAATTCAGAAAAGGATAAATTCTTTTCCATTATTGCTCACGATCTAAAGTCTCCTTTTAACGGAATAATTGGATTGACTGATATGATTGCAGAAGATTATGCTGCTATTTCGAAAGTTGAATTGGCTAAATTGAATAAAGAAATTCATTTTTCTGCAAAGAATTTATATAAACTACTTTTGAATTTGCTGGAATGGAGCCAGATGCAAAATGGTATGATGACTTATTTAACAGTAAAAATAAATTTGGAAGAGGCTGTATTACAGAATATTAATTTGCAGAAGCAAAATGCAGAACAAAAAGGAATTAAAATTAATAATTATGTGGAGCCAAGAATAAATATTTGTGCGGATGAGAATATGCTTAATTCAATTCTTAGAAATATTATTTCCAATTCGGTTAAGTTCTCTGTTAGCGGGGGATTAGTTGAAGTTAGGGCAAGAGAAATTGATGATAGCTGGGTTGAAATTGCAATAAGCGATTCGGGAATTGGAATATCTGAAACTCTAGTAAAAAAATTATTTAGAATAGAAGAAAAAGTTGGAAGGAAAGGAACCAATGGAGAACATAGTACTGGATTAGGATTGTTATTATGCAAAGAATTTGTTGAGCGTCATGGGGGTAAAATATGGGTAGAGAGCCAAGTTGACAAAGGAACAACATTTTATTTTACCTTGCCAAATAACGGAAGTATTTAGTATTGAAATTAGAAATTACTTTCTACTTGGAATTACATGATCCTTTGTAGTTTATAAATAAGTGCTCAATTCAAGTAAAAAGTGAACTTATTTGATACTTAAGTGCTCAAATAGAAGCTATTCTGAATTAATGGGAAAAAATATTCCTTTTATAAATTGAATAATTGCCACCTATGAATAAGTGAAAGCTGAACTTCGACTAGAATAATCTTATATTTGCATAGTTAATTATCACTATCCTAAGAGAGTTTATTCGATTTTTCTTATTTGACATACTTTTATTTCGAAAAAATTGCAGTAATGGTTAATCATTTCAAATATTCCACCATCATTCCTAATGAAAACTGAACGATTAATGTAAAAAGGCAATAGAATAAATATGAATCTAGGTTTAATGAAATTAATTTGGCGCAAAAAAATAACCAATAACAAAAGTGTAGGGAGAATTAAATGAGAGAGATGAAAACATTAGCGGAAATATATCTTCCGGCAGAACAATTATTGGTTGATCATTTTTCAAAAATGATTCAGGATATAATAAAAGAGAGAAAGAAAATTCCATATCTCGATTCGGAAAAAAATCCTAACGAGGAATTTTTAGAATATTTTATTGTTACCGATGCATTGATATCCTTTAAAAGACAAAACAGTAAAAACAAAAAGTGCGAAGTAACCGGTTCTCAGTTAAGGGATGCAATTAAATATGCCTTAAGAACGGATGAAGCATTAACAAAGCAGGGGTTTAATAAGCAGTTTGGAATAAATATAGGCACTTCAATTTATTCATTTATCAGTTTAATAACAGATGAGATAATGAATAAAAAGGTTTTCGAAAATGAAATATCTCATAAAGCTTTTGGTAAGGGAAATATAACAAAGATAGAATTTCAGAATGAATTTGTTCTCTTCAAGTATGCCGAAGATTGCAAAAAGCTTTCGATGGCTCATTTTACTCTCGAAGAAGAGGATGAGCTTATGTTAAAAAATAAGCTGAGCATCCAACAGTAGAGCAATAAAGTATAAATTAGATATAAAAAAAGGCTGAGATCTAAATGAAATCAGCCTTTTTTGTACCGAAAGCCGGACTCGAACCGGCACGAGGTTTAAGCCTCACTGGATTTTGAGTCCAGCGCGTCTACCAATTCCGCCATTCCGGCAAATAAAGTGTTTTTATTTTGCCGCATCCCGTTACCAACGGGAAATCATTAAATGCAATCTTTGAACCAAACAGAATCTGATGAATGCCATTCTTTTCAAAAATTAGCGAGGCAAATGTAACCCAATTTTGCTTTTTTAGCAAGAAGAACCGCATATTAATCGGGGCAATTATTTATCTTTGAATCCACAATAATTCTAAAATAAACAAGACATATACTATGGAAGAGAACAATTCACTTCAAGCCAAATCCAAAAATTTTATTTACGAAATAATTGATGAGGATATCAGAAATAATAAATGGGATAACCGTGTGCATACACGCTTTCCCCCCGAGCCGAATGGTTACCTTCATATTGGGCATGCTAAATCCATTTGCTTAAACTCAGGTATTGCCAACGACTACAATGGTAAGTTCAACCTTAGGTTCGACGATACTAATCCCGAAAAAGAGGAGCAGGAATATGTAGACAGCATTATTGAGGATGTGAAATGGCTGGGAGGAAATTTTGAAGATAGAATATTCTATGGCTCGGATTATTTCGATCAAATGTATAAATGGGCTCTCGAGCTTATCAAAAAAGGAAAGGCTTACGTATGCGATTTGAACGGTGATGAAATTAGAGCCACTCGTGGCACTTTAACCGAGCCCGGCAAAGACAGTCCTTATAGAAATAGAAGCGTTGAAGAAAACTTGGATTTGTTCGAGCGGATGAACAAAGGGGAATTTGCAAACGGAAGCAAAACATTACGCGCTAAAATCGACATGTCTTCACCTAATATTAATATGCGTGACCCAATAATGTACCGTATAGTTCACGAAGAGCATCATCGTCAGGGAAACAAATGGTGTATTTACCCAACTTACGATTGGGCTCATGGTCTTGAGGATTCAATTGAAAGAATTACTCACTCAATTTGTACATTGGAATTTGAAAACCACAGACCTCTATACGATTGGTACCTTAATGAATTGGGAATTTATCATCCTCAGCAAATTGAATTTGCAAGACTTAATTTAAGCTATACCGTTATGAGCAAAAGAAGATTGCTGCAGCTTGTAAAAGAAAAATATGTAGACGGATGGGATGACCCTAGAATGCCCACAATTTGCGGCTACAGAAGAAGAGGATATACATCTCAATCGATAAAGAATTTTGCCGAAATTATTGGCGTTGCAAAAAGAGATGCTCTTACAGATATAGCATTACTCGAATTTGCAATTAGAGAAGATTTGAATAAAAATGCTAACCGTGTAATGGCAGTTTTAAAACCACTTAAAATTACTATTACTAATTGGGATGATAATTTTGTTGAAGAACTTGATGCAGTTAACAATCCCGAAAAACCGGAAGCGGGCTCTCGTAAAGTACAATTCTCGAAAGAACTATTTATCGAGCAAAGCGATTTTATGGAAAATCCTCCAAAAGGATTTCACCGTTTAGTGCCCGGCGGTGAGGTTAGATTGCGTTACGCATACATTATTAAATGCGAAGAGGTAATTAAAAATGATGCCGGAGAAATTGTTGAATTAAAATGTACATACGATCCCGATACCAGAAGCCATACCGGTACAAGCACTAAAAAAGTAAAAGGGGTAATTCATTGGGTAAGCGCCAAACATGCAATTGATATTGAAGTTAGATTATACGATAGACTATTTACAGTTGAAAATCCGGGTACAGAAGAGGATTGGTTAGGCAAAATAAATACTAATTCATTAGAAATTATTACAGATGCAAAAGCTGAACCTTGCCTAAAAGATTCTAAAACATTGGATAAATTCCAATTTGAAAGGATGGGGTATTTTTGCGTTGATACAAAATATACTACTAATCAAAAATTGGTTTTTAACCGTACCGTTTCTCTTAAAGACAGCTGGTCGAAAGGGAAGTAGTAAATTATTTAACTATTGTGTAATACATAAAAGCGTTTGATTCTATAATGCTTAATTATGGAGAATTTAATGGGGAAGGGAAGAAAAGAAATTGTTAAATGGATTTCTGAATTTGCTGGTATAGCAATTGGCATTCAGATATTAACAAAAGCATTTGATAAACTTCATTATTTTGAAGAAAGCCCAATTAAAGTTGGGTTTCTTTTTGTAGCGGGTATTTTTGTTATTGTAGGTTCTATTTTTCACCACCGTTTGGAAAAGCGGATTAAAAATATTCACTCCCTGTTTCATATTATTGAAGGAACGGTTTTAGCAATTAGCGCTATATTACTTTTTGAAAAAGGTAAAATACGCCTTCCCGCATTTATTTTATTTGTGGGTGTTATGTATTTGGTGCTAGGTGTAATTGGAAGTAAAATAAATGATACTAATTACAAAAAGTATTCAAAACCGGTTTTAAGATGGCTGGGAATTACCTTTGTGCTATTTGGATTGATAGCAATTGTTATAAATATTTTTAATGACAAGGATGGCTGGGTATTTGGAGTATCAGTACTATTTGTTTTAATTGGATTATTTTACTCACTATTTACAGAATTCATTCTAAAGAAAATTGAAAAGATGGAGAATAAGAACAAGGATAATTCAATATCTGCTGCAGAAGAGGGGGTAAATTAGTTATAGAGAACTTAAAAAATATATTTTTGGCATGTGAACTACGACAAGAATTGCTTTTAAATTCTAATGCAGTAGTTCTACAATCTCAACTTCTTTATGCGGGCTCACCATTATTCACTTATAGTAACTTATATTTGATACAAAAGCTGAAATGCAGTAATAATACTTAGCTCTTGTGGATATACTTATCCTATGAAATAGTCAAAATATTACTTTGATTTTGCCATAATATATGGTATATAATAGCAGATAAACTATCTATTATTAAGAAATACCTAACGCATAGCTATTAGCAAAAGACTATCCGGTTGTGAAGCACTAATGGAATTTCTTTAATCCAATTACAAATGATGGAAATGAGATCCTGATGAATCCCCTGCAAGTGCAAAAAGAACTTGGAATAATTAATGCGATAATTGTTGATGATGAACTTCATGGCCGTGAAAATCTTAAAAAAATAATTGAGACTTATTGCGCTGAAGTAAAAATTTTAGGTGTTGCCTCTTCTGTAGTAGAGGCTCAAAAGCTTATGAGTGTAAATTCTCCGGATGTTGTCTTTCTTGATATTAATATGCCGGTTCTTGATGGTTTCGATTTTCTTGATGAATATGAGAACAGAGAATTTATGGTTGTGTTCGTAAGCGCTTACGAGGAGTATGGTATAAAGGCATTAAAGGCCGGTGCTGTTGATTATCTTCTTAAGCCAATAAATATAAAAGAGCTTAAGGTAACCGTAAAGAAAATTCTTGCATTAAAAAGTAAGAGCGCATCTGTTGAAAAAGTAAGCAGCTCCGCTGAATTGGTTTTGCCATCATCTCACGGATTTGATGTTTTTGAAATAGATAATATTATTCGATTGGAGGCCGATGGATGCTATACTAATGTAGTTATAAAGGAAAGCAAAAATGTAATTGTATCCCGAACATTAAAAGATTTTGAGGAAACTCTTCCAAAAGAGAAATTCTACAGGATTCACAAATCTCACCTCATCAATATTAAACATGTAAAAGATTTTAGGAATACAAGTGGAAACTTTGTAACTATGAGCGACGGAAGTACGGTTGAAATTTCTCGCCGCAAAGTTTCGGAATTTGTACAGAAAATAAAATCTGCACTAAGTACTGTTTAACATGCTAAAAAAAATAATAGTCTTAATTGTATTTATTCCATATTTATTCCTTTTTTCGCAAACCCCTTCTTATAATCAATATACATCATCACATGGACTTGCATCTTCAACTGTTTATGACATCTTGCAGGATAGAGAAGGATTTATTTGG
The DNA here is from genome assembly GCA_964539605.1 of uncultured Melioribacter sp. GTDB lineage: Bacteria > Bacteroidota > Ignavibacteria > Ignavibacteriales > Melioribacteraceae > Stygiobacter. The sequence continues at coordinate 1,373,275 of CAZIJK010000001.1, forward strand.
TTAGCTACTTTAAATGGTCTAAGCAGATTTGACAGTAAACACTTTACAACTTTTACTATGAATGAAGGACTTAATTCGAATGTAATTACCTCTTTATTGGAAGGGGACAGAGGAGAAATTTACATTGCTAATTACGAAAAGGGAATTAACGTATTAAGCAATGGAAGAATGAATAACTATCTAGATAAAATAAATGGTAAGAGTTTCAATACAACTTTTTTACAAAAATCTAATGGTAAAATATTTGCCTACGCACCATTTGGTTTAATTGTTGTGACCAATCAAAATACTATTAAAAGCTCATCTAACAGTTTAATTAAACCTTATGAATTTCTAAGTAAACGTCCTTCCTTTTTGCAAAGACTGGCGAAATTACAAAACGATAGTTTAGTAGCCTTAACTTCGGAAGGAATATTTAGAATAAAGGATTCCAAGCTAAGTAAAATGCATATTGAAGGATTACCCGATAGTGATCTTTATTGTTTGTCAGAAGCAAGTGACGGCAGTTTTTTCATTGGTGCAAAAGGATGTGTTTACAAAGTAAAAAATAATAGAGTAATACAAAAATACAGCATGGAAGGTTACAATGGTAAAATGTTCTTTCAAATATTCTGCGACAGGAAGAACAATGTTTGGTTTTCGGTATTAGGAAAAGGATTTTTTATTATTCCTAACGGCTCCAATAAAATTATAAATCTTGGAAACAAAATGGGGCTTGAAAACACACAGGTTAATTGCTTCTTCGAAGACATTGAAGGTAATATTTGGATTGGTACATACGGTAAAGGTGTATATTGCTTGAATAATCTTTATTTAAGAACTTACACAGAAAATGAGGGACTTAATAACAACAACATAATTTGTATAGAAAAAGTTAAGGGGGAAAGGCTAATAATTGGGACTATTAACGGTATTTGTATATTAGAAAATGGAACAATTGATAGAGTTAAAGACAATTCTGGCAAAGTACTATCCGGTTATATTAACAGTATTAAAAGCTACGACGATTATGTATATGTATGCTGGGCTTCGGATACACCGGAACTAGAGGAGCTTAATTATAAAGGAATAAAATTCCGTTTTGTTAGGTATCAATCTTTTATAAAGACTTCAGATAACCAATATATTTATGGTGGTATTGGTAACGATTTAAGAATATTGAATGAATATCAATTCCGTCTTAAAAATAAATTCTCTCCAGTATTTGGAGATAGTTCATTTCAGAACCGGGTAAACACAATTGCTGAAGATTCAAAAAAAAATATATGGATTGGTACAAGTTTAGGCTTATGTAAATTGTCATATGCCGATGGAAAAGAAGATTTAAATAAATGGGAAAAAACATTTTATGCAAAGGATCCTGTTTTAAGTAATAAAATAAATTCCATTTACGAGGATAAAAATGGAAAGGTTTGGTTTGCTGGTTCAAAAGGAATTGCTTTTTATAACTTGAAAAATAATTCTGTAACCAGCTACACAAAAATATTAAATAGTGAATTAACAACTCCTACCTCTATTGTATCCGATAACAAGAATCGTTATTGGATTGGGACAATGAAAGGACTTTATCTACTTGAAGGTAACTCGATTAAATTGCTTAACAGTAATACGGGGCTCCCATCAAACGAAATTCTTTGTCTCTATTACGATAGAAATAAAAAAATTATTTGTATCGGAACAAGTAACGGCCTCTCATTTTTAAATATAGATTCCTACGACAACTACATATTTAAGCCTCCTTTATTAAAAATGATAAGTGTGAAAGGAGGGGATTCTTTATTTATAAATTATAGCAATATGGTTTTTACACCAGAGCAGCACAATGTTTACATAAAATTCATGGCCATAAATTATTCTTCTTCCGGCTCTGTAAAATATAAATATAGTTTAAATGGAGAGTGGATAGAAACAGATATTGATTTTCTCAATTTCATCTCTCTTAAAAATGGGGACTATAAGCTTGAGATTATGGCCAAATCTCAAAACTCTGAATGGAGTAAACCATATTACCTTAGCTTTACTGTTTTACCAAGATTTGTAGAAACTATTTGGTTTTACCTACTGATTATATTGCTGATTGTATCCTTGCATATAATTATAATCTTATTGCGTATAAAAGTAATTAATAAAAAAAGAAGAGAAGATTTAGAGTTATCCGAAAGGATTAACGAGCTTAAACATCAGGCATTATCTGCAATGATGAATCCCCATTTTATTTTTAACGCTCTTAATTCTGTTCAATACCTTATTAATTACAATAAAAATGAAGAGGCCAACGACTACATTGCAATGATGGCCAAACTGATTAGAAAGAATTTGGATGGGGCTGGAAAAGGATTTATTCTGCTTTCCGAAGAAATTAACCGGCTTACTCTTTACCTAAATTTAGAAAAGCTAAGATTTCAGGAGAGCTTTAGTTACGAAATTATTACCGGCTTGGATGTAGACACAGATTCTGTTATGATTCCAAATATGATAATTCAGCCATTCGTAGAAAATACTCTTTGGCATGGAATAATCAATACTGGAATTAAAGGAGTAATAACTATATCTTTTTATTTTGAAGATGTAGATATCGATTCTGAAATAAGCCGTTGTTTAATTATAAAAGTAACCGACAATGGAATTGGAATTGAAAATGCAAAGAAGAATAAAAAAGATGATCACATATCGCAAGGGATACAAATTATTGAAGAAAGGCTTCGATTACTAAGTACAAAAATGAATCTTCCTAAACCTATTATGTTTGAGGATTTAGGAAAGAGAAATGATAATTCTCAAGGAACTGTTGTAATTATATCTTTGCCAAAACCTCTATATAAAATCAATCCCAAAGAGTAAACCAATTCTTTTTACCTACCGATTACTTAAAATTTACTACCGTTAGTTTACTAAGAACTACCGTTTGCTTGTTAGCTATTGTTACAACTACCAATCCCAAGTAAATTCGTACAAAATTCAGGCAAGCAATTGAAGATTATTGAAAAAATACTTGGCGCATTTACAAAAAAGCATGTTGCCCAACCTCTTTTAATAATTAAAAAAGATATAACAGATAGCAATATTAAAGAATACAACTCCATTGAAGAAGCAATTACAGATTTGGAAACGGATCCAAATGTACCGGCCGATAAAATTGAAAAGTTAAGAGCGTCTCTAAAAATATTAAAAGATAAAGGCAGCATAAAAATAAGAAATGGTGAGCTGCTATAAATCCTATGAATTTGTATCGAAAAATTATTAAACAAAATCTTTACCTAAGTAATAAAAATAGTTGTTTATCAAGAAAGGTATACCATGCGAAAAATTTTAATGGTTTTATTAACATTGTTTATTGGCAGCATATCATTTGCGCAGGTAAATGTAACACTTCAGCAGCCGCCGCAAAATCAGCTAAAGGCTACAGACCTTTGGAAAGCTATACTTGTTAACACAACTCCATCTATTCTGCATATTACAATTAGTGGAACACTTACAGAAAAAGTGGAAGGTGTTGTTGTAAACGGAAAGTCGAGATTAATAAGCCTGCCCCCCGGCACTAAGATTATTACTTATAACGATGTTAACACCGGAACTGTGAATTTCAAATCCGGTTCATGGAGCCAAGCATTCAATCAAACGGGTGTTGCACCATCGGGAGATTATACAATATGCATTTCAATTAAAGCAGAAGATGGAAGAGAGATTGGAAGCAATTGCATTGATAAAACTATAACCGGTGTAATTCCTATAGAGGAAACTCCACGTCTTACATTAAAACTTATTCCGCCCCCGCTTAACCAGCTTAAAAGCAGTGACCTGTGGAGAACAATAGTCATTAACGCCGGTGCTGCTGCTTATAAAGCTTCTCTTGTTTCGGTTGAACTTAAAGAAAAGACATTGGGACTTGTAGCAGAAAGCAAATTACGAATGGTAAGTATATCCGGATCTAAAAACTTTTCCTTCAACGATTTTAAAAGCGGAGAAATGATTTACCGCAATGCGAAACTGGAAACTGCTTTTAATAAAGGATTGAATGCCCCGGATGGTAATTATACCATTTGCATTTATATAAAAAATGAAAAGGGAATTGAAATTGCACGCGACTGCATTGACCATACCATTTTAAATATTGTTCAACAAGAAATAAAACCGCAATTGATATCTCCGGCAAATAGTGCTTTACAAAATTTTAACATGCCTCTATTATTTACCTGGATGCTTCCAACAATAAAAGCGGGAAACGATTTTAGCTACAAACTAAAAATGGTAGAGATAATTGGTAGTCAATCTCCGGATGCGGCAATAAATGCAAATTTAGCCTGGCTAGAAAAAACAGATATAAAAACTACTATGCTGCAGTACCCATTAACAGCAAAAAAAATTGAAAAGGGAAAGAAATATGCTTGGCAGGTTCAGTTAGTTAATAATACAGATCCTTCAGGCAGCAGCAATTCCGGAAAATCGGAAACATATGTTTTTGAAGTTGAAGGAGAAAATGGCACAACAAAAAGTTTAGTAACTCCAGCTCCCAGCGATACTGTTTCTGCCACAACCGGAACTGTTGCCTCTGGAGATACAATAAAAGCAGGTTTGAACGGAGAGTTCAAAGTAATTGTATTTGAAAGCAACGCTGAAACTGATGGATCTCTTACTGGCAAAGGCAAGGTATATATTAAGTGGTTAATGACAAACGTTGCTGTTGAATTCAAAAAAATAAAAGTCGATACCACAAAAAGATTAATCTCTGGTGGTATTGTAAGCAGTCAAGGGGGCAGTACAAGTACTTCATGGCAAAACTATCCAAAAGCATGGGCGTTAAGTCTTTTATCTGGGCCTGGTGGAACTGCAGTAACGGATTATTTAATGGAGTGGACCAACAATCAGGTGGAAAACATTGTTGATTGGACTATAAACCAGGCAGCTGGTTATCCAATAATGAATTATCAAAGCAACATTCCGGCTCCGCCAATTCCTGATAATTCACTTAAAATGCCCTTTGGATTACAATTTAATAATGGCAATCAAAAACTGGTTATAACAGAAATGATATTTAAGCCGAATGAATCTAAAATAAATTTTTTGGCTCAACAAAAATTTATGAAAAGCGGCACTCAATATACTTTGGGATTTGTAGCAAAGTATTTTAAGATACATCCGGCACGAATTGAATTTTCAAACGGAAGAGTAGAACTAGTTGAAGATGTAAAAATTCCGAATACTGTTTCTAATCCTAAAATGAAATTCATCTTTAAAAAAGGTACATCGAATAGTGGCTGCTATGTAGAGTGGGACAGCACGGGAGTTAAAGATATTGGTCTTGCTCTTGATGTTAAGTTTAGCCAAGATTGGCTTAAAAGAACCACAGCACCATTAACAGATTCGGTTAAGGCTACAATTGCCGGAAATGGAACAAGCATGACCGATATTTTACTTACCGGCACAATAGATAGCTGCGAAATTGTTGGAACAAATGGAATTAAAATTAAGACTAGTCCATTGTTTCTGGATTTATCCGAAACAAGAAATCCATTGAATATGAATTTCCCTAAAAATTATCCAAACGATTCAACAATTACTTGGAAGGGATTTTATGTAAAATCGTTTGTTCTAAATTTACCCGATACTTGGAAAACCGGCACTAATTTAACTGCACCGGTAGTAAGTGCAAAGAATTTTATAATTGATGATTTTGGTATCACCACAAAAATAAAGGCAGTGGATGTTTTTAATTTGCAGAATGGCCGCATTGCGGATTTAAGCGCCAGTTTGGATACTGTTGATATATCAATAATAAGCAGTTCGCTGGTTAGCGGAAAAGCAAAAGGCATTCTAGTTTTACCAATTAGTGAAGTGACAGTTCAAAACAGTCTTAAATACACTGCTACTTTTAATCAGGTCTCCGGCAATAACAATTTTCAAATAGCTATTCTTCCGGTTGGACCAATAGATGCGGATATTCTAAAAGGAAAACTTACATTACTGCCAACCTCGAGTATATCTGCCAATCTTTCTCCAAACTCAAATTCACTTGCAATAAATCTTAACGGCACCTTTAATTGGGATAGCCCCAACTTTACAATTAAAGGAATAAAGATGGAACTGGGTTTTGAGAATGTTGGATTAAACTATTCTTTCAACTCTACAACTAATGCACTCAGCTTTAATCCTGGCTCGTGGAGTTTTGCAAGTCCTCCAAAGTGGCTGGCAAATTTTCCGGTATCTATTAAAAAAGTTTATTATAAATCTCTTGCAACTGCAAGCCTGCCAAGTCCCAATATGGAGTTATTACGCGGCGCGCTAATGATTGATATAGTTGCCAATTTAACCGAAGACATAGGTGGAACAACCACTCTGGGGGCATCATTTGCAGTAGAGTTAAATAAGAGCAGTAGAAAATTTACTCCAAAATTTAAGGAAGTATTTCTCGACAGCATTTCTGTTCACGCTGCAATGCCGGCTGTTAAAATTGATGGCAACATTAGCATCCGAAATGAAGATCCGATATTTGGCAATGGATTCTTAGGAGAATTAAATGTTGAATTTACCTCTGTTAGCCTAAAGGCCAGAGCGTTGGTAGAGTTCGGAAATACAAATTACCAATACAGTAGTTTATACAGGTATTGGAGAGTTGAAGCAGATATTCTTTTACCGCCGCCAGGAGTTCCTTTCTTGCCAGGCATAGCATTCCGAGGATTTGGCGGAGGTGCTTATTATAATATGCTTGCAACGCAAGGTACATCATCTAAAACTCCATCGGGTAAGAAATTTACTTTTACTCCATTAAAATCTACAATGGGATTACGAGTTGCCGCTACAATTGCAACTACTCCTAAAGAAGAAACTTTTAACGCCGATGTTGGATTGTTGGCGCAGTTTTCGAAAAGCCAGGGTTTAACTTTAATAGCATTCACCGGCGATTTTTGGGTTGGTGCCGGATTTGCAAAAAGGCCAAAGGCTAATATTAGCGGTGCTGTAAATGTTAGTTACGATTTTCCAAACAAACATTTTAATCTTTCGGCAAGTGTTAATGTGGACGCGCCTCCAATTAAAACGCCTAGCCCTGCTAATCTTGTTTTGGATATAAAAGGAAAAACAAATAAGTGGTTCTTCAAATTTGGAGAGCCGGTACCAAACGGTTTAAATAAGGTGGATGTCTTTGGTGTTCACTTATACGAATATTTGATGTTTGGAAATGATATTGTAGCTCCTACAGGATTTACACAAACATTTAAAGATGGCTATCATGGTGTATTTGGAGAATATCCGGGAGCTCCAACAACAATTGGTGTAACAGGAAATACAAACACTGCAACCGGCAGGGGATTTGCATTAGGAATTGGTTTTGAATTCAAAAAGGATGTGGATTTTAATTTAATAGGAAGCTATCAGGCACAGTTAAAATTAGCAGCTGGAGCGGAATTGAATTTAGCCTTTTCGGAATTTCTTGGAAACAACTGTGAAAATCCAAGTGAACTAATTGGAATTAATGGCTGGCAAGCAGCCGGAAGCATTGGTTTTTACGCATCTGTTAATGCATTAGTTAAAAAGGGAAGTTCTACTTGGAACATTGCGGAAATAAAAGCGGGCGGCTGGCTTCAAGGTAAATTTCCTAATCCGGTTTATGTAATAGGGCAAGTTCAAGGTTTGGTAAAAATTGGAGGAATAACAACAGGCGTTCATACTTTGGGATGTTGCAGTGTGTGCGGCAAAGGCCTCGGTGATAATTGTGGTGATTATCTATTACATAAAAATGGCTGTGGACATAAATTCAAACATCAATGGTGCCCTCATTTACAAACTACTTATTTAGTAAACACATCTTTTAATAGAGATTTTGAATATGGTACCGATTGCTCTGGAATAACAAGCGCTGGTAACGGTGCAGCCGTTGAAGAAGGAGATGCAGCTGAAGATCAGAAACAACTTCTTATTCAATATGTTCATCCATTACAGCAATATAGCTTTCCAATACTATCACCATTAGCCGTAAAATTTGGATTGATTCCCAATAATGTGTTTGATGTTAACGAACAGCAGGCAGATGGCTCAATTAAAAACAGAACCTTTAAGATGGTAATAACAACAAACCTGAAGATTAAAAATGCAGATGGAATGCTAACGAATGTAACATTAAAGAAAAACGAAAATAATTTAGGTGAATATTTATACACTGTTGCGTCGCCAATAATAATAAATGCCGCAACAGCTAAGCAAATTCGGAATGCCGGAGTTAATTTAAATAGTTCCGGTACTAGCATTTTTGCCGGTGGTAAATTAAACAAAACAACTTCGTTTGGATTAAATGCAATAACCACATATCCTTTGCCTGCACCAACAAATACCTACACTAATTTACCGGTGGAGCCGCCAGAAATTAAAAACAATTTAACAATTGATAAGAACTATACATTTACAGTTACTGCCACGTTAAAAGAGTTTGTTGCAAACAACTGGGTTATTGCAAAGAACAAGAATAATATTCCGGTTACCCAAACTGTTGTTAAATATTTCAGAACAGGCGCAATGGTAATTGCAGCAGCAAATAATTCAAATAAAACATTACTCAAAAAAAATTAGAAGATAACTATGAAAAATTTATTATGGGCAGTTAAGATAAAATGGAAAACATACCATTCAATTATTGCTGTTATGTTATTATTAACCAATATCGGTTTTGCTCAACAAGCAGACAGCAGCGCAACTCCTACCAGCTATATTAATGTAGTAGCTAGATATACCGAAGGGAAGGGAGTTGAAATTAGATTCTTCCCGGATAAAAAATCTATTCTAACAGATGGATTTATAAACGGATTTATTATTGAAAGAGTTTTATTCGATTCCAAAGCGAATATAAATGAAACAGATAAATTGAATTATATGGAAATTGCAAAAGTCCTTCCATTTAATAACAATCAATGGGAATCTTCAATAAATAAGGAAAAGAAAGCTGAATTAAAAAATGAACTTGAAATGGCCTGGGACTTTTTTAAGAGTTCTTCTAAGCAAGCCGGAGGAGTTTTTAATTTCGATAAAGGAATTGCGGAATTAAATTCACTTAAAAGCAAAGAAGATTACGAATACATGATTTTTGTATTGTCTGCTTTGCAAAATTCAAATGTTGCCGTTGCCTTGGGATTAGGATTTACAGACAGCAGTGCAGTAAAAGGCAAATCCTATTTCTACAGAGTTAGGCCAATTGCCAATTCCAATATTTACAAGGTCATTCCGGTGGATTATTTAATTGTTGCGGAGAATAAAAAGAAGGGTTACGAAAATCCTGTATATGTTAAGCAGGGAGATACCGAATTATTTTTTACATGGGTGGATGTACCGGAAATATCGGGATACTTTATTGAGCGTGCTAATCCTGGTGAAACAAAATTCACTCAATTAAATAATGCTCCAATTCGTAAACTTGAAGGGAGCGGTAATGAGGGGGAAGCTAGAAGCGGGTACAACGATAAAAACCTTACAAACTATAAAACATATACTTATAGATTTTTTGGTTACACATTGTTTGGAGAAAAAGTTCAGTTCGCCGAAGTTAAAGGAATGCCAAAGGATTTAACTCCTCCGGAACAACCATTTTTACCACAGCCGCAGCAAGTTAAAGCAAGGGAAGTATTGGTTACATGGAAAATGAATCCAAATCCTGCACCTGATCTTAAAGGATTTTTTATTGCACGCTCAAATAAAAACCAGGGAGATTTTAAAGTTCTTCATAGCTCTCTAATATCAAAAGATGCAAGAAGCTTTACAGATACAACTTTTATTGCATGGCAAACAAATTATTATGTTGTTCAGGCTATAGATACAGCCCAGAATGTAAGCTCATCATTCCCGGTTTCGGTTACTTTAATTGATTCTATTCCACCAGTTAAACCGGTTTTCATTTCAGGCAAAATAGATTCATTAGGCATTGTTACAATAACAGTCCAAAAAAACAAAGAAAAAGATTTAATGGGGTATAGGCTATTCAAATCTAACAGTCCCGAACATGAATTTTCTGTTATTCACGAGGGCTTTGCAAATTCAGATTCTTTAGCTCAAGATATCCAAACAGTATTTAAAGACACGGTAACGCTAAATTCTTTAACCCCATTTATTTATTACAAAGTTAAGGCGCTCGATTTTAATTACAATCAATCGGAATTTTCTTCTATTCTAAAAGTGGCCCGCCCGGATACAATTGCACCCGTAACTGCAATATTTAATGATGTGGTTGTAAAAGAAAAAGAAATTGAACTTCACTTTGTTCCAAGCAGCAGCAAAGATGTAAAAGAACATATTATTTATAGAAAAACAGATCTGCAATCCAAGTGGGAAATTCTAAAAAACGTTGAAGCTGATGCAGTTAAATTTATTGATACAATGGTAACTACCGGAGTTACATATTATTATTCAATTCGCGCAATGGATTTTGGAGGATTGTATTCCAAGTATGCTTCGGCAGTTTACGGCAAACCATACGATACTGGTGTAAGACCAGTAATTGAAAAATTTAGTGCGCTAGTTGAAAAGAAAAATGTAATTCTAAAATGGGAATACCCAAAACAAAAAGCCGAAGTTACTTTTGTTGTCTATAAGAAAGATGCAAATGGAAATTTACAAGAGTATGCTTCAACAAAAGAAAAAAATTATACGGACACAAATCCAAATAAGCAAAACTACTATGCTGTAAAAGTTTTTACAGCAGACGGCGGACAATCGAAGCTAAGTACGGTTCTTAGCAAACCTATAGAATAGAAACGAATTTAAGACTAAGCAAAATATCTTGGATTTAATATGTATTAAAAAACTAATGCGGTGATTCTTTTGGAAGGGAAAAATGAAAGCATATAAAATAATATTAGTACTAATTGTAGCAGTAATAACTGTAAATGCGCAGGTAACAGTAAAGCTTCAGCAGCCTCCCCCATATCAATTTAAAGTTGAGCAGTTTTGGAAAATTGTGTTAGTAAACAACAGCAGAGATAATATTAGCGTTTACTTAAAAGGAAGGGCAACAGAAGCTGTTCAAGGTAAAATTATTGAGGCAACTTCTTCTGTAATTATTGTTCCTCCAGGAATAAAAACAATAAATGGAAGAGAGCTGGGACCTTTTAATGTAAGCGAATCGAACAATACGTATAAAAATACAATGCTAAATACCGGAGGACTTCCATCGGGCAATTACGATATATGCGTTTCTGTTTTTGCATCTATGGATGGAAGGAAAATTTCGGAGGATTGCATTGCAGTTACAGTAGAAAACTTTAACCGAATGGAGCTTATAAGCCCCTATCATGGCGAAGTTCTTGGTAATATAGATGAGGTGGATAGCAAAATGCCATTAAAGAATTTAAGCGTTCCTCCGGTTATATTTTCATGGCTCCCTCCAATACCGGTTCCCCCTGGCGCAAAAATAAATTACAGATTGAAACTTGTGGAAATACTTGGATATCAATCTTTGCATTCTGCTATGAGCGGCAATCCTTTTTATTACCAATCACCAAAAACAATGGCAACAGTTTTACGATATCCAACAGCTGCAATGAAATTGAAACCGGGAAGAAAATATGCCTGGGCAGTAGAAGTGTTTATAGATGATTTCAAAATTCAGGAAAGTGAAACAAGATCTTTCGAGATTGCCGGCAAGAGTGATGATAATGATAACTCTATTAGCATGGGAAATGGATTACAAGAGCAAATTAGCGGTTTAGGAAATTTTATAAGCAAATTGCTTCCTTCAGGATTATCAGCTAATTCAAATAAAAGCTTTGGTAACTATTCAATTAATTCATCTATTGGCTCAATGGCAAACGAAAAATCGGAAAGTTTTGGCAGCCTTAAGTTTTATGGTGATGCAAAGCTAACTTATATAACAAGCAGCAAGCCAGCTCAATTTTCGCAGCTTCCAACAAGCTACCAAACATTAGAGCTTAATCCTAAATTGTCCTTATACGAAATTCCCTTTGGCCTCAACATTTTTGTAACATCGTTAAAGGGGAGCAGCAATCAAAGTTTGAACACTGTTTCGTTTAATCTGGAAGTTGATAAATTGAAATCGAAAATTAAAGAATGCATTACCCAAAAGATTCAAGAAGCGGCAACATCAATCGATTCATCATTAGGAAAACTTGTTACCATGGAAGATTTAAATGACCCCAACAAACTTATAGAGAATGGTGAAAAACTGGGACTTATTTCCGGAGCCGAGAAACTTTTTCTAAATGTAAAAACATTTGGAATTGGAAAAACATATCCAGACTATTCCGAGTTAACAGTAAGCGGAGTGCCAGTAAATGGATTGAATATGGAAATTAATCCAGGAATATTTTATTTAGCTCTTGCAGCATGGAATAACGAAGCGGGAATTGATGATATCGCTTTTAAAAGATCTTTCTTGGCTGCCAGGTTTGGATTGGGAGAAAAGGAAAACTCTCATTTCTTCTTTACAGGAATAAAAATTAAAGATGATGTTAATTCCATAAAAGTTAGCTCTTCAAACACTTCTTTAATACCTCAGGAAAATGTTGTTATTGGCACCGAAGGAAAGATTACGTTTCTAAAGAAAATGTTAACTGTAGATGCCGAGGCCGCTGTATCTGGTTTAACACGCAATTTAAATGATGCTGATTTTGTAAGTAGTTCCATACCGGATTTTATAACAAAAATAATTACCCCAAAGCTTAGCAGTTCGTTCGATTATGCATGGAAAGGAAAAATTGCATTTAACCATGAGCCAAGTGCTACATTGCTTTCTATTGGCGTTAAAAGAATTGGTCCCGGTTTTTATTCCCTTGCTGCGCCAAATATTAGGCAAGACCAATCGCAGTTCGATTTTAACTTCGATAGAAAATTTGCAGATAAAAAAATAACAGTAAAAACATTCTTTAAGGTGTATAGCGATAACTTAATCAATTGGAAGCAATCCACTACAACTACAACTTCGTATGGAATCAATCTTGGCTTTAATTTCCCCAATCTTCCATTTATTCAAATTAATTATTCCCCCTACTCACAAAGAAATGATAATGTAACTGCAGCTTTAAAAATTGAAAATGGTTCCGATATGTTTAGCTTAACATCAGGATACTCATATCAGTTTGGGGGAATGTATGCATCCACAATGCTTTCATTTAACGGCCAATGGCAAAGCTCGAAGCTTGGAATGACGGAAAGCAAATTTTCGAATGTATCTTACATGTTAAATCAAAGCATCAATTTTGAATTTCCTCTTACCTTAAGCTCAACATTGAGTATAAGCCAGTCTAAAATTCTTACAATATCGAGCAGCATTTCTGAATTCGATTTGAATGGTAATTATCAGGTAAACGAAATGATAACTGCAAATTTGGGAGGAACAATTTCGAACGAGGAGAATTACACAAAAAGGACAATGATTTATTTCGGCTCCAATATTATAGTAACCGGATGGCTACGGTTTGAATTGCAGGGAAATATTTCCAACTACAAAGATCTTTCGGGCATCGGAACAGATTATGCAGATAGTATGATTCAAGCCTCGGCTATGATTAATTGGTAATTAAATATTTTTTTATACTCACTGGAATTTATTATTCTTGGTATAGAAAATTTATGAAGACGATTCTTGCCATATTGTTACTAATTATACTTGCTAATTGCAAAGAGAGGGATCCTAAAATTAGTAAGAGCAGTAATTATTATAATGTAGATCCTATATATAACGATTACTTGGTTGGTTACGCCGATAATAATGAATTTGTTTACGGCTCGTCATGCGGATACAAAACCATTATGGGGCATGTTGTTATTCCTAAGGGCAAGTATATGCATTGTTTTACAGATACTTTTAGAACATTTGCATACGTTTCCGATCCAATGTTGACTAAAGGAAAAATTGTAGCAATTAGCAGAAGTGAAAAAATATTGTTTGAAGCATACATGTTCGATAATGGTCCAGATTGGTTAAAGGAAGGTCTGTTTAGAATAATTAGGAATGGTAAAATTGGTTATGCAAATTCAACTGGAGAGGTAGTAATTGAACCTAAATACAAGTGCGCTGGTCAGTTTGAAAATGGGATAGCAAAAGTAGCTTTTGATTGCAAAGAAGTTAAGGATGAACACGATTCAGAGCATTCAAAAGCTGAAAGTAGCTCTTGGTTCTTTATAGACAATAAGGGGAATAAGGTCAAATAAAATTATGTATTATTAATTGGGTTATTAAATAACCTTGTAATAACAACTTCGCGGTGAAAAAATATTTTTGCAATCTCTTTTGAAACAAAAAGGGAGTTAGCAATTCTTCCCAAAATTCCAAAAGGCAACGCATAATGAAGGTGATCTTCCATTATTAGTTTTCCATTCTCAATTTTAAATTGATGCAAATGGTGCCAAAATTTATAGGGACCAAAGCGCTGCTCATCAATAAAATATTCTTTATCTTTTACATGAGTAATCTCTGTTACCCAGCGCATAGGAATTCCAAATAACGGTTTAACAATGTATTGTATAATCATTCCAGCAAACATTTTATTCGATGGGTGTTTCGAAATAATTTGAAATCCCATTTTAGGTGGAGTAATATGCTTCAAATTATCTGGTGAGGAAAAGAAATTCCATGCCTCGTCCAAAGAAATGTTTAATGGCTGTGTATATTTTATGTAATGTAATTTAGTCATATAAAGATAAACAGCGGCTGCTTGGAATTTAGTTCCGGAGAGAAAAATAAATATGTCATGTAACTACTAACTTTTTTTTATCAATATTCTCAATCTCTTGATAATTACAAATCCAATTAGAATAAAAAGTAGCGTAGACACAATCCAATAAATTACAGAATAGAAATAATTTACAGTTACTATAGGAGTTTGAATTGGAGAGCTACTATAGCGGAAAACCGGATTGAAATAAAAACGGGTCGAATCGTTTTTTACAACTAAACGTATATAGGTGTCTTTTGGCTCAAATGTATAAGAGGCGCTGGCAGTTGAATGATTCCGTTGCTTTACTTTACCATTATGTCCTATAAAAGAAATAAGCTCGGCAGGTTTTTCTAATTCAACATTTATTGTAGAGTTAGTAACGCTAAAATTTTTAAGATAGTTATCTTCATATCCCATATGTCCGTGAACAGCAACATATCTTCCCATTTTAAGTGCTGAGATTATATCATCCTCCTCTTTTGTAGAGGAATAAATGTAGCTCCAGTACCTTCCAACTTCTAAATATCTTCCCATATCGTGTGCATCATCATTAGTTATTCCCCATATAGTTCTGCCGGCAGAAAGGACTGAATCCCACATATATTCCGAATGGGCAAATCTAGAGTGAATTTCCATTGCATTGTAGCCCGAAAGATTAGCAAGCTCGTTGGAAGTATAAGCCGATCTTAACTCAGGGTGAGGTATAATTAGGAACTTGGATTTTTCTTTTAGTCGGTTAATTTGATACTGCTTATGATGAATTGATTGGTAGAGGATAAAGTTAAAGTAATCCACCTCTTTAGCTCCTACCATTAATAAATGATTCTTAAATATATTGATGCCATGCTCGTAATTAGGCATATATATCATTTGAGAATCGAATTTGGGATTGATATTATGATAATTGCTAAGAGAAATTAAATCGAAATTCATTTTATGGTATGTATCAACAACCTTTTGGGGAGAATCCACACCTGCTGTTAAGCCAAAACCCAACTTGGAATGCGCGTGAAAATTAGCTTTAATTCTTAATCCGCTTAAGTCTTGGTAAGGATTATATAACTTATCTCCGGAAAAGATTTTTGAAGTGGGAAAGTTGTAAATAGGACTAAATAAGTAAGGTAAACACAACAAGAGCAGTATAAAACTTAATGCCAGCCCAATAATTTTTAGGATGCGTTTTAGTTTGTTCAATAGTAATATTTACCTTTCACTAATTAAAAAATTTGGCTTGTATCTAAAGGTGATGTAATTTTGAGTGCAAAATTAAATAATCTGCTTCTATTAAAGAAACATTAAACAACTATTTACTTAATAAATTCTTAAGTGCCATGACAAAACTATTTAATAAGTATCCCTATGCCTTAATAATTGTTGTCGCTTCAATTTTACTAATACCATTTTTAGGTAAAGTTAATCTTTTTGACTGGGACGAAATTAACTTTGCCGAATGTGCACGTGAGATGATAACAACTGGAGACTACCTAAGAGTTCAAATTGATTACCAGCCATTTTGGGAAAAGCCTCCATTGTTTATTTGGGCGCAAGTGTTGTGTATGAAAGTGTTTGGAATAAACGAATTTGCAAGCCGCCTTCCAAATGCACTAATAGGAATTATTACACTGCTGGTAATATTCAACATTGGCAAAAAAATATTTAATGAAAAATTTGGATGGACTTGGGTTTTAATTTATTTAGGCTCCTTTTTACCTCACTTCTATTTCAAAAGCGGCATTATAGACCCAATGTTCAACTTGTTTATGTTCCTTTCGGTTTATTTTATTTATAAGAATTATGAGCAGCCGAATAAAAACAGATTCTCAATTTTAATTGCAGGAGCTTTTTCGGGGCTTGCAGTATTAACAAAAGGTCCGGTAGGTTTTATGCTTCCCGCTATTACATTTTTTGTTTATTGGATTATAAAACACAAAGAGATAAAACTTCCGGTATTAGATGCAATAATATTTACCGCTGCAAGTGTGTTTGTTTCTTTAATATGGTTTGGAGTTGAAATTGCAAGTAACGGTACTTGGTTTATAAATGAATTTATTAAATACCAAATAAGGCTTCTTACAACGGGGGATGCAGGGCACAGCGGTCCTTTTTATTATCATTTTATGATTCTGCTTCTGGGATGCTTTCCTGCATCAATATTTGTTTTTAAGCAATGGAAGAAAGGCAGTCTATTAAATACGGAACAAAACAATCTTAGATTAATTTTACTCTCTTTGCTGTGTATTGTTATAATAATATTTTCGATTGTAGAAACAAAGATTGTACACTATTCCTCTTTGGCGTATTACCCAATTACATTTTTAGCTGCCATAACTGTTTCTAATATTCTAAACCAAAAGGATAAACTGAATATTGGATATTATTTGGGAATTGGTCTTATAGGATTTGTCTTTTCGGCTGTTCTTATAGCTGTGCCTTTGGCATTTATTTATAGAGATAAACTAATGCCCTACATTACCGAAGAATTTGTAAGAGGCAATTTACAAATGATTGTAAACTGGAGCGGATATGAACACTTAATAGGAATTCTATTTTTAATCCTATTAATTATCTCTATAGTTCTCATGGCAAAAAAACAGTACACAAAAGGAATTGTTCTGCTTTTTGTAAACACAATAATTGCTATTACACTCTTTTTGCCAATTGTAACTCCAAAAGTAGAAAAGCATGTACAGGGAGCTCCGTTAGCTTTTTATAAAAGTATAGTTGGAAAAGATGTGTATCTAAATGTACTTGGTTTTAAAAGTTATGCGCATTTATTCTATTCCCAAAAACAATTTAAGCATAGTGCAAAAGCTATTGGAATGAGCCAGGATGATTATGAAAAATGGTTAAAAGAAGGGGATATAAATAAGCCTGTGTACTTTGTTTGCAAAATACAGGATAAAGACGATTACAAAGATTTACCAAATATAGAACTTATAAAAAGTGAAGGGGGATTCGCATTTTATAAAAGATTACCGAAGCAATAGAATTACTATTAGGGCTTAGCGTAAGTTTTAAACTTAGCTAAGCCTATTCTTTGCAAAAAATGTTTAACGGAAACAGACAAAACTCCCAATCCATACTTAACGCTTCGGCTAAAGTTTATTGAAGAAGCTTCTTCGAAATATTTTGTAGGGCAGGTAACTTCGGCAATTTCGAATCCTGCATAAATAATTTGAGACAGCATTTGGTTGTCGAATATAAAATCGTTGGAGTTATTTTCGAAATTAATATTAAGTAAAACTTCTTTCGAGAATGCACGGTATCCTGTATGGTACTCCGACAGTTTTTGACCTACCAATAAATTTTGTGCAAGAGTTAAAAATCTGTTGGATAGATATTTGTAAAAGGGCATACCACCCTTTAAAGCGCCAAGCCCTAAAATTCGGGAACCAAGTACAACCGGATAAACAGAATTTGCAATAAGCCATGCCATTGATGGAATTAGTTTAGGCGTGTACTGATAATCTGGATGAAGCATTATTACTATATCTGCATTTAATTCCAACGCTTTTCGGTAACATGTTTTTTGATTACCTCCATAGCCAAGATTGTTATCGTGTCTAATTACATGTTTAATTCCTAAGCTGTTAGCAACCTGCGAAGTTGAATCTTTACTAGCGTCGTCAACTAAAATTACATCATCAACAATATCGAAAGGAATTTCGTTATAAGTCATTTCCAAAGTTTTAGCGGCATTATATGCCGGAAGCACAACAATTATTTTTTTATTGTTTATCATAATAAATAAAATTAAGCATCTTTTAGTTGACTGAAATAGTATTTATGGCTTTATCAATTCTTTTTAAGGTTTCTTCTAAACCAATTATCACAAGTATATCGTAAACTCCTGGTCCGCCGCTTACGCCGCTAACAGCTAAACGAAGGGGATGAATTAATTTACCGTTTCCAATATTCAATTCCGTAGCCGTTGCTTTTAATGCCGCTTCGTAATCCTCCTTAGAAGGGGAATTAAGCTTAGCAAAAGAATCGTAAAGAGCTTTCATCTGAGCGGGAGTTTCCTCTTTCCAATTTTTCAATTTAGAATTTTCGTCGTAAGATTTTGGCGCTTCGAAAAAGTAGGTGGAGTTTGTTAAATAATCTTTAACAAAACTTACTCTTTCTTTCATAGCGGCTATCACTTGCAATAAATAGGAGTCTGGATAATTTGAATTAGAAAATGGGGAATTAAGAATTTCTTCCTTTAACAGCATAAGAAGATTTTCGTCCGATAGTTTTCGCAAATGCTCGGCATTAAGCCAGTTTAATTTTTCAAGATCGAAAACCGCACCCGATTTGTTTACCCGTTCTAGGCTAAACTTTTCTATTAGTCCATCCATATAGTAAAATTCCTGATCATCGCCTGCATTCCATCCTAAAAGGGCAACAAAGTTCACCAAAGCTTCTTTTAAAAATCCTTTGTCTCTATAATCTTCAACGGCCACATCTCCTTGGCGTTTGCTAAGTTTGGATCTATCCGGATTTAATAAGAGGGGAAGATGGGCAAATGTTGGTCGCTCCCATCCAAATAAATCGTAAAGAATAACATGCTTAGGAGTAGATGAGAGCCACTCCTCGCCACGAATAACATGGCTAATTTCCATAAGATGATCATCTACCACATTGGCCATATGATAAGTTGGGTACCCATCGCTTTTAATTAAAATTTGGTCGTCAATATTGCTACTGTCGAATTCAACCCGATCCCTTATTATATCATTGAAAATAATCTTTTGATTTGGCACAACATTCAAACGAATAACGTGTGGTATTCCGGAAGATAGCTTTTCTTCAATTTCACTTTTTGTTAGGGATAAGCAGTGCTTATCGTATTTGGCTTGAGGAAGTTTTTGCCTCTCCTGATCTTCTTTTAATAGTTTTAATCTGTCGGGGGTGCAAAAGCAATAGTAGGCCGAACCTTTATGCAACAATTCAAGAGCATATTCTTTGTAAATATCTAATCTTTGAGATTGCATATAAGGTCCGTAGCTGCCACTTGTATCGGGACCTTCATCGTATTGCAAACCTGCCCATTTAAGAGCTTTAATCAATCCCTCAACGGCACCTTCAACATATCTGTTACGGTCTGTGTCTTCAATTCTTAGGATGAACTTTCCATTATTCTTTTTTGCAAACAGATAATTATACAATGCTGTACGCAAGCCTCCTACATGCAAATATCCTGTTGGGCTAGGGGCAAAACGCACACGTATTTCTTTCACATAAACTCCATTAAATATTGAGTGCAAATATAATAAAACTGACTTTTGTTTTAGTTAAAAGAGGGGAATCTTATGTATAAAAAAAATCCCCTCCGGGTAGGAGGGGATAGTTGTTACGACAATGAATTTGTGTAATACTTCACTTTATCTATAAACTCTTTACTATCAATCGGTTTTGGAATATAATCCGTAGCTCCGGATTCAAGACATTTTTCTCTATCCCCCTTCATTGCAAAAGCTGTAAGAGCAATAATAGGTACATTTTTATATGAGCTTATTTCTCTAATTTTTTCGGTTGCTTCAAATCCATTCATAATTGGCATTTGCATATCCATAAGAATTAAATTGAATTGCTGATCTTGAGCCGATTTAAGAGCATCTTCACCGTTTTCTACAACAACAACATTTTCAAAACCGTTTTTCTTTAATAACCTGGTAACTATAATTTGGCTGTGCTTATAATCTTCTGCCAATAATATTTTAATTACATTATCCTTTCTTGTAATCTCTTCAACAGAAGGGGGAACTTCGTAGCGGTTAATCATGGCGCTAATTGTATCTGCCAAATCTTCCATATTTGTAGAACGCTTATCCAATAAATCTTCAAACAAGCCTTCAATTTTGTAAAGATCGTCTTTGTAATTCTCTTTTCCGGTGTAGATAATAATTGGAAGGTTTGCAAACTTCTTTTCGGATTTGATAAGCTTAATAAGTTCAAAGCCATTTACTTCGGGCATATCCAAATCTACAATTGCTAAATCTATATCCTTATCTTTAATAATGCCCATTACAGTTGCCGAAAAATTAATGGCAATTGGGTTAAATCCGGCTTGTTCAATTGCCTGTTTAACCAAATTAAGAGTAGGCAAATCATCGTCAACGCATAATACGTTAGAATTTTTTCTTAGTTTGTAGCTAGTGAGAACTTCAACCAGGTAGTTATAATTAATTGGCTTAATAAAATATTCAACAGCACCCATCATAAAAGCTTTTTGCTGTTCGGGCTCTACCGAGCAAACAATTACTGGAATGTTCTTAGTCTTTGGATGCTCGTGGAATTTTTTAAGCAATTCCAGTCCATTAATATTAGGAAGTTCAATATCCAGAATTACGGCAAGCAAGGGCTCTTTTTCAACAATTCTAAAAGCCTGCTCTTCGGTGTTTACTATCGTTGGATCGTAACCCCATTTGTTCAGGTAATTGTTAAGTAATTTGGAAGTTGCGTAATCATCTTCAACAACCAAAACCTTATTCTTTGTAGTAGGTTTAGGTAGTTGCGATAATGTCGACTCGAATTCTGACATCACATCTCCGCTAATAGTGAATGTAAATGAATTTCCCTTGGCCGTATTCGAAACAGAAATATCGCCGCCTAAGAAACTAATATAGCTTTTTATAAGTGCCGGACTAAGTCCGGTAACATTTGTACTTTTAAAAATATCCAAGCGGGAAAGGTAATAAGGCTCGAAGAAATTTCGTAAAGTAAGGTTGTCTATTTCCCTTGCCGCATTGTTAATATGAAATCTGATTTTATTATCGGTCGTAATAGAAATCTTTAAAGTGATATCTCCCGGAATTGCCAAAGTAGAAGCAATAAAAAGGGTAGAGGTAAGTACATATCTTAGCTTCTGCTCATCAACAAGAATTTGGTGATTTAGAAGCTTATCTATATTTACAATAAAATTTATGTTCTTAGCTGCAAGACTTTTTCGGAAAGCCGAAACAATTTCGTTTGTAAAAGAGGCAATATCAACTTTCTTTTCCGTTTTAGTAATGCTGCTGCTTTCAATTTTTGCAAGCTCATTAAGATCGTTTATATTAAGAAGAACACCTTGAGCGTTTTTCTTAATCAAGTTAAAGTTATCGCTTACAAGCGCGTTAAAATTTTCGTTGCCAAGAGTATTAACAATGCTAATAATAGCGTTTGAATTGTTCTTTAACTCCTGAGCTGTTTCGGTTACTATTTGAGAAAAATTAGAGCTAGGCTTAACAAGTCCGGTTACACATTGATCCCACGTAGATAAAAATACTGAAATTAGATTAAGAGATTTTTCGATATTATCTTTTTCGGAAGGATTAAGAGCTGTTTCTTTTGCAATTTTAAGAAGAACATCCTGCCCGGTTAGCAAAGGAATTATAAAGCAATACTCGTTTACCGAAAAATCGGATATTGTTACAGAGCAGTTAGATTCGGAATTAATTGTAAAAGTTTGCTTATCCTTTAGCAGGGAACATTCGGGGCATTTGTGAATACTATTATTTGTGTAAATCTTTTTAGCTGTCTGCGATTTGCCAAAAACTTCCAAAGTGTATTCTTTTAAAATTTTAAAGAGCACTACAGCTTTAAGGTCGAACTCGTGATTGTAAAAATTACAAAGCTCGTCTGCAAAGAATTTATCTCCTCTGCGCGCAAGAGCCGCTAACTCGAACAATTTGTGTGTTGTTTCTAATTTGCCACTAAACAAAATATAACCTGATAATTAATTATAGTTTTTATCCCGAACAAAAAATAAAGATTTTAATTATTAGTTGAAATGGGTTGGGCCACATTATTTGCGGCCCGGTAAAAATTATAAATTGTTCAAAAAGTAACTTGTAATTTTATTGTATAGGTGAATAGCGTCTTTACCGCCTACTCCGTGACCATGTCCGATATATGGAAAATAGTCGAGAGGTTTATTCAGTTCCTGTGCTTTTTTAGCAAGTGCAAATGAGTTTTGAATAACAACCGTTGGATCCATTGTACCGTGAACCAAAAGAAGCTTTCCATTTAGTTTATCTGCATAGTTAAGCAAACTGGCTTCTTTATATCCTTCCGGATTAGATTGGGGAGTATCCATATAACGTTCTCCATACATAACTTCGTAGAATTTCCAATCTATTACAGAACCTCCTCCAACACCAACCTTAAACGCATTGTTTGTTCTAAGCATTAAACTAGTAGCCATAAATCCGCCATAGCTCCATCCAAAAACGCCAAAACGGTTGCCGTCTATATATGGAAGGGTTTTTAGGTAATTAACGCCTGAAAGTTGATCTGCAACTTCAAATGTACCAAGTCTTCTAAATGTAGCCTGTTCAAAATCTAAACCTCTGTTTGCCGAACCTCTGTTATCTAATGTAAAAACAATATATCCTTTTTGAGTCATCATATGGGCCCACAAAGAATATCCTCCTACTCCAAAAACATTGTTAACTTCCTGAGCGTGAGGTCCTCCATAAACGTAAACAATAACAGGATATTTTTTTGTCGAATCGAAATCTGCTGGCAAAACTAATCTGCAGTAAAGATCTATTCCAACATCGTTTTTAATTGTGAAAATTTTTGTAGACCCTATTTTGTAATCTTTAATAGGATTATTACCCAGCAGCAAGTTCTTAATTATTCCCCCTTTTTGGTCTACAAGATTTATCACTCTTGGAGTTGTGATGTTGGAATAAGAATCAATAAAGTAAGTAAATGAGGAATTGGCAAAAACATTATGAGTTCCGGAATCCTTGGTTAGCTTATCCATCTTTCCGGTTTCTAAACTAACACGGTAGTAATGTCTTTCAATAGGGGATTCCTTTGTTGAAGTTATAAAAATATATTTGCTGCTTTTATCGAATCCATTAAAATTAGTAATTAACCATTTGCCCTGTGTAACCTGCTTAATCAAATTACCTTCAACATCGTAAAGATAAAGATGATTGAATCCATCTCGCTGAGAGAACCATAGAAATTTAGTTTCGTCGTTAGGTAAAAATATCAATTGGTTCTGGGCTTCTACATATTCGTTATCTTTTTCTTCGAACAATTGTTTAACAAACTCACCGGTGGAAACATCATATTTCTTGAGCTGCATATGATTTTGATCCCGGTTAAGATGTGCTATATAAAGATGTTTTTCGTCCGGAGACCAGGTTATACAAGTTAAATACTGTTCCAATGGTTCACCCGTTTTTAACCATATGGTTTTACCGGTTGCAATACTGTAAATACCAACAGTTACATGATGACTTGGTTGCCCGGTCATTGGATATTTTGTGTTCTTCACTTTTGCTGGAGTATAATTCATATCAACAAGAGGATAATCTGTAACCATTGTCTGATCCATTCTGTAATAGGCAATGTAGCTGCTTTTAGGGGACCAGAATATTCCGCCATTAATTCCAAACTCGTTGCGATGAACCGATTGGCCGTTTACAACATTGCTATCCTTATCAA
Source organism: uncultured Melioribacter sp. (assembly GCA_964539605.1). Lineage (GTDB taxonomy): Bacteria > Bacteroidota > Ignavibacteria > Ignavibacteriales > Melioribacteraceae > Stygiobacter. Next base: position 1,397,355 of record CAZIJK010000001.1, read on the forward strand.
AAGAAATTTGAATTTGCTTATTATGCTCTAAGCTTACAAATAAATTATTTGCTACAGTATAGGCAATACTTTTATTGTTCGGCGCAATTTCTCTTTCTTCGGCGTAATCTGGAATTTTATTTATCGCTTCTGCTTTTTTGAATTTGGTATTTAACTTAAAATACTCAGCTCCATTCCAATATAAAAACTCAGTTGAGCTTACCCAGTTCATCATAGGAAAATTTTTAAGAGCGGTAAAACCGCTAGTACTTAAAATTGTGTTTAAGGACTTAAGAGTTAAAAGGGTGTCCACAATATTCTTTTTTGCAAATTCACCCAGCAGAGCAGCATTTTCACCCTGTCCATCAACCCAAACATACTGATCGGTATCTGGTACCCAATTTAACTGGCGAAGATTATTTACGCTAAACTTTCCACGACTGCCAAATATTTCTTCAACTGTAAATAATTTTGTTTGAGCAATTGTTAAAGAAGAAACTAGGAATAGGATTACAACAAGAAAGGAATGCCTTTTCATTTTTAATACTCCGGATTGTTTAAAATAAAAAAGGGGCAAAAGCCCCTTTTGAAATATCTATTTCTTTTCAGTGTTTGTTGGAGTAGCACGCTGAACAAGAATATTATCAATCAGACGATAATCTTTGGCTTCTTCCGAAGTCATAAAATTATCCCGGTCGCAATCCTTAAGAATTTGATCGAAAGGCTTGCCTGTTGCAGTAGATAAAATATTATAAAGTGTATCTCTGGTTTTAATCATTTCTTTAGCATGAATCTCAATATCGGTTGTTTGCCCTTGAAGGCCGCCAACCCAAGGCTGATGAATCATAATTTTTGAATGGGGAAGGGCAGAACGTTTGCCAGGTTCACCACCAGCAAGCAAAATAGCGCCCATGCTAGCTGCTAATCCAACGCATATTGTCGAAACTTTCGATTTGATATAATTCATAGTATCGTAAATTGCCAAACCAGCAGATACCGATCCGCCAGGAGAATTAATATAAAGATTAATATCTTTTTCGGGATCTTCTGCTTCGAGGAATAGCAACTGGGCAATAATTAAACTGGCAATATGATCGTCTACAGGAGTGCCAAGAAAGATAATTCTTTCACGCAAAAGACGGGAAAAAATATCCATTCCTCTTTCGCCACGACCTGTTTGTTCTATAACATATGGCACTAACTGATTATAAATTTCTTTTTCTTTTAAAAATTCAATCTGTTTCTGAACATCAATGTTCATGTTTGTGTTCCTTATTCTCTTTCATTTTTTCTTCTGCGTCTATTTCTTTAATAACCGCATTTGCTTTAAGGTACTTAATAACTTTTTCTTCTAAAAATACATCGGTTCTGTTTGCGTCTTTATAGTACTGAACTAATTTTTCAATTGTAATACCAGTTTGTTCCGATTCTTTTTTAGCAGCTTCTTCCAAATCTGCATCTTCAACTACAATGCTTTCCTGTTCGGCTAAATTTTCTAGAATTATCTGCCATTTAGCGTTCCATTCAGCACGAGGTTTGAAATATTCCGAAACAGCGTTCTCATCGAAGTTTGGTTGTTTGTAACGTTTTGCGTTTTCTCTTTCAACATCAATCATTCTTTGGTGTAAAGTTTTTACATAACCTGCAGGAGGAGTAAAATCGTTATTCTTTACAACCTTATCCAATAAACTGTTTATAAGAATTTCTTCGGCTTGCTTGGTGTAGTAATCTTCAAAATTCTTACGCAGCTGCTCTTTCAATTCAACTTCATTCGAAGCTTTATTGCGGGAAAGCTTTTTAACAAGCTCTTCGGTTAATTCCGGCTTAACAATTTTTTCAACTTTTGTAAGTTCGGCAGAGTATTTAAATTCTTCTTTATGAAGATCATCACCATGGTAATGTTCATCTGTAAATGTGAAATCGAAATTATCACCCGTCTTTTTATTTAAGCTGCTTTCCTTTATTTGAGGATTAACTTTCTCATCGCTCAAATCTATTACAATATTATCGCTTCTCGAGCCAACCATTGGTAAATTCTGCTCGTCCATTCTTTGAAGGTTAACAGTAATTCTATGGTTATAGTTCTCAACAGTTTCAGCGGCTTCAAAAGAAAGATGAGGCTTGAGCATATGTTCAAATTCATGTTCAATATCTTCCTCTTTTAACTTGAATATGGGTTTTTCAACTTCAAGTCCTTTGTAATCCTTAACTTCAAATTTAGGTTTTATTTCGTATTTCACTTTGAAAAACAATTTTTCGTTAGGGACGAAATCTATATCCAATAATTGAGGAGTACTAATAGGTTTCAAATTTTCTTGATCAACAGCATCCCAAAATTTAATTTGCGAAATTTTTTCGGCAGCTCTAAATTCAATTGCTTCACCATAAAGCTTTTTAATAATGTGAGCGGGAGCTTTTCCTTTTCTAAAACCATCAATAGTAATATTCTTACTTTCTTCTTGATATGCTTTTTGAATTTCGGGTAAAATTTCTTGGTATGTTAAATTTACTTCAACTTCTTGTTGATCGTTGGCGAGTTGGTTTACTTTTACTTCCAATTTTCCTCTGAATAATTACTTTTTAGTTTAGTGCGAGAAGGGGGACTCGAACCCCCAAACCTTTTGGGTACTAGATCCTAAGTCTAGCGCGTCTGCCAAATTTCGCCATTCTCGCAGAAATTGCTTGCGAAATTAAATATAATTGTGTTAAAATCAAAAAATTGATTTACGATAATCATAAAGAAGTAATTAAAAACAAGATTTTCTTTATATTGAGCCCAAAATAATTTAATTCTCTTATGGAAAACCTAATTGGTAAAATAATCGACAACTATCGAATTGTGTCTGTTCTTGGAAAAGGAGGAATGGGTATAGTTTACAAAGCTTACGATACAAAGCTGGATAGATATGTTGCAATTAAAATGCTACACGCTTCTGTTTTAGACAAACAAAGGTTTGTTGAACGATTTAAAAGAGAAGCTAAAAATCATGCAAAGTTAACCCACCCAAATATTGTTACTGTATATGGCTTTATAGAATACTCGAATCTACTGGGTATTGTTATGGAGTATGTAGAGGGTGAAAGTTTGGAAAAAGTAATTGACCGCCAAGGACGCTTTAATGTGCATGATGTTATATACATATTAAAGCAATTGCTGCTTGGAATGGCATATGCGCACTCTAAAGGATTTGTTCACCGGGATATAAAACCATCGAACATTATTCTTAACAAAGAGGGGGTTACCAAAATAATGGATTTTGGTATATCCAAATCTTTGTTTGATAGTGATATGACCAAGACAGGTTCAAAAATTGGCACCGTATATTATATGAGTCCCGAACAGATTAAAAGTGCCGAGGTAACAAACCGTAGCGATATTTATTCAATTGGGTGCACTGTTTACGAAATGATTTTAGGGTTGCCTCCTTACGACTCTCAAAGTGAATATGAAGTAATGGATGGGCATCTTAAAAAAACAATTCCCAAAATATCGGATAAGATTGTTGGCGTACCTGATCAATTGGATAAATCTTTGCAAAGGGCAATGCAAAAAAGTCCTACGGATAGATATACCGGCTGCGAAGAAATGCTTGAAGATGTTCAAGAAGCAGAAAAACAACTTTCGAAAATGCAGACCAGCTATTTTTCGAAAACTCCTCCTAGAACAACAAAGTACAAAATAATTTCGGCATCGGCATTTTTAGGAATTACAATAGCTTTAATAACATTGGCATATTTTGTATTTCATCAGGTAAAAGACTTAATTGAAAGCAACCAATTGGATAAGTTCAAGAAGTATAATATCCAATCTTTGTTTAAAGGAGAAGATAAAAGATTTCAGTTTAGCCAATTAACCAGAATACCCAGCGGAGTACTGGTTAACTTAAACTCCATTCATATTGCAGAGCAAAAGTATTATACCATTGCCGCAGATTCCGGAATTGTTTTATCCTCTTTAGATGGGGGAGCAACATGGAAAAATTTACGTCTTCCTTATAAAGCTTCTATTGGTGATGTTTATGTTAATAAAAATGGTAGAAGTTTTATTGTAGGAGATTCATCTTCCATATTTGTTGGTAATAAATATTTGGATAGTTTAAAACAGGTGAACGTTCCAAAAGGCTTTACCTTTTTTAAAGTAAAATTTGTTAATGACAAAGAAGGTATTATAACCGGTACCAAGGGAATAATATTAAAGACAAAGGATTCCGGCTCAACGTGGAATCAGGTAAAATCGAACACGAATGAAATTATATTCGATTGCGATTTCTTTGACACTAAAAGGGGATTTGCCGTTGGCTGGAATGGAACAATCCTTTCAACAACTAACGGAGGGGAATCCTGGTATAATCTCGATTTGAAATTAACGGATAACTACCTAAAATCAATAGATTTAACCGAAACCGGTTACGGACTTATTGTGGGCGGTGATGGTACAATTTTAAGGACTTCGGATTATGGAAATAATTGGGAAAAACTAAATCTTACCTTCTCCGGCGGATTTCAAAAAGTGAAATTTATTTCCGATGAATATTCCATGATTGCCGGCAGCAAAGGAGTTATTATGGTTTCTAAGGATAAAGGGGAGACCTGGAATGTTTTGGACTCAAAAGTTTATTCCAATCTTAACAGCTTTGGTGTTGACCCGTATGGTAAAATTTTTATTATTAGTGTAAACGGAATTATTTATAAAATACAATAGGAAAGAGTGTGGACAAATTTGTTATTAATGGCGCAAAAAAATTAGAAGGTAAAGTTAAAGTAAGCGGAGCAAAAAATTCTGCTTTGGCATTAATGCCTGCAACACTGCTAAACTCGGGTATTAATATTATTGAAAACACACCAACCGTAAATGATGTATTTACCATGATTAAGTTATTAAATCAGCTTGGTGTAACCGCAAAATATCAAGATGAGCATCTTGAACTGGATTCATCCAACATTACCAGCCAAACAGCACCGTATGAACTTGTTAAAAAAATGCGCGCGTCGGTTTATGTATTAGGACCATTATTAACACGCTTTGGATATGCTAAAGTATCTATGCCCGGAGGATGCGCGTGGGGACCAAGGCCAATAAACCTGCATATTGAAGCAATGAGAAAATTTGGCGCTGATGTTGAACTTGATGAAGGCTATATTATTGCTAAATGTAAAAAACTTATTGGCGCAAAAATACATTTTGATATTCCCTCTGTTGGAGCAACAGGTAATGCTTTAATGGCTTCTGTTTTGGCTAAAGGAACTACTCATATTACTAATGCGGCAATTGAACCAGAAATTACTCAGCTTGCGGATTATTTGGTTAGCATGGGGGCAAAAATAAATGGTGTAGGTTCCTCGGTTTTAGAAATTGAGGGAGTTGATGATTTAAAGAGTGCCAGCATTGTAAATATTGATGACCGAATAGAAGCGGGTACATTATTAATTGCCGGTGCTATAACAAAAAGTAAAATAGAAATTGAATATAGTCAGCCAAGTAATTTAGAAGCTGTTACATCAAAGCTGGAACAATGCGGATGTAAGTTATATTATTCCAACAATATAATTGGAATTGATGCTACAGAATCTACAATATCAAGTATCGATGTAATTACTTCGGAGTTCCCAGGATTTCCAACAGATATGCAGGCTCAATGGATTTCTTTAATGGCACTAGCCGGCGGTACTTCAACAGTTACAGATACAATTTACCACGATCGTTTTAATCATGTACCAGAGCTTGTTAGACTAGGAGCAAAAATTGAAGTTGTGAATAACAGCGCAATTGTAAAAGGTGTTTCTATGTTAAAGGGAGCAAAAGTGATGTCGACAGATTTAAGAGCAAGTGCTTGCTTAGTGCTCGCTGGATTAGCCGCTCATGGTACAACTGAAGTTCTTAGGATTTATCATTTGGATAGAGGCTATCAAAAGATTGAGAATAAGCTAAAAACCCTTGGGGCCGATATTGAAAGAGTATCTACATCGGAATTTTAATATTAGCCGGATTTATTTAATAGTCAAAAATCTTCCATATATAATTCTATCCGTGCTAATAGTTGTTAACGCGTTCTTACTTAATGTTCCGTTAACAAATTCTTTAGGCTTTGAATTTGCTTTTGTTAATGGGATAATTCTCTTTTTTGCCGGCGGATTTTTCTCTATTAGTCTTATTAAAAAAAAAGACTTTATTTCTCTTAAAAATATTTATTCAAAAGAATATGTTATAAAGTCAGTAATTATAGTAACCGTTCCATTTATAATGGGATTGTTGGGAAGCATAATCTTTACAAGGTGCCCTTTCTTCGATGGTGTTCAATTCTATCTTTTAATTCCTCTTCTTTCTTTTTATTTCGGATTTGTTCTGGGAGTATTTTCAAATTCCATTTCCAATGCTTACTCTAGATTAATATTTATTCTGCTCACGTTAATATTATTACTTATTCCTCTGTACGAGTTCTATTTCAATCCTCAAATTTACTTTTATAATCCTCTGTTTGGTTTTTATCCTGGAACAATTTACGATGAGGATGTTTCGGTAAGTAGTACTCTAGTTATGTACCGTTTACTTAATATTGCAGTGTTTACATTGCTGCTGTTTGCTGCATTAAGAATTAATAGATTAGATAAGATAAAAAAAATAATAGCTCATGGAATTATTTTATTAGCTGCATCCTCTCTTTTTTTATTAAAGCCCATGTTCGCTTTTTCGACTGATTCATCAAGATTGAAAAGAAATTTAACTAATCTAATTTCTACAGAACATTTTAATATATATGTAGGAGATTCGGTTAAAACCTCGGAACAAAAACACATTGCTCTGCTTCATGAATACTACTACGATCAATTAAGAATTTTATTCGACGATAAGCCTGAGGAAAGATTAACTTCATATATCTATAACAATAAAGTGCAAAAGAGGTTATTGTTCGGCTCGGGAAATGCCGATGTGGCAAAGCCATGGCAACAAAGTATTCATATCAATTACCAAAGCTACGAGCAAACTTTAAAGCACGAGTTGATACATATTTATGCGGCCAAATATGGAGTTACTCCATTTAAAGTTGCAGATGGAATTAACATGGCAGTAACAGAAGGTTTTGCCGTTGCATTTGAAAATATGGATGATTATTACTCTACAAGACAAATGGCAAAGCTAGCAATAGACAATGGCTACAAGGTGCCTTTTAAAAAACTTTTCACTGGGTTATCATTTTTTAACAGCTACTCTTCTGTTGCTTACCTTAACAGCGGTGCTTTTATTCAATATCTTTATTCCACATACGGTATTGAAAAAATTAAAAAGCTTTACGGCAATATTGATTTCGAAAATGTATTTGGCAAAAGTATAGATGAATTGGAAACTGAATTCATGCAGAATATTTCCAAGGATACAACAGAAACAAATACATTTAAAGCTCAGCTTTATTTTGGGGGAACAACAATATTTAAAAAGTTTTGCCCCAGAATGGCCGCAAACGATATGAAACATGCTGCAGTTTTATACCAAAGTAAAAAGTATAACCAGTCACTTGCATACTATAAAAAGATATATAACTACTCCAGCTCTGTAGGAGCATTAATTGGGATAGCTTCTTTGCTGACAAATTTGAATAGAAAAAGTGAGGCAATTAGTTTTATAGAGAAAAAGCTTCCACTTTATCTTAAAAGCCAATATTATTTTTATTTGGAGTTGATGCTTGCAGATTTATATATAAAGAATAATGAATTGCTGAAAGCCGATGCATTATATGAACAATTACTATTTCAAAGAGCAAGCATTCATTACCAAAACGATGTTAAAACAAAAAAGTATATCCTAAAGAATGAAGGTATAGATTCTCTTAAAACATATTTAAAACAGAATGAACAAAATAGAATTTTGAAATATGATAGACTAAATAAAGACTCCATTATTTGTTATACTATACCATCAATTATCGATATTGTGAGTAAAGGTAAATATAATTCAAAAGTGATTGATAAGATTAAGCCCGGCATGTTAAGTTTAGCAAACGAAGAATCTGTTTTTGCAAATATATCTTTGGCAAATTACCATTTAAAGATTGGCAATTATCAAAAAGCAAAGGATTTTGCAATTAATAGTTTGCAGCACAAACAAATAAAAACCTACGAACACTATGCTCTTGAAACTTTGCGCAAAGTTAATTGGTTCTTTAACAACAACTTGGAAACAAGTATTAGATATGGAAAGAGTAAATGAATTATTCCGAAATTATAAATAAATACAGTTTTATTAAAACATTAACACAAGTTGCCGATGAAGCAGATGTTCAAGTTTATTTGGTGGGGGGATTTGTACGCGATATAATTCTTAACCGTTGTAAAAACGAGATGGACTTTTTGGTAATTGGAGATGGACCAAAGTTTGCAACTCTTGCAGCCAATAAATTGGGAATTAAGGAAGTAGTTATTTTTAAGAATTTTGGCACTGCTCATTTTAAATACAACGATTTCGATTTGGAATTTGTTGGAGCACGTAAAGAATCCTATAACAAAAACAGCCGCAATCCAAAAGTTAATATTGGCTCTTTGGATGATGATTTGGATAGAAGAGATTTTACTATTAATTCATTAGCAATATCAATTAATTCAAGTACTTTTGGTAGTCTAATAGACAAGTTTAACGGCTTTCAAGATATAACCGATAGAATAATTAAAACTCCATTGGATCCTACCAGAACGTTCGATGACGATCCGCTTAGAATTATGAGAGCATTCCGTTTTGCATCTCAGCTTAACTTTGTTTTGGAAAAATCTACATACGAAGCAGCAAGTTTGATGGGAGAACGTCTTCAAATAGTTTCGCAAGAAAGAATTACCGACGAGTTTCTTAAAATTATGGCTTCAGACAAACCTTCGATTGGGCTTAAACTTTTGTACGAATCTGGTGTTATGAAATATGTTTTTCCAGAAGTTGCCTTGCTTGGTGGAACCGAGCAAAGAAAAGATTTTCATCATAAAGATGTTTTTTATCATACTTGCATAGTAATAGATAATGTTGCTGCCGTTAGCAAAAATATTTGGTTACGCTTTGCTGCTTTGGTGCACGATATTGCCAAACCTCAAACAAAAAGATTTGCCGAGGGAATTGGATGGACATTTCATGGGCATGAAGAATTAGGCGCCCGAATGATGAAACATATTTTTACAAGAATGAAACTTCCCTTAAATCATTTGCCATATATACAAAAGCTTATTCGGCTGCATTTAAGACCAATTGCTTTAGTTGATGAAGTTGTTACAGATTCTGCAATTAGAAGATTAGTTGTGCAGGCAGACGAGGACCTTGACGATTTAATAACTCTTTGCAGGGCAGATATTACAAGCAAGAATCCATCTAAAGTTAGCAGATACTTAGAGAATTACGAAATAGTAATGCAAAAAGTAAAAGATGTTCAGGAAAGGGATCAGTTAAGGGCATTTCAATCTCCGGTAAAAGGAGAAGAGATTATGCAAGTATGTAATATTCCTCCAAGCAAACTGGTTGGACAAATTAAGAGCGCAATTGAAGATGCAATACTCGAAGGAGAGATAGGAAACAATTATGAGGAAGCATACGCATATTTTATGAAGATCAAAGAAAGCTTTTTGAAAGAGAAAAAATAAATTTAAAATTAGTTGTAACTTTTTGTGGACAGTTATCGTCTTAATAAACAGTAATCAAAAATGTTGTTAAAGGAGTAGCTAATGAAGAAAATAGTTTTAATGATGGCAGTATTTGTTGCGGCTTTGCCGGTTTTTGCGCAAAAACAACTTACTATTGATGAAGCCATTAAAATTGCTTTGCAAAAAAATCCTTCGTTAATTAAAATGAAAAATAGTCTTACAGTTAACGAATCGGGTTTAAAAGCGGCTTATGGAGATTTACTTCCAAATTTGGGCGCAAGCGCAAGCTGGAATTGGAGCAGAACCGAAGACAAAGGTATTGCTGTTAGAGATTATTTAGGAAATACAATTGCAACTACTGCTCAAACTTCCGAAAACAGATACTATAATATGCAAATAGGGGGCAATGTTACATTATTTGATGGACTTGCAAATATTGCCAACATTTCTCAAAAGAAAGATGAGTTAAAATCCGCTGGATATTCAATTGATAAGCAGAAGCAGACAATTGTGTTTCAAACTGCAAATTTATTTTATTTAGTATTGAATGCCGAAGAGTTGATGAGAGTTAGAGAAGAAAACGTTAAATATTTTACAAAATTTTATGAATCTGTAAATGAAAGAAACAAATTAGGTTCTGTAGCAATTGCAGATGTTTACACTGCTCAGGTTCAATTGGGCAATGCCGAATTATCCTTAATTCAAGCTCAAAATCAATTTGAGACCGCAAAGAGTGAATTTTTAAATTACCTTGCCTTGAATGTATTGGAAGATTATACATTTGTTGATCCTTTTGCTAACGAAAAAACTATAGATTCAGATTCTTATCTAAAAAAGTTTGATGACATACAAACATTAGTAAAAAGCGCTATCGAAAATAGAAATGATTTCAAGAGCCAATTGTTAAGTGTTAATTCTGCCGAAAGCGGAGTTACTATAGCCAAAAGCGGTATTTATCCTTCTTTATCTGGTAATTATGGTTTTTCAACCGGTGCTGCCGAAACAAAATCTTTATTCGATAGAAAGAGCTTTAGTGTTGGACTTACTTTGCAAGTACCAATATTCTCTAATTTTAGAACAGAAAATCAAATTCAGTACGCTAAAGTAAATTTAATGAATGCTCAGGAAGATTTATCGAACTTAGAGCGACAGGTGAGAATTGAAGTTAAACAAGGACATTTAGACTTAGTAGCGGCAAAGAAAAGTTTAGAAGTAGCTTTGAAAAACGTTATTGCTGCTGAAGAAACAAGAAAGATAAATCAAGAAAGATATAATCTTGGTTCATCTACAATATTAGAAGTACTACAAGCAAACAGAGATTATATAGATGCACTTCGTAACAAAATAAATACAGTTTACGATTTCTACAGACAATATGATAAACTGAATAATGCTTTAGGCAGATTAGATTTTTCTAAATACGAATAAAATTTCAATAAGGAGTTAATAAAAATGGCTAACGGAAAAAAATCCAAAAAGAAACTAATCATATTCGGCGGTTTAGGAGTATTAGTTTTGGTTGTAATATTACTTGTTGTTCTTGGCGGAAGTAAAGAAGAGATAATTACCGTACAAACAGAAAAAGTAGAAACAAGAACAATTACTCAAGTTGTTACTGCTACTGGTAAAGTAAATCCTGTTTATCAGGTTGAACTTAGTGCAGAGGCAACCGGTGAAATTGTTTCTTTACCAATAAAAGAAGGTGATGTTGTTCGTAAAGGACAGTTACTCGCAAGAATTAAACCTGATATTTACGAAGCACAAAAGAATAGAGCTGTTGCTTCTTTAGATCAATCCAAAGCATCATTATCTTCTACAAAAGCTCAGTTAGATAAGATTGAAGCAGACTATAAGAGAATGCAGGGTTTGTTCCAGAAAAAATTAGCAAGTGATTCTGAGCTGGAAACAGCAAGAGCTAACTACTTACAAACACTTGGAAGTTACGAATCGCAAAAATCGTATGTAATTCAAACAGAAGCAGCTTTAAAAGAATCGAACGAAACATTAAACAAGACTTTTGTTTACGCACCAATGAACGGTACAATTAGCAAGCTAAGTGTAGAATTAGCTCAACGTGTATTAGGTAGCAATTTTAGCCCTGGAACTGTAATGATTACTGTTGCAGACTTAAGCAAAATGGAAGCTCGCGTTGAAGTTGACGAAAATGATGTTGTGTTGGTTAGTGTTGGCGATATTGCAAAAGTAAAAGTTGACGCTTTTGGAGAAAAAGAATTTAAAGGAAAGGTTACTCAAATAGGTAACAGCGCCGTTACAAAAGGTTTAGGAACTCAAGATGAGGTAGTAAACTTTGAAGTAAGAATTTTAATTGAAGATCCTAACAAGCAATTACGTCCGGGAATGTCTTGCGACGCCGAAATACAAACAGAAACAAAAGCTAATGTACTAACTGTGCCAATTCAAAGTGTTACTGCACGTTTAGACAAACCAATGGTTATGGAAAACAGAGGTGATGACAACGAAGCTTCTGTTGTAGAAAAACCAAAGAATACAAAAAGCAATAAGCCAAAAGAAGTTGTATTCTTATCAAAAGATGGTAAAGCAAAAAAAGTTGAAGTTAAGACCGGTATTAGCGACGATACCTACATTGAAATATTAAGCGGATTAAAAGGAGGGGAAGAAGTTATTAGCGGCCCTTACCGTGCAATTTCGAAAGAATTAGAAGAGAACTCGAAAATATCTATGCAAACCAAGCGCAAGGGAACAGATACAGAGAAAAAATAACTTCAAAAGAGAGAAGAAAAATGAACATAATAACTATAGAACATATAGCAAAAATATATCAAGTTGGTTCGGAAGAAGTGCATGCGCTTAGGGATGTTTCTCTTAAAATTAATAAGGGAGAATATGTTGCTATCATGGGCCCTTCGGGCTCGGGTAAATCTACATTAATGAATATTCTTGGATGTTTAGATACACCTACAAAAGGTATTTACGATTTCAAAGGAACTAATGTTAGCCAAATGAACGACAACGAATTGGCATCCATTCGTAACCGAGAAATTGGATTTGTGTTTCAAACATTCAATTTATTGCCCCGATCTGATGCGCTTCATAATGTTGAACTTCCTTTGATTTATGCCGGCGTCTCTTCACATGAACGTAAAGAGAAAGCTCGTCAAGCTTTAGATCACGTTGGTCTTTCAGACCGTATGCATCACAGGCCAAATGAATTATCGGGTGGTCAGCGTCAGCGTGTTGCTATTGCAAGAGCTCTTGTTACAAGTCCGGCTATTATATTAGCCGATGAGCCAACCGGAAATTTGGATACTAAAACCGGTGAAGATATAATGGCTTTATTTAACGAAATTAACGCTCAAGGCAATACAATTATTTTAGTTACACACGAGGAATATATTGCAGAACATGCAGAGCGTGTAATACGAATTAGAGACGGTATGATTGAAAAAGATGAGAGAATTGAAAACAGATATATTCCACAAAGAAATGGTTCATCTAAACAATAAGGTAATGATATGAAGAATTTTATCTTTGAATTTGTTGAGGGGCTGGCTATTTCTTTTAGAGCTATTAGAGCAAATAAAGCAAGGGCAATTCTTACTACTTTAGGAATTGTAATTGGTGTTACATCAGTTGTTCTAATGTCTACTGCCATTAAAGGTATAGATAATGCTTTCCAATCCGGTGTTTCGATGTTTGGTGCGGATAATCTTTACATTGATAAATGGGAATGGTTTAATAACGATTTGCCCTGGTGGGAAATGAGGAACAGAAAGAATTTAACATTGGCAGATGTTAAAGAATTTAAAGAACAAGCAAAGCTTCCTATGGCCGTAGCTCCAACAGTTTGGACTTTTCAATCCATTAAGCATAAGGATAGAAAAATTGATGGGCTTATGATGCAGGGAACTGATGCAGATTATATTAAAACAACAAATCTAACATTCCGAGATGGAAGGTTCTTCAACGATTTTGAAAGCAATGGTGGCAGAAGTGTTGCGGTTTTAGGAAGTGAAATTGCCGAACAATTGTTTCCTAAAACATCTCCTATTGATCAAGAGGTAAAAATAAAGGGGCACAAATTCAAAGTGATTGGTGTTCTTGAAAAGCAGGGAAGTTGGCTGATGGGAAACTTTAATCCGGATAAGCAGGTTTTCTTGCCTATTCAAAATGTATTTAAGTATTTCCAAAATCAGTCTATGAGAAGCATTACAATTAATGTTCGCGCTCAAAGCAATCAAATGGTCGAAGCTACTAAAGAAGAAGCCATTGGAATTATGAGAAGAATAAGAAGCCTTAATTATAGCCAGGCAAACGATTTTTCTATTAATCAGCAGGAAGCTCTTCTTAAAGAAATTGATAAAACCGTTGGAGTAATTCAAATAGCGGGATTATTTATTACCGGCTTATCTTTATTTGTTGGCGCAATTGGAATTATGAATATCATGTTCGTTTCGGTAAAAGAAAGAACAAAAGAAATTGGTATAAGAAAAGCTATTGGCGCAAAGCGAAGAGCAATACTTACTCAATTCTTAACAGAATCCTCCGTAATATGTTTGTTTGGAGGATTGATTGGATTAGTAATTGCTGTCTTGCTAGGTTTAGTTATCAATCAGTTTTTACCAACCTCAGTTCAAGTTGATGCAATTATTTTAGCAATTGTAATTTCAGTTGTAACCGGAGTAGTTTCTGGATTTGCCCCTGCATACACGGCAGCAAAATTAGATCCGGTAGAAGCCTTGAGGTACGAATGAGAATTTTGGAAATATTCAGAGTTGCGTTTTCATCTTTGAAAACAAACCGGTTGCGTTCTGTGTTAACAATACTTGGAATTATTGTGGGCATCTTTTCTATTATTACAATTAGCACGGTAATAGAAATGCTTCAAACAAGCATTGAAAAGGGAGTATCGCAATTAGGTCAAAATACTTTTCAGATTCAAAAATTTCCTGCCGTTAATAACGATGGCCCCGGCGGCAGAATGAGATTTAGAAACCGAAAGGATATAACATTAGAAAATTATTACGAGCTAAAAGATAAATTGGTTGAAGCAAAACATGTTGGTGCCGAACAATGGAATTTTGGAAAGACTTTAAAAGTTGGTAATAGAGAAACAAATCCTAATATTCAAATTTGCGGCGCTACACCAGACGCTTTTCCAAACAATAAATGGGAAGTTCAAGAGGGAAGAGCAATTTCTGATAGAGATGTTCAAAGCTACTCTAACTTTATAGTAATTGGTGAAACACTTGGCAAAAAACTATTTCCTTATTCTAGTGCTCTCGATCAGTTTATAACTCTTGACGGAAGAAAATTTAAGGTGATTGGAATACTTCAATCCGAAGGCGCTGTATTTGGACAAAGCCGAGATAGTTATGCAATTATTCCTTTAACATCATTTCAAGGTTTATACGGAAAAAGAAGTAACTCTATAAACATAACAGTTATGGCCGAACAAAAAGAACAGTATAACGAACTTATAGAAATTGCCGAAGGATATTTTAGAACAATTCGAAAAGTTCCGCCTGGAGAAGAGAATGATTTTGATATCTTTTCTAACGAAAGCGTAATGGAACAAATAAATGGTATTACAGCTGGCGTTAGAATTGGTTCTTTAGTAATTGCCGCTATTGCTTTACTAGCAGCTGGAATTGGTATCATGAATATTATGCTTGTAAGTGTTACCGAAAGAACTCGCGAAATTGGAATTAGAAAAGCTATTGGTGCTAAAAAGAAAAATATTTTAGTTCAGTTCATGTTCGAAGCTGTTGTACTTTCTGTTGCCGGTGGTTTGGTAGGAATTGTTTTAGGTATAATTACTGGCAATTTAGTTGGTGGTTTATTAGAAGCAGATCCGGTAATTCCTTTCGATTGGGTGATGATTGGAGTAACTCTTTGCGTTCTAATAGGAATTACTTTTGGTACATATCCAGCATACAAAGCTTCCAACTTAGATCCTATTGATGCGCTTAGATACGAGTAAAAAATAAGCTTATGTTTTAGCAGTGGCCATTAAATAATTAATGGCCATTTTTATTTTAAATCCAATCCTATATATTGTAATACAAATAAAACTTGTGTTCATGAAAACTTTCCTTATCGAATTTTTAGAAATTTTAGCAATCGCTATACGATCTATACGTGCTAACAAGTTAAGATCTATACTTACTACTCTTGGAATTATTATTGGAATAGTTGCCGTTACTACAATGTCTACTGCAATAATTGGATTGCGCGAAGCATTCTTATCCTCTATTTCATCATTAGGAAGTGATGTTCTTTATGTAAACAAATATCCCTGGTTTGCTATGAACGATTTCAGTCTTTATAGAAACAGAAAAGATGTTACAATTGAACAATACGAAAAACTTAGAAGCATGCTTAAAAATTATGAAGCTATGGCTCCCACAATAACTACTTTTGGTTTACAGGTAAAAAGAAAAGAAAAAGTTGTTACCTCCTCTGTTGTATATGGTACAACCGAAGAGTATGAAAGGACAAGTCAAATTGTGCTTGATGGTGGGCGCTTTATGAACGAAATGGATGTTAAATCTGGTAGAAAAGTTTGCATGATTGGTCAGGACATTGTTAAGGAGCTATTCCCATTTGAAGATCCTGTAAATCAGGAAATTAAAATTCAGAATACAACATTTAGAGTTATTGGCGTAATGACAAAACAGGGAAGCGGATTCTTAGGAGCTTTTAGCATGGATGGAATGATTATTATGCCTATGAAAGTTTTTGAGAATATGTTTGGAGATGCTCGCGGTAGATTAAGAATTGATATTAAAGTTGGCGATGTGGCTATGCTTGAGGATGTAAAAGAAGAAGTTATTTCGGCAATGCGTGTAATAAGAAAGGTTCCACCCGGCAAACCGGACGATTTTGCAATTAATCAGCAGGAAGTTTTTAAGCAGATGTACGATCAATTTGTAGGAGTAATTGCCATTGCCGGTATTTTAATTACTTCTCTTTCTTTATTTGTTGGTGCCATTGGAATTATGAATATTATGTTTGTTTCGGTTACCGAAAGAACAAAAGAAATTGGAATTAGAAAAGCTATTGGGGCAAAAACTTGGTCTATACTCTTGCAGTTTTTAACAGAGGCGGCAATACTTTGTATCTTTGGTGGAATAATTGGTTTGATGATTGCTTTTCCATTAAGCCTAATAATTAATCAATTCCTTCCAACCTCTCTGCCAATTTCGGTTGCTATTCTTGCAATTGTAATTTCAGCTATAGTTGGAATAATCTCGGGATTTTTACCGGCATTAAAGGCTTCAAAACTAAACCCAGTAGATGCTTTGAGGTATGAATAATGCAAGTATTCGAAAGTATTAAACTAGCATACAATTCAATTAAGACAAGTAAACTTCGTTCAATATTAACACTACTTGGAATTGCAATTGGTCTTTTTTCAATAATAATTGTAATGACAGCCATTAGCGCAATTCAACAGACAGTTGAAAATACTTTTAATTCATTAGGCTCCAGTAATTTTATGATTCAAAAGTATCCTGCAATTCAGGTTGGCGGTCCACACGCTCGCAGACAATTTAGAAATAGAAAAAACCTTACAGTTGAAATGGGAGAAAAGCTTCGTGAGATGACTTCTCTACCAGTTGCTGTTGGAATTTCTCTTGGTCGTGGTGGAAAAGTAATTAGGTTCGGAAATGTTAAGACAAATCCAAATGTTTCTGTTGCCGGAGTTAATTTCGATTATTTTGTTGCTCTTGATTTAAAAGTACCTATTGGAAGAAATTTATCTAAAGCAGATGACACTCAAAGTAAACCGGTTGCAGTTCTTGGTGCAGATGTGGTTGAAAAATTATTCAAAGGCAACGATCCCACTGGGCAAACAATTAGAGTAGAAAAGTATTCATTCGAGGTAATAGGAGTATTTGAAAAACGGGGAAGTATCTTAGGGCAGTCTCAGGACAATTTTATTGCAATCCCATTAACAGTTTTTCAAAAATATTTTGGCACTCAAAGAAGCGCGTCTATAGTTGTAATGAGTGCAAGCAAGCAGCAAATTGAAGCTACAAAAGAAGAAGTTATTTCGGCATTTAGAAAAATTAGAAAATTATCTTTTAGCGAGGAAAACGATTTTGAAATTGTTACAAACGAACAGCTAATTGAACAGTTTAACGATCTTACCAAATATTTTAAGATGGGTGCCGCTGTAATTGCATTTATTGCTTTAATAGCTGCTGGAATTGGAATTATGAATATTATGTTAGTAAGCGTTACCGAAAGAACTCGCGAAATTGGAATTAGAAAAGCTATTGGTGCTCGAAGGATAAACATTCTTACTCAATTTATGATTGAAGCTGTTAGCTTAAGCTGGATTGGAGGAATGATTGGAATTTTACTTGGAGTAGTTGGAGGTAATGTAGTTGCAGTGGCTATGAGCGTTCCAATTGTAATTCCTATAGATTGGATATTTATTGGATTGACAGTAACAACTTTTGTTGGTGTTGTGTTTGGAGTTTACCCAGCTCTTAAAGCGGCTAATTTAGATCCTATTGAAGCTTTACGTTACGAGTAAAAAATATTTCTAAAATAATTTGGAAACCATATAATCTTTCTCTACTGAACAATTGAAATTCATCTTTTGAAAAAATATTCAGCAATATTTTTTTTCCTTTTTACTATCAATAGTTTCTCTCAAAAAGAAACTGTTATAGATATATTCCAAGTTAACCTTAATAACTCCTATAAAATATCCCGCGTTAACATTGTTCCTCTTTCCGAAATAATTTTAGTCGGTAATAAATTACTAAAAAAAGAGGATTACAGCATTAACTATAGCACGGGCTATTTCTCTTTATCCGCAAAAGTTAATTATAGTTTGCTCGATTCAATTAGAATTTCATACCAATCCATAAAAGTAAAACTGCAGCGGGAATTTAAAAGAAGAAGTTTGGAAATTCGTTACGACGATAAACTTAACGATACTGTTCGTGTTATAAAAACAAGTTCGGCTCCTTTGTCAATTCAAAATATATTTGGCAACAACTTGCAAAAAAATGGTTCTCTTACACGGGGTTTTTCTTTGGGAACCAATAAAGATTTCACACTTCAAAGCGGACTAAGATTACAGCTATCCGGTAGAATATCCGAAGATATAGAATTAATTGCGGCTTTATCCGATGAAAACACTCCAATACAGCCGGATGGTAACACAGAAACGATAGATGAGTTGGATAAAGTTTTTATTGAGCTGAAGCATAAGAATGCATCAGGAACATTCGGAGATTACGATTTAATTCTTCAGCAGAACGAGTTTTCAAGAATAAATAAAAAACTGCAGGGATTAAAAGGTGAATTCAATTTTGAAACTACAAAAGGGCTTATTGCAATTGCAGGTTCAAAAGGTAAGTTCAATACCAATCAATTTACTGGTCAAGATGGCAACCAGGGACCTTACCGTTTATATGGAATTAACAATGAGCGATTGATTATAGTTATTGCCGGAAGTGAAAAAGTTTATTTAGATGGTGTTCTGATGAAACGTGGAGAGAATAACGATTACATAATAGATTATTCCAATTCCGAAATTACTTTTTCGGCAAAGAAACTTATTACCTCCGCTTCAAGAATTTCGATTGACTTTGAATATTCCGATCAGCAATTCAAAAGAAATTTTTTAGGGACAGAGTTCTCTACAAAAATATTCTCGGATAAATTAAAAATTACTGCAGGATATTTTAAAGAGGGGGACGACGAAAACAGTCCAATTGATTTTTCTTTAACTGAAGAACAGAAAAAAATTCTGGAGAATGCCGGAGAGGATAGGAACCTTGCATTAATTTCAGGCGTTTCTGTTGCGCCTTTGGATTCATTAGGTAAAACTTTGGGCATTTACACAAAAGTTGACACAACAATTAATTCAACTGCATTCACTTATTACAAATATCTTCCCAGCAAACCTTCTTCAATTTACAATGTGTCCTTTACATATGTTGGGCAGGGAGAGGGGGATTACATTAAAGAAAGCCTAGGGCATTACCGATTTGTTGGAATTAAGTTGGGAACCTATTTGCCCGCAATTTATTTGCCTATGCCTCAGCAAAAACAATTGGGCAATATTTCTTTATCGTACGAATTGCTTAAGGGAATTAGCATCAGCGCAGAAGTTTCCGGAAGTCAATGGGATAAGAATAAACTTTCTGCATTAGATGACGCAGGTAATACCGGTTATGCTTACAAATTCAATTTCGATTTACAGCCGTTAGAGATAAAAATAAATAATCAATCGATTGGTAAAATAAGCTTTAGTGCAAAGGATAGACTTCTTCAAAATAAGTTTACTACTCTTGATAGAATTGATAACGTGGAATTCGGAAGAGATTACAATATCAATAAGAACACAAATGGGGATCAAATTTTAAGAGAAATTAAATTTGGATATAATCCAATTGATCAACTAAACTTTAGCACCATGTATGGCTTTCTTAAGCAGGGGGCACTTCAGTCCAATAGATATTTATTAAAGAGCTCATTTACTTCTCCGCAAAAATTAAACGCAGATTATTCTATGGATTTTGTATCTACTCAAAATGGAAGTATCAGCTCGAAATGGCTAAGGCAAAATGGAAGCGGTGCATTTAATGTTTGGGCTTTCTCGTCAGGTTTAGAATTTATGATGGAAGAAAGAAAAGAAATGTTTATGAATAACGATAGTTTGCTTAGCAATAGCCTTAACTATTTTGAAGTTGGCCCCTTTATTCAATTTACACCTTCTGCAAGCTTAGATGCTAAAATAAGCATTGCGCTAAGAGAAGAATCGTTTCCATTAAATGGAAGTATGGTTAAGCAGTCAAATGCCTTAACTCAAAATTACCAACTGAATTTTAGGGGACTAAAAGAATACACTTCTACATTAAATATAACTTGGCGAAAAAAGAATTTTAAAGAAGAGTTTGCTCTTCTTGGAATGGCTAACAATAATACTCTGCTGGTGCAATCTACAAACCGTTTTAATTTATGGAACGGATTTATTAATGGAGATTTGTTTTACCAAGCAGCTACGGAGCAATCCGCCAGACTAGAAAAAGTATTTGTTAAGGTTCCAATTGGTACCGGCAACTATGTATATCTTGGCGATCTTAACAATAATGGCATTGCCGAAGAAAGTGAATTTAGCCTAACGGCTTACGAAGGAGACTTTATAGTTGTTACAATTCCAACAGATAAATTATTCCCGGTAATAGATTTAAAACTGAATACTAGATGGAGAATAGATTTTGCCAAAGTGTTTGTAAGTGAAAATATCTTGTCGTCTATATTAAAGCCAATATCAACAGAAACATTCTGGCGGATTGAAGAAAACAGCAAAGACTTGAACACGGATAATATTTATCTCTTAAGGTTATCTACTTTTTTGAATGGAGCTAATACAATTAGGGGTTTTCAGTTGTTTCAGCACGACTTTAATATTTTTCAGAACCGAACGGATCTTTCATTTCGATTACGCTATACTCAGCGAAAATCGTCTAATCAGTACGCGGGTGGAAGCGAAGTTGGATATTTGCGCGAACGCTCGTTGCGAATAAAATTCAAAATGGTAGACGAAATTGGAAATCAGACAGAAGTTGTAAATCAAACCGATAATATGGATTCTCCAATTACAACCAACAGAGCCCGCAAAGTTGAAAAAAATAGTTTCTCTTCGGATTTCTCTTACCGGCCTTTACAGCAAATTGAAGTTGGTTTTAAAGTAGAAGCCGCAAGAAGCAAGGACGAGTATCCTATAATTCCAATTACTGTAGATATGAATTCATTTGTACTTCGGGTAAATTATTCATTCGAAAATATGGGGCGCCTTAGGGTTGAACTGGAAAGAACAGAACTGGTTGCAACTTCGAGTGAATATTCAATTCCTTACGAAATTACAAAGGGAAATATGATTGGCAAAAATTACTTTTGGAGAGTATTCTTCGATTATAAAGTTGCCAGTTTTGTTCAAACATCGCTAAGTTACGATGCACGATTGCAGGCAAGCAATAAAGTAATTCACACAATGAGTGCCGAGGCTCGCGCTTTTTTCTAAAAAGGTATAGAATGAATATTGTATCTACATTAATCGAAGCTCATATTGTTCGTGTTGTTGAAAGCGAACTTGAGTTCTTGCTTTTAAAACGGGCGGCAAACGAATTATACCCAAATATTTGGCAAATGGTAACGGGTAGTATAGATAAAAATGAAAAGGCTTATCAAACGGCATTGCGCGAAATAAAAGAAGAAACCGGGCTTTTTCCAAAACAATTTTGGATTGTTCCAAATGTAAACTCATTTTATTCTTCCACTAAGGATGAAATATGCATGCTGCCTGTATTTGCTGCTTTGGTAAATGAAAATTGCAAAGTTCAAATTTCGGATGAGCATTCAGACTTCAAGTGGCTCAATAAGGAGGAAGCAAAAAAACTTTTAGCTTGGCCTGGGCAAAGGAACTCGGTTGATATTATTTACGAGTACTTTACCAACAAGCAGGGCAATTTAAAATTTGTTGAAATTTCTCTTCAGTAATTGCAACTTCTTCATATATTTAACTAGTAAAAAATAATACGGAGGAACATTTGGGTTTATTGATAGTTGGTTCAATTGGTTTAGACGATATAGAAACTCCTTTCGACAAAATTGAAAACACACTCGGAGGTTCTACAACTTACATCTCTCTTGCTGCAAGTTATTTTACCGGACCGGTAAGCATTGTTGGTGTGGTTGGTGACGATTTTTCGAAAGAGCATATAAAACTTTTAGAGGATCATAACATTGATGTTGAAGGATTGCAAATAATAAATGGTGGAAAAACCTTTAGATATGGATGCCGTTATAATTACGATCTTAACAGCCGCGATTCTTTGTTTACTCACCTAAATGTTTTCGAAAATTTTAATCCCATTATTCCAGAAAAGGATAGAAAAAGTAATTATGTGGTTCTTGGAAATATTGCACCAAAACTGCAAATGACTGTGCTCGATCAGTTGGAAAGCCCAAAATTTGTTGTATGCGATACAATGAATTTTTGGATTGAAGGTGCTAAAGATGATTTATTAAAAGTATTAAAGCGAGTTCATGTTCTTATTATTAACGATTCCGAAGCACGTTTGCTTGCTAACGAGCCAAATTTAATTAAAGCTGCAAAAATGATTACTGAAATGGGTCCCAAGTATTTAATTATTAAGAAAGGGGAACATGGCGCTTTATTGTTTGGAGATAATCAAGTATTCTCTGCACCTGCTTATCCTATGGAAAATATTTTTGATCCAACAGGTGCCGGAGATTCATTTGCCGGAGGCTTTACAGGATATCTTCATAAGAACCTGGATCTAACGTTCGAAAATTTGAAACGCGCGGTTATTTATGGAAGCATTATGGCTTCCTTCTGTGTTGAAAAGTTCAGTACAAAGGGATTAGAAAATCTTAGTTTCCTCGAAATTAAAAACAGATACATAGAATTCCGGGAACTATCCAATTTTAACTAATATGAATGAAATAAAGACAGTAGAGTATAAAGAGGGTAAACTTTTTTTAATAGACCAAACAAAACTTCCTTTAGAGGAAGTTTTTGTTGTTACAGACAGTTTGGAAAGAATTGCTATTGCAATAGAGCGCTTGGAAGTTAGAGGAGCTCCGGCAATTGGAGTTACTGCCGCTTATGCAATTGCACTAGCCATGAAAAATATTGAGCAAGAAAAGTATTCCGAAACTTTTGAGTATGCTTTCAAAAGAATATTTTCTACACGCCCTACAGCGGTAAATTTGTTCTATGCTTTAGATGAAATGAAAAAGTGTTTCGAGCTGCATAAAGAGTCGAATAATATTTTTGACGTTCTTTTAAAGAGAGCAATTGAAATTCATGAAGAAGACAAAGACTTATGCGAAAGAATTGGGAAAAACGGTTTGGGAATATTCCAAAAGAAGAGCCGGGTGCTTACCCATTGCAATGCTGGTGCATTAGCAACAGGTGGAAATGGAACAGCCGTTAATGTAATTCGACATGGGTTTATAAATGGATTGGTAGAGCATGTTTATGCAGATGAAACTCGTCCTTTACTTCAGGGGTCCAGGTTAACTGCTTGGGAATTGAATAAGCTTGGAATTCCATTCTCTTTTAATACAGATTCCACAGCCGCATTTCTAATGCAAAAGGGTAATGTGGATTTGGTAATAACCGGCGCAGATAGAATTGCCATCAATGGTGACTCTGCCAATAAAATTGGCACTTATAATCTAGCCGTTTTGTGCAATTACCATAAAATTCCATTTTATATTGCCGCCCCAACAACAACTATCGACAGAAAATGCAGTTCTGGAAACGACATCAAAATTGAGTTAAGAAGCGTAAAAGAGCTAACAGAGTTTGGTAATACAAAAATTACAGATGAAAAATTTCCAGCATATACACCGGCGTTTGATGTTACTCCGAATAATTTAATTACAGCAATTATTACCGAAAAGGGAATTCACAAACCACCATATAATTTTAAAGATGTCTACTAGCCTTGTAAAAACACATGCAATTGTTCTCCGAAAAATAAATTTTGGAGACTCGAGCAAGATTGCACACTTTTTTACTGAAGAATTTGGAAAACTATCTGCAATTGTTAAAGGAGCCCGCTCTCCAAAATCTAAAATGGGCTCTTTGGTAGATACGATGAATGTTGTTGAAATTATCCTCTACAAAAAAGATTCCCGCGATGTTCAGCTTATAAGTAATATCGATTTAATTAAGCATCACTCAAAAATAAGGGACGATTACGAAAAGCATAAATATGCCTTGTCTATCATCGAACTTCTTCAGCATTTAACAGTTGAGCATGAACCTCATAAAAAGCTCTATTCCGGTTCCGTTAAAATGCTCTCTTTAATAGAAGACACTGCCGAAAATCCCAAGCTTCTTTTTCTTAAATATTATTTTTTCTTTTTAAAAGAAATTGGCTACGAGTTTCAGCTTTCAACTTGTAACGTATGTGGAAATAAAATTAAGGAAAACGAAGAAGCCTCTTATAACTTCGAGGCGGGAATTATTTGTAAGGAGTGCCGGAAAGACAGACTTACAAATTTTGATTTTACAATGGAACTTATGAATCTGATGCGATGTCTAAACGCCAGGAAAAATGATATTAAATATACCGATGAGAGACTTGATGTAATTATAAAAGTGCTAGAGAAGTATCTAACCTATAACATTCACGAGTTCAAAGGTATTAAATCTTTAAAAATGGTTTAAGTAGTAGGAGGTATTATGAAATTAAAACCAGCTTTTATTTCATCTTTGGTGGGCTTATTACTTCTTTCGTTTAATTATAATCTTATGGCTCAGCAAGAGGATGAAAAACTTGCAGTTCTACAAAAAAAAGTTGATTCACTCAGCGAAATTGTAGTTGCTCAGCAAAAAGAAATTGCAGATCTTAAAGAGGAACTCGGTAAATTAAAAAAGGGTTTTCCCTTTTCGGTAAAGCCGCTAGATCCTAAATCTAATAGTAATCCTAGTGGAGCCGTACCATTTGAATTTAACGGTCAAACGTATTACATAGTACCGATTATCGAAAAGGATGACCCCATGATATTTAAAAAATTAAAATAATTCTCACATATACAAGAGAACATTTTTTATAAAATTATTGTTATAAAATAAAAAAGGAGAAAAAACATGCGTAGGAAAAACTTTCTAGGCACACTAACCCTGGTGTTTATTGGAATTGTATTTGGAGCCGTATTGGTATCTGGATTTGGATGGGTAAGGCCAAGTTACGGCAGCATTGAAATTGGCGCAGATAAGCCCCCTGTAGAAATGCTAAATGCAGATGCATCTGCATTTAATAATGCTTTTATTGAAGTAGCAGATAAAGTTACTTCTTCTATTGTGCAGATTGAAGTAGTTGCCGAAATTAAAAATAGACCTCAGAGTGACCTATTTCACTTCTTCACTCCACCATTTAGAAATGATATGCCTGAGCAACAAAAGGGTGGGGGAAGCGGCATTATAATTTCGGATGATGGCTATATTCTTACCAACAATCATGTTGTTGAAGATGCTAAAACAGTAACTGTTACTTTGCACGATAAAAGAAGAATTGAAGCTCAAGTAATTGGTACAGATCCATCTACAGATTTGGCAGTTATTAAAGTAGATTACAAAGGTCTACCCGAAGCTTATTTAGGAGATTCCGATAAATTAAAAGTTGGAACTTGGGTAATGGCAATTGGTAATCCACTTTCATTATCCTCTACAGTTACAGCTGGAATTGTAAGCGCCTTAAATAGAGGCCAGCTGAATTTGGTAAATAATAAAAATGGAACCGGAATTGAAAGCTTTATACAAACAGACGCTGCTATAAATCCTGGAAACAGCGGCGGTGCTTTGGTAGACTTAAACGGAGCGGTTGTTGGTGTAAACTCTGCAATAGCTACACAAACCGGAACATATATTGGATACGGATTTGCAATTCCAATTAATTTAGCTAAATCTGTAGCCAAAGATTTAATTGCAAATGGAAAAGTTATACGTGGATATATTGGAGTTCAAATTTCGGAAGTTGATGCTGCGACTGCTAAAGCAATTGGTCTTGAAGAACCAAAAGGTGTAATGGTACAATCTATTGTTGATGGTGGTGCTGCTTCAAAAGAAGATATTAAAGTTGGCGATGTTATTCTTAAAATTGATGAAAAAGAAACCAACCAATCAAACGAACTTCAAACTTATGTGGCTTCTAAACGTGCCGGAACTAAAGTTAGGTTAACAATTTACCGGGACGAAAAAACCATTGAAAGATATGTTACATTAAAAGCCAATGATGAAAAAGATACCAAAACAGTTGCAACAAAAGATTTTAAAGGAAAAGGAACTGATGTAGATTCTAAGGAGGTTAATTTTGAGAACCTTGGAATGTCTGTTCGGAATATGAATAGCGATGAATTAAAAGCCTACAAATTGGAAAACGGTGTTATTATTACCAATATTAAGCAATTTGGAAGAGCTTCTAATCAAAGATTGTTTGAAGGTGCTGTAATTGTTAGTGCAGATAGAAAAGAAATCAATTCCGTTTCGGAATTGCAATCTGCAATTGACAATAAAAAAGGAAAGGCACTCCTTCTTAAGCTAGTAGATAAGGAAGGAACTTCCAGACTAGTGGGTTTAGACATACCTAAATAAAATTCAACTTTTCTTAAAAAAGCGCTCAATCATTCGAGCGCTTTTTTTATATTTGCAAAAACATTCCAAAAAGAATTAATGATAAAATTTATTACTGCAGGAGAATCCCACGGTAAGGGATTAACATCTGTTATTACCGGCTTTCCTTCAAATATGATTATCAGAGAAAGTGATATAAATATTCAATTGAAAAGAAGGCAGTTTGGATACGGACGCGGTCTTAGAATGAAGATTGAATCCGATTCGGCAGAAATACTTTCAGGTATTCGCTTTGGCAAAACCATGGGCTCTCCAATTACGCTTTACATTAAAAACAGCGATTGGCAAAACTGGACCGAAAAAATGTCCTCATCTCCTGTTGATGCCGAAGTTGAAAAAATTTCTATACCACGTCCTGGGCATGCAGATTTAGTTGGTTCACTAAAATATAATTACAGCGATATTAGGAACTCTATAGAAAGATCCAGTGCGCGAGAAACAGCTGCTCGAGTTGCCGCATGCTCTGTTGCAAGGGCATTTTTGAAGAACTTAGGAATTGAAGTTGGAAGCTTTGTAGAAAGCATCGGTGGCATTTATTCAAAGAAGCCCTATATAACTCAATTTTTTGAAGGGAAAGTTAACTCTAGGTTTAGCGCCAAAAAGATTAACGACCTTTCGGACAAGAGTGCAGTACGTGTTGTTGATAATGAGCAGGAGATAAAAATTATAAATAAGATTAAAACGGCCAAGAAAAGAGGGGATACTCTAGGAGGAACATTTTACGTAATTGTTTCCGGAGCTCCGGCCGGATTAGGAAGTTTTGTTACAAACGAAGAGCGCTTGGATGCGGCTCTTTCCAATGCTATTATGTCCATTCAAGCCGTTAAAGGGGTAGAAATTGGGCTTGGCTTTAAAGCTGCGGAAATGTTCGGCTCTCAAGTTCACGATGAAATTACTATTAAAGATAAATTGTTCTCACGTAAAACTAACCATGCTGGCGGTATAGAGGGAAGCATCTCTACCGGCTTGCCAATTATTTTACGTGGAGCTATGAAACCAATAGCTACTTTAATGTCTCCAATAAATTCAATCGATTTATCGAACATGAAAAATGTTCAAGCAAGAAGGGAAAGAAGC
The DNA here is from genome assembly GCA_964539605.1 of uncultured Melioribacter sp. Classification (GTDB taxonomy): domain Bacteria; phylum Bacteroidota; class Ignavibacteria; order Ignavibacteriales; family Melioribacteraceae; genus Stygiobacter. Next base: position 1,425,202 of record CAZIJK010000001.1, read on the forward strand.
GATTTTGTTGCAGTACCAGCTTGTGCGGTTATTGCCGAATCTATGACTGCTTGGGTAATTGCGGATTTCTTCCTGCGAAAATTCAGTGGAGATTCAATGGAAGATGTTTTAGCTAATTACTCTACTTACAATTCCACTTACATGAAACGTTTTAAGAAAAACTTTGAAAGGTAATGCATGTTAAAAATACATCGTTTTGTTTTCAATCCATTTTACGAAAACACGTATCTCATATGGGACGAAAAAACCAAAATTGGGGCGGTTATAGATCCCGGCATGTACGATCATGAAGAGAAAATAGAATTTGAAAACTTTGTAATCGAGCATTCAATAAGTCTTCAATATTGTATAAATACTCACTGTCACATAGATCATATACTCGGAAATTCATTTGTAAAAAGTAAGTACAATTGCCAGCTTTGGATTCCACAACTTGACGAGTTCTTACTAGAGATAATGATTACAGAGGCGTTTAATTTTAATCTCATGCTCGAAAAATCTCCCAAGCCCGATTTTCTTATTGTTGACAATACAGAATTAGAATTAGGTAACTCTCGCGGCAAATTTTTATTTACACCGGGGCATACTCCTGGCGAAATGTGTTTATATTTTGAAGAGGATAAAGTTCTATTCTCTGGCGATGTTTTGTTTAAGGAAAGCATTGGAAGAACCGACCTTTGGGGCGGAAGTCACGAAACATTAATTAATTCTATTACCAATAGAATATTGTCATTACCGGATGATGTTAAAGTTATGCCGGGACACGAAAGCAATACTACAATTGGGCATGAACGTAAGAATAACTCTTTTTTTATTGATTGATTTACCATTGCCCAAATAATATATTGAATTTAGAAAACCAACTTTTAGTGAATAATGAAAAAATCTAATTACAAGAATCAGTTATATTTTCTTTTAGCACTGCTATTTATTTATGTTACTCTTTTCGAGTTTATTCTTCCAATTAACCGAGTATTGCCAAAACCCTCAATTCTTTTAGAATCGTTTCTTCATGTATGGAAGTATTACAATCTATTAGAGGCTATAGTATTTTCTGCAGGATTTGTTTACTCCTCAATTACTTTTGGCTATATCATTATATACCTCTCAAGAAAATATCTTGCAAATCTCTTACTAAAAAATTCTGCTGCTTTTAATCTGCTTGGAATATTTAGATATGTGCCCGCATTTTTTTATGCAGTTCTTTTTGTTTTCTGGTTCAAGCAATCTTATTTAGCCGAGTTTGTGTTTGCCACTATTAGCTTCTTGTTCCTTTTTACTCAAAAGCTATATCAAGAAATTAATTTGGTTGGCGAAGAGTATATCTATTCCGCCAAAAGTTTGTTTAAAGGAAAGAATACCGAACAGATATACTGGCAATGCGCACTTCCAAATACATTTAACTATCTAAAAAGAATTCATTATTATTTATGGACTTTGGTTTTAATATACGAATTTGTGAATAACAGCATAGGAATAGGAAGCGTTTACAGACTTGCTCTTGAGTATTACGATTTCGGAGGAATTTTTGTGCTGGCAATATTTATAAGCATACTAATTCTGTTGGGAAGTAAACTAATTGATTTTGTAAAAACAAAATTAGCTTTTTGGGAAGCATAATAATGATAGAAATTAAAGATTTGAATAAAGACATCAATGTGAATATGCAATTTTCATTTTCTCTTTTATCCAATATTAATATGAGTATTAATGAGGGTAAGATTACTGCTGTACTAGGTCCTAAAGGATGTGGTAAATCCACACTTTTGAAAATGCTTGCAAATTTAGATATTGATGAAAGCGTTAAAGAGTATTTTACAGATGCAGTTTATATACCATCCAAACCAAGTTCTTTTACATGGTTAACTGTAAGGGAAAATTTGTTATATGTGGATCCTCAACTTTCGAAGGAACAGATTAATGGATTAACTACCTTGGTGGGGCTTGATGGGTACGAAGATTATATTCCGGACAATAAAAGTCTTGGGTTTCGGTTCAGGATATCCCTTGCGAATGCAATAGCAAGTAAGGCAAAAATTCTTTTAATAGATGAATCATTTAGTAATGTAGATGCAAAAACAAAGGAAGAGATACTTCAATTATTAATTGATATAAATTCCAAAACAAAGTTAACGGTTATATTTGCTACCAGTAATATTACAGAAGCAGTATTGCTTTCAGATGTAATATTCCTAATGAAAAAAGATCCGGGTGAGATAATCGACAAATTCGAAGTTGCTCATAGTAATTTATCAATTCTCGAAAGGATGAAACAAGAGGAATTGCAAAACACCAAAAATGAAATTGAGAATAAAGCTAAACAACAATACAGCCAACAATTATTTGAACTGACAATATAAAAATGAATAAAAAAATTGAGCAATTAAAAAAACTGCGCGAAGAAGTTAAACTTGCCGGAGGGGAAGACAAGATTAATGCCCAGCATAAAAAAGGAAAACTGACTGCCCGAGAAAGAATTCAGCTTTTAGTTGATGAAGGAAGCTTTAACGAAGTTGATATGTTTGTTAAGCATCGTTCAAACGACTTTGGATTAGAAAAACAAAAAGTTCTTGGAGACGGTGTAGTAACCGGTTTTGCAAAAATTGATGGCAGGCCTATTGCGTTATTCAGTCAGGATTTTACGGTATTTGGAGGGTCATTATCGGAAACAAATGCCGAAAAAATTTGCAAGATTATGGATATGGCAATGAAAATTGGAGTACCCGTTATTGGCTTAAACGATAGCGGTGGTGCCAGAATTCAAGAAGGGGTAAACAGTCTTGGCGGATATGCCGATATCTTTTTAAGAAATACATTAGCCAGCGGTACAATTCCACAAATTTCTGCAATACTTGGTCCTTGTGCCGGAGGAGCCGTTTATTCTCCTGCTATTACAGATTTTATTTTTATGGTTAAGCATACAAGCCATATGTTTGTAACCGGACCCAACGTTGTAAAGACGGTTACTCACGAAGATGTTTCGTTCGAAGATTTAGGTGGGGCGGAAACTCATGCTTCGCGAAGCGGTGTGGCGCATTTTGTTTTTAATAGCGAAGTAGAAGTGTTGGAAAATGTTAGAAAACTGGTTGGGTTCTTACCATTGAATTGGAAAGATAGCGCACCGGATAAAAATTTCAATTTTGAAAACAATTTAATTGAACCTAAACTCGATTCTATTATTCCAGAGAATCCCAATAAGCCATATGATATTCACCAAATTATTAATTTATTGGTAGATAACGGTGATTTCTTGGAAGTTCAGGCAAATTATGCTCTTAATTTAATTGTTGGATTTGGAAGAATTGGAGGGCAGTCTGTAGGAATTGTTGCTAATCAGCCTGCAGTTCTAGCTGGTGTTTTGGATATTAATGCTTCTGTTAAGGGTGCCCGCTTCATCCGTTTTTGCGACGCTTTTAATATTCCATTGCTAGTCCTCGAAGATGTTCCCGGATTTTTACCTGGTACAGAGCAGGAGTGGAATGGAATAATAAGACATGGTTCAAAATTGTTATTTGCGTTTTGCGAAGCAACTGTTCCTAAGGTTACTGTTATTATTCGTAAAGCTTATGGCGGTGCTTACGATGTTATGAATTCAAAACACATTCGTGGTGATTTTAACTATGCATGGCCAACAGCCGAAATTGCTGTAATGGGTCCCAAAGGTGCTGTCGAGATTATCTTTAAAAAAGAAATTAGCGCATCAGATAAGCCGGAAGAAAAGCTGAATGAAGTATTAAATGATTATATCGAAAAATTTACAAATCCCTACATTGCAGCCGAAAGGGGATTCATAGATGAAGTTATAATACCAAGCGAGACTAAACAAAAGATTATTCAGGCGTTTCAGCTGTTAAAAACGAAAGTTGATTCAAATCCTAATAAAAAACATTGTAATATTCCTTTGTAGTATTTTTTACTTGTAACTCATTTCTAATAAATAGTTAAGAATACTTTAGTAATAAGTAACTTGACAATCTTTTTATAAGACATTAAATTGCAAAGGCAATTCAAAGGTACGGAGTCTGTGTGAAAAAAATTCTCATCATTTCCATGATGGCAGTTGTGGTAATTCTATTTGTTTCTTGTTCTTCTTCCCGCCCTAACTCCATTAGGCAGTTTACGGCATCACCTCCAGATACAATAAAAACCGTAGAAACACTTTCGGTTGTCAATCAAATGTTAGAAAGTGCTCGTCGCGACTATGTTGATGCTCTTTATCAACAGAAGCTTGGTTTTAAATTAGAAGCATTAAACTATTACGAATCTGCTCTTTCTACAATTAATAAACTTAGCTACTATTCCGATATTGAAGATAATGGTGCTTACAATGAATTAGAATTATCTATTGTTGAATCATATCAAAAATATATTGAAAGTTTTGAGGAATTACCCGAAGATGCATCTATTAGTGCTTACAATGAATGGATGAGCAAAAAGGTTCCGGATATAAATTTTGAAGAGGACTCTACTTTAGTTTCAACTCCAGAAAAATCTGTGACTGTTATTGTTGGAGATTTTCCTTTGCAAGTTAACAGACATGTAGAACAATATATTGAATACTTTACCGGAAGGGGAAGAAAGCATACCGAAATTTACTTATCCAGATCCGGTAAATATTTTCCTATGATGGCAAGAATTTTTGCCGAAGAAAAAGTACCTCAGCAGTTGCTCTTTTTAAGTATGATCGAAAGCGCTTTAAATCCTGTTGCCCGTTCATGGGCTAAAGCTGTTGGATTATGGCAGTTCATTCGTGGTACAGGCAGATTATACGATTTGCAAATTAATTTCCATGTGGATGAAAGAAGAGATCCTGAAAAATCTACCCGCGCAGCTGCACGTCATTTAAGAGATTTATATGTATCTCTTGGAGATTGGTACCAGGCTTTAGCAGCATATAATAGTGGTGAAGGAAGGGTTCGTAAAGCTGTTAGAAGAGCCGGCAGTAACGACTTTTGGGATTGTCGTCAGTATTTGCCAAAGGAAACCAGAAGTTATGTTCCTCAATACATTGCCGTTACTTTAATTGCTAGCCAACCCGAAAAATATGGCTTTACAAATATTCAGTACGAACGTCCATTCGATTATTCTGTAGTTAATATTGATGATGCATACGACTTAAATGTTTTAGCTAAATGTGCAGGTATTAGTATAGATTTGCTTAAGGATATGAATCCCGAATTAACTCAAAATGCAACCCCGCCAAATTACGAAGGGGGATATCCTTTAAAAATTCCGGTTAAATCTTACGAAGCCTTTACAGAAAACATAAAAAATATAACCGATGACGCAAAAGTTCAGTACGTTACACATATAGTGAAATCTGGCGAAAAACTATCTACTATAGCCCGAAAGTATGATGTTAGTATCTCCTTGCTAGCCGAGATGAACGGTGTATCTACAAGGAAAAAAATTCCAACCGGTACCGAACTTAAGATACCGGCAATTAGAGATTACGAAAGTGATTTAGCTATTAATACAGATGCTCTGCCTGCTATTGAAGATGAGCTGCGTACTTTGGATTCAACACCAACATATAGACTTCAAATTACTAGCGAAAATTCAGGAGAAGATAAATTTTCTAAAATTTACCAGGATATGAGTAAGGACTCTATCAATTTTTTAGCTCCTGAAGGTAAAAGCAGCTTAAAATATATTGTAAAAAGTAAAGAAACCCTACTTGCAATTTCGGATATGTTCAATGTTCGTGTTTCAGATATTAGAAACTGGAATAATTTGCCTTATACATCACGTCCAGTTGTTGGCCAAGAATTAACACTTTTTGTGCCTACCGATAAACTTGAATACTATTCCACAATAGATAAAATGGGCGATATTGAAAAGAGAAGTCTAGTTTCCGAAAGCAACGGTGATTCGATGATTGAACATAAAGTTGCTAAAGGAGAATCGTTATCTAGAATTGCTGTTAGATATGGTGTAACAAGCGCTCAGTTAAAAGAATGGAATAACCTAAAAAGTAATAGAATACAAAAAGGTAAAAGGTTAGTAATTTATCCTAATGGCAAAAATGCTCAGGTGGAAAGATATGCTTCAAATTCCTCTAAACCTGTTAAGTACAAAGTGCAAAGAGGAGACTTTTTAGGCAAGATAGCTCAAAAATATGATGTTAGTGTTGCACAATTAAAAAAGTGGAATAACCTAAAGAGCGAAAAATTAGTTGTTGGAAAAAGTCTAATTATTAATGGAAGCAACTCAATTAGCTCAATAGGGGATAATTCTCCAAGAAATGAAAGTAACTTTATTAATTATTCGGTTAAACCTGGAGATGTAATAGGAGAAATTGCCGAGAAATACAAAGTATCTGTGAACGACATTAAAGAATGGAATAACCTTTCTTCCAATAAAATTGTTGTTGGTAAAAAATTAAAAATAATTTCTTCATTAGACAAGCCGGAAAAAAGTACTTCTAAGCCTGCTAAAGAAAAATCTAATTCAGAGGAAGTTGTTTCAACCAATGCAAAAGCAACTTTATACAAGGTAAAGAAGGCCGAAAATCTTCAATCAATTGCAAATAAATTAGGAATAAAAGTAAAAGATCTAAAATCTTGGAACAGTTTGGAATCTGATAAAATTGTTGTTGGCCAGGCATTAATCTATTATTCTAATTCTACAGTAAAATCGCAAACAAACAATTCCGATTCTTCCTCCTTAGCATCTAGAATTCATAAGATAAAAGAAGGGGAATCTTTATGGACAGTTGCAAAAGAGTATAACGTAAAAGTATCTGATATAAAAACATGGAATAACTTAAAGAACGACAAAGTTAAAGTAGGACAAAAAATTACAATCAATAACTAATAAATTAAATCAACATAGTCGTTAGGGGTGCCCCTTTAAAGGAGTGCTGAGAACAAACCCTTGAACCTGATCTGGATAATGCCAGCGTAGGAAAACGGTAGAGAATAATTAAGTATCCGTTTTCCAATCGACTTAAATTAATTGGAGGAATTATGAAATACTTAATTATTCTTTTTTTATTTGTAACAGCCGGTTTATTTGCTCAACAAAGTAAAATATCCGGCTTAGTATTAAATCAAGCCGATAATAGCCCTTTACAGTTTGCAACTATTTATGTTGAAAATAAATCCATATCTACTCAAAGTGATGAGAATGGAAACTTTTTACTTACCGGAAATATTTCTTCAGAAGATATTATTGTAGTCTCGCATTTAGGTTTCGAATCGCAGAAGCTTAGTGTTAAGCAATTGGACGTGAATAACCCTCAAATTGCGCTTGTTGCTAAAATCCTTTCCAGCCAAACTATACTTGTTACCGGAAGTATTGGACGAGATAAAATAACTCCTATGAGTTATTCCAGAATGACCGGCAGAGAATTAAAAAAATCTCTTGTTGCTCAGGATATTCCCGAAATGTTAAGCTACCTACCGGGAATTACATTTTATTCCGAAAATGGAAATGGAATTGGGTACAATTACTTAAGCATAAGGGGATTCGATCAACGAAGAATTTCGGTATCGGTAAATGGAATTCCTCAAAACGATCCAGAAGATAATAATGTTTACTGGCTCGACTTTGCCGACATTCTCGAAAGTACCGACCTTGTTCAGGTTCAACGTGGTTCCGGATCCGGTGTAATTGGTTATCCGGCAGTTGGCGGATCGGTTAATATTTTAACTTCATCGTTCAGCAATCAACCATCACTGGAAGTTTCTACTTCTTATGGAAGTTACAACACCAGAAAACATCTACTGGCCTATTCAAGCGGATTGATAAACAACAAGTATTCATTCTATACAAAGCTATCGCAAACACTTAGCGACGGCTACCGCAACTTAAGCTGGAGCAATTTGAAGTCATATCATCTCTCTGCTGTTAGATATGACGAGAATCTAACTTCGCAAATAAATATCTATGGTGGAATTGTAGAGGATGGATTAGCTTATACAGGAATTCCCAAATTTGCCGTCAAGGATAGGAATCTTCGAAGAGAAAATTATTCCTACTGGGAAGCTGATGATAAAAGCTACTCATACACTTTAGAGAGAAAACCTGAAGAATTGGAAAACTTTTCGCAACCTCATTTTGAATTTCTGAATGAATTTAAAGTAAATGAAAATATTTCCCTTAACTCTGCGTTATTCCTAGTGTTGGGGCAAGGCTTTTTCGATTACGACGCTTCCTGGGCAGACTCTAGTTATTTTCGTTTGACAAAGCAAAATGGATTTTTGAACAGTAAGAATCCAGGCAATGCAATTATTAAAGCCATGGTTGAGAATAATCAATGGGGATGGATTCCACGAGTGAAAATTAAACATCAAAATGGGGAATTGATCATTGGAAGTGAATTACGATTTCATAGCTCGCTTCACTGGGGAAGCATAGGCTTTGCCGAAAATCTTCCATCAGATGTTACTAGGAATTACAAATACTACAGTTACAATGGAGGCAAAGATATCTTCAATTTCTTTTTGCACGAAAATTACAATCTTACAGATCAAATAAATATTTTAGCCGAAGCTCAATTAGCATATCACAAATATAAAATTGAAAATGAGAAGTATGTGTCGAACAACTTTACTGTTAGCAACTGGTTTATAAATCCAAGGCTTGGTTTCAACTATAAAGTGAATCCGGATTTAAATTTGTATTTAGCCTATGCTAGGGTTGCTAGGGAACCAAGACTTAAAAATTATTACGATGCCGCAGAATCCAGCGGGGGAGAAGTTCCTCAGTTTGAACAATCTGCAAATGGTCTTTACAATTATTCAAAGCCATTGGTGAAACCGGAAATAATGAATAGCCTTGAACTGGGCTCACAATTAATAAACAATGATGTTAATCTTGCTGCTAATATTTACTATATGATCTTTACTGATGAAATAGTAAAGAAGGGGCAAGTGGATCGCTTTGGGCAGCCAATCACTGGCAATATGGATAAAACAGTTCATTATGGTGCCGAGCTTTCTTTAGATTATAAACTGAGCGATAACTTTAATGTTGTTATTAATGGTAACATAAGTAAGAATTATATAAGCCAGGGAATGGAATATTTCAAAACAAAAGATGCTAACGGTAATAGGATTGTTAAGAGTATTAATTTGGAAAGTAATGAAATTAGCGGCTTTCCTAACTTCTCTTTTAATACTATTCTAAAATATTCCAACAATAATATGTTTGCACAATTGTCTGTTAAATATCTTGGAGATTTTTATAGTGATAACTACGGTTCTAGTTTAAATTCGCTTTTGAAATTCTATCCTACATTAACGGATTACTCTGATAATAAAATTGATTCATATATGATTGCAAATTTGTTTGCCAGTTATAATATAGAAATGAATAGTTATGTAAAGAGTTTAAAACTATTTTTGCAGGTAAATAATATTCTGGATAATCTCTATGCTGCATATGCTATTGGTAAAGAATTCTTTCCGGCAGCCGAAAGAAATTTTATGGTTGGAGTAAAGTTAGGTTTATGAAAAAATGTATAATATTGGCTAATGGTAATCCTCCTTCAAAAAAGTTGGTGAGTGTTTTGTATGCAAAGGGGTACAATACTCTTTTCTGTGCAGATGGAGGAGCCAATTCTGCATTTAAATTAAATCTTAATCCCAATTATATCATTGGAGATTTCGACTCGGTTCGCCTCGAAGTTTTAGAATTCTACAAGTCCTCATGTAAAATTATTAACCTAAAAAGGCAAAACGATACCGATGTAGAAAAATGTCTTAAGCATGCCATAAAACTTGGGTTTACTCACGCTCTGGTTTTAGCAGCAACTGGAGATAGGTTAGACCATTCATTCTGTAATCTGGGAATACTATTAAAGTTTCACTCCCAAATTGAAGTTGAATTGATTCACCAAAAATCTTTGTTAAAAGTTTATGAAGGAGATGTTACACTAAAGTGCACTAAGGGAGAAGTTATTTCTCTTTACGGATTTGACTATAAAACAAAAATTACTTCCAAGGGGTTAAAGTACCCAATAAATACTACCTCACTACCATTTGGAATAAAAGAAAGTACCAGCAACTTAGCAAAAACAAGTGAAGTGGAATTAAAAATAAGAAGAGGAAAAATATTTGTAATAAGAAATTTTAAAACGATGGTAGATAATGATCTCTTTTAGCTCTCTGGATATAATTATTATCCTGGCTTTCTTTCTAATTCTGCTTATTGTTGGTATGGTTGTAAACGCAAAAAGTAATAGTGCCGAAGAGTTTCTTTTATCCAACCGGTCATTAGGTCTATTCCTTTTTGTAATGACAAATGTTTCCACCTGGTATGGAGGAATTCTTGGAGTTGGAGAATTTACCTACCGCTATGGAATTCTTAGCTGGGTTACTCAAGGTTTACCTTACTATTTCTTTGCAATATTGTTTGCTTTGCTCATTGCTAAAAAGGTAAGGGCAGCCAGCTTATTTACAATACCGGATAAATTGGAAACGGTTTACGGAAGCAAAGTTGCTCGTGTTGCCACTTTGCTTGTGTTTTTGTTAGTATCTCCAGCTCCTTATCTGTTAATGGTGGGAAATCTTTTTAGCATTATGTTCGGTGTTCATCTTATTTGGGGATTGGTGCTTGGGCTTGTTTTATCTTTAAGCTACCTATTAAAAAGCGGATACAAATCCGATATCTATACGGATGTGTTTCAGTTCTTTGTAATGTTTATTGGGTTTGCAGTTGCTTTGTTAGTTACGGTTATTAACTATGGAGGATTTAGATATCTTGAAGAGAATATTCCGGCGAATCATTTAACCCTTACAGGTGGAACCTCTCCATTTTACATCTTAGTTTGGTTTTTAATATCGTTGTGGACTTTCGCAGATCCCGGATTTCATCAGCGATGTAATGCCGCTAAGAATGGCAATGTTGCAAAGTGGGGAATAGTAATTTCGGTTGCATTCTGGGCTCTATTCGATTTCTTAACTACTTCTACCGGATTGTACGCAAGAGCATTGCTGCCAAATTTAGATAACCCTGTAAATGCATTCCCTTTATTTGGGGATAAAGTTTTAACTAGCGGTGTAAAAGGATTATTCTTTGCCGCAATGTTTGCTACAATTCTTTCTACTTTAAATAGCTTTGTATTTTTAAGCGCAACAACTTTCGGTCACGACTTTCTTTCAAAAGTAAAAATATCATCTAAAAAAAATTCCACAATCAGTTACACAAGAATTGGATTAATTGTTACTTCTGTATTGGCACTTGTAATGAGCCTCTACTTTCAATCCATAATTCAAATATGGTATTTAATTGGAAGTGTATGCATTCCAGGACTTATACTATTAATATTCGGCGCTTACTATCCCAAACTTCAAATTGATAAAAACATTGCTCTTGTAGAATTAATTTCCGCTACACTGTTTTCAATTGGTTGGTACATTTTAAGGGAATATGGTTTACTGAATAGCACATTAGCCCAAATTGAACCAATGTTGGTCGGTCTAACTGTTTCTATTGCAATACATTTGTGGGGAATAATAAAAAAGAGCAGTTAATTGATAACTGCTCTAGTTGTAAAGTACTTATGGAAGAAGAACACCAACAGCTAAAGTTGTTGTCCATAAACCATTTTTATCTCCTTGGGCAGATTGAGTAATATTAAAAGAGCGAACAATCTTGCCAGACATTTTATAAACCTGTTCACGTTCGTTCCAAGCTTTCTCTGCTTCGAAGCCAACACCTAATGTTGTTGCAAGCATTGTTGCAGCTAAATCTTCGGCGTAATCTCCGGCAACTTTTTCTGTCTCTCCGTAAGGATGGTGCTCAGAAAGATAACCGTACATATCTTTATCGGCTGGAATTGCAACTCCAATAGAGGAAGCAATTAAACGGTTAGGTTCATTTGTTGAATTCCTTGCCATTACACAATGTGTAATTAAACCAGGTTTTAAAAATCCTTCTCCCTGTTTACGGCTAATTATTTTACATCCTATTGGAAATATAGAACTTACGGAAACTAGATTGCATATTTCTATGCCTGCGCTTCTTAAAGCAAGTTCAAACGAAGCTAGGTATTCTTTATGCTTTCCTACTCCTTTAGTAAAAAATATTTTTGATGGTACGTACAATTTAGTTTCCTCCTTTATTTACTTATATATATAAAATTTCTTTTGCCCACTTTCAACAAAATTCTTTCAGGTGTTACTTTTACTGTAAAATTTACGTCACTAACTTTATCCTGGTTTAATGTAACTCCTCCTTGCTGCAGCAATCTGCGCGCCTCACTCTTTGATGGAGCAAAGCCTACCTTTACAATCAAGTCCAAAATGTTTATTTCATCTTCAGAAGCTTTTAATTCCGGAATATCATCCGGCAATCCTTTTTTAATAAATATATTATCGAACTCTGTTTCGGCATCAATTGCAGCCTCTGCCGTATAATACATTTCCACAAGCTTTCTGGCCAATTCTCTTTTGAGGTCTCTTGGATTAACTTGTTTATCTTCAAGCTGTTGCTTGATTAATTGAAGAGATTCGTTGGCAACATCGGTAGCAAGTTCAAAATAGGAATAAATTAGATTATCCGGAATGGAAAGAGTTCTTCCATAGATATCTTTGGGACTATCGCTAATGCCAATGTAGTTATCCATACTCTTGCTCATCTTCTCAGTGCCATCAGTTCCTACAAGCAAAGGCATTGTTAATATTACCTGAGGAGCAACGCCAAACTCTCTTTGTATATCTCTTCCTACCAAGAGATTAAACTTTTGATCAGTACCACCTAATTCAACATCACTGTTAATTGCAACACTATCCATTGCTTGAGCTAGTGGATAAAGAATTTCGTGCATGCTGATTGGAATTCCACCCCGGTATCTGTTTGTAAAATCGTCCCGCTCCAGCATTCTTGCAACTGTATATTTCGAAGAAAGACGAATAACATCTTCGAATGTCATCTTGCCTAACCATTCGGAATTGTGAATAATCTTGGTCTTTTCCTTATCTAAAATTTTGCTGGCTTGTTCAACGTAACTTTTAGCATTCTCGGTTGCCTCTTCAAAAGAAAGGGGAGGACGGCTAGAATTTCTTCCGGATGGATCGCCAATCATTCCGGTAAAATCTCCAATAATTAAAATTGCCTGATGCCCAAGTTGTTGAAACTGTGCTAACTTACGTAAAACAACTGAATGACCAAGATGAAGATCGGGACGGGTTGGATCGCAGCCTAGTTTAATGTTGAGTGGTTTATTTTCTTTGTAGGACTTTTCCAGTTTCTGAACTAATTCTTCTTCAGGAATGATTTCTACTGCGCCCCTCTTTATTAAATCCATTTGTTCTTTTACAGGGGGGAATAGAATTTTTTTCTCCAATAGTTTCTCCGCTACTTAAATTTTCTTGAAAGCTCTCTTTGCATATCTCGTTTTGCAATATCCTCCCGTTTATCGTATTGTTTTTTTCCGGAACAAACGCCTAATTCTACTTTGGCCTTTCCATCCTTAAAATACAACCGCAACGGTATTATTGTGTAACCTTTTTCTGCAATAGCTCTTGTTATTTTTCTTATTTCATTTTTGTTTAAAAGTAATTTCCTTTGTCTAATAGGATCGTGGTTATTATAACTGCCTTGATCGTATACGTTTATGTTGGCATTTAAAAGCCAAACTTCACCGGAAATTATCATTGCGTAACTATCAACCAAAGTGGCCTTATTTTGCCTTAAGCTCTTAACTTCGGTACCAACTAACATAATCCCAGCTTCATAGGTTTGATGTATAAAGTACTCGTGCTGGGCCTTACGGTTAACCGTAATATTTTTTTCGCTGGTATTTTCTGCCATAATTTCAAAAATGATGGCAAAATTTATTCTTTTAGACAAAGGAATGCAAGAAATTGTTAATTATTTTACAAATAACTGAATCTTACCCTAATTCCTCTTTATATTTTTGTAAGGTTATTTTTTATAGTTAAATTTCATAAAAGATTTTACGGAATAAAATGGCAGAAAAACACTTTTACGAACAGGTTGATTATACAAAAAAATATCTACTACCATATTTTCAAAAACATATCAAAGAATTTCACAAGAAGAGGGTATTGGAAGTTGGATGTGCCGAAGGGGGATTGCTGAATGTGCTTAATGAAATGGGAATGGATGTATACGGACTTGAAATAAGCCAAGAAAGAGCAGATATCGCAATAGAGAAAAATCCTAAAGTAGAAATATTAGTTGGGGATATAACAGATCCGGAACTCTCAAGTAAAATTCATGGAAAGTTCGATCTTATTGTAATGAGGGAAGTAATTGAGCATGTAATGGATAAGCATGCGATATTTTCTAATTTAACTAAGATGCTCTCTTCCAATGGATATCTTTTTATAAGCTTTCCACCAAAGTACTCTCCATTTGCAGGGCATCAGCAAATTGCAAAAAGTTTTTTGAAGATAATTCCTTATCTGCATTTACTTCCAAGATTTGTATTGGATCCTCTTGCAAAATTCTTAGGTGAAGTAAATGGTTATGTAGATGAAATAAAACTTCATTATTCAACGGGAATGAATATTAACCTTTTTGAAAAATTTTGTAACGGTTTTAATTTAACTCCAGTTAAAAAAGATCTTTATATATTCAGGCCAATCTATGCAGGGCGTTTTGGATTGCCTACTTTACCTTCGTTGAATATATATTTGATAAGGGAGGGCATTACTATGGGTTATGAAGTACTTCTTAAAAAAAATGAGTAGGGATAATGGTTATTTTTAATTCCTTTTCTCTTTTATATTCTTTCAATATCTTTGAAACAATTTCTAAACAGCGAGGCATTTATGTTCGATATGCAGAAAAAATTAACTAATTATTTTTATGTTGTTCTAAGCCTTCCTTCATCAATGATGGGCTTTGCTCTGTCAATTCAAATTTCGGCATTAAGCTGGCTAATGAGAACTCAGTATAATCTCGATTTGCACGAAATTGGTTTTGTTTGGGCTGCCGGACCTTTGGCAGGAATTATTGGTCAGCCAATTGTTGGATTGATAAGTGATAAGGTATGGCTTTGGGGTGGAAGAAGAAAACCTTTTATTCTAATTGGTGCCTCGCTGGCAGCTTTAATGCTCTTTGCATTGCCAAATATTCAGGGCATAAGCAACTTTTTGGGAATTGGAAGTATAATAGTCGTAGCTGTGTGTGTTGCTCTTACACTCGATTTGGCTATCAACATTTCATTTAATCCAACAAGAGCAATAATTGCAGATGTTACCCCCGAAGGTGTAAATAGAACTAAAGGTTATACATGGATGCAAACAATAAGCGGAAGCTTTGGCGTTTTAGCTTATGCAATTGGAGCAATATTCGGAAATATTTTCTTAATCTATTTTGGTGTTACAGTTGTTCTGGTGTTTTCAATAATTCCAATGTTCTTTATTCAGGAACCAAGAGAATTAAAAGCTGAAGAAAAAACTGCAGAGCAAATAGAATCATCCAAAACAGATAACAGTCAGTTTATTAAACTGTTAATAGCCCATTCGTTTTCGTGGATTGGCGTTCAAACAATGTTTGTTTACATGATTGGATTTGTTGAACAAAAACTTCAACCTGCATCAATTGATGTTACCGGACAAATTTTATCAATTTCTTTCTTAGTCCTTAATGCAGTAGGGGCTTTGCTTCCAGCATTTATATTGGAACCCCTTACCGAAAAAATTGGAAGAGTAAGAGTTCATCAAATTTGTCTTGCAATTATGGCCGGTGCCTATTTTGCAATTACAATAATTGGAACAAGCTCTACAATGGTTTGGATATTAATGGGAGTTGCAGGAATTGGCTGGGCTGCAATTGTTAGTTTACCATTTGCAATTATGAGTGAAAAAGTTAATAAAGGAAGAATGGGATTCTTTATGGGTATTTTTAACCTATCGGTTGTATTGCCTCAATTGTTTGTAAGTCTTGTACTTGGAACAGTAGTGCAAAATTCTTCCGATAAGAATTTAATTTTTATTATTAGCGCTTCATCTCTGGCAATATCATCACTTCTTTGGTTGATGGTTCACGATAGCAAAGACGCAGTAAAAAATAAAAGTACAGTAGCTTCGGCGCATTAAAACAGGAATTCAATGAAAAAATACTTTATTTATCTTTTTATCTTAGCATCTGTAAGTGTATTTGCGCAAAGCAAGTATAATGTGGAGTTTAACGAAATTAAAGGGGAGTTATCCAAAACAGATAAATTTAAGCCAGATTTTGGCAAATATGATGGTTTTCAAATTCCATTAGCAGCAGGTGAAAAAATTAATGTTAATTTGCTTACCAACCAATTTAGCGGAAAATTATTGCTTGTTAATCCCAAAGGGGAAATATTCAAGTTAGGCCAAAGCAATAATGGAATTGCCAATATTAACGCAATTGTACCTTCAGACGGTGAATGGATAATTTATGTTGTTGGAGATTCAAAATCCTTTGGAAATTATTTAGTTCAATACAGTTTAGCCGATCTTAATTCTCAAAAATTTCCTTTGGATACAGATTTTTGCTCTGCCTTATTATTTATAGCCGAGCATTCAAACGCCAACTTTATGTTAATGGAAGACAATTCCAAAACAAATGCCCGCTTTCCAAGATTGTTTGGCTCCATAGATAATTACATAGAAGAAGATGAGCCGGTTTTTAATTCAGTTTTTTATTCCGGCAATAATTTGAATGAAGCTAAAGATATTTTTACTAAGCTAAATGGTGATGTAGAAATCTGTTTAGGAAATGATTTTAAGAAGAATAGTATTAAAAAAGGTAAAGGCGAAGTAGAGAAATTCAATTTTCTATCAAAAAAGAAAGATGACACAAAAGAAATTTCTCTGGTAATTATGGATAATAAAGAATCTGCCGGGATTGAAATGGATAGATTTCAGGTAGTTATAAAGATTTACAAAAGATTATAGAATTAAAGACCGGCTATCAAATGCCGGTCTCTAAAAATTTATTTCACTTCATCAACATCATTTACTAGCATTACCAAAGCGGCTGCAATAAACATAGATACTCCACCAGCTATTAAAGCATAGATGGCTTCATTTGCAAAAATGTTCTTAACAAAAAATCCTAAAATTGCTGCAGCGGTTATTTGGGGAATTACAATAAAGAAATTGAATATGCCCATATAAACCCCCATTTTATTCGAAGGAATAGAGCCCGCTAAAATAGCGTATGGCATTGCAAGTATAGATGCCCACGCTAATCCAATTCCTAGTTCCGATATTAAAAGTATTTGAGGATCTTTAATAAAATAAAACGATACAAGTCCAACTCCTCCGCATACTAAACTAATTAAGTGAACAGTCTTTCGGTTGAACTTATGAGCAAGCCACATTATTATAAAAGCCATTATCGCTGCAAATCCATTATATACAGCCATAAGCACTCCAACCCAATCTGCCCCTTCATTGTATAATGCCGAGGTTGTATCTGTAGCGCCATAAATGTGCTTTGTAACTGCTGGAGTTGTGTAAATCCACATTGCAAAAAGGGCAAACCACGAAAAGAACTGAACGTATGAAAGTTGAATCATAGTCTTTGGCATTTTATAAAGATCGTTTATAACAACAACCAATCCGCTGCCGGTTTTAGAGTTTTGTGTTTTCCAAGCAACAAAAATTTGAATCAATCCAAATACAAGTAAGCCGCAGAACAATACTCCCAGACCATAATCCATATAAACAAAAAAGTAGAATACTAAGAAAAGGGCAACTCCCAAAACAGACCAGATTAAACCATTGCGGTAAAGGGTTGTATGTTTAACTAATTCGTTATCTCTTTCCTTTTGCTTTTGCGAATCTATTGGCGATGAAAAATTATTCAATTCCTCCGGAGAATATTCTTTTGAAGAGAATACAGTCCATAATACTGCAAGAAAAAATACAAGCCCGCCTATATAAAAAGAAAATTTAACCGAAGCGGGAATTTCTCCTGCAGGGGCAGTATTGCTAATTCCAAACCAGTTAGTCATAACATATGGAAGTGCCGAAGCAACAATAGCTCCGGTACCAATAAAAAAACTTTGCATGCTAAAACCGGTAGTACGTTGTTCCGAAGGAAGCATATCCCCAACAAATGCTCTAAATGGCTCCATCGAAACATTAATTGATGCATCCATAATCCATAGCATTCCGGCTGCAATCCACAATACAGGGGAGTTTGGCATTATGAACAAACTAAGAGAGGCCAGTATTGCACCGGCCAGAAAATAGGGTCTTCTTCTTCCTAACTTATTCCAAGTCTTATCGCTCATGTGCCCAATAATTGGCTGAATTATTAATCCCGAAACGGGAGCGGCAATCCATAAGATTGGTATTTCGTCAATCTTAGCGCCAAGTGTTTCAAAAATTCTGCTAACGTTTGCGTTTTGTAAAGCAAATCCAAATTGAATTCCTAGGAATCCAAAGCTCATATTCCAAATTTGCCAAAAACTAAGACGTGGTTTTTCCATAAGTTTCTCGTTGAGTTGAATAAATTGAACGACAATTTATTTTAATTAACCGGCAGTTTCAAATAAATTTTATTTTAACTGTATTTATAGAACAATGCATCTGTATAAAGAATATCAGCAAAAAAATATTTATTTTGAAACCCATAATAAACTATTGCTGCTTATGTCTCTTTCAAAAACCTCTAAAAGAAAAAAAGATCATATAGATTTATGCCTTACAGACAAAGTAAGCTACAATAAATCTAATGGTTTCGATAATTACGAATTTGAGCATAACGCTATTACAGAAGTAGATATTAATAAAATAGATTTAACTGCAAAATTCTTTTCCCATAAAATAAAATATCCATTCATAATTTCATGTATGACTGGCGGCACTTCGCAATCCGAAACTATAAATCAAAAATTAGCCATTGCAGCTTCGGAATTGAAAATTCCAATTGGTGTTGGCTCGCAGCGTCAGGCGTTGGAGAGCAGTAAATTCCACTCCACATATAAAGTAATTCGTAAAAATGCTTCTGGTATCCCAGTTTTAGGAAACATTGGCGCCTCAGAAGTAGCATCTTCAAAAACTATTGTTGAAGATATTAATTTATTAATAGATCTTGTAGAAGCAGACGCTATGGTAATTCACCTAAATCCATTGCAGGAATTACTGCAGCCGGAAGGGAATTGCAATTTTAATGGATTATTAAAAAACATAGAAAAGATTACCAGCAGAATTAAAACTCCTTTGATTGCAAAAGAAGTAGGTTCTGGAATTAGCAAGAATGCTGCAAAAAAATTATTGGAGTGCGGTGTAAAAGGAATTGATGTTGCCGGTTCCGGTGGAACTAGTTGGGGAGCAATTGAGTTATTAAGAAGTGGGAAAGATGATATTTACTTACGGGAATGGGGATTGCCAACATCATATTGCATAAAAAGTGTTGCAGAATTAAAGAAGGTGAATAAATTTTTATTAATTGGTTCCGGCGGAATTAATAATGGCGTTGATATTGCCAAAGCTATTGCGCTTGGTGCAGATCTAACTGGTTCTGCCAGAACTATTTTAATGCAAGTTGTTAAGAATGATGTTGATGGGGTAATTAATCTTATTACAGAATGGTTTGAGACTGTTAAAAAAATAATGTATTTAACAGGGGCAAATAATCTAAAGAATTTTAAGAAAACTACTATTAAGCTAAAAGAGGAAATGATTTGAAAGATTCCGGTAAAAAATATTTGAAAATGTATAAGAAAGAAACAGAAAGAGTAGAAGCAAAATTAGCAAGTCTGTTAAAAGGTAAATATCCTCTTTCGTTATACGAACCCTGCTCCTATGTACTAAATGCAGGAGGAAAGAGGTTAAGGCCATTTCTGGTTTTAATTTCGGCTCGAGCTGCTAATGGCAATTTTAACATTGCTTATAATGCTGCAATTGCAGTTGAAGTGCTTCATAATTTTACCCTTGTTCACGACGATATTATGGATAATTCCGATATGAGAAGGGGGCGTTTAACAGTTCATAAAAAATATGATGTTAATACCGCAATTTTAGCCGGAGATAATTTAATTGCACTGGCTTACCAAAGTCTGCTTAAAGACTGCAAAAAAAATAGCAAGCAAATTATTTCCACATTTACTCGTGGAATAATTGAAGTCTGCGAAGGACAAAGTTTAGATAAAGAATTTGAAATTCGAGACAGCGTTACTCATCAAGAGTATAAGACAATGATTTACAAAAAAACTGCTGCCTTAGCCCAAATGTGCTGTTCATTAGGAGCCCAGCTTGCTACAGACGATAAAAAAACAATTCAAGCAATTTCCAATTATGGTAAGTATCTTGGTATGGCTTTTCAAATTCAAGATGATCTTTTGGATATTATTGGGCAAGAGGATGAATTTGGAAAGAAAATAGGAAGCGATCTTATTGAAGGGAAAAAGACCTACCTTTTTCTTAAGGCGCTTGAAGTTGCAAAAGGGGATGATAAAGTTCAGTTGGAAAAGATTATTCGGAACAAGGGCATTAATAAAAACGAAGTAGAGTTTTACAAATCTTTGTATGAAAAATTGGGAATTTTAGATTATGCCAAGAAAGAAATAGAAAGATATACTAAATTAGCACTTAAGAGTTTAACAACATTAAAAAACCACGAAGGCAAAGAGTTGATGAATTGGCTTGCCAACGTACTAATCAATAGAAATAAATGATAGAAAAAACGGTAAAAATTATAAACAACGCTGGATTGCACACACGTCCGGCAGCTACAATTGTGAAATTAGCATCTAAATTCAAAAGTGAATTCTTTTTGAATAAAGATGGACTTCACATTAACGGAAAAAGCATTATCGGCGTAATGACTTTAGCTGCAGAAAAAGGTTCTGAAATAGTTCTTTCCTTTGATGGAGAAGATGAAGAACAAGCAGCAGCCGAAATAATGGATTATTTCAATAGAGGCTTTGACGAACTCTAATTATGAAAGAACGAGAAAAGAATATTGTGCTTAACGGCATTGCCGCCGCACCAGGTATTACTATTGCCAACTCCTATGTTTACGAAAAACTGAAAGAAGAGGTTATCAATGAGGCTATTACAGACATTGATGAAGCTATAGGAAATTTGGAGTCGGCAGTTGAACAATCGAAAAAAGAATTGAGAAAAATATTCTCTATTGCGGTAGATAAGCTTGGAGAAAAAAGGGCAGCTATTTTTGATGCTCAAATTATGATTCTCGACGATCCAATTCTCCTTTCAAATATTAAAGAGAGAATTAAAAAAGAAATGCGGGTGCCGGAATTTATTGTTGATAGTGAAATATCCAAATACACTCATCTAATGAATCTTTCGGATGAACCTTATATGAAGGAACGCTCGCACGACATTGAAGATATTAAGCACCGGATTATTCGTAACTTAAAAAAGAAGAAGTGGAAATCGAAAATTACAAACGATGTTGTTGTTATTACCACAAATTTATCTCCTTCGGATACAGTTCTTTTTTCGAGAGCTAATGTTAAAGGATATGTAACAGATTTTGGAGGTTTGACCTCGCATGCTGCTATTATATCCCGCTCGTTAAATATTCCGGCCGTTGTTGGCCTTCACGACGCTACAAATAAAATTGCAGATGGGGACCAAATTATTATTGATGGTTTTAAAGGATTGGTTTTTGTTAATCCGGATGAAGCTACACTTGAAGAGTATCTTCAAAAAATTGAAAGGCTGAATTCTTACGATAAGGAATTGTATAAGTTAAAGGACCTTCCAGCAAAAACCACAGACGGAAAAGAAATTCAATTGTTGGCAAATTTAGACTTATCTGAAGAAATAGATTTTATACTTCACAACTGTGCTAAAGGTATTGGATTAGTTAGAACTGAGGGATTGTTCGAAGGCTTTGAAGCGTTTCCGGATGAAGAAGAACAATATTTGGTTTATAAAGAAATTGCAGATAAGATTTATCCAAACACTGTAATAATAAGAACATTTGATATTGGCGGAGATAAAGTTTTGCCAATGGATCTTCACGAACCAAATCCATTTTTAGGATGGCGCGGAATTAGACTGCTTTTGGATAATGTGCCTCTATTTAAATCTCAGGCCAAAGCTATTCTTAGAGCAAGCACTCATAAAAATGTTAAAATAATGATTCCAATGGTTACTTCTTTGGAAGAGGTTAGAGAATCCAATAGAATTGTTGAAGAATGTAAAAAGGAATTAAAAAAAGAAGGAAAAGCTTTCGATAAGCATATTCAGGTTGGTATGATGATAGAAGTTCCTTCTGCAGCCGCAATGGCCAGGGATTTTGCAGAAGAATCCGACTTTTTGAGTATTGGCACAAACGATTTAATTCAATACACTCTTGCAGTAGATAGAGGCAACGATATAGTTTCTAAACTTTATCAGGAGTTTCATCCTGCAATTGTAAGAGTGCTTTCACATATTATAAAAGAGGGTAAAGAGGCTGGTAAACTTGTTAGTATGTGTGGAGAAATGGCTGCAGATCCATTTGCAACTCCATTATTAGTTGGATTAGGATTGGAATCTTTTAGCGTTGCCGCTAATATGATTCCCACACTTAAAAAAATTATCAGAACTCTTTCTTTAAAAGATTGCCAAGCTTTAGCCAATTCCTGCTTAAAACTAAAAACCGAAAAAGAGATTAACGATTTATTGCATGCTTATTTCGATAAGAACTTGCACGACCAGGTTAAGCATCTTTATTAAAGCGGCATTCTCTAATTCATAGAATTGTAATAAAATCCTTACAACAATTTGTTATAAGGATTTTTTTTACTCATTCTAAATTATTAGTACGGATTTTTGCCAGTTTTACCACTTTAGATAATTTTTTTTACATTGCTATAAGTATTTCATTAACACAAATTTGAGTGTGATGTATTGATGGATAATTGATTTTTAGAAATTTGAAATAAGGTTGTTTTCATTTAATTTCTGTTGCGTAATAACTTGATGCCGTTAATTTAATTTTTAGTTTTGCTATACGGTTATTCAAAAAATAATTATTAAGGTAATTCTTTTGATAAATAATTTGCGCAAATATTTTTGTCTGCTCCTTTTTATTCCTTCCCTAATCTACGCACAGTTTTATTCATTTGGACGGAATAAAGTTCAGTACGATAAATTCAATTGGAAGACCTTAAAAACAGAGCATTTTAATATCTATTACTACGACGATTTTGAAGAAATTGCCGAAATTGGAGCTCAATATGCCGAAGAAGCTTACAACGATCATAAAGTAAAATTCAATCATGTTGTTACTAACAAAATTCCTCTAATATTTTATAACACTCACAACCATTTTGAGCAAACCAATACAATCCCAGGATTTATTCCGGAAGGTGTTGGCGGCTTTTTTGAATTTATGAAGGGGAGAGTTGTTATTCCACATTTAGGTTCTCTCGAGCAATTCCGTCATGTAATTCGTCATGAATTAGTACATGTGTTTATGACTAACAAAATTTATAATATATTAACCGATCACAGAGTGCCCTCCGAAAAGCTTCCCCCATTATGGTTTGTAGAAGGATTGGCAGAATATTGGTCAACTACTTGGGATACTCAATCCGAAATGGTTATGAGAGATGCGGTGCTTAATGGAATTTTTGTATCTCTGAAAGACTTCGATTTAATTTATGGCAGCTACCTAATGTACAAAGAGGGGCAGCAATTCTTAAAATTTGTTAGCGAAGAGTATGGGGAAGATAAAATACTAGCAATGATGGAAAACTTTTGGCGCTTCTCGAACTTTAATGATGTAATTGAATTTACTTTGGGAGAAAAAATAAATCAGATTGATGAAAAATGGATTTATAAAATTCGGCAAAGATATTTTCCTTTATATAATGTTAATCATCCGCACACTATTAATTCTAAAAGAATTACCGAAATGGGTTTTAATTTTTCTCCAAGAGTATATACTAATAATTCCTCAACGGAAATATATTTTGTTGGCAATCATTACGGTTACAGTTCCTTAATGAAAATTAATTATAAGCCCGATTCTTTGGATACTTTTAAACCGGAAATTTTAATTGAAGGGGAACGGGATTACCAATATGAGGCTTTCCACCTAATGGAAAACTCTATTGATGTATCGTCAAGCGGAACCATAGCATTTACCACAAAAAGTTTAGGAAAGGATGTTATTCATTTATACTCAATTCAAAATCAAGAGGTAGAAAACACACTTCGCTTTGAAGAACTGGTTAGAATAAAAGCTCCTAAATTCTCCAAGGATGCTTCCAAACTTCTTTTTTCGGCAACGGACCAAAAGGGGTTTAGCGATATTTATTTATACCAAATAAATGATAAGGTGCTTACAAGATTAACTAACGACTATTACGAAGATTTGGATCCTGTTTTTAATCCAATTGAAGATAAAATTATTTTCGCCTCAGATAGAACATCAGGAATATTTAATCAAAAAAACAATTTATTTGAATACCATTTGGCCTCAAAAGAAATAAGGTACCTTACATACGTTAATGCCAATATTTCAACCCCATTGTTCTCTCCCAACGGCAAGGAATTGTTTTTCACTTCAGATTACGACGGAACTTATAACATCTGGAAAATGGATTATAATAATTCACCATCAAACGGAATGAATAAGGTTTCCAACTATTTAACAAGCGTATATGGTTTTTCATTTCTAGATAATAATAAAGTAATCACTTCGGGATTCGAAAAATTCTCTTTTCAGCTTTACTCGCTAGATATATGCCAGCTTAGCGACACACTTAAAAAATATGTTTCCTTTAAGACTAACGATAGTCCATCTAGATGGTTTGCAAATAAACTAGCACTAAACAGCGAATATGATAGAATGGTCTACGAAAATGAATACAACTTGGATTATGTAATAAGCCAGTTTGCAACAGATCCCGTTTACGGAACTCGGGGTGGAGCTATTCTAACATTAAGCGATTTACTGGGTAACGACAGATACACATTCATGCTTTACAATTCTGCCGAAGTTAAAAGCGAAATTCTAAAAAGTTTTAATCTGTCTATATCGCACGTGAGCCTTAAAGAGAGAACTAATTTTGGATATGGATTATTCAACTATACCGGAAGAAGATACGATATTAGAGATTCCGATGAATTTTACTACGAAAGAGTTTTTGGAGGTTATGTTTCGTTGTTTTATCCATTATCCTCTTTTCAACGGATTGAAACAGAAGTTAGTTTTGCTAATTCCAGCAAAGATATTTTTGAACAATTAATTTCTCGAAAAGCAGTATTGCTTACCAATTCTATTTCATTCGTGCACGATAATTCTCTTTGGTATGCAACTGGTCCAATTGATGGTTCACGTTTTCGCTTACAGCTTGCCTATACAACAGATGTTAAATTCAGCAATGTAAACTATTTTTCGGTAATTGCAGATTACCGCCATTATCTTCGACTTGGAGAAAGGACCACAGTTGCAGTTCGAGGTGCTCTGCTTTATAATCAGGGAAAAGAAGCAAGAAGGTATTTAGGAGGAGGAAGCTGGGATATTAGAGGCTGGCCAATGTTTTCGCTTCGCGGAGAAAAAATGTGGCTGTCTTCGGTAGAACTACGCTTTCCATTAATCGACAGGATATTAATAAACTTTCCAATTTTTGGTTTGGGATTTTTTAATATAAGAGGTGCAGCATATTTCGACGCAGGCTCGGCTTGGGATACTGTTTATAAGCAAACTTACGGCAGTCTTGGTTTTGGAATTAGAGTAAATATTTTTAATGCGTTTGCTTTGCGTTACGATATTGGTAAAAAGATACAAAACAACTTCAAGTCATTTCAGGAAACATGGTATTACCAATTTTTCTTTGGGTGGGATTTTTAATGATTACATCTAAAAAGAAAATATTGCTTTCAGTAATTATTTCAGCACTATGTTTAGTTTACTCGTGCAATCCTCCTTTAATTATTAAAAATGTCGGGCAAATTACTAATGGCCAAATGTCGTTTGGTAAAAATCCAGCCCGTACTTTTTACGAAGATATTTCCATTTCCGACTCACTAAAGCCAAAATGGATAGCAGAAACTCAAGGGAGCTATTCAAATACATCAATCTTAGTTTTTAACAGCACTCTTGTTATTGGAGATCAATCCGGCAGATTATACGCATTCAATTCCGAAACAGGAAAGCTTATAGGCTACGAAAAATTTAACGGTTCAATAGAAAATGCCGCAGCGGTAAGTTACTTAAGATTGTTTTTTGTATTGAACAATATGCACGAAAGATACTCTACCTTAATACTATACGATTTTTCGCAAGGCAAAGTAATGAGCGAGCAAAAAATTCAAGGGGCGGTAGTTTCGGAATTACTAAAAGTTGATGATGGAGTAATTGTATTATCCACCACCGGAGAACTGGTAAAATATAATTCTGTTGGTCAAACAATTTGGTCTGTTAAAACAAAGTCATATACAAAGTGTTCTCCTGCGTTGTTTAACGATGTAATTGTGTTTGGTAATTCAAAGGGAGAATTGATTTGGGTTTCTGCCAAAAATGGTGAAATACAATCTCGAAATAAAATTGCAGGCAGTTTTGAATCCGGAATTTCTGTTGATGACTCTATTTGCGTAATTGGAGATACAGATGGTAATGTTTATGCCATTAATCAATTGGATAGAACAGTTAAATGGAAATCGGAAACGGGAGGTAAAATATTATCGACACCTGTATTTAATAGCCGTGAAGTTTTTGTAGGTAATTTGAATGGCTATATTTATTGCATGGATAAAAATGAGGGCTCGGTAAAATGGAGTGTAAAAACAAATGGATTAATTAACACAACTCCTTTTTTATTCAAGAATATTCTTGTTCAGCCCGATGCAAATAAAAAAGTTCATCTAGTGAAGGTAACAGATGGAACAATTCTAAAGTCTATCAACTTCGAAAGACGAGTTAAGCTAAGTCCGGTTTATTATAAAAACACATTATACTTAGGAAGAGATAAAGGAATAATACATGCTTATGAAGTACTCCATAACTAAAATAGCAATATTATTCTTTTTGCAATTCACAATTGCCTTTGCGCAGGATTGCAAAAGCACTCTTGTTATTACAACAACCAATTCTAATTCTGCAATTATAGTAGGCAACAGCTTAACAGCAAAGGGGAGCGGATCTTTTATTTTGCCAAAAGGGAAATACAATATATTAATTAAGGAATCTGCCGAAAAATGGGATGGATTTGAAATAGAAGATTCTATTACAATAGATGAATGCGGTAAAAGCTATTCTAGAAATTATGAAATTGGCAAAATGATATTTATCGATTCAACTCCACAAAATGCCGAAGTCAGATTTGAAAATTCAATTATTGGTTATACGCCTGCATTTGTAAATGATTATAAAATACCTTCAATAAAAATTGTAAAAGGGGATAAGCAAATACAACTTTCGAATCAATTGGAATATGTAAAGCCAATAGACTTAGGTATTGCCCCAATTAAAAATGGCAAGGCGTTTATAGAAACACCATTATTTAAATGGCTATTGGGCAGCGCGTTTATATTAGGAGGGACATCTGCCTATCTTAAAATAAAAGCAGATCAGCGTTACGATGATTACAAACTAAGTAAAAATAAAGCTACTTATGACGAGGTAAAACAGCTGGACCTCTATAGTGCAGTAGCATTGGGATTTTTAGAAATTAACTTTGGCTATTTAATTTATCGTTTCCTTACAGAGTAAATACAATTAGCTTACTTTCCTAATTTATTAGTGGGCATCAAGCCAATTGTCTCCAATTCCGGTTTCGGCCACAACAGGAACCCTCAAAGGCAATGCACCTTCCATTAATTCTTTAATCATAGGAACAACTTCTTCTAATTCATCTTTGTGTACATCAAATACCAATTCATCGTGAACCTGTAGAACCATTTTTGTTTTGTAATTATTTGACGACAACCAATTGAATATTTTTATCATTGCGAGTTTAATCATATCCGCTGCAGTTCCCTGAATAGGCATATTAATGGCCACACGCTCTTCAAACTGACGAACAACTCGGTTACTACTGTTAATGTTCTTCAAAAATCTCCTGCGTCCCAATAATGTTTCGGAATAACCTTTTTGCTGAGCGCTTTTTACGCAATCGTCCATAAATTTTTTAACATTCGAAAAAGAGGAGAAGTAGTTATCAATTATTTCTTTTGCGTGTGTTTGGGTAATTCCTAAGCGGGATTTTAATCCAAAAGGACCAAGTCCATAAAGTATTCCAAAATTTACTTCTTTTGCTTTCCGGCGCATATCTTGGGTAACATCCTGCGGGTCAACTTTAAAAACCAATGCCGCGGTTCTTCTATGAATATCTTCACCATTCTTAAAAGCTTCCATTAAAGTAGGATCTTCGCAAATGCTGGCCATAATTCTCAATTCAATTTGGCTGTAATCTGCCGAAAGTATTTTATAATTCTTATCTCTTGGAACAAATGCCTTTCTAATTTCTTTTCCTAATTCTGTACGTATTGGAATGTTTTGCAAATTAGGATCGTTGCTAGATAATCTTCCTGTTGACACTAAGGACTGATTAAACGTGGAATGAATTCTTCCGGTAGAAGGATTTATTAAATCTGGCAAAGCATCTGCATAAGTGGATTTTAGTTTTGCCACTTGACGGTACTCGCTAATAATATCAATAATTGGATGAGTGCCTTTTAACATCTCTAAAGATTTTGCATCGGTTGAAAAACCGGTTTTTGTTTTTGTGGTTGTAGGAAGCTGCAGCTTTTCAAATAATATCTTTTGAAGCTGCTGAGTAGAATTAATATTAAATGTTTCTCCGGAATGCTTAAATATTTCTTGAGTGTATTTATCCAGCAGAACTTGAAGATCTTTGCTGAATGCGTTTAAGCTTTCCATATCAATCTTTATTCCGCATCTCTCCAAATCTTCCAGAACAGGAACAAGAGGGAAGTCCACCTCGTAGGCAATCTTGTCTAAATTACATCTCTTTAATTCTTTGCTCAATAATTCATAAAGTCTAAAAGTTATATCGGCATCTTCGCAAGAATAATCCGAAAGAGAATGAGGGTCTATTTCAAATATTTTTTCGGGTGTTTTTTTAGAGCCAATTAAATCTATTAATGGAATTGGTTTATAGCCTAGATATTTTTCGGCAAGGTAATCCATCCCATGTTTTTCATCCGGATCAATAACATAACTTGCAAGCATAGTATCAAAGAAAAAATTCTTAACATTTATTCCATAAGTGCGCATTACCGCAATATCGTACTTACCATTCTGGCAAACTTTTTTAATCTTTTCATTTTCAAAAACCGGTTTAAATATTTTAACAAATTCATCCGAAGGAAGTCTATCTGAAAGATCGGATGAGAATAAAGAAGATGCATCCCTTGTTGGATCTGTTGCCACAAAAAATGCTTCGTTTGGTTTTGTGGCAAATGAACAGCCGGCAAGTTTAACTGCAAAAACATTTAATGAATCTGTTTCGGTATCAAATACAAAAAGAGAGCTATCACTTAGTCTTTGAGCAAGTCCTCTGGCTTCTTTTGCGTTGATAATAAGTTTGTACTTTACCTTCGATTTATCGAACGACTTTAATTCGTTGAAAGAAATTGCTTCCTCAATAATCTCTTTTTTATTATCCTCTTTTACTGCTTCAGGCTCATCTTTGGTGAACATCTTTTTTAGTTTGCTTCCAAATGCTTTAAAATCCAATTCGGCAAAAAGGCTTTGCAATTTTTCAAAATCGGGCTTTTCAAAAATGGCCTCATCAAAATTCATATGGAAAGGTGTATCTGTTTTAATTGTTGCAAGCTCCTTAGATAGGAACGCATTCTCTTTATTTTCCAAAAGCTTATTTATTATTCCCTGCTTTTCAATTTGATCTATGTTCTTATAAATATTCTCAAGGGATTTGAATTTTTGAATCAAAGGAATGGCGGTTTTGGGTCCAATACCCGCAACTCCAGGAATATCGTCGCTAGAATCTCCTACAAGAGCCAAATAGTCAATCATTTGAATTGGCTCAAATCCCATTTCCTCTCTTACTTTGTCCTCATCAATAATTACAATTTCGTCTGTAGATTTACCCGGTTTAATAACTTTTACATTCTCGCTTATAAGCTGTATATAATCTTTATCTGGAGTAATGGCGTAGCAATCAAATCCCAATTTAGAAGCTTCAAGCACAGCAGTTCCAATTAAATCATCGGCTTCATATCCTGGAAGTATGTAAATGGGAATCTTGAAGGCTTCAATTACTTCCTTTATCCTTTGAATCTGGGGAATCATATCTTCCGGCATTGCGTCACGGCTGGATTTGTAATGTTCGTAGCGCTCGTGCCTAAAAGTCTTTTCCTTGGAATCGAATGCAACTGCAATGTAATCCGGATGAGTATCTTCAATTATTTTAAATAGCTGATTGATGAATCCAAATACGGCAGACGTTGGTTCCCCCTTGCTGTTTGTAAGAGGACGGGTTATAAATGCATAGTAACCTTTGTAGGCTAACGCCATGGCATCAATAATTACAAATTTCTTAAGAGATTTTTTAACCATAATGACTAAAGTTCTTTATTAGTTTTTTTATATTTTGCATCGAAAATATAAATTCATCCAATCAATCACTAATAGAAAGAAGAGACAATTGAATTTAATTAAAATGATTATTCTGTTTTGCCTGTTTTTTACAGCTTCTGCTTCTTTTGCCCAAAAGGCAATAAGCGATACTTTTTATGTTGCACAGTGGAATATCGAAAATTTGTTTGATACAAAAGACGATCCTCTTATTAATGATTCCGAATTTTTGCCGGAATCTAATAAAAATTGGACAGAGGAAAGATTAACCCAAAAACTTAATAACTTGGCAAAAGTTATTAATTACCTAAATAATGGTATAGGACCGGATTTAATTTGTCTTGAAGAGATTGAAAACATGGATGTTCTTAAACATCTAGCACACCGCCTAAAAGATAAGGAATACATTCTTGTTCATAGAGATTCTCCGGATGCCCGAGGAATTGATGTGGCTATGTTATATAACCGTGCTCTTTTTGATATTGTAGATTTGTTTATGTTAAAAGTGGAATTACCTACTAAATACAATACACGTGATATTATGCATGCCATTTTTAAGGTTAAAATGAATGGGGAGCTTATTCATGTTTTTGGCAACCATTGGCCTTCGCGTAGCGGAGGAAGAGAGAAATCTGAACCCAATAGATTTGCTGCTGCCGAAGTTTTAAGGAAAAGTGTGGATAGTGTATTAGCTAAAGATGCAAACGCCAATATTATAGCGCTAGGAGATTTTAACGATGAACCTACGGATTTATCTCTTACTAAATATCTTGGTGCAATTAATTTTGAGTGCAATAAGAATTATGAAGGGAATAACTTGTTAAATCTTGGATATAAAATGACCGTTAATTCCGAAGGTTCATATTTGTACTATGGTGAATGGGACATGATTGATCAAATAATAATTTCCAAAGGACTTATAAATGAAAAAGGTATGGAATACATTTGCGATTCTTACCATGTAGTAATGCCCGATTTTATGATTATTAAAGAAGGTAACCGAAAGGGGGGAGCTTTGCCAACATATATGGGTTCCAAATTTTCAGAAGGGTATAGCGATCATTTTCCGGTTGGAGCCAAATTTATAATTCGAGATAAATAATTGATTGATTCCAATGGGCTTAAATTGGAATAGGAAATAAAATATTGTTTTAGGAAAAAGGAGTAATTATGAACTTAACAGAAAAAATTAACGAAGATTTAAAAGCCTCGATGAAATCGGGAGATAAACTTAGGCTGGAAACAATCCGTTCAATTAGAGCGCTTATTCTTGAATTTGAAAAAAGCGGAAGCGGAAAAGTACTTACAGAAGAAGAAGCTCTTAAGATGGTTTCTGCTGCCGCAAAAAAAAGAAAAGAATCTATTGAGCAGTTTAGAAATGCTGGAAGAATTGAACTTGCCGAAAAAGAGGAAGCTGAATTAAAAATTATTGAAGAGTACCTTCCAAAGCAGCTATCTATGGAAGAAATTTATGCCGAAGTTAAAAAAATTGCTGATGAACTGGGCGTTAAAACTAAGGAAGACTTTCCCAAGCTTATGCCTGCTTCCTCTAAGGCAATGAAAGGAAAAGCAGACGGCAAAGTAATTCGCGAAATTGTTGAAAAAATATTGAGCAGTAATTGAATTATCTAGACTACATTATTCTTGTTATTGTGCTAATTGGTTTTTTATTGGGCTTTAAAGATGGATTGGTAAGAAAAATTATTGGATTAGTGGGACTAATTGCGGGTATTGGAATAGCTTTTGAATTTTCGGGTACTCTAGGCAAATTGATTATGCCCTTTTTTAATAACGATGAATACCTTGCAAGCCTAATTGCCGGAATCATTATATTCTTTTTGGTTATTGTAATTACTTCCATTGTTAAAAGAATTGTTCATCCATTGGATAAGGTGAATAAACTTATTAATCAGATTATGGGGGGGATAATTGGAATAATCCAGATTGCCTTTTTTATAAGCGCGTTTTTCCTATTCCTGAATATTTTTAGCTTCCCGGCTAACTCGGATAGGCAAAACTCAACACTTTATAACCCAACTTTAAACCTCATACCAAATTTTATAGATATAATTATTGGCCATAGATCTAAAGCAACAAACTTTTTAAAAGAATACATAGAAAAACAAGATTCTGTTTTAACACCACAAATCGATTCATCAAATACTAAGAAAAAATGATAAACCAAGAAGTACTTGAAAAATTAGAATACCCAAAAGTAATTGCGCATATCCAAAAATATTGCTCTACCGAAAATGGCAAAACTCTTGTTAACGATTTATTGCCTATTTATAACAGCGACATTATTGAAGCTGAATTTGAAAAAATTAACGAAGCAAAAGAGACTATTATTCGCAACGATATTCCTCCATTTGAATATCTGCCGGATTTGAATGAAATTCTTTCGAGAAGTAAAATTGAGGGAATAATTCTTGGTGCAAAGCAAATTATTGAAGTAATGCGTCTTGCCCAACAGTCACGAAAATTGTATCAATTTCTTAAGCCCAAAGAAAATAACCAAACTAAATTGCATGGAATTCTCAACCGGCTTTTTGTAAGTAAAATATTTGAACATCATTTCGAAAAAGTTTTTGATGATAACGGAGATGTAAAAGATACCGCAAGCATAAAACTTCGCGAAATTAGAGTTGATATAAGAGAAAAGGAAAACGGATTACAAAAGCTGGTTCAAAAAATTCTTAAACAGCTAAGCGATAGTTATTTAGTTCAAGAGGAGTTTGTAACGCAAAGAGATGGAAGAATTGTTCTTCCAATTAAAAGTGAACATAAAAGGCATGTGCGCGGTTTTATTCATTCAGAATCAGCTTCGGGACAAACTGTTTATATAGAGCCGGAAGAGACTTTAGAAATGAACAATGAAATTCTTTCTCTCCATTTTGCCGAAAAAAGAGAGATAGAAAGAATATTAAAAGGACTTACAGAAAAGATTGGAGAAAACAGCCAGGAGCTTAAACAATCTTTATATGCAATTAGCGAACTCGATTCAATTTTTGCTCGCGCAAAATACTCTATCGAAATTATTGGCGCCAATCCCACATTTGATGAATCCAAGCCATTTGAAATTATGGACGCAAGGCATCCACTGCTTATAAAAAGAATTGGCCACTCTAAGACGGTGCCAATGAATTTAAAACTTGACGAACAAAAAGTTGTTTTAATTACTGGACCAAACGCCGGAGGAAAAACTGTTACATTAAAAACAACTGGAATTTTAATTTGCATGGCACAAGCCTGCATTCCTATCCCGGTTTTCCCAGATTCTAATTTACATTTGTTCAATAAAGTTTTGGTTGATATTGGAGACGCGCAATCTATAGATGACGATTTAAGTACATTCAGCTCTCATTTAACCAATATTAAAAATATTCTTAAAGAAGCAGATGAGCGCACGCTCGTTTTGCTCGATGAAATTGGAACCGGTACAGATCCCGCAGAGGGCTCTGCTATTGCAGCTGGAGTATTAGTGGCATTAAACAGTAAAGGAGCCAGTGTTTTTGCTACAACTCATCATGGCAGTTTAAAAATACTCGCAAATCAATTGCCAGGATTTCAAAACGCATCAATGGAATTTGATACGGAAGAATTAAAACCTACTTATAAATTCAATCAAGGTATGCCCGGTAGCAGCTATGCTTTTGAAGTAGCTCAAAGAATTGGTTTTGACGATGAGTTTATAGAATTATCCAAGCAGTATCTTGATACAGATAAAAATAAGATTGAAGATTTTTTAGTTAATCTGGAAAAAAAATCGCACGATTTGCGCGAGCAGCTTAATAAATTAGAAATAGAAAATATTCGGCTTAAGGGATTGGCAAATCTTTATCAAAATAAAATCGATCAGTTCGAGAATCAAAAGAAAGAAATACTAAGCCAAACCAAAGCTAAGGCCGAAATTTATTTACGCGATGTTAACCGTAAAGTTGAAGATGCAATAAAAAATATTAAAGAGGCCAATGCGCAAAAGGATGTCATCAAGGTAGAAAAACAAAAAATTGAAGAGTTGAAAGAAGAAACCAAAAAGATGGCTCCACCTAAAGAAGCCGATGAAAAAATAAACAAGACTTTTGCTGTTGGAGATTATGCTTCAATTAAAAACACATCTACGGCTGGTAAAATAGAAGAATTGGATGTTATTAAAGATAAGGCAGTGCTTCTAGTTGGTACACTTAAAATAAAAACAAAAGTTAGCGATCTGCTGCCTGCAAAAAAATCTGAAGCAGAAATAGTTTACAAAAAGAATTTTGAATCAGATTTTAATGAGTTAAATTACCGCCTGGATATTAGAGGTAAGAAATACGAAGATGCCGAATACGATGTCATTAGATTTTTAGACAGCTCGAATATGAATAATATCGATCGGGTAGAAATTCTACATGGAAAGGGAACCGGAGTGTTAAAACAACTTGTTCATGTATTATTAAAACAGCATAAGGGTGTTAAAAATTATTATTATGCCGGCATTGAAAGCGGCGGAGAAGGAATAACAATAGTTGAGTTCAAATAATGTTTAATAAAATACTGATTGCTAACCGTGGCGAAATTGCTCATAGAATTATTAAAGCATGCCGCGAACTAAATATTACATCTGCGGCGGTTTATTCCGAAGCGGATGTTAATGCTCTTCATGTTCGAAGGGCTGATGAAGCTTATTTAATTGGTCCTGCACCTGCTAATGAATCCTATCTTAACAAAGAAAAGATTATAGCTCTTGCAAAACAAATTGGGGCAGATGCAATTCATCCTGGTTATGGCTTCCTATCCGAAAATTCCGAATTCATAGAAATGGTCGAGAATTCAGGAGTTACATTCATTGGTCCAAGCTCAAAATCTGTTAAGATGATGGGTGGAAAAACAGACGCCCGCACTTTAATGAAATCTCACAACGTTCCCATAGTACCTGGTACAACAAAACCAATTTCGGATGTTGCTGAAGCAAAAACTACCGCAAAAGAAATTGGCTACCCCATAATGTTAAAAGCAGCCGCGGGCGGAGGGGGTAAGGGAATGAGAAAGGTTTATTCGGAGGAGGAATTTGAATCTTCTTTTATGCGTGCAAAAAATGAAGCTCAAAAATCTTTTGGCAGCGATGCTGTGTATATGGAAAAGTTTATAGAAAATCCAAAGCATATCGAAGTACAAATTCTGGCAGATAAATTTGGCAATTACGTTCACTTATTCGAAAGAGAATGCTCTGTTCAGCGCCGTCATCAAAAAGTAATTGAAGAAGCGCCTTCTTCTTCGGTTGATGAAGATACTAGAAAAAAAATTACAACTGCCGCAATTAACTCGGCAAAAGCTTGTGGTTATTATAACGCGGGCACTATAGAGTTTTTGATGGATAAAGATAAAAGTTTTTATTTCCTAGAAATGAATACTCGTCTGCAGGTAGAGCATCCGGTTACAGAAATGATTAGCGGAATTGATATTGTAAAAGAGCAAATTAGAATTGCCTTTGGCGAAAAACTTAGTTTTACTCAAGACGATTTAAAAATTCATGGACACGCAATTGAATGCCGTGTTTACGCCGAGGATGTAGATAATAATTTTGCTCCATCAATTGGAAAGATTACTCACCATAGGCTTACATCCGGACCGGGAATTAGAATTGACCGTGGTATAGATGTTCTAAGCGACGTGCCAATTTACTACGATCCTATGTTGGCAAAAGTAATTGCTTGGGGTATTGATAGAACCGAAGCAATTGTTAGAATGAAAAGAGCATTGTGCGAATATCAAATATGCGGCGTTACTACAAATATGCCCGCATTTAATTGGATTCTAAAACAAAAGAAATTTCTTGATGGAACTTTCGACATCAATTTTTTAGAAAATGATTTCTTGCCCTTGGTGCCGGATAAATGGAAGGATGAATCCAGCGAAGAAACCGAAAATATT
Source organism: uncultured Melioribacter sp. (assembly GCA_964539605.1). Taxonomy (GTDB): domain Bacteria; phylum Bacteroidota; class Ignavibacteria; order Ignavibacteriales; family Melioribacteraceae; genus Stygiobacter. The sequence goes on from CAZIJK010000001.1 coordinate 1,461,553, forward strand.
GTAGCCATACTTGCAGCACTTATTAAGCAAAGCGAGTCGGAATTCTCTAATCCTCAGCAAACATCATCTAACAGAAATAATTGGGTGAATCAAAAATATGAATGAGTTTGTAATTACAATAAACGGCCGAAAAAAAGAGGTAAAAGTACATAGCAACGGAGACGTTGAGCTTAATGGGAAAAGGACTAGTGCTTCTATAATGAAGATAAGTGCCCATTCATATGTGCTTAGATATGGCAACAATATTTACGAAGCTGCTATTAATTCTACAGAAAAAAACAAATTCCGTTTTTTAGTAGATGGTTGGTACTTCGATTCCATTGTTAGAACAAAACTTCAAGAGACCGCATTCGAGCTTCAAAAAAATAAAGAAAAATTATTTCATCATAGCGATGTAAAGGCGCCTATGCCTGGTTTGCTTCTAAAGATATTAAAGAATGTAGGTGACCCTGTAGAATTGGGTGAACCAATTTTAATTTTAGAAGCAATGAAAATGGAAAATGAATTAAAGTCTCCATCGAGCGGAATAATTAAAGAAATATTTTATTCGGAGGGACAATCTGTTGAAAAAGATTCTGTGATTCTTTCGATTGAATAAAAATGAATTTATTTTTGCTTTTATTCAACAATTAATTATTTTTATAAAGAATTATATAACCAAGAGGAGGATGTGTGAAGAAACTAACTACATTATTCATCGCAGTACTATTTACTGGTAGTATTTTTGCCGGTGGTTTTCAACTTAATGAGCATGGTGCAAAAGCCATGGCTATGGCTGGTGCTTTTACAGGCTTAGCTAACGATCCATCTGCAATTTATTTTAACCCTGCTGGAATTACTCAATTAAAAGGATCTCATTTTTATTTCGGCGCTACTATGATACTGCCTTTGGCAACTTATAAAACTCCTGGAACTACAAATGTTAAAGAATATGAAATGGTGGGACAGGTTTTCTCTCCAATCAATTTCTATTATACACAAGAGCTTTCCGATAAACTGTACGTTGGATTGGGCGTTAATAATCAATACGGTTTAGGAACAAAATGGAATGATAACTGGGTAGGAAGATATTTTGCTTTAGAAACAGAAGTAAGAACTTTCTATTTTACACCGGTTATTGCCTATAAATTATTCGATAATTTATCTGTAAGTGTAGGTGCTCAGTATGCATTTGCCGATGTTACAATTATTCGTAAATCTCCTGTTATGAATCCTTTGACCGGTGCTTATTTAACAGAATTTAAAGCTAATATGAAAGGAACTGCAACAGCATTTGGTTTTACTGCTGGTATACTTTACAAAGCTTCGGATAATTTGCAACTTGGCTTAAGCTATCGCAGCCAGGCTAAATTTGAATTTGAGGGAGATTTTATACCTGATCCAAAATCTTTAACTCTTAGCCCAACTTTAACTATTATGTATCCAACCGGAAAAATGACTGCTCCTTTAACTGTTCCACAAAATATAACATTTGGTTTTGCTTATATGCCAGATAGTAAAGTTACAGTTACTGCAGATTTTCAATATGTAGGATGGAGTACTTACAACAAGCTAGAAGTCACAGCTACAGATTTTGTTTTTGATTCAAAGGGAACAAAAGTAATGTCGACAGATAGAAATTACGAAAATACTTTTATTGCAAGAGCAGGCGTAGAATATAAAGTATCGGATAATTTTTCACTTCGCGGTGGAATTTATTACGATAGAAATCCTGTTCCAGATGCATACGTTGAACCAACTTTACCAGATGCCGATAGAATTGGTTTGAATATTGGCTTTGGTGGTAAAATAACAGAAAAATTAGGAGTAGATTTTGCATATTTGTTAATTAATTTTGCCGAAAGAAAAGTTACTCAATCAAAATTCGGTTTTAACGGAACCTATCAAAATGTTGCTCATTTATTAGGTCTTAATTTTTCATATAGTTTATAATTGTTAAGTGGTTGTCTTATAAGTATTTTGTGAATAAGAAATATTTAACTACCTGCCTTTGGGCAGGTAGTTTTATTAACTAATGAACACATTTTAAGACATCATTATAATTTTTGGAAATTTTATGAAAAACCTATTCTTATTCTTAATCTATTCCTTTCTTTTTATTTCATGTACAAGCACAGAAGAATCCATAAAGCAGGAGCAATCAAAAGAGGAAGTTTACGTCTTTGATGATGTGAACAAAGTTGACACAACAAAAGTTATTGCTGATTCAAAGAAGGAAAGTATTAGCGACACAAAAATTGAAAAGACCGCTCCGGTTATTCCTAATGTTGTAAATATGTTTGCTATTCAATTTGGTGCCTATTCTACGAAAGATAGGGCAGAACAGTTTGTTAAAGAAAACCAACTCAAAACTTCTGTAGTAATGACCATTTCGATTAACACAATAACAAAGCTTTTTGTTATTCAGTCTCCAGCTTATACAACTAAGGAAGAAGCGGATAAGGTACGCGATGCATTAAGAAACATGCCGGCATTTAAAGATTCTTTTACAAAAGTTATAGATAAATAATGTCTCCCACGTTACATAATGTTTTAGTTACCTTTATTGCTTTAATATATGTTTTTGGAATTGTGGCATTAATGGATTTCTTTGTAAAAAAAGGATTCCCTCAAGACTTATCCCGAAAAGTTGTTCATATTGCCGCAGGTTCATGGTTATTGTTTTGGCTTATATACGATAATTCCCATTGGACGAAGTACCTAAATATCACTCCATCTTTTATTTGGACTATTCTATTATTGCAAAAAGGTTTTTTTGCAAAAAGTGACGATAAAGCAGTTCTTACAATGACCAGAAATGGAGATAGAAGAGAGTTATTAAAAGGTCCATTATACTTTACGTTGGTTATGAATCTTTTGGGTACCATTTTCTATTATTCTCCTGTCTCTTTAATTGCTATGGGCTTTCTTGCTTTTGGGGATGGTCTTGCACCAGTTATTGGAACCCGATTTGGAAAGCATAAATATTTTATTTTATCGGCCAAGAGCATTGAAGGCTCTATTGCTTTTTTTGTGTTTGGATTGTTTGGAGCCATTTTCTTTTCTTGGCTGTTTTTCAAAGAAGTTAACTACAATTTTATTTTGACAGCTGCATTTGTTGCCACAATTGTAGAAGGGGTAAGCCCAAAAGATTTAGATAATATCTTAATTCCTCTTTCAATTTTTCTTCTTAGCATCTTCTTTTTCTAGCGGCTGAATAATTATAACTTTTTATTATAGTTATTCCTTTTAAATATGACCAATTTGTGATAAATTTATATACAAAAACTAGGGAGGCTATTACAATGGCTTTTGCATTAAATAAAATTATGTTAATAGGAAACTTGGGCAACGATGCCGAAAATCGCTTTACAACCAATAATTTATCTGTCACAACTTTCTCTTTGGCTACTACAAGAAGTTATAAGGGTAAGGATGGTAATTGGGTTAACGAAACAACTTGGCATAATATTGTCAGTTATAATCTTCCAGATTTTTACAAAGAGCAGCTTAAGAAAGGTAAAAAGTTTTATGTGGAAGGAAGATTAGCCAAAAGAGATTATACAGATAAAGAGGGTGTTAAAAGATATATTACAGAAGTTGTCTCCGAGAGCATTATTCCACTTGAAGGAAGGGATTCAAGCGGCGGTGGCAGTGGAGAATCATTTAAAGAAAGATCTACAGAATATTCCGAGCCTGATAATGCAGCAGGCGTGGATGATGATCTTCCGTTCTAGCTTGCATTTAGAACAATTTAGGGATGGATCTTTTGGATTACTACTTTACTCTAAAGATAGCTTTATTTTTAATTAGCATACTGTTTCTTTTATTCTTCTCATCGGCCGAGTTGCTTTTTTTTTCGGCAGACAAAAAAAGAATAATTGATGTTAAAAGTGGGAATAAAATTACCGAGGGGTTTATTCAGTTTCTATTGAATAAATCCCGAAGGCTTTACTATACTTTACAAATTACAAGCATCACTTCTTTAGTATTATTTATAATTTCCAATTATCTTTTTTTAAGCTCTTTTCTGTTCATAAATAAAAATCTTTTTGTTTTCGCAATTATTTATACTCTCTTAACTTCAATCCTTCTTTTTGTTTTACAAAAAGCCTTACCAATTTATTTGGTAAATAATTATTTCAATTCAATGGTGCAACTATATGCTTTGCCCATTTTTCTTATTACACTGCTTTTTTATCCTATATCAAAAATTATTATAATCATTGTGAATTCTTTGTATCCAAATAATTTAACTGCAAATACAATTTACAGTAATAGCCAAAATATAGATTCGAATAATAACCATCATTCCGAAATTTCTAATTCTTCCGGTGAACATGAACTTATTCACAGCATCGTCTCATTTAAATCTGTTACTGCAAGAGAAATAATGACTCCACGTGTTGATATAGTTGCTGTTTCTATGGATGACAGTTTTGAAGATTTGATGAAATTAATAAACGACTCTGGGCACAGTAGAATTCCTTTATATCAGGATAATCTTGATGAAATTAAAGGTATTATTTATGCAAAAGATCTATTGCCATACCTCCAAAATCCAAATTTGAAAAACACAATGTCTCTAAAGAATATTGCTAGAGATGCATTCTTTGTCCCTTCATCTAAACTTATAAATAATCTATTGCACGATTTTCAAGAGAAGAAAATTCATCTTGGCGTTGTTGTTGATGAATATGGAGGAACTGCCGGGTTAATTTCTTTGGAAGATGTGCTTGAAGAAATTGTTGGCGAAATTAAAGACGAATATGATAAAAGTGAGAATGAAATATTAAAAGTAGGAGAGAATAGTTTTGTTGTGCTTGGCAAACTAACAATTGACGAATTGAATAAATTGTTGGAAAAAGATTTCTCTTCGGAAAATAACGATTACGACACTCTTGGCGGCTTTGTATTTTACACGGCCGGAATAATTCCTAAGCAGGGTTTCTCGTTTACTTCGCAGGGATATAGGTTTACCGTTAAGGAAGTATTAAATAAAAGAATTGGCAAAGTTCTAATAGAATCAGAGATATAAAATGAAGAAAGGTTGTTTTATAACGGCAATTACCCTATTTACTCTTTTGGTAATGGCTGGATTGTATTTATTTAAAACTAATAAGGACTTTTTCAAAAACTTTGGAAAAGAAAAAATGGTTGAAAACATTACCGAAGAAATGGATAAAAAATTCAATAAGGTAATTGCTTCACCATATCGCGATTCTATCTATACCGTTTTCAAAAAGGAATTGAAAAAATTCAATATAAACGATTTTGAAAATTCTTTGGATAATATTAGTCTTATAACTGTGCAGCTAAAAAAATTAATTAAAGATAATGTAGTGGATTCAACAGATCTTAATGAATTCAAAAATTTTGTGAGGAATAATGAGGAATCATCGAAAAACAGAAATTAGAGTTGGCGTTACTGTTATTATTAGCTTAATAATATTCCTTTTTGTTTTTGGATGGGCTAAAAATTTAACAGTTGCTTCCAAGAGAATTGAATTAAAGGTTAGGTTTCAGTCTGTTGCCGGTTTGGAAATTGGTGATCCGGTAACAATTAATGGAGTTCGTAAAGGATACGTTAACGACATGACCATAGAAGGAAATTCCGTTCTAACTCTTCTTAACTTGGAAGGGGACTCTAATTTAAAATCTGACGCCGCATTTTCTATTATGATGCTGGACTTAATGGGAGGGAAAAAGATTGATATCAATCCTGGTAATTCTGCAGATGCTATTGATATCAATAAAATATACTCCGGTACATTCGTTGGGGATGTTGCATCTGCAATGGCTGTTTTAGGAAGTGTTCAGGCAGACTTGGTTGATGTAATTAAGGAAGTAAAGATATCTCTAAAAAGCCTGAATGTAACTTTAACAGATCAGCAATTTAATTCCGATCTTAAAAAATCTTTGAGCAATTTGGTTGTTCTTACAAATAACCTTAATACATTAATAAACAATAACAGCAGCGGAATTTCGAACCTTCTTAAGCAAACAAACGAATTAACCGGCAACGTAAATAAATTCATTACATCAAACCAAGATTCTATAAAGCAAACTCTTTCTTCAATTCAAGATGTTCTAAAATCTTCAAAAGAACTGCTGCAAAGAGTTAATAAATTCTTTGAAGAAACAGATAATCAACAAAACAATTTGGGTAAAGTTCTAAAAGACCCTGTTCTTGTTGACGATATTAAATCTGCAATAACTCAGGTAAAAGAGTTAATAAAAATTTTAGTGGATCAGTTAAAAGCAAAAGGAATAGAAGTTAATGCGCACATTTTCTAAACTAATATTTGTCATTCTACTTTTTTGCTCTCTTAATATTTACGGACAATATGGAAATCCCGTTTATGCCAAAAATGGAATGGTTGTTTCGGCTAGTACTATTGCCTCGGATGTTGGCATTGAAATACTTAAAAAAGGTGGAAACGCTATAGACGCTGCAGTAGCTACCGGATTTGCTTTAGCTGTAACTTATCCAAGCGCCGGAAATTTGGGCGGCGGCGGTTTTATGGTGATTCATTTAGCCAATGGAAAAAACACTTCAATAGATTTTAGAGAAACCGCTCCATATAAAGCATTCGAAAAAATGTTCCTAGACAGCTTAAACAATTTTAAGCCAGAACTTAGCACTGATACATGGTTAGCAGCCGGTGTTCCTGGTACTGTTGCCGGATTGATATATGCATTGAACAAGTATGGTACAATGTCTTTGGAAGATGTTATTGAGCCTGCAATTGAATTAGCCGAAGATGGTATTGTATTAGACTATAGATTGGCCGAATCCATAAATTACTTTCATAAAGATTTTTTGAAAACAAAAGCTGCAAAAGATATTTTTACAAATAATGGGAACAAACTTTCCACGGGGGATAAATTCGTTCAAAAAGATTTGGCGAACACATTGGAATTAATTTCGGATTATGGTGCCGACGCTTTTTATAAAGGTAAAATTGCAAAGATGTTTGTTGCCGCTTCGGATAAACATGGTGGCTTGTTTACTCTTAAAGATTTGGAAGATTACCGTCCAATTGAAAAGGAAGTAATTTCTGCAAACTATAAGGATTATCAAATTATTTCTATGCCTCCGCCATCATCTGGGGGCATTTGCATGATAGAGGCATTAAATGTTTTAGCTCACTACAACTTTAACAAAGAAGATTGGGGAAGTTCTAAATACATTCATACATTAGTGGAAATATTAAAAAGAGTTTATGCAGATAGATCTGAACACCTTGGCGATCCATCATTTGTAAATGTTCCTTCTAATTTTCTTTTATCTAAAGAGTATGCTTCTCAAATTAAAGATCAAATTAAAGAAATTGCCACGCCAAGCAGTCAAATAAAGGCTGTTAATATTCCGGTTGATAGTGAGAGTAAAGAAACAACTCATTACTCCGTTGTAGATAAATTTGGAAATGCAGTAAGCACTACATATACTATCAATGGTTCTTATGGGACTAGAATTGTTGTTGACGGTTTAGGATTTCTTTTAAATAACGAGATGGACGATTTTAGCGCAAAGCCTGGTGTGCCTAATCAATTTGGATTAATTGGCAGCAACGCTAATTCTATTCAACCCAAAAAGAGAATGCTTAGCTCTATGACTCCAACAATTGTTCTAAAAGATCAAAAACCATTTCTAGTGGTTGGTTCTCCAGGAGGCTCTACAATAATTACATCTGTTTTGCAGGTTATTCTAAACGTCCTGGATTTCAAAATGAATATTTATCAGGCAATTGAATCTCCTAGAATTCATCATCAGTATCTTCCAGATAAAATTGATTACGAGCCCTATGGAATTACAGAAGATGTTAAAATGGCTCTGTTGAAATTAGGACATAAGTTCTCTGCAGAAGAAGTAAAACTGGGCCGGGTTGAAGGTATTATGGTGGATATCAATAAAAATTGCTTTTGGGGAACTACAGATCCCCGTGGCTTTGGTAAAGCGGCAGGATACTAATATGGTATTAGGTATTGGAATAGATATAATAGAAATTGATAGAATCCAAAAAAGTGTTGATGAATATGGAGATCATTTCCTGAATAAAATTTATACCGAGACTGAAATAGAATATTGTTTATCTAAAGCAAATAAGTATCAGCATTTGGCTGCACGCTTTGCAGCCAAAGAAGCTATTTACAAAGCTCTTTCTTCCGATACCAATAAAGTTTACAGCTGGCAGGATGTTGAAATTTTTAATGAGGTTAACGGCTTGCCAAATGTAAAATTTTATGGGCCTCTTAAAGATTACCTAAACGAGGATAAGCAGCTCAAAATTTCGATGAGCCACTCTCAAAACTATGTCTCGTGTGTTGCAATTCTTTTTTCGGTTAGCAATAACGTTTAGCACTCCTTTTTCAATCAAATAAACTATTTCTATATATTTACTGTTAGTTAAGTAATGTTTTATTCGAAAGGGAATATTTTGAACGATAATAGAGTTATTGTTGCAATGAGCGGAGGTGTAGATTCCTCTGTAGCCGCTGCGCTTCTTCATAAGCAGGGATATGAAGTAATTGGCATAACAATGAAGACCTGGGGCTTTATGGAAGTTGGCGGAGCTCCTAAGCACGAATCTGGCTGCTGTTCGCTTGACGCAATCTTCGATGCAAAAAATGTTGCAAATGCTTTCGGCATTCCTCATTACACTGTAGATTTTACAAAAGCCTTTGAAGAAGCCGTGATTGATAATTTTGTAGATGAGTATTTAAACGGGAGAACTCCAAACCCATGCGTGGTTTGCAACAGAAAAATAAAATGGGAAGAGCTTCTTAAAAAAGCAGATTCACTTGATGCAAAATATGTTGCAACCGGTCACTATGCAATTGTAGAACATAACAATCAATCCAATAGATACAGCCTTAAATATTCTGCAGACGCAAAAAAAGATCAGTCCTATGCACTGTGGGGCTTAACTCAAGAAAGCTTAAGCAGAACATTGTTTCCATTAGGCGGATATACTAAAGATCAGGTTAGGCAACTTGCGCAAGAATTCAATTTAAAAACTGCCAAGAAGCCGGACAGCATGGAAATTTGTTTTGTGGCCGATGATAACTACGAAAGATTTTTACGCGAAAGAGTTCCAGATGTAGTTAATAAAATTGAAACCGGCAAGTTTGTTTATCATGGAGATACAGTTGGCGAGCACAAAGGAATTCCATTCTATACAATTGGTCAGCGCAGAGGATTAGGCAAAGGATTTGGCAAGCCGGTTTATGTAAAAAACATCGATGGAAATAGTAATACTATTACCCTTGGAGATAAGGATGAATTGCTCGAAAGCTATGTTTTAGCAAGCGATATAAATTATGTGAGCGCAGCTGAATTAAAGGCTGGCGATGTAGTATTGGCAAAAATTAGATATGCAGATAAAGCTACTGCCGCCCAAGTGATTGAAGCAAATGATTCAAAAATTAAAATAAAATTTGTAGAGCCAAAAAATGCTGTAACTCCTGGGCAGTCTCTTGTTATATACGACGAACAGGGATATGTTCTTGCCGGTGGCGTAATAGATAAGATGTAATTGAATTCGGTACTACTTTACTCCAACAATACAATTGCCGATATTTGCACAGTAAAAAAATGATGTAAGCTCATAAAAGGAGGTTAGTCTTCGAACAAGGTTATGGAACAAACGGTTTTTTAAATGCACGAGTCCTTCTCCTGAATCAAAGCTATGAACCACTTACAATATGCAATGTTAAAAAAGCTGCAATACTTATCTATTTAGGTAAGGCCGAATTAATCGCTCAAAACGACAAGAAAAATTTACGCTCTGTTTCAACCCAATTTCCTTGGCCAAGTATTATTAGACTTAGTTCATACATTAGATTGCCCTATAAAACGGTCATCTTAACCCGTAAAAACATTTTAAGAAGAGATGGTCATAAATGCGGCTATTGCGGAAGAGGGGATTTACCTCTAACCATAGATCATATTGTGCCAAAATCCAAAGGGGGAGACGAAAGTTGGGATAATTTGGTCTCGGCCTGTTTACCATGCAACAATCGAAAAGGGAATAGAAATCCCATCGAAGCCGGAATGGAGCTTAGAATTAGAACATATATGCCTAGTCATGTAATGTTTGTTAAAAATAATGCAGGAAGAATTGAAGAAACTTGGAAACCATACCTATTCCAATCATAGTATTGACCTAATTTTTATTATTTTTGCACATCACTATTAAAAGCTATTATGACCAAAAAGAGAATATTAAGCGGTATGCGTCCTACCGGAAAGCTTCATATAGGGCATTATGTTGGAGCTTTAGAAAATTGGATTAATCTTCAAAATGAATATGAAAGTTATCATTTAATTGCAGACTATCATGTTTTAACTACAGATTTATCAACAGCAGATATTTACCAGAATTCAATTGATATGGTTATAGATTGGCTAGCTGCCGGATTGGATCCAAACAAAAGTCCAATGTTTAGGCAATCCCAAATAAAAGAGCATGCCGAATTATTCCTTTTATTTAGCATGCTTGTTACAACAGCTAGGCTCGAACGTAATCCTACTGTTAAAGAGCAGGTTCGAGATTTGAATATCGAAAATGTTATTTACGGTCATCTTGGTTATCCTGTGCTTCAATCTGCAGATATTCTTCTTTACAAAGGAAATGCTGTTCCTGTTGGAGAAGATCAGGTGCCTCATGTTGAAATAACTCGCGAAGTTGCCCGAAAATTTAATAATCAGTATGGAGTTGTTTTTCCTGAACCAGAGCCTCTTCTTACTAAATTTTCACGCTTGGTAGGGCTAGACGGAAACGCAAAGATGAGTAAATCTTTGGGCAATTCAATTTTGCTTTCGGATGAACCGGATGTTTTAACGCAAAAACTTCGCAAAGCAGTTACGGATCCTCAAAAAGTTAGAAGGAACGATCCGGGAAGACCCGAAGTTTGTTTGGTGTTTTCATATCATAATAAATTCAATTCTTCCGAAGTGGCGGAAATTGAAGTTAACTGCAAAAACGGTTCATTAGGATGCGTTGACTGTAAGCTTAAATGTGCAGCAAAGATGAATGAATTTTTAGCTCCTATTGTTGATAAAAGAAAACATTACGAAAATAATTTGGATGAAGTTAAAGCCATTTTAGATGATGGTGAAACTAAAGGAAGAAATGTTGCTAAAGCAACTATGCAAGAAGTTCACGAAAAAATGAAATTAGGTTAATTGTGTATAGGATTCGACTACAAAGTTTTGAAGGGCCTCTGGATTTACTTCTCTTTTTTATTAAGAGAGATGAATTGGATATCTACGATATTCCAATCTCCAGAATAACTAAAGAGTTTATTGAGTATCTGCATCTGCTGGAACAGCTTGATTTGGAAGTTGCCGGCGATTTTATTTTAATGGCTGCTACATTAATGCAGGTTAAAGTAAGAATGCTTTTACCTCGCGAAGTGGATGCTAAAGGGGAAGAGATAGATCCTCGTGCAGATTTAGTGAAAGCTTTGCTAGAATATAAACGCTATAAGGAAATGTCGGAAGAATTATCGTTCTCCGAGGCGAACCAAAGAAATTATAATTACCGAAGTAACTATAAACACGATTCAAAAGAAACACCAAACGATTTTGAAGCCCTTTTAAAAAATCTTACTATTTACGATTTGATGAAAGCCTTCAAAAAAGTTTTAATGGATAAGCCGGCCGAACCGGTTCACCAGATAAAAAAGTTTAACGTAACAATAGATGAGCAAATAAATTATATAACATCAAAACTGGTAGATAAACACGAAGTTAGTTTTGTTGAATTAATGCTGGATATGGATGATAAATTTAGAATTGTTGTTACTTTTATTGCAATGCTCGAAATGGTAAAAAACGGAACTATTGGTCTTAAGGAATCCGGAATTCTTAACGATTTTTCAATATATGCTATAGCAAATGGATAATATTTATACATCGGTAATTGAGGCATTAATTTTTGCTTCGGACGAACCACTAACTCCTTTAGAAATTGTAAATGCAATTAAAGGAATTGATGGCCTCGACATTGAAATATCTGCTGAAGAGATTGATATTGCGGTAGATGAGCTTAACAAAAAGTATGATGCAAACGATACTGCTTTTACTATTCTAAAAATAGCTCACGGCTATGCCTTTGCAACCAAACCAAACAATGCAAAATATGTTGGCTATTTATCTACCGAAAAAAGCAAGCGAAGACTAAGCAATGCTGCGCTGGAAACTCTTGCAATTATTGCATACAAACAGCCTCTTACTAAACCTGAACTCGAAATGATTCGTGGTGTAAATTCGGATTATACTTTGAATACACTTCTCGAAAAGAATCTTGTTACAATTAATGGAAGAGCCGAATCTGTTGGACGTCCTTTATTGTATGTTACAACAGATGAATTTTTAAAATACTTCGGATTGCATTCAATTAGCGATTTGCCAAAACCGCGCGAAATTGAAGAGATTATGAAAGATGAGGATTTTCTGGAGCAGAAAAGAAAAATTATGATGAACGGAATTGAAGAAAACGCAGAAGCAGAAATGTTGGAAAGCGAAGCCAGAGAAGAAGACCCATATGAAGATATTGATTTGAACGAAACTAATTTTGAAACTGAAATGGAAGAGAATAAAGAAGATGAAAGTAAGACTGAATAGATTTTTAGCCGAGTCGGGTATCGCTTCAAGAAGAAAATCCGAATTGTTTATTGAAGAAGGAAGAGTAAATGTAAATAACCGTACAGTAAAAGATCTTGCTTATGTTGTAGACACCGATGTTGATATTGTTAAAGTTGACGGTGAAAAAATCAGGCAGCAAAAAAAGGTTTACTTCTTGTTGAATAAACCGAAAAATTACATTACTACAACCGAAGACGAGAGGGGCAGAAAAACTGTTCTTGATTTAATTGATACTAAAGAAAAAATATTTCCGGTTGGACGTTTAGATAGCGATACTACCGGAGTTCTAATACTTACCAACGATGGTGACTTTGCTAATTTTTTAATGCATCCAAGCAATAAAGTACCGCGTGAATATTTGGCTACTTTAGATAAACCATTGGAAGAAGAGGCAAAAGATAAACTTTGGAAAGGTATTACTCTCGACCGAAGAAAAAGCCGCTTTATTACAATTACCTACACTCATAAAGTATATCACGATAAGGTAAAGGTTGTTACAGAAGAGGGAAGGAACCATTTTGTTAAACGGATGTTTGAAACATTGGGATATAACGTTAAAAAACTGGAACGGCTCAGTTATGCTAATTTTGAGGTTAAGGGTATGCCTTTAGGTTCATACAGACATCTTACAACAAAAGAGATTAAAACAGTTTATGAGACTTATGGTTTATAAAATATGTTTCATTTTTCTTTTATCGGCTTCACTTTCTTTTGCTCAACGAGATACCTTAAGCGATAGAAAAGCTGTTCCGTCACCTAACGCCTTGGCGGAATTGCGAGATCAGCTCGACGATTATTTTACAGATTCTAATTTCAATTCCGCAGTTTGGGGTGTGTTGGTAAAATCTTTACGAACTGGTGAAATAATTTATAAAAGAAACGTTGATAAACTTTTTATACCGGCATCCGAAATTAAACTTTTTACAAGTGCCGCTGCTTTGTTACTGCTAGGTCCAAATTACACGTTCGAAACTAATTTCTTTGCAAATGGTGAATTGCTTCGCGGTACACTAAAAGGTGATTTAATCATTCGAGGCTATGGCGATCCCTCTATTTCAAATAGATTTGGAAATGCCAGCGTTACATCTATTTTCGAAAAATGGGCAGATACATTAAAAGCTAGAGGCATTTACGAAATTACTGGAAATATTTATGGGGACGACTCAGCATTCGATAATTTGAATTACGGTAAGGGATGGCCACTAGATTATGAATCAAGTTGGTTTGCTGCTCCTTCGGGCGCTCTTAGCCTAAACGAAAATATTGTGGTTATAAAAGTTGAACCAACAGATATTAATTTCCCGGCTAAAATTTCTATAATCCCAGAGACAAAGTATATAACAGTAACTAAAAATGTTATGACAGTTAGCGATGAATCGGAAGAAAATATTGTTGTTCATCGGGAACCAGGCTCTAACACAATTACTATTACTGGTAAAATTAAAAAAGGCACTAAGCAAATAATTGAACATTCGGCAATAATAAATCCTTTAAAATATTTTTTAACCGTGCTTGAAGAGGTAATGACTAAAAAGGGAATAATCTGCCGTGGGAAAATTGCCTCTATTGATGAAGCCGATAAAACAATTAACGACGATGACCTGATACCATTGTTCACAAATAAATCCGTATCTCTAAAGTCTATTGTTACAGAACTGAATAAGAACAGCAATAACTTTTATGCCGAGCAAATTCTTAAATTGCTTGGATATGAAGAGTATGGATATGGCTCTGTTGATAATGGAGTAAAAGCTTGCCGCGAAATTTTAAATTCCATGGGCATTAATCCGGACAATATGGTTATGGCCGATGGCTCCGGATTATCCAGATTAAATCTTGTAACGCCAAGGCAAATTGTAAATCTTCTTTCTTTTATGTACAAAAATGAAAAGTACGCAACATTTTACGAGTCTTTACCAATTGCAGCTGTTGACGGTACTTTAAAAGATAGGATGGCAAGAAGCGCTGCCGAAAATAATGTTAGGGCTAAACCTGGTTTCAATAATTATGTCTCGGCTTTATCTGGTTACCTTAAAACTGTTAACGGAGAGCCATTGGTGTTCTCCATTATTGTAAATAATTTTTTAGCACCTGTTTCACTTGCAAATTACATTGAAGATAACGTTTGTCATAGATTAGTAAATTTTAGTAGAAATTAATAGGAGGACTTTTGGAAAATCTTAATCAAGAACAAGATCTTAATGCTCTTATGCAAAGAAGACTTGAAGAATTACACGAACTTTACAGTAAAGGAATTCAGCCTTTTGAATATAGTTATGAGGTAAATTCATATTCCGCCGAGATAAAAGAAAATTTTGAAAAGATGGAAGGCAAAGATGTTAAAATTGCCGGTAGAATAATGGCAATTAGAAGAATGGGAAAAGCATCCTTTTTTACAATTCAAGATCATCATGGAAGGATTCAAATATATCTTAAAAAAGATGATGTTGGCGAAAGCTACGATACTTTTAAATTGCTGGATATAGGCGATATTATTGGCGCCGAAGGATTTGTTTTTAAAACAAAGACTGGTGAAATATCTGTGCACGCAAAGAGCTTTACATTGTTAACAAAATCCATTAGACCTATTCCAATTGCTAAAGAAATGGTTGATGAAAATGGAAACAAAGTAGTATTCGATCAATTTGCAGATAAAGAGCTTCGTTACCGTCAAAGATATGTGGATTTGATTGTTAATCCGGAAGTAAAAGATGTTTTTATGAAACGCTCTAAAATTATAACAGAAATTAGAAAGTATTTGGATACAAATGGATTGGTAGAAGTTGAAACTCCAATTTTACAGCCGCTTTATGGAGGTGCTGCAGCTCGTCCTTTTGTAACTCATCATAATGCTCTTGATGTAGACCTCTATTTAAGAATTGCAGATGAACTATATCTAAAGCGCTTAATTGTTGGCGGCTTTGATGGTGTGTACGAAATATCAAAAGACTTTAGAAATGAAGGAATGGATAGAACTCATAATCCCGAATTTACCATGCTCGAGTTATATGTTGCCTACAAAGATTACGAATGGATGATGAAATTTGTCGAAAACATGGTCTCATCAATTTGCTTAAATGTTTTTGGAACTACTCAATTTGAAATTGAAGGGGAAAAGGTAAACTTTAATCCTCCTTGGCAGCGTGTTTCCATGGTAGATTCCTTACAAGAAAAATTAGGTGTGGATGTTCTAAAAGCTTCTTCGGTTGAACTTGTAAACTTGGCGAAGTCTAAGAATATAGATCTTGAAGGGGGAGAGAGTAAAGGTAAATTGATTGATTTATTATTCGAAGCTACAATTCAAAACCGTTTAATTCAGCCAACGTTTGTAATAGATTATCCGGTTGAACTTTCTCCTCTAGCAAAAAAACATAAAGTTCGAGAAGGATTAGTAGAACGCTTTGAAGGCTTTGTATTGGGAAGAGAAATTTGTAATGCTTTCAGCGAATTGAACGATCCAATTGATCAGAAGAACCGTTTTGAAGATCAATCTAAGATGAGAGAAGAAGGGGATGATGAAGCTCATCAAATTGATGATGATTTTGTTCGCGCTTTGGAATATGGTATGCCTCCTACCGCAGGTTTGGGAATTGGAATAGACCGTTTAGTAATGTTGTTAACTAATCAATCATCAATACGCGATGTATTGTTCTTTCCACAAATGCGTCCATTAAAATAACATGAAAGCATTCTTAAAAATATTACCCTATCTGGCGCTTACATTAATTATTGGTGTTTATCTGGGCATTAAATTAAACGGCTACTTTTTGTTTTCAGATAAACAAAAGCATGCCTCAAAATTAGCCGAGATTATTGACCTTACGGAAAAGTATTATCAGGATACAATCAGTTCAAAAAAATTAATTGATGGCGGCATTAAAGGTATTTTAGATAATCTCGATCCTCATTCCACTTACATTAGTCAAAAAGAGCTTCAAACATCCGAAGAAGAATTCCGCGGAAACTTTAATGGTATAGGAGTGGAGTTCCAAATTGTAAACGACACCATAACGGTGGTTTCTCCTATTACAGGCGGACCAAGTGAAAATGTTGGAATTATTTCGGGAGATAGATTTGTAAAAATTGATGGCAAAAGCTGCATTGGCTGGAAAAATAATCAAGTGTTAAGAAGACTTCGAGGCGAAAAAAATACTAGTGTTGTAATTACAATTTACAGGCCCTCAACAAAATCTTTAATCGACTTTAAAATTATTCGGGATAAAATTAATCTTTATTCTGTTGATGCTTCTTTACTGTACGACGGACAGACTGGTTATATTGCTATTACAAGGTTTGCCGAAACAACTACAGAAGAAGTATTGGCTGCGTTAAAAAAACTTACCAACAGTGGTATGAAGAGATTAGTTCTCGATTTACGAAACAATCCTGGAGGTTACTTAAACCAGGCATTTAACATTGCGGATATTTTTATTGAGGATAAAAAACTTATTGTATATACAAAATCTCGAGTAGAACGTTTCAACGAAGAATTTCATGCCGAACAGGAGTATCCATACGAAAAGTTGCCATTAGTTGTTTTGGTAAATTCCGGCTCGGCTTCAGCTTCCGAAATTGTTAGCGGTGCCATTCAAGATTTAGACAGAGGTCTTATTGTTGGAGAAACAACATTCGGAAAAGGTCTTGTTCAGCGTCAATTCGATTTAGTTGATGGTTCGGCCGTTAGAATTACAATAGCAAAGTATCTTACTCCATCCGGAAGAGAAATACAAAGAAACTATAACGACAAGAAAAAATATTATCAAGATCTTTTAACACGCGACGAAACAGATAGCGTAAATATTAATCACAATGCCGAGAAGGACACTATTAAGCTAAAGTATAAAACAACAAATGGCCGTACTGTTTACGGCGGTGGCGGTATCACTCCGGATTATCTTGTACGTTCAGATTATATCTCTTCTTATAATGTTGAACTGTATAGAACAAATGCTTATTATCTTTTTATTAGGGAATACCTTGATAAAGAAAGAAATTCAATACTGAGCAAATATTCCAAGAATTTGCAATTGTTTAACAAAAATTTCTCAATTTCCGATGAGCAGTTAAATTCTTTTGTAAATTTTGCTTCAAAACTAAAAGTAAAGTTTAATGCTGCTGCTTTTGCTAAGGATAAAGAAAAAATTAGAACCAGGTTAAAAGCATACGTTGCTCGCGATTTGTTCAAAAACGAAGGATGGTATTTAACCGGTTTAACAAGCGACAGGCAGTTTCAAAAAGCATTAAATGCTTTTGACGATTTACATAAGCTAAATCAAAAAGTAAAACTATAATTGCAATGACATTTGAAGAAAAAATAAATATAGCTAACAGTTTCGATCCGGGTGTGAAGTTATTCCCTTATAAGGAATATTTCCCAAAGCTTCATCAAACTGTATTCTTGGCAAGCGGTGCTAAAATTATTGGTGATGTTGAAATTGCCGAAAGCTCTTCGGTATGGTATAATACTGTAATACGAGGTGATGTTAATTATATTAGAATCGGTTCTCTATCTAATATTCAAGATAGCTCAATGCTTCATGTGACCAATCAAAAATATCCTCTTATAATTGGAGATAAAGTTACAATTGGGCACAGCGTTACACTGCATGGATGCATGTTAAAAAATCTTTGCCTAATTGGAATGGGGGCAGTAATTCTTGATGGGGCAGTTGTAGAAGATAATGCTATGGTTGCAGCAGGCGCTCTTGTTAAGCCCGGTTTTGTTGTTCCATCAGGCAAGTTGGCGGCTGGAATACCCGCAAAGATTATTCGAGATTTAACAGCCGAAGAGATATTGGAATTTGATCGCTCGGCTAACAGATATTTCGGTTACACACAAACTACTGTGGATTCTCTAATTAATTATAAAAGATAGGTAGAATGAAAAGAGTAAAATTGTTCTCCGAAAAAGGTATTAAGGCAGATAAAAAAAAGATAGAACTGCTAATTGAAAAACTTCAAAGTGAGCTGGAATTTGAAATTGAGGCTTTAGAACTGAATTTTGTTTCGTCAGAAACCATCACGGATATAAATTCTAAGCATCTGAAACATTTTCAGTCTACAGATATAATAACCTTTAATTATTCCGAAGAAAGTAATACCTTTGACGCCGAAATTTTTATATCTGTGCCAGATGCGCTTGAAAACTCTAAAAAGTACGAGGTAACTCTCGATAATGAATTGGGAAGATTGATTATACACGGAATTTTGCATTTATTGGGATACGACGATACAACTAAATCGAAAAAAGCAAAAATGAAACTTGCTGAAGATCAGCTGGTTCTTAAATATGGAAAGTATTGTAAAGGACTTTTAAGAAAATGACATCCAAAATTGTTGAAGTAATTGCAAAAATATTAGAAGGACTAAGCACCAAATCTACTATTGAAGAGGTTGGAAATGCTTTATTAAAAAGTAAGCAGTACGATGCTAAAATACTTAGTACAGCTTTTTCTTTGATCTACGATAAAATTCTTTTAAAAAATAATTCAGCAGCCAAAGTAATTAATAAAACAAAGGGCATCCGCATTCTTAGCGAAGATGAATTGGATTTACTTGGTGTTGAAAACTACAACTATATACTACATCTAACAAACGTTGGCTTAATAGATCCAAACAATTTGGAATCCATTATTGGCCAGCTTACTCTTTTCCCTGAATTAAAAGTTACTAAAAAAGAAATTAACTGGATTATTTTATTGTCATTAGTAGAATACGATTCAGAATTACTTCCCGGTAGTAGGTTTCTTTTATACACTTCCGATACAGTTAATTAAAAGGCACTAAATGAGCAAAATGCTAATTCTTGTTGAATCTCCTTCAAAGGCTAAAACTATTAATAAATATGTAGGCAAAAGTTACGTTGTTGAAGCAACTGTTGGACACGTTCGAAATCTTCCTAAAACTAAATTAGGTATAGATTTAGAAAACGGTTTTACTCCAAGCCTTGTAAACATTAGAGGTAAAGGAGATCTTATAAAAAAAATACGATCGCTAGCCGCAAAAACTAATAAAATTTATATAGCAACAGATCCTGACCGTGAAGGTGAGGCTATTGCCCAAGATGTTGTTGATATTCTGGACCCAAAGCATTACGAAAAAATTGAGAGAGTGCTTTTCAACGAAATTACAAAAACCGCTGTAAACAAGGCCATTAAAAACCCCATTAAAATTGATGAGCACCTAGTTATATCTCAGCGCGCCCGAAGAGTAATGGATAGAATAATTGGTTATAAAGTTAGTCCTTTTCTTTGGCGTGCCGTTTTAGATTCTTACGGAAGTTCACTCTCTGCAGGTCGTGTGCAATCTGTTGCCTTGCGTCTAATTTGCGAACGTGAAGATGAAATTGAAAAATTTATTTCTACCGAGTACTGGTCCATTGTTGCAGTATTTAAAACCGAAAAAGGGGAAGAGTTCATTTCAAAACTTTTTGAGGTGGATGGCAAAACTATAAAAGTTCCTCCTAAACCAATTATGACCGATGAGGATTGGAATGAGTTCTTTTTAACAAACTTTGCTATAACCAAAGACGATTTGGCTAACAAAATTGTTGAAGAATTAAAAACAAAACAATTTGTTATTAGCGACATTTCAAAAAAAGAGAATAGAAAAAATCCTTATCCTCCATTCATAACATCATCTTTGCAAATTGAGGCTTCTCGAAAACTTCGATTCCGTCCAAGAAGAACAATGATGGTTGCTCAATCCCTGTACGAAGGGGTAGATTTAGGCAGTGAAGGTACAACCGGTTTAATTACCTACATGAGAACAGACTCAACACGCTTGAGTGACGATATTGTTAACGAGGCTCGTCAGTTTATCTCGGAAAAGTATGGCGCTAATTATATTCCGGAAAGCGCTAAATCTTACGATCAAAAGAATAAGAAAAATGTTCAGGATGCTCACGAGGCTATTCGTCCCACTTCATTAAAATATACTCCGGATTTTGTTAAAGAATATTTGGATGAAGCTCAGTTTAAAGTGTATGAATTAATCTGGAAAAGATTTATTGCCTGTCAAATGGAATCTGCCCGGCTCGAAACTACAACTGTTTCTATCGCTGCAGATAAATATATTTTTAGAAGCACAGGTTCTGCAATGTTGTTCGATGGCTTCTTAACATTATACGATGAGTCGACAGAAGATACAACGGAAACAAATGGTAACGATGGTAGAATTCCTGCCGGCTTGGAAAAAGATCAGGTTTTAAGCCTAGAAAAGCTTACTCCTAACCAGCATTTTACAAAACCACCTGCACGGTTTTCCGAAAGTACATTAATTAAAGAGCTTGAAGCTAATGGTATTGGAAGACCTAGTACTTATGCAATGATTATGGGTACCATCATAGATAGAAATTATGTTGAACAGCAGGAAAGAAAACTATTCCCAACTCCATTAGGCAGAAAAGTAAATGGAATACTTGTTCTAAATTTCCCAAACATTTTTAACGTGAACTTTACGGCTCAAATGGAAGGGGAGTTAGATTTAATTGCAGATGGAGAGATAGATTACCTAAAGGTATTGAATGATTTTTATACTCCATTTGCCGAAGCGCTAAAAAATGTTGAAGCCAACTTAGAAAAAATTATTTGCGAAAAGTGTGGCAGCGAAATGGATTTGAAGATTGGTCGATTTGGTAAATACATTGCATGTACCAATTACCCCGAGTGTAAAAATATTAAATCCCTTAAAGAAATTAGCGGTAATACCGAGCCGGATTACACCGGCGAAGAATGTCCAAAATGTAACTCTAAAACAGTTTATCGCGATAGCAAATTTGGCCGCTTTATTGGATGTGAAAAATATCCCGATTGCGATTTTACTAAAGTTATTACACTTGGTCTAAAATGTCCAAAATGCGCCGAAGGTGAGGTAATTACCCGAAGAACAAAGCGTGGAAAAATATTTTACGGATGTAATAAGTATCCAGACTGCGATTTCGCAAGCTGGACAATGCCAAAACCTAAAGAGGAAGATGAAGAACCTGAAGTGGCATCCAGTGAAGAAGAGTATTAACCACAATTGAATTTATGAAGCAGCACGAAATTAAAGAAATAGCTGCAAGAATGCTTACAGAGTTATCGGGTGTCTATAGAGCATCCGGCAATACTTTACAAGCTTATTCAAGAGATATTAACGAGTTTATAAACTTTGTTGCTGAAAAAAAGTTATTGTATATTGATGAGGTAACAGATAAACATATTCGATATTTTATAATAAAGTTAAGCGAGCTTAAATCTCAAAAAACAACAATCTCGCGCAAACTCTCTTCATTACGAAAATTATTTGAATATGCAGTTAAAAATAAGCTAATAGATAAAAATCCTATTTCCCGAATTCCTAATCCTAAAACGGTTAGAAAGCTTCCGGAAATAATTTCTCTTGACTCTTTTTTAGAAATTTTTAGATTGATAGATGAAGAAAATGAACAGTCGGAGGCTCTTAGAATTAAATCTATTTTAGAGCTTCTTTACGGTTCTGCTTTACGTGTTTCCGAAATATGTTCATTAAATATTGGCGATATTGATATTCGTAATTCATCTGTAAAGGTTATTGGTAAAGGATCAAAACAAAGAATTGTTCCTATTGGAACAAAGTCTTTAGATACTATTAAACAGTACCTAAACATTAACGATGATCAATTAGGTAATAACAGTTTGTTCAAAGATAAAGATGGAAAAAGAGTTACTAGATTTTATATCTATCAGATAACAAAAAAGTATTTGAAAAGGGTGACTGACATTAATAAAAAAAGTCCTCATATATTAAGGCACAGCGCCGCTACACATATGCTCGATAACGAAGCCGATATTTTGGCAGTAAAAGAAATTCTAGGTCACGAAAATCTTTCTACAACTCAAATATATACTCATGTTAGTATAGAACGATTGAAGAAATCATATAAAAAAGCCCACCCAAAATCTTAAAGGAGCCTATATGAATATCAAAATAACATCTCGTAAATTCAAAGCTAAAGATTCATTAAAAGATTTCATTAAAGATGAAGTTAAAGCTCTTGAAAGGTATAACGACAACATCCTTGATGCTAATGTTGTCTTAAGCTTTACTCATGTAAAGGATAGTATTAAAACTGCCGAAATTATTATCAAAATTCCTCAGCATACAATTACTGTATCTGTATCCAGCGAAGAATTTGAAAAATCTATTACTATTGCTATAGATAAAATTAAAAAACAGCTTACAAAAGTAAAAACAAAACGAACCGCTATTAAAAGCAAAAAAATTGTAAAAGTTGTAAAGGAAGTTGATGAAGATTGATGAAAAAAATATAAGTAAAAAACAAAGCATAACAGTTGAATTCTTTTTTGAAACGATTAAAGATAAATTTAAAATTAAGCTGCTTAGCGAAAAAAATGGGTTCGATAGATTAATATCGGACCCAAATTTACATAGGCCTGGTTTACCTTTAGCCGGATTCTTAGAGTTGTTCTCATTTAGCAGAGTTCAGGTATTTGGAAATACCGAAATGAGCTATCTTAGTGCGCTCGATCCTCACGCTCGCAAAAAATCTCTCGAAAGAATATTTCATTACGATATTCCCTGTTTAATTATTACCAACGATAATAAGCCTACAGAAGAATTAATTGCTTTGGCAAATAAATTTAAAATTCCTGTTTTTAGCTCTGCATATTCAACTACAAAACTTGCATACCTTGTCAGCGATTTTCTCGACGACCAATTCTCGCCACGGTTATCTATTCACGGTTCTTTGGTTGATGTTTATGGTGTTGGAATGTTATTCGTTGGTAAATCCGGAATTGGAAAAAGTGAAGTGGCATTGGATCTTGTTGAAAGAGGGCATAGGCTTGTTGCCGATGATGTCGTAATTCTTACTAAAAAAGGGGAAGGAATCTTAATGGGTTCCGGAACAGAATTAGTTAAACATTTCATGGAAGTTCGTGGAATTGGATTAATTGATATTAGAAGCATGTTCGGAGTAAGAGCCATTAGATATCAAAAAAGATTGGAAACAATTATTGAACTTGAAATTTGGGATGATAAAACCGAGTACACTAGGACCGGTTTGGATGCCGCCTCTCTAAATGTTATGGATGTCGAAATTCCACATGTTAAACTTCCTATTCTTCCTGGTAAAAACCTTACCGTAATTTCGGAAATCATAGCGCTTAATTATTTACTTAAGCATTATGGCTACGATGCAGCAAAAGTTTTGCAGGAAAGGGTAACAAATCAGATTCAAAGAAAAACTCGTGATTTAGATAGGTCAATTAACTACTTCGAGCACGATTTTGAGTGAAAATCGTAATTTTATATACTTGACTAGACTATAATGTTTTGTTATTTTCGCACGCCAAGCTTATGAAAAAATTTTATTACTTTTCTAAATCGAATCTTAAGTTCGAGGAAATTCGTGGCTTCTATAAGAAGTTTATTTTCCTTGTACTTTTCTTTGCCGTACTAGTGTCCTTTTTTGTTTTTGGCACTTTTATGGTATTTAACGAATTCATTAATCCGGATTCGGAAGTCAAATCTTTAAAAAGGAATAATGCCCTTTTAAAGAACAAGTTTGAAGACCTTTTTGATAAGTACAAACAGCTTGATGAAAATGTTGGAAAACTCTCCCAAAAAAGTCTCGATTTACGCCTTAAAGCTAACTTAGAAAAAAATGAAGAGGAATATGGAATTGGCGGTAGCCTGTTCGAGCCTCTCGAAAATCTGAATTCTTCCGAAATAAACTCCTTTGTTAACGATTTAACAAAGTATGTCGATAGAGTTTCTCTAAAAATTAAATTAGAAAAAAATAATTACAAAGAAATTGAAAACAAGTTTATTGAAAACGATAAGTTATACGATGTAATTCCAGCTATAAGACCTAGTGAAGGTAAAATTGATGAAAGTTTTGGAATGAGGAAACATCCAATTCTAAAAATTTATAGAATGCACTATGGTATAGATATCATTACAGATGTTGGAACAAAGGTTTATTCTCCTGGTGCTGGCGTTGTAACATTTATAGGTTGGCGCGGAGGGTATGGACTTACTTTGGAAATTGAACATGGTTTTGGATATAGAACTTTATACGGTCACTTAGAAAAAACTATTGCTAAAGTAGGGCAGCAGTTAAAGAGGGGAGATATAATAGCTTTGTCTGGTAATTCAGGCAGACTTTCATCTGGACCTCATGTTCATTATGAAGTCACTCACAATGGTGTTCCTATTGATCCTATGAATTTTATATTCGATGATGTAAAACTTTTTGAAATTGTTAAAAAATAACCATTAATGTAGGAGTCCCTTTTATGATTTGGACCGTCGAATTAGCATCTTATCTTGATGACGCTCCTTGGCCGGCGACAAAAGAAGAATTAATAGACTACGCTGAAAGAATTGGCGCGCCTCTCGAGGTAGTTGAAAATTTACTCGAGTTAGAAGATGCCGAAGAACCATATGAATCTATTGAAGATATATGGCCCGATTACCCAAGTGATGAAGACTTTTTCTATAATGACGATGATGAGTTTAAATCCTAGATATTTTTATGAACAGTGATTTATGGACTAATATCTTCGAACAAGAAAAAGTAAAAAATGAATTAAATAGAATGTTAGAAATGAGGCGTGTTCCACACGCCTTTATTTTTAATGGCCCTCGCGGTGTTGGTAAGTTCTTCACTGCTGTTGAATTTATAAAATCATTAAATAGCTCTATCCCTAACTACAATCAGGTTTCCGAAAAGATTGCTTCCCTTAAAGAGCCATACTTAAAATTAATTATCCCTTTGCCTCGTGGCAAAAACGAAGGCTTCGACGATAGCGGCACGGATAAGCTTTCTAAAGAAAGTATGGAATTACTTCTTAGTGAAATTTCTAAAAAAGTTAAGAACCCTTACCATTCAATAGAAATTGATAACGCAAATACAATTAAAATTAGCAGTATACGAGAAATTGGAAAATTTGTTTCCCTTAGCAGCCAAGAAAATATCTGCAGAGCAATTATTATAGATCATGCTCATCTAATGAACGATCAAGCTCAAAACGCCCTATTAAAAAATTTAGAAGAACCACCCGAAAATGTTTTCTTCTTTCTCCTTACACACGACAAAGAAAAACTGCTTCCAACAATTAATTCCAGATGCCGTTCCATTAACTTTCACCCATTATCGGAAGTTGGAATAGCATCTATTCTTAATCTTAAATTTGGAATAGAAAATAAGCTTGCTAAAAAAGTTAGTAAACTCGCCGAAGGCTCTGTTTACGAGGCTTATAAATTGTTGGATAACGACCTGAATTCCGTAATTGATGAAACAATAGAAATACTTCGATATTGCTTCGCCAAAAAATATTCATATGCTCTTGCTTCATTAAACAAATTTATCGAAGAGAATGGGGAAGAGGCTCTTCTATTATTTTTTAGAATTGTCAAAATATGGTATAACGATGCGGTAAAAAACAAGCTTTTGTTGAATGATTATATACTTCAAGATCACTCCGAAACATTTGAAAAATTCAATCAAAAATTCTCTAATAGCAATTATCAAAAAGCTTTTACAAATATTGATATTTTAGAAAATCTAATACCAAAAAAAATCAACTTGAATGTCTTATTAATGAACATTATATTTGAATTAAGTTCGGTAATAAAAAGGAATTAATTGTGACATATATAGAACCTGCTTTTGAAGAAGATGAATATGTTTCTTTAATAGAAGAACCAGAAATAAAAGAACTTGAATTCTGCACTAAATCTTACGAGCAAATAATTATAGATTGTATCTCTGCAAAAAATATTGTTGCTAATGGCTGCCAGGCGTGCAACGGCCATAAAAAAGAATTAATGCCGTTAGATAACAGAGAGATAATCGAGATTCAGTGCAATGGATTATTACCAGGTTGTTATTCTTTAGTGCCAAACGATATTCAAGAAAAATTATTTCCACAAGATTTTGTTCTTCTTCAAAACGAAGATTCGGTTGATATTGCTTTGGTTAAATCTATTGGAGATTTAGTAAAAATTAAAAGGCAGTACTTTGGATTATTCCAAGAGCCATTACCTGTAGTTTTACGAAAAGCCTCCATTGAAGATTTAGACAAGGTCAGAAAAAATTTAAGTGAAGAGCAAAGAGCTATCCCAATATTTACAAAGTCTATGAACAAGCATAATCTTGTGATGAAACTGGTTAGCGTTCATTATCAGTTCGATAGAAAAAAACTCTTCTTCTTTTATACTGCAGATGGAAGAGTAGATTTTAGAGAACTTGCAAAAGAATTGGCTTCCGAGTTCAAAACAAGAATTGAATTGCGACAAATTGGTGTTCGCGACGAAGCTAAAAAAGTTGGAGGAATGGGAGTTTGCGGAAGAGAATACTGTTGCATCTCTTTCTTAAATAATTTCAAAAGAATTACAACTCAATTAGCTACCGAGCAAAATCTTTTGTCCAGTATGGGAAAGCTTAGCGGTCCCTGCGGTAAATTAAAATGTTGTATTTCTTATGAAGTTGATTAGCTGTTTCAAATATAATTCAAATTATTAATATCTTTTAAAGCAAAAGGGAATTGAGCTTTATGAATAACAAAGTAGTTGTAATTGGAGCAGGCACAATGGGTAATGGTATTGCCCATGTATTTTTACTAAATAATTTCAAAGTATTGCTAATTGATAAGGAAATGGATTATCTGAATAAAGCAGTCACTACAATCACAGGTAATCTCGATAGACAAATAAAAAAACAAATTATTACTCCCGAATTAAAAGAAGTTGCCTTGGCTAATCTTACAATTCAAGACAATTTTTCTTCAATAGATAACACGTACGATTTAGTGATAGAGGCTATTTACGAAAACAAAGAAGCTAAAAGAGAAATCTATTCCAAATTACGAAATGAAGTTAATTTCAATTCTATAATTGCCACTAATACATCTTCAATATCTATTACAGAATTAGCTTCCGGATTCATTCCCGAAAAGTTTATTGGAATGCACTTTATGAATCCTGTTCCGGTAATGGAATTAATAGAAATTGTCCGTGGATATTCAACTTCCGATGAGACCTATAATATTATTAAGGACTTGTCAATTCAAATTGGTAAAAAGCCGGTTGAAGTAAAAGATTATCCTGGATTCATATCTAATAGAGTTTTATTGCCAATGATAAACGAAGCCATTTTTGCTTTGTACGAAGGAGTAGCATCAGCCCAAGATATAGATCAAGTCATGAAACTTGGAATGAATCATCCTATGGGACCATTAACCTTGGCAGATTTTATTGGGTTGGATGTTTGTTTGAATATTATGGAAGTACTTTATGATGGATTTAACGATAGTAAGTATAGACCATGTCCGTTGCTTAAAAAGATGGTTTTAGCTGGTAAATTAGGAAGAAAGTCTAAAGAAGGATTCTATAAGTATTAGCAAAAAGGTATAGTAAAGACTTGAAAAGTGCGTATTATGCCATAAAAACGCTATATAAAACTGCACATAATGTACGTTATGTAAACTATTTAATTTATTAATGCATCTAGATATTCTTCAGCATTAAACTCTTTTAAGTCATCTACCCCTTCTCCAAAACCAATATATTTTATTGGTATGTTTAAAGAATTGGTTATTTGAATAATGGAACCACCTTTTGCGGTTCCATCAAGTTTAGTTACAATTAATCCTGTCACTTTAACATAATTCGAAAATTCACGGGCTTGAGTTAATGCATTTTGTCCGCTGTTTCCATCTACAATTAACATACATTCTTTTGTCTTACAATAATCATTACCATTTATCACTTTTTCTATTTTATTCAATTGCTGCATAAGATTCTTTTCGGAATGCAGACGTCCTGCAGTATCTATTAAAATAACGTCGTAGGAGCCTTTTATGCCTCTTTGAAGTGTCTCATAAGCTACAGCAGCCGGATCGGTAGAAAAGTCCTCTATAATAGGTATATTAAGCCTTTCAGCCCATGTTTTTAGCTGTTCATTAGCAGCTGCTCTGAAAGTATCGCATGAACCTAAAATTACCCTCTTTTCTAAACCATTATAATAATTAGCTAACTTAGCTATTGTTGTGGTTTTTCCTGCTCCATTAATTCCTACTAATTGAATTACTATTGGGTATTCGAATCTTTTTACTTCATTTTCTCTAATTAAAGAGGTTATATTCTCCTTTATTATTCTTTTGAAATTGGATTCCTCAAACGAACTGAAATGGCTTAACGAAGATTTTGTCTTTTTAATAACCTCATCAGTCAAAGAAACACCAAAATCACTTTGAATTAATATCTCTTCAAATTTATCTATTATTTCTTCATTCGACTGGTTTTTTATACCGACTAATTCAACTATTTTTTCCGAAAAGCTATTCCTTGCCTTTTGAATTCCAGTCTTTAGTCTTTCTAAGCTACTTTTGAATATATTCATATGGGGTTACTTAATTTCCTGAATCTTAAATAGTAATTGATAAGTGAAACAAAAACCATGATCCCGCTGAAATACATAAAAACCATTTTTATAGGATACACTGTATGTGGCTCTAATAATGCTGTAATTATAAATAAACCAATAGAAAATATGGTTACCTTTCCTACCATATCGCTAGCTGGTACATATTGTACCTTTTTGCTTAGCAATAATCCTCCACTAATTATAAGAATATCTCGTGATATTATTATAATTAAATACATTAGTGGAATGTAGTTTAATATAAATAAATATGTAATTACAAGTATTGTTAGTGTTTTGTCTGCTAGAGGATCTATTATTTTACCCAACTCCGAAACAGTGTTTGTTTTTCTGGCAATAAATCCATCAGCTAAATCCGATAAAAAAGCTATAAAGATCACTAAAAGGATGTAGTTGGGAGCACCATTTATTTCATTAAAATGAGTAAAAATGTATAATAAAGGAATACTTAAAAATAATCTGAATAAACTAATTATATTTGCCCCGTATCTTATCTCTTTTATATCAATTTTCATACTGCTCTTTTACAATTTCTTTATTAACAGCTAATGGATAGATGCCCGAAAAACAAGCTGTGCAAAAATCATCTGGCTTGTTATCTACCATTGCACTCAGCATCTCTTCTGTTGTTAAATACTCTAGAGAATCAACTTCCAGATAATCTTTTATTTTGCTGATGTCCTTATTGAATTTATTTGCAACCAACTCCTCCTTCGAAGGGAAATCCATACCATAAAAACAGGGGGAAACTATAGGAGGAGATGAAATGCGCATATGTATTTCCTTTGGATTAGCTTCTCTAATTAGTTTAATAAGCTGCTTCGAGGTTGTTCCCCTTACAATTGAATCGTCAATTACAACAACCGTCTTCCCTTCTAAAACCCCTTTAACAATATTAAACTTAATTCTAACTCCAATTTCCCTGGCTTGCTGATTGGGAGCAATGAATGTTCTTCCAATATAATGGCTTCTTATAAGCCCAATTTCAAGTTTTGAAGGTATATTATCTTTAATAAGTTGGTTTTGAAAACCAATTGCGGTTGTATTCGAACTATCCGGAACACTTATTACAATAACCTTTTCACCATCTTTCGAAACGACTGGATGCTTTTGAGCTAAAACTTTTCCAAGCTTTCTTCTCATTTTATCTACACTAACTCCAAATATCTTGCTATCTGGTCTCGAAAAATATATGAACTCGAAAATACAGTGTTTAACAGCTACATCTTTTTGAAAAATAATGCTTTGGGGCTTTTTATTTGCCACAGCTTCTTTGTCTATTACAACAATTTCCCCTGGATCTATATCCCTTATATAATTCACTTTGTTAATATCAAATGCACAAGTCTCAGAAGAAACAAAATAAGAATCTCCAATTCTGCCTAAGCATAATGGCCTAAAGCCATTAGGATCTCGTGCGGCTATTAATTTGTCATTAGTTAAAATTAATAGGCAGTATGCTCCTCTTATTTTAAGCAAGGCTTCTTTAATTTGTTCTATTTGATCTGTAAGCCGGCTTCTTGCTATTAAATGCAAAATTACTTCCGTATCGCTAGTTGTTTGAAAAATTGCCCCCTCATTTATCAATTCATCTCGCAATTCTTGAGCATTGGTTAAGTTTCCATTATGTGCTATTGCTAAATTTCCGTCTCGATAATTTACTACCAATGGCTGAATATTTTTTTCAGATGCCGATGAACCAGTTGTTGAATATCTATTGTGTCCAATTGCCGCAAATCCCTTTAATTCCTTTGAAAAAATATCAGAATGGCTGAATACTTCTGTAACAAGGCCATGATTTTTAACAATGTTGAATACAGGCTTTCCGCTGCTTTCATTTAGCGAAACTATCCCGGAAGCCTCTTGTCCCCTGTGCTGTAAAGCATGAAGCCCATAATAGGTTAATATTGGAGCTTCTTTATCATTGAATACGCCATAAATTCCACAAAAGCATTTGGCACTGCCCATTTTTAATTCTCTTAATAATTATTATTAAAAAAGCACAAATGTGCTTTTATTTAGTCGGAATGGCGGGATTTGAACCCGCGACCCCTTGAACCCCATTCAAGTGCGCTACCCGGGCTGCGCTACATTCCGTTATAATTTTGTATGCAAATATTGTAAAAACGTTTTTAATTCTTCAAGATCTTTTTTGATTGGACGATAAGAAATACTTTCCGGCTCAGCGGCTTCCGCTAAAACTGGAGTAACAACACTCTCGAATGAAAAATCAACAAGAATTTTTTTAGCTCCTTCAATTGTGTACTTCTCTTCTCTTAATAGTTGCTTTATCTGTAATATTAATTTAATGTCTTTATTCGTGTAAATTCGGTTGCCTGCTCGGTTCTTACCCGGTTTTAGCTGTTCAAATTCAGTTTCCCAATACCTTAATATGTACTGCTCAAGTCCAGTAAGTCTGCTTACTTCACTTATAGAGTAATATAATTTTTTTAAGCCAAAATCTTTCATATAATTTCTTTTTATTTATTAGGTCTATTTAATCTTTTTAAAAGAAATACTGCAGCTAAATACCCATCGGCTTTAAAACCAGCAATTACACCTTTAGCCTTAGATGTAGTGATTAATGTCTTTCTATAATTCTCTCTCGAATTTACATTCGATAAATGCACTTCTATAATTGGTATCTTCGAAATTTCAAAACAGTCGCTCAAATGTACCGATACATGGGTTAAACCGCCTGGATTTACAACTATTCCATCATATTTATTCTGTGCATCTTCTATTAAACCTATTAACTCTTTTTCATCATTCGTCTGATGAAAAACAAACTCATCTTCTTTATAAAACTCTATAACACTTTTTTCTATTTCAGATAAAGATAAATCTCCATAATGCTTCGAGTCTCTTAATTCAATTTTACCAAGATTAGGACCATTAATAATAATAAATTTCATACATTCTCATTAATCTGGTCTATAAAATCTCTAATCTTTGGAGGCAAATACATTTCGTTAATGCCTAACTCCTTTAATGCCGCCGTTAAAATAACAACTTTTTTTTGTAAAGTGGAAAGTTTATTAATAACAATTGTTTTATTCTCTTTTAATATACAATAACCGCCGGCAAAATCACCTCTTTCAAATCTAACTTTTGCACCAAGTTCCAGCGCTATTTGCTTAAGCTCTTGAAGAAGATCCTCAAATTCCTTCTCTTTAATTTTCATTATTCTTTTTCAAAGGCTTAAAAATTGTTAAAAATATTATTGCTATAAAACAGAATACTTCAATCAAAGAAAAACTGTTAAGAATTAACATCCTATCTTTTACAGTCTCCAATATCTTTAATGAATCGGGATTTAATCCCAGAATTAAATTAACTATCTGATAATCTTTATAAATCAAAAACAGCTCAAATGGAGCGGTAACCAGTACAATTAACAAAATAATAAACAGCCATCCGTTTTGTTTCAACTTTATTTTCGAAATAAAGATAAACAG
Organism: uncultured Melioribacter sp.; assembly: GCA_964539605.1. Classification (GTDB taxonomy): domain Bacteria; phylum Bacteroidota; class Ignavibacteria; order Ignavibacteriales; family Melioribacteraceae; genus Stygiobacter. The sequence continues at coordinate 1,494,077 of CAZIJK010000001.1, forward strand.
AATAAAGAAAATTAGAAATGTTAAATAAGCAGAAATATTTGTAAGCAGCAATGGAAGTATTGTATAAAACACCTGATTCAGCGCATTATTGTCATAGATGCTTTTTAACTGCAGCGTCTCTGCGTCGAATAGCTGGTAAACTACAAGTAATCTCGAAAAATAGCTGCCAAGCCATAATGTAAATGCTGCAGCTGCAATAAAAGCAATTGTTTTGCTAAGTAGTGAAATATTTTTCATTATCAATTTTATTTTACTTAAAAATACAAAAAAACGATTTAATTTATACTCTTATTACACTTTTGTTTACAAAAACTGAATTATAATTATAAGTGAAGCTAAAACAATTCCGATTAGAACAGAGTAAAGAATTTTTCTTGTTTGAGTATAAATAGAGGTTATAAACAAGAAAAATGTCCATGCAATGAACAAAAGCTCTATAAAATATAATATATATGTAATTACCGGCTTTATAACTATTGGAGAGGGATTGAATGTAAACCAATAAAAACCGTATAGTGCTAATTGTACAGGCCATAAAACTATGCTGCTAACAAAAATCGGGACGAATGAATAATTTAATATAGAGTAATTATCTAATAGCTTGGATTCCACTTTAATAAGCTTATTAGCCTGCGTAATTAAAAATGCAAACAAAAATATTAATGCGGTAGTAAAAAGTCCTCCTATCAAAATAGAGCGGCTAAAACTATATTCAACTTCTACGGATGATAATGAGTTTTTTAGGATATAATTAACAGTAGAGAACTTGAAAGCTATAAAAGGAATTAATGCCGCTAAATAATTTTTGTGTTCCGAAAATATTATTGTCTCGGCTGTCTTTATTGGCGTTACCAAAATATTCCAAACAATATCCCAAAAATCTATATTGGCTACTTTGCTTCTTAAAAACGAGTTACACTTTTTACATGTATAATAATAAAATGGATTTTCTGCAGAACAATTGGGGCATATTGTAATATTTTTCATCACATCCTAACCCTTAACGATAGTTGTATCCCAGTTGAGTTGCTGCCGCTGTTCATTAAACTCAAGTCGAATAAATGAGCATCAACAAAAGCATCAACCATATTTAAAAAATATGTTAATCCAATAAAAACTGCCAGTACGTCCCGCTGGTCTCTGTAAAAATCTCTTTGATCTTTGTAAATTTTATTTTCACCAGCTGCATCTGTTAAGCTAACTTCATAAAGATCTCTAAAATTATTATACAATTTATTTCTGTCACTCCATTGGTAAATCAAATATCCTAGTGTGCCCCAAATTAATGGAACTTTCCAGTAAGATTTGTTATACACTTGACCAAACCCTGGTAAAATTGCGCTTCTTAATACAGCGCCCCACGCACTCTGCGTCATTTCAAATTTTGTAGTGTCGCTTAAAAATGCCGACTCTTTTACCATAGTGCTGTCATTATTAATAATCACATTTTTTTCTTGTGCCGTTAAATTAATCCGCAAAACAAAAAAAAGAATTACAATCAATACTATTTTAGTTATAATGTTTTCCAATGCCTTCAATCATCTCGTATAATCTTTCAAATTCATCCGGTGAATAAAATTCAATTATTAATTCTCCCGAGCCATTCTTGTTCTGTTTGTAATTAACTTTGGTACCTAAAATCCTCTGAAGTTTTTCTTCAAGTGACTTTATTGAAATAGAATCATAACCTTTCGGAACAGCAATATGTGCTTTCTTCGATTTTTTTGGTGCAAGATAATTCCTAACTAATTCTTCAACCTTTCGTACCGAAAGATTTTCTTTTAATATCTTATCTAAAAAATCAAGTTGAATTAATTCCGTTGGCAATCCTATTAAAGCTCTTGCATGCCCGTTTGTTATTTCATCCTTTGCAAGACTATTTTGAATCTTGATCGGAAGCTTTAGTAATCTTAAAAAATTTGTTATTGTGCTTCTGTCTTTACCAACTTTTTCGGCAACCTCTTCCTGCGAAAGATTACATTCGTCCAATAATCTTTTGTATGCGTGTGCCACTTCAATTGAATTTAACTGCTCTCGCTGAATATTTTCAATTAGCGCTAAAGCTAACATCCCCTCTTTTGTATCAACCTTAATTATATATGCAGGCATTTCCTTGGTGCCAATTTCTCTGCAAGCCCGTAATCTTCTTTCTCCCGATATTAGCTGATAATTATCTTTGCTAAGTCTTCTTACTGTTATCGGCTGAATTAATCCATTTTCCAAAATTGATTTTTTTAATTCATCTAGTGCTAGTGGATCAAATTCAGTTCTTGGCTGATATGGATTTGGCGAAATTTGATTTATATCTATCTTAGCAAGAATATCGTAAGAGCTGCCATCATCCTTTTGAATTTCGCTGGTCGAAATAGCAATAGGAGTGTCTATTTTATCTTTTAGTTTAGGATTTATTAGAGCGTCCAATCCCCTTCCTAAACCTGGTCTAATATTATTCAATTATAATTCCTTCTTTACTAAATTATTTCTTTGAATTAATTCCGATGCTAACGAAATATAATTTTGTGAACCAGTTGAACTTGCATCGTAAAGAATTACTGGTTTTGAATGGCTTGGTGCTTCCGATAGTCGAACATTTCTATGAATTATTGTATCGTATACTTTACTTCCAAAATACTTTTTTACCTCTTCAACTACTTGATGAGATAACCTAAGCCTTGTATCGTACATTGTTAAAACTACACCTTCAATCGTAAGCTCTTCGTTCAATCCTTTTTTTACTATGTTAATTGTATTCAATAACTGACCTAATCCTTCCAGCGCAAAGTACTCGCATTGTACAGGAATAAGCACAGAATCGGAAGCAGTTAACGCATTTAAAGTCAACAATCCTAACGAAGGAGGACAATCAATCATTATAAAATCGTAATTGTTTTTAATTGGCTCTAATGCTTTCTTCAATAGATATTCCCGGTTTTCCATAGAAACCATTTCTACTTCGGCACCTACTAAATTTATATTCGAAGGAAGAATATCTAAAAAAGGCATATATGTACTTACTATACATTTTTCTACCGGACTTTCTCCAATTAAAACCTGATAAACCGAAAATTCATTATCTACAATTCCAATTCCGCTTGTCGAGTTTGCCTGAGGATCAATATCAATTAACAGAGTTTTAAATTCCGCAGCAGCAATTGATGAAGATAAATTAATTGCTGTTGTTGTTTTTCCAACACCACCTTTTTGATTTGCTATTACTATTGTTTTTGCCATAAAAAATTTTGCCTATAAGGGAATATTATAAATCTATTTCTTCTCCAAAGTCCATTACTTTGCATTTCTTTCCAATACTCTCAACTTTTATTTTAAATTCATTTGGATCTGCATTAATTATTGGGAATGTGTTATAGTGCATTGGTATAGCTGTTTTAGGATTTGCAAGTTCAACCGCTTTAACTGCATCATCTATTCCCATTGTAAAATTATCTCCAATTGGTAAAAGCATGTAATCCAAAGGAGTCATTTCTCCAATAAGTTTCATATCGTAAAACAACCCGGTGTCACCGGTATGATATACACTCTTTCCATCAATTGTTAAAATTACACCGCTGGGCTCACCGGCATAATAATTATCCGGAGTCATGGAGCCGTGATGAGCAATTGTTAATTTAACTCTGCCGAATTCAAAATTATATGCGCCTCCAATATGCATGTTATGCGCTCTGAATCCTTTTGATGAACAGTAATTTCCCAATTCATTTAAACAAATAAACAACGAGTTGCATCTTTTTGCAATTGCAAATGCATCCCCCAAATGATCTCCATGCCCATGTGTAAGAATAATATAATCTGCGTCAACATCTTTAGCCTTAGACGTAGAAGTAGGATTGCCGTCTAAAAAAGGGTCAATAAGAATTTTCTTGCCGGCATCTGTTGTTATTCTAAATGCGGAGTGAGAAAAATACTTAAGCTTCATATACAATCTCTTAATTGTTGGGTAATTTGTTTTTTAGTACAGATAAAATTAGTCAATTCAATTGGAATATTTGTTATTAATAAATATCACTCCAATTTACTTGCAACATCTGTTTTACTTGTCTCTTCAAAAATACTTCTTACGTTTTTATCTTTTGACTGCTTTAGAGCTTCATTTAAATATGTTCTTAATCCCTCTTTGGATAAACCCATTTTTAATTTGCCATTTTCTGCAACGCTAATTCCACCGGTCTCTTCCGAAACAATTACACTTACAACATCGGCAATTTCCGAAATTCCTAATCCAGAGCGATGTCTCATTCCTAATGTGCGTCCGTTAATTTTTGTTTCGGTCGAAAGTGGAAGAGTACATCTTGCTGCTTGAATTACATCATTTCTAATTATTACTGCGCCATCGTGTAAAGGAGAACGGGGAAAAAATATAGAGCGTAACAAATTCTTCGATACTTTGGAATCGATGCTCTCTCCTGTTTCTTCAACGCCTCTAATTCCCCCTGTCTTAACAATTATTATTAATGCGCCATGCTGGTTTTGTGCTAACTCGTATGCGGCATCTGTAATTACATCATTTAGATTAGATTTCTCTCCCTTTATAAATAATCTTATTAATGGAGTTCTTCCTATAATTATTAATATCCTTCTAATTTCGGGCTGAAATAAAATTATGAAAGCAACTACCCAAATATCGGATAATAATTTTAATAACCATCCCAATGCTTTAAAGTTTATTGCTTGCGCACCAATCGAAAGAAATAAAACTACAATAAGACCAAAGAGCATTTGAGATGCTATTGTTCCTCTTATTACAGTATATATTTTATAGAATAGTAATGTGACTATAACTATATCTATAATATCTAACAAGGTTACAGAAATAAAACCTATTTTAATTATCTCAAACATTGTTCAGCATTTCCGGATTTTCGAAAAATCTGTTTAATTCAACTGCGTATTTCGCTTTTTTTACATTATGGGTTCTTATGAATCTTGCGCCGTTTTTTAATGCAACTGTTTCGGCAATTAATGTTGGGTCTTCCCTTTCTTCTAAAGGTAAATTCAAAGACTTTCCAATAAAGGATTTTTTAGATAACCCAATTAACAATGGATGACCAATTCCTCTAAATTCATTCAGTCTTTTTATAATTTCAAAATTATCGACTACTCTTTTTCCAAATCCAATTCCTGGGTCAATTATAATATTGTTTATTCCCTGCTTTTTAATATGCTCACTCTTGGTAAGCAAAAAATCGTAAATTTCCGAAACCACATCTTCATAATCGGGTGAATCTTGCATTGTTTTGGGAGTTCCCTTCATATGCATTAAAATATAAGCCGCATCGTGGGTTTTAACCGCATCAAGAATCTCCTCTTCAAAACTAAAGCCGCTAATATCATTTACTAATTTAGCTCCTCTTTTCAAGGCTTCAAATGCTACCTTTGCTTTTGAAGTATCTATCGAAATAACTGCTTCTGGTTTCATAGCCAATATCTCTTCCAATACTGGAATTACTCTTTTAAGTTCCTCTTCTTCGCTAACTCTTTCGCTATCCGGTCTTGTAGATTCTCCTCCGATGTCTAAAATATCTGCCCCCTCTTCCAAAAGCATTAATCCATGCTTAACAGCGTCGTTTAGGGCAAAATAATTTCCTCCATCCGAAAATGAATCCGGTGTTACATTTAACACTCCCATTACGTAAGCTCTGTTAAGAGCAAAAACATCTTTTCCAATTATTATCTGTTTACTGTTATAATCTGTAGAATTTACAACAGTCTTGGTAATCTTAAATCCAATATCTTCGTTGCCTATTGCAATTATGCTTTTTGCCAATTCTTTAAAGATAGAATAAGAACCCATCACTAAAAGGTCGCAGTTCTTATCTTTGGAAGTGGCTGTTGAATAGCATATCTCTTTGTTCGAAAGAATAATCTCCTTAATCTTCTTGGCAAGAGAATAGCTTATATCTCTTAGCTCAAGTCCAATAATATCCTTTTCATACAATTCTCTGAAAATTTTATACTTAGCAGAGTATCGTTTGAATACATCATAATAGAATAAATCTACTACCTGGATATTCAACTGTAACCTCGAGAATGGTTTAAGATACTTTATAAATTTAACAAAATTTTTAGAATGGAATGGATATTCTACTAATTATTAACGACCGTTAAGCAAATTCTTTAATTCAATTGCCGATGCTGTGATGTTAGGGCTTTTAAAAACAGAATTACCGGCAACAAATACATCGCATCCGGCATCGGATATTGTTTTTATATTCTCTTTCGAAACACCTCCGTCAACTTCAATTAAATAGTTGTAGGAGTTTTTTATTCTCAAATTATTTAGTTCACTTATCTTTCTTAATGAACTTTCAATAAATTTTTGTCCTCCAAAGCCTGGATTAACACTCATAACCAATAACAAATCCGCTAGCTCTAGCACTTCTGTTAAATGACCAACCGGTGTTGCGGGATTTATTGCTATTCCTGCTTTTGCTCCTAAATCATGAATCTTTTGAATTGTCCTGTTTAAATGAACAACTTCTTCTTGATGAACCGAAATATAATTAGCGCCAGAATTTACAAACTCTTCAATTAGGTTATCCGGATTTTTTATCATCAAATGAACATCGATAGGTAAATTAGTAATTCTTTTAACGGCTGCAACTACAATTGGTCCAAATGTTAAATTGGGAACAAATTGCCCATCCATAATATCGCAATGAACCCAATCTGCCCCCCCCAATTCAATCGATCTTATCTGCATTGCTAAATTTGTAAAGTCTGCAGATAGAATTGAAGGAGCTAATTTTTTATTATCCATTTTATACAACCCTATTTACTTTGTGTTAAAACAACATTTACACTATCACCAAGCTTAACTAAACTGTTTTCACTAGGCTGCTGATCTACTACTGTATTAGGCAGCCAGTTATTCGAGCTAATATAAGTCTTGTAACCTATCCTTAGAGATAACAATTTTAATATAATCTCCGCTTCCGTTAAAGATTTTTCTATTAATCTAGGCACCCTAACCATTCCTAATTGAGGGCCAATACTAACTTTAACACTCACACTCGAGCCAACAGCAATATCTCTTCCCTGAAAATACTGCTGCTCTACAATTGTATTAACCGGAGATTCCGATTCAACCGAATCGATATTTCCTAAAGTTAAGCCCAAACGCTCTAAAGACATTCTTGCATCTCTAACTGTCTTATTAATCAAAAAGGGCACTTGCACAAGCGGATCCCCTCCGCTAATAGATAAATAAACTCTTCTTCCCCCTTTTACAAGGCTTCCTTCATTTGGCTTTTGAAACACAACTTGATCTTTTTTATACTTCTCATCATATCTCGATGTTTTTACAATAGGAATTAAATCTGCATCCTTTAATATCTCAATTGCCCTATCCTTATTCATTCCCACAACATTGGGGACTTTCAATTCCTTACCGCTTACATAGAATGGTAGAACAATTAAATCGAATAACATTACTATGCCTATAATAATTATTGCAATATAGGCTATTCTTTTCCAAATATTTTTTGATGGCTTTTTCATACTTGAAATATATGAAACGATTTTTTCCTTGCAAAATAACTCAAGTAAATATTTACTTTAACTGTCATTCCCATATTTTTTCTTTATTTTAGCGTCATTAATTAGGAAGTATTTATGAGAACCACTTATTGCATATTTGAGGATGAAAAATATATAAATCTGCTGCCCCTTGCATATACCAGGCCGGTATTCGATTTGAGATGCGGAATTCTTACCCTTAAAGAAAAAATTATTCAAAGAACCGCCAATAAAAACATTGTGCTCCACTCCCGCAAATACTTAGAAGAGTGCATTAAAGAAAGAAATCCCAACAGTATTGTTAACAAGTTCAATGGAGACAAGACCTATTTTATAAATGGGCGTATTATTGCGGATAATTTTTTTATTGGCAATCTTAAAAAACTAAAGCCAAACCAGGCATTTGTTAATAAAGATGTAATTATTGCGGCTTTTATTGAAGGTGAACAAATTAAAAAAATTGTTAATGGCCCCGACGGCCTAATTTCTTTTAATAACTTCAAAGAACTCGAAAAAATTGAAATAGACATAAAAATAATTAATTACCCATGGGATTTGGTTAATTACAACGGAGAAGAGATTCAGGCAGATTTTGAATTGCTAGTTAAGAATGTTACTAAATCCTATAGAAAGTACCGTGGAATTGAAATTGAAAACCCCTCTCAGGTTTATATTGCCAACGATGCCGAAATTGATCCCTTTGTTTTTATTGATGCCAGCGATGGTCCTGTTTACATTGGCAATAAAGTTAAAATTATGGCTCATTCCTATATTCAGGGACCAGCATTTATTGGAGATAATTCCCTAATAAAGACTCATACTTCTATATTTCATAACACCAGTATTGGCGAGGTTTGCAAAGTTGGCGGTGAAATAGATTGCTCAATTATTCACTCCTATTCAAACAAACAGCACGAAGGATTTTTAGGTCACTCATATTTAGGAAGCTGGGTAAATATTGGCGCAGGAACAAATAACAGCGACTTAAAAAATAATTACGAAAATATTTCCCTTTACATTAATGGAAAGCAGGTTAATTCCGGTTCTCAATTTGTTGGTTTAATTATGGGAGATCACTCTAAGACTGCAATAAATACTATGTTTAATACAGGTTCCGTAGTTGGAGTGTCTTGTAATATTTTCGGTTCTAATTTTCCTGCTAGGTATATTCCCTCTTTCTGCTGGGGAGGTTCCGAATTTTTAAGAACTTACGATATTAAAAAAGGGCTTGAAGTTGCTAAGATTGTTACAAAACGAAGAAATATAGAGCTTAGTGCAAACGAAACTCAACTGCTAAATTATATTTTTACCGCTACAGCTAAAGAGCGGGAAAAGCTGTAATTACAATATGTATAAAAACTATATCTTTCTTTTCAAATCTGTACTTGAACTTCAGCCTATTCTTAAAAATGCAATTCTATCGGAAGTTTATACTCAAGAAAAAGATAAGTTGGTTCTAACAATCAATAAAGAAAATGGTCTTGAATTATCTCTGGACGTTTCTGTAAACTCTAATTCCCCTTTTATTCTATTAAAGCATCAGCAGAATAGGGCAAAAAAAAATACAATAAGCTTTTTCAATTCCTATTTGCCGCATCTAATTACTAATGTTAGCATTGCCCTATTCGATAGAGTTATTAAACTTGATTCCTCTTTTGGCAGTTTATTTATCCGGTTTAAAGGCGCAGATAGCAACATTTTATTTATCGATAAAAGCGGCTCACTTTCAGCATTTAAAAAAATTACCAGTCTTGAAGCACTCGAAATCAAAAATGAGTTCTCAAATACTCAATTTATTTCATCCGTAAATGAATTGATGGACCATATTTGTCAAATTGAATCTCCTATCGATTCTAAAAAGCTTCCATTTGCCGGTAAAGAAATTATTCAATACTTGGCAGACAATAACAAGCTAGATATTTCAAACTTAATTTCAACTTTTCAAAAAATTATTGATGAGCCAATAAATGTTTTTTACGATGAATTAAAAGGTAAAGGAGTTTTTGCTCCCGCTTTTATCTCTGCAAATCAGGCAGCCCAAAGTTTTCAAAGCTACTTCGAAGCATTGAATAATTATTTTTCATTATCTCATAAGCAGAACAAAATTGTGCTTCTAAAAACTTCTCTTGAAAAACTTCTTAACAAAGAATTGGAAAAGTTGGCTTCAAAACTGAATCAGTTAAAAGTGAGAGTTGAATTGGGTTCAAAAGAGTTGCTCTATAAACAATATGCAGATTTACTCCTATCTAATCTCAATACAATCTCAAAAGGGATTAAAAATGTAGAGCTGTTCGACTCATCTAACAATTGCTATACAACAATAGCACTCGATCTTAAAAAAAATCCATCGCAAAACGCCCAATTTTATTACGATAAATCAAGGAATGAGAAAATAGAATTCGAAAAATCGAAAGAACTCTATTCCTATTCTCAAAATAAATACAATAGATTATTGACTGTAAAAACTAATTTGAACTTAGCAGAAGATCTTAACATGCTCAACGAAATTAAAAATCAAATTACAGCCGGCAAGGATATAAAAACTAATCTCGACGAAAAAGAAAAGCTTCCATACCGCCATTATCTAATTGATGGCAAATATCATCTTTATGTGGGAAAAGATAGTAAGAATAACGACCAGCTTACAACTCGCTTTGCAAAACAAAACGATTTTTGGTTTCATGCCCGCTCTGTTGCCGGCTCTCATGTTGTATTAAGAGTAGATAACACAAAAGAAGTGGTTCCCAAAAGTGTACTTCAAAGTGCAGCCTCAGTTGCAGCATTTTACAGCAAGGCTAAAACCTCTAAAGTTGCTTCGGTAACTTATACATTAAAAAAATATGTGAATAAAAACCAAAGACACGAACCGGGGCAGGTTTCTGTGTTAAAAGAGAATGTTCTTCTTGTTAAACCAGAAATTCCAAAGAATGTGGAATACTTAAGCGAATAATATTTCTTTTTCTTTTCCTATTCCCTTCCCTTAAATGTATTCATGCTTTTGTGAACTCCCATTATCATCAAAAGCTTTTGAAATAAATAATCCGGAAGGATTCCTCTAAGAATAATCGATAGGCGCAAACTTCTTGGACGTCTAACGACAGCTTTACCTTTCTTTAAGGCATCTTTAACTATTGCCTTAGCAATTACATCGTGGCTCTTTACCAAAGGCACAATTAAATTTCCTAAAAAGTTTAACTTGGCTCCTTCAAACATTCCATGTGCTAAGTAGCTTGGATGTATACTGGTCCATTTAATATCTTTCATTCCCTCTGTTAATGTTTCCAGCCGCATAGATTCGGTTAATCCCCACACAGCCCATTTTGTTGCCGCGTAAACAGATAATCCTCCAACACCAATAATTCCCGCTGCCGACGAGATATTAACTACATGCCCCTTTTTACGGTTATACATAAATGGTAAAACCGCCTTAATTGTATATACAATTGCCGTAATGTTTACATCTATAGTCTTTTCCCATTGAGTAATTGCTTGATCTGTAATCTTTCCCTGCTTAACATATCCGGCATTGTTTATAAGTATATCAATGTGCCCCATATCTATATTAGCCTGGTTTACCAAATCTGTTACTCTTTGATGGTCTGTTACGTCGCATTTATAAGTAAATATTTTATTCGATATCTCGGCTAATTTATTCTTTGCTTTTTTTAACTCAACCTCGTCAAGATCCCATAAAGTTATAACGCATTCCTCTTTTGCCAATCCCTCTGCTGTGGCCAATCCAATTCCTTTAGCTCCTCCGGTAATTATAACAGTTTTTCCTTTTAAACTTGTTCCCATTTTTTGTCCTGCCAGATGTTTTTAATTAAATTACAACCAAGAAAATAATTTCAAAATCATAAAACCCAATAGCAATATGAAGATTGATACCAACTTATCCAAAGATAAAATACACAAAATTCTTGTTATTAAACTGCGCGGAATTGGAGATGTGGTTTTATCTACAATAGTAATAGATAATTTACGAGAAGATTTTCCCAATGCGCAAATAGATTACCTTGTAGAGCAGCCTTCCTATTGGGGAATTAAGAATCACCCAAAGCTGAATAATGTGATTGTCTTTAATCGCAAAAGTTTAAAAGCACGTTTAAAACTTGCTTGGGCTATTCGAAAAGAGAAGTACGATTTAGTAATAGATTTTTTTGGTAATCCCAGCTCGGCCCAGCTTACTTTTGTAAGCGGTGCTTATTACAGAATTGGTTTTCCTTTTAGAGGAAGAAAATATGCGTATAACCTTCTGGGACCATCCGAAAGAGGCAAATACCATAACGCAATTTTGCATCTAAAGGTATTGGAAAAATTTGGTCTTACATCAAAACACCAAAATCTCTATTATCTTTTGGATGAGGATTCAAAAACTTTTGCCCAAGAGTATTTCGAAAAAACTTTTTCTCCTAAAGATTTGGTTATGGCAATTTGCCCTACCGGAAGCTGGGCAAGCAAAAAATGCGACGCCGAAAAATTCACCGAAATTGCTTTGGCAGTTAAAGCAAAATACAATTGCAAAATATTAATCTTATGGGGCAAAGGGGATGAACCTGATGCCGAAAAACTTAGGCTGCTCCTTAAAGAGAACGCTATTTTAGCCCCCTCTACAACAATATTGCAAATGGCTGCGTTAATTAATAAATGCAACTTTCTTATTGCAAACGATAGCGGTCCAATGCACATATCTACAGCAGTAGGAACACCAGTGCTAAGTATTCATGGCCCTACTCATCCAAACTTGCAGGGCCCTTTTGGCAACAAGCACGAGCTTATTAACCTTTCAACTTTAGAATGTATTGGATGTAACCTTCTGGATTGTCCAAAGAATCATGAATGTTTTTTGGATTTGCCTTTGGAATCTATTATGAATAAGGTGGATTCTTTAATTTCCAAAAACAATTTACTTGCTAAGTAAAAATTAGCTGCTATGGTTAACATGTATCAATTAAACACGTTATATGAATAAGCAAAACTTTACATTGCTTAATAGAAAATATCCTCATCCCTTTATTCTCGACGGTGCTTTGGGTAGTTTGCTTTCAGATAGTCACTTCGAAATAGATAGTCAAATGTGGGCTAGCTTACTTAATATTCAAAAGCCCGATGCAATTAAAAGTATTTATCAGCAATATATATTAGCAGGCGCGCAAATTATTACTACAAATACATTCCGTACAAATCCTGCTGCTCTTAAAAGAGCTAACATAAATCTTGATAATAAATCGCTAGTAAACGCTTCTGTCAATATTGCAAAAGCTGCAGCTGAATTCTCAAACGTTATAATTGCCGGATCGAATGCTCCCGCAGAAGATTGTTATCAAAAGGAGTATACATTAACCCCAAGTCAGCTGGAATACAATCACAAAACGCATATTGAATTGTTATGGAATTCTGGCAGCCATATTATCTGGAATGAAACTCAAAGTCATTGGAACGAAATTGAATTAATCTCCTCCTTCTGCTCTGCAAATAACTTTCCCTTTACACTCAATTTATATTTCACAGATGAATTGTTGCTTTTGAGCGGTGAACCAATTCTCCAGGCTGTTCAAATGGTTCAGTCTTACTCTCCAATTGCAATTGGATTCAACTGCATATCTCCAACAATATTTTATAAATTACTAAGCGAAATTGAAATGCCAAAGGATTTTGGCTTTTATCTAAACTGTTACGGAACTCAGAATTGCCCGGTATCAATTGAGGAATATATGCGTTTTGTAAAATATTCCTTAAGTTACAATCCACTTTATATTGGTTCATGTTGCGGGTCTAATCCCTTATATACAAAAGCAATTAAGGAATTGTTTGATGAAATCTATCGAGATTAAAGCTCCGGCAAAAATAAATATTGGATTAAATATTCTTAGCAAGCGCAAGGATGGTTATCATAACCTTTCCACCCTCTTCTATCCAATATTAGATTTATTCGATACCCTGCTAATTCGGCACTCCAATTCCTTCTCTTTCGAATGCCAATCTAAAAATATTCCTGTTGACGAATCGAATTTGGTTGTAAAGGCTGTAAGGATTTTAGAAAGAGAAATCGGTAAATATTTAAGCGTTCGTATAGAATTAATTAAAAGAATACCTTCACAGGCAGGTTTAGGCGGTGGCAGTTCCGATGCCGCAGCAGTGTTAATTTCTCTTAACGAATTTTTTAAGCTTGGAATTTCCTACAGACGTCTTCTTGAACTTGCTTTGGAACTGGGCTCCGATGTCCCCTTCTTTTTAAAAGCTAAGCCAGCCATTGGAACTTTAAGGGGAGATTTTCTAGAGCCAGTAGATCTTTATATCCAAGATGCGATACTCATAATTAATCCTAATATAAACATCTCTACCAAAGAGGCCTTCGCAAATATAGTTCCTAACAACGTAGATGTAGATTTTGCTTCTTTGATTGTAGATCAAAAGCTGAATTATTCCCAGGCTTCTGCAATATTAAAAAACGACTTTGAAGAGTATGCTTTTTCAAAATATCCACAGCTAAAATGGATAAAAACATTATTATATAATTCTGGCGCTAAGTTTTCTATGATGTCTGGAAGCGGCTCTACTATGTATGGAATATTCAGCGATTTAGAAAAATGTAAAAAAGCAGCTCAACTAATTCCCAAAGAATATTTTGTTTTTACGAGTACTCCTCACATGTAACATTATCTACTTCCAAATGTTTTTTCTGATATGGAAGCTGAATTATTACTCCTGTTCCAGGGCATTCTTCGTTGCCCACTTTAGATGGGCTTTGTATTTCAATCTTTCCATGATGACGGTCTATTATTTCCTTCACAATATTCAATCCTATTCCGCTCCCCTCCCTTTTCGATTTTTCTACATTTGTGGCTCTGTAAAATTCATCAAACACTTTTGTTAATTCCCCTTTAGGAATTCCTATTCCGGAATCGTTGATCTCTATAAAAACTATTTCCTTGGAATCGTAAATTAAAATATCAATTATTCCTTTTTGCGAAACATACTTAACCGAATTCGAAATTATGTTCGAAAAGGCTAATGCAAGAATTATTTTATCTCCTTGAATACTTCTTTTAACTGTTCTCTTATCCACAAATGTAATTTTAATCTCCTTCTCTAATGTCTTTTCAATATTCTTCTCCAAAATTCCCCTAATCAAATTCTCTAAATCAATCTCCTCAATTACTTTGGTATCCAAAAGTTTTATTTTGGAATAGCGCAAAACGTCATTTATAAATTCAAGCGCTTCGGTTGTTCTAATATTTGCCCTCTGTAATTTTGAATTTGCCTCATTACTTATTGGTCCGGCATAATTCCCAATTAATAAATCCAAAATTGATTTTACCGCGGCTATTGGAGTTTTAATTTCATGAACAATTCCTAACGTATACTTTTGTTTTGTAACATCGGCTTCCTTTAGTTTTTCTAAAGAACCTCTTAACTGCTGCTCTCTAAAATATAATTGCCTTGCAATTTTGTTAGCTATATAAACGCTTCCAAACAGCATAAACGAAAAAAGTATAATGAAAAGAAAATTATATCCAAAAGATAAACTGCTGGTGTCGGTAATTCCGGGAATGTTGTGTAACGGAATTACACCATTGCCTTGAAGCCAAACAAGAAATGAGAATACCACAATTATAAATACGGCGGCGCAATAAACTACATATCCTGGTAAAATCATACTGCCAATAATCATATGAAATACAAAAATAAAATAGAAAGGAGATTTCAACATTCCTGTAAAATAAACCAAAAGCATCAACGCCAATATATCGCATATCATTTGTATTAAAGAGGTATGAAGACAATTAAATTTATTTGGGTCGCACCCAATTTTAAATCTTAGTGCGTGAATTACAGAGTTGTATAAAAGAATAAAAAAGGTAATTGAAGCTATTACTTTTACTTGAATGGGACTAAAATTGTACTGAAGTATGTAATTGCCACCCAAAAGAAATAAAACCAGTAAAAGCACTGCGCCATATCGTAACTTTATGAACCATAAATTTCGAACACGAATAGCCCGCCAAAACTCTCCATAATGGTGTGCCCATGGTGGAACAAGAGTTAACATATTCTGCTCTGCAATAATTGAGTTTGTGATTCCAAGATATAAAAGGATTATGGAAAAGTAAAACTATTTTAAAGGTAATGTTATTGTAAATTCGCTGCCTGGTCTTGTTATGCTTGCAATTTTTGATGGGCTCTTACATGTAATACTTCCCCCATGAAGCTCTACTATCTGCTTTACAAGAACTAAACCTGTACCTGTTCCCTCTATTTCTTTTACATTAGATGCTCTGTAAAACTCATCGAATATTCTTTCTAATTCATTATTGGGAATGCCAATTCCATCATCGCTAATACTAATAACTCGGTTTCCATCATTGTCGTGCAGCAAAATATCTATGTTACCATTTTCGGGTGTGTACTTTACTGCGTTGCTAATTAAATTCGATAACACTAATTCCAAAAGAACCTTATCACCTAGAATATCTGTCTCTTCATTGGCAGAAAAAACAACTTTAACATTCTTTCTCTCGGCAACTATAACATTCTTTTCTAAAACAGAATTTATAATATCTCTTATTTTCAATTCCTCTTTATTAGTCTCATCCATAAGTTTAAAGCGGCTAACTCTTAAAGTATTGTTAACCATTTCTATCAATCCTTCCAATCGAATCTTAATACGGCTAAGCTTATCGTTTATGGCGTCGTTAACCTCACCTAAATATTTGCCTGTAATTATTTCTAAGTTCGAAACTGCAGCTGCAATTGGAGATTTTAAATCGTGAACAAATGCCATTATAAATTTCTGTTTTGTTTTTTCGGCAGCATTTAATTCCTCTATTGCTCTTTTCAATTGAGATTCTCGGCTGTAAAGTTCCCCCGTAATTTTGGAAGTTATTGTTATTATCATCAAAAGGACAAAAGAAAAGAATGAAAGAAAGCCTATTACAAATTGCTCCGATTTATATAATTGTATTTGATATAAACCAACAATAGATTGATGAGGAATTACATTGTAATACTCAAGCGTACTGAATACCGAAAGAAATAATATTAGTACTACTGCTATAAAGTACATTACTCTTTTGGGCAAAATTAAACTTCCAATTATCATGTGGAATACATACAATAGGAATAATGGTGCTTCCACTCCTCCTGTAAAATAAACCAGAATACTCAATGCAGTTAAATCCAGTATTATTTGTAACAGAGATGTGCTTAAATACTCTTTTTGTCTGTTAAAATTTTTGCTCTTCAAAAAGAATAGATAATTATAGCTTACTATAGCCAGTGCAACAATTATGTAGCTGTAAAATTGAAAGGAAGTAAATGAAAAGTTGAATAAATATCTTAATGTTAATATCGAGGCCAGCAAGCAGAACGAGGCATACCACCTTAGTTCTATAAACCAGGCATTATATCGCTGTATCGATTTCCAATACTCGTCATATTGATGAACAGTTGATGGCAGTAATTTCATGTTTTAATATAATAAAAGGAAGAATCTCTTTACAGAGATTCTTTCCTTTTAAATAATAGATTAAGCTATATATCTGCCTCGTTTTGTATAATGAGTATGAAGCAGTTTATGAGATTTATGACCGCATGGCCCATCTGTTAAAAATTCTTCATAAATTTTTATAACATTTGGGTTATCGTGCGACTTTCTCATTTCTAAAGATTCGTCTTCGGCATAAATTGCTTCTGCGCGTCTCTTTCTAATTTCGGGAGTTGTTGGAATTGGCTGACCGCCTCCTCCTATACATCCGCCTGGACAAGCCATGAATTCAATAAAATGACATTCCGAAAATTTTCCGCCTGCCTTTATATCATCCATAATCTTTTTAGCGTTGGCTGTTCCATGTGCTATTGCCACTTTTAAAGTAACACCCTTTAACCAATCCCAATTAGGAACCAAATGCTTTAGAATATCCGGAACAGGACCGAATTTATCTCCTAATGGAAGTTCTACATACTTAACTCCTTCAAATCCGCGAACCGGAGTAATGTTTGCATTTGCAAATGCATCTTCTACCTTATTGCCGGTTACAAATTCGTAAATGGAACGTATAGCGGCTTCCATTACTCCGCCGGTAGCGCCAAATATTAATCCCGCTCCCGATGCTTCTCCAAATGGACTATCGAAATCTTCTTTAGGCATTTCGGGTAAATTAATTCCAGCTTCCTTAATCATCTTTGCCATTTCTCGTGTAGTCAATCCATAATCAACATCTTTGTAACCGCTGTCATTCATCTCGGGTCTGTTGCATTCAAACTTCTTAGCAGAACAAGGCATTACCGCTACAGACACTATGTTAGCAGGATCTATTCCAGCTTTTTCTGCATACATTGTTTTTATCAACGCGCCAAACATTTGCTGGGGACTTTTTGCCGAAGATAAATTATCAATATACTCGGGATAATAATGCTCTAAAAATTTAACCCAGCCAGGAGAACATGAAGTAAATTGTGGCAATGCAACTGGCTGTTTTTGAACTAACGCTTTATGAAGTCTTAGCACTAATTCTGTTCCCTCTTCAAAAATTGTTAAATCTGCGGTGGTATTAGTATCAAACACTTTATCAAAACCAATTCTTCTTATTGCGGCATTTAATTCTTTTGTCATAGAGTGTCCTGCAGGCAATCCAAATTCCTCTCCAATTGCTGCTCTTGGAGATGGAGCTGTTTGAATTACTACATGCTTTGTAGGATCATCAATTGCTGCCCATATTTCATCGGAAGGATCGTTTGCTCGTAAAGCTGCAGTTGGGCAGCGGTTAATGCACTGGCCGCAATTAATACAAATTACATCGCTCAATTGCTTATCCATAAATGTTCCAATGCGTGTTTCGGCGCCTCTATTAATGGATTCCAATACACCAACTTCCTGCAAATCTATACATGTTCTAACACAGCGCTTACATAAAACGCATTTATCCGCATCTCTAATAACAGAATAGGAAGATTTATCCACTTCATGCTTCGATTCTTTTACATGCCCAAAAGTATAACTGTCTACTCCATATTCCTTAGCAAGGTTTTGAAGTTCGCATTTACCATTTCTAAAGCAGGAATAACATTCTCCGCAATGCTCACTTAACATTAAGTCTATAATATGACGGCGTGCTTTGCGAACCATTGGTGTTGATGTTTTTATTTTCAATGGTGCGGTAATAGGAAACGCGCATGATGCCTGTAATGTTCTCATCCCTTCAACTTCTACAACGCAAACACGGCAAACGCCGGCAACACATAAATCTTCATGATGACACAATGTTGGAACCGAAATTCCATTCATCTTGCATGCATCCAGTATTGTTGTCCCAAATGGCACATGAAGTTTCTTCTCATTTATTTCAACGGATACTGTTCCGCCAATTGTTGTTATATCTTTTGGCTTTTCAACAGTATGAGCTTTTTGACTTACCGGTGCTCTTAAGTTATCTTTATTTTCCATGGTTACCTCCGTTGCCGCTAAAAACTTCTTCTTTAAAGTTTTCTAGAATTGAAATGAATGAGTTAGGACTAGATTGACCCAATCCGCATTTAGAAGCTATTTGCATTGTCTTGCCAAGTTCTTTCAATTGATTCATGTAAGCAAAAGTAAACTCACCTTTTTCAAGCATCTCTACACCTTCAAGCAGTTTTGTATTTCCAATTCTGCATGGAGTGCATTGGCCGCAAGATTCTTCAGTAAAGAATTCCATAAAATTCTTTAACACATGCAGCATATTTCTGCTTTCGTTAAATATCATTATAGAACCGCCTGTACCGCAATCTTCATATCCCAACGCTCTTTCAAATTGAGATTTTGGAATGCAAACTCCGCTTGCACCACCAACTTGAACAGCTTTTGTATTCTTTGCTTCAACTATTTCCAACAACTCGCTTATTTTAGTTCCCCATGGCAATTCGTAAACGCCAGGTTTGCCGCAATCTCCCGATACCGAAAATAATTTAGAGCCGCTAGATTTGTCTGTGCCATGCTTGCAATACCATCCGCCCCCTTTAACAATTATGTGGGTAACGGCTGCAAATGTTTCTACATTATTCACTGTTGTTGGTTTGCCCATAAATCCGGTGTTTACTGGATATGGAGGACGGTTGCGAGCTTCGCCACGGTTACCTTCCAAAGATTCAATTAAAGCTGTCTCTTCGCCGCAAACATAAGCACCGCTTCCTAAATGAATTCTAATATCAAAATCTAATCCCTTCTTTCCACAAATATCTTTTCCTAACAAATTGTCTTTTCTCATTCCCTCTAAATAATCTTCCAAACTCTTTACCATATACTCATATTCACCGCGTAAATATAAAATGCCATGCTTAGCGCCAATTGTATAACCTGCTATAACCATTCCTTCAAATACTAATTCGGGATACTCTAGTAATAGAACTCTGTCTTTAAATGTACCTGGTTCACCTTCATCTGCGTTGCATACAACATATTTTTCATCTGCGCTTGCTGCTGCTACTAAAGTCCATTTTGTTGCCGTAGGAAAACCAGCACCGCCTCTTCCTTTTAACTTCGATTCGCGCAATTCAAAAAGAATATCTTCTCTAGTTCCTTTTACGGCTTTCTTTACTGCTTCACCAACTGAATAAGGTGAAAATAGCACTGCTCCTTTTCTCTCTTGTTTTTTCATTTTTCACCTCACCTAATCTCATTCAAAATTTGAACTGCCTTTTCGGGAGTAACTTTTGCATAAACTCTTTCATTTACTAACAATGCTGGTCCCTGGTCGCACATTCCTAAACAGTTTGCATATTCAAGCGTAACTTTGTTATCCTTTGTTGTCTCACCGAACTTAATTCCCAATTCACGTTCAATTGCTCTTGCTACATTTTCTTTACCGGATAAATCGCATGTAATAGTCTGACATAAACGAACAATGTTTCTTCCCTTTGGCTTTGTATTTAAGAATGCGTAAAATGTTATTACGCTATAAACTTCAACCGGATGAATACCTAATAATCGGGCTACTTCCTGCTGGGCAAAATCCGGTATGTGCTTATGTTTTCTTTGAATGTCCTGAAGAATTGGAAGAAGAGCCGAACGCTTAGAGCCATGTTTGGTAACTAATTGTTCAATTTCTTCTGTCATTGCATTTTTTTCTAAGACTAGCATTATTTTGTCTCCTTCGATTTTTTCAATAATGCTTCAACCTTTGCAAACAGTTCTTCGGGAGAAATTGGTTTTTCAACAAAGTCATCCACTGGAACCATATCGCTTTTGTTAAAATCCATTCCAATTGCCTTCGAAACCGATGTGTACATTAATATTGGAGTGTGGATATTTTCTCTACGTAATTTTTGAGCAAGATAAAATCCGTCATCCGGCTCATCCATCATTACGTCTAGAATAATTAATTCTGGTTTTTCAGTCGTAATAATCTTGTAACCATCTGTTGGGTTCGAAGCCGTTACAATACTATACCCTTTAGATTTTAATACTAGACTACTGGCTTCCAGAATATCCGGATCGTCATCGATGATTGCTATTAAAGCCATAGCATTCTCCTTTTGTTTTAGTTTTGATTTATAGGTAAATGAACTGTGAATGTAGTACCAAAACCGTATGATGAATCTACATCGATTTTACCGTAATACGATTCAACAATTTTCTTAACAATCGATAGTCCTAAACCGGTACCGCTTATTCCTCTTGTGTTTTCATTCTTTGCGCGGTAGAATTCGCTAAACAATTTCTTAGTCTCTTCAGGCTTCATTCCAATTCCGGTATCCTGCACTTTTATGCTTATATAACTCTTGTCTACACATGCAGTAATACTAATTGTGCCCTGTTCCTTATTATACTTAGTTGCGTTGCTAATTAGGTTTGTAAACAATCTACTTATTTCACTTTGATCTGCCTTAATGCTAGGTAAATCTTTCTCTATAAATAACTGCACATCAATTCCCTTCTTCTTGGTTTCAAATTCAAGGAATTGCAATGTGCTTGAAATTATATTTTTTAAATCAACATCCTCAATTTCTCTATGCTTGGTTTTCAACTCCATTCTGGAAATATCAAGTAGATCGTTTACTAAGTCTGTTAATCCCTTAAGGCGAATTGTAGATCTCTTCAAATAATCTTTTTGCTGCTCTTTCGAAGTATCTATGCTGTCATCAAGAATAATATTTATAAATCCCTGCACTGCAGCCAATGGAGTTTTAAGCTCGTGAGCCACCATCGAAACAAATTGCGATTTAATTATCTCTATCTTTTTGAATTGGGTTACATTGCTAAGAACTATTACCGCTCCGGCTAAACTGCCATCTGGATGTGGAATTGGAGTAATTGCGGCTTCAATTACCAATTCGTTATTGGGAAGAATTTCTATTTGTGTTGTAAATGTTTTTAGTAGAATCGTTTCGGCAATAAGAATTTTGTTAACCTGCTCTATTATATCGGGATGCAGTCTTTCTAAAATTGGGTCCCCTATTTTTAAGTCGCCTAGATTCAGGTACTTAATTGCGGCATAATTAAAATAAACCAATTCGCCGCTCTTGTTAATTACAAGCACACCATCGCTAATAGATTTAATTATTGTATTAAGCCTGCTTTTTTCGCTTGCAATTTCTAAAAGGTTTTCTTCCTTTTCTTTTTTTAATCTATCTGCTTCTAAAATTAATTTGCGCTGTTTAACACCATTTTCAACTTGGTAAATTAATTCTTCGGGGGTAAATGGCTTGGGTATGTATCCGTACGCACCCAGCCTGGTAGCCTGTATGGCAGTATCGTAACTTGCATATGCAGTTGCAATAAAGCATACGGTATTGGGGTAGGTAGTCTTAATTTCTTTTAGAACATCAAGACCATCTATATCGGGCATTTTTAAATCAATAACGGCAATATCGTACTCTTTGCTGGTACCATATTTAATACCAAGCTCACCGTTCTCGGCAGCATCAACCTGGTAACCTTCGTCTTCCAAAAGTCTTTGCGTGCCTATTCTCAGCCCTTTCTCATCATCTACAATGAGAATGTTTTCTTTTTTATCGAGCAATTATATATGTAATATATTAATGATCTTTGTAAAGCTTAAGTAAAACTTTCCAGCTTCGAAATAAGCTCTTCAACTACAACCGGTTTGTTTAATATTCCGTCGCATTTAATCCATTCTCTTTCTTCTGCAGTGGATGCGCTGAATTTAAAACCTGTTTCGTATGTAGCAGATGTTAACATTAAAACCGGAATCTTTTTGCCATGTTCTGTTTTCTTTATCTTATGACAAAGTATAAAACCGGAATCCATCTGCTCCATTATTAAATCTACAATGGCTGCGTCCGGTTTCTCTTTTTGAAATGTTTTCCATCCTTCTTCAGCACTTTCGGCAGTAATAACTGTAATTCCTTTTGCTTCCAAAAGTATTTTGTTCTGTTCTAATAAGTCGATGTCGTCATCAACTAGCAGTATTTTTTTGTATTTCTCAATGCCCATTTTATTTATTCCGTAATATTATGTTTTTATTAATGTTGGTAGCTTTATCATAAAGGTTGTTCCTTTACCAACTACACTTTTTACTTTAATATCCCCCTTGTGCATCTTAATAATACCGTAGGCTATCGCCAATCCTAATCCGGTTCCTTTACCCATTTTTTTTGTGGTAAAGAATGGAGTAAATATTTTACCAATGTTCTCTTCTGCAATTCCGCATCCGGTATCAATTATATCAACAATTAAATTTCCATTTTCCTTTAGCACATTAACCGTTATAAGTTTAATTGTGCTTGATTCCAATGCTTCGCAAGCGTTACCAATTAAATTAATAAACACCTGCTTAAGCTGATCCAAATCTGCCTGAATCACCAAATCGTTTTGCTGCGTGTTTAAGTTAAATGTAATTCCGGCATACTCCGGTCTAACTTTTTGAATGTTCATAATGGATATTATCAATTCGCTTACATCAACATTGCTAAGCTTTAGCTTACCCTGTCTTGCAAAATTCAAAAGATTAGCAACAATATTCTTGCATCTGTTTGCTTCATCCATTATCAGTTTTAAATCATCTGTGTTCTGCTCGTTATTATCTAATTTTTCCAGTTTCCTTTTTAGCATCGAAGCAAAAAGCATTATAGAACCCAAAGGATTGTTTATTTCGTGCGCTACTCCGGCAGCCAGCTGGCCAATTGAAGCTAATTTTTCGGCACTGTGAAGCTGTTCTTGAGTTTCTTTAAGTTCGGCGTAAGCTCCCTCTAACTTATCAATTAGATAAGGAAGGCACATGTCATCTTCGGCCAATTCTTTTGCAATTGCAATTGCGTACTCTCTGCACGTCTTATATCCGCACGATCCGCAGTTTAATTCATCGTTCTTGCTAAACTTGTTTGTTCGGGCTAATATCTTCTTAATCTCTTCTTCATCAGGCTGCATCTTTCTTTGTGTCTTCGCTTGAAACTCTCTGCTAAGATCCAAATCTCGGCTGTTGTATAAATAACTTTGCCACTCGTGCTTATCAAAACTATTAATGTTCTCTTGTATATAGTTAATAACTTTTTCGCGCCTCGAGTAGTAATTAAGATTGGAATCTATGGCTGGACCATTTATGCATCCTTCGCAAAATAGAATATCTATAAACTTGCTTTTAAGATGCCCGTTGGCAATCTCATTAACAATCTCTTCTACTTTATCCTTTCCCTCTACAACAATAATTTCTTTATGAAGAATATCTCCGGAGATATTTGCAGTTTTTAACAATCCTCCTGCAAGCGAAAAAGATTTGCCTAAGAATGCATGAGGTGGATCAAACTCCAATTCTTCCAATTCATTCATATCAATGTGAAGGTCGAATAAAATATCTTTTAATTCAACAAATGTTAACACTGCGTCAATTGCATCGTCAACACCATCATCTATATACTCACTCTTCTTTGCAATGCATGGCCCAATAAAAACCACATTTCTGTTGCTTCCAAAATTCTTTTTTAGGTATCTGCCGGCGGCAATCATCGGAGAAACAACTTTAGCCAAATTTGGCACAATTTCCGGAAAGTATTTTTCGATATAATTATATACAGCAGGGCATGGAGAACTTATAATAGTTTCCTTACTGTCGTCTTCAAAGCAATCGGAATAATACTTACTTACCAAATCTGCACCGAATGCAGCTTCAACAACTAAATCGAACCCAATTTTTTTTAATGCGCTTGGAATCTTATTGTAATTTTCTGGGAACGATGCCGGAAATGAGGGGGCTACTATTGCAATTGCTTTTCCGGTTGGCAAATAATCGCAAAGCACTTTGTCTATATCGCATGCAACTCTTTTAGCATGCTGCGAACATACTTTTACGCAATGTCCGCAGCTTATGCATCTTTCATCAATTACTACCGCTTGGCCGTTTATAACACGAATGGCAATTGCAGGGCACTCTCGTATACACGAGTAACACCTCTTGCATTTTTGACCTATTGTGCTAACAATACCAAGCGACATTGTATTCTCGTACTATTTGTTGTTAAGAATCTTCTTTCTGTCTACATATTTTGTATGAAGAATTTCGTGCGCCAAATGACTATTAGGCTCTCCTAAAAATTCTTTATACAATTTTTGAACCGATTCATTTTCGTGCGATCTTCTGTTCTTCATCTTTGTGTCTATTTCGTATAAAGCTTGAACACGTTTTCTAACTTTTTCAGGCTTTTGATGAATTGGCTGGCCTCCTCCGTTTATGCATCCTCCTGGACAAGCCATAACTTCTATAAAATGATATTTGCTTTCACCTCTTTCAATCTCATCTAAAATCTGTGGTACATTTCCAATTCCATTTACAACTGCTACATTAACCATTGTACCGTTAACATCAATACTGCTCTCTTTAACTCCTCCCATACCTCTTAAGTCATTCAGCTCAAGACTTTCTAATTCCTTTCCAGTAAGTTTATAATAGGCAGTTCTTAAAGCTGCTTCCATTACGCCGCCGCTGGTTCCAAAAATTACTGCAGCACCGGTCGATTCTCCAAGTGGATTATCAAATTCCGATTCTGGTAAATCTTCAAAATCAATTCCCGCACCTTTAAACATTCTTACCAATTCTCTTGTTGTTAAAACGGAATCCACATCATTCATATGCTCTTCGGCAAGTTCTGGTCTTGCGCTTTCAAATTTCTTTACTGTGCAGGGCATTATAGATACTACAAAAATATCTTTAGGATCTAATCCCATTTTTTTAGCGTAGTAAGTTTTTAAAAGTGCCCCTTCCATTTCGTGTGGAGATTTACATGAAGATACATGAGCTAGTAATTGCGGTCTGTTCTGTTCAATATATTTTACCCAGCCAGGGCAGCAACTTGTAAACATTGGAAGTGTTCCTCCCTTTGTTACTCTGCTTATTAACTCTGTACCCTCTTCCATAATTGTTAAATCTGCCGCAAAGTTTGTATCGAATACTTTATTAAATCCTAATCTGCGTAATGCTGTTACTAACTGACCTGTTGCGTTTTGTCCTAATGGAAAATTATACTCTTCACCAATACTAGCTCTTACTGCAGGTGCAATTTGGGCAATAACATATTTCTTTTTATTGTTAAGTGCGCTTGTTACATCTTTAGCATGGCTCTTTTCTCTTAAAGCAGCCGTTGGACAAACTAAAATACACTGCCCGCAAAGAATACAATCGCTTACATTTAACCCTTTGTTAAAAGGAGTTGTAACGTTACTCTTAAAT
Source organism: uncultured Melioribacter sp. (assembly GCA_964539605.1). Lineage (GTDB taxonomy): Bacteria > Bacteroidota > Ignavibacteria > Ignavibacteriales > Melioribacteraceae > Stygiobacter. Next base: position 1,520,269 of record CAZIJK010000001.1, read on the forward strand.
CCGCGGTTGGTAAAATCTATTGCGTTAATCTTTTGAACTTCTCCGCACTGACGAACACATCTTCCGCATAAAATACATTTTGCAGGATCTCTTTCCATCGAAGCGCTCGAAATATCTATTGCATGATCTTTCTTTTCTCCGGCGTAACGGTGCTCTCTTAAATTATATTGCTCACTTAAATCCTGTAATTCGCAATTCTTATTCCTAACACATATTAAACAATCTTGAGGATGATTTTCTACCAATAATTCCACTATTGTCTTTCTTGCCATTCTTACGCGGCTGCTGTTGGTATCTACTTTCATTCCTTCCATTACAGGATATGCGCACGAAGGAATTAATCCCCTCATACCATCAACTTCCACACTGCAAATACGGCATGCGCCGGTTGGAAACAAATCTTTCATATGGCACAATGTAGGTACATGTATACCAACAGATTTTGCTGCATCTAGAATTGTCATTCCCTCTTCGGCTTTTACAACTATATTATTTATTGTTAATTCTATCATTGTTTTCTCCTTGGCCAAATTAAATAACTTCAATTGCTTCCATACGGCAAGCTTCAAAACACATACCGCACTTTACGCATTTGGCTTCTATAATTGAATGTGGTTGTTTCTTCTCTCCTATAATTGCACCTGCTGGACATTTCTTCAAGCATAATCCGCAACCGCTGCATGCATCATTATCTATTGTAAAGGTTAATATCTCTTTACATACTTTGGCATCGCATCTTCTTTCAAACAAATGTGTTTCATATTCATCTCTAAAATATCTCAATCCGCTTAATACCGGGTTTGGCGCACTTTGTCCTAATCCGCATAAAGATGTATCTCTAATTACATCCGCTAATCTTTGTAAATGAATTATTCCCTTGAACCTTTGAAGCTGATCGATCTTTAAAGTGCCTCCGTTATAACTAACCGGAATTCTTTCAATAATCTCGAGCATTCTCTTTGTACCTTCACGGCAGGGTACGCATTTGCCGCATGATTCATTTTGTATAAATGTCATAAAATATTTTGCAACATCCACCATACATGTATCTTCATCCATTACAACAAATCCGCCAGATCCCATCATTGCCCCAACAACTTTCAAAGATTCATAATCAACTTCAGTATCCATTACCTGGTCTGGTAAACATCCTCCGGATGGACCTCCAATTTGAACAGCTTTGAATTTTTTACCATCTGGAATTCCACCGCCAATATTGAATACAATCTCTCTTAATGTTACACCCATCGGCACTTCAACTAATCCGCTGTTTGTAATTTTTCCGCTAAGGGCAAATACTTTTGTACCCTTGCTCATTTTTGTTCCAATGGAAGAATACCATTGAGCACCGCGAGCAATTACAGAGGGCACATTAGCAAATGTTTCCACGTTGTTAATGATAGTTGGCTTTCCAAATAAACCCGCATCCGATGGATATGGAGGCCTTGGTTTTGGCATTCCTCTCTTTCCTTCAATGGATGCAATCAATGCGGTTTCTTCTCCGCAAACAAAAGCTCCGGCACCTTTTTTAACTTTTAAATCGAATTCAAAACCGCTTCCTAAAATATTCTTTCCTAACAAACCATATTCACGGCATTTATCCATAGCCTTGTTTAATCTTTCTATTGCAAGTGGATACTCTGCTCGGCAATAGATATATCCAAAATATGCGCCTATTGCATAAGCGCCAATAATCATTCCTTCTATTAGTCTATATGGATCACTTTCCAAAACAGATCTGTCCATAAATGCGCCCGGATCCCCTTCATCTGCATTGCATATAATGTATTTCTTATCTGCCTTTTTCTTGTTGGCCATTTCCCACTTTTTACCTGTTGGAAATCCTCCGCCTCCTCTTCCTCTCAATCCGCTATCTAAAACTTCTTTAACCGTCTGCTCTGGAGACATTAATCTTAAAGTCTTATCCAATGCTTTAAATCCGCCGGCTGCTATATACTCATCAATTGAATTTGGATTGATAACACCGCAGTTTTCCAAAACAATTTTCATCTGACTTTTAAAGAAAGGCACATCGTTAATATGCGCTACTTTTTCTGTTCCTTTTCCAAAAGTTCCTAATACTCTTTTTTCGTAAACAGTTTCTTTAACTAATGCAGCTTCTAATAGAGGGGCAACATCCTTTGTCTGAACTTCACAGTAAGAAATTCTATCTTTTCCCGGCAGCTTAATATCAACAATAGGTTCTTTGGCACAAAATCCTATGCATCCTGTTGGTACTATTAAGGCTTGCTTTCCTATTTTCAATAATTCTGCTTCAATTGCTGTTTTAACTTTATCTGCACCGCTGGCTAATCCGCATGTTCCCATTCCAATAAAAATTATTGGCTGCTCGTGGCTTGTGTACTTTAATGTTGCATTCAGCTCTTTGAATTTGTTTTTACAGCTATCATCTTTATGGCACAAAGGACCTTCTATACAGCAAGCTACAAATAGATCGCAAGGTTTTTCGTGTGTGTGCCAGCATTGATCGCAGCATTTCTCAATAAAATTTTTCATTCTACGCTCGCCGTTTGTTCAATAGTGGATTTTACGCTTTCTTCTTTTCGGTACTTAGCTAATATTTTAGGAATTTCTTTTACTGCCAATCTTCCATAATAATCTTCGTTTACATTAATTACAGGCGCAATACTGCAGGCGCCTATGCATGCAACTGTTTCTAATGTAAAAACTTTATCTCTGGTTGTTTGTCCGGCTGTAATTCCTAATTCCGTTTCTAACGCAAATAGAATGTTTGCGGAATTTTTTACGTGGCAAGCTGTTCCACGGCATACTCTAATAACATTTTTTCCAAGTGGAGTTAATCTGAATTGATTGTAAAAAGTGGCTACTCCGTAAACACCGCTTAAAGGAATTCCAACATGGTCAGATATTTCCTTTATTGCTTCTTCCGGCAAGTAACCGTATACTTCCTGCACATCTTGTAATAGTGCTATCAAATTGCTTCTTTCCTTAGAAGGATACTTTTCAAAAATATGATTGTGCATCTTTTTCTCTCATTTTATCATGATTTGTACTCATTATACGCATATTGCATGCCATTACTATTTTTTACATTTTAAGTTATTTATAGCTCTTTATTAAATCTCTTTCCTAAGTATGAGAAAATAAACATTTACCTTTCTAATATTGCTTGGATATCCTATCCTTTTGAATTCTACATTTACAAGTGTATTTTTACTTAGGAGATTTTATGATAAATAATATTAATAGCAGCTATAAAGAAAAAAGAAATGCCGCTTTAATTTCCCTTTCGGTGGGTTTATTAATGTTCATTTCTAAAATGACCGCTTATCTCATTACCGGTTCTTCAGCAATATTCTCCGATGCGGCAGAATCTGTTGTTCATGTTGCAGCTACCTCTATGGCGCTCTATAGTATTTATCTTAGCTCCAAACCTGCAGATGAAGATCACCTCTATGGACATGGAAATATTGAATATTTCTCTGCCGGTGTCGAAGGACTTTTAATCTTTATTGCAGCTGTTACTATAATTTATACTTCCGGGCACGATTTAATTTTTGGAGTTTCTACTCAAAAACTTGGAACAGGTACAATTATTATAGGCATTGCAGGCTTAGTAAATCTTTTTCTTGGATTCTACTTAATTAAAAAAGGTAAAAAAACTAACTCTATAACTCTTATTGCAGATGGCAAGCATGTGCTTACAGATTCTTTTACAAGTATTGGTGTTGTTGTTGGGTTGCTTTTAGTTCTCTTTACAAATTTTAATCTGCTCGATCCTATTATTGCAATTATTATTGCTTTGAATATTCTTTTTACCGGATTCAAATTAATGAGGGAATCTATTGGCGGGTTGATGAATGAAACAGATTTAAAATTGCTTTCTGAAATTACCTCCCTTCTTAACAAAATTAAAAAACCTTACTGGATGGATATTCATCATCTGCGCTTCTGGCAGTCCGGAGATAGAGTGTTTATAGATTTTCATTTAATTCTTCCTCATTACTTTTCCGTAAAAGAATCTCACCTCGAAGAAGAATTCATTGAAGAAAATCTTTTGCAGTTAATTCCTAATTCCCAAGTTCGAATTCATATGGATTACTGTAAGCCCGAAGTATGCAAATTTTGCAAACACACACAATGCACTCAAAGATTAGAAAAGTGCTCTATAGATTTTGAATGGGATAATAAAAAGCTTATTGGAAATCCGGTTTATATAACTAATCCTTAGCTATAAAAATATTCCAATTAATTTCATTACCTGTTGCTATTCTTTCCCAGCTTTTTATCCTTTTCTTTTACTTCCTTTTCCATATTGGCTTTGTAAGCATCCATCTTCTTTTGCAATTTCTTATCGAACGCTCCTAATATTTGTATTGCAAGCAAACCGGCATTCTTGGCTCCGTCAATAGCAACAGTAGCTACCGGAACTCCCGCAGGCATTTGCACAACGGATAAAAGTGAATCTAAACCTTTTAGAATTTTTGTTTGAACAGGAACTCCAATCACAGGAAGTGATGTAAACGCCGCCGTCATTCCGGGCAAATGCGCCGCTCCTCCTGCACCCGCTATAATAACTTTCAATCCTCTCTTTGCCGCACTCTCGGCATATTCTTTCATCCTTGCCGGAGTTCTATGCGCAGAAACAATATGCACTTCATGTTCAACACCAAACTCTTTACACACTTCAACAGCTCTTTCCATTATTGGGAAATCCGAATCGCTTCCCATTATTATTCCTATTAAAGGCTTATTTACCATAACTCACCTAGTATATTATTTTTTCTTCAGCTTCTTTTGCCTTGTTAATTAATTCATCCAAATTATCCCCAACAAAAGTAATGTGCCCCATCTTTCTTCCTTTTCTGCTTTCACTCTTACCATATAAATGAACATGTGCATCTTTACTTTTCAATACTTCGCTTAAATTTTGAGGCTCGCAAAGTCCGTTTGTCTTTCCTAAAATATTTATCATTACCGCATACTTCTTTACCATTTTTGTTGTACCTAATGGTAATCCTAAAACCGCTCTTACATGATTCTCAAATTGCGAAGTATAACATGCTTCAATTGTGTAGTGCCCGCTGTTGTGAGGACGAGGGGCCATTTCGTTCACCAAAACTTTACCTTCAGTTGTTAAAAACATTTCAACACCATAAATGCCAATTCCATTTACAGCCTTAACGCAATTAATAGCTATCTCTTCTGATTGCTTTTCTAAACTCTTTTTTATTTTTGCTGGCGCAATAACCAAATTACAAATATGATTCTTCTGAATAGTTTCTACAACCGGATAAACAGCTGTTTCCTTTTTAGTTCTTACAACCATTACCGCAAGTTCTTTAGTAAAGTTTACAAATTCCTCTGCCATCAATGCGCTGTGGCGTGCACTCAATTTTTTTAACGCCTCCTCAAAATCCATTTTATTTTTTACAAGCGCATTGCCATAACCATCGTAACCTAATTTTCTACTCTTTACTATGAACTTTGCACCCAGTAGCTTGCTTAGATTTTCATATGTGCTAGTTTCTTTAACCTCTACAAACTTAGGTACCGGTATATTCTTTTTAGCAAGTGTTTTCTTTTGAATGAATTTATCTTGAATCAACGAGATGGTTTTAGGGGAAGGCAGAACCCTTACACCAAACTCTTCCACCTTCTCTAAATAATGATGATCTATAAATTCACTTTCAAGCGTTACAACATCGCACACTTCGGTAAACTTTTTTAAGATGCTTTTATTATCAACCCATCCAACATATTCCTTGTGGGTCATTTGTCCGGCGCTCGAATCTTTATGCTTTTCAAGAATTGCTATATCAAAGCCCAGTTTATATGCCTTGTAAGCGCTCATCCTTGCTAATTGTCCCCCGCCTAAAATTCCAATACACTTTCTTCTGTTTGAACTCATAATTTCGCTTTGTTTTAATGGACTAAAAATAATCGCTCAATAATTAAAAACCAATTATTGATAATCATTTTATATAATAAAAAAAAGGACCATGGAAAAACTATCTAATTCCGCGGCCCTTCATTCAAAATCTTACTTCAATGTTCTTACATAGTAAATTTAAGATTGAATGTTACTCTTCTTCCCTCCTGCATGTAATCAAAAGGAAATCCTATATTTTTAACTAAAAAATATTCTGTATCAAGAACATTATAAATGGTAATTCCTGCTTTTATATTTTCGCTAAGCTTGTAACTGCCATTTAAATCAAATGTAAGCCAGCTCTTTACTTCACTGCCTCTATATTTATCCATATTTAAACTTACTCCAACTCCAAGAGGAAGTGTTTGTAATCCCTTATCACTGTTTCTTCTTGCAACCGCGCCCTGATAATGACCGCTGAAAGCAAAATGAAATCTTTCGTAAAAGTACGATAGACCAAAATTAATTTTTACCGGTGGTTCCCATGTTAAATCTGCACTTTTAGTAATTGTAAGATCTTGAATCTCTTCATCAACTCTTTTTACAAATGCTAAATTTAAAAATCCGTTCATACTTCCAAAACCAAATAATAATTCTGTTTCAATTCCTTGGTTTGTTAAACTATATACATTTGTGCTCAAGTTGTTGTTTTGCGCACTATAAGCTATCTGATTTTCAAATTTTGTATAGAAAATATTTGTCCGCCAATTCAAATTTTTGTTTATAATCCAGTCTATTGCAAATTCTGCAGTGTTTATAATTTCGGGCTTAACCTGTTCTATGTTCGAGCCTAGAGTAAAAGTATGCGCTCCAAACATTTCTGTTGGCGCCGGCGCCCTAAATGCTTTTCCTAACATCACTTTAAAAGCTAAGTCGTTATCTACCATATAAACTATTGCGGCTCTAGGACTGAATTGTGAAAAACTTTTCGATTGTGTTGGTTTACCTGGCTGATTAATTTTATTATAATCAAAAAATTGCACATCATATCGTGCACCAATTGTTAAGCTCAGTTTTTCTCCAATTATTTTCCCGGATAAAAATTGTCCGTAAATTCCCAAATTACTCACCATATGCCCTTTTATAAAATCTAACCAAGGGCTCAAACTCTTCATGTTGTTGTTTGCAATTAGTCCGGCACCATTATCTATATCAATATTAGAATAATGCTCATTATCTCCATTGTAAAAAAAGAAGTTGGTTTCGATACCTGTTAAAATGGATGCCCCTTTTTCCAAAGTATAAGTTAATTGTGACCGTGTAAAAATATCCTCTGCTTTTGTATCTAAATATTCCCACATTCCTGTTGGGTAATATCCTCCAAATGCATTCGATCTGTAAAAGCGTGTATTCCAATCTATGTTATGTATTTGATACCTAACCAAAAACTCGGATGTAATATTATTGCTAATATCGGGAGAATATTTAAGTGAAATAATTTGCCTATTTTCTTTCATGGATTCTCTATAGTCTGGTGCAAACCATAACCATCCATGACCGGTTTGAAATGACCATTGCTGATAATGATATTGCATTGATAAGTTTGATAATCCATCCTTACCATCAACTTTGGCCCAAAAGTAATTGTTCTCTTTTCTATCTTTGGTTAAAAATTTTATTGGTTCTCCCTTTAAATCTGTTTCACCAGAACCGTCATAAGATAAATATTCATTTCCGTTCGATTCATTGTGGGTAAAAGCGGTAATAATCGAAAATTTTGAATAATCATTTCCTGCTATAAAATTTAAACTCCTCTTTCCATAATCGCCATAATTTATTTCCCCTTTACCTGCCCCTTTTAAATCCGATGCCTTCAAAGTATTAATTTGTATTACTCCGTTGGTTGCATTCGATCCATATAATGCAGACCCGGGGCCTCTTAAAATCTCAATGTTTTTTGCGAATGTAATTGGGGTAATTTCCCATGTATATGCTGTACCATACAAATTATCATTAAAAGGAATCCCATCAACTAATATTAGTAAGTGATTGTTATTCCATCCTTCAAATAATCCGCGCGAACTAATTGTTTGCCTGTCATAATCCTGCGCTGGTCCAAATCCAGGTTGCTTCCATAACACTTTGTTAATGCTATTCCACCCATATTCTTCCATTTGTTGAAATGTTATTAAAGAAATTACAGATGGAGATTCAATAGCCCTCTGTTCAATTTTTGAGGAACTCACAATTCCTAATTGCAATAATTCTTCCAACGAAACATATTCGATACTTACTTTGCTAGCCTTTGTTGTATCGGCATTTGTTGTTGTTTGGGCATTTAGATTAATAAGGGAAAGGATAAATAATGTGGGTAGAAAAACTCGTATTGGAATTTTCATAATTACCTCCTTGGATTTGTTGTTATTATTAGAAATAACATTTTTATTATCGTAGCAAATATTGGATTGTTAAATCTTGAAGGCATGTTAAAGTGGTTAATATAAAAAAGGCTTTCTCGCTTGTATTTATCATATTTATTATCCGCAAAACTTTTACTTGTGGCGGATGATTCTTCAATAAATAATTACAGTCGAAAAAGCCTTTTAATAAATAATTTATTTTAGCAATCTTAATTTAATTTCCGCCGGCTTGAGGTGTTAAAGTATTCTGATCTACTTTTATAATTACCTTAACATTGTTTGTGCCGTCTTGTCCAACTTCAGTACCGGTTCCGGTTATTGTAACATCTGTTGCTGTTACAACTGCTGCGTAACTTCCGTTTGCGGTCTTTGTTGCTGTTGCTGTGTTATCTGCAGCTGTTGAAGATAATGCCGGCATTGTAAATCCTGTAAACGAATTTCCACCACCGCCTAATGCAGTTGGTTTACGGTAATATTGTTGAGCCATGGATGCTATTGTTGTTATGTCGGATGTAACTGCATCCCTGTTAGCGTTTGCACTGCTTGCAGTAAATACGTTTATTCCTACTACAACTGCAATACCTACAATTATAACGCCTAATACAATAAGTAATAATTGCTGCTGTCCCATAATAGTACTCCTTTAGTTTATTGTTGTTTAACTGTTTTTTTATTTTAATAATTCTTCCGCTTTGTACGCTTAATAATTATTTGCTTATTATATACCATTTACTGTACCACAAATAATCTAAATAAAAAACGCATTATTAACAAATTTCTCTCATTTTTATAATCTTAGTGTAAGCTGTACAGGTAATTTTGTCTGGATTGTATTTAATTATGGTAATTTTTGCCTTAGCGAGGTAAATATAGAGGGTGAGAATTTACATCTTATCTTGAAATTTGTTGGATTTTTTTGAAATATTATTTTTGATTATAGAAAGACCTCAATTGTATATAAAATAATTAAGTTATATCCTACCATTCTAAGCATTATTTTATATGATTTGTCAGTACTATATCTCCAATTCTTAATTCACAATTCAAAATTATCCTCCCCTCTGCCAAAATGTACTACCCCTCTAACAAGTATATAACAAGCCTGTAACAAGCCTATAAACGGCCTGTAGCTTCTCTTAAAATCAACTGTCTCTTTTGCCATTATGGCATACTATTTTTACTTATCATTTCATTGAAACATGCCCCATATTTATCTTTTTAAAACAAAAAAGCGGAACCGGCTAAGCCAATTCCGCCCAAATAAGGAGCTTATGTTAAATTTATCTTCTGCTAATTGAACCAACACCGCTTACATTGGTTCTTGTCTTTTCCGGATTTCCAAAATAGGTAATCGAACCCACTCCGCTTACACTCGCATCTAAACTTTCTTTAGCGTAAACCTCCGCGCTTGCTGCTCCGCTTACATCTACCCTAACATCTTTTGCTATTAAACTCTTAGCATCTATATTTCCTGCACCCGATAATTCCGCAATAAACTTTTCAATCTCTCCAAACAATTCAATATTGCTGGCACCGCTCAAATCTAATTTAAAATCTCCTTCGCTTAGTCCCTCTACCTTTATATCATTAGCGCCCGAAGCATCTAAATATTCCAAATTTGGAGTAGTAATCTCTATCCTAATCTCTTTACGGGGGTTTAGGTTCTTCTTCGAATCTATTACTAAAGTATTTCCCTTAATCTTTGTTCTTATTAATGGAATTAAATTCTCTTCTGCTTTAATTCTTATGCTGGCTTCTTTTCCAACAATTATACTTATCGAAAAACTTCCGCCGGCTTCTATTTTATTGAACTCTTCTACCTCTCGAACCTCGGTTTTTAGTCTTCCGTTTCCTCTAACTCCACCTATATGGCATCCCGTTGCAATTATTGCAACCATCATAACTATTAAAAGAATCTTGGCTTTCATATAACCTCCTGGAAATCTTTAACTGTTAAGACGAGCTTACTGGTATAAAAGTTTGAAACTACCAACAAATTCTTTAGTTAATTCCCTTAACTTATTATATTACCCCTACGATTATAAAATTGCTATATTTTGTTTCATTAATCCGGGTCCACTTGAAAGATGAAGATATAAATACTCTACTTACAGAAGCATTCGAACATCTTTGGAATGGAAGATACCGTCTTGCTTTGCAGTGTGCCGAAAAAGTTTACTATGCTAAGCCCGATGATAGCGATGCGGCCATTTGTCTTGCTTGGGCTTTGCTCGAAAATGGTAACCCTGCTAAAGCTATGGATTTTGCTAACCTTGCAGTAGAACTAAAAGCAGATTCTGTTAAGGCTCGTGTTTATAGGGCATTCCTCCTTTATAGAATGAGCATCTTCGAAGGATCTATTGCAGATATTAATCAATCCATTTCCAGTCAAAAAGAAACGTTAGCCTGGTCCTATCTAAACAAAGCTAAAGCTCTTGCCGGATTGCAAAAGTACGACGAAGCCTGCCAGGCTTTGGACCTTGCAGTAATTATAGATAATGGTGAAAACCCCTCTTGGAAAGAACTTAAAAAGTGGATCGAAAAAGCTAAATTGCTAAATCATGCCGCTGCGGATTTCTTTACTAAATATATTACTACCCTGCTCGAAGAAGCTTCTAAAGCAATTAAAGAAAAAGAGTATTGGTACTCTCTGCTTCTTGCAAATAAAATTCTTGCTCACAAAAAAAGCGATGAAGCGCAATTAATTCTTTTGGAATCGATGCTCTATTTATTCCAAATTAAACCTGCTCTTAAACTTGCCGAATCTTTAAACTCCCGCTTCGGTAAAAACGAAAAGTTTATAAGCATTTACAATGCGTTAAAAAAATTCAGCCAGCTTGAACAGGAACAGGAAAGTATCTCTATTAAATCTTCTACCCGTGTTCGCGATACCCGCTCAAAAGTTATTACACAACAAATAGACGACTTAAAATATAACGCCTCCTTCTTCCCTAACGAATATGTAGACGTCTTCAGTATTAATTTTTTTGATGTTGAAGAGGAGGAACTAAAAAAAGATAGAATCTTCATTAAAAAATTCGATAAGTCAATTAGAAGAATTGGTACAGAAGTAATTTTTTATAATCCATTTTTCGAAAAGGCAGATAAAAAATTTAGCTGCAAGGCCGTTTGGTATTTAAACGATTTCCAAATCTACACTAATAACTTTCAGCTCAATATTAAAAAGCAATGGGATTCTGTTATCTTCGTTCAGGTGTGCGGCTCCTCCGAAAAGGACTTTTGGAAAAAAGGTCAAGGCAAAGTTGAAATCTACATCAGCAACTTTAAAATATGTGAGCGCTTCTTTGGTGTTGGAAGTAATAGAATTGATGAAGAAATTAAAACAGATGAACTTCAGCCCGCTCGTGAAGATAGGACTAAAGTAGAAGAACCTGTTAAGCCCGAAGTTACAAAAACTATAGAGCCCCGAGTTGTTAGGCCATTAAATGAACTGTTGGATGAGTTGAACAGCTTTACAGGATTAACAAGCATTAAAGAGGCAATCAAAAATTTTATTGCATATCTGGAATTTCTTAAAGAAAGAAAAAAACTGGGACTTAAAGCCGAAGACAGCATCTCTATCAACGCCGTATTCTTAGGTAATCCAGGAACAGGTAAAACCACTATTGCCCGAATGCTTGGAGATATCTTCTACGCAATGGGCATTCTTCCAAAAGGACATGTTGTTGAAGTAGACAGAGCCGCTCTTGTTGGAGAGTATATTGGTCAAACCGCTTTAAAGACAGATAAAGTAATTAATGATGCCATAGGCGGTGTACTATTTATTGATGAAGCATACACATTAATTAAAAAAGGTGCCGGTAACGATTTTGGCCAGGAAGCAATCGATGTTCTTCTTAAAAGAATGGAAGATCGCAAAGGTGAATTTGTTGTTATTGCTGCCGGCTACACAGACGAAATGAATGGCTTCTTAAATTCAAACCCCGGTTTAAAATCTCGCTTTACACATACATTTGTTTTTGAAGATTATACTCCTGATGAACTTCTTTTAATTTTTGAAGGACTGCTTAAAAAAGAAGATTATGTAATAACCGACGATGCTAAAGATGCACTTAAAAAAGAATTTATGAGTTTGTACCGAGCTCGCGATAAATCCTTTGGCAATGCCCGCCTTATTCGTAAGCTGTTCGAATCTGCGAAGATGAATCTTAGTAAGGTATGTCAAAATCTATCCGAAGAAAATAGAACTAAAGAAGCAATGACAACATTTTCTTTGGAAGTAATTAACAAAAGCTTTTCTAAGAGTTCTGTTAAAGAAGTTCACATTCCTATTAACGAAGAATCTCTTACTGAAGCGCTAAGCGAACTGCAAAATCTTGTAGGACTCGAAAATCTTAAAAAAGATATTGTTGATATGGTTAAGCTTGCCCGTTACTTAAATGAACAGGGTGAAGATATTAAAAAAGTTTTCAGCGAGCATATCCTCTTCCTTGGAAATCCTGGTACCGGAAAAACTACAGTAGCTAGAATATTCGGACGAATTTATTCCTCACTTGGAATTATTCCCAAGGGGCATTTAGTTGAAACGGACCGTCAGGGTTTGGTTGCCGGTTATGTTGGGCAAACAGCCGAAAAAACTACTGGAATGGTAGACCGTGCTTTAGGTGGAATGTTATTTATTGATGAAGCTTATACTCTTGTTAAAAAAGGTGACTCCGGCAGCGACTTTGGAAAAGAAGCCATAGATATTCTTCTTAAAAGAATGGAAGATGATAAAGGAAAGTTTATTGTTGTTGCAGCCGGTTATACAGACGAAATGCAGCAGTTCGTCGCCAGCAATCCCGGTATTCAATCCCGCTTTAGCAAATCATTTACATTCGACGACTATAACCCGGAAGAATTAATCGAAATTGTTCAGCGCGCAATAAAAAAAGAAAATAAAAACATTTCTGCTCAGGCGGAACAGAAACTTAAAAATCACTTTCAACACCTTTATAATACACGCGACAAAAAATTTGGAAATGCACGTATTGTTCGAAATATTCTCGATTCCATTAAACAAAAAATGCTTCTCCGTTTAGCCGAAATCCCCTCTTCCGAAAGAACTGACGATAAAATTAGCACAATAGAAATAGAGGATATTAACGAAGTTCTAAATAGAGAAATTGAAGCTAAGCAGTTCGAGGTTAAAGGCGATCCTTTACGCCTTCAAAAAGAAATTGATAATCTTAATAATCTTATTGGCCTTGAAACAGTAAAGAACGATGTATTCAAGTTAATTAGTTTTGCTAAGCTCTCTCAAATTAAAAAAGTAAAAGGACTTCAGGCCGTAGAGCGTAACCTACATTCAATATTTATTGGCAATATTGGTACTGGTAAAAGAACAGTCGCTAAATCCATTGGAAGAATATTTAAAGAGCTTGGCGTATTAGATAATGGGCACGTGCTCGAAGTTGATAGAAGCGATTTTATTGCCGGATATCAAGGACAGTCCTCTGTTAAAACAGATAAGCTAATTCAGCAGGCTTTAGGCGGTATTCTTTTTATTAAAGATGCTCACACACTATTCAAACTAGATGACCCATACGGTGAAGAAGTTGTGGAAACAATTGTAAAAAGAATTCACGAATTCAAAGGCCGGTTGGTTTTAATTCTTAGCGGCTCGCAGGAAGAAATTAATAGCATATTAAAAATCAATCAGGGTCTTAAATCCTACTTCCCAAATATTTTTAATTTCCCCGATTATACTCCTAGAGAATTGCTTGCCGTGGCAGTTAGCATTTCGGAACATAATGGATATAATTTGGATGAAGGCGCTCTTCAGGAAATGCTGGATCTATTTAGTAAAGCCGAAAAAATTCATGATAAAAATCTTCGCAACGGTATTCTTGCAAAACATATCCTCTTCTCTGCAATTACTAATCAGGAAGAAAGAATATTTTCCATTTACGAAAAAGATGATGTGGATCTTAAAACTATCACTCTGGACGATGTAGAAAAAATTATTCTTTAAATCTAAGAGCCAATCATGCTCAAATTAATATCACTGCAAAAAAAATATGGCAGCTTTAATGCGGTTAATGCAATTAATCTAACCGTAACTAAAGGCAGCTTGTTTGGCTTTCTGGGTCCTAACGGAGCCGGTAAAACTACTACCATTAAAATGATTGTAGGGCTTCTTAGTCCAACTTCGGGAACCATTTTAATGGACGATGTTGATGTGTGGAAGGAACAAATAAAATCTAAGAGTAATATTGGATATATACCAGATCAGCCCTTCTTATACGATAGACTAACCGGTAAAGAGTTCCTTTACTTTTGCGGCGGCCTTTATAACCTGCCTAATCAAATTCTTAGGGAAAGAATTGATTCCTTGGTTGATCAGCTTAGAATTGGAAGCTGGTTAAATAAACGATGTGAAGAATATTCACAAGGTATGCGTCAGCGAATTGTAATTGCATCTGCATTCATTCATAACCCCGGTTTAATAATTGTAGATGAACCGATGGTAGGTCTCGATCCTCAAAGCGCTTACGATGTAAAAAAACTATTCCTCAATTCAATCAATTCCGGAACTACTATTTTCATGTCCACTCACTCACTTAATATTGTTGAAGAGATATGCACTCATGTTGGAATTATTAATAAGGGGAATATCATTTTTAACAACTCAATAGATATTCTTAGAAAGATGAAGGAAGAGCACAATCATAATTTGGAAGATCTTTTCATTCAGCTTACCAACGAAGAATGAATCAGTTATTCCACATATTAAAGTACAAGGCAATTGCCTTCCTGCGGCTCGAATCTAAATTTAATTTAAGCAGTTTGCTTAAAAATATGGGAAGCGGAATAATCTATTTTGGTTTTGCCATTGGAGCATTCCTCTTCTCAAAAAAACTGATCTGGTTCCTTATAGAAGAAATTAAGATAGGTCAATTTCTTCTTCACGAGTTTATATCAATGATTCTCTTCATCTTTTTCATTTCAATTAACATTGGCAATTTAATTGTTTCCTACTCTACCCTTTACAAATCTACCGAAATTACATTCTTATTTACAAAGCCAATTGACCATATAAAGATATTCGCCATAAAATTCTTCGATAACTTCTTTTATAGCTCTTCAACACTTCTTATGGTGCTCTTATCTATGCTGGCTGGATACGCTTATTATTTCAAATTATCTTTTGCGTCATTCATTCTTCTGATGCTGAACTTCTTGCCTTTTATGATAAGCGCAGGATCTATTGCTGTAATTATTCTTTTACTTATAATAAAAGTTGCCCACAAATTAGGAATTCGAAAGACCTTTTATACATTAGCTATTGGGTACGTTTCATTTGTATTGTTTTTCTTTAATGTTAACTCTCCAAAGCACCTTGTTACTATGGTTATGAAGTACTATCCTCTTTTGGATAAGAACCGTTATCTAGATGAATTGATTTCCCCTATCGTTAAATTCTTTCCTAACAATTGGCTGTCGCAAACAGCTTACTCTTTAATCAACGGCAATTTTGATACTGCATTATTTTATACTACCATACAAATTATATTTGCTCTAATATCCCTTTCGGCGGCATTGTATCTTGGAAAATTATTTTACTTTCAAACATGGCTTCTAAATTTTAATCTTACTTCCAGTTTAAGAGCAAATATAAAAGATGATAATGCTTTTAACAGTCAATCCTGGTTTATAAAACCCAGCATCTATTCAATAATTAAAAAAGATATTCTCTTATTCAAACGGGATACAACTCAGGTTGTTCATGCTCTTGTGCTTTTATTTCTTTTAATTATTTTTATAATGAGCGTAGCGGGAATTAGATATGTGGGGCTAGGAAATTTTTATTTGCAGACTATTATCTATCTATCCATTTTCGTCTTCAACTTACTTCTTATTTCAACTCTTGCATTGCGATTCATCTTTCCTCTTATAAGTCTCGAAGGAGAATCTTTTTGGAAATTAAAATCTTCTCCGGTAAATGCAACTCAGTTAATAAAAAGCAAACTGATAGTAAATGGTTCTATAATAATGTTTGTAAGTCTTGCTCTTAGCGTATTCTCGAATATTAAGTTCTCCTATATTTTAATTCTATTCTCGTTGATTGCAACTCTTGTCTCTGCAATAACAATTATTTCAATAAATTTTGGAATGGGAGCCCTCTTTGCAAATTATAAAGAAAAGAACCCTATTCGAATTGCCTCTTCTCAAGGGGCTTCCATCTGCTTCCTTATAAACATTTTATATATTTTATTCCTAGTTCTTATTCTTTTTAAACCATTCAGTAGTTTATTTCTCTCTATTATGCTAAATAAAGTTTATAACCTTAAAAACATTCTATTCTCTTTGCTGCCACTGGTTACAGTATCATTATTAATAGTATTTTTAAACATAAGAACTACTTACAAGGCATTACGAAAGGATATTTAATGCTAGGCTTTTCTATGAAGTGAAGAGGCAATCTTTCCGGCAAATGTAACTACAGTTTTACGCGATAATAACTTAGTAAATATTACAACTGTCTTATTTAATAAACCATCTACAACCCCAGGCTTTTTACCCAAAGATTTCAAAGCGGTATCAACTACATCACTTGCCTTTCTGGGTCTTGGTCCGGAACTGGAACTTGAAATTCGTGCAAATTCTGTTTCGGTTCCACCAGGATTTAATGATAAGACATCGATGTTATACTTCTTTAACTCGTACCAAAGGGAATCTCCTAAAAAAGAATTGAAAGCTTTTGTTGCGCTGTAAGTTGAGGCCATTGGTGTTGGAATAAATGCCAGAATACTTCCAAGAAAAATAACTGCCCCTTTATTTCTTTTAATCATATGTTGGGTAAAATAATGAGTTAATATTATTGGAGCAACGCAATTTAATTTTACCATTCTAACATCATTATTAATCTCCCCATTCTTAAATTCCCCGTTAAATCCAAATCCGGCATTGTTTATTAAAATGCCAACTTCTTTTTCCCCAATAAATTCTATTAGCTCGTCAATAAAATTGTCTTTTGTTAAATCTATTGGTGCAGCAACAACCTCAATTCCAAATTCATTTTCTAATATTGTTTTTAAGTTTTCAAGTCTCTCTTTTCTTCTTGCTGCTAACATAAGGTTAATTCCTTCCTTAGCTAACCTATATGCAAAAGCTTCTCCAATTCCAGAAGAAGCTCCAGTTACTAATGCCCAATTTCCATATTTGTCTTTTAATTTCAAGCGCAAGAGTATTCTTAAATCATCTCGCTTAACAATTCCGGCCTTGGCTGTGCAATAACAATTTTATTTACTAGCAAACCTCTGTCGCTAATTACTTTAGCACCGCTTTCAACTGCGCTTGTTACGGCAGCAACCTCTCCTGTTAATGTGCAAAATGCTTTTCCACCCAAAGCCATTGCCAAACGAATTTCTATTAGCTTAACGTTTGCTGCTTTAACTGCCGCATCGGCCCCTTCAATTAAAGACGCAACTGAAAAGGACTCTATTATACCTAACGCTTCAAGTGCTGTAACTGTAGAGTGCCCGGATAGCGCTGGGAAAATATCCGGATGTACATGCGGTATTACAAATGTATCAATCACAGCGTAATCCACCTGATTCATTGCATTATCAACCGCGGCCTGTACTTCCGCAACATCTCCGCCAATTAAAACCATATACTTTCCGGAACAGATTGTTCTTGAAAGTATCAACTCAACTTGCGATGTTTTAAGCATTATATCGCAAGCGTGCATTCCTGCTGCGATACTTGTAAGTTCTATTAAACCTAGTGAATTCATTTCCATTTTATTCCCTTTAAAATTTATGCTGTAATGCTTACATATTCTTCATTAACGTGTGTTACTTTACCATCTATAGATGCATGCACTCTTGCACCAAGCTTGCCTTCTTCCATGTCTCCAATTAAGTCGCCGGTATTAACTTTATCTCCAAGTCTTACTACTGCTTTTGCAGGTACGCCAACATGCTGCTTTAATAAAATCTTTACACTCTTTGGCTCCGGCTCGGTTTTATTAAATGGCGTATGCGCATCGTACTTAAATATATCCATCCTCTTCATAAGTTGTTTAATTGGTACTCGTCTTCCCTCTTTTATTGGATGAACCTTTACCGGCTTTTGTTGAACATAACGGGTTCCTATTTTTTTATTCTCCGCTTTACCCTGGTCGCAGGCTTCGCGAGGATACAAATCTTCCGGACATGAATACAAAGAACACAATCCGCACGAACAGCATAAATCTGCATACTGGTTCCATACATTTTGTCCTGTAGTCGTAAATCCTAAAGAACGCATTACTTTATGTGGCTGAACGTCGTATCCTAAAAGATAACGGGGGCAAAACTCGGTGCAATAGCTGCACTGGTCGCATGCACTTTTTCCAATTCTGTTCATACTTTTTTGAGGACGGTCCATTCTGCTTACTAAGTAATGCTCTTTTGGCAATACAATTATTCCGGCAATTGTTTTAGTAACAGGTTCGTTCAAATCGAATGTTAAGCGCCCCATTAATATTCCGCTTACAAATACTCCGTAATCTTCTACACTAGCACCACCTGCATGTAACAGCAGTTCTTTAATACTTGTACCTATTGGAACAAAAAAGGATGAAGGCTTTTTTACAGCTCCTGCAACACATACAAATTTATTTGTAAGCGGTTTATCTTCAAGTGCTCTGGTAATATTGTAAAATGTTTCTACATTGTTTACAACACAACCAACATCTAAAGGCAATCCATAAGGAGGAATCAGCCTTTTTGTTGCGGCATAAACCAATTCATATTCATCACCGCTTGGATAGAAATCTCCAAGGCTGCACATTTCTATATTCGTATCGTCAAAACATTTTTCTACCGCTTCAATTGCTTTTGCATTCTTAGCCTTAATACCAAAGTAGCTTTTTTTAGCACTTGTTTGCTTTGCCATTGCCTCAACACCGGCAACAATTTGTGGCGCAAACTCACACATAATTTCATAATCTTTATGAAGCAGCGGTTCGCATTCGGCACCGTTTACCAATACATATTCAACTTTCGATTTTGCTTTAACGTGAGTTGGAAATCCAGCCCCTCCGGCACCTACTACGCCGGCATTATAAATTTTCTCTACAATATCCATTAGTCGTTTCTCTTTATTACTACAATAGTTTTATCATCCTGATATTGACTTTCGCTTGTACTGAATTTTATTACATCCTCTAAAATTAGTGCAGCAATTTCCTTTGGAGTTCTGTTAACATTCTTCAAAATTGTCTGTTCTAATCTCTCCTCTCCATAAAAATCGTATTTATCGTTTGCGGCCTCTACCACACCGTCGGAGTATATAACCAATATATCTCCATTTCTAAAATTTATATGATCGGTTTCAAACTTTGCCGATGGCGATGGTCCTAATAATGGTCCGGTTGGATTTAGCAAAGAAATGTCGTTGAACTTCCTTCTATAAAACATTGGAGGATTTTGCCCTGCATTTGCAAAAAGAAATAATCCCTTTTTATCATTAGATAATTCTCCATAAAAAACAGAAGAGAATTTATCGTCACTGAATATTTTATTTACCAACTCATTCATCTTGCTCATCATTGGAGAAATTTTTATTTGGAAATTGCTTGCCATACGCAAAGCTCCGGAAATATACATTGCCTCTGCGGCGGCACCAAGTCCTTTAGAAGCGGCATCTCCAACAACAACGCCTAATCTATCCTCTCCATCACCAATCTTTAGGTAATCGTAAAAATCTCCTCCAACAATTTGCGCTGGAATAGTAACTCCAAAGATATCGTAGAAGTGAAAGCGGTATTGATGCTCCGGTAAAATACTCCTTTGAATTTCTTTTGCTTTATCAATGTCGTCTATTAAATTTTTACGGGAAACTAACAAATACCTTTCGTTAAGCTTGCTTGTTAATACTGTTGCAACAATATTAAGTGTATCTCTTAAATCGTCTCCAATCATTTCGCTGTTTACTGCTAACAGAAATTCGTAATACTTTTTTTCTCCAATTTTTATTTTACGACCAACACCGCTTGCGGAATATTTGAGAATACCCTTGCTTCTCAATGTCTTATTGGTCTCGTCTGCTAATATTGTTCTCTCCTCAACAACCTTTTCAAAAAAAGGATAGTCCTTAATTAGCAGCATAAAATCTTCTTGAATCTTTTGCACTTTTCCAGTTTGGAAAATTAACCGATAAGATTTTTTCTTAGGATCCAATTTCCAAATTCTTCCCCCTGTTAATCTTATAGATTCATTTTGAACTATCTCTTTAACTACATCCCCTAATAATTCCTTGTCTGTGTTAAATAGTTTAGAAGCAACAGTTTCAATAGTTCTGTATAATTTTTTTTGATCCATTATTTTGCACTCATTCCGAATAGAAATTGATAACCTTAGTTAATACATTTTTACATACGTCGTTAAATTCATTACTTTTAAAATCTCTCATAATCGAATTCATTGTTGGACGGTAAACACCCTTGTTAACATAACCGGCTCCCTCGAAGGCACCAATAACATTTTCAAATTGTTTTTCTTTTGGTGTTGGTATTGGAGTTTTAGAATCGACCATACTTTTCCACTTTCTTTCAAAATTTACCAATGTGGTTATATTGGGTTCCCAAGGTTCAACATCTGTTGGGTACATTCCCTGATAAGTAGGATCATCTCCATATTCATCTGCTAAACCGGCTAAGCCATGAGCGAACTCATGAATAAAAATTTGATTTGCTCTGGAATCGTAGGCGCTTGTCATGGAATAGAAATTATAAATTGCGCCTCCTCCATATTTTTTTGTATTCACAAGAATAAATATTTGATCGTACGGAGCATTTGCCGCAACATCTCTTACTTTATGATAGTCCGAAGTCATTAAGTATCTTTCACTATCAAAAGTATAAAAGCGGCTGTTAAGAACCGTTTGTTTCCAAATTCCTTTGCCGGGAATATCTGTTTCCGATTCTTTTGAAGGAGCTTCAACACCCCAAACATTAATTTTATCTCGGCTCTCTTTAAATGGTGAGTAATCGAATAGGTATCCAGCAAATCTCTTGCAATCCTCTTTGAATTTATCCATCTCGGCAAGAGTATATCCTTCCGGTAAAAAAACAACATCAAGTTTTTCGGATGGTTCTCCCGAATAATGTACTTTAAATGAATTATATGGGCTAAGCTTTTCTTTTACAATAAAATAATCATCCGGAGTAAAATTCTGCTCGTATATTTTTTGAAATATGTTTTTGCTATCTCTTCTTTCAATTATAACAGCAAACTTATTTTTAGGAAATGGGAAAATCATGGAACCGCTGTAAGATTTAACCACGCTTTTCGATTCTTCAGTAGTCTGCCATTCCTGGTAAAGTGTTCCAAATCCTCTGGAGTAGATTAATGAGTTTGTTTCTTTATCTAACACCTTTAACATATAGTTGCCGTAGCTAAGCTTGTCAATTAAATTCTTTTTGGAACCAGCCCATGAACCTTCTTCAACCAATTTATCAAATGAAATTGTTTCACTTTTTGAGTCCCCGGTATGATAAAAATCTATTCGTAATGTCTTATCTAAAAAGGCATCATCAAATTTAGATTGGGCTATGTTTATTATGGACAGAATTAACAGTAACAAAAATGTTTTTTTCATTTACGCCTCTATACTTTTACTTTTCGTGAACCAGGCTTAACAACCGGAACATTTTCTTTGCATAATGGACATTCTTCCGGAATGTAGGAAACCACCTCTAGTTGTAGAGTACTAAACTGAGGAACGCCAAATTGCACTTTATTGTTGCTTCTATCTACAATATAACCTACTCCTGCAACAATGCCTCCATTATTTTTAACAATATCCATCACTTCAAAAACAGAACCGCCGGTGGTTACAACATCTTCGCATACCAAATATTTTTTACCCTCTTCAATTGCAAACCCGCGTCGAAGGGTAAGAACTTTATCTTCCCGTTCTGCAAAAATGGATTTCTTATCAAGCTGGCGTGCAACTTCCTGACCGACAATAATACCACCAATTGCCGGAGAAATAACGATGTCAATATCAAAGTCCTTGAAATGATCCGCAATTAACTTGCAAATTATTTCGTTGTAATTAGGGTACTGTAATACTTGAGCGCATTGAAAATACTGGTTGCTGTGCCTTCCCGAAGTTAATAAAAAATGCCCATTTAAAAGGGCATTGGATTTTGTAAATATTTCTAATATCGATTCGTTTTTCATTTATTTAATTGCCTCTATTTGATGAGCAAGTTTAATATCTAATTCCGTTATAGAGTTACTGCTATGAGTATAAATTGTAACCTTTACTTTATTCCACGAATGCAAATTTATATTAGGATGATGATCTAGCTTTTCACTTTCAAACGCTATCCGTACAATTAGAGAAATTGCAGAAGTAAAATCTTTGCAAACAAATTCTTTTACTAAATATCCATCTGCAATTTCCCAATTGTAATTTTCTACTAAATCTTTTATCGAATTATTAATGCTATCCTTATTCATTTAAAGAGGTTAGCGCTTTTATTCAACAATATGTTTTTGCTCATTATCCTTTTTTTCTTCATTGATTGTGCTTGTTGGAATAAAAGCCAACTCTTCTTTCGATTCTTTTAGCTTAACAAGAATCTTATCCCCTTCTTTAATTGTACCCATTAATAATTCTTCCGAAAGAGGATCTTCAACATATTTTTGAATTGCACGCTTCAAGGGTCTTGCTCCAAATTTTGGATCGAAACCTTTTTCTGCCAAAAAGTCTGCAGCTTCTTCTGTAAGTTCAATAGTCATTTTATTAGCGTTAAGATTGTTGATAAGATCTTTCATCTCGATGATAATAATATTTTTGATGTCTCCCTTATCTAGACTTCTGAAAACAATAGCTTCATCAATTCTGTTTAAGAATTCAGGATT
Source organism: uncultured Melioribacter sp. (assembly GCA_964539605.1). Taxonomy (GTDB): domain Bacteria; phylum Bacteroidota; class Ignavibacteria; order Ignavibacteriales; family Melioribacteraceae; genus Stygiobacter. Next base: position 1,543,410 of record CAZIJK010000001.1, read on the forward strand.
AAATAGACGTTTCATTGCATCTTCAACTGTATTCTTAAGTGCCTTATAATGATCTTCTTCACTTTCGCCGCTAAATCCAAATCCTCCGCCAGTCTTAATATCTTTAGTGCCAACATTACTTGTCATAATTATAATTGTATTCTTAAAATCAACTCGGCGACCTAAACTGTCTGTCAATAAACCATCATCAAGCACTTGCAAAAGAATATTAAAAACATCTGGATGAGCTTTTTCAATTTCGTCAAATAAAACTACCGAATATGGTTTTCTTCTAACACGCTCGGTCAATTGTCCACCTTCATCATAGCCAACATATCCTGGAGGCGCTCCAACTAATCTGGATACTGCAAACTTCTCCATGTACTCGCTCATATCAATACGAATTAAAGCATCTTCGCTGTCGAATAAATAACGTGCAAGTTCTTTTGCTAACTCTGTTTTACCAACACCTGTTGGCCCTAAGAATATAAATGTACCTATTGGTTTTGTAGGTCTTTTTAATCCAGCTCTGGTTCTTCTAATTGCTTTGGTAAGTTTAAGAACAGCTTCATCCTGACCAATTATTCTTCCCTTTAAAGCATCTTCCATCTTCATCAGTTTTTCACTTTCGGCCTGAACAACTCTAGTTACAGGAATTCCTGTCATCATAGAAACTACTGTAGCTATTTCATCTTCGCTTACATCGTAAATTAAATCTTTTGTGTTTGCATCCCATTCACGTTTTGCAATTTCCAAATCAGATTGAAGAGTTCTTTCGGTATCTCTTAGTCTAGCTGCCTCTTCGTAATCCTGCTGTTTTACTACCTTTACCTTTTCCAGCTTAATTTTTTCAATCTCCTCTTCCAATTTCAAGATGTCCTCGGGAACAGTAAAATTACCCATATGAACTCTCGAGCCGGCTTCATCTATAACATCAATGGCTTTGTCTGGAAGATATCTGTCTGTTATGTAACGCTCGCTCATTCTAACAGCATTTTCTATTGCTTGAGTAGAATAGCGCACATGATGATGCTGCTCGTACTTAAATTTAATGCTTTCCAAAATTTGAATTGTCTCGGCAGCGCTTGGCGGATCTACCATAACTTTTTGGAATCTGCGGTCCAATGCTCCGTCTGTTTCAATAAACTTTCTATACTCATCTAAAGTTGTTGCACCAATACACTGTATATCTCCTCTTGCCAAAGCAGGCTTAAACATGTTTGATGCGTCAAGCGATCCGCTTGCACCTCCCGCACCAACTATTGTATGTAATTCGTCAATAAATAGAATTACATCGTCTGCTTTCTCTAGCTCTGTCATCAAAGCTTTCATTCTCTCTTCGAACTGTCCACGGTATTTTGTACCTGCAACTAATCCGGCTAAGTCCAATGTTACAATGCGTTTCTCTTGAAGAGTTCTAGGAACTTTCTTCTGAATAATTCTTAATGCTAAACCCTCTGCAATTGCTGTCTTACCAACTCCCGGCTCACCAATTAGCACTGGATTGTTTTTCTTTCTTCGGCTAAGAACTTGAGCAACACGTTCAATTTCTTTTTCGCGACCAATTACCGGATCCAGTTTATCTTCAATTGCTAACTTTGTTAAATCTCTTCCAAAGTTATCAAGCACCGGTGTTTTTGTTTTATCTCCCTTTTTACCTGCCGGAGTTTGCGGAGCAGATGCAGCTCCCTTTGAAGGATCTTTACTTGCAAGAATATTATTCAATTCCGCTCTTGCACTTTCGTATGTAATTTGAAATTGATGAAGTATTTGAGTTGCAATATTATCCTCATCCCTTAAAAGAGATAAAAGAATATGCTCTGTTCCAATCACATCAGATTTGTAAATCTTCGATTCTATTTGGGTTATCTTTAAAACTTTTTCGGCTTGCTTTGTTAAAGGAATGTTTCCAATTGTAAGTGTACCGCCAGAATTACGTACTGTATCTTCAATCGATTTTTTTAACTTTACTAAATCAACTTCAAGATTACGAAGAATTCTAACTGCAACTCCCTGCCCTTCTCTAATAATTCCAAGCAGCAGATGCTCGGTTCCAATATAATCGTGACCTAACCTTAAAGCTTCTTCCCGGCTTAGTCTTATAACTTCCTGCACACGTTCTGAGAAATTGCCTTCCATAGTCTTTCCTTTTTATAGTCTAAACAGTAAAATGCTGTAAATTGTTTCATAAATATAAAGATAGAGGCTTCTCTTATCAAGGAGAATGCCTTAATAATTACAAGTTTAGCAGTAAATAGAAAACAATTGCAATAAAAGTGCAAATACGTTGTATTAATCAACCTTTATTAATATTTTGAGTTTAGATTAAAATAAGGTATCGGAGAAATTATGGAAGCATTAACTGGTTTTTCAATTGTTATAATATTTGCTGCAATCTTTGCTCTATTCATGTTTTTATATTTTGTACCAATTGGTTTGTTTATAACCGCCTACTTTTCGGGCGTTAAGGTAAAAATATTTAGAGATCTAGTTGGAATGAGATTAAGAAAAGTATCCCCTCAAGTTATTGTTCGTAATTTAATTTCGGCAGAAAAAGCGGGAATTCCACTAACAGCTCAACAATTAGAAGCCCACTATCTTGCGGGCGGAAACGTAACAAATGTTGTTAACGCTTTGATTTCGGCAAACAAAGCAAATCTCGATCTTCAATTCGAAAAAGCTTCTGCAATAGATTTAGCCGGCCGTGATGTTTTAGAAGCTGTTAGAATGAGTGTAAATCCTAAAGTTATTGAAACCCCATTAGTAGCTGCTGTTGCAAAAGATGGTATTCAATTAAAAGCGGTTGCCCGTGTTACCGTTAGAACAAATCTTGAAAGATTGGTAGGTGGAGCCGGCGAAGCAACAATATTAGCTCGCGTAGGAGAAGGAATTGTTTCTACAATCGGTTCTAGCAATTCTCATAAAGAAGTATTGGAAAATCCCGATAAAATTTCTAAAGTAGTTTTATCAAAAGGATTGGATGCAGGCTCTGCTTACGAAATACTCTCTATTGATATTGCGGATGTTGATGTTGGTTCTAACATTGGCGCTATTTTACAAGCTAACCAGGCCGAGGCCGATCTTAAAGTTGCAAGAGCAAAGGCCGAAGAAAGACGCGCAGCCGCAGTTGCTTTAGAACAAGAAATGACTGCCGAAGTTGCTCGTCAAAAAGCTAAAGTGGTTGAAGCCGAAGCTGAAGTACCAAGAGCAATGGCAGACGCATTTAGGAACGGCAGATTAGGAGTTATGGATTATTATAATATGCGCAATGTTCAGGCAGATACAGATATGAGAAACAGCATTGCAAAACCGGAAATGACAAAAGATAAAGATCAGAATGGATGATATAATTCAGGTAATAGTTATCCTCTTTATAATTTTTAGCTTCTTTAGCAACGCACTTAAAAAGAAGCCAGAAAAAAAGGATAACCGAACTAAAATACAAACACGCCGGGTGGAACCAAGAAAAACTGCTTCCACTCAGCAGCCTTCTCCTACAGACATTTTGGAAGATCTGCTTGGATTGAAATTGCCTAAGACAGATGGTGAATATCAATTTCCAAATAGAGGTCGCGATTATGAAGATGAGGATATTGAAAGAGAAAGTGCTAGCTTAGAAAATTCTCTTCCAGAGACTGAAAAGCAGCCTAAATATGCATCTACATATCAAGATGTAGATTACGATAAAATTGCATCGATGGAATCCACACAAGAAACAAAGCAATTAGAATTTGATTTGAACAAGGTATACGATTATAAATCGCTCGAGCATAAAAAGTCTTTCGATATAGTTAAAAGAATAAAAAACTCAAGTGCTATTCGAGAAGCAGTTTTAATTTCCGAAATACTTAATAAACCTAAGTCTCTTCGCAAATAATGGCAAAAAAATATATCCTTAAAAGAACTTCGGAAGTTACTCAAATAACTTCCGGAGTTTCTGATAAGAATTTCGTAATAAATTACCAAAACGAGCTTAATGCCGCTCAGTACAAAGCGGTTGCGGCTGTAGAAGGCTCTTATCTAGTAATAGCCGGTGCAGGAAGCGGAAAAACAAGAACTCTTGTTTACCGTGTTGCTCGTTTAACAGAACTTGGTTTCGATCCATCCAGTATTATTCTACTTACTTTTACAAGAAAAGCTTCGAAGGAAATGCTTGATAGAGCTTCCATACTTTTAGATAACCGCTGCTCTAAAATTCAGGGAGGTACTTTCCATTCTTTTGCAAATATTACTCTTCGTAAATATGCTAAGGCTGTTAACCTCGAAAATGGATTTACAATTTTAGACCAGAGCGACAGTGAAGATGTAATAAATTTAATTCGCAGCCAATTGAATTTGGGACAAATTAAAAAACGCTTTCCAAACAAGAGCACAATTTTTAAAGTACTTAGTTTAAGCGTTAATACCGGTCGTACAGTTGAAGAACTTTTAGAGGATGATTATCCCCACTTTGTAGAATATCTAAACCACATTACAGATATTCAAAAAGTTTATCAGAATTATAAGAGGAAAAATAATCTGCTGGATTACGACGATCTATTAGTTTATCTGCGCGACTTTTTATTCAGCAATACACCTGCATCTAAATCTTTTCTAAATACAATTAACTTTGTAATGGTTGATGAGTATCAGGATACAAATAAATTGCAGGCTCAGGTGGTTCAGGGACTAACTCTTCTTAAAAAAAATATTATGGTTGTTGGAGACGACTCTCAATCCATCTATTCATTCCGCGGAGCTAATTTCAAAAACATAATGGACTTCCCTTCCCTGTTTCCAAACACACAAATTATTACACTCGAAGAAAATTATAGAAGCACTCAGGAGATATTGAATTTTTCCAATCATATAATTGAAAGAGCAATCGAAAAATATCCAAAGGAATTGTTCACACATAAAGTAGGTGGAGAATTACCCGGAATAATTTCTGCAGCTACCGAAAATATGCAGTCCCGCTTTATAACCGAAAAAATATTAGAGCTTCGTGAAGAAGGTATAGAGTTAAAAGAAATTGCAGTTCTTTTTAGAGCTTCGTTCCACTCTTTCAATCTGGAAATTGAGTTAAACAAGGCCAACATTCCCTACATAAAATTTGGCGGAATGAAATTTATTGAAACCGCTCATGTTAAAGATGTGCTTGCTTTTTTGCGCATAGCAGCAAATCCTAACGATTTTGTAAGCTGGTTTAGGGTTTTATTACTTCACGAAGGTATTGGACCTAAAAAGGCTCAGCAAATATTGGATGAACTTGCTACTCAGAAATATTCAATTTCCTACAGCGATAATTCTGTTACAAAAGCAAAATCTTCTAAACTCTTTCCCCTTTTCAATCTTCTGAATGAGATTCACACAAAAGATAATTTGCCGGCGTCCAAAGCAGAATTGGTACTAAAGTATTACGAGCCAATCTTTATGGATAAATACGACGATTTCAATAAAAGGAAAAAAGATTTAGATATTTTCTTGAGCATTGCAGAAAATTATAGAAGCTTGGACAGCTTTCTTTCGGATATGGCTTTGGAGCCTCCTAACGATAGTGTTGCAGATGTAACTGCTGAAGACAAAGAAAAAGAATTTGTAACTCTCTCCACAATTCATTCCGCAAAAGGATTGGAATGGCATACAGTATTTATAATTCATGCTATTGATGGTTTCTTTCCAAGCGGTCAGTCGTTCGATAGCATTGAAGCGCTGGAAGAAGAAAGACGTTTAATGTATGTAGCTTCTACACGAGCTAAGCAAAATTTATTTGTCTGTTATCCAATGCAAATATTCGATAGAGTTCAGGGAATGACATTTGCCAAGCCCAGCAGATTTATAGATGGAATTGAGGAAGAGAAAGCAGATCAGTGGCTGCTTGAAGAAGAATAAAAAGATTAATTGAATGTGGACTATTGTTTTACGATTTTGCACACCAATATTTTAAAACCATGTGAACTTTTTATGACTACAGAAAAACAATTAGCCGAACTTGCTGTTGAAGCAAAAAAGAAAGCAATTCCCACCTACTCCCATTTTCATGTTGGTGCCGCTCTTTTAACCGATGACGAAAAAATTATTCTGGGGGCCAATATCGAAAATGCTTCTTATGGATTAACAATTTGCGCCGAGAGAACAGCGGTTTTCAAAGCACTGTTGGATGGAGAACGAAAATTTAAAGCCATTGCAATTGCAGGAGATTCCGAAGATTATCTTCCTCCTTGCGGCGCTTGCCGTCAAATATTAATGGAGTTTTGCGGACCCGAGCTTGATGTAATTATGGTTAACCAAAAAGGGGAAACAAAAACCATGAAAATGAAAGAGCTACTTCCACTATCATTTAACCAGGAGTTTTTAAAATAATGCACGAATTTACACCACATTCTACCCCTAAAGATACCGGCTGGGTCGAAGTAATTGCCGGTTGCATGTTTAGCGGCAAAACAGAAGAACTTATTAGAAGATTGCGAAGAGCTAAAATTGCTAAACAACATGTAAAAATATTTAAGCCAAAAATTGATGACCGATATTCATTAAGCGATATCGTCTCTCATAGCGAGCAATCCCTTCCCTCAATACTTGTTGAAAATGCTCGTGAAATTCTTGAGTACACTAAAGAAGCTCATGTAATAGGAATTGACGAAGCTCAATTCTTTAACAACGATTTAGTTGATATTGTTAACCAACTTGCAAATGAAGGCAAACGTGTTATTGTAGCCGGATTGGATCAGGATTATAAGGGTGTTCCTTTTGAACCAATGCCTCAGCTTTTGGCAATTGCCGAATATATTACTAAGACTTTGGCAATTTGCATGAATTGCGGAAATCCGGCAGATAGAACCCAGCGTAAAATTGTTTCGAACGAAAGAGTTCTTGTTGGCGCAACAGATAGCTACGAAGCTAGATGTAGAAAATGTCATTACATACCTGAACAATAATAAGGATACCTTTTATGGCTTTTACAGAAAATTTAATTAGAGGAATTTTTGGAATTGCGTTAATACTTGGAATTGCTTTTCTTTTTTCGAACAACAAAAGAAAAATAAATTGGAGAATGATTGCAATTGCAATAGGAATGCAGATTGTGTTTGCAATTTTTATAATTCATGCAGATACATTACGAAGCTGGTTCTTTGTTTTAGGTTGGCCAAAAGATTTAATCAATTGGTTTGGTTCAGCAATTGTTGCCTTACTTGGTTTTACTATGCAGGGTTCGGAATTTGTTTTTGGAAATCTTGCAAAGAACAATGGCAGTGGCTCACTTGGATTTTTCTTTGCTTTTCAGGTTTTGCCAACAATAATTTTTGTTTCCTGCTTAACTGCAATATTTTATTATCTTGGAATTCTTCAGATAATTGTAAAAGGTATGGCCTGGGTAATGTCTAAATTTTTAGGTACCAGCGGTGCCGAATCATTATCCAATACCGCAAATATTTTTGTAGGTCAGTCCGAAGCACCATTGCTTATTAAGCCTTATATCGAAAAGATGACCAACTCCGAAATTCTAACTATAATGGTTGGAGGTATGGCAACAATAGCCGGCGGTGTTATGGCAAGCTATATTCAAATGCTTGGGCAGTCTTTTGCCGAGGCTCATAAAATAGGTTTGCAAGAAGCTCAAATTAAATTTGCTGTTCAGCTTTTAGCAGCCAGCTGCATGGCCGCTCCAGCATCCTTGGCAATATCAAAAATTATTTATCCTGAATTGGAAGAACCTGTTACAAAAGGTACTGTTAAACTAAAAGTTGAAAAAAATGCCTCAAACATTATTGAAGCAGCAGCAAATGGAGCCGGAGATGGTTTAATGCTTGCGTTAAATGTTGCCGGAATGCTTATTGCTTTTATAGCTCTAATTGCCCTAGTTAATTTTTTGTTTACCGCATTTGGAAATTTAATTGGAGTTAATGCTTACCTAATTCAGCATTTCGGAAGTCCCCTTTCACTTCAATTAATATTTGGAATGGTGCTTCAATACTTAGCTTATGGAATTGGCGTTCCTTGGAATGACGCTTTTCACTTTGGAAGTTTAATTGGGACAAAGGTAGTTCTAAACGAATTTGTTGCATATGCAGATTTAACAACTCTAATTAAGCAAGGTGTAATTAGCGATAAAGGAATGATGATGGCTACATATGCATTATGCGGATTTGCTAACTTTTCTTCAATCGCAATACAGATTGGTGGAATTGGGCCATTGGCTCCTTCACGAAAAAAAGATATTGCTGCATTGGGATTGAAGGCAGTTCTTGGTGGAACATTAGCAACTTTAATGACAGCAACATTAGCAGGAATTCTTGTACAATGATAAACATGAATGATCAATACCGTAAAACATACGAAGCAATCGCCAGCCAAATTCCCTTTGAGCCAGAAATATGCATTGTATTAGGAAGCGGATTAGGCGACTTTGCCGAAAAGGTAGACACAAAATTATCTATCCCTACCTCTTCACTTCCAAACTATCCCCTTTCAACAGTACAAGGGCATAGCGGTTATCTTCACTTTGCTCGATATGCAGATAAAAACCTTTTAGTCGTTCAAGGAAGAATTCATCCTTACGAGGGCTATAGAATTTCTCAATGTGTTGTTCCTATTTTTATTGCCAACAAGCTCAACTGCAAGAGTATTCTTCTTACAAATGCGGCTGGTGGTGTTAATCCTAATTTCGCTCCTGGAAATTTAATGCTGGCCACATCATTAAATGGCAGCAATATAAAAAAAGAAATAACCGAACTAATTGGGCTTGCATCAATAGATCATAAAAATTCTTTTCTGAATTTTCCTTCTTCCGTTTTTAACAACATTATTAAAACTGCCGCGCTAGAAGAAAAAATATCTTTAAAAGAGGGTGTTTATTGGTTAACAAAGGGACCCAGCTACGAAACCGCAGCAGAAATTAAAATGATATCCAAATTAGGTGGCGATGCAGTTGGAATGTCCACTGTTCACGAGGCTGTTTATGCCGCCTTTTTAGGAATGAATGTTTCGGCAATATCTTGCATTACAAATTTTGCCGCCGGACTTTCCGATCAAAAGCTAAGTCATAACGAAGTTATGGAAACAGCCGAGCGGGTTAAAAGCCATTTTGAAAGGCTTGTTAAGAAAATTATAGAACTTGCTTAGTTGCAATAATTGAAGCGGCAGTTATAATTGCCGTTTCACTTCTTAAGCGGTTCGAAGTTAGTTTAATTTTCTTCTCTTCATTCAATGCTTTAAACTCCTCAATGTCAAATCCTCCCTCGGGACCAAATATTAGAACGAAGAACGAAGAGTGAAGAGTGGAGAGTTCTTTTGAAATAAAATCTGAAATGGTTACATCTGCATTCTGATCGAATAAAAGTTTATTCCCTTCTAAAGCTAATAATTCGTTAACACCTTTTGCATATTTAACATTAGGAAGCCAGGCGCGTAAGGACTGCTTCATTGCCGCTGCCCCAATTTTTTGCCAGCGCTGACTCTTATCCCCTTTTGCAACAGACCTATTTGAATCGAAGACCACAATATTTGTTATTCCCAGCTCAACACATTTTTCAATTGCAAATTCAAACCGCTCGGCGCTTCTTAAACGGGGGATGCAAAATGTTATATTCTTTAGAATGTTCGGCTGCTCTATACTCGATTTTATTTGGCAGGAAATTGAGCGCTTGGAAATATCTGTTATAACAGTTTTATATATTTTGCCTTGGCCTTCGGTAATATAAATTTCGTCATTTATTTTATGGCGCATTACATCTTTTAAATGATGATACTCTTCATCAACAATTAAAATTCTTCCATCTTGTATAAGAGTGGAATAAAATAGTTCTACCTCAGAAAGAAAAGCCTGTTGCAAGTATAATTTCTCCTTTACCAAGTTCATTTAAAGCGTACTCAATTCTAACAGCATTGTAGGGCAAAATTAAAAAAGTTATTCCTAATCCGTAACCAGAATAAAAATTATTAAACGAAAGATTTTTTATATTGCTAAAAGTAGCGCCGCTATCCACAAAGCCGCTTAAATAAATTCCAATTCGTGCGCTAGTCATACTTAAAGGAAGCAAAGGAAGTTTAATACTAAAATTCCACTCTTGAATAAGTGGGTAATTTATTTCCAGTGAGGTTAAGATTAAACTTTTACCCTCCTTTTTGTTATTTACATTTCCTCGTACAAACTCATCGTATCCCAAATAAGAGTAATCGTAAAAAGGAACATTCTCCCCGAATACCGATCTGTAATTTACTCTCGCACGTATGGATAATTCATCAACAATAGTCTTGTACTTCCTTAAATCAACTTCCAAAACATTATAATTAATATTGAATATACCCAGCCCCTTATTAGTAATACCAAGAAATGCCAAAGAGCCATCTGATGAGTGTAATGTTAAATCCCTCGAATCGAATAAATAAGAAGCGCTCAAACTGTAAACTCTATCAATATTGGTATTGCTGGCTGTAATTGAAGGCAGAATTATTGTGTTAGTTTGGTAATACTCGAAGCCTGCACTAACACCAATACTGTTAAACTGATCTAACCTTTTTCCTAATCCAATTGTGTATCTATAAAGAGTATAGTCGAAATTATTTTTGGTTAGCTTAAGTGCAGAGGTGCTGCGGTTATTAAAATTAAAGTACCCAAAAGAAGTTGTTAAACTTAAGCTCTGTTCATGAATCAATGCCGGATTTTCGTATAAAAGATAAATAAATGGATCGTAACCTAAGCCGAATTGGGCCCTAATAGTTTCGTTTCTCCCTCTAAAGTTTCGGTATTTAAGCTTAACTCCATAGGTTAATTTATCCAGCGTGTTGTCCAGTGTTTTATAAAAAGGAAGTGGATAAATATACCATGTCTCGTTTAGATCTATTTGCACAATATTCTTTTCATCAACAACATTTTTAATAATTTCCACCCGGTTGAACAATCCCAAGCTAAAAACTCTTTCACGGTTAAAATGTAAAATTGAAGTGCTTACACTGTCTCCTACTTTAAAGGTAAGCTCTCGGGTAATAATAAACTCTTCGGTGGAATTATTGCCGGTAATTTTAATTGAATCGACAACAAATTTTACATTGTAAAAGGTAGTGTCTTCAACAGCTATTTGAGAAAAGGTAATAGAACATGAGGTTAAGAAAAGAATTAAATATAACTTAACATGGCTCATGCATTGTTCTAACTATTACATGCTTTACATAAGTTATAATAAACAGCAATGCATTTATCTTGAATTGTAAATATGCCCGCATCTAGCACTGGTTTTACTGCTACATCGTTACGAACACCCTGCTGAAGCCACAAACACTTAGGCTTTACCTTTAGAACATCTTCAATAATTTCGTCAATAGTTTCGGAACGTCGGAAGACATCAACAATATCAATGGCAAAAGGTATTGAAGTTAAATTTGGGAATACTTCTATTGAGCCGGCATTAGTAATTGTTGGATTAACGCCAACAACTTTAAATCCTTTGTTAACTAAAAACTGTGCTATTTCATAGCTGGTTCTGTTAGGATTATTAGATAAGCCAACAACCGCAATGGTTGTTGACTTACCTAATACTTCACAAATACTATTCATCTCGGATGAATCGTTCATTAAATAACTTCCTCGTAAGCGCTTATTGGAGGACAGCTGCAAACTAAATTTCTATCTCCATAAGCATTGTTAACTCTTCCAACGCTTGGCCAAAATTTATTATGGCGCATTGCCTGAACCGGGAATGCTGCTTTTTCTCTTGAATAGGAATGGTTCCAATCGCTTGAAACTACATCTTCAACAGTATGAGGAGCGTTCTTCAAAACGTTATCGTCCTTTGGAGATATTCCAGCTTCAATCTCTTCAATTTCTTTTTTAATTGCAATCATAGTTTCAACAAAACGGTCCAACTCTTTTAATGGTTCACTCTCGGTAGGTTCTACCATTAAAGTGCCCGGTACCGGAAATGAAACTGTAGGAGCGTGGAAACCGTAATCCATTAAACGCTTTGCAATATCTTCAACTTCAACGCCGGTTAAAGGTTTAAATCCTCGGCAGTCTAAAATCATTTCGTGAGCGCAAAAACCATTTGTTCCGGTATAAAGAACGGGATAATGTTTTTCTAATTTTGTTTTTAAGTAGTTGGCACTCAAGATAGCCATCTTAGTTGCGAATGTTAAACCATCAATTCCCATCATCTTTATATAAGCGTACGAAATAGATAGTACGCTTGCGCTTCCCCATGGTGCTGCGCTAATTGCGTTAATTGCTTTTTCTCCTCCAACTTTTACAACCGGATGCCCAGGTAAAAATGGAGCTAAATGCTTTGCTACTGCAATAGGTCCCATACCAGGTCCACCGCCGCCGTGAGGTATTGCAAATGTTTTATGAAGATTAAGATGACAAACATCGGCGCCAATATAGCCCGGACTTGTAAGCCCTAATTGTGCATTAAGGTTTGCACCATCCATATAAACTTGGCCGCCATACTGATGAATTATTTTACAAACCTCAATAATGCTTTCTTCGAACACACCATGTGTTGATGGGTAAGTAACCATTATTGCAGAAAGAGTATCTTTATATTGTTCCGCTTTAATTTTAAGATCGTCAATATCGATGTTGCCATGATCGTCACATTTTACAATTACTACTTTGTTGCCGGCCATAACAGCGCTTGCCGGATTTGTACCATGAGCAGATGATGGAATAAGAACAACATTACGATTGGCATCTCCATTGTTCAAATGAAAAGCACGAATAACCATTAAGCCTGCATATTCTCCCTGAGCGCCGGAATTAGGCTGAAGTGAAACAGCTTCAAAGCCGGTCATCTTTGCTAAATCGCTTTCCAATTCCTTAAATAACTTTTGATATCCTTTTGCCTGTTCAACAGGTGCAAATGGATGCAAATCTCCAAGTTCGCTAAAGCTCATTCCGAACATTTCGGTAGATGCATTCAATTTCATTGTGCAAGAGCCAAGAGGAATCATTGAAGTGGTTAACGATAAATCTTTTTTCTCTAATCCTTTTATATATCTAAGCATATCAGTTTCGGAATAATAAGAATTGAAAACCGGATGCGTTAGGTATTCTGTTTGTCGTATTAAACCTTTTGGTAAAGAACATTCAACAGTGTTTAATGATGTTCTAAATTTATTATTATCAAAAGAAGAATTAGCAAGCATACTTAGAATTTCTTCAACATCGCTTAAAGTGTTTGGTTCACTAATAGTAACGCCTACATATTTATCTGCAAAGATTCTAAAATTAATATTCTTCTCTTCAGCTTTTTTCTTTAGATCTTCAGCTTGTGCTTTAGAAGCCAATTCTATTTTTAATGTATCGAAGAAATATTGGTTTACCTGTTTAATGCCAAGCTCTTTTAATCCTTTGTTTAACGCAATAGTTAAATCGTTTACACGCTGAGCAATTGCTTTAATTCCTTTTGGTCCATGATACACTGCATACATACTAGCCATAATTGCCAACAATACTTGCGATGTACAAATGTTACTTGTTGCGTGTTCTCGTTTAATATGCTGTTCGCGCGTTTGAAGAGCCATTCTTAAAGCTCTTCTGTTATGAGAATCTACAGAAACGCCAATAATTCTTCCCGGCATTTGTCTTTTGAATTCATCCTTGGTTGCAAAATAAGCAGCGTGAGGACCGCCGTAGCCCATTGGGATACCAAAGCGTTGAGTTGAGCCAACAACCACATCGGCGCCAAACTCTCCGGGAGGAGTTAACAATGCAAGTGAAAGAAAATCTGCAGCAACAACTTTGTAAATTCCCTTTTCATTGGCTTGTTTAAAAATTTCAGTGTAATCGTAAACTTCTCCGTCGCATGCGGGATATTGAACAATCATTCCAAAGATATCATCTGTCAATTCCAAGTTTTTATGATTTCCAATTCTCAATTCAATTCCCAAAGGAGCGCAGCGAGTTTTTAGAATATCAATTGTCTGAGGAAAGCATTCTTCCGAAACCCAAAATACTTTTGAATTTTTCTTTGCTGCTTTTCTTTGTGCAAAAAACATTCCCATTGCTTCGGCTGCAGCTGTTCCTTCATCAAGCAAAGATGCGTTTGCAATAGGCATTCCGGTTAAATCTATTACCATCGTCTGAAAATTTAATAATGCTTCCAATCTGCCTTGCGAAATTTCGGCCTGATAAGGAGTGTACTGTGTGTACCAGCCTGGATTCTCTAAAATATTTCTTTTAATTACTCCGGGAAGTATAGTAGGATAGTATCCAAGTCCAATGTAATTCTTGAATAGTTTGTTGCCCGACAAAAGCTTTTTAAAGTCTTCAAAAAATTCTAATTCTGTTTGCGAATCATTCAAATTAATTTTTTCTTGTAATCTTATAGATGCGGGAACTGTTTTATCAATCAGTTCATCAATAGAAGATACACCAATGGCAGAGCACATACTTGCTATCTCCTGGCTGCTCATTCCAACGTGTCTGTCTACAAATTTGTCGAAGAATTCATATTTCATGATTTGATCCTGTTGATGGTTAAGTTAGGTTTTTTTACGAGCCGAAATATAAATAAAAGTGTTAAATAGGAGGGTAAATATTTTATGAATCTAGTTTTCTAATATTCTCAATTGCCTGTTTGGAAGCATCCTGTTCTGCGGTTTTTTTATTCTTCCCAAATCCTCTTCCGTAGCATGTATCTCCTAAAAAGACTTCAACAGTAAAATCTTTTTTATGGCTTGGCCCCTCTTCTCCAATTGTAATATACTTTGGAGGATCCAGTTTTTTAATGTGGGATAATTCCAAAAGCTGTCCTTTAAAATTAGTATCTGCAATAAAGGACTCATCTTCTTCGAAAGGTTCAATAATATATCTGTTTATAAAATCTCTTGCTTTATCCAGTCCCCTATCTAAATATATTGCGCCAATTAATGCTTCAAGAGCGTCTGCCATAATACTTTTGAATCCATCTTTATGGCCTCGTAAATATTTTTCGTTATAAAGAATAAGATCTTTAAAACCAATTCCATCGGCTGCGTCAAAAAGGCGGTTTTTATTAACCATTGAGGAGCGTGATTTGGTAAGAAATCCTTCTGTTTCATCGGGGAATTTATCGAAAAGGTATTTCCCCACAATCATATTTAGAACTGCATCCCCCAAAAATTCCAACCTTTCGTTAGATTTCTGAAGTTCCGGATAAAGTTCTAAATAGGAACGGTGAGTTAACGATTTTAAGTAATAGCTTTGATCACAAATCTTGAATCCAATTAAGGATTCAAGTCTTTTTACATTAGCAAGAAATCTTTTATCAAGAACAGAATTAAGTTTTTTATTTCTAAAAAAAACTCTTAGGCCTGAAAAGATATTTCCGAACAAAACTATCCTACAAATTTTTTGAACAATAGTGACGCATTATGACCGCCGAAACCAAAAGTATTGCTTATTGCATAGTTAATATCTTTTTTAACGGCAACCTTTGGAGTATAATTTAGATCAAGCCCTTCACCAGGTTCATCGTGATTTATAGTTGGAGGGATAATGCTATTTTTAATTGCAAGAACAGATGCAATAGCTTCGATAGCACCGGCCGCGCCAAGTAAATGCCCTGTCATAGATTTTGTAGAACTAACAGCTAATTTATAAGCATGTTCTCCAAAAACTGTTTTAATTGCTTGAGTCTCATTCTGATCATTAAGTTCGGTAGATGTACCGTGAGCATTAATATAGTCTACAACAGTAGGATCTACACCAGCGTCACGCAAAGCTTCTTTCATAGAACGAACCGCGCCTTCTCCGCCTGGAGGAGGAGCTGTAATGTGGAATGCATCTCCAGTCATACCAACACCAACAACTTCGGCATAAATATTAGCACCACGGTTTAAAGCATGTTCTAATTCTTCAAGAATTAAAACACCACCACCTTCTCCCATAACAAATCCATTACGGTCTTTGTCGAAAGGACGAGAAGCTTCCATATATCTATCGTTCCAAGTTGATAATGCTCGAGCAGAATTGAATCCGCCTAAAGACATTGGAGTAATTGAATTTTCGGAACCGCCGCTAACAATAATATCGGCAGAACCACGTTGTACAAGAATAAATGCATCCGCAATAGCATGAGATGAAGTTGCGCAAGCAGAAACTGTTGCATAGTTTGGTCCTTTAAGACCATACTTAATAGAAATTTGACCGGCTGCAATATCGGATATCATCATTGGAACAAAGAAAGGACTAATTCTTTTTGGTCCACCCTGTAAGAAAGCTGAATGCTGTTCTTCGAATGTAACAATTCCACCAATACCGCTGCCAAAAACTACTCCGGCCATTTCAAGATTAATTTTCGAAAGATCAAGTTTAGAATCCTCTACAGCCATGGCCGCACAAGCAAGAGCGTAGTGAGTATAAGGGTCCATTCTCTTAACTTCTTTTTTATCTATATAAGTTAATGGATCGAAGTTTTTTAACTCGCATGCAAATTTTGTAGTATGACTAGAAGTGTCGAATTTTGTGATAAGTCCGGCACCGCTTTTACCAGCCATCATCGCATCCCAAAATTCAGTTACATTGTTTCCAATTGGTGTTAAAGCTCCTAATCCGGTTACTACTACTCTTCTTTTGCTCATAAATTTTCCATGATTTTGTTTAAGGGATCTTAAGAATTGTTAAAATGAGCCACAGAAGAACTGTGGCTCACAATAAAATTAACCTACTTTTTCTTTCAAGTAGTTAATTGCATCACCAACTTTAGCAATTTTTTCTGCGTCTTCATCAGGAATTGAAATATTGAAAGCTGACTCGAAACCCATTACCAATTCAACGATATCGAGAGAGTCTGCGCCAAGGTCGTTTGTGAATGAAGCTTCTGGTAAGATTTGTGATTCTTCTACACCAAGCTTATCAATAATTATTTCTTTTACTTTTGCTTCAACGTCCATTGTTACTCCTTTTATGGTTAAAAATAATGTTTATTAAAAATCTACATGACCATACCACCGTCAACACATAATGTTTGACCGGTAATATAATCAGAATCGTCACTACTTAAAAAAACTACTGCTTTGGCAACATCTGATGGCTGCCCTAAACGTTTTATATGGATATTAGCAAGTATAGCATCTTTTTGCTGATCGTTTAACTTGCTTGTCATGTCACTTTCAATAAATCCTGGTGCAATACAATTTACATTAATATTTCTTGAAGCCAATTCCTTTGCGTTACTTTTACTCATTCCAATAATTCCGGCTTTGGAGGCTACATAATTAGCCTGTCCAGGATTACCAATAATTCCTACAACCGAAGCTATGTTAACAATTTTACCTTTGCGCTGACCTAAAAATGTTTTTAATACCGCTTTGGTATAATTGAAAACACTTTTAAGATTAGAATTAACAACGTAATCAAAATCTGCTTCTGTCATTCTTAACAACAAAGTATCTTTTGTTACTCCGGCATTGTTTACAAGAATATCAATTCCACTTAACTTTTCCAATGCAAATTTAATAGTATCTTCTGCAGCGGTAAAAGAAGCCGCATCTGCCTTAAAGCTGTAAACTTTTACCGTGTCTGTGGATAGTTCCAGCTCAATTTTCTTAGCCAATTCTTCACTGCTATGATAAGTAAATACAACACTGCAGCCGTTAGCCGCTAACTCTTTTACTATACCATAACCAATTCCCCTTGAACCGCCTGTAACAATAGCTTTTTTATTATGCAGCTTCAAATCCTTCTCCATTTTCAGTTTTCTTACTTATAAAATCTTCATAGTATTGTTCTAATTCAGCAAATCCTTCTGGGCCTAAAACATGCTTCAATTCGTTTTTACAGCAATCATAAACAGTCGATGTCTGATTTTCAACTTTATTGCAGTAATGCATTCTAGCTAAATGCTCATCATCAACAGTAAGTACTCCCTCAAATATAACAAGCGGAAATAAAATACAATATAATGGCTTATATTTCCACTTAAATTCACCATCTTCCATCGCAATCTTTTGAAGAGTGCAAAATCCCTGTCTGTCTAAAAACACACACTTACCTAAATGCACTTCTGTACCAACTGCTATTCCGGAAGGAAAATCATCATCAGGCTCCGGAGCTTCGAACCACTTTTGGGGATCTTTAGGTTGTGAATCATCCATAGATTTAATGATTCTTTCCTTCATACCCATTATTAATTCATGTTCTGTTTTATCTGTATATACTCCATAATAGCAGCATTCGCCTGAACAGATACAAACGTCGCAACTCTTTACAAACTTCTGCGTAAAGATAAGAGTATCTATGTAAAATCCATTAATGATTTTTTCGTATTTCTTATTCATTATAAATATTTCTCAACATCGCTAAATTTGTCAATTCCAAAGACTTTTACATCCGGGTTGATCTTTTTTACTAATCCTTGTAAAACTTTACCAGGCCCAATTTCGTAAAACTCCTCTGCACCATCTTTAATCATGTTCACAATAATCTCTTCCCATCTAACAGGTTT
This sequence comes from uncultured Melioribacter sp., assembly GCA_964539605.1. GTDB lineage: Bacteria > Bacteroidota > Ignavibacteria > Ignavibacteriales > Melioribacteraceae > Stygiobacter. The sequence continues at coordinate 1,561,790 of CAZIJK010000001.1, forward strand.
TGTAAGCTGCTCGTTCAATAAGTTTTTAATTTCTTCCTTATTTTGAACAGGCTTTGCAGTAACGTTAGCATAAACAGGAATCTTAGCATCGTAAAATAAAGTTTCGTCCAGCTTTGCTTTCAAAGATGTTCTTGCACTTTCCATTAATGGAGAATGAAAAGCTCCGCTAACCACCAGTTCTTTTACGAGTTTTGCCCCTTTAGGTTTGCACATATCCATTGCCGCGCGAACACCTTCAACCGAGCCAGAAATTACTATTTGCCCGGGAGAATTATAATTAGCACATTGAACAATTCCTTTTGCACTTGCTTCGGCGCATATATCGTTTAATACTTCTTCGTTAAGGCCAATAACAGCAGCCATAGTTCCCGGCATATCAATTCCGGCTTGAAGCATTGCCATACCACGAGTTCTAACAAGTTTTACTGCATCGTAAAATTGAATTGCCTTTGCAGAAACTAAAGCCGAGTATTCACCCAAAGAATGTCCTGCAACCATATCCGGATCCATGGTTCTTATCAAGCTAGCCAATACAACACTATGAAGAAAAATTGCCGGTTGGGTTATATCAGTCTGCTTTAAAGAATCTTCGGGACCATTGAACATAATGTGACTTAGCTGAACTCCTGCTGCTTCTTCGGCAGTCTTAATCATCTCTTTTGCTTCAACAGAATTATCGTATAAATCTTTTGCCATGCCCACATATTGAGCACCTTGACCTGGAAATAAAAATGCTTTCTTGCTCATTTTATATACTCCATTTAAGATAAATGGCTCCCCATGTATAACCTGCACCAAATGCTGCTAATATTAGGTTATCCCCTTTTTTAATTTTTCCCTCTCGGTAATATTCAGTCATACACATTGGAATAGTAGCGGCAGTAGTGTTTCCATATTTTTGAATATTGATAGTCACTTTATCTTTAGATACTCCCATTCTTTCGGCTGTAGCATCAATAATACGTAAGTTAGCCTGATGAGGAACTAAATAAGCAACATCTTCTGGTTTCAAATTATTTTTTTGCATAATATCGTATGAAACATCGGCCATTCCTTTAACTGCCACTTTAAATACAGCTTTTCCATCCTGATATATATAATGCATTTTTTTATCAACTGTTTCGTGTGTAGCAGGATTAAGACTTCCGCCCCCCTTCATATATAGAGCATCTTTGCCCGAGCCATCAACGTATAACATAGAATCGAGAACACCATACTCTCCTCCTACGCAAGGTTCAAGAAGAACTGCAGAACCGGCATCTCCAAATAAAATACATGTATTCCTGTCTGTATAATCTGTAATTGCGGTCATTTTATCTGCACCAACAACCAAAACTTTTTTATAGTTGCCGCTTTCAATAAAATTTGCACCAGTATTAAGAGCAAATAAAAATCCGGAACAGGCAGCATTAAGATCGAAAGCCCATGCTTTAGTAGCGCCAATCTTATTTTGAACTAGACATGAAGTGGATGGGAAAAACATATCCGGTGTAACTGTTGCAACAATTATTAAATCAATTTCTTCTGGTTTTACATTTGTTGTTTTGAATAAATCCAAACATGCGTTTGCGGCTAAATCGCTTGTAGCACCAACTTCTAATTTTCTTCTTTCCTTAATTCCGGTACGAGACATTATCCATTCGTCGTTAGTATCAACAATCTCCTCGAAATATTTGTTATCCATTATTTTTTCGGGAACATACATTCCAACAGCTGTAATGGCAGCGCTAATATTTTTAGTTTTTGACTGCATAGGTATGTAAAGCTTCCTCAAATTTTGTTATCAAATTTTTGTCGTACATTTCTTTAGCTCTCAGAATCATATTCTTAATTGCAAGAGGAGAACTGGAGCCGTGGCCAATTATACTTATCCCATTAACGCCAAGCAATGGAACACCGCCATGAGTCTGGTAATCCATATCGCTTAAAGAGGCTTTTAATACAGATTTTACAACTAATGCTTTTAACTTATTTACAATTCCACCTTCGTTTGCATATTGTTTAATTCTTGTTTTAAGAAGTGTTAAAAAGCTTTCACCAAATTTTAGAATTATGTTTCCAACAAAGCCATCGCAAACAACAACGTCAACACTTCCTTTAAGAATATCACGCCCTTCAACGTTTCCGGCAAAATTAATTTTTGAATCCTTCAATAACTTATGAGTAGCAAAGGTAAGTTCGTTTCCTTTTGTTTCCTCTTCTCCAACACTTAACAAACCAACCGTAGGATTATTGTAACCATAAATTTCTTTTGCAAAGATAGATCCAAGAATTGCATATTCGAACAGATGCTGTGGTTTACTATCCACACTTGCACCGGCATCGAATACTGTGCAAAACCTATTCTTAGTTGTAGTAGGAAACGAGGCTCCAATAGTTGGTCGGCTAACACCTTTTATTCTACCAATAATTAAAGTAGATGCAGCTAGCATAGCACCGGTATTGCCTGCGCTAACAAAAGCGTCGGCTTTTCCCTCTTTAACAAGTTTAGCTCCAACAACCAAAGATGAATCCTGCTTATTCTTAATTGCATCCGTTGGCTTATCGTGCATATCAACAATTTGGGATGCATGATAAATCATCTTTTCATCAAGAGATACTTTTTCTTCTGCAGCAATTGCAAGAATTTTTACTTTATCTCCAACAAGAATAATATCAATATCTTTATTCTCGGCTAGAGCAGAGATTGCCCCGAGAATTTCGTGCTTAGGGGCAAAATCGCCCCCCATAGCATCGACTGCAATTCTGCATCTTTTTGATTTGTTTTCCGTCATCTAAAAGTAATTATTGTTCTGGAACGAACATGGATCTGCCGGCATAATAGCCGCAATTTGGACAAGCTCTATGGCTTAATTTAATTTCGCCACAATTAGAGCAGCGGCTTAAAGTAGGAGCAGTTGCTTTATAATGTGTTCTGCGTTTGTCTCTTCTACTCTTAGACATCTTACGTTTCGGATTTGGCATTGAATTTACCTATTTATTAGTTATTTAATTTATCTTTCAGTTCTTTTAACGGAGCCCAAACATCGTGGCTTATTTCCGTTACACAATTACATTTAGCTTCATTTAAGTTTATTCCGCATTTAAGACAAAGTCCTTTGCAATCTTCATCGCAAAGTCTTTTCATTGGTACTGCTAATTCAGCATATTCAAAAACATCTTCGCTTAAATCTATTTTATCTTCATCTGGAGTAAGAATCTTAAAGTTAAGCTCATCACTTTCTTTTGCATTCTTTGCAAACATGTAGCTAAGCTGAAATTCACTTCTTAAATCCTCTTCAAATTCAACCGCACACCGGTCGCAAACCATTTTTGCGTGAGTTACAAGCTTGCAATCAAGAACTATTTGATGAGGAGACTTATCCATTCTGCACTCGAGTTCAACATCTCCAAAGAACATTTCTTCAAGACCAAGCTTATGAACCGGCTCAATAAACTTCAATTCATGAATGCCGTTAGAAAAATTTGTATATTTTATTATCATTTGAAGAACATGTGGAAAAATTGGGTCAAAATATATATACCTAATAGCTTATAATCAAGATTTCAGGCCGTTCTGGAATTATTTATAAAACTCCGTGGATAAAGATATGCCATTTTTAGCTTCTATCATAGCGGCAATTTTGCCAATGCTTTTTTACCTAATAATTGTTTGGCGGTTAGATAAATATGAACGTGAACCCTTTGTTTTTGTTATAACCCACTTCTTTTGGGGAGCTTTCGGTGCTATTCTATTAGGTATTGTTGGTACAATGGCATTAGGATTTATAACTCATACAAATGGAATTGCAAATGACCTATCCGATAAAATTAACACAATAATTTTTGCACCGTTTACAGAAGAAATTGCAAAAGGAGTTTTTCTTTTATGGTCCAGCCGCTCTAAAAAATTCGATAACATTACAGATGGCTTTGTTTATGGTTCTGCAATTGGTCTTGGTTTTGGAATGACCGAAAACTTGATGTACTTTTCCACTTATACAGATAATGCTTTCTCTTGGCTTTATCTTGTAATAATCCGGTCCCTATTTTCTGCTGTAATGCATGCTATTTCAACCGGCACATTCGGCGCTTTTATTGGTATGGCTCTTCTTTCGAGAAATATGATTAAAAATTCCTTCCCTTATATTGGGCTATGCATTGCCTTTCTAATTCATTTTACCTGGAATTTTACGGTTTCCTTTAATAATACTTACCTGCTAGGCTTTTTGTTTATGATTATTCTAATAGCATCTTACTTGCTGCTGTTCAGAAGATCTCTTAACAACGAAAAAGAAATTATTCAAAATGAACTGAAAGAAGAAAGTAACAATGGATTACTACCTCAAGATCATATTCCAATAATTATTAGTAGATTACATCTGCGAAAAGGATGGATTAACGAAGAGATAAGAAGGCTATATTCACGTACCGCAATTAAATTGGCTTTTGCCAAACACAAACTTAAGTTCAACAATATTGATAGAAATAAAATAGAATTAGAGATTGAATATTACAGAGATGTTATTCGCTCACTTCAAAAGTAGGTCTTATGAAAATTGGTTTATTAGGCGGTTCCTTCGATCCAATACATAACGGGCATTTAATTACCGCGCACTCTGTGCTGGAACAGAGAAATTTGGACAAAATTATTTTAATGCCCTGCAATATTTCACCTTTAAAGACAGAAATACTTCCTACGGATGATTTTCACAGATTTAATATGGTTAAATGCGCCGTTGAAGATATTTCTCAATTTGAAGTTAGCGATTACGAAATTAATAAGGGGGATGTTTCTTTTACTATAGATACACTTGTAGAGTTTTCGAAACTTTATGATGATATTGAACTTATTATTGGATATGACAATTTAGCTGTTTTTGATAAATGGAAAAACCCCGATGCTATTTTCGACTTGTGCAAAGTTGTTGTGATGAAAAGAAGTATGGATAACATTCCAAATTCCAAAAACATTTATTTCGATAAGGCTATTTTTGTACCAACACCAAGTATAGATATCTCCTCTACAGACATTAGAAAAAGAATAAAAAATGAATTACCAATAGATTTTCTTGTGCCCCAAAAAGTTAAAGAATATATTTACAAAAACGGATTATACAAATAATACTAATGACTACTACAAATTTTGTTGAATCAATTTTTAATACGGATAAGCGTTCTGTTAGCCGCGCAATATCAATTGTAGAATCGGGTAACGAATCTTCTACTTCCCTTCTAAAAGAATTACATAAGAATACTGGCAAAGCATATAGAATAGGAATTACAGGTCCTCCGGGTGCCGGAAAAAGTACATTAACAAACCAGCTTACAAAATATTTTAGAAAGCAGAATAAAACAGTTGCAATAATTGCCGTTGATCCTACTAGTCCGTTTACAGGCGGGGCACTTTTAGGGGATAGAGTTCGCATGAGTGAAATTGGAACAGATCCTGGTGTTTTTATTAGAAGTATGGCAACACGTGGAAGTCTAGGTGGACTTAGCAAAAAAACTATTGATGCCGCAGACGTTTTGGATGCTGCCGGATTTGATTATATTATTTTTGAAACAGTTGGTGTTGGGCAAAGCGAGCTTGATATTGCAAATACTGCCGACACTACTCTTGTTGTACTTGTTCCTGAATCTGGAGATTCAATTCAGGCAATGAAAGCTGGACTAATGGAAATTGCCGATTTTTTTGTTTTGAATAAAAGCGATAGACCAGGGGCAGACAGCGCAATAATGGCTTTAAGAACTATTCTTATGATGAGAGATCATAACGAAAAGAGCTGGATGCCAGATATTGTAAAAGCAATTGCTAACGAAAATTTTGGAATTCCCGAAATTGCAAACGAAATTGAGCGTCATCGTAATTATTTGGAATTGAATAATCTGTTGAAAGAAAAAAGAGAGGAACATTTTAGAATTAGAATTAAAGATATTGTTGAAACTCTTATCCGCCACAAACTTTGGCAACAAGAGAGAAGCGCTCATTTAGAAGCATCACTAAAAAAAGTTGTTGAGGGGGAACAGTCCCCCTACCAAATTGCCGAAAATTTATTTAACGATTTCAAGCACAATTTGAAAGAGTAACTTATGGCCAATATAAATTCTTCTCCAAGCTTTCTTATCGAATTTGATGAGGATAGACTTGCAATTAAAAACACTATTAGAGAGTTTGCCGAAAAACAAATAAAACCCCGCATCATGGAATTTGATGAAGCGCAAAAGTTCCCCATGGATATTATGCAGCAGCTTGGCGAGCTTGGATTTTTAGGAATCTTGGTTAATGAAAAATATGGTGGTGCCGGCTTAGGTTATGTAGAATATGCTTTAATTGTTGAAGAACTTGCACGTATTGATCCCTCAATAGCATTATCTGTTGCCGCTCATAATGGTTTATGCACAAATCATATTTACCTATTTGCAAATGATGAACAGAAGCAGAAACATTTACCATTCTTAACAAGCGGTAAAAAAATTGGCGCTTGGGGTTTAACCGAACCTGCAAGCGGAAGCGATTCTGCTGCACTTCAAACTGTTGCTGTAAAAGAAGGTGACTTCTACATTCTAAATGGAACCAAAAATTTTATTACTCATGGTGGAGTAGGAAGTATTGCTGTGGTTTTGGCAATTACAGATAAAAGCAAAGGCAAAAAAGGAATTTCGGCATTCATTGTTGAAAAAGGTACAGAAGGTTTCTCCTCTTCAAAAAAAGAGAATAAACTTGGAATGCGCGCAAGCGAAACTACTCAGCTGGTTTTTGAAAATTGCAAAATTCACAAGGATAATTTAATTGGCCTCGAAGGAGAAGGATTTACACAAGCAATGAAAGTATTAGAAGGTGGAAGAATTTCGATTGCCGCTTTGAGTGTTGGACTTGCACAAGGCTGCCTGGAATCTTCTATCTCTTACTCCAAGGAAAGAAAACAATTCAATAAACCTATTGCAGATTTTCAGGCTATTCAGTTTAAGCTTGCCGAAATGGCTACAGAAATTGATGCCGCACGTTTAATGACATTTAAAGCCGCTCAGTACAAAGACGAAAATAAGCCGATAAACAATATTGCAGCCAAAGCTAAATTATTTGCCAGCGAAGTTGCAACCAAAGCTGCCGGTGAAGCAGTTCAGATTTTTGGCGGTTACGGCTTTACAAAAGATTACCCTGTAGAAAAATTTTACCGTGATGTAAAACTGTTAACAATTGGGGAAGGCACAAGCGAAGTTCAAAGAATTGTAATTGCCCGCAACTTATTGAAAGATTGATATGAGACAAATTGGAACTGAAGTTAAGCATAACGAAACATTTCTAAAGAGAGAAGATTTTCATAAAAACCTTCTCCGCAAAATAGAAGCCGTTAGAGCTACAATACATCTTGGCGGTGGTAAAAGCGCTATTGCAAAACAGCACGAAAAAAACAAATTAACCGCTCGCGAAAGGGTAAATAAACTTATTGATGCCGGTTCAACTTTTATAGAATTAAATACATTTGCCGCTCACGATATGTATAAGGAGTATGGGGGCGCACCTAGCAGCGGAACAATATTTGGTATTGGTAAAATACATAACCGCGATTTTATAATTGTTGCAAACGATGCCACTGTTAAAGCCGGTGCGTGGTTTCCAATTACCGCTAAGAAAAATCTTAGAGCTCAGGAAATTGCAATTGAAAATAGATTGCCGATAATTTATTTAGTTGATAGTGCCGGAGTTTTCCTTCCACTTCAGGATGAAATATTTCCAGATAAGGAACACTTTGGAAGAATATTCCGCAATAATGCCGTAATGTCTTCAATGGGTATTCCCCAAATCGCTGCTATTATGGGTCCATGCGTTGCAGGTGGTGCCTACCTTCCAATTATGAGTGACGAAGCCTTAATTGTTGAAGGAGAAGGATCTGTCTTTCTTGCCGGTTCTCATTTAGTAAAAGCCGCTATTGGAGAAGAGACCACCAACGAATTACTAGGAGGCGCGCGCGTTCAAAGCAATGTTAGCGGTGTTACAGATTATGTTATGAAAAGTGATGATGAAGCCATATTACAATTAAGAAGTTTAGCTCAGAAATTTGGAAGTAACGAAAAAGCGGGATTCAATAGAATTGAATCTGCTCCGCCTAAATACTCAAGTGATGAGTTGTTTGGAATTATACCCGAAGATTTTAGCAAGCCTTACGATACTTACGAGCTTATTGCAAGAATTACAGACAAGAGCGAAATTGATGAATACAAAGCCGGTTACGGCAAAACACTTATTACTGCTTATGCTCGAATAGATGGCTGGTCCGTTGGAATAATTGCAAATCAGCGAAGTGTTGTTAAAACAGAAAAAGGGGAAATGCAAATTGGAGGAGTAATTTATAGCGATAGTGCAGATAAGGCGGCCCGATTTATAATGAATTGTAATCAAAGAAAAATTCCTCTTTTGTTTTTGCAGGATGTTACCGGATTTATGGTAGGAAGCAAAGCAGAACATGGAGGCATTATTAAAGATGGCGCTAAAATGGTTAATGCGGTTGCCAATTCCGTAGTGCCAAAAATAACTATTATAACAGGCAACAGTTACGGAGCCGGTAATTATGCAATGTGCGGAAAGGCTTACGATCCAAGATTTATTTTTGCTTATCCCAATGCTAAAATTGCCGTTATGGGCGCTTCTCAGGCTGCAAGTGTTTTACTTGATATCAAGCTAAAGCAAGCCGAAAAAAATGATAAACATTTTTCCAAAGAAGAAAGGGAAAAACTTCTGGGAGAAATTACAAAGTCGTACGAAGAAAAGAACTTTCCTTTATATGCCGCCGCTCGCTTATGGATTGATGAAATTATAGATCCATGCCGTACAAGAGAATATGTTTCCATGGCAATTGAATGCGCAAACAATAATGCAATAATCCCCCGCTTTAATCCTGGGGTAATTCAAACGTAGGTTTAGTGATTAAAAATATATTCATCTGGTCAGTTTTTATTGCACTACTCTACTGCAGTAGCAGCATTTGCCAAACCAAATACGATAAATCATTTTACGGTGGTTTATTCTATTTATCTAACTATATAGCCTCGGAAGAGTTTGTAAATCTTAAAAAGAACAATTCAGATATTGCGTTGGTTGATACTCTTTATCAAAGATCATTAACCTTCTTTGATGGGGATATAAGTGAAGCTTTGCTTTGCCTTACTTTCGCATGTCTTCCATTCAACAAAATAGAATTCAAACTTCCTTTTGGATTAGGCATTGCAAAAATTCCACTTCCCTCTCCTCCTCAAAATGTTTTTGAGAAGCGAAAAGATAATCTTCCTAAAAAACTCTATTTCAGCACTCCTAATACAAATTTTGGTGATAAGGATAAGCTTTCTCACTTTTTTGGAAATGCCTTTCTTAAATACAGCGCCGGCATCTTCAACTTTTCAAAATTTATGGGTATGTTTGTTGAGCTTACAGAGGAATACTTTTTTGCAAACGGTTCTTTCGATAAAAGGGATTTGGAGACAAATTATTATGGGGAGATTTTTGCATCTTTATTAAAGAACAATTGTAAAGCTAAACCGTCTGAAGCATTGGTGATTAACCAATTATTATTAATAAGAGTGGGCAAATGAAATCAATATTAATTATAGACGATGAACGGGAAATATGCGAAAGCATAAAAATGATTTTAGAATATGAAGATTACTATGTTGATTACACTACCGATGCATTCGAGGGACTCTCAAAAATTGAGTATGGTGAATTCAGCGCGTTGCTCCTCGATATTCAAATACCGGGTAAAAACGGTTTTGAAATATTGAACTGGATGCGCGAAAAGGAAATAGATTTAAAAGTTATTATGATTTCGGCTCACGGTAGTATTGAAAACGCAGTTAAAGCTACAAAACTTGGCGCTTTCGATTTTATTGAAAAGCCGATTGACCGGGATAAATTACTAATAAGCGTTCGCAATGCAGTTAACCAATCTACACTCCTTAAAGAGAATAAAAAGTTAAGGAAGGAGCTGTTAACTAACGATAAGATAATAGGTAACAGCGCATCCATACAAACTATTTTAGAAACTATTGCTCTTGTTGCAAAGACTGATGCTCGCGTTTTAATAACGGGAGAAAACGGAACCGGTAAAGAATTAGTTGCTCAGGAAATTCACCGTTTAAGCACCCGAGCCAATAAAGAATTAATTGAAGTTAACTGCGCTGCTATTCCCCATGAGCTAATTGAATCGGAATTATTCGGTCACGAAAAGGGAGCATTTACCGGAGCTATTAAGCAAAGGATTGGGAAATTTGAGTTGGCAGATAATGGGAATTTATTCCTTGATGAAATTGGGGATATGAGTCTTCAAGCGCAGGCAAAAGTATTACGAGCTATTGAAGATGGAAGAATTGAACGCGTTGGAGGTTCCTCTAAAACAGATGTTGATGTTAGAATAATTTCCGCTACCAATAAGGATCTTAATCTGGAAATTACTAAGGGAAACTTTAGAGAAGATTTATATCATCGCTTAAATGTTATTCCAATTCATGTTCCACCTTTGCGCGAGCGTAAAGATGATATTCCAATTTTAGTTAATCACTTTACAAAGATAATTTGCGATAAGAACCGCTTCCCTTTCAAAGAATATACTAGCGGTGCAGTTAAAACGCTCCAAAGCCTTCCTTGGAAAGGTAATGTTAGAGAATTGCGAAACGTTATTGAAAGAATAGTTATTATGACTCCAAAGGCAGAAGTAACCGAAAAGGAAATTAATCTGTTAACTCAAACGGGGTCTTCACATACCGACGACTTTTTGAATGTTACAAACAGCTTTCAGGAATTTAAGGAAAAGAGTGAGAAAGCATTTATTATTAAGCAGTTAAACGCAAACGCATGGAATATGAGTAAGACGGCAGATGTTCTTGGAATTCAAAGAAGTCATCTTTATAATAAACTAAAGAAATACGAAATAGAAAAGGAATAGCCATGAGCGAAACTATTTTTTCTAAAATTATACGCAAAGAAATTCCGGCCGATATTGTTTTTGAAAATGATTCGGTTCTAGCCTTCAAAGACATTAAACCTCAAGCTCCCGTTCATGTTCTTATTATTCCTAAAGAAGAAATTGAAATGACCACCCAAATTGATGGGCAAAAGCATGCAAAATTATTAGGGGAACTTTTTGATGCCGCTAATAAGATTGCCAAAGATTTAGGAATAGACAAAGATGGTTTTAGATTAGTTATAAATTGCGGCAACAATGGCGGGCAGGAAGTTTATCACCTTCATATGCATTTATTAGGCGGACGCAAACTAACCTGGCCTCCAGGATGATCATTTTTTATAATTTCATTTTGTAGCAGCTAATATTATTTATTCAATATCAGCAAAGCATTCGAAACAGCTCTTTCACCAGTTTTGTCACTTGGATTATTAACAATACCCATTTGCTTTAACCACATAGTGGTAGAGCCTCCGCCATCAAGATTAACTGCATCAACACAGCCAATGCTAAGTAAAAACACTTGAGCTTCGAGTAACGAAATTCCATCTGCTTCTTTAGATCTTCCGTCGATTGCTATCAGTAGGATTAATTGCTTTGTTATTCCTATAAGTGTTCTTGGATGACGTGCTTTTACAATTGGGTTATTAGGCATTGTCACTTTTTCTGAATTCAATAAAAGTAAAGGTCCCGTTACCAGCACCGATGCTTCGTTTTTAGAAAGTTGGTATTCATTATCTATTAATGCAGCCTGAACTAAAAATTTATTATCCTTTGTTAAAACAACAGCCCCATTCATAACAGTAGTAGGCTTTGCCCATTTCAATTCCGAAGTGATTGTTCTGTTTATTGTTGAATCGTTTATTTCAAAATAGGTAACGCTTCCCCCGCTATCCATATTAAAAAAGCCCCCATTAATTGCTGCTAAAGCATTTTTACTTTTTGCAAGTAAACTGGTTTTTACTAATTCCTTTTTACCGTATGCATACTCCAGCTTAAATTTATCCAAATTCCTTTTGGGTAAAATAAGCACACTAATAATTTGGTTACTGTTAAAAAGTAGGTTTGTTTTTATTTGTATAAATCCAAGTGAATCCTTTTGAACGTATTCTTCGAGATTTAGTAACGATTTGGTTTGCGAGTAACAAGCAAATGTGTACAAAAACAGAACTAATAAGCAGATTTTCTTTAACATCTTTTTCCCATTTGGAAATATTCGTTGATAGATATTTACTATTACAATATCTATAATTTATTTTGAATAATAAACTAAGGTAGTTGATTCGGAAGATATTTAGGATGTGCTTGTAAATTTATTTTTCGTTGTAAATAACTTCTACAAGAACATTGCCCACCTGCTGCAAACTTTCACTGCTGCAATTTTCGGGAATATCCTTAACAGTATGCCATGTTTTAGGAAATGGGAAATGAATTAAATCTATAACCGGAATAGATTTTTTCAAAAATGGAATATGATCATCTGTAACGGCTCCTCCCGGTTCATCTTTAAACGAATTCGAACCTACTTCAGCAGCTGCTTTCCAAACTTTATCTACAATGTTTGCTGCTCTATCTAAAGAGTAGGGCTCTTTAGGAATTCTTAACTCTTTATCACCAACCATATCAAGTAATATTCCATATGCTGGATAGTAATTTGGATTACTTTTAACAAACATCTCGGAGCCAATACAAAATGGATTTTTAGGAGTATTGAGATTTGAGGAATTTTCATGTTCTCCCATATCTTCTAAATCGAATAAAACAATATCTACACCAATATTAGGTTTTACTTGAGCAAACAAACGTGCCATTTCCAGCAATACAGCCACTCCGCTAGCTCCATCATTTGCGCCAAGCACAGGTAAAATATGATTGGTTGGATTTGGATCGTTATCTGCAAAAGGACGAGAATCCCAGTGCGCACAAAGCAATACTCTTCTTTCTACATTCTCCGAAACATTAAATGAAGCTACAATATTAACTCCATTATAAATTTTTGTAGAATCATGCTTATCTGTGTAACTAAATGTCTGCTCCGAAACCATATCCGCATATAATTTTAGCTTTGCAACCAAATACTCTTTTGCTTTCCTATGCCCCTCTGTTCCATTAACTCTAGGCCCAAACTCTACTTGTTTGACTAATTCATTAAACGCAAGTTTGCCATCAAATAGAGGTTTGGGATTTGAAAGAAAAAAATAGGTAGCAATTGAGCCAACTATAATTAGAATAAAAATCAATAGAAGTAAATTCCACTTAGGGGTTTTTGCATATTTATTATTTTTTATTTTGCTGATATTTTTTTTCATGAGAGTTTTTACTGATGAAATGATCTGTGCAATTGCCTACTGATAAGAAATATTGAATAATATTTTTAGACTCTAGAAACTTACTAAGATGATTTCTTATTGCTGCTTCAGTGCCTTATCCGAAATATCTTTACGATACTGCATACCATCAAAATTAATTTTGCTAATTGCATCGTAAACTATTTGTTTGCAAGCTCTTAAATCATTCATTTCAATTGTTGAGACCACATTTAATACTCTTCCCCCATTCGAAACAATTATACCATTTACTTCTTTGGTCCCGGCATGAATTACACTACTATTTGGATGATCAAACTTGTCCAGGCCAGTTATTTCAATTCCCTTTTCATAAGAATTGGGATACCCCTTGGAGGCAATAACAACACAAATTGAAGTTCCATTTTCAACCTTGAGTGAATCTTTATTAAGTGTACCTATTGCCGAAGAATAAAGCAGTTCTAAAAAATTTCCTTTTAGTAATGGCAACACAACTTGTGTTTCGGGATCGCCAAAGCGGCAATTGAATTCAACAACTTTAGGACCATCCTTTGTAAGCATTATTCCACAATACAAGCAGCCAACAAATTTTGAATCCTTACTTGCCAGAGCATTTAGGGTAGGCAAAATTATTCTATCGGCAACTTCATTCATAATTATAGCATCCACAAATGGAGTTGGAGCATAGGCACCCATTCCGCCTGTATTTTTTCCGGTATCACCGTCATGAATTCTTTTATGATCTTGAGCTGCCGGCAATAAGACAAAATTAGTTCCATCTGTTATTGCAAAGATGGAAGCTTCTTGCCCTTCCATGAATTCTTCAATAACTACTTTATCTCCCGCGCTTCCAAATGAAGAGTTTACAAAACATTCTTTAATTGCATCGCGAGCATCTTCAAATGTGTATGCAATTACAACTCCTTTACCAGCGGCAATACCATCTGCTTTAATTACAACCGGGTAACTAATTTTATGCAAATAATTTATAGCTTCATCGTAATGCTCTTTAAGGAATACTTGAAAAGAAGCTGTTGGAATATTAAACTCCTTCATCAGTTTTTTAGCAAAAGATTTTTCCCCCTCTATTCTTGCAGCATTTTTAGAGGGACCAAAAACGGCTATACCTTTATTTCTAAGATCATCTGCAAGTCCATCTATCAAGGGTTTTTCGGGACCTATAATAACCAAATCAATTTTATTTGTAAGACAAAACTCAACCACCAAATTATTATTGGATGGATCAAGCTCAATATTGTTTGCAATTGATTTAGTACCTGGATTGCCAGGAATTACAAAGAGATTATCCTTTGTCAAACTCTCGGAAATTTTTAACGCAATTGCATGCTCTCTTCCCCCTGCTCCAATAATTGCAACCTTCATCAATCTGCCCTCAAATAAAATTGAAATGCCTTGGTTAAAGTTTCTGTAAGATTTTTTCTGTTATGCTTTTCTACAAATTCTGCATTTGGAACTGGGAGCTTTTTCTCTTTGTAAAGCTTGTGAATATTTATGATAGCTTCTTTAATATCGTTAATGTAATCCGGATAGGTAATAAAAGAAGCGCCATATTCTTTCAATGCCAATCTAGCGGTGCCGTCAGGCACGCATCCTAAAATTGGTTTGCCGCTTCCGAAATATTCGTATAGCTTACTTGTAGAAATTGTATCTGCATTAAAGGTATTTCCAATCATCATCCAAAGAACATCGCAGTCTTTGATTTGTTTTATTGCTTCGTGATGCTCTAAATATCCATGCTCTTTAACATATGTTCTTAGTCCTAGAGAATTGATCAATTTTTTATTCTCTTTAGTTAGCAATCCAATAAATTCTAGTTCAATATTGGCTGCAATATCTGGGCGTTCAACAGAAATTTCTTTGAATGCGCGTAACAGATATTCCGGAGTAATATTTTCGTAGAATATTCCGGAATAGGTAAGTTTCATTTTACTTGATGACTTTTGAGGAGCCGCAACATAATCAAAATCAGCCGGATCGAATCCATGAGGGATTATCATAATATCGTCGTAACCAAGAAATGGATAAGTGAGTAATATCTTCTCTTTAATCTTTCGGTTTATAACAACTATCTTATCGCTGGCTTTAAGGCAATTGTATTCCAATTTTTTATTTTTATAGCTGTGGTACGGAGTAAGATTAAAAGTAAAGTGATTGCCAACCCATAAATCCCTGTAATCCACAAATAATGGAATACCAAATTCCTTTTTTAATTTAGCGGCAGTCATAAAAGAAGAGTAAGGGGGAATTGAAACATAGATTAAATCTATCTTCTCCTTTTCAATTATCTCTTTTGCTTTTAAATACGCACGCTTACTCCACGACTTTTTATTATCCGGAATAAAAACCGTTTTGCTAATCTTGGAAAGCAATTTACGTATTGCCTCACTTGGCATTGTAACAGTTTTAAATTTGGAACCAAGTAATGCATTTATGTCGAAAGACTCCGTACGGTGAATAGTAATTCCTGCCTCTTCGGCTTCCTTTAGCATTTCAAAATCGTAAGCATAGTAAGCAACGTTACCGGCTGTTATAACAGTTGGATTCCAATTAAAATCTTTCATGTACTTTGTAAATTTCAAAGTACGCTGAACGCCGCTTAATCCTAGCGGAGGATAATAATATGCAAGAACTAGAACATTATACATAAGTGATCAATTATTTTTGTTGAATTTGATAGTTAGGAGATTCTTCAGTTATTTGAACATCGTGAGGATGGCTTTCGCGCAATCCGGCAGATGATATTTTAACAAACCGAGCTTTGGTTTTCAACTCGGCAATATTTTTAACGCCGCAGTACCCCATTGCTGCGCGCAACCCTCCAATAAACTGATAGATTGTATCAGATAAAGGTCCTTTGTAAGGAACTCTTCCTTCAATGCCTTCCGGAACTAATTTTTTAATGTCCGATTCCATATCCTGAAAGTAACGATCACTACTTCCCTTTTTCATAGCGCCTAAAGAGCCCATTCCTCTGTATACTTTAAAACTTCTACCTTCATATAAAACTTTTTCACCGGGTGTTTCATCGCATCCTGCTAAAGTACCTCCCATCATAACAGTATCTGCGCCGGCGGCAATTGCTTTTGGAATATCTCCAGTTTGTTTAATTCCACCATCTGAGATTACGGTAGTTCTTTTACCTTTTAAAGCGTTTGCAACTTCAATAACAGCGCTAATTTGTGGAACGCCAACACCGGCAACAACACGTGTTGTGCAAATTGATCCGGCGCCAATTCCAACTTTAACAGCATCAACACCAATGGCAGCTAATTCCAAAGCAGCTTCTTTTGTAACAATGTTTCCGGCAACAACCTGAAGATTCTTGTATTTGTTTTTGATATACTTAATTGTCTTTAGCACACCAACAGAATGGCCATGAGCCGTATCCACAACAACAACATCTACATTTGCCTGAACAAGAGCTTCAACTCTATCGTAAGTATCTTTTGAAATACCAAGAGCTGCACCTACACGAAGACGACCTAAATCGTCTTTACATGCGTATGGGAATTTCTTTTTCTTTAATATGTCTTTGTAAGTGATCAATCCTTTTATTATTCCTTTTTTATCTACAACCGGAAGTTTTTCAATTCTATGACGGTGCAAAATTGTTTGAGCTTCTTCCAGTGTTGTTCCAAGGGGTGCGGTAACTAAATTTTCTTTAGTCATTAATTCATAAACAGATAAATTACGGTTGTGTTCAAACCTAAGATCGCGATTTGTAAGAATACCAACCAGTTTGCTTTTTTCGTCTACAATTGGAATACCTGAGATATGGTATTTCGACATCAAATCTTCGGCATCTTTTATTGAATGCTCTGGACTAAGAGTAATTGGGTTAACAATCATTCCGCTTTCCGATCTTTTAACTTTGTCCACCTCATCGGCCTGCTTTTCAATTGTCATATTCTTATGGATTATTCCAATGCCTCCCTGAGCAGCCATAGCAATAGCCATCTGCGATTCCGTAACAGTGTCCATAGCAGCCGAAAGGAAAGGAACATTTAATTTTACTAGTCTGGTAAGGTTCGAAGAAATATCTACATCTCTTGGTAAAACTTCCGAGCGAGCCGGAATTAAAAGAATATCATCGAAGGTTAATCCTTCGTAAAATATTTTACTATTCATTCTAATCTCCTTTTAATACGAAAAAGACCACGCAAAGTGGTCTCAATCACTGCTATTCAAACACAGCGAAGCCAGTTATGTCTTCACTAATTATTAAATTTTTCTTTTTCTTGTATGGATATGAAACTTTATCTGCGTTCATTTCAAGTTAGTTTGTTATTTGTAGCAAGTTTTATAAATATTTTGTGCCTAAAAATACATAAGCCAGTCGAGAGAAAAAAATTAATCGATATCCGAATTAAAGATTTTTCTTAAAACAGCTTTAATTATATCGGAATCGAAACCTCTATTTAAGAGGAACGAAAATATTTTTTGCTGAGTTTTAAGTTCTGTTAGCTTGCCATTTTTAATTGATTCATATTTTTTTAGAGCAAGAGCATAGGCATTTTCAAAAATTGATTCATTTCCAATATGCTTTTGAAGGTAGCTTTCGACCAATTCTTTATCAATTCCTTTAGAATAAAGCTGCATTCTAATTTTATTTATTCCCCACTTTTTTTGATTTATTTTTTGGCTTACAAATGCGCTAACAAATTCATCCTCTTTAATAAATCCCTTTTCAGATAAATCTGCAATAGCTCTTTCAATAATTTCTTCTGAATATTTTTTCTTGCGGAGTTTAATCTTTAATTCATATTTGGAATGAAGACGATTAGCTAGGAACCGGAAAATGGAATCCTTGGCTTTAAGAAAAGAGCTCTCGTTAATCAAGAGCTCTTTTTTATCATCATCAAAACTATCACCTCGTCGCAATCCAAAATCTACCACGACCCTATAATCAACAATCGACGAGGTCCCATCATCAAACAAGAGAAGAATATCGTTTCCCCTCTTTTTTAATGAGGTAAGTATCATTTACTTTTTTTTACTTTTGTTTCCAATTCTTCTTTAGCTGGCTTGCTATCTTTTGAAGCAGTCGCATCTTCTTTTATCATTCCTAATGCTATCTTTACCTCTTTTTCCATTGATGAAAAGAGAATTGGATCTTCAAGCATTTTTTGTTTCAGTTGATCGCGTCCTTGGAAGCGGTCTTCTTTATAAGTAAACCAAGCACCGGCCTTTTTAACAACATTATGTTCGGTGGCTAAGTCGATAATATCACCGGCTTTGCTAATTCCCTCATTGTAAACAATATCGAATTCCACTTCTTTAAATGGTGGGGCTACTTTGCTTTTTACAATCTTAACTTTTGTTCTATTACCAACAACGTTAGTTCCATCTTTAATTGCTGCAATTCTTCTAATATCTAAACGTACAGAAGCATAGAATTTTAAAGCGTTGCCGCCTGTAGTTGTTTCTGGGTTGCCGAACATTACGCCAATTTTACTTCTTAATTGATTTGTAAATATTACGCAAGTTTTAGATTTGCTTATAGCGCCGGTAATTTTACGCAATGCCTGAGACATCAAACGGGCCTGCATAGCCATTTGAGGATCTCCCATTTCACCTTCAATTTCACTTCGAGGAACCAATGCAGCAACTGAATCTATAACAATAATATCTAAGGCGTTGCTTCTTACAAGTGTATCAACAATCTCTAATGCCTGCTCGCCGTAATCCGGCTGAGATAACAGTAAATTAGCAGTATCCACCTTTAAGCGTTTAGCGTAATTAATATCCATTGCATGCTCTGCATCTATAAATGCTGCCAAACCGCCTGCTTTTTGAGCTTCTGCAATTATGTGCAAACACAACGTTGTTTTACCGCTGGATTCTGGTCCGTAAATTTCGACTATTCTACCGCGAGGCACCCCTCCAATTCCAAGAGCGAAATCGAGAGTTAAGGAACCGGTTGAAATTGAATCCAATGGAGCCACAACCCCATCTCCAAGTTTCATTATTGAACCTTTACCATAAGTCTTTTCGATGCTGCTTATGGTGTCTTCTAAAATTTTCATTCTTTGATCTTTATCTACTGCCATAACAACTCCTATTTTAATTCAAAACTTTTTATTGATTCATAAACGGAACCACTTTGCTTAAGAGTACTTTTATAAAGCTTAACCGTATCTGAAGTAAAATCTATTTTAGGTAATTTAATTTTTGTTAGTGTTAAAATTTTGTTTGAATCTTCGAACCCTTTGAACCGTAAAAGAGTTATATGCGGTTTGAATTTTCTTTCTTCTTTTTGATACCCAAAAATAGAAAAAATATTATCCATCTCTTTGGCTAATTGGATCAATTCGTAATTTTCTTTTAAGCCGGCCCAAAGAATCTTTGGCTTATTGTCCCTATAAAAGCATCCAAAACGTTCAAAACTGAGCTCTAATTTTTTTTTAGTTGATAAACATTCTTCTAAGCTGTTTACAATTACATCTAATTTATTTTCATCGGTATCGCCTAAAAACTTTAGAGTGATGTGAAGCTTTTCTAATGGCTCCCATTTAACTTTTCCAATATCCCCAATTGAATCCTCTTTTATCTTGAGCAATTGGTTTAAAGCAAAACCGGGAATTTCTAAAGCTACAAATGTTCTAATCGTCATAAGTAATACTAAGCAAATTTCTTCTAAGCATTTCCAATGCTGCTTGCGAAGTTCTATCCTTGTTTAATAATCTATCATTTCCAAAACGGAATTCCTTTGCAGTACAAATTTTATCGTCGCAAATACCAGCATAAACCAATCCCACGGGTTTGGCTTCTGTTCCTCCGGTAGGTCCCATAATTCCAGTAACAGCAAGACCAATATCTGCACCGCTAATTGCTTTAACACCTTCTGCCATCTGACGGGCAACTTCCAAGCTAACGGCACCGTTTTTAGCAATTGAATCTTCGTTTACATGAAGTATTTCAACTTTGGCGGCATTGCTGTAAGCAATAATTCCTTTCATGTAAAAAGCGCTGCTTCCGCTAACATTAGTTAAACGGCTGGAAATTAAACCGCCAGTGCAAGATTCGGCAACCGCTAATTTAATTCCCCTATCAATCATTAATTTGGCAACAACTTCTTCTAAGGTTTCTAATTCTTTTCCATAAATGTAACGGCCAATTTTAGCTCTAAGTTTTTGTTCTATCTCATCAAGTTTATTGATGGCATCACTTTCATCAT
The DNA here is from genome assembly GCA_964539605.1 of uncultured Melioribacter sp. Taxonomy (GTDB): domain Bacteria; phylum Bacteroidota; class Ignavibacteria; order Ignavibacteriales; family Melioribacteraceae; genus Stygiobacter. Next base: position 1,582,231 of record CAZIJK010000001.1, read on the forward strand.
TTCCGGCGGCGGTAATTCTCATACGCACACCAAATTGATTTGGAAGAAAAGCAAGCTTAGCGCCATTTAATATTTCATCCAAATTACCAATTTTATCAAACAGCATAGATTCCGGAATTCCAGTGGTTAAAATATTTTTACGGGCAAAGGATTTTACTCTATCCTTATTCTTCTCGACCAATTTAGGAAGGATAAAAGATTCCATCATACCTTTCATTTCGAAAGGAACGCCAGGCATAACAGCAAATATTTTATTGTTCTGTTCAATCCAAAAGCCGGGTGCAGTTCCCCTTGGATTTCGAATTGGAATACAAATTTTTGGAACAAGAGCCTGGTCTTGATTTGTTGGTGTTAAAGTTCTACCTCGTTGCTCAAAAAACTTTTTAATGTCATCCAGTACATCGGCATTAAGCACAAGCTCGGACTTAAAAAAATCTACAACACATTTTCGTGTAACATCATCGTGAGTTGGACCTAGTCCGCCGGTAACAAGAGTTAAATCGTTAGCTTGAAATACACGTTTGAACTCCTCCAAAATCTGAGGGATGTCGTCTCCTACAACACTAGTGGAGTGAACATCGATGTGAGCAAGAGATAATTGTTCTCCAATCCACGAAGCGTTTGTATTGGTAACCTGACCAATTAAAATTTCGTCTCCAATTGTAAGGATATGAGCTTTCATTTATTTGTTCTTATTAGTTAATAATTTTATTAAAGAAAAAGATTATTAGATGTAAACTGACGAAGGAATAAAATCCTGCCATAATATCATCCAAAAGAACGCCCCATCCATTTTTTACATGCTCTAATTTATTTGCCGGATAGGGTTTAACAATATCCATTGCGCGCCAAATTAAAAAGCCAAGAGCAAGCCACCATATTTTTTTGGGTATGAACAAAAGTGTTATCCACATTCCAATTACTTCATCCAATGTAAATTCGCCGGGATCTTCACCATAAACAGCTTCGAACTTTCGGGCAATTGGAACTCCAATAAGAATAAAGAGAGTAATAAAGAATACCATTACAGATGGATTTTCGAAACCAGGAATTAGATAGATAACTAAACCAGCGGCGCTTCCCCACGTTCCCGAAGCTTTTTTAAAACAGCCTGTATAGAAGCCGCTTCCTAAAAGTTTTTCAATAAAATTAATTTTCATTCGAAAAAAGTTTTTTTATTAATATTCTATTAGAGTACAAATATGTTATTCCGGTAAGAACAGTAAAAGAAGTTATTACAATCATTATTACATCTAGCAATGTTTTATTAAGAAGTATTTCGAACCATTCTTTGTATTGGGAGTATAAACCGTCGAAAGTTTTAAGTGTAATAAAGACCAGTAAATAATATAAGAATGCCATTTGCATAAAAGTTTTAATTTTAGCCAGCAAACTTGTAGAAAATGCCACCTTTTTATAATCTGCAACTGCACGCAATAAAGTAATAATAAAATCGCGAACAACAATTAAAATAACCATCCATAATTGCAAATGACCAACTGCTACAATTGCAAAGAACGCAGTTGAAGTTAATATTTTATCTGCTAGGGGATCCATAAATTTGCCCCATTCGGTAATATAATTAAACTTGCGAGCAAGCCAGCCGTCGTACCAATCCGTTAAAGCCGCAATTATAAAAACAACAGAAGAAATTTGAATAAGCAATGGATCCCCGCTTATAAAAAGAAAGAGGAAAACAGGAGTAAGAATAATACGGGCAACAGTTAATTGATTAGGGAGAACCATATTTAATTAGAATTCATTTCTGAAAGTTGTTTAAGATAAGTGAAGTCATAAATACCTGTATTATGATCGTCTTGCCATGTAACCTCAATTGCATAGCTTCCCATTACTTGTATCTTTTTAATTGTTATTTCGTTAGCTGTATAAATTGGAATATACGTCGAGCTTCGACTTTGCTGTTCGGAAGAACAAACTGCGCAAGGGCAATTTCTTCTAAGATTTGTAAGTTTTATCTCACTCTCTGTTTTATCACTCCATAATATATATAGAATCTTCTTCTCTTTAACTTTTATTTGCAAAGGTGTCATTCGGTTACATTAACTCCCGCCAATGTAAAGAGTGCTTCTTTATATTTTTGAGCAGTCTTTTCAATTACTTCTAAAGGAAGATTTGGTGCTGGAGGCCTTTTGTTAAAATTAATAGAGAGCAAATAATCTCGAACGTATTGCTTATCAAAACTATTTTGGGCCCTTCCCTTTGCATATTCATTTAAGGGCCAAAAGCGGCTCGAATCTGGAGTAAGAAGTTCATCAATTAGAATTATGCTGCCATTGTAGTAGCCAAATTCCATTTTAGTATCTGCGATTATAATTCCTTTAGTTAACGCGTAATCTGCAGCTTTTTTATAAATGGCAATGGCTTTTTCTTTTAAGATTTGGTAAGTATCGTACCCAACAACTTTAACTGCATCTTCTTCGGTAATATTTTCATCATGTAAACCAATTTCTGCTTTGGTAGATGGAGTGAAAATTGGCTCTGGCAGTTTTTCCGACTCCACTAAACCTTCTGGGAGTTTAATTCCGCAAATTGCCCCACTCTTTTTATAATCGTTCCATCCGGTTCCGCTAATGTAGCCTCTAACAATACATTCAAGAGGAATTAGCTCCCCTTTTTTAACAAGCATAGATCTTTCAAATAAATCTTCTTTGTACTTTTTACAAACATCAGGATATTCATCAACATTTATTGAGATATAATGATTTTCGATTATATCGCTAACATAATTGAACCAAAAGGCCGAAATCTTATTTAGAATTCTTCCTTTTGCAGGAATGCCCTCATTCATTATAACATCAAATGCTGAAAGGCGGTCTGTAGAAACAATAAGATAATTATCTTCCACTGCATACACATCGCGCACTTTACCCTGCTTTACCAGATTAAGATCTTGAAAATTTGTTTGAGTAATTACTTTTGAAGGCATCTGTTTCCCTTTTTGATTGTGAAATATAAAGAGAGGCTTTTAGTGATTCAAATAATAATTCGAAAAAATATCACGATTAATGAGCAGTCAAAGTATGTTTCTTAAGCTCTTTGTCCAGTAGTTTAGCATCTACGGTAAGCTTGCTTAAGAATTGCCAGTATTTTGAGCTATGATTCTTTACAACAGTGTGGGCCAATTCATGTAAAATAACATAATCTATAAGATGATCTGGAAGATGCATAAGATGAATACTTAGGTTAATGTTGTTTTTGCTGCTGCAGCTTCCCCACCGGCTTTTAATATTTTTTATAGCCAGTTGATTAAATGGCAGGTGAAACTTTCTTGACAACTCATCTATCCTACTCGGTAAATAATCTATGGCTTCTTTTTTTAATGCTAACAAAACCCCTTTTTTAACAGCTGCCTGTATCTGAGAAGATTTTTTATCGAGATGATTTGGATAGCGTATTTTAATTCTATTCTGATATAGGCTTATTGTAATCTTTTGAGTCTCACAAGGAATTAAAACTAATTGGTGATTTCTGGTTATGAATTCTTTTTGCTCGTTTAAAATTGATTGCCTTTCCTCCACAAGTTTGGTCTTTGACAAAGTTGTTTTAAGCCAATCTAATTTTTCGAGAGCAAACTTTTGTGCGTAAGCATAGGATACATAATTTGGAAAGGTAACACGAACTGGCTTAAAAGGACGAACCGCTATTGATATTTTTTTTGCTAATGCGTTTTTGTAAAGATGAATTTCAATTTCATCTATTGTTATTGATTTCATTCAATTGAATAAACTATTCGTTCTCGTTTGTAGTTTTGCAATCACCGCACTTGCAATGCTGGTAAATTTCTTCGTAATCGTAATCTATTGTAAGTTCTTCGCCTGCTTTAATGTTTTTTGCGGCAATTAAAAACAAAGTATGTTCATCTCTATCATCCACATAGCAGTTTGGGTCGCAAATATGGTTTAGATGTCTAATCAATTCATTTTTAGTTGTATCTATGTAATTATCACCATTCCAGAAGATATAAACATTATCTTCTTCTTCTTCTCTTCTTTCACATTCATTACCGTCAATTACTTCCCCTTCAATTACAAGAATAATTTCATCTTCGGGAATATCAATTTTTGTAAATATTCCTTTGCCATGAATTGATGATTCTTTTACTTCTAAATTTGGTAGGAGGTATATATTTTTATTTTCCATAATACAATCAAAGTTATATTGATAAAAAGAGATTACAAACATACTGCTATTTAAAACTAAAGAGGGATGTTTTATCATCCCTCTTTGTGGGCAGAGACGGAATTGAACCGCCGACACAAGGATTTTCAGTCCTTTGCTCTACCGACTGAGCTATCTGCCCAAAAATCGTGCGGACAAAAATATAATTTTTTTTCTTATCCGCAAAATTTCTTTTGAATTATTTTACATTACTAGAGCCATAATTGCTTTTTGAACATGTAATCTGTTCTCAGCTTCGTCAAAAATTACACTATTAGCACTATCGCACACTTCGTCAACAACTTCGTCGCCGCGGTGAGCAGGTAAACAATGCATAAAAATGTAATCTTCTTTAGCGTGTTTAACCAATTCCGGATTAATCTGATATTTCATGAATTTCTTTTTGCGTTCTTCCGCTTCTTTTTCTTGCCCCATGCTTGCCCAAACGTCTGTGTAAATAATATCTGCACCTTTAACCGCTGCAATTGGGTCTTCAATAATTTCTATTTTGCTGCCCATGTATTTAGCGTTTTCTTTCGATTCATTAACTACAAATTCTGGAGGTGTAAATCCGCTTGGAGATGCGATTGTAATGTCCATACCTACTTTTGAGCAGCCATGAAGTAAACTGTTAGCCATGTTATTGCCATCTCCAATGTATGCCATCTTTAATCCACGCAAAGTTCTTCTCTTTTCTAAAATTGTAAAAAGGTCGCAAAGTACCTGACAAGGATGATGTAAATCTGTTAAACCATTGATAACAGGAATGGAACCATATTTCGCCAAGTCTATAACATCCTGATGATCGAATGTTCTAATCATAATTCCGTCTAGATATCTTGATAGTACTTTAGCTGTATCGCTTACGCTTTCACTCTTCTTTAGTTGAAGATCGTTTTGATTGAAATACAAACCTGTTCCGCCTAATTCGTAAATACCAACCTCAAAAGAAACACGAGTTCTTGTAGATGGTTTCGAAAAAATCATTCCAAGTTTTTTGCCATCAAGTACATGATGTTTGCGGCCAATTAAACGGTCTTGTTTTAACGAAGCGCTTAAATCGAATATCTGATAAATCTCTTCTAATGTTAAGTGATGAATTTCGATAAGGCTTTTGCCCTGCATGTTTACTGCCATTTTTTCACCTTTATTTTGTTAGTGTTTTTAGTCGGTTGTTAGTTTATAAATCTAGAACATCTTTTCGTAATCTTGTTTCTTTTTCTCTTTTTTAATCCAGTATGAATTTTTCCCATCCCTAAATTTGATATCAAGAAAATTTTTACCGAATAATTTTGCAGTTAAAGAAACCGGTGTAAGTACTAAATAAAAAATAATTACAATAATTAAACGGGACATTATCCATCCCAACGCAAAAGCGAACCCCATCCAAATCTTATAAAGCATTTCAAAATCTTTGCTTTTACTTCTGAAGATACCATTTGTAATTAGAAGGGCTCCAAATATAAGAAACAGGTATAGAACAGTAGTGTTCCATTCTTTCCACCAGAATAATATGGACAAAAGAATAAACGCAGAGCCAACAACTAATCCAAACTTCTTTAATATCTTAGAAGAGATGTGAAGCGCAGCTATTTCGTTTTTTACATCTTTAATCCAACTCATACTTCTGCTTCCAATCTATATCGTCATTAAATTTGGGCTGCTCTTCTTTATATAAGATATAATTGCCAAGTGCAAGCAAATCTATTTCGGTTCTCATAAAACATTTGTAAGCATCCAAAGGAGATTCAACAATTGGCTCTCCTCTAACATTAAAAGAGGTGTTTACAATTACCGGGCAGCCGGTCTTTTGGTAAAACCTTTCTATCAGGCTATGATAAAGAGGATTATCATCCTTATGAACTGTTTGAACACGAGCAGAGTAATCCACATGCGTAACAGCAGGAATTTGAGAACGAACTATATTCAGCTTTTCAATTCCCCAAAGATTCTTTTCCTCATCAGTCATCATTCGCTGCTTATCTTGTTTAACATCCGCCACCAATAACATGTAAGGACTTTCTCTATCCAAATCAAACCATTCACTTACCTTTTCGGCTAAAACTGTTGGTGCAAAAGGTCTAAAACTTTCGCGGTACTTTATTTTCAAATTCATCTTCTTTTGCATATCTGCAGAGCGAGCGTCTCCAATAATCGATCTAGAGCCCAAAGCTCTTGGTCCAAATTCCATTCTTCCCTCGAACCATCCAATTATCTTTTCATTTGCAATCGAATCCGAAATCTTTTCAATCAACTCTTCTTGTGTAACTTTATGAGCCGGCAATTTATATTTCTTAATAAACTTTTCAATATCATCATCATTATAAACAGAGCCAAAGTAAGAGCCATGCTGAAGATCTCTTCCATTTTTTAACTGCACTAGCTGGTTGTAATGATGGTGATAAGCAACTAAAGCAGCACCTAAAGCTCCGCCGGCATCTCCGGCTGCAGGCTGAATCCATATATCTTGAAATATATTTTGCCTAAGCAGTTTACCGTTGCCAACACAATTCAAAGCAACTCCTCCTGCAAGGCACAAATATTTTTCGTTTGTAACTTTTTTGATATGCTTAGCCATGCGAATCATTATTTCTTCGGTAACATCTTGAACAGAACGGGCTAAATCCATTTCTCTTTGAGTGAGATTTGTTTCCGATTTTCTTGGAGGTCTGTCGAATAATTTGGCGAATTTATCGTTTGTCATAACAAAGCCGGTATTGTAGCTAAAGTAATCCATGTTCATTTTAAATGAACCATCTTCTTTCAAATCGAGAATATTGTCGTAGATGCTTTGCACATACTTTGGCCGGCCGTAAGGGGCTAAACCCATAACCTTATATTCGCCGGAGTTAACTTTAAAACCGGTGAAATAAGTGAATGCAGAATAAAGAAGTCCAATTGAATGTGGATAATGAAGCTCGGAAAGTATTTCAATTTTGTTATCCTTTCCAATTCCATAAGAAGAAGTAGCCCACTCTCCTACTCCATCAATTGTTAAAAATGCTGCATTAGTAAATGGAGATGGAAAAAAAGCAGAGGCCGCATGCGACTCGTGATGTTCGGGGAATAAAATCTTTCCCTCATATTTTAATTCTTTTGCAATAAGATCCTGCATCCAAAGTTTTTCGCGAAGCCATAATGGCATTGCCATTAAAAAGGATTTAATTCCCCTACCTGGAAAGCTGAGATAAGTTTCGAGCAGTCTATTAAATTTTGTTATAGGCTTATCGTAAAAAGCAACAGCATCTATTTGCTCTATACCTATACCGGCATAATCCAAGCAAAACTTTACGGCATTTTTTGGAAAGCGGTGATCATGTTTTATTCTAGTAAATCTTTCTTCCTGTGCAGCAGCTATAATTTTACCGTCGTGCAATAAACACGCGGCAGAATCGTGATAATAAGCAGATATGCCAAGAATGTATTTACTCATAATATTTTTTGAGCATAGCGAAGACACTCAAAAGAGTATCTCCGCTAATTTCATTTTTTAATTTAATGTTATTCTAGTACCGCAGTTTTCTTTTTGCAGCTCTTCATGTGTAGTAATAATTGCTTCTTTACCACCATTTTCTATGAACTCTACCGCAGCAAGAATTTTTGGCCCCATGCTTCCGGCACCAAATTGTCCTTGGCTATGATATAGTCTTGCTTCTGCTGCAGTCATATGATCTAAGGCTTGCTGATTAGGCTTATTGAAGTTTATGTAAGCTTTAGGAACATCTGTAATAATGTAAAGGCGGTCTGCTTTAATTTCTTTAGCCAAAACTGCCGAAGCTAAATCCTTATCCACTACCGCTTCAATTGCTTCCAAATAACCGTTATCGCTATGCCAATAAACAGGAATACCACCGCCGCCACAACCAATTACTATATGCCCTTTTTCAACAAGATCACTAATTACTTCGTTATTCATAACCTCGTGAGGCTTTGGAGATGCAACAACTCTTCTCCATCCACGCTTTTGAGCATCCTCTTTAAATATCCAATCGTTAGCTTTAGCAAGTAAATCTGCTTCTTCTTTTATATAATATGGCCCAATAGGTTTAGTGGGATTTTGAAAAGCCGTATCGTTAATATCCACAAGCACTTCTGTAATAACTGCAACAACATTCTTTTTATACTTAGCATTGTTAAGAGCATTCCTCATTTGCCGTTCAATCATATAGCCAATTCCACCCTGGGAATCGGCTACACAAATATCTAAAGGCATTTTAGGAATTTTATACTCTTTGAATCCGGCTTCGTTACGCAGCAAAATATTTCCAACTTGAGGACCGTTGCCATGAGTAATTACTAATTCAAAACCCTGCTGAAGAATAGGAATTAATTTTTCACACGTGTCTAAAGTATTTTTTTCCTGCTGTTCAATTGTGCCTAATTCGTTAGCGCGCAGAAGTGCATTTCCACCAAAGGCAACAACTGCTATCTTTTTCATATAATTCCCTTGGATTTAAGAACGGTCGCAACAGTTTCATTTCCAATTTCTTCCAAATCGTACATTACACGAGTGCTTGGTTTGTTAATTTTTAATATTCTGCCAAGGTCTATTGGTGTTCCAATAATAACAGAATCGCAATCTGTGTTATTAATAGTAACTTCCAAATCTTTCATCTGATCGTCGCCATATCCCATTGCTGGTAAAAGCATTCCAATGTTAGGATACTTTTCGTATGTAGCAGTAATTGAAGCAACTGTAAATGGTCTAGGATCTACAATTTCTTTTGCGCCTAATCGCTGAGCTGCAACAGTGCCTGCACCATATTTCATTTCGCCGTGTGTTAATGTTGGACCATCTTCAACGACCAATACTCTTTTGCCTTTAATAACTTCGGGATGATCTACAGTTAATGGAGAGTTGGCATCAATAACAATTGCAGTTGGATTAACAGCTTTCACATTTTTATGAACTTCGGCAATTCCTTCTGGACTTGCTGAATCTACTTTATTAACAATAACGCAATCTGCCATTCTTAAGCTTGTGTTTCCAGGATAGTAACGTAATTCGTGACCTGGTCTGTGAGGATCTACAACAGTAAATGTTACATCAGGTTTGTAAAAAGAAAAATCGTTATTACCGCCGTCCCACAAAATTACGTCGGCTTCTTTTTCTGCTTCGCGTAAAATTGCTTCGTAATCTACACCAGCGTAAATAACTCCGCCGCTAGCAACATGCGGTTCGTATTCTTCAATTTCTTCTATTGTACATTTATGTGTCTTCAAATCTTCCAAAGTTGCAAAGCGTTGAACTTTTTGTGCTACTAAATCTCCGTAAGGCATAGGATGACGAATTGCAACTACTTTCTTTCCCGCTGCTCTTAATGCCTGAACAATTCTTCTTGATGTTTGCGATTTTCCGCAACCTGTTCTTACTGCTAAAACAGCAACAACCGGTTTAGTACTTTTAATCATTGTCTCTTCGGCGCCTAATAAACGGAATGATACTCCTGCAGCATTTACTTGAGAAGCTTTAGTCATAACATATTCAAAAGTAACATCCGAATATGAGAATACAACTTCGTTAACATTATATTTTTTTATTAGATCTACAAGTTCACTTTCTTCGTAAATCTTAATTCCATCTGGATATAATTTACCAGCTAAAGCCGCAGGATAAACTCTTCCTTCGATATTTGGAATTTGTGTTGCAGTAAATGCTACAACATTGTACTTCTCGTTATCTCTAAAAAATACATTGAAATTATGGAAATCGCGTCCTGCTGCACCCATAATAAGGACATTAATACGTGACATATTTTACCTCTTTTAGTTATTTATTCTACTGTTACGCTTTTTGCCAAATTTCTTGGCTGATCTACGTTTAAACCTTTTCGAACCGCTATATGATAAGCTAATAATTGCAACGGTATTACACTTAAAATTGGAGATAGCATATTATGAGTTTGAGGAATACGAATAACATGATCTACCATTTTTTCGAGCATGTCGTCCTCTTCATTTATAATTGCTAAAATTCTACCTTTACGCGCCTTAACTTCTTGAATGCTGCTAATAACTTTATCGTAAACATGATCTTTAGTGGCAATGAATACTACAGGCATGTTATCATCAATCAAAGCAATTGGTCCATGTTTCATTTCGGCTGCCGGATAACCTTCGGCATGAATGTATGATATTTCTTTTAATTTTAGTGCCCCTTCAAGCGCAACCGGAAAATGATATCCTCTACCCAAATACAAAAAGTTTTTCGAATTAACATATTGTTCTGCAACTTGCTCTATATAATCATTTTGTTTAAGAATGGTTTTTACTTTTTCGGTCAAACCTTGTAACTCTTTGATGATTGTTTGCCCTTCGTGCAAACTAACCATACGCTGACGTCCTAGCAATAAAGTAATTAATGAAAGAACAACCAGTTGCGATGTAAATGCTTTTGTTGAAGCAACACCTATTTCTGGTCCGGCATGTATGTAAACGCCTGCATGACTTTCGCGTGCAATTGAGCTTCCCACAACATTACAAATTGCCAAACATAGAGCACCCTTTTTCTTAGCTTCTTTTAAAGCAGCCAATGTATCTGCAGTTTCGCCGCTTTGCGATATGAACAATACAGTATCATCTTTACTTAGTATTGGGTTCCTGTATCTAAATTCTGAAGCATACTCTACTTCTACGGGAATATTTGCATATTGTTCAAGCATATATTCCCCAACCAATGCAGCATGCCAAGATGTACCGCACGCTGTAATGATTATTCTCTTAGAATTTAATATCCTTTCCTCAAATCCTTGTAATCCTCCCAGTTTTGAAATACCTTCATCTAAAACTAAACGGCCTCTAAGAGAGTTATAAAGAGATTCCGGCTGATCCATAATCTCTTTTAGCATGTAGTGAGGATAACCACCCTTTGTAATTTCGTCAACACCAATTTCTACTTCATTTATTTCTTTTATTATATCTTCATCTGCAATTGTCTTTGTCTTAAAATGATCTTTGTATACTTCGGCAATCTCACCATCTTCTAAATAAACAACTTGCTTGGTATGAGCAATTAAAGCGTTAACATCCGAAGCAACAAAATTTTCGTTCTGTCCAACTCCAATTACAAGAGGTGAACCTTTTTTAGCAACAACCATTTTATCCGGTTCCGATTTATATATAACCGCAATTCCGTAAGTTCCTTCAACTTCGTTCAGAGCATACCTAACAGCATGAAATAAGGAGTGTTTTAGCTTTAGATAGTGATCAATCAGGTGGGCTAAAACTTCTGTATCTGTTTCACTAATAAATTCGTAACCCTCGTCAATTAATCCTTTTTTTAAGGACATATAATTTTCGATAATTCCATTATGAATTAAGAAGAGAGTTTTTTCTTTATTTAGATGAGGATGTGCATTTGTGGTACTTGGTTCTCCATGAGTAGCCCAGCGAGTATGGCCAATTCCAAGATTTGAAGAAAGATTTTTTCCATAAACTAATTTTTCAAGTTCGTTAACCTTGCCAATAGTTTTTATCACTTTACATTCGGAAGTATTTATAATACCAACACCGGCGGAATCATAACCCCTGTATTCAAGTCTTTTTAAGCCTTCTAATAATATTGGTACGCAATTTTTGTCACCTATGTAACCTACTATGCCGCACATAGATACTCCTTTTTATTTAATGTTAGGGTAAAACTAAGAAGAAGAAATTTAAAAAGATATTAGAGGTCAGGACAATGTCTGAGTAGCAAGGGATTGTATTTATTGTAAGAAAAATTCTCTGTTGATATGTAATAATTAAAATTCATTAACACTACAATTTTTTTCACTCCTAATTTATAAAAATTTTTCTTGAGGGCAAGGACAATTATAGCTTTTTGCCTTTTTATTTTTAAGAATATTTTACCCAATAATTAATATTAGGTAATTAATACCTTTTTGCAAAAGGATATGGATTTATTGCAAACAATACTATAATTTGCTACTAACTCATAATTGAGATAATAAACTATGGAAATTGGAGAGCTACAAAAGATAATTGAAGCAGCCGAACTGGCTAATTCAAATCTGCATATAGAAGAAGTTCTTAAAAATATTGTAAAAGTTGCTACTGAATTAACTAATGCAGATAGAGGTACTTTGTACCTTGTAGATAAAGAGAAAAATGAACTTTGGTCTTTGATTGCAATGGGATCGGAGACGCAGGAAATAAGGCTAAGTATTGGAGAAGGACTGGCTGGCTATGTTGCGCAAAGCGGTGAAACAGTTAACTTAAAAGATGTAACATCAGATTCCCGTTTCAATTCCAGTATCGATCAAAAAACTGGATATATCACTAAGAATATGATCTGCTTTCCCATTAAGGATAGACATAACAGTATTATTGGAGTTCTTCAATTACTAAACAGCCTCAATGGATTTTTTTCCACTAGAGATGAATCTTTTTTAAATGCTTTGTCAATTCATTCTGCAATAGCAATCAACAATGCCTTAATGCATCAAAAGCAAATATCAATAAATGAAGAACTTAAGAAAGCCTATTTGGATTTGGAAGTAGCAAAACAGGAAGCAGAAAAATTTGCAATGCTTAAAACTCACTTTCTATCTCAAATGTCTCATGAAATTAGAACTCCATTAAATATAGTTTCCGGAAGTATTCAATTGCTTAAATATGAATTGCAACCGCAACACTCCGAAGAAATTGATTCTGCAATAGAAATGCTCGAAAAAGGAAGCGCTAGAATTATTAGAACAATTGATGAAATAATTGAGATGTCTAAAATTCGCTCCGGCAACTACGAAATTACATTAGAGCACATTCAATTATCAAAAGAAATTATTAAACCTATTATTCACAATTTTACTGGTATTGCAGAGTGTAAGAATATTAATCTTGTTTACTTAAATACATGTGCTGAAGATACTATTACTGCCGACAGATTTATGGTTTATCAAATATTTCAAGAATTAATAGACAATGCAATCAAATTTACCGACAAAGGTATGGTGATTGTTCGTCAGAATAGGAACGCTGCAGGACAAATTTCGGTGTGTGTTAAAGATACAGGGATAGGAATATCCGAGGAATACTTGAAGCATATTTTCGAGCCTTTTACACAAGAACAAACCGGATATACAAGGAAATATGATGGTAACGGCTTGGCTTTAACACTTGTAAAAAAATATGCCGAATTAAACAAACTTACTTTAACTGTTGAAAGCACCAAAAAAGTAGGTTCGGAATTTACTATTATTTTTAACTAGAGATCTTTTTTTCAACTTTTCTAAATCTCTTGGAATAATTTAGTTATTGAATTATCTTTGCGGTGCAATTTTAAAACTTATGCACCCGTAGCTCAATTGGATAGAGCATCTGACTACGGATCAGAAGGTTTGGGGTTCGAATCCCTACGGGTGTACAACTAAAAGCTCGAATATAAATCATATTCGGGCTTTTTTCTTTTAAATCTAATCTGAATACCCGATGATCTTTCAGTTTTATTGTATGGAGTTTGTATGGACTTCTGTATGGACATACCCATACTACATTACTATAGAAAACATATCAGAGAAAGTTCATGGATACCGTTCCAATAAAACTCGTAAAATGTCTTCTAAAACTTGATTAAATATTTACAACGGCTTCGAACTTTTGTTATGATAAATTTAATGAAAAAATATTTAGATAAATCTTCTGAATTCGTTCAATGATACTAGAAAGGACTATCGAAATGATAATCCTTTCAATATTTGATTAGTTAGTTTCTGTAAATGTTGGGGAGTTCTGCACAACCTTTCCACAGCATTTTTTGTCAGTTATTTTTAGAATTCACTCAATCTGCCTTTTATTTCAAATTGGGTTTACTGTTTTAGAGACTCACCAGCATTCAAATACTCATGTCTTTAACCCTTATCAATTTTAGACTAAGTTAGCAAATAATAAAACATACCACTTGCAATTGCCCCCAATAATGTAAATCCTATATAAAGAAAAAATACTTTTTTATTTGCAAGATTCCATACTGCGGCCATTGCTGGAATTGTAGTGGTTGGTCCGGCAATAAGAAATGCTAATCCTGCTGCTTCAGTCATGCCTTGACTTATCAATCCGCCAACCATTGCTAAAGCAGGTATTGTGCTTGTGTAAACTGGAATACCAATTAATGCAGCCCAAATTACAGACATAATTCCATTGCTGCCTAAAGTAGCCTTTACATATTCTGAAGGGATATAAAATATTATTAATGCTTCCATAAAATATGCAAGCAGCATAAATTTAAATACCATTAATGTGGCTTTTGTTATTTCTTTTGTTAATTTATTTGCAAAATCATTTTTCTTTTTAGCTTCACATTTACATTTCCCTTTATCTGATAATGCAAATTTACTTTCTTCCTTTTTAATTGGTTTGGTTTCACTGCAGCAGCTTAATTTTGGCTCATCAAAAATTTCTTTTCTTAATTCAATATTATTAACGCAACAACTTACATTTGTGGCAGTTGCCAAAATTACATTTCTTCTTTTTCCAAAAAATGGCATGTTAATAAGGCTATCTTTTATTTTGTTAAACACTAATCTTAATGAAGGAATAGTTTTCTTTTTCCCTGAATAGTTAAATGCTTTAAGAGTAGCATCTTCTTTAATAAGTCCTTTACTTACTATCCAATGAGTTATAAATCCAGCTCCTAAACTCATAACAAACGCGCCTCCCAAGCGCCAAATTGCAAGATTCCAACCAATAATAGAAACACTCAAGAAAAATGTCTCGGGGTCCATTGAAGGAGAGGCCAGCCAAAAGGACATAACTGGTGCAAGAGGTACTCCACCAATTAATAAAGAAGCTATTATTGGTATAACACTGCAAGAGCAAAATGGGCTCATTGCTCCCACAATAGTAGCTAGGATTATTGAAGTTACAGGTCTTTTGTTAAATACTTTTCCAATATGTTTTGAAGCCCCAGTTATATTTACAGCTACTGCAATTGGAACAGTTATTAGTAAATAGGGCCAAATGTGTATAATATTACCCCAAATAAACTGTGCGATTCTTGCTATTTCGCTTATCATTTTCTACTCCTTATTAGTTATTAATAATTCTACTGATGTAGACGACAAATAAGAAATAAGGACGCAGATTTTTTATATATTTTTTTTAGAACTGCAGCAGCAGCATACTTTATGATAATCTATTACAGTACCATATTTATCATATTCGAAGTGGCAGCAATTTAGCAGCATATCTTTAAGCATTTTTCGAGCTCTTTGAACTCTTGATTTTGCACCTGTTAAAGAAATATTAACTCTTTCTGCTAATTGTTTTTGAGTTAATCCTTCGTATTCTGTTAGCAAAATGGCTTGTTTATAAATTTCAGGTAATTGCAATACAAATTCTGTTATTCCTTCGCTGGCTTTTAAATGTGTATCATCTTCGCAATCATCATTTACTTTTATAACATCTTCTTCCATTTCTATAGAACCTTTCCTAGAGCGATAGTAATCAATAATTGAATTTCTTGTTATTTGGAATACCCAGCTTTCAACTTTATTTGGATTTTTAAGCGATGAGATATTATTATGTATTTTTAGAAATACTTCATGCAATATATCTTCAACTGCTTCTTTTTCATTTACTCTTTTAATAATGAATTGCCTTAATACTTTATTTAAACTTGTGTAAAGCATTTCGGTATCGGCGCAGCATTTAATATTAAAATTGCTCATCTTTTCTTCATAATATTTAACGAATATTTAAAAATAATAATTACTTCTGTTTTCAATGCCTAAAATCTTTTCATAAAAGACATATCTTATTGCATTTGCATATTCCAATGCGACACTAATTGTATAAATCAATCTTAGCACTAGTGCTTTAGGTCAATTGACAATAAATATTATTTGCTTTAAGTTATTTTGCAAATAAGATCTATGTGACCTAATTTGTTTTATTGCGACTGATGTGCTTTTTAAGAGTTTAGAAATTATTTTATACAAGACACATTTTAATACATCTAAAGTATTGTTAATCTTGACATAAAATTAAGTATGTCTACAATTAATTTTTGATTTAATTCAACATTTTTTTCAGAAAGGAAGTATTTATTAATTAGCACAAAATAAATTAAGGAGTTGAAAATGCGAATCCTCTCTTTTGTTAATCTACTAATTCTATGTACAGTAATTACACTCTCCGCTCAAGATCAACAGCAAAAAGTTATTAATTCTAAATACGATTTCATACCCGGTGAAAAAGTAATACTGTTCGATGATTTTACTTCAGAAAACATTGGGGATTTTCCACTTTTTTGGAATACAACCGGTTCCGGAGAAATAGTAACAACTAATTTGGCTGAAGGCAGATGGTTCTATATAACAAATGCTCGTGGAATTACAACCCTTAACGATCCACTTACTTTGCCAGAGAACTATACAATTGAATTTGATATTATTCCCCAAAAAGGACAGAAAGGAGGTAATACAGATTTCACTTTTTATCTTCTCAGCACTTCAAAGCCAAAAGATCTTAAATATGGATTAGCACGCCCGGGAGATGCAGGTGTTAAATTCACATTCGGATATAATAATTATTACTCGGCTTATTATAACGATAAAAGTCCAGAGCTTAATGGTAGAGAAGAACAGCCAAAGCTAAAAATGGATAATAAATATAGAATTTCTATCTGGGTACAAAAAGAAAGAATCCGCCTCTACATTGGAGAAGAAAAATTGTTCGATTTGCCAAAGGCAATGTCGAAGAATTATAAATATAATATGGTACGATTTGATAATGGAACTCCAATGATCAGCAACTTTAGAGTTGCAACCGGAATGCCCGATATGAGAAGTAAACTGTTAACCGAAGGCAAACTTGTGAGCTACGGAATTTATTTTGATGTTAATAAAGATATAGTAAAACAAGAATCATATCCATCAATAAAAGAAATTGCCACTATCTTAAAAGAGAATCCTACCGTAAAAGTAAAAATTGTGGGACATACAGATTCAGACGGAGACGATAAATCGAATTTGGATTTATCGAAGCGCCGAGCAGCCGCAGTTAAAAATGTTTTGGTAAACGATTTTGGAATTGAAGAAGCACGCCTTCAATCAGATGGCAAAGGAGAAAGCTCCCCTGTTGCATCAAACGATAACGCAACAAATAAGGCGTTGAATCGAAGAGTAGAATTCATAAAACTTTAATTCCATTTACAAGTGGAGGATTTTCCAAAATGAAAAAATCATTATTCATCGCTTCATTTCTATTGATACTCTCAGCAGTTAATGCTCAAACAGGGTATAGCTATTTAAACAGACTGCCGGTTGCTTCAGGAAATATCTGCTCGATGACTTCGGAACAGCAAGAGGAATTTTTAAAAACGGTTAGAGATATAATTGGAGAAATGAATAAAAAAATTCTTGAAATGAAAAAAAGAACAAAAGCAGATGTTGACCTTCAAAAGGATAAAATAGAAAAAGATCTTGCTGCTGAATATGGCCTATCAAATTCCGATATACAAAAGATGAAAAACAAAAAATTAAGCAAAGAGGAAAAGAAAGCTATTGCAGATAAAATGATGCAGGAAAAAATTGGCATGTCTATGGCCGAGATTTCTAAACTTAAGTCCATGAGCAAAGAGGGGAAAAAACAGTGGGCAGAAGCTTTTGCAACTCAGCAGCAGGCAAACCTATCCGGCAACCCCGATTCGAATAAAACAGAAGAACAGGTTGCAATGGAAAAAAGAATTGGAAAAGATAATAACACATTGGAATTAGCAAAAGAGCAGCAGATGCTGATGAATAAAATAGCTGCATCGGATAAAATATTTGCTAATAAAATGAATCAATTTCTAAAGGATGATTCAATTTATGTTGCTCAGTTAAGAAAAGGATTAAAACCTTTGGAAGCAAAAATGAATGGATTGCCTGGTCCTTCTGAAGAAGAAGCAAAATCGATAAAAAGATCAATGAAAACCTTGTGGACTGCATATTGTGGTAAAAGCTCTCCAAAGTATATAGATATTCTAGGGCAATCATTAACGGATCTAAAAGCAAACATTTCTAATTTTGACAGGCTTGAAGAATTAAGTGAGTTGCTGGGCAGCCAAACAATTGGATTAAATGCCTCTCCAAATTCAAAAGGATTGATGCAAATAGAAGCTGTAAAATCGTATGCAAGTTTACTTTTAAATACATTCAAGTATGGTGCTTCGGAAGCCGCTCCAAAACTTGATAGCGAACAGTAGGATATTTTTATGAAGTATTATTTTTTCTTTCTGATCTTATTTGCATTCTTCTCTGGAATCAATGCTCAAGAGATGGATGTAAAAGCAATTAATAAAAAGATTACAGAAATACGCCAGAATACAAACTGGGATGATGCAGTTGCCGCAAAAAAAGCAAACGAAGAGATTAAACTGCTTTCTAAACAATTGATGCTTGTTAAGCAAAAAATAAATACGAATAAACCTAGTACTGTTGATGAAATAAAAAAGGAAAATGTTGAGGCAAATTCAAAGATCTGGGATCAGATGATGAAATCTTTTGATAAGGGAAAAGAAGCAGATTTGCTCTTGGGTACTCCTATTAGAGAAGAAATAATTGAAAAATATAAGAATGATGAATCTCCATTAATTAAAAACCCAGAAGTTTTTCAAGAGCAGACTTTGCTTGTAATTGATATGTCTCTTAAAACAGTTCAACGTACAATAGATCAAATGGACAAGTTCAAGTCGATTAAAACACTTATAATCTCAGGGGGCAAGTTTGGAATGCCGGTTAATTTGAGCGATCTTCTTAAACGAGCCAAAAACTATCCGTTGGAGGAATTGTATATTATTAACTTTAGACAATTCGTAAAATCAATTCCAAATGATATTAGCAGATTCAAGAATCTGTCTCTTCTTTCAACTGTTGGCAATCAGTTAACAAACTTGCCTACTGAAGTTTCTTCATTTTCTCTTTTAATGAATTTGTATATAGATGCCAATCCTATTTCAACAATTTTATCGGTAGTAAGTAAAATTAAATCACTTGAAAATTTAGGAGTAGGCAAAACTAATATTTCCAAAACCGAGCTAGAAAAAATTGCTCAACTAAATCCAAATTGCAAAATTTTATTACAATGAAAATAATATTAATAACACTTTGTCTAATTTTTATTTCGAATGCGATTGGCGCACAATCCAATTCAACTAAAATTTATGTTAATTCATTCTATGAATGTCCGGAAGATCAGAAAAAAAATGTAGAAACCAAGCTTGCTGCTTTCGAGGAACATATAGCCATAAAAATGTCCGAAGTTTATCCTTGTGCAAAAATTAATACAAAGTTCGAAGTAACTTCAATGCTCGAACATTTTCGTCACGATCAAATTATTGGGTCTGATTCATCTACAAATAAGGAACGTTGGGGTAATATTGCCAGCGCAACAACCGGAAGGTATTTAATTGCAATAAATCTGAAAGTAGTACAGCAGTTAGCACTAATTAATTTGATGTTCATAGATAAATCTAAAACGGAAACACTTTTCAGAACATTTATTTCAAAAGCACTATCGTCGGTGGATTATACTACTTATGAATCGATGACGAAACAACTTATTGATGGAATTAAGACTTGTGAAATTTGTCCATTCAAAGGATCTGTAAAAATAAAAATAGTAAGCACTCTTAAAGATGAACAAAAAGAAAATCATTCTACTTTTTGTAACGGAATAGATGGGACCTATTCGAAAACGACAACAATTAATAACTATTCCGAAATAAATTGGGATATAGAAAAAGTTAAAATTGCGGCTTCTAAAGGAAATGTAGAAGTAAATCTTTCGGAAGAAACAGTTATTGATGAAATAAATTCGTGCTATGAATGTTCTCCTCAAAAACAGGGTCCAAGAGTTTATCATGAAAAAACAACTACTTATGCCACAGTCCAAGGACTTTCGAAAGAGAGCGAAAGTGAAGGAATTAAAGTTGATGATGCTAGAGTGGAGCTCACATTTTTAGACAATGGCAAATATACTTTAAGACTAATTGCCGCATCGAATAAAAGCAAGAAGAAGACTATTAAAGAAGTGAAAGCAGAAGGTGTTTGCGATAATATTAGCGGTGCACCTAAATCTACAGTTAATCAAATAGATTTGGGAATTAATGAATTGTTTGGGGCATTTACGGGGAATGCACAAAATAAAGTACTTGCAGAGAAGGGTAAAATTGAGAGAAGCGATCCAAATTCTAAATTGAAAGAAACAATTACTTACGAATTCCATCTTGAAAGAGATTAAATATGAAAAAATTGGTAAAAATACTTTTGCTTATTGTTTTAATGATAACATGTTATGCAGAAATATCTGCTCAGGCCTTCAAATTATTACCGGAAAAGAAAGGATCGTTTAAAATAACCTACTGGAAGCTGAACAGTAAAGATTTTTCTATAGCAGATATAAATGCTTATTTAAAAAATATCTCTGCAATTCCGGAAATTGTTCAAAAGAATCCAGTCCTTGCAAATCCATTAGGATTCGATTGCGAAGTTGATGTACATAGTGAAGAAAATGTTGGTGAATATGGGCATGAGAAAGTAAATAAGGTTGGTTACGGATTTCCCAGTGTAATAAATTTTCATTTTTTATTTTTCTTTCTTAATGATAAAGGCAAGGAAGTTAGGTTTAACATTGAACCTCCTCATTGGGATGTTTTAGTTAACCGGCTGGCACCTTTTGCTAACGGCGGTCCATTAACAAGAAATGGGGATTTATTTTTTGTGTCAACTAAAAAAGAAATTGTTGCTCCTGGGATTGACAGATATGATGATGATAAAATATTTTTATATAATCCAGACCGGCCCCCCTATTTAGTTCCTGTGACAATTAAAGAAGTATTTACAGAAATGATTGATTACTATAAGAATGATCCGGATAAAATTGCAGCTGAGTATACATTAAAGATTTTGTATGATGAATATGCGTTATATTCGGAAAGTGAGAAAAATGATTATGCTTATTTGGGCGGACGCGGACCTATTCCATTATCAAATGTCAATAATGTTAAGTCCGATCAGCAAGTGCTGAGAGTTAATCCAAAATATTGGAATAAGAATTTGCCCCGTTCAGCAGTTCAAACACTGGCTTTTGTATGCAATAAGGATAGTAATTTTTATGAACGTGAGCTAAAAGAGCAATTTAAGACTGGCTCTGTTGAATATTATATAACCCGAATGGTTAAAGAGCTCGAAATAAAAAGTCTGCAAAGTGTAATTGAAAGGTAATGGTAATGTGCCTAGCTTTATGCTTATAGGAATGAAGAGGCGCAATTATTATTATAATTACTTAAGCAATTGCTTTTATTCACATATTAAGTAAAGATAACAAAATTAAATTTTCAGATGCTGATCATAAGTACAAACAGCTAAAACCGATACTCAATTAGACATATTGAAAGGCTTGTGAATTCTAAAGCTCGAATATAAATTATATTCGGGCTTTTTTATTTATATAGTCTGGAGAGTTTTCTTTTGCAAGTTTATACATTGCTTATTTATGCATGTAATACATTTATAATTTTCCACCTACTAAAATTTGTTTGCATAGAGAATCATTTAAAAGAGCTTGTTAGTGTATAAATAGTATCTTCTTTTTGTGGTTTTTACTTCAGCATTTATTAATAGATGTTGAAACACAATGCAAATTATTTATAAGTGAAGCTTCCTTGAATAATTGACTTAAGCTATTCGAACCAGCTAATAATATCCAACCTTTTTCTATTAAAGCCATACCCTACTGTTTCAATTTCTTTAATTTTAGTTGTTCCCTTAGTAATAGCCTCGCGAGAAAATATAATATTGCCGCTTCCGTTTCCAATGCAATTACCCTCGGATGGTGAGGGAGATAACCCAACTACTGCACCAATAATAGTAGAATGCACATGAATAATATCATCTGCAATAAACAATCCTTTAAAAACGCCACTGTTCATATTTTTGACTTTTGCATTCACAGCACTATTGTGAACAATAAGCACTCCACTTCCCTCAATAGCAGCAGTAAGCCATTCTGCGCCAGAAGGGAGTTCAACATATGTTACCCCCTTAAGTGGATAAGTTAAGTTTACCGGATCTGTAACATATTGACTACCGTTATAACCGCTTTGCGCAATTGCTTTTAAAGTGCCTGCAGGAAATCCGTTAGCGCTTCCCCCTAAAATATCATCAGGATTATTAGGATATCCTCCGGCATATACCTGCGATTCTAACCTAACATTATTGTTTTCCACTTTTGCCGGAGCATTATCTACCCCTCCAACTGTTGAACCTAAAGTAGAACTTCCTCCTCGAGAGCATGTACTGGTGGTCCATATTGCATAAGTTCCTGCAGTAAGCAGTAAATTTCCATTTATATCGTGATCTCTTCCATCAACAGTCAAGGTTCCTAAAGTTTCAACCGGATTATTTGTAGTAATTGCGGCTTTTACTGTAGCACTAGGAAAAAATCCGGGATTGCCGCTTGTATATTTTTTTACAAGCGCTTCCACATTACTAATTGAATTTAGATAGATTCCTTTGACCGATATTTTAATTAAGGAGTCGGAACTTATTAATGTATCCACAATGCGGTACTTACTTGTTCCGCTAAACATTGCTTTATTTGTCCACGAATTTGCTCGATAGGTAATAGAATCTGCTAACTTGGCAATAAGCATTTCGCATAAACTGTTGGAAGTATTGCGTGCCATAATTTCGGTATAGTGGGTAACAGCGCTAGTAGTAACGGAATTATTTCTATCCAAAGTATTTTTTGTAACAATTAAAAAGATAGAGAGACTTCCAAGCACATATATTAAAATTTGCTTTCCCATAATTTACCTTAAGCTCTTTGGTCTAATTGAAGTACTCCAATTTAAACCACTGTAAGTTGTATCGCGTGGCTCATTCGATTCAAATGCAGCATCAATTTTAATTGTTCTTATTTTGTTTCTGTTTGCCTGCAATGTAAGGCTAGCATACGAAATACTGCTTCCTACAGAGTCGAAATAGGAAAATGTTAATTTTGTAACTACCCCAACAGATTTATAACTGCCTCCGTTTAATCTTCTAAAAATTGGTTTATCTTTTGGGTTAACCGTTCCGCTTAAGTCTTGTATAGTACCACTCTTATATTCAACCGAATCTTTGATAGAATTATTATCTATATCTAATGAAAAAATTATATTATTTGAATCCGCTTTGGTTATTGCGTTTGAAGAAACACCGTAGCCCATCTTGTACATATCGTAATTGAAAATTGAGGCGTTTACAACGGAATTATTCATTAAAAAGGCATTTTGTACATTATCTATAGAGTTGGTATTCATATTTATATTAAAGGAAATGACTATAAGAAGTATCAATCCACCAATAATAAATGACCCTATGGTTTCTAGTAATGAATTCATGTTAGTATGAAATTATGTTGTAAAGTTTTAGTGTATCTGGCAAATAAGCCGAATAAATATTTACCTGAATTCTTTTTGAAAAGGATCTTGAGCTTATAACATTATTTTGTTGCATGTTTTGAATATATTGAACTTTTGCAGCTAGATTAAAAGTACCAAGCCGGGCAAGTGAAATTGTTTTTGTATAATTATTAAAATCATCAATGTCGTCGAACTGAGATATAGAAGCTTCTCCTAAATCCGAACCTAATGAATTTGAAAGCGTCAAGGAGTCTTTACTTGTTACCCCTTTTACAACAGTATTTTCATCAAAAGAACGGGTGCTTATTTCATCTATTAATCCTTGAGCGAGTGCCGACGCAGAAATTATGGATTCGTTATTAATAGAGGCGGTCGTATTCACATTTTGGAAACGGTTAAAGGAAAGCATTAATAAGGTAAGAATACCTAACCCCCCTATTAAAAATAAATACTGGCTAGACATATTCTTACTTCTATTTTAGGGTGGTATAAACTAATGCATTTATTAATTATGTGTTGTGATATTTCGCATAAATACTTCCACTTAACTTAAACTTGAATAACAGAGTAGAGGTACGGTAACTTCTATAATCAATATCGGAATAATTCTGAGTAAGTTTAGAATAAATGTTGCAGGCGGGCTATAACTGTTGTAAAGGGAGAAAGATTGACCTTAACGCTAAACATAATTCATTACCAATTATTCTGCTTCAATTATTTAGATTGGTAATTACAATCAATATGGTGATTTTAATTTATTCTGCAATTGAGGTTGATTATTCGTGAAAAGAGATCACTAATTATGGAGAAATTTTATAAAAGTGTTACAAATCACCTTCCAAATAAATTTTAAGGTTAATTGAACAATTTCGTACTTGTACGGTACCGCAAACACTTTTCAATACTTAATTTTAGTTCGCTTCTATCAATCCATGAAATTAGAAGAAGCCTTTTATAATTGCAATTCAGCTATTGCAAAATAATAAGTCTATTGTTATGGGAACTAATATGAAAAAGAATACAAATGATAAATTGTTTTCAGAATATGAAGAACTAAAAAGAAAGTATGATGAGCTGCAAAAATTATATGCAATTAGTTTATCCAATCAATCTAATATTGAAGGGATTACGAACGTTAATAATGACCAGTGCCCAAAAACAATAAATAATGCCCCACTCTCAATTTTTGAAATCAGCAATAAGGGTATTTTTACATTTTACGAGGGAATGCCCTTTAACAATAAGGACTCGAAACCTAGCGACATGGTAGGGCTTTCGGTAAATAATGTTTACAAGGATCATCCCCAAATAATTGAGTGCATTAAAAAGGCTTTAAAGGGAAACTGTACATGTGAAGAAATGGTTATTCAATCCAAAGCTTATGATTTAATGTTCTCTCCTATTTTCGATTCAAATAATGCTGTTACAAAGGTAATTGGATTATCAACGGACAATACAAAAAGCAAAAATGCCGAGCATGAATTATTAATACTGGCAAACGCTTTAAAGTGCATAGGTGAATGTGTTGCAATTACAGATATGGAGAACAAAATTATATTTGTAAACTCCTCCTTATTAAAAACATTTGGCTATTCTAAAGATGAACTTATTGGTAAAAAAAGTGAGATCTTATTAACAGATAATTCTAAAATGGAATTAGGGAAAGAGATTCTTCAATCTACATTGAATGGCGGTTGGCACGGCGAAATAATAAACAAAAGAAAGGATGGGACTGAATTTCCTGCTTATTTATCAACTAACATAGTAAAAGATAAAAATGACAATATCATTGCGTTGATTGGTGTTTCACAAGATATTTCTATGCGCAAGCAAGCCGAAGAAAAATTAAAGGAAAGTGAAAGTCGTTTTTCTCTTTTTATGGATCATTTGCCGGCGCTTGTGTTTATTAAAGATATTGAGGGAAAAGTTATCTACGCAAATAAATCCATGAATACCGCTCTAGGATCGGATGCATGGATTGGATTGAATGCCCTTAATATCTTTGGCAAGGAAACAGCAGAAAGAATTCAAAAAGACGATAAAAAAACTTTAGATTTAGGCTACCAAAGAATTGAGGAAAGTTTTCCTAATCTAAAGGGAGAGATGCACAGTTACGAAACTCAAAAGTTTATTATTCCCCGTATAAACCAGTCCCCTCTTCTTGGTGGTATTGCAATTGATATAACCGAGCGTATAAAATCTGAACTAATAATTAAAAAGCAAAATGAGCAGCTTCATAAATTGAACGCAAGCAAGGATAAGTTCTTTTCTATTATTGCTCACGACTTAAAAAGTCCATTTCAGGGTTTAATAGGATTTACGGGATTATTGGCAGAAGGAATTGAAGATTTTACCCCTGAGGAATTAAATCAAATAACTTCCGAGATGCATAAAACAGTAAGCAATCTTTATAAAATGCTTAAGAACCTTTTGGAATGGTCGCAAATGCAGCAAGGAAGTAAAAACTTTTCTCCACAAATTCATTCTCTCAATAATATTATCAAACAGGAAATCGATTCAATTTACTTAAGGGCAAAACAAAAAGGGGTAAGCATTCAAGTTAATATGCCAAATAAAGTAAATCTATTTGCAGATATTAAAATGATTCATTCGGTTATTTCAAATCTTCTTTCGAATGCTCTTAAGTTTACTAGTAAAGGGGGGAATATTTTAGTTAATGTTAAACATGTTGACAACGGTTTTATTGAAATATCTATTGCAGATAACGGTGTAGGAATGAGCGAACAACTGATGAATAAATTATTTAAGATAGAGGAAAAGACAGGAAGAAGAGGAACCGAAGGAGAAGAAAGCACCGGATTAGGATTATTACTATGCAAGGAGTTTGTTGAAAAACATGGAGGTAAAATTTGGGCAGAAAGCCAGGAAGAGAAAGGAAGTAAGTTTTATTTTACCATTGCAACCAAAAGATAAATTATAGAAAACAGATTTCTTCTTTGCCCCATTAAATTAATTGAGAGGTAACTATTTGTTTTTGCAATTCTAAATAATCCATGCCTCTACTTCATACCAAAATTCATCTTATCAGTTTTTTATTCCTTTTAATAATTAAAATATCTTTCCATGTAAATGTTATTAAGGAGAATAGCGCGGCAAATAGCATTTGCACAATAGTTCCCAAATAAAAATTGATAAATGGCTGGTTGTCATTCAAAAGAATGGGAATTATTTTAGAAATATTAATAGTTTGGTAAAGAAACAATAAGCATAGAAATATATTTAGCTTTCCCGTCTTTAAGAGATACCTAATAATATGGTTAAATATTAGTATAAATATGGCAACATCAATAATAAAGAACTGGATATAGAGTAAAATATAATTTGACTGCAGTATAAACGCAATTAAAAGAGATAGAAAAGATATGCTAATAGAAATCCATTTATTTACTTTAGTTAACGAAAACATTGCCAATGTAAAACTCATAGCATACAGAACCATTGAATAGAGACCAAATGAAACATATAATACTTTTGCTAACGGATCTGTTAAAGCAAGAATTATAAAAAACATTCTATAATTGGTATTCCATTGTTTGAAAAGAGGAAAAATCCAGAACAGCATGGAGAGATAATTTATTAAAATGTGTACTTCCATCTTTCGCTTTATTTATAGTTATAAAATAGAGATATTAATACAAAATCTGATAGTCGATATAATGCTTAAATCAATTTCTTATTAGTAATTACAGTATTAGAATTAAGTAACGGTAGTATATTTATTATACCCCGCTAAGATCTCTGGACTGGAATGAATACTCTAACGCATATTTTAACAACTGAATGGATTTATCAAAATTAAGTTTTTCCATCATATCGGACCGGATTGAATCTACGGTTCGTTTACCAATTCCCAAATTATCTGCTATTTCATAACTGGTAAGTCCATTTGCCATCAATAAAAGTACATCCTTTTCACGGTTTGTAAGCTTAATAGATCGTTCCAGAGCTGAATGATTTTTAACAGATTCAAATTTTTTAATAATCTCATCAATTTCACTTATGGTTTTACCCATAAAATACTTTCCACCCTGTACAATAACTCTAATTGCATTAATAAGCCCTTCCTTTGCTATTTCTTTTGAAATAAAACCGGAAGCTCCAATCAACATAGATTTATATAAAAGCTCATCGGAATTATGCATTGAAAGGAAAATTATCTTTGCTATGGGATTGCTCTTTAAAATGGTTAATGCCGCTTCGGTACCTCTTAACTTAGGCATTTCAATATCTGTAATTACAATATCGGGATTTGCTTCGTAATACTTTTCAAGTAATGTTTTACCATCCCCTGCTTCTGCAACTACAACCATATCCTCAAAGCTCTCTATCATATCTATAAGACCGTGTCTTAATATTGCATGATCGTCCGCAATTAATATCTTGGTTTGAATCATACAGCAATTCTTTTTTTAGGAATTTGAATAAATATGTTTGTTCCGTTTTCAGGCTGAGATTGTATTCTTAATACACCATTTAGCCTAAGTACTCTTTCTTTCATACTGAATAAACCTATTCCGCTGCTTTTAATACTGTGATTGCTTAAACATTCATTTGGTATTCCAATACCATTATCGAAAATTGCCGCTTCAATATATGAGTTGCTGGCTCGAACCTGAACAGAAAATTCTGTAGCAGAAGAATGCTTTACAATATTTGTAAGGGCTTCTTGAATTGCACTAAAAATATAAATTTCTACTTCGCACGAGGGACTTTCTTCAATACCGTAAAAATCGAATGAACCTTTAATTCCCGATGAATTTGAGATGTTTAGCACCAAAGTTTGAAGAGCAAATCGGAATCCCAGAGCGTTAACTTTTAAAGGCTTTATCTGGTGAGAAATATTTCTAACCTTTTGATAAATAGTTTTAATGTCGCTTATTAACTCTTCCTCGGAGAATTTTTCTTTTTGAGGGAATTTTAATGTTAATGCCAGCAATGCCTGCCCAATATCGTTATGAAGTTCTGAAGAAACAGATTCTTTAAATCCCTCAAGCTCTTTATCCAGTTTTTCGGTTAGTATTTGAAGCTTAATCTGATAATTTTTCAAATCCGTTTCGTAATTAATCTGTTTGGTTATATCGTGCAAATAAACATTGGCGTAAATTAACCCTTCTCCCCTTTTAATATTTACAGAATAAATGCGACCTTCTATCTCTTGCGTAAAAGGATTTTTATAGTCATTTTCTCTTACTTCAACGGAGGGCAATATTACCTTTATATTATTCCCCTGCAATTTAAGGCTGTTAAAAACTTCATGCGCAACGTTATTGGTTTGAATTATTATACCGCTGGAATCTATTCGCAATATTGGATCTGGATCAAGTTCTACAAATTGATTTAATAGTTCGCTCTTTTCCAAAATGTGTTTTTTTCGGTTTACCTCAATTTTAATTTTTAGAGGGAATACAATTTTTGAGAAAATGGCTACAACAATTATTATAACCACTACAATTAATAGTAAGGAAACAAATAAAGGATTTTCATGAGTAAAAAAATAACTATAGATGTCTGTATAACTGGTCATTTTTAAAAGCTTGCGGAGTAATTGTTAATAAAGTAGAAGAGCATTGTACTGTTTAACCAATTTCTTTTAGTTGAATCCTCTACTATTTTGTAAATGGAACGATCTATAAAATGATTCGGTTCCACAATCAAATAATAAACGGACCTTGTTTATTTAGATAATAATATAATAAAGATAAAGCTATTACGGTACCGTACAAGTACGAAATATTTGTAGAAAAAAGGAGTGGTATAATTTGTGTTTTACATCTTTATCTTATAGTACTAAGGAATTTACTTCTTTTAAATTAGCGAATTGGCTTAAATTCTTTTTGATAATCCATTTTTTTATTGTATCCGGATCTCTTCCTACCATTCTTCCTATAGCGCTTAAATTTACTTTTCCAGTAGAGGATCTGTTTTTATCTATTAATTCTTTTAGCTTTTTAGATGTTATCTCCTTCCATTTTACAGGTTGCACAACGCTTTCATTTTGTAAAACTTTATTATTCTTTTTATTTATTGATAGTTCCTCTACTTTAATAACTATATCTGAGTTACCTGTTAGGTTTGTTAAAGAATCTTTGCAATTCTTATCCAGCCAAGCTTTTAATTCGGACTGAACTATTTTTAAGTATAGAACAAACCTATTATTAAACTCGTTTTGCAGATTCTCTTTTGTTTCTCTTTTAATATTATTTAGTTTTTCTTCCACTATATTATACTGTTCTTTATTTAGCTTAATTAAGTATTCAAGCCCTTTATCCAAATTCACAGACAAATCCATATTCCCAATTACTTCCGTGATTTCTTTAATGCGCCCAAATAAACTATAAATTGGCATTGAAAACTCATGATTATATTCAAAAGTATGAAAATGTATAATAGTTCTCATGCGCGGAGGAACCTCATCTATAATACTTCCTCCTTTATCAATCACTAATGTTACCCCATCCTTATGCTGTTGATAAGAGTAAAATAACTTTATATTATAATTACGACTCATATTTATTTCTATATTTATTTTATTTATCTGTTAATTTCAATTCTATATTTGTTTAAATCAGTTTTTTATCTTTAATTGCCTCAGAGTATTATTTAATCCATTATGCATCTTACACTGTAGCCATAATCTTTGCCATTGGCAAAAATGTCTATTACATTATTGTTGTAGAACAGATTTAAATAATAAGCACCAAGGGTGTAATATTTGGTAGAGGACCAAAAGAATGTTGAATAGCCTAAAAAGACAAAGTCGCGCCCAGAATACCGGTAGCCTCCAAATTTTGCACTAAATCCGCTTAAGTTTGTGCCTGTATTTTCTCCTTTTCCTTCACCAATAGCTTTTAAAGCATTTCCATCCTCATTTACAAATAAACTCAATTCTTCAAATTCATCTTTTTGAGGTATGTGCCATCCCTCTGGAGCTAATCCTCTTGGATCGTTTACCGCATACCAATTATAAAGTTTTCCATATTTTTCACCATTTGTCTCATCGTTATCATAATAGCACCAAGCTGGTTTCATTTCATTTCCTGCATTTTCCCATTCCAATTTGCTCTTTGCTTCATAAATAAAATCTCCATTTCGAAAAACACTTACATCCAAATTTTCTGCCATCCAAGTCTGATTACCAATTTTAACAGATTGATATTTTTCTATTTTAAAGTCTTCCAAACTCTTCTCCACTAATTTTAATAGGGCAAATTTTACTTTATGTTTTTAGCCATTCAACAGCTCTATCTCTATCATTGAAATACTTTATATTAAGCCCCAGCTTTTTAACTAGTGCCTCAAACAAAGAAATATGCGATCTATCAATTACATACTTTGGAAAGAGAATAGCCTCTTTTGCATTTTCATAATTATCGTATTGTTTTGCAAACCTTATTGTGTGAAAAAGATCAAAAACCTCAAGACTATTTAGCATATTTGAACAATTTACCAGGCATCGTTTATACTGTGCTTCTTTTTGCCTGAAGAATATTTCAATTGAATTTTCATGATCCAATATATTGGGATTACTTGGAAGGATAATTTCAATAATATTCGAGTTATCTATAATTTTAGTCTTTACATTCATAACAGTCATTTTTAATAATTTTAAAATTCCTTGTATGAATTCCGATTAAATTCTTATTCTTAATCGGAAGCAACAATCATCAATACAAGATCTTTTAACTTGCTATTTATTCGCACTAAGTAAATTTTTATAGAGATTTTTTTAACGAATTAACCAACTTTTTCCAGATTCCAAGTTTTTATAAGATAGTTCAATAGCAGCATCAGAAATATGATACAAGAAAAGAATACAATTTTTGGAATATGGTTTTTATTTTTTTTCATTGCCATCAATATTTACAGAAATTCATTTTCATAATTAATCATGCCTAATCCAGCAACTATCCTATAAATTTATTGTCCAAAACTTTTATTTATTGTGAATAAACTATAGAAAGAAATTCTTATGCGGTACCGTACAATTACGAAAAATATTTCCTTAGGCAACCCAGAATCTTTGTTTTTAGTTGATTTCAGAGCTTTTATTAATTCATTTATTCTAATTATAAAAGATTTCATCTTTGTAATGCTTAGCCAGTTATCTGGCGGTGATGTATGCGAAGTATCATTATTTTTGATGTATCTAATAAATGAATAAAGGAAAGAAATGTACCATTATCTTTTATTAAACCTTTTAACGAATTATGGGTTTTTGTAAAGTGATCTGGCAAAAGAAAGATTTATAATTCATAATAGTAAGATGAAAAAAAATAGTAATAGTTTGAGGACTATACTATTCTTAATATATAACTAAGTATGAACCTTTCTCTAATTAACTCTGGGCAATAAACATTGAAGAGGACAGCGTTAATGCAAATAATTACTTTTTTATATATGCATTAAGCCCAATAACAACATTTTTTCCATTTATAACACATGGTGTTGTCATATTTCCATGAGTGGTTGCAACTACTAATGTCTTCCCCGATGCGCTTGGTGTTGGTTCTTGCAAATCGATACTGATAATTAATTTTCCATTTTCAATTTTTACATCCATTGCAGTTTCCTCTTGTAATTTCTTTATAATCAAATTGTAACAGCCGCAAATTAATAAATAAACCCTTACTTTTTATTAATTATTAATCCAATTATTCTTTCAACTAAAATATCTATTCCAAACCCATAAATCTTTTCACTTACTTTTTAGAACGAACGGATAAATGAAGTAAAAACAATCCTAGTAATGCAGATAGCAAAGAGGCAACAATAATACTTAGCTTAGATGCCGTGGTTAAACTAATTTGATTGAACGCTAAGTTTGTAATGAATATAGACATTGTAAATCCAATTCCGGCTAAACATGCAGCGCCAAAAATTAAACTCCAATTCAAATCTTTTGGAAGAATTCCAACTTTTGCTTTAATGGCAATATAAGAAAGTGTAAAAATACCTATTGGCTTTCCTATAAAAAGGCCTAGGATAATACCTATTGAATTTGGTGAGGTTAAATTGCCTAATACATCGTTTGGAATTATAATTGCCGTGTTAGCAAGTGCAAACAAGGGCAAAATAAAAAACGCTACCGGGTAATGAAGTCTCTTTTGTAAAACATAGGAAATGTTAATTCCCTCTTTGCGGAATGGAATGGCAAAGGCTAATAATACTCCAGAAATTGTAGCATGAACACCCGATTTTAGCATAAAGTACCACATTACAAATCCCAGTATTAAATAAGGAGAAAGGCTGTTTACATTAGCTCTGTTCATAATTAATAGAATAAGAAATACTCCTAAGGAACCAAGTAAATATGCAATAGAAATGTTGCTTGAATAAAATAGAGCAATTATAATAATCGCTCCTAAATCGTCAATTATTGCAAGTGCCGTAATAAATATTTTTAGAGATAAGGGAATTCTTTTGCCCAAAAGAGATAATACTCCTAAAGTAAAAGCTATATCGGTTGCCATTGGAATTCCGAATCCTCTTTGGGTCTCACTTCCATAATTAAAAGCAAAATGTATGGCAGCAGGAACTAGCATTCCCCCAACAGCTGCTATTGCAGGCAAGCTAGCTTTTTTAACGCTCGATAATTCTCCCTCATAAATTTCTCTTTCAATTTCTAATCCTACTAAAAGAAAAAATATTACCATTAAGCCATCATTAATCCAATGCTCTATGCTAAGCTTAAGCTCTATGCCGGTAAAAGAGAAGCCAAAATAGGTATGCCAAAAAGCAATAAACGATTGTCCCAAAGAGCTATTAGCAATTAGCATTGAAACTATTGTAAGAAATAGAAGAAGGTATCCCGATGATTTTTCACTTTCAACAAAATCTTTGAAAATAGTAAGTTGAACGCTTTTTATCTTTTGAATATTCTCTTGAATTCTTTTTTTCATAAGTGCCTGCAAAACGTTGTTAACTAAATTATTCCGCAACAAATTTAATATTTTTGATTAATTCCTTTTATCAACCTCTCTTACTATGCTTTATCACGGCTTTGTATTAAATATAGAAATAGTAATTATCTCTTTAAAGTTCACCACTTCTTCTTTTGTTTTAATAAAACGCCCAGAGTTTTT
Organism: uncultured Melioribacter sp.; assembly: GCA_964539605.1. Taxonomy (GTDB): domain Bacteria; phylum Bacteroidota; class Ignavibacteria; order Ignavibacteriales; family Melioribacteraceae; genus Stygiobacter. Next base: position 1,615,900 of record CAZIJK010000001.1, read on the forward strand.
GCTAATCCTATATTCCAAGCCATTTTATTTTCATTTTACCAAACTGATATTCATCTTTGAATTTAGAAAGAGTAAGTGTATTTTCGTGCGTTATTTTTTAGCTCAAAGAAACATTTTGCTTATTAATAACAAAATACGCGTCCGTAGCTCAATTGGATAGAGCATCAGATTTCGGCTCTGAGGGTTGAGGGTTCGAGCCCTTCCGGGCGTACTAAGCAATTAAGAATGATTGTGGTAATTGTTATTTTATTGCAGTTACCCTTTTTATCCTCATTCTCCAATATCAATTCTAAATTTTAGTTAAGATAAAGATGCTATTCACCGAAAATGTATATAGACACATGTATTCGGCTCTTCAAGAGGCCGAAACTGCCTTTGATAAGAATGAAATTCCAATTGGAGCTGTTGTTGTATTCAATAACAGAATTATTGGGCGGGGATATAATCAGGTGGAAAGCTTAAAAGACGCCACCGCGCATGCCGAAATGATTGCAATTACGGCCGCAGCTAATAATTTACAAGATAAATTTTTAACCAATTGCGAGCTTTATGTAACAGTTGAACCATGTATGATGTGTGCCGGGGCTATTCTTCTTTCAAGAATAAGCAAAGTGTATTTTAGCTTGTTTGAGCCCAAATTTGGCTCGTGCGGCTCTCTTTTCAATCTTTTAGAAAGCGGTAAGTATAATCACAAGCCACATGTTTATTCCGGAATTTACTCAGATGAATCCAAATCTTTGCTTGAAAAGTTCTTTAAAGAAAAAAGAAAAACATCAAATGAGATTGACAATTTTTAATATTTCTACGTAAGTTTCACCAGTCGAAATAATATCCTACTCACCAAAAAAGTAAACAAAATATGCGCATTATAATTTTTGGAGCACCGGGCGTTGGTAAAGGTACACAGGCCAAAATATTAGCAGAAAAATTGAATATTCCTCATATCTCCACCGGCGATATTCTTAGAGAAGCTATTAAAAATAAAACTGAGTTAGGACTTAAAGCAAAAGCAGTTGTAGAACGTGGTGAGTTGGTTCCAGATAATGTTATGGCTGGAATTATCAAAGAAGCAATTGCAAATGACAATTGTGTTAACGGATTTATTTTGGATGGTTTTCCAAGAACTCCTGCTCAGGCAGAAATGCTTGAAATAGTTTTTAAGGAACTAGGAGATGAAACAACCCATCTTATAAAACTTGAAGCTACTGATGCAATAATTATAGAAAGAATTTCGAATAGATTAGTTTGCTCGAAATGCGGATATATAATTAGCAAAGGTAGTGTTGAAAAAGGTTACCAATGCTCTTATTGCAATTCGATAGACAGTTATTACAAAAGAAAAGATGATGACGAAGAGGTTATTAAACGCAGATTACGAGTTTATCACGAATCTACAGCACCGGTATTTAATTTTTACGCAGATAAAGCTAAAGTTATTGAAGTAGATGGAACAGAGCCAATTGAAACTGTAACAAAATTAATTTTAGAAGCTATTTAATTATTGTTCGTTTCCTCTTTTTTACGAATTACTACTTTAACAGCCTTTCCCCCCTCTATGCGAATTATTTTTGCATCCTGCTTACGCACAAGCTCGTAATTATGGGTTGCTACAACAACAGATGTGCCTCTTGAATGAATCTTTTTAAGAATTTCCAATATCTCATCGGATGTTTCCGGATCCAAGTTTCCCGTCGGTTCATCTGCAATAACCAAAATTGGATCGTTTATTATTGCCCGGGCAATTGCAACTCTTTGCTTTTCTCCCCCCGAAAGTTGATTTGGCATATTATATTGTTTGTGAGCCAATCCAACGTCTGATAATGCGTGCAATACTTTTCTTTTAATTAATTTATTTGGTACACCAATCATCTGCAATACAAATGCTAAATTATTGTAAACGTTTCTATCTTCCATTAGTTGAAAATCCTGAAAAACAATTCCCAATTTTCTTCTTAAAAATGGAAGATCCTTAAACCTAATTGTTTCGGAGTTATATTCTCCAACCTGAACGCTGCCCGAAGAGGGTAATACTTCCATGTAAATCATTTTTAAAAGAGTTGTTTTGCCAACGCCACTCTTCCCTATCAAAAAAACAAAATCTCCCGAATTGACTTGAAGATTCAAATCGTTAAATACCGGCTGATTTGGATACCCGAAATCTATGTTATTAAATGAGAGCATGGTTCCTTCTTTTTCTCAATACAAATTGTGCCCGTTCTGTTTTGGGCGATGCATTATCAAAAGTAAATATATTGTAACATCCTTCCACATAAAAATCACTTTTTTCAATCATCTCGAAATATTCATCAAAGCTGTAAATTTTTTGCTTGTGAATTTCTTTAACTGTTTTGCCATTTGCAAGGGTAATATCAAATCTGTTAAAATGAATTTTCTTTTCCCTATCATATTTGCTGTATTGAATAAACTTAACTCCATCAACGGTTCCTTTCCTGTTCAAAAATCTTTCGTGCTTTATGCTGTTATTCTCTAAACTAACATCAAAGGTAAGTACGCCATTATCTTTAAGACAAGCAGAAACACTGCTTAACATTTTTTTAAAGATTTTGGCAGTTAAAAGATAATTAACGCTGTCGAAAGTTGAATAAACAAAAGACATTTTTTCTTTGAAGGGTAATTCCGTCATGTTGCAGCATATTTTATTTAATTCGGAATTTTGGTTTACAAGCATGCTAAAAGATAAATCGCTTATAAAATACTTTTTGAATTTGCTTTTTAACTCGTGGGCAATTTTGCCATCGCCGCAGGCAATTTCGAGTACTATAGATTTTTTAGGAAGTAATGACTCTTCGAATAGCAGTAAGATATATGCAGCCCATTTATCGTAGCGGATGCTTCTCATTAAATGGGAATAAATCAACGACAGACTGCTATAAGTATCAACGCTCATAATTTCTATTTCGGTTTTCTATAATCTTTAATGCCCATTTAACCGAGCTTAGCATGCTTGAATAATTTGCAATTCCTTTACCTGCAATTTCGTATGCGGTACCATGATCTGGAGAAACGCGTATAATTGGAAGAGCCGCAGTGTAATTTACACCGCTGCTAAAATTGAGCATTTTAAATGGAATTAAAACCTGATCGTGATACATTCCAAGAATGGCGTCAAAGTTTTTATAATTGCCGCTTCCAAAAAATGCATCGGGAACAAATGCTCCGTAAATATTCTTATCCTTTAGCATTTTAATTGCGGGAATAATTGTATCAATCTCCTCACGACCAATTCTTCCCTTTTCGCCGCTGTGTGGATTTAGACCAAGCACCGCAATTTTAGGATTTGCAATTCCTAAGTCTTCAATTAAAGTTTGCTTTAATATTTCCAAGGAAGTTTTAATTCTTTGTTTGGTAAGCAATTTGGGAATTTTTGATATAGGTTCGTGAATTGTTGCAAGCGCGCATATCATTTTTGATGATAGAAACATCATCATATATTTTTTAGATTTTGAAAGATCTGCAAAGAACTCGGTTTGCCCCGGATAATTAATTCCGGCAAGTTCAAAAGAAGTTTTAGATGTTGGAGAAGTTATTATTGCGGCTTGCGAGTCTTGGCTTGCAAGTTCAAAAGCCTTTTCAATTGCAAGAGCGGATATTCTTCCCGATTCCTTGCTTGGTTTTCCTATTTTTTGTTTTACCTTGCCCAAATTATAAATAAAAACCGGGTTCGAGTTGTCGTCGAATCCGGTTTTATCTTTTATAACTTTATAATTGAAAAGAGGCTTAACTATAGAACAGGTAGCTTCAAAAATATTTTGGGGTACTATAAAAACTATTTTTCGTTTAGCTGAATTGTAAATTTCGTTAATGGTTTTAACAGCTATTTCGGGTCCAATTCCATTAACATCACCGCATGTAAAAATTAGAGTCTTCATTTCTTTACGAAGAGTCTAATTTAACTGTTCATACTAAGCATAAACTCTTTGTTGTTCTTTGTTCCCTTCATCTTATCCAGCATAAATACCATAGCTTCATTTGCATCAAAATCTGCAAGTATGTTTCTTAAAATCCATACCTTCGATAACTCGTCATCCTTAAGAAGCAATTCTTCTTTTCTTGTGCTCGATTTAAGAACATCAATTGCAGGGAATATTCTTCTGTCTGCCAAATTTCTATCCAGAACCAATTCCATATTACCGGTGCCTTTAAATTCTTCGAATATAACTTCATCCATTCTGCTTCCGGTATCAATTAAAGCTGTAGCTAAAATTGTTAAGCTTCCGGCTTCCTCGGTGTTTCTTGCGGATCCAAAAAATCTTTTTGGTTTGTGAAGAGCATTTGCATCCACACCGCCGGAAAGAATTCTTCCACTATGAGGAATAACAGTATTGTGAGCTCTTGCCAATCTTGTAATAGAATCCAAAAGGATTACAACATCATCTCCGGCTTCAACCATACGTTTAGCTTTTTCAATAACCATGTTAGCCACCTGAACGTGACGTTCTGCCGGTTCATCGAATGTAGAGCTAATAACTTCCGCCTGAACTGAGCGCTGCATATCTGTAACTTCTTCGGGACGTTCATCTATTAGAAGCATAATAATTTTTACTTCGGGATGATTACGGCTAATAGAATTAGCCATCTTTTGCATTATAATTGTCTTACCCGCTTTTGGAGGGGAAACAATCAATCCTCTTTGCCCTTTGCCAATAGGAGAAAGCATATCAATTACGCGCATCGAATATTCACCCGGAGCCGATTCCAGCTTTAATCTTTTAGTTGGATACAAAGGAGTAAGGTTATCGAATAATGTACGCTCTCTAATTGCTTCGGGATCTTTTCCATTTACAGCTTCAACCCTTAGCAAAGCAAAAAAGCGCTCTCCCTCTTTTGGTGGGCGAACCTGCCCGCTAACAAAATCTCCCGTTCTTAAACTAAAGCGTTTAATTTGTGAAGGAGATACATAAATATCATCCGGTGAAGGAAGATAATTATAATCGGCAGATCTTAAAAAGCCATAACCATCTGCTAACACTTCCAAAACTCCTTTCGAAAAGGTCAATCCGTCTTTCTGAGACTGAGCTTCTAGAATTTTGAAAATTAGTTCCTGTTTGCGAAGATCGCTGTAACCTATTAATCCAAAATCTTTTGCAATCTTGTAAAGGTCAATAATTTTTTTCGATTGCAGTTCTGAAATGTCCATTGGCATGGGGTGTTCCTATTAATTGTGAGACAACTTTGATTTGTTATATAATACTTTCAATTTGGGGATCTTAACTAATGATTTAATGAATTATTATTTTTTGCAGAATTCTTTGAGGTACACCGAAAAATTATGCTTCGCGCAACAGAATGTCAAGTCTTTTCTTTAATTAATCTATTTTTTATTTCACCAAGCAAATACATGCTTCCCAGTACTACAAGGGAACTTTGGGGATCCGATTCTCTGAATCGGGAAATAAACTCTGCCGGATTTTCTAGAAACGAAGCCTCAACACCTTGGCTGTTGGCTATTGCAAATAGTTCCGTTACAGATGCCGCCCTTTCGTAAGATACCTTACTGATGTATATCTTGTTGAACATTGGGGAAGCCATTTTTAGCATCGAAGCAATATCCTTATCCTTCATTGCGGCAAATATTAAAACTCTATTAGAATATCGCGCATACTCTTTTCTATATTCATCTAAGAATGTTTCCAATCCTTCCGGATTATGAGCTGAATCGAAAATTATTCGGGGATTTTGGTTAAATACTTCGTAGCGCCCCTCAATTCCACTGTTTTCCTTTACCCTGTTTATTCCCTTTGTAATATTTATCCAACTAATTCCGGGAATTGCCTCTTTACAAACAATAAGAGCTAAAGCGGCATTCTTTTTTTGATGAACTCCAATTAATGGGGCTGAATATATTTTATAATTTTTATCACCGGCCTTTACAAATAGGTTTTCCTCTTCAGCTTTAATTCTCTCTTTTAGATAACAAAGTTTTGAATTATTCGCTAAGGCAATATCCGCAATTACTTCTTCGGCTTTTTGCGGAAGAACACCAATAAATACATCAATACCACTTTTAATTATCCCCCCTTTTTCAAATGCAATTTTTTCTATCGTATCTCCAAGTATTTCGGTATGCTCTAAACTAATGGAGGTAATTACACTTGAAATGGGATTTATAACATTCGTTGCATCGAGCCTTCCTCCCAAGCCGGTTTCTATAACAGCATAGTCAACATGTTTATCTGCAAAGTACTTTAGCGCTAGAGCAGTGGTTATTTCAAAGAAGGTTATTTTGTTCCGGTCTATATAATCATTTAGATCGCAAATAAAATTAAGCACATAATCATCCTCAATCTCAATTCCATTAATTCTAATTCTTTCGTTGAACCTTACAAAATGGGGAGAAGTATATAATCCAACATTAAACCCTGCTTCCCTTATTATTGAAGAGATGAATGAGGCCGTACTTCCCTTTCCGTTAGAACCGGCAATATGAATAGATTTTAATTTGTGATGAGGATTGCCAATTTGAGCCAGCAAATTTGTAATACTTTCGAGCCCAAACTTCATTCCAAATTGATGAAGAGAAAATAACTTTTGAAGAGCTTCTTCTAAATTCATGTTAAATATTATACGAGCCTGTCAACTCACAAATTTTTGAGATATTGTATTTTTCACAATATGAAATTAATCCATCGACAATTTCGGCGCCAACATTAGGATTAATAAAATTGGCGGTGCCAACTTGCATTGCGGTAGATCCAACAATCATAAACTCAACTGCGTCTTTCCAATTCATTATTCCCCCTATTCCAATTATTGGAATATCCACATTCCTTTTTATTTCCAATACTTTTGCAAGGGCAACCGGTTTTATTGCTGGGCCGGATAAGCCTCCCGTTATATTTTTTATTTTAGGCTTGCGGCTGTAAATATCGAATGAGGTTCCGACCAATGTGTTTATTGCAGAAACTGCATCTCCCCCTTCGGCTTTTACAATTGCTGCAAAATCCGAAATCTTTGGAGTGTTAGGAGAGAGTTTAATAATAATTGGTTTTGAAGTAACGGCGCGTACCTTTTGTGTAATTCTTCCAACAGACGAGGCATCGTTGCCAAATATTAATCCCCCCTCTCTAACATTTGGACAGGAGACATTAATTTCAAACGCGCTTATTGTTTCCTCTCCAGTTAATATTTTAGTGCACTCCACATATTCTTCAATTGAACTAGCTGCAATGTTGCATATTATTGCCGTGTTCAAATCTTTTAAGAAGGGAATCTTTTCTTTTATAAAAACTTCTACCCCTACGTTTGCAAGTCCAATTGCGTTTAGCATTCCGCTTGGCGTTTCAACAATTCTTTGAGGAGGATTGCCTTTTCGGGGATTGAGTGAAAGAGATTTGGTAACAATTCCACCCAGTTTACTAAGGTCGGTCATCTTCGAAATTTCGTTTCCATATCCAACTGTACCGGAAGCAAGCAAAATAGGATTCTTTAATTTTAGTGAACCTATTTGAACGGAGAGATCTATATTGCTCATAAGAGTACTTCCTTAGCATTGAATACAGGTCCATCCTTGCAAACCAATTTATAACCCTCACCGTCTGCTCTATCAATAGGGCATCCCTGGCAAATACCAAAACCGCAGGCCATTGCGCATTCAACAGATATTTGGCAATCGTAATTATTTTGGATACTGAAAATTTGCAATGCTTTTAACATTGGGTTTGGTCCGCACGAAAATATTCTAAAAGGCTTTCCAATGAATTCATTCATATTATTCTTAAGCAGGTCTATAACAGTTCCTTTATATCCAAGTGAACCATTATCTGTGGATATTAAAATATTGTCAAGCACATTCGGTACAATAAATTTTTCATCTCTTGCACCAACAAACGAAACTATTTTTTTCCCCTCCAAATATTTAACCAAAAATGGAAATGGAGCAATGCCCAATCCCCCAGCAATAATCACAGCATTTTCAAAACTGCCTGTAAGATCGAAACCATTTCCCAATGGTCCCAGAATATCCAGAATATCCCCTTCCCTTTTAGTAGAAAGAATTGCTGTTCCTTCTCCATGAATATCGAAGAGGAAGTAAATAGATTTGTCATCAACATCGGAAACGCTGAATGGGCGTCTAAGAAGAGGAAAATCACTTTCGGAGACTTTTATATTACAAAACTGTCCCGGTTTAACATTTGAGGCTATTAATGGAGAATAGCACTTTAGCTGGTAAATATTTTCTTTTATATGCTTTACAAACTCAACGGTAGCTTTTTCAATAAACAATTTTTTTCTCTTGTTGGTTATTATAAATTACTTTTTATTTTTTTCTTCAATTAAGGTAATCTTGTCTAATCTTTTTTGATGCCTATCCCCTAAAAAGCTACAGTTAAGCCAAACATCGGTAATGGATTTAATTGTTTCTTCGCCTAACGCTTTTGCGCCAAGCACAAGAACATTTGCATTGTTATGCTCGCGCGAGCTCTTTGCAGTAAATTCGTTGTAGCAGGTTGCGGCTCTTATTCCATTGAATTTATTAGCCGTAATTGCGCTTGGAATTCCAGTAGCGTCCAAAATAATTCCATAAGTCACTTCCCCAATTTTAACCCGGTTGGCAACATTAAAAGCAATATCGGGGTAATCAACGGAATCTTCTGTAAATGTACCTACATCAAAAATATTGTACCCTTTGCTTTTTAGATATTCGAACAAAACCTTTTTTGCCTTTACTCCCGTATGGTCAGAGCCAATTACAATATTAATCTTACCTTTATCAATTTTATTCTCGGCCATAAAAGCAGATTCAACAATTTTTAATTTGGCCAGCTTAATTCTATCCATTGCAAGTGGTGTAATTATTGAACCTTTTTCAACAACAAACTCTGTTGCACCGCTTTTAATTGCCTTAAGAATTTCCGGTTCGGTAATAAGTTTTTTCATTAGAGTAGATCTGTTCTTTTATTCATTCTAAGATATTCAACTACTTGACGCACATCTTGAGCATTATTTCGATGACAAACAAGCAGCGCATCGTTAGTGTCAATTATTATTAAATCTTCTATTCCAATTGTAGCAACAAATTTCTTTGGAGAAAAGATATAGGAACCGTAAGTTTTTTCGGTATAAACATCACCAACGGCAGAATTTCCATCCTCATTTTTTTCGGCTACTTCGTATACCGCTTCCCAGCTTCCAACATCGTTCCAGTAGAATTCCGCTTTTGTTAAATAAACATTTTCGGCCTTCTCCATCAAACCATAATCAATTGAAATGCTTTTTAGCTGGCCATAAACATGCGCGAGTGTTTTATCAAAATCCGGTTTATCAATACTCTTTTCAATTGTTTCCAAACCTTCGTATAAATCTGGCAAGTATTTTTGAATTGCATTTAGAATTGAATCTACACGCCAAATAAATATTCCGGAGTTCCAAAGAAAATCCCCCGAATTAATAAAATTAACGGCGGTAGATAAATTTGGTTTTTCGGCAAAGGTCAATACTTTATGAATATTGTTATCCGTCTGCTTTTCGTCGAACTGAATGTATCCGTATCCAGTTTCTGGTCTAGTTGGCTTAATTCCAATTGTAACCAATCCTTTGGATTTGTAAGCAAAATCCGCTGCATTCTTTAAGCAATCTCGGAATTCTTTTTCGTTTTGAATTAAGTGATCGGAAGGAAGTGTAATTGCAACCGCATCGGGATTTTTAGCTTTAACCAAAATGGAAGCTAAACCAATGCACGCAGCGGTATTTTTTCCAAATGGTTCATCAATAATATTTACTTCGGGAATTTGTGGAAGCTGTTCTTTAACTCTTTGCTTTTGTACTTTATTTGTAATTACAAAAATATTTTTAGGTTCTACCAATCCATCAAGTCTGTTAACAGTATCTTGAATCATTGTATTATCGCCAAAGATTCTAATAAGCTGTTTAGGTTTTTTTTCTTTACTTCTGGGCCAAAATCTCGAGCCGACACCGCCGGCCATAATTACCGCATATAATTCCATTTAAGTTCCTTTTTGTTTAGGAGAAATTGATTTGCCAAAATTTTCGGCACGGCTTAAGTAGCTTGTTATATCTACCTCTTTACCCTTTATTACGGCAACAATAACAATTAAGCATGCTCTTAAAGATTCTATTACATTAATGCTGGGCGCAATAACTTTTTGATTTATTAGTTTTAATCCGTTTGCCAATATTAAATGCATATTCGAAAGCACATCGAATCCAACTTTTTTTGAAAGCTCTCCATTTACATTCATTATTTTTATGTAACCGTTAATTTCATTTTCGGTGTAATCGAATTTAAGAACACGGTTTAGGAATGAGTCCAATTCCTTAATTGGCTTTAGCACGGTCTCTTCATAATTCTCGAAATTAAAATCGTATTCCTTATTCAAATCATCAAGAATAATTGCCTCTTTCATTTCATCGGCTTTAGTTCTTTTGCTCACTTCTATTGTTTTTTCGAATTGATAATTGGAATTTTTTATTGGGCGGTTTGTAAAATCCACTCTAATGGGATTTTCAAAATCCTTATTGAACAGCTGTCTTGCAGCGGTTGGTGTTAACACGTCTAATGTTTGGGTTAGTTCTTTAACAATATTGTAGCTGTGCTCTTTAAAACGTTCACTCAATTTCAAAAAGTCTATTTTACCATTATCAATAGAGGCGTGAATTTCTCCCAGCTTAATTCCAAGTTTAGAAAGTTCGGTCAACTTTTTAAAGTTCTTAATCTCTTCCGCTAAGCTCTCGGCATCGCTAAGCCTTTCTTTTAGAATGGCTACAGTTTCAATTTTTTCGGAGCTAAGACGCAAATTATTTGCGGCTGCAACAATGCATTGAATTATGTATTGCTTAGCAAAATCCAAGTTCGATTAGGGTCCTTAAAAAATTTCTAAATATTCTTCTTAAATGTAATGAATTTTCTTCATTTCTTTTCTCTGCTTTATTAATTATCACAATGTAAAAATGGATTAAATATCCTTCAGGACTTAAAGTCTTTTTGGCAAAAATGGTTTTAAGAGGGCTTTTTAATTCTAATCTGGTTCTATAGTAGTGGGCATAATTACCAAATATTAGCTGTAATTATATGAATGTTTTTCAGTAGAATTAAGCAATTACATTTTAGCTAGCAAGTTAATTAGATTGCCGCACCCCCCATTTTTAATAAACTCAGTATGCTCATCAATAGTATCAAAACGCTTTTGGCAAATTTTAAAACATTCCATTTTATATCCGGTCTCTTCAAAGAATGCATTCATCATTTTTTCCAATTGGGGGTCGGATAAACTATATTTATATTTTTTCTCTCTAACTCTTTCAAGCGCGCTCATCCAAATAGCCGCGCTTAAAGCACCACAGGCATTACCGCTTAAGCCATATCCTCCTGCAAATCCGGCAACCATAACCATCTCCTGTTCACTTCCTCCCATTTTTTTTACTACTTCCGAAGCGCAGCTAATTGAAGTTTGAGATAAAACTTGCCTCTGTAAAGATAATCCTGAATGAGCGGCATCAATAGCTTCCGGTGCCCATTTATCCGCAAGATTAAAACAGGTTAAAGGCTTACCTGTAATAAAATATTTTGCCAAACCAAAATTGCTTGTAAAATCGCAGCTTGTAATAACCGAACAGTTAGCGCTATTTGTTCTTTTAACAAACGACTCAAGTAGAGATTGAGTGCCCCATATTGCATAAGTAATTGCTTCATCAGTGTCTTTATACCTTTTATAACATTCCGTTCCAACGGCAAGTGAAGCTCCCCAAAGCATACCGCATTGGTACCCTTCACCAACTATTCCCCCCGCAAGAGGATCTATTGCACCCTCATCATCATCATTTACATTACCGAATTCTCTGTTAAGAATATAGGAAAATGTACGAGAACAGGTTCCCTTTTTTAAGAACACTTTTTTAGCATCATTTTTCTTATCATTCATAACAACTCCAATTAGAATTCATTAGTAATTCTTTGAATTTGGATGGGAGATGAATCCCATCTTTATATCAATTATTTGACATTTTATTTGTTATAAATATAGTATTGCTAAAGGAATTGCAAGCAATTCTTTTTAGAAATTTACTGCTTGTTAGCTCTTGTATCTTTATTTAATCAATTTTACATAAGCCTTTCATTGGTATAGCTCAAAGAAAAAAGACTGAGAGAATAATAACTTTCAATATCATTCCAAATACTTAGACACCTAATATCTCTTTCCGTATTTCCAATATCCTTTTAATATGATGACTAACATGCTGTGCCTGCATTTGAATTATAAAACCAACTGTTATGCTTTCTTCTTCTCCGTTTAAATTTCTAAATTGTACTTTATAGGTAGACCAATTGCTTACGCACTCTAATAATTGTACAATATGCTCTCGGTTTACTTTAAATAGGGCTAGCGATGTATCAATTGGACGTTTATCATACCCCCACCTTTTGCCCCACTCTGTTTGAGGTAGTGCCGCATACCATTGTAGAGTGAATTCTGCATTCTCATTACCCAAAGCCATTTTAATGCAAGTTTTCCATAAATCGTCACCATCGGTTATATGATGAACAATTTGGCGTATGTTCCAGCCTCCTTTTAGTGGAAGATAATCCAATTGGTTAGGGCTCAAACCAGCTAAAACGTTTTCAAGATTAGCCGGGCCTTGTTTAAACGACTCTAAGATTTCATTTTTGTTTTCCACTGTTTTCATAACAATAACTCTATTTGTTTGTTAACATCCTCTATCTATGTTATCAATCTATGAGATATTTTTTTATAAAACATATAAGGGGAAAAGATAATTACTTTTTACTTTGCTAATATAATTTTGTTTATAACATCAATTTTATTCATTTACCTATAAAATTTACCAACCAATTTTTCATTTGCAGTATTTGTTAACTTTTTATTCACTGTACTCATCTACCTTTGTTTATAGTTCATCCCTCTAAATAGGACTTCTTTTTGCATATTATGCTTGCTATACCTTTACCGCATTACTTTCAAATTCCATAATAGCTACTTTAGTTTATAATATTCGTCTTACTAATTCTTTCGGGAGCAATATTCATTATTATCTTTACTTTATTTATGCCATCTTTTCCAATTTCTTTACCCACGCCAGTTAATAGCATATTATCCTTACCAATTATTTTAATCTCTATTTTTCCATTTTCACTGTTTTTATAAATATCTGGTAATATAAATCCCTCAAAGGAACCATCTCCCCCATTTATGGCTTTTGGATTATGATAATACTGCTGGGCTAAACTTATTACAGCGGTTGCATTGGAAATTAATGCGTCTCTATTTGCTCTCATCGAAGAAGATTTATATATATTAAGACCAACTGAAACAGAATATATTAATACACTAATACTTATTAATGTTCCAAGAATGCCCATTACCATTCCTATTGTAGCTGTCCCCTTTTCTCTAGCAGAAACTACACCCATTTTTATTTTCCTTCTTTCGGATGCACCAATAATCCATGCCGGAATTCCACATAAAAATCCAAGAGGAAAACTAAGAATGCCCAGAATAAGTATTAATGTGCTTTTGCTGTTTTCTTGTGGTTTAAAAGAATTTGTTGAATCGAATTGATTTTCCATATTAGCCCTTAAATTATTTATAAGTATTAATTTTGTTCCTTCTCCCCTCTTTCAAGGTGGGGAGTTTTATATTTCATCTGATAGAAAATTCAATTATTACTAATTAATTAGTCATTAGTAATTCATCTATTTCTTTACTTAAAGACTCTACTATATTTTCTTCTTTGGAAAAACCAATATGCTTAAATTGAATTTTACCCAGCTTATCAATTATAAACAATGTTGGAATTGCAGTAACTCCATACTCTTTTTGAACATCTGTGCCATTGGCTAACAAGATGTTAAAAGAATAGTTCTTCTTTGTTAGAAAATCTTTAATTGTCTTTTCCGATTCATCTACATCAATACTATGAAAAACAACATTACTGTTGCCCGAGTATTTTTCAAATAATTTAATCATTTGTGGTAAAGCAGCAACACATGGACCGCACCATGTTGCCCAAAAATCCAATAAAACAACTTTCCCTTTTTGATCTGAAAGCCTGAATAACTTTCCATCCATTGTTTTTAAGGTAAAATCTTTTGCAGCAATTGCATTTTTTTCTCTCTCTTTGCTAATTAGCTCCGAAGAGTTGTCCTCATTACCCAATTTGCTTTTTAATTCTTCCAGTTTTTTTCTGTTTTCAGTAACATCTTGAATTGCCAACGCTTTTACAAGATAATTAACTGCCTCTTTAATGTTCCCCTCTTCCTCTTTAATTTTACTTAGAAGAGTGTATGGTTCATAATCTCTAAAAGCTTCGGTATAAGGTAACGCTTTCAATAAAAATTCTTCCGCTTTTTGATAATTTTTTAGTTCAATGTAAGTCTTACCTATCACTTTTGAAACTGAGCCATACTTAAATTTTGCAGCCGTTTTCTCCAACCTTTCTTTATCTTTTCTTCCAAATGATATGGTCTCATAAACAGATTCACTACTTGTAATGTCGTAAGCTTTCAGCAATATTTTTAAAGCATTCTCATAATCCTTCTTTTGATATGTTAAATGCACACCAGCCATAAAAATAACTATAGGATTATCTTCTTCCATTATTTTGTTGGCAAATTCTAATATGCCATCCGGGCTATTTTTTTTTAGATATTCGAAATAATTGGACAATATTCCCATTCTCAATTCTCTTACTTTTCCTATTTTACTTGTAAGCAATCTATCTGCAATAGTAATGAATTCTTGCGTGTTCTCTTTTACCATGGCAGACATTATTCTTTGGTAGATAATTATACTGTCGCTTTGCGTATTTGCAAAAAGAAGTGCTGAATAGTAGAGCTTCTTTTTCTCATCATAGCTCTTTTTATTATCCGCAAGACCTAAAGAGGCCCACACTTTATTATTTCCGGAAGTGTCGTTTGCTATTACTTTATTTAACAGTGCCTCGGATTCATCAACATTACCTAGCCTTGCTAAAAATGATGCGAATCTTAGATAAGTTGAATAATGGGTTGAATCTATTTCAAGAATTTTTCGATAATTTCTAATTGCCTCTTCATCATTTTTTTCGAACTGAGCTACAGATGAAAGTCCCCGGTAAGGTGAAATAAAACTGGGTTCCAATAAAATACTTTTGTTAAAGTAATTCTTTGCCATAGCTAGAGCTATAGAATCTCTTTTAGTTAAATAAATAATATTTCCCATTAAGTAGTTTATTAAAGGGCTTTGAGGATTGATTTTAAGCCAACCTTCAATTACTGTTTTTAGCGAATCTCTTTTTTCGGCTAGTTCATAATCAATTTCCCTAAAAGCTTCTACTGCCGTATAAAATTTTTTCAATCCTTCAATTTTACTTCCTTTTTGAATAAGAGCTAATCCTGAAAGATGATTTTCATTTACAACTTTGTTTAAAGAATCCAGATTGACTGTTTGCCCATTTATTTTGGATGAGATAAAAACAACAATTATAAAAAGCAATAAATATAGTTTTGCTGATAGAACTGTTTTGTAAGATATGCTTTTCAAATTACCCTCCTATTTGCATTATTTGTTTTTATACACTAGTAATACTAAAACTAAAGTAGTTGCCTATTAATTGTCTTTAACGCTATAATACCGCTTTGCAAAGCAGTTTACCTCTCTTTTAAGTAGCGAGCTCTAGCTTAGCGAATTATAAATACTACAAATTTATTCTTATCAATTGTACATTGAACAACTTTGTTTGTTCAACAAAATCTTTATGTGTAATACTATTATCTATAATAACTTCTTTTCGATTCCATGTTGAAATAAGATTTGTATATAACATTGAGCTTAATGTGGGCATTATTAATGCTGCTATAAAAACTAATGGGGAATTTACTTTACCAATATTGCTTAATAATATTGCAATGCTAATCGATCCACCAATACAAGAAAATGCAAAAGTATTCCAAAATGAAATATTTGGAACCGCTTTTTTAGACACCCAATAAACTCCTGTAGCAGAGCCCAATAAATATAATGGCACACCAATAACAGCTGCAATTGCTTCACCAGGACCTATTTGTGATGGAGATTTAGAGAATACTAATATTGTAGGAATTGCAGAAAACCCTAAAGATAAAGCTGTACCTACTACAAATTGTCCGGTAAGATTTAGAAAAGAGGGCTTTTGATAAGTAATGTTATCAACATTAGCAGAGATAAAATTGTTATAATTAATAACTACACTTTGTACTTCCTTTTTGTTTAATACAAATTGATCACTACCAATTTGTGCAACGATATTCGTAGTAATTATTAATATGACTATAAAAAATATTCCTAAACCTCGCAATAGAAGCTCCTTATTAGTATTTATATAACTGTTTTTTCCAATTCATGACTCGGAATAATATTTACAATAATCTCATTTCTTTTTATTACATAGAAATTTCTTAAATGGACAATGTTACTGTAAAATTTCCCCTTTAATATTTCCCATATGCATCTCAATTTAAGTTGCGTTACAAAGTTGTCAATATTTTGTTTAACAGCTTATTACTCATTTTAACTTTCTGTAGAACAATGTTATGGGCTTATTAAATTTATCCGGTGCGCCTACTATGTTTGCGGGCGAAGCAAACCTAATCTGGAATTCAGTTTCACTTAGATTAAATGAATAATCCATTTCTATAGAGTTTATTGTTTTGTTAAACCATGCAACTGGAAATTCCAGCGTATTTTTATTTGCCATTAACTTTGCATCGATAAATTTTCCATGTTTAACCGCTGCCTTAAATGTGCAAATTATTTCTTTAGGATTATTTTTTGCTGCAGGAGGATACGATGTTGCTTTGAATTTGGCAACTCTAATAGGAATCCAAACAGATTTATTTTGCATGCCAAATTGAATATTTGTAGTGCAAAGGATAAGGATATAAATAACAAAGTTGGCGCGTAAACTGCTTAACACAATTTCATGTTTACTATACATATTTTTTTTGCTGATGTTCATTTTATTTATTTCCATTTTCATAATGCTTCTACTAAAAAGCTATAGGCAAACCACTTCAGTACTAGTTTAAGATGGGAGTTACAATCAATTGAATTATTTTTCAATTTCTCTGCTTATCCTTCTTTTCTATTATTCTCTTGTTAGGTGTTTTGTTACTTTAATAACACTACTATTTCTTCTTCTTTTGGCAAAGAATTCAATAAACTCCTTATTACTTTACCATCCCTTCCTATTATATAATACTTAGGAATATTTTCAGTGTAATAGTTTTCAATAGTCTCTTTAGTAACTGTGCAAATTGGGAATTTTATATTCTCATTTTCATCCAAAAATCTAATTATTTTTTTCTCGTTATTCTTGTAATGATGAACACCAATTACTACTAAACCTTTATCTGCATACTTAGCCCCAAGTGTTTCAAGCTTTTGCATTGGTGGCAAACACCAACCACACCAAGTTGCCCAAAAGTATAGTATTACTACCTTTCCTTTCAATTCATCTAAATCTTTGAAGATTGGTTTATTAAACCAATTAGTTGCATTTAGTTTTGGGGCATCTTTGTTTGTTAATAATTTAAAAGCCGCAGCATATTTAGAAATATATGCGCTAGGCGTTTGTTCTGCATAAATGAGCTTTGTATCCCTATCCCAAAAGAAATGATTATTCCCAATTGAATTAAAACCTTCTGTACTTGCTGCACCTCCTCCAATTTCTAGCAAATTATTTTGCATCCTAACAAGCCCAACAGTTTTATCATATATACTACTCCCAATAGCAATATACCTCCAACCATCTTTTTCAAAACCCAATAATCTCTTTTTTTCACTAATTGAAATAGTATCTGCTGTTGTTACTCCATAAATACTCGGGTCAAATTTAGCATTGATATCTTCTAAACAATCTTCTTGAATGCCCCTTAGAATTTCATATGGAAAGAATTCAAATGGTGATACTGTAGTGGAAATGAAATAGGTATCATCTCGGTTAGAAATCTTTATCTTTGCCCCATCCGTATTAATTAAAGGATAATTTTTACCATCAAATTTAAATACGATAAGGCGCCAGATTAAATCGTTATTTTTGTCCATTCTTTCGGCATTTACCCATCCATTTTCAATCCATACTCTAACTTTGCTGCTATCTTCTAATGGATATGAATTCAATTGAATATTCTTTAATGCATTTACCTCACCACTTTTTAACTTTTTTACTTGTGCAATCGAAATTGAGAAACAAATTGTAAAATAAAATGCGATAGTTATACTTATGTAATTTTTCATATGCACCTTTCGTTTTGAAATTTCATTCCTTTGTCAAGTAGTCTTTTACCCGGGTAAACGTAAATTTTTAGCTCATTATTAATGCATTATCATTCCGCTGGAGATGTAAGTTATAAATCATCTTTGTAAGTAATAATATATTCATAAATTGGATCTATTCCCTTCTTAAAGTCATCAATACTTGCTTCAATAATTACATCAGGAGTAATAGTTGCTAACTCACTATTAGTTCTTTTAAAATATTTTGTAGAATATCTAAAAGTAATTCCTGTTTTTGGTAATCTTCCAATTTTAACTTCACCGAAATGATTTGGAGAACCGCTTGTTTGCTCTCCTATAAATATGGCTGATGTACTATTTTTAAAATCAAGTGCATTTAGAATCGCTGAAGAGAATGTCCCCCTTCCCAATACAACAAATAACTTACCTTTCTTATTTATCTGGGCAAATGATGCTATCTTATTAGCAAATTCAGTTCCTTGTGGAGATGAACCACCTGTATTAAATCTAAGATCGAAAACAAATTTGCTAATTTTATTATTTGATAGAATGTTAAATATAGAATCACTGAATTCATTAAAAGAAGGTAATGAATTCGCTTTGGAAACAGATCCGGAACCATATTTTAATTCTGCCTCTTTTCCCCAACAAGTATTGTATTGTGCATAAAGAACATTATTTTCTTTTTTTAACTCATACCAAAAATATTCTTTTGGGTGCATTAACGATAAGGGAATTGAAGCCGGTTTAATTTGGATATAGTTTGGAAATCGATTTAATTCACTTAGTGTACTAATTTCGACGTCGATTCTATTTAACCCACTATCAAATGAAAAAGTATTGTTACCTTCATTTGTAATGTCAAGAAAATCAAGAACTTCTTTTGATATGATTAAATTTGGGAGTTTTTGTTTCATAATAGCTTCGTTATCTTTTACTATTATATCTTCACACCTTTTCATTATCTCATTGATAGAAATGTTGTTAATTGCTATTAATTTTTGTCCTAATAATTTTTCGTAGTCTTTTTCTATAGCTATTACATAAAATCCATCTTTTAACCAATAAAACTTTATAGGATATATTTCTTTCTTGTCTAACATTGTTGAAAAATCAATATTGGAATGAGAATCACCTACTTTTGCTATTATAGACTGTAACTTAAATGCGAATTCAAGATCTGTTAAATTTTCTACTTTTTCTTTAAGCAAATCGAGCTGATTGTTAAAACCTTCTCTCGTTATTTTGTGAAAAAGATTATTATGAAGAATTGGTAATTGCAATCTTAAATATTCCAGATCGCTAGTTTTATTACCTTCTTGAGCGTAAGTTGAAAAACAAGTTATTATTGTAAGAAAAACAATTAGACTGTTAAAACGCATTTCAATCTCCTTAGTTTTTAACGGTATTTCAAGTAAAGTTCTTATTAGTCAATTTATTTTATTTCTTAAACCACCTATCAGCTTGCTTTAAAAGTATAACCTAACATTAACAACATAGACCTCTTAACAAGTCGAAGTAGCTTTAAGTTATGTATTATGTGTATTAACAAGCTTTTTATTTTTTCAAACATGCTTCACCGCTAGCAGTATGTATTTTAATAATGGGAAACTCACTTCCTATTGTAAAACTCTTTATAATATATTCCTGCTCTCCCTTATATTCTTCTTTTTTCGTATCAAACTTGTAGGGACTTCTTATATCTCCATTTTCGACTCTTGCCCCCATTATAAATTTTCCAGCTATAGGATTATTATTGTAATTGATAGTAGCGCTGCCGGAAGATGATGAAGCTGAGATATTATATTTTGGGCTTTCTGCCAGTGTTATATCAACATCACCACTAGAAGAATCAAATTCAGAGTTGTCTATTAATTTAACATCTTTAGCAATAATATCTCCGCTTGATGTTTCAGCTTTTATGCATAAGCTAAGATTATTTATTTCTATTTTCCCTGATGAACTACTAAAAACAATATTAATATTATCTGGAATACTTAGAACCCATTCGGAGCTACCAGAATTTGAGCTAATCATTTTTTCTTCTAGTTTTAATACATTTTTATTTTGCTCAAAAATCGGTTCGAATGAATTTGATGGTTCATAATGATGAGACAGGCTAACTTTTACAAGCGAGTTATTACTTCTAACTATTTTGCAGTTACCAGATACTGTAGTAAGGTAAATAGTTGAAATATCAGGGAACTCTTTTGTAATTCCAGAATCTTTATTTGATGTCTTTTGACATGAAATTAAACAAAAAAGGAGTAATGTTATTAATAAGAATTGTATTGATTTACCAAGACAAAATGCACTATAATAATTTTTACTTTTCATTAGTAACCTACTCTATAATAGTTTTATAAAACATTACACCTAACGTATTGTTTTTAAAACGCCGCTCAACAAAGCAATGCAGCTTTGAAAACAAATGCCAATAATTATTTATTCAATCATTTTTAAAATACACTCAAACTATTACAGCACAGCTTTATTACAACATAAACTTGCCCGGCTCTGACGGGTGCTGCTATGTTCAAAGATTATCCCTATGCCTTTTATCCGGGCTGTCGGATGTAAGAGCGAGTTATATGCTAGAACTTTATTCCAAATCCAACTCCAAACCATGGAAAAACTGAAAACAATTTTTGATCTAACAATGGTGTAAAAGTCAATTTAAAAATCATCCCCCCATCCTTTGGACTATATCTATAGCCTACTGTGGTAGTTGGGAATATTTCTCCTAATCCATATGCAAGACCGCCGCCTAATTCAATCTTATTATTTTCATTTAGATCTGCAAAGTAATTAGCAATTATTGTTGCAAATATCTTTGAATCTGATCGCTTACCAGAATTTGAGAACTCAGATATTGGCATTATTGCAATACCTATTCTTGGACTAAAATTAGAAACAACTTCTTTTTCATAATTAATTGAATACCATACGCAGTTACCACCTAGTTCCAAATACAAAGTATTTGATTTCTTTATAATACCTTGACCTAAGGTATGAGTAAATAAAATAAGCACCGTTACAAGTATTTTTACTATCACTGCTCAGTTTCCCTTAACCAAATAACTATTAATTAGCTAAATATTCATGGATTCATATATTTCTATATGTTCAACAGCAAATAAACATCCCATATAACAATAGTATAAAGGCGTAATAAATTATATTGTTAATTTCACTTTTCGGTTACAATTCATACTGAATTACAACGGTTAAACATTTATATGGGCTAATCTATTTTTATTTGGGAAAAGCAATTGGATATGTGATTAATATCGACCCCTTTTGTTTAATTCCAACTTAATCTTTTTAATAGATAGACACAATAGAAATATTTTGACCCATAAAGTTTTTTAAAATTAAAAACCTTTCCCCTTTTTTGCATCACAAAGTGCCTCTAAGCTTGGTAAATATATTATATAATCCATTTACACAAAATTATTTACACACCCCACAATTATTTTTGAACTCATCATAAGTCATTTCTGCTGCCCTGCATATAATTCTACATGCTCGGAACTCCATTTCTTCTACTCGGAATTGCATTGCAACAGCTCGGAATTCAATTTTCACTACTCGGAATATAATTTCCATCACTCGGAACTCCATTTCTCCTACTCGGAATTGCTTTGTAACAGCTCGGAATTCAATTTTCACTACTCGGAATATGATTTCCATCACTCGGAATCCCATTTCTACTACTCGGAATTGCTTTGCAACAGCTCGGAATTCAATTTTCACTACTCGGAATATGATTTCCATCACTCGGAATCCCATTTCTACTACTCGGAATTGCTTTGCAACAGCTCGGAATTCAATTTTCACTACTCGGAATATGATTTCCATTACTCGGAACTCCATTTCTCATACTCGGAATTGCTTTACAACAGCTCGGAATTCAATTTTCACTACTCGGAATATGATTTCCATCACTCGGAACCCCATTTCTTCTACTCGGAATCGCATTGTAACAGCTCGGAATTCAATTTTCACAACTCGGAATATGATTTCCATCACTTGGAACTATGTTTCTTCTACTCGGAATCGCATTTCACTAACTCGGAAGACAAATTCCGTAGCGAGGAATTGCATTATTCAATCTTGAAATGTTTTTTAAATAACCTTGGTACCTTAGGGTAAAAATGTACTATTTGTGAATGGGATTATAAGAATGGTGCATTTTACAAATTAAGAAAACGCAGTAAATGGAATTTTCGAATACTATATGGTATATTATTTTCCAGTTGCATCATTTAATTAATTAAATACTATCTTTACTAAAAAAAAGAAAGATTATTATATTTACAGCAAACAAAACCGAGGGCATAATGTTAGTTACAACCACAAACACAATTGAGGGTAAAAAGGTAGTTAAGTATTTAGGATTGGTAAGCGGCGAGGCAATATTAGGGGCAAATATATTTAAAGATATTTTTGCAAGCATTAGAGATATTGTTGGAGGAAGAAGCGCCAGTTACGAAAAGGAATTGCGTACCGCAAAAGAGATTGCAATTAACGAAATGATTGACCAGGCGCGTGTTCTTGGAGGCAACGCGGTAATTGCTGTGGATTTGGATTACGAAACAGTTGGCCAGGGGGGATCTATGTTAATGGTTTCAGCCTGCGGAACCGCCGTTCTGCTGGAAGATTAAATATTCTTTTGTAGAGACGTAGCTTGCTACGTCTCTACTATTTAAGGTGTTTATTTAATTAAAAAAAGCTCTTCCTGAGGGGGAATTAAATATTGGCTCCCCTCCTCTGTAGCATAAATCATCTCTTCAACCGAAATTGTTTTTGTACTCTTTTTAGCTTCATCCAAATACCAGCAATAAAAACCATCGTAAGCAAATATTTGCCGCGGTTTAATTTTAAGGGCGCTGCTTCCGCTTGCTCCGGCATAATTTTGAGCACCTCCCAGCGAGGGGCCAACATCGTGAGCCCAATATCCCACCGGATGCCCGGTACTCCACATTACCGGCAGTGAGTTATTCAACTTCATCCAGTCTCTTTGAGCCTTATCCACATCGTATCCCATAATTCCCGGTTTAAGAGTTTCCTTAACAATCCGGCTTCCCCTTTTAGCAATTTCCCATTTTCGCAAAGCTTCTTCATCTGGTTTGGTTTGTCCAGGCTTTAACACATAAGCAAAGCGCTGCAAATCTGTAACCCAAATTCCATAAACTTTAATTCCAAAATCGGTCTGGATAAAATCTCCGGGCATAATTGTTTTTTCGGTAGCGTTCGAATGCCCTCTATCCACACCTGAATTAACATTGGGGTTTTGGTCCGGCTGCCATCCATCTTCAACGCCAAGCTGAGCCATTCTATCTTTAATAAACCTTCCAACATCGCTATCTTTGGTTTTGCCCGGAATAATGGATTTGTAAGCTTCAATTTGAATCTGTTCTGTTAATAATGCCGCTTTTCTCATTATTTCTATCTCTTGGGGCAATTTAACACTTAACCACTCTACAATTAGAGGATCGGAAGAAACCAGCTTTGAGCATAATTCTTCCCCTAAATTCTTTTCCATTTCCATTCTTTGGGTAAAAGAAAGTCCATCTGTAATATTACGGTGTGAACTGTTTATCCCAATCTTGGAAGGATTATATTTCTGGATAATATTCTTAACCTCAATCCAAACATTTGCGCCGCGGGCAATTTCAACAACCTCGTCGTGCAAATTCATATCCTTTAAAGCAACAGATTCCCCAATTGGAGAGATTGCAATTGAATGAACTTTATTATTCACTAAAAAGAATAGGAATGAGGCAGAACCGCCTGCATTTTCCCCTCCAACATGAATTGCCATGGGATCATTATCATTTTCGCGGCAAAGGGTTACCCAACAGTCAATTCCGCTCTCTTTCATTGCTACTGGAAGAAGAGAATTAATCCTCTCCTTTCTAATTTTTGGCCATGGATTATCTGACATATTAAAAGGTTGCTGAGCCGTAATAATGGAAGACAAGCTTAAAATAAATAATAAGGACATTATTACTTTAGCACAACTTGTTATTTTTATATATGTTAAAGCCTTTTTCATAAGAGCCTCTTTTATTCCTGATGTTTGGTTTTAAAACCTTTTTGCATCCATCCTTTAGCTAAGAATAAGCTAATAGGACTAATCATGGCAATAAAGCCATAAATAAGCCACATGCTTTCACTGTTCATTTGGCTTGCAGGTGTATTTGCGGGAACGTAATTCATTAGGAACCATCCCGAATACAAGCTTGTAATAATTTTAGTTAAAAACCAGGGAAACTGACCAATTCCCATATAAATTCCAGTCATGCTTTTAGGAGCAATTTCGGCCACCCATTGTAAAAAGCGGGGCTGCCACATAGCTTCTCCAATTGTCATTACAATAATGTAGATTAATAATGTGGTCATACTTGGCCCCAAAGCTAAAATAAATGTTGGAGCAGCCATAACAAATGTTCCAATTATCATCATGTTGTAAGTATTTCTCTTGGTTGTTAATGCAGCTACCATAGGAGATAAAATAAATATTAATATGGGATTAAGATTGGTAAAGAACTCAAAGTTATCTTGCACAAATCCATCAAAAGCTCTGCTTGTATAAAGAGGAATAGTTAGCCAGTTATGAGCAAACAATGTTTGAACAGGAATAAGAATAAAAATAAAAAATAGGAAACGGAGATCTCGCAATGGAAAGTTTTTGATATAAAAAGCAAGCTTTTCCTTTGCGCTCATTTTAGATATTTCATCTTTTTCCTCCTTTATTTCCGGTTGTACCAAATCTGCCTTTGCTTTTTCAATTGTCTTTTTAGTGATAAAGAAATAGACAATAGCAATTCCAACAACTGTAAATCCAGCAAATATCCAAAATACACCTTGAATTCCAAAAGCCTTGCGCACCGGCGGAGAAACCAATCCGGGAAGAAAACCTCCTAAGTTCATAATTGCATACAACATAGCGTATCCCATTGCGCTTGTTTTTTCGTCGGTTAACTGTTTAACTCCCGCATAAGCCGCTGGCTGATATATTCCGTAGCCAATCATTATTCCAAATATTCCAATCATCGAAATAATGTGAGAAGAGTTCCAAAGACCGGGAACGCCAATATTTGGAGCAATGGTAACAAGAATTCTTCCTAAAAGCATAAAAGATAAAGCGTAAATAAGAGCTCTTCTTAAGCCAATCCAATCTACTGTAGCGCCCAATATTAACATAAAAAAGGTAATACCGCCGGTTAAAACACCAACCATATTCCCCGCTTTCATATCGTCCAATTGAATGTACTGATTGAAAAATATTGCTAAAAGCCCCACAACGCCAAAGTAGGTAAACCCTTCTACCAAATAGGATAAGTTAAGACCAAATAAAGCTCTAGAGGTATGAAGAAGATCTTTAAATGGTTGCGATACCTCTTTCCATGTTTCCAAAAACAGATTTGTCTTTTCCTCTTTTTCTGCCATAAATTCCTCTGCGATTAAAATGATTAGTTAAATTATATTTACTTCCGGTTCCAACAGTATTTTAAATTTTCTTTCAACGGCTTTTTGAATTTTAACGGCAAAGTCGAGCACCTCTTTACCGGTTGCTCCCCCATAATTAACAATTACCAAAGCCTGGCGGTTATAGCATCCCACATTTCCCACCTTTTTACCCTTATATCCGCACTGCTCTATAAGCCATCCGGCATGTATTTTATATGTATTCTCTTCTGTTTTATAAGCCGAAACATTTGGAAACTGAGTTTTAATTGCATTGTATCTTGTACGGTTAACTTCGGGGTTTTTGAAAAAGCTGCCGGAGTTGCCCAGTTCTTTTACATCGGGTAATTTAAACTGGCGAATGCTTTTAATAACATTGCTAACTTCTTTTAATGAAAGATGTTCACTCTGTTTATTTCCCAATGCGTCCTGTAAAGCACGGTACCCTAAAATAAACTTTTTTACACGGCTTAGCTTAATAATTATTGATGTGACAATAAACTTGTTTTTTAACTGGTTTTTAAAAATGCTTTGTCTGTAA
This sequence comes from uncultured Melioribacter sp., assembly GCA_964539605.1. GTDB lineage: Bacteria > Bacteroidota > Ignavibacteria > Ignavibacteriales > Melioribacteraceae > Stygiobacter. The sequence goes on from CAZIJK010000001.1 coordinate 1,642,168, forward strand.
CCAAAAAGGCATTCCTTATTATTAAAGCGTACAATTTCCATTTTATCCGTATCCAAGCCAATAACTTCTTCAATACAATCCTTAATTTCCACCCCATATGCTCCAATATTCTGAATAGGAGCTGCGCCTACTGTACCCGGAATTGCTGTTAAATTCTCAATTCCATAGTAAAAATTATCTACCGCATAGTTAATAAGATCGTCCCATAATTCCCCGGCGTTTACTTCAAGACGAACCATTGTATCTGTTTTTTCTAAAGTTGTTATTCCCTTGATATTGTTTTTAATAACTAATCCATCGAAGTTATTTTGAAACAATATGTTACTTCCCCCTCCCAATATAATTCTTGGCATATTGGAATATGTTTGATCGCTTAACAAAGATATCAATTCCGTAGAGTTTTCCACCTGGCAATAATGCTTTGCAATGCAGTTAATTGCAAATGTGTTTAATTCTTTTAGCCCTTTATTCTGCTGAATAGTTACCATAAACTTTTCCATTCCTTAATTTCTATATCATTTCCGTTAGATGAAAGGATCAATGCTCCCAGCAAATCTGTACGGTATATTTTGCTTTTAATATCCTCTAAATTCTTAATTACCTTTCTACTTGGATGATTGAACTTATTGCCAACTCCGGCGCTTATAATTGCAATTTTTGGAGCAACCGCTTGCAAAAACTTAAAGCTGGAACTTGAAGAGCTACCATGATGCGCAACCTTAAGGACCGATGATTTTATAAACTCGCCATATCTGCGTAAGTATTTACTCTCCATTTCCTGGCCGGCATCTCCGGTAAACAAATAGTTGGTTTTTCCATAAACTAATTTAATCATTCCACTTTTCTCATTTGAGGATAATTTTTGATAATTATCAAAAATAGTATCGTTAAGGCAATATATTTTTGCCCCTCCGGCATCAATTATATTTCTATGAAAGTAAGTTAGTTTAATACCCTTTTGATGAATAAGCCGTTCAAGATTCAGGTCTTTATAGGAATCTTTTGAAGGGAGAGGCTTAAAAACACTTTTAATAATTCCCATATCAATTAGGCTTAAAAACCCGGCGTAATGGTCCGAATCCACATGAGAAATAAAAGCGAAGTCTAAAGAGTCAATTCCCAGCTTTTTCAGTAAAGGTAGAATTACCCTTTTGCCATTATCGATCTTAAGACTGGCGTTACCCGCGTCTATTAAAGCATTTTGCCCATTAGGAAAGTGAATTAGAAATGAATCCCCTTGTCCAATATCTATTGCAGCAATAGTCAGCTTGCCTCTTTCCAAATAGTTTTGGTTATCAAGCCTTAAAAACAACGCAAATATTGCTGTAGATAGGCCTATAATAATAATTTTGGCTTTTATTGAATAGGACCCTTTAAGAAAATAGATTGAGGAGGCAATAAAAAGGTAGAATAGTATACTATCTAAATAAGAGAACTGCCCTATTTGAATAAATGAGTATTTGGGATTGCCTAGCAGGTTCACCAAATAAAAAAGGATATAAGTAAACAGTTCGTTGCTAGATGCATATATAGAAGCTAAACCAATTGAAAAGGTTGATGTTATTAGGGATGTAAACCCCAACGCAACCACCATTCCCGAAAGAGGAATTACAAAGACATTTGCTATTAAAGAGGCAACGGATATTTTATTGAAATAAACCAACACAAAGGGAAGAGTGCCAATTTGAGCCCCTAAAGTGGTTCCTAAGTATAAAAGTGAGTTCTTAACCCATTTTCTTGTAATTCCAAGATATTTAACGTAATTATTAACAAGTGGAAAAAATATTACCAAAGATAAAAGCGCGCTAAACGAAAGCTGAAAACTGGGGTTAAAAAGCTGGTTAGGATTAAACATAAGTATAATTAAGGCCGCAAAAAATATTGAGTTATAACTGTAATAATTGCGGCTGGTTATGGGAGCTATTATAAGAAGAGAAACCATTAATGTAGAACGAACCACCGGAGGGGTTGAACCGGTAAGAATCATGTAAAAAACCAGTGAGGCAATTGTTAAAATAATTCTCCAATGCAATCCAAACCGGTTAAACAAAAAAAGAAATATTATAACAATATAGCCTACATGAAGCCCGGAAACAGACAAAACATGAACAACCCCGGCATTAATAAAATCCATATTGGTTTGTGCATCAATTTCGCTTCTATCCCCAAGAACAATTCCTTTTAGGAAAGATGCGGTAGTTTTGTTGTGCAGCTCTTCAATTTTGCCATTTAAAGCCTTTCGAACATACCAAATTTTGTTGCTTAAATAGCTTTGCGAATTTTCAACAATTGATAAATCTTTTTCTTTATAAAGAATGGCCAGTGCGTTAATGCCTTTAGCGTAAACATACTTTTCAAAATCGAATTCGAATGGATTTCTTTCCCCTCGAGGTCTTTGAATAGAGCAATTAAGCAGTACCTTGTTGCCAATGCTAAGTTGGTCGTATATTTTTTGTAAGTCGTTTTGGCTTGTAAACAGCGAGGAGAGTAATTTGTAATTGCCTATTACTCTATAATTTTTTGAAACTGGTTTACCACTCTCCTCTTCCAATGTTTTTTGTGGTATGTAAATAGAATCTGTAATAACTTCAAAAGATAGTCTTCCCTTTCTAATTAGCTCTATAGAGGATATTGTACCGTAAACAAATGCATTATTAATTTTTGGCCGGCTAAATGGATAAACAACTTTGTAAACTTGAAAAGAGCTTAAATAGCAGAGGGCAAAAGCCATTATTGTAACAATAGCCCAAAGAGAGTTAATAAATTGATGTTTGCTTATTAGCAACAAGATTATAAAGAGGATTAGAGATATTGTAAAAATGGTAAAGGAGACAATAAAAGTAAGATTAAATATTTTTTGGAGGATTATACCAATAATAAAAGCAATGGTTAGTTTTATTAATGGATAGTTGCTCAACTTAGTACATCTCCATTATTGCAGGTTTAATATCGTAAAGGGCTTTAATTCTTCCTGCAAGATATTCCGAATTTTTGCCTACCGCAATTGCAAGCGATGGATTTAAAGTATGCGACTTAATGGATAGATCTTCATAATTGCCATGATCGGAACAGATTAGCAAAGTCACATCCTTTGGCAGTTTTGTAATAAGTGAATAAAGAAAATTATCCAGCACAGCCGAAAAATATTCCAGACGTTCCGGAATTCTTCCATGCCCTAAATGATCTGTATGAAATATTTCGAACAGGGTAAAATTATTTTGAGCTGCCAAATTAATTAGTCTTTTTGCCGCGGTGGAGGGTTTAATAATGGGAAGCTTGTAATTCATCCTATTGGTTAATCTTTCGTTATCAATTTCTGCGCTTAAGGCTTTCCCCTTATGCAAATCGGAAATTTTATTTAATCTTACTCCGCTAATTAAACAGCTAAGGGTTGTAACGCTCAATCTTCTACGGCCAGATTTAACATAATCGAAAAAAACTTTTGGATATGCGTTGGCAAAAGAGACTTTCAATTTTTTATCTAAAAACGCTTTAAAGATATTCTCTTTTTCAATTACAGGCACAAGTGTGGAATAGGGATAAGGACCGAAGTGCATATTAAGTAATTTAGGAGCGTTCACTCCGCAGAAAATTGATGTTTGCCCCGTTCCGCTTAATGGAATATTTGGAACTCCCATGCATGCATCAACAGGAAAGAGAAATGCATTGCCATTATTTAATACCTGATTGCCAAGATGAGGAATTGCCCCAAACACATGGGTAAATGTTTTGAAGTTAAAACGGAAGAAGGGATTATTTATATAATCTTCCTTTCCAATTCCAATTCCATCTATAAAAACAACAAGTGTTTTATTTTTCATTTCTCTTTCGATTCTACTAAAATTGTTACTGGTCCATCGTTAAATATCTTAACCATCATCATAGCGGCAAAAATGCCATTCTTAACTTTTAATTGGCCAATATTATCTTTCATTCGTTCAATAAATTTTTCGTATAGAGGAATTGCAATTTCGGGACGGGCGGCATCTATAAAACTTGGTCTATTTCCTTTGCGCGAATCCCCGTAAAGAGTAAACTGGGATATTACCAGCACTTCTCCATCAATATCTTTTAAAGATAGGTTCATCTTCTCATTTTCATCTTCAAAAATTCTTAGGTTGGAGCATTTATCTGCAACAAAAATTACATCTTCTAAAGTATCCCCCTCTTTAATTCCAAGAAGAATTACCATTCCTTTATTAATTGAAGCGGAATAATTTTCTTTTTCAATTTCCACCGAACCTTGACTAACACGCTGGACTAAGGCTCTCATAATTTATCTCCATAAATAACTCTTTCAATTTGCTGATAATCTTTTACAATGCTAATATTTTCAAATCCCGCATCTTCCATAAACTTTCTTACAATCTCATGCTGCCCTTGTCCCAATTCAAAAAACAGTTTGCCATTTGTATTCAGCCATTTAACTCCATGATGAGCAATGTATTCATAGTATTTAAGTCCGTTGCCATCATCTGTTAACGCGCTCTTAGGTTCGTAATCTGTAATTTCTTTTTGAAGGTTGGTATATTCATCAAGTGAAATATAAGGGGGATTAGATACTATTACATCAAACGATTCACTTTGAAACTCTTTATTAAATATATCGGCATTCTCAAAATCTATTTTATTGTTAACTCCATTGTTAACGCTATTCATTTTTGCATTTTCAATAGCTTCGTTGGAATGATCTAATGAAATAATAACCGAAGTGTTTAACTGAGTAGCTAGTGTAATTGGAATATTACCGGTTCCGGTTCCTATATCCAATATTTTTATCTCTTCTTTCTTTTTATACTTGTTGATTATTGTTTCAACAAGAATTTCGGTTTCGGGGCGCGGAATTAGAACGGATTTATCTACAAAAAAAGTTAATCCGTAAAACTCGACCTTACCAATAATATATTGAAGCGGTTCATATTTACCGCGGCGCGCTATCCATTCACGGTATTGATTAACTTCATTTTCTTTTAATGGCTGATCGAATTTAAGATAGAGATCCAAACGCTTGCAGTTAAGAATTTCGGCAAGCATTAGTTCGGCATTCAATCTGGCAGATTCAATTCCCTTCCGGGTTAAAAAGTCTGCAGATAAATTTATGGATTCAAGAACTGTCATTGTAAATACGACCGGAATTTTGGTTGGTTTAAAATAATAAAGAGGCTGTCTCAAAAGTAATTATTTATTGAAAAATTGCCCGCGGATAACACAGATTTAACAGATTTTCGCAGATCTTAAATTTGATAAATTACTTATGAAACAGCCTCTTAAAACATTTTATAAATAATCTATTTTTTATATGTGGTTAACAAATATTCCGCAACAGCCTCGGCCTCTTTTGGTTTTAAACCCTGGTTTGGCATAGGAGGATATTCGGGATTAACCTTTACCGGATTTAGAATATATTTTACCAGCTGGTCTTTCTTTCCTTCGTACTTAGGCATTGTTGTGTTATAAGGAGGACCTACCAATTTTTTATCGAAATTATGGCAGGCAATACAGCGTCCGTTATAAATATCTGCGCCGCTAATTGAAACAGAGGCTACTCCCATTTCTTCCATTAATTTTGTTTCGAATGCAATATAGTTGTTTTCTAAAAGAGCAAACTGCTGTTTGGTTGCAACATCAAAACTATACTGATCTTTTACAATAAATATTCCAAACACAATTACAAACAAAAACATTACAGAAAGTGAGTGCCCGGCATTATTTTGTTTTAGCATTTGATATAACAATGAAGTAACAAATAATAAAATAAGAAGCCCAGCAACTAAATATCCAAATGAATTGTAGGATAATGCAGTAGAAGGTTTTGAAACAGAATACAAAACTGTAAGGACCAAATAGATAAGTGTAAAGACCAACGCTTTTGGTAGAACAAACCCTTTAATAAATTCCGTGTAAGAAGAATCTTGCAAGTGGAATTGTCCCTCGTTTCTAAAGTATTTGTACATTACTATAACCGGAGTAAAAGCCAGCGAAGCAGCAACAAATTTTAGAAATCCTAATAACGCGCTTAAGGAAAAGAATACATTTAATATACTTGTGCCGCTGGCCCATATTGCAGAATTTGATGCCAGCTCTAAACTTCCAATAAAGATATATAAGCAGAGCATTAATAGAAGTAGCGCATATTTGCCCGACTTTTTATTTATTGCAACCGCATTGAATGAATAGCTGCTTATTTCTTGCTGGGTTCTTTCATCCTCTCCAATCTTTTTTTCTTCGGCACTTTTAAAAATATCTTTTAAGTGGAAGGAGTATTTAAAAGTGTAAACAAGTAAAATTGCAAAAAAGAATATTAGGGCTGCAATCAATAAATACTCGGGAACATTTACACCCGTTTTATGCAACAACTGTGCATAGCCAAAAGAGGCACTTATAAGGGGAACCAAACCAAACGAAAATGCCAATCCTTTATGGAATGTGGTTAAATCTATCAACTCTTTAGATAATCTGTAAGCGCTCGAGTTTCCCTCGGATTTACTTTTATAGTAGAGAGAGTAAATTAAGGAGCCCATTAACACACTTAAATATGGAATGAGTAATAAATAAGTAAGCACCAATAAGTATTTAATTAATACCATATGGTGAGCAGACTGAGGTAAAACAAAATTATCTAAAAATTCCATATATCTACCAAATTAAAATTGTATGAGTATTAGTTTATCCAAAGAGATTAAAATTACTACTGCTAAGACAAAAAGATTAATCATTATAAATGCTTTACGAAATATCATCTTTTCGAGATACGACGTTAAAATTTTTCGGGTAGCAAACAATAGCCATATACCCAATAAAAATAGTGCTACCGGAGTATATGGATTTGTAGATACGCCAAATAAGGGAATTAATATGCAGCTAAATACCAATGCCGCAATCCAAACAAAAGTTATACGGCTAACCTGCAATGCCGAGAACAACTTAACCAATGTAGGAAATCCCGCTCTTTCGTAATCTTTGCTGTGAATAAGCATCAAAAGCCAAAAGTGAGGTATTTGCCAAATAAAAAAGAAAAGCGCCACCATTAATATTTTCATATCCAGCATTTGGCCGCCGGCAGCAACCCAACCAATTACTGGGGGTATTGCGCCAATTAATGAACCGGGAACAACCGCCAAAGCATACTTTCTTTTTAATGGAGTATAGAATGCGTTATACCAAAACAACGCAAGCCAGCCAAGCAATAAAGCAGTTCCATTAGAACTATAGTACAATACTACCGAGCCAAAGAGGACCAAATTTATTCCAATTAATAAAGCCGTTGTAAAATCTACTTTGCCGGAAGGTAATGGCCTGCCTTTGGTTCTTTCCATTAAGCAGTCGTACTTCTTTTCTTGAAGATGATTGATGCTTGAAGAACCGGCTGCCAAAAGAAACACTCCAATTGAAGGGGCAATAATTCCAAGGTCCAATACCCCCGAATAGAGAATATACCCCACCGAAGTGGATATAGCCACAAAAGCGGTAATTCTAACTTTTCCAAGTTCAAGAATAATTAGCAAATATTTTTTTAGATAATCTACAAGTATCATTTATTTTACTTTTACGCTGTCTGTTTTTACAGCGGCCGGTTCATTATACCATTTATCAAATTTTTCTTTTGAAACAACTTTAACTGCTGTATACATCATAGAATGATTCAATCCGCAATACTCCGCGCAGGCAACATCGTAATGCCCCTGGCTTTGAGGAGTGAAATAGAGATTTGTTACCTTGCCTTTTATAATATCCTCTTTAATTCTAAAAGCGGGAATATAAAATGCATGATTAACATCAACCGACTGCATTTCCAATCCTATTGGTGTATTATTGGGAACATAGAGAGTGTCGGTCTGCTTTCCATTTGGATATTTGAATGAAAACTTCCACATCATAGCTTCCACTTTTACCATAAAAGCATTTTTAGGAATTTCTCTGGTCTCTCTAAAACTGGTGTATCCAAAGTAAAACATCGAAAGGACCAGAATTGTAGGAATGGCAATCCAAACAATTTCTAAAAGCATATTGCCATGAATATCTACAGGTTCGTGCCCTTTTTTACGGTTGTATTTGAATACAAAGTAGATCATAACCGCGGTAATTCCAAGTAAAAGAACTACCGAGATTCCTACAATATATAGCATAACAAAATCTACGCTTTCAACATGCATTGTTGGTGTAGACGACATTTTATAACCTCAACGATAGAAAAAATCTAAAAATGTTAATAGAAATATTATTAAAAGTGTAGCTCCGCTTAAAAGTAAAAATACCTTAAAAATCTTCTCTTCGAATTTTATGTGCATAAAAATATTAATAACAAGTGCAGATTTAACTGCCGCTATTAACAATGCAATAAGCAAAGTGTAATTTCCTAAACTAACACCGGCAATAGTTACGGTTATGGAAGTGAATGCCAACAGTGCCAGCCAAATAAATATGTATGTTAAATATCCCGAATGCTGCTTTGAATGATTATCCATTTACCATCCTCATTGAATTAAATAGAATAGAGGGAATAAGAAAATCCAAATTAAATCCACTAAGTGCCAGTATAAGCCGGAGTTTTCCAATTTTATATAATTATCTTTTGTAATTTTGTCTTTAACCAAGTAAACAAGCATAAAAGCAAGAATTATCATTCCAATTATTACGTGCAAACCATGAAGTCCGGTCATTATATAATATAGTCCAAAAAATAAAATTTGCCCATTAGGTTTATTTGTTAATTCCGGCGAGCCGGGATAAATTCCATGCGAAAATTTAGTTGACCATTCGAAGTATTTATTAATCATAAACATCAAAGCAAACATCAAAGTAACAGATATCATCAGAATGGATAAGAACCTATTCCCTTTTTGAATTGCGGCAATAGCCAAGGCAACAGTTAAAGAGCTTGTTAAAAGAATTACCGTATTTAATGTACCCATTCCGGTATGCAATTCCATTGCTGCAACTCTAAACTGATCGGGGTATTGAAAACGGTAAACAGCGTAAACTAAAAACATACCTCCGAATAATAGGACTTCGGTAAAAAGGAATAACCACATTCCCATTTTAGCGCCAACATCGTCGCGATGAACATGATGAACAGCTGTATCTTGAGAATTATTACTCATTCTTCATCTCCTTCAATTGACTGAAATCGTAGGGCTCGTGAGTAACTGTAGGAATTACATCAAAGTTTTCCACTGTTGGAGGAGAAGATATGTGCCATTCCAAAGTTACTCCTCCCCAAGGATTTGATGTGGCCTTTTTTCCATTCTTTAAAGCGTACCACAAATATCCAATAATAAAGAATATTGTTGAAGCTAAGATCCAAGAACCTACAGTAGATATTTGCTGGAGTGTTTCAAATTGGGGTAGATAATCGTAATATCTTCTTGGCATTCCCATATAGCCCATAATAAATTTTGGGAAGTAGAGCATATTGAATCCAATAAAGAATAGTGCAACCGAAATTTTTGCGAACTTTTCGTTATACATTTTGCCGAACATTTTTGGGAACCAGTAATGAATTGCGGCAAAGAATATTGTTCCGGTTCCACCAAACATTACATAATGAAAATGGGCAACAACAAAATAGGTGTCGTGAAGATGAATATCTGTTGCCAAAGAGCCAAGCACCAAACCGGTTAATCCACCAATTGAAAAGAGGAATATAAAATTCATAACCCAAAGGAATGGAGACTTTGGATCTATGGAGCCTTTGTACATTGTAGCCACCCAGTTAAATACTTTAACACCGCTGGGCAATGCAACAATAAAAGTTAGCAGCGAAAATATCCATCGTGCTGTATCGCTCATTCCGCTTGTAAACATATGATGAGCCCAAACCAAATAGCCAACAAATGCAATTGCAAGGGATGAAAGGGCAATTGCTTTGTATCCAAAAATTGTTCTTCGGCAAAATGTTGGAATAATTTCGGATACAACACCCATAGCAGGTAAAATCATAATGTAAACCGCGGGATGAGAATAGATCCAGAACATATGCTGAAATAGTATTGGATCGCCTCCCAAAGAGGGATCAAAAATTCCAACGCCAAAAGCGCGTTCTATAATTACCAATAGAATTGTAATTGCAATTACCGGAGTAGCAATAATTTGAATCCATGCTGTAGCATAAGTAGCCCAAACAAATAAGGGCATCTTAAAAAAGCTCATTCCCGGAGCGCGCAAACGGTGAGTAGTTGTAATAAAATTTAATCCGGTTAGAATGGAAGAAAATCCTAAAATGAACGCCGCAAAAATTGCCATTGAAACATTTGTTGTAGAGCGAACGCTGTAAGGAATATAGAATGTCCAGCCGGTATCTATTGGTCCGCCAGGTAAAAACAAACTAACAAGAACTAATATTGCACCAAGAACATAAACATAAAACGAAAGCAGGTTTAATCTTGGAAAAGCAACATCCTTAGCACCAATTTGAATTGGCAAGAAAAAATTACCAAACACTGCAGGAATACCAGGGATGATAAAAAGGAATATCATTATTACACCATGAAGTGTAAACAATGTATTATAAGTTTGAGGATCCATTATTGTTTTTCCTGGACCAATAAGTTCCCAGCGCATCAATAAGCCAATAATAATTCCAACAACAAAAAATGATAAGATGGCATATAAATACATCAGTCCAATTCTTTTATGATCTGTGGTTAACAGCCATGCAAGAATACCCGAATGCTTATTAGTGCTTTGCTGGTAAAAATTTTTTTCGGCTACAACATTAGCCATGTATATATGCTCCTTTGTTCTTTTTAATATTTAGTAAACAGTATCAGTAATAACTTAGTAAATCAAAAGACATTCGAAATAAGTCATTAGTCAATTGTCAATAGTAATTTGTCATTAAATAATTATTACCATCAAGTAACTTTTTTCTTCTTCTTAAAAATTAAAACGCTCATAAAAATTCCAATACCAATTAGCATTACAGAACCTACTATTCTGGTAACATTTAAACGGTATTGCCTTCCTTGCGGATCGTAGCTAAAGCAAAACTGAAGCACTTTAGAAATTGTAGGATTTGTTTTACCCGCCTTAGCTTCTATCAACGCCATTTTTACATCAAAGGGATTAAAGTCCGATCCAAATAAATAACGGCTAATCTTCCCTTCCGGACTAACGGTTAAAACAGCGCCAGCATGTGCAAACTCTTTTTGCTCGGAGGGCTGGAATCGGAATCCTGCAACGTCGGTTAATTTTTTAATGCTAAGACTATCGCCAGTAAGGAATAACCAATCATCCGATCCAAAATTTCTTTTAATTGTTTTTAGGTAATTAGTTTTCCACTTTTGGGCAATTTGGGAATTTTCGTGATGATCGAAGCTTAGGCTTATAACCTGGAAATCATCCCCTGGTTCAAGCTGAAGCCTGTCAATAGTCCAAGCCAATTCGTTTTGCAAAGGAGAACAAATGCCTGTGCATTCAAAATAAACAATTGCAAGCAGTGTTGGCTTTGTAATTACATCCTTAAGCAGAACGGTTTTACCTTCACTTGTAGTAAAAGATAAATCCATTGGCAAAACAGCACCAAGCTGTTCGTCTATGCCAACTTTTATTTGCTGACTGTAGATATTGCCGCAAATAAAAATTAAAGCTGCTAAAAAGGGCAAATATTTTTTACTAATATTTTTCATTTATTTACATCGTTACTGTTTTCAGGTAATCGTACAGTTGTTTCCACTCTTCTAAAGTAAACTGATTAACAACCGGTTTGAATCCGTAATTAATTGGGTTAGAAGCAACAACCGTTACAAAGCTTTCAACATTTTCTTTCGAAAAAGTTTCTATAAATGAGCCGAATACTTTATCTTCATTTAAGCAGGCTTTTTTTACAAGCATAGCGCCGGTATTTAATTTTGATGCCGCAAGCATTGCTTTAGCAACAACAATTTTTTGATTGTCAGCATTCTTTTCTTCGGTTAATTTTTGACCTGCAAGAGCAATTGAAATTTGGTTTGGTACCACAGTACCATTTGAAAGCTGATAAGTTTGATCCAGCGAAGCAAGTTCCTCATCCTTAATTGCAGGGTATTGGGCAAATGTTCTTATGTAGCTAATAATTGCAAATCTATCTGCCGGAGATAAATATTCGTATGCGGCCATGCCGTTCTTAATAATTCCTTCCTGCAAAGTTTTGTAAATATTATCTATTGTAGTACCATTTGTCCACCCTTCCAAAGAATGGAAATTTCGGGGCTTTGGATTTAATGCCGCGCCTGCACTTCCATCTCCCATTCCATTATCTCCATGGCAAGATTTACAGTTTGCAGCATATAGCTCCTTTCCCTTATCTGTAAATTGAACTGTAGGAGCTTTAACAATTGCCAAATCTACCGCGGGCATTATTCCCCCCTTTTTAACGGGGATATCTTTTTTAATAAGAGTGGAATCTTGAATGCCAACCGGCTGATCGTTAATTGAAATATCAGCTAAATTTTTAATATAGAAAATGCCAAGAGCTATAATTAACACAATGAATAACGGAAACACCCAACCGAATAAACGTATAGGGTTCTTAATTAGCTCTTTGAATTGTATTTCGTCTTCTAACTGTTTTTTTGTTTTCATAAAATTTTGGGATTATAATCTGAAATCTATTCCGCGTTTTAATTTTGGATCGCCAATTGCAACTAAATTTTGTTTCTTGGCTTTATAATTGAATATGAGCATAATCATTCCAACAATAAGAATAGGAAATCCTAATTCGTACCAGCTTAAAACCGCGCCGCTTTTACTGTAAGTAGGCATAACCAAAAAGTACAAATCGAAATAATGCCCAGCAAGAATCCAAAGTGAAAAGAATTTTAATTTTTTGGGATCCATCTTAGATGGCTGCGATAGCAATCCGAAATATGGAATAAGGAATTTTACAATCAGCATTAATATTGTAACATACATCCAGCTTCCTTCCCAACGCTGCAAGAACCAGAATGTTTCCTCGGGCAGGTTTGCATACCAAATTAAAAGGAACTGACTGAAAGCAATGTAAGCCCAAAAATTTGTGAATGCAAAAAGAAGAGCGCCGAAGCTGTAATAGTGATCTGTAGATAATCCTTTTACCAAAAATCCATTTTCGTTCAATTTAATTGCACTGTAAGTAACAATAGCCAAAGCAGCAAGCATTGTTCCCGAAAAATAATAAACGCCAAAAATTGTAGAGAACCAGTGAGGTTCCAAACTCATCAACCAGTCAATTCCAGTAAAAGAAATTGTAAGAGCAAAAAATGGAATGAACACAGCACTTAATTTTATGTTTCGGGTTGTAAGCTTTTGTTCGTGGCTTGAATCTTGGCTTGCAGAATTTCTTGTAATCAAATATTGAAAGAGCATCCAAATTGCAACAAACGCTACAACACGAATTGCAAAGAAGTTTACATTAAGATATGGTGCTTTGCTTTTCAAAATTTTATCTGCGGCTACAACTTCAACGTGAGTCCAATGAAAAACAGAATGCAAATTGAGGAATATTGGAATAAGCAGAATTGGAATTAAGAATACAGAATAGGAAAAGAATTCTCCAATTCTTCTAAAGGGTGTACTCCAAACCGCACCGGAAACATATTCAATTGAAGCTAAGAACAATGTTCCAACCGCAATGCTTATTACAAATGTTAATCCAATAATATTATTGAAAGACATCCTATCTGGCGAGACTAAATATCCGGCAATAACAATTACTAAACCAATTGCCAATAGTAAGGCACCAATGGTTTGAACTTTTGAGGGAAGTTCTTTTTTCTGATATTCTACTGTTGACGAGGAACTCATTTTATATCAGACTCCTTAGCATTAAACGCTCTTTGTAAAGTTCTTACATAATGTATAACTGCCCATCTTTCATCTTCAGTTAACTGAGAATAGTATGAAGGCATTACATTTTGTCCATCCATTAAAACCGCATAAATTCTTCCATCTTTCCATGTTCTAACTTTTTCGGAATGAAGGCTTGGTGGATTTGGAAATTGTCCTCGAAGACGGCTAACGCCTGTGCCCTGATAATCGTGGCAAGGAGAACAATATGTATCATATTTTTTTTGCCCAACCTGCAAAACAACTTTTGAAAATGGAAGAGGATTTGATAATTTTTCGGCAGCAAGGTCCGGCATACCTTTATACTGATATGGCAAATAATTACGCGCAATAGTGCCTTCAACCGGATTTCTCATTCCAAAGCCATCTGCATAAACCAAACTTTTTTGTTGAACGCTTTGCTTTTGCTGAGAAGACATCCAATTGAATGGAAGCATAAATGTAAGCTGGTTCAAAGAAAAATAGGTAATTCCGCTGGTAACAATAGAGACAGCAATTAAAAAATAAACAAACTTCGGCTCAAAAATTCTATGCTTGTGATTAATCTCTTCGTTATCCCAATAAATTGGAATTATTTCTTTTGCATGAACTTCTTTTAAAAATGCTTTTACAGATTCTTCTTCAAATTTTGGATCATCTACCTGAATACTAATACCATATTTATCGGAAGAAACTTTTTTCATGTACTCTGTGCCATGCAATGGATGACTATTGTTTGGCAGCTTAAAAAATACAAAGAGCATTGCAAGCACTGTAGCAATTGAAGCAGAAAGAACTGTCAATTCGAACATCACCGGAACATAAGCCGGAAAAGAGAATAACGGTTTGCCACCAATTACAATTGGGTAATCTATAGCGCTCATCCAAAATGTCATTAATACCGCTGCCAATGTTCCAGATAGACCGAATACTAAAGCCACATAACCTAATTTAGATGGTGGCAGTTTCATTGCCTTATCCATTCCATGAACTGGATATGGAGTGTGCACATCATATTTTTTATAACCCGCAGAAGCTGCTTTAGAAGCGGCATGGGTTATTGCATCCGGAGTATCGAATAAACCTGCGTAACTATATAAAATCTTTTCACTCATTATCAATGTTCCTTATGAGTAGGTTGAGAGCCGTCTACAACTGCTTTAACTTCGGCAATTGAAACAACAGGCAATGCTTTTGTGAAGAGCAAAATAAATGTAAAAAAGAAACCGAAGCTTCCTAATAAAATCATACCGTCTATTAATGTTGGTGTATAATATGCCCAGCTTGATGGCAAGAAATCGCGCGATAAAGAGGTAACCACAATTACAAAACGTTCGAACCACATTCCAACATTTACAAACACAGCAATAACAAACATAATAGGTATAGATCTTCTAACTTTTTTAATCCAGAATAGCTGAGGAGAAATTACGTTGCACGATACCATTATCCAGTAAGCCCATGCATAAGGACCAAATGCTCTATTAACAAGTGTAAAGTTTTCTGCCTGAACACCGCTGTACCAAGCAATAAAAAATTCCATCGCATAGGAGTAACCAACCATAGATCCGGTAAGCATAATTATCTTGTTCATCTTTTCAAGAGTATCTAAGGTAATTATATGCTCGTAATCGAAAACTTTGCGAACAAAGATTAATACATTTTGCACCATTGCAAATCCACTAAAAACGGCGCCGGCAACAAAGTATGGAGGAAGAATTGTAGTATGCCATCCTGGAATAATTGAGGTAGCAAAGTCGAAGCTAACTATTGTATGAACAGATAACACAAGGGGTGTTGCAAATCCGGCAAGTATTAAATAAACCATTTCGTAATTCTGCCAGTGACGGTTGCTAAATCTCCATCCCAAAGAGAATATTGAATAAATTGTTTTTTTCACTTTGCCTTCGGTTCTTTCACGAAGTGTTGCAAAGTCTGGAATTAAACCTACATACCAGAATATTAATGAAACTGTAAAATAAGTCGATACGGCAAATACGTCCCACAATAATGGAGAGGTAAAATTAACCCATAGGGAATGCTGATTTGGATATGGAAGCAGATAACCTGCAAGCCAAGGACGGCCAACGTGAATAAGAGGAAAAATGCCGGCGGTCATTACAGCAAATATTGTCATTCCTTCGGCAAAGCGGGCAATACCAGTACGCCATTTTTGACGGAATAAAAATAGAATTGCAGATATTAATGTTCCTGCGTGACCAATACCAACCCAGAAAACAAAGTTAACTATATCGAATGCCCATCCAACCGGATTATTGTTTCCCCACATTCCAATTCCATAATAGAATGTTATTCCAATACCAATTACAAAAAAACTCATCAGTCCCAATGTAATTGAAAGGGCCATAAAAAACTTTTTGTTAGGTTTGCTCTCTAATGGTTTAGAGATTATATCGTCTAACTCTCTTAAAGGAGGTCTTCCTTCAATAACAGATTGTTCGTGTGTGTAGTCTACAGCGCTCAAATTACATCCTCCGAATGAGTATTTCGAAGCTTTGCTATATAAGTAACATTCGGCTTAACGTTTAATTCTTCCAAAACGTGATAAGCTAGATTGTGATTTCTAAGTTTGGAAACTGCAGATTGAGGATCGTTTGCATCACCGAATACAATTGCAGTTGTTGGGCATGCCTGCTGGCACGCGGTTGTAATATCATTTCCGTTTAATACTTTTCCATCTCTAATTGCGTCCGAACGGGCTTCCATAATTCTTTGGACACAGAAGGTACATTTTTCCATAACGCCTCGGCTACGAACTGTAACTTCGGGATTATGCCCCATTGCGGTTAAATTGTTTTCGTAATAAGCATCTTCAAAGTGATCGCGGAAATTGAAGAAATTGTAACGGCGTACTTTGTAAGGACAGTTATTTGAACAGTAACGGGTACCAACGCATCTGTTGTAAACCATTTGGTTTAAGCCATCGTCGCTGTGATTTGTTGCGTTAACCGGGCAAACATTTTCGCAAGGAGCGTTATCGCAATGCTGGCAAAGCATTGGCTGATTGCTAACAATTGGACTATCGGGAGTTCCGCTGTAATAACGGTCCAGCCTTATCCAATGCATTTCGCGCCCACGTTCTACCTGATCTTTACCAACAACAGGAATATTATTTTCGACATTACAAGAGGTAACACAAGCTGCACAACTGGTGCATTTATTTAAATCTATTGCCATTGCCCATTTATTGCCTGTGTATTTATGTTCGTTTGTAATGCTGAATACTTCATGTTTTTCTTGATGTAAAAAGTGAGGTTCCTTCTTGTACTTTTCTACAGTGCCTTCGTTAATAATATTTCTAATTCTATGAAAGTCTTTTACAAATGTATCGTCTAACGAATGGTGCTCTTGAGTTGAAGCTAATTTATGAATGCCATCTACTTTCTTAATTTGAACATTAGTTAGGACAAAGCTGTTTGAACTATTCATTAATAAGATAGGATTAACGCCAACATCTTTACCCACTTCTCCGCAAACAGTTCTTCCATAACCAAGCTCTATGTGTATAGTGGTGTTATCTACGCCAGGCTGAACAACTACTGGTATTACAAGTTTTTTTCCTTCAACGGAAAGTTCAACCAAATCGTTCATCTCTAAGTTTAACTGATGAGCTAATTCTGGAGAAACAGCTGCGTAATTATCCCAGGTAATTTTAGTAACGGGATGAGGAGTTTCTTGCAGCCAGCCATTGTTTGCAAATTTACCGTCACCAACAAAGTAGCTTTCGGTTAAATGAACTGTGTAGCCGCTATTGCTATTTGATTCTTTAATATTGGCAAATGACGAAGCATTAAATCCTTTTGGAGAAGCAGTTTCTTTAATTGATAAAACACCATCGTGAAGAGATGAGTACCAAAATGTTTTTTGATCTGCCGAAGGATTTTTGATTGAGTAAATGTTTGCGTTGAAATAATTGATAAGATACTGATGATAAATTTTATCGTTATATGCCGATGCGTTGCCTGCAATCCAGCTAAGCAGCACCGCCTCTTTTTGGCGCGTGTTAAAGATTGGAGAAATTACCGGCTGTAAAAGACTGTAAACACCGTAACGGCTTGATGAGTCTCCCCAGCTTTCGAGGTAATGATTAATTGGCAATATATAATTACTTACGGCGGTGGTTTCGTTATTAGCTTCTGCAAAGGTAATTACAGCTTCAACATTCTTAAGCGCTTTAGCGTAACCAAACTGCTTAGGCAAACCATAAACCGGATTAATATCCAGATGAATAACAGCAGCTACTTTACCCCCATTCATAGAGGCAACCAAGTTTTCAATTTCTTCTTTAGTAGAGCTCTTAACTAAAATTTTTGAAGAGGTGCTATAGTCGTAAAGTGAACTGTTGCCAAGAACTTCGTTTAGCATATTAACAGCAACATGAACTTCTTTTGGTAATGTATCTCCGGCAATAACTAAACACTTGCCTCTGTTTTCATTTAAATCTTTAACCAGGTGTTCCAGCTTTTTGTTTTGTTTGCTAGCAAAAGTTGTTAAAGAATATTTTTGAATTTTTGCTTTAGAGGAAGCGTCCAAATTAATTGCGGAGCCAATTGCAGCAAGCTCGTTTATTAATGAACAAACAAATTCCAATTGCTTGCTAGGATTAACACGAAGTCTATAATCTGCCATCATTCCTGTGGCACTCATTCTTCCTTCGGCAACATAAAGTCTATTTATATCAAGCTTATCTACAACTTCCCTTTTAGAAGCATACTTTCTTAAATTTTCTATATAGCTACCTTCGTTACCCAAGAAATCGGAATCTATAGCAAGAATTACATTTGCATCTTCAATTTTTAAGGATGGATATTCATTTGTGCCATAAGATTCTAACCAGGCATCTCTTCTATTAGAATCATTAATCAAACTATGAGAATAAATTTTTGTTGTTGGATACTTGGCAGTAAAGTCGTCTAAAACTTTTTTAGCCGAAGGAGATACAACTGTTCCAACAATAAGGGCAATTTCTTTTCCTTTAGCAACAGAATCATTTAATGAAGAAATGATTTTTTCATCAACAGATTTCCAGCTTGAAATATTGCTGCCAATATGGGGGTCGGTTAATCTTTCGGGATCGTAAAGGCTAAGAATTCCAGCCTGTCCTTTTGGGCAAATCTTTCCTTTGTTAATTGGATGATCGGGATTGCCATCAATTTTAATTGGTCTTCCTTCTCGGGTTTTTACTAATACACCGCAAGATAAAGAGCAGCCTGTGCAGGTGGAAGCATAATAATTAGCCTGGCCGGGTAAAACTTCTTCGGGACGTTTATTGTAGGGAATAATTTCCCCTTTATCCTGATAATTAGAGCATGCAGTTGCGGCAAAAGCAGTTGAAGCCGCCAGAGAAGCCAAAAATTTTCTTCTCGAAATTCCTGATAACTTAGAAGCATTAAAATCTTCTGTAACGCCCTCTTGAAATTCGTGCCCTTTAGCCTCTATTACTTCCGGATCGTTATTATAACTTTTAAGACTTTTCCAGAATTTATTCTTGCTATACATTTGATTAGAAGAATCGCTCATTGTTAAACCTTTTTTATTCTTTTAACAGCTTCGGGGTGAATATTAACTTTAATTTTTTTTTCGGATGCCTTTGAAACAGAGGCAAATATTTTTGTTGGAAATAGATTTAGAACAGTAGTTGCCAAAGCGCTAAATCCAACAAGAGTAAAGAATTTTTTTCTATTAATGTTTTCCATCATAACTCCTATCTATGACAAGCCCAGCAGTTTTCGGGACCCTTTTTAATATTCTTAAGATAAGGGACTTTAACTTGAGGCTCTCTATGACAATCTAAACATGCGGTCATAGTCCATGGCTTTGCCTGAGCAACTACTTCCATTTGTGTTAAATCTCCATGACAGCTAATGCAATCAATTCCCTTATTTACATGCACGCTATGATTGAAGTATGCATAATCGGGAACTTTGTGAATTCTTTTCCATGGAATAGGCTTTCCCTCTTCGAAATATTGAGTAAGCTTAATTATCTCCGGCTTATCCTTACGCGCAACTGTATGGCAATTCATACAAATATTTACAGAAGGAATTATTGCATGTCTTCCCTTTTCTACACCAACGTGGCAATACTGGCAATCAATTCCCATTTGTCCAGCGTGAAGCTTATGAGAATATTTAATTGGCTGCTCGGGAGAATAACCAACTCCATCTCTTTCGGCCCGAGATATATAAAAGGTAAGAATAAAAGATAATGCAACAACAAATAGAGTTAATGGCAAACGAATTTTCAGAACATAATCCAGTACCGTTCTCTTCATTTAACGCCTGTATAAAGTATTTTTATGATTAATTAATTGGTTTTTGGAATTGCAAAAATCTCGTATTAGATGCTAATTAAAGACACGAGATATATTTATTTTTCAATTCCAAAATAACAAATGATTTACAAAAACCAAAAATTTTTCTTTTAGAGCTAATACTTGCCTATCCTATTTTCTTTTTAGAAGTCTCAATAAAAACAAAGCAAATACAATTGAAAATAGGACTAACGCCAATACCAAAACTAAATTATTTGATGATGATTTTTCGAAAGTAACTATAAACTTTGGACGTGAAATTAATGATGACATTGTCACTGTCCATTTAACTGTATTGTTCTCTCTGTCTATATTATTTTCTTCTGCATTAGCACTTATAATTTTGCCGGGTAAAGTTAATTCGTAATTGAATTCATATTTGCTAAACATCAAATCCATCATTCCTTTTCCCATATCCGCATTCGAACTATCTTCATCACTCTTTGCATCATCCTTACCTAACTTTCTAACAAAGAGCATATTTCCATCTTTATCCTCTTCTAAAGAAATAACTCCAATCATTCCTTGATTGGAAGAATCTTTTGAAGCTTCGGTTAAATCGTACAAAGAATCGAAATGGAGTTTTACTTCAATCCACTTATTTCCCTTTTCGTTATAGGTACGGCTCTCAATAAATTCAATTCCCTTTTTATCCTTATACTTCTCTCTAATTTTTTGTTCATCAAAGTTTTCCAAACCTTCGCTCTCAGTCCCATCCATTTTTGTAATAGCATCATTAATTCCTACTGCAAAAGTTATTTCACCGGAACCATCTTGCTCAATTTTTAATTTTTCTTTGTATTCAATGCACGAAAAGAGGTAAAAAGAGAATAGTATTAATGGTAATAATTGTTTCATACAATACACCAATTAATTGTTTATTTAGTCCGTTCAACTACAAATGTAACTATGTCTTCTAAATCTTGTTTTGCTTGCAGATTTGTAAAATTGGAAAGGTTTTGTTTAGCAGCATTGGCATATTTAAGAGCCATCGAATCGGCGTATTCAATACCCTTGTACTTATTTATAAATGCAATAATCTCATCAACATTAATTTTTTTATCGCCGCTCTTAATCATTTTAATAATTTTTTTAGATTCATCTTTTTGCGCCTGCCTTAATGCATGAATTAAAGGTAAAGTCATTTTCTTTTCTTTAATATCTGCAGCAAGCGGCTTGCCTAAAATGGATGAAGTGCCAACAAAATCTAAAATATCGTCTCTTATTTGAAAAGCAATTCCCAAATTTTCGCCAAAGTTTTTGAGTGCTTCAATACTATCTGGATCTGTTGTGGCGGCACGGGCACCAATTTCGCAACAAGTGGAAAGTAGCGATGCGGTTTTATCCGAAATTATTCTAAAATAGGTCTCTTCATCAATATCCAGTTTTCTTGTCTTGCTGGTTTGAAGCAATTCCCCTTCGGACATTCTTTTAACTGTGTTAGAGGTTACTTTTAAAAAATCAAAATCGTCCGACTGAGTTGCCTGCATTAAGCCACGAGCTAATAAATAATCCCCCATTAAAACAGCAACTTTATTTTTCCAAACTGCATTTATAGAAGGAAAGCTTCTTCTGGTTTCGCTGTTATCCACTACATCATCATGAACCAAAGTTGCAGTATGAAGCAACTCTACTAATATAGCACCGCGATATGTTCTTGGATTAACCTGGCCGGCAATTTTTGAAGCTAGAATTACTAATAAAGGACGTACCTTCTTCCCCTTCTGTTTAAGAATATAGCGCGTTATTAAATCTACAAGAGCAACCTTGGATTTTAACGACTGTTTGAAAAGTTCGTTGAACTGCTTTAACTCGTTTTCAATTGTATGTGAAATTTCAGAAAGTGATCTTTTAGGCACGTTTCTTTTGGAATATTTTCGAAACCAAAATACTTATTTCGTATAAGATAAACAAAGGAATGGCTAGCATTATTTGAGAAACCGGATCGGTTCCGGGACTTAAAAAAGCAGAAAGTATCATAATAACAACTATTGAATGCCTTCTATATTTTCTCATTATTTTGGGAGTTAAAAGCCCAATTTTAGATAAAAAGAAGGAAAGCATTGGTAATTCGAATACCAGACCGGCACCAAGAATTAGGCTAATTACAATTGAAAGATACTCATCAATTGAAAAATTATTTTCGATTGCCGATGTGCCAAACTGAACGGCAAATTTTAATGTAAATGGAAGCATTATAAAATAGCCAAATGCCACACCTAACATAAAACAGAATGTAGTAAAGAGAACAATCCATTTAATATATTTTTTTTCATTCTGTTTTAAAGCGGGACCTATGAATTTCCATAGCTGATAAATTACATTTGGAAAACTGAAAACTAACCCAAGCGTAATTGCCACTTGAAAATAGAGGAATAACTGACCAAAGGGACGCAAGCTTTGTAGTTTAAGACCAGATGTTCTTGCGGGAAAAAGAAGAACCTGCTCGACAAAAAAATCTATAAAAATCCATGCAACAATTGTAAAAACAAAAACCCCACCAAGAGCATAAATAATCCGCCATCTCAATTCTTCAAGATGATCTAAAAAAGTCATTTCCGCTTCTTCAACGGGTTCTTCCGGATTATTTAGCTCTGGCTCTATCACAAATATTCACTATGCCAATTGTGGATACAATGGAAACTTAAGGCACAACTCGGCAACTTCTAATTTAATTTTTGCTAATTCTTCTTCATTTTCGTTTGCATTTATTGCCTTGTTAATAAAAGCCGCAATCAATTTCATTTCATTTTCTTTCATGCCTCGTGTTGTAACGGCAGGAGTACCAACCCTAAAGCCGCTTGTTACAAAAGGACTCTTTGTATCGAAAGGAACCATGTTTTTATTAACAGTAATTCCGGCATGTCCAAGAGCAATTTCAACTTTTTTACCACTTAGGTTTTTATTTGTTAGATCAACTAGCATCAAGTGGTTATCGGTTCCGCCAGAAACAATGTCGTAACCATAATTCATTAATTCTGCGGCTAGTGTTCTAGCATTTTTTACAACTTGACGAGCATATTCACCAAATTCATCTGTAAGAGCTTCTCCAAAAGCAACGGCTTTAGCCATAATTACATGCATCAATGGTCCACCCTGAATACCCGGCATTACCATGCTATCAAGAATTTCGGACATTAATTTTAATCTGTCACCTTTAAGAGTCTTAGTTCCAAATGGATTTTCTCTATCCTTACCCATAAGAATTATACCGCCGCGAGGACCGCGTAAAGTTTTATGAGTTGTTGAGGTAACAATATCGCAATAAGGAAGCGGGTTATTTAATAAACCTTTTGCAATTAAACCAGCAGGATGAGCCATATCCATCATTAATAAAGCACCAACTTTATCTGCAATCTCGCGGAATTTTGCGTAATCCCACTCGCGTGAATAAGCACTGGCGCCCATAACAATTAATTTTGGTTTTTCTTTTTTTGCAAGATCTTCAATTATGTTGTAGTCCAATAATTTTGTTTCTTTATTTAAAGAATAGCCAACAGCTTTATAAATTTGTCCCGAAAAATTTACTGGAGAACCGTGTGTTAAATGTCCACCATGATCTAAGCTTAATCCTAAAATTGTATCGCCAGGTTTAATAACAGACATATAAACAGCCATATTAGCCTGAGAACCGCTGTGTGGCTGAACATTCACATACTCGGCGCCGTAAAGTTTTTTTAATCTGTCGCGAGCAATATCTTCGGCCATATCAACGTATTCGCAACCGCCATAATATCTTTTGCCAGGATATCCTTCGGCATATTTATTTGTTAAAACAGAGCCGGCTGCTTCCATAACTGCTTGACTAACAAAATTTTCCGAGGCAATTAATTCTAAATGTGTTTCTTGCCTTTTTAATTCTAACTTAGCAACATTAAGTACTTCTTCATCTTTTTGTAAATAATTCATCATGGCTAATGTTCCATTTTTATCATTGAGTAATTATTGTGTTAATTATCTTTCAGTTTGGATAAACCATAAATCGCCCAAACTAATTGTTACATACAATTTATAAATATTTTCTTTAACTAAATTATTGTCGGTTGTTCCTCTCCTACCATACTGAAAACCAAGATCTATTGTATTTTCGTATCCAAGAGGCAAACTTAAACCGGCGTAAACAGAAAACTGATTTACCTCTACACCATTAGCTTTATAAGGTAATTTTTCGGTACTAATACCGGCACGATACATAATCTGATCCCAATAGGAATCAAACCGAACTTCCGGACGATATTCAAAACCAAGACTGAATTTGCTAACATCGGATAAGGAAGGATCTGTAACCCCTCCAATAGAGAATTTACTGTAGCTTTGAGAATAATAATCCAAAGTAAAGCTGTAATTTTTATTTAAGTTAATGTAAGCACCAATACCAAGTTTAGCAGGCATCTTAACATCAACAGTTCTAGCATCGTTTGAGTAGGACCCGATATAAGTAGTAGAAATACTTGAAGTATCTGCAAATATTCCTGCAGAAGGAGTGTAAGAAATTCCAAAACGGAAATCTTTTAAGGCTTCAATTCCAAACACAGGAGCTAAATTGCTCGAAATGATTCCGGTGGTAACTCCCAATCCTCTAAAAAGATATTCCTTGGTAAAAATAGCACCTTGATAAGAAGTTGAATCTGTAAATTCGAGTACGGTTTCATGAGTAATTTTACCTGTGTAATAATCTAAAGATGCACCTAAAGAAAAACCGAATGGAAGACGATAAGAGCTGGCAATAAATAATTTTGATAATCCGCCATCACCCGAATAGTTCTGATTAAACTTTCCAACTAAAGGATTGCTTTCTGTTGATGTAACATTAAAAGCAACATTGGTTAATGGTACCAATCCAAAAGCAACTCCAATTCCATTGCTGTGCGAAACGGGAAAACCCATAATTGCGCCTGCATGAACAGATTGGCCATGGAATGCAGAACTTTTGCTGTTCGAAGCATCAATACCTTTGAATATAATTCCGGTTTCAATTCTGGTAAAGCCAAGCATATTTAAAGATGCCGGGTTACTGTAATTAAGATAATCCTGATCGCTAAGAGCAAATCCAAGTTCTCCCATTCCTAATCTTCGAGCGCTAAAGGAATGAAAATCTTCTCCTAATCCAAATCTGGAATAAATTGACCCCGATCCCTGAGCAAGAATAGATATTTGGCAAACTATCAATAAAAATAAAATTTTTGTTTTCATCATTTTCTTATTTCTTTAAAGTATAGATTAATTTTAATCGTGGTCTAAGTAATTCATTTGTTTCTTTACTACCGTAAAAAGCTATTCTTGCAACCGAATTATACATATCTGATAAAAAGAGCTGCATCCCCTGGTTGCTCTCCCCTTTCATCCATTTTTGAGCTATCCAACTAATGTCGCCGGAATAAATATTGTTTTTTCTTGAAAGGATTATGCTATACAAACTGTCGGAAGTTAAACTGTTCTTAACGCTATCTAAAGACTGCTGAACAAAAATTGAATCCGATTTAGGAACACCGTCGAAAGATTTTGAATCGTTGGCAGTAATTTCTAATACAGCTTTGTTTAGAATAATATTTTTAGGAAGCATCGACAAATCGAAAAAGAGTTTGCTCTTTATGTAACTTCCCCCTTGAACATAAAAAGTTTTATTATCGTCTGCAATTGTTTTAGTAGCCTTTACAACACTTGTACTCATCTGAGGATTAATTGTTAAAGTATCTTTAAAGGTACCTCTTTCAACACTAATGTTTAACGTGGTTAGAAGATCTGGGTAAGATGAATTTGAAGCGTTAAATCCGAAGAAACGGTTAATTACTTTAGAATCGGGCTTAAGAATAATTCCATAATTCTTTTGAGCAATTGTAGCACCGGTTTCTTCTTTAAGCCAATTAAGAACTACTGTTTTATCCAAGTTTACAAGTACAGTATCCCCTTTAAAGCGAATGTTGGAAGCAATATCAGCATTGGAAATGCCACCACTGGTAGATAGTAAATTCAGAGAATCCAAATTATACTTTTCGCTTGTCCACGATTTAAGTATTGGGAAGATATTAAAACTTGGCTTTTCGTTTTTATCTCCTAAAGAATACTTTGGAGATAAATTCAGCCAGACTTCTTTTATAATAAGCTGGTTATCTTGAACTCTTGCATACAAAGTATCGGGCAGAACCGAACCAAACTTCATTAGAACCTGCGACTCGAGTTCCGAATTTTTTCCGACTATTAATACATTAGGAGTATTATACAGAGCTTTGTAATTAAAATAGGAAGTTTTTTGAAATACCTTTGCTGTTTGCGTATCAAAATCTTTAATAGAAACTTGATCGGAATTAGGAATTAAATTATAACCAACCGAAGTAGGTCCATCGCTACATGCTGACGCAATTAAAAGAAAGAGCAAAAGAAAAATTGGCAATCTAATTAGTTTCAACAATTAACATCCTCCAAAATCTTTAATAATAAAATCACAAGCTTCGTTAAAATTTGCGGCTACAAAATTGGGCTTTTTGCCCAGCTTATGCAAGCTGCTAATTTCTGATTGAAAACCTATGCTTTGCAATAAAACAGTTTTAACATTTGCGTTAATTCCACATTCAATATCGCTGGATCTATCTCCAACCATATAAGAACGGGTAAGATCAATAGATAAATCTTTAGCAGCATTAAAAATCATTTCGGGAGATGGCTTTCGGCAATTAGCCTCTTCCTTTGAATTAAAATCCGGATGAAAGGGACAGTAATAAAAAGAATCTATTAAGGCGCCATCGGCTTTTAACAATTCAGCCACTCTTTTGTTTACATCTTCAACATCTTCTAAAGTAATTAATCCTTTAGCAACGCCAGCTTGATTTGAAATTACAACAATCTTAAAACCGAATGTGTCTTTAAGTTTCCGAATTCCTTGAGAAACTCCGGGTAAAATTATTACCTCATCGGTTTTTTTAAGATAACCGGTATCTACATTAATGGTTCCGTCTCGATCTAAAAAAATGGCATGATGAAGCATTACTAGTCTGCTAGCTTTTTATATAAATCGATATACTTCTTGGTAGAATTAATCCAAGAGAAATCCGATTTCATACCGTTCTTAATAATTGTTTGCCAGGTTGCTTTATCTGTAGTATAAATTTTATGAGCATTCTTAACTTCGGTAACCAAATCCTTAGCAGAATACTTTTCGAATACAAAACCATTTCCGGTTTTAGTTTTTGGATTATACTTTTGAATTGTATCTGCCAAACCACCGGTTTGCCTAACAATAGGAACAGTTCCGTAAACCAGACTATACATTTGATTCAATCCGCAAGGCTCGAATTTGGAAGGCATTAAAAACATATCGCTTCCAGCTTCAATTAAGTGACTTAAATCGTCATCGAAGCCAATAAAGCAGCTAAATTTTTCGTGATACTTTGAAGCCATACTGGTAAAGAACTTCTGATATTTTTTATCGCCGGCCCCTAAAAGAACAAAATTCAAATTCAGCTTCATCAATTCCGGAAATGCTTTTTCAAGAATGTCCATTCCTTTGTTTTCGAACAAGCGTGTAATCATTCCAATAACAGGAGTATCTTCGTTATACTCGAAATTAAAATTCTCCGATAATGCTTTTTTATTCTCTATTTTGTTTTCCAAAGTTTTCATGGAGTACTTCTGAGCAATCTTTGTATCTGTTAAAGGATTCCAAATGGTATCGTCAATTCCATTAATAATTCCGTAAAGATCTTTTTTTCTTTTGCTAAGAATATCTTCCAATCCAAAACCATATTCCTTGTTAGAACATATTTCTTTAGCATAGGTTTCACTCACGGTATTAATTGCATCGGAAAAAACAAGGCCGGTTTTAAGATAATTGACTTCACCTTTTAAAAGCATACCCTTTTCGCTATTCAATTCTTTTGGAAGTCCTGTCTTTTCGAAAGTGGATTTTGGAAAGGTGCCCTGAAAAGAAATATTATGAATTGTAAACAAAGTTTTAATCTTTGATAGCAATGGATCTTTTGCATACATGGTTCTTAAATATGCCGGAATTAATCCGCACTGCCAATCATTAAGATGAATAATATCCGGAATCCAGCCAAGCTTTTGAATCAATTCAAAAACCGAACGGGCTAAAAGAATAAATCGTTCATCGTTATCTTTATATTCTTCTCCGGTTAAAGGATCGGCATAAAGACTGTGTCTTCCTCCAAAATAATCTTGATTATCCAGAAAATAAATTTGAACTCTTGTTTTTTGCCCAATTAAAAAGGAAGAGCGGAGTGAAAAAATTGTTTCTTTATCTCCAATTTGAAGAGGTAAATCTTTAAGGCGAACAACTTCGTGTATTTTAAACTTTCTTTCATCTATTGCACCATACTTTGGAACAACTATTCTAACCTGATGACCTAATTCTTGTAACTTTTGTGGTAAAGCACTGGATACATCTGCTAAACCGCCTGTTTTCATAAATGGATATACTTCTGAGGTAACAAAAAGAATTTTATATTTTTTTCCTGGAGCCATTTAAAGATCCTTGGTTTTTAGTATGCAAAATTAAGAAAATATGAGTCCTTAGACAAAAATATTAGACAAATAAGAACTGTTTTATCTATTTTTCGCCAACTAGAAATAAAGTGTCGAAATAAGCCTGGAACTATGAAAACTCTTATTAAAAATCCCTCCCTGATAGTTACTGTTGAAAGTAAAGAGAAAAACTATAAAAGAGGAAGCCAACTAAAAGATATTAGCCCCCTCGTCGGGTATTCAATAGTAACCGAAAATGGAGTTATTAAGGATTTTTTGAAGAATTCGACAGCCGAAAAGAAGTATTTTGACAAGATTGTAGACGCCTCGGATTTAATTGTTTTGCCTGGTTTAGTAGAATGCCATACGCACGCAGCCTTTGCCGGAAACAGAGCAAACGAGTTTCTAATGCGTTTAAATGGAGCCAGTTACGAAGATATTGCAGAAGCCGGCGGCGGAATTGCTTCTACAATGAAAGCAGTCCGCTCTTCTTCTTTTGAGGAATTGGTAAAGGTTCTTCAGCCTCGAGTGAATCATTTTATTAGCCAAGGAGTTACCACATTAGAAATAAAGAGCGGTTACGGACTTAGCTACTACGATGAAATAAAACTGCTTCAGGTAATTAATTACTTTAAAACTAATTCCAAGATAGACATTATTCCAACTTTTTTAGGTGCTCATACCTATCCACCCGAATATAAAAATGACCATAAGGGGTATCTACAGTTATTAACAGAGCAGTTAATGCCCTACATCAAAAAGAATAATCTTGCAGAGCATATTGATGCGTTTTGCGAAAAGAGCGCCTTTTCTTCCCAAGATGTAGACCTTATTTTTACTAAAGCCAAAGAACTTGGCTATAAACTTAGATTTCATACAGAGCAGTTTAACAATGTTGGGGGCTTAGATGTAGCAATTAAGCATGGCGCTTTGTCTGTTGATCACTTGGAAGTTATTAAAGAAGAAGATATATCTAAATTAGCGCAAACAGAAATGGTTGCGGTTTTGCTTCCCGGAGTTTCTTTATTCTTGGATTGCCAATACGCCCCTGCCCGCAAGCTAATTGATGAAAATGCTATTGTTGCTTTATCTACAGATTTCAATCCCGGTTCTTCTCATATTCCTAATCTTCAATTGATTATGCAGCTAGCGGCATTGAAATTAAAAATGAGTGTTGAAGAAATTATTAGTGCGGTTACAATAAATGCTGCAAAGGCAATGGACATAAGTAAAATGGTTGGCAGTATCGAAATTGGAAAGAAGGCAGACTTTGCGTTGTTCGAAGCAAAGGATATTTCCGAAATTATTTACAACATAGGATACAATCTTAATAAGTATACAATTAAAAACGGCGAAATTATTTATAAAAAAATGGAGTAAGGATGAAAATTATTGAATGCGTTCCAAATTTTAGTGAAGGTAGAAATCAAAAAACTTTTGACGCAATTAAAGAAGCAATAGAATTAACACCGGATGTAAAGCTATTAAGCTTAGAACCAGATGCAGATTACAATAGGGTTGTTGTTACATTAGCAGGAAATGAAACCGGAATATTGAACGGTGCGGTAAACTGTTGCAAAGCTGCAGCTGCAAATATAGATATGAGAAACCACAAAGGAGAGCATCCACGGCTTGGTGCAATTGATGTTGTTCCATTTATTCCCGTTGCAAATTCAACTACCGAAGAATGTGTAAAGATATCGGAACAATTTGCAGATATAATTTCAAAAGAATTAAAAGTGCCGGTTTATTTGTACGAGCATGCAGCGCGCAAACCCGAAAGAAGAAGTTTACCTAGTATCCGTCAGGGAGAATATGAGGGATTGGAAGCAAAGTTAAAAGATCCCGCTTGGCATCCCGACTATGGTGAAGCGGTTTTCAATCCGCAATTAGGCGGAATAGTTACCGGCTCACGTTTCTTTTTGGTTGCCTACAATGTAAACATCAATTCAACAGATGTAAAATTCTCGAAAGAAATTGGAGAAGTGTTACGCGAAAGTGGTTATTCTAAACGTGACGAAAATGGTAACATCATTAAAGTTGACGGCAAACCAATTAAGGTTCCTGGAAAATTGAAAGAAGTAAAAGGTATGGGTGTAAGTCTAGAAAAATATAACTGCACACAAGTATCTATGAACCTAACGAACTATAAAATAACTCCAATTCATGTTGCTTTCGAAGCTGTTAAGCAAGAGGCTGCTCGTCTGGGTGTTACAGTTAACGGAAGTGAAATTGTTGGATTAGTTCCACTTGAATCTTTACTCGAAGCCGGGAGGTTTTATTCTCAAGGAAAAGAAACGCAAGAAAAACAACTAGTAGAAATTGCTAATGAGCATTTAGGATTAAGCTCGCTAAATCCATTTAAGCCAGAAGAAAAAATAATTGAATACATGATATAATAGCCATTTGCTAATAGCTTTTTGCTATTAGCATTTATTAAAAAGGAAAATTAAAATGGACGTAACAAAAACATTACAAGAATACTTAAACGATCTTTCATCAAACTCCCCCACTCCCGGCGGCGGAAACGTTGCCGCGCTATGCGGAGCTTTAGCTAGCGGATTAGGAACAATGGTATGCGGTTTAACAATTGGTAAAAAGAAATATGTGGAAGTGGAAGCAGAAATGATAGCTGTGAAAAATAAACTGGAAGCATTGCACAAAGTGTTTATTGAACTTGGAATTAAAGACAATGCCGCATTCGATAAGGTAATGGATGCTTTCAAACTGCCAAAAGAAACAGATACCGACAAAGAAGCCCGCTTAACTGCAATTGAACTTGCAACTATTGGAGCGGCCGAAGTTCCTTCTACTGTGGTAGAAAAGTGCAAAGAAGTTCTTCCCTTAATTAAAACAGTTATTGAAAAAGGAAACAAGAATTCTCTTTCGGATGCGGGAGTTGCAGCAAGCTTAATTAACACTGCCTCAAAAGGTGCTTATATGAATGTGCTAATTAATTGCGCCTCTTTAAGCAATCAAACAATAGCCCAGGAAATGAAAAAGAGGGTTGATATTCTTCTTGAAGAAATTACAAATGAATCGGACATTTTAGTTAATGCGGTAATTAAAGCGGTGCAGCCAATATGATCAATCAAATTTCTAAGTTACTGTTTACCATACTTATTTTTACCTCAGTACTATGCGCACAAAAAGTTTCTTTGGGAATTGATGTGCTTCAAAAGAATAACTTTAACTTGCTGAAAGGAAAAAATGTTGGACTCATTACCAATCATACAGGGGTAAACAGCAAATTAGAAACAACATTAAAAATATTTCAGAAGACAAAAGAGTTTAAACTGAATGCGGTTTTTTCTCCCGAGCATGGTCTTAAAGGTGTTGAGCGCGCAGGAATAAAATTTAACGACTCTACAGATAATTTAACCGGATTAAAATTTTATTCTTTATACGGAGCCACTCATAAACCAACAAAAGAAATGCTTGAAGGAATTGATGTATTGGTTTACGATATCCAGGACATTGGAGTTCGTTCCTATACATATATTTCCACACTTAGCCTTGCAATGGAAGCCGCGGCCGAAAATAAAATTGAATTTATTGTTCTCGACAGACCAAATCCTTTAGGGGGGCTAAAGTTAGAGGGTAACGTTGTAGAGGATAAATATGTTTCTTTCGTAAGCAAATTCAAAATACCTTATGTGTATGGATTAACATGCGGTGAACTGGCATTAATGCTTAATAAAGAAAAGATGCTTAGCAAAGAAGTAGAGTGCGACTTAAAAGTTGTTCCTATGGAAAACTGGAATAGAACAATGAAGTTTGAAGACACCGGTTTGATGTGGATTCCTACAAGTCCAAACGTTCCTTATCAATCTACTCCTTTTCATCTTGTTGCAACAGGAATTCTTGGCGAACTTCAGGTGATGGGAATTGGAATTAGTTACACCATTCCCTTTCAAACATTTGCCGCAGAATGGATTGATGAGGATTTGTTTTGCGATGAAATGAATAAGCTAAATCTTCCGGGAGTTTTATTCAGCGCTACATCCTTTAAACCAATGTATGGGCAATTTCAAGACAAAGTATTAAATGGTGTGCAAATTCATTTTACTAATTACGACGAAGCTAATTTAACATCAATTCAGTTCTACTTGATGCAGGTGCATCATAAACTTTACCCCAATAAAGATATTTTGAAAATGGCAACGAGTTCCAGAATTAAAATGTTCGATAAGGTTTTAGGAACTGACAAGATTAGAAAAAGATTTAGTAAACATTACAAGGTAAGTTCAATAAAAAGCTTTTTAGATAAAGATATTAACAGATTCCGAAATCTTAGCAAGAAGTATTACTTGTATAATTAATATGAATGCAATGCGGAATCTGGCCACTGGTTAACAAATTTATATAAGTAAGTTTATTAAAAAGTCAGTCTTCAATAAGCTAAGACTGACTTTTAATATTCATTAACAAATCCCAATCATTCTCTATTTCTTAAATTCTATTTTAACATCTCCCACAGGCCAACGCGCGCGCAAGTTTAGAGTGTCGGGATAATAAACAAATTTTTCGGAGTGCTTGAAAGGATTAATTTTACCATGATCGTATTTACCATTACCATTATCATCGGTAAAGCTCCATATCAAATATTTACCGGGTATTACCTTTTTAATATCGAATTTATTTTTTACAGATTTTTGACTGTAAACTCTTTTTGGCAAAGCTGCTGTTTCCAAAACAATAACTTTTGATGTGGAGTCGCCAATGGATTCAACTGTACCGCTTACACCGCTAAAATCGAGCTCACTATTTGCTTTTACAATCTGTTTATAAACTGTATCAACATTCTTATTGGATTGGTCTTTTAATCCTTTTGCGTTAAACAAAACTGTATAGTCTGTAGCCGGTTTAATTTTCTGATCGATTCGAATATTGAAAGATGCGTCGTCAATCCTATCTACCAATATTTTTTGATTTACCTTTTTATCATCCACAACAGAAATTCTTTCCTTAACATCATTTATGGTAAGAGCATCTGCAAAATCAATTTTAATTAAGGATTGCTCAAAATCCATTTTACCGTCTGGTAAATATCCAGCAGCTTTAGTCAATTTGTTAACAAGGGTATCTTTATCTGCCTTATAAATAAAAGCAATTTTATCTTGTGGAGTGACATTCTCAAACATGTCTTGAATATTAGAAGCATGCAATAAATAATTTGCAAACGAAGTTGTATCTGTAAAGCCCAAAACAAATTGGTTTGCGCGGGCATCCCCTTTATAAAAATAACTTGGCACTATTTTATTTTGTGTTGTAGAGTCGTATAAATGAAAGTTGTTATTCGAAAGCTTAGAACTGTCTATTGCTTTGCTGAATTCTACAATTAAATGATTTCTATCCGGCATAAAAGCTTTAGACAAATTTGGCTTGATTGTATCTTCAGAAGAAAGCATAAAATTATTTTCATTCAGTTCAATTATTTCGTCGGATAGAATTAGCTTTTTAAATTGGAATCCAATTTCATCTTCATTTTTTTGATAAATTAAGTCACGCAGTTTATCGCGAACCGAGAATATTTTGTAATTGCCATTTCTTAATCCAACCAGCGAATATTGGCCGTTGCTTCCAATTTGAGATATATAATTAGGCTTTTGTTTTGTAGGATCAACTTCGTTATCTGTTTGGTATGCAAATATTAAAACACCTTCGTTCTTAGATGTAAAAACTTTTCCTAAAATTTTACCCTTATCAATTTTGTTTCCAGTAGAGAATGCAAACACAAAAGAAGAAGCCATCTTATTTCGGTTGTTAATATCCGCTACATCTGTACCAACCGTTACGGTATAAGTAGTATTTTCTTGAAGCGTGTCTTTAATAGTTACTGTTAAAGTTTTACCGCTCCAGTCAAATTCTAACCGGTGTTTTAATGCTGGTGAAATAAAAACCGCATCCTGAGCGGATTGTTTTTCGACCCATTCGCTAAAATCTATTTCCAAATAGTTTTCTTTGAAATTTGTTGTGCCATCTTTTGGGAACACATCAAGAATAGTTGGAGGCTGCGTATCAATTTCTCCCCCTTCCGGGCTCATTTGATTTGCGCATCCGGCAATAATTAAAAATGCTGCAAACAAAAAAACTAATTTTGACTTCTTCGCCATCTGCGATACCTAGTTACATTGTTAGAATGCTCTTCGTAATTTGTGGCAAATACATGCCCGCCATTTCCATCGGCTACAAAATATAAATAATTATTCTTTTCGGGGTACAGGGCGGCATTTATTGCGTCTTTGCCAGGATTATTAATTGGAGACGGTGGAAGTCCAGGATACAAATAAGTGTTGTAAGGAGATTTTATTTCCAAATCTTTTCGAAGAACCCTATTCTTTCTTTTATCTCTAATTAAATATTGAATTGTGGGATCTGCCTGCAAAGGCATCTTCTTTTTTAAACGGTTATGATAAACACCGCTGATGGTTTTAAATTCCGAAACCAAATTGGATTCACCATCAATAATGGAAGCGAGGGTAAGAATTTGGTGTTTAGTCATTCCCAACTGTTTTAGTCTAGCCATTTTCTTGTCATCAAAAAATTTATCCATCTCCCCTTTCAATTTACGCAACAATTCCTCTGCGCTATTATTCGAATAGAAAAAGTAAGTTTCCGGAAGAAGATATCCTTCAATATTTTTTTGGTCAATATCTAACGAAAGTAAAAATGTTCGGCTGCTGCTTAGAGCAATAAACTTAGAGGAATCTATTCCAAAATTTTTATTGAATATGGAAGCTAAATCTGGTTGCCAAATGCCTTCTGGGATTGTAACCGGAATTTGCAAATGAGAATTGCCATCGATCAGAAGTGAAACTAGCTTAAGATAACTAAGACCATTTGGAATAGAATATCTTCCAGCTTTAATTTTCTTTTCGGCACCGTAAAGCATGCCGGCTATTTTCATGTTGAATTTATTAGTAATAATTTTTTTTGAGTAAAGTGTATCTACAATTGCATCGAACGACAAACCTTTACCAATTGTTACAACAACAGGTGACTCTTGTTTATAATAGTTAGGCGCAAAAAAAGTAAATAGTAAAACCGAAAGAATAAATACAAACGAAGCAAGAATTATTATCCACTCTTTCTTCGAAAAGATCTTTATCAAATTTATTTTTTGGTTATCAATTCCCATTATCAAAACAATTTACTTTATAAATGAATAGTCGTTAAGGCTTGGAAAAGCATTAAAACTATGATTGTATTTGTAGCCTTCAAGATGAATGCTTTTTCCACGGTAAGCAATCATTGCGGCGTTGTCTCCACAAAAATCTAAAGATGGAATTACCAATTTCTTTTTATACTTTAATGCAATTCTTTGAAATTCCTCACGAAGCAATTTATTTGCAGCAACTCCTCCGGAAAGAGAAATGGTATTAACTTTAGTCTGCTTCAATGCTTTTTCGGTTTTTTCAACTAATGCTTTTACAACACTCTTTTGAAACGCAGCGGCAATCAATGGTAAATGTTCTTTAGGTATATTTTGCGGATCGGTATAATTAGCTTGAACAAACCTAAGCACCGAAGTTTTAACACCGCTGAATGAAAAGTCGAATTCATTTTTGCATCTTGAAACCGGGAAATCTGTAAAATTAGTTGGCCGATCTTTAGCTGCAAGTTGAATCATTGGTCCACCGGGATATCCTAAACCAAGCAATTTAGAAACTTTATCGAAAGCCTCTCCGGCAGCGTCATCAATTGTGGAACCAAGCTTCTTAATATTAATATTATCTTCAACTAATAAAAGCAATGTGTGCCCCCCCGAAACCACTAAACAAAGCATCGGGAATTCAGGTTTTTCATCCATCAAAAATGAAGAGAATAGGTGTCCCTCAACATGGTTTACCGGAACAAAAGGTTTTGCAAGGGAGAATGATAAACCTTTTGCAAAGGTTAATCCTACTAACAATGCCCCAATTAAACCGGGTCCGGCGGTAGCTGCAATTAAATCTATTTCGCTTAAAGCCAGTCCACTTTCTTCAATAGATTTACGAACAAGAGGCATAACCATTTGCAGATGCGCACGGCTGGATAACTCGGGAACAACCCCACCATAAATTTTATGAATATCCTGTGAGGAAACTAAATTGGATAAAATTTTATTGTCCTTTAATACAGCTACCGAGGTTTCATCACAAGAACTTTCAATTCCTAATACATTCATAATTTAGCTAAAAGTAAATACGCTTTTTGCAATGTACCAAGCCAATTGTGGATTTTCTTTTAATCTTCTTATAGAGTATTTATACCACTGCTCTCCGAACGGCACATAAATTCTAATCTTATGCCCGTCGGAATTTATTTTATCCCTAAGATTTTCGGTTACTCCATATAACATTTGGAATTCATATTTACTCTTAGAAATATTTTTTTGCTTAATAAGTTTATAAGCGCCATCAACAAGATAATCGTCGTGGGTTGCAATACCAACATAATTTCCATTATCAAACATCATCGAAAGTATTTCGAGATAGTTGTCTCTAATTTTTTGCCTATCCTTAAAAGCAATCTCTTCCGGTTCAACGTATATTCCTTTGCATAACCGGTAGTGTGTGCCAGTTGTATTTAATTTAGCAACGTCGTCTTTAGTTCTTTTAAGATATGCCTGAACAACAATTCCTACATTGTCATACTTTTCTCTAAGCTTATTAAATGTTTCAATGGTATCATCTGTATAGGGAGAATCTTCCATGTCTATTCTTACAAAATTATTATACAATTTTGCCTTATCTAAAATTTCGGTAAGCTGCTCTAAGTAGAATTGCTTATCAATTGATAAACCAAGTTGAGTTGGTTTTAATGATAAGTTAGCATCAAGTTTATTCTGATAAATAGCATCCAAAACATCAAGACATTCCAGTTTGGCCATTTCGCATTCTTTTCTTGTAGAAACAGCTTCTCCTAAAACATCCATAGTTGCAACAATACCTTTAGAATTTAGTTCTTTTACTACATTAACCGCCTTATCTAAAGTTTCGCCGGCTATGTATTTCTTGGCAAAGATATAAACAACAGATTTAGGTAACAGTTTAACAAAGGCTACAATTGCTTTATTAATCGGATTCAAAATGTCTCCCTTAAGATTTTTTGGTTGTCAAAGTTAGCAGTAGATGATTTGTAAATCAAGACTAGATTATTTCGACATTTGCTGAAGAAGCATCAATACAAATTGGGTCTTTTCTTCAAGCTTTTGTTTAGTGGAATTGTTTTCCAGAACAAAATCAACCGAGTCTTTTTTGTTTTCATCAGGAATTTGAAATGAAATTCTTTTTTTTACTTCCTCTTCATTTGAATTGTCTCTTTCGAGAGTCCTCTTTATCCTTAAAGATTCTTCGGAATAGACTAGCACCAAATAATCGAAAATATTATCGAACTCCGCTTCGAATATCAAGGCGGATTCTACAAATACAATTGGTTTAGTTTGGTGATATTTTTTTGCCAGCTCTTTTATTTTATCGATAGTTGGAGGATGAACAATATTGTTAATTTTTAGCAGGTTAGCTTCGTCGCTAAAAACTAATTGAGCTATGTATTTAGTATTTAATTTTCCCTCTATAAAAGATTCAGGGCCAAAAGCTTCCAGAATATTTTTTTGAATGTTTTTATCACCGGTCATTAATTCTTTTGCTAAATCATCACTCTTAATAACTGGAAAACCTTTTGATGAAATTACGGTAGAGACAATTGATTTGCCCGACCCTATTCCCCCAGTTATTCCAACTAATATATTTTTCATAAAAGAAAGCCCCGAACATTCGGGGCATTTTAAATTATTTAGCGTAGGATATTTTTCTTAATTCGCGTATAACACAAACTTTTATCTGCCCCGGATATTCCATTTCTTCTTGAATTTTCTGAGCAATTTCTACAGATAAACGATCTGCAAAAGCATCGTCAACTTTATCCGGCTCAACCACAACACGAACTTCTCTTCCTGCTTGAATTGCATAAGTTTTTGCAACACCTTCAAAAGATTTTGCAATAGCTTCTAAGTTTTCCAAACGTTTAACATAACTTTCAAGCGGCTCTCTTCTTGCGCCTGGT
Source organism: uncultured Melioribacter sp. (assembly GCA_964539605.1). GTDB lineage: Bacteria > Bacteroidota > Ignavibacteria > Ignavibacteriales > Melioribacteraceae > Stygiobacter. The sequence continues at coordinate 1,680,812 of CAZIJK010000001.1, forward strand.
CTTGCACCGCTTATTGCATCTGCAGCCTGAACCAATGCCGAAATTGGATGCTCCATTTCAATATCTTCATGGTGACTTCCAACTGCGTTAACAACAATAGGATGCTCGTTATATCTTTTTGTTAAATCGTAACCCAACAATGCGTGTGGTCCTTCAACGTTTCTATCAATAGTTTTGCCCACATCGTGAAGCAAGCCGGCACGACGAGCAATGTTAGTGTCAAATCCTAATTCTGCCGCCATAATTCCGGTTAGGTAAGCAACTTCGATACTATGCTGCAATAAGTTCTGTCCGTAACTCGAACGATATTTCATCTTTCCAATATGCTTTACAAGTTCGATATGAACACCATGTAAGCCAAGTTGAATTAAAGTGTTTTCCCCTTCTTTCTGAATTTCTTCTTCAAGCTCCAGCTGAACTTTTGCAACAACTTCTTCAATTCTTGCCGGGTGAATTCTTCCATCACCGATTAATCTTTCCAAAGAAATTCTTGCCACTTCTCTTCTAAATTGATCGAATGCCGAAAGGATAACTGCTTCTGGAGTATCGTCAACAATAACGTCAACACCGGTAGCAGCTTCAAACGCACGAATGTTTCTTCCTTCGCGCCCAATAATTCTTCCCTTCATTTCATCGTTTTGAATCTGTACCACAGAGACAGTTGATTCAACCGAATGATCCACAGCAGTTCTTTGAATGGCCTGTACAACAATTTTTTGCGATTCTTTCTTAGCGTCAATTTTTGCCTGATCCCTAACTTCTTTAATCATTTGAGAAGCATCGGTTTTAGCTTTGTTGATCATATTTTCCATCAACATCTTCTTAGCTTCTTCAGAGGTAAGTCCGGCAGTTTTTTCCAGTCTAACGTTCTGATCTGCAATCAATCGGTCAAGTTCGGCATGCTTTCTTTCAAGATCTTCTTTTTGAGATACAATAATTTTTTCGGCAGCCCGATTTTCTTTTTCTTTTTGATTTGCTGCTTCAATTTTCTTTTCGAGATTTTCTTCTCTGGATTCTAATTGTTTTTCGTGATTCTGAAGTTTCTGCTTTTTACTGTTAACCTCGTTATCGTATTCTTGTTTCTTCTTTAACCATTCATCCTTTACTTCAAGAAGTTTTTCTCTTTTTAAGTGTTTAGCTTCTTTTTCAGCTTCTTCAATAACTGATTTTGCTTTTTCATTTGCTCTTTCGATGCTTTCTTTAGCTCTTTCAATACTTTGCTTACCAATTTTAGAATTGATCATCCAGCCCAAGTAAAAAGCTATGGCACCAACCGATATTATTACACCAATTGCTACAAGTAAATCCATCTAATAACCTCCATAAAAGAAATATATATATTCCACACTGCGCGGCAATTTATGAGGTAAAGAGAACTATTTTTTTCCTAGTAATGTGGGAAATTGCCCGATGCTTTTTACTTCCACTAGTCCCGATAAATCGGGATTCCGACGAGTCGGAATGAGGCCTGTAATACACACCGTGAGCCAATAACCCTTAGGTCATATAATTTGTTAGTTCTTTCCTATAAATATACCGGCAGTGCGGTAAACTTAAGATGGGCTGGACATAATCTTGGATTCATTTAAAAGGAGCTTAATCTTCTTCACTTTATCAGTCGCTTGTATGCTAAATTCTCTAAATTTATTTTTTTCAACGAATAAATCATAAGCAATGTTTAACGCCGCAATAATAGCAATAGTATCTTTCGGCTGATCGGGCAACTCGTCTCTAGTTTCTTCCATAATAGAATTAACATACTCGGCTAACTCAGCAGCTATCTCTTGATTTTCTACAAGCAAGGAATATTCTTTATCAAAGATTTTTACTTTAAGCTTCTTTTTGTCATTCATTTTTAATCCAGGCCACCATCAACATTAATTTAAGAACGCAAATGATAGTCAATTCTTGCTATCATCTCGTTTATTTTATTTTTAAGAGCTTGTTTCTCTTCGCTGTTAAAGGTATCATCACCCATTATATTCTGATCGTTTAACAACGTCTTGCTAACTTTTAATTCAATTTCGGCAATTTTTCTTTTTAAAGAATCGTTTTCTCTCTCCAGTAAAGTAATTCTGTTGCTAAGTCCTTGATTAGACTCCATTAACTCGTTACCCTTTTGTATAAAGTAATGAATTTGCTTTTCGAGAGCGCTTAACTCATCTAAAAAAAGATCATATTTTGAAATATCCGACAATCAATTTCCTCTTAATTGAGCATTGAATTTTTGTTCTACAGCTTTAATTGCACTTCTAAAATCTTTTTCTATTTCCTCTTCGGTGAGAGTTCTCTTCTCGTTAAAAAATTCTAACTGAAAAGCTATGCTCTTATTGCCCTCACCTAAACTTTCACTTTGGAAAATATCAAATAACTCAACATTATGCAATAGGTTAGTACAAGATTCCTTAATCACTTCAATAACTGCCCCAACCTCAATTTGGGCATTTAAAACGAACGCAATGTCCCTATAAACCTTTGGATACTTCAATAACTCCTTGAAATCTCTTTTTGGTATTATTATCTTCTTTAAACTTTGCAAATCAAGTTCACAAATAAACACATTCTGATTAATATCAAATAGAGATGTAATCTTGTCATCGAGCTTGCCTAATTTTCCAACTGACTTACCTTCAATATAAAGCTCAAGAATGTTGGAATAATTATTTAACTCATCAGTTTGGCTTTTCCATGAGTAACTAATGTTAGGAAGCATTGTCTGCAAGTAAGAATCTACAATTCCAATTAGATCGTGAATGTCGGCTTTTCTATCTTTTTCGTACCATGCTGTATTTACCATATTGCCGGTTACGGCAAAAGCAAGAATTTCATTTTCCTCGAAGTCATCGAAAGATTTTATTTGCTCATTCTTTTTATTGAATGTTTTTCCCAGCTCGAACAGACACAAATTTTTTTCGTTCACTTTTAAGTTGTTCGAAATGCTTGTTAGCAATCCGGGAATTAATGAAGTCCTCAAATGAGACATTTCGCTGCTTTGAGGATTTAGAATCTTAATTGGAGCAGCAAATTTAGCTCCAATGGATTCTGTTAATAATGAGTTTGTAATAATCTCGTAGAATCCCAATGAATTAAGAACATTTCTGGATTTATCTGCAAAACTGCTATGATCAACTTTCGGTTCTAATGTTACACTAATTTTAGCAACTTCAGGAATTTTATTGTAACCATAAATTCGGGCAACCTCTTCAATCAAATCAATTTCTCTTTCAACATCATGACGGTAAGATGGAATTTGAACCGTTAGCTTTTCATTATTCTCTTCTAAAATTTTGAATCCAAGATTTGTAAGTATCGATTTCACATCTTCATTTGTAATTACATATCCAAGAATTTTTGTAATACTGGCAAATCTTAATTCTGTTTTCTTTGCTTCAATTAAATTTGGATAAGCATCAATTTCTCCAACGGCAATTGTTCCGCCGGCAGTTTCCTGAATTAACTGAGCTGTTCTTTTAGCCGCCCAAAGAGTGATATTATAATCTGCACCACGCTCAAATCTGTAAGAAGCATCTGTAGACAAAGCTAAATGCTTTGCAGTCTTTCTTACGCTGGAAGGATTGAAGAATGCGCTCTCAATCAAAATATTTTTTGTTGCAGATGTAACTTCGGAATTTTCTCCTCCCATTACTCCGGCAATTGCTACAGATTTTTCACCGTCGCAAATCATAAGATCTGTTTCTTTCAAAGCTCTTTCTTTGGAATCGAGAGTGGTAAACTTTTCTCCTTTATCTGCAAGCTTAACTATTATCTTCTTCCCTTTCAAATTATCCAAGTCGAATGCGTGAAGCGGCTGACCAACTTCGTGCAATACAAAATTTGTTACATCCACAACATTATTGATTGGTCTTAATCCAATACTTGTTAGTTTCTTTTTCAACCATTCGGGAGATTCTTTAATAGTAACACCGGTAACTACTTTACCAATATATCGTGGACAATTCTTAGCATCTTTAATTTCAACTGCTGCAAGCTCTTCGGATTTCTTTCCGCTTTCATCAAACTTAACTTCGGGATATTTAACCGGGATGTTAAAGAGTGCGGATAATTCTCGGGCAATTCCCAAATGGCTTAACGCATCTGCACGGTTAGGAGTAATTGCAACTTCCAAAAGAACATCATTCATTTCCAACGCATCGGAAATGTTTGTTCCTTCTTTAGCACTTTCGGGCAGCACAAGAATTCCTTCGTGGCTTTCGCTAATACCTAATTCCCTTTCGGAACAGATCATTCCTTCGGAAACTTCTCCTCTAATTTTTGCCTTCTCAATTTTGAATTTACCATTTGGAATTATTGCGCCAATTTTTGCAAAGACCACTTTTTGTCCGGCAGCAACATTTGGAGCTCCGCAAACAACATTGTAATCTTTAACACCATCAGTTACAATACATTTAGAAAGTTTATCTGCATTAGGATGCTTTACTCTTTCCTTAACAAAACCAACCACTAAGTTTTCAAAATCTTTAGCCTGATCTTCAACTTCTTCTACTTCAAGACCGGCATAAGTTATTTTATCAGCAATTTCCTGAACGGAAATGCCGCTTAGATCGATATAATTTTTTACCCAGTTTAACGAGATTTTCACAATTGCACCTTTTTAAAATTGTGTCAAAAATCTTTTATCATTATCAAATAGAATTCGAATATCATCGATTCCATATTTTAGCATACATGTTCTTTCTATTCCCATTCCAAATGCATAGCCAACATATTTCTCCGGATCTATTCCGCAGTTTCTTAAAACGTTTGGATCAACCATTCCGCATCCAAGAACTTCAAGCCATCTTCCCTCTTTACCTTTTGGCTGCCACCAAACATCCATTTCGGCACTTGGTTCTGTAAATGGAAAAAAGCTTGCACGAAAGCGGTACTGAACATCTTCACCATAGAATTGTTTTGCGAAAGCAATTAATGTTCCTTTCAATTCTGCAAACGTAACATCGGTATCAACATATAGTCCTTCCACCTGATGAAACAAACAGTAGCTCTTTGCGCTAATAGCTTCGTTACGAAATACTTTGCCGGGCATAATTGCACGCAGCGGAGGTTCTTTAGATGTCATTAATCTAATCTGCACCGGAGATGTATGTGTACGCAACAAGAAATCTTCTGTAACAAAGAATGTATCCTGCATATCGCGCGCCGGATGATCATCCGGAAAATTCAACATCTCAAAATTGTTTTGATCACTTTCAAGTTCGGGACCTTCGTAAACCGAAAATCCTAATCCTTTAAAAATATTTTTAATCTCATCGAGTGTTTGAGTGATTAAATGTTTACTTCCAATAGTCCTTTTTCTTCCGGGCAAAGTAAGATCTATAAAATCCTTACTCTTAACAGATTGGCTTTCCAGTTTTTCTTTTAACTCTTCGAACTTTCCAAATGTATAATTCTTAAGCTGATTTACAGCCTGTCCCAGTTTAGGTTTTTCTTCTTTAGGAACATCTTTAAGAGAGTCGAGTAGTTGAGATACAGAACCTTTTTTGCTTAGATATTTAATTCTAAGCTCATCTAGTTCGGCTAAGTTTTTAACCGTTAATAGGTCTATATCAAAAGCAGTTCTGGTGGATTCTATTTTTTCAAGCATAATAGTTACCTAAAAAAATTTAAAAAAATTCCCTTCCAGAAATTTTTTGTTAAAAATTTTGGAAGGGATATTATTAATTGATTGCAAATTTAACTACATCTGCAAAAGCTTGAGGATTTTCTACTGCTAAGCTTGCAAGTAATTTCCGATTGATTGAGATTCCTTTTTTGTTTAAGGCATCAATTAATCTTGAATATGTAGTACCATTCAATCTTGCAGCAGCATTGATTCTGATAATCCACAAAGCTCTGTATTCTCTTTTTTTGAGTTTACGATCTCTGTATGCATGTACAAGTGCTTTTTCTACGTGGGTTTTAGCAATGGTATGTACCTTGCTGCGGGCACCCCAGTAGCCCTTCGCCATTTTAAGTATCTTCTTGCGTCTTGCTTTAGAAGCTACGTGATTTACTGATCTAGGCATTAGTTGTTACTCCTACTATTGAAGCATTCTGTTTACTCTTTTTTCGTCTGCTGGAGAAACAATAACAGACTTTCTCAAGTTTCTTTTTCTAGAACGTGACTTAGAAGTAAGAATATGAGATTTGTATGCTTTGTTTCTTTTAATTTTACCAGAGCCGGTTTTTCTAAAAGTTTTTGCTGCTCCTCGGTTGCTTTTCATTTTTGGCATAATGTAACCTATTTATTTTTTCTTTTTGCTTTTTGATGGTGCTAAAATTGCGTGCATTGCACGACCTTCAAATTTTGGTTCTTGTTCAAGCTTTGCTATATCATTCAATCTTTCTATAAACTTTCTAAGAAGATTTTCACCAATTTCGGTATAAGCTAATTCTCTTCCTTTAAAGATTACAGATACTTTAACTTTGTCACCGTCTTCAATAAAATTTGCTGCGTGACGTGCTTTAAAATCAAAATCGTGAGTGTCAGTATTCGGATGAAGACGAATCTCCTTAAGAACACTTACCTGCTGATTTTTCTTTTGCAGTTTTTCTTTCTTTTGAATTTCGTAAGCAAATTTTCCATAATCAATTATTTTGCATACGGGGGGTGTTGCCTGTGGTGCTATTTCAACAAGATCCATTCCCGCTTCATCAGATTTTTTTAATGCATCTTTAATAGATACAATTCCGACTTGTTCTCCGTTTGGGCCAATCAATCTAACTTCGGGTGTACGAATTTCTTGATTGACTCTATGCTTTACTTGAGTAATGGAATACCTCGCTTATTTGTGGTTTATTCTGTTATTTATTTCTGAAACTATATTATTTATAAACTCGTCTACTGGAATACTTCCTTTGTCGCCAACTTTATGTTCGCGAACAGATACCGATCCGGATTCTTTTTCCTTATCTCCTACTATAAGCATGTAAGGAACTTTCTGTGTTTCCCAATCGCGAATCTTGTAGCCAATTTTTTCGTTTCTTGTATCTACTTCAACACTTACATCTTTTTCTTTTAATTTAGCTGCAACTTCTTTAGCATATTCCAAATGATTTTGCGAAACAGGAACCACAGCTGCTTGTATTGGAGCTAGCCAAGCTGGAAATGAACCGCCGTAATGCTCAATTAAAACTCCAAAGAATCTTTCTAAAGATCCTAAAAGGGCTCTGTGAACCATAAATGGACGATGTTCTTTTCCGTCCTCCCCAATATAATGCATATTGAATCTCTCAGGCAAGTTGAAATCGAACTGAATTGTACTCATTTGCCATTCACGGTTCAATGCATCTTTAATTTTTATATCAATCTTAGGACCGTAAAAAGCACCGCCCCCTTCATCCATTTCGTAAGGAATATTTTCTTTAGCGCAAGCGCTCTTTAAAGATTCTGTTGCTTTTTCCCATAATGCATCTTCACCAACTGCCTTTTCTGGTTTTGTAGCAATGTAAAATTTCAAAGACTCAAAACCGAAAGACTTCCACATAAAATTGCTGAATCGAATTACTTCTATAACTTCATCTTCAATCTGTTCTTGAGTACAGAATATATGAGCATCATCTTGTGTAAATCCGCGAACGCGCAACAAACCATGAAGCACACCGCTCTTTTCGTAACGGTAAACTGTTCCTAATTCGGCCCAGCGTAATGGTAAATCTCTATATGAACGCAACTGAGATTGATAAATCAAAATATGAAAAGGACAGTTCATCGGTTTGATGAAATATTCCTGCTCGTCAATTGTCATAGGAGCGTACATATTATCTTTGTAGTTGCCTAAATGACCGCTTGTTTCCCACAACCAGCTTTTGCCCATATGTGGAGAATATAAAATATCGTATCCATTGCGTAAATGAGCCTGGCGCCAGAATGTTTCAATAGTATTTCTAATTCGTGCGCCTTTTGGATGCCAATAAATTAAACCGGCTCCGGCTTCTTCGTGAATGCTGAATAAATCTAATTGCTTTCCAACTTTTCTATGATCTCGTTTCTTTGCTTCTTCCAAAAAGTTTAAGTGATCTTCCAGCATCTTCTTTTTAGGGAATGTAATGCCGTAGATACGCTGCATGCTTTTTTTCTTTTCGTCGCCGCGCCAGTAGGAACCGGAAACGGTTAACAGCTTAACAAATTTTATTCTTCCTGTATCTGGAACGTGAGGACCAGTACATAAATCTGTAAAATCACCTTCGCCATAAATACTAATAACTTCGTTAGCTTCATCTAATTCGCTAATTATTTCAATCTTATATTGATCACCCTTTTCTTCAAAGAATTTTAACGCTTCGGCTTTGCTAAGTTCTTTTCTATTAAAAGTGTTTTTTTCGGCAGCCAACTGAAGCATTTTGTTTTCAATCTTGGTCAAATCTTCTTCGGTAAGTTTAGCATTGATATCTATATCATAATAGAAGCCCCCTTCGATTGCAGGCCCTACACCAAATTTTGCTTCGGGATGTAATGCTTGAACTGCGTGAGCCATTAGATGTGATGATGAATGCCAGTATGTGTGCTTTCCTTCATTGCTGTCGAAAGTATAAATCTGAAGGTCCGCATCATTATTAATTTTGCAGGAAAGATCTTTCATCTCGCCATTCACTTTAGCAACTAAAGCTTCATCGGCTAAGCGGTTAGATATCGATTTTGCAATTTCAAATGCTGAAATGCCTTTATCGAATTCTTTGATAGACCCGTCAGGGAATTTTATGTTTATCTTTTCCATATGTCCAAATAAAAAAAAACGGAGATAACTCCGGCTTATTGTGGGTCCTATAGGATTCGAACCTATGACCTTCTGCACGTCAAGCAGACACTCTAGCCAACTGAGCTAAGAACCCAAGAGTATTAAAAAGTCATAGTCTATTTATAATATATAATAGTACCGAGAGCCGGAGTCGAACCGGCACGGGCATAACTGCCCACAGGATTTTAAGTCCTGTGCGTCTACCAATTCCGCCATCCCGGCATCAAAGAACATGCTTTATTAAAAGCGAGTGCAAATATAGTGCATTTTTTACTTTTATTGCAATATAGAGCCATATAAAATTCAATTAATTTTTTGCTTTAAGTAGAAATGTAAAATTTAACTTGAAACTGAATATAAATATGAAAACATTTTTCTATTTATTTGCAAAGAGAATAACAAATAGATAAATTTGCAGACGTTTTTATAGATTTTATAAGGGCTCTTAGCTCAGTTGGTTAGAGCAGCTGACTCATAATCAGCGGGTCGGAGGTTCAAGTCCTTCAGGGCCCACTACTAAACCCCGTTTTCACTTCGAAATCGGGGTTTTTTGTTTTAAACCCTCCTAAAAGTCATGCTGATCTTTAGCAAAATGTATGGACTTTGTATGGACTTTTTTTGAGTGTCACAATCCAAAACGGCAATATTTTAATGAACAATTATTTGAAAGCTCCGCTTAACCAAAGAATTTTTACTTCTAGCAATTTTTCTTCAGATTATTTATCGGTAGCTTTTTACGACAATAATATACCAAAGTGGTAATTAAAGAGAAAGCTTTCGAAATGCTTCAAAGATAAGAGAAAGGACTATCGAAACGATAGCCCTTTCAAGATTTGATTAGTTAGTTTTTGTAAATGTGGAAGAGTTCTGTACAATTTTACCATCAGCATTTTTTGTTACAACACAAATGTAGAGAATGCTGTGCTGGTATTTTGCTGCCGTGTTTTCTTGAATAATATTATAATCTAACTGAAGATTATAAGTAGCACCAAAATTATATCCCGAAACTTCCTTTGAAAGTGAAATGATCTTGAATGGATCATCATTCTCTGAAGTTGCGTCGTAATAACAGACCAAAGCATTAGCAGATAGAATCACTTCTTCCGGAGTGAATACAGATGATTCATTTAGAATTGGAATTGTAGCAGTGATTTTATCTGCCTCAACAGCAGCAGTTGTTATCTGCAAAGGAAAACCAACCGGCGCGAGAATATTCTGATTCGTTGGTTTATCTACCGAAGCATATTTGAAGTTAGCATGAAACACTTCGTTGAATACAGAATTAGTAACTTCCTTGACCTTCTTCCAAACCGAAAGAAGTGAGCTAAGCGCAATTATTGCGCTTGCGAATTTTGCAGTGACGGCAAACTTCTGACGAATTTCTAAAACTGCCGGATCGTAATTAGTATTAAAGCTGGAAGGACGGGCAGCTAGAATTGTTTGACCGTTTACCGTTCTGGCGGAAAGATTACCAAGCTTGCCTGATAAGTTTCCGATTACATTACCATTTAGAATTGCCATAATAACCTCCTATTATAGTGAAGAGTTTAGAGCTTTCCCGGCAGAGCCGGGTGAAAACGAAGAGTGAAAAAAGAAATGTTCTTGCTCTATTTTTCACTAGCAATTTTATGATATACTACTTCCCTATTCACTGTATAATTGAGTAAGAATTAGGAAGGCTGTCCAAGGCTTGCTACAGGCTTAGTAGAGGCTTGTTGGAGGCTGGGTGGAATGTAAACAGATTTGCGATTTCGTGGACGAAAAAGAATTGAATTAATGGAATCGTAAGAGAGACAATACCTTTCTGCCAATAGATACATGGAATCTGTTTTGGAGAATTTAGAACTAAGGATCTTAAATTCAGCTTCGATTAATTTATTCCGGAATTCAATTTGATGAATTAAACCAGTATCGAGAAAAAGACGAAATCTTTTTTGATTCCGGAGATGCAGTATGTTTATGAAATCAGCCATAAGCATTAAGCCATTAGCTGTAAACAAAAATATATTGGTTTATTTGCTATTGCAACACTCAATGCTTGCTATTGTTTATAAATCATTGCATTTCATAGGTAAAAAAGTGCGAATTGAAAAAAATGATGTTGCGGAAATTATTTATTTCGAAAAACCAAGCATATGGCGTGTTCCCTCCATGAAGATCTTTTACTGAATTAATTATACAGTGAATACATTACACAGAATTTAGAAATTTAATCTAGTTATTAGATATTCAGTGAATAGTTCAGCTAACAGTAAATGGAGTAAATGATGAAATTACCAGTTATCACTTTAATTAAACTTAGTAAGGATTTTTCTCTTGAAGAATTTATTGTGAGCCAGATTGCAGAAAGATTTGGATATGACAACACACCGAATAAAGAACAAGTTGACAATTTGAGAAGACTTTGCAAGAATGTGTTGCAGCCGCTTAGAGATATTATTAACACTCCAATAATTATTACTTCCGGATTCAGATCGAATGATGTTAACAAAGCTGTTGGAGGCAAAGAAAACTCGCAACATCTAGAAGGAAAAGCCGCGGACTTAATAGTATCTGGTTTACAGCTAATGGAAGTATTCAATTTACTACGCACTCATTTCCCTTTTGATCAATTAATATATGAGTTTGGTAAATGGATACATGTTTCGTTCAACGGATATATGAATAGAAAAAGCGTACTAGTTTCAAAAAGGGTAAAAGGAATTATCGTCTACGAGGAATTTGGTAATCATTCTTTTGAAATTAAGTAAAGCTGGATTTGCAAAGATGAATGAGAGCATTTACATATGGATAATTGGGGGGCTGCTGGGATTATTGAATATGCTCTTCTGGAATAGAATTAAACGAATTGAAAAAGATGTTGATGAGCTGAAAAAGAAATCATACTCAATTGAGAAAAATTATTTATCGAGATTCGAAGATTTATATAACAAACTAAGTGAGGTTGAAAAAAATATTGTTCGGGAAATATACAATATGAAACTGACAGCAATTAGTAATCGGAGATTATTAAAAAATGGAGGATGATTATGAAGTATGATGAAAATCTAAAGTGCAATGTTATTAAACGCAGAAACTTTGAAAAGCGAAAAATTATTCCGAAGAAAAGAATTGCAAATAATGTAAATGAGGTTAATAAAGAAGTATATCAAATAGCTAAAGGAGAGGCTAGTTATGGGAATATTAAATTTTCTTAGCGGAATTATAAAACCAATTACCGATTTGATAGACAATCTTTCTACAAGTGATGAAGAGCGTGGTAAATTGGAAATTGAATTAACAAGAATCGAAAATTTATTTTTGCAGAAGGCATTAGAATATGAAGCAAAACTTCTGGATGCTCAAGGTAGGATAGTTGAAGCTGAAGCAAAAGGACAAAGCTGGCTGCAAAGGAATTGGAGACCGGTTACAATGCTCACTTTTTTAATTCTTGTTGTTTGTGATAGTTTTGGCTGGTTAGCATTTAGATTGAGCGCTGAGGCTTGGACTTTATTACAAATTGGATTAGGCGGATACGTTGTAGGAAGAACTGGAGAGAAAATTGTTGAAAAAATTAGTAAATAGATAGACAATTATCATCTTGCAGAATTGTACGATTGATCGCAAGCACAATTCTTAGAATTTTACAGCAGCGTCAGAATACTATTTTATTCTGTTTTCTTACTGATTTTGAATTATTTGTGAATAATCCCACACTAATATATTACCGTCATAACTTCCACAAGTAATAATTTTCCCATCTGTTGAAAATATTACATTAGAGATAATTCCAAATGATTTATCAGAAAGAATTGTACTAAAACTTGCTAACTGATTCGCATTTTCAACTTCATATAGTTTTATACCTCCGTCATTACTACCACAAGCAAGTATCTTGCCATCTAGAGAAAAAGAAATGGTGCTTCCATTATAATCAAAAGCCTTAATACTATTAAGCAATGAATATGTTCTTACGTTCCAAAGAAGAACTTTTCCATCTCCCCCACTCCCACTTGCTAGAATCTTACCATCAGGTGAAAGTTTTAAACCATAAACTGAATCATCAAAACCTTTTAAATTTCTTATGATTTTTCCGTTTGATATGTCCCATACAGTAATATTTGCTGTTTCTCCAGTTTTCCTGCCATTTAGTGTACTTCCACTAAAAATGTACTTACTATCCGCAGAAAATGCAATTGTTCGTATCGGATCATATTTAGATTCCAAAACTTGAATCTGTGAACCAAGCTTGAAATTCCAAATCCTAATTATTCCTTCTTCATCACCAATTGCTATTAATTCTCCATCAGGAGAAAAACAAACTTCATTAATTGATGAATTAGAAACAGTAACTGATTTGATGTAGCTTAACATAGGAATGTCCCAGAATTTAAGGGATTTATCATTGCCTCCACTAACCAGAATATTTCCATTTTGACTAAAAGCAATTGAATTGATTCGACCAGTATGGCCTGTTAGCTTTTTTAATTCTTTACATTCAGGGTAAGTCCATACTATAATTGTTCCGTCAGCACTACAGCTAAACAACATATCTCCTTTTGGGCTCAAGAAAATATCTGAAACCATTTTTGTATGACCTTTCAGCATCCTAATTGGTTTTATCAAACTTAAATTCTTCAATTCAATTCCCGTAGTATCAAAATATGTAAACTTATCTTCAACAGAATTTGCCTGAAAAATACTTCCTCTTATTCTCCCGTCAATAATTTGGCTAATACCGTCAAATACGGTAGGAACAATTTCTTTACCTGAGAAATTATAACATCCCCATTTATTCTTAATCCTCACAGTAGCAAAACCGTTACTCTGATCAACTATTTCATCATATTTTACAGGAATAATTTCTTTACCATCTAAATCAATATATCCATTTTTAGACCCAATACTTACTCTGGCTCTTCCTTTATAGAATTCTTGAATTTCATCATATTTAACAGGAATAAATTCTTGACCACTTGAATTAATAAAACCATATTTCTTTCCAATTTGAACCTCCGCCTTACCATCAATAAATTTTCCAATGTAATCATACTTAATTGGAAGAACTTCCTTACCTTTATTATCTATAATGCCCCATTTACCACCTACCATTTCAACCGAACCAAAATTAGCACCGGTCCAATATTTCCCCCCCACATTAACCAAAGAGATACCATGCTCGAAATTTGTAATTTCGTCGTATTTCACTGGAGTTATTAATTCAAATTTGTGATTCATCAGTCCATATTTTCCACCAATGAAGATTCCGTTTGGAACGGCGTATGATATTTTTCCTCCAATATTTATAATTGCCAAAGTTGAATCAACCCAATCTATACTATCGTATTTTATAGGAAGAAGAACTTTACCAGTCATACTAATGTATCCATACTTACCTTTTAACTCCACTATTAAAGCTGCGTCATTAAATTCTCTAATATCATCATATTCTGGCTGTATTATTACTTTACCAAGCATATTTATAACACCGTACTTTTTATTTATTTTTATTTTTTGTAAGCTACTTGAAAACTCCTCTATTTCATCATATTTAACAGCAATGATTTCCTTTCCAGAAGAATCGATAAATCCCTTTTTACCATTACGCTCAACTTTCGCAATTCCGTCTCTAAATTCGAAACATTGATCATATATTAGTGGAATAATTACCTTTCCATTACGGTCGATAAAGCCAGATTTACCGTTTTTACTAAAAACAAATAATTCGTTTTGAGAAAAACTATAAGTCGCAGAAAATACTATTAAAGTCCAAATAAATATCAATTTTCTCATGATAATCCCACTTTTTATTACAAAATTATTTTTCGTATTTCTATCTTCCTACACTATAAATCAAGTAAATTGTAACAGTCTTTTTTTTATCCCCAATTATCTCTATTTTGGAAATTGAGTTAAATGGAATCACAGTAGATATTTTATCGCTGGTTTTGACAATGAAGTAATCATGTTCTACTACGTCAATTATACCTGGTGGTGTCCCATCAAAGAATAAAACATGCGTATTTTTTAAGTTGATGAGAAAGGTTCTAAAATCTTTTTTGGGTAGTTGTGCCATTGTATTAGTTGTACAAATCACTATTACTAATAAAATGGCTTTCAATACAAACAATTTTTTAATCATAAGTTTCTTTTTCATACAGCTTATTTCTTTAGATAAACCATTTCGATGTTTCAACAGATTGACAAGCTTTTCAAAATATTTAAGAAATCAATTCCTTAGTTAAAATCATCGAAATATTTGCTTGGCTATAATTATGATTTTGTGGATTGTCATTTTTTTAACTATGCTTTTAACAGACTTAAAACGAATCATCTATCACTATTTGTAAATATATTTTTATATCTTCAAATATTTCATTAATCGAGATAATGAAAAGAAGCATTTCTAATAAATAAGATTTTTCATTAGGGAATACTTGCTCTGAAATATTTTTTATCATATCACAATATTGTTGATAGGCTAATCCATATTCATAATAGAGCGAGTTGTAATTTGAAATAAAATTGATATTCTTATAATTAATTATTGGCTGCAGATTGAAATCATTAATAATTTTATTCCTTCCAACTGGTGTAGGAAAATATTTTAATTTATTTGTGGGATATTTTAATAACAACCAGTTCAATGTGAATATCACCCTTGAATCATAAATAAAATAATTGTCAGGTTCGGCAAATGAAGCGATTTTTGATAAAGAGGATATACTTGAAAAGCTACTGTGTCTTAAAACTTTATTATTTTTAAGACAACCTATAAAATCAGTGATTCTTTTATCGTTTTTATCATTTCTTTTGAAATTATTAATACCACCCCAATTTTTAACAATCCAATAGTGAATATCTGGATTATCAAAATCAACTTTTAACTTAGCATTTAAGATTTGCTTTAATTTTACATTTTTCTGAAAAATGTTGTTTGAAGAATTTATTTCATCCTTTTCTGCAACACTGAGGAAGTTGCATTCTTCCAATGAAAAGTTATAATCAAATCTGTATTCAAGATTGATTATATTTTTATATCGCGTTATTTCAGAAATTATTTTTTCCATAATTTTGGGGTATTACATTAATTTAGCAACATCAGAGATTCGTTGTTGGTCAGTTCTCCGTAAGAAATTCCTAGTACGACTTTTAACTGAGATGTAAATTCAACAATTTGTTGAATTGTGTCAATTCTTTTCTCCAATAAATATAAGGACAGTGCAAATACCAACACACCATTTGGATTTTATCCTATTTATCGTTCTCACATAAAACAAAGGTATAACTATTTTATAAAAACCAGTACCGTACAATTACTAATTATTTTTATCAGCTAATTTTTCTTTCATTATTAAATGTATTAATAAATTACGGGATATGAAATAAAGCGAAAGCGTGCGGTTTGGTAATGGCACAACTTTTTGGTTAAAAAGTGTGACAGCAAACCGCATGACTGAGCGTCCGCGCGAGCATACTAACCATATAATAATATTAGGGACGGATTAAAGCCGTCCCAAGGAATGTTATCAAACAAAATGTGCAATTTCTATTTTGTAAGAATCATCTTTTTGCTCATGCTAAAACTGCCGGCGTTAATTGAATAGATATAAATGCCGCTTGCAAGTTTACTTGCGTCAAAGTTTACACGGTAATATCCGGCTGCTTTATTTTCGTTTACAAGTTCCGCTACTTCTTTGCCAAGCATATCGTAAACTTTTAATTTTACAAAACCCTCGCTTGGCAATTGATAATTAATTATCGTTGCCGGGTTAAATGGGTTTGGGTGATTGCTAATTGAATAGTTGGATGGTAATTCAATAGAAGCATCTGTTAAGGATAGGTCATCCAAAGTTTTTGCCTCTAATCTTCCAAATGCAGTTTCATAAGCGGCATCGGCAAAGGAATAGTTTCCGTTTATTTTTAATCTTGCCCTTACATCATAGTCAACAATATCATTTGTATATCCATCTGTATAAACATATTCATAATCAACAAAAGAGCGTGCATTGCTGTCTAAAATAGCCAGATTTGTTGCGCTTCCATAGCTTCCATTATGTTTTACCCTCCTCCAAATTTCATATTTGTCAACACGGCTGTCGGGATGACCACTCCAGATTAGTTTAATATTTGCGCCTGGTGTAGGAGGATTATTATTCGGATCTTTAAATGTAAGATTGCGGTAAGTATTAGTTGGTTTTAAGGGTTTTAAATATGCAGTATAAGTTGCATGAATATCTGGTGAAAAAGTATAAGATGCACTACTGCCAATATTTATTCCATTTTTCTCCCAATGATCAAATGTATAAATAATATGATTGTGTACCTGATTTATTGCATCAATTGTTACTGAACTTGCAGAATTTTTAATAACTGTATTTGGTACATATACCCCTGTGTTATCTATGGTCATGTAACCGGCTTTATTCGTTCCTTCCACCGAATATCCTAATTGAATATCACAGTCCCTCTCAAAATGTGCTTTTACTTCGTTATCAGCCTTTGCTTGGTCTAAATCCATTTTTTCTAAACTATACAAATCGTCATTTATAATTGAACCTGAGTTAATCTTCCAGTGCTTAAAATATCTTGTGTATTCTGCAACTTTATTGTTATGAGCACTGGGATATATTGTGTGAGGAAAAGAAGTTGAATGCCTTGTAACTAAAGTGCCTGTTGGGATTTCCATGCTTCTTAAGCTAATTACTCCTGCATTAAAATCATTCTTTAAGATAAATGAGTAATTATCATTCCAGTTATAAGTTACACCATTTGTTGTCCATGGATTCGAATTATCTTGATATTGAGAAGCAACTTGAGTATCAGTATTAAATTCAATGGAGAAATCATATCGGTTTATATTCACGTAATCTGGAGAAGGCAATTGAAAGATTATACACTTGTTTCCAAATTTGAATAAGTAGCGGTATGCATAATTAACAAGTGGATATCCCCAGGGGGTTACAATTTCACCATAATAATTCGTTTGATCGCAAAAAGCATTTCGACCGTCAGAAGGTGTAATAGTATTAATATCGAAATTGTGATCATATTCACCTGTGCTAAGATTATAAGTATAGATACCAATAGTATAACCTAGAACAAGATCACCATTACCATTTACAATTCTAAAGCCAATTTCCCACTGGTGAGAGTAAGAATTTGAACTAAAAAGTACTAAGATAAAAAGCATAACAAGCTTAAAAATAATTTTCATAATTCAATTCCTTTTCATTTTTCTTATATTTTATACGCAAATAAATAGGGAATACCCGGACAAATTAGGTGAGCTAGCCAATTTGTTTGTTATTTGCATTGGGAAGTGGTGCTCGCAACACCACTTCTGTTAATTAAATTTTATTATATTTTCTTTAGCTCTGTTACCTCATATTATTTGCCATGAAGTACAATTGTTTTATCTGTAAATCCGTCGTAAGTATATCCAATAAAAAACAGCTCTTGCCCATCTGTCCACGCGGCTGTAAACACATCCTTTTTATAATCTTTAAAAATAGCGTCTAACGATATCCAGCTTTGTCCGTTGTAAAAGTCTCCACCACCCACACCTAAATCGAACATATAATTATCACTGAAAACTGATAGATTAAATCCAAAACGGGGTATAAGAAACCGAACCCATTTTATGCCATCCCATTCGTAATTACCTCTTGTTCCTATTGAATACAATTTTCCATTTTCTCCCTTTGTAAGCTTTTTGAAACCCCATTTTTCATTGTTTTCATCAACAGTCTTATCCATCGAATCAACAATCACCCAGTTTTTAAACTTACCTTTAATAAAGTAACTTTTATTCCATCTAAAACTTGCTTTAGTACTATAAACGGAAGCTAAAATAAAAATTTCATTTTTATATGCCGCTAAACTGTGCAAGTTGTAATTAACATTTTGAGGTAATTTTATTTTAATAGTATCAAGCGCCCAGGCTTTACCATCATAATGCCAAATTATTCCATTCTTACCACATGCATAAATATCATTTGATTTTTCTCCATCAATAGATGATAATGCTGGATAAAAAAGTGCAAATTTATTTTCACCCCAAGTACTGCCATTATAATTCAGAAGCATGCCATCTTTATTATTATGAACTCCAGCACCCCAAATATTATTTCTTCCAAATTCTATCATTTTATTTATGTCGTAGCCCCCAATAATATTTGTTATATCCAACACCTCCCATTTTAATCCATTATAATGATAAATTTTCCCTTGACTTAAGTCACAATGTCCATATATAAATATGTCCTTAGAAGAAAAGCCTAAAATATTCTCCATTATAGTCTGAAATGAACCAGGATATAAAAGTGTATCTGCCTTCCACACCATTTCGCGGGGATCTTTAAATTTTTTCCCCTCAATAATTGGTGGAGTTGTTCCCTCTTCTTTGCAAGTAGTTATTGCAAAAAGAATTATTGATAGTAATATTATTTTCATTATTTCTCTGTAGATATTATTGTTTATTAAATAGTGGTTGGTGTACACAACACCTGCACTAATATCAATTAAGTTGTTATCTTAACTTTTGTAATTAACTCAAATTCATTTTCCATCTCAAGCCCAATAATTATGCTAGCCTTTTATTTCTGTAGTAAAATAAATATATGCCTCTTTTACTTATCTATTTAATTAAAATAAATAAATAGTTTAAATATATGTTTAGTACAAGTACTAAAGTTTTTCACTTTTTTTGCCATTTTAGCCAAAAAAGTTTAGTACTTGTACTAAGGTGCTGTGATTTATTAATATTAATATTTAATTATCTCTAGCTATTTATAACATTTCCAGCACATAATATTGTAGAAGGTTACTGCTTATAAATGGATAATTAGGCACTACTTTTTTATGTGGCAGAGCAAGTAACTTGGTCACTTCCTGATGAATTTGTCTCAACGGTTTAGATAGATTTTAGAGGGACTGAAATTTATTCAGTCCCCCTTTTGACTAGGCAGCAATACCTTGTTTAATAGCTTCGACCGATTCAAGCTTATCTTCTCTCTCTTTGATGAATGAGAATAACTTTTCAAGTTCTTCTCTTAAGTGAGCTAACAACTTATAATCTATTCTTTCGATTTCTGTTTTGCTGGTGGTACCAAAAATCTTTTGAATGATTGTGGCTTTCAGTTTCTTTTCTTCCGCCGATCGTGGAGCGCCAAGATTGTTGAGTTCAAATAATGCTTCTATCTTTTCCACTTCTATTTTACGATTCAATTGTCTTTCGTAAAATTCTTTATCACTTCCCGGAGTAAAGTTTTCATAATAAGATTCTTGAGCTACTTCTCCAACCGGTAAACCTAGAATGAAATTGATAATCGGTTTGAAAGCTTTGTATTTAGGCATCTCGAATATTCTGCCGTTGATTGTATCGCTTCTATCTTTAAGAACATAAGCAACGTTTAACTGTTTGGGCTTTCCATCTTTAGTAATATCCTTTTCCAATTGCATCCATACATTGAGATCTGTTTCGTATGGAGTTTCTCCGGCAATTTTCATCTTGAATCCGGATTTTACAAAGGTTCCTTTTTCAATAACATTACCTTCTTCATCCTTGGAATCTTCTTCTTTAGAGTATTCAAATCCACCTCTTCCGGTAAAAACAATATTTCCTTCAGCATTTACAAAACGATCAGAGAATTCTTCTTGCCAGGCCGGAAGAATTTTACCCCAATCTTGAAGAGTCATAAATGATTTATGGTTTTTTAGTTTGTAGTCCTTTACAAATTTATAATAGACCTTTGTTAACGAATCCACAAATAGAAAATCTATTTCTCCCCTCTGCATAAATTCAAAAGCCTGGATAATATCGGCTAAGTTGGTTGTGTCTTTTGCAATGGCTTCGATTCCCGCTTTCTTAAAAATTGGTATTAAGAACCTACTCCCCTTTTCGTTATCGATTATTAAAATTGGTTTTGTGCAGCCTAAATCTTTATAGGCGCCTATTATAAATTCTGTTGCTGTGCGGCTTTTTCCGGCACCTTGAAATCCGCCGAAAGAAGCTTTGATATAGTGATTCTTGCTCACTAATGACGAGGCAAATTCTGTTAGTTTCATTGTGTTAACTCCCTTTTAGTTTATCTATTATTAAATCTATATTGGAATATTCTTCTTGTTCTTGAATTGTTTTTTCAAGCTCATCAATTTTTAAGCTGAGGAAGTCTTTTACTTCCTCGAATGCGTTTGAAAGACTTTGGGAGATTTTGTTTATTAACTGAATATGATCGAGGCACTCCCAAACATCTATTAGCTCACGATATTTTTCTTCAGATGACATTTTGCAGCTCTCCATTTTCATTTACTGTAATTTCAGAAAGTAATTCTGTTTGAGAGATATCGAAAACAACCGCAGTAAAAAAATGTGGATTATCATCGATTTTATTTTCTTCATTTTGATTTTGATTGTTATCCGGAGGATCATCTTTTTGTTTAGATGGAACGAATATGTAAAAACCATGTTCCCCTTTGCGAACAATGCGGCCTGCTTTCTTCCATTGCTGAAAACCTCCAACGATAGTAAAGTTAATTTCTGATTGCGCAACTAAGAAGCATTGATTGTGTGCTGTTAGAGGATGCCCTTCAACAGTAACGATTCCAAATTTTTGTGCAAGAGCGATTCTTTGTTCTTCCGGCATTTCGGAAAGTTTTTTTCTGATAGAGATTATTTTTTCTTTCTTCTGCTGACGAAGAATGTCTTTCTCTGATTGTTTCATTTTTTCACCTCTTTAGTTAATGAGAAATATTTTTCCACTTGAAAAGTTGATATGATTGAATAGAGCATAGCCCGGACTGTATAGAAGGTAATTAAATCTTTTATAAAACCTTGACGAATGATTTTGAAGACTGAATTACCAAGATGAAAAGAGCCGGAACGGACTAGAAAAGAATGAGCATTTAGAAGAATTTGTTTTTGAGTTTTGTTTAGATAATATGTTTGCATAGCACCACCTTTAATTATTGAAAAAGATTTAATTGTGAATTGATTATATAAGCCCCACCTGAATTTTTAGCCAGCATTTTGCATGCGAAGTTGAAAAGTGCTTGCGCCTGACTAAGAGTTGAAAACTTAACAGAAGTTAAATGCCCGTTAGGGGCAAAAAAGTGAACGGCAAAATAATTATGCCAGCTAACTAGATGAATGTGCCAACCGTTAACCAATTTGTTTTGTAACATTTTTGCTTTTGAATACATGACTAATGCCCTTTACGCCTAAAAAAAAAGATACATGTTTTAGCCGCCCTAGAAGAAAGGTGGGCGCGAAGCGCCGAAGAAGCCGTAAAGGTGGCAGTTCAAGGGCGGTTTTTGCTGTTTTTAATGATCCGCCTTTGGCGGAGAATAGAAAAAACCGAAGCAAAAACCGCTTGTATACCCTTGACGGCCGGATTCCTTTATCGGCTTAAATTGAAACCTTGGCGGCTAAAACAATACAATTGTTCTTGAATACTGGGATTCAACGATTTAGAAGCATTTGGGGTTAAAGAAAAAACATTAGAGGCGAAGGCGGAAATTTTGAAACTGGCGGATTTATTGGTAGGAAGAAATATGACAGACAAAATTTATGCGTGAGCCGATCGCATAATTTAGATTTATCAATGAAAGTGCCCGACAAGGTCTGGTATACTTTCACGATTTTTATAAAAGTCTTTCAAGTAGTGATTGAGAGTCTATTTGCAATGAATAATTAACTAGACTAAAATTTAGTAAATTCGCATGACTGAAAGTCATTTTATAAAGATGCCGAATTTTTCATTTAGTAACTACGTATAAGATTTCATTTATAGTAAACACTAATGAAAGATTCAAATTTTGAAAAAGATAGGAGATGGGAAGAGGTAAAAGTGCTAGCGTGCGGTTTGCCTTTAGAAGTATTGTGCACTGAAGACTCGATAAAAGCATGGGATTAACAATGGCTTTGATTACTGATTGGTTTGTGTGTGTATGTGAAGAACTTGAGAAAAAATATTTTAAAATCTATTGAAATAGTGCAATCGATTGAATAAAGAGAAGAATGACGAGATATTAAATAATAGCCACAATTGATCGTGGCCATTATCACGTAAGTAATGAAACTATTTAGTCCTTATATAATTCTATTTTTATGTAACTACATATATTCTTTAGCAAAATGTTACGAGAATGCCCCATCTCTAAATTCTCAATAGTCCTAGTATTGCATGAAGTGGTTACTTTAGCCTTAAGGTTTGCCAATTCAGGTAAATTTGGATTCCTAAGACAAACACTTATTGCTATTTCATCTTCAACATCGATATTATCATTTCTTATTCGTAGGTCATATATTACAAATATAACTATTATTAGTTCGATAGTTAGTATTACATAGTTCAATATAGGGTTAAATGTATCTGGAAAGAATGCTAATGCCATGAAAACAATAGTTCCAATTATGTAATAGTATCTGTTCATTTTTTCAATTTTTGAATAACTATTGTGAAGCACAATATTCCAAATCAATGTTAAAAGTAAGTATAGCCCAAGCAAAGCGAAAAACATATTATCAATTGTAAAGCATTGGGATTTTTTTGTTATGGCATCAATAGTTGTTGAGAATCCATTACCGAAGAAAGTGTTACTTGGCTCTAACATTAAAATAATTAAAGTAAATAATAGGAAGCAGATGAGATCAATAAATTTTAGTCCTATTTTATATTTGTTTTTGCCACTGTTTTCAATATTATGTGAAGTATAAATAGTATCGATGAAAATAAAAAGACAAACAAGAGATGCTTGTGCTATCCTGAGATCATTTGATGTACTGATTAATTTGATTAAATTTACTATTGAACCCATAAATAGAATACCATAAATGATGTTGTAAAAGGTCATTATAGCCTCCAAAATGTTTTTTGTAATTAGTTTAGTGGGTTATTATTAAATCCGCAAAGAGTTCTGCTTGTTTTAAAACTGTATCAATAGCTTTTTGTTGTTTGTCCGGAGGATAACCGTATTTAGAGAGGGTTCTTTTTACAAGTACCATTAGTTTAGCTCTTGCGCTTTCGCGAATGGTCCAATCAATAGTTGCATTCTTACGCACTTTATCTGCAATTTCTTTTGCAATTAATTTTAGAAGATCGTCACCTAAAACTTTAACAGCGCTATCATTTACTTCGAGGGCATCATAGAATGCAATTTCGTCTTGAGTTAATCCAAGTTTTTCTGCTTCGATATCTGATTCTTTTATTTTTTTAGCAATTGCAATAAGCTCTTGAATAATTTCGGCAGTTGTAAGCAAGTTGTTTTGGTATTTCTTTATTGAGCTTTCTAACATTTCTAAAAGCTTTTTACTTTTTACAAGATTAATCTTTGAACGTATTTTAAGTTCATCATTCAATAATTTTTTCAATAATTCAATTGCAAGGTTTTTATGTTTCATCCCCTGCACTTCGAGCATGAACTCATCAGATAATATTTCGAGATTGGATATTTCGGGTTTAGCAATACCCGCAGCTTCGAAAATATCTATAACTTTATCCGAACTGATTGCAGTATCTACAATTTGTTTTATTGCAGTATCAATATCTTTACTTGATTTACCGCCGGTTGCAATTTCGAATTTTACCAAGCGTGCTTTAACTGCCTGGAAGAATGCAATTTCATCTTTAATTAACATTGCTTGCGGATGAGGCATTGCTAAAACGAATGACTGCAATAAATATGTAACTTCTCTAATGAATCTGCTTTTACCCTCTTGCAAACCTAATATATGCTCTTCTGCCTGAAGAATGATTGATAGTTTTTCCTTAGGATCTGAACTGAAGAATCGAGGGTAATTAAATTTATATGAGTCTTTGTAATAAGCCAATGGTTCTTCAACAAGTATAGATTTGTGGGTGCTGCTTTCTTCATTAAACATCTGTTGAACGATCTCGAGTTTTTCATTCATTAGGGCAACCGCCTTTTCGATTGTCTCGGCTGGATCGCCTTTACCTCCGGAAGAAGAATAGAATGAAAGAGCTTTTTTAAGATCGCTTGCAATACCAAGATAATCTACAACGAGTCCCCCTTTTTTATCTTTGAATACTCTATTTACGCGAGCTATTGCCTGCATTAGAGTATGACCATGCATAGGTTTATCTATATAAAGTGTATGCAAACAGGGTACATCGAAACCAGTTAACCACATATCCCGAACGATTGCAAGCTTAAGAGGATCTGAAGGATCTTTAATTCTTTCGGCAAGATTTTTTCTTTGTTCTTTGGTTGTATGATGTTTTGCAAGTTGTGGACCATCGGAACTGGCGGCGGTCATGACAACTTTAATTGATCCTTTTGCAAGATCATCGTTATGCCAATTTGGTTTGAGAGCAATAATTTCGTCGTAAAGATCAACAGCAATTCTACGGCTCATTGCTACAACCATCCCTTTTCCATCAAAGACACTTTGGCGAAGTTCGAAATGAGTAACAATATCTTTTGCGAGATTTTTAATTCTTTGTTTATTTCCAACGATAGCTTCGAGCTTAGACCACTTTGCTTTAGCCTTTTGAGATTCGGAGAGTTCATCATTTTCCAATTCATGATCGAATTGTTCAATTAGCTTTCTTCCCTCTTCATCCAAATTAATTTTAGCAAGACGGCTTTCGTAATATATTTTTACTGTAGCGCCATCTTCAACGGATTTGGCAATGTCGTAAATATCCACATAATTACCGAAGACTTGAGGAGTGTTAACATCGGAGCTTTCGATAGGTGTTCCGGTAAAGCCTATATAGGTAGCATTTGGGAGAGCGTCTCGCAAATATTTTGCCAGACCATAAGCAATGCGTTTACCAATAACTTCTTTAGTTTCTTTATCCACTAAATCTTTTAACGTTGCTTCGAATCCATACTGAGTACGGTGAGCTTCATCTGCAATTACAATTATGTTTCTTCTATCGGATAAAAGTTCATATTCAATTTTTCCATCTTCGGGCAAGAACTTATGAATTGTAGTGAAAACAATTCCACCGCTGGCAACTTTAAGAAGTTCTTTTAAGTGAGGGCGGCTTAACGCTTGAACAGGATCTTGACGCAGCAGCTGACGAGATGATGCGAAGGTATCGAAGAGCTGATCATCGAGATCGTTTCGATCTGTAATAACCACAATTGTAGGGTTTTCCAAAACGGTAGTAGTGATTAATAAACCGGAATAAAAAACCATACTTAAACTTTTGCCGGATCCTTGAGTATGCCATACAACTCCCCCTTTTTGATTACCATCAATACTCGAGGCGGAGACAGAAGATTGAAGAGCTTTTTTTACAGCGTAATATTGATGATAAGCCGAAATAATTTTTGAAGTATGAATTTGTGTTATACCGGTCTTGGAATCGACGGTTTTAGTTTTTTGGAATATTATAAAATTACGAAGGATATCCAACAGAACTGACGGGTTGAGCATTCCTTTTATTAAAACTTCCAACTGAGGGGTGAATTTGGATGCTTCTTTTTTTCCATCGGAAGTTTTCCAGGACATGAAACGATTGAAGGAAGCAGAGATTGTTCCGGCCTTACATTCCAGGCCATCTGATATTACACAAAAAGCATTATATGTGAACAGGGAGGGAATGAATGCTTTATATGTTTGAATCTGTTCGAAAGCCGAATCTATTGTAGCGTTTTGGTCCGCGGCGTTTTTAAGTTCTATTACTAACAGCGGAAGACCATTAACAAAGAGAATAAGATCCGGGCGTTTGTTCTGATTTTTTTCTATTACGGTAAACTGGTTAACAACAAGGAACTGATTGTTTTGAATATTTTCAAAATCTATTAGAGCAACTTCGTGACTGCGTTCGTAACCATCATTTTGATATGGTATTTTAACTTTTTCGACAAGGAGGTTATGAAACTCTTCGTTATTATGAATGAGTTCCGGAGAATAGATACGGAGAATTTTTTGAATTGTTTGCTCTTGAGCTTCTTTAGGAATATGGGGATTAATAAACGAGAGAGATTTTCTTAAACGGTCAATTAAAACAACTTGTTCAAAGTTTTCACGTTCGGATTGTTCGGCACCTGGAGCTATTGCAAGTCCATGAATATATTCCCAACCAAGAGATTGAAGGAGTTCGATTGAGAAGGATTCGATATGGGATTCAGTTATGTGTTTCATTTTATATCTTTTGCTTTCAACTCACCTTTGTTTTCCAAGTACTTAGAAGGAATCCAATTGAGAAAAATGGACTTTCCAAAAGGCTTAGTATAATGCCCCTTTCTAACTGGGGATGTTAACCATTTGTTAGAAACTATGTGGCATTGTTTTCTGGTTCTTGTCAAAGCAACCATAAATTGAGAAATATCCACATCAGTAATATTAGTTTCAGACTTAGGCATTGATCCATTATTTACACCAACAATAAAGGTAAACCCTGCTGAAAGACCTTTACATCCGACATATGAAGTAAGTAGGATAGATGGTTTTGATTTATCAATTTCATCCTCACAGTTCTCATCTTTGGGTCTAAAGTAATTTTTAATTTCTTCACTTGACGATTTAACTATTCTTGTCAATTCTGAATCTGATTCACTAGTGATTTCTTTACCACTTTTTATTTGCTTTATAATCTCCAATACTTTTTTTTGTTGTTCGACGAAATTTGGATTAAGCATATCAACAATACTTTTTCCATTTTCACTCGCTGTAATTATTCTTTTTATTTCTTCTTTATCCAAATAAAAATCAATTAACAATCTCCAACCTAAATTATGATTTTCATCTTTTAATAGGATTTGATATGCACTATTTGAGTTAAAGGAATCATCTGTTTTTTGCTTGTATTTAAGCTGTGGGTAATCTGTTACTAACTCTTTATAAACTAAATCTAAGTATTGTTTTGGTCCAACAATTAACACGGTTGGATACTCATTTCCTTCAACCCACGATTCAGCAATCTCAGTTTCATCAATTTGATTTATAGCACTATGAATATATTTCGCTACAGTTGATCCTAATGTACAACATACTGTAACTATTTTTGAGTACTTTGAACTGTCAGCAGCTTTAGTCTCATAAAACGATTCATACCTTTTATCAATTCTATTTGCTAAATGGCCTTTTTCCTGAGCTTTTCTAATGAAGGCTTTACTTGCTTCAACAATAACATCTGTACAACGACTACAAAATGGTAATTCAAATTTCTCATAGTTATTTGAATTATATTTTTCAATTAAATGTATTGAAGAAGCATTCCTTGTATTGTAAACGGCTTGATCATCATCTCCAACAATTAATATGTTGCCTCTTTTTTCTAACTCATTTATAAATGCAACTTCAAGAGGATTGAAGTCTTGGAACTCATCAATTAATATTTGATTATAAGTCGGTAAAGCACTCTCATCATTACGCAGAAGATTAAATAATCGAAAAACTGAATCATTAAATGATACTGCTTCGTAGTAATCACCTCTATTCATGTAAAATGCAACTTCGGCACTATGCTCATCTAATAACTGAAACTTGTCATCAAAAGCGATCAATTTTTTATTTAAATATTTTGAATCATTTTCAATGATTTCAGTTAAAAATGGATAAATGTCTACTCTACCATTTTTTTCGTGAAGTATTTTTTTGCAAAAGGAATGAAATGTTTTTACTTCTGCTAAATCTCCAAATGAATTATTCATATCGGAGGTCAATAAACGAATAAAAGTTAAGACAATGTTGTTACCAGTTGTATTTTTTCTTAAAATTTTCTCGAAAGTAAATGTTTTGCCAGTACCAGCTCCAGCAACTATTATTTTCTTCCGTGCTGAAGAATCAAGAATTTTCTCGAGACAATCTATCCTTTCTTTTTTCTGTTTGGTAACTTCCTCTTCTGTTAACATATATCCTTCTAAATATTTTAATTCTCTTCAAATAAAGGATGCTTAGTTAATTGAATAATATTTGCAACTAACTTAAGATACCCTTAATTAACTCTTCTTTTCATCTAGCAATGCTTTCTTTTTCTCATCAAATCTTTGATACCTAAAAATCTGATAACCAAGAAATTCTTTAATGCTTTTAACATATTCTTTTTCTTTTGATGTAAGCTTTGGAGTTCCAACTATAACTAATTCTATTTTTTGCCATCCTAAATTTCTATTAAGTAGATTATAGAATACTAGCTGTCCTAAACCTTGTTTAATACAATTCAAAGCTGTTTTATCAGTTTTTATTTCATATATAATCATAGATTTATTACTAGGGTTTTCAATTCTCAAGTCTACAAAATCTTTTTCCAACTTGATTATATTTTCAAGTCCCTTATTTCTATTCTGGAACAAATCATATAGATCATTTTGAATTGATTTATGTTTTTTAGTAACGACAGTTGGTTCAATTCCTTTTCTGAGAGAATTTTTTATATCAAATTTTTCAGCTTCTTTTCTTTTTGTCTTTTCATTCTTTTTTGTTTTAATCTTGTTATTATTTTGGGTGAAATTGTAACATGGGATTAAAATTGTCTCATTTAACCATTGTAATTCGCTTATTATACTGTTATATAAATCTTCACCTAAAGCAATTGCTTCCGCCGGAGTTAATATTCGGCAAAGACCAATACTAAAATTTCTTCCATTCATAAATTTGAGAAATTTTTCGGAAGTAAGATTACTAAACAAGCCCTCATATTCTTTTGTATCTTCTTTTTTATCATATATAACAAGCTTATAATTATCATTAACAGATCTAGTCCCTAAATATTTTAAGAATTTTTCTCTATAGATTTGCTTGCAATTGTTACCTTCCAGCCAAATGGAAGCCATTATTATTCTATCATGTTGAAATGAAATCTGCAGTTGTGGTATATGAATATGTTTTGTAACCCCATTATTTTTCTTTTTTAATTCAGTAATGTTAGCTAATGATACCCATACCAATCTTCGTATATTTCCTTTTACTGTCTTTGAAGATTGCTTATTAGGTCTACTTACAATTATTTCAAATCGCTCTCCGAAATAGGTATTTTCTATTAAGCTATTTTTAAGCATTTTCATTTTGTTCCAAACAGGCTTTTGAAGTGCTTTAGCTTCTAATCGTTTTACTTTAGGAATATAGTCATTAGCAGGCGTAAAGTACTGACTATTAATTGAAACTATCTTTTCAAGATTTTTAAAATCTTGCTTTTCGATTGATAAGTTCATTGAACCACCTTAGTATTTAACTTGTATTTCTCCAACCATCAACTTAGATAAAATGTATTGTTATAATTAATGAATATAGTATTATTTTTTTGCTATTGTTTTCTGTGCTTGAAGCGATTGCTAGACCGTGCATGTAATCCCAACCAAGGTATTGCAAGAGTTCGATTGAGA
Source organism: uncultured Melioribacter sp. (assembly GCA_964539605.1). Taxonomy (GTDB): domain Bacteria; phylum Bacteroidota; class Ignavibacteria; order Ignavibacteriales; family Melioribacteraceae; genus Stygiobacter. Next base: position 1,710,829 of record CAZIJK010000001.1, read on the forward strand.
AGGATTCTATTAGTGATTCAGTTATTGGTTTCATTATTCTAAATTTTCTAGTTTATGTTCTTCAATAATTCTTTTCGATTCTATCTCATAACCTTCTGCAATTTTTCTTAAAGTAACTGCAAAACGTGGAAAACCTTGGTTCTCAGTTTCTTCAGCTTTCTTTTTGTATTCAGCAGCTAATTCAAGTTCTGGTTTTCCTGAAGGGTCAATCCAGTGAGCACCGCGAGAATTAAATACTTGTGTAGAAAACCCGTTTCTCATTTTATCAGCATCTTTCCTATTTAATTCTTCAGCAACAGTTATATTAATCCAGAAACCACTGGGATCAGCTGGAGTGTAAAATAAAACTTGTCCAATAGTAACCTGAGCTACTTCAAAATGCCCTGATTCTTTACATATAGTTTTTACATCTTTTAACCATTTCTTAAAATGCTCACCATCAAATTGGCCATCATTAATTTTACCTGGAGGAGTTTTCCAATGATAAAGTAAATGCCATGCATTTGTAGCTATTGCCTTTTCTGATTCATTTTGTTCATGCTTATTAACAAGGACTTTTTTCGATTTGTATATTTTTTGAATTACATTACAGAAGAAAATAGAATCGTTTGATAACCTAGCGTGTAAATATTTAGGACTGATTCCATTATAACCATCCAATAATTTTAAATAGCCCCATTCAATCCTCATCAGATCATCTTCTAAAACACTATTGTCTTCATGTAATACTTTTATAATTTCAGTAATATTATGGCTATCAATTACGTTTGGTGATTCATTTGAATTAATCCCAGCCAATAATGCTTTTACTGTTCGTGTTATATCAAGCGGATTTTTATCAAAGAGAATTTTGTTAATACAATCTAAAGCAGCATGTGGTCTCCCATATTCAATTAGTTTGTCGATAGCTATTGTAAGTTCACAATCAGTTTGATATGGATTAACACGTGCTCCTTTCCAATATAATGACTCCGAACTAGAAAGTATTTTTCCAACTCTCAACCATGTATCTAAAGTAAAAGGTAATAAAGTCATAAACTTAGCAATTTGAAATTTGGTCCATTTTATTGAAAGAATTTTATCAACCCAACTCCAACTAGAAATAAAAAATCTATTCCAGACATATCCTTCTATGAATTGGTCGTATTTCCTATCCTCTTTGTTTAGTAAATGAGGAAGAAGTTCTTCATCAATCATAATATTTTCAAGAGATCCTAATGCTTGTCCTACTTTTAATGGTGCTTCAACTTTATCTAACAAAATAAATACTGAATTAAGTGAACCTTGATCTAAAATTACTTTTAATGCAAGTTGACGTTTAATATCAAGATTTTTTGATTGCTCTTGCCAATCACCTTTTTCTTCAAAAAGACTACCATCGTGAGAAACAAATAAATGTGCATAAAGAAGTATTGGATCTTTAGGTTCAAGTTTACATGCAACTTCAACAATTTTCTCAACTATACTTGATTCCAAAGCCCATTTTGCATCAGAGAAACGTTTGTTCTTTGTAGCAAACTCGATTAATTCTTGCCAAATACCTTGTCTAATATCTTCTGAACTCTCTACAATTTCACTTGAAGATAAATAGGCAAGAAGTTTTTCAATTGTAGGTATTGGTAAATTATCAAGATGTTTAATTAATTCATTAAGACGATGGAAATTATTTTTTGCTTTTTCAATTGTAAGTTCAGCATAAAAAGCAACAAGTTCCCAAAACTCCTTATATAATATTTTTTCATTCCAGTCAACTGGAATCCAATTACGTATTACAGGTTTTTGGGAACCAGTAGATATTTGGTGAGGTTTTGGCAAAAGTGTAAGTAAAAGTTTCCAAGTAACATCAGGAAACTCTTTTTCAAGATTTTGTATTGCAACTTTTCGCTTCTCAACTGTTGCTAATGTCTGCGGCATCCAAGGTAAAAAGATAGAAGTAAGAGAATTAGCAGGACGATTTACCCAATTTCCACCTGGATCACGGCTGGCCAATTCACCAAGAATAATAGAAACACTAACAAGATATATTTCATTCCAGGCTAGTGTTTCGAGTGCCCAAAGTATCCCAGTCATGTAATTCCAACCACCAAATCCATTTCCTTCTTCTGTATATATTTTATCGAAAGGACATGGATTTTTCTGTAAACTATCATCAACTGCATTTAGAAATTCATCGGGAGCTGCTTCTGCAATCAGAGGTATTAAATCACCAAGACTAGCCCAAGTTATCCAATCTGAATTTTGAAATACTTCTTTAACAACAAGTTGAGTTGCAATATCAATTTTTTCTGATGAACAATTTTCAAGTTTATCTTGGTAAGTAGTAACTAAAGCCAAACTTTCCGCAAAACCTTTTCTTATTTGATTAGAATAATTTAGAACTTTGCCATAGACACTAGCAGTAAAACGATTTTCTTTTTGTAATTCAAATTTTGGGTCACGTTCTGAAAGAATTGATATGGCCGCATCTTTTAAAAATTCAATATGATTATCAAATACTCTTGTACTAAGTTCAATAAGAAGTTTTTTCCGATCTTTTATTTTCCAAATTCCATTCTTAAATTCAATAGGACAGTCTGGAATTTGCAATATCTCTCGTAATTTATAAATCCATTTTTCGTACTCAACATGAACAAAATTACTTATTATAGATTTATCGTAATTAGAATTTTCATTCCATGAACCGATTAGACAAGCAATCATCAGTTCATTTGCGCTTGAATGTGAATTCCAATCTTTAATCACTATCTTAGAAGTATCTTTTAGAAGTTCCTTCGGGATATTTTGTTCTAGAAACTGCTTTTTAAAATACTTGACAATATCTTCTGGAATTGAATCTTTCCTAATCGATCCAGCACCTTCACTTACCCATTGAATATGATCTAGAATTTTAGCCCATAAATCTTGCGAATTGAGATTGGAATACTGTGCTATTATTGTTTGTAGCAATGATAATGTAATACCCTTAATGTCTAGATCGTATATAAGCAAATGAAAAGATTTTAAGAATGAAAGTAATTTTTCATCTGTTAGTCCAATATTTCCATTTGCAGCTTTTAAATGGTATTTGAAAATATCTAATTTCTTCCTCTGGTCATTGCTCGTAAATTTACCCAATTCAATTCTTCGAATAAAATCACTAGCATCTCTTGAATCCCTAGCTTGAATTAATAATTGTCTTACGGCATTTGTATCAATCGCAGCCAAAGGTCCAGTAATAAGAGAAATTGCATCATAATTAGAATGTGAGAAAACTTTGGGATTATTAAAATCATCCCAAGCAGCTTTAATTACATTGCCAAAAACTTCACTACTTTTAGTAATCTCAACTGAGTGTTTTATTTGACCCAATAACTTCGCTTGTCTTTCTGTTGTTGGATCTTTGCAAAATACTATTATATCATCTGTTGCATAGCCTAAGTATTTCCCTTGTAATTGAATTTCAATAATGGGCCAATTAGGCAATGTAGGTGCATATCCATTTGCAAGTAATAAAACAGTAAATGCAGACTGGACTCGATTTTCAAAATGTATTCCTTCACCGCCTGTTGAATTGGGATTACTAATTTGCTTAGCATCTTTGATTTGGGATTTCTTAATTGGTTTCTTTTTAGTTTTTTTAGTTAACTTATTTGAGCTAATACTCGATGATTTTTTAGCGACTTTTTTAACTAGCTTTTTTTTAGCAGATTTTTCAGTTGTTTTTTTGGGGTTTGTTTTCATTTCAATATTTTACTCTAATTTCTCCACTCATCAACTTAGGTAAAAGAGTATCGCGAAGATGAGTGAGGGTACGAATTTGAATATTGTTTTTTTCTTTTTTTTGAATAAGTATGTCTAATTGCATGCCTTCATTCTTGAATTTTTCAGCTGGGGGTAATTTGAAAGAGATATTTCCAATTTCACTTAGACTTAAATTTGGTTGAACCGCATGAACTACTCTTCCTTCAAAATCATTTATAACTAAATCTGATTTGAATAAGCAATAAAGAAAAGAAGCACTAATAATTATTTTATTAGGTCTAAGAATTGCTACAGCTTGATTTGTATTTGCTGGCAACACCCTTTCTGGAATAATTGCGACTCTACCTATTGTGCCAGCAATTGTAATTATTAAATCATCTTTTTGAATTTTAGAACGACTTAGTTTTTCATGGGTTTCAAAGTTTATATGAGCAAATTTATTTTCTAATAGATCACCGTCATCAGTAAAAGATTCAGCCTTTAAGAAATTCACTCCAATAGCGGTAAAGTTCATTCCAAGTGTTGTTGGTGTCGTCCCTTTTGTAATAGTAGTACAAACATCACTCACGTTTACTTCTTCCCAACTTTCATCCGCTTCTTCCACAAACCATTGCCTAAAGAGAGTTTCCGCGAGCTGCTCTAAGGTTTTATTTTGGCGTTGGAGTAAATCTATTTTATCATCTAATCTGGAAAGAATTGAAGCGATGGCGCATTGTTCTTTTATTGGAGGAAGAAAAATATCTAAATCATAAAATTCTTCTCGACTCGTAGATGGAATAGCAGAACCACTATCCATATAGTTTATATCAACAGTAAGCAATTGATAGTAAGCAAAAGTCATATCCAAATTGGGAACTTTGGGATTTAAGTAAAATGCAGTGTCAATTACATAAAATGGTGTTTTAGAATAATGAATACCACGATAAGCACCTTTTCTTCCAACCACTATACTTGGGAAAGGGCATAAAAATTTATCTGTAGTACCAATTCTTCCGTTTGTTCCATAGACTGGATATTTCCCATCTTCATGTAAGTAATCACTTAATCCCTTTCCATATTCAAGAGTTGCTAAATCACCCCATTTATAATTTTTCCATTCACTCATTAAGATTTCTCATTCAATTTTTGGAGAAGGTGAAAAGCATTGGCATCGAACTTAGAGAATGCGAACCATTTTTTGCCAAGGTCTTTTAATGAGGCGCCTAAGTGATAAACGGTTTGGTTATCTATGATGATAAAACGATCATGCGAATACTTGAATATTTTTACCTGCAAAGGCTGATACTGGGAATTGTATTTGGAGATATCGAGAGCCAGAGTTTTAGAGATATCTTTTGTATAGATGGTAACCGAAACATTCTTTTTTGTTTTAGTAAATAAAGAGAGAACGGTTTCATCGATGTAATTATCGATTAGAACAATTGACTTTTGCGCTTTGCGTATTAAGGAAGCAACAAATTTATAAGCATCAAAAATCTGCCCTTCGAAAAAGATACCTTGATTGGGAGGCAGTTCTGTTTTGATAATTAAATCCATTGTTTCCACTTTTTTTGTAAGGCCTACAATATTATCCTCTATACGATTAACCCTTTTATTTAATGCATAACCATTCATCAAATAATCTTTGAGAATTTTATTTGCCCAGATTCTAAATTCAACACCACGTTTAGATTTAACTCTATAGCCAACGGACAAAATCATATCGAGATTATAATGCTCGGTTTGATAAACTTTTCCATCAGAGGCAGTTGTCGCAAATTTTGCGACAACTGAAAGTCCACCCAACTCTTCAATTAGCGCATTGTTGATATGTTTTCCGATTGTTTTAATATCTCGACCAAACAAAGAAGCAATTTGGTGACGATTAAGCCAAACAGTTTCATTTTCTATTCGAACTTCAATTTTTTCGGATAGTTCGTTGGTCTGGTAAATAACAATTTCGTTTTTCATATTTTTTCTACCGATTAGAAGTGCTAATTTGCAATCATGTACAATCTTTTTATTTTACAATATTATTTTAGAAAGATTTTCGAGAATCTTTTTATTCAAATCATCTTCTTCCGCAAGCTGTTTTTCAAGTTCTGCTTTTAAGGAAGTAAAGCGTTCGACGAAATTAAAATCATCTTCATCATCGGCTAAGCCAACGTAACGGCCGGGGGTTAGAACATAATTTAGTTTACGAACTTCTTCAACGGTTGCAGATTTGCAGAAGCCGGGGATATCTTCATACTCTTCGACTCCGCTCAGAGTGACATCTTTTTTACTTTTCCAGCTATGAAAAGTGTTTGCTATCTTTAGAATATCTTCTTCACTTAAATCTCTATTCCTTCTGTTTACCAAGAAGCCAAGATTGCGAGCATCGATAAAAAGGATTTCGTTTTTTCTATCATGTAAACCACCGTTAGTTTTATTGCGCGACAGGAACCAGAGGCATGCTGGAATCTGTGTATTTAAAAATAATTTTGTAGGAAGATTAACAATGCAATCCACCAGTCCCTGTTCAATAAGAGCTTTGCGAATTTCCCCTTCTGTATTTGTTTGAGTGGTTAGAGAACCTTTAGAGAGAACAAAACCCGCTTGACCTGTTGGCGCAAGATGATAAAGGAAGTGCATAATCCATGCATAGTTTGCATTGCCCTGTGGAGGAGTTAAATTTTCACCAAGAATTTTCCAACGAGCGTCGTTTTGTAAAAGATCTCCACTCCAGTCGCTATCGTTAAAAGGAGGATTGGCAATTACATAATCTGCCTTAAGATCTTTGTGGGCATTGTTAAGAAAGCTTCCTTCGTTATTCCATTTAACATTGGAGCTGTCTATTCCACGAATGGAAAGATTCATTTTTGCCAAGCGCCAAGTAGTTTGGTTGCTTTCCTGACCGTATATTGAAATACGGTCCAATGGATTAAAAGATAAATCTTTAGAACCACCTTTTTTATAATGATCTGTATGTGCTTTAATAAATTTTTCGGATTGAACAAACATTCCACCGCTTCCACAACAGGGATCGAAAACTCTACCTTCGAATGGCTGAAGCATTTCGACCAGCAAGCGAACAACACTTGAGGGAGTGTAGAACTGTCCTCCTTTTTTTCCTTCGGCAAGGGCAAACTCGCCAAGAAAATATTCATAAACTTTACCGAGTATATCTTTGCTTTGAGCTTCTTTAGTTCCAAGAACTGCAGTGCCAATTAAATTAATTAATCCGCCAACGGTAGCTTTATCTAATTTTTCTTGAGCGTAAACTTTTGGAAGAACACCTTTTAAGGAAGGATTATCTTTTTCAATTGCGTCCATTGCGTCATCCACATCTTTACCTATTGTAGGCAAAGCGGCACGACCTTGAATCCATTTAAAGCGAGCAGATGGAGGGACATAAAAAACTTTTTCGGCAATGTATTCATTTTTGTCTTCCGGATCGGCGCCTTCGCTTTTCTGTTCAAGTAGTTTTTGATAAAGCTCTTCGTGAGCATCGGAAATGTATTTAAGAAAGATGAGACCAAGTACAACGTGTTTGTATTCGGCAGCATCCATATTCTTGCGGAGTTTATCAGCTGTTTTCCATAGTTTTTTTTCTAATGATTCTTCGTTTGCAGAAGATGAGGATTGACCTTGATTTGTTTTTTTTGCCATAGATATTATTAGGCCTTGCTAAAATTGAATTACAAATTAATTGAATTAATCTTCAATTAAAAGTTTATTTAGTTTTTTTTAGATATTTATATAGCACCATTCAAATTTTAAATTAATAATAAATTGAATAATGCGGTACCGTACAATTACTAGAAGTAGTGGAGACGGGAAACCGGTGACCGGAAACTGGAGAAGTTAAATGTTAGAGGTTCGAGGAAGATATTTTTCTATTGAATTTAAAGATATATTTCCTTAATATTTAAGTGAACTAAAAACAAGAATAGGGGTGTTCTATGAATTGGTTCAAGATTACTCTTCCGAATGCACTTCTTGAAAGAAACGAAATTGCCGAAATGGCCTTTGAGTTTTATGATGTATTGAAAACATTTTATAACGACAAAGACCACACCGGCGCACTTCTTCTTTGCGACGATCCATTACTTAAATATGGATCTGTATATGCCTCTCCTCAAACAATGCACTTCCCTCTTCTTAAACAATATTTGGAAAGTTTTGAACCGGTTGAATTGGATATACAATTAGTAAAAGGACTTTATTATTTGGCCGGTGATAGAGATTTATGGAAGAAGTTAAATTCTACGTTCATATTTAATATAAACTGAGAAATAGATTTTTAAATACCATGATAATGGAGGTATCTCGAATTTCTTTTTGAATATATTTTTTTTAATGATTAGTGGTGGGTTATGATTATTGATAGAAGTGAAGAAGAGCTATTAGATATTGTTTTTAAAGAAATTATGGATCACTGCCTAAGCTTGAAAACTTATGAAAAGCAGCTGAAATATTTAGAGGATATCTTTGATGAATGCCGTGAAATGGAAGATTTGAATTTTTTTTACGAAAACGATTTGATAGATTTAACTGAATATCAAAGGAGGGGAAAAGAAGCAACTACCCGATTATTAAAAGTATCGAAGATAAGCTTGCAAAAAACAGTTAACGGAATGAGAGTTGTAATTTTTGAAGGGAATGAGAGTGAATATGAAACGATAGTAAAAAATATTGATGGTCTACTGGACAAATTGAAATTTGAATACCAGACAATAAAACGAGAGAAGGACAATTATAACTACGAACAGAAGAATGTGCTGGCCGGGAAAAAGATAATAATAAAATCGCAATTTGTTGATATAGTAAGAATATTTGAAGCGGCAAAGATAGCGGGAATTATTTGGATGAAAACAGAAGTAAAGGAATTTGCGAATCTATTCTTCTCCAATCAAACCAGCAGTTTATTGTTTGAAAAAAAATATAACGCGACAGTGCACAGAATAACAAAAGATGAGAGCAGATCTAACAGCAAAGAATTGGTTGAGTTTGTGAAGTGTTTATGCAGCAAGTCGTTTAGGGGTGATCATAGAGCGTTGAATGAAATAATTGAGTACTTAGAGAAATTACAGAAAAACATTATATAACACGTTATATAATGTTTGCATAAAGGAATTACATAAAAAAAAATGATTTAGAGGAATTTCCTAAGGGGTAAAAGCATCCTAATTATTGCGAAAGCAGAGATTTTTCTAAAGTTATTTGATGAATTGTAATATTAATAACCGACTAGATTTTGATAGAGAGGCATGAAGCACGTTATATGACATTATATAACGTTATATAATGTCATATAACGTCGTTAGAAGAGGATATTGAAGATTTTATACTTATAATGATATAAATATTTTGTAATAAAGTGGGAAAATGAGGAGTAAAGCGATCTTTTACTCAAATTATTATATTAACAAAAATCTTAAGGAATTGAGCATTTAACATAATTTTGAGGCAAGTACATGAAAAACATTATATAACGTATATAACGTTTTTTAAATAATTCTTTTATTTAATTGAGATCCGAGATTTGAAGGATTTTAGTTATGAAAGAAGAATTAATTCTTTTGAAACTTGCTGATCTTGAATCACATCTAAAAAAAAGCAACGACCAGCCATTAAACATCAATGAAGCTGCAGAATACCTAAAAGTATCGCAATCGAATTTGTACAGACTTACCTCGCACAAGCTAATTCCCTTTTACAAACCGGCAGGCAAACTAATTTACTTTTTTAAGAGTGAATTAGACAAGTGGATAACGAAGAACGAAGAGCTTGCCCGGCAAAGCCGGGGTGAAGTGAAGAGTGAAGTGAAGGATCCGAATCAGATTGAAATGGAACTGAAAGATATTGGAGAAAGCAGGCCGGAGACGGGAGACCGGAAAAGAAATGATGAGGTGTTAGTGATTGAATTTCCTATGAAAAGGAAGAAGAGGCAGACAGATATCAGCTCTCAGCAATCAGAGAATAAATGAGAGGATAAAATGGATGAGCTGCTTAAGAATATAGATGCCCGCGATATTGAAAAGATGAAAATGCTGATGACGATGATTCAGAGTAATGAACCGAAAGAAATTGTAACGCTGAGGATACTTATTGAAGAGTATATAAATGTTATTCAAGCCAGTAGATCAAGTTCATATTTAAGAAGCATAAAATTATCATTCAATCATTTGATAGAATACTTTACGATAAAGGAGGGTAAGCCGGGGATAAAGAAATCTGTTGAAACGATAACTCTAAAAGATGTAGAATATTTTATGATTTACCTTCAGCAGAAAGTTAAGAAGGGTTATGCAATCTATTACAGAAATTTAAAGGCTTCATTTAATAAAGCTAAGGATTGGGGATATGTTTCTGAAAACTATTTTGCAAAGATCAAACTTCCTAAAAGACAAAAGACTGCGCCATTATTCCTAGATAGCAATCAGCTTTCAGCTATCAGCAATCAGATAAAAAATAAAACAGTTAAAGAGGCAGTATGGTTTGCATTTTATTCAGGGATGAGAATTGATGAGATAGTTAATCTAAAATGGAAGAACGTTGATTTGCTGAATAAGGTTATTACGGTTGGAGATGAACAATTTATAACAAAAGGAAAAGAGCAGAGATTTATTCCTATATGTGATGAAGCGGAAGTAATTCTAGTAGAAATAACTGAAAGCTTGGAGACAGCAGACCGGAAACCGGTAAAGAAAAATTGTAAAAAAGATTTGTTTAATTATGCAGGCGCTTCTAAACTGTCGCATATAAATAAAGCTTATGTGAATAATATTGCAGATCAATATGTGTTTAGTAAAAGCAACTGGAAAAAATATTCGAATAATTATTTTTCTAAAGAATTCAAAAGAGCATGCGGTAAAGCCGGTGCAAACAAATCAATTCACTTCCATTCCTTAAGACATTCATTCGCTTCAAATTTAGCACAGAAAGGAGTATCGCTATATATAATAAAAGAGCTGCTTGGACATTCATCAATTTCCACAACAGAAATCTATAGTCACTTGAATATGGACTCACTTCGTGAGGCGGTGGAAAAGCTGGGGCAAAACGGTGAGGGCGAAGAAGCAAGGGGTGAGAGGCTAGGAGAAGTTGAAACTGGACACTTCGACAAGTCTCAGTGCAGGGACCGGAGAGCGGAAACAGGAAAAACAACGGCAAGGATATTTAAGATTAGTGATGAATGGAAATAAATATTTTGTTGAATAAAGTAGGAGATGCTTCTCCCGCTAGAGCCGGGATTAGCATTAATAAAAAGATGACTTATTTATGGCGAGAGGAAAAGGGGGAAAACTATTACAAGGTGCAGACTGATGAAACTGAAATTGCACAAAAGATAAAAAGAAGAAACGGATTCAGGTTAAGCGCTATTGGGGTTAATTGTAAACTTTGGATTTTCAACTGCGAATTCACAAGACCGGACCGGGCAAGAAGAGTAATAAAATCCATAACCGGTAAGAAGTGGAAAATTGATTCTGAGGGGGTGATTGTATATGAGTAATGGAAATATATGGATAGTAGAAAAAATGGGCACTGAAAGAGGCCAAATGGCAAAAAACCTACCCTATTTCGTCGGTTTTTGCACACTTTGGTGGAGATGGGTTACTACAATCATATACATTTTTAACAAAACTACGGTGACACCTGAAAAGCAGATTACCGAAGAAGAAAAGAGGTGAATATGAATCAATACTTTGAGTACGCTAAGATTTATAAGAATTTATTCGGATTCAATGTAATTCCTTTAATTGGAAAGAAGCCAACAATCGCTTGGGAGAACTGGCAGATAATTGAGCAGAGTGAAAAAGATATTGGATGTCTTGGATGGACACCAATTGTAAGCGGCATTGGAGGGATTTGCGGAATAAATGATTTGAGGAATATTGACTTCGACAGGGTCATAGACCCTATTGAAGGAAGTGAAAGAAAAGGTGCAGTAGAATTGTTTATTAAAAGGTTAGGGCTTGGGGATAAATACGCGTGGACAGTTAAAAGCGGAAGCGGTTCGGGCTATCATATATGGATTAAGGTGAGTGAAAGTGAAAAGCTGCATGAGAGATTAAATGGTCCCAAGAGTGTGTACAGATTATATATAAAAGAAAGCGGCTTATGCGAGCATATAGAACTGCGCTGGAATAAATCGCAAACTGTACTCCCCTATTCAAAACACACAAACGGAAACAGATATACTTTTTTGTTTGATGAGCCTAATAAACCACCTACTGAAATTAACGCAAATATTTTGCTGGAATGTTTGGAAGAATACTGCGATATGCAAAGGGAGAGAGAAATATTAAATGTAGGAAAGAAAACTTTTGAGCCAGCGAGCTTTGATAAGGAAAAGTTAGAAAGCGCGATTGAATATTTAGGGAATCACTTGCCTAATAACTGCTATGATGAATGGTACAAGATTGGATTCAGTTTAGTAACAATAGGAGAAGAAGGGAGAAAATATTTTTTGCAGATGAGTTTAAGCAATCCAAATTACCATGACAGTGAGTTTGAAATAAATAGAAAATTTGACGGACTGCAGAAGGATTACAATGGGAAAATTACATTGGGCACTATATATCATATAGCAGAGAAATATGGATGGGAGAAACCGTTTGTAAAATTCTGGTATGAGGAAAATGACAAGACTAAAATTTCGAAGGAGTATTTCAAAAGATTTTTGGAGGAGAATGGATTTTGCAAACTTAAACTTGAGCATGGATACATACTGCTGAAGGTTAGCAAAAACATTGTTAAGGAAGTTGAGATTTTTGACATCAAGGATTTTGTTATTGGCTACTTGAAGCAATTGGATAACAAATATTTCAAAGAGATATCCAGAACAAAAGTAATTAACGCTGTAATTCATGGAGCCCCGCAGCATTTTGTGCAACCCTTCTTGGAGTTTTTAGAAACGAGAGATCTTGAATTCTTGCGGGACACGAAGGAGAAGGGATTTTTATTTTTCAGCAACTGTTATGTGGAGATTACCAGTTGTAAGGTTCAAGCAATGAGGTATGAGGCGCTTGATGGTTTTATTTGGGATAGACAAGTAATTCATAAACGGTTAACCATTGAAAAACGGGAAAGCGAATTTGAGAGATTTATAAATAACATCTGCAAGAATGACAAGAATAGAATTTTATCTTTGAGAAGCTCGATTGGATACTTACTTCATAATTATAAAGACTCAACAAACGCTAAAGCAGTTATATTTTTAGATGAGAAATTAAGTGACGGAGCTGCCGGAAGAAGCGGGAAAGGATTGGTTGCTCAGGCAATAGGAAAAATAAGAAAGACAATTAGACTTGATGGAAGGAATTTTAATTTTGCTAAGAGCTTTAGTTTTCAATCCGTTACACTTGATACCGCTATAATAGAATTTAATGATGTGGCAAAACGCTTCAACTTTGACAAACTGTTTTCAATTATCACCGATGATATAACCGTAGAGAAGAAGAACCAAAATGAGATCATAATCCCCTTTCATCAATCACCTAAGATTATAATAAGCACCAATTACACAATTGACGGTAGCGATGACTCGGCATTAGACCGGCAGTTTGCAATAGAGTTCAGCGATCATTACAACAAAGAACACCGCCCTATTGATGAATTCGGACATAGATTTTTTGACGAGTGGAATAATGAGGAATGGAATTGTTTTTTGAATTATATGATAAATTGTTTACAAATTTATTTGAGTAAGGGATTGATAGAATGCAATCATGTAAACTTGGAGAAGAAGAAATTAATTAACAGTACAAGTGAAGAGTTTGCGGAATACTTTGATGAGATGAAAGTTGGGAAAGAATATTTGAAAAAAGATTTATTAAACAATTTTATTGCTGAATATGAAGAGTACAGCGATATGACAGTAAAACGATTTACACGATGGGTTAAGGAGGCAGCAAGGATTAAAGGAATTCAAGCAACGGAGAGGAAAAGCGGAACGGAAAGATATTTAAGCTTGAGAAAAAATATACAAGTTATGGAAACAGAAACTAGGTTGTTTGATTAAAAGATATAGCGTATTTATTGTAAACCATGTAATACATGTGGATGATTTGGACGATTATTATTCCATATTTGGCTGTAAATGAAAATAATTTCGTCCAAATCGTCCAAACCACATATTTATTGTGTTTTTTGCTTATTTTCAAAGATTATGTCGGACGATTATGTAGATAAATTTCATTTGAAATCGTCCAAATTCCGGAATTTGGACGATTTGGGGTGATAATCCAATCGATTTGGACGATTTGAGGTGATAATCCAATCGATTTGGACGATTTGAGGTGATAATCCAATCGATTTGGACGATTTGAGAAAATGAAATCGTCCAAAATTTTTCGTAACTGTACGGTACCGGAGAAAAGTTTATTTAATTATGTTAAATATTATTACTGTAATAGTAGTTAAAACTCTAGTAAGTTTTAACAGCAATTTTTTTGTCATTTTGAATAATGAAATTAACGTAGTCAAGATTATTTTCATTTAATTATGTTGATGTTAAGCAGACAGAAATAAATAGTACTAATCTTAGAATAAAGATTTAATAGAAATATTACTTAGTAAAAAACTTGACTGGTTACAATTTTCTAGAAAATATAGAGCTATTAATAATAATATAAATATTGACAATAAATGTAATTTGTTTTAGGTTAAGTTCAAATAAGAGAACCAAATCCTTAATACACCTCGAAAACTTCTAAAAAAAATAACTAGGGATTTTTTTTCATTGTTCAATGAGTATGCTTATGAATATTACAAAGTGTTTCGAGCAATCAAAAAAAATAGTTTTAATTTGCTCTATTGTAGGTTTTATATTTTCTTGTAAGAAAGATATTACAGATGCACCTCTAATAGTTACAAAGCTAACAGGTAAAGTTACAGACAAGCAAACTAACCAACCAATAGAAGGTGTACAAGTTATTACAAGCCCAGTAACTTCTTCTGTATCAACAGATAACTCAGGCACATATACAATTGTAGATATAAAAGCTGGTCAGTATGTTGTAACTGGAACCAAGAGTGGTTACAAAAATGCTTCAATTAGTGTTGAAGTAAATGAAGGAAAAACTGCTACAGCCGATATTCAACTAGAGACTATAAAGCAAGAATTAAGTGTTTCAAAGACTGAAATAGATTTGGGTTCGACACAAACAACTTCCTCTTTTACTATTATCAATAAAACTTCTATAGGAACTCTAAATTTTACTATTCTAAAAAGTGTTGATTGGTTATCCATATCACCTACAACCGGATCCATTTCTACTGGCAGTGCAACAATTGTTGTAAGTGCATCGAGAGCAAATCTTGCATATGGAAATTTTAATACAATAATTTCCATTACATCAAATGGTGGAAACATTGAAATACCTGTAACAATGATTGTCCCCAACCCATATTTACCACAACTAACAGTTAGTCCACTATTATTAGATTTTGATTCTAGCTTATTTGTTCTTCCTTTTAATATTAGTAACACTGGAAATGGCAAATTACAATGGAGTGTATCAAGTAAGCAACCTTGGATTTCATTTTCTAAAACAACAGATTCAACAACAACTGAAATTGATTTGGTTAATGCTATAGTTAGCCGATCAAATTTGCAGCCTGGTAATTATAATGGAGAAGTTGAGATAACATCAAATGCAGGGACACAAAAAATAGCTGTTAAAATGGTTGTTTTAGCAATTCCTAGTTTGGCTTTATCAACAAATACAGTTGATTTTGACTCGACTAAAACACAGTTATCATTTAATGTATTTAATGCTGGAAGCGGTACACTTAGCTGGTCTGCAAATAGTAACCAAAGTTGGATTAGTTTATCTAACCAAAGTGGTACTAATCTTGGGACAATTAATGTAACTATAAATAAAACGGGATTGAATCCAGGGAACTATTCAGGATTAATATCAATAAATTCAAATGGAGGCTCAGGTTCTGTTACTGTTAAAATGAAAGTGGCTGCTCCACCTTCTGGAATTCCACTAACAGATATGACTATACTAAAAAATACGTATACTCTGAAACCTAATACCATTATCCGAGGGATTAAATATCCAGTCGCTTACTATTTCCCCGATGAATACATATATGTAAAGTTACTGAAGGAGTATAAAATATTTAAAATGAGTGTGGGAGTTGATGATGAGGCTGGATTAAGAGGCAATAAAATATTTAGAGTGAAGGATGACAAAGGTAATGTACTTATTGAAGGTAAAGCTGAACCATTAAAGGATCCAATAATTGTTGAAGTAAATATAAGAAATTATGACTGGATTGAGATTACAGCAGTTGATTATAATGGTCAACCACGTGATTTTGTTAGGTGGATTAATGTGTATTTCTATAAGTAATTTTATAATCATAGTGCTATAAGATCATAAAAATATTGTTGCTAAAATAAATAGATAAACAGCATTAATGAATACAATAACAAAAAGAGGGTATTATGAAAAAGCTAGTATTTGTTTTTATAGTAGGATTATACTCAATTATTCTAATATCATGTGCTAGTACACCTAGTAAGACGGAGAATGAAATTGGTGTGGGCGAAACACGAATAACAGTTCCATGTATTAATGATTCCTTTGATGATGAAAATAATTTTAAGGAATTAGGTACCGCAACTGGAAAGGAATTATCAAAAATAAGAAATGTCGCTTTGGAAGATGCGCAAGGTAATATTAAGAGAAAACTAAATGGTCTAGTTAGAAAAGTTTCAGAAAACTACTTGGAGTCTGTAAGTGCTAAATCAGATAATTCAGGAACTGAAAGAATCCTTGCTGATATTATAACGACTACTGTAGAAAAAGTACTTAATGATGCATATAAGATATGCGAAGAAAATACAATCGATAATCTTGGAATTTATCATACGTACATTGCCTTAAGAGTTCCAAAGGAAGTTCTTGCAAAAGAATTTAGTAAGCAAATCAAAGAAAGTGAAGAATTAAAAACAAAATTCAACAGAGAAGAATTTAGAAAATATGCTGAAGAACAATTAAAAAACTATAAAGAATTTTCAAATAACAAATAAAATAAAATGTCTATATAGTTTATTCAATTTTACTATCTCCAGAAGAGCTAAAGGATTGATTTATGAATAAGTTTCTTTTATTTATTTGTTTGTTTCTATTTATAAATATTATAATTCTTCCTCAAGGAAGGCCGACATGGATTCTAAATCCGCCGCTGCCATCTACTGGAGAGAGTAAATTTTATTACAAAGTCACATATGGTGAAGATATTGATATAAATAATGCTCGCATAAGTGCAATTGCAACAGCACTGTATGAAGGCGCTTTAAAAATTGGATTGTATGTTAGCATGGATCAAATAAAAGATGCTATAAAAAAAAGGGGGATTCCAGGAGTTTCAGTCGACATTAAACTTCCAATAAATATTATTTGTGATTATTCTGAAAGGCTTATTACAAAAAGAGGCTATAAAGTTTGGGTTTTATGTCAAGTTGCTGAAAGCGGGAATATCTACCCAAATTTTGAGAATTTTAATGATTGTTATCCTACAAAACTAAATACTGGAATTAATGCACTATGGCGTTCTATTCTAGTGCCTGGATGGGGACAACTTTATAAAGATGAATCGCTTAAAGGAATTTTGTTTATGGCAGGAAGCATTGGCGGGCTTGCAGGAGGATTGATATTTAAGCAACTTAGTATCGATGCTACAAATAAAGCCCTTTCAGCCAGAACGCAAGCAGTAAGAGACTTTTATAATAATGATTCTAAAAACTATGATACTTATAGTACAATAAGTTTTATTGCTTCAGCTTCGATATATATTTGGAATTTGATAGATGCAGTTGCAGTAAAGCAAGATAATTTATATGTAGATTTTAATAGTAATCAAAATTTGCAAATTTGTTATAGATATAATTTTTAGTGTATAATAAAGAAAAGAGTAAATGGAAATATTATGAGACTTGGATTCAAGAGCTATAGAATATTATTTGTTGTAATAATGACATTTATATTGATTTTTACATGTAAGCAGGCACCAACCGATGCACCAATAATACAGACACAAATAACTGGGAAAGTAACTGATAGTAAAAGTACTCAACCAATAGTTGGAGCGCAAATAACATCAAATCCTGCCACCTCATCAGTAGTTACCGGGAATGATGGTAACTACACAATTCCAGATGTTAAACCAGCACAATACACAATTACTGCAAAAAAAGATGGATACATTGACAATACAACAACTGTAACTGTAATAGAGGGAAAAACAGTCAATGCGGATATTCAACTTAATAAGTTAAGTCCTGAGATAGAAGTTTCACCTACAACATTAGATTTTGAAACGACAAAAAACGACTTGAGTTTTTTTATTACTAATAAGGGAAAAGTTGGAACTATTACATGGACAATTTCATCGACTCAACCATGGGTTTCAATAATACCAACTACAGGGACAACTACAGCTGAAACAGATCCGATACAAGTAACTGTATCAAGAAATAATATTGCCATAGGAACTTATACCGCACAAATAAAAATTACATCAGATGCAGGAGAAAAAACAATAAGTGTATTGATGGTAAAGCCGGATCCCAACCTACCACAGTTATCAATTTCCCCAACTAGTATAGATTTTGGTTCTTCTATTTTATCCTCACAAATAGAAATAAAAAACACCGGATTTGGTGTCATGAATTGGACATCAACACCAAGTAATAATTGGATAAATCTTTCATCTACAAGTGGAAATATAAACGCAGGAGATAAATCAATAATTAATGTTTCAGTAAGTAAAAACGGATTAGCTCCGGGTAATTTTAATGGTTCAGTAGTTTTTAATTCTAACGGCGGATCAAAAACTTTAACAATTACTATGATAGTTCCACCTGGAACAGCACCGAACGCACCTGTATTATTAGCACCAAGTGATGGAGCTACAAATCAATTGACTACACCAACTTTAAGTTGGAATGCAAGTGTAGATGCAACAAGTTATACTTTACAAGTATCACAAAATAGCGCTTTCACGAGTTATGTATATAATCAGAATGTTGGGAATGTATTGAACAAACAAATAAGTGCTTTAAGCAATTCGCAAACTTACTATTGGAGAGTTAGCGCAAGTAATAGTTATGGAACTTCAACCAATTCAAACACATGGAGTTTTACAACAATAGCTGCCGGAACAGCACCTAACACCCCAGCATTATCATCACCTTCAAATAATGCAATAAATATTTCAATTTCACCAACACTAAGTTGGAATACAAGTACAGATGCTACAAGTTATACTTTACAAGTATCACAAAATAGTGGCTTTAACAGTTATATATTTAACCAGAGTGTTGGGAATATTTTAAGCAAACAAATAAGTGGTTTAAGCAACTCACAAACATACTACTGGAGGGTAAGCGCCAGTAATAGTTATGGAACTTCAACCAATTCGAACGCATGGAGTTTTACAACAATAGCTGCCGGAACAGCACCTAACGCCCCAGCATTATCATCACCCGCAAATAATGCCATAAATATTTCAATTCCACCGACACTAAGTTGGAACGCAAGTGACAGGGCTTCAGGTTATACTTTGCAAGTATCTACAAGCAATTCTTTTGGAAGTACCGTTTATAATCAAATTGGTTTAACAAACATAAATCAGCAAGTAAACGGCTTAAGTAATTCAACCAAATACTATTGGCGAGTTAATGCTACGAATAACTATGGTACTTCAAGCTGGTCAGAAACTTGGTCCTTTTCAACTGGTTGTGTTGCCACTGTTACACATGCCGGTAAAATATATAATACAGTACAAATTGGAAATCAATGCTGGTTAAAGGAAAACTTGGATGTTGGTACAATGATTAATGGGAGTGTTAATGCAATTAACAATGGCACAATTGAAAAGTACTGTTATAATAACGACCCCAAAAACTGTGCGACCTATGGGGGATTGTATCAATGGGATGAAGCCATGGGATATAGCACTACAGAACGTTCCAAAGGAATTTGTCCAGATGGATGGCATATTCCTACAAATGCCGAATTTGAGATTTTAAACAAAGGAGTTAATTATGATGCAAATGCGTTAATATCAATAGGGCAAAAAAATGGGAGTACAAATGCGAGTGGTTTTTCAGTTTTACTTGGAGGAGAACTCGGGTACATGAATTACTTTACTGAATTAGGAACAAATTCGATTCTTTGGAGCTCCACTGAGTATGATAGCAGAGGAACAATATGGGGAGTTTTAGTACAGGACATGAACAGAATTTCGTCATCTTTATCATTTTACAATCCAAAGAATTATGGAAATAGTATTAGGTGTTTAAAAGACTAGGAGTAAGTAAGAAAAGATGTAAATGTTTTATTTAAAAATGAAAAAGTATTCGGGATTTCTATAATGAACTGTAAATAGATATTGAATTCACATGTTGTTGTAAGAAAATATTTAAAGAGATTGATATGAAAATGATTATTAGAACGATTCGATTTTCTTCAGCTTTATTTTTACACCTCATATTTAGCTTTTCGTTTAGCATCATATATCCGCAAGAAAAAAAACTGCAAGATCAGACAGCAATAAAAAGCATTAAAGATGTAAAATATGCCTATGGGAATCATACGGCAATGGCACAAAAAGCTTTTGAACTAGCGTTACAAAAATTAGGTAATCCATCACAGTTAGATCCAAGTGTATCTAATGATGAAATATTAGCTAGAATCAAATCTGGCGCTTTTAGTGAAGATTATGATCTTATACCTGGTGATGTCAATAAATATTCTCCAAATCCTGATAATGAGGTACCCACTTTCACAATAAGTTTTCAAAAAATACCATTTGGGGGATTAGATCAAAAAAACAGTGGTTGGTACAGAGGTTTACCTCATGGATACTTCCCAGTCTATGATAGCCCTTGGCCTGGTACAAATCATACAACTCTTCAATGGGCAGGAGATGGAATTCAAAATTCCGAGAATGTATATAACTGGAATAATGCTTTGGTTTTATACAAGAATGGTAAAAAAGTAGAAGCATATTTATGCCTAGGTCATATATTACATCTATTAGCTGATATGTCTATTCCGGCTCATGTTAATGTAATAAATCATGGTACGACAAATTATAAAAAAAATGGGGGTAGTTTAATAGATTGGGATGTGATAGATATCATAGCAGATGCTTACGAAAGCGCTCTCGATGGGGGTTCATTGGCTAATTTGACCTCCATTCCAAATCTAAATCAAGAATTTTTGAATTCATTAAATTATTCAAATGGGAATAATCTTCCTGTATTTAACACATGGCAAGAATATTTTATAAAATTGGCAAATTTTACTTTTGAGAGTCAGCTAGTTAAAAAATACTACTTTGGACCATATCCCCCAAGCAGTGGGTTTGGCTATTATAAAGATGAAAAAGGATATAGAAAAGAAGTATTAGACCCAATATTTTTACCAGACGGGTTGGGAACAATAAATGGAAGATGGACAAAGGCGAATTTGTATAGATCTTATGCATTTCCCAAAGAAGATATGATTAAATTATGTAACAATTTAGTTCCAAAAGCAACTGAATATCTTGCGGGATTGATTTTACATTTTATTAAAATGACACAACTCAACATTAGTACAGAACCAACTGCTACAATTACCAATATTTCTGTATCGCCAACAATAGCGAGTACTAGCTCAACCATTGAAATAGCATATGCAATTAATTCCACTGGTAGTATTCAAATTTTATTAGGTGCATCATTTCGTTTAGCTGGAACAACAAGTTGGAATGTGAGTGATGAAACTAATGATATCTCTGTACCATTAGTCCAAGGAATACAGACAATAAAACGTAATTTTAAAATACCTTCTACAATAGCTGCAGGTACATATGATCTATTAGTAGCCTTATGGAAAGATAAAAATGGTAATAATAGGATTGACGGTTTACCAACAGATGAACTCGTCGATTCATTTTCAAGTAATAATGCTTTGAAAATTGGAACACAATCAACTCAATATACAATAAACTTATCTTGTAACCCAAGTGATGGAGGAAAAGTAAGTGGTGCGGGGACATTTAATTCCGGTAGTAACATAACAGTATCAGCAACTTCAAACAGTGGATATACATTTGCAAACTGGACGGAGAATGGAAATATTATAAGTACTGTTTCGAGTTTTAGTTTTACTTTAACTAGCAATAGAACATTGGTTGCAAATTTTAATGTGATACCTGCGATAAAATACTTTGTAAACTTATCATGTAACCCGAGTAATGGTGGAACTGCTTTCGGTGGAGGATACTTTGAAACCGGACAAATAGCAAAATTAATTGCTACTAGTAATCCTGGATATACTTTTATTAATTGGACTGAAAATGGAAATCATCAAGCCGCAATTACACCATATAAAATAGCTGTTGGTGCTAATAGAAATTTAATAGCGAATTTTAGCAATTGTAATTTTACACTGGGCTATTATAGTACATCTGCGATTGCTACTGCACATACTGATGCCTTTTGGTTGTTTACCACTTCTGATTGTGATTGGGTAGCAAGCGTAGGTGGTAGCAATGATATGATCACACTTGTAACTGCGACTGGAAAAGGTAAAAGTTTAATCACATATAATGTTAGTGAAAATAAAAGCACTAGTCCAAGAGTAGGAACTATAACGGTTGGAGGTCAAACTTTTACTGTGACACAAGTTGGATATGTACCACCATGTAGTACCATACCAATAAGGCCATATGATTTAAGCGTAATAGTTGATGGATCGGATGCACTTTATATTAAATGGTATGGAAATAATACAAACGTTACTAATTTTATTATTGAAAGAAGTATATCCGCTACTGGACCATTCGAAGTTATTGGGACATCTGGAAATTCTTTTGGTTATCGTGACTTAAATGTAAAAGGTGGTACAACTTACTATTATCGAGTAAAAGCCTGCTGCAGTACAAATTGTACTGAATATACAAATGTTGCTGGAGAAGAAGCTTGTACTTATTCTGTAAAGCAAACAGGAATAATAGCTACTGCAGATACAATATACCAAGGTCAAAGTGTAATTTTGACAGTTGAAGGAGGAAGTTTAGGAACGGGAGCTGCTTGGATATGGCGAACCGAACAATGTAATAGTGGTTCAATTGTTGGTACAGGATCATCTATTGTTGTTTCACCAAGTAATAGTACAGTTTATATAGTAAAGCCTGAAGGTGGAAAGTGTTCAATTGCATCAATGCCTTGTGCAGTAAAAACAATTATAGTAAAACCTTTACCAAAAACACCAGCAATCATTATAATACCAAATTTATTAACGGATTTTGGTAATCAAACAGTAAATACTAAATCAAGTTCACAGTATTTTTCTGTTACAGGAAATAATTTGACAACTGATATCACAATTACTCCATCAAGCGGCTTTGAGATATCCTTGAATAATAATTCATGGCAAACTACTGCAATAATTTTAAGTCAAAACGGCGGTACAGTACAGTCTTCAAATATCTATGTTAGATTTGCACCAACAAATGCCATGAGTTACCTTGGGAATATTAGTATTAGCAGCAGTGGAGCGGCAACTAAAAATATATCTGTTAGTGGAATTGGAATAACGCAAACAATTACTCTTTCAATCTCTGGATATGTAATGACTTCAAACGGAAACGGCATTAGTAATGTTACATTGCTTGGATTTCCTAATACCACTATGACTGATTTAAATGGATATTATAGCTGCACGGTTAATGCCGGGTGGACGGGAAAAGTTACGCCTACAAAAACAGGATATTATTTCAGTCCATTAACCCAATCATATTCTAATGTTACAAATAGCCAAATAAAAAACTATGTGGGGGCAATACAATCTACCGCTAAAGTTATCTTTTATGGAAATACGCCTTTAACTTATACATTAAATGCACCGGAAACAGGCTATTTAGTTGGAACAAATAGTTATGGTGATATCGGGAAATATCAAAGGTTTGATATTATTGGCGCTGGAAAAATAAATGAGGTAAAGGTATATTTTACTGGTAAGCAACTTATTGGCGATGCTGATCAATTTAATTTGGTAGTTCGAAATTGTAATAATAATGATGGGCCTGGAAATTTACTTTATTCTAAAAGCTATCCCACAACTATAATTGAAGGAAATAATCCAGGTTCATTATTTAATAATTTTTCTATAACACCTCAAATAAACGTTACTGATAAATTCTTCATCGGGATTGAATGGATGACATCAAATGACGATCAATTTGCAATTATTGCCGATGCAAATGGAGAAGGAGAATCACAAAATCGAGCTTGGGAAAAATGGTCGGATGAGACATACCATAACATGACTAGTTCATGGAAATCATTCGATGCAGATTTGTGGATAACTGCCATTCTTGATGTTAACACAAGCACAAAGGATATAAGTTACTTTGAACCATCGTCTCATTTGCTATGCCAAAATTACCCGAATCCTTTTAATCCAACTACTATAATAAGTTTTTCAATACCAAAACCGACATATACTTTGTTGAAAGTATATAATTCATTGGGAGTTGAAGTTGTTACTTTGATTGGAAGGGAAATGACAGCTGGTACACATCGAATAAGTTGGGATGGGAAAAATAATTTAGGACTACAAGTTCCTAGCGGAGTATATTATTATTCGTTACTATCAGAAGAATTCCATGAGACACGTAAGATGATATTACTGAAATAGAAAAGTATATTCAAGTAAAATTGTAGAATGTTTATATCAGAAATAGTGAATATTTTTTTGTTATTAATTTGATAAATTAACTTTTACAAATAAGTTTTAGTCAAAAAATCACATGCGTGAAGCTATTCCCTTATCTACAAGTAATTTCATCTTATTCAATTATTCGTAACTTGATGGTAAATGAATTCTCGCTATTATTTCAATTAGTGCAATTATTTCTTCTAAATTCAGATATTCTTCTTATCGTATGAAAATTCTTTTGAAGATTAGTTTTACTTTAATTGGCATTAATATTTGCACCTCTATAATAAGCAAGCTACATCCAAGATTTCAAAAATATTATCCATAACATAAAATGCGAATTTATTTTATTGGCTTTTTAATACTTCAGAGTAATTAGTATTATTAAATCATAGTCACTGCATCTTTTAGGTTTCGTTTCTGAAGACATAAATTAACTCTCAGCTTGATGATAGTCAGGTTTGAGCTACAATACCGCATTACATTATTAGTTTATAATAGATTAACAGCATCTCTTAAATTCTGCTGCTGGAGGTGACTATATATTTGTGTTGTGGTTAATGATTCATGTCCGAGCAATTCTTTTATAACATATAATGAGACTCCCTTCTGTACAAGCAGAGATGCGAATGAATGACGTAAGGTATGGAAGTGAATCTTTTCGTTTAATCCAGCTGCTCTAACATATGCCTTGAATTTTTTACTTACATAATTTTCATTCAATCTACTCCCCTTTTTATTAGTAAATACATAGCTGGTTTTTATGTTAAATACTTTTGGGATACTTTTTTGCAAAACAGATTTAAGATTTTGGTTTATTGGAATCACTCTCTCTCGTTTACTTTTAGTAGTAAAGGAATCTGAACATTTAACAATAATCTGGTTTTCATTAAGATCAACCCAGGACCATTTCATATTAACTAACTCACCTAACCGCATACCAGTATAAAAAGCCACAGTAAATAAATCCTTAAGAAACTCTTCACTTGTATTTTCTATAATTATCCTTAGTTCATTTTCTGAAATAAATTCGGGAAATGCTTTACTAACTTTAGGAAGTTTTATTTTCTTAAGAGGATTTTCTGAAAGATACTTCCATAAGACAGCCTTAGTGAAGGAAGCCTTAATTGTGCGATAATATAAAGCAGCACCACGTTCAGTTCTTTTAAATGTTGTAGTAATAAATTTATCTAGTGTACGAAGATCAAGCTGATTTAAGTAAATATCACCTGAGAATTCAATTAAGTTTTTATATGATGTTTTTACCGAACGGATATAATTTTTTGAATTTGTAATCTGAATAAACTCAAGGTATTCTTCCAGAAATCTTGAAATAGTAATTTGTTGAATATCTTTCTTACGGCCTGTATTATTTTTATTGAAGTTGATTAAAAAGCGAAACGCTTCTTTTTCATTTTTAGTTTTTGTAGTAATAGTAGATCTTTTACCGCTTTCAAAATAAACCAATTGGTAAAATGAAGATTTGTAGTTTTTTACTAGGTACATGGCAAATTCCTTTTGCCGTGTATGGAGTGTGTATGGAGTAGCTCAAAAAAGTGTGATTTCAGTTCATAATGTAAAAAGTCATGCTGACTCATAATCAGCGGGTCGGAGGTTCAAGTCCTTCAGGGCCCACTTAAAAAGCTCGATTTTGTAATGGAATCGGGCTTTTTTATTTTAAACCCTCCTAAAAGTCATGCTGATTTTTAGCCTAAATTCGCACATAGGTAGGGACTGGGTAGGGACTCGCCAATTCCTGTCGTTATTTCTCGAACAAAATTTTATAAATATCTCAAGTAAAGTTCAGGTTACCGTTCCTATTAATCTCTTTGATGTCTTCGAGAACAATATTTTTTTATTTATCGGCTTCGAACTTTTTGATAGTAAATTTAATGAAATCGGCAATTTGTTAAAGCTTCCGATGTGATTAATTGAGAGGATGAAAAATTTACTTGCTAAGATGATTTACTTAAAAAAAACTATCTAGTAAAAGCTAAATGTATAATTGAGAGTTTTTGGTTGGGGAAAAGGTGAATGAGAGTTATTTTATTTGGATAGTTGGAGGATTGATAGGGCTACTTAATATGCTTTTTTGGAATAGGATTAAGAGGATTGAAAAAGATGTTGAAGAATGCAAAAAGAAATCCACGGAACTTGAGAGGAATTATCTATCGAGGTTTGAAGATTTGTATAACAAACTTAGTGAAGTAGAGAAAAATATTATAAGGAGATATATTCTATTAAGTTATCGGTGTTAAGTTTAAAAGGGAAAGAGAAAGAAGCATGTTGAAAGAATTGTCTTTGAATTTTGTAAATAGGGAAATAATATATTACGAGAGCACAAATTTTAAGAGTGGCGGATTTATTGGTATCAAGAAATGTGACAGACAAAATTTATGACTGAGAGTGGCTAAAGCCACTTCATGAATGACTGAGATTCAACGGCATAGAAAGATTTTTAGGGACTGAAGATTATTCAGTCCCTATTGATAATAATTAAGCAGCTTTACCCTGCTGGTAAGCTTCAACCGATTCAAGTTTATCTTCCCTTTCCTTGATGAAAGAGAATAGCTTTTCAAGTTCTTCCCTTAAGTGTGCAAGAAGTTTATAATTAATTCTTTCGATTTGGAGTTTTGATAAGAGGAAATGAAAAATGAGCCCACCAATAAACGATGGGCTTTTTGAATTAGAATTTATTTATTTAATTAATATCATTTTTTTAATTTGAGAATAACTACCAACTTGCAATCTGTATAAATAAATTCCGCTTGTAAGATTTGAAGCATTAAATTTAGTTTCATAATTGCCCGGCTGTTTTTCTTGGTTAACAAGTTGTGCTACCTCTCTGCCAAGAATATCGAACACCTGAATTTTTACAAGTGAATTTTTAGGAACAGAATACTTAATTGATGTGGTTGGATTAAAAGGATTAGGATAGTTTTGGAATAAGTTAAATTCTGCAGGTATTTCTTTATTTTCATCTACGCTAGTAATTACTTCTGTTAATGTGCGTTTAAACACTCCCAGTTCCGATGTCCCCGCAAAAATATAATTGCCTTGCACTTCTATACTCCATATTGCTACAGCCGGAAAATTATCTGTTAAATTTTCCCAAGAACTGCCACCATTCTTCGAGTAGTATATTGCATTTTCGGTAGTTATAAATAAATCATTATCAGTATGTCTTGTAAAGATCAGGCAGTTAAGATTACTACCCATACCGCTATTGATTTGTGTCCAGTTAGCACCATTATCGCTCGAGATATAAACACCGCTTCCCCAAGTAACTGCATATAATTTACTGCTGGTTCCTTTAATTACAATTATATTCCTTCCAGTTAATGAAGATTGCGTCCAGCTTGTTCCTCCATTATTCGAAATAAATATTCCCGCACTGCTACTGCCCGCAAATAAATTAGCACCTGATGCATAAATTGTATTTATGAACTTGTTGCTTAATCCATTGTTTATAGACGTCCAGCTATTACCATTATTAGCAGATACAAATATTCCATCTCCAAATGTAGCTCCATACAAATTATTACCGCTCTTCCATAAAGAATAAACTTTTAAATTTCCCAATCCGCTATTTCTTTGCTGCCATGTTAATCCCTTATCTTCGCTAATATAAACTCCACTTCCATTAGTAGAAGCATAAATATTATTGCCATCGTTGAAAAGGTTAACAACATCGTTTGTACAGTCAAATACTTTAATCCAATTATTTCCATTATCAGTTGTTTTGAATAATCCAGTTGCACCATAAGCTGCAGCATACAAAGTATTGTCCACTGTAATAAAATATCTTACGGCTGTATTTGCAGGTCCGCCAGCTGTTTTACTTGGCCCCGTGGTTTGAATCCATTTTTCGTTTGCTCTTGTTGTAACTGTTAGTACAGTAGAATTCTGAGATGTGCCGTTGGTGTTATAAGATCTAACTCTAACAAAGTATTGAGTATTGGGTTGTAATCCATAAACATAAGTAGATGTAACATTACCAACATCCTTATTTTCATATCCAGTTACAAAAGAACCAAATGTATTAGATGAAGATACATCTACAAAATATTTTTCTGCGCCCACAACTCCATTCCAAGTAATTTTAGCAGATGTTTGAGTAAATACATTGTTGGTTGTTAATACCGGAGCTACCGGTATTGGAACTAAAGTTGTGACTTTTATTGTATTCGATACATTACCATAACCGGCAGAATTACGGGCCTTCACTCTAAAATAATAATCTGTCTTTGGTGCTAATCCGGTAATTTCGTAAGATGTTAAATTTCCGACATCTTTATTTGAATATGCTGCAAGCAAAGAAGTGAACTGCTCGTTTATCGAAACATCTATGTAATAATTAGTAACCCCCTGTATAAGATTCCACGAAACAGTAAAGCCTGAAGAGTTTATTGATGCTGCACTATTTGCTACTGGTGCATTTGGAACTGTTAGGTTAATTTCGGAATATGGTCTCTTCCAAACCCCATCACTTGTTGTAAGAAACAAATTATTGCTCAGTTCTACACATCCATACCCATAGTCATTCGTTAGTCCATAATGAAAGTTACTCCAATTAATCCCGCTGTCGTTGCTTTTCATTACATATTTGCCTCCTGCTGTAATGTAATTCGCATCTTTTTTAAAGATAAAACTATAACTTCCTTCAATTCCATTAACTAAACTCCAGTTATCACCATTATCTGTGGATTTATATAAATAATTTCCTGAAACACTATTTGAATAAATCCAAATATTATTGCCCTCAATAAGCAATGGTCTTACATTAACATTTGCTGGCAATCCATTATTCTTTAGCGTCCAGCTTTCACCATTATTGTCTGAATAATAGACTCCTGATTCTGATGTTCCAAGTACAACTTTAGCACCTTCTGCAGCTATAGCAAGACAGGAATATTTTGAGAGCCCATTGTTTTTAATTTCCCAGGCAATACCGCTATCCGATGAACGAAATACACCCGATCCATAAACAGCCAAAAATAAATACTGACTGTTTACCGCCAACCCATAATTCGAACCATCACGTATATTATTCCATGTATTTCCATCATCTGTCGATTTTAACAGCTGACTGGTGGTAGCTATAAATAAATTGGTACCGTTTACTATCATTTTCATTATGTTCCCCGAAGATGCTGGTAATAAATGCTGAGTCCATGTAACTCCATTATCAGCAGATTCATAAACCCCATCCGAATATGTAACTGCAAATATTTTGTTGTTTTTTACTACAATATCCCGCAAACTTTTACCTGTTACTCCAGCCCTTTGCCATTGAGCATTAATTGAACAGCAATACAAAATCATTAGAACAAATAATACTTTTTTCATCAGCTTTCTCCTTTATATAATTAGTGAAATTGTGATTATCGATAAAAAGAGTAAAAGAAGAATTTTTACAGAATTTATTGAAGAGAGATTCCCCTCCAGAATAAAACGTATTAACCAAAAAGAAACAGCTTGAGGTAAAAAAATTAAAATGAGTAAAAGTGGTTTTGAGTTAACAACAAAAAGAAAGAAGAATGTTAATAAAGAGGATATTATGCCCCCCAATAAAAGGATAAATGTTTCTGGCGATATTTTCTTAAAGGAGAACAACATTATTAATTTTTATTGCAAAATTACTTTTTAAGGAGGTGCTGCTTCTATAAGGATTGTGACAATTAATGGTAGAAAAACGACATTCGTAAAATAATGATAGCTAAATGCGGTTTTTCTTTATGTATTCTTTGGGTGAGATGTTAAAATACTTTTTAAATACTTGTGTAAAATAGCTGGAATCGTTAAACCCGACATCGTATGCTACTTGTGTTATATTTTTTGAAGGATCTAATAATAGTTCGGCGGCCTTTTCCAATTTTATTAATGTTATAAAACTACCGGGGGTAGTATTTAATTCCTCTTTAAAGACCCTTTGTAATTGCCTTAAACTCATATTTCCTTTTTCTGCTAATTGCTCCGCTTTTATGTTGCTCTCTAAATTAGAAATTACATGCTGCTTTAACTCATAAATTAATTTCTCGTGTGGGTTTTTATAAACATTTTCGGAGCTTCTTTTTAAGATTTCTGCAAGTAATGTCTTTTTTAACTCCCCTTTTATAGGAATCTCTTTTAATTTTTTTATTCTTATATATAAGTGAATTATTATACCAACAGAGATTATAATGGATAAGAAAAACATAAACAGCCAGGTCTTGGAATAATTGCGTGAGAGCAGAGTAATAAAATCTGGCGAGCCGCTTAAAACAACATCCTGCCAAATGGCCGGCTGACCAAAATCGTTAGATGCCTGCCAACTTGAATAAAAAAATTTAGGAACCGGTTTATCTTCCGGAATCTCTTTCAAATTAACTAGAGAATCTAAATCGTTTACGCACGCATCTAAACGGAATTTGTATCCCAGCTTTGGAATAATTCCCATACTCTCCCATGCAACAGATAATTCCACAACAAACATTGAATCAATATCATCGAACTTATTTATAGTACCTATTGAAGATGTTTTACAATTGAGTAATATGTTAGCGGTTCCATATTCTTTTGGCACCCAATCTTTGCCAAGCATTCTCTGTTTATCCCCCTTAAAAATAGTTTGCTCTCCTAAAAGATCTACTAAAAACTGATAATCGTCTACATCCATACTTAATAAACTGTTGTTCTTAGCATCGATGTACAATTCGATACCATCGTTAAAATATAAACGCGGATTATTATTCCCATATTCATGCCTAACAAAATATTTGTCGTAAACAATAAATAGTGCAAAAAGATGTTGTTCGTCCCAAGAAAACTTTACCTTAGCAATTAGATCATTATTGGGATAGTTAGTGTGTAGTTTGAATCTTGTAATTCCAGTGGTATCCCAATCAGAAAAAT
The DNA here is from genome assembly GCA_964539605.1 of uncultured Melioribacter sp. Taxonomy (GTDB): domain Bacteria; phylum Bacteroidota; class Ignavibacteria; order Ignavibacteriales; family Melioribacteraceae; genus Stygiobacter. The sequence continues at coordinate 1,742,166 of CAZIJK010000001.1, forward strand.
CTCCATCAATAACAGGGACAGAGGATACATATTCAATTCTATAAGATTTGGATTGAGCCCAAGAGATTAATGTGAAAGAAGTAAATAAACAAATCCAAAAGAATACTTTGCAATATTGCTGTTTCATTTATTACTTCTCGATAAAGGATTATTGGTGATTTATAATATTTTAGAAAACTACTTTCGCAGTAGGACTAAATAACTAACTCAAAAATAAACGAAATAGTTGTTGTGGGAAAGTGATTTCAATTTCTCTTTATTATTTGTGATATACATACTATCGAAATACCTTTTATAAAAGTGAAAGAACCAAACATGATTGGGCTTTTCAATTAGTTCATTTAATAAATAAAACCTTTATCCGAAAAAATTCACCGGAATTAATTAAGTTAATTCTATAATAAAATGCGGTCGGTTTTCAACCATTGCTAAAAAGGATTTATCCATTTGCAGTTGGTGAATTTATGCAGTTGTGACAATTGAATGATATGAGTGTAAAGCGGTAATTTTTAAGTCATTTTTCTTATATTAAGAATTAATTACTAAAACAAAAGTCATTACTGAAACTAATCTTGGCTAACATCAAAAAATCCAAAAGGAAGGCTTAATGAAAAGATATAATCTATTTTTCGTTGCAATATTATTTATAAGTTTTGCCGGATTAGCAAATGCATTCCAGCAAGAAGCTAAAAGAAAAATAGATAATTCAACAGTAAAGGCGGTTAAAGGAGTAAAGCTAGAAATTAAGAAAGATTCGAAATGCTGCGAAGGTAAAGATAAAATGGATTGCAAAGCAGAAGCTAAGAAAGATTTGAAATAAAGCAATTTTAATAAAAATATATTTATAAAAAAACCGGTGGCTTTATTAAGCAGCCGGTTTTTATGTGGCATATCCCCTTTCGAATGATCTCTTACATTGGTACAATTAAATGATAACATTAGGATAATTAGCAATCAATTGTAAATAAGATTTAATTTAATAAAAGCCCTTTTTTCATGAAATACAGTTTTGGCAGAAAGCACACAATATTACATGATTAAATTCATCAAAAAATATTTAGGAATGATTATAAGACGCATATTTATTATCGGTGTAATAATTTTTGTAATTAAATGAGTATTCCAGCGCATACTTTACCAATTGAATAGGTTTTTCAAAATAGAGTTTTTTCATCATTTCAGAACGAATTGAATCTACAGTCCGCTTGCCAATTCCAAGGTTAAGTCCAATTTCGAAGCTGGTTAAACCATTAGCCATTAATAAAAGAATACTTTTTTCTCGGTTTGTAAGATTGACCGAAAGTACTGCCATTCTTTGATTTTTGAGAGACTTGTATTGCTTAATAAAAGCATCTATTTGAGAATTGGTTTTACCCAAAAAGTATTTATCCCCTTGGGCAATAATTCTTATTGCATGAATAAGTTCTTCTTTTGAAATATCTTTAGATAGAAAACCGGATGCGCCAATTAAAAAGGACTTATACAATATTTCATTGGAATTATGCATGGATAGGAAAATAATTTTTGCGAAAGGATTAGTTTTTAAAATAGATACTGCTGCTTCGGTACCTTTTAAAATAGGCATTTCGATATCTGTAATAACTATATCTGGTTTAACAATATTATAATTTTCTACTAAGGATTTGCCATCCCCTGCCTCTGCAACTACAGAAAAATCCTTATAAAAACCTAAAATGTCTTTAAGACCGTGTCTTAAAATGGGATGATAATCAGCAATTAGAATTCTGGAACTTTTCATTTTAGAGCTCCACTAGGAATTTCAACTCATTATTTAATAGAAGTTACGATTTATAATGATTTACGGTTTTTCAAATGTCCATTAATTTGATTAAGTACACGATAATATTATTTGCAATTCTATCACTTTACTAATTCCGTGTAAAACTTTTTTTAACGTCATACAAAGAGATTACATCCTTTTTACAATCCGTTATAGATCTTATCTAAAAATAAAAGTTGGGGATTAACAAAGGGATTAATTTTGAGCTTATTAATGGATTTAATACAAAATAAAGTGTAAAAAAGAGAAAATAATATATATTCATAAAAATTCTTTTATGAATTTTGAAATACTTTTTAAAAGAGGCGAATACTGTTCTAAATAGCAGGATGGAGATTGCAAAGACCAAGATGGCTTCTGAAAAAAGGGATAATTTAAAGGGCATCGAATTCCAGCAATTAAGTAATGAGAGAAAAATATTTTTAACAAGTTCCTTTATTAAAATATTTACAAACTATATATACGAAGAGTATTATTGGAAAGAGTATCATTTAGTGATACTATAAATGGAAGAGGGATAAAATTGATATTCATCACAGCCGAAACGCGTTTTTAAATAGTATCATTGAGAAATAGTTATTAAAACGAGAAAGGAACAAAAGATTATTAGGGGAACTTAGTAGAAGGAGTGCGGGTAGCAGAGCCATTCTTATATGTACTGGATTCAACGGATTAGTAGAATTGACAAACAATATGATAGTTCCTAGAAAATTATATGTTAGGCCTATAATTTAAGACTGCATGACTGAGCATCCTCAACAGATGGCTTCACTATGTAATTTTTCATATGTACAATAGAATAAATCCTAATTATTTATTGGTATTTAACAAACGAATACAAATATGATAAGAATTTAGTAATTTAAAGTTAATTACAAAGTATTATTATGAAAGGAATTTATGTGCGGTAGATTTGAAAGCAAAAAAATAGAACAATCGTTAATTGATATGTTCAGGCAAAGAGGCCTTCCAATTGAAATTGACACCGACATTATAAAAAGAAGTGAAGAAGATATAAGGCCGACTGAGAAGATTATAAGTGTTTTATTGAAAAATGATATTTATAATATTACTAAAGTTGGCTGGGGAATTAAATTTGCGGAAGACTCTCCATTAATATTCAATTCAAGAATTGAAACGATAAAAGAAAAGAAGTACTGGACTTCCCTTTTCACAAAATATAAATGCATTGTTCCTATGACCGGATTTTATGAATGGAAAACGGAAGGGAAAAAGAAAACCAAGTATAAGATCTCAATTCCGGGATTGGAGATTTTCTTTGTGCCGGCTATTTATACGGTAAATAAAGAGAAAGAAGTAACGGCATCTTTGATTACAACCGTGCCTAATAAATTTATTGAGAAAATTCATCATAGAATGCCTGTAATTTTTGATTTTGATAATGCTCTTAAGTTTTTAAATGAAGATACCGAAGAAAATTTGAAGCGATGTTTGCCCTATGATGATAAGAAACAAATCGCAATGGAAATAGCTTAAAGCGAAGGCGTGCAGTTGGCAGAGCCACATTTGGATTGAAAATATTCAACGGTTTTGTAAATTTGGCAAACAATAAGATAGTTTCTATAAAATGTTATGTAAGAGCAATGATAACAAACAGAATGACTGAGCTTCCATACGAGTACACCAACTAAATGAAGATATTAGGGACGGATAAAATCCGTTCCATACTTTAAATGTATTATGTAGCTTTACCCTGCTGATAAGATCCAATCGATTCAATCTTATCTTCACGTTCTTTTAGAAATGAGAATAGCTTTTCCAGTTCTTCACGAAGATGAGCCAACAGTTTTTAATCAATTCTCTCGATTTGAAGTTTTGCTTGCGTTGCCAAAAATCTTTTGAATGACTTTGGCGTTTATATTCCTTTATACAAAGCAAGAGCTCTATCTTTTGTGAACAATTTGAAATATTATTAAGAGAAATGAGAATGATGACGAAGTAGCTGAGAAGAATATTATCAGCGAATTTTTTTCTATGAAGTTGACAGCTATCCGACCTCAGCCATCAGTTAAAAGTAAACAAGCAATTATTTTTTATTACCTATAAGTTTTGAACTATTCAGAGCCATTATTTCCGGCAATAAATTTTGTGTCGCCTCGAATCCGCATTTAATTATTTCCTCCCCTTTGTAAAATTCGAGCATATCGAATTCTTCTATTTTTGGTAAGATAAGAATATTGGGCTTTGAATAACTAAGCTGCTGTGTTATTAAATTGTTTGTGCTGATTGAAATTGACTGCAAGAAAACATTCAATAACGTTGGGGAGTATGATTCAGTTTCGATTGTTTCGAAGATTTTTGATTCAAGTTCATTTTTTGAGAATAGGTTTTTACCTTCGGTTAAAAGGGTTGAAAAGAGTAAAGGCAATTTCTTTATGAGCTGCTGGACCTCTTTAGTTTTTTTACTTTTGATTTTACGAGTAATTCTTTCGGGAGTTGGAGAAACATTTACAGCAATTATTTTATTAGCACCAATACTCTTTAAACTACTAATAGGCAAGGGATTGCATAATCCTCCATCGAGTAAATATTTGCCGTTTAGAAATACCGGCTGAAGAATTATTGGTATGGCAATGCTAGCCATAATTGCCTGAACAAGAGGACCTCTTGTAAATTGAATTTCCTGGCCTGTTACTAAATCTGTTGCAACGCAAGCAAAAGGTATTTTCAATTTTTCAATTTTAATATCCCCTACTAAATTATGTATGTAATCGTAAATTTTTTTGTTATCTACTAAACCGGGCGCGAATAATTTAGGGATCATGATTTTTGCTACCATGATTTTATCTACCTGGAGAATTATCTTCTCCATTGATTTAATATCCATTCCGGAAGCATAAAGTCCCCCTACAAAGGCGCCGATGCTTGTTCCGGCTATAAAGCCAATAGGAATATTATTCTCTTCGAGCGCTTTAATAACTCCGATATGCGCAAGTCCACGCGCGCCACCGCTTCCAAGCGCCAAACCAATTTTTTCTTTACGTACAGATGACATAACCTTGATAATCCGAAATAAATTTCAGTTAGCATTTTCCTAAAGATAATCATTTTTAGCAGAGGCTTTACAAATAACTAGAGTAGATAATGAATTATATGTTTCATTTTGGAAGCCAAAGGATTTATAGATATTAAAACCATAACTAGGCAACTGATAAAGTTAAATAGAAATAAAATATATATGAGTCATGCACATCCTGAGGAATAGAGCCTTGGGAATTGTGTTGCTTCATTTTATGTTAGTAAAAAATGAGAATACCATTCCCTTTACTATTCTCAAATATGAATATAGCACCGCCTGCGCCTTTAGGTTTAACAATAGAACTGATACATAAAAATATAATTAACAATAAGTAAATTACTTTCTGCTGAGCCAAGTTTTTTATTAAATGGTTACTCCGATAATTCTATTTCGGCCAATTCGTAGCTGCCACCGCAAATATGTCCTTTTAAGATTACATTTTCCGATGCATTAAATCCTTGCGGCAGTGATAAAGCAGTTTCAATTAACATTTGGGATCCATTCCTATCCTCGACATAGAATGATACCGTTTTATGCTCATCATTTTTACTAATTCCCTTTTCGTGCAGAACTTTTACCAATATTTCTTTTTGAGCATGGCTGTTTGGGTCGTAATCTTTAAACGAGCCCAGTTCGCGGCCGGAAGAGAAATACAATTTGTAGATTACCAGAATAATTGTTCCAATAAGCATGGGGATAATTAGAACTTGTTTATTTGCCATAACTGACCTCCAATCTGTTTTGATTTGGATAAAAATGGTTGATAATTATAAATGGTTTTTCAATTTATTTTAATTCTTTCAAACGTTCTTTTCAACGGATTCCTTTCCTCTTCTGTAAGTTGATACGGAAAATCCAATAACCATTACCAGTACCCCTATCCAAACAAAGCTGATAAATGGTTTGATACTGGCTTCGATTGTTAAAATTTCTTTGGGCTGGATGCTTTGGGTTTCTGTTTTATTTAAGGAGGTAACAGATAATTCTATTTCTCCGCCAGAAGCATTCATAGAAGTTAATTCTACTTTTAAATTAGCTTCTTCACTTTGGGCTGCAATGTAATGAGCTCCATTTCCCGAGTTTTCCATATAGGGTTCAAGATGATATTCCTTTCCATTTGATTTAACTGTGATTGAAGCGCCAATTCTAAAGGTGCCACCGCCGGTCATCTCTTCCATTTTCTTTGGCAAATTAAATTGATTAAAAACAATTACCTTATCTTCATAGTTAAATGAACTTCCTTTTTTAAGAGAAACAATCGTTCCGGAAGCAGCGGCATTCCCCTCTTCCCAGCTGACAGGTTCTATATAAAAATCTTTTGAAAAGCCCATTAGTATTGCCGGTTCCCGAGTTAGACTATTGTTAAACTCGGAAATAAACATTACCGGGGAAATAACATCTTGAGAATTACCTTTAGATATGCTGACATTAAATTTATATTTTTTTCCATTTTCGAATAATTCGTGCCCCGTAAACAATAAATTGTGATTGAGCACAGATTTATTTTCCCCTTTTACTAAATCGACTTTTTCTTTTTGAGTAAATCCGGCCGTAGCCAATACTCCAATTAAGAAGAGGGAAAAGCCAATGTGGCTAACGTAAGCGCCAATGTGAGATTTATTTCGAATGAATACTTTGTAGGCAATTTCACAATTTACAATTAGAGCAAAAACAGATGAAAAGTTTAGGATTATTAACATTATATCGTAAACCTGAGCAAAAACAATTACCAGTATTGTTTGTAAAATTGATAATGACAATGAAATCCTTGACTCTTTCCAAAGCTCGTTAACTTGAGTGGTTTTCCATTTTAACAATATGCTTAACCCATTAAGCAATCCAATAATAATAGCAATTGGAAGATTAAGCTCGTTATAAAAACTGATCTCTACAGTTTTTCCCAAAATAGGAGCTGACGTTCCAGCAAGAATAATAACAGCAGAAGCAATGAGAGATACAGCTCCCGTAAATAGGGCCAGCTCCCTTGATAAAATATTTTCTTCGTAAGAAAAATTCTGTGTTAAATATTTCCATCTGTATATTAAGCCGCCGGCTCCAATAAGAGTAAAGGAAACTAAAAAGATTACAAGAAACAGATACACAATTGAGCCCGGATCTACAAAAGAATGCACAGAAGCATCTCCAAGAATTCCGCTTCTGGTTAAGAATGTACTGTAGATAACCAATAAGAAGGTAAGGATGCTAAGAATTAAATTAGTTTTAACAAAGCGTCCTGCATTATTTTTAGTCTGAGTTTTACTTTGAACAATCATTGTATGAATTGCGGCCAGACCAACAATCCAGGGAATAAGACTTGAATTCTCTACCGGATCCCATCCCCAATATCCTCCCCAGCCTAAGATGCTGTAAGCCCAATATCCCCCAAGCATTATTCCTAAACCCAGTACACACATAGCAGCTATTAACCAGGGCAATGATTGTTTAACCCAATCCTTATAATCATTTCTGATTAATGAGGCTGTTGCAAAAGCAAATGGAACTAAAGACATTGCAAACCCTACAAAAAGCATAGGAGGATGAATTTGCATCCAAAAGTTTTGGAGAAGCGGATTTAATCCTTTGCCCTGAATTATGAATTCACTTACCGAGATATTATTGGCTACTAAGACAGCATATAATTCCTTACCCATTTTTACAAAACTTTTATTCGATTCGGTATCTGTGAAAATAAAGGATTGCAACGCCTGTAATGAAATGAAAGAGGGATTAATATTTTTCAGATCGAGATAATCCTCTTCCATCCATAAATAGTTAAAAGGAGTTTTTAATAAAGGACTAACCATAATTAAAAGAAAGGCAAGCGCTAAGGTAAACATCATCATTACCTGAGGTTCTATATTTCCTCTTTTGGAAGTGTAATCCAGGAGAATTAAGCCAATGATTACGGTAAATAGAATCCAAAGAAGGAAGCTTCCCTCTTGTCCCGCCCAAAAAGTAGCCATTAACATGCCGGTAGACATACCACCACCGCTGTAATTGTACACATATTTATATTGATACTGATGAGTCAATATTAAATAAAAGAGCAACGCAGTGGCGGCCAGAACCAGTATAGAGGTAACATGAAAACTTAAACGCGCAATTTTAAGTGTGTTTTGATAACCATTATGTGTTAAATAATACATTATTACCGTGAATACACTAAAAAGGAATGCACCGGTGAGTAATATATTTCCAATCATTCAATCTTCTCCTGATATTTGATTCATATTAATTTATAACCAGCTAAGGCAAAAGCTAATTGACTAATAGATTAAGCTGTGCGAACCTTAGGCAAAGCATTTTGCAGCTTTGATAAAAATGGAGGAAGCAACATTTCAAAAGTTACTTCCCACATTCAATTCTATTTTATTTACTATTCACAAAAAACGCATGTGATACATTATTATTGTTACAGAGGAATTAATTTTTTAATCTCCTCCAATTCATTTTGCATTATCACTCCATCAATAACAGTATTTTTTATTTTTTCCACAAACTTTTGAAAGCTTTGAAAATCGATTTCACTATTAGCCTTTAATTTTTCAAAATAGTCTGTAACCAGATTTTTCAATTCTGAAAGATTAGGGCTGTCTGTTAAGGGGGTAATTAATTGGGATATATCTTGAAGGAAATAGGAGGAGACGATACCCCTTGCATTATTAAAGAGTATTTGACCAACTTCGGGAAAATCTATAGCTATGTTTTTTAACAGAGCCGTAATGAATAAACTTGCGGCAAAATAAAACAGTATTGCCACTGCAACTACAGAGACAATTACCATAATAGATATTTTTTTTAACTTACTTCTAAATTTGTAATCGTGTTTAATCAAGTAGATTAAATCTCTAGCGTTATATTTCATTTTTTACCTAAAGTTAGTTTATTATTTTATTCGGCTGCTAATTAGAAATCGAATAACTCTCCTAATAATGATTTCTTTTTATAATGAGAATATCCCGGCTTGCCTTTATGATGCTTATAATAATCATCATCATAGTGTCTATCTTTGTTTCCATAATTTTGAGAAGCGGAATTAATCTCCATGGCATTTTTTTCGATTATTTTATCTAACTCCCCCCTATCAAGCCAAATGCCTCGGCACTTTGGGCAGTAGTCTATTTCGATATTGTTTTTTTGACTCATTAAAAGATCGACATTACATACAGGGCAAAGCATAATTATTCTCCTTTATTTTTTTTTGAAAAGTGATATTAAAATTGATGAGACAATAACTGTTATAATAAATACTAATGACCATACAATTGGAAATTTACCTCCGAAAAGTTCATTGAGAATAGTCATCTTCAATCCAACGAATATCAAAACAATGCCGAGACCATACTTTAGGTATCTGAATTTATTTACTATTCCAGCAAGCATAAAATACATTGCCCTTAATCCCAAAATTGCAAAAACATTTGATGTGAAGACAATCAACGGTTCTTTTGTTACGGCAAAAATTGCGGGTACTGAATCTACTGCGAATACTATATCGGAAAATTCGATAATTAAAAGCGCTACCATTAATGGAGTTGCATAGAGTATTTTGTTTTTTCTGACGAAAAATTTTTGTCCATTAAATTCATGAGTAACGGGAAAGAATTTTTTAAATATTTTTATTAAGGGATTCTTATCCGGATCTATTTTCTTTTCGGGGGCAAATAAAATTTTGTATCCGGTATATATTAAGAAGAGGCCAAAAATTATTACAACGAAATGATACTGAATTAAAAGGGATCCCATAGCAATAAAAATAATTCTGAAAATAAGAGCCCCTATTATTCCAAAGAATAATACTCTGTGCTGGTACTTAAGAGGTATTGCGAAATAATTAAAAATTATTACAAAAACGAAAATGTTATCAATTGATAGTGATTTTTCTATTACATAGCCGGTTAAAAACTCTAATGCCGATTGTGAAGCTGCAACAGAGGGATTGAATCCTTCAATTGACATCAGTCTTTCATCGAGAGGTAATTTCCAAAGGGCATATTGATAAAAAAGATAATTAAATATAAGGGCTAACCCGATCCAAATACCGGTCCATATTAGTGATTCCTTAAAAGATACCTCATGCGCACTTCTGTGAAATACGCCTAAATCTATTGCCAACAAAACAATTACAAAGAGAATAAAACCAAGATAGAACCACCAATAGTCGAGAAACTGGAAAAGAATTACTTCATTCATTTTATATCCTTTTTAGTATGTATTAAATTTTCATGTGCATAAGAAATATCTTTTTATAACAATAAAAGATAGTGAGCCGGTTATAAGCCCTTTTATCAAGCCACGCAGATAGAAGATTTTCTTAATTAAATAATTTTATAAATAAAACTTTTCGTTTCATCTATTAAATCTCTATTGCCCGGTTCTTCAATTGGTAAGTGGCCGGCGTTTTTTAATATTATCATTTTTTTTTGGCTTTTAATTCTTTCAAAGAATTCTTGGCTCAATTTAATTTTGCTCCACCTATCATTTTCTGGAAATGCAAACAAAACAGGGCAATCTGTAAAATACTCTGGCTCAACTATAGGTTCGGAGGTTAGAAATGATACTAAGAAATTAATATTCAATTCTTTTTTCCATGAGTATTCGTCTTGTGAAAGTAATTGACATATACCCTTATGGCTTACAATTCTTTTTACATTTATCAGTTCTTTCATGGGGAAGAATAAATCGTGTTCATATTTGTTTAATATTTTCAAAGCGGGCAAATGAACAGCACCTATAATTTTGTTTACGGTTTCGGTCATTCTTACTTTTAATTTTCTTTGGTCTAGTAATGCCGAAACAATTATCCCTTCTACATTTTCGTTAAACGCAGCAACTTGATAAGCCAGCATTCCTGAAATGCCCAAGCCAAGCAGAAAAACCGGTTTTACATCAATTAAGCATTCATGATCTACTAAATCGCTAATTATAGCAATCAAATGCCTATATTCAATTTCCTTTTCATTGCAAGTTGAAAGGCCGAATGGGGGCAAATCTGGGCAGATTATTTCAAATCCCTCTTTGCAAAATGGTTCGGCTAAAAAAGAGAGCAATCTTCCGGTTCCCCCAAAACTATGCAGTAAAATTATTTTAGCTGTTGAATTTTCATTCGGATAAAAATCGATATGAATTTTATTGCCTTTCCAATCCCAATAATATTCACCCATTCTAATATTTTCACTCAACTTTCCATTTGGGTTAAGCAGACTTGGAATATCTCTGCTCCAGTTGTTAAGCTCGCTGTAAGTTAAAGTTTGCATATATGTGCCCTTATATTAGCTTTAAGAATTAAACCAATGTTTAATAAATAAGATCGGCTTTCAATTAATAGTAATTGAGAGCAGAAAAATTAAAACGGCTTTTACTTCTAATAGGTTAGGCGTTTACCGGCGGTTTCCAGATGGTGTTTGAGTGGCTTAAAGTTATAACTGAAGTGAAAACGAGAAGAGGTTCTACATGGGAGGAACGGACTAAGGGGGTGCTAAAAACTATTGCACAATCTTCTTCACTATTGTGTTCAATAAGAATAATGGAGGAAGCCGAATTATCAATATCGGCAAACCGGCTATTATTTTCTTTATGCACAATAAGCACAAGAAATAATGTTAATAGGATAAAAAGATATTTTTTCATACCGCAATCTACAATTATTTGAAAAATAAGTTCCAACTATTTTGAAATATTTTAGAGAAAGAAGGGAAAAAGGTCCTAATTGTGAACGCCATTTCAATAGCCCATTTGAAAAGCTGCTAATATTAGATAAACTAAATTATTTTGCTAAAAGAATTATTAATAATTCGAATAACACATTGATATTAATCTAAAGTGTTGCGGCTGAGTCGCTTAGAGAATGATTTATCTCATCGGTTAGGACTGAGATTATTCAGTCCCAAGTGATAATAATTATGCAGTAATTCCTTGTTTATATGATCCAATAGATTCAAGCATATCTTCCCTCTCTTTGATAAACGAGAATAGCTTTTCAAGTTTTTCGCGAAGGTGAGCAAAAAGCTTGTATTCAATTCTCTATTTGGAGTTTAGATAAGAGAAAATGTAAATGTAAAAATAGCCTGTCAATAAACGATGTGCTGTTGTTATAAGAATTACCTTATTTTATCAATAACATCTTCTTTATGTCTATAAACTTGTCCGCTCGTATTTTGTAAAAATAAATTCCACTTGAAAGATTACTTGCATTAAAATCAACTTCGTGATAACCGGAAGCTATTTCTGAATTGATAAGTGTTCTTACTTCATTTCCCAATAAATCATAAATGGTTAATGTAACATGAGAAAAATGTGGCATGTAAAAATTTATTTTTGTGGTCGGATTAAATGGATTGGGATAATTCTGCGACAATGAAATTTCAGTTTGTAATCCATTGTGTTCAGAAATGTTCGTTGTCTTATCATTTATGCATCTTACGCTATAGCCAAATTCTTTATCACCCGTACCACGACCAATATTTCCATTATTAAAGTAAAGTAATATTGTATTAGCGTTATTTGTATCTACCGAAGTTGAAGTCCAATATCGAACATAAGAATTTTGAAAAGCGAAATAGCCGTCATTCCCCTTGTAGCCAGATAAAAGTGAAGAAAATCCACTTGCATTTGTGCCCACTCCTAATCCAGTTCCAATTCCACTTACTTTCAATGCATTGCTATTATTTTGTACATAATCGCATAGCTTATCAAATTCGGATTTTGTTGGTATATGCCAACCTTCAGGACAAATACCCCTATTTGCCGGACTATTTTTATATTGCATTGCCTCATTCCATAAATAAAAAGCACCATAGTTTTTATTTACAGAATCGTTATTGTAGTAATATTTCTCTATAGTCAAATTGTTAGCGGGCATTTTATTTCCGCTTATCATTGTACCAACGTCCAAATTTTCTTTCAACCAGCACTGGGTACCAATTTGCACTGTATTATAAATTTTACCCGAATAGTTTACAGTTTGAATATTAGCGCATGGATTCTGTGAAAAAGTTTGACTTACAAGACCAACAATAAAAAGGAGAATAAATATTCGATTCATAGCTCCTCCGTTTAAGATTTTTACGTAATAATTTTATTTACTGCAGATAAGATTTTATATAATAGTGAAATGAAGACCGTCTCTTTCATATAAACGCTAAGGATAAGTTAATTACAAATTAATCAAGCAATATTTTACAATCAATACTATGCAGTTATTGGAATTGTGACTGTAAAAGCTGTTCCAATACCTTCTTTAGAATCTACTGAAATTTTTCCAGCATGCAATTGTACAGCGTGCTTTACAATGTGAAGACCAAGTCCGGTTCCACGAATTTCCCCTACATTTGAAGCCCGGTGAAACGATTCGAACAATTTTGGGATATCTTCTTTAGGGATACCGATTCCATTATCTGAAACAGAAATAAACAATTCATTGGATTTTTCGTAAACGTTAATTTCAATTTTTCCATTTTGTAAAGAATACTTAACAGCATTAGAAAAAAGATTCTGTAATATAATATGAATTTGAGTGGGGTCTAATAGATAGTTTTCTTTTGGAGAATTGTAATTAAAAATAATAATAATATCTTTTGTTAAGGATAGATTGATTTCTTCAATCAAGCTATCAAATATTTTTTTCAAATTAATAATAGTTGGTGAATAAATTGTTTTACCGGCTTCGACGCGATTAACAGCAATAACATCGTCCATTAGTTTTGTAAGATAATCTATAGAAGACTTTATTCTTTCGAGATGTTCGTTCTTTTTAACTTCGCTCCATTTGTGATTGTACCTTTGCAGCAGTTCAGTTGAACTGAGAATGGAAGTTAGAGGAGTTCTGAATTCGTGAGAAGCAGTTGAAACAAAACGTGATTTTAATTGATTCAATTCTTTTTCTTTTTCGAGAGAATTATGGAGAAGAAATTCGGTTCTTTTTCTTCTTTCAATTTCAGAGAGCAATTCTTTGTTAATAGCATCAATTTCCTCAGTTCGAGATTCGACCAATTCCTCAAGATGAAATCTATGGTTTTCCAGTTCAAGTTCTGCAACTTTACTATCATTGATGTCGCTTACAATTGCAAAAATCTGTTTTGGAGAGCCATCTGAATTGCGTGAATAGATAACTTCGCGATTGCTCAACCAATAGAAATTTCCATTAGCAAGTTTAATTCGGTATTGGTGGTAAATTTGTTCCTTATCTTTTAGTAATGAGTATTTTGGAAATATCTCTTTGTTAAAGAACTCCAAATCTTGGGGATGCATTAAATTCTTCCAAAAATAAACATCTACTTCATTATTCAGATAATTGGAATAACCAAATACTTTAAAGAATCCCTCATTTTTATAGATAACTTTTCCATCCAAAAGTTCATAAATATAAAGAGCATTGGGGCTTGTGTTTATTAAAGATTCTACGAACCGGTTTCTTTCTTTTAATTCTTCAACAGCCTTATTTCTTTCATTCTCCTTTATTTGAATTGTTTCAAGCATATAGTTGAATCTTCTCAATAACCTATTTATTTCTTCGAAACCAACTATTTTAATTCTAGCCGAATAATCTTGTGAAGAGGATATTTCTTCGGTAAATGCGGTCAACTGAAGAATAGGTTTAGAGATAATACCTTGCAAGAAAGAGGCTAAAATATATGCCAGCAAAATCATTCCCGCAATTAACACTAAGGCATTTAGCAATCTTTTATCTTTAATTTCTTGAAGATTTGAAAAGGCTTTTAAATAAATATATCCATAATACTTTCCATTATATTCAATAGATTCCTTTAGATGAATATATGACTCGGTGAAGAGCTGCTGGTTCAGTTCTAAATTGTTAATAATATAATTTTCGGTAATATTATTAGTTCTTTGGAAAGAGGCAAACAATTTATGATTGTAATCGTAAATGCGCCCTTCGTTAACATAAGGTTTTGTAAAAAGCTTTTCCAAAACTTCCTTACCTTTTTCGTGGTAGTTAAACTCTAAAGGTAAAACGCAATATTGGCTAATTAGCTTTGCATCGGCTTTTAAGTTTTGTAGAAGAATTGATTTATGAGATTCGATTTCGTTATTATAATCTATAATGCCGTTAATGGTAATAGTCAACGCGGTAATAAAACAAACAATAGATACAATCTTATTGCGAATATTCATATTTATAAAGAAGCTTTTCATAAGTTAGTTTTTAACCACTCTTCCATTTTGAATAAGAAATAGATCTGCTTTTAAACCAGCTTGCTTTATTTTATTTGGATTAATTTCGTAGTAAATAGAGCCTTCCTGTGAATCATAAAAATTAATGTGCCCACCCCTATCACAGAAATCTTGTGTTTGTGCAATTGTAAGAACCGGCAAATCTTGTACTAATAATAGAATTCTAGAAATTCTTTTTTCTTCGCTTGAAGAGATAAATAAAATATTACACTTTGTAATATCATCGATGTTGTTTGATCTGACAATCCTTACAATCTTATTTTTAATTTTGACACTTTTAGCAAGTTTTTCGAGAGAATTTTGAATGGGACTTTTGCCAAAGATAATGATGGTAAATTCATCTGAATCTGTTTCGTTTGGCCATTGAATAAAGCGGGCAAACTTTTCTATGTAAGAGGCTTTTGTTAAATACTCTAAATCTTGCTGTGTATTTACTAAGAAGGATAAAAACAGCAGAGTCAAAAACAAAACAAATTTATTTCGAATAAAAGTGATCAATTGAAAACCTAAAAATAGTGGTAAAGAAATTTTACAATATAAGCCTGCACATTATTTTTAATATTCGATGCTAAGTGAATAGACATAGCGGGTTCCATATTCCATGGTAGGAATAAAATTAATGTTTTTACGTTGTCTTATATATTCGGGAATAAGCATACTGCTTCCGGTAAAATTAAGAATGGAAAAAGTATGCAGTAAATTAAAACTTTCGAGAAAATGGGAATATGAAAGATGAAAATCTGCCATAAATTGAGCAGGTATATTACCTAATAAACCAGAAGTAGCCGAATAAGCATGGCAATTAATAGAAGCAGAAAAATGGAATAACTCTTTATGGAGTCCCATAGATATAGTACTTGCGGGAACAAATCTAAAATTAGAATAGGCGTTAGCACCTATACCTTCAATATAAGTATAATTAACAAAGGCATTTAAGAGTTTGCTGTTTGAGTATTTAGTTTCACATTCAAAACCCCAACCATCAAATGCTTCAACATTTCTGTATTCGGCAGGTTTGGAAATATCTGGGCGGACTCTCTGAATCAAATTCTGATAAGTAGATCTGAATGAGGTAAACTGCAAAAATGTATTTGGTATAAAGGAAGATATATATATTAATTCGAGAGAAGAATTAGTTTCGGGCTTAAGATTATTGTTGCCAACAACAGTCGGGTGATCGAAATAAAGTTCAAGCATTGTAGGTGTTCTGAATGACTGCCCCAAAACAAGCTTGATACTGTTTGAATTATTAGGCCTCCAAACAGCAGTTAATCTAGAAGATAAATTGCTGCCAAATACTTGATTGCCAGTATATCTTGAACCAATTAGAAAAGTAAAATTATCTACTTTAAAGTTGGCCTGGCCGAAAAGAGCCCACTCGACAATATCTTTATCGAGCTTCATATTGTGCCTAACAGTAGTATCTTGTAAAACAGCAATTTCGTGATGGCCAAAACTGCTGCCACTTAAAAAATCTGCGCCAATTTCCAAATCGAAATAACTGTTAACAATAAAGTTTGATTTAATTGTTGAATTTATTCTTTGAGCAGATAATTGCAGGCTTTTGGTTCTATCTGGATTAGATCCCCATTCTCTGAAGAAATATTCGTAGTTAGTCATAAAATAAAGGCTAAAAAAATCCGAAAATTTCTCTTTGAAAGAATATCCGATTAAGGAGCCTAAATCTGTAAAAGGAAGATTGCCCCCCGTTGCATAAGATATATTTACGCCGGGATAGGTATAGGTATTATTAAATGTATTAAAGAGAAGAGTGTGTTGTTTATATTCGGTAATAAGATTAATAGAATACTGACGGTATTCCTCGTTATAATAGTATTTGGTTTCTTTTCCATAAAGATATTTATTACCCATCAAAATAGAATCGTTTGCTGCAGTTGTTAAGTAAGGTTTGCGATTTTCAAAATTAGTATTTCCGGCAAGAAAAAGTTTCCAATTGTTTTGTGCTAAAGATAGGTTAATAGAAGTTGAAGAAAGACCAGGATAACCGGCATCAACTTTAGCATTTAATTTAGTAGAATTAATTTCTCTTAAAATGATGTTAATAACTCCATTGTAGGCATTAGTTCCATAAAGAACCGAAGCGGGTCCTTTCAGAATTTCTATTTTTTCTACATCATTAATAAATATTCTATCGAGCGTTCCATTACCATATACTGGCTGCCAGGAAGGAATATTGTTGATCATAATTAATATTTTATTTGCATAATAATTTTGAAGAATACCACGAATTGTAGGAATGTTTCTATCCAAATTGCTTTGAAGAATTTCGATACCCGAGGCAATTCGAACCGCATCTGCAACCGACATGAAATGATACCTTTCGATAGTCTCTCTATCAATTACTGTAACAGTAGAAGGAGAATCGAAAATATTTTTAGGTATTGTTGAAGCGACCTTAACTTTGACATTTTGCAGATCGGACAAGGAGACATTAACAAAGTCATATGCAAGATCAATATTACCTAGGTCGGTAACTGAATTTTCCAAAGGAATAACATCAATTGTTTTTGTTATAAAAGAGGGATAACTGATTTGAATCTGCAATTTTGCAGATAGTGGAACAGACAATGTAAATGAACCATTATTCTCTGATAAAGTTTGAAATGTGGTAGCAACAATTTCAATTTTGGCGCCGACTATAGGAGTTGAAGATTCCGACAATACTACTTTACCTTTTATTAAATTTTGAGAAAAGCTGTTGGAGTTAAATAAAGCAACGGCTAATAGTAAAAGTGATATTTTCACTAAATATTTTATCATAGGATTAACTCCTTGAAAAACTATCTCAATTATTTTTAACAATCGAATTAGTCATAATTTCAAAAACTTATTTATAAAGTGGGAATATATAATAAAAAAGAAAATATTAAATGTTTTGCAATACAAAATGTTGCAAGCGGGCTATATTTGTTGCCAATACAATAATAATGAATATAACATGTGGCATATACGGTGACTATGAAGCGTTTGAGTGACCTGCCCCAATAGGTTGAACCAGTATTAAGTTATTGCCGATCATCATGCAGCAGGGGAATGAGCAGTTCGCAGTCATCAACTTCTACAACAACGTTTCTTAATATAGATGCAGGTATAGTAACTGAATTATAGTTTGTATAACCGGTTTGTTAAATCTGGAAGTAACGAACCGGTTATTTGTTTATTTTAGATGAAAGAATTTATGCATAATTGTCTACTAACAAATATCACCGGAACTTATTATGAAACGAATTATATTATTCTTGATTGCAATAATTTTAATAAGCGGCAGTGAAATATTTTCTCAGGACTATGTTAAAATCAAAGACATTATTTCCAATGTGAAAGCCGATACTTTAATTGAAAACTTAAGCCTGCTAACCGGAGAAAAACCTATAATGCTTAATGGGCAAAGTATAAAGATCACTTCGCGATACAGAGGAACTGCTGGCAATAGCAATGCCGAACAATTTTTGCTGAATAAGTTAAAGGCCTTTAGCTCATTAAAAGTTAGTGAACAGCCATTTAGCTTAACCGGCAAAAACATTATTGCTGTTCAAACTGGATCTGTAAATCCCAAAAGACAAATTATTATTTCATCCCATTTTGATAGTATGCCTAGCGGATTAATTTCTACGGGAGCCGATGATAATGGTTCGGGAACAATTGCAACTTTGGAAGCGGCCCGAATTATTTCAAAGTATTCAAGCAATAATACAATTGTTTACGCCTTTTTTGATGAAGAGGAGGATAATTTGAATGGAAGCCGTTACTATGCTGCCGAGGCTGCAAAGAATATGGATACCATAATTGCGGTAATAAATCTTGATATGATTGGATGGGATAAAAATAATCAATCTGATGTCGAAATTATTCACGATACACTAAGCACTTCAATTCAGTTGGCAAAAAACATTAAAGATGCAAATGAAAAATGTGGCATTGGCCTTTCTACTACAATTACTAAATCTCTAGCGGAAGATGCAGATCATGCTTCTTTTTGGAAGTATAAATATCCGGCTATTTTACTTATAGAGACCTATGGATATCAAAACCCCTACTACCATAAAACAACAGATAAACTGGAAATAATTAATAAAACCTTTTTCGAAAAATGTACAAAGTTAGCAATTGCATCTGCTGCTACATATACAGACTTAAATGTAAAGGATGGTACTTCGGATATTGCTTACGAAACAATTCCTTCTATATTTTCTCTAAGTCAGAACTATCCCAATCCCTTTAATCCATTAACAACAATAGAATACTCTATTCCGGCAAATGTGAAAGGAGAAGCTGGAAAGGTAACATTAAGAATATATGACTTGCTTGGAAGAGAAGTTACTACCCTTATAAACCAGGCACAAGCTGCCGGTAATTATTCTGTTCAATTTAATGGGAGTAATCTATCAAGCGGAGTTTATTTGTATAAGCTTGAATATGCCAATTTTTTACAAGTAAGAAAATTGGTGTTGTTGAAGTAATAAGATACTTATGATTTTTAAATAAATTACCTGTATAGCTCGGGTAAACTTTTACGATTTTAATAAAGTAGCTCTTTAAGACCCGAGAAAACATGACTGGGTTTAATATAAAAACAGCCGATGCAGCATAAATAGACGCTCCTCTTTGCACCAGCAGAGAAGCAAATAAATGAAAATAGTATTGAAACAAAACTTTTAGTTTAATTCGGCTGCCCTTGCATAAGATTTGAATAATTACATGCATAATTTACGATTAATTAATACCCCTCATTTAGGGAAAAACATAATTACAATTTATTTCGAAAATTCTAGGAATACGTTTCATTAATTCAGCTTAAGATGAGCAATTAAATGGATTACTTTTTCACGTTTACTTTTGTATGAATTGAATCTGAACATTCATCGATAATCTTGTTTTTATTAAGATCAATCCATATCCATTAAATAATCTTGAGAATGTCACGAAGGACTATTTTTTAATATGCATGTAAAGAGATTATTAAACAATGCTTAATCTGTACAGTTAAATTACAGCTGACAATAACTCCGACTAATAATTATTAAAGAGGGTTGAATTGCAAAGAGCAAATAATATATTTATTCTTTATAATTGGTATATACAGTTTAACATGTTTAGTTTATTTAACTCCTTAATTTATTTCAATTAATTTGGGTAAAGTATAATGGGAAAGATTGAGTGGCAGGAAAAATATAGAATTGGAATAGATGAGATTGATGAACAGCATAAACGACTTTTTAAGTTATTTAACGACATCAATGATATAGAAAATCTAAACGTTCTTTCTGACGAGGTTGTTAGTGCGCTGTTTGCCATAATCAACTATGCTAAACTCCATTTTTCATGTGAAGAAGACTATATGGAAAGAATAAATTATACCTTAATTGAGGAGCATAAAAAAGAACATTCCGAATTCCGCAAAAAAGCAATAGAATTATGCGACAGAGCAGAAAGACAAAAGGTAACAATTCCTAAAGACATTATTGATTTTCTTGGCAGCTGGATAGAAGAACATATTATAAAATCGGATGCAAAGATAAGCAAGTATGTTCATAACATAGTCAATAATAGTAGATAAAATTATTTTTAATTTAGAGAGTATTTAAGGACTGGCGAGAATCTGTCATTAATTGTAAAAGTTAAGATATGATCTGACATATTTGTTAATAAGTAATAAATTACAAACTAATAAAATTCAGAATCGTTATTCAATTTTAACTAAAGGTAATGTTATAATAATTATTGTTCCTGTTGGTACATTGTCTAATATTTCAATTATTCCATTCATCGAAAGAAGAATAGATTTAACAAGGCTTAAACCAAGGCCGTAGCCATCTATCCCAATGTTCTGAACTTGCTCACTTCTATAAAATCTTTCAAAAACTTTTTGCTTTTCATTGTCCGGAATACCAATTCCATTATCTTTGACAATAATTTTTGCATTTTGACCGATGGTATTCGCAATTACAGTTACTTCTGTGTTATTAGTAGAATATTTAACTGCGTTATCTATTAAGTTTTGTAGAACTATTATAAAGTTTTCGTCCCTTCCCCTAATATATATATCTTTTTGAATAAAGTAATTTACCTTTGACGATTGGAAAAGAGGCTTAATTTGATTATCGAATAAAGACTCGAGAGAGAAGATATGATTTTGATCATAATAATCCTTACCCGAACGGGCCATAATTAAAAGAGACCTAATAATTTTGACCATACTTTCACTTTGGTTACGGGCCACAATTAAAGCGTTTTTAAGTTCCTCATCCTTAATTTCTTTTTTAATTGCGAAATCCAATTCTGCGTTAATTGCAGTTAACGGAGTCATTAATTGATGCGAAGCATTATTCGAGAAAGCAGAAATCTGAAGAATTTGCCCTTCCAATCTTTCAAAAAGATTATTTAATGTTGTCTTAAGTTTGTTTATTTCGTCATCCGGATCGGGATCTAAACTTAATCTTTCTTTTAAGTTTACAGCCGAGATACGATTAGCAATTTCGATAATGGAATTAATTGGTTTAAGAGTAATCTTTGAAATAAAGATGCTTGCAATAGCAATAATAACAAGCATAATTGGAAGTATAAGCAAATTGTAATAAAGTACGTTTTGAACAGCGGAGTCGAGCCGAAGCTTACGAGTGGAAAGCTGAATGTATCCAATAAACAAATTGTTTTGGCTATAAAGTTTTGTATAAAGAGTTCGAACAACTTCTTTATTTGTAATAGTATTTGTGAAATACTCGGAGGAATTAAATTGAGGGTAGGAAAAAGGAATAGGATTGAAATATTTTGTATTGTTACTCGAAAGTAATAACCTACCATTCTTTGTATAAATCTGCAAAAAGAAAGGATTATCTGTTAGTTTTACCAAATCGGACTCTTGAAACTCGCTGGGACGGACAATTGCTATAGTATCGTTCAATACTTTAAAAGCAGAGGAAATATGTTCTAATTCATGGCGTATTTTATTATCTAAAGTTGCGGTAAGCTGATAGGAAATAATAAAATATAAAAAGAGGTTAAAAACTAAAAGGAAAAATAGAAACGCTGAGGAAATAATTATTGTATTTCGACGTTCTGTTTTAGTAAGCTTTAATTTCATCCCTTACTCTCCAAAAAAAACATATCCTTCTCCATAAACAGTATTAATGCATTTTTTGTTAGTAAGTTCTTCAATCTTTTTCCTTAGATTTTTAACTGTCACTTCTACAAAATTTGTAGATGGAGAAAAATTAAGTCCCCAAACTTTTTCGTGCAAGGTTTCTCGGCTAATAACTAAACCTTTATTGGTTGTCATATAACTGAGCAGCTCAAATTCCTTTTCGGATAGTTTAATAGACTTAAATTGATTTTCGATTGTATGGGTAACAAGATTTAGAGAGAAGATTCCACATGTAATTTTCGTTTCTACATGGCTAGCCCTTCTTAAAACAGAATCAATTCTTGCAATTACCTCTTCAATTGAAAATGGCTTTGTAATATAATCGTCGGCACCTGCACGAAGTGCATCCACTTTATTCGAGATATCGCTAAGAGCAGTTAATAGAATAATTGGAATTTTATTCCCAATGCTTCTTAAATGGAGGCATAGTTGAAAACCGTTCATCTTTGGCATTCGCCAATCCAGTAAAATCAAATCAAAACTATTCTTTTGCAGCTCTTTAAGCGCCAATTCACCATTGCTACAAATAGTTGTAGAGAATCCGGCAATTTCCAAATTCTTTTTTAGAGAATTGGATATGGCTTTTTCATCTTCGGCAATTAATATCTTCATTTAAAAGGGTCAGTTATTAATGTAAAAGTAGTGATTATTTGGCAAAGGAAATATGAAAAATAATTCATAATTGTTTTGTTTTAGAAGATAAAAGACTCTGATATATTTAGGTATGAATTCTTCACTTTGTGGAGAGGATTTTAATTTTTTTAAGGAGGAAAGATGTATAAAATTATACTTTGTTTATTCTTAATAGCATTTGCAGTTAATAACGCACAGGAATATGCTGGTAGCGAAGCTTGTAAAAGTTGTCATTCAACTCAGCATACAAATTGGAAAGCTTCGGGGCACCCATATAAAGTTCAAAAGCTGGTTGGTGGCAACGGGCCGGTTTACCCTGTGCTTTCTACACAAAAAACTTTAGGTACAATAAGCTACACTTTAAAATCTGGTATACCGAGTGCACCAGAGGGTTTAAATTGGAGCGATATTGGATTTGTTCTGGGCGGTTACCACTCAAATGCCCGCTTTATGGATAAAGAAGGTTATCTTATTTACGGGGCAAAAAGGCAGTACAATTTAAGTACTAATGTTTGGGTGTCATATACATCAGGCACAGCTACAAAGGGTTCTTATACATATTCATGCTATAAATGCCATACAACCGGACCAAGCAAAACAAAAACAACAGAATTTCAACCATATCCAGGAATTGAAGGAAGCTGGGCAGAAGCAGGTATTGGATGCGAAGGATGCCATGGTGCTTCAAAAGCACATGTATCAAACGTTGGTGATCCAGCCAAAAAACCTACAAAAGATGTAGATTGCAGTAAATGCCATGCACGTGACAGAAACGATGCAGATGCAACATACACTTGGAATAAAAGAGTTGAATGGCAGGCAAGGACAGTAAATAATGTAAGTACAGGCTTTATTCGTCACCGTGAACAGGGAGATATGTTGTTAGCTTCTAAGCATGGTAAAATAATGCAATGCGCCACATGTCACGATGCTCATAAAGGTGCATATTTTGAATTAGGCAGCGTTAAATCTACTGCAAGTTGCACAACATGCCATCCGAATAAACAGATAGTTGGGCATGAATCTACAAAAACAAAAGCAGATTGTGTTGATTGCCATATGCCAAAGGGTGCAAGAAATGGTGATCAATTAACAGCTTATGTTGCAGATCAAAGCACTCATTACTGGAAAATATTGACTGATCCTATTACTATGTTTGATAATTTAGAAACAATTAACAATACTGCTAACCCACCTGTTGGTTATAAATTCATTAAACAAGATGCCCAAGGTATGTCCGGAATAACAATGGATTATGCTTGTATCCAATGCCATACAACAAAAGATATTAAGTGGGCATCATTGCATGGTAAAAGCATGCATAGTAAACCGGTATCCGTTCAAAATACTAGCGATATTCCATCAGCATACACATTGGCGCAGAACTATCCTAACCCGTTTAATCCTGCCACATCTATTAAATTTGCTTTACCAAAAAGTTCTAACGTAACTTTAAAAGTATATGCAATTACGGGTGAAGTCGTAGCTACCTTAATAAATGGAAATATGAATGCAGGGTGGCACGAAGCTAAATTTAATGCTTCAAGCTTAGCCAGCGGTGTTTATATCTACAGAATTGAAGCTGGAGATTTTGCATTTACAAGAAAGATGATGCTAATAAAATAGCAATAATATTAGTTCATAAGAAAGCCGTTTTGACAATTCAGAACGGCTTTTCTTTTAATATGGATATTTAATAAGAAGAAGTAAAATAAATTGGGAATTTATTATGAGCAATTATAAAGCATTAGAAATATGGACTGCACAGACATTACTAAATATGGGAATTCTTTTTTCAATAATTTCGGCATTGCTGCATTTAGGAAGGCCCTATTTCGAAAGGATATTATCGAGAATGACATTAAGAGTAGCCGCAGATTTATGGTGGCTGGCTTATATAATATTAAGAGACGGGCTTTTGTTTTTATCTGTGCTATTTATTTTTCTAAATGTTAACATGGATTTGATGGCAGATATTAAAATTGGACTTCCCTTTATTCCTTTTGGTATGGTAGTATTAATAATTGGGCTTATTGTAAAAGTATTTAGAAATACCGAAGATTTTAACAGATTATCTAAGATTAACAATTACATAATTTGTTTTGGCGCACTGTTAAATTTTATAGGCTATGTTTTTGTAATGGAAGCCCCTGGGGATGAATATGCTGCGGCAAAAGAACCGTTTTGGATATTTATGAAATCTTTACGGTCGAATTTAAATCCATCCTTATCTACAGTAGTTTTTTATATAACATTTACAATGCTTATTGTAACATTTGTTGCAGCAATTTACAATTTTAGCAAACTTTACAAAAGCAAGGATTAGAGATGCACAGGCTAAAGTTAAATAAGGATTGCATCTCTTGTGGAATATGTATGGATGTATGTATTCCGGGGGCAATTGATATGAAATTACACAAAGGTAATTCTATTGAAGGAGATTCATATTCATATTTATTATTAAATAAAAAAAATAACTACGAATCCCCTCTCAACAACATGATGACATTTCCATTTATGGCTATATCCAATTTATGCAATGGGTGCATGGAATGTGTTAAGGAATGTCCAACTTCAGCTATAGATATTTTAATTGATTCAAACTTAGAACCAACAATTGGCTAATTTGTATTTTGCAATTGAGAATTGCAAAAGCTATAGATTTTGATACATTTTTACGCATAGCCTATTAATCCATTAGAAATTTTGGAACAATCATTTGCATTATATTTAATCAGAAAAAACTCTTTACCTTTCACTTAGGATAGAAAAAACACACTAGATTTACAAATTCTCTTAAAATGTGATTCTGAACTCGAGTGTAAACTCGAAAGATTTTGTATGTTTTTTTCTATTTACACTATTTTTAAGTCTTTCAGGTAAACCCCATTAGATGTTGTAATCTAATTAGCGCAAATCATAATTAAATGACATTTAAATGTGGGTTGAATAAAGGAAGAAGAATAAGTAAAAGTAATACATATTATAATTACATGAACTCTAATTCGCCGAAAAATTGTGGTAAATGGAAATCTGGTTTTATTGAATTAATAGGTGCCCAGCTTAACCAATAAGGATGAGAGTTTTTTTCGGCACACTTATAAAAATTTGCTTTCCATCTTGTACCACTCTTGGGTATTATAAAATTAGGGTAATTATTTAGGATACTAAATGGAATTGCTAATTCTAAGTACCATTCAATAGAATCTTCAGATTCCAGTTCAATAAATTCCTCAAGTGAGTGGGCAATTCCTATTTGGCTTATAACCGAAGCAGTTAACCTGCTATATTCTACATGTGGAATAATTTGATAAGACATAAGAGGAGTTCCAATTGCATTTATTTCCAGATTAAAGTAGGGACCAACCCTATCAAATGGAGAAAAGAAAAATTCTACACAGCTATCTTGCCAAACCATTCCATTTATTTTCCTTTCGGAGGCCAGCACATACTTATCTTTAACTTTATAGATTACATATAAGTTGTTATTATTATAGCATAGTTTAACTTCCACTTTAGGAGTAAAACTCATTTCCCATCCATTTGTATTCTCAATTGTAAAGCTTTTAATCGGCCTCCAAACTTCTTTGTTCCAATTTGCATCAACTGCTACTGGATGCAATGTTTTTGCAACCTCATATTTAATAACAGATTTTTTCATTAACAGATTTTATTCCCATTTAATTTTTAAGTGCACTACCCAAAAGTATTTCCAATTCGTTTTGTGTAATTGAAGAATCTTCCCCATCAATCTCCAACAAGACTAAAAAACCTTTCTTAAAACCAATGGAATTTAGTTTATCAATTAACATTTGCTGATAGCTTAATTGGCACGATCCATCAACCGAGCTCCACTTTTCGAAGGCGCATAGGCAGCCAAGTGAGGGAGTATTAGGATAATAGGAACTTCCAGTACCCAAATATGAAGGATAATTTTTAGAAACGCCCGATCTTTCCATAAGCTTTTGAAATGGATTTAAAGTAATTTTTCCAGTTCCAAAGCCACGTTCTGTACTTCCTGTTCCCATAAAGCCTTTTGGGAATGTATTCTTTGCGCTCGATTTTTCCCAAATTGTAGTTATCTGGGCAAATGAGATTTGCGAAATTGTAAATAGTAAAGCAATTAATATCATTTTTTTCATGGATTCTCCAAATTGAAATGATTTTTTAATTAAAGAAACTTTGAATAATTCCTTTTTTCCTGATATTAATTTTCCCAAAAATGCCCTCTCTTTCAACTACATCATTGTGTAGTGGGTGTTGCAATTCTAAATCTCTATCGTATTTATGGCGCCTGGACCTATTGAAAATGTATTTGCTTTAGTCTACAAACCACTAGTTAATCATCAAAACTAATTTCTCTTTTTTTGAATATTCTGCATTGATATTTATAAACGTCAAGATATTTTGTGAAATGGAATTGGAAGAAGCTAAATTAAGTTTGGTAAATTAAAAGATTTTGCCAGGTTTTAGATACTAATATGGGAACTTATAAAATAATTGCACGTGGCCCCTCAAAGAAATGAAATACTTCCCTGCTTGTAATTACAAATATTGACTACTCATTCTCACCAGTTAAACAACATTTGGAATCGAACCAAATTGACTTTACTTCAGAGATGTTGCGCAACATTTTTCTAAGATATTTAAGCCCCCAAATTATTTCTGAATTGATAACGATTTTGCATTTGAGGATTTTACAAGAAAACTTGCAGTGCTTTGAGCCAAATTCTCTACACTTTTGTTAAGTAAAAATTCAGGATCTGATAATGGAGAATAGATTTCGAGACTGGATTGGATAAATGTTCCTTCTACCATAGACTTAATCTCGTCTTCATTTAGCGAAGAGCGGTATAGCAAAATATCTTTGAAATTTGCTTCGCCTCTAAGACCTATCTTAAATCTTTGGGGAATAATTCTTTCGCCTGTCTTTATTAGTAGTTTATCATTTACATATACTGCAGTTTCACCTTTGCAAGCTGAAAATGATAAAGTCACATCGTACCATTTATCCCGGTCAAAAACTAAATCTTCCGAAATAACATTTCCATCCGACTTTGAATAAACAACTTTTCCCTCTTCAATTTTTAAACTTGTATTCATAGTATCTGCCGAAGAGAAAATCGAAATATTTTTTCGAGTTTGGTCTTTGTATAAATATTCGGTGGTTATAAGCTTGGCAGTTTTTCCACCAATTTTAAGAGCTGTAATATTTTTAGGGTTTCGGATTTTAAATGAAACCGTAAAGGAATGAATTGTATCTATTGGAGTAAATGCCAAGGCCGGTTCGGAATTGCTGTTTACAAATAGGTATCTATTACTGTTTAAATAACTAGGATGCTTTTTTCCGGTTGCTAAAGCTTGAAACAATGTAGGAACAATTGAAAAGTACAATTCTCTGTGGCCGCCGCTTGAAGGATGAAGGTCATCTCTATAAAATCCCTCTACCCAATGTCCATTGCCATCATCAACTGAACCCAAAAGATTAATACTAGGCACATTCCAAGAATTAATTATTGCATTCATTCTTTTGGTTGCTTCATAATGTTCCTTAGTAAATGACGTGTTGGGGTAGCAATTAGCAATTACAGCCTTAAAACCTTCTTTGCTGCATCGGTCAATAATTCCTAACAGCCCGGTTCTGAATTGTTCCAGCACACTGTCTTGCTTTGCCTTTGCATCCTTTTTAATTCCCTCATTTGTAAGTGATAAACCTATGATAACATAATTTGGTTTTTGCGGTAATAAATATTGCTCTTCCTTTACAGTTCTTGAAGAAGGGTTCTCCCCTTTTTGCCATCTGTCCTGAATTTTAATTGTATTATCCCCGCCTCGCGAAACATTTACAACATCCCAGCCATAATTTGCCATCATAGTTTTGAAGCGACCTATATATCCGCCCAAACTTGTTTCATCACCCGTGCCATTGCAAACAGATGAACCAAATGCTGCAATTTTATTTTGTGCAAATAAGCAAGAAGAGAATGCAAAAACTGCAATACTGAATAAGAGAACAATTCTATTTCTTTTCATCAAATTACCTTATTAAAAATTTTCCTTTTAGTCTTATGTCTTCCGATGAACTTCCAATCATAACATTAAATATACCCGGCTCTACTACCTTTTTATTATCCCTATTAATAAGATACAGATCTTCCGGAGAAATAATAAAAGAAACTGTTTTCTTCTCGCCTGCATTTAGGTTAACTCGTTTGAATCCCCTTAAGTTTTTCACATAAGTTGTAACACTGCTGGTTTCATCGTGAATATATAGTTGAACAACTTCATCACCATTAACTTTTCCACTATTCTCAACATCGAATGATACCTGCACATTACCATTCGCAAATTGACTCTCCGGAGAAATTTTTAGATTGCTATAACTGAACTTAGTGTAGCTTAATCCAAAACCGAACGGATATAAAACTCCTCGCACACTTGTATTATCTCCTAAATCGGAAGCTGGTTTGAATGGAAAGTTCAAAGGAATTTGCCCTACACTTTTGGGGAATGTTAATGGAAGCTTTCCACCTGGATTATAATCACCAAATAAAACATCAGCTACTGCTGTTCCTCCATGCGGCCCAGGGAACCATGCTTCTAAAATGCCTGGAATATTTTTATCGATCCAGTTGATTGTAAGTGGCCGGCCGTTAATAAGTATTACAATTGTCGGCGTGCCGGTTTCATAAACGGCTTTTACTAATTCAAGCTGATAGCCGGGCAATTCCAAACTTGTACGCGATTTTGATTCGCCAACAATTTTTTCATCCTCACCCAAAACAACAATTGCAACATCAGAAGTTTTTGCAAGCTCTTTTGCTTTGTTTATTTCTCCAATTTCTTTTTCTCCCGGAGGATAATTTATTATTTCACTTTCCGGGAAATGTGAATCTACAACATCGCACCCTTTTGTATATTTTATTTCAACTGATGAGCCTAACTTTTCTTTAATTCCTTCAAGAACAGAAACTACTTTAATCTGATTTGGTCCGTAGCGGCTGATGGATGATTTTACTGCATCTGCTGTTGGTCCAGTGATAAGTATGGATTTCAAATTTTTATTTAGAGGTAAAATGTTATTCTGATTCTTAAGAAGTACAATAGACTTACGAGATGCTTCAATTGAAACAAGATGATTTTCTTTTGATGAAATTATTTCATCGGCAAGTTTAGGATTTTCGACATATGGTTTATCGAACAGTCCCATCCAGAACTTTGTGCGCAGTACATCGGCAACTCTTTCATCCAGAACTTTCATTGGTACTTTTCCTTCCTTAACAAGTTCTCTCAAAGGAAGAATAAAATCATCTGGTGGAGTAAATTCTGTTCTCACATTCAATCCGGCCATCACAGATTGCCTTACAGCGTCTTTAGGATCGGATGCCACATGATGTTTATCGTAAATATATTCTACTGCTTTACTATCCGAAACAACATAGCCCTTAAAGCCATATTCCTTTCGAAGCTTTTTAATTAGAAACTCACTGCTTCCGGTAACCGGCACTCCATCATAATCATTGTAAGAACTCATCACTCCCAAAGCCTTGCCTTCCATAAAAGCCTCTTTAAAAGGAGCCAGATACATCATCTCCATTTCCCTAGGTGCAATGTGAGGATCGGTGCGGGCTTCACCATCTCTTCCTCCTTTGGGTGCGGAATAAACCGCAAAGTGTTTAACAGTTGCAACAACACCCTGCTCTTGAATACCTTTTATTTGTGCTACACCAAATTTCGAAACATGAAAAGGATCTTCGCCGTAACATTCAACCGTTCTTCCCCAGCGGGGATCGCGTGCTAAATCTAAAATTGGTGAATACACATTTGTAAATCCGGTTGCTTTTGCTTCCTTACCTGTAATCGTTCCAATTTTATGAACCAGTTCCAAATCCCAAGTTGCACCAACACCGGTTTGAGATGGAAATCCGGTAGCTCCATGATGATTCAAGCCCCGGTTCCCTTCATTTGTAAAATCAACCGGAATTCCAAGACGGGTTTTTTCTACAAAGAATTTCTGAACTTCATTAATTGCTTCTGCATGTTTTGATGGAGGCCAAGAATATTTTGTTCTTGTTGAATCTCTGTCGAGACCATTCAAATGTTCATCTATATTCGCAATGCCATCTTTCCATATTTTACTAAGCCATTTTTCGGTGGGCAGTTCATCTTTTAATACTCTTCCAAAACCATAAAGCGTTGCCATCTGACAAGTTTTTTCATCAAGATTCATTTGATTTAATAAATCATTCACTCTCTTTTCAACTTTTTCTTTTGGATTTTCATAAGGATCCATCTTTCCATTCTTATTAAAATCTATCCAACCATTGTGATAAATTGATTTTGCCGGATTAGGATTATCTTTTTTTTGTGAATAGGATGCAGAAATAACTAAAAGACTTAGCAATATGGTGAAGGCAATTGGCTTATTCATATTTACCACGTTGGAATAATTGTTATTAAACCTTTCATTTATTTTTTCTTGTCGAAATAATCTATTATGCTGTAAACTTTTGTATTTACTTTTTTCATCTCATCCAGCAAAGGCTGATATGGCTCAAATGAATTTGTCATAATACCTTTATTGGCGTCTATGTTTGATGGGTCTGCTGTTTTGTCTTCCGGATCATTATCCTGATATTTAAACCAATGCCAGCCAACACACACTTTCGATTCCAGCAATGCCAATGTGAAATTCTGATAAAACAATCCCCGGTCTTTTTGAGTAGGAACAATCCATCCGGCGCCAGTTACATTTTTCATTTTTGAGTCTTCGGCTTTTGTATACCATTCAGTTATAATAACAGGTTTGCCCGACCATTTTTCCCAATTTGCAAGGCTTTCCATTTTGGGAGTCCAAACATTATAGTAGTTTACCGAAACAGCCCCCATATATTTTCCGGCGCTTATAAAGAGTGCCTTCTTTTTTAGCGCTTCACCATGAAATCTGCATCCCAAATACATGTGATTGGGATCGTATTTTTTTAATGCGCTCGAAACAATCGAAAAATATTTGTCGGACATGAATGTTAAAAAAGCTTCCCTTTCATCCGAAGTAATATTTAGGCTATTGTTATTTCCTCTAAAAGTTTTTAACCATGCTTCCGAGGCTACAAATCCTGGATCGTTTTTATCCAATGTTAAGTAGCGGTCCAAAGCATCGTCGGGAAATGGCATTTCGTTATCTGAGAAGTATCCGAGTAAATATTTTTCATTCTTGAAAGAAGAAGCTTTTTTGGCTTCTTCGTCACAGAATTTTTCGAACTCTGGATCAAAAACAAATATCAAATCTTTTGGATATCCGGTATGTCCTGGCTGTTGAAATGTGCCTCCTCTTTTTTTACCGTAAGAGGACATGAAATTAAATCCACGTGTATAAACAATTGGCTTTGCTAATGATTGTAAAAGCAGATCCGCATCAGACCAATTTCCGGCACCGTTGAAACCATTATCATAAAGTAAATTCGAAGTCTCTTCAAGCCATTTTAATTCACTGCCATATTTTTTAACTGCTTCTTTAACTTGATTTTTAGATGAGCCCGGTTTTAGCGTAACAATGCCTTTGTGAATAAACTGATATCCATCAGCATCTATTAGCCACCATCTGTTGTTTATTTTTTTCGTATAGAAAAATCCTGTTGCATCAGTTTTAATATCTTTTCTTCCGCCGCTCAGCGAAAGCCCCGGTTCATTAAAATTTTCCAGTCCCGACAAATTGTTTATTGTTCTTGTCTTGTGTTCTTTCCAGTCTGTATAGGAGCGGGTGCCATCTGAATTATAAATTTTTTCTTTTACCTTAACTGTAATTAAATCCTGAGCGTTTGAAACGGTAACACAGGAAATCAATAGAATAAAAAAAACAGCTTCGATGTATATCAATATTATATTTTTCATAGAATTTAGATTGAGAAGTTTCACTTCATTACAATCATTTTTTTAATATCGAAGTAATTACCGGTGCGTAATTGATAAAAATAAACGCCCGATGCTAATTTAAATTCACTTGCCGAAAAACGTACTTGATGAACTCCTTGAGCCTGGTTTTGATTAACCAGTACTGCTTTTTCATTTCCTAATAGATCAAAAACTTTTAACGAAACCATTCCCTGCTGCATAATTTGATAGGTAATTATGGTGTCAGGATTAAAGGGATTTGGGTAGTTTTGATTCAGCTTTAATTCTCCGGGCAATTCATCCTTTTTATTTTTTAAGGAACTTGTTTTAGTCTGATATTCAAATGCGCCAATATCTATCAATCCATTTTTATCCGGTACGGGATTTCCATAAAAATCTCTATTGCTGTGATTATAAAATTTAATCCCTCTGTCTATGCATGGGGATGTTTCTTTCAGTTTATAACCATCAAGAGTATTAAGTCCAATTCCACCGCTTCCGGGATTAACTAAAGCGGGATCCAAAATAATTTTATTTAAATCAGCCGGTTCATTGTTAGGATGAATTCCGTAGAAAAGATTATTGTTTATAAGTCGAGTATAGCCAACAGATTGAAAAATATATTTAGCGTTAGTGCTGGAATTATAAATAATGTTATTGCTGAAATAATATTTACGGCTTCCGGTTCCTCCATTATTTCTTTCGGAAATAATTGTAGGTGAAACACCCGCACCGCTGTAGACTGTATTGTTATAGCAGTAAATAGAAGATACAGGATAGTTGATGCAAAAAATAATTCCTCTATCGTTTTGGCTTATGTTATATCTGCATACAATTCCGGAATCTTGCTGAACTGTGCAGGACCAGAACAATCCGTGAGCATTATCGTGACTGTAGCTGTACTGCCAAATTGTATTAGGGCTTTGAAGATCTGCATCATATAAACTGCCGTCGTAATCCTGCGATTTGTTCAGATATCCTTCATTGAATTGAAATACGGTACCATTGCACGATCTTGAAAATATTGTATTTCCGGTTACTGCCCGGAACGCAGTATCGTAGCAAAGATTAAATTCTACAACTCCACCATCACACAGACGTATTATCATTGCATTTTTTGCAACATCGTGAATTGTGTTATTTCTAATTATAACATTGGTAAACTTTCTCTTTTCCCAATCTGGTGTTCCCGGATAATCTCCAACATCCCTTCTGTTGTCTGTGTAAATTCCGGTGTTATCAACAGAATAAATTTCGCATCCTTCTATTAAGATGTCGTTGAATCTGGTTGCTAAATTTTTATCATCAAGAGTTTCAATTGCAATTCCTCCGGTTCGTTTTGCTTCAATTGCACTCTGGTCTACAATTCCTTTGATGTTATGAATCAATAATTTTCTTAAATAGATGTGGTTTACAATTCCATAATTCGAAGCAGATATTTGAATTCCTCTTCTATCCCCACCTGTTGAAGCATCGTTAGTAATCTCGAGATTGTTAATCTCCCAATACTCTTGATTATATAGATATACAACTCCATTGCCTACAGAGCCTCCGCCTAATATTAAAGGTTTAGACCCGCTTCCATACATATCAATTATTATGGGGCTTCCCTCTTTACCGGAACCTTTTGGATTAAGCTTACCATTCCAAATTCCACCCGCCTTGAACAATATTTTATCGCCGGGAAGAAATGTTGTTTGATTTATTTTGTTAAGAGATTTCCAAGAAGATAGTTCGCTTGTACCACTATTATTGTCGTTGCCATTAACAGAATCTATATAATAAACAACAGATTGATTTTGGTTTGTGAGTGTAGTTCCTAAAATTATAAATGGAGTGATCAAAAGAATAAAAGCTGATGCAAATGAAGGGATGAAATGCATCAGCCATAATCGAAGGAGGTTCCTGCGAAAACTTTTAATGATCAAAATAATATTTAGACTTTCCTTTTCCATTTAGAATAATGTTAATCAATCTTCTTAATAATTTTATAAAGCCAGGCGCTTGCAGCATTAAATGCGCTATCCTGTTTAACAGCATCGTTATCTAAAGTATGCCCTGTACTGCTAAAAGAAAGGAGATCTGTTTTAATTCCCATTTCCTTTGCTCTGTTGTAAATAATTTTGCTTCCATATTTCATTCCATGGTAATCGAATGAGGAATCGTACGGAACTGTTTTATCATCAACACCATGAACATTGTAAATTGGCACGTCCCCTTTATTGATCCATTTATAATTTATAATGCATCCCCAATTGTTTAGAACTCCGGCTACTTTAGAAGAGTAACTTGAATTTTTATCTGCCTCTTCCAGTAAACCCAGTTTTGAAATATTAGCAAATGCTGGCACTTCATTCTGATTCATATATGCCATGTGAATAGCAATTTTGGAACCGGCAGATTGCCCTGCAATAAATATTTGCGATGTATCAACACCATATAATTTTGCATTCTTCTTAAAAAACTTTACAGCATTTATTCCATCTTGCACACCTCTATAAAGAGCTTCGAAGTAGTCCTCGTTACTTTGCGGCTGCGCTACTCCCAAACGGTAATTTGCAGAAGCACACACATATCCTTGTTTTGCAAATTTGCTTAACCAAGTTGTTAGCATTTTTTGATTTTTATCTCCATTCTTAAATCCGCCACCATGGAAATAAATTATCATTGGCCTTAATTTTATTGCATCGTCAAGAGGCGGAGAATAAACATCTAAAAAAAGATCAATCGGTTTTCCATTCATATCGATTGTGCTGCAATATTTTACATCGCTTTGAAGATTGTAAGTAGAAAAGATCTCGTAAGAGTATCTGTTATTGTTTTGCGCGCTGATAGTTGCAAGCGTAAAAGCTGACATGAAGAGGATTATATTTACAATGTGCTTGTTCAATTTATTATTCGTCGCTATTTAAGTAATGTCATTGTTTTAGTATGAACCATATTTTGTGCTGTCAGCTTATAGAAATAAATTCCGCTTGATAGATTTTTTGCATCAAATATTTTTTGATATACTCCCTGTTCCATGTATTGGTTTACAAGCGTTTCAACTTCATTTCCAAGAATATCATAAACCGTAAGGTTCACCATTGCCCCAACAGGAATTTCAAACTTTATATTTGAAACCGGGTTAAATGGATTTGGATAATTCTGATGCAAAACAAAAGTGGAAGGAATTGAATTCTTCTCTGCTTTTATATCTGTAGTTACATTAAGAATAGTGTATAGCCATTGGCTAAAATCTTTATACGCGCTGTCTTGCTTTGTACTGCTGTTATCAAGTGTATGACCAGTATTATTAAAAATACGCAAACCGCTTTTGAGATTTAATCTTTGAGCGGCTGTAAAAATATGTTTGCTTCCAAATTCAAATGGACCATCGGCAGGAACCTGCTCGAAAAACACTGTCTGATCGGAAGTTCCATGAACACAATAAACAGGCACATTGTTATTCTTCATCCATGTAGTATCTCCAATAGCTCCCCAATTGCTTATTACTCCCTGAATGTTTGATGAGTAGCCGGGATTTCCGCTGGTTCCTTCCAAATCTTTTAATATTGGATCAACCACATAAGAGGGCAGTTCCGCAGCATCAAGATATGCCATGTGCAATGCGGTAATACATCCGGCAGAACTTCCGGTAGCGAATATTTGAGTTGCATCAATTCCATAAAGCGAAGCATTCTTTCTAAAATAGCGAACCGCGGCCTTTGCATCTTGCACTGCTTTAATCATTGCTTCGAATGACTGCTGGTTTGTATTCTGAGTTGGAGTTAAACGATAATTTATTGACGCAACTACATATCCCCTTTTTGCCAAACCTCCGCAAACTCTTGTTCCAAAACTGCTTACTTTATCTCCATCCTTAAATCCGCCTCCATGTATAAAAATTACCAATGGACGGTTTGTAGATACATCTCCTGTTCCGGTATAAATATCCATAGTATTTTTGGATCCGGTTCCATATGTAATATTGCTTTGCAATAGATATGAGGCAAATATTTCATCTTTATATCTCTTAACTTGTGCAAATACCGAAACGGTTATAAGTACTATCAATATGATTACTGCAGTTATTCTTTTCATAATTATTTCACTAGAAACATTTTAATGGTTCTAACATTTTCGTTGAATTGAAGCCTGCAGAAATAAATTCCAGAAACCGCTGTAAAATTGTTAGCGTCAAGTCCATTCCAAGTTATTTGATGCAATCCGGCATTTTGTACTTCACTTTCAATTGTTTGTACCGCTTGACCAAGAGAATTATAGATTACTACAGATACATACCCTGCTGATGGTAACGAGTAAGATATTTTAGTTTCTGGATTGAACGGATTAGGATAGTTCTGAAACAATTCAAAATCTGTTGGAAACTTTTTATCATTATCATTAATTGCAGTAGGAGTTCCATTAAATTCATTTACTCCAATATCAACTTTACCATTGCCTGGAACAGAATTGCCCCAGAAATCTTTTACCAAATGATTTTGCAACAGTGTACCTGCATCAATACAAGGAGATGATGGCTGAAGCTGATAACCACCTGTTGAGTAAATACCCTCGTAGGCAGAACCGGGCTGCACAAATTTTGGATCCAATGTTATTTTATGAGGATCGAATGGTGTTGAAGAGATTCCATAAAATAAATTGTAATCGAATGTATTATAGGTGCTCGAGCTTAAACTAAAAGCTATTGATGATGGAGACTTTAAAATGTAGAAAATATTATTGTAATACGAAGTTCTATCCGGGTAAGCGCTCCAATTGTTATGATAAACAACCCGTTTAATTGAATTTGAGATTCCAGAATAAATTACATTGTTGTGTATTGTAGTATTAGTAGTTTGCCCAGATAGATAAACTATTGCACCGGATGAAGAACCGTTGCCCCCATCATTTTGGCTGATGTTATATCGTACTATAGTTCCATCGTTAAATCTGGTATCACCACCCTGGCAGGTTACAACCATAAATCCATCATCGTTATCGTGACTGTAATTATATTGAAATACCGAACGGTTGCATCTGTAGTCGCTGTCGAAACCACTAGCATCATTATCTCCTGCATTATAAACAGTCTGAGAAATTTCGTTGTACTGAACTAGAGCGTCATCGCAATTAAATGTGAATAATGAATTACCGCTAATTTTAGAGCCGCAATGTCTTAGCACGTTTCGTTCAATTAATGGCTTAACCGCAGTCCGTATAATTAATCCATTACCGCCGGAATTTTCAATCAAGCAATTTCGAACTATTACATTAGTGCTAGGTGTCCAGTTGGTATTTGTTGTAAAAGTTCTAGTATCCCAAGATGAACTTGTTGAGATTCCGGTTCTATCGCAATTAATAATTTGGCATCCATCAATTAATAGATTATCATACTTTGTAGGAACCGAACTGCCGGTGACTTCTATATAAATACCACCGTAATTTTTATTGGAATCACTACCGGAATTCAAATAACTATTAACGTCCCTAACAATTAAATTTTTCAACTGAATATTATGGATGGTTCCAAAGTTTGTTCCGACAATGTAAATTCCTCTCCGCTGAAAATTATCTGAAGAACCCGAGTTGTTTGTAATTTCAAGATTACTAACAGTCCAATATTCCTGGTTATTCAATGTAACTGCATTTGTATAAACACCGTTACCATTTATAAGGGGTAAGCTGCCAGTTCCATATTTGCTTATTATAATTTGTTTCTCGGAAGATCCCGATCCCTTTGGAGAAAGGGTTCCGGTCCAAATGCCATTTGCAATAAATAATATGTTATCGCCCGGCTGAAAAGTTGTGCTGTTAATTTTTGAAAGAGTTTTCCATGGAGTCAAAGGTGAAGTTCCATTTTTTGAATCGTCACCATTAATGTTATCCACATAATATGTAACTGACTGAGCAGAGACATTAAAAGGAAGTGCAAACAATGAAAAGAATAGAAAGCTAAAAAAAAGAAGGAGCCAGCTATAACGATATTTGATAGTTTGTTTCATCATTCCAGATTTTAGTTATGCAATAATTTTGTAGCTACTCTGTTTTATTCAATAACAATTTTGTCAATTGCTTTGTTATTCACTTTTATAACTGCACTTTTAATCATCTTATCAATCAGCTTATCAAATTCATAATCAACAAGGTTAGTTTTAACAGTTGACTTTATTGAATCGAATTGGAAATACCTTTCTCCTTTTGAGCTGTTTTTCTTTTTAAATAAAGAATCTTTCCATGTTTCATAAAACTTGTTAAGACTCGATTCCGATAGATCAAATGCTTTTGCAGATAAATGTTTTTTTAATTCTATAATCTGTATGCTCAATAAATGATCGAAGAATGAAGCTTCGGAATATTCAACAGGACCATAAATAACTTTCGATTCCGAGACTGCTTTTCTTCTATTTTTATTCTCTTCCTTTAGTCTTAGCAAAAAACTTTTATAGCTAATATCCTTTACTATTCCATTCTTTTTAGCAAGGATTTGCTGAACCTTTATTTTAATGCATTCATCAAGAGCCATTTGTTTTAGAATATTTGCCGGCACTTGGTTATTGCCAAATGAAGATGACCAGAATCCGGAATAATCTGTTATTTTATATTTATTGCTAAATTGACTGATAACAGCCGCCCTTTTTTTGGATATTTGCTGCCGGAACATTTCAATGGAAATACCTTCGTTATTTACAAAAGCTACAAAAGCATTATTCTGAATGTTAAGACAGTAAAGGAAATTCCAATTATTAAGGACAAGAAAGAACAGTAGTAAAAATATTTTTAACATTTTCACATTATGCTCAAAGATGCAACCATCACCATATTTTTTTATGATGATGGTTAGCAAAATTTCTTTTATCTGGTAAGCAGCATTTTAATTGTTTTGCTTTGTCCGGCAAAATTTACTGTAGCAAAGTAAACGCCGCTGGTAACTTCACTTCCAAATTGATTTTTTCCATTCCAATTAATTCTATGATTACCGGCAGCAACTTCACCTTCATATAGCGAGGTTACTTTTTGCCCTAGTGAATTGTAAACTGAGATATTTACAAGTCCGCTTTTAGGAACATTGTAAGAAACTACAGTTGTAGGATTAAAAGGATTAGGATAATTTTGATCAACTGAAAATTCAGAAGGAATAATTCCGGTTTCTTTTTTAACTGCGGTAAATTTGCCCATCATCAAAGTAGCCCAATCTGTTGCTATTCTAATACCATCCACGTATACTTTTGGAGGTATTGCAGGAGAAGTTCCACCCTGGCGAATTGCCACGCCGCCAATTGCAGCATAATCGTTACGTGTAGATTCGGTTATATTGCTAAATGGCGCAACCGAAGCTGGTTCGGATCCGCTTGTTACATCAGGATTAATCCACATATCAATTCTATCGTCACCAGTACCGGAATTGAATGTATATTTTACAACTACTAAATATGTTGTGCCATAAGTTCTAACAGTTGTTTCGTATGGATTTACAGTATTTTTAGCGGTTGCAAAACTAAATCCATTGCCATTGCTCTGAACAAATACTTTACCGTTGAAAGTATTATTCCAATGGAAGCTTAAGAAATAATCGCCAACAGTTCCGGCCGAAAGAACTTTAACTAGCGCAGAAAAATAAACAGAGCCGGTGGTTATAGCATTAGGCCAACTAGTCTGTCCACTTACATAAGTAGCAAAATCTCTGCTGAAATCATCACCATCTAATGTAAGTGAATCGCTTTTTCCAATATCTGAACTGAGATATCCAGTATATGATAGACCTATTGATGCAATAGTTTGTTTGTATGTACCGCCGGTACTTCTGGCATTAAAACCGGCAATTGTATTTACCAATGTTCCAGAAGGATAATTAAAATTTTCTTCCAACAGTAAATTCTGAGCTATTGACATTGTTCCGCTAAGTAAAACAAAAAGCACTAAGAATCGGTTAAAATATTTCATGTAACTGTACTCCTTTATATTATTTACTAATTAGTAAAATTATCTCGATAGCAGCATTTTAATAGTTTTATTTTGCGAGCCGAATTTTACCTTTGCAAAATAGACTCCCGAACTAACATCCAAACCAAATTGATTTTTTCCATTCCAACTTATTTGATGAGTACCTGCAGAAATTTCATCGCTAATTAAAGTAGATATTTTTTGTCCAATAGAGTTATAAATTGAAATATCCACAAAACCATTATTAGGCAAATGATATGTAATTATAGTGGAAGGATTAAATGGATTAGGATAATTTTGTTCTATAGAAAAACTGATTGGAATACTACTCACATTATCTTCAATTCCAGTTAAGGTTACTCCGGTAATTGATAGTACCGGACCAGTTGGCAAACCTGTAAAGACGCTCTTTGCCTTAGAATTATAGAAGCGGGCATCTGTTTGAGTATTTTGATCATCAGTCATTGCAATAGATACTAATTTGTTTCCAAGTAATTTGCTGTTTACAAAATCTGTAATATCAATATCGTATGTAACTTTTGGAGCTGTGCTTGATTGTGTTGCAAATACTTGCTCTGTTAGCTTGGAAGCAAGAGCTGGCATATTTGTGAAAAGAAGGGTTGCCGGATCCCACGAGTCTGTTGCGACTGCATAAAAATCAACTCTGTTAATAACATTTGTTCCTCCAACAATCCTTTCTGGAGTAAGTCTTAACAAAGCTTTTGTTGCAGTTCCTTTAACCTGTGTTAAATCGAACCGAATAAATGAAAGTCTTTTTGGAGAAGAAGATGATGATGTTGCCGGTCCCCTAACTCTTAAAAGTGTGTCGACTGCAGTAGTTAAAGAAAATTCGGCTACATAGTTTTCGGCAGATGATTTAATAACAACCTGCGCCGTAGAAGTTGAACTGAAAAAGGAAACAATAAAAAGGATCATTAAAAATGTAAATATCTTTTTCATTTTACTTACTCCTTTATTTGTAATTTATTTTAAACTCCTAGCAGCAATTACTAAAAGTTCATTCCAATTGTAAACATGTGCACTTGCTTGAATATTCCAACACTTACATAAGCGTAATCAACCTTAAATTTCATATCGCTTATTTCATAATTAATTCCGGCACCAAAGGTTAATCCTTCTTCATCGTAATTAAACCGGTAACCACCTCTAACAAAGAATGTTTTCATAAAGGAATATTCGCCGCCTAAATTAATTTTATCGGGACCATCATTAGGCTTTAAATATTCCACTGCGGTTACAAGTTTATGAGGACTGTCCACATTTTCTTCAATAACATCGTAAGCGGCACCTATAACCAAAAGCATTGGCAGTTTTACTTTAATTGGCTGAACCTGAATTCTATCGTTGTAAGTACCAAATTCAGCATCAGGTCCAAAATTTTTGCCAACAAACGAAATTCGCAATGTATTCAATCCTGTATAGTAAAGAGTACCAATATCGAAAGACCAAGTTGAAGTAGAAGCATCATCAAGCCTTTGGTGTAAATATTTAACCGTACCGCCAACCTGAAGTTTATCCGTTATTTGTCTTGAATATGAAAGGCCCACCGAAAAATCTGCCGCAGTGAATGTTCCAAGGTTATCGAAGACTGGTAAAATTCCCAAGTAACTTCCGGCACCATCGTACGATGCCATGTTCTCTGTTCTTTCCATACTTCCATAGTCCAGGTAAACCAGACTTAATCCAAAAGCACCTATCTCTTCAAAATTCTTTACAACAGAAAAGGATTGGTAACCAATATCTGCAACCCAGTTCATCCGGCTTAAAGAAACATCGTAACCTTTTACATCTACAATTGAAGCAGGATTAGTAAATACAGAATTTGCATTTCCGGCAGAGACTGCCGAAACAACTCCTCCCATCGATGCTGTCTTTGCATTCGAAGGAAGTTTTAAAAATTGCCATCCGGTGGTTCCTACCCTGCTGTAATTCATTGGATGTATTCCCCAGTCGGCATCGTTATAATCAATTTGAGCTAGGCATGTTGCATTTGCTATGACCAAAATGATTATGGGTAACAATAATTTTAATTTTTTATTCATATTAACTCCTTCAATTCATTCAAACTGTTTGGTCATAGTTTTATTTTATGATTACAATTTTTCCTACTTGGCTCTCACCTTCATGGCCGGCAACATGAGACTCTACAACATACACGTAAACTCCGGGCATTACATTCATTGCAAAATCCGTTAACATATAATCC
Source organism: uncultured Melioribacter sp. (assembly GCA_964539605.1). Lineage (GTDB taxonomy): Bacteria > Bacteroidota > Ignavibacteria > Ignavibacteriales > Melioribacteraceae > Stygiobacter. The sequence goes on from CAZIJK010000001.1 coordinate 1,785,040, forward strand.
TGATTAGCTGCAGTATTGGAGCCCCATGTTACTTCTCCCTTACCGCTATTATGTTCAATTGTTTTCACTAAATCGAGTGCGAGAGTGTAAATTTTTATTGTACAGCTTGATGGTATATTTACAAATGCTAATCTCTTAACTTCACTTCTGTCTAAGAATCCGCTTTCTTGTCTAAATGGATTAGGAACGACCCTTATAGCCGAAAGATTATTGGTTGGGAAAATTGGAGCGGTAATAGGATATAAACTGAATCCGGTTTTTGCACTTTCGTTTCCTTCTTTATCTATGCTTGTTACACAATATCTGTAAGGAACTCCAACATTAACTGCCATAAAATAATTTATCTTGTCTGCGGCTCTGAATTTTTCGGCATCTGCTACGCTGATAGTTTTAATCAACTTCCATGGACCTTCAACAGAAATATCCGATTGATAGATTTTATATGCTTCAAAATCTGCTGTGCCGCTAATTGGGTCTTTGTAATTCACATGAACGGCATTCCATGAAATATTCACTCCCGAAACTGGTTTGCCATCAACAGTATTTGAAGCAGCAGTAACAGCAAGCTCGTTAACAGTGTTTCCTATGTTCGGCTGATCTGCAGGTGTTGGTGGTGGAATATTTGAAGTAACTCTGTAATTATTTTGAATTATTGATTTTGCCGCAGCCCAATTATCTTTAAGGTTTGCAAGCCCCTTTTCAACAAAATGCAAAGTAGCAGTTGTATCTCCCAACATTGTTATGTTGCGATCCATCTGCCCGGCAATCCATATTTCTGTCCATTCAATAGATTGTCCCGGAGCTAAATCGTAAGGACCAATTGCATAAATGTATCTAGGACTTCTTTCGTATAAGCTGCCTGCAAAATTGCCAAGTTTATAATTTTTATTGGCGTCTCTCCAACTCATCTTTGGCTGTTCTTTTTCGATGAATGTTTTGAATGCAGACCAATCAACTAATACATCGCTGCCGGGGAAATTATCTTCTGTAGGCGCACTTCCGGAAGTACTAACAATACTGCGCCAAACTTTCTGTTCACCATTTTTGTTTTTTGTTAGTGTACTTGGTAAAAAAGAAAATGCATAGAGTGATGGTGAATAAAGTTTTTTATTGTTCGAGCCGGCTGTTTTAATATTTCCAGGGTTACCTCTATCTCCGGTAATGGTTCCAGGTGGATAAGCGTAAACCGGAGCTGTTCCAGTTGGAGGAATTGAAGTATCGTCATAAAAAATAAATCCAAGATCTTCACTTACTTGAGTATCCCACATATACTCTTTATCGTAAGTTGTAAGTAATGGATTATATGGTCCTTGCGGCTGAATAAATCTTGAATAATAAAAATTATTAAACGTAACGGCATCTGTATTTGTAAGCTTGCACTTAATAATTACAAAATCGCTGTATTTAGGAAAACTCCATACCATCGCTTTTGCTTCAAGACTATATTTCATATGAGGAATTGTTTTGGAAGCATCTGCCCATTGATTGGACTGCATTGTTCCAGTTATGTATTCTTCGGGTTGTGTAGGATCGAAATTATAACCATAACTGCTGTAATTTTTAACCAGCTGTGTCTGAACAAGAGCTGTTACATCTTCTCTGGTTCTTTGAGTTCTATAACCCCACCCAACGTTACGTCCATTTATCTGCGCAACGTTAAAAATTCTGCTTACATCCGAAACGGGAGTAAGATAAGTTGAATGCGAATAGTATCCTGGATAGCCATCTAGAAATCTATTTCCAGTTCCAAATTCATCGGCATATTCTAGTGCGCCGTTAGGCAAACACGAGATCCACATCTTTCCTCTTGTAAGAGTTTTTTTCTGAACCTCTTGCGCAAAAAGAATTGATGCCGTACCGGCAATCAAAATAATTATGAGACTTATCTTGTTCATTATTTTCTTAAAATTCATTTTTAACCTCCAATAGTTATTAATCCAAGTTCAATTAAAAGTCGATTTGTAAACCGAAATAAATTTCTCTTGGACTATTGATATACCAATCCCATACCATTGGTTCTTTTGTTGTATTATTAAAAGGTAATTGACCCAGTTCTTGATAATTTGTCATATCAGTTCCAGATAGCAAATTCAACTGTTTTTCGTTAAATAGATTTATGACATTAATAAATAGCTTTGCTTCCATCGTTCCGAATAATTTTATTTTCTTGGATAGATTCATGTTTGTATTCCAACGGTCGCTCCAGCGCATGTTGTTTGGTTCTTTCGATAAATCTGTTGGAGAGTGATAAGTATATAACTGACCTTGTGCCCAAGAAGTAGTAAGAGAAATATTCCAATCTCCCAATAAAAACATACCTCCCAGTTCCGGTCCAAAATCACTTGGAGAGTTTGCCATAATTTTAAGAGTTGCAGAATTATGAGGATTCCAGGAATCGTCATCAACTCCGTTTCTTCCACCATCTGTATTCGATGCACCTCTGTACTGATCGATACCCAATTGCTTTGGATTTCCATTTGCATCTTTAAATACTCTATACATAACGCTTAGCTGGTTACTTCCGGTTGTAAGAAAGGATAATGAATAGTTAAACCTTAGGTTTACATATCGAAATTTGGTTTCAATTGTAGATTCAATACCGCGAACATCTGCCCAAGCTCCATTTACAATTGAATTGAAATAACCTTGAGTCTGTCCAAAAACTCTATTTGCAGGATCTCTTGGATCGCCATATAATCTTACATCAACAGATCCGCCTGTTTTAGCAATGTTATCCAGTGGTGAATTTGTTGTTGCTCTGCTGATTCCATTTGATGTTAAGTTGTAGGCATCTTTGTAATACATTGTAACATCAAGAGAAAACATGTCTGCAATGTTTTGCTCAAATCCAACTTCATACTGAGTCATCTTTTCCCATTCAAGTGCGGGATTAGGAATATAATTTGTAAAGAAGTTGTAATAAACACTTTGCACTTCCGGATCCATTTTGCTCCAATCCGAAAGTCCTGCCGGAGGAAGAGTTCTTACTACTGCCGGTCCAACAATTTTTTGCCATGCGGGACGTTGATTAAAAATTCCCCACATAAAATGAAGCACTGTACTTTCGGTAATTGGATGAGAAATACCAATTCGAGGTGATATAGCAAATTGAGTTGGTGTTTTTGTATAACCTGGACCAGTTCCCTTTGGATCGTAAGAGATATGTCCTATTGGCCCAGTGTGACCTAGTGTACTATCGGATATCATCAAAGGGTCAAATATTGTTGACGATACATTTTTGTTAGCATTGTAAAAGTCTAAGCGCAAACCGGCATTGATAACCATTCCTTCATATTCAATTTTGTCTTGTATATAAATAGCGCCTTCATATGGGTTAGATTTTGTTTCAGATAAATCTGTAACATGTGCGTAATAAGTTGTTCCGCTGCTTTGATGATCGTGAAGAACTTTATCGAATGTATTATATGTAAATAGTAATCCTGTCTTAACTAGATGATTTTTTGTTACTTGACTTGTTAGATCTGCTTTGAATACATAGTTGCTCGAAGTAATTTTATTGCTCCAAATATCGCCAGGTCTGTTGGCAACAAAACTTACAAACGCGTTTGGAAGAGTGGCTGGATACGCATTTTGGAATTTTCCATCAGGACCATAAATTGCAGCTCTCTTTATATCTGTAAAATCACTTCTGTAATCTGTTTCAACATGCTGAACAGCTACTTCTAAAAATGTTTGAGGAGTAAATACATGTGTAAATTTTGCCTGAAGATTTAGCATGCTTGCATATTCAGGCGGTCTAATATTATCAACACTGTTACTGCTTGCGCCAAAGAACCAATATGCATATCTATTATAAGGAGTTCTTACAAATGGCATTGCAGTACCGTTATTAAAATTATCTTCTGAAGAGCCATAATAAGTTCTTGGAGACTGGCTGTTTGCAAACTGTGTATAAATTCCATTCACATCTATTTTGGATGAACCAAATTTATAATTCAACGAACCCTGAAAAGTCATATCTGGATTATAACTAAGAGCAGATGGATAATCTCCAACTCCCTCTTTGTATCTTCCGGAAAGCATAAATCCAAGATCTTCTACAATTGGGCCGTAAATTGTAAATTCACTTTCCCAATCCATTCTATTTGCATAATTAATTTGAGGATTTAAACTTGGATCGTTAATAAAATTTTTCCACCAGTCGGCAAGCTGCTGTGGTGTCATCGTATTGTATGGAGCGCCAAGAGTTTTAGGGTCGAATCCTTTGAGAGGTGAAGTCATCCATTGAGTCTGCCATGTTTTAGTTGGATCCCAAAAATCTGCAGTTGTCATTATTGTGTGGAATACATTATTCTGATCGTAAATATTATCTCCCCAGTGATAAACTCCGGCAGGACGCATTTTGTAGCTAACCGTTCCGCGCATTCTATCCGATGCAGTTTTAGAAACAATGTTTACCATTGCACCATTTGCCTGCCCATATTCGGCATTCCATCCGCCGGTAAGAACTTCGAGCTCTTGAATTGTTGTAAGATTAACCCCAGTAAAATTGGAATTAGATCCAATATCCCGCATATCCATTCCATTAAGATTATATGCAACGTCAAGACCAAATCCGCCTCTTATACCGCCGTTGGCATTCACACCAGGTAATTCACTAATAATGTCTTTTACATTGCTTCCCCAGCTGTTGCTAATTTCGGCAGAAGTTACAGATTGTTTACTTGCAGTTAAATCCAATTCAACGGGTGGTCTTTCGGCAGTAATTGTAACTGTAGAAACTTCAACAGATTTATCGCTAAGAAGAAAAGTTAATTGAGTAGTCTGATCTATTTTAACACGCACTTCCGAAAGAATTAATGTTTCATATCCAATATAAGAAGCCGCAACACTATAAGTTCCCGGAGGGACATTTAGAATTAAAAATCTTCCTTCAATATCTGAGGTATTACCGTAGGATGTTCCATTAATAACAACACTTGCGCCAAAGAGGGGCTCGCCTGTTTTTTTGTCTTTAACTATGCCAGTTATTTTTCCTGAAGTGCCCGCCAAAATATTTACCGTTATGGATAAACAGAAAACAAGGCATAAGAATAAAAACTTATTCATTTCCTCCTCCAATAAATTAATCAAACAAAAAATATGTTGCCCTTTTTTACCGATGCAAAGAAAGTAGATGATTTACAAAGCAACAAGATAATAACCGTTTAGAACATGTTAATTAACATGTAAAACGAGCAATTTGCTCTAATAAGGCAATATTAATCTCAAAAAGCATGGAGATTTATAAATATATTTCTAAAATTATTCCAGTTTTCAGTTGGTTTTTGCGAGGTTTTTAGGCTTTAAAGGTGCAAGCAACTCTATTTGGGATTTGAATATTGCTTGGCTCATTCCTTCAGCTTCTAAAACTAAGGTAAAATCGTAAGGAGGATTAATATTTTGTTTAACAAACTCGTTTTTAATAACAGCCAAAGATCTCGATTCCGAAACCGCTTTTACAGCATTTAGAACGCCAATATCAGAAAATCCTAAAAGTAAAAGTACCTTATTCCCATCTGGTCCATTTCCTTTAATTACCAATGCATAATCCTTTTGATAATTCCCCCCTTTCATTTCTTTGGGAGTAAAAGTAAGCGCCGAATCCTTTTGGTTTTGCTGAATTGTAAACTTGTTATCAATCATTTCAATTGAAAGCCCGTACAAATGGATAAAGGATTTTAATAGGAACAAAGTTTTAAAGGAACCAATGAAAATAATATTATGAGAATTAAGATCGTCCAAGGTTACCTGAGAAGCCAGTTTTATGGAATATCCGTTTGGGCTAAACTTTAAATAAGGCACCAATTCGGCAACTCCCCAACTTGCGCTTGGTCTCAAATAAGTAAAGTCGTTTGGAACATACTTTTCGCCAAACTTCGGATTTGTTTTAATCATTTGCTGATAATCGTCGTAGGTGTTAATTCGGAAGTCTCTAACAAAATGTCCCCCCTTTTTTTCATTCGATCTTTCGAATAGGAAATAAAAATCTCCCAGAACTATTAAAGTTGGTTTTGCACCAGGACTAACAAACTCTGAAAGGATTACATTTTCGGGGTTTTCTTTTTTATCCCAAACAGAATAGATAATAAAAGTAATAACAAATACTATTACTAGTGATGCTAAAGCTATTATCCATTTTTTATTAGGATATTTTACTTCTGGATTTGAAATGGTGTCAATTACTTGTTCGATAGGCAAAAACTCTACTTCGTAATGTCCTTTTGGAATAGAGATTTTATATTTAGCAGTCAAAGTGGCTGTTAAATAATAATGTTCCAGTTTTTTTCTAAGATTATTAATATAAACCCTAACTGTTGGATCTTCTTTTGGATCAAAACCATTTCCTTTTCCAAAAAATTTTATTCCAATTGTAATTTCTTTTGGAATATTGCCGGATAAAGTTTCTGCTACCAAATAACAAAGAAGTTCGCTATATCTTTTCGATTCCTTAAAGTCGCTGCTCTCTAGAATATCTTGAAGTGCTTTTTCCTTTTCAAGATCGATATTTTCGGGTAACTTATTTGGTACATTAGTCAAATTCATACTTAAATTTACATGTAAATTAACTTCTTTACAAATTAGTAATTCGTTAGAAAGACATTAAATAATAGCTTGCAATAACTTCCAAATAAATTCCAAAAGTTTATCTCGCAAAATTCAATAAAAGCTGATTTATAGAATGAATTAAAGGGATTTATCACTTTTTTAATTAACATTGGCTGCCTGTTTTATACCGGCAGCCATCAAAAAATCTAAACTAGTTTTAAAGTAATATTAAACTCTTCGGCTAAATTGTAATTCTTAGAATGAACTTTTCCCTCTCCAGTTGCAATTGTAAGCTTCCGCGCTTTAACATCTTTAATATATGCCGGTTTAGAAACTTCGGAACGCCTATTGGCAATAATTGTCATCTTTTCTACCTGCTTTTCATCTTCGGTTAAATAGCTTGGTAGTTTTAAATAATCCTCTCTAATTCTTCTTCCCGAACCATTTTTATCAACACTTCCATTCTGGGTAATAATATCGAACATTAAGGCAACTCCCCTCTCTGTTGTTAATTCATATTCACCGGCTAATCTAAAAGCTCTTTGGTACAAAATATTGGATGCCTCTGCTTGAATTGTAATCATTTGGCTTGTTAATCCAATATCTTTAAATGCTTTTATCCATTGCTTGTCTATATACCAAAATGTTTTTCCATTTTTTACTTGAGTGTATTGAATGCTTTTTGCCCATGCTAACTGTTCTGCTTTTGGCATTTTAAGCATTCTTTCAAAATCGTAATACAACGAACCGAATATATTTTTACATATATCGGGATAATTGTTATTCATCTTTTGAAGTAATGGGGGCAAAGAGCCCTGCCCAAAATTCCATTGAAGAACTCCAAAACTAATTCCCTGCCCATCAAAATTATTTGTTAAGCCCGCAAAGCATTTAGGAAATCCTTCTCCGGTTTCAAATGAACCTGTTAACGCCAACACTCTTTCATTCAAAGGTTTATTCTTTATTCCATTCTCATCTTTAAATTTGTTTAAAATGTCTTCCGGTATTTCAATACTTTGGGAATTTTCTATTGCGCTTATAATTCTACCTGACGATTTTTCTTCCGGTATTATCGCCGCTTGGTGAATTGAAACTTCTTCAGCCTCCTCCACTTCGGTTTTAGGATTAACCGGTGAAGAAGAAGAACCATTTTTTAAGCGTTCCTCTTCAACTTTCTTTTTTTCCTCTTCATTTTTTTTCTTCTGATCCTCTTCTTCTTTCTTTTCCCCCTTTTCTGTTTTTGCTTTTAATACTTCAATAGCTCTCGATCCAAAATAGAAAGCAATAATCATTTGGAATACAAGTGTAAGCTCTTTAAAATTGCTTTCAATATCCCAAGCACTAAAAAAATTAATCATTTCCATTAATAAAAACATTACTAATGCCGTTAAGGCAATTAATCCCCTAATTGTATTTGGAGGAAGACCAAAAGAATCGCATTTATAGGGATTATCTTCGGGCTCACCAAATGGGGCAGTTATAATTTGCGCAGATTCCCCTTCTATTGCTTTCGAGTCCTCTATATTTTGTTTGGCGCTAATTAATTTATCCCGAAGGGTTATATATTTCTTTTTTTCCTTTTCATCGGCATACATTTCGGGATGCAGTACTTTCCATTCGTGATTACTTAATCCATAATTATCGTTGTACTTATGAATTGCCCAAACCAAATATATAATTACTAAAAGCAGCCAGATAAAAAGTAAAATACCAGCAATTATTAAAATTGTTGAATTTGCTTTTAACATATTAACCGTTTCTTTAGCAGCAGAATTCTGTGCGAACAGATATTCACAGAATAAGAAGGGAAGAAGAAATAACAGAGTGGTAAATTTTATCTTTTTCATATTAGTCACCTAGAATATATTCTTGTAAGAAGTAATTAATTCCGGCTCCGCCAAAAACACCAAGCAAAGCACCGGTTAACCCAAAAGAAGAAGATTTATTATCTATTAGTCCCCCGGCAATTCCCCCAATTACACCGCTTGTTAAATAGGAAGTGTATTTAATTCTTTTTGCATATTTCAATGCCGCCTTTGTGTTATCAACTGAATTTTGAACTAACAATTCCAGTTTTGCCGATGCGGTTTTTAAAGAATCGTACGATGCATTTTGAATATTAATTATGGATTTATATCCATTAAGAATATCTTTTTGAATAGAATCCATTTTTTCCTTTATTCCCAGCATTTCTTTTAGCTTTGCATTCATCTCTTCATATTTCATTAAAGATGCATTTTCCAATCTATACAATGAATCGTTATAGATATAAGCTATTTTGCTCTCTATTTTTACAATATCCCCCTGCTTAAAAGTATATCTAAGTGGTCTATTCTTTTCGGGAAATATCAATTGCTGAGCATATATGGAAGAGAAGCAAAATATGAATAGTAACAAATAAATTATCTTTTTCATTTTTAACCTCTTAATTAGTTTCTATGCCAAGTTCTTTATCTCTTCTTGCTCGCCATTCCTCATATTCCTCGTCGGATTTGTCTTTTAAGTAATCTTTAAGACTTTTTCCTTCCAGCAAAGCAAATTCATTTTTAATTTTTGTATAGCGGCTATCCATAAACAATAAATCTTTTCTCAATAATTCTATTTTTGCTATTTCCCGTTCAATTTCCTCTTTTCGCCAACTATCTATTCGGGATATATCATTCTTTATCATTTCCAGTTCTTTAAGTATCCTATCATTTTCTTTTTCAATTTTTTCCTCTTGACCATTAGAGCTAAACAAACCAGAGAATCCTTTTGAAATACTTTTGAAGAAATAGATTATTGGGGCCAGCAATCCAACCAGCCATATCGGAAGCTTTTGTTTTGCTACAAGTTCATTTGCTACATCTTTAATTTGAGGAACGTTATTGCTTAGTATATACATCAAGATGCAAAACGCAACTATAATTATTACTATTAACCAAAATTTTTTCATTCCTCCTCCTAATTTTTAAACAGTTCTCTATTAATATTTTTTTCATTTTGGTAACAAAGCTGTTCTAAAATTATTTTTTTTTAACTTTTGTCCATACATACCATCCGCCAATTATTGAATGAGCATATTTCCATTCAATAACTTCAACAGTTTCACCTTTGGCAATCACTCCCAAAATTTTTGCCGAAGAAAATATTCCATTATTGGAATCACTTCTTAAGTAAACCAGATCTTTAATAGTTAATACTTTTCCGGCAGTTAAGTTTGGATCTATATTTTCAATAGAAATGGGGCTACCTTTAGACCAAGCGTTTTTTTTCTGATTTAATTTTCCTAAATAAATCCATCCTATTGTTGGCGGCTGGCTAATTCCAACTTCTTCACCAATTTGCTGCTGAGAATTAATTGCGGATTTAATTAATCTGTTAGCTTCATTTGCTTTAGCTTCGCTTTTATCTATTGCAATAGATAGCTTTTCAATCTGCTTTTTAACATTTGTATCTTTATTAGCGGTGCTAAAGCTGTCTAACTTACTTTTTACTGTTGTTAATTTGTTTTCCAGTTCACTTACTGTTTGTCCTACAATTTTTGTTTTGTCGTTCGATTCTTTTATTTGATTTTTCCAGGTAAATCCGGCTATTTCTCCCTCTATTAACCCTGCATTGCTTAAACTATTGTTAATTGTTTTAGGAAAGAATAGAATTAATAGAAAGAGAATAAAAATTATTGAATCTCGTAAAAGAGCAATAAAATCTTTTGCTATCACAATCCATTTAGGTGAATTACCATTTTCATTCGGCATATTCTTCTCCCTTTATTTATGGGACATAATTATTTTATTATCTATTTCATGTTTATTCTCCTATCCTGTTCATTTAAGTGCCAGAGCAAAAGCTTTATATTCGGCACTATTCTTTCCCTCCTCTAAACTTGCCAGATAAGTTTTAATTAAGATTATACGGTTATTAATTCCATTTTCTCCTTTATAAATTTCTTCTCTTTCACTAACAGCTATTGAATATTCATTTTCGGCATTTACCAATTGGGAATTGATACTGTTTAGCTCTTCAATTTTACTTTTTAGATTAGCTATAGAGATGTTTGGATTTGAGGGATTATAATTAACTCCTAAATTTGTTAGCAAACTAACAATATCATTTGCATAGCCGGCCAAACCCTGAAAACTTTTTTCGCTTGAAGAATGGATTCTTTTAGGTTTTTCCCCTTCGGCAGTCCCTTCCTTACTAAAATAAACCGGTCTAAGTTTATGTAAAATGGAGTTAATCTTCTTATAAACTGGATCGCTTGCTCCAAGTTCGGCCTTAATATAAAAGCCAATGTTTTTTAATAGGTTCTCCAGGCAGTTTATATCCGCTTCGGGGCTTTTATTACATTTCTATGGCTACGTAACTGCTTTAACGTGATCCCAGTATTAATTACGGCAGAGTTCTTCAATTCCGCATTTTTCTTTAACTCTTCTAAAGCACCAATCTTTAGCTCCGGCTTTGAAGGATTATAGTTTGCTATTCCCGATAGAACAACTATTCCATCACTAAATTTTCCTAAAATTGATTGAAATGTTTTTTGAACCGACATATACTGTTTTCCTTAAATTATTATTGATTATTGTTATAGCCAAAGACAAAAGAATGGCTCTATTTATTAGTTGTTATATATTCCTTATATCTAATTGTTATATAATACTTTACTGCAATTTGGTTATGATTTATAATTCTATGATTCTCAGATTTTATCTTAATAATAAAATTGTAGAAACAAAGATTTGTTTTATCTAAGACCACTTCTAAGACTATAATTGCCAGGTTCACTTTTTCTCTTGCTGGGTTCACTTTTTCTCTTGCCAGGTTCACTTTTGCAAATGGGAAACAGATAATTAAAATAGGATGGCATGTAAATAAAAGCGTTAATTCTTTTTTATATAATAAGTTAAACAAATTAGGATAGGTCAATAATTTTAATAATCCATAGATTATTATAGCAACAGCTACATTTAATAGATAAGTAATTTGGATTAAATAATGGCTCTTTAAGGATATTAAATTAGATTTACTGGGAGCATAATAATAATTGTGGCTTTTTATTAAGTTATATGTTGATAATAAATTAGAACAGGTGAATAAGGATAGATAATAATAAGCTTTGGCATTTAGTAATACCTTTCCAAAATTAAAATAGCTAGCGGCTATTTTATTATATTTCTCCACTTTTACCCATCCCCTAAGCAGCGGAGTATTAAAGGAGCAACCTACCAAACAATAAAAGAATAAAGAACAATTCCCCTTTTCCTGAATAATTGCCTAGCATTTTAAAATAACTATATACTTAGGCTAATTGCAGAAATGCTCAATGTGAGTAAACAAAACTATATTGAACAACTGCTAGTGCTTTTAGCATATTGAGTGTTCCCTTTCAAAAGAGGAGCAACCCAACTTTTGAAGGGATATTTAATTAATAATTTTTATAAATAGAATAGAATAAATGAATTAAAATAAATATTCATTTAGCACGAAAAGAATTTCTATTTATCTATGTTATATCAACTTCATCTTCATAATACAAGAGGAAGAATTAGAACAAGATTAATAGCAATAAAGGAGTATATAATAATTTTGAGAATAGCACATGGGGAATAATATAAGGACTAATGCCAGCAGGTTTTTTTTGAGAATTTCAACTATCCTCATAATTTACTTTCAACATAAAAAGTTTTAGCTAATAAAGCAAGTAAAATATTTAGTACTATTAGCATTCTATAAAGATATTCTACTTATTATTTTGTTATTAAAGAGGGGCAAATAAATTTAGAAAAATAACTATTGAGTTCCTAGGAAGCAGAACTATAATCTCCCCTTTCGAATAAACAAGAGCAAATTATATAAAGAATATTTTATTTACTTTTTATATTGCTTTAACCATTTTGATATTTCTTTCCAAGATGGTTCTTTGCCATACATTAAAACAGAAAGAGAAAATATTTTACCTGCCGCTTTACGTAAATACCATGTAGAAGCTATTAACAGCAAAAGTGAAATTAATAATTCCACAATACTAACCTCTGTTAGAACCATTCTAACCGAAATTACAGGCACTGATGTTATTGGGAAATAGGAAAGTATTTTTATTATTAATGAATCGGGATTACTAAAAGAGGTAAAAGCAATTACAACAGGTATAATAGGAACCATCATTAAAGAACCGCGCGCGCTTGTATTTGGATCGTTAATTGTTGCGGCAATTGCTGCAAAAAATGTATTCCAAAACATAAACCCGGTAATTGAAAAAAGGAAAAGAAAGATTATTAATGATGGATTTGCTAAAACAATTGGAATAGATAACGCACTGCCAAATATACCTGAGATTAAAACAAATATTATAGAACTGAAAGAAAAAGTGATTAATAAAACCAACGACAACAAAGATATTCCCAATATTTTACCATCAATCCATGTTTGAGGAGAAATTGCAGATATTATTACTTCGGTAATTCTAAGCTGTTTTTCTCCTGTAATGGCAACAAATTGATAAGCAAGACCTAAAAATATTCCAATAAGAGTAACTGCAATAAAAACTCCGGCTGCTACTTTTTCCGAAGTTGTGCTTTTTTCTTTTATTTGGGCAGTATAAATCATCTTTATATCGATTGGCTCAAAAATATTTTGAAGCTGTTCTGTTGTAATGCCAGATTCCTTAATTTTTATTTGTTGGAAAGATTTGTTAAGCGCGCTATTAATTTCTTTTATCCACTCGTAATCTTTTTGGACCGTAAGAGAAATATTATTTAGACTATCTATTAAAAGAATTCCCTCAATTTTTTTCTCGTTCAAAAGATTTTTTTGAGCATTTAACTCCCCTATCTCTTTGGGAATCAATTTTATTTTAGTTTCTTTATTCAGTTCAATTTGTAAAGTGGATTGATTAATTAGGGCAACTTCAATTTTCTTGTAGGTTATTTTATCGAAGATTGTTTTGCCCCCAAAAATTAAAAGACTTAAAAGCGCTCCCACTAAAATGGTTATTAATTGTTCCTTTAACTTGAACCAGCGGTTAAATTCCCATTTGGCAACTTCAAAAACCATTTTTATTTTTTTGAAATTTATTTTATCCATCAATATCACCATTATCTGCTTTTACTTTATCAATAAAAATATCGTGGAGAGAAATATGTTCGGACTTAACCGAAGTAATATTATAATTAGCAGCGGCTTTTGCCAGCAACCCCGAAAGAGATTTATTCTTTTTTAGAAATAATCTTATTTCGGAATTGTTGCTAAATTCTATTTTCTCTACGGCATCATCGTTTTGTAGAAATTCCAAATTTGAGTTTTCAATAACATTTAGAGTAAGTTTTTCGGTAGTGGAATAATTGTTTTTTATTTCATCAACCGTTCCATATTCAATTCTTTTTCCATTATTAATAAGAAGAACCCGGTCTGCAATTCTTTCCACCAAATGCATTTGATGAGCACTTAGTAATATTGTTGTTCCTTTATCTCTTAATTCTTTAATAATACCTAAAAAGAATTCCTGATTAATGGGATCGAATCCGGAGAAGGGCTCATCTAAAACTGCAAAAATTGGATTGTGAATTATAGAGGAAATAAACTGAACTTTTTGCTGATTTCCTTTTGAAAGAGAGCTCAATTTTTCATTTTTTCTATCTGCTAATTCAAGTTTTTCGAGCCAATAATTTGCACTTTTATTTGCGCTAAGTTTATTCATCCCCCGAATAATACCCATGAATTCCAAGGTTTTAATAATGGCAATTTCCTGATATAAACCCCTCTCTTCGGGTAAATAACCTAGTTTTGATGCATGAAGCATATCTAATTTATTTTCTAAAGGGAAATTAAATTCTATATTACCCTCATCCGGCTTAATAATATTCATAATCATTCTAACAGTAGTAGTTTTTCCGGCACCGTTAGGACCAAGAAGAGCAAATATTTCTCCCTTATTAATGTTAAAGGAAAGATTATTTACAGCAAAAAGTTTTCCAAATTGTTTAACAGTCCGGTCAACCTTTAGAATTATTTCCATTTGGCAATGAACTCCAAATTAAATATTATTTTAAATTGCATTATAAAATAAAGGATAAAACAATGCTTATTACGACGCTATTCTGCATGAATTAGTTCATTTCTTTCAAAAACATCAATATTAAAAAATAAATAGGGAGTAAAATTGATTATCTATTGCAAACAGTTATGGATCTAAAATACATTATTCCCATTTTAAATAGCAGACTTAATTTCAAAAAATAATTTTTGGTTTCCTGCATAGCTATATTTTAATTTTTTGCTGCTTACCAATAACAAAATAAAGTATTGCTCCAATAACAGGAACAAATATTACAACCAGAATCCATACTATTTTATAATAACCTTCGAAATTGTTTTTAAGTATATCTACCAGTGCAATTAACATTAGCATAAAGGGAGTAAGCATAAAAAAGAGAAGTGTTATCAATTCTAATACAGAAAGACCGTTAAACATGATTATCCTAATAATGTTAATAATAATTAAGCAATTAATTATGGAGTAAAATCCATTTTCTAGAGTAATGAATAATGAATAATTTTTAGATTTTTATTACGTTATTAATTTTTAGAT
The DNA here is from genome assembly GCA_964539605.1 of uncultured Melioribacter sp. Taxonomy (GTDB): domain Bacteria; phylum Bacteroidota; class Ignavibacteria; order Ignavibacteriales; family Melioribacteraceae; genus Stygiobacter. The sequence continues at coordinate 1,800,155 of CAZIJK010000001.1, forward strand.
AAAGACAGTAAAATATTTCTTTGTTACTAATAGCTATTCAGTTTTAGAATTATATATCCATTTGTAAAAAATTAAACAAATAATTCCGGCAATAATTGTGGCAACAATGTCGTGCCAGTCGCAGGTATTTTTACCTGGCAGAATATACTGGACCAATTCATAAACAATTAAGCCAATTGTAATAAAAAGAATAATCCATCTTCCATTTTTGTAAAGGGGATTAATAATACTCAAGTCGAAAAAAATAACTGCCATACTTCCAGTAAAGTTTCCAATTGTATCTGCAATCCAAAAATCGAATATTTTATGAGAATAGATATAAGGGCGGTATATATTCCTCCCTATTTCGGTAATAATAAACATTACAATAAAGATTGCAATTAGCATAAAGCGTTTATTATCGAGCAAAAAATATCTCTCTTTATCGAACATATTAAATGACATTAACCATGTTTAATAAGCATAAGTATAATAGTAAAAAACAGAAGAGAATTGAAAGAAATAATGAACAAATAATACCAAAAACCGGGCTTACCATTCTCTTTTGAAGTTAGCTCCTTATAAAGACTTACATACTTAAAAATAAATATCCTTATTAAAAACCAATTTATCTTAATCCCTTTTTCATTACAATAAGAGACCATCATTAATGAAGAAACAACACCTATAAAAGCACTAGCTGCGGCTAATGTAAAAAATAGAGTTTCCATAGAAACACTCCTTTACTTAAGGTACAAACATGTTTTACTTAGTTTTAAGTACCTCTTTTATTTCGCTTATTTCCTTTTTTATAATTTTTAAGTCCAATATTACATAAGCAACCAAAGTTATTGTTACTAAAGTATAGCTTGCCAATAATACATTTTTATTGTTATCTGCAATTCCAACTATAAATCCAGCTAACGAAATTAGAGAGAAAACAATAACGGCAGGGTAATTTTTAATTGACATGACGAACCTCCTTTAATTTGGTATCAAAAGAACTATTGCAAAAACATGTTTTAGTTAATTTGCTTTGGTTTCCACAACTTTATATTCAATAAGAAGATCAACAATGTCTATAATTTCGGATTTATGTTCATCCGATACCTCGGCTTTTGCCATAATTTCGGGAATAGTTAAAAAATCTCCATTAGGGAAAGGAAGATTAAAAAGGAATTTACCTTGCGGAATTGTAAGGCTAATTTTTTTTTCGAAAGTATCTCTCCTTTTTCCAATCCAAACACTAACAGTGCTAAAAAACAGTTTATTACGCGCAGTTGTAAAGCGTACGTTAGCATTTTTTTTCTCTCTAATTAACAATTCCTTTTGAGCATTGACGATTTGAGGTATTAATTCATTTATATCCAATTTTATATTTATCACATTAGTTTTAAGAATATATCTGAAGTAAGGGCGTTTGCTTTCATAAACTTCATTCTTTTCCAGCAAATCAATTTGGCTAAGGGCGTCAAAAAACTCCTGAACAGTCTTAATATGCATACCAACTCTGGAAGCCGCTTCGCTTGCCGATATATCTTTATAAAGGAATAAAAGACGCAAAAGCTCTTTAGAATAATCTTTAGAGATATAAGAGCCCAATAATTTTATTTTTTCAAAATCTGTAATCATGAAAAGTATCCTACCTTAACTTCATTTAGTTTGTCAATTATTCTAATCTCTTCCCCTTTTTTCATATCCTCAAAAAAATCGATAAATACATTACCCAAAGAAAGAGTAAGTGAATTGAAGTTTAGATTTTTTTTGTATTCCAAATAATCGTTTTTAGAGATATGCGCAGAAACAGTTCCATCAAAATCTAATGCAACCCAGGTTTTATCCCAATAATTAATATTGTTATAAAAAAGGTAATAATACTCTTGCCCCATTCTAACTGGAATAAATAGTATTCTTTCCTGTTCATAAAAAGGAAATGCTACTAAGTTTTTTGCAAGGTATATAGCAAAATTTTCCGCTTCATCTCTAGTGAGCTCAATTTTTGCTACGGGACGAGGTCTATCCGTATAAGAATTTGCATCCTCTTCAACATTACAAGCAGCCAATTCAAGAATTTCGCGTCCTCTCCATTTTATTTTTTTTGTAAATAGCATATATAAAAGTAATAGTAAACAAAAGAGGGTTATTATAAAAAAGAATAGGGACTCCGGAGTTTGAACAATCATTTTTCTCGAATAGGTATTTACTTCTATAGTAAATAGATAAAGGCTCATAAAAAAGATATAGAAAGTGCTTACAAGATATCCTATGTTTTTAGTTCGGTAAAAGGCAATAGCCGTAAAGATTGAATAGATAAATACAATTCCCCCCATAACCCTAGCCGCATATTCAAATCCCAAAATAACGGCGGCTAAAGCACTTACAAAAATGCAAAACAGTGGAGGCAATAAACCAGAAATATCCCTATCCGGCTTTAATTTCATTGAATAGATCATGATTTCCTCTACGTCATTATTTGTATACTTCATAATTTATGAACTATACGAATATACCACTTTTTCTTTAAAATGCAAATGCATTTTTATTCTCATAAAAATGTTCCGCCAAACTTGGCTTTTGCCCCCTATTTTCTGTTGCAAAAATTTTATTGAAGTAAAAACAAAAAAACATTTAGATAAAAGGTTAACATCCATTATTTTCCTTATGCAATTCTCACTTTTTAAGGGATATTTCTGTGAAAACCATTTCGAAAAGTCTTATAGCGGTATTTATTTTTTTATTAGTCAATTCTGTTTTATTATCACAATCTAAAAGCCTTACTAAATATGTTAATCCTATTATAGGCACCTCAGCTCATGGGCATACATATCCAGGCGCTACACTTCCCTTTGGAATGATGCAGCTAAGCCCAGATACCGGAATTGATGGTTGGGATTGGTGTTCTGGTTATCACTATAGCGATAATACTTTAATGGGATTTAGCCATACCCATTTAAGCGGAACCGGTGGAACAGATTACGCCGATATTTTATTAATGCCAACTGTAGGTAAGGTTCAAATAAAAGCCGGTTCTAAAGAAAATCCAGACGAAGGATACCGAAGCCGCTTTAGTCACTCAAAGGAAATTGCCAGCCCTGCTTATTATTCTGTATTTCTTGATGATTATAAAATAAAGGCTGAGTTGACTGCCTCTTACAGATCTGGAATTCACAAATATACTTTTCCTAAAAGTGAAGAATCGAATATAATAATTGATTTGTTTCATGGTCTTGATAATGCTAAAGAAGGATATATAAAATTTACTTCAAATAATAAGATTGAAGGATACCGAATAAGCAACGGATGGGCTAAAGAACATACATTTTATTTTGTTGCTCATTTTTCGAAGCCGGCAAAGCAATTTGGAATTTTTACCGATGATAAGCTAAAAGAGAATGCAAATGAAGCTAAAGGGAAAAACGTAAAAGCCTACGTAAATTTTAGCACTTTAGAAAATGAAGCTGTACTTGTAAGAATAGGAATTTCGGCTGTAAGTATTGAAGGGGCTAGAAAAAATCTGGAAAAGGAAATTCCCAACTTCAACTTTGATGCTGTAAAAAAGAATGGAGAAAAAATTTGGGAAAAAGAATTAGACAAAATTAAAATTGAAGGTGCAACTGAAGAACAAAGTACAATTTTCTACACCGCTCTTTATCATTCAATGATTACTCCAAACATATTTAGCGATGTTGATGGCAACTATTTTGGAATGGATGGAAAAATTCATAAAGCAAAAGGATTTGATTATTACACGGTATTTTCTTTGTGGGATACATTTAGAGCGCTACATCCACTTTTTACAATTATTGATAAGAAAAGAACAAACGACTGGGTGAATACATTAATTGAAAAATATAAAGAGAGCGGATTGCTTCCGGTTTGGGAACTGGCATCTAACGAAACTTACACCATGATCGGTTATCATTCAATTCCCGTTATTTACGATGCATATGTAAAAGGGATTAGAAATTTTGATACTAATTTAGCTCTTGAGGCAATGAAGAACAGCGCAACAAGAGATCATAGAGGATTAAAATTTTATAAACAAAGAGGCTTTATTCCAGCTGACCAGGAAAATGAATCTGTATCTAAAACTTTAGAGTATGCATATAACGATTGGTGCATTGCTCAATTTGCAAAAAGTTTAGGTAAGCAAGAAGATTTTAACACCTATAATCTTCGCTCGCTTTTCTATAAAAATTTATTCGATAAATCCACCGGATTTTTCCGTGGCAAATTATCTAACGGAAAGTGGATTGAACCATTTAATCCATTGGAAGTATCGCATCAATACACCGAAGCTACCGCTTGGCAGTACAATTTTTTTGTACCTCAGGATATTAAAGGACTAATAGCACTTCACAATGGAAAAGAGGGCTTTGCAAAAAAAATAGATGAAATGTTTACACAAGAAGCAAAGCTTGAAGGAAGACTTCAACCAGATATTACCGGATTAATAGGTCAGTATGCCCACGGTAACGAACCAAGCCATAACTTTGCATATCTTTATAATTATGCCGGCTCACCATGGAAAACTCAAAGCAAGATTCGTGAAATTTTAGAAACAATGTACACAACAAAGCCGGACGGCCTTTGCGGAAATGATGACTGCGGACAAATGAGTGCATGGTATGTTTTTAGTGCAATGGGATTTTATCCTGTTACTCCGGGAACAAGTAACTATGCAATTGGATCTCCTCTTTTTAAAAAGGTTACAATAACTTTAGAGAATGGTAAAAAGTTTGTAATAAATGCTAAAAATGTTTCCAAAGAGAATATGTACATTCAAAGAGCCGCAATTAACGGTAAGCAATTGAATGATGCTTTTATTACCCACCAGCAAATAATGAATGGTGGCAATATTGAATTTATTATGGATAATAAACCGCAAAAGGATTGGGGAACAAATGCGGATATCTATTTAACATCAATTCCAGAAAGCAACGGGGTATTAATGCCCTATTCTGTTGCAACCGGCGAAATTTTTTACGATAGTGTTCATGTAAAACTTAACTGTGAAACTAAAGGCGCCGCAATTAGATTTACATTAGATGGCAGTGAACCTTCTCAATCATCATTGTTATACAAAGCACCAATTATTATTACCAGCACTACAACTTTAAAAGCTGCTTCGTTCTTAAATAAAGATAAAAGCTTTACACTTTCTACCGAGTTTGTAAAAGCAAAGTATCCGGCTGCTGTGTATACGTATCCTTTCAATAACAGATACAACGGTGGCGGTTTTATGGCCTTAACCGATGGAAGATATGGTACAACTAGTTTTCAGGATGGCGCTTGGCAGGGATTTGAAGGAACCGATGTTGAAGCGGTAATTGATCTTACCACAAAAAAACAGATTAATAAATTAACTTCTACTTTTATTAACGATCCAAACGTATGGATTTTTCTTCCCAGCAAAGTAGAATATTACATAAGTGATGATGCAAAAAACTTTACTTTAGCCGGAGAAATTTTAAACAATTTACCGGTTGAAGAAACCAGCGTTATAATAAAAGCATTTGAACAGAAGCTCGAAAATATTTTTGCCCGCTATGTTAAAATAAAAGCAGTTGGGGTAAAAACTTGTCCTCCATGGCATAAAGGTGCCGGATATAAATCTTGGACATTTATTGACGAATTAAATATCGATTAATAATCTATTCTGCCCTAATAAAAGGGCTAAACAAAACGAGGTAAATTTTGAATCTTTCGTTTATTGATTGGACAATTGTATTAGCACTGCTAATCTTGATGGTTGCACTAGTTTTTGTAAGCAAATCTTTGGTAAAAAGTGTAACAGACTTTTTAGCAACCGGAAGAACCGGTGGAAGATATATAATTAGTATGTTTCATGGCACCGCTGCTTTAGGCGCAATTACTGTTGTTGGCGCGCTGGAGCTAAATTACTCGGCTGGTTTTAACAGCCGTTGGTGGGAAATGTTAACCGCTGTTATTCTTGTTGGAATGAGTGTATTAGGCTGGGTTGTTTACCGCTTTCGTCAAACACGAGCTTTAACAATGGCTCAATTTTTCGAAATTAGATACAGCCGCAATTTTAGAATATTTGCCGGTTACCTTGCATTTACAAGCGGATTAATAAACATGATAATATTCCCTTCCGTTAGTGCGCGCTTCTTTATCTACTTTTGCGGTTTGCCCGAAGTTGGGTTTATTGGCCCATATTCAATTACCTTTATTCTTACAACCGCTGTTATGGTTTTAATTCCTCTCTATTTTATTTTTACAGGAGGACACATTGCAGTTATGTTTACAGATTTTGTTCAGGGAGTTTTTGTAAATATTGTTTTTGTTGTAATTGCAATATTGTTGTTCATTCAAATAGACTGGAGTAATATAGTTAGCGCGGTTAGCAGCGCTCCTAAAGATGCTTCGCTAATCAATCCATTCAAATCCAGCAATGTGCAAGATTTTAATATCTGGTATTTCTTTATAGGAATGTTCGGATTGATTTACACTAAACTTTCTTGGCAAGGAAATTCCTCATTTAACGTTGCAGCAAAAAGTGCTCACGAAGCTAAAATGGCCGACGTACTAACCAACTGGCGTTTAATTCCTCAGTGGGGTTTGTTCTTAGTTTTTATTCCAATTGTTGCTTACACCGTTTTAAATAATGGCAACTATAAAGAAATTGCAGATAGCGTAAATGCTGTTCTAAACAGTACGGGAGGAAGCGATGCAATTAAAAGTCAGCTTAAAGTGCCAATGGTACTTAATTACTTGCTGCCTGTTGGATTGAAAGGTGCCTTTGTTGCTATTATGCTTGCGGCTGCAATTACATGCCATAATACTTACATGCACTCATGGGGTTCTATCTTAGTTCAGGATTGCATTCTTCCATTAAGAAAAACTTCGCTCAAGCCTCAAGAACATATTCGCTATCTTAAGCTTAGCGTATTAGGTGTTGGATTAACCATTTTCTTTTTAAGCATTCTATTTCAGCAGACCGAAAAAATATTTTTATTCCTTGCAATTTCGGGGGCCATATTTGTTGGAGGAAGCGGTGCGGCAATAATTGGAGGATTGTATTGGAAAAGAGGCACAACTGCCGCAGCTTGGTGCGCAATGATTACCGGCGCATCAACTGCAACAATTGGAATTCTATTAAATTATTTTAATGCAGACTTTCCTATCAATGGGCAATGGTTTTGGATGATTGCGATGAGTGCAGCATCAATTGTTTATGTTATAGTTTCATTAATTGGTCCAAAACAAGAATTTGATATGGATAAAATGCTTCACAGAGGCAAATATGAAGTTAAAGAAGAAGCCTCTGTTATTAATGCCGAACCGCTCAAAGGATGGAAAGTTCTTGGAACAACAAAAGAATTTACTAAAGGGGATAAAGTAATTTATATAGCAACATATGCATGGACATTTGCCTGGTTTGTAGTTTTTGTAATTGGAACAATAATAAATCTTTCTTCGGATGTTTCGGATAATTCTTGGATGAATTTTTGGAAGTACTTTGTAGTAATAAATATTGTTGCCTCGGCTGTTGTTACAGTATGGTTTACAATTGGAGGACTTAAAGATTTTAGAGAAATGATTAAAAGCCTTCGCTCTATGGTTCGTAATCATAGCGATGATGGAAGAGTGGTTAAATAAATTTTAGGAATTAAAGAGTAATTCAGTATTGCAAATTCTATTAATAATTGTTTTATGCGGAGCTTAAATGCGCAGGTTCATATTATTTTTTTTCTTTTTGTTCTTCATTGCAATTTCTTTACAAGCAGTCAATAATAATGAAAACAAACTAAAGCTTATTCCCTACCCTCAAATATTGGAAATGAAAAAGGGGGAATTTAGTTTCAACCAAAACACACCAATCATTATCCCATCAGATGGAATTCAGTTCCAAGATTACTTTGCTTCAATGATAAATAAACTGACGGCAATTGATATCACATTTTCGAAAAGACAGAATGGTAATAGTAAAGAAGGTATTGAGTTTTTAATAGATGAAAAGAGTGATAAGGAAGGTTACATACTTGAAGTGACAAACAAATATGTAAAGATAATTTCCGGCTCACAAAAAGGATTATTCCTAGGCTCGCAAACATTTATTCAATTGTTAAGTGTAAACAAAGCTAACTCTAAAATATCAATCCCCTGCTTGTTAATAAAAGACAAACCAAATTACTTATGGCGCGGATTAAACTTAGACTGCAGCCGCCATTTTATGACAAAAGATTTTATTAAGCGATATATAGATTTGCTGGCGTTCTACAAAATGAATGTGCTTCATCTTCACTTGGTGGACGATCAGGGTTGGCGTGTTGAAATTAAAAAATATCCTAAACTAACAGAAGTTGGTGCATGGCGAAAAGAAAGTGAGGGCAAAACTTATGGAGGTTTTTATTCTCAAGAGGATTTGAAAGAAATTGTTGCTTATGCAAAGGATAGGTTTATTACAGTTGTTCCCGAAATTGAAATGCCAGGGCATTCTGTTGCTTCGTTAGCCTCCTATCCCGAGCATTCATGCACCGGAGGACCATTTGAAGTTGAAACTCAATGGGGTGTAATGCTTGATGTTTATTGTGCCGGAAATGATAAAGTATTTACTTTTCTTGAGGATGTATTAACAGAGGTTATTTCAATATTCCCCTCACAATACATTCATATTGGCGGTGATGAAGTTCCAAAAGATAGATGGAAAGAGTGCACAAAATGCCAGGCACGTATTAAAGAAGAAGGATTGCTTGATGAGAAAGAATTGCAAAGCTATTTTATTAAAAGAATAGAAAAGTTTTTGAGCTCGAAGGGTAAAAAGCTAATTGGCTGGGACGAAATTCTTGAAGGTGGATTAGCGCCATCTGCAATAGTTCAATCTTGGCAGGGGTTCCAAGGAGCCGTAGCTGCTGCAAAGAGTAAGCATTACACAATTGTTTCTCCCCAATCGCATACATACTTTAATGCAGATATAGAGAATACCGATCTTGAAAAGGCCTATTCATTTAATCCTATACCTAATGGTCTTACCGCCGATGAAGAAAAATATGTAATGGGTGGCGAAGCAAATATCTGGACAGAATACGCACCACAAGAAACAATTGATGGTAAACTCTTTCCAAGAATATTAGCTCTTTCAGAAGTATTGTGGCTGGAGAATTCTAAAAAGGATTACTCCAATTTTTATTCAAGACTTCAGAATCATTATCCTACTCTTAGCAAGCTAAATGTTACTTATGGATTAGAGACCAAGGTAATTAAGTTTACTCATAAATATAATCCCAACAAAAAGGTTTACGAAGTTAGTATAAAAACTGGCCAGCCCGGCTACAAATTACGATATACTACAGATGGTTCAATACCTAATTCAAATTCTTCAATCATCATCAAAACACTATTAATAAACTCTTCCTCTAAAATTAAAGTGGCCGCATTTAAAGACAACTATCTGGTTGGTAAGATTGATAGTCTTGAAATTTCTTTTCACAAGGGTTTGAATAAGCCGGTAAAACTATTTGCCACCTATTCCCCCAACTATGCAGCAAACGGAATAAAAACATTAACGGATGGAATAAGAGGCACAAACAAGTTCCGCGATAATTACTATCAGGGTTACGAAGGTGTTGATTTTGAAGCTGTTATAGATTTAGAGACAGTAAAAAGAATTTCTAATCTTACATCGGGCTACATCCAGGATATTCCTTCGTGGATTTTTATGCCCGAATATGTAGAGTATTTCTATTCAATTGATGGGAATAATTTTACAAGTTTGGGTATAGTAAAAAATGATATTGACCAGAGGTATCCAAATCCAATAAGAAAAGATTTTACTTTACAATTTGCTCAACAAGAGATGCGCTATATAAAGGTAAAATCTAAAGGCACTATTAGCTGCCCTGCATGGCATAAAGGTGCCGGTGGAAAGTCGTGGATATTTATTGACGAAATAATTGCGGAGTAAAAGCATGAGGATTGTTGTTACATTATTTATTTCTTTTATACTTATTATTACAATTAGTGCACAAGGGAATATCAATTTAAGTATAGCCGGCAATTCCAATTATAAAATTATTCTAAGTTCCAATCCTACCGAGCTTGAGCGTCAGGCTTCGATGCTATTAGCAATTTATCTAAAAGATATATCTGACGCCGAATTTAGTATTGTATCCGATACAGAACCAATAAGCGATTATGAAATTTCAATTGGCAATACAAACAGAGTTACAGATAAGAATAGACTTCATAATCTTCCGGAAGATGCATTTCGAATATTCACACAGAGGAATAAATTGTTTTTTGTTGCCGGAGCAGATAAAGGAATCATCTACAGTATCTATTCCTTTTTAGAAAAGTATTTGAACTGCCGCATGTATTCGCCGGATGTAAAAATTATTCCTAAGAATAAAGATATATCTCTTCCCCAAATAGATGTGGAGGAATTTCCCTCATTCTCATACAGGGAATCATTTTTCTTTAATCAAACGGATGATGAATATTCATTATGGCATAAGTTGGATAGCCATCGCTCCCCTAATTCTGACTGGGGATTATGGGTTCATACGTTCAACATTTTATTGCCTCCTCAAAAATATTTTGAATCGCATCCCGAATATTATGCTTTAAGAAACGGTATACGTTTCAAAGATCAGCTTTGCTTAACAAATAAAGATGTATTAGAGGAGGTTTGTAAAAACTTATCAATCGAGATGGGGAAAAAACCGCAAGCTAAATATTGGTCGGTTAGTCAAAACGATAATTTCTCTAACTGCACTTGTCCTAATTGTTCAAGAATTGATAATGAAGAGGGTTCCGCATCCGGCTCGATGATAAGTTTTGTAAATAAAATTGCAGAAAAATTTCCGGATAAGGTAATTTCAACACTTGCTTATCAGTATACTCGAAAACCTCCAAAAACTATTAAACCAAGTGATAACGTTTTAGTTGTTTTATGCAGTATTGAATGCAATAGAAGTAAGCCAATTGAAAAAGATCCATCGAGCAAAGATTTTTATGATGATGTGGTTGGCTGGTCTAAAATTACAAATAATATTCTGGTTTGGGATTATGTAATTCAGTTTACAAATATGGTAAGTCCTTTTCCAAATTTTAGAGTGTTGCAGCCTAACATTCAGTTCTTTGCAAAAAATAATACAAAGGGAATGTTCGAGCAGGGATGCGTAATGAAAGGTTCCGAGTTTGGCGACCTTAGAAGTTATGTGATTTCAAAACTGTTATGGAATACCAATATAAATGCCGATTCTATCGTGAATGATTTTCTGAATGGGTATTACGAAGAAGCTTCTACATGGATTAGGAAATATATGGATACAATGCACGATGCTTTGGAAAAATCTAAGTCGGATTTATTGATATACGGAAGTCCGGCTATTGAAAGTACTACCTTTTTAACTCAGGAACTTTTGGATGAATATATAAATTGTTTCAACAATGCAGAAAATGCTGTAAAGAACAAGCCGGAAATATTAGATAGAGTAAAGTGTGCTCGTCTTCCGCTAGAATATGCTTTAATTGATCTTGGAAAAACTTTTGTAACCGGTAAATATGGTTATTACGAAAAGAATAAACAGAATAAATGGGTTGTAAAAAAATCAGTTGAGGAAAGGATAAAAAGATTTCTAGCGGATTCGAAAAAATATGGCGTAACAATGGTTGAAGAAAACAATTATAAACCGGAAGCTTACATTGCCGATGTTAGAGAATTTATAAATAAAAGCCTCAAAACTTCCCTATCGTTTGAAAAGAATGTTTTGCTTTCTCCAATGCCAAGTGTAAAATATTATTCTAAGGGAGAAAAAACTTTAACCGATGGAATTAGAGGCACAAAGGATTACAGGTTCAATTGGATTGGTTACGAAGCTCAAGATTTTTCTGCAACAATCGACCTAGGGAAAACTAAAAGAATTAAAAACGTAATGGCCTCCTTCCTCTCTGTTAATAATTCATGGATATTTCAGCCAAGCCAAGTAATTGTTTCATATTCTAAAGATGGAATGAATTTTACAACAATCAAATCCTTTATAAATGATGAACCGAAGGAAAAAGAAAAAGATGGAAGTCACGAATATATTTTTAAAAAGAATATTGCTTGCAGATATATAAAAGTTGAAGCCATGAATAGAAATATATGTCCGCCATGGCATAATGGGGCCGGCGGAAAAGCATGGTTATTTATAGACGAAATTGAAATTCATTAAGGAATAGCATGAAATTAAAACTGATTGTTTTCTTTTTTCTCTTGTCGTTAACAATAGCATCGGCTCAAAAAGTTTACCAAGCTAATTGGGATTCTTTAATGACCCGCCCAACTCCGGAATGGTTCCGTGATGCAAAGTTTGGAATATTTATTCATTGGGGTGTTTATTCCGTTCCTGCATTCACAAAAAAAGGAGGATATGCCGAATGGTATTACCGTGGATATGCTTCTAAAGATTCTAATTCTGCGGTTTGGAAATATCATAAAAATGTTTGGGGAGAAAATTTTACATACCAAGACTTTGCGCCAATGTTCAAAGCGGAGTTATTCAATCCGGATGAATGGGCCAGTCTGTTTGTAAATAGTGGAGCCAAATATATTGTGCTTACATCAAAGCATCACGATGGATTTTGCCTATGGCCATCCAAATATAAACCTGGCTGGAATGCTATGGACGTTGGTCCCAAAAGAGATTTAATTGGTGACCTTTTCACTGCAGTAAAAAAAACAAATATTAAAGCAGGATTATATTATTCATTGCCTGAATGGACAAATCCAATTTACAAATGGACATTCGATAACGATCCCCAAAAACTTAGAAGTTATATAGATGATTATATGATTCCGCAGATTAAAGAACTTGTAGACAAATACAAACCCACTGTTTTTTGGAGCGATGGTGAATGGGATTTTTCCTCAAAGGTTTTTCGAAGCGAAGAAATTGTTGCCTGGCTGTACAACAATCCCAACCTATCTAAAGACTTTGTTGTAAACGACCGCTGGGGAAGCGATACAAGATTTCGTTACGGAGGATTTTGGGCAACTGAGTACACTAAAGGATTGGACAATACAGAAATGCCCTGGGAAGAATGCCGAGGAATGGGTGCCTCTTTTGGATATAACAGAAACGAAAATATTTACGATTACCAACGCCCAGATAGTTTAATTCAAATGCTGGCAACCTTGGTTAGCAATGGAGGTAATCTGCTCTTAAATATTGGTCCGAATGCGGATGGAACAATTCCGGTTATTATGCAAGAAAGACTTCTTCAAATTGGAGAGTGGCTTCGTTTGAATGGAAAAGCTATTTACGATACAAGAAAGTGGGTTCATTCAAGCGAAAATGAAAATGTGAGATATACTGTTAACAAGGATAACAAATTTGTAAGCGCAATATCTTTCAACTGGCCCGGACCAATTTTAAAACTTACAAATGTAAAAGCTTTGCCAGGCAGCAAAATTTATCTTAGCGGCATTGATACTCCATTAAAATGGAAATACAACACAGAAAGCGGACTTACAATTGAGATACCGGAAAAATTTAGAAATAGCTTTCCAGGATATTTAGGAAGCGCTTACACAGTTATAATTGAAAATGGAGAATCTAACATAGCTCTAAAGCCTATTATTATTGCCAAGGGAAAATCTTCTGTTTCTAAAGAAGCATTTATGAACTCAATTAAGATAGAGTTTACCTCCAAAGAGTTGAACAGTAAAATTTATTTTACAACAGATGGCACCACTCCAAATCAAAAATCGACCTTATATAAGTCTCCAATTATTTTGGATAAAAGCGCTACAGTAAAAGCGGCCTCATTTGTAAATGGTAAAGTGAAAAGTGAAATTGTAAAAGCTGAATTTATAAAACAAACTCCCCTTCCCTCATATTCTATAATTGGAAGCGAGAATGGATTGAGTTATCAAATTTATAAAGGCTCATTCGATAAACTGCCAGATTACTCTAAAATAAAACCGATTAAAGAGGGAAAAACAAATTCATTGGATATTCATTTGGAAAATATGAAGGATGAATATTCAATTCGATATTTGGGTTACATAAATATACCTACGGAAGATATTTATACATTTTATTTATCGTCCGATGATGGAAGCAAAGTAATTATTGACGACAAATTTATTGTTGATAACGACGGATTGCATGGAGCCGGCAAAATTGTGGAAGAACAAATTGCCTTGACAAAAGGATTTCATAAAATAGAAATTCAGTTCTTCGAAAAAGGTGGTGATGAAGCCTTAGATTTGGAATGGAGTTCTTCTTCAATTAAAAAACAAAGTGTTCCAAAAGAATATTATTATATTCAGTAACAAAGTTGATTTAATACTTTACGGAGAAATAATGAAACGTCATGTTAAAAGTCCTATTCTTACAAGAGAAAATATTCCAAACATTTATCCTTATCTAATTGATGCTACTTCGGTATTTAACCCTGGAGCCGTTAAGTATAATGGTAAATATATTTTGATTCTTCGAACCCAGAACAGAGGAAGAGAAACATTTTTGGTAAAAGCCGAAAGCAACAACGGAATTGATTTTACGGTTGATAATAAGATAATAGAACTAAAAGGAATAGAAAAAGTTAAAGAGACAATTTACCATTGCTACGATGCTCGAATAACATTCATAAACAATTTTTATTATATAATGTTTGCCATGGATATGGAGGGCACTTGCAATCTTGGGCTTGCCAAGACAACTGATTTTGAGAATTATGAATTCTTAGGAATTGTTTCGAATGAAGATTCACGCAACGGAGTTTTATTTCCAGAGAAAATAAATGGTAAATATGCCCGCCTTGAAAGACCAAATAAGGTGCAATTAAAGGGGGGACCAACTTCCGGCAATACAATTGTATATGCAGAATCGGATGATTTACTTAACTGGAAAACAATTGCATCGGTTGCAAGCGGAAGATTTCATTATTGGGATGAATTAATTGGAAGCGGACCGCAGCCTATTAAAACAAAAGAGGGATGGCTTCATATTTATCATGGAGTAGCAACACATTTTGGCAGCGCCAATATTTATCAGGCAGGAGTAATGCTGCTAGATTTGAAAAATCCATCCATAGTTATTGCAAGAAGCAAATACAACATTCTTGAACCTAGAGAGCTTTACGAATTAGCCGGGCAAGTACCAAACGTTGTATTTCCTAGCGGATGGATAATTGAAGATTATGATGAAGAAGGATTTGCTAAAATGGAAAGCAAAGTGCTTGTTTATTATGGAGCCGCGGATACATCAGTTGGACTTGCAGAAACTACAATAGAAGAATTAATTAAATTTGCCAAAGCGGAATAAGAGTAATTATGAAAAGACTATTAATATTTTTTTTCGTTTCATTAGCAGTGTTGAGTGGTCAAGAGGCAAATCTAAAAAAAGTTTTTCCTAAGCCTGAAATAGAGTTCAATCCACAAAGCTACATTTGTTTAAGAAGTTCAAACCCAATAGCTGTTGATGGAGATATTAGCAATGAGGAGTGGGCTAATGCGGAATGGACAAATTACTTTGTTGATATTGAAGGAAGCTTGAAGCCACTTCCCCGCTTTAAGACCCGTGCAAAAATGCTTTGGGATGATAATTACCTTTATATAGCTGCGGAATTAGAAGAGCCACATTTATCGGCTAATCTTAAGGAAAGAGATGCTGTTGTTTTTTACGACAACGATTTTGAAGTGTTCTTAAATCCCGATGGAACAACGCATCATTATTTTGAATTGGAGATGAATGCTTTTAATACGGTTTGGGATTTATTTTTAATAAAGCCATACCGCGATGCTCAAAAGGTGGCATTGGATGGCTTCGACTATAAAAAATTAAGAAGCGCAGTAAAACTAAACGGCACTATAAATAATCCCAAAGATTTAGACAAAGGTTGGAGTGTTGAAATTGCAATACCATTTGAATCGTTAAAACAATTTGCACCTGGCAACCAATCCCCAAAAGATAACGAGGTTTGGAGATTAAATTTTTCGAGGGTTGAATGGCGCTACAAAACAGAGAATGGCAAATATGTAAAAGAGATTAATCCACAAACAAACAAGCCATATCCCGAAGATAATTGGGTATGGAGTCCACAGGGATTAATTGCAATGCATTACCCCGAGATGTGGGGATATCTAATATTTTCTGATAAAACAGTTAAGGATAATAATCGGAATTTTGTATTAAGCGTAGACGAAAAAGCTAAATGGGCTTTAAGAAAACTTTATTACAATCAGCAGATTTATTATTTGAACAATGAAAAGTATACTAACTGCATGGATGATTTAGGAATGGTGAATTATAAAGTAGATGGATTCCAATGGCCCCCAATTATTGAAGCTGGTACCCGCTTTTTTGAAGCAAGAATAAAATCCACCGATGAGAGTAAAGAGTTGTTTATTACGCAGGATGGATATGTTAATTATTTGAAGAAACGTACATGGTAATAAAAAAGCCATGCATTTAAATGCATGGCTATAGTATTAAGAACATTTTCTATTAATCTTTTTTAATAGACCATTCCTTAAGAAACGCTAATAGCTTTTCCTTATCGTATCCCTTTCCGCTTTCAAGTAAACTGGTATCTTGCGAATGCAAAAACTTTCCATCCTTTTCCAAAACAAAAAAGTGAGGATAGCCTTTCACTTTTTCGTACTGTTGAAAGAATTTTTCATTCTTGTTTTCTTTGCTGTCATTAACTTTTACAACTATAAAATTTTCATGCAGCATTTCTTTTATTTCTTTGTTCGCTTCAATAAATTCATCAAGTCTATGGCACCAAATACACCATTCGCCGCCACAATCCAAAAGAATTCTTTTGTTTAGTTTTTGAGCATCAACAACCGCAGTTTGAACATCCTTAAAAGGATCTGCAGCCGGATCGAACTTTGGAGTTGAACTACTAACCACTTTTTCCTGCGCATTAATTAAAAAGGCAAATAATAACAATACTAAAACTGTAGAAATAACTTTTTTCATTTTCACCTCAATTCTCCATTAATAATCTTTTAGTGATGTTTCGAACCAATGGAATTTTATAACCATTCATTTCAAGAACATCGTTTTTAACAAACATTTTATCTGCCGCAGCTTTAATTGAAATTTCATCGGCAGCTATTCCTTCAAACAATTCATTTATAGCTTTACTGTGCCAGGGAATTGGCGCAACGCCTCCAAAGGAAAGGTTTACATTAACTAATCTATTATTCTCTTTTTTAAAATTGGCAGCAACACTTATAATTGCAAAATCCCAAACATCCCGCTCCTTAAATTTTATATAAACACTTTTAATTCCAGCCTTTGGCTCCGGAATTAAAATCCTTTCCAAAATATCCCCTGGTTTTAAAACATTCTCATTTCTGTAATCAACTTCGGGAAGCACAAAGAATTTACTAATTGGCAATGTTTTAGATTTTCCCGAAGAGTTAATAACAACCTTTGCGTCAAGTGCCATTAATGCTACTGCGCTATCCGAAGGATGAACAATATAACAAGGTCCTCCGCCAACAATGCAATGATATTTATTTTGCCCGTTATAAGCATAACAGGTTTCCCCTCCTTTACGAAGGCATTTCAAATCACTTCTAAAATAGGCGCACCGTGGTCTTTGGCAAATGTTTCCACCTATTGTTGCAATGTTTCTAAATTGAGGAGAAGCAACCTCTTTGGCAGCCATAGCAAGTGAAGTAAACTTTTCCTTAATAATTGCATGCTCTGCAATATCTGCCAGCGTAGTTAATGAGCCTATCTGCAATTCCTTGCCGGGGAGATATTTAATTCCATTAAGCTCTTTCAAAGTTTTTAGATTAACAACATTTTCCGGCGCTTCAATATTATTTTTAATAAGTCCAAGAACATCTGTTCCTCCGGCAAGAGCTATGGAACTGTTGTTTTTTGTTTTCAAATATTTGAAAGCATCCGATAATGTTTTTGGCTGTATGTAATTAAAATTTTTCATCCTTCAATCCCTTATCGTCTATTCAAGAGTTCTTGTATAAAGCATTTAATATTTTATCCGGAGTAATAGGAAGGCTTTTTATTCTTACACCAATAGCATTGTAAACAGCATTAGCAATTGCCGCCGCCGTAGGAATAATTGCCGGTTCGCCAATTCCTTTAACACCCGTGTTGCTAATTAAAGGATCGCCTTCGCCAACGGTTATTATTTCAATTTCTGGTGTATCCATTACTGTAGGAATTTTGTAAGAATGCATATTTGTATTTAATACATGGCCAGTAGACTCATCTAAAATTCTTTCTTCCATCAATGCAAAACCAAGCCCTTGAATTATTCCTCCATGAAATTGATTTTCCAAAGTTTTTCGGTTCAGCACTCTTCCAATATCGTGAGCGGCAACAATTTTTTTAACCACTATCTTACCGGTTTCGGTATTAACTTCAACATGTGCAAATTGAGCACCAAAAGTGCTTATTGTATGTGTGGTTGTGTTTGCATTTCTTGCACCCGTTGTAACTAAAACCTGTTCGCGCAAACGCCTCATAATATCCGATGCCGAAATTTTCTTTGCAGCATCTACTTTACTTGTAACTGTTCCCTCTTTATAGAATAATTGTTCTTCCGGAACTTCCAGAATTACTGCGGCGCTGGCAATCAATTTACTTTTCATTTGTTCGGCGGCATCCCTAACTGCAGGCGAAATTGAAGGTGCAGTCATACTTCCTCCGCTCGCTGGTCCATAAGGAACAACACCTGTATCGCCAAGAGTAACTTTAATTCTTTCCATCGGCATTTCTAAAACTTCTGCAGCAATTTGATTAACAAATGTATAAGTACCGGTTCCAATATCCTGCGAGCCGGCAAGAACATCTGCGCTAAAATCTCGGTTTAGTTTTAATATTACATAAGCAGGAGGCGCACCGCCTCCCGGCCATATTTGCGTAGCCATTCCAATTCCGCTTTTTATATAATGTGAATCGGAATTTTCAGCTTTGCGTTTTGTATTCCAGCCAATTGCCAGCGCACCTTTTTGATATGCCTCTTTCAATAATTTTGATGTATATGGTTTGTTGCCAATTTGATCCATCTCGGAATAATTTTTTAGTCTAAATTCCAAAGGATCCATTCCGGCTTTTTCGGCTGCATCATCAATTAAGCTTTCCAACGCAAATGTGCCCTGTACATGTCCAGGGGCACGGTAAGCCCTTGCTCTTCCAGCATTGATAAATACACTGGATTCTTTTGTTGTCATATTATCGCATTTGTAAATTGCCCTGAAGGGACCAGAACAATTTCCTCCATTCGGATAGGCTCCTACTGCTGCAAAAGATTCCATAGTCATTGCAGTTATTGCCCCATCTTTCTTCATTCCCAGTTTTAATTTTTGCACGGAATCTGGCCGGTTGCCTGCAATTAATCCCATTTGTTTTCTATCCAGAATTATCCTTACAGGCGCCCCAATTTGCTTAGCTAACAAAGAGGCAATAACTGTGTATTTACCGGCTTCGAGTTTGCAGCCGAACGCGCCCCCCATATATTTTTTAATTACTCTAACATTGCTTGCCGAAATGCCTAAGCTTCCGGCAACCGCATCTCTTACACTAAATATTCCTTGCGTTGAATCGTAAACCGTTAATTTGTCTCCATCCCAGTTTACAACACTGCACATAACTTCTGTTGGATTATGAATAACAACCTGAGTAGTGTAGGTATCTTCCACTATTATTTCGGCTTGCTTAAATCCCTCTTCAACATTGCCTCTTGAATAAGTATCCGGCTTACCGTTTAGAATATTTCCCGAGTCGTGAACTTTAATTTTATCTTCATTCAATGCTTGGGCTGCAGAAGTTAAAAATGGAAGCTGTTCGTATTCCACTTGAATAAGTGATAATGCTTGCTCGGCAATAGCTTCACTTTCTGCAACAACCGCCGCAATTTCATCTCCAACACATCTAACATGCTTATCGAACAAAACTGTGGTATTATTAAACCAGTTAATCTTTTTTATGTTATCGGATGTAAGTATTGCAATAACTCCATTAAGAGCAGTAGCTTTTGAAATATCTATCTTTTTTATCAAAGCATTAGGAAAAACCGATCCAAGTATTTTTGCATGCTTCATTTTGGGCAAAACAATATCGAATGTATAAAGTGCAGAGCCGCTCACTTTATCATATCCATCAATTCGCGATATTGGTTTTCCAACATATTTTAAATTCTCATTCTTATCCCACTCTTTGAATTCAAGAGTAGAAACTTCACCAATGGACTCAACGTAATCTTCTTCAAAAAAGAATTTTGTTTTAACAACTTTACGAGGCATTTCTTCCTCCAAATATTCCAGTTCTATTTAATTTTTTCTGATGCGGCAATTACAGATTCAATAATTTTTGGATATGCGGCACATCGGCATAAATTGCCTGCCATGCCTTCTAAAACCTGCTGCCTATTTGGTTTTGGATTTTTAATTAACAATGCTTGTGCGGCCATAATTTGTCCGGGAGTGCAAAATCCGCATTGAATTCCATCGTGATCTACAAATGCTTGCTGAACTGGATGCAATTCCTCCCCATTCATTAATCCTTCTATTGTAATTACTTCTTTTCCAAATGCATCCAATGCTAAAATATGACATGAATAAACAGCTTTGTTATCAATTAGCACTGTGCATCCGCCGCATTCACCCTGATCGCAAACGACCTTTGTGCCTGTAAGCTCCAGATGATTTCTGAGATAATTTACTAAAGTAGTATTGGGGTCTATATAGCTTTTATACTTTTTACCGTTAACGGTAATTTCTAAAACTACTTTACCCTCACTAATTAATTTTGCTTCGTTAATATTTTCTTTTGGAAGTGCTTTAATGGCTGGAGTTAACACATAGGTGCCGGCAATTCCGGTTCCTACTCGGTTCAAAAAATTACGCCGAGAAATGCTGTTTTTTTCTTCTTTACCTTTCATTTAAATTCTCGAGTGTTTTAAATACGCCTAAACTTAAATAAAAGGATATGAATGACGCAATTAATTTTTGAGAATGGATTTAAGCGCAGAGGTACAATAATAAGCAGATAGATACTAAGTTGTTTTTTCACCAACTGGAAGTGTAAAATAAAAACGGCTTCCTTTATAGATTTCACTTTCGGCCCAAATTTTACCACCATTTAATTCAATCATTTCCTTGCAAAGAATTAATCCTAACCCTGTTCCAATTTCGTTTTGAGTACCCTTTGTAGAAACTTGGGTATCAATTCTAAATAAGTTATCAAGATTCTCTTTGCTTATGCCAACTCCAAAGTCTTTAATTGTTATCTCAATTTCGTTCTCCACTTTACGCGAAGAGATAATAATTTTACTGTTCGAATGAGAAAACTTTATTGAGTTTGAAACTAGATTTCTTAAAACGGTTTGAAGCATATTTCTATCTGCAAAAACAATATCTTCCTCATCAATACGGTTATCGAGGATAATATTTTTAGTCCTAGCAGTTTCTGAAAGTAACGAAAGTGTAATTGCAGATTCGGTATAAAGATTTGTAGGCTGAGGAAAGTAATCTTTGTTATTCTTTTGAATGCGTGACCATTCAAGCAAATTATCCAGCAATTTAAAAGTGCTATTCGATAAATCGTAAATTCCATTAATAAATTGTTTTCTCTCCTCATTCGTAAGGTCATCATATTCATTCACAAGCATATTGGAATAACCTATTAATCCTTGGAAAGGACTTTTTAGATCGTGGGCAATAATGGAAAAGAATTTATCCTTTGTGGAATTAAGCTCTCGTAATCTGGATTCACTTTCGCGAAGAGCGCTTTCTGTTTGTTTGCTAAAAAAGATATTCCAGGCGGCATCTGCTAAAATTGTAACTGTTTCAATATCGTGCTGTGTATAATTATCCGGTTTGTTGCCAATTCCAATAAGCGCTTTAATTTTATTATCCCTTATAATAGGCACAACCAATTCCCTCTTTATTGGTGCATGTCCTTCGGGCAAACCCTTTTTGTGTGCAAGACTTTCGTAATCGTTATGAATAACGGCCTTTTTTTGCTTAACGCAATCTACCCAAACACCGGCCTTATCAATACTGTAGTGAAGACCTTTCCCTTCAGCATTGCACATATGCTTAAGAGTGTTGGTGGACCATGTTTGGAGATTCAAAGTATTCTGATCGTCCCCCATATAATGGAAGAATCCAATCTTACTCCTAGTCATAATTTCGGCAGTATCTAAAGTAAATTGAATAACCGCATCCATATCGCTTTGATTTGCCAATTCAATTAGGCGGTATCTAAAATCTAATATGCTTTCAAGTTCTTTTCTCTCTGTAATATCTTCTCCAATACTTGCAGTACCTGTAAATTCTCCTTCGGTATTTCTAAGCATGGTATTAGACCATCTTATTGAACGTTGAGAACCATCTTTGGTTTTGAGTAAATATTCAAGATGCCCAGGCACTTTGGCTGTGGCAAAGTAATTTCGAATTTCGTTAACTGTATCGATGTTACTAATAAATAAGTCGAACCAATTTTTACCCGAAACTTCGTTAAAAGTATATCCAAGTAATTTTAGAGCGTAGTCGTTTATGAATTCAATTGTGCCTGTTCTATCTATTACCACCGAAATTAAATCCAACTGAATTAAAGTTTCTCTAAAACGTCTTTCGGATTCTCTTAATAATTTTTCGGCTTTTCTTTTCTCGGTAACGTCGCTGTAAATATTAAAATATTCATCGCCAATTTTTGCTCCCGAAATTTCTATTGTTTTAAGGTCTCCCTCTTTGCATGTTATTAAGTATTCATCAGTAGGAATAATATTTCCCTGCTCGGCACCACGTACATAGTTATTCCATTTTTGAATTATAATATTGCGGTAAGAGGAGTCGGGATAAGCTTTATTAAACCATTGTTCCCCTTCTTTTATCTCATCAATTGAATAGCCAAAAGTATCTATAAAAAGTTTGTTGCAGTATTTAATGGTGCCGTTTTTATCGGAAATACTTATTGCTATTGGAGAGTACTCAAGCATTCTTTTAAGCTTATCTTCACTTTCTTTTAGAATAAACTCAGTTTCCTTTTTATCGGAAATATCCACAGCCATTAAAATTAAGTGAGGTTCGTTAAGCTGATAAAAATGGGATAAGTGACAATCGAGCCAAACATTCTTGCCAAGGTTTGTTTTTAATAAAACTTCCTTATTTACTTCCTGCCTCAATTTTAGGGCTTCGTTTGCTAAATCTAACAAGCCAGATTCACGCCATGAATCGAGCTTATTAAAATTTTGAATCAAAAGTTCGTAAAGAGAGGAGCCTACAATATCTGCTAAAGCTCTGTTTGCAATTTTGCACTGTCCGCTTGAATCGTAAGTTGCAATGCCAATTGGAGAAGCCTCTATGATTCTATTATTAAAATCTATCAATTCCGAAAGGCGCTCTTCAAATTGCTTTCTTTGAGTAACATCCCTGGCAGAAGCATAAATTAAATTCTTATGAGGATAGGAGCGCCATTCAATATACTTATAGGAGCCATCACTACATCTAAATCTATTAATAAAATTATGTACAGGCCTCCCTTCCCAAAGTTCGCCCATAGTTTCAATTGTTTTATCTACATCATCGGGATGAACAAGTGAAATAAATTTTTTACCCTCAAGCTCACTTAAAGAAAACCCAAGTGTAATTTCCCATTGCGGGTTTAATTTTATAAATGTACCCTGATTATCTGCAATGCAAAGCAGATCTAAAGCCAAATTAAAAAATGGATTTAGATCCTCCAATACTACATTATTTGACAAGCCGGTTATTTCCATCAGACTTCTTTCATTCTAAAAAATAAATTCTACCAATTCATTATCGTATTTATTCCTAAAGATTTGAGCACAATCTCTGGGCAACGTAAAGAGTTCTAAAATTCACCCATATATGTAGGGAATGTTTTTATCATGGTTTTATTTTAGTTGAGTAAATAATTTTACGCTGTGTTTTTGATTCCCAATTCAATATCTCTTTTTTAGGTAATTATTTTCGATATAAGCTGTGGTTTCTGTACAGAATTTAATGATAACAAAGCAAGAAATTAGTTCTATCCTTTATTGATTTACGCATAAAAATACTCTATTGTGTTTGTATCCCTAAATAGTTCTCTTTTACTCTTTAATACATTTTAGGGCTAAATGTTTTTTTTAAGAGGACCCCCAATGTTCTCTATTTCGCTGCATAATTTAGCCTCCTTCAACCTCTCTAAAGACCCCCTTCATCTTTAGAGAGGAACCTTTTCCAAAAATCTATTCTTAAATCTTATGTCAGTTAATTCTATTAATGTATTTTTGCATAAGAAAATTTGGAAGCGAAATTGGCAATAAATAAAAATTTCCTACTCTTTGGCGTTTCTATTTTTATTGCCATTGTTATTTTAATTCTACATTTTCTTCCATTCCAGGCAATAATCTCCTATTCAATCACTTACGTTTTATCCTCCGTTGCCTTTATTATTCTTTTTCTTTTAGTACGAACAGAACAGATTGGCAATAGACAAATTTTTATTCTGCTGGCAATATTCATTGTTATTAGATTATCTTTTATAAATACCACTCCAATTGGTTCAGACGACATTTACCGCTATATGTGGGATGGCAAAGTTCAAGCTAGCGGTATTAATCCTTACTTGTACAAACCAATCGATCCAAATCTTAATCACCTTCACTCCAACATTCTTCCTAAAATGATGAATTTTAAGGAGATGAAAACCATTTACTTCCCATTAAGTCAATGGCTTTTTTTTGCGGCATATAGCTTAAGCGGTCAGGCCGTTTGGGGTTACAAGATTCTTATATTTTTATTTGAAATGCTAACTCTATGTGCCTTCTATCTTCTTTTTAAGGAAACAAAAACGGATTTCAAATTCATTCTTCTCTATTTTCTTTGCCCAATTTTTATTTTTCAATTTGCAATAGATGCACATCTTGATGCCTTTGGCTTTCCGTTGTTGCTGCTTTCTTTGTATTTCTATTTTAGAAAAAAACTGCCACTTGCCGGTTTATTCTTAGGTTTATCAATAGCCATAAAGCCAGTTGGATTAGTAATTGCTCCAATTCTATTTTTGGATGTTAAAGGGATTAAAGCAAAATTGGAATTGACTGCGGCTGCCTTTTTGGCATTTGCTCTACAATTTCTTCCCTATATTTTTAATTCAAATCCATTCGAGGCATTTTTGATTTACAGCAGGCATTGGATGTTTAACGGCTTCATATTCAATTTGATAAATTCGTTAGTACACAATAACCAAACTGCCCGCTCAATTTGTACACTTATGATGATTGCAAGTTTGGTCCCTCTATATTTTAGCAGAAAAAGTTTAATAAACAAAATTTACTTTGCGGTAATTCTATTAATAGTTTTTTCTCCTGTTGTGCACCCATGGTACATTGGGTGGCTGGCCTTGTTAATTCCGCTAAACCAAAAGTGGAGCGGCTTATTATTAACAGCGTTAAGCAGCCTTACAATTATTACGGTTGCTAATTATCAATTAAATGGAGTCTGGAAAGATTACTGGCTAGTTCAAATTGCCGAATATGTTCCGGCAATTGCATTTTTGATTTGGGAAATGTTTGTTAAAAAGAATAATATATTGGAGCAATAAAAAAGCCCTCATTTTTTTAGAGGGCTTAACTTTACTTTATTTCATCTCTTTTAGTTTGGTATACCAGTCGCTTGCTTGTTCAAGGGTCTGATTCAATCTTTTAATAAGCTTATGAGGATCTTCCAAACTTCCCTCCTGCAATAGTGCAGACTCGAATAGCTGCTCGGTAACATCATCAATAAACTTATCTGATGCATCTGTTTTGTAAACCTTTATTAAGTTTCTTATTAATTTGTGGTCACTGTTAATTTCAAGAACTTTTTTATCTAGGCTTACATCCTGCTTCGACATTTTAAGAATCTTTTTCATCGAAGCGCTCATAGAATCATCTTTAGAAACTAAACATGATGGGCTGTCTACAAGTCTTGTAGATTTAACAACATCCTCAACACGGTCGCCAAGAATTTTCTTCATGCTGGCAAGCAGACTGCTGAAATGTTTTTCGTCCGACTTTTCAAGAGGAGTTTCTTCCTTTTTGGTTTCCTCAACATTTTTAAGATCGTTCAGTTTTTTCATATCAACCGAATCGACCGATTTAATATCGAACTCTTTGTACTTTCTAATTGATTGAATTACAAACTCATCAATTGGATCGTAAAGGAAGAATACTTCCAGCCCTTTGTTCTTAAATATTTCCATATGAGGATCGGACTGCAAAGCTTCTCTATTATTTCCAAAAATATAATAGATTTCTTTTTGTCCCTCTTTCATTCTTGAAGCATACTCTCCAAAAGAACAAAGTTCTTTAGAATCTGCCGAAGCGGAGGAATTGAAGCGGAGTAACTCCAAGTATTTATCGTGGTTTGCAAAATCGGAATAACCCAGCTTAAATATTTTACCATGTTCCCGCCAAAAAGAGGCATAAGCTTCTTTATCGTTATTTGCTTTTTCCTGTAAGTAGGAAAGCACATTTGATGTTACGCTGGAAGCAATTTTTGTAAATACTGCATTCTCCTGCAAAGTTTCTCTTGAAATATTCAACGGTAAATCTTCCGAGTCTACAACTCCTTTTACAAAGCTCATATACTCCGGCAATAAATCTTTATTCTTGTGCTGAATTAACACTCTGCGCACATATAAATCCAATCCGTAATTTTCTTTATCGTACCAAAAGAATTCGTTGCTCTTTTTAGGAATGAAGAGAAGAACATTAAATTGAATTGGCGCGTCAACAGATTTGTGAATTACATCTGCCGGCTCTTCGGTATCGTAACTTAAAAACTTGTAAAACTCGTTGTACTGCTCTTTTTTAACGCTTGATTTTGGTTCGCGCCAAATTGCGGTTACTGTGTTAATCTTTTCATTTTCCAGATAGATTGGGAATGTAATAAAATTGGAATGCTTTTTAATTGCACCCTCAAGTTTCCACTTTTGAACAAACTCTTCTGCATCTTCTTTTAGATGAATTTCAATTTGTGTTCCCCTTTTTGTACCGTTGCTTAGTTCTGTAATTTCGTAATCGCCAAGTCCGTCGCTGTGCCATTCAATTGCAGGCTCATCTGCTCTGTAGGATTTGGATTTAATAACAACTTCCTTTGCAACCATAAACACGGAATAAAATCCTACTCCGAATTTTCCTATTATATTACTTACATCCCCCTTTGCTTCTGCCATTAGACGTACAAACTCTTCGGTGCCCGATTTTGCAATTGTACCAATATTGGTTATAAGCTCGTCGCGTGTCATACCAATTCCGGTATCGGTAATTGTTAATGTCTTTTTCTTATCATCAAATTCTATTTTAATTTCCAACGGAAGATCGTTATCCGCAATTGCAGTTCCCCGGTTGGATTCAAACCGTAATTTGTCTAATGCATCCGAAGCATTCGAAATAAGCTCTCGCAAAAATATTTCGCGGCTTGTATAAAGGGAATGCACCAGTATATCCAGAAGTTTTTTTACCTCTGCCTTGAATTCATATTTCTTCGTCTTTTGATCACTCATAATTCCTCCTTTTCAACTTGTTTACTTTTTGCGATTGCAAAAATATTTATGATTTTTATTTTCTTCAAATATTTTGTTTTATTAACTATACAACTTTTCTATCTTTCTATTACTCAAATGAATTTGCAATTGCGTAAGGAGAATTTTTTAACACTTTTGCCAAAGTCTTTAAAGCCAATTCCTTTTGCCCCAGCAAATTATATGTATTCATTAGGTAATAATTAGCAATTGAATTTGAGCTGTTGGTTAAAACAGCCTTTTCTAAAAATGATTTTGCAATAACCAATAGTTTTAGATGATAGAAAGCCATTCCTTTGAGAGTATAAACTTCCGAAATTCTATTTGGGCATTTCTTTAGCATTTCATCCAATTGGCGATTCATCAGGTTTAGAAGATTCCGGTTTTTTGTCTCCAGCATCTTTAAGAAAATATTATTGGCGTTAATGTAATTTATTAAAAACCTATTGTTGCAGTTTTGAAGTGAATCCTTTCTAATATTTTCCTTTCGAGTAAAAACAGGAAGCAGTTGCCTAAGCTCTTCCGAATAAAATATCTGCATGTAATAATGATTATAAAAATTGGGATGAACAAAAACCGCGCACTCGGCAAAAGCGCTTGGTTTTGCACCAGCCGGGAATATTATATAATCGGGTTTTCTAAAGAACACATAATCTGCATTGTAGCGCCTTTCTTTCCAAAGTACCGGCAAATCCTCATCAATTCCCAATGTTTCTTTGGGATTATGCGCTGTATATTCATCTGTAAGTCCTACCAAATCAATCACTTTAGTGCCGGAGTAATAGGAAAAAGCTCCAATTGTGGACATAGCTACCGAAACATTCTTACTTCCGCTCACACTCTTATTCTTTACAATTTTTTCATTCATAAACTCGGCATAAATTTTCATCTTGCTTACCAAGCCAATTTCGTATCCTCTCTTTTCCATCATTTCGTTTTTATAGTTAGAATAATTAAAAACGGAATAGGATATTATTGCAATTCCTATAAAGGAAAAGGATGTAATTCTTAAAACATCTTTTGCTATAAACTCTTCAAGCAAAATTACTATTGACCTTAGGAAGAGAAAATAAATAAGAGGAAGAACCGGAATGAAAAAGCGGTAAATAGGTAAAACATCCCCTCCAATAAATAAAATATAAGCAAACCAAACTATAACTATCCACAAAAATAGTTTTTCGTTTTTATCAAGTTTTTGTTTTATAAGCACAAAAATGATAGGTGGAATTATTGCTCCGTACAGCAAATAAGCTTTGGCAAAGTTATAAATATAATAGGCACCTCTTTCTATAAACTCAACGGAGAACTCGGTTTTTGCATAATAGGTATTGGGAAAAGGATATCCATAATAAACTAATCGAAATACTGTATAGCTTACAAACGGTACAAAATAAACCATAAACGGTTTTAAGGTCGCAATGTTAAAAGTAAGGGCAATCCTTTTCTTAAAGTGTAACTCTTCTTTAGAATAATAAATTTGGGACAAATGATAAATTGCAATTGCCCCAAATAAAATAATCCCCTCTGGTCGCAGCAAAGAATTAAAAAGTGAAATAATCATGAAAGGTTTTAAATCTTTTTCCTCTTTACGGTAACAATAAACGTGAATTGAGAGTAATATTAACGCAGCAAATAAGGAGGTTTCCATTCCGCTTACTCCCCAATAAACAAATGGGGTAGTAAAAACAAGAGCAATTAATAAAACAAATGTTAATGTCTTGGCTATAAATGTTTTTCTATACTCTTTTACTTCACTGGATTGAATTTGCTTATTGGATAAGAAATAAACTGCTGCTATTAGTGATATGGAGAATGAAATAGAAAGAATTTGGGTGGCTAATTCGAGTGCGTGTTTTAGATTGATACCTAGATTGAAAAGAAAATTCAGAGTCTTAATAACTAATGCAATTCCGCTTAATAGTAATACCCATAAAAAATTTGTATATCCTTCTACTCTTTCACCTAAATTAAAGACCAATCCGTTGCCATCAACAAAATTGATTACATAGCGTAACGAGGTGAATGCATCATCTTGAATGAAAAAAGTATCCGAGCAATTCCACAAAAAAAACAAAATTGGAACAATTACCAGAAATAAATTCCGCAAGAAAGGATAATTTATGCTACTTTTGTCCGGCTTTATCAATAATAAAACTCCTTTGAGTACAATTTACTAATTTTATATCAACTAAAATAAAACTATTACAAATAGCGCAAAACCCATGTTAATAAAAACTCATATAAAAGAAACACTCAAGCTTGCTCTTCCAATTTCTTTTGGACAGTTGGGACATATAATGATGGGTGTTGTAGATAGTATGATGATTGGCAAAGTAGGCGCAATTCCATTAGCTGCGGCCTCTTTGGTTAATGGTTTATTCTTTTTAGTGCTTGTAATAGGTTTTGGAACCGCAATGGCGGCCTCTCCATTAATTTCGATGGCAAAGGGGGCAAAAAATTACCAGGAGTGTGGTAAAACTTTAAAACACTCGGTAATATTTAATATGTTGTTTTCTATTATCCTAGTTGTGGCTGTTTTTTTTGTTTCATATTTAATTCCTTTTATGAATCAGCCAAAAGAGGTGGTTGCCGAAGCTGTTCCTTACATGCAGGTGTTGGCTTTTTCGGCAATTGGATTTATGGGATTTCAAAGCTACAGGCAGTTTTTGGAAGGATTATCTTTTCCAATTCCACCAATGGTTATTGCTGTTGCGGCAAATTTTTCGAACGCATTTTTAAATTGGATTCTAATTTATGGCAAGTTCGGGTTTCCGGCAATGGGCTTATTCGGTGCCGGAATTGCCACAACAATTTCTCGTATTATAATGGCTTTGGTTCTAATGCTCTATGTTCACAAAGCAAAACATCTTAAAGAGTTTAATCCCCAAGTTAATGTTAGGGACATAGATTTTGGACTAATAAAAAAATTATTACGCATTGGATTGCCAAGCGGATTTCAATACTTTTTAGAAGTTGCCGCCTTTTCTTTTGCCGCAATTATGATTGGATGGATTGGAAGCATTCAGCTTGCCTCTCACCAAATTGCAATTAACCTTGCCTCGGTTACTTATATGATTATACTTGGAATTGCTTCTGCGGGAACAATAAGAGTAGGCGGTTTTATGGGGCAGCACAATTTAACAGAAGTTCGAAAAGCCGGTTTTAGCGCCTTAGGAATTACTATTGCAATAATGGCTTCTTTTGCTCTAATGTTTGTTCTTTTTAGAAATCAGCTGGTGCATTTATATATTAATGACCCTCAAGTTGTTGATATGGCTCTTCAATTAATTCTTATTGCTGCAATGTTTCAAATATTCGACGGTATGCAGGCTACAAGTATTGGTATTTTGCGCGGTTTGCAGGATGTTAAAATTCCTTTAATAATTTCTATTGCCTCATACTGGGTTATTGGAATTCCGGTAGGCTGGCTACTTAGTTTTTATTTCAATTTAGGTGCGCTTGGAGTTTGGATTGGTTTACTTTTAAGTTTGGTTACTCTTGGAATTCCAATGGCGCTTAGATTTAATTATAAAACCAAGTAATCATGCATCAATTCAACGCTAACTCGAAGTGGTTTAGTTATAAGAAAATTTAGTTCGTCAGCAATTCAGTTTTGATTCCGATTATTGCTATTTTTGCCACCACATAAATAAAAGTATAAGTAATTGAAAAAATTAGCCCCATTATTTGTAATTATTGCCGCCTCTCTTTGGGGTATTGATGGAATTATACTTCGCCCAAATTTATATAGCCTTCCGGTTCCTTTGGTTGTTTTTATCGAAAGTACAATTGTGGCTTTGCTCCTTTCTCCTATTCCTTATAAACAGTTCACAAATCTTAAGCTGTTAAATAAAAAGGATTGGCTTGCATTTATTGGTGTTGGCATTTTGGGAGGCGCTATTGGAACCATGGCAATTACCAAAGCTCTATTCTATGTAAATTTTGTTAATCTTTCTGTGGTAATATTAATTCAAAAACTGCAACCTGTTTTTGCTTTAGTGCTTGCTTCTATTTTATTGAAAGAGAAACTTCCTCGAGAGTTTTTTTTGTGGGCCGGTGTAGCAATTGCCGGTACTTATTTGATGACTTTTGGGCTTAACATTCCCAACCTATCAACTGGAGACAAAACAACAATTGCAGCACTTCTTTCTATAATAGCGGCAATAAGCTTTGGATCATCTACCGTATTGAGTAAACTAGCTCTTAAAAATGTTAGTTACGAACTGGGCACATATCTTAGGTTTGCTATTGCAGCAATTGTAATGTTCTTTATTTCACTTTGGTATGCAGATATATTTAAGATTAGCTCGGTTAGCACAACTCAATGGGGTATTTTTATATTGATTGCATTTACAACCGGCGGCGCGGCAATATTTTTATATTATTACGGATTAAAAAAAATATCAGCTTCCGTTGCAACCATTTGTGAACTTGCATTTCCTTTAACCGCCGTAATTTTGGATTATACCGTACGAGGAACTGTCCTTTCTGCAATTCAATGGCTGGGAGTAACAATGCTTCTTACAAGCATTATCAAAGTATCTTCAATTCAAATGAAAAGCTAGCTCATTTTACATCTGCTTTTAGATTCCATATTTCGCACAATATGTACCATCGATTATTTTGTTTGTGCCACATCCTTACGTAATAAAATTCTTTATTCAGCATTTCTATTTTGGAATTGCCTTTCAGTACGCCATATGTATAACCAAGATCTTCAGCAAAAGATATTTTACCATCAATTACAGTATAAACACACGAGTCCAAATTATTATTAAGATAATTTGCAATGGCTTCTCTTCCGTCAAGTCTATATTCATTGTTAATCATAAAATGGGAAGCATCCTTATAAAGGCTTGGGATGTTATCCATTTTACAATTCTCTTTGTCAAACAATATTATCTTGGATTTGTCTCCTAGAATATTTTCAATTATGGAATTTTGTTCCACTTTAACATTAGACAATGGTTCTGATTTTTTCAAAGGCTTTTTATTATCATGTCCAATATCTATTGCAAATTTCCAAGATCCATCTTTCTGCTTTTCCCATATAGTAGCAAAATCGCCATAACTATCTTTAGTAGAATCATTTTTGTCCCCCTTATAAATCCATGGACCGGTACTAAATGCTAAATCTTGCGACTTAGAAACAACTACAATTTGAGGATACCATAACAATTCCTTTACCCCCTCTTTAGCCTTTGCTAATGCTTCTTTTCCATTTACAGGTCCTGGGCGAAAAAGAATTCCATCGTTTGCAATGAATTCTAAAAATGCTTTAGTTGTTCCTACTTCGGTAGAACGTTTTGCAAAACTAAATTCTGTGTTTATCACTTCTTGAATAATAGCTTTACTTTGAGGTAAAATATTTGCGAACAAACTTAAATTAATAATCATAATCCAAATAGTTTTCATTGTTATTCCATATTTTAAAGTAAGGGAATATTTTACTATGAATACAACTGGTAATTTATAAACTCTTTATGCATGTATCAAATAAATGGGTAAGGTAATAATGAATAACATCTGCTTCCAATATTGTCCTAAATGTTCGTCTGATTCTTTAACCAGTACTTCCATAAAATCTTTTACCTGCTCGAAGTGCGGATTTGTTTTTTACCTAAATGTAGCTGCGGCTGTTGCTGCACTAATAACAGACGATTCCGGCAAACTATTAGTCTCGGTTAGAAATTATGAGCCAGCAAAAGATACTTGGGATTTACCTGGAGGATTTGTTGATGCAAACGAAACTATTGAGGAATGCCTTTCCAGAGAAATTATGGAAGAATTCAGTATTAACCTTGACGAGATAAAATACTTCTGTTCTTTTCCTAATACTTATAAATATGGCGGTGTAACTTATTCTACAATTGATTTAGCATTTATATGCAAAGTAAAAAACTTTAATAAAGTAAAACTTTCTGATGAAATAAAATCTCACCTTATACTAGATACTAACGAAATAGAGATAGATAAATTTGGACTAGACTCAATTAAGAAGATTGTTTCTCTTTATCTAAAAAGGGGTTCTTAATTCTTTAAAAATAATTCTGGTCCCTAATCAAATATCTTAAGCTATGTATTAGAAAATCACTTAAGCATTATCATCTTTTTGCTAATGTTAAAACCGCCTACTCTTAATTGATAAAAATATATTCCGCTTGTATACTCTCCACTCCTCACTCTAAACTCTGCACTATATCTTCCTGGTTGTTTAAATTCGTTTACTAGAGTAACAATCTCTTTTCCCAAAATGTCGTAAACTTTTAACGAAACAAATCCCTCGCTAGGCAGCTGGTAGCTTATAATAGTTCTGGGATTAAAAGGATTAGGATAATTTTGAAACAGTTTAATTTCGGTTGGAATATTTTCCGCAAACTCATTGCTGGAAGTTGTGCTTGTAAAATCTAATTTTATTGCGTCTGCCCTTAATACATCCCCAGCTGTTGCTTTGCCATTATCAGCTATTTTTATTTTTATAGGAGTATCATTAGTAAAATAATAATTTTTTAAAGTAACCCAGGTACCGCTATTTAAGTTTTGATTTACATAAATAGAATCCAACAAGCTCCCCTGTTGAATAACATACAAAGCTTTGTTGGAAGCATTAACCGTCTTAGGTACTATGTAAGAGAAATTATAAAATCCCTTTTCTCTAACACTTAATGTGTACTGTACATAAGCCCTTGGAGATTGATTCAAATATGCTATTCGGCTTGAAGTTCCGTACGCCTGAGCAACACTTTTACTCCAAACTCCAAATTCCGTATAGCTTATTGTTTCCGAATCATCAATAATTCTAAAATAGTTTGTTGCCTCTGCATTAAATGAAACTGCTACTACCGGATTAAATGAATCATCACTGTGCAAAAACAGTGTATCTGTTTTAGACCCAATTTCTGGACTTACAAAATTTACAGGTATTGTAATTTTTTGAAACTTTGCAAGCACGACCGGTAGTTTTACACTGCTGAATAAAAAATTATTCTTAGAAGAAATTCTGGTAATAGTAAGATTCTCAATTCCATTATTGGCAATGGTAACATTTGTTGCAACTGTATCTTTTTTAATTACAAAACCTAGATCTATATTCTTAGTGGATAAGTACAGCCATTTTTTTCTAACCAGCGGAGTAATCTTTATTACATCTGCACTTAACACCTTCGATTGCTGAGAACTTCCCTGTGCTACCATTTCTATATAGTTATCTGCAGATTGAACAAGATTAGGAGTAGCCAAATAAACCCAATCCATTGCTGTTATTGGCTCGTTAAATTTTACTGTTTCTATTAGTTTGCCATTGTTGAATATTCTAAATGAAACATCTTTACACAAATTATCTGTCTTGGGAATTTGAACAAACACATTGTAATAATGCGTGCTGGCAATTGTAAAATTCCATCTTGCCTTTGAGGAATCTGTTAATCCTAATACAGATTTCCGTGAATTTAAACCCCAAGCTGCATTATTGTCTGTTGTCCAAGAACCGGCCAGTTCACTATAGCCCCCGCTTTCATTATCAACATAAATATCATCCGGAAGATATTTAATAAACTTCTTAGTAAGATTGCCTAAAGTATCCGTTACTGCTAAACCGGCTTTAGCCAAAAGACTTTTATCAAATTCATTTACGCTTTCCCATTCCTTTTTATCTATCGAAATAAATTCAACTACATGATACGACTCATCGATATATTTTAATGCTACAAATGGCTGCTTCTGAAAAATTGGCTCGTTTGTTTGAACTCTGAACTTTACCCTCTCTCCCGAAATGATTTCTACTAAATTAACTTCAGGAGATGCAGAATCGTTACTTCTTCGCCATAACTGCATTCCTTCAACCGCACTTGTGTATTTATATTTAACCGCCGTATTTGAAATTGCCGCCTTCTTTGCAAGGGAATCAATTCTTAAAGCATATTCGGGAAATAAATCATCCCATACGTGCCCCCATAAACAAACAACTTGATCTTTGGTCTTTGCTTGATCAAATATTGTATTCATTTGTGCCTGGGTAATATTGCCAATGTACTTTGAATGAAGGTTCCACCCCTTTCCATTACCATCGACCTGATAGTTGCCTGGAGATGGTCTGTATGGAATAAAATCTTTAGATGCATACCGCCAATCGTAATTGTTATCAATCGGTTCGGATGTGTCAACCCTGTAAGCCGGGGCCTCGTTGTGCATTGAATATGGAAGAAGTTTATCTAGTTCTGCTTGCCACTCATTATCCATATAATTCCAGCCGCTTCTAAAAGAAACTGGAAAAATATTTTCCTCTAGCAGTAATTGTGCGAGTGTAATATAAAAATCATTTTTACATTCCGTAAAATTCTTTGCCTGATTCCACCAGAATTTTCCATCCTTATCATAATCTGTCCATGCAAAAGTATGATAATGAAGAGTAAGCTCGTCACTGAATTTTGTGAACATCTCCTCATAATATTTTTTTGAAATATATGGGACCATAACATTTGGATGGGGAACGTTTTTATTATTGGCAAATCGGAATATGTTGCCGCACATTAACCACCAGGTAAACTTTATGCTCTGCCCATAAGAATCCGAAAATTTGTTTCTATATGCGGTCTGCATAACTTCATAATAGTTTTTTGTCTTATCCGGAATTACACCATAATTGTAATAGCAATTATACTTGGCAACATCCATGGCATCCCATATTGCAGTATCTGAACCAATTATTAGATATACATTCCCCTGAGCATTATTATTTACAAACAGAAAAACAACTATTACACAAACCGATAGAAGAAATTTTTTCATATGAAGCAGCCAAAATAACTTTAGGAAAATATTTAATATATGGAGTTGTTCAACTAAAACGCATAATTCTATTAAAAATAGTTTTAATAGATTATTAACGACACTTCTAAACTAATTGAATTATTATTCAGAATAAATAAAATTATCCTTTATCTTGCCCATATCAACTCTTTTTAATTAATATATCGATGCAAATTGCATTTTGGGGTCAGATCTTCTTCTTCTCAATCTGTATTAGAATCATTTTTATACTCCCCACTATCTGCCTAGCTCGATTCGGAAATTCTTGACAAAATGACATCCGATCTTTATATTAGCACTCGTTAATAAAGAGTGCTAATCATTTAATCATAAGAATCAAAAAGGAGGCATCATATGGCAAACTTCAAGATTCAACCTCTACAAGACAGAGTAATTGTAAAAGCTAAAGAGGCTGAAGAAACAACAAAAGGTGGAATCATTCTACCAGATACCGCAAAAGAAAAACCAATAGAAGGAACAATTGTAGCCGTAGGCGAAGGCAAAGTTTCTGACGATGGCAAATTGACTAAACTAACTGTTAAAGTTGGCGATCTTGTTCTTTACGGAAAATATTCCGGAACAGAAATTAAAATTGATGGTGAAGAATATTTAATTATGCGCGAAAGCGATATTTACGGTATCATAAAATAATTTTAAAGGAGAAATAAAAATGGCTTCAAAATTAGTAGAATATGGCGTTGACGCTCGTTCTTCTTTAAAGAGCGGTGTTGATAAATTAGCTAATGCTGTTAAAGTTACATTAGGACCAAAAGGTCGTAACGTAATTATCGATAAAAAATTTGGTGCACCACTAGTTACAAAAGATGGTGTTACTGTTGCTAAAGAAATTGAACTAGAAGACGCAGTTGAAAATATGGGCGCTCAAATGGTTCGCGAAGTTGCTTCTAAAACAAGTGATGTTGCCGGTGACGGAACAACAACAGCTACTGTTTTAGCTCAAGCTATTTACCGCGAAGGTTTGAAAAACGTTACTGCAGGTGCTAATCCAATGGATTTAAAAAGGGGCATCGATTTAGCAGTTACAAAAGTTATTGAATATGTAAAATCTATTAGCAAAGAAGTTGGCGGAAGAGAAGAAATTGCACAAGTTGGTTCAATCTCTGCTAACAACGATAAAACTATTGGCAACTTAATTGCAGACGCAATGGAAAAAGTTGGTAAAGATGGCGTTATCACTGTTGAAGAAAGCAAATCTGCAGAAACAAGTTTAGATGTAGTTGAAGGTATGCAATTCGACCGCGGTTACATTTCTCCATATTTCGTTACAAACAGCGAAACAATGGAAACAATTATGGAAGAACCATACATCTTAATTCACGATAAAAAAATCTCTGCAATGAAAGATCTTTTACCAGTATTAGAGAAAATTGCTCAAGCTGGCCGTTCTTTATTAATTATTGCTGAAGATTTAGAAGGTGAAGCATTAGCTACTTTAGTGGTTAATAAACTACGCGGTACTTTAAAAGTTGCTGCTGTTAAAGCTCCTGGCTTTGGAGATAGAAGAAAAGCTATGTTGGAAGACATTGCAGTATTAACAGCTGGTACAGTTATAAGTGAAGAACGTGGATACAAATTAGAAAACGCTACTTTAGATTATTTAGGTCGCGCTAAGAAAATTGCTATCGATAAAGATAACACAACTGTTGTTGAAGGTTACGGTAAACCAGAAGACATTAAACAGAGAATCAACGAAATTAAAGCTCAGATTGAAAAAACAACTTCGGACTACGATAAAGAAAAATTGCAAGAACGCCTTGCAAAACTTAGTGGTGGTGTTGCAGTTTTGAAAATTGGTGCAGCTACTGAAGTTGAAATGAAAGAGAAAAAAGCTCGTGTTGAAGATGCATTACACGCAACCAGAGCTGCTGTTGAAGAAGGTATTGTTCCTGGCGGCGGTGTTTGCTTAGTTCGCGCTATCAAAACTTTAGACAAAGTAAAAGGCGAAAACGAAGATCAAAATACTGGCATTAAGATCATCCAAAAGTCTTTGGAAGAACCTTTGAAACAAATTGCTGCTAATGCCGGTTTAGAAGGCGCAGTTGTATTAAATAAAGTATTAGAAGGAAAAGATGATTACGGATTTAACGCTGCAACCGAGAAATATGAAAACTTGGTTAAAGCCGGTGTAATTGATCCTACTAAAGTTACAAGAACAGCTTTAGAAAATGCTGCTTCTGTATCTGCTTTATTATTAACAACAGAGGCTGTTGTTTACGAGAAGAAAGAAAAAGAAGCTCCAATGCCAGCAATGCCACACGGCGGCGGTATGGACGGAATGTACTAAGATAATTGTGAATTATGAATTGAGGGTGCCAAGTTGGCACCCTCTTTTGTTTTAAAAACAATTATTCTTTTACAACTTTTAAAACAAAAAAGCTGCCCTTTTAAAGACAGCCTTTAATAAACTTTCTATATATACTACTATATATTCTACTTCTGAATACTATTCTTAAAATAATCCAAAGTAATTTTCAATCCCTCTTCCCTGCTTACTTTTGGTTCCCATCCTAAAATAGTTCTTGCTCTTGTAATATCGGGCTGACGAACTTTTGGATCATCGACTGGTAATTCTTTATGAACGATTTTAGACTTTGAACCGGTAAGCTTAATTACTTCTTTTGCAAAATCTTCAATTGTAATTTCGGATTGATTGCCAATATTAACAGGATCTGATTCATTAGATAAAAGCAAACGGTAAATTCCCTCTACCAAATCTCCTACATAGCAAAAACTTCTGGTCTGGCTTCCATCTCCAAAAACTGTAATATCTTCTCCATTTAAAGCCTGAGAAATAAATGCAGGCAAAGCTCTTCCATCATCTAAACGCATGCGCGGCCCGTAGGTATTGAATATTCGAACGATTCGGGTTTCCACATCATGATAGCGATGGTAAGCCATTGTCATTGCTTCGGCAAAGCGTTTGGCTTCATCGTAAACTCCACGCGGACCAACAGGATTTACATTACCCCAGTAATCTTCTCTTTGAGGATGTATTTCAGGATCACCATAGACTTCGGAAGTAGATGCAATAAGAAATCTTGCTTTCTTTTCTTTAGCTAAGCCCAAGGCTTTGTGTGTTCCTAGCGATCCAACTTTTAGTGTCTGTATAGGATACTTCAAATAATCTATTGGACTTGCAGGCGATGCAAAGTGAAGTATATAATCAACTCTTCCGGGAATGTGAATAAAATTAGTTACATCCAGCTTAATGAATTGAAAATTTTCATTTGAAAATAAATGTTCAATATTGCTAAGTCGCCCGGTCAAAAGGTTATCGAGACAAATTACTTTCATCCCTTCCAAAAGTAACCGGTCGCATAAATGAGAACCTAAAAATCCGGCTCCACCGGTAACAACTGCAACATTTTTAGATTCTTCCATTAAGCTTCTTTTCCCTTACCCTTTTTAGCAGAACTACCTGGTTTAGAATAATAATAGTAGTACTTGTAGTAAGAACCATATCCGCTTCTGTAAGTAAAGTTATTAAGTACAACACCAATGAGCGAGCTTCTTTCGTGCTTTAATAGCTCTAAAGCTTTTTCCATCAATTCCATTTCTGTATTTCCGGCACTTACAACCAACACAGTACCATCAACAATACTCGAAATAATTTCGGAATCTGTTACTGCAATCACTGGAGGCGAATCCAATATTACATAATCATATTCAGATTTTAGCTTAGCAATAAATTCTTCCATTTGCGAAGAGCTTAATATTTCCGATGGATTAGGAGGAATGGTTCCGGCAGTAATGTAATCCAAATTATTAAGATCAGATTTCCTTAATATCTCATCAAAGGTAGCCTGGCCAAAGAAATAATCTGTAATACCAGGAAATCTTTTTTGATTGAATACACCATGAAGACGGGGCTTTCTTAAATCGCAATCTATAATAATTGTTTTGAAATTAGCCTGAGCAAAACTTCCCGCTAAGTTAATTGCGGTTGTTGTTTTACCTTCGGATGATGTTGGTGAAGTAACCAAAATTGTCTTTAAAGCATCTGTACCAATTTTTGAGAATTTAATTCTTGTTCTCAACGCACGGTAAGCTTCGCTTGCACTTGCATCTGGTTTTTTGCTAACAATAAACTCGTATTCTTTATTGCCGCTTTCAAGTCCTTCAATTTGAGGAATCCAGGCAAGAATGTTAATATTTTTCTTTTGAATATCTTCTGGTGTTTTAACAGTATTATCCAAATAATTACGAATGAATGCAAAACCAACACCCATACCGGTTCCAAGCACTAAGCCAATAATAACAATTAAAAGTCTGTTTGGCTTTGAAGGTTTTGCAGCTACTAATCCTTCATCAATAATTAAAACGTTGCCAGGTACAGATTGTTCGTTAATTACTGCTTCCTGGTATCTTTCTTCAATTTGAAGATACAATTTTTCATTCGCAAGTTTATTTCTATCTAAGCGGGCTAAATCTGTACTGCTTGTAGGAAGAGCACTTATTTTTCTATCGTAATCACTGGCAATTTCACTTAACTTATTATATGAAGTTCTAAGAGCCTGGTTTTTAATTTCCTCTTCCATTACAGTTGCTGTTAGCTTTTTTATTTCTTCTGGACTTGAAGCTAAAACCCCAGCTTTATAAACTGATAACTGAGAATTCAGTCTGGTTTGAAGATCATTAATTTTCACATCGAAATTTTTAACTAAAGTAGAACCTGCACCGGCACTTTCGGCTGCTCTGTCTCGCTGAGTTCTTAAATCTGCAAGAGATTCCTGAAGTCTTTTTATATAAGGCTCTTGTGTAATATTTTCAATATAATTCGACAGATCCGGATTCTTCTTTTTTAATTCTTCCTTATACTGGCTTAAGGTTTTATCCGAAATTGATAGATCTATTTTAGTTGTTTGAACTTTGGTTTGCATATCTGCAGACTGAGTAACTAATGCGCGTGTTTGTTCCCCAATTTCTACAATTCCCTTCTGCTCTTGATAATTCTTTAAAGACTCTTCAACACTGTTAAGTTCATTAAATTTTTCTTCCCGCTGTTGAGCTAGATAATTTTTAACTCTGGTTAATTGTTCTCGGTTATATCCTAAGTTAATTCCCTTATAAGCAAGCGCATAACTGTTTGCAACCATTGCAGCTTCAATTGCAGATTGCGACTCAACCGAAATTTCAACTATATCCAATCCTCTTTTCTGATCAATAGATACCTTAGAAGCAAGTGTTGGAACAATCTCCTCTACAGTTTTTAATCTTTTAGCCCCTTTACCAAAAGAAGCTTGATCTGCTACGATAAGAGAAAAAATATCTTTTCTTGTGGATACTTTATAACTATCAATTACAGCTTTAGCAACCATAGAACGAAGTTTATGACTCTTTAGAATTTCTATTTCATTTGCAATAAAGCGGTCGCTTCCAAAATCTTGTATCTCCGGAATTAATGGAGAATTTAAAATACTGCCGGAAGGTTTTGACAATTTAATTACTGTAACCGATTTGTAAATATCCGGAGCATTAACAGCATAAATAATTGCAACTAATAAACCGGTTAGGGTGATAAGAAAAATCGGTACAAAATTCAGCTTAATTAAATTAATATAGTCTTTCAGCGTATGAGTCTCTTGAATATTCTGCTGCGGAACTTTAATTGTGTTCACTAATACACCTTTAATTTTTTGTTATGTTCAATACTAAAATTGTAAGAGAAATCAATAAACTAATTATCGACATCCAAATGCTCATATGATCTCTAAAATATAGTTTGGGCTCACCGGGGACAGCCAAAACATCGCCGGCTAAAACTTTTGGCATAGATTTAAAGCCTGGTGCAAGTTTGCTTTCATACATAATGTTATTCATAGTAAGCTTTATAAGTTCTTGCGTACCATCTTCATTTATTCTGTATAATCTTAAATCCTCAAGATCGGCTCCTTCGTTAGGGCCCCCTGCATAAGAAAGTAGATCTGATACTGTAGTATTTATTGGGACAAGATATTTACCAGGATAACGAACCCATCCCCAAACAGAGACCTTAATATTAACTGTTTCGGGATCGGATAAATCATAAAATCCAGTTTGTTGATTAAATCTAAGTGATTTAGATCCTAATTCATAATCTTTAATTTGAGCAGTTACTGCCGTTACCAAAAGGAAAAAGAAAAAAACAGTTTTAACAAAATTATTCATTGTATATGCTCCATAAAGTAAATTTAATTTTTAGAAGAAATGCCTTTCGAAGATAAGTAACTACCAACTAATCCAAGTGTTGCGCCTATCACAATTGTTAAAACGCCAAACTCTATAATTTGCGCACCGAATTTAAAGTTATTTATCACCTTAGTCAATATAATCAAACATATAGTGAATACTAAAAGGCATATAAATGATGCCACTATCCCAGTCATTACCCCATTGATAATTATCGGAAGTTTCATCGAAATTTCTTTTGCACCCACCAAACTCATAGTTCTGTACAAATTTTTTTGATTCTTGATGTGAGAACGATTATTTGCATTAACAAGGTAAATGGAAAGTATAATCAACAAGAAGGCAATTGGATAAATTACAAATTGTACCTTGCTTAAAATATTCATTAGCTTATAAACCGTCTGCATATCATAAACAACATCATTAATTCCATTAATCCTTTTTATTCCATCAACAACCGAGTTAATATTCGAAATGTTTATAAGATCCGGCTTAAGCACAATTACATAAGCATTTGGTAAAGGATTCTCATCTAAAACTCCTTTAAAATCTTCACCGGTCTCTATAATAAATTTTGCCGCAGCTTCCTCTTTTGAAACAAATTTTATTGACTTCACAAAGCTATTAGAAGCTAAATCCATTTTAATTGTAGAAAGCTTTAACGAGTCAGCTCCAATATCCAAAAATGCGCTTATCTCAATGGATTCTTTTACCTGCTTTTCAAATTTGTTCAAACCATAAATTACTATAAACGATAGTATGGTAACAAAAATGGCTATTGATGTTATTATTACTGTTAAGAAATGATTAAGAATTGACTTCCTAAACAATCTAAAAGCTTCAGATAGATAGAACATTATAATCTATTTCCTAATAATTGGATTCGTCGACCCAGTGAGTAATTTTCCATTTGTTGTTTAAATCCTTTGCCAAAGTTAAATTCACTTTGCCTTCAACAAAGATAATATCTGTAGGATTAAAAGTAACTGTTAAATTAAAGCTCCTTACAATTCTTGTTGAGTCTTCAGTTAAAGATATTATATTGTTCCAAACCAAATCTAACCTTTGAGTATTTTGAAATAAGCCATACGAAACTCTCATCTCTTCATCCCTTCCCCACGAAACATCCACTCCTTTATCATAATCTCGGTAAGAAAAAGTAAAATTCTTATCTAACAGCTTGCTGTAAATTAAAGTATCCTTAAAAGTATATGCAAACTGAAAATTTTGAAAAACACCTTTAACATTGGATTGATCGCTAATTAAACCACCAGAGGCTCCCAAAGTTTCATCGATGCTAGGCGCAAATGGATTGCACGACAGAACTATAAGCGGCAGAAATAAAAAAAGCTTTTTAATAAAGCCTCCCTTTCAGTTCGCTCCAAGTTCTTTTGCTTCCTACTTTAATATCTTCCCATCCAACAATTACCCACTGATTACGGCTATCGCGGTAAATTTTGAACTGTGAAGTACCGGAATATTCGCCGGATAAGTTTTGATCTTTTCCCTGCACAGTAAGAGTGTAATCCAGCTGGTATATTGCGCTGTCTCCTAATGGATTATTTACCTGATTAGAAAATTTGACTGCTATTGTATTTCCAGGTAACGAAGCTGTTTTAAGATTATTAAAGTACTGTCTTTCGGAATCTATTCCCCATGAAACCAATACCGGGTATAAAGATGATGAACCGGATGAAGGAGTAAATAAAAACTTTT
Organism: uncultured Melioribacter sp.; assembly: GCA_964539605.1. Taxonomy (GTDB): domain Bacteria; phylum Bacteroidota; class Ignavibacteria; order Ignavibacteriales; family Melioribacteraceae; genus Stygiobacter. The sequence goes on from CAZIJK010000001.1 coordinate 1,844,362, forward strand.
TTTGCAAAAATGACTGATCCACAAAGCATGACAAGTAATTTTCCAAAACCTTTTCTTCAATGGAAGATTTGAAATTATTGAATAGAATAACTGGTGTAGTAGCCGGAATTAAACTGTTCGAAGGAGTTGTTGGAAGTTCGGAGTCTCGGGTTGAAAAGATATTGCAAGCCTGAGCAATTAACAAAATCAATAGCATTAAACCATATTTTACTTTTGAACAATAAATATTAACCTCGGCGAATTTTCTTTTTGAAATTCGGAACCGTAATAATCTCCAAAGTAATTTATGTTTTTAAAACCAATTTTTTTCAACTCTTTTTCAATCTCATCTTTGCTGTAAAGGGCAACCGATTCAAAAAAAGTATTCTCTTTATCACTTTTAATGGTAATGGTTTTTATCACCCTTTCATTTTCAATTTTTCTTTGCTCAACTATTTCAAAATCATTAACATTTTTAACAGATTTGGCAACTAAGTTACTTTGGATATATTTTTCATTAAAATAATCCAACACATAATAACCGCCCGACTTAAGATTTTGATATGCCCATTTTATAAAAAGAAAATTCTCTTCGATGCTGTTGAAATATCCAAAACTTGTAAAAAGATTTACAATCAAATGGAATTGACCATTAAAGGCTGGATACCTAATATCGGAACAAACAAAATGTACATTTTCTTTTTCCTCTAAGGCTTTAGTATAAGCTATATGCAAAAGGGTTTTACTTAGGTCGAAAGCAAAAACTTCATGACCAAGTTTAGATAAGTAAATCGAGTGCCTACCCGCACCGCAGGCGCCATCTAAAATTTTACTATTTGCCTTTAGATTTGTTTTTTCAATTATCAAGTCACAAATTCTTTTTGCGTCATCATCATTTCTATGCTCATATACCTTAAGGTATAAATCCGAACCGAACCAATCTTTGAACCAATTTTGCATTATAAAGAAATTCTTCCAATAAAAGCACGGCCAATTGTCGCAGAATCTGCAAATTCCAAATCGCCACCCATTGGTAAACCGCGCGCAATTCTGGAAATTGATATTCCAGTTTCTTTTAATATCTTATTTAAATAAAGAGCGGTTGCATCCCCTTCACTATTAGGATTAAGAGCTAAAATTACTTCTTTTATTTCCCCCTCTTTAAGCCTAATAAGTAATTCCTTTATTTTTAACGACTCAGTTGTAACTCCGGCAAGAGGATTTAACACTCCTCCCAATACATGATACAAGCCATTGTATTCATTAGTCCTTTCAATAGCAATAACGTCACTGGCTTCTTCAACAATGCACACAATTGCTCTATCTCTTTTTTGGCTCATGCAAATATCGCACTTTTCACTAACCGAAAGATTATAACAGACTTCGCAGAATCTTATTTTCTCTTTCAGTCCTTTTAGGGCATCAATTAAAGCGTTAAAGTCTTCCCCATTATCTTTTAAAAGATGAATGGCAAGCCTTTGAGCAGTCTTTTTACCAATGGAAGGTAGCTTACTTAATTCGTCAATAGCCTTTTGAAGCGGTTCGGCAATTAACATTAGAACCCCGGTATATTCATTCCAGGAGGTAACATTCCTTTAGTAACATTTTGCATTTCATTTTCGGCCATCTTGCCGGCAGCATCAAGAGCCTTATTTACAGCGGCAACAACCAAGTCTTCAAGCATTTCTTTATCGTTATCTTTAATTACATTTTCATCTATGTTAAGAGATACTAATTCCTTTTTGCCGTTAACAGTGGCTTTAACCATTCCGCCGCCGCTTTCCTCTGTAACTGTTTTATTTCCAAGCTGATCTTGAACTTTGGCCATATCCGCTTGCATTTTTTGAACCTGCTTTAGCATGTTGCCCATATCCATCTTCATATTTACTCCTTAAATTTTTGTTGATTTATGACTTATTTGCATTTTTCTTTTACTAGGCGGCTCAAACTTAGCAAAAAAAAGAAACACAAGAAATTAAGAGGAGAAAATATTAGATTTGCAACACAATTAAACACACTAAATTAAAGAGATAATGGTAACTAAATACGGTTTAAACACATTCTTGGTTTGTACGGCATTTTCGGTCGTATTGGTAATAGTTGGTTTGTACATAAACAGCGCTTGGATTAAATACCCTTTAATAATTTTTGGAGTGCTCTTTTTTCTTTTTTCACTTAACTTTTTTAGAGATCCCGAAAGAACTTCTCCCAAAAGAGATGATGTAATTGTATCTCCTGCAGATGGTACTGTAATTATTATTAAAGATATTTTTGAGAATGAATTTGTTAAAGATACCGTCACCCAAATTTCTATTTTTATGTCCCCTTTGAATGTGCATGTAAATAGAATTCCAATTGATGGAACTGTTGACTACTATAAATATATTCAAGGGGAATACCTTGTTGCCTCCTACGAAAAGGCAGATAAAAGAAATGAAAGAACTGAAATTGGAATTACAAGTAAATTTGGTAAGATGATGTTCACACAAGTTGCCGGTTTTGTTGCCCGAAGAATTGTGTGCACTTTAAATGTTGGCAATAAGGTTACTATGGGCAACAGATTTGGTATGATTAAATTTGGAAGCCGATCCGATTTATTTGTTCCCAAAAACTGGAAATTAAAAGTTAAGATGGGGGATGTTGTTACTGCCGGTGAAACTATTCTATTCGAGATTGATAAATGAAAAATATTTTTTCTAAAGCATCTATTGCTAATTCGGTTACATCTTTAAACATTTTTTGCGGATTTGTTTCCATTGTTTATTCCGCAGATCATAATTTTAAGATGGCCGCCATTTTTATTATTATCGCTGCAATATTCGACACATTGGATGGAATTGTAGCCCGCCTTCTTGGCACTTCTAGCCGGTTTGGTGTTGAACTTGATTCCCTTTCGGATGTTGTTAGCTTTGGCGCCGCACCCTCTTTTCTTATTTACCAGTCGTTTGCTTTTAAATTTGGCGTTTGGGGAATTATACTAAGCTCTGTTCTATTAGTATTTGGCGCGCTTAGGCTGGCCCGGTTTAATCTTTCGGTAGAAGACCTAAACAACAAGGGAGATTTTAAAGGATTGCCAATTCCGGTACAGGCAATTACAATCTCTTTATCAATAATTTCTTTTTATAATGGTAAAGAGTTTAGCTCTCCTTTTAGTCTTTTTATTGTTCCCCTTATTTTGCTTTTAGCATTCTTGATGGTAAGCAATATTAGATACAACGCCCTTCCAAATCTTAGAGAAAGAAATCTAAAGCAGAAATTATTTTTAATTCTTACACTTATTATTGCTCTGGTTCTTACTATTATTACAGACGGAGTAATTGTGTTTTATATTTTTATGGGTATTGTCTTGTTTGGAGTGTTCAGACATTTGTACTATATGATTGCAAATAACAAAAACAACGAATAAAGTAGTGGAGTAAAAAATTGTACAAAGCAACAGTAATTGTAAAAAAACGCCCTAAAATCCTAGATCCTCAGGGTAAAGCCGTAGAACAAGGTGCTAAGCTTCTTGGATTTAACAATGTAAAAAAAACCCGCATTGGCAAATACATCGAGTTCTTTGTTGAAACAAACGATAAAGATCTTGCCGAAAAGGAAGTAATGGAATACAGCGAAAAGCTTTTGTCCAATCCTATTATGGAAGATTTTGAGTTTACTTTGGAAGAGGTAAAATGAAACCGAAATTTGGTGTTGTAGTTTTTCCCGGTTCCAATTGCGATTATGATGCCTTTTATGCCATGAAAAAAGTTTTGGGTTACGATGCAGAATTTTTATGGCATAAAGAAAAAGATTTGAAGAATAGTGATATTATCATTCTTCCGGGGGGATTTAGCTACGGAGATTATTTGCGTACCGGTGCAATTGCACGCTTTAGCCCAATTATGGATATGGTTTATTCCTTTGCCGAAAATGGGGGTACAGTAATTGGAATTTGTAACGGATTTCAGATTTTGCTCGAAATTGGTTTGCTTCCTGGCGTTATGCTGCAAAACGAATCGTTAAAATTTGTTTGCAAGGATATTTACCTTTCCGTTGAAAACAGAGAAACAATTTTTACAATGGATATAAAGCAAGATATTATCAAAATACCAATTAAACATGGCGAAGGAAATTATTTTGCAGATGAAGAAACTCTTTCTTCCCTGGAAGAAAATAATCAGATTCTATTCAAATATGTTTCGGCTAAAGGAGAAGCAACACCGGAATTTAATCCTAACGGGTCGTTAAATTCTATAGCCGGTATAGCTAACAAACGAAAGAATGTAATGGGTATGATGCCTCATCCCGAAAACGCATGCGACCCAATTTTAGGTAAAACCGACGGAGCTTTATTATTCAAATCGGTAGCTAAAAATATTTTTCAATAAATTAATATCTGGCTCATAAATAAATATTTTATAAAGTGAGGTTAATATGTTTGGTAACTTAGGCGCAACCGAAATAATTCTTATTGTAATTGTTGTTTTACTTTTATTCGGTGCTAAAAAAATTCCAGAACTTGCTCAGGGAATTGGCAAAGGAATGAAAGAGTTTAAGAAAGCTTTGCGCGATGTTGAAGATGAAGTAAAAAGCGCAGATAAGCCGGAAGACAAAAAGTAAACAATAATTAATTTGGAATTCCTTTTTGCTTTTATATAAAAATCATTCGCAAAAAACAGCATTGATAAAGGAAGGCAATCTTTCTCTTAAAGAGAATGTTGCCTTTTTTCTTAATCAGATAAATGCTAAAAAACATCTTAATGCATTCAATTTTATATTCGAAGATTGCATAGATCAATGCGACGTTATTGAGAATAAGATTAAAAATGGTAATGCGGGTAAACTTGCCGGAATGGTTATAGCGGTTAAGGATGTAATTTCCATTAAAGATAGACCACTATCCTGCTCTTCAAACATTCTTAAAGATTTTGTTTCTCTCTACAATGCTACTGCAATTAAAAAATTGATTGACGAAGATGCCATTATTATTGGCAAACCTGGCTGCGATGAATTTGCAATGGGGGGCTCGAACGAAAATAGTGCCTTTGGAAACATTCTAAATCCAATTGATAACTCTAGGGTACCGGGCGGTTCCAGCGGAGGCTCTGCAGTGGCTGTAGCGGCCCAAATGTGCGACGTTTCGTTAGGCACAGATACCGGTGGCTCTATTCGCCAGCCGGCGGCTTTCTGCGGCATTTATGGATTGAAGCCTACATATGGAAGAGTTAGCCGTTTTGGACTTACTGCATTTGCTTCTTCTTTCGATACAATTGGTCCTTTTGCAAATTCTGTTGAAGACTTGGCTTTAGTGTTGGAAGTAATTTCCGGAGTGGATATAAAAGATTCTACAAGTTGCAAAATTGATGTACCTAAGTATTCTGCTAAATTGGAAACAGATAGAAAATTTAAGATTGGAATTCCTAAGGAATATTTTGCCGAAGGATTGAATACCGAAATTAGGAATGCAATCAATTCTGTTATTGAACTGCTTAAAGACGCCGGGCATCAAATTATTGAAATCTCTTTACCTCATACCGAGTATTCAATAGCAACTTACTATATTTTAACAACTGCGGAAGCTTCCTCGAACTTAGCCCGTTACGATGGCGCTCATTTCGGCTTTCGAAACAAAGCTAAAGAAGATTTAAATAACATGTACATCTCTAGCCGCTCCATAGGCTTTGGCAGCGAAGTTAAAAGAAGAATTATGCTTGGTACTTATGTTTTATCTGCCGGTTATTACGATGCCTACTATAACAAAGCTCAAAAAGTAAGAAGACTGCTCAAGAATGATTTTGACACCGCTTTTAATAAAGTGGATATTCTTTTAACTCCAACAACTCCAAGTGTAGCTTTTAAGATTGGAGAAAAGTCGAACGATCCTTTGGCTATGTATTTGGAAGATATATACACTACCTCGGCAAATTTAGCAGGTATTCCGGGCTTAAATATTCCAATTGCAAAAAACAGCCAGGGGCTTCCAATTGGAATGCAGGTAATGGCAAATCAATTTGACGAAGTAAATTTGCTTGCTTTTGCTAAGGCAGTGAGTAACCTAATAAAATGATATTTTTTTAATTATGTAAGGTTTATTTCACTTCCCTTTCTTAGTTTTGTGCCACGAATTTTGGGTGATTCATTTCTTTATGTATTCTAATAAACAAAAGCGCATATTAGTTGTAAGGACTGATAGAGTTGGTGACGTATGTTTTATAACACCAGCATTACGTGAACTTAGGAATTCATTCCCTGATGCATTTATTGCTACTCTTACACAGCCCCATACAAGCAATCTAATTCTTAACAATCCAAATGTTGATGCAATCCTTACAGACGATCTTAAAAAAGATAGCTTTTGGAATGTTGTAAAAGAATTGAAGAAACATAAATTCACTCACGCTCTTTTAATGCTTCCAACCGAAAGAGCTGCATATCAGCTATTCCTAGCCGGAATTAAAGTTAGAGTGGGAATTGGTCACAAGCTTTACGAAGTTATTACATTTATGAAAAGCGTCTCCCGAACTAATTATATTCCACTTAGACACGAGGCGGATTATTGCTTAGATCAGGCAAGAAAAATTGGAGCTAAGGTTAACAACTTAACGCTCGAATTGTTTGTAACCCAAAAAGAAAAAGAGGAAGCCAAGAATTTTTTGGCCGGCAACAATATTCACCAAAAAGATACAAAGATTTTTATTCACGTTGGTTCTTTAGGTTCGGCACCAAATTGGTCCCAAGAAAAATACTTCTCCTTTCTATCGATGCTAACCAAACAATTGGATAAAGAAAATTATAAATTTGTTCTCACTGCGCGCGAAATGACCGACGAGTTCAAAGCAAAGGTAGCACTATTAAACGATAACCGAATAATTGATATCTCTTTGAAAATTGCAGAACTAAGAGACATGATAAAAATAATTTCTTTGGCAGATTTGTTCTTTGCCCCCTCTACGGGACCGCTCCACATTGCAGATGGATTGGGAATTAAATGTGTTGGATTGCACTGCCGGCGCCCGGTTAGTTCGGCTCGTCATCAGGGCATTTTAAATAATGTTTCCATTAATTTGGAAGTAAGCCAGGAAAACTGTTTGAAGTATTGCAGCAAAGATCAAAACAGCTGCGGAATTGAAAAAGGAATTACAGAAGAAGAAGCTATTAACGCTATTAAAAAACTTTTAATTATAAATTGAGAAACAAATGGAATTCAACAATCTGAAAATACCTAACTGTAAAAAATTCAGCGGATATAAACCTTGCATGTCGTACAAGAACTGCCTAGAAAACGGATGCCAAGATGAAACCGATGAAAATAAAATTGGGACTAAAATTTTAATTATTTCGCTGGATGCGTTGGGAAATGTTTTAGACAACACAGCTTTCCTTCCGGCTATTAAACGTAAATATCCAATCAGTACGGTTTACTGGCTTACAATGCCTAACGCCGAAAAAATTCTTTATAATAATCATCTAATAGATAAAGTATTTGTTTGGAATGATGAGCAAAGAATGATTTTGAGTCAAATTAAGTTCGATCTCCTTCTTAATGCAGACAAAGCAGATTACGCATGCGCATTTTCGAACATTGTAAATGCGGATAAGAAATTGGGATTCCTTTTAAACGAAGATGGAAAGATTGTACCGGCTAATGCATCTGCAATGTACAATTATAAATTGGGCAACGACGATTATCAAAAATTCCGTGTAAATACCCGAAGCGGTCTTGATATAATTCACGAGACTTTTGAGCTTGAATACAAAAGGGATGAATACACATTCTTTTTTACCGACGAGGAAAAAAGCTTTATAGAATCATACAAAAAAGAAATCTCTTACGATCCAACAAAAACTTATATTGGATTTAACACCGGTTGTTCAAACCTATTTCCAAATAAAAAGATGACTGTTGAACAGCATGCTAGCATAATAAAGGAATTAGCAAAGGAAAGTAATCTTAAAATTGTTCTTCTTGGTGGGCGTGAAGATACCGAACGCAACGAGCAAATCTTAAATCTTCTTCCTAAAGAGGTTCAAAGCCAAGTAATTAACACACCTTCCACTCTAGGATTAAGACGCGGCGCCTGCTTTATGCAAATTGCAGATGCTGTTATAACCGGAGACTCGTTTGGAATGCATATGGCAATTGCTCTGCAAAAATATGTTGTTGCCTGGTTTGGACTTTCGTGCTGGGCCGAAATTGAATTATACGATAGAGGAGAAAAACTATTTCAAAAAGATTTGGAATGTTCTCCCTGCTGGAAAAGAGTTTGCCCAAAAGATCTTGAATGCATAAAGATGATAGATTTAGAAAAAATAATTTCTCTTTCAAAACAGTTTGCTGCAAATAATCCAAGATTTAAGAAGCATTGATGCAATAGCTAACTAATAATTTTATTTGATAGTAACGGTTTAATTTACATATTAAACTGTCTTTTAAAGGAACATGAAATGCAATATAAAATTCCTATTTATCAGCCGGCGCTTGATGGCAACGAAAAAAAATATGTTAACGAATGTTTAGATACTAATTGGATTTCTTCTCGAGGTGAATTCATTAAAAAATTTGAAGATGGCTTTTGCAATTTTACAGGAGCCAATCATGCAATTTCTGTAAGCAATGGAACAGTTGCTATTCATCTGGCTTTGGTAACTCTTGGAATTGGAAATGGTGACGAGGTTATTGTTCCCTCCTTTACCTATATTGCTTCTGTTAGCACTATTGTTTTAACGGGCGCTACTCCTGTTTTTGTAGATTCATTAGAATCCACGTGGCAAATAGATCCCGAAGATGTAAAGAAAAAAATTACTCCTAAAACAAAAGCAATTATGGCAGTTCATCTTTACGGGCATCCTTGCCAAATGGATGAGCTTGTAAAAATTGCAAAAGAAAATAATCTCTTTTTAATTGAGGATTGCGCCGAAGCCTTCGGCTCCAAATTCAAAAATAGGCATGTTGGGACATTTGGGGATATTTCCACTTTTAGCTTTTATGGAAATAAAACTATTACAACGGGCGAAGGAGGAATGGTTATTACAAATGATGAAACTCTTTTTGATAGAGCTTATCATTTGCGTATGCACGGTTTGGCTAAATACCGTGAATACTGGCACGATGTAATTGGTTTTAATTACCGCATGACCAATATTTGCGCCGCGATAGGATTAGCGCAACTGGAAAACGCAGATAAAAGAATTAAGATGAAAAGAGAGCTAGCTAATTTGTACAATACAAAATTGGAAGGCTTGCCTGTTACTCCCCATTTTGAAACAAAAGACTGTCTTCATACTTTTTGGATGTACTCAATTTTAACACAAACCCCCTCTTTACGAGACGATTTAAGAGATTACTTAAAAGAGCATTCTATCGAAACACGTCCCACTTTTTATCCAGTTCATACAATGCCTATGTTCTCTCAAAAGTTTCAAAAACTTGCTGTTGCAGAAAGTTTAGGATGGAGAGGAATAAATTTACCAAGCTGGCCTGGACTTTCAAACGAGCAATTAGAAGAGATTACCGGCTGTATTAAGGATTTTTTTAATAAGTAGTATTTAGCTTTTCATGAGTGCAAAAGCACTAAATGAATTAAATACTTCCGGCGCAAATAATACTTTTGGCTCCCAATAGACTTTATTATTAGGGCTTTAGTGCATCCAAATAAAGAGCTTCTAATTTAAGATTACCCATCATTTCATAAAATTATTAATCTTTCCAAAATTTGGTAAGGTTATTTCATATCCCTTTATTAATTTTGCTGTAAGAAAACAAACTTCAGGGAATTACTATGAGTATTCTGCTTGATAAAAAAACCAAGGTTGTAGTTCAGGGAATTACAGGTGGTGAAGGTTCATTTCATACAAAACAAATGATTGAGTATGGAACTAATGTCGTAGCTGGTGTTACACCCGGAAAAGGTGGTCAAAAATTCGAAAATACGGATATTCCAATTTTTAATACTGTTGCCGATGCTGTAAAATTTGTTAAAGCCGAAGCTTCGGCAATATTTGTTCCCCCTCCATTTGCTGCCGACGCTATTTTAGAAGCCGCTAATGCCGGTATAAAGTTTATTGTATGTATTACAGAAGGTATTCCTGCAAAAGATATGATTGCAGTTTACCATTTAATAAAAGAAAAAAATGTTGTGCTTGTTGGTCCAAACTGCCCGGGAGTTATTTCCCCCGGTAAAGCAAAAATTGGAATTATGCCTGGCTTTATTCATAAACAGGGTAAAATTGGAGTTGTTAGCCGAAGCGGAACTTTAACCTACGAAGCTGTAAAACAGCTAACAGATTTGAACATTGGGCAATCTACTTGTGTTGGTATTGGAGGAGATCCAATTATTGGCTCACGCTTTATTGACGTTATTAAAATGTTCAATGAAGATAAAGGCACCGAAGGAATTATAATGATTGGTGAAATTGGAGGAAGTGCCGAGGAAGAAGCCGCCGAATTCATTAAGAAAAATGTTAAGAAACCTGTTGTTGGTTTTATTGCAGGAAGAACAGCTCCTGCCGGAAGACGCATGGGGCACGCAGGCGCAATAATTTCCGGAGGCAAAGGAACAGCTTCGGAAAAAATGATTGCAATGAAAAAAGCAGGTATTCATGTTGTTGAAAGTCCTGCCGAAATTGGTGTTACAATGCAAAAAGCATTGGCTAAAATTAAAGCAAAAGCTAATGTTGCAAAAAAAGCTAAGCCGGTAAAAAAGGTAAAAGCAGTTGTAAAGAAAAAAGTTGTAAAGGCAGTTAAAAAGCTAGTAAAAAAAACTAAAGCTGCATCTAATAAAAAGGCTACAAAAAAATAAATAGAGAGGTAATTAATTTGATTATCAGGACTCTTGCTATACTTAAACCGGACTGTGTTAGAAAACACTTAGTAGGAAAAGTTATTGCACAAATTCAAGAAAACGGATTTACAATTCGCGGATTAAAAATGGTTAGGCTTACTGCCGACGCCGCTAAAGGATTTTACGAAGTTCATAAAGACCGTCCTTTTTTTGATGGCCTTGTTGGTTATATGACTTCGGGCCCTTGTGTTCCAATTGTTTTGGAAAAGGAAAACGCTGTTGATGATTTCCGCTTATTAATTGGAGCTACCGATCCCTCAAAAGCAGCAGAGGGAACAATTAGAAAATTATTTGCCGAAAATATTCAAGAGAATATTGTTCATGGTTCAGATTCTAAAGAAAACGCCGAAAAAGAAATTTCTCACTTCTTTTCTCGCGAAGAACTTCTAGATATTAACGGGTTTTAATTCACATTTTGAGGACTTCTCAAAAGTAATTGCATAATTCAAAAACAGATCTAAGATTTGTTTTTGAATTTTTGCTTTTGAGACATCCTCTTCAATTCAAGAGAGTAAAAAACATGAAAAAAACATTTTTATTATTATCATCTTTAATTATTGCTTTAGTTTTTGTGTCGTGCGGCGGAAATGGCGATAAAGCAAAAGAAACCGCCCAATTATCTACAGAAAAATTGGAAAGTGTAAGTGTTGGAAGTGAAAAAATTTATCTTCGTTACAAATTTGAAAAAGGGGACGAAATAAAATACCGTTTAACAACTATTTCCAACTCCGAGGAATCGATTGTGGCAGACACCACAATGAAGCAGAAGATGGACCAGACGGTAAGTTATGTTTTTACCGGTCAAGTTTTGGAAGTTGATGAAGATAAAGTTGCCGAAATTTCGATGACTATTACTTCAATAAAATTTGACGCCAATGCTAATGGTGAAAAAATTAAATTCGATTCGGATAAACAGCCTTCAAAAGATGAGCTGGTAAAATTTATCGAGTATGCTTCTGTAATTAATACTCCATTCCGTGCACGCGTTACAAGCAAGGGAGAAATTTTAGAAGTGAGCCGTCTAGAAAAAATGATTGATAAGATGAACTCATTATCACCTCAAAAACAAAATTTAAGCATCGAGCAAAAGAGCGCATTGGCTAAACAAATGGGAGAATCTGGAATTAAACCAATTACCCAAATGCTCTTTAGAGAAATGCCGGCCAACGTTGTTGCAAAAGATTCATCATGGGATAGAAAATATTCTCAAGCAATGGGTCCATTGAATGTAGAAAACGTAGTAAAGTTTAAGATAATGGATTTTGTAAAAGTAAACGACAGCCGAGCTGCAAATGTTTCGGCCAACTTATCAGCAACATTTTCGGGCAAACGCACTGGAACCGAAAATGGAATTAATTTTGCTTTTGGAGAACCTAAGGTTAGCGGAACTGGAACAATAATTTTCGATTTCGACGAAGGAAGATTAGTTAAAGCCAATACCGGAACTCAGATGGAATTTTCGGTTACAATGGAAGCTAAAGATTCTTTGCAAAAAGTTAAAAAGAGCAAACGCACAACTTTAAGCAGCAGCCGAAATATTGTTGAAATGCTTTAATACAATTAAAAAGTCTCAAAAGTTATTTTCCAAAAGGTAAGTGCAGTTATAATTCATTAACTGTTTTACTTTAATAGACAATTTCTTTTGAGACTTTTTTTTATTTACTTCTTCTCATCAACAACTACTTTAGAGCCTTCTACCTGTTTAACAATTATCTCGGAATTCTTGTTTATAAAATTGCCAGGTGTTACTACATCAATTCTTTTTTCATTTATAACTGCCGTTCCGGATGGGCGCAAATCTGTAATTGCTAACCCTGTTTGCCCTGCGTGAATATCTAATCCAACAAACTGTGTGTAACCAGATTTTGAATCTATGTTTGTATGCAGAATAAGCTTATTAAATGTTTCGCTTTTGGGAAGCAGACGCCAAATTAGAAACACTATTACACCTGTAGCAATAAATGTTCCGGCAAGTTGAATAATGGCAATTGAAATAGCTGTTGTGGTTGCAACGTTTAAATCGCTAAGCAGGCCAAAGAATAATCCCCCAATCATAAATACAATTCCTAAAAATCCAACTACACCAAAGCCGGGAATAACAAATATTTCAATCAGCAGTAAAATAACTCCTATTATAAAAATTATAATCTCCCAAATTGTAGCCAGTTCTAAAATGTAACTTGTTCCAAAAAATAGAGCTAAGGCAATAAAACCTGCAATGCCGGCAAAGCCAAATCCTGGTGTTTTTATTTCGGTAAATATTCCTATTAAGCCAATCATAATTAAAAGTGAGGAGACAATTGGATTGCTAATAAAACGTACGATGTCTTCGGCCCAATTGGAGTCTACTTTAGTTTCAGCTGCATTTTCGAGCTTATAAAAAGATTTCACTTCTTGAATTGATGCTAAAATTGTATCTGCCATTTTATATTTAAGCGCTTCCTCCGAAGTGAGTGTAACAAGCTTTGTGCTGTCGTCCTGCAAATCTTTAATTACAATAGTCTCATCAACCATTGCCTGGGCAATATCTGTTCTGCGCCCATTCTTTTCGGCAGTAGCTCTCATTTCGGAACGCATGTATGATTGATATTTCTCGGCCTGCTTCTTTCCTTCCTGATCTACAACAGTGGTAGCGCCCATAGTAGCACCGGGAACCATAACAATTTTTTCGCAAGACAATGCTATTAAAGCTCCAGCCGAAATTGCACGCTTATCAATAAATGCAATAGTTGTTACCTTGCTGTTTAGAATTGCATCTTTAATTTGAGTGGCCGCATCTACTCTTCCACCAAAAGTATTAATTCTAAAAATTATTGCCTTCGCACGGTTATCCTCGGCTTCTTGAACTACTCTTTTAACATATGGTGCTAAGCCTAAATCAATATCCCCTTCTATTGAAGCATAGTAGACCTGCTGCGAAAATATATTCGACAGTGAAAGCAAAAACATGCAAATAATAATGACGCTTATCTTTTTCATCGTCCCCTCTTAAAATTAAATACTTGAAAAAAACTTATAGTTAATAACTTTATAAAGCAACTTAGAAATAAAAAATGGAAGGTAGCTATAATATTTACTGTGTTGGTATCCGCAAACATCAAATCCCACAATGTTCCGGTCTGTAGCAATTATTTTTAGGAGGTATAAAATTTCATTCCACAACAATCCGTTTGGCAAAGGATTATGAACCGAGGGGAATACCGATGGATCGAATGCGGATAAATTTAATGTGATATAAACATTTTGAGTAAGAGAATTGTTAACAATCTCTTCCCAGCTGGGTCCAAGAATGCCAAGCCTAATATCATCGGCTAAAATTTGATGAATTCCCTTCTCTTTTCTAAAATCATCCTCTTGCTTGCTCATCGAACGTATTCCAACCTGAACTATATTAGAGGAATAGGCGGTAATTCTTGTTACAAAGCTATCATCCAAACTTTTTGAATGATTACCAGTTTTACAATTTGCACAGGAATCTAAATGAAGGATAGAAAGGTTTGAATACTTTTGAGCGCCGGCTTTAATTAATCCTTCGTCTAAAAAATTGTTGCTCAATATCGAAACAGTGAACTTATCATTGTCTGCAAGAATTTTACCGGCAGCAAAAACCTTTTGGTTTACTTTTTCAATTGAACTTTTCTTAACAGTTAAAGTCTCGAGGGTGCAAATACCTTTTTCAATGCATATTTCTTTAGACATCTCTTCATCAAAATGTTCCAATCTATGTGAGGCTTTAATTACTTGTTTGCCTGTACTAAAAAGTGATTTTGAATTTGAGTAATTAATTGGAAAAAGAACAACCGAAGTGTTCTTATACGTGGAATTAGTTTTGGGTAAATTTAAAAAGCTATTTTGTTTAGAGGCTTCTTTCATAAATAAAAGAGGGTGTCTTATAAGTAACTATTCTTTGAATAAAAACTTTAAGCCACCCCTCCAATAAATTATTCTTTACTTTTAACAACGCTGGCAATTGCGCTTCTTTCGAATTTTATTTTGAGGTTGTTTCCAACATCAACTAAAATTGTTTTTTCTTCAAGGCCATCAACTTTACCATGAATACCGCCAGTCATAATAACTTTATCTCCTTTTTGAAGAGAATCTAACATAGCTTTATGTTCTTTTTGTCTTTTTTGTTGAGGACGAATAATCATAAAATAAAAAATTGCGAAGATAGCACCGAACATAATTAATGTGCTTATCATTCCACCGCCGCCCCCTTGGCCATCTGCCGGAGGTGCCATTGCTAATAAGAAATCCATTTACTTCTCCTATTTTGATTGTACATTTATTGAAATAATTTTTGAATAACTATCTTTCCATTCAACAAAACTGCCATCTATAATTCTTTTTCTGGCTTCGCGCACCAAATTTAAGTAAAAAGTTAGATTATGGGTAGTAGCTAATTCCAAAGCTAAAACTTCTTTTGCGTTAAACAAATGCCTTAAATAGGCGCGGCTAAAATTCTTGCAAGTGTAGCATTGGCAATTAGGGTCTAAAGGAGTAAAATCGTCCTTATAGGCCGCATTCCTCATCGATACTATTCCTTGCGACGTAAACAAATAAGCGTTTCGAGCGTTGCGTGTAGGCATAACGCAATCGAACATATCCACACCACGAGAAATTGCTTCTAAAATGTTTTCGGGTCTTCCAACACCCATTAAATAGCGGGGTTTATCTTCCGGCATAAAATCCGTAGTAAAATTCACCAGCTCATACATTTGATCAATTGGTTCCCCAACTGCAAGGCCGCCAATAGCAAGTCCGTCAAAATTAAGCTTAACTAAATCTTTTGCACTGGCTTCTCTTAGCTCCTTGTAAACTGACCCTTGAATGATGCCAAACAAGAACTGCCGGTGCCCGTAAAGAGGAACAGTTTCTTCAAAAGCATTTTTATTCAATATAGCCCAAGCAGATGTAAGCTGCTGCGATTTTTTTGCATATTCAAAATCGCATGGATAAGGAGTGCATTCATCCAATGGCATCATTATATCCGAGCCTATACTTCTTTGAATATCTATTACTTTTTTAGGAGTAAAGAAATGTTTGGAACCGTCCAGATGTGATCGGAATTCAACACCATCTTTTTTAAGCTTTCGAAGTTCAGAAAGACTATAAACTTGAAATCCGCCGCTGTCTGTTAAAACGGGATGATCCCAATTCATAAATTTATGAAGTCCACCGGCTCGTTCAAGAATATCTGTACCGGGACGAAGATACAAATGGTAAGTATTCGAAAGAATAATCTCTGCCTTAACATCCTCTTCCAATACCCTTTGAGTGACCGCCTTTACAGTACCTTGAGTTCCAACAGGCATAAATATTGGCGTTTGAACTTTTCCATGATCAGTTTCAAACTCTCCAACTCTAGCCTTAGAATTTTTATCTCGATGATTTAGGGTAAATTTCAGCAATTCAGTATTTGTAAGTTTTGTGGCCGGAAAGATAGGTTAAAAACAAATACACTTCCATTTACAATTGCATTATAATTTTTAGGGGAAGTTTTAAACAACCTCTCCCCTCCATCCAATTATTCCATTCTGCAAGTTATAAATTTGGTCAAAACCCATTTTTACCATTAATTGGCAGGCGCTATAACTGCGGCTTCCGCTATGGCAATAAACATAGTACTGTTTGTTTCTATCCAATTTATCAATTTGTTTTTGAAAATCGGGCTTATAAATATCTATTAGAATTGAATTGGCAATTCTTTCGTTATTATGTTCCTCTTTTGTTCTAACATCCAACAATACTGCGTTATTGCTGCTGTTTATAGCATTTTCAAAATCTTGCGAGTTAATACTCTTAAATCCCTCTTCTCTGTTGAGGAAAGATGAAAAAAAGCTCATAAATTTTCCTTTTTTGTTTTAATAACAGATGTAAAAAGCAAATAGTTTACTTTGTGTAGGGGTTAGATGTAAGTTTTATAAAATCGATTTTAGTTTTATCCGATTTTAGAATCTGAATTGTAAAATTATCCAGATTTAGTAATTCGCTTCTCTGGGGAATTCTTCCGGTTTTGAACATAATGTAACCGGCAACCGTTTCGTAATCCCCCTCTTTTGGAATATTAATTTCATGTTCTTCGTTCAGGAAGTCAATTTCAACTTTTCCGCTTAAAACAAAGCTATTGCTATCCAGCTTTTTAATGAATTTTTCGTCAACGTCATCATATTCATCCCTAATTTCTCCAAAGAATTCCTCAATTAAATCTTCAAGAGTAATAATTCCAGCGGTACCGCCAAATTCATCAATAATAACAGCAATAGAAATTTGCCTTCCTAAAAATTCGTTAAGCATATCCAAGCTTTTTTTTGTCTCGGGTACAAAAAACACTTCCCTAATAACACTCTTCCAATCTTCCGGCTGTTTAAAAATATCTTTTGTAGAGACCCACCCTTTAATGTTATCCAGGGTTTCTTCGTAAACCGGTAGCTTAGTATACCCCGATTCTATAAATGTGCTTAACACTTCCTCTTTCGAGCTTGTTATTTCTACTCCAACAATATCTGTTCTTGGAGTCATTGCCTCGTAAACTCTTTGAGTGCGTATATCTATTAACTTGCTAATAATTTCGGATTGCTCATCATCAACTTTTTTGGATACGGACTCATCTTCCATCAATGTTTGCAAATCCGTTCTATCAAAAAAATTGAAATATGACTTAACTACATTGTTATCTGCCGTTAAGAGTGAAGAGGAATTATTTGGAATTAGCTTACTTAATAAATAACTAATAGGTAAAAACAGCCACAAAAAACTTTTTACCAAATTAACTACTTTAATAAAACTGCTGTGAATAAGAACTTTTAACAATATGTTATTACCCAAAAGCAAAAGGATAAGAATAAATACTCCGGCAAAATAATTAAGACTAAACTGGTCCAGAAATTCTATATAAGCCAGAATCAGCAATACCAAAAGAACATATTTACTTATTACCAATCCGTCAAAACAGCTCGAAAGTTTTTGCAGGTTTGCAATTACCTTATTATTAACGGAAGATTTTAATGCAGAAAACCTGGAGCCCTCTTTTAATAAAACAATAACAAGCTCGGTTAAGGAGATTAGGCTGAAAAGAGAGGCAAGAATAATTAAATAGAATGTTACTTGATACATTTTAGTTTTTATACACCATTAGTAAAATTACAAGCACATAAATAAAAGCGTTTATCAACATTGGAATATCTGAAACGAGTGCCTCAACAACATTTTCGCCCTTATCTTTTTTATAAACTAAATACATATACCTAAATATACCGAAAACAACAAAAATAGTAGTGAATACAAAATATTCGTTGTTAAATTCCTTTAATGTCCTTTCGGATACCGCATACAACGCATAACTGATTATTACACCCCCTGCAGTAATTGCAGAAATTTGATCTATAAAGGGTAATGAATATTCCTTTAATACAGATCTCTGCTCGGTTGGCTGGCTGCTAGTAGCTATTTCTACCCTTCGTTTCATTACCGCAAGAAATAAAGAAAGAAACAATGTTGTAAGAATCATCCAACTGGATAAATAGATTGAGACAACTAAAGCACCTCCAACAACACGAAGCAAAAAGCCAATTGAGATACAGAATATATCTACAATAACAATTTGCTTTAGAAAGCTGGAATAGAGAATATTTAATAGAATATATCCCCAAACAATAGAAACGAACTGGATATTAAAATTAAAGGAGAAGGCAATTAATACAATAATAAGCACACCTACTAAAACAACTGCTTCATAAGTTGACACCGTTCCGCTGGCAATTGGTCTATTCTTTTTTAAAGGATGAAGTACATCTTTCTTTGCATCGAATAGATCGTTAATTACATAAACAATGCTTGCGGCAATTGAAAAAGCAAAAAAACTTTCGAGCGCTTTTGCAAAGTATGCAATTTCGAAAAGGTGTTTAGAAAATATAACAGGCGTAAAAACAAAAACGTTTTTTGGCCAGCTTAATATTCTAATCAGTTTTAGGTATAGTACAAATTTAGAAAACAACCCTTTCCTCATATATTCCAAAATCTTTTTTCAGTTCTTCAACCATTTCCCCAAGAGTTACAAAATTATGAGCGGCGCTTAAAAATACCGGCATCAAGTTTTTTCCATCCTTTGCCGCCAAAGCAATTTCCTTTAAAGATTGTTCTACCGCTTCTGCATTCCGGCTATTCTTCAATTCAGTAAGGCGTTTCTTCTGTTGATATTCTACTTCTTTGGAAATTTGCAAAATAGGAATATCAACTTTTTCATTCTCTTCAACAAAGTTATTTATGCCGACAATTATTTTTTCTTTGCGTTCAAACTCTCTTTGATATCTATAAGCCGCATCAGCAATTTCTTTTTGAAAATAGCCTGCATCTATTGCATTTACAACACCGCCAAGAGAATCTATTTCATCAAAAATTTTATTTGCCTGCTCTTCCATTTTATCTGTTAAAGATTCTACAAAGTAACTGCCTCCCAAAGGATCTACCGTATTAACAACACCTGTTTCGTAAGCTAAAAGCTGCTGAGTTCTAAGAGCAATTTTAACCGCCTTTTCACTTGGAAGAGCTAATGTCTCATCCATCGAATTTGTATGCAGGGATTGAGTTCCTCCCAATACTGCAGCCATAGCCTGGAATGCGGTTCGAACGATATTATTTTCGGGCTGTTGCGCCGTTAAAGTGCATCCTGCTGTTTGAGTATGAAATCGAAGCCACCAAGATCTTGGAGATTTAGCCCCATATTTTTCTTTCATTCGTCGGGCATAAATTCTACGCGCAGCCCTAAACTTTGCAATCTCTTCAAAAAAATCTAAATGAGAATTAAAGAAGTAAGATAGCCTTGGAGCAAATGAATCTATATCCATTCCTCTTTCCAAACACGCTTCAACATAAGCAAAACCGTCTGCAAGTGTGTAAGCTAATTCCTGAACGGCTGTAGAGCCCGCTTCGCGAATATGATAACCGCTAACAGAAACCGGATTCCATTGAGGAACCTCGTTTGTGCAATACTCAATCATGTCTGTTATTATTCTCATTGAGGGGCGAGGAGGGAAAATAAATTCTTTTTGAGCAATGTATTCTTTAAGGATATCGTTTTGAAGCGTGCCTCTAAGTTTATCGAAAGAAACACCCTGACGCTGAGCAACTGCCAAATAAAATGCAAAAATCATTGCAGCCGGAGAATTAATTGTCATGGATGTAGAAACTTTATCCAAAGGAATTCCATTAAACAAAATATCCATATCCTGAAGTGAAGAAATTGCAACTCCGCAAATTCCAACTTCTCCTTCACTCATTACAGAATCTGCATCCCAACCCATTAATGTTGGCAAATCGAACGCTACTGATAAGCCCGTTTGTCCGTTAGCCAATAAATATTTGAAACGTTCGTTAGTATCTTCGGGAGTGCCAAAGCCGGCAAACTGGCGCATGGTCCAAATCTTTCCGCGGTAACCGCTGGAATGTATTCCTCTTGTGTAAGGATATTCACCGGGATAATTAATGTCTTTTAGAAAATCATTTTTTTCCAAATCCTCTAAAGAATAAAGAGGATTTATTTTTTGCCCCGATACAGTTGTGTATTTATTATCTGCCTCGGCAGATTTGCCCAATCTATTTTCAAATGCTTCTTTAGCCTTTTTGTGCTCGTCAGAAAACATTTTTTCCTCTCTTTCGTATGAAAGTTGCTGTTAGTAAAAAATTAAGTTCTTCCAAATCTTTTATCAAATTCCTCTAAAGGAATTTTAATAACAATTGGTCTTCCGTGAGGACAAACATAAGGCATAGATGTTGCAAATAGTTTGTCCACCAAAATTCTCATTTCATTTTCCGAAATTTTATCTCCGGCTTTAATTGCTGCTTTGCATGAATAGGACTTTGCTAAATTATCTCGAAGTTCAAGCTGCTTTTGTTCCTGGTTGTTTCTGAACTCGCGTAAAATATCCATTAATATTTCCACTTCATGCTCAATCTTAATATCCGAAGGAATACCAATAATTACAATAGTGTTCTTTGCCTGAAATTTAATTTCAAAACCTAAATTGGTAAGATAAGGTTCAAGTTCCTTAACCAATAAATAATCTGCCGGATCTAAATTAACGGTTTGAGGAAATAAAAGCTGCTGCGAAAATGGTATATTGGCATCAAAAGAATGTAATGCCTGCTCGTACAAAATGCGCTCGTGAGCAACGTGGGCATCAATTATCATAAGTCCGCTTTTAATTTGCGACAGTAAATATTTGTTGTGAAGAAGAACAATAAATGGAGTATCTGTTTCGGAAGATGCAGTATGATGAAATACTTCCGTTTGTTTGCTCTCTTCGAAAGGTGAAGTTATTTGCTGGGTCGATGAACCTAATCTAATATCTTTATTAAGGTCTCCAAATAACCGGTCCAAATCATCATCGGATACAGAAGAAGGTCTCTTTTCACTTCGCCAGGAATTATCTATAGGTCTATCGCTAAAATCGTTTTTATAAGTTTGGGAATTAGGACTATACTTTAGTTTTTCGTTATCACCGTTTGGAATACCCTCAAACGACATTGAAGGGACTAGATCGTAGCTTCCAATTGCTTTTTTAACTACCGCTCTAACAAATGAAACTATTTCCTGTTCATTATCAAATTTAACTTCCAGCTTCGATGGATGAACATTTACATCAACCTTTTTAGGATCGATATCCATAAACAAAACAAAGAAGGGATAATCTCCTTTATCCAATATATTTTCGAAAGCCGAAAAGACAGCATAGTTAACATTTCTGCTTTGAACAAACCTGTTATTTAAAAAGAAATATTGTTCCCCCTTACTCTTTCGCAAGTAGGTAGGTTTTGAAACAAATCCATGAATGTTTATGTAATCTGTAAATTCTTTTGCTTCAATTACAGCATCAAAGATATTATCTGCAAAAACACTTTCCATTCTATTTAACAAATCACCTTTAGGATAATCGAATACAATTTCATCGTCGTTAAAAAAACGGAATGCAATTTGAGGCTTGCTTAAGCTAAGTTTTTTAAATGTATCTATTATATACTTCAATTCTGTTGGATTGGTCTTTAAAAAATTACGGCGGGCCGGGGTATTATAAAACAAATTTTTAACTGCTATCGAAGTTCCTACCGGAAAGGAATCTTTTTCAATTCTTAATTGGTTGTCCTCTTCGAACCTAAGTACTGTTCCAAGATCGTCTTCATTTCTTTTTGTGCGTATTTCCAAATTTGAAACGGAGGAAATTGAAGAAAGCGCTTCTCCTCTAAAACCAAAAGTAAGAATAGCTTCCAAATCTTCTAATGAAGAGATTTTACTTGTTGCATGCCTTTGAACAGAAAGGATTGCATCCTCCTGGCTCATTCCCTCACCATCATCAATAACCTGAATTAGAGTTTTGCCTGCATTCTTAATAATAACATCAATAGATTGGGCACCGGCATCAATTGAGTTTTCGACTAATTCTTTTACTACGGACTCGGGACGGTTTACAACCTCGCCGGCCGCAATTTTATTGGCCAAATTTTCGGGTAATATTTTAATTTTTTTTATCATTCAAAATTTTTTCTATTCGCTTACTCTAATATAATGATGTACGGTGAATTCCGTGTAATCTTTAATTGAGTTAAGCAACCACTTTGTTAAATCGATTTTAGGAAAGAAGACATCCCCCTCTGCTTCCATTTTCATAACAGATAAAATTATTTCGTCGGCTGTTTCAATAGCTTGGTTGAATAATTCCCCGCCACCAATTACAAACACCTTTTGGGAATTTATTATAAAATATTCATTCCATATACTTTCCAATGAGTTATAAATAAGTACTTCATCAAAGGATGTTGAAAAATTCTTATTCCTAGTTACTACAATATTAATTCTGTTGGAAAGAGGTTTGCTAATTGCATCCCATGTTTTTCGCCCCATTATAATAGGATAACCACTAGTGGCAGTTTTAAAGTGAAGAAGTTCTTCTTTAGAATGCCAAGGCAGTTTACCATGATTGCCAATAACATTATTTTTTGAAACTGCCGCAATTATTATTTTTTTCAAATCAATTGTAATAGAAATTGATTGTTATATTTTTTTTAGATCCCGGAATAACATTTACCGTAATTGTTGTATCCTTATAGCCGGCCAATTTTAATTTAACAGAATATAATGCAGGCTGCAAACTTACCAGACTATCAGGAGTCATTTTCCCTGTTCGGCTGCTGTTCAAAAAAATATCCGCTCCCGAAGGAATGGACTTAACAATAATTTTTCCGGAGGGTAAATCTTCGGTATATTCAAAAATATCTTCACGGCATCCGCAAATTATTACAAGTAAAATAAATATTAGAACAACTTTCATAATACCTCCATCTTACAATGCAATATTGGGATGGAATAGAAGAAAGTGCAATGCAAAATATTAGTCACTCATTAAAAATTACACCATGGATATTTTATTCCAAGCGTATCCAGCTTTCCTTCCAATTCAATTCTTTCTCGGCTCTTGGTAAGTTTTTTTTCTTCCTTGTGAAGCCAGCCAAATTTTTCGGCCAAATTTAACGCGTCCTCATCTTTGCCGGCAACAATTAGTTTTATCATCTCAACATCTAGGGAAGACATTTCCATACCGTTCATTCTGTAATCTTGAAATGCCTGCCAAGCAACTGGGCACCATCTGTTTACAATTTCGTTCCCTATTACATTAGCATAACTTCTAATTTCAAATTGAGCATGAGGATCCATTCGTAAAGCTAAAAAGTTTAGCAAATTATGAAGATCAATTTTCCAATATGCTTCGGTGTATGTTGATAAAGGTAAATCTTTTCGGGCTTGCTCACGAGCAACTCCAATTTCCAATCTTTCGCTATAAATTTCCTTAGCAAAATTTTGAAATTCTGTTTCCCTTTCGGTTAGTTTTTCTCCTATTGCATCCGGAAAAAATCCTTCACTTCCCTGCTTGTTGTCTTTGGACTGAACTCTCCATTGCGAACTTTTTGTTTTTTGGGAAGCATCAATAGCAATTGAATAGCGTGTTGAGTATTCGTTAACATTTGCAGTCCTATGTCTAATCCATTGCCTCCAGGCATCCATAGGAATACGTATATGAAGTTTTATCTCGCACATTTCAAATGGAGTTGTATGGCGGTTTCTTAAAAGATACCTAATTAAGCCTCTATCTTCACTAACCTTTTTAGTTCCTCTTCCGTACGAAACTCGTGCAGCCTGCACAATAGATTCATCGCTTCCCATATAATCTACCACTCTAACAAAACCATCGTCTAAAACAGGAAATTTTTTGCCAAGAATTTCGTTTAGCTGGGGAACTTCTATTTTTTCAATTGCTTCTATAATATCCATTTTTACCTTTATCTATAATCTATTTAGTATTCTTAGCAGCAAAAAGTTTAATTACATCTCTATCAATTTTTTTGCAGGCCATTTCAATTCCTTTATCTATCTTTTGAATAGACTCCTCTTCGGAATTGAAATATTCCGAAATTTCTATAACCTTCAGATTTTCTATGTTAGGCAAATCCCCTTCCGTTTGACCGCAAATTATATACATTGGAACATTCTTTGGGGCAAATTCATTTATAACTAACATAGCACCTTTGTTCATCAAAGATTTGCTATCGAACTTTCCTTCACCGGTAATAACAACATCATATTCGTTGTTTGTAGTATCGTGAATTTTTAATTCTTCCACAATAAAATCCGCTGCATGTTTTAATTCTACATCAAAGAAAAGTTCGAATGCCGCTCCAAGTCCACCACCTGCGCCATTCAAAAGATCAATTTTCTTTTCATCAACACCAAGAAGTTGAAGAATCTTTTCAAATCCTTTATCCATCAATTCGGCTTCTTCTTCTGTTGCGCCTTTTTGCATACTAAACACTTGGCTGGCTCCCTGCTCACCTATCAAAGGATTATCAACATCCACAATCAATTCTATCTTAAATGGAGTTTCAATTTTCTCTCCATTAATTTTTTTGATCAAGCCAAAATTCTTTGGTAATGGCTCAATTTCTTTCCCCTCAGCATCTAAAAAGCTCCATCCTATAGTTTGCATCATTCCCAAACCAAGGTCATTAATTCCGGTACCGCCAATACCAATTACAACTCTTTCTATTGCAAGAATATCATTTTCGCAGGAATCGTTTATATGAATTAGCAAGTCTCCCAATCCTTTTGAAGATAAATTCATAGGATTACGAAATTCTGCAGGAATAATTTTAGTGCCCAATACTTCCGATGACTCTACATACAATGTTTTATTCTTTTCGGAATAAGCTACAGCGCAAAAGAATTTATCGTCGCTGAAGGGATAAGAGATTTCGAAGTGCAAAAACTCGAGCCCAAACATGCGGTGGCAAACCTGTAAAAATCCATCTCCTCCATCCGAAATAGGTTTTAAATCGAATGTAATTAAAGATCTTATTTCGTTTGGCAATAAACGGAACAAAGATGTTTTAATGTATTCCGAAATTTCCACACTGTCTGCGCACTCTTTAAAACTGTTGGGTGCAATTAATATTTTAAAATTATTCTTTTCCATTTTCCTATTCGTTGATTTAGAGTTGATTAAAAGCTTTTATTAAATCGTTTTTTGTTCTTAACAAGTCCTGCGATATTACTTTTACCTGGCCAAGAGCGGGCATAAAGTTAGTATCTCCATTCCATCTTGGCACAACATGAAAATGTATATGCTCATCAATTCCGGCACCAGCAGCCTTACCCAAATTGGCGCCAAAGTTAAATCCCTGCGGTTTCATAATTGTACCTAAACAGTTCATGCTCATCTTAACAGTATCCATTATTTCTGCAATCTCTTCAGCGGTCAAATCGTTCATATCGCTTAAATGTCTGTAAGGAATAACCATCAGATGCCCGCTATTATAAGGATATAAATTGAGCATCACAAAACATTTTTTTCTTTTATAAACTATTAAGCAATTGTCCTCTTCAATATCCTCATCTTTTGCCGAACAAAAAACGCATCTGTTTTCAATCTTTTTTTCTTTGAAAGACTCTATATAATTTGAACGCCAAGGGGACCAAAGTTTGTCCATCTTTTCCTCTTTAAGGAGTAAGAATTATTTTACATTACCTACTTGAGCAGCAGATTGTTCTGCCATATGCCCAATTTCGGTCTTAGGATATTTTTTTGCCAAGTCGTTCCAAATAGAAACGGCTTTTTTCTTATCCCCCATTTCGTTATAAATAGCAGCACTGTTATAAACAGCCGGCAAATTATTTTTATCCAGTTTTATTATTCTGTTTGTGTAATCCAAAGCTTTGTCAAAATTCTTATTTGTGAACTCAACAAAAGTAAGCTGTAAAAGTATATCAATACGTTTTGGATCCATGTTTAAAAGCTTTTCGTAAATTTTTTGAGCTTCCTCAGTCTTATGAGCAAATGATGCCATATCTGCATATTCTCTCATTTTCATTGTATCGCTTGGATTCTTTTGGTATGCCGCTTTAAGCTCGTTTAATTTTTTTATTGCTTCTTCCATTACATTAGATTTTGAAGGGGCACCCATTTCTCCAGATCCCATTCCTTTGTGCATATCGTCCTGAGGCATTTGCGCATTTTCCGAAACTGCAGCAGTGCCCTTAGATTCGCTAGAGTAATTAGAAAAGATAACTATGGCAACAATAAAAACAACAAATGCACTTAAATAAACATATATCGGCTTTAACTTCATTTTTTCTCCGTTAATAGAATTGTGGTGCGCAAATTAACGTTTTTTTTTCAAAAAAGTTTTAGGCATTACATTATTTTGAATGATTTTAATATCCGGATGGAAAACCATGTAAGCCGCACAAGTAAATCTCATTAAAATATTCATAGAAAAATAAATTGCAACTAATGAACTTTGTTAGTGGAGAAATCGTTAAAAGGATATAACGTCTGGAGAACTACAATGAAAGCAATAGAGATGAAAAATGATATATCTGCAAAAGAAAAGTATTCCATATTCGAAAATGAATTAATGCCCCATAAAGCAGCACTTGAAAGCTTTGCCTTAAAAATGACAAACGATTTGGAAGATGCCGAAGATCTTCTTCAGGATACTCTTCTTAAAGCATTCCGCTTTGTAGATAAATATGAAATTGGAACAAACGCAAAAGCTTGGTTATTTCAAATAATGAAGAATACTTTTATTAATAATTACCGAAAGACTAAAAAAGCCCCAAATAAAGTTGATTACGAAGATGTTCAAAACTTCTACGAAAATGTTAAAGAGGATGACGTTAAAATTCAGCACTACCAAAACGACGCTTTTAGCGATGTTTTAGATGACGACATTGCAGGCGCTCTTTCCAAACTGCCCGATGATTTTAGAACTATTGTGTTTTTAAGCGATATTGAAGGTTATTCTTACGATGAAATTGCAGAATTTATGGATTGTCCAATAGGCACCGTTCGCTCTCGCCTTCATAGAGCCCGTAAGATGCTCTACTCACTTCTTTATAACTATGCCGAAGATAAAGGATTGGTTAAAAGAAAAGTTGTTATGAATACTAAACTTAGCAAACTACTTCAGAATGCAAATATTGAGGGAACTGTTTCTTTTTAGGAGATGTAAAAGCAACTAAGTTAGCTTTTTGAAATTACTTATAAGTTCTTTTGCATTAAAATTTTGATAGCAACTATGGATATTCTTAGTTATATTTGCACGTGATTTCGAATAGAACATATCGCAATACTGCAAAAAACAGATTCTATTCTATTTTTTACCTTAGTGTAAAATAACTTGTGAAAACACCGAATATACAGGATAGAATTTTATCCTTGTGTATTTCTATGCATAGATAAAAATTGAAGTAAACAGTATAGTATTAGGAGAAAAGAATTGAAGATTACCAAGCAATTTACAAACCGAGAGAGTAAATCTTTAGACCAATATTTACAAGAAATTGGAAAGGTAGATTTATTAACTCCTGCTCAAGAAATTGACTTAGCAATCAAGATTAAAAAAGGTGATAAATATGCTTTGGACAGACTTACAAAAGCAAATTTAAGATTTGTTGTTTCAGTTGCAAAGCAATATCAAAACCAGGGTTTACCTTTAGGAGATTTAATTAACGAAGGAAACTTAGGATTGATTAAAGCCGGTTTACGTTTTGATGAAACTCGCGGATTTAAGTTTATTTCTTACGCAGTTTGGTGGATTCGTCAGTCTATTATGCAGGCAATTGCAGAACAATCCAGAATGGTTCGTTTGCCATTAAACAGAGTTGGCGCTTTAAACAAAATGGGTAAAGCATTAAGCCAGCTTGAACAGGAATATGAAAGAAGACCTAGTCCCGAAGAGATTGCAGAGCAGTTGGATATGGATGTTAGCGACGTTACTTATGCAATGCAAATTGCAGGACGTCACGTTTCGATGGATGCCCCTTTTGCACATAGTGACGATAATAACAACAGTCTATTAGATATTATGCCTAATGAAGATCAGCCATCTCCAGATCATACATTGATGAAAGAATCTTTGAAGGCCGAAATTGAGCGTTCCCTTTCCACTTTAACAGATAGAGAAGCCGAAGTTATTCGTTTATACTTTGGTTTGGGAAAAGAACATTCTCTTACACTTGAAGAAATTGGAGAGAAATTAAATTTAACTCGCGAACGTGTTCGCCAGATTAAAGAAAAAGCTCTTATTCGTTTACGCCATTCGAACCGAAGCAAGAATTTAAAAGCCTACTTAGGCTAACCAACTAACCCCGATTTATCGGGGTTTTTTTATGCTATTTCTGTCAAGTCTGTTATAATCCAACAGAAAATTACTATTTTTGAATAACCAAATGAGGATATTTATGGCTCTTTTTCAAAATTGCATTGAAAATCTTACACCTATGATAGGCAATACCCCATTACTAGAAATTCAATTCGAATTCCAAGGTCAGTTAAGAAAAATATACGCAAAAGCAGAAAATTTGAATATGACAGGAAGTATAAAAGATAGGATGGCATACTATATTTTACATAATGCAACAAAGAATGGATTTTTAAAACCAAAGTCACTAATAATTGAAGCAACAAGTGGAAATACCGGAATTGCATTTTCGGCAATTGGAAGAAGTTTAGGTCACGATGTATGCATTTTTATGCCCAACTGGTTAAGCCAAGAAAGAATTAATCTTATTAAAAGTTTTGGTGCTCAAATAGTTTTAGTAACAAAAGAAGAAGGGGGTTTTCTTGGAAGCATTAGCCGGGCCGAGGAATTAGCTAAAAATAGTTCTAACAGCTTTTTGCCCCGCCAATTTGCTAATACAGATAATTGCACTGCCCATTACAATACTACAGGACCCGAAATATTTCATCAAATGAGCGGCCTAGACATTATTCCTGATGCTTTTATTGCAGGTGTTGGTACCGGAGGAACAATTATGGGTACAGGGAAATTTTTAAAAGAGATGTATCCAAATATTAAAATATACCCATTGGAACCGGCAAACTCCCCTACTCTAAGTACTGGATATAAAGTTGGAAAGCATAGGATACAGGGAATTTCGGATGAATTTATTCCTTCAATTTTAGATTTGAAATCATTAGATAAAATTGTAGCCGTTGATGATGGGGATGCAATAATAATGGCGCAAAATTTAGCTAAGGTTTTAGGCCTTGGAGTAGGAATATCTTCCGGAGCAAATTTTATTGGAGCTGTAATGATGCAGAATGAACTTGGAGAAGATTCAAATATTGTTACAATATTTCCTGATGATAATAAAAAATATTTGAGTACGGATTTATTCAATGAAGAGCCAGTTAAGCCGGAATTTTTATCTCCCGAAATTAAATTGCTTGGAGTAAAAGCAATAAAAAGAGTTTGCCAAACTTGTAAAGAAATAGATAAAATTGATTAGTGAAAACTTTCTGAGTATTAAGACTGCATAAAAGTAAGTTTACCCGCCTCGAAAGAGGCGGGCCTTTCAAATTATATGAAAGCTTCTTAAAAATCCTGCAAGTTAATTAATCAAGAATTCCATAAGTATCTATTCTAAAAAGAAATTTTACTTAAAATAATAAAGAGAAAAGCTGTGAAATCATTAGAAGAACACTTTAGAAAATTCAGAGAAAACATTATTGGAATTGACCAGACATTTAAAACTCCTTATGGAGAAAAATTATTAATCTATGCGGATTGGATTGCAAGTGGAAGGAATTACACTTCAATAGAAAGCAGTTTAATGCAAAATTTTTATCCCTTTGTTGGTAATACTCATTCCGAAGCTAGCGTTACCGGAACAACCATGACAAAAGCATACGATGAGGCAAAACAAATAATTAAGAAACATGTTAATGCCTCAAGTGATGATATTATTTTATTTTCGGGATATGGGATGACTTCGGCGGTAAATAAGTTTCAACGAATTCTTGGATTGAAAGTACTAGAGCAAATGCAAAAGTATACAAACATTCCAAAGGAAGATCGCCCCGTTGTTTTTTTAACCCACATGGAGCATCATTCAAATCAAACAAGCTGGCTCGAAACTATTTGCGATGTAATTGTAATTGAGCCGGATGATAAAGGTCTTATTAATCTCGATCATTTTGAAAGTTTGTTAAAACAACATGATAGTAGAAAATTAAAAATTGGCTCATTTACTGCTGCTTCAAATGTTACGGGAGTTCAGCCTCCATATCATAAAATGGCAAAAATGATGCACGAACATGGGGGCATTTGCATAATAGATTTTGCGGCTGCAGCACCATATGTAGAAATAAATATGCATCCCCAAGATCCGATGGAAAAATTGGATGCTATTTTGTTTTCACCTCATAAATTTCTTGGAGGTCCCGGTACATCTGGTGTTTTAATTTTTGATTCGTGCTTATACAAGTTAAAAGTCCCGGATTCACCCGGTGGTGGTACCGTTGACTGGACTAATCCCTGGGGTGGACATAAATTTATTGAAGATATCGAAGCGCGCGAAGATGGTGGAACTCCCGGTTTTTTACAAGCAATTAAAACCGCAATGGCTGTAAAACTAAAAGAGCAAATGGGAGTAAAAAATATTCTGGAGCGAGAGCATGAATTACTTCAAATAACATTTAAAAGACTCGACGAAATTCCTACACTTCATATTTTAGCTAGTGATGTTAAAGATAGGCTTGGAATTATTTCATTCTACATAGAAGATATACACTACAATTTATTGGTTAGACTGTTAAACGATAGGTACGGTATTCAAGTAAGAGGCGGATGTTCTTGTGCCGGCACCTATGGACATTATTTGCTGCATGTAGATCCAACCCGGTCCAAAAGAATTACAGACAAAATTAACAGAGGGGATTTATCGGAAAAGCCGGGATGGATTCGGTTTTCACTTCACCCTACAATGACAAACAGCGAACTTGATTATTTATTAAATGCTATTGAAGATATTGCATTTAATATTGATGATTGGTCAAAGGAGTATAATTATTCTCCAAAGACAAATGAATACTATCACAATACTCATTCAGGTAACGAATACAATCACATAAAAACTTGGTTCGAAGTATAAAATTTTGCACTTACTTGACAAGTGACATTTTTAAGTATAAGTTTGCCCTTAATGAAAAACAGAAATAATACATATTGCTTCTTCACAAACAACACTTGGTGGTGGTGGAATAATTATACCGAATTAACCTTGGTGCAATGAAGTAATATTTAAATAAAGTTATTTAACTAGAACCCTTCTCAAGCCGAGAAGGGTTTTTTGTTTTTAAAAAGGAATTAATTATGACTTACCAAAATTTTGAAATGTATGCTAAAGAATTCAACATGGTTCCGGTTTATAAAACCATTACTGCGGATTTGTTAACTCCCGTTTCGGCATTTCTAAAATTAAGAGAGAAAAATAAATATTGTTTTCTACTCGAATCCGTTGAAGGCATTGGAAAAATGGCAAGGTATTCATTCATAGTTATTGACGCAGTGGAAACAATAAAAAACCGGAATATGGATTTAACCATTAACAACAATCCCCCATTTAATCTTTCCATATTTGATTATCTTGATGAAAAAGTGAAATCGAAGAAATCACCATCAATTGAAGGACTGCCCGATTTTACAGGAGGAATTGTTGGATACATTGGTTACGAAAACATTTCACTAATTGAAGAGGTTATTAAATTCAATCAAAAAGATGAGCTTGAAGTTCCCGATTCAATTCTTGCAGAGTTTAGAACACTTGTATGCTTCGACCATTTTAAGCATCAGATTATTCTTATACATAATGCCGAAATTGGAAGTGGAAACTTGGAAGAGTTATATAATGATGCAATTGCAAAACTGAATTCACTAAAAAAGAATTTGCAAAATAATTTGGATTACAAGACAGACTTTAAAAGCACACCCAATCAATTCACAAAAGAGCAAAAGGATAGTTTTATCCAAAACGTTGAACAATCCAAAAAATTTATTTATCAGGGGGAAGTTTTTCAAATTGTTCCCTCGCAGCGCTTTAACGCAAATTACAATGGAGATCTGTTTAACGTTTATAGGGCTTTAAGAATTATTAACCCCTCCCCTTACATGTACTATATGCAGTTTGGCAACGAGTTAACAATTATTGGAACTTCGCCGGAAGATTTAATAAAAGTAAAAAACGGTAAAGCAGATATTCTTCCAATTGCCGGCACCAGAAGAAGAGGCAAAAACGAGGAGGAGGATAAAAAGTTAAGTGAAGAATTGATTAGTGATCCCAAAGAAATTAGCGAGCATGTAATGCTTGTGGATTTAGCCCGTAACGATTTGGGAAGAGTTTGCAGCTATGGTTCAATAAATGTAATTGAGGATATGAAAATAAATTACTTTAGCCACGTAATGCATATTGTTAGCCGGGTGCAGGGTACATTGGCTGCAAACAAGAATTGTATTGACGCATTTAAGGCAAGCTTTCCCGCGGGGACTGTTACCGGAGCTCCAAAAATTAGAGCGATGCAGTTAATTAGTAATTACGAAAAAGTTAAAAGAGGAATTTATTCCGGCGCAATTGGATACATAGATTTTAAGGGTAATATGGATATGTGCATTGCCATTAGAACTTTGTTCGCTAACAGTAAAAATATTTACTGGCAGGCCGGAGCCGGAGTTGTTGCAGACAGCATTCCCGAAATGGAATTAAAGGAGATTCAGAATAAAGCAGCGGTTTTAGAAAGCGCATTAAAATACGCGGAGGTAATTGATGAACATTACAATAATTGATAATTACGATTCATTCACATACAATCTTGTTCAGCTTGTTGGAAGTTTAACTGCCAATGTTGTTGTTTTTAGAAACGACAAGGTTGTGCTTGGAGAAATTATTGCATCCTCTCCAAACAAAATAATTATTTCTCCAGGCCCGGGGCATCCAAAAGATTCCAACGTTTCTCTTGATGTTATTAAAATACTTGGCAAAACAATTCCCCTTCTTGGTGTTTGCCTTGGACATCAGGCAATTGGCTACTGCTTTGGCGCTAATGTAACTAATTCTCCAACTTTAATGCATGGAAAAAGTTCTAAGATATTTCACGATGGAAAAAGCTTTTATCACAATTTACAAAATGGATTTGAAGCAGCGCGATATCATTCGCTGGTTGTATCCCCTACAGGTTTACCAAATCAATTGGAAATAAGCGCACAATGCCAAGACAAAACAATTATGGGAATTCGCCACAAGCATTACCCAATTGAAGGAATTCAATTTCATCCTGAATCGGTGCTAACTAAAAGTGGCTATCAATTAATAAAAAACTGGATAGAATTATGATACGGGAATTAATAGAAAAAATGAGCAGCGGAAATGATTTGACAAATAGTGAATCATTTGAGGTAATGAACAGAATAATGAATGGCGAGCTTAACAATTCTCAAATTGCCAGCCTTATTACCGCTTTAAAAGTAAAAGGAGAAACCGCAACCGAACTGGCCGGATTTGTAAAGGCCATGAGACTTAATGGAATAAAAATTAATTCAAACAATTCGGTTGATGTTTGCGGAACGGGAGGAGATTCAAGCGGAACATTTAATATTTCAACTGCGGTTAGTTTTGTTGTTGCTGGAGCCGGAATTAAAGTTGCAAAGCATGGAAACAAATCCATCTCCAGCAAGTGCGGCAGTTCCGATGTTTTAAATGAACTGGGAGTTAAAATAGATATGACCCCCACACAATCTGAAGAAGCATTAAATGAAATTGGAATTGCATTTCTGTTTGCACCAATATATCACCCGGCAATGAAGTATGCCGCTCCGGTAAGAAGTGATTTAGGAATTAGAACAATATTTAACATACTAGGGCCATTATCAAATCCGGCATCAACAAAAAAACAGTTGATTGGCACATACAGCATTAGAACCGCCGAGCTAATGGCAAAAGCATGCGAAGAACTGGAAATGGAAAAGATAAGTTTTGTTTGCACAAACAATAAATTCGACGAGATCTCTCTTACCGGAGAAACCGAAGTAATTGAGTATGACAAACTGAGTGGAATTAGGCGCTACAATTTGAACCACGAATCATTCAACTATCCAATTGTGAATGCAAAAAACATTGAGGGAAATACACCCGTGGAAAACGCTGAGATAATTAATTCTCTTTTTACCAAAGAAGAAAAGAACGATGCGTTTTATGTAACCGCTGCAAATGCCGCGCTGGCTCTTTATACTGCTGGATATTCTTCTAATTTGGAAGAGTGTACATATGCTTCGGAAGAATCCATTCTAAATGGCAAAGCTTATCAGAAGTTAAAACAGCTAAGAGCAATTGGAGAAAAGTACTCATGAATTTTTTAGAGGAGATAGTAAACATTAAAAAAGAGGAAGTTATTTCTCTAAAGAGAAATGGGGGTACATCCATATTTACAGATAATGAAAATTTTCACAAGCCATGCCTCAGTCTTGCCGGTTCTATAAAAAATAGCCAGGGGTTTGGAATTATTGGTGAGATAAAAAAGGCCAGCCCCTCTAAAGGAATATTGCGCAATAATTTTAATCCTATTGAAATAGCAGAGCAATATTACTCTGCCGGAGTAAATGGGTTATCAATTTTAACAGACAAAAACTTCTTTAAAGGGGATATAGAATTTTTAGAAGCTGTTGCAAAAACAAAGCAGGTTCCAATTCTTCGAAAAGATTTTATAATAGATGAAATTCAAGTGTACCAAGCAAAGGCTGCCGGAGCAGATGCAATTTTATTGATTTGCGAAATTCTTTCTGAAGATAAGATAGTTGAGCTTGCCTCTATAGCAAAAAAACTTGGAATGGAAATATTGCTTGAACTGCATAACCCAAAAGAATTAGAGAAAATTGATTTTAAAACAGTGGACTTAATTGGTATAAATAACCGAAACCTGGAAACATTTGAAGTGGATTTGAATACTTCACTTAACATTATAGATACTCTTCCAAAAGAAACAATCAAAATTTCGGAAAGCGGAATAAGCTCTTTAGAATCTTTAAACATTATTAAGAATGCCGGATTTGACGGAGCTTTAATTGGAGAATTCTTTATGCGTTCTAAAAACATTTCAAGCTCCTTAAATGAAATTAGAGGAATGGCTTAACATGCGTGTTAAAATATGCGGAATAACAAATCTTGAAGATGCACTTTGTTGCATTAGTAATGGCGCAGATGCTCTTGGATTTATTTTTTATAATGAGAGCAAGAGATATATACGCCCGGAGGAAGCAAAAGAAATTATAAGCCTACTTCCCCCTTTTGTTGTAAAGGTGGGAGTCTTTGTAAACCAAGAGGCTTTATTAATTAATGACATTGCAAAAACTGCCGGATTGGATGCAGTGCAGCTGCATGGAGATGAAGGTAATGATATCTGTTCTAATCTAAATCTGCCGGTTATAAAATCGTTCAGAGTGGATATATCATTCGATTACTCCATACTAAAGCAATTCCTTACCTCCTATCATTTGCTGGATGCGTATTCATCAAAAGAATTTGGAGGCACAGGACAATTATTCGATTGGACTAAAATTCCACATGGGATAAGGAATAAAATAATTTTAGCCGGCGGAATTAGCAGTGACAATATAGAATTTGTTTTCAAAAGCATTAATCCGGCTGCTGTGGATCTTTCATCATCTTTGGAAGAATATCCCGGTAAAAAGGATAATAAAAAAGTTATGGAGTTTTTTAATAAGATAAATAAAATGAGGTACAAACAATGTTAATTATAATGAGGCTTGATACACCGCGTGAAGATATTGAAAAAGTAAAACAGAAAATTGTTTCTCTTCACTGCACTCCGCACGAAATTCCGGGTGAGTTAAAACTGGCAATAGGAATTACAGGACCATCGGAAGTATTGACAAAAGAAGAATTCCAGATGATGAATTCCGTTGAGGAAGTTATTAGAGTAACAAAAAAATATAAGCTAGTTAGCCGAATGATGAAGAATGAAGATACCGTAATTAAATTTAATGGCGGATCGGTTGGTGGTGACGAACTAATGATTGTTGCCGGACCCTGCTCTGTAGAAAGTAAGGATCAGATATTCGATATTGCCGGACAGCTTCACGAAATGGGAATTCGATTTTTACGCGCGGGAGCTTACAAACCACGTTCAAGTCCCTATTCATTTCAGGGATTAAAAGAAAAAGGGCTTGAGTATTTGCAAGAGGTAAAAAAAGAATTCAACATGCATATTGTAACAGAAGTTATGAATCAGGCAACAATAGAACCGGTTTGTCATGTTGCAGATATTTTGCAAATAGGAGCGCGTAATATGCAGAATTATAATTTGCTTGAAGAAATAGGAAAAACACAAAAGCCGGTACTTCTAAAAAGAGGAATGAGCGCAACGGTTGAAGAACTTTTGCTAAGCGCAGAGTACATTGCCTCTCAAAGCAACTTCAACATTATTCTATGCGAACGTGGAATTAGAACATTTGAAACTGCTACAAGAAACACTCTGGATTTAAATGCCGTTCCTGTAATTAAAAAACATTCGCATCTTCCAATAATAGTAGACCCCTCACACGGAGTTGGAATTTGGGATAAGGTTCCTGCAATGGCAATGGCAAGTGTTGCCGCAGGTGCAGATGGATTAATGCTGGAAGTTCATCACAAGCCGGAAGAGGCATTATCGGACGGTTATCAATCATTATCTCCAAAGACTTTTAAAGAGCTGCTGGAAAGGCTTAAAATGCTTGCACCTCTTGTAAACAAAAGGATTACTCTAAATGAAAAATGAAATTAATTCTACACTCCCAAATTCAAACGGCAAGTTTGGAATTTTTGGAGGAAGATTTGTTCCTGAGACATTAATAAGTTCTCTTAATCAGTTGGAAGAAGCTTATAACTTGTTGAAAGATGATAAAGAATTCATCAATCAATTAAATTATCTACAGTGTAATTACAATAACCGTAAGACACCATTAACATTTGCAAACCGCTTAACAAATTATTACGGAAAGGGAAAAATATATTTAAAGAGAGAGGATCTTAATCATACGGGCGCGCATAAAATTAATAACGCGCTGGGGCAAATTTTAATTGCCAAACATTTGGGAAAGAAAAGAATTATTGCCGAAACAGGAGCAGGTCAGCATGGAGTTGCAACTGCAACTGTGTGCGCAAAGTTTGGTTTGGAATGTGTTGTTTATATGGGAGAAGTTGACATTGAGCGGCAGCAGCCAAATGTTTTTAGAATGAAACTTCTTGGCGCCAAAGTAATTCCCGTTAAAAGCGGAAGCAGAACTTTGAAAGATGCGACAAACGAAGCAATTAGAGACTGGGTAACCAATGTTGATGATACACATTATATAATTGGCTCTGTTGTAGGACCTCATCCCTATCCTATGATTGTAAGAGATTTTCAATCGATTATAGGTGAGGAAATAAAAGAACAAATGCTTGCACACGAAAATTGTTTGCCTAATTATATTGTTGCATGTGTTGGGGGAGGGTCGAACGCAATTGGTGCTTTCTATCCATTTATTAAAGATGATGTAAAGCTAATTGGAATTGAAGCCGCAGGTTTTGGAATTGATACAGATAAACATTGCGCCACCCTTACACTTGGAGAAGTTGGAATTTTTCAGGGGATGAAAACTTATTTGCTTGAGGATGAAAATGGACAAGTTGCAGAAGTGCATTCAATTTCGGCAGGACTGGATTATCCCGGAGTTGGTCCGGAACATTCTTATTTGAAAGATGAAGGAAGAGTTACTTACGATGCTGTAACAGATGAGGAAGCATTAAAAGCAGTTTCACTTCTTTCGAAACTCGAGGGAATAATTCCGGCTCTTGAAACAGCGCACGCGCTTGCATATTTAGAAAAGCTGATGAAGAAAACAACATCAAATGAAATTGTAGTAGTTAATCTTAGCGGAAGAGGAGATAAGGATCTAGCTACATTAATTGAAAGAATTGATCATTTATAAGGAAAGGCCATGAATAGCATAAGAGAACATATTGATGCAATAAATAAAAAAAAGGAAAAAGCCCTTTCGATATTTTTAACTGCTGGATATCCAAACAAGAATTCATTTTTAGAGTTAACAGATTTAGTAATAGATAATGGCGCTGACATTCTTGAATTAGGAATTCCATTCAGCGATCCTTTGGCAGATGGACCTATAATACAAAAATCATCTTTCGTGGCAATCAATAGTGGAATTACAACAAAACATGTTTTGGAATACAGTAACAAGATAGCCGCAAAGCATTCTAAACCAATTATACTTATGGGTTATGCAAATCCAATTGTTAAGTATGGCATCAATAATTTTTTTACAGATTGCCTAAACAGCGGTGTAAGCGGGCTCATTATTCCCGATGTGCCAATTGAAGAATACGATGATTTTTTTGCAAGTAAACCAGATAAACTGGATGCAATCCTTCTTGCCTCTCCAACATCAACTGCCAATAGAATTAAAAGTATTGATGAAAAGAGCAGCGGATTTGTTTACGTTGTTAGCATGAGGGGAACAACAGGAAATTTGAATAGTAATTCCTCTTCTACCGAAAGTTATTTAGAGACATGCAGAGAAAATATTATTAACAATAAAATTATGATAGGCTTTGGAATTAATGGAGAAGAGAGCATTAAGAAATTTTATGGCTACTGCAATGGATTTATAGTAGGAAGCGCCATTATAAAAAGACTTGAAACAGAAAGCTTTACAGAGGTGGGCAAATTTGTTTCGGAACTAAAAAGAGCCTGCATCTAGCGGCTCTTTTCGTGTCTGTTTTTTAAGTTAAGGGCAATTTCATCAAGTGAAATATTTTTCTCTGCAAGTAAAACCATCAAATGAAATATCAAATCGGAAGATTCGTTTATTAATTCAAGTCGGTCATTATTCTTTGCGGCAATAACTGTTTCAATTGCCTCTTCTCCCACCTTTTGAATTATTCGATTACTCCCCTCTTTGAATAATTTTGTTGTGTAGGAGTTCTGGGGCATTTGTGCTTTACGTTTTGCAATTATGCTTTCAAGTTTGTTAAGGAAGAATAAATTATTTTCTTTTCTATCAAAGCATGTATCGGCTCCCGTATGGCAAACCGGTCCGCTTGGCTTTGCGCTAATTAATAATGTATCGTTATCGCAGTCTTGAGTTATCTCAACTAAGCTAAGATAGTTACCCGAGGTTTCCCCTTTAGTCCACAAACAATTTCTTGTTCTGCTAAAAAAAGTAACAAGATTAGTTTCAATAGTTTTTTGTAGAGCTTCTCGGTTCATAAATCCAAGCATTAAAACCTGATTGGTTTCTTCATTAATAATTATGGCAGGAATTAATCCGGCAAACTTTTCGAAATTCAGTTTTTCAATTTCTATCATAATCTCACATTCACCTTTTTATCTGCCAAATATTTTTTTAAATCCATAATTGACAATTCCTGATAGTGGAATAGCCCTGCGGCTAAGCAAGCATCAACTTTTGCAATATCGAATGCTTCGAAGAAATGCTCCACAGATCCGGCTCCACCGCTTGCAATTACGGGAACGGAAACAGATTTAGCAACTTTAGCTAAGAATTCCAAATCGTAACCGCTACGGGTGCCATCTTTATCCATTGAAGTAAGAAGAATTTCGCCGGCACCTCTTTCTACTGTTTCTTTACACCATGCAAGTCCATTTAATCCGGTTGCATCCTTTCCCCCTTTAACAAAGACTTTCTTCTCATTATCAACAAGTTTAACATCAATTGCAGCAACAATAGCCTGAGCGCCAAAACATTTTGCAGCTTGGTTTAATAAGTCGGGATTCTTAACTATCGAAGAGTTCAGCGATACTTTATCTGCCCCCGCTTTAAGAAGCAGTTCAATGTCTTCAACTGTTGAAATTCCACCTCCAACTGTAAAAGGAATGCGGATTGCACGAGCAATTTCTTTAACCAATTCCACTAAAGTTTTTCTTTTTTCTTCGGTAGCTGTAATATCAAGGAACACTAATTCATCTGCCCCCTCTTTATAATAACGGTAAGATAATTCAACAGCGCTGCCTGCATCTTTAAGATCTACAAAGTTAGTTCCTTTTACAACTCTTCCATCCTTTACATCTAAGCAGGGAATAATTCTTTTAGCTAACAAATGTTTTTAACTCCTCTAATGTTACCTTGTTTTCGAACAATGCTTTTCCTATTACAACCGCATCAATGTTTTCTTCACTTAATAGCTTAACATCATTAAACGAGCCTACTCCTCCGGAAGCTATTAAGAAAATTTGGGGGTACTGCGCTTTTATTTTTTTATACAAATGGATGTTAGTTCCTTTAAGCATTCCATCTTTGGAAATATCTGTGCATAAAACTGTTTTAATTCCAATTCTTGAGCAATAATCCATATGCTGCCAAATAGTAATGCCGCTATTTTCAGTCCATCCCTTAGCCATAACAATTTCGTTCTTGGCATCTACGGCAACGGCAATTTTATCTGTACCGAACTGCGATATTATTTTTTCGAATTCCTCTTTGTTGTTTAATGCTAATGAACCAACAAGAATTCTATCTGCACCGGCTGATAATAATTCCTTGGCTGCGCTGAATGATTTAATTCCACCGCCGAATTGAATTTTTAGAGAAGTGGATGCTTTAATATTATTTACAATATTTTGAATAGTTATAATTCCATCAAGTGAGGCATGCAAATCCACTATATGCATCCACTCAAATCCATTCGAAGAATACTCCTTGGCCAATTCTATTGGAGTCTTGGTGTAATACTTGACTGTATTAAAATCTCCTTGAACAAGCCGAGCGCATTTGCCATTATAAATATCTATTGCAGGAATTATCAGCATAGGTCGATAAAGTTTTTTATTAGACTAATGCCGGCCTCGCCACTTTTTTCGGGATGAAACTGAACACCGTAAATGTTATCCTTTTGAAGTGCGGCTGTAAAATCAATTCCATAGTTCGAAGAAGCAACTGTAAATTCATTTACCGGAACGTAATAGGAATTGGCAAAATAAAACTGAGTATTGTTTGCAATGCCTTCAAACAATTTTGATTGTTTAGTTATTTCTACCTGGTTCCATCCCATCTGAGGAACTTTAACAGTAGTATCGTCAAACTTTTTTGCGGTTGAGGGAATAATTCCAAGGCAGGCAACATTTCCCTCTTCCGATTTTTGACAGAAGAGCTGCATACCAAGGCATATTCCAAGAACCGGTTTTTTGCAAACGCGAAGCATTGTGGAAAGATTCATAAGATGAAATTTTTTCATGGCAAATGATGCTTCCCCAACTCCGGGAATAATAATTTTTTCGGTTTTATTTATATCTATTTCTCTGCCCGTTAGCAGATATTCTACTTTTAGATCGTCCAGTACATTTAATACGGACTGTATATTGCCTGAACCATAATCTATAACAGAAATCATAACACACCTTTTGTTGATGGTAAAACATTTTTATTTCGTGGATCGTATTTAAGAGCATCATTCAACGCTTTAGCAAAAGCCTTAAACATAGATTCAATTTTATGATGCTCGTTTTCTCCTCTTGTTTTAATATATATATTAGCCTTTAAGCCATAAGCAAGAGACTTAAAGAATTCCTTAACAAGTTCAGTGGGAAAGCCGCCTACTTTTTCTCGTACAAATTTACAATTAAAAACAAGATAAGGTCTTCCTCCTAAATCAAGGGCGCATTCGGTAATGGAATCGTCCATTGGAAGAAGGAAACCGTAACGAGCAATACCCCGTTTATCTCCCAACGCATTGGCAATAGCTTCTCCCAATGCAATTCCAACATCTTCAACTGTATGATGCTCGTCAATATGCAAATCCCCTTTAACTTTTATTTCCAAATCTATATTCGAGTGTTTTGCAATTTGTTCAAGCATATGATTAAAGAAAGCAATACCGGTTTTAATTTTAGATTTTCCGGAGCCATCTAAATCCAGTTTAATTTTTATTTGTGTTTCTTTTGTAATTCTGGAATAGCTGCAGCTTCTTTTTTGTAATTTTTTCATAAAGCTCCCGCCAGTGTTTCAATAAATTTTATATTCTCTTCTTTGGTACCAACAGATACTCGCAAGCAACCTTCAATTTGACTGCTTCTATCTCTAATTATAATTCCTTTAGCAGCAAGATAATTATAAATTGCTTTAGGCTCTTCTACCTTAAACAAAATATAGTTTGTTTGAGATGGATAAACATTCTTAACAAAGCTAATCTTTTTCAATTCACTTATCAGATTTTCCCTTTCAAGAATTATTTTGTTTACTGCCTCATCTTTTATCCTCACATTTTCTATAGCATTTAGAATAGCAGACTGGGTAAGCTTATTAATATTGTAAGGAAGCTTAACTTTATAAAGAAGCTCTATAATCTCTTTGCTTGCCGCAGCGTAACCGCATCGAACAGAGGCTAAGCCCCACGCTTTAGAAAATGTTCGAGTAACAACCAAATTTTCTAATTCCATTGCATCTTTAATTAAAGACTCTTGATTAGAGAATTCTATGTAAGCCTCATCAACAACAACAATGCAATTATAACTTTTTGCAATATTTATAATTGTTTGCCTATCAATACAATTTGCAGTTGGATTGTTAGGATTACATATAAATATAATTTTGGTGTTTTCCTTAATTGTAGAATTGAGGGAATCAAGATCAATTTGGAAATTGCCGTTAAGAGGTGAAGTTAATACTTCCACATTGTTAACATCGCAGGCAACTTTGTACATGCCGTAAGTTGGTTCAAACACAAGAGCAGAATCAGAACCGGGGATGCAGAATATTCTAATTAAGAGATCAATAATTTCGTCTGAGCCAACGCCAATAAATAAATTTTCACTTTCTACCGAAATTATTTTTGATAATTGTTTTTTTATCTCGGCATGATTTGGATCCGGGTAGCGGTTTAGCGCTATACCAAATTGATCAATATTGGTGTATGGATTTTCATTTGCATCCATTAATATGCCCGCAAGATGCGATGATCTTGCAGAAGTATAAGGTTTAAGATCAATTATATTTTTGCGGACAAGATTTTTTATACTCATAATTTCAACCTCACTTTAATGGCGTTTGCGTGAGCCTGCAGTTTTTCTTCCTCTGCCATTTTAATTACGGCAGGGGCTATTCTTTTTAATCCGTATTTAGACAATGTTTGGAAAGTAAGTGGTTTCATGAATGACTCGACACAAACTCCACCGAAAGATTTTGCATAACCATAAGTAGGTAGAGAATGATTTGTACCGGAGGCATAATCTCCAGCACTTTCGGGGGAATAAGGGCCAACAAAAACAGAACCCGCATTGGTAATACTCTTTAGTAAATATTTTGGAGACTTTACGTTTAGAATTAAGTGTTCCGGCGCGTATTGATTAGAAAATTTAACCGCCATATCAAGATTATCCACAATTAGAATAAATGATGACTTGAGAGATTCTTTTGCGGTCTTATTCCTTTGAAGAGATATTAATTGTTTATCAATTTCATCAATTACATTAACAGAAAGCTGTTTGCTTGTAGTAACCAATATAACTTGGGAATCTGCACCATGCTCTGCCTGAGAGAGAAGATCGGAAGCAACAAATTTTGGATTTGCAGTTTCATCTGCAATTATTAAAACTTCGCTTGGACCGGCAGGCATATCAATTGGGCAACCATCGGCATCGATGCTAACTAAACTTTTTGCGGCAGTTACAAACTGATTGCCGGGGCCAAATATTTTATTAACCTTTTCAATTTTATTTGTACCATATGCCATCAATCCAATAGCCTGAGCTCCTCCAATTTTATAGAATTCGTTTACTCCACACTTTAAAGCAGAATAAGCCAATGCAGAATTAAGTTTATCTTTAATAGGAGAACAAACAACCAATCGTTTACATCCGGCAATTATTGCAGGAATTCCCAGCATGAGCATTGTAGAAAATAACACTGCGCTTCCTGCAGGAATATAGAGCCCTACATTTTCGATTGGCTTGAATAC
This sequence comes from uncultured Melioribacter sp., assembly GCA_964539605.1. Classification (GTDB taxonomy): domain Bacteria; phylum Bacteroidota; class Ignavibacteria; order Ignavibacteriales; family Melioribacteraceae; genus Stygiobacter. The sequence continues at coordinate 1,888,507 of CAZIJK010000001.1, forward strand.
TCTTTGGCAATTAATTCCTTCAACCGTTTGAATGGAATAGTTTTTAGGAAATTGGGGCAAGTGGAATTTGTAGATATTACTGAATGCCTGATCGATAGCCAATTTCAAATCTTTATTTATTTGCTTAGCAGATTGGCGCAATTCCTCTTGTGTAAATAGCAAATTAGAATTTGTTAATCCATCGTGCATTTTAGCGAACTTAATTATTGCACTACTTCCCTTTTCTTTTACCTCTTGTAAAATTGGTTTTACAATTGAATTAACTTTTTCGGTATCAATTGCCGGACGCTTAAGAAGTAATTGAAGCTTGTTTTTAGATAGCTTGTTTAAGTAATATGTTTTCATACAATCATATTGTCTATTGGTAATAAAAGAATTCCGGAAGCTCCGGCGTTTTTAAGATCTTTAATGATTAACCAAAATTTATCCGACGGAATAACGGCATGTATTGCAACCATTGTTTCGTCTGCCAATGGCAGAACAGTAGGACTTTTTAATGAAGGGACTATTTTTTTTATTTCGTCAAGTGCATTTACCGGTGCGTTTAGCATTAAGTACTTGGAAGTTTTTGCGTTCAATGCAGAATCAATTCTAAATAATAATTCTTCCAGAAGAGATTCCTTTTTTTCATCGTCACCAATGTTTTTATTTGCAATAAGAACCGCCTGACTATCGAACACATCAAAAACCTTTTTGAGTTTATTCATTTTTAATGTATTGCCGCTTGAAACCAGGTCGCAAATAGCATCTGCAACTCCTAAAGATGGAGTGATTTCAACCGAACCGCTTATTTCGATAACGGTTGCCTCGATATTATTTTTGCTTAGAAACGAACTTGTGAGATTTGGAAATGATGTTGCAATTCTAAATCCCTTTAACTGCTCGAGTGTTTTTACATCCTTTTGTTCCGGAATTGCAAGAGCGAGGTTGCATTTACCATATCCTAGCTTTCGAATATAATTTACTTCGGCTTTTCTTTCGAAAGCTACATCTTCTCCAACAATTCCAATATCTGCAACGCCATCTTGAACATACTCGGGAATATCATCGTCGCGAAGGTAGAGGATATCCAGTTCAAAGTTGCGCGCTGAAATTATTAACCGTTCGGAATAGTCTTCCAGATCGAGTCCGCAGTTTTTTAACAGCTGCAAAGACTTATCAGTTAATCTTCCTTTTTTTTGCACAGCCAGTTTTAAATTACCATTTAACATAAGTTCTCCATAAAACAAAAAACCCCGACTAAGCGCCGGGGTTTTAAGGTATAAATAATATAATAGATTTATTTAAAGTAAACCGACGCCTCGCAGAGGATTAGAATGATGATGATGATGTGTAAGGTTTACTAATTGCATTTCTGTTCCGAATTTGTGTTGCAAATGTAAGAAAGTATTTTAATAAATCAATAGGGGAGCAGAATAAATATTCAAATGTTTTTGAAATTGCTAAAGAGACACTTTAATTAAAGTAACATATTGTTTATAAAACAACAGTGATTATTGAATGAGAAAGGTTTTTGTATTTAGATTGCACGGATATGAATTGAATATGGAACGGATGTGAAACTGAGATGAGAAATTAATAGAAAGAAGGAATCGTTCCACTTTGAGATTCAAGTGGAACGATAAAAAAGGGAGAGAATATGGCTTGGAAATATTATTCAATTTCATAACCATTCATTCCCATTTCGGGCATATCAAGGCCGGCAATTTCATCATCAGGGTTAACGCGTATACCAAAGAATTTATTCTGCAGTTTAAAGAATGAGTACATAAGTGGAAAAACGAATAAAATAGCAGTAACAATTCCAATTACTTGAGCAAGTAATTGACTAGAGTCGCCATAGAACAATCCTTTAACACCACCGGCTACGCCATTCCAACCTTCCCCATAAGTTCCATCTGAAAATAAACCGACGGCTAGGATACCCCACAATCCATTAACTCCATGTACAGCAACAGCTCCAACCGGATCATCTATTTTCAGTTTTTGGTCAATATAAAAAACAGCAACTATTACTAAGATTCCTGCCACAGCACCAATAATAAAAGAAGAAATTGAATTGACGAAAGCACATGGAGCAGTAATGGCAACCAAACCTGCAAGCAGACCATTAGCCATCATTGAAGGATCAGGTTTACCAAATTTCCACATCATATAAAAAGTTGCAGATAGTGCCCCGGCACCGGAGGCAATAAGAGTATTTGTTGCAACTATTGTTAAGCGGAGATCTGTACCAGCAAGTGTAGAACCTGCGTTAAAACCAAACCAACCAAAAGCTAGAATAAAAGTGCCGATAATTGCCATTGGGATATTATGCCCCGGTATACCTTGAGAAGCACCTTTTTTATTATACTTACCGATACGGGGGCCAATAACAATAGCACCTGCTAAAGCAGCAACACCACCAACTAGATGTACAACAGATGATCCTGCAAAATCGACATGACCATGACCAAGTGCAAAATTAACACCAAGATCTGAAAGCCATCCGCCTCCCCAGACCCAATTGCCATAGATAGGATAAACGAACATTGAAATAAAAAAAGCATAAGGAATAAATGCAGTGAATTTCCATCTTTCAGCCATAGAACCGGTTGGAACAGTTGCGGTAGTATCCATGAAAACCATTTGAAAAAGGAAGAGAGCAAATACACCGACATCATAAACAGAATTATTTAAGAAAAAACCGCTATATCCAAGAACCTCGAAATTTTTTCCGAATAGAGTAAAGCTGAGCATATTAGTAAGACCAGGGGTGCCTCCCAATGCAGCAATATTACCTACGCCACCAAACATAAATGCAAAACCGCAAATCCAAAAGCCAATCATACCAATAGCATATACAAGAAAATTCATACCCATAGTATGAGCAACATTTTTTGCACGAGTAAATCCAGTTTCTACCATTGCAAAGCCAGCTTGCATAAACATAACCAAGAATGCTGCGATAATTGTCCAAACAATATTAATGGATATTTTATTATGACCGACAGTGTTAGCTACTTCCTCTAAAGTAGGCTGTCCAGCAGTTGCAGCAGGTACATCCTTTATATTTCCGGTTTTGGAACCTGTTGGATCTATTTGAGCATTTGAATTATTATTGGTAAAGAAGAATAGTACAACTAACGTTGATAGAAAAAAACAGAGTTTGAAATTTATCATGATTAATCTCCAAATTAATTTATAAAACCAAACCAGCACCGAAAGCCTTGAAGACTGATAGATGTAAAAGTTAATTACACAACAAAGAGTTATTGGTGATAAAGATTTAAAGACGGCTTAATAGAATAAAAGCCGCTGAAATAAACTCCTCTCAAAATGGAGCGGTTATAAAAGCTGGTACCGGTTATTAATTGAGCGAATGAATTAAAAACTGATGTAAAAAAGAATAAAGCAATATTTTTTCTCATTTTTTTCATTATGAAATAATAGTATTGAATTATAGAGCGAACTTGCCAGATTCTTCTGTACGAATACGAATAACTTCTTCGATGTTTGTGACGAATATTTTGCCGTCGCCTACGGCTCCTGTTTTAGCTAAATTGATAATTATAGAAATAGCTTTTTCTGCATATTCGGCCAAGCATACCAATTCTATTTTAATCTTAGGAACAAATTCAATATTGTATTCGGCACCGCGGTATATTTCTTTGTGCCCTTTCTGCCGTCCATAGCCTCGGACTTCTGTGACAGTTAAGCCGGCAAAGCCTGCTTCTAAAAGAGCAGTGTGTACTTCATCAAGTTTATATGGCCTAATTATAGCTTCAACTTTTTTCATAAAACCTCGCTTATTATATTAATAAGGTATTTTAGCATGAATTCCTTATCTATTAAGGAATTATGGGTACATTATATTATTTTATTAGGTAATATGCAAATATATAGGTGTTTTTTAAACGGCATTGCAGTAATTAAGAGGGAGGCTAATGCATTTGGGGATAAAATATTTGCTAAGCTTAAGCATAGCAGCTTAAGCTTAGCGGATTAATTAGAAGCTAAGTTTAGGTTTATGCTGAATGAGAAATTTAGGTATTACTTATTACCAAGTTTTCTCATTTTTGTATTTATTGCTGTCCTTTTAGTTTTAGCATTCTTGCAGCATCTGTTGCTGCATTTATTTTTTGTCCAAATCCTGTTTTGTTATTAATATCAAGATCGGAAACAAACTGAACATCGAGTAATCCATTTGTCTTTCTTCCGGTTCGCAAAAAATTCATTTCGCTTAATGCAAGACTCCATCCTTCGAACCAAAGGCGTAAACTTTCCACATCGCATTTATCTTTGTCTATGTGAACAATCATATCTATATCGCTATCTGGTGCGGCAGTAGCATTTTTAGTACTTCCAAAAACATACAATCCCTTTACTCCAAATCTTGCAGGGTCAACTTCAGCGGCAATTTTTTCTGCCATTTTCATTCTCCAGCGCCAATGATCGCTGGGCTGATATTCAACATGCTCTTTAACAGATTTATCGTAAATGGATTCTCCGGTAGGATTGGCAAACATAGCAACCGCCGTTTCCAATTCCGCATTAATAAGCACTTTCAAATTCATTCCATTCATTGAATTGGTAACATCAATAACTCTAATTACCTCCTGAAGATCTTGATGCTCACCTAAGACATCAAACAATACATTCTTAGAATCGAGCAAAAACTTTTCGTTAAAAAATATTCCTTCATCATCGGGATACAATGGAAGGTAGCGGATATTAGCTTCGACCAAATCTTGAAAGAAGTGAGTTCCAAAAGAAAGATCTGGGACATAATTACCCTTCTTTCTAGCAATTTCTATAAGCATAGAAGTATTGTTAATATCGGAATAGGTAATGCTAACGCCTAGTTTAATATCGCCACGGCTACCCCACCGGCCGGGTCCCATCAAAATAAATTTATGTTTTGGAAGGGCCTTGTTAAGTTTTCCTATTGCTCTTCCTACCTGCAGCATTTCTTCGCGGGTTTGAAGTTCGTTATACTTTTGAGGATCTACATAAACAACGTGAGTAATATCCGGTACCTTTCCGTTAGAAATATATTTATGCGCAGTAAATAAAATCTTTTCGCTAGGAATATCTTTAGGAATTGGATCCGGGCTAGCGTCTCCGCTATAACTTTGAGGACGGCATTGAAGCAGATAGAAATTCTTTCCATCATGACCAAATTCAATATCAACAGGAGTTTTAATTTTGTCTTGAAGAGTTTTTAAAATAACACCCATCTGTTTTAGGAAATTTGTTTTTTTAATAAGCCCTTCAAAGGTTACAATAAATTCTTTATCGGGATCGTCAACATCCAATGGGCCCGGCTGACGCATCATGTTGTTATCTATTAAAGAAAAGATATTATAAAAGTCTGGGTATTGCGAGCCATACTCTTCGATAATTTGATTAACCGGAATGGACTCAAAATCGTTCTTCTCCAAATTAATAACATCAATTCTCTTTGGAGAATATCTTCTAAGCTCATCTATTGTAACGTTTGCTCTTAAGGAGGGCTGTCCCGGAGAAATTAATACCGGGAAATCATCGCTTAATCTATCAACTGCGCGAGTGCCTAAACCGGGAACAATTCTAACAAGTCCATCTTCCCTTTTAATTCTAGGGGACCATCTGAATTCGTTATTGCTAAAGGCAACGCCGGCAAAGGCAGGTAAATAATATCTACCCACACGCGTACCAACAACTTCTTGAATCATCACACCCATTTCTTCGTGAAAATCCAAGAGGCCTCTTTCGGCGCGGTACTCTATTGGATCCGGAGAGAAGGTAGAAGCGTAAACTTCGGCAATTGCATCCATTAAAGCCCACAAGCGCTGTGCTTTGTTGCCCTGGTTAGCAAGGAATAAACTTTTATACTTACCCGAAAATGCTGCACCAATCTGATCTTCGAGAAGGCTGGAACTTCTAACAACAATTGGTTTATCTCCAAAATCGTCGAGAGCAACCGAAAGTCCATTAATTATATCCTGAGGGAACTCGGAATTTTTAAAGAGCTGAACAATGTGAGGATATTCAATTCTGACTTCATCAATTTCTTTGTACTTCTGTTCCAACACTTCTTCGAGGCTGTTATACTGCATAAAATTAATAACGCCATCGGAGGTTATATACCAGGTTTTAGGTGTTTTAATACCATTTAGAATTTCGTTATTCTCCGCTTCCTTTTCTAAAATATGAGCGGCTAAAAATAATCCTCCGCTTTTACCACCAAGTTTGCCATGACTTCCGGGAGGAAAAATCATTTTATCCAAAAGCTTATTAAAATCCGTAACCTTAACATATTCTTTAGCAACGCTAATATAATCCAGCTGTTCGGTAAAAAATCTTCGTAAAAGAGAAACACGAAGGCCTTTAATTGTTTGCATAGGAAGTTCAAGTTTTTCGGCAGCAAGATGAAAATGCTTTCTAATTGCTTCGGCAATTTCGGTTAAAGAAGTTTCGTAATTATCCAGCACTTTAATTAATGAGCTTGATTTATCTTCCTGAATCCATTTTTGAATTTTGAGCAGAATAATATCGTCTGGTAAATTTTCGTCTGCAAGATTTAGAATAGTATCTATATATTTTTCGGGGTCAACAATTTTTTTAAGCTTCAGCGGTTTGTTATCGTCGTAATGCTGCTCTTCAACACTTCCTTGGCGCGACATGCTAGTTTGCCTCATAAGCATTTCGGCCTCTTCAATTCCCTTCCAGCAAAGAAGATGAAGAACTTTTCGAAGAATACTCATAAACAAATTAGGATCGGTTTTTCTAATCATATCCAGAACAATTCGCCATTCACCTTTATTTTTACCTTCAACCTGTTCACGAACCGTTCTGAATTCCTGAAATACAACTTTTAATTTTTGATGAAGAATAAAGTGCCCTAATCTATCTGCAATTGTATCCAGTAATTTTTTTTCGGCTTTTAAGAATGGTCCCAAATGAGCTGTAGGCATTTCTTCGAGATAGTAAACGGCTATGTGGCCAACAATTTTATCCTGCACAACAATATCGGATTTGATAACCCACTTGGTTTCTTCAAAGTCCGCTGTTTGATAAACAATTTCGCCATAGACTAATTTAGCCTTGCAAATGTTTGGATATTGCCATCCAGGCGGAATAGCATTTATAACAGTATGAAACGCCTGACGTAAAGAAATATTGGAACGGTTAAGATTATCTTCTATAGTATAAAGGCAATTTAATTCCTTTGCTCTCTCCTGAAGTTCGAGAACTAAATTGTCGAATGGCTTGGTTTGGTTTACCATTTTTTAATAACTCCGCGGCAGGTCTTGCCATCTATTTTAATTTGTAAAGGAAGATTTAATTTAACTCTCTTAATAAACTTTGTTTGGCGAACTACCTCTTGAGCATTGAGCCAATCCCAATCAATTTTAAAGTCGCCGTCAAAATTAACAGAAAAATAACTAACGTTAAAGCTAGTTAGATTATGAAAAAAATGGGAGCCCTGGCTTAAGTCCACATTAATTCCAAACAGTGTAGACTCTACAATAGATTTTGTACCACCAATTTGTCCCCACTCTACCGGAATACCTAACCAAGGATCGGAACTGCCCCAACGTCCAAATCCAATTAACAAATATGGCGCCCCCTCATTTACAAGTTCCTTATTAAAGCTATCAATTTCGGAAGCAATAAGCTGAGTATCTTTTTTATCGAACGTATCCGGATTAACAAAAACAACATCGTAAATATTATCTACAATTCCATTGCCCATTGTTCTTTTGGAAGCAATTAAAACATTATCTCCTACAAGTTCTTCATCTAAAAGATCAACCTTTTCGGATGAAACAACCATAGGACGAACCTGCAAAAATCCAAAGCGCATTTTCTTTTCGTTTTTATCGAAAGAGGCGGCAAACTCAATTTCAACCGGACTTTCCTGAGCTTCTTGGCAAACATTAAGCAGTTTTGTAATTAGGCTGTTGAACTTGAATTCGTTCATTGTAAGGAGCTGCGAAAAGTTAATACACCGGGGTCCGTTAACACTGTAACCCATAACAAATCTTTCGGAAGAGGGATCGTAAGTTGAAGTAATATATTTAAGCGTATCGTCGTAGTCGGCATCTTTCAATTCCGCTTCAATCATATATTCGGTTTCTTTGGTTGGATCATATTCAATAAAATGGCTCATATTAATAGCCCAAAATTTCAGCTGGGTATTTTTAAGCATATCCATAGGATCTGCAAAAGGAGGAATTGCTTTTGGAAATGCGGGAGAATAGGTCCAGCTTATTCCACCGTCTACAATAGTTTTTCCTAATCCTAAAGCAAGATTAACAACTCCCTGTTCCGGTTTCGATCTTCCGGTGGGATAGTAGTTGAAAGAGCGTGCAACACCGGATATGTTTGGATAGAATCTATCGTTAAATTTTTGGCCAACAACTTCCTGAATTATAACTGCCATCTTTTCGTTTTGAATATTGTGCGAGGTTGCTTTAAAATAATCTTTAGATGCTTTGAGATATGTAGATGCAAAAACAAATTTGATTGCTTCGGTTAATTTGTGAAAGCGAAGATCATTTTCGGGAGCGTTGTTCGAAATCATTTTGGTTGCATAAATTCCGGCGAATGGTTCAAACTTGGAATCTTCCATCATACTGCTGGAACGTACTGCAAGAGGAACGTGAACATTCTCAATCATTCCCCTTAAATCTCCAAGAATTTCAACCGGTAAATCCGATTGTAAAAATCCTTGAATAATTTCTTCATCGTTGGCATCGGAGAATGCCAATTCGAAAAGTTTATTCCTTTCCATAAAGAGATCGAAAATACTTGTTCGAAGAACAACGAGCTTAGGAATTTTAACTTCAATTTCGGAGAATTCATTAGGATCAATTTTATCTTTGATAATACTTTCTATAAAAGCTAAACCGCTGGCCTTACCGCCAAAGGAGCCTTGCCCCAACCACATAAAATTATCTTTAGCTGCCAAAAAATTTCTTTCGAAATGAGGAACAGAAGTATCCATTTTACACCCTATGATAAGTATGTTTAAAAATGAAAAGCCGGAAATTGAAAACCAACTTCCGGCTATTTACTATTTTATTTCAACTATATCAATATAATTATACCCAGCCGCGATCTTTGCAAGCTTGAGCAACACGGCTAACCGAAATAACATAAGCAGCATCGCGCATGTAAATATTTCTCTTTTTAGATAATTCGCTAACAGCGTGGAATGCAGCTGTCATCTTAACATCTAATTTTCCTAATACTTCATCCTTTTCCCAATAGTAGTTCATGTTACATTGAACTTGTTCGAAATAAGAGCAAGTTACTCCGCCAGCGTTAGCCAAGAAATCTGGAATCATAAAGATGCCTCTTTCGTGAATAACTTTATCTGCTTCTGGAGTGGTAGGACCATTAGCGCCTTCGGCAATAATTTTAACTTGTTTGCTAATTTTGTTAACGTTATCTGCGCGAACTTGATTTTCGATTGCGCAAGGAAGAAGAATATCAACATCTTGTTCAATCCAAGCATCCGCTGCAAGAATTTCGTATCCTAATTCTTTAGCTTTAGTTTTATCTATGCCACCGAATTTATCTGTAATTTTTAATAATTCTTGTAAGTTAATTCCAGCAGTTTTCTTATAAGTATAAGAACACTGATCGTTTTGATCCCAGCAAGAAACACAAATAACTTTTCCACCTAATTGAGTGTAAAGTTCAATAGCGTACTGAGCAACGTTTCCAAAACCTTGAACCGAAGCGGTAGTATCTTGTGGTTTAATTCCCATATTCTTTAAAGCTTCTCGAACAGTAAAAATAACACCGTAACCGGTAGCTTCTGTTCTGCCTAAAGAACCGCCCATGCCAACTGGTTTACCTGTGATAAAGCCAGGATATTTAGCTCCTTGAATAGCTTCGAATTCATCGAGCATCCATAACATATGCTGACCGTTAGTCATAACATCTGGAGCAGGAACATCATTTAAAGGACCAACATTTTTTGCCATCTGGCGAGCCCAGCCACGGCAAATTTGTTCTTGTTCTCTCATGCTTAAATGGTGAGGATCGCAAATAACACCGCCTTTACCACCGCCAAGAGGAATATTAACAACAGCGCATTTCCAAGTCATCCACATTGCAAGAGCGCGAACTGTGTCTGCAGTTTCGTGAGGATGGAAACGGATACCACCTTTATTAGGACCGCGTGCATCGTTATGTTGAACTCTGAAACCTTTAAAAACTTTTGTAGTGCCATCATCCATGCGTACAGGAATTAAGAACGCATATTCTCTAATAGGATTACGGAGCAGATCTCTTGTACCTTCTTCTAAATTAAGAATATCTGCAACTTTGTCGAATTGAGCTTGTGCCATTTCGAAGGGATTGAATTCTTTACTAGCCATCTTTAACCTCAAACTGAGTTTATTTTTAATAATCTAACTTGGAGAACCAATCAAAAGAACATCCCTTTGTCCCTCTATGGCTCATTCTAAATCCAAGTCCTAAAATATTGACAGGATAAAAATAGACACTCGAACCCTATTTAGCAACCAAAACAATTACTAAAGAGTGCTAAAAATAATTGCATTTGATAGTTTTTATTTCTATTGGTTTTATAAGTAAGGAATTCTATTTTACATTCACAATTACATTAAAACTAACCGAGGTTAAAATGAAAAGACTTTTCCTAATTCTAATAATATTTTCGTTTTGCTATGTGAATTTACAATCGCAAACTATTTCCTATCCAAAGACAAAAAAAGTTGAGCAAACAGATAATTACCATGGCACTAAAGTATCCGATCCATACAGATGGCTTGAAGATAATAATTCATCCGAAACAAGTGCATGGGTTGAAGAGCAAAATAAAGTTACATCTAATTATCTTTCTCAAATTCCTTTTAGAGATGCATATAAGAAAAGGCTTACAGAATTGTCGAATTACGAAAGGTATTCTTCCCCAAGTAAATATGGCAATTACTATATATTTTATAAGAATGACGGACTGCAGGAACAGAGTGTAATTTATATTCAAAAAGGATTAAATGGTAAGCCCGAAGTTCTTCTAGATCCAAACAAATTATCCAATGACGGTTCTATAAGTTTAAGCGGAACTTACGTTAGCAACGACAATAAATATATGGCCTACTCAATTTCAAAAGGGGGCTCGGATTGGAATGAGTTTTATGTAATTGAATTAGAGAGCAAACAACTTACAAAGGATGTAATTAAGTGGTCCAAATTTAGCGGAGCCGCATGGTACAAAGATGGTTTCTTTTATGGAAGATACGATGAACCAAAAGCAGGAGAGGAACTTAAACAGAAAAATGAATTTCAAAAACTATATTATCATAAACTGGGGACTAATCAGGCCGAAGATAAACTTGTGTTAGAAGACAAAGAGAATGCACAACGGGGATTTGGAGCCGGCGTTACTGAGGATGAAAAGTATCTGGTTATTTCTGTTTGGGAAGGTTCGGCATCGGAAAATATGCTCTGGTACAAAGATTTAGGTAAAGAGGGACCAATTGTTAATCTTACCCCCGAAGCGGACGCAAATTATACATTCATAGATAACATTGATGATAAATTTATAGTAATGACAAATAGAGATGCCCCTAACAACAAAGTAATGTTAATGGACTTAAAAAACCCGGATCATTCTCAATGGAAAATTGCAATTCACGAAGGAGAGGATGTAATTCAAAGTATATCTTTTATGAAGAATAAGTTTTTTGTTACCTACTTAAAAGATGCTAACAATGTAGTGCAAATTCTGGATTTAGAAGAGAACTATTTAGGGAATGTAAAGTTACCTTCAATTGGAACTGTTTACGGGTTTAGCGGAAGAAGAAATGATGATGAAACATTTTATACATTCACATCATTTACATATCCCCCAACAATTTACAAATATGATATTAAGAATAACAAATCAACACTATTCCGCCAATCGAAAGTAAAATTTAATCCAGCCGGTTACGAAACCAAACAAATTTTTTACGAAAGCAAAGATGGTACAAAAGTGCCCTTATTTATTGTTAGCAAAAAGGGGCTAAAACTAAATGGCAATAACCCAACTTTGCTTTATGCATATGGCGGTTTTAATGTTTCGATGCAGCCCTATTTTAGTTCTTCCCTAATTCCTTTTTTAGATAATGGAGGAGTTTATGCTTTGGCTTGCATTAGAGGTGGCAATGAATATGGAGAAATTTGGCACAAGGCAGGCATGCTTGCAAAAAAACAAAACGTGTTCGACGATTTTATATTTGCCGCAGAATGGCTGATTAAGAACAAATATACTTCCCCATCAAAGTTAGCAATACAAGGGGGTTCTAACGGAGGATTACTAATTGGTGCGGTAATAAATCAACGGCCAGATTTGTTTAAAGTTGCTATTCCTCAGGTGGGAGTTATGGATATGTTGAGATTTCATAAATTTACAATTGGATGGGCTTGGGTGCCAGAATATGGCTCGAGCGATAATGCTGATCAATTCAAATTTTTGTATAATTATTCACCATTACATAACATTAAAAAAGGAGTTGACTACCCTGCAACAATTGTAACCACAGCAGATCACGACGATAGAGTATTCCCAGCTCACTCGTTTAAATATATTGCCACATTGCAAGAGAACAATAGCGGAAAGAATCCTGCTTTAATAAGGATTGAGACAAAAGTTGGTCATGGTGCGGGAACAAGTACATCTAAATCTATTGAACTTAATGCCGACTTATTTTCTTTTATGCTCTATAATATGGGAATAAAACCAAAGTTCTAAAGTATTCGTCTAATTACCGTGCGGATTATTTAATGATGCATTGAATAATCCGCTTTGGTTTTAGATATCAAAGGGTAGAGTAAACTCTTCAAGTGAGAAAGGCAAATATGATAAAATCTATAAAGCAGCTAAAAAAGATAATAATAGGAATAATTGGAATTACAATTGTAGTTATAGGATTGTTTATGATAGTCCTACCCGGCCCGGCATTTATTGTTATTCCTTTGGGTTTATCCATACTTGCAACAGAATTTTTATGGGCCAAAAGAATTATGGAGAAATTCAAAGCTAAATTTGAGCAGATGACAAAGAAAAATAAAAGCGCTAAGTAAGCTTAGGCACGGTAAATTTAAATTGGCTGCCTAAGCCAAACTGGCTTTCTACCCAAATAGAACCGCCATGTTTTTCAACAAACTCTTTGCAAAGAATTAATCCTAAGCCTGTTCCCTTTTCTTTCGATTTTCCAATATCGCTATTCTGAACATCTATTCTAAATAACTTACTCAAATCTTTTTCTGCAATTCCAATTCCACTATCTGCAACAGTAATTTCTATTTGGTTCTCAAGTTCTTTTGTATATATTTTAACTTCTCCCCCATCGTTAGAAAATTTAATAGCGTTTGAAATTAAATTTCGAATTATGGCTTCGATCATATTTTTATCTCCAAGCACGTTATGCTTGGGATTATTGTTATAGATGAGAGTAATATTTTTTCTATTGGCCTGTGCTTCTACCAGTGAAAAAATTCCATTAATTATCTTTCGGATATGCAGGGGTTCCGGGTTATAATCAATTCTTCCGGATTGGCATCGGGACCATTTTAGTAAATCGTCCAATAAAGAAAAGGCGCTGAATGATGCTTCGCGCACTCCTTTAATAAAACCAATTTTTTCTTCATCTGTAAGATCTGTGTACTCCGTTTCAAGAATTTCGGACATAGACTGAATAACAAACAAAGGATTCTTAAGATCGTGACCAATTATAGAAAAGAATTTATCCTTGGAGGCGTTAAGCTCGGTAAGCTTTTCTTCGGACTCGGCCAGCTGCACATTTAGCTTAACATACTTTGCTGCCTCCTCTTCAATTTGCATCCTCGAAATTGCCAAATCTTCTAGCAGTCTTTCTTTTTCGCTCTCCAGCATCTTTTGTTCTTCGATGTCTTTTACGAATGCAATAACTGCATCGGACTTATTATAAAAAGTTCTTTGTGCCGAAATTGCTGCTAGAAAAAAGTCCCCATCTTCTTTAATCAACTCACTCTCAAAATTATTAATCTTCTTTAACTCTATTAGCTCATTCAACAAATCGTTTTTATCCTCATCAAACACAAAGAAATCGAAGAAGCATTTGTTATGATAGTTACTTGGATTAAGATTTAAGAGAGATATTAATTTTGAATTAGCGTGAATTATGTGCCCGTCTATTAAGCGCACCATTGCAACCGGATGAGAAATCATTTCGGCAAGTGTTTCGAATCTTTTTTCCCCTTCTAAAATTTTTTCAAGCGAGCTTATACTCTTCTCTTTTTTTTCTGCTAAAGAATTAGAGAGATACTCCGAAAAATATTCCTTGTTTTCTAAAACCGACGCTACCGATATTTCATTTACCGAATGAAGTTCCAAGTATTTATCTCCCAAAATAATTTTACCGCTGACTGTACTTGCAAATGGTATTAACAAAAGCAATATATTTTTCTGCTCTATTATCGGTACAAAATAAATAAAGTTAAGTCTTTATTAGTGGAATATTTCCTTTTAAAGCTAATCTCTTATGAATATTCTTTTAAAATTTTGCATCAGTTTAAATCCACCCTTAATCTTCTTTATAATGCTTTTATTATAGAGCAAATCTATAATTCCTTTAAGAGCATCGAACAAGTTTTTATTAAAGGGGTGCCACCATAAATTTCTTTTTACAAATGGTAAAATGTCTTTAACAATAACCATTGCTTGAGTCATTTCGTCGAAGCCAAGATGACCATGCGTTCTGCCTAATCCCGATTCCTTAAATCCTCCCCATGGGGTTTCGGCCAGTCCATGGCTCATTAAATGATCGTTGATAGTAACTGTACCGGCTTTAAGTTTAACAGCAATTTCTTCGGCGCGTTTATTATTCTTTGACCAAACCGAAGCTGTTAAGCCTAAGTTGGAATCGTTAGCAAGACTAATAGCTTGTTTATAATTATTGAACTGCATAAGGCCAACAACAGGACCAAAAGTTTCTTCTTTCATTAACAGCATATTGTGATTGACATTTTCAAGCACAACTGCCGGTAAAAAATTTTTATGATTAATATTCTCCGGTATCTTAGATTGAGCGGTAATAACAGCTCCATTTTGCAGCGCATCTTTAATATGTAGTTCTACGGTTTCAACTTGTTTGGAGGTAGTCATACATCCCATATCGGAATTATAATCTTGTCCTATAGCAACATTTAGTTGATTGACTTTGTTTTTAAAGATTGCAATAAATTCGGGATAAATTTTAGAATGGACATAAATTCTTTCCACACCGCCGCAAGATTGCCCCGCATTTTGAAAACCAGCCCAAAGAGCACCCATGGCCGCTCTATACGGATCTGCATCCTCGCAAACAATCATTGGATCGTTACCCCCAAGTTCAAGCGAAAGAGGCAGCAGTTTTTTGGAAGCTTTCTCCATTAAATATTTTCCAACACTTACAGAACCTGTAAAAAACAATTTATCAATTCCATTTTCTATAAAAGAGTCTCCGGCAACTTTGCCAGATATATTAACATAATTAAATACACCATTAGGAAGTTGAGCGGATTCAAATGCAATTTTTAGAATATTGCCAACCATTTGAGATTCGGAAGCAACTTTTAGCACAACAGCATTTCCGGCTAGCAAGGCCATTACAATTTCGGAGAAAGGAATTGCAAAGGGATAATTCCAGGGAGATATTATTCCCACAACCCCGTAAGGAATACGTATAATCTTACTTCTTTTATTTACAAGAAATATATTACCAGCGCTTAATTTTTGATTGCGCAAAAACTTTTTGGCGTTTTTACAATAGTAGGTAATAGACATGGCAGCAGGAAGCAGTTCTGTAGCCAACGCATCTAATCTGGTTTTACCATTATCATCAGAAATTGTATTAACAATGTTTTCGGCCTCATTAACAATATAATCCCTAACCAGAAGTATTTTTTTTATTCTATCTTTTAAAAGTGTTGCTTCCCACTTTTTTTGTGCTTCTTTTGCATCACTTATAATTTTAACAACATCTTCAACAGAATGCAATTGTGATGTTCCTATTAATTCACCTGTAGCGGGGTTAAACGAATTGGAAAATTCCTTCATAGTTCCTCAACTATATCAATAATTTTTATTTCTTCTATAAAATAAATCAAAAATAATTCTAAATTTGTATTAAATTTTTGGAAATCTAATGTCAGTTACTGTTCAGGATAAGGGGAAATATTTGCGAGGTCTTTTATTATTGATTAAAAAAGATAGAAGAGTTGTTCTAAATGAAAAAGAATGGATATTCGAGTTATCTAAAGTGCTTGGTTTTGACAAAGAATTTATTGAAGGAGCAATAGAGGATTTGCCGGAAAATGATTTTTTGGAATTAGCTCCTCCCAAATTTTCTACACCCGATGTTGCAAAAGCATTTATTATTGATGGACTTCATTTGGCTTACGCAGACCACCATTTTAATCCAACAGAACTTTTATGGGTAAATTCTGTTGCTCAAACAAATAATGTAGATATATTATTGGGTTACGATGAATTGCAAAAGATTAGGAAAGATATAATTTCGAGGCAGGACATTTTCCAATTCGAAATTAAAAAGCTATTGCCAAATAATTAGTTCTTAGATCGCATACTTCCATCAAGAAAAAATATTTTTTTTGAAAGTTACATTTATAAAATATCCACAACTATAATCATTCGACTACAATGTTCTTCAACGTAAAAATAGAAGTACAACGGCATTCCATATTTATAGGAGAAATACCTAATGGCTAATAATTTGAAAATTACCCGTGTAGAAATTTACAAAGCAGATATTCCCTTCCATGAACCATTCAAAATTGCAATAATGGAAATACTTTGCGCGCAAAGTGTATTTATAAGAATTCATACAAACCAGGGTATTTACGGAATGGGCGAAGCTAATCCCTATTGGGGAATTACCGGTGAGACACAATCTATTAACATTGCCGCTGCTGTAGATTTGGCAAAATTAGTTCTTGGAAAAGACCCCCTTAATATTGAAGAGCGAAATAAAGAGATGAATAGATATCTAGCTTTTAACAGCACCATCCTAAGCGCTTTTGATATGGCATTATACGATATAGCCGGAAAGGCTGCAGGTCTTCCTCTTTACGCACTTCTTGGAGGTGGTAAGCGCTCTTTTTGGACTGACAATACAATTAGTATTGGAGATCCGGATAAAGTTGCAAAGAAAGCTGTTGAATATATGCGCCAGGGATTTCAAGCAATTAAAGTTAAGCTTGGCACTACCAAAGATCTTGACGTTGCAAGAATTAAAAGCATTAGAGAAGCAATAGGAGATAAACTTCCAATAAGAATTGATGCAAACCAAGGGTGGGATTTTAAAACAGCCGCCAGTACGCTCAAAGCTTTGGAGCCATTTGGAATTGAATATTGCGAACAGCCAATTGCCCATTGGGATTATGATAATTTGAGCCGTTTAAGAGAGATAACTTCAATAGCACTTATGGCAGATGAATCTTTATTCGATCATCATGATGCTTATAAATTAGCCGCAAAGGGATGCTGCGATTATTTTAATATAAAACTGGCAAAGAGCGGTGGAATACATAACGCATTAAAGATTAATGCAATTGCAGAAGGCGCCGGAATAAAATGTATGGTTGGATGTATGACCGAAACCAGGCTGGGATTATCTGCCGCAGCACATTTAGTTTCTTCACGTCCAAATATTCAGTATGCCGATTTAGATGGATATTTATTTATGAAAGAGGATCCTATAATTGGAGGCGCTAAATATAATATTGGAGAAATAACATTGGAAGATACTCCAGGGCATGGAGCCGATGTAGATGAATCTTTCTTAAAAAAGTGCGAAACTATAGAGATAAAATAATTTTATGAACCTAGTTAGATAATTACTAACAATGCTTTTGTAAATTGGAATAAAGTTAAAGTGACTAGCTTGAGTAAATTATTGTATATATAGGCTGTTATAGAAATTGTTGAGAAAGAGGAATAAAAAACCAAGTAAAGCACTTTACAAATAGTTTGTATAAAGTGGATGTAAATATTTTAGAAGCGGAAAGGGGGGGATTCGAACCCCCGATCCGGCAAGCCGGACAACAGTTTTCGAGACTGCCGCATTCAACCACTCTGCCACCTTTCCGAACAAAAAACGAACTTTTCTTTTAAAAGTTACTACCTGTTACCACTAAAATAAGCACACTAATTAATGAATCATTTTTGATTTTTGCACTACAAACTTACAAATATCTAAGGAACCGACAAACTACATTTAGCTCATTTTTATATAAACTTCTTCCTAATTTATTTTTATTCCGAAATTGTTATTGGAGTTGGCCTGTTAAGAATAATTAGTTGCACTCATTCTTATAGAAATAAAGAAAAAAATGAGGAGAATAAACCGTTATGAAAAATTACATTTACTTAGAATAGCATTAAGGACTGACTTAAAACTTTATATGCACAAACAATCTTAATGATCAACGGAGTAAAGAGTACCAACTAAATTTTAGTTAATACCCATATAATTTCTTCGCAATTTTTATTTTTATTAGATTCTATAGAAAAAGAAAGCCGCTATAAAATTTTTAGCGGCTTTAGCTATTTGTTATAATAAAATTATTGGCTACTATTTCATCAAAATTAGTTTTTTGGCATAGGATTGTCCGTTAAAAGTTAATTTATAAATATAAACCCCGCTTGATAAACTGGCCCCATTAAATTCTACATTATGAATTCCAGCTTGCTGCTCACTTTTTATTAATAGAGAAACTTCGTTGCCAAGAATATCAAAGACTCTCAAATCTACAAATCCGCTCTTGGGCAATGAATAGGATATTTTAGTAAATGGATTAAAAGGATTAGGATAATTTTGATATAACACAAATTCGGTTGGAATTGAATTATTATTATCTTTTACTGGTGAAGTGGTAGATAAAACAGCGCTTATCCACAAATCGATATCAAAATCTTGCCATGACCCATGCATATCGTGAAATGTTCCATCGCTCCATTTTTCCCAAGCACGTTTTTT
Organism: uncultured Melioribacter sp.; assembly: GCA_964539605.1. Classification (GTDB taxonomy): domain Bacteria; phylum Bacteroidota; class Ignavibacteria; order Ignavibacteriales; family Melioribacteraceae; genus Stygiobacter. The sequence continues at coordinate 1,907,514 of CAZIJK010000001.1, forward strand.
CATTTCACCTTCACCCACTGCATCTGCTAATATGTTAAATTTATCATCAATCGAAGAAGTCCATTCCAGTCCTATAAAGAATGGCTTAGTAACTCTAAATGGTGTGGATATGGTTATTGTATTAAATACATTTCCAGGATTTGAAATATCAATTGAATTTGTAGAAAAATTGCTTGAATAATATAATATACCAGGTCCGCCAGAAGTTGAATTTACATCCCGTACAACAAATGTTAAATTATCTGCCGAGCCAACAATTTCTTTACTAGAAAAATAAATTCTTGCCTGTTTTAAAAATAGGTCCCCTGTAAAATCGAATTTCTGATACTTACCTAAATCTCCATAACTGTTTGGTCCAATTACAAAACCGGTATCAGGAGATTTAACAGTCCAAGTTTTTGGAGTATTACCATAAAAGATTACAGTAGAAGTAGATGATGTACCGGATTTTAAAAGCAATTTTACACTTGCGCTATTACTGCTTAAATTATTTGAAGAGTCGAAAGCCCTTAGCATAAACCAATAATTAATTCCAGCTTCGGTAACTGGTAATCCTGTAATTGTTGCTTTGTTATCATTTACAATTAGAATAGGAGAATCTCCTTGAGAAGCACCTTTACCATTCCAGTTTACCCCATCGGTACTGTAATACAAATAGTATCCGGCTAAATCCGATTCACTATTATTGTTCCAAGTTAATGAAGCATTAATATTCGATACCACTTGACCAGTAAAATTTGCAGGCGCATTAGGAGCTGTAGCATCAGGTACATTCACAGCTCTGTTAATAATTTTTGTATCTGCATTGGTACATGTAACGGTTAGCTTATAAAAATTAAATCCGCTTATATTTTTATTTGCATTTATCTGATACTCAACAGTAGCCGTGTAATTTCCATTTATGGAGCCAATATTACGTACCAAGGTTCCAGATGCTAAAGTTAATCCGTTAAATAATTCTAAAGTAGCAACAACATTTGTTGCCGCAACTGTGCCAGTATTAAAGATTTCGTACTTAACTGTAAATGGGTTTGGAATTAAAACTCCATTTTGCAATAATAAATTAGATGGTGCTGTAACATTTATAGCTAGCGGAGGCTGTAAATCTGTATTTGGCTTTACTCCTCTTTGTGCTTTATTATTCGATTCATTCGATTCTGTAATAGAATTATTTGCATCGGCCTTTACGACAATTGTATGGTATTCGGGACTAGTTGGAACCTTGTAGTTAAATGAGAAAGTACCTGTTCCATTTACCGGAATATTTGCAATTGTTCCATTTCCAATAATTGGAGCACTTCCACCGGCATCTGGATCCCCGTCAAATGCATAGCACACAACATTCGATGCCGCAACACTTCCATAATTATGGACTGTTACTGTTACGGTAATTAAGTCGCCGGCAACAATAGTATTATCTGCTTTATTATATTTTATATCATCCGTCGAAACTGCAAGATCTGCGTAGTCTAATGAATAAGCCAATGGCATAAAATCTGCGCCAGCTCCAGCATTACTTTGCAAGACAGAAACATTTCCGGAAGCTTCTATTTTATAAACATATCTTCCTGTTGCAGAAATAAAATTGTAATACTTGCCTTCATCTAAAGTCCCCTCGTATTTAACAGTAGGTGCAGTATATGGAAACGCAGTATAATCCCCCATTTGAGTTACTTTTATTTTATTTGCATTATCGAATGAAAAGATATGGATATTACTTCCTATTGTAGGAACATAAAATAACTTTCCAAATCCTTTTCCCGTTTCATCAATTGCTCTAGTCATATACTGATAACCAGAGGTTGCATATGTAAAGGGAATATTGGCTGCAGAAGCAGACCCAGACGTTTTTACTGTCCAAAATGTTGGCGTAGTAATGTTTTCTGCTGCAACTTGTCCTTTTTGTAAAGTATAAGTTTTTATTGTTGCGCCTGTTGTAGAGTTTGTTATTGTTACAGAGTTATTGTCGGAGTAAGAAGTTACTAAGATACAATTATCCCACCCTCCCACACGTGCAGAATAACCATAAAAAGTAGTTCCAACAAAAGTACCATTGGAGGAGGGTACATAATAATCTTGATCTGTGTAAGAAAGAGCAGACACCGGCTTTGTGCCGGTAACTTGCAAAGCTTGCTTAGCAGGAATAGTTCCAGCTTGTGCAAAAGAATAATGCTGGCCGGTATTTAAGGTGCCAGCTGCTAAAATTTTACCTGTAGAGTCTTTTACTGTAAATCCAGTATTATCGTTATAAGCAAATACAATAAAATCACTTCCGGTACCATAGGTCGACATCATCCAAGTATTTAATTTTGTTGAGAGTCCTCTTCCGGCTTCATCAACGGCAAAATAGCCATTTACATAACTTGTAATGGCATCACCTACAAGTACGGTATAAGTTTTATTCCCAACTATTCTAAAGATACCTGACCCATATCTAAAAGTATAGTTCTTATCTGTATTCAAAATCTTAGTTCCTTTAATTGCACCATTAGCATCGTAAACAGTAATGGATGTATTATCGAAGTAACTAAAAATAGTAATGTCACCAAAAGTATAAATGGTTGTAGCAAAACTAGCATTTGTTTCTTGGGGTGAATAAAATGGGAATGATTCAGTAATGAATTGCTTCTCAGCAATTTTGGTTTCTGCAATTCTTTTAGAGGATTGCGCAAGGTTGATAATAGAGGGTATAAGTATTAACAATAAAAGGAAAAGGCATTTGTTTTTCATCTAGCCTCCAACTTCGATTTATAATATGGTTTATATAGTTAAGAATCTATAGTCTTATTACCTTTCAAAAAATATGAATTATTATCTTTGAGTAACCGAAATGAATTTATTATTAGAAGAGAAGAAAATCAAGAAAAAAATATTTGTGATTGTCTTTTGATATAGCTCAAATTAGGGAGTTCAATATTAAATAAGATTCATCTAGAAAACATTGGTTATTTGTATATCCTAAAGCGCAAAATAAAAGTGCAATTTAAATTTTTACTTTTTTTTGTAACGCTTATTCTGTAACGATGAAGTTAGGTTTAAACTCCTATTGTAAAATAAAAAGTGGATCCTTTACCTAATTCGGAGAGGGCCCAAACTTCTCCCGAATGACGTTTAATAATTCTTTTAACAATAGACAGTCCAAGTCCCGTTCCAGAAAATTCGCTATCGCTATGAAGCCTTGTAAATTCATTAAAAAGATTTGCAGAATTTTTCATATCGAAGCCGGCACCATTATCTTGAACAAAATAAATTGTCTTTCCATTATTTAAAGTGGAGCCTATTTTAATTTCGGTCACTTCTTTATTGGAAGAATACTTCCATGCATTCCCAATAATATTTACCAAGGCAATCTGAATAAGATCTTTATCCCCTATCATATATATATCACTTTGAATTTCGGAAACAACTTTTCTATTCGGGTTCCCGTCTTTCAATTCATTCAAAATTTCAACACACATTTCTGTAAAGTCGAATTTCGAGATTCTCAATTTTTTTCTTACCACCTGGGATAACTCAAGTAAATTTTCAATTAGTTTTTCCATCTTACCAGTGGCTTTTAAAATTCTTCCAAACAATTCCACTTCTTGATGGTTCAACTTACCAGATAATTCCTCATTGAGAATTTGGGTAAATCCTTTAATTGCTCTAATTGGAGATCTTAAATCGTGAGAGACAGTATAACTAAAACTTTCAAGTTCATTCCTCTGCTCAATTAAAATTGTTTTCTGTTCAAAAAATTTCTTAATCAATCCTGCCAGTGAACTGAATTCCGATTTTTGTTTTTCAATTGAAGAGAGTGCTTGAATTTCTCCTGACTCGATACTTTTGGTAAGTACATAAAGGGGTTTAACAACCCCAAAATAAAGCCCTAATGCAACAACAAGAATTAATGCAATTGCAAAGATTGTGATAATGGAATATTGGTTTTTTGTAGAGGAATCTATTTCTTTTAATGTATTATTTTGGAAAGAGGTGTAAAAATATGCAACCGGCTTTCCTTCCCAATCTTTAAGTTCTTTGTAAGAATAAATTTCATATTTATTCTTTTTTGAATTTTCGATTGCTTTGTGGAATTCAGATACAAAGATTGTTCTGGTTTCGGCAGCTAATAATGTTGATACTTTTTTCAAATTAGATTTATTCCACCTTTTACCGCAAATCATATAACCAACTGGCTTTGTAACCCTTTTATAATCCTTTGAAGGCTGCACTGGGGCTGTAAGAATTCCAATTACATCGTTATTATCCACAAAATAAAATTCGTTAAACCATTTTTTACTGATTATAGAATTTAAATATGATTTCGTCATTGGAAACACTTCCAATGAAGGCTCATTTTCGGTTGTAACAAAATATGTTTGATTTAATTCGGAGTCGAAAAACCAGGCGTAGTTAATATCATATTTACCCATCGATGCGTAGATATAATCGTTTGCCCAAGTTTTTGAAGGCTTATCTATAAAATTAACCATATCATCCCAAAAGGTATTTTCAAAAATGTAGTTATTCATACCTTGGTTAATAGAGCCAAATGCAATTTCAACTAAACTAGATTTATCTTCTATTTCATTTTGAATTAAGGAGTGAAGTACTTCGTCCCTCTTCATTTCGTTGTAGAAGAAAAGAAGAGTAAAAAAAAGTAATAGGGAAAAAAGTATTGCTATGATTCTATTTCGAACTTTATTAAACAATTTTTACCCGATGAGTTTAATTAATATTTTCTATGAATTATAATCGAGTAAAGAATGAAAAACTAAACAAGCAAAAGAAAATATTTATTAAGACTGATTTTTAGCGTGCATGTCTGTTTTTAAGGGTTCTAAATTATACTGGCGGTTAATACAAGAAGTAACTGGAATGACTGATTCTGTTTTCCACTTAGTCAATAAATGTAACTAATTAATAAGAATATTATTACTTGGAAAGACATCTAAGAGATTTCACGAGTTTTTTTGGCCGAAGTAATTTTTGTTTTGCTGCATTTAACATAATCCCCAAATTCTTTATCTGCACTTAATATATGACCAGTAAGCCATTTTTTTAATACCGCTAATGTATCGATTGCAAGAAGAGTATCATTTTTACCTTTAGCCAAATCGAACGACAGGTGGGTTATAGTCCAAATAATGTTTCGGTGCAATAAAACGTGGGCTTCAGATTTTGGATAATTATGTTTTACAAATAACTTTTCTTCTTCATCAAAGTGATATTGTGTATACTCGAAAAAATCCTTTAGCGCATTTTCGACAAATAGTTTACCAAGACCTTGAATAATAGATTCGTTCAAATTGTTATAGATATCAAGCCATTTCTTATGCTGTTCATCAATTTTAGGAATATCTATACTAAATGAAGATTGCCACGCTATTGAAGTTTTACTTTTCATTTTTCCTATTCATTTTAGCAACAATTATAAAATATCAATCGGCAATAAACACAAGCATAAAATGGTAAGAACTATTTTATAGTACAATATTTTCTGCGGTATCAATAAATACTTCGTTGTATTCACTTACAAAGTGAGACATAATTTCGGCAGATTCAAATTTTAAAATTTCTACAACATTGCCATCGAACGAAAGTTTTTTATCCCAAATACAATCGCCAACTTTAAACTCTTGAGTCATTGAATCTGCTAAATGAACTATAGAAGCAAGCGCCTTATTATTTACGGATTCCGACGGATGGTGATGAAATTGAATTGCATCGGTTAAACTTTCGGGCAATTTCCATTTTTGGGATAAGAAAACACTAATTGCGTCGTGTCCAACTCCCAACACCTCTTTTTCTGCATTATAGAATTTAGAACCCTCTTTTACCATTTCTAAAATCTCTTCATATTCCTTTTCGAAATATTGGGCAATAACCTGAATTCCAACATCGTGTAAAATGCCTGCTAAAAAAGCTTCACCGCATAGGTCAGAAAATCCCAATCGAATGGACATATCTTTAGCAGCCGTACCTACGAGCATGGAATGCTTCCAGTAATCGATATACTTAAAATTTTCTCTGGATTGAAATCTCAAAGAATCGGAAAGAGTTATTGCTGTAACAATTCTTGAAATTTCTTCGGTGCCCATAACCATTAATGCAAATTCAAGTGAAGAAACTTTTCTTTGCAAACCATATAATGGAGAATTTGCAACAGCAAGAATTTTTGTAGTTAACCCCTGATCTTTACCAATAAGCCTGGCAAGCTTAATCATGTTTCCCGGTTCTGCTTTAATAAGTTGATTAACTTCAATAAGTATCTTGGGAATGGAACTTAAATTCCTAAGACCTTCAATTTTACGAAATGTCTTTGTATATTTTTCCGAATGCTGTTCCATTGATAATCCAAATAATAAATTGATAAAACAACAAAAGTATTTTTACGGCTCTTTATATAACCAGAGATGCGCCACTTAAAAAAAATGGGTGCATTCGATCGAAAGTGAAATTATTACAAGCATATTCAAACAGTCGCAAAAGAGCTACGGCAATTTATTATCTTTTTGCCCAAGTAGGTAGAAAAAAAAATATTTCTTATAATTTTTGAGTAAGATCAATAATTGATATATTTGCCACACAAATTTTTGTACATGGAGAGGTGCAGGAGTGGTTGATCTGGCTTCCCTGGAAAGGAAGTGTACCTGCAAGGGTACCGAGGGTTCGAATCCCTCTCTCTCCTCCATTAAGCGATTATTATGAAAAAAAAAATAAATATCTTTATATGCTTCCTAGTTTTATCAGTTTCTACTTATTCCCAATCTATGGATAAATGGGTTTCAATTTCAAAAGAAGCCGATAAAGAATTATCAATTAATGTAAACGGACTTGCCACTTTTTTAGGTGAAGATTTTTTTGTTTGGGCAAGCGAAGAATATAATACTCCAATTGAAGTTGACGGATTGGAAAAAGAAGTTTCGAAAATAAAATCCTATTTTCTAATTCATAAAGAAAAACGCCGCTACAGCCTTGTTGAAATAATTTATTACGATAAAAAGAATAATGTAATAACCTCCTACAGATATAACCGGGAATACACTCAACCGGAATTCAAGTACAGCAATCCAATTTCCAAAGATTCTGACATGGAAAAGATTTTCGACAAGTCCATGGAAATAATTAATTCAGCTTCGAAATAACTAATAGCTTATTTTTTCTTTAAGTATTCCAACCCCTCCAATCATATTCATTTGTTCCAAAATGTGCCCCCTTCTGTTTGTTAAATAGCCGGTTAATCTTTTAGGATTTCTTTTTTTTGGGTTTGGTAAAATGGCTGTAATTGTAGCAGCCTCCGACGGACTTAACTTAATGGACTTCTTCTTATAATAAAGATTCGCAGCTGCCTCGAATCCATAAATACCTTTTCCGGTTTCGGCTACATTTAAATATGTTTCAATAATTCTTTCTTTACTCCATAACAATTCTATTAGCAATGTATAATATACTTCCAAACCTTTCCTTACAATAATTTTGGAATTCCATAAGAAGAGATTTTTTGCAAGCTGCATTGTAATTGTACTGGCACCTCTAATTCTTTTTCTTCTTGTATTTTCTTTCATAGCCTTTTCAATTTGCTCAAAATCAAATCCAAAGTGATCGAAAAACAGCTGGTCTTCAGATGCAATTACAGATAGCGGCGCATACTTGGATGTGTTTTGAATGCTAACCGCTTTTTGCTTTACATCATCAAAAGAAATTAGTCCCAATAGCGGGTCTGCATTGGAATGAATGAATGCGGTTACCGGAGGATCAATAATTCTAAAAAATAGGAGAATAATGATTATAATTGCAGAGTAGATTCCCAAAAAGGAAAAAATAAATTTAATTGGCATTAATATTTTTTTCATGGCCTTTAGAACTTATTAGACAGAATTTTGGTTGAAAGAGTAACTATTTGAAGAATTAGAGGCAAATGAATAATTTGCAATTGTAAATTAGAAATCAAATTAAAAGGAGCGACAAATGATATCAGAAAAGATGCAAAAAGCACTGAACGATCAAATTAATGCAGAGTTGTTTTCATCGTATTTATATTTATCTATGGCTGCATATTTTGAAAGTGAAAAATGGCAGGGAATGGCAAAATGGATGCAATCTCAATCCGGAGAAGAATACGCTCATGCAATGAAATTCTATTCTTTTGTTAACGAAGCAGGAGGAAGAGTTACATTGGAAGCTATTGAGAAACCACAATTTTCGTGGACTTCCCCACTTCAAATTTTTGAAGAAGCTCATAAGCATGAATTATATATTACAGATAGGATTCATAAACTTGTTGCATTGGCAAATGAAGAAAAGGATTATCCTACCAATCTTTTTCTAAATTATTTTGTAACTGAACAAGTTGAAGAAGTTAATACTGTTGAGCAAATAGTTCATAAACTAACTTTATTGGCCGATAACAAAACTTCTTTATATTTCTTGGATAGAGAATTGGGTATGAGAGCAGGCAAATAATTAAAAAAAAGAGGGTTTTGCCCCTCTTTTTTTATTTATTTTTTTATTTCCAAGTTTTTTTACTAAATTTGGCCACCAAAAATTGAAAGAGGTTGTAACAAAATGGCTAGAAAATGTCAGATGACTGGCGTTGGTCCGGTAAGTGGTAATAATGTATCTCATGCTAACAATAAAACAAGAAGAAGATTCTTACCGAATTTACAAAAGAAAAGAATTTGGGTAAAAGAATTGAATAAATTTGTTACTGTTAAAGTTACTGCCAGCGCTCTAAGAACCATTTCCAAAAACGGAACTTCCGAAATTGCAAAATTGGTTCACGAAGGTAAAATTAAATCCCGTTAAGTTTCTCGCTAAAAACCCCGATTAAGTCGGGGTTTTTGCTTTTAAACCTTATTTGTTACCCACAATATTTCAGGCAAAAACATGAAAAATAAATTACTTTCATTTGCTCTTCTGCTGTTAATAACTGCCGCCCCAAAAATTCTTTTCTCTCAAAATCATAAAGATATATCAATCAAAATTGTAAAAAGCTCTCTTAGCGAATTAAAGGGTTACGACTGGTTAAAGGAATTGTGCGAAATTGGTCCCAGACTAAGCGGCTCGGATAATTCTTTGAAGGCAATTAACTGGGCTAAGAAGAAAATGGAAGATTGCGGGTTTGATAAAGTATGGCTTCAACCGGTTATGGTTCCTAAATGGGAAAGAGGAAAATTTGAAAAGGGTGTTATTTCCAAATCCATTAAGTATTTAGATAAGAAGCTGAATATTACCGCATTGGGAGGAAGTATTTCTACGCCATCAAATGGAATTACCGCTGAAGTTATTGAAGTAAGCAGTATGGAAGAGGTTTCGAAACTTGGTAATAAAGCCAAGGGAAAAATTGTTTTTTACAATCAAAAATTCGATAACAGTTTGTTAAGTACATTTGGCGGTTACGGTAAAGCGGTTGGCGTTAGATTTTCGGGAGCTGTAGAAGCTGCAAAAGTTGGTGCTGTAGGCTCAATCATTCGCTCTATACAATCCAATTATGATAATAACCCCCATACCGGTGTAATGAGTTATAACGACAGCATTACTAAAATTCCAAGCGCAACAATTGGACTAGTAGATGCCGACTTTTTAAGCAAGGCGTTAAAAGAGGAGCCTAATCTTAAAATTACTTTTCAGCTGGATTGCAAATCCTATGGATTGGTTCAATCTTACAATGTTATTGGAGAATTAAAAGGAAGCGAAAAGCCAAACGAAGTAATTGTAGTTGGAGGGCATTTCGACAGTTGGGATAAAGGATGCGGCGCTCACGATGATGGCGCTCCATGCATTCAAACAATGGAAGTATTAGACCTATTTAAAAGATTAAGCATAAAGCCAAAGAGGACTGTTCGTTGTGTTTTATTTATTAATGAAGAAAATGGTAACAAGGGGGCAATTGAATATGGTAAATATGCTCTTGGCTCCAAAGAAATTCACATCGCTGCAATAGAATCCGACAGAGGCGCATTTACTCCACGCGGATTCAATGTAACAACAGATTCGGTAACGTTAAAAAAACTTCAGGCATGGCTTCCCTATTTGCAATATGCAAACATCGAGTGGATTAGAAGCGGAGGCAGCGGTGCAGATGTTTCTCAAATTAAAAACGCAAAAGCTCTATTCGGATATGTTCCGGATGACCAAAGATATATGGATGTTCATCACTCGGATAATGATGTTTTATCTGCCGTGCATCCCCGCGAAATGGAGCTGGGCTCTGCGGCAATGGCAATTCTAACATACTTATTAAGTCAGGAAGGTTTATAAAAAAAGCCCGGTTATGCCGGGCTTTTCTTTTTACTCTTATTTTTTAACGTCTTCTTTCGGAAGAACCACGCGAGCTGCTTTCACGGCTTTGGCTTCTGCTTTCGGAGCTTTGAGTACGGCTTGAAGATTCTCTTCTTGGTTCAGCTCTCCTTTCCGGTTCTACCCTTCGTTCAGGTTCTACTCTTCTTTGGCGTTCAACCGATCTTTCAACTTGTCTTCTTTCAGGTTCGGCACTTCTTTCTATTTCAGAGCGTCTAGGTGTTTCTATTCTTCTTTCAACTGCCTCTCTTTGAGGTGCATTTTCTTCTCTTTCGGTTTCTCTTCTAATTATTCTTTCTCTTGAAGAATTTTCTCTTTCAACAGATTCTCTTGAGGTGCGGGTTCTTTCAGATTCAACGTTTCTATTTGTTTCTCTGTTCGGTTCAGTTCTTTCATTATCTATATCGATTCTTCTTCCTCTTTCGGAATCTGTATTAAAATCAAATCCTCTATCTCTTTGAACAATTCTTGCAGTACTAATTTTATCTCTTTCAATTGAAGAACTTCTTTCACCTCGAATAACTTCGTTACGGTTAAACGATCTTTCGGAACTCACTTCCCTATCCGATGGTCTATAAGCAACAACTCTTTCTTGGCTGCCACGCGATCTTTGATAGTCCGAAATGCTGTTAGCCTCTCTTATATCTCTTTCGGCAATTCGGTAACCGCCTCTTCTTTCAATGTCTCTTTTATCAATTCCTCCGTTAACAATTCTATCTCTATCGTAGTAATAATTATTTCGGTATTTAGTACGCGAAAAGAATCTGTTCACCCTATTTCTGTCTACAAAATAGTTATGAACATTATGATGACCAAAATGGTCATATCGAACAAAATTCCACCATGAATGATGTGAGCGCCAGCCAATTGAAAAACGAATTCCAAAGTTTATATTGAATGAAGCATATGGAGGCAGTGGAGCCCATCCAATGTAATTATCGTCGTATCTCCATTCTACCCAAGAAGGTGCCCATTCGTAATCTGGAATCCATATCCAACCATAATATTCATCATCATACCATCTTCCATAGTGATAGGTAGCCCAACCGAATGGTTCGTAGGAATCCCAATACCAGCCGCTGTTGGAGTAAATCCATCTTCCTTCGGAATAGGGGCGCCATGAACGGCTAATTCTATTTGGGCGCCAGCCATAAACATCGGCGTCAATTTCTATCCAATCTCCGTATGGCCTTAAGGAAGAATAAAAGAAATTGAATGATACTCCGATACCTGGTTTTGCATTAAGTTCCAATCCAGCAAAAAGCATGAGAACTGTGGTGAGTAACAATATCTTCTTCATAATAGACCTCAAATTGTGTTTAATTATTAATCCCAAAACAAGTGCCAAAGAAAAGTTAGTTTTTTACACTATTTTAAGCATATAAAAGAAGCACTGTTTAGTTCACAATACACTAATATTCTTTTGCTGTACAGAATCCAATTGAATTTAGCTGCATCAAATAGACAATACAAAAAGAAATAGGTTTAAGATGGCAATAGATTTATTTGAAGGAAAAATCATAAATAACGCTTTAGCATACGATGAATACCAGAATGAGTTTGCTAAAACTGTTGAAATTAACGATACAACTAGTTTTACCGAAGAAGAGAAGCATAGGTTTGAAAACAGTAAAATGAATTTGCAGAGAAGTAAAAGGATACATAAAACTTTTAAACCTGGTGATGCAATTACTGACTTATTAGCTAATATTGAAAATAAACAGCACTGGTTTGTTTTAACCGAAACCTGGTGCGGAGATTCTGCCCAAAACATTCCTTGCATTGCAGAATTTGCAAAGATGAATGAAAATATTGATTTAAAACTGCTTTTTAGAGATCGGAATCTGGATATAATTGACCAATACTTAAGCAACGGGACAAGAAGCATTCCAAAACTAATAGCTTTTGATGAATCCGGGAAAGAATTATTTCAGTGGGGTGCAAGACCTAAAGAAGCACAGGACCTGATAAATCAATTGAAAGAAGAGGGAAAAACCAAAGAGGAGTTTCTTGAGAAACTGCATCTTTGGTATGGCCGCAACAAAGGAAAAGCAATAGAAGAAGAGTTTATTGAAATTCTTTCTAAGCTTTAATTTTTCCACTCGTAGTTAAATGGAAAGTTGATTACAGCTTTTGCTTCAACATCTTCTCCTTTCCTTTTAGCTGGAGTAAATTTGGATTTGAGTAATACCGCTTCCACTAATTGATCGCATCCGTATCCAACACCATCAATAATTTTTGAACTCTTCAAATTTCCCTCTTTATCAACTATTACTTCAAACAGTATGTTTCCCTTAAGCTTAAGCGCAATGGCAATATTAGGCAGTTCCAGTTTAGAATAAATTGTAGAAAGATCATCTTCAGGTCTAGGACATCTATCTGCCTCGCACATTACAGATAAATTCTCTTCGAATTTTTTAGGCTCACTTTTCTTAATTTCGGCTTGTACTTTTTCTGGCATAATTTCTTTTGCAGCAACAACTTTTTCTTCTTTAGGCAATAGAGGCATTTTAAATTGCAAATCTATGTTCAATTCCGAAGCAATGGGGTTTCCATTTTTCTTTGCCGGGATAAACCGGGCATCTTTAATTACTTTTAATGCTTCTTCGTCACATCCTAAACCTATCCCCCTCTTTATCTCCCCCTTAATAACTTTACCAGTCTCATCAATATATACATTTAGAGTTACAACACCTTCTAAACCATACTTAAGAGCATGTTCGGGATACACTATTTTCTGTTGAATTGCATTAATACTCCCAATAAGTTCGGCAGGTTTAAATACATCCGGCTTGGGTAATTCAATTACTTTTTCTTGAAGTTTGGGAGTTTCAACCGGAGTTATTGATGGCAGAGTTTCTTTTTGTACCAGAGCATTTATATCATTAAAATGTTTTTTGCTAACAATTCTTCCCTGCTCATAAACTAATATTTCTTTTAACGAACCATCTTCAAAATATCTTTTCAAATTTCCGTCATTTACTCCAAAAACTACTTGGAATTCTTCTTTTACATTTCCATTTTCGTAATATTCTTTTACTGTACCGTTAATTATTCCCTTGCTATAATTCCTTTCCAATTTTTTTTTACCATCCGAGTAATATTCAATTGAAGGACCGTCAAGAATATCATTTATATACATACTTTCGCTTTTAACAGATTTATCTGGGTAATAAGTTTTTACCACTCCATTTTGGCCGCTCACTTTGAAAGTTACAATTAGAATTAAAATTAGTACCACAATCTTTGAATTCATTATAAAGCCTTATTCTCAATTTTCTCGAGACAAAATTTATTGAAATAATTGTTATTTTAAATAAATAAAAACATTAAACGGCAACTTCACGGAGCATTCAACTGAGCATTCTGATATTTTAATACTAATTGAGTTTATGTTTAATTTGAATAGAATTTTGCCAATACAACCCAAATTTACGCTAAATTATTTTATTTTGAACTCGACAATAGTATATCATTACTTACAAAAGGCTAAATGTGGCACCAGATAAAAGGACATTACTTTTAGTTGAAGATGATCCTATTTTAGCAGCTACAGAATTGTACTGGCTAAAAAAGGCTGGATATGAAACTATCCATGTTTCAACAGGAGAAAAAGCAATTGAAACTGTTAACGAAAAAACAGGTGAAATAGATTTAATTCTGATGGATATAAATTTGGGTAAAGGTATAGATGGAACTCAAGCAGCCCAAATTATTTTGAAAGATAATGATATACCTCTGCTCTTCCTCTCTTCTCATACAGAAAAAGAAGTTGTAGCCAAAACCGAACAAATTACTTCTTATGGTTATGTGGTAAAAGACTCTAAAGATGTTGTACTACTTGCATCAATTAAAATGGCTTTTAAATTACACAATGCAAATAAGGAATTGAGAATAAAGGATGAGGCAATAAGACAAAGCGAAAAACAATTTAGAGCAATTGTAGATTCGGCCCCATTTGGAGCTCATTCGTACAGTCTGGAAAGTGACGGCAAATTAATTTTTTGCGGTTACAATAACGTTGCAAATAAAATTTTGAAAATAGATCATCAATCGTTAATCGGAAAAACAATTGAAGAGGCATTTCCTGACTTAGTAAACACAGAAATACCTTTGCATTACCGAAAAGTTGCTCTCAACGGTAACCTTTATGAAGATGAGCAAGTAAGTTATAAGGATGGAAAAATTGAAGACTCATTTGAGATTCATGCTTTTCAAACAGCACAAAATAAAGTCACGGTATTTTTTAGAGATGTTACAGAGCAAAAGAAATCCGAGCATATTTTAATTGAGAATGAGGAAAAGTTTAGAACACTTTTGGAATTTGCCCCGGATGCATTTTTCCAAGGGGATGGTAAGGGTAATTTTATTACTGTTAACAATAAGGCCGTAGATCTTACCGGATATCCAAAAGAAGAGCTTTTAACAATGAACATGGCCGATCTTTTCCCAAAAGAAATTTTGGAGATAAAACCATTAAGATATGATCTGTTAAAAGTTGGTAATATTATTAAAACAGAAAGAGAAATTCAAAATAAAAATGGAGAAAGAATATTTGTTGAAATGAATTCCAGAGCAATGCCGGATGGAACTTATCAATCTTTTATTAGAGATATAACAGAGAAAAAGAAAGCCGAAGAGAAATTGATAGAGAATGAAAATAGGTATAGAACTCTATTCGATTTATCGCCAAGCGGAATTACTTTGCTTGATTTAAATGGCAACATAATAGAAATAAATAATGCAGCATGCATTTCAAACGGATATTCCAAAGAAGAAATTATAGGGAAAAATATTCGACTTGTGGTAAAAGAAGAAAATATTTCCCTGGTAGATCAGCATTTATCACAATTATTAAATGGAGAGACTCTTGAACATGAGGTTTTAAATATTACAAAAAGTGGAGAATGCCGAACTATAGAACTGCGCGAATCTATAATTAATTTACCAAACGGTAATAAGGGAATTCTATCCATTTCGAACGATATCTCGGCAAGAAAAGCTGCCGAAGAGGCGCTTAAGGAAAATGAAAAGAATTTGTTAACAATGATTAATGCTATGCCGGATATTGTTTGCTTTAAAGATGGAAAAGGGCGCTGGCTAATGGCAAACGAATTTGACCTGAATCTGTTTCAATTGAATGATATTGATTACAAAGGCAAAACAGATTCTGAACTGGCTCACTTCAGTCCATTTTATAAGGATGCATTTTTAGCTTGTGAAGCAAGTGATGAAATTGCATGGAATTATGGAAAAGCAAGCCGCTGCGACGAAATTATTCCAAAACCAGACGGCACTCAAATGGTTTTTGATATTATAAAAATTCCTACTTTTAATGATGCCGGTGAAAGAAAAGGTTTAATAGTAGTTGGTAGAGATATTACCGAAAGAAGAAGAACGATGACCGAGCTTGAGTCTTCGGAGAAAAAGTATAAAGATTTGTTCGAGAAATCGGAAGATGCGATACTAATTATTGAGAACAATAAATTTGTTGATTGTAATCTTGCTACTGTTAGAATGCTTGGTTATACCAATAAAGAAGAGTTGTTAATTACACATCCTTCTCAGCTCTCTCCAGAATTTCAACCAGACGGGAAATCTTCATTCGAAAAAGCTAACGAGATGATGGACATTGCTCTTCGAAAAGGAAGCCACCGTTTTGAATGGAATCATATGAAAGCAAACGGTATTGTTTTTCCGGTAGAAGTTTTATTAACTGCTATTAACACAAGCAATGATAAAGTAATTCTTCATACTGTTTGGCGAGATATAACAGAAAGAAAACAAGCAGAAGAAGAATTAAAGGAAAGAGAAATAAAATTCCGGGTTGTTTTCGAAAATTCTGTAGATGCAATTGGTGTTTCTCAAAACGGTAGACATGTTTTTATTAATCCGGCCTATATAAATTTATTTGGATATTCTAGCCAAGAAGAACTGCTAAATGTGTCCATTATAAATCTGATTGCACCAAGCCAAAGGGAAAGGATTCAAAATTATATCAATTCACGCTCATCAAATGATAATTCGGCGCCTAATTTTTATGAAACCAAAGGAATTAAAAAAGATGGAACCGAGTTCGAAATGGAAGTGCATGTTACCACTTACAGTTTGTCGAACCAACTTTATACATTGGTAATATTACGCAATATTAGTGACCAGAAAAATGTTTTGTTTAAACTGGCCGAATCCGAAAGAAATTACAGGATGCTAATAGAGAATCAAACAGATTTGGTAGTAAAAGTTGATTTGGAAGGAAAATTTATTTTTGTAAGCCCCTCTTATTGTAGAACTTTTGGAAAAACCGAGCAGGATCTTATTGGCAATACATTTATGCCTCTGGTTCATATAGATGATAGAGAAACTACGGCCAATGCAATGAAACAACTTTACAAGCCTCCATACACTGCCTATATGGAACAAAGAGCAATGACAAAGGATGGGTGGCGATGGTTCTCGTGGGTGGATACGGCAATTCTTAACAACCAAGGAGAAGTAGAATCTATTATTGGTATTGGAAGAGATATTACTGATACAAAAAATACCGAAGAAGCCTTACACGAAATAGAAATGATGTTCAATTCGTTTATTAAGTACAATCCTATTTACGTTTATATTAAGGATAAAGACATTCGTCCAATTTATGTAAGCGATAATTTTAAGAATATGCTTGGAATTCCCGCTTCCGATATAATTGGCAAAACAATGGATGAGTTATTCCCATCGGACTTCTCGAAAAAAATGATTGAAGATGATAAAAGAATTTTAAATGAGGGGAAAGCCTATGAATTTCAAGAGGAACTAAACGGCAGATTCTACACATCCATTAAGTTCCCTATTATTATTAATGGAGTTGCTAAATATCTGGCCGGTTATACAATTGATATTACCGATAAAAAAATTAATGAGATGGCAGTTGAAGAAAGTGAAAAGAGATATAGAAATTTGGTGGACATTTCACCCGATGCAATTGCTATTCATTGCGAAGGAAAATTTGTTTATGTAAACAACGCTGCAATTAAGCTTATTAAAGCAAAAGATGAAAGTGAATTAATTGGACTTCCTATTAGTGATATTTTACACCCGGATTACAAAGCTGCTGTTATACAAAGAGTGAAGGCCGCACTAAAAGATAATCTTATTCTTGAAATGAATGAAGAAAAGTTTGTTTGCATGGATGGCTCGGTTATAGATGTTGAAGTAACTGCAATTCCAACTTTATTTAAAGGCAAGCCGGCTATGCAGGTTGTTGCCCGAGATATTACAAAACGTAAAGAAATTGAAGAGATGATAAAGAGCTCAGAATTATTCCATAGACAGGTTATAGAAAATGCCGGCTCGGTTCCATTCCAATTGATTTTTGGTGATACTTATGCGTCCGGTTATTACCAGTATATGGGTAAAGGAATTGAAAAACTTGTTGGGCTAAAACCAAACGAAGTAAACGAAAAGAATTTTAGCGATATGATAATTACTACGATACCTTTAAGCAACGATATGCCGGAAGATCCATTTGAATGTCACGATAAAATGATTGAGGGTAATTTAAAAAGATATAGCGCAGATATTCTTGTTAAATCTAAAACCGGTGAGTTAAAATGGTTGCACGATAGTTCCCTTCCAATTTGGGACGAGCAACACACTAAAATTATTGGCGCAATGGGAATTTTAACCGACATTTCCGAAAGAAAATTTGCCGAAGAAACTCTTCGTAAGAGTGAAGAAAAATTCCGCAATTTAATTGAAAGAATGCCCGATGCAGTTTATAAGAGCACTCACGAAGGTAAGTTTTTAGAAGTTAACCCCGCCATGGTTAAAATGCTTGGCTACGACAGCGAAGAGGATTTAAAATCGATAGATATTAAAAAGGACTTGTATTTTGATATTGCAGATAGAGAAAGCGCCGCTTTGATTGAGAAATATGAAGAGATGGCAATTTTTCCTTTAAAGAAAAAAGATGGAACTGGTATTTGGGTTGAAGATCACGGTAGACATATTTTAGATGAAAATGGAAACGTCTTATATCACGAAGGTATTATGAGAGATGTTACTCAAAGAACAATTACAGAAATTGAGATTAAGAAGTATTCCGATCAATTAAAAGAATCGAATGCAGCTAAGGATAAATTATTCTCTATCATTTCTCACGATCTTAAAAATCCTTTTCATTCAATTAATTCTGCAATTCGCTTAATGATTGACGAGGGGGATGAAATTTCTTTAGAAGATAGGAATAGATTTTTAAAAAATATATTAAGTACCTCCGAAAAATCTTATAATTTACTCGAGAATTTGCTTCTGTGGTCCAGGCATCAAATGGATAAAGTTGAATTTTTACCCGAAAGAATTTCAATTTCCGAAGTTGTAATTCATTCTGTGGAATTACTAAAAGAAATTGCCACATTTAAAAATATTTCTATTTGTTTAGAATTGGACGAAAATGCTTATATAATGGCAGATAGGACCATGCTCGAAACCGTTATTCGAAATTTAATTACAAACGCTATTAAGTTTACCAAGGATAACGGTAAAATATCTGTTGTATCGAACATAGTTAAAGACAAATTGGAATTAAGCATTATAGATAGCGGTGTTGGCATCTTAAGCGAAGATATTCCAAGGCTGTTTCAAATAGACAAAACATTTACAACCTTAGGAACTAAAAACGAAACAGGCACCGGCTTAGGATTAATTATTTGCAAAGACTTTGTTGAAAAAAATAATGGCCAAATATGGGTAGAAAGTGAAATTAACAAGGGAAGTAAATTTGTTATTTCATTTAATCGAGTATAGTTTAGACCAATAGAGATTATTCAGCAGATAAGTAACCGGCTTAAGAATAATTGTGTTTTACAAACATTTATATTTTTAGGCATTCTCAAACATTGCCTCGGCATTTATTGGTACTGTAAATTCAATTAGGGTAAGGCTGTAATTAATTGGAGGTAATTGCCGTTAATAATTCTTTTACTTTAATAGGCTTTTCGAACATTATTGCATTTGGAATATTATCAACTGCTGTTTTAATATCATTAGTTCTATATCCGGTCATAAATACTATAATGGGAGAATAAATTTGCACTACTTTATGAGCAACGTCAAATCCATCCATCATTCCAGCTAATCTTACGTCCAATAAAATTACATCGGGTTTACTATCGGAAGCAATTTTTATTGCTTCTTCACCAGACGAAACAATTTGAAGCACTTCACAATTATTTTTATTTAGCTGATGCTGCAAATAGATTGCAGTTAATACTTCATCTTCCACAATCAATATTTTCTTCTTAACATCCACGCTAAACTCTTTCGTAATATAATGTGTCTGAAAAATAAATTGAATAGCAAACACCATTAGAAGTATCCATATTTATTTTCCCTTTCAATTGACTTTTTACCAGTTCGTACACAATTTTTAATCCCAAAGAATTAATTTGGGAAATATCAATTGCGTTTGTAATTCCAACTCCATTATCCCTAATAATCAGTTCAATATCGTTGTTATCAATCCTTTTTAACGATATAAGAATAGCACCATTATTATTATTTGGGAAAGCGTATTTAATAGAATTTGTTATTAATTCACTTATGATCAATCCCATTGGTATAGCAGTATCGATAAGCACATTAATTTTTTCCAACTCCATATTAACTGTAATTCTTTCATCCAAAATTTCGTAACTATCCATAAGGATGTATATTAAATCCTTTATATAGTCGTTCAAATCCACACGCGAAAGGTTTTTTGACTGATATAGTTTTTGGTGAACCAAAGACATTGCATAAATTCTATTTTGCATCTCCTTAAGTATAGATTTTGTAATTTCATCCTCTACATTCATTGTTTGCAAACCCAAAATAGAGCTAATTACCTGCATATTGTTTTTTGTTCTATGATAAATTTCTTTTAACAGGGTTTCCTTTTCTTTTAAGGATTCGGTCAGTTGTAACTCGGCTTTTTTTCTGTCGTCGATACTTCTTACAACTACAATTAATACATCAACGTTATTAATATTTCCAACGGACATATTTACATCTACCCAAAAAAGATCCCCCAATTTAGTTCTTGCTAACCATTCAAATGCCTGAGGACCATTAACCGATGCCTTTCTAATCCATTCCAGCGCATCTTTTTGGCTAAATGGGGGTTCCCCTTGGCTTAAGGTTCCAACATCTAATATCAGTGCTTCTTCATAAGTGCATCCATACTTATTAAGCATAGATTTATTTACATCAATTATTCTTCCCGTTTCAAGATCGTGAATAAAGATTGCTTCGTTAACGGAATTAAAAATTGTTCTAAACTTTTCTTCGCTTTTTGTTAAATCCCAAATTGCATTCTGCAGCATTAATGTTTTTTCTTTAACTTTCTTTCGAAGAATAAAATTTAGAAAGGTCGATGCTACAACCAATATTAACACAAAAATTAAAAAATAGGTTATGTAGGTAATATAGGCAGGCATTGTAAAAGTAGACCCGAACCATTTTTTGTCTATAGCTTCATAATCACTCTTCGAGAATTTTTTAAATCCTTCTTCCACAATTTTAAGGAGTTTGTAATTTCCCTTTTTTACCGCCCGGTGAAACTCTCCGGTATATAGAATAAATGACTGCTTAAACTGAGATTCCACATTATACTTGTACATATAATAGATTGCTGGGGGCTTATCTATGCAAAAAACTCTTGTTTCTCCATTTACCGCCCCTTTAATAATTGATTCGTAGCTATTATACTCTTTAAAAGTTGTTATTCCGTTATTGCGCAATATTCTAATACAGGCATCGCCGGCCTTAACGGCAATTGTAAATCCACGTAATGTTTTTACATCATTTATTCCGCTTAATGAATTGTGAAAGAAAATTGGTATTTCCAATTGGGCATATGGCTGTGTAAACTCGAATATCTTTTCCCGTTCTTCGTTTTTGAATATGGTCTCAATAACATCTGCATTCCCTTCAAGCATATAGTTATAAGCTTTTCCCCAATCCATTGCCTTTATATTTACTTTAATTCCTGTTTTTAATTCCCATAGTCTCCATTGATCTATAATTACCCCCTGAAGCTCCCCATTTTCATTTCTAAATATATAGGGGGGATAATTATCATCGGAAACAATACTTATTGAATTAATTGTATTTTGTGAATAAACCGGTATAGCATTTATATTAAATAATAAAATTAATGCAAGGGTATAAAACTTTATGCCAGAAGTCTTGCATAATAATTCTGTTAAACTTAATAAACTACAACATTTCCCATACTCTATTTTCATAATCATATCCAATTGCTAAAAGTAGAAAGTTTATGCAGGTGTTAAATAACAAAGGGAATAAACAAATTATAACTAAGAATAAACAACATTCATAATTACAGCTAATTATCGAATAATTAACCTATTTATTTACACTAATAGCCCATGTTCTTATTTTAATTTGGAGATTTATTAAAGCCTGGTAAAATTTTTAAGTAGTTATTAAGATTCATCGGGGAGAGCATTTCGAATATATAGTAGCAATCTTTCTTTATTGGGATATCTTTGCTGTTTTGCAGAGTTTATTTACCTTCTTAAAGCCAGATGAATTGTTTTGCTAATGCTTCTAGGAATATGTAATCACTATTGCTTGGAATTGATTTTAGGATTTGTTTTTCTTTAGGTAATTTAAAAACTCGTCTATTCTTTTATTATGGAACATATTTTTAACATATCTGAACCCTTCACCATAAATGAAAGTATTATCATGCTCCAAGTCGTTTATTAATTTTTGCTTAAAGGAATCATTAATAGTATTCAGATATAAAAAAGAGGCATAATTGCAGCTCCCCTCTAAAAGCATTTTGGTGTGATTGCTCTTTGTATTTTGGTAGAACCAGATATGCATAAGCTCGTGCGCAATTACACTTTCAATACTTAATGGCAGTAAACCATTCAAAACAAATACTTTATATCTTTCCATTTCAGCTGCGCCATTAACAGATTTGGAAGTATAATTACAAAACCCTTTCATATTGTTTGAATAATTTTTTCCTGCCTCTTTTTTCAATTCGGATAACGAAACACCGGTTACTGTTATATTTTTATGGCCAATTTTAATTCCCAGCAAATCCATTTTTGCTATTACTTTTCTATAAAGCGCTTGAATTTGCTCCGGGATTATTGCAACATTAGGGTAACATATATTGCAAATATTTCTTCCATCCTTATAAACAATTCCTCCCTTTGTTATTTGTTCACAAATCATTCTTCCACAGCTACAGCATTTTGTATACTGAGAAAGATGGGAGGAATGATACTGGTTTCCAAAGTCATCCTTTGTTATATATCCTTCCAATAATTTATTGCAAATTTTACATTTGGGAGCAACAAATTCGTAACACTTTTTATGATACTTTTTACTTCCCTCAATAAAATATTCTTCATTTAATGGATCTTTACAAAAATCGCAGAGTAATCCTCTATGCTTTATAAAACACTCATTATGGTAAAATTCTGATTCATCGTAAATGTATTCCTTTTCAATTGCCTTTTTACAATAATTGCATAAAAAATGCCCTGGATGGAAATACTTTCCTTGCACTAATAAATAGCTGGCAGTTATTTCTTTTCCACATTCGGAGCATTTATTATTTTGGCCATATGAAGAGACTATAAGTACTAAAAATAATATTGAAATTGCTTTAATCATATATTTATGGCTAAATATCTATGAAGTCGCAGAACTTTATATTAATTAATTATCATAATCAATTATCGGCCTGGAAGTTAAATTATTTATCTGAAGTTATTACCTATTTTTTACAATATATCAGTCATAATATTGAATAATATGGAAAGCTAATTAGTTGGTCAAATATTTGTTTATCGAATTGCATCCATTATCCAATTAGCCCTAAGTTTATATTAAAAAACCACTTAAATGTTTCTTTGGGCAACTATTCTAAAATATAATAATGCTGTAATTATTTTTCAAATGACTAATTCATTTTAAAAATCGTTAAGTCCAGTTTAAAAATTGTGAAGTATATATTTTCTCTTGCCTGGTTCACTTTTTCTCTCGCTAGGTTCACTTTTTCTCTTACTAGGTTCACTTTTTCTCTTACTAGGTTCACATTTTCTCTTGCTAGGTTCACTTTTTCTCTTGCTAGGTTCACTTTTTCTCTTGCCAGGTTCACTTTTTCTCCTGCTAGGTTCACTTTTACTCCTGCTAGGTTCACTTTTTCTCTTACCAGGTTCACATTTCCTCTTGCTAGGTTCACTTTTTCTCTTACCAGGTTCACTTTTATTTTCATTTAATAGATAATTTAATTAGGTAAGTATTCTTTTATAAATCATATTTATAATTAATAATAAGGCTAATCAATAATGAAATGCTCTCTTGAAAAATGTATTAGGCATTTAGGTTACCTATAATTACAACAAATATAACTATCTGTGCTTTTGTTAATAAAGTTAGGCAAATCTCTAACTCATATTGTGCTACTGCAAATACAAGAAGTCAATTATTTTGTCCCTAACCATTCTTTAATGGAAGCGTTAATTGGCTATAATATATATACTTACGCATTTTCGTTAATTATTCAATAAGTATTTTGTTATCCAAATCTTTTTGAAGTAGACTATAAATTACACTATCAAGAAAGCGTCCATTAAATAGGTAATTTTCTCTAAAATATGCTTCTTTCTTAAATCCTATCTTTTCCAAAAGCCTAATTGATCTTATATTTTGAGGATTAACATTTGCTTCGATACTATGCAATTTGATTGATTCGAACCCGAAATTCAAAAGCACATTTAATGTTTCGGACATATATCCTTTATTCCAAAACTGGGGCAATAAAGCATAGCCAATCTCTCCTCGACAGTGCTCCGGCACTAATCTCCAATAACCATAATATCCAATAAAATTATTCGAGCTTTTTTCAATAATTCCCCATCTAATACTTTTTCCTTCGCTAAATGAATTGCTCAAACATTTAACTTGCTCCTGGGCTTCTTCAAGGGATTCAAGTTTTGGGATATCCATAAATTCCATAACCTCCTCATCCGAACGGATAGAGTATAAATCCATGGCATTACTCATTAAAATTTCTTTGAAAAGAAGTCTTTTGCTTTCCAACTGGGGAAAGCTTTTGAATACTTCTTTATTTAACTCATAAATCATAAATATATTCCAATTACAGATGCATTAAATTATTTTAATAAATCCCCATTTTGAATATCTTTTGTAAATAATTCTATATAAGGAATTACCGAAAAATGCAAAGCCTTTAGAAATAATTTGGTGAAAGTAAATGCCAATTGACTAGAAGCAATTAATAATCTTTATTCTCTGTCTTTCTATCAGCTGAAATTCACCTATATCTGCTCTTAAAATATTTGCCGTTTTAACAGATACAAGAACTTTGATGAAATACATTAGACCTAACCAGATTAATTACAGTAATGCTAATTAATATTACAGACATCTACTTCCCTTTCAAAGATTTAATATTAGGTATAATGTAACTAGAAATGATTTTATGGGCAAGGAAATTGGATTCAAGGATTTTGCTTACTACTTAATTTACTTCCAAAATTTGCTAACAAAGCAAATTGATTAAGCTGAAAGACTTTTACTACCACACAAAAGGAATTAAACGGTATTTTACTTTTTTAATATAATCGGCATATCCATCTAAACCTTTTATTAATACTTCCTCTTCATTCTTAATTCTAAAATAGAATATGGGAATAAAAAAGAGAATTGGAATTAAAGAATAATAGGAACCAAGAACTATGGGAATGCCTAAATAGAGCATAATGCTTGCCGAATACATAGGATGCCTAACTATGGAATAGAGACCGTAATCTATAACTTTTTGCCCTTGTTGAACTTCTATAATGCGTGAAGCGTAACTGTTTTGTTTAAATACAAGAATAATGGCTGCATAAGAAGAAAGCATTATAACCAAAGCAGTAATTACAAGCCATAGTGGAACACCCGACCATCCGTATCTGTAATCGAGCCCAGGAATTATAAAAGAAATTAAAAAAGGAATAAAGGATAGTTTAATTAAAATTTTTTGCGGTCTTTCCTTCTCTTTGGAACTCATTCTTTTTTTAAGAAGCTCGGGATCATTTTTAATTAGATAGGATATAACAAATATTACCGGGATAAACAAAGCGCAAATAAAGAGCCATCCATTCCAATATTTCAATGTCCCGGCCGGAATGAATAGCAGTAGGAAAACAATTATAAGAATTAGAACAAATTTAATAACTGCACTTATCAGTAACTTTTTGGTATCCACAGTATCATTATTTTTATTTATCATGATACTTCTCCATTATTAATAAGTGAATCTATTTTAGGTGATTATAAAATCACACTAAAATTAATAAATAAACTTCTTGAAGTAAATTATAAACCCTTTTGAGTAATCCATTTGCACTGTTTAATGTGAATCTAACTTTAAATATTCTTCATATCATGAAATATTTTTGTAAAAGGTATAATCGGTTAGTGAGCAAAAAATAAGAGCACAACAATTAATTGAGAGGGAAACTATTGGAGATATGAATTGCAAGTAGAGAATGCTAATTAAAAACCGAGAAGAAATAAATTTCATCCCGGTTACTATAAAATACTTTTAATAAACTTCACTTATCTTTTTACAATGCCGGTATTGTTTAACTTAAACTGGGCAAGCAAATTATTAAGATTATGAATAACCTTATTAAGGTTTTCTGCAACTTCTGTTATTTGGTGAATAGTTTGGCTGGATTGATGAGCAACCGAATTTATTCCCTCCAAGTTTTTGCTAATTTCTTCCGAAGCACTGGATTGCTCTTTGCTTGCATTAGCAACTTGAATTGCAGATGAAGTTACTCTTTCGGTAATCTCGATTATTTTATTCAATACATCGCCAGCCTTTTCACTAGCTTCAATACCAATTTCAACTTCTTTTGTTCCGGCAGCCATTGCTTCAACTGCAGATTTTGTATCTGTTTGAATACTTTTAATCATCTCTGCAATTTCTTTTGTTGCTTTAGTAGTACGCCGGCAAGTTTACGAACTTCATCGGCAACAACTGCAAATCCTCTTCCCTGTTCACCTGCGCGGGCAGCTTCAATTGCTGCATTTAAAGCAAGCAAATTAGTTTGGTCCGCTATATCGTTAATTACGTTTACAATATCCCCAATTTTTTCGCTATTATTACCAAGAGTAAAAACAACATCTGCCCCTTTTTTTACTGTACTGGCTATTTTTTTCATTCCTATAATTGTTTGAGAAACCACATTTCCACCATCGCGAGCATTATTACCAGCATCTTTAGCAGTATCTGCTGCATATGCCGCATTTCGAGAATTCTCCAAAACAGTTTTAGCAATTTCTTCAACGGCGCTTGCAACATCACTTGTTTGAGCAGATTGTTCCTGCATACCAGCAGCTAATTCTTCGGAAGAAGAGGAGATAATTTGAGAAACGCTTTCGGTTTCGCGGGCAGAGTTTTGAATTTGCAGCATAGTATTATAAAACTGACTGCTCATTTTATTAATACTTTCTTTAATTAATTTATGATCTCCCTGATAATCCCCAACCATCTGTGCGGTTAAATCTCCGTTAGAAATTTTACCCAAAACAACTTCGGCTTCTTTAATAGGCTTTATTGTAGTATCGAGCAAAGCATTAATACTTTTTAGCAATTCCTTGTAACCCCCTTCAAAATCGTTTTCATTTCCTCTTATTTTTAATTGGCCAGAAACAGCAGAGTCGATAAGCTTTTGAACTTCCTGCATTAATTTTTGAAATGTTGTTACCATGGAAGCAAAACTTTTGGAAAGCACGTCTTTTTCCGATAGTATATTTACGTTTGCATCTAATTCACCTTTGCTAAGTTTTTCCGAAACAATAACTTTTTCCTTTAGATTATCAAGCATAGTTTTAAATGATCCTAAAAGCTTTCCAATTTCATCTTCGGTTTCAATTACTATTTCATGGTTGATATCCCCTTTGCTAACATCGTCTGCAATTTCGGTAAGTTTTTTTATGGGGCTGACAATTTTATTAATTAAAACCAGAACTAGGGGAATCATCAAGATGCTAATGATGATACCTATTAAAAGATTTCTTATTAAAGAGGCTCTTAACACATTATTGATAACTTCAATTTTTATATCGGCTCCTATAACATAATTAACCCCATTTTTGCTGGTCTTTGGAACAAAGACAGAACGAAAATTTCCCCACCGGTCAGAGTATTCTTCATATGCAGGCTTGCCTTCTTTAAATACCTTAAGTAATGTTTCCGAAGCTTCTTTATAATGCAAGAAAAATGTAGTTGCATCCGACTTTGCAAATTCTTCTTCGGTATTATTACAATATGTAAAGAAAATTGAATCGTTTCGTTCTATCACAGAATAAACATATTCCAATCCCATCTTTTTTACTGGGACATCGAATTTTAAAGTAGAAGCTTTAAATTCTGCTTCTGACATATCGTTTGGATTTTTCATCTTATCGTGAAATTCCTCACCTTGCACATAACTAAGAAATTCGACACCCCCATTTAATTTTTCATCCATTCCGCTTATAAGAATACTTTTTTCCTTATAGTATGAAATTGCGGTATATGTTATTACTAACAACGAGAACACGCCAAAAACGACAGTTAGAATTTTCTTCTTTACAGAAAAAGTGCTGAATAGTTTATTCATAAAATCACCTATTTTGATAATGTATTATCGAATAGTGATTTGCCGAATTAAGTGTTTTTTAAGTTAAGTGGGGTGGAAAGAAAAGGCACAAATAGAAGGACTATTTGCGCCTAATTAAATTATAATGCGCCTTTAAATTTCAAACGGTTTGCAGCTCTGGCTAATGCGCCTTCGGCTCTTTGTAAATTTATATCCCCCTTGCCTCTAGTAGCCAATCTATCTTTTGCGCGCAGTAAAGATTTTTGCGCACGTTCAACATCAATTTCATCTTTACTTTCAAAGCTGTCTGCAAGAAGTAATATTTTATTTTCCATTACTTCTACAGTACCGCCGCTTGTTGCAAACTCTTCTTCTTTGCCTTCAAGATCAACAAGTTTAATCTTGCCAATTTCAAATGAGCTTAAAAGAGGAGCGTGATTAAACAACACCTGAAAGCTGCCTGCAGTACCGGGAATAGTAATAGATTTTACTTTTCCTTTGAAAGCAACTTTTGATGGTGTAATTATTTCGAGATTTATTTCTTTCATGCCTCGGCCATCATCTTCTTGGCTTTTTCAACTGCTTCTTCAATAGTTCCAACATACATAAATGCCTGTTCAGGAAGATCGTCGTGCTTACCATCCAGAATTTCTCTAAAGCTTCTAATTGTATCTTCCAATTTAACATACTTGCCCTGGAAACCAGTAAACTGCTCGGCAACATGGAATGGCTGACTTAAAAATCTTTCCAATCTTCGTGCGCGGCGAACAATTACTTTATCTTCTTCAGATAACTCTTCCATACCAAGAATGTTAATAATATCCTGTAAATCTTTATATGCTTGTAAAATTTCTTTTACTCTTTTAGCAACTGCGTAATGTTCTTCTCCAACTATATCAGGCTGTAAAATTCTTGATGTAGAATCGAGCGGATCTACTGCGGGATAAATACCAAGTTCAGATATTCTACGGCTTAATACTGTAGTAGCGTCTAAGTGGGAGAATGCAGTTGCAGGAGCCGGATCTGTTAAGTCATCTGCAGGAACGTAAATAGCCTGAACAGATGTAATAGAACCTTTATCTGTAGATGTAATTCTTTCTTGAAGCTCACCCATTTCTGTTGCAAGGTTTGGCTGATAACCCACAGCAGATGGCATACGACCTAATAATGCAGATACTTCACTTCCGGCTTGAGTAAAACGGAAAATGTTATCAATAAATAATAAAACGTCTCTTCCCTCTTCTTCACGGAAATATTCCGCAATTGTAAGACCTGTTAAACCAACACGAAGACGAGCTCCGGGGGGTTCATTCATTTGACCAAAAACCAAAGCAGTTTTAGCTAACACGCCGCTCTCTTTCATTTCTAACCAAAGATCATTTCCTTCTCGGGTTCTTTCACCAACACCGGCAAATACAGAATAACCGCCATGTTGTTTAGCAATATTGTGAATCAATTCCTGAATAATAACTGTCTTGCCAACACCCGCACCGCCAAACAATCCGGTCTTTCCACCTTTTGTGTAAGGCTCTAAAAGATCTATTACCTTAATACCTGTTTCAAACATTTCCTGTTTGGTGGTAAGGTTTTCGAACTTAGGAGAATGACGGTGAATTGGATAACGTTTTTCGGATTTAATTTCTCCCAATCCATCAATACCTTCACCAATTACACTTATTAATCTGCCAAGTGTTTCTGGTCCAACAGGAACAGAAATTGGTGCGCCGGTATCAATACATTTCATTCCTCTAACTAAACCGTCTGTAGAATCCATAGCAATTGTACGAACACGGTTTTCACCCATGTGCTGCTGTACTTCAACTATTAATTCCTGTTCTCTTCCTTCTATATCAATACGGGGAATTTTAACACAGTTATAAATTTGCGGTAGGTATCCGTCTTCAAAGTCGATGTCCACAACCGGACCAATAACCTGAACAATTACACCTTGGTTTGACGCCATTTTTATTCCTTCTTTTTCAAATAATAGTGTGCAAAATTAATTATTATGGCTATTAATTCCAAGAATAGAAATTGCCTGAATGAATAAAAAAGAGAAGATTTGAGCCAATTTTAAGATTAATAGAAGAATTTTATAGAAATGAAGGAAACAACACTAATTAAGATCCAAAGAGAGACACCAAGGATTATAGGTTTAAGACCCACTTTTTTCAAATTGTTTTTAGTAATTCCTGCACCAATAAAAAACAATGTTAGTGTTAATAGCCTTTTAGCTATGCTAGCTGTGAATAAACTAATTGTAGAAATGGAAGGAATATAAGTTGCAATAAGCATTGCAATTATATAACCGGCAATAAACCATGGAATTTGAATTTTGCTGTTTTTGTTTTTGGTAAATACAATAATTGAAAAAACTAAAGGAATAATCCATAATGCCCGAGTGAGCTTTACATTAACTGCAATTGAAAGAGCTTTTTGGCCATAAGCTTGAGCTGCCCCAACAACGGAACTTGTATCGTGAATTGCAATTGCAGACCACATTCCAAAACTCTCTTGTGTCATATTTAAAACTTTTCCAATAATCGGAAAAATAAACAGACCAATTGCATTTAAAATAAACACGGTTCCCATGGATACTGCTGTTTCCTGTTCTTTTGCTTCTATTACAGGGCTTACCGCGGCTATTGCACTTCCGCCGCAAATTGCGGTACCGCACGAAATTAATGCAGCTATTTTACTGTTGACTTTTAAGAACCTTCCTATCATTAAACCAGATGCCATTGTTATAGTAATTATTCCAATTGTAAAAAGTATTCCATCGGTTGAAGATTTGATGGCTTCATGAATATTCATTCCAAATCCAAGTCCAATTACTGAAATCTGGAGTAATCTTTTAGAAATTTTGGAATTATGCTTTTCGAAAGGATTGCCGAATAGTTGAGCAATTACTAATCCAAGAAACAATGCAATTGGAGGTGATGCAAGAAGTAACAAGCAAAAGAGTGCAGACGCAATAAACAGAATTTTGAGAAATGTATTATTCATTAATCCACAGGTTCATATATTTATGTCCGCTTCCTGTATTGAACAGTACAACCGAATCATCTTCTTTAATCCAACCGTTATTTTTTAATTCAATAAACGCGGCTAATGTAGCGCCTCCTTCAGGTGCAGCAAAAATTCCTTCATTACGGGCAATCATATTTGTTGCCTCCATAATTTTAGAATCGTCAATTGCAATTGCGGTACCATTACTTTCTTTTATAGCCCGTAATATTAAAAAGTCTGCAACGGCAGCAGGCACGCGCAAACCATCTGCAATGGTTGAAGCGCCTACCCAAGGTTCTGCAAATTCTTTATTATTGTTAAACGCCTTAACAATTGGAGCGCATCCAGTAGATTGAACCGAAACCATTCTTGGGCGATTAGAATTTATCCATCCTAATTTTTCCATTTCATCAAAAGCTTTCCACATTCCCACTAATCCTGTCCCACCGCCGGTAGGATAAATAATAACATCGGGCAGAAGCCAATTCATCTGTTCGGCAATTTCGTAACCCATGGTTTTTTTACCTTCCAAGCGGTATGGCTCTTTTAATGTGGATACGTCGAACCTTCCAAATTTTTTAACAAGTTCGGCTGCGGCCTTTCCGCAATCTGTAATTAAACCATTAATCAATGTAACGTTGGCACCAAATGCATTGCATTCGGCAATAAAAGGTTTGGGAACATCAACAGGCATAAATACATAGGATTTCATTCCAGCCAACGACGCATATGCGCACATAGCTCCGGCAGCATTGCCAGCAGAAGGAATAGAAACTTCCGTTACTCTCAATTCCTTAGCTTTGCTAATTGCCATGCACAATCCGCGCGCTTTAAATGATGTTGTGGGATTGAGACTTTCATCCTTTATAAAAATGTTATTATGATTAAGCAGTGAAGAAAGTTTGTTGGCTTTTATTAATGGAGTAAATCCTTCTCCTAATCTTAAAATGTTTTTGTCATCAAGTATTGGAAGCATTTCTTTATAACGCCACATAGATTTTTCTCTATCCTTCAAACTCTCTTTTGGAAACTCTTCTTTAGCTTTTTCTAAATTGTATTTAGCTAGTAATGGTTTTGAGCAAACGGGGCATAAATTCCAAATTTTGTTATGTTCATATTTAGCTCTGCAAAAACCGCATTCCAAATGAGTTAGGAAGGACATTTATTTCTCCAAGTTTTTAAGTGTTTTACACTTTATTTACTTGAGAAAAATAATACAAATAAGTTATTGGAAGAAATTATTATCTTAATCTATTAAAAACTAACAGCGGACCTATTTATAACAATATTATTTTAATAGTTTATCAAGTTCTTTTCTGTTTATTAACTTTCCATTAAGTATTACACTTTCAATCTTTTTTGTATTTGAAATGTCTTTAAGAGGGTTATCTTCAAGTATTACAAGAGAAGCAATTTTTTCTTTTTCTACAGATCCATAATTGTCAGATATTTCTAAAAATTCTGCAGCATTTAGTGTAGCCATTTTTAAAATCTCTGCGTCTGGAATTCCGCATTCTTTTAGTAAAACTAATTCTTTATGAAGGCTATAGCCAGGATAAACATATGGATTAATAACGTCGGTGCCTGTTAAAAGAGGTACACCGCTTTTATAAAGAAGATTAGTAACCTTTTTTAAATTGTTATATTTATTAATCATCATTTGCTTGTATGATTGATCTTTATTTCTATACTTAACTATTTCACCATTCCAAAAACCAGCAATGTCATTCGAAAATTTTTTAACATTTGGATCATTCTCAAAAAGCTCATCTGGATGAAAATAGTTGTACCATACTACAAGAGTTGGACATATATAGGAATTGTTTTTTCGAAGAACTTCAAAATTCTTTGATGCAAGTTTTTCATCAATTACTAGTTTACCATAATCATCCGAATTCATTACAGCAGCAAACCAATTATTTTCATATTTATTTTTAAAAAGAGGTTCACTTGTGCAAATGTCTGGAATCCCTAGTAAATGTTCAAAGCTTTTTTGCCCAGCGTTTGAAGCATCAATTACCGAAACTGACATAGGAACATGCCCTTCAACCTTTAGTCCACGATTTTTAGCCTCTTTTACTAATTCAAAATAAACCTCTTTTGGAATTTTATTATAGACTTTTACAAAATCTGATCCTTCCATTTGTAAAGTATCTAATGCACTTTTTATTTTTTCCACTTTATCTACAACCAGCCAATCTGGGAATTCGGGTTTTGGACCTTCAATGACCCTTCCGGCAGCATAATAGTATGGTCCTAAAATAGTACCATTGGCAATACTATCTTTTACAGGCTTTATCATACTCATTGGAGTATACATATTTCTAACTCCTAAAACTCCGTTGCCAATGTAGTAGTTAGAAAAATGCAACTGCCACCAATTGTGAGTATGCATATCCCACAAACCGGGAATAATAAATTTTCCACTGCAATCTATATTTTTATCTGCAATTAAATTTTTTACACTGGAAGCAATAGCAGTTATCTGTTTGCCGGTAATAAGTATATTCTGATTTTTAATTAGAGTTCCCTTTTTAACGTCAACAACATTGACGTTTTTTATTAATAGGTCTCCTTTTAAAACTGCTGTTTGAGAAAAGATGACATTAATATTGAATAATATTATTGTTACAACAGCTGGCAAAAATGAAATCCTCTTAATCAATAGGTTTTCCATTGATATTCCTTTCATATGGCTCTTTAATACTTTATTAAACGATATTTATTTGGGATTATTTTGAAAAACAATAAAAAATCATATTTGGTTTCATTTGAAAGCATTTTGACAGGTTTGTATTAAAACACCTTCAAGAATACAAGTATTCTTTCTCCATACATCAACTGAATTCCAACTTGGTCAGGTAGGTTATTTATTCTCTATACCGAAATGATAATCAACTTATGCATTAGCAATGAAAAACTGTATAATTATTTTCTGAGAGTATTTATAAAAGAAAAGCCCAAAATAATTTTTGGGCTTCTTAATTAATAAAAGCAATAAATAAAACAATTCTTAAGCCGAAACTCCGGCATTTTCTGCCAACATCATTCCGTGTTCCATAGCTTCTTTATTTAGTGGTATTAAATTATGATATCTTTCCGGGAGTACTTTTGCTAATCCTTTTAATGCGCTTTCGAACTTAATAATAGGTTTCTTTTTTAATAGTGCGCCAAGTACAATCATGTTCATAATTTTTGTGTTATTCATCTTTGCAGCTTCGTTGCTGGCTTCAATTGCCAACACTTCAATATCCGTTCTTGTAGGAGGATTTAATATTGTGCTTGCTTCATAAATTAAAAGTCCGCCAGGTTTAACAGCACTTTCAAATTTATCTAACGAAGGCTGATTAAGCGCAATAACGGTATCGAACCTAGTAAGAATTGGAGAGCTTATTTTTTCGTCGCTAACAATAGCAATACAGTTTGCAGTTCCTCCACGCATTTCGGGTCCGTAAGAAGGCATCCAGCTAACTTCTTTATTTTCCATTACTCCGCTGTAGCAAAGAATTTGTCCCATCGAAAGAACACCTTGTCCTCCAAATCCGGCAATAATAATTTCTTCTGTCATGTTCTTTTCTCCTTATGAATTAGTTGGTTTCTTAATATCGCCAAGAGGATAATATGGAAGCATATTTTCTTCCAGCCACTTGTTGGATTGTAATGGAGTCATTTTCCAGTTAGAAGGACAATTAGTAACTATCTCTACAAAACAAAGTCCCTTCTTTTCTTTCTGATATTCAAAACTCTTTTTGATAGCAGCTTTAGCTTTACGAACATTAGCAGGAGTGTTAACAGCAGTTCTTGTTACGTAATATGTTCCAGGCAATGTAGCAACAAGCTCGGTCATCTTTAAAGGATTACCCATTGTTTCAATATCTCTTCCGAATGGAGAAGTTGTAGATTTCATTCCAGGCAATGTAGTTGGAGCCATTTGTCCGCCTGTCATTCCATAAATGCCATTGTTAATAAAAACAATAAGAAAATTTTCGCCACGGTTGCAAGCATGAATTGTTTCGCCTGTTCCAATAGCTGCTAAATCTCCATCTCCTTGGTAAGAGAAAACATATTTTTCCGGAAGAACGCGTTTAATTCCAGTAGCAACAGCTGCGGCTCTTCCATGAGCTGCGCCATTCATATCTATATTTAAATAATTATATGCAAGAACCGAACATCCTACAGGCGCAACACCAATAGTATCTTTTTGAATATCAAGTTCATCAATTACTTCAGCAATAATTCTGTGGGCAACACCGTGTCCGCAACCAGGGCAGTAATGCATTACATTATCTGTAACGGTTTCGGGTTTTTCGTAAACTAAAAACTCCTGCGAGCAAACACTTTCTTCGGCAATTATTTGTTCAAAGTGTTGATCTTCTGTCATTGTCTTTTCGTTCATACTAATTCTCCTACAAATTTTTCTTCAAGTTTAGCAAGAATTTCTTCGGGAGAAGGAATAATTCCTCCCTGTCTACCATGAAATTCAACCGGTTTCTTTCCATTAACGGCAAGACGAACATCCTCAACCATTTGCCCTGCACTCATTTCTACAGTTAAGAATCCTTTTGCAGTATCGGCTAATTTATTCAATGGTGCATATGGATATGGATAAAGAGAAATAGGACGGAACACACCAACTTTAATACCTTTTTCGCGAGCAAGATGGGCTGCTTTTTGACATATGCGGGCAACCAATCCATAAGCAACAAGAACAAAATCTGCATCTTCACAATCAGTCATTTCATAACGAACTTCTTCTGCTTCAATCTTTCTATATTTTTCTTGAAGGCGTTGATTCCATTTTTCCATAACATCTGCTTGGAGAGATAAAGTATAAATTATATTTCTTTCTCGGCTAGATGGTTTACCTGTACTTCCCCAAGGTTCAAATTCTGTTTTTCTTGGCTTTTGATCTGGCAATAAAACTTTTTCCATCATTTGACCTAAAGCGCCGTCTGTTAAAAGCATTACAGGGTTACGGTGTTTGAAAGCCATATCGAAACCTAATCCAACAAAATCTACCATTTCTTGAACGGTTGAAGGAGCTAGTGTAATAACTTTATAATCTCCGTGTCCGCCACCTTTAACAGCCTGAAAATAATCTGCTTGACCAGGCTGAATAGTACCTAAACCAGGGCCGCCACGCTGAACATTTGCCAATAAACAGGGAAGTTCGGCACAAGCAATATAGGAGATGCCTTCCTGCATTAAACTCATTCCAGGAGATGATGAAGAGGTCATAACTCTTTTACCGGTACCGGCAGCACCATAAACCATATTTATTGAAGCAATTTCGCTTTCTGCTTGAAGAACAACCATTCCGGTTCTTGCATGAGCTTCGTTGCTAAGATATTCTAAAACTTCGGATTGAGGTGTGATGGGATAACCAAAATAAGCATCACATCCGGCAAGTATGGCAGCTTCGGCCATAGCCTCGTTGCCTTTCATTAATTTTAATTCTTTTGTCATGAATTCACCTTTACTTCTATGTCTCCGGTTACGTTACTTATTGTTGCAATTTTTTCTGTTTTCTTTTCCGTTTTACGGTAGACTTTTATAATGCCGTCCGGACAAACCATAGCGCAGTTAACGCAGCCGGTACAATTGTCTTCAATTTTCACAATGTAATGATAACCTTTTGTGTTAAGCTTACGGGAAAGTTCTAAAGCCTCTTGCGGGCATGCTGCTGCGCAGAGTTCGCACCCTTTGCACTTTTCGATATCAACAATGATATCTCCTTTTACTTTTGCCATTTACACCTCATATTTAATTCATCTGTTGATGATTAATTACTGTTTTTACATCGGCAACAAAGTTGCGCCCTTAAAAACATTTTTATGATTTACTTTACCCTGCTTTTGGCTGGGCAAGAAAAAAAAAGGTTATAGTTTTACCATAACCCTTTCTTCAGAGATTTATTCACTTAATTAAAATTGTTATTTCTAATAATACTCTTTTCATTAATCCCAAGGTAAAACTAAACTATTGAAAGTTACGTGCCAATAATTTGGAGTTGATTGAATTACTTTTCATGAGTAAAATAGTGAATATTTTGCAAAAACAAAGGGTTAATTTTTCTTCTGGTTTATAATTGATAAGACCGTGAGTCGGTTTTTCAGAAATGAGAAATGAAAAAATTCTGTGAGAAAGAATTTTGGCTTGTTTTGCTCGCAAATTGTATTAAAAAGGCCCTCTAAAGAACGCCTACAATTATTAAACTAATTCCGCATGTTTATCTGCATGATAAGAACTACGAACTAATGGGGAAGATTCAACTGCTTTTAATCCAAGACTTAGCCCATATTTTTTATATTCGGCAAATTCATCCAATGTTACATAACGGTGAACCGGAAGATGATTTTTTGTTGGCTGAAGATACTGACCAATTGTCATTATATCGCATCCAGTTTTATAAAGGTCTTCTATCAATCCAAAAACTTCCTCTTTTGTTTCCCCAATTCCAACCATTATTCCGCTTTTGGTCTTAAGATTATTTTTCTTAAACCAGCTAATTACTTCCAGGCTTCTTTCGTATTTAGCCTGTGGACGAACAGCATGATACAATCTTTGCACCGTTTCCATATTATGGTTTAGAATATCGGGAGGATTATTCATAATTATTTTAAATGCTTCCTCTTCCCCCTTGAAATCTGGAATTAGAATTTCTATAGTGGTGCTTGACATCTTTTCTCTTATCAGTCGAACGCATTCTTTGAAAATAAACGCGCCACCATCTTTAAGCTCATCACGGTTCACCGAAGTAATTACAACATGCTTTAGATTAAGTGTTTCAACAGAATCTGCAACTCTTTGAGGTTCTTCCAAATCAAGTTCGTTAGGCATTCCAACTTTAATATTGCAAAATCCGCAAGAGCGGGTGCATGTATCGCCAAGAATCATAAATGTTGCTGTACGGTTATTCCAGCACTCGGCCAGGTTCGGGCATTTGGCTTCTTCGCAAACAGTATTAAGTTTGCTTTTGCGCATAAGCTGATAAACTTCTTTGTAATTCTGTCCGGTAGGCAAACGAACTTTTAGCCAATCGGGTCTTTTACCTAATTCTTCTCTGCTCTGTTCAACGGTATCTTTATAAGCTTTTTGATGCTGATTAATTTTCATTATACCCTTCTAAGATATTTCTTTCACTTGCTCTTATTCTTTTTCTTGATCTATTCCTGAACAAGAGCAAGGTTAAACAAGATTTGTATCAAAATTTTCTAAAGTATTTTTAATTGACTGGAGAAATTTACCACCTAACATTCCATCTACCAAACGGTGATCGTGACTAAGGGATAAATACATCATAGGTTTAATTGCAATTGTATCCATTCCATCTAATTCAACAACAACCGGTTTTTTGGTAATAGCGCCAACTCCTAAAATTCCAACTTCGGGCTGATTAATAATTGGTGTTCCAAATAAAGAACCGAACACACCATAATTAGTTATAGAGAATGTTCCATCCATGATATCGTTTGGCACAAGCTTCTTAGTGCGAGAACGGCTTCCTAAATCTGCAATCGATTTAGATAATCCTCTAATGTTTTTCTCGTCCGCATTTTTGATGTTTGGAACAATTAATCCGTTTGGTTCAACAGCTACTGCAATTCCAAGATTAATATATTTTTTCAAAAGAATATTGTTCCCGTCAATAGAAGCATTCATCATTGGAAATTCTTTTAATGCCTTTATAACAGCATACGAAATAAAAGGCATGTAGGTTAATTTAATTCCTTCCTTCTGTAAAAATTCATCCCGGTTTTTATTAATAAAGTTGTGAACCTTCGTCATATCAACTTCCAATATAGCAGTAACATGAACAGAAGTATCTCGGCTGTTCTGCATATGATACATAATTCGTTGTCGGATATTATCCATTGGAATTATTTGAACACGTTCACCTGTGAATTTTAATTGCGATTCTTTAGGCTGTTGTTTAGAGGATGCGTCTTGAAGAGCATTTTTTTGAACCGCACTCTGAACCGGTTCCCCTTTTAACTGACTAAGAACTTCCGAAACAGAACGGGGAGATTTTCTTTTTTGAACGTAGTTAAGAATATCATTCTTGGTAACTCTACCCCCAATTCCACTGCCCACTATTGTTTCCAGCTCACCCATCGAAATTCCCTCTGTGCGGGCTATATTAAGAACTAATGGAGAATAAAAACCTAAGGACTCTCCCCTAACTTCTTTTGGCTGATTAACAAAAGATTGCTGAGCGGCTTGTTGAATTTTTTCAACTTTAGTTTCGGCCTCAGGCATTTTAACTTGCTCTTTAATTTTTACAAGTCCAGTGCTTGTAGAAATTCTTGCAACAGCAACACCTACATTAACAGTATCATTTTCTTTGTAAAGAATTTCGGCCATCACTCCATCAATTGGAGATGGAACTTCCGTATCAACTTTGTCTGTGCTAATTTCAAAAATAATTTCATCCCGTAATATTTTATCTCCAACCTGCTTGTGCCATTTAATAATTGTTCCTTCCATAATGGATTCTCCCATCTTTGGCATTGGAACATCAATCAATTCTCCTCCAACTTGCGTTGTTGAAGGCGCTTCAATTTTAATTGGCTCTGGCTCGGATGGTGTGGATTCTAATGTTTCTCCCTCTGCAGAATTACCGATGGTTTCAATAACCGCTACAACTGTTCCAACAACAACGGTTTCCTGTTCAAATACTTTTATATCTGCAAGTATTCCATCTTCGGGACTCGGAATTTCGGTATCAACTTTGTCTGTACTAATTTCGTAAATAATATCATCTTTCTTAACGGCTTCCCCTTTTTTCTTATGCCATTTAATAATTGTTCCCTCTGTTATACTTTCACCCATCTGAGGCATTACAATATTTACTTTCATTTCTTCTCCTATTGTATTCTGATCCCGCCGCTGGCGGGAGAAGAATCTCCTACTTAGTAAGTAAGAGATCAATCATTTTTTATCTTCGTAAAATTATTAATCCGTTTTTCAGCCATCATCTCTAACATAATAAGTTAGAGATGCTTCCTGCTAAAGGCCAGGCAAGCCTTTCACTTTAGCATTTAAAAATTGAGTAAGCTTTTCACCTCTTTGTAAACTCTTTCTCTCGTGGGAAGAGCTACATTTTCTAAAACAGGATGAAATGGAATTGGTGTATCTAACGCTCCAATTCTTCTAACCGGACCATCCAAATATTCAAAACAGTTTTCGGTTATTTGTGCGGCAATTTCGGCACCGAACCCACCAGTTAAAGTATCTTCGTGAGCAATAATTACCTTGCCGGTTTTTTTAACAGATTTGAAAATTGTTTCTACATCCAAAGGAACAATTGTTCTAATGTCTACCAACTCAATAGAGTAACCTTCTTCTTCCAATTTTTTAATTGCAAAATTAGATTCGTGAACAAGCGCGCCCCAAGCAACAATTGTAAGGTCGTTACCCTCTTTAACAACTTTTGCTTTTCCAAACGGAACTAGATAATCCGCATCCGGCTCTGGCGATGAAGCATAACTTTGACGGTACAATCCCTTGTGTTCTAAGAATAGGACTGGGTCGTTAATTCGCAGTGCGGTTTTTAATAATCCTTTTGCATCCGCAGCATTGCTTGGGTAAGCAATTAAAATTCCGGGAATGTGTGCAAAGAAGCTTTCAATATTCTGGCTGTGATAATGACCGCCATGAATATAACCTCCAACGGCAACACGTGTAACAACGGGAGCTTCGAATAAATTATTTGAACGATAACGGAACATAGACATTTCGTCGCGGTACTGCATAAACGCGGGCCAAATGTAATCTCCAAACTGAATTTCAACACATGGTTTTAATCCGGTTAAAGACATTCCAATTGCAGCACCAACAATACTTGCTTCTGCAAGTGGTGAATTGAAAACTCTTTCTTTTCCAAATGCTGTAGATAAACCTTTTGTTGCAGTAAACACTCCCCCTTTACCGTCTGCTATATCTTCACCAAAAACATAAATCTTGTCGTTGCGGTCCATCTCTTCGCGAAGCGCATGATTCACAGCGTCAACCAAAACAATTGGTTTGCCTTCGTGAGTAAGCTTTTCATATTCAAGTCTATCTCGTTTACCCGATTCATCTAACACAAAACGTTCCACCATCAAAGGATCCGGATCGGCTTGTTTTAACGCCCAATCTGCAGCTTCGTTTACATGGTTTGTAATTTCTTTTTTGAATTCATCGTAAGCTAATTCTGTAAGCACTTCTTTTTTTATAAGGTAGCTCGAAAAAAGTTTAATAGGATCTTTCTTCAAATCTTCTTGAAGCGAATCATCCGGTCTATATTTTTTTTGATCATCAGATGATGAATGAGAAAATAAACGAACAACATGAGCTTCAATTAATGCCGGTCCTTTACCTTGACGAGCATACTTAAATGCGCTTTGCGCCACCGCATGAGATTGCAAGAAATCTGTTCCATCTACTTCCATTCTTAAAAGGTTTTCGTAACCGCTCATCATTGCCATAATTGAAGCATTTTTTCCACCGCTTTGATCTTGCACCGGAACAGAAATTGCCCATTTATTATTTTCAATAACAAATACAACGGGAAGTTTTTCGCGGCTTGCCCAGTTTACTGCTTCGTGAAATTCCCCTTGAGATGTGGTTCCCTCGCCGCTGCTTACATAAACAACTCCGTTAATTCCCCTTTTCTTTAACGAAAGAGCCGCACCTACAGCCTGCAAAAATTGAGTACCGGTAGGACTTGATTGTGTTGGAACGTTTCCTTCTTTAGTTCCCCAGTGACAGGCCATTTGCCTTCCGCCGGTCATTGGATCATCTGCTTTACCAAGAAAACTTAAGAACGCATCTTGAGGAGTAACCCCAAGAGCAATTGTAAAACACATATCGCGGTAATAAGGAAAGCCCCAGTCTACACCTTTGTTCATTGCAAGTCCGCATGCAAGTTGTATTGCTTCGTGCCCTGCACCCGAAATATGAAATGTTGCTTTTCCCTGTTTGATCAATGTCATTACTTTATGATCTATTGTTCGGGATATAGACATTATACGCAATGCATTCATCAATTCATCTTTGGTCAATCCACCAAATGAATCTGTTTTGCCGGTAACAAAGCCGTTACCATTGCTTTTATTTTTTTCTATTACCGCATCAACTTTTTCTTTTGCCATTCTGCAGCCCTTCTTTGTATTAGGGTTGTAAAATTGGAAGATTATATTCTTCCCTTTTCTTGATATCTACCGAATTGTGTTCAAAAATATCTTTGAATTGATTAACTAATTTTTCTTTCACTTCTTCTATATCAACTTCTTTTCCAAGTTCTTTTTTTAACGAAGTTACTTCTTTATCCTTTATTCCGCATGGAATAATTCCGCCAAAGTATGCTAAATCTGTATTCACATTAAAAGCAAAGCCATGCATTGTTGTCCAACGGCTAATCTTTATTCCAATAGCCGCAATTTTTCTATTACCAATCCAAACTCCAGTGTATTTGCTGTTACGCTCTGTTTTTAATCCATAGTCTGCACATACATTCATAATTATTTGTTCAAGAGCTCTAAGGTATTCGTGAGTATCTTCTTTCCAGTTGCTTAGTTTAATAATTGGGTATCCAACAATTTGTCCCGGTCCATGATATGTAATATCTCCGCCACGGTCAATTTCGTATACCGAAACACCAAGCTCTTTAAGCTGTTCATCGTTGCTAATAAGATTTTCTTTTTCGGCAACTTTACCAAGAGTATAAGTATGGGGATGCTCAAGAAGAAAAAAAGTATCCTCAACTTCATCCTTAACACGCTTGCTAAAAATTTCCTTTTGCAAATCCCAGGCTTGTTTATAATCTATAAAGCCAAGGTCGCAGTAATCCAGTTTTCTATATGTGTATAGATTCGCCATATGCGTTAGCCGCCGCTTCCATTACAGATTCCGCCAATGTTGGATGCGCGTGAACTGTTTTAATAATTGTTTCGTAAGTAGCTTCCATAGATTTTGCCAATGTAAGCTCCGAAATTAATTCTGTTGCTTCGGGTCCAATAATATGGGCGCCCAACAGTTCACCATATTTTGCATCGAATATTAGTTTTACAAATCCATCTCTATCACCGGCGGCAAAGGCTTTTCCGCTTGCCATAAATGGAAATTTTCCAATTTTAATTTCGTAGCCGGCTTCGCGTGCTTTCTTTTCGGTCATTCCAACACTTGCAACCTGAGGATGACAATATGTACATCCTGGAATTGTATCGTAATCCACCAGATGAGGATGCA
The DNA here is from genome assembly GCA_964539605.1 of uncultured Melioribacter sp. Lineage (GTDB taxonomy): Bacteria > Bacteroidota > Ignavibacteria > Ignavibacteriales > Melioribacteraceae > Stygiobacter. The sequence goes on from CAZIJK010000001.1 coordinate 1,950,707, forward strand.
ATCCTTTAATTGTTTCAACGCAATGAATTCCTTCGGCAGAAGCAACGTGCGCTAACCATGGGGCGCCAATTACATCTCCTATTGCAAAAATATTTGGAATGTTTGTTTGATAAGTACTCTTATCAACTTTAATATGATTCTTCTCCAATTCAACTTTTAATTCTTCTAAACCAAACCCTTCAACATTTCCGGTAACGCCAACAGCGCTTAAAACCTTTTCGGCTTTCAATTCAATTTTCTTTCCATCTTTTTCAACATGAACAACAACTGAATTGCCAACTACTTCGGCCTTTTCAACTTTGGTCTTTGTATAAATATCAATTCCCTTCTTCTTAAAAATCTTTTCCAGAGATTCGCTTACTTCCTTATCTTCGACAGGCAAAATGTTATCCAGCATTTCAACTATTGTAACTTTTGTACCAAGCACAGAATAGAAATATGCAAACTCAACACCAATTGCACCTGCGCCAATTACAATTAAATCTTTTGGCTGCTTATCCAAACTCATTGCTTCGGAAGATGTAATTATACTTTTTCTATCAACCGGGATTGTTGGGAATATTCTTGGGCGGGCTCCTGTGGCAATAATTATTTTATCCGCACTAACAGAATCTATTTCTTTACCATCATTATCATAAATCTTAATTTCATTTTTCGATACCAGTTTTCCAAATCCGCGAATGCGGTCAATCTTATTTTTCTTAATTAACATTTCAACATTCTTGGTAATCTTACCGCTAATATCGCGGCTGCGTGCAATTATTTTGTTAAAATCAAAGCTCAATCCTTCCACTTTAATTCCATAATCTGCAGAGTGGTTTTTCATTGTATCGTAAATTTCGGCACTCTTTAGTAAAGCTTTGGTAGGAATACAACCCCAATTAAGGCAAATGCCTCCAAGATTATCTTTATCAATAACTACTGTTTTTAAGCCTAGCTGCCCGGCACGAATAGCCGCAACATAACCTCCCGGTCCTCCGCCTAGAACCGCAATATCATAGGATTTACTCATCTGTTTTGCCTTATTGAATGGTTTACTTTGCGCAAATATATTAATAGCCTTACTTAAAACAAACGTAAGGTCTTAATACCAAACACTAATATTGTTATTAATGTTCATTTATCTAAAAAATATTTTGTTATTTAAGATAAACTACTTTAATAGACCTGCTGGAGCTAGAGGTTCTTAAATTAAGAATATATACGCCGCTGGATAGGCGCAGTGCCGCTGCATCGAGCTTAACTTTGTAGTAGCCAGTAGTCTGTTTACTATTTACCAAATCTGCAGCCTGGCTTCCGCTAATATCGAATAGCCTTAAGTTCACCTGGGAATCGTTTGCTAAATTATATTCAATCCAAGTTTGCGAGTTAAATGGATTAGGATAATTATTAACCAACATATCGAATTTAGGAACCAATTTTACAGTTACCGAAAAGGAAATAAATTCGGGATTTTGAAGTTTGTTAACAAAAGTTTTTATGTAATTAATTCTATAATCTCCGGCATTGGTAAATGTATAATTTTTTCCCAGCTCCACTTTTAATTTTGAATTAGGCTTAATTAAGGATACTGCTTTGCTTTCGGAAAAAACTTGTTCTTTATTTGCGTTTTGAATTTGGAATGTGATCAACACAGAATCTTTGTACTCGGCTATTCCCTTATTTTCTATTTCTACGCTAAAATCGTTTTTATTTCCAACAAGAACTTGACTTGGAAAATTTATAGGAATTAAATCAATATATCCCTTTTTGTTCGAGATAAGAGGAATTTGATAAACACCATTACCGTGTGTTGCTAACCTTAGCTTTCTATTCTTTTTAGAAATTGAAAGGTCCATAGCCATTACAGCTTCTGGTAAACCTTGGTTTAATGGCTCCCACGAATTTCCTCCATTAATAGAAAAATAAACTCCCAAATCGTTGCCTACATAAATATTGCTGGTATCAAAAGGGTCTACTACAATTGCAAGAGTTGGTACGTCTGGTAAATTGCCGGTTATATTAATCCAATTAATTCCTCCATCTAAAGTTTTGTAAACATGTGGAGAATCGTATCCTCCAAACACAACATAAGCTTTGTATTTATCTATAGGATCAATAGCAATATCCATAGGATATCTATCTGGTAAAGTACCGGTTACATTGGACCAATTATTACCAGCATCGGTAGTAACAAATACACCAGCCCTTCTATTAGTGGGTGCTGTTGTAATAAAAACATAATTCTCATCATTTCGTGCAATGTCCATTGCCAATACAAAGTTTCCATCTATCATACTATTTCCATTGGTACCTTTCCAAGTTAATCCATTGTCGATACTTCTATAAACAATTTTTCTTCCCGAGTACATAATATTAGAATTTGTAAAAGAGATGCAATATGGAGAGGCAAACGCTGCGTCTGCTGTCATTCCACTTGTGGAGGCTACAAATGTTTGTCCTCTATTTGTCGATCTATTAATTCTATTGTACTGAGATGAGCCAAAAACATTTTGATCGTTTTGAGGATTAACCAATGCCCAGCATCCATCTCCACCAATTACAGTTCTCCAACTTTTAGAGCCGCTAAAAATTACGCTGTTATTATCCTGCAATCCGCCAATTGCAAAGCTTGAATCCTGTTCCGAAGATGAAAAGCCATTATAAAACTGAGAGGTGATTAATCCGGTGCCAATATTTTTATATGTCTCACCAAAATCTGCGGAACGATAAACACCTCCATCATTTGCAACATAAATAACATTTGGATCGTTTGGATCGTGCGCAAAATTATGATGATCTACATGAAGACCCGAAATTGTTTTTAAATTTACACCCCCATCCTGAGATTTGTACATATTAACACCGGCATGAATTACCTTGTTTATATCTTTAGGATGAACTGCCACCCAATGAGAAAAAAAACCCTGATAGTCTTGCACATTTTGATTGTGAGCCATATTCCAGGTCTTTCCAAAATCGTTTGATCGGTAAAGCCCTTTTCCTTTTTCGGAATCGCCTACGCTTGCAAATATATAATTAGGATTTGCCTCATAATAATCGAGCAAAGTTTTGCCTGTGAATATTGGGAAATCCGATTTAGTCCAATTCTTTCCTGCATCTAACGAATAATAGATACCGGAATTAATGCTGAATAAATTACCGCACGAAATTAAAACCATATTTGTATCGGAAGGATTTACAATTATATCTTCAACCATTGGTGATGAATGAATTCTATTCCAGGTTAAACCTTTGTTAGTAGATTTGTAAGTGCCTTCAGTTGTACCTGCATACAACACTCTATTGTCCTTAGGATTTAGTGCTAATTTTTGAATTCCTCTTTGCTCTTTTGCTGACCAATCCAAACTTTTATTCCAAGTCATACCGGCATCAGTAGTCTTCAAAATTCCAATGCCATAGCTACCACGTGTAGTTCTAATAACATATCCGCCAACAGATGTTTTATATCCATACACTTCGCCAGTGCCAATGTAAATTACATTGGTATCTATAGGATCGATAGCAATAGCCATAACACCCAGCACCGGAAATCCGGTCTGAATTCGATGCCAATTAGATCCGGTTGTTGAATTAAATGTTCTCCATAATCCTCCGGTTGCAGATCCAGCATAAAGAGTTTTTGAATTTTTTGGATTGACTGCCAGCGAAATCATTCTTCCCGGAACATTGGTAGGTCCCATCGAAGTCCAAACCGGAAGACTTAGATTACTCTTCTTATACAATCTGGAGTCATATTCTATAAAAGCATTGTAATACTTTTCGGGAAGAATATCGTTATTTGGATATGCTCTTAATTCTGTAAGGAATTGCAATGCATTTAACGCATCAGATCTGTGCTTCTCATTTTTTTCTTCATTAATTTTTAATGAGTAAGCGAATAATAGAATTGTAATAAGGGGAATAACCAAAAGCGAGGCAAGATTAATTAATTTGTTCATATTCTCGTAATTTTTACTAACGACAATATAAAAGAATTGTATTAAGTAACAATCTAAAAACATTTCCCTTTTACAAAATGCATTTATATTTACACAAACAAACTTCTTTTTCAAAATTACATTTTGCTTAATTTAACCTATCCTAAAAAAATATTAGAGGAAGTAATGAAGAAACTACTCACCATTTTTTGTATTACTTTATTTGTAAGCACATTAGCCTTTGCTTCGTACGAAGGAAGATTTATGCGTTTTCCAGATATTCATAAAGACAAAATAGTATTTACCTACGAAGACGATTTATGGATTGTTAGTTCAAGCGGAGGACTAGCTACAAGACTAACAACATCTGCCGGAGTTGAATATGCTGCCAAGTTTAGTCCTGATGGTAAATGGATTGCTTTTACAGCATCGTACGACGGCTCTTCAAATGTTTATTTAATTCCATCAACCGGCGGCGAGCCCAAAAGATTAACCTACAATCCGGGCGGAGTTCAAACAGTTGCATGGACACCCGACGGAGAAAAAATTGTTTTCCGTTCCGGATTTGAAAACTCGTTAGGAAGAGACCCAAAACTTTATTTCGTTCATAAGAATGGATCGGCGCCTGAAAGACTTCCTTTAGACAGAGGAATTCTTTGTTCATTTAATAACGACGGCACTAAAATGCTTTACAATCGCCGAGGTTCCGAAGAGTATTACTGGAAGCGATACAAAGGAGGCCAGTATTGCGATATATGGATGTACGACTTCACAAAAAATGAATTCACTCCCATAAGCGATTACGTTGGAAAGAACGCTTACCCTATGTGGATTGGTAATAAAATGTATTTTGTTAGCGATAAAACAAACGGAACATCTAATATTTATGTTCAGGAAATTGGTACAAAAAAAATAGATCAGCTTACTAAGTATGAAGTAATTGATGTAATGTGGCCCGAAACAGACGGCTCGCAAATTGTTTACATTCAAGACGGCTACGTTAATGTAATGGATGCAGCATCTGCAAAGACAAAAAAAATTACAGTGGAAGTAAATTCCGACAGATGGCGCTTGCGCACCAGAACAATTAATCCAAATAATTTTGTACATCACTTTGCAGTTTCGGATGATGGCAAGACCAGCGTTTTTGAAGCCCGTGGAGATGTGTTTACGGTTCCGAATGGTGATGGTAGAACAACTAATCTTAGCAACACAAGCGCAACAAGAGAAATGTATCCTCAGCTTTCACCGGATGGTAAATGGTTAGCATTCTTTTCGGATAAAACAGGCGAGTACCAATTATATATTCAAAAAGCCGAAGGCGGAGAATGGACCCAGTTAACCGAAAAATTAAATACTTTAGTTTATCATTTAATGTGGTCTCCAGATGGAGAGAAGATTTTATTCGGCAATAAGGAATTCTCAATTTTTTATGTTGATGTTAAGACTAAAAAACTAGTTAAGGTGGACGAATCCAATTTCTTGAAGAATGATGAATTCTATTGGGAGATGAGCGATTATAATTGGAGTCCCGACAGCAAATGGATTACCTACAGTTTTGCTCGCTTAAACCGCAACAACCAAATTTTTGTTTACAGCTTAGAGCAAAATAAAAAGTATGAAGTAACAAGCGACTTCTACGATAACCTGAATCCTTCGTTCGACGCTAATGGAGATTATCTCTTTTATCTTTCCAGCCGCAACTTCGATATTCAAATGGATTTTTACGAGGATAATCATGTTGTAACAACTCCATATCAGGTAATGGCTGTTCAATTGCGCAAAGGAGAAACTCCTCCTTTTGCAGAAGCTTTGAATGCAGATAAAAAAGAGAAAGCAAAATTTAGAATTGATGTAGATGGATTAAAAGATAGAACCTATCCCCTTCCGGTTGATGCAGGCAATTACTTCTTCTTAAAAGCAGGTAAGGGTAAAGTTGCTTGGTGCGCTACAGATAAATTTACCGAAGATGAATATGAAAACATTTTTAAACCTAGCGGCGTAACTAAATGGACTCTCCATATTTACGATATGGCTAGCAAATCGGAAACCGTTATTGATGATAAAATTGCCAATTACAAAATTTCCATAAACGGAGAACAGTTAATTAGTCAAAAAGAAAAAGATTACTTTACTACAAGTCTTGACGGCGCATTCAATTCTAAAAAGCTTGGCAAAAAAGTTAATCTCAACAACATGTCGTACACAGTAATTCCGGTAAACGAGTGGAATCAGATTTTTAGCGACACATGGCGCTGGTACAGAGATTTCTTTTACGATAAGAATATGCATGGTGTAGATTGGAAAGCAATTGGAGATAAATACCGTTCATATATCCCTCAATTAAGTTCACGTGCAGAATTGAACTGGGTGCTTTCTCAATTAGTTGGTTATTTGTGTGTTAGCCATACTTATGTTGGCGGTGGAGATTTTGGTGTGGAACCAACAGTTCCTCAAAATAATATTTTTACCGGCTGGATAGGCGCAGATTTAGCAGTTGATAAATCCACCGGACTTTACAAGCTAAATAAAATTTATGGACCATCGGAATATAATTTAGATTTAACAGCGCCGCTTGCGCGTCCCGATATTGAAGTTAAAGAAGGAGACTATTTACTGGCAATAAACGGCAACGATTTAAAAGCTCCACAAGATTATTTTGAAATGCTTCAGGTTACTCCTAATCAAAAAGTTACTGTAACTGTAAACAGCAAGCCAACTAAAGAAGGAGCTAAAACATATTCTATTCAACCGCTAAGAAGTGCGGGACGTTTACGCTACTTTAGATGGTTGACAGATAACATAGATAAAGTATTAAAAGAAACAGACGGCAAAGTTGGATACATGCATATTAATGCAATGGGTTCCGGCGGAATTGGGGAATTCGACAAATTCTTCCGCGCCTTCCGTTTTAAAGATGGAATTATTGTTGACGATAGAAGAAACGGCGGAGGATGGACGGAATATTTTATGATTGATAAGCTTGAAAGAAAAGTTGTTGCATACAATGTTCTTACCGGAATGGAACCGATGCGTTACCCGGGACCAATTAGCGCAGGACAATTTGTATTGGTTGCTAATGAAGATACTGGAAGTGACGGCGAAGCTTTCATCGAACATTTCAAAGAGAGAAAATTAGGTACCGTTGTTGGCGTTCCAACATGGGGGGGATTAGTTGGAATTATTAACGCTCAAACAACAATTGATAACGGCAGCGTTAACCAAAGCAACAATGCATTTTACAATAAGGATGGCAAATGGTTAGTAGAAAATCATGGCGCAGATCCAGATGTATTAGTTGATAACGACCCTGCCAGTGTAATGGCTGGTAAAGATGTTCAGTTAGATAAAGCTATTGAAGTAATTAAAGAGAAGATTAAAAAGAATCCTTTTACATTCCCTACAGTTCCCGCATATCCTGTAAAAGTGAAATAAATTCTGAGGAACGAAGTGACGAAGAATCTCCTACTCAATCTTGAGTGGGAGATTTTTTTATGATTCTAATTGCTGATGAATGGCTAGATAGTTTTAATAATTTTTATCGTTAAGAGATTCTTCATCCCACAATTTGGGATTCAGAATTAACAATCAAGCAAAAATAATTAGAAGTACTCCCGCAAACATAATTGTAGAGCCTAGTAACCTTTGTCGAATGTTTGTTTCCTTTAGAAAATAAAATCCAATCAATACACTAAATATTCCAGTTAATCTTTTTACGGATACAACATAAGCAGCTAAAGTTAATGCCATAGCGCCATAATGAAATAAAAACGATCCGGTTGTAAAAGCGCTTACAAGGAATAAATTCTTTCTTGCGGCTTTAATTTTTTCTTTATCAAACTTCTTTTGATATATAGCTATGCTTGTAATAGCAATAAATATGGTGACATTTAAAAACGTTATATATTGTATTACTGACGCGTTGCTTACTGCAAGCTTGTCGAACGCGCCCGAAATTCCCCAGAAGAAAGAGACAAAAAACATTAATCTTGTTCCCTCATTCTTAAAGATTGCTTTTATTGGGGCTAGCAAACTCATCTTCTTGTAATCCAAATTCAAGATGTAGGAACCGAACACTACTAAAAATATTCCGGCTAATCCCATAGCATTTGGAAATTCGCCAATTAGGATTGGGGATGCAATTAAAAGGAATAATGGAGTAAAACTAAGCATTGGCATTACTGTGGATATATCCCCTTTTGCTATAGCCCTCATATATAAAACGGAATTTATAATTTGGATGGTAACCGAACCACAAAAACCAAGTAGAAATTTGGAATTAAATTGAAGCTCTACATTGAAATAGTTAATTGCAATTATCAATGCAATTGGGAAAATAATAACCGGCAAAAGATTATTTGCCCAGGAAATTATTATGGGGTCGACATCTTTAGATGCTTTTTTGATAAACAAACTTCTAAAACTTTCCGATACCGGATTTAATAATGCCGGAATTAGCCAAATCATTTTAACTCACAATTATTGGGAATTATTTTTGTAATTCAATAGCCATTCGCTTTGCTGACATTCGGTTGCAATTCAATTGTATTTATTTGCAATTGAATGGCTATGAATGGCAATTGAATATCTACCAAATTACTTTCCTACATTTATATTATCTAATAGTAAAAACTGCTTTCTCACTTTGGTATTCCTACTTTCCAAATTCTTCATCTCATATTTACATATCTGCTTCAACGGGCAGCTTCCACACTTTGGATTTGTAGGAACGCAAATTTCCCTTCCTAACTTAATAAGATTTGTATGAAATGAATGCGCAATCTTCTCCGGAAAGTTCTTATTAAGTGCAAAAAAAGTTTTATCCGGGATCTTCTCATTTACAATTCCAATTCTATTTACTGTTCTGTTAACATGAGTATCTACGGGACAAACATTCCTATCCATCGAAAAAAGCAACACACAGCTTGCCGTCTTAACTCCAATTCCCTTTTGCTTTGTCAATTCAGCTATTATTTCATTATTGTTAAATTCCAGCAAGTAATCAAGATTAAACGCCCCTCTCTTTTTTAAATTAGCCAGCAATGTTTTTATTGCATCTGCTTTCTGATTGGTTAATCCGGCACTCCTAATTAACAAAGCTATTTTACTTTTGGGTGCATCGGCTGCAATAGACCAGTTCGGGAATGCTTTTTTTAGGTTAACAAATGCTAGGTACGAATTATTATCATTTGTATTCTGTGAAAGTATTGTGGCTATCAGTGTATTCAACGCGTCGGGAAGCGGAGTTTCTCTATTGGGAATTCCATATTTCTTCTTCAACAATAAATCTACTTTTGTAATTAATGAACTTTTCATCAAACCATATTATTTTTTATTTGCATGGCAAATTTCTTCAATTAATCATCAGAAACAAATAGAGAGACCTCACCACTACCAAAAACGGCAACTAAACATTCGACCTATCTGTGATTTTTACCAGCGATAAAGAAACGAGACTGCTGCATTCATTCAAAAGAAAATTTTGTTATTATTTGACAAGTGAACCTTTTGACTTTATATTCGCATCAATTAAAAATGAACACAATGACAAACTTCGTATTAAATACATCATTCTCCCGCAAGGCAATTTTTATGGCTATGTGGATGTGTATTCCATTTAATGCGAAGGGCAAAGATATATAATCACTTTACAAAGATTAAAACTCAAAACCCTTCAAACAGCTTGAAGGGTTTTTTTTTGGATAAAAGAGCAAATAATGAATTTAAGCAAACATATCAATAATAATTCTTTATGCACTATGTGTATTATGGATATGTTACGCTTAAAACGTGACGGGCACAGATAATATTTAATTAAATTACCAATTATTCAAAGCCCTTCACGGAAATTCCGGAAGGGCTTTTTTATTTTCTAAAAGATAGGAGAACAATATGAGCAGCAAAAAGAGTTACAGATTTGAAACTTTACAATTACATGCCGGGCACGAGCCCGATGCAGTTACAAAATCTCGTGCAGTACCTATTTATCAAACCAGCTCCTACACTTTCGATAATGCAGATCACGCTGCAAATCTTTTTGCCCTTAAAGAATTCGGGAATATCTACACAAGAATTATGAATCCTACAACCGCTGTGTTCGAAGAAAGAATAGCCGCATTAGAAGGGGGCGTTGCAGCTCTAGCTGTTGCAAGCGGTCACGCGGCTCAGTTTATTACCATAAGTACAATTGCCCAAGCAGGAGATAATATTGTTTCTACAAGCTTTCTTTACGGCGGCACTTATAATCAGTTCAAAGTTACATTCCCCCGCTTAGGAATTAATGTTAAATTTGTTACAAGCAATAACCCCAAAGATTACGAATCTTCAATTGATGAAAATACAAAAGCTCTTTACATAGAGACTATTGGCAATCCCGGATTGAACATTGCAGACATTGAATCATTTGCCGTCTTAGCTAATAAATATAACATTCCATTAATTGTTGATAATACATTCGGCGCAGGGGGCTACTTAGTTAGACCAATAGATCATGGAGCAGATATTGTTGTGAGCAGTGCAACCAAATGGATTGGCGGGCATGGAACATCAATTGGTGGAGTAATAATCGACTCGGGTAAATTTAATTGGGGCAACGGCAAATTTCCTCTAATGTCAAATCCCAGTCCGGCTTATCATAATTTTAATTTTTGGGAAGTGTTTGGAGACAAAGGACCATTCGGAAACATTGCATTTATTATTCGCGCACGAGTTGAACAGCTGCGAGATATTGGCCCGGCTATCAGTCCTTTCAATTCCTTCCTATTTATTCAAGGATTAGAAACTCTTTCACTTAGAGTAGAAAGGCATTGCCAGAATACGCTTGCATTAGCCCGCTGGTTAAAAAATCATCCTAAAGTAGAGTCGGTTAATTATCCCGGACTTGAAGAGCATCCCGATTATGAAACCGCAAAAAAATATTTTAGGAAAGATCTCTTTGGAGGAATTCTTACATTTGTAATTAAAGGAGGATTTTTAGCAGGTAAAACATTTATAAATAATGTTCAGCTTGCAAGTCTTCTTGCAAATGTAGGAGACGCTAAAACATTGGTAATTCATCCGGCTTCAACAACCCACAGCCAGCTCTCCGATGATGAGCAGACTAAATCCGGCGTATCTGCAGGAATGATAAGAGTATCGCCGGGGCTTGAACATATAGATGACATAATTGAAGATTTTGAACAGGCATTATCAAAAATATAATTAACACCAAGAGGAGTATATGAAAGTAATTAAGTTCGGCGGAACATCAATAGGCACAGTTGAGAATTTTAATGATGTACTAAAAATTATTTTAGACAGATTTAAGCATAGCAAAACTGTGGTAGTAATTTCGGCAATAACTAAAATTACAGATAAACTTTTAGCCGCGACAGAATTGGCTGCCAACAAGAACACTAAGTACCGTAAGTTATTCGAAGAGATTGAATCCGTTCATTATGAATATCTTGAAAAGGTAGTTGCTAAAGAATTTCAGGAAGAGACAACAAAGGCAATAGAAGAAATTCTTTCAAATATTCTTCTTAAGCTTAACAGCATTTATCATCTTCAGGAATACTCGGATAGAATTAGCGATTCACTTGTGGTAAACGGTGAATATTTATCCCAATTATTACTTACGGCCGCGCTTAAATCCAAAGGGGTTAAAGCCATTAGCGTTGACTCTTCCAGATTAATTAAGACAAACTCCAATTACGGGCAGGCCGAAGTTAACTATCCAATGAGTTATAAGTTAATTGCTGCCGCATTCAATAAATACGATAGAGATACAATCCCTATAGTTAACGGATTTATTGGTACAACCGAAGAAGGAAATATTACTACTCTTGGAAGAAGCGGCTCGGATTATACCGCAACAATAATTGGCAACGCAATTAATGCAGATACAGTTGAAATTTGGACCGATGTTGATGGCATTCTAACTGCAGATCCAAGAATTGTTGAGCAGGCAATTTCGTTAAACACACTTAGCTACGATGATGCCGCCGAACTTGCTTTTCTAGGGGCAAAAGTAATTTTTCCTAAAGCAATGGAACCGGCTAAGGAAAAAAAAATTCCGGTACTTATCTTAAACACTTTTCAACCGGAGTTTAAGGGCACAATAATAACAACCGAATCTGCCGAGTATTCAAAGACAATTAAAGCGGTTACACATCTCGAAAATCTTTCGCTTATTACTTTAAGCGGCATTGCAATAGATTCCGATGTGCACCTTTTGCAAAAGATTGTAACAGTATTAAAAGAGCAAAACTGGCCCTCAATTTCTTTTAACTATTCAATTTCGCAGCGGAGTATTTCAATTTTAACTCAGGGTAAAAAAGCTTTAGCATTACTTAACGAAATTAAGAGAAGCTTCAAAAAGGAAATTGAAAAAGAATACATCGGCAAAATTTCTATTTCCGAAAATCTTTGTCTTGTTTCTGTAATTGGAAACAGCAACGAGCATCAGACTGAAACAATGAACAGAATTTATGGGACAATTGAAAAGAACCGTTTTAAGAATATTTTATTCTTCAGCTGTTCCGAAGGTAAGAACCATTCTTTTCTTTTTGCCGAAAGCAAACCGCAAGAAGTTGTAAATGCAATTCACGATACATTTGTGAATGATTTTTACAAATCAGCAAAAAATTAATTTCATTCCATCCGCAGCAGAAGAGGCATTTATTCCCTCTCTGCTGCAAAATATTTCAAATTGTTTTTTTTAGCGTAAATTTGCCCCATCAAATTTTTTATTTACGGAGGAAGTGTGGGCACATTAATGGTTAGCATAAGCGGCATTAGAGGAATAATTGGAAGCGGACTGGAGCCAAATGTTTTAGTAAAATATTCATCGGCTTATGCAGATTTTTGCGGCAAGGGAAAAATTATTATTGGAAGCGATGGGCGCATTACCGGAGAAATGGTAAAGAGCATTGTAATTGGAACTTTGTTAGCAAAAGGAAACGATGTAATTGATATTGGAATTTGCCCTACACCAACAGTTTTATTCAATGTAAAGAATTTAAAGGCCGTAGGCGGCATTCAAATTTCAGCCAGCCATAATCCCAATGAATGGAACGCATTAAAACTTCTTAATAAGCAGGGAGAGTTTATGAGTCCCGAAGAAAATGCCAAGATGCTCTCCCTTCTTGAAGAAACTGAAAAAACCTACGCCTCGTGGAACAAATTAGGAAAGCTTACCAAATACGAAAAAGGTTTAGATGATCATATAGAAACTGTTTTGAATATGCCATTCATAGATATTCCTAAAATCCGAAAAAGAAAATTTAGAGTTCTGTTGGACTGCGTTAATGGAGCCGGTGCCTATTCGATGCCGCAGTTATTAAAAAAACTTGGCTGCCAAGTTATTGAATACAATTGTTCTAAGAGTGGAATATTCCCGCGTCTGCCGGAGCCTATTCCGGAAAATTTGAAAGCCACAATGAAAGCGGTAAAAAAACATAAGGCAGATATTGGAATTGTTGTTGATCCCGATGTTGACCGTTTAGTAATTATTACAGATAAAGGGGAACCATTCAGCGAAGAGAATACAATTACTCAAGCCGTAATGTTCTATTTATCACATAAAAAAGGGAATGTAGTTGTAAATCTTTCAACAACCCGTTCTGTTGATGATGTGGCAAACGCATTTAATTGCAAGGTATTCCGCTCACCGGTTGGCGAAGCAAATGTTGTAAAAAAGATGAAGGAGGTAAAAGCTGTAATAGGAGGTGAAGGAAGCGGCGGTGTAATTTTACCAAAAGTTGTTTTTGGAAGAGATGCATTAGTTGGTACAGTAATTATGCTTCAACATTTAGTGCAATTCAAAGGCATGGTTAGCCAAATGAAAGATTCGCTTCCACAATATTTTATTACTAAGAAGAAAATTGAATTGGGTAAACTGAATCCCGATAGTGTTATGAGCAGACTTGCCGAAAAATATAAGGATGAAAGAATAAACATGGAAGATGGATTAAGATTAGATTTTGAAGATCACTGGGCCCATTTTCGTAAGTCGAACACCGAACCGATTATAAGATGTATTGTAGAGGCTAGGTCAAAAAAAGAGGCCAAGAAATTAGCGGCCAAGTATGTTATTGAAATAATGAATTAGAAAAAGAGAGAGGTTGTTCTAACTGAACAACCTCTTTGAAATTATTCTGCAAGTGGCAATTCGAATGCAAATGTAGAGCCTACAGTAAGTTTGCTTTCAACAAAAACTTTTCCATCGTGCTCATCAATAATCTTCTTTACAATCCATAATCCTAAACCGGAGCTTTGTTCAAATCCGGTAGGTTTAGCGCTAAGCACCGCCCCTTTCTGAAATGATTTTCTCAGGTCATCTTCGGTAAGACCAACTCCATTATCTTTTACTTCAATAACAACCGTCTTTTTATTAAGATCCCGTAAAAAAGAAATAACTTCAACTTTTGTATCCGGTGGAGCAAATTTAATTGCATTGTTAACCAAATTGTCTAATGCTTCGGCAATTTTTTCTGAATCCGCTTTGATATCGGGAAGATTAGTTGGACAATTATTAACAAGTATTACTTTTTTGGCTTTTGCATAGGATGCATTTTGATTGCAAACAGAATCCACAATGCTTTTTACGGCTGTCTTGCTAAAAATTAATTTAGGTTCCGGTTTGGCTTTTGCAATTATAGTACACATATCTTGCGAAAGCTTAACAATATCTTCCGAAGAGGCAACTAAAGAGACCATAATTTCCTGCTGCTCTGTGGCATTCAAATCGTACGACTTCAATAATTCAATATATCCTCTAATAGCAGACGCAGGATTTTTAATATCGTGAATGGCCATTGCAAATAAATCTTCTTTTTGAGTTTGCAAAGCTTCAAGCTTGTACTTGCTCTCTTCTAGCTTAATTTTTTGTTCAACCAAATTAAGATTGGTATTCTCCAAATCTTTTACATTCAATTCAAGTTCCGATAACTTTTTCTTTAGATAATCATTCTCACTCTTTTGCTCTCTAAGCTCTTCTTTAACTCGTTTAAAATTCAGCTTAAGCTCGTTTAATTCTTGAAATGCGTATGCCTGAATGGAAGCATTTTTATCCTCTTTGGGTGCTTTAGGAGCTTTAGGTTCTTTTGGAGCTTTTGGTAATTTTTTTCGGTTAACAAAAAGAATAATTAATAGTGCAAACTGAATAAGCACAACACCTGCTAATGCATAAATAAGAATTGGATTTGACAGAAAATTCATATTTGAATTTTGCGATTCTTTAACAGGTTCTTCAACGGCACTTATTACATTAAAAGAAAAAACCAATGGCGTTCCTTCAATTCCAGCAGCAGTAAATGGAACAACTCTAAAAACATGTCCGCCAACAGGCATGTGTTGAATTGAATAATAATTATTGAATGAACTTGGTTCTTCAAGATTACCATCAACAAAAATTTTGTAGAGCACCTGAGTATTTTTATTATAGAAGGATTCGAAGCTGAAATAAATTGGTAATCCTTCTTTAATTTTTAAATCACTCCATTGCGCTTCATCAATAGAATTATTTCCAACCTGAATTGCTGTTATTTTTACAGATAGTGTGTCTTTGCTTTGAGGTAACACCGAGGAATAATTTACTAATAGTAATAAGACAATAAAAAATAATATTAGCCTCTCTTTACAATAATTCATATAAGAATCCTTTTATACATTAATATTATCGAGTGAATATTAACTAATTTGAGCTGATTTCTGTTACTTAGCAATTTAAATTAAGCTTCCTTTAAGCGAACATCCTAATAGCATAAGGGGTAAACAATTCAATTGTTTATAAAATAGATGCTTTAGTGCAAACTTACAACTATAGATGATAATAGAAAAAGAAAGCCCTATAAAATTTATAGGGCTTTGCAGTAATTATATTTTATAAGTGATTAGGATTTTTCTGTTTCTATTTTTCCTAAATTATATCTTTTTCGGTCGTTTGTGTCTAAATGAAGTTTTCGTAATCGAATGTGTTTTGGAGTAATTTCAACCATTTCATCTTCCTGGATATATTCAAGGGCTTCTTCAAGAGAGAATTTAATAGCTGGAGTAATTTTAACTGCTTTATCACTGCCTGAAGCGCGCATGTTCGATAACTTTTTACCACGCTGAATATTTACTTCAATATCCATTTCCTTTGTATGTTCGCCAAGGATTTGTCCTTTATAAACAATTTCGCCCGGATCGATAAAGAACTTTCCTCTATCCTGAAGTGAATCTATTGCATATGCCGTTGCAGGTCCTTGATCCATCGAAATTAAAACACCGGTATTAACTTTATTAATTGCTCCTTTAAAGTATTCGTACTGATAAAAGCGGTGATGCATTATTCCCTCTCCGCTTGTGTTAGTAAGCATCTTTGTTCTTAATCCCATTAATCCGCGGGACGGAATATGAAACTCCAGCTTTTGCATGGTTCCCTTATTTTCCATCTTAATCATTTCACCGCGTCTTGAAGAAACCATTTCTATAACTTTACCGGCAAACTCAGTTGGAACATCAACTACAAGTACTTCAATTGGTTCTGCCTTTTTACCATTTATCTCTTTGTAAATAACCTTTGGTTCACGTACCTGAAGTTCATAACCTTCGCGGCGCATATTCTCAATTAGAATTGAAAGGTGAAGTATTCCTCTTCCAGATACTTTATATGAATCTGCAGAACTTGTTTCCTGAACTCGCAAAGCTACGTTATGCTCTAATTCTTTAAACAACCTATCTCGTAATTGGCGAGATGTAACATACTTTCCATCTTTACCATAAAAGGGAGAGTTATTAACAGTAAAGGTCATGCTAATAGTAGGTTCATCAATTGTAATAATTGGAAGCGGTTCGGGATTTAGAAAATCCGCGATTGTATCTCCAATATCAATATCTTCAACGCCAACAATAGCGCAAATATCCCCTGCTTCTACCTCTTCTACTTCAACTCTATTCAAGCCGTCGAATACAAACAATTGTTTAATTGTAGCGTCATGAACAATTCCGCTGCATTTTATAATTGACATCTTTGTTTTTTTGTTCAACGTACCTCTAAAAACTCTTCCAATTCCAATTCTTCCTACATAATCGTTATAATCCAAAGAGGTAACCTGCATTTGAATCATACCTTCTTCTGTGGGAGGAGGTGGAATTTTTTCTATAATTAAATCCAGTAACGGATCTAAACCTTCTCGAGGATCCTCTAAATTTCGAACAGCCCAGCCGTTTCTTCCACTTGCGTACACGTAAGCAAAATCTAGCTGATTCTCATCTGCATCCAACTCTATAAACAGATCGTATATTTCATCCAAAACTTCTAATGGACGGTTATCGCTTCTATCAATTTTATTTATAACAACAATTGGTTTAAGATGAAGTGCCAATGCTTTTTCCAAAACAAAGCGTGTTTGGGGCATAGGACCTTCAAAAGAATCTACAAGAAGAAGAACACCATCTGCCATTTTAAGAACACGTTCAACTTCACCGCCAAAGTCGGCATGGCCTGGAGTATCTATTACATTTATTTTATAATCCTTATAAGGAATGGAAATATTTTTTGCAAGAATTGTAATTCCCCTTTCCCTTTCAAGATCGTTGGAATCTAAAAAGCAATCTCGAACAATTTGGTTTTTGCGGAAAACATGGCATTGTTTAAGTATCTGATCTACAAGTGTTGTCTTTCCATGATCAACGTGAGCAATTATGGCAATGTTACGTATTTTTTTCAAACTAACTCCTAATATGTTACTAATTAATAATTCTTCTTAATAATAAAACGAAATTTGAGGAGGAAAAGTTTACCTAATTCAATTTGTTCCGTTTGGCAAAATAACTTAGCAGCGCTTTATCAAATGATTGGTTTGTTTCAATTAAGTTATATTCGATGCCCAAATTTAAGCATTCTCCCTTAATTTTGTTCAAATATTCTTTCATTGCCTCTTGGTAACTCTTTTTAATTTGATACGATTGACTAATTATCTCCTCTTTAGTCTCCAAATCCACAAAGAGAGCATCGTTATCAAATCCAAAACTCTTTTCAATTGGGTCCAGTATCTGAAATACAATAATTTCATTTTTACGAAAATGTATTTTTTTTATTGCCGAAATTACCGATTCAATATCATCAAAGAAATCCGAGATGATGATTGTTAATCCTCTCTTTTTAATTTTTTCGGCAACATCATTCAAACATCGTGCGGTACTAGTTTTACCATCAGCTTTAATTTGGCTAAGCGCTGTAAGTAAATTTTTTAAATAAACCCGGTTCGATTTTGGGGGCAAATAGGTATGAATTTTATCGGAATACATTGCCAGCCCAACGGAATCCTGCTGGTTAATCATAAGATAGGACAAAGCCCCGGCAAGATTAAGCGCATATTCAAGCTTTGTAACTTTACCTTCATACTTAAAATCCATCGATTTGCTAACATCAACAAAAAGATGGCATAATAAATTTGTTTCCTCTTCGAACTGCTTTATAAAATACTTTTCGCTTTTGCCGAATACTTTCCAATCTACATTTTTTAAGGAATCTCCCTGCATATATGGGCGATGCTGGCTGAATTCTACACTAAAGCCATGATAAGGGCTTTTGTGCAATCCAACCATGAATCCCTCAACAACCATTCTTGCTCTTAATTCAAGAGTCTTTAACTTAGAAATAACTTCCGGTTCTAAAAATTTTTTGTAATCTTGATTGTTAACAGACACTATTTTTTGGCCACATTACTTTGTAAAATTTCTTCGGGAGATTTACCCAAATTATCCAATTCGAACTTTGCTTGTGAAGCAAGTTCATCTTTGGGAAATTTATCTATGAATTCCTGGTAGGAAAGCCGAGCTTCATCAATTTTATTTAGTTCGTTTGCTTTAATAAAGGATGCGGTGAATAATGCTTTTGGAGCTTTATCGCTATCCGGAAAATTCTTATAAAGGTTCGTATAATTTTCTACCGCCTTCTTTAAAGATTCCTCTTTGCCAATATTTGGTACTTGATACATATGATACATCGAGGCTAAACTAAAGTAACTATCTTTTGCAAAGTCGCTGTTTGGAAATTCTTCTATTAACTCATTTAAATCTTTTACAGCTTCCGAAAATTTTGATTCATTTATTTTTTTGGTGGCTTGGTCGTAAAGGGCTTTATCCTTATTTGAATTACAAGCAGAAAAGATAAAGAGTAAAATAAGAGATAGAGAAATCAATTTATACATGCTACTTCCTTTAATTAATTCATGGCGCAAATATACAACCTATTAGGGAAGCAAAAAAAGCGGTTTGAAATAATAACCAAATTGATTTATTTATTTGTGGTAAGGGTAATTCTTTTACTATAGTTGTGCAAATCGCTCCATTTATAGGACACCTTTCTCCCAATTCCTTCAATTCTGTTATGAAGAATAGCAGCATTATTCATTGGAATTTCCAATTCTTCCTTACTTTTTGCCTCACTTCTTATTTCTTCTAAATTCGAATTGGGGGTTAAATTTGTCATCACTACATTGGCGCCAACAGTTAATCCTTTTTCTTTTACTTGCAAATCTATCGAGTCGAATGTTAATGTTGCAGAGATATTTATATCCTTTAATACCAATCTGGTAATTGCAATTGCTTTTAAAATATCGTTTGGATTATAAGGCTTTACTCCCCCGTTTGTTGCCGCTATTGGCCTTTTGTAGGGAATTAAGCTTATGAAATTGATTCCCAATTCTTTATTAAAGCTGATGATATCCGCAACATTATGAATAGATTGATTTGGAATTCCAATTAAATTAACCGAACCAACTTCGAACCCAATTGATTTCAAAAATTTTAGATGAGCAATTCCTCCAGAAGATTTTTTTTCATTTTCAGCGGTCGAAAAACGTCCCGGAGTAGTGATAACATGCTTTAATAAATATCTGTCTGCCCCGGCAATACGCCATGCTCTGTAATCTTCAAAACTTCTTTCACCTAGATTCAGCGTTACATCAATTTTTGCTTTTTGCTTAATTTGAAAAATTATATAAGAAATTATATCGGAATCGAAATCTGGATCCTGACCAGATTGAAGCACAATATTATTCATCCCCAAGTTCGAAATAATCTTGGCGGATTCAATTATTTTTTCCGGAGTCATTCTAAAGCGGCTTACTTTGTCGTTTTCGTTTCGTAATCCGCAGTAAAAACAATTCGATTCGCAATAATTAGAAATATCTATAATACCTTGAAGCAAAACATCGTCGCCGCAAAATTCTTTTCGAACTTCATCTGCCCTATTATATAATTCTTCTAACGAGCTTTTATCTGTTAGCGCTAGCAGGAATGTAATTTCTTCTTTTGTAAATGATTCTTTATTTAATAATTGTGTAAGCATAGTCTAAAAAAAATCCGATATATTTTAATGTCTATATGAGATAATAAAAAGAAACCTTAAAAAAAGACGTCTCTTTCTCCCTTATTAACCCGGTCAATCATTTTTTCTGTTTTAGTTTTTGTTGGTCCTTCCAACTTTTCCATTTCCTTTTTAATAAATTCATCAGCAGCTTTTAATGTTTCTTCGGATGCAAAATCGTTCTTGTATTCTGTAAAAGTACTAAGTGCATTGGGCACACAAATTTTTCCAATGCTTCCGGTCTTGGCAAATTCCATAAAACGGTCGCCGGTTCTGTCTGAACGGTAACAAGCAGTGCAAAAGCTGGGCATAAAACCAAGTTCGCAGCAATCTTTAACAACTTCATCCAAAGTTCTATGATCGCCTAGCTGAAACTGTTCCATTTCGTATTCGGCAACGGATTCTTGCGACTCTTTATAAGCACCTGGAGAGGTTCTGCTTCCGGCACTTATCTGAGAAATTCCAACTTTAAAAACTTCTCTTCTTAATTCTGCTCTTTCTCTTGTAGATAAGATTATTCCCGTATAAGGAACTGCAAGTCGAATGACAGCAACCAACTTTTTAAATGATTCATCGTCAACAGCATAAGGAGGTTTATTCGCTGCAGGAGCGTTGAATGCAGGCTCTAAGCGTGGAACCGATATTGTATGAGGTCCAACACCAAATCTATTATCCAAACTAAATGCATGACTAAGCAACGCCAAAGCTTCAAATTTCCAGTCGGTTAATCCAAACAAAGCTCCAATTCCAACATCATCAATTCCAGCTTGTAAAGCTCTATCCATAGCGTATAAGCGCCAAGCATAATCTTTTTTAGGTCCATCGGGATGCATATTGTTATAAGTATCGAAATGATATGTTTCCTGGAAGCATTGATATGTTCCAATTTCAAAACTTTTTAACCTCTTAAAATCTTCTACGGAAAGTGGAGCAGTATTAATGTTAATACGGCGAATATTAGCCCCATTAATATTTACGTCATAAACTGTCTGAACCGCTTCTCCAATAAAATCCATACTTGCTTTTTTAGGATGCTCACCACAAACTAATAAAACTCTTTTGTGCCCTTGCCCAACCAAATATAGAGCTTCCTCTCTAATTTCATCCAAAGAAAGAGTCTTTCTTTTCAATTCTTTGTTGTCTCTTCTAAAAGCGCAGTACAAACAATTATTTACGCAAACATTTGTTAAATACATTGGGGCAAAAAGCACCAAACGGTTGCCGTAAATTGTTTTTTTAACTTCACCGGCAGTTTCAAACATTTCATTAAGAATTTCGGGATCTTTTATATTTAACAGAGAGGCGCTTTCTTGTAAAGTTAGCCCTTTTGCCTCTTTAGATTTTTGGATAATTTCTTTTTGAAGAGAAGGATTATTTAGCTTTTCATCCTCAATTAAGGAAAAGATTTCAGATTCGTTAATAAATTCCATATTAATTTCTTTCCAACTCTCACAATGGTAGATATGGGTAATCAACAACAACTATACCATAGTAATTGATTGGAATAAATGGTAAAAATGAGGCAAAAAGAATACTATTTCTTAAAAGAAAGATGAAAAGAGAAACTAATTCTTAATTAAAGAAATTTAAGCCGATAAAAAGTTTTATTAAATAACCGCGCTTTCGGTAATATCAATAACACCATTTGTGGCATTTAAAACACAATTTACTCCATAAGGAACAGTTATATTGTCTTTAAGATGGCCATGCTTAACATTGTAGATAACCGGAATCTTTTGCTGCTTTTGGAAATACTCTATTATAACTTCGTTTAAAGTAAGACTCTTCTTTAAAGGATCTTGTTCAACACAATCCACAAAATGCCCTAATATTACCCCTTTTATTTGCTTAAATGCCTTAGCTAGCCTAATTTGATTTAGCATCCGGTCTATTCTGTATGGCGCTTCGTGAATATCTTCTAGTAATAATATTGCGTCTTTGAATTTTGGGGCATACTCCGTTCCCATTAAAGATACAAGCAAGCTTAAGTTGCCCCCAATTATCCTTCCCTCTCCCCTACCTTTATTAAGAGTGTAAAATTTTTCATTCCCAGGATTTTTTAGCTTGCCAATTTTTTTAGTAGAGGTAATTGCCTGCCAAAAGAGCTCTTCTGTAAATGGGCTAACCTCATCATGAAAATCGACCGCAAGCATTGGGCCTGCAAAAGTTACTAAACCGGTCTTATTAAAAAATGCTGTTTGTAATGCATTTATATCGCTATATCCAACAAAAATTTTAGGATTCTTCTTTATTAAGTTATAATCTATTTTATCTAATAATCTGCCGCTTCCATATCCACCTCTTACAGATAAAATTGCCCTTACGTTCTTATTTGCAAACATTGAATGCAAATCGTCCACCCTTTGTTTATCGGAGCCGGCTAAATAACCATCGCTAATTCCTACATTCTTTCCAACCTCAACCTTATATCCCAGTTTTTCAAGGTATTCAACTCCTTTATTTATTCTGGTTAAATCGTCTGGTGAAGAAGCCGGAGAAATTATACCTATTACTTCTCCTTTACTCAATTTTTTTGGTTTAATTATCTTCATTGAAAACTCTTAATATGGTTGTTAGTATCAAAATAAGAAAAGGGGGAAAAGAAATCAAAGGATAATTATTTTTTTTACAAGTTTTAAGAATAAATATTAGTTCTATTCCTTAAATCTTACAATTAACCTCTTTTTACAAGGATAAAGGGGATTTTAACATTTTGCAGTATTACCTAAAAAATATTTGATGTATGAGAAAGCAGTAATACAAGATATAGGGCGCACATTTCCATTTTAACCAAATACTCATATCTGGAACGAGCATTTTTGGATTGAATTTTAAACTAGTTTCATTGGCGAATGTTAAATAATAGAATAGTCACTCTACCAATAATAGAGTGACTATTTGAAGTGCAAAATATTAGAATGTATATGCGAGGGTTACTCTTGCAATTAAGTCTTTGCCGGTTTTAGCCTGATAGTTAAACACCTCCATGTTTGGAATAATGCTTACATTTTTAATTGGATGATAATCCAACCCAAATACAGCAAAACTTGTTGCATCTTTTTCTAAATCTGTATTGGGATCGTATTGGTCGTATCTGGCAAAGCACTTAAACTTATCCGAAAAAACAACCCATGACCATAATGATAGCCCAAAACTGTTTTGGTTTTGCAACGATGAGTTTACTGTTTTATTAAAATTATTTTGAAGAATTCTTATAAATGATTCTACTCCAACCCCAAAAACTTCTTTCTTTTCATATCCTAAAAATATAGAACTAACAAATTGGTTATTCGATTTGAATTTTAAGTCGGTCTTATCATATTTATCTTTTTTAGAAGACATATCTCCGTATAAAGATAGATTAGCTCCTTCGAATGGTTTAAAACTAACAAAAGCATAGTATCTTCTGTAAGAATCTGATTCGATAGAAAGATTGGAATTATTTCCAATCATTGCAGCGTATTTTATTGAACCGTCGTTTACAATTTTTCCATTTAATAAAACTCCCATATCTCTGGAAGCTACAATTCCAAATAAGTCCATAATTGTTTTTTCAACTGAACGGTAGCCCCATGCAGGTTCCGAAACACTATAACCGGGAGGTGCAGTAATTCCGGCATATATATCCGAACCATTAAAAATATTTGACCATCGCAAGTAAGCATCTTTTACTACTATTCCAATTTTCCCACCTCCGCTAAATCCGCTATTATTTTCTGCTTCAATTCTAAAACGCGAATCGAAAGTTTCCGAGATAATAAAATCTGAAGTGAAAAATATTCTCTTAAATTCAAATCCGCTAGAATCCTTTAGCGCATCATTAACATTGTCTAGGTTGTAAAAGTAATTCATAAAAACAACGCCGCTAAGCTTAACTTTTTCTTTTGCCTCTTGAGAAAAAAGTAGCTGTGATGAGAAGAGTATAAATGCAACTAGTATAATGTTCTTTTTCATTTTCATCTAAATTGTTGGTTAAGTTAATGAATCGTTATTGGAATTCTTAATCAAATCTCCCCTGCCCCAGCTAATTAATTTGTTTTTAATAAAGTCCACGCAATACTGATGTTCCTCAGTTCCGTTTCCCTTTATATACATAGGTTCACCATAAGAAAAATAAACTTTTTTACTGTTATCTATTTTACCAAACTCCTTAACAATTTTGCCATTTCCCCAAGCGTCTGTTAGCAAAGCTAAAGGGACCACCGGAATATTATTTTTCTTTGCTAGTTTTACTCCCAACGAATTAAAGAGAGAAGGATCGAAAAGATCTGCTCTAGTTCTTTGAGGAAAGATAATTATAGATTTTCCTAAGGCAATTCTTTTAGCCCCCTCTTCCATTACTATCTTTAAATCTTCCCTTGGATTTTCTCTTCCAACAAGAATTGGAGACCGTGCAACTGCAAGAGTACCAAACAATGGATAAGTAGCGAGCTGTTGTTTAATAACATACAAACATGGTTTATTCGGCTGAATCATACAAGGTATGGCCATTGTTTCCATTGTACTCATATGATTGGCAACAAAAATAACCGGACCATCAATTTTATTAAAATTTGCCATCCCCTCAAAATGCATTTGCACACCAACTTTTTCCAAACAGCGTACAATGTCTACCGAAGAATTGGACCAACGAACATCGTTGTATTCACCATGTCTTGCAAATCTGTTGCTATATAGAACAATCCTCAATTCATCAATATAGAATCTTAATGTGGCAAAGGATTTTTTGGGGAATTTTTGAGGATCGGTTTTATACTCGTTACCTTCAGAGTAATAGCGGATGTATTCGTTATATTTATTCATTGCTCTCAAATTTTTTTTGTAAAATTAATAATAATACAAAGTGTTTCAAAGAAGAGATGAAATACATTTACTTATAAAAATGGTGCTATAAAGCAATAATTAATATAAAAAATGAATTCTGTGGGAAAAACTAAGGAATGTGTGACCCCAACGGGATTCGAACCCATATTACCGCCGTGAAAGGGCGGTGTCCTAACCATTAGACGATGGGGCCAGTTAAGGCCAAAATTTAAGAAGAAGATATGATTGAAAGAAGAGTGACCCCAACGGGATTCGAACCCATATTACCGCCGTGAAAGGGCGGTGTCCTAACCATTAGACGATGGGGCCATTATTTCAATAATCATTTTTTGGGTGACCAATGGGACTTGAACCCATGACCTTCTGGGCCACAACCAGATGCTCTAACCAAACTGAGCTATGATCACCATATTTCAATCTCTCAAACAACAAATTCCAAACCCCTTAAATAAAGCCGGAACTTGGAATGCTTTGTATGCCCAAGTGGACTCGAACCACTAACCCTCAGCTTAGAAGGCTGATGCTCTATCCGATTGAGCTATGGGCACATCAATCATAAAATCAAATGAACATAGAGCCACTATTTTTAACACTAATCCTTTCGGGTTATTAAACGGGCACAACAAGTTAAAAGAACTTGTCGGGGAAACAGGATTCGAACCTGCGACTTCTTGGTCCCAAACCAAGCGCTCTAGCCGGGCTGAGCTACTCCCCGTTGCAATAAATAAACAACAGCATAAATTAGGGACTCAAAAATATATCTTTGCATCTAAAATGTCAATTAAATGATAATAGTTTCTCATAAACTTTATTATATCTATTTTTAGTGCAAATAATTAGCAAAATAGATGAATCTTTTCCTTTTCTTATCCAGACACTTTATAAAGTCTCGAAAAGAATCAAAAATAGTTTCAAAAGTATCTGCCATTACTATTCTAGGTATCTCTTTAGGAGTTGCCGTAGTAATTTTGGCACTTACAATATTGGACGGCTTCGAAAAAACCGTTGCAAGCAAAGTATCCAATTTTAATACTCACATTCGTATTAGCGGATTTGGCAGCCGTGACCTACCTGAACCACAATTTGTAATGCAAAAGTTAAATGAAAAATTCGGTAACCATTTTATTTCTATAGATCCCTTTGCTTCCAAGCTTTCTATTGTAAAATTAAAAAAGAATGTTGATGGAATAATTGTAAATGGAATTACAGAAAATTATGCCCGCACTTCCTTTGCTAATTTTATTCAATCCGGTAAAATTGAGTTAGGTAAAAAAAATATTATTATTGGTAAACTGCTGGCCGAAAAATTAGGCGCCGGAATTGGAAGCAAATTAACTTTGTTTTCCCTCAGCGGAAATCGAATCCCCTCTCAGGATAATCCCCCATCAATTGAGCAATTTATTGTAAGCGCAATTTTTGAAACTGGAATTAGTGAATATGATGATGGCAATGCATTTATAGATTTAGCTATAGCTCAAAATATGTTTGGGATAAATGAAAGTGTGTCGGGATATAATATAAAAGTAAAAAATTTATTAGGAGTTGCTCGCTTATCCGAAAATCTTCAGGAATATATGGGGTACCCCTATTATGTAAGAACAATTTTTCAGATTCATCAAAATATTTTTACATGGATAGAATTGCAGAAGAAGCCTATTCCAATTGTGCTTGGACTTATAATGATTGTAGCCGTGTTTAATATTGTAGGTACAATGCTTATGAATGTATTGGATAAAACAAATTCAATTGGAATACTTAGATCTCTCGGTACAAATAGAGCAACTATTCAAAAAGTGTTTTTTATCAGTTCCGGCTACATAATATTTTGGGGACTTTTAATTGGCAATTCAATAGCGCTCTTATTCAGCATTCTGCAAAAACAGTTTAACATAATAACACTTCCGGGCAAAGTTTATTTTGTAACAGCCGTTCCAATTTCTATTGATTTGAATAATTACCTGCTTGTAAATGGAGCTACATTAATAGTGGCGTTTTTATCATCATTCATTCCGGCGTGGATTGCTAGTAAAGTAAAGCCAATTACAGCCATAAAATTTGATTGATATGTTCGAAATTTTTATTGCAAAAAAATATGTAAGAGCCAAGCATAAACTAAATTTTATTAGGATACTTTCCCTAATTTCTACTTTGGGTATAACCATTGGCGTTGCGGCTTTAGTTATTGTGCTTGCCGTATTCAATGGATTTGGATCTACTGTAACAAAAATTCTTGTTAACTTCGAGCCTCATCTAAAGATTACCGTTAATGATAATACTGAGACAAATCTAGATTCCAAATTTTTTAATGAATTAAAAAACCGAAAAGATGTTGTAAGCTGCTATACATTTTTAGAGGGCAAAACTCTTTTCATCAATCAGCGCACCTACGATGTTGTTAATTTGAAAGGAATTGAATTAGCAAATAATTCCAAGAGCTGGGATTTAAGCTCCAACTTAATTTCGGGTAAGTATGACCTAACGGGAAATAAAGTATTGCTTGGGTTATCTTTGGCATTAAAATTAAGTGTTAGGGTTGGTGATACTTTAGTTGCAACCTCTGCTTATAACATCGAAAAGACTATAACTACATTCGGAATACCATTATCGAAGAAATTTATAATTGCAGGCATTTTCGAATCGAACAATAAGGATTATGATGCCGGCTATGCAATTACCTCTTTGAAAAACACACAGCAATTATTTGGATTAGGCAAAAGTATTAGCGGCTACGAAGTTCGGTTAAACAATTTTAAGAATTCAGAATCATTCAAAGAGGAAATAAGCTCTTCGGTTCCAAAGAATTTTAGAATTCAAACATGGGCAGATTTACACAAGCAACTTTACAGCGTAATGCTAATTGAACGATGGGCTGCATATATATTACTTTGTTTGATTATTGCGGTAGCTTCATTTAACATCTTTGCCTCGTTATTGATGACAGTACTTGAGAAGAAGAAAGATATTGGAATAATGCGTTCGCTGGGAGTTTCGAAGAACTCGATACAAAAAATATTTTTAACCAGCGGAATGCTTGTTGGTCTTGCCGGAACTCTTTCGGGGTTGCTGATAGGTCTGCTGGTTTGTTTTCTTCAAATCAATTATAATTTTTATCCGCTCGATCCAACAAAGTATATAATTGATGCGCTGCCAATTGAACTTAGGTTTTCCGATATAATAGCAATTAGCTCAATGGCATTAATGCTTACATTCTTGGCGGCTTACTTTCCCAGCAAGCGTGCTGCAAATACAATAATTATAGAATCAATAAAATATGAATGACAATGAATGAGATAATATTAAGTGCAAAAGATATTCACAAGAGCTTTAACAAAACCGGCAATAAAACTTTGGAAGTTGTTAAAGGGGTTTCTTTAGATATTGAGAAAAGTAAAATAAGCATGATTGTTGGAGCCAGCGGTGCCGGTAAAAGTACACTGCTTCACATTATAAGCGGATTGGATTTACCAGATAACGGTAGTGTTGCAATTTCGGGAACCGAAATTTTTAAGTTAAGCGATGAAAAACTTTCGAGCTTTAGAAATAAGCATATAGGATTTGTTTTTCAGTTCCATCATTTATTGCCCGAGTTTGATGCTGTTGAAAATGTTGCTTTACCATTAATGATTGCCGGAACTTCTCATAATAAAGCAAAAAAGAGAGCTGCCGAATTATTGGAATTAGTTGGGATGCAAGAAAGAATGAATCACCGCCCCAGTGAACTTAGCGGTGGAGAAGCTCAGAGGGTTGCAGTTGCAAGAGCCTTGGCAAATAATCCATCTATTATTTTTGCAGATGAACCAACCGGCAACTTGGATAGCAGCAATAGTGAAGTACTTCATAAATTAATATTAGATATAAAAGAAAAGTTCGGTACAACTTTTTTAATTGTTACTCATAATCCGGAACTGATTAAACTTGGTGAAATTGTTTTTGAAATGAAGGATGGAATACTTGTTACAAAGGCAACGGCATAAATACCGTTGCTGATAAAGAAGTCTTAAATTTTCTCCAAATAGTCTATCATCAACCTAATGCCAAAACCGGTTTCCCATTTTTTAGTATAGTTGGTAGATTCATGTTTACCAGCCGGTCCGGCAATATCAACATGAGCCCAAGGAATTTTTTCGTCAATAAAATTCTCTAAAAATTTTCCGGCTGTAATAGATCCGCCCCATCTTGGCCCCAAATTGCTTACATCCGCAATATCACTTTTAATCATAGAATTATAATCGTTCCAGAATGGCATTCTCCAAACTCGTTCGTGAGTTTTCAATCCACTATTAAAAATTGATTCTGCAATTGCATCGTTTTGTGTAAATAACCCTGCAGCTATTTCGCCTAATGCAACTACTACAGCACCTGTTAAAGTAGCAAAATCAATAATTTCTTCCGGCTTTTGCTTGCAAGCGTAATGCAATGCATCAGCAAGAATAATTCTACCTTCGGCATCTGTATCTTTTACCTCAATTGTTTTTCCGGAGTAAGCTCTGATAATATCTCCAGGTTTATACGAAGAGCCGCTAATCATATTTTCAACAACCGGAACAATTCCAATTAATTCAACCGGCAGTTTAAGCATAGCCGCAGCTTTAATTATTCCAACAACAGTAGCACCGCCGGCCATATCAATTTTCATATCAATCATGCTGGATGTTGGCTTAATAGATAATCCACCCGCATCGTAAGCAACACCTTTACCTACCAATGCAATTTTTTTACTAACCTTTTTAGGTTTATAATTAATAACCATCATAAGCGGTTCGTTAGAGCTGGCGCCGCCAACTGCTAGAATTGCATTCATTTTTTTCTTCTGCAGTTCCTTCTTATTCATTACTTGAACTTTGATGCCATGTTTAGATAAATCTGCTTTTGTTCGTTTTGCAAATTCTTGAGGAGTTAATGTTATTGCAGGTTCGTTTACAAGATCGCGGGCAAATGTAACCGACTTCATAATTGAATCTGTTTTATCTATAACTTTTTCAACCAACTGCTTACTGTTGTAATGCAACATCAATTGAAGTTTTGCAACAACCTTCTTTTCTGTTTTGTATATATCAAAAGAGTAATTGCCTAAATGAATTCCTTCGATAAGCGATTGAATCATATAATCGTCACTTTCGAAGTAAGTTGGGAAACTGCTGAAAGATGGTATTACAACATGAACATTATTGATCTTTTGCGAATTTAAGGTAGGCATTAAACCAGCCAAATAATTTCTAAAGAAATCGGGCGAGAATTTTTTATCCACTTTAATCTTTTTTAGATAGATTACCGAAGGTTCATCTTGGGAGGAATGATAAACCAATTCATCATTTTTCTTATCAAGAAAATACTCTTTTTGAATTGAGCTTATTTTGAATCCGAACGATTCGAAGAAGTCGTTAAACAGCTTTTCCAGATTTTCACCATCAATAAAAAACTTAACTAATCCAGAGCTCTTTCCAAAATTTAATTTATCGCCGGCAGATTTTATACGAAGATTAAAAAGCATTTTGCAATTCTCCTATTTCAAATATTTTTTTGCAGAGTCAAGAACTTTATCTTTTACATCATCAATAGTAACATCGAATAAACGGGACCCGGATGCATTCATATGCCCGCCGCCTTTAAACTCATAAGCAAGTTCGTTTACTTTTATATCCCCTTTCGATCGAAAACTAATTTTTATTCCATCCTTTAATTCGTAAAAAAGAATTCCAATTTGAACTCCCTGAACCGATAAACAATTGTTAACAAATCCATCTACATCTGCTTCGGTTGCATTGTTTCGTTCTAGCATTTCTGTTGTAACAATCATATGCGCAATTCTTTTGGATTCATCAAGCTGCATAGTACAAAATGCTTCTCCAAGCAACTTGATACGGCCAAATTTGAACTGATCGTAAATCTTATCGTAAACACTTGTAGGATCAACCCCCTTTTCGAGTAACGAAGCAATAATTCTATGAACTCGCGGAGTTGTTCTATCAAAACGGAATGAGCCGGTATCGGTCATAATTGCGGCGTAAAGCTGAAGAGCAATGTTGTAATCTATTTCAACAATCATTGTCTGATCTATAAAATCGTAAATCACTTCTCCGGTAGCGCAATATTCGGTTCCCCCAAAATAATTCTTAAAGAATGGTTCGGTGCCCAAATGATGATCCATACAAACAACTGCACCATTAAAATCGCGCAATCCTTTTTCCATCTTAACAATACGGCCTGTTTGGTTTAAATCCAACGCTATAAAAACTTGTGCATCGGCAAAAATTGTTTGGTGAATGGATTCATTATACTTCTCTATCACATTATCCGTATCCATAAACTCTAGATTGTATGGTGTGGCGCTGTGGTTAACAATTCTAACACTCTTTCCAAGCTTTTTTAGTAAATAATACATTGCCATTTCCGAGCCCAAAGCATCCGCATCGGGATTGACATGAGTGGTAATTAAAAATGTATTATGCTTTTCTATAACATCTTTTAAAAGGGAAAAATTTATCATAACCTATCTGTATTGTTTTCAATAGTAACTTAAATTGCTCTTACAAAGTTCGCAAAGATATAAAAAAAGAGGCGAAGAATAATCTTCGCCTCAACTTTAAGTAAAGCAAACAAATTGTTGTTTAGCTTACTTCCCAGGTATTGGAACCGAACATTAACTTTTCGTAATCTCCTTTACCTTTTTTAGCTGTAACTTGTTCAATCTGTTTTACATAATCTCCATCGTAAGTTGGCTTGCTGAATTGACGGAAAACTCCAATTGGGGTTGGGAATCCTGGAATATCTGTAAAACGTGCGTATAAGAAAACTCGTGTTGGATTATCGTCAAACTCATCGTGAACCAAACAATCGTTAATTGAATGTTTGCCATCATTAAGATCTATTATAACCGGATTTAATCCATCCAGCTTAATTCCTTTATCTTTATTAGCACCAAATACCAAAGGTTTGCCATGCTCCATAACAACAACATTATCTGCCTTAGTTTCTTTTTCTGTTAAAGGAAAATAAGCGCCGTCGTTAAATATTGGACAGTTCTGATAGATTTCGATAAAAGCCAATCCCTGATGCTTTGAAGCGCGAGAAATCATTTCCTGCAAATGCTTGGTATCTCTATCCAAAGCGCGTGCAACAAATGTAGCTCCCGAACCGGTAGCAACTTTAATTGGATTGAATGGAAAATCTACCGAGCCATATGGAGAAGATTTTGTAACCTTTCCTTTTTCGGATGTTGGTGAATACTGCCCTTTTGTCAATCCATAAATTCTGTTGTTGAACATAAGGATTTTTAGATTGATGTTTTTACGGCAAGCATGAATAAAATGATTACCGCCTATGCTCATCATATCGCCGTCACCTGTAGCAACCCATACTTGTAATTTTGGATTGGATAACTTTACTCCGGTTGCAATTGCAGCAGCTCTTCCATGAATGCTGTGAAAGCCATAGTTATTCATGTAATATGGAAAACGGCTTGAGCAACCAATACCGCTAACCCAAACAATATTCTCTCTAAGTTCACCAAAATCTGGCGATTGTTTTTGAACTTGAGCTAGAATTGAATAGTCGCCGCATCCAGGGCACCACTTAACATCCAAGCCGGAAGAAAAATCTTTTGCAGTATACTTTGGAATTTCTACATTTATATTATTTTCCATTGTTGCCTCCTAACACTTCCATTAATTTATTCTCAATTTCGCTAACCTTGAATGTTTGTCCCTGCACTTTGTTGAATTGAATAACATCGCATAAATAAGTACTGCGGATTACACTAGCCAATTGTCCAAGGTTTAATTCAGGTACCATCACCTTATCAAAATTCTTAAGAATATCTCCTAGATTTTTTGGGAAAGGATTAAGGTGGCTAAGATGAGCATGAGAAACTTTTTTACCGTTTGCTTCAACTTTTACAATTGCTTCTTTTATTGCGCCGAAGGTACTTCCCCAGCTAAGAACAAGCAATTCACCTTTTTGATCTCCATCTACTACTAATTCAGGAATATCGTATTTAACATTTTCAATTTTTTGTCTGCGAATATTTATCATTGTTTCATGATTGATAGGATCGTAACTAATGTTTCCAACCACATCTTTCTTTTCCAATCCTCCTATTCTATGTTCCAAACCAGGTGTACCTGGAATAGCCCATGGACGAGCAAGATTTTCGTCACGTAAATATGGGAAGAATCCTTCCGGATCAGTTCTATGTTTTACAGGAATTTCTGGAAGTTCATCGAACGTAGGAATTTTCATTGGCTCGGAACCAAATGCAAGATATCCATCAGTTAAAAGAATAACCGGAGTCATAAATTTAACAGCAAGTCTAATAGCTTCAATTGCCATAAAGTAACAATCTGCAGGGCTCTTTGCAGATAGAACTACCAAAGGAGCTTCTCCATGACGGCCATATAAAGCTTGTAATAAATCTGCTTGCTCTGTCTTTGTAGGAAGGCCTGTGCTTGGTCCGCCACGCTGAACATCAACAATTACTAATGGTAATTCAGTCATTACAGCTAAACCAATTGCTTCTGTTTTTAACGAGAGGCCGGGACCCGATGTATTTGTAACTGCAATAGAACCGGTGAATGATGCGCCAATTGCAGAGGCAACACCGCTTATTTCATCTTCGGCCTGGAAAGTAACAACACCAAAGTTTTTATACTTTGTTAACTCCTGCATAATTTCGGATGATGGAGTAATAGGATAAGAACCTAGGAATAATTTTTTACCAGCTTTTAATGCCGCGGCAACAAAGCCTAAAGCAACAGCTTCGTTTCCACTTACGTTTCTGTAAATACCTTTAGGAAGTTTTGCAGGTTTTACATCGTAACGGGTTGTAAAAATTTCGGTTGTTTCCCCATAGTTATATCCTGCGTTCAATACTCTTTTATTTGCTTCAAGAACTTCCGGTTTGCTTTTAAATTTAGATTCAAGCCAATGCAAAGTATTTTCTACAGGACGGTTATACAACCAATACATAACTCCAAGAGCAAAAAAGTTTTTACACTTTTCTTTTTCTTTTAAAGAAAGTGTTAAATCTTCCAATGCCGTCATTGTTAATTTAGTTAAGGGAATTGCAAGAACATTATATTGAGATAAAGAACCATCTTCGAGTGGATTAGTAGGATAATTAGCCAACTTAAGATTTTTGGAATCGAATGCATCGGAGTTAACAATAATTGTAGCGTTCGATTTGATATCCTTAATATTAACTTTTAGCGCAGCCGGATTCATAGCTATTAAAACATCGGGAGAATCGCCAGGAGTTTGAATATCGCTGCTGCTAAAGTGAAGTTGGTAACCGCTAACACCGCTAAGAGTACCGGCGGGGGCTCTTATTTCGGCAGGGAAATCTGGTAGTGTACTTAAATCGTTACCCATACTAGCAGTAGTATCGGTAAATTGAGAACCGGTCAATTGCATTCCGTCTCCGGAATCACCTGCGAATCGAACCGTTACATCTTCAAGAACTTGAATTGATTTTGCCATAGCTAATTAATCATCCTTTTATGATACATTTTTTGTGCGTTCAAAAATAGTAATAAACAAGATTCCAAACCCTATTTTTTATCTTGCTTTTTGCAGCAGTTTTAAAAACTCGTCTGCATTAACAAAACTGTTAATTCTTCCTACTTCAATACCTTTTGAATTTATAATTATTACAGTTGGTACTCCCACCACTTTAAACTGATTTCTTAACTTTTCGGTAGTTTCAGATAAGGTCT
The DNA here is from genome assembly GCA_964539605.1 of uncultured Melioribacter sp. GTDB lineage: Bacteria > Bacteroidota > Ignavibacteria > Ignavibacteriales > Melioribacteraceae > Stygiobacter. The sequence goes on from CAZIJK010000001.1 coordinate 1,985,500, forward strand.
CGGTCATATCAACTTTGTAATTTGTGAACTCTTTACTTTGTTCTACAACTCTAGGGTCTGAAAAAGTCATGCCATCTAATTCTTTGCAAGGAATACACCAATCCGCATAGAAATCTATAATCATCATTTCGCCATTATTAAGGCTTGAATTATACTTTTCTTGCGAAAACATTTCCCAATCGGGGGATTTTTTATCGCTTGGAATTAAAGCCCAAACCGAAACTGCAATTACAAGAATGGAAAAAGCAGTTTTGAATATTCTAAAATTCTTAATGTTGTTCGCTTTTTTATCAAAGAAGAGAAGAATTAGCGCACTTAGAATTCCAAAAACCGGAAGAGCATAAGTTTGTACTGCTTTGGGAAGAATTGGATTTAAGAAATAAATAGCCATTCCTAAAAGCAGAAATCCAAATATATGTTTAACCCCTTCCATCCAATCTCCGGCACGGGGCATCTTTTTAATCTTACCCGAAAATAGTGCTAATAAAAGGTAAGGGAATCCTAATCCCATTGCTAAAACAAAGAACATTATAAATCCGTAAAAAGGATCTCCCTTTGCAGCAACATAAGTTACTAGTCCTAAAACAAAAGGACCAATGCATGGCGCAGCAACAACACCCATTGTTAATCCCATAAAGAATGCACCGAACATTCCTCCTTTAGCTCCTCCAGCCTTTGCAACCAACGAGTCGGGGAGTTTAAATTCGTAAACTCCGAACTGGCTTAATGCTAAAGCTATAAATAGAAGAGTTATTCCAATGATTACAAATTTATTTTGAAGCAAAGCTCCAAAAACTGCACCGCTTAATGATGTAACAACTCCAATTACAGAATAGGTTAAAGACATACCCAATACGTAAAGAATTCCAAGCATAAATAAACGGCTGGTTCTACCTTCGGCCTGACCACCAAAATATCCAATTGTAATTGGAATTAAAGGATAAACACAAGGAGTAAGATTTAATGCTAATCCGCCAAGAAATACAATTAAAAGGCTTAGGAACAATCCTTTCGATTCCAATGAAGAGGCTAGTGAATCTTCTTCTTTAGCCGGTTCGTTACTACTATTTTCATTACTTGATTGTTCGCTTTGAATATTTTCCAATTCTGTTGTTTGCGAGTTAGCTTGAGGTTGCTCTTGAACTTCGTTTTTATCTTGAGCAAGTGCCGAAGCCTCAACTTCAATTTGAAGAGTTTCAGTTACATCTGTTGGAGGCATGCAAGTTTGATTATTACAAGCCTGGTAACTAAGTTCAAGCGGAATTGAATATTTGCCGGCTGTTAAAGATGGATCGGCTTTTAGATACACTTCAAAATTTACAATTCCTTCGAATACCGAAACAGGCTTATCGCTAAAATCGAAATTGATATCCTTTGCTTTTGGATAAACAATTTTAGTAATTGTGAATTTAGGCTGCTTCGAAATAATTTTTGAAGCAATTAAAAACTCATCCTTAGGTTTATTCGAATTTATATGCCAGGTATCTTCAATGCTTGCTTTAACAATAACTTTAAATACATCGCCAGGTGCAACTTTTAATTTTTCGCTGGTTACTTTTATTGATACCAATTCCTTATCCATTTGAGGCTGTGCGCTTACAAATGAAACTGTAAACATTAATAGGGTAAATATTGCTAATACTTTCTTCATTGTTTGGTTCCGGTTAATCGTTAAAAAAATTTATTTGCGCCATCCCTGAACTATAGGAAATCTTCTTCCATAGCCGAATGCCTTGGTTGTAACTCTTAAAATGGGAGCTGCCTGCTTTCTTTTGAATTCATTATAATCCACAAGACGTAATACCTTATGAACTACTTCTTGGTTTCCAATCAGATTGCTTATTTCATCAATTTCTTTTTGATCTTCTAAATAAAGTTTCAAAATTTTATCGAGTAATTCATAAGGAGGAAGAGAATCTTGATCCGTTTGATTAGGTCTTAATTCCGCGCTGGGAGCTTTGTCAATAATCTCTTTGGGAATTATTTCTTCATTCCTATTTATATAATTGCAAATATCGTACACTTGAGTTTTATAAACATCCCCAATAACCGCCAATGCTCCGCACATGTCTCCGTAAAGAGTAGCGTATCCGGTTGCAATTTCACTTTTATTTCCGGTAGAACAAAGTAAATATCCATGCTTATTCGATAATGCCATCAAATACAAACCGCGCACGCGGGACTGCAAATTTTCTTCGGTTAAATCTTCCCCTTTACCGTTAAATGCATTTTCGAGCATTTCAATTGCTTTATCAACTACCGGCTGAATTGAAATTTGATTTGCTGTAATTCCTAAATTCTTAATAAGCTTTTCCGAATCTTTAATGCTTCCTTCGCTCGAAAATTTTGAAGGCATCATAACTACATGAACATTATTTACACCAAATGCTTTTACTGCTAAGTAAGTTACAAGCGCAGAATCGATTCCTCCGCTTAAACCCACCAATGCTTTTTTGAATTTGGTTTTAGCGGCATAATCTTTTAAACCAAGTATAAGCGCATTAATAATTTCTTCGGCAAACTCTTCTTTTATATTTTCAATCGCTTCATAATTTTTGTTGGTATCAAAAACAATAAAGTCTTCTTGGTAACTTTTTCCCATAAGAACCAATTGGCCATTCTTATTAAAGCACATGCTGGCTCCGTCGAAAACTAAATCTGTTTGAGCACCAACGCAGCAAGTGTAAACAAGAGGCAATTTATCGTCCTTTGTTAGGCGGCTTAACATTTCTACACGCTGTTTTCTTTTTCCATATGCATAAGGACTAGCGGAAATGTTAATAAGTATAGATGCATTTAAATCGCATAATTTTTTAATTGGGTCAACGGTATAACGTCTATGTTTCCAATAATCTGCATCGTTCCAAATATCCTCGCAAATGGAAATACCCAGCTTCTCCCCTTTGAATTCATGAATAAAAACTTCTTTGGAAGATTCGAAGTATCTAACTTCGTCAAATACATCGTAGTTTGGAATTAGAGTTTTGTGTTGTACAAATTGTATTTTACCATTGTAGCATAGAATGGCAGAATTGTAAACTCCCGTTCCAATGGACTCCTCAAAATCTTCGGTTATAGCTCCGAATAAAAGGGCTACATCATTAGTTTGCTCTGCAATTTTTTGCGTAGCGTTTTGAACTGCTTGGCGAAATTCTTTTTTTTCTACAAGATCTAATGGAGGATATCCGCAAAGAAAGAGTTCAGGAAAAACAATAAGATCTGCTTTTTCTAAAACTGCTCTTTTATATCCTTCAATTATTTTTAAAGAGTTACCAGATATATCGCCAATTACTGAATTTGACTGACTGACTGCAATTTTCATTATTTGCTATTTTATTTTGTGGGCAAAGTTAGCAAGAAGCTAAGTATTTTCAAATGCACTTATTTAGTTTTAGTAAAACCTTTATTATATAGGTACGTCTTAAGGTATGAAAACAGTTTGGAGTTTGGTCATGAACAAAAGAATATTACGTTCCAGAAGACAAAAAGTTCTAGGTGGAGTAGCAGGCGGCTTAGCACAATATTTTGGTATAGACCCTGTGATTGTTAGAGTATTATTTGTAATCTTTACAATTTTTCACGGTATTGGTCTTTTGCTATATATTATTCTATGGGTTGTTATTCCCGAGGAGCCGTTTGAGGTTGCTTATAATATAAATCCTCAAGCCAACAATGCCCAACCAGGCAGCGAGAATTTAGATCCTACTTTTCAGTTCGATGCTAATGCTATTCCAGAAAAGAAAGGTAGCGGTAGAATTATTGCAGGCTCTATTCTAATTATAATTGGATTATTATTCTTTGCAGATAATTTTATTTATGCATTCGATTTTTTTGATATTGTCCCCTTTGTAGTTTTAATTCTAGGCGGATTATTAATTTTCAGTTCGTTAAAAAAGTGAGGTTATGATGAAAAGCGGAAAATTATTCTGGGGATTTTTTCTATTAGCACTTGGCACTCTATTTTTATTTGATAAGTATAGTGTTATCAATACTAACTTCGATTTTATTTGGGATATATGGCCTTTGATATTTGTGTTTTGGGGCGCCCTGGTAATTCTAAAAGAAAATGCTGCCAAACCAGTTGCGAGTGCACTATTTGGTGTTTTTATTGCTCTACTTTTTTATGGATTTATTTATAATACTTTCTGGAGCTTCGATTATGACTACGATTCTGCGGAACTGAATTTTAATGAATCTTACTTTGAAGATTACAATCCCGAAGTAAAATACGCCAACTTAACAATTAGTTCCGGAGTAAGTTACATTACAATTAAGGACCTCAGCGATAAACTAGTTGAAGGAAAAACAGCAGGATTCTTTGGTGAATACGATTTTGATACTCAAGTTGAAGACAGCGTTGCTTACATCGACTTCAATCTTCATAAAAAAAGATTCAATTTCTTCAAAGATAGAATTAAGAACAGATTAGATGTTTCGTTAAACCAAAGCCCTGTTTGGGATTTTGATTTAAACCTTGGCGCCTCTAAATCTAAGTTCGATTTGAAAAATTTTAGAGTACGCAATTTCGATTTGGAGACTGGAGCTACAAGTACTACAATTATTTTTGGAGATAAATTCGATTCCACCAATGTTGATGTTCAAATGGGTGCTGCAAGTTTAACTATCGAAATTCCCAGAGGAAGCGGTTGTGAATTAAGAGGTGAAATGACAATGATTGCAAAAAATTTGGATGATTTTACAAAGCAAGGAGACGGATATTATGTTACAGAAAATTTTGATAAGGCAAAGAAGAAATTATTTATTAAGATTGATGGCGGGGTTGCATCATTAGATATTAAGCGTTACTAATTTTTTTTGCGAAGCACTTTTGGAGGAATCCAAAGGTGCTTCTTTAAATCTACACATCCTTCTTTATCAAAAGTTACCCCTTCACTTCTAAGTAAATTTTCCATCAACTCAAAATCGCCAAAATGCATTTTACCAGTTAACGCGCCAAATCTGTTTACAACTCTATGAGCTGGTAATTGCCCTTCACTTTCATTTAATGCCCAGCCAACAGTTCTTGCAGCAGATTTTATTCCGCATGCTTGGGCAACAAGACCGTACGTTGTAACCTTTCCTTTTGGAATTTTAGCAACTACTTTATATACCCGGTCAAAAAAATCTTGTTTTTCTTTTTGCTTTGCCATTTATAATTCTTTGAAGATTAAGCAACAGATTCTACGCTTCTCTAAGAATTGTTGATTACTCTCCCATCACCTTAATAATTAGTCGCTTTCTTCTCATTCCATCAAACTCGGCATAGTAAACTTGCTGCCAAGGGCCAAAATCTAATTTGCCATTAGTAACGGGAATAACAACCTCGTGATGCACTAACATACTTTTTAAATGCGCATCCCCATTATCTTCACCAGTTCGGTGATGACGGTAATCTTGTTTAAATGGGGCAAGTTTTTCAAGCCATTCATCAATATCTTGAATCAATCCGCTTTCGGCATCGTTAACATAAACACCGGCGGTTATATGCATTGCACTAACAAGTATCATCCCCTCTTTAATTTCACTTTTGCGCAATACTTTTTCCACATCGGCTGTAATATTAATGTACTCCCTTCTTTTGGAAGTGTTAAACCATAAATATTCTGTGCATGTTTTCATCTTAATGATTATCCGTACTTTTTGCCAGTCTTTCGGCAAGTGTTTTAATTAATTTTTTTGAGATATCGGGATACATTTTAATTATATCCTCTAAATCACCTTCAATCATAAGCAGGCTGGAATCTTTAGTTGCAATAAGAGAAGCGCTTCGGGGTTTGTTTAAGATTAAGCTCATCTCACCAATAATTTCTCCAGGTTTCGAAAATTCTGTTATTTTATGCTCTTCTTTATAAACTCCAACTTTACCATCAATCAAAACATAAAAGCATGTTGCTTTATCCCCCTCATTTGCAATTACTTCACCGGATTTAAAATTTCTCATAGACGACATAGCACTACTCTAGTTGTTCGAAAATTTGAGTAAGAATTCTTTTATAAAATTATTTAAAGCGCCATCCATAACACCTTGAGTATCCGAAGTTTCGCAATCCGTTCTATGATCTTTAACCATATTGTAAGGATGAAAAACGTAAGAACGAATTTGACTTCCCCACTCAATCTTCATCTTTCCGCTTTCAATTTCTTTTGCTTCGGCCCGCTGTTTTTCCAATTCAATTTGATACAGCTTGGATTTAAGCAACTTGAACGCATTAGTTTTATTTTGAATTTGAGATCTTTCGGACTGGCAGGCCGCAACAGTATTTGTTGGAATATGTGTTATTCGAACAGCTGTTTCCACCTTGTTAACATTTTGCCCTCCTTTACCACCGGCGCGGTAAGTATCAATTCTTAAATCTGCCGGATTGATATCAATCTCTATCGAATCATCTATTTCTGGAATTACAAAAACAGATGCAAAGGAAGTATGTCTTCGTTTATTTGAATCGAATGGAGAAATACGCACTAAACGATGAACCCCATTTTCGGCTTTCATATATCCGTATGCAAATTCCCCTTCAACTTCTATTGTAGCACTTTTAATTCCTGCACCGTCTCCGTCAAGCCAATCTACAACATTCATTTTGAAGCCATTGCGCTCGCCCCATCGCAAATACATTCGCATCAGCATCTGCGCCCAATCCTGAGCTTCGGTTCCGCCGGCCCCCGAATGAATTGTTAGAATGCAATTCTTATCATCATCCTTTCCGGCCAGCATACTTTTAAGTTCAAAATCGGAATAGGCTTTTTCAAGTTCATCAAATTCTTTTTCAATTTCGGTTCTCGAGCTTTCATCATGCTCTAATTCGGCAAGTTCTACAAACTCTTTAAGACTTTTATACTTCTCGTTTAGTTTATCCCAAGACTCTACCCAAATTTGTAACGATCTGGATTTTTGCAATAACGCCTGTGCGTTGCGCTGATCGTTCCAAAAATCCTTTGCTTCACTTTTAGCGCGTATTTTTTCTATCTCTAATTCTTTGTCATCTAATTTAAAGATAACCTCGTAGATTGGTAATCTTTGCTAAAAAGTCATTTAATCTTTTTGATTGATCTTCGAACATCTTAACTCCTTTTCTTTATAATCAAATTTCCCATAATGCATTTTATGGCATACAAATTTACACTTCTAATTCCATTCTTAGAAGAGCGGCAGCTAAAGTTTTTCCCTGCGCGTCATGCTTTAACGAAACGGTTCCTCCGCCACCTAAAGTATTGTGAAGCAAAAAGTTGAGCGCTTTTATATTCGGCATTTCGAACCGTTCAACTTTTCCCAAACAAATTCCTTCGAAATGTTTCTTTACATTTTCTTCAGTCAAATGTTTTTTTATAATCTCGTAGGATTTATCATCATTTGCAATAATTCCAATATTTGCGGCATCCCCTTTATCTCCGCTTCTGCCGTGAGCAATATCCAATAGTTTTATTTTCATTTTAATCTCCTTTTCCTATCAGTCTTATTTGTATACTCTGTATTAAAATCTTCAAACGCAAAACCGTGCTAAATTAAAAAAACAATTTTACTTGCGGCTTTACTAACGTTTTTGGAATTAATGCAGGCCAATAAGCAACAACTTCGCTTGCCTTTGGTCTTCCTCCGGCAAAACCGGTAACACTTGGAGGACCGGTTAATATTAATGGTGCAATCTCTTTTCCAAATCTTTCAATAGAGTTTAGATCTTGCCCACGTACAGCAATTCTCATTACTATTTCATTTATGTTATCTTCGTCCAACTCTTTAGATAAAGGACCATGGCAAGCATTGTATCCAAGGAACTCTGTTCTAATTTCTTCGAACTGCAGATTTAATTTTTCTAATCTCGCGCGAAGAATTTTATCTGCTGCTTTTGCTTTAGTTAACGCTTTTGGCCACGAGTATGTTAAGCTTCCAACTGCACTGTATCCATCGGAATAAGCGCACGAAACTTTATAGAATGGAGTATCTTCCTTTCCGGTAATTCCAAATACTTTTACCTTATTGGAACCAACCTCTTCCAACTTGATGGATGTAAAATCTGCAACGCAATCCGGTGTAATATAATTTTTAGGATCGCCAATTTCGTAAACCAATTGTTCGGCAACACTTTCAAAACTAACTTTTCCCCCTAACGATTCATGCTTGGTAATTAATACTTCTCCATTAGGAAATGCTTCGGCAATAGGAAAACCTATGTTGGCTAAATCGGGAACGGATTCCCAATCTGCTAATAAATTGCCGCCGCTTGCTTGGCCACCGCATTCTAAAATGTGTCCGGCAATTGTTCCGGCAGAAAGTAAATTATAATTTTTACTATCCCAACCAAATTCATAAATCATTGGTGCTAAAGTCAGTCCGGTATCTGTGGTTCTTCCTGTAATAACAATATCGGCACCTTTCTGCAATGCTTCAACAATTGGAAACGCGCCAAAGTAAACATTCGCGCTAAGCAGTTTATCCTTAACATTCACAATGGACTCGCCGGTTTCCATATTATTAAGCTCGTTGCCGCCGGCAATCAGCTCATCAATCTTTTCTTTTATATTATCTCCAACTACAACCGCAACTTTTAGATCTGTTATTCCTAGTTTCTTTGCAACTTCTAAAATTGCTTCGGCACATGCTTCGGGATTTACTCCTCCCCCGTTTGTAATTACTTTAATATTTTTTTCTTTGCACACAGGCAATATTCTATTCATCAATTCTGGAATATCGCGTGCGTAGCCAAGTTTTGGATTTTTGTTTTTTTGCTTCTGCAGAATGGACATTGTTACTTCGGCCAAATAATCCATTACCAAATAATCTATTTGTCCAGATATCACTTGGTAATATGGAGCATCAATTAAGTCTCCCCAAAATCCTTGGCCGGATGCAATTCGAATTTTTTCTTTCATATTAGTCTTCCCTTTACTACCGGCAAGATATTCAAAGTGAAGCTATAGTTCAAACGAGAGGAGTATCTTTTGTAATAATATCGGGTACTTTCTTCAAATCTTCAATGGAGGCAATATCAATCCATTTCACTTTTTCATCTTTGCGAAACCATGTAAACTGTTTTTTAGCAAAATGCCTGGTATTAAGCTTTATCAATTCCGCTGCTCTATTAAGAGAAAATTCCCCATTTAGATATGCAATAATTTCTTTGTATCCAACTGTATTTAACGCATTCAGTTTTGGTGAATATCCCATTTGCAAAATATTTTTCACTTCATCAACTAATCCATTCTCAATCATTTTATCAACGCGGCAGTTAATATTTTCATACAGAATTTTTCTATCCCAGTTTAGGCCATACTGAATACACTCAAAATTAATTTCTCTTTTAAAATCGTTTTGAAATTTTCCTATTGGCTTACCGGTTAAATGAAAGACTTCCAACGCACGAACAATTCGTTTCCAGTTTTGAGGAATCATTTTAGAAGCACTTTCGGGATCTACTTTTTTTAATTCTTCATACAGAGCAATGTCTCCAAGCAAATCCCTTTTCTTGTATAACTCTTCTCTATAATTTTCATCGGTATCCACGGTATTCATAATTCCTTCTACAAGCGCCTTTATATATAATCCGGAACCTCCAACAACAATTGGAATAATTCCCTTTTCAAAAAGCTCATTAATAATTTTTAAAGAGGCAATTTCGAATTTGCTTGCGTTAAAACTTTCGGTTGGATCAATTTCATCTATGAAGTAGTGCTTTATCCTATTCAATTGATCTTGAGTGGGCTTTGCAGTTCCAATTGAAAGATGCTTAAATACCTGACGGCTATCTGCCGAAATGATTGGGCTATTTAATTTTTCGGCAAGTAATATTCCTGTATCTGTTTTACCGGAACAGGTAGGCCCAACAATAATAATTACTTTTCTTTCCATCCCTCTTTACCAATTAAGGGTACAAAAGCAAAGTATGGAGTCTCTTTTATATCAAAATTATTTTCCGAAATCTTTGTAATAATTTTCATTGTTTGGGAAGTTTTATCGCCAACAGGAATTACCATTCTTCCCCCTATTGCCAATTGCTTTTTAAGGTTTTCGGGAATTGTTGGTCCGCCGGCAGTGACGATAATTCCATCGTAAGGAGCAAAATCTGCCCAGCCTATTGTGCCGTCGCTGCATCTAGCGGCAATTTTAAGCTTTAGTTTATCAAAAAGTTTTAGAGTTTGGTTATAAAGATCGAAGTGACGCTCAATAGTAAAAACTCGGGCACCCATCTCATTTAATATTGCCGCTTGAAAACCCGAGCCCGTTCCAATTTCCAATACTTTGTGCCCCGGTTTAGGATTCAATGCTTCTGTCATATAAGCAACAGTATATGGCTGCGAAATTGTTTGTCCCTGACCAATTGGCAAGGCAACATCTTTGTAAGCGTTAAACTTCATAATCTCGGGTACAAAAAGATGACGCTCAACCTTCATAAAGGCGCTAAGCACCCGTTCATTTACAATACCCCGGCGCTGAAGAATAAGCACCAAGTCTTCTCTTTCTTTCTCGTACATTTTATTTTAGTTTTATATTAGTGGTGCAAAGATAAACATTGTTTTAAAATTTTTACGAGGATATTATGTTAGAAACAATTGGCGCAGCTGTTTTAATTGCCTTAATGAGAATTACAGATGTAACCATAGGCACTTTTAGAACCATAATGGTAGTTCAGGGTAGGAAGTATCAGGCGGCTCTAGCCGGATTTTTTGAAGTATTGATTTGGATTTTTGCAATGCGCTACATTGTTCAGCATATGGATAATCTTTACAATTTAATTGGCTATGCAACCGGGTTTTCACTTGGTAATATTTTAGGAATTACTTTAGAGCAGCGAATTGGGCTTGGATATGTTCAGGTTAATATTGTATCGCGGCAAAAAACAGAGGAGATTTCTAACGTTTTGAGGGAGAGAAAATTTGGTGTAACAATTTTACCGGGAGAGGGAAAAACTGGAGAGATCTCGATAATAATTGCAATTATTAAAAGAAAATTTTTAAAGCAGCTTATGAATTCTGTCGAATCAATAGATAAAAGGGCATTTATTACTGTCCAAACATCTCGTCCTTACAGGGGATTTATGCATGGATCGAGAGTTTGATCCAGAAAATGAACTAGAATATTTTTTTCTTTCCTTGGGTTTGCGTTGAAAGCCCAACAGTATTATATTTGAAGCGCAAAATTTGTTCTATTGTTTTTTGTAATGCGGGAATAGCTCAGTTGGTAGAGCGCAACCTTGCCAAGGTTGATGTCGCGGGTTCGAGTCCCGTTTCCCGCTCTACAATCCCGATCACATCGGGATTTTTTTTCTTTGTTCATTTTTATATGGCGCTGTACCGCACCCGGCAAATGCCGGGCAAGAGTGGCTTAATGGAAAGCTCTGCTTTTCTACAAAGCGCCGAATTTGAAATTTTGTTTTATATGGCGCTGTACCCAAGTGGCTTAAGGGGAAGCTCTGCAAAAGCTTTATTCGTCGGTTCGAATCCGACCGGCGCCTCAAGAACAATTTCCTTTCATTTATGTTTACCGTATATGTTTTGCGAAGTTTGAAAGATAACAAACGCTATATCGGTTACACCAGCAATTTAACTCTTAGGTTAGAAGAACATAATTATGGTTTAGTTACTTCCACAAAAAACCGACGTCCTTTTGAATTAATATACACCGAGACCTTTGAGAATAAAACTGATGCGATGAAAAGAGAGCATTTATTCAAAACCGGAATTGGCAGAGAGTTTTTAAAATCTCTTGGTAAATAATTTTTATAATTTAAGGGGGAGCTCTGCAACCCGCCGAAGGCGGGCGAATCCGACCGGCGCCTCAAGAACAAATCTCACCCAAATATGTTCACTGTTTATATCCTAAAGAGCCTTAAAGACAATAAGCGATACATCGGCTTCACACAAAATTTAGACAAAAGATTACACGAGCATAATTCCGGCAAGACTAAATCCCTTATAAACCGAAGACCTTTAGAACTTATTTACACCGAAGTTTATGAAACTAAACATGATGCTATGAATCGTGAAAAGTTTTTCAAGACTCATTCCGGCAGAAACTTTCTTGATTCAATAGGTAAATAATTTTTTTATATGGCGCTGTACCACACCCGGCAAATACCTGATTAATCGGTTTTGACTGGGCACCCGGCAAATACCGGAGGACTCGTTTTTGATTGCCGGGCAAGAGTGGCTTAAGGGCCCAGCTATTATTCTGCCGGGGAATTCGAGGCGAGCGCCTCAAGAACAAATCTCACCAAAATATGTTCACTGTTTATATCCTAAAGAGCCTTAAAGTCAATAAGCGATACATCGGCTTCACATAAAATTTAGATAAAAGATTACACGAGCATAATTCCAGAAAATTATCCTAATCGCCTAGTTTTAATATTGCGGTAATTTATTTAGTTGGTTTTATTGTGAACAATGTGCTCTGTTTGATCATTGGATAAACAAAAAGCCTTAGCCACAAGAGACTCAATGGATTCACATCGGCCACAGAAATTTTAAGTTTCCTATTAGAGAATAATTAATTTGCCCCAGATATAAAATGCTTATTAAGCAGCAAACATTTTATATTGATCGTACATCGTCATTGCTGTTTCGAAATCGAAACGGGTTCTTATCATAAAAGATTCGTCCCGTTTATCTTTGGGCAAATCATCTTCCCACTCCATATTGGAGTTTAGTATTTTATGGTTTTTCAGGTCTTCAACTACCCAAACTCCCCCGCTGCTTTTTCTTTCTCTCATTGTAAGAAATATTAGCCCGTCAAGCTGAAATTTTACCGCCCGCTCGAACCATTGTATTTTTTCTTGATCGTTCAAATTGCTCACTATAAATTTTATTCACTCTATTATCGAAAATTGACGCAATAACTTTATTGTCTTTAGCAATATAAGCAACAAAACCTCCCTAAGGAGGTTTAGTAGCCATATAAAGTTGTGTTAGTTTCCGTTTTTTATAAGATATCGTTTAATCTTTTGAGTAGTGGTTTTTTCAAACTCCTTTTCGCGCAAATAGAAATTCTTTATTTGCTTATATGAGGATAATTCCTTGTTGGTCTTTTCAATTTCGTGGGCAATTGTTTTTTTCATCAACTCTTCAGTTATAGGAATATTCTGGGATTCGGCAAGTTCAATAAAAGCTTCGGCATCAACAACAATTTGTGCCGAAATAACTTCTCCTTGTTTTGGATCCTCCTCTCCAAAGACAAGGCATTCCAAAATAAAGGGGCTTCGAACAAGAATATCTTCAACCTCTTCCGGAAAAACATTTTTTCCGCTTTTGGAAATAATTACATTCTTTTTTCTACCGTTGATATGAAGGAATCCATCTTCATCAATAAAACCAATATCTCCGGTTCGGAACCAGCCCTCACTAAAAGCATCTTGAGTTAATTTTTCGTTCTTATAATAACCAAGCATTATGCTAGGCCCTTTAACCCAAATTTCACCGCTTCCGTTTTCATCCGGCTGATTAATTTTTATATCAATTCCCGGTAATGCAATTCCTGCAGCGTTATCTTTGAATGCATCAAGGCGATTTAAAGTAAGGATTGGAGAAGTCTCGGTAAGTCCATAACCTTGCACAAAGTTAAATCCAAATTCACGTAATCCCTTTGCAACCATTGGATCGGGAGCGGCTCCTCCGGCAATAAATAATCTAATAGAGCCCCCAAACTTTTCGTGCAGTTCGTGAAATACTTTCTTTTTAAACTCCTTAAAACCAACAAGCGCAAAAATATTTGTAAATTTTACCAAAGGAGGTACAATTATGGATTTAACTTTATTCTCCTTAATTCCCTTTATAATTCTTTTGAACATTTTGTCGTAGAGGAGGGGCACAGCTAATAGAATTGTAGCTCTAACTTTTTGCAAGTCGTCAACAACTGTTTTTAAAGATCGAGCATAATGAACCGAAGCGCCGCAATAAAGAGGACAGAGCATTCCGCACGTGCATTCGTATGTATGATGAATTGGAAGCACAGAAAGAAAGCGGTCCTTATCTGTTATTAAAATCATGCTGACCATTGCAACTAAATTCGAAGCAAGGTTCTTTTGCGATAGCATTACTCCCTTTGCTCTTCCCAAAGAGCCGGAAGTAAAAATAATTTCGGCTAAATTATTAGGATTAACGTAAGGCAATTTACTTTGATCTATAATTTTTGCGTTGCTTATTAAGCTAAGCATATTCAAAAACTCTTTATCCTCTCTGGTCTCATCCATACAAATATAGTTTTTCAGTTTTTTCAAAGAGCTCTTAGCGCCTGCAATCATTCCGGCAAAACTGCCCGAAAAAATAATTGCTTCAGAATCCGATTCGTGAATAATATTCATCACCTCGTTTTGAGGTAAATTTTTATCAATTGGAACAACCACATAATTAAAACTCATTAGCGTTAAAAAGCTAAGGGACCATTGAACTCTATTCTCTCCAATTAAAGCAACATGGGCACCCTCTTTAATTCCCAAATCTTTAAGCGCCGAGCCGAACATTAATACATTTTCAAGGAGTTCACGGAAGGTTAATTTTGAAAGTGGTGTTTCGTTTAGATCTTCAAGGGCAATTTTAGGCCCAAACTTTTTTGCCGATTGTAATACTAAATCCTGAACTGAATCGATGCGGGGAACATCGTAGATTTTTAGTTCTTTCTTCATGATAGTTCTATGTTTGTTAAAAATGTTCTTTCATCAAACAAAAAGAGGTTTTATACAAGCACGTCAACATAATTATTACAAAATAGATTCGAGCCACCTATTGGATGGCTCAGTAACACTATTAAATAATTTTTTTGAAGTGGTTAAAGCATAAAACTATTTTTGAGTAGCAATTTCAGCAAGAATAGCTTTAAGCAAGTCGTAAAATTTTTCCACATCATTAATATTAACTCTTTCATCGGGCGAATGAGCCCCATCAATTGTAGGTCCTAACGAAATCATATCTAATCCAGGGTATTTATCTCCCAGAATTCCGCATTCTAAACCGGCATGAACCGCCTTAATTAGAGGCTCTTTAGAATAAAGTCTTTTATAAACGTTTCGCGATAATTTTAGAACTTCGGAAGACATATTTGGCTGCCATCCCGGATAACCATCGCTGCTCTTAACTTTACAGTTTGCAAGATCGAAAACAGCTTTAACAGAATGGGCAATATTTCTTTTTGCACTCTCAATAGAACTTCTTTGACTGGTACCAATTATTATTTCTTTATCGTCCATTGTAACGGTAGCTAAATTTGTACTAGTCTCAACTAATTCTTTAATAGCACCGCTCATTGCACCTACTCCATGCGGAAGAGCTATTAATGTATTTATTATTTTTACAGTAAAATCATTTTCGAATGCTTTGGTATATTTCTTTTCGGGAGATTCACATTTTTCAAAAATCACTTTAATTTCGGGATCTGCCTCTTTGAATTCCAAAGATGTTTCTATAGCAAATCCATTTATAATTTCTCTCATCGAAGATTCATTAGAAGGATCTATAAGAATAACGGCTTCGGCTTCCCGGGCAATTGCGTTACGTTTAGAGCCTCCTTGAATAAAAGCCAGCTGGTAATCGTAATTTTTTAGACGAGCTAATAAAAATGCAATTAATTTTATTGCGTTTGCTCTTCCTTCAGATATATTTATTCCACTATGCCCCCCTTTCAATCCGCTTATAAATATTGAATATGGTGCTAGCTTTTTATTTGCTTCCTGGTATTCAATTTTAAAAATTCCAGCTGTATCAACTCCTCCGGCACATCCAACATAAAAAGCGCCATCCTCTTCGGTATCTAGATTAAGCAGAATGGTTCCGTTTATAAATCCTCTTTGAAGATTATTGGCGCCGGTTAGTCCGGTCTCTTCATCAATAGTAAAAAGAAGTTCTAATGGACCATGTATAAATTCATTATCGTTAATAACTGCCAATGCTGCGGCAACACCAATTCCATTATCGGCACCTAAAGTTGTACCATCTGCTTTAATCCACTCACCATCGTTGATAAGTTTTAAAGGATCGTTTGCAAAATCGTGTTCGGTTCCTTTATTCTTTTCGCAAACCATATCCACATGCCCTTGCAAAACAACAGTAGGGGTATTTTCAAATCCGGGAGTAGCCTCAACTTTCATTACAATATTGCCAACTTTATCTTCTTTAAATTCCAGATTATTCTTCTCTGCAAAATTGCGCAAGTATAAACGAATGCGGTCTTCGCTCTTGGATGCACGTGGAATCTGGCTAATTTCGTAAAACCTATTCCACAATAAAGATGGTGCTAAACCTTCAATTACAGATAACGACATTGATCCTCCAATATTCAAAAATAATTAATTATGTCTAATGTTAAGAATATCTCCATCCTTAACAATGTACTCTTTTCCTTCCAATCTCCATACTCCAGCATCTTTACATTTTGCAAAAGAACCATGTTTTAAAAAGTCCTCGTAATAAACAACTTCTGCTCTAATAAAGCGGTTAAAAAAATCTGTATGAATAACACCGGCAGATTGCTGAGCGGTAAAATTTTTCTTTATAGTCCATGCACGGCATTCATCTTCACCAACTGTAAAAAAGGAGTGAAGACCCAGCATTTGATAGCTTGTACGTAAAATTTTTGCTAATGCGCTTTCTTTAATTCCATAATCTTGCATAAACATTGCCATATCTTCTTCGCTCATCTTAGATAGTTCCAGTTCTATTTTAGCAAAGAAAGGAATAATAACCGCATTAGATTTTACAATTTTCTTTTTTAATTCCTCAATTTGTTCTTCAACGTTGCCAATAGAATTTTCGTCGAAATTAACTGCAATTGCTAATGGCTTTAACGTAAGCAATTGATAACCGGTTAGAAGGCGCAATTCATTTTCATCTAAGTTCAAAGAACGAAGCGGCAGTTCCTGCTCTGTATGAGCATAACATTTTTCCAGAACGGGAAGCTCTCTTTTAAGCTTTTCATCTTTCGATTTAAGAACATCCTTTTTAATTTTTTCAATCCTATTCTCTAAAAAAGCTATATCCGAGAATAAGAACTCTGTTTCCAAAAATTCAATATCCCGCAAGGGATCAATTGTAGTCATAGGATGCATAACAGCATCGTCTTGAAATGCCCTTACAACATAAAATAACGCATCGTTATTGCGAACGGCACTTAAGAAGCCAGTTGTAATTTTTACTTTATTATCATCGGACATTTTTAAGCCCGGGATATCAAATACTTCTATTGTTGCGTTAACGTGCTTTTTGGGATTAAAAATTTGGGATAACTTATCAAGACGCTCATCCGGTACTTTTACAACTTCAATCGAAGCTTCCTCTTTTCCGCTGGATGAATGAGAACTTCCCTGCGAAAGAGTTTCGAATAATGATGTTTTTCCGGAAAATTGTAGACCAACTAAACCTATTTGCATTTTTCTCTCTTTGTTAGAATATCTGATTTTCTAGTCAAAATATAAGTAAAAATATTTTGGAATATGATTGTCTTTTGAATATCAAAAGGAGGAATAGGATTTCTTTAAGAGACAATTTGAGTGTGTAAAGATATTTCTTCCAGTACCGAGCTAACTTTTAAGCATTTGCTTAGCTCGCCGGTAAAAACAACGGTCTTACCTTTTACATGTGCCTCAAAGGCATATCCTCGCGCTTCGGCATACCCGCATTTTAACGCTTTGATAAGCTGATTTATTACATCATCAAAGGAGTGGTAATCATCATTGAAAAGAATAACCTTATAAGGCTCTTTAAGGTTTACTTCATCTTCCTTTTCAACTTCAAAAACACCTTTTGGTTTATCTTTTTCCATAATCTCTCTCTATTGAAATGTAATTTATAAAATTGTTTCGCAAAAATAAATTTGTTTATATTTTGGTATTCGAGTTAAAGAAAAACAGTTAAAATGTTAGGAGGATAAATGAAAATTGCTGTATGCGTTAGCCACGTACCAGATACAGCTGCCAAAATTGGCATTGGAAACGATGGCAAAAGCATCGACCCAAACGGAATAACTTATGTTGTTAATCCATACGATGAATTTGCAATTGAAGAAGCATTAAAAACAAAAGAAAAAGTAGGCGGAGAAACTGTAGCAATTAGTTTAGGAGGAGATTCAAATAAAGAAACTCTTCGTAAAGCTCTTGCAATGGGCATTGATAACGCCGTTTTGCTTAAAGATGATTCTTATAGAGATTCTTTATCGGTAGCAAAAGCTTTGGCCGAAGAAATTAAAGCTCAGGGTGCAGAATTAGTTTTTATGGGAAAACAATCTGTAGACTTTGATAATTCTGTTGTTGGCCAAATGACTAGCGAACTTTTAGGATTCAATTCTGTTTCTGTTGTTGTTGCTTTTAATCTTGATGGAACTAAAGTTACCTGCGAGCGAGAAATTGAAGGAGGCAAAGAAGTGGTAGAGACTACTCTTCCCGCTTTAATTACTACTCAAAAGGGATTGAATGAGCCCCGCTATGCTTCTTTAAAAGGTATTATGGCGGCAAAGAAAAAAGAGATTGTTGAAAAACAAGCAGCTGCATTCGAAAGTCATTTAGAATTGGTTGGAATGAAACGCCCCGGCGCAAAACAAGCCGGCAAAATAATTGGAACAGACGCTAGCGCGGTTCCAGAATTAGTTCGTTTATTAAGAGAAGAAGCAAAAGTAATTTGAGGATAAATATGACAAAAATTTTAGTTTTTATTGAACAAAGAAACGGGCAAATAAAAAAGTCTTCGTTCGAAGCTGTAAAAGCTGCTTCAAATGTTGCCGCAAATACCGGCTCAACTGTTGAGGCATTAGTTATTGGAAATGAAGTTCAAGGAGTAGAAAATGTTGGCGGATTTGGCGCCACTAAAATTACTCATCTAAAAAACTCTGCTTTGGAAAATTATTCATCTTCGGCATATGCAGAACTGGCAGCTAATTTTGTAAAGGATAATTCTTTTGATACCCTCTTTTTTGCTGCAACTTCCATGGGCAAAGATTTGGCTCCAAGATTATCTGCAAAACTTGATGCCGGATTAGCAATTGACTGCTTAGAGCTAAATGTTGATGGAAGTGAAATAATTGCGACTAGACCTGTATATGCGGGCAAGGCATTGATTGATGTAAAAATAAAATCCGCAATTAAAATTTTTGCTTTACGGCCAAATGTTTTTAATGCAGGAGTTCCTACGGATGCTAAAGCAGAAGTAGCAATAGTGGAAGCCGGTTCTGCTAATTTGAACGTTAAGGTTACCGAAATTAAAAAATCCGAAGGAAAGCTTGATGTTGCAGAAGCAAATATAATTGTTTCCGGCGGTAGAGGAATGAAAGGTCCTGACCAATTTAAGGTTATTGACGAACTTGCAGAATTACTTGGAGCGGCAGCAGGTGCATCCCGTGCGGTAGTAGATGCAGGATGGCGCCCTCATTCCGAACAAGTTGGGCAAACCGGAAAAGTTGTATCTCCAACATTGTATATTGCACTAGGAATTTCCGGCGCAATTCAACATCTTGCAGGCATGCGCTCTTCAAAATATATTGTTGCTATAAATAAAGATAAGGATGCTCCAATATTTCAAATTGCAGATTATGGCATTGTAGGAGATGTTTTTGAAATTGCCCCTGTATTGATTGAAGAGATAAAAAAAATTAAATAATAGAGTTAGATTGCAAAAAGTACAAGTGGAAATATTAGGGCTATCTGCTAGCCCATCGGCAGGCGGTGCGTACGCGCTATTGTTAAAAGAAGTTTACGGCTTACGCCGCCTTCCTATTATTATTGGATCTTTCGAGGCTCAATCTATTGCATTAGAATTGGAAGGGATAAAACCGCCAAGACCTTTAACACACGATTTAATTAAAGATATTGTTGAACATTTGGGCGCAAGCATTACAGAAGTAATTATAAGCGAACTAAAGGACAACACATTTTACGCAAAAATTAAACTCGAAGTCTCCACTCTAACTCACGAAATAGATTCGAGACCAAGTGACGCAATAGCCCTTTCTGTAAGAACGGGGGCTCCATTATTTGTTTCCGAAGCGGTTATGAAATTGGCTTCTTTTGTTCCAACTTCCGATGAAGCTAACGAAATGCAATCTCAAGATATATTTGAAGATGAAGATGAAGAAATAAAACCAAGCAGAACAACCGGCTCAACAGAAGGCAAACTGGCACAACTTCAAAACAGTTTGCGCGAAGCAATTGAAAAAGAGGATTACGAAAAGGCTGCAAAAATTAGGGACGAGATTAATAAATTATCTGGTCCTAAGAATTAGTTAAAAACCACCTTCCCTATCAGGCACTCAAGGCATCTATTTTTTGAACACATATTTCTATAAAGTTCTATCATTCCTTGCGAAATAATAGTTCTTTTACTCTCTTCTGCCATGTTCAAACAAGTCGACACATCTTTAACAATAATGTTCTCTTCTTTCTGTAAGAAGCTTGTATATAATTTAAAAACTTTTTTTGATAGTGTGGGGTTGGCAAAAATATCGAAATAGACTGCGAAGAATGGAATAACTACATTAACAACAATTTCATCTGCCCTGTTGGCTCCTATAAAATACTTTATTTCTTTTGTGGCCGCAGAATCGAGAACATAATGATTTTTCCAATAACCATCGGACTTAACAATAAATACAGAACGCAAAGTATTAATAAGCACATTGTGATTATGAATTTCGGTTATCTTTTTAATTAAATTATTCATCAAGTTATTGAACAGTAGTTCCGATAGTATTCTAACTCCACCGGCAATTCTAATTGTCGGGAAATTTTGAGGGCGCATTTTAAAGAAATGCCATTGGGATTCATCCATAAACTTACCATCGTAAAAAGCCTTTATAGAATTCCAATGTAAGTTTGTTCTTTCGATATACTGCTTTGTAGATGTATCTGTAACAGCTTGTTCACTTTGCATTAGTCCGCTAATGTTAAACAAAAGGGCTTCAAATTTTTCTAAAAGAACTCCATCCTTTTCTATATTTCGCAAATAATTCAAATTAACATTCCTAGCCAATTCCATCATCTGCCTTTTGTTTTTTGTATATCCAAGAGCTTCAAATACCATTTCGTAAAAAACCTGCTGCCAAATTTCGGGAGAGACAAAATCCGCTTGCTTAAAGTTTTTGCTCTGAAACTGCTGGGATAATTCAAAACCAACCACCGGTTCCTTAATATTCATCGACCTTAAAAACTCCACTTCCTTTAGCCTGTCGAATATTTTTTTACATTTCTTTTCGAACCTTTGCACACCAAAATCGTACAAATATTTTTCAACTTCATTTTTAGCGCATGCGCTATTAAGCGAGGTACACTTTAATGAAGAAGGTCCTTCTCCAACCGGAGATTCGGTATTCTTAATTGCTTCGTAAAGTACTTTTTGTTCAACATATTCCGAGATGCATATTGAAGGCACTTTTCGGCCGTCCCTGGTAAATACATATCCAATGCCATTTTTATTTTGAAGGGAAGCGTGAAGAATTACTTTTGAATATTTGTTATCGATGTGATGTCCGTGAGATTTCCAATCGGAATAGTTGCTGTCTATTTCAATATCCCCAACGTAAGTAATGTTGCCAATTCTAATTCTTGCATTTTTAAAATCTGGCCCGGCTAAACTGCCGTTACGAATTCCTTTATCAATAATTTCAATGTCAAGGCCATCGGCAGTCTTAAATGATTTTCTAAAATTCTGTTTCTTCCAAATTTCATACAATACACTTTCTTTAATATCCGTTTCCATATTGGCAATACTCATAAAAAAGTTACTAAATAGATTTAGAGAACTCATTTGCAAATGAATTTACAATAAGAGAAATGTAAAAGCTATTAAAGAATTATTTTTCTATTGCAAAAACAGAGTTATTGTAGTTTTTAATTACCTCATTAACTTTTTTGCCAAATTCCAAAGTTGAATCGCAATAGAGCAAAGCACGGCTTACATTAACTAAATAATTTTTCTTACCGTTTTCTGTAAAAGCATGTACAACCTCTTCTAAGCTTCCGCCTTGAGCTCCAACGCCAGGAAGCAGAACAAATAAATCTGCAAAAGAATTTATATTTATTTTTAGTTCTTCAATATTGGTAGCGCCAAAAACTATTCCGCAATTATTATTTGTGTTCCACAAATTTACTTTTTCAATAACTTCTTGATATAAAAATTTTCCATTTCCCAGCTTCTGCTTTTCAAAATCTTTTGCACCATTATTTGATGTTAGCGCTAGTATAAAATTTATTTTGTCGGTGTATTCTAAAAAGGGCTGAATTGAATCGAAACCCATGTATGGGTGGAGAGTAATAGAATCTAAATTTAGTTCATCGAATATTGCTTTTGCATACATTTGAGAGGTGTTTCCAATATCCCCTCTTTTAGCATCTCCAATTACAAAAATATCCTTAGGAATTATTTCCAAAGTTTTTTGAATTGCATCAAATCCTTTTGCGCCCATTTTTTCGTAGAATGCAAAATTAAGTTTATAGGCAGCGGCATCCATGTAAGTGGACTCGATAATTATTTTATTGAATTCAAAAATAGGATCTTTTTGAGAATGCAAATGCTTTGGAATTTTATCTAAATCGGTATCAAGTCCTACACAAATATGCAAACCATTAGAAACTTTTTTAGAAATTTTTTCGATTGCTTTCATAGTAAAGTCATTTTAGTAAATTAGAATAGGTTAATTAAGTATGCATTTTTCTGTTACGGTAAATATTTAACACAATGGCAATCATAATAATATTTACAATTAAAGAACTGCCTCCATAACTTAAGAATGGCAATGGAAGACCTACAACCGGAGTAATGCCTAAGTTCATTCCAACATTAATTGCAAAATGCGCAAAAAGAGTTGTTAAAATTCCTATAACTACTAATACACTAAACTGATCTTTTGCCAAAGAGGATATTTTTAATAGTCTAATTAGAATTATTACAAAGAATATAACAACCAACATACTTCCCCAAAATCCAAATTCTTCTCCAACAACGCAGTAAATAAAATCGGTCCATTGTTCCGGGATGTAACGTAATTGTGTTTGATTTCCTTTTAAAAAACCTTTACCCCAAAATCCGCCGGATCCAATAGCAACCTTTGCCTGCAAAGCATTATAACCCGAACCCAATGGATCCGCGTTTGGGTCTAGAAATGATGCAATACGTTTTTGCTGATGAGGTTTTAATACTCTGTAAACATAATCGAAAAAGAATCCGCTTGCGAGGTTTGTAATAAAAATTGTTACACTATTGAATAGATCCCTTTTAAAAAAGAACAAGGCGGCAACAACAAATAATAAGGAAATAATAAAAGAATAGATTCCAAAAACCGATGCCGCTATAACAATTCCTGGAGAAAGAACAACGAATAAACCAAACAAACTTATTCCACTCCAAAAAGTAAGTGATAGGGTAATTAAAAAGAAAACAATGGCTGTTCCCATATCCGGTTCTAATAGAATTAAAAATATTGGAACAAAACCAATTGCCAAAGCAACGGCAATATCTTTAAAATTATTTATATCTCTGCTTTTATAGGTAAACCAGTATGCCAGCATAAAAATTGTTCCAATCTTAGCAAACTCCGAAGGCTGAAAACCAAAATTACCTACACCGAACCAACTTTTTGCTCCATATACTGTCTTTCCAAAAACCAAAACAGCAACTAGAAAAAATAAGGAACCAAGATAAGAGGGCACTGCAACAATTTTAAATATTTGCTGTGGCAAATTAACAATAACAAAAAAAATGATTGCTGCTATAAATAAAAAAACAACTTGCTTAGAAAAGTTTCCATTAGCAGTAGGATGATTTATAGTAGAACTATAAATAGCTAGCAATCCAAATACTAATAAACCTACTAAAGGAATAATAATGGCTAAATCGAATCTGTCGTTCAGTTTATAATTAATTCGCATCTTGCTTCAAATCCTTTGCTGCCAAAACATTTGTATTCAAATCTGTTTTTGGTTTTTCCTTTTGTAAAAAAGCTTTAATAACATCCCTAGCAATTGGTGCGGCGGCAACACTTCCATATCCTGCGTTCTCTACAATTACTGCAACTGCAATCTTAGGATTATCGAATGGAGCGAAGCCTACAAATACAGCATGCTCTTTTCCATGCGGATTTTGGGCAGTGCCAGTTTTACCCGAAATGTTAAGCTCTGCAGACCTAATATTACCAGCAGTTCCAGCCCCGTTAACCACCTTCCACATTGCTTTGCGAACAATATCAAAAGATTCTTTGCTTATTCCAATATCAATTAACTGAGGTTTTACTTCTACTCGTTTATTTGTTTTAGTATCTGTATATGCTTTAAGGAAATGGGGTTTTGCACTCTTTCCATAATTTGCAATCAATGCTGCATATTGAGCAAGTTGCAAAGGTGTTACACTCAATTCACCTTGGCCAATGCCAAGACTTATAACAAATCCTTTTGTCCATCCACGCTTACCAAAAACCTTATTATAATATTCAGTAGAAGGCACTAGTCCATTTATTTCCTCAGGAATATCAATTCCGGTTTTTCTTCCAAACCCAAAGAGCTTAGAATATTTAGACCATGTATCCAAACCAAGCTTATTAACCAATGAATAGTAAAATGTATTACACGATTTTTCGATGGAAGTTTCAACATCTGTTGAACCATGAACATGCAAGCATTTAAAAAACCTGTTGCCAAATTGAAATCCGCCAGGGCAATTAATTCTTGATGTAGAATCAATAATCCCCTCTTCAAGTCCTGCAATGGCACTAATCATTTTAAATGTAGAACCGGGTGAATAAAAGCCGGTTGAGGCTCTGTTAATCATTGGTTTATCGGGATTATCTCGCAGACTGCTGTAAACTTCGTTGGATGTTACTGTGGCAAAGTCTGCCAAATTATATCCTGGAGAGCTTAAGAATGCAATAATGTCGCCGGTTGAGGGTTCTATAGCAACAACGGCACCACGCTTGTCTTTAAAAGCATCCTCTGCAATCTTTTGCGCATCCTTATCGATGCCAAGAATTAAATCGTACCCCTTTACAGCACTTAGGTCCTGCTCCCCTTGTTCATATCTACCAATTGTTTTTTGGCGCGAATCTACCAATACATATTTAACACCTTTTTCACCACGCAAAATATCTTCATAAGTTTTTTCAATTCCTGCAAAACCAATTTCGTCTCCAATTGAATATTCATTTTTTCTTTTCTGAAGAATATTCTGGGGAATCTCTTTAGCGTAGCCGAACATGTGTGTGCCCTGAATTCCAAAAGAATAATCCCTTTGAGTTTCCATAACATAATCGACACCCGCAAGTTTAGAAGCGTTTTCTTCGTACCATGCAATTACTTTGAAGCTAACATCTTTTGAAACTCTTCGGGGAATGTATTTGGAATAGGTTTCGTTCTGCTTAAGAATTCTTTTAATATAGCCGGGCTGAACATCAAGAATGGCTTCGATATACTTTGAAAGAGTATCGTTATACTCTGAAGGAGTAATTCTTAAAGTGAAAGAGGGTTTATTACCAACAAGCACTTTCATATATCTATCGAAAAGTACTCCACGGGGAGCAACCTGAAAAACAGGCTTAACGCTATTGTTATCGGATTTTTCGGAATAAGCAATCGATTCTATTATTTGCATGCGGAACAGCTGATAAAAAATAATTGCACTAAATCCTATTATTACAAAAAATAGAATTCTTCTTCGGGGCAGAGAGCCAAAAACATTATCGTTCATCTGTTCAATTTCCTTGCTTGAAATATTACAACACTAAAGCCAAAAACTGTTGTGTATATAGAAGGAATTAACGTCTCGTTAAAAATTAAAACCAGGAAAGAAACTTCCGGATTAAAATTAGATACAATAGAAAAAATAAACCAAAACACCATGTTTACTAAAAATAGAATAGCTAAAAAGAAGTACGAAGCAACGTTTGTATCAATTTTATTTTCGTTAAAAAAGTATCCGCAAATAAATCCGCTTAGTGTAAATGCCAGCATACTGGCACCTAGAATACCGCCGCTAAAAATGTCGAATAAAAGTCCAAGCACAAATCCAAGAACTGTTCCAAATTCCTGCCCTCCCATTAAAGTATAGTAGGCAATTAAAACAATAATTAAATTTGGAACGTGCCCATCAATGGCAATTAATGGTACAACTATTAACTGCAGCAATAGTAACGGAATAAAGAATAAAATTGGTTTTATGTAATTTATATACATCTTATTTAATAAGGTTCAATTCTAGTTGATTGATTTGCTTGCTTGGAATAATTTTAACAACGAATAAATTTTTTACCGCTTCAATCTTTGTATTTGGCTCAACAGTTAAATTATGCAAAAGCCCCAGTACATTCGAATCTTTTTTATAGATTACACCAATTGGAATGCTTGGAGGAAAAAGAGAACTGAAATCTGAAGTACTAACTTTGTCTCCTAATTGAACATCGTATGTGGTTGGAATATTTTTAATTATCAAATTCCTTCCGTTATAGGTTAATATTCCATCCGTCTTTATTCTGTCTATTGTAACGGCAATGTTAAGGGAAGTATTGTAAAGGCTTCGAACAACAGCGCTGTTCTCCATTACATCCATCACCATTCCTACTAATCCCTTATGGCTAATTACAGGCATACCTTTAACAATGCCGTCTGCACTGCCGTAGTTAATAATAAAATTTCCCTGCACTTTATTTACAAGTTTCGAAATTACTTTAACCGGCAATAAGCTGTAAGCGCTGCTGTCTTTTAAGCTAAGCATTCCCCTAAGCTCTTCGTTTTCACTGCATGCATTTTTCATTTTATTTACTTGAAGCATAAGAAGAGCATTCTGGCTTTTCAATTCTTCAACAGAATCGTCCGGT
The DNA here is from genome assembly GCA_964539605.1 of uncultured Melioribacter sp. Taxonomy (GTDB): domain Bacteria; phylum Bacteroidota; class Ignavibacteria; order Ignavibacteriales; family Melioribacteraceae; genus Stygiobacter. Next base: position 2,012,258 of record CAZIJK010000001.1, read on the forward strand.
GTAAAAACAGAAACAACCGATGAGGTAAATTCATAAACGAATGCAATGTTAGCAATAGCAAATGCTTTTAGTCTTTTGGCTTGCGGTTTTTCACTTGCAGAGATTAGAATAATGCAGATAAGTACCAAGACAATAAGAAGAATATATTCTCGAAACTGATATCCAATGTTTTTTAAAAACTTGATCATTAGTAAGTTCTTTTACGAATAAATACCTTAGAATATTTATTAATATTTTCTATAGCTTTGCCGGCACCACGAACAACCGCGGTTAAAGGATCATCCGAAACGTGCACTGGAAGGTTGGTTTCCATTCTAATTCTTTCGTCTAAGCCTTTTAACAAAGCACCGCCGCCGCTTAGCATAACTCCTCTATCAAGTATATCTGCCGAAAGCTCCGGAGGAGTTCTTTCCAATGTTTGTTTTACAGCTTCAACTATCTGAGCAATATTTTCATTCAATGCTTCTCGAATTTCAACAGAACTAACCTCGGCAGTTTTAGGAATACCTCCAACCAAATCGCGTCCCTTAACCTGAATTGTAACTTCTTCTTTCAATGGAACCGCGCTGCCAACCTCGCATTTAATAGATTCTGCAGTTCGTTCACCAATTAAAAGGTTATAATTCTTTTTAAAGAATTGCATAATGGCATTATTCATTTCGTCGCCAGCAATTCTTATTGATTCTTCGTTAACAATTCCTGCAAGTGCAATCACCGCAATTTCTGTTGTGCCTCCTCCGATGTCAATAATCATATTTCCAACAGCAGCTTCAACATCAATTCCAATTCCAATAGCTGCCGCCATTGGTTCTGCAATAAGATGAACTTCTTTTGCACCGGCATGTTCGGCAGCATCTCTTACTGCGCGTTTTTCAACTTCTGTAACACCGCTTGGAACTGCAATTACAATTCTTTTGCTTTGCATTGTATTTGGAGTAACTTTTTTAATAAACGCTCTAATCATTCCCTCTGCAATTTCAAAATCTGCAATCACACCATCGCGCATTGGTCTGGTAACACGTATTTCTCTGTGTTCCCTTCCCTGCATTTCTTTTGCTTTGTTACCAAGTTCAATTATTTTTTTTGTATTCCTATCGAATGCAACAATTGAAGGTTCGTTAAGAACAATGCCTTTACCTTTTATATAAATTAATGTATTTGCGGTTCCTAAATCGATTGCTATATCTGAAGAAAAGAAATCTAATATTCCCATAAATCCTCTTAGTGCTTAAAATTTCTGATGCTTGTAAAAATCATTGATATATTATTTTCGTCTGCGGCATTAATAACTTCTTCATCACGTACAGAGCCGCCCGGCTGCACAATTGATGTAATTCCATGCGATGCAATTTGCAATAGACCGTCTGCAAAAGGAAAGAATGCATCGCTTGCAGCTACTGCTCCTTTTAACTGGTGCCCAAATTGAACTGCTTTTTCGGCAGCAATTTTTGCCGAATCAATCCGTGACATTTGTCCGGCACCAACTCCAATAATTTTTTTATCCTTTACAAAAACTATTGCATTGGATTTTGTATGCTTACAAATTACCCAGGCAAATTTTAAATCTTCCAATTCACTTTGTGAGTAATTTCTTTTGGTAACTAACTTAATATTACTTTCCGAAAGTACTGAATTATCTTTTTCTTGTACCAGCACACCGCCTGGAACAGATTTAATTTGCTTTTCTGATACTGGCGAGGCTTTCAACATCCTAACAATTCTTCTATTCTTTTTTGATGCTAAAATTTCCAATGCCTTTTCTGTATAAGAAGGTGCTGCAATTATTTCCAAAAATATTTCATTTAATTTATTCGCAGTTGCTTCATCAACTTGGGAATTGAATGCAACAATTCCACCGAATGCAGAAATTGTATCTCCGGAGAATGCCCTTTCGTAAGCATCTAAAACACTTATACCAATTGCAGCGCCGCAAGGATTAGTATGCTTAATAATTGCACAAGCCATCGGTTCAAAGTCGTTTACTAATTCAACTGCAGCCGTAAGATCTACAATATTGTTATAGCTAAGTTCCTTGCCATGAATTATTTCGAAATAATCTAAAAAGCTTCCAAACAAAAAAGCATTTTGATGAGGATTTTCGCCATAGCGCAGCGGAAAACTCTTTGCACAATTTAATCGAAAATGTGTAGGCTCGAACTTAAATTCACTTTCAAAATAATTAGCAATTAGTGTATCGTAAAAAGATGTATATGCAAACGCATCGTAAGCAAATTTCTTTTTAGTATCTGCACTAATGCTACCGCTTTTCAATTCCTCAATAAATATTGAATATTGGGAAGGATTTGTTAAAACAGCAACATGCTCATAATTTTTTGCAGATGCTCTTATTAAGCTAGGGCCACCAATATCTATGTTTTCAATTTTTTCTTCTAGCGATATATCTTGTCTATTAACCACTTGCGGAAAAGGATAAAGATTAACACAAACTACATCAATTGGAAAAATATTGTTTTGCCCGGCTTCCTTTTTATCCGAAGAGTTATCCCGTCTCATCAATATTCCACCAAAAACATTTGGATGAAGTGTTTTAACTCTTCCGCTAAATATTTCGGGGAAACCTGTAAAGTCTTTAATCTCTATACATTCAATGCCATTTTCGCACAACAGTTTAAAAGTATTTCCGGTTGCAATAACGCTATAGTCATTAGCTCTTAATTGGATGGCTAAATCTACAATTCCTGTTTTATCCGAAACACTAATTAAAGCATACTTGGTCACGCATTATCCTTAATCTAGAATTTTGACTCTATTATTAACTGTAATAATTTTATTTTCAGAAAATTTTGTTACAACAAAGGGTAAAAGTTTGTGCTCAATCTTTAATACCCTATCTGCAATTTCTTCATAGGAATCGACGTCGTAAATATCTACAGCCGTTTGAGCAATAATTTTTCCGTTATCGTAAACCTTATCTACAAAATGCACAGTAGCGCCGCTAACTTTAGCCGAGGATTCAAAAACAGCCTTATGAACATTGGCTCCAAACATTCCTTTACCTCCAAAAGAAGGAAGCAGTGCGGGATGAATATTAATTATTCTGTTTTCAAAATCATCAATAAAATATTCAGGAATCTTTTTAAGAAAACCTGCAAGAACAATTAAATCTATATTCAAATCTTTTAGCTTTCTGCCTAGACTTAAATAGCTAATAAAATTTTCTTTTTCTTTTTCATCAACAGAAAAAGTGTTAATTGAATTTTCTTTTGCAAAATCTAAGGCGCCGCAATTTAATTTATCGCTAACCACAGCACAAATTTTAATTTTTTCTTTATCACAATTATTGAATAGAGAAATTAAATTTGAACCGCGGCCGGAAACAAATACTGCGATATTATACATAAGTATCAAATTTTGAGAAAAAAATTATCTAAATGAGGTTTAATAATCAATTAAAATAAGCCCGTTTTGAATGATTTTTACGGCTTTTTTAACCAGCTATAATCTCCGTTTTAACCATTCAATCTTGGATTGGATTTGATCTTTAAAATCATACTCATTTTCGTCTGCTGCATTTACTAAAATTGATTTTGCTGCTGCTTTATCTCCAAGAGCTCTTTTTGCAATTGCCTTGTATAAATAAGCAGCTGGTACAACCCATTTTTCATGATTTTTATTAGCTTCTAAAACCTGGTTACATAATGCTATAGCTTCGTTATATTTTTTTAGACTAACAAAACACTCTGCCAAATACACTTTAGCAATATTTGCATTATCATCCTTTGCTAAGCTAGGTAAATCTATAGTTAGACTATCTGATGCCAATTTGTATTTGCCAACATTAATGTAATTTTTATATCTAATCAGTTTTAACTCGTTTTGAGTAATTCCGTTTGACAAATATTGATTACTTTTTTGCATTGCATAGGAATCTTCAAAGAGATCTTGATTACCGTTTTTAGCCAGCGCTAAATACTTTTTATACTGAGCATCATTACCAATCATTTTATAACATATAGCTGTATTCAATGAAGCAATTCCCACAAGGTCAATTTCTTTGGAATCGTCTAAAAATCTTTCGTAATTACGAATTGCAGATTTGTACTGGTTCTTAGCAAAATAAATTTCCCCTTTTCGGTAATAAGCTAGAGCAAAAGTTTGAGGCATTTTTTCGTTGCCAAGCTTATTTACTTTATCTAGGTAATTAAGAGCTTTATCCAGTTGTTTATCTTTTATTAAGCTGGAAGCATACTGGTAAGCAAACAATGCATTCTTTGGATATCTTAAAGTTAATTCGCGTAACAAAACAAAAGCGCTGTCATATTCCGAAAGATAATCTGTATAAATTTTTGAGAGGTGAAAAGCAGCTTCGGTTTTAGAACTTGTTCCTTTTTGATAAGCCTTTTTAATGTATCTAAATCCACGGTCCTTATCGGAGTTTAATCCGGATAGATTTACTGCCCACTTTAAAAAGTCCGGTACAAAACTCATGGCGTAATCGAACAAACCTAGTCCCAGGTAAGAATCGTAATACTTTTTATTTAGCTTCAAAGTCTCTTCGAAATAACCCACAGCTTTTTTGCTGGACCAAATTGCATCCAAAGTTGAATTATTTGTAGCAAAGGCCATTGCCTTAAATGTTGAAATATTTCCGGCTAAATATATAGTTGCAAAGTCCTTGAAATTATTAGCCATAATTTTATCTGCTTTTTCTTCGGCTAAATTTGCAAATTTCATAAATGTCTGATATTCATTTTCATCTCTTGACCCTAAGAAGGTCCAAAAGTGAATTAAGCCTAATCTGTAATAGCCTTCGGGAGAATTTGGGTATTTCTTAATTATCTGATTAAATATTTTTTCGGCGCCGGCAAATTCAAAATTGTATGCCTTTTCCATTCCTGAGCGCACTAAGTTTTGAACCTGCGCGGTGTTGTTATTAAAACTCAATAAAACAAATAACAACCCTATAAAGTAAAATTTCGATTTCAATTTTTATTCTTCCTTTGAGAATATTCGTTAGATGCTTTTACAAACTCTCGGAATAAAGGATGAGCCTTTGTTGCCCTCGATTTTAGTTCAGGATGAAACTGACCTCCCAAAAAGAAAGGATGATCTTGAAGCTCAATCATTTCCACCAGCATTTCATCCGGAGATGTTCCGCTAATAATCATTCCATGTTCTTCCAATATTGGCCTAAACTTATTATTCACTTCGAATCTATGACGGTGACGCTCGGATATTTTTGGCTTTCGGTAGGCCTCGAAAGATTTTGTACCCTTTTTAAGGATACAAGGATATGCGCCAAGACGCATAGAGGCACCTTTTATCTTCACCTTCAATTGTTCCGGCATAATGTGAATAACATTGAAAGCGTTTTTAACAAATTCCTGACTGTTAGCCTTTTTAATTCCGCATACGTTACGTGCATATTCAATTACGGCACACTGCATTCCCAGGCAAATTCCAAAGAAAGGAATTTTATTTTCGCGCGCATATTTAATTGCCTGAATTTTTCCTTCAATTCCACGCTCGCCAAAGCCGCCCGGTATTAATAATCCATCGTAATTCTTTAGAACATTCTCGGCGCCTTTATCTTCAATTGTTTCGCTACTAATTAAATCCGCAATAACCTTCACATTATTCTCGGCCCCGGCGTGAACAAAAGCTTCGATAATACTTTTATAAGCGTCCCGGTTTTCTACATATTTACCGCATACCGCAATTTTAATTTGTCCGGCTGGATTTAGAACAGAGCTTACAAAATTCTGCCAATTCTCCAGCTTTAAATTCAGTTCCGGTAATTTCAATCTCTCTAAAATAATTGTGTCCAAATTCTGCTGATACAACACAAGGGGAACCTCGTAAATTGTAGAACAGTCGTGAGCCGAAATTACTCCTTCGTTTTTCACATTAGTAAAAAGAGCAATTTTATCACGTAAATCTTTAGCTAATTTTTCTTCGGACCGGCATACTAAAAAGTTTGGCTGAATTCCCAGTTCGAGTAAACTTTTAACACTATGCTGAGTTGGTTTGGTTTTCATTTCTCCGGCAGACCTAATATATGGCACAAGAGTAACATGAACCGATACGGCATTCTTTCTTCCAATCTCAAGCATTATTTGCCGCATAGCCTCAATAAAAGGAAGGCTTTCTATATCTCCAACTGTTCCCCCAATTTCGGTAATTATAATATCATATTTACCGCTATCGCCAAGAACTTTCATTCTTCTTTTAATTTCATCTGTAATATGAGGAATAACCTGAACAGTAGCTCCAAGGTAATCTCCTCTCCGCTCCTTGGTTATTACATCAAAATATACCTGTCCCGTTGTTGTATTGTTTGCTTTCGACATATCAACATCGAGGAATCTTTCGTAATGACCAAGATCCAGATCGGTTTCTGTACCGTCATCGGTTACAAAAACTTCTCCATGCTGAAACGGATTCATTGTACCAGGATCTACATTGATATATGGATCGAACTTTTGAATTGTTACGTTGTAACCGCGCAGTTTTAATAAAAGTCCTATGGATGAAGCGGTTATTCCCTTTCCTAACGAGGATACTACTCCTCCGGTCACAAAAATGTACTTAACTTTTTTCTTTGAAGGCATGATACTTTGGTTGGCCTATTTTGTTTGCCAAAGATAAAAAAAAATCTCTATTCGATGACAACCATTTTAGCAGAAAAGTAACTTATTCTTGCAAAAAATTTACTTCCCCCTCTTGGGGAATTTTAATAGTATAAGTTTTGCGCTGTTTATTCCTCAATTTATTATCGCGCAGCCAAGGATTAAAAATTTTCAGCATCTTATAATTAATTCCATTTTGAGTGGCGAACTCTACCAAATCCGGAATTGAGTAATTAACCAAAATATCATTGGTTTCAATCGGTCGGTACAATTCATCTTCGGTAAAGTAAAACCCGTAACGTTTGGGATCCTTAAAAATTTCTTTGTACGAAATTATACGGGCAACAAAGCGGTATGTTTCTTCATTTAGATAGAGATTGTAATAATTCCGGCTCTTCTGTCTTCCTATTTGCCTTTCAATTCCATTTAGACCATAGTTGTAGGAGGCCGCAGCCAAAGTCCAATTGCCAAATTTTGCCTTTGCTTCTAACAAATATTTGCATGCTGCCAAAGTACTCTTTTCCACATCGTAGCGCTCATCAACTTCCTCATTAACTTCAAGACCATATCTATCTGCAGCGGATTCCATAAACTGCCAAAAGCCGCTAGCGCCATCGGGAGAAACAGCGTTAATCAATCCCCCTTCGGCAACTGCCATATACTTAAAATCGTCAGGAATATTATTCTCTTTTAAAATTGCCTCTATTGTGGGGAACCATCTTTGAGCTCTCTTAAAATATAACAGCGATGCCGAGTGCCAGTATGTGTTAACCAGTATTTCTCTTTCTATTCTTTCCCTAACATCAAAATCTTCTAGAGGAACTCTCTCTCCGCAAAAATCCAGTGTGTCCGGAAAAGTAGGACTGTAAATTCTTCTTTCATTTTCGGTAATTATTATTGGTCTTTGTCTTTCAAGCTCTTTGCTTCTTAAATAATAATGAATCGACAAGAATACTAGACCGCTCACAATAAAAGTGATGGAGATAATAAATGCAATTAATTTTTTGTTCATTATAAACCGTGTTTTAATAGTTCTAAAAATAGGCAACCGTAAATAAAAAACCCTCTTAGTTTTGCTAAGAGGGTCTAATTATTTTACTTGTGCAAATCTTGCCAAATTTTAATTGGCCAAGTTAACACACGAATTTATTGTTTATTTCCAAAGGCTACATCTTCAAGCATTTGGGTTGTTAAAGACTTTGGTCTTTCTAAAGGATAGCTTAAAGCTCTTGCCCAAATAATATTTGAACAAACTCCAATAGCTCTTCCAATTCCAAACAGAACAGTATAGAACTCATATTCCTTTACATTGTAAAACCATTGAATAACGCCCGACTGAGCATCAACATTTGGCCATGGATTTTTTGCTTTACCCTTCTCCAATAAAATTGGAGGAACAACTTTGTAGAGTAAATCCACATATCTAAACAGTGGATCGTCCGGCATATGCTTTAAGCAAAACTCTCTTTGAGCCATATAGCGAGGGTCGGTCTTGCGAAGCACAGCGTGACCAAATCCAGGAATAACTTTACCGCTGTCTAAAGTATCGTAAACAAATTTTTTCATTTCATCTTCGGTAGGAACTTTACCTCCCATACCGTTATAAACGCCATGCAGCCAGCGTAGAACTTCTTCGTTTGCCAAACCATGCAATGGGCCGGCAAGACCATTTAGCATAGCGCTGATTGCATAATACATATCAGATAACGCGCTTGCAACCAAATGCCCTGTGTGCGCACTTACGTTTCCGCTTTCATGATCGCTGTGCAAAATAAAATAGAGACGGCTAATTTCATCGTATGGCTTATCAATTCCCATCATGTGTGCAAAGTTGCCTCCAAAATCCAAATTTGGATCTGCAGCAATTATATCGCCATTCTTGTATTTCAATCTGTAAATAAATGCTCCAATTGTTGGAAGCTTTGCCAAAAGATTCATTGCATCTTCGTAGTATGCTTCCCAATAATCATTCTTCTTTAATCCTTCGTGATATTTTTTTGCAAAGATTGAATCCTTTTGCATGCTCATAATTCCGGTAGCAAACATTGTCATAGGATGAGAATCTATTGGCATTGCTTTAATAATGTTGAACACATATTCCGGAACTTCTTTTCTCTTGTTGAACTCTTCATGAACATCTTCAACTTCTGCTTTTGTAGGAATGTCACCTGTTAATAGGAAATAAAAGAATCCTTCAACGTAAGGCATTTCCGAACCGGGAACTTTTGGAAGTTTTTCTAACGTTTCGGGTATTGTTAAGCCTCTAAACCTAATTCCCTCTTGTGGATCCAAATAAGAGATATCTGTTACTAAACTTTTTATATCGCGCATACCTCCAATAATTTGACCGATGGTAACTTCATCAACTTTTACGTTACCATATTCTTTGTTTAGCTTTTCGGTACGAGGACGTTCAATAAGTATTTTTTCGAGCAGCTTTTGTTTAAGCAAGGACATAGTTCCTCCTGCATGGTTAAATGGTTAATTAATAATAATTGCTAAAACTCATTAAAATGAGTTTGCTAGTTGAAACAATTAAGTATCTTTTCAGATGCTAACTTTCCGCTCATTACCGCTCCCTCAATTGTTGAAGGAAATCCGGTATCTGTCCAATCCCCCGCAAAGAACATATTTGAATATGGGGATTGAATTTCTTTTCTTAACGAGTTAGATGCATAGTCTGGAATAAAGGTCGCTCTTTTTTCCTTAATTATTTTCCAGCTCTCTACCATACTTCTGTTGAAAGATGGAAAATAATTTTCTAACTCTTCATAAAAGTCTTGCATAATTTCATCGTTATCTAAATTAATTAGATGATCTGCCGAGCTTGTTGTTAAATTAATGTGTTTGGTATTATTAAATAGCCAGTGAATCTCCGAATCGATTAATCCATAAAACTTTTTTGTAAAGGGATTTTTGTTTAACCAAAGGTGAACATTTAAAATTGAGGAGTACTTAAAACCGCTCAAGTGAATTTTAAAGAGGGGTACAATTTCGTTATTTGAATCGTCTAGAAATTTAATTTTATCTAATGAATGAGGAGGCAAAGCCAAAACTAATGCATCGAAATCTTGATAGCTGTTTTTATTTGTAATTACTTTTGAAACTTTTGAATTAGAGACAACAATTGATTCTACTTTTTCGGAAGTAACGCAGCCGGAATTATTTTTTTCCAAAGTTAATAAAGCAGGCTCTACAAACAGTTTAGATAAACCGCCATTTGGGATAATTATTTTTGTAGAACTGTTCCCCGAAAGGAATACTTCTTTTAATACATTATAAAATATTTCGGCCGAAGCTTTATCCGGGGTTGTATTCATGGTTCCAACTACCAGAGTTTCCCAAAGCTTCGAAATTGTTTCATCATTTTGGTTCTTTAAAAGGAACCAGTCAACCACAGTCATCTTACTTAAATCATCTTTAAAGCAGCACATTAAATCCAAAAAGAAATCTACCAGCTTAAAACGGTTACCTAAGCTTAGTGTTTTGTAATTAAGGATGGCAATTAAAAGATTAAAAGGATAGAAATACTTTGGAGCTTTCAATTGATATTGGCTTCCCCCCTCTTCAACAAATGTAATGTTGAGACTTGGCTGGATAGATAACAAGTTGTACGAGCCTATTGTTTCTAAATAATCCAGAGTATTTTTATAACATCCCATCATAATATGCTGGCCGTTATTGTATTCATCTTTGTATGTAGAGTTATACAAAGAATAAGTTCTTCCGCCAAATTTTGGCGATGCTTCAATTAAAGTAACATTATAATTTTTCAAAGAAAGATAAACCGAAGTGGAAAGTCCTGCTAAACCGCCGCCAACTACAATACAACTTTTCATTAATAAACTAATCTATATTTAGTGTAAACACCCAATGCAATTGCAACCTTTTCGAACTTGCCAACACTAATCCTTTTATTAATTACATCAAACTTTTCTTTCTCAAGTCTTTTAAGTAATCTGTAATAAATATGCTGCATAGCTCTTGCAGCAAACATGCTTCCTTTATCTTCAGCATTAAGAGCCAGGTTTGCTTTGTTAAAATATTCCTGAGCACGGCCAGCCTGATAAGCCATAAGGTTTACAAAATGATCGTTGTAGATTTTGTTTTTCAAATCGCTTTCGGAATAATTGAATGCTTGCATATCCTGCAGGGGCAAATAAATTCTTCCTACTTCATAATCCTTGTTAACATCTCGTAAAATATTTGTTAACTGCATTGCAAGCCCTAAATTAATGGCATAATCTTTAGCCGAGCTATGCTTGTATCCAAATATTTCTATACACATTAAGCCTACAGTCGATGCCACCAAATAACAATACTTGTTAAGATCCTCAAAACTTAGGTACCGTTTTTTTTGAAGATCCATTTCCATTCCGGCAATCAATTCAAAAAAAGGTTCAAGGGGAATATTAAACTGTTTTATTGCGGTAATTAATTTATTGAATAGTGGTGAATCCGAAGTTGAGTAGATAGCCTTTTCAAGTTCAATGCGCCATCGGCGAAGTTTTTCATATTTAATTTCGTCCGGATCATTTCCTAAATCCACAATGTCATCTGTCTTTCGGCAAAAAGCGTAGACGGTATTCATTGCATCCCGTTTAGGTTTTTCTAAAAGATTAAAAGCATAGTAAAAACTACTTTTACTTTCTTTGGCTATTTGTTTCGATTCATCTATCATATTAAAATATTATTCTTAAAAATAATTTTAGCTTATCAATTGCTTGTAATTTAGGCCTTGCATTCAATACATTGTAATCAATCTGCTCTATCTTTTTTAATATTGCCCTACCGCCTAACATTGTTAATCTTATTTGCGTTTTTAATCCTTTAGGCAAGTAATACAATAACAAATTGCCCATGTCAAATAACTTTTCTGTTCTTTCAATTTGGAACTTCATAAGCTGTTTAAAGTTAGCATTATTTTGCTTTAGAGCAAATAGTTTTTCTTCCACATTAAAATTTTTCAAATCCTCCAAGGGTATATAAATTCTCCCCTTCAAAATATCAACAGACACATCCTGATAGAAATTCGTTAACTGCAAGGCCGTACAAATTGCATCCGAGGCTTCTACTGCTTCCATATTCCTTACATTAAAAAGTTCTAAAATTATTCGTCCAACTGGATTTGCCGATCTGCGGCAATAATCTAAAAGTTCTTCAAAACTACTGTAGCGTACTTTTACAACATCCTGTTTGAATGCCGAAATGAGATTATAAAAATTATTCCTATCCAGCTGAAAATGAATGATGGTATTGTTAAGAGCCATCCAAAAGCTGTTTTTGTACTCTCCATTTATGCATGCTGAAAAATCTTTTTCATATAATTCCAAATTCTTAATTCTACATTCAGAATCAACTTCACCTTCATCTGCCAAATCATCTGCTTGTCGCGCAAACTGGTAAACAACAGCAATATGTTTTCGAATATTACCAGAAAGAGTTAAAGAGATTACCGGAAAGTTTTCGTAATGAGATTGTGTAAAGTATTTTGCTTCCAGGTAAGCTTTTTCAAGTATGTCATCTTCTTTATTCATTATACCTGTAATTATTTTCTATGGCAAAATAGTTATCTTTTTGCAAATAGATATTAACATCTGCTTCCCTTTTTCATAACGAAGTCATAATATTTTAATATTTAGCGACGTGTTGCGCCATAAGTATAATTTTCTTCTAAGGTACTGAATTTTTTCTTTCAATCTTCTACCCTTTGTATAAAACTATAAATAAATGGATCGACCGTAAAATTTCTAAGTGTACTTTTACCTTTCTACTGCATTTTAATCCTCTTTATTTTTTAAAATGACATTTACAAAGTAAAAATGCAACAAATCATTGCCGGATGATAAATGAAAATTTATTCATTATTTGCGCTGCAACATGTTTTTATATAATAAAACTTCTATATTTGTTTTAGGATTAACTAATCCTACTAACTCACTTATACTGTTAAAATAGAAGGGAAACACACATGAAAAAATTAGCGATACTAAGCATTGTTTTATTCGTAACATCATTATCAATCGGTCAATATAAAGTTGGCCAGAATACAGGCGGGGTTTTTATTGGAGTTGGGGGAGGCGGTCTATCTGGTACCGGCGGAGTTCCAATTGGAGTTGAATATAATTTTTATAACTACGAAAAAAATATTCAGCTTGGTGCTTTTGCTGTTTATTCCTCTACTTCGGAAGATTTTTCTGTTGGTAAATGGAAATATTCAAATATCGTTGTTGCGGCTCAAGCTAACTACCATTTTTTACCTGGTGAAAAATTCGATCCTTTTGCCGGAGTTGCTTTAGGATATAATATTGCATCTGCTTCTACAGAGTATAAACCTGGTTATAGCAGCTGGAATGCTAGCGCTTCTGCTGGTGGATTTGTTTGGTCTGCACAGGTTGGTGCAAATTACTGGTTCTCGCCAAAATTGGCTGGTCAAATTCGCTTAGGATATTTTCCCTATGTTGCTGCAGGCGTAACTTTTGTAATGTAATAAAATTTAGAAGTACTAAAGCCCGGTTTAATTTTAAGTCGGGCTTTTTTTTGCCCACAATTTTTTACCACGTTAATAACTTATAAGCTTGGTAATGTCCATTTAACATAAAATTCCATTTAATTTATTCTGTAATCATTCGATTATAAGAATAAATAATTGATCTTCACTTCCTCTTCTGATTTTTCGAATTGAATTAAGAAATTTGGAATAAGAACTGCTAAATGAAAAAAGAAACTGTCCCATATCTAAAAAAGACATTTTTCATATTAATGGCTTTTTGGACTTTTGCCATTGGTCTGTTCTTAACCCTTTCCATAATAGAAGAAAAAAACACAGTATTTAGTATTGCAGCAAAGGAATGTAAAACCGGTTTTGTAAAAGATGTTCAGTATAGATTATGGGCCACAAAGCATGGTGGTGTTTATGTACCTCAATCCGAAGACACTCCTCCAAATCCATATTTATCCCATATTCCCGAAAGAGATATTACCACACCTTCCGGCAAAAAATTAACCCTTATGAATCCTGCTTATATGACAAGGCAAGTTTTTGAAATAAGCAAAGAAAGATTTGGCTATAAAGGACATATTACCAGCTTAAATCCATTAAGGAAAGAAAATTCGGCAGATGATTGGGAAAAAAAATCTTTAACTTCATTCGAACATGGTGTAAATGAAGTGCTGGAAATTGTTGATTTAAATGGGGAACCACACATAAGATTTATGTCCCCCTTTATAACAGAGAAGGGGTGCCTAAAATGCCATGCATCTCAGGGATATAAAGTTGGAGAAATTAGAGGAGGCATAAGCATAAGTTTACCATGGAAGCCATTTAACAAAATGTTTTGGTCACAAATGCAGGGCAATTTAATAAGATATATTGGAATTTGGCTTATTGGCATTTGCGGATTGGTTTTTGCTTACAAAAAAATGAAAATAAATATTAGTGATAAAGAAAGATTAAATGAGGAAGTAAAGAATAATGAAAGAATGCTTGATTCTTTGCTTAACGGAATTAAAGAGTCAGCATTATTAATAGATGTTAATGGCAAAGTATTGGCCGCTAATAATACTGTTGATGATAGAATAAATAGTGGTAAAAGAGACATAGTTGGCAAAAATGTTTTTGATCTTCTTAATAGTGATGAAGCAGAATCTAGGCGTAGATACATAGAAGAAGTAATTAGAGTTCGTAAAGCTTTACAGTTTGAAGATGTTAGGAATGGAAGAGTGATAAATAACAGCCTTTCACCAGTTTTAGAAAGTAATGGAACTGTTTCAAAGATTGCACTAATTGGCTTCGACATTACCACACAAAGAGAAAATGAAAAAGCATTGAAAGAAAGTGAAAATAAATTCCGTGCATTAATAGAAGATAGTATTGATGTAATTACTTTAATTGATGCAACTGGAATAATACTATACGAAAGTCCATCTTATCAAAAAGTGATGGGATATTCTGTTAATGAGAGGATAGGCAAAAATGCTTTTGTTCAATTACATCCAGATGATAGAGAAAATATATTAGGCTTATTTAAAGAAGTTTTATTATCAACTAATTGGATTACACTTCCTCCAACAAGAGTATTGAATGCCGATGGTACCTATCATTGGATAGAAGGGACTGTAAATAATAAAATTTCAGATCCAAATATTGGCGGTATCATAATCAATTATAGAGATATAACAGAATTGAGACTTGCCAACATCGAGTTAGAACAACATCGTAACAATTTGGAAGAATTAATTCAAACTAGGACTAAAGAATTAGATGCAGCTAATTTGAAACTTGTTAGAGAAGTTAAGCTTAAAGAAGAAGCAGAAGAACAGCTTAAAGAATTGTTAATAAAAGAGAAAGAATTAAGTAATCTTAAAAGCCGGTTTATTTCAACTGCTTCACACGAATTTAGAACTCCACTAGCTTCATTATCCTCTTCAACAGAATTGATACAGCGTTATAAAAACAAATGGGACGATAACAAGATTAATGAGCATCTTAATAGAATTATGAACTCTGCTGCTCACTTAACAAAACTAATGGACGATGTTATTTCGATAAACCGTGCCGAGACGGGCAAAATAGTTTTTGCCCCAGAAGAGTGTAATCTTTATGAAATTTGTAAAAATGTGATTGAATATTTGAATTTGGACACAAACGAAAATATTAAATTCCATTTTTCTTTTGAAGCCAGTAAACGCCATTACATTTTGGATGAGAAACAAATTAAATTAGTTCTCAACAATTTACTTTCCAACGCTGTTAAGTATTCCAACAACGATAGTACTGCTAACCTATTAATTTACTGCGATGAAAGTAAGTTGGTTATTAAAATTAGTGATGAGGGAATTGGAATACCGGAAGAAGATTTACCAAGATTATTTGCACCATTTTACAGAGCAAGCAATACTTCTAACATTAAGGGGTCTGGTCTAGGTTTATCTATTGTTAAACATGCGGTAGATTTACACGGAGGTACAATTCAGGTAAATTCCAAACAGGGTGTTGGAACAACCTTTACTATTACATTACCAATTACTATGTAGCAAATTTAAGAGTATTCACTTTATTCATATTTATCCTCCTCAAACAAACCAAGTACATATTTTGCTTGTAATTTTGCTTGTAAATTCACAAGCAAGGCAGCATATAAATTGTTAAAGTAGGTAGATTTTAGTTCTACTTTAAAACAAAAAAGTGTAATTAAAGATATTAATCACACTTTTTACTGTACCCGGAACAGGATTTGAACCTGCACGACCTTGCGATCACTAGCTCCTGAAGCTAGCGTGTCTACCAGTTCCACCACCCGGGCATTTCACAAATTTTTTAAGAACACTTTTCAACACAAAATTTCAAATAATTTTCTTGTTGCATCGCCATAATTCTAACAACGTTAGAACATTTTCGGGGCAAAAATTAACAAACATATTTTATCATTACAAGCAATTAATTCCTATGTTCTCGCCTTGTAATCTCTTTAGCTACACGGCTTGTTGTGTCAACTTCGGGGAATGGATTTGCTTTAGGCTGAGTATCCCGCAAAGGATCGTATGGCTGAGGAATATCTTTTACATTTATTATATCAGTTAATTCACCCGTATGGCAATCCGACGAATACAAACGAGGAACTCCTAGCTGATAAATTGATTCTTTACAAAATGTAACCGGAACAACATCCCCGCTTGTTGGGGCAATAAAATCTTCAACGGGCAAATTCATTTGAGCATAAACATCGTGCATAAAAATAGCCCATATAGGAAGTGCTGCTCTTCCCCCCTGCCCATTTGATCCATTAAATTTTATTCTGTGATCGTCGAAACCAACCCAAACACCAGCTGTTAATTGTGGAGTAAAGCCAACATACCAAGCATCGCTAAACTCTTGAGTAGTACCGGTTTTGCCTGCAGCCGGTCTTTGAAAATTATATACAGAACGAGCTGCAGCGCCCGTGCCATTATTTATTGCCGTTTTTAACATATCTGTTACAATGTAATTTGTTTCTTCCGGAATTGCTTCGCTTGAATAAGTAGTGAACTTTTCAATTAGACCACCATCTTTATCTTCTATTCTTAGAATTGCAATTGGCTCGTTATAAACTCCTCTATTTGCCATTGTAGCATATGCGCTTGTAATTTCAAGTGGAGTTACTCCAGAAACACCCAGCGCTAAAGCCGGATATGGATCTAGTTTACTTTTAATTCCCATTCTAGAAGCAAATTGAAGCATTTTATCTATTGGCGCATGCCCCTCTACAATTAATCTTCCGGCTACAATATTAATTGATAATGCTAAAGCATGTCGCAAGGTCATATACCCGCTTTGCTTATAATCAAAATTTTGGGGGCTCCAATATTTGCCAGTTCCGTCGGGATATTCAAATCTTTTATTCAGAATAGGGTAAGCGGGATACAATCCATTATCTATTGCCGTTAAATAAACAAATGGTTTAAATGCGCTTCCCGGCTGCCTTTTAATTTGAGTAACGTGATTCAATCCATATAAAAATTTTGTATCTCTTCCCCCAACCATTGCGCGAATTTCACCTGTTTTAGAATCTATTGCAACAAAGCCAACTTCAATTCTTTTGCCCATTGTTTTTACTGAATCTATAAAAGCAGCATTTGCCAATAACTTTCTTCTAGCTTCATTTTTTTCCGATTCATTTGAAGCCCTTTTATAAGAAGGATGCTCTCTAATAGATTTACTTATAGCGTCGTTAAGCAAATCGGGATTTCTATTCCAATTCCAATAATTGTCGAATTGTTTTTGATATTCTTCCAAATGAACTTTTACAGCATTATTGGCAATCTCCTGCATCTTACTATCTAAAGTGGTATAAATATTCAATCCCCCTTCGTACAAATCGAATCCATGCTTATCCGCAAGTTTATTCATTTGCTGACGAATATACTCTTGGAAATGAGGAGCAATTGAACCATGAATACCCTGAACAATCTTCTTATAAGATAATTTGATTGGCTCCTTCTTAAAATTTTCGTAGGCCTCTTCTGTTAAAAAATCTTCATTAACCATATTAAGCATAACAAGATTTCTTCGGTTAAAGCTATTATCGTATCTCTCGAAAGGATCGTAATAGAAATTTGCCTTTAGCATAGCAATTAATACCGCCGCTTCGGGCACGGTTAAATCCTGAACCTTTTTATCGAAGAATGTTCGCGCCGCCATGTTTATTCCATAAGCTCCCTTTCCAAAAGAAGAGGAGTTGAAATACATTTCCAGTATTTCTCTTTTTGTATAATTCTTTTCCAATTGAATAGCGGTTATCCATTCCCTAATTTTTCTTAAAGCAGTATCAAAACTGGATTCACGTTTGAATTTTAGCTTATAAATATTTTTGGCCAACTGCTGTGTAATTGTGCTGGCTCCCTCTCTTTTAAAGAATAGAATATTTTTAACCATTGCTTTAAAAAATCTCTGCAAATCCACTCCCCAATGGTTGTAAAAATTCTTATCCTCTGTTGCTATTAGTGCGTTAACAACATGCTGGGGAATACTGTCTATGCTAACTTCAACCCTGTTTTCTTTGAAGAATTGGCCAATAATTACACCATCACGACTGTAGATATTGCTTGCCAAACTTGAAGTTGGATTTTCCAATTCTTCAAGAGATGGTAATTTTTCAAAAACAAGTTGAAAGAATAAAAACATAAGAACTGCAACAACAGTAATTGAACCATATATAAGATATTTAACGGTTTTCTTATTCGGCTTCTTAAAATTCTTTATAGGCATATCTGATTTCTTTATAGTCATATTAATTCCAGTCAATAATCTCAAATTGATTTGTAAATTTTCCGTAACAAGGTTTATCCAACCAGGTACCTAGGTTAATGTAGTTTCCCTCTTTGTAATTTTCGAAGGTACGGGAATGTGAATGCCCAAAAATAACATAATCGTAACCCAATTCAATTTTGGCTTTGGCTGCGTCGAACATGCCATCTAGCTCGCCATAATTTTTCTTTTTTGTATAATCCCGGCTGGTTTTACTGCTATGGCTTGCTATCTTAATTCCAATATCGGGATGAAGCCATGTATACATTTTTTGAAATACTTTGTTTCGTAAAATCTTCTTCAAAATATTATATCCAATATCTTTCTTAACAAGTCCATCGCCATGAGCAAGATAAAATTTCTTGCCGTTTAAAATTGTGTCTATGCTGTCTTGGTAAACCAGAGCCCCAACTTCGTTTGTAAAAAAGTTTTTGTGCAAAAAATCGTGATTGCCAATTACATAATGAATCTTTTTTCCGGTATCGGCAAATCTAGTTAATGCGCTTAATGTTCGTATAAAACCCTTTTGCATCACCCTTTTGTATTCGAACCAATAATCGAATAAATCCCCAACAATAAAAAGCTCATCGCAATTTTGAGAGGCATAATTAATAAAATCAACAAGTTGTTTTTCCTTAGCCTTCTCTTCAACAGGTGTTTGAAGTCCAAGATGTATGTCTGAAATAAAGAAGTATGTTTTGGCCACAGTATTATTCATTTATTACAAAATTAGCTAAAAGCCATCCGTCGGGATCTAAAACAATTTTTTTAGGCTTCATTTTTATTGGCAGCAATATAGTTTGTTTCTTATTAGTAATTGATACTGTTTTTACTTCAAAGTCACTTTCGGAATAAATTATTTTTATATCCAATGGAAATTTATAAATATCGTAACCATTTTGTAACTGCTCAATATTAATTTTTACATTAAAACTGCTTGGGTCATTTTCAACACTCCAGTCATACTCCCCCTCAATTCTTCCATCCCCTTTATAAACCCATTGATCGAAAAAGAATTTTAATTTTTTACCAGATACATTTTCGCATATTCTTTTAAAATCTGCGGTAGATGCGTTGCTGTATTTATATGTATTGTAATATTTGTTTAAGGATGCAAAGAAATTTTTATCTCCAATTTCTTTTCGAAGCATGTGCAAAACCCATGCGCCCTTATCGTAAACCAATAGGCTAAAAAGATCTTTGCCCGGATTATAGAGAACTCCATCGTTAAACGTAAAAGTTTTTGCATGCATTGTACTTTTAAGTGCCGAAATATCTGTAGCTTTTTCCCAATATAACGCTTCGCTGTACGTTGCAAAGCCTTCATTTAGCCATATATCGTTCCATGTTTTTGGCCCAACCGAATTTCCCCACCAATGATGAGCAAGTTCGTGAATTAACATATCGCTAAAAAGTTTCCGACCACTAATAAAATTTGTTCCAATTCCCGTTAGCGTTTGATGTTCCATTGCTCCTCCTTGCCAAAGAAACTGTGCAACAGAATATTTTTCTTTGCTAAAAGGATAAGCCCCAAATAATTCTTCAAAAATTTTGAAATATTTTGGATGGTCGCTAAAATCTTTTTGGGCTTCTTCAAAATCTTCGGCAAAAACAAAGTAGCTTAAATTAACCGTATCCTTAGATGTAGAATAATACTTTTGTTCAAATGTTTTATACTGTCCCGAATAAATTGCTATTAAATAGGTCGAAATTGGATAGATTGTTTTCCAATGATAAGTTTTTTTTGCCCCATTTGTTTTTACATCTATTAATTTGCCGTTCGATAAAGAAACATTGCTCGAATCGTTTGTTATATAAATATCCGCAAAAGCTTTATCGTCTGGAACATCCATACAAGGCATCCAGGTAGAAGCATAAACAGGCTCGTTCATTGTATACACAAAGGGCTTATTGTTATGCTTAGAAAAATTGAAAGAGCCAAATCCATAGGACTGAGGCTTTCCTTTATAAACAATTCTGATTGAGGCGCTGTCACTATTTATATCCGGCCGGTTAATAGTAATAATTTTTTCATCCCTTTTATAAACACCTTTAGTTCCATTGATATCCAAACTTTTTATATCCAGGTTATCGTAAAAATTTAGAGGGATGGTTTTACTTTTTTTGTCGTTTACTTTTAGAAGTATTGTTACATCCCCTTCAATGGCTTCTTGTTTTGTTAATAATTCAATTTGCACTTTATAATTTAATGCGTCGAATGCTTTTTGCGTAGCGGGATTATATTCGGAAAGTTCTTCTATGCTAATATCATCAAATTGGGAAGCTGCTTTTGCCAATTCCGAAAAAGTATTTACCTTAAACACTTCTTTTAGCTTAATAAAAGTAAAATATCCCCCTATTAACAGAATAATTAAAAGAGATATTGAAGCTGTTAATAATATTTTTTTTGTGTTACTCTTCATTAATAAACTTTTTTTGTAGTATCTTGTTTCCAAATTAATAAATTCATCGTTTGCCAATCAATTTTTAATTAAATATATTTTCGTAAAACAGCTATAGGATTGTTATGGCGCTAACCGGATCTACAATACTTAGAAGAACCTTATCGATGGTTCTTGCAGGTGGACAAGGGGAACGTTTATTCCCTTTAACAAAAGATAGAACAAAACCTTCTGTTCCCTTCGGAGGTAAATATCGAATTATCGACTTCACTCTTTCAAATTGCCTTAACAGTGGATTAAGAAAAATTTATGTATTAACACAGTACAAGTCCGATTCTTTAAGCCGTCATTTATACGAAGCTTGGAGCATTTTTAATCCCGATTTAGGAGAATTTATTTATTCAATTCCTCCCCAATTTAAAACCAGCAACAACTGGTATATGGGAACTGCAAATGCAATTCAGCAGAATTTTAATTTAATTGAAGATGAACATTTCGACTACGCTTTAATACTTTCTGGCGATCATATTTATAAAATGGATTATCTTAAGATGATTCAGTATCATATAGATAAGGGAGCGCAGCTTACAATTGCCAGCATCGAAGTTCCTAAATCCATTGCAAACAGATTTGGTGTTATCGAAATTGATCCGAATTATAAAGTAAAATCGTTTATTGAAAAGCCAAAGAATCCTCCGGTAATTCCGGATAAACCAGATTCTTCTTTTGTTAACATGGGCATTTATGTTTTCGATGTAAAAACTTTGAAAGAAGTTGTTAATAATATGGAAAAGGAAAAACTTCCAAATTTGGATTTTGGTAAAGAAATTATTCCTTATATGATTAAGAATGGATACATAGTTCAAGCCTACCGCTTCATTGACGAGAATAAAAAAGATCAGCCTTACTGGGTTGACGTTGGAACTATAGACAGTTATTACGCCGCAAGCATGGATTTAATAAGCATAGACCCTCATTTTAATCTTTACGATTACAATTGGCCTTTGCATACACGACAATTACAATATCCTCCTACTAAAACGGTTAGCCACGAAGGGGAAAGAGTTGGGCGTGCAATTAATTCTCTTATTTCCGACGGCACAATTATCTCCGGAGGATTGGTTGAAAGATCGCTTCTTGGTTTTAACGTTCGGGTAAACAGTTATTCATACGTTACAGACTCAATTATTTTTGACAATTGTAAAATTGGGCGTCACGCTAGAATTAGAAGAACCATTATTGATAAGAATGTTAGTATACCGGAAGGATTTGAAATTGGTTTCGATTCGGAAACAGATAAAAAACGTTTTACCGTTTCGGAAACAGGAATTGTTATTATTCCAAAGAATTATAAATTCTAAAAACCTATTGTATTAAAAGGGGAACTGATTTTTTAATAGTTCCCCTTTTTTATTAACATCATTTCATCATATCAATTTCTATTTTGCATCAGGAGAAAAATTGTTTTTATGACTGAACTGCTAAAAGATAAATTAGATAATCTTCCCCCTCTGCCGGGCATTTATCAGTTTCTTAACGATAAAGCTAAGGTAATTTATGTTGGCAAAGCAAAAAATCTTAAAAACCGTGTGCGCTCCTATTTCAAAAGCAAAGTAGATTCCCCCAAAACAGCAATATTAGTTAGCAAAATATGCGACCTTCAGCTTATTGTTACGGATAGCGAAATTGAAGCTCTTGTTCTCGAGAACAATTTAATAAAACAGTTTAAGCCCCGCTATAACATAATCCTTAAAGACGATAAAACTTTTCCATACATCCGCGTTACCAACGAACCATTCCCCCAAATATTTGCTACTCGCAATATTGTTAAGGATGGCTCCCGTTATTTTGGTCCATATACCGATGTAAAAAATATGAAAGCTTCTTTAGCTCAGATGAATAAGATATTTAAGATAAGAAGCTGCCGCTTGGATATAACCGATGAGTCAATTCAAAAGAAAAAATTTAAAGTCTGTTTGGATTATCATATAAAAAAATGTGAAGGACCATGCGAGGGATTGGTAACCAGTGAGCATTACAATTCAATGGTTAATCAAATTGTGCGTGTGCTAAAGGGAAAAACTGATGAGCTGATTGCAGAGTTAAAATTTCAGATGGGGCAAGCCTCAACTAACCTCCAATTCGAAAAGGCTGCCGAGTTACGCGACCGTATAGATCAGCTTCAGGTTTACTCTTCCAAACAAAAAATTGTTACAAGCGATCTTGAAGATAGAGATATTATTGCTGCGGCATACGAAGGAAAAGATGTTAGCACAACAATTCTAAATATTCGTGGCGGTAAACTGGTTGGAAAACGTCAATTGATGCTTTCAAGCGAAGAGAATGAGGAACCTGCAGTAATTTACAGCGCAATTATAAAATTCTATTACAACGAGTTTGTAGAGGTACCAAAAGAAATTGTAATGGAATTTGAACCGGAGGATAGCCAGGCATTACTGGAATGGCTTAACAGTAAAGCCATTAAAAAATGCCAGTTTGTTGTTCCGGTAAGACAAAGCGAAACAAAAAGCTTACTAATGATGAGCAAGCAAAATGCTCTGCTGGCATTAAAAGAAGTACAATTGCAAAAGATGAAAAAAGAGGGAAACGTTCCCTTTTCTCTTGCCGCTCTTCAAAGAGATCTTAGGCTTAAAAAACTTCCCCGCGTAATTGAATGCTTCGATAATAGTAATCTTCAGGGAACAGATGCTGTTGCCAGTATGGTAGTTTTTGTAGATGCAAAACCTAAAAAGAGCTTATACCGAAAGTTTATTATTAAAACCGTTGTTGGGCCGGACGACTTTGCAAGCATGCAGGAAATTATTGAACGCCGTTACAGCAGGGTGCTTGAACTAAACCTTCCTATGCCAGATTTAATTATGGTGGATGGAGGCAAAGGACAGCTTTCAAGTTCTGTTGAAATTTTGGATAAGCTTGGTTTGAAGAACTACGAAATTATAGGGCTTGCAAAACGTTTGGAAGAAGTTTTTTTACCAAACGAACCGGAAGCACAAAGCATTCCTAAAACCTCCTCCAGCTTAAAACTGCTTCAGCATGTGCGGGATGAAGCACACCGTTTTGCAATTACTTTTCACAGAGAAAGAAGAAGCAAACGTACAATTAGAACCGAGCTTACAGATATTAAAGGCATTGGGGCTAATGCGGCTCAAAAGCTGCTTACACAAATTGGAAGTGTTGAAGAAATTAAAAAAGCTTCCATAGATGTTTTAACCAGCGTGGTAGGAAAAGCTAAAGCAAAACTAGTTTTCAATTTTTATAATTCCCCAAAAGAATAAGTGCTTCTTTCTTTATCCTATTACTTTATCTAACCTAGATAGAAATTTTTCTTCACCGCCAAATCTTTCCACTTAATTTTCTTCTACACTCAAAAAAAAAACTATCATAGTTGAAGCTATTAAGATAATCTAATTTCGAAATGTAAAATGATTAGAGGGCATAAAAAAAGCCAGACTACCAACCACCCAAGTTAGTTACTGACCGCTGCTTCCTTCCGGACCTGACGGGGTTGGGTAATAACTTGCCGGTTAGAGCCTGGCAAAAAGTGGTGCAAATATACAACTTTTTATACCACTGTAAATACCTTATCCTACATTTGTTATAATAAGATTGTAAACATCATCCACATTTATTCCACCATCCCCTTTCATTGTGCAGTCTCTGATATTCCCTGTGCAATTTTTCTTGCAGTAATAATCTTTAGGCTGAATAATTATAGATTCGTTACCCAAAGGGCGCCACAATTCGGGTACGCACCCTTTTATAAACTTACAGAATAACGATACTGTTTTTACTTTTAATGCAGCACATATATGCATTGGACCGGTACTGCAACTAACAAGCAAATCTAATGCTGCAAAATTTATAATTGATTCTCGAAGAGATTTATTTTGATTGCAATAAATAACCCCGTTAATTTTTTCGACCTCTTTTGGAATTATTGGATCTGTAATTATTAACTGAATATTTGTGTGCTGCTGTAATTTTTCAATTAATTCAAGATAAGTGCTCACCTGCCAATTGGGCCCCGAAATTGCCGTAATATTTATACCAATTAAATTTTTTTTATTTCCTAAATACTCTTTTCTCTTTTGCTGAACTTCTTGCTTATCATCTTTAGATAGATAGATTTCGTAATTATAATTGTTAGTTTCAACCCCAATTTTTCTGGCCATATCCATATTATTATCAGCTTCGTGCTTAATAGGTCCATTTTTATTTCTTAGTATGTATCTGGAAAAAGTGATCATTTGATAAAGCCTATGACCAACTCCAACACGATATGGAATTCCCGCTAAGAAAAATAAATATGCGGTGCGTTTTCTTGGAAGCAACGATAAAACGTGAGTAAATCTATAGGATCTTATTTCGGCAACTTTTTCCCAATAATCCTTAAAAGATAGTTTTTCATTTTCATCAAAAGTAATAATATCGTCTACATAAGGATTGTTAGCAAGAATATCTTTTGTGGTTGGTTTAACAAAAAAAACAATAAAGCAGTCTGGATATTTTTTTTTAATTTCAGATGGGAGAGCAGTTGCAGAAACTACATCCCCAATATTATCCGGTCTCGATATTAAAATTCTTTTGGGACGTGCCATTAAAACAAATCCGTTACTCTTATTTTTAGTACTTCATATTCTTTTTGCCAGTTTAATTCCAAAGCTGCCTTTTTACAATTCTCTTTGTAATTATTAAGCAACTCAAAATTATTTTGCCATCTTGAAATCACCTCTATAATATCATTTGCGTTCTTTAATTCAACACATTCTCCTACTCTGTAATCATCTACAATTTTTTTCATCTGTGGTAAATTGGAAGATAAAATTGGTAACCCGCTCATTATATATTCAAATAATTTATTGGGAAGAGCATGGTAATAACTAATGCTAATGTTTTCTATTAGAGACAAACCCACATCTGCAGCGGCAGTATAGTTTATTAATTCCTCTTGTCTAAACGAGCCGGCAAAAATAACCCGGTCATCTATTTTCAATTGCTTTGCCAATAATCTATATTTTTCTTTTTGCTCCCCATCTCCTAACAGAACAAGTACGGCTTTTGGTAAATTTTGCATTGCCTCAAAAACCAAAGGTATGCCTCTACCGTTAATAATTACTCCTTGATATAGCATAATTAGCTTATCGTTGGCAATATTAAACATCTTTCTAAAATCTACTAATTTGTTTGGAGTTTGATATAAAGGAATATTGCGGACCACTAAAGTGTTATTTATAGAATAAAGCTTCTCTATAAATGTGCTGTCCATTTCTCCGGTAGTTAAAACTAAGTCTACTCTTTTTATAAAAACAGATTCGATAGCCGTGACAATTTTTTGAAGTATAGGACGCTTTGCAAGCCCTCCAATATGAGAATAAATTTCCCGGCTGTTATAAACTACCTTTGCCCCCTTTAATTTTGCAATTAAGGTTACAAATGGAAGTGTATATAAATCTTCGGCAAAATAGATATGCGCTTTTGTGAAATAAACATTCTTAATTAACAGTAAAGCAAATTTTATATAAAAGGTAATATTGGAGTTTGTTCGTTTGAGTGTGAATATGGATAAGTCTTTTTCAATAATCTTACGAGCGCCGGTAAACCAGTCAAAACCAATATTCTCAACCCAAAAACCGTCGCTACGCAAAGAATTTGTAAGATTTGTTATACGGGAATCGTTTAAAGGATTTCCAAGAAACGCAATACAAATTCTTTTATTGTTTTGCATATTTATTATAGCTTAATACTTAGAGTGTTTCTCATAATTGTTTTTGCATCGAACTGCTCTTTAAACTCTATAAGGCTCATACTTGGGGTCATTGGGTTTTGGGCTTTAGTATCCTGAGAAACTCCAATATCCACATAGCGGTAACCTGCACTGGTAGAATCGTTAATTACCTCCAGCATTATTCTATGCATTGGTTTTAGATCGGCATATTTGTAGTACATCATATTGTAAAAACATAACGCTACATTTTTATTGGGATAAAACATTAACGAACCGCCAATAGGAGTGCCATCATTATAAATCATAAATAGTTTTAATCTGTCCGGCATCAGCTCTTTCAGTTTCAATAGGTCATCGTACGAATGGGTTGGTTTTGCATCGTGCTTTGCTTTATTTTCTACAAGGATTGGATAGAACTCATCGTAACGCTCATTAACTTCAACATGCAGCTTAGGATTGTTAAATGTCTTTTTAATATTTCTTCTTGTTTGAGGTGTAAAGCGCATCATTGGATCAATTGAAGGATCTAGGAAAACTGCGCTCGAGATATAATGCACATGATAATGAAATCCTCCCCACAACAACGCAAACTCTAAATTTTGATTCTGATGCTGCTCGTAAATCATTGGTGCGGCAGTTAGCTCAATTCCACTCCAGTTGTTTTTTCTTCCATATTCGGTTAATGTATTAACAAGTTCCATTGCTTTTGCAAATTTAACATCTTTGGTAACTATAGAACCGTAACTGGCACCAATTGGGGATTCAAAATTATTATTGCGAATGGCACCTGGTAAAAGAGCAGTAATTTTTCCCTCTTCTAAAAACATTAAATGATCGAAAGTAAATTTGCCCGGAGTATGGTAATCGAAAAATTTTTGAAGGTGAAACATTGTTCCATTATTCGAAGAGAGAACAAATTGGTCCCACTTCTCTCTCCATTGTTCGGTATAGGGTATAATTTCCATATCTTATTAAAACCAGTTAGAAAATTGTTGAGGTAAAAATAATAATTTTGATCTATTCATTAAGAAGCTCTGCCAATCAATCGAAAGAATATATTAGAGATATTATATGAGAATCTCCCAGGGCATACTTAATAGGCACATAAGCATAATCTATATTCAGCTTGTTCCACTTTAATCCAAATCCGGTTGTAAAGCTTTTTGCTTCAAAGCCGCTCATATATCCAAATCTTACGGCAACTGTGTTGGAGTATAAAAACTCTGCACCACTATGCAATTGAGCACTATCTTCACCGTTATATTTTTGAATGCCTGCGTTTGCAGAGACATCTAAATTGAAAGCCTCCAATTTAAAATTGTACAAAGCTCCTGCAAGAATATCTGTAGGTAATTTCGAAGGCTCATCTTTAAGATTGTTCATGCTTCCCATATTTCTAACAGAAGCGCCCACTGTAAATCCATCGAATAAATTGGATAGAGCAATACCTAAATCGAACGCCATTCCGGAAGCATCGCTCGAAAAAAGACTTTCGTACAGATACTTTGCGCTTGCCCCAATTTTAATACTATTGCTAATTGAATAAGCAGCAGATAATCCTGCAGAAAAATAATTTGCATCGAATGTAGACTCTGCCTCTCCAGGTTTTGTTCTAACTTCAATTCCGGTAACACTTGTTGTATTCAATCCAACGGCAAAAGATAAACCAAAAGCATTAATGCTTCCGGCAAACTGTTTGGAAGACAAATCGTCGAAATACTTATTGTTGCTAAACGATAATTGCGTTTTATTCACTAATGTCAATAAAGCTGGATTGTAATTTAATGCGGATAGATCGTTAGCGCCGGCTGCGCCAAAATCTCCCATTGCAATATTACGCGCTCCAAATCCGTTTTTAAGAAATGATAAACCGCTTTGGGAATTGTTTTGCCCAAATAGATTCATTGATACAAGTGCAATAATTACTATTATTTTTTTCATAATTAAAAGTTTACGCTAATTCCAACAATGTTTAAGCTGCTTGAAGAATATGGCTCAATTACAAAAGCATAATCAACGCCTAAGTGCAACGAACCGACCGTGTAAAAATATGATAATCCCAGCGAAGGACGAACAGGAAAATCGGAATTACTGAGATTTAATTTATCTATGCCGCCGCGCAAATAAAAATCTTGATAAATATTATATTCTGCACCGGCGCGTAAAAAATTGGTTTCGGCATTGCTGCTTTCCCATTCTGCAGATACAATAAGTTTTGGATCGGAGAATTTATATGCTAGACCAATCTTTTTTAATAATGGAAATTTATCTGTTGTTGTTTGACCCGAAGCGCCATAAATTTTTTGAGTATCCCATTGGTATTTGCTGTTAATATCCGTTAGCATAAAAGATAAGGTAAGGGCATTGTTAAAGGAATAAAGAGCTCCAAAATCAATTCCAAATCCCCCGCTTGTAACTTCTTCGTACAGCTTGTAGTAGTAAAACTTAAAAGCTAGGCCAATGGATAATTTGTTCGAAAATTTATTTGCAACCGATACAAAAAACTGATTTTCGGATGTAGAGATTTCTCCAATTTTATTTCCCTGTCCGTCGCGCGAATCTATTTTAGATACTCCGGCATTGATTAATCCAACACTAATTCCAGCAGTAGATCTTGGAACTGTAACTCCATTTTCTTCTTTAGTGCCAAATTCAAACTTGCGAGTAAAGTTCAAAAAGTTAAGAGATCTATCCATCGATAAGAATGAATAACTGGTTTGAAATGAATTGCCATCCTGAAAAACTATTAACGCCGGATTGTAATAAGAAACTAAATTTCCCTCTTTAATACCCGACATTGCGTTACCCATTCCCATTCCACGTGCGCCAAATCCCATTCGGCTAAATGCGCCGGGCATGCTGCTTATTTGGCTTGTCTTAGATTGAGCTATAACAGTTATTGAAGCTACGAGTAGAACAAATATTATTTTTTTCATAATTCACCTTACCTTATAACCATAATTTTACCAAACTGAGCTTCTTTACCCTCAATATCTAATCGGTAAAAATAAACTCCGTTTGTAACAATTTGATTACTCTCATCCTTCCCATCCCAATAATCCAATTGTTCGGGATTCATAGTTCTGCTGGCATTTTGCAAAACTGTTTTAACAAGGTTCATCCCAAAATCAAAAATTCTTAATGTAACGGTGGCAGCGTTTTCCAGCGAGTATTTAATTCTCACAACTTCTTTGGAAGGCTGAAAAGGATTTGGAAATGCAAAGCTTTCACTTTTTGCAACGGAACCGCTGGATGATATAAATAATTTCCAGTTATCGCTCCAAGATGTTGTATTAACTTCTGTGGTCTTTGCAGTTGCGTCATCGGTACCAATCCATATTTCGGCATCGGTATTATTTAACATGTTTGCTTCAACACTAAGAAATTTTGTTTGCTTCAATTCCAATTTTGTCTGGCTGTCCATAATTCTTGGAGCTGCAATCCAAGACTTACCATTGCTGTTACTTCTGTACAAACCGCTTTCCGCTGCTGCAAATACATCGGATCTTCCACTTGCATAAGTCTTAAAACCAAAGTCTCTAATCTTCTCATCAGCCAAAGTAATTTCCCAGCTTCTTCCACCATCTGTAGAATAACTTACCGCAGTAAATTCGGATAAATCTTCTGCTTTCAATGTAGCTGCCCAAATTGTTCCATCTACGGCATTTCTATCGAGCGCAAGAATATGATTTCCGCTTATTGGTTTTGCTTGGTTAGTATGATTGAACTTTGTCCAGCTTATTCCCCCATCTGTAGATTTATTAATTCCTCCGGCTGTTCCAACATAAAGAGTATCGTCTCCAACAGCTTTAATCGAAAACGCCCTGTGATTAAGATTATTCTGATATCCAAGTTTTCCAGCTGAAGAAGACAATTCAAAATTTATAACATCAGTTGGTTTTATGGAATTAATATTATCTGAAGGTAACAGAACTCTTTGCCATGTTTTACCCATATCTGTAGATTTTCGTAAACCGGCATAGTACGAAACAATCCATACTGCGCTTTTTGTAAATGCAAATTGATATGTAAAATTTCCTTGCCCAATTGTAATGGGTAAAGCTCTCAATTTATTATTGCCATAAATAAATACAGTATCGGTTTGCTTATCTACCGGCTGTGCTATTTCGGTCCAAGAAGAACCTCCATCTTTAGAATATTTTAATCCGGAACCGACTGGAACTGGATCATTAAATGGATATTCCATATGCCATGTAGCTACCCAAATTGTGTTATCGTAATAACCAAGAGCACTAATGCTCTCCTTATTAAATGGTTTTACATCTCTAAAATTTGTCCAGGTCAATCCGTTATCTGTGCTTTTGCTAAGTCCGCTTCCGGTACCAAGCCAAATTGTATTTTTATCTTGAATAAGAATTCTATCTGCGGAGTTTCCCGAAGGAGTTCTGTCTGCACTCTTTTTTAAGTTTTTTGTTCCTAACGAATAATCTGTTGGAATGCTTTGCGAGTATGCCGGTACTGATATTAAAAGTAAAATAATAGTAAAAGTACAGATTGCGAGTTTAAAAACTTTATTATCCATTACTTTACCTCCAGGCTTTGTTTAATAATATTGCTAACATTCCCTGCTCTATCTTTTGCCTGGAATTCAAAGCGCCAATTTCCTACTGCAGAAGTTGCACCAAATGTATTTTTAAAGCTAAAGACACCATCTCCGGCGGTTTGATCTCCAAGATTTGAATCTCCGTTATCTACCATTAAAAAATAATCTATGCTTGGAGTAGATGAATTTGGTATTACAACAGTTCCATCGGGACGGAAAAGTTTAAATGTTACCTGAAGAATATCAAGCAAGCCATTCGGGTCTTCTGCCTTAACAGAAAATATAAATGGTTCTCCCCGGTTAACCGAGGTCTGCAAAATAAGGTTTGATAATACCGGAGGAAGATTATTTTGAAAATTATTGTAAGTAAATAATTGTTCGCCTAACTTCAATTGGTTTTCGGGAGCAGAGTGAATATTATCTTCTGCAAATATTTCAACAATGTACTTTCCATTAACAAACTTTTTACTCATTGGTATCTTTGCGTTAAAAATTCCATCACTTGCTTTTAGGTCTCCACTGGCAGACATATTTCCATCGTCTGCCAATGGTAAATTGTTATAGACCCTAATTTTCCCATCAAAGGTCTTAACAACAAGCCATGCTTTCGAAATCAATTCATACTTCGAAAACTGAATCGAAATCTTTAACAATGAATCTGCCGATGAATAAACAAATGATTCGGGTAAATCAATTTTTACAATTTTTATGTCGGTAGTTTTAACATCAATAACCCCGCTGGGTATTTTATCGCACGACATTAAAATTACAATGGACAAAAGCCCAAGTAAACATGTTCTTAGTTTCATAAGTAGTTTTGGTTTTTGGAATAAATCTTTGAGGTGTACTTGATTTAAATTACTCATAGAGATTCTGCTTTTTATTGAAAAATAGTTAACAGTAGCAAATTCTCTATAGTAATTCCTTTTGTTGGGTGTAAATTAAACTATGTTTGAATAAAATATCAAGCTAAAATTAATGCCCCTTAAAAAGAAAATGTAAAAGGGGTAGGAGAAAACGAAAGTATAAAGATAATTATGGAAAAATAGCCAAGTATCATTCTGGTTGTACCTAATTTTTCGAATACCGGTACCGGAGGATGCTTTGGTTTAATAACAAGAAAAAGAATAAATGCCCAAAAGAGCCAGCCACTCCACCCAAGTTGAATTCCTGTATCTATAAAAGTATTAGCTATTCCCAGCAAACCAAGAATAAGAAGAAGTATTAGCGAAACACTTGCAACCGCCTCATGTTTTTTGGTTCCAAACATCGAGTAGATTATGTGTCCCCCATCTAACTGTCCAACAGGAATTAAATTCATAGATGTAACAAACAAACCAAACCACCCTACGCATAAATATGGATAGTGATAAATTTCCGACATTGGAGGAATAAACTGATTAGGAGAGGTAAAAATATTCTTAAGCAGTTCAAACAGTATTGTACTTCCAAATTCAAGTCCTATTGCATTCTTCCCATATTCGGCACTAAAATAATCGGGATGAATCTTTAGTATATAATCAACCGAAGGTAAATTTATGAATCCATATATAAGTACTATTAGACAAGCTGCAAATCCTGCAATTGGTCCGGCAGCACCAATATCAAACATCTTTTTATTATCATATATAACGGACTTTGTTTTAATAACGGCACCCATAGTACCAAAATTAAAAAAGCCCAAAATTGGTGGAAAGGGAATAAAATATGGAAGGGTTGCCTCAACTTTATGAATGCGGGTAGCAAAGTAATGCCCGAACTCATGAACACCTAATACAAAGAGAATTGAAAAAGCATAAGGCAGCCCGCTAAGTATATCGTTTAATTCGTAAGGACCTGATTTGCCTGTGGTCCACTCAATTCCGGCAATTATTGTTGTAACCAAGGTTATTAAAAACAAACCAATATGAAGGGGATAATTGTTTTTACCAATTCTCTTGTTAAAAATATTTGAAAATAATTTTGCAAACTTGGGCATTCTATAAATCCAAATTCAGACCAAAGCCCGAATAACTTTCGTTAAAATCGAAATACTCACCATGAATACCCTTACCGGTATAATATTGGAAATAAAGACTTATTCCTCTTCCTTCAGGCTTGCCAACCTTAACACCTGCAGTAACCGAATGATTTGCCGTTCGTGTAGAAGATAAGTGAACCAAACTAAAATCGTATGCCACGTAGGGAGAAACATTATCCATTATCAAATCTTTTCGGTAATACTCGAAACCCGCCTGGTAATTATCTTTTTTGATACTGGCTGGCTGAACGTGAAATAAATATGTGAATCCAACATAAAAACGAAAATATTTAAACTGGTAAAATGGCATTACTTCAATAAATTCACGGCTATAAACTCTGGGGGCAACTCCGTTTAGCCATGTATTATTATTCCAGTTGTAATGGCCATCAACAAAATGAGCGCTAATGTGGCTAAGACGTGCTCTAAATCCAAATGCATAATCGTGAGCAGTTCTTTTATACGAAAAATTCAATCCGAACAAATAATCAACTGCATCTACCGGAAATTTAAAACCATCTTCCCTTCTTAGTAAAGACCAGGTAAAAAAATCTGCTCCAATTGCAAAATCAGCATCGTACGAATTGAATGCAACCAAATCCAAAGAGTTTCCAATATCCAGCCTTAGCTCATTACCGGAATAAAAAATGAATCCGAGCTTCGGTTCCAAAATATTAGCCGCAAAAGGCTTTACATTTAATCCCGAAGGAAAGAACTCCACATCGTATTGAGCCTTACTTAATGTAACGGCTAAAAAGAGAATTATAATTACAGTTATTTTTTTCATGGTAGTATTCTTTTATTAAAAAGTTCTTCCTTTCCACTTTACAGTTGGATTTGGTAATACAACAAATGGTAAAACAATTACGTAAATAATAAAGTAAATTTCAAATGCAAAGAAATGAGAAACCTTCATTCCTAATTTTAGTTTTCCAAAAACCTGCTTTACAAAAAAGTAATCCATACTAAACTTAAAAACACACAAATATAAAGCTGGTAAAGAGAAAAAGAAAGGAGTTAGCACCATCATAAGCTTTGTTAAAAATCCACTGGCAACTAAAAAATATCCTACAAAATCATTCTCTTTTCCACCAACTCCCCAGCGCTTCTTTTGCCAGTATAAAGTTTTCAAATTTGGGCATGGTTTCGAAACTACAACTGCCCCTTCATCAACGGGGTAAACAATTTTATATTTCTTTAGGTCGTAAATAGATTTAAGAAGTCTGAAATCTTCGGTAATTGAAAAAGGCAAATTTTCATATCCCCCAACTTCATCGTAAGCTTTTTTTCTAAAGGACATATTATTGCCAATGCAGCTAAGCGGCTTGTAAAGGTTTGAGGTTGCCGCAGAAACAGTTAACAGATAAATAAAATCTATTGCCTGCATGCCCGCAAATGCGCTAAAGTCCTGCTGGGTGGTAAATCCCCCAACAAAGCCAACATCTTTATTATAGTACGAAGCTATTGTTCTTACCCAGTTTTCATTTACCATGCAATCTGCATCCGTTGTAAGAATCACTTCTCCTTTAGAAATTTTAATTGCATATGCCAATGCGTTGGTTTTTCCCTTCAATGGTTCTATAGGTGCACCGGGAATAATAACTTTGAATTTAGGTTTGTCTATTATGAATTCATCAATTATTTTATCTGTCTTATCTGTAGAATGATCGTTAACTAAAATAATTTCAAGCTTACCTTCCGGATAATTAAGCTTTTCCAAAGATTTCATGCAATCCAAAATATTATCTTCTTCATTCCTTGCTGCAACAATTACAGTAAAGGAGGGAAACTCCTCCTCTCTAATTTTAGTGAATTTCTTGTTGGCTCCAATTGAATAGTAAACCAATTGAAGGAAGTAAATTGATACAGAAATAAGAAAAATAATTTCAAAAACCATTTTTGCACTTTTATTTATTATTGCGGATTAATTTATAGCACTATTAAGTTATATTGCTATTATAAATTTATTAATAAATAATGAACAACCCTAAACCGTTAAAAAGATTTGGACAAAATTACCTTCAGGATAGAAATACAATTTTGAAGATTGCCGCCACTTTTGATCCTAAACCAACAGACATTATAGTCGAAATTGGACCTGGAAGGGGTGCTTTAACTTCTCTTCTTCATAATAAAGTAGAAAAATACTATGCAATAGAAATTGATAGAAGAGTTATTGACGAATTAAAAGAAAACTATCCAACGGTCGAGTTTATTAACGCTGATTTCTTGGATATTCCTCTATCCAATTTCTTTCAAGCCGGTTCTAAAATTCGTGTAATAGGCAACATACCTTACAACATTACATCACCAATTATTTTTAAACTAATTGAAAGCCGCCACCTTGTTAAAGATGCTCTTTTAATGATGCAATACGAAGTTGCTCTTCGTATAAATTCCAAGCCTCGCACAAAAGACTATGGCATTCTTGGGGTTATTACAAACTACTTTTCCCAAACAGAATTGTGCTTTAAAATATCTCCGAATGTTTTTTACCCTAAACCAAGTGTTTACTCGGCCATTGTTCACTTTGCTTTCAACAAAATTTCGGCACAAAATTTAGACGAGGCACTCTTTATTCAAACAGTAAAGGCTGCATTTGGTAACCGAAGAAAAACCTTAAAAAACTCTCTCAGCAACAGCGTATTTGTAGACGTTAA
The DNA here is from genome assembly GCA_964539605.1 of uncultured Melioribacter sp. Lineage (GTDB taxonomy): Bacteria > Bacteroidota > Ignavibacteria > Ignavibacteriales > Melioribacteraceae > Stygiobacter. Next base: position 2,048,025 of record CAZIJK010000001.1, read on the forward strand.
AATTGATGCTTTGGAATTTAACTTGCAAAGAAGAGCCGAAGAATTAACAATTGATGATTTTATTACCCTTACAAAAATTATTCAGAGGAATAAAAACACTTCTTCAATTTAATTTTGCAAAGAATCTACTTTTTTAATTGTTTCAACAATAAGTCCAAAATATCGGTCCAAAGAGCAGTTTGCATCTTCCCTTAAATGGCAGTGTCCCCTTTCTTCTTCGCTGCGGCATTCTATGCAAATTGTTTCTCGCAGCTTTTTTTGATAATCTTGAACCGAACCGTTTTCTATGCTGTGAATCACTTCAACAATTTGAGGCAGATAGAACTGAACTGCGCAAACCTCTGTTGAGTTTAATGTGCAAAAGCCCTTTTGTGAGGAATCCACACAAATTGAGCATATATTTTCTTTTATTGCTTTGACGTATTTATCCATTATTTTTGCTCTGCAAGTTTCTATCAAAAAATATTAATTAGAATTCACATATGGAAGACAAAAAGACTCAAGTAAAAAAAATATTCGATTCAATTAGCCACAAATACGATTTTCTAAATCACTTTTTGAGCGCTGGTGTGGATATTTATTGGCGCAATAAGGCAATTGAATTAAGCATGATGAATTCTGAATCAATTTTATTGGATATTGCCTGCGGTACCGGAGATTTTGCTATAACGGCTCGCAAGCATGGAGTAACCAACATTTTCGGTTCCGATTTTAGCGCAAACATGCTCTCCTATTTTAACAAAAAGGCTAATTGGATTGTAAACAAAAATGTTCAATCCGTTGCCGAGGATATTCCATTTAAGAATGAAAGCTTTACAAACATAACCGTAGCTTTTGGAGTGCGCAATTTTTACAATATTCCAAAAGCGTTTAATGAATTCAATAGGATATTAAAAAGCAATGGCAAAGCCACTGTGCTTGAATTTAGGCTGCCTAAAAATCCTTTGATAAAAAATTTCTATTTATTCTACTTCAACAGAATTCTTCCTTTCATTGGCCGAATGGTTTCAAAGGATAACCAGGCTTACACTTATCTGCCCGAATCTGTTGGAGAATTTGATAAGAATGTAGATCTCGAAAAGATTTTTTACAACTGCGGCTTCTCCACTGTAAAAAAATATTCTCTCACATTTGGTTTAGTGCAAGTTGTAGTTGCGCAAAAATAAACTCACTTATGGCAAATAACATAACCCAAGTAATACTAACTGCAAAAGAATTAAATGTTCATTTTGGAGCTCATGTAATTTTAGATAACGCTTCTTTAAGCGTTCACGAAAAAGATAGAATTGGTCTTGTTGGCCGAAACGGTGCCGGCAAATCTACATTTCTTAAAATCATTTCCGGATTACTAATTCCTGATAGTGGCGAAGTTGCAAAGCGAAAGGATTTGGTGGTTGGTTTTCTTTCGCAGGAATTTACATTAAATGAATTAAAAACCGTTTACGAAAATATTCTGGATGGCGCTAAGCATATCTTTGATCTTTTGGAAGAATGTAAAAATCTTCCTTACGACTCTCCTGCTAAAGAAAAACTTGAGCATCAAATTACCGAACTAGACGGTTGGAACATCGAAAAGAATATCGATCTTCTTATTAAATCTTTAAACGCTCCTCAAAAAGAAAGACTAGTTAGCACACTTAGCGGCGGAGAAAAAAGAAGAGTTGCATTATGCCGGGCATTAATTTCGCGCCCCGATCTCTTAATTCTAGACGAGCCTACAAATCATCTTGATACCGAATCTATAGAATGGATCGAAAATTTTCTTGCCGAGTATAAAGGCACATGCATATTTGTTACTCACGACCGTTATTTCTTAGACCGTATTGCCAATAGAATTGTTGAATTATCTTCCGGAACTTTCTTTTCGCACCAGGGAAACTATACAGACTATTTAATAAACAAAGCTGACCGGATGGCGGTTAAGGAAACGGAAGAGAAGAAGAGACAAAACTTTTTACGCAGAGAGCTGCAATGGGTTCTGCGTGGACCAAAAGCCCGAAGAACAAAATCTAAAAGCCGATTGGATAATTTCCAGGAAGTATCCGAACAAAAAATTACAGAAGTGGAACTTGATGTAGAAATGATTATTCCACCGGCCGAAAAGCTCGGCAATAAAGTTTTGGAAATTAAAAACATAAGCATGGAATTAGGCGGCAAGGAATTATTCACCGGATTTACTTTTGCTTTTACAGCGGGTAAAAGAATTGGCGTTGTTGGTAAAAATGGAGTTGGAAAAACAACTCTTCTTAAAATTATGATTGGTGATACAATGCCTACTATGGGTAAAATTGATATTGGAGAAAGAACCGATTTCAATTATGTAGATCAATCCCGCTTGCTTCTTAACGACGAGGATACTGTAATTAAAGCTATTGGAGAAGGCAACGACTTTATAAAATTTGGCAAGCAGCAAATGACTGTTTGGACCTACTTAAGAAGATTTTTATTTACGGATGAAAGAATTAATACTTATGTAGGAAGACTTTCTGGTGGAGAAAAAAGCCGTCTTACATTGGCCAAAATTCTAAAAACCGGAGGCAACTTTTTACTTTTGGATGAGCCCACAAACGATTTGGATCTTCCAACTTTGCGGGTGCTCGAAGAAGCCCTTAACGAATTTGAAGGATGCGTTGTAGTTGTTAGCCACGATAGATATTTCTTGAACAGAGTGTGCAATGGAATTATTGCTTTAGAGGGAGATGGGCAAATTTATTACAGCGAAGGTGATTACGATTATTACATTAAAAAGAGAAAAGAAAGATTAAAGGAATCGGAAGAGGTTGTTCAAAAAGTAAAAAAAGAAGATGTAAGAGAAAAACCAAAAGTTCGAAAGCTTACCTGGAAAGAGAATAAAGAATTAGAAACAATTGAAGAGAGCATTCTAAGCGCCGAAAGTGAAGTTGAAAGAATTGAAGCAATTTTTTCTTCGGGAGATTTTTACGAAAAATATGCAAAGCAAACTGCTGAACTTACTCGTCAATTGGAAGAAGCTAAGCAAAATGTTAAACAGCTTTACCATAGATGGGAAGAACTGGAAAAGATAAAATCTTTATCCTAAGCCAACTCTTCCCCTATTTAATTTATCCCTTGCTGGTATTTTTTATTTCTTCAACTTTATTACGGCTAAAGTCCATTACTCCAACCATCAAACCGGCCGTTACAATTACCGCACCTATAATTTGAAAAAGCGTTACATCTTTTCCAAACGCAAGCATTATTAATGGAAGAAAAGCCAGCCAAACATTTGTATAGGGTACCCAAAAATGCGCCGCAAATTTAGAGAGCTTAAAAAATCCAAAACTGTATATGTAGCCGGTTAATCCCGCGGCAACAACAAAAAGTATTGGCCACCAATTTTTAGGAATTATGCTTCCGTCGAATAATGAGAAAAACCTATTATACTCAACACTCGAAAATGCTTTTTCAATTTTTGTTTCCGTTTCTTCGGTCAAATTACTTTTAAGAATAAATTCATTACCGCTTTTTTCGTAAGAGTTAAGCAAAAGAATTTTATTTGTTGAATCTGCTTTGGCTAAAACCCTTTTTTCAAATTTCGCAACAGGTACTCTATCTGGAATGTTAACCTTAAGAACACTTCCAACCAATGGAAAGATTATTAATGCTAAAGTTATAAATAACATTTTCCAAATTTCTCTCCAAAGTACAAGAGCATTTGGTCCTACTCCTTTAATAGCAGTTTGCACCGTCTTATTGTTTAAAATCTGTTGAGAGCATAAACACGCATTTATTATTAGTACCCAAATAATTGCCGTAAAGTCTAATGCATTATCAGCATCGGTATTCATTCCAATTAACCAGGGAATATGTGGTGCGGCTAATCCAATTACTACTAAGATAATACCAATCCAATGCTCCTTTCTAATTGTAGCATTAAAAAGAAATTTACCAAAGAATGGCAGTAGGATTAAATAAACATTAACATATGGGGCATAAAGATGAGGCGAATAATTTTTAGGTAAATAAAAGAATCCAATGTTTTCTATTACACCGGTAAAGGCACAAATAATAATTGTAGCCATAGAAATTGTGCCTGGCCAAAAATATTTAAGCTGCTTTCCCCTAACAATTTCAACTATAACTGCAATTAAAGCCCATGTTAATTTAGATAACTCGCGCCACCAGGTCATTACACCGGATGAAACTCCAACCGGCTGATTGCCAACATACTTTGGCTGGTTTCCCATCCAGTTAAGAATGTACTGCCCCCCTAATCCACCATTAATTATTAACAGCCATAATACAAGTAATATCCATTCCATTATAACACTCAATTTTACTATTCAATTAAGAAAAAGATTTAGATAAAAAATAGAACAAAATAAATACACAGCCAATTTACTACTTCGTTTTACAACTTACTCAATTAATTGCTTCTTCAATTCACTAAATGCTAATGCCCTGTGGCTTACTTTGTTTTTCTCTTCAAGAGTTAGTTCTGCTAAAGTTAATTCATATCCATCCGGTACAAATATTGGGTCGTATCCAAAACCGTTTGTGCCTCTTTTATCATCTATAATTTTCCCCTTAAATTCACCAATCGAGTACACTTCCTTTTCACCATCATAGTATAAAGCGCAGCAAGCAAACTTTGCATTATGAGGACTCGGGAATAATTTTAATTCTTCAAGCACCTTGTTGTTGTTATCATCGTAGGTACAGTTTTCTCCGGCGTATCTTGCAGAATAAACACCGGGTCTTCCATCAAGCTGATCAATCATTAATCCGCTATCGTCACTTATAACAGGAACTTTATAAATCTGGTAAACAGCTTTTGCTTTTATCAATGCATTCTCGTAAAGAGTTTCACCAGTTTCTTCTATTTCAATATTATTCCCCAAGTCGTAAAGCGAAAATACTTCAAACATTGTATTGGCAAAAAGGTCTTTAACTTCCTTGGCTTTACCTTTGTTCTGAGTAGCAAAAATTATTTTCATTAATTAACCCGTTTTAATAATTCATTTAATTGTTCTTTGCCGTTGGCAATAAGCTTTTCTTTATCGTACAGCAAACTATTTCCATTTTTGAATACCAGCTCTCCATCTATAATTACACTGTGAACATTTTCTTTTGAGGCAGAATAAACTATGCTCGAATAAATCTGCTCATCCCCTATTTGCATTGGCTGATCTGCTTTGTTGATATTAAGCAAAACCAAATCTGCATTCTTTCCAATTTCAATGCTACCAACTTCTTTATCAATGCTAAGCGCTTTTGCCCCATCTATTGTTGCCATTCTAAAAACTGTTTTTGCATCCATCGATGTTGGGCCATGAATAGGTTTTTGAATTAAAGCTGCAAGACGCATTTCGCTGAATGCGCTTAAAGTATTGTTGCATGGCGCCCCATCGGCTCCCAGCGAAACCGAAATTCCCTCTTTAATATATCTTGGTATATCTGCAATTCCCGAACCTAATTTTAAATTAGACGATGGGCAATGAGAAATTCGAACGGAATTTTCTTTAAGGAATTCAACCTCTTTATTGTTAAGATGAATGCAATGAGCTAATACCGTATGGCTATCCAAAATTCCAATCGATTCGAAATACTCAATATTTTCTTTGCCCGTCATGCTGCGAACTGTTTCTACTTCTCTTTTATTTTCGGATGAGTGAGTGTGATAAATTGAATCGGGAAAATCTTTCATCATTTCTTTTGTGTCTATAAGAAGTTTTTCTGTGCATGAAAGCACAAAGCGGGGCGCAAATCCATATTTTATTTTGCCATTGTTCGAGTTATGAAATGTTTTAGCCATGCTGTAAGTTTCTTTTATATTCCATTGGCTGGTTTCTTTAAAAGTTGGAAATAGCTGGTTCTGATCTATCATACAGTTGCCGGCAAATGCACGCATTCCGGTTTTTATAAGCTCTTCAAATACAACCTCCTGGTGACGCAACGTTCCCATATCCAAAATTGATGTTGTGCCTCCGGATATAAGATCGTTCAAACCAAGCTGAACCGATGCTCTTAAAGATTCTTTGGTATGAGAATTTTCGTAAACAAAAATTCTTTTTTGAAGCCAGTCAAGCAATTCCAAATCATCGGCTAATCCACGGAATAATGTTTGGCACAAATGAATATGTGTTTGTACAAATCCGGGAATTAATACTAATTCCTTTGCATCAATTATTTCCCCTTCAAACTTTTTTACTAATTCATCATCGCTTGCAATAATATTTTCAATCTTACCATCTACAATTAAAACTGCGTGATTGTATAGAATGTTGTTGCTATTATTTGCAGTTACAATTGCTTTGGGAATTATCAGTTTTCTTTTCATATAAATCTCGTAAAAATCTTAATCCATTTTATTTTAGTTTCTTTCCAACTCTTTCTTCAAAAATTTTCCGGTAACACTTTCGTTATTAAAGGCAACTTGTTCAGGCGTGCCCATAGCAATAATACTTCCCCCATATTCTCCTCCCCCCGGTCCCAAATCTATTACATGATCTGCAACTTTTATTACATCAAGGTTATGTTCTACAACTACAACAGTATTACCCTTATCAACTAGCTGATTCAACACCTTTAAAAGAATGTTAACATCTTCAAAGTGCAGCCCGGTTGTTGGTTCATCCAAAATATAAATTGTATTTCCGGTTTGAACTTTGCTTAACTCGGTAGCCAGCTTAACACGCTGAGCTTCGCCGCCGCTTAATGTTGTTGCCTGCTGCCCAAGTTTAATATATCCTAATCCAACATTATCCAATGCTTTAACTTTTCTTTGTAGCACCGGATGATCTTCAAAAAAGGCAACAGATTCTTCAACTGTCATATCCAATACATCGCTAATAGATTTTGTCTTGTACAAAATTTCTAATGTTTCCCTGTTATATCTTTTTCCATTACACACTTCGCAAAGCACATATACATCGGGCAAAAAATTCATCTCAATTTTTTTAAGACCATCTCCTTCACACTCTTCACATCTGCCTCCGCTAACATTAAAACTAAACCGCCCCGGTGCGTAACCCCTCATCTTCGATTCCGGCAGTTGTGCAAATAAATCCCTAATATGTGTAAACAATCCGGTGTATGTTGCAGGATTAGACCGGGGAGTTCTGCCAATTGGAGACTGATCAATTTCAATCACTTTATCAACATGTTCTAATCCTTTAATTTCTCTAAAAGGAAGAGGAACAAACTTTGAGTGGTAGATTTTCTTCATCAAAATTTTAACAAGCGTTTCGTTTATCAAAGAAGATTTACCCGAACCGCTTACCCCGGTAACCGCCACCAAACAGCCAAGAGGAATTTTAAGGTCAACATTTTTCAAATTGTTTCCGCTCGATCCGTTCAGTTCAATGCTCTTTCCATTTCCGGTTCTTCTTTCATCTCTTAATTCAATACATCTGTGATCTTTTAGATACTGCATTGTAAGAGATTCGTGCCCGCGCGAAGATTTTAATAATTTTTTTGTTTCTCCCTGCAAACATAACTGCCCACCATGCTCTCCGGCGCGGGGACCTAAATCTATAATATAATCGGAGCTTTCAATTGTTTCTCTATCATGCTCAACTACAATTACTGTATTTCCTAAGTCTCTTAAATTCTTCAACGAGCTTATAAGCTTAACATTATCTGCCTGATGTAATCCAATGCTCGGTTCATCAAGTACATACAAAACACCGGATAGCTGCGAACCAATTTGAGTGGCAAGTCTAATGCGTTGAGATTCCCCTCCGCTTAATGTTCTTGCACTTCTTCCAATAGTTAAGTAATCCAGTCCAACGTTTAAAAGAAATTCTAAACGGCTAGTAATTTCCTTTAGAATTTGTTTTGCAATAATTGTCTCTCTGTCTGTAAGTTTTAAAGTAGAAAAAAACTGCTTAGCCTTATCAATAGATAGCTCGGCAATATCAGCAATGTTTCTATTGTTTAGTGTTACGGCTAAAGATTCTTTTTTTAATCTTCCTCCTTTGCAAACCGAACAGGTCTGCGTGTTCATATACGCTTCGGCCCATTCACGAATCTTGTTCGAAGAAGTACTGTTGTAATAGTGTTTAAGATAATTCATCACCCCATTGAACTTATGCATGTAAGTAACGCTCTTGCCCCCCCCGTAAGTATAGGTGAAAGGAATTTTTTCTTTTGTTCCTTCAAGCAAAACATCCAATTGTTCTTTGTTCAAATCTTTTAAAGGAGTATCGTATGTAAATGCAAACTTTTGCGCAATTATTTCAAGCTGATTAAAGAACCACATGCTTCTTGGTTTTCCAATTGCGGCAATTCCTTCCTGCGCAATAGATTTATCCCAATCCGGAATTATCAAATTAATATCTAATTCTCTTTTCTCCCCTAGACCTTCGCAATCCGGGCAATATCCGTAAGGCGAGTTAAACGAAAATGAATTTGGAGCTAATTCAGCAAAACCAATTCCGCAATGAGCGCATGCAAAATTTCGGCTGAATGTAAAATCCTGCTTCCCATCATTAATAATTACATTTCCGTTTCCATAGTTTAATGCAACATCAATAGATTCTTGTATTCTCGAGCGTGCTTTTTCGTTTACCTTTGGTCTGTCAACAACAATTTCAATATCATGAGTTTTATATCGGTCAACTTTAAAAGTGTCATTCAATTCATGAATTTCTCCGTCAACCCTAACCCTAATAAATCCGTCACTTAAAATTTCCTGAAAAAGTTCTTTGTAATGCCCTTTTCTTCCCCTTATTACCGGAGCAAAAACAACAATTCTCTGTTCATTAAATTCCTTAATTACTGTATCTATTATCTGATCCGACGTTTGCTTTACAACAGGTCTTCCGCAGCTGTAACAATTAACAGTTCCAACTCTGGCATATAAAAGGCGCATATAATCATAAATCTCGGTAACCGTTCCCACTGTAGATCTGGGGCTTCCATGAGTAGATTTCTGTTCAATAGAAATTGCCGGGCTTAATCCTTCAATTAAATCCACATCCGGTTTTTCTAGCATTCCTAAAAATTGACGCGCATAAGCAGATAAAGATTCGATGTATCTTCTTTGCCCTTCTGCGTATATTGTATCAAATGCTAAAGAAGATTTGCCGGATCCGGATAAACCGGTAATTACAACAAAAGAATCTCTTGGAATTTCGAGATCAATGTTTTTTAGATTATGTTCGCGTGCGCCGCGAATCTTTATTTTCGATTCCATTGCGATAGATTACCAAAGTTCAAACGTTTATTTTAGACAAAGTAAAAATCAAAATCAATTTTAAATGAGTAAAATGATTCTGCCCGATACAATAAAAACAATCAAAGCCCCTTTCGAATTCAAATTAAAAGAAAAAGCTTCCCTATTTATTGCTCTTTCTTTCCCAATTCAATCCGAAATTGAAGCCATAGATATTTTAGCTGCAATTAAAAAAGAATACTTTGATGCCACTCACCATTGCTATTCCTATAAGCTTCAGCAGGGAATTTTTAAGTATTCCGATGATGGTGAACCAAGCGGTACTGCCGGACTTAGAATTTACAATGCACAGAACCATTTGGAGCTTACCAATCTGCTCACAATTGTTGTTAGGTATTATGGCGGAACAAAACTGGGTGTCGGCCCTCTTGGCAAAGCCTATTACGATTCGGCTTTGAGTAGTTTAGAAAGCATTAATATAATTACCAAAACAAGCTATACTAAAATTGATATAGAATTTGACTATTCCTTATCAAAAACTGTCCACCATTTTATAACAAAATATAAATTGATAATTCAGAATAGTTCTTACGACCCACACCCTAAAATGCACTGTTTAATTGCAACTGCAAAGATAGCTGATTTTACCAAGGAAGTAGATATCGCTTCGAATAAAAAAATTTCACTCCTCATTTTGCCTCAAACCGAGTATTTATAAAAAATAAAAGGTTTTGCACTAAATCTTGACATAAAGTTCCTATTTACTTAATTTTATTTTCAGATACGTAACTCCTTAAAAAAAATTAATTTTATTAAAGAGAGGAAATAATGATTTACACCAAAACTGGAGAATATGCAATTCGCGCGGTGCTTTTTTTAGCTCGTCAACCTAAAGAAAAGCTAATAATGTCCTCAGATATTGCAAAAAGCGAAGATATTCCTGTTCATTACTTAGCTAAAATTTTACAAAGAATGGCAAAATATGGTTATGTCGATTCCTTCAAGGGAAGAGGGGGCGGTTTTATGATTACGGAACTTGCTAAAAAAAGCTCCATCCTCGAAATTGTTGAAAGAGTTGAAGGTCCTGTTATTAACCTTAAATGTGTTACCGGTCTTAAAGAATGCTCTGATGAATATCCATGTCCTTTGCACGATGAATGGGCGGAATTAAGAAATAAAATTTATAATCTAATCTCTAGTAAATCTGTTCAGGAAGTTGCAGAAAAGTATGCCGAAACTTTAAGAAAACCTAAATAGGTAATCAATGCTTTGGTTTTGTAAAAGACTTGGAGTTTTCTTCAAGTCTTTTTTTTATTTAAAACGAATATCGTTAAAAACCAATTTAAGGTAAGCTAAATCCGAACAAAGCCAATTAAGATTTGTTAGTGAACTTTGGCTAAGCGTAAAATACTTCTCCTCAAAAATATCATTTAGGAATCCGCTTTCCATTTCAATTAATTCTTTAATTCCCCTTTTAATATCTTCGTAACAAGTCATTAACTCAGCTTTTGTTTTTTCAAAGTAAGCTTCATCCATCAATGGATCTTTCTTTTTAACAATAGCCAATAGTCCTGTTAAATACTTTGCTTTGAATGCAACATCTTTTAATAAACCGGTTTTCCCATTTTCGAATGCAGTGTTGATTAGATTAACAAGGTCATCTTTTGCCAGCAATTTACTTTTAGCGCTTTCAAAAAGCGACTTTAGCAATTCTTCTTTAGAATATTTTTCTATGTCACTCATTGCTTAATCCCAACTCCTATTCCATCTCCAATTGGTAAAATAGAACTTCTAAGTGAAGGCTCTTCTAAAAATATCTTGTTGAACCTGCGAATAATTTTTGTGGACCTCTTAAATTTTGCTGGTACAATCCTAGCAGCAGTATAACCATGCCACAAAAGGTTATCAATAAAAATTATTCCCCCTTTATTTAGCAATGGTAAAGATAAACTGAACAAATTTTCATAAACTTCTTTATCGGCATCTAAAAATATAAAATCAAATTTAGTCTCAAGAGCAGGCATAATTTCAAGGGCATCCCCTTCCACTATTTTAATCCTGTCTTCAGTTTTAGCACGCTTAAAATATTCTTTAGCTGTTTTAACATTACCAAAACTTTTTTCTAATGTTGTAAGCTTTGCTTTCTCTTGCAGTTTTCTGGCAATTCTTATAGAGGAATATCCTATTGCCATTCCAATTTCAAGTACATTTTGTGGCTTGTATATCTCAATTAGCATTTCCAAAAATTCGGCACTTTTCCAATCCAATATAGGAATGCTCTTCTCTTTGGCATAAGCTTCCATTTCCAATATTAAACTATCTTTCTCACTTCGGATTGAACTAAGATATTTTTCTTGACTACCGGTTAATATCTTTGCCATAATTATTTCATTAATATCATTTTCTTTGTCTCTTCAAAATCACCTGCACGCAAAGTATAAAAATAAACTCCGCTCGATAATGAGGAGCTAAGTTTAAATATTGCAGTGTAATTGCCCGGCAGCAAATTTTTGTCTACTAAAGTTTCTACCTCTCTTCCAAGCATGTCATATACTTTTAACGTAACGTAACTTGATTTTTGCACTTTGTACTTAATAACAGTAGAAGGATTAAATGGATTAGGATAATTCTGGCTAAGTTCAAATTCTGTTGGTATTTCAAATTCATCTTCAACGCCGGTAATTTTACTAACAGTTAAACTGCCGTAAGATAATTTATAAACAGCACCGCTTGGTTCTTTAACAGAAGTTCCCGAATTGTTATTATATGTAAAGTAAAAATCAATTTGTTCGTTATTATTGAATGTGGGCAAGGTGTAATTATACTTTAGAAGTCCGTCATAATTCATTTTGGCTGTTTGGAAAGTACCATTCCCTATTTTGTAGATTACATTTACGGTAGATGAATTTACTCCATTGTTATCTGCAAACAATTTATTAATTGTAAACTTGCCGTCACTTTCTCTTTTAAGATTCGGGAATGAAACAATTCTTTTTGCCGAAACCAATCCATATCCATAATCGTTGTTAGGGCTACTGTATTTATCTCCGGTAGCAATAAAAATATCCCTAATCTGTTGATTTGTTAAATGAGGCCAAGTAGATTTAAGCAATGCTGCAACACCCGCAGCAATAGGAGTTGCATATGAAGTACCACTTCCATTTGAATAAGTACCTCCCGTAAGTGCAACAAAATTCGAAACTCCCATTGCAACCACTTCCGGTTTTATTCTTCCATCACTTGATGGCCCGGGGCTGCTGAACCCTGCCAAAATATTTGAACTATTAACTGCACCTACCGTAACAGCATTTGCCTCATCTCCCGGGGATACAATATGATTCCAAGGTTTTCCCCTTTCGTTGCCTGCAGCAGTAAATACCGAGACTCCCAAATTATACGCCTTTGTTACAGCTTTGGCTACTATTGTAGTTTTTCCATCCATGTTTGCAAATGTATAATCTGCTCCTTCAGTAAAATCGTTTGCATAACCTAACGAGCTTGTAGTTATTTGCACTCCTTGGCTTTCCATCCATTCTAATGCTGCTGCATAATTGTCCTCTTCAGCATGTGTTTCAGAACTAACGTTTTCTGTCTTTGCTAAAATAATTGTTGCTCCAAATGCTGGTCCAATTAAATAACCGGGATCGTAACCGGCCATTAAAGAAAGGCATGCAGTTCCATGACTATCCTGAGAAGAAGCGTCTCCAAACTGGTTTTCGGTTACATCATCTTTTTGAACAAAATCTCTTTCACTAGAAATTTTCAAATTCTTTAACGAGGGATGACTCTTCCATCTAAATCCACTGTCAAGCATTCCAACTTTTACTCCTTGCCCTGTTATTCCAAGATCGTGTACATAAGGAATATCCGAAAGATTGTTCTGTGTTGCAGATAAGCCATAATTTAATCCTGTAACAGAACCAGTTTTTCTTAAATTTTCGGAATCATCTTTTGGCGTATTTTCAATTGGCTTAACTATTTCTATTATTCCAACTCTTTCCATGCTTTTAACAAATGTCAAATTCTTAATTATTGTGTATTCTTGGTTGGTTAAATAGCTGGTAACAGCGTTAAACCATTTTAATTTATTCTCAATTTTTATTCCTAATTGGGTTAACTGATCGATGTAATTTTGGTTAATTGGAATGTCATCGTAAGTGATATAATCTTCTCCCATCACAAGCTTTCTTCTTTCAATTGCATCTTGTGTAAGTTCCTTTTCGGCAGCCTTATACAGCATCGAGGATTTATTCAATCTATTGTTTTCTACAATTCCCTTATCCGTAAAGTAGATATAATACTTTGTTTGAGAATAAATAACAGTCGAAATAAAAAATAAAAGTAAAAGAAATTTTTTCATTGCAATGCCTTTTAATTAACTAACCTTATTAACAAAATAAACAAAAAAAAAGTGCAGTAGAAAATTATTCAACCGCACTTTATCTAAAAATCCATCTAAAAATTAATGTACTATTTTTGCTATACGCCCAATTCTAACCGAGCCCAATAAATTGAATATATCCGAAAATGGAATGCTTGGATCCCAAGACCAGTAAATTAAAAACGCTTCCCCAACAATTTTATCGCGCGGCACAAATCCCCAAAAGCGGCTGTCTAAACTGTCGTCTCGGTTATCTCCCATCATAAAATAATAATCCTTTGTAAGAGTATAGGATTTAACTGGCTTTCCATCAATTAATATTTCATCCCCTTCCAAAGTAACAACCTGACGGTCAAATTCTCTGTCAATTATAGTTCTCCACTGCTCAATATTTTCTAAGGTAAGATTAATAACGTCCCCTTTCTTTGGAACAACAACAGGTCCATAATTATCCTCGTTAAAGTTTGCACCCTTTGGAAAAATTCTTGGATTTGCAATTCCTTTTGGAGTTACATAGTTGTTCGCGTACTGTATTTGCGATGCTCTGGGTGCTTCTTTTCCATTTACGAATGCTACTTTATCCTGGATGTAAATTGTATCTCCGGGAAGCCCAATACATCTTTTAACATAGTTATTAATTTCAACAGGCTTAAACTCATCTCGATCACCAGGATACTCAAATACAACAATGTCTCCCGCCTTTGGGTCTCGGATTGCAGGCAATTGAAAATATGGAAGCACTACATTTGTAAAAGGAATTGTTCTTGGTGAAGAGGAGCCGTAAATAAATTTATTCACAAAAAGAAAGTCTCCAATTAAAATTGTCTTTTCCATAGAACCGGTTGGTACCCGGGATGTTTCTATTAGAAAAGTCTTTATCAACAAAGCTGCTATTGCTGCAAATAATAGGTTCTTCCAAAAATCTAAAAACTTATGTAGTGGAGTTTTAGGAAGGGGAATTTTTTTCTCATCTTTTTCTTTAGAATCTTTTTTGAAGAATGACATGTCTTTTCTTTTGAATGAATTGTTTATAATATTTTTAATTAAGCAAAACTATATTTTACTAGTCGTCAATTTGTAAGACCGCTAAAAATGCTTCTTGAGGAATTTCAACGTTTCCTACCTGCTTCATTCGTTTCTTTCCCTCTTTCTGTTTCTCCAGTAGCTTTCTTTTTCTTGTAATATCTCCACCGTAACATTTTGCCAATACATTTTTACGGAGCGCCTTAATGTTGGTTCTTGATATAACCTTCGAGCCCACCGCAGCCTGAACAGCAATTTCGAACATTTGAGAAGGAATTAATTCCTTCAATTTAGTACAAACTTTTCTTCCCCAATCGTAAGCTTTCTTTTCGTGAACAATTATAGATAACGCATCTACCTTATCACCGTTGAGCATTATATCAATCTTAACCAATTCACTTTCTCTGTATCCAATAAACTCATAATCAAAAGATGCATATCCTCGCGATATCGATTTCAGCTTATCGTAAAAATCAAAAATAATTTCAGATAGCGGAAACTCGTAAGATAGATCAGCTCTTGTTGGATCAATATATGTAGTGGTTTTATAAATTCCTCTTTTATCCATAGCCAGTTTCATTAAACTGCCTATATAATCACTTGGAGTTACAATCTGCGCTTTTACATATGGTTCCTGAACATAATCTATATCTCCAACGGCAGGCATATCTGCAGGATTATCAACAACAATCTTAGTTCCATCTTTTTTGAAAACCCAATATTCTACGTTTGGAAGTGTTGTAACCAAAGATTGATCGAACTCCCGTTCCAATCTTTCCTGTACAATTTCCATGTGAAGCATTCCAAGAAATCCGCATCTAAAACCAAACCCCAATGCAACGGATGTTTCCGGCTCGTAGCTTAACGACGAATCGTTTAATCTGTATTTCTCTAATGCGTCTCTTAAATTTTCGTAAGCGTCTGTATCTGTTGGATATAGTCCGCTGAACACCATCGGTTTAATTTCTTTGTAACCTGGTAATGGATGCTCTGCGGGATCTTTAACATGCATTACAGTATCGCCAACTTTTGTCTCGGTTACATCTTTTAATCCGGAAATTAAATATCCAACATTTCCGGCTTCCAGTTCTGTTCCTTTAATTCTTGCAAGCCTTAAAGTGCCAATTTCTTCTGCCAGCATCTTCTTGCCGGTTCTAAAAAATGTTATCTCATCCTTCTCTTTTATTTTGCCGTTAAATACTCTAATGTACGCAACTGCGCCACGGTAGCTGTCAAAAATGGAATCGAATATCAATGCCTGCAGCGGAGCGTTCTCATCCCCCTTTGGTGCAGGAATTCTGTTAACCACGGCTTCAAGAATCTCATCAATTCCGGTTCTTGTTTTTGCGCTGGCAAGAATAATCTCTTCCTGCTTGCATCCAATCAAATCCATTATCTGATGCCCCACAACATCAACCATTGCGCTGGGCAAATCTATCTTATTTATAACCGGAATAATTTCCAGCCCGGCATCTATTGCCATGTAAAGATTGCTAATTGTTTGGGCTTCCACTCCCTGAGCGGCATCCACAATTAAAATTGCTCCTTCGCAAGCTGCCAAAGAGCGGCTTACTTCGTAAGAAAAATCTACATGGCCTGGTGTGTCTATAAGATTTAATGTGTACTCTTTTTTATCTAAAGCAGTATACTTCATTTGAATTGCATGCGATTTAATGGTTATACCACGCTCTCGCTCTAAATCCAAGCTGTCTAATAATTGTTCTTTTGCTTCACGCTTACTAATTGTATGGGTCACTTCTAGCAAACAATCCGCTATTGTGCTTTTACCATGATCTATGTGAGCAACTATACAGAAATTGCGTATGTTATTCATAAACTCTTTGAAATTTGGGCCAAAATATATAAATAAGAGGGCCTATTTACAATTTTGCTCTAAAAGACCAATAAAAGCACACTTATAACCACTAATTTTTAGTTAAAACTAAATTTGGTAATTTTACCCTAAATAAATTTGCTAAAATGAAAAATCTAATACTACTTATTCTATTCCTCTTTTCTGTTCATACAATTGAAGCACAGAAAAAAAAAGCAAAGGTTTTGCCTAAGCCTGTAAAAACTATTTCGGCACAAATATTAAAACAGTTCAAAGTAGATTCAACACCTGCTCAGGAACCAATCTTCAATTCGAATAAAATATATGTAATAACAAATTCCAAAAGTCTTCTCTGTTATAATTTGGATGGAAAGTTAATTTGGAAGTTTGAGTCCCCTGCAAATATTTCTACCAAACCATTTGTAAATCAGGATGTAGTAGTTCTAACAACAGATAACGGAGAAATAATTTTACTCAACAGCACTTTAGGTGAGCAAATAAATTCTCTTAGTCTCGATACAAATGTTACAGCCCCTCCTATAGTATTCGATTATATGGGAAAAAGAGAATTAATAATTCCAAAAGAAACCAATTCGAAAGCCGCTGTTTTAATTGGTAATGGAAAAGGGGAATTAATTTGCCTCGACCTGGAAACACTTCAGGAATACTGGAAAAAAGATTACTTAAAAGACTCCATAAAATCTGTTGCAATTGGTTTTAACAATAAAGCCATTGTTCAAGTAGCCGACGGATTTTTATACAACATAGATATTAATAACGGCTTAATGTTTTGGAGATGGAAAGAAAAAGAAACCACAGACTTCTCAAATTCTCAATTAGTATTTAACGATAATTTATTATTTACCTCTTCAAAGGATAGCACGTTTTACGTTATCGATCAGATGTTAGGACTTCTTAAATGGAAACTTAATTACGATAAAGCCGTTGGAAATATTAGCCTTTCCAGCAATAAGAATGTTCATGTACTAACTAGCCAAAGCAATCTACTGGTATTAGCCGCTGAAAACGGTAAAGCTGTTAAGACTATAGATTTTAAAAATCTTATAAAAGATAGTAAGGCAAATGTGTTTAACTATGGTGTTAATACATTTTTAGTAATTGAAGATAAATTGTTTCTTCTCGATAATAAGTTCAAAGAAAATCTTCTGCTTAATTTGAACGGGCCCTTTATAATTTCTCTTATTCAAATAACTCAGGATAAGTATTTAACCGCCGATGACAAAGGCGGAATAACCATTTTACAATTGAGGTAATTTCTTTTGAAAAACTTTGACGGTTTTATTTTCGACATCGATGGTACTCTAACTTCAACTAACGAATTAATTTTTGAATCCTTTCGTCATGTTACCAAAAAATATTTGAATAAGAGTGTAACGGATGAGGAAATTATCGAGATGTTTGGCCCTACCGAAGATGTAATTCTTAAAGAATGGATGAAAGAAGATTACCATGACGCAAGAAAAGACTACTTCGATTTCTACTCGAATAATCATCATTTAATGGCAGATGTTTATCCCGGCATTAAAGAAATTCTTCAGTTCATAAAATCGAAAGATATTCCTCTTTCCATCTATACCGGCAAAGGAAAAGATTCTTCGGAAATAACTTTGAAGAAGATTGGTGTTTATCACCTTTTCGATATGGTTGTTTCCGGAGACGATGTTGAAATACATAAACCTTCCCCCGAAGGAATTAATGTATTTGTCGAAAAATTTAATTTGAATAGAGATAGAGTTTTAATGGTTGGTGATGCGCCTGCAGATATTATTGCCGCAAGAACGGCCGGAGTAAAAGTTGCCTCTGTTGTTTGGGATAGCTACGCAAAAGAAAAAGTTATGCAAATGAATGCCGACTATATTTTTGAAAGTGTAGATTTGCTTAAAGAATTTCTTAATAAGAATATCTAATAAACTTTGTTTGAATAATCTACTAGGTAGAAAAGGCATTAATCATCTGCCAGATAGCCAGGCTTCGGGATTTTGATAATTCCTTTCGTTCCAAATTTCAAAATGAAGAATGTTCCCCTCTAAGCTTTCGCTTACCTGTCCTATTATTCCCCCAGCCTTTACCTGTTGTCCCTCTTTAACGTTAATGCCGGTTACGTGTCCGTAAACGGTTCTAAATTCATCTTTGTGTGTAACAATTACAATACTGCCGTAACCCGGAATCCAGTCTATTGCGCTTACAATTCCATCTGCCACCGAAGACACATTACCAGTTCCATTCGATTCTATATCAATTCCATAATTCAATGTAATTGTATTTAAACGCTCATTCTTATTCTCTCCAAATTTTCTAACAATTCTGCCAGATTTAATTGGCCAGCTTAATTCCCCCTTTAAATTTGCGAATGATGCTAGAGAATTGTAATCGAATGATTGTGAGTATTGCTTTGCAGTAATTTTCTTTTCTAATGTTTTCTTCCTCGCCTCTCTGTCACTTTCAATCAATTTGGAAATAATATTCTTAATAAATATTTCGGCCTTTCTTTTTGTTGCTATATCAAGAGAAATAATTTTCTTATCCTTCTTAAGTAAACTAATTAAAGATTTTCTTTCCCTCTCTTTATTTTCCAGCGCCTCTTGCTCTTTTAATTTTTCAAGGGCCAGCATCTTTTTTAAGTCTCTCTCCGTTTCATATTTCCCTTTTAAGTTGGCTAGCTGGGCTTTACTTTGCTCTAGCGATGCAAGTGTTTTTTTACTTTGATTTAAGATATACTTTAAATACCCGTAGCGCTTTATTGCCCTATTAAAGCTCGAGGCTTCAAATACAAACCGCCAAAAAGATAATCCCCTGTTCTTGTAGTACCAAACAATATATCTGCTATATTGCTCTTTCAAAGCATTAATACGCATCTCAATATTTTCTATTTCTAAAGCAGTTTTCTCTACTGCAATTTCTTTTTGATTCTCTTCAACACGTATATTGTTAATCAATTTACTTAAAAGCATGTTTTGCTTTGTAATATTTTCTAATGCTTGAAGAGATTCCTTTTCTTTTTGTGTTTTACTTTTTAACTCTTTTTCCAGCTGCTCAATATCACCCCTTATATTCAACAGTTCCTTGTTCTTAGTCTTTATACTATCCTTTATTTGTGCATTAATAAACAAAGGTACAAATAGTATTGCAATTGCCCAGTATTTATATTTCAAAAATCTGCGCATCTTCTGCAATTTCAATTTTTAGCTTATCGTTTAACTTATTTATCTCTATCGAGCGGTACTCAATTTTTATCTTTTGGTTTGATATAATGTTGTTAACCTCTATTTGATAAGGTAAATACATATCCTCATTCCTTTTGAATATGCTGTACTTTGCGCTGTATAACTCCCGCTGCTTCATATCCTTTATTGAATAATTAAAAAGCTTTAGATCAATCGGGTCAAAATTTAGTGTGTTAATTTTCTCTTCAACCGAATCTCTGTAAATCATTTCAAATTCGCTTCCACTTATTCTAGAAACTTCCGGTTCGCGTCTAAGCTTACTTGTTAAATTTACCGAGCCCGTTACAGCATCCATTAATTCATCAAATGGGATATCAACTTTCATAACATCTTTCATTATTCCGGGTCTTATCTTTCCTCTGTAAAGTTTATTATTTATCACATCATAAAACTGAAAATCTTTATTGGTTATTAAAGCAAATGCTAAGTCAATTCCAAATGGTCCAAAAAAAGATACTTTTAACGAATCCGGTTTCTTCATCTCTGCTCTAAAACTGCTCTTCGAATTCAGTTCGCTTGTGTTAATAGTAATTGTACCATTGCCTATAAAAGATTTTACCTTTCTTCGGTTGGCTTCAAGCCTTTTAACAATTCTCTCTGCACTAATCGACTTTTCTTCCTCTACCATTTTTGTGGCTGCGCATCCGCTAAAATAAACAGAGGCTATTAATAAGATGCCATATATAAATCCTTTTTTCACAATCCTCCTTTTTCAATTTTTTCTTTTACACTTGTAAGCGTATTATCTTTTTCAAAAGCTTTCTTCCAATTCTCTAATGCTTTTTTCTTCTCTCCCAGCTTATAAAGTACATCACCCAAATGGTCTATAACGGTTGCGCTGTTATTCTCTATTTTCAAAGAAGCTTCAATATTTTCTTTTGCCTTTTTATACTCACCCATCTTAAAATAGATCCAGCCAATTGTATCTAAGTACGAGGAATTTTTAGGATCTGCTTCAACTGCTTTTTTGCTCATTGCTAATGCTTCTTGCAGTTTAATTCCTCTATCTGCTAGCGAATATGCATAGTTGTTCAAAGTTAGTGCGTCTGTGGAATCTATCGCTAAAGCAACGGTGTAAAGGGAGTCCGACACCGTATAATTCTTTCTGGTCTCGTGAATTAGGGCTGTAATACTAATTACCTGAAGATTTTTTGCATCTAATTTAATTGCCTTGTCAAGATATTTTAATGCTTCCTCTTCCTCTTTAAGTTGGTTTAATGTAAACCCCATTGCCCCAAGTGCATTCACATCATCGGGAACAATGTTAAGCGCCCTCTTTAAAAAATCTTTTGCCTTTAAATGCTCGTTTAATTGCGATAGACATAATCCATAAATTAAATTTATCGCAAAATCGTTTGGAAATTTTGTGCTTGCCTTCTCCATAAATTGAACAGCTTCTTTATACTTTCGAGCATCAAATAAAATTCCCCCTAAACGAATCCACACCTGATTATTCCATTCGGCCAGTTCAGTTGCCTTCTTTAAATAATCTATTGCAACCGAATCTCTTTTTTGCCTTATGGCAATTTCTCCTAAGAATGAATTTATTTGCCAGTCTAAAGTATCCTTATCAATCCTTTCAAAAATTGTTCTGGCCGCTTCTAAGTTTATTGTATCCTTTTCCGACTCGCTTAAATAGAGCATTCCAATTCTAATCTTCCATTCAATTGTCATCTCCGGCTTATCAAAAAGCTTTAGATACTCATTTAGCGATTCTTTTATTAATCCCTTCCTTCCTGCTGCGTTAGCCTTCATCTCAATTAAATTCAGATCATCGGGAAAACTTATTAATGCCTCGTTAGCTTTATTGTATGCCTTTTCTACATCCCCCGTTTTTAAATAAGTCTCTATAAGTAATTTTTGTAATTGCAGCTGCGAGGGATTCAACTGTATTAACTCTTCAATAGTCTTAATTGTCTCCGGTACATTTCCCAAGCGCTCGTTTACTTCAATTAATTTTACAAGCACATTCCACTCAGGCCCAATAATCGAAATAATTTTTTTGTAAAGCTTTATCGATTCATTAGGTCGTTTATTTTCTATTATCTGGGCCAATCCAAAAAGCGCATTCACATTTGTCGAATCGTTTTCAATCATTTTATTATATATAACAGCCGAAGAATCATCCAAATGAGATTCGTTATAAATAACAGCCAGTAACGAAAGATAATCTACATTAGCAGAATCTTTTTTTACCGCATCTTTAGCAAAGGGCAGCGCTGTGGCTAGCTTATTTAGTTTATAATAATTCTTTGCTATTGTATGAGCTATTCCGGCATCCGGCATTATTCTGTAAGCCATTAAATACTTATCCAGGGCCTCTATATACTCCCCTTTTAATTCCAGCACCGCTCCATCTATATAAAGGTTTTGAGCTAATTCTTCTTTATCAACACTATCTTGGCTTTTAGGAATTTTTGAATTATTGTTAACCATGTTACCAGAACAGGCAAGCATTAAAAAAAGCGGAAGAAGGCAAATAATAATTTTATTCATAGTTCTCTGTAATTTGATGCAAAAAATACTTGTTAACCTTTTCAATAACAAGTGATATAAAAATGGGCTCTTATATTTTTACTTAAATCCCGCTTCAAATTTACTGCTGAATTGATGCATGCTTATTAATTGAATATCTTTGCAAAAAAAAATAACGGTTGATGGAAATATTCGATTTAGCAATTTCGTATGTGTGGGAGTATGACGAAGAGTTTGTAAATTTAATAGAGCATGTCTTTCAAAAAAAGGGAATAAAAACATTTTTAATTAGAAAGTACAACTTAGATGAAGTTGCTTTCCTTCTCGAAAAGAAAAAAATTCACTTTAAAGCCTATTTGGATAGAGCCAGCGACGAGGATAATTCTTTTGATGTTATTACCGAACTGGCAACAAAAAGAAAAACTTATTTAATAAATCCATTACCCTTAACCTACTCGGCAACTAATAAAGCTCTAATGCATAAAAAGCTTGCTAATCAACGAATAAATTTACCAAAGACAATCATCCTAAATCCATACAACAAAAACCATCTGCTTGGAATTAGTGAAAGCCAATTATCTTACGTTGGGCGCCCCTTTGTAATTAAACCTTCTCTCTTTAGCGGAGGTAGCCAGGGAGTTATTAATAAGGCAGAATCTTTAGAGCAAATTCAGCAATCCCGTATGAGCAGCCCTACCGAACCCTATTTAGTTCAAGAAAAAATTTATCCTAAAAAGATAAAAGGAAGAAGAGCATGGTTCCGGGTATTCTGGGCATTCGATACTGTTATTCCAACTTGGTGGGACGATAAATCACATATCTATTTTCACGTTTCAAAATCCGAAATTCTTAAATACAATTTACTTCCTCTAAAAATGATTGTTAAAAGAATTGCGGCAATTACTAAACTGGATTATTTTTCCTCCGAAATTGCAATTACAAAAGAGAATATATTTTTTGTTATAGATTATGTTAACGATCAGTGCGACATGCGTTTAAAATCAAATCATAAAGATGGTGTGCCCAACGAAGTTGTTAAACAGTTTGTTGAAAGAATGATGCATATGGTAGAATCACTTTAAAAGTTCATATCATCTTCTACACTTTCAAGAATGCTTAAATAGCTTGCATATCTGTCCACACTAATTAATTCTTTTTCAACTGCGTCTATAATTGCGCACCCCGGCTCGTGATGATGCGTGCATGTGTTAAAGCGGCACTCATCATTATATTCGGCAAACTCTGCAAAGTAATGGCTCAAATCTTCTTTTGTTACACCGTAAGGATCAATTTCTCTAATTCCCGGAGTATCTATTACAAATGTATGTTCATCTATTCTTTTCATAATTGATGTAACTGTTGTGTGCTTTCCTTTCGAGCTGTAATCGCTTATCTCTCCAATCTTCAAATCCAAATTTGGAAAAATTTTATTCAGTAACGAAGATTTGCCAACCCCGCTTTGCCCCCAGCATATTGTAGTTTTATTGGTAAGATGATTTTTCAAATCTTCCATTCCAATATTTTTTTTTACGCTTGTTACAAAAACCGGGTATCCAATTCCATTGTACAGCTCGCACCAATATTCTATCTCTCTATCATCATCAAGGTCGCATTTATTTATAATTACCGCCGCCTTAATCTTACTACTTTCGGCTGCAACAATTAACCGGTCTATTATTCGGCTGTTAAACTTTGGGTTTTGAATGCTGGTTACAATTAGTAATTCATCCACATTCGATGCAATCTTCTGTTCTAATCTTTCACCACGGGTTCCGGCCCCTTTAATGCGTGGCGCTTTCCGAGATAGGTAATTCCTCCTCTTGTAAATTTTATTAATCACTCCGCTATTATCCTGGTTCAAATCAAAATCAACTTCATCCCCAACAATGGCAATGTCCACTTCATATAGCTTATCTTTCTTTAAATTAAATTCCTTTTGAAACTTACCTCGTAACGAACATCTTACCTCATTAAGGTTTTCATCGAACAGGTAATAATCTTTACTTTCTATTTTGTAAATAATTCCTTTAATAAGCACACCTTTAAAATGAAAAAGCATCTTAAAGATAAGATGCTCTTTCAAAGTAGTCAACCAGAGGAGTGGTCTACATCTTCATTCTAATTCCCATAATAATATTACTGTATGTTGCATCATGATATACTCTTGAATCACTTGCGTTATCTCCAAAATCTTTCCACCATCCGTAAGCGTATCCCACATCTAACATAAATCTTGGTGTTAATTCATATCCTATGCCTGCGGTAATAAATTTCTTATCGAACGATGAGTCATCATCTTTGAATGCAGATGGCAAATACATAAATCCACCTCTAACTGCAAAGCGCGTGTCTGGAATTCTATATTCGGCCCCGGCTTTTAGGTTGATAACAGATTTCAAGAATTCTTTTATCTGCGCATTCTTTTTATTTCTTGCATCTCTATCCAAGCCGGCAACAAATTCCGAACTTGAATAGTCGACCAAATTAATATCTCCATTAATAGTAAAATCACCTTTATCGTATGCTATACCAGCTCCAAATTCGTATGGAGTGGAAATTTCATATTCGTAGGCGTTGGATGGATTTGTATAAAACTTAGCGCCGCTTCCAAACAAGCTGCTTGCATTCACATTAAATTTTTCTTGGATAGAAAACTTCTTTGGAAATTTAATGGACATACCTAAATTGAACGATTCATCTAGCTTTGCTATTAATCCTAAATTTAATCCCCAACCGCTAATTTCCCAATCTATTGTTTCCTTATAGCTGAAAGATTTAAAATCTGTAGTCTCCGGCTTTTTGTAATTTAGAACTAGCGACGAGGTATATACATTGTTTACATCCTCCTCTTCATAATTTCGATTCATCAAAAAATCGCCGCTATATATACTAAAATTAAAACCAACAAAAATATCTTTGGCGGCTTCAATTGCAGCACCAAAGTACCAGTTGTTTAGCGCTCCTTCATATTTATTGTTTCCACTTTGCTTTAGCTTACCATTAATATGGGTTTCATCATAAAGCCATTCATCTTTTGCATTGTAAACCGGGTAACTTAATCCCAAATCGTAAACAATGTCGTCATTATCCCAAGCCATATCCTGTATTAAAGAAGAGTTAGTGGAATTTAATCCGCTGAACTTGAAAGACTTATTAAAGTCTTTGGTTCGCTCAAATCCTAAAGATATTGCAAAGCTTCCCTGATATGTAGGCCAAGGTACAATTATGCCTGCCTGGTTAAATCTTGACGATGTGCTTGAATAATCTGAATTATTGTTTAGGAATGAACTGCTGTTTTTAAAAGAGTTGTAATTAAAACCGGCGCTTAATTCTGTTTTTTTAGATAGAGCAATGGATGCCGGATTAACTAAAGTGCCTAAGCTATTTAACCCCGATCCTAAAAGTGCATTGCCCATCGAAAGATTAAGCGGATTGGATAATATATCCTGATCGGATAATCTTAACACATCGTTAAAATTTTGTCCAAATAACGGTGCCAATGTTATTAAGAATAGAAACGTTAAACAATTTTTAATTTTCATAACTTCTCCCAAAAGTTTTCCATTAATAATTATCTTTTTCTTTCTCCACCGCCACTTTCACGGCCAGAACTTCCACTGCTGCCTGAACTGCTGCTCGATCCGCTACTGCTGCTGCTTGAACTTCCGGATGAACTTCCACGGCTTGAACTGCCCGAATAGCCGCTTGACGAGCTCGAGGAAGAAGGAGGTCTATAACTTTCACCTCGCGACCTCGAGTCGTTGCTGCTTCTTGGATATTCTCTGCTTCTTTCAGGTATTCTCACCGGTGTCATCTCTCTTCTTTCTCTGCTTCTTCCATCACTCCTTACCCTTTCACTGCTTGTACTGCTATTATCTCCCCCCCTCTTAGATACCGTGCCTGATGAACCGCTTCGCGATGAGCGGGCTCCCCCCAAATCCACACTCGATCTTCTCCCCATTTCCCTATCTCTTGTAGTGACTCTACTGCTTCCACTCCTATAGCCTCTTTCACCGTAACTATCTCTAAGCTTTGTTATAGGTGCCGTTCTATATTTGCTTCCTCCAAAATTTCCTGTATACCATCCTCCATTATTTGGATAATATGGATATCCTGGATAATGAGACCATCCTCCAAAAGGATAATACCAGGAATATGGATAATGGCTTCTCCAGTAATTTCCATAATAACCATAATAGCCCCAATCTCCGCCCAAATACCATCTATCATAAGGGCTATAAAGACCAAATCTTAATCCCCCGTAATAGCCGGGATAGTAGCCCCAAAAGAATCTTCTGTAACCGGAATTGTATAGTGGATAGTCATCATACTCCTCCTCTGTATATTCAGAACTGTCAGATTCTTCACCTTCAGTTTCCTCTTCGTAAGTATATTCCGGTCTATATTCTCTTTCATGAACTATAAACTTTGTATAGCATCCTTCAAGAGTAAAAACCGAAATGACTAATAATATTTTAAGAAGTGTTTTCATCACAACCCCTTTATGTTTTTTATTTATATATCATTTATTATGCCTATAGAAATATTAATTTTGAAGCTAAAAGCGGAATGAATTGTTCAAGATGTATAAAAGAGTAGTCTATTGTGTAGCTTAAAAGATACAGTTAAAAGATTCCCTTTATATATTCTACAAAAAGTCCTCTATCTGCTTTGTTGCTGTTAATCTTTTTGTTCTCCAACATGTCTCTCAAATTTAGTCCTAAAGTATAGCCTTCACCTACAGACCATCTAATTCCCAAATTTAAATATCCATTCCCCTTGCCTAAAGATAATCCGGTATTATCGTTAAATGCTACGTTATACTCTGCAACAAATGAAAACATTGTACCAATAGTTTTTTCAAATCCCAAGCCCAAATTTAAGTCCTTATCGTTATCCTCTCTTTCCAATGAATAATTAACAACGGCGTGCAAACTAAGATATCCTAGAATATCAAAATTCTTCGATGTTGCCACAAAAAATCCAGGAGATTTTATTTCGAATCTATTTAATTCTTCATAGAACATCCCTTTACCTTGAGAATCAAATCCTATTGTTAAGGCAGGCAATGCTTCTTCTTCATCAAGAATTCTGGCTCTAAAATTTACTCCAGGATATTTATACCAGTTAACTTTTCCTGTACCTATAATATTTCCGCCGCCGTACGAAATTCCAAAATGAATTCCATCAAAAACTCCCACTTCTATTTTAGCTACAACAGATCCATATGGAAGCACATCAAAACTTAATGCCGAAACGCCTTTGGTTAAAATACCGGCTGTTGGTAAATCAATAAGAGATCTGTACTCATACTTTGCGCTTGTACCGCTTGTGCCCTGTGCAAAAACAGTAGCCGTTATTAATACCAATAAAACAAAAATATAATTCTTCATTGCATACCAAAATTTATTATTAATAAGATAAAAATTATTTAGCCGTTAATCCCTTTATTTTACTTCCTCTTAAAAGTAGGACCGGTTTTACTATCCTGAACAACAATACCTAGTTCGGTTAGTTTATTCCTTATATCATCTGCCATCTTATAATTTTTTTCTTTTTTCAATTCTTCTCTAATTGAAAGCAATAGATTTATCAAATCACTATCAATACTTTTTTCATTTCCTTTTGCAATAGAATCAAAATGAATAATGCCAAGAACACCCTCGGCGGTCTTACTTAAAAACAATTTAATATTACTCAAGAACTCAAATGGTAATTTTTCATTTTCACTTATTACTTTATTTACTGTTTTTACAAAATCGAAAATAACAGCAACAGCCTGCGATGTATTAAAATCGTCATCCATCACTTTTTCAAATTCTTTGTAGTAATACTCAAAGTCAAATTCAATGTTTTGTGTATTCAAATTTTCTTTCATCAACTCTATACTAACTTTTTCTGCCAGGTTATAAATTTTTTCGTACCCCTTTTGAGCACTGTTTAATAGCTCGTCGCTAAAATTTAATGGGCCTCCATAATGAGTTTGAGTAAAAAACAGTCTTATTGCTTCTGCCGGGTACTGCTTTAATATATCGCGGGCAGTAAAAAAGTTACCCAGAGATTTCGACATCTTTTCGTTTTGAATATTCAAAAATCCAAAGTGCATCCAGTAGTTTGCAAATGGTTGTTCAAATGCTGCTTCGCTTTGTGCAATTTCATTTTCGTGATGTGGAAATATTAAATCGTTTCCCCCCGCATGTATATCAATTGTTTTTCCTAAATGCTTTGTACTCATTGCCGAGCATTCAATATGCCAGCCTGGTCTTCCTTTTCCCCATGGGCTATCCCAAAATGGCTCCCCCTCTTTTGCCTTTTTCCAAAGCGCAAAATCCAAAGGATTATTTTTTTCCTCATTAATATCTACACGCGAGCCGGCTTCTAACTCTTCTAATTTTTTACCGCTTAATTTTCCATACTCGGTAAACTTTTTTACATTGTAAAAAACATTTCCATCTACATTATATGCAAATCCCTTCGCCTCTAAATTGCTTATTAAATCAATCATTTCCTTAACGTAATGAGTTGCCTTTGGATAAAAATCTGCCTTACTTACCTTTAGTTGAACTATGTCTTCAAAAAATGCTTCGGCAAAAAATCCCGATATCTCTTCCGCAGTTTTTTGCTGGTCATTGGCTTTCTTAATTATTCTATCCTCAATGTCGGTTAAATTCATTATGAATTTTACCTTATATCCTTTATACTGTAAAAATCTTCTAACAATATCTGCCATAATAAAGCTACGGGCATTTCCAATATGAAAATAGTCGTAAACAGTTGGTCCGCACATATACATTGTAACATTAGGGGCTTCAATAGGTTTGAATTCTTCTTTCTTTTTAGTTAGAGTATTGTATATAAACATTGTAATCCTAAAATTTGACTAAAAATATAGCAATAGATTATTCACTATTCCAGTTAAACATTCCCCAAAACCAATCGAAAATAATTAAGAGTTTTTTACCTTTTTATATTTTTAGACTTTGACATCTTTATATATCTTTTTATATTAGGACCAAGAAATCGGGTAAAAGGTACTAAACTCTTTTTATCTATGTTAATTGATAGTAATAAACTCACAATATATCTCGGAGGATATATGATTCGTAAATGTACTACTTTGTTTTTCCTTTTTTTATTTTCAACAATGCTCTTTTCTCAAACTGCTGTAAATGTTAGCTTAACCCCATATGGTGTTACACCATTTATGGTTGCTGCTTCTACCACAGACATGTATGACTATACCTTTAATGGTCTTCGTAATGTTGGTGTTGGAACAAAAGTTTATTTAGAAGTTGCTGTTACTGGTAAAAAAATTGGAACCCTTGCTTTCTCTTGGATTCGTAAACCAGTTGGAGCTACAGCTGCAATTAATGCTACAAAGGATGTTAAGAACGATTCTACACATATCGTTTTCTTTACAGCCGATCTTCCTGGTGCATATGAATTAAAGGTTACAGACGGTGTTTATTTTGCAACCGTTGTTATAAATGCTGCAAAGTATTTGGGATATACAAATACTATGGTAAATGGTGTTGATACAAAAGTTAATTGTAAAACATGCCATGCTACCTATGTTGCAAACTGGGAAAAAACAAACCATGCTAGCTTGTTTACTAAAGCTATGAAAGCTACTCCTGGTATTAGCGGACCTGCAGATCATTATAGTGCAAATTGTATTAAATGCCATACTACCGGTTACGATGTAAATCCAACCGCTAAGAACGATGGCTTTGACGATCTTGGTTTTGTTTATCCTACTACAATTACATCAACAACATATAACACTTTATTAACCCAGTTTCCAGAAGCAATGAAAAGAGGCGACATTCAATGCGAAAGTTGCCATGGTCCTGCTAGTGGTCACTTAGGTGTTACTTCAGATCAAAGAATTAATGTTACTTACGATCCTGATGTTTGCGCATGGTGCCATGAATCTGGAACTAACCATACAGTAGCAAGACAATTTAGAACTGCTCTTCACGCTAAACCGGTTGATGAATCTGGTTCAGGACGTGAAGGTTGTGTTAGATGCCATACCGGTAAAGGATTTGCTCAATTTTCTAATGGCGTTAAATCTACCGATCCATATTTTGATGTAACTTTTTATCCTATTTCATGTGCTGGCTGCCACGATCCTCACAATGCTAAAAATCCAAAACAATTAAGAATGGCAGATGCTTTTGATGCTCCAACTGGATTAATTAAAATTGCTTCAGCAGATAATTTAGGCAAAGGTGCAGTCTGCGTTAACTGCCACCAAAGCAGAACAGATCCTGTTGCAGCTTTAACCCCTACAGTTCCTTCTATTAGCTTTAGATTTGGTCCTCACTACGGAGCTCAAGGTGACATGTTTGTTGGTCGCAATATGCTCGAAATTGGCGGTGTAAAACTTTCTAAGAGCCTTCATATGGAATATACAAAAGCTTTAGATGGTTGTGTTGCTTGCCATATGTATAATGCAGATATTTTAGATAATAGCAAAAACCTTATTGAATGGGGTGGTCATACATTTAATATGAGCACATTCAAAAAAGATGCAAATGGAAATTATTTAAAAGATTCTCATGGATCTAATATTCCAGATAAAGATCACGTAACAGCATGCGCTCCTTGCCATGGTGGAACAATTGTTTCTTTCGATACTGTACCATTTATTATGTTTGGTTCTGGCGATCATGATAATGATGGTGTTGTTAAGGGATTGCAAGCAGAAGTTTGGGGTATGATTAATAAAGTAATGGCTGAGCTTGCAAAAATACCTGGTACAACAATGCAAACTGAATATGGTCAATACGATGCAGCTGGAAAATTCTTACCATTCCCAGTTCCTAAAAATACTTGGACAAAAACTCAACTAAGTGCTTATTGGAATGCAATTACTGCACATAACGATAAGAGCGGTGGTATTCATAATCCTAAGTATATTGTTTCTGGTCTTAAAGGTGCTATGGCTGCTGTTGGTCTTAAAACTGCCGTTAAACAAGATGAATCAATACCAACTGAATATGCATTATTCCAGAACTATCCAAATCCATTTAATCCCTCTACAACAATTAAATTTGCTTTACCAAAAGCTGGTACAGTAAAAGTAACTGTTTACGATATTACTGGTAAGGAAGTTCAAACATTAGTAAATAACTTTATGAATGCCGGTACACACAATATTCAATTCAATGCAAGCAATATTGCTTCTGGTGTTTATCTCTATAGAATTCAAGCTGATAACTTTGTAAAAGTAAACAAGATGTTATTAGTTAAGTAGTAGTAATTTCTTTACAAAATACCCCGCTTTTTGCGGGGTTTTTTGTAAACTATAATCGGAATATTTGTTCTTATAACAACTAACTTTTATATAATGAGTTTTAAAATGAAGAAAATCTTTTTAGTATTAATATTATTGGGCTCGCTCCAACTAACTTTTTCTCAAGTCCCATGTATTGGTACTCCAACTGTTTCCTACATCAACAAAGTTTATAATACGGTGCAAATAGGAACTCAATGCTGGCTAAAAGAAAATTTAAATATTGGCACAATCATTAAAGGCTCCTCTCTACAATACAATAATGGTGTTTTGGAAAAATATTGTTACGATGATGACCCTACTTATTGCGATAAATATGGTGGACTATACACTTGGGATGAGGCTATGAAATATACTCCTAGCGGAAGTAAAGTGCAGGGCATTTGCCCAAGCGGATGGCGTTTGCCAACATTAGACGACTTTAAAATATTGCAGTCATATGTTAAACATGATGCCGGTGCTTTAAAAGATACTATACTTCCCCAAGGTAGTGTTAAGGCAACCAACTCAAGCGGCTTTACGGCTCTTCTTGCAGGCTCTCGCGGTAACATCCGAAGCAATGGAAGCTACTTTAGCCACATTGCAATATACGCCTTCTATTGGAGCTCTATAGAATTTGATGCGCTTTACGCACCGGTTATGGAACTGGATTATATTAATAACGATATTAACTTATATAACAATGGTAAGGCTGCTGCTTTTAGTGTAAGATGCATTAAAGGTGATGGTGTAACAAACGTTCCCCAAAATTATGGACAGAATTCAATTCCATCACATTTTGAACTCTACCAAAATTATCCTAATCCTTTCAACCCATCTACTACAATTAAATTTGCTTTGCCACAAAGTGCAAATGTAAAAGTAACAGTATTCGATATTGCCGGAAAAGAAATTCAAGTATTGGTAAATGCTTTCATGAATGCAGGTATTCACCAAGTTCAGTTCAATGCAAATAATTTGGCTTCTGGTATTTATACCTACAAAATTCAATCCGACAATTTTGTAAAAGTAAACAAGATGTTATTGGTTAAGTAATATATTTTTTATTACACAAATTAACCCCGCCCTAAAAGCGGGGTTTTTGTTTTTGTTCTCTGCAATTACAAAAATTAAATTACTGCTGTAAATTGTTCAATAAACATACTCTCCTTCCCTTTAAATAAGTTTCAACTCCGTTTCAAATCCGCTCTAACATAATCACTATTTTCAATTCAACTATTCATCAACATTAGTTACCCACCTAACCATAATTGCAAAAAAAGTTTTAATATATTTCGAAAAACAAATTGCCGGCTTATATGAGAATAGAAAAAGATTCAATTGGAGAAGTAGAACTTCCGGATGATGCCGTTTATGGAATTCATTCCTACAGAAGTAATGTTAATTTCCCCCGGTCCGGCGAAAAGATTCATCCCTATTTAATAAAGGGGTATTTGCAGGTTAAGCTTGCAGCCGCCGAAACTAATTATAAATGCGGACTTCTTTTCAAAGAAAAATACGAAGCCATTGAAGAAGCTATTAATGAACTGCTGATTGAAGTTGAATGTAGCATAAAAGGTGATATGGCAGGCATCTACGAAAAAGTAATTGTTGACCCATACCAAGGAGGAGCCGGTACTTCTCTTAATATGAACATCAACGAAATTATTGCCAATTGTGCATTGCGAAATATGAATAAAGAGTTTGGAGATTATGCCTCTATACATCCTCTTGATGATGTTAACATGAGCCAGTCTACAAACGACACTTTTCCAACCTCTTTAAGAATTGCCTCCATCTACCTTTTACGAGAGCTTCAAGAGTCATTTGCGGTTCTTCAAAATTCACTGCAAAAAAAAGAAACCGAATTTAAAAATGTTCTTAAAATTGGTAGGACACAGCTTCAAGATGCTGTTACAATGACTCTTGGACAGGAATTTGGCGCCTATGCTCAGGCTGTTGGAAGAGATAGATGGCGCTTATATAATGCCGAAGAAAGACTTCGCTCTGTTAATCTAGGTGGAACGGCCGTTGGCAATTCCGTTGCAGCTGTTAAAGACTATGTACTCAACGTAAACAGCATTCTTAAAAAAATTACTAGACTGCCAATTGCCAAAGCAGAAGATTTAATAGACGCTACACAAAACCTGGATGTATTTGTGGAAGTTCATGGAATTGTAAAAGCCGGAGCTACTTCAATTATTAAGATGTGCAACGACTTGCGCTTTATGTCCAGCGGACCTCACGGAGGCATTGGCGAAATTAATGTTCCCTCAATGCAGTCTGGATCCAGCATTATGCCCGGCAAAGTAAATCCGGTAATACTCGAAAATGCAATTCAGATTTGCGAGATGGTTAAAGGCAACGATGTTGTAATATCCAATTTGGTAAGCGGCGGCAATTTGGAATTGAATGCCTTCCTTCCAATGATTGCTCATACTGTGCTTAAATCTTTTTCGATGATGAGAGATATGAACATTAACCTTGCACTCAAATGCATCGATGGAATTACCGCCAATGCAGATGTTTGCAAACTTCATTTAGTAAATTCAACTGCCGTTGCCGCCTCTTTAATTACAACCTTTGGTTACGAAACAATTCAAGAGTTGGTTAAGTATTCCCAGGATAATAAAATTCCCTTTGTTAAAGCATTGATGAAAAGCAATCTCTTGGATGAAGCAGAACTCTTTAATATTATTTCAAAAGATTTGGGAATTGACCTTGAGTAAAGTAGCGCAGGCCGAAAGAATTCACATTGCCTTTATTGGCAAACGTAACGCTGGCAAATCCAGTTTAATGAATAAATTTATTGGGCAGGATTTAGTAATTGTAAGCCATACACCCGGTACAACAACAGATCCGGTTCGCAAATCTATGGAGCTCCTTCCATTTGGGCCTGTTGTTTTAATAGATACTGCCGGAATAGATGATATTGGAGAACTTGGAGAAAAACGAATAAGCAAAACAGTAAAGGTAATTTCGGAAGCGGACTTTGCAGTTTTTGTTGTGGATGGACAATTAAAGCTTAGCCAAGAAGATAAAAATCTTTTAATGCATCTTTCCCAATTGCAGTTGCCTTTTTTGGTTGTAATAAATAAAAGTGATGCCGGTATTAACTATGAACTTATTGAAGAACTAAATTCAGAGAAAATTAATTTTCATCCGGTATCGTGCATTACCAATAATGGTATTTACGAACTAAAAGAAAAGATTGTAAAACTTTTGCCTTCTGATGGCGAGTTACCTTTAGTTGGAGATTTGGTTAAACAGCACGATGTTATTGTCCTTGTTGTTCCAATAGATTTGGGCGCTCCTAAAGGAAGATTAATTATGCCACAAGTGCAAACCATTCGCGAAAGTTTAGATGTTGATGCAATAGTAATGGTTGTAAAGGATAAAGAGCTTCGTTCTGCGCTTAACAAACTTAAAGAGCCACCCAAATTGGTTGTAACAGACAGCCAGGCAATTATGCGTGTTGCTGCAGATGTCCCAGATGAAATTCCATTAACCACCTTTTCTATTTTAATGGCACGCTACAAAGGAGATTTACCCGAGTATGTAAAAGGATTAAAGCGAATTGATGAATTAACCAACGGAGATAAAGTTTTAGTTGCCGAAGCCTGCTCTCATCATGCTCAAGAAGATGATATTGGCAAAGTTAAAATTCCCCGATGGCTTCGCCTTCATACCAAAAAGAATTTGGAAATTGATGTTGTAAACGGACACGATTACCCTGATAATCTTAGCGATTATAAGCTTATTATTCATTGCGGCGGATGTATGTTAACCCGAAAAATGATGCAGCAAAGAATTAAGCAGGCTAAATATATGCAGGTTCCAATAGTAAATTATGGCGTTGCAATTTCGTATATGCATGGTGCGGTTCCTAGGGCATTGGAACCATTTGAAGAGGCTATGTGCCAGTGGAAAGGAATATCAAAATTTTAGTAGATCAATTCCCTTTTAATTTTTCTAGTAGAGTACTAAAATCCTCTGGAAGTTCAGAGTCCAGAAATACCTTTTCTTTTGTGTGTGGATGAATAAATCCAAGTGTCTTGGCATGAAGAGCCTGGCGCTGCATTATATCCAGCAAATTATCTACACGCCCTCTAATTTTTGGAAGTTCATATCCATACACAATTTTTCTTCCTCCGTAAGTTGGGTCCCCAAAAATTGGATGATGAATATGAGTCATGTGCACTCTAATCTGATGCGTCCTTCCGGTTTTTAGCTTCAGCTTAACTAACGATGCAAAATCGAATTCTTCCATTACACTATAAAATGTATGAGCATGTTTCCCTTCGGTAGCACTTACTGTAAATATTTTCCTATCCTTATTCGATCTTGTAATATTTCCAATTACTTCACCGGTGCTGTTCTTAAATTTACCCCAGCAAACCGCCCAATATTCACGGTCTATTGTATGATTATAAAATTGCTTTGCCAACTGCGCGTGGGTCCATTCATCCTTGGCAATCAATAGCAATCCGCTTGTTTCTTTATCAATCCTATGAACAATTCCGGGACGAGTTTTATCTTCGTTTAATTTACTAAGCTTGTTAATGTGATGAAGCAGGGCATTTACCAATGTTCCGGTGTAATTTCCTAAAGAGGGATGAGCAACCATTCCAGGTGGCTTGTTAACTACTAAAAGAAATTCATCCTCGTAAACAATATTCAATGGAATATCTTCGGCCTCTGTTTCTTCTGGTCGCGGGTTTGTAGGAATAACCAAATCAATTATATCGTTAGGACAAACCTGATAATTTGGTTTAACAAACTGGCCGTTAACAGTAACGCAGTTAGCCTTAATTAATTTTTGTATTCTGGTTCGGGTTGCGTTTTCAACAGAGTTGGTAAGAAAAATATCTAAGCGTTCTTTCTTTTTACCATCTGGAAGCTCAATCCTTATTTTCTTCTCGGTTACTATCTTGGCCATTATTCACCGGTTCGGATTGATTTTCTTTTTGAGTTAATTCGGTATTAACCGTTTCATTTGCCACATCAAGAGCAGCTGCTTCGGTAACTTCAGTATCCTTTTTCTTATCATCTTTATCCTGAACAGATTTGTGAAAGATCAAAAGAAAAACAACACCAACGCTAATTGCGGAATCTGCTATATTAAAAATAGGCCATCTATCGAATGTGCGGCCAAAAATTGTGAAGTCGAAAAAATCTACATTCAAAAAGTCCACTACCCTTCCGTAAAACAATGGAGCGTAGCCATAAAATACTCCGTAGAATGCTCTATCTATAAAATTACCAATTGCACCCCCAAGAATAAATGCAAGCGCAATTCTAACAATTAATTTCTGATCTTTGGATTTCCACATGTAGTAAAGAATTCCAACGCTTGCAACTAGATGAAATAATGTTAGAATTAACTTAGAACTGTTGTTTACATCAATTCCAAAAGCAAGCCCCTGGTTCTCTACAAATGTTAGTTTGAAAAAGTCGCCGAAGACATTAATGCTTTCCCCGTAGGTCATTCCTTGCGAGTGAATATTTAAGAGAGGAATAATTCCTCCCTTAACTAAGAATTTTGTAAGCTGATCAAGAACAACAATAATCGCAGTAATATATAAAACTACCAATTGTAACTTTCCTTTATTAAGAAGATTTCATTTTTTGTTTAACTTGCAAGCAGTGCTGAGTATGAGGAACTGCCATCAATCTTTCGCGAGGAACTAAAGGACAAGTTGGGCATAAATTCTGCGGTTCGTCAATACATTCAATACAAATACCGTAAGTTCCATTTTCAATTCTCTGCAAAGCGTCATCAAGATAACCTAAAAACTTGTTTTCTCTTTGAGCCCACAAATAAAGTTTTTCTCTTTCCATTGCATCTGTTCCCTGTTCTGCCATATGCAAGGAATAAGGAGAATTTTCGTTTACATATTGTCCGGTGGATTGATCCATCATCTGGTCTTTTAAAACCTGAAGCTGTTCAATAATTTCGTGACGTTTTTCTAAAATAACTTTCTTAAACTCTTCTAATTCTTTTTTAGAATAGCCCTGAATCTTTTTAATTTTCTTTGAAGGAGAAACAACTTCAACATGCTTACCCTTAGCAATTTTTTCAACAGGCTTTTTCTTTTCAACAGTTTCAACAATTTTTTTCTTAGGAGCCGGTTTTTCTTTTACAGTTTTTGCCTTTACAACTTTAGCAGGTTTACTAACTGCTTTTTTAACAGCCTTTGGTTTTACGGCTGCTTTTTTAGCTACAGTTTTTTTTACTGCTGCTTTCTTTGCTACAGTCTTTTTTACTTCTTTTTTGGCCATTTATACCTCCGCCCTTCTATAAAAAAAATTATGACTTAGTAATTGTAATAGTACAATTAAAATCGCCTATTTTAAATTCTTGTTTAAAGCCATCAATCATATTTTCTGTAGAAATCGTATCGGCTAAAACTTCATTTGCAATATAATCATTAAACTTAATAACATATCCAGTCAAAATTTCATCTCCGGTAAGAAAAACTGCTATTCTATCTATTACATTAAAGCCCGCATCTTTTCTCATATTTTGAACACGGTTAACAAACTCGCGAGCAAAAGACTCGGCAATTAATTCCTCGCTAAGCTGGGTGTCTACTGCAACAGTTACCCCCTCTTCACTTTCAACAAGCCATCCTTCAATTTCGTGGCTTACAATTTCAACATCTTCACGGCTAATTTTTACATTTTCTCCATCAACGCTAATTTCTAGCTCGCCAGTTTTTTCCAATGTGTTAATAGAAGTCTTATCCAAATCTTTAATAACATTTGCCAATGCTTTTACCATCTTGCCATATTTTGGACCAATTGCTTTAAAATTAGCCTTGGCGGATTTGTTAACAATTGTAGAATCGTCTTCAAGAACAAGAAGCTCTTTTATGTTCACTTCTTCCAAAATAACATCCTGCATTTGCATTAAAGCTTCACGCTTGCTCTTGTCTAAGGCAACCATCATTTTTTGCAAAGGCTGGCGAACCTTTAGATTATTTTTTGCTCTTATTGAACGCGTTAAGTAAACTACTCTTTGAGCCACATCCATTTTATCTTCCAAGCCATTCTCGAAGAATGTTGGTTCCGGAATTAATGCTAAATGAACAGATTCGAATTTATCTTTCTTTGCAACACTGTTAAGATTCTGATATAACTCTTCCGAAATAAATGGTGCAAAAGGAGCGCTAAGTTTAGAAATTGTTAATAAGCATTCGTACAATGTTTGGTAAGCCGAAAGTTTGTTTCTATTAATTTCCGATTTCCAGAATCTTCTACGGCTTCGGCGAACATACCAATTGGATAGCTGATCTATTGTAAAGTTGGATACCAGACGTGCTGCTTTGGTAACATCGTAAGTTTCCATAAGCTCGCGGTACTCTTTAACAACAGAATTAAGTTTGCTTATAATCCATCTGTCTATTTCGGGACGTTCTGTATAAGGCACCAAATCGTCTTTGAAATCGAATTTATCTATGTTGGCGTAAAGGACAAAGAAATTATAAGTGTTTACCAACGTTCCAAAATATTTTCTTTGAACTTCGGCAATTCCCTCTTCATCGAACAATGTTGGTTTCCAAGGAGGACTTGTTGTAACCAAATACCATCTTGTAGCATCAACACCATATTTATCGAACAGCATAAAAGGATCTACAACATTACCTTTGGATTTAGACATCTTTTGCGCGTCCTTATCCAAAATCAATTCATTCACAATTAAATTCTTGTATGCAACATTTTCGAACAGCATTGTTGAAATTGCATGAAGAGTATAGAACCATCCGCGGGTCTGGTCAATTCCTTCGCAAATAAAATCCGATGGAAAATTCTTTTCGAATACTTCCTTGTTTTCAAATGGATAATGCCATTGAGCAAAAGGCATTGAACCGCTGTCGTACCAAACATCAATTAATTCAGGTGTTCGAGTGTAAACTTTTCCCTCTTTTTCAAATTTTACACCATCCACAAAAGGTTTGTGAAGATCAATCTCCTCTTCGGGCAAATCCTTAACAGAAATTCTATTACCATCTATTTCAACAAAACCTTGTTTCAATTCTTCAATAGAGCCAACAATAAACATGTCTCCATCTTCATTTAACCAAATAGGTAAAGGAGTTCCCCAATATCTATCGCGGCTTAAAGACCAATCTTTATTTTCTTCCAGCCAGTTTCCAAATCTTCCGCTTCCAACTTCCGGAGGATACCAATTAATTGTTTTATTAAGCTCAATCATTTTTTTCGAAATTTCTGTGGTGCGTATGTACCAGCTGTCTCGAGCATAATAAATTAATGGATTGTCGCATCTCCAGCAGTGAGGGTAAGAGTGAGTGTAATCGTTACCGGCACGGTAAATCAATCCTCTCTCTTTTAAATTACGAATTATATCAGGATCGACCCCTTTTTCTTCGTGTGTTTGGAATTGCAAAGTCTTTACCAATCTACCGGCAAAGTCTGTAATAATATCTGTGAACCTTCCCCCTTTTGTAACAGGCTGAACAAATGGCAAATCGAATTTTTTCGAAACTTCATAATCGTCCGCGCCAAATGCAGGAGCAATATGAACAACACCGGAGCCATCGTCTGTGCTAACAAACTCGCCAGGAATAATATACCATGCACGTTTTTCTACCGGTACGTATGAGTACAATGGTTCATAATCTTTACCAAGTAAGTCTGCACCTTTTAGTTCATCTAAAATTTTGTATTCTTCTTTAATTACACTAAGGCGTGCTTTTGCCAAATACATTACGCCATGTTTTTCATGATCTATTTTAACGTATTCAATTTCAGGTCCAACAGCCAAAGCTACGTTCGAAATTAAAGTCCAAGGAGTTGTAGTCCATACTAAAATTGAAGCGTCTTCATCTTTCAATTTGAATTTTACATAAACGTTTGGATCGTTAACATCATCGTAACCAAGAGCCAGTTCGTGCGAAGATAATGGAGTTTCGCAATGAGGGCACTGAGGAACAATTTTAAATCCCTTGTATATCAATCCTTTTTTGAAAAGTTCGCTTAACGACCACCAGATGGATTCGATGTAATTATTAGTACAAGTAATGTAAGCTTCATCAAGATTAATCCAGTAGCCCATTCTTGTTGTAAGTGTTCTCCATCCCTCTTTCATTTCAATATGATCGTAAACCAAATCTTTTGCAAGCTTGTTAAAAGAGGCAACGCCATATTTTTCAATGTCGGATTTTTGAGTAAAGCCTAATTGTTTTTCCAGAGCAATTTCAATTGGCAAACCATGAGTATCCCATCCAGCTTTTCTATGGACCTGGTAACCTGTCATTGTTTTGTAGCGGCAAACTAAATCCTTTAAAGTCCTTGCCATTACATGGTGAATACCCGGACGGCCATTTACTGTTGGAGGACCTTCGTAAAAGGTAAACGATTTTTCTTCATCACGCTCTGTTATGCTTTTATCAAAGACATTATGCTCTTCCCAAAAGCGAAGTATCTCGGCTTCTATCTTAGGATAACTAATTTTTTCATCAAATTGTTTAAACATTCTTTTACTCTTGAATAATTGTTTTTACTCTTCTTCTTTTTCGTAAGATTTAATTAATTCCCGTTCGGCTTGAATAAATTCTTTAAGCCTTCTTTCAATCTGGGTTTTTCTATCTATCATAGCGTTAAGATTCTGCTGAACTTCGCTAATCATTTTATCGGCTTTTAATTTCGATTCATCTAAAAGCAGCTGGGCTTCTCTTTCGGCATTTGCTAACAATTTTTTAATTTCTTCCTGCTTACTCTTAGAAGTTATTACTTCTTTTTGAAGATTCATCAATTCCGAAATTGCCATTCCAAAAAACGCCATTGCGCCAAGTATAACATTACGTAAAATGTATAGAATCAAATTCTCTACCAGTACATCGTTAAGTCCAAAATAATCTTTAAAAACCGAAATCATTACCACGCTAATTAAAGAAGAGGCAACAATAACGGCAAAAACAATTTTGCCACCATGGACATAGTTAAGTGTTTTATTTATTAACCATCCGCAGGCAAAACAAAAAACAGATAATACAAACCATACCGAAAAATTTTGATAGCCGGCACTGAATATATCCGTACTAAGAAAATCCGAAGCAAAAATTAATATGGTTAGTAATGCCGGAGTTAAATAATATATTTTCTTTTTTTCAATCATAACTTCTTAATAACATCCTTAAGTATTGTAGTCATTTTTGGTTCAGCTTCCATTGCAGTAGCAATTATCTCTTCAACGTCAACGGCTCTTAAAGACTCGGGAAAACATTCATCTGTTATAATGCTCATTCCTAAAACTTTTATTCCCATGTGAACGGCAACAATATCTTCCGGTATTGTAGACATTCCAACAACATCTGCACCAATAGCGCGCAGAAATCTATATTCTGCTCTGGTTTCCAAATTTGGGCCTGGAACGGCAACGTAAACACCCTTTTGCACTTTAATTTTATTTTCGAGCGCGGCTTGCTCGGCAAGTTTAATCAATTCCAAATCGTATGGCTCGCTCATATCTGGAAAGCGTGGGCCAAGATCATTTTCGTTTTTACCAATTAAAGGATTATCTCCCAGCATGTTAATATGGTCTGCCATAATCATAACGTCACCGCGTCTGTAATATGGATTCATTCCTCCGCAGGCATTAGATACAAGCAAAGTTTTAACACCTAAAAACTTCATCACTCTTACAGGATAAGTAATTTGCTGCATTGTATAGCCTTCGTAATAATGAAAGCGCCCCTGCATTGCAACTACATTCTTTCCATGTATCTTACCAAAAATTAATTTACCCTGATGAGACTCCACAGTTGACAATGGGAAATGTGGAAGATCTGCGTAATCGAACTCATGTTCAATTTCAATATCCTTAACTAATCCGCCAAGTCCGGTTCCTAAAATAATTCCAATAGAATATTCTTCTTTAGTTTTTTGCTTAATAACATTTACTGTTTCGTTAATCATCGATATTAAATTGCTCATAAAAGTTTCTCCAGAATATCATCTACGTTAATTTCGGATTGTTCATCTTCATCTATTAACTCTTTTGCTTTGTCTTTAGATTTCACTTTAGTATCAATATCCTCAACATTAAATTCCAGAAGGGATGTTTGAGTGTTGATAATGGCCTTCAATCTGGCAATAAGTAAATTCTTTTCTTCACGTAATCGAAGTACAGAATCTCGAACCTTATTAGCATTTTCTTTAGCGTTTTCAATCATCTGAGCAGATTTCAATTCCGCTTCTTTTATGATTAATGCCGTCTGCTTTCTGGCAGAATCGACTGCTTTAGAAGTACTTTCGGTAGCGCTGAGCAAAGCCGTTTGAAGATTTTTTTCAATCTTCTTGTATTCGTTCATTTGCTCTTTAATACTTTCAAGTTCGCTCTTCATCCTGTCATTTTCATTCTGAAGTTTTTCGAACTCATCCGAAAGCTTTTCTAAAAAGGCTTTTACTTCATCCCGGTCGTAACCGCGTACTGTTCTGCTGAACTCTTGGTTTTTTATACCAAACGGGGTAAACTTCATTTGTGCCCGTCCTTAATTATAATTTCTTTCTCCAAATATCGCCGTCCCAACTCTAACCATTGTTGCACCCTCTTCAATTGCAATTTCATAATCGTTCGTCATTCCCATCGATAGTTCCGTTAGTGCAAATCCGCTTTTATTTATTGCTTCTTTTAATTCTCTAAGCTTTCTAAAACAATCTTGAATAACAACTTTATCATCGGTATATGGGGCCATTGTCATCAATCCAACCAAATCTATATTGGTTAAACTCCGGCACGCCTCGGCAGTGCTAAAAATCTCATCTTCATTCTTAAGACCAAATTTAGATGCTTCTAAAGAAGTATTAATTTCTAAAAGAACTTTTTGTTTCTTATTGCTCTGTTCGGCTTTGGAATTTATTTCACCTGCAAGTTTAATTGAATCTACCGAGTGAATAAAATCCGCAGCATTTATAACATACTTAATTTTATTGGATTGCAAGTGCCCAATAAAATGCCAAATAACTTTTTCTTTAATCAGTTCCCTCTTATCGCGCAGTTCCTGAGCTTTATTTTCGCCAAGATTAACT
Organism: uncultured Melioribacter sp.; assembly: GCA_964539605.1. Lineage (GTDB taxonomy): Bacteria > Bacteroidota > Ignavibacteria > Ignavibacteriales > Melioribacteraceae > Stygiobacter. The sequence continues at coordinate 2,091,453 of CAZIJK010000001.1, forward strand.
ACGCCCGCTTTAATAACCTCATCTATAAGCTCTATTGGCTGAGTTTTGCTAACAGCAATTAACTTAATTTCTGCCCGGTTTCTACCGGCTTTATTGCAGATTTCGGAAATCTTCTCTTCAACTTTTAGAATGCTTTCTTTAATCATAATTCAAAAATGAGGGTGAAAATGTATTCCTTTGAGTTATAAAAGTCAACGATAACCACTGCAATATAAACAAAAAGGGGCTTATCAAAAGCCCCTTTTTAGGATGATAATTTATGTCACAAATATCAACTGCAGCCGGTTGTGGCTCCGCAAGTAGTGCATTTTAAGCAGGTTCCGTTGCGAACCATTGTCAAGCTTTGACATTCGGGGCAGCTGTCTCCGGTGTAGCCGGCTTCACGGGCTTTAGTAATTTTTTGATGATTCGAAATTGCCATATTTCTGGCTTCGGTATGAACATCTAATTTAATTTTTTCTGTAAGATGACTATCCTTAGGCTCTAAAACTCTTTCGCTAATAATCTCTTCACTAATAAAATCCGGTTCTGCAACAGAGCGGTAATCTGCCTTAATTTGCATTTCGTCACTTTCAACGTGAGCCAAGTCGTTTCTTGTTAAATATGTAACTGCAAGCTCGCGGAAAATGTAATCAATTACAGAAGTAGACATTTTAATTCTCTTGTGCCCGCTAACAACGCCGCTTGGTTCAAAGCGTGTAAACACAAAAGCGTCAACAAATTCTTCCAAAGGCACACCATGCTGCAAACCTAACGAAATTGATATAGCAAAACAGTTAAGCAAGCTTCTGAAAGCAGCGCCTTCTTTATGCATGTCTATAAAAATTTCTCCAAGCTGGCCATTATCATATTCTCCGGTTCTAATATATACGCTTTGACCATTGATCTTTACTTTTTGTGTATAACCGGTTCTACGGTCCGGCAGCTTTCTTCTTTTAGCAATGTAACGGTGAATAATTCTTTCGGCAATCTTAACAATATCGTTCTGTTCTTTCTTCTCGAGCAAATCTTCAACTTCCTCTTCGGTCATGGAATTTAAAGGCTGCGAAAGTTTGGAACCGTCTCGGTAAAGAGCGTTTGCTTTACATCCAAGTTTCCAAGATTGATAGTAAGCGTATTTAATATCTTCTATTGAAGCATTGTTAGGTAAATTAATTGTTTTTGAAATTGCGCCGGAAATAAAAGGCTGAGCTGCTGCCATCATTAAAATGTGAGCTTCGGCTTTAATATATCTTGCACCTTTTTTACCGCATTTGTTCGCGCAATCGAATACCGGGTAATCTTCGTGCTTAAGGAAAGGAGCTCCCTCAATTGTCATTGTACCGCATACATAATCGTTTGCAGCCGAAATTTCATCGCGGGTAAATCCTAATGCAGTTAGTAGGTCAAAACTAAAATCGTTTATCTGCTCATCTGCAAATCCAAGTGTGCCTTTCAAGAATTTTTCACCCAGCGCATATTTATTAAATGCAAAACTTAACTCGAATACAGAGGGCAGTAAAGTTTCTAATTTATTCAATACATCTTCGCTAAAGCCTTTTGCTTTTAACGATTCGTGATTGATGTATGGACATCCCAATAAACTTCCCGAGCCTTTTGCATACTTAACAATTTCTTTACTCTGATCGTCGTTGTATCCCAGCTTTTTAAGAGCCGGAGGAATTGACTGATTAATAATTTTAAAGTATCCGCCGCCTGCTAATTTTTTGAACTTCACTAAAGCAAAGTCCGGTTCTATTCCTGTTGTATCGCAATCCATTACCAAACCAATTGTTCCGGTTGGAGCAATAACGGTAACTTGAGCATTTCTAAAACCATGTTTTTCACCTAATGCCAAAGCTTCGTCTGCATCGTAACGTGCGGCGTGTAATAAATCCGATGGACAGTATTGAGGATTAATTCCCATAGGATAAATTGAAAGCCCTTCATATTCTTCTTTAGGAACATTATGTGCTGCACGGCGATGATTACGAATAACTTTCAGCATTGCATTGGCATTTTCTTTATATCTTACAAACGGACCATGCTCTTTTGCCATTTCGGCACTTGTAGCATAAGCCCTCATATGCATTATTCCAGTTAATGCGCCGCATATTGCAAAGGCTTCGTTACTGTCGTATGCAATTCCCTGACGCATTAATAAAGAACCTAAATTTGCATAGCCTAATCCCAATGTTCTAAACTCGTAACTTAAAGAAGCAATTTCCTTAGAAGGATATTGAGCCATTAGAACACTAATTTCCAAAACCACGGTCCATAATCTTGTTGCGTGACGGTATGCCTCTATATCAAACTGGGCAGTGTCGTCGTTATAAAACTTAACAAGATTAAGTGAAGCTAAATTGCAGGCAGTGTCGTCCAAGAACATATATTCACTGCAAGGATTGCTAGCTCTAATTCTTCCGCTTTCGGAACATGTATGCCATTCGTTAATTGTAGTATCGTATTGAATACCTGGATCTGCACAGGACCAAGCAGCATACGCAATATCTTCCCAAAGATCTTTTGCTTTTAATGTTTTGCATGCCTTTGGTTTTCTATCTTCTTTCTTTGCCTTTTTTAATTCTGTTCTAAAAAATAATTTCCAATCGCTGTCGTTAACAACGGCATTCATAAAATCGTTTGTAACTCTAATAGAGTTATTCGAATTCTGTCCAGATACGGTAGAGTAAGCGTCGCTGTTCCAATCTTCGTTATATACCGGAACATCAATACTCTTAAATCCAAGCTTTGCTAATTTTATTACTCTATCAATATAATTTTCGGGAATGCCAACTTTGCGGGCATCTATAATTGCTTTACGTAAATATTGATTAGTCTTTTTATTAAAGCGTTCATTTTCGGGATGTTCGTCGAAGCAGGCTTTTATTACACCATTTAAATGAAAATTAAGAAGTTTAGAGCCGGCAACAAGAGCGGCAACTTTTTGTTCTTCAATCACTTTCCAATTGATATACTCTTCAATATCTGGATGATCAACATCCAATGTAACCATCTTTGCAGCACGGCGTGTTGTACCGCCGCTTTTAATTGCACCGGCACTGCGGTCGCCAATTCTTAAAAATGACATTAAACCGCTGGACTTACCGCCTCCGCTCAATGGTTCGTTCGATCCTCTTAGTTCCGAAAAATTTGAACCTGTCCCGGAACCATATTTGAATAAGCGGGCTTCGCGAACCCACAAATCCATTATTCCCCCTTCATTAACAAGATCATCTTTAACACTTTGAATAAAGCATGCGTGAGGCTGTGGATGTGTATAAGCATCTTCAGATTTTGTTAAAACTCCGGTTTTGTAATCTACATAATAATGCCCTTGCGAAGGACCATTAATTCCATATGCCCAATGCAGTCCTGTATTAAACCATTGAGGAGAGTTAGGCGCGCAATATTGATTAGCAAGCATATAAACATGCTCATCGTAAAAGGCTCGTGCGTCCTCTTCGGTATCAAAATAATTTGCTTTCCATCCCCAGTAGGTCCATGTTCCTGCTAAGCGATGAAAAACCTGACGTGAATCTGTCTCTGAAGAGAATCTATCTTTATCTGTTAATGCTGTAAGTTTTGCATCGGCTTCACTTCTTTGAAGCCATTCCGGAATTCCTTCTTCCTCAATTTTACTAAGAAGTTTAGGAACACCGGCTTTACGAAAATATTTTTGGGCCAACACATCTGTTGCAACCTGCGACCATTCCTTGGGAACGAAAACATCCTCCATCTTAAAAACAACCGAACCATCAGGATTTTTAATCTCCGAAGTTCTTTTTACAAATTCAGTTGATTCAAGTGGGTCGTGCCCGGAAACAGTAAACAGTCGATTAATCTTCATTCATAACTCCGATCGGGGTACATCATTTATTAAATATGTGATTTATCTTTTTGAAGTTCTAAGCAAGAACTTCATTTGAGGGCAAGAGCAACTTAAGGAAAAATAATTTTTCAAGCAATGAGTTGAATGCTTAATTAAAAAATTGCTCAATTGATTTACCTAATTTTGAAAAGCAAATTAAAAAAATCTTGAGTAAAGAAAATATTGTTTTTTTATTTTATTTTGTTAAGAGAGATTTGCGTCACATTAATATTGAGGATTAAATGAAAATTGAACGTTCTGCAGGAATTTTACTCCACCCTACTTCTTTGCCTGGAGACTTTGGAATTGGGGATTTAGGGCCAAATGCCTACCATTTTGTAGATTTCTTAAATAACGCCGGACAAAAACTTTGGCAGGTTTTTCCTTTGGGACCAACAGGATATGGAGATTCCCCCTATCAATGTTTTAGCGCTTTTGCCGGCAACCCTTTGTTAATTAGTCCCGAATTACTAAAACAGGAAGGATTGCTATCGCAGGATGACTTGAATTCTTATCCAAAATTTAATCCTCATCAAATAGATTTTGGTCCGGTAATTAATGCAAAGTTCGAGCTGCTGCACAAAGCTTATCAAAATTTTAAAGCCAGTAAAAACATTACAGATGAATGCAAAGAATTTTGTAAGGATAACGAATACTGGCTTGAAGATTATGCTCTATTCATGTCTGCAAAACATTATAACGATGGAGTTCAATGGACTCAATGGGAATCTTCAATTGCGTTCCGAAAAAATTTAGCCGGATGGAAGAAAAAACTGGAAGACCAAATTAACTATCATATTTTTCTTCAGTACACTTTTAACAAGCAATGGACTTCGTTAAAAAATTATGTTCATCAAAAAGGAATTAAGATTATTGGAGACCTTCCAATTTTTATTGCTTACGATAGCGCAGATCTTTGGGCTAACAAAGAATTGTTTACTGTTGGCAAGAATGGAAATTTGGAATTTGTTGCCGGTGTTCCTCCAGACTATTTTAGCACTACTGGGCAGTTATGGGGTAATCCTTTATACCGTTGGAAAGAAATGGAGAAAGATGATTTCTTATGGTGGCGTAAAAGAATTGCAAACCTGCTTTCATTGGTAGATATAATTAGAATAGATCACTTTAGAGGTTTTGATGCTTACTGGGAAATTCCCGGTGATGCAGAGACGGCAATGAATGGAAGATGGGTTAAAGCGCCAGGCTATAAATTGTTTAATGCAATAAAAAAAGATTTAGGAGAACTTCCTATAATTGCCGAAGACCTTGGCGTTATTACAGACAGCGTTGAAGAATTAAGAGACCATTTCGGGTTCCCTGGAATAAAAATTCTTCAGTTTGGTTTAGGCGTAGATGGGGATAAAAAATTTCTTCCTCATAATCATATTAAAAATTGTGTTGTTCATACCGGAAGCCACGATAACGAAACAACCAAGGGATTTTTAGATTCCGAAAAGGAAAAGAACAGCGGCATATACGAGTGGGCTCAGAAATACTTCAATTATTATGGAGAGAATATGACCTACGAATTAATACGAGCCGCATACGGAAGCGTTGCAAACATTGCCGTAATTCCAATGCAGGATATTTTTTATTTGGGAAACGAAGCGCGCATGAATTTTCCGGGTAAGCTTGGGGGCAATTGGGGATGGCGTTTTACATGGAATATGGTAAATGAAAATCTTGCAGAGCAGTATAAGCAAATGACTATAATGTTCGAGCGTCCTCCAATTAAAAAAATTGAGAATGCAATTTTGGATGTTGCCGAGGAATGATTAAAGCAATTGAATGGCAATGTATATACATTGCCATTCGCTTCGCTGTTATTCAGTAGCCATTCATTCTAAATACTATTTTGCTAGTTCAGCTTCTATTGCTTTTGTTAACTCTTCACTTTCGGGAGTTACTTTACTTCTATATCTGCCAACAATGTTCCCCTCTTTATCAATTAAGAATTTTTCGAAGTTCCATTTGATATCTCCCTTTTCAACATTACTGCTATTGGTCAGCTTAGCGTATAAAGGAGCTTTTTCTTCTCCAAGAACTTTTACCTTGTCGAATAATTTAAAGCTAACATCGTAAGTAGATTTGCAGAATGTTTCTATCTCTTCGTTTGTGCCCGGCTCTTGTCCTCCAAAGTCGTTGCAAGGGAATGCAAGAATTTCAAATCCTTTTGCTTTGTATTGATCATAAATCTTTTCTAATCCTGCATATTGCTTTGTATAGCCGCATTTGCTTGCTACGTTAACAATTAACAACACTTTTCCTTTGAAATCTGCAAGCTTAACGTCATTCCCCTTCATGTCTTTAACCACAACATCTTTTAAATTGTCGTTCATTTCGCTTCCTTTATAATTTGTAATTGCAGAAATGTTAATTGTGAATAGAAAAAGAATTAACGCTATTACTATACTTCCTTTTTTCATATCATATACCTTATGTTGTTTAGATTATAAACCAAAAGGGGGCAAGTTAAGTTCAAAAAAAAAGGACTGCAGTGCAGTCCCTTTTTCATTTCATATAAAATATAAATTTTAGTCAGCCATTAAGCATGCTATTGCGGCAGTTGAAACAATATCGTCAACGCTGCATCCTCGGCTCAAATCGAAGAATGGTTTTATCATTCCCTGATTAACCGGACCTACAGCTTCGGCGCCACCAAGGCGTTGAGCAATTTTGTAACCAATGTTTCCAGCGTTCAAATCTGGAAAGACTAAAACGTTCGCGCGTCCGGCAACTTCACTGCCAGGAGCTTTCTTTTTACCAATTCCTTCAACAATTGCAGCGTCAAATTGAAGTTCACCATCAACTTTAATATCAGGGCGTTTTTCTTTAACAATTTTAGTTGCTTCACGAACCTTATCAATTAATTCATGTTCGGCGCTTCCCTTTGTAGAAAATGAAAGCATTGCAACGTAAGCTTCATCACCAGTAAGTTTTGTATGATTTTCTGCAGTAGTAATTGCAATATCTGCTAATTGTTTAGCATCTGGATTTGGATTAACTGCGCAATCTGCAAAGCTGAAAACTTTATCTGGAAAAGCCATTAAGAAGAAGCTTGAAAGAATTGAAATGCCTGGCTGCAATCCAACGCAAAAAATTGCGGCACGGGTAACATCTGCAGTTGTTGCAAAAGAACCGCTAACAGATGCGTGCACCATTCCTTCACGAAGCATCATGCCTGCAAAGAAGATATCTCTTTTAATGGTTTCGCGCGCTTGTTCAATTGTAACTCCTTTATGCTTGCGTAAATTGAAAAAGATGTTTGCAAAGTCGCTAAGCTTTTCCGATTTCTCCGGATCAATAATTCTTATGCCCTGCAAATCAACCCCTAACTTAGCAGCATCCGCTCTAACTTTTTCTTCGTTGCCTAAAGTAACAACGCTTGCAATTTTGTTTTTTGTTAGTATTTCTGCGGCTTTCAAAACTCTTTCATCGTGAGATTCAGGTAACACAATTGTTCTTTTCTTTAAGGCCGCTTTTTCTCTAATCTGGTTTAATAATTCAATTTCTGCCATCATATTTCCTATTATTGTTAAAATTTGAGTGCAAATATATGGAAAATAGCATTATTGGTCAGATGCGATTATTGGAAATATCTAAATAATAAATTGAATTTGAGATAGGAATTCGAAATATTTTAATAGACAAATAGAGCTTACAGTGCTGGAACAGAGATATAGCATTATTACTAATATAATTATTGCAGGTTTATGCGTTTTTATAATTGGGTTTTTAGGGTATGTTTTTAGCCAAGTGTTAACCCTAATAGCAATATCCATATTGCTTTCGATGATTTTTAACCCTGTTGTAGATTTTTTAGAAACAAAAATTATTTCCAGAACTTTATCTGTTCTTTTGGTATTTGCTGCAACAGCTCTTTTAATTTTTGCAGCTGTTTCATTTCTCCTTCCAAAGCTGATTAGTCAGTTTAATACAATTTCACTTTCGTTAAACGAAGAAAATATTCGAAATTCCATTGGACAAATTGAGCATGTAATTAAAAATAAATTTCCATTTCTTTCATCGGTAAACTTTTCCGAAAAGATTTCCACTCTTCTTAACGAAGCATTATTAGGGGGACTAACAAATGTTAACAATCTTATTTATAGTTTATTTTCTTTTATTGCCATAATGGTAATAGTACCATTCTTAAGCTTCTTTTTGCTAAAAGACAGCAAAAGACTTTTTAAAGGAATTATTAACATAATGCCAAATAAGTATTTCGAATTTTCCTATTCTTTGATAAAGAAAATTTCATTTCAGCTAAGCAGATTTATAAGAGGATGGCTGCTGGACGCATTTATTGTTGGTCTTCTAAGCTCAATTGGTCTTTCCCTTCTTGGGATTAATAATTCTATTTCAATTGGATTTGTTGCCGGCATTGGACATTTAATTCCCTACTTTGGCCCATTGATTGGAGGTGTTCCTGCAATAATAATTTCCATTATTCAGTTCGGTAATCTTTCTATGCTTCCAAGTGTTGCATTGATGTTTGTCATTATCTACACACTCGATAATGGTTTTATTCAGCCTAATATTTTTTCCAAAAGTACAGATATGCATCCTCTTGTAATAATTGTTTTAATTATGATTGGAAGCCAGTTGATGGGAATTCTTGGAATGCTGCTGGCGGTTCCTATTGCAACAATTGTTAAAACTGCGGCAAGAGAATTTTATTTTGGTTACAAAAATTATAAAATTATCCACAGCTAAAAGTAATTGAGTTTTTTACTTCCATTACTTTTTATAAAACACAGATATAATAACTCACTATTTAAGACTTAGAAGAATCGGTAAAATCTAGGATAGAGAAAAAATGGAAATTAAGTTTATTGGCGCGGCTCAAACAGTAACCGGATCTATGCATTTGATCAAAACAAATAATTCAACATTTTTATTGGATTGCGGTTTATATCAGGGTAAACGTAAAGATGCTTTTGAATTGAATAAGAATTTCGATCAGTTCGATCCGGCAGAGATTGATTTTGTAATTCTTTCACACGCTCATATTGACCATGCCGGCAATCTTCCAACTCTTGTTAAAAATGGCTTTAAAGGAAATATCTTTTCGACCTTTGCCACGCGGGATTTATGCACTATTATGCTTCAAGACAGCGCGCATATTCAAGAGAAAGATGTTGAGTATGTAAATAAAAGGAGAAAGAAACAGGGTAAAAATTTATTTGAACCTTTATACAGTACCGAAGATGCCCTTGCAACATTAAAAATGTTTATAGGAATTGGATATCATCAAAAATTTAAGATAACACCAGATATTGAATTAACATTTTTCGACGCGGGACATATTCTTGGTTCTTCAATTGTTCATCTTACAATAAAAGAAAATGGCAACAAAACAGTTTTGGGTTTTTCGGGAGATCTTGGAAGACCTAATCTTCCTATACTCAAAGATCCCGAAATGATTCCAGAAGTAGATTATTGGATATGCGAAAGTACCTATGGAGGGCGCAGTCACGATAATCCCAAAGACAGCGAAGATCAATTAACAGCAGTTCTTAAAAAAGCTATCGAAAGAAAATCGAAGATTATTATTCCCGCATTCAGTGTTGGGCGTACGCAAGAAATTGTTTATGCGCTTCACAACATTTTTGAAAAAGGACTCTGTAAAAGAATAGCCGTTTATGTAGACAGTCCCCTTGCAGTTAATGCCACAGAAGTTTTTAGGATGCATCCGGAGTGTTTTGATGAAGAGACAAATAAATACTTAATCAAGCATCAAGATCCGCTGGGATTTAACAAGCTAACTTACATTACCGAGGCCGAAGAGAGTAAAAAACTTAACAGTATAACCGAACCTTGTGTAATAATTTCCAGCAGCGGAATGGCCGAAACCGGAAGGATACTTCATCACTTGGCAAACAACATTTCGGATCCTAAAAATATTATTCTAATGGTTGGCTACTGTGCCGAAAATACATTAGGAAGAAAATTAATTGATGGTATAAAAGATATTAAAATATTTGGAGACGATTACGTTGTAAAAGCAGAAGTAATAGTTCTCCATTCCTTTAGCGCGCACGCAGACGCCGAAGGATTATTAAATTATTGCAATAACTTTAACAAAGAAAAGCTTCTTCAACTATTTTTGGTTCATGGAGAACTAGAACAGCAAGAAATTTTTAAGAATAAGCTTGAGAAAAGCGGATTTAAAAATGTGCTTATACCTCAAAGAGGGAATACAGTTCACTTATAAATTAATTTGGATTTCCCTTTTATTGTTTTTATTTGGCTGCCAAAGGGAAGAATTATTTGAACCAATTGACTCCGGCTTGCCCCCAGAGATACCGGCAAATCTTTTTGTGTTTGCCTCGTACGATGGTAATGTTGGAATTGAATGGGTACCAAATACTGAATTTGATTTGCTGGAATATAGAGTTTACCGCAGCCTTAATAACAACAACTTTATTACGATTGGAAGCACAACAAACAATTATTTTATAGACGATTCTTTAGAATATAATTTAACATACTACTATAAAATTAGTGCGGTAAATAAAAGCCAACTCGAAAGCCAACTTAGCAATTCGGTTTTTGCTAATCCTAAAAATATTTACAAACCATTGGCGCCAACGTTTATGAAAATAAATGCAAGAAATTGGCCCGATCAAAGAGGAATTAAGCTTAGTTGGAAACCATCTGCAGAGACCGACATAATTGGTTATAATATTTACAGAAATACAATTTCAAGTTTTACTGCAGACACAACAAATTTTATTGCATTTTCAAAGGTGCCCTTCTATTTTGATAAAGACGAGGTTATTACTCAAAAAAGTTACAGCTACATTGTAAAGACTGTAGATAAGGCGCTGTGGAAAAGTAATCCATCAACAATTGTTAGCGATATTATTTTAGATAAACCCATTTTGCTGCTACCCGCAAACAATGCTGTAATTAAACAGATATCCGAAGTAAAAATAAAAACTATTTCAATTCCTGCCAGCTATAAAGTTATTTTCAAAAAGGAATCATCCGAAGTTATAAAGGAAATTAGTTTTGAAACAGATAAGGTGAATTACGATTTTACAATTCCAATAAACAATATTAACTTAGAACTGAATAAAACGTATAAGTGGCAGGTAATTACATTTAGTAACAGCGATGAACCTAACAGCATAAGTGAAGAATTTTTATTTACATACAATCCAAATTAATTATTAAAACAATCCTTAAAATATTGTTCGCTGCATTTGTATTAAGTATTACAGCTTCTGCACAAACTGCCCGAGATACATTGTCACATTCAGTTTTGAATTATTCCGAAAAAAGCCTAATCAGTTCCTTCGATAAACAATTAAATACCTATAACTATTTAGGCTCGTTCAAATACAATTTTCAATCGGATAATTTTTTTATAGGGATAAAAGAGAATTTCAATTCCACAATAATCAGTTCACTGTCAAAGAATATAAAAGATGAGCAATATTTTTCGGCATTAAGCCAATATAGTTTCTCCGATCAATTCAAAACCGGCTTGAATTTTAATCACACTTTGTATACAGACGACCGATCCTTTGGATTGAACAAGGCATCTTTATTAATGGCTAGTGCATTTATAAAGTATTCCCCATTCAAACAGTTCAATATTGTTCCCTTCTACGGTTATTCTCAAAACACACAAATTAATATTACGGATAAGGGATTTTTATATGGCACAGAAGCCGAATTGAATAAGTTTGAGTACAGCGATTTTGAATTGAGCTCCCTATTCAAATTTTCAAGCGAGGATATCTCTCCAAGAAAAAATACAAACCGGCTATTAGATTTAACATTGACCAACAGCTTCGAACAAGGGATTGAGAATTCAATTCAAGCTAATTTTATTGAACAGAGAAGAGATTTCTATTTACCCTCCGAAACAAATATGACCGATAATTTGAATGCTGCAAGTAATATTCAAAGCAGAATTGAATCAAATTACTTGATTCAGGATAGAATAAAAATTAATCCCGAAAACTCCAATTTTGCATTCGATATTCAGGGAAGAGCTTCTTGGCGAGAAATTACCAAAGAGACAAAGTATTCCTCTGTAAGATCCTTTTCGTCATCTAATTACGATACCAGAATTGAAGAGTTCAAACTGGAATTGGCTTCTTCGGCAGAATATAATTCCGATAAGTTTAATATCACTTTCCGGTTTTCATTTTCCGAAAAGGATGAGAAACATCAGCCAATATCAATTGTAGAGGGCAACGAAATAATTTTTAACGAACAAAAATCTTTGGAAGAGCAAAAAAATAATTCTTCAATTTTGGCTAACATGTCGTTAAGCTCCAAGTTCTATCTATCCCATAAAGATATTGTGACGCTAAACCTATTCCATCGCAAATTACAATACGATACTCCAAGCAAGCTAAATCCGGACGACAGAGATGAACTTCTTTCCATTGGACAAATAAATTATCAGCATCTTTTTAATACATTCTTCCGTGGATTTTTAACAATTGAAGGAAGTCTAAATACAATTTCATATATCTTTTCGGAAAGAAGTTCTAATAATAATATCAAGCGGATACTTAAACTAGCTTCTGGGGGCACTTTTACATCCGGTGATTTGGTTTCTTCAAACTCGGCAGAGGTATTGGCCAATTATACAGTATTCGATTATGAAGAACTCAACCCAAATTTCAGAAGCTACTCTTTTAGGCAATTTACTCTTCGGGATTCAACTAGCTACAGCTTTAATAAAGATTTCAAAATTCTGTTTAATGGATACATTAAGCTAAGCGAGCAGGGAGATTTTAGCTGGACAAGCTTTACCGGAAAGCCTCTAAGGTTTTTGGAAGAGAAATATTTGGAACCGAGACTTTTTTACGGCTACACCCCAGTTCAGTTAATTATGGGGATTAAGTTTTTTTCGATTTCTACATTCAATATTCTTAACGGAAAAGATAAACTGCTGGTATCGGAATATCAAAGCTTGGGACCAACCGCCGAAATATCATACTTCTTAAGTGATAAACTGCAATTAAGAATCTATGGATGGTACGAATTTATTAAATCCGAGGATAATTTAAGGCGCGAAATGATGAATGGCAGCTTAAGACTTAATTACAGATTATAATTTTATTTTTCTATTATATTTGCACCTGTTTAACAGTAGTTATATTTTTCGATTACCCTGATATGATAGTGGAGTTATTTTGAAGGAAAAAATATTTAAGCGTGTTGTGGCAAGCGATCCCGATCTTTTGCCGGAATTGGAAGAGTACATTGTAGGTATTGCCAACGATTCCAATTTGAACAAAGATAAAATTAATAATCTTGCCCTTTCATTTTCCGAGGCTATTTCCAACAGCATGCTTCATGGCAATAAACTTGATAAGAATAAAACCGTTACCATTACAGTTACAGTTGACGAATCTAACCTTTCTATTTCACTTAAAGATGAAGGAAAAGGATTTGATTTAAAAGAAGTTCCCGATCCTACTAAACCCGAAAATATCCTGAAGGATAGCGGAAGAGGGATTCATATTATGAAAAATTTTCTTGACGATTTAAAATATAATTTTACACCAACAGGAACAGAAATAGTTTTGGTACTTAGTTTAGAGTAAGTTTTCCATTCTTGAATTTGAATAAGTAGAGGATCTACAATTATTCATTTGTAATTATTTATAGGAGAAAAATATGGCAAGAAAAAAAATCGCATTAATTGGGGGCGGTCAAATTGGCGGTGTTCTTTCACAGCTTATTGCACAAAGACAGCTTGGTAATGCAGTTCTATTCGATATAGTAGAAGGTCTTCCTCAAGGTAAAACTTTAGATATAATTGAAGCATCGAGAGTAGATGGCTTTGATGTTGCTTTAAGCGGAACAAATAGCTACGAAGCTATTGCTAATGCAGATTTAGTTATTGTTACTGCCGGTCTTCCTCGCAAACCAGGCATGAGCCGTGACGACTTATTGGTTGTTAATGCCAATATTATGAAAACTGTTGCGGAAAATGTTAAGAAGTATGCTCCAGATGCAATTTCCATTATTATATCCAATCCTTTGGATGCAATGGTTACTTTGTATCAAAAGATTACCGGATTTGCTCACCATAAAGTTATTGGACAAGCCGGTGTTCTCGATTCATCTAGATTTTCTACCTTTATTTCGTGGGAACTTGGTGTGTCCGTTAAAGATATTAATGCCATGGTTCTAGGCGGACATGGCGATACAATGGTTCCTATAGTACGCTATGCTAATGTAAATGGCATTCCTGTAATGGAACTGCTCGAAAGGAAGTATAACGATGCCGCTAAAGCAAAAGAGGTTATGGCAGCAATGGTAAAACGTACAAAAGCAGCTGGAGGCGAAGTTGTTGAATTGCTTAAAACCGGTTCAGCTTTCTATTCCCCAGCATCAAGTGCTATTGCAATGGCAGAATCAATTCTTCACGATGAAAAGAGAGTATTGCCATCTTGCGCATATCTTCAAGGAGAATATGGAGTAAATGGTTACTACGTTGGAGTTCCAACTGTTCTTGGCGAAAATGGAGTTGAAAAAGTAATTGAATTTAGTTTAGATGCAGAAGAAAAAACTGCTTTCGATAATTCCGTTAATGCTGTAAAGGGATTAGTAGTAGATATGGAAAGACTTGGTTTCTAATTATTATAGACATTCAGATACTAAAAAACCCCGTTTTTACACGGGGTTTTTTTATAGACAAATAAAATTAAATTATGCGCGTGTTTCTAAAACACTTACAAATTTTCTATCGTTTTTTCTTTTATCGAATTTTACATATCCATCAATAACACAAAAGAGTGTATGATCGCTGGCTAATTTAACATTTTTGCCAGGATGAAAATTTGTTCCTTTTTGTCTAACTAAAATAGAACCGGCTGATACTTTTTCTCCGCCAAAAGCTTTAACACCAAGAAATTGCGGGTTACTATCTCTACCGTTTCTGGACGAACCTTGACCTTTTTTATGTGCCATTAAACTTACCTCCAGTCACTAAGCTATCTTAGTAACTTCTATTCTGGTTAATTGTTGTCTATGCCCTCTTTTACGCTTATAAGAAATTCTAATTTTCTTTTTGAAGACAATAACTTTTTCATCTTTTACATGCTCTAATATTTTTGCATGTACTTTAACGCCACCAACTACCGGAGCGCCAACTTTAGTTTCAGTATCATTGTTAAATAACAATACGTTATCAAAAACTACTTCTGCATTCTGCTCAGCTTTTAGGCGTGGAACATAATACTTTGTATTTTCAACAACCTTAAACTGTTGTCCGGCTATATCAACAACCGCAAACATTCTTCCTCCACTACGTCAAATTTTGAGCCGTAAATATATATAATTGCATCATAAGGTGTCAATAAATAAAATTAGGAATCGGAATATTTGTTTTACTTACTTCAGACTCACTTTTTAAGTCTAAAATAGAATTCAGACCCCACTCCTATCTGGCTTTTAACTTCAATTTTCGATTCATGCGCTTCAACAATATGCTTTACAATGGCCAACCCCAAGCCGGTTCCCCCCATTTCTCTAGAGCGATCCTTTTCAACCCTATAAAAACGCTCAAAAATGCGTTTTAAATCCTTTTCTGCAATTCCAAAGCCGGTATCCTTAATATAAATACGGCCAAATTGGGGCTCCTCTACAATTCCAAATTCAACACTTCCCCTTTCGGAATACTTAATTGCATTGGTCAACAGGTTCGAAATTACCTGTTTCAACCGGTTTTTATCTCCATAAACTTGAAGCTTTGGATTAGCCGATTTTAAGATTATTTCCAGATTCTTTTTCTCGGCTATTGGTTTAAACTCGTTGAACATGCCCTGTAAAAATTCATGAATATAAAAGAAGCGGAAACTCATTTTCATTTGCCCCGATTCAATCATGGAAATATCTATTAAGTCGTTAAGAAGGTTGTTAAGATTAATGGTATGGTTATTAGCTTTTTGAAGAAAAAGTTTGTTCACTTTAGGATCTTCTAAAGCGCCATCCAATAGTGTTTCGAGATAACCCTGAATTGAAAAAATTGGAGTGCGCAATTCGTGCGAAACATTGCCAAGAAATTCAGTTCGAACCTGCTCGAGCTTTTTAAGATTCTCAATATCGTTTCTGCTTCGAATAAACATAAGCTTAATTTCATCTTCCAGCTCGCCCAGTCTATTACTTAAGGAAATATCATGGGAAGTAACATATTCATTGTTTCGAATTTTTTTAATAACAGATTTTATTTCGGAAAGTTCTCTTGCTCTTTCTTTTCCAACATGAATAATTATGATCAAGTAAAACACAATAAACAAAATGAATAGAAATGAAAGCTGCAGAATTGTTGGATTAAGAATAAAATGAATTGCCAATAAATATACTATTCCGGTTAGAAGTATTAGTATAGATAAATACTTTACCGAATAAAGTTTATTAAGAAATTTTTTCAGCATCTTTAAATTTATATCCAACACCTTTGATGGTTTCTATTAAATCTTCAAACTGCCCCAGTTTTTCTCTAATCTTTCTGACATGTACATCAACTGTTCTAGAGACTACAAAAATGTCGTCTCCCCAAACATCGCTTAATATTTTTTCTCGGTCAAAAACCTTTCCGGGATTTGAAGCCAGGTATGAAAGAATTTCGAATTCCTTTTTAGGGAACACAACTTCCTTTCCATTTAATGTAACAATGTACTTATCTCGGTTAATAACAAGAGGTCCAATAATAATTTCTTTTCCGCTATTATAATCATCAAAAGAGCTTTCTACTTTTCTTAAATTTGCTTTAACCCTAGCAATTAATTTCTTAGGAGAAATAGGCTTTCGAATAAAATCGTCGGCGCCAATATTTAAGCCATGAACTTCATCAATCTCTGTGGATTTTGCAGTAAGGAAAATAATTGGAGTGTTTTTGAATTCATCTACAGCTCTAATTCTGGAACATGCTTCAAAGCCATCCATTTTGGGCATCATAACATCAAGTATTATTAAATCCGGCTTTTGATTTAATTTTTCAATTGCTTCCTGCCCGTTAAATGCTGTAATAACTTTGAATCCCTCCTGCACCAAATTATACTGAAGGAATTCAACAATATCTTTTTCATCATCAGCAAGCAATACTTTAGTTTTCATATTTACAGTGTAATTTCTTTTTGCTGTTCGGCAGACTTATAAATTGCATCTAACAACTGCATTAGCAATACAGCTTCTTCTCCAGAAGAAACCGCAGGAGATTTATCTCGAACCGTTGCAATAAAATGCTTTAATTCATTCTCGTAAGATTTTTTTGACATGTCTGTAATTTTTGAATTGGTAGGTAAAGTATAATCCACATGCCCCGAATCTAATCTCTTATATGCACGCAATGGATTTAGGTGAGCAGTTCCTTTGGTACCAAACGCGGCAAGATGAAATTTATCCCATTCGGAATGAAGACCCCAGCTTACTTCAAAACTAATAACCCTTTCATCTGCAAATCTTACAAAGCCCATGGAAGAATCCTCTACATTTTTAGTTGTATGGGCAAATTTTTGAACGGAGACACTTTTTAATTTAGTGTCATTTAAAATCCACATAGCTAAGTCGAGCATTAAAATACCAAGGTCAATTATTACTCCTCCCCCCGAAAGATTTTTATTTATGAACCATTTTTGATCGCTGCTTTGCTTGCGTAACCAGCCGCATCGGATATAGAAAATATCTCCCAACTCGCTGCTGTTAACCAAGCTTCTCATCAACATGGAATCGGGGCGGAAGCGCAAATTCATTCCAACCATTACCTGCTTTTTGTTTTTCTTAGCAACAGCCATTATTTCTTTTGCCTCTTCGTAATTACGGGCAATTGGCTTTTCAATTAGAATATCTTTTTTGGCTTTGAGGCATTCAATTGCTATTTCGGAATGTGTATCTGTTGGAGTAGCAATTACAACCGCGTCAAATTCCTCGTTGCTTAGCATTTCTTTATAGTCTAGATATCTTTTCTTAATTCCATATTTTTCGCCAACTCCGGTCAATCTGCTTTTGTTTACATCCGAAATTGAAACGACTTCAACATTAACAAGCTTTGTTAAAATGGGCATATGCATTAACTGAGCAATGCCGCCTAAACCAATTACCGCAATTTTAGTTTTTTCCATGTATGAGCTAACAATTAGTTATTAGATAAAAATTTCTTTGCTTTATTGTAAATGCCTTCCGGATCAATTTCCAAAAGTTTGTGAAGCTCTTCTTGAGTTCCATGATCTACAAAAGAATCGGGCAATCCAATTCTAAGAACATCTGTTTTAATATTCTTATCGGCTAACAATTCCAAAACCGCCGAACCAAATCCGCCTACAATTGTACTTTCTTCTATTGTTATAATTTTTTTGAAACGCCGAGCAATATCCAAAACTTTTACTTCATCAATTGGTTTAACAAATCTCATATTAACAATTTCCGCGTCAATACCATCTTCCACAAACTTTTCCGAAGCTTTAACTGCATATCCAACCATATTACCTACAGCTAAAATTGCAATATCTTTTCCTTCTTTTACTGTTTCCGCTTTGCCAATTTCAAAACTTTCAAAGCCTTCTTTAACACTTACGCCCAATGCAGAACCGCGAGGATATCTAATTGCCACCGGTCCTTTGCAAGTATTTATTGCAGTGTAAAGCATATCTCTAAGTTCCGATTCATCCTTTGGAGCCATTATAACCATACCAGGAATCATTCTTAAATAAGTGAGATCGAATGTTCCATGATGAGTTGGTCCATCAGCGCCAACCAAACCGGCACGGTCTAAAACAAAAACAACATGTAACTTTTGAAGAGCAACATCGTGAACAATTTGATCGAAGCCACGCTGCAGAAATGTGGAATAAATTGCAACAACAGGAATTACATCTTGAGTAGCTAAACCGGCTGCAAAAGTAACTCCATGTTCTTCTGCAATTCCTACATCATAATATCGTTTTGGAAATTCTTTTTGAAAAATATCCATTCCGGTTCCATCCGGCATAGCAGCAGTAATGCCAACAACTTTTTCATTTTGTCTTGCAATTTCAACAAGAGCCTTTCCAAATATTGAAGTATATGATGGAGCTCCTCCGGCTTTTTTAATTGCCTCTCCGGTAATTTTATCGAACGGAGTTGATGCGTGCAATCTTTGAACATGTTCTTCGGCAGGAGTATATCCCTTACCTTTTTCTGTAAGAATATGTACAAGAATAGGTCCATCTAAAATTCTAATCTGCTCAAACATTTTAATCAACTGGGGCAAATTGTGACCGTTGATAGGCCCAAAATATCTAAACCCTAAAGCCTCGAATAAAACTCCGGGAGTTATAACAGATTTAATACCGGTTTCCAATCGGGCCGCAACCTTTCTAATTCTATCTCCAAAGTGATCCAGCTTTCCGGTTAAATCCCAAATTGCACCTTTGAATTTATTATACTCGGGATGAGCAATCATCTCATTAAAATAATTATGAATTTGCCAAACATTAGGAGCAATAGACATTTTGTTATCATTCAATACAACAATAAGATTGCTTTTATTCACTCCGGCGTTGTTCATAGCTTCGTATGCCATTCCGCCGGTCATAGCGCCGTCTCCAATAATTGCAACAACTTTCTTTTTAGTATTGCACTGCTTGCTGCCTTCGGCCATACCTAATGCAGCCGAAATTGAAGTGGTTGCATGTCCTGCACCAAAAGAGTCGTATTCACTCTCGTTACGTTTTAAAAAGCCGCTAATTCCGTTTAGCTGACGAATAGTTTTTAATTGATCTCTTCTTCCCGTTAAAATTTTGTGAGGGTATGCCTGATGCCCGGTATCCCAAACCAAAAGGTCATTAGGTGTATCAAACACTTTATGAAGAGCAACTGTAAGTTCAACAGTTCCCAATCCTCCGCCAAAGTGTCCGCCTATCTGCGAAATTACATCAACCATATACTGTCTAACTTCACTGCAAAGAATTTTTAAATCAATTTGCGACAGGCTTCTTATATCTTTGGGTGAATCTATTTTAAATAGCACCTGATACTTTGACTGATCTACCATTTGTGTATCCTTATAAAATTTACTTTAGTTTAGCTTCTAGCTGCTTTTTAAGTTCTGTAACTTTTAATTCGGCATCCTTTAAGGATGTATAGCATTCTGTTGCTAAATGAATTCCCTCTTCGTAAAGCTTAATAGATTCTTCCAAACCAATTTCACCGCTTTCAATAAGATTCGAAATTTCTTGAAGCCTTGTAAGAGATAACTCGAAGCCATGTTCTTTTTTCTTACCCATTTACTTTTATTTCTCCGTCGAAAAACTTTAGTGATAATTCCTTTGATTCAATAAATTCATTTTTTCTGCTTACAATTTTTTCATTTTGTTTTACAATTACAAATCCTCTTTTAAGCACATCATCAACCGAATACGCTTTAATTCTATTTTCGAGTAAATCCAATCTTTGCTTTTCCGCTACAATTCTAGCCTCTGTAAGATGAACAAGCCGGTAAGTTGTATTATCCAGCAGCTGAAATTTACTATTTATTTTGTCTTGGAGTAATCTAAATCCATACGAACCAAGAATAGATTTAATATCTGTAGAGTAGCGGTTCATTCGGTTTTGAATATTAACACCGGAATTGGAAATAGAATTCCTTATAAACTCAAGAATTTCATCTTTATTTGGAGTAGCCAATTCCATTGCAGCAGATGGAGTAGCAGCGCGTAAATCTGCAACAAAATCCGCAATTGTAAAATCTATTTCGTGCCCAACTGCACTAATAACAGGTATCTCAGAATCAAAAATTGCACGAGCAACAACCTCTTCGTTAAATGCCCATAAATCTTCCAAAGAACCCCCGCCTCGTCCAACAATTATTACATCAATATTGCTTTGCTGATTAAGAAGTTTAATACTGTTTGCAATTTCAGCAGAGGCTCCATCCCCCTGAACTTTGCAAGAAGCAATAACAAGTTCGGCTAAAGGAAAACGCCTCGAGGCAATACTTTTCATATCCTGAAAAGCGGCTCCATCTATTGCAGTTACAATTCCAATACGCTTTGGAAATGTTGGAATCTCTTTTTTATATTCACTATCAAATAAACCTTCGGCCGAAAGCTTGGCTTTTAGTTTTTCGAATGCTGCTTGTAATTCTCCAACTCCGGCCGGCTTCATAGAACGAACATCAATTTGGTAACTGCCTCTGGGGGCATAAACACTAATTTTGCCCGATACAATTACCTTCATTCCATCTTGAGGAGTAAAGAAGACATAACTGTTAACTCCACGCCACATTGTGCAGCTTATTTGAGCACCCGAATCTTTTAAAGTAAAATACCAGTGCCCGCTAACATGAGCTTTGAAATTGGAAATTTCTCCAAGCACATTTATTTCGGAAAAATTCTCTTCCAAAGTCTGCTTTATTAATCCGGTTATTTCACTTACGGTATTTATTAAGTCACTCATTTTCTTTCCGGAATATCAAACAGTATTGATGGTGTCTATTGCCAACCCAAGCGCTGTTAACGCCAAGCGCAATAAGTTTTTTATCATCCTGCATCCAAATTTTTTCATCTTTTAGAACCCAGCTTTTATCTCCTCTTTTAGTTAAAGAAGAGGCTGTATCAAATGCCAGCGGAAAGAGCCTTCCATTGAAGTAAACATTATTGGTAATTATTGTTAAGTATCCGTTAGGCTTAACTACCTTGTAAACTTCATCGAAGATTTCGGCTTGAACTTCTAAAAACTCTTCGTAAGATTTAATATTACCAATATCATCTTTGCTTATTTTTGAATACTGAGTATCAAGCCCCTTATCTTTTCTTTCACTCTGTCTTAAATTACTTCTTTCCAATTGGTTCCAATATGGAGGGGATGTAATTGCGTAATCGAACATAACATTTGTTAAATTATTTTTTTGCAAACATTCTGTTAAGTTTTTCGAGTTGCCGTTTATAGGAATAATTTTACTGGAACGGCTGGATTCTTTACTTCTCTTAGAAGCAATTTTGAAATACTTTTTATTTAGTTCAATTCCTACACCGTTCCTTCCCTCCTCGGCGGCGGCAACCAATACACTTCCGGTTCCCAAAAAAGGATCTATTACCCATCCCCCCTTTTTTGTAAAGAAAAGAATAAACTCTTTAACCAACGATTCGGGAAATTTAGCCGGATGAAGCACTTCATCTTCTTTTCTTTTAACGGGTCTATGAATAAACCAGCTCTTCGAAAACTTGAGCCATTCCTTACCGGTAAGCTCGTTTAATTTATTGTTGGAATTGAAACGCCCTCTATCCCCAAGATCTGTTATTTCGGTTTTTAGTTTTTCTTTTTTCATCTAGAAGTTAAGGGAAAAAATGTTCGCATATAAACCTATTGATAATTCCGAAAAGTTTGTTCCCCCTTTAATCAGTTGAAAATTGTATCTGTAACGGGTATAGAATGTAAATACATTTTTTATTTGGAATAGACCTACTGTTGCTTCGGTACTTAATCCGTTGTAGCCTAAAAAGTCTGTGAATCCGGTTACACCTGCAGAAATAAACTTAATCTCTTCCATCTGAAAAATCATCTTATATCCAAATCGTAAAAAATTTTTCTTTTCGGCTTTTAGAATATGGGCATATTCTATCGAAAAATAGGAAGAGGGATAATTGTATCCGCCATTATAAAATGAAAATAAAGGCACCTCTTTCTGAATTCCCCAATAGCTTTCTCCTTGCATGCTAATAAATGAAATTGAAGGGATGGAATAAATTATTCCTCCAAGGCACATCTGGTAAAATCCAACATTGCTTTCGGGATGCACAACCAATTCCTTTGGCAAAGTAACTTCATATTCATCGCTTGTACTTTCTAAACCATCTTTATTGTTTACAACAATTTTATATCGAATAATTGCAGAGTCAAGTTCAATTTTCGACATTTCCATTTCAAAGCGGTGCTCTTCTTTAAAGGAACTGCTAACTTGAAAAGAGTATTTACCATTAATAATTATTTTGGATTTGCAGCTATCGCTGGTGGCAAAAGAAATAATAAGTTTTGCCGGCGAATCCGGCGAAATGTATGAATCAATTACATAAACCTCGGAAACCAAACCTGATGTAGAATCCGTTTGGGCATATTTTGCCGTTAAAGCTATTAAGAATAGTAGTATAATTTTTTTATGCATTATAATTCGATTGATTTGCATGATAAAATTATCATTTTTCGACGAAACAATTCTAAAATTCTTATTAAAACCAAATACAAAATTTTGAGCACTATTTAGCTATATTTGCACCAATTCATAAATAGACATTATAGGAATAAATTGAAAATACTAATTTCGAACGATGACGGCATTACCTCTGTTGGTTTAGCTGCCTTGGCAAAAGAATTAAAAAAAATTGGAGATGTTACAATTATTGCCCCATTAACAGAACAAAGCGCTGTTGGCCATGCAATAACAATGAAAAATCCTCTTAGAATAAGCGAGCATTTTATAAATGGTGAGTTTTACGGTTATGCAGTAGACGGCACTCCCGCAGACTGCGTTAAAATTGGAATCAGAAATATTCTGAAAGATGTTCCCGATGTTGTGGTTTCTGGAATTAATCTGGGCTCGAATGCCGCAATAAATATTATTTATTCGGGCACAGTTTCGGCAGCCCGAGAAGCAGCAATAATGGATGTGCCTTCAATTGCAGTATCGGTTACAAGCCACGATGCTACCCATTTTGAGTTCGCTGCAAAATTATCTGCCGACCTGGCTCTTAAAATAGTTAAGAATGGAATTCCAAATGGCACGCTTCTGAATGTCAACGTTCCCGATCTTCCCGAAGATAAATTGGCCGGAATTCTAGTAACACAGCAGGGCAAATCTAAGTGGGATGATATTTATGAGGAAAGAATAGATCCTTGGGGTAAAAAATACTACTGGTTAACAGGCAACTTAATGCAAAACGATACTTCACTAGAAAGCGATCAGTTTGCTCTTAAGAATAATTATGCTACGGTTACTCCAATTCATTTCGATTTGACAGACTATAAAGCATACGAGACAATGAAAAGCTGGAATCTTGAAGATTCATTAAAGAAAAAATAGTTTTATAAATGACAAACCTTGAAAGCATACGAGTGTTAATATCCGGCTCTTGGCTGGTCTTTTTTCTTTTCCTTATTTCATTCGTTGCTTTTTCGTTTTTCATTTACAGATTTACACTTCCCAAAATTAACCCTAGACTCAAACTTCTGCTTACATTTATTAGAGCATTAGCATTAATCCTAATTCTGTTTTTGATTTTTGAACCGGTGATTTCATCATTATTCCAATTTACTAATAAACAACACACATACATATTTATAGATAAATCTAATTCAATTGCTGCAAAAGACAGCGCAAATAGGACTGAACAAATAAATTCATTTGTTAATTACCTGCGCTCGCAAAGCCAGTTGGATATAAAAACATTTTCGTTCGCTAATAAATTAGATTCTTTGGATGAGAATGGTTTAGAAAGTTTAAAGCTAGATGGCATTCAAAGTAATTTTGCAAACATTGCCGGTTTAATAAGCAAAAAACAATTGAATATTGCCTCTGCAATTATTTTAAGCGATGGAATAATTACAGAAGGAATTGATCCGACTTTTCAATTAGAAAAGATGCAAATACCAATTTTTACTGTTGGAATTGGTGACACGGCTTCGAAAAAAGATATTGAAGTTCTCGCAATCAGTAATAACAAATTTGTGTATGCAGGCAAAGAAACCAAAATTGAAGCTTCTATAAAAAATCTCGGATACTCAAATAGAATAGTTAGAGCAGTTTTGAAAGATGAAGATAAAGTAATTGATACAAAAGACATTACTCTTAACAATTCCGGATTTAATAAAGTACAATTTAGCTTTACTCCAATTAATGGTGGCGAAAAAAAACTTACCCTTTCGGTTAATTCGTTAGAAGGAGAAAGCACCTTTATTAATAACAGCAAATCTGTATTTATAGATGTGCTTACCACAAAGATAAATATTGCACTAATTGCCGGTTCACCTTCGTCGGATGTTTCTGCTATTTCCAATGCCCTTTCTTTCGACAAAAATATTTATGTTCAAAAAATGATTCATGTTGCAGGCAACAAATTTTGGGATAATGAAAAGAACAACAATCTGGATAGTGCAAAAGTATTTTTTTTAATCAACTTTCCAACATTCAATACTCCTCAGCAAATAGTCGATCAGGTATTTTCCAAACTTGAAAGAATGAATAAGCCATTCTTCATTTTAATTTCTCCATTTACAGATTTAACCCGACTTAGAAATTTTAACCGAATACTTCCCGTATCTATTAATAATACATCGCAAGAATCAATTTTAGTTCAGCCCGAAATTCAATCTCAGGAATTCTCCTCTTCATTTACTCAAATTGGAAATTCAATTAGCATTTGGAATAACTTGCCTCCGGTAAATCAAGTTAATATTGAAATTACAGCTAAACCGGAAAGTAAAGTAATTGTAAGATCTAGAGTGCGCGACATTTTACTTGGCAATCCTTTGGCTGTTATACGTTCTATTGGAAACCAAAGATCGTTTTTAATTAATGCTTCTGGCATTTGGAGTTGGTCTTTGCAAAATGCCGAAAAGAATCCGGAATTTTTTAACAATTTTATAAACGAAATTGTTAAATGGCTAAGTCTTAACTCCAATAAAAAACAATTTTCTGTTAGCACAAATAAAAAAGTTTATTCCCCCGGCGAGCAGGTTGAATTTATTGCCGAGCTTTACGATAATTCGTTCAACACAATTGATACTGCTTCCGTATCTGTGAATATAAAAAGCAATTTGGATGAGTATGATATTTCTATGAATAGACTTGGGAAGGGATTATATAATGGTTTCTTTACACCATTGACTAAAGGAGATTATTCATTCAGCGGAAAAGTGCAATTAAATGGGGACGCTAAATTTTCAAATGAATCCCGTTTGCTGGTTAATAATACTTCGCTAGAAAAAGCTGACACAAAAATGAGAATAGATTTTTTAAAGCAGCTTGCTGTTTTTACCGGCGGGAATTACTATCCAGTTGATAATTATTCTTCTATAAAGCAAAATCTGCTTAACCAGATTAAATTGAGGTCCAAAAACACTTACATAAATTCAGAATTAGATCTTCGAAATAATTTTATGATATTGGCACTTGTAATATTTTTGTTTGGATTGGAATGGCTTTTGCGAAAAAGAAGTGGACTGCTATGAAAGATATTGTTATAACCTGCAACGAAAAGTTAAATATACTTCAGCTCGATGAACAGCACTCCCAATTAGCAGATATTATGAGTACAATGTTTGCGGCATTCGATTCACAAAACCATAAGGTAGTTAGAGCCAGTTTTAAAAAGCTTGTAGCGCTAATCCGAATTCATTTTGATACCGAAGAAAGATTAATGAAAGAGACAAAATTTTTGGGTTATATATCTCATAAGCTTGAACACGATAGATTTTTTAATAAAACATCCTTACTTTATAACACCTATTGCAAAGATATTTCCACTATTACACAAGACAAAATGGAAGGGCTGAAGAACTGGTTTTTTAATCATATTGAAATAAACGACAAAAAGTGTGGGGCACACTTTGTTAAACAAGGCATTAAATAATAGTCTTAAAATTTTCTTCATTAATGTACTCGATTTTTTCTTTCCCAGAATTTGCCCGGCTTGCGAAAATAAACTTACAATTATAGAAGACACCGTTTGCAATGAATGCCTGAATAAAATTAAATATGCCGGGACCGAATTAATAGAACAAGAATTCAATAGAAAATTTTTATCTGCTGGAATAATAAAGGCATTCTTTCCTCTTTATATTTTCGAAAAGGATTTAGAACTTCAAAGCATCATTCACCAATTAAAATATAATGGTAAAATTACCATAGGATTATTTCTTGGTAAAACAATTGCTGTTCATCTTGGAAGTATTATTTCAACACTTCAAATAGATTTAGTAATTCCGGTTCCTTTGCATAGGCTAAAAAAAGCTGAAAGAGGATTTAATCAATCGGAATTTATTGCTAAGGGATTATGCAAACATGCAGGTCTCAAATACTCATCTAAAATCTTAAGACGGAAAAGATATACCGATTCTCAAACTACTATGTCTAGAGCAGAACGGGAAGAAAATGTTAGTGGAGCTTTTTCAATTAAGAATAAGAAAGCCATTATGAACAAAAACATAATTCTGATTGATGATGTAATTACAACAGGTGCCACTATATCAGAATGTGGTAAAGTGTTAATTGAAAATGGGGCTGCAAATATTTATGCGTTTTCGGTAGCCGTTGCCGCTTTATAAAACTTCAGTCATATTTAATTATTGTTTTTTGGTTTCCACATTTTACGCAATAATCTCTATGTGCACACAATATTGCACCGCACTCTTTGCACTTCCATTTCTCTTTTTCGAGTTTAATAAATTTATTCACGCCTAAGGTTTTAATTATATTCAGATTTTCTATAACACTTAAACCATATTTTACTTTATAACGCTTATCTAAATTTTTAATTCTCTTACATGGGAAATTGTTGCACTCGAAACAAAAACCCATTTTGCTTTTAGCTATCCCCTCACAATTCTTAATAAAACAGTTTGTGCAAGAGATAGGTTTTTTACCTAAACTTGTTTTACAGCCGGCGCAGCTATTCTTTTCTCTTTGAAAGCCAATGCATAATCCGCAGTTAATTCCGCATGGTGCAATCAGAACTGAATTAAGTAATACTTCTTTTACCATAATAATTTTAGTCTCTCTATCTTTTCAAATTGCTTTCAGCAAAATAAAGCCGACCCGTCTGCTCTAAAATAAATCATCTAATCTTTCTTTTGATGCAATTCAATTTCAAAGGCTTCAAGATAATTATCAATTCCAAATTGCATTGCGGTCTCTTTATTCATTCTTAAAATTCTCTCGTCAAACCCATGGTTGCGGCTTCTTAAATTTCTTTGGTGCTGCGAATTATGAAAACGAAGCAGCTCCCCTTTCCATTTTGCATCCTCTTCTCCAAACTCTGTTAATATATCGAACCTCATTGAAATTGTTTTAGGATCTTGATTTAGAAATGCAACGATGCTTCTTTTTTCACTTTCTAAAATTTTTTTAAACAATTTATAAGTTTTTTGATGATCCTTATTCGAATCGTGGCCATGCGGCAAAAAAACCAAATCCGGCAAAATAGAATTGTAATAATTTTTAACCATGCTAATATTATTTTCCGACTCCTTTAAATGTCCCTCTTCATCTAATTCCAATTTCATAAAGGTCAGGTTTTCAATAGGAAGCCCAAAATATCTACAGCTTTCAATTTGCTCTCTTTGTCTAATTAATGCTTTGTCCTCTATTTTTACTTTTTGGGCATATTCATCCTCTACCCCGCTAGCACCCGATGTAAGAACCACAACATTTATAGAATTGCCATTATCTCTAAGATGCTTCATTGTTACACCTATTGCATCAAAATCATCAGGATGCGGAGCCATTACCAACATTCTAAAAGTAGTCGGAATTATAATATTTTTGAAGTACAATGGTCTTGCACTGGTAATTTTAGAGATAAAGTCGTTATTCATTTACTTCCTCAAATGTAAAACTAAAGGTTAGTTTTCATTATCAAAATATTTATTTAATAGTTGACATTATAAAATTAGTCTCGATAAAGGATATTAAATTGTTCAACAAAAGTTCATTGTTGAATTTGTGCTAAAGCAAAATTATATAATCCACGGCAAACTTGCCGAGATGGAAATTCCATAAGTTTTGGATTCTTGATAAATGTGTTTTTAACAACGGAATGAGCACCTGGCAATTTCTGAAAGAGAAAACTAATTGCACAAATTCAGGTTCTAAAAAAAAGAGGCAGGTTTAATTAAACGCCTGCCTCTTTAACCAATTGCACAAATAAGGGATAATTTATGCTTGTTAAAAGATGATGCTACTTGGCTAGTATCATTCTTTTCGCATCAATAAAAGATCCGGCCTTTAATTTATAAATGTAAATACCGCTTGCCAATGTAGATTTAAATGCCGAGAAGGATGCCTTATACGAACCGGCATTTTGATACTCGTTTACTAATGTTGCAATTTCTTTTCCTAAAATGTCGTATACTTTTAATGATACAAATGCACCTTGAGATATTCTGTAATTAATAACTGTACTTGGATTAAAAGGATTAGGATAGTTCTGCTCCAACGCATATTCTGTAGGAATAACATTGCCATCAAATTTTACGCTTGTTAAAGAAACCCCTTCATCTGCACCCATATACGGCTTTGTTGCATTTCTTGTTTCACCATCAATATCCGTTGTTATGCCTGCAATTGGTGTCCCTGCAAAAGTAACCGCTGGTTTCGAAACCCAATGAAGATCTGTTAAGCTTACTAATTGTCCGGCAATGCCAAATGGGTTTGCAGGGTTAACACTTATACTAGCTGCATCTTTTCCCGATGCTGCTTGCCAATTTGCTAATGTTTTATATTTGACACCATTGTAATAACCAACATTTGCATTTGCACCCGAAACATAAAGATCATTATAATCGCTAGATTTGAATGCGCCGTTAACAATTGGATCTACATAAATAGCATAAGCATTATCTTGATTAACTGTATTGACTACAATATTATTTTTAATGTTTGCAGATTGCCCAACATCGTCATACACACGAATTCCATAAACCGGATTTGTAGTTATGTTGCTCATATAAACTGTGTTAAAGTAAACATTAACCGTTTGATCCAATGCATCAACAGCAATTCCTATTACTTCAGATATTGTAGTAGTTGCATCACCAGTATAAGAAAAATCGCTTATAAAATTATTGTAAACGTTTGCTGTCTGCCCTTTTATAGTTCCACCCGAAGCATAGTAAACCAAAATACCATACAATGCTTTTGCTGAAGTTTGAGTAATAGCCTTTGCTTTAATACCTATTAGTTTATTGTTGTAAATATTTATAGTCCCTTTCCATGATTCTACATAAATACCATTAACAGAGTTTTGCACATAAACGCCTGTTGAATGACCAACTACAGCAATTATATTGTCGCTTATATTGCTTACTAAATCCGAACCCCAAATGCTCATTCCTTTATGCTGTGCAAAAATATTGTTTTTGGAAATCAAAAGAGTAGCTCCATATGGATAGCTTCCTCCGTCCGGTTTATAAATACCATAATAAAATGGAGAAGTGCTGCTTCCAATTTGGCAATTGGTAACACTCAAATTATCTGCAGCTCCGTTTGTTAAAGCGGCAGCATAAACACCATATGTTCTAGTTCCTGAAGATGTGGTTGGCATTATTGCAGAAGCAATAATTTTTAGATTTTTGATTGTAATATTGTCGTTATCCCCATTCAATCTAAATCCATAACGGCCGGCAACCCCATCATTAATTGCAAATGTCATATCTCTTGTTGTTCCGTTTGATGTATTTGAACCGTCAACAGTAATGTTGCCAACATTTGTAGTAGCGCCCGAAATTGCAATAGCGGCATTTCCACCGTTACCGGAAGTTGTTAATGCTGTAAAAGTGACAGTAGGAGTTTTACCTGCATTAGGTTTAATAACAAGCATATTACTACCGGTTAAAGTTGTAGATGTAATTTCGTGAACACCTGTTTCGGCTAAATCGGCATCAATCAACAGTGTTAATGTACCCGAAACTCCTTTTGCGTTAATATCTGTAATTGCCGCTGATAATGATGCATAGTCTTTGGATGGTCCGACTATTTTTGTGCCTGTTAATGCCTGGGCATTTACTGATGCCGTAGCAAATATAAACACACTAAATACTACTGCAATACTCAAGAGTAAACGAGATTTCATTGTAACCTCCTATGTTGTTTTAATTAATTTTACGACAGTTATTTTGAATTATTTTATCAATACAAGTTTTATTGTTTGGCATTTGTTTTCTGTTTTTGATATTTGATCTAACCTTGCATAATAAACTCCGCTGGAATTGTGCTTAGCATTCCAAACAACTTTATAATTTCCTATTCCTGAATTCTTGCTAAATAAAGTTTCTACTTCTCTTCCTATTGAATCGTAAATTTTTAATGATATTGTTCCCGGCTCCTTTACTGTATAACTAATTGTTGTTGTCGGATTAAAAGGATTTGGAAAATTCTGTAATAATGAAAAAGCGCTTGGGATTGTACTTGAAGTCGATTTAATGCCGGTAAGCAAATTTGAATCACCTGGACGAATAATATTTAGAGAAGCACCAATTAATGCAGCATTCTGAACAGTATTAGGTCTGCCTGGTCTGCGAAAAGTAGGAAAGTCTATTAACTTTGCTTTGCGGGCATCTACCATTAGCACCGGTGTTGAAACTGAAGTAACTCCTTCAACAAAAAATTTGCCATTGGAAAAAATTATGTATGAACCGGCATCTATCAGCATCCCATAAGGAAGCATAGATTTTGCCATGGACCAGAACATTCCATTAATTCTATTCTCAGTATAATCGTAACCTCTGGAATTGTTCTGATTCTGATATAGGCGTGGTACAAAATGTATTCCCTTTATTAAATTTAGTCCTCTTACTTGAGTTAGTAATCCATAATAAGCTGAATATTGGCTTGAATAAATACCGCCCAAAGCCTTTTCTCCGGCCATCATTACATCATCACCTAAAAAAAGAATTGGTTTTTCTTCTGCAATTTTTATGTTAAGTGTTTTGCCTGCTAAGTTTTCGATGTTGAAAAACAAGGCTAAACTGTCTATAGAATTTCCTGCAAAAATAAAAGCGCCGCAAAGGGAAATATTACTTGCGAATTGAAAATCGTTTTTATTTTTGTCGTGAACAAAAAGTTGTTGAGTGTTCACACCAAATGAATTTAAGGTTGTGCTAATTGTATTTGAGGTTGCAGAAGATAAGGGGGAAGAAATTATTCCTATGATATCAGTGGAATTCTTTAATAACGATTGAAGTTTTTTTAAGCTTCCCGCACCGGCAGCCCAATCTGAAGGATTTTGGCTTCCATCTAAAATTATTGCTCCGTTAGAAGAAGATATTTGTTTAGGAATAAATTCTGAGGCTGAAGATACTTTTACAATTTCACCCGAGTTAAAATTTATTTTCCAGCCAGGCAATAATTGATCGAACTTCATGTTCTGCATGCTAAAAGATCTGCCGACTTCAATTGCAAATTTAGTATCGGGGTTCCATCTTAAAATTGAAACTGCGCTTCCTCCCATCACTTCCCCAATTCCATTTTTATCTATTGCAATAGCGCTATTCACATCTACAGCAATACCTGTAATTTCTTTTCCTTTTAGCTCTTTGTAACGTGCTAAAAAAACCGGAAGCCTTCCTAATCTTCCTCGTTCGTTAGTATGGCTTTCGGCAAGTGAGTTCTGAACAAACGAAAGGAAATTATCTTCAAGTGTTATTGATGAAGCAGGGCTCCTCAGAATTGCGCCATTATCGGAATTGCCAGCCGTATAGGATACAGAGCTTAAAACCATCTCACCAGCGCTAGTTCCTCCAACAACTCCACCACGTTTGAAAACTTCTTTTATGGCCTGTTCGGTTAATGTGTTTTTCCACTTTGAAACGTACAAAGCCTGATCTCCGCCTCTAAGAAAAATTCCATCGTGCTGTAAAATAAAATTATATGTATCCTGGCTGTTAGCTTGTTCAACGGAATTAATTGCAAGGTTTGAAACTGTACATTGACTTAGCGATGGGAAATAACTTGTAAAAAATGTTGTGGTAGTTTCGTAATGCAGAACAATAATTTTTCTATTTGGCGCATGTTCTACTAACCATTTGTAAGGTTTATCTGACCAGTCGTTATAATTCTCCGAACCTCCTCCAACAAGAAGTATAGAGCCTTGCGGATAAACCGAAATAGCAAATAGAAAAAAGATTATGTAGAAAAAATATTTCCGCATCATTTCCTAAAAAGCTTATATACTTTTAAAATAGACAGTACTTCACAATCATGTTTCAATGCGAAGTACTGTTATTATTTTTTTACATTCCTAATCGAACACTTAGGAATAGAACGCTTCCTAATTTTCCAAATGCCGAGTAAGCAAAATCCAATTGAGGAGTAAATCCTCCAACGTTCATCTTTACACCCAAACCGGCACTAATGTTTTGTTCATCGTATCCGCTTTTATATCCAACCCTTAGAAAGAGCATTTCTTCCCAATTATATTCGCTTCCAAATGCTAATTGAGAATTGTTGTCGTTGGGATCGTTAACTGCGGCAGTTAAGGTTATTTTATGGCCATTCACATTCATCGGGTCAATAGATATTCCAACATTGAATACTTGCGGAACAGAATATTCCGGAGAAACTCTTTCGAGACGTGGATCGTATGAATATGAAATTCCCGATTGCGAAATTACTTCCGGTTTTTTGTCTATTGGAGTTCCGGCAAAAGTAACGTTGCCTCCAAAATTTGCCAATCTCATTCCAATTCTCATATTGTAAAAATCTGTTTGATAAATTGAACCGAGATCGAATAGGAATGTAGAGCCGTTTGTTTCCCAAATGTATTCGTAAACATATTTAACCGTTCCACCAAAACTGAAGCGGTCTATTATTTTCATTCCATAGGATAAACCCACAGCATAACTTCCGGAATTAAAATAGTTACCCGTTCCTTCGGGAGAGGTTTCGGTTGTAATTTCCATTTCACCCATTGTTAATGCGGTAAGACTTAAACCAATAGTTCCAATTCCAATATTATGAGCAATGCCCGCAAACGATAGACGTGTATCTGCAATCCAATTCACTTGCGAAAGAAGTATTTCGGTTCCATCTGTATAAGCAAGAGCTCCCGGATTCCAATAAAGACCAAGTATTCCCTCATTAGTTGCAACATTAGAATTACCTAGTGCGGCACCAATTGGCTCCACCGGAATTTTAAGGAAGTTTGCACCGGCAGAACCTACATTGCTAAACGACTGAGCAAATAATGCCGATGAAGAGAGACACAAAAAGAATATAATTGTAATTTTTTTTCTAATAGCTTTCATATTAAGTTCCTCTTCTATTCTAACGCACTACAGCGAATTTGCTAACTTTTTCTCCGGCGCTCGATTTAACATGATATACATAAACACCGGTAGCAATTAATTGATTTGAAAATGATCTTAAATCCCAAAACTCTGTTCCTTTTCCATCTGTATGCTCAATTGTTTTAACAAGATTTCCATCCAGAGTGTAAATGCTTATGGTGCATTGTTCGGGTAAATTTGTAAATGCTAAATCTCTTATTGGCTCGCCCAGTTTTGGATCGCCTAATCTTTTTCTTTCCCAAGTTGATGAAATTATATAAGGGTTAGGTACAACTTTAATTTTATCAACCGAATTTTTAGGAGAACTTACGGGTCTGGCTTCAACAGTGTTTTCAAAATTGTTTTGATCTGCCGGTAAAAAAGATTTTCCAGATTCTAATCCGTCAACATCAACAACGGTAACCGAATATGAGTAGTAGAAATAATTTTTAACGCCAACAACATCTTTCCAATTATAGCAATTAGCTACTACACCGGTTTTAGTTTCATCTCTTTTAATAACGGCAACAGCGTCTCCCCACTTTTCGCGGTTAGGATCTGTTGTTTTATAAATTCTATATTCTTTAACTCCCGATTTTCCGGTACGAGGATCTATATAAGAAAATTCTTTATCGTTGCTCCAAGTTAAATTAACAGCATTGTCGAACGCGGTAAACTTTACATTTGGTTTTGGAGGCGGTACTAGTTTTAATCCATTGTTATAAATCTGATAAATGCGATCTACTACTTTGTATAATTCATCTGTATTCTGCTGAGCAACCTGAGCAAATATGAAAGTCATCTTTTGCCCCGGCTCCATATGGTAAGGTCCGCTTGCGGCAATTCCGTCAACTCCGTCACCGCCTGGTTGTGTACCATTAACTAAATCCTGAAGCCTCCAATCATCAATTCTTCTGTTAGTGCCATGAAACATATTTGGTCTTGTTGCATCCTTCCTAAGTACTTCGGCACTGCTCATCCAATTAAAGAATACTATATCATCAGTCGGGTTATCTCCCCATGCAGAACTGTAAACACCGCCGTAATGCCAATCTGTAATTCCCATTCTTGTACCGTTTGCATTAACAACCTTTCCTTGTGAATCCACCATTGGAGTTTCCAGAAAAACTAATCCCAGATGAAATGGTTTTGAGCCCGGTTCCCATCCAGTAGTTCCTGTTGGTCCAACAACATATGTTAGCTGCTTTGCAGGATCCCATACATAGTAATCGTTGTCATATTCATTTGTAATTCCACCAGCGTCATAATCGTAGTACAATCCAAAAAACAAACTATCCTTTGGAGTATTGGTATCGTTATGAATTTCCAATTTCCAAATAATATAATCCTGATCCTTAGAAGTACTCCAAGCATAGCTGGTTTGTGTAATTTGAATATTCAACTTGGTTGGATTAGCGTTAGTGTTATCTCGGTATTGGCAGTAAGTATCTTGCTGCGAAACTATACTGTCTTTTCCATCTTTTGTTCGAACTGGCCAGTATGGTTGACCTGAAGCGTTTAAGGGCCATGTTGTCTTATCGCTGCTAATGGCTATTTTACCTGTTGCTTGATTATGGTTGCCGGCAATAGGATCCCATTCTTTAGTTCCGTTTCCTCTTGCATTTGCAACGTTTGCACTGTTTGGTTTTCCCGAACCTGTATGAGGGATGCCCACAGCAAACGACATCTTATATAATTGATCGTGGCTTGAATTAATTGGCCATCTTCCGCGTGGAAATACTCCGGTATAAGGATGCCATTGCCCCATGTTTGTAACTACCTGTCCTAATTGATTTATAGAAATAACATTCTGAGCTCTATCTATAGGTGCGACAGTTTTTAACAATTGACGGCTATTGTTCTTTTCTTCGCGAGCATCGTTGCCCCTTTGTGCATTAATTGAAACTGCCATCAATGTCAAAATGAAAAGAATAATTCTAAATGTGTGTTTCATAAATTTATTTCTCCTAAGTAAGAAGGATGAAAATGAATTCATCATATTTTCTAAAATCCTATATCAATACCAATGTATATTGTTCTTGGTGAAAAGAAATTTGTTGGGTCCTGCATATAATCTGGCGTTGCCTTATTGGTCTGATCGCCGGTGAAAATTGGAGATCCGGTTGCAGAGTAAACAGAGGCAACATTCGCACGGTCTAAAAGATTTCTAACGTCAACAAATAGTCCAAGCATTACCGGCCCAATTGCAAAATTCTTGCGGGCATATAAATCAAATGTTAAAGTCTCGGGCAGGCGTTTGTTATTTTGCTCGGCAACATAAATTGCTCTTGCCGGATTAAATGTATAAGGCAAGCCGCTTCCATATTGTCCAATAACATTCATCGAAAAGTTTTCGAATACGTTTGGCATAAAACCAAATGGTCCTTCCCCTTCAGCAAAATCTAATGCAAGCTGCATGTTGGCAGTATGCATCTGGTCAAAATCTAAAGGCAAAAAGCGCAACGATTGAACACCAACTATATTATACACGTTGCTGTAACGTTCCTGCTGAGAAGAGGAACTTCCTTTTGCAACCGAAAAAGTATAATTAGCAGTAAACGAAAAATTGTGAAGCCTCGTTTTAACCGATGCTTCAAATCCTTTTACCGAAGCAAAATCTTCGTTTACGTAATAGGCATAAGCGTGAGTTAGATAATTCCAAGCAACACCAATAAGGTTTTCAATTTTTTTGCTGAAGAATGTTAATTGTCCCGAAGTACCAATTCCAAACGAGGTAGTTAAACCTAATTCGTAGCTCGAAGTTTTTTGAGGCTCTAAAGTTGGCGAACCAAATAATGTTGTTCCTCGGTTGCTGAATACTCTTTCTAAATTGTTATAAAGAGTTTGGTATTCAGGTCTTTGGAAAAATTGTCCGTAAGCAAAATGGAACACCATATTTTCTCTAACAGGATAAGCAATACCAATCCTTGGACTGAAAGAGGATTTAACTTCGGTATCTACTAAAGTTGCCGGATTAAAAGGATCTTTAGGATAAGAGGTACTTGCATTAAAAAAGTCGTATCGCAAACCAAGATTTAAAATGATGGTTTCAAATTCTATTTTATCCTGAATGTAAGCTCCTCCCTCGAGCGGTTTTTTGTCGTATATGTTTACTGTTTGGTCTTTAGGATTTTTGGGATTTGCTATGTAATAATATTTTAGGCCATAGGATTTTAATTCAAAACCGGACTTAACCAAATTGAATCTGTCTATCTGCCAAGTTGCGTCCCCTTTGAACGAATAGGACTTTGTAGTTTGATCTTCGTAAACAGTAGAAGCCATATTTCTATAGAACAAACTATTCGAAAATGTTGAGTAAGATGGGAAAGTATACTGCTCCGGTTTAAATCCGTTCACAGTTCTTAAATAGCTGTACTGATAATATGAAAGACGAATGTCGTAAAAGAAATCGTTGTTAACTGCATGTCTAAAGTTCAATCCCAAAAGATTGCTTTCTGTTTCTCTTAAGTAGGTGCTGTCCGGAATGAACCGCATGATATGATCGTAAGATTTGGATTTACGCTTTGAATAATTATCCAACAGAGTTACAATACCGGTACCGAATGGTTTCCACGAAACTTTTCCTACCAAGGTTAGTAAATCGTTAAAGCCAAATGGTTTGTTCTTCGAAAACTCTATAGATTCATAACCGGTGTTTGTTTGTTTGCTGTTGCCAGAAAAATAGTAGCTGTCTGTATCAACTTTTTTGCCCGACAATAAAAAATCTATTGGACTGTCTTTCCAAAATGGGCCGCTTAAAGTACCCTCGAAATATCTTTCGTTTAGATTAGTACTTGCCTCTTCAATTTCAAAATTTGTTCTCTTGTAAGTAAGGTTGCCTTTTAACTTTTTATTGTTCTCTTTAGTAACAATATTTACAACCCCCGAAAGTGAATTTCCATATTCGGCATTGAAAGTACCTGATAGCAGTTCCATTTCTTGAATTGCCTGATTGTTAATTTGCACTGTTGCAGAATTGAATAAAGGATCTTCAACACGGTAGCCGTCTATATAATATCCAACTTCCCCCCCTCTTCCGCCACGTATGTGAAGAGTACCGGTATTTACAACTCCGGTTTGAAGTTGAAGAACATCTGTAATATTGCTAACAGGCATTGCTTTCAGTTCTTCGGCGCTGGTAACCTGAACGGTTGAGCTTTTATCTCGCTGAACAACAGTGCGTTCACCCGAAATTACAACCTCGTTGGTTACAATATCCTGAGCCCCTAACTGAACATCCAAAGATGTTGTTTGATCTACTTTGATAGATATTTTTTTCTCAACAGTTGAATACCCAATGTAGCTGATGGAAACATCGTAATTTCCGGGAGGAAGATTAATTATGTGATAATATCCTTCCAAATCTGTTGTAGCGCCAACATTTGGCACTGCAGATTTAATTATCACATTTGCGCCAACAAGAGCTTCTCCTGTTTGGCTATCTGTTATTCTTCCCGCAAGTTTACCGGTGGTTCCGGCCATTACTACTGCAGCCATTATCAGCATCAAAAAGCATGTAAGAATTGTTTTGCCTTTCATAGAAACTATCTCCTTACTATACATTTTCTTTATTTTATTTAGAATTATTGTTAGCATTTTTAATCCATCAAATTGCTATTAGAATTACTCTATAGTATTGTTTTGAATTTTGGTAATCTCTTTTAGTTCTTTTAGCATCTTTGTGGCTTTAGATTTATTTCGTAAAGCGCACTCGGTTGTAATTGCATTTATCAATACAGAAATTGCGGCAAAAGAATTTGTAAAGAGCATATTCTCGCTTTTTACTATTAGACTAATATCGGACTGAATTGAAATTGGTGACGATTTCTTATTTGTGATAGCAACAACTTTTAATTTTCTTTCCTTAGCATACTTAACAGCATCAATTGTAATTTTGGAATATGGAGGGAACGAAAGTGCTATAACCAAATCGTTCTCTTTAAGAAAAAGAAGCTGCTCCATAAAAGTAGAGCTGTTATTTGTAAAAGTGTTGGATGGTTTTGAAACCTGATTTAGAGAATAGGAAATCATTTGTGCCAGCAAATGAGACAATCCTAATCCCATTGTAAACACACGTTCGGATGAAAGTATAAGATCCACAACCTTGCTAAAATTTTCACGGTCGTTCAAATGAAGAGTGTCGTTAATATTGGTAATATCCTGATTGGCAACCGATGTTAAAGTATCTTCTTTCAATTTCGACTGGTCAATCAATGGAAAAACTTCTTTATTTTCCATTCGGTTTTGAAATGTGGAAACAATTTCATCTCTCATTTCGGTAAATCCGGTAAATCCTATCCTTTGTGCAAACCTAACAATTGCCGCAACATTAGAAGAAGTTGCCTTAGCAGCATCCTGCACATTATGAAACATTATCTTTTCAATATTTTCGAGATAGTATTCAGCAATCTTTTTTTGATTCTTTGGCAGTTCATCGTAATGCTGCCTAATTCTGTCTTTAAATTTTTTATAGCTTGTCATTTTGTCTCCTCTTTTGAGCAATAATTGTTTATTGATAATTAAACAGGAATGGAGGAATTAATAAAAGCAGAGCTAGTATAAAAAAGAATATCTGCATAGGAAGCATCCACTTAAACCACTTTTCCCATGGAATGCCAGCAAGTCCTAAAACGCCCATAGTTACACCAGAAGTTGGAAGAATTGGATTTATCCAACCTTCTCCAAATTGAAAAGCCAGCACGGCAATTTGTCTTGAAACACCTATTACATCTGCAAGAGGCGCCATTACAGGCATTGTTAGCATTGCCTGCCCCGAAGCAGAATGAACAAAGAAATTTAGAACAGCCTGCATTACAAACATTGCTTGCGATGCAAGAATTGGATGAAGATCCATAATAACACCGCTCAAACTGAACAGCATTGTATCCATTATCTTGCCTTCTTGAGCTAATACCAAAATTGCTCGGGCACATCCAATTATAAGTGCAACGCCTACCATATCTTTTGCACCATCTTTGAATGAGTCGGTCATTTCATTAAGTGAAAGTTTTCCTACAAGCCCGGATATTATTCCAAGTGCTAAAAACAGCGCGCCCAATTCTGTTATGTACCATTTGTAGCCAAGAATTCCTACAACTAGTACAATCATCGATATTCCGAATGAAATTAAAACCAGTTTATGATTAATTGTAAAATTGCTGTCAATTTTGTTATCGAGGTGAAGACTTTTCTTTCTTTCTAAATCAAATTCGTACATCAAACTAATTTTAGGATTGGCTTTTACTTTTGCGGCATACACCATAATAAATGCAATCATTGCTACCGTGCTAATAAACCAAATCACTAATCTATATTCCAAACCGCTGTATAAAGGTAGTTCCGCAATGCTTTGAGCAATTCCAACTGTGAATGGATTAAGCGTTGACCCTGCAAATCCGGCAGCAGAACCTAGGAAAGGAATTGCCGTACCGACGATAGAATCGTATCCCATTGAATATGCGAGTGGAATAAAAATTAAAATAAATGGAAGTGTTTCTTCGGCGCTTCCAAAAATGCTTCCGGCGATTGAAAAGATTGTCATTGTAATAGGAATAAATAATTTTTCGAGATGAGGCTTGCGTGCAAAAGTAAATGCCATTCTTTGAACAGAAACCATTATGGCGCCGGTTCTTTGAATTACGCTGAAGGCACCCCCTATAATAAATAGAAAGCCTACTATTGTTGCTGCCTGTGCAAATCCTTTTAAAGGAGACATTAGCAAACTTCCAATTCCTTGCGGATTGCTTTGAACATACTTAAACGAGTTTGGAACCACTAAGGTTTTTCCATCTTTTATTTGGCGGCTGTATTCTCCGCCGGGTACTATCCATGTTGTTATTGCTACTAATACCACAACAATAAAAATCATAACCAGAGTATTGAAGTTCATTTTCTTCATTTACTATTTCCTTTGGAAATTAATTTTGATTTCGGCATGGTGTATATGTCTCCGCTTTTTAGCAAAGACATAGAAATATCTTTTACCGCTTGATTGCTATTTTTATCAAGCGAAATATTTTTTGCTTTGGATGCGTTGAATACATTTACAAGGCTTTCACCCAAAACTTCAAATGTTTTATTTGGCTTAACTATTATTGCAGTAGATTCATCAATGCCAATTCCTAACAATTCAGGATTTTCCAGTACTAGACTTACAAGCCGGTTCATTCTTTTTCTTTTAATAAAATGCTGATCAATAATTGTATTTTGTATAAACCCAAATCCTTCGGCAGTTTTAATATTACCTTTCTTAATAACATTATAAGCGTTTGTAGAATCTTTGTTTATTATCTCTTGTCCGGTAATCATTATAGAACTCATTACCGCAGCACCGGCGCTTGTTCCCCCTATTGCAGCCCCTTTTTTATAAAGCGCTTTTATCATATCAAGTAATTTTGTACCTAACAAAACGTTTGTTAATTTCGATTGGTCTCCGCCGGTAAAGAATACACCGGTTGCATCTTTAAGCTTTGCAAAGTTGGAATCTGCATCCATCTCTTCTTTTGATGAGATAAGGAATTCAATTTTGGAACAGCCAGCGGTTAATAATTTTTTTGCAAATGAATTGGCAGATTGAAGCGGTTCGGCACTTGCCATTGGTATAATTACAAATTTCGATTTGTTGCCTCCTGCAGCTTCAACAAATTTGCCGGTAATGTATTCGGGAATTGAACCACCCCCAATAATTACCAATTGTCCTTTGTTTTGAGCTGTTAAAGAAATGGCAGCCAATAAAAAAACAGAATAAAAAACTAGTCGTTTCATTTTTGCATTAACTCCATTGCTATTTTGGCACTGTTTTCCAAATCTTTGTATAGAATAAACTCATCGTTTGAATGAGGGTTCTCGGCTCCAATTCCAAGGTTTACGCAGCTTATACCTTTTGCATTAAGTGAGTTTGCATCGCTTCCCCCTTTTGATGTATTGGGATTAGCTTTTAAGCCAATTTTAGAAATTGCATTAACAA
The DNA here is from genome assembly GCA_964539605.1 of uncultured Melioribacter sp. Lineage (GTDB taxonomy): Bacteria > Bacteroidota > Ignavibacteria > Ignavibacteriales > Melioribacteraceae > Stygiobacter. The sequence continues at coordinate 2,133,263 of CAZIJK010000001.1, forward strand.
CGGTTTTAAAAGTTTCGGAATCTTCCGCAATTTTATATGGTTTGAAATTCCAATAGGAATCAAATTCTATTTTGCCCCCAAATTCTTTTGCAGTCAATTCAAACTGAGTTTTAATTTCCTCAATTTTTTTATCGATATTGGAATGAATCATAGATCTTACTTCACCTTCAATGGTAGTAAGTTCTGGAATTACATTGGTAGCAGTTCCTCCTTTTATTATTCCAATATTGGCAGTAGTGTCTGAATCTATGCGGCCAAACTCTAATTTGCTAATTGCCACAGAGGCAATCTTTATTGAATCTATTCCTTTTTCTGGAGCTAAACCGGAATGGGAAGCTTTGCCATATACCTTAATAGAAAATCCAATTGAACCGGCGGACATGTATATAAAATCTCCAGGTGGTAAGTGAGAGTCGAATACAAACGCCATTTTAATATTATTGTTAAGTTCAATATTAGCAGAACCGTTTAATGTTGTTTCTTCCTGAATTGTAAAAGCAAGGGTAAAATCCTTTACAGGTTTGTTTTCATTTACAAGTTTTTCAAGTGCAAAAAGCAGTGACGCAATTCCTGCCCTGTTATCAACTCCTAAAACTGTATTGCCATCAGAAGTGATTCTGTCTATTAATAATTGCGGCTTAACATCTTTGGTAGACCTAGCAGTATCCATGTGAGAAAGAAGAACAAAATTACCTCCGGTTCCAATTGGGCATATAATGTTTCCGGTATTACCGTCCGAAATCTTTGCACACAAATCTTCTGTAGGGGTGAATTTAATTCTTTCTAGAAATGCTGTAATATAGTTTGCAACCAATCTTTCATTAGCAGAAAGCCCATCAATTGAAACTAGCTCAAGAAAAATTTCGAGTAATCTTTTGTCCATAATCGTAATATTTATTACAATGTTAATAAATTCTGTAATTTCTATTACAGATTATGGAAAATTACTTTCTTTGTCAAGAAAATTCTTTAGATAGGCTTATCCGTTTTAATAAATTTTCATAAAAGAGAAGTAATGAGAATACTTAAGAAGCCTTCACTTGAAAAATATTTATACCCAAAGCTCATAGCAGAGTACTTCTTCTAGAGTCGTTATTAGATTTAATAAATTCTCGGAATTTTGCCCAAGAGGAATAACATAATTGCTGGTTATTCCTCTTGGTAATATTTATTTATACTAAATATTTTTACTGCTGTTAATTAATTTTTTATGAGTAATTAATTTTGCTTCGATATAAAAGACAACATTTTCGGCAATATTGGTGGCATGATCTGCAAGGCGCTCGATATGGCGGGCCAATACAATTAAATGAGAGCAGGGAACAATTAATTCCGGATTAGACTGCATCTTTGCAACAAGAAAATCAAAAATCTCTCGGTTTAGTTTATCTACATTCTCATCAAATTCTATAACTTTATAAGCCATCTCTGTATTATGGTGTATAAAAGAATCTATAGCATTTTTAATCATTCCGCGGCTTAATCTTCCCATCTCAATTAATTTCGATTCAAGAATAAGATCTTTGCTTTGATTTGTTTTTTTAACTCTCTGAGTTATGTTTACTGCAATATCTCCGCATCGTTCAAGCTGGTTATTAATCATTAACGATGACATAATAAAGCGCAAATCGCTGGCTAACGGCTGAAACAGCGCAAGTATATTTTCGCACTGAGTTTGAATTAAATTGTCGTAGGCGTCTACCTCATAATCTTTTGCCTTAACACTTTTGCATAAAGCTATGTCTCCAGTTTCAAGAGCTTTAAAAGCATTTTCTACCTGCTCATCTACAAGAGAAGCCATTCTTAATAAAGTTTCTTTAAGACTTTCAATTTCACTTACAAAATGTTCTTGCATAAATTCTCCTTTATCAACCGAATCTTCCCCTAATATAATCTTCGGTTTGTTGTTTATCTGGTGATGTAAACATTTTTTTTGTATCGCTGTATTCTATCAATTCTCCCATGTAAAAGAATGCAGTAAAATCGCTAACGCGGGCTGCCTGCTGCATATTATGGGTTACAATAATTATTGTGTAGTTATTCTTCAGCTCAAAAATTAAATCTTCTACTTTGGTTGTAGAAATTGGGTCCAGAGCACTTGCCGGTTCATCCATTAAAAGAATTGCCGGATCTACTGCTAATGCTCGGGCAATGCATAAACGCTGTTGCTGACCGCCGCTTAATGCAAGTCCGCTTTTATTCAAATCATCTTTCACTTCATCCCAAAGAGCGCTTCGCTTTAAACTGGTTTCCACAATTTCGTCAAGTTTATTCTTATCCTTTACTCCATTTATCTTTGGTCCGAATGCAATATTCTCGTAAATAGATTTTGGAAATGGATTTGATTTTTGAAATATCATTCCAACTTTTTTTCTTAATTCTACTACATCAATATCTTTGTCGTAAACATTTAGAGAATCGAGCATAACAGAGCCATCTATTTTTACGCTGTCTATCAAATCGTTCATTCGGTTTAGCGATCTTAGGAATGTGGATTTGCCGCATCCCGAGGGACCTATTAAAGCGGTAACCTTATTTTGCGGAATTTTGATTGAGATATTATCAAGCGCTTTTTTCTTTCCATAATAAAGGTTAAGATTTTCTACTGTAATTTTGGGATTATCTATCATCAACATATCCTATGTTTTTAATTTTTTTCGGAATCTATAACGTACAATTATTGCCAGTAATGTAAGGCTGAATGTTAAAATCAAAAGTACAAATGCTGTTGCATACTGAATTCCTTTTGTTGCCTCTACATCTGTGGATTGAGTTGTCATCACATAAATATGATAACCCAAATTCATAAACTGATCTGTGAATTTTGTTGGAAGGTGAGGCAAAAAGTATGCGGCTCCGGTAAAAAGAACCGGTGCAACTTCTCCGGCGCCGCGGCCAATTGCCAAAATAGCTCCGGTTAAAATTCCCGAAATTGAATTTGGCAAAACAATTTTTTGAATAGTCTCCCATTTTGTTGCGCCAAGAGCCAAACCGGCTGCACGCAAATCATCGGGAACAGTTTTCAATGCTTCTTCTACAGATACAATTACAACCGGTACAGTTAAAAACGCCATTGTAAAACTTGCCCACAAAATATTTGGCTGTGCCCAATCTAACTTACCCTCGGGAGTAAAAAGTTTATCCATTCCCCCACCAACAAACTGAATGAAAAAACCTACTCCAAACAATCCAAAAACTATTGAAGGAACTCCCGATAATGTGTTTACGGCAAACCTAATTGTTTTTGTAAAGAACGATTTTCTGCTGGCATATTCATTTAGATAAATTGCTGTTATAGTTCCTATTGGCACACACACTATAGACATTATTATTACAAGCAGAACTGTTCCAACAATTGCCGGGAATATTCCTCCGCTGGTCATTCCATTTGTTGGATCGCTGGTAATGAACTCTAAGCCAATGTACTGCCGGCCTCCCAAATAAATTTCTAATAAAATGTAGAAGAGAGCAAACACAATTATCAATACAGCAAGTATAGAAGCGGCAACAATGGACTTTCCAAGAAATTTATTATTCATCATTCCCCTCTGAACCTTTTCATTAACTTTGCCCGTACATAAAACTCTGCAATTGCGTTAAGCACAAATGTTATTACAAAAAGCATTGCACCAATAAAGAATAAAACACTATAGTGAACATCTCCAAAAACAACTTCAGCCATTTCGGCTCCTATTGTTGCCGAAAGAGTTCTAACCGGTTCAAAAACATTTAATGAAGATAATGGCGCGTTTCCGGTCGCCATTAAAACAATCATTGTTTCCCCAAATGCTCTTCCAAATCCTAATAGTAATGCTGCAAATATTCCAGGCGTTGCTGCCGGCATAATTACAAACAGTGCAGTCTGCCATTTATTTGCTCCTAAAGCCAAACTGGCTTCGGTAAAATGTTTTGGAACTGCCGAAAGAGCATCTTCTGTAATTGTATAAACAATTGGAATAACAGCAAGAGCCATTGCAAATCCTCCAACAAAAGCATTAAGGCGGTATGTATAGCCAAATACATTTTGGAAGAAAGTTGCAAATGTTGCAAGAGCAAAAAATCCAATTACTACAGATGGAAAACTTGCAAGCAATTCAATTACCGGTTTTATTAATTCCCGCAATCTTTTGGGGGCAAACAATGCCGAGTAAATTGCAGCAAGAATTGCAAGCGGAGCTCCGAATAAAATTGCTATTAAAGTTGCCTTAAAGCTTCCAACAAAAAGTGGAAGCAAACCATATTTAGGATTTTCTCCTACCGGCTGCCAATTTTTTTGTGTTAGATTGGAAAACGTAGCATCATCGTTCGATCCGTGGCTGGTTAATGATTGATAGTTTTCTTTCGGAGTCTCTTCAATTTTTGTTGTTGGTTCCTCTCCATAAGATTCCGATTCCAAATACTCTGATGAGTTTGCACTTTTCTCTTTTGGAAAAAAGACCGGTAAAGATTCCTTGAACACAAAAACAAAAATTAGAATTATTACAGTAAAGGAAACAAAGGATACTCCATTTATTATCTTTTCGGCAATAAATTCGCCAAGCCGGAACTTCCGGCTTAGCGAGTGACTATTATTTTTTTTATTAAACATTTAGTGGCTTCTTATTTAACTGGGAAATAACCAACTTTTGCAACAAGCTGCTGCCCTTCAGGGCTTAATATCCAATCGATATATTCTTTTAATTCACCCGTCGGTTTGTTTCTTAGGTAAAGGAATAAAAATCTTGTGATTGGGTAATGGCCCGCTTTAATGTTTTCTTCGGTTGGCTGATATGCAGTTGAATTAGCATCTTTTTTAATTGATGCATATTTAATTCCCTTTGCGTATGCCGCTCCTCCAAAACCAATTGCGTTTGCATCTTTAACCACTGCGTTAACAACTGCTGCTGTTCCAGGCATGCTTTGCATCTTTGCAGTAAAATCTGCTCCACCTAATACATTATCTTTGAAATAAACATATGTACCGGAACTGTTTTCTCTTCCATATACAATAATCTTTGAATCCATACCGCCAACATCTTTCCAGTTTGTAATTTTTCCCGTGTAAATATCTTTTACTTGCTCAATCGAAAGTTCCTTAACATTATTTTTTTCGTTCAGATAAACACTTAAACCATCTTTTGCTGTTTTAACTTCTACACCCAATGTATTATAGCGTGCTTTTAGTTTTTCTCTTTCGGATGGCTTCATTGGACGGGAGGAGTTACAAATTTCGGTAGAGCCATTTATCAAAGCTGCTATTCCGGTGCCCGATCCTCCTCCGGTTACTTGTATTGTAACTCCTGGATTCTTTTCCATATATTTTTCGGCCCAGCGTTGCGCAAGTATTACCATTGTATCTGAACCTTTTACCGTAATTACTTTACTTTGAAACGTGAACCCGTAAGCAATTACTGCCAGCAGGGCTATTAAGATTATTTTTTTCATTTTTATTTTCCTATTTATTTATCAATTTTTATTTGGTTGAACTATGAATTCGAATTAAAATTTATACTGTATTCTGAATGTGAAAACATTGTCTTTAAGATCGGATTCAAATCCCTTAACAAATTTTGTAGTTTCATTCGAAACGGAATCGTAGTAGAAAGTAAACTTTACATTATCATCCCAATAATGAACCAAGCCCAATCCTAAGGTTGTATATTTCAAATCTCCTGTACCTAATTTTGCTGCTGCCAAAGCGCCTATCTGGTCTCCGCTCACATCTGTATTTGGATCGTAAACATCGTACTTAAGTACAAACTGATTTTTTTCTCCAAGGTTTTGAACATAGTTTATATAGTAACCAGCAAAGTTTCTTAAATAGATATCTCCGGTTAATAGTGTTGTTGGTGAACCGCTAGCAGAACTGCTGCCCCCCGGTTGTTTTCCAGATATGTATTCACCTCTTAGAGAAAAGTTTCCTAATAATGGTAAGCTGTAGTAAATCTGCATATCAATGCCGGTATAGCTTCTGTCTGTATATAATTCCTTTGTATCTGCGCTAGCCAATGTTGCATTGTTAACTGTAAAAGTAGATTTACCCGCAGCTAACTTTACACTTCCTTTATATAGAGAGAGCCCTCCATCTATTGCTAAGTTTTCATCGTAGAATGGTAATTGAAATCCAAGTCTTCCTATAAAATCTTTTGTGTTATCTACTTCTATATTTACACCATTACCGGCAAAGAATCCTCCTTTGAAGTTGAAGTAGCCTAGGAAACTTTCGAATGGCATATAAGGAGAATACTCAAGGCTTATACCTAAGTCTCTTTCACCGGGGAATAATGTTTGAAAAACTCTCGAGCGTTCCGGAGTTTCACGGCTTGAAGAGGAATAACTAATTTCAAAACCAAATGGTCTATCGAAAACTCCGGCTTTTAATCCAAATGTTTTAAGCCATGGTTCCTTGAACATTACAAACGCATCCTTCAATCCAAGGCCCTTTTCGGTAGCATCTATCTGAAGAACATATTGTGTAATATCGTTATCATACATGGCTTTTAATCTTCCTCTTCGAACCATAATTCTGTTATGCATTCCGGCAGAAAAATTTCCACCTGCAATTGAGGCAGCACCATCTAAATCTATGGACTGGAATTGTGTTTGGATATAACCCGAAAATTTAATTTTCTTTAATGCGTCTGTTGTTGTCTTTGTTTCAAGGTAGGATTCGTTTAATCCATCAAGAGCACCCTTCAGTTCTTCAATCTTAGATTGAAGCTCTTCCAATTTTGCTTTTGTGGAATCGTTTTGATTTTGCGCAAATAATTTTCCAGCGAATAAAACAGCTATTAATAGTAACAACATCCTTTTCATCAATTTACTCCAATTATTTTTTTTGGTGCCTAAACTTAAAGTCCTAGTATTAACTGAATGTTACCACAGTATTAAGGAATTGTTAATTCTATTTTGCAATCAACAACTTTTCTCTGGTTTATAATTTATTAACAGATATATACCAATCAAGAATTATTGGGTATTATATAAGCTCCATAACTAAAAATTTATTAAAGCTAAATAGACTTATTGAGTTATATTCAAATTATTGTTTGTGTTTGGGTTAAGAATAATGGCTGGTTTGAAATGGTAAGAATTAATTGAGGGGATTTTGTTTACAGTTTGTTATGTAGCATTGGGATATAACTTTTAGAATGCCTTGTAGAATATGGGCTCTAGAATCTTTATCAGATTAATATTTATTCTGGGAAAAATGGATGATCTAATTTGCTTCTGCTTGAGTAAAGAGAATTAACCTTTTTCTCATTCCTAATTGAAAGAGAGAAAATTTAAATTACTTCAATCTGTTCAAGATTTTTCATTAAATAATCTATCATTATCAAGCAATAATTCCCATTACTTTTGCGGCTTCCCTCTCAGTCCAAATAATATTAACACACATACAATAATCATAGAAAGAGATAATGATATGAGACCGAATTTAATAATTATTTCTTGCCAGGCATTTCCTTGCATCAAATTTCCGGCTATCGGCATCAATTCCGAACCGGCACCCCAAAAGCCGGCTAAAAGAGTTGTAAACCAATTTGTAAATGTGCCAAAGAGAGCAAGGGCATAACTCCATTTTTGCAATTTTTCTGTCATAGTTAATTTTGGCCATATCAGACCAAAAATAATTAATAACATTCCATTTAATACACCTTCAAGATGGCTTGATAATCCCAATCTTGGATTCTTCAATATTGGAATTAGAAATCCGGTAATTAATCCTAACAATAGCAAAAGAATTCCATATCGAAATAGTTTGCGGCTATATTCAAATTGATTTTCATTGCTCATACAATGTTCCCTTTCGAGTTGATTAATTAATAAATAGGTGAGTAAAATATATTTATTATAAAAGTAAATTCAAAAAAACCTTGGCTGGCCTTTAATGGCGTTCTGCTTGCTTTCCCCGTTCCCAATACAGAAAGACAATGGTTATATCGCTATCATCTTTAAATAACAATTGTGGATATTTATATACTTACTAATAGGATTTATCTAAAAAGCCTTTTTTGTTTTTCACTTTCAGTCATAGCTTTTTCAAGCCTAAGGAGCTGTGTTTTTTCTTGCTTGGCAGTCATAATCCAATGAATGATTGTTCTTTGGTACGAGGGTGCTTGTGTTGTAAAAAAGTCCCAAGCTTCTTTATTTGCTCTAAATATAATTTCAAAATTCTCTTTAAACTTTTTAGCGCCACTTTCAAAACTATAAACTGCTGTTTTTTCCTTTTTACGTTTTCTAAAAATTTCCAATCCAGCCGGCTGCATTAGCCCTAGCTCAGTTAATTTTTTAACTTTATTAATATTTATTGCACTCCAAATACTTGTTTCTCTCCTTGGTGTAAATCGGATGCAGTAGCTATCCTTATCAATAGACTTTCTAATTCCATCTATCCACCCAACGCAAAGCGCTTCATCAACAGATTGCGACCAGGTAATACTTGGTTTTCCGCTTCCAACTTTGTAATAACCAACCAATAATTCAGTTTTCTTTTTGTGGTTTATATTTAACCACTTTCTAAATTCAAGTTGGTTCGAAAAAAATACCGGCTTCATTCTTTAAATTATTTTACCATTTATTTTGTTTTATAAAAGCATTTCAGCTAGCCATTCTCTTCTGGGCTTTAGATATCTTGTAGAGGAGGCATGCTTAACATACTTTTATTATACTTTTTTTGAATAGTACAAGCAAACCACACCGGAAGAAAATACTTTACTGCTTATCAAAGACAAATTCGTTTTTGTCTTTAAATCTTTGAAAACAGGAATCCCATTTCCTAGCAAAACAGGATTTATATTGAACCAGTAATTGTCTATTAAATTCTCGACCATCAATGAATGTCCGGCAGTCGGGCTGCCAAAAACAAGAATTTCTTTTTTTGTGCTTTGCTTTAGTTTGTTTATTTCATCAACCAAGTTCTTACTTATCACCTTTGTGTTGGAAAGATTTTTTTCTTCCAAAGTTTTCGATAAAACGACCTTCTTTGCATTTTTGTACCATCGTGAATGTTCTATTGCATGTTTTGTTGGATTTGGTTGATCTGCCGCAGTCGGCCAATAACTTTCCATTAATTGATAAGTTTTTCTTCCATATATGGCCATATCTGTTGCATATATTCTTTCTGCACCATAATCAAAAATTTCATCATCCACTTTAACCCAATCCAATTGCCCATTTACACCGGCCCCAAATCCATCTAAGGATATATGCATAAACAAAGTTAGATTTCCCATTTTTACTCCTTATTAAAAATTGAGCTGTCCTGCAAATATTTTTATTTCTCTTTGTATTGCGCCAACAACATTACCCATAAGCGGCTTAACCGGCCTAAGTAAACGGTTCATTTAAAAATGCCGAACTGCTGCAACTACTTTTTTTCTCGTCTCTTATTTTTTCTCAATAAAATATGCTTTTCTCTTTTTAGAATATAGATATAACAACCAAATGATAACTATTCGAAATATTATACCAACGACTCCACCTTCTGGACCATATGAGCCACCGGTTTGCCAAGTTGGACCGGTTGTGGTTTGTTTAATTAATCCATCAAAAAGGTAACCGCTTATTGGAAATCCATAAATTATTCCTTGAAAAAAATTCCATGAAAAATGAAGACCAAAGGATAACCATATTGAACCGGTGTATAAAAAGGCAATGGCATACATTAATCCGCCAAGTGCATTGCTAATTACCGAAATTAAGTTAGCGTTTGGATTATCAGCATGTGCTAAACCAAATAGAAGAGAAACCAACAGTAAAGCAAGCCATGGTCTCAATATTCGAAGAAGTCCTCCAAATATAAGTCCACGAAAGAGAATTTCTTCAAACATTGCATAAATCATTAGCATCAATATCGAGATGAATATTTTGTACGATATTAAATTGAATCCCTCTATGCTAATCGATTTTAGTAGCAGTTCTATAAGAAATATTCCAGTCATAGCAAAAAGGCCAATAGATATGCCGGTTAATATATCTTTTGCTATTAATTGGTCACTGGCAAAACCAAGATCGGCAGTAAATTTGCACTCATGTCGTATTCGCCGCCTAATTGAAACGAAAAGAAAAAATGCTCCAAGAATTAAGGGTAGAATTCCTAAAATCTTCATTAGATAACCTTATTTTAATTACAGCTAACTGGTTTACTTAACACATTTAGTCTAGCCATAAAAAGAAGACCGAATAAAATAAATTAATTTTATTTACTTATTCCGTGTCTTAAATGCGCTATAATAATATCTTTAGAACAACTTCTACTATGACCAATAAAAGTACTCCCCCAATAACCTGTTTCCAATATCCTTATTCATGTGTGGTTATTAAGTTATTCAATGCCTCTTTAATACTTACCCAATAAACGAACCACTTTTCATCATTATTATTCTCTGCGCTTGCTACAAAAAACAGATATTTTTTATCGGGTGAAACATATGGATTGCCTCTTCCATTCTTGTTAATATTTTTGTTCAGCAGTTTTGCTTTCGACCAATCACCACTTTTACTTTTATAACTTATATATAAATCGGGGACAGATTCAAATAAAAGATAGGATTCATCTGGAAGTATATAAGGAGTATTTTGAACATTTCTGAAATTAATTTCGTTAGGTAGTTTGATTGCATCAATAAATTTCCCATCAATCTCTTTTGAGTAATAAATAAACAAGTCAGAGTAATCAACTGCCCCTGAATGAAAATATAAATTACCATTTGAGGCTATTGTTGGATGCGACACAAGTCTATGGCGCAAATTTGGGATATCAACAAATTCTGGCTCTGTCCATTTACCATTTATATTTTTTGAACGCCATATATGCCAAGTATCCAAAACCCCCTCCTTATTAACGGGGCGTGTAGAACTAAAATAAATGTATTTATTGTCAGGAGAAAAACTCATACCATGTTCATTATAAATTGAAGTGAAAAAAGCATCTTTAGGATCTGACCACTTTCCATTTTCTTTTTTTACAACTTTCACTTTGAACTTTTTGAAATCTTTATCAGAAATTGTATAATAATATTCTTCCAGATCCGGTGAAAATATACCGCGATGAACTAGCATTCCATTTGGAATCAATTCTGGTTTATAAGGAATGGGATTATTAGTTGGGGCTAGCTCTGTTAAATATTCATTTAAAGTAACCTTTCCACTGCACGAGAATAATAATAACATTAGCAAAAATAAATATCTCATATTATCCTTAACTCAAATTATAACTTTTAGAATAACTACATTTCCGTAATTTGGGTGCCACAAAGTTTCCGTTACAAATATTCTGTTTATTACATATTTAAATCACAAAATCCAAAGTCAAATATCTAAATCAATAATTACAACAAATATTACAACCCACTACAGTTTTTGCTTGAGACGCTTGTTAGGCTAAAGATCATAAATATTTTACTCTAAATTATTAAGTAATTCTTTTAATTAATATTTCAACTACAGCAGAAATTGTTGCTACTACTACCATTATCAATAGAGCAATTTTAAACCTCTTTTTCCAGTTGTATCCTTCCGGTGCCATTACGAAACGGAAATACAGACCAGAAAATACACCCAGCGAAAGTGACCTTAATAAATATATCCAAGACCAATTCGAATTATTTGTGAATAAGTAAAACAAAAGTAAATAATAAAGTGTGTAAAATGGTATTGCAATTTGCATATTTGAATTAATCCAATGAATAATATTTTTTAGATTGCTTTTATTTATCTTTTTCATAAGATATACCTTAAATAAGCAATGATAAAAAGAAGAGTAGGATTTCAATAAGTAGAGCCATACAAGATGACATTGCAGTATATGCTGCAACGCATGTCCCATATTGTCCAAAAATTATTGTATCGGCACAAGAAAATAATGCACCAGGAAAGGCTCCAAGATCAGCCTGCCAAAAAACATCCCAATTTATTTCATCCATAGTTGTTTTAGAAAGATTTTTGCCTTTTATACCTTCAATCGGTAAACTCTTGACTAATTCCATCCACTCAATGCTTCTCTTACTATGATATTCATATGAGTTTTCAGCCAGCGAGGAAAATGCTAAAATGTGTTTTGCATCTGTTTCCCCAAATTCTTTCATGGCTTTCATATTCATCGACGCAATAGTGTCTTTAAGATCATTGACTGACAGTTTTTTATTTAACAGACTATAATAATCATCAATAAATGTTAGTTGCTTATCTGTCATTCCTTCATCCGATAATGTTTTTAAAAACCGCTCCTTTGGTATTATAATACTCTTAGTATCTTTCTTTTCAAATGCCTTTTTTATTGCTTGATCATCAATAAATACTTTCTTGTTCAACCAGTACTCATTCATACCTTTTTGCGCTGTATTAATGAGATCATCAATACATCTAATTTTTGCTGAATTCTTTTTTATAGCTAAAAATACGGCGTCCAATGCTTCATTATGCATTTCTCCAATTTTCTTTTGTGGATTTTCAAACCTTTCTTTTGGAACAGATTTTTCTAATAAAATAGAACTAGATGGATCGTTTAAGTTTGATTGTTGATGTGATTCATTACAACTTGTAAAAATCATCATTACGAAATAAATGGCAAGAGAAAGAACCATAATAGAAAAGTATTTGAATAGTTTCATAAATACCTCCAATTGATTATTATTTGCCTAAAGACGTTGCGCCTAATGGTCCACCCAGAACAACAATGACGGTTTTGTCAGCACAACTTTAATTAATAAATCAGTTTAAAGAACTAAATCAATTTTACACAACAAACTAATTCTGAAAAGGAAAACCATGTTGCGACTCAATATGACCGCATCGAAGAAGCGGTCGTTGTTAAGGCGCGGGTGAGACAATTTTTATTGTTACTTTTATTTTTTTCCCTATATACATCAAACTAATTGTTCAATTAAAATCAAATTCATATTAATATTCTCTTATTGAACCTCGGGCATTTTCACTACTCGGAATCACATTGTTGTTACTCGGAAAAGCGTTTTTCATACCCGGAATGTTGTGCCCCATTCCAGGTAATTCATACCCACTTTCAAAGAACTCTCCCCTCATTCTTAGACACTTCTCCTCCCCACTTAGACACTTCTTTTCCTCACTTAGGCACTCCTCCCCTTTTCTATGCAAATTGATGATATAATTTGGTAGGTATATAATTACTCTTAAAGTAGGGTAAACTTTTTTATAAACAGATACACCCGCAAATGGAATATTAACGCTTATCCATTCCATCTTAATTTATGCTTCTTACTAATTCTAATTGCCTTTGTAAAAAGAGGTCTGTTCCATAGGTAACTTGCACTCTCTTTTTTTAAGATAATACAAATTATGTAGAACATTTTATTTTTGTCTTTATGCTTTTCTTCTCATAATTACCTTTTGAAACAGACCCTCTTAAAAATATTTTGCTCTTTATTTAGTAAATAAATAACAACTCATTTAGGCAATAAAACCATATCAAAATCAATTACTCAGTATTAGAAAAAAATATATGGGGAAAGGAATAACAGCATTTCAAAAGAAGTATTAAAAAATTAGCCGCCCTGTGGTAAAAAGGGCAATAGCGGTTATCTGCATTTCTTTTACACAATCATATTAACTAATTGCAATATTACTGTCAAGAAAATTTTATGTAAAAATAAATTTCAATTTCTATTCCCCTTTCTAAACTTTTCTGTTAAAGCTGTTTTACCAAAACTTGCCTTATAATCATTTTCAGTTTCATATTCATGCAAACTGTTTTATTCTCTTAATTATCCCCTTGCGCAATAAACTTATGGTGTACTGTTTATATGGCAACTTAATTTAATACCTAGTACCTTTTATATTGAACTCTGAGGATTGCTTTATCGTTTCCAAATAAGTAATGCAAAAAATTATTTTTGTTCTATCATTCTTTTAATGTAATTAAAAATTTAGGCAAACTTCTGCTTTAGTTATTAAACAAGAATATAAATTTTGCTTTTGTGGCATCTAACGTTTAACAATCAATAAGGTGAAATTGCTTTTGGCAATAATATGTATTTATACTTTAAATATATTTTAATTTTACTAACAACAAAAAAAAGGAAAGCGTATGAAATCTTTTAGAATATCTTTAGCATCTTTTTTACTGCTTGCATTTGCTTTTGTAAATGGGCAAGATCAAGCCGAGATGATGAAAAAATGGCAGGAGTATATGACCCCCGGCCAGCAGCATAAAACATTCGAAAAATATTGCGGCACATGGAAAGCCGAAATTACTAATTATATGGATGGCCAGCCATCAAAAGCCGAGGGCACCGCAATTTTCGAAATGATTCTTGGCGGTAGATATATGAAATCCACTTTTAATTCCGTTATGATGGGAATGCCTATGGAGGGATTTGGTTTGGATGCTTTTGATAATCTTACAAAAGAATATACTTCCATTTGGCTCGATAATTTTGGAACCGGCGTTTTAATTATGAAGGGTAAAGTTGACCCCGCAACTAAAACACTTACCTATTACGGTAACATGGTAGATCCTATGACTGGAAAAGAAACAAAAGTTAAATCTGTTTCCTCTTACGAAGGTCAAGATAAAATGCTTTTTGAAATGTTTACCGTTGACGGCACCAAAGAAATTAAAAATATGTCAATTGTTTACACCCGTTCCAAATAATTAAAATTTATTGGTACCCGGATTTTTCTTTTTAAAAGTCCGGGCTTTTTTTTGTTATAATAATTGAAAGTACTTCTAATATTTACCCCCTTCTCTCCCCCGCTTTCCCTTTTCTTTGCCCTCTTTGCGCAAAATATTTTTAGCAATATTCTTCTCTTACACATTTAGTAAGCCAATTACCATTTAGGCTTTGCGCATATATTAAAACTTCTCCCCTTTGGCTTCTCTAATTTGGCTTCCTAATGGTCTTATTCTTCCCCATATCGAAATAAAAAATAGTATAAAGGATAACACTTGCCCTGCTGCTGCCATAAAAACTATCTTTCCGCTAATCTCATCCATCATGTATGCGTTAACTATTTCGAAGATAAACCTTAATATGGTGCTTATAGACATCATGCCGTAAATAAGAAGAATTAAATTGGGATTGTATTTCTTATCCTCTTTTTCGGGCCTTGGAAAAAACCAAATTGCAACCCCCATTATCATCATCATTACAAAACCAATTAAAATAATATGTGTATGAGCAGATATTAATCCGTATGGATATCCATAATTAAATAGGTATTTACAGGTTATCATATAAAGGCCAGATAAAAGTCCGGTTACAAGAAATACTATTGCTGTCTTTATAAAGTAACGTACAGTCGAAAACATTTTAATCTCTTTTCTCTAATTGGCTAAAAATCTTTTTTAATAAATCTTTTCATTCCAATAATAAGAGGTGCCCCGCTCCAAATCAATAGAGAAACTACCGAGATTATAATTCCCAAACTACTCCCCAAAAAATTATTGAATACCGCCCCCGTGTACCCCATTAATGCGGACTCATCAAATTTCATAATTACAAGCAAGCGCGCTAAATCTACAGGATTGGAAACAATTAAAATAATTGAAGGAACTTCTAGTGGATAATTTCGAAATACCTGAAGAACTATTAACACAAGTCCGTCGAATAAAACCGAAAGTAAAAGCCAGATAAAAATAGATAGCCCCAATCCTTTCATTCTGTTTTCGTTTATTGTAGCAACCAAAAACGCTATGGAAATAAATATAAAAGTTTCGAATACTCCCCCAATAAATAAGTAAGCTAAAACTCCTATCGAGTCTTTAAAATATTTGAAGAAAACAATTGCAGGTATTGCCGTTCCTGCAATAAAGCTTAAAGACATTGGAAGTGCTAATCCTAAATACAATCCAAAATAAAGTGTTGTTCTGTTAATTGGCTGAGATAGAATTAAAATTATATAATCCCGGTTGTTGTACAAATAAACTGTCCCAAATATTAAGCAGGCCAGCGGAATTACAATAATGTTAATGCTCAGCAAGCTTAAAATTACCTTGCTGCTATCAGACGAAAAAGAAAGCAGCCCGTAACTTAGAATAGCAAAAAATAAAGTATAAACAACAAGCCATTTGCTTCTTAGAGTATCGTATGCCTGATAGTGTATAATATATTTTAGGGCATTCATTTTACACTCCCCAGCATTAAATTGGCAATTGCCCTTTCAAGATTTCGCTCGTTTGTAATAGAAATTAAATCATCTTTTCTTCCTGCAAAACAAACACTTCCTTCCAAAAGAAAAATAATTTCTTCGGCCAGTTCCTCAAGTTCGCTTAAAATGTGGGAGGTAAATAAAATTGTTTTTCCATTATTTTTTTCTTTTAGAATCTTATCCTTTAGAATACTGCTAGATACAGGATCTAAACCGGCGCTCGGCTCATCAAGAATTAGAATTTGTGGATTGAACATAAAGGCAATAACTGCGTTAAGTTTTTGTTTGGTTCCTCCGGATAAATTTTTAATTCTCTTTTCAAATTCCCTTTCCAAATTCAAAAGCATTATTAATTCCTCATCCAGTGCCGCCTCGCAATTTCTAATCTCCTTTAAGAGTTTTATTACTTCTTTAACCGTCAAATTTTCGGGAAAGCTTGCAATCTGGGGCATGTATCCAATTTCTTTACGGTAATTAAACACTCCATTCAGTTTAATATCATTTACAAAAATATTTCCACTATTGGGTTTAACTAAACCAAGTATGCATTTTATAAAAGTTGTTTTGCCAGATCCGTTTGGACCTACAATGTAGGTAAGTTTATTTTTCTTGATGCTAACATCAATACTCTTAAGGGCTTCCAATGTGCCATATTTTTTATATAGAGATTCCGTTTTTATCATTTTACTGGACTCATTAAAGGTTTTTCATCAATAAGGGTTTGCGGTGTTAAAACCGGAAAAATTTTTTCGGCTCCATTTAATACCTCAACAAACAATCCCCGCAGCAGTATTAGCAAAGTACGGTTCTGCTCCACCAGCATCGAAAATAATTTTACCGGATGATGAGCCACTTCACCAATTCCATCCTTGTTCAAATCATATCCGGTGTAATCGCTCCAGTAATTATTTGTAAATGAATTATAGTTGCTGCTGTTGTTTGTGGTTACTTCAAAAGAATTGCCTATAAAATTATTTAAAGTGAACATGTTTGTCATCGAGTTTGCCATAAGTCTAATTGCCCATCCGTTCCATTCAAATAAATTATTCTCAATCTTGTTCCTGTTGCATCCTTCTAAATATATGCCGGTAGAGTTCCGAATAAACTTGTTGTTAAATATTTTACTATCGGTAATATCTTTTAACAATAGTCCATACGAAGCATCCCCCCAATTGTTTACAAAAGTATTGTTATGCATTAAAACATTATGTGTGAACATAACGGCTACCCCTGCGCTGTTATGTTCAAACCTATTAAATGAATACTCACAGCTATCCGAAAACATAAAGTGCAAACCATACCTAAGGTTTTTGGTGCTGCTGTTGTTGGTTATTATGCTTTTTCTAACAAACTCCAAATAAATTCCATCCCGGTGCCCTTCTACTTTATTCCCTTCAATTGTTATCTTTTTGCAGTACCAAAGATGAATTCCGTTTCCGGAATAAGTTTGAGTCTTTTTGTGGGAAGCAATTATATTTTGGGAGATAGTGCAGTTACTGCTTTTGCCCAGGTATATTGCAAAAAAATTATTGGTGAACTTGTTCTTTTTAATTACGCAGCCATCAACACTATCCAGCTTAATAGCCGCATTATCTTTTACAAAGCTTACTCCGGTATCTTTAAAATGAATACCCTCTATTAAAACATTCTTTGCTTTTATTAAAAATATCTTCCCTTTGTTATCTCCGGTTATTACGGGATAATCTATTCCTACAATTGAAACCTGCTTGTTTATTGTAATATTATATTCAATATACACTCCTGGCAGTATTTTAATTACATCCCCATTATCACACTTATTTAATGCCTCTCTAACAGATTTGTTAAGTTGGTTTTTGCCAACCATAATTGTTTTTGAATGAATAAAAACGTTTGTCATCAAAAAACATATAAGTGCTATTTTAATTCTGCTTTTTAACATAATCCACAATTTCTTTCCAGTTCATCTTTTGACCATTCATTTCGGCATTAACTTTTTGCATGTCAGATTCGTTTTTAAATCCACCTATATTCATTCCCATAGGACTTTCCATTTTTGGTCCAACTATATAAAATGCTTTTTCGGCATCCGTTAAGTTATTTGGATTTGCGTAATCGCTAATCCAAAGAGATTCTACTTTAAACTCTCGCGCAATGCTGCTATAGGCCGCCAAGCATTCAATAGAATCGAACATGTAAACTTTTCCCTTGTCTGTTACTAGTTCACTTCCAAATTTGGGATCTGTAATAATCATCATGCAGTGAGCGCATTCATCCTTATTATAGTTAATAGGCTTCGGCTCACTGCTGCATCCGGCAAGCCAAACAGCTATTAGGATAAATAATAAATATTGCTTAATCATTTTAATTCCCTTTTTCTTTTCTGGTCCAAATAAATTGAGGCACTAGAACTTAGGATAGAAAGAATAATTATATATGTTCCAATATCGGGAGAAGACTTTGCGTTCATGTTTAACAATTGCTTTGTGCCAATTAGCGGAGGCTGATATGTCATGCCCGGAACTTTAATTGGTGCCTTTGGATCTAAATTATGTCCGTAATCGTATCCCCACAGGTAGTAATCGTAAAGTCCATAAGTTAAAACAGCCAATAATAGAATAAGCCAGCTTACCTTTAACAGTTTTTTATTTATGGCTGCCGCACCCAGCCCAAATAAAATAAAGAATATTATTATATATGGCATTGCTTTCAATTCTGGAATCGATTCCGGATGAATGGTTTTCATCCCTATGTAATGATTAAGATTATTTATAAGATTAAGATCCCCCTCTTTAAATCCCGTAATTTGATTAACCCAAATTCTTAGACCTAATCCTTCGGGATATTGCGGCGCTCGCAAATCTATTGCCCAAATGGGAAATAGGAACACCGCAATTAAAATTACTGAGGCGCCAATCATTAACCATCTCGATAAATTTTTCATAACATTATCCGGAATCAATTCCATAATTTTTTAATTAAACAAAAGCTTGGTCAAGCTTCCGGCTTCCGATACACGAACATATCCTTGCATTTCTTGATGAAGCGCAGAACAGAAATCTGTACAGTAAAAAGGATAGATTCCAGATTTTGTTGGAGTCCACAAAATTGTTTTTGTTTGACCAGGCATTATTAATAATTCGGAATTGTTTAATCCCTTTACAGTAAATCCATGCGGAATATCCCAGTCCTGCTCTAAGTTGGTTACATGCCAATAAACTTTATCTCCAACTTTTATTCCCTCAATATTATCCGGTTTAAAGTGGCTTCGGGTAGTGCTTAAATATACATGAACTTCATTTCCCTTTCTTTCAACACGCGCCTCTTTTTCCCCTTTTACCGCAAACTTATTTTTATTGTTTTCAATCGGGTAAATCTTCCTGCTGTTCTTTGTTAGTAAATCTGCTGGTATAGCTTGTGCGTAGTGAGGCTCTCCAATTGTTGGAAAATCTAATAGGAGCTGCATCTTATCTCCGCTTATATCGTACAGCTGTGCAGATTGAGTAATTTCGGGGCCGGTTGGCAAGTATCTATCCTTGGTAATTTTATTTAACGCTACAACATATTTTCCCGATGGCTTTCGGCTGTCTCCGCCTGGAATCATTAAGTGTCCTATTGAATAATATGTAGGAGTTCTATCTACAACTTCCCAAGTGCCTAATTTCCATTTAACAATTTCGGATGATAAAAATGCCGATGTGTATGCATAGCCATTTCCGTCAAACTCTGTATGCAAAGGACCAAGTCCCGGATTTTCAACTTCACCGGCAACTACTGCATCATATTTAAGAATTGGAATTCCACCAAAATCTCCATCATATTTTTTCTCTTCAATTGCTTTAATCATTTTTGAAAAAGAGTGAACCGGAATTACAGTTGATAACTTGCCTCCGGCAACTATATATTCTCCCGAAGGGTCAATATCTACACCGTGAGGAGATTTAGGAGTTGGAATATAATAGATCATTCCGGGGCAGTCTTTAGGATCTAGCACCAGCACATCGTTTAATTTAGTCGATTCGGTAGAATGTGTTTCTTCATTAAAATAATTGTTGTAGTACTCGGAATTAAACTTTTGTGCTTTTCCGGCTTTTACATACTCTTCGGCTTTTTTCCAATTTACGGCCGCAATAAAATCTTTATCGTTTTGCGATGCGTTAATTTCAAGCAAAGAGTTTGCCTGCTCGCTATTATAGGAGGTGAAAAATGCCCAGTCGTGCGAAGGTCCCTTACCCGAATGTGCAAGATCGTAATTCAATCCCGGTACAACAATTTGAAACGCCAGTTTCATTTTGCCGCTTTTATTATCAACCGAAACAAAGGATACTGTTCCCTTAAAATTTTCTTTATAGCTGGCAATTGGAACATCTTTATTTGGTACCGGAAGACTAAATCTGGTTGATGCAACAACATATTCAGTATTCTCGGTTAAAAATGGGGAACCATGATTTCCTGCGGAATTTGGAATTTCAATAATTTCCGCAGTTTCAAATGTTGCTAAATCTATTCTTGCAATACGTGGAGTGTTATTGCCATTAATAAAAATCCATCGTCCATCCTGCTCTCCATTTGTTTTAGATAAAACTGGATGGTGAGCATCATCCCAGGGAATAAATCCGTATGAAGTCATTAGCATGCCTTTGCTTTCTTCCGAATAACCATATCCGGTTTCCGGATTTTGAGAGAATACACTAATGTTTTTAAACATTCTTCCGGAAGGCAGTCCATATACCGAAAGCTGACCGCTGAATCCACCCGACATGAAGGCGTAAAATTCGTCGTGAGTTCCGGGCTTAACATAAACCCGTTTTGCTGCATCTTCTGCCGAAGCGGATTCTCCCGATCCGGAACAGTTATACAAAATAATAAATAGTGTAACTACTGCTAAAAGTCCCGAAATTACTTTATACTTTTTCATCTTTCTCCTCCTTATTGATGAAATTATTGTTTTTCTTCAGAACGGAAATATTCAAAGATATTTAATGCGTCATCTTTAGTTATATTCTGAAAAGTCATTTTGGTAGCATGAAGCGCAACTAACTTTTTTGCTTCCGGATGTTTGTTTGCCATTTCTTCCGGATTTAGCAAATTGTTTAAAATGTATTCAGGTGTTCTTCTTTTTGTAACATTCCTTAGTGCAGGACCGGTATATTTTTCGTCGAACTTATGGCACTGACTGCATTTGGATTCAAATAGCTTTTTACCCGCCGCTACTTTATTATTATCTATAGCTCCTAAAGTCAATTTTTCTTTTATTGGACCAATTCCATTTTCCAATTCAAAAACGGTAATTCCAAATATCTTTGCCATCTTTTCATTTTTAGAAGTTGCAACTGCTTCTTTCGAATCTCCGCCGCCGCAGGCAGCTATTGTAATTATTAGCAATACAAAAAAGGAATAGATAATGTTTTTCATTTTTTTACCTCTTATATGTTTTTATTAAAAAGTTTTCTAATTCTTTAGCCTTTGGAAACAAAAGGGAGTTTTCGAGCAGAATATGAATGTGAAGGTCTTTTTCAAAATTTATAATCTTTTGCAAAAGCAGTTTATATGTGGTGCAGGCATCTTCCGGTGCAATGTAATTATCGAATGATGCTCTTAACAAATCAAAATCGCTGCCGGCATTCGAATGATCTTCTTCCAACATCTGAATTAAAATTCCAATTGACTTATAATTTGCTGCCTTTGGTCTTTCCTCAAACTTTTTGCAATCCTCAATATATTTTATAATAGGAAAAACAGTTGTCTCCTCTTTGTTCAGGTGATTGCGTATGTCTTTAAATATCTTCTTTAGAATTTTTTCGGCCTCCAATAATTTTGGATGATTTAGCCCATGTGCTTTTACTACCTTTGCTAAAAGAATTTCTATTTCCGGTATCTCTCTTTCAACAAAACTGTGGTGCCTTTCTTTTATATATGCGCAAAGTTCTGTTAAAGTAAAGGATGTAACCGAAGCATCTCTTTTCGTGGAAATTTCGAGATTGATTAATTTTTTAATTTCATTTATAAATTTTTCTTTTCCTGTTAGGCTTTCTATAGCAGTGGATAATTTACGGTTGCCATTACAGCAAAAATCTATATTATGTTCTTCAAATAGATTAACCAATTGTGGATTCTGAAGCACCAAATCGCAAATTAGTTTATCGTTTATATCATTCATTTTGTTTTTCCTTTATAATCAGAAAATATTGTCTGTTTATGAATTAAATTTTTTTAATGTTTCTCTGTTATGTAATCCAAAGAATGTTTATTCAGAGAGTTTGAAAAGCTGACGGTGAAACTATTCCAGTGATCGTTAATAAAACATTCGCTGCAACTTGAGCTGGATTTAAATCCTAATACACATTTATCATTCTCTACATTAAAACCTAGAGATTTGAATACTTCTCCTATAGAAATATCTTTGGGATTCTTGGCAAATACAAAACCTCCATGCTTCCCTTTTTTCGAATTTAGTATTCCGCTTCTGGCAAAGTCCTGTAATATTTTTGCCGTATATTCTTTAGGAATAGCTAACTTATTCGATATAATTCTAGAATTCATCACATCATTTCCATTTTGTTTAGCTAAAAAAGAAAGAGCCTTAAATCCATACTCAATTTTTGAATTAAATAGTTTCATAATCAGATTTATATTTCTGATTTCAACTTATGTATATAAAGATATATTGTCAAGTTATTTTTTCAGTTTATTTTAATTTGAATAGTAGATTAAGATATTTGCACTCATCAATTGCAGATCAAAAAGAACTACTAGGATTATCGATTATTATTTGTTTAAGGATTTCTATTCATCAATATTATTTAGATTGTATAAATCTCACTGCTATCCTTTGGCAAGTATTAGTCATATACTAATCTCACATCCTACCGGGGGAATTTTAGCTGAGCAATTTTATTTTCTCCCCTTTTTACTTAATCTATTTTTAATAACGAGCATTAAGAATTTCATCCCCAGAATAATTGCGAATTATTTAACGGAAATAACCACACTTAAATTATGTCCATTACATATATTTCCAATAATAATTAACTGGCCAAAATTCCAAAACTCGCTACAACATAGTACTAAGTTTAGATTCAAACCGAGCAAAAATAAAATGTTCGTTTGAAGTTTTTAAAATATTTTTTTCATGCCTGTTGACTTTGTGAACGGTGTTCATTATAATTGTGGTGTAAATATGGGAACTGTTGTGGGAATTTCTGAAAGAAGAGAAAAAGAAAAAAAGGAAATGAGACAGGCAATTTTAGATGCCGCCATGTCCCTTTTTGTAGAGGAGGGATTCGATTCCGTTTCTATTCGTAAAATTGCAGATAAAATTGAATATAGCCCTTCAACAATTTACCTCTATTTTGAAGATAAAGATGCGATATTTTTTGAACTGCATAACATTGGATTTGCTGAACTGTATAAACATCAGATGGAAACTCAAAACATCCAGGACCCTAAAGAGCGTTTGATTGCTCATGGAAGAGCCTACCTGGGATTTGCACTCGAGCATACTGAATATTATGATATAATGTTCATTGCCAGAGCCTCCGGTATTAAGATTAAAAAAGAGAGCCAATGGTTTTGCGGTGACCGCTCCTTTGAACTCTTACGAACAAATATTTTAGATTGTATGAGTGCAGG
The DNA here is from genome assembly GCA_964539605.1 of uncultured Melioribacter sp. GTDB lineage: Bacteria > Bacteroidota > Ignavibacteria > Ignavibacteriales > Melioribacteraceae > Stygiobacter. The sequence goes on from CAZIJK010000001.1 coordinate 2,156,981, forward strand.
CTATTTTAAGGGGCATAATGTAGATGCTGTTGCTTTTGTATTTTGGTCTATGATGCATGGAATGATTGCCCTTCATATTCGAAATAGATTGTTAATGTTTGATGCTGAAGAAAAAGGGATCGATATCTCTATTCTTTTCGATCAGGCTATGGGTGTGCTTAATTCATTTATAGCATAAAAATTTTTGTCAAATAGGTGAACGCTGTACATAATTTTAATATTGTTAATATACTTGGAGCTGTAATGAATTTATTAATTAGAATCTCTTCCCTATTACTGATATTCCTCTCGGTAATAAATTTTGCTCAATCGAATTCTGCCTTAGAGGATTACATTAAAGAAGGACTTAAAAACAATATTGTCCTTCAGCAGAAAAAAATATCGTACGAAAAGGCCTCCTACGCACTTAAAAACGCAACCAGCCTTTTCTTTCCTACCGTTTCTATTTTGGCAAGCTACACTCACGGCCAGGGAGGAAGAAGCATTGCAATTCCGGTTGGAGATTTGATGAATCCCGTTTATCAAACACTAAATCAGCTAACTAATTCAAACAGTTTTCCACAAATTCAAAATGTGGATGAAAGCTTCTTTCCAAATAAATTCTACGACACAAAGTTTAGAACATCAATGCCTATTCTAAATACCGATATTATTTTCAACAGAGAAATCCAGAAGAACCAACTGCAGATTAAAGAATATGAAGTAGATATGTATAAAAAAGAGCTAGTTAAAGAAATTAAAACAGCTTACTATAACTACCTAAGCTCACTCGAGGCGGTTAATATTTACAAGTCGGCCTCTGAACTTACAAACGAAGCAAAAAGAGTTAATGAATCACTCCTTAAAAATGGTTCCGGTTTGCAAGTGTATGTTCTTAGGGCCGAAAGTGAAATTGAAAATCTCAATTCTCTTCTTCTCGAAGCTGAAACTAAATCTCAAAATTCAAAAAAGTATTTCAACTTTCTTTTGAATAAATCATTCGACTCACCGGTTGAAACACCGGCATCGTTGGAAATAATTGAAGGGTTCAACATACAGAATGATATGGCAAGCTTGAGAGAAGAAATTAAAATGCTGAATCAAGCGGTGGAAATAAACAAGTCGCTTTTAAATATGAATAAATATTCTTGGATTCCCAAAATAAGCGGATTCCTCGATCTGGGCGCTCAAGACAGCAACTGGAAATTCAATCAAGAATCACGTTACTATCTATTTGGCATTCAGTTAGAAGTGCCAATTTTTGAAGGATTCCGTAATAGCAACAATATCCAATCAGCTTCTCTAGATGTGCATTCCGCGGAATTGGAATTAGAAAAAACTGCCAAGGCACTCAATCTTTCGTTATCAATAGCAAAAGATGAATTGCTGACGGCAAAACAAAATTATCTATCTGCACAAAAACAATTGAAGGCCGCGCAAAATTATAACAAGCTAATCGAAAAAGGTTTTAAAGAAGGAATCAATTCATTTATAGAATCTGTAGATGCAAGAAATGAGCTTACTAAAGCAATGATGCTTGTTAATATAAATAGAAACAAAGTACTAATTGCCCAAGCCGCGTTAGAGCGCGAAACATCAGAAACAAAAATTAATTATTAATAGAAGGTTAATATGAAAAAGACATTTGGAGTAATTGCTGTTGCATTATCTGTTTTTATTGCAGGCTGCAGTACTAAAAAAGAGGACGCGTCTATACCGGACAAAGATATTATTCCGGTAAAAGTAATTTCCTTAAGCAAAGAGAATGTTCAAAAAACAATTTCTGCTTCGGGGCAATTTACAACCGATGATGAAACTTACCTTTCATTTAAAACCGGGGGTGTAATTAACAGAATATTTGTTAAGGAAGGGGATGCAATTAAAAAGGGGCAATTGCTAGCAACTTTGAATCTAGCTGAAATTAATGCAATGGTTCAGCAGGCCAAAACAGGTTACGAAAAAGCTTTAAGAGATTATAACCGCGCTTTGAATTTGTATAAAGACAGCGTTGCAACATTAGAACAATTTCAAAATGCTAAAACAGGTTTAGAGCTGGCAAGCAAACAGCTCAACATTGCTGAATTTAATCTTAACTATTCCGAAATACGCGCATTGGACAATGGATTTGTTTTGAAAAAATTTGCCAACGAGGGACAAATAATCGCTCCCGGTATGCCGGTTATTCAAACTAATGGTGCAAATAATAATAACTGGTTTCTTAAAGTAAGTGTTAGCGATAAGGAATGGGCAACAATAAAAATAAATGATAAAGCCCAAGTTGAATTGGATGCATATCCCGGGAATATATACTCTGCATTCGTTTACAAAAAATCGGAAGGAGTAGATCCCTACTCAGGTACATTTTCGGTTGATCTTAAACTGGGTTCGCTAGAATCATCAAAAATGGCAAGCGGTTTATTTGGCAGAGCCAGAATTACTCCAATGCAAAAAATGAATACATGGATTATTCCTTATGAAGCACTATTGGATGGAGATGGCAACACAGGTTATGTATTTGTTACTAACGATAACTCAACAGTTCAAAAAGTAAAAATAACTATCGCCGAAATTGATAAAGATAATGTACTGGTAAGTGAAGGATTGGAAAATTCAAAACAGCTTATTGTTTCTGGCAGCGCTTATTTAAATGATAATTCAAAAATTAGAATTGTTAAGTGAAAACTTAACTAGGGTACTACTATGAAAATTTCAGAATATGCAGTAAAAAATTATCAGTTCACTCTTATCATTTTTGTAATGATAATTGCTCTTGGCATAACAACAATTATTAATATGCCTCGGTCAGAAGATCCGGAATTAAGCTCTCCAGAATTCCCGATAATTATTATCTACCCTGGTACAAGTCCTAAGGATATGGAAGAACTGGTGATTGATCCTCTCGAAGCTAAAATAACCGCTCTAGAAGGAATTAAAAAAGTTCAAAGCAAAATGAGTGACGGATTGGCTGTTACATGGGTGGTTTATAAACATGGCTATGATGTGGATGAAAAATATCAAGAGGTTGTAAGAGAGGTTAATAATATGAGAAACCAGCTTCCCTCCGATATTTACAGTATCGAAATTCAGAAGTGGCTCCCTTCAAATGTTAACGTAATTCAAGCGGCTTTAATCTCCGAAAATGCTCCATTAGAAAAGATGGAAAAGTACGCCAAATATTTTAAGGAGGATCTTGAACAGCTTCCTCAATTGAAAAATGTTGAAATTCATGGCCTGCCCGAAAAGACTGTTCGTATTGAATTGAAATTTGATAAGATGGCACAGATGCATGTTCCACTTGATGCCGTTTTGGGCACGGTGCAAAGCGAATCAATAAATATACCCGGCGGGAGTATTGATGCCGGAAATAAATCTTTCAACATACAAACAAGCGGTAATTACAAAAGCATTCAAGAAATAAATAATACCATAGTCTATTCCTATAATGGAAAGAACATCTATCTAAAAGATATAGCCAATGTATATGCAGATTTTGAAAAGGATAAACATATTACCAGAATGAATGGGCATAGAGCACTCTTTGTTGTTGCAGCTCAAAAGCCGGGTGAAAATATTTCCGCCACTCAAAATATTTATCTACCTGTCATTCAAAAATTTAAGTCGTCCCTTCCTTCGAATATTGCGCTCGTTCACAATTTCGATCAGGCAGATAATGTTAATAAACGCCTAGGTGGATTGGGAGTTGATTTTTTAATTGCAATTGCTCTTGTAGCTATTACATTGCTACCGCTTGGAGGCCGAGCTTCTATAATTGTTATGATTTCAATTCCCCTCTCACTTTCCATTGGAATTGTTTTAATGAATGCATTAGGCTTTACACTTAATCAATTGAGTATAGTTGGGCTTGTTGTTGCCCTTGGATTGTTGGTAGATGACAGCATTGTAGTTGTAGAAAATATTGAAAGGTGGATGCGCGAAGGATATTCTAGAGCCGAAGCCACTATCAAAGGGACTCACCAAATTACCCTTGCAGTAATAGGATGCACTGCAACCTTAATAATTGCTTTTCTTCCACTCCTATTTTTACCAGGTTCTTCGGGAGATTTTATTAAAAGTTTGCCAATGGGTGTTATTACCAGTGTTCTGGCTTCTATGCTTGTTTCACTTACAATAATTCCCTTCCTATCCAGTAGAATTCTAAAAGAACATTCCCAAAATCCCGAAGGGAATATTTTTCTGCGTGGATTAAAAAAAGTAATTCATAAAAGTTATGCTCCTCTTCTTGATAAAGCATTAACAAAACCGGTTGCTACAATTGTTATTGCATCAATCATCTTTGTTAGCTCTTTATTGCTTTTTAAGGTAATAGGATTTAGCTTGTTTCCATCATCCGAAAAACCACAGTTCTTGGTTGAGGTTACAACTCCTTTACAGTCTAATCTTAATTATACAAACGAGATTATAAAAAAAATCGAAAGGAAGTTGAAAGCAATTCCAGAGGTAAAATATTTTTCATCTAATGTAGGCAAAGGAAATCCTCAGGTTTATTATAATGAACTACAGGAGAATGAAAGATCGGATTATTCACAAATATTTGTGCAGCTTCAAGAGAATACTAATTCAAAAAGAAAACTTGAATTGATTGAAATGCTTCGAAACAAATGGACTCCTTACGAAGGAGCCAAAGTTATTGTAAAAGATTTTGAACAGGGTCCTCCGGTTGTAGCACCGGTTGAAGTTAGATTGTATGGAGAAAATTTAGATACCTTAAGAATGCTTTCCTTCAAAATAGAAAACATGATTAAGAAAGTTGAAGGAACAATCTATATCAATAATCCAGTTAGTAATTTGAAATCTGATATCAGGGTTGTAATCAACAAAGAGAAAGCTGCCATGCTTGGTATTCCAATTGCCAATATAGATAAAACCGTTCGGTTAGCTGTTGTTGGTTTCGAAATGGGAAAAATGACTGACACAGATGGAGACAATTATAAAATCCTTATAACTAAGGAGAAAAACAAAATCAATTCTCTGGATGCATTCGATAATTTGTATGTGAATAATATTCAGGGTACTCCCTTTCCATTAAAACAGGTTGCATCTTTGAATATGGTTTCCTCCCCATTGTCTATAAACCATCAGAATAAAATAAGGACAGTATCCATTAGCTCCTTTGTTAAAAAAGGTTATTTGAACGATAATGTTATAAATGATGTAATTAAAGAGATGGATAAGTTTGTTCTTCCTGTAGGCTATAATTACGAAATGGGGGGAGAATATGAATCTCGCAACGAATCATTTGGAGGATTTTCTAGTGTAATTGTTATAACTCTATTTCTATTTATTGCTGTGCTAATTTTAGAATTCAAAACTTTCAAAAGCACACTCATTGTTCTTTCTGTAATTCCGCTTGGAATTGTAGGTGCGGTAATTGCATTATTGGTAACAGGTAATTCCCTTTCGTTTGTTGCTGTTATTGGTTTAATTGCTCTTGCCGGTGTTGAAGTAAAGAATACAATTCTTTTGGTGGATTTTACAAATCAATTAAGGCAACAGGGCAAATCTGTAGAAGAAGCAATAAGAGAAGCTGGTGAAGTAAGATTTTTACCAATTATTCTTACCTCTCTTACTGCAATAGGAGGATTAATGCCAATAGCTCTTTCTACCAATCCTATGATTTCTCCTCTAGCAATAGTTATTATTGGTGGATTGATAAGCTCTACACTACTATCCAGAATTGTAACACCGGTGGTTTATAAATTAATTCCGCCAAAAATAGATTAATAAATAAAATGCTTTTAAAAAGTGAATGGCTGTGAAGGAGAATACTTAAATTACTGACTCCTTAAAGGGAATACCATTGGGAGTAGTTTTTGTTCATGAAAAAAGTAATTTCAATCTTGTACTAGTTGCCAGGATAAAAGCAAACTGCCAAAAAGATGATTGGTAAAGTATATTCAAAATTAATGTCTTTATAATAGAATAAGACTCATCACTGAAAGATTGTGCAAAAGAAGATAATGAGGAAGTTAAGATAAATGGTATTACTGTTATTGAGTGGATAGTAAATGAGCAATGTGCATTTAATGAAAATTGTACTCATATGGAATTACAATTGAAAATTGAGTTCCTTGCCCCACTTTACTTGTAACTTCTATTTCCCCTCTTAGCATTTGAATAAACTCCTTGCAAATTGCAAGACCTAATCCCCCGCTGTTTCTATCAACATGCTCATCGTGTAAAGAAACAAAAGGATTAAAAATATCGTTGAGCTTATCTTGCGGAATTCCAATGCCGGTATCTTCAATAGTTGTTCTTATTTCATATTTAGCACCGGCAATATGACAATTGTTTAATGTAACTTTTATAAAACCATTCCTTGTGAATTTAATTGAGTTGGCTACTAAATTAATAACTATTTGACGGTATTTTTTCATATCTGAATAAGCAAGTACCTTCGACATTTCAGAAACCGATAGTACTAATTCTATACCTTTGCCAACTACTAAAGGCTTCAGCAATTGTGTTATATCCTCAATTTCCTCTTTTACATTAAATAACTCCAGCTCAACTTCCATTTTACCTGTTTCAATTTTTGCATAATCTATAAAGTTATTTATTGTGTTAAGCAGCGAACTTACTGCAGTCTTTACAGATTTAGAATACTTTTTAACCTCTTCCATGGAATTAAGTATATTTTCTTCAATCATGTGCTGAAACATTAGTATTGCGTTCAGTGGGGTTCTTACCTCGTGGTTTATTTTTGCGAGCAATTGAATTTTCTGATTTTTTTCTTCAATTGAAAGTTGAGCCAATGCTTCTTTTTCTTTTATCTCATCCAATAATTTTGATGCTGCTTCATTTTGCTTGTTTATAGCCAATACCTCATCGGTCTCGTCTTTAATAATAAAGTCTATGTTGCTTGTGCCATTGGCTATACATTTACTCTTCGAGATAATTCTTAAGTGTGTTGCTGTATTATTGCCATTTGCGAAATTGATGCTAATTTCTTTAGCATCTTCGTTCGTAGTGTTAATTTTAGAAAAATATTCACTGAACTTATTATCATTTATTAGTTCAACTAGGTTCGCATTTTTTTTGCCTTGATTATAACTGAATAGTGAAGAGAAGAATTTATTATGAGTAAGTATGTTCCCTTTAGTATCCGTTCTGCAAATGCCTATTGGTAAGCTGTTAAATATATAATTTACCTCTTCACTTTTGTTTTTATAAAGCTTTCTGCGACTGTAATTTACCCAGCTTGCAACAACACTTAACAGGCTAATTAGTATAACAAATATTGTAATTGAAAAAAGATTAGGAAGAAGAAATATATTGGAACCATTCAATATAATAGAGGCGGCAAATAAAACATTGTAATATATAGCAACAATTATTTGATGCTTTACTTCCCAGCTGAATATTAATGCTGTAGTAAAGATTAGTAAAGAAAGTATTTGCGAATTTATAAATAGTGTGCTTGGAATTTTATAAATAGTATATATAAATGAACTGATAAGTGAGATAACTAGTAAATGGATTAGAAATGTTGAAAACTGCGTAGTAATATTCTTAAACGAAAAAAGGAATATGGATAAAGAAATAAGAGTGAATGATACTCTTGCTACATATATATCGAACACAAAAAAATGGAAATAGAAAATCTCGAATAACAAAGACCAGCTGCCGGCAATAATACATATTGCGGATGCAATTTTAAGCGATTTTAAGCTATCCTCATCACTATTTAAGTCTTGAGTGATAAACAAGCTATCTCTCCATGTAAACTAAATTAATATATTATACTACTGGTTTAATATCTTTTGGATTCCTGCCAGTAAATTTTGGTTAGTAAAAGGTTTTCGAATAAATTTTGTTGCACCGGCATCCATTGCGCTTTTCTCATCAATCATACTTGCATATGCAGTTATTACAATTATTGGTGTATTTTGGTAATTTTTTATACTGCGTATCTCATGGATTAAATCTATGCCATCTTTTTCACTGTTTAGCCCTAAATCCATAATAAACAAATCGTAAGTATCATTTGCTATCTTTGAGTAAAAGTCTTTACTGTTTGCGCATAAAATTACCTCATATTGCTTAACAAGAAGAGATTGATAAATTATTCTTAGTAATTTATCATCTTCAACTACCATTATTTTCTTTTTTTCCATATCTGTCCTCAATAGAAAATGTATTATTTATATATACATTTCACATATTTAATAATCAGTGTAAATTTGGTTCCAACTCCTTTGTTAGATTCTACAGAAATGGAAATTTTATTAAGATCGCAATATTTTTTAACTAAAGATAAACCAAGCCCATTGCCTTCGAATCTTCTCGAGTACCCTCTATCCTCTTGAGTAAATGGTTCATACATATTATTAATAAAATCTTCCGACATTCCAACTCCGGTATCTTTCAAAGTAATTTTTATTCTACTATAATGCTCATCGGTTTCAGCGCTAATTTCAAAAGAGCCTTGCATAGTATATTTCAACGCATTATCAATTAGATTAACAAAAATTTGATTAATGCTATATCTATCAACATTTACAAAGCATTCCGAAATATTTGAATAGAAAATTAATTTAAGATCCTTTTCTTGGAATAACTTAGTATAATCTTTTAGAATACTTTGAATTACTTCCCCAATTATATCAACATCATCAAAAGTAGGCTGGTACGTTCCAATTTGTATTTCGGAGGAGTTTAAAATTAAATCTACTGTCCTAATCAGTCTGCGCCCTGCAGAATCAATTCCATCAAAGTATTCAGTGCACTCAGTTGTTAATGTGCTGTTTAATTCATTTCTTAATAAGCTAGCAAAACTCATAACCGCATTCATAGGAGATCTTATTTCGTGGGACATTTGAGCTAGGAATTCGGTTTTTAATTTATCGGATTGTTCTGCCTTTTCTTTTGCTTTAATTAGTTCTTGCTCGGTTAATTTTATTTCGTTGATATCTGTGCAAGTTCCAAACCATTTAACAATAGTGCCATCGGCATCTAAGATTGGAACTCCGCGAACTAGAAACCATTTATATTCTCCATCTGCACGGCGAAGCCGAGATTCAATTGAGTAGACGGTATTTGTATTTGTTGCTTCCTTCCATGCGTCCCACGCCAGTTTCTGATCTTGTGGATGGAATGGTTTATTCCAACCATCTCCATAACTATCAAATAGTGATAATCCAGTATAATCTACCCATTGTTGATTAAAATAAATATTCCTTCCGTCCGCTCGTGTTATCCACACAATTTGGGGCATAGACTCTGCCAGCATTCGAAATTCGTCTTTACTTTTGATTAATTCTTCTTCTACAAGCTTACGCTCGGTAATGTCTTGTACAGTACCCGCCATATAATGAGGATTTCCTTCGTTGTCCAATATTAAATCACCGGTGCCGTAAATAATGCGTACTGAACCGTCGGGTATAATAATGCGAAACTCCAAATTATGAGACTTTTTACCACCAATATTATTTTGAATCCATTTTTCCATTAGTGAACGATCTAGAGGATGTATAAGGCTAATTAATGATTCAAAAGTTGGAATAAATGTATGCGGTGAAACATGGTAGATGGAATATGTTTCATCGGACCATTCGATTGGTCCCTTAAGATCCCAGCCCCAACTTCCTATATGCGCAAGGCTTTGCGATTGCGAAAGCATATATTCTTTCTTTTTTAATGCAGCTTCAGTTTGTTTTCTCTCTGTAATATCTGTAGCAACTCCAATTAGACCTAAATGGTTTCCGGTTTTATCGTTAATAATTGTTGTGGAAAGATAAATTTGGAAATCGCTTCCATCACGTCTCCTATTCCATAATTCACCATACCATCCTCCATTTATTGTGTTATTCAATATTTTCTCAACTAATTCTGGCGGATTGTTTGGTGAGCGTACTATGCTTATTTGTTTTCCAATTAACTCATTACTTGAATAACCATAAGTTTTCAAAAATGCCTCGTTAACAAAAATAATTTTGTCTTCCATATCGGTTATACTAACACATTCATTTATGCTTTTTAAGGAGTGAGCAAGCATTGTAATTTCTTTTTCGGCTAATTTTCGTTCCGTAATATCTTCTTTTACTGCAAGATAATGTGTCGTCTCTCCTTTTTCATTTACTATAGCAGAGATGGACGCTAGCTCCCAATACAATTCTCCATTTTTCTTTTTATTGTGAAATTCTCCACGCCATTCTTTCCCTTCTGTAATTTTATCCCAAAGGATTTTGTATTCACTTTTTGGTTTTTCTCCAGAAGTAAATATTCGAGGGTTTTTTCCAATTACTTCTGCTAATTCATAGCCGGTAATTTCAGTCACTTTCGGATTTATATATTCAATATTTCCTTTAGTATCTGTAATAATTACAGATACAGGACTTTGCTCGACTGCGCGGGATAATTTGAGAAGTTCTTGTTCTGCACGCTTGCGTTGGGTGATGTCTCGGCAACTACCATAAACCAATCCATTAGGTAATAAAACTGCATTTAAGTCAACCGAAATTAAATTGCCATCTTTCTTAATTAGCTCTAGCTCGCTAAAGCCCCTTCCTACTTTTAACAATTCACTAAATATTTGAATGTACCCTTCCACTTTATCCTTCGGAGCTAAATCTGCTATTGAAAGAGACAGTATTTCTTCTTTTGTGTAACCGAGCAAGTGTATGGTTTTAGAATTAACATATATATATCTACCCTTATTATCGGTAACAAATATGGCGTCAGCGGAGTTTTCTGTTATTATTCTGAATTTTTCTTCGCTTTCTATTAATGTTTGCTCTACTAGTTTGCGCGCAGTAATGTCTCGAATATTACATTGGATTACTTTGCTAGAATTTACCTGGTAAACATTACTTACAAACTCAACATTAATTTTTCTTCCATCATGTGTTTCCAATGGTAAGTTTTCATAACGGACATATTTATTTTTCTTTAATTCCAAAAATTTATCGAAGTTAGCCACAATATCTTTGAAGAACCCTAATTCCCATATTTCCTTTTCAATTAAATTTTCTTTTGTGTAACCCAGCAAATCAATCAAAAATGGGTTAACATCAACAATCTTTCCGGTTTCAGCATCGAGGATAAGAATTCCATCTTTTGCCGATTCAAACAAACGTCGATAGCGAACTTCGGATGAAAGTAACTTTTCCTCCGCATGCATTCTCTCGGCTTCTTTTTCGGCAAACTCAATTGAGAAAGAAATATCCATGGCCAGTTCATCAAGCAGTTTTAATTCTTCCTCATCAAAAAATCCAACTTCGTTAGAGTATAATTTGAAAACTCCCCAAACTTGCCCAAAAACATTAAGGGGGAATGCTGCCGATGATTTTAAATTGTTTAATTCGGAATCTTTATGAAGATGAAGGATACTTTTGTCTATTTGAATATGGTTGGAAATTATACGCGTAGGGGAATTAATATCCCGCCATTGCATTCCAAGCAGACTATCATCATCACTCAAATTAAAGTCTAACTTTGTTAGTTGGTCTTCGGATATTCCATTAATAGCAATCGGAATAATTTTCTTTTTGTGTGAATTGATTTTTCCTATCCAGGCTATTTGAAATCCCCCTTTATTAACAACAATATCACAAGCTTTTTCGAAAAGTTCTTGTGGATTACGAATGCGGACGATTGCTTCATTAATTTCGCTAAGTACAAAATAAACACGGTTTAATTTTCTAATTTTTTCAGTCGATTGATATCTTTCTAAATAAAATTTAGAAATTTGATTCCGCCAAATTAAACCTATACTTGTACTTAAGCCTATAAGGAATAGAGCCAATAGAATAATTATACTCCAAAACCTTTCTTTAAGCTGTGCATATATTTCCGATAAATCAATTCTTGCAACCATATACCAAGGTGAATTTGGTACTTCACATAAATAAGCAAGTACCTGAAAACCCCTATAGTCCACTCCTTGCACAATACCTTTTTTGCCAAGTACAGCGCTTGCAGAAGTTAAATTTTTCTCTGTTATTAATCTTCTAAAATTAAGAGCAGTATTTCTTTGGAATTTCAGTTCGTTTAGATATACTACTTCTTCCCCATCACGCCTTATTATAAGTGTTTCGGCTGTTTTACTTGGCAGTGGCCATTCGTTTATTAATGGGTAAAGAAATAGCTGTGGATCGATGCGCATAGTTAAAATGCCAATTAAACTGTTTTGGAATTTTATTGGAATTAATACTTCCAAATAAATACGTTTATCCTTTTCATCACGGAAGAAATCTTTAAATATTATTTCGTTTAATTTCCGTATTTCGTATCCAGGTAAAGAAAAACTTTGCTTTGAATATATTTTATGTCTTGGGGATGCTATTAATTCTTTACCTTTAACATCTATTAGACTTATTCTATTATATTCATAAATTGAGCGAACCTGATCAATCCACTCTTGAATTCCATTTTTTACTTCTAAATTGTTTTGGTTATTAAAGAATTGTTTTACCAATTTGGAGAATTCTATATTCTTGTAAATAACTTCGGCATCTCTTAATCTTTCTTTTCTCCATTGTACAATTTGGTTAACCTTTATTGTTGCAATAGATTCAAGTTCTTGCTCAATTCTAATACGTGATTGTTTTTCATAGCTCTTATAATAGGAATAGCCTGCCGTCATTATGCTTATAAAAAGTATAATAAAAACTAAAGCAAGTGTAAAAGTATATCTTGTACCCAAAGCGTTCGACATTTCTTCATTTGACAAAACTTTGAGTCCAGACGTTAATAGTAGCGCAATACTGAGCAATAAAAAAGCAAGACTAGTTGTTAATGCAGGGGGAATAAAACTGCCTGCGTAAAGAAGTGGTGTACCTAAGAGATAGGATAATAGAAAAATTATAGAGATAACGAAAACAAGAGTAATAAATATTATAGATGTTTTTATTAACTTTTTTTGCTGGAGTTTTGTCTGAATTATCAAGAATGAAAAAAAAGCGAATAAAAAACTAAACGCTGTAACCGGAGACATATGTCCCACTATAAAATCATCAGCACCTTCACTAATTTTTAATCCTAAATGCTCAATGGGCAACAGTATTCCATTCAACGAAAGATATAGTAGCAATATTGAAAAAAAGATTCCAAAATAACTTAATGCTATTCCTATCTTTTGCATTATTCGGCTTGCAGGTAAAAGCTGATAAAAGAAAATTATGAATCCTAATAAAACAAATAAAACCGCACTGCTTAAAGCCATTGGAATTTTACCCGAAGCAAAGCTTGCAAATTCAGGTACACCCAAAATCCATCCGAATATTGCAGAAATACCAATAAAAACTGTTATTGATCCGCAAAATTGTATAATTATATTAATAATGTGATTTTCTTTTTTATCCATAATTACTATCGTTGCCTTTCATCAAACAGAATTTAAACTAAAAATCTGTTCTGTTATTTGTAAAATTCTTTTTGCTCCTAATAATTTTATTTATTTACTATGCATTGCTTCAACAATAATTGCATTTATACTGTAGCTAACAATAAATATTAAAAACAACTAAATTCAGTATTATGAATGAAGAGTTTGTGGAAATAAAAAACCATTTACGATTATTTATTTCATTTACTTGGCATGAGAGGAAAAACACTGACCATAATACAACGTATAGAGTATTTATAATAACCGATGGATTGAAGGTTTGCGGTGCAATTATTTTGCCTAATGGCTTAATTGGGCAAATTTGTAAATTTGCAGCAAAGGGTTGCAAAATAAAAAAGGTAACTTGAATCTTTTTCATTGTTATTCATGCTTTCTTAAAACATCTTTTATCTTTTGGATAGGTCATCATTCAAGGAACAAAAAAAGTACATTTAGAATTCAATTACAGAGGGATGAAGTTAAAGTAAGAGGAAGTGATTTTTTATACAGATACTTACCGATTAAAGTAATCATTTATCAACCTATATCCAAAGGATACTTTTATACAACATGTTATCATTGAAGAATATATTTTTAAATCTATTTTCTTAAATACCTCTAGCTCACTATTTATTTTACGCACAATCATACTCTAGCTATACTCAATTATTGCATTTATATAATTTCCCCTATTTGAGTTACCCTTTTTAAATCTGTTTATACCAATTGGATTATTCCCCATTCTGTGTTGATACAAAATGCAATAGGTAATTAAGTTTTCACTAATTATTTATAGTAACAATAAATGCCGATGGTAAGATGTTGCAGAACTCAGCTACTAATACAAAAACAAATTACCCTAGTTGTTACCTGGTAACACTAATAGTAACCAGAGTATTATTCAGTTTAGCTTAAACATCCACAATTTTTCTTTTTTTTTTCATTTCATTATTATAATACCAATAATATTCTTCTATCGTTCATTAATTAGTGTAGAATGTTTGTTGTTTTAGAAAAAGTCCCTACATTTAAAAGGGAGTAATTGCAAAAGTAGTATGACATTTTGAAGGGTTTAAAACAAAAAAAGCTCGATTACATTACATAATCAAGCTTTTTAGTGCTGCCCCGTCAGGGGTCGAACCTGAACTCTTCTGATCCAGAGTCAGACGTGTTGCCAGTTACACCACGGGGCAATCAAAATTTCGAACGCAAATATAAGAACTTAATTTTATTTTTTTTATTAATTTTTTTGCACATTTAGCCAAAATGGAACATCATTTATATCAAATGTTCCGGGATGTGCAGAATCAACGACTTTTATTCTTCCTAATGTAGAAACTTTAGGCTCAATTACAGTTCCAAAAATAAAGTCCCAACCATATGCGCCGGTAGATTGATAATTTGCAATCAAAGGTGCCCATGATACACCATTATCTAAACTATAAAAAATATTCACGTTTGCAACAGCATAACTGGTCCACTTAATAAGCATTGGCCATTTTATTGAAGCCTTTGGATTAGTTAAATCTTCCGGAGGATAAAAATCTTCACCATTATTTGGAAAATCAACTCTTAAAAATCTGCTCTTATGAATAGAGAAATATTCATCCGTTACATCACTGGCTGTTATTCCAGGATCGGCAGAAGTAATTCTAATTCTGCAATTATCCGAGCTATCTGGTGCAAGCCCATCGGGATCTAATAATTCATCAGCAGGTACCCAATGAAAACTTCCATCGTTAACTGTGTTTGAAGCACCTCGGACAGTATTCCAAGTACCACCTCCGGTTGTAGACCACTCAATTTTTACATTAGATAAGTTTGTAGCTCTCCATTTAATTTCTTGCATTTCATTTACAAGCCATTGTTCATCCTTATTTGGAACTAATAATTGAATGGTTGGAGGAGCCTGAATCATAAAAACTCCGTCAGAAAAATCGGATGGAGAACCATCAGAAGCATCACTAATCTTTATTACATAAGTATCTGAAACAATTGAAAAACTTGCTTCGTAACTTCCACTGCTTGGAACTGAATCTACAAGAGTCACCCAATCTGATTGCAGAATTGAGTTTTTGTAATTGTATTCAATTTTTACAAATTCAACACCACTGGAATTCCAGGTAATATTAAATTTCTTTCCAGCCATTATAGCTTCTCCCTGGAAAGGATAAGTGACCTGAATTGTTTGAATAGGCTGAATTGCGAAATTTGAATTACATTCATCAAATGGCTCACCATCAGACGCGTCGCTAATTTTAATTTTGCATTGAGCAGAATTAACCGATGGAACCGGATTCCACTCGTATGATCCTGTACTTGGATGATTAGTAGCTATTGCAGTCCATGTTAAACCGTTGTTTGTAGTAAAATGAATATTCACATTATTAACAGCAATAGATACCCATTTAATTGTTTTTGAAGTTCCTGCTTGCCATTTTTCTCCTCCATTAGGAGACTCTAACCTAATAGATTGTTCAATAAGATTAGAAATTGTAAAATTGGCATCGGATAAATCGCTAGGATTACCATCATCGGCATCACTAATTTTAATTTTGCATTGTAGCGAATTTATATTTGGAATATTATTCCATGTATAATATCCAATGCTAGGAGATGAGGCTACAATCACATTCCAATTAAATCCACCATTGGTTGTATACTCAATCTTAACATTTTCAATACTTTCAGATATCCATCTAATTTCTTTACTTGAACCGCTCGACCAGGTTTCACCTCCATTTGGAGTCAATATTTTAATGGAAGGCTCCGGATCAATAGAAAAGAATGCATCACTTTCATCGGAAGGAGAGCTGTCTAAAGCATCGCTAATTCTAATTTTACATTGCGTAGAAGCATTATTGGGAACTTGAACCCATGTATAGAAACCATCACTCTCGGTAGAATTTGTAATTACATTCCAATTAATTCCATTGTTGGTGGTATACTCAATCTTAACATTAGTAATGCCTGCAGCATCCCATTTAATATTCTGAGAACTTCCAGCAGCCCATTTTTCTCCACCATTAGGTAAAGTTACTTTAATAAGCTGATTGCCCGGATAAATAATGCTAAAGTTTTCATCTGAGATATCTGCCGGTAAACCATCTTTATAATCACTTATTTTTACTCGGCATAAAAGAGAACTAACACTTGGAATTGGGCTCCAACTATAAACCCCATCGCTAGGTGTTTTATCAGTTATGTTAAACCAGGTAGCGCCATTGTTAGTTGTGTAGTCAATACGAACAAATTCTATATTGTTACTCTTCCAAGTAATATTGTCGCTTGAACCGGCATGCCATTCCTCATTTCCGTTTGGAGATACCACGGTAATTTTAGGTTCAGGACTTACTGTAAATGTACCATCACTTTCATCTTGAGGAGAACCATTTTCTTTATCGTGAATTCTTATTTTATATTCGGTACCCTCTTTGGTAAAACTTGTTACATATGAACCGCTGGAAGGAGTTTTTTCAACAACTGTAAACCAAGTTATTCCATTATTCGATGAGGATTCAATTATAACATTTTCTACTCCAATGGACTGCCATCTAATTGTATCTACTACACCGGCTGTCCATGTTTCTCCACCGTTAGGATAAATAATTTTCAGTTCCGGCTTTGGAACAATTCTAAACAAACCATTGCTTTGATCTGTAGGATCTCCATCTTGAGCATCGCTAATTCTTATTAAACATTGAGTGGAAAGAGAATTTGGAACGTTCCATTCATATGCGCCGGTATTGCTTACATTATCTGCAACAACATTCCATGTTAATCCGTTATTCGATGTGAGTTCTATTTTAACTTTTTGAATGCCAGATGACTGCCAAGTTAAATTTTGGCTTGTTCCGGCTTGCCAGCGCTCTCCTCCATTAGGAGTAGTAATTTCAATTGTTTGCGAAATTAAGTTTGTAATTGTAAAAACACTATCGCTCATATCGAATGGCTGACTATCTTTTGCATCCGCAACTCTAATTTTACATAATTGCGAATTGACATTTGGAACCGGCTCCCAAACATAAAATCCGGTTGAAGGAGTACTTTCTGCAATGCTTACCCAATTAAAACCATTGTTGGTTGTATATGCAATTTTTACTCTCTCAACATTTTCAGATAGCCATTCTAATTTTCGGCTGGTCCCGGCTAAAATCTTTTCTTTACCATTTGGAGAAAGAACTTTTAATTTTGGTTCGGGCAAAATTGAAAATATTTGGCTTTCGGAACTCGGTTGGCCATCTTTGGCATCTTTAATTCTTACCTTAGCTAAAACAGAAGGAGTATTTGGAATTGGATCCCAATAATAAATACCCGTATTTTTTCTATCGGTTGTAATTGAATTCCAGCTAGTACCATTATTTGTTGTGTATTCAATCTTTATGGAATCGAGACCTGAGCTGTACCATTTTATTTGTTTTGATGTTCCGGCTTCCCATTCATCTTTTTCTTTTGGTGATAATATGTTCAAACTTTCATTTGAATTGCGGATAATTGCAAAGACCTTATCGCTAGCATCGGAGTAAACACCATCCACACTTAATACTCTTACAATACACTGATTAGATATATTATTTGGAACCGGGAACCAATTAAAAACGCCTGTATTTTTCAAAGAATCGGCTACTAAAATCCATGTTGATCCGTTATCGTACGAAAATGTAATTCTCATCAAAGACTTACTTGTGCTACTCCAAGTAATCGAAAAATTTGATCCTTCGGAAATTGTTTCACCTCCATTTGGAGTTAAAACTTTTATAGAAGTGGAGGTTGTTGTAGAAGTAGTATCTGCTGGAGCTTCGGTAAGTATACTATCTTTAAACTTACATGAGGAAATTACTAGTAATATTGTAAAAATGGCTATAAAATATTTTCTCATAGATTCCTCGAGGTTTTCTGACTTTGTTTGTCATCCAATACAAATTTAATAAAATTCATCATTTTAATTAATATATTTCTTTCAGAAATTATGCCTAAACTATTATCGTAAATCACGTTAAATCTTACAGGCGGCGAGGTCAAAAATGAAATATTACCTGTTATTTTTACTAATTGGCAGCAATTTGCTGCTAAGCCAAAGTTTAATTCATAAAAGGGATGTCGGATTGTTCGAATCTTCCTCGGCAATTTCGTTAAATCAATCCGGAAATATTTATGTAAGTGATGCTACCAGAAATGAAATAATAAAATTAGATTCACTGGGGAACGTATTAAAATCAATTGGGGGATATGGTTGGGAGTCTTCCTTATTCGATAATCCTTCGGATATTTTTTCTAATATTCTGCAGGTTTTTGTTGCAGATAAGAACAACAATAGAATTCAAATTTTCGACAAAGATTTGAATTTTATTTCTCAGCTATCCAATTCGAACAACACTCAAAATGGATTTATGTACCCAACTTCCATTTCTGTTTCACATCAGGGGGATATTTATATCCTGGACTCGGAGAACAAAAAAGTAATTAAATATAATTCTAAGGGGAATTTTATTTCCGTCATAGGCAGTTTCGACTCGGGCGCTTATATGTTAAAAAATCCTATTAAAATATTTTTCGATGAGAACAATTATTTAATAGTTCTCGAACCAAATCAGATAATTATTTTTGATCAGTTTGGACTTGGCATTGGTAAAATTGCTCTCTCCTTCGATGCCACTAACATCAACATGTTTTCAAAAGATGCGTTATTGGTTAACAACAACAAATCTTTGTTTTTAGTAAACAATTATCTTTCAAAAGGGAATACCGAAATTAAGAACATTAATCTACCCTTTGAAAATGGTATTGTTGATTTGAGTATTTATCAAAACACAATCTATTTCCTAACAAACAGTTCTATCCAAGTCTTCGAAATTAAATAGATATTACCTAATGCAGATATGGATAAGATTGATATTGTTTTTAGTTCTTCTGCTTTGGAATGCAATTGTTTTTTTTGACTGGACAATATTAATAAACGAAAAGGCGTTTTTGATTCAACCCTTTCTTAAACAAGCATGTTCAACAGTATGCCATCAAGATCCCAATAAAATAATTAGCGATGGAATTAGAGAGACTTTAGTTTGCTCCAGATGTGCCGGTATTTATTTGGGGACTCTTCTTTCAAGTATAATTTTGCTGTTTTTTAATAATATAAAAGCCCCGCCTCTAAAAGTATTTATAATGTTTGCTTTTCCAATGCTTTTAGATGTTATTCTTTATTCAATTGGTATTTATAGCTACTCAAAAATAATTGCCTTTATTACGGGACTCCTTTTAGGTTCCATGGCTTTTTTATATTTTTACGATGGGTTCAAAAAATTAATACAAAGGGAAAATTGAAAAAATATATTGCTACAATCATTTGTGGATTTGGAGCCGGCGTACTTCAAATTGTGCCGTTTATTAAAAGTTTTTCGTGCTGTTTAATAATTCCGGCTGCTGCTTTTCTTGCTTTGCTGTTGGACCAAAAGGCTACAAAATCTAACACAGCAGTTCCAATTAAAAAAGCATTTCTATTTGGATTACTAACTGGAGTTTTTGCCGCCTTATTCGGAAGTTTTTTTGAACTAACAATTACTTTTATTACAAGACAAAACGATGTAATTACAGCTTTCCCCGAAATGCAGAGAATGATTGAAAATTTTCCGGTCTCTCCCGAAATTAAAAAGGAAGTACTTTCCCTTTTTCAAGGTGTTCGTAACGAACTTATGACAAACGGTTTTTCTCTTTTGTACACATTTTCGGTTTTACTAAATAATTTTGTAATGAATGTAGTATTTGGAATTATAGGCGCATTGATAGGTACTCAAATAATTAACAAAAGATTAAACAACACTAACAACTATAACTAATTATGATAGCTGCATTAATATTTGCCGCACACCTGGTTTTTGTTACAACTATATTTACAAAAAAATGGCAGGACGAATCTTTATCTTCAGCATTTATTAACCTTGCGCTAATTGTAATTTTATTTGCCGTTGGATGGTCTATTACTACATCCATAGTAAAAATATTTTTTGACGCTAAGGGATTTGGATTACAATTTAATGCAGATACAATTTCGTTGACTATGCTAACAATTGCAGAGTATTTCTTTTTTAAGTTTTACTACCGAGAAAAAGAAACTACTGAAGACGATACGGAAAAGTAATTACAACAACTTGTTCGGACTGATTAGCACTCCTTGGAAGTGGTTCAAATCTCCATTGTCGTAATGAGTTTATTGCGGCTGCTTCAAGCCTTGCATCGGCTTTAATCATTGGGAATATTTTGGCAACAGTTCCATCGGGCTGAATAGCAAACCGAAGTTTAACATCAATTTCTTTGGAAACTCCGTCGGGATACTCGGGCAATGAATAGCTGTAAATTCTTCGCATACCCTTTCCACCAAAATCCAATTCAAAACCAAATCCTCCTTCTCCCTGGCTGGTGCCCTCCCCTTTGGTTTTAGAATTACTTTCTACAAGAGGTTTAACTTTACTATTAGATGATTCTTCGACCTGCTTTTTCTTATCCGTCTTTGTAATAGTGTTATTAATATCTTCCTGCTTTGCTTTTGGAAGTTCAACTTTCTTTTCCTCTTTTTTTTCTTCGGCCGGAGTTTTAATATTATTCTCTTCAGTCAAATTTGTTTCGGAAGGAGATCCTGAACCGCTGTTGGAACCTGAACCAAAACCAATTAACAAGTAATCATCTTTTGCACTATACTCTTGCAGTTTAACAAAAAAGAATATAAGAGCAAGAAGGATGTGAATTGAAATCGAAACCAAATACGATATGTTACGTTCATTTGTAAACATTAAAACGAAATCTTATCTGTTTGTATGGTAAATTTATCAATACCAATTCCTTTAGCATCATCAATTACTTTAATAACCATATCAATTTTTACCGCCTTATCTGCGCGGATAATTAAATTTTCTAATTTCCCTTCACTCTTTAATTTAGAAAGTTTGCCGGCTAATGTTATATAAGTAGCCTCTTCGTTTCCAACATACATTTTTCCAGATTCTGTAATTGTAACAGAGTAATTAGCTGTTTCTGTTGGATCGTTATTTTTTGCGCCAGGCAGTTTAACTTTAACTCCCGTTTGTAATACAAACTGAGAGGTAAGCAAAAAGAATATTAGCAGTAGCATTACAATATCTGTTAAAGAAGAAAAATTAAATGCACTTATGGGCTTATGTCCACTTTCAAATTTCATCTACTACAGCTCCTCTTCTTCGGAATCGTCTGCAAAATCGCTTGTTGTTTCATCAAGCACATCCATAATATCTGTAGCCATTCTCTCCATTTCTAAAATAGCTTTTTGAATTAAGCTTACTAAATAATTGTAAACAGCCAATGCTGGAATACCAACAAAGAGTCCGAATGCAGTTGTAATTAAAGCCTCCCAAATTCCACCGGCAAGATCGGAGGGGCTTGCGCTTCCCTGCAATTCTTGAATCCTCATAAAAGCGCTTATCATTCCAGTTACAGTTCCTAAAAAGCCTAACATAGGTGCTGCGCCGGCAACAGTAGCTAAAGTTGAAAGACCTTTTTCCAATTTGCTTATTTCAATCTTTCCAGCGCTTTCAATTGCTTCAACTACTCTTTTTCTTCCGAACTTATATTTTTTTAATCCTCTTCTAATAATATTAGAAATAGGAGCCTTTTCTTCCATGCAATAGTTAATTGCGCCGGCAATATCCTTCTTTTTAAGAATTCCCCTTATCTTAATGGAAAAAGCCAGTACATTAATTCTTGCTCGTTTAATAACAATAATTTTTTCTATAATTATAGCAATTGCAACAATAGAGCAGGCAAGTATAAACCACATTACAAAGCCACCCTTTAAAAACATTTCAATAAGATTCATGTCTATCCTGATAATATTTAAAAATTATTTTTTGTTCTAAAATTCCTAGCTTCCTCTTCCGTGCTAAAATACCCAATTCGTATTCTATACCAAGTTCCTTTTTTCTGCGGAACAAATGCTTCAACAATAAATGCGTTAAAGCCCAAATCGCGTAATCTTTTTACCTCTTTATCGGCAAGAGCATAATTATTCCAAGAAGAAATTTGGAATGAATAGGTTTTTCCATCAAAGAATATAAGATTACTTAGGCTCGTTTCTTTTACGGAAGAATTTGAATTAACATTTCCCGCAAGGCTTTTAGCATCACTGCTTTCTTTAATGTTACTTTCTGTTTTTTGAAGAGTTATTTGGGGTATATTTTTTTTGATTGATGAATTATTTATCTGTGTGCTATTATCCAAATCTGCCGAGGCTTCTTCTTTATACGGTTTAATAGGCACAGGTGCAGTTGCAGTTGTAGGAAAATCGCTAAACTCCTCTTCATAACGTAACAACGAATCGACAGGTAAATCTGTCTTTATATTCTCTTGTGCAGAATAAGTAGTTGTATTAATAGGATTATTCTGATTCTGAACTTGGGCTTCTACATTTTTTTTAGAAGCATCTGCTTTTAAGAAGAATAGATAATAAGAACTAATTCCCGCAACAACTATTAAACTGAATAATACAAAGGCTACAATTTTACCATAATTCTTCTTCTTAACCTCAGGCAGTATAGTTTGAATTTCGGGCTGATAACTGGTATCCGGATTTTCCTCAACTGCTTTTTCTTCAGGAGAAAGAAGGATAGTAATTCTTTTTGGTTTTTCTAATTTAGTTTGGCTTTTCTCTTCAACAAATTCATATTTAGGTGGCGGAGTTTTGAAATCGAGGAATACTTTTTCATCCTTAAACTCAATATTTTCTGCAGGCGTAAAATCATCTTGAACAGCCGCAGGTAAAAATGAGGCTTCTTCAAACGACTTTTTCTTTTCCGACGTTAATCTATTTTGGTTCTGCTCAATAACATAAGAATGTATTATCTCTTCTTTCAATAGAGAGACTTCTCTTTCGAGTGTTCTTTCAAGTCTATCGAATAGATCCTGCTTGGTTTTTCTAAGCTCCTCGTAAATATTTTGCTCAAGCTCTTTTGTTCTTGCCTTTAAATCATCTTTAGTATCGGGATCTTTATTTTCTTCTTTTTTCCTTTCTTCTATCTTTTCTACTTTTTTCTTTTCTTCTATTTTTTCTTCTTTATAAAGATCTACCATTAAAGGAAAAGTCTCTTCTACTTCATCAGGCTCACTTCCAATACCAAATTCTTCTTTTAACTCATCTCCCCAGTTCCACTCAATTTTAGTATTGCTTAATATTTCACCTTCATCTGCAGGCTCAAGATCTTCTTCTTTTGTAATCTCAAGTTTCTTGGCTTGTAAAAGATCATTCAAAATTCTGGAATTTGCTTCGCTTGTTTGTTCCCCTTCAACTTCTTTCAGCTCATCATCAACAATTTCTTTTAGTTTTAATTCGTCTTCCACCTCAACAAAGGCTGGCGTTGAAGTATATTCAGAAATATTCTTAATAATTTCTTCATCAAATGAAGTGTCGCTTTCACTCTTAACTTCTTTCATTTCCTCAATTACATCATCTTGTAACTCATATCTTTTTTCGGTATCAAAAATTTTGTTATTGGGGGCATCTTCATTTTTAACTTCGGCTGTTCCTTCGGGATAGAAAAATGATTTGGCAATTTTATCCAAAGCTTCATCTATTGATTCAGAAGCAGCTTTGGAATCTTTAACCTCTTCAATAGAATTATCAACCGAGTCGTTTAGCAAAGTATCAATTGTAAAATAATCAACTGGTTCAATTATCTCCTGCTCGGCAATTTCCGGTTCTGTAATTTCTGGTTCAGAATAATACGTTTCAGTAATCTCCGGCTCTGTAATTTCTAGCTCAGTATCATCAGTTCCGGTAATCTCAGGCTCATCGTAATTTTCAAGAACAATTTTTGTTACATTGGAATCGGTATCATCTGAATCATCCATTAAATCGGAGACAGATAAATCTAAAAATGAAGTTGTATTTATTTCCAGATACTCTTCATTATTAATATCTTTTAGAATATCGTTGTCATCCCAGGTAGTATTGGAATTATCATCGGTGATTATATCCTCCGGTTTTTCAATCTGGATATTATCATTCAACAATTCATTTAATATGCTATAACTATCTATGGCGGTATGATTATCGTTTTCCAAAAAATCATTCGTAGAAGTAAATTCATCATTAGAATTACTCGATTTTGGCAAATAGAGAGTTTCTTCGTCAAAGGCTTCTTCTTCTTCAAGCACCCAGTCCATCAAATTAAAATTTGGAATTTGATCGGACTCTGCAATTAATTCCTTAACCCTCTCTTCAATTGATTTTTTAAGCATTGCAAAGGATGTTTCGGTATTGTGCTGGTTCTCTTCATCAAATAGAGGTATAAGTGGCTTGCCAACTCCAATGCTGAATATGCTGGAATCTGACTCGGAGAAGGTCTTTGCCTTTTGCACGAGGTCAATTGTTAAGAACAAAGTTTTAGATTTTGTTGCAAAGTCTCCGGGAAGAGATGAATATAAAAGCTGCTTATAACTTTTACCTTTTGCCGGCTGCTTAAGTTGAAAATAGCCAAGGATTGGAACCTTTAAAGTAATGCCTTCGGTTAAGACATCGGCAATTGCTTCTGTAAGTAATTCAAATGCCAATTCCTTTTGCGAAATTGAAACACCAAGTGTCTCGGCAACTTTTTTATGTAGTTCGGCTAAATTCATTTATTAAGTAATTATTTCCTTACCAACTATAGTTAATACCAATCAAATAATCGAATTGTTTTTCTTGATAATTTGCCCAAATAAAATTTTGCTTGTTCAGCAAGTTTTGAGCTTCTACAAAAAGATTTATTCCACCGAACAAATTATAACCAACTTTTGCAGATAAGTTAACATAGTCATCGAGTTTTTTGGAATTAGCAGCATCGGAATAGGCTCCAAATTTGGAATCAAGAACTAATTTGAAATTGAAACCGCTACTAAAATAATTACCATATGCAAAGCTTAAAAATAATGCAGGTTCGTATGGAATTGTTCTATCATTCATATCTTTAATGCTGCTTATAGCTAATTGACCTTCTAAATATCCGAATAAGCCCGGATATAAAGTACCATCTAATTTAACAAAAAACTCGGTAATACCGTTTGCGGTTAATACTTGGTATTTACCTTTTGCAACGGTGTCATCGAAGTAGTAATAGTTATCGTTTTTGCTATATCCGGTATAAATATTTACAAGGAATGTTTTTTCAAATTCGTATCTAAGATTGCCCACAATTCTATTATTGAATTCAGAGATAACACACTCTTGTGTATTCAAGCTGTAATATAAATTCTTCGAAATAAAATTTTTAACGGAGCTTAACTTTACAATAGGATTATATTCTATAGATGCAGACAATCCCTCATCAATCTTCATTTCGAAAATTCCAAACGGAGATATTTTGTTACTGCCAGACCATGAGTAATAATTAACACCAGCTTTTAGCAAGTAACTGGAAGCGGGACTATATTCTATAAATCCTTTGGCATTGATTAAACTGTTGCTTCCATCAGCGTCTATTGCGTTATAAAAATATTGCTTTTGAATGGCTGCCGCAGTTCCAAACATTATTTTATTCCATTTAAAATCGAAGTTGCCACCAGCGGTTAAATTGAATTCCTTATAAGAATTTGAATTCATAGCAAACAGCTGCGCGTCTATATTTAATCCAAAATTCATCCATCGGTAATAATTATTTTCAAAATTAATTTTGCCAAGGACATTATTTGTTTCTCTTTTCAACCAAGGTTCATTCGAGCCATAAAAATTATACGAATCCCGCCAGTAAGAAGCATCCAGCGAAAATTTCGAACCGGGCAAAATAGATGACTTTGTACTTACATATAAATCGTGGCTCATAGCAAATCCCGAATTATTATAGCCTGCATATGGTATATATTCGGTAATATTTTTTCCCCATAACTTTCCGCTGAATAAATAATTTTCGTAACTCTTGTGAAGGTTAAACTCCCCATTAGGCATAGTATATTTTCCAACAGAAATTGAAATATTGTTAAGCAGAATTTGCTTATCTGTTTTTATTGATGGAATAATTTGTACTGGAGTTGACGATATTAATAATGGCAGAGCCTCGGAAGCATACTGAGGCATATAAAAATCTTTTGATACAACCGAAATAAGATCTGGTTTAGCTTTTTTTGCAGTTGGAATAACAACACTTTGCTTTCCGGTAATAACAAAATCAGGCAATTCAATTGCCTGCTGTTCTACCTGAGCAAACAAAATTGGAGCAATTAAGAACAATGAAACAATTATAATATTTTTCATAAGCCTCTCATCTTCTTAGTTACTTCTTCGCTGTATTCATCATTTTGATGCCTTTGAAGAACGGCCTTATACATTTCCCTAGCTTGCTTTTTATCTTTTAGCTTTACAAAACAATCTCCCAGCTTTATCAGAGCTTTTGTGTACCATTCATCGTAAGCCGAATATACCGACCGCACCCTTACAAATGAAGTAATAGCATCGGGATATTTAGCTTGAGCAAAACTCAAAAGCCCAATATTATATTGCGCTTCGGCGCCAATATCATCAAGATATTTTTCGGCCACCTGGCTTAAGTACTGTAATGCTTTGTCGTAATTTTTTCGGCTCATCTCAACTTTACCAATTTCCAATTTAGCTTTTGATGCAAATATTGTCCCTTCGTAATATTGTATAATCTGATCGAAAGTAGAAACCGCATCATCAATCTTTTTCAATCCTATTTCATTCTTACCTTTCAAGAACAGCAATTCGGGAACCCGGTTAGAAGTAGGATTTACTTCAATCGCGTTATTCAATGCCAGCAAAGCATTGTCGAACTGTTGTTTAGAATTATATAAAGATACCATTTCAATTGTTGATGAAATACCAATATCGGATTTAGGAGATTTTTGTTGTGCAATTATAAAATTACTTATAGCCTCTTCATCTCTTTTAAGGTTTGCAAAGCACTTTCCAATCCAGAAATAAGCATTTGAAATTAGAGCGCTTTTAGGATACTTCGAAACAAAATCGGAATAAGAAGTTGCCGCCTGATTGTAATCTTCAATGCTATAAAAGATATCACCCTTCTTAAAGAAAATTTGATCTGCAAATTTTGAATTTGGATTTGAGAGGATAAAATTATCTATAAAAGAAATTGCATTTTGAGGCTGTTCTTTTGCAACATATGCGTATTGAATTCCGTTAACAGCATCGAATATATACTGTGTGCTTGGGTAATCTTGCAGCACCCTTGAATAATACACAATCGAAGAATCGTAATCCCCTTTGTTAAAGTAGCAATCCCCAATTGAGTACATTGCTATTGGCGCCAAATTAGACTTTGGAAACCGGTTAACAAGATCTTTGTAATTATTGATAGCCGAGCTAAAATTACTTTGCTGAAAATCTATCCAGCCAATAACATATTGAGCTTCATCCACATATTGAGATTTGGGAAACTTAGTTTGCAAATTCGAAAAAGCATCCTTTGCATCTTTGGACTTACCTGCCTTGAAGAGTGACTGCCCATATTGATAAAAAGCCAAATCGTTATCCATTTCTAAACTTGAATGGTCGAATAATTCTTTGTAAATGGCAGCTGCTTTCGAAAAATTCTTTTGACCAAAGTAACAATCGGCTAATCGCAATTTTATTTCGTTAACGTCTTTTGCACTTTTGTAGCGTGTTAAAAAGTCGTTAAAGTAAAATATGGCATTTGCAAAATCCTTGGAATTAAAGTAGGAATAAGCCTTGCCCAAAATTGTCTGGCGTAGAATATCTGCATTGTCTGTTTTTACCAAGTTATAATGCTTAATAGATGCCGAATATTTGTTTTGATAAAAGCATGCTTCTGCTAAGTAAAAGTTAACTTTATCCGGCTCAAAATCTTTAGACATAATACTTAGGTTTAGTAATTTTTTTTCGGCCTCTTCATATTCATTTAAGTAAAAGTGAGCAGCTCCCATTCCCAGCATTGCGCGCTTATAAAGTTCTTTTTGATCTGCGGTTAATCTAAGAGATTCGCTAAAATACTTTTTTGCTTCGGCATATTTTTTTGAGTTTAACCTCAACTCGCCAAGCAAAGTATAGGCTTTGCTTTTGACCGTTACATCTTGCGATAAAGAAGCATTAAGAAGAGATGATTCGGCATTTTCGGAATTTTGAGTAGTAAGAAAAGCACTTCCTCTTCCCAACTCTGCCTTTGAGGATAATTTATGTTGAGGATATTTCGAGATGAACTCTTTAAAAATTGCGTCTGCACTTTTAGCATCACCAAGGTACCTTTTACTTTCTCCGCTCCAATACAATGCAAGTATTTTTATTGAATCTTGGGCAGAATTTGCTAACATGCTAAATTTATTGTAAGCGGCATCATATTTTTCCTGCTGAAAATTAACCCATGCAGAACTATAATATATCCTATTGGAAAAATTAGTATCCAAAGAATCCTTCATCAATTCATCTAGAATATTATTGGCTTCTTTATACTCCTTTAAACGAATGTATGCATTCGATAAAAAGTATTTCGATTCGGCCAACTCCTCTTTACTTAGTTTATTTAGCAAAGGATCTGTAAGCTCAAGAATGGAATTGTCGAAATTGTTGTTTAAGAAGTAGCAAACACCAATTCTCAATTGCGATTTTGGTGCAAGAGGGCTATCGTTATAGTAGGTTAATAATTCATCGTAACTTTCAATTGCTTTTTTATAGTCATCAGTTTTTTCGTAAAGCTGAGCCAAAGAATAGATGCTGTTAGTAATAAATTTGTTGCTGGCTTTATTACTAATTGCCAAATGGAATTTCTCTTCAGCCTCTAAAAATTTATTCTCGGCAAGATAAGCCTCGCCAATCCAATAATAGGAACTTCCAACATTTTCAGATTTAGGATATTCTGCAATTAAAGATTCAAACCGGTCACGGGCTTTTCTATATTCTTTTTTATAAAAATAAATTGTACCCAGTTTATAAAATGCCAATGGTCTAAAGTTCGAGAACAAGTTTTGACTAATTATTTTTTCTAAATATATCACAGCTCCGTCTGTCTGTTCCAAATTTAGCAGGCAATCTGCGGCAAAATACTTTGCAGATGCATTAATTTGCTCATCCGGATTGGACTGGGAGCTAAGTTTACTAAACAGCTTAAAGGCGGTGGCAAATTGACCATTTAGATATGCATTTTGGGCATCGGTATAATCAATTGAACTGGATTGCGAAAACAGCTGCGTAACAAATAGGAGTAATACAAGAATAATTTTTTTCATATTCATCCAAAAAAAACATTTTTTAGAATTATTATTAGCAACACTCCCCCTAAACCGCCAAAAAAATTTACCAAATCGTTGTTCAACCATTTATACCCTCTGTAAAAAGAAGATTCTTTGCCGCAATGGATATTCCTTTCTGTAATTTTCTTACAAACATAACATTTATTCTGAAGTTGAATTGTTGCTCCAAGATAACTATCAAAAAAGCTCCCTAAAAGTCCCGATAATATTATTAATAAAAAGTATTGAAATAAATGCAATTCGTTCCATACTAAACCAGAAAGAGCAATTACTATTGTTCCCATAAAGGCGCCTATTGATCCAACAATTGAAATGCCTCCGGATACTCCCTGCTCTATTGGCTTAAAATTCAACACATTATACGTCTTTGTTTTCTTCCATGTTCCTATTTCGGTTGCCCATGTGTCTGCACATACTGCCGCCAACGAAGCTATGTATAGCAAATAGAAAAAGCTGTTGGGATAAAAAGCATTTAGAATTACTAAAACGCCACCAATACCCCCATTTGCAAGAACTTGATATTGATCTCGCACACCACTCTTTTCGAAGTATAATTCAACCTCCTCATTCTTTTTCTTTCTTAATTTTGAAAGAATACTCGAAAGAATAAAAAAAGTTAGAATGGGAACAGACCATTTTATACCTCCGAACGAGAATAAAAGCCCTGCCAAAATAAATGTGGCAACAGATCCACCATATGTTAAGAATTTAGCCTTATAGGAAAGTATTGCTATTATTAAGGCAAATAGAATTCCAAGTAAAAAGTCAATCAACATATAGAATTATTGGCTGTTAATATAATGGGAGCGACATGAAGCATAAAAGATTGAATTTTCCTTCCAAATTTTTGAATGTAAAATTAATCATTTATTAAGAATGGTTTAGAAAAAATGATTATTAAAAAGATTGAAAGAGAATTAAAAGAAAAGAGTGCGGAAGAGGGGACTTGAACCCCTACGCCCTAACGGGCACTACCCCCTCAAAGTAGCGTGTATGCCAATTTCACCACTTCCGCAAAGAACTGCACCAAAAATATACCTAGAAGAGAAAAAATGCAAATCTCATCTTAACGTTCTTTTTGTTTCATCTTATGCATAAGTGTTTCGCGTATCTCTCTTCTTGTTTTTTCGTCAAAAAGAGCCATCTTTAATATTTGTTTAGGGGACAGTAACCCAGAAATTGATTTATAGAAAGCTTTCTTTTCGTTAAAAATCTTTGAATCTGTGTCTAAAAGATCATTTAACTTCTCTTTGAATTTATTTTCGTCGGATGACCCGCCATCTTTTAATAGGGCATCTACTCCCTTCATTAATTCGTAGCGCGTTTCAAATAATTCTCCCATCTTCGCTCTATATTCTTTTCTTCTGGCAAAAAACTTTATTGCGGTCTCCTCATTCATATCAAGAATTTCAATCAACCTTGCATGTTCCATTTGCTCTATCCTTTCCAAAGCTTTGGAACCATCCCCTTTTCTATTTTGAACCTGTGCTGAAGCATCCATGGAAAAAAATAAAAATAAAAGGGGCAAGAATAATAATTTAGTTTTCATCTGATGTCCTTCAATTTACTTTTTAAAACTAATTTTAGAATAAATACTTTCGATCTCGGAATCGGATAATTCCGAAATTGATTTCAAGTCTTCGTAAATAGGTGAATCGTATCTGGATAGAAGACGCTCTTTTGAATTCTCGTCTATAGTAATACTGTTAAGATCACTTACAGATTGGTTGTTTTTAGAGGTCCCATTTTCAAATTCAATCATAGATAGGTACCCGTTCGATACATCTTTATCACTAATATTTTCAATTACCGCATCTGCAATCTCTTTGCTGTACTTTTCTAAAGAACCGTTACTATTGCTTAGAAAGAATACTATAATAAATATGGCTGCTAACGATGGAGTGGCAAAAACTAATCCTCTTCTAATCTTAGAATAGCTTGTATTGATGCTTAATTTCTCTTTTACTTTTGGAATAAGACTTGAGAAATATCTTTCATCAAATGAATCTTCATCAATTTTAAAGGATGCTAATTTCTGCTTAAGAGCAGCCAATTCTAAACGCATCTCCTCGGATTTATTAAGCTCGAATTCAAAAAGAATTTTTTCGTTATCGGACATATTTTGGGCCAGATACCGTAAAAATCTTTCTTTATTGTTTTCCATCTGTAAGCTCCAATACTTTTTTTAACGCATGAAAATAATTTGCTTTTAAACCGCCAACACTCTTGCCTGTAATTTTCGAAATTTCTTCGTACGATAATTCATCAAAATTTCTCATTATAAATACCTCTCGCTGTTTAACCGGTATTTTTTGCAATACTTTTTGTACTCTTTCAATTTTTTCTTTATTTATTACATCACTAACAATATCTTCATTGCTTTTAAGATCTACCGGATTTTCATCATCATTAAGAGAAAAAAAATTCTTAATCTTTCTTTTTCTAATATGGTTAAGACTTCTTGTTGTTACTATTTTATATATCCATGTAAACAAACTGCTTTGATAATTAAAAGTCTTTAGCTTGTTATAAATAACAATAAGTACTTCTTGAGTAACCTCATCTGCATCTAAATGATTTCCCAGCATTTGACGCGCATACCAGTATATTCTCTTTTGATACTTTCTTACAATATAGTTAAACGATTGCTCATCGCCAGCAAGAAAGTCATTTATTAATTCAAAATCAGCGTCGTTTACCATATTCCTCTGTACTTGCTTTGTATGGACATCTAATATGGATAAAAGGTTTAAAAATTTTCCCTATCTATTTAATGGCCACATCACAACATTTGGGCTCGAAATATAATACAAAAACTTATTATGAATTTTCGAAGACTATTAAACCCTGCGCATTATTCTAATGTCAAATGAGCGAAACAGAAAAACTAACAATACTCAAAGGAGCATGTATGAAAAAGATAATTGTAGTAATTGCAGGCTTGGCATTATTAGCCAATGTTGCCTACGCGCAGCACAACCAAAGAATGCAAATGCGTGGTAAAGGAATTGTAAAAATTCTAAAACTTACCGAAGAGCAGGAAAAGAAGTTTGATGAACTTAACTATCAGCATCAAAAAGCTATGGTTGATTTAAAAGCAAAAATAGAGAAGAACCAAATTGAATTAAAAAAGATGATTCAAGATGAAAATATTATCGATAGCAAACTTCTTCAACTTACCGGCGATAACAGTAAAATTCAGGCCGAGATGAAAGAATTAGGGGTTAAGAAGTGGATTGAAATAAACAAAATGCTCGATAAGGATCAAAAAGAAATTTGGGCAAAACATTTAGGAAGAATGGGTGCCGGTATGAAGATGATTAAGGAAAGAGTTAAAGAAGGTGCTAGAAAGATGATGATGGAAAGAGGAATGAGAAACAACAATCGTATGAAATAGAAATTAATTGCATGCTGTTTCAAATGTAGTTTTTATTGTGCGTTGATGACTATAATTTAGTTGAATTTACCTTTGATAAACTACCTTTGGAACAGCTTTTTTTATAAATCTCCCAGAATAGGCCTTACTACAATTTCTTCTTGAACAGCAATGCTTTTATTGATGTAAGCATTAAAAATAATTCCAGCCAAGTCTTCTGCTTTCATCATTCTATCTGAGTATTTTTGTAAAGCATTAGAAGGCCAAATATCTGTTGCCGTTGCACCTGGAGATACATTAATTACACGAATATTCTTACTTCTCAATTCTTCCCTTATAACATTTGTATATGCCATCAATCCGGCTTTTGAAGCAGAGTAACTGCTGCTTAAAGGGAATAATTTTTTTGTAACTACCGAAAGAATATTTACTATAGTTCCGGAATTTCTTTGGCTCATATCTGCTAAAACTGTTTTAATGCAGTAAATTGAACCGAGTAAATTTGTGTTAATAATATTTTCAATCTCTTCAATTGAATCATCAGCTGCTTTCTTAAAAGATGTTACCCCTGCATTATTAATAAGGCCTTCTACATCAAAACTTTCTTTTACATCGTTGTAGAATTTTTCAATATCTCCTTTAACAGAAACATCAATTTGATAGGGGAAAAAATATTTACCACTTTGGCCAAATGAATCTTTAATTCTATTTAGCAATTCAATTCTTCTAGCGGTAGCTATAACGTTATAACCATTTGCAACAAATAAGTGACAAAGAGCTTTGCCAATTCCACTGCTGGCTCCGGTAATCCAAACCGCTTCTTTTTTCTTTTCCATTAAATTCTCTTTTGAGCAATAAGATTTAGGAATTCCGACCGGGTACGCGCATCTTCTTTAAAGCATCCATGCATTGCACTTGTTGTTGTAATTGAGTTTTGCTTTTGCACTCCCCGCATCATCATACACATATGATACCCTTCAACTACAACCGAAACACCTCTTGGAGTTAAGTAGCAGTCTATTGTATCTGCAATTTCCTGTGTCATCCTTTCCTGAACCTGAAGGCGGCGGGAATAAACATCTACAATTCTTGGAAATTTGCTAAGTCCGAATATTTTACCATTCGGTATATATGCAATATGAACCTTTCCAAAGAATGGCAGCAAATGATGTTCGCACATACTGTAAAAATCTATATCCTTAACAATAACCATTTCATCATAACGCTCTTCGAATATTGCCCCGTTTAACACCTGGTTAATATCCTGGGTATAACCTTGAGTTAAAAACTCCCAAGCTTTTGAAACTCTGGCAGGAGTGCTAAGCAATCCCTCCCTTTCGGGATCTTCCCCAATTTCTTTAAGTAATGTCTTCACATTGGCTTGTATTATATCATGATTCAATTTTCACCTTCTCCTTTATATTCAACATAGTTGTTTTCAGTCTCGAATAATTTTATGGAATAGAGTTTACCCGAGGGAATTTTATTAACAAGCTCATTCCAAATTCCAACAGCAATATTTTCGGCAGTAGGAATTTTACCTTTTAAGAATTCCACATCCAAGTTCAAATTTTTATGGTCAACCAATTCTATAACATTTGTGTGAATGATTGTCTTAAGAAGTTTTAGATCTATTACGTAACCGGTTTTAGGATTTATTTCTCCGGCTACAACAACCTCTAACGTGTAATTATGGCCATGCCCATTTAGATTGTTGCATTTGCCAAAAAGGCTATTGTTCTCTTCCGGGGATAAATTGGGATTGAACAAGCGGTGAGAAGCGCTAAACACTTCTCTTCTGGTCACAAAAATCATTTATTTATCCTTAAGCGCTTTTAGAACTTCTTCTATATGACCGGCAACTTTAACTTTTGGAAATATATTCTTGATTATTCCCTCTTCATCAATAACAAATGTTGTTCTTTCGACTCCCATATATTTTTTGCCATACATGCTTTTCTCTTTCCAAACACCATACTTTTCTACAACTTCTTTTTTATCGTCACTTAATAAAATAAAGGGAAGTTCATATTTATCTATAAACTTTTTATGGCTTTCAACAGAATCTGGACTAATGCCTATTACTACAGTTTTTATTTTTTTGAAATCGGGCATACCATCACGAAAATCGCAGGCCTCTTGTGTGCAGCCGCTTGTCATATCCTTAGGATAAAAATAAAGCACAACCTTTTTTCCTTTGAAATCTGCAAGAGACACTTTAACATTGTTTGCATCCATAAGTTTAAATGCGGGAGCTTTTTTACCAACCATCAACATAATAACCTCTTTGTTTATAATATCAAACATTCCCTATGCAAAATATAGTTCCTAGTTTAAAAAAGAAAAGGGGACTTAAAATAAAGTCCCCTTTAAAACTGCTGAAATAATATTATAAGCTTTTTAAAGCTTCTTGAATTGCGCTATAATTTGGTTCATCACCGGCACTTTCTAAAACTTCGGCATATTTAACAACACCGGCTTTATCAATTACAAATGCCGAGCGTTTTGCCACACCTTTATAATCGAATTTGCCTGGGACAAAAACATCGTAATAAGCTCCATATGCTTGGCATACCTCTTTGTTAAAATCGCTTAGAAGAGGAAAATTAAATTTTTGTCTTTCATTCCAAAGCTTTTGAGCAAAAGGACTATCAACACTAACAGCAAGAACCTGAGCATCTAGATCTTCGTAATCTTTCATTCCATCGCGCATTGTACAAAGTTCTTTTTCGCAAGTACCCGTATTTACCAATGGAAAGAATAATAGCACAACATTCTTTTTGCCATTAAAATCCGATAGAGAAACATTTTCGATATTGCTGCTCTTTAGTGTAAAATTTGGTGCCACATCTCCAACTTTAACTGCCATTTTTTTCTCCAATAATTGTTTTATAATTTTTTACCAATCTTAACTTTTACCTGAAACTCAACCAGGCCTTCCGAGGTTACTCTTCCTCTCTGCTCTTCAACTTCGAACCATGCTACCTTAAATTCGTTGTTTGCTTCAAGAACAACTTCTTTAACAGCTGCGGCAATACTTTCGGTAGAAATTCCTACCCTTTCAATAACTTCGAACGATTTGGACATTTTAACTCCTATTTTTTTGTAAAAGATTATATTCTCTCTTTTTGATTCTATATATAATACTTATAAAATTAACAGTAAAGCTCGTTACAATAGTTCAATTTTTCAAAAAGATTCTTAAGACGCACCTTAAAGAGAAACACCTCTCTTAAGTTCATTAATTCTAACAATTTTTTTTTTACTTTTACAAGCCAAATTGTATAAATAGATTATAAACTTACCATGAGGAGATCATGAGAAAACTGTTAATTGTTCTAATTCTCTCTGCAATTTCAATTCTTGCACAAGATAAAAATAATAATTCCGAAATAACCAGTGAAGAAATAAAAGCCCATTTGAATTATCTGGCTTCTGATGCACTTAAAGGAAGATTTACCGGATCGGAAGGTGAACGATTAGCCGCCGAGTATATTAAAAACCAGTTCGAACTTGCCGGTTTAAAACCATTTTTTAATGGCAGCTGGTTTCAGGATGTGCCCTTTATTGAAAGGGTGGAAATGACAAAGAATAATTCCCTTGCGTTAAAAATTAATGGTAAAGATATTCAAACAATTGCCGGACAAGATTTTACCACTTTAGCATTTTCGGGAAAAGGAAAAGCTGGTGGTGAATTGGTTTTTGCCGGTTATGGAATTTCTTCGGAAAAATTAAATTACGACGATTATACCAATATAGATGTTAAAGGAAAAATTGTTGTTATAATGAAAAGCCATCCCGAGCATGACAGTACACGCTCCCAATTCGAAATGATTTCCACATTAAGAAGCAAAGCAAGCAGTGCAAAAGATAAAGGCGCTGCCGCATTGATAATTGTAAACGGTTATTTTCCAAAGAATGAAGATTTACTGGTAGATCTAAGATATGATGGCGCGCCGGCGATGAAAGATTTTCCGGTCATTCAAGTAAAAAGAGAATTTATGGATCAAATGTTCAAAGCAGAAGGTTTAGTTTTTGGAGATGTTCAAAAACAAATTGACCTATTGAGAAAGCCAAACTCATTTGCTTATAAAAATTGCAATGCAGTGTTAAGCAGCGAAGTTAAAGAGATTCAAAAAGTGGGAAGTAACGTTGGGGCAATTTTAGAAGGCTCCAACCCACAATTAAAAAATGAATATATTGTTATTGGAGGGCATTTCGATCATTTGGGAATTGACCAGTTGAAATCTTCCTCTATGTATAAGGGTTCAGAAAAAGTAATTCATAATGGCGCAGATGATAACGCTAGCGGAACTACGGGACTTCTTGAATTAGCCGAAAAGTTCGCATCAATAAAAAACGAATTGAAAAGAAGTATTGTATTTATTGCTTTTACCGGAGAGGAATTGGGAATATTAGGTTCTACTTATTTTACAAATAATTTTCCGGGAGATATTAAAAATGTTGCGGCAATGCTAAACATGGATATGGTAGGAAGACTTAATGAAGAAAAGAACCTAACTATTATTGGAGCAGGCACCTCTTCTTTATGGAAGGAATTGCTGAACAGAAAAAACAGTTACGGTTTTAAACTTTCGATGAGCGATGCAGGCAGCGGAGGAAGCGATCATCAGGCATTCTCGAATAAAAATATTCCGGTCCTATTCTTTTTTACCGGCAGCCATTCAGATTATCATAAACCAAGCGATGATGTTGAAAAGATAAACTTGGCGGGTGAAGAAAGTATTTTGAAATATATCTTCGAAATAGCAAACGAGATTCAATCAATTGAAAATAGACCAGATTATGTAAAAGTGGCCGAGCCTGCTAATAGAGGCGGCGGTAGAGCAAGAGTTACTGTTGGAACAGTTCCCGAATTTGGATATAATGGTGAAGGATATAAATTAAGCGGAACTACCGAAGGAAGCCCGGCAGCAAAAGCGGGCATGAAAGCCGGAGACATAATTGTAAAATTTGGCCCTAAAAAAGTTGGCAACATTTACGATTTTATGTACGCAACCCAAGATTATAAAGCCGGTGATAAAGTAGATGTAGTTTTTTTACGCGACGGCAAGGAAATTAAACTGAACTTAGAATTGATTGCCAAATAATTTTCTATTAAGTAATGAATAAAGGGGAATCAGATCGATTCCCCTTTTGTATAAGTAGAATAAATTTTCTATTTGGGTCTTTTACTACCTGTCTGCTCAACTTCGTTATTCATTTCGATTACATCTACGCTTGAAGAATAATCTCCAATTAAATGTTTCGAAAAATAATCTCCTAACATCCAAAAGAAATATTCACTCATATCTCCAAAGCCATGACGCTGCCCTGGCATTAGCATAAAATCGAACCGCTTGTTTGCTTTTATTAATGCATTTGCCATTCTTATTGTATTGCCGGGATGAACATTATTATCTATATCGCCGGTTACAAGCAGCAGCTTACCTTTTAAATTTTTTGCCAACTCGGAATTCTTATCAATATCATATTGAAAAGAGATGTTCCCTTTTTTATCCTTTACTTCTTTAACACCATCATGCTTTTCGCTCCACCAGCGGTTGTAAATATTATTTTCGTGATTTCCTGCAGAAGAGACAGCAGCTTTAAAGAAATCTGGATAAACAAGCATTGCGGCTGTGGACATGAATCCTCCGCCGGAATGACCAAAGATTCCAACTTTATTTATATCCACAAATCTATATTTATCTGCTAATTGTTCGGCAGCGTATTTTTTATCTGCTAAACCGTAGTCGCGTAAATTTCCATATCCGTAATTGTGGTACCATTTGGATCTGGAAGGATGTCCTCCACGGTTTCCAACTGTAAGAACTACAAATCCCATCTGAGCAATTCTATCTGTTCTATCCATTCTTGCACTGAACGATTTATTAACTGCTTCTGTTTGCGGTCCGGGATAAACATACTCTAATACTGGATATGCTTTTGAAGAATCCAAATTAAATGGAAGATACATTACGGCGTATAAATCCGTAATTCCATCTGCGGCTTTTAGTTTTAGTACTTCGGGGAACTTGTAGCCGGCGGCAAACAAACTTGAAAGATCTGCTTCTTCAAGATCTATAATTTTTTTACCCTTGTTATCGTACAACTCCGCTTTAGGAACAGTGTTTACTCGTGAATAATTATTAATAAAATATTTGTAGGAATCCGACATGCTTTGAGTATGATTAAAATTGCCTGGGCTAAGCAGTTTTAGTCCGCTGCCATCGAAGTTAATACTGTATAGATGAGTGTAATATGGATCTTCTTTTTCATCCATTCCGTTTGCAACAAAATAAAGCACACGGTTCTTCTCATCAATCTTTAGAATATCTTCGCAATGATAATTGCCCGATGTAATTTGATTTTTTAACACACCATCTTTCCCGTATAGATAAAAATGAGCCCAACCGTCACGTTCACTCCAGTGAATATATTCTTCACCGTTATTTACCAAACCAATTCTTCGTGTCTCAACATATGTATTCATCTCTTCGTTAATAATTTCTTTTACTTCTCCTGTAGAAGCATTTGCAACGCACACATCCATACGGTGAAGGTCGCGGCTGATTCTTTCGAAATAAAGTTTATCGCTTGTTTTCGATAGCCATGTTGTAACT
This sequence comes from uncultured Melioribacter sp., assembly GCA_964539605.1. GTDB lineage: Bacteria > Bacteroidota > Ignavibacteria > Ignavibacteriales > Melioribacteraceae > Stygiobacter. Next base: position 2,196,540 of record CAZIJK010000001.1, read on the forward strand.
CGGTAATCATCGTCGCGGCTGCTTTCGAGCCTTGGCGCTGTTAATATGGAAAGACTTTGGTCCTTAAACTTATCTGCCTTTACTTTGGTTTGTTTATTATTCGCCAAATCAATAATAATAATTTCATCCTGTGGAGCTTCAGCTTCACCCGGCATGTGGTATTTATAGGACTCTAAAGTAGGGCGAGGTTCGGAAATAGAATTAATTACCCATAAATCTTTAACCTTGCGCGAGTCTGTTCTGTTTATTGCAATTAACTTTGAATCTTGCGACCAAACTACATAAGCGCTCTTTCTTTTATTTTGATTTTTTTCTTTATCAACATTATTCTCACCGCTTCCATCATCTCCGTAGGAATAAAACTCTACACCATCTGTAGTTATTTGATGTTCGACAATTGTGCTATCTTTATCTATTTTTTTTGTAGGATCGTCATCTTTCTTTTTGCTGTTTTCTTCCTCTTTCTTCTTTGCATTCTCAAAGCTTACTTTATCCATCCAATATAAATTGTAGTTACGGGTAAAAATTATTTTCTCTCCATCCGGAGAAATACTTGCCCATCTAGGAATATCTTTTTTCTTTTCGTAATTCTCTATTAGCTTTAGCTCTTGGGTGTTTATGTTAAATTCGAATCCGAATACTTTCTTCTCTTTTTTATCTTTCTTAGCCTTAGTAGTATCTTCATCATCTTGAGTACTGTTAACGGCAAATTCAAATGCGGTTTCATCCTTGTTGAATTTAATTTTACTGATTGGCAAATGCTTTTCGTCGTAAGGATCTTTAGTTAACAAGGTTAACTTTTGAGCCATCTTAACATTATCGAAAAGCAATTTTTTTGATCCCTTTGCAGGATCAACTATGTAATAATTTTTTATTGTAGGGGTTTCAAAGCTATACCAAAATTTGTCGCTGGTTTTTAGCCAATGTGGATCTACACCGGTGCTGAAGACCATCTTTTCCAATTTTTTGGGAGAGAATTTAGCGGCCATCTGGTAATTTGCCTTGGATATAGGAGTATTCTGAGCTTGAATTAATAAAGCTGAAGACAAGAGCAGAATAATAGTAAAGTAGAATTTCCTCATCTGAACATTTTCCTTTTTTTTGATTTATGAATGGGTAAGTTAAAATACAATGATTTGTTTTTAATTTCAGCTCAAAAAAAAACGCCTATTAATTAGGCGTTTATTAATGTAAAGCAATTAAAAATTCACTTGAACCGAAAAGACAAAATTTTGCGGTAATCCAGGCTCTAAAAAGTAGGCTTCTTCATTTACAACATCTGGATTAATAAATGCCGAAGCTGCATATTTAGAATCGAACAGATTATTAACCGTAAAAAAACCGGTTAGATAATATCCCGATAACAATTTTATCCCTTCTTTTAATCCAATTGTTGCGTTCACAATTGCATAAGATGGAACTTCCAGAGTATTTGCGTCATCAACAAAATAGCCGCTAACAGATTGCATTCCAATTGAAGTAAAAAAACCTTTCAAGAATTCGGGGTGATAGGAAAGTGAAAGGTTGTAAAAGAATGGTGGAATTCCTGCAACCTTATTACCTGCGTAATTTGCAAACTTACCCGCTTTACCATAATGGACCGAATCCACCAAGTAATCGTCATATTTATTATTCGAAAGAGTAAATGATGCGCGTAAATTAAGTCCAACATTCGATTGTAATTCCAAACCCAGTTCGGCGCCTTTACGGTTAGTTTTGCCAGCTGTAAAATAAAAACGTCCCCCTCGGTATGGAATAATATCGTTTTTTACATCAATGGTATAAAGAGCAACATCGTAATTGATATACTGAAGCAATCCCTCGTTACCAAAGTAGAGTAAATTTTTCAATCCAAATTCTATTGTAGAAGACTCTATAGGATCGAGCAAAGGATTAATAAGGTCAACTAAATCTTGCCCGTAGGTGCCGCTGGGGTCAGTTTCATTTCCGGCAGGCACTTCGACCCCTCCGCCAACATTTGCATACAAACTTAATGTTGGATTTACACGGTATGTAAAGCCTGCTTTAGGAGAAATTTTTTCGAATGATCTTTCCTGAAGTCCAAGTTTAGGATTGATATAGCTTTCGGAATAGTAGGTAATTTTATCGTACCGGCCCCCAATAATAAAGCTCCACTTTTCGTCTATAATTAATTCGTCTTGAACAAAAGCGCCAAAAGTGTTTGCCCCTTCCCTTTTATTATCTTTTAACTGATCTCCTCTTCCGTTTGTTTTTGAAAGAGAATAAAATAGAATTGCACCATCCTGATAAGCTTCATCCATTCCAGCAACAAAGTGGTTCGAGATTATATCTGAAAGCTTTATTTTGCTTTTATAAATTAAATTACCGCCAAAATGGTAGCGGGTAAAATCTCTAAAGGTACCTCTTTCCGATCTTTGCAAATATTTTGGAGAAACAAAAGCCATTGCACTAATTGAATTTTCGTCGTCGAATTGATGATCTAAAGTAGTTCCAATTCTTCCCAATCTGTTATGCCTTCTTTCGTCGCGCTGCAAATAAAATGTGTTAGCACTTGTGGGATTGGAGTTATATTGCTTTTGTGTTAAGGGACCAGGTATGTAAAATACATTAGAAGCAGCAACCATAAACACACCCAACTCTGTCTTTTCATCCATTAAGGTAGATAGACCAACATTGGCTAAAGTTCTAGTGCTGTTGGAATGTTCTCTCCATCCGCTTGAACTGGTATTTGTAACAGAGGCAAATAGTTTTGCAACAGAAAACTTTTGCATAGATTGAAATTGTATTTGATGAAAGGCAAAACTGCCCGTATAAGCTTTTAAATTCATAAAAGATTTATTTGCCGAAGGGATTGTAGAAATATTAACAACTCCGCCGGCGGCATTACCCCAAATTGCCGAGGCGTTTGATCTAATAACTTCAATATGATCTGCCGAGCCAATGTCAATTAGATCGAAGGAAGTTCTTCCATCCGGTTCGGTTTCAGGAATTCCATCAACCATAACCCTAATACCGCGCGAGGTGCCATAATTAGATCTATCTCCGGCTCCGCGCGCACCAAATCCCCTTATTACCAAACGCACATCCTGGTTTCCAGCACGAGACTGAGCAAGTACTCCGGGAATTGAAGAGATTGCCTCATCAAGTCCATAACCTCTTTTCATTTTCAATTGCTCAGCCGGTAAAATTGAAACGGCGTAGGGAATTTCCATTATTTTTTCGGGATAACGGGTAGCGGTAATTGTCATTTGCTCGAATTTAACTTCTAGTGTGTCTTTTTGTTTCTCTTTTGACTGCTGTGCAGAAATTACTGCAGAAATAATAATGCACAGTAGAATAATTTTTTTCATACTCCACCTTTCTTCGATTAAGATATTGAGAATAACCAGGATTCAAGAGTTCAGATTCAAATAAAAGTATTTGGAGGAGGGGAAATTTTTTCTGTGATGTAAGAAGAATATTTTTTTACCGAAGCAGGGACAAAAAACTGACAGCTATAAAATTCTATATGCCCAAATGGAATTTGGACTAAATAATCTTGCTGTATTTTTTTTTCGAAAGCATCTTTACTTTGTTTGGACTTGGCACTCTGCCGGGATCGCAATTCCTCTTTCATTTTTTTTTCTCTAGTATCGTTGTAACAGTAAACTATAAACTTACCCGAGCGCACTTCAATTTTCTTAATATCATAAAAGGAATTATTCAACTCTATTTCTTTTGGGAATATTCTTGCCGATTTAATTTCCAATAATTCTGCCTTAGCAAAATCCATTTCCAGTTTTTCTAATTTATGCTCATCTGTTTCCAAAAGAATTTTTTGAGCAGAACTTTTTACTTCATAAATCATTAATGGATAGGTAGAGTAATAAATTACACAATCGAATATCAACGCAAGTAGAATTATAATGTGAAAGGTTTTCATCATCCGGCTTTTCTTTCCGGTGTTAAAATTAAATTAAAAGATGAGGAATGACAAATAAAAAAGGGGGTAATTACCAAAAGCCTTTAAAGCTAGCGCCCAAATTTAGTTTAAGACGGAACTGATTCTAATTGTTTTTTCCAGGAGCTAACTCGCTCTTCGCCAAACTTATTATTAATTATTTCAATTGCAGGCAAATCGTTATTGCAAATTGCGTTGGCAATAAAAACTACATTAGAAAGAGTAATATTTTCATCGGACAATGTTTCAATTTGGTGATGATTTGAAATTGCATCAACAATTTTATCTGGAAAGCCCCATAAGCCTAAAAGGTAAACGGCAGTTTCAACATGGGTTACTCCAAAAATTCTTTTCTCTGCTTCTATGCAGTTATTTCCAAATACTTCGTGAGTATATTTATTTTGATTATTCTTATCGCTGTACTGTAATAAAACAATTTTTCCAATGTCGTGAATTAATCCGGCAATATAAGCGTACTCAATTAACTCTCTGTTCTTCGAATCGGACTCGGCAATTGATTTAGCAATTTTTGCAGTCTCAATTGAATGAGAGCGCAATCTTTTTAACATGGCCTGAGTATCTAAAGTTACATTGTTAATTGTAAACACTTTTATGTATAGCACAAGCGTTTTAATAATGTTTGTACCAAGCATGTTAATGGCATTAACCAAATTATTAATACCTTTAGAAAAGATGCAGAAAGAAGAATTAGCAATATGAAGAATTTTAGCAACCATTAATGGATCTAAAGTTATTATTTCGGAAATCCGGTGAACGGAAATTTCCAGTTTATTCAATTCCTTTTCCATTCTTAAGTAAATTTCCGGTAAAACAGGTATGGGTCCAAATCCGTTAATTAAAGAGACCAATTCACCGCTCATGTTGTACTTTTTAAGCTTCTTAAGATCATTAATTGTTTTTACAATTTCGTCGTTTCCACAATTTGCCTTTAATAAACGATGTGCAATGTTCGAGCTTCGAATAGCTTTTTCTTTTAATGTTTCGTTAAAGAATAGAACTCTATATACGGATGGGTAAAGTTTGCTAAGTATTGCAAAAAAATCGGAGCCATTTTTTTCATGTGGTCTATAATCCGAAAGTACAACATCACAGCTTGATATTTCAATGGATTTGAAAGCTTCGTCTGAATTAGTGTAAAAAGTTAATTCCCACCCATCATACATTGGTACCAAAGTAGTTTTAAAATTATCGACATCTGTTTGCGATTTTAGCAGAAAAAGAATTCTAGTCTTCATTTAATATATATCTCCAGTATTACCTTCTTCATCTTGTGGATTGCCCTCAAAAAGACGAATAGAATGATTGCAATAATATTATCGGAAACTGTCGTTAATTTTAAATATCCAATTGAATAATAAATAAGGAATTATTTATGCACTTTGACACAAATCAAGGTAATTAAAGTAGAAGGTCTTAATTAAATTTAACAAAGCCAATTAACCAGCAATAAAACAATGAATTACTTTTGAATATCTGCTAAAGGTAATGCTGTTCCTCTCATTGAATGAACCTTATTAGGAACAGAAAAAGTGGCATCGTTATTTACATATTTTTCAAAATCAGAGCGAAAACGCTGGATCATAAACTTTACAGGCCAAGCGGCTGCATCTCCTAAAGCGCAAATTGTGTTTCCCTCAATATGATTGGCAACGTCGCACAATAAATCCAAGTCTTTAGATGTTCCTTTACCAGCCTTTATTCTTTTTAATGTCTTTTCGAGCCAGCCTGTGCCTTCACGGCATGGAGTACATTGCCCGCAGCTTTCGTGATGATAAAAATGGGCAATACGAATTAAAACATCCAACAAATTGGTATCTTCGTCCATAACCATTATTCCGGCAGTTCCAATTGCAGATCCCGCTTCTCGTAAAGAGTCGGCATCCATTTTAATTCCTTCCAACTGATCCCCTCTTAGTGGAGGCATGGAAGAACCGCCAGGAATAACACATTTAATTTTTTTATTTCCAGGCACACCTTCGGCAACATTGTAAATTAAATCTGTAAGCAATGTACCGCTGGGCAATTCGTAAACACCCGGTTTGTTAACATGTCCGCTTATTCCAAACAGAATTGTACCCGGATGTTTTGGTGCTCCTATCGAAGAAAACCATTCCCATCCTTTGCTAATTATTGGGGGAATGTTTGTAATAGTCTCCACATTATTAATTGTGGTAGGATTACCCCACAAACCATTTTGTGCAGGAAATGGAGGTTTAACTCTTGGGTAGCCTCTATGACCTTCAATTGAGTTCATTAAAGAGGATTCCTCACCGCAGATGTAAGCACCGGCTCCTTTATGAATATATAAATCGCATGTAAAATTGTTGCCAAAAGTTTCTTTCATCTTTTGGCCAAGAAAACCCTTTTCGTATGCAATGTCAACAGCCTGCTGCATCAATTTAATCCACTTATGATATTCACCACGAATATAAAGGTAGGCTACTTTTGCGCCAATTGCATAGCATGCAATTATAACCCCTTCAATTAATTGATATGGATTATCTTCAAAAATCTGACGGTCTTTAAATGAACCAGGCTCGCTTTCATCTCCATTAATGCAAAGATATTTTGGCTTTGCGTCAGATTTTGGCATGAAACTCCATTTTAATCCGGTAGAGAATGCAGCGCCTCCTCTTCCTCGTAGGCCCGATTTTTTAACTTGATCAATTACATCATCAGAAGTTAGAGCAAGAGCTCTTTTAGCGGAATTGAAACCGCCGTTTGCTAAATAAACATCAATCTGATTAAAATTTTCTATGTTGGGGAGAACTATTCTTTCCATTACGCGCGAGCCTCTAGCCTACTTAAGTGAGTCTAAAATTTCTTCTACTTTTTCTTTAGTTAAGTTTTCGTAAAAATCTTCGTTTACGGCCAACATTGGCGCGTAACCGCATGCACCCATACATTCAACTTCTTCCAACGAAAACAATCTGTCATCCGAAACCTTCATATGATCGAGTCCAAGTTTATTTTTTACCTGATCCCAAATTTGGTAACCACCTTTAAGCATACAGGAAACATTTGTGCAAACCTGAACATGATATTTTCCCATTGGCTTTGTATGATACATAGTGTAAAAAGTAACTACACTAAGCACATTAACTTTATCTATATTCAATATAGCAGCTATTTCTTCCATCACTTCATTGCTAATGTAGCCATTCTGCTCTTGAGCAATATAAAGCACCGGCATAACAGCTGCTAAAGATGTTGGATATTTTTTTCTAACCGCTTCTATCTTTTCTAAATTTTCTTCGGTGAAATTGAATTTCATTTTAATCTCTGTTTAATAAAAACACTTTTCTAGAGCAAGAGCATGTTCAAGAACAAGAGTATAAAGCTATAAATACTTTATTGTACTTCGTATGTTCTATTTGAATTTGCCTTGATTAAACCTACTATCATTGAAACAATCTCTTTCAAAATAACTTTACCTTCATGCAACTCCTCACTCAAAATCATTCCTTTGCAAAACATTATATCTAAACATGCTGCGGATTCTAAACTAGATCCTTTTGCAATATCAAAATATCTGCATCTATCTTTATTTGAATACTTGCCATTTCCTTCTGCAATATTAAGAGAAATTGAACAAACAGCCTATCAAACTGATCTACAATAGCTCCCTTAATTTTTATTCTCTTTATAATCCTTTCGGACCATTCAACAAATTCAATAGATTTTTGGTAAACCTTTAGCTTTTCATGATCAAAAACATATTCAACCATTTCTTGCTCTTATTCTTGACCTTGCTCTTATTTATCTGCTTCACCCATAACAGGGTCTAAACTTCCAATAATTGCAATAACATCCGAGATCATGGCGTTTTCGCAAATCTTAGCCAACACTTGCAAATTGCAAAACGAAGGAGAATGAATTTTCATTTTCCAAGGATTGCCAGTTCCATTGCTTACAATATAAAAACCTAATTCCCCTTTTGGATTTTCGGCAGAGAAATAGGAATCTCCAACAGGAGGATTGATACCAAAATTAACAAGCATAAAATCGTGAATAAGCTCTTCCATTTTAGAATAAATTTCTGTTTTATGAGGAAGAACTTTTTTTGCATCATTGGCAATAATTTCACCGTTAGGAAGTTTATCGAGACATTGATACAATATTTTAACACTCTCGCGAACTTCGTCGCCTCTTAAAAAGTAACGCGCTAAACAGTCCCCTTCGGAATATGTAGGGATTTTAAAATCTACCTGGTCGTAATATAAATATGGTTTAGCTCTTCTAATATCATATTCAACACCGCTTGCTCTAAGATTAGGACCAGTTACACCAAGAGCAATTGCATCCTCTTTAGACAATACTCCAATTCCATCAAGCCGTTCAATAAATATTCTATTTTTAAGAAGAAGAGTATCCATTTCTACAAGCTTGCTTTCAAAACTATCTAAAAAATCGCGGATTAATTTTAAGGAAACATCATCAATATCATTTGCAATTCCACCAATTCGTGTATAACTAGTTGTAAAGCGAGCGCCTACAAATCTATCGAAAATTTCCTGAATTCTTTCTCTTTCGCGGAATGTCCACATTACCATTGTAACAGCGCCAACATCCATTGCGTAAGTACCAATAGCAACCATATGAGCTGCAATTCTGCCCAGCTCGGCAATAATCATTCTAATCCACTGAGCTCTTTTAGGAACTTCTATACCGGCTAGTTTTTCAACAGCCATTACATAAGTAACATTATTGCAAAGTGTAGCGGTATAATCAAGACGGTCTGTATGAGGAATAAATTCTATATAACTCATATCCTCGGCCATCTTTTCGTAACCACGATGCAAATAACCTAATTCCGGAACAACTTTAAGAACTTTTTCGCCATCTAACCGAAGTACCAACCTAAGTACACCATGAGTAGCCGGGTGTTGAGGACCCATATTAATGACCATTTCATTTTCAAGAACGTCATCAATAGAAATGTTTTTATCTTCTAAAAGTTTCTTGTAAATTTTTTCGTCAGCGTAAATATTTTTTATCTTTTCCATTTTACTCTGGCTTATTTGGAAGTGGCAATGAACCTGGAATACCTAAAACAGGAAAATCTTTTCTTAAAGGATGGTATTCAAATCCTTCGGGCATATACATCCTTCTTAAATCGGGATGATTCAAAAAATGAATGCCATACATATCGAATGTTTCTCTTTCGTACCAATTAGAGCTAGGCAAAATTGCAGATACACTTTCAATTTCGTAAGGCTCGTTTTCCAATATGCACTTAATTCTAATTGTGTAATTAAGATTGAATGAATAGACGTGGTAAACAACAGTAAATCTGTTTTTACGTGTTGCCCAATCTATTGCAGTAACATCTTTGCACATTACAAATTGAAGTTCCGGATCATCTTTAATAAAAGCAGCTAAACTAATTATTTGCTCTTTTTTTATAGTAACAGATAGATCGTTGTTTATGTCTGTAATCTCTATAATTGAGTCGCTAAATTCTTTTTTAATCTTGGCAAGAATTAATTCTTTCGGATCCATCTACACTTTCTCCGGCGTTTGAATTAAAGGTATGTCTTGAAAATCTCGGACCCGTGTCTTACTAATTTTATCTTGAATTGTAATTAACGCATTCAATAAATTTTCGGGACGTGGCGGGCAGCCGGCAGTATAAACATCAACAGGCAAAAACTGATCTATTCCCTGAACCACATTGTAGCTTCGGTACATTCCTCCGCTGGATGTACAAGCGCCCATAGCAATTACCCATTTAGGTTCCGGCATCTGGTCGTAAATTCTACGAACAACCTGAGCCATTTTATAAGTAACCGTTCCGGCAACAATCATTAAATCGCACTGGCGTGGAGTAAAACGCATAACTTCCGATCCAAAACGGGCTATATCATATTTTGGATCCGCCGCGGCAATCATTTCAATTGCACAGCAACTAATTCCCATAGGCATTGGCCAAACAGAACTTTTACGAGCCCATGCAAAAACCGCATCTACAGTAGAAGTTATAAATCCATCTTTTTCTAATTTAGCTTCTAATCCCATTTTAGTCCTCCTTTCATAAGAACATATAGGAAACCAAGCTCGAGCACAACTAAAAATATTAACATTGGTAAAAAGGCAAAAATTCCATAAGAACCGAATAAGCCTTTGAATTGAACAGCCCAAGGATAAACAAAAATTACTTCTATATCGAAGATGATAAAAAGCATGGCAACCAAGTAGTACTTAATTGATATTCTTTCGTTGGTAGAACCAACCGGATCTTTGCCGCTTTCGTAGGGCATAGTTTTAATTTTTGTTGGTCTTGAAGGACCAAAAATCTTTGAAGAGAATACTACCGCAGCGCCAAAAAAGCCGGCGAATGCAATAACCATAAAAATAGGTATATAATCTAAAATCATATTTTTTTCTAATTAATTAAGTGGGCGAAAAATAAACCAATTGAAGCTGTAAGTCAAAAAAATGATATAATCCCTTTTTAGCCTATTTAAAATTGGAGAATGCAGAGTTTTGTATACTTAAAGTACCTTTGGCTCTGCAATCATCTCTCTTTGTTATAATCTATTAGGCTAGTACTTCAGCCAGCTTTTCAATAGCAATATCCAATTCTTCGAACGAAATTGTAAGAGGAGGAAGTAAACGAAGAACTGTTAATCCTGAAGGTAAAGAAGTAACACCTTTAGCCAATAAATCAACAATTGCCTGCTGAGGTTTTTCGGTTAATTCTATACCAATCATCAATCCAATTTGACGAATCTCTTTTACCTTGCTTAAAGTGTGCTGCATAAGCTTTTCTTTGAAATACTTTCCTTTAGCTTCGGCTTGTTCCCAAAGTTTTTCTTCTACCATAAATTCTATCGAAGCTCTTCCGGCAGCGCATGCTAATGGATTGCCTCCGAATGTTGAACCATGCTTGCTCTTATCGACATTAATTTTGCTTGAACACAACAAAACACCCATAGGAAATCCACCGGCAATAGATTTTGCAACAGTCATCATATCCGCATCGATACCAAGATGTTGAATTGCAAACATTTTTCCGGTACGGCAAAATCCGGTTTGAATTTCATCGATGATTAGCATTATTCCTTTTTCATTACAAAGCTGGCGAACCTGCTGGAAATATTCTTTAGTTCCAATATTAATTCCCCCCTCCCCTTGAACCGGTTCTAAAATAATTCCCGCAGTATCCTCATCAACAGCAGCAGCCAATTTTTCGAAATTATTAAAAGGAACGTGAGAGAAGCCGGGAAGCAAAGGTTCAAATCCTTCTCTATAATCTTTTTTATAAGTTGCGCTTAAAGCTCCGTAAGTTCTTCCATGAAATCCCTTCATTGCGGCAATGAATTTTGTTTTCTTTGTATTCAATCGCGCAAATTTAATTGCGGCCTCCATAGCTTCGGTGCCCGAGTTTGCTAAAAATGCTGTAGTAAGATTTTTAGGAGTAACAGCAAATAATTGTTCTAAGAACAATGCCTTAGCATCGTTATAAAAAGTATTTGGGCAGGTAATTAATGTGGCCGCCTGTTTAGAAATTGCTTCTACCACTTTTGGATTGCAATGCCCAACATTTGCAACGCTAATACCGCTGGCCAAATCTATATATTCTTTACCTTCATCGTCCCACAAACGGGAACCAAGCCCTTTAACTATTGTTACTTCTCTTCTTGAGTAAACATCAACCTCGTATTGGTTGATTAGTGCTTTGTAGTCTGCCATATTTTCTCCGTCTAGGACCACCCCCTTTACTCCCCCTCCTTATTAAGGAGGGGGATTGAGGGGGAGATAAATTAAGAAATTGTTGTTCCTTTGCCATTTAACGCATCCAAAAAAGGATGCTCTGTTCTTCCATCGCTAATTATTACTGTTGTATCTCCCCCTTCAAAAAGTTTTCGTAAAGCAAGAATTTTTCTTTTCATTCTACCATCAACTTTTTCCTCCATCGCTTCAAGTTCGGTTTTACTCATCTTTGTCACTAAGGAATTAGGATCATTCTTATCCAGTAAAAATCCGGGTGCTTCAATTAACGAAATATTCTTTTCGGCTTTAAACTCTGTTTGAAGAAGAGCAACTATATCGTCATTTTCGGAATTTATTGCAAAATTATTTTCATCAATTAACGGTACACATAAAACAGGAGTGTATCCGTTGTCTAAGAGTAAATCCAATAAATGTTTATTAATGGATTTAGGTTTACCCGAAAAATCGCGAAGTAGAAGAGTCTTGCCTCCTTCTCGAACTTTAATTCCATTGTTGCGTTTTCCTTGAATAACTTTTCCGTCGAGTCCGGATAGGCCAATTGCATTAATGCCATTCTGCTGACACAATTCAACTGTGCGTTTATTTTTTAATCCTGAATAAGCCATCATCATCAAATCTATTGTTTCTTCGTTGCTTAAAACGGAATCGTATCCGGATAAAGAGGTAACAACCTTTTTTTGATGATTGAGTTTAATGGCAAGCTCGTCGCGCAAAGCGTTTGCGCCATGAACAATAATAAATTTTTCATTTATTGTAGCAAGATCGGCAATTACTCCATTTAGATTAATTCCTTTTCCGCCACCAATTTTAATTATAAGCATTGCAACTCCATTAAAGAATTATTTTGTATTGGATGCCAGTCAGATTCTTCCATAAATGGCATAGAGCAAACAACAACCAAATTCTCATCCTTTTTAATATGCATGGTAAAGTAATCTTCATCCTCGTTAAAATGAGAAAGCACCAATGCAGAATTTGATAATGCAAAAATAATATTCATTGCTCTTATGTAGCTTGTTTTTCTTTTAATTATTTCGCTCCCCTTTTCAAGAGCTTCTTTCATATTTCCTTTATCGAACCGTTTGATATAATTATAGATTTTCTCGGCACCAATTCTTCCCTCTTCTTTTATCTTTACTCCGCGCAGCTCACCGTTAAATACAAAAATACTTTTCTCATCATAAAAGGGCATGTTGTTCTCTACTTGAATTCCCTCATCCTTAAAAGCGCTTCGCGCGTGAGCAATCAAACGTGTTGAGGAACCAAAGATAGAAAAGTCATCTTCCCAAATTGGATTTACATTTTTATAGTAATTCCATTTGCCCTCAACTAAATAAGCACAACCCCATCCATGCCCTTGAAACTCGCGGCTGCTCTTTGCCACTTGTGCAAATTTTAATAGATAGTCTTTAGTTTCAAAATTATTTTTTGAATTAACATAAAGTAAACGACACACTGTTTATTTTCCTTTTTTAATTCTGAATGAACCGCGCTAACGGTGAATGAAGAATCTCCAACAATTTATGGATAGAGAATTTTCATTATGTTACTCTCACTCAGAATTTAGTATTGTAAACTGTTTATACTTCTTTTAAGCAAAGGAAGAATCTCTTACTCAAATTGGTAGGAGATTCTTCGCCCCGCTTATCAGCGGGACTCAGAATTAATTGTCTAAATGGGATGTAGCCCGGTAAATTCCAGCCCGGTGCTTTCATCAAATCCATGCATTAAATTAAAGGCCTGAAGTGCCTGACCGGCGGCCCCTTTCATTAAATTATCTATTGCACTTATTACAACCAAACGATTCGAGAATTCATCTTTCTTAAATCCAATGTCGCAATAATTTGTACCGCTTAATAATTTTGGCTCGGGGTAACGGTAAATTCCCTCACTCTCTTTTACAATTCTAATAAATGGTTCATTGCCGTAAGCTTCACGGTAAATTTTCCAAATATCTTTTTCTTGCATATTTTCTTTTAAGAAGACATGACAAGTGGCAAGAAGTCCCCGAACCATATCAATAGCTGTAGCAGAAAAATGGATTTGTATTTTTTTACCAAAAGACATTTCCTGCAGCATTTCTGCAGTATGCCTATGTTGAGTTGGCTGATAGGAACGAACAACTCCGCTTCGTTCGGGATGATGGGAGCCATCATTTACTTTATTGCCCCCTTCGGAGCTTCCCACTTTAACTTCAATAACTGTTCTATCCTCTTCTACCAATCCGGCTTTGTATAATGGATATAATCCTAATATGCTTGCCGTTGCGTTGCATCCAGCACTCGATATATAATTTGCACTCTTCATCTCTTCACGGTGAAGTTCAGGTATTCCATAAACAAATTCGTTAAGCAATTCTGGACGAGCATGCTTATGCCCGTACCACTTTTCATATTCAACTGGATCTTTAATTCTAAAGTCGGCACTAAGATCAATAATCTTTGGCGCCAGAGTTTTAAGCATATCAATTTTATTTTGTGAACTGTTATGAGGAAGACAGCTAAATAATAAATCGCATGGTTCAAGCTCGTTTGCCGAACAAAATTTTATTGCCGTCGCTTTGCGCAAATTTGGATGAATCTTATGTACAAATTTTCCGGTATAGCTTTCGGAAGTAACTTGTTTAACCTCAACATGAGGGTGAAACAGCAAGAGACGCAAAAGTTCACCTCCGGTATAACCCGAAGCGCCAACAATAGATACTTTTATTTTTTCCATTACCTTCCCTCGGCAACTTGTAAAACATATTCAACCATTTTAGCTGGAATATTTACTCCAGTTGTAGTAATGCTGTTTTTATATTCCATTGTGTAGTTAACTTCGTTAATCATCAATCCTTCTTCACTTTCAAAAACGTCAATAGCAACAATGCCGCCGCCAACCGCTTTTGCAGCACGTACGGAAATGTCGTTTAGTTCATCTGTAACTACACAGTTAGTAGCAACTCCGCCGCGTGCGGTATTGGTAATCCAATGGGGAGAATTTCGGTAGATTGCGGCAATACATTTATCTCCAATTACAAAGGAACGAATATCTTTGCCCTTCTTTTCAACATATTTTTGAATATAGAAAATTGAATGGTGATAAGAACCTAGAACAGTTTTATGTTCAAGAATTGCTTCGGCTGCATCTCGGTCATTCACTTTCGATAACAATCTACCCCACGAACCAACAGCTGGTTTTAATACAACCGGGTAGCCCATTTCTTCAATAGCCTTTAGCGCGGATTCCTCTGTGAATGCGACTCTAATTTCGGGCTGTGCAACTCCATGCTCAGCTAATGCAGTAGATGTTAAAAGTTTATCTCCGCAAACGGTTGCAACATTATAAGTGTTAACGCATTTAATTCCGGCCGCTTCAAATAAACGCAATCCATGCAAAGCACGCGAGTGATTTATACATCTTTCAACAACAACATCTAAATTAAACTTATCCTTACCGAGGTTGAAAGTAATTTCACGGTCATCTATCATGACAACTTCAACGCCTTTAACTGCTTTGAATTCATCCAGCAAATATTTTTCATCCTTACGGATTAACGAATGTAATAATCCCACTTTCATAAGTGTTTCCTCTTTTGATTGTTAAAAATAGTTATAAAGATATGTCAAATGAAAAAGTTATTAGTGAGCGAAGCTCACTTATTATAGCTCTTGTTGTGCTTTACTGAATCTACGATATGTTTAAGTTCGGAAAGGTCTACAATTCGGCCTCGCTGGCCAACAGATTTTACATCTGCCAATACTTGTTGCTGATGTGTTTCATCAAGATCATTTTCTTCTATAAGTTTTAATGCATAGCGAAGAGAAGCAATTCCACTCATATGATCGAGCGCGAAAGTTCTTTCTCTATTTAGTAACTCCGGACTAAGGCTTTCGTAATGCATTGGATTAATTGAAGCGGCGTGAGTGTGAACACCTGCACAATGTGTAAATGCATTTTTACCTGTTACCGGGAAATTTGCGGGGATTGGAATACCAGAGTGCTTGCTTACCAGATTGTAAAGCTCGGTAAGTTTTTCCAAATTCCATCTTCTTTCATTATAATCTACCGTAAGAACAACCAGCAAAGATGCAAGGTCAACAATTCCGGCACGCTCTCCTAATCCTAACGCTGCGGCATCAATGATATCTGCACCGGCGCGGTAAGCATCCAATGCATTTGCCAGTGCTAAGCCTCTATCGTTATGACAATGCACTGCAACTTTGGGAGATAGATTTTTTTTGTTGAATTCATCTTTCAATCGTGAAATGTAATCGTACATGCTACGGCTTGTTCCGGGTACCATATATCCGGTTGTATCTGCAACGCTTATAATATCAGCGCCGGCTTCAACTGCGGCACATGCTGCTTGAACCACATTATCGAATTGTGAACGAACTGTATCTTCGGGAGTATATCTTATAAGAAGATTTGGATTTTGACTTTTTGCGTAACGTATAACTTCCTGAATTTGATTAATTGCCTGATCAAGTTCTTTTTTGAAAACGGTAGTTAATCTTTCATCCGATACACAATAAAAAATTCCAAGAAAACCAACACCACATTCTAAAGCAAGATCAACATCACTTATTAACGAACGGCTATGCGCGCCAACAACCGATTTATAATTCTTTTGAGCAATAGATTTTACCGCTTCATGAATTTCGG
Organism: uncultured Melioribacter sp.; assembly: GCA_964539605.1. Lineage (GTDB taxonomy): Bacteria > Bacteroidota > Ignavibacteria > Ignavibacteriales > Melioribacteraceae > Stygiobacter. Next base: position 2,212,870 of record CAZIJK010000001.1, read on the forward strand.
ATGTTACCATCGGATGGCCGGCTTCAATAATATCCACACCAATTTCATTAAGCAAATTTGCAATTGCCAGTTTGATGTGTTTATCGAAATATACGCCGGGAGTTTGTTCCCCTTCTCGTAATGTTGAATCTAAAACCCAGACCATTATTATTGGCCCCAGTCTTCTTCTTCTTGAGGAGCTTCTTTAATCATCGGAGGATTTACCGAAACAACTTCCAATTCTGTTCCGCAATCTGAACACTCAATTAACTCGCCTTGAACTGCGTCTGCAGCAAGTTTAACCTGAGCTCCGCAAACCGGGCACTCTGCCGCGGATAATTCTGCACTCATTTGTTTTACCTCTACTTTAGTTATTGAATAAATTAGTAATACGTTTCAATAAAATTGCCGCAAAGGTATAAAACAATTACTCTGTTTGCAAATAAAAGAAATTCTTTTTCTTGCTGTGAAGATAGATTTAACAATACATTAATTTTCAAAACAATTCATAGAACCATTCAATAGTTTTTTGTGTTATTATAACAAGCATATCTAATAACTTAATGAGAATTAAATGGACGTCACTTTTTATCACAAGGTTTTATTCGAACACTTTGGCTTTAACTTTGGCTTTGCAACGGATCAGCTTGAAAAATATTTTGAAGATAGAAATTCCGTAACGGAGTATTGGCAAAATTATTTTGATGACTTAACATCCAACCAAAAGAAGAGTGATTCAAAGGCTTCGGCAGTTTCACCTATTCAAATTTCGAATGCACCAAAACTTTCACCTTCATTCGAAGTATCATCCGAAGATGAATTAAAGACAATTGTGGGAGTTGGCGCAAAGATAATAGAGAACATGACTAACTCTCTTTCTATTCCAACAGCCACTTCGTTAAGAACAATTTCTGTTAAACTTTTGGAAGAGAATAGAAGAGTAATAAATCAGCACCTAAAAAAGGTTGCTAAAGGCAAATTATCTTTTACACATATAATTGCTTATGCTGTTGTTCAAGCAGCAAAAAAAATTGAAAGCATGAATAATTCTTTTGCAATTGTGGATGGTAAACCAACCTTGGTTAAAAAGCCATACGTAAATTTGGGAATTGCAGTTGATGTAGAAAAAAAAGATGGCACCCGTTCCTTAATTGTTCCTAACATTAAAAAAGCTGAATCAATGAATTTTGAGCAGTTTTTTTCAGCTTATAATTCTGTTGTTGAAAAAGCAAAAAGCGGAAAATTAGAGCCAATAGATTTTCAAGGATCTACAATTACTCTTACAAATCCGGGAGGAATTGGAACAGTTTCTTCTACACCAAGATTAATGAACGGTCAAGGAGTGATAATTGCAATTGGCTCGATAGATTACCCTGCAGAATTTAAAGCCATGGATGCTTCCGCATTAGCGCAGTTAGGAATTGGAAAAACAATGAACGTAACAAGTACTTACGATCATAGAATTATTCAAGGTGCCGAATCTGGAGAGTTTCTTTCTTATGTAAACAGTTTACTTCTTGGTGAAGAAAATTTTTACACAAAAATATTTATTGATTTAGCTGTTCCTCAAAAATCTATTGGATGGGATATAGACACAACCTCCCGCTCTAATTCTTACCCTAACGAATCGGAACATATTAAAAAGCAGGCATTGCTTCTGCAATTGATAAATATGTTTCGTGTTAGAGGGCATTTAATTGCGGACTTAAATCCGCTTGGGCAAAAATATGTTTATCAGCAGGAGCTTGATCCATCATTTTATGGTTTTACAATTTGGGATTACGACCGCCCATTCATAACAGGAAATATTCAAGGATTGGAACGAGGAACACTCCGCCAAATTTTAGATATGCTGCACAATACTTATTGCGAAAGAATTGGTGTTGAATATATGCATATTCAAAACCCAGATGAGAAACTATGGCTTCAAAAGAAAATGGAACCTATAGTAAATAAACCTAGTTACTCTGCAGATCTAAAAAAACGAATAATGGAAAAATTAATTGTAGCCGAAGCATTCGAGCATTTTCTTCATACTAAGTTTATTGGTCATAAAAGGTTTTCGCTTGAAGGCTCCGAGACAGTAATTCCTGTGTTAGATTATTTATTAGGATTAGCTTCTGACGAAGGAGTTAAAGAAGCACTTTTAGGAATGGCTCATCGCGGAAGGTTAAACGTGCTTACGAATATAATTGGAAAGAACTACGAAAAAATATTTAACGAGTTCGAAGAGGATCTCGATCCCGATTCGCCACAAGGAACTGGAGATGTAAAATATCATCTTGGCGCAACCGGCTACTACAATACATTTAACAATAAGGGAATAAAAGTTTCTGTTGCTTCAAATCCCAGCCACTTGGAATTTGTAAATCCAGTTGTGGAAGGAATTACCCGGGCAAAGCAAATAAGAGATAACGATTCGCAAAGGAATAAATATTTGCCAATTCTTATGCATGGAGACGCCGCATTTGCCGGACAGGGAATTGTAGCAGAGACATTAAATTTTTCGCAGCTAAAAGGATATAGAACCGGCGGAACAATTCATATTATTATTAATAATCAAATTGGTTTTACAACAAACCCCGAAGATGCACGCTCTTCACCATATGCAACAGATGTTGCAAAAATGGTGCAGTCTCCAATTTTTCATGTTAACGGAGATGACCCCGAAAGCGCTTTATGGGTTGCGGAATTGGCATACCAATACCGCCAGCGTTTTAATAAAGATGTTGTAATAGATATTATTGGCTATCGCCGTCATGGCCATAACGAGGGGGATGATCCGGTATATACACAACCATTGATGTATAAAAAAATTAAAGCACATCCTTCGGTAAAACAAATTTACGAGCAGAAGATTCAAAAAGAAAAGATTATGAATAGCGCTGAGATTGAAACATTGGATAAGAATGTATATGGTAAATTGAATGAAGCATTGGCATCCAAGAAGAAGAAAGACAAATTTGTTCCAGATAGATTATTTGCTTATCCAGTTGAAGAATATGAAAAGGGATTATATAAGAAGGAAACAAAGGTAGATTTTGAAACCATAAAGCAAATTGTAAATGGAATTACCGAGTTCCCTCCAAATTTTGATGTTAATCAAAAATTAAAAAAGAGTATCGAAAAAAGAAAAGAGTTAATTGAAGGAGATGGTAAAGCAGACTGGGCTTTTGGAGAAGCTTTAGCATTTGGATCTCTATTGCTTGAAGGAAAGTTTATTAGACTTAGCGGACAGGACAGCGCGCGCGGTACATTCAGTCAGCGCCATTTGGTTTTTACAGATATGAATAATGAAGAGGAAATTCTTCCTTTGAATAACATTTCTCCTAATCAAGCTAAAATAGAAGCTTTAGACAGTCTCCTTTCGGAAAATGCGGTTCTTGGTTTTGAATTTGGATATTCTGTTGCAGATCCACTTGCATTGGTAATTTGGGAAGCTCAGTTTGGAGATTTTGCAAACGGTGCCCAAGTAATTATTGATAATTTTATTGCCGCATCATACACCAAATGGCAATTACCAAATTCCCTGGTTATGCTGTTGCCTCACGGACAAGAAGGACAAGGGCCCGAGCATAGCAGCGCGCGTATAGAAAGATTTTTAACGCTTTGTGCCGAAGATAATATGCAGGTTTGCTATCCAACAACACCGGCTCAATATTTTCACCTACTTCGCCGCCAAGTGCATTCTCATGTGGAAAAGCCGCTAATAATTTTTACTCCCAAAAGCTTATTGCGTAATCCGGCTGCTAAATCTTCACTGGAAGAATTTACAAATAATTCATTCCAAGAGATTATAGATGACAATACAATTGCTGATAAAAATTTGGTAAAAAAAGTTTTGCTAACAAGCGGAAAAATTTATTACGAACTTTTGAATCATCAGCAAACAAATAATATAACAGACACAGCCATCGTTCGAGTAGAACAGTATTACCCTTACAATTCAAATAGAATGAAGGAATTGCTTGCAAGTTTTAGAAATGCAAAAACTCTTTGCTGGGTTCAGGAAGAACCTAGAAATATGGGTGCGTGGAATTTTTTATGGCACAGATTGATGGACGATAAAACTGAAGATATGAAACTGCAATATGTAGGACGGGCCGAAAGTCCCAGCCCGGCAAGCGGTTCGCAAAAAAAATATTTGAAAAGCCAGGAAGAAATAATAAAATCTGCTTTTAGCTAGTATTAATATCTGCAAGCTATAATTTTTACTTTATAGCTTGCAGATTAATACCAATACTAATTTTATGGTTTACCACTCCCAATTAATTTTTTCATCCATTCATCTTTCATCTTCATAAACTCTGGTTTATATTTTTTTGCAAGAGGAATAGTAGCCATACCTTTTTCTCTTAAAGGATCAACCTGCTTTCCGTTTTTCCAGAAACGATAACAAACATGAGGCCCTGTAGCTAATCCGGTGCTTCCAACATACCCAATAATTTGTCCCTGGCTAACTTTTGCACCCCTTTTAATTCCTTTACCAAATCTAGACATGTGCAAATATTGAGTTGAATAATTGGCGTTGTGTTTTATTTTAACATAGTTGCCGTTACCGCCGTTATATCCGGCTTCTGTAACTACTCCATGCGCAGTAGATTGAATTGGAGTGCCATGCGCAGCAGCGTAATCCGTTCCCAGATGAGCTTTGTTTCTATGGAGTACCGGATGGTATCTACTGCTAGAATAACGTGAGGAGATTCTAAATCTAAATTTTATTGGAGCGGTTAAAAACATTCCTATTAAACTTTCCCCTTTTTCATCGTAGTAGCTGTTTGCTTTTTCTTTTTCAAATAGGAATGAATAAAAATCTTTTTTTCTTGTATTCATCTTTGCCGTGTAAATTTTACCAATTCTACTAGGCTTTCCTTCCACATAAATTTGATCGTAAATAATATCGAAAGAATCATTAGGCTGAAGCAGTCCAAAATCTATTCGGCTTTCAAAAACATCTGCAGTAGAATAACCAACTTCTTTATCAATTCCCATTGCACTTAAATCAAGCACAAGTCCTTCTTTAATAACTCCCTTAATATGATTTTGCTTAATTGTATGAGGTCTTTGCGATCTATAAATTTTTATTGTGTCCCGAAGATCGAAAACAACATGGTCAATTTCATCAATTACGTAAACAAAATACTTAACTGTTTCTACGGTATCCCAAGTTGCATAAATAAACAATTCCTTGCCGGTTCTAAATTCTCGTAAAGGAAAAACATCCAATGCCTTCTTTTCAATTTCGTGAATTGTTTGCATAGACAAACTATGTGGAGTTAGAATATCTGATAAGGTTTGATTCTGGCTTATTGTGTCGCGGACTAAAATAAGTCCATCGACTGCAAGATTAAAAGGATTTGGTGTTTTTTCAACTGGTACTTTAGTTTCTTCTTTTTTTGAACATCCGATTGCTAAGAACAAAAGGATTACAACAACCAACCGGAGTAATTTAGATAGCATTCATTTCTTCCAACTTTCTTTACTAAAATTATTTTACTATTAATTGCCAAGCATAAGCTTGTTAATTATTTCCACGGAATTAATTCCCTCTGCCTCTGCAGAAAAATTTGGAATAATTCTATGCCTTAGGACGGGAATTAAAAATGATTTAACATCATCAACAGAGGGAGTAAATCTTCCTTCCATTACAGCTTTTGTTTTTGCCGCTAGAATTAGGAACTGCGATGCTCTTGGTCCGGCACCCCAGGCTACTCTTTCTTTTACAAACTGGTTTTGGTTGTTTATTGGGCGGGTTGAATCTACAAATCTAACAGCATATTCAATAACATTATCTGCAACAGGAACTCTTTTAATTAAGTTTTGAAAAAAGCTCAGCTCCTCTTTAGATAATACTTTGTTTAGTTCCGGTTTATAATCGCTTGTTGTTGTTTTAATAATCTGAATTTCCTCTTCGAACTTTGGATAATTCAACCACAAGTTGAACATAAAACGATCGAGCTGAGCTTCGGGTAAAGGATAAGTACCTTCCTGCTCAATTGGATTTTGAGTTGCCAATACAAAGAAAGGTTCTTCTAAAGTTCTTGTAACACCTGCAGCAGTAACTTTATGTTCCTGCATTGCTTCTAATAATGCAGCTTGTGTTTTGGGAGGTGTTCGGTTTATTTCATCTGCTAAAATTATATTAGCAAACACAGGTCCATGAATAAATCGGAATCCCCTTTTTTTGGTTACCGGATCATCATCAATAATTTCGGTACCTGTAATATCGCTGGGCATTAAATCTGGAGTAAACTGAATTCTATTGAATTTAAGATCCAATACTTGAGCAAGAGTTTTAATTAACAATGTTTTTGCCAAACCGGGAACACCAACAAGAAGGCAATGGCCGCGTGAAAGCAAGCTTACTAAAAGATCATTTACAATTTCGTCTTGACCTATAATTACTTTTGCAATTTCCTTTTTAACCCGCCCAACCGCTAAGGAAAGCTCTTCAACTGCTTTAACATCGTCAATAGGACTTTTTTGATTCAATAGATCCTCGGTTCTGTTTAATTAAGATGCCAATTAAAAAGAAACGGGGGCTTCCCGTTCCTTAAATAACTAAAGTCTTTCTTCCCAATATATTTTGCTCTTCAATTCCTCAATCCATTTAACGTAAGCTTTCTGCTTTTTAGTATAATCTGCAATACGTTTAATTTCATTGTAATCTGTTTCTATATTTGGCCTATGCTCGGGTACTCTTTTGGTAAGCTTAACAATGTGATATCCATAACTGCCTTTATCAATTTCAAGACGCTTAGGAAAACTGATATCCCCTTCATTCAATTTATAAATAATATCTAATAGAGGTTTTTCCAATTGGCTTGCTTCGAATACTCCAATTTCACCGCCGAATTTTGCATTCTCTTTATCATCGCTATACTTTCTTGCGTAGTGCTCAAATGTATTAACTTTCTTAACTATGCTGTCTCTTAAATCGGTTAAAAATTCAATCGAAGCTAAGTCCGATTGATCATCGGCTTTAACTTTTATTAAAATGTGACGAGTATTAATTGCATCTCCTCTTCTTTCCAATAGCTGAATAATATGAAATCCATATTGCGATTCTACAATTCCTGAAATTTGCTTTGGAGCTAAAGAAAACGCAGCAGCTTCATATTCGGGAACCAACTGACCTCGTTTAACAAAATCAAGTTCTCCACCCTTAGAAGCGCTTCCATCATCGGAATATTTTTTTGCTAATTCACCAAAATCTTTACCCGCTTTAATCGAGTCCAGCAATGAAAGTGCAAAGTCGCGTGCTTTCTTTTTAATTCTTTCACCGGCTTTTGGATTTTGGAAAATATGAGAAATTGTAAACTTTTCGGGTACAACACTCATTGAATCTTTAAACGAAGCGAAAAAATCTTCTACCTCTTTTCGGGAAGCTTCTAACCCACCAAATTTATTTTCGGTTAGACTTTGAGCCATCATGCTTTTTCGGATATCATCTTGAAAAGATCTTTTAATCTTTTCGATAGACATTCCATACATCTGCTCAACTTTTTCGCGCGAGCCATACTGCTGAATAAAGTAATTTATTTTTTGTTCAATATTGGCTTTAACCTGCTCGTCTTGAACTTTTACTGTATCCAATTCCGCCTGAGCGTATAAAAGTTTTTCGGCAATTAAATCGTTAAGAACTTTTCTTCTTAAAGTAGCGTCAGCCGGGTTTAAATTCATCTGGGCGGCTTCCATATTAACTCTAAAATCGAGTTCGGAAAATAAAATTACTTCGTTATCAACAACGGCAACAATTTTATCCAATACTTGCTGAGAATAAACCGAGCCGGCTAAAAGAAGCAGAAAAAATAATTTTTTCATCAGTTATACCTTTTTATCTCAAGATCATGTTGCGAGATCAAATTTTCAATATAATCCTTAACATAGTCTTTGTGTTTTGAAATTAATAATTTTTCTTTCACATCATTTTTAACAATTTCCAACGGGGGAATGCTATCTTTATAAAACTTTTGAACAAGTTGAACAACAGCAAATTTTGATTGTTCCGTTTGAATTATAATACTTACTTCATTGGGAATCATGTTTTTAACAATTCTAAGCATAATAAGGGGCTGAAGCTGAAACTGATTAACAAGCTCATTTTCTTTAAGAACATTTGAAGAATCCGTTAAAAATTCTCTGGACGAAATTTGCCATGAAGATTCGAGCAAGCTGCTTCTGAAATTGGAAGCTTTATCGAAGCTGTTAAATTCCGCTATATTAATTTTACAAAGATCATCCTTAAGAGCAAAGAATCCCTTATTCGATTCAAAGTAAGTATTAATTTCCTCATCTGAAACAGAAATTGAAGCGTCTTGAATTAATTTATCAATTAAAAAAGCTGCCGCCAATTCTTTTTTGGATTGCTCTAAAATTAACTGATATTTCTTATTGTCTAAAATACCCTGAGCTTTGGCTTCTTGAAAAAGCACTTCATGACGAATCCAATCGTTAATAAATTCTTCACGGAATTTATTGCTATACAAATTTCCGGCAAGTAAAGAATCAATTTGAACGTCTGTTAAAACGGCGTCTTTAATTCTAACTACTTCATTTTCTTTTGTTTCTTTTTTTGAACATCCAAAAGAAGAAATAAGAATGAGTGAACAGATACTAATTCTTAAAAGCTTTTTGAAGTTTTTCATTATATACTTTTGGATTATAAATAGCTTTCAGGCGGTTAATATATTCTGTCTCCAGCCTTTTACTTTCACTTTCCTGAAACAGACTTGCCGCTTCGGCTTTAGCTTCTTCAAATGTTTTTAATCTAGCTTTATATTTACCAACCAGTTTTACAATTGACCATCCCTCTTCGAACTTAAATGGCTTAGAAATATCGTTAACATTTTTAAGAGCATTTGCCTCTATGGCTAAGTCGTTAATTTTTACATCTACCAATCCGTAATAACCTGGTTTGTTTTCGTAGCCGCTTCTTTGATTATGTTTTACATAAAGAGTATCAAAATTTTCGCCTATCAGAATTTTGGAATATATCTTATTGATTAAAGTATCTGATGTGCAGTAGATCTCTTTAAATTCTACACGATTAGTCCATGTAAAGTTTTCTTTATTTGCATTCCAATAATTGTAGAGCTTGGTGCTATCGAATGTAACTTTGTTCCAAATTTCCTCTTCCGAAATTTTAAACAAGTACATGCCATTTCTGTAATCTTCCATTAATTTGGCAAAGCTGGAATCGGTTTTATCGTAAGACTCGGCTTTTGCTCTAATTAAAAGCTCACCAGCATATAAATCAATTCCTTCGTTCATTACAGCAGGAAGAATTGTTTTGTTAATGAATGACTGTTGGGTAGTAAGAAAATTAATCAAGCTGTCTAATGGAAATTGTTTTTCGTTGATAGAAATAACTGTTTCTTTTCCAAAGTTTTGGCAAAGTTTACTGGCCAAATAACTTGGTAATATTTTAACTGTATCGCTTTGACCTAGAATTTTAGATATGGCAGGCTCGTTACGCTTGAAATTATATTCTTTCTTTAAATCTGCAATAAGTACATCATAATCGTTTTTATAACGATACCTTTGAAAAAGGTTTTTTAATTCCTCTTTAGAAGCTTCGTAAGAAGGCAACGGTTTTTCCTCAAGATTTTTAACAATGTGATATCCATAAGGAGTTTTAACAATATTTGAAATTTCACCAGGCTTCAACTTAAATGCAGCCTCATCCAATTCTCTTACAATTTTACCTCTATCGAAATCGCCAAATTCTCCCCCTTTTTTATTCGAATATTTATCATCGGAATAAGTAGCGGCTAAATCTTCAAACTTTGCCCCTTTTTTAAGTTCTGCTTCTGCTTGTTGAATTTTCTTTAATGCTTTTAAAGAATCTTTTACTCCAACTGAATCTTGGAATGCTGCAAAGATGTGAGCTAATTTAACAGATTGTTTTCTTGGTTGAATATCTGTTACTTTAATTATATGATAACCCATGCCGGATCTAACAACCATTGGAAAAACTTCTCCTACTTTTAGGCTATAAACAGCATCTTCAATAATTGCGCTGCCAATTTGGCCGGCAGTAAAATAATAAACGTCACCGCCATTATTCTTTGTTTCATTATCCATCGAAAAATCTTTTACTACTTTTGCAAAATCTTCTCCTTGATTTAGAAGATTGTAAGCCGTTTTAATCTTCTCTTCAATTTTTTCTTTAGTATTAATCGAATCTTCTATAAAAAAGATATGGCTTGCACGGTACTCAAATTTTCTTCGGTCGTATAATTTTTTAACCGCTGGTTCAAATAGCTCTTTTTCCAAAAATATTGTTTTGCCAAGATTGTATTTATAATCTATATATTCTTTCTCTAAGCTCTCATCACTTTTAAAGCCTCTAACTTGAGCATCGCGTAATTTCATTTTAAAATTAACATACAAATCCAAAAACTTTTCGTAAGCTTCAATTGAGTCGGATTTGGCTTTTTCTAATCCACCGGAATTTTTAGCATAGGCTTTTTCAAACTCGTCTAGGTAAATTTTGTTATTACCAAATTCGGCAACTAAAACACCAGATTGCTGCGATGAGCATGAAACAAATGCCACTATTGGCAGGAAAAATAAAAGATACTTTACAAAACGCATTAAAATCCTCCATCTATCGTAATTTTTTGATTGCTATTTTATTCAAAGGGGTTCTGAAAATCAAGGCTGCAAATGAGCCTCTAAATTTTCAAACTTGTTTATCCATTTATTTTAAAAGGAGTGGTATTCCTCTCCCAAAATATTTCGTGAGTATAGCCTTGAATTGTTTTTTCCTCTTCGGCTAATAATAACCTTTTTTCTGCAATTGCGGCATAGAATTCATCCATTTCGATGCCTATATATTTTCTTCCTAATTTTTTTGCTACTACGCTTGTTGTTCCGCTTCCTAAAAATGGATCTAGAATAACATCACCTTCGTTGGAACTGGCCAAAATAAGTTTTGCAATCAGCTTTTCCGGCTTTTGAGTCGGGTGATCTGTATTTTCTGTCATGGACCAAAATGGGATGGAAATATCTGTCCAAATATTTGAATGGTGAGTAAGTCTGTAACCATTCTCTCCTATCTGTTTCCAATCCTTTGGCTCACCGTTATTCTTATATGGGGCAATAACCCTTTTTAATAACTTTACTTTTTCGGAATTGAATGTAAATTTATTAGAAAGAGTGCAATACCAAATATCCTCGGTAGCGTTTTTCCAATTATGCTTAGAGCCTCTTCCCTTTTCCCTTTCCCAGGTTATTCTGTTTCTTATTTTAAAATGCTTTTCGAGAACAAGGGGAATGGAAATAGATGAATACCAATCTCCGCAAAAATAAACCGAAGAGTTCTCTTTTAATTTGCCCTTTAGTTTACTAATAAAACTTTCCATCCAATCTGCGTAATCCAAAATGGATTTTTCTTGAAAGCCAATTTTATTGAACCGCTTATTTAGATTATATGGCGGATCAATAATCATCAAATCCACAAATTTATCTGGTAGAAGATCAAGCGCATCAAATAAATTTTGGCAAATTGTTTTATTCAAAATTTCTTTTTTTGTTGCCTTGGTTTGCAGCTTAACAAGTTTAGCCGAAAACTGCTTTAATTCCTTAGCCGTAAGCTGAATGGTTTTATTCCTTGCCGATTGATTCATATGCTTCGTTTAGCGCAAAAGTTACTAAAGATTTTACTATTACTTTGCATTTGTACCTAACTTAATCTGCTCATCTATTTCAATCAGTTTAACTTTTCCCTCTTCCGATGTATCCAAAGCCAGAACCATTCCTTGCGATTCTACACCAAAAAGTTTTGCAGGTTTCAAATTGGCAACAACTAAAACATTTTTTCCTATTAATTCTTGTGGAGTATAGCTTTTGGCAATTCCCGCAACCAATTGGCGCTTTTCTGTTCCCAAATCAATCTGAAGCTTAAGAAGTTTATCGCTCTTTTTAACATTTTCGGCTGATAAAATTTTAGCAACTTTTAACCGTACACGCTTAAATTCATCTATTGTTATCTCTTCAACTACTTCTTTAACAACTTCTTTAGATATTTCTTCCGGCTTGCAAAATTTTACAGTCTGCTCTTCAACCGCGGAATCCTCAATTTTGTTGAATAGAATAACAGCATCTCCAATTTGGTGATTCTCTTTTAAATTAGTGTTACCGCATTTATCCCATTCAACAGGCTGTGTATTTAGCATCTCGAAAATTTTACTGCTTGCAAATGGAATAACCGGCGAAAACAGCTCGGCAAGAGTATATATTGTATTCAAACAAATATTAATTGTAGCCGCACATTTTTCTTTGTCGCTCTTGCTAGTTTTCCAAGGTTCGGAATCGTTAAAATATTTGTTTCCGGCACGCGCTAAGTTCATCATTTCGAAAACAGCATCTTTTACTTTAAAGCGCTCTAATAATTCAGCAATTCTAATTGGAGAGGCTTTAATAGTCTCCAGCATTTCCTCATCAATTTTTTGGAGCTTTGTAATTTGAGGAACTTTGCCATCAAAATGTTTATGAGCAAATGTGAATGTTCTGTTTATAAAATTTCCAAGAATATCTGCCAACTCTCCGTTTGTTCTTCCCTGAAATTCTTTCCAGTAAAAATCGGTATCCTTATTCTCGGGTAAATTTGCAGCGAGTGTATATCTTAATGTATCTGCTGGAAACAATTCCAAAAATTCATTTACATCAATTCCCCATCCGCGCGACTTAGAAAATTTCTTACCTTCAAAATTCAGGAATTCATTTGCAGGAACATTTTGAGGAAGCACATATTTATTCTCATTAACATCGTTCCAGCCCATTAAAATTGCAGGGAAAATAATTGTATGAAATACAACATTATCCTTTCCAATGAATGCTATGTACTTTGTTGATTCATCCTGCCAATATTTCTTCCATAATTCAGGCTCTCCCCTTTTTTCGCTTAATTCTTGAGCTGCACTAATATAACCTAATACGGCTTCGAACCAAACATAAAGCACCTTATTCTGAACATCGTCCAATGGAACTTTAACGCCCCAATCTAAATCTCTTGTAATTGCTCTATCTTTTAATACATCGTTAAACCAACCGCGGCAATATTGAAGCACATTCTCTTTCCAATTGTACTTCTCATTCATTTCTATAATATACTTTTCCAATCTTTCTTGAAACTTACCCAATGGAAAATACCAATGAGAAGTTTCTTTCCAAACCGGAGTTTCGCCGGTCATTTTACTTTTGGGATTTTTCAATTCAGTAGGATCGTACAAAGAGCCGCACTTTTCACATTCATCGCTTCGGGCTTCTTCATTTCCGCATCTAGGGCAGGTACCCTCTACATATCTATCCGGTAAAAACCTATTTACTTTTTCATCGTAAAACTGCATTGTTTTCTTTTCAACAAGAATTCCCTGATCGTGAAAGCATTTAAAAAACTCCTGAGCATTTGCATGATGAACCGGAAGACTTGTTCGGGAATAGATATCGAAGCTCATTCCAAATTTTTCGAATGCATTTTTATTTGCTTCGTGAAAACGGTCTATTACCTCTTTTGGAGTAATATTTTCTTTATCTGCAGTAACTGTAATTGGAACGCCATGCTCGTCGGAGCCGCAAACGTAAATAATGTCGTCTCCATTTAATCTTTTATAGCGCACATATATATCTGCGGGTAAATAAGCGCCGCTTAAATGCCCTAAATGAATATTGCCATTTGCATATGGAAGGGCCGAAGTTACTAATACTTTTTCTTTAGCCAAGAGAATCTCGTAAATTTTTGTTTTATTGGGGGCAAATATAGCAAAAATCTTTGTAAGTCCTGAGATACAAAGCGCTTAATTCCTATGCAGCTTTGTGCCTTAAAAATGGGTAAAAATGATTTAAATAGGTTATGGAATAATATAAATGACTTAGGCACTCTGGTACTTTGCTACTCAGTTACTTAAAAATTCTAAAACAAATTTTTTATGCAGCTCTTTATCATTATACTTATTGGTATCTTCGTTTAATTCATCAGCGCTGTAGCCGGAGATAATATTGGTAATTGATACTGTTTTTGCATCATCATCTACGGAATAGATAATTCTCCATGTTCTATATGCTAATGTATAAATCTCTCTATCAGCTGTAATTCTTTTTCTCGAATCGTCCGTTGGATAAAACTCCAATTGAAGCCGGGCAAAATTGTGCAGGTTTATATTGGCGTTATCCTTAAGCCATTTGGCCTTAAACTCCGCTTTATAGTTAAAATTCACCTCATATTTATCATCAGAATTGCTTTTAACCCAGCCGGTAACAGCATTTGGAAAGGAATCGGAATAGGGCAAGTATGGTTTAATATCTAGAACGGGAGAACCATCAAGAATATCCGATTCTGAGAAATAAATTTTAAGTCCTTCCACTTTTTCCAGTTTAACACAGCTCATTCCAATTGCATTTGGACGGTATGGAGCCCGGGAGGCAAAAACTCCAATTTTTTTTCGGGTATGCCTAGGAGGATTTACCATAGGTTTCCAATTAGTATTGAGATGGAATTGGTAAATAATCCAAATTCTTTCAAAGCCATCCAGCTGGCTAACAGCTTGTTCAAAGTTTTTATGGGGAAGTAATTCAATGATGGAAAAATCCTTTCCGGCTAAAACTCCCTGGCGGGGAGTTTCGTACCGGAAAGCTAAATTCGATTTTACATATCCAATTGGCTTAACTAAAATTTCACTTTCATTAATCAAACAATTCTCTCATTCATCTATGCAGCTTATCACCTTGCTGCCCAGAACATTCTAAAGTAACCGAAATGCAACAGACAATAATTTTATTTTATTTTTTAAACAACTTTAATTGCTTACTTAACCTTATTAGTCTAATCCCAAAATTTTTCAAAGACCGTTTTTAAAAGCGGCCGGGCAACAGAACTGGTTATGTAATGCACTGCAACTTATTTACTCTTTTGACCACTTTATTTGAAACTCAATTTCTTCTTCCTCTTCGCCTCTTTCGTGCTCTATATTGTACGTTGCTCTTACCGGAACGTATATTCTTTCCCCGGCAATTTGAATTTCAAACCTCTCACCCTTTTCAAGTGAATCTGCAAGGCGACGAAGTTTTGAAATAAAATCTGTTACAGGATAGTTTTTTTCAATATCTCTTTCTTTTTTATGATCCATTTTTTCCCTTTCAATAATTTTTTCACTTTGTAAAGAAGTAACCTTACTTAAGTATTACAATTGTATTCTATACCTCTTATTTCTATCTTTTTGCTTCTTGCCTTTTATCCTTCCAAACCTTTATACATATCTTCAATCAATTCCTTGTAACGCTCTTCTACAACTTTGCGTTTAACTTTTAAAGATGGAGTCAATTCACCGCTTTCAATAGAAAATGGCTTATCAAGAATTGCAAATTTGCGAACCCGTTCAAAGTTAGCTAACTTTTTCTGGAACAAACCCATTTCCTTATCAAGCAGTTCATAAATCTGTTTCATCTCTACCAAATCTTCAACGCTATTGTATTGAATACGGTTAGCGTCGGCATATTCTTTAAGCGCCTCGTAATCCGGAACAATAAGAGCGCTTAGGAACATTCTTCTATCCCCAATAAGAATAAACTGGTCTATATACTTGCTGGCCAAAAACATATTTTCAATTGGAGTTGGCGCAATATATTTACCTCCCGAAGTTTTGAACAAATGTTTTTTTCTATCTGTGATAATTAAAAATCCTTCGGCGTCGAATACTCCAATATCTCCGGTATGAAGCCAGCCATCTTTGATTGTTTCTTCGGTATCTTTTTTATTCTTGTAATAGCCTTGCATAATGTTTGGACCGTAAGCTAAAATTTCTCCATCCTTAGCAATTTTAATTTCAACACCCGGATATGGTTTTCCTACCGAACCAAATTTATAATCGTTTAATCTATTGCAGGCTAATACCGGAGAAGATTCCGTCAATCCGTAACCTTCCATTACTAATATTCCAACAGCTTCGAAGAACTGTCCTAATTCACGGGCTAATGCCGCACCACCCGAGATAAAGAATCTAAGTTTTCCGCCGGTTGCTTCCCGAAGTTTATGATAAACTAATTTATCTGCCAGTTTATATTTTAATGATAAGAAAATTGGTATGGGATTACCTGATTTTTTCGAAATCATATATTCTTTACCAATTTCAATTGCCCAATTAAAAATCTTCTGTTTCTTTTCCGGCTGGTTTTCCACATTCCTTTTTATTTTGGAATAGATTCTTTCGAACAATCTTGGCACCGCTGTCATAATTGTTGGCTGAACTTCTTTTAAGTTCTGCGATACCTTTTCGATGCTTTCGGCATAGGCAATTGTACATCCGCCGCTAAAGGCGGTATAATAACCAGCCATTCTTTCAAAGATGTGGCAAAGAGGAAGAAAAGATAGGAATGTATCTGCCTCTCCAATGTTAAAAACTTCGTGCGCTCCTTTAACATTAGAAGCAATATTTTTATGAGTAAGCATTACCCCTTTTGGTTCGCCGGTTGTTCCGCTTGTATAAATAATTGTGCAAAGCTCATTCTCCTGACAAATTTTAATATTATCGTCAAAATATGTTGAATGATCTTTTTTGAAATCGATTCCAAGTGCCTGAACATCCGCGAAGGAATAAATATCTTTCTCGTTTCCCTTTTCATCATTATTCATAACAACAATAAACTGCAAAGATTTACAGCTTTTCCGAACCTTTAAAACTTTGTTGAGCTGAAATTTGTTCGAAACAATTATGCACTTCGATTCGGAATTGTTAAGGCAGTATTCAATAGTTTCGGATGTGGATATTGGATAAAGGGGAACGTCAATGCCTCCAAGACCAAGTATAGCCATATCAGAATAAACCCATTCGGGACGGTTCTCGGCAATAATAGAAACTTTATCGTTACGTTTTATTCCCAAAGAAGCCAAACCAAGAGCAAATAATTCTGTTTGACGGGCAAGTTCATCGTACTTAATACCAACCCATTGCTCGCCAACTTTATGCTTAAGAGCAAATTTTTCTTTTCCCTTACCAAATTCGTTTACCATAATTTGATATAGATGAGCTATAGTTTTAAAGTCTTTATAAATAGGCATAAGCATTTCCCTAAAAAATTGTGGTTTAATTTATATCCCTCAAAAAAGAAATGCAATAAAAAACCGGAGCTAAAGATTTTAACTTCCGGTTTTGTTTATAACAACTAAATGTTTTTTATTGGGTAGTCCATATTACTAATACACCTCCTCCTCTGAATCTGGGAGGTCTGGAATTTAACGAATATGGACTTGGTGGTGAGTACATTTGATTACTATTATAATATGACCTATGAAACTGCATTGGGACTTCTGAATTTCGAGGATAATATTCAATTGCAGCAACATTCGAAGGGGCTATTGATTCCAAAATAAAATAATCTTCCATAATAAATCCATCCAACCAAACAGTTACTATATTGTTAAAACCATCAAATAAACCTAAGCCATAACCAGTATCTCTAAAACTCAATCCAGGTACAACTCTTACCAAATCTCTTATACTGCTCGCAAAATTATATTTAAGCTCTTCGGGTCCATAAAATTTACCGTTCCCAAAGCTTTTTCTTTCGTAAAATCCTCGAGATTTTAACCATGCATTCAGTCTTTTTTCCTTTACAATAATTTCATTCATTATATAAGCATCCTGTTCCAGCTGTATATGCATTGTTAGCGTATCTAAATTGTTTATTGGTATAGGTCCGGTAATTAATTCTTTGTATCCAATTCTTTTTGAAAGAATAGTAACTTTGTCTGTCAATACACTATCAATAATAAATAACCCGGAACTATCTACAACGCTAAGAGCATTAATGATATTATTCTTCAATAGCATAATCATTCCGCCTGCTACCGGCTTGTTTGTTAGCTTATCCGAAATCAATCCCCTAACAACTTTAGGCTTTTGCTTCTTAACATTTTTTATCGATTCTACCGTCCCTTCACTTTCTAATGAAATAATTAAATAATCGTTGAAGTAATTGTGGTAATCTTCTTTTGCATTAAAAGTAACCGGCTTTCCATCAACAGAATCTTCTATTCCCCATATTGTAGAAAAGGAACCTTCAAGATCAATTTTAACTTTTTCTCCCACCTTTATATCAATTGGATTCATACTTTGGTTTTCGGCTGTTTCGTTTGGATATTTTTCTCCATTAAATTCTTTAAAGGAAATATTATTTATGGCTACCATGTACATTAACTGGCATGTATAAATATCTCCCCTCTTTTGCATTGGCGTTACAGATAATGTATAATTTATTTGGCTTCCTTTCACTTTTGCCGATTTTGGGGCAGCCTCTTTTTTTGCCGGATTATATATTTCCAAGGGTATTGTAATCCTTCCAACATAATTGCTAAAATTTGTCTGCCATTTTTCATTCCATTCTTTTTTGAAGAATCTCAAAGGGTATTCAAGTTTACGCATTAAAATTTCTTTATTGTTTTTATCAAGCCGAACCAATTCCATTCCAAATTTAAAGTCGGTACGTTCAACAAATCTTTTAGATTCGGCACTATTCTTAAAGTCGGGTATTGCTTTCGAAAATTGCGCTATAGCAATACAATTGAATAAACCCAAAATAAAAATCAATATGGTTTTCATAGTATTCTCCTATTCCCCTTCATTTTCCGGTTTCAATTTTATTGTAGGCAATTCCATTATATAATCTATGTAAGATTTATCGTTCAGTTTGGATGCTACCTTTTCTTTTTTATCCATTTGCTTTGTTATATACATTGTAACAAATACCGGAACTTTTTTATTAACAAAAACAGTATCAATTTTTGTAATTGTTGAGTAGTTAGTTGTTGGTTGTTTGGTTGATAATTGCAAAAACAAAAGTAAAAGGGCCGCCGCAGTTGATGCGTAAAAACCAATTTTATAAAGTGTAATTTTCTTTTTGCCTATTGTAGTTTGTCTATTTGCAACATCATCAGCTGCATTTCCCTTTTCTATTAAAATATCTGCAATGTTTTTTTTATGGATAGAATTCATTTCCCCTTTTAGTCTGTTATAGTTTGCAAAGTTATCTTTACAAATTTGGCAAGAAGCCAGATGATTGAACAGCCCGGTTTGTTCTTCGTTTGTCAGTTCCCCATCAAATAGTAAATTAATTTCATATTCATAGTGCTTCATAATAATTCCTCATTTCAAATATGCTTTTAATTGCTGCCTTATTCTAAAGAGCTTTGTTTTAACTGTGTTAATATTAATATCCAGTATTTCCGAAATTTCTTTATAGGAATACCCCCCATATTCTTTTAAATAAAGAAGTTCGTTTTCCTCCTCTGAAAGGGAAGCCATTGCATCTTTTAAGGTTATGTTCAAATCGATATTGGCCAAGTCGTTTTTTGTAATATTTTCTTCAATAGTTTCTAAATTATTATTTCTTTGTTTTAGCTTGGTAAAGCAATAATTACGGGTTATAACCAACAGCCAGGTTTTATAGCTGCAATTGCCATTAAAACTCTTTTGACTATTAATAAAGCGGATGAATACTTCTTGAAGAGCGTCCTTTGCATCCTCTTTATTCTTTAATAAACTTGCCGAGTAAGCCAGTATATCGTACGAATAAGTTTTAAAGAGCTCTGTAACCGAAATATCTTTTTCCAAAAAAGTCATAACCCCAATAATTCGTCTTTATAAATAGACTATTTAACTAGGTGAAAGGTTTTAAATAAAATTATTTTTAAAACAAAAAAACCGGAATAGGTTTAATCCAAATTCCGGTTTTATAATCTATGCGGCAATGCACTTATTTATCACTTTCCAGGTAAAGTATTATATAATCGTTGAAATAATCGAAGTAGTCTTTTTGGCTGTCGAATGTAATTTTCTTGCCATCAATCATATCGCTAACTGTCCACGAAAAGTTATTATACTTAGAAGTCTCTAACTTAATTTTTTCCCCTATTTTCATCTTAATTTCTTTCGATCCAAGAAAGCCCCAACCTCCGGTACTTACTTTATATGGTTTTCCACAAAAGGTTTCGGGATAAAAATCTCTGTATTCAAATCCAATTGAGGAATGAAATGTATAAACATCTCCTTCTTTTTTTATTGGAATAAGTTCTACAGTATAATTTAATTTCATCTTTTCCATTTTGGAAGATTTTTCGGCTAATGTCTTTTTGTAAGGACTGTATATTTGAATTGGGATTGTGATCTTTCCGGAATAAATGCTCAGCTTAAAATTCTTGGGATCGAAAAGAGTTGTTTTTAATAAGCCTAACGGGTACTCCGATTTTTTAAGCCATATTTCTTTCTCCATTTTATCTGTTCTAAGAATTTCCAAACCTAACTTTAACTTTGGTTTTACGACATTATTTTTGATCGCTTCTTTTTCGAGCTTACGATAAAACTCGATTACAATATTTTCACTAATAGTATCTTTCACATTTTCAGCTTTCTTTTCTACCTTTATAATAACTGTCTTATCAGTTTTTTGCTGGCATATCCCATTAACGGTAAAAATAATTGCAATCAGTCCAATAATAATCTTTTTCATAACAACTCCTCTATTTATAAATTTCTAGTAATATCAATACTCACTGTACGTATTTTTTTTATATGGTGCAGATATTCTTCTTCAGTCAATTCTTTATTCTGTATTAAAATTTTCTCATGTGTAGAATTATCATATTTACTTGAAACAATGTTTAAAGATTTTGAAACAAGTATAAAAATTAAAATTATTGCAGCCGCAGTTGATGCGTAAAAACCAATCCTATAAAGTTTGCCAACTTTCATCGGTTTATTTTTTATTTCACTTAAGTGCTCGTTGCAAAAAACTTTCGATTTCTCTTTTAGAATCATCATATCGGATAAAAGGGCCTGGCACTGTTTGCATCCGGCTAGATGAGTAAACATTTCTTCTCTTTCATTTTCTTCAAGTTCCCCATCAACAAATAGATTTATTTGGTAATCGTAATGTTTCATAATTTACCTCACTTCAAATACTTTCTTAATTGTTCCCTTACACGGAACAGTTTTACTTTTACATTATCTATGGATATTCCCAATATTTCGGCCATTTCGGAATAGGAATGGCAGGCATATTCCCTTAAGTAAATAAGTTCAAATTCCTCTTTGCTAAGGCTTTTTATTGCGTCGTTAAGAGTAATTTTGTCATCAATTTTAGGATCGTACAATTTTAGGCTACTTTCATCAATAGAAACTGTTAACGCCCCTTTGCCTTTTAGCTTTTGAAAACAATGATTGCGGGTTATTACAAGCAGCCATGTTTTGTAGCTGCAGTTGCCTTTAAAACTATTCTCGGCTTTAATATACTTTTCAAATACTTCGTGAAGAGTATCTTTTGCGTCATCGTAGTTTTTAAGAATACTCATAGAATAATTTAATATATCATTAGAGTAATCTTTGTAAAGCTGGCCAACGGTTTTTGCTTCTACAGGCATTTCCCCTTCTTAAAAAATATTGACTTACTAAATAGATTAGCATTAGCACAAAATGTTACAAAAATAATTTTACAAAAGGTAAAAATGAGCAATGTTAACTTATTGTTAATTCTTAAAATTAGCTGTAACAATAATTATCAAAATTCGACTAATGGTACAACAACCGGAGAAGTAATGTGCCAATTAAACAATCTTACTTGGAATATGCCAAATGCCTTTTCAAGACATTTCGAAATTAAGAATAACACACAATTATTAGGGACCTTATCTTTCAAAAGCAGCTTTGGTTCTTTAGCATTTGCGGAATTTAATAACTGCAAATGGACATTTAAGCGTGTTGGGGTTTTCAATCCTTCTATTACTATTATGCAGGTTAACAGTACCTCTTTAATGGCTATTTACAAACCTTCAAGTATTAGCGGTACCGGAACAATTAATTTTAATGATGGAAAATACTATAACTGGAACAATGCAAATTTTTGGAATACCCGGTTTGTATTAACAGATAAATCCAATAAAATATTGCTGCACTATAATTTTGAAACAAATTTTG
Source organism: uncultured Melioribacter sp. (assembly GCA_964539605.1). GTDB lineage: Bacteria > Bacteroidota > Ignavibacteria > Ignavibacteriales > Melioribacteraceae > Stygiobacter. The sequence goes on from CAZIJK010000001.1 coordinate 2,234,817, forward strand.
GATTGCTTAATCAGCAGTCAATTGTATCCGTTACAGATGAGGGTAAAAATAATGAGCATATTGGTTTACTTATCTGCTTTACATACTATGTTTTAGTATTAATGCACAATCAAGTAATGGAAGCCGGGGCAGCTGTTATTATGTAACTGTAAAATTTTACACAAGTAATATTTTGTAGCAGTAAAGAATGCTTTAATAATTGTAAAAATAAAAAAAGCCGTCCGGCTATAAACCGGACGGCTTTAGTTTTCTATATCGCTCTTCCGTTAGGATTTAGAATTCAATTGTTCATTTACAATCATTTCGGTATCTAAAGCAATAACCAATTCTTCGTTTGTTGGAATGCGTAAAACCTTTACGCGGCTGTTTCGAGTAGATAAATCAATTTCTCCTTTTGGTCTGCTGTTGCTAAGTTCAACATTAAGCTCAACACCTAACCAGCTCATGTTTTCGCAAACAGTTTTGCGAACCATTTCGGAATTTTCGCCAATACCGCCGGTAAAAACAATTGCGTCGCATCCGCCCATTGCAGCCATATAAGCGCCAACATACTTTTTAATACGATAGCAGAACACTTCGTAAGCATCAATAGCCTGTTTATTTCCGGCCATAACCGCATCTTCCAATTCTCTTGAATCGCTGCTTACACCGCTTAGACCTATTAATCCGCTATGCTTATTCAATAATGTATTAGCTTCGGATTGTGATAAACCCTCTTTAGCCATAATGTAAAGAATTACACTGGGATCCATATCGCCGCAGCGAGTACCCATTACCAAACCTTCAAGAGGAGTAAAACCCATTGTGGTATCTACAGAACGGCCACCATCAACTGCGGCCATACTGCTTCCATTTCCAAGATGAATAGAAATAATTTTCAATTGTTCAATTGGTTTGCCAAGCATAACTGATGCGCGGTTCGAAACATAACGATGAGATGTTCCATGAAAACCGTAACGGCGAATTTTATATCTTTTATAAAGTTCGTACGGAATTCCATATAGGAAAGCCTTTGCAGGCATTTTAACATGGAATGAAGTATCGAAAACACCGCACTGAGGAGTATTTGGCAAATGAGCTTTTGTAGCCTCAACACCTTTAATATTTGGTGGATTATGAAGCGGGGCTAATTCAATATTATCTTTTAACGCTTTCATAACCTGGTCTGTAATTAATACGGAACCGGAAAATGTTTCACCGCCATGAACAACACGATGACCGACTGCGTCAATTTCTTTTTTATCCTTTATAACACCATGGTTTGGAGAAAGCAAAACAGCAATAACATATTCGATGGCAATAGTATGATCTAAAATTTCTCCAACAATCTTAATCTTTTCTTTATCGTGAGGCTGATGTGTTAAAACAGCGCTGGACATACCAATTCTTTCAACCATTCCTTTAGCAAGAACTTCTGCAGTTGTTGTATCGAAGAACTGATACTTTATAGATGAGCTTCCGCAATTTAAAACTAGAACTTTCATTTAATCCTCTAATAAAAATTTATGATATTATTTTACCATCTGAATCGTACTTAAAAAATCCTTCTCCGGTTTTTTTGCCAAGCTTTCTTTCACGAACAAGTTTACGAAGAATTGGACATGGGCGATAACGAACTTCGCCTAATGTTGTCCATAAAGTTTCCATCCAAGCTAATACTTCATCAAGTCCCATTGTATCTGCCATTTCGAGAGGACCCATTTTAAAGTTGTAACCAAGTTTCATAGCAGTATCTATATCTTTTGCGCTGGCAACACTTTCCAAAAGAATATACATAGCCTCGTTCAACAAAGGAACAATTGCCCTTGTAGTTACAAATCCAGGATACTCGTAAACTTCAACAGCAGTCTTACCAATTCTGGCAGCAAACTTTTTAATTTTATCTATTGTATGTTGAGAAGTTTCCAACGCTCTAATTAATTCAACCAAAGGAACTTTAGGAACTGGATTAAGGAAGTGCATTCCAATAATTTTATCTTTACGGCTGGTTACATCGGCAATTTTTGTAAGACTTAATGTGGATGTATTCGATATAAAAATTGTATCCGGCTTTGCAATTGCGTCGAACTCTTTAAAGATTTTTTTCTTTAGGTCGTAGTTTTCGTCAACCGCCTCAATTACCAAATCGCATTCGGGAATTAAGGAATAATCTGTAGCCCATTTAATTTTACCAAGAACAGATTTCATTTCGCTCGAGGTCATTGCCCAGCGGGCAATTTCCCGTTCCATCGAAGCTTTTAAACCATCCTGAGATTTTTTAACCTGTTCTTCATTCTTTTCAATAATTACAATATCTATTCCGGCAGTTGCAATAGTTTGAGCAATTCCCTGCCCCATTAATCCGCCACCTATTATTGCAACATAATCTATTCTTTCAAGGTCTTCTGCTTTATGAACATCTGCAAGCAAGTCTTCAAGTTTCAATTTTTCTTCGGCCATAAAACTAATCCCATATTTTTAATTAACAGGTTAAAAGGGCAATATTCGTACCACTAAAATAAGGCTATTTTAGTAAGAAAAAGAAGCTTTTACATGCCTAATTACCAGAATATGGAATAAGGTAAAATAAGTGAGAATTATTTTTATGATTTTACATTTAGATTAGAGCATATTCCTTTTGAATCTTACCAGGGCATAGGAGTTAATAAGCACTGCTGTAATTATAAGAACCAGAATATTTGGAAGAATAGTTATAAAATTGGACTGTCGCCAAAGCACTTGCAAAAAGGCTTCGACCGACCAATAAGTTAAAGTGGATTTAGAGATAATCTGCATCCAATCCGGAAGGAATGAAACAGGGAACCAAGCCCCGCCAAGAGCGCTCATCATTAGAATGAATAAGGTGCTTAGCCCGCTTGCCTGGGCAATTGTTTTACTAACAGAGGTTATAAGCATTCCAAAAGCCACAGCTGTTGCAGCTGATGAAACTATTACAATCATTAAATTTCCAAAGTTGCTAAAAACATCCACATCGAATAGTATCCACGACAGGATAAATAGGAAAAGCAGCTGAACTGTGCCAAGGGCAATTGAATAGATATACTTACTAATAAGAATTTGTGAAGAGGTAATTGGCATACACAGTAATCTTTTTAAAGTACCCTCCTGTTTTTCCTCGAAGAATGAAGTAGCAGCACCGGTTAAAGAGAAGAGTAAAAACATCATTGCCCACCCTCCAACTACTCTTGTAAGTCCAGGATTAGAAACCTCTTTACCAACCAACTGTTCGCTTTCAAAAACAACAAGATTATTAGCAAAATTGCTTTGACTGCCCCCTACTGTAGAATTATTTAATAAAGAAGTTGAATCTAACTGAGTTACCGAAGTTACAAAGCTATCTGCATTTACATTAAAGTATTCGTTCAGAATGTTTCCAAAGCCTTTAATAAATTTTTCGGAATTCTCTTTTCCAATTTCATTCATTGCTTTTCGTTGCATAAGAACCGGGAACACTTTTGGAATTTGGCTCATAATTGTTTGCTGCATATTGCCTTGAATAATATTCGATTCAATTTCGTTCTTAGGGTCAAAATAATACTTGAAACGAATTGCCGAAGATGTATCTGCAAAAAAATCTTTAGGAATAATTACAGCCGCGGAAATCTTACCGCTTTTTACCCATTCCTTTGCAGTTTGTTCGGTAAAAAGGATAGTATCCTTTCTATTATCGGAAACAAACGTTTTAACAGTTTGAATAGATTTTGAGGAATCTAATTTTTGTTCAATTAGCCTTGCGAGAATTGAGTTGCTGTTGTTGACCAAAATTAAACCGGTCTTTCCCCTAGGAGCTCCGCTTCCACCAAAAATATTTCCGAAGATAATAATCATTACAAGGGGAACAACAAAGGTTAAAAGGAATGCGCGTCTATCGTTTAAAAAGCGTACGCAGTCTTTTACAATTAATTTATATATTGTTTTCAATCTCTAAGGCTCCTTCCGGTAAGGTTCAAAAATACATCTTCCAATGTTGCTCGGCTAATATTTATTAAGTGATTTGCTATTCCAATTCCTTCCAAGAATTCAAAAACTTTAGAAATTTTATTATACTCTTTGCTTGGTGCTAATTCATAAACAAAATCCATTTCAATAACATTTCCAACAGTTTTTAACTTAGGCAATAAATTAGTTGTTAATGCGGTCTTTTGAATTTTTATGGTATCCTTTTGATTAAGCATGTTAATCAAATCCATTAATGAGCCCTGGGCAATAATTTTACCATGGTCAATAATTGCCAACCGGTTACAAAGGCGTTCGGCTTCTTCCATGTAATGAGTAGTGTAAACAATTGTCTTTCCCATTTTATTCAAAAGCTGAAGCATATCGAAAACAGCGTTTCGGCTTTGAGGATCTACACCAACAGTAGGTTCGTCGCAAAGAATAATTTCGGGGTCGTGCAATAGACTGGCAGCCAAATTCATTCTTCTTTTCATCCCGCCGCTAAAAGTATTAATCTTATCTTTTTTTCTATCTATCAATTGAACCAGTTCAAGCACTTCATCAATTTTAATATTGAGAGCCTTTCCGGTAAGATTGTACAACTCGCCAAATATTTTTAAATTCTTATAGGCCGAAAGATCGGAATAAAGAGAAATGTCCTGCGGAACGTACCCAATTTTTTTTCGGATACCGATATTGGAGGTGGAAATTTTTTCGTCACCTAAATAAATACTGCCGTTGTCTGCCTCGAGATATCCAATAATAATATTCATCAAAGTAGATTTTCCGGCGCCATTAGGACCAAGCAGACCAAAGAAATCTCCTTTAACAATTTCGAAGCTTACATTATCCAAAGCCGTTAAGGTGTCAAAATGTTTTACAATATGATGTATATTAAGCATGGGATTTCTTCTTTTTTGTTTTCAAATTCTTAATATTGACGAGCACTAAAATATAACTTTAATGACTACAATCGAAGCATTACAAAAATATTTCGGATACAATTCCTTTAGAACTGGTCAGGAAGAGATAATCAATTCCATTTGTGCAAACAAAACTGTTGTAGCCGTTTTGCCAACCGGCGCCGGAAAATCCATTTGCTATCAAATTCCTGCAATGCTTTCTTCAACTTTTGCAATTGTAGTTTCCCCATTAATTGCATTAATGAAAGATCAAGTGGATTCGCTTAATAAGAATGAACTTATCAGCGGCTATATCAACAGTTCGTTAGACTACAAAGAGGGGCAAAAAGTTTTGTATTCTATTCAGAATAAGGAAATAAAAATTTTATATGTATCCCCCGAAAAATTAGCCAACCGCAATTTTGCCGAACAGATAAGGGGGCTAGCGCCACAATATTTGTTTATAGATGAAGCCCATTGCATAAGCGAGTGGGGACACAGTTTTAGACCAAGCTATAGAAAGATAAAAGAGTTTATAAGTTTTTTAGGAATTAAAAATGTTTCTGCTTTTACTGCAACCGCAACAAAGGAAGTAATTGAAGATATTGTAAAGGAATTGGAGCTAACAGATCCAAAGATTTTTGTTAAGGGATTTGAAAGAACTAATCTTCACATTAAAAGCATTGTTACAAAAAGCAAAAAGGAAGAGACTTTAAAGCTTATTAAAAACTACGAACTGCCCGCCATTATTTATACGGCTACCCGAAAGAACTGCGAAGAAATAGTTGATTATCTAAGAGTTAATAAAATTAATTCGGCTTTTTATCATGCTGGACTTTCATCCGATATGAAGCGCTTAATTCAAGATGATTTTATTAGCGGCAGAACAAATGTAATTGCTGCTACCAATGCTTTTGGAATGGGAATAGACAAGAGCGATATTAGAACTATCATTCATTACAATATGCCCGGATCAATCGAAAGCTACTATCAGGAAATTGGAAGAGCTGGGCGCGACGGTAAAGAATCTTTTGCGCATCTTCTTTACGACGATAGAGACAAGCAGATTCAAGAGTATTTTATTAATTCCAATCAACCAACGCGCGATGAACTGGAAAAAATTTACGACGCAATTTGCGATTATGGCAAAGTGGCATTGGGGCATATAAATTCAACTCCAATTTTGCACGATCAAAATTTAGATTCTTTGTTTTCATTAAAAAGAATTAGTTCATCTTCGGTTGAATCTGCTTTTAGAATTTTTGAAGACTCGGAATATATAACTCTAAAAACAAGTTTTGAAAGCATGCATCAAGTGCGGTTTTTAAGCCAGCCGGATAAACTTCATACATTTATAAAGAATCATTCCGATGAGGAGCTAAAAGATTTACTTGTTTACATGGTTCGAAAATATGGGGCATCCATCTTTAACAAAAAGATAAGAATAGATTTAAGAGAACTGGGTAATTACCTCGAAATAAATATAAATGAGGTAATTAGAGTATTGGAGTATTTGAGTGTAATAGGCGCAATAGAGTTCGATCATCCTTCGGACATTCCCCAAATAATGTTAACCAAACCCAGGATTTTATCGAAGAGTCTTCATTTCGATTTGGCAAGATTCAGAAGGCTAAAAGAAAGACTTGTTTGGAAACTGGGAGCAATGACCGATTTGGTTTTTACTAATGAATGCCGAATGAAATTTATTGTAGAATACTTTGGGCAAGAGAGCCAAAATTATAAATGCGGCAAATGCGATAACTGCACAGATGAGGTTCATCCAAATTTTAGTATTAGCGGATACATTGATGAAATAATTTTGCGCACTTTGCACGAGGCAAAATCTCCAATTAAAATAAAAACTTTAACTCAAATTCTATTAGGAAAGGCTACAATTTCTTCACTAAAGAAATTTTCCACTTACGAATCTTGCGTTCATTTTAACAAAGATGACATTACAAATACAATTACAGTGCTTCAAACAAAAAAGCTGGTACTTGTTGTTAGCGAAACAATTTCACTTTCGGAAAACGGGATGGATTTTTTTACCACTCAAATTGAAGAGTCATCTGCAAATGATAACATAGATTATGAGGAAGAGCTAAAAATATTTAATACACTAAGAGAATTGAGAAAGGAAGCTGCCAACAAATTTGGGCAGTCTCCTCAGTTAATTTGTACAGACGAAATACTTAGATTGATTGCCAGGCAGAAACCGGTTACTCCATCGGCCTTGCTAAAAATTGATGGATTTAACCAAAGAATATTTAACAAAGTTGGGGATGAATTTTTAAATGCAATAATAATTGCAAAAGAGATAACCGATAAACAAACAATTTTGAAGAGCCATAATCTAAGCGGCACTGCAATAAAAATTTTGAATTTGATTGAGGAGAAGTATTCATTCGAAAATATTGCAAAAGTTACAAGGATGCCCGAATTGTTACTGGCCGTTGAAATTGAAAAGCTGATAGGTTTAATGCCAAATTTAGATATCCGGTTTTTATTCGATAAGAAAGAATTGGGATTAATAAAAAAAGAAATAGATAAGGGAATTACAGATATAAAAGAATTACAGGAATTGTTTGAAGGGAAAATAAGTTTTTCTAAAATAAGAATTGCGGTGGCAAAACTACTTAGCTAATTGCCCCGCTATTTTTAAGATTGTTCAATATAATATTTGCTTTCTTAAAAAAACGCTCCCAGCTTTCTTTATCTGTTCCAATAAGCTTTAGCTCTTTTTCAAATTCCCCTTTTGTTGTTTTATATTTTTTGAACAACTCATTCAATTTAATTGTAAGCTGGTTAGGTTTGCTGCCAAAAGTTTCTTCAACAACTATTTTTTCAACATAAATTCTGGCTAATGTATCTTCATCTATTTTATTTTGACTGCAAGCCAATAAAACAAATGCAAATACAAAAGAAAGAATTAACAGTCTATTTCTTTTTACTAGCTTCAAACAAAACCTTCTTTTCGTGGTCTGTTAAATTTTGGTAACCGCTTTGTGAAATTTTGTCAAGTATTTTATCAATTTCTTCTTGGGTTACTTCCATCTCTTTTTTTCTATCATTGATATCGTAAAAGTCTGCCTCTTCAACATCAAAATCGTTAACTCCCCTTTTTCTTGCAGGTCTTCTGTAGTTAGAGCTTGCAAAGGGATTGCTCGATGATTTTTTGAAATTGTTTATAGTATTTCTAAAGCTTATCTGTTTTTGCTTATCCAGCAAAATATAAATTACACCAGTAATAGCACCGCCAATGTGAGCCAAATGGGCAACTACGCTAGCGTCTGTAACTGAAATAAATTCTATAACCATAAAGAAAGCAATTAAATATTTTGCTTTAACTGGAATAAAGAAGTAGAACATTATATATCTATCCGGAAAGAACATAGCAAATGCAATCATAACGCCATAAATAGCTCCCGAAGCTCCTATTGTTGGCGCAAAGCCGCCCCCTAAAAGTGGAGTAGCTATAATTTGCAATAGACCAGCTCCAACACCGCATAATAGGTAAAACCATAAAAACTTTTTAGAGCCCATTATGTTTTCAATTTCCATTCCAAACATCCAAAGCATAAACATATTAAAAAAGATATGGGCAAAATCTCCATGCATAAACTGATAGGTAATTAACTGCCAAGGATAAAAACTTGAAGACCATCCTCTTAATTCACCTTGAACCACCACCGGAATAGCGCCATCGCTAAATTGGTTTAGAGCAAAAAACTTCATTAAAAAATGTTCGAGTGTAATTGGCGCCTCAACATAGAATGTTTGCCCAATCAATTGAATAAAAAAGACTCCTACATTTATAAAGATAAGATACTTTATAATGGGAGGGAAAAATGAAAAACCTCTATAGCCAGTAGGACGGTAATAATCACGCGAATCTAAACCCATTTTCAAACCATTTTGTTAGTGATAGTAAAATATGCTTTTATTTAAGAACATGAAAAGCATAAAATTCGTTCTTTATATTTAATTAAAAAAACAGAGTTAGACTAAAGTAAACTTTTTTGTTACTTATAATCTAACTCTAGTCTTAAACTTGATGTAATTATTCTACTCTAATTATTTATCATCATTCAAAGCGTCAACGCCTGGAAGAACTTTACCTTCTAAGAATTCCAAGGAAGCTCCACCGCCTGTTGAAACATGAGAAACTTTATCGTCCAAACCTGCTAAACTAATTGCTGCAGCAGAATCTCCACCGCCAATAACAGTAATAGTACCGTTAGCTGTAGCTTCTGCCAATGCCTTTGCAATTTGATTAGTACCTGCAGCAAAATTATCCATTTCAAAAACACCCATAGGACCATTCCAAACCACAGTCTTACTATCCAAAATTACCTTTTTAAAATCTGCAATTGAAGCAGGGCCAATATCCAATCCCATTTTATCGCTTGGTATTTTATCTGCATTTACAATTGAAGATGGGGATTCGTTTTTGAATTCCGAAGCAATTACCACATCTGTTGGAAGAAGAACCTTTGCTTTGGAAGTTCTGAATTTTGTAAGCATTTCTTTTGCAAGATCTACTTTTTCAGCTTCCAAAAGTGAGGTACCAATTTCATATCCCATAGCTTTATAAAAAGTAAAAGCCATTCCACCGCCAATTAATAGATAATCAACTTTAGGCAGCAAATTGGCAATAACATCAATCTTACCGCTAATTTTTGATCCTCCTAAAATTGCGGTAAATGGGCGAACCGGATTGGCAACAGCGCTGCCAAGGTAATCAAGTTCCTTTTGCATTAAATAACCGCTGGCGCAAACTTTAATAAATTTTGTAACTCCTTCTGTAGACGCATGAGCGCGGTGAGCGGAACCAAATGCATCGTTAACATAAACATCTCCAAGCTCTGCAAGCTGCTGAGCAAATTCGGGAACATTTTTTTCTTCTTCGGGATGAAAGCGTAAATTTTCCAAAAGAAGTACATCCCCATCTTTAAGATGACTAACGACTGCTTTAACATTTTCGCCAATACAGTCTTCAACAAACTTAACATCAATTCCTAAAAGTTCAGCCAAACGAACAGCAACCGGTTTTAAACTGTACTTAGGATTTGGTCCCCCTTTAGGTCTACCTAAATGGCTCATCAAAATACATCTTCCGCCTCCCTCAATAATTTTTTTAATTGTAGGCAGTGCAGATGTAATTCTAATATCATCAGTAATTTTTAAGTTTTCGTCCAACGGCACATTAAAATCCACGCGAACAAGAACTCTTTTTCCTTTCAAATCAATTTTATCAATACTCAGCTTTTTCATTGAAATTCTCCAAAATCTAAAATTATAAAAAGAGGCCCACCAAAGGCGGGCATCTAAAAATATTAAAACAAAACAGTACTACATCTTCAATAGTAAATCTACAACACGGTTAGAATAACCCCATTCGTTATCGTACCAGGTAACAATTTTAAAGAATCTTTTTTCATCTTTAAGATTATTCTGCATTGTAGCTAACGAATCGTAAATTGAAGAACGTTCGTCGTGAATAAAATCTGTCGAAACAACTTCTTCGTTACTGTATCCAAGAATTCCTTTTAAATAAGTTTCCGAAGCGTTCTTTAATAAAGCATCAATTTCTTTTATTGATGTATCTTTTTCAGAACGGAATGTAAGATCCACTACCGAAACATTTGCAACCGGAACTCTAAAAGACATACCAGTTAGTTTACCTTTTGTTTTAGGAAGTACTTCACCAACTGCTTTTGCAGCGCCTGTTGATGATGGAATAATATTAATTGCTGCTGCGCGTCCGCCTCTCCAATCTTTTTTGGAAGGACCGTCAACAGTCTTTTGAGTTGCTGTGTAAGCATGAATTGTTGTCATAAGTCCGGTTTCAATTCCAATGCCCTCTTTTAAAAGAACATGAACAACTGGAGCTAAACAGTTTGTAGTGCACGATGCGTTCGAAACTATATGATGCTTTGCCGAATCATATTCTTCGTCGTTAACGCCAACAACAATTGTTTTAACATCCCCTTTGCCAGGAGCAGAAATAAGAACTTTTTTTGCGCCTGCAGCAATGTGTCCTTTTGCTTTTTCGGAATCTGTGAATAGACCGGTAGATTCAATTACAATATCCACACCTAATTCTTTCCAAGGTAATTGTGAAGGATCTTTTTGAGCCATAATGCATTTTGTTTCATCACCGTTTATTACCAATACATCATCAGATTCTAAAGAAGGATCACTTTTTTTACTGGACACCGTACCATGAAACTTACCATGAACTGAATCATATTTTAATTGATAGGCAAAATATTTTGCATCTGTTGAAACGTCTACTACAGCTACTATGTCAACACTTTTGCCTAATAAACCTTTTTCGGCAAGAACTCCAATTACTTGTCTTCCTATTCTACCGAATCCATTAATACCTACTTTTACCGCCATTTTTCCTCCGTTTCGAGTTATGAGTGAAATAAAATTCGTGCAAATATATCAAGAAGGTAAAGAAGATTCAATAATTGCCGTAAATCAAATGATATTACAGATTTATTTAGGCCATTTTGAATATATCAACATTGGTTAAAAATATATTCCTTGCATGGTCAAAATAAGATGATGGTAAAATTATAAGGGTTATAAATATTTAGTAAGTCATATTCCAAAAGTTAGCTTAAAACTAGATTGTTGATTTAAAAATTATGAAGTATCTTACAATTGCTTAAAATTACTTTTTGCAGAAGAATTACTTTAGGAGAATAGATGAACAACAAAGAATTTCTTGCTTACGTACCAATATTCTCGGAATTGCCCAAAGAGACTCTTGAGAAAATTGAAAAAATTGGTACCCGAAAGAAGTATGCAAAAAATGAAGTTATTCTTGTTGAAGAAGAAGCTGGAAATGCTCTTTTTGTGATTGTTAAGGGAAAAGTAAAAGTTGGCAGAGGAAGCAGCGATGGTCGCGAAGTAATTTTAACATTACTTTCTGACAGCGATTTTTTTGGCGAGATGGCTATTCTTGACGGACTTAACCGTTCCGCTACCGTAACGGCAATTGAAGATACCGAGCTGTTCTTAATTCAAAGGAACGAATTTCTTTCTCTTTTACACGATTATCCCGAAATATCAATTGCCCTTCTTCAAGAGCTTACTCAAAGACTTAGAGCCGCGGATATGAAAATAAAAGCACTTACTTTAAAAGATGCCGAAGGTAAAGTTGCTACTGTATTACTTCAACTGGCCGATGAAATAGGAAAAATAAAGCAAGGCAAAGTGGAAATTGAAAAACTTCCCCTTCAACAAGATTTAGCAAATATGGCCGGAACATCCCGCGAAACAATTTCCCGTACAATACATGGCTTTGCTAAAAAAGGACTTGTTGAATTAGAGGGCTCTAAATTGATGATTCTTAATTACGAAAAATTCAAAGAAATGTTTAGTTGATGAATATAAAAGTTGACCTTCATACACATACTGTCTACTCAGATGGGGCTTTGAGCCCAACCGAATTGGTTCTGTTAGCAAAAAAGCAGGGACTTTCAATAATTAGTATTACAGATCATGACTCGATAAATGGATTTAGAGAGGCTGTTGAATGTGGTAATGATATTGGAGTTGAAGTTATTCCAGGGCTTGAAATTAGTACCGATCTGGATGATAAAGAAATTCACCTTCTTGCTTATTTTATCGATATTAATAACGAAGAGCTGCAAAAGTATTTAAGCTTTTTTCGGGACGAAAGATTTCAACGAGCTAAAAGAATGGTCAACAAACTTAAAAAGCTGGGATTGCCCATTACAATTGATGATGTGATGGATAAAGCCCAGGGCTCTGCTGTTGGAAGGCCTCATATAGCTTATACAATGATTGAGCTTGGAATTATTAAAAGTTATCAGGAAGCATTCGAAAGATATATTGGAGATTACGGCCCCGCTTTCGAAAGAAAAATTCATGTGTCCCCCCAAAGCGCGTTTAAACTTATTAACGATTCGGGAGGATTGTCCTTTATTGCGCATCCCGGTTTTATGAAAGAGCATATTCTTACCCGTTTAATCGAAGCGGGAGTTGATGGAATAGAAGTGATTCATCCTTGCCATAACGAAAGTCAAATACAGTTTTACCGCGGAATTGTAAATCAGTATTGTCTGCTCGAAAGTGGCGGCTCAGATTTTCATGGAGGTAAAAAAATGGATGGCGAAAATCTTGGAAAGTATTATATTTCCTACAGCAATTTTGAGGCAATGAAAAAAATGTTGTCTAAATAAATGAATAATCTTACCACTAAAGCTAAGCGCTATCGAAACTTTCTACTTTTTATTTAACTTAAAATAGTAAATTTGATTTGAGCCTTTTCTACTTTCTTTAATCACATATTGAGGAATAAATGAAAGCACTAAGAATCTTAGTAGTTTTTTTATTGTGCGTTTATAATCTTAATGCTCAGCAAACAGGTATTTGGTCAATTCACTCTAACTTGAAAAATGTTAGAAGTTCTATTGTTGTTAATAATTCCATTTGGGCAATAACCGGTGGAGGAATGTTTCAGTTCTCTAGCGGAGTGGAGAATTACCTTGTTGTAAACAAAGCAGATGGGCTTAACAGCCAGTCAATTTCGGCTATTGCAGTTGACGCAAAAGGTAAATTGTGGTTAGGAACAGAAGAAGGACATATAAACGTTTACGATCCCAATACTGCTTCTATTGAAAGAATGCTCGATATTTATAACAGCGGCAAGAGTAAAAAACAAATCAACAATATCTTCGTTAAAGGAGATTCGGTAATTGTATCTGCAGATTTTGGAATTGTTGTTATAAGTGCTTCAAAATTTTCACTTCTCGATTCCTACTTAAAGCTAGGAGCATTCACAGCCGAATCGAAAGTGATAAATGCATTTAAATCGAATTTGTTTTATGTATGCACAGAAAATGGAATTGCAATTCAAAAGCCGGATGCTGTAAATTTAACTGCACCAGATTCATGGGAGAATTATAAAACCATTTCGCAAATTGCCGCCGAATCTGTAAATAAAATTATTCAGTACAACTCTCAAATTTATTGCGCTTCTTCAAACGGCATCTACCAGTTCCAAAATAAAAGCTGGCAAAAAGTTTCTTTAAACGGCTTTAATATTTTGGATCTCTCGGTTAATTCGAATGGAATGTATGCAATTACGCAAAACACTTTATACAGTATAGTAAACAATACTGCAACAAAGATTTACGAAAACAACAATGTCACTTTCAACTCAATTACCGCTTCCCAAAATCAAACATATTATATTTCAACTTCAGGCGGCTTAATAGAATTGAAAAACAATATTGCTAAAAATTATTTTCCAAATGGTCCCGAAAGCAATTCGTTTATGAGTCTTGCTGTCGATCAAAGCGGCAAGTTATGGGTAGCTACCGGTAAAGATAAAACAGGAATTGGTTTTTTAGAGTATAACGGATCCAGCTGGAAGACTTATAACAAACAAACATTTTCAAATCTCAATTCCAATGCCATCTACAATGTTTCGGTTGGCAGCGATACTACTTTATTTTTAGGTACTTGGGGTAACGGGGCAACATTGTATAAAAAAGGAAATTTTCAAGCATTTACAAAACAAAATTCCGGAATGACCGGAATACCCTCCTCGAATGATTTTATAGTTATAACAGATATAAAAGAAGATTCAAAAGGCAATGTTTGGTTTATGAACGCATGGTCTGCTACTCTTCAGCCTTTGAGTGTTTTAACAAAAGATAAAAAATGGTACCACTTTCCATTTACAAGCGTTCAAATATCCAGCGCATTTTTCGATAAAATGGTAATAGACAATTACGATACAAAATGGTTCTTTCCACCAATTCTTGGAAACAAGGGATTATATTACTTTAACGAAAAGAATACATTTGAAAACAGCAGCGACGACATTCAGGGTTACATTACTGAGAATGATGGTTTAATAAGCAACGACATTACCTCCTTAGCCGTTGACAAAAGAGGTTATTTATGGATAGGTACTTCTGCAGGAGTTTCGGTAATTACAGATCCTAGCAAACCAAAAGTAATTGATAAGTTCACAATGGGAAGAGCTGTTAGATCTATTGCCGTAACATGTATTGCAATAGATCCAATAGATCAAAAATGGATTGGTACAAAAAATGGAGTTTTTGTTATTCCGGCAGACGGTTATAATAAACTAATTGAATACAATACCTCTAACAGCCCATTACCAAGCAATGACATAAAGAGTATTGCTTTTGAACCAAAAAGCGGAACAGCCTATATAGGAACCGATTATGGTTTGGCAGCAATATCTACAAGCTTTATTCAGCCTAAAACGGAATTTGCCGATCTTTTTATTTACCCCCATCCATTTATTATTAAAAGCGATTTAAATAATTCTGTTACAATTGACGGATTGATAAAAAGCAGTCTGGTAAAAATTTATGATATTACCGGAAAGCTTATTGCCGAAATTACACCTCCTGGTGGAAGATTAGCTTTTTGGGATGGCAAAGACATCAATGGAAATTTAGTTGCAAGCGGAGTTTATATTATTGTTGCACACGATCAAGAAGCTAATCAGGTAAAGACATCTAAAATTGCAGTAATTAGAAAGTAATAATTAATGAATTCTTATCTAGGTTATAAATGATAGACATTACCAATCTTTCGGTTCAGTTTACTGGTGAAAGCTTATTTCAAAATGTAAATCTTAGAATTGCCAGGCACGATAAAGTAGCCCTTGTTGGCTCTAACGGTACTGGCAAATCTACATTGCTAAAACTTCTTTATGGTTTAGAGCAGCCCGAAACCGGAACAATTAGAAAGCAGAAAGGAATTAAGATTGGATACCTTCCTCAGGATATTATTGCTTTTAAAGGAGAGACCTTATTTAACGAAGTGAAATCTTCTCTTGAAGATATTAATTCATTAGCAGATAGAGAAAAGCTGATTCTAGACGAGCTTAACAATCCCGAAACTACGGATGAAGATAAGACAGAGCTAATTGAAGAACTTGGAGAGATACAGCATAAAAAAGATCAAATGGATTTCTACTCGGCAGATTCCAGAATTGAAAAAGTGCTAATAGGATTAGGCTTTTTAGAAAAAGATTTTTTTAGAAAGACAGATGAATTCTCCGGCGGATGGCAAATGAGAATTCAGCTTGCAAAAATTTTATTAGCTCAAAACGATCTGCTGTTGATGGATGAACCTACAAATCATCTGGATATTGATACTTTGAGCTGGTTAATAGATTACTTGCAGTACAACGACTCGGCATTGATAATTGTTTCTCATGACCGCCATTTTATAAACACGGTTACTAACAGAACATTAGAAGTATTTGATAAGCAAGTAAGTTTTTATAATGGAAATTACAGTCAGTACATTATCTTTAAAGAGGAACGGGAAAAACAACTTACCAGCTTGCAAAAGCAGCAGGAACGAAAAGTTAAGGATCTTGAAAAATTCATAGATAGATTCCGCTACAAGGCAACAAAGGCAAAGCAGGTTCAAAGCAGAATTAAGCAGCTCGAAAAAATTGATTCAATAGAAATATCTTCTGATGAAAAACAAATCGATCTCCACTTCCCAGATCCTCCAAAGAGTGGAGTAGTTCCAATTGAGATTAAGAATTTATCTCATTCCTACGGAAATTTGGATGTATTAAAGAATGTTTCTCTTCAAATAGAACGTGGAGATAAGATTGCAATTTTAGGCCCCAACGGAGCCGGCAAAACTACTCTTGCCAAAATTATTGCTTCTAAAATAAAGCCAACAAAAGGAGAAGTAGTTTACGGATACAACACACTATTTTCGTATTATGAGCAGGAAGTTGCGGATTCTATTAATCCCGAAAACGATTTAATTGACACATTGGAAGAGGTAGAGAGTGATTTTACAATTGGCAAGCTTCGCTCAATTTTAGGATCATTTCTTTTTTCGGGAGACGATGTATTTAAGAAAATTAAAGTCTTATCCGGTGGCGAAAAGAGCAGGGTTGCACTTGCCCGTTTACTTTTAACCAAGGCTAATGTAATTATTCTTGATGAACCAACAAATCACCTCGATTTTTCTTCTAAAGCAATTCTTCAAAAAGCATTAATTAATTTTTCGGGTACACTTATAATTGTATCTCACGATGTGGATTTTTTAAGCGGCATTGCAAACAAGGTTTTAGAAATTAGAGACAAGGAAGCCAAAATATTTCCCGGCGGCATTGAATATTATTTACTAAAACGAAAGGAAATGCTCGAGCCTTCAACAATTCAGCAGAGTAAAGATTCCAACGATAAGGGTAATAAAAAAGATCAGAAAAGAATTGAGGCGGAACTTAGGCAAAAGAAATTTAAAGCCACAAAAGATCTTAGAGCAAAGTTGACCAAAAATGAAGAAGAAATTACAAAGTTCGAAAACCAGAAGCAGACTTTAGAGAATGAGCTTTCCGATGTTAAAATATTCAGCAACCAAAACCTTGCCAAAGAAAAAAACATGCTTTACGAAAGTACAAAATTGCAGCTGGATAACTTGTACAATACATGGACCGACTTAAGCAACAAAATTGAAGAGATAGAAAAAAGTTTTGAATAATTTATTGACTTAAAAATTCCTCGGCTAAGGCTACTCCTCCAAGCAATGCTGCATTATCTCCTAATTTTGTTTCAACAATATTTACACATTTCCCCGAGGCTTCTAACACCGACTGGAAAAACGATTCCTTAATTCTAGGAAGCATAAATTCATGCATAGCTTCAATTACCCCGCCGCCAAGAACAATAGTATCTATATTTAATAATGTTGTTATGCTGGCCAAAACAGTTCCAATTGTACTGCACGCTTTGGAAACTTGCTTAACTACAAGAGGGTCATTCTTTAATAGCGCGTCTGCCAATACTTTACTTTTAATAATCTTGTTGTTTGCAGCATATTCGGCTAATAAACTCTCTTTGTTTTTACTAATCCCCTTCTTAATATCTTTAACAATTGCTGGTCTGCTGGCTGTTTCTTCAAAAGTTATTTTCTTTTTGGGTTTATTAAAATTACCTTTTAGATTTACTAGCATGTGCCCAATTTCACCAGCATAAAAAGAGGATCCTCTAAAAATTTTACCGTCAAAAAACAAAGCACTGCCAATACCTGTTCCAACAAATACAACCAGCATATTCTTTACATTATCTTCCACTTCAAATTTTTTTATTCCAAGACCGGCTAAATTAACATCGTTTTCTATTAACACCGGAATCGAAATTTCTTTTGCCAAAGCTTCCTTAATATTAAACTCGGTCAATGCTAAATTTGGTGCCGATGCAATTATTCCGGTAAAAGGATTTACAGTACCCGGAACCCCCATACAGACGGCTTTTATATCCTTAGCTTCCAAATTATTATTTGCCAGCATCTTATTAATTAAGCCTGCAATAGAACGAATAAGTTTGTCTGCTCCCCCTTTAATTTCTGTAGCAATCTTTAATGTAGAGACTATTTTATTGGAATTGTCTATTAATGCCGACAGTATCTTAGTCCCTCCCAAATCTATGCTGATAATGTATTCCTGCTCCATAATTCTCCAATTAAAATTATCAATTGCTTTGTGTGGGCATAGTTATTATTATTTTATTAAATTCATGATACTAAATATGAACATTATTTTAATAATTTTTCTAAAAACTTTCTTTTAAGAGATAAATTCACTTATCGGGAGAAGTAATGTATATCAAATATTCAGATTTGCCTGCACATCAAAATTTGTTTTTAGATTATATTGACGAGTTCGAGAATGTAAAGGGATTTTACGCAAAAGATTTTAGAAACGGAGAACAGTATTACAAGCATTTTCAAAAATTAAGCGAATCGAACAAACCGCATCGCGACAAATTAGCCTCTATAATTAAAGAACAATACTCTAATCAAAGAATTTCGAAGCAGACTCAACAAAACATCGAATTGTTAGCTTCACCTAAAACCATTGCAGTTATTACAGGGCAGCAGCTTGGAATTTTTGGCGGTCCTTTATATACAATATTAAAAACTTTTACCGCTATAAAGCTTTGCAACACTTTAAAAGAAAACTACGACGATTTTCAGTTTGTTCCGGTATTTTGGCTTGAGGCAGATGATCATGATTACAACGAAGCCAGAGGATTTTCAATCTTAAGCAACGATAACACACTGTTAACTTTAAAATATGAAGATGGACTGGAAGAAGAAATTAACAGAGGCTCTATTGGGGAACTAAAGTTTAACGAAAACATTAACAAAACTTTTGAAGAGCTAACAAATGCATTAAGAGATACAGAGTTCAAAGCTTCGTTGGTTGACCTTCTTAAATCAATCTATCAGCCAAACAGAACATTCATGGAATGCTTTAGAGAATTAATGGTTAATCTGTTCGACGAATATGGTTTGGTTATTTTTAATCCGGCAGATCCAAATTCCAAAAAGCTACTTGTGCCGGTATTCAAAAAGGCACTTTTAGACTATCCCGAACAATCTCTTACATTGGTTGAAAGAAGTGCAGAACTTGAGGAGATTTATCATGCCCAGGTAAAGGTAAAGCCAATAAATCTTTTTTATTTGGAAGGAGGGGAACGCTTATTAATTGAACCTACAGACAGTGGTGAATTTAGGCTAAAGGGTAAGCGCAAAAAATTTACTCAAGACGAGTTGATTAATCAAATAGAAACCTCACCAGAAAAATTAAGTCCCAATGTATTGCTTAGACCAATATGCCAGGATTATTTATTCCCCACCGGTTTCTACATTGGAGGCCCAGGCGAAATTAGTTATTTCGCACAGGTAAATCCTTTGTACAAAATTTATAGAATTGAAGAGCCATTTATTTATCCAAGGGCAAGTGCAACAATAATAGAAAAAGGGGTTGCTCAAGTTTTGGCAAAGCATAATGTACCTTTCACAGATATCTTTACCAACGAAGAGGAATTGATTAAAAAGATTATAGATTCTACTGCCGATGTTAATTTGGAACAGCTTTTTATTGATACAATCAGCAAGAATAATTTGGAGTTCGAAACTCTTACCAACAAACTGATGATGATAGACAAGACCTTGGTGGATTTATCGGAAAAGTCGCGTCAAAAGATTGAACAAACTTTTGAGTATCTAAAAGCAAAAGCAATGGATGCTCAAAAAAGAAAGCACGAAACTTCCATTAGACAGTTAACAAAGGTTAGAAACGTTTTATATCCAAACAGCAATTTGCAAGAAAGGGAAATTAACTTAATCTATTTTGTAAATAAGTATGGAATGGATTTTATGAAATGGCTGTTTAACGAGCTTACAATCAACCACTTCGAGCATCAAATTCTGGAATTATAATTTGAAAAACTCTTGCCTTTAAACAGCAAGAGTTTTTATCTGATCTAAAAAATTGGGATTTGAAATTCCAACACATTCAAATTCATTTACTATTCCCCCATTGCTTAACAAGCTCGATAGAATTCCAAAAGCCATAGCTATTCTATGGTCCCCATAGCTTTCAAACGTAAATTCTTTTTCATTTATTACGCCGTCAATTTCAAAACCATCTTCAAATTCATTTATTGCCAAACCAGTCTTAACATAATTATCGCACAAAGCTTTTATTCGGTCAGATTCTTTTACACGCAATTCTTCGGCATTGCTAATTCTAAATTTACCTTCTGCAAAAATACCGGCTACAGATAATATTGGAATTTCATCAATAATATTTGGAATAAGCTCTTTTGGAATCTCTACGTTTTTTAATTTACTGCTAACTACCCTTAAAGAGCCAACAGTTTCTCCATTTACAACTCGTTCATCAATTACAAAAATATTTGCGCCCATCATCTGCAAAACTTTTAGAATACCGGTTCTGGTTGGATTAAGAGAAACATTTGTAATCACTATATCGGAATTTGGAATAAGCAGAGCGGCAACAATAAAAAAAGCCGCACTTGAAATATCCGAAGGCACAACAAAATTCAATGGCTTTGGGTAATTTTTTTTGGAAGCGAATATTTTAGAACCTCCTTCAAATGGAACAGTTCTCAAACCAAGCATAACCTCTGTATGGTTTCTTGTTGCAACCGGTTCAATAATTTCACTTTCTTCATCCATATGGACTGCACATAAAATTAATGCACTTTTAACTTGAGCGCTGGCAACCTTAACTCTTGTAGAAAAAGATTTCAATTGGTCCGATGGATAAATTTTTAAAGGCAGGGTTCCCTCTTCCGAAGTCTCCAGGTTTGCGCCAATAGCCTTTAATGGTTCTACTATTCTTTTCATAGGACGCTTAGATAATGAGCTATCTCCAATTATAGTGCTTTCAAAATTTTGTGCGCATAGAATACCGCTTATCAATCTGGAAGTTGTTCCGGAATTTCCCGCATCGAGTGGATTTGTAGGTGCGGTAAAATTTTTGAATCCCTTGCCATGTATAATCAGGTCGTTTTTATCCCGCAAAACTTTGCACCCAAGACTTTGAAAACAGTTTATTGTAGATGTAACATCTTCCGACTCCGAACAGTTTGAAATTCTGGATTCACCATCAGCCATACATGCAAACATTACAGAGCGGTGCGAAATTGATTTATCTCCAGCTAAAATCAACTCTCCCTTTAAAGAATTTATTTTTTCAAATCTCTGCTTCATTTTTCACACCATCTATCAATTATCTTATCAAGCTCTTCTTTTGAGTATTCGCTTTGCTCGTACATACCTTTTAGCGATCTTTGACGCATTGCTTCGTAAAGAATTACCGCCGTGGCAACAGAAACATTAAGGCTTTGAATCATACCTTTCATTGGAATGTAAAATGTTCCGTCAACTAAATCTTGAAATTCTTTTGTAACTCCCCGATGTTCGTTACCCATTACAATTGCAATAGGTGTAGTTAAATCCAGCGAATAAAAATCAATTGCTTTTTCATCAAGCATACTAGCGTAAATTTTAAATCCTCTTTCTCTTAATTTACTGCAGCACTCTTCGGCAGATGTATGCTTTTCAATTTCAATCCATTTATTTGCAGATGAAGAGGAAGCCTTGCCAATCCTAGGGAATTTTTCGGAATTATAAACCAAATCTACTTTAGCTACACCAACGGCGTCGCAAGTTCTAAAAATTGCGCTTACATTATGAGGGTCGTGGATATTCTCGAGAATTAGCTTAAGAGATTTTTGCCTAGCCAAAGCCGTATTGGTTATTTTGGTAAGCCTTTTTTCGGTTTTAAAAATTCTCATTACTTATTGAAGATAAGTTTGTAAATAACTTTTGGGGATTCTTTACGAGCTAAATCAATTTTTATTTTGAAATCTTTGGATACCTTCAAATAATACTTAACCAGGTCAATTGTTTTTTCAATTGCCTCATCTTCGGTATGAGCCCAGCTTTCGCACCCTTTTATAGAAGGTACTTCAGCCGTACAGCCATCATCGGTTCTGGTAATAATTAAATCTATAACCAATTAATAGCCGCCTTGGCTATCGCTGCCACCGCTTACAATTTTAACGCTTGCACTGGCTCCAATTCTATCTGCACCGCTTGCAATCATAGCTTTTGCATCTTCGGTAGTTCTAACTCCGCCGCTTGCTTTAACTCCCATTGCAGATCCCACAACAAGTCGCATCAATGCAATATCACCTGCTGTAGCGCCGCCGGTGCTAAATCCGGTAGATGTTTTAACAAAATCTGCTTTTGCTTTTTTACTTAACACACAAGCCTTAACTTTCTCTTCGTCTGTTAAAAGTGATGTTTCAATAATCACTTTACAAATTGCGTTATACTTTTTTGCGGCAAGTGCAACCTGATTAATATCGTTAAAAACGTAATCGTAATTACCTTGTTTAAGCATTCCAATGTTTATAACCATGTCAATTTCTTGCGCGCCGCTTTTTAAAGCTTGCTCAGCTTCGGCTCTTTTTACTTCTGTTGTTGTAGCGCCTAAAGGAAATCCAATTACGGTACACACTTTTACATTAGAACCTTTCAAAAGATCTTTACACATTGGTACAAAAGAGGGATTAATGCAAACAGATGCAAAGTTATAAGTCCTTGCCTCTTGGCAAAGTTTTTTAATATCGTCTGGTGTTGCTTCTGGCTTTAGCAATGTATGATCTATCATCCGCGCTATAGTATTATCAATCTTATTGGCTTCAATGCCAATACCCGCTGCAATTCTTTCGGCACCATTCGAAATAATATTCTTAACCGCTGTTGGCTGGTCAACAACATTTCTTTCCCATCCGGCACATGTTCCGCCCGTGCAATAAAAATTTTGAAGAGATTTTTCTATAAATACTTCCGAAACAACTTTGTCTATTACCGATGTGTTCATATGATTACTGTAATTTATTGTTAGTGATTTTTAAATATGCTAAAAATGTATTTTGTAAAAGCATCGCAATTGTCATTGGTCCAACACCGCCGGGAACCGGAGTAATAAAAGAAGATTTTTTAGAAACTTCTTCGAAATCTACATCACCGACTAATTTAGTGCCTTTGGGAGAGGAAAGATCATCAATACGGTTAATACCAACATCAACTACAACCGCTCCTTCTTTAACCATATCCGCTTTAATAAAATTAGCCTTCCCAATCGCGGCAATTAAAATATCTGCTTGTTTGGTATACAAAGAAATATCTTTTGCGGCAGAATGGCAAATTGTAACAACGGCGTTTGCCCCCTCTTTTTTCTGAAGTAAAATATTTGCAACCGGTTTTCCAACTATGTTGCTTCTTCCAACTACAACAACATGTTTGCCGCTGGTTTCAATTTTATAGTGTTTCAACAATTCCACTACACCGTTTGGTGTGCATGGTACAAATGTTTTTTTGCCAAGCACCAAATTGCCAACACTTACAGGATGAAATCCGTCAACATCTTTTGATGGAGAAATTGCATCAATTATTTTTTCTTCGTTAATATGTTTAGGCAGAGGAAGCTGAACTAAAATGCCATGGTAATCATCATTCTTGTTATACTCGGCAACCAATTTCAATAAATCATCTTCCGTAGTATTTTCATCAAGTCTTTCTGTTTTGGAAAGCATTCCAACTTCGGTGCATGCTTTACCCTTTGAAGCAACATAAGCTTGCGAAGCAGGATCGCTGCCAACAACTATTGTTACTAATCCGGGAAGAGGTAAAGCCATCTTTTTAAGCCAATCTACTTTACTCTTAATTTCTTCTTTAATTTCGGCGGAAACTTTTTTCCCATCAATTAAAACTGCCATTAATAAATCTCATCCATTAGTTTTGGGTAACTTCAATTTTTTTATCAAACTCGGGTATAAAAATACGCTCAATCTCAACTGTTTTTCCAGTATCGGAATCAATTTTTAGAAAAACACCGCATAAATGAACATTATCTGTAGCTGTTTGATATTTCTGAGGTGTTTGATACAAAAAGCGGTTAATAGCCGCATCTGTTTTCATTCCAATAACCGAGTCATATGGCCCGGTCATTCCGCAATCTGTTATAAATCCCGTTCCGTTTTTTAAAATTCTTTCATCTGCGGTTTGAGTATGAGTGTGAGTACCAATAATAGCAGATACTTTTCCATCTAAAAATTGGGCGAGTGCAATTTTTTCGGCAGTTGCCTCGGCATGAAAATCTATAATTATATTTTTTGTATCCTGCTTAAGTTTGGCAATTATCCATTCGGATGAACGAAAAGGACAATCTATAGGGCTCATAAAAGCCCTTCCCTGCAAGCTAATTACAGCCACCTTGCCTTTTGTGCTTTCAATTACATAGTATCCGTTGCCATGCGTTCCTTTTGGATAATTTAAAGGACGGAGCGAGCGGGGATCTTTTTTAAGGTAATCCTGAGATTGTGGTTTATCCCAGGTATGATTTCCACCTGTAATTACATTAACGCCAAGGGCAAATAATTCCTTAGCTTCTTTTTCGGTGCATCCCTTGCCGTCTGCTACATTTTCTCCGTTAGCAATTATTATATCTGTACGGTACTTTTTTTGCAGACTTGGAATCCACATGCGGGCAATATCCAGACCGGGTTGGCCTATAATATCACCAATAAATAAAACATTTATGGTCATAAGTTTTCTTCCTCATTGGAAATATATTGAAAATGGATTGGATAAGAAAATTGATTCAATTTATTTAACTTTGTTTTACAAATATGAAGATAGAAAAAGAAATAATAGAAACAGCATTCGAAGAGGAAGAATTTTCAGTCTTCGATTTTGAAACGACTGGCGTTTCGGCAAGATCCGATAAAGTAATAGAAATTGGAATTGTAAGGTTAAAAAAGGGAAAGATTGTAGACACATTTTCCTCCTTTATTAATCCCGGCAGACCTATTCCCTTTTTTATTACAAATCTAACTGGAATAACAAATGCTGATGTAGAAGGAGCTCCTTTTTTTGATGAGCTCTTTCCCAAAATAAAGGAATTTATAGAAGGTTCTGTTTTGGTCGCCCACAATTTAAGCTTCGACTTAAATTTTCTAAAGAATGAATGCCTAAATGCCGAATTGGAAGTTCCTCAAAACGATGCAATATGCACATTAAAAATTGCCCGCAAAATTTATCCTGGTCTTGCCAGCAAATCCTTAGGTGGATTGGTAAAACATCTAAAGATTCGCCACCGAGATGTTCACCGGGGACTTGGTGATGCAACAGCAACTGCTAAAATTCTTTTAAGAATGTTTAAAGACTTGCGTGCAGATCACAATATTGACTCGATAAGAGATTTAATTACTTTTCAAAGTTCCCCCTCCTCCTCTGCTCCATTTAAGATGATAAAGAAAAAACTTGCCGACGATTTGGTAAAAGTTCCTCAAAACCCGGGCATCTACATTTTTAAGAATGCAAAAGGGGAAGTAATTTATATTGGCAAGGCCAAGTGCTTGAAGGATAGAGTAAAGAATCACTTCATGAGCAACGCAATTAAAAAATCAAAAAAAATTGTCCAGGCTGCTAGTTCAGTAGAATTTAAGATTACAAATTCGGAACTGACTGCACTTATTGCCGAAACGGAAATGATTAAAATTCATAAGCCCCGCTTTAATACAATGCTTAAAAATTTTCCGGTTAGTTATTTTGTAAAAGTTGCTGGCAGCAAACCATATCCTACAATAGAGCCTTCAACAAAATTCGATTTCGACGGAGATGATTACTATGGGCCTTATCCAAACAGAGTAACAGTAAACTCTACAAAAGAAATTGTAGACAAGACATTTCAATTACGAGAGTGTACAGATAAAGAGTTTGCAAAGAAACGTAAGTGCTATTTAAGCGACATTAAAAGATGTCTTACGCCTTGTATTGAAGATATAAAAGAAGAATACAACGAAGAGCTCTCGAGAGTTCATCAGTTTTTATCGGGGCAAAACCAATCTGCAGTAGATAGACTTCTTAACAAAATGAAGGAATTGAGCGCAGAAAAAAAATATGAAGAGGCTGCAGAAATTAGGGATGTTGTGCAATCGATACTTAGCCAGCTGCACCGCTCTTCAATACTTTCGGAACCAATTAACAGAGCCAATACTTTAATTGAAATTGAGAGCACACCAAAGAACGATTATCTTCTTTTGTTGGAAGGGAAAATATTTTTCTCGAACTTCTTTATGGATAAGAATAACGACTTTATTACGGCAATCGAAGATTACTACGGAATGACATTTCATTTAGATATTTCTTTGAGCGATAAAGACTTGGAAAGGTTAAAAATATCTTTAAGCTGGCTGGCAAATAACAGAAACAGAATTAAGGTACACTATCTTAAGGAATATAACACATTCGAGGAATTGCAGATGCATCTGAAATTCCCCGTTAAATAAATCTAGTTTAGTCCGTAATTCAATATGAAATAACGGGCGAGAAAGGCGGTAGCCAAAATTATTAGCGCGTAGAAGACTATTGATTTTAAAGACTTTTTGGTAAGTATTAATCTTGATCGAACACCTCGCCAGCCACATTCCTTACATCTATAAGTTTTTAAAAATCCAATTTTTCTAATTATCTGTTCATACATATTCCGTGAACGAGAGCGGTGAAGAGTACCTGTTTTTTTACAACCAGGGCATTTTCCAAACTGAGGATTTCGAGAAATTAACACTTTACTAATTGCCATAAATTTTTCCTATTGCCCTAAATTTCTTAGAAACTTTTTATATAGTCTTTCATCTTTTTGAATATTCAAAGCAACTTCCAATTGTCTATCGTTTTTAATGGATTGTTTAATTCTCCCTTCGCGACCTTCGGACCTTGCAAATAATTCTTCTTTAATATAATTAACAATTTCATTTTTTATTGCATCAAACTCGTTTAAGTGAAATTGAGAAATGCCTGCTTTTATTTTTAACAATTGCTCGTTAAAAGCAACCCCCATGTTCTCTTCGGCACCTGCGGCTTTAAGCTGTTCAATTAATTTTTCCGATCGAGAGACATATTCAAATTTTTGCTTTTTCAGGTACTGAAAAAATTCTTTCAGAATCAATTCATCCGGAAGATTGAGTACATTTAGAGAAGAATTGGAATTGAAATAATTGGTAGCAAATCTAAAAAACATTCCTTCGGCCAATAGTTGACGCAGTAGCCCCTTATTGTTAATT
Organism: uncultured Melioribacter sp.; assembly: GCA_964539605.1. Classification (GTDB taxonomy): domain Bacteria; phylum Bacteroidota; class Ignavibacteria; order Ignavibacteriales; family Melioribacteraceae; genus Stygiobacter. Next base: position 2,262,166 of record CAZIJK010000001.1, read on the forward strand.
TGCTCAACAACGCTATCCGGTAAAATTCCGCCGGCCGAAAATACTTTTCTATCGTGATCTGTCTTAAATTCTTTTATTGTATTTGCTGTGCCGGTTACAAATACTTTATTCTTTCCAGAGTAATCAATTTTTTGAATTGATCGGCCGCTTGGTGTATAATACCTGGCAGTAGTAATTTTTATTGTGTTGTTATAAGGCAAAGGCATTACTGTTTGAACTAATCCCTTTCCAAACGAAGTGGTTCCAACAATTACAGCCCTATCATGATCCTGCAAAGCTCCCGCAACAATTTCGGAAGCCGAAGCTGTTCCTTCATCAATTAGAATAGTAATCTTTACATTTTTATTTACAAGAGGCTCCTCATTAGAATAATACTGTTTTATGTTCAGTGTATCTCTCCCCTTTACAGTAACAACTAATTGTCCTTTAGCAATAAATTTTTCTGCAACATCAATTGCGGCGTCTAATAAACCACCGGGATTTCCTCTAAGATCCAGAACTATATAATTAATTTCTTTTTCACTCTTTAGTTTTAAAATTGCCTTCTTTAATTCTTCTCCGGCGGTTTGCGAAAATCCGCTTAACTTAATATAGGCATTATTGCTGTTTGCAGGAATAAAACCAAAGTAAGGAATATTCTTTACTTCTATTTCCTCTCTTATCAAATTAAAATCAATAGTATCTTCATTCAATTCTCTTCGTACACTAATTTTTATTGAAGTGCCTGGACTGCCATTGAGTACCGAGCCCATCTTGTCGTAATTGTCCAAATTCAATTCAAGGTCGTTTATCTTTACAATTATATCACCAATTCTCATCCCTTGTCTGTGAGCAGAGTAACCTTCAATTAAATCCAATACTGTAATTTCGTTATTACGGACACCAATGCTGGCGCCAATTCCGCCATACTTTCCTTTCGTAATAATCTCTATATCTTTTTGATTACTAGCTTCAATAAAATTTGTGTATGGGTCCAAAGATGAAAGCATTCCTTCAATTCCGGCAATCATAAATTCTTCCGGATTCAAAGGGTCAACATAATTCAGAGTAACTTCTTTGTATACTCTTCCATATATATCTATGCTTTTACCAATTTTATAAAAAACATCATTATCCTTTGTAATAAACCCCGAGGTTAAAAACGCCGAGATAATGAGTGCTAAAAATATCTTTCTCATTTTAACTTACCTGCTTTCTTTCATTTCCAGTTCATCTTTTATTATCTGATGAATTTCCGGGATAGATAATCTTCCATCAATTACTTTAAAGCGGCTATGCTTTTCTGCAAGATAAATATATCCTTCCCTAACTTTTTGATAAAACTCAACTGCCGATCTTTCAATTCTGTCCAACTCAATTTTTTTTACTTTGGCTTTTCTTTTAAGAATCTCCTCAATTGGCAAATCTATAAAAAAAGTTAAATTAGGAACTGCATCCCCAATTACAAAACGCTGCAACTCGGTTACAAATTCCAAATTAATTCCTCTTCCAAAAGCCTGGTATGCAACGGACGAATCGTGAAAACGATCCGACATAACAAAGTAACCCTCCTTTAAAGATGGAAGAATTACCTCGCCAACAAGTTGAGCTCTGCTGGCTGCAAAAAGAACCAATTCTGTTTCTATAAGCATTTCACTATTCTTTTTATCCAGTAATATATCCCTAACCTTTTCGGATATTTTTGTTCCCCCCGGCTCACGAATAATTTTTACTTTCTTTCCAGATTCAATAAGGTATTTTTCGAGCAACTGTACCTGAGTTGATTTTCCGCAAAAGTCTAACCCTTCAAATGTTATAAACATATTATTTCTGTTTTATTATGTATTCTAGTTTATTTGGAATAATATTTACTATCGTAGTTTGATTAGGAATTTTAATAGTAGGAACTATTTCTCCTTCAGTTTCTTTAAGAGCGCCCCAATAATCCACGTAAGCGCTCAAACTGTCTTTAGTTAATTTGCCAAGTTTATTTATACCGCCTCGCAAAACAACACTTATTTTAGAAGGGAAGAAATCCAACTCCTTCATATAAGGCACATTGCGGGCATCAACAGCAATTTCGTCAAAAGTTTTGTCTACAATTTTTTGCACTTCAAAAGAAACACTGCATTTTGTAGTTGCAAACCTAACTCCTTCAATTTCTTCAAAACTTAATTCCGCCGAAAAGTTTTCCGAAATATCTGTAAACTGTTCGTAGTATGTTTTTACCGAATCAATATCCTTCAACAAATCGTAAGGTCCAATAATATCTATGTAAGAAGGTTCTACTTTTATTGGAGATGTAAATCCATACTCAGGCTTAAACTCCGGCAGCCAGTTTAATACAACTTTTACTTTCTTCTTTATGTTACGGGCAATTTCGTATTCAATATTTGCCGGCTCAATTTCAATTACCTGAAAATTATTATTAAGCCATCTGTTAAATGGTAAATGGTCCTTTGTCAAATCTTTATGCTTGCCCAATTGACGATGCACAGAAACAACAAACTCTTCACTTCCGGCAATATTAGCCTTTAGAAGAGACCAACCGCTTCCCTTTATTTTAAGCACTACATCTCTAGCGGATTTATTATTAATTGAATAGTCCTTTGCTAACTCCGAAAAAACTATGGGGACATTTATTGTTGAGACATAGTCATTCGAAAGTGCTACCGAAATCCACAATAAGATGGAAGAAAGCGCAATAACAGATATGGTTATAAAATTTTTCTTCATACTGAAATATAAAAAAAAGTATGGTTAGGAAAAGTGGAGTAAGGCCGATTAAGTATGATTGTGATATAAAAAAGGGCCGCTCAATAGTAATTAATTATTAAGAATTACTATTGAGAAGGCCTTTTTAATTTTACTTGTCAAAAGAAAATTTATCTAATTTTCTCAAAATGCTCTATTAATTCTTCACGGTTAGCTCGCGAAATTTGTCTTCCCTTAATAGGAAAGTTTACAAATGAACGGGCCATGTGCCTAAGTTTATGAACATTAAGAACAGAGAGCTCTTCTAAAGGAGGAACCACTGTAAGTGGAGCAACATTTTCCTCCTCTTCCAATTCTTCCGATTCCTCAAGAGCTTCTTTTTTAAGCTCTTCTATTTTAGAAACAACTTTCAATTTATTAGTTTCTTCTTTTATTTGAACAGGAGGAATTTCTTTTACAATTTCCTCTTCATTAAAAAAAGATTCTGTTTGCTTCTCTTTTGTTTTTTTTGTCTCTGCCTTTACAGCTTCCTTTTTGGGTAATTCCAAATAGGGATAGTAAATAATATCCTCCATTTGATCATCCGGGCGGGGAATTACATGGGCAGAAATTAATTGTCCAACTCTTTGAGCAGCTGCTGCTCCGGCATCAACTGCAGATTTAACAGCAGCAACTTCTCCAATAATTTTAACAGTAACCATTGCAGCAGTAATTTTTTCTTTACTAACCAGCTTAACATTGGCAGCTTTAAGCATAGCGTCGGCAGCTTCAATGGCTCCAATAAGGCCTTTAGTTTCTATTAATCCTAATGCTAATTGCATAAAAATTACTTAGCTGCGCGTTTAGGAAGAATTAGCTCAACATCGGAATGAGGGCGAGGAATAACGTGAACTGAAACCAATTCTCCAACTCTTTGAGCTGCTGCTGCGCCGGCATCTGTAGCAGCTTTAACAGCGCCAACATCACCGCGTACCATAACGGTAACAAAACCGCCGCCAATGGTCTCTTTTCCAATAAGTTCTACTTTTGCTGCTTTTACCATTGCATCAGCGGCTTCAATGGCGCCAACTAAGCCTTTGGTTTCAATCATTCCTAATGCATCTAACGTCATGGATTTGCTCCCAATTTGATTTTTATTCTATTTCCAAAATAATTTATAAAGATAAAAATGTCAAAAATTATCTCTCCTCTTTTTCATCATTCTAGAGGCTTTTTAAATAATCTTCCAAAATTACTGCCGCGGCATTTTTATCTATTAAACCTTTATCTCTTCTCTTTTTTTTGGAAGATACGCTTTCCAGCACTCTTTCCTTTGCAATTGAGGATGAAAACCGCTCATCCACATACTCAATTTCTATTTGGATTTGCTTTGCAAACTGATCTTTAAATTTGTAAACAGACTTGGATGTTACCGAATCTTCACCGCTCTCCTTTAAAGGAAGTCCTATAAGCACTTTAACAACATTGTACTGCTCAATCAATCCTTTAATATTCTTAAAAATGTTCGAATCGTTTGAAAGAGTTGTTAAGGGATAAGCAAAAATATTCATAGGATCGGTTATAGCAATTCCAATTCTTTTCGATCCAAAATCTATTGCGAGTATTCTCTTTTCTTCCAAATTACAATCTGTTTTTATTGTTGTGGTTCGGCATCAAATCTTTCTACACTAAAGATACCACGGTTCTTCTTCAATCGTTCAATTAATTTGTTCAAGTGATCCAAATCTTTTACATAAACGGTTATTGTGCCTCTAAAGATTGAATCGACCGTATTCATGTTTACCGACTTAATATTTGTATTTTGATAAGTAGTAATACTGTTTGAAATATCTTTTAACAAGCCGGGTATATCATCTCCCCTAATACTAATGCCGGCCACAAAATAAGTCCCTTCGGTTTTTGGCCAGTTAACAGGAACCAGTCTTTCTTCGTTGGCCTTAACCATGTTTATTAGATTCTTGCAATCCTTTTTATGAATTTTTATTCCTTCACCAATTGTTACATATCCAACAACCTGATCCCCTGGAATAGGAGTACAGCATTTTGCGTAGGTATATGCAAATCCTTTATGATCCCCTTCAACCAAAACATTACCGCTGGAGCTTCGGGCAATATTTACAAATTTATTAAACTCAATTTCGGGAACGACACTTTTTTCTGTTTCGTGCTGAGGATTTAAAATTTCATCCAAGTCTAATTTATCTAATGCCACATGACTGAAGAACTGACGAGGATTATCGAACTTCAATTTTCTTGCAAGCTTTGAAACATCATCTGCCGAAAAGGTGAGCTTTAATTTTCTAATTTTCTTTTCCCAAATTTCTTTACCCAAATCGGATAGTTTTTCATCCTCTCTGTTAAGAAATTTGCGGATACTATTTTTTGCTTTATGCGTTTGAACAAACTGGAGCCAGCTTTTATTCGGCTTCTGGTTTTTAGATGTAATAATTTCAAGCTGATCGCCGCTATGAAGTATTGTGTCCAATGGAACTATCTTACCGTTAACTTTTGCTCCAATACATTGAGAACCAACATTACTGTGAACTTCAAAAGCAAAATCCACCGGAGTTGAGTTAACAGGCAGCCTTCTTAAATCTCCCTTAGGAGTAAAAACATAAATTTCGTCCTGAAAGAGGTTTAGTTTAAAACTGGCAATAATTTCTTTTGAGGCCTCGTCGCGGGAAGCATTTTCAAAAACATCCCGAACCCAGTTAACCCATTCTTCCAAATCTTTATCTGCGGTATGTACCTTTTCTTTATACTTCCAATGAGCAGCAACTCCCTTCTCGGCAATTTCGTGCATCTTTCGGGTTCTAATTTGTACTTCTACAAGTTTGCCTTCGGGACCAACAACAGTTGTATGAATTGACTGGTAATTATTTTTTTTAGGGATGGAAATAAAATCTTTAAAACGTTCCGCAATTGGCTTGTACATCTGATTAACCATTCCCAGCACATAGTAGCAATCGTTCGAATCGTCATTTTCCAATATTACTCTAATTGCTAGCAAGTCGTAGATATCATCAAACGGGCGGTTTTGAATAATCATTTTTCGGTAGATGCTGTAAAGATGTTTTGGCCTTCCGCTTATTTCGTATTTCAAGCCATGTTCATCAAGCTTTTCTTTAATTGGCTTACTAAAGCGGTCTATTAAAGATTCCCGCTGCTTTCTGGTATCTTTAATTCTCTTGGCAATATCTTCGTATGCTTCTTTATTTAGATATTTGAACGCAAGGTCTTCCATTTCCCACTTTAAAATTCCAAGACCGAAACGGTGGGCAAATGGGGCGTAAATATCCAAAGTTTCTTTTGCAATTCTTCTTTGCTTTTGAGGAGAGACAAACTCGAGCGTGCGCATATTGTGAAGCCGGTCTGCAAATTTAACTAGGATCACTCTAACATCTTTAACCATAGATAAAAGCAGCTTGCGGTAGTTTTCGGCCTGAGTTATTTCCTGCCCCTTAAAAACGCCACCAATCTTAGTAACACCATCAACAATTTCGGCAACTTCGGCGCCAAATTCTTTTATAAGGAACTCAATGCTAATTCCCGCATCCTCCACAACATCGTGAAGCAAGGCGCTTATTACAGAAATATCGTCCAGCGAAATTTCTTTTGCTACAATTATTGCTACTTCGTAAGGGTGATTAAAATAGGGCTCTCCCGAAGCTCTAAAATTATTTTTGTGCGATTCATAACTTAGCTGAAAAGCTTTTTTAATAAGCTCTTCATTAACGGAATGAAGGTTCGCTCGGCAATTCTTAATTAAATCGTCGAGCATCCTTTGATGTTTTATGCTAAAAGTTATTTCCATCACTCTCTATTTTGAATTAGCAACATTTACTAAACTGTTCCAAAAGTTCTATCTCCTGCATCTCCTAAACCGGGCAAGATGTAGCCTACTTCGTTTAATTGTCTATCCAGCGAAGCCGAAAATACAGCTATTTGTGGATGATCTTTTTCCATTCTTTCAATTCCCTCGGGAGCGGCAATTAAACTTGCAAGGATGCATTTTTTTGCTCCTCGCTTTATAAGGGAATTAAAGGAAGCTGAAGCACTTCCGCCGGTAGCAAGCATTGGATCTAAAACAATTGTTATAGCATCTTCTAAATTTTTTGGGGTCTTATAGTAATAATCAATAGGCTGCAAAGTTATTTCATCGCGCTGCAATCCAATGTGCCCAACATTTGCATCCGGTATCATTTGTAAAAACGCTTCCACCATACTTAAACCCGCACGCAGTACCGGCACAAGAATTACCTGCTTCTTCAACTTATATCCAATAGTTTTTTCAAGAGGTGTTTCAACTGTATACTCCTCTAAATCGAACTGCTTGCTAATTTCAATTGCAACCGAAAAAGAAACTCTGTTAAGCGCAGCACGGAATGATGGTGAATCCGTATTCTTATCACGTAAAATTGTAATGTCTCTTTTAATCAATGGATTTTCTACTAAATGGAAATTCGACACTATTTACCTCTTTCACTTTTTTTAGCAAGCAAGTATAATATATTTACAAATGGAGATTCGGGCGGCGTATAATTATAATTAATTTCAGCAAGATCTGTAACCTTTATTTTCTGTTTAATCATCAATGCAATTAAATCTCCATATCCAATAACTTCGTGCGAGCCTAAAAAATTGGCCCCTAAAATTCTATTACTTCCCTTTTCAAAAATTATTTTCCCAAAAACATTTTGAGCGTTAGGCATAACCTTAACAAGATTTGATGCAGTAGCTTCTACTGAATTTATAGTAAATCTATTTTTCTCGGTTTCCATGCTGCTTAAACCAACTGATACATAAACATGATTACAAAACTTTACAGCAATATTTTTAACATATGGTTTAATTACAGCGTTTCCCCCCGCGGCATTTTCGGCGGCAACATAACCGGTCTCGCGAGCAATTGTTGCAAGAGGGAAATAATCTGGTCTTCCGGTAATTTGGTTAATTACCTCCACACAATCCCCAGCTGCATAAATATTGGGATTGCTGGTTTTCATCCGCTGATCGGTTTTAATGCCTCCAAAGGGCCCTATATCAATCTTAATTGCCTTTGCCAGCTGCACATTAGGCTCAAATCCAATTGCTTCAATTACAATATCAACTTCTCTTTGCCATCCCTCTATATTAATAGCGTAAACTTTTTGCTCCTTGGTAAAAACTTTGGGATTATAAGAAGAGCCATGGAACTCAATATTATTCTTTTTAAGTAATTCACCAATTAGTTTGCGGGTTTCTAATTCCGCTTGAGGCATTGGAAGTTTTTCTTTATCAAGAATTAACACCTCGCAATTCAATGCTTGCAATGCATCTGCAGTTTCTACACCAATATATCCGCCACCAAAAATTGCGGCTTTTTTAACCCTATTATCGCTAATATATTTTTTAATGGAAATTAAATCGCTTACCGTTTTCAATGTAAAAACATTTTTGCAGTCGCTGAAATTATTAATCTTTTTAGCTTGAGAGCCTGTGCATAATATTAATTTGTCGAAGGGAAATTCCACCAAATGGTCGGACAGTAAATTTCTTACAGTTAAAGTTTTTTTAATGGTGTCTATTCTTTCAACCCTATGCTTAGTATATACTTTTACCCCTTTTTCACTTTCGAATGTTTCGGGAGTATAGAAGACAATCTTATTGTAATCATCTATTTCACCCGAAAGAACATAGGGCAGTTCGCATGTACCGGTCGATATAAATTGCCCCGCTTCAAATAGAATAATATTTGCATCGGGATTAATGCGTTTAGCCTTTGCAGCAGCAGCCGGCCCGGCAGCATTACCTCCAACAATTACAATATTTAAAGGTGTATTACGGTACACTAATTCACTTTAGTTAAATTTGAGGCTAAATATAAAGAATTTAGAATTGAGAACCTCGCAAACCCACCGGTAATGAGCTGCCTAAAATTTTGACACAACAAATATTCAATTCTTTTTTCTGTCCATGCTATAAAACTTTGGCAGCATTGTTGCCAAACCCTCTTTAGCCATTACCCCCTTTAGTTCATAATTATTGTCTAAGAAATATCCGCTTGGATCTATTTGGGGACTCGAAGTTTGAGTAACAATTAAAGAAGAGCCGGAATTTGGACTTTCCCTTCTTATAATTTGAAGGCCATTAAAATTTTCTCCCGAATTACCAGAATTAATAAATATTTGATTACTCTCTTCTTTAAAGAGTAGTATTTCTTCCGCTGTAAAAACTTCGTTGTGTGCAATAAATCCTTTGCTGCGAATATTAGCATAGTAAATTCTAAATCCCTCTTTCTGAAATTCGTTGCCTCCTTTAATCAAGCTGTTCAATAGATGCATCAACGAGCCTTGGTAAACTTTCTCTCTATTTTCTGCAAATGTTTCCAAAGAATCTTTGTTAAATGTATTAAACTCTTTAAAACCCGTGTGGAGCTTATAGCTGCATTTCTTCGATAATTTATTGTAGGAAAAATTAGCCAGGTTACATTCAATTGTATAACCAAGCTTTGAATTGATAACAAAAAACGGCTTTGAAGATTTGGCTTCAATTTTAAAATCATTCTCATTAAAATCTATATAGAACTCGTCTTTAAAAATGCACTCTTTTACATTCTCGTTTTCTCCTAAAATTAGTTTTTTAAAAATGGAGAATTGTTTTTGCCAGTTTGTATCCTCCTCATCCCTTACACTTATCTCATTTACAATCAGCGTCTTCTTTTCTAAGACTACATTAATTTTTGTTGTATCCTTAGTTCTTGTATCTATTTTAATTACTTTTGTATTAAATTCAACTGAGGAGATAACTAAATCGTAAACTCCCTTAGGAGCAATTAACTGGAAATATCCCCTTTTGCCCGAGGTTGTGCCAATTGTAGTTTGGGAAAGATAAACACTCGCAAATTCTATAGGCTCACCCGAATCTTTATCTGTTACAAATCCCGTTAAAGTACAATTGGATTGTCCTAAAGAGTTTATTGAGCACGAGAAGAAAAACAGTAGAAGCGAAATTAAAAAACCGTTAAATCCATCCAAGTAGATTTTTGTAAAACAAAAGCAATCAATTTTATTTTTCATTTTCACTTTGATCATTAGGAATTATTAGCAATTACCATTTTGAATTCACTTTGTAAAAATATCCGATTTCCTTCTAAATACAGCGTTCGGCTGTTTTAGAAAATTATGTTTTGCAAACATAAAGCAGATTGAAAATTAACATCTCCTGTTTTCTGTTAATTTTCCACTCTCTTAAATATTACATACTTCTTACCATACTCAATTGGGTCGGTATATTCTCCTAATTCCAATTTTCGTAAGGCCGAACTAATATTTTTGGGATAAAGATAAATATTTTTTTTGTTCATTATTAAATCGGCTAGTTGCAAAGAATCCTTTTTGTAAATCTTTGCCAGCTGATAAAAATCTTTGCCCAGTTTTAACTGAGCTATAATACTATTTGCCTGGCTCAAAGAATCGCAAACTATTTGGGCAAGTGAAAGATAATAGGGGTCTTCAATATTAATTAAAGCCCGCTGATATACCCACATCTTTACCGGCTTGTTTTCAAATCTACCGGGATCATATTTCCAGTTTCTAATAGATTTAATTGCAAGTGAATCCCATGCAGAATTACCGCTGCCCGAAATTAAATGCGCATGTTTAACCTTTCCATTCTCATCAATTAGCATCTTGAATTCTATTCGGAAAGAGGATTTGTAAATGGATTCCGGTATGGTTGGAAGTTCAGTTTGTTCTAACAACAGCGGCATGCTGGTAATTCTTTCGTCTAACTGGACTGAAGTACATCCGATCAAAAATAAGATACAAAGAAAAAGGAATGTTGTTTTCATAATTAGCACCGTTAATTAGTGAGTAATTACAAAACCGTTTATTGTTTAATCCAAATTTGTAAAGAGCTTATAAAGCACTATAATCTTTGCAATTAATGTAACTTTATTTTCACAAAGTATCGATAGATATTTTTGTGCACTATAATTTGTAAGGCAATAAATTGTCAGTGGTAATAGTTAAGAATTATTACAAAGCTTGTGGATTGCAGATAAGAAAGGTATAGCAGCTCTAAGCCAAAGCTACAAGCTGCTGTTTAAATATTGGTTAAACAAAATTATTTATCTCGGAAACCCAATGTCATAGGAACACCTTCGAAGCCAAAATGCTTTCTAATTTGACGCTCTAAAAATCTTTTGTACGATTCGGGAATAAATTTATGCTCGTTGGCAAAGAATAAGAATATTGGGTAGTGATCGCCCACCTGAGTTATATATTTAATTTTTACTTCCCTTCCTGTTGGTGTTGCAGGAGGAGGAGTTTTTAAAATTTCGGGCAAAAGAATATCATTCAATTCGTTAGTAGGAATTTTTTTAGCTCTCTCTTCATTTATTTTTTTTGCAACTTCAAGAATCTTATAAATCCTTTGCTTAGTTAATGCCGATATGAACATTACCGGCGCATAATCTACGGTTGCCATTTCGGCTTTAATTGCATCGGCATATTTCTTTGCCGTCATTGTATCTTTTTCAATTAAATCCCATTTATTAACAGCAATTATCAATCCTTTTTTACGGCGAACAACTTCCTGAATTACTTTTTGGTCCTGATTATTCAATCCTAGTTCTGCATCAAGCAAAAGAATAGCAACATCGGCATTCCAAATTGCACGGTAAGTTCTAACATTCGAAAAGAACTCTATATTTTCCACAACCTTGGTTTTTTTACGCAGTCCGGCAGTATCAACCAAAACAATTTCTTCACCATAGTATTTAAGAATTGAATCTACACTGTCTCGGGTTGTACCGGGAATGTTTGTTACAATGCTTCTATCTACGCCTAAGAGGGCATTAACAAGAGAAGATTTGCCTACGTTTGGTTTTCCCACAATTGCCAAGTGCAATCTTTGATCCGGTACGATTGGCTCTTCGGGAAATTTTAACTGAGCCATTACATCATCTAGCAGATTTCCTAAATTCCTTCCATTTAGAGCGCTTATATCGTAAACATCTCCAAATCCAAGACTATAGAAATCCATCTTGTTCAATTCAAACTCTGGAGTATCGCTTTTGTTCACAAGCAGATAAGAGGGCTTAGATGCCTTACGCAATATTTCGGCTACTTCTTTATCAACAGGTGTTAATCCAATTCTTCCATCAACAACAAAAAGAAGAGCGTCGCATTCATCCAAAGCAATTTCAATTTGCTCTCTAATTGCTGTTTCGAAAAGATCAACAGTATTTGGAACATATCCGCCAGTATCAATAACTTTGAAAATTCTACCGTTCCATTCAACTTCTCCATAAATGCGGTCTCTAGTTACACCGCTAACATCATCAACAATAGCGGTACTGCTGTCGGTCAAACGGTTGAACAAAGTAGATTTGCCTACATTTGGTCTTCCTACTATAAGTACTAATGGTTCTCTCATTTTAATTTATCCTAAAATCTATAACGCAAATTTAGTTGCGGAATATAATATGTTGCATAGCCATAATTAAATTTTTCTATACTGGTGTTAAGCTCTAAATCTTTATTATAGCTGTTGGCACTTAGAGCGGCATCAACAGCGCTTATTAAATGATTTACAAAAACAACAATTACTGCTTTGGAAGCAATATTATAAAAATCGTTAGCTTTGCCTCTTTCATCTGCATAATACAAAAATCTTGATGTAAGAGGGTCTCCATAAGCAAAAGGAGCGTTCTCATCTCCAAAGTCGTCCCAACCTACATTATATTGAGCATACTTGCCAATTAATTCAAAATATTGTTGCTCGCCATATCTGGGCAGACGGTGTGAATAATAATTTCCAATAGCCGCTTCCAAACGGTTTAGCTCGCTCCAATTTACTTTTCCCTGAGAATTAAAAACAGCATACTGACTTGGGTCAACTGACGAATTAACTGTCTTAGCATTTTTAACCGTCCACCTAGCATATTTTTCCACACTCCAATGAGCATTTGCAAATGTTTGGAAAAATGTAGTTTGGTCGTCCCCCTTTTTATCGTACATCAATCCCACAGTTATTGCTGCAGTTTCAACAGCTAAAAATAGGGCTGCTTTAATGTAGCTTTCGGAATAAAATTGACCCGCACCTGGAATAGCCGCAGATAAACCGGCAGCAATTATTGGTTTCTTTCTACCTTCGGTAACAGTCAGTTTTTTTGAATCATCTTTTATCGGTTCACCGGTTTTAACCATATAATCAAATGCCAAAACTCCCGTAAGCTTACTCTGAGCATTTATAATGCATGTAAGCAAAAGCAAAATTGCAATAATATTCTTTTTCATCTTGCCCCTAAATTAATTAAAAACTAAAATCGAAAAGGATTCCGCCGTAGAACTGGAATTCCTTTCCATAACTAATATTTTCTCCTCGAATAACGCGCGAAAACTTATCGAATGAATAAGCCGCATTGAAGAAAATGCTTGTTGGAAAAATGTAAAACGAATTCATCTTTATTCTAACTTCTGCGCCAAGACCTTTTTTAAAATCGCTCATTCCATTTAAAGATCCTGTCCAGGCGTTTCCGTAATCTCCGTAAACAGAAAAGTAAACTTTATCTATATACAAATGCCCAATTCTGGTATCTATATTTGTGAATAATGGAAAGCGGTACGTTAAATTAATCCATCCAAGTTCGTTGCCGCTTATAGCGTAAAACGGATAACTCTTCATACCAATTAATCCGCCCAAATAGAAATCGAAGAAATCGGGAACTTGTGGACCTAAAATAGAAGCAATACGCAGCTGAGCATTTAAGGTATGACCTTTACCCAGTGAAATATATTCCTTCCAATTCAATTCCAGACGGTGAAATTTGAATTCATTGTAAAGCGGTTTAAGAATTCCATCTACAACAGTATAATTATTTTCGTTATTAAAATTGTTGTTTTCGTAATTATACTGAAGTTCAACTTTCCTTCCCATTGGGTTAATATCAGAATCGATATTGGCAAACATACTTTCGTGAGTCAGCTTAAATTGAAGATTCCTTCCAACAAAATATTTATCTGTTAAAGAAGGATATAACTGGTTGCCGCTTTCGGGAAGAATAAAACTGCTTAATACAGATTCATACTGACTGAAAATGTAGCGTACCTCAAGCATATTATCATCCGAGAAAATTTTATGCTTTGCAACCAAATCGAATTCAAAAAGATTATAGGTAACATCTGCTGGAATTCTATAATCTATAACCGGAGTTGCAAAAGTGGAATCTATTCCAAAATCCACAGTCATATCGCTCTTTCGGCTAATGCTAAAAATTTCGAATCCAAGCTGAGGACGCAGACCTAATGAATAGAGAAGTGGAATTTTATCCCGGTATTCAAGTTGTAAAAATAAATCACGTTCTAATCTACGGTTTAACGAAGCGCTTCCAAATATCGAAAAACGGTTTAATATATCGCTTGAAGCAATGTATATACCCGGCTTAATTTTATCCAAACCGGAATTTGATGTGTTATAATTATCGTAACGGATGTAAGGAAAGATGCTAAGCTTCGAAAAGAATCCCGAGTACTTTTCGGCTTTGTAATCCGGAATAGTTTTATCGTCAAAATTTCTTAACAGGTTAATATCAAATTTTGCCAAATCCCCTTTTGGATTATCTTGGCTTAAAGGAGGATTTTTAATCCATTCATATTTTTTTGAATTATCTATTGATGATTGTTCACTTTTGCCAAGCATAAATAATTTGTAACCTTCGGCACCATAACCGGCATAAACAATATCTCCATTACTACTTACAGCTGGCATAAAAGCACCGCCAACTACATTTGTAATTTGCTTCTTCTCTCCGGTTGATGTAATCATAGAATACAAATTAAATATCCCGGTTTCGTCGCTGCTGAAATACAATGTGCCATCGTTAGCAATAAAAGGATTTCGCTCATCGGCTGGCGCGCTTGTAATAAAATTAAGATTGGAACCATCTGTATTTATTCTTACAACATCACGGTTTTCGTGATACGAAAAATCGAATACAATGAAGGAATTGTCATGTGAAAATTTTGGGCTGAATAACTGCTCTCCTTTATCGTAAAAGGTAAGTCTTTTAAAATTCTTTCCATCAATATCTACTGTACCCAAATTAACTGTGCCGTCGTTTTGAAATACAAATACAATTTTCTTCCCGTCCGGCGAAACAGATGGATAGTTTGCTCTTAGGCCATGTGTTAAACGAACTTCTTCCTCTTTGTCTATATCGTAAACATAAAGATCGTGTATGTTGGTAAAATTTGGATTATCGTCGCTAAGCTTAGCATAAACAATCTTGTTGGTTCCCGGTATGAATGTTACCGTAGAGCGAATTTTAGCAACTAGAGGTTTTTCCTCTTTTGTATTTACATCATATAAATAAATTAAGGATTGGCTAAAGTAGTCGTAATTTTTATTTGATGTATAAACTATCTTGCTTCCATCGCTGCTAAATGAAGGATAGAAATTTCCGAATCCCTCTTTGCTAATTACAGAACCTTGAACCAAATTCTGCTGAACCCCTGCAATTCTTTTTTTGTAATCTGTTTTAAGAAACTTACTCCAATCGTTATAAATTTCATTTCCGTCAACACCAAGCACATCCTTAAAAGCGGCATCAATTGTAAAGTTGGTAAGCTTGCTAAGTTTATCGTTAATCTCAATAAGTTTTTGTTCACCATATTTTTGGCTTAAGTAACGCACAAGCGCAAAACCGGAATTGTAAACAGATTCGTTACCAAGACTTGTTTTATCGAACACACCCATCTGGTTCCATGTAAGCAGTTTATTTTCCAAAGCATAGCAGCGTAGAATCATATCGCGATGAGTATCCCAATTATCGTAATTAAATTCCTTACGCATATACTGGGCAGTACCTTCGGCAAACCAAGCCGGAACATTTATTCCTGGAACCGGATACGAGGCAACAAAATTTGGAAATCCGTAAAGAATATCGGGGCGACGTTTATCCTCGTAATTCATAAATTGAAAATAGACTACCGGCATTGTTCTGGAAAGCTTCATTGAAGCTTGAATTTGCACCATATGAGTAAACTCGTGCGAAATAACATTTCGAAGCCAATTGTGAGATCCTCTTAAATCAAAATCTAAAGATGAAGCCCAAATCTCAATTTTATTATCGAAGAAATAGGTAGCTCCGTTCGAAAAATCATCTATGTCCTTAATAACAAAATCAATCGATTCCGGTTCGTAATTATAAAGAGATGTAATAGGTCCCCAAATTTCATCGGCAATTTTAGCAACTATTTTTGCCGTTCGTTCAGCTTCTTGGTGATAATGAACGCGTACATGAGTGCCTGTAATTGTAAGCCAATTGTAGTCGGGTCTAAAATCGTTAAACTGAGCTAAAGTAAAATTAGCCGATACAATTAATAGTATAAATAAAAGTTTGCGCATTGTTTTCAATTTATTTTATTACTGCAATTTTTATAATTTTATTTGCCGACTGCCCTTTTGAGCTCGACACTTCCACATTTGCGTAGTAAACTCCGCTTTGAACTTTTGTTACATCCCAAATAGTTTCGTTATCGAATCCGCCTCTTCCTTTGTTAGTTAACTCGGCAACTAAACTTCCTGCCAAATCAAAAATTTTAATTTTAACATCGGAATCTTCGGAAAGGTAGTAACGGATATATGTCGTTCCATTGTAAACCGGATTTGGCCAGTTGTAAACTTTATCTTTTGGAAAATACTCCGTTGTTGCGTTTACTGTTATTGATGCTTCAACGAAAGAAGAATTATAGCCGGTTGAAAATTCACTGGTCCAATAATTCTTGCCAAGTGTATTTCCAATTTGGTAGATGTTTAACCTTTGGGATTTGTCCAGCGAAACAATGTAAGGTTTATAAACCGGCAAAGGTCCCATAGTTGGTAATTCTTCTGCTAAGATTATTGGAGTAACTTCCGGATCAATTCCAACATTAATTGGAAAAGCGGGAAGCAATTTTGCTGTTGTAGGATTTATTGCGTACATGTTGCCGGAATTTGTAACAACTACAATTTCGTTAACGCTGTCGTTATTAATATCTGCAACTAAAGGAGCGTTTGTAAACAGTTCTCCATTTCTTGTTTCAAATGGAAAGTTATCTATCAAATTGCCATTCATGCTGTACACATAAACATACTTTCCGTTTGATGCTAGTAATGCCAATGAACCATTATTGAATATATCGGCTACCGAAAAGGAATTGATTTCGGTTGATGAGTTAATAAAGAACTTGCTGGTAATGCTTCCATTCGAAGAAACAATAACTTGATTTCCGCTTACTAGTGTAACTGTAAATATTTTTCCCCTTCCATCTTTTGCTAAAACTGCTTTTTTGGCCGTTGATGATATTGGAATAAAAGTATTGGGAGTTTGAGCAAAACTATACTCCGCAATTCCATTTTCGAATAGAATTGAATATGTGGAACTGCTTATTGCAAAGTTTTTAATTTTGGCGGTGCCTTCTCCAAATTTGCCAGGAGTTTGCTGGTCTATTTTGCTGTTCATCAATAAATAATCCAATTCAACTGCAACAGCTTCTGCTTTAGCGCCGAACAAACCAATTAGAATTTTAGGAGATTTATCTTTTCTAACATCTGCGCTTAATGTAGTAATGTCGTTGTAACAATCCACAACAAGTAATTTTTCTTCGGTTAAACTTTTTGTAAGCACATTAATTTTTTTGCCATTTGCGCCAACAATATATTCAACTCCGTTGTACTCAAAAACAGAGGGCTGAATGTTAGAAAAATTGGAAAAACTTTTTAATTGTTTCCCTTCAATATCATATTTGAGCAATGTAGAATTATCAATAATGTATAAGTAAGGTTTAGCCGAAAATGACTTGGCCGCAATATATTTTTTTGCGCTGCTTAAATTTACAATGCTGCTGGATACAAGCTTTGGATAATCCACGCCAAAATTAAGATTGAAGCCAATCTTATTGCTTAATGCACTAAATTTTTCGAAGGTGATTAAACTGCTGCTTCCATAATTGGATTTTGTACTTGGCTTAGTTTCGCTGCCAAATTTATTTTTATAAAGCTTTGCTTTATTTCCGGAATGCCAAAAATCTTCGTAAGAACCGTCTCCAATTATGGTTCCAAAAATGGATTCGTATTGCTTGCCAATATCTTCAATTCCATCGGCTTCTTCAACAGCAACCCCTTTTTTATTAAAGTCGTTGTTTATTTTGTTTTCGGCAAACTTTGCCTTAATTACTTCATCATCAATATGCCAAATAACAATTCCGCTTCCGGGTAAAGATGCGTCGAACTCGTCAACATCAATCACAACTCCCCCATCAATTTTCGAAGGCTCAACGTAAAACACTCCGCTGGTATCGGGATTAATTACCTTTGTATAAATTTTACCACTTTTTTTAATTGTAAGAATTACTTTATCTTTTTTAGCATCCTGCACACGGTTTTCAACTAAATAAAATTCGTTTGCATTAATTGGTACCTTTAACAAAGTGGTATCTGCAATACCGGCGGTTTGTCTTGTAGAAACATTATATCGGTTTGGCAATACAGATGCAGTTTTAGGAGATTCCCACCCCATATAAATTTTTTCCCATGCTGATGGTTCCGGAGGAAACATTCCATAACTAGCGCCAATTGCCTGACCATCCATCAATCCAAAACGACCAATTGCACTTAGCCCGGTTTCTGTATTCAACAAATCTGGCAGACCAATATGGCTTCCAATATTTCCAACAATAGCTCCGTTAATACTAACTTCCTGAAGAACCACGGAATCATCAATCATTGTTTCTTCGCGGCTTTCGGTCTCAGGTAAGATTATAGAATTTTTAATTAAGCCATTGCTGGTTGGAATTCCGGCAAAATTATTACCAAAAGTTTTTTTAAGAGTTTCTAAGCTTAGGTAAAGCGAGGGCAAATTTCTATCTATAGAGAATATTCCGGTCTGCAATCCGTTGCTTATACCCGCATGGAAAATAATGAAGAGATCGTAATTGGAAAATTTGAAATTAGGATTCTGCTTATCTGCAATTGTCCATACTTCCTTTGCAAATTCTGAAAGAGGAGAAAAATCGTTGCTCTTGTATCCGGTTGAATAATCTTTCATATACTTAGAAACAGTAATGCTTTGAGGTAATACTTTGAATGAGATATTAAGTTTGCCATTCGAAACTTTTTTGAAATAGTTTTTAGCAAACAAAAGATGATCTTCAAAATAATTTGCATCGTGAGGCAGCGGATCTAAAATTGTATCTCCGTAACTCTTTGTATAATGCGAGCCGAATTTTCCGGTACCCATTGTAGCATCATATTTATCTGCCTGAAATTCAACCATTACTGCCAGAATGCGCAAAGTATCTGCATTAAACATTTTGCTGTTTTGCGTAGCGTTGTTAAGCTTAACAAAAGATTGGGCAGATAAACTGCCCAATCCAAAAGATAAAAAGAGAGCCCAAAAAAGATTTTTCATGGCTAATTAAATTCCTCGCGGAAACCCGACTGTATTAATTTCGTTAGTTCCCCATCCAAATAGTAGGGAGAATCTTAATGTATTATTAAGAGGATGATTTTCGGCGCCTTTAAATACATCTGTAGTAATATATCCAAAGTCGAATCCATACATATCGTAACGAACACCAGCACCCAAAGTAACAAACTTTCTATTTCCAAAAGCAGGATCTTCGTAAAACATTCCAGCTCTCAAGGCAAATTTAAAGTCGTTCTTTGAACCATACCAATATTCAATTCCAATTGCGGTTGTAATATCTCTAAGTTCTTCGCTAAATGGTTGATCTGCCCATGCAGAAATAATTGCTTCGTAAAAATCTTTTCTTTTCTTAGTTGTAGCTGTAGTATCAACAGTTCCTCTAAAGGCTTCTCCTTTATCAACTAACAGTTTTGTAAAGTCCGCTGTAATTGTTAAGGAGTTGAATTCATCTTCAAAAGGTCTAACAGCAATACCTAATCTAAAATTTGTAGGAATAGGATCTGCTTGTGCCTGATCTATGTAATAAACTTTTGGACCAAGGTTGCTTAAATTAATTCCCAAGCTAAAACGGTTGCTTAGATCGCCAATTAGAGGAATTTCAAATTCAGCTGGACGCCACATTGTTGCAATGTCGAAACTAACTGTTGTAGCAACGCCTTCACCCTGTTCTGCGGCTGTTGGTTTATCTGCAAGTCTGCTGTGAATTAATCTAAAGTTTAATCCAAGGCCCCAATCTTGACCAATTTTTGTTGCGTAACCAACAGTAAAAGCGGCATCAAAAGAACGGAAAGTTCCTAATGGAGTCGGGTCGTTTTCGCCTGTTCGAGTGAATTCACCGTAGCTCATATAAGTAATGCTTGCGGTAACACTTCCACTTAGTGCATCTATATATTGACGGTATGTAGCGTAATCGTAAAAAAGATCGCTTAATTTAAACTGTGGTAGCCAGTTACTATGAGTAAATCCAATTTCGGAACCGGTTAAGAAAGCAATTCCTGCGGGATTCCAAAAAATTGCCGAAACGTTATCTGCAAGTCCACCGCCGCTTTCTCCAATTCCTCCGGCACGTGAATCGGGCGCAATTAATAGGAATGGCAATGCGGCCTCACCTTGCGCTTTTGAAACAGTTCCGAAAAGTGTGAACATGCATACTAATAATAATACAAAGAGCTTTTTCATTTATTTTCCTCCAATAAAGGATATGTTAAAAAAAAATTCATTTCTATCTTACTACAGATAATTTTCCAAGTACATTATCGTTAAACTGCCCATCGGCAGATTCAACATTTATTTTATAAAGGTATGTTCCATTTGCTAGCTGGTTACCGTCTTCATCTCTTCCATCCCAATCCACTCTTATAAACTTTTCATTTAAGTTCCATTCCTCAATTTGTTTTATCAATCTTCCGGCAACTGTGTAAATCTTAATTTTTACATTCAAGGCAGAATTATAATTATGCTGAAATGTAAATGTTGTATTGCTGCTTAATGGATTAGGATAGTTAACAACTTCTTTTAATACTAACCCCTGATCGGAAGAAACAACTGTAAAAAGTGCTTCTTGAATAGAAGGATTATTAAAAACATCCCAAGCTTTAATTTTTATTTTATAATCTCCGGTTGCCATGCTGGTAAAAGGATATTTAATAATACCAGCTTTGCCTCCCGAATTTAAATCTCCAATAAAAAAGTTACTTAAGTCGTAAGTCTTATTTTCATCATCATTCAAAATTCCTTCCAGCTTATGTCCAATTCCCAAGCCGGTAGTGTTTATGCCAGTTTGATCTTTCAAT
Organism: uncultured Melioribacter sp.; assembly: GCA_964539605.1. Classification (GTDB taxonomy): domain Bacteria; phylum Bacteroidota; class Ignavibacteria; order Ignavibacteriales; family Melioribacteraceae; genus Stygiobacter. Next base: position 2,283,106 of record CAZIJK010000001.1, read on the forward strand.
TTGGCAATCAGCGTAAAATTTGGGTTCACAAGATAAGAACCTTCGTAATTTACATCATCAAAAAATATTTCTATCTCGGGCCCTTTTCCATCGTTAACAATATTTTGATTTGTGCCACCTACAACAATATTGCTTACAACTCCAACACCATCTATTTTTTCACCAGCAAAATAGGTAACAACTTTACCCATCTTATTTTCGTACGAAATATCTTTAGGCACAACAAAATCTACCTGGTACTGGCCGTTTGTAACAGTAGCTCTTCCTCTAAAAATTAAACCGCCGGGAATTGTAACAGAATAATTCATTTCCTTAAGTTCAACAAGTCTTTCGGAATCGTAGAAGCTGGTAATAACTTCTCCATTAACAGGATTAATGCTGCCATCCGGCTTTTTAATACTTCCTTTTATTTTTACACTGCTTAAAGCCGAAATTTGATTTGTAAGCTTTGTGCTTTTGCCATTAATAGAATCTATTGAAATTGGTATTTGAGGCATATTCAAACGAATAGAAGGATCGCCGAACAAAAGAAATTTTTCATCGTTTTCATCTGTCTTAGATTGTTTTGTAAACATAAAAGCTTTGCCAAGACGAATTGGTAAATTATTTTCGTCGCGCGACTTAAAAATGTTAGTGTAAAAAGAATCGTTGAGAACTGCGTTTGCAGAACCGAACACAACACGCGAAGCCGTAAAGCCGGCAATTATTCCCGCATCCTTCATTAATAACAATCCTTCAGTAGCGCTTTGCACATCAGGATTATCGAACTTTCCAAAATCGCAGGTAGCGGCAGTTAAAAAGAAATACTTATCGTTTTTCAACTGGGCCTTTGCAATTGCAAATTCAAAAATATATTCATGAGCCCAAAACTCCGGAGCGCCATGACCGGTGTAATTAAGAATAAGAGTACCGTCGTTAATAGTGTTTAATATTGCCTTATTAACATCGGGCTTTCTTCTTCCGGCTCCCGTAAATACAGTTGGATATGCGGCCAAATAAATTTTATTCTGCTCAAAACTTTTTGGAATAATTTCGTTTGCCAATGTTTCAGATTGAGCCGTATGAAAATCTCCTTCAAAACTACCCGGCGCGCCAAAAGCATCATCTGCTACAAGAGTAATTAAATTTCTCCAATTACCCTGCAATGTATTGGTCTCGTACTTAATAATTTTATCAATCAGTATATCTGCTTCGCCGGCTGTTTGATGATTAAGCCTTCCAATTGCAAGATCGGATTTACGGTCGTTTCCAACAATTCTAGCAAAAAAGTCATCCGTAGTAGAAGAAGAAATTTCATTTAAAGATTCTGTTGTTTGATAAGTAGGAACAAAATTATTAAAATTCTTTTCGGTGTTTAAGTAATCGTAACTGCCGTCTCCAAACATCAAAACATAAGTTGGTTTAACTGTCCATGTTTGATATGCGTGTCTCAAAAAATCCCGAATAGCCGTTGGATCTAATAATCCGCCACCAAACTCATTCATAATATCATCAACATAAAAAATTGCTGCAGTAAGTTTATTTGGCGAATCTATTGTTCGGTACTTTAAATATCTTTCTGCAGGAGTCTTAAATTCCTTTGAAGTTACTATAATCATTTCTGTTCCGGAAGTTATACCACGTATATTTAAGTTATCAACTTTTACCGCAGCAGATGGAACTTTATATTGGCTGTTCGAAATTGCCAAATACTTTTTAACTTTCTTTTGAACTTCGGCAGATATAAAAGTAAAAATGCCTCCGTCTACAGTCCCCTTAACAGATTTAACGTTAGCATAATCTGTTAAATCGAAAACTTGAATAGACTGGCTCGAAAAATTTGTTAGCGCATAGCGAATATTGGCTGTAGTATCCTTCGAAAAGAAAAGGATATTATCGCTTAGAGCCCTTAAATATTTTTGATATTGAATTTCTATAAAGTCCAAATAAACTTTTGCGTTTGGCTGGTCGCTGCTAATGGATAACTTCAGTACACTTCGTTCATCGGGCAAATCTGCCAATAATGATTTTATAAAGTAATCTTGAACTCCGTATGAATAATCGAAATTGCTGCCAATTGTTGTTTGGTAAATTTGCTTTCCGGTTTCATCAATTCTAAATGGTATATCTAATGTGGAAGCGTTTACAGTTCTAATTTTGTATGAAATGGTGCTGCCCTGAATAATTCCATTAAGCGAGTTTACAAATGTTCTGCTCTTTGTATTTGATGTTAATGCGTCTCCAAAATATTCACGTCCGGTTTTACCAATATTAACACTATCTTTTTCGTAATTTTTAAATGCAAGAGTGTTTGTTTGATTATAGAAAGTAGTTGCAGAAAGAGAAGTTCTTTCTTCCATTCTTTTACCGGCTGCTCCGCCATATGTAAGCCAATAGTAATTACTCTTCGAAAATTGATGTTTCATTCGAACAATTGAATTCCTGTTTTCGGCAGTTGTGTATTCCCAAAATTCTGGTCCTCTTCCGTAAAATAACAGGTAATCAAATTTTCCATCAGCTGTTGTAAATACTTGAATAGCATTCTCGGCCATTCCGGTATTGTTCGATTTAGATAAATCTTCTGTTAGCGCATAACCGCCGTTTCCAAAAATCTTTACAGTCTTAGCATCCAATGTGTTTACATCAATTCCCGCACTCTGAAGATAGGTTCTGTCTATTTTATAAATTCCCTCTTCCTTGGTTTCAATTTTGTACCAATTGCCATCCGCTAAAATTGAGCTGCCTATTTTTTTTAATGAGCCGGCAGAAATGCCCCAGTTTTTAGCCGCATCAAAATTTAAGATAAATGATGAATAGGAATTATCACTTATAACCACTCTGTTAGATATAGATGCCGGACTAAAATTAATTCGAACAGTAAGTCTATTTAAAAGCCTAATATTATTGCCCGCAGCATCAAATTGAACCGGGAATATCTCTATTGTTTGAACCGGCAATTCTCTTACCTGTCCATATTCTCCAAATGTTACCACATCCTCAATTTTTGAATTTCCATATTGGATTGATTCGTAATATACCGGATGATTTGATAAAGAATCTTTTACATAAACCGGAACCGGTGCATACCTTCCAGTTAGATAGGAATAATCTTGCGAAACAATTTGAATAGTATTTCCAAATTCACCGGGTACACCAATATTAAAACGTCTTACCAGCTTCTGCGCTTCTCCAAAACTTAGCATGTTGGAAACACTAGTACCTGGCAACTCAATTTTTAGGTATTTCTTACCATTCGATTCTACAATAGTTGTGTCTTTGTATGTAGGGCGATATTCTATTAGAATAGAATTTTTATCCGAAGATATAACACGCAGATCTTGAGAGACAAGAATTGTGTTTAAAACAACAAAGAGAAACACTAAATAGACTCGTAATTTCATTATCGCCTTGAAGTTTGTTAAAAAAAGCCCTACTAATATCGTTAAAGAATTTCAAATGCGGTAAAGAAAGTGTCTATAAAATATTTCTCCATTTTTGTGGCCAAAATTTACTCAAGATGCCTACATAATGTCAAGGATTATACGGTTCATTTATTTTTCTCTTTTATCCCATAATATTTGAAAAATCTGTTTTTTTATCGAATTACGGATATTTTGCCCAAGACACTATTGGCAAAATTAGCATCTGTGGATTCAACATTTATTTTATAAAGATAAGTGCCATTTGCAAGCTGGCTTCCCTCTTCATCTCTTCCATCCCAATCTAGTCTCACAAATTTTTCATTCAAATTCCACTCTTCAATTTCTTTTATCATCCGCCCGGCTACAGAATAAATCCTAATCCTAACATTAATTGCAGATTTGTAGTTATGCTGAAAAGTAAAAGTAGTATTAGAACTCATTGGATTTGGGTAATTAACTACCTCCCTTAGCTGTAATCCTTTTTCATCCGAGACAACCGAAAAAAATGCTTCGTGAATGGAGGGATTATTAAAAACATCCCATGCTTTTATTTTAATACTGTAATCACCTATTGGCATTTGAATAAATGGGTATTTAATAATTCCAGATTTACCACCCGAGTTTATATCTCCAATAAAGTAATTGCTAAAATCATATGTGCTATTTGCATCGTTATTTAATATTCCTTCGAGCCTATGACCAATTCCATAACCTGTTGTGTTAATACCAGTCTGATCTTTTAGCTTAGCAATCAATTGAAAGTTAGGATTTACTAAATATGCCCCGTCGAAATTCTCATCATCAAAATAAATTTCAATTTGGGGACCTTCTCCATCATTTTTAACATTCTGATTTGTCCCACCTACCGTAAAATTATTTATGAATCCAACTCCATCTGTGTTCTCATTATAAAAATATGCAACAATTTTTCCATTCTTATTCTCATAGGAAATATCCTTGGGAACAACAAAATCGGTCTTAAATTTTCCCGCTGTTACATTAACTCTTCCTCTAAAAATTAAACCACCCGTTGCAGTAATAGAATCTTTTATTGATTTCAGTTCAATTAGCCTTTCGGAATCATAAACGCTTAAAAGTATTTCTCCATTAAGCGGATTGATTTTACCATCAGATGATTTAAGAATTCCAGATAGATTTATAGAGCTTAATGCGTTTAACTCAAATTTTTGCCTAGAAGAATTTCCATTTATTGAATCAATAGTAACTTGCAAATGAGGCATATTTAATCGAATAGATGGATCTCCAAACAAAATAAATTTTTTAGAATTTGATACATCACCATTACTATTTTGCTTAGCCAGCATATATGCTTTACCTAACCTAATTGGAAGTTCATTTTCATCTTTTAATAAAAACAGTTTCGAGTATAACGATTCATTCAATAATTCATTTGGGCCCGGGCTAACTAAACGGCAAGCCGAAAGACCGGCAATGATTCCGGCGTTGCTCATTTGCAGCAATGTCTCTGTAGCGCTTTGATTTGAAGGGTCATCAAATCTGCCAAATTCGCATGTAGCAGCAGTTAAAAAGAAATACTTATTATTTTTTAATTGCGTTTTCGCAATAGACATTTCAAAGACAACTTCATCCGCCCAAAATTGAGGGGCACCATGCCCATAATAATTCAGAATTAAAGTTCCCTGGTTTATTGCGTTTATAATAGCTTTGTTCACATCCGGTTTAATTCTTCCATTGCCTGTAAATACTGCGGGGTAAGCAGCAAGGTAAACTTTGTTTAGATCAAAACTCTTTGGAATTAAGTTGTTCGCTATTGTTTCAGAGGGTCTAGTATGTAGCGAACCTTCATAACCGTATTTACCGCTATATTCATCGTCGGAAACAAGTGTTATCAAATTTCTCCAATTACCAAGAGGAGAATTTGTTTCGTAATAAACTATTTTTTTTACTAAGGAATCTGCTTCTGCAGCAGTTTGACAACTTAATCTTCCTATTGCCAGATCAGGAAATGAATCATCTCCAACAATACAGGCAAAGTAATCGTCTGTTGCATATGAACCAATTTTAGATAAAGATTCTGATGTTTGGTAAGTAGGAACAAAATTGCAGAATTTTTTTTCAGTATTTAAATAATCGTAGCTGGCATCTCCGAATAATAGAGCATATTCCGGCTTTACTTGCCAAGTTTTGAATGCATGTTTTAAAAAATCTCTGATTGCTGTTGGATCTAGTAAACCGCCTCCAAACTCATTCATAATTTCATCTACGTAAAATATTTCTGCAGAAAGTTTATTAGGGGATTCAGTTGTACGGTATCTCAAATATTTTTCGGCAGAGTTCTTAAACTCTTTAGAAGTAATAATTATCATTTCCCTTCCGTCAATTATACCCCGGATATTTTGGTTATTAATCTTAGCAGCAGCTATGGGCATTTTATATTGACTTGGAGAAATTGCTAAATATTTTTTTACATTCCTTTGAACTTGTGCAGATATAAAAGTAAAAATGCCTCCGTCAACGGTTCCTTTAATAGATTCCACATTAGAATAATCCGTTACATCAAAAACCTGCACAGACTGGCTTGAAAAATTTGTAAGTGCATAGCGAATGTTGGCTGTAGTATCCTTCGAAAAGAAAAGAAGATTATCTCCAAATGCCCTTAAATATTTTTGATACTGAATTTCAATAAAGTCCAAATAAACTTTTGCGTTAGGCTGGTCGCTGCTAATTGATATTTTCAAAGCACTTCGTTCATCAGGCAAATCTGCCGTGAAAGACTTGCTAAAATAATCTTCGACTCCGTATGAATATTCGTAATCGCTGCCAATTGTTGTTTTGTGAATTTGTTTTCCTGTTTCATCAATTCTAAGTGGAATTTCGAAAGGCGAAGTATTTATAGTTCTTATTCTATATGAAATAGGAGTACTGGGAATTAAACCATTAAGAGAGTTAATAAATGTTCTGCTAGTTGTAATTGAGGTTAATGCATCTCCAAAATATTCACGGCCTGTTTTACCAATGTTTACGCTGTCTTTTTCATAAGTTCTAAATGCTAGAGTGCTGGATTGATTATAGAAATTAGTAGTTGTAATAGATGCTTTTTCTTTCATTCTTTTACCGGCAGCTCCCCCATAGGTAAGCCAATAGAAATTCTTTTTAGAGTAAGGATGCTTAATTCTAACTATTTCGTTTGATAAACTAGAATAATCATAATATTCTACTCCTCTTCCATAGAATAGTAAATAATCAAATTCTCCTGTTGCTTTTGTAAATACTTGAATTGAGTTTTCAATCATCCCATTATTCCAATTATTCAACTCCTCAGGCAACTGACGGCCGCCATTTCCGAATATTTTTATTGTACTAACATCCAAGCTTGATAGATCAATTCCCATACTTTGAAGATAACTTCTGTCTATTTTATAAATTCCTTCTTCATTGATTTCGATTTTATACCAGCTATCATTGGCTAAAAGTGAATTAGATGTTTTTGGCAATGCATTATTTTCCATTCCCCAATATTTTGCAACTTCATAATTCAAGACAATTGAGGAATATGAATTATCTTGAATTATCCTTCTATTTAGTAATGCCGACTGGCCATAATTTATTCTGAATAATATTTTTTTTAGTAGTCTAATATTGTTGCTTGCTCCATCAAATTGAACGGGATAAATGATTATTGATTGAATAGGTATTTCTCTAGCCTGGCCATATTCTCCAAATGCAATTATATCTGAGTACTTTGATTTATTGTAATTATTCGATTCGCTGTAAGTTGGGGCAGCTGCAGAATCAGATGAGATATGTGGAACAGGTGCATATTTCCCAATTAGGTAGGAATAATCTTCTGATAGAATTTGTATTGTATTTCCAACTCCTTCTGGAACTCCAACATTAAATTGCCTAACTAACTTTTGTACATCTCCAATCTTATTACTATTGGATATGTATGTACCGGGCAAATCAATTTTAATATATTTACTTGTTCCTGCTTCAATAGTTATTGTGTCTTTGTACTCAGGACGGTATTCTAAGAGTATAGAATTTTTATCGGAAGATATTACACGAAGATCTTGTGCAAAGTAAACTGTGTTTAAAATGACAAAGAGAAATACTAAATAAACTGGTAATTTCATTATCGCCTTGAGGATTGTTAAAAATAATTTTAGCGGTAAAGAAAAAGTCTATATAATACTTCTCCATTTTTCTAATTTGAACTTAAGTAAGGTTTATGTTAAATGTCAAGGTAATTATTGGTTCATAAATTTATATACCTACTTAATGTTTTTGACAGAAGCCAGAAGATCCACAAACTTCATGTAAGTCATCGAAAGTCTTTCATCAATTAATTTGATAATTCCCTCTTTATCTATAAATACAATTTTTCTTTTAACCATTCCAAACAAATTAAGAGCTTGGTATAATTTGCAAACTTGCTTATCTGTGTCGCTAAGAATCCTAAACTTGAATCCATTTTTAAGAGAAAACTTTTTATGCTCTTCAATTGTATCTGCGCTTATGCCAACTATAATACCTTCGTCAATATCAAGCTCATCCATCTGCGAATTGTAACTGCAAAGCTGTTTTGTGCACACTAATGAATCATCCTTAGGATAAAATACCAGTACAATTGGTTTACCTAAATTTTCCCATAGCTTAAACTGATTACCATATTGATCGTTAAGAATAAAATCCGGTGCAATTTGATTTATCATTATAATCCCAATTGCTCTTTATTCTTGCGCATCGCGTCTATACAGAAAGCTATGTGCTCTTCCAATGGCACGCCTAATTCCATAGCTCCTTTTGTAATGTCTTCCCGGTTAACTGCACGGGCAAAGGCCTTATCTTTCATCTTCTTAATTACAGATTTAACTTCAACCTCATCAATAGATTTGCTTGGTCTAACATATGCAACGGCAGTAAGAAAGCCGGCCAATTCATCGCATGCAAAAAGAGTTTTCATCAATAAAGTTTCTCTTGGAACATTTGCGTAATCTGCATGAGACATTATTGCCAATCTAAAATTTTCTTCAAATCCTTTTTCTTTAAGTATCTCATTCCCTTTGAATGGATGTTCTTCGGCGGTTGGATACAATTCGTAATCGAAATCGTGAAGGAGAGCAACGTTGCCCCAATATTCTACATCTTCATTAAATTTTTGTGCGCAGGCTCTTACACATGTTTCAACTGCGTAAGCATGCTTAAGCAAGCTTTCGTTTTTTGTGTACTCTTTAAGAATTGCCAAACAAAATTCTCTATCACGATGAAAATCTGCACTCATTTTTTTGCTCCTTTTAATTGCGAGTTAGGATTGAATGAAGGACATAATTTATCTATAACACATTCATGGCATTTGGGATTGCGGGCAAAGCAAACATTGCGACCATGAGTAGCAAGCCAATGTGATGAATTTATCCAATAACTTTCAGGCAGCAATTCTTTTAATCTGCTTTCTATTTTTTCGGGATCGGAAGATTCAATAAATCCAAGTAAATTGGATAATCTTTTTACATGAGTATCAACAGCAATTGCCGGAATTCCAAAAGCATTTCCCGCAACAACAGAAGCTGTCTTTCTTCCAACTCCGGGAAGCTTAACCAGTTCATCAATTTCTTTTGGAACTTTGCCTGCATAATTCTCTAAGAGCATCTTGCAGCACCCTTTAATGCTTTTTGCCTTTTGATGATAAAACCCGGTTGAAAAAATATCCTTCTCTAATTCATGCTGCTGAACATTCAAATAATCTTGCGGCTTTTTATATTTTTTAAATAGGCTTTGGGTAACAATATTTACACGCTCATCTGTGCACTGAGCCGAAAGGATTGTAGCAATTAATAATTCAAAAGCAGTTGTGTATTCAAGCGCGGGCTGAACTTCCGGATAGACTGTAGAAAGTGTATCAAAAACTTTCTTAGCAAACTTTTTATCGTTATCTAACATTGTTTGTATCTGGCATCTTTAATTAGCAAACGATCAACCGGCTTATTATTGATAAGATGCTCTTGAATTATCTCTTCAACATCTTCCGGCTTAACGCCTCCGTACCAAATCTGTTCGGGATAAACTACTATTGCAGTGCCAAAAGAACATGCATCTAAACATCCGGCGGAATTAATTCTAACTTTTCTGTTTAAATCTAGTTCTTTAACCCTGGTTTTAAATTTTTCCAATACTTGTTCTGAACCCTTGGTTGAACAACACCCTTTGGGATTTCCGGCTTCCCTTTTATTCGTACAAATAAAAACATGTTTTTCAAAACGGCTCATAAATAGTTCCTTTCTTATCTATAACAAAAAAGGGAAATAAATAATTTCCCTTTAATTGATTTTTTGTAGCGCGTACGGGGTTCGAACCCGTGATCTCCGCCTTGAGAGGGCGGCGTCCTAAGCCACTAGACGAACGCGCCATTAATCTAAATCTCTAATGCTAAATTAAGCGCAGCAGAAACTAATATCAAATCTTTAGAACAATTCATTTTAGCAATATCCTCAATTCTCATCCTCTTTCTTCTTTTGTAATTCATATTTTTCTTTTAAAGAAAGTTTTTTTGCAGAAGATTTTTTTGAATCCTCATCATCATTCATATACTTACCTTTTTTACTTCCTTCGTAGCTGTCTATTTGAAGAAGTACCCCTTCGAACTTGCCATTATCAAGATGAATTCGGCGTGAAGTTTTTAGCCCAATGGATTTACGCAATTCCGGATTAGCCGTGTAAATAAATGCCGATGTGCCGTTGCATCTTGTTTTAATAAAATCCCCTAAATCTTTATAAAGAATTTCTACTTCCTTAAGCTCTCCTAATCTAATTCCATAAGGAGGATTTGTAACAAGAACACCATTTTCAAATTGTTCTATCCTTTGAAAAGGCTTGCACGTCACCTCAACACTATCGCTATAAGGAAGGCGCGATAAGTTATCTTTAGCAACATTAATTGCCTGCGGATTCTTGTCGCTTCCAGTTATCAATCCCTTTGGCAACGCTCTTATCTGCTTATCGTAATCCTCTTTAATTTTCAGCCACAATTCTTTATCAAAATCCGGAAGATTAAAAAACCCGAAATGCTTTCTAAGCTTTTGAGTTGGAATTTTGCAGTAGTGCATTAAAGCTTCGCAAAGAATTGTACCCGAGCCGCACATGCAATCCATCAACGGTTTTTCTCCTTCCCATTTGCTAAGATGAATTAACGCCGCGGCAAGAGTTTCCTGCATTGGGGCTTCACCTGCCAATAAACGGTATCCCCTTTTGTGAAGCGATTCTCCCGATGTATCCAAACTAACAATTGCAACATCTTTTTCAATATGAAGATTAAAGCGAACATCGGGGTTAGTTGTTTCAACATTTGGACGCCTTCCAAATTTATCTCTAAAATAATCCGCAATGCCATCCTTAAGACATAAGGAGGCAAACAATGAATTATTGATTTTACTTTTAGTAACAGAAGCAGTTATTGCAAATGTTTGGTCTGCAGAAAAAATTTCTTCCCATTTCACTTTTTGAGCGGTACGCTTTAAAGAATCTGTATTATGGCAGCTAAAAACAAGCAAGGGAGCCAATACCCTCGAAATAAATTTTGAAGTATAATTAATTTTATAAAGGCTGGCATGATCTGCTTCGAAATATACACCTCTATAAGAAAGCTTAGTATTTGTTGCTCCCAAATCTAAAAGTTCCTTCTCTGCTAACTCTTCCATCTTTCCGGTTACTTGAGCAAAATATCTATGGTCTTCTTGGTATTCGAACATTTCGTTTCCTATTTAGAAATTATAATTAATGTAAACATTTCAACTGCATTGCAAAATTACAGAAATTAAGCAACAATAAACGGATTATAAGGGGAATGAAATTGTCTTTAAAATAAAATAGCCGCTACTATATTTAATTAGTAGCGGCTGCCTAAAATTCAATTTTAGAAAACTGAGATGACTCCCAATGCTAACTGCCCATATTTTTTATCAAAATTATATGTGTATTCGCTAACCAATCTTATATTTCTTTTTAGCAAATACCCTAAGCTTATGGATCCGGCTTTATAATCAAGGTCGTCAAAATCGGAATCCACCCAATTATAAAGTGCTACACCATACCATTTACTCTCGTCCCCTTTAGGAGTATAAATTAATTCTCCGAACATTCCTTTTGTATTTACCTCTTTTGCAAAATAGGTAACCTTATCATCCTTGCGCTGAGCATACTGAAAATTTAACTGCAGCTTATCATTAAAGCTTAGAGTGAGGTCAGGTCCCCACATGTTAAATGTATTTATAAATCTGCGGCTAAAATCATCTTCAAGAACTTCTTTACCAAAATATCCAAACACGCCAACTCTAACTCCTTCAACAATATCTTGCGAAACTCTTCCGAAAACATTTTTATACTTATCATCATCAAAAATTTTGAAATTGTTTGCTGCGCCAATTCCTGTTCCGTTTAATATTTCAACTGTTATGTCCGTACCGGTTTTTAATCCGTAAGTAACCATTAATCCTCTATCATAAGTTAAATTAGCTTTCGACAAACCTGGCTTAGCCCTGTAAATTTGATAGTCTTCAAAAGTTAATCTAAGCTCACGCTTAAATAAAGGATCGGAAACCTGAAATTGCCCAACATACAAATCCAATTCCTCATCAAATAAGTTGTTGAACATAAGAAAGGCATCTTCAATACCGGCAACTTCTCCCCTTTCGCCAAAGAAGAAATAGAAGTAATAGGAAACATCTTTTGCTATTGATCCTCCGGATAATAGTTTTAGAATATATGGTGCACTAAAATCGAATCGGTCGGACTTAAGATTGTTGTATGTTGCATAACCCTCTAAACGTATACCCCAAGGAATTTCTCGCAACAAAGATAATTCCTCGTCACCGGTTTGAACAAAATAACGGGGAGCGTCTTTATCGCTTAGCACAAATCCATTGCCGGCAAATTCTTCTCCATAAGGCTTTAATTTAGGAAAAGGTGAATGACATGTTTGACAGCTCATATTATATTTACGCGCAAATGCAGGTATTGCAAAACTGCTTTCCTCAAAAATTATTAAGAGGAATAAAACCATGAATGTGGAATAAACTATTTTTTTCATCTTATCACCTTTATGGTAAAATTGTAATTTCTGTTGAGTGCTCGTTAACTTTTACAATTTGTCCTTCAATTGCCGGAACGCCAAGAAAATCCGCAACCGGTTTAACAAGTAATTGATAATTTAAAACCGCTGTAATTTTTAATTTACCTGCCGACATGTTAGCGGGGATGTTGAATGTAAGCGTTTCAATTTTTGTTTCGCGGGGACCAATTCGGTAATCTACTCCCAACGCTGCTGTATTCCATTGCTGAATTGTCATCCTACCAAGCGAGTCGAAATAGGGCATTCTAAAAATTCTGTCTCCAATTGGAATTCCATCCCTCTGCACTCCTTTAAAATTAGGATCATCAAGAGCAATTCCCATATCCTGATAAGCTAAAACATCACTTCCAATTAAATACTCTTCACCGGCAAATCCTTTTTTATCAACTGGTAAATGATATACATTCCCCTTTTCATCTAAGGCTTCAACATGCATCCAAACAATTCTATCTTCAACCGAACCGCTTGGAAATTTATGCCCCGTCTTTTGATTAAACAATGCAACAGTAAATTTAACTGTCTCTCCAGGCTGGGCTTCTCTTACATCAGGATGAATTCTTAATTCAACAACACCTTTAATTTTTCCTGGATCGTGCGCACCATGAAACAAATGAAGTTTTGCATCATTATATTTTGTTCCCATAGATGCGGTTTTAAATTCTCCTTTAGTCATATGGCAATCTTGGCACTGCACTCCCTCTTTATAATATGGCCCCTCTTTCCATTCAAGATGAGTGGACTTAACCCAAATTCCATAAGGATCTTTTTCGTTATGACAAATACCGCAAAAATCTCCCCTCTTCATTATTGGATTAACTTCAATTTCGTGTGCGGGAGAAGCAATTTCACCTTTACGACTCGAAAACTTTGTTTTACCCGGTTTCATTATGTAATTAAAATTATATGGAGTGTCTCCGCTAAAGCCGGATATGTTGTGACATACTTCGCACGAAACAGATTCGTTAGCTCTTGAATTTTTACTTGGAAGAGGCGGAGGAACGTCTCCAGAAACAAAAGACATTGGCGCATGGCATCCGTTGCATCCGGCTTTTACTTCAGCAACTTTAGGATCTCGTTCGGCATGAGGAACCGCTAATTTGAAATATTCTATTTCATCCCATTCGTGAGTGTATGCCTGCGACATCATTGACTGCTTCCACTGCTGGTAAAAATCTGTATGACAGGAAGTACCGCAATACTCGGGCTTTTTGAAATCGTTGTAGGTTAAGGTGCCTAGTGCGGTTTGACAATAAACGGTGCCTGTAAGAAAATAAATAAACCAGTAAAAAAGCTTTTTGATTTCCATAGTTCCTCCACAAATCTTGTTTTGAAGTCAATAGAGATCTGCGTTTTAATTTAAGGCGGCTTTATAAGATTATCAAGTCTTAATTTATAAGACTATTGATCACGAGTTATACTGGGAAACTTTCACATAAGAATTTTGATTTCAGGAACTGGTGAAAAAAAGAAATGGATATAAGTATTTTACCTTTAATGGTAAACAAGTTTATAATTTTTCTGAATTAATGATGATGTAGAATATGACGGGATAGTAATTCCGCAAGAGAAATCTGTGCAAAGATTTTTTTTTGAAACAATTAGCTGTTCTTGTTAAACTCTTTGAAAATTTGGGCGGCCTTATTATAGAACAATGCTATAAATAGAAGCATGGCAGCAAGCAAAATCCATCCGTTCATAACTTTCTCCAAATTTTAGTTTATTATCGAAAGTTAATATGACAAATTAAATGCCATTACAAAATGATGTGCGACACCTGATTTAAACCGTTTTTGGTTACTATAAAGCGTTTTCAAAACACTTTATTTTTTACATGCGCAAATAGCTCTACACCTATGCATAATATTCGCAACAATTCAAATATTTTGTTTTGTTAAAAACCAGCCAATGCACAAATTGCCCCCCAACTTTATTGCTGCCTTCAAAAAATTTTGATTAAGGGAATTGTAATTTCAAATTGACTTCAAATGTTTTCGCTTGAGTTCTATCCCTTAACTACGGCAAGTGGTTTTAATTCTATTAGTATTTTAACTAAATCACTCTGGTTTTCCATTACAGTATCAATATCCTTGTAGGCGCCTGCAGCTTCATCCAAATCGTTTTTACTTTTTATACTATGTATTATTCCCTGCGAATTCATTTTTTGAATTTCGGTATCAAGGTTTAGCTCCCTTTGCGCCTGCCTTCTACCCATTTTTCTTCCGGCTCCATGACTGCAGCTTTCAAAAGAATCCTTGTTCCCCAATCCTTCAACAATGTAACTTTTCGAGCCTTGCGATCCTGGTACAATTCCTATTTCACCAGCCTTTGCACTTGTGGCTCCTTTACGGTGAACAATAACATTTTTATTAAAGTGTTCCTCCCACTTTGCATAATTATGGGCAATATTTATAATAGGAAAAAATGAAATTGATTTTACTATATCAGTAAAAACTTCTTTAATTCTCTCCATCATTAACTTTCTGTTTAGCAAGGCAAACTGAACACAATAATTCATTTCATCAAAATAGTGACGAGCTTCGTTTCCATCCATTGGAAGAAAAGCCAGCTCCTGCTTTACAAATTCTTTTGAATTCCACTTTTCGTTAAGTTTTATTGCCGTTTTGTTGTAGTAATCCGCAACCCTTTTTCCAATGTTTCTACTTCCGCTATGAACCATAATCCATATAAATCCATCCGAACCTTTTTGAACTTCTATAAAATGATTGCCTCCTCCTAGTGTTCCTACCTGAGTAAGAGCATTTTCATATTCCTCATTAATAATTTTCATATTATTTATTTCAATTCTGGGCATCCAAACGTCCTGCTGTTTTTGTTTATGATGATTAAACCCAACAGGAATAACTTTTTTAATGTCTGCAATTACTTTTTGCAAATCTCTTTTTTCAATTGAATGTAAAGATGTTTTTATTGCGCACATACCGCACCCAATATCTACCCCAACGGCATTAGGAATAATTACTTCTTCGGTGGCAAGTACTCCACCTATTGGCATTCCAAATCCGGAATGTGCATCAGGCAAAAGCGCAACATGCTCAAAGGTAAAAGGAAGATTTGCTAAATTTTTAGCCTGATTAAATGCGGTTTCTTCTAAATCTTCCAGCCACATCTTAATTGGTTTTTTTTCGGAGTAAAAAACAGTTTTCATTTTAAGTCAGTTAAAAAATTCTATTATTTCAATGCTGTGTGTTGTAAACTAACAAATAAGAAATGAATTTGCATCTTAATTTTTTGTATGGATACTAAAGAAGTTTTCTATGCTTAAAGGTATTCTTAATAGTCTTTTATGTAATTGGATCTGCAGAAATGTATATGATGGTTATGCAGTTTTAGATATGGGAATTTTAACGGTAAATGTTGTCCCTTTTCCAATTTCACTTGTAACCAATATTTCTCCGTTATGTAAGTTAACGGCACGCTTAACAATTGCCAAACCTAACCCGGTTCCGGCAATTCCTTCAACATGCTTTGTACGGTAAAACGAGTCGAAAATTTTATTTAAGTCTTCCTTCGGAATTCCTATTCCTTCGTCAACAACTTCAATCAGTAAAAATTCTTTATCGGAAGAAATCTTCAGTTCAATTATTCCTCCATCCGGAGAATATTTAATTGCATTAGATAGCAGGTTGTTAAGCACAAATCTCATTAGCTTTGGATCTAGTAAAAAATCTTTTTGCCCTGATAAATAACTAAACTTTACACTGTGATTTTCATTCGATATTATTCTCGAGTCTAACAGGCATTCATCTGCAAATTTATGCAAGTCCACAATCTCGGGATTAAAACTAATCATTCCGGACTCGGCCCGGTTGAGAGTTAATATATCATCAAGTAAAACTGTTAGATACTCAACTGAATTTTGAATTCTTTTAAAGTGCTCATTCTTTTTATTAACATCCCATTTATCGTTAAATCTTTGTATAAGTTCTGTAGAAGAAAGAATTGCAGTTAATGGGGTTCTAAACTCGTGCGAAGTTGTAGAAATAAACCTCGACTTCATTTGGCTTAACTCCTTCTCCTTTTCAATAACTTTTGTTAAGGATTCATTTGCTTTTTCTAATTCCTCGGTTCTTTCTTTTACCAAAGCTTCCAAATGATTTCTATAATTATTCAATGTTTCTTCGGCTAATCTTCGCTCGGTAATATCCTGATATACTCCCAGCACTGCAAATGGCTTTCCAAACTTATCTATCAATGGTACTTTTGAAGTATCAATCCAGAGCCTTATTCCATCGGCTTGCTGCAATGGCTCTATAATATGAAGTTTAGGACGAATATTATCAATTACTTCTTTATCATCAGCTCTATAAGCATCGGCTTCCTGTTTCGACCAGGGCATATCATAATCTGTTTTTCCAATAACTTCTTTGGGAGTTGCCACTCCAATGGCACGAGCAAAAATGCTGTTACACCCCAAATATCTTCCATTTAAATCTTTCCAAAATATTGATTGGGGTACAGTATCCAAAATCATATTAAGCATTGCGCTGCTTTCACTTAATGCCTGTTCAGTTAGTTTCCTTTCTGTAATATCTTGAATAATAACTAAGCAACCATTTTCATTTTCTATTTTGAAATTGGAGCCGTTTACTTCACCAAAAAACATTGAACCATCTTTGCGTTTCAATTTCACTTCAATATTTCTAATTGAAATACCATTTTCAATTGTGTTTTTAAATGCATTTTCGGCAATTGAAATTCCCGCCTCATCAACAAACTCTGTAAATCTTTTGCCGCACATTTCTATAGGCTCATATCCAAATAAATTATTAGCCGAGGGAGATGCATAAGTAACAATTCCATTTGTATCTGTAAGAGAAATTAAAGATTCGGTTTGTTCGGTAATTGCCCTAAATTTTTCTTCACTCTCTATCAGTTCAAATTCTGTATAGAACTGATTTATAACAAAGTGAATAATAACACGCGCCGCAAATAAGCCCCCGGTAATTAGCACAAACAAATTGAGATTAAAATGATCTTTATGTATGCTATTAATATTGCCAACAAGCCTTATTTCGAGCAATGTAAAAACGGACCAGATTAACAAGGAAGCCACTGTTGCCGAAAGTATAATTTTAGTATTCAATTTTGTTTCGGCAGGAACATCAAGACCAAGCAGTTTTCGAACATTTGGAATACATAGAAATATTTCGGAAATAATAGTTAGAATAACAAAATTAACCGCATCCTTTAATATGAATAAATCCAGAATTTCTACATCAATAGAATTGATAGAATTTTTACTCCAAAAGGAAGGATTAAACTGCAGGAACCAATTGAACAAATATCTGTAGGAGAAAGACATTATTATTAAAAAGAAGAAAAGTACAATTATCAGCCGTTTATAAAGAGTGTATTTGCCTTTTACTATTTCTATTTTATTAACCGAACCAATACCAATAAAAAAGAGTGTAAGCAGAATAAAATTTAGAATATTGGCCCAGCCATTATTTCCCCAAAGCAAAAATGGATAAAGAGCACCTCCGAACAGAGCTGAGATAAAACCAAATAAAGGACCGTAGGATAACGCTGCAATTAATGCAAATACAATCGACCAGGGGACATCTATACTAATATTACCTATTGTAATTGCTATTCCAAACTTAGAAAAGAATAGACATAGTATTCCCAAAAAAGCCGATATTAGAAATTTTGCTAGTAAACCATGTTTACTAACATTATAATAATATTTTTGTTTGCTATTTTTTTTCAATGTAAAATCAATTTACAAGCAGGACAATAGTTATTATTAAACCTTTTTTAGTTTATTTAAACCGCGGCATAAATATGATTGAATAATTACGTAATTGCAACAAACATTCCCTTATATCTTTTCAGGTACCTAAATAGTAAGCAAAAAAAATCTCAAATCTTATTCATAATTACATTTTTTTTTATTTAATAGGGCTTTACCGTTTTGGCAACTTTACGTTAAATGTTGTTCCTACATTTAGTTTACTTGTTACATTTATTTCACCGCCATGCATCTCAACGGCTCTTTTTACAATTGCTAATCCTAATCCTGTTCCTCCAATTCCCTCGGCATTCTTTGTTCGGTAGAATGATTCAAAAATCTTATGTACATCTTCCGAAGGAATTCCTATTCCTTTGTCGCTAACTTCAATATTAATATTCTTTCTGTCTGTACTAATATTCAGTTTAACTTCTCCCCCTTTTGGAGAATATTTTACCGCATTGGAAAGAAGATTGTTAAAAATGAACTTCATCAATTTAGGATCCAGTTCAAATTGTTTTTGCTTCGACTTATAATTCATTTTTATTTCGTGAAGTTCTGTCATAGATAATTTTGCATCACGGGTGCACTCGAATGCAAATTTTTCTAAATCTACTGGCTCCGGTTTAAAACTAATTTTACCGGTCTCGGTTCGGCTTATTGTTAAAATATCGTCAAGCAATTTGGTTAAGTATTCTACAGACTTTTCAATTCTTTTAAAATGTTCATTTTTCTTTTCTTCACTCCATTTTTCCCCATAGCGCTGCAGCAGTTCGGTGGATGAAAGTACCGATGTTAACGGAGTTCTAAATTCATGCGAAGTTGTTGAAATGAATCGGGATTTCATTTCACTTAATTCTTTTTCCTTTTCCAAGGACTCTTTTAGCATCAATTCAAATTCTTTTTCCTTTTCAATCTCCATCCTTAAAAATTCGTTAACCTTGTCCAGTTCCTCTGTTCTTGCTTTAACCAAATCTTCAAGATGAGCCTGATAAACTTCTAATTGCAGTTCTGCCTGTTTCTTTTCTGTTATATCTTCTATTTGGGTAATAAAAAACTGAGGATTGCCATTAAAATCTCTAACAAGAGAAGATGAAACATTGCCCCAAACAATTGAACTGTCTTTGGTTAAATAGCGCTTTTCAAAATTGGAGTTGCTAATTTTTCCTTTAAGTGCCTGTTCAAAAAATCTGGTTCCTCTCGAAATATCATCGGGATAAGTTATTTGGCTAAAACTAAGATCTGTAATTTCATCTTGAGAGTATCCGAAGAGTTTAACAAATGCATTATTTACTTTTTGGAACTTGCCGTTAATACCAACAGTGCAAATAGCCAAAGCGGAATATTCAAATGAATGACGGAATTTTTCTTCACTTTCGCGGAGCGCCTGTTCGGTTAATTTTCTCTCTTCTATTTCGAATGAAAGGTCTTCAATTATATTTAATGTTGCTTCTCGGGCTTTTTTCAGCTCTATATTCTTCTGTTCCAGTTCAATATTTTTTCTTCTAAATATTTCCTGGTTTTCTCTTTCCCTTTCTTCGGCTTTTTTTCGTTCGGTAATATCTTTGGTTACACCCGAAATTCCTATTATTTTACCAGCATTATCGTGCAACGGATTTAATACTACTTCAAAATATCGTAATTCTCCATCTTTAACGGGGGCATATGTTTCTGCAATTACAGAAGCATTTGTACGCTTTACTTTTTTATGCAATTCTTCCCATTCATCACATAAATTTTTAGGAAAGCCTAGCTCTGCATGAGTACGACCAATAATTTGTTCTGGGTTTAATCCCAAAGTTGCGCATAAATTATAATTCACACTCGAGAATCTTCCATTCAAATCGTAACTGTAAATTGAATCTAAACTTGCATCGTTAATTAATCGAAACCGTTCTTCGCTTATTTTAATTTTTTCTTCTGCTATTCTTTTTTCGGTTATATCCGAAAGCCCCCCTACAATTAATTTAGGGTTGCCTCTTCTATCTTTTATAAGAGAATAATTCCCATGTATCCATTTATAATTACCGTTTTTTATAATCATTCTAAATTCACGTTCAACAAACTTATTCCCATTTTTATCCGCTTCTAACAAATCATCTCTAAAATTTACAACACTTGGAATATCTAGTGGGTGAAACATTTTTAATTGCTCTTCCAAATTAAATGTTATTATTTCCTGGTCAGTAATTCCTAAAAGATCAAAAACCTTGGGGCTTATGTATTCAAAAACTCCCGTTTCAAAATCTTGACGGTAAAAAACCTCGCTCGAATTTTCTACAATCTGCCGAAATTTTTCTTCACTCCTTTTTAATTCCAATTCAATTTGTTTGCGCTCTGTAATATCCCATGCAAATTCCGCAAGTCTGGTAACCAGCGAAACATCATTATCATCATAATTAAAATCTTTATTGCCAACCCCAAGAATTGCTACAACTTTATTTTGGCGAATAATAGGTACAACCAATTCTCTAACTACTTTTGCATGTCCTTCCGGCATTCCTTTTTTATTTAATAATGACTCATAATTATTATGTATTACCGGAACGCGTGTATAAAAACAATCTGCCCAAACCCCGGCTTTACTTATTTGGTAATGAGCCCC
Organism: uncultured Melioribacter sp.; assembly: GCA_964539605.1. GTDB lineage: Bacteria > Bacteroidota > Ignavibacteria > Ignavibacteriales > Melioribacteraceae > Stygiobacter. The sequence continues at coordinate 2,303,973 of CAZIJK010000001.1, forward strand.
TTTACCGTCGGCAGTGCACATTGTTTTTAAAGTGTTCGACGACCAGGTTTGTAAATGAAGAGAGTCCTGGTTATCATCTACAAAATGATAAAAGCCTATAGAACTTTCAGTCAATTTTTCGGCTTCATCTAAAAATATTTGTATGAATTCATCCAAGGTAGAGTTATAAGACCTGTTTATTAATTCCATTCTGGATTGATTTAATAATTCCTCTCTTTTAATATCTGTAATGTCTCTTATATTACCACATACCTTTACAATTTTTCCCTCTTCATAAACAGGGCTTCCGGTTGTTCTAATCCACAAGTTACGCCCCTTGGCACTTATAAATCTGCATTCAAGATCGTAAGGAATTCCCTGATTTATACAATTATTAAGAGATTCCGAAATTATTACTTGATCCTTAGCGTGGTAGCAGGCAATACTTTTATTAACTAATTCTTTGGATACAGGTAATTCCGATATCTCATCAAAATCGTGAATTCGGTATGTGCCCTTAGTCCAAAGCAAAGTTTGCTCTCGTATATCCCATTCCCATCCTCCGGTATTCGAAATTAGTTCAACTTTATCCAGCAGATTGTTTGTTCGTTGAATTGTTTTTTGGGCCTCTATAATATCTGTTACATCCTGAACCGAGAGTACAATTCCATTTATAATGGGGTTCGATAACAAATTTTTTCTCTTCCCTTTTATAAACTTTACTTTTCCATCTTTGGATATTATCCTTAATAAAACATCCTGCACAAGTAATGGATTGGCCAATAATTCTTTGTATTCCCCTTTTATTCTATTTAAATCATCGGGATGAACGAACCTAAAAACCAAGGTATTTAATACTTCTTCAACTTTGTAACCCAATATGCTTTTAATGGATGGAGATACAAATTTTATAACTCCCTCTTGGCTAATAATAAAAACCAGGTCCGAAATATTTTCGAATATTTCGTGATAATAATTATTACTCTGCTCAAAAGTGCTTTTCATTTTTCAATCCATCCAATTAAATTGAATTATTGCTCATTAGCTCTATAGATAACATTATATTTTTTTTCTTTCCCAGCGGAAACAAGTAATTCATTAATTTCGTTTTTAAGAGCAATCATTTTTTCTTCCCTTCCAATCATAACCTTATTAAACCGTTCCAGCTCTCCCATTTTTTCTTTCAAGTCCTCTTCCGCCTTTTTTAACTCGGTAATGTCTATTCCAACTGCCTGAAAACCTTTTTTATTTCCAGCTTTATCAAAAAAAGCTCGGTTAGTCCACCTATAAAATTGAATTGCACCATCAGGTGAAATATGAGACTGTTCGTGCGTTTCGGATGGATTTTGGGGAGTAAGAGATTCCAATTGTTTTTTTACTATTAAAAACTCAGAAGGAGGTATCATTTCAAAAAAGCTTTTTCCTAACAGCTCATCTACTTTTAAATTTACTATTGCCGCCGATGGTTCATTTACATAGGTTAAAGTACCATCGGGAAGAAAAGAGCTTATCATTACAGGCAAATCATCGGCAAGCTTTCGGTATTTTTCTTCACTTTCACGCAATCTTTCTTCGGCATTTTTACGCTCTGTAATATCTATTGCGGTTGTAAATGCTAAAATTACTTTACCCTTTTCATCTTTTATAGGATTAGCTTTTGCAATAAAATGCATTGTCTTATCCCCAAGAGGAACACTAACTTCTAGTGAACGAGATTCACCTGTTAAAAATACCTCCTCTGTAGCCTTAAATCTGTAATCTGCTTCCTCTTTGGGGTATATATCCCAAATAGATTTTCCTATAAAATATTCGGGGTTTTTACCAAAGATGGAAGCAAAAACATTGTTTGTAAACTGATACTCTCCTTTACTGTTTAAACAAAAAGCTACATCACTTGTGTTTTCAATTAAAGTACGGTATTTCAATTCACTTTCTCTTAACTCCGCTTCTACTTTTTTTCTCTCGGTAATATCTCGAACAAATGCGCAGTTAAGCTCACGGTTTTCGAACCTTACATAATTTGCAACAATTTCAACGGCAATAACATCCCCATTTTTTTTCCTTTGTTTGGATTCAACTTTTATGGATCCTAAGGTCCGAAGTTCGTTAAAGTGCTCTTCCCAAAATTCATCTGTATATATTATATCTACATCCTTTACATACAACTGAACCAACTCTTCTTTTGTATATCCAAGCATTTTACAGGAGGCTTCGTTTACATCAATAATATGAGCATCTGCAGTTATCCAATAAACGGAATCTGCCGCATGATCAATTGTAAATTGTGTTAATTTTAATGCCTCCTCAATTTTTTTTCGTTCTGTTACATTGGTTTGTGAACCCCAAATTGAAATTAATTTATCATCAATAACTTCGGCAAAACAGTTTTCCGATAAATAAATTTTATTCCCATTTTTATCGTAATCTATAGTTTTAATATTAGTAACTTTATAATTAAGAGGACTCAATAAATTCAATACCCGTAGTGAATGATCCGGAGCATATTTAACTGCTAACATACCTTCCATTTCTTCAGTTGTCAATCCATACATGCTAGCCATCGCTTCATTTACTTCTGCAACAATTGCCTGTTTATCCAACTGCTTTATCAATTCGTTATGTGGTAGTTTTATATCAACCGGGGGAATTATATCAATACGGTAAATTCCCTCACTGCTGTTTGTAACAAAATTTCTATATCTCTTTTCACTTTCAAAAACAGCTCTTTCGGAATTTTTCCTTTCGGTAATATCCAACATTACTCCGGTGACCTTTATTGGATTTCCATTTTCATCTCTTACTAATTCCGCAATTGAGTGAATTGTTCTTTTATTTTTTGAATTAAGTGGATAAATCTCAAATTCGATATTATAAGGAATATTTTTTTCAATTAGGTCCACCATTGCTTTATTTACTCTATCGGCTTCTATAACACATTTCATTACATCATCTGCGTTAAAATTTTCCTTATTTGCATCAAATCCATAAATTCTTTTACCCTCATCGGAACCCCAAAAAGAATTGTTTACTATATCGTATTCCCAGCTTCCAACATGCCCAACCTGCTGAGCTTTTTTATACCGGTCTTCACTTTCCACTAACGCGTCATTAATTTTTTTTCTTTCGTTAATATTTCTTGAAACGCCAATAATTCCAATTGGCTTTCCATATTCATCATATAGTAAATCCGTTACAACTTCGGTCCATACTGTCGAGCCATCTTTACATGGCTGCTCAACTTCTACAAGTTCCGGTTCAATCTTAAAATTGTTATATGCGGCAGCAATTTTCTCTTCAATTTTTTCAAGAACCATTTTAAGAGAAGAGGGGGAAACAATTTCTTCGAACTTTTGCTGCATAATCTCTTGGGCAGTATAACCGCGCAATTTTTCAACTGATGGACTTATATATGTAAACTTTCTATTTAAGTCCATTGTCCAAATAACATCGCTGGAATTCTTAGCCAGCATTTTATATTTGCTTTCACTTTCTACAAGCGCATTTTCGGCTTTTATTTTATCCCTTATATCTTTAAAAAATGCTAGTACAGTATTTTGTGACTTTAAATAAGTAGCACTTACTTCAACTTCTATTATTTCTCCATTTTTTCTTTTGTGCTTGCTTTGAAATCTAGACCATCCATTTTCAATTAGTTCATTTATATGTTTTTTAGTTTCTTCTATAGATTCAATAAACTCTAAATCATTTATTTTCATCTTCAGCAGTTCTTCCTTTGAATAGCCGCTCATTTTACAATAAGGTTCATTCACATCCAGAATATTTCTCTCTACATCTGTAACCCAGTAACCATCGTGAGTAAATTCTATTAACGCGTTATATCTTTCGTGGCTTAATTTAAGCTCCTCTTGCGCTTTATTTAATTCTTCAATTCCTTTAACTAGCTTGCTGTTTGTAAATTTTAATGCTTCGTTAGCCGCCACAGCCTCGTCCATAAGTTTTAAAGCGGTAATTCGTGCCTCGTTCAATTCTTTATTTGTTTTGTTTAATTCTCCTCTTACCTCAATTTCTTTTAAATTCTTTAATCCAATACCGGCAATTATTTGAATAAAACCCTGAATAAAATCCAAATACTTTCCCAATTTCTCTCTTGACCAAATAGGCACTTTTTCTACAGCTTCTAAATATTCTTTTTGGTTAAAACCGAATTGTTCTGCCTGTCTTGTAAAAAAATCCATATCCGGTTTTTCAATAAAAAATTGTCCGGTAAAAAAATTACCAAGATGCATTCCATCAATTATAATTGGGGTAGCGTTATCTGTAAGGCCATGAGGACATGTATAACTCACTGCGGTACTGGTTGGACTTAGATGCTCTAAAATGTATTTATCGCTTTTAATGCATTCACGCTCCGATTCTGGATTAACCCGGTGAAATTTAGTGCATATATCTTGCCAGGCAACAGCAGTTAATATTTTACCTTCGTTGTCTATTATTGCAGAAGGGAAGGAGTAAACTTCATTTAGCTTTTCTTGAAGTTCCTGTAACAATTGAACATCTATCAGGTCTTCTAATTTGTAATTCATTCAAAATCCTTTTTAACAAAGTCTTGCAAAAAATGAATAGTAATTAGTAAAACATCTAAATAGCACTTGTATTATCGGTTTTTGTATGAATAAATCCAGCAATAGAAAATGCCTAAATACAAACAGTAATTCGGTTTAATTTACTATTTGGAAGCAAATGGTAATACTTAATTGTTGCAGACGGGCTATAATTGTTGTGAATTGAGATTATAAATTGGTAAAAACTATTAGAGGGCTAAAACTTTGAGCCCTCTATTTAATCTTTTGCCGGTATTTGTATTATTATGTTCTCAAGATAATCCTTATTGTAAAGATATATGCCGTAATTAGAACAAGGTAGAAAGTGCTATTTTAACTACAAAATTAGAATTTGCACCGTAGCAAAAATCAATTCTTCCAAGGCCAAGAATTCTTCCAAATCCTAAATAAGCTTCCCAATAAACTTTATCCGTAGAATTTGTTTTGAAATAATTGGTTTCGTTCCACATCTTAAGAACACTCAATCCGGTAATAACATCAATAAAATAGTCGGCAAAAAATGTGAGACCGGTTCCCTGAAATATTATTGTTCTCCAGTTATGTTCTGCATGCAAAGCAATAAATTTATTGCCGGTGTATTCGTAGGGAGTTAATCCCTTGAAAGATAAAAATGGGGAGTAGAAATTCAGCGCGCTATTTGGAGTTATAGTATGCTGAATTGCATAATCTCCGAATACTCCTCCTCCTTCTAATCCCAATGCAAAGTAAGGAGCCGAAAATAATTCGCCAAAAAATGTATTGAAGGAAAGCTGAGAGATGAAACGGATTTTTTTATAATTAAAATCGCTTCCCAAAGAGGGATTGGATAAATCTACTTGAGCGGTAATTCCATCATAAACTTTTTCTTGAAAGGCTTGAGGATCTTTACCCAGCACAAAATTAAAGCTAAGCCGGTTATCTTTACCTTGCGATATTGCCGGATTGAAGTGAACAAATCTGTTGCTGCTAAATATACTTTGATAATTTAAAGAAGTTAAGGATTTCTGTTCATCGTAAATATATTTTAGGGAAGCAAAACTGTTTCTATCGAAATTAAATGTTAAGCCAAAAGAAAAGCCTTTGGATTTGTAATAGTTGTAATAATCGTTAAAACCAACTAGAACATTTATGCTGCTAGCTAAATCTGGATAAGGATTAAGCATTTGCCACTCAAGAGCTTCGTCGTGCATCTCAAGATCTATAGAGCTAAAAATTCCCCAATTAGTTATAGCTTTTAAAGCAAGCTTCCATTCAAAATCTTTTCTTCCAAAAGCATATCCGGCGGCAGCGCTTGCATTAAAACGGTTATCCCAAAAAGTTTTATTGTAATGAGCGCCAAGAACAATTCCATTTACTTTATTATCTCGTAAGTAAAGCACACTAAATACTTTTCCAACATATTTCATTATTCCGTCACCCTCATTTCCCCCCTCACGCTTAACAGCTTCTGTAGCAACACCGCTTAGCAGACCGGTAAATTTAATTTGGGTTGCAACTGTTTTGGAACTGTCAATTTCGTTGTAGGCTTGCAACTCCTGGCTTGTTAAGGGAATTGGACGAATGGAATCTATTTGCGCACGGCTTAAAGTTTCTGCTTTAATGTAATTAATTTTTTTGCCGCTTTTGGTAACATAGTTTGTATCGTTTTTAAGCGTTGAGTATAGATTATAAATTGAATCCGGAATAATTTGGTTTAACTTATAATTGGTAAACATAGCAACTTGATTCATAGCAATGTTATCTGTTCCAATAATTCCGCTAAAATTTAGCTTCAATCCCGAAACTACTTTTAAATAAGTAGGAAGCCAGTAATTGCTATACCTTTCACGGTTCTGAATAAATTCTATATTAAGATCGTTAACAAATGGAAAGCGAAGCCCTGGGTTATTAACTAGATTAATGCTCTTTAAGGCATAGCTCGAGTCTTCAATAACAATTGTACCCATTAATAATGGCTGGATATTGGAGCGTGGAATAACTTCTATAAAACAATCGTGAAATTGTCCCGATTGCTTAACTTGTTTAAGATGAAAATCGTAATAGTCGAATGCGTTATTTGCCAGAGGAAGAAAAACTTTATTACCAATAACATTTAATGTATCGTCTGTAAAATCTATATACATTTTATTGAGAATATTCTGGTCGAAATTAAGAGCATTTTTCTTTTCATTTTCGGTTATGTGAACAGATCGGGTAATAAGTTTTTCCGGTTTTCCGGTTTGAAAATAACCGGTAGAAAAATTTTCGGAAACCATGGCAACTTTTCCCGAGGATAGAAAAATATCCTTTGCAAACAAATCGAATTCCAGGCTTTTCAATCCGGCCCGGTTTTTCTCTTTTCGTTTTATTGCTTCTCTAATAATTCTATAGGAAGGATCTTCATCAACTCCCACAACAATTTCCAATAATTGAATCGGCTCCGGATGCATTCCAATTTTTAGATTGCCAACTTCGTTCGAGTTTATTTCAACTTCTTTTTTTCTGAACCCGACTGCGGTAAATATCAATTTCCTTTTATTATCGGTAAGGGTAAGTACAAACTTGCCATCAAAGTTCGAGGATGTTCCATGAGCGGTTTCTGCTATTCTAATGTTTACGTATGGGACCGGCTCGTTGGTTTCGGCGTTATAAATTGTACCGGTAATTTTATTGGTCTGACAATATAGAATGGATGCAAAAAATAGCAAGAATAAAAATTGCCTAAACATAAAGCCCTCGTGGAATTATGCTATTAAGACGAAATATTTGAAGGAATTGTTACAGTTGTTTAATTAAAAAATTACGTTAAATAATATATAATTGTGCAAAAGTATTTATTATTTCCTAATCGACTAACAACCAGCAACAAACAACTAACAACTACATCTTTTCGGGGGCGCTAACACCAAGAATAGACAATCCGTTTTTTAGAACTGTTTGAACTGCAATGCATAAAGAAATTCTTGCTTCGGCTAAATTTTGAGGGCTTCCAATAATTCTGCACTCTGTATAAAAGCGATGAAACATAGCTGCCAATTCTTCTAAGTAAGTTGCAATTCGGTGAATTTCGTAATGCTCTGCGCTAACCAATACCTCATTTGGAAATTCAAACATTTTTTTAAGAATATTCTGTTCGGAATCTGTTACAAGCAAATCCAAATTTTCCATCGATGGATTCAACCCTTCATCTTTAGTCATTCGTAAAATAGAGGCAATTCGCGCGTGAGCATATTGCAAATAGAATACTGGATTTTCGTCCGATTGTTTTTTTGCCAATTCCAAATCGAAATTCAAGTGGCTGCTAATACTTCGCATGTTAAAAAAGTAGCGAACTACATCGGCGCCAACTTCATCTACTAATTCATCAAGAGTAATGTAATTAGCCTTACGAGTGCTCATTTTAACAACTTCACCTTTTTGCATAATAGTAACAAACTGATGAATTAATACTTTTACTTTATCGGAATCGTATCCTAAAGATTTCAACCCGGCTAAAACATCGGGATAGGTTGCGTTATGATCGCTGCCGAATAAATCTATCATCAAATCGTAAGAGCGTTCGAACTTTGTAATGTGGTATGCAATATCTGGCAAACGGTAAGTAGGCTCGCCTGTGCTTTTAACAATAACCTTATCGCTTTCGTTGCCAAGCTCGGTTAGTTTTAACCAAACGGCTCCCTCTTTTTCGTACGAAAGATTTTTCTTCTTAAACTCACTTAAAAGATTTTCAATTCTTCCCTCTTGATAAAGAGTATTTTCGTTGAAAAAGTTTTTCATCTTAATGCTAATGCGTTCCATAGTTTTAATTATGTCCGCAAAAATTTCTTTTTCGGCATACTCCTTAAATATTCCTTCAGGGTTTTCCTCTTTTAATTCATTTCCCTTTTCGTTTAATACTTTTGAAGCAATTTCCTTAATGTATTCCCCTTGATAATAATCCTCGGGGAAATCTATTTTATCTCCAAGAAGTTCGCAGTAACGTAAACGAACACTATCCCCCAAAACGCGCATCTGACGGCCGGCATTGTTAAAATAATATTCCCGGTCTACTTCAAAACCAATCCATTCCAAAAGATTAGCAACGGTATCTCCAACAACTGCATTCCGGCCATGACCAACGGTTAATGGACCGGTAGGATTTGCACTAATAAACTCAACTATTGCCCGTTTACCCTTGTGCTTTGCAGATTTTCCAAACTCGCTGGATTTAGATAATACTTCATTAATAATTGAAGGGATATAATTCTTGTTGAAAAAGAAATTAATAAATCCTGGGCCGGCAATTTCTACTTTATCAATAATGTTTGTATCGAAGGAAAGATTGTTAATTATCTCTTGAGCAACTTCGCGTGGATTTTTCTTATTCATCTTTGCTAAAATCATAGCAGCATTAACCGAGTAATCTCCATGGCTTTTTTGATTTGGCACAGTAAAACTAATATCAACATTTGCTAAATAAGGTAACTTTTGCTCGGCTTCTTTGAATACTGAGATGAGATAACTTTTCAAACTGCTCTCCTAATAAAACTTAATTAATCTTCTTTAACGGTAATTACAGGCGCATCGCCCCAAAGTTTTTCCAAATTGTAATAAGAGCGTGCGTCATTCTTAAAGATGTGAACAATAACATCAAAGTAATCTAGAATAATCCAATTCATGGTTTCGTAGCCTTCTCTATGAAAGCATTTGATTCCCCTTTCGGTTAATTTATCTTCTACTTCATCCGCAATTGCTTTTACCTGACGGTCGGAATCTGCAGAGCATACAACAAAATAATCTGTTATGCTGCTTACTTTTTTTAATTCGAGGATCTTAATTTCAAATCCTTTTTTTGTTTTAATTACCTCTGCAATTTCTTTTGCAAATGTAAGTGGTTTCAATTTAACCTCACTTGAATGGTTGTAATGAAAAGTAATCTTTGCCAATGATTACAGATACATCAATAAAATAATCTTTGTTTAACTGCTGAGTAACGTTGTCACTCTTAATTCCCAATGCGGCGGCAACTTTTAAGGCGTTGGCCATATTCCCAATTCTATCAATCACAATTGTTTGATCCATATCCTGAGAGATATAATTGCCAACTTTAGCCACATCAAACTTTTTACCACGTAAAAAGTCTGTATATCTATCTGCAACACCGCCAACACCGCAACCGTTCAAAACATCAACTTGAATAATATCTTCGGCTTCCTGCTTACTTGCAACAGATTCTTGCACCGGATTGAAAGTAAATTTAACATACAACGAATAAACCATATAAATGATAAGCGCACCAAGTAAAAATATGGATACATTCAAAAGAATATTAATTGTAGGAGATTTAAGACTTGCCGGTTTTTGTTTAGGATTAACTGCTTTCTTTTTTTCCAATCTTTTCCACAAAAAAATTTTGAGCTACACTCTAAATTTAATAAAAAGAAACCTTCTTTCCTTGCTTACCATCTATCAAAATAAGAATTCCTCGAAAATGGGCTGAATTCGTTATAATAAGGGGAATAATATCCGAATGGGGAATTTTGATAGTTAATATGAACATTCATGTTTTCACTAATCTTGTAATTCATTTGAAGACGGCTTAAATAAATGCCATTTATCTGCTTGGCAAAATCGTTTCCAAAAGAATTATAAGGGGAATTCATTATGCTAACATCGGCTTGAATATTTAATCTATCGTTGAATTGAAAAAACATACTGTTTGTGTAGGTACCCAATGCCATCCCTCCTCCGCCAAAACCTGAATATGAGAGACTAAATGAATGATTCATTTTGAATCCCTCAATTCCTAAAAAGCCAAAAGGAGAAGCGGAATCTTTATTTAGGATACCGCTTTTTATATCAACTTTTCTATCCAAATCTGCTTTGAATTGAGCATTTATTGCTGTTAATGCAACAAGAGACAATATTAATAGTATTTTTTTCATAGGAATAGCCAATTTTTGTTCTTTAACAAAGCATAATAGCAAACTGTTTCAAAAATCTATTTTATTTACAACAAAGTTTATCTCTTTTTAAGCAAATCTTCAAGTGAAAATTAAATATTAACTCTAACCATCATTTCAATTTCAACAGGGGCGTTAATAGGTAATTCCGCAACGCCAACAGCACTACGTGCATGTTTGCCTTTATCTCCAAATATTTCAACTACTAAATCCGATGCGCCGTTTGCAACTTTAGGCTGGGCAGTGTAGCCAGGTGCCGAGGCAACAAATACAGTAATTTTCAAAATCTGATCTACCTTATCCAAATCTCCTACAATGCTCTTAACAACTGCCAAGCAGTTAATTAAGCATTGACGAGCACAATTAATAGCCATTTCTTCACTTACATCACTTCCAACTTTTCCTTCGGCCATCAGTTTACCCTCTTTTAAAGGTATTTGTCCCGAAGTAAAAACCAAATTACCGCTTTGAATTCCTGGAATGTAACTAGCTAATGGTTTTGGCGATACCGGCAATGCTTCACCTGTTAATTCTTCAATCTTTTTTTCGAACATTTAAATCTCCATAAATTTTGCGGGGCAAATATATTAATTTCATTCTAATATTCTTCCATTTTTTACTTTACTCTCTTGTAGCTATTTTAGTCAATAATAATTGGAGAATAAATGGTTGGCCAAAAGTTTGAAGAATTGTATTCAATAATGAAACGGCTTAGAGCAGAATGTCCTTGGGATAAAGAACAATCTCACGATTCAATTAAAGCTGCAACGCTCGAAGAAACATACGAAGTTCTTGAAGCAATAGATTTGAAAGATTACAACGAATTAAAAGGTGAATTGGGAGATCTACTTTTACATATAGTATTCCATTCGGCAATAGGAGAGGATAACAAAACATTTACGACTGAAGAAGTAATTGATTCAATTTCGGAAAAACTAATTCGCCGCCATCCCCATATTTTTAGTGATGTGGTTGTAAAGGATACAAAAGAAGTATTGCGCAATTGGGAAGCAATAAAGCTTACCGAAGGAAGAGATTCGGTTCTTGAGGGGGTGCCAAAACAATTACCAAGTTTGGCGCGCGCTTGCCGTCTTCAAGAAAAAGCTTCGAAAGTTGGATTCGACTGGGATAAAAAAGAGGATGTTTGGAAAAAGGTTATTGAAGAAATTGAAGAGATGCACGAAATGGAACGGGAAGGAAATGCAGATAAGCTTGAAGATGAAATGGGAGATGTTTTTTTTGCACTAACAAACTATGCCCGGTTTTTAGGTATTAATCCCGAAAATGCATTACGAAGAACCAACGAAAAATTTACCGCCCGTTTTCAATATATCGAAAAAAAGTTGAAGGAGCTGGGAAGAAGCATAACAGAATCTGACTTAGCGGAAATGGATAAATACTGGGAAGAAAGTAAAACGGTTTTAAAAGAGAACCGGAATTAATTCCGGTTTACTTTTATTTATTATCCGTGTAATGTTTTTCGTAAGCGTCTATTATATCCTTTACCAGTTTATGACGAACTACATCTACTTTATCGAAATAAACAAAGGCAACGCCATCAACATTTTTTAGTATTTCTTTTACCTGAACCAATCCGCTTTGGGAATAGGAGGGTAAATCTATTTGAGTTATATCTCCGGTAATAATGCTTTTGGAATTTGGACCAAGCCGGGTTAAAAACATTTTCATTTGCATAGCAGTAGCATTTTGAGCCTCATCCAAAATTACATAAGCGTTATTCAATGTTCTGCCTCTCATAAATGCCAAAGGAACAATTTCAATTACACCTTTTTCCAAATAGTTTTTTAGCTGTTCTCCCGGAATCATTTCTTCCAAAGCATCGTACAAAGGACGAAGATAAGGATCAATCTTTTCCTTAAAGTCTCCGGGTAAAAACCCAAGGCTTTCACCAGCTTCAACGGCCGGGCGGGCTAAAACTATTTTACGAACAATACTTTTTTTGAGTGCGGCAACTGCAAATGCAACAGCCAAATATGTTTTACCGGTTCCTGCAGGTCCAACAGCAAAACAAATATCATTTTCTCTTACAGCCTTCCAGTAAACAATTTGATTTGGAGTCTTGGCTTTTATAATATCTTTTTTGGAGTAAAGCACAATATTATCGAACTCATTTCCATTGATAATATCCTTGCCCTGCAGTGTTAAATCTATAATTGTATATACATCTGCCGGCTGCAGCTTTGAAGTAGAATTAAGTACATATATCATTTCCTTAATTACTTTTTCAATAGCTTCAACTTCTTGGCTGGTTCCCTGAATGTAAACCAAATCTCCTCGAACAATAACATTTGCCGAAAAGCGCTCTTCGATAGGTTTAATATTATTTTCGTTAATACCTGTAAAGGATAATAAATCTACCCCTTCAAGTGTTATAGCTTTTTCTACTTGCGTAAAGGCCTCCTTAAAACAAAACCCTTCTCATTAAAAATGAAAAGGGTCTTATAGAATTAATTATTTCACTATTAACAGCCTAATTCCCAATAGGAATTATTTAATAGTTTTTTCTTCGGCTGGTAACTGAGTTTGAGCAGCCGGAGCTGGTTTATAATTTCTTCTAATCTTATCATATTTCGATTTTTCTTCTTCCGACAGATTAGGAATCTTAAACATTTGTTTTGGGAAAATTAAATCGGGATTTTTAATTTGATCGCGATTTGCTTTGTAAATAATTGGCCAAGCAAATGGATTTGCATAATGTTCTTTCTTTTTTGCAATTCCCCATAAGTGGTCACCCTTTACAACAGTATAATCTATTTCTTTTGGAGCTTCTACCCAAGCGTCTAATTTTCTTTGAAGCTGATTATGAACTCTGTCGAAGTATTCGGGTAAAGCCGAAATTTTATTTTTCTTCATTGCGTCTAATTCTGCCTGACGATCTGCCTTTGGAGCTTCTTGAGCATCAATCTTCGAAGAAAGAGCATTTAACTGCTTTCCAAAATTATCAATATCTGCTTTAGTAGCGCCTAACATAGCGTACAAATCGTTAATACAAGCATCGTAAGTTTTTAAACCGTCTCTAACTTTTTTCAAATTGGCAATTTCACTTTTCAAAGAGTTTAATTCGGTATTCAGAGCAACTCTTTTTTCAGTCAAACGGTTAATTTCATTTTGCCATTCTTCTTTAGTCATTTCTTCCTGAGCAAAAACATTAGCTGTTAAAACAAAGAAGAATGAACTCAACAATAAAAATCTCAAAACTTTCATTTAATATCTCCTTAAACTTTTTTACAAGCCTATTTTTTCTAAATTCTTCTTTGTTTCATTTTTTAATTTGTTGCACTCTTCAAGCTTGGAATTTTTTTCGGCAATTTCTCTTTCAAGTGCAGCTTTATCATTCTTTAAACTGCCAACTTCTCTTTCTAATGCTTTAACCTCAGAACGCAATGCGTCTAGCTGAGCCATTTCTTCTTCAGAAACTCCGCTGCATGCAGTAAAACCAATAGCGCCAACTATTAGTATAGCAGCGAGTGTCTTGTTAATGATTTTTTTCATTATACACTCCTATTAATTTGTAAAAATCCGATGCGTAAATATATCATTTTTTTTCTCTGAGGGACAAAAAAGCACCCCAATTTTCAAATTTTTGGATTAGCTTTTTTATAGTATTTTTATTCCCACTCAATAGTTGCAGGGGGCTTCGAGCTAATATCGTAAACAACTCTATTAACACCGCGCACATTTCTAATAATTTTATTTGAAACATCTTCCAAAAAGTCTCCATCAAAACGGAACCAATCAGCAGTCATGCCATCCGTAGAAGTTACTGCCCGCAGAGCAATTACATTTTCGTAGGTGCGCGCGTCTCCCATTACTCCAACTGTTTGAATTGGCAATAGCACTGCAAATGCCTGCCATATCTTATCGTAAATTTTATATTGATGCAATGCATTAATAAATATATCGTCCGCCTCGCGTAATATGTCCAGTCTTTCTTTTGTAATTTCACCAAGAACTCTTACTGCTAATCCAGGACCAGGGAATGGATGCCTTTTAATAAATATTTCGGGCAAACCTAATTCGTAACCAATTTCGCGAACCTCATCTTTAAACAATTCTCTGAAAGGTTCTATCAATTTTAAATTCATTCTGTCTGGCAACCCACCAACGTTGTGATGAGTTTTAATTGTAACGGACTGCCCTTTAACCGAAACAGACTCTATAACATCGGGATATAATGTGCCTTGAACCAAAAATTCCACGTCGGCAAAATTCTTTGCCTCTTTTTCGAACACTTCAATAAAGGAATTGCCAATTATTTTTCTTTTCTTTTCGGGATCGGAAACACCTTTTAGTTTTGTTAAGAATAATTCCGAAGCGTCCACATGAATTACATGAAGATTATAATTATCATCAAACATTTTTACAATATCGGCACTTTCATTTTTACGCATCATTCCATGATCTACATGAATACAAACCAATTGCTCACCCACAGCTTTATGCATTAAAACCGCCGCAACAGAAGAATCTACACCTCCGCTTAATGCGCAAAGCACCTTATTGTTTCCTACTTTTTGCTTTATATCTTCGATGTTCGATGAAATAAAATTCTGAGGAGTCCAGTTAGGTTTGCAGCCGCAAACATTAAAAATAAAATTTGCCAAAACTTGTTTACCATATTCTGTATGAGCAACTTCGGGATGAAACTGAACGCCATAAATTTTCTTTTCGGGATTCGAAATTGCACAGAGCGGAGAGTTTTCTGTTTTAGCCGTTAAGCTAAATCCAGTTGGAAGCTTAGTAACATAATCTCCGTGGCTCATCCAAATTACCGAACCATTTTTAACATCTTTAAAAAGCAAATCATCCTTTACAAAATTAATATTGGCTTTTCCATATTCACGTTTTTCGGCAGCTTCTACAATTCCATCGTGATTTACAGTTATTAACTGCAAGCCGTAGCATATTCCAAGAACCGGAATTCCCAACTCAAAAATTTCTTTTCCAATTTGAGGAGAGTCTTCTTCGTAAACACTCATTGGCCCGCCGCTTAAGATAATTCCAGTTGGCCTTTCCTCTTTAATTTTTTCTATTGAATAATTATGAGCGTGAATTTCGGAGTACACTTTATGTTCTCTAATTCTACGCGCAATTAATTGTGTAAGCTGAGAGCCGAAATCTAAGATGAGAATTTTTTCCTGATGTTTCATATTTGTCTGCTATTTAAAAAGAAAGGCAAAACCAAAAATGGTTATGCCTTTAAATGAAAGATAAACTAATTATTGTCCTATTAGTGCCTGATAGGCTGCAGCGTCTAGAAGTTCGTTTAACTGAGAAGGATCTGTAACTTCTATTTTAATTATCCAACCTTCTCCGTATGGATCGGAATTGATTAATTGCGGTTCATCTGCCAATTTTTGGTTTAGTTCTAAAACTTTTCCGCTAATAGGAGCGTACATATCGCTTACAGTTTTTACTGCTTCGATAGTTCCAAAAGTTTCGTGAAGTGTAATTTCGGCTAAGTCTGGAGCTATATCAACAAACACTATATCTCCTAATTCACCTTGAGCATATTCCGTAACGCCGATTGTTCCAACATTACCCTCTACGTTAATCCACTCGTGATCTTTTGTGTACTTCAAATTTGCTGGGATATTCATATGTAACCTCGTCAGATTGTTTTAAAGTGTTGATCTATAAAAGATGTATCAAAATTACCTTCTAAAAACTGTTTATTTTCAAGAACTTTTTGATGAAAAGGAATAGTGGTTTTAATTCCTTCAATTTTGAATTCCTCCAATGCTCGTTTGGCCCTTCTAATTGCATGATCTCTATCGGTTCCCCAAACAATCATTTTAGCAATTAAGGAATCGTAATTTGATGGTATAACGTAATCGTTGTATGCATGAGAATCTATTCTAACTCCAAAACCGCCTGGAAAATGAAGATACTCTATTCTTCCCGGCGATGGTCTAAAATTTTTATCGGGGTCTTCGGCATTAATTCTAAATTCTATTGCATGACCGTGCGGCTTGCCTGGTAAATCTTCTATCTGTTTTCCGGCGGCAACTAAAATTTGATTCTTAATTAGATCTATATTGTTAACCATTTCGGTAACCGGATGCTCAACCTGAATTCTTGTGTTCATTTCTATGAAATAAAAATTCATATACTTATCAACAAGAAATTCTATTGTGCCGGCTCCTTCGTAATTAACCGAACGGGCACCAAGAAGTGCTGCTTCTCCCATTTTAACTCTAACTTCATCTGTTATAAATGGGGATGGGGATTCTTCCAACAATTTTTGATGTCGGCGCTGAATAGAGCAATCGCGCTCTCCGTAATGGTAAACATTTCCAAATTGATCCCCCATAACTTGAATTTCGATATGGTGAGGATTCTCTATATATTTTTCCATGTAAAGATCTGCATTGCCAAATGCTGCATTAGCTTCGTTGCTTGCAGTTTGAAAAGCTTTTTCAATCTCTTCATCCTTTGTAACAATGCGCATTCCTTTACCGCCGCCGCCAGCCGAGGCTTTAAGCATTACAGGATAGCCAATTTCAACAGCAATCTTTTTAGCGGTTTCAATATCTTTAACAATTCCATCACTTCCGGGAACAACAGGAACTCCAACCTTCTTCATGGTTTCTTTGGCAAAAGCCTTATCACCCATTTTTCTAATTGAGTCCGCAGAGGGGCCAATAAATTTAATTCCGGTATCTGCACATATTTCGCTAAAGTCAGCATTCTCTGCCAGGAATCCATAGCCGGGATGA
The DNA here is from genome assembly GCA_964539605.1 of uncultured Melioribacter sp. Lineage (GTDB taxonomy): Bacteria > Bacteroidota > Ignavibacteria > Ignavibacteriales > Melioribacteraceae > Stygiobacter. The sequence continues at coordinate 2,321,175 of CAZIJK010000001.1, forward strand.
ATGGCATCTGCACCTGTTATTTGTGCTGCCGAAAGGATATTTGAAAATTTTAAATAGCTTAGATGACTTGGAGAGGGGCCAATGCAAACGGCTTCATCTGCAAATACAACATGTAAAGAGTCACGGTCTGTTTCACTGTAAACAGCAACAGTTGGAATTCCCATGTCTTTGCAAGTACGAATTATTCGCAATGCAATTTCGCCTCTATTGGCAATTAGGATTTTCTTAAACAATACTACATCCTTTCAAAAAAGAATATCGAAGAGTTAAATTTTTTCGACCAGGAACAAAGGCTGATTGTATTCTACCGGAGAAGCATTTTCTACCAATATTTTTACAATCTTGCCATTGGCATCACTTTCAATTTCGTTCATTAATTTCATTGCTTCAACAATGCAAAGCACGCTTCCAACCGAAACAGAATCTCCAACCTGCACATAAGAATCTGCATCCGGAGATGGAGCGCGGTAAAACGTTCCAACAATAGGAGAACGAATTTCGTGCAGATTAACATTAGCGGATTCAACTTTACTTTCTTGAACTGTTACCGGCTGCTGAATATTAACAACTGGAGCGGCTGCTTCCGGGTTAATTGGCTGCGCATAATAGTGAGTAGGCTGAGGAGCAGATTTTGAAATCTTTATCTTCAGTTCCCCCTCTTCAACGGAAAAATCCGTGATTTGGCTTTCCTCAACAATTTTAACAAGTTTTTTTATTAAAGTTATATCCATTTCTCTCTTTCTTAGTTTTTAACTCGTTCAACATAACTGCAAGAGCGCGTATCAACTTTTAATACATCCCCTTCGTTTACAAATAAAGGAACGTTAATCTTAGCGCCTGTTTCTAGTCTTGCAGGTTTAAGAGCACTGTTAGCAGTATCTCCCTTAAAACCGGGTTCTGTTTCAACAACTTTAAGCTGAACAAAAATTGGAATTTCGCAAGATATAATTTGATCTTGGTTATCCATTAGCAATTCTACTTCAATTCCTTCTTTCAAAAACTCAACCCCATCTCCAAACAAAGTTGAAGGGACATTAAGCTGTTCATATGTTCCATTATCCATTAAAACCAAATCGGAAGATTCTTTATAAAGGAATTGGTACTTTCTTCTTTCAACTCTAATAACTTCAACGGATTCACCGGAACGGAATGTATTTTCCAATACTTTTCCATTCTTAAGATTTTTCAAAGTAGTTCTAACAAACGCACCACCCTTACCCGGTTTAACATGCTGAAATTCTGTAATTACATAAGGGTCGTTTTTATATTTTATGATAAGACCATTTCTGAAATCTGCTGTATCTGCCATTCTAATATCCTTTACCTGCTTTTAAAAATAAATTGATAAATTTGATTCTACTACATTTTTACTTGAATTAAATATTTGTCTATTTCGTAGTAAGATGCAAGATTTTTATAATCTTTTTGAATTGTTTCGAACATTGTTTTTGCATCCTCTTTATTTCCGGCTTTTAAGTATGCTATACCGGCTTTTAGTAAATATTCGGCATTTGCTGGATTGGTTTTATTTACCATAGCTGCATCTTTAAATAAATCTGCTGCCTTTTCATATTCTTTTTTCGATTCTATTACTCCTGCCATTCCTGCCAAAGCAGTAGCTTTTAGCAATTCGTTAGAGCCGGAGTAATCGTTATATGCTTCGTAAGCAGCATCGTTAGAACCAATAACCGAATATGCATTAGCTAAATAAATTTTAGCTAAGTTGCCTGGTTCGCTTCCGCCATATGAATCAACTATTTCTTTTAATCCTTTTATGTTGCCGGCCTTTTGACCGTTAATTGCATCCTTATAATTTCCCGCTTCGTATAAAGGAACAACTTTTGAAAGTAATGAAGAGGCTGTTTGATTATCGCTTGACAGTTTATTCATATAAAGAATTACTGCAACAACAATAACGGCAAGGGCACCAACTCCAATTAAAATTTTTGCTTGGTACTTAACAAAGAGCTCTTGGAACTTATAATAGGAAGTAACAAGTTTGTCTTCTTTAATTTGTTTCTTTGAAATTTTCTTTTTAGCTGTTAACACATTTACCTCAATTTTTAATAATTCTGTAAAAATTCGGGCGAAAATCTAATAAAAATTACAGACCTATTCTAATATGATTTGAAAAAATCCATGCATTTTCATTTAAATAAACTTCTACCCTAAAAGCTCCTTTTTCCTCTACTATGTACTCACAATCGGTTCCATCTGCACTAAAACAAACTTTTCCATTGTGAATTATATTTATTGTTCCGCCAATATTAGGCAGCGAAACTCTAAGTTTTATCTTCCCATTCAAGGGAATAGTTTCTCCCATTAAATGAATATGTTCACCATCTTCGGCAAAGAATCTAAATCCTTTTGCATCTCCATGATAATAATTCGATACAAAACATCTTCCGGCTTTCAAGGAATCTAAAATTATTTCCTTCGATTTATCAACATCCGCTTTATCTTTTGAAGAAGTTAATCTCTCGCTTGTAAATATATGTGTTCTAATCGACTTAAAAAGAACTTTATAGGGAAAAACTTCCATCTCAAAGAAGCCCAGCAAATTTACTTTATGGGCGTGAGCATCAATTCCTCCAATTCCAACTACTTTTCTTTGCAAGTTTAGGTTATCCCAAACTTCCAATGTTTCTTTAGGAGGAGCCACTATAGATTTCAATGGGTGAACAAAATAATTATACTTATTCTGATCTGTCAGCCCCTCCATCCATTCACTCATGTGATTCCAAATTTCTATTCCGGTAAAATCCTCGCTACTCCATTCATTCCATGGATAAGGGGGATGCTCTTTCATAGAATTACGTTTTTCGTGGGGATGGGCTAAAAAACTAATGCCCCCTAAATCTTTTACTTTTCGGGTATATTCTTTTGCAGGAATTCTTGTAGAAACAGTTTCTTTAATTCCCAAAGCCAGCAAATGATTTAGATTATGCTTATCGTTAATTTCGCAGCCAACCATTAAAAATGTTTGATTATACCACCCTTCGTACCCCTCTTTTAAAGCGCGTAAAGTGTTATGATCTGTAAGAACTAAAAAATCAAGACCGCATTCCGAGCCATAGTTAGCAATGTCTTTAACATCACCCGATCCGTCCGAAAAAATAGAATGGATATGTATAGCTCCGGCATATTCAAACATTAGCAACCTTTATATAAATTAATACTCCTCGTAAAAACGAGGAGTATAAAAATAAATCTACAAGAATTGTAAAAAGCCAAGACCAGTAAGAACCGAATTGCAAATAAATTAAGCGTTATTAACTTCAAAGAGAGTATTATACTCACTGGTTTGTTCTTTAATTAAGTCCGAAAGCTTAGTCATAAGAAGATCAATTCTCTCGTCGCTGTTATCTTCAAAGCTATCGTAAGCTTCTTGGCTTTTGAATATAAAAACTTCTTCGAAACAATTTGGTTTATTTTTTTGTTCGAATACGGAATAACTTTCCAATCCTTCGGTTTTAACAAGATTTTTTAGTTCGCGTACAACATCTAAATACTCTTCTCTACGTTCGGGATGAATATTATAGCGTATAGAAAACATTACTTTACTCATTTATTTCCTCTATTAAATTGATATTTCACCTTTAAATACTAGCTGCACCGAACCGCTAATAGAAAGTTCGGTAAATAAGTTGTCTTTCTCAATAAAATTTACAGTTAAAATATCCCCCCCTTTGGTTTGCAAATGTACCGGAGGTTCAATTCCTTTGTTTAAATAACTCACTATTGCACAGGCCACAGATCCAGTTCCGCACGCCAAGGTCTCATCTTCTACACCACGCTCGTAAGTTCGTATCTTTATTCTATCATCCAAAAGCTGAATAAAGTTAACATTAGTGCCTGCAGGAAAAAAATCTTTGTGATATCTAATTTCCTTGCCCAGTTCAAAAACATTTAGCTCATCCAAATTAGTATATGCCATTTGGGGGTTTGCCGAATTTACTAAAATATCTTTTATATTAATTACCACATGAGGAGAACCAGTATTAATAAAGCATGCTTTAATTAATTGACCTGCAGCTTTAATTCTAAAGTTTGGTTTATATTCTTTTGGAGAATTCAAAAAGAACCGAACTGAACTTTCGTCAATAATTTGTCCCGAATAAAAAGAACCATTTACCATAAACTTTACATCATTGGTTTTTATCCAGCCAAATTTATTAGCATAAAACAAAGAACTTCGGGCACCGTTAGCACATAAAGAACCGGTTGAGCCATCGGCATTAAAATAGTTTATTTCATAATCGCAGTTTGCATTTTCCTCAATTATCAACACTCCATCAGCCCCAATTCCGGTTCTTCGGTTGCAAATACTTTGAATCTTTTGCTCACTAAGATTAAGGTTTGGGTTGATTTTCCGGTCAAAAAGTATAAAATCGTTACCGGAACCGCTTAATTTTGTAAAATAAACTTTTTCCATTATGGGATGAAATTTAACTGATATAATGAGTTTAATCAATAAAAATAAACCGTTGGCACGATTTTTAACGATAATCCGATAATTTAATTTCCTATAGCCATTTACATTAGAAAAACACAAAAGAATTCCAAGGTAGGTAGAGAGGAAAGCAAGGGGAGAAGGTTAGAGGATATTAATTTTGCTGAGTTTACATTAACTTGTAAAACTCAATATACTCGAATTTTTGCTATGTTTGTTCAAATCCAAAACTCAATTACAACTTTAAATAGTGTTCCAAACAAAGTAAATGGAATTAGGCAAAAAAGATCCAGATTAAGACCCAAAAACTCTTAGTAAATATGTTATACTATCTTTCTTCCATTGTTAATGTCAAAAAAATGAACTGAATCCTCACCAAAGGATAATTGCATATTTTTCTTTGTACGGTAATCTAAAGTTGGTTTTACCCTTCCAATAAATGGAAACCCTTCCAAATTGAAGTGTAAGTATACATCGCTTCCCATCTGTTCAACCAAATCAATTTCAATATCAATTTTATTCTCATGTTCATTTTCCGTCTTTAAATCTTCCGGTCGAATTCCCATTGTTACTTCTTTACCAATATAATTTGAAAATAAATTTGACTTAATAATAAACGAAACAAGTTTTTGATTACTTATAAATCTAATCCCATTCTCTTCAATAATTTTTCCATCAATAAAATTAATTGCAGGGCTCCCAATAAAACCTGCAACAAATTTGTTTGCGGGATTATCATATAAATTCATTGGAGAACCAACCTGCTGAACTATACCATCTTTAAGGACTACAATTCTATCCCCCATTGTCATTGCTTCTGTTTGATCGTGTGTAACATAAATTGTGGTTGCTTCCAGTTTTTTATGCAGACGGCTAATTTCCCCTCTCATTTGCACACGCAGTTTTGCATCAAGATTACTAAGTGGTTCATCAAACAAGAACACTTTTGGCTTTCGCACAATTGCCCGGCCAACTGCTACCCGCTGCCTTTGCCCTCCGGATAATTGTTTTGGTTTTCTATCCAAAAGATTTTCCATATCTAAAATTTTTGCGGCTTCTGTAACTCGCTGCTTAATTTCGGAAGAAGTAAATTTTCGTAACTTTAAACCGAACGCCATGTTTTCAAATACTGTCATGTGAGGATAAAGAGCATAATTTTGAAACACCATTGCAATATCACGGTCTTTTGGCTCTACATTATTAACAAGTTTATCATCTATATAAATTTCACCGCCGCTAATTTCTTCTAAGCCGGCTATCATTCTTAAGGTAGTACTCTTTCCGCAGCCGCTTGGGCCAACAAGCACAACAAATTCTTTATCATTTATTTCCAAATTAACTTTATCAACTACCTTATTCTTTGCGTTATAAGATTTTGATACATCAATCAGTTTTACCGTTGCCATTACTTCTCCATCTAAATAGTTTTTATACAGCTTTCATCTAAAACACTATCTTCATTTACATCAAATAATTTTGCTCCTAAACCTATCAGCATTTTTTCACTTGCTTATTCTTTTACACTCCCCATCATAATTCCTTTTATATAATATTTTTGCAGCGCTAAAAACACAATAAGAACCGGCAAAATAGTAATTACAGAACCGGCCATCATCAATTCTGTATCTTGAACATGCTCACTCATCAAATTTGCAAGTGCAACCGGCATTGTATACATGTTCGAGTCTGTCATTACAATTAAAGGCCACAAAAAATCATTCCAGGTTCCCATAAAAGTAAATAGCCCTAATGTTACTAATATTGGTTTGCAAAGTGGGAGTATAATTCTAAAGTAAATTTGGAATTCTGTAGCGCCATCCATCATTGCCGCTTCTATCAAGCTATCCGGAATTGAAAGAGCATACTGACGAATCAGAAATATTCCGAATATACTTGCCATTCCGGGAACTATAATTGCAAAGTAAGTATTTATAAACCCCATATTTTTCAATATCAAAAACACCGGAAGCATTGTTACCTGTCCCGGAATTATCATGGAAGTAAGCAAAAACTTGAACAACGTTTTTTTACTTGCAAAACGGTATTTAGCAAATGCGTATCCGGCCATTGAATTTAAAAACAAAGAGCAGAATGTAACACCAAGTGAAATAACCAAACTGTTTAGCAAATATTTTGTAAGGTTAAGTCTTGTTAACAAGTTTTGGTAATGAGAAAAATCGAATTTATCCGGAAATAATTTTGGAGGATAAACATTTGCCTCACCTGTTGGCATTAGCGATGCCGAAATCATCCAAAGAAATGGAAGAAAAGTGATAATGCCAAGTATAACAGCAATTGTAATTATAAAAAACTTCTTCATAATGTTATTCCGTTTCTTTCTGAAGTTTAAATTGAATTGCCGTACCAATAAGTATTATCATAAATAGTAAAAATGCAATTGCAGTTGAATAACCTATATTCCACCATCTAAAACCTTCCTGATACATATAAAGCACAATACTAAGCGTGCTGTTCAATGGTCCCCCTTGAGTCATTACGTAAGGCTCGGCAAAAAGTTGAAAGTAGCCAATCATTGTAATTACACCAATAAAAAGTGATGTTGGTGCAAGCATCGGCAAAGTTATACTTTTGAATTTTTGCCACTCCGTAGCTCCTTCAATACTTGCGGCTTCGTAAAGTTCTTCTGGAATATTTTGCAGCCCTGCAATAAAAATTATCATGTTGTAACCAAAATTTTTCCATACGGCTAAAAGAATTATTGCGGGCATCGAAAATGTTGGATCTCCAAGCCAGTCTATTTGACCAACTCCAAAAAAGCTAAGTATGTAATTCAGCAAACCAAAGCGGGGATGGTAAATATATCTCCACACTATGGATACGGCAACTAAAGTTGTAACTACCGGAAGAAAATACACTAGGCGGAAAATGCTCTTATACTTTATCATTTTGCTGTTAAGCAGCAATGCCGCCCCTAACGATGTTGCTACAGATAGCGGTCCTCCAACAATAACAAAGTAAAATGTATTTTTAAGTGAAGTCCAGAACATCTCGTTATTCAAAAGGTTGTAATAATTTTTTAAGCCAACAAAGCGCATGTTGTTAAGATTTCCTAGCGAATAAATATCAAAGTCTGTAAAGCTCATAAGAAATGCTACTAACACTGGCAAGAAAAAGAAAAGGAATATTACCAAAAGTGAAGGAGCCAGAAAAAGAATTACCGTACTAATTTTTGTTTTATTCATTTTCTATCCATCATCCATCTTCTTTTTTCAAGAATTGTGTTTGCGTCATTATCCAGCTCTTTAAGCACATCTGCAATTGGTTTTTTGTTACGAGCAATAATTTCGGCCGCCTGCTGTATCCTCGAAAAGACTATCTGTTCCCACTCCGGTACTTTTGGTGTTGGTTTTGTCTTTAGCAATTGGGCATAGAATGCTTTCATAAATTTATTTTTTACTAATAAAGAATCTTCCCATACTTTTATAACTGCAGGTAAAGAACTAACCAGCTTGTAAAATTTTAATTGAGTCTTGGCTTCCGAAATAAATTCAATAAACTTCCAAGCTTCCTTTTTATGCTTCGACATTCCATTCATAGATAAGCTTGATCCTCCGGCCAGTGAGTAGCCTGGATAATCTGAATTTGGAGATGGAAGCGGTGCGGTCATCCATTTATTTTGAATTTCTTTTGGAAGACGATTCTGAAATTCTGTAACATTCCAAGGTCCGGTTATATACATCGAAAAGAATCCCTCTCCAAATGCCTGATAAACATTTAAAACCTGCTGCATGTCTATTGGCGCTAATCCCTCGTTATAAAACTTTGCTAAGTATTCAACTGCTTCTTTAAACTCTTTACCGCTAAAGTTTCCAAAACGGTTATTGTTTTTTAATAGCTCGGCATTATTTTGAATTCCGAATAGCACAAATGGAAGCCATTCATTTGTAGGGATAAAAAAGGAATAACCGTTTGTCTTTTGTTTAATCTTTTTGGAGGCATCGTAAAGTTCACTCCAAGAGCGTGGTGCATTTTTGTAGCCAACACTTTCTAAAATATCTGTACGGTAAAACATAACACGCGTATCTACATACCAGGGAATGCCGTAAACTGTTGTGTCAATTAAGTTAGTTTCCCAAATTCCTTTGAAAAATTTTTCCGGTTTAACTGCGCCAGATTTTTTTATATATGGATTAAGTGGCTCAAGCGCTCCTAAAGATTCAAATTCCGGAATCCATGTATTGCCAAGCTGAAAAACATCCGGTAATGTTTCCCCCGCAAAAGCCGTTATCATTTTTTCGTGAGCCGCAACCCAGGCAATTTGCAGCACCTTTACTTTTATATTCGGATTCTCACGTTCAAATTCACCAATAAGCTTTGAAACAGTTTCCCCTTCTACTCCCATTGCCCAAAAGTTTATTGTAATTCTTTTATCGCTGCTTTCACCGCAGCTCCACAACAATATCAGCCATCCTAAAAGTAATTTGTAATATTTTATTCTCAATAATTTTCTCATATCATTTCTGCATTATCATTTTTCCTACACTGGAATAATTACCCGAAACAATTCTATAAAAATATACTCCGGATGATAATTGAGACTGCGCCCAATCTCCATATAGTTTTTGAATAGAGAATTGAGAATGATATTTACCGGCTTGCTTAAACTCATCAACAAGCGTTGCAACCTCCTTTCCTAAAAGATCGTACACCTTTAATAAAACGTGTCCGCTTTTGGGTATTTGGTATTCAATTTTTGTAGTTGGATTAAAGGGATTAGGATAATTTTGATTCAACTTAAATTCAGCCGGAATATAATCTTTATCGGTTGCATCAGATGGATCTTGCGAAGGGAAAAATGGAATTTTTGTTAGCGCGGTTTTAATATCCTCATCTTTCATAAAAAGATTCCATAATAATTGCGACCGGTAATTTTCAATCATACAAATAATTGGTCCCTGGTCAATTGCAAGATAATCATCGTTAAACCAAAATTTGCTAACATTAAATGCATCTTTAAAACCAAAATCTCCCCATAATGCATTTCCGTAAACCCTGTAAAAATGTTTAATTGTGTTTAACGCATAATTTGTTTTTTCATATAGGAAATAGGGCATTGATGAAATTGCTGCTGTCGGTGCAATTGTGCCGTTATCGTTCAAACCTGGTTCATGCGCTAAATATCCAACACCTGGAATGCTATTGCTGGCTGTTAATCCCCAGCAGTCCTCTGTATAACCGGCAAACTTTTTGGGATTTTCAATGCAGTAAGCTCGGTTAATCATTGTCTGGTTATAATTTTGCATAAAGTAGTTAGCGTATAAATCTCTTTTACCTCGCGGATCAAATCCTAAAAAGGAATAGTGAGTAAAAAACAAGGGTCCGCCATAACCATTTCTATTCCCAACGTAAAGATCGTAGCCATATCTTTGAACTCCCGTGTACTTAATATTTCCGTTATCGGCCCAACCGCTTTTATAAATGTTTGGAAATACCGGATGCGTTGGAGATGCAACAGCAAGTAAGTATGTTATAAGTGTTTCGTTCCAGCCATGAAATAAAAAAGTACTTCCATCTATTTTAAATCCCATTGTGGGAGACCAATTCCAATTAAGCGCTGTTGTACCGTTCCTGTAAAAATCCCAATCAACATTTTCCCATAACTGTTTTATAGAATTTCTAATTTGTGTTTCATCATTGTTTGGCAAATTGAAATATTGTTTTGCTGCAATAAGTCCTTGAATCATAAAAGAGGATTCAACAATATCGCCGCCATCCTGAGTACCAAATTTTACAACTTTGCCGGTTGAACCATTAAACCAATGTGGAAAAGCACCATGGAACTTGTCAATCTTATTTGAAAGAAAATCCACAATCTTTTTAATTCTTGCTACACCTTCTTCTCGTGTTATAAATCCCCGTTCAACGCCTACCAATATAGCCATAACACCAAATCCACCTCCGCCAATAGTATTTGTTACATCACTTTCGTTGGGCTGCCATCTTTCTCTTGCAATTCCGCTGGTAGGATCTGCCCAATCCCAAAAGTAACGGAATGTGGCCCGCTGTGTCATATCCAAATATTCTTCATCAGACATTTGATGGGTTACCGTTGTTATTTCACTACTCATTCCACTTTCGTTCAAAGAGTTATCGTAAGCGCTTATTTTATACTTATTAGTAACCGAGGTACTTCCAATCCACTCCCAAAAGAATGAGCGGTATTTTTTTACGTTTTTTAAGAATTGGTACGCTGAACCATTCCACTTGTATATTTTGTATCCCGCTAAATCACTTTCATTATTTGGCTGCCATGTTAAGTCAACATGCAATTCGTACGAAATGGCTTTAACATTTATAGGAGTTGCCGGCGGGGTTGTGTCCTGTGCATGTATCTCTAAAAATGATGAAAGCATTATTAAAGCAATGCAGATTGGCAAATTTCTTTTATTCATTTTAACCCTCTTTCAATCTCAATATCAAATTCATTTTCCGATATTACTTTTTTATTTGCTGCCAACAATAAAACTATTTTATGTTTCCCCGGTTTCATCTTTGCAGGCAAATTAATATGAACTGATTCATAATCAATAAATCGAATCGAATCCGGCTCAATTGTATCAATATTTATTCTATGCAAAGGTTTTCCATCCAATGTTAAATCTAATGAACAATTACTGTATCTGCCATGTAAATCGTTAATTATCCATAAATCAACAAGCAGCCTCTTGCCGGCAAAGTATTTTTTTTGCCTTACGCCAACCGAGACATATAAAGGCTGCATAACTTTCTGCAAAGAATAATAACCTTTTTTCTTTTCAAAATAATAGTCCACTACAGACCAGGTAATAGAGGGCCAGCAGTCTATTAGCATAAACTGAAATACACCATTAATTCCATTGAACCTTTTTCTACGGTAGAAATCAATTGCACATTTTATTAAGCCTGCCTGATATTCCTGCGAATTCTCTATAAACTCTTTTATAGATTTTCCCCTTTCCACGCCGGCTATCTGAAAAGTCTGCTCATACTGAAAATTATGGTATTTCCATTTATCCCAATTCGGTTTATTCAAATCTTCATTTAAAAGAAATTTCTTCATCGAAGAATATTGTGGCAAAGCCTGTGCCCCAAATTCAGTTACCAAAGGACCCATGGGAGCTGCCGCATAATGTTCTTTATTTCCCCAATACCAGCCATCGTATGCGTGCTCTTCATAATTCGAAGCTAAGCGTATTATTCTTGTTTTATCTTCACCAGATATTGCTTTCTTAAGAAGCACATCCAGCTTTTCAATTTGCTTTCCAGGCTCATTCTGGCAGCACCAAAATGCTATTGATGGATGATTGTAGAATTGATTGGCCATATCTTTAATTTGAGATAGGGCATTCAAAGCAAACTCATCACCCTCATCGTAAGTCCATTGAAGCGGAAAGTCCTGCCAAACTAAAACTCCCTGCCGGTCGCATTCATCATAATATTCACTTCTGTTAACATGTGCATGAATTCGTACAACATTAAGATTGGCTTCACGTATTAGACTTACCTGATTGTTTATTTTCTCAGATGTTAAATCGCTTAAAAATTGTGTTGGAATTACATTTGTGCCGCGCAGGAATAACCGCTTGCCATTAAGATAAAACACATTGTCATCGTCAAGCATTACTTCTCTAATACCAATTTTTGTTTTATATGCTCCAAATTTATCCCCAATAATTTCCAGAGTGTATAAATTTGGATTTCCTAAATCCCAGCTCCACCATAAATCGGGTCCTTCAATTTGCACGCTTATGGTAAAATGGTTTTTCTTATTATTAAGCAGTACATCAAAAATTTCTAGATTAGTTTTCTTATGAGGAGAAGTTAACTTTACACTCAGCTTATCCTTAACCGGCTTAATCAAACTTGTTTTGTAAAAACAGTCAATCCTAACAGTTGCGCAATTTTTCTTGTAATTAATTTTAGAACTAACTTTTACATTCTCAATAAATATTTGGTCGGCAAAAGTTAAAACAACATCATTCCAAATTCCTCCGGTATTCTTATCCTGCCCTCTTTCATAATCCCATCCCCCCGGTCTGCAATCGTGATGGTTGAAAATTCCTTTAATAAGTTTTTTCTTGAGTGGCCAAACTGTCTTTGGCTCTTCCATTGGTGAGGTAACTTTAACTATAAGTAAGTTCTCTTTTTGCAGCAGCTGGCTTACATCAAAATCAAAATTCTGAAAATATCCTTCATGACATCCAATAAACATTCCGTTAAGCCAAACGTCGGCAAAGTAATCCACCCCCTTAAACTGCAGCATCTTTAATTTGCTTGCTAATTGTAATGAATTAACAGCGAATTTATTTATATACCAAACAGAACCGTTAAAATTATTTAATCCGGCAAGCTGCCAGTTAATTGGAATGTTCATTCTTTCTTTTATCTTTCCCAACAAAAACATTTCCTTAACACTCTCATAACTTAGAGTGCTCTGCTTGTCAGATATGTATGCCCATTCACCGTTTAGTTTAATAGTCTTATTCATTTACTTAATAGATTATTTTTAATGTTGCCGGAAAAGTATCAATAATTATTTTATCTCTCGAATAGTTCTTAGTTTCTATTCCATTCACAAATACTTTTAATGGAGTTTTTGAGGAATTGAAATTCTTTAAGACAATTCCACCGGAAGGCAGTCTTATATCCCCATATATTTTTAAGTTGTACTCTAATAAGTCTTTTTTAATTGAGTAGGAAAGTTTTCCAAAATATGTTGGCATATTTTCTACACTCATACCATTTGGGCAGTCAATCCAGTCTTGATATAAAGCCGCTCCAATAACTAAAGATGAATCATATTCATTTTCGTATACGAACATAGAGCGTATAGAATTAATAAAATCGGAGCCGACCCAAGTATGTGGCATGTCTCCAATAAACTTTGGAACCCTTTCACCATTCCAAACTACCTCTGCCCAATGGTTCCACCCTTTTGGCCTCTGGTCATTAACAAAATACTCTAATAATTTATACGCTCGTTCCGGCTCATTTAAAAGAACAAAGGAACCAATAGTTCTAACTTCGTAAGGAGTATAATTCACCCAATTGGATGTTGGTTTTGCTCTCTCTTCGGTAAATTCAAAGTAGCGTTCAAATGTATTTTTCAATTGCTCATGTGGTAAATTATTCATCTCGTTGCATGGATACAATGCAATTGTAGTTGATGTTGCGTCAAAATCACCTAGTTCAACACATCCCGGTATATAATTTATTTTATGAGTTTGTGTTGCTAACCTTATTGAATTGTAAAGATTCTTTTTGAACTCATCTCTAAGATTTTTAATCCTAATAAATTCTTCATTGTTACCAATTAATTCTGCAATATCTGAGGCATCTTTAAGCCCTTTCATTGTCCAAAAATTATCCCAGTACGAATGGCGTGGTTTATCGCTGTATCCTTCATGCGAAATTGATTCCGGAACAATTCCATTATATGCTCTTATGCTGTCGTTCCCGTTTTTGTAATAGTCGGTCGAGCGCTCAGCTATTAATGATTCCAAATAGTTTACAGCTCTTTTTACATTCTCATATTTCGTTTTTAGAAATGTTGTGTCGTTAGTAAAGTTAAAGTACTGCTTAATCAAATAAATAAATTCACCGTGACTGTCATTTTCCGGAACTGGGTCTGGACCTCTTTGATCTACTACGCAAGGAACCTTTCCATTTTCAAATTGATTTGCCCCGTACCAATCTATAAACTCTTTTACCTCACTAACTATTCCGTTTTTAAGCAATGCCGAAGATGTAAGTGCGCCATCCCTTATCCAAGATCTTTCGTATGAACGGCTTCCGGGTTGAATTCCAAATTTATCCCGGTTAATAAGTATGTATGCAAGGTTCGTTCTTATAACATTTACAATCTTCTCCCCCGATACCGGCAAATTGAATTTTACTTTCGAAATTTTATCTCTCCAGTAACCTTTTGCCTCTTCAAATTTCTGCTTGATACTAATATTGTTTGCGAAGGAGTTTAAGCTTCCAATTGATTTATTATTCTCTTTAACATTATACCAGGGAACTGCAAAATTATATTCTGTTTCTTCCCCCGGCTTTAAATCAAAATCATATTCAAAAGCAGCCGAAGCTTGTCCCATTTTATCTGTAATAGATTTATTGCCGGGCAAATTACCTTTTGCTAAATACTCGGCAATGTTTCCCTCATCAAACTTTGAAGAGCCAAAATTATTTGGATTAATAAATGGAACAATCAGCTTTTCATTATTCACATGTACATTCTTATTTAAATATTTTACCGAACTGATTTTTGCAGCTCCCCCTGTTATGTTAAGCCACTGGTAAAAAGGGTTTACCTGAAAGGGGCGCAATGCCAAAAAATATTTCCCTTTTTTATGAGTATCGGAAACGTTTTTGAGTTTGTAATTCAGATATAAAACAGAAGATCTATTTGCTTCACCGCTCGTAAAAGCCTTTACTTCAAGTTGAACATCATCAAGCCACTTTACATTTGGAATGGGCAGATAATTTTCTTCCAAACCCTGAACAGTTTTTACATCGTTCCAGGTTTTTAACTTGCCGTCATAGAACAAAAATGGTTCAAGGCAATAATTCAGCTTGTCCACTTCTACCATCCCCTCTTCATTTATCAGCGCTTCTTTAACATCGCCGCTTACACCAATTATAGTCCAATAAGAAGCTTCCTCATATAAATAGCGGGGGTAAAATCCACGCGGATAATCTTTTGCAACATTTATAAAAAAACGATTAATGTCGGCAGACCATTCTATATCCATAATTTCAAAATCTTTTATTGCATAACCGTTTCCGTTCGAACTCCTAAGCATTTCCACTTTAATAAACGAGGATTCACATTCACTCAAACGTATATTGCTTATTCCCCCGTTGCAATTATCAACTTGGTAAACATTATCCCAATTAATTCCATCTGTAGATGTAAGTACATTAAACTTTTTTGCAAAATCCTTTTCATCCCAATTTATTTTTATCCCTCCAAATTCCCTTCGGCCATTCAAATTGTAAACTACTTCTTGTTTCTCCTTCTTATTACTTCTCCAAATTGTATGCATGTTTTTATCGGATAGAAATTTAGCATCCGAATTTTCCAAAGTTCCTTTTGCAGTTATTATTGGATTGCTATTAGTCATAGAAATTATTGGAAGAGCTTCATACTTTAATTCATCAAGATATATTGTTCCTTTCCCTCCTGTGTAAGATGCAATTGTAAATTCAAGCCGATTTGTTTTTCTTAATGTTTTATCAGCAAAGGGACCCCATGCAAAGCTTAAATGCCTCTTTTTAATTGTTATCTTTTTCCATTCTTCTGGAAATTCATAATTACGGTTATTCATCCACCAAACGTTTTCTCCACTCTCATCAATCAGTTTGAACTCGAGATTATTGTTTGGTGATTTTGCTTTTATAAAAAATGTGAACTGATAATTTTCGGGGAACTCTATAGGAATTACTTTTTGAATACCACCATAGCCGGAGCCTTTTGTAAAATTGTAATAAAGCCTTAGGCACTTTCCTTTATATCCATCTGTTGTAATTAGTTTTATTTCTACGCCGTCGGATTTATAAACCTTCCACCCCTCGGTGGTACTCAATTCATCTGAAATTTGGGTTTGACCAAAAACCTGAATTGCTAAGGAAAGAAGTACAAGTATTACAATTATATATTCTTTAATGTACTCTATAAATCTTTTTGCAATATTGTTTTGAAAATTATATTGGTTACCAACTTGTCTTTCTTTATTCATAATAATTCAATAAAGTTTTCCGTTCCAAAAAGCATTTGGAATCAAAATATGTTTTATAATTATTTATTTATTTTGAAACCCAGTCTAGTAATTCCTTTCTGAACAATTGGATCTTTCATAAAATAATTCCAGACAAATCCATTCAAATAATTTTCAATCATAATAACAATTGGTCCTTCATCCAAACCAAGATAATCTTTATCGTACCACTTTAATGTTGGATTGAAAGCATCAACAAAACCATACTTTCCCCATAATCCTAGGGTGCCATACTTAGTATACATATTCATTAAAGTTGGAATTGTAATTTCAGGTGCAAAAGGAATTGATGAGGCTGCGGCTGTTGGCGCAATTGTTCCATCATCAAATGTAGAATCTGGCCCGGACGTTCCTCTTGCAGAATATGTCCAAAATTCTTTCCCTCCATAATTGAATTGTTCTCCAGGTCCGTCACATGCGCTTAATCCCCAGGTTAAAGAGTCATATCCGACCCAATTATTATTGTTAATAATTGCATATTCTCTTTGAACATAAGTAGCCCTTCTTGAATTTTCGAAATAATCTATTCCCCTCTTTTGCATGTAACGGTCAGTCAATCCTTTTCCGTCGAACCATAAGAATGAATATTGATGTATAAACATTGCAGGAAAAACAACATGCCCAAATTTTTTGCTGTAAGGCTCCCTCCATTGATAAGTTTTTAGCCAGGTCTCATATCCTTTTTCGGCTTCGGGATAGTCCATTCCCGCTGCTACTATATATAGAAATAAAGCTTCGGTATATCCCCACCAGCCAAGTTTATTAAATCCATTCTTTTTATCCCACCCTAGCGAAATTGTATTTGCATACTTGCCGGAATCCGGCATTGTAAAAAATTTCCAGTCAACTCTATTTAATAATTCAGTCGAAATTTTTCTTATCTGCTTTTCATTTTCACTTTCCCCATTGTAGTATTGTCTGGCAAAAATAAATCCGCAGTATAAAATTCCGGAATCGATTGATGAAAGCTCACAATTCCAAAAACGCTTTCCTGTTTTCATATCAAGAAAGTGGTAATAAAATCCTTTGTATCCAGTGGCTAAGGAATCAGTACTCTGATTGGAGTTTGAAAAAAAGTTTAACATGGCAAGAGTGTATTGCGCAGATTGCTCTCTTGTTATCCATCCCTTTTCTGCACCTATTGCCCAAATAGGAAGAGCAAAACCCATAGCAGCTATTGTAGCAGGTGAACCATCTTGCGAACGGTCTTTAACCAAACCGTTTTCCTTATTCATTTCGTAAATAAAGTATAAAAAACTTTTATATTGAAGAGTATTTAAAAAGGCTTGCTCTTTTTGACTAAGCTTGAATTCAGCTTTATCATAAGAAAGATATTTTATATCTCGGGATTGACAACCGGCATTCATCATAAAGATGAAAAGCATTAGATATATTAATTTTTTCATAAACACCTTTGCAATTTTATAGTACAACTTCTATTTCAACACAAGGTTTATTTACATGCTTAATAACATTTTCATTTTGTGCAATTCCATCAACTGTAATTTCAGCTATGCCAAAACTCACTCCTAAGTTATTCTTAACAGTTATATTATATACAGTTCCTCTGAATGTGCGTTTTACTTTAAAGCCTTTCCATGTTTTTGGAATGCATGGATCAATCAGCAATCCCTCTTCGGTAGGACGAATTCCAAGAATCCATTCCAAAACAACTTTAGTGTACCATTGTGCGCTTCCGGTATACCATGTCCATCCCGCCATTCCATAGTTTGGAGAATCCGGACCATCTATATTACCGGGTGTAACAAATGGTTCGGCAACATATTTATCCGGCTCCATTCCTCCGTTAATAGGGTTTAATCTTGAATAGGCCAGGTAAGCGTTATCGGCATCTTTCATCATTGCATAAGCTTGTATTGCCCATGTTGCCGCGTGAGAATAAACTCCTCCGTTTTCTCTTCTTGCCGGAGCGTATCTGGAAAGATAGCCAATGTACTTATCCGGTTTGGAATAAGCTGGCCATAATAAAAGTGCGCCATTATTTTTCAACAGATATTTTGTAACCGAGTTCATTGCTTCATTTTGTCTTTGAGTATCTGTTGAATTGCTTATAACACTCCAGGTTTGTGCATTCAAATAAATTTTCCCCTCTTCACAATCGCTGCTACCAATTTTAATTCCATTATCTTTAGTAGCACGCCAAAACCAATTGCCATCCCATGTAAAATTATTTATTGCAATTTTTAGTTCATCTGCTTTTTCATTGTATCTAATCTTTAAATCATCATTTCCAATTTTACCACAAAGATTAGAGAATCTTTTTAATATCATGTAAAAGAAATGGGCAAGCCAAACAGATTCCCCTTTGAATTCAAGACCAACAGCACTTAATCCGTCATTCCAATCTCCCGCGCCAATAAATGGTAATCCTCTCTCACTAAAGCGCTCAAGAACTTTTTCTATTGAATTAATACAATGATTAAAAATGGAATCCTTCTTCTCGGCATTGTCGTAGTATGGCTCGGTTTCATTTATAAAATTGTAGTTGGCAGTTTCATCCAGGTAGTTAAAAAGTATAAATGGAAGCCAAAGTAAATCATCGGTCATTTTAGTCTGCAGTCCGGTTTCACTAATTGGATGCCACCAGTGAAGAACAGTACCATCCTCAAATTGATGGCGTGCGTGAAGACGAATCTGTTTTTCAGTGAGTGTATAATCAATAGGAAGATAAACCATACTATCCTGCAGTTGATCTCTAAAACCATAAGCACCGCTTTGCTGATAATATGCCGTTCGGGCCAACAGCCTTCCGGCTATTGCCTGGTAACGCGCCCACTTGCCAATCATTATATTCATTGCTTCATCGGGTGTATCAATTTCTAATGTACCAAGCATTTGCCCCCAATAATTTTTTACTTCGGCCAATGCATTTTGAATTTGTTCCTGGGTACGGAATTTCTTTAACGTTTCAAAAACATCTTTTTTAGTCGGCTGAATTCCAATATAAAATGCTAACCACTTCGATTCCCCCTTTCCAACACTGCTCTTTACATGAATTGTTGCAATCGAATCGTTCCACTTTCCAACTTTATTGGAAAGAGATTCTTTATCTAATCCGGCCGGATTATTCAAATTATTATATTGTCCTATAAACTCTTCTTTATCCCCTTCAAAATCTATAATTGCTTTGTTCGATGAAATAAAACCATAGTAAGGGTATTCAATATTCCAATGCCCTCTATCTCCTAAAGGAACTTCCCATAATCTTTTGGTTGCAAGCATTGCATTGTTTTCTGCATTAAATTCAGTTTCCACAAATTGTTTATGAAATTCTCTGTGATGATCGTTTGAAGTTCCTAAACACCATTCAAAATATGTATAGATAGAAAGATCAAGCGCTTGATCAGAGTTGTTGGTTACCTTAAAATCCCATATTTCCAAATTATCCTTCATGGGAACAAATACTGTAAGTTCTACAACAATGTTGTTATACTCGCTTCTAAAAGTTGAATAACCAAAACCGTAACGGGCTTCATAATTTTTAACTTCAGTTTTTACAGGCATCCATAAAGGATTCCATATTTCGCCTGTACTATTATTCTTAAAGTAAAAATACTTTCCCCAGTCATCTTTTATCATATCCTGGTGCCATCGGTTCAACCTGTTAAACTCGGAGTGTTCATTCCAGCTAAAACCCCCACCAATTTGAGAAACAACCAACCCATAAACTCCATTGCTAATTACATTAATCCATGGCTTCGGAGTTTTAAAATTGGTAATTACATATTCACTTCCATCATTATTAAAATAACCATACTTGGTTTTATACTTTGCCACTTTTTATTCCTAATTAATTTGGTTTAACATGAGCTTCTAATCACAAGATTAGAAGCAATTTCTTTTTTCTGAATTGTTTTATTGGTACTGTCATTCATCTTTTCAATAAGCCTTTCTGCCGCAATTTTTCCTATACGGTCTGTATCAACTCTTATTGTAGTTAGCGAAGGATTTGCATACTCGGCTATAAGAATATCATCAAAGCCTGTAATAGCAATGTCATCCGGTATTTTTAATCCTTTTGAATGAACAGCCTTGTAACAGCCAAGAGCCATCATATCATTAGAAGCAAAAATCACTTCGGGAATTTCCTTATTATTCAAAATTTTTGTGCATGCCTTCTCTCCCCCTTCCATTGTAAAATTTCCGGGGACCAGCCAGTTATTCTTAACAACTACTTTGTACTTTGAACATGCGTCTAAAAACCCTTTCTTTCTCAAATAGGAGTCGTTGTTATCTGGCGGCCCGGAAATGTGTCCAATTTTTTTATATCCCTTCCCAACTAAAAACTCAACCATTCTAAAAGCAGATTGATAATTATCTGTTGTTACAACATCAAAATCTCCAATGTTGTCATCTCCGCTAATTAGCACAAAAGGAACCCTTCCTTGGCTCAATGCTTTTTTGATATCATTGTTTATAAATGGAATTAGTAAAACAAATCCCCCTACAATTCCGCTGTTCATCATAGTATTAATGGAATCGGTCAACGATCTGTTTTCGTGTGAACTCATAACCATTGTGTAATAGCCATTCAAATAGGATGTGTCATCAATGCTTCTAATAATTTCGCTAAAGTATTCATCCGAAATATCCGGAAGAACAAGACCAATAAAATTGGATTTACCTTTAACAAAATTCCGGGCTATTATGTTAGGATTGTAGTTCAATTGCTTGGCAACCTTAAGCACAAGTTTTTTAGTATCCTCATGCACCTTTGAATCGTTGCTAAGTGCACGCGATACTGTAGCAATAGAAACTTTAGCTTTTAGTGCAATTTGTTTAATGGTTGTGGGCATTATTACCTTATTAAAGGATTAATATATAATGTAATCGTTTACATTGCGGTTTTAACTTAATATTGAGGGGGCAAATAGTCAAGATATATTTTTAATGATTGCACTTTTAAAACTGTATTAGTTACTCACATTATATCCATATCCCCCCTTTCTAAAACATAACAAAAAGAATTTTCTGTTTATGCAAATCAAAAACAATATGTAATTACAGATAGTAGTAAATTTGTATTGTACTTATTCAACTATAGAATTTAACCGGGAAGCTTTAGAATGCAGCATTTAAAATATTTTCATGCCTCACTAATTAAAACAGTTCTGTTAGTATTTCTCCTTCTTCAATCCAGCATTTTTTCCCAAACCCTCGAAGAAAGAATAACCAATATTATTTCCCAAATGACTTTAGAGGAAAAAGTACTTCAGCTTTATAAACAAGGTGATATGAATACCGCAGATAATCTTAGGTTAAATATTCCCGGCTTTACAATGGCCGATGGACCTCACGGTGTTCGAAATGGACTTGCTACCTCTTTTCCGGTGGGTATTGCACTTGCCGCTACATGGGATGTTGATTTAATGTACCGGGTTGGCCAAGCTATGGGAAAAGAGTTCATTGGCAAAGGAATTATGCAAATGCTTGGTCCCTGTTTGGATTTATGCCTGGATCCGCGAAATGGAAGATCTCCTGAAACCGGCGGCGAAGACCCATACTTGAATGCAAATATTAACACTGCAATAGTGCAAGGCGTGCAGTCAACTCCGGTTATTGCAACCATAAAACATTTTTATACCGAGTATAGACAAGCCGGCAGAACTCTTAATAATTACACACTCACCAATAGAATGCTAATGGAACATCATGGCTTCCAGTTCCGCGATGCAATACAAACTGGTGGCGCTATGAGCTTAATGAATTCTTATAATCAAATTAACTCATCTCAGGCAGCCGAAAATTCAAATCTTCTTACAACTGCTCTTAGAACTAAATGGGGATTCCCCTACTATGTAGTTTCGGATTGGGGAGCTGTAAAAGATCCCGAAAAAGCAATTGAAGCCGGAACTGATTTAGAAATGGGCTCTTCTTTTTTCGAAAATTCAACCAATGGTTTACTTGCTCTTGTTAAAAGTGGTAAAGTATTGCAATCAACTATTGATAATGCAGTTCGAAAAGTTCTGCGTACAAAAATTTTAGCCGGCATAATGGATTTCTATCCCAAAGGTGATCCAAGCGATGTAAACAGCCCGGCTCATCAGGCCCTTTGTTTGGAAGCAGGCAAAAAAGGAATTGTGCTTCTTAAAAATCAGGATAACATTTTACCGTTAGATAAAAACAAAATAAAAACTATTGCTGTGCTTGGACCTAACGCTAACGAAATGAGAACCGATGCAACCGGAAGCAGCTGGGTAGATCCGGTTTATAAAGTCTCTCCTCGGCAAGGAATTGAAAAGTATGTTGGCACAAGTAAAGTCTTATATGCACAAGGGTGTACAATTGCTTCCGAATATGCTTCCGATCTTTCAGACGCTATTCAAAAAGCTTCCTCTGCAGATTATGTAATTTATTTTGGAGGATTGGACCCAACCCAAGAAGGAGAAACAATAGATCGTTTAAACGGATCTATTGAATTGCCAGGAAAGCAAAAAGATTTTATTCAACTTATCAAAAGTGTTAACCCAAATGTTATTGTTGTTTTAATAAGTGGAGGAATTTGCACTGCTACTCCATTCATCAATAATATCAAAGCGCTCCTTTATGCTTTCTATCCCGGCCAGGAAGGGGGAAACGCAATTGCCCAAGTACTCTTTGGAGATTATAATCCAAGCGGCAAACTCCCCGTTACAATGCCAACAACCGATTCTCAGCTGCCAGATAGAATGTTGAATAATCTGGATAATATAAAAGGTGGCGGATACCGTTGGTTCGATTATAAAAACTATACTCCACAATTTTCGTTCGGATATGGACTAAGCTATACTACTTTTGAATACAGTAATCTTAATCTTTCTCAGCAGAATTTTATTTTTACCGATCAGAAGTTAACCGTTACAGTTGATGTAAAAAACACAGGCACTAGAGCAGGTGAAGAAGTAGTTCAATTATATTTATCCGAACCAACAGCATTTGTTACTAAGTTCGCTAAGGATCTTAAAGGATTTAAAAAAATTTACTTGGAACCGGGGCAAACAAAAACAGTTGAGTTTACTATTGGTCCAAATGAATTGTATATATACAGCGATCAGTCTAGAAGTTATGAAATTGATCCTGGTACTTATCAAATTAAAATTGGTGGTTCTTCCAATAACATTAGTTTAAGCAAATCACTCGATATTAGGCCTCACCCTCCAAAACCGGATTTGCAAATTGCAAATATCATGACTGTTCCCCGCTTTCCTCTTGAAGGGGATAAAGTAATTTTCTTGGCAACAATTATTAACAGAGGTACCGGGCCATCTCCCAATTCAGTTTTTCATGAGGTAAGCTTTTCTGTAAATGGTCAAATTGTTAGCAGATCATTTGCTTTGCAAGATTCAATTCCAAAAGGGGGAATGGCATTAGTATGCGGAAATATTGGAGAAAATAATTCTAATTATTGGATTGCAGGTAAACCGGGTACATATACAATTGACGCGTATGTTGATGATAAAAAATCAATTAGCGAAATGGTTGAAACAAATAATCAAAAAAGTTCTTCACTAAAAGTTTATTCAGCTCCGGCTGTAAATCTAGCATTAAAAAAAGCAGTTACTGTTTCATCAATTGAAAAAACAGGCACCGAAGGGGATAAAGCAACTGATGGTATTTTAGGAACCCGCTGGTCTTCTCAATTTTCAGATCCTCAATGGATTACAATAGATTTTGGAGCTAAGACGAAGTTCAACGAAATTAGATTGAACTGGGAAACAGCATATGCTAAAGAATACCTTGTGCAAACATCAAATAATAATTCAAGTTGGGAAACAATTTTTGCTCAAACTAACTGTCTTGGCGGAATTGAAAAATTAAGCAGTTTGAATGGAGATGCAAGATACTTGCGAATCTTAACTACAAAACGTGCAACTGAATATGGCTATTCACTCTTCGAAATTGAAGTGTACAATAATCTTCTTTCTAATGCACAAGATTCAGAGAACGATCTTCCATTTAATTTTAGCCTTAGCAACAATTATCCTAATCCCTTCAACCCATCAACATCCATTGAATACACATTGCCAAAAGCAAGTAATGTAAAAGTGGAAATTTATAATTCACTTGGTCAATTGGTTACGGTTTTGGAAAACTCTTTTAGAAATGCCGGCAAATACAATTTAGTTTGGAACGGAAAAAATTCAAATGGCTATAGTGTAAACAGCGGAATATATTTTTACAGAATGAGTGCCGAAGGTTTTACTCTTGTCAAAAAGATGATGCTAATTAAATAGAAGTTAGGCTTTATGAAAAAGTATATTATATTGTTTTTAGTTTTATTAATATCCTCATGTAAAAGCAAAAACGATATTACT
Source organism: uncultured Melioribacter sp. (assembly GCA_964539605.1). Lineage (GTDB taxonomy): Bacteria > Bacteroidota > Ignavibacteria > Ignavibacteriales > Melioribacteraceae > Stygiobacter. The sequence continues at coordinate 2,345,723 of CAZIJK010000001.1, forward strand.
CCTGCTTTATATGAGGTACAAACAAGTAAAGGTAAAGTTTATCTTTTCCCTTCTATCCATCTTGCAGATAAATCTATATACCCATTTCCAGACTATGTAATGAATAGTTATAATGGATCAGATTTAATTGGATTTGAATACGACTTAGAGAGTCAACAAACTAAAACTTCTGCAAATTCAACGTCACCTAATATTAAACTTCTAATCTCAGATACTACTTACAATCTTTTAGAAAAATATGCGAAAGAGACAAATGTTGGTCTTAGATTCACTGTGAATAAAGATGCAATAGAAATTGCTAGGTATATTTTTGATACTGAGTTGAGATGGAATAATATATTAGGTGACTTGAGCATTGAGACCTATTTATATAATCTTGCTAAAGATGACAAAAAACAAATAGTAAGTTTAGAAGATAATTCTTCTGTTCAATTAATTAGTGATACACTAACTGTTAAACAAAAAGAATCAGTATTAAAGGCCGTATTGGAAAAAAGAAAAGGATTATCCACAATTGCTAGGAAAGCAATAAATCTCTGGAAGAAAGGAGAAATAGAATTAATACATGAATTAAATACAAAGTTATCATTCAACATTCCAAGTTACGAAGAGAAATTAGTTTCTATTAGAAACGTAAATATGGTTTCAGATATTGAATCTTATTTAACTAAAAGGAAAGTGTATTTCATATCAATAGGCGCTGCTCATTTTGCTGGGGAAAAAGGAATTCTGAAATTATTAGAAGGAAAAGGTTATAAAATTAGAAACATCAATAAAGCTTAACATGCTAATCAAGCGGATGCCGATTTTCAGTGCGACATTATTTTAATTATTCTGTTTAATTTTGAAAGCAAAGTTGGTTTTTAAGTTGGTTGTTCTAAGAATTTTTTTATAAATAAAAAATAGTTGTTGGTAAGTAGCATTCCAGTTCTAGTGCGCCGCTTATCAGAAGGCTGTTATAATTATATAACTATTCCATGTTTAACATGGAATAGTTTTTCAAACATGCTTTGATTTCTCAAGGGACTGAGTTGCATTCCATGTTTGTGAAACCAATCTCAAACCATTCTGAAACCACTCTGAAATCATGCTACTATCTATATCAACAATTCATCTTATCATTTTACAATAATCATCTTCCTACTGCTGCTAAAGTTGTTTGCAGTAATTCTGTAAATGTAGGTTCCAGCGGTAACTTTATTTCCATCGTTATTATCCCCGTTCCAGTAATTGTTATACTCACCGGCATTTTGCTCTTCATTAACCAGCGTTTTTACCTCCCTTCCCAGCATGTCGTAAATTTTGAGTGATACAAAGCTGTTTACTGGTAATCTATAACCTATTAATGTTGATGGATTAAAAGGATTTGGATAGTTCTGATATAGGGCAAACGATTCAGGTAAAATTAAGTTACTATTATTAACTGCAGTAACTGTTTTAATATTGTAGTCTGGCGAAATTGAAACTATATCAAGCTCTTTCATTCCAACCCCTTTGAATAAATAGCTGCCGCTTTTTAGAATTGTAATTGAAAGAGAGTCCCCCTTCATTTCTAATTTGCAATTTGCATCTTGAGTTAAAAAATTAACCGAGGTTACATTCATCTTATTCTTAATTAGAAAAGACAAAGCAATTTTTTTCTCTTTGCCAACTTCAAAGTTAATAGATTTCAAATCTGGAGTAAGCCACTCTACAAAAGAATAATTTGAACTGAGATTGCTGTTAAGCCATGCTGTACGCTCACCAATCCATTTTTTTAAGTTAGCAATCTCTTCCTCGTAAGTTTTTGGGTAATATTTTTCCGGCCAAACGTAAGTACCAAGAATTTTCCACTTGGAAAAATTTCTATCTTTGGCTTCACTTATTACTGCACCATTATCGTCAATTATTTTGTTTATCGCGCTCATACTAAAGATGGTATTCTTTACATCATTCCATCTTTTTGCAAGTTTATTCTTAAAAACCGGATCTATCATTAAATTTGTTGTCCAAAAAGGGGCACTCCAAATTCCCTCGTAATGCTTATAAGCCTGCCAGCCTGTTGTAGTATACCCTTCATCATATTCGGCAAGTCCAAATGAAATATCATAATCCCAAATTGGTCCCATAACCAGTTTGCCCCCTTCGCTATTCCTGTCTTTGTACAAAAAGGCGCTAAGACGGTAAGCATCGGTATTTTTCGAAAATTCGTTTATAAGATAGTAATCTACAAAAGAGTCTACATCAATAAGATTATAATATCCGGCAAAGGGATCTCTGTAACTGCCGGAATACATAATAGTCTCAAAATTATTAATGTATCCCTTAATGTACTCATGCTGAGCCGTAACCAAATCCTCAGCCTTAGGATATTCGTGAATATAAGTAACCGGAGCTTTTGTGCTTCCATATACTGCCGGATATGCCGATGTCCAATATTTATCACCTGGATCAACACGGTCAATCTTTACAATATATCCTCCGGTAACAGCATCTCCGGAAATATCTGTAGCGGCCATCTTTTTTATGTTAACACGGTTCTTATCACGTTTAATTTTTTCCTGCAAAATATAAATACCTATATAACTGCCATTCAGCATAACTTCGCAATATCTGGTTCTCGAAGCATATCTTCCAAGATCATTCGAAAGTTTATAAGCCAGTACATTCCGCATGAAAGTTTTATCTGTATAGGAAGCATTAAGTACAAAATCGCTCTCTTCGGGAAAGCCTAAAAGTGAAGCTTTAATATCGTTGCCGGCAGCGTCCCACAATTCTATTCCATATTGCTTCTTTGGAAAGGCTTGCGAACTGTGCCCTCTAATTTCAATACCAATTTTACCATTGTAATTATTGAATGAATCGGTAACGTTGTTCCTAATACCTGGACCATTATCTATTACCCCCATATCCGCCATAATCTTTGGTTCATCCGGAATTGTTTTGCCATTAGTATTAATAACAATAATTGGAAGATTTGATGAAGTAAAAGAAACCTGAGCTAAACTTTGATTACAAATAGTAGTAATCATTAACAAAAAAAGAAAAACTTTATAATGCATTAATTCACCTAAAGAAATAACATCACACGATGTTAAAAGATAATAAAATATTTTATTTAGCAATTTCTATGAAGACCTTACTGTTCTTTTTAATAATATAATCTCTGTTAAAAATTCCGGATTGTGAAAGATTTGATGAGCTCCAATTACCCGAGACACTTGCACCTGCCAACAGTGCAGCAGAAGTTTCATTCTTATCAATAATTGACCAGTTGCAGCTGCTTAATCCGTATGCATCTAAAAAACTCATCCAAAGATTTGTTTCTGTCACATTTATATTGCCGCTTCCGCTTGCCTGGCTAATTCCAAATTCAGTAACAAAGAGAGCAACACCGCTATTCAATGCTGCTATTGCTTTGTTACGCAAAGATTGATTATGAGTGCTGGTATAAAAATGGAATGAGTAGGCAACATTTTTATCGCTCAAAGGATCTTTAGCTGCAATATCAACATCCTGAGACCAATTAGGATTTCCAACAACTATTAAATTATCGGGATCGTATTGGCGAATTGTTTTAATAACTTCTTCGGCATATGGTTTAATTACATTACTCCACGAAACTTGCAAAGGCTCGTTATAAATTTCGTAAATAATATTTGGAGTGTTCCCATATTTCTGAGCAATGGATCCAAAAAAACTTTTTGCCTGTGCAAGATGATCTTGAGCATTATGATCGTGCCAATCCACAACAACGTAAATTCCATATTTAATACATGCATCAATAACTGAAATTATTTTGGAGTATTCAATTTGCGAATTTGTTAGATACCCTCCGCTTTCAACACCTAGCGATGCCCTCACTACTGTACATTTCCAATCGTCCCTAAGCCATTGAATACATTTTTCGTTGTAGAACGATCCTCCCCACTGGCTCCAAAACAAACTCATTCCCTGCAATGTAATTGGATTTTCATTCTTATCAACAATCTTATTCCCTTTAACATGTATCTGTCCAAAATACTCGGCAACAGTTGCTGCTCCGTTTTTAACTTCCGGTTCATTATTGCTTTCGGCATTCTTACACGATGCTAAAAGTAAAAGAAGTATTACAGCATACCCTATTTTTTCATTCATTTTTAAATTCATTTGATCAGCCATAAATATTAATCTAGGAGAAATTCTCTCCATATGATTAAAGGAATATTCCTAGTTTGAATTTACTTAACACCAAGCGCTTTTAGATAATCTTTATTTATAGAACAATTTTTGAATTTTATGTTTTCTAATAAATCGGCAAATGCTTTCAATATTATTTCACCTCTTGGCTTGGCTTTGCGTATCTCTTCAAAATTCTTCTTTGGTAATTCGGCATATTTAATTATTTCATTCCATTCCTCGGTAATCTTAAACCTAGCTATTCCTCTTGGTGAATCCATTTTCTTGTAAGGCCAAAAGCTCCAGCTAATATTATGTTTATCTAGAAGTGTTCTAAAAGAATCTATCCATGCATCCTCATTTTCACCACTCTCTCCCATCCAAATTGGCACATTATGTTTTTCTCTAAAGTTCAAATACTCCTGAATTTCTCCTTGTACTGGCGGTATCCAATATTTGTGAAAAGTATAAGCAAGGTTTTTATCGAAAGGTGCATTGAATACTTTAAAATTTGTATTCCACTGAGCTCCTCCAAGAAATACAATATGATTTTTATCGATACTTCTGATTGCAGAGGTTAATCTTTTGTAGAAGGGTTCGAGCAATTTATTCAAGTCTTCTTTATTTGGGTAGTAATGAGGAATTGGTTCATTCAGCAGATCGTAACCAATAACTATCTTTTCATTTTTATACCGGGCAGCAATTTTTTTCCAAAGGGCAATTGTAGTATTCTGAGCATCTTCATTTTCGTATAAAAATAAATAGCTCCAGCTGTCGTCTATATTATCTCCGGTTTGGCCTCCGGGTGCTGCGTGAAGATCGAGTATTACAAATAAGTTTTCTTCGCGGCACCATTTTATTACATCATCCAATCGTTTGAATCCCTCTTCCAAATAAATTTCCGGATGATCCTCGACTAAAAATAACTTAAAATTGAATGGCACCCGCACATGATTTAGTCCAATGCTTTTTAGAAAATGGATATCATCTTTTGTTATGTAATTATCTCTGAATTTTTTCCAAAGCTTTCTAGTTTCATCGGCGCCTAATAGTTCTTTAAAAGCATTGTCTATTAGTCTAAATGAATTTACATTCTGGAACTTGAACATGTATCCTTCGGGATTAAGCCAATTACCAAGATTAGTACCCTTTAGTACTAACACTTTGCCATCCGGACCAATAAAATTTTGACCTTGGCAATAAACAAAGCCCTTCGATTGAGCAGATATGCTTATTGCAAAAAGTATAAAAAACAAAGCAACATTGTAGATCTTATTCATTAGTTTTTTCCTTTAGTGTTAAAACCAATTTGCATTTAGCTTTTTTCTTTGATTCTTAGTTTGCTTTAGCAGCCATTCATAAATTTTAGGATTATCGTAGGTTTGAGTCCACGAGTCATGACCAGCTTCTGGATAGGTTGTTAATTGAACATTTCCATTACACGATTTTAATGCTTCAACCAGTTCTTTCGATTTCTGAGGTAGCACTACATTATCTTTTTCTCCATGAAATGCCCAAACCGGAAGATCTCCAATTTCACAAATTGTCCACGCATCCCCCCAGCCGCATATTGGAATTGCTGCGGCAAGGCGATCCGAAATTTCGTTTGCAAGTTTCCATGTTCCATACCCCCCCATGCTTAATCCGGTAATGTATATACGGTTTTCATCTACATTGTAGTTATTAATAATATCATCAATCAACGCAATAAGAATATTTGTTTTCCATCTTATTCCGCTTGGGCATTGTGGTGATACAATTATAAACGGAAAATCTTTTCCCTCTTCAATAAGTTTTGGAGGACCATGTTTTTTTACTAATTCTAAATTGCTTCCGCGCTCGCCGCTTCCATGTAAAAACAACATCAAGGGGAATTTTTCTTTTCCATTATATTCTTTAGGAAGATAGAGTAGATAGTCAATTATAGCCTTCTGCTCATAATTTGTGTTCAGTTTTTTTTCTTCCTGACGCTTCATATTCCTTTCTTTAATAATGTTTGTTGAACATCCTGTTAATAACATTAAATAAAAAGCTAACAGAATCCATAGTTTAGTTTTCATAACAATCTCTTTATTCAATTACAGAAAATGAAGATTCCTTTACATCAACAGAGTTGGTTCCAACAAAAACTTTAAAATCTCCCGGCTCTAAAACATATTTCATATCTATGTTATAAAACTTCAGCTTTTCCGGTGTAATTGTAAATTCAACTTTTTTTGCTTCTCCGGCTTTCAAAAATATTTTTGCAAAATCTTTTAATTCTTTTACCGGTCTGGTTACACTTCCAACTAAATCTCTAATATAAAGCTGAACAACCTCTTCTCCATCATAATCTCCTATATTCTTAACTTCAACCGTGGCAGTAATCGACTCGTCACTTTTAATTTTATTTTTGCTAAGCAAAACATCGGAGTAGGAAAACTTTGTATAGCTTAGTCCAAAGCCAAAGGGATACAAGGGAGTGTTTTCAATATCCATGTAATAAGAGGTGTAATGATTTTTGGGATCGTATGGCCGGCCAGTGTTCTTGTGGTTATAATAAATTGGAACCTGTCCTACGTACCGTGGAAAAGTAACCGGAAGTTTTCCGCTAGGATTATAATCTCCAAATAGCACATCGGCAATTGCATTACCGGCTTGAATTCCCAAGTACCAGGTTTCTACAATTGAATTAACATTTTCTTCAATCCAAGTAATTGTTAAAGGTCTTCCATTCATTAAAACTACCACAACAGGCTTACCGGTTTTTTGAATCTCTTCAACAAAACTTTGCTGAACCCCGGGCAAATCTAAAGTTGCTCTTGTATTAGCTTCTCCGCTCATATCCCGGTTTTCTCCAACAACTACAATTGTTACATCGCTCTCTTTAGCAAGCTCAACAGCCTTGGCAAATCCCTCTTTTTTGTCTCCGGTAATTGAACATCCTTCTTCAAAAAATATTTCAGTACTCTTTCCTAATTTATTTCTAATACCCTCAAGAACAGTAACAACATCATCGGGTTTTCCCAACTGCGCCCATCCTCCCAAAGGATTATCCTTAGAATTTGCAAGGGGGCCAACTACAGCTATTTTATTCAGATTCTTTTTTAATGGCAATAGTTTATTTTGGTTTTTAAGAAGAACAATAGATTCGCGTGCAGTCTTTAATGTTGCATCAACAATATCTTTACTCATAATGGATTTTTTTTCTCTTTCAACATCGCAATACTTAAATGGATCGTCGAATAAGCCAAGACGGAATTTTATCCTCAATACTCTTCTTACACTTTCATCTAAAATATTTTTAGAAACCTTTCCTTCATTAACCATATTTGCCAAATGATTGAAATATGAACTTGTCTCCATGTCCATATCAAGACCAGCATTTATTGCCAATTCTCCGGCATGTTTAGAATCTCTTGCTACACCGTGGGGAATTAATTCCCCTATTGAATTCCAATCGCTTACAACAAATCCATCAAACTTCCATTCATCGCGCAAAATATTTGTTAATAAAAACTTACTTGCCGAGGATGGCACACCTCCAATTTCATTAAACGAAGCCATTAAAGTTGCAGCCCCTGCTTCTACAGCAGCTTTAAATGGACGCAAATAAACTTCACGAAAAGTTCTTTCGGAAAAGTCTACTGTGTTGTAGTCTCTTCCTCCTTCTGCACCTCCGTAACCGGCAAAATGTTTAACACAAGCAGCAATTGTATTTGCTTCAGATAAATCATTTCCCTGATAACCTTTAACTCTGGCAACGCCCATTAAAGAACCCAGATAAGAATCTTCACCGCTCCCTTCCATAATTCTTCCCCATCTAGGATCCCGAGCAATATCTACCATAGGGTTAAAGGTCCAATGAATACCGGCTGAAGAAGCTTCTATTGCCTGCCATCTTGCAGATTTTTCAACAAGAGCAGGATTCCAGCTGCTTGCTTCTGCAATTGGTACCGGGAAAGTTGCTCTATATCCATGTATTACATCAAGCCCGAATATCAATGGTATTTTCAAACGGCTTTGCTCAACGGCAATTTTTTGCATCTTCATTGTTGCTTCGGCACCAACTACATTTAAGAAAGAACCAACCTTACCCTTTTTAATTAGTGCGTCGCTTCCTTCACTTGATTTTTCTGTTTGAGTTCCGGTTGCCCAGCCTCCGCTGTATTGAACCAGCTGCCCAACTTTTTCATCAAGCGTCATTAATGCTAAAACAGAATCCACACGCTGTTCAATATTTTTTTTCTGGGCAAAACTGATTGTAACTATTAAAAAGAAGAGAATAATTTTTTTCAAAATGCACCTCTGTATTATGGCAAAATGATTTAGATAGAATTATTTATAAAGTAAATTCAACTGCATACTTAAAAATCTGTTTAATGTATTGCTGGTCTGTATAGTATATTCATCAGTATCATTCTAAAATAAGTAATGGTGAACCTGCCCATTAAGCAACAGATTCACCATCATTTTAGAAAATAAATAAGTCATCGCTTTTATTTTTAATAAGTAAGTCCAAACCCGTATGGGAACAATGGATTGTAATTTTTATCTCCAACATTTATTGGAATTTGCTGCATGTTTTTTGGCCATGAATGAGGCAGTTTTCCAACAGGCTTAAAGTCGCCGAATAAAACATCTGCAACACCTTGCCCTTCTGTTCCAGGCAACCATGCCGCAATAAAAGCATTGCTGCTTTTTAAACTTTGTTCAATAATCATTGGTCTTCCCGAAAGAAGTATTACAACAACCGGAACTCCGGAAGATTTTGCTTTTTCAATTGCATCAACATCTTCCTTTGCCAAACTTAAATCTTCCCTATCTCCAAACATTTCGGCATAAGGAGTTTCTCCAACAACAACAACACAAACATCCGCACCTTCGGCGCCAGAGCCATCTATAGAAGTAGTTATTTTTGTATTTCTTGAAGCACTGTTTTTAATTGCCTGTAAAATTGTTGTGCCGCCGCTAATTACATTACCGCTTTTACTCTGCCAAATAATAGTCCAACCGCCGCATTGATTACCAATATCATCTGCGCTTTTGCCGGTTACATGAATACGATTTAATTTTTTGGAAAGGGGTAACAATTTGTTATCATTCTTTAAGAGCACCAAAGATTGACGAACTGCATCACGCGCAACTTCACGGTTTTCTTTTGAACCTACTTTAGCAGTAAGACTTTTATCTGTCATAGCATTTTCGAATAATCCCATTTCAAATTTTACTTTCAAAATTCTTTTAACGGCATCATCTATTCGGCTAATTGCAACTTTGTTCTCAATTACTAACTCTTTCAATTTTGTAATGAACTCAACATAATTGTTTTCTTGCCCCGGTGCATTTGGAATCATTACCATATCAAGACCGGCGTTAATGGATTTTTCTATTACCCATTTATAATCCTTTCCAAGCTTATCAATTCCCTGCCAATCGCTAACTAAAAACCCTTTAAAACCCAGTTCCCCTTTTAATACATCTGTCAATAAGTATTTATGACCATGCATTTTTTCACCATTCCAGCTGCTGTAGCTTACCATTATAGATTTAGCTCCCGCTTTAATGGCATCTATATAACCTGGCAAGTGAACTTTGCGAAGAGTTTTTTCATCAACTTCTGTATTACCCTGATCTATTCCATTTGTTGTTCCGCCATCACCAACAAAATGCTTAACGCATGCAAGTACCGAGCTTTTATCTGCAAGGTTTTTCCCCTGCATTCCTATAACGTATGCAGTTCCAAGCTTCTTAACTAAATCTGGATTCTCTCCAAAGCTTTCATATGTTCTTCCCCATCTTTCATTACGCGCAACGGCAACGCATGGAGCAAAATCCCACTGCATTCCGGTTCCCTTAATTTCTTCTGCGGTAACAGCGGCAACTTTTTGAATTAATTTTGAATTGCGTGTTGCTCCTAATCCAACATTGTGTGGAAAAATTGTTGCGCCATCAACATTGTTATGACCATGGACAGCATCAATTCCCCATATAATTGGAATTTTTAACCTGGAGGTTAGAGCAATATTTTGATAGCTATCGTAAAGATTAGCCCATCCCTTTGCAGTAATATCTTCGGGCTCGCTATTTCCGCCGCAAAGAATTGAGCCGAGCGAATACTTTGTTATATCGTTAACATTTTTTTTGATGGCGTCGTAATCAACCTGAGTAATCTGACCAATTTTTTCATCCAAAGTCATTTGAGAAAGAAGAGCATCAACTTTCTTTTCTATACTTTTTTCTTTCTTGGTTTGTGCGTTTATCATAATTAATCCAGCAAATAAAAGTGTAAAAAGCAGGATATTATTTTTCATATTTCTCCTCAATAATTTATCAACAAATAAATTTTAAACCGATTAAGAACAATTTTTAGTTTGCCTTCTTTAACTCGTTCCAAATTAATGCGCTTGCGCCAAGTACCGCAGCATGAGCTCCAGGCAAGGCCGATGGAAGAAGTTTTACTTTGTTTTTAAAAATGTTCAGCATGTATTCTTCCATATACTTTTTTGTAGAAACAAAAATTAAATCACCGGCAAGAGCTAATCCTCCAAAAAGAATTATTGCTTCGGGACTTAAATAAGCAACAGAATCCGCAAGTTTTAATCCAAGAACTTTAGAAGTGTAATCGAATGCTTCCAAAGCAAGTTTATCTCCATTGTTAGCTGCATCAGCAATATCTTTTGAAGTAAGCTGGTTAAAGCTGCTGTTCCTTAACTCACTTGGAATATTGGTTGTGCTAATTAATTCATGCACAGTACGCCTAATTCCTGTTGCAGATGCATATGTTTCAAGGCATCCTTTTCTGCCGCAGCCACATTCTCTTCCGTTTGGATCTACAATTGTGTGCCCAATTTCGCCGGCAAAACCATCGCTGCCATAAACTAATTGATTGTTCACAACAATGCCGCTTCCAAGACCGGTTCCAAGAGTGATAACAATAAAATCTTTCATCCCCTTGGCGGCACCAAAAATCATTTCTCCAATTGCCGCAGCATTAGCATCATTTGTAATTGCACTGGGCAATGGAGAATATTTTTTTACAATCTCCAATACGTTGACAATCCCCCAATTTAAATTTGGTGGAAGCTCAACAGTGCCTTTGTAATAATTTGCATTCGGCGCCCCAATTCCAATCCCAATCAATTCATATTCGGATGAATAGCTTTCAAAATCATTATCAATTTTTGCAAACAGTCTGTTGAATAATTGATCTGCATCCTGATCTGCATAGGTTAAAATTGATGCTTCATAAATGCACTCTCCAGTTTCATTTACAAAACCAAATACAGTATTTGTCCCCCCTACATCAATTCCAATTGCAACTTTTTTTTTCATAGCTATCCTTTGGAGGTAATGTAACTTGGTTTATGTCCTTTTAGACCGTAGAAGGCAATGTAGATATAGCATAATACCGGAATAAAGAAAGCATGATGAATACCAATGGTGTCTGCAAAATATCCTTGAACAACAGGCAGAATAGCGCCACCAACAATTGCTGTACACAAAATTCCAGAAGCCTGACCGGTGTGTTTTCCAAGCCCATCAATTGCTAGTGTAAATATTGTTGGAAACATAATTGAATTGAATAGACCGACAGCAAGAATTGACCACATTGCGACCTGGCCAAAAGTTAGCATCGAAATAATTACAAGAATACCAGCCATCACTGCACTAAAAGCAAGAACCTTTCCAGGATTAATTTTTCTTTGCACACCGGAACCAATAAATCTTCCTATCATAGCTCCGCCCCAATAGAAAGAAACAAACTTTCCGGCATCTGCTTCTTTTAATCCTGCGATAAATGGCTGCCCTATATAGTTAACAAGAAAACTTCCTATAGAAACTTCTCCTCCTACATAAACAAAAATTCCAATTGCCCCTAACACCAAATGTTTGTATCCCCAAGCACTCTTATGATGATCGTGATAATTAGTTTCGTTATCACCGCTGGCCATAATATCGGCAGCTTCAATTTTTGGCAATTTAATAACAGCAAAAACAGCAGCTATTACAAACAAAGCAGCAGCTAATCCTAAATATGGAACTTGAACTGCTCCTGCTTCGGCAAGTTTATATGCACTAATATCATCAGCAGACATTGTTTTGAAATCTTCAACAGTCTTAACAGCAATAGATAGAATTATTAATGAGCCGAAATATGGCGCTATTGTTGTTCCCAAGGAATTAAATGCTTGAGTTAAATTTAATCTGCTTGATGCTGTTTCAGGCTTACCAAGAATTGCTACATATGGATTTGCTGCAACCTGCAAAACAGTAATACCGGCTGCCAATACAAATAAAGCACCAAGAAACATTGCATAAGATTGAACACTTGCCGCCGGATAAAACAATAAACATCCAATACCTGCAGTTATTAACCCGATAACAATTCCATTTTTATAACCAATTTTTTCAACAAGAATTCCAGCCGGTAACGAAACAATTGCATAAGCAGTAAAAAAACTGAATTGAATTAGCATTACCTGTGTATAATTTAATGTGAACACAGCTTTAAGATGTGGAATAAGAATATCATTCAAACAAGTAATGAATCCCCACATAAAGAATAATGATGTTAGAACTGTTAAGGCAAAATTATAGTTCTGACCGCCATTAATAGTTTTTGAGTTTGATGTTGTAGGTGCAGAAGAAGCCATTTATTTCTCCTTAATAATAAATTCATAAAAACTGTTAATACCGGTTTGGCATTAACACTTTATTCTTATACAGCATTTAACAGATTATAAAAATTTTAAGATAAACAGTAACAGGCAACTAAATTATAAATCTTCTAATCCACTATTTTTAACTGAACAAAATTTATTTAAGCAAAAGCATTTTTTTTGTATAAGCGTAATTATCTGTTTGTAAAGTATAGAAATATATTCCGCTTGAAATAGACTTATTATTCAAAGATTTACTTGAATTAAAACTTACCACATATGAGCCTGGAGTTTGTTCCTGCTTAACAAGAGTAGCAATTTCGGATCCTAGTGAATCGAATACTTGCAAAGTGACAAAACCGCTTTTAGGAATATGATACCTTATTGATGTAACCGGATTGAATGGATTAGGATAATTCTGCTCCAATTTGTATTCATTAGGAATTGTATTTCCCAGGTCGTTAACTGCCGATGCTAACGACTCTATTATTATTCCATTTAGAAGTGGTCTTTCAATCAAAGCGGCAAAATGAATATCAAGCAAATTATCTTTTACCTCAACATTTTCAATTACTTTAATGAGAGCACTCTTATTTCCAGCCTCTTTGAAAATATCTAATTTATTAAGAGCAAGGTTGCCTTGCAGGTATACATCAAAGATCCTTTTTCCAATTGCAGAATGAAAATTCTCGGCGAATAAAAGTTTTACTCTATACTTACCATTTGGAATTCTTGCAACATACTTTGCCAGTCCATTTATTTCTGTCTGAAATATCGCATCATCATCTGTGTTGCTTATTTCGCCAATATATGGACCACCTTTACTTCCCTCCATAAATCCGTAATCGGAACTATCTGTTACAAATTCCTTATCCAAAATAAAATCTTTATAAACTTCTCCTCCAACATTTATCATTAATGGAAAAGTAAATTTCTTATTTACTTTAATGGATTTAAGATGAAGAGTTGAAAGATTAGCGGGGGTTGCCAAGTCTTTAATTTGAGACACTATTAAACTTTGCGGTACTTTCAAATCTAAACCGCTTACAATCAGTTCAACCGTTCTTTTATCTGAAAGAAGAGATGCACTGTTTACTACAACGTTCGGAATTACATAATTTGCAACATTTTCTGCACTGCTTTTTTCAACCATCTCCGAAAAGAATACTTTAATTTTATTTTCCGAAACTGCACGCACATTTAACATTGTGGGTTTTACTTTATCTACATACCCCCGTTCAGTTTTGCTGGTTAAACAAAGAATTAGTTTACCATCTGCAAATGCAATGTTTTCCGGTACAAAATCGTTTCTGTTGCCTCCAAATCCATGACTGGCTTTTTCCCATCGCAATTCATCAAATCCATTAAATTCATCTTTCCAATCAAGTGTAAAATTGTTTGATGTTCCATAGTTACCCTTTCCAGGAGAATACTTGTAATATGCCGCCCAATCGTAATATCCAAATGCCGGAAGAAGAGCATCATTCCAAACACCTGCCCAATTTGTATAAACAGGACTCCAGATATTCATCATTAATTTTTGTGCCCTGGTAACAGTCTTAATATGCTCCTCTGTTTGCCGGTAAACTTCAACTCCATCTATAAACCAAGCAACATAATCCGGAGTCCATTCGAATGCATATGTATGAAAATCCACTGCTGGATTAAAATTTACAAGTTGATGCCTAACATGATTAGAAGCTCCGGATGTAATTACATTTAGCTGAACATCATTATTATAACGTCCCATAATTTCAAAATCAATTTCATTCCACTTAGATGAAGACCAAGCATCATTTGGCAAACCGTCAAAGTAGGTAAATAAGGATGTTAATAATCCCTCTTTGCCAGGTGCCTTAATACTTGCTTCAAATCTTCCATATAAAAAGGAATCTTTTGTTCTATACTCGGCACCATTTAAAACAGCCTGAGCAAATAATACTACTTGAATAAAAAGAAAGAGTATAAACGCTATAGTAATTTTTGCTTTCAAATATTTATTGCCATTTTAAAATTGATAGTTGAAAAAATATTACTGATAGAACTAATGCATAAAACGCGGGGTGAGTTTAATTACTCACCCCGTAATTTTATAAACGAACTTTGAAATTGTATTTTGCTTTTGGATTCATTAGAAAGCAATTCCAACAGAAAATTTCTGAACATTATTTAGTCTTCCAAAGTCACCATATGAATAATCAATTTTCATAGCTACATTGCCAATAAATCTTTGTTGAACTCCAAAACCGAAAGTATATGATTCTTCGGAATCTTTTAGAAATAAAGATTTGTAACCGGCTCTAATAAAAAACATATCGCTAAAGGAGTATTCTCCACCAACGTTTACGCTTTCGTAATTATCGCTTGGATGCATTGCATCAATTGCAATTAACACTTTATGCATATCGGTATTTATTGGACGGTACGAAAGTCCTACCCTAAAGTTCAATGGTAATTCCCATTCATCTGTTTGAAGATAAGCAGGAATTCTATCGTTATTACCAGTAGAATTTTTGTCTGGATCGTAAAGAACCAATGCGGAAGTTCCATCTAACTTCATCTTTGTACCAAAGTTTGAAATTGACATTGCAAGCACAACTCCATCAAATGGAGTTATATACTGCACACCCATATCAACAGCAAATGCAGTTGCGTTTGTTCTCCAAATTTTTTGATTGATGAACTTAGGATTAAATCCAATAGAAAAATTATCTGTTAAGTTAATTGCATAGGCAACACTAAACATAACATCGGAGACTGTAAATGTTTCTCCCGTACCTTCAGGATCTGCAATTGTTCTAACTTTCATATCTTCTATACTTGATGATAAAAAGCTTACGCCAACAGTTCCAAATGTTCCCATGTTATATGATGCGGCAACAAAGTTGTAATTTATATCTGCAATCCAACTTGAATGATCGAAAACAACAGAACCTCCCTGCAATTTTGCCAAGCCAGCCGGATTCCAATAAATTGCTGTTGGGTCATCGCTAACAGCAACGTATGCACTTCCCATTCCGGTTGCTCTTGCACCCTGATTAATTGAAAGAAACTGAGCTGCTGTTGTTCCTTTTTTAGAAACATCTGAAACAAATGTTTGTGCGGATACAATAGAAATATTAATAACCGCGAACAAAACTATAAATGCTAAATTTATTTTTCTTTTCATATCTCGCTCCATGGCTATTTGATTACCGCAAATTTGCCGATGTACTCGCCTACTCCCGGTGCATCAACGTGATAAATATAGAGTCCGTATGATAAATCCATTCCGTCTTCCGTTATAAGATTCCAAGATAATGTTCCATCTTCGGTCCCCGATTCTTTTTGAAGAGTCTTAATCAAAGCACCGGTTACTGTGTAAATTCTAATTGTGCATGATGTAGGTAAGTGAATAAAATCTATTCTTCTTTCTCCACGGCCGGATTGAACTAGATTTCTCTTCTCCCAAGAATTTGCACTGATATATGGATTTGGAACTACCGCAACTTTATTTAAAGAATTCTTTGCCAAATTTGCATCAACCATAGCACCGGTTGTAGAGAATTGGAAATAATCTCCATTATTAAATGGCCTTGTTGTAACAAACCTGAAAATATCTCCTGGACGTGGTGTTGCAAACATTGCTGCAGATGGTTTTCTATACAAAATTCTCCATGTAAGCTTAAACTGATTATTCAAGTACTCAATAATCACAATGTCGTCGTTCAAGCTGAATAGTCCATCAGCATCATTATCAAAGTACTCAGCCTGAACTTCCTCGCCTCGCGATATATTACGGATTTTAAAAGGAACTGGCTTTTTTGTAAAAGGAGTTGTTATTGTTTGTCCATCAGGAAGCCATTCAATTTCGTAATCCGAAGGCCATGCAATATTTCTTGTAGGAGAACTTTTATCCGGAGCTACAACCATATCAACATTGCTGTAACCTTTAACCCACCCTTTTTCTTTTACAACACCAAGAGTATCGCTGGTAACAGAAACAATTAAACCGTCAAAAGGAGCACTGAATTTTCCGGCTCCAAAATTTGAAGTATCTACCTTTGCAAAAATATCTTCTGTCTTTCCTTGCCATGTTCTGCTTAACGAATAACCGGTTGTTTTGTATACCGGAATTGTACCATTGGCAGTAAAGTTTACTTTATATGTAGCACCATCTTTAACTTCATTTGGATTGAGTACAATCAGATTCATCTTTCCGGATCCAAGCCCTTTTGTAACTTTTGTTAAATCACCTGTTACCTTAGGAGATTTATAACCGGCCGATGGGGCATTAGGTTTAACCACGGCGCAATTTATATCAATGAATTTTATTTGACCTGAAAAATCCTGAGAAATAATTTTGGTTGTCTCGCTAGGAATTAGTCCTTTTGTACCATAAACAGGATCTCCCTGATCGTAAGCCACCAATGCATAGTAATAAGTATTTCCATTTGTAACAGTTGAATCTACAAATGAATGCTGAAGGCCGGTTTCATTACCTCTCCAAAAATGAGCACCATTAATTCCTATAGGATCTGGTCCTTTTATTCCATCTTTTATATCAAATTGAGCAATTGGTTTCCAATATTTTGGTTCCCCTTTTGAATCAGTTATCAACTTTATATCATTAAATTCTGGTTCTTGACTTCTATATAAAAGATAACCTTCAAAATCTTTTTTTCTTAAGAATCTATCGAAAGATTTTTCGGCATAATCATTCCAATAAAGGAACACTTTTTTGTCACCCGAAATTGCAGTTAATGTAGGCTTTAATGGAGGCTGTGAAAAATTATAGTTTGCATTATAAATTGATTGAACGGTTTCTTTGTTAAAAACCATATCATCGTAATCCACGCCTAATACAAGCGCAACCGAAAATCTTTCCCTCTTATACATCTTTAATGGAAATGGACCGGAACCAAAGAGAATTTGAATATTAGAATTAGTTAATGAAGTATCGAAACTTGAATAATTCATCTTTCTCCAAATTACTTCATCATTCTTTGGCCAAATTGCATTTGGTCCTTTGTTCGAAAGTCTTTCAATAACTAAACTTGTTAAACCAATCTGATCGGATTCGTCTTTATCTGTTCTGTCAAAATTTGGTTCACCATCAGTAGGTTTACCATCAGCTTCACCATCATCGGCACCTTTGTATTGCGGGTCATCTGGGCCAACACCATCTTTTCCAAGATCGTCGTTTAGTGGTTCACCTAAATCCCATTTCCCATTTTTATTCGAGTCCGAAAATGGAATCCAGTTTTTATTATCATCTATTCCGTTATCGCGAGTTTCATCAACTAAACCATCTTCATCGTTATCAATTCTATCCGAAGCGTTACCTGGACTTTCCAAAAATGCATATCCAACATAGCCGGTCTTTCCAACAAAATCTGGAGATATACCGTCATTATCAAAAGCGTAAGCAAGATCAAGTTTTGTATTGTAAGAAGCATTATCATCACCATTATCGTTTACACCACCAACACCGGTATCGCAATAAAATCCAAAATAAGTTGTATCTAAAGAAACATCGCTAAGATTAACAATGTCGTAATGGAAGAAAATAATATCTTCGGCTAGAACGTGCGACCATTGAAAACCGCGAACTTCTGTTCTTAATCCTAAGCCGCCTCTGTTTCGATCTGCAGCAAGAGGATAATAGGAATAAGGTGGTCGTGAAAACTCTTTATCTTTTGAATCATCCATTGTATAGAATACTTCAAGATCGGCATTCATTACACCTCGTCCAAAATAACCGAACCAATAACCATCCCAATTTGCATCAACATTTGGAAGGGAACGGGGCCAATTTTCCGGCCAGGAAAGAGGTCTTGTACTCATTGCCGGTTGTTCCGATGATGATCTTGCATAACCAGGAATCGGTTCCATAACCCATAAATCATTAGATACAGGATCGAAATCATTTTCTTCTCTGTATGATGTTTGAGCAGGATGAACTAATTGCTTGTTCCCAGGCGCAATAATTGCCGAAGTTACTACAGGAGTACATCCATCAAGATACATATTACCTGTTCCCTTTGGCCACTCGCCGCTTGGTCTATCGGGCCAAGTTCCTACTTGTCCATCATTCGAAAATAATGTACGTACAAGATTACCATCCATCACTGCTTTTTTTCTATATGTTTTTTCACCATATGGCTCTGCACGATACTTCAATATCTGTTCCTGGGTTTGTGCCCAAGAGATATCTGCCATAATAAGGAGTACAAAAAACCATAAAATATTTCTTTTCATTCTTAACTCCATTTTCTAAAAATAACTAGATGCATCCTGTTAGAAATTTATATTAAAACCTAAGTTGATCCTTCTTGGAGATGAATAATCTGCAGGATTTAGCAGATACTGCTCAATTGTATTCTTTCCAACAATTGGTGCGGCAAATTTTGTATTCAAGTCTATTCCGGCACGGCCAGTTGTACTGGATACGCCATATTCATTTTTAATATCCAACAAATTATAAACAAGTAAAAATGCGTTTAAGTCTAGACCAAAAACTTTGAATTGTTTATTAGCCCTTAAATCTACATTCATAGAGTTTGGTTTTCTTCCAAGGTTTTCAAAACGCAAGCCTTGAGAATATCTTGGATCTTCTGTATATGGAGCTCCGGAACCGTAGCTAAAAATCATTCCTACCGTCCAGTCTGTTGGATCTCCAACTGTTAAAGAGGCATTTAGTGTATGAGTCTGATCCCAATTTAAAGGAACTACTTTTTTATTCGATTCTACTGGAGGATCTGCCTGGTTGTTATAAAACTCAACCATAGGATCGGATGCATTTCCGCTGGCAACCTGGTAAGTATAATCAATTTTTGCGCTAAAGAAATCTGCAAATCTTTTTTCTAAAGTTATAATTACTCCTTTAACGTTTCCATAATCTCTGTTTATGAATCGTGCAAATGTAAACCCTTCATAAGTTTTTAGAATTTGCATACCAAGTAAATTTCTTATGTCGCTATAGTAAAGTGATACGTCAATGGTAACTTCGGGAAAGATTACCTGCTGCAATCCCAATTCGTACTTAACTGTTTTTTGCGATTTCAATTCTGGATTTCCAACACTTGAAGAAAGTGAAGACGTTTGATCTATTATGTAAGCATAATTGCTGTACAAGTTTTCAAAGCTTGGAATTTGGAAAAAATGCCCGTATGAAAAATGTATTGCTCCTTTGTCGCTCATAGGAAAAGAAACGCCTAAGCGCGGACTAATTTGATATTCCGATTCTGCATCACGCTTTACGTTAGCATTTGCAAAATTTGGATTGTTCAAAGGATTACGAATGTCTGCCGGTAAATTAGTGTTCGAGCTAAAATAATCGAAACGAACGCCTGCATTAATAATCATTATATCATATTCCATCTTATCCTGAATATATGCCGAAATTTCGTAAGGATTTCGTGTGTAACTTTGATTGAACTTTGTATTAGGATCGCTATAGCCAATTGTAAATATTGCATTACCGGTTGAATCAACTTGTCCTTCAGTCATATTTCTAATTGTTTTCCAACTATTTAATATTGTGTGGAATCTTGCTTCAGCTCCAATTTTAATTTTATGCTCTTTGGTAATTTGCGATTCCAAAGATATTTGTCCAATGTAGGTTTGTGTAGATCTATTATATCTATCAGACTCGTTACCCCCCTGGTTAAATGTATAGCCGGTAATAGGTGAACCTTGATTAGGTTCGACGTAACGAGGATCTAATTCATTTTCGTATAAGTAGCCCCAGAACTTATGATAGTTCGAAGAAAATTTTAAAGTAGCAAATGTACTTTGCGAAGGAAGCCATGAAATTTGGAAACTATTAATTGTGTTTGTTCTATAATTATTTTTTATTGCGTCCGGTGTCCATTTGTAAGCATGATTATAACCCTTACTCCAGTTGTCATCCCAAAAGATACTGTAACTAAACTTCCATAAACCAAAACCATACGAAAGTTTTCCGTTAAATGATTTTTTTTCATATGGATTCATTGGAACAAATGCACTATCTCCGGTTCCATTATCAATCCATAAACTTTGATTTCCTGCCATAGGAAAAGTTGGTCTGTCATCAGTAACATTATAATATCTTTGTCCATACATATAACCATCATCTTTATAAAATCTTCCTGTTAAAAAGAATGTTAAGTTATTTGTAATTTGAGTTGGTCCGCTTAAAGTTAACTGAAAATCTCTTGGGCCGTTCAAATTGGCTTTATTTACATTTTGAAAAATATCTGTATGATTGGTAAAGTAATTGCCAACATAAGCCGATGCAGAGCCTTCGTAATTGGAACCACCATCTTTAGTAACAATATTAACAATACCTGCCATTGCCTGGCCATACTCTGCATTAAAAGTACCGCTAATTACTTCCATCTGTCTAATTGATGTGTTCTCTACTTCAACAGACATACCGCCGTTAAAAACATCTGTTACTGTAACGCCATCAACTAAATAGGAAACTTCACCTGAGCGTCCTCCTCTAAAATGCCCATTAACAACACCGGCTTGTAAATTAACAACCTGCCCCAAATTTTCTACAGGCATTGTTTTTAATTCTTCCGATGATACAATTGCAGTAGATGAAGTTAAGTCTTTTGTAACAAGCGGCTGTTTAGCCTGAATAATAATTTCACCTAAATTTACCGATGTGGGAGTTACGGTAACATCCAAACGAGTGGTTTGATCAATTTTTATAGAAATTTTTTGTATTGTAACTTTATGATAACCAATTGATGTTACGGCAACGTTATAAATTCCGGGAGAAATATTGTTAATATAGTAGTATCCCTCTAGGTCGGCTACGGCACCTTGGTTGGTTCCTATTAATATAATAGATGCGCCAACTACCGGTTCCTTTGTTTCGGAATCGACCACTTTACCTGAAAGTTTACCAGTCGTACCCGCATTAATAAATGAAGAAGCTAACAACAACAAAAAAAGACTCAGTTGAAATACACTTCTCGGCAACTTGATTCTCTCCATTGTATTAATCCTGCACATAATCTATTCCTTGAAAAATTTTAGTTATAAGAACTAAAAGGGTACCGCATTGTTGCAGTACCCTTAAATGGATTTTAATTACTTAATCAACATCATCTTTTTAACGCTTGAAAATGAATTGCTATCTATTCTATAAATGTAAACACCACTAGCAAGTTTAGAAGCGTTAAAATTAACTGTGTACTTGCCTGCTTCTTGGTATTTATTAACTAAATCTGCAACTTCACGGCCAAGGACATCGTAAATTTTTAGGTTTACAATTCCAGCCTTTGCCAATGTGTATTTAATTTGTGTAGCTGGGTTAAATGGATTTGGATAGTTTTGTTCCAAAGAATAGCTTACTGGCAATTCTTCTTGAACATCTGTTGAAATTACATCTGTATCGCCTAACCAAGTGTACATCCATTTTGATGGATCATTCCAGCCGTTGTCATTATTAAATGGTGACCAGCTGATTTGTCCTTCACGATTGGACGCTAAATCTGCACTGTTCTTTCCATCATTATCTCCAATTACAAAATCAAGTGGAATTTTGTAACCCTCTTTTAAGTAGATTGAATCTCTTGTACCTTTAGGAGTATTTCTTAAGGCAGCTATATCAGAAATTTTTAGTCTTGCTTCAACTCTGTATCCAGATGGGAATTTTTCCTGCCAGTAATAGTTTGCACCAGGTAACAACAAAGAATCTTTTTCAGATTCCCAATGGTCACTGCGTGCTCTTAATTTATTAAATCTGAAATGGTAATCTGGGAATTTTCCATGCTTGTAAGATGTATGCAGTTTAGCTTCCTGGTTATACATACCAATTTCTATATCAACAGCGTCAAGAGCCCAGTTTTGCCCTCCCTTAACCATATACTTTGCATCATCGGCATATACTACATCATCATTAACATCAGCAGCGAAATACAAATAATTTGCATCCATAGCTATATACAAATCTGCACTTAAATCTGCATTATTTGTAACAACAAAGTTATTCATAATATGAGCAGAACCGTTTTCTGGATACAATTTAAATGGAGTAACTCCAGCTGCAGTCCATTCTTTCATATCGCCGTCTGCTGTCCAATTTGCAATAGTTTTTAGTGCAATTGTTGGAATTCCTTTTGCTAAATTTGTTACTGCTGCAGTTGTTGCAATTGGTCCAACATTACCGGCTTTATCAACTGCATTTATTGCATAATAATAAGTAACGTTCTTATCAGTTTTGGGTGCTCTTAAAAGATGTTCAATTACCTGAGTTCCTCTTGGAACACTCAACGCTATTGATTCAACTCCGGCTGCTGTAACACTTGTAATTGGAGATTTGCTTGCATAAACAAAATATTTCTCTGTTGTTTCACCGGCTAAATCTGTCCAGGTAACTAAATTGGAATTTGTTCCTTTTGTAACAACAACAGATGGAGCTTTAGGAGCCACAATATCAAAAAGCTGGTAACCAGATTGCTGCATAATTCCAAGCAAAACAGTTCCTGTTAATTTTTCACCTTTTGGTCCAGCATCTGCACCAGCTCCAATTGCAAAAAAGTCGAATGAAATATTTTTCATTTTGTCTGGATTGAAAACTTTATCTCCGTTCGAACCGTTTTGTCCCCATCCGCCAATTGCAGGATGCTGATCACCATCAATAAGTTTAATTTCTTTCAATGGCAAATCGTATCTTGTCCAACCAGATGCTGTTGTTAAATCAATTGGCACTTTAGTCATCCAGTTTTCAACCTGACCTGCAATACTTTCTTCTTGAATAGTAACTCTAAGCATTGCTCTTTTAGGAACAGTTGTTGTAACCGGTTTAACATTTTTTACATAAAAGGATAAATAAGTTCTTTCGTTAAATTTAGCTGGTACGGTAACTGGAGTTTTAACTGAAACATAACCACCCCAATCCTGCGATGCATAAGCTGTGTAATCAACTTTCAAAGAACCAGTTGTTCCTTCAACTTTGTCTGTAGCTTCGTCTGTTAATGTAACGGAGCTTGTGTTGCCTGCTCCAGCCCATTCCATAATATCTTTAGTAAATTTTGATGCACTGTTTGTAAAATCCACAATTGGAGGAGGATAAGCATCACCAGTAACAGCAAACTCGTCGAAAAGAACCGTACCAGTAGCTGTAGGTGTATTTACTCCCGCACCGGAAGTAATGTAAACTAGAGCAATCTCCATTGTTTTAATTTTGTCCAGCTGAATATCACGGTCACCATCTCCGGTTTGAAGATTCCATTCTTTTGTTTTATCCCCGCCATCTTTAAAATTTGCAGGCAAAATATCAACTACTACTTCTTTCCAAGTACCGGAAGCGTCAGCTAAATCAACTTTCATTTCCTGGTACCAAAGGTCACGTTTATCTTCATCGTTAACGTCACCAAATTTAAATTCCATAAATACTGTTCCAGCTTTTGTTGTTACAACAGGCTTTGTAACTTTATACCAGAATGAAAATTTTGTTCCTGTAGAAAGATTAATAAAATTAGGTAACCTAGGCTGTAAAGTTGTTCTAACAATGTAACCTCCCCAGCCATCACCGGCACCAATTACATAATCAACTTTTAATGACGCACTGCCCCCTTTTTTATCGGCAGTATAATCGCTAAGGTCCATTTTTGCAGTAGCTGAACCCTGGTTATTAAAAAATCCGCCTGCAGTCATATCAAAGAAACTGCTGGCAACAGAATTATCACATGATTGAAAAACATACTTCTGCGAGTACGCATTTCCAACTATGAATAAAAATAGAGCGAGTGTTAGAAGTTTTTTCATATTGCTTCTCCTTTTGTTAGGTGCCTCTGTTATTTATTTTGAATCGATTGTTGAAAGTGATTTATTATTTACTTTAATAGATACCACAAACTCATTGTTAATATTATTATCAATCCAGATAAAACTATATTAACTCGGCCATGCGCAATAACCGCAGCCCTGTTTCCTATTTCGTCTCTTAGTCCATTTTGATTAAACAGAAAAGTGAACTTTGAGATACTGATTTCCTCTCCATAATGAAAAATATAACTTAGAATTATAAGCAGCAGCGAAGTGGCTGCAAAAAGAAATATGGTGAAGTGCAAATAGTTTATCTGAGCAAAAGAAATTAGCAAAGGATTATTTATCATTCCTGATTTATACAAAATTTCAATTAGAAATCTCGAAACTCCCGCAAATTCACCAACTATAAGTGAAATAAAAACACTCTTTGCATTTATTTTTTTTAATGTTAAGCCCAGAATAAAAACTGCCGATATAGGAGCACTGATAAATGCCTGCGTACTTTGTAAAAATATATAGATATTTGAATTTACTATCTTAACAACTGGAACAAGAAGTATAACAACAACCACAGTTATAATTGTTGCCATTCTTCCCACCAGCACTAATGTTCTATCAGATGCATTTGGATGTTTTGGCTTGTAAAAATCTATAGTATATAAAGCGGCAATGCTGTTGAATGATGCAGATAATGAGGACATAACTGCCGCTAAAAATCCCGCAATAACAATTCCTTTAATACCAGTTGGAAGAATATTACTAGCTAAAAGCACCGGATAAGCCTCATCTCCTTGAATATCTGGATAAAGTGCCATTGCAATTAATCCCGGCAGCACTAGAATAAATATCGGAAGTATTTTTAGAAAGGATGCTAATATTGTTCCGGTTCTGGCATCGTTAATACTTTTGGCGCCTAACACTCTCTGAACAATGTAATTATCTGCACACCAATACCAAAAGGCAATAATAGGAGCTCCAAAAATTATCCCCGTCCATGGGAAATCGGGATCGCTCATTGGTTTAAACATCTGAAAATGCTCAACAGGAAGTCTTTCTCTAAGTCCGGATATTCCACCAACTTCTATGTAACTGAATATTGTTAAAATGAAAGCGCCTGCTATTAATAAAATCCCCTGAAATATCTGAGTCCTAACTACTGCAGAAAATCCCCCAACTAATGAATAAATTCCAGTTAAAAGAATTATAATTACTGCAGAAGAAAAAATGCTTAATCCTAATATCTTGTTGAATAGAATTCCTCCTGCAAAAAGAGTAACTAATACCTTTGTTATTATATATGTAAATATTGAAAGCGCGGAAAAAAATTTTCTGCTCGAGGCATCAAATCTTTTTTCTAAGAATTCAGGAGTAGTCAATATTCCGGCTTTTTTATAAATAGGAGTGATAAACCATCCTAAAAGAATTAACAGAAAAATTGCAATCAATTCAAATTGAGCAACCGCAAGTCCTCTGGAAGCTCCCTGACCGGCTAATCCTATAAAATGCTCACTTGAAATATTTGTTGCAAAAAGAGAAATACCTACGGCAAACCAGCTAAGATTTCTTCCAGAAAGAAAATAATCGGTTAAATTCTTATCTCTGTTCCTCATTTTAAGGCCAATCCCTAAAACGGCAGCAAAGTAAATTAGAATTATTATACTATCGTAGATACTAATTGGATTGTTCATCTGGAACTATAAACAAAAATAGTACCGAAATTAATTGCTCTTTAATTGGCAGGAATTAATGAAATAATCTCTTTGAATGGCTATTACTTATTAAATTAATAACAATCCGGTTATTAATTTAATAATTACTTCATAATAACTAACTTCTTAGTTTCAATATATTTTCCGGCCCTTAACTGATAAAAATAAACTCCGTTTGATAATTGAGAAACTTCATTGCCTTCAGACAAGTCGCGAATTGAAAATTGAGATTTATATGTACCCGGATTCTGGAATTCATTTACTAAAGTGGCTACCTCTCTTCCCAATATATCGTAAACTTTTAGACTTATGTTGTTTGCCGCTTTTACCTTGTAACTAATTACAGTGCTGGGATTAAATGGATTTGGATAATTCTGTTCCAAGGAAAAATCATCAATTACTCTTGATTCTTGCTCAATATCGGTTGATAATTGATAAACATTTACATAATCAACAGCCATTGTTTGTGGAAACACCGTTGTATTGTCTGGATTACCAGGCCAATTACCCCCAACTGCCAAATTAAGAAGTAAAAAATGAGGTTCACGCAATGCGTTTAAACTCGCATTTAAATCGATACGGCAAAATTGTGAGCCATCAACTTTCCAAATTATTTTCTGTGAATCCCATTCTATACTGAAAACGTGAAAAGCGTCGGAAAAATTACCTGTTGCAAGTCTGTAAGATAAGCCATATTGGGCATGACCATTATTATCCCAATGGGCTGTTCCATATACGGTTTTATCCCCCGAAGTACCTCCACCAACCATTTCCATTATATCAATTTCACCGCATTTTGGCCAGCCAAGAAATGATATTGCGTCACCTAGAGTCCAAAACGCCGGCCAAATTCCTTTTCCATATGGTAATTTTATTCTTGCTTCAATTTTTCCATATTTTACAGAGAATTTACCTTGAGTTTTCATTCGGGCAGAAGTATAACTTTTTCCCCCGTAGTTTTCTTTAATGGCTTTAATAATTAAAATCCCATTCTCGATATATGCGTTTTCTTTTCTATTTGTATAATACTCAAGTTCATTATTTCCCCAGCCGTTATTATTTCCAATTTCAAAAGTCCATTTATTAAGATCAACGGAAGTGTCATTAAAATCATCCGACCAAATTAATTGATAGTTCTGCCCCTTTGATACTGCAATTAAAATTAAAATCCAAGTTAAGATTGATAATAGTTTTTTCATTTTTT
The DNA here is from genome assembly GCA_964539605.1 of uncultured Melioribacter sp. GTDB lineage: Bacteria > Bacteroidota > Ignavibacteria > Ignavibacteriales > Melioribacteraceae > Stygiobacter. The sequence continues at coordinate 2,373,169 of CAZIJK010000001.1, forward strand.
TAACTCACTTTAGAAGAATCATTTGTTTTGTTTTAACAAATTCACCTGATTTAATTTGATAGAAATAAATGCCGGAAGAGAGAGTAGAACGAAGAGTGAAAAGTGCAGAGTAACTACCGGCTTGTAGAAATTCATTAACGAGCGTTGCAACTTCCTTTCCAATAAGATCGTAAATTTTTAAAGTAACATGCCCGGCTTTAGGAATTTGGTATTTAATAACTGTGCTTGGATTAAACGGATTCGGATAATTTTGTTCCAAGTTAAAATTAACAGGCAGTTTTTCGGTCTCATCGAGCTTTGCACTTACAACTAATCCATCTTTTGATGCATAAGGGAGATATATATTCCTTAAATTAGAGGCAACCGGTTTTTCTGCTAATCGCTCCATTTTTATCAATCCCATTGTCTGATATCCATTGGACTGATATTGATACCAATCGAATACGCACCACCATGTTGTTGCCATCAAAAATCCGTTTGGATTTTCATTTCCGTAAATATCATATGGAGTGTGTAACTTAAAAGCGTTAAAAGTTTGTGTAAGCACATTTGATTGTTCATTTGTAGTTGATCCATTTTCGGAAGACCAGTAGCCAAATTCAGTGGCAATAAAAGGTTTGTTTGGATTAGCGATTTTAGCATTATTTAAAAATGAAAAAGTAGGTCCAAAATAACTTCCGCTTGCACCATAAAAAATTCCATAATATAATGTCCACCCTGCAGCATCAAGAGGAGCCATTGTAGGATCGCTGGGCCCAGGTCTGTCTGCCGCAGCGGATTGAGTTAACAGCCTTCCATCGTTATAGTTTGTTTTATAATCCTCTTTAAGAGTATTATGATAAACCAATCTTCCGGTTTCCTCTTTGCATTCATTGGATGTACTCCACATTATAACTGAGGGTCTGTTATAATCTTTGAATACCATTTCCCTGAACATCTGCTGATGAATGTGTCTTTGATTATTTTGTATGTTGAATGATTCCGGAGTATCAAATTGCCATACCGGTATCTCTTCCATTACTGCAAGTCCAATTCTGTCTGCAATTATGTAAGTATATGGATGGTTTGGGTAATGAGAAGTTCGAAGATATAAAGCATTTAATCCCTTTACGGTATTTAAATCGGAAAAAATAATATCCTTGGGTACACTTCTTCCATAAAGAGGATGCTCTTCATGACGAGCAACACCAGGCAAAAACATTACTCTTTCATTAAATGTGAATTTTCCCTTATTTGTACCCACAGTCCTTATCCCAAATTGAGTGTAGTATTCATCAATTACACTTCCGCCCTCTGTAATTGAAACTTTGGCTACATATAAATTTGGCTGCTTTGGATTCCATAATTTAGGATTGTTTATAACCAGCTCAGTTTTCCAAACTGAACTATTTTGACCTTGGAGAACTAAAGAGTTTTGAACTGTACCTTTCACACTAACTTCATTTCCAATAATATCTTTTGCAAATTCCGATTGAATGTTATTCCCATTTACAGTGGCCTCATAAATTTTTACGGATGCAGTAACAGTTGATGACAAATCTTTCTTGTTTAACAGCACTACAGATGTTTCAATTTTACCGCTTAAATCCTTTGGAATAATATTAGTGCGGATAATTGACACTGGTGAGGCTACTTCAAGAAAAACATCATGAATAATTCCGGAATAGTTGAACCAGTCACATTTTACATAAGGGACAATATCATTCCTTGAATTCCATTCTATGTTGTCAACCCTAATTGCAATTGTATTATTACCACCATAATTCAATTTTGATGAGACATCAAAAGCAAAAGGAGTATATCCTCCTTCATGGTATCCTATATATTGATCGTTGATCCAAACATCGCAAACATAATTAACCGAATAAAAAACAAGCTTAATAAATTTTCCCACATTCGATGCGTCAATATTAAATGTCTTTCTATACCAAATTCCATCCGCATAAAATTCCGGAGGCTTTGGATATATATTCATCTTGTTTTCAACTCCCGGAATTATTTTAGTCTCCCATGATGCATCGTTATAAGTGGATAACTGGCGGCCGGCGGCTTCACTTACAATATTTGCTAATCCGTTTGCATCACGCTTGGCTAATGATATGTTATCATTTGCACTAAATCTTTGTTTTTTCCACTCACCCGCAAGGTTAATTATTGTTCGCGATTGCTTTTCAAATGTTGGAAGAGGAAATCCATTTTGAAACGGAACCATACTTCCATTTATATTTACAATGCTTAATGTAGGTTCTAAAGTAGCAGTTTGAGCCATTGCTACTCCGCTGACCATTAATATCACAACAAACAAAAATAAAGTGCATTTTCTTGCTGATAATTCCATAGGAAACTCTAATGGTTATAAATGACAAGTTTATGATTCAAAAACAGTACCACTATACTTCATGTAATTTCCACGAAATTGCCCTTTATTCTAGTGGCAATTATTTTTCAACCTTTCCAGATTATTATATTAATAATCTTTAGTTATGATTTTAATAATGAATCTACTTGTGTAACTATAAAGAGGTAGGGCTCAGGTATTTGTTTCATTTTATGTAGTTTTAGAAGTGCAGTTGAAACATGAATAGTTTCCCCAAGCAACTTGGTTTACCTTTAATTGCATATTAGATAATCGAACCAAAGCACTATAAATATTGGATAATGAAATATTCCGACAAAACTATAGAATTCTTGTAGAACCAAGGCAACAAACTTCAAAAACTAGCTGCGGCACTTAATTAGTTTTTAGAAGCGTTCATCAGGCATTCCCTAAAATTGAATTAGGATTAAATTCCGAATTATTTGCCAGACTCTAATAATACATTTTCGAATGTAAAGAAGAAGATTCTATTTAATTTTGAGTTCTTTGCACATTCTATAATAATTTGGAGGTGCTAAGCCAAGTTTCTTGGCTGCATCGGCATCAGATTCTGACTGCATGCGCACATACTTAAAGTATTTTTCTCTGAAAATCCTTTCCATATAATTAAGTGGCATCGGTCCATCTGGAGATTTAAATGTTAGTCCGTCATTTGCAAAATAATTATCAGATAGTGTTGCTCTTTTGCCCAATGCGGTTTGAAACAATTGGGGAGTAATGCTTTTTTCGTCGTAGAAGAGGAGCCGCTGCACTAAATTCTTTAATTCCCTTACATTTCCCGGCCATTCATAATCTATAAAATACTTCATAGCCTCCTCAGCTATCACAGGTATTTCTTTACCCATATCTATTGCAAATTCATTCATAAAGTAATCCACTAGATAATGAATATCCTCCCTCCTATCTCGCAGCGGAGGCACATTAATAGGAACTACATTTAATCTGTAATAAAGATCTTCCCTAAATTTCTTTTCCCTTATTTCATCTTCCAAATTTCTGTTTGTTGCAGATATTATTCTTACGTCCACTTTAATCTTTTCAGTACGCCCGATCTTCTCTACTTCCCCCTCTTGAAGAACACGCAATAATTTAACTTGAGCCATCAAAGGCAGTTCAGAAACTTCATCCAAGAAAATAGTCCCATGATTAGCCATCTCAAATAATCCCGGTTTGCTTTTTTCTGCCCCCGTAAAGGCTCCCTTTTCATATCCGAACAATTCGCTCTCTATAAGCTGGTCAGGAATTCCTCCGCAATTAATAGGAATAAAATTTTCATATCTGCGTGGACTCTGATAATGGATATTGTAAGCAACTAATTCTTTACCTGTTCCTGATGACCCAGTTATTAGTATAGGTGCATTGCTATTTGAATACTTCACTATCTGGTCTTTTAATTCAATAATGGAATTGGAAACACCAATTATTTTTTTGCTGCTAAGAATATCCTCAACATTCCTGTTCAGTTTTTGATTTGACTTCTGTTTCTCCTTAATTAGCTTTTTTCTCTCGTATGCATTAAATATGCTCATAATAAAATCTGTAGGCTGATATATATATTGTTCAATATCCCCCGGATACTTAGTACAGTACCAAAAAGCCCCTGCTTCTATAAGATTGTGAGCAAATTCATAATCCGTTACATTTATTGTCATCTTTGTTATTACAATAATCTGAAGAGAAGTGTCGCAATCCTTAATTTTTTTTATTAACTGTGCCCCCCGCAGTCCTCCGGCTATCTGAAAATCCATAATAACAATATCGTAAAAATTCTTCTTGCTCTCTAAAATTTCAATTGCACTTCTTCCGTCAGAGACAACCTCAATTATCTTAATCCTATTTTCGAACGGCTTGATAGTATTTTCAACTCTGCGCATATCGAAGTCTTCATCTTCTATCAACAGAACCTTTATTTGTTCATCAGACATTTTTTCTCCGTAAAACTTAATTTGGAATAATTATTGTGAATTTACAGCCGCACCCTTCCAGGTTTTCAACGTCTATATTCCATCCGCATCTTTGCTTTGAAATTTCGTATGCAATGTAACTTCCATATCCAGATGACTGCCCTTCTGTTTTTGATGTTACATTTTCTAAAAATAATTTTTTAATTCCCATTTCATTAACCTCCATTAACTCCGGAAGAATTCCATGACCATTATCGGATATTATCAAAGTTGAGGTGTTGGTTTCTTTATTAAACTTTGTTTCTATATTGATAATTAAATCTATATCTCCCCCATGGTCAATGCTGTTTTGAATTAATGGTTCCAGTACTTCCCAAACAACAAATTCGTTAATATTTATTAGTGGTACTGTTTCGTCAAGATTCATCTTAATTTCGAACGCACCAGATTTACGGGCTGTTCTGTTAAAAATGTTTTGAACTATAAAACGAATTACCTCATTAAGATTTGTTTTAAATGCTGCATTTCTAATTGTCTGAACTGGGGGATCGTACCATTTCATATCGTAAATTACCCGCGAAATAAAATTACTGTAACGGGTAACTCGGTATTTAATCTCATTAATATTTTCCGGAGAAAGAATTCTAAGATCTTCCTTAATAAATCCCATTACTTTCTCTGCCTTGTGATGAGTATGATAAATACGCTTTGTAAACATAGCTTCTTTGTCGTGCTCAATAACTTGCTTAATACTTTTTTCATGCTCTTCAAATAAAAGCTTTTGTGTTTCATCTCTTTCTTTTACTGTGTAAGTAGAAATGTAATACATAGCCAGTAATCCAAGAAGAAAAAGAGCAGAATAGATTAGTGATGTTTCTTCGTAGTTAGAAACAATTTCCCGTTGGATAAAAGATACATCGGCAGTATTGCGCATATAAAGTGCACCAACAAATTCTCCGTTAGGAACGAATGGAACAAATATGTGATAGGTTTGCTTTTCGCTCAATATATTTATTATCTGTTCACTTTTAATTAATTCCGTCTTAACGCTATCGTAAAGCTTAATTGCAATTTTATGTCTTTTTGTCGCGTCGGGCATTTCAAATTTTTGATTGAAAATAAATGAAAACAAAGCATGCCCATCATCAATTGCTCTAATATTTTTACCCTCATTAACAAGAAGGCAAATTTCTTCTACATTCTGCTGAAGTACCTGTTGATTTAGAATTATATCGAAGAACTGCACAATTCTTCTTTTATCAATTTCGTTTACTTGTGTATTTAACTTCGAAGTCTCCAAAAGAAGCTCAAGCGTAGTAGTGCTTAAATTAGCAAATCTTTCTGCCGAGTGTTTCTGGAACCATTCTTTTGTATTGTCTACAAAACTATGAAGCGATGCTTTATGCACATATGAAAGAACAAGCTGAAAAACAATCAATCCAACAAAAAGCATTGTAAGGTGCTTAAATTCAAAATGATATCTCTTCAGATTTTCGAATAACTGGTTTTTCATTGTTGTCTACTTTATAAAAACATCGTTAGAATTAATTATTCGCTGAGCTTTAGCCAATGCATCTTTTACACTAATTTTGTTTTGGATAGCTAAATTTAAGTACGTTGCAATTATATCGGAATACTTTGTATACTTTTCCGAGAATGGCCTGTGCACCCCGCTTTTCATAACTCGAGAGTAAAATACTAATTCGGGATGTTTTTTTACATAAACACTGTCGGAATAAAAACTTTCCTTAATTGGTAAATAACCTCCTACCTCATAAAATGTTTTTTGAACCTCATCGCTTAATAAATATTTTACAAATTCAACAACTTCCTTTTTCTTTGTTGAATATCTGGAAATCATAAGATTCCAGCCACCAATTATGCTTGCCTTTTTTCCACCAGCAAAATGTGGCATAGGAGCTTTTTGATAATAGTTCGATACATCTTCATTCTTTACTTTTGATTTATACCATTCGTAAAAGCCCCACCAACCTCTAAGAAAAAGGTCCTGATTTTTTACAAAATGGAAATAACTTTCGGTTTCTCTATAATCCTTAATTTCTTTTGGTGAAAATTTATATTTGTTAACAAAATCCACTAACAGTTGAAGAGCTTTTTCGGCCCCTTTTGAAGTTAACCTAACAGTATCGTTAACAGATAATTTTTCATTCTGAGATTCAAGCATTTCCACAAAACTGCACATCAATCCTTCATAGTCATCTGCAGAAAAAACATAGACATGATTTCCCAATTTTTTAATTCTGTTTCCAAGATCAATAAATCTATCCCATGTTATAGAATTATCGAGCTCATTTTTAATTTGGTTATAATCGGGTAATTTTTTTAGAATTGAAGAATTGTAGTACAAAACGGAAATATCAAAATAAAGAGGAAGAGCAACAAGCTCATCTTGGTAATAGCAGGTTCCTATTGCCTGGTTTATAAGTCCCTTTTGTTGAGATGGGGGGAAATACTTTGTTAATGGTTCTGTCCATTTTGCAAACCTGGGTGCCCAAATTTGATCTACCGAGAATAAATCTATTCTATCACTTTTACTTCTTAGGTATCTTATTAGTAATTCTTTACGTTCATTTGTACTAAATTTTTCGAAAGGAAGATCTATTGGAATAACTTCAATTCGTCCTTTGTTAATTTTGTTAAACTGATTAATCACAATTTTATGACTTCGTGATATATTATCTACATAGTAAATCTTTTTAACTCCCGCATTGCTAATAGTAAAATACTCTCCGAAAAAAGACATAACCACAATAACCAGTACCACAAAAGAAGTAATTACACCTATGGTTACGTAAAACGTTTTTGTATTAGGCTTAATTTTAAACATGACTATCCATTTAGAATATATTCTTTTTTTTCAATTGCTCATATTTCTTAAACCATGCAGAAAAATTTGGTGTAAAGGGAACAGCAAGCAGCTGACCGCCGAATCCAAATCTTCGCAGCACAATCATATTAACTTGCGAAACTTTCAAAGTGTTAAAAGTACTGTTATTAATTTCAACTCCTAATTTCATTGCAAGCTTTGCTGTTGCGTCTTCCAAATTTTTATTCATCTTTTCAGTTTTCAAAATATTTTTGATATCCTCTTTAGCATTTTCAAATGCACCTACTTTTTCTTTTATCCCCTCTTTCTTCTCAAGCAATTTAATAATTGTGTAACCTTCTTTAGTATATATAGGACCAAATACTTCTCCTATTTTCATTTGAACAACAGCTTTACCAATTTCACTTTTTTCATCAGCTTTAAAAAAACCTGATACACCATCTGCAAATTTCGAGCTGGAACCGGTTTCATATTTCTTTGCCAGCTCCAAAAAGTTTTTCCCTTTATCCAATTCATTAAAAACAATTTCAACTGTATTCAAATCTGAAGTGACAATTTGAGCAATTTTGTATTCATTCGGCAACTGAATTACCTGATTAACCTTTACAAAAAATTTATAAGCTTCATCGTCGGTTACAGTTAAGTTTCTAAAACTCTTTTTCATCATTTCATGTGCAAGATAGTAATCTTTCCACATTTTTAATTCTGATACAAATTCAGGAAGCTTATCGTACCCTCTTTTTTTAGCTTCTCTTGAAAGAATTTCGTTCTGTATATAAAAGCTTATATACGAATTAAGCCGGCTTTTGATATGAACAGAATCAGTATTATATAACTCAAAGTCTTGAAACGAGAGATAATCAAAGAATCGCGATAATGTAACCGGATCTTTTTGAAATTTTATTATTACTTCATTCAATTCACTTTCATTAAAAGATTTTCTTAAAATTGGAACATCAGCCTCCCCAATTCTAAATTTGCCAGCTTTATTTTTAGTTAAGTTGTTTTTGTTTTCATTTAGATAATTCATGAATGCATTGAATAACTTCTCAACTTTGGGCCGGTCTGCGGTAACAATAATTCCCTTAAAGAAATCTTTATAAAAAGATTGGAAGGTTTTTTCTTCAATTCTTGTTTTAACTACCTTTTCAGTTTTGGATTTATCCCCAGGTTCTAAATCCATTTTCGAATCTATTGAGTAAACTTTGCAAATATACCATCCTTCTTTCAATTCAATTGGAGGAGTTGTTTGGCCAATACCGGTTATATAAATAGCATCTTCCATTTTTTCGTTCATCGAACCAAATGTAACTTTTGCTTCTTCTTTTTGTTCTAAGTTCTCCTTCCTAGTAGAAAGCAAAGAATCGAAAGAACCCCCATTTTTAATAATTGAAAATAATGTTTCAATTTCTTCTTGATCTGTAGAAAAAATAAATTTTGTTCTAAAACTTTTTAACATTCTCAATTTCCCTTTCATCAACTCCGAATCGGGGATTTGTATATTATCTAAAATCTCTTTTTTGTATAAGACATCTCTTAAATAAACGTTCGAAATATTTTCTATTATAGATTTATAGTTTCTCTGTTGGTCAATTCCCTCTTTGGCAGCTTCCTGGGCTAAAAGCTTTTCGGCAATTATTGTTTGCAAAAAGTTTTTTTTAAGCGATAAAGAATCGAAGCCTTCATCCGTTTTAATGTGAGGGATGAATTCATATCTTTTTTGAAACTCCTCTTTGGTAATTGAAATTTGACCGGCTTTTGCAACAATCTCTTTTGAAGGCTGTGCATTTAATTTTGATATACAGATAATGCTTAGAAAAAGTATTGTAACTTTATTTAAGAAGCGCATAACTATTATTTTCGTTTTTTATTAATAATTGATAGCAAAATAGTAAAAAAATAATTTTAACTACCCAAGATTAAAAACGAATTAAAGCGGTTTATCATAAAATTTTATTATCATCCTCACATCAAATTGCAGATTCCTAATTAATTTGTATAATTTTCCGCCGCAATTATTTATTAATTCTTAAACGAGGCTGTAATGTTTCGAAAAATTCTTTTTATTGTTCCTATTTTATGCTCATTATTTGCATCAAGCTGTAATTCCCAGTCTACAGAAGCCGAGGAGAAAAAAGAAACTGATGTGATTCCAGGATGGAGCTTAGTTTGGTCAGATGAATTTAATTATACCGGTCTGCCAGATTCTAAAAAATGGGGATACGATGTTGCCTCGCCTGGCTGGGTTAATAACGAAGCTCAGGCTTATGTTGCAAATAGGACTGAGAATTCACGAGTTGAAAATGGAAAGCTAATTATTGAAGCTAGGTTAGATAATTATAATAACAATCTTTATTCTTCGGCTCGTCTTGTTACAAAAAATAGAGGTGATTGGACCTATGGACGCTTCGAAATTCGCGCTAAGCTTCCAACAGGTAAAGGAACTTGGCCGGCAATATGGATGCTTCCAACAGTTTGGAATTTAGGAAATGGAAGCTGGCCGGATAATGGTGAAATTGATATTATGGAACATGTAGGTTACGATCAGGGGGTTATTCACGCTTCTTTGCATAGCAATAAATATGTGTGGACAAATGGAAATCAAATAACTTCTACAATTAAAATTGCAGATTGCTCAAGTGAATTTCATAATTATATAATGGAGTGGTCCGAAAATCTAATTAAAATTTATGTGGATGATAAATTATACTTCAGTTCAACAAATGAAAATAAAGGATGGCAATACTGGCCTTTTTTTAAAGATTTCCATTTAATTCTAAATCTTGCAATTGGGGGAACTTGGGGCGGCTCTAAAGGAATAGACAACAATATATTTCCTCAAAGGATGGAAGTTGAATATGTGAGAGTGTACAAAAAAAATTAATCTGAAGTTATCAAACAATCTTTTTTTACAAAGGGGTAACATGTTAATGAATATTTCTATTCACAATACATGTTACCCCTTTGTTAACCCTCTTATAACAGCAAACCATATTTTAATAAGCTTATTTAATAAGCAACATCTTTTTTATATCAATAAAATTGTCAGATTGAATTCTGCAAAAATATATTCCAGCAGCCAAATTCGATGCATCGAATTCTACTTGGTGAACACCAGCTGTAAGTTCATTTTTGATTAATGTTTTTACCTCCATTCCAAGCACATCAAATACACTTAATACTGTAAAAGAATTTTTTGGAAGAGCAAATTTAATTTTAGTTGTTGGATTGAATGGATTTGGATAGTTCTGCTCCAATTCAAATTTGTCTGGAATATTATAATCAATTACATCTGTTGTTTTTAAAACAAACTCTATTGTACTCAAATTAAAACCCGCAGCCACAAACTGTAATTGCATCTTGTGACTCCCTAATGTTAAGGCAACTCCTTTCGGTCCTTCTATTGTAACCCACGATTGCCAGCCACCGGAAACAGGTACATTAACAATATTTCCAACTGGTTGTTCGTCAATTCTAACTTGAATTTTTCCACCGCTGCTTCCGCCGCTTGTTCTAAAATTAATATCATACTTTCCAGCTGTTACCGCATTTACAGTGTAGTTTAACCATTCACCCGCATCTATCCATCCAACATTATAACCATTCGATTCAAATATATCCAACGAACGTTCAATATCAACCCCATCGTTTCTGTAAGTCCATCCGGTATTATAAACGTCGCTGTTGTTATTAGAGTTTTTATAAATTTTATCTCCATACACAGAATTTGCTCTGCCAAGATCGTAGTTAACGCTGTAAATAACTCCCGGTACTTTATTTTCGGCATAAGGAATAGCTTCATAATTATTAACTTGACGAAACATTGCATCAATTACATCTTTATTAATTTGGCAATTATCGAACTCCAATTTTTTTAACATTCCAAATAAAGCATTTTTGGAATACTCGACAGTTGGTTTGCTTCCCCCGTTTTTCCAGTAGTTTAGTAAAGTATTGTATTCTGTTGTTACCGGTGCAGTTACCAATCCCGAAATTGAAGCAATCTTTTTATAGGGCCAAAAGCAGTATCCTATATTGTAATATTGCATCAACTCAATGCATTCCGTAAACCAGGCATTAGAATTTTCTCCAGTCTCCCCAAGCCAAAGGGGTACATTGTAATTATTGCTAAGACTAATTAGATAATTAATGGTACCAACATTAGTTTCGTTCCAATACTTATGAAAACTTAAAACCAAATTATTATCCCAAAGCTTTGAAGGAAGATGATTAAAATCTGTTCCCCACCAATTGCCTTCTATAAAAATTATATGGTTGGTATCAACTTTTCTAATTTCAGTTGTAATTCTCTGCATAAAATTCCACAATGGGGTGTTGTTTCCATTTGGAAAACTATAAACAGTTTCATTAATAAGATCGTAACCACCAATCCAAACTTTGTTAGCATATCTTTCGGCTAATCTTTTCCAAAGTTCAACGGTTCTATCCTGATAAATGGTTTCAGTCCAAAGCCTGGCCTGTCCATCTGTACAGTCACTTATATTAGCACCATTTTGTGAACCAGGTGCGGCATGCAAATCCAAGATCAAATAAATTTTGTTCTGTTCACACCATTCAAGAACTCTATCAATAGTTGCAAATCCCTCCTCAAAAAAGACACCCGGCTTATCTATCGAAATTAGTTTTGCAAAATGTAATGGCAGTCTTATGGAATTAAATCCCCATTTGGCAATCTGGTCAATATCTTTTTTTGTGGTATATGTATCGTTCCATGCTTTGTAAAACTCTTGAGTATTTGTAGTACCAATTAAATCTTGAATTTTATTTCTTAGTTCTGTTTCGGTATTTGCAAAGCTTGATGTCTGCATCATGTAACCTTCTTGAACCAGCCAATTACCAAGATTGATACCTCTTAAAAGAATACTTTGTCCATCAGAAGTTACAATTCTTTTCCCATTTGTTTTTAAAAATCCCTGAGCGAAGTTGGAATTTGTAAAGAGAAGAAAAACATTTAACATTATCACGAAAGCGGTTTTAATCATTTTTGAATATTCCTTGTTCTGTAATATGAAGTGTAATTTTTAATTGTTGGCCAATAATTATGCCATTTAGAAATGTCGCTTTTTGATTTGTAATCGATTGATGTATCCGTTCCAATTATCAAAGCAATAATAGCAAGTTATCTAATTGATAAGTATTTCATTTATAGTTTATCAGGGAGTTAAATAAAAAAAGCTGTTTCATAAATAAGAAAATATGAAACAGCTTAATTTTAGTAATGGTGGAGGTGCCGGGAGTCGAACCCGGGTCCGAAGCTACCTTTCGATGAACTTCTACACACATAGTCTATCTATTAATTTTGCATTAATAACACCGTTAGACAGGTTTTATCAATACTATTCCGGTTTAATTTTGCCTCTTCTACCCGAAAGCTCAATTTGGCTATCATACCTATTCGACGCTCATTCATACCTCGGCATGAGAAGATATGATGAACGGCTGCCTTTATTAGGCAGCTAAAGCGTAATTAGATTCGCCGTTTATATTTTTTTACCGTCGTTTTACGTGTCTACGGAGAACACGGTGTGCCATTCAAAGAACTAATAACCCCGTCGAAACCAATGTCACCCCCAGTAATAGTAAAGAACGAAGAGTGTAGAATGTTGAGCCTCTTCAATTCAATAAAAATTATGGGTGAAAATTCTTAAGGGTGTAAAGAACAAATTACTTTTGCCAAAGTACATCTGGAACATTATTGAAATAATTTTCGTATCTGGCAAGTACAAAAAGTAAATCCGATAATCTATTAAGATAAATTTCTATTTCTTCTGTTATCTCTTCATTTTTACTTAACGAAACAACTTCACGTTCCGCTCTTCTGCTAACTGTTCTGGCATGCTGAAGTAATGCTGAACCTTTTAATCCGCCAGGTAAAATAAAGTTTTTAAGTTCTGGAAGAAGTGAATCGTATTTATCTATTAAATCTTCCAATCGTTTTGTAAAAGAACTATCTACTCTAGGAATTACAAATCCTTTATTTCCTTTTTCAAATGGAGTAGCTAAATCTGAACCTAATGTAAATAGATCGTTCTGTAAACCTTCAATTACACTCTTTAGTTCCAGCGTTTTAATTTCGGTAGAGCAAACACCTAGTATTGCGTTTAATTCATCAATTGTTCCATACGAAGCAATTCTTAAATTGTCTTTCCAAACTCTTTGTCCGCCAAATAAAGATGTTTCTCCTTTATCGCCGGTTTTTGTGTATATCTTCATAATTCAACTACTTTAATAGAAATTTCTTTTCCATTATTAACAGTATAATAACCATTTCCGTTCAAAAGCATTTTTCTATTTATTATTCCTAAAGCTTCATTCTTATGAGCTGCATAGCTTGTTATTGTGCCTATTTCTAAATTCTCTTTATTGTAAATTATTTTTGTTGCAAAGTCTATTGGCTCTGCTAAAATTAATTTTACAAGCTTACGCTGAATTTTATCGTAGGTGTCCAATCTGGCAATAACTTCTTGACCAATGTAGCATCCCTTCTTAGTATCTATGTTATCAGTTAAATTAATATCGTGAGGTGTGGTGCCGGGATTTATCTCGTTTGGAAAATCTGCAATCCCATTTTCAATTCTATATGCTGTATAAGCTTTCGACCCAATTAATTCCAAATCGAAAACACTTTTAATAGAAATAAGGTATTGCACAAAATCTATCAATCTGTTTTTCTCAAGTATTATACTGTAGCTTTCTATTCCTTTAAATGAATTCATAAACAGAAAGAAAGTAAATCCGTCTGCGTCGTACCTTCTAAAATTTTGCTTAGTAATGTTTTTTAGTTCATCGCCTATTAGCAAAGTTAAAAAAGACTTTGCCTGCTGCCCCATTAAGCTAAGGGTACAATATTCCGAAGATATATTTGTTGTGGTTATGTCTTCATTTATAATATACTTGTTAATCCAGCTAAATAATCTCAGTTCGGCATCGGCATCGCTTATAAGCCAATAGTAGTCTTCAAAGGTTAACAGTTTAGCCTGGGAAATAAATTTTCCCTTTTCATTTAAGAATAGGGTAGAAGCTAAATCGAATGGCTTTTGCTCTTTAAGTGAATTTGTTGATATTCTATGAAGGAAATCGAGCGTTTCTTTTCCAACTAAATTTATTATTGTCGGATTTGAAATTACACGTAAACCAACACCATTTTTTAAAATGCTTATTTCGTTTTGCAAGTTTGAAAAACACTCTGCGTCATTTCCATTCCAGCAAGAATTGGGATAATTTTGTTTTATATATTCAGTAAAAGATTTCAAATTACTATTCTCCAAAAACATTTTTCTAGTATTTCCTAAACCAACGAGGGCTTCTATCTGTTATGTATAACTTTCTTTTTTCACTCCAGTAAAAAGGAATGGAATCTAAAAGCCTAATTGCATCTATTGAATCTTGCCAAAAATGGCTTGTGAATCTATGCTCGTAGTAATCTGGGAATTTATCGTTATTTACATTAGCCAAGGTTCTCTTTTGAGTTAAAGCAACATATGTTTCTAAAAGATGAGGAGGGTTTTTCCAGCCGTCAACTAAAAAAAAGTTATAATTGCGGTGCCCCGAAGTAATTCCATCTTCATAGTTCAGTTCAACATATTTTGTATTCTTTATTTTCCATGTCTTTATAGACATTCTGTTAAAACCGCCATGGATAGGAACTTCAGATTCCCATAGCCTGTTAAAACTGCCATCCTTACATTCAAAAAGAGTTAGCCAAAAAAAGGCAGTACCTAATTTTGTACTGTCCAAATTAATAAAGCTGGATTCATACCCAATCACATTTTTTGCTTCAATAAATCTTTCCCCAGGTTTCGATTTTGCAATTACGGCTAAGATATAATTTGTAGTGTCTTTAAAATAAATTACGGCAGACTTTGGAACGTTATAGGTGAATGTTCTATCAAACTCTGCTAGCGCAGTTCCCTTATCATAATTATTCAAAATATACTCTTTTAGATCAATTGTATCGCAAGGAAACCGGTTCTTAGCCTGCTCTTTTTGAATAGCAATTTTATAATCTTTCAGCTCTTGCTCTTTCGAGCCGGATGTTGCAGCATCTCCCTCCTCTTTGGGGCCGGACTCACAGGCATTTACTAAAAGAGCAATTAATGCAATAGCTATAAAACTCTTTAAGAGTTTCATTTTAATTTCCTTTATTTTTTTTATGCTTTTGAAAACTCATCTATAAAATAAGCAGATGCTAACAAACCACATCTAAAGTTTTCAAGAAGAAAATGCTCGTTTGGAGAATGAATATTGTCCGAGTCCAAACCAAGTCCCATTAAAACTGCAGGCACTTTAAGCTGCTTCATAAATTCAACAACAATAGGAATAGATCCTCCCTCGCGTGTAAAGACTGCCTTTTTACCATACGCTTTCGAAACAGCTACGGCTCCAGCTTTAATTGCGCTAGAAGTAATTGGTGCAACAACAGGATATCCGTAATGAAGTGTTCTTACATCAACTTTTATACTTTTGGGCGCAATGGATTTAACATATTTAGTAAACTCTTTTGCAATCTTGGCGGGATCTTGATTAGGTACCAAGCGCATGCTAATTTTTGCTAGTGCTTTACTAGGCAGAACTGTTTTAGCTCCCTTCTCTATAAATCCTCCAACAATTCCGTTACAATCCAAAGTTGGTCTGGTCCACAATCTTTCCAATGTTGTAAATCCCTTTTCACCCTGAAGCTCTTTTACATCTAACTCTTTTGCATAAGCTTTCTCGGAAAACTTTAGCCTTTTGAAATTTTCTTTTTCTTCTTTCGATAATTTTAACACTCCATCGTAGAAATTAGGAATAGTAACTTTACCGTTTTTATCTTGAAGCTTCGAAATTATTTTTGCAAGCTCGTTAATTGGGTTTGCTACCGCTCCTCCAAAACTGCCTGAATGCAAATCCTTATTTGGTCCAACTACTTCTACTTCCATGTAAAGCAGCCCGCGCAAACCATAAGTAATTGTTGGAATTCCTTTTGCATATAAACTTGTATCAGATATTACCGTACAATCGCATTTCAACAATTCTTTTTGCTGTTTTAAGAAATCGGCTAAACTTGAACTTCCAACTTCCTCTTCACCTTCCAAAATAAATTTAACATTGCACGGAAGTGATCCTTTGGTTTTTAGAAAAGCCTCAACTGCTTTAATGTGCACATAAAGTTGCCCCTTATCGTCGCAGGTTCCACGTCCCCAAATTTTTCCATCTTTAATTACAGGCTCAAATGGAGGAGAATTCCATAACTCAATTGGATCTACCGGCTGAACATCGTAATGACCATATATTAGAATAGTTGGTTTTCCAGGTTGATTTAACCACTCGGCATAAACAATTGGATTTCCTTTTGTCTTAAATATCTCCACTCTGTTCATGCCAGCATCCTGCAATTTTTTTGCAGCAAATTGGGCACATTTTTCAATATCTCCTTTATGCTCTTCTAAAGCGCTAATACTAGGTATCCTAAGAAAGTCTTTTAATTCTTCTAAATAGTTATCAAAATTATCCGACAAATAACCTACAACACTATCCACTATTCCTCCGAGGTTCATTAAAAAGATTGGTGCAAATTTTTACTAGAGCAAATTTACACCTATGTTGTACTGGATTCAAGTTTATTACATAAAATGAGGGGTTAACTCATATTTTTCTTTTAGGCTAAAAATTTTTTACTTCTTCATTTATTGGTAAATTACATATATAAACAAATAATATTATGATATTAATAAGATACATACTAAAAAACCAATTACCCCCCTTTCTTTTTGCGGTTTTTGTTTTGATGTCCATCTTCCTACTTCAGTTTTTAATGAAGTATTCCGAAATGCTGATTGGAAAGGGCTTGAGCGCATGGATTATAATTAAGCTTATCAGCTTTAATTTGGCTTGGATGGTTGTTCTGGTTGTTCCTATGGCCGTTTTAGTCTCGTGCCTAATGACCTTTGGCAATTTATCGCAGAACAACGAAATTGCAATTTTAAAAGCTACCGGAATCAGTTTATATAAAATGATTATCCCAACATTTGTAATGAGCATTCTGCTAGCCTGGTTTCTTGTTTACTTCAATAATAAAATTTACCCCGATGCCAATCATGCTGCAAGATTATTAATGCAGGATATTTCCAGAAAAAAACCAACCTTATCCCTAAAACCAGGTGTGTTTTCGCAAGAGGTCGCAAGCTACTCTATTCTTGCCAGAGAAATTAACCAGCAGACAAATGAATTAAAAGATATTACAATTTACGATTACTCCACCTATCCAAACATTAATATTGTTACTGCAAAAGAAGGCAAACTATATTTTGCGCAATTGCAAAAAAAATTAATTATGGATTTGAAAATGGGAGAGATTCACGAGTCGAGTAATTCCCAAAAAGAAGTTTACAGAAAACTCCGGTTCGAAAAGCATAAAATTGCTATGCCGGCAGATCAGTTTACTTTCGAGCAGTCTTCTTTTGGTGAATCTCGAAGTGATAGAGAAATGGGTGCTTCCCAAATACTTAGAATGATTGACAGCATTGATGTTATACAAAAATCCTTTGTTAAAGATTACGAAAAAAGAATAAACTCTATTGTTAATTATACTGCTGTTCCCTCTTCAGCAGATCCAAATCAAGATCAATATGTATATATAAGATCGCAACAGAGAATTAGAAATGACGAAATGACTTTTAACGATATAATTTCCAGAATAAATTATAATGAAACCGAAAGCGATAGATATTGGGTTGAAGTACATAAAAAATACGCTCTTCCATTTGCCTGCATTGTTTTTGCATTAATTGGAGTTCCATTAGGTACCATGACGCGAAAAGGAGGTTTGGGAATGGCTGCCGGAATAAGCCTTTCTTTCTACGTTATTTATTGGTCATTTTTAATTGCCGGAGAAAAACTTGCAGACCGTAATATAATTTCTCCTTTTATAGGAATTTGGAGCGCCAACTTCTTTTTGTTTTTATTGGGTATTTGGCTTTTGGTAAAAAACGCAAAAGAAAGAATTACCCTTAGTTTCGATTTCTTATTAAAATTCATTCCAAAATCTTGGAAGACCGATACGGGTGAAAATGAAAATTCTTGACCGATATTTAATTAAGCAGTTTTTGCAAATTTTGTTTTTTGCATTTATCGCATTCATTTTAATTTTTGTTATCATAGATATGATGGAGAATCTGGATGACTTTATAGATGAAAGCGTTGCAGGCCAATTAATTATTCAGTATTACTTTGTTTTCATCCCCGAAATTGTAAGAATAATTACACCAATTGCAGTTTTATTGGCCAGCTTATTTACAGCGGGAAAAATGGCAACCCAAAATGAACTTACGGCAATTAAAGCTAGCGGTGTTAGTTTGTACAGATTTATGGCCCCCTTTATTTTAACGGTATTTTTAATTTCTCTAATATCTGTTTACTTCGGAGGTTTTTTGGTTCCCGAAGCAAATAAGCGAAAGGTATTTATTGAACAGAATTATATGAAAAAAGGTCTCGTTCAGTTTGGAAGCAACATATTTTTTCAGGACGATAAAAACAGAATTGTTAGCATTAGTTATTTTGATGTGGTGCACCAACAGGCTAATCAGATTAGTATTCAAGAGTTTAATCCAAACGAAATTACAAAAATTGTAAGAAGAACAGATGCCTCTCGTATGCAGTATGACTCATCTAAAAGTGTTTGGAAGCTTTACGATGGCGTTTCCAGAATATTTACAGATTCTTCCGAGACACTTCAAAACTTTGCTATGATAGACTATCCCAATTTGTTTTTTAAACCTCAAGATGTAGTAAAAAAACAGCGCAAACCAGAAGAAATGACTTTTGCAGAACTTAATTCATTTACCGAAGAGCAAAAAAGAACCGGCAATAACACTGTTCGAATTGAATTAGAATATCACTCCAGAATTGCTTACGCGTTTTCAAGTTTGGTTATAGTACTATTTGGATTGCCAATTAGTGCAAACAGAAGAAGGGGTGGAATGGCTATGCAGTTTGGTATTAATATGGTTATTACATTTGTTTATTTGTCATTCATAGAAATTACAAAAGCATTTGGAACAGGAGGCATTTTAAGTCCTATGTTAACTGGCTGGCTGGCAAATATTGTTTTCTTTACTGCTGCTGTAATTAATACGCTCAGAGCCAATAAATAAATTTATTTACTCTTCATATCAAACACCCCATCCCAATTTTGCGGAGGAGGATTTGAAATATAAAACTTGCATCTCTCCATATACACTTTAGAGGGATAGTCGTTTAATTTTTCGAATGAACGCTTAAAGTAATCCATAGCAGGCTCAAAAGATTTTTGGCGAAATAAGTATAAACCCTGCACATAAAAATCCATTTCTTTAATTGCTTCTTCCCCTTTTGCATCTCCAATTAAGCTAACTAATTCGTATACTTTTGTTGGTTCTGTTTTTCCTTTAACTCGTATAGTGTCCAACTCCCTAACGTAAAACTGCTCTTTAACTAAATCATATGTACTGCCGCTTATCATTATATTGGAACCATATTCTTTGTTGGCTCCTTCAAGGCGCGAAGCCAAATTAACATTATCTCCAAGCACGGTATAATTTAATTTAAGGTCGCTTCCGGTATTTCCAACAATTACATTACCGCTGTTAATTCCAATTCTAATTTTTATTTGCGCCTCACCGGTTTTCGACCATTTTTCTCGCAGCTCTCCTAATCTTTGCTGCATTTGTAAAGAAGTTAAACATGCTTTATAAGCATGGTCTTTTACCTCCATAGGAGCTCCCCAAAAAGCCATTACTGCGTCTCCTATATACTTATCCAATGTTCCATTATTAGCAATAATAATTTTGGTTAATTCATTAAGTATTTCGTTAATAAAGCTTACTAATTCTTCCGGTTCTTTATTCTCGGCAAAGGTTGTAAATCCGGCTATATCGCTAAATAGAATTGTTAAATTTTTCTTTTCGCCGCCTAGCTTTAACTTTTCGGGGTTTGCCAACAGCTCGGTTAATACATCCTTATTAACATATTGCGAAAACATTCCTTTAATAAATAAATTTTGTTTGCGTTCTTTTATAAAATGATAAGCTGTACTTCCTATGTAGGCTGTTACAACACTCAATGCCGGATGTACAATAGCATTAACAATATTTTGGTGTACGAACATATAGACGCTGGTTTTGTAAATTGCCAGAATAATAACTAGCACCAAAAGAATGTTTAATATTTCTAAAGCATATCCATGCTTAATCTTAATTTTACGTGTAACCGAAGAGCCAAAAAATGTAAGTGCAGATAAAAAAACAATCAGCATTATTTCACTTGTTTTATTCACGGGCACCAAATAATTATCGCTCAAAATATTTTGAATAGCGTTTGCATGAAACTCTACTCCATACATTGTATTATCGCCGGTCTGTTTTCCTTTTGCAAAAGAAACAGCTAGGATGTCCCTATCCTCTGGCATGGTAGAACCAATTAATACAATTTTATCTTTGAACATTGCCATTGTTGAAGAATCGCTTAGAAGAGATTCCCACCTGTTTACATCTTCTCCATACTCAAGTTCTTCTGTAGTCTTAAATCTTTTATCATCAAGCACATCAATAAATTTTACATATCTAAAGGTTCTGTCTCCCCCATAAAAATTTACAAGCATTGTAGTGGCGTCGTAACGTGGAATTTTTTTACTGCCAAGTATAAAAAAATCATCAACTCTCGTTGCCGTTTGCGTATTGTTTAGTCCATAGTATTTACTAACCAATGCAAAACCAAAGCTTGGAATACTTTGCCCGCTTATATCTGTATATCTAAAGGGCAAATATCTTCTGTGAACCATATCGTAATCCGGTGGAGGCTGAACTATTCCTAAAGAGCTGTCTGCATCGTAAAAGATATTATTGTAATTATACTTTGTATCCAAGGAATAGTTGCTCGTTTCTAACCTCTGCTCAATCGATTCATCTATTTTACCGGCCACTACTACATTCTTATATTTCTTAATAGCCTCTATTAACGCTTCATCATTTTTAATAGAGAACTGATCTGCCGAGGGCATAATAATATCTATTCCAATTGCCTTAACACCTGCTTTGGTTAAATTCTCTATCACATTCTTAAAATAAGTTCTGGGCCAGGGCCATTTATTGTAGGGAGGTGGAATTTGATCGAACGATTCCTGATCAATTTCCAGAATCAAAACTTTGGATTTTTCTTCAATAGAAATCTTTCCCCTTTCTAAAAACCGTTGGTCTATGAATTTGAGTTCGAGAGATTTTAAGGGTGCAATTGTAAAAAGAATTTCCTGAGTGAAAATAATAATTATTAAAAGAAGGGAAAGAAACACCACAAATGTGGTAATGTATTCTTTCCCTTTCTTTTTAAATTCCGGCATCTGTTATTCTAAAATGTAAAACGAGTTACTAAACCAATTATAGAACTAGATGATTTGCCCGGGATTCGGAACATTCTTGCCTGCAGCATCAAGTTCAAGTTTGCAAGCACGTTGTAGTCCGCAGATACATCCACAGATAATCTTTCGTAATCTCCAAAGCTAGGGCTAATCATTGCGCTAAGAAGCAATTTATTATCCAGCATGTAATACCTGCCCCCAATATTCAAAGAAAGATATTTGAATTCGCTAGCCATAATTTTGCTTGAACTGAAAGCGAATCCAAAAACTGAAGAAAGATCTTTTGCCCAATAGCTGTTAATATTAAACGAGGCCGCATTAAAAGAAGCATCGCTGTTCGAAAATCCGTTATCTTCACGGTTGGATGTTGAAAATGTTAATGATGTGCTGTGCCTAACGTAAAGCGTTAAATCGTAACTCATCTGAACAGATACTCTATTTGTAATATCATCTATTGCATACATTCCATTTGCAGCGTTAGTTTTTAGCAATCCGTTGTTATTAAAAAAACGGTTAAATCCAACCGTTATATTTGGAAAATCTGCGCGTGGGAACACAGAAACGCTGGCATTAATTGTTTGATATGAAGTTGTGGCAATTTTTGTTTTTTGCAAGTTGTCCTCAAGTTTTTCGTATCCAACAGATATAAAAACTTTGTTATCAAACATTCTTATACGGTCTACTATATTTATTCCTTTAACGTCTGTTCTAATAAAAGATTGTCCAAAGGATTGGTAGTCGTTACCACGGTATATATAAGAAGCCTTTATACTATTGTTAAGATAGTTTAAAGATAATGCCGCTTCTGCAGCAAGAGAGGCAAATTCCTGCGGATTTAGTGGTCCTAAGTATTGATTGAACGTGATAAAGTTTCCAATTATGTCTCGGAATTTTTTAATCTGTTCTACATCATAATCGAAATTACTTTTGGGACCAAACACCTCGTCTATTTGAGCATCTGTTAATGATCCTGTTGCAATATCTTTATTTATAACACTTACTGCGGCCTGGGATGTAAAAAGAATATTCTGATTATCGAAGCCAAACATTAAATCGGTTCCAACAACAATATTTTCTTGCGGCCTAATTCCAAAGTCAATGGATTTTGTATCATCCTTGGAATGAAGGTATGATAAACCAAATTGAAAACTTTCGCCGCTTCCAAATGATGGTCTTACGGCAAGCAAATTTCTATTGAAAGTTCCAAATTGAACTAAGCCATAAGGATCTCCATATTTGCTTTGGTTAATTGGAATTACATTCGGATCCAAGTAAACATCCTGCGCTTTTATTCTTTTTAATAAAGTTCCTTCAATAGATCTTTCTGTTTCACCATAAGCCGCATTTACATTTATGAATCCTAAATTTATTTCTCCGCTAAATCCTCTAACACGCTTACCATCCAAAATTAAATTTGGAAAGCGCGGATATGAATCTCCTGCTTTTAGCTTTAACCAATCTCCTCCCTGCAAATTTAGACTGAATCGGTTGAAGGGCTGCTGGGTTGCTCTTTCTTCCGAAGTAACATAAACATTACCATCGGCGCTCCAATATCCATCGCTTAAACTGGCATAGGCAGTTAAATTTTTATAGAAAGTGGATTGGCTTTCAAAACTTTCATTCCTCGCCTCTCCACGTATAGATCCGCTGGTTTTCCATTGGCTCTCTATCATTTTAGCTACTGCGGCGGTAACTACCTGAAAGCTTCTTTGTACAGAATGGTATGAATTTCCCTCTTTATCAAAAATATCTATTCGCAAAACTTTTGAAGAGGCAAATCCTATTGGAATGTTTTCGCTTCCTACAATTACCATATCTCCGGCAAATAATGCTTTGCTTGTTATATCTTCATCATTTATAAATAGTTTTGTTCTACTTATATCTACATTGTCAGGTGCATTAAAAAAGGAGATTGAAATTAGAGCATCTTCTTCCGAAAATATTTCTCCAGCTTGAGGACTAAGCACTATAATCTCTTTATCCTTTTGACTAACACCTTGAATTGTAATTTGAAGTGGAGTAACACCTTGTTCAATTCCCATAGGATAAGTTTGAGGCTCTCCTGTTTTTAGAGAAATAAAAATGTAATACTCTAAAGAGGGGGGCAAAACATATTCTTCGTTAATTGTTGCGTTTGCGGTATTACCATTTATAATCATGTCCATTCTTATAAATTCTGTCGATCCGAATGGTCTATAAGCTAGCGTTAAAGAGCTTATGTTTTCATAATTTGTTAAATCGGCCATTATTTTAATTGCTGTCTTTTCCTTAGCATCACCAATTCTAACATTTGAAATATAATTGCTTGCCTGTGCAAATAATGTTGAACTCAATATCATTATTAATATAAAGGCCGAATAAATTTTTACTCTATTATTTTTCATTTATTCCTCATAACAGTTCAAAAGAAAGAATTAATTTTTTTCCTCTTCTAAGTACTCAATTTCAATATCGCCAAAATTGGTTCTTATTTTTATCTTTTTTACCTGAGTTCTTTTTGAATTTTGAAGCAGCAAAGTATCTTCCGTTGTTGATGGATTAAAAGTTAAATTACCGTCTTTATCTACACGCCCGGTAAAACCGCCGTTAACTTCTCTCGATTCCCTGTTTCCTAATAAAGAGGAGAAAAGCGCGTTTCCTGTTTCCATGATAAGTGTTGTTGTACTGTCAGCATCAACTTCCAAAACACCAATAGAACCTCGTATAGAAGCCACTGCTGTTGGTGTAGTAAATTTGAATTCCCCTTCTATCTGTTTTTTCTTATCAAATCCAATTGAACCTTTATCTACAACTGTATTTTTACTTAGTTGTTTTCCTTCTTGAACTCCATATATGTGGAGTACACTGTTTTCTTTAACTCTTAATAAACCCGAATCATCTTTGAATAATACCAGCGCTAAAGATTTAGAAGCTGTTTTAACATCTCCCCCATCGTAAAGTGGCATTCCCGTTTTTGCTGCTTCCCAATCACTTTCATTTGGCTTTTTGTATGTAACATCTTTTACTATTTTTTTTACTATTGCAACTGGCGAGTTAGCCGTTTGGGCGCTAATTTGCATTGCAAATGAAGCGATGAATAATAATAGTAGAATTTTTTTCATGGGTCACCTTACTGTTTAGGTGTATAAATTGTTGATGTTATAGAAGCCGGATTCAATTCTAATATGCCCAGCACTCGAACAAAATCGCTAAACGAAATTGTATTTCCATCTTTATCTAAAATTGTAATTTGACTTGGCTGAATTTCTCCGCTTGATAATTTTTCTAAGATGGTCTGATCGACCTTACCAGCCAGTAAAGTAGAAAGCCTTACCAAATCCGCATCCGGAACCAAGGTCACAGTAGAAGATACCGAAGGTTGTTCAATTGAAAAGCGTACCGGTAAACTTGCCAAGTATTTTGGAAAGCCGGAATCGTAAACCAATTTTTTAACCTGAACAACTATAACATCTCCCGGTATAAACTCTCTTCTCTTTTGCAATTCGCTCAGATTAACGTTTGTAACTGCACCAACACTAACGTTATTTATCAACGGATTACCCGAATTTAAAACAGCCTCATCGCTTTGACTTTCACTTGTCCTATCGTTTGCAAGAATTATATAATCCTTTGCTGATGGATCTTCATCCCAGTTAATAATAGCGTTGCCAATTGGAAATACCTGATCCTGATTTAACAAAATTCTTGGTGCCGATGGATTCAAAAAAGTAATTTCATCTGAATCTTGCGCTAAAAATTTATTATTTGTATCAAAGAGATTGAATCTAAACTTTACTACACCTGTAAGCTTGCCTCTTTTCATTAACTCATCAATAAGAGCTTGATTCTTATCTGTAACAGGTTCAATAGAAATGTCTGTATTATCCAATTCGTCATTAAAAAAAGTGCGCGCTTTAAAAGGATATGTTTTGAAGCTGAATACTTTACTGGGAGAACTACTTACATTTTGAGCCCAGTCTACTTGTCCCGTTACAAAAACATCTTTGCCAAAGGGTTCTATAACTAACTGGAAAATTCTTGGCTGCCCTTTTAAATTCTTTGCAATAAAAAGAGAACCCAAATCCAACGAACTAATATCCGCCAGCAAGGTTAACTTTATAGATTCTGTTTGAGAATTAATTAATGAAAAGGGCAAAAAAAGAAGAAGCATTAATAGTAAGTGTACTTTTTTCATATGCACTCCATTGAATATGGAAATAGTGTTCTAAAAAAGTAAAATGTTTAATTCAAGGTAAAAATTAATTATGTATAACTCAAGAAATGATTTTAAGCTTTGAGATTTTTATCAAAATAAAAAAAAGAGGCTGTTCAATAAGAACAACCTCTTAATCAACCAATATATTATAAACTTCTAGTTTACTTGTTCGCTTCCATCGGAATTGATAAAGCCAAACTGAGGTGAGGGCTGGTTATCTATTTTAATTTCTCCAAAACGGCTTTCAAATTTATCAATGTTGTCTTTCAATGCTCTCATTAACATTTTAGCATGCTGAGGAGTTGTAATAATTCTAGATAATACTCTTGCTTTTGGTACTCCGGGAACTACTCTTGTAAAATCAATTACAAATTCCGCCGGTGAATGTGTAATAATTGCTAAGTTCGAATAAATTCCTTCTGCTTCCTTCTCACCTAGTTCTATATTTATTTGCTGCTGATTTTGATTATTGTTCTGGCTCATTTTTTCCTCTCTTTTTACCAACAATTCCTTTAATAAAAAACCCACAACTTGTTAAACCAAATTGTGGGTTATTAACTCATTTTATTTCGTTATTATCTATTTTCATCAGCTTTTTTGAATGCATCATCAGACTCGGTTTTCATTCCCAAGTTAGCATAAATTTTTCCTAATAATTCCCATAAAGCAGGTTCTTTAGGATTAATATCAAGATATTTTTTAATATGAGGTAAAGCTAAATTATATTTTTCTTTTACCTTTGCTTCATCTACTGTTTCACTCTTCTTTTCGGCTTCTTCTCTAAACGAGGTTCCCCATTTTACATATGTAACGCCAATATTGTAAATAGCGTTTGTGTAATTTGGATCAATCGAAATACATTTCAAAAATTGCTCTTCTGCTTCAGCATAATTATTCGATTCCAAAAGAACTACACCATAATTATATCTGTAGAATTTATTGTTTGGTTCTCTTGCAATACCGGTTTTGAATGTACTAATTGCTTTTTCTTTGTTTCCGCTAAGAATTAATGCGTTTGAATAGCGGGATAAAATTTCTCCATCTTCAGGATACTTAGCTTGACCCCCTTCTAATACCGCAATTGCCTTATCTAAATATTCTTTACTCTTTGCTTCATCTCCGGCTGTTTTAGCTGCAGATGCTTTATCCATATAAATTTGTCCTAATAGATAAAATGCTTCCGATGCTTTGCCAATTTTAACCGCTGTTTCCAATGGCTTAATGGCTTCATCTGTTTTATTCATATTAATATGAACCATTGCCAAATTAGTATAATTTAGAACTGAATCTGGCTGGCATAAAGAGGCAAATCGGAACATCTCTTCAGCTTTTCCAAAATATTTTTGAGTTGAATCTGCTGTTGAAGATTTAATTGCGCTATTAAAGTAGCTTACGCCTTTGTTAAAACTTGTTGCCCAATAGTACAATTCAGCTTCTTTTATCTGTGGCTCAAATTTTTTGCTGGCTTTTACCGAATTATCAAATGCATCTAACATCTTTGTAATGTCGTTTTCTTCTCCGTAAAGTGTTCCAAGTATATACCATCCCTCGTCACTTGCAGGATTCTTTTGAACTTCTTTCAATAATGCTTCTTTGGCTTTTGCCATTTGTTTCTGCTGAATATAAAGTTTAGCTCCTGTAAGTTCTGCAGATGCGCAAGAGAAGGCCATAAATCCAAAAACCATCCCAACTAAGCTCAAATAAATGAGTCCCTTTTTCATTGATTCTCCTATATGTATTATAATGTTTCTTTTTTTTTAGGTGGGTAAAAATAACCAATTTGTCCAGGTTTGGCAAGGTCATTTTATTTACTACAAAAGACCTTACGGCTTAAATTTCAATAACAATTAGGAATTCACTTCCTAATGCAATTTTTTTCAATTTGTCACTCATTTTGGCATCAAAATAATTCAAGTGCATAAAAGAGTAAATTGCTTTTAGAAACACAAAAGAATATTTTTGATGCAAAAAGAAAATATGAAAACAGAAGAAATCATTCGCGGCGTTCCAAAAGTACAAATTCACGATCATTTAGACGGCGGGCTAAGATCTCAAACAATCATAGATTTATCTAAAGATATTAAATATTCCAAACTGCCAACCACAGATGCCGGTGAATTGGGGCAGTGGTTTCATCGTGGTGCAAATAAGGGGAACTTAATAGAATACCTGCAGGGATTTGAACATACAATTGCAGTAATGCAAACCAAAGAAGCTCTTGTTCGTGTTTCCTACGAAATGATGGAAGATATGTTTAATGACGGTGTTTGTTATGTAGAAACACGGTTTGCACCTGTGTTTCATACCAGCAAAGGATTGTATTACGAAGATATTGTTAATGCAGTTTTAGAGGGATTGGAAAAAGGTAAAAAAGATTTTGGTGTTGGTTACGGCTTAATTATTTGCGGTATGCGCAATATGAAAAACACTTTAGAGATGGCCGAACTTGCCGTTAGTTTTAGAGACAAAGGAGTTGTTGGTTTCGATCTTGCTGGCGAAGAGGGTGGATACCCGCCAAAGAAACACTTGGACGCTTTTCATTTTATTAAACAAAAAAACTTCAACATTACAATCCATGCCGGTGAAGCTTTTGGAAAAGAATCTATTTGGCAGGCAATTCAATTGTGCGGCGCTCATCGTATTGGACACGCAACAAGATTAATTGAAGATATTATTTTTGATAATAATGGAAACATTGTAAAGCTTGGAGAGCTAGCCCAATATATTTTAGACACTCGGCTTCCATTGGAAATTTGTCTTTTAAGCAATGTTCATACAGGTGCTGTAGATACAATTGAAAATCATCCATTTATTAAATTGTACAAACAAAAATTTCGCGTTTTCTTAAATACAGACGACCGCTTAATGAGCGACACTACCTTAACTAAAGAATATCTTACTGCTAATAATTTATTCGGACTAAATTTAGATGATGTGGAAAAATTAAACATCAACGCAATGAAATCTTCTTTTGCACCTTATAAAGAAAGACTGCATTATATTTACAATGTAATTAAGCCAGGCTACCAAAAGATGCGGGAACAATTATTATCATTACAAGCATAATTCTATAACGGAGATACTTATTATATGGCTAAACCATTATTCAAAAATTACAGCTACACCTTCGATAAAAACGAAAGAAAATTATTGCAGAATTTTTCAAAATCAATTTTAAAACAAATGTCGACGGATGATAAATTCTATCAGGATGTTCGCTCATTTACTACTATTAAAGAAAAACTTAGCGTTGACGGGGAAATTAAACTTACAAAAGAAGAAAAGACAAAACTTGTTTTCCGTTTAAAAGAGAATACCGAAAACATGAAAAAGGAAATGAACAAAGGTTTTTTTATTAGAAGATGGATTTACAAATCTGCATATAAACAATACAAAAATATTTTATCAACACATTTTAGCGACTAACATGAAAAGAATTATTAAAGCGCCTCACGGCAAAGAACTAAATTGCAAAGGATGGATTCAAGAAGCTGCTATGCGTATGCTTATGAATAATCTAGACCCCGATGTTGCCGAAAGACCGGAAGACTTAATTGTTTACGGCGGTTACGGAAAAGCTGCCCGCAATTGGGAAGCATATGATGCAATTATTTCATCCCTTAAAAATTTAGAAAACGACGAAACCCTTTTAATTCAATCGGGTAAACCGGTTGGAATTTTTAAAACTCACACAAACGCTCCTCGCGTTATTCTTTCCAATTCCATGCTTGTTCCAGATTGGGCTACTTGGGACGAATTTAGAAGGCTAGATGCACTTGGTTTAACAATGTATGGCCAAATGACTGCCGGCAGCTGGATTTACATTGGCTCGCAGGGAATTGTTCAGGGAACATTCGAAACATTTGCAGAATGTGCACGCCAATATTTTAACGGAACTTTAGCCGGCAGATTTTTACTTACTGCAGGTTTGGGAGGAATGGGTGGCGCTCAGCCTTTAGCCGCAACTATGAATGGCGCTGCATTCCTAGGAATTGATGTTGACCGTTCAAGAATTCAAAAAAGAATTGATACCGGCTACATAGATATGATGACAGATAATCTTGACGAGGCTCTTAAACTTGTTCTTGAAGCAAAACAAAACAAGGAGGCATTGTCTGTTGGGTTAATTGGAAATGCTGGCGAAATTCTTCCTCAAATTTTAGAAAGAAATGTAATTCCGGATATCATCACAGATCAGACCTCTGCTCACGATACTCTATACGGATATGTTCCAATGGGAATGAGCTTTGAAGAAGCGCTCTCACTTCGCAAGGCCGACCCAAATAAATATATTGCACTATCTAAAACAACTATTGTGGCTCACTTAAAAGCAATGCTCCAATTCCAGGCTCGCGGCGCAGTTGCTTTCGATTATGGAAATAACATACGCGGAGAAGCAAAAGAAAACGGAGTTGAAAACGCTTTCGATATTCCAGGTTTTGTTCCGGAATATATTCGTCCCCTCTTCTGCGATGGTAAAGGTCCTTTTAGATGGGCTGCTTTAAGCGGAGATCCTAACGATATTTATGAAACAGATAAAGCAGTGTTGGAAACATTCCCTGAAGATCTTGCTTTAAAAAGATGGATTGAACTGGCTCAAAAGAAAATTCATTTTCAGGGATTGCCGGCGCGAATTTGCTGGCTTGGATACGGAGACCGCGCTAAGATGGGTAAGATATTTAACAAATTGGTTGCAGATGGAAAAGTAAGCGCGCCAATTGTTATTGGAAGAGATCATCTCGATTGCGGCTCGGTTGCTTCTCCTAACAGAGAAACAGAAGGAATGAAAGATGGAAGCGACGCAATTGCAGATTGGCCAATATTGAATGCTATGCTTCATTCAATTGGTGGCGCCAGTTGGGTTTCTATTCATCATGGTGGAGGAGTTGGAATTGGTAAATCTATACACTCCGGTATGGTTGTAGTTGCAGATGGAACTATCGAAGCAGAAGAAAGATTGGAACGTGTTTTAACTTACGATCCCGGTATGGGAATTATGCGCCATGCAGATGCCGGTTACGATAGAGCAATTGATAATGCTAAAAAGTTCGGTGTGAAAATCCCACTAATGAAATAAATGAGGTGTAAAAATGAAAGTACTTATTGCAGACAAATTTCCCGAAAACCATATCCAAACTTTAAAGGATAATGGTATTGAAGTAGTTTACGAAGCAAAGCTTGGTGAGAATGATATTGCCGGTGCTGTTAAGGATTGTAACTTTATTGTTGTTCGTTCCACCAATGTTAACGCCGCAGCAATTAATGCAGGCTCGGGTTTAAAAATTGTTATTCGTGCAGGCTCGGGCTACAATAACATTGATGTAAAAGCAGCAACCGAAAAAGGGGTAGCTGTTGCAAATACTCCTGGTAAAAATTCTATTGCCGTAGCAGAACTGGCTATGGGTTTAATTATTGCTCTCGATAGAAAAATTGCAGACAACGTAAAAGATTTTAATAACGGAGTTTGGAACAAAGCAAAATTTTCGAAAGCAGAAGGCCTTTATGGAAAAACTTTAGGAATTATTGGCGTTGGTAATATTGGAAAAGAAATTGCCAAACGCGCTCAAGCTTTTGGAATGAAAGTAGTTGGCTTTGATGTATTCAAACAAGAAGGCATTGGCGTTGAATACATTGATGATGTGGAAAAATTAGTTGCTATGTCGGATGTAATTTCTCTTCATGTTCCTTCCAATCCTCAAACAAAAGGAATGTTCAGCGAAAAAATGTTTGGCTTAATGAAAAAAGGATCAATCCTAATTAACACCAGCCGTGCGGATGTTATTGATGAAGATGCTTTAATTAAAGCTACAAAAGAAAAGGGTATCTGCGCGGGACTTGATGTTTTCAAAGGTGAGCCAGAAGGAAAAGATGGCGCTGTTGAATCTAAATTCCGCAATATTGATGGAATTTATGTTACCCATCATATTGGCGCGTCAACAGAACAAGCCCAGGATGCTGTTGCAGAAGAGACAATTAGAGTTATTCTTGAATACAAGAATAACGGAACGGTTCTTAATTGTGTAAACAAAAAATAATGCTTACAAAGAGGCGCATCGATGATGCGTCTCTTTTTATTTATCCATTAGAAGAATTTAACTTATTTCAGTAAAATTAGTTTTCTGCATTCTTCATACTCTCCAGCCTTTATTATATTGTAATATACTCCACTTGTTAATCCTTCTGCATTCCATTCTGCTGTATAACTACCCGCACTCATATATTGATTCACAAGCGACACAACTTCTTTACCTAAAGAGTCAAAAACCTTTAATAAAACATGTGATGATTTTGGAAGATTGAATTTTATGGTTGTACTAGGATTAAAAGGATTTGGGTAATTTTGGTTAAGACTATATCCAATGGGTCTTTCAGTAACATTCTCTTTTACACCAACTGGTCTTAAGGATTTAATTACATCATCTATCTTTGCCCAATAAATATCCCCTTTATCACTTACATCATTATACCTGGTAAAGAAAATATATTTTCCGTCCGCAGATAAACTAGCACAGCTTTCCCAATAACTTGAATTGATTTGATTATTTAATTTAATTGCAGAGCCCCATCTTCCATCTGTTTGCTTAAATGAAATATTAATATCTCCATTTAGATCAAAAAGGATAAAATCTTCATTTGGAGAAATAAATGGATGAAAAGAACCTTTAAGTAAACCAATGTCTGTAATTTCTTTATACTTCCCATCAACAAATTTTGATTTATAAATTTTCTGCTGTGTGAAGTTTGTAAAATACATTGTGTTGTCTTTAGTTAATGTACTCCAAAAAACACATTGACTATTAACTGGAGACTCCAATATTATCGCTGTGGAATATCCCGATGATGTTTTTTCTACATAAGCTATTCTGGAATCATATTCAGCTATCATATATGAAAAGAATACTTTGCTTCCATCATAAGAATAGAAAGCCTCGAACTCTTCCTTATTGCTTTTTAAAAGATTTGCAACCTTTGGTACGCTCCAAGCTCCATCCTGCTGCTTGTTCATAATCATTAATCCAACTCCGCTTGCAGTATAAAATATTTCCGAATAATCTGCAGATACGGCTACTCCATATTCGCTTCTATCTTTCATTGTTACAATTCCATTACCAAAAATTATTGGATTTGCATCTGGAGGATTGCCGAAGAGTACATCCGACATAGTGCTTTTACTTTTTGTACCATTTAATTCATGTGCTGTTGATATACTGCTTTTACCAAATAAAAAGACTATGCAAATAACTAAAAAGAATTTGAGTAATGTTTCTGAATTTAACCAATTAATTGTGGCTCGTAAAAATAACTTCATAATGCAACCTCCTTACATGTGTTCAAGTTTTCTTGAGATCTGTCTATTTATCTTTTTCTTAATTAGAATTTTTCAAGAGTACAGCTACATATGAAATTAATTACAGGATATTTTCTTTCTTCAGCCATTCATTCATAAAGTTGAAATATTCATCAACTCTTCTCGGCCAATCAAAGTTTGGATACTTTCGTGGATTAAATGCTTTTCTAATTACATGGTTAGCTTGCAAAAATGTTTTGGTAGTAATCATTTTGTTGTTAAGCCCTTTGATAAGTGTAACATTCTTAATGGGATCTACCAAATCATCATCCTCGCCATATATTACTAATGTTTTTATATCTACATTTTCCCAGTAAGAATAGAAATTGTATTTCCTTCCTTGCCAGTAAAATCCCTTAAATGCTTCATCGGTTATATTAATATTTCCCCACAATCCCGTCTCATTCATAAAGCTATGCTTCCATGCATTTTGCCGAATGAAGGATTCAACTTCTTTATTACTGCTACCATTAACTATCTTCTCTTTTACAATTCTATGGCTTTGCGAAGCTATTGAAGCTTCTTCAAAGGAATAGCCCCGGTTTAGTAATCTAATGCTGTCTGCATACGCCGAAGCATCGGCTGGTCCGTTTACTTCTGCAGCTACACTAATAATAAATGAGAGTATTTTTGTTTTTGATAAAATATAAGGAGAGAGCATTCCCCCTTGACTTACGCCCCATAAACCTATTTTGTTTTTATCAATTGTGTTTCTATCTCTCAAAACATTTAAACAAGCTACTACATCATCGGCTAAATTTTCGTAAGTAGCGGTTGAAGAGTTTCCAGTTGATTTACCGCTTCCCCTTTTATCGAATATTAAAACCTCGAAGCCAAGTTTTGCAAAATAATCCGCGTAAAAAGAATATATGTTTTTAGGGCTATCCATCTCCGAACCGCTTACTATTACCAATGCGGGATGCAGATTTTTAGTTGCTGGTTTGTAAATCTCTGCACTAAGTTTCACTTGGCCCCTTTCTATAGTAAGATCCTCTACCGTATAACTTTCTTTAGGAACACTATCATACATTCTTTCCAAATTAAAACCAATCTTCATATTCTCCGGCATTCCGGCAATTTCACCGCTTCCATTAATTTCTTTTCCATTTATTTTCCCTTTGAATAAAATATCAGCATCAAAGGCTGTATAGGAAAAGCTAATTTCATCATTCGTAATTACCATATTAGTTAAAGGCAGCTTCATCATCATTAAATCTTTGCTGTAGAGTAAATTCTTTCCATCGTTAAAATCTATACTCATATCAACACTCTTTCCATTCATAGTCATCTTTCCCAACCAGAATCCATTTATGGTTTTTGAATTACTGCAGCCGCTATGAATTAGAAAAGAGATTAGTACAAGTAAAATTTTTGATTTCATAAAAGTATCCTTGTTTGCGCTAATGCAATTAATTGTATCTGATGTTAAAAATTTATTTAACTCGCCTATCAGTTTGCTCTTTAAGCTGTCCTTCCTGGATTGCCTTTCCTTTCAGTTTATCTATAATGCCCGCGCTTACCCAGTAAACATCTTCATCGTAAACGTAACCGGGCAAATTTGTGTCACGCGTAAAGAACAAATATTTACCATCGGGAGATACTGCCGGAAACCGTTCCATTTCTTTTGAATTTATTGGTTCTCCAAGACTAACCGGGTCTGTCCAATTCCCATCTGCTTTGTGAAAGCTAATGAACAAATCCCCCTGATCAGATTTAGGAAGTCCGCGAGTAGAACAGAATAAAAGGTAGCTCTCATCGGGAGCAATAAATGGGGTCCAGTTGCGCATACCTCCAACTGCATTAATACATTCAGGCAGCAATTCCGGTTTTGAGTACTCTCCATTTTTAAATTCCGATCTATAGATTCCTAAATTGGCAAACTGCCCTTCAAGATATCCCATAA
Source organism: uncultured Melioribacter sp. (assembly GCA_964539605.1). GTDB lineage: Bacteria > Bacteroidota > Ignavibacteria > Ignavibacteriales > Melioribacteraceae > Stygiobacter. The sequence continues at coordinate 2,408,133 of CAZIJK010000001.1, forward strand.
AATAAATTGTGCCGTTAAATGCAACGGAAGGATAGTATGCAAACCTTAACTCAGGAAAACGTTTTACAAGTCCGGCAAATTTTGCCTCACTCCAATTGCTTCCATGTTTTTCTCTATAATAAAGATCTTCTCCTTCTTCCCTACTTCCATAATAGAGCCTCTTGCCATCCGGAGATAAAAACGGCATATTATCATCAGCTAGTAATTCAGGAGCAGTCCAAATATTTCCAGCGCGATGCATAGTTCTGGAAAACTGAAGCCACTTTTCTTCACTAACCTGCTTAATTGTCCACCAGAAAACTTCGTTTCCATCTAAAGAAAAATATGGTGCACTATGCTCTTTATCATCGGTTGAAACAATTCCGCGAGCAAAAATAACTGGTGTAGCTCCTGGAAGTGTTAGTCCTAAATAATCCCCCTTCAATATTGGAAGTTTATTTTCCACTTGTGCATTAATAAGAATGCAAAATAAAGCCCAGATAATAGACGAAACTATTTTTAATTTCATTACAATTCACCTTCTAATATTGCATGTAAAGTTAGAGAGATGATTTGTTATTAATTACTTTGTTTAAGCAAGCGGTATTATCTTTAAGCGAATGGTAGGATTTATTTCAAAATTCTCGACTTTAGTTCGAAAGCATATCTTCTGCTTATCTCAACTAAATCGTTAATATCATTAAAAGAAATCTCAAACGTATTGTTGTTTCTTTTCTTTATTTCTTTTATGCGATTACGATTTACAATATAAGACCTATGAACACGAACAAAATGTTCGTTTGGAAGTTGTTCTTCCCAACGCTTTAATGTTTGTGTCATTGTCTTTGTACCTTCTTTAGCAGTAACAATTTTAGAATAACAACTTTCCGATTCAATATAGCAGATATCATTTAATTTAATAAAGGATGCTCTGTTTACGTTTGATAGAAATACAGAATCTGTTATTTCATAAGATGATGTTTTATGAGATTTATGATTATTGGAAAATAACTTATCCATAGCCTTAGCAATTCTATCTTTCTTTAACGGCTTTAATATATAATCCAGTGCGTTAACCTCAAATGCTCTAATTGCATATTCATCATATGCTGTAACAAAAATTGTTTTGAAGTTGTTATCAATTTTATCCAGTAAATCAAATCCATTTTCTCCGGATAAATTAATGTCTAGAAAAACCACATCAGGTTTATGCTTTTTTATAAGTTTTATAGCATCGCTAATTCTATATGCCGAACCCATTATTTCAATTGGATAATCCTTTAGATAAAAAATCAAATTATCTACAGCTAACGGTTCATCTTCTATTATCAGCGCTTTCATTTGACTCTATATTTTTTATAATTATTGTCGAGTAAACAAACCCCTCTTTTTCAGTCAAACTGAATTCATGCTTATCTGGATAAAAAAGCGCCAATCTTTTTCTAATATTTTCTAAACCGGTTTTAGTGCTGCCGTTGCAATTCACTTCGTATTTATTATTGCTTTCAAGTATTCCGTTATTGCAAATTACTATAGTAAGTTTTTTCTCTTTCAGCGTTGTTTTAATTGTAAGCTGCAACACTTCTGAATTTGATGTAAAACCATATTTAATTGCGTTTTCTACCAATGGATGAATAAGAAAAAAAGGAATTTTTATATCCAATGTATTTGAATCTATTTCTACTTTTGTTTCAAGCCTTTTGCCAAACCGATCTTTTTGTATTGCTAAATATCGTTCTATTGCATCCTTCTCTTCTTTAATTGTTACCATCATCCGGTCATTTTTGGAAAGGGTATATCTAAAAAAGTCAGATAGATCTCCTAGCATTTCTTTTGCTCTTCCCTTATCTTTTTCAATCATGGATTGAACTGCATTTAGTGAATTGAAAAGAAAATGAGGATTAATTTGATACCTCAGCATCAGCAGTTGCGCATCCTTTGCAAGAGCATTTGCTTCCGCTATCTGAAGATTCTGTTTAATTATTATTGTACGGTAATAAATTACATAGAAAACTCCAGTGGTACCAATGAGAGTTACAAAGCTGTATATTGCCTGCATAAGAATTACTTTAATACCAAACTTCCATTCCGCCGTCGCCGCCCAGATGTTCATATCAATTAAAGCTAATGTAGAATCTATAATAGATAATACCAATGCTGCAATAATTATATATATAACAAGTTGAAATGCTTTTTCGCTGTATCTTTTTATAAGTTTTATCTGAATAAGAAAAAGCAAATAGCAGATCATAAAACCAAGAAAAAGCCTTACAACATTTGACCCGATAAATTGAACGTACTGAGTTGGATATGCCGATACCCAAAATACCGTATCCAGTACCATCCAAAAAAAATAAATCGAAAACATTATCAATACGCTTTTTGTTTTCTTTATTCTAATTAGCGATTCTAATTCTTCCCCTAAATCTTTTTTAATATCCACCTATTTTCCTTTTGATATTCAAAAGTAGCATAAACATTATTATTCTTAAAGGCATGTTAAAATAATCCCCTTTTCAATACAATCAAACATAGAAATTTTTAATAACTAAAGCTTGCGATTGCTAAGTACTATTAATAGATAGATGCGAAATGGGCAATTCTAAACAATATCAGCGAATAAGACATTATAGCTAAAACTGCTTTGATTAAATCTACAAAAGGAAAGGGTATCTGCAATAATGGAACTGCTCTAAACTGCGTAAACAAAAAAAATTTTAACGTCAAGGCGCATCGATGATGCGTCTCTCTTTTTTCTTCACATGAAATAATTCCAAATCCCAATAAGTTTATTCGGGAATAAAAATAATTTCTTTAGTCTACCTTGTTTTTTGGCGGCACATAATCAAAAGGTAATAAATCCGAAACCCGCTGCCATGCTAAATATCCGGTCATCGAATAGGGGTTCTCTCCCTCATTGTATTTTATCAATCCCTCTTTTGTAAAACGAATTGATTGGCTTGGAAATCTTATCCATGAATTTTGGTGACCATAGACATAATCATATTTCGAAATTCTTTTTCTATAAGAACCGTATCTAATATCTTCATCTTCATTTATATATGTAATTTGCAGGAAAAAATAGTTCTTCAAAATAAATTCATCGTTAGCTGTTCTTTCTACATAATCCCCTAAAAATAAATCTACCTCTTTTTTCTCTTGTTTTAACAGTCTTGATCCATCTATAAAGTTGTTCGAATTGGGTCCTTCTGCTTCAGAAACTCTAAATCCCTCTTCATAAACTCTGTTATCTGCGCATGCTTTCAAAAAATGCCGTAAAGATCCATTGTAAGCTTTTTCCCTGTTTTCTTCCCATTCCTTTCTTTCCTCTTCATCCCTAGGTTTTAATTCTGTAAAATAAGGATAGATTAAAAAGTGTCCATATTCATACATTCGTGACCAAACAAATTCCTTTAAATATATTTTTAATGAATATCCTAAAGCTCTGTTTATTACATTCAGTTCCTCATCGGCACTTCCTTCAATTTCATATCTCTCCTTATTTAATTTTAGTTCTATTACTTCTGGATTTAGAATCTCGCAATCGCTAAAGTTTTCTCCCTCACCTAAAAATTCGCGTGTAAATTTCCTTAGGTTTCTTTGCCATTCCAAATCGTCCCGGGCAATTACGGTTATTTCTTTTAAGTTTACTTCACTTGGTTTTAGTAGAAAATTTAATTCTAGTAATGTCCCTTCCGAAACAGTTACCTGCTTGCTTCTTTTTGAATGCCCTACAATTGTACAGATTATTGTAAAAGTACCGCTGGGAATATTTGCTATTTCAAAGTACCCTTCAGAATTTGTATTACAGCCTAAGCTTGTGTTTGCTAAATAAACTGTTACAAACTCAATAGGTCTATTTGTGTTGGCATCTTTTACATATCCGCTTATCTTGCCCGGCAGTAAGTTTTGGCTATAAATAAAGCCGCTATTTAACGCAGCACATATAAATAGACAATAAAAAATCCTCCTAATCCAGTAGCCATAAATCTCAAACCAATTGTACATAATAACCCCATTATCATGTTGTTTGAATTATAAACTAACCTATTATATAAAAGGACTTGTCAAAATCAAATACCAAAATCAGTGGTTTTTTTATTGAGAATTTAGAACTAATATTTGCTGCATACTTGGGTACTAATTGAGCGTACTTTAACTAAAAATATGGTAAGCAGAGGTATAAGAATAGGTAGATATTTAGTTATTGATAGGAATCTTGTTGAAAGGAATGCTATTTAAAATGCTACAAGTATTTTACTTCAAACATATCTTCAACAATGCCATGATAAAAAACAAGCTTTATTAATTCGTTCAATCCATCCTGCTCGTTATCTGTGATTTCAAAATAAAGTGAGCCAATATTAGAGGAGATGAATTGTGAGGCTTGTACATTATAATTAAGTTTAACAGCAATGCATTCTATTGCTTCTTCAACTTTACTATCTAAATTTTCAAAACTATCTTGAAAAGTACCCAATGCTTCTTTATCCGGTGAGGCAAAAACATAATTAACATATGGAAGGTCCAGCATATCCGAAATTACATCTGCAAGGCTAATTCCCTTTTCAAAAATTGAAGTCTCAAAATTTTTCTTTCCGCATAAAATATAGGATTCTTTACTAACCATTTCCGGTTTGGTGTCCAAAACAATTTCTATCTGCTCGGAATATCTTTCGCTAATTATAAGCTTCGAAAGAACAAGCTCGTTCAGCGATACATCTCCGTGCAAAAGAATTCTATCAAGTTTTCTTTTTCCTTCAACGGGATAAAAATATGAGTGAGATAAAATATCGTCGAACGAAATGGCTAGTTTTGAGGATACAAACAAGGTTCTATTCTTTAGCAAATCCAGCGAGGGAATTAATGCAATTGATGAAGTATTCCTTTCCAACTCCTTCGAAATCATCGAGGAGGTTCTGTAATGCGCATTAATACTTTTAGGAAATTGCGCTTCAAGTATTCTGGAAAAGAAATTATCGGGCAAATATAGATTCATGAGTCACCAAATTTTAAAACAAAAAAAAAGAGGCTGTCTCAAAAGGCGTATGTACATTTAAGCCTAGAGGAAAATTATTACTTTAACTATTTTCACACTTGGCAAAACAAAGCGTAACATCACTCTACTTTTGAGACAGCCCCTTTTGGGTAAATAACTTTTACTATCTTCTGTTTTTATTTTTGATACGTGCTGCTTTACCGCTAAGCTCGCGTAAGTAGAATAATTTTGCTCTTCTAACTTTACCTTCGCGCAATACTTCTACCTTTGCAACTTTTGGAGAATGAAGAGGAAAAATTCTTTCTACTCCTACTCCGCTTGCAATTTTACGAACTGTAAAAGTCTTGCTTAAACCAGCACCGCGAACGTTTATAACATCTCCTTCAAAAGGCTGAATTCTTTCTTTTTCACCCTCGATAACTTTAACATGCACTCTTACGTGATCGCCTGCTTTAAATGCAGGAAAATCTGTGCGTGCTAAATCTTCAGTTAACGAATTAAGCTTATCCATTTTGTGTTACTCCAGATTATTTATTTTTTTCCATTTCTCAGTTAAAACTTTACTTTGAGCTTCTTTCCACTCTTTTATTTTTTTATCGTGCCCCGAAAGCAAAACTTCCGGTACACATAAATCTTTAAACTCTGCAGGCCTTGTGTAATATGGAGCTTCAATTATATCTCCATCCATCAAAGAATCGTTTAATGCGCTTTCGCTGTCGTTTAGAACACCGGGAATCAAACGAACAATTGAATCTATAATTACCCAGGCGGCTATTTCCCCTCCAGTTAAAACATATCGTCCAATCGAAATTTCATCGGTAGCAAAACGTTCTCTAACCCTGTCATCAATTCCTTTATAATGCCCGGCAATTACAATAATATTTTTGGCCATCGAAAATTTATTTGCAATCTGCTGATCGTATAACTTACCTCCGGGAGTAAGAAAAATAATATGATCATATTTTCTTTGGTCAATTAGTTTTTCAATACATTCAAAGAACGGCTCCGGTTTTAAAAGCATACCGGGACCCCCGCCAAAGGGTTTATCGTCTATTAATTTATGCTTATCATGCGCATAATCTCTTAAATCGTGCACATGAATTTCAACCTTTTTCTTATTCTGGGCTCTCTTTAAAATACTTGTATTAAGAGGGCTAACAAGAGAATCCGGAACGGCCGATATAACATCAATTCTCATCATCGTAAAGCAAGTCGCAGTCGCTCACTAATTCCAATATTTTTTTATCCGCATCAAAAGATTTTATAAAATCTTTTACAGCAGGAACCGAAAAGGTTCTATTATCAGTATCCCTAACAACGTAAACGTCGTTAGAAGGTAAAACTAAAACATCTTCCACTTTTCCAATAATACAATTGCACTTAAAAACTTCACTTCCAATAAGGTCATGAATAAAATAGGTATCTTTTCCTGGTTTAATCGAATCCCGATCTTCTACAAAGATCTTTTTTCCAATTAACAAAGCTACATCATCAGAACTGTTAAATCCCGAAAATTTGAAAAGAAGTTTTTTTTCAACTTCCTTAACACTCTCAATTCTGAATTCTTTTTTTGTACCAAAAATTTCAACAAAGACTTTCTTCAAATCAAAGAATCTATCTTTGAAATCGGAAAAGGAATCTATGATTAAAAAACCATCAGTACCAAATGTAGATCTAATTTCAGCTATCAGAAAAAAATCATTCACAATATACTTGGGAATTAATCCAATATTTTGAGAATAGCTCTTTTACCTTCTTTGGCTGCAATAGCAGTAAGCAAGGTTCTCATTGCCTGAGCAGTCTTTCCCTGTTTGCCAATTACCTTTCCAACATCGTCTGCTCCAACCTTTAGAGTTAACTCTACGGTCTTTTCGTCAGGCGATACAGTTTCAAGGACAACATTTGCAGGATTATCTACAAGGTGCTTCGCTATAAATTCGATAAATTCCTTCATGAGAATACCTATATTTAAATGAACTAGGGTACTTAATTAATAAGTGCAAGGCTTATTAAAATAAGCTTATTCAGAAGCAGTACCCTTTGCTTCGGCAGCACTATCTGCTTTAGATGCTTTTTTAGATTTTGCCTTTTCAGCTTTTTTCTTGATGGATTCTGCAAGCTTTGCTTCTTTTACTTTTAGCCACTCATCCATCTTTGCTGTTACTTGATCTTCACTTAAGCCTTTTTTAGCTAACTCTTTTCTTAAGATTATACCTTTTTGCGAAAGAAGACTTTTAACTGTTAATGTAGGTTGTGCACCAACATTTAACCAATATAAAGTTCTTGTTTCTTTTATTTCTACTGTTGCCGGATCTGTCTTTGGATTATAAAGACCTAAATCCTCTATAAATTTTCCATCTCTTGGTGAACGTGAATCCGCAGCAACTAGTTTGTAAATAGGCTGCCTTTTCTTTCCCATTCTTCTTAATCTTAACTTAACTGCCAATTTAGTACTTCCTCCTATAAAGAATTAATTAATTCTAAAGTTTTTTAAATTAGGTAAAGACATCTTACCTGAGTTTTTATTTAACATTTTCATCATCTGCTGCATCTGCTCAAATTGCTTTATTAAACGGTTAACTTCTTGTATTGTATTTCCGCTTCCTTTTGCAATTCTTTTTCTTCTGCTTCCGTTAAGTATCTTCGGATTCTTTCTCTCTGCTTTTGTCATCGAACTAATAATCGATTCAACTACTACCAACTGCTTATCATCTACATCTGCGTTCTTTAACTGCGAACCAACACCAGGAATCATTGCCATTAAAGATTTTAGAGAACCCATCTTCTTGATCATTTTTATCTGTTTCAAAAAATCATCAAAATCGAATTTGTTTTCTCTGAATTTCTTTTCTAACTCTTCGCTATCCTTTTCATCAAATTGAGCTTGAGCTTTTTCAACAAGAGAAACAACATCTCCCTTTCCTAGAATACGCGAAGCCATTCTATCAGGGTAAAAGAGTTCCAGTGTATCCAGCTTTTCTCCAACGCTGGCAAACTTAACCGGCTTATCTACAACTGCACGGATTGAGAGGATACATCCGCCGCGAGAATCGCCATCAAGTTTTGTAACTACAACTCCGTCGAACTCAACCTTTTGGTGAAATGCTTTAGCAGAGTTTACGGCATCCTGTCCGGTCATCGAGTCAACAACAAAAAGTGTTTCCGTAGGATTCACTTTAGCCTTGATCTCTGCGGCCTCATTCATCATATCATCGTCAACGTGTAAACGTCCCGCTGTGTCTATGATAACAGTGTTTAGCCCATTCTCTTTAGCGTATTTCAAAGATTCGGTTGCAATCATTACCGGATCCATGCTATCATCAATCGAAAAAACCGAGGCTCCAATTTTGGATCCCAATATTTTTAACTGACTTCGAGCTGCGGGGCGGTAAACATCGGCAGCAACTAAAAGAACATTTCTTTTTCTATCTTGTAAATATTTTGCAAGCTTAGCGCTGAATGTTGTTTTACCACATCCTTGAAGTCCAATTAACATTATTACAGTAATGCCGCTGGCATTAAATGTTAATTCCGAACCTTTACTTCCAAGCAGCTCGGTAAGTTCATCATAAATAATTTTTGTGATGAGCTGACCAGGTGAAACAGAAGTTAAAACTTCGGTGCCAATAGATTTATCTTTAACACGTTCAATAAAATCTTTGGCAACTTTGTAATTTACATCAGCATCTAAAAGAACACGTCTAATCTCTCGTAATGTATCGGAGATATTGGACTCGGTAATTTTACCTTGTCCGGTAATTTTTTTTAACGCTCTCTCCAGCTTTTCGGTCAAATCTTCGAGCATTATCCACCGTTCCTAAATAAAGATAACAAAAAGGATATTCATTTCAAACTTTTAACTTCCTTTGAGGGCGTTCGCACCTGAAACAATTTCCAGTATTTCTTTGGTAATTGAAGCTTGACGTACCTTGTTAAACGTAATCTGTAATGATTTAATTAGTTCTTTTGCGTTCTCTGTAGCCATATCCATAGCCGTCATTCTTGCGCCAAGTTCAGCAGCGTACGAATCCAATAATATTCTCCACATCTGTGTGTTAAGATATTTAGGAAGTAGAGCTTCTATTATTTTTACTTTATCCGGTTCAAAAATATAATCGGTAAAACTGGATTCTTCACTTTTACTGTCGAAAGGTTTTATAGGGAACAACTGCTCAGTAACTGTCTTTTGCTGAATAACGGATTTAAACTCATTATAGACTACAAATACTTTGTCTAATTCACCATTCAAATACTTAGTCATTAAATCTTTCATCAAGCCTGATGCGAACTCAAATTTTAGATGGGAAAAGATTCCGAGGTAGGAACCAACAACATTATAATTTCTTCTTGTAAAATAATCGTTACCTTTTTTGCCAACGCAATACAATAACAAATTATTATTGGAATTGAATTTGTCCAATTCCCCTTTAATCATTTCTTCGCTTGCTCTTAATACGTTCATATTAAAGCTGCCGCAAAGACCACGATCCGATGTTACAATTACAACTGCAACCTTGTTAACAGGGCGTTCGTTAAATAAAGGATTATTAAAATCCTTTTCGATGCTTAATAAATGCTGAAGTACTTGCGATATCTTTTTAGAATATGGTCTGGCATTTATTATATTGTCCTGCGCACGACGCAACCTAGCAGTAGCAACCATTTTCATTGCTCTGGTAATTTGCTGCGTATTAGATACGCCAACAATTCTGGATTTTATATCACGTAAGGTTGCCATTAATAGGTATTAGCTTTTCTTAAATTTTTCTAAAAACTCTGCAGTGGCTTTTTTAACCAACTGTAAAGTGTCATCTTTCATTTCTTTTGCTACGCGAATGTTTTCGTAAATTGCCGGATATTTCAATTCGGCAAATTCATGAAATTCTCTTTCAAAACGTTTTACATCTTTAACTTCAATTGTTTCTAAAAAGTTATTTGTTGCAATAAAAATACTTACAACTTGTTTTTCTACAGGAACAGGAACATACTGACCTTGTTTTAATAACTCTACCAAGCGGGCACCTTTTGCAAGTGTGTTTAATGTAGATTTATCAAGATCGGAACCGAATTTAGTAAATGCTTCTAAAGCACGGTATTGAGCTAAATCCAATTTTAAAGAACCAGCCACTTTTTTCATCGCTTTAATTTGAGCGTTTCCACCTACACGAGATACCGAAATACCAACGTTAATAGCAGGACGCACACCGGAGTTGAATAAGTTTGGTTCAAGATAAATTTGCCCGTCTGTAATTGAAATAACATTTGTTGGAATGTATGCAGATACGTCACCCTGTTGTGTTTCAATAATTGGCAACGCTGTCATACTTCCGCCACCTTCTGCATCGCTAAGCTTTGAAGCACGCTCTAATAGGCGTGAATGGAGATAGAATACGTCGCCAGGATATGCTTCGCGTCCAGGAGGTCTTCTTAATAACAAAGATAATTCTCGGTAAGCAACAGCTTGTTTCGAAAGATCATCATAAATTACAAGAGAATGTCTTCCGTTATCTCTAAAAAATTCTCCAAGAGTTGCACCGCTGTAAGGAGCTATATACTGAAGTGGTGCAGGAGTAGAAGCTGATGCAGCAATTACTGTTGTATAAGCCATTGCGCCTGCTTCTTCCAATTTTGCAACAACTTGTGCAACTGTACTGTTCTTTTGTCCTATTGCTACGTAAACGCAGAATACAGGATTAACCCCATACTTCTTTGCTTCGGCAGTATGTGTATATTTTTGATTTATAATTGCATCTATTGCAACTGCTGTTTTACCTGTCTGACGGTCTCCGATGATTAATTCTCTTTGCCCGCGACCAATAGGAATCATAGCATCAATTGCGGCAATACCGGTTTGTAATGGTTCTTTAACCGGCTGACGTTGAATAACGCCCATAGCCTTTCTTTCGATTGGCATATATTTATCAAATTGAACTGTACCTTTACCATCCATTGGTTCACCAAGTGGGTTTACAACTCTTCCTAAAAGTTTTTCACCTACTGGAAATGAAGCAACTCGGTTAGTTCTTTTTACCTGATCTCCCTCTTTAATTAAAGAGCTGTCTCCAAAAAGAACGGTACCAACACTGTCTTCTTCAAGATTCAAGACCATGCCGGTAACACCATTAGGGAACTCAACGAGCTCACTGGCCATTACTTTGGATAATCCGTAAACGCGCGCGATACCGTCACCAACTTGAAGAACTGTGCCAACTTCGTACACATCAACTTCATTTTCAAAGCCGGATAACTGTTTTCTTAATATCGCAGAAATTTCATCGGGTCTTATTTCCGCCATGTCTATCTTCCTAAATTTTTATTTAGTTGTTTGAAATATTTATTTCTTCAGAAAACTTTTTACGTAATAACTTTAATTGCTGACGAACTGATGTATCGTAAACCGTATCATCAATCTCTGCAATAAATCCGCCAATTATCTTTGGATCTACCAAATAGCTGGCAACTACTTGTTTATTTGTCTTTTTCTCTAAACTGCCTAAAATGCTTTTTCTTGTAGCTTCGTTAAAATCTACTGCGCTTGTAATTTTTGCGCGCAATATTCCAACTTTTTTATCGTGAATATTTAGATACTCTCTAAAAATTTCCAACAAAATATCTTCGCGCCCCTTTTCAATAACAAAAGTAACAAATCCCTTAGTCTCGGCATCAATCTTTTGCTCAAAGACTGCTTTAATAAGGTTTTTTTTATCTTCAGGTTTTATGATAGGGTTTTTAAGAACTCTTCTTAATTCCTTTGAAGCCGAAAGAGTATTGAAAATTAAGTCCGCATCGGCGGCAACTTTTTCAACTACCTTCTTCTCCTCAGCGAACTGATATAAAGAATTAGCATAACGGTAAGATACTTTATATACACTCATTATTAGTTCTTATTCATCTCTTCTAAATATTTATCAACAATTTTTTGCTGTTGTGTCTTATCTAAATTTTCTCTCAAAATCTTTTCTGCTGCGCTAATAGCAATATCGCTTACCTGTGCTTTTAATTTATTAAAAGCTTCGGCATTCTTTCTTTCAATTTCGCTTGTAGCGTTTTCAATCATCTTTTTAGCAGATTGCTTGCTCTCTTCTAAAATTTGGCTCTTCAGTTTTTCGGCTAGCTCTCTTCCCTGATCTACAATCTTTTGAGCTTCCTCTTCTGCTTTTGCCATTCCAACTTTATTTTCGGCAATCAACTTTTCTGCTTCTTTTCTTGCATTCTCTGCTTTATCTAAAGAATCTTTTATTAAAGCTTCTCTTTCGCTTAAGGAATTTAATATCGGTTTCCATGCAACCTTTTTAAGCAAAAGCACTAAAAGCGCAAATGTTACAAAAGTCCATATTATTAAACCGGGATTAACATCTAACGGTCCGCCCGAGGCTTCGCCGCCACTATTGAATGCAAGAACTAACAACATTCCAATTGTTTTCATTTCATTTCCTTTATGAAAGAGATAAAAAAATATTACTTGCTAGCTAAAAGGAAACAGATAACTAATGCAAACAATGAGATACCTTCTATAAGAGCTGCTGCAATAATCATAGAAGTTCTGATGTCGCCTGCTGCTTCTGGCTGACGTCCGCTTGCTTCCATTGCTGCACTTGCTAATTTACCAATACCGAAAGCACCGCCAATAACTGTTAATGCTGCGCTAAAACCAGCTGCTAAATATGCGTATTCCATTTACTTTTCTCCTTTATTATAATTTATTAATGCTCTTGATGTACTGCCATTCCTATAAACAACGAGGATAGCATAGTAAAGATATATGCTTGAAGTAATGCTACTAAAATTTCGAGTAAATATATAAACAATGCAAACGAGATTGATACCGGAATAACAATTACACTGCGAAGAATAAATATCAATCCTAATAATGCTAAAATTACAATGTGCCCGGCACTCATGTTTGCAAAAAGACGAATAGCCAACGCAAATGGTTTTGTTAGTAATCCAAGCAGTTCAACCACAAACATTATTGGTATTAACCAAACCGGCAAACCATGAGGCAGTAATCCTTTGAAATAGCCAAAGAAACCATTCTTAGCAATACCACCAACTTGTATAACAAGAAATGATATTATTGCTAAGGATGCTGTAACCGAAATATTTCCGGTTGCTGTTGCGCCGTAAGGTAATAATCCTAAAAAGTTACAGGTAAGAATAAAAAAGAATACCGAGAGCAAATAAGGAAGAAATTTTTCGTACCCTTTACCTATAGTTGGTTTAGCTATATCATCTCGTACAAATAGAATTAAAGTTTCGGTAAAATTTGTAATGCCCTTTGGTACTAAAGATTTTTTATACGACTTCGATACTTTATTAAAAACCAAAACAAGAATAATTAATGCAAGCCACATAAATACAAGATGCTTTGTAATCGATAGATCAATTCCAAATAAATGTATTTGCGGCAAATTTATTACGCCGAAAGGGGTAAAATCAATTGAACTGGCATCCTGAACGTGATGCGAAATCCATTTGGTATCGCTCTTAGCGGTCTCGGTAACAACTTTCACCGAATCTGTAACTATGTTTGCATTAAAAGCCAGCATTTTTACTCTTTATTTCTACTATTTGAGTAGTCCTTAACAAGGTTAATTTCAAAAATCAACAAGAATACATACAAAACTAAGAGTGCAAATATAAATGCATACGCATCAACTTTCAAATAATTAATGACAATAAATATTATTATAAGCATCAATAAAATTCTTACCCCCATCCCCCCCATAACGTAAATCATGAATATTTTATTCGATTTTCCGTCAGATTTGCTAATACTATAGGCAAAAAGAGCAAAATTTAGGACTATTACTGTAAAAGCAGTTAATAAAGATTTGAACAATGAGGCGGAAATATATTCCATCGAGCTTGCAAAAAGAAGAATTACCAGTAAACCTATTCCAAAGATTATTGGCCATTTAATTTTTTTGAGCATTCTTCTTTTTCACTTTATTGAGATTTGTAACAGATTTTATAAAATTATAAATGCCTGCAAAAGAGCCTAGTATAGAACAAACTAATAATAATATTGGCATTGTATCAAATTTCGAATCGAGCCAATTGCCTAAAAATGCCATAATAATAACACTTGCCGCCAGCTGAGTTCCAAGGCCTATATAAGGTCCTATCTCGAAATAGGATTTCGATATTCTTCGGAACTCATTTTCTTCTTTATTCTTTCCAATCATTCTTTACTAATTATTTTCCATTTGACTATTGCCTTGAAATAAGGCTCCGTCGTCAATTACCAAAGATCTGGCTGTTAAATCTCCATATAATTTTGCTTTGGGTTCAAGTTTTAGTTTTTCATTCACATAAACTTTTCCAACTACTTTTCCGCTCATCATTACATTGTTTGCCTTAACTTCCCCCTTAATTTCGCATGTTTCGCCAAGGGTTAAATTTCCATTTATGGTTATGTTACCATTAATCTTCCCATCAATTCTAACATTTCCGTCGCTTATAAAATTACCTTCAATAGAAACCCCGCTGCTTATTATGCTTACATCTTCTGGTGAATGTTCTTTTCTTATTGCCATTTATTTCTCCTACTTTAATAAAACTTCTTGTGGATTTATCTGCTTTCCATTGTACCATATTTCAAAATGAAGATGAGGACCGGAACTGTTCGTGCCAGTGTTTCCGCTTAGAGCAATAGTCATTCCCTGTTCCACAATGTCTCTGCTCCTCTTCAATAATTTACCGCAGTGTTTATAAACTGATGTATATTTATCATCATGCTGAATTATTATCATGTATCCATCTTCCGATGTAAAATCTGCAAAAGTAACAATGCCTCCCAATGTTGCATAAACAGGTGAATTTATTCCAACGCCATAATCAATTCCCAAATGCCCTTTTTCCGGAAGAAAATCTTGTATTATTAATCCGCTGGCCGGTTCTAAAAATATTTTTGCTTTTTGCCCCTTCTCATTTCCAAAAAAATAATTGTAAAAGCTTATAAAAGCATTAAAAGCATTTCCATCTGCTGGAATTTTTTTAACAATTGTCTTTTGCAATGTATCGTAAAGTGGGTTCTTTTTATCTATGGTATCTTTTTGGCTAAGTTTAATTGCATACTTAATTCTTTGATTTGTAGAGGCTATAGATTGAAGTTCCTGTGTTAGAAGTATCACTCTGTTTTGAAGCTTCTCTATTTTTTTATTCTGGTTCTGCAATTCACTATTGTCTACATAAAAAAGAAAGTCTTTTAATGGAGTTGCCGAAAGTAATAAAATTAACACCAGCCAAGATGCTAATGTGTAAAGAAGCACATAGGCAGTTACCCGGAATAAACTGAATTTATATCTCTTGGTTTCAAGAACCGGTAGATTGGGAGTAAAATAAACCGAATAATTTTTTATATCTTTTAAATTAAACCACTTCATAATCGCTGTAAAATATTGAGTGTAATATAATTATTTATGCCCTTTTAATCCGAAAGAATTTCCGATAATTTATTCATCACACTTTCAGGCTTCAATTCATTTCCACATTCAAAGGTTTTTATTGGGCAGGTTTCATGACCATGAATTCCGCAAGGCTTGCAATTTAATCCCTCCAGCGATATAAACTGGCTCTTTTTATTGTAAGGATAAAAACCAAATTGAGGCACCGTAGAACAATAAATTGTAAGCACCGGAATATCGACAATCATTCCCAGGTGGGTTGGGGCGCTATCGTTGCATACTAAAGCGCTGCAATGTTTTAATAATTCAACCGTTTCAACTACCGAATGTTCTCCGGCAACAGATTTAACATCGCAATCAAACTCCTCTTCTATTTGCCGGCATACTTCCACATCCTCTTTACCCCCAATCAACAGCACATAAAATTCTCTTTTCAATATATGCCTAATTAGCAGAACAAAGTTTTCCTTGGGATATTTTTTGGTTTTCCAAACCGAACCAGGAGCTACTGCAATTATTTTCTTTCCTGGCAGCTTGTTAACAAATTCAACTATTCTTTCTTTTGCCTGTGGAATATCTTTTAATTTAGGCAAAACCTTCCAATCTATTGAATCAATATTTTTTTCAATAAGAGATAAGTTACGTTTTACCTCGTGAAACTCTTTATTGTATTCAATTACTTTTTTATACAAAAAGCTCATGCTCGAAGTGTTAAATCCTACTGTAACGGCAGCCCCGGATAATTTGGATATTAAAGTTGATCTTGCAGATCGGTGGGGAGAAATAACCATATCATACATAGATTTTCTAATTCTAAAAACCAGCTTAAAATAATCCAGTAAAGACTTTTGCGAATGCTTTTTATCGTATTCAATTGCCTCGTAAACAAATTCCGAGTTTATGAATAATTCTTTTGTTGAGGGGATGCATAAAACGTTTATTAGGGAATTGGGATATTTACCTTTAAGTTTTTGAATTAGGGGAAGTGTTAAAACGGCGTCTCCTAAAAACGCGGTTTGTATAACAAGAATTTTCATTGGCTTTAATATTTCCAAAGATTGTGCATCCAAAAATACTGCTCGGGATGTATTCGAATATATTTTTCTAAGAATAAAGCGTAGCTTTGATTTATTGCACGAATTTTCTCATTGGAATCTTTTGGCAGCAGCGATAAATCAAGTTCTTCTGTATCACCAACATATTTATAATTTTTAGTCCTGGCAATAGCTCCAAAAACCACATTACAATTGGTCTTTTCTATAATTTGAGCTGTCCCTGTATAAAAAGCTGTTGGTCTTCCAAAAAAATTTACTCTAATACTATTTTGAGGGCCTCTTTGGTCCCCAACAATTCCTAAAACTCCCCCTTTTTTTAATACAAGGAATAGCTGCTTAACCGAGGGGCCCAACCATACCATTTTGTTTCCGTGTGCTTCTCTAGCTTTTGTTAAATAGTCATTAATGGCTTGGTTACTTTGCTTTTTTGCAAGCACATAAAATGGGTATCCCAAAACCAGCGAGCCTCCCATAGCTCCCATTTCCCAACTGCCAAAATGACCGGTCCAAAAAATTAATCCTTTACCCTCTTTATATTTCCTATCAATCATATCCATATTTAGCAAAGTAAATTGGCTTTTAACAAACTCCGAAGATAAATAGGGAAAGAGTAGAAGCTCCGTAAAAGTTATCATTATACTTTCGTAACTTTTACGTGCAATTGTAAGCAATTCTTTTTTACTTTTTTCAGGAAAGGCTATAGATAAATTTGAAAGCACAACACTTTTTCTAATTGGAATAAAGTAAAAAATAAAGTTGCCAAATAACTTGGCAACTCTCCTAATAAAATTAAATCCAACCCATTTAATAAATAATTTAACTACCTTTTCAACAAAGGTATTACTATTCTTTTCTATCATCTCTGGCTAGATAATCTTCTTTTCCAATTTTCATCTTTAATTTCTCCTCTTTTTGTAGAGTGGAGTAATTCAAAATTTCCAAATCCGGTCGGATCTCCAAATACAAAAGTAGCTCCCCCTTCTATTTCATTATAAAACCATATTTCATAAGGCTTATATTCCGATTCACTAGGGAAAAAATCTTTTTGATCCGGCTCGCCGAATAACAATAAAACTCTTCCTCTATCTGTTAAATACCCTTCCTTATAAAGAGAGCTGTAATTTCTATTTGCAATTTCAACTCTTCTTAAATATTCATTCTTAAATTCGTTTATTGGTGTAGATGGTTCAAAGTCTCGTTTAGCCCAAAAATTAAATAAGAACTCTCTTTTTGCACCTAACGAATCGAGAGATTTATATTGCTCAACCTCTGTCTTGGCAGCAATATACTTAGCCTGCGAAAATAACTTATCGCAGTCTTCGCTGTTTAATACCGAAAACTCGCTGTTAATAACAGAACTATTTATTCGCTTAACCGAAGAAGTATCTTTAACATTAGGATTATAATGGTAAAACCGTTTTGAAGAAACAAACGCTTCGTTTGTTGCCTGATCTATTAAACTGAATACCAAGTTATAACTGTCCGATGGCATCTTTGCTAAATTCACAATTCCATATTCAACTACAGCTTCGCTAATTTGTTTTACACTCTTCGACATTTTATAAACCGGAGTGCCGGCGCTGTTGTAAATATGTTTTTGTAATGTAAAATCCGTTTTAGGATCTTTTAGCTTTAGATTGTACAATTCGGCATAATAGAAAAGCACCGGTGCATTATTGGAATAAACCATTGCAGGATTTGGTATAACCTCTAAACCATTTTTGTAGAATATCGATTTTTCATCAACATCATCTTTTTTGATACTGCTTGCAAGTTCAATATCGCTAATAGAATATTTATTGCTCTTTAGTTTATCTACAATTACAGTTTCGTTAAATGTTTTTTTAACAAGTGTATTCTTCGAGTCGAAAGCAGAAACAGACAATGAATACTTTCCAACCGGAATAATAAATCCTACTACCCCCATCAAATTATTTCCTGCTTCATCAGTAATTAGGTTCTGAATCTTCCATTCCTTGTTAATTACAAATTCGTTTGTTTCTATATTCTTCATTTCTATATGAACAATAGCTTCTATTATTTTACCGTTCGCCGTTTCGGTAAGAATCATATTAGCCGGATTTAGGTCGTAATAAAACTCCAAATAAACCGAAGTTGAATCGTAATTAAATCTTGCAAAATCGAATTCAAATTTTAATTCCTGCTGCGCATTAATTATTCCGCTAAAAGCAATAATCAATAAGAATAAACTAATAGCCCTTCTCATAATAGTTTCCTGTTTTTATTCTAGAATTTTTCTTTACAAATATAATTACTTAATTATTAGCATAGAATCAAGGCAACTATTATTTCCCTTTTCTTTTGCCTTTTAAAAGGCAAAAAAAAACCTGAGCCCATTTCTGAACTCAGGTTGCTTGAAACTATTATCTAATTCTTAGAAGCCAAATTGTACAGAAATTACATGACCGGCTGTAAAGAATTTTGTATCTCTGAAAGCATAATCTAATTGTAAGTTTGTTCCGCCTAAATCATATTTAAAGCCTAATCCAGCAGTAAGACCATAGATATTAAAATCTGTGTCTTCTGTAAAATCTGGCATATAAGTATAACCGCCGCGAACAAAGAACATATTATTTAAGCCATATTCCATACCAAATCTAAATTCGTCACCGTAGTAATTAGCATTCTGATAATTACCGTCTAATTGAAGAACGTTAGATGCATTGATATTGTATTTATAGCTTAAGCCTATTTCCAATGTAGATGGTAAATCGAACGCCATAGCTTCGCGTTTGTACATAGAAGTTGATCCGCCGTCGTTTCTTTCGAGACCTGGAGCAGATGCAGCTACATATAATGCGGAACCGTCATATCTCATTTGAGGACCTAGGTTCTTTAATACAAATGCAAGGTTCAAACCATCAATGTTGGCTAAATTACGGTAGCTAACACCAAAGTTAAAACCAAATACAGAAGCACTAACTAAATCTAATTTTTCACGGATATAATTTGCTGTAAAACCTACAGAAATTCTATCGCTTAACATTTTAGAAAAAGAAAGTCCTAATGTCATAAAGCTAGGTGTAAATGATTGACCGTTACCGTCAGGATTATCTACTGTAGTAACGTCTATATCACCAACTGCTAATGTTTTTAAAGTTAGCGCTAAAGTACCAAAGCCTTCTACCGAAGTAGAAACACCAAAGTATGTAACACCAATATCTGCAATATGAGACATTTGTGAAAACATAACACTAGTACCACCACCAACTGAAAGGTTTGCTGGGTTCCAGTATAAAGCTTCTAGACCAGTTGAACCTGCTAGCGTGGAGCCACTCATCGCAATTCCTCTTGCTCCAACCGGAATAAGTAATTGAGATGCTGCACCAGTTCCGTTTCTAACACCACCACTTGCAAGTACTGCACTGGCTGTTAGAAGTACAATCATAAATAATTTTAAATATATTTTTTTCATTTTTTGTCTCCCATCTTTTAGAAGTGGTCAAGAATCTGTTGTTCTTGAATAACAGCCAGTTTGAGTATTTTCGTTTTTCCTAAGTCAGGCATATCAATGTGCACTATATACAATCCACTCGCAACAGGGAACGAATCGCCGTTTACAAGATCCCATGTAAAGAACTGGCTGGGAGAATCCTTCTGGAGAATACGAACTAATTGACCAGCTAAATTGAATATACGGAATGTTGCTACCTGTGGTAAATGACTGAAAGTAACATAACGTTGATATTTGTTAATTTCGCGTGGATTCACACCATAATATGGATTCGGGAAAACATTAATGTTTTCTACATCATCTTTTGCTATTGCTGCATCTATTGTAACGCTAGGAGCTGTAAATGTAAAGAAATCTCCAGTTGTGCCTGGTTGATTAGGCTTTGTTGTAATAAGCTTAAATACTGTTCCAACTTCTGGCATTTCTTTACCAGCTGCGAGACTACCTAATGCACTTACATCGGCCAAGTTCCATCCAACTAATACCATTCTTCTCCAAGCATCAGTTCCTGCAGTTGTTGTTGGATCTAGATATGCATGTGCTGCGCCTTGAGCTACAATTGCATTGTAACCGGCTTGACCTGGAGTTTGGTCTTTTGGTATTGCCCAATAGAACCAATCTGTTTGAGGATCGTTTGTTCCACCAGAAATTGTATGATCAACACCAGATAAATCGAATTTACCATTACCTGCATTGGCATTGCTTTCATCAAGAACGTAAGGGAAATATCTTACGTCATCAGAAGCATCTGCTTTCATACCAACATTCCACAATTCAAATGGAATGTCTGCCATTTTTCCGCCTGAACCATATGTTGAACCTGGGAATATCCATCCTTTTGCACCAGCTTTGAAACGAATTTCAAAGTCATTTGGAATCAAGAGAGGCCAGCGAGCGTTCGATTGTGTAGTTCTGGTCTTAAAGAAGGTAAATGTTGCATTAGTTCCATCGCCAACTTCTGCTGTATGAATACCCCAAACGTTATTTCCATTTTTCTGCTGTGTTGAACCTGGACGGTCTTCACCCGATGGAGATAATGGGAATCCGCTTGAATTAAATGCAAAACAGCCCATTGCTGGAGTTGCTAATTTTCCATTAGCGTTTTCTGTTACTAATATATACTTAACATCATTTGCTGCACCGGTTACGTCAATTTGTAAACCGTCAACAATTGGAGCTCTTGTACCAAGAAATTCGCTAACGCCGGTAAGTACTTTTACACCGGTAGTTTTGTTAGTTAAGTCCCATTTGGTATTTCCGCTAGTTCCGGTAAAGCTAACTTCGTAAGTATTACCATTTGTTTTGGTAGGATCAATAACTTTAACAGATGCATTACCATCACTTCCACCTTTTGTGTGAGTAACAGGAACAACACTATTAATACTTGAGCCATATCTAACACCAGGATTTGCTTGGTGAGGTACAGCTTTAATTCTTGATGATAATGTTTCTAATACGTTTGGTACTGCACTTGGATCTGGATTATACGAGTAAGCAGAAACTACATAATAGTATTCTGTACCGTTAGCCAATGGTGGCTGACCGCTGCGTATATAATCTTTATTTAATCTAATATATCTTTGAATTCCTGTATTCTGACCAAATTTTGTGAACTTCTTTGTAATGGTCTTGGACTGTGTATCGAATACTGTACTTTCGATATTACCAACTAAATCGTTAAGATCGAATGTAGCAACTAATTTTCCTTCATTTAACTGTGATGTAATTCTAGGTAACTGATAAACGCAGTATCCCTGGAATTTATATCCAAGTTCGTTATGAGCTTCAATTGCTGCAACTGTTGCCTGATCTTCACCCCAGTTGATAACTAATTCTTGGTCCATTTCTGTAGCTTTTCCAAGCTTTGTAATTGGATCAAGTTGTACTATTGGAGCTTTAGGAGGAGTTGGAACCTTGAAGAAGTTATTATATGCCTGCTGTACCTGTAAATCTTGGTACTTTAACAAAGCAACGGCACCTAATCTATCTATTGGTGCAATTCCGCCTGCTGCTAACTGACCTACTACCACTTCTTGAGTATCACCAGCTGCTAGTACAAATGGACCAGCTACTGTACCAATACGTCTATCGTTTTTAGGGAATAAAATACCATCAACCCAACCTTGACCTGTTACTGGATCGCCAGGAGCAAAGTATTTCGATGTTTTTCCAGTCAAAGGATCTCTGAATGGAGTTCCTAATGTTCCAACTTTACCTTGGAATAAGTTTCTTACACGTAAAGCACCATTTGTATAGTTGCCAAGTGTAGGATCACCATAGTTTGCATTTCCTTGTGTAAATAAGAAGAATGCGCTCATTGGTAAATTTTTGTATCCAGGTTTTGTTTTGTTTTTAAATATAGCTACGTCTGATGCTAATCCCTTTACAATTGGACCTTGTAAAAAGTCGAATCCAGATGCAGGAATATATGTACCATAGGATGGATCTCCGTCATCACCATTATAAACAAATCCTAAACTCAATGTGGTATCGCAACCGGCTAAATCGTCTGCTGCATCGCCACCAAGATCAGGATCGGACCACATAGCAACATAACATGAATCTACAGCTGTTGCGCCTTTATTGATCATAACAAATTTTCTGAATAAACCATCACCTAGAGCGTTTTGTTGATTGTAGCCCCAAGCTGTAGCTTGCATTTCTATTCCTAATCCAACAGATCCGTAAAGTTTTTGAGCTTGTGTAGCATCCATGTCGTTAGCAACAAACCAAATTGTTTGATCTGCGCCAGGAATACCAGGAATATCTACATTAGGATCATATTTACCATCTTTGTTTACGTCATCGTAAGGTGCGCCATCTTGCCAGCGCCATTCTTTCCAATCTGTATCGTATTGTTTAAAGATAGCATCTTTGGTTGAGCCTTCGTCACTAATTTCCTTACTATAATCTGCATTTGGATCTTTATAGTCGCGACGAACACGGTAAATTCTAACGTGTGGTAAATCAGCAGATTCTCTTGTAGCAGTTGCGCCGGTTCCTAATATTCTACCAGCTAATTGACCGCGTGTATAAGTAGATCCACCAACTCTCCATTCACGGTTTACATAACCACCATAAATAAAGCCTGATTCATAAAATACTGTCTTTCCGCTTCCTATTGGGAACTGGAATCCGGAGTCACCAGTAATGTTATTATCGGTATAACCATCGTTACCAATAAATGTAGAAACATTTGAAATGTTAAATTTGGTAATACCAGGAGTACCGGTAGTTTTATAAAGCACTTTACCTTTCTTTCCTTCTTCACCCTTAGCATATGTAGATATTGTACTGCTAAGAAGTACTAAAGAAAGAATTAGATAAAAGCTATTTTTTATTAATCTCATTTTTCTTTCTCCTTTATTTGAAATTTCCATTAATAGTCTAATCTGATGCCAAGTTTAACTTCACGCATGCTATTGAAAAGACCATTACGTGCAATATTTAACTGATAAATATCTACGTATGTTTGTCCGTCTGCACTTAGGTGTTGCTGTAAAGTAGCTGGGTTACTTAGATATCCATTATCATATGCAGAACCGGTGAATAAGTAAACTTCCAATGGGTCCTTTGTATTCAATAGATTGTTAACTGTCAAATAAATAGTAGCTCTTAATTTATCAAATAGCGAGAATGTTTTGTCTATTCTTAAATTCAAATTAACAAAATCTGGCATGCTTGAAGAACCAAGTGGTTCAATAGGATTTCTGAAACGTGCGTCACCGCTGCCATCTCTTGAAACACCTGTTTGAGTTGGGTTACCATCAGCTCTTGTAAATGGACGGCCTGATTGGTAATTAATCAATAAATTCACACCAAAATTATGTAAAATCCATGGACCATCGTCATCACCAAAACGGTAGTCAATATTCAAATTAGCCATAAATGGTCTGTCGAATTCAAGAGGAGAAATATTCTTTGGTGTATATGGCTGGCCAGCAATAATAGGAGCGCCAACTATACCACGGTTAGATGCTGGGTAAGAGCCTGTTCCTTTTGAATCTTGGAATGTGATGTTTCCGTTTACTTGAATTCTTTCGAATCTTCTCATGTTAACAGAAAGCTCTACACCTCTTGTTGTTGCAAAATCTTCGTTGCTTCTGCTGTAATAAGCCGAGAAACCAGAAGCTATATCTGTTGGTATTAAGTTCATTTGAACTAGGTTTTTAATATCCTTGTAGTATGCAGTAATGTCGAATGACATAAAGTCTGCAATCTGTTGCTGGAATCCTAATTCATATTGTGTTGTTCTTGTTGGTCTTAATCCTGTGCCTCTCATTCCAGCATCGAATAAACC
Organism: uncultured Melioribacter sp.; assembly: GCA_964539605.1. GTDB lineage: Bacteria > Bacteroidota > Ignavibacteria > Ignavibacteriales > Melioribacteraceae > Stygiobacter. Next base: position 2,432,350 of record CAZIJK010000001.1, read on the forward strand.
GGCAACTAACTGATTGCCATATGCATAGTAACCAATATAAGATTGGTTCAAGTCTGGCTGTTGAACAAATTTGCCATACTGTGCATGGAATACTGTTTTGTCTGTAACTGGGAACGAAATACCAATACGAGGACTAACTGCGCTAAAGCTTGGTACTTTTACCCAACCATCTTCAATTAGAGAGTTATCTGATTTTCTTACAGAAAAGTCTGGTCTGTTAGGATTTGCCATTTGTAAGTTATCTATATCATAGTAATCGTAACGGAAACCTACGTTTAATATAATATCTTCATACTCAATTTTATCCTGAATGTAAGCCGAAGCAAATACAGGCTTATGAGGAGCTAAGAATTTATTATCTGTACCTTCGGTTTCGTTACCAAAGAAATCGTAACCATATATATTAGAACCTAAGTTCTTCATTATGCTTATTTTAATTTCGTCTTCGGATAAATTATTTGGATTGTTTGCTAAACCGTTAAACAATCTTTGAGCACTGGACGCTTGATTAAATACTCTATATGTCCAAGTTTGATACTCACCACCAATTTTAATTGTATGGTATTTGTTTGGCAACCAGTTTAATGCACCTGAAAAAGAAAGTGAATTTGTTGCTGATTTATTATATCCAAAGTTTACACCACCGGTTCTGTTAAAATTCCAGTCGTAAACAGAATATGGACGAGGGCCTGTGAAACGGCCAACATATCTGCGTTCTAAATCTTGTGGTGTTCTATTCCATACAAATCCAACTGCTGCGTTGGCAATACTATCTCCATATGCCCAGTAATTATCTTTTAAGAACGCGTCTTGCTGTCCAGTGCGGATAAATACCATACCTGCAGATAATTCATAGAACAAACTTGGGCTTAAAACGTGTGTCATTTTTAAGTTAAATGTACCGTTATTATTGTAATATTCGCCAGGTCTGTCATTATAAATTGCATAAGGACCAGTAGCGTTAGCATTGTTTTGATCTAAGCCGTAAGTACCAGAAAGTCTTACAAGTATTGGCTTTAAATCCAAGTTCAATGTACCGCTGAATGTATAATATGCTCTTGTAGATTTTGGTTGAGGACCATTATTAAATACAAAATTAACTGTATCTCTTTGGCTAGCAGCAACATTAGGATTAAAAATTTGGCCTAAGTTAACAGCCGGTTGATCTTGATGAGCACCGTTTGGATCTAATGTAAAACGGTAGTTCAAGTTAAAGAAGAATTTTATTCTTTCGTCAAATACAGGTCCGCTTAAAGAGAAACTGGTTTCATCATTTCCCCACCAGTATGTACCAAATTGTTTTTCTCCATTATAAGCTTCATCTCTGCTTTTAAATAGAATATTATCAGTAATATATTCTAAGCTAGCTTTAAGTTTAGAGGTACCGCTTCTTAAAGAAGTACGAACTATACCAGAGTTTGCACCGCCGAATTCTGCTGTGTAACCACCGGATTGAATTTGCATTTCTTCAATAGCATCCTGACTAATTGAAACTGCCCTTCCGCCACCACGTGGGTTTCTTACAGAAACGCCTTCAACGTAATAACCAACTTCGTCACTACGGCCACCACGAACGTGGTATTCACCGTTGTTTGAAGATACACCAGCTTGAATTGTAAAGATGTTGTTAAAACCACGAACTGGAAGTTGTTGAATGTCTTCGTTCGTAGTTATTCTTACAGCGTTTGTATTATCTTTTTTGATAATTGGCTTGCTTGCTGTAATAAGTACAGTTGCAACTTGAATATCTTCACTTGGTAATTCAAAGTTTAGATACTCTGTAAGATCTGCATTAACTCTCACATTTTGGATTGTTATTGCTTGATACCCAATGTAGGAAGCTTTTAATGTATAGGTACCAGCTTCCAGGTTAGGGATTTGATATTCGCCGCTTGCGTCCGTGTTAGCGCCGGCTGATGTTCCGACTACTAATACGTTAGCTCCAATGAGAGCTTCCCCGGTCTGCAAATCGACTACTTTTCCCCTAATCTTGCCTTTAGTGCCAGCAAAAATTAGCATTGGACAAAGTACAAGAAGTAGCAAAAAGTAAAAAATCTTTCGCTGCATAGTTTACTCCTTATTTGTTGGTTAGTTTAAGAAAGGGTTTGTGAGTTGCAAAATTTTGTAACAGAAATGGCAAAAATACCTCCTTCAGAATTTTTAAACTTGTTTTGTTAAAAAATAGTACCAGAAATTTACCCTTCATTTTGCGGAACTAATTTCTTTTTACAAAGTCTAATGTAGCATAAAAACTTTATTACCTTGATGATTCTTTTACCCTTCAGTATAATCAACAAGTGTTACCAAAAGTTTTTCAAAGAGTTTGGAAATAAGCATTTTCTCTAATTTGCACTAAAACGCTATTTCTTTTTCAACAAAATACTACTCACTAAGTATTTTGTCAAGGACTTATTTGCTTTCATTTAATACAATAATTTAGTAAATAAAACAAAAAAGCCCATTTTAACTATCTGTTATTCAATTAGCTATTTCTTGAATAACATACTGCTGTGCAACATCTATTTTAAAGCAGAAACCTAAATTTATTCAGGCCCCTGCTATTATTTTATTTACTATAAAAGCTTGTTTAACTTTTCTATAAAAGTAGATTTAGATACTGCGCCAATTACTGTATCTTTTAATTCTCCACCTTTAAAAAACAATACTGTTGGAATGCTTCTAACTCCAAACTTAATGGCTGTCTGCTGATTATCATCCACATCAAGCTTACCAATTTTTGCCTTACCTTCAAATTCGGTTGCCAGTTCTTCAATTATTGGAGCTATCATTCTGCATGGTCCGCACCAGGCTGCCCAAAAATCTACAATTACAGGCACATCACTTTTCAATGCCTCTGCATCAAAGTTATCGTCAGAAAATGTAAAAGGTTTCATTTAGTTCTTCCTCCTAAGGATTTTCAAAAATATTAAACTGCACCATTCTTCTTTAATACTTCTCGGGCTATTATTCCCTTTTGAATTTCATTTGTTCCTTCAAATATTCTATTTATTCTGGAATCGCGGTAGAATCTTTCTATTGGCAGTTCTCTGGAATATCCCATACCTCCGTGTATCTGAACTGCAAAATCTGCAATCTTATCTAAAGATTCCGAACAATATAATTTAACAATTGCGCTTTGGCGGGAGACATCCATTTTAGCATCATAATCTACTGCAGTTCTGTAAACCATAGATTCCATCGAGTAAACCATTACAGCCATCTCTGCAAGCATAAATTGAATTGCCTGAAAATTTGAAATTGTTTGATCGAACTGCTTTCTTTGCTTTGCATATTTTGAAGACAGTTCCAATAATTCTTTAGCGGCTCCCAAACATGCGGCGCCTAATCCTAAACGTCCCGCATCTAAAGTTTTCATAGCTAATAAAAATCCACGGCCATCTGTTCCAACTAAATTCTCTTTTGGAATTCTTACGTTATCAAATGTTATTGCGTTTGTTGTACTTCCCTTAATACCCATTTTCTTTTCGGATGGACCGGCATGATAACCAGGAGAATCTGTTTCAACAATAAACGCGCTAACTCCTTTATCGGTTCGTGCAAATACGCTTACAATGTTTGCAATACTTCCATTTGTAATCCAAAGTTTTTCACCATTTATAACCCATTCGTTCCCTTCAAGGCGCGCACGGGTTTTTACATTAAATGAATCACTTCCGGCTTGAGCTTCGGTTAAACAAAAAGCTCCAATCTTTTCTCCGGATGCAAGTGGAGTTAAATATTTTTTCTTTTGTTCCTCGGTACCACCCAAGTAAATTACATTCGATCCAATTGATTGATGAGCTCCGATAAATGTTGCAGTGGACATACATCCCCTAGCAATTTCTTCCTGCATTACACAGTATCCAACTTCGCCAAATCCAAGTCCACCATATTCTTCAGGAAATGAAATTCCTAAAAAACCAAGCTCACCCAGTTTTTTTATTAGGTCCATTGGAATTTTTTCGTCGGCATCTATTTTAGCTGCTATTGGTTTAATTTCTTTGTTAACAAAATCGCGCGCCATGTCGCGAATCATTTTTTGTTCTTCTGTTAATACAAAAGGATTCATATTCTGTCTCTATTTATTTTATTGAATTCATAGTTTTTTCACCCATGTAATTTACTATATACTCGGCTCCATCTACACCAATTACATTTCCGCTAATCCAATCGCACTTTTCATCGCACAATGCTATAATTGCTTTCGCAACATCTTCAGGGGTTGTTAGGCGCCCTTGAGGATTTTTCATCTTTGCCGCATGCATCATCTTATCGTTTCCAGGTATTTTTCTTACAGCAGGTGTATCTGTTACTCCAGCCATAATAGAATTGCATGTAATTCGCATTGGGCCTAGTTCAACTGATAGCTGACGAATGTGCGATTCCAAAGCAGCCTTTGCAGCAGATACTGCACCGTAAAATGGAATTACACTATGCGAGCCGGCACTTGTTAGTCCAAATATTCTTCCCCCTTGTGCAAATAGATCGCGCTGAATTAATCCCTGAGTCCAATAAACAAGCGAGTGTGCCATTACATCACTTGTCATACTCATTTGAGATGGAGAAATACAATCGTTAGGATTTTTTGATATGTATGGTTTAAGAGTACCAAATGCCAATGAATGAATAAGTACATGAACATAAGGATGCTCTTTGGTTGTAAATCTTTCTTTTATTTCATCAAGTGTATCATTTATTTTAATATGATCTGCTGCATTTATATTATAGAAAACTGCTTTCTGTCCTGTGCGTTCAATCTTTCTAATTATCTGCTGAACTGCAGGCATAGTTGCTTGTCGGTCTAAGTGTATTCCAAAAATATTATATCCCTGCTTTGCAAGTTCAATTGCAGATGCACCGCCAAAACCGCTGGAAGCTCCTAAAATAAGCGCCCATTTTTTTTCCATTTAATTACCCTTTGTGAATTGTGGGGACAAACTTACTAAATCGAATTTTTATATCAAACGAAAACAAGACATTACTAACCGGCAAAAAATCTTATCGACTCCTCCCCCAAAACCACATTTAATTTGCTAATTAGTTCTTCGCTTAACTTTACTTTGCTATTTATTAAGAACTCTCTGGTTGTACCAAGGTCTTTCAAACAAACTATTACCGGAACATTTCCCTGATGATCTTCTAAAATATTTTTTACTTCTGTAATTTTATCTTTCTCGTGTATTGCTGTATCGAAAATAATTCCGAATCTTTTTGTTAATGCCTGCTTAACATCTTTAAGAGCTACAGCTTCATCAACGTGCAATTTAATTGCATCCCCGGAACTTTCTAACAATCCTTTAACCATAATTGTAGATTCTGGAATTATAAGGTCTTCACATTTTGCATAAACTTTACTGAACATTAAACATTCACACGAGCCGCTGTAATCATCAAGCTTAAAGAATGCCATCTTGTTTCCCTTCTTATCCATTTTTGTGCGAACTTCTGTAACCACGCCTATGGCCCTTACCGGTTCTTTGAAATTGTAAGTTTCCTCTTCTCCCAAATGAACCGATGCAAAAGATTGATACTCGGCATCAAAATGTCTTAACGGATGATCTGTTAAATAAAAACCAAGCACTTCCCTTTCTTTAGCAAGACGGTCTTTCATTTCCCAAGGACGAATATTTGGTAGTTTTGGCTCCTCTATATGAAGTGTGCTATTTGAATCGCCGAATAAACTATCCACTTTTATTTTTTTCGATCCCTGAACTTTACCACCAAACTCCAATGCTTCTTGAATTGCAGCAAAAGTTTGAGCGCGCGATTCAGTTAATGTATCGAACGCGCCTGCAAGTACTAATCCCTCCAACGCACGCTTATTTACAACCCTTGTATCTATGTGCGAACAAAAATCGAAAAGGCTTGTAAAATTTCTTCCAAGTTTATCGTGACTCTCTTTTATATTATCTACTGCTTTGCCCCCCACATTTTTAATTGCGGACATACCAAAAACAATTTGTTTGTTCCTAACAAAAAACTTTACAGAGGGAGTGTTTATATCCGGAGGTAAAACTTTTACGCCAAGCTTTCGGCAATCCTCTAAAAGAGTTGTAACTTTTTCGGAATTTCCAAATTCGTTCGAAAGGTTGGCAGCTAAAAATTCTTCCAGATAATGCGCCTTTAAATATGCCGTTTGATAAGCCACAACAGAATAGGCTACCGAGTGACTCTTGTTAAAACCATAGTTTGCAAATTTATCTATTACTATAAAAATTTCTTCTGCAATTTTTTTATCTATATTATTTGCAATTGCACCGTTAATAAATTTTTCTTTCTGCTCGGCCATTGCTTTCAAATCTTTTTTACCCATTGCACGGCGCAGCAAATCGGCTTCAGCTAAACTCATTCCACCTATTTGATTTGCAATTTGAATTACCTGTTCTTGATAAACAATTATACCATAAGTTTCTTTTAATATTGGTTCTAAACTTTGATGCAAATAGGCAATCTGTTTTCTTCCATGCTTGCATGCAATAAATTCATCAATAAACTCCATTGGACCGGGGCGGTACAAAGCATTCATTGCCGAAAGATCCGCAATAGAATTTGGCTTTAAGCGCTTAAGATGCTCGCGCATAGGGGAACTTTCAAACTGGAATATTGCTGTGGTTTGTCCCCGGCTAAAAAGTTCGTAAGTTTTTTTATCATCAATTGGAATTTCATCTATATCTATAATTTCATTTCTTGTTTGCTTTACAAGATCAATTGTATCCCGGATAATAGATAATGTCCGAAGACCCAAAAAGTCCATCTTCAATATTCCGGCATCTTCCAAATCCTTCATATTGAATTGTGTTACCAATGCATTATCATCACCATAAATTGCAAGCGGCACGTGATCGCTAACTTCACCCGGAGTAATAACCACACCTGCAGCATGCTTGCTTGCATTACGGTTCATTCCTTCTAAAATTCGGCCGTAGCGCAACAGCTCAATCATCTGAGGATCGTCTGTATCCCTAAGCCATTTAAGTTCTGCAACTTCTTCCAATGCCTGATCTATTGTATATACTTTTCCAAATTTTGATGGGATCCATTTTGTAATACTGTTTACAACCGGAATTGGAATTTTTAACACACGGGCAACATCGCGTAAAACAGCTTTTGAAGAGAGACGGTTAAATGTAATTATTTGAGCAACCGAATTTTCCCCATACTTTTCTTTTACATATTGAATTACTTCTTCACGCTGATCGTCTGCAAAATCAACATCTATATCGGGCATAGATTTACGTGCCGGATTCAAAAATCTTTCGAACAGTAAATTGTAATCCAATGGATTTACATTTGTAATTCCAAGCGCGTATGCAACCAAACTTCCGGCGGCGCTTCCACGTCCGGGACCAACAGGAATTCCACGTGCCTTTGCAGCATTTATAAAATCCTGAACAATTAAAAAATATCCCTCATACCCCATCTCATTAATCACTCTTAATTCATAACGAAAACGGTCTTCAATTTCGGGGGTCATTCTTTTAAAACGCCTATCTAATTTTTCCTCGGCCAGCTGAACAAAATATTCATCCAAAGATTTTGCGTTTGAATCTTTTGGAATTGGAAATGTTGGAAATAGATGTCCATCCGGTTTTAGATCCAAATTAATTTTTTCTTCTATCTCTAATGTGTTTTCGCAAGCGCCTTTATAATTTTTAAAGAGCTTATACATCTCGTCGGAACTCTTGTAGTATATTTCATCTGTACCGTATCGCAAATCTTTATAATCAACTGTTCCGGTTTTATCGCCAAGGCATAACAAAACATTATGAGGAATAGCATGCTCTTTTTCTATGTAATGAATATCGTTTGTTGCAACCAGCTTTATTCCAAGATCGTGAGCTAGCTTTGGCATTGTTGCCAATAATGGCTTTTCAACATCAAGACCATGATCTTGAATTTCGAGATAGAAATCATCGTTGAACAATTCTTTTAATTGAAGTGCAATACGGCGTGCTTTGGGATAATCGTCATTTATTATTGCTGTGGATAATGGTCCGGCCGGACAAGCAGATGTACAAATTAATCCTTCGGAATATTTTTGAAGCATTTCAAAATCTATTCTTGGCCTGTAATAAAATCCTTCGGTATGACCAATAGTAGAAAGCTTTATTAAATTATGATAGCCGACTTTATTTTTTGCAAGCAGTAAAAGATGATTGTAATGTTTTTTCTTTGTACCGTAATCCGGTTCATCACCTCTTTTATCAAAGCGGGTGCCGTCAATTACAATATAAGCTTCCATTCCAACAATTGGTTTTATCCCCTCTTTCTTCGCTCTTTTATAAAGCTCGGATACGCCAAACATTACGCCATGATCTGTTAATGCAACAGCATGCATATTATGATGCTTGGTTGCTTTAACTAGCGCTTCAACAGTACAAGCGCCATCCTGCAAACTGTAATGTGAATGATTATGTAAGTGGACAAAATCCGACATTTTAAAACCCAATTGAAAATTTTAATTGAGAATGGATCAATATGTTAATTAACTGCATGCCTTAAGTATGCTTTCCATTTTCAACAAAAAAACTTATGCAATGAACCATCAAACAATTTTTGGTTTACATCTAAAATCTATCTTATAACTTTTCATTAACGTAATTCTTCATTCAAAATTCACAATTATCTCACATCCGTTCCATGTACGTTTCAACTGTTTTACATAAACAATTTACAACCTACCAAATTACTATTCATCCAATAATATATTCTATTCTTCGTTCTTCACTCTACACTCTTCCTTCTTCACTATCTTTTCCCAGTGTGTCCAAATCCACCTTCACCTCTTTGGCTATCGTTCAGGTCTTTAGTGTGGTTCAACTTAGCCTTATATACTTTCGACAATACCATTTGAGCAATTCTATCTCCCCGTTTAATAATAAAATCCTCATTCCCAAAGTTGAAGAGAATCACTTTTATTTCACCACGGTAATCACTGTCTATAGTTCCGGGAGAGTTAAGAACTCCAATTCCATTCTTTGCAGCTAATCCGCTTCGGGGCCTAACCTGCAATTCGTAACCATAAGGTATTTCCACTTTAAGATTCGTAGAAATAAGCATTACCTTTCCTGCCGGAATAACCAGCTCGGTTTCAACAGCCGCTCTCAAATCCAAACCGCTGCTTCCTTCCGTTGCATATTCTGGCAGTAAAATATCATTGTAAGTGTCTGTTACTCTTTGAATTTTTATTTCAATTGATTCCATCTTCTTTCTCAACATCCCTTATACTAATTTCATTATAAATAGCTTCCTCATCTTTTCCTAATAGAGCTTGCAGAAGCATTAATATTTTATTGTAGTAAATAAACTTTACCATTATTACTATTTGCCATACTATAGCAAGGAATAATGCCGTAGCTAGAATATGGAAATAAATAATGTTTTGCTTGTCAGTCATCTCAGCAGTAGCAACAATTAATCTAATAAATGAAAATGAGAAAACTATTATCAAAAAAATCATCGAACTAATCTTACCAGAAACATTACTCATTTTAGTTTTTTCATATTCCTTTAAAAGTCTTATTCTTATTTCATTATCCATAGATTCCCCAAGAATTGTTTTTAATTATGGTTCTAAACAAAGATAAAAACAAAAAAAGAATTTCAATCATTGATTTTAAGAAAACTACTTTACACGAAGAAGAAGTTTAAGATTTTTTACTATCTCATCTTTATCAACAACCCTTAAAGCAAATAACATTCCAACAAAGCCAAACAGCATTATTATCTTGTAAACAAACAATAGTCCAATGGTATAATGTAAATAGTAGTAAATTCCACATGTAAGAAGAACTAAAAATAAAATTTTGCCAACCTTTGCGTATTCATATTTAATTGGATAAACTTTTTGTGCAAAGTAATATAGTCCAGTTGCCATTACCATGTAACTTGCTAATGTGGCTAACGCGGCACCAATTAATCCCAAAATTGGAATCAACAAAATATTTACTACTACATTTACAATGGCTCCGGCCAAGGTAACAATTGGAAAATACTTTGTCTTTTCTTGAATATAAAGCCCCGGTTGAAAATTGTAATAAAGGCCGTTGAATAAATAGCCCAATAAAATTATTGGAACAATTATCAATCCGCTTTGATACTTTGGATTATATATAGACACACCAAAAAATTCCATTCGCACCAAATCATCTACAAACAACGAAAGTACCAGCCAAAGCAAACTTGCAAACAAAAGAAATAGTGTAAGTACTTTAGCAAAAATTTCCTTTGCGTTTTTCTCTTTTGCGTTTGTCAAAAAGAAGGGCTGCCATGCAAATTGAAACATCATTACAACAAGCATCATAAAAGTGCCCAGTTTGTAAGATGCCGAGTAAATTCCTAAAGTATCATAGTTAGTCATTCTTTCCACAACAGGTCTATCAATTACCTGCACCACTGTTGATGAAATTGCAGTAGGTAAGTAAGGGATCCCAAATATCAAAATTTTCTTTAGGTAACCAAGATCAATAACCGGTTTAAGATCACGTAAAAAATCTGGCGCAAGCATTAGCAAACTAAATAGTGATGCTATAACATTTGCCAAGAATATAGATTCAATCCCCATTTTGAATTTGAGGAAGAAGAGGAAATTTAATGCAAGATTAATAGCAATATTTAACAAACGAATAATCGAGAACTTTTTAGATCTTCTTTCGAGGCGCAGCTTGGCAAAAGGTATAATTGCAATTGTATCTAAGACTAATATTATAATTAAATAATAGTATAGCCTGTAAAACTTTGCTGAATCTTGGGCCAAATACTTAGCCGGAATATCCATCAGATAAAGAAATTGCGTTTGTAAAAGAAGAAGCAGTAGCGCAAAGGCTATGGAAGATAAAACAACAAAATTAAACGAGGTGGAAAATATTTTCTCCTTATCTTTTTCTTCGGCTACAGAAGTATACTTCATGAATGCCGCGTCCATTCCATAAATAAATATTACGTTTAAGAATGCAACCGCAGCGTAATAATTATTGAATATTCCCATCTCTCCGGTATTCGGAAGAAAGTGTGTGTAGAAAGGGGTTAGTATAAAACTTAAAAATCTTCCCAGAATTGTACTTATTCCGTAAATAGCAGTGTCCTTAGAAAGCTCTTTAATTTTTTCGCGCATTAGATTCAAAACACCATATCAGTTTTACAATACTGTTTAAAGATTCTTTTATTGGTTTAGAATTTATTTATTCACAAAGTGTGGAGCTAACATATCAACATATACTTTAGGGGGACGCACTGCCTTTTTTGTTTCTACACGAATGAACATATGAGTAGTAAATCCTTCGCAAACAATTTCACCGGTATCTTTTTTACTTACTTCATATTCAATATGAACTTTGGGGGAATAGAGTTCCTTTAAGGTAGCCTTTACACATAATACATCATCGTACAAAGCCGGACTTTTATATTTTAATCCAGCCTCAATTAAAGGAAGTTGATATCCAGCGTCTTCAATATTCCGATAAGCCAGTCCAAAACTTCTAAGAAGTTCTGTTCTCCCTACTTCAAAATATTCCAAATACTTGCCGTTATAAACAAACTGCATCTTATCGGTATCGGCGTATCTAACTCTTATTTCTGTTGTATTAATAACCATAGTTTCTATTAAAATTTTTCTTCAATTTATTCTTGGTAAACACCCATCTTGCCAAATTTTTCTATTCTGTTGGCTACAAGCTTTTCCGGTTTAATTTTGCTAAGCAAAGCAATCTCTTCTTTAATTGCATTCTTTAATGTGTTTGCAATTACTTGATGTTCCTTGTGAGCGCCTCCTAAAGGTTCGGGAATTATTCTATCAATTATTCCCTGTTCAAGTAAATCTGTTGCGGTTAATCGCAATGCTTCGGCTGCCTGCTCCTTGTATTCCCAGCTTCTCCATAAAATGCTCGAACACGACTCGGGACTAATAACCGAGTACCAAGTATTTTCAAGCATTAAAATTCTATCGCCAACACCTAATCCTAAAGCGCCGCCGCTTGCACCTTCACCAATAATAACTACAACAATTGGAACGCGAAGATGGCTCATCTCGAATAAATTTCGTGCAATGGCTTCTGCCTGACCTCTTTGCTCGGCTTCCAATCCGGGATATGCACCAGGTGTATCAATTAAAGTAATAACCGGAACATTAAATTTTTCGGCAAGCTTCATTAAACGCAATGCTTTTCGGTAACCTTCGGGATTAGGCATTCCAAAATTTCTAAAGAGATTCGATTTTGTATCTCTTCCCTTCTGGTGCCCAATAATCATAACCTTTTGCTTATCAATTGTTGCAAATCCTCCAACAATTGCATGGTCGTCCTTAAATTGTCTGTCGCCATGAAGTTCAATAAACCCTTCGGTCATCATGTAAATAAAATCTAATGTGTAGGGGCGCTCGGGATGACGTGCAAGCTGAACTCTTTGCCAACGTGTAAGATTCGCATAAATATTTTTTTTAAGCTGAAGGACTTTATCTTCAAGCTTTTTTATTTCAACAGAGATGTCAAGATCGTTTTCATACTTTCTCATCTCTTCAACTTTATTTTCTAACTCGATTATAGGTTTTTCAAAATCGAGAATACTCTTTGCCATTTTATCTCCATTCTAAAAAAACATCTTCGAAAATGTTTTGCCAAGAATTTCTATATCTAACCATGAGCTCTGATTCTTAGCGTAAAATAAATCCAATTTTTTCATTTCATCTTCTTCGTTATCCAACAGGTTTTCTATAAACCATAAACCGGTAACACCTGGTTTACCAATATACAACAGATTAGAATAAGATGAATTCTTTGGCCCTACAAAACTTTTTTTCCCTGTAAATACACCCGGTATTTCAAGAATAAAATTGGAAAACAAATTTCTTGAAGATGTGAATTTGGAGGCCAAATATATAAAGGGGTAAACCAAAAACAAAAAAAGAATGCTTAATATAAGATCGAACACTCTTTTGGAAATTTTATTGCCGAGAATTGAAATATTATATTGTACCTTCAAAAGGGGAATATCATCCAGCATAGTAACAGAAGATTTACCAACCAAATAATCCCTCTCTTTGCCTGCAACCAAAAATTCCGCATTTAGTCCCTGGCAGTCTGCAACAACTCTAAACATCTGATTGAAAGGAAGATCTTCGGAAGAAAAAATTACCTTATCAATTTGTTCTTCTACAATTATCTTATTAATGTTTTCGATAGATCCGATAACCTTGTACGAGCTAATTTCGTTGCCAACATTTTTTCGGCTTAGCGAAATAAACCCTACAATCTTATAAAGCTTTGTAAGATTGCTCTTAAGCTTTGATGCAATTTCTTCGGCCCTCTTTTCTTCTCCAACAATTAAAGTCCTAGTTTTTTTAGTACCGGATTCTAATCCTATTTTGAAAAAAGCCTTTAAGAAAACTCTCCACAAAATAAATATTATAAAACTGATTAGATAAGTAATTAATACCGCAGCACGGCTAAAAGCATAATGCTTGAAAAAAAATGTTAATGAAGAAATAAATAGCATTCCGTATACAAGAGATAAAGAAGATCGCGCAACAGAAATAGACTTCTTTTTGTATGCTCCGCTAATTGCAGAAATAAATACCTGCATTAGTGGAGTTAAAATATAAACCCACGGCAATGCATATTCAGGAAAATCTTTTATCCTGGATTTTAAGTAAAGTTCTTTAGATGCATAGATAGAAAATGAAAATATTACAAAATCCAATAAGGCAGATAGAATTACAATTTTATAAACGTTAGCAAATGCAATAATTTTTCGGAACACAATTGCAGCCTGAAGCAATGACACCAAAACAAATGATGAGGAGAAATGCTTTTGAACAAACAAATGCATGGCATCGTAAAATATCTTTGTCTCATCAATGCGGCTTCGTTTTGTGCTCTCTCCCTTGTAATGAATTATTTCTGTATTGTGTACGTAATAAACTTTGTAGCCGGCCTTTTGCGCACGATAACATAAATCCAAATCTTCACCATACATAAAGAACTGAGGATCGAATCCGCCAATTGAATTGTAAACATCTCTCCTAAACATCATAAAAGCGCCGCTAACGGCATCCACTTCGTAAGTTTCATTTTCGTTAAGATAGGTAAGATTATATCTTGCAAATAATTTGCTATGAGGAAAAAGACTGCTTAGCCCTACTGTTTTTGTAAATGAGGTCCATGGACCAGGAAATCCTCTTCGGCAAGCAAGCTGCAGCGAACCATCCGGATTAAGAACTTTACAGCCGGCTAATCCGCATTTAGGATTCGTGTTAAAGAAATCTATCATTTTAATAAATGTATCTTCTTTAACAATTGTGTCGGGATTTATTAGAAGAATAAATTTTCCGGTTGAAATTTCTAATGCTTGATTATTTGCACACCCAAAACCAACATTGCTGGTATTGGCAATAAGTTTTACATCCTTAAATTTTTCCCTAACCAGTTCAACACTGCCATCGTCGGAATTATTATCAACAACTATAATTTCACATTTAAAATGCGAAGAGGCTTTTAAAATAGATTCTAAAGAATTGTGAAGGAATTCTTTTACATTATAATTAACTATTATAATTGATAGATTTATCATACAGTTTAGTTTAAGGTTCCCAAGATGCTCTTAAATCTTAATTTCCAAACCATTGTTATTGCCTCGCGCACAATTTTTTTAGACATTTTTGAAGTTCCCTGAACCCGGTCTACAAATGTTATAGGAATTTCGACCAGCTTATATCCTTTTTTCCAAGCCTTAAAATTCATCTCTATTTGAAAAGAGTAACCGTTCGAGTGAATGTTATCCAGATTTATAGATTCCAAAACTTTTCTTCTAAAGCACTTAAATCCACCGGTTCCATCTTTAATTGGCATTCCGGTAATAATTCTTGAATACAAATTAGCACCATAGCTAAGCAGCAGTCTTCTAATGGGCCAGTTAATAACTCTCACACCATATATGTATCTGCTTCCAATTACCAAATCATTCTCTTTAATCGACACTAAAAAATTAGCAATCTCTTTTGGGTCATGCGAAAAATCCGCGTCCATCTGAATAGCGTATTCGTAGCCATGGCTTAACATAAACTTAAAACCTTCCACGTATGCGGTTCCCAAGCCCAACTTGCCTTCTCTTTTAATAAGCTTAACACGTGTATATTGCATACCAAGATCGTAAACATATTTTGCAGTACCATCGGGAGAATTATCATCCACTACCAACACATCAACTTCGGAATAAGTTTGTAAAATATAAGGCAAGAGATTTTTTATGTTATGAATCTCATTATATGTTGGAATTATTATTAATGTCTTCATTATTCGTAATGTCCCTTTCCAAAGAATACAACAAAAACGGTTCGTATTATAATTTTAAAATCCATTCGGAGACTCATATTTTCTATATAGTAAAGGTCATATCTAAGTTTTACCTTAACATCTTCAATAGTCTCGTCGTACTTATGCTTAACCTGAGCCCAGCCGGTTATTCCAGGGCGAACTTTAAGCCTTCTTCTATATAAAGGAATTTCCTGCGAAAGCTTTTCTACAAAGAAAGGTCTTTCGGGCCTAGGACCAACAAAGCTCATATCACCTTTCAAAACATTATAAGCCTGTGGAATTTCATCCAATCGAAATTTACGAATATACTTTCCAACTTTTGTAATACGGGGATCGTCCTTTGTTGACCATACCGGACCCGTATTTTTTTCGGCATCCACATACATTGTTCTAAATTTTAGGATCCTAAAACTCTTGCCATTTAATCCGCTTCTTTCTTGCCTGTAAAATACCGGCCCCTTACTATTAATTTTAATTGCAACAGCAGTAGCAATTGTAACAGGTGCAGTTAGCAACAAAAGTATCAAAGAAAGAAGAATATCCATCACTCTTTTAAGTTTCTTCTCCCATTCGGGCATTAGCTCTGGCATAACATCAATTAATGGGAAGCTGTAAAGCTGAGCAACTTTAACTTGCCCGCTTATAATATCGTAGAGATCGGGCACCATCTTAATTTGTATATTTTTATCTGTGCAGCGTTCAATTACATCAAGAATTATTTCCTCTTCATTTCGAACTAGAGATATAATTATATTCTTCACATTC
Source organism: uncultured Melioribacter sp. (assembly GCA_964539605.1). GTDB lineage: Bacteria > Bacteroidota > Ignavibacteria > Ignavibacteriales > Melioribacteraceae > Stygiobacter. The sequence continues at coordinate 2,448,420 of CAZIJK010000001.1, forward strand.
AATTCGTCAACAATATTTTCCAGGTTCTTAACAAGTCCTACAACATTTACATTCTTATACGACTTATCAATTTCATTTTCGTGAGCAGCAACATACCCAACAACATCAATTCCCAATTCTTTATGCTTCATAATAGAGGAGTGTACTTCATTAGCTTTATCGTTGAATCCAATAATAAGAGCGTTTCTGCGGCCAACGCCGTTTATAAGTAAGTTTCTTTGAATACTTCTAATAACAAGTCGTCCAATGCCAACGCTAATAAAAAATATTCCCCAATAGTAAAATGCCGAAAAGCTTATAGATGTTTTTACACCTTGAGAGTAATCGTCGTAAAGGACTAAAAAGAAAACGACAAAAATTCCTACAAAAGAAGATTTGAACAATGTAGATATTTCATCGAACCTTGAAAGAGCAAACCAGGTACGGTACATTCCAACAAATGTGAATACAATAATCCAATAGAAATACAAAGCAATCATTGGAAGTATAAAATTTGGTTCGGATATTAACTGAAACCAGCCTGTTTCAACTTTTATAAAAAAGAAGAGAAACCAGGAAAGATTTATTGTAAAAAAATCCGTTAACAGAACTAATATTTTTTCTAAGCGTTTATTCATTACCTAATACAATTTGTTATTGAATTTGTAGAGTATTATCAAAAGTTCCTCATCAATTAATTTAACTGCTTAATTACAACTTGGGAAATATGTTCTCCTATTGCCAAAGATGCCGTTGCAGCAGGAGATGGAGCATTGCAAACATGAACAACTCTTTTGTCTTCAACAATATAGAAATCGTCAAGTAATTTTCCATCATCCATGCAGGCTTGTGCACGAACTCCGGCACCCCCCTTTTCCAAATCTTCACTTTTAATTTCGGGCAGCAATCTCTGTAATGCTTTTACAAAAGCACTTTTGTAATAAGACCTATAGAACTCTCCCATACCGGTTTTAAAATGCTTTCCCATTATTTTATGAAAACCGCGCCATGTGAAAGTTTCGAATGTATCTCTAAGATTAAAACTGGTTTTATTATAACCCTCTCTTTTAAATGATAGAACCGCATTAGGACCACACTCCACTTCCCCATTAATCATTCTTGTAAAATGAACACCTAAAAAAGGAAATGATGGATCCGGAACCGGGTAGATTAGATTATTTACAAGATGCCGCTTCTCTTTCTTTATTTTGAAATATTCCCCTCGAAAAGGTATTAATCTGTAAGGAAGATTTGGATGAGTGATTTTTGCAATTCTATCTGACTGTAAACCGGCACATGTAACAACCACTTTTGCACTATATGCAGCGTTGTTTGTAACAACTTGGCAGTTTGTTTCGGTTACTTTTAGATTAACAACATTGCTGTTATATTGAATTTCGGCGCCAAGCTTAAGACTATTTTCCAAATACTTATTACTAACCGTGGTGTAATTTATTATTCCAGTCTGCGGAACTGATATGGCAGATATACCATTTGCAAAAGGTTCTTTTTCTTTAAGCTGCTCTCTGGAAAGAATTTTTAAGTCTTTCAAACCATTAGCTAAACCCCGTTCATAAATGCTTTTCATTACAGAAACTTCTGCAGCAGATACGGTAGTAATAATTTTTCCACATATATCATATTCAATTCCATTTGCATCGCAAAACTCTAAAAGCATTTGATATCCGCGCACACAGTTCTTTGCTTTTAAACTGCCCGGTTTATAATATATACCGGAATGAATTACTCCACTGTTGTTTCCGGTTTGATGCTTTGCAACCGCATCCTCCTTTTCCAAAAAAAGAATTTTAAGAGATGGACTGCTCTCAAGAATTTTTAATCCGGCTGCTAATCCCACAATTCCGGCACCAACAATAATTACATCGTAAGTTTTCATGCTATCTTTTGGTCGACTCCCATATTACGCTATGTTTATTAAATAGGAATTTAAAAAAACCAAAGGCTAGAGCAACGTTTGCAACCACAAAAAAATAAGGAAGCGAAAAGAAAAACATTCTTAGTTTTATAAAAGAAAAGACTAATCCAATTAATGCCGCTGCGTAAAATAATAGTTGTGCATAAAAAACATATAAATAAATACTTCCTTCATTTGCAATTAGATAATTAATTGGAAGTAAAGCTAATAGAATAAATGGAAAGAACCACCTTGCAATCTTATGGGACCATAAAGAGAATGAAATTAAAAATCTCTTATTAAATAGCAGTTTTGAAAAGAATATTATTGTTTGAAAGTTTGTTGCACTGAATCTAATTTTCCGCTTGAACTCCGCGCTAACCTTTTGCCCGGTTTCTTCAATTGCATAAGCATCGTATCTGTAAGTAAAACCATAACCGGCTTCTAATACATTTAGTGAAAGATAAAAATCATCTGTAACAGCCCTTTCGGTTGGTATAGTCCTAAATAGTTCTTTCCTAATTGCAAAGATGCCCCCATTAGCACCAATTAACCCTTTTAATTTACCCTCGGAAACTTTAATTTGTGTTTCATACTCCCAATAGCGCAATTCTTCAACACTTTCATTTCTGCTGGATAAATTTTCGGTTAAAATTAATCTTCCGCTAACACCCCCAATTTGGGGATTGCTAAAATCCTGTACAAGTTTTTTTAGAGATTCTTTTCCAAACTCTGTATTTGCATCTGTAAAAACCAATATATCGTTTTTTACATGATGGATAAGTTTATTTAGAACTCCTGCTTTCCCCCCTCTTTCGTCATAAATAAATATCTTAAGCCATGGATAATTTTGTTCATTCTCAATTAACAGTTTATTTGTCATATCAGTCGAAAGATCGGAACCTATCAAAACTTCTAAATTGCTTTTATCGTAATCCAGCTGGTCTATATTTTTTAACCGATTGAGAATTACTTTTTCTTCGTTATATGCCGAAATTAAAATTGATACAGATGGATAATATTCTGATCGCTCAGTATCTTTTGCAAAAGAGGCAATAAATTTTATAATTATTGGATAAAGAATATAAGTGTAGGCTCCTATAAAAAGGAGCAGATAGAAAAGTATTTTGAATATTATACTAGTTTCCATTTCCCTTTTCTTTCTCTATTTCCAAAATTTTATTGGATAAATTTATTGCTACAGATTTCCACGAATGTTGTTCTGCAATTTCTAATCTTAATTTTTTGTTGGCTAAATTTTCATTCAAAGCTTCAGAAACCATTCTAACAAATTGCTCTTCGTCTGCGCTAATAAAACATGCTTGGCTAAACTTTTCCATCTCCGGCAAATTTGTAGAGACGACCGGAATTCCAAGTGCAAAATACTCCAACAGCTTCAAAGGATTTGATGCAATTGTTAGGGGATTAACCCTAAAAGGAATTAATCCAACATCAAATAATGCTGCATATTTTGGAAGCTCGTTATAATTAACATAACCAATGTATTTAATATTTGGGCAGCTGCTAAACAATGCCGTATCAACAGTACTTTTTCCAATCAATATAATTGAACACTTAGGATAAACCTTGGCAACTTTAACAATTAATTCAACATTTATCCACTCCGAAATTAATCCAAAAAATCCTATTACCGGTTTTGCAATTCCAAGTTTTTCACATGATAGATCGCTATTAATATTCTGATAGTGTTTTGTATTTACACCCTGCGATAAGTAAAAGTTGTTTCCATTTTTAATTTTTCTTGTATTCAGTAAATTATTCGAAACAGCAAAGCAAGAGTCCACCTTTTGAAGCAGCAGATTTTCTAGTTGCCCAATACATTTAAATGCCCCTTCAAATTCTGTGTAATCATCCACACAAATGTAATGGGAAGAAGTAAACTTAATATCATCTAATACTTGGTGAACAATTGGGGAAGAAGTAATTAATATTGGATTTTTAACAGCATACTTATCAAAAGCAGCATTAACAGATTTTTGAATGGAATTGAAATTCCAATTCCGAATTATTTGCAAATCGTGCCAGGGAATAATAAATGGATTAATAAGAATTGGAGAAGGTTCGGAATGGATAGTTTTGCTCTTCGGAAAAAATATTGAGACCAGTTTTACAAAAGCTCTTTTTAAATCTTTGGGATTGAATTTGGGCTTTCGTAATCCTAAAGAACCAACCCAAAATATTCGGTTATAAGGAAGAAGTTCTTTTGCAATATGAATAAGAGTGGAGGGATGTCTTCCCCAATCGTCGCAAAATATTAATATGTCTCTTCCTTTTATCATTACAATTACAATTTGTTATTAAGTATTTCGCAAATTCTTTCCGAAGCCTTTCCGTCTCCAAAAGGATTTACTTTTGGAAAGAAATCATACCCTTCGTTTAGCTTATTATCAATACTATTAAAATGGGTTAGAATTTTTTCTCTATCGCTTCCGGTTAAAAAAGCGTATCCGGCTTTTGTGGCTTCGTTGCGCTCTGTAACAGTCCGCATTACAATTATTGGTTTCGAAAAGACAAAACATTCCTCTTGAACTCCTCCGCTGTCGCTCATAATAAAATGGCATTTGCTCATTAAGAATAAGAAGCTTAGATAATCCTGAGGTTCTGTAATAATTACATTTTTTGTGTTCCCTAAAATTTCCTTTACCGGCACAATAACGTTTGGATTAAGATGAGTGGGGTAAATAAAATTATACTGGGGATATTTTTCGGCAAGTATTTTAATAGTTGAAAGTAAATCCCTCATTTCGTCACCAAATTTTTCCCTTCGGTGAAGTGTTATTAGAATAAATTTTTTGCTGAAGAAATCACTTCCTATTTTGGATTGTACATCATCCATTAATTTAGAGGATATGAATTCAACTTTCAATTTTTCTTTAATCTCAATTAGGGCATCAACAACTGTATTGCCGGTTATATAAGTATTAGTCTCGCTATACCCTTCCTTAATTAAATTATCTTTTGAATCTTCGGTTGGTGCAAAATTAAAATCGGAGATAACAGAAATAAATTTTCTGTTAGCTTCTTCGGGATAGGGATGAAAAATGTCGTAGCTTCTTAAACCGGCTTCTACATGAGCAATCTTAATTTTCATATAAAAGGCCGCAAGTGCAGATACAAATGCTGTAGTGGTATCTCCCTGAACCATTATAAGATCCGGCTGATACTTTTCTAATGTTAATTTTAAACCGGTCAACGAATTAACAGTTATATCGAACAAAGTTTGATTTGCCTTCATAAGATCTAAATCGTCATCAATGGAAATGTCGAACAAATCCGTTACCTGTTTTAGCATTTCTCTATGCTGGCCTGTAGAACAAACAATTGTGTCAAATCTTTTTTCCAATTTAAGCTTTTTAATAACCGGTGCCAGCTTTATTGCTTCGGGCCTTGTTCCAAATACAATTAAAATTTTTTTCATACTTTCTTTTATCTCAATCCAACAATTTATTTAATGAGCTATTTTTAGTTTTACTCTATCAGTTTGCTTTCAATAATTTTCCAATACTACTTTCCAGCTCGCTTACTCTTGCAGACCAGCTGTGAATAGCCGCATAATCCAATCTTTTTTGAATATTCCCATCACTGTTCTCATCTATTAATTTCAGTATCGCACTTCCAAAGTTTTCTTTATTAGCTGTTTTTACTAAAGCCCCCAGCTTTAATGCTTCCGGGAACGGAGTTGTAACAATTGGCTTTCCCGAGGCTAAATATTCATACATCTTAATTGGATTTGTATTCTCTATCAGGTTATTAATTCTAAATGGTATAATTGCTACATCAATAAGCTTTACAAAGGGAATAAGATCTTTGTAGGGAACATATCCATAAAACAAAACATTTGAATATTTTTTTAGCATGTCCACATTAGTTTCAACTGGTCCAACAAACAAAAAATTAAGATTAGGATTATTCTTAATTGTGTATTCCATCAAATCCGTATCCAGCCACTCTCTAATTGCGCCAATATATCCAACTACATGATTGCTGTTATTAAATAAGCTGGGCTTTTCAGCTCTGTTATTCATAGCTAATTTAAAGAATTCTACCTCTGCAGCATTTGGAGATAACACTATGTTAGCTGCCATACTCTTTTTTGTATTCAACAGCTTTTGTGATGTTACAACAGTTAAATTTGTTTTACGAAGAAGTTTCCGTTCATATCTTTGGAAGAGAGATTTTCTAAATCCTAATTCCAAATCGGAATATTCATCCATGCATTCGTAAACAGTAAATTGTGCATCAAAAAAATCCAAATGATGCGCCTGGTTTGGAAATGTAAGCCACAAAATAATTTGATTAAAAGATAACTCCGCAAGTACTTTTTTTAGTTGCGCGGCAAGCATTTTTTGGTAATACTTATTGAGAGGGGCAAATAAATTTTTAAAAGGCAAAGTTGGAATTGCATGGAAGATATATAGTTCCTTATTGTATGGCTTTGAATATGCAGAGCTCAAATTTGCCCGGTTTTTCAAATACCTGAAAAATGTAGGAGGTTCCACAAAAATAACCCGGTTATTTTTGGAGAGTTCTTCGCAAATTTGCTGAGGCCTCTGTTTCATTCCATCCCAGAGCGTATTTGAAAAATAAACTATATCCATTCTCTATTAATTTATTATTTTGGATTATAAAGATAAGATTTCTTAAACATACTACTAAACTTCAAATACATTATTAGAAAAATTTATGACAAATATAAAAGACCTACTAAAATGGCAATTGTTATTCCTCTTTTTAGCTACCTCTATATGTTTAGCTCAAACCAATAGATACGAACCGGCAGATGGAATAACTATTGGAATTTGGCCCCATAATAACAGGTTAAAATCTCTTCCTAAACTAAAGGAACTAAAAGAGCGTTGGGGATTTCAACATCTGTTAATTGCCGCCATATATGGCAAAAAAGAAGTGTTGTTGGCTAAATCTGCCGGCTTCGATTCACTTCACATTAAAAAACAAATTTACCTTCCGGATTTGAAAGATAGATGCGAATGGACAATTAACAATATAAAAGAGACCGGAAAAATTGGTGCTTACTATTTTGATGAACCAATTAGCCGTGAGCACTCTATTGTAGATTTTTTAAACTTACTTACATTTTTGAGTAACCAGGGATTATATCCCCACGCAAAGTTTGTGGTTAGTGAAATAAATGAATACCGCGCTCAAAGGACAGTAAGCGTTGTGGACGAAATAATGTATAGCGGATATGGAGCGAAGAACAAAAAAGGAGCCGACCAGATTAAATCTTGGATTGAATGGAAGAATTTGCTTGGGAATAAATTCATTTCTTTGTGGATTGGAGCTCACGAAGACAGCGATGAATATCGTGAATTATTGAAAGCTGCAAAAGAGCAAAATTATAAGAGTATTTGGTTCTATCAATTGGAGCCAATAGAGCCCGAAAATGAAATTGATGACAGTAATTTTCTAAAATTTTGTGAGGCAGCCGTTGAGTTTGGATTTATGAAAAGAATTATTGAATAATATTGCTAATATATCTTTGCAATAATTTTTTTCCCTAGCTCTTCTTTGTTAACCAGTTTGAAAAACATTATTACTTCCTCTTGGCTAAAGAGCTTTGAAATTATTGTTATTGATGCAACAGCAATAGCTGCTAAAAACAAATATGGAATTAATGGTAGTAAAGATAATCCCCAAAGAACTAATGCCAGAATAATAGACCACCTAAGAACAACAAATCTTCCAATAGAAGGTTTGAAACCAAATTTACTTAATGCAAAAAGCACAAAGAGGAATGAGACAAAACTTGTAATAAGTTTAGCAATAGAAGCTCCGAAAAAAGAGTACTTTGGAATAAGAATGAGTATTAATATAAAGTTTACCACAACCTGCAAAGCACTGTAAATAAAATTGTAATGCTGGCGGTTATCTGCAAGCAAAACCGAAAGAGAATAAAAGCTGAAGAATAAAAATATTTGGCACCAATAAAGGATTGATGATGAAATTGCAGATTGAGCGTAATCTCTTCCTAAAACAAGTACAACAATTGAACTAGCCTCGAATGTAAAAACGGCTGCAATTACAAACGCTATAACGTACAACAGTTTTATTACCAAGTTTGTTATAAATGCCGTATCCTCCTTGTCTGCCATCCTTTTTACAAGAATAGGAAAAACAGTTGTAATAATTGCACTCGGGATAATACTCAAAGGCAAAGTTAGCCTTGCACCTGCCGAATAAATTCCAACTGCATACTTACCTTGATAGGCATCCAAGACTAACACATCCAACTGCTGAAAAAGAGCCGAAAGAATTGCAAATCCAAAAAGTGGTAGCGATTGCCTTAAGAGCCATCCCCCTTTATCGAAGGTAAATTGATATTTATAACCAAATTTCTTTTTAAGAAAGTAGATTGAAAACAAAAATCCCGGTAAGTTCGAAACAGTATATACAACAACAAAATAAAAGATCGGATCGCTTACATATTTAATAGGTATGATTAAAAAAAGTAGAATGATGTTATCCATTACCGAAAACATCATTGGATAATGCATTTTCAAATTTACCTTAAATGGGGTTGCAAGAGATTCCCGAACAACAACCATCTTTGCCGAAAAAATTATTGTAAGGAAAAGGATATTCGACAAAATAATTTCTCGCAGAGACATATTGATAAACGGAGCAAGTAAATTAAATCCGCTAACAAGAATAATGTAAAGGAGTAACCTAAGATTTAGTCCAGTATTAAAAATTAAATAATGATCTCTATCTTTAGAAAACTCTCGAAACACAATAGGTTCAATGCCAAAGTCGACTAACTTCGATAATATTCCCACCGTAGCTAATAATGTGCTGAAAGCTCCAAATTGATCTACGCCTAACAGTCTTATTGCTAAAACAATGGCCAGCAGATTGGTTAAAAGAGATGCCGCCTGCCCAAAAGAAAGAGAGAAAACATTTTTAGTTACTTTTTCGATTTGAGTCCCACTATTAATTAGTTATAGCTGTTAATAGGCTTGTAACATTAACTTAAATAATGTTTCAAATTATCTTTATAATATTTATATGTCAGTTCAATTCCTTTTTCCAAATTGTATTTTGGATGCCATGAAGCAACCCTATTCAATTTAGAAATATCCATTGATATATCACCAGTTTCAATTTTTTCATAATCATCCGGCCAAGGAACAAATTCCATTTTTCCACTTTTAACACATTCAATAACAGATTTGACCATATCACTAAATTTTGTTGATATACCGGAACCGATATTAATAACTTGACCAGCGGCTTCGCTGGTTGCGGCAGCTTTAAGCATTGCATCAACAATATCTTCAATAAAAATGTAATCTCTTAACTGATTACCTTCGCCATATATTTTAATAAGCTTATTCTCCATTGCCTGGCGAATAAACCAACCAACTAATGAATATTTACTATGTTTTACTTGCTGGCGAGGACCGTATGGATTTGTTATTCTTAGGACAGTTGTAGGGATACCAAAATCTTTATAGTACATTAACAAATATTTTTCAGAAGTAAGTTTATGAATTCCGTAAAGGCTTAATGGATTGGTCTCACACTCTTCGGTGATCAAGTTTTTATCTACTTTTCCATAAACCATTCTGGAACTTGAAAAAACAATTTTAGTTTTTGGATTATATTTTCGGCAAACCTCTAGAAGATTAAGAGTGGCTTTCGCGTTGACATCTAGATCTTCAAATGGAATATTTAGACTGTCGATATAACTTACCTGTGCGGCAAAATGAAAAATGACATCAGCCTTCTTTATTTCTTCTAAAATGCAGTTCGTATTTCTTATATCATTTATAACTATCTTAACTTTATCTTCTATCGATTTGATATTATATAAATTTCCTCCATACAAAGGGGCTAAACTGTCAATTATACAAACATTCGCGCCATATTCTATTAAATTGTGAGCCAGATTACTTCCAATAAAACCAAGTCCGCCGGTTATAATAATATTTTTATTATTGTAATACTTTTCCATTAAATGTCTCTGTGGGTATAATAATTAATTTCGGTACAGTATTTCGTAATTATGCACCATGTTTTCAAGTGTGAAAAAAGATTTTAATTTGGAATTATGCTGAACAATTTTATCTCTATTTCCTTTTATATACAACAATTTATTTAGATAATCATCCTGATCATTTAAATTGAATAACTGCTTTTCATCATTGCCAACAACTTCGGGATTGCCGCCTACATTTGTAGCCAATATAGCAATTTCTGCAAAAACAGCTTCAATTAAGCTAATTGATACTCCTTCATATCTAGAAGTCAAAGTAAATACGTCAAATCCCTTCATGTATTGAAACGAATCTTTTTGCATACCGACTAAAAAAACATCTCTTTCAAGTCCAAGTTTTTTTATATGAGAGAAATGAAATTTCTGTAAAGGTCCATCTCCAATAATAATAAGTTTGGCATTACTTATTAATTGTTTTGCTTTAAAAAATGAATCTATTAAGAACTCATAATTCTTTTGGTAAGCTAAGCGACCAGTTGAACCAATCAAAAATGAATTGGATAGATCAGCATTACAAATCGAAGAAAAATACTCTCTAACTTTTTCTTTGGATAAATAGTTGAGATAATTTACATCAATACCGTTATAAATGATATTTCCCTTCTTAACAATATTTCTCTTCAGAATTTCATCATGATTCAATTTGCATTCAAAAACAGTTTTATCAACAGAAGCTAAAAATATTTTGAAATAATAATGAGAAAGAGCTTTTAACCAGACATTTGTTTTAAAGTTACTGTCAATAAATGAAAGGCCATGAAAAGTAAAAACATATTTTGGATTGCTATTTATGAGGTATTTTGTAAATGCACCAATAAGAGTATTCGAACTATTCAAATGGACTATATCGAACTTCTCTTTCTTCAGTAATTTCCTTAACTCGAATACAAACTTTATTGCATTCAAAAAACTAAAATCCCGCTTTAAGGAGTTTAGATAAAAATATTCAATTCCTATTTTTTCCAATTCATTAAACAAATAGTCCCCATCACCGGCAGCTACTTTAATAGTGTGTCCCCCATCTTTAAAGGCCCTAGCAAGATTTAAAACAAAGACCTGAGCGCCGCCTAAATCCGATTTTGTTATAACGTGAAGTATTTTCATAAGTAAAATTGTGAACTACTAATAATATTTTCTTCTCTTTTGCAATTCCATAAATGAATTGATTAGAGGTTGAACATTAACTTGTAAAGTATATTTTTCTTCTACTAATTTACGTCCATTTAATCCCATTTGCTTTCCTAAATCGGAATTATCCTTAAGAACTTTTAAGTATTTGACCCAATCCTCATCTGAATTTGCAAGAAAACCGTTAATACCATCCTTAACAATTTCACTATTTACTCCTACTGGTGAGGCAATAACAGGTATACCGCATGCCATGTACTGAATAAGTTTGAATCCGCATTTTCCTCTTTCCCAAGGACTGTCAATTAAGGGCATTATACCAACATCAAGTTTTTGAATTTCGCTTACTTCAGTTTCTTCGAGCCAATTAATATTTTCATTTGGAGCACTAAATAATATTTTATCTCCAGCTCCAACCAAATTTATTTTAGCATTATTAGATTCGCAAAATTCTTTTAGTGGTTCTTCAATACTTTTTACATATCTAAAGTTTGGTGGCGAACCTACCCAGCCTATAATGAATTTTTCATTTTCACTTTTACAATAATCTTTTAATTTATATTTACTAATATCAATTACCGTTGGAATTATTTTTATATTCTTGCAATTAGCCTTCAATGCACGCTCTTCCAGATATGAATTCCCTACAATAACCAAGTCTGAAAGACTCATTGTCTTATCAATTTTTTTCCCAAGCACCATTCTAATCATTGAAAATTTATTCAAATCATATCTATGGAAAAATGCATCATCATGATCAACAACAATTGGGATTTTAGATTTCAGAAAAAAAGATTCAATAAACGATGGCATCCAGGGGAATGCCTCTTGCTGCAGCCAAAGTAAATCATAATGACCTGAGTTGAATAGAAATTTGATCCGTAAAAAATAATTTTTAATAATATCTATAATTGGGAGATGCTCTTTTCGATATAAAAAATTTATGTAATCATCATTAAGCAGGGAATGAACAGTAATATCCCACCCTAGTTCTTTAAGATAAGGTATATATTGAAAGATCCTGTATCTGCTACTGCTACCTAAGTAACTATATCTTGTAAGTATTAATACTTTCATCGGTTTTATTTTATTAGAGATTTAATTAACAGTTTATATGCAGATAATACTTCACCGCAGCTTTTAATATCTCCCTTAAATAATGGGAAAGTAATTCTTACAGCTGCTTCTGGAAAGAATGTAAGAGCCAAAACAATTGCAAAGCCTAAAAAACTAAAATGCTTTTTAGAGTATTGAAGTTTGCTTCTAAGTAAATAAAAAAGTCTAAGCGCTTTAACCTGTTCTGATGTACCTCCAACTTTATGGAAAATAAAGGTATCGGCTAAATAATAACTTTTCATCCCTATTTTCTTTGCTCTTAAAGCTAAGTCCAAATCTTCGTAGTAAACAAAAAATCTTTCATCATAACCGCCAAGACGGATAAACAAATTTCTTCGTATCATAAAAAATGACCCCATCACTTGATCGACGACTCTGCTATCTAAATGGTCCCATTCAATCATAAAATGAGGCTTGAATATTTTTGGCATAACTTTATCTAAGCCAATGGACATGTAAGCCATTTTAAGTAGCGATGGAAATCGTGCGCAATTTCTGTTGGCAATGTTATTTTCACCAACTTGTTTAATTCCCAATATCCCTATTTGTTCATTCTCTTTCTTTATCATAAATTGAACCGGAATTGACAAAGAGTCGGCAAACAATTTTGTATCGGGATTTAGGAACAATAAAAAATCGGCATTACTATCTTTAGCACCTTGGTTGCATGCTTTAGCAAAACCAAAATTTCCTTTATTCTCAAGAATTAATAACGGCAGACTAATATCTCTAATTGCTTCAAGTGATTTATCATTAGAATTATTATCAACAACAACAACACGTTGAAGTTGGAAATTATCATTGACAGCAGAACTAATTGATTGTATGCATTCATATAGTAAACTACCAGAGTTCCAATTGACAATTATTATATCTATCGAGGCGCTCATTTATTCCATTGACGGTTTATTTAAAAATTTGAACACCACATATAATACAAACATATTATAGACAAACCACAAAAAGCTGAATGAACTATTAAAGAATGAGAAGAGAATTGCGAATAACATCATACTGTAAAACGCAAGTTTTTTTAACGTTGGTTCTTTTTTAAATGAATAATACAGTGAGCTTATAGATAAACCGCCAATAAAAGGGATCACGAAAATTCCTAGAATCCCGAAATCCCTGTAATATGTCCAGAATGCTGAATAAGTATTATAATTATTGGATATTAAAAATGGATTTTCAACAAGGGCAAAATATTCTTCCATCCAGTGTTTTAGACCAGAAACCGCAGTAAGAAAATCGAAAGTATAATAACCGAAAGTATACTCCTTAATTTTCGAAATAGAATGGGCGTAATTTTCAAGATTCATTACAACATACATATAAGGTTCTGTAAAAATTGCATAGTCAACCGAATACTTCATTTTAGAAATTTTGTAAAGAATATAAATTACTAATTGGCCTGCCCTAAAGGAGGATACCAAATAGAAAAAAGTTACAATTACAATAATAATCATGATAACATTTTTGAAACGTAGTTTTGACGTAGTAAAATAAAGAAATGAAATTACCATAAATACAGTTAGGAAAATTTGAAACCGCTGAAGTGTCATTGAATAAAGTATTACAGCGACGAAAGAAAGCAATAGCAAAAAACTTTTCTGGAGTCTTTTCTTTTTTTCCTGAATAACATAAATAAAAGCAAAAAATACAATTAGTACAACATTGTGCAAAAACAAGCCTAATCCAAACATGGTAAAATCCTGGCGGGCTTTACCGGGATTTCGAGCAAAAATTGGGATGTTTCCAACTTTTAAATAAATAATGATATAACTAACTATAAAGAGAAAGAAAAGTATAAGAACAATGCTAAATATTTTATTATTGTCGGTAGCAAACAAGGCCTTTTCAGAGCGAGTAAAATTTATTGAGTAAACTTTTTTATCAATATTAATAGAATAAATAACTAATGCACCTAAAATAAAAGCAAATGGACCTACGAGAACTTGGATCCAAATTTCTGTTGTCCAGGGTAGTTGTAATCCGCTAAACTTTAAATCAGTTAGACCAATAACAAGCGCCCACATCAAAGAGAACAATCTGCCAGGAGAGAAGATATCTGTACCGCGCCTTAAAGAGGTGACAATAATGACTAAGCAAATAGCAAAGGATATGAAAGAGATTGCGGTCATAATTTCCATCTGCTATTTCTTAATAAACTATTAGTTAGTATATTTTTTTCATTCTTTGAAAATCCTACAATTAATGAAATGATTAAACTAAAAACAAACACCATTGGAATAAGAAAGATACTTTTTGGCAAATAAGTTACGAATGAAGCAAAAACAAGATTAAGTAGAATCACAAAAACAATTCTTAAATCTATCAACCATTTGAAAAAATAATCTTTATTGAAATATATATACCCGAATAAAACGAAACTATTAACAATAAGACAAACCAACGATGCACCCCAAATTCCATAGTTACTAATCATAAAATAATTCAATCCAATACTTAGAATAGTTGCCAAAACCGAAATGACCATTAAAATAGTTTGTCGTTTTGAAGTAGCAATCATCAACGATAATATGTCCTGTAAAAAACGAACAACCATTACAAAAGAAAACATTTTGAGAATTGGAATAGAGTCATTATAATTTTCTTTACTATAAATAAAATGCAAAATTTCTGTTGCCCAATAAAACGAAATTAGGAAAGATGATAATCCAAGAAATAATACAATTTTTATTAGAGTTTTATTAAGATTTTCCCAATTTTCTTTATGTTCATGAAAAAGCCTTGACGCTAAAGGAAGTGCGGCATTTCTTATTACATCTGGAATAACAAGAATCAGCAACATTATAGTAAAACTAGCTCTGTAAATTCCTGCTGAATGATCACCGAGAATTAAACCAATTAGAATAGTATCTACAATAAAATAAATATTACCAAAAAGAAAATGAATTCCAAAAACGATAATTGGCTTAATTATGTCCTGCCATCCGTCAAAGTTCAAGATAAGAAATTTTCTCCCTATTATTTTTCCCGATTGATGAAATGAAAGATAAACGCCTAAAATGCGTGCAGCTATAAAAGAGAATATTAAATAAACGATTGCGACTTTATTTAGACCTAGTACTGCAATTGAAACAAGCAAAACTAAGTTTGAAACGAATGATATTTTCGTCTCGATCTCAAATTTTTCCAATCCTCTAAAGAGTGCAAAGAAAAAATTCGTAATTGAAGTAAAGACAACATAGAATACCAAAAGATACATCAAAGTTTTACTTTGGGTGCTAAAATCCATAACTCCAACAACAGCAATCATAAAAAGTGAACTCAAAACGGCTAGAGCAATTTTAATGGAAAAATATTTTTGAGAAATTAATTTTGCGTTTTCTCTATTTGCCGCAATTGCAGTTGTAAGAGATACATCAAAACCAAAATCTACAACTGCTAAAAAAATATTGGAAAGAGAGAATGCAACTGTAAATTGTCCAAAAACTTCAGGGCCATATAAACGGGCAATTCCGGCAACAATAAAAAAGTTGGTAAATAAGCGAATGCCTTGTGAAAAGGATATGAATAAAGAATTTTTCCATATAGAATCACGATTCATCTGCATTTAACTGATATCGTGCTTATTATCTTTTTGTTCGTCGAAAATCTGATTTAACGATACTCATTAAATCATCGAATCGTTTTTTATTTGAGTTTCTTAATCTTGAAAATGATTCAATTATAACAACAAGAATAATTGCCAGAGATAATGATATTACAAATCCTAGTAATAGGTACAAAAGAATTTTCGGCTTAGCTTTATGATCTGCTGGACCAGCTGTATCTAGAACCAGAACGCTTGGGGTGTTTCTATTCTCTTCAACTCTTGCCTGCTCATACAAAGGCTGAACAAACTCAAGAATTTTATATTGTATTTCAAGATTACGATATATTTTCAAATACTGGTTGCCCAATTCAGGTGCTTGTTTAAATGGTATTATTAGTTTAACATCTTGTTGAGAAGCGTCTGTACCGGAATTCAATTGATTGATCTTTTTTAACACTTCATTCATTTCAATTCTAGTTCCTTCAACGAGTGGATGGTCTTTTCCATAAGTCTGCTCTTTTACACTCAACTCAATTTCCTTTTTATAATAATCAAGGTAAATGCTTGACATTGATTCCACCGTTGCTTTCAATTGTTCGGGAATTGCAATGACCCCATATTTTTCCTGAAAGTCTTTCATAGCAGTTTCATAATTCTGAATATCGGTAATACTTTGATTATATCTTTTCTCTACAAACTCTCTATTCGATTTTGCATTAGTAACGGATAATCTTGTGTTGATTTCATTTAATTTTGCAATCATATAATTTGCAATGTCTGCGGCCTTTTGAGGATTTTTATCATAAACGGTAAGAGTTAAATTGCCTTCATCCTGTATTTCTATCTCCATATTCGAAAGCCAATCTGAAACGACTTTTTCATAGTAATCATTTTCCCTATCGTACTCTTTCTTCAATTCGAATCTTTTTATTACATCATCTGTCATTGTACCGCTCATCAAAATCGCTTTATATCTATCGGCTTCAGAATTCGAACCAGCTAATGCGGCTAAACCTTTTGTTGATGAAAAGCCTTTTGCCAATCCAGATAATCCCGAAATCATTGACAGAGGGTCATTTTTTTCCGCCGGGAAAACAGACGCTGTTGATTTATACCATTTTGGGGAAAACACCGCATATCCAGTTGCAGAAGCAGTTATTATAAAAACAACCCAAAACAATAGCCATCTGAATTTTACAAAAGTTGCTAACAGTTCAAAGAATGTTGAACCTACATATTGCTGATTTTCACTTTGCTTATCCATCGTTAATCCTTAATAAAATTATTTACCAGATTGTACTATTAGTAAAATTAAAGTAGCAAAACTTCCAACTATACCAGCAACTGCTCCAATATTATTTAAGTAATATTCAAAAGGCTTGGGAACATTTTTTGGTACATAGATAAAATCACCAGCATCAATTTTTACTCCATCTGCTGCATTAACCCACGAATAGGAGTTCCCCTTAATAATTTTAATATCTTCTTTAGCACGTTTGCCAACACCCCCTGCCTTAGCCAAATAATAATCATGACTTTTTTCTTTTTGATAGGGAATGTAACTTGGAGTTGAAACCTGTCCAAAAACATAAACTAATTCCTCTCTTTTAGGAATAATTATCACGTCCCCTTCCGCTACAACAGTATTTCCCTCTTCAGAATTTTGCTGAAGAACTTTATTAAAATCAATTGTCCTGTTACTTTGTAATACTCGAAGCATATTGTCAATAATGATAGTTAATGAATCTTCTGGAAATAAGTCGTTCATTCTTAGGATTTTCATTTGTTCCAAATACGGATCATTTAAATACTGTTCACCGAGAATAGAATTTACACGTTCTCCCTTAACAAAACTTTCTTTAATTGATTTCATCCGTAACATCTGATCTTTACTGGTTCCCTTTAGCAATTCAGCTTTTTCCAACCATGCATTGTTAGTAAATCCACCAGATTTAATAATTACATCTCGAAGCGTTGTATTATTCTTTGTAATTGGAATTTCACCTGGGATGTTAACTTCTCCTAGGACTAAAACTTTATAATTCATTTTGAAGTTTTCATCGAAGAGGATTCTAACTCTATCGCCACGCTGTAAAGCAAAGTCATCTGCTAAATTTACTTTGATTATTTCTTCTTTTGTACCATGATTAACAATGCGAGTAATTTCAGCTTCTTTAACATTATCAAAAGCCTTGTTAATACCGCCGGCAAAAAGAAGTGCATCTTTAATCTTATCACCATCTACAAATTGAAATTTTATTGGTTTATTTACAGCACCGGAAATGTCAACAAAGTTTCTTTCTTTATCATATGCAGGGAAAATGATAACATCATCATTTTCCAAATAAGGATTGTCTTTGAAATCTCCTGTGAGCCTAAATTTCAGTAAATCAATTTTAAGAAAAGTACCATTTATTCTTTTTAATGTAATATCTCTTATAGGATATTCAGGAAGCTCCTTCTCAATATCCGTTGCTTTTTTAAGGCTGGTTAAAGTTTCGACAGCTTTTTGATTTGCATCTACAAAAATAGATGTAATAAGTTGATCTAAACGCTGAGATTTATAAGAAGGAAATGAGCCTGTAACAATAAAATTACCACCAATTGTTACAGATATGGGAATGATTGATGAATTATTTGAAGGTAATTTACTACTTTTTTCTTCCTGTTGAGCAAATAAAACACAACTTACAAGAAGTAGAGCAAAACATAAGTTTTTCATAGGCATTCTGAATGATTATTACAAAAATAATGTGATTGTTAAGAATGGTATAAAGAGGCGGTAAGCAAAAGCTCCTGTTTTCTTTTTATTCATTCTAAACTTAACGATTTTTATACTGAACTTCATAATATTTTTGATATTCCCCTGAAATTATTCTTTCCCACCATTGCTTGTTATTTAGATACCAATCAATGGTTGAATCTATAGCTTGCTCGAACTGGAACGAAGGTTTCCATCCTAATTCATTTTGAATTTTGGACGAATCAATTGCATAGCGTCTATCGTGACCAAGGCGGTCTTTTACATATTCAATTAAATCTTCCCCTTTGCCAAGTTTTTTTAGAATAAGCTTAATGATTTCAATATTTGTCATTTCGCGGCTGGCGCCAATATTATAAACTTCTCCAACTCTTCCCTTTTCAAAAACTAATTCGGCAGCTTTATTATGATCTATTACATAAATCCAATCCCTAACGTTTAAGCCATCTCCGTAAACCGGAAGCTTTTTATTGTTAAGAGCATTAATAATCATCAAAGGAATTAATTTTTCGGGGAATTGTAATGGACCGTAATTATTAGAACATCTTGTAATAACAACCGGTAAACCGTATGTATGATAAAATGAAAGAGCCATTATATCTGCACCGGCTTTACTTGATGAATAGGGACTGTTAGGAGAAATTGGAGTTTGTTCTGTAAATAATCCGGTAGCGCCTAAACTTCCATAAACTTCATCGGTAGATATCTGCAAAAACTTTTCTACATTATATCTTCGGCTGGCTTCGAGCAAAACATTGGTGCCAATTACATTGCTTCTAAAGAATATTTCTGAGCCTAAGATGCTTCTATCTACGTGGCTTTCGGCGGCAAAATTAATAACATATTTTATATCATATTTTTTAAATATGTGATCGACCAATTCGCTGTTCGAAATATCTCCACGGACAAACTGATAATTTTTTTTCTCTTCAACTGGCTTTAAGTTTTCGAGATTGCCGGCGTAAGTTAGTTTATCGAGATTTACAATGAATAAATCGTCTCGGCTATCTAATATATAGTTTAAGAAATTACTACCTATAAAACCGGCACCGCCTGTTACCAATATGTTTTTCATAAATTCTCTTATAAGTTATTAATAAGCAAAAAAACCGAAGAAAATACCGGCCTGAATAAAAAATGCATTGGCCTTAAGATCGCTAGGCATTTTTTTAATCTCCTTACCGTTATTCAATTCCCATGAACTGAATAGAGGAATATTATATCCACCGCCTAATCTTACAGCCATAAATCTATTTACTGGAACTTCAACATTTATTGTTGGGGATAAGACATAAAATGAATTGGAGATATTATCGCTAACTGTTGTTTTACCATCGTTAATTTTATCCCAAAGCTTATCCCAAGTTTGATCTCCGTTGGACTGGTATATTTCGGTGGTTTGAGATCCAGCACCTAAAATAGCTCCAACAGATAAATAAAAAGATTTTACAAATGGAAGCGTATATTCAATTGTTAGACCACCAAAACCGTAACTATAAATTACTTCCTTTTCTATACCACCTACATTTCCATTCGAAGAGTTTGATCCTTTAACTCCTATTCCACCAAGACGAAGATTATCGACTAGCATAATGTATGCATATCCGCCACCGCCTAGCATAAAAGTACCTGAAGATGATAATTCCGGCAGTCCCATTTTTTTTACTTGTAAATTAATTGGATCTATATTCGGAAAAATGTGAACCGGACTTATTCCCGCAGCCAAGCCAAAGCGGGCAACCCAGCCTACATCTTCCCCCTCTTGAGCAAATTGTAACGATGAACATATGAGTAGAAGCGCTAGTAATTTTTTCATATCAACTTTATTTTTTTGTGGAGCCAAATTAGTAATTACATATCAAAATAGAAAACAATTATTTGAATAGCATTATTAACTATTCTTAAGATCTGTGGACTTAGATATAAGATGAGAATTGATTTTGGATAACTTTTTTGCTCTAGCCACCCATTTTTATAATATCTTTATTTGAATAGGACTTGTTAATTCAAAAAAGGGGATTCAAGAGAAGAATCCCCTGCAAAAAATACTTGAACATCTTTACCATTGTTATTCTATTTTGTCAAAATCATCCTTTTACTTTCAAAATAGTTGCCTGCCTTCAGTGTATAGATGTAAACCCCCGAAGAAAGAGATGAATTACTTGTGGAGAAAGCAATATTATATTCACCAGCTTGCTTTAATTCATTAACCAGTGTTGTAACCTCTCTTCCTAATAAATCGTATACCTTTAAAACAACGTGAACTGGATTAGAATTTATGGATGATGGGACATTATAACTAATTGTTGTTGATGGATTAAAAGGATTGGGATAATTCTGCCCTAAATAAAAATAACTCGGAATGCTCTTCTCTCTAACACTTACAGTAGCATTCCCCTTATTCTCTGTCCAGAATACTTCTCCAAGAGTAGTTGCAAACCATCCTGCATTATCGTCAACAAATACTATATCCTCCACTCTATTTGGATTGTTAGGTATATTTTTAATATTTATTATTTGCTGAGTCCACTTTTTACCTCCATTATCACTATAATATAAACCCGAATTTGAAGCCAAGAATATTTTATTGGGATTATTAGGAATAAAAGAGATACTATTTCCATAACCGGTAATTGAAACCGGATTTGATTGCCAATTAGCTCCGCCATCTGTAGTAATGTAAACCTTGTAAATAGATGGATTGCTAAATTCAAACCCATATGCAATACACAAAGATGGACTGTAAGCTTTTACTATATAAATAAGAACATCGCTATTCAAATTGAGGTTAGTCCAATTTGCTCCTCCATCGTTGGTTTTAACTAAAAGGCGTTTTTGGTCAGGAAGAGGACTAACATAATAAAAGAATCCTGTATCAGAGGATCCAAAGTCCAACTGCCTCCAAATGTTTGATGTAGTTCCACCCAATAGGAAGTTTTGATTCATCGATTTCCAAGTTGTGCCGGAATCGGTAGATTTAAATATCTTAGCTGGAGAATTGGAAGAGTTTACTGCACAATCTCCCATAACAATTGTAGAGTTTTGAAAGACTTTGATATAATTGAGCATTCCACAATCGGCAGGTTTATTAAATATTACATCCCAGGTTGTACCGCCGTTAGTAGTCTTAATAATTTTTTCATCAGTTACAGCATAAATAACATTTGCATTAATCATTGCAACATCATTAATGTGCTCTGTAGATATTTGCTTCCAGTTCAAGCCTGAATCGTTGGTAACAAAAACGCCAGGGCCGCCAATAACTGCATTGCTTTTGTCTATTGCATCAATTGAATTGATTAACTTCTCTGGAAGCTGATTATTTCGTAAGATCCATTGAGAGTAGTTTGTAGAAGTGATAAGAATAAGTAGTAAAATTAGTGCCCTCATAATTCCCTCTTATTTATGATAAAGAACTTAAACAATACTTAAATATTTTACAATAAAAAAATTTTAGGAGTAACCCCGGGTGAATAACTCCAAAGAAATGTCATGTACAGGACACAATAGAAATTTAACTATGAATTAGGTCAATAATCTCAAAGAAGAGGGTCATTCAAATAAAATTGGCTAGTGAAAAATAGAAAGGCTGCATGGGTCCTGAACCGTTTCACCACAACAAGGACAAACCACATGCAGCCTAAGGGCAACATATAGAAGAAAATGTATTTGAGCTTAAGCAGTCCTTCTTATAATTAAAGGACTGCTTTACTAAAAATTCTTACTGCTTCAAAAAACAAAGCATTATTTAATCAATAAAATCTTAATCCATAATTTTACGTAAGAAAGAAGAACTATCTACATCATCATCGCTTCTGTTATAATAATCGTTTTTGCCATTGCTTTGAACATTGGTTTTATAGCCGGCTTCAATTTCTACATCGTTTGTAAACAAATCTAGATTGTTCTTTTTCATTCTTAAAAATGTTGGTACGTGAAGATTTTCTGTATCCTCTAAATCCAAGCCTTTTTTAGTATTAAAAGGAGCCATGTTAACGGCTTTCTTTTCTTGACGGCGTTCGGTTTTTTCATTCTTTAAATTGCTTATTGTGTTGCCTCTGACTTGAGTATCAAATCCGGTTGCAATAACTGTGTATGAAATGTAATCCTGCAATTCTTCTTTTATAACCGCACCAAAAATTACATTTGCTTCTTCACCGGCTGCATCAAAAATTACATTGTTGCCGGCTTCAATTTCTTGCATGGTTAAGTTAACCGGTCCGCTTACGTTAAGAAGAATATTTTTAGCACCCTTAATAGAAACACCTTCGAGCAGAGGAGATGAAATAGCCTTTTGTGCTGCTTCAATTGCACGGTTTTCTCCGCTTGCAATTCCGCAACCCATTAAAGCCTGACCGCTTTCTTTCATCACAGTTCTAACATCGGCAAAATCCACATTAATTATACCTTTGATTGTAATGATATCTGCTATTCCACGAGTAGCTTCGTACAAAATTTCATTCGGCTTATCAAAAGCAGCTTTGGCGGCGGTTGCTGTATCTATTATGCTTAAGATTCGGCTGTTAGGAATAATGATTAAGCTATCTACAAATTTTCTTAATTCGTTTAAACCTTCTTCGGCATTCTTCATTCTAATTTTGCCTTCCCATGCAAAAGGCTTTGTTGCAATACCAATTACTAAAGCGCCCTGGCTCTTGGCAATATCTGCAACAATAGGAGCTGCACCGGTTCCTGTTCCGCCCCCCATGCCGGCAGTAACAAAAACCATATCTGCGCCATCGAGTGCATGCTTAATTTTTTCGATATCTTCTTCAGCGGCTTTTTTACCAACGTTAGGATCTGCGCCGGCGCCCAAACCGCGAGTTACATTAGTACCAATCTGAATTTTTTGTGATGCGTAACTTTCTTCTAAAACCTGAGCATCTGTATTGATAGCAATAAACTCTACGCCGCGTAATCCACGGTTAATCATACTGTCAATTGCGTTGCATCCTCCGCCACCTACTCCAACTACTTTAATTTGGGCAGATAATGGCTGCTGTGTTTCAAGCTGAAAAAACCTCGGCTTTCTTTGAAGTTTTTCGTAAGTATCAGACATGAGTCCTCCTTGTTGTGGTGTTTTTATAAATTTTCAAAAATATCTTTCAGTCGTTTAAAAACTTTGTTAACCTTCATACTGCTTTCGCGGCTTACTTTAGCCGTAGCGTAACTTTCCTGAGTTGAGCGGCCAGGTATTCCCCTAACCAATCCTGCAACTGTTGCAAATTCAGGACTTTCAACTTCTTTAGATAAGCCGGAGCCAAGATCCAAAGGAACGCCAATGCGCGCAGGTAATCCAAATATTTCACTGGCAAGATCATCGCAGCCCGTTAGCAATGAACCGCCGCCGGTTAATACAACGCCGGCTTTAATTTTGTTTTTCAATCCAGAGCTTCTAAGATCGTTATCTATCAGCGTAAAAAGCTCTCTCATTCTAACGCTAATAATTTGTGTAAGAAGTGATACCGGAATTTTTACATTGCTTCGAGCACCAACTCCCTTTATATAAATTTCTTCTTCTCGAATAATTGCATGCTCTGATGCATAGCCATATTCTTTTTTAAGTTTT
This sequence comes from uncultured Melioribacter sp., assembly GCA_964539605.1. Taxonomy (GTDB): domain Bacteria; phylum Bacteroidota; class Ignavibacteria; order Ignavibacteriales; family Melioribacteraceae; genus Stygiobacter. The sequence continues at coordinate 2,472,485 of CAZIJK010000001.1, forward strand.
TCTGCCTCGGCTGTTACAATACCCAATGTTTCGCGAACATCGTTTGTAACCTGATTGCCAGCAACGCCAATAACTTTTGTATGCTTAATTGCTTTCTTATGAAATACTGCAACGTCTGTTGTTCCGCCACCAATATCAATTAGTGCTACGCCTAAATCTTTTTCATTTTCTTCAAGAACAGCAAGACTTGACGCGATTGGCTGCAGTACGTAATCCTTTACAATGTAACCGGCACGCTCAACAGATTTTTTAATATTCTGAATTGCAGGTGTTGATGCCAATACTACATGATTTACAGCTTCAAGACGCGAACCGCACATTCCAATTGGATCGTCAATTCCACCGGTATGATCTACAGAATACTCTTCCGGAATTATGTGAAGTATCTGTCTATCACTTGGAATTCGGATTGTATGAACATCCAAGCGCAGTCTGTCTAAATCTGCTTGCGAAATTTCATGTTCGGGATTATTAATTGTAACATAGTTTCTATGGCGAAGGCTAGTAATATGTTCTCCAGCTACACCCACATTTAATTCTTTAACCGATAAACCAGCACGGTTAATTGCAATATTCATTGCCTCATTTATTGCTTCGGCTGTCTTTGCAATATTTGCAACCAATCCTCTAGTTAATCCCTCAGAAGGAGCAACACCAAAACCAAGTATGTTAACATTAGAATCGACATGCTCTGCAATAACAGCGCAAACTTTAGTTGTACCAAGATCTAACCCGGCAATAATATTTTTCTTCATGATTTCTTTTCCGTCTCTTCTGTGTTAGGTTCAATTAATCCAAGAAAGATGTGTCCGCTATATCTCAAATCGACATATTCCAAATAATTATTCAGTTCTTTTCCCTTTAAATAATTCCAAAAGTTGCTGTAGTAAATAGCTTTTTTAATTTCGTTTCCTCGTCCCATATTAACGGGATAATCTACATTTGAAAACTGCACATGAATATCACTTCCGTTTTGCATATCAATAGAAGAAAGTGCATCGTACATTTCCGGATTAACAAGTTTTACCGCGCCAATTATTTTTGTTGCAGTAACTACATCGCCATTTTTTTTAATTGTAGACAACACCTTAATTCCTTCCGGAATAAATGCATTAGAGATTACCGGAAAATCTATTTTCAAAGTTGCAGGCATTACAGGTAATACTTGCATCTCTTCTGTTAATAAATATTGGTCATCGGAGGTAACCAAAATAGATTCAAAAACTTTTTCTTTAATTTTAACAGTAACCGTTCCTCCTCCATCGTAGCGTACATCAACCAATTTTATATAAGGGTGTTTTTCAAATCTATCCTTAATTATTTGCAACGATATATTCTTATAATTTTCTTTATCCATCAATTCTGCAAAAGCCAAGTAGGATTGCTTGGACAAATAGCTATTACCAACAATAGATATATATTTTATTTTTACTTCTACTTCATTTTTTACGCCAACAGATACATACCCAATAGCAATAACCAAAAGTATCATTAACAATATTGCGAATATGTTCTTCTTCATAGTCATTTATTAGTTGCTCATGGACTTTAATATTTCAACAAATTTTTCGCCATACTTCCAAATGTCTCCGGCGCCCATTGTAATTACTATATCATCTTTTTGATAAATGCTTTCAAGCAATTCCGGAATCTTTGTTTTGTCCGGTTCGTAATAAACATGCTTATGACCGAACTTCTTTGCAGTATCTGCAATCATTTGGCCGGTAATTCCTTCAATTGGTTTTTCTCGAGCCGGATAAACATCTGTGCAAATAAAAATATCGGAGTTTAGGAATGAACGACCAAACTCGAGATAGAAATCTTTGGTGCGCGAAAACAAATGAGGCTGAAATATTGCTACTAGCCTTCTGTTCCATCCTCTTCTAATTCCATCAAGAGTTACATTTATTTCGGTTGGATGATGCGCGTAATCATCAATTACCATAACATCATCATTATACTTTGTTTCGAAACGGCGGTACACTCCGTTAAATTTGGAAAGCGCATTTTGAATTACGCTGAATTCAACTCCCATTTCCTTTGCAATAGATACAGCAACCAAAGAATTTTTTATGTTGTGCAATCCGGGAAGATTCAGTTTAATGTTGCCAAGCTCTTGGCCTAAATAAGAAACTGTAAATTCGGAATGATTAGCCGAATGAGTAATATTAAGAGCGCGAACATCCGCTTGCGGAGAAATACCGTAAGTGATGATCTTTTTATTAATCTGCGGAATAATATCCTGCAATGCCGGTTCATCCAAACACAATACAACAAAACCAAAAAATGGAACCTTGTTAGCAAACTCTATAAAAGCTGTTTTAATATCTTCCAAATCTTTATAAGTATCTAAGTGTTCTTTTTCCAAAGTTGTAATTGCCGCAATTGTAGGAGTAAGCTTTAGGAATGTTCTGTCGAATTCATCGGCTTCAACAACAATAAAATCTCCTTTGCCTAATCTTGCATTGGTGCCCCCTAAAGAACTTAGTTTTCCACCGACGATAATTGTAGGATCTATTCCTGCTTCGGTTAAAACCAATCCAACCATAGAAGTAGTTGTAGTTTTACCATGAGTTCCGGCAATTCCAATTCCATATTTCATTCTCATACATTCTGCAAGCATCTCGGCGCGTTTGATAACAGGAATTTTGCGTGCAATTGCTTCTTTCACTTCGGGATTTTCGAGATTAACCGCAGATGAAAAAACTACAACATCGGCTTCTTTCAAATTTTCGGTAGAATGCCCTTCGTAAACTTTTACTCCAATGCTTTCCAATCTATCTGTTACTTCGGTTTTGGTTAAATCGCTGCCAGAGATATTAAATCCTTGACTCAAAAGAATCTCGGCAATGCCACTCATACCAATTCCACCAATACCAATAAAGTGAACGTTCTTAACTGTTTTCATCATCATAATATTTATTCCTACTTAAAACGGCTACCCTTTAATATTTATATTAAGCAACAAGTGTTGCTAGTTTTACATCTATATAGTTTCGGCTAATCTTATAGCACTATTAGCAATTACATTTGCCGCCATTGGCTTTGCAAACAACGAAATATTTTTTTTAAGCTCACTCATTTTTTCTGTATTGAATATCAGGCTGTTAATCACATCAAACAGTTCTGTTTCTATATTTTTATCTTCTATCATCTCGGCTGCGTTTTCATCCTTTAATGCTTTTGCATTCATGTACTGATGATTTGCTGCAACGTTAGGCGAAGGAACAAAGACACTTGGAAGGCCCAGAACAGCCACTTCTGCAATTGTAGTTGCGCCGGCTCTTGCCAACAGTAAATCCGCCGATGAAAATGCTGCTGACATATCTTCTATAAATGGCATTACCTTAACAAACTTTCCATTATATCTTTTGTAACTGTCGTAATAAAACTGACCAGTCTGCCAAATAATTTGAATTCCCTTTTCCTCAAAATTATTTAGGCATTTTGAAACTGCATGGTTCATGGTTTTAGCTCCGCCGCTGCCGCCAATTACAAGCAATATTTTTTTATTTGGATCTAGACCAAAACTTTTTGCCGCTTCATTCCTATCTGTCAATTTCAAATTTATTCTTATAGGATTTCCGGTAACAATTAACTTTGCTTTTTCGCGGAAGTACTGTTTGGATTCTTCGAATGTAAGATGAATCTCGGTTGCCTTTTTTTCGAGCAATCTATTTGTTACACCTGGATAACTGTTTTGTTCAAGAAGAATTATCTTTGATCCAAAGAGTGAAGCGCCCCAAACTACAGGACCCGATACATAAGCACCGCATCCAATAGCAACGCGAGGCTTAAATGCAAAATTTATTCCTATCGATTGGAAAATAGAGACGATTACTTTTAATGGGAATAAAATATTATTCATGTTAAGCTTACGTGCAAATCCGCTAATCCAAATTGTCTTAAAATTAAAACCGTAAGCAGGAACTACTTTTGCTTCAATTTTATTTTTAGCTCCAACAAACAAAATTTCGGCCTCAGGCTTTAACTGCCGAATTTGCTGAGCGACCGCAAGAGCGGGATACAAATGTCCCCCGGTTCCGCCGCCTGCAAAAATGAATCGATATGGAGTTCTAATTTTCAATTATACCTGAGCAATTTTTAGTTCTTGCGTTTTAACTGTCTGCCGGCCAATGTTTATAATTATTCCAATTGAAAGAGCAAACAGAATTATAGATGTACCGCCAAAGCTTATAAATGGTAATGTGATTCCTGTTGTTGGCAAAAGACCAGTAACAACAGCAGCGTTAATAAATGCGCTGATAATAATATTGAATCCCAATCCTAATACTATTAGTTGGCCAAACTTGTCTTGCGATTTTTTTGCAATTACAACACAAGTAAAGAACAGGGCCAAATAACAACCAAGAATTGTAACTGCACCAAGAAAGCCCCATTCTTCACCAAGAATGGAAAAGATAAAATCTCCGTAAGATTCAGGTAAGAATAAATCGCTTTGGCGGCTGTGCCCCGGACCAACACCAATAAGTCCACCGCTTCCAAGAGCAATTTTAGCCTGCTTAACCTGAATATTAATATCTCCACCATTTACCAAGCTATCTATATAAGTAAGAACTCTTTCGCGCGAATGCTTAAAAATCATTGCCATTGAACCAACCAATGCTACGGCCGATAGACAAATAGTTAGAATATGTTTCCATCTTGCACCGGCAACAAACATCAAGGTAAATGATGTAGCTACAATTATAATTCCTGTGCTTACATTAGGCTGAATAAGAACTAATCCGGCAACAACGCCAATCCAAAAAAGTGGATAAATAAAGCCGGCTTTAAAATCTTTAATCTTATCTCCAAATTTTTCGAGCATATAAGCTAGATGAACAATCAAAACAACCTTAGCCATTTCGGAAGGCTGAAACTGAAAGAAGCCTAAATCAATCCAGCGCTGAGCGCCTTTAACTTTTGGAGCAAAAACAAATGTTAGTATTAATATTGCAATTGTTATGAACAATGCAAGCTTGGAATACTTTCGATAATTTTCGTAGCGTATCCTCGAGAATATAATCATACATCCAACGGCGGCAATAACTTTCCAAAGATGAGATTTGAACAAGAAATAGATATTGTTAAACTTCATCATGCTGTAAGTACCGCTTGCAGTAAAAACCATAATTACACCAAGAAGAATTAGTGTAACCACCAGCAGTATCAATATTTTAACGAATGTATTCATTATACCAATTTGTTAACGGCTTCTTTAAAAACTCTTCCGCGATGTTCATAATCATTAAACATATCAAAGCTTGCGCACGCTGGTGAAAGCAGCAAAACGCTTCCCCGTTCAGCTTCGTTGCGAGCAGAAACAACACAATCTTCCAACGAATTTTTTATTTCTATTTCCACCAATCCGTTGAAATAGGAAAATACTTTTTGTGCCGAAGATCCAATTGCATAAATTTTTCGAACATGTTTAATAACCAAATCTTTTATCTGATCGTAATTATTGCCTTTATCTTTGCCGCCAAGAATTAAATAGATTGGCTTTTCAAAACTTCCAAGAGCATACCAAACAGAATCTACATTAGTAGCTTTAGAATCGTTGTAATATTCAATTCCATCAAGTTCGCGAACAAATTCAATTCTATGTTCAACACCTTTGAATGATGAGAAAGCATCCCTAATTTTTTGATGAGGCAAATTCAAAAGTTTTAGAACAATTAGAACTGCCAAAGCGTTGGCAATATTATGCTCACCTTTTATAAAAAGGTCGGAGACAGAACATACTTCGGTTGTTTTTCCAAACCAGGCAAAAAATAATTTTCCGTTTTTAGAATAAGCACCAACTTGAACTTCTTTTTTTGTTGAGAAGCTTGCTCTTTGCACCCGGCTGTTTTTCATTGTATCGAGAGTACGGTTATCATCTGCATTGAAGATGTAAAAATCATCTTCATCCTGATTGCTTGTAATTTTTATTTTAGCTTCGGTATACTTTTCGAGGCTATTCTCATATCTATCCATATGATCTGGAGTAATATTCAAGATCATGGAAAAATGAGGTTTGAAATTTTGTATATAATCTAGCTGGAAGCTGGAAGTTTCGAGCGCAACAAATTCATCTTCTTTAACATCAAGAGCAATTTCAGAAAATGCATTTCCAATATTACCGGCTGGGTAGCATTTGAATCCCGAATTGTTAAGCGCATGGTTCATCAAAGAAGTTGTTGTAGTTTTTCCATTTGTTCCGGTAATGGCAATTATTGTTGCTTTGCAAAACCAGGAAGCAAATTCAACTTCGGTATAAATTTTAATTCCCTTTTCAACTGCCGTTACCAGTACTTGCGAATTTGAAGGAACGCCAGGGCTTGTTACAATGAAATCGCAATCGTAAACTTTAGAGCTATGACCGCCGCATTCGTAAGAAATATTTTCGAATTCTAACACATCAATAAAATTTAGAAGCTTTTCTTTTTGTCCGCTATCGGATACAAATGGAATGGCGCCAAGCTTCTTTGCAAGCTTTGCAGCTCCAACTCCGCTTCGTACGGCACCAAGTATCGATATTTTTTTGCCAGTTATATTCATTATCTAATTTTGAATGATGCTAAACTGATTATTGCTAAAATTATTGTAATTATGTAAAAGCGAATTACAATTTTTGGTTCGGCCCAATTCAATTGTTCAAAATGATGATGAATTGGAGCCATCTTAAAAATTCTTCTTCCTTCGCCAAATCTTTTTTTAGTGTATTTGAAATAAACTCTTTGAATAATTACAGAAACCGTTTCGGCAAAAAACACTCCGCCAATTATTGGAATTAGCAAATCTTTTTTAATAAGAACCATTATAACTCCAAAGGCTCCTCCTAAAGCAAGCGAGCCGGTATCTCCCATAAAAACTTGAGCCGGATAAAAATTAAACCATAAGAAGCCTAGGCCTGCGCCAATAAGTGCGGCAATAAAAACTGTTAGCTCGCCGCTGCCCGGCATATAAATAATGTTAAGATAGTCCGCATAAATTACGTTACCAGAAACGTAGGTAAGAATAGCAAGAGCAATCATTACAATAAGTGTAACTCCAATTGCCAATCCGTCTAAACCATCCGTGAGATTAACCGCGTTGGAAGTTGCTGTAATAATAAATACGACCCAAGGAATAAAAAGAATTCCAAAATCCCAGTTAAGATTTTTAAAGAATGGCAATGTTGTTTGAGTGTTGTACTGCGAAAACTGTGGTAAGAAATAAATAGCGAATCCAACAACCAATCCAACAAATATTTGTCCAATCAATTTGTAACGGGCAATTAATCCCTGCGGAAGTTTTCGAACTACTTTTAAATAGTCGTCTAAGAAGCCAACTAAGCCTAAGACGATAGTTGCAAATAGAACAAGAATAATAAAAACGCTTTTCAAATCTGCCCATAACAGAACCGGAATAAAAACCGAAAATAAGATTATAAGTCCACCCATTGTAGGAGTGCCGGCTTTTTTCTTATGAGTTTTAGGGCCTTCTTCACGAATAGGCTGATCTACCTGCTTTTGTTTTAACCGCGCAATAATTTTAGGCCCAATTATAAAAGAGAAGAGCAATGCGGTTATTGCAGCCAATGCCGAACGAAAGGTTAAGAAACGAAATACATCGAATCCCGGCGGATTAAAAACTTTGTTTATATACTCAAATAAATAGTAAAACATTATGCGAACCTTTGTTTAATTTGGTTAACAAATTCTTCCATCATCATTCCTCTTGAGCCTTTTACAAGGATTAAAGAATTTTCCAATTCTTCAAAGTGCAGATAAAGTGAAAGAGCTTCTCTATCATCAAAATGTATTGCCTTTACTTTTTTGAAACGAAGAGCTTTATGCAGCTGCTTCATATAATTGCCTATTGTAAGAACCATTAAATTTTTATTTGGCTCGAAAAGTTTTTCGAGCTCTTTATGTAGTCTTGATGAGCTTTTACCTAGCTCGAATAGATCTCCAAGCAAAATAATTTTGTTTTTATATGTCTTAACTCTTTTTACTAATTCAACGGCAGATTCAACCGAAGCAGGATTGGCGTTATAAGTATCATCAATAATCATTGCTTCATTAAACTTCTTCACTTCTAATCTTCCATGAACCGGTGTTAACTTTTGTGAGCCGCTTAAAATTTCATCTTTGCTTAATCCTAATTCAAAGGCAATTGCTGCTGCACCTAAAAAATTTTTTGCGCTCGATTGACCATAAACCGGAAGAGAAGCTTCAAAAGCTTGGCCATTTCTTTTTATTTCAATTTTTATTCTTCCGTCGGCTGTATATCCTTTAATCTTTCCCTTTACATCAACCTTTCCGGCAAATCCATAAGTAATTTTATTTTTGAACAAATTTTGTTTACTTCTAATAATTGGATCATCAAAATTCAAAAAGAGCTTTCCGCCGCTGCTTTGTGTAACATCAAACAAAGAAGATTTTTCTTTGTAAACGCCTTGACGGTTTTTCAAAAATTCAAGATGTGAATCTCCAATGTTTGTTAGAATTGCGTAGTCCGGTTTAGAAATGTTTGCCGTATAAGCAATCTCGCCAAAATGATTTGTTCCCTGTTCCAATACTAACATTTCGCATTTTTCATCGGCGCTAAAAATTGTTAAAGGAACACCAATGTGATTATTGTTATTTGCCAATGTTTTAACAACTCTAAATTTTTCTTGCAAAAGTGTTGAAAGCATTTCTTTTGTAGTAGTTTTTCCATTGCTTCCTGTAATTGCAATAACTTTTGCTTTTAATTTACTTCTCCAAATAGCGGCAAGATCTCCGTACGCTTTGGAAGTATCTTCCACGGTTATTACCGGAATTTCGAGCGCTCTAAATTTTCTATAAGATTTGCTGTTAATTACAACAGCCTTAGCACCATTGGCAATTGCCGAGGCAACAAAATTATGTCCGTCTAATTTTTCACCTTTGATAGCTACGAACAAAGTATTCTTGTTTACTTTTCGTGAATCAATTTCAACACGCGAAATGGACCTATAGCAGTCCGGATTATAAATAACCGCTGTTGGCAAACTAAATAAGTCCTCAATTGTTAATTTTATTTTTCCCATTCGCTCAAGTATTTTTCTGCCATTTCTTTATCGGAGAAGTGACTTCTTACTCCGTTAATTTCCTGGTAGTTTTCATGTCCTTTACCGGCAATTAAAATTACTGCATTCTCTTCCGAGTTTTTAATTGCGGTCTTAATAGCTTCCTCTCTGTTTTCAATTACAATAAAATTGTTAGTTGAAATGCCTTTAATAATTTCTTCTATAATAAAGTTTGGAGCCTCTTTTCGTGGATTATCCGAAGTTATATAAACGGTATTGCTCATTTCGGCAGCAATGCCACCCATAATTGGTCTCTTAGTTCTATCCCGGTTTCCGCCGCATCCGAATATTGTGTAAATAGGTCTTTCGTTTTTCACAATATGCTTAACAGCGGCAAGCGCTTGTTTTAGCGAGTCTGAAGTGTGAGAATAATCAATTATCACTTTTTTATTTTTACGAGCTACTACTTCGAATCTTCCGGGTACTTGAGGCGTAGTTCTAACACCTTCAATTGCAGATTTAATTTTTACACCTAGTGCTACAGCAATTGTAAATGCAAGAGCGGCATTATAAGCGTTGAAATTTCCAACCAAGTTTGTAGTTAAATGATATTTCTTCTTTTCAATTTCCAAATCGAATTCTGTTCCGTTAAGAGAGAATTCAATTTTTTCCAATTTGTAAGCGGTAGTTTTACCGCTGCCAACCGAAATCTTTTTAGCGTGAGAACTCTTAACAATTTTTTTACCGTTTGGATCATCCGCATTAAAAACAACAATTCCATCTTTTGCAATTTTATCGAACAAAATTTTCTTCGAGTCGAAATAGTGTTCGAAGGTTTGATGATAATCCATATGATCGGAAGTGATATTTGTGAAAATAGCGGCACTAAATTTTAAGAAGTCAACCCTGTTTAATCTAAGCGCGTGCGAAGACACTTCCATAACACAATGAGTACATCCTTCTAAAACCATTTGTGAAAGGAGAGCATTAATTTCGTGGGCCTGAGGAGTAGTAAGCATTGTTTTAATTTCTTTGGGACCGATGTAATTAGCTATTGTACCTATTAAGCCGGTTTTATATCCTGCATTTTCGAAAAGGTGTTTTACATAAAAAGCGGTTGTGGTTTTTCCTTTAGTTCCGGTTATTCCAATTAGCTTTAACTTTTTTGATGGTTCTCCGTAAAAAACATTTGAAAACTCAGCCAAAGCTTTACGGCTATCTTCAACAACTATTTTAATGCAATTAGCGTGAGTAAATATTTGATCTGGGACCGAGTTATTATTTTGCATTACAACAGCGGCAGCGCCATTATTAATAACATCGGGAATGAAACTGTGCCCATCTTTTTCCAAACCTGCAATTGCAAAAAACATACACTTCTTAGATGCAGTACGGCTATCTATTGTTATCGAATCAATATCAACATGCTCGGCAGCGCCAACCACTTGAATAATTTTTACCTTATTTAACAATTCGGTCAGTTTCATTTTATATTCATCAATTTTTCTTTTTTTAACATAGGCTCGCATTTAATACTGCAAATCAGCGAGTAGTCTATTTGTGTACCCGGCTCTAAACTTTGCCATACAACTTTACCGCTTCCGCTTACTTTCCATTTTATTCCCATTGCATTCAATTTTGCAATTGCATCACGCATGGATTGGTTAATCAAGTTTGGAACAGTTGTTCCTTTTTCAAAATTTCGGCTGTATTTAATTTCGGTATTGCTATCTGCAACATTTAAGTAAGATCTAGTTGTTTTTTTAGGAGCGGTTTTAATATCCGCAATTAATTGTTCCATTAACTTATTGCTGCGCTCAATTTTTCTTTTTACAGGCACAAGGTCCATATCGGATTCGACTAAGTTTTTTGCTATGTCGTGAAAAATTGGAGCCGCAACCAATCCGCCATATTGACCTCTTGACGGAGAGTTAACAAGAATATATATAAGCACATTTGGCTTTTCGGCTGGAAAGAATCCTATAAATGAAGAATTGTGGCTGGCACTTGAGTATGATTTATTTATTAATTGCTGAGAAGTTCCTGTCTTTCCTCCAACTAGCACATCTTCAAGTTGAGCAGCTGTTCCGCTTCCTTTTTCTACCACATTAACCATAATGCTTTTTAACACCTCGGAAGTTTTGGGTTTTATCACTTCTCTAATTTTGCTTGGAGTATTCTCTTTTATTTTTTTCCCGGAATAATCTTCAACAGATTTTACAATGAAAGGTTTATAAAGTGTACCGCCATTTATTAAAGCTGCATATGCTGCAGTCATTTGAAGAGGAGTAACAGACATTTCGTAACCAAAAGACATGAATGCTTTAGAGATACCAGAAAAGCTTTTTGGAATTTTTAATGTGCCAGCCGACTCACTTGGCAATTCAATTGAAGTTCTATTTGAGAATCCAAAATCTCGGAGATATTTGTATAAAACATCGTCTGGGATTCTTTCGGATAGCTTAGTCATTCCAATATTGCTAGATTGCTCAAGCACGCCTCTTACACTTAATGACACAGATTTATGAGAATCCATAATCTTTGCACCTTTATATGAATAAACTCCATTTTCGGTGTCGATAATTTCGTCCAAATCTATTTTGCCATTATCTTCAAGAATTGCCATAATTAAGGATTTCATTGTTGAACCAGGTTCATAAGTATCTGTAATTGCTCTGTTCTTTCTGCTTTCTGCTTCATAAGAATTATAACTAGCCGGATCGAAATCTGGTAAATTTGCTAACGCTAAAATTTCTCCTGTATTTGGATTCATAATAATTCCAACAGCGGATTTACCTTCATACTTATTTAATCCGTTTAATAATTCTTGCTCAAGAATTTTTTGATACGTTTTATTTATTGTAAGAACAACATTATTTCCAGATACCGGTTGCGTGGAAATAGATTCATCTACAGATAAAATTCTGCCAAGTACATCTTTTTCGTAAACCAGATAACCATCTTTGCCGGTTAATTCATCATTCAAATATTTTTCAATCCCTTCAACGCCAAAGCCCTCTTTATTATTAACATATCCCAAAATATGGGATGCTGTTGTACCGTAAGGATAGATTCTTGAAAAATCTTCCTCATATTTCAAACCATCAACAACAACTTTTTTAAGTCTAAGCGCTTGATGCATTGGTACTTTCTTTTCTAATTCTACTGTTACTTTGCCGTTTTTAATTAGCTCTTTGTAATAATTTTTAGACTTGCCCATAACAACCGAGAATGAATCTGCAATAACTTCAATTCTAACTTTTGTCATCATTCTTTTATCTACCGAAAATGTTACGCTGTTAAAGGAATAGCTAAGCACTTCTCCATTAACATCTTTTATTAATCCTCTTTCGGAACGAACCGGCAAAGGTTTATTCTGCTGTGTTTCTGCAATCAGTTTATAGTATTCGTGCTTGGAGATTTGGATAGTAAACAGCTTTAGCACAAGTACTAAAAAAACAACGAACAAAATTCCAACTATTCCAAGTGCGCGCGAATTAATCATACTTTTCGTTTAAAATCTTTTCAATTTGTTTAATCTGCTCTTTCGAAACTGTTATAACTTCTAATTTTTCTTTTGGTCTTACCATAAAAAAAGTGTCTACAGCCATCTTAACTATTCTATCTTCTGATGTTAGCTTTTGAATATCAACCAGCTTTGCTTCAATTCTGTTTTGTTTTTCACTTAGTAATTCATGTTTCAAAATCTTTTCGCGCGAAATTCTTTTTATCTCTGCATTCAAAGCAACGTAGCCAAATACTAAAACAGCCAAAACAACCACAATTGCAATAAAATTTTTTAACGATGAACCTTTCATTATAATTTTTCTGCTACTCTAAGTTTTGCACTTCTAGATCTTTTATTTTTTGCAACTTCTTCTTCACTTGGTATAATTGGTTTTCCCGATATCAATTTTAGTGTCTGTTTTTTTCCGCACACGCAAATAGGAATTCTTGGAGGACAAACACAGCTAAGGCTTTCGTACTTAAATTTTTCTTTCACAATTCTATCCTCTAAAGAATGGAAAGTAATAATTCCAATTCTTCCTCTTGGGCTTAATAGATTAACAGCTTTGTCTAAAAATGTTTTCAAATCGTTCAACTCATCATTTACATGAATTCTTAAAGCCTGGAATACCCTTGATAAACTTTTAATTCCAAATCTTGCCGGAGTAATATCTTCAATAATTTTTTTCAGTTCCGAGGTTCTTAAAATTCTTTGGCTCAGTCTGAAATCAACAATTTTTTTAGCTATTAGCCTCGAATTTCTTTCCTCTCCATACTCAAAAATTACTCGGGCAATTTCTTCTTGGCTTGCACTGTTCAAAAAATCCGCAGCCGAAATTCCCTCATCTTTTTTCATCCTAAGATCAAGGTATGCATCCTCGCGGAAAGTAAAGCCCGCTTCAGCATTATCTAGTTGAAAAGAGGATACTCCCAAGTCTGCAAAGATGCCGTCAAACTTGTCAATGAACTCCATTTTGGCAATAGTATCGATGTTTGTAAAGGACGTGTTATAAACAGAGAAACGATTATCCAAGCAAAATTTTTGCTTACAATAATCGATTGCAGATTGGTCTTTGTCTGTTGCAATTAGTCGCCCTTTTAAACTAATTCTACTTAAAATTTCCGAGGAGTGCCCGCCGAAACCAACCGTACCATCGAAGTAGAATCCGTCAATTCTTGTGGTGAGAAGATCAACGCTTTCCTTCAAAAGCACCGGTTCATGAATCATTTTTGATTATTCTGCATTACTTGTTTTGCTAATTCAGCAAATGGTTTCGGAAAATCTTTTTTCTGTGCTTCAAATATTTCCGGGTTCCAAAATTCTATTTTGTTGTTCTGACCTAAAATCAAAACTTCTTTATCTATTCCGGCAAATTCTAATAAACTTTTTGGAATGAATAACCTGGATTGCTTATCCAGTTCCTGGTCTGAAGCCAATTCGAACAAGGATCTTTTGAATGCCGCTTCATCAATATCAAAATCATCTAGGGCATCAATCCTTGGCTTTATTTTTTCTTCCCAATAACTAAGAGGATAAACATCAATACACTGCACTGTACTGCGTGTCATCACAAAAGTATCTTTAGCTTCCGGTTTTAACACTTTTTTAAATTTAGCTGGAATGCTAATTCTTCCTTTTGGATCTACCGAATATTTGAAACTTCCTATAAACATATTCTCCACTATTTGGGATTATTAAACACTATCACCCACTATTCACAAAATAACTGCTTTTATTTGGGAAAGTCAAGAAAAATTTAATTAATTATTCTAATTTGTGACATGGAGAAACAGTTTGAACTAGCCAAAGAGGTTGTTGGAATACTTGAATGAGATCTTTTGGGTGAAGAAAACTCTTTTATTGAGGAATTTTGGTACTAAAGAATTGTTTTGTATGGCAAATTAGCTTACTTCAGAGGGTGAACAACTTATTGTTTTTTAATAATTACCGAATCATCTTTATTATTCGAAAAAAATGCATAAGCCAAGGTTAAAAGTATCATTTTGATATAGAAAAAGAGATGAGAATTCTTTTCATTAATTTTATCCCAATACAAAAGGTTTTCGGCTCCCTTTTCCCTTTCACCATAAAGCTGCCATTGGCCAATAATCCCAGGCTTCAACTTTATTTGAGCTCTTTGTTTATGTAATTCCGGATAATCATTTTTTAGGATGTTAAGGTCAAATAAATCTAAAGGTCGTGGACCAACTAAGCCCATATCCCCCTTAATAATGTTTATCATTTGAGGTAATTCATCAATACCAGTAAGACGCAAAAATTTTCCAAATCTAGAAACATGTTTACTAAAAGCAGTGCTTAATAAAAATGTTCTTTTATTGTTTTCTTCCATTTCACCAATTTTTTTTATCGTTCTTATTTTATAAATGTAGAATAATTTATTATCCAGTGTAATTCCTCTTTTCTGACAAAAGATTGGAAATGATTTAGTATCAAAATAAGAAACCAAACATATAATAAATAGAAAGGGAAAGGTGATGATAAGAGTTATAAGAGCTAATATTTTTTCAAAAATATTTTTCAAAATATAGTTTTATGTTAGATGTAATTATGTTGTACCACCTCCGAAGCATTCACCTGTATTTATGTACTACAACTGAAATATCGATTATGGTAAAAATATTTTTCCTAATAAAAAATTGGAGCCACCTGCCGGAATCGAACCGGCGACCTGCTCATTACGAATGAGCTGCTCTACCAGCTGAGCTAAGGGGGCATAAATAAAAACCGCCTAATTAAAGGCGGATTAGGAAACTATCTTAATTTCTTTTTATGACGATTTTTTCTCAAGCGTTTTTTGCGCTTGTGAGTAGCCATTTTATGGCGTTTTCTTTTTCTACCGCAAGGCATTTAGTCCTCCGTTATTGTTTATTATTGTTGATTAATTAATTCTTGAGCTCTTTTCGCTACATCGGATGTAGGATTAATTTCCACAGCTTTTTTCCAATAATTTTTTGCAATTGCAACATTTCCACTTGCAAAGTTAACAACTCCCAGATTTAAATGTGCTATTTGATGTCTAGGGTCTATAGAAACAGCTCTTTCCATATTTTTTATTGCTTCTTCATTATTTCCAAGTTCATATATACATACTCCCATATCTACCCATACATCTGCAGCTTTAGGAAATTGCTTAAGGTAAACTTTATACCTTTCAATAGCTTTTTCTTTAAAACCGGAATCGTTATAAAGATGGGCCAATCGAATAAGTGATTCATAATCGTTTGGATTGTTTTTAACAGCATTTTCTAACTGTGTTATTTCTTCAATGCTTTTTAAATCAATTCCTGCTTTAGCATGCGGATCGGTAATATTTGCATTTCCGCTGCTAACACTTTGAGTATCAAAAACACCAGAGCCAATTAAAACTGCTCCACCAATAATCAGCAAGATTACTCCAATATAAATCATTTTAACAACTGATATTTGTTTTTGCTGATTCTGATTTAGATTTTGATTATGTACTTCCCCTTTTTTATTTTTTTTAGAACTTCTATTACTATCCACTATTGAATTTGAATCCTCAGTTCTATTATTTAACTCCATAATAGACTTATTACCAACTCCGCAGCTGGGACAAAAATTAAATTTCTTTTCAAATACTTCCCCACAAACAGAACACTTAAAC
This sequence comes from uncultured Melioribacter sp., assembly GCA_964539605.1. Lineage (GTDB taxonomy): Bacteria > Bacteroidota > Ignavibacteria > Ignavibacteriales > Melioribacteraceae > Stygiobacter. The sequence continues at coordinate 2,488,661 of CAZIJK010000001.1, forward strand.
ATTATTACTCACCTTTCTCAATTACTTTAGATGATTTCATACCAATATCAACGGCAGTTTTAAAATCTTTCGAAAATTTAAAAGCAGGAACAAAATGTTCACCAACAAACACTTTTTCTCCTGTTCTTGGATTTCTGGCATTTCGAGCGTTTTTCTTTTTCACTCTAAAACTACCAAATCCTCTTATCTCAATTCCACTGCCGCCGGCTAAGGAATCGATTATTGTTTTGAAAAAACCATCAACAACTGCTTCGGTATCAATCTTAGTAAGACCGGTACCATTTGCTATTCTGTCGATGATATCTGCTTTCGTCATCTGTAACCCCTAATTTTATACGAACTTATAGCAAAAAACGGAGAGAAAGGTAATCAAATTTTCGAAGAAAAAAAACTAAATAATAACTTTTCTCCCTCTTTAAAATGTCCACCCAATTACCATTTAGAGATTGATGCATCACTTTAAGACACATTTCGAATCCCTGGATTTGCAAATGTTACTATTTTAGTCCATAACATGGCATAATCCTTTGGTACAGCATTTGAAGACTAGGGGTATATTTAGAAAAGGAAAATGACAATGACACTAGTACCGGTTATATATACAAGTTTGCTGATCTTTTCGGCATTCCTTTTTATTGTAATATCTATCTCTTATGTATCTTATAAATTAAAGTCCAAGAACACTCCAAGCATTGCCAGTAGTTATTCCAACCCGCAGCCAATGTTTGTTCCAGTTAAGTCTATTATTCAGAATAAAAGGGAAAATATTCCAGCTCATTCTCATATCTCAATTAAAAGTATAGATCAAAAAGAAAAGGAACGACAATTAAAAAATAGAGAAGAGTCAAAAATTCTAAGAAAAGAAGTTGCTCCTTTAAGAGAAAGACCTATTCAGTTAGAAATTGTAAACAAACATTCAGACATGGGAAATAATAGAGATTATAACAGAAGCACAAAGAGAATCGAGATAATGAATACAACAAAAATGTTTACTAAAAATGGCAATTCATTTAACTCATCTACTACAAAAAAGGTGGCTAATTTAAATAACTACAACATTTTAGATAACTATTACGATAGAAATGATTCACAATTTGTAACTCTTACAACTAAAGTGATATAAAGATACAAACTAACTCCAAATTTCAAATGTATCTTTTATTTTTAGAAATTTGTTGCAGTAAGAACATTTTTATATCTTTTCAACATGGAATTAGTGCCAATTATAGTGCAAGTTTTAAAGATAGTTACAATTCTGGCAATTGCAACGTTTCTTATATCTTATATCACTTTTAGAATAAAGCAAAAGAAAAATCCATTAAACCCATCAATTGAGCCAGCACCGGTAATTCTCCGTTCTAAATTTTTAACAAAAAGCTTGCAAAGAATTACCAAAATTAGGGAACCAAAACCGGTCGCAAAGCCAATTCCTCCAAAAGAAGAAAAGAAAATTCAAAAAGCCCCCGAAGCAATTATTAATAGAAATTTTGAGCAGACTGAAAGGAAAATTGAAAAGAAGTCCGAACCAAAACTTGAAAGAGAATCTCCCAAAGAAATAATTAAACCGGTAAGACCAAAACAGGAAGTGAAACGGGAAGATTTAAGAAGAAATGAAAAGCCAATTGAAAAAAGATTGGAAGTTGTCAAAAATTTATCTTTACAGAATAATGCCTTAAAACCTACACCAAAAGATAAAAGGCCCCAAGTTGAAAACCTTAATTCAATTGGAAACGATGTGTTTGATAATTATCACGATAAGGATGACAAAGAAATGTTTCCATTGAAAGTAGATAAGAACATTAAAGACAAATAAATTTATTGAATCCTTTCTTCAGAATTTCCATCTTATTTTTATAAATTTTTTTGAGGCAGAATATGATAGAAAAAGAATTATTAATAAGTGGCATGAATTGCGGCCATTGTGTTATGGCTGTAAAAAAAGAACTTTCCAAATTACAATTAAATAGAGCCGATATAGAAATTGGCAAGGCTAAAATAGTTTTCGACGAAACTAAAGTTTCTGATGAACAAATAGATAGCGCTATTAAAGAAGCAGGATTCGAATTAGTAAAATGAAAAGCTTTAGTTTTCCCATAGAGGGAATGACTTGCGCCAGCTGCGTTACCCGTGTTGAAAAAATAATTAGCAAGTTTGATGGTGTTTCCAATGTTAATGTAAACCTAGCTAACGAAAGCGTTACTTTTCAATCCAATGAAGACATAGATATTTCCTCAATTGCAAATGCGGTTGAAGAATATGGTTATAAGTTGAAATTGGAACCAATTAATACAACAACCACTAATGCCGCTCAAAACCAACCATTGATGGAAATTGATGAGCCATACCAAAATCTTAAAAAAGATTTTTGGATTGCTCTAATTTTTACAATTCCCCTGTTTTTAGTAAGCATGTTAATGGATTTTCACTTCTTCCATTTATTGTGGCCGTTTAATCAGGATTACACTCACAAGATTTTATTGATTATTGCAACCCCAATAATTTTTATTTCGGGCAAAAGATTTTTTGTTGTATTCTATAAAAATCTGAAACACTTTTCTTTCGAAATGAACTCCCTTGTTGCTATTGGCACCGGTGCGGCATACTTTTATAGCGTCTTAGCCACATTATTTCCAATTGAATTTTCTGTTAATGGAGTTTTGCCACATGTTTACTTTGAGACTGCAGGAGTAATAATTACGCTTATATTAATGGGAAAACTTCTTGAGCATAGAGCAAAAAGAAAAACCAACGAGGCAATAAAAAAATTAATTGAGCTTAAGCCAAAAACCGTTAAAATTTTTGAAGCCGGTAAGGAAAAAGAAATTGCAATTGAATTATTGCAAAAGAAAAACATTGTAGTTATTAGGCCCGGCGAAAAAATTCCGGCTGATGGAATTGTTTTATCCGGTTCAACAAACATAGATGAATCCATGATTACCGGTGAAAGCATTCCCGTTGAAAAAACTATTGGCGCAAAAGTAATTGGGGGCACAATAAACAAAAACGGTACTATTAATTTTGAAGTCACCGAAGTTGGAGATAATTCCCTTCTTGGACAAATAATAAAGTTAGTAGAGCAGGCCCAGGCTTCTAAACCACCAATTCAAAAACTGGTAGATAAAATTGCTTCTGTCTTTGTTCCTGTTGTAATTGTATTGGCATTAATTACATTTATTGTTTGGCTGTTTGCAGCTAATCAAGATGCTTTTAGCACGGCACTTGTTAATTTTATTGCCGTTTTAATTGTTGCATGCCCTTGCGCATTGGGATTAGCAACTCCAACCGCAATAATAGTTGGAAGCGGTTTAGGTGCTTTCAATGGAATATTAATTAAGAATGGAGAAAGTTTAGAACTAGCTCAAAAGATCGGCACAATTATTTTTGACAAAACCGGTACTATTACAAATGGTAAGCCGGTAGTTTCCGAAATTAGCGCTATTAACTCATCCGAAAAAGAAATTCTTTTTTACGCCGCTTCGCTCGAATCAAAATCGGAACATCCATTAGCTTTGGCGGTTACTAACAAGGCAAAGGAAGAAAATATAATTCTTGCCGAGCCGGAAACATTTCAAAACCTTTCCGGATTTGGAATAACCGGAATTGTTAATGGAAGCAATGTTATTATTGGTAATCTTTTACTACTGCAACAGTACTCAATAAAAATTAATGAACACATTGATAAATATGAACAATTAACTTCAAGCGGTAAAACTGTTATATGTGTTGCTGTAAACGAACAGTTTAAGGGATTCATTTCCATTGAAGATAAAATAAAATCTACCTCTGCAGAGGCAATTGCAAAGCTAAAGCAAATGAATATTAGAACCGTGATGATTACCGGTGATAACAACCGAACAGCATCTGCAATTGCTAAACTTGTTGGAGTGGATGAATTCAAAGCCGAGGTTTTACCTCAGGGTAAAGCAGATATTGTTATTTCGTATCAAAAGGATGGACAAACTGTTGCAATGGTTGGAGACGGTATTAACGACGCGCCCGCTTTAGCACAAGCTAATGTTGGAATTGCAATTGGTACCGGAACTGATGTTGCAATTGAAACTTCGGAAATTACATTGGTGCAGGGAAATCTTTTATCTGTGGCAAAGGCTATTAATCTTTCCAAACAGACTATTAAAACTATTAAACAAAATTTGTTCTGGGCTTTCTTTTATAATATAATTTTAATTCCAATGGCAGCATTAGGATATTTAAACCCCATGATTGCCGCCTTGGCAATGTCTTTAAGTTCCGTTTCGGTTGTTTCAAATTCTCTTAGATTAAAGCGCGCAAAAATTTAGTTTTTACTTAAAACTCAGCTAAGCTTTTTTTTATTCTCTTCGGCTAAATCTTTCTTATGCTTTGCAATTACTTTAGAATACTTTTTACTTATAAACATCATTATTGGTGCAATTAATGCTAATGATGATTTTCCTATCCATGGATTTATTAAAGAAACAACTAACGCAAAGAAAAACGAAAGTGGTACAGCTAGTGATCTTAAAGTAAAATAATTAAGCAACTCTTTCTCATTTCCAATATTCGAAATATTGTTTTCTATTTTTCCAATATAGCGCCAAAGTAAAAAATTAATTATACCTGAGGCCATAATGTTTAGGCAATAGATTATAAATCCCAAATTTAGAAGTATATGCTCGGAGTAAACAGCACTGCTAAAGGGCATTGTAACTATGCTCATTAGGAAAAGAAGATTTAACCAAAGAAGTCTTCCATTGTAGCTTTCTACAAATCCAAAAAGTTTATGATGAGTTATCCAATATTGTCCAATCAATAAAAAACTAACAAAGAAGCCAATGAATTTGGGAATAAGGGTAGTCAATGCATTAAATAAATCTGTATCACTTGAATGTTCTAGATGAGGTACTTTTATTTCAATTATCAACAAAGTGATTGCAATTGCAAAAACAGCATCGCTAAAAAGAATAATTCTTTCCAGCTGAAAATCTTTTCGGTGCTTTGGTTCTAACCCAACCATTTTATTCCTTTCAAATGTTTTCTTTCTTTGGCAAATATATTCAAGAGTACTTATCAATACAACTCAAAGAAATTTTGTTTCGTTTAATTCTCTCTAAACAATTTTTCCAATATTTCAACTGCATTGTAAATTGCCTTTTGGCAAACTTTTTCTCCTAAATTATTCTTTTCGAAATGCTCGTGTGCTTCGGGCAATTTAAGATCTACACCTAAAAGTTCGCTGCACATTAAAGAACAATTCAGAGCTTTGAACCTTTGGTTAAATTCATTTACTACTTTAAAAGTCAATTCTCGTTGAACAGAATCATCCGGATCGGTCTTTCCATATTTCAATCCAATAACCATTATTGCACCTGTAACCGCTCCGCATAACTGATTTGTTCTCGACAATCCGCTTCCGAATCCGCATGCAATTTTATTTGCTTGATCTTTTGTTAAACCAAACTCTTGGGCATAAACAGATAAAACCGACTGCGAACAGCTGAATCCAATTTTAAAATTATTAACCGCTTCTTCTTTTTTGCTCATTATTATCTCCTAAAAAAAGAGACGCCAATGCGCCTCTTTAGTAATTGAATATTCTTTTAATATTTACTTAACAGCTGCCTTCTCGAATTTATCCAGATATTTTGCATGGAAGCTTGCAAATGCTTTGTATGCTTTTTCCAAAATATTTTCGGGAGGAAGAAATACTATTCTAACATGCTGAGTTCCGGGCAACTGACCAAACCCGCTTCCGGGAACAACAACAACTCCGGTTTCCTTTATCAATTCCGAAACAAAGTGCATATCGTTGCTTACGTTATGAAGTCTTGGGAATGCATAAAATGATCCTTCGGGGGCAACACACGAAACACCTGGTATTGAATTCATTGCTTCAACAGTCATGTTTCTTCTGTTAGTTAATTTTTTCATAGCAACTTCCAAATGAGATTGATCTCCCTGAAGTGAAATTGCTATTCCATGCTGAGCAGGATGGTTAGCGCATAAACGAGCACGTAAAATTTTATTGATTGCTTCAATATAGTCTTTCAATACTTCTTTATTTCCGCTTACAATTCCCCACCCTATTCTAAAACCGGGGACCATATAATTTTTCGAAAGTCCTCCGAATGTTATCATTGGAACTTCGCTATCCAGCGCAGCAATAGATGTGTGAATCTTTCCATCCATTAATAGCTTATCGTAAATCTCATCTGCAAAAATTACAAGGTTATGCTCTCGAGCCAGTTCTACTATTTGCTTTAAAGTTTCGGGGGAATTGTTCGAGCCGGTTGGATTGTTTGGATTAATTAAAATTATTCCTCGTGTCTTACTGTTAATTTTACTTTTAATATCCTCTATGTTTGGCTGCCATCCATTTTCTTCATCAAGATAGTAAGGATTTTCTATTGTCTGCAATTTACTTTGAATAGCTGTGTACAAAGGATAGCCGGGAGTTGGAGTTAAAACATTTTCTCCATCGTTAACTAATGCGGTCAAACAAATTTCAATTGCTTCGCTTGCGCCTGTTGTAACAAAAATATCCTGAATATTTTTAATTCCCTTTTTATCGGCTTCACTTCCAATTGCGTCAACAGCAGCTTTAATTCCACTGGATGGTGAGTATCCGTTGTAATTTTTTTTCATTGCATCGTATGTGGCTTCAATTAAATGTTTTGGTGGTTCCCAATCAAAAAGGTTTGGATCGCCAATATTCAAATACAACATTTCTTTGCCTGTCTTTGCCGTTTGATTTGCCAGCACAACAATATCTCTTACTGCGTATGTAATATTTTCGGTCCGTACTGCCGGTTTAATTATAAAGTTTGACATTTTTTCTCCATTAGATTCAATATGCTCTTGAAAAATTACTCTTTTTGAATATGATTATCCATACTAAATTATTTATACTAAAGAGATTTGGAAGTAATTCGATGGTAATTCAATAGCTATTCAGTTGCCATTCAGTTGTTATTCGATAGACATTCAATTGCAATTAGGTTAGCGCAATTATTTCCGAAGCCTTGATAAATATTATCATTTTAATTTTCTCGTCAATAATATTTTCAAAGTTAACCGGCATTTTACAGTTTAGCCTTTAGGTTTAACAATTATACCTTTATTCTGATGCCCGTTTATCTTAATAGAAATTGGATGATGAAGATTGATATGCTTAGTAAACTCTTTATTGGCTTTTACCTTTTGATTATTAAGCCACTGCCAATCTACAAATCCTTTTTGAGTAAACGCATCCACAGTAAAGTAGCCAATTTTAAATGAGGTTAAATTCTGAAAGAAGTGAGAGCCCTGCGAAGGAGTTACATTAAAATCTTTAAAATTGGCTTCAATAATTGCTTTTGCCCCGCTTATCTGTTCCCATGCAACCGGAATTCCAAGCCAAGGGTCCAATGTTCCCCATCTTCCAACACCAATTAGCAAGTAAGGAATTTCTTGATGAACAAGCATTGAATTAAACTGAGCAATTTCAAAAGCTACTTCGCGAGTAAATTTTCTTTCGAACTTTTCAAGATCAACAAAAACAATATCCTTAACTTCGTTTACAGCGCCATGCCCCAATACTTTATCGCTCTTGCAAAGAAGCTCGTTGTTATTGTATTGTTCCAAATCCAGTTCTTCAATTTCGTTGCTAATAACCAAAGGACGCATCTGAAGAAGTCCGAACTCTTTTGGCTTACCTTTATCAACAGCAAGATTAACTGCAAATTCAATTTCTACCGGATTTGCAGTACCCCAATTTCCCATCTGCAAAAGCATTTCCGCAATATCATTTAACGGAAATACATTATACTTTAATATGGGAGCCATCGAAAATATTTTGGGTCCATCTCGGTCAACTCCGTCGTACAACTTATTATCGTCCGGCGAATAGGTGGAACCAACCATGTTTAATGTTCCATCCTTTTCGGCTTGACTAAGAGGATAGCTTTTAACAAAGCGGTCTTCGGCAATATCACTTTCATCATAATCTTCGTTTAAATCCACCGCAAAAAAATCTTTGGGAGTATATTTTAACAAGTCCGCAATTGTAGGAAACTGAAGATTGTGCAACGGATACTTAGGACAAAACCGGAATGTCATTCCTCCTTCAACAATAGCTTTTCCTAAACCGGGAGCTACGGAAACTATTCCATCGTGAGGTTTTAATGGAGGACTTGGATAAAAGTTATACGATTTTGCAACTCCCGAAAAATCGGGATAATATTTTCCGTTATGCTGGGCGCCAACAATTTTTTGAACAATCACAGCCATCTTTTCCTCTTCCAACCGGTAAGAGGTTACACGAATATAATCTTTCGATTTTGAGTAGAAGATTGAAACATAAATTCTTTTTACCGCGTGCAGTAACTGCTTAAGCCTAACTTTTATATCAGGGTGATTATTAGGAAGCATAAAAGTATCGTACACGCCGGCAAAAGGCTGCCCTTGCGAATCTTCAAGCAGACTTGATGAACGAACGGCAATTGGTTCCCTAACCAATTCCAAAAATGATTCTAAATCGTTAATAACAGCTTGCGAAAAATTATGAGAATTATAAAATCTATGCCTTAGTTCATCATCATCTTTGCTTGTTAAAGCAAATTCCTTAAGATTATTGTCCTCTAAAAACTGATCGAAAATATCTGTGGCAATAACAACAGCCGAAGGAACAAATATTTTTACTCCATCAAATCTGTTGTGAATATCCAGGTTGCTTAATAGGTTGTTAACAAAACCTAAGCCGCGCGCCTTACCGCCAAGCGAGCCTCCTCCAATTCGTGCAAACGTATTGGTAACATCAAAAGACTCTTTATTAAAATCGCTTATTACACCAATCTGGCGCGACTTTCTAAACTCCTTAACATTTTCGTAAAGCAAGTTCCTAAGCAATTCAATGCTCTCAAAGTCCTCAACTTTTTTAGGTCTTAGTCTATGTGCAAGCCAAAATTCAGTTCTGGCTTTAAGCCAATTGGAAAAATGATTTCGTGATGCGTGATATTGAATAGATTCATCCGGAACAATTTTAAGCTGCTCTTCGAGCTCGTGAAGATTTGAAGCCCGGCTTACTTCGGTGCCATCATTTTTTTTGAATATAAAGTCGCCAAAGCCAAAATTTTCTATCATGAACTTTTTTACATCTTCAAGAAGAGTAGGCGATTCTTTAATTAAAAATCGGGCGCCTATTTCTTCGGCATCATGCTGATATTCCTTTACGGATGTTTGCAAAAGAACAGGAATATCCGGCTTGCGAATTTTTACTTGCTGAGCAAAATATAATCCTGCTTTGGAATCGCGAACTCCATTCCGGTTGAATTCAATATCCGAAATAATTCCAAGAATATTTTCCTCATACTTTTCGAAGTATTCCCATGCCTCGTTGTAATTAGAGCACAAAAGAATTTTAGGTCGGGCACGCATCCTTAAAAATTTATGAGAAAGATTGATCCCCTCCGAAATTAAACTTTGCGACTGCTTTAATATTTGTGTGTAAACCAATGGCAAATAGGATGAATAGAATCTTACATTGTCCTCGATTAAAATAATGGATTGAACGCCAACTTTTTTTGTATCGTGTTCTACATTTAAACGGTCTTCTAAAAATTTAACAATTCCAAGAATAATTCTATAATCCCCTTGCCAAATAAAAACTTTTGTAAAGAAAGAAATATCCTTTGTTTTAATTAAGTCTGTCATTTCCCTATTATCGTAACCTAAAAGCACAAGCGGTGTATCTAAGCCGCTTTCGCGAACCTTTTTAGCAAATGTAATTGCGCTCATATCTTCAATATGAAGAGTGACAATTATTAAATCGAAACGTTGTTCTTCCAAAGCCAAATTAATTGCTTCTTCTCCATTAGAAACCTGAATAAGCTCGGGAGAGTGACTAAGGTTTAAGCCTTGGTACTCTTGGCGAATAAGCTCGTACAACCGGTTATCTTCTTCAAAGATGTAGGAATCGTAAAGACTGGAAACAAGAAGAATATCTCTTACACGGTAGCGCATCAGATTATGAAAGTCTTGGAATTTGGAGAATTGACTTTTGAGAATGAGCTCTTTATCGAATTTAATAAGCTTTTTGCTCATAGATATGCTTTGCTCTTAGAGGGATCTATTAGTAATTAAGTTGGCGCAAATATAAAAAATGGGGCGATATAAATCGCCCCAGAAATAAAATATTATACTAAACCCTGATCTAACATAGAATCTGCAACTTTAACAAAACCGCCAATATTAGCGCCGTTAACATAATTGTAAGGAGTGCCAAATTTTTCGGCTGTATTAACGCAAGTTTGATGAATGCTCTTCATAATTATACGAAGTCTGTTATCAACTTCTTCGCGTGTCCAGTTAAAGCGCATGCTGTTTTGCGACATTTCTAATCCAGATGTAGCAACACCGCCGGCATTAGCTGCTTTGCCAGGTCCATAAAGAATTTTTGCATCAACAAACTGATCAATGGCTTCGATAGATGATGGCATGTTAGCGCCTTCGCTAATTACATAAACACCATTCTTTAGTAAGTTGGCAGCATCTTTACCATTAATTTCGTTTTGAGTAGCAGATGGGAATGCACAGTTAGCTTTATGATTCCACAATGGATTGAATTCCGCATTTGGATCTAAAGCTGTATAAGTAGCAGATTTGAATTTATCTGCATATTCTTTAATTCTTCCGCGGCGAACATTTTTCAATTCCATTAAGAATGCTAATTTTTCTCTGTCGAAACCGGCTTCGTCGTAAATGTAACCGTTAGAGTCGCTTGCTGTTAAAGGCTTTCCGCCAAGATCCAATATTTTTTCAATTGTATATTGAGCAACGTTTCCGCTTCCGCTAACAAGACAAGTTTTACCTTCCAATGTTTCATTTCTTGTTGAAAGCATTTCTGCAGCAAAATATGTTGCGCCGTAACCGGTAGCTTCTGGACGAATTAATGAGCCGCCCCAGTTTAAACCTTTACCGGTAAGAACGCCTGTGAATTCATTTTTTAATCTTTTATACTGACCGAACATAAAACCAATTTCTCTTCCGCCTACTCCAATATCACCAGCAGGTACATCTGTATTTGGTCCAATGTGGCGGTACAATTCAGTCATAAAGCTTTGGCAGAAGCGCATAACTTCTAAATCGCTTTTACCTTTAGGATCAAAATCGCTTCCACCTTTTCCACCGCCCATAGGCAATGTTGTTAAGCTGTTTTTAAATACTTGTTCAAAAGCCAAGAATTTTAAAATGCCAAGGTTAACAGAAGGATGGAATCTTAAACCACCTTTATAAGGTCCAATAGCACTATTCATTTCAATACGGAAACCACGGTTAACTTGAACATCTCCTTGATCGTCCAACCAAGGAATTCTAAACATTATTACACGCTCAGGTTCAATAACTCTTTCAATAATTTTAGATTTACGATATTCAGGGCGCTTCTCTAATACTAATGCCAATGAAGAAACTACTTCATACACAGCTTGATGAAATTCTGGCTCACTTGGATTCTTTGCTTTAACTTGAGCCATTAATTCTTTTACGTACTCGGACATAAAAACTCCCAATTAATAATTGATTGAATGATTAGGTTGTTTGGTGTTTGTTTATTAAGTGCTGCTTTTATATTTGCAAAATATTGAAGACAGCGAAACATTCTTCTTGAGGAGGAGTTGCTTGCGATAGTATTGGAAGTAAGTATAAAAATTTTTGACATAATTAAAATTGGATAAACAGCTTCTATTTTGTTGTCAAAATAATAGAGTAATGCAATTAAGGCAAGAAAAAACTTTTATAAGAGAGTGTAAAAATAAATATTTTATTTGGAGAGGTAGAAAAATGAATTAAAGTTCAGTAGCTATTTGGCTGGCAGTTTAATCACTTTCTAAAACATTATTGACCATAAGATGTAATCTATAATAAGAATAGAAGCCGAGCTTAAAACGAATGAGCGAATTGTAGATAGACCAACCCCTTCGGCTCCCCCTTCGGTTCTAAAACCAATATGACATCCAAGTAATGCCGTAACACCACCAAACATCAATCCTTTGGTAAGCCCAAAAAAGAAATCCCCAAGTAAAAAATATCTTTTAACAGATTCGAAGAATACATTGAATGACACACCTAGAAATAAATTGCTTATAAAAAATGCACCAGCCATTGCAACGCAGTTTGCAAACAAAACCAAGATAGGCATCATTATTATTGCGGCAAAAAAACGGGGTGTGGCTAAATAACCAACGGGACTAATGCCCATTGTATCCAATGCGTCAATTTGTTCTGTAACTTTCATCGAACCAAGTTCGGCTGCAATTGATGCCCCTACACGTCCGGCAATAACAATTGCTGTTAAAACGGGACCAAGTTCTGTAATAATTGCCCTTGAAGTTGCTGCTCCAAGAAATGAAAGAGGAGCCAAACCCTTAAGCTGATAAGCAGCCTGCCAAGCCGCAACCGCGCCGGTAAAACTTGCAATAATTAATACAAGGGGAATTGAATTTACCCCAATATGTTCCATCTGAAATAAAAGATTTTTTCGGCTTTTAATTAAATGGGGCAGGTTTTTAAAAATTTCCATAAGCAAATTAAATACTTGCCCAAACTCTTGAACAAAGTCTAGCAATCTCTTTCCTATTTTTTGCGCTATCGAAATCATAACCAGCTTTTATTTAATAATTAAATCTATGAAAGATGTTTGACAATTGAAATTATCTCTTCAATTGTCTTTGATGAAGTGATATTGTTTGCTGTTTTATCAGTACTAAATTTTTTAGAAATGTCGGCCAGCAATTTAAGCTGCAATTCCGGTTCTGCCGATGGAGTTAATAACAGCACCGCAACTTTAACTGGAAGTCCATCAAGGCTTTCAAATTCTATTTCCTTTTTGCAAACCGCCATTGCTACAATTGGGTATTGTATCTTTAAACGCGCGTGAGGAATTGCAAAATGATTTACTAATCCAGTAGACATTTGCTCTTCTCGTGCAGTTACTTCTTTTAGTACATACTCATACTTCAATTTATTTTTTGAAGATGCATGCTTACAAAGCTGATCTATAATTTCACCTTTTGTTTTAGCATCCGAAAAGAAAACATTATCTGTTTTTAGAAGGTCAATAAAATTCAGTTTCTTTTTACTTTTCTTTAAGAAGTAGCTCATCAACGGAGCGCTGCTAATAGATGTAACCAAAGCCATAATTACCAATGCAACAAAAACTTTTTCTTGAATTAATCCGGCCTTAAAAGCAAGCATACCTAAAACAATTTCCATGGCGCCGCGCGAGTTCATTCCAAATCCAATTACTAAAGAATCTTCCCTGCTCATTCCTCCCCAGTAAGCGCCAAGACCGCCGCCAACAACCTTACCAATAAATGCTAATACTAAAAACGTTATCACAATTTGAAAATCGAAATTGGCAACAAAATCTATTCGCAAGCCAATTGAAATGAAAAACAGAGGGGCAAAAATATTTGTAACAAACTGCTGAATAATTTCTCGGGTTTCTTCTTTTAAATGAACCGAATCTCCAATTGCAATTCCAATTATGAATGCACCGAATATTGCATGAACACCAATGTACTCTGTAAACGCCGCACCTAAAAATCCAAGTACCAGAACAAAATTTAAAATTCCTCCTGGATAGGTCGTAAATTTTTCGAGCTTTGGAAGTAAATAGTTTATTATTCTTTTTCCAATAACCAAAGTAAAAAATATGAACGAAACTAAAAGAATTATCGTGGTGCCTAAGTCAAATGATTGATCTGATTTGCCTAGCATAGCCAAGATTACAGAAAAGATAATCCATCCAACCAAATCGTTTAACATTGCCGAAGTAATAATTAAAAAACCTACTTCGGTTCTAAAAATGTTAAGGTCCATTAAAGTTCGGGCAACAACAGGCAATGCTGTAATAGATAAAGCGGTCCCAACAAACAAAGAAAAAATAAGATGCTGGCTGATGTTCGAAATTCCTAATTGCTCGGGGAAAAAATATGCCGCCCCAAAACCCACAGCAAATGGAAATATTATTCCCATTGAGCTTATTAGAGATGCAGCCTTGCCCTGTTTGATTGCTAAAGTTAAGTCAACTTCTAATCCCGAAACTAATAGCAACATGGTAACAGCAAGAACAGTTATTCCGGAAAGAACAACAATACTTGTTTGAGAATCGTTAAAAAGAGTTTTGAAAAGGTCAGGAAAAATAAAACCAAAAATTGTGGGTCCTAGAATAATACCGGCAATAATTTCTCCAATTACAATTGGCTGTTTGGCTTTGCGTAATAATTCTCCAATTCCTCGCGAGAACAAAAGCATAATTGCAACGGATAATAATAGAAGCGTTGTATCGTGCGATGTTAAATTCATAATTAATTGCTTTCTTCTTTAACAACCAGCAAAGCGCATGGCAATTGTTTAAAAATAAATTCCTGGTCATGCTGAAAAATTCGGTCGAGCAGTTTCAATTTTTTTTGAGGAGATGAAACAACAAATAAATCTCCATTGTTTTGGCTTACCCAATGGCTAGCTTCCCATCCCTGCTTTCCATATAGACAAACAACTTGGGAATCAATTCCGGTAAGATTTAATTCGTTAATAAAAATTTTCACTTTTTGTTTTTCTTCTTCCAACCATTTTTCTCTAAGTTCCTCAGCTTCTTCTTTGGAACCGCTATCGTAAATTGTTGTTGCCAAGCCTGGAATTTGAAATTCTCGAATTAAGGAGAACTTAGTTGCATTTTCGAGCTTTGCAATTTGATAAGCCTTTTTAACTGTAAATTCACACTGCTCCGAAAAATCTACAGTAACGCATATATTATTGAAAGCAACTCTTTTTGTAGAAGGATTAACAAAAAACAAAACCGAACAGGGTGCGCTTCTCATTAAAGAACGGGATACTGATCCTAAATAATATTTAAGCCCCTTTTCTTTAACCAATGCGCCGGCAATTAAAAGATCAACATTCTCGTTTCGGCATACATCAATAATAACATCTTCAATATTCCCCTCTTTGCAAACAACTTTATATTCGTTTTTATTAAGTCCCACCTCATTTGTAATTGTATCAAGCTTTTTAAAATCCTCATCAACCATTTTGCCAACGTGAATAAAAAGGAGTTCGGAGCCAAAAAGATTTTTAAGCCTGTTAGCCTCGTTTATAAGTGGACTAAAGTTTGGAGAGAAAGTAATTGCCAATGCAATTTTTTTAAAAACCATTTTTACAACCTCTTTTAGGATTGAAAAGACTACCCTAAAATAAAAACTTTTTGTATTGGCAATTACTTTTATTTTATATATTTTTTTTGCCGGTAATTAGTCAAAGCTTACATTCAGACATTTATAATCGGTTTGTTTCTTAACAGATATTACTACTTTACATAGGCTTAATGTTTGTGCCTCTTTAAAAGCACTAGAATTAAAAGCCACACATAGCAATAATTTAATAACAGGTGATATTATGAGTAACGAAGTACTTGAAAAAAAAGAGAAAGTAATTCTTCCAAAGAACTTGGTTTTTGGAAAAGTATTTACAGAGCATTTTTTTGAAATGGATTACGACGCTGCAAAAGGGGGCTGGCAAGAACCAGTAATTAGAAAATTAGAAAATCTTAGCATTCATCCGGCAGCAATGGTTTTTCATTACGGCCAAGCCTTATTCGAAGGATTAAAAGCTTACAAAACTGTTGATGGAAAAATTGCTCTTTTCCGTCCCGGAAAAAACATTGAAAGACTGAACCGTTCTGCAAGAAGAATGTGCATTCCCGAAGTTGATTACGATTTAGCAATGAAATGGCTATTGGAATTAGTTAAGACAGATCAAGATTGGATTCCAACAGATCCAGGCTATTCGCTTTACATTCGCCCATTTATGATTGCAACCGAAGCTTGTTTTGGAGTACGTCCCGCAGAACAATATAAGTATATGATCTTGTTAAGTCCTGTTGGCCCTTATTACCCCGAGGGATTCAAACCAATTCCTATTATGGTAAACGATAATTATGTTCGTGCCGTTCGTAAAGGAACCGGAGAAGCTAAAGCTGCCGGAAATTATGCAGGTTCGTTATTAGGTCAGGCCGAAGCTAAAAAAGAAAATTACTCTCAGGTTCTTTGGCTAGATGCTCTTGAACAAAAATATATTGAAGAAGTTGGAGCTATGAATATTTTTGTACGCTTCAAAGATGAAGTTGCAACACCAAAATTAAGTGGCTCAATTTTAGCTGGTGTAACAAGAATGTCTGTAATACAAATACTTAAGGACTGGGGCTATAATGTTACCGAACGATTAATTACAATAGATGAAGTTGTAGAAGCATACGATAAAGGTGAACTCTTGGAAGTTTTCGGATCCGGAACCGCTGCAGCAATTTCGTCTGTTAGCAAATTAAAATATCACGATAGAATTTTACAGTTTAGCGATACCGAAGCCGGCGAGCTTGCACTTAAATTGTATGATGAGTTAACCGGAATTCAAAGCGGAAGAATTGCAGATAGACACAACTGGCTTACTTATATAGATTAATTCTTTTATGCCCCGGAATTAATTCCGGGGCAGCCACTAATAAATATCCGTTTTTATCCATTTTAATTTTAGAGTGACAAGTGAAAAATAGATTTAATTATTTTATTGCAGTTCTGTTGGTTAGCTCAAACCTTTTCGGAGGCTCAAATCAAAAGCCAAAAAATATTATTCTCCTAATTGCAGATGGAATGGGACTTTCTCAGGTATCTGTTTCTGCTATTTCTATGAAGAATGATCCTTTCAAAAAATTCAAATCAATTGGACTAATGAATACATGCTCTGCAGATAATTTAATTACAGATTCCGCTGCGGGAGCCACGGCTTTTTCAACCGGGTATAAAACCAAAAATGGTAAAATTGGTGTGGATGAAAACGATAAAACAGTTTTAAATATTGTTGAAATTGCCCAGAAGAAAAAATTAGCAACTGGAGTTATTGCAACCTCTTCAATTACCAACGCTACACCAGCAGCATTTCTCTCGCACGATGCTACCCGAAAAAACGAATTTGGAATAGCAGAGCAAATTGTAAAATGCAATGCTGATCTTTTAATTGGTGGCGGAACAGATTTTTTCCTTCCTAAAGATTTGGGCGGTAAGCGGGAAGACAATAAAAATTTATTAGATACTCTAAAAAAGCTTGGGTATAGTGTTATTACTAACTTGGATTTATTAGAGCCAAGTGCATTAGCCGCAAAAAAAGTATTTGGAATTAATGGCTCAACAGCAATGCCTTTTGCTTCCAAAAGAAATTATACACTTGGCAGTTTAACAAAGAGTGCAATAGAAAAACTTTCGAAGAACAAGAAGGGATTTTTCTTGATGGTGGAAGGTTCTCAAATAGATTGGGCTGCCGACCAAAATAACAAAGAATACTTATTCTCGGAACAAAGAGATTTCAATTCCTCAATCCTTGAGGCATTAAAATTTGCCGAGAAGGATAAAAATACATTAGTTGTTGTTCTTTCAGATCACGATACCTCAAGCTTGGGAATTTCGGGAAAAGATAAAGAAACAGGTGAACTAGATGTTGTATGGGCAACCAAAAAACATACAGCTAATTTTGTTGGCGTTTTTTCTTTTGGTCCTGCCTCTAACCAATTTATTGGATTTTTAGAAAATGATGAAGTTGGAAAGAAACTGATAAACCTCATAAATAAAAACTAATCTATTATTACGAGGGGTAAATTATGCCCCTTTTAAACTTTTTTAAACCAGTCCATAAAAAAATCACTTGACAAGTGCTCATGCGTACACTATATTTGCGGTGAACAAAGGAGCACTATAATGGGTGATCAATTAACAGAGCGTCAGCAAGAAATCTTAGATTTCATTCAAGAACAATCTAATAATAATGGATATCCTCCAACTTACCGTGAAATTGGAAAGCAATTTAACATTTCAAGTACCTTTGGCGTCAAAAGGCATATCGATGCTCTAGTTAAGAAAGGATTCATTTCAAACGAAAGCAAAACGAGTAGAACACTATCTATTATAAACGAAACGCTAAACAAATCGAGGCAACCACTCGATAGTATAATTGGAATTCCGGTTATTGGTAGAGTTGCCGCAGGGCATCCAATTTTAGCCGAAGAAAATATTGAAGGTAAAATGATGATTGATGCAAGTGTTGTAAAAAATAAAAACGGGTGCTTTGGATTAAAGGTTCGCGGTGATAGTATGATTAATGCAGGAATTCTTGAAGGTGATTTAGTAATTGTTTCTCCACAGCCAAATGCTGTTAACGGAGATATTGTAATTGCCCTTTTACATGATGAAGCAACAATGAAAAGATTTGAGAGAAAAGAAAATAAAGTTTATCTAATTCCAGAAAATGAAAAATATTCTCCTATAGAGGTAGAAGATGACGAAGAATTTTCGATTATCGGAAAAGTTGTTGGAATTTTCAGAACATATAATTGAGGAGGAAGGAATGAAATCATTTTATTTTACATCTGCAATCATAAATAGAAATAGAGTTCGTTTTTTATATGGCTTCGAAGAATTTGTTCTTGAACCATACTATATAAGTAAGAATAAGAATGGTAAAAAAGTTCTTTACGCCCGAGTGCTTGGCTCTAATTCCATTGAAATGTTCGATTTTGAAAAAATTTGTAACATTAGAATAATTAGCTCGGAAAGATTTTCACCAATTATTCCAATAATTCCGGTATTGAATTAATATGGCACCCAAATTAAAAAGAGAGCGTGTTGATAGCCTTATTGACCATTTATGGCAGCATGGGTATTTAACATTAAGCAGAAGATTCGGCAAGTATCTTCCTGCGCCTCCTTCTATTGAGGGTTACGAAATTGACACAATTAGCAAGTACAAGAAAAAAATTGCAGTTGGAATTACAATTAGTGAAGAAGATTTGAATGATCCTAAGTTTCTTACAAAAATAGAGACTCTTGCAACGGCAAGAGTAAATCATCCAAACTGCCGGGTAACTTTATTTGTTGGAGTTCCTTATAGATTTGTAGTAAAAGCAACAATGTATATATCTTCCCTAAGCCAAGATTTGCAGCATAATATTAAAATTGTTGCTCTTCCCGAAAAATAGACTCTCCAAGTTCCTTTCAAACAAAAATCAATCAAAAATACTATTCCTTGACATTTAGTAAGGGTGGGGCTATTTTTTCGAGCTAAAATTGTGAGATAGATTTAAAAGTGGCCATTATTTTAAGTAATTCCGACATTAAGCTTATTGAAGAGGTAAAATCCAAAGGTAATATCCCTGAACATGTTGCAATTATAATGGATGGAAACGGCCGATGGGCAAAAAAAAGAAATTTGCCTAGAGTGGCCGGTCACAAAAAAGGTGTAGATTCTGTACGCCAAGTTGTAGAAACTTGTATTGGATTAGGTGTAAAAATTCTTACCTTATATACCTTTTCTACAGAAAATTGGAAGCGCCCCAAAGATGAAGTAACAACATTGATGAGGCTTATTGTAAAAAGTCTTAAAAACGAAACAGACGAGCTTAATTCCAATAATATTAGACTTACTACTATTGGGAATACCAATTCGTTACCGGATATTGTTCAAAACGAATTGAATGCTGCAAAGTTAAAGACGGCCAATAACACAAAGATGATATTAAATTTAGCTTTAAGTTATAGCGGCAGATGGGAACTTGTTGAAGCAATACAAAATATAAGCAGGAAAGTTCTTGAAGAGAATTTAGATCCGGATGATATTGACGAGCAAATGATTTCTGCTCATTTAACCACTTGCAATATGCCCGATCCCGATTTAATGGTTAGAAGTGGCGGTGAATTTAGAATTAGTAATTTTTTACTCTGGCAATTAGCTTATTCCGAAATTTACATTTCGGATACTCTGTGGCCCGATTTTAAATGTAAGCATTTACTCGAAGCAATAATAAATTACCAGAATCGTGAACGAAGATTTGGATTAGTAAGTGAACAATTATCTAGCAAACCAAAAAAAGCACACAATGTTAAAACTCATGCAAAAAAAGTATTGTAGCATCATTCTATTCATAACTATTTTAGTAATTGCATCATCCGTTACCGCACAACAAAGAGTTACCTATAAAGTTCTTGGTATGTCTGTTACGGGTAATAAGTCTGCAGATGCTTCAACAATTATTGCAAATACTGGAATTAGTATTGGAGATGAAATTAATATCCCCGGAGATCAAACTAATAACGCAATTAAAAGGTTATGGAATCTTGGAATTTTTGAAGACGTTCAGCTTTTGGTCGAAAAGAAAGTTGAAGATGGAATCTTTATTCAGATTGCAATTAAAGAATATCCCCGCTTGGAAAAGATTGTTTTTGTTGGAAACGACGAGTTAAGCGAAACGGACTTAAATAAAAAGGTTACTATTTCGCGTGGACAAACTTTAAAGGCCCAGGAAATATCCCGTTTAATAGCAAAGATTAAGTCTGCCTATATTGATGAAGGTTATCTTAACGCCGTTATTACTCCCCATCGCTTTTTCTTTTTTAGAGCAGATACATCCGACGGTGAAGTTACAATTACCTGGCGAAACGAAAAGAACCTATCCGAAGAATATCAAACTACTTTTGATATAGATAAGAACTCTACAATGAACTCTGTTTCCCGAATTAAAGAAAGAGTTCTTGTTATGTTAAAAATAGATGAAAAAAGTGAAGTACTGATTACATCAATAAAATTCAATGGCAATCAGGCTTTCGAAGATGACGACCTTAAAAGCGAATTCGACGAAACAAAAGAAAATAAATGGTGGAAGTTCTGGTCATCTCCAAAACTAAAGAGAGATAAATTCGAAAAGGACAAAGAGCTTTTAGTAAAATTTTATAGAAAGAACGGTTACCGCGATTTTGTTATTCTAAGCGACACTGCAATAATTTCAGAAGACAATACTAAACTTGAATTGGTAATTAATGTTTACGAAGGCAAGCAATATAAAATTCGTAACATCGAATGGGAAGGAAATGTTGTTTTTCCGGTTGAAGAATTAAACGCTCGTCTTGGTTTTAAAAAAGGGGATGTATTCGACTATGAAAAGTTTGGTCAAAATCTTCGTTATAACGAAAAACAGAATGACGTTTCTTCACTATATCAAGATACCGGTTATTTAGGTTTTCAACTGGACGCAAAAGAGAATAAAGTTTCGGACGATTCTGTTGATATAAAAGTTAAAATGAACGAAGGCAATAGATATAAAATTGGCAAGGTAGATATTACCGGCAATACAAGAACAAAAGACAAAGTAATTAGAAGAGAACTTTATACAATTCCCGGCAGCTATTTTAGCCGCAGTTATATTTTAAGAAGCATTCAGCAGTTATCGAACCTTCAGTACTTTAACGTAGAGGAACTTTACAAAGGAATTGATTACAGACCTTCAAACGACAGCACTGTTAATATTTCCTATAAGGTTTCCGAAAAGTCGAGCGACTTTATAAATGCTAGTGTTGGCTACAGCGGTGCATTTGGTTTTAGCGGATCTATTGGTTTTACCTTATCAAATTTTTCTATTTCTGAACCATTCCAAATGGGTGGCGGACAAATTCTTAACTTCAATTGGCAGTTTGGTGTTGGTAATTATTACCAAACATTTTCTTTGGGATTTACCGAACCCTGGTTTATGGATACTCCAACTTCAATAGGATTTGATTTATTCGACACTCGCCAAAGATATATTTACGATATGCGTCAAAGCGGTATTTCTTTACGAATGGGTAAAAGACTTACATGGCCCGACGATTTCTTTTATGTGCAAGGATCATTGCGTTTTCAATACAACGATGTTATTAATGGTCAGGGAGTTTATCAAACAGGTTTAACCCGCCAGTACTCAATGGGTTTTGGAATTTCTAGAACAGATATTGATAATCCAATATTCCCTTCCGGCGGTTCAAGAGGATCTGTAGGATCTAAGTTTGCTTTCAATGCCGAACTTTCTGGGGGCCCATTTTTACCTGGAAATGTTGACTTCTATAAGATAGATTTAAAAACAGAATGGTATAAATCTTTATTTAGATCGAACAAATTTGTTCTTTACACATCTGCCGAGTTTGGCCATATTGGAGAATTAGTTAAAGGAACTCAAATCCCTATTTTCGAGCAGTATTATATGGGTGGAAACGGAATGGTTATGTCTACAATTCCACTTAGAGGATATGACGATAGAAGCTTAGGAGACAAGAGTGGTGAATCTGCCTACATATTAGGCAGCAAGTTTATGATGAAATTTACAACCGAATTTAGGGTTGCCCTGGCAATTGAACCAATGCCAATTTATGTTTTAGCCTTTGCAGAAGCGGGTAATGTTTTCCTAAATTTGAACCAGGCAAATTTTTACGATTTGAAAAGATCTGTTGGCGTTGGCGCAAGAATTTTACTTAACCCAATTGGTCTAATTGGATTCGATTACGGTTACGGATTTGACCGTAGAAGTGTTGATGGAAAAGATCCTCAATGGGTTTTCCATTTTCAATTTGGCAAAGGTTTTTAACAAACTTAAAATAAGAGGTAAATGTGAAAAAAGTAGTTATAATTTGTTTTGTCTTTTTTGCTGTTTCTTTAATGGCTCAAACTGCAGCACCAGCTGTTCAAAAAATTGGTTATGTTGATTCTGAAGTTATTCTTCAACAATTTCCCGAAGCTATAAAAGCTAAGAGTGATCTTGAAGGTTTAGGAGCAAAATGGAAAAAAGAATTAGATAGTATTGCAGCAGACGCTCAAAAAGCTTATGCAGAATATCAAAAAGAAGCAGAAAAGAAAAAACCAGAAGAATTAAAAGCTATGCAGCAAAAACTTGCTGAAAAGGAACAAAGATATACACAATTGCAACAGCAAAAATTTGGTCAGCCTAACGGTGAATATTTCCAACGTCAGGAAGCTTTAATGAAACCAATCAAAGCAAAAATCTTTAAAGCAATTGAAGACATTTCGAAAGAAGAAGGAATGAATTTTGTTTTCGATAAAGTTGGCGATCAATTTTTATTAAAGGCAGATGCTCAGTTCGATATTACATTTAAAGTGCTAGACCTTTTAAAACGAGGCAAAAAATAATTTTCGGGGTATCAAAAATGAAAAAGATTTCATTAGTTCTGTTTGTTTTTATTTTTGCATTATTGGTCAATAATGTAAATGCTCAGACCAAAATTGGGTTTGTTGATAGCGACGCAATTATGAAACAATTGCCCGACTATCAAGATACTCAAAAGAAGATTGACGCTTTAATTAAAGAGTGGAATGAAGAGCTTGGCAAGTTTGAAAAAGACTGGAAAGCAAAGTATGATGATTACGAAAAGAGAAAGTTGATTCTTAGCGAGCAAAAAAGAGTAGAAATTGAAAAAGAATTAGTTCAGTTGGAATCCGTTGTTACAAGATACAAGGATGAAAAATTTGGCGTTGGAGGGGAGCTTTTTCGTAAACAAGAAGAATTAATGAAACCTATTACAAACAGAATTTTTAATGTCATTCAGCAAATTGCTAAAGACGAGGATTTCGATTTTATTTTTGATAGAAGCGGCGATCTTATGTTTCTTTACGCAAAAGAAAAATACGACATAACTAGTTTGGTACTTGAAAAACTTAAATGAGAGTGTATGAAATTAACTGCACAAGAAGCCGCCGACTTTGTCGGCGGTGTTGTTTTAGGCAATCCTAATGTTGTTATAACAGGACTTGCAAAAATTGAAGAGGCTAAGAAAGACGATTTAACTTTTCTATATCTTCCCGCTTACGAACATTTTCTTTCTACAACCAACGCTTCTGCAATTCTTATTAAGCCTAATTTTAAAAAAATTAGAGAAGACATTACTTACATCGAAGTTAAAGACCCCAACATTGCTCTCCAAAAAATTGTTAAAACATTTTTTACTCCTAAGATCGAAGTTTCCGGAATTGATGGATCCTCTTTAATAGATCCATCTGTTAAACTGGGTTCTAATGTAACCGTAGGAAAAAATGTTGTAATATCTGCCGGATCTATTATTGGAGACAATTCCATTATTCTTCATAATACTGTTTTAATGGAAAGGGTTACTGTTGGAAGTAATACAATTTTATATCCTAATATTACGGTGCGCGAAAATTGTTCTATTGGAAACAATGTTATAATTCATTCCAATACTTGCGTAGGCTCCGACGGATTTGGATACATCAAGAATGAAGATGGAGAATACGATAAGGTTCCTCAAATAGGAAATGTAATTATTGAAGATGATGTTGAAATTGGCTCTAATGTTTCTATCGATAGAGCAATGCTTGGTTCAACCGTTATTAAACAAGGTGCAAAGATAGATAACCTTGTTCAAATTGCTCACAACGTTGTGGTTGGTCAAAACTCTGTAATTGTTTCTCAAAGCGGAGTTGCAGGCAGCACTGTAATTGGACGCGATTGCGTTATTGCGGCTCAGGTTGGAATAGTTGGGCACATAGATATTGGAGATAACGTTACAATAACTGCTCGAGCAGGCGTTTCAAAATCTTTAGCCAAAGGTGGAACTTACCGGGGTGCCCCGGCTCAAAATTTTAGGGATGAATTGAAGCTGGAAGCGCATATTAGAAACCTTCCCTCTCTAACAGAAAAGACTAAAAAATTAGAAGAAAAAGTTGCATCTTTGGAGCGCAAAATTTTAGAATTAACTTCAAAAGGAACTTAATGCTCGAACTTCAACGTACGATTGCAAAAGAAATTTCAATTTCCGGTGTAGGATTACATACCGGCACTTCTTGTACAATGACATTTAAACCGGCCCCTGATAATTATGGAATTAGATTTGTCAGAACTGATTTAGGAGGCAATCCCGAAATTCCTGCCAATGTAGATTATGTTGTTGATATCTCCAGAGGAACTACAATTGGTCTAGGTGAAGCTAAAGTATATACTGTAGAGCATGTACTTGCAGCGGCATTTGGACTTCAAATAGATAATTTGATTATAGAACTTGATGGTATTGAACCTCCTATTGGAGACGGCAGTGCAATGCCTTATGTAGAAAAGCTTATCGAAGCCGGCTTTGTTTCGCAAGATACTCCAAAAGATTATTTGGTTATTGATCAAACAGTAATGTATCATAACGAAGAGCAGAAAATTGATATTGTTGCTTTACCATTAGATAGTTACAGAATTTCTGTTATGGTAGATTACGAAAATCCCGCACTAGGAAGCCAGCATACTGGTTTATTCGATCTTGAAAAAGAATTTGTAAGCGAGTTTGCACCGGCACGCACATTCTGCTTTTTAAGCGAAGTTGAAATGCTTGCAGATCAGGGATTGATTAAAGGGGGCAACTTAGATACTGCCGTTGTAATTGTTGACCACGAAATTAACGAAACAGGGCTTCAACGATTAAAAGAAAAACTGAATTTCGATCATGAGCTTGGTGTTATTAACGGATACCTCAATAACAATAAACTTAGATTTAAAAACGAACCAGCACGCCACAAACTTCTAGATATGATTGGCGACTTAGCATTAATTGGAGTTCCAATTAAAGCCCAAATTTTGGCCGCTCGTCCCGGGCATAAAGCCAATGTTGAATTTGCTAAAAAGATACGCAACCTTTATCAGCAGAAAAAATTTGTAAAGAAATTTCAGTTTGTTAAAAAAGAGGGGGTTGTTTTTGATATCAATGCAATTCATAGAATTCTTCCTCACAGATATCCATTCCTTTTAGTAGATAAAATTATTCATCTCGAGATGGATAAAAAAGTTGTGGGAATTAAAAACGTTACTGCTAACGAACCCTTCTTTCCGGGACATTTTCCTGGTCAGCCTGTTATGCCTGGAGTATTAATTGTTGAAGCCATGGCTCAAGTTGCAGGAATTCTAATGCTAAATAAATATGTCGATCCCGAGAATCATTTAGTTTATTTTATGAGTATCAACAATGCAAAATTCCGCAGACCGGTTACTCCAGGGGATCAATTATATCTTGAAGCTGAATTAGTTAGCACAAAAGGGGGAAAATATTTTTCCTTAAAAGGCTCTGCTTTTGTTGATGGTAACCTTGTGGCAGAAGCGGATTTTATGGCAGCAATGGTTGCTAAAGACGATTCCAACAAACAAAAATAAGATTATACTATGGCAGAAATACATCCAACCGCAATTGTAAGTGCAAAAGCAAAAATTGGCAATAATGTAATTATTGGTCCCTACTCAATTATTCACGATGATGTTGAAATTGGAAATGATACAGTTCTTCAAAGTCACGTTGTACTTTACGATGGCGCCCGAGTTGGAAACAGAGTAAAATTATATCAAGGTGCCTCTGTTGCTAATTCTCCTCAGGATCTAAAATTTGGAAATGAAATTACATACTTCTTTATAGGAGACGATACTCACATTAGAGAGTTTGTTACTCTTCATAGGGGAACTCACGCTACAGGAAAATCCTCTGTTGGAAGTAACTGCCTGCTCATGGCTTATACTCATGTTGCTCACGATTGTACTGTTGGTAATAATGTTATTATTGCAAATGCAACACAAATTGGGGGTCATTGCGAAATTGACGATTATGTAACCATTGGCGGAGTATGCGGAATTCATCAATTCTCTAAAATTGGTCCTTACACAATGATAGCTTCCAATTCAAAGATTGCTGCGGACGTTCCCCCATTTACATTGGTTGAAGGTATGCCTGCAAGATTTTGCGGATTAAATAAAATTGGATTACGTCGCCGCGGTTTTACTCCCGAACAAATTAACGACATTAAAGAGACTTATAGAATTCTGTATTTATCCGGTTTGAATTTTACACAGGCAAAAGAAAGAGTTGCATCCGAAATGGGTGATAAAAAAGTAACTCAAGATATATTAAAATTTATTGCTAATTCTAATCGCGGTATTGTTCGTAAATGATTTGGCATTTTATAGATTCCGGCTTTAATTCCGGCCAGTTTAACATGCAGTTCGATTTAGATTTGGCCAAGGAATGTAAGAAGGAGGAAGCTTATTTTAGAATTTACCGCTGGCAGCCATATTGTATTTCGTTAGGCGCTAATCAGTCTTTCGACGATATTGACCGAGCTAAAACAGAAAAAGATGGAATTGATGTTGTTAAAAGACCAACCGGTGGAAGAGCAATTCTTCACGCCGAAGAACTTACCTACTCTGTAATTCTTCCATTCACATATCAATACTCTCCAAAAGAAATTTATTCTATGATTTCAGAGGCTCTGTTAAAAGGCTTAGCTGAATATCATAACCATTTAGGAGTGTCGGAGCTTGAAAGCGCTCAGCCAAATTTTCCAAAATTGCTCGAAGAGCCAAGCGGAGTTCTTTGCTTTGCAAGTATGGCTAAAAACGAAGTTAAGTATAATGGTAAAAAATTAATTGGAAGCGCCCAACGAAAAATGAATAATACCATTTTGCAGCATGGATCAATTCTTTGTGGCACTTATCATCAAAAGCTTCCCAATTATCTTAACACGTCGGAGGAAACAAAAGATAGCCTTTTAGCCGAGCTTGTAGATAAGACTATTGAAATAGAGACAATTCTAAAAGAGCCTGTTGATTATTTGCGCCTAAAGCAATGCTTATTTGCAAAGTTTGAGGTAGAAATGAAAGAAAAATTCGAGTCCCCTTTTCTTTGTAATTCCTAAACTAATTTTCTAATAATTTCATTCACTCCTTTCTAATCATTAAATTTAAGTGTAAGAACTAACAATACTAGTAACGGATTCTAATGAAAAAATTTATTGCCCTAATTATATTTTTTGTAACAATTCCCCTTTTCTCTCAAGAGAATATAGATTTGGAAATATTTCTTGATAAAGCCCAGGTAATGGATATTACCAGTGATGGCAGCAGTATTTGGATTGCCACCAACGGGCATGGAATTTACAATTATAATCCCCTCAGCAATAAATGGACTCAATTTTCGACAGCGCAGGAAAACATTCAAACAGATTTGTTTTACTGCATTACGGCAAATAAAAATTTTGTTTGGGCCGGATCTACCGACGGGCTTTTTATTTACGATAAAGCTAAGAACAGTTGGAACAGAAGAAAATTTGCACTAGGCGGTCAGCTGGCAAATTGGATTCGCTCTATTGCCTACGATGAATATTCGAACTGCGTTTGGATTGGAAGATTTAAATATCTTACCAAATATGAAGTTGCCACAAAAAAATATACAGATTACGACCTTACGGTTAAAGGAAACGATAAAACAAACAACATTAAAAGTATTCTAGTGGATGGAGATTCTTTTGTTTGGTTTGGAACCGAAGCGGGGGTTCATAAATATGATAAGTCTAAAAATCTTAGTGATGCCGATTCAAGATATTTTTACGATATTAAAAAGAATCATTTTAACGGAGAGGGAGAGCAAGCCTCTGTAACTTCCATGCTTTCCGAACGAGCAAATATTTGGTTCGGTTTGGACGAGTTTATTACCGATGAGCGTCCAGATTTTAATTTAGGAGGATTGTTCAAATACGATAGAAAAAATACTTGGCAGGTGTTTAATTCTAAACTTGGCTTGCCCGGCAACGGAGTATATGACATTGAAAGAACCGGGAATTATATTTGGGCATCGTTTTATCAATTTGGAAAATCTACAAAAGAAAATTTTGGCAGAGGTCTTGTATTAATTAACAGATTGAACGACCAGATTATTAGTATAAATGATGACAGAATTCCTAAAACAATTTATTCCATTTTTTTTGATGGTTCCAACATTTGGCTTGGATCGGAAAACGGATTATTAAAACTAAATTTCTTTAATAAGCTTGCTCAATGGCAAAGAGGTAAAAAATGATTGATGCTTCTCTTAAAAAATTAACCAACCTTAAAAAGAATTTTGTTGGTAAAAGAATTGCAATTATTGGAGATTTAATGCTGGATTGTTATTACTGGGGAAACGTTTCCAGAATTTCTCCCGAAGCGCCTGTTCCTGTAGTGGAAATTGAAAAGGAATTTGAGCGCTTTGGAGGCGCTATGAATGTTGCCTACAACATTAAAACATTAGGAGGTATTCCATTTCCAATTGGTGTTATAGGAAACGACAACGAAGGGAAAATTTTAAAATCATTAATGAAAAGTGCCGAAATAAATTCAAACGGTATTATAATAGACTCTAAGAGGCCAACTACTGCAAAGACAAGAGTTATTGCAAACAATCAGCATGTTGTAAGAATTGATAAAGAAAAGACTAATTCAATTTCTAAACAGACCGAAGATAAAATTCTTAATACGCTTAGCAAATCCTTAAAGAATTTAGATGCAGTTATTCTGCAGGATTATAATAAAGGAGTACTTACCGAAAGCTTAATAAAAAAAGTGATTGCACTTTGCACTAAAGCCAAAATAATAGTTACAATAGATCCTAAGTTTAATAACTTTTTTGCATATCAAAATGCAACTGTATTTAAGCCAAACCGAAAAGAAACAGAAGACGCATTGGGAATTAGAATTAAAACTTCCGAAGATGTTTCCAAAGCGGGCAATCTCTTATTAGAAAAACTAAATTGCAAATATGCATTGCTTACATTGGGTGAAGAAGGTATTGCTCTTTTCGAAAAGGATAAAGCCGAAAGAAGAGTTCCAACAAAGGCCCGAAAAGTTGCCGATGTTTCCGGAGCCGGAGATACTGTAATATCAACATTAACAATGGCTCTAACTGCCAAGGCTGATATTTTTGACGCAGCCTATCTTGCTAATTATGCCGGTGGTTTGGTTTGTCAGCAGGTGGGAATTGTTCCTATTGAATTAAACGATTTATTTAATGCCGCAGTCCAAGAGTTGAAATGAAAAATATACTTACACTTGAAGAAGCAAAAGAAATTAGAGCTTTATTAAAAGCCAACGGTAAAAAAGTGGTATTCACAAATGGATGCTTCGATATTTTGCATGCAGGCCATGTGGATTATCTTACAAAAGCAAAAGCATTTGGGGACTGCTTAATAGTGGCCTTAAATACGGACTCTTCCATTAAACGTATTAAGGGAGAATTAAGACCTATTGTGCCTCAGAACGAAAGGGCTATTATTATTGCCGCGCTAAAAGCTGTAGATTATGTTATATTCTTTGAAGAAGATACGCCATTTGAAGTAATTAAAGAATTGGTCCCAGATATTTTAGTTAAAGGTGCAGACTGGTCAGTTGAAAATATTGTAGGGGCAGATATTGTACTTTCGAACGGCGGAAAAGTAGAGACAATAGAATTTGTAAATATTACATCAACAACAAATATTATTGATACAGTTCTCAAAAAATTTAAGAGTTAATGGACGAGCAAACAAATAGTGAACAAGAACCTTTACAGGAAGAGATTGGCAATACTCCCCCCGAAAATGGAAAGGTAAAAGTAAAGCGTAGTCTTACCCGAAAGATTATCAATGCTTTTATTCTAATTATTCTTATTCTATTTACCATTTCCTTAATTCTTCTAGGTTTCACTCAAACAAAAACATTTCGAGATTATTTGCGGGAAAAAGTAATTGCTCTTGCCAATTCCGAACTAAATGGCAAACTGAATATCGAAAAAATAGATGGTACCTTTTTCACCTCTATATATTTAAGAAACACATCAATTGTTTTAGATAACGATACTCTTCTTACTGCAGCAAATATCGAAATTAAAACCAGCCCAATGCAGCTTCTTCTTAAAAAAATATATGTGCGAAACATTGTGTTGGAAAAATTAAAGGTAAATCTTTTACAGGATAAAAACGGAGATTGGAATTACAAAAAATTACTAAAGCCAACTCCCGAAGATACTTCCAAATCTACTTTCTCATTTTTAATTCAAGCACCGGATATTAAGCTTAAGAATATTTCTTTAACTTATCAGACTTATCAAAATTTGAGATCGCAAGCAGTATATAAAAACATTAATTACAACGATCTTCGAATAAATGATCTTAATTTTAATGCGCAGGTTTATGCAGATATTGAGAACTCCGATTATCTGCTTATATTAAACGAGCTTTCCTTTAAGCCAAACCTTACAAGGTTTAATTTGCGCTATATCTCTGGAGAATTTGCAGTTACTAAGAAATTTGCTAGCGTTAAAAATTTCTATTTCCTAACGGATAGCAGCGAAATTTCCATCAGTGCCCGAATTGACAGCTTGAATCTTTTGGGAAATGTTGAACTGGAGGATTTCAAAAATTATCCGGTTACTATTGATGCTAAAGCTTCTCCATTTAATTTCGACGACCTTTCCTCCTTCTTTAATTCAACAGAAGTATTAAAAGGGGATCCTTCATTTCATTTGAAGGCTCATGGAAAATTCGGTTCTTTCAAACTGGATAAAGGTATAGTGGATTTTAAGGATACCCACTTTGAACTAAGCGGACAGGTATTAAATCTTAACAAACCTTCCAAACTGTATTTAAAAGCTAGTGTTACTAATACAGATTTCGATTATAAAGATGTTAATTTGCTAATGCCATCTCTTCAACTTCCCGAATATGCAAAGATGGTTTTGAAAGGAGTTAATATAGAGTACGAGGGAGAGCCTACAAACTTCAAAACAAAATTTTTAGGAAATGTAGACGACGGTTTTGTTTCGGGTGAAGGCTCTATGAACGTTGCGGTTACTCCAATTACCTACGACTTAAAATTCGAGACAAGTAATCTAAACCTTTTTGCTCTTAGCGGAATTAATACAAAACTTACTTCAAAAGGAAGTTTAGTTGGAAAAGGAACATCGCCGCACGACATTCTTGCAAGCATTAAATTCAATGCCGTTAATTCCTCCATAGAAGAAATAGAAATAGATAGATTCGATTTAACTTCGCAAGCCGGAGATAGAAAATTCAGCCTTAATATTTCAAGCCAAGCAGAAGGAGCTACATCCATTGTTCAAGGTGATGTTATTTTTGATGCAGATACAATTCCCAGCTACAGCATTATTGGAGATATAAAGAACATAAATCTGGCTAAGTTTATTAAAGGAGATCAGTACCAAAGCAATATGAATTTTTATTTTGGCTTGGAAGGAAAAAGTTTTGACCCGGATGAAATAAACGCAACACTTTCCTTTGGAATTGATTCTTCTTATTTCCAGGATAAATGGATTAACTCTTCTATTGTTGAAACAAAGCTTAAAAAAGATTCCAACGGAAGAGAAATATTTTTATCATCAGACTTTGTCGATTTTAAAATCAACGGAAGTTTTTCTCTTAAGAAAGCAATTGAACTAATTGCTTATGAATCCAAAACTATTTCGAACATTGTAACTAAAAAAATATCCGAATTGAATCCCCTATCTGTTGTTGACCAGGAAATAAAAGATGATTCATTAGATATACAATCCTCTCCAATTGTAAATTCCGATATCTCTTTCGACTTCGATTTTAAGTTCAAAGACTTTGAATTAATTGCCATGTTAATGGAAAACGAAAAGCTTGATATTACAGGCTTTGGTAACGGTAATATTTCGAACAAAGGAAATAACTTTTCCCTTTCTACGGAATTGAATTTAGATTACATGGTAATGATGAACAAAGGTAGGACAATTTATCTAAGCGATTTTGTTGCCGATTTTAATTTTACAAGAGACAACCGCTTCAATTCTTTCGATAAACTTTTTGGCTCGGCTTCTTTAACCGGTAAACGTCTTTACTTTGGAAGCAATGTAAAAGCTATTAATGCCGATGTTACTTTTAACCAAAGCAAGCTTTTTTATAATGCCTCGGTTAATTACGACGATTTAATTAATGCCGAAGTCGAGGGAATCATTTTAATGACTCCTATTGAGCAGCAGTTTAGAATTAGCAATCTTGATGTTAAATACCAGGGGCTAAGTTGGACTAATAGAGACACAATAAAAGCCTTTTTTAATCCAAACTATTTTAAAATTGCTCAATGCAATATTGCTCACGATTCATCTGTAGTTTCTCTTTCGGGAATTATAGAAGCTTCAGGCAGTCAGGATATTGATATCAATGCAAATAAAATAAGTGGCGAGGTTATCGAAAAATATTTGTTCGGATTTTCCGAATCTCACCTTTTAGCAACCGGATCGTTAGCTTCAAAGATTAACGGTAAATTCGATAACCCCAAAATGCAAATAGATTTTGCCCTAGACAATTTGCAATACGATGTAAGCAAGTTAGGCAACCTTAAAGGTTCTTTGAATTATTCCGAGAAGAATCTTTTAATGGATTTTGTATTCCTCGATTCCCTATCTAATAAAAGCAAGCCTTTAATAGTTTTGAATGGTAATCTTCCAATTGATCTAAGTTTTGCAACTGTTAATCAGCGCATATTAGAGGATAAACCTGTTAACATGCTTTTACGCTCGAACAATTTTAACGTTAGTCAGCTTGGCAGAATTATTCCAACTATTATAGATCAAAGCGGAGTTATAAAAGGGAATGTAGAAATAAGCGGTACATTTAATAAGCCTCTCTATACTGGCTACTTAAGTTTGACCGATGGTTTATTCCGCTTCAAATTTAATAATCTACTTTATAAATGCGGCGCTAAACTAAGCTTTGAAGACAAAGGCATTGTTGTAGATAGTATGATTGTTTCCAATTTCGACGATACTAAATTCCCCGGAACAATTAATGGCAAAGGTTCTGTTACATTCGAGGGATTCAAAATAAAAGATTTGGGCTTACGTTTCTTTGGAGATATTTCCATTATGGGACAAAGAACCAAAGCTGTTAGTCCCCTATTTTATGGAGATTTGCTAATAGGCTCCAACGGAGACTGGACTTTTAACAAGCGGGGCGATAGGTATTTATTTAAAGGCGATATTGAATTAAAGCAGACCGATTTGGTTTACACAACAGGGCAAGATTATTCTTCGGGAACAAATAAGAATATAGATTTTGAATTTGTTGTTGACTCATCTAAAATTGATAAAGAGCAAATTAAATTTCAAAAGTTAGTTGCCCAAAACAAAAATGATATTTCCGGTAAGCAAAATGGCTTTGATTTTAATCTAGATTACGATCTTAAAATTAGTTCGCAAAATAGAAACAAGGCTACTTTTATTCTCTCGCAGCTATCCTTAAATCAAAAACTTTTTGTGGAAATGAAAGGTAATCTGATTTTCCAAAACTATAACGATAAGATTTTTTCGCAGGGTGCTTTTGAATTGCTATCAGGTTCACGATTGGAATTTTTCAAAACTTTTGACGCTACCGGATTTTTAAGATTTGAAAGCGATATTACAAATCCCTATTTGGATATTGTTTCAACTTATAAAGCGGATTATATAAATCCACGCGATCCCGAAGGCACCTCGGAAGAAGTTGCTGTAAAAATTAAAATTAACGCCTCACTTTCGGATTTAGCAAAAACATTGGCAAGCAGCCAGGATGCCTTAAGCATTTATATCGGTGCCCGAAATATTCAAAATAATGTTAAAGAGTCCCGCTACGATTATGCCGATGCCCTTTCGTTTATTTTAATTGGCAAATTTAAAGATGATCTTACTGCTCAAGATAAAGCTCAGGTGGCCGGGCAAACTCAAAATGCTTTTAACAGCACGGCAACTTCATTCCTTGGATCAATTCTATCCAGTTACATCAATAGCGCTGTTGGAGATTTGGTAAACAACATTTCAATAGATCAAACCGCGCGCGATACAAAATTTTCGTTATCCGGAAGAATTCAAAATTTCAGCTACAAATTAGGCGGTACTCAAGAAGTTTTTCAAGACATTGGTAAGGCAAATATTGGTCTTTATCTAAATCTTTTTAGCACAAGATTTCTGCTTCGGTTCGAAAGAAAAGATCCATTAATAAACTATGGCGTTTACGATAAAATAAACGAACTGGCACTTAAATATAAATTCGAGTTCTAATGAAAAAAGAGATAAAAGCATTTTTTAAAAATCATCCCGGCATAAGAATTAAAACAAAAGAGCTGGCAGATAAAATGGGCCTTAAGGATGATCATTCTTACGAGGAGCTGAAACACTTTTTATTTCAGCTTACTTCCGAAGGATTTTTAGAAAGGCAAGGCAAGCGGTTCGAGCAGGCAAGGTTGGCCAACGAAAAGCTTACTGGTGCTGTTCAAATTTTGAACGAAGGAGACTATGCTTTTGTCTTAATGAAAAACGCCACTATCAAAGATGTTTTTATTGCCGGTAAAAATTTAGGCACCGCTTTAGATGGTGATATTGTTGAAGTAATTTTATTCGAGCAGAAACGTGGAAAGAATATTGAAGGCGCTATATCTAATATTATTGAAAGAGCACGAAAAGAAATAGTTGGCACATTACATAAAAGCAAGTCATTTTATTTTGTTCATCCCGATGATATAAAGGTTCATCGCGATATTTATATTTCCCAAGGGGGCATAAAAGGTGCTAAGCCGGGAGACAAAGTTGTTGTTAATAAAATTGAATGGAAGAATGCATCTTTAAATCCCGAAGGAGTTATTTCCGAAATTTTAGGAAAGACCGGTTCATACGATGTTGAAATAGCATCAATTGCCAGAGAGTTTAATCTTGCATATAAATTCGAAGATAAGGTGCTAAACGAAGCCGAGGCTATTCCGGACGAAATTCCAAAAGAGGAAATAAAAAAGCGTTTGGATCTGCGTCAAAAAACAATTCTTACAATTGATCCGGACGACGCCAAAGATTTTGATGATGCCGTCTCGGTTGATATTCTCGACAACGGAAACTATTCCGTGGGAATTCACATTGCGGATGTTAGCCACTTTGTAACGGAAGGATCGCATATTTATGATGAGGCTTTAGAAAGAGGCACTAGTGTTTATCTTGTTGGAAAAGTTATTCCAATGCTTCCCGAAAAACTTTCGAACAGAATTTGCTCGCTGGTTCCCAAAGAAGATAGATTAACATTTTCTGTTATTGTAGAAATTTCGCCTCGCGGAAAAATTGTTGATTATAAAATTGCCAAGACCATAATTAACAGTAAAAGAAGATTTACTTATAACGAAGTTCAAGAGATCATAGAAACCGGGGATGGTGAGCTTGCTTACGAAATTACTCTTCTGAATAAAATTTCCAAAATGCTTCGTGCAAAGAGGATGAAAAAAGGAAGTATAAACTTTTACAGCCCCGAAGTTGTTTTTAAACTTGATAAGCAGGGAACCGTAACCGAAATTAATATTAAGGAAGTTCGAGAAAGCCATAATTTAATTGAAGAGTTAATGCTTTTGGCAAATCAAATAATTGCCGAACATCTTCAGTTGGAAAAGAACAAAATTGACCTTCCTTTTGTTTATAGGATACACGATTTGCCGGATAAGGAAAAAATTACCGAGTTTGCCCGATTTGTAAAATCTCTCGGATACAAATTCGATCCAAATGCGGCTAATAAATCTAAGCAGTTTCAGGATTTGCTTGATGAAGTAAAGGGAACACCGGAAGAAGCAGTTGTAAATGAGGTGGCTATTCGTTCAATGGCTAAAGCCGAATATTCAACTTCGAATATTGGTCATTACGGTTTAGGATTTAAGTACTATACTCATTTTACTTCTCCTATCAGGCGGTTTCCAGATTTGATTGTGCACCACTTAATTTTTAAATATTTGAGGAACGAAAAGGGTAAAAATTTCAGCCTGGAAGAACTGCAAGAAATTTGCAATCATGCATCTGCGCAAGAAAGAAATGCTGTAAGCGCCGAAAGACTTAGTGTTAAGCTGAAACAAATTGAGTTCTTGAAGAGTAAAGTAGGCAAAGAATTTAACGGTATTATAAATGGAATTACTCACTTTGGAATTTTTGTGGAATTAAGCGATTCTCTCGCCGAAGGCTTAATTAGATTTAAAGACCTGGATGATGATTATTATACTTTTGATGAAAAGAATTATTCGGTAATTGGTAAACGAACAAAAAGACAATTGCGATTAGGTGATAAAGTAACTGTGCAAATTATACGAGTTGATGAAGAAAGAAGAATTATAGACTTTGCATTATGTAATTAACGTATTCCGAAAGAGGTACACCATGAAAAAAATATTAACGATTCTATCAATTGTAATTGGGTTGGTACAAATATCCTATGCTCAGTTTGGACAAAATAAAGTTAACTATGCAAATGGAGATTGGTACTTTATTCAATCGAAACACTTTGATATATATTTTGCAAAAGGTTCCGAAAAGATTGCCGAGTTTGCTGCTTCTGCGGCCGAAGATGCTGCAGATAAAATTCAGAAATCTATCAACTATCAACTTGGATCCAGAATTGCATTAATTGTTTACGCTTCGCATAACGATTTTCAGGAAACAAATACTACGGATGAATATTTATCATCCGGAACTGGAGGATTTACCGAACCTTTCCGAAACCGTGTAGTTTTTCCTTTTGAAGGTTCCTACAAAAAATATCAGCATGTAATTGCTCACGAACTTGTTCATGCCGTTATGAGAGATATGTATTATGGCGGTACAATTCAAAATATGATTTCCAAGGGAATTACACTTCAATTGCCCTTATGGTTTTGGGAAGGATCTGCCGAGTATTTATCTCAGGAGTGGGAAACAAATACAGATATGTTTATTCGCAACGCAATAACAAACGATATCCTTCCGGATATTAACAGATTAGACGGATATCTAGCATACCGAGGTGGTCAGTCTGTTTTCCGTTTTATTTCCGAAACTTACGGCAAACAAAAAATTTCTGAACTGATGAGCAAGGTTCAATCCGCCGGTTCTTTAGAGCCCGCTTTAAAAGCAGCAATTGGAATTGACCTTGAAGAGTTGAATGACAGATGGAAAAAAAGTGTTAAAAAAGAATTTTGGCCCGATGTAAAAGATTTTAAAGATCCCGATGAATTTGCAAAACGGTTAACTAACAATAAAAAAGATATAGGCTTTTACAATATTAGTCCGGCTATTTCTCCTCAAGGAGATAAAATTGCATTCATCAGCGACAGAGATATTTATTTTGATGTTTACCTTATGGATGCTCAGGATGGCAAAGTAATTAAAAAATTAGTTAGCAGCGGAAAGGAAGTAGATTTTGAAGAGCTAAATGTTTTGCAGCCTAGCCTTTCGTGGGCTCCCGACAATAAAAGAGTTGCTCTTTCATCGAAGAATGCTGGCGCAGATGTTATTACAGTTATTAATACCGAGACAGATGAAGTTTCGGAACTGCCATTTAAGATGCTGGGAATAGAATCTGTAGATTGGTCGCGTGATGGAAATAAAATTGCTTTTGCCGCACATAATGCGGTTCAATCAGATATCTATTATTACGACTTTACTACGCAAACAGTTACTAATGTTACAAACGATGTTTTTAGCGATTCAAATCCTGTGTGGACTCCAGACAGTAAGAGCATTATTTTTTCGAGCGATAGAGACAGCTTGTTAACTCAGGTAATACCTACACACGAATTTGAAATGCAAAATCATAATTATAAACAGCTGGATTTGTTTAGTATCGAACTCGATTCGAAAAAAGTTAACAGAATTACAGATTGGAATTTAAGTGATGAGAAGTATGCCTCTGTTACACCGGATGGCAACGAGGTAATATTTGTTTCCGATAAAAATGGAATAAATAATATTTACAAAAAATCTATTAAGAACTCAGATGCAAAAAGTAAAGCCATTCCATTAACAAATTCAATTAGCGATTTAGGCTATACATCGTTGACCGCAAATGGTAAAAAGCTTGTATTCTCGGCCCTTTATAACTCCGGCTACAATATATTTATGCTCAATAACCTTCCAGATTTGAAATTGGATACGGATACTTTAAGAAATACAGTTTATATGTCCCGCTTGCTTAATCCCAAACCTATTCTTCAAAATAAAGAGGAATCTAAAATTGTTGCTGAAAAAGATTCTGCCTCAGTACAAAAATTTGTTTTGCTCGATTCAACAAAAACAAATAAGCAGCCTAGAATTGTTGTAGGAACTCATACCGGAGATAAAACAGTTGCACAAGATTCTTCAGCTTCGGATTACAGCAAGTATGTTTTTGCAAATCACAATATGGAAAAGGATAGCCTGCAAGGAAGAAAAAGTCTGGAGTTATTTAAAGAAAAGCTTGATACGAACGGCAACTATTTAGTTAATAAGTATAAGGTAGATTTTTCTCCGGATCTTGTTTACGCAAATGCTGGGTACAGCACAATGTATGGTTTGCTTGGAACTACAATACTTTCTTTTAGCGATGTTTTAGGTAACCATAGATTAATTGGGCAAACCAGTTTGCAAATTGATATTAAAAACAGCGACTATGGATTAGCATATTTCTACTTAAAAGAGAGAATGGATTTTGGTATTCAAATCTTCCACACTGCTCGCTTTTTATACCGCAGCTCACTTTATGGAGACGAGCTTTACCGTTACCGCAATTTTGGTATAATAACAAACGCAAGTTATCCTTTCAGCAAATTTGATAGGTTTGATTTTGGTTTCAGCGTTATGCGTGTGTCATCCGAAAATTTGGATAACATAAATGTTCCAACAGATGGCAACACCTTTTTGATTCCTTCTGCAGGATATGTTCACGATAATACAATGTGGGGATATTATTCTCCAATAGAAGGTTCCCGTTATAGCTTTAATACTTTTGGAGATCCCGGTTTAATTAAAAGCCGCCAAAGCTTTATCTCTTTTATTGGCGACTATAGAAAATATTTCCGCTTCTGGTACGACAATAGTTTTGTTATTAGACTCTCCGGTGGTGTATCCGGAGGTGCTAACGCTCAAAGATTTTTTGTTGGTGGAGTTGAAAACTGGATTAACCGCTCATTTGCAACAAACCAAATTCCTGTTCAGTCTGCTTCGGACTTTGCTTTCTTAACCCCAGCCATGCCTCTTCGTGGTTTCGACTTTGCCGAAAGAATAGGTACTAAATATGCCCTTCTTAATTTAGAATTAAGAATGCCTATTATTCGCTATTTGCTTACAGGTGGCTTGCCTTTACTTTTCCAAAATATTTTAGGCGTAGTATTTTTAGATGCCGGTTCTGCTTGGGACGACACCAACAAATTGCAGTTTATTGGCACCAACGAATTCGGTTCTACTGTAACAAAAGATTTATTAGTGGGCACCGGAGTTGGCTTTAGATTTAATTTTATTTTCCTATGGAAGCTAGATATAGCTTGGAAATATAACTTAGAAAAATTTACTTCTCCCCGCTACTATTTATCTATTGGAATGGATTTTTAGAAATTAATAATGAAAGGTAATCCCTATTTGGGATTACTTTTTATTATCAGTTTTACTTACCGTAGAATCTGTGCTCGAACTTGAAACAGAGGGTTTTGTAGTTTTGCTTTTATAATCTGTTTGATAAAATCCGCTGCCTTTAAAAATTGGGGTACCTCCTGCACCAATCAGCCTTTTCAAATTTCCTTGGCACTCCGGGCAAACTTTGATTGGATCTTCAGAAATTCTTTGATACAGCTCGTAAGTGTGTCCACAGTCTAAACATTTATAGTCGTATGTAGGCATAAGCGGGTCCTTTATCTTAAAATTAATTAACGGATGCGAAAATAACGACTATCGATATGAAATCAAATTTCTATTTTGTGATGCATATTTTTTGCATATTTGTGAAAAAAAAATACCCAATTATGAAAATTAAAATTGCTCTTACTCTTTTTGTATTTACATTGTTAACAGGATGTTTAAATTATACACAAATTACCACAATCAAAACCGACGGCACCGGCTCTATATTTATACATTATAATATGCGCTGGAATACACCTAGGGATTCATCTATTGTTGAGCAGTTAGGAATTTTTAACAAGGATTCGGTTAGCAAGGAATTCTCTTCGGCATTTAGCAGCGTCACAAATGTTGAAGTATATAAAGATCTTTCAGACAGCACAATTCATGCAAAGGTAGAGCTAAATTTTAAAAGCCTGGATTCTCTAAATCAAACTCCGGCATTCCGAAAATCGAACCTAATGGTTAAAGATGGAGAAAAGAACACAAAAATATTTTCCCAGTTCATTCCTCCAATTGCCACCGGTTTTGGTTTCGAGAATAAGAATTTTACCCTAAATTTTGTTTATTATCTGCCAGGTGAAATTTTAGACCACAACGCAACTGACATTACTCGAAATAAATTAACTTGGAGTTATTCGCTGGACGAAATTGGAACGGGTAAATATATATCTGCTACCTACCGTCCTTTTAAATTAAAGGAAACTCCAGTTTGGATCTATATTTGCGCCCTTTTTGTGCTTTTTGTGGTGGTTGTATACCTTTTTAGCAAAAGAATTAAGTAAGAGCCCTGTTAATATAAACTAGCGGTTTTATTGACAGACCTACCTTAATTAGCTATATTTGGCACCTATTTTTATACATAAAATAAGAATTTTAAAAAGTGGAACTATCGCCAATAATTTTTTCGGGTACTTCGAATAAAGGATTAACCGAAAAAATTTGCCAGAATTTAAATTTGGCTCAGGGTAAAATAGATATTCGTACCTTTAGTGATGGCGAGATATGGGCTAAATTTCTTGATAATATTCGGGGACGGGATGTTTTTATTGTGCAATCTACAAATCCTCCCGCCGAAAATTTAATGGAATTGCTCATTACAATTGATGCTGCTAAAAGAGCATCTGCTAGAAGAGTTACTGCTGTAATGCCCTATTTTGGTTATGCCAGGCAGGATAGAAAAGATCAACCTCGTGTTGCTATTACCGCCAAACTTGTTGCCAATTTAATTACAGTTGCAGGTGCAGATAGAGTTATTACAATGGATTTGCACGCGGCTCAAATTCAAGGTTTCTTTGATATTCCTTTTGATCACTTGTATGCGTCAACTGTTTTTACAGGACTATTCAAAGATCATAAAAGAGAAATGGTTGTTGTTTCCCCCGATCTCGGAGGAATTAAATTAGCCCGCTCCTATGCAAAAAGATTGGACGCTGGCTTAGTTGTTATAGATAAAAGAAGACCAAAGCACAATGTTGCCGAGGTAATGAATATTATAGGTGATGTAAAAGATAAAGATGTTCTTATTGTTGATGATATGATTGATACCGGAGGTACTTTTGTTAGCGCTATTAATGCAATTAAAGAAAGAGGCGCTCACGAAATTTTTGGAGCTGTTACCCACGCTCTTTTATCCGGAACGGCTATTGAAAGGATTAATAATTCTCCAATAACGAAATTGTATGTTACAGATAGTATTCCACTAAAAATTGAGAGTGAAAAAATAGTAGTTAGAAGCGCATCGGCATTATTAGCACAAGCTATTATTAGGTCGTATAAAAATGAATCTATAAGCTCTCTTTTTGAGATAGATAAAAATTAGAAATAGAAAGTAATTTGGGAGTTAATTAAGAAATGTCAGAAATAAGTGTACAAGCCGCTAAAAGAGCCTTAACTACTAATGGTGCTGTTAACAAGTTACGTAGAGAAGGTAATGTACCAGGTGTTTATTATACCAAAGGTACAGATCCAATTTCAATTAGTTTATCCGAGCGTTCTCTAAAACCATTAGTTTATACATCAGAGACACATATTGTTAATTTGATAATTGATGGAACAGAATACAAATCGATTCTTAAAAATATTCAATTCGATCCGGTAACAGATAGAATTATTCATGTGGATTTTATTGGAATTTCGGCAGATCAGGTTATTGAAGTTGAGGTACCGGTTATTCTTACTGGACAAGCCAGAGGCGTTCGTGATGGCGGACTTGTTCAGCATACTATGCATAAAATTAAAGTTTCTTGTTTGCCTAGCTATATTCCGGAACATATATCAATAGATATTACAAACCTTGGCTTAAACCAATCTGTTCACGTTAAAGATCTAAAAATCGAAAACGTAACATTCCTTCAACACGATGATGTTATTATTGTTGCTGTTGTTGCACCTCGCACAGCTGTTGATGCTGCTGCTACCGGTGATGCCGCTGCTGAACCGGAAATAATTGGCAAAGGTAAACAATCCGAAGATGAGGAATAGTTAAAAGTTGCGAGCTGTTGTAGGACTGGGTAATCCAGGCAAGAGATACGAATATACCAGGCACAATGTTGGATTTTTGGTGCTTGAAAGATTTGCCACAAAATATAATCTTGCTTTAAAGCAAGATGTGGATAGTTACTTTTATTCGGAAGGTCGTTTAGACGATTCTTCCGATTTTTTTATTGTACGCCCTAATACATATATGAATATGAGCGGTACTGCAATAAAAGATGTACTGGCAAATCATAAAATTGACGTTACTGAAATATTAGTTATATACGACGATATAAATTTAGAAATTGGAAGGATTCGCCCGCGTAAATCTGGTAACGATGGTGGTCACAATGGAATTCGTTCAATTATTTCAACTATCGAAAGCGATCAGTTCCCAAGAATTAGAGTTGGAATTGGAAATAAATTTGAAAAAGGTAAAATGGTTGAATTTGTTCTTCAACATTTTTTAAGCTCCGAATTAACTATTTTACAGCCCCGAGTAACTTTTACAATTGAATTGATTGAAAAATTCATTGTTGGAGGTACTCAGGTTATGTTAGATTTTTACAGTAAGATTACAAATTTAGAAGCAGCCGCGGCTGCCGCTCTTGCAAAAGAAGAGCAAAAAATTAATAAATAGTTCTTTTATTAATAACAAAGCAAATTGAATAATGGGAAAGTCCCAATATTCATATTTTTATAAATAACCCTGCTTCCCACAATTGGGAGGCCAAAGGACCAAAGGGAGGTGAAATACTTATGAGAAGACGCACTTACGAGAGTGTTGTCATTATCAATGCAGCACTCGAAGACGACCAAATCGAAGCTACCCTATCCAAAATTCAGGAATCTATTACTACTCACGGTGGCGAGATAATTGAAGTAGATAAGTGGGGACGCAAGCGTTTAGCTTATCCAATCAAAAAAGCAAAGAGCGGCTATTATGCTATTTACAGATTTGTTTCTACGCCGGAGTTGATAGCGACTCTAGAACGTAATTACCGTTTAGACGAAAATGTATTCCGTTATTTAACAATAACGTTGGATAAATTTGCTCTAGAGGCAATTGCTAAACAAAAAGAAGCTTCAAAAAACGAACAAGCTATGGCAGCTGTTGTTGAAGAAGTGAAAACTCAACCAAACGAAAGTATAGTATAATTAATTTAGGATAATGGAGGTAACGATGGCTGAACTAAAGATGCCAGAGCTTAATAACGTTATAGTTGCAGGCAACTTAACTAAAGATCCTGTTTTCAGACAAACTTCTAATGGTACCCCGGTTGTTAATTTTCATATTGCAGCTAATAGAAGATACAAAGACAGCAGCAATCAATGGCAGGAAGATGTTTGCTACGTTGGCATAGTTGCTTGGAATAAATTAGCAGACAGCTGCAAAGATCGTCTTAAAAAAGGCAGCGCTGTTTTAATTGACGGCGAGCTTCAAAGCAGAACCTTTAAAACTGAAGATGGCAAGAATAGAACTATTGTTGAAATTAAAGCGAAGAGAATACAATTCTTAAATAAATTTGCTAAATCTATGGGTAATGGCGACGACGTTGTTTCGGAAAGCGACGATGCCGATTACGAAGAAAATTCTTTCGACAAATTCTTGACTGATGAAGAATCCGATTTAATGAAAGATTAAAAACGAGGATTAAAGATGAAGAACACAACACCAACAAAAAAAGTAAAACGAGTAATCAATGGATATATTGATTACAAAGATTCTAAAACGCTTCAGAAATTTTTGAATGACCAGGGTAAAATTATTCCTCGTAGAATTACTGGACTTACGGCTAAACAACATAGAGAATTAGTTACCGCAATTAAAAGAGCCCGTCAATTGGCTATTCTCCCATTTGTTTCTGAAGCAGTTAAATAGGAGAAAAGCGATGAAAGTAATTTTAAGAAAAAACTTTGACCAACTTGGAAAAGTTGGAGAAATTGTAAATGTTAAAGATGGTTACGCAAGAAACTATCTTATCCCACGCCAAATTGCTTACCATGCAACAGTTGGTAACATAAGAGCTTTAGAAGAAGAAAAGAAACAAATAGTTAAAAAGGAAGCTCGCGAGCTAGATGAAGCTCAAAAGTTTGCTGCCGAACTTGAAAAAGTTTCTGTTTCTATTGCTGTAAAAGTTGGAGAAGAAGATAAAATATTTGGATC
The DNA here is from genome assembly GCA_964539605.1 of uncultured Melioribacter sp. Classification (GTDB taxonomy): domain Bacteria; phylum Bacteroidota; class Ignavibacteria; order Ignavibacteriales; family Melioribacteraceae; genus Stygiobacter. Next base: position 2,533,607 of record CAZIJK010000001.1, read on the forward strand.
TGTTACTCACCAAATGATCTCGGAAGCTTTGAAAGAAAAAGGCTTTGATATTGATAAGAGAAAAATTGAAGTTACAGAACCTATTAAGTCTCTTGGCATTTATAGTGTTGCAATTAAACTGCATCCAAGTGTTACTGCTACTGTTAAAACTTGGGTTGTTCGCGAATAGTATTAGATCTTTCCATAAAACCCCCGTTTTTGCGGGGGATTTTTTTGTTACATTTTTTAACTAAACTAAGATAAAAGTGATGAAAGAACTGAGATTTAGACTGATTTTAATTGCTGCTTTTATTGGTCTTAGCTTATACCTTCTTTACCCTACCTTTAGCGATTTTCAAAATTCTAAAGCTGTAGAAGAGCAATTGGCAAAAGAAGAAGCTAAGATTAAAGCCAGCAATCCAAATTTATCCTCTAACCAGATTAAAGATATTAAGGCTGCAAAAAAGGATAGTATCCTTACCAACAATCTTAACTATCGTTCTGCTAGAGAAAAAAGAATTAAGCTTGGTTTGGATCTTCAAGGCGGAATGTACTTAGTAATGGAAGTTAACACTGCTAAGTTAATTGAAAAACTCGCTAAAGACCCAGATCAGCAATTCAAAGATGTTTTAAAAGCTTCTGAAGAAGAATCTAAAAAAACAGATGAAAATGTTGTAACAATTGTTGCTCGTAAGATGAAAGAAAAAGGCATTAGAATGAGCCGCTACTTTGGTTCTATTCGTGAAGATGATGCCAGAATTGTTTCTACATTAGAAACTCAAGAAGCCGATGCTGTTACTCGCGCTATTGAAATTATTACAAAAAGAGTTGATCAGTATGGCGTTTCCGAGCCAAGCATTCAAAAACAAGGCACAAGAAGAATTGTTGTTGAATTACCTGGCGTTGCTCGTGAAGAAGAAGCCCGCAGACTTTTACAAGGAAGAGCTTTACTTGAGTTCAAACTTGTAAAGGATGAAAACTTCTCGGTTCCTATTTTACAAAGAATGGATGAAGTTCTTGCAGGTAAAACAGATTCTACTACAGCAAAACCAGATTCTACCGATCCTAAAAATATGTCGAAAGAAGAATTTGCTAAAAAACATCCATTCTTTGCAATTGCACAAATGATTCCGCAAGAGCAAGGTGGAAGAGGCGACTTCTTTGTAAGCGAAAACGATAAAGCTAAATTCAACGCTATTTTAGAAAGACCTGACATTAAAGCAGTTCTTCCGGATAATGTTGAGTTCCTTTACGATGCTGAACCTATTTTAGGCGCAAAGGGAGAAAAATTCTACAAAGCTTACATGGTAAATAAAGTACCTGAATTAACAGGTGGAGTTGTAGTTGATGCTAAAGCCGAAATAGATCAAACTACCGGCGGACCCGAAGTTACAATGACAATGAATGATGAAGGTGCACGTGAATGGAGCAGAATTACCGGTGCAAACGTTAACAAACGCTGTGCTGTTGTTCTTGATGGTAAAGTTTATACCGCTCCAAACATTATTGGTAAAATTCCTAACGGAAGTTCACGAATTACCGGTAGTGCTAACATGGAAGAAGCAAAATTATTAGAGATTGTTTTAAAAGCAGGTGCTTTACCAGCACCGGTTGATATTATTTCAGAAACTGCTGTTGGTCCTTCTCTTGGTCAAGATTCAATTTCGCAAGGATTGAATTCTGCTTGGATAGGTTATTTGATGGTTGCAATTTTTATGATTGTTTACTATAAGGTTGCCGGCAGTTTTGCAGATCTGGGAGTTATTTTTACAATACTTTTATCCCTTGGTGTTCTTGCTGCTTTTAAGGCTACATTAACATTACCTGGTATTGCGGGTGTTGTTCTTACAATGGGTATGGCGGTGGATTCAAACGTACTTATTTACGAAAGAATAAGGGAAGAGTTAGCAACCGGAAAAACTTTTAAAGCAGCCGTTGATGCCGGCTTTAAAATTTCTTTTTCAGCTATCCTCGATTCGAACGTGGTTACCTTATTAACTGGTATTATTCTTTATCAGTTCGGTAGCGGCCCGGTTCAAGGTTTTGCTTTAACTCTTATGGTTGGTATAGTAACTAGTTTATTTAGTCAGTTGGTTATTGTTAGAGTATTGTTCGACTATTTGACTTCCAAAGGCTATAAAATTAATGTTGGTTAATTCTTAGGAGAATAAGATGAGAATTTTTGCGAATATAAATATTGACTTTATGGGTAAACGTACCCTTTTCTTTTTCATCTCTGGTACTATAATTCTACTTGGCTTAATAAACATTATTATTAGAGGATTAGCTTTTGGAATTGATTTTAAGGGCGGTACAGAAATAGCTCTTAAATTCGATAAACCTGTGGATATCTCTAGCATTAGAGAGCAAGTAGATAAAATTGGCTTAGGTGATATTGAAGTAAAAACTTTTGGCGGTTCTTCAGGCGTTCTTTTAAGAACCGAATTACAGGAAATTCCTGCTAACGTAGTTCCAAAAGTTAAAACAAGAATTGATGCAATAATTACAGAGAACTTTCCTAATGCGGAAAGAACTATTGTTGAATCAACTTCTAATTCAATTACTTTCCAATTTGCAGATTCGTTAGTATCCGAAACTGTTTCAAATGTATTATTCAATAATGGTTTTCAGGCTTCCAAAGTTTCGGAAGAAGCTACAAACAGAGCCATTATTGTTAACTTTGGTATATCAGATTTGATAAAAGATAATTTAGCAGAAAAAATGAAAGACAATAAATTTAATGTACTTCAAGAGATTAAAGTTGGACCTAAAGTTGGTAATGAATTAAAAAGAGATACTGTTGTTGCTATCTTTTTAGCATTGGTAGTAATTCTTATTTATATCGGCTTCAGATTCAAATTTACTTTTGCTATTGGAGCCGTAATTGCCCTCTTCCACGACGTTCTAATTACATTAAGTGTGTTTTCAATTCTATATGGTGTAATACCGGGCTTTAATCTCGAAATTACATTAACTGTAGTTGCCGCATTCTTAACCTTAATTGGTTACTCAATGAACGATACAGTGGTTGTATTCGATAGAGTTAGAGAGTATTTAAAGCTCCATAAAACTATTCCATTAGAACAAAATATTAATACTGCTATAAACCATACTTTTAGCAGAACAATCATTACCGGTATTTCAACCATCTTCACAATTATTGTGTTAACAATATTTGGAGGTGAGGTTTTACGCGGTTTTGCATTTGCTCTGTTTATTGGTATGATTACCGGTACTTACTCTTCAATTTTCGTTGCCAGCGCATTCGTTCTTGAATGGGCAAACAGAACAAAGAGCAAAGTATCTTTCTAACAGTCATTTATTATTTTTACATAAAAGCTCCGTCAATTTGTCGGAGCTTTTTTTTTGACCGTAATAACAAACAAGAATGTTTATAGAATTCTCCTTATCAACTCCACCACGCCTCAGCAAAGAAATAATTATTGCAGCAATTGGAATTAAATAAGTGGTATTTGGAAATAGATTAGTCTTTAATACCCTTTTAAGCGGATGGATAGAATCTTTTAATAAGGCACACAATACTAAACGACAAGTAATAATACTATCTTCCCTCTACACTCTTCGTTCTTCGTTCAATTTGTGTATTTAACAAACAGTAAAGTAATATCGTCGTGCTGAGGAGCTGCGCCGCAAAATATTTTCACATCATCTATAATCTTACTTTGAATATCTTCTACCGGCTTAGAATAATTTGTAGCTACCAGCATTTCCAATCTTTCTTCACCAAACTCTTCCCCATCAACTGTCATAGCCTCGGTAACGCCATCGGAATAAATTAAAAAGAGATCCTCTTTTTGAATTTTCATTTCAAATTCCTGCAGTGAAGAATTGAACACTTCCCCTCTATCTAATCCAACACCAATTCCCGCAGGCTGAATCCATTCTACAATACCATCACGAATTAAAAGATAAGGAAGATGCCCCGCGCGGCACAACTTAACAGTTTCGGTTTTAATATTGAATAGAGCAATAGATACTGTAATAAAATAATTCTTCTCTAAATCCATATAAAGCTGGGTATTAATTAGCTGCAATATTTGTTTAGGAGAGATACCCTGTTTTGCATACAAACGAATCATAGTTTGTAATTTGGACATATATAGAGAAGCGCTTAAACCTTTTCCGCTAACATCGCCAACAACAACAAGCAACTCATCATCCGAAATTGGAATCATATCGAAATAGTCGCCCCCAACATGGTGAGCAGGAATCATTTTGCCGGTTAGCTGCAACTTACTAAATGATGGAATAGTGCGTGGCAATAAAGTTTCTTGAATGCGGCGCGCATTTTCCAAATCCCTTTCCAGTTTTTTCTTCTCGGCTTCCGATTCATACAAGCGGGCATTCTCTATAGAAATGGCGGTTTGGTTTGCGGCAGAATTAAGAAGCTCCAAATCTTTTGTTGCAAACTGGGAACCGGTCTGCTTTAATCCAAATAGCAATAATCCAATACACTTTTGTTGAATCATTAATGGAATTATGGAATGAATATCCGGCGGCATAATAAAATGAAGATTTAATACCCTATCGAACTCTACTTTTTCCAGAATTAATTTTTGACCAAAGTTCTTTTTAGTGGCAAAATATTTTTCAATTTCGTTTTGACTATCGCAAAAGCTTATGGATAAATGTTCGTTGCCATGCTGCCTAACAATATTATAGTTGCCCCCGTTATTCTTTAGCATTATTCCAAAATTTTGAATTCGGAGAGAATTAACAAACAAATCTTTAGTGGCATCTAAAACATTTTCAAGGCCAACAACGGCGGCAATATCACCGCTAAAACGAAGCAGACCCTTTTGAAAGGAAAAGCTTTCGGGAAAAAATTTTGCAGTAAGAAATTCCTGAAAACGATCTTTTGTTGATTGGAAAATTATTGCGAAAGTAATAAAAATAAATCCGGCTAAAAATGCGCGGTACTGAGTAGCCACAACAGAGCTAACAAAATATCCTAGCAAATAAAGAGTTACAAAGTAAACTGTAGCAAGGGTAACCGTAGCGGCGCCGTAAACTATTGTATTCTTAACAATGTCGCTAATATCCATTAAGGAATAGCGGAAGATTGAATATCCAAATCCAATTGGAATAATTGTAATAAGAATTATTGGAGTAAATAAAAGAGGATCGTTAAAAATTAAGAACTGTTTAAAGGAAGAGAGTATTAAGAAATATATTATGGCAATAAGAGCAATAACGTAAGAATAGATAATTATTCTAATTGGTTTTTTATCCTTTGGAACAATTATTTTATTGTATCCCATTAAAAGTAGCACAAAAGAAGTAGCCAAACCCACTAAAAGATAAAGTCCTACTAAATTGGTAACAATATTATTGAACTTGTAAAATCCTTTATCGTATATATAATAGTATCTAAACGAAATTATAACCAAAAGCAAAAAAGCCGGAATAGAGTATGCGACAACATTGAACCATTTGTTTTTGCGGATGGGGAATTCCACTGGAAAGGAGAAGAAAAAGCTTACTAAACTGGAGGAGGTAAATAAACCTCCAATAATCCAAAGAGTATCTACAATATTAAAAACAAAAATGTTCTTAAGTATTGGATTATCTACAGCCAGACCCCTAAACAACAAATTAAAAGTTGAAAACAGAACTAGAAACATTCCAATTAAATAGAACTGCCTTTGCGGCCTGCCCTCTGGCTTTGCCATTAACACAATAAAACCTACAAAGAGCCAAATTAAACTAAGGAGTGCAAAAGCCAGACCGTTAAAAGAAATTAATTTTTTTATTTGAATATCTGCAAAATAAATTTTTCCATTACGTTCGTAGGTATATTTTGCAATATCACCAGATTTCAGTCTATCTAAAAGTCTGCTTGCATGAACATTGTTTGTAATGTTGATATCATCAATTGCAATTAGAATGTCGCCGTTTCTAATTCCTGCATTCCAAGTTACACCGTTAAGTTTAACTTTATCAAAAATTACAACGGTAGTTTTACTTTTTGTATGCTTTTCAAGCCAAAGACATTCATCGTTCGATTGAGAAGTAACTTCAAAGATGTAATAAAGGTTTAGCAAGCTAATAATAAAAAGAACTACTGTGGTCGCAAGAATCAACTTAGGAAAATTATTTGCCCATATTCTTTTATTACTGTTATTCATCTATTTCACCTTTATTACTAAACAGGTAATGTCATCGGATTGTTCAGCACCTTTTGTAAATGTATCTACACTTAGTTTAATCTCATCAAGAAGAGATTTTGAATCCATATCTTTATTGCACATTACAAGATCTTCCAGCTTCTCGTCGCTATATTCTTCCCACTTAGTATTCATTGCTTCGGTAATGCCGTCTGTAAAAAGAACAATTGTATCTTTGCTTTGTAAAGGAACCACATCGGATATGTAAGGAATAATTGTTTGCATTACGCCTAATATCATCCCCCCCTTTTTAAGCTTAATAATTTCGGAATTGCGGACTAAGAGGGGCGGATTATGGCCGGCATTAACGTAAGTAAGTTCCTTTTTCTCGTTGTCTAAAATGCCCCAAAAGAAAGTTATAAAACTTCCATTAGTTGTATTTTCGGCAACTAAATCGTTCATCAGGTTTGTTGCTTCATCTAATTTCAAATTCATTTTACTAATTGATTTTAGAAAGGCCTGAATATTTGCCATTAGCAAAGCCGCCTGAACACCTTTACCCGAAACATCTGCAATTGCAAATAATATTCGGTTGGAATCCAGTTTTACAATGTCGTAATAATCTCCTCCAACCATTCTGGCAGATTGATTTAGAGCCGAGATTTCGAAATTAGAAAACTTTGGTACAGATTTAGGCAACAAATTATTTTGAATGTTTCGTGCAGTTTCCAAATCTTTTTCAAGCTTCTGCTTCTCTAAAGTTTCGCTGAATAATCTTGCGTTCTCAATTGAAATTATCGCCAAACTTCCTACAGAGGAAACAAATTCAATATCGGATTTTGAAAATCCTTGTTCGTTTTTTCTTTTTCCTAAAAGTATTAATCCCTTAGTTTCCCCTTTTATTTGCATAGGTATAACAAGGTCCACCCCAATATCTGCCAAAGGTCTTAAATCGTCAATAAATTCTTCGCGCGAGATATGGGAGTTAAATGAATTGTGACCACATGACTTTAGCGCGTTCTTCAACGGTTCTTCGGGAAATCTATTTTCCAAAATTTTAAGAACTCCTCCCGAACAGGAAACAACGGCATACTTTGAAACCAACATTTGTCCAATTAAAGAATAAACCAGCAGCTTAGTTATTTTTTGTGTTTCTAAAATTCCACTGAATTCCTTACTCAAATCGAACAAAGCGCTTAACTGGTTAACTTTGGAATCCAAATCTCTGTTCACATGTTTCATCTTTTCAACAAAGCTTGCATTTTCTATTGCGGTAGCACCAACATTTAAAATGGTTCTTAAAAAACTAATATCCTCATCATCATATTGTCTGTTTGTTAGTCTTTGACCAAGAATAACAATTCCTTTCAATCCACCGCTGCTTTTAACTTCCTGATAAACATGTAAATTATTATGAGTAATAAATTCTCCCAATTCATTGCTCGAGTCGTAATTATCCGCGCAAATTTTAGGAAAGCTTTCGATGCTAGCTTTTGAAAATCCTTTAGAAGCTTTTACTTCAAATATTCTATCTTCGTTTAATAAAGCAACCAAACCTTTAGTAGTGTGAAATTTACCAAGGCATGTAAGTAAGATATTGTTGAGAGTGAAGTTAAGATCTAGGTTGGAATTTATAATGTTGCTAAAGTCTACTAAGGCAGAAAAATTTCTTAGTGCGGCAATATTATCTGATGGATGCATCTTAGTGCTGCAAATATTTTATCAAAACAACTTGATTTCTGTTATCTGCAGCGTTATAGTATTGAACCTCGTCCATTAATTTTTTCATCAAATACATACCTAAGCCACCGGCTCTTTTTTCTTTATAATATTCTTTTAAATCTGGATCAGGAATTTTAGAAGGATCGAAATGAACACCATGATCTGTAATTGAAACAGTAAATTTTCCATTTACAAATTTAATTGAGATGCTAATTTCCCCCTCTTTTGAATATTTATATGCATGTTTAATAACATTAGTACATGCTTCGTCAACAGCTAAAATAATCTTGCCAACAATATCCTCACTGAATCCACTAAATTCCGCGGCAGAGCGGGTGAATTCTCTTATTTCTGCAAGATTGTCGGTAGAGCTTTTAACGACAATTTCTTTATCAAATATGTTTTTCGAGATATTCAATTTTGTCATTCGCCGAATTTTGTTATTGCTTCTTTTTCTTCTTTGAAGAATTCGTAAAGAATAGGAAAGCCCAGCAGGTCAAAAATGTTATAAACATTTTCTTTCATGTTCGAAAATTTGATATCTCCCGAATTCTCTCTCATGGTTTCAACATAAGCCATAAAAACACCGAGCCCGGCACTGCTTATATATTTAAGGTCGTTAAAATTAACAACAACCTTAAATTGCTGCTGATCTAAAAGGCGATTAAACACTCCTTCAAGTTCAGGCGCAGTGTGAGCATCGAGATATCCTTTTACATCAATTACACTTACAGGGCCGACATCCCGCAAGTTGACGTTAAAATCTGCCATTAATATCTCCAATAATTAATTAATACTTTTCCACTTAAATAAAACTAATGTTATATCATCGTGCTGCGAATGATCTTGTGAAAAGAGCGAAAGCTCTTCCATAATTTTTTTCGAAATATTATCTAAACTATCCCCATCATTATCGCAAATAATTTTTTCCATTACATCGTAGCCAAAGTCCTGTTCATCAATATTCTTAGCTTCTGTAATTCCGTCAGAATAACATACGAAAATATCATTATTCTTTAACTGAATTTCCAATTCTTTTAAAGAATTTGCAAAATTACTTGAAAAATCTAACCCAAGTCCAATTCCAGAAGGCTGAAAGCGGGAAGCTTTTCCCTGGCTGCAAACAATAACAGGAGTATGCCCGGCCCTCACTAAATTAACAACACCGGTTTTTCGGTTAATAATGCCATAAATGGCTGTAACAAAGCTTTTACGTTCCAAATTGCCTTTTAGAATATCGTTAACAGCAATTAATAAATCTCTAGGACTTTGAATTATTCTAGAAAGTGATTCAAAAATACCTTTAACTTCGGCCATAATAAAAGAAGCCGAAATACCCTTTCCAGAAACATCTGCAACAACAAAAGCCAGCTTATCTTCATCCAGCTTAAAAAAGTCGTAATAATCGCCGCCTACTTCAAAAGCGGGAACAAATAAAGAGGAAACTTCCAATTCCTTTGAAGATGGAATTTCGCGCGGCAAAATTCTACGTTGAACATCGCGAGCAACATCAAGTTCCTTTTCCATCCTCTCTTTTTCTATGGACTCCTTAAACAGTTTTGCATTTTCTAAAGCAACGGCTGCATAATCTGCAAAAGCTTCTACGGCTTTAATGGCATCTGTATCAAAGGCATTCTCTTTATTTCTTGCGGTAAATAAGTAGCCGTTAATATTGCCATGAACTTTTAAGGGAGCTACAACAATAGACTTAAAATGTTCTTCACTTCTTTTAATTTCGGGGAAATAGCTATCGTAATCTATAGTCTGCACTACGTTAAAGCCATTTTCACCATCACCAATTAATTTTTTGGTAACCCGGTTAGCATCAACAAAACCAATTTTGTGAACAGAATTTAATTCTATCCCCTCGCTTGTTTTGGTCGCAAGCCAAGCGGAATCTGAATTGCACACTTTTATTGTTAAATCCGTAACAGTATCTGCCATTTCTTTAAAATCGAAAACCTGAGTGATAAGTTTTGTAAGATCCATTAACGAGGTTACTTCCTGAGCTTTTCTATCAAATGCTTCGGCTGTTGGTAAATGAAAAAGAGTGGTAAAGAAAATTACACCAAAGTAAATAGATCCGTAAACCAATACTAAACTACAAACTGTATGCAAGCCGGGGCTAAAGGTATAAATAAGCTGGCGAACAATAATAGTATCTAATACTAATCTCGAAGCAAGTCCAAAAACAATTGATAGAACAATTGAAAGTCCTAACAGATAATACTTTTGCTTTTTGGTAAGAAATGCAATCCATGCTACACGTAAAGAGTTCAGAACTATTAATACAATAGTAACGGTAAAGAAAGTATCATTAATGTATATCAAATCCTTATAATCAGTAAGGAAGCCTGTAAAAAAAGAAAAACTAAAAAACCATAACATCGAGTTAAAGTAAAGGCTAGGGTCTTTTTTCTGTCGAAGATAAGATAACTCTCTGAATGTAGAAAAGATAAATACAATACCTGCAATAAAAAGGAATATTAGTAATATAGAGAGAAGCGAATTAAAAAAATTAAGGTCTATTCTTCCCTCTTTATCGGCTTTGTAAAGCGTATTAGTAATTGAAAATATAAAGAATAAAAGGGCACCCAAAATACCAACGTTTAAACTAAGAGAAAGCGGTACATCAACTTTTTTTGATAATGACACATGGATATATTTATACAAAGAAGCTATGGCCAAAAAGACGAGCAGTTCATTAATTAAAAGAAGAATTAATCCATCACTAGTGGCGAATACTAATTTGAAAATAAAAAGTGCAATAGAAAACAGAATGGCGTTTTCTAACCCACGCACAGAAGATATTTTTTTGGATGCTTGCATATTATCCAGCTAAAATTAGTAATCGAATTAATTATTAGTTGTATCTTTATTGTATTTGAAGCGCTGAAGTTTTTTATTTACTTCACGCAGCTTCTCTTCCATCTTCTTCTTTAGCAAAGAATCTTTTTTTGCATTTCCTGTTTTCTTAGCATCCATTTTCATTCCCATTTCAATCAAGCCCCCAATATCTAAGTCTTTTAATACTTCCAAACTTTGCGCGGCAATTTCAAAAGGATTCACAACTTCAGAAACCCTTTCGCCATTAATTGTAACATGTTTGGATTTGACACTTTTGGGAATATGAATTCTTATTTCCTTTAACTCTTTTGCAGCCTTTGCTAAAGCAATATTTAATGTGTCTGTAAATTTAGGAATTTCTATTTGCGGTATAGAAACATTATAGGAATTAGGGTCAATTTTATATTTTATAGCATGAGGCTCCGAAGGTGCTTCGGGAGGCTCTTTGAATTTATAAGTATATCTGCTCTTAGATTCGTAAAAGTCTTTTACATTATCTACTTTTTCAAGTTCACTAATTTGTTTTTCCAATTCCTTTTCGTTCCAAACAATTGTAGAATTTGCGACCGTATCTGGAGTAAAAACAATGTAATCGTTCGAACCGGTTTCTTTTGCGGCAAAAATAAGCTCTTTCAAGTTTTCGGTATTGTATGCTGTAAATGTAGGAAATCTTTCTATTGCCTTTTTATTGTTAACCGAATGAGCAAAGTTAATTAAATCTGCCAATACCGCTTTTTGCAGCTGGGATACCTTGGTAGGATTAAAAGCATATGCTTCTTTTGCAGATTTTTCTCCCTGATTGACAAAGATGCATGAATAGATCTCTTTTTTATAGGAATTTAAAATTGAATCGGCTTTTAATTTCTGTTCATTATTCAATTCGAAATACTGCTTAAACGTTTCGTAGTTTTTAGTATTGGAGTTATAATTGGCTTTTCTAATAGTATATGAATCTTGCCCTTCCACATTAACAAGTGAAAGAACTGTTTTATTCTCTTTATCTACAGGAATGGTTTGGTAAAGGGCAAAGTTAAAAATGTCCTCTTCGTTAATCTTGGAGGAGTATAACATTGGTTTAAGATTATTGGCATAGAGAGCAAGAAGATCCTGCTTACCCTCTTGAATCATAGAAGAGATGCTGTTCTTATTGTGCTTGAAAAGGACCATTAAAAAAACTGTTAATAGAATTAAAAAAATAATTGGCAGGCTCTTTTTAATATTTTCGAGAGTGAAAATATTTTTGAAAGAAAAGTTCTGCATTTTCATATCCTTAACTCTTTGTGATACGGTTCTAAAATTACTTTTAATGTTTCTCGAGCTCTAAATATTCGCGACTTTACAGTACCTACTTCTGTACCCAACTGATCTGCAATTTCTTTATAACTGAATCCATCTATATCCCTAAGAACTAGTGGCACTCTAAGTTTTTCGGGTAATTTTTCAATTGCCGTCCTAACTAAATTAGGGATATCAACATTTTCCGAAAAAGGACCGGTACCATACTCTGTATCGGAATCTTTAATAGGTACAAAAATACTTCTGACTTTTTTCTTTCTAAGATAGTCGCGGCATTTATTTACTGTAATACGGTACAACCAGGTAGTAAACTTGCTCTCGAACCTAAATTCCTTTAGCTTATGATAAACGCTAATAAAAACATCCTGTGAAATATCATCCACAAATTCGGCGTCGCCCAATGTTAAAAAGACAAGATTTCGAACCTTTTCTTTGTGTTTTATCACTAATGTCTTAAATGTAGACTCATCGCCCGATATAAAAAGCCTGATAAGAACAAAATCTTCTTCCCGTTCTTCGGCGGCCTCATTAAATCTCGATTGATCTTGATCTTTTAAATAGTCCATATAATTAGACGGCGTTTTTTTTTAATAGTTCCTTAAAGTAACATCATTATTACTCTAGTACAAAAATACTTTCTTTTTACTATTAGATTAAATAACTTTGGTCGGCAATATAATTATTTATTTAGGATTATATCCATTTTTACTATAAGCTTATTACAACTTAGCAGAAATAAATTATTAATTAAAGTTAGGAGAATTCATGAAGATCAAACAAGTAGAGAAGTATAATGCTGTAGTTATTGAACTAGTTGGAAATGTTATGGGAGGCCCCGAAGCCCAGGAGTTCAGCAGCATTTTACACAAATTTATTGAAGAAAATAAGAAAAATGTTATTGTTGATCTTGCTGAAACAAAATTTATGAATAGCTCTGGTTTAGGTATGCTAATTAGTGGTTATACAACCATGAAAAACGGTGGCGGTTCTTTAAAGCTTGCAAATGCAACCGAAAAGATTGAAAGTCTTTTGGTAATTACCAAACTTATTTCAATTTTTGAACATTTCTCTTCTGTTGATGAAGCAGTAAAAAGTTTCGGAAATTAATATAGCTTTTCTTTTAACGACTCCGGAATTCAATATTCCGGAGTTTTATTTTGCCCACCAAAATAATTTTTTTTGAGGATTTTAATGAGTGTTTCAATATTAGTTGGCAGCCAATGGGGCGATGAAGGTAAAGGTAAAATTGTTGATATTCTTAGCGACAGATTTAATGTTGTTGTTAGATATCAAGGTGGCGCAAACGCTGGCCATACCGTAGAAGTTGGAGATAAAAAATTTATTCTTCATCTTGTGCCTTCCGGCATTCTTCGAGATAATGTAGAATGCGTTATCGGAAACGGCGTAGTTATAGATCCCAAGGCATTGCTTTCTGAAATTAAAATTCTGGCAGATTTGGGCGTTAGTGTAAAAGGACGCTTATTTATTAGTGAAAATGCACATTTAATAATGCCCTACCATAAAATTTTAGATTCAATAAATGAGAGCGGCGCTTCAAAAATTGGAACTACCGGACGTGGTATTGGCCCATGCTATATAGATAAATATGCCCGCACCGGAATTAAAGTTGTTGATTTGTTAGATAAGAAAATACTCGAAGAAAAAATTCGTTTCAATGTTCAAGAGAAGAATGAATTATTTAAGAAGCTTTATAATCACAACGAAATACAAGCCGAAGAAATTATTAATGAATATTTGGAGTTTGAAAAAGCTATAGGTGAATACATCATTGATGTTCCAACTTATTTAGAGAAAGCCTATGGTCAAAAAAAATCTATTTTACTCGAAGGCGCTCAGGGAACATTATTAGATGTTGATCATGGCACATACCCATATGTAACTTCATCTAGTCCAACTTCGGGGGGCGCATGCACCGGATCGGGAATTCCTCCAACAAAAGTAGATTCCGTTATTGGAATTGTAAAAGCATATACAACTCGTGTAGGTTTAGGTCCATTTCCAACCGAATTGCTGGACGACGTTGGAGAAAAACTGCGCGCAATTGGATTTGAATTTGGAGCTACTACCGGTCGTCCACGCCGTTGCGGCTGGTACGATGCATTCTTGGTTAATTATTCCAGAATGATTAATGGAATTGACTCGGCAGCAATTACAAAACTTGATGTGCTTAGCGATTTTGATGAGATTAAGGTTTGTGTTTCTTACGAAATAAATGGCAAAAAATTAAGTTACTTCCCTACCGATGTTAACAGACTTTCGCAAGTAACCCCTGTTTACGAAACTTTACCAGGCTGGAAAACCGATATAACCGGAATAACAGAATTTGATAATCTTCCTGCAAATGCAAAAGATTACTTGAACTATATTGCCAAGCTTAGCGGATTTAGAATAAGTATTGTTTCAGTTGGTCCTAAAAGAAATCAAACGATAGAATTATAGAAAACTTTTTACCTTCTCTAAAATATCATTTGCATTCGTAGAATTATTAATTTAATGGCCAAATCTTGGAGCTGAAATGAAATACTCATCAGGTTCTACCATGAATCTTAAATTAGCGTTGCTAATTTTTGGAGTCTTAATTGCATTAGGAACCTTAATCTACACTCAAAACCTTGTAAAACAATTACAGCAACGAGAAAAAGAAATTGTTAGGCTTTATGCCGATGGGCTGGAGTTTCTTGCTAATCCAGCTTCGGGAGAAGGGGATCTGAATTTTGTATTCCAAAAAATCTTGCAACGAATAGAATTTCCGATGATACTTACAGATAAGGATGATGTAATTGTATCAACCAAAACCGGCTTAGGATATAAAAATATTCCCTTGGCAGATAGTCTTAGTGGTTCCACCTTACAAGAATTCTTAAATGAGCAGTTAGCAAACCTTAAAGGCATTCACGAGCCTATACTTGTTAAATCTCCCGATAATAAAATTCTTTCCAAAATTTATTATGGCGATTCCGAGATAATTTCAAGACTTAGATATTATCCTTACGTTCAAATAATTATTGCTGTTCTATTTGTTTTAATTGCATACTTAAGCTTTAGCTATGTAAAAAGAAGCGAGCAAAGTAAAATTTGGGTTGGAATGTCTAAAGAAACGGCACACCAGCTTGGAACTCCAATTTCTAGTTTAATGGGATGGAATGAAATTTTAAAGATGAACTACAATAACCCGGATAAAGTATTAGATACTTCCGAAGAAATTGAAAGCGACTTAAACAGACTTAATAAAATTACAAAGCGGTTTTCTAAAATAGGTTCGTTGCCGGAACTTAAGGAGCAATCCGTTGTTGAGGTTATAGAAAAAGTTGTAAATTATTTCCAAAGAAGACTGCCTCAGCTTGGAAAAACAGTGCAGCTAACTGTTGAAGGAGATAAGACTGTATCAGCAAAAATTAACAGCGAATTGTTTGAATGGGTGATTGAAAACTTAATTAAAAACGCATTGGATGCAATTGAGCATAACGATGGTAAAATAGTTTTTTCGGTTTCAAAATTATCCAAAGGAGTTGAAATTACTGCCACAGACAATGGTAAAGGAATTGAGACCGGAAAGAAAAATGATGTATTTAGGCCCGGATACAGCACTAAAAAAAGAGGCTGGGGTTTAGGATTAAGCCTTTCTAAAAGGATTATAAACGATTACCATAAAGGTAAAATATTCGTAAAAAATTCTGTAGTAAACCAGGGAACAACTTTTGCAATTACATTAAAGGGGTAAAAACATTATTAATATATGCCCCCATTAAATGAAACTTATAAAGAAAGATGGGTGTTGAGCTAATAAACTATTGGTGGAAGTGGCAAATTATATTGGCTTAAAACTAAAAAGTGTTTTAAAAGAAACCGCAAGTGTATCTCATTTTATTTTTGAATTGGATGATGATGTTGATTTTTCTTTCCTTCCCGGGCAATACTTGTATATAGTAGTTAGCAAGAATGGTATTACAGTAAAAAGAAAAGCCTTTTCAATATCTTCACACCCAAGGGAATTACCATTTATCCGCTTGACTATAAAAAATTCCATAATGGATTTGGATTCTCAAATATTTTTTGAAGGCCTTACGCCTGGAGACAGGGTAAAGGTTTTGCCCCCTTTAGGTAATTTTACACTTCCAAATAAATTGAACGAAAGTGAAAACTACATTTTCTTTTCGGCTGGTGTAGGACTTTCACCTCTAATTCCAATGATGCAACAAATTCTACTAAAACCAACCGGAAATATTTTTCTATTTAACCTGAATAGAAATCATTACAATTTGGTTTTCACAAAGGATATACAAGAGATTGTTTCTAATCATTCAGATAGATTTTTTTATGTCAATATATTTTCGCAGGAAGATACAAATTGGCTTGGTGAAAAAGGAAGATTTAGCATTAGCGAGGTTAAATATCTTGTGGATAAGTACTTGCCAAATAAACCGATGGGCGAGTTTTTTATTTGTGGTCCCGGTGGTATGGTTAAAAATGTTTTTGAAGGACTAAAAGGTTGCGGAATTTCCGAAAAGGATATACACTTCGAAAGATACTCACCCCCCTCAATTGAATTAAACCAACTGGCAAACCCAAGTAATGGTAATGTTACAATTATATATAACCAAAAAAGAACAATCATTGAATCGAAAAATAATGCCTCTATTCTTCAGCTGGCTCTCAATAGTAATTTAAATGTTCCGAAGTCATGTCAAAATGGATTATGCGGTACTTGCAAAGCCCAACTGCTATCCGGCACAGTTGAAATGGCCCCTCAAAATGTTTTAGGCGATGAAGACTTAAAAAAGGGATATATATTGGCCTGCGTTTCAAAATTGAAATCGCAAGAAGCTGTGGTTTTATTCGAGGATCCGTTCGACCTATTATAAGACTTCATAATTGCCTACAAGAATTATCAATTCTACAACAAGCTTTACTTACCATTTAATAAAGAATTAACTAAATTCGTTTGCAAAAATTGAAGAAGGTTATGGCAAATAATTCTAACCGTCCAACATGGGACGAGTACTTTTTAAAGGTTGCAATGCTGGTTTCGGAAAGGGCAACATGCCCAAGAATGCATTGCGGTTGTGTTCTTGTAAGAGATAAGCAAATTCTATCTACCGGCTATAACGGTTCAATTCCCGGTGATGAGCATTGCGAAGATGCGGGATGTTTAGTTGTAGACAATCATTGCGTTCGTACTATTCATGCCGAGATGAATGCAATTTTACAATGTTCTTCTCACGGCGTTAGTACAAAAAATGCAATAGCATATGTTACCAATATGCCATGCACTAATTGCTCTAAAGCTCTAATTACCGCCGGGATTAAAGAAGTTGTTATTTTTTCGGACTACCACGATACATTAGCAGAAGATTTTTTTGTGAAAGCAAAAGTAAATATCAAAAGACTTCCTATTCCAAACAGTGTTATTGAATACAGCTTGGATAAATATTCTTCGGCTAAACAGTTTAAATGATGCTTGGAAATTTTGATGAAGCTTACTAAAGACATATTAGAAAAATATTTAAAGCCTCAGAACTACTTTAACCGAGATTTAAGCTGGCTTGAATTTAATAAGCGGGTATTAGAAGAAGCTGTTAATCCTAACCTTCCTCTTTTGGATAGAGTAAAATTTGTTTCAATATTCTTTTCCAACCTCGACGAATTCTATATGATTCGCATTGCGGGAATCAAAGAGCAAATACGTGCTAAAATTATTGATACTACTTTAGATGGCTTAAGCCCAATTGAGCAATTGCGAAGAATTGAAAACAACTTGCAGCCTATGCTCAAACAAATTTACGATTACTGGAAAACTGTAATTCTACCAGAACTTAAAAAGAACAAAGTTTGTGTATGCACAATAGATCAGCTTAACAAAGATGAAAAGGAAGCACTAAACCAATATTTTATAAAAGAAATTTATCCGGTTCTTACTCCTTTAGCTTTCGATCCTGGAAGACCGTTCCCTTATATTTCCAACCTTAGTTTGAGCTTTGCCATATTGGTTAAAAAGCCAAATGGGGAAAAACATTTTGCCCGTGTTAAAGTGCCTGGTATTCTTCCAAGGTTGCTTAGAGTGGACAGCATTCTTAAAAACAAAGTTAAAAATGGAAATGGTTCTCAATCCATAAAGTTTATTTGGATTGGGGATTTAATTAAGGCCAATTTAGAAATTTTATTCCCCGGTTTAGAAATTGTTGAAGCTTACCGGTTTAGAATTACAAGAGATACAGATTTGGAAATTCAGGAAGATGAAGCCGATGACCTTTTGGAACTGATTGAAGAAAACATAAAGCAAAGAAAATTTGGATCTGTTGTAAGGCTTGAGGTTGAAAAAGAAATGCCTGAGTATATGATTGAAACTCTAGTTGAGAATTTAGAAATCTCGCGGGAAGACCTTCATATTATTGATGGCAGCCTTGGCCTTAGCGATGCAATGATTTTATACGATCTCCAACATGCTCATTTAAAGGAAAAACCATATCATCCAATTTCGCACGAGGAATTGGAAGATGAAAATATATTTTCGGTCATTCAAAGAAGAGATGTTATTCTTCACCATCCTTACGATAGTTTTAATCCGGTAATAGATTTTATTAAGCATGCTTCGCGCGACCCCGAAGTTCTTGCAATTAAACAAACTCTTTACCGTGTTGGATCGAATTCTCCTATAGTAAAATATTTAATTGAAGCCGCCGAAAGAAAAAAACAAGTTGCGGTTCTTGTTGAATTAAAAGCACGGTTTGATGAAGAGAATAATATTTATTGGGCACGCGAGCTTGAAAAAGCAGGTGTGCATGTTGTGTATGGTCTGGTTGGACTTAAAACTCATGCTAAAATGACTCTTGTAGTTAGGCGCGAAATTGACGGTGTTAAAAGATACGTTCATTTGGCTACCGGAAATTATAACAGCGTAACATCTAGAATTTATACCGATATTGGATTATTCACTAGCAACGAAGAGATATGCGCAGACGTTTCCGAAATTTTTAATTTCTTAACCGGATACTCCGAGCAAAAAGATTTTAGAAAACTATTTGTTGCCCCGGTAAATAAGCGCATCAAATTTTTTGAGCTTATCGAACGTGAAATTCAAAATGTAAAGGATGGTTATAAAGGTCATCTTGTTTTTAAGCTAAACGCTTTGGTAGATCCAATGGTTATTGCTGCTTTGTACGAAGCATCTAAACAAGGTGTAATTGTAGATTTAATTGTTAGAGGTGTTTCTTGCATAGTTCCGCAGGTACCCGGCTTAAGCCAAAATATAAGGGTGCGCAGTATTGTTGGAAGATTTTTGGAACACAGCAGAATTTATTACGCGTATAATAATGGAAAGGAAGATTTATATTGCAGCAGCGCCGATATAATGCCCCGAAATTTAGACCGAAGAGTTGAAGTTACTTTCCCCATTCTCGATCCCGAATTCAAATCTTTTATTATAAAGAATGTTTTAAATTCTCTTATTAACGATAATGTTAAAAGCCGAATATTGTTACCAACGGGTAAATATGTTTTTAACCATCCCGTTTATACCCAAGAGTTAATAAGCCATCAAGAATATATGATGAACCGAATATCTCACGGAGCAAAAAAGATTATTCAAAGAGATATTGCAGATTAATTTTGCATCCAAATAGAAAATCCAAATCCTCCAAAGAAATCTGTAACTCCGCTCATTAATGTTGTTCCAATTACAAAATCCATCTGAATATTTTTCTTCAAAAGGTAAGTTATGCCGCAGTCAATATTATTAGAAGGCTCTTCCCCTTTCAATGCTGTTCCGAACACTTCTAAAAATGCTCCAAGCCGATTATCGAATTGGTAAGATAGCGAGCCGGAATATGGGTGATAGATATCATCGTTATTACCGTTATTCTCTAATCCAAAGTTTACTGCTAACGAAAAGTCGTTAGTAATTGTTTGATCTACCGCTACTAAAATTTTAGGTGCAAATTTATTAGGACGTAATCTTTCATTTCCAAAGGGCAAAATGGCTTGAGCAATTATTCCAACATTCGACAATAGTTCTTCATCTTTTCTAATATTTATTTTAGCCCCAAGCATAAGGTCCTTAATTCCGTTAACCTTTGTTTTAATACTGTTCTGGGTAGTTTGGCTTGAAAAAAACTCTCCGCCAAACCGCAATTCTGCAAAGTCATTAATTCCATATCGAATAAGTGTAGAACCTGCCATAAAATTTTCTATCTCTACATCACTCACCCCATTAAAATATTTCATCAGCTGATAAGTAAATCCCATCTCTATTTGAACGGAGCTCATTGGAACTGTAAAAGGGCTTTCAGTCTTATCCGGTCTATCTGTACTCATCCTAGATATTTGCTGTGCATAATTAACCGATGAAAATAAAAGAGCAAATAATGTTATTGTTAACAAAAACTTTTTATTCAAGCAGCCTCCAAATTTGAGTTACAAATAAGCAAATTAATAATCCCATAACCACTGGAAGGAATGTTGAAATCATAGTCCATTTAATGCTCTTAGTTTCTTTGTAGATTGTATAAATTGTAGTTGAACATGGATTATGTAGCAAGCTAAAAAGCATCAAATTAATTCCGGTTAGTATTGTCCATCCACCAGATTGCAAAACATTTGCAGTGTCGGCAACAGAATCCAATTCGAACATTACTCCGCTTGCGGTTTCTACCCCTGTTACTTTAACGGTAAGTACAGTAAGCATTAATATAGTTGGAATAACAATTTCGTTTGCAGGGATTGCAATTATATAGGCAAGAAGAATTACTCCATTCAATCCAATAAAAAATGCAAGAGGATTAGACCAGCTAATAAAGTATTCAGCAAGCGTAATGTTTTCAATACGAACATTGGCCACAATCCAAATTACAATTCCGGCAGGGGCCGCAAATACAATTGCTCTCCAAAGAACCATTAGAGTTCTGTCGATTAAAGAGGTGTACATTGTTTGTAAAAATCTTGGAGGACGGTAAGGAGGCAGCTCCAAACTAAATGCAGAGGCTTCCCCTTTTAAAACTGTTTTAGATAAGCCCCATGAAACAAGAAGGCTAAAAAATATTCCCAACAATGCAACAAAAACAACAGCCGCCGCCGAAGCAAATCCGGCAAGATAAGATGGAACGGCACCTCCAATAAAAATAGTTGCAATTAAAATTTGCGTTGGCCATCTGCCATTACATAAAGAAAAATTATTTGTAATTATTGCAATAATTTTTTCTCTCGGGCTATCAATAATTCTTGTTGCAATAACACCCGCAGCGTTGCAGCCAAATCCCATGCTCATAGTTAATGCCTGCTTTCCATGAGCGCCAACTCTTTTATATAGATTATCCATGTTAAAAGCTACGCGGGGTAAATATCCAAAATCTTCGAGCAATGTGAACATTGGAAAGAAAATTGCCATTGGCGGAAGCATAACACTTATTACCCAAGCCAAAGCCAAGTAAGCTCCATCAATTAATACTCCGCTAAGCCACCAGGGCAAGCTTATTGCATTTGCAAATTCTTTTAACAAAGGCTGCACATTATCTACAAGTATCCATCCTAAAAAAGCCGAAGGATAATTTGCGCCAATAATTGTAAGCCAAAAAACAAATGCCAAAAGGAATAACATAATTGGAATTCCAGTCCATCTTCCGGTAACAAGCTTATCAATCCATCTATCCCAATCGAATTTGTGCTTTTGATTCCCTTTCGAAACAACAGAATCCGCAATGCTAGCAGCATCTGTATAAATTGTTTCTATAATTGAATCGTGAAGATTATCTCCAATTTGCCATCTGTATTCATTAGCTTTTTGAATTAATTCTTCTGTCTTGTTCATATTCTCTTCGGATTTATTCATTACTATTTTCCACAGGAGTTAATGTTCCCAATTCTCCGCTTTTCAACGCATCAATTATTCTTTGATCCCCTTCAAGAAGGCGGAGAGCAATCCATCTTGGATTTGGTAATTTGGGAAACTGCTCAACAATTTTTTTATTAAGATCATCCACAGCTTTCGAAATATCTTTAAATTCGTTTGTAATTCTGTAAGGTTTGCAAACGTAATTTCCCGTTGCAACATCATTAACGCTTTTAAGCAGTTCCGGCATTCCAACTCCTTGACGCGCTGCAGCAGCAACAACCGGCACACCAAGTTTTTTTGAAAGGAGTCGAACATCAACCGAGATGTTGTGCCGCTTAGCCTCATCAATAAGATTCAAACAAACCACTGCCCTATCTGTAATTTCTAAGACCTGCAATGCAAGATTCAAATTTCTTTCTAATCTGGTAGCATCTAAAACAATTATAGTCACATCCGGCTGCCCAAAAAGAATAAAATCTCTTGCAATCTCTTCATCTGTACTTGTAGATAACAAAGAGTAAGTTCCAGGAAGGTCAACAATTTTATATCGCTTATCTCCAAATTGAAAAGCACCTTCGGCGCGGCCAACTGTTTTGCCTGGCCAATTGCCTGTATGCTGACGCAATCCGGTTAACGCATTAAACACAGTACTTTTTCCTGTGTTAGGATTACCGGCCAGTGCAACAACATAATCGAAGTTAGTCATATCTATGCCTAGCTTAACTAGGTTGCCAATATTATGCGCCGGACATGTTGCACAATTATCTAACGTACTCATATTTTTTCTTTCACATTATTTCTTTTGATATGTATTAAATCGGATTGATTCTTTCGTAACGCAATTAAAGCGCCTCTAATATTATAGGCCGCCGGATCTCCCTTTAAACTTTTTAGCTGCGCTTTAATTACTGTTCCCGGTACAATTCCAAAATCCAGCATTCTTCTTCTTTGTTGTCCTCTCATAGCTTTCGAAATTCCAATTACTGTTGCGCTCTCTTCAACATTAAGTGAAGATAAGGTTTCGAACTTTTCTTGGATAGTTTCTTTTTCTGATATTTTTTCTACAGTAATGTTTGCCGCCAGTACTGGAGCCAAAACGCATTCCTGGCCATCTGCCTCAAAAACTATTTTCTCTTTGGAATTTTCCAACACAAAAATTTGCATTCCCGGATACAACTTTAAAGCAATAAGCTGAGCATAAACTTCCTTTGGTTCATCTTCAAGGTGAATTATTCGCGCAAAATTTTTCTCTTCAAGCTTGTTAAGCTGAATTCCTTCTTTAGAAAGAACTTCGCCACTCTCAAGAGGAATTGGATCTCCATGAGGGTCGAAAAGAGGATTGCCTAAACGTGCCGCAAGTTTACGGGCATCTTCAATACTTGTTAAGTGTTCCCGCTCTTCGGCAATTTTATGCCAGTCTTTTTCTTCAACACTTGTATTATCTGCAAGGTAGCGTTCCCACAATCTGTGAATTCGAACAATCCTTAAAGCATAAGATCTTCCTTCCGGCGTAAGACTAATTTTAATGCCGTCGGACTTAATTAATTCCATCGATTCTAACCAGGCAATTACTTTAGTGGTCTCGTTGCTCTTTATATTTAGGTTGCCGGCTAAACTGCTTAGAGAGCAGTCCACACCTTTAAACTCGCAGTCGTACAAATGCTTTAAAGAATCTTCAATTACAACTCTTTTGTTATCAATCAAATTATTTTTTTTAAAGTAGAATAAATTCTTCCTCTTTAGAATAATTACAGATGAAAATATTATTAACGCAACAATTAACACTACACCTTCGGTGCTCACAAATTCTCCTGTATATTTTCTTAATCTAAATGATTGTTAAATGAATTATATAAAGATAACAGTGTTTACGCAAATTAAATTCAACTTACTTGTCTTTAATATTGGGATAAATTGTACATTGTTTTAGGCTGGTCAAAAAAATTATTATCTTTGCCATCAAAATTAGGAGAACTGATGTCTGGAATTACAGCCGAACAAGTAATTAATGCATTAAGAAAAGTAAACGATCCAGATTTACATAAAGATTTAGTAACACTTAACATGATAAAAGATGTTAAGATAGATGGTAAAGACATTTTCTTTGTTGTTGAATTAACAACTCCAGCCTGCCCTTTAAAAGATAAAATACAGCAAGATTGTATAGATGCAATAAAAAGTGAAATTCCTTCTGTTGGGAAATTAACTGTAACAATGAGCGCAAGAGTTCAGCATAGTTCAAATCAAAGGTTAAGTACAATTTTACCCGGTGTTAAAAACACTATTGCTGTTGCAAGCGGCAAAGGAGGAGTTGGTAAAAGTACAATTGCTGTTAATCTTGCGGTTGCATTAGCAATGGATGGCGCAAAGGTTGGTTTGATAGATGCGGATATTTATGGGCCAAGCACACCAATGATGTTAGGCTTTCCCGAGAAACCAAGAATTTTTCAGGACCCAACTACAAACAAAATGGTACCGTTAGAAAATTTTGGCATTAAGGTTATGTCCATTGGATTTTTAATTGAAGATGACGCGCCCGTAATTTGGCGTGGACCAATGGCAAGCGGCGCCGTAAAACAATTTATGAGCGACGTTGAATGGGGCGAGCTGGACTATTTAATATTTGATTTACCTCCAGGTACGGGGGATATTCAGTTAACTTTGGTTCAAACAATTCCTTTAACAGGAGCTGTTGTTGTAACAACTCCTCAGGAAGTTTCTATCATTGATGTAAAAAAGGCTGTTAAAATGTTTCAAAGAGTTAATGTTCCCATTCTTGGTATTGTAGAAAATATGAGTTATTTTATTGCACCGGATACTAAAACCCGTTACGATATTTTTGGTACCGATGGCGGTAAAAAATTGGCAGAAAGTTTATCTTTAACATTATTAGGACAGTTGCCAATAAACCAAATTACACGGGAGTGCGGCGACAAAGGAAAGCCGGTTGTATTCGAAGAGCCAAATTCCGAACAAGCAGTAAAAATTCTTGAAATAAGCCGAAACCTTGCTGCCGAAATAAGCAAAACAAATTTTTCCGGCTCGTCACCTAAAATTGAAATATCATTAGAAGACTAATGGAGTAAACAATGAGCGATGTTCTAGTTGAAAAAGTTCTTCAAGTTCTTGAAACTATTCGACCTTATTTAAAAGCAGACGGTGGAGATGTAGAACTTGTTAAAGTTACGCCCGATGGCATTGTAGAAGTAAAATTAACAGGCGCATGTTCAGATTGTCCAATGTCGCAAATGACATTGCGGGCGGGAGTTGAGCGCGCCCTTATTAAAGAGATTCCAGGAATTAGAAGAGTTGAAGCTGTCAATTGACAGCTTTTTTATTATTGAAAAAATAGAGGTTAACATGAGAACAAAAGTTATTGCCGGAAATTGGAAGATGCATAATGATCTTAACGCTACTGTTAAATTAATTTCCGATATTAAAAGTGGTCTTAGTCAAAATGTGTTGAACACAAAAGTAATTGTCTGCCCCCCATTCACTTCTTTGGAAACGGCAAAAACAGTGCTAAAGGATTCTACAATAGAACTTGGCGCGCAGAATATGCACTTTGAAGATAACGGTGCATACACTGGTGAAATATCTGCGCCAATGCTAAAAAGTATTGGATGCCAATACGTTATTCTTGGCCACTCCGAAAGAAGAACTATTTTTGGAGAGACCGATTTGGACATTAACAAAAAGATCAAGAAGGCAATTCAATATAATTTGAAACCTATTTTTTGCATTGGTGAAACACTTGAAGAAAGAGAAAGTGGTGTAACATTTAAAGTATGCGAAAGACAAATAAGAAATGGATTAGAGGGAATTACCGAAAATGATCTTTCCGAAATGATTATTGCTTATGAACCGGTTTGGGCAATCGGCACTGGAAAAACTGCATCTAAAGAGCAGGCTCAGGAAGTTCATTTATTTATTAGAGAATTAATATCCACAATTTTTTCGAGCAGTTTTGCCCAAAAATTGATAATTCAATATGGCGGAAGTGTTAAGCCCGAAAATGCAAAAGAACTACTTTCACAGCCAGATATAGACGGCGCTTTAGTGGGCGGAGCCTGCTTAAAAAGCGATTCGTTCGTAAAAATTATAGAAGCCGCATAATTTCTAAATTTCCTTCGTTTTTTAGCTAAAAAGGGGCTCTGTGTGAGCCCCATTTTGTAAGATTTTATTGATACCCCCCCCCTCGATTTTGTATATTTGCATGATTTATTTGACAAAAAATTAAAATTATGACGAAAAAACAAATTCTACTTATTCTTTTTGTACTGCTTAATAATTTGATCATATCTCAAATTAAAATTGAGTCGCTGACCAACAATCAAAGTAAAGATTTGGATAAAATACTTTTTGGTTCATCCGATACAAGAAGTGTTTTTACAATAAACGATTCATGGAAAGCTTATCATGAAAGCGACAGTGAAAATAAAGCATCCATAAATTTGCCTGCATATTTCGAGGGTACCGAAACAATTATAATTGAAAGAGGATTGGAGCTTACCGCAGCTCAAATTAACAATAATCAAATTAAAATTGGGTTCCTTGGATTAAGCTACTTTGCCGAAATATCCATAAATAAAAATATTATTTACAATCACTATGGTGGTTCTTTTCCTTTTGAAGTTCCTTTGCCAAAGGATTTGTTATTATCCGATAGAAAAAATAAAATTTCTATTAAGATTTCTCATAAATACGATTCCGAAAGTACAATTCCTTTAAAACAGCAGTTTCTGTTTCCAAATTTCTATGGTGGAGTTTTTAGAGATGTTTATGTTAAGATTTTACCAAAAATTTCTATCTCAAAAATAAGCTTAACTACCCCACTCAATAACTCAAATTCAAATGCAGAAATTGATCTTAAAATAGATATTGAAAACCAGCAGCAAAATAGAATTGCGCAGCCCTCTAATATATTATTGAGAGTTAATTTGTATACAAAGGGTTCTTCCTTGCCATACGCTAAAGGAGAATACAACTACTCTATTTCGAATGAAGACACATATACTGCTAATTGCAATCTAAATGTAGTTAATCCCTTGCTATGGTCGCCCGAGCAGCCAAATGTTTATACATGCGAAGTAATGCTGGTAAAAGATGGAATAGTAGTGGACAAAAAAGTTAGAAGCCTATCAATACTTAAGCTTTCACAAGAATCTAAGGCATTGTTTTTAAACAACTCCAAATTCAATTTGAAAGGCACTACCTACATCTTAAACGAAACGATGCATCGAAACAAAAATATGTTTGATAAGATAAGAGAAGATTTAGCACTTATTAAGCAAACAGGATTTAATGCCGTACGTTTTGCAAAAGCTTATCCCCACCCATTTGCTTTACAAGTATGTCAGGAATTGGGATTGCTAGCATTAATAGAATTACCAATAAATTCGTTTCCGGAAGATTTATTAGACCAGAATGATTTTGTATTAAAGGCAAAAGGCTACTTAAATTTATTTATCTCTTCTTACGAGCAGCATTCAAATAGCTTTATGATTGGAATGGGAAGTTCATTTTTACCAAATTCTGAAATAACACAAAACTTTTTAACAAAGCTTGGCAGCGAAGCAAAAAAGAAATCTATTTTTACTTACGCCTCCTTTTTTGGTTTGCAAACCTCACTTATAACCAACATAGACCTTCTGGGAATTGAAGTATATTCCAATAAAAAAGAGGATTTGCAGAATAGTATAAGCAATGCTGCCGAGAGTATAGAATTTAACAATTATTTCCTAAGCGAAGTTACTTATCCAAATTATTTGGGAAGTTCAACAGGTTATTTAGTACGTAACTCCAACGAAGCTCAGGCAAAATATTTTGAAGATATTATTAACATGTCTTCACAGTTAAAAATTTCGGGATTTTTTATTAATTCACTTTTACCATACGAAGGAAAGTTCTCTTCTTTGTATTCAAGCAACTCTAAAGATAACTTATATCGTTTTTCGGTTTTAGGCAAGAATAGAAATTTGAGTACAATTGCGTATAAGGTTATTTACTCTAAACTAAATCAGGGTAATAAAGTAACAATTCCAATTGGAGCCCGAAAAGATCCTAATCCTATATTCTTTATTTTTACAGCGCTTATCTTATCTGTATTTATGGCTATTCTAATAAATACACGAAAAAAATTCCGCGAGTATGCTACACGTGCTTTAATTAGGCCCTATATATTCTTTGCAGATATCCGAGATCATAGAATCATGTCCGGATTGCATTCTGCTTTGCTTATGCTAATTGTTTCGGGCTCAACAGCATTATTATTTACTATAATGCTTTTTTACTGGCGCAACGATATTTTGTTCGAGAAAATTTTACTTTCCTTTGCAAGTACCAGATTAATGAAAAGTGTTAGCTACCTTGCATGGAATCCCGAAATTTGTTTTGCTGTTCTATTTGTTTTAGTTGCTGTTAAAATTTTCTTTGTAAGCCTAATAGTAAAGTTTGCATCCTTTTTTGTTAAAACCAAAGTTCCTTTTTCGAATATTTATTTTTCGGTTGTATGGGCATTGCTTCCGTTAACATTGTTTTTACCGGTCGAGCTAATTCTCTACAAAATTCTTATGATGCAAAGTTTTAACATCCTCATCTTTTTGATTGTGGCATTTCTCTTATTCTGGCTTATTCTTCGGCTAATAAAGGCTATCTATATTATTTTTGATGTACCTGCATTCATGGTCTATTCAATAAGTTTTGTTGCCATCTTATTAGTACTTGGAGCTTTTACACTTAAGTACCAGCTTACCCATTCTATTATTAACCAGATTGGGAATTCAATTAAACAGTATAATTCAATGACTTATTGAGGCAATAATTGTTTTTATCAAAGTTAGAGATTCTTGGTTTCAAATCGTTTGCTAATAGAACTATAGTTGGTTTTAATAGAGGCATTACAGGCATAGTAGGCCCCAACGGCTGCGGTAAAACAAATATAGTAGATGCTATTCGCTGGGTTTTGGGAGAGCAAAAAACTTCCACCCTTAGAATGGACAAGATGGAGAATGTAATTTTTAATGGAACACGCTCCCGTAAGCCAATGGGTATGGCCGAGGTTTCGCTTACTCTTGTAAACGATAAAGGGGTTTTACCTACCGAATACACCGAAGTTACAATTACAAGAAGAATTTTTAGATCGGGAGAAAGCGAATATCTTCTGAATAAAAATATATGCAGGCTAAAAGATATTACCAACCTCTTTATGGATACCGGAATTGGAGCCAATGCTTATTCGGTAATAGAGTTAAAGATGGTCGAAACTATTTTAAGCAGCAAAACTGAAGAACGAAGAAGATTGTTCGAAGAAGCAGCCGGCGTAAACAAATATAAACTCCGCCGCCGCTTATCGTTAAAAAAATTGGATGAGGTTAAAGGAGATTTAACACGCGTTAACGATATTGTTAGCGAAGTAGACAAAACTGTTAGATCTTTAGAAAGACAAGCTAAGAGAGCAGATCAATACACACAAATTCAATCTGTGCTTCGAGATAAAGAACTTGACCTTAGTGAGAGGGAATTTGCATTGTATCATGAAAAAAAGAATGCAATTCATTCCGATGTTATTGAGCTTACTCAAACAAAAGAGCAAACAGATACCGACATTAGAAAAATTGAAAATGAACTTATAGAATATAGAAACCAGATTAATGCAGTTGATGCCGAGCTTCAGGCTAAGCGTGCCGAAATTGCTAAGAACTCCGAGATTTTATTTACTACACAAAAGAATATTTCTGTGTCGGAAGAAAGATCTAAAGCTTTGCAAAGAAACCACGACCGTCTTGAGCAGGAGATAAAAGATTTTACATTTCAGTTGGAAGAGACTCAAGATACAATCTTAGATAGCCAGGATGAACTTTCCTCCCTTCAATCCAAAATTGAATTGAAGAAAAAAGATATTGATGAAAATGAAAATTTAGTTATAGAACGCCGTGAACAGCTTGAACAGAAGAAGAACGAGCTGAAAGATTTTAATGAAGAAAATTTTTCTCTTATCAAAGAATTATCCGATAAAGAGAATTTGTTAGCCAGCTATAAAAAAGAATCTGCCACACATCAAAGTAACATCGAAAAGCTGAACACAAAGATTCAAAACGTAACTCATAGCATTGCAAAAACCGTTGGCTATATTGAAGATTTAGATAATGAGAAGGCAGAAGCAGAAAGAAAGTTAAACGAAGCCGGACTTTTAATTGCCTTGCGAGAAAAAGAAAAAGCCGAGCTGGAAAAACATATCAACGGCTTAAAGAGCGAAGAAGTTGAAAAGAGAACATTCCTAGCCGGATTGAAAGAGAAAATAAATTTTCTTCAATCCCTTATTTCAAATCTCGAAGGCATTTCCAAAGGCGCCAAACTGTTAATTGAAAGTGAGGAATGGCAAAGTAAAAGCAAAAGCCTCTTTGCAGATATTGGAGATACTCAAGAGCAATACCGCTTTGCGTTGGAAGCCGCTTTAAAATCTGTATTGAATAATTTGCTGGTAGACAGCATTTCGGACCTTGAAAACGCAATAGATTATCTTCGTAAAAAAGATCTTGGCAAAGCATCCTTTTATTTATTGCGTTCGAACGAAAAAGTTAAAAGTACACTGCTTAACAAACTGAATAATTACAGCATCCGAAAAAAAGCAAAGAAAATTGCTTTAGCCGAAGGTTTTATAGGCTGGGCTAAAGAATTTGTGCAGTCCGAACCAAATTGGAAACCTTATTTCGATCAGGTATTGGAACGCATTGCAGTTGTTAAGGATTTGAAAACAGCCATTGAATTCAACTCATTATTCCCTGAATATAACTTTGCAACACTTGATGGGGATATTGTTCAAAGTAGCGGTATTATCGAAGCCGGCTCACTTCCAAAGCAGGATGAAACTGTTTTTGGAAGAAAGCAATTACTCGACGGCCTTCGAAAAGAATTTCCTAAACACGAAAATGAGCTTGAGAGATTAAAAGTTGCAATTGCCGATGCAGAGACAAAGCTTTCACAAATTGATATTAAAAATCTTTCCGATAGAGAAAAGCTGATTGCCAACGATATTTCGAATGTTGAAAAACAAATTTCGCAGCTCGAGTTCGAAAGGAAAAAAGCTGATGAAGAAGTTGAACATGCCGAAAAAGAAATTCAAGAATTGGCTACCAAATCTCATTCAATTGAAAAGCTTATTGAACAGTTGGTTATTGACCTAGAATCTTTGAGTGTTCAGAAAAAGAATTTTGAAGAAAAGACATCCGAAAAAGAAAACGATTTAAAGATTTTTGAAGAGCAGTTTAATACTTCCCTTGTTGAGCAGAATACTCGTAAAGTAGATTTTGAAAGACTTAAGGGGCAAATAGAGAATACAAAGAACTCTATTAAGAGATCTGAACAGAATCTTAGCAGCATCCAAGCCGGCATCGAAAAAAGAAAGAACGACCTAAGCATTAACGAAACCGAGGCAATTACTCTTAAAGATGTTCTGGAAGATTCTTTGGCGGAATTGGGAGAAATAAATTCCACTCGTCAAAAATTGGTAAATCAAGAAACTGTAATAAGCGATAACCTAAAGGCAATAAAGAGTGAAGCTTCGCAATACGAAAACCAGCTATCCAAACTAAGAAATCAGCGACAGGAAGTTTCAGATAAAATTCACTCGCTTGACATTAAAGAAAGTGAAATTAATTTTAAAACCGAAAGCCTTGTTCAGCACATTAAAGAAAACTATTCTCAGGATATTGAGTTAAAAGAATTTGAAGATTTACATACGTTTAACTACGATGAAGTTTCACAAGAAGTTCAGAAGCTTAAAGAAAAAATTAAAAATTTGGGACCGGTAAATTTACTTGCTTATTCCGAATACGAAGAGGAAAGACAACGGTTAGATTTCTTGTTAAAGCAGCGCAACGACTTAACTGAATCTGAAAAGGATTTGATTAGGACTATCAACGAAATAAACGACTCTGCCCAAAAACTTTTCCTCGATACATTTGATGCAATACGCACAAATTTCAAAACTATCTTCCAAACACTCTTTAATGCCGAGGATGAAGCGGATTTAATTTTGGAAGAAGGAACCGATCCTTTGGAAGGGAAAATTGAAATTCTTGCTAAGCCAAAAGGTAAAAGGCCAACAACAATAGAGCTTTTATCGGGAGGAGAAAAAACTCTTACTGCAACTGCTTTATTGTTTGCTATTTACTTGGTTAAGCCAAGTCCTTTTTGCGTGCTAGATGAAGTTGACGCTCCGCTTGATGACGCCAATGTGGACCGATTCACAAAATTGATAAAAGAGTTCAGCTCTAAAACCCAGTTCATTATTGTTACTCACAATAAACGAACTATGGAATCTTCCGAAACAATGTATGGTGTTACAATTCAGGAAGAGGGAGTTTCGAAGCTTGTTGGCGTCCGTTTCGATGAAATTCCGGATAATAAAAAGGATGAATGACGGTAGAGTGTTTAAGATATTTGTCGATTTCGACGGCACTATTACAAAAAAAGATATTGGTGAAGAATTATTTATTGAGTTCGGCGATAAAGAGTTTGCAAAAAACTTAATAGAGGATTGGAACCAAGGTAAAGTTGAATCATGCACCGGATGGCGTTCGTTATGCAATACTGTTAACAGTATTGATGAAGTTGATCTGAAAAAGTTCTTAAACAGTTGTGCTATAGAGGAATCGTTCCATAGCTTTATTGGTTTTTGCACCACGCATAACTTTGATGTAAAAATTATTAGCGATGGATTTGATTATTACATTAAGCAGATTTTAACAAAAGAGAATCTTGGACATTTAACATTCTCCGGCAATGTTCTTGAAATATCGGATGAAAATAAACTTGTCCCTTCTTTTCCAAATTCCGTTGAAGATTGCAAGTGTTGTGCTAATTGTAAAAGAAATTATGTAATTGATAACAGCAGCGACGAGGATTATACAATTTATATTGGAGACGGACAATCCGATAGATGCCCGGTTCAGTATTGCGATTTTGTATTCGCAAAAAATTCTTTACTAAAGTTTTGCGAAGTAAACAGAATTACATATTTCCCCTACTCCAATTTTGATGATATAATTAAAAAGCTTGATGAGCTAAGACAAAAGAAAAGATTAAAAAAAAGGCATCAGGCGGAACTAAAAAGAAGAGAAATTTATAGTCAAGGATAGTAAATGAATAATTTTGCATTGAAGGTTTTTAAATACCGTAGTTACACTCCTATTCCATTTGTAATTCTTATGCTGCTGTTTCAGCAGTCTACTATAACAAGTTTAATTATTGGTTTTGCGGTTGCGTTAATAGGGGAACTGTTCCGGTTCTGGGGAGTATCTTACGCAGGAAGCGAAACACGCAGAACAGGTGATGTTGGAGCTACATTTTTAGTAGTCTCCGGCGCGTTCGGATATCTTCGTAATCCATTATATCTTGGAAACATGCTAATGTATTTGGGATTAGGAATTATGTCTATGGCATGGTTTCCATACCTCCAAATAGTTGCAATGATGTTTTTCTTTTTTCAGTACCATGTAATAATTGGTGAAGAAGAAGGATTCTTGGTTAAGAAATATGGAAAGGAATATGAAGACTACCGTTCTTCGGTTCCCAAACTAATTCCACAATTCAAAAAGTATAAGAACCCCGGATTGGAGCAGCCTTCTTTAGATATAAAAGCGGGAATTGAATCCGAGACAAGAACTTTGCAGGCTTTTGTATTTATAATAGCATTAATAATTGTTAGGCATTTTTTAAGTTGAATAAAAAACTAATGATAATTGCCGGCGAGGCATCGGGTGATTTGCATGGTGCAATGGTAATAAGGGAATTAATGGCCATGGATCCTTCGATACAAATTTTTGGTATCGGCGGCGATAGAATGATTGCAGAAGGAATGAATGCGCAGTACCATATTAAAAAGATGGCGTTTCTTGGATTCATTGAAGTAATCCGCCATCTGCCGTTTATTCAAATGGTAAAAAGAGATTTAATTCAAAAAGTGGTTGACGAAAAGATTAACACGGTTGTTCTTATTGATTATCCAGGGTTCAACTTAAATATTGCTAAGAATTTTTTTGAAATGAAGAAGAAGATTATTTATTTCATTTCTCCTCAGGTTTGGGCCTGGGGAAAAGGCCGGATTGTAAAGATTAAACAGATGGTAAAAAAAATGCTCGTAATTTTTCCATTTGAAGAAACCATGTACAAAGATGCAGGAGTTGATGCAGAGTATGTTGGGCATCCTTTAGTTGAACATGCCGAGCATTACAATTACTTATCTAAAGAAAAACTGTATAAAAAATTAGGATTGACTGCAGGCAAAGAAATTTTACTTGTATTGCCTGGAAGTAGAAAGCAGGAAATTAAAAGAATTTTTCCGGAGTGCATTGCCGCGGCTGAGAAACTTGCAACAGAACACAATCTTCAAATTGTAGTTGCATGCGCCGAAAATATTGATGAAAAGATTTTTAGTGAAGTAGCGCCCGAAACTAATTTCAAAATTGTAAAGGGATTTACTTACGATCTTTTCAACAATTCATTCTTTGGAATTATTAAAAGCGGTACTTCAACATTGGAAGCTGGTTATTTTAAGCTGCCATGCGTTGTTGTTTACTCCACAAATGCTTTGACTTATATGATTGGCAAAAATTTAGCCAAGATTAAAAACATTGCCATGGCAAATATCATTTTAGGAGAAACAGTTTTGCCCGAGCTTATTCAGCACGATGTTAATAGAGATAATATATTAAGCCAGTGTTCAAGCATAATTAACAATAAAGAATTATACGATACAACCAAAAACAAGCTTGGTGAAATAAAGCTTAAACTTGGCAACGCCGGAGCTTCTAAACGGACGGCACAAATTATTTATGCGGCATTAAATGAAGCTTAGCGATACTCAAAAAAATATATTACGATTTATTGGAATTAGATTTGCAAGCTTATTAGTACGTGTTCTTTTAAAGACTGTTAGAATCAAAATTGAAAATGGCGAAGCCGTTAAAAATCTGATTGAGGAAAAGAAAAATTTTATTTCCGCTTTTTGGCATGGCTCTATGCTAATTGGATGGTATTTGTGCAGACGAAGCAATTTTGGAGCTCTGGTTAGCAAGAGCAAAGATGGCGAAGTGCTCTCATCCATTCTTGAAAAATGGAAATTCAATGTGGTAAGAGGCTCCAGCCACATAGGTGGTCACGATGCTCTTTTAATGATGATGCACATGATTGAAGAGAAGTATTCCTTGGCTATAACACCGGATGGTCCAACAGGTCCAATTTACAAAATGAAACCTGGTGTGGTTATTACTTCAAAAAGAACTCAAGCACCAATTGTTTTTGCAGGTATTGGAATTAAAAATAAAATTACACTTAAGAGCTGGGATAATTTTGAAATTCCACTTCCCTTTTCTAAATGCGTTGTTATTTATTCTAAACCTATTCTTGTCGACCAAGATTTAAGTTACGACGAGACATCTATAAAGATAATTGAATGTGAAGATTTACTTAACAAATTACACAAGGAAGCTAAAAGTAAGTGTTAAGCTTAGTAAGAATATTGCTATCCCCTTTTGTATTTGTCTATGCTGTAATAGTTAAGACAAGAAATTACTTCTTCGAAAAAGGTGTATTCCCTATTCGAAAAGTAAATGCAAAAGTAATTTCTATTGGCAACTTAACCGTTGGTGGATCTGGCAAAACTCCGGCTGTTTTAATGCTTAGTGGATTTTTAAAATCTCAAGGAAAAAAGGTTGGAGTTCTTAGCCGAGGCTATGGTAGAAAAAGCAACGGATACATTTATGTTAGCGATGGCAACAAGATAAATACAACTGTTGAAAAGTGTGGAGATGAGATTTACCTTGTTGCGGATGAATTAAAAATCCCTGCCGCGGTTTGCGAAAGACGAGTTAAAGGCGCAAATAATTTTATTCGAGATTCGCATGTTGATACCATTATTCTCGACGACGCTTTTCAGCACAGATGGATTGCCCGCAACATTGATATTGTTCTGGTCGATCAAAGGTTTTTAATAAAAACTCTTTCGTACGATCAAGGTTTGCTTCCGCTGGGAATGATGCGGGAACCTTTTGAAGCTTTAGAGAGAGCCGATATAATAATTATCAACAGAAAGTTTTCGGCCAAGGCTAATATTCCCGAAAAGTTTAATAGCTACTTTGAGAATAAAAATGTTTTTAACGGCTACTACCAAACAAATGGCTTTTTCGACGTTAAGAATCATCAGCATTTTAATTTGGAAGACTTTGTTGGGCAAAAGAGTTTAATAGTATGCGGAATTGCAAAACCATATTCGTTTTTAAATGTGCTTGAACAGAATCATATAGATTTTACTAATAAGCTTTTATATCCGGACCATAAAAACTATTGCAGGCACGAAGTAAAAGAGATTCGAAAAAAGTTTTACGACACAAACAGTTTTTCTGTAATCACAACGCAAAAGGATGCCGTTAAGCTTTCAAATTTTTCGAAAGAATTGGATGATATTGATATTTATTATCTAAAAATTGAATTAAAGATAGACGAGCAGGAACAATTCGACCGGCTTGTTTTAAACAAATTGAATTGAATAACTTTTTAACTAACTAAATAATCAAACGGAGGCATTTTACAATGGCTAAAGTATCAAACAAGTATGTTTACTTTTTTGGCGGAAAGAAAGCTGAAGGTAAAGCTGATATGAAAGAATTACTGGGCGGTAAAGGTGCTAACCTTGCAGAAATGGTTAACATCGGTTTACCTGTTCCGGCTGGATTTACAATTACAACAGAAGTATGTACTGCATACTACAAGAACAACAAAAAATATCCTAAAGAAGTAGAAGGACAATTAAGAGCTGCTTTAACAAAAACAGAAAAAGAAATGGGCGCTAAATTTGGCGATCTTAAAAATCCATTGTTAGTTTCTGTACGTTCCGGTGCGCGTGCTTCTATGCCTGGTATGATGGAAACAATTTTAAACGTTGGTTTGAATAATGAAACCCGCGAAGCATTGATTGCTAAAACCGGCAACCCACGCTTTGTTTACGATTCACACCGTCGTTTAATTCAAATGTATTCCGATGTTGTTATGGAAAAAGCTGCTGGTATTGAACCAGAAGAAGGCAAAGGCGTTCGTCAGCAATTAGAAAAAGAACTTCACAAGATGAAAGAATCTCGCGGTGTTCATGCAGATACAGATTTAACAGCCGACGATTTAAAAGAACTTATCGAAATCTACAAAGCTAAAGTTCAGGAAGTTTTAGGCAAACCTTTCCCAGAAAATCCAATGGATCAATTATGGGGAGCTGTTAGTGCTGTATTCCAAAGCTGGATGGGAAAACGCGCTTGCTCTTACAGAAGAATTGAAGGAATTCCTGACGAATGGGGTACTGCTGTTAACGTTCAATCCATGGTATTTGGTAACATGGGCGAAACATCTGCAACTGGCGTTGCATTTACACGTAACCCTGCTACAGGCGAAAATTATTTCTACGGCGAATGGTTAACAAACGCTCAAGGAGAAGATGTAGTTGCTGGTATTAGAACTCCAAACCCAATTAACGAAGTTGGCAAGACCGAACATACTGCTCATCTACCATCGTTAGAAACTGGAATGCCAAAAACTTATGTTGAACTTCATAAGATTCAGAGATTATTAGAAAAGCATTATAAAGACATGCTTGATATCGAATTCACAATTCAAGAAGGCAAACTTTACATGCTTCAATGCCGTATTGGAAAAAGAAACGGTCCAGCAGCTGTTCGCATGGCTGTTGATATGGCAAAAGAAAAATTCATTACAAAAGAAGAAGCTGTAATGAGAGTTCAACCTTCTCAGTTAGATGAATTGTTACATCCAATCATCGATCCCGCTGTTGAATTGACTACAACAATATTTGCAAAGGGTTTACCTGCAGGTCCTGGCGGCGCAAGCGGTCAAGTAGTATTTAACGCTAACGATGCTGTTGCATGGGCAAAAGAAGGTAAAAGAGTTATTCTGGTTCGTGAAGAAACAAATCCAGAAGACATTGAAGGAATGCGCGCAGCACAAGCAGTTTTAACTGCCCGCGGCGGTATGACTTCGCACGCAGCTCTTGTAGCTAGAGGCTGGGGCAAATGCTGTATAGTTGGTGCCGGCAGCTTAAAGATTAACTACGAAGCAAGAACATTCTCTTCCGGTGATGTATTGGTTAAAGAAGGCGACTGGCTAACATTGAATGGTTCCAAAGGTGCTGTTTATCTTGGCGAACTTCCAATGATTAAAGCAGCCGAAGAGAATCCAGATTTTCAAGCATTCATGAAATTATGTGATTCAGTTAGAAAATTAAAAGTAAGAACAAATGCAGATACTCCAGAAGATGCAGCACGCGCTCGTGCTTTTGGTGCCGAAGGTATTGGTTTATTCAGAACTGAACATATGTTCTATGGAAAAAATAGTGAAGAACCATTATTTAAACTCCGTAAAATGATTCACTCGAACACAGAAGAAGAAAGAGTTTCTGCTCTTGCAGAATTATTCCCACACGTTAAACACGATGTGAAAGGAACAATGGAAGCAATGGACGGATATGCTGTAACATTCAGAACTCTTGATCCACCACTTCACGAATTTGTTCCTACAAGAGAAGATGAAAGAATTAAATTAGCCGAGAGTTTAGGAATTTCTTTGGAAGAACTAAACAAGCGTGCAGATTCATTGCATGAAAATAATCCAATGATGGGACACCGTGGTGTTCGTCTTGGCATTACTTATCCCGAAATTACCGAAATGCAAGTTAGAGCAATATTCGAAGCTACTGCAGAATTATTAGCTGAAGGCAAAAAACCTTTCCCAGAGATAATGATTCCTGTTACTTGCCATGTAAACGAAATTAAACATCAGTATGAAATTGTAACAAAAGTTCATGCAGAAGTTTGCGCTAAATTCGGTTTGAAAAAAATTCCTCATTTAACCGGAACAATGATCGAAATTCCACGCGCATGCTTAACAGCAGATAAGATTGCCGGCGTTGCTCAATTCTTCTCATTCGGTACAAACGATCTTACACAAATGGGCTTTGGTTTTTCACGCGATGATATCGGCGGATTCTTACCAGAATATCTCGAAAAGAAAATTTTACCGGAAGATCCATTCCAATCAATCGATCAGGATGCAATTGGCAAATTGATGCAGTTAGCAGTTGAAGCAGGCCGTTTTACAAGACCTGATTTAAAGATTGGTATTTGCGGAGAACATGGCGGCGAACCTAAATCTGTTGAATTCTGTCATAAGATTGGATTGAACTATGTTAGCTGTTCACCATTCCGTGTTCCAATAGCTCGTTTAGCAGCGGCTCAAGCTGTTGTTAAAGAAGCAAAAGCTGCAGCTAAAAAAACTGTTAAGAAAGCAGTTAAAAAAGTTGTTGCTAAAAAAGCAGTAAAAAAAGTGGTAAAGAAAGTAGCAAAGAAAAAATAATATAAATTCCGAGTCCCCCGCTTAATTGCGGGGGGCGAAGAATCTCTAATTCAGTGTTAACGAGATTTTTCGATTCGGAATATATCCTGCTCAGCAGGAATTCTCAGTAATTATTGAGAGGAGAAAAATGAAACTAAGTGATTTCAAATACAATCTGCCAAAAACATCAATTGCAAAACATCCGGCTGATCCAAGGGATAAAGCAAAGATGATGGTTCTAAACCGTGCCGACCAAAGCATCGAAACAAAAAAGTTTGCCGATCTTACAGATTTTGTTGAAAAAGGTGATGTAATTGTAGTTAACAAATCGAAGGTAATGCAAGCTCGTTTGTTCGGAAAGAAAGAAAGAACCAATGCTAAAATTGAGGTCTTTGTTTTAAGAGAACTAAACAAAGAAGAAAACATATGGGATGTAATTGTAGATCCCGCGCGTAAAGTAAGAATTGGAAACAGAATTTATTTTAACGATAAGCTTTGGTGCGAAGTGATAGACAATACTACTTCACGCGGAAGAACCGTCCGCTTTAACGATGATGCCGGTGATATTTTCAAAGCGATAGAAAAAATTGGGCATACTCCTCTGCCGCCTTATATCAAACGCGATCCTGTTCCAAGCGACCGTGAAGATTACCAAACAGTATTTGCAGATGTAGACGGCTCTGTTGCCGCGCCTACTGCAGGTTTGCATTTTACCCCTGCACTGGTAAAAAAATTAGAAAAGATGGGTGTTAAAATTGTTCCAGTTATTCTTCATATTGGATTGGGCACATTCCGCCCCGTTGAAGTTGAAGACTTAACAAAGCACAGAATGGATTCTGAATTTTTTGAAGTACCTACGGAAACAGCAGAAACAATTAACAGCGCTATTAAAGCAAAGAAAAATATTTTTGTTGTTGGAACAAGCGCATGCCGAGCATTGGAAAGCAGTGTAACTGCAGATGGATTAGCAAAAGCTAATTTTGGATGGACAGATAAATTTATCTTCCCTCAGTACGATTTCAAAGTTACAAAGAAGCTTATTACAAATTTCCACGCGCCAGAATCTACATTGTTAATGCTTACCGCAGCTTTTGCAGATTACGATTTTACAATGAAAGCATACAAAAAAGCTCTTAAGGATGGATATAGATTTTTAAGTTATGGCGATGCTATGCTTATTTTATAAATAGATTGTTAAAGCCCTCTTTTTAATTGAGGGCTTTTCTTTCAAAAAATTCTTTAGAGAAATAATGAAAACGTACGCAATAATTCCTTCTGGCGGTGTTGGCAAAAGATCTAATGCCGCTTTGCCAAAACAATACATTAAATTCTGTGGTAAAGAATTAATTGCTTACACTTTGGAAGTATTTCAGAATTCAGAATGTGTGGATGAAATTATTGTTGCCGCTCAAAAAGAATTTATTCCTTTACTCGAATCAATAAAAGAAATTTACTCTCTTACAAAGCTCAATAAGATAATCCTTGGCGGGCAAGAAAGACAGAACTCCGTATTCAACGCTCTAAAATCCATAAACGCAAATGATGATGATATTATTGCGGTTCACGATGCTGTACGTCCATTATTATCTCAAAATATTCTAACTAACTCCGTTAGTGTTGCAAAAGAATTTGGTGCTTCTGTGGTGGCAATAAGGGCAAAAGATACCCTTATAAAGGGAAATGATGCCACTGTTGAGTACATAGATAGGAGTGATATCTACTATGCTCAAACTCCACAGGTTTTTAGGTATAAAATAATTTACGATGCGATGAAAAAAGCTGAAGAGGATAATTTTATTGGTACGGATGAATCGATGCTGGTGCATAGGAATGGTTTTAATGTAAAGATTGTTGATGGTTCCTCTTTAAACTTCAAAATAACAACCGAAGAGGACATTAAATTGTTTACATTACTTTCCGATAATATATTGTGCAAATAGATTTCAATTGTTTATAAGGTTCGTTTTACATAATTTTCGTCAAAATTTTTGGTGGAATTAAATGCTAAATCTTCTTTTTGTTATAGTACTATCTTATTTAGTTGGTTCTATTCCTAATAGTATTTTAATTAGTAAATTGGTGCGGGGCATAGATATACGAAATTTCGGAAGCGGCAATGCAGGCGGTTCAAATGTTTTTAGAGTACTTGGATGGAAGTGGGGTATACTCACAATTCTATTGGATGCGCTTAAAGGTTCTTTAGCCGTTATTGTTGTTGCCCGTTTTTATTTAGATAGATTTCCTTTCAACAATATTACTCCTTTCGACGATTTCACTCTCATTCAAATTATGTGCGGTGTGGTTGCTGTTATTGGTCATGTATGGACAGTGTTTGCCGGATTTAAGGGTGGTAAAGGAATTGCTACCGGTTTAGGCGTTCTTATAATGATTGTAACAATTGATATGGCATTGGCTCTTGGAGTCTTCTTTTTGGTCGTAGGCTTTTCAAGATATATATCTTTAGGATCATTAGCCGCTGCGTTTTCGGTTCCTCTTATAATGATAATTCGTGAGAATGTTTTTAATGTTGATATACCTGGTTACCATACAATATTACCTTTCGCAATAGTTTTGGCTGTATTTGTTGTAATTACTCATCGCGGAAACATTGATAGAATTCTTAAAGGCAGTGAAAATAAAATTTCATTTTCAAAGAAGAAATAATTTTTAATGAAAATATCCGTTCTTGGTGCAGGCGGCTGGGGTACTACCTTAGCCATTCTTCTTCATAATAATAACCACAATGTTACTCTTTGGGAGTATAAAAGTAATTATGCCAAAGAGATGGCGTTAAATCGCGAGAATAAAAATTTCCTTCCCGGTGTAAAAATTCCTAAAGATATGATTATTACTCACTCTTTAGAAGAGAGTGTATTCGATAAGGAAATGATTGTTATAGCTGTACCAACTCAGTTTATCCGGAGCGTCCTTCACGAAATTCGAAAAAATAATTTCCATTCAACTGTCTTTGTAAGTGTTTCCAAAGGAATAGAAAAAGATACTCTTCACACTGTGTCGCACATTATTAAGCACGAGTTAAAGGATTTGACAAATTCCAACATTGGTGTATTATCAGGTCCAAGTCATGCCGAAGAAGTTAGCAGAAAAGTTCCTACTGCGGTTGTTGCGGCTTCAAAAGATTCTATAACTGCACAAAAAATTCAGGATGCGTTTCTTACTCCCTATTTTAGAATTTACACCACGACTGATATAAATGGTGTAGAATATGGCGGCGCGCTTAAAAATGTAATTGCATTAGCAGCGGGAATTATTGATGGAGCAAAAATTGGAGACAATACAAAGGCTGCCATAATTACTCGTGGTATTACCGAAATTTCGCGTCTTGGTTTTGCTCTTGGTGCTCGCCCAGAAACTTTTAGCGGACTATCCGGAATGGGTGATTTAATTGTTACTTGTATGAGTAAGCACAGCCGAAATAGATTTGTTGGCGAGCAAATAGGGCACGGCGAAAAATTAAAGGATGTTCTTAAAAAGATGCAAATGGTTGCAGAGGGTGTTGAAACTTGCAAATCCGTTCATCAGCTTTCAAAAAGACACAGAATAGAAATGCCAATAGCTACAACCGTTTACAATATACTTTTTGAAGAACTTGACCCCGTTGAAGCCATAAAGAATTTGATGGCTCACGACATGAAAGCCGAAGAAGAGTAAGCCATCTTGTAAAATATAAGTGCGCAATAAACTATTTCATCAGTTTTTCAATCTCATCTATCTCAATAGGAAATTTCTTTCCAAGTACCTCACAGCCAGTTGCAGTTATTAAAACAGTATCTTCAATTCTAGCGCTTGCATTCCAAAAGTTTTGCTTAATTAATGTATCTCCTTCGTAAAGGTAAATATGTGGCTCAAAGGCATAAACCATATTTTCTTTTAGAATATAATCTTTAGGAGAAGGGTCATGAACATCTAATCCTACGCAGTGCCCTAAACCAGCCGGAATAAAACTTCTATATTGACCGGATGCAATAATATTTTGCTTATTACCAGTTATTATTCCCTTTTCTAACATTCTAGTAATTATTATATCTCTGCTAAGACTTGAAAGAGTTTGATAGCTTACACCAGGCTTAGCTGCTTGTATAACAG
This sequence comes from uncultured Melioribacter sp., assembly GCA_964539605.1. Classification (GTDB taxonomy): domain Bacteria; phylum Bacteroidota; class Ignavibacteria; order Ignavibacteriales; family Melioribacteraceae; genus Stygiobacter. The sequence goes on from CAZIJK010000001.1 coordinate 2,576,924, forward strand.
CTTTATAAGCCTCCAGAACAATACTGTAAACGGTAGCTTGTTCTGCAGAAAATTTACCATTAACAGGAAATGTTCTTGTTACATCCGAAGCATAGAAAGAATACTCTGCACCAAAATCTATCATTACAAGATCACCCGATTGCATTAAGGATCTGTTAGCATCGTAATGAAGTGTGTTTACATTTTTTCCACTGGCAATAATGGATGGGAACGCCATTCTTTTGCACCCATTCATTTTGGTAACTAAATCCATAACAGCTTCAATTTCGTATTCATATTTACCCGGCTTAATCATTTTAACCGCTTGGAAGAATGATTGATGAGCGACATCTGCAGATTTTTTAATTGCGCTTATTTCATTAATACTTTTTATAACTCTATTTTGGCTAACAATTGTGCTAACGGAATTAACTGTTGGAATTAAAGCACCACAATTGTTAAACAAATCCAACACTTCTTTGTTAACGGACAAATTAGAATAAACAGATTTGTATTTGCCTGTATTCAAATATGATCGGATATACTTTTGAAAATCTTGATAAGCGTAAGCGGAATCTGCCCCATATATTGATTTAGCGCCATTAATACCAATTACTTGCCCAAGCCAATTTAAACTAGTTCCGGTTCTTTCTTTCTCAACAAACATAATCAGTTCAACATTAGAAGCACTCTTCCTTATAACGGCAATGGAGTTTGGTTCTTCAAATCCGGTTAGGTAATAATAATTGGACTCCGCTCTAAATTCGTAGTCTATATCTCCATTACGAAGATATATGCTGTTAGTTGTTAAAACTACCAATGCGTCGCCAGGAAGACTATTCATTAAATCAATTCTTCTCTGCTTAGCTATAGTTTTATCGAAAGACGATTCGTAGTTAGTAAGTTTTTCCGGAAAGGGTGATACTTCTTGATTGATAATTTCTTCGGTACAATTAGTAAAAATAAAAGTCATTAATACAATTAAAAGCATTTTCACTATTCTCATACCGGCACCTATATTTAGATTAAAGAGTTCCCTTCTTGGTAGATTTGTTTAATACAGTGTTAATATAATGTCTTGAAGTAATAATGAAAATGCTATAAAAAATATCTTGATTTTATTCTTAGCAGTTTCCTTTCGAAAAGAAAGCATTCTTATAATACTATCATTAAATGGCAAATCTAATGACTATGTTTTGCAAAGAGAAATTAAGGAGGGCAGCAGCATTAATGCCGATTGAACTTCTTTTATAATCTCATTTTCTTATATTTATTATAGAATAATTAGTAAATCAATGACATTGAAAGATCCGCTTAATCAATCTGTACAGTATTTAAAATCTATTGGCCCCAAAAGAGCTGAATCATTTGGCAAAATTGGTATCCATACAATTCGAGATTTATTATTCTATTTTCCTTCGCGCTACTTAGACCGCTCAACAATTTTAAATACAGCTAAAGTTGTGCAATATGTTATTAATGGTTACGAGGGAGAGGTGACAATAATTGGAGAAGTAGTTAGCAGTGAAATGCACTATTATAATCGTAAGCAGGTATTTAAAACAAAATTTAAGGATGCCTCCGGAAGTTTTGAATGCGTTTGGTTTCACAACGCAAAATATTTTAATAACCTATTTAAGGAAGGTGAATACTTTGCAATTTCGGCTAAACCGGTTTTAACCAAATATGGCCATTTGCAATTTGCACATCCAGATTTTGACCAGCTGGCCGAAGCAGAATCGAAAGATTTTTTGCATACCGGAAAAATTATACCTTTCTACAAAGTGGCAAAGCAACTAAAGGAAACAAACCTTGGAGATTTCAATCTTCGCAGAATAATTCATAATGCTGTAGAAACATTTGCCGACGAAATTTTAGAAAGCCTTCCTCAATTCTTAATTAGCGACAACACCCTTCTTAATATTAGCAAAACAATAAAGGCTATGCACTTTCCTAATAGCCAAGACGATTTATTACTTGCAAAGCAACGTCTTAAATTCGAGGAACTATTTTACTTTGAGTGTCTTGTTGCATTAAGAAAGCAGTACATAAAAAGTCAGAATAAGGGATATGCGTTCACTGTAAAAGCGGCTCCAATCAAAAAGTTTATAGACAGCTTACCCTATAAACTCACCGGCTCTCAATTAAAGGTGTTATCCGAAATTCGCAAGGACCTTGAAAGCAATAAATTAATGAATAGGTTAATTCAGGGTGACGTTGGAAGCGGAAAGACTATTGTAGCTTTAATAAGCATGCTGATTGTTGTAGAGAATGGATATCAGGCAACTCTTATGGCTCCAACGGAAATTTTGGCAGATCAGCATCATAAAAATATTAGCAAGATGGTTGAACAGTTTGGAATTAAAGTTGGACTGCTTATTGGCGGGCAAAAAAAATTGGAACGTGAAAGCATTTTAAAATCCATTGCTGAAGGGGAAATAAAAATTGTTATTGGCACTCATGCTTTAATTGAAGATCATGTTAAATTCAATAAGCTTGGTTTAACAGTAATTGATGAACAGCACCGCTTTGGAGTAATTCAACGTTCTTCTCTTGTAGAAAAAGGGATTACAAGCGACGTGCTAATAATGACCGCAACTCCAATTCCTAGAACTCTTTCCATGACTGTTTACGGTGACCTGGATGTTTCTACAATTGATGAGATGCCTAAGGATAGAAAGCCTATCAAAACAATTATCCGTGGAGATAACAAGCTGCCAGCGGTGTATGAATTTATAAAGACAAAATTTGCCGAAGGATATCAAACTTTTTTAGTTTATCCACTTGTTGAAGAAAATGAAAAACTGGAATTGAAATCTGCCGAAAAATTTTTTGCGGACTTGCAAAATACTTTTCTAAAAGATCTTAAGCTCGGGTTAATACATGGCCGAATGAATTGGAGAGACAAAGAACAAGTAATGTTCGACTTTGCCAGCAAGAAATACGATGTATTGATTTCTACAACAGTTATAGAAGTTGGTATTGATGTTCCGGACGCGAATATAATTGTTATTAACGACGCATTTAGATTTGGATTGTCGCAGCTGCACCAAATGAGAGGAAGAGTTGGAAGAAGCAACAAGCAGGCATATTGCATATTGATAACAAAGGATGATCTTGCTGTTAAATCGAACAAGTACAATTATAACTTCGAATACTTATCTGCACAGCAGATTGAGCAGCATAAAACATTGATTAGAATGAATGCTATGGTAAATCATACAAGCGGTTTCGATTTATCCGAAATAGATTTGAAGCTGCGCGGACCGGGAAATATTTTTGGCACTCAGCAAAGCGGATTACCAGAGTTTAAATTCATTAACATTACCGAGGATGGTAAGTTAATTGCCGAAGTAAAAGAAATTGCGTTTAAAATTATTGCCACAGACAATCAATTGAATAGTGAAAAACATTTTGTAATTCGGGAACATCTTAGAAAATATTTTTCTACTCACCTGCATCTCTCTCAAGTTGGATAATTTTTTTCTTCAACTCCCTTCTCAGCTTCATTTTAAAAAATATTTTTTTTGTGATGTAATTTCTTGCAAATTTTTTTATATAAGTTATATTTACAACAGAAATTTTGAAAGGATGTGTTATTAGTTCTCAAAAACTAAATAAAAAATTAAAAGTTGCCCTCACATATAATCTAAAGCCGGAAGATAAAATATCTTTCGAAAGAACACCTCTCTCTCCAAACTCAAATTCTTTAAAAAACTTTAATGATACATATGCTGAATGGGATTCAATTGAGACAATTAACGCCATGAAAGAATCTCTTGAGCTTTATCATGATGTAATTATGATTGAAGCAAACGAAGATGCCTTTGAAAAATTTAAAAGTTTACGGCCGCAAATAGTTTTCAACGTTGCTGAATGTGCTCATGGCTCTAGCCGCGAAGCACAAATTCCTGCAATGTTAGATATGCTGCAGATTCCTTATACCGGATCCGATCCTCTTACATTAACAACTTGCTTGGATAAGTGCCGGACTAAAGAAGTTCTTTCATATCATAAGATTGCTACATCCAAATTTTTATTGATAGAGAGTATTGAAGATTTAAAGTCGTTCAACCTTACATTCCCAATTATTATGAAGCCGGTTGCCGAAGGATCGAGCAAAGGAATTTTTAATTCATCATATATAACAAACTTAACAGATTTACAAGTTAGACTTTCGGAACTATTCAAAGAATATAATCAGCCATTTTTGCTTGAAGAATTTTTACCGGGCAGAGAATTTACAGTTGCTATTATTGGGAATGGAGAGGAAACACAAGTTCTTCCAATTATTGAATTAAATTTGGCCGAACTTCCTTCTCACTTGGTTCCAATTTATTCTTACGAAGCAAAATGGGTTGTAGACACAAAAGATAATCCGTTGAATATTTTTTCGTGCCCAGCAAAGATTGATGATGAATTAAAGGAAAAGATTTCTGACCTTGCTTTGAGAACATATAAAGTGCTTAGATGCAAAGATTGGAGCCGAATTGATATTCGTCTTGACTCCAACGGCCAGCCAAGTGTAATTGAAATTAATCCATTACCCGGAGTTTTGCCGGATCCCGAAGATAATTCCTGCTTTCCAAAAGCTGCCAGAACTGCAGGAATGAACTATGAGCAAATGATTAACAAAGTTTTATACTCAGCAGCCAAGAGAACTAATTTAATATGACAAAAGATTTCAAAATATTGATTTGCTATAACGAACCTACTCGCTTTTACAATAATTATCTTGGAAAAGAAGTTGTTGATTACGATGAAAATGACGATATGTCCGAACGTGACTTTTTAAACCAAATCGATTCCATAAAAAAAGTTCTTAGTAAAAAGTACTACAGTGTGGAAGTTCTTGGTATAAACCGTGACGTAAGAAGTGCTATAAAAAGTATTCTTGCCTATTCACCGGATGCAATTTTCAATTTTGTGGAATCCATTGAAGGAAACTCGAATTACGAAAGTTATATTGCCGGAGTTTTCGATCTGCTCGAAATTCCCTACACAGGTAATAGCTCTAATACTTTAGCAAACTGTTTAAGCAAATCCCGCACAAAAGAAATTTTACAATCGCACGGAATAAGAACACCTAAGCATATTATTGTTGATATCAACCAGATTCCATCAAAAGAAGAATTCAAATTGAAGTTTCCGGTAATTTTAAAACTTGCACGTGAAGATGCAAGCATTGGAATATCTGAATTTTCGGTTGTTTATAAATATGCCGACTTTGTTACAAGGCTTGAATATCTTTTTACTTCTTTCAATCAAGAAGTGATTGTGGAAGAATATATAGACGGTAGAGAATTAAACGTTGCCATTTTGGGAAATCAACTATTGCCAATTTCGGAAATTACCTTTGATACTTTGCCTGACTCCCTCCCCAAAATTGTTACTTACGAAGCCAAGTGGTCGCAAGACAGTGTTTATTTTAAAAGTACAATTCCCAAATGCCCTGCTGTTTTAGATGACCAGCTAAAAGAAAAAATTGAGAAAATGGCTCTGGCTTCTTACGAAGCTCTTGAATGCCGCGATTATGCCCGTATTGACTTTAGATTGAATCAAAAGAACATTCCTTATGTTATTGAAGTAAATCCAAATCCAGATATTTCTCCCGATACAGGTTTTGTTCGAAGCGCTTCTTATGCAGGAATTAAATACGAAGAATTACTTTACAGAATTTCAACATTTGCATTAACGAGAAGAATATATGATTCGCAAGCTGCTAGCTAAAGACCGCGCACATTTAGTTGATGTTATAAACGAAACAGACAACTTTAGTGCTGAAGAAAAAGTTGTTGCTGTTGAGCTTATAGACGAGGCTTTAGCTAATCCAAATCATGATTACTACAATGTTTTTGTTGCAGAGCATGAAGATAGGGCTGCCGGATATCATTGCACCGGAAAGCGTGCTTTAACCGATGGTGTATTTGATATGTTTTGGATTGTAGTTGATAAGAACTATCAGAACAAAGGAATTGGAAAAGAGCTTCTAAATCATGCAGAAGATTTTGTTAAAGAGAATAATGGAAGATGGATTCTTGCCGAAACATCTTCGGGCGATAATTATACCGCCACAAGAAATTTTTACTTAAGAAATAATTACTCGATAGTATCCCAAATAAAAGATTTTTATAAAGTCAACGACAACTTGATTGTTTTTGGCAAGTATCTAAAAGTATAAGGGCATAATATAAAGGGCAACTATCATGGAACTCTGGCAGCAAATGGTTAGAGACAGTGTGCATTCAGTCGATCAACTAGTAGAAAAATTCGGGATCGACAGAAATGTAGCGGAAGGTTTGGATGAATTCTTTCAAGCAAGAATAAATCCTTATTACCTTTCACTTATTCGTACTCCGGGAGATCCAATTTGGAAGCAGTGCGTACCGGATAAAGCAGAATTAGATGATATAGAAGGGTTTGAAGATCCATTGCAGGAAGATGCAATGAGTCCCGTACCCAATATTACTCACCGCTACCCAGATAGAGCATTGTTTTTAACTACAAGCCAATGCGGTATGTATTGCAGGTTCTGTACTAGAAAAAGAAAAGTGGGTAACTCCGATAAAATTTCTATGAAAGAACTTGAATCTGCTTTTAAGTATTTGGAAAAGCACACAGAAATTAGAGATGTTATTATGTCTGGCGGCGATCCGTTAATGCTAACAGATGTAATGCTCGAAAAAATTCTAAAACGTCTCCGTCAAATTCCTCATATCGAAATTATTCGTTTGGGATCGAAGATGCCATGCGTTCTGCCTCATCGAATAACCCCAAAGCTAGTGGAGATGCTAAAAAAGTATCATCCAATCTATGTTAATACTCATTTTAATCATCCTTGGGAAATAACACCCGAAAGCACTAAGGCTTGCGAAATGTTGGCTAATGCCGGCGTTCCTGTGAGCAACCAGGCTGTATTAATGAAAGGTGTTAACGATGATGCCGATGTTATGAAAGAGTTGTTTCAAAAGCTATTAAAAATTAGAGTAAGGCCATACTATTTGTATATGGCAGATGAAACCAGAGGCGCCAATCATTTTAGAACATCTCTGGATAAAGGTCTTGAAATTATTGATAAACTTCGCGGGCATACAAGCGGACTTGCAGTTCCTCATTTTGTAATTGATGCACCTGGTGGTGGTGGAAAAATTCCGGTTCTTCCTCAATACATTTTGCATCGTGATGAAGATAGAATTGTAATGCGTAACTATAAGCACGAAGTTTATGTTTACCGTGAAGCTCACGCCGATAAGAAGATTGAGAATACGATTCCTATTGAAATTCCAAATGGTGGGGGCAATGGAAATGGTTCTAACGGTAACGGATCGAATGGAAACGGTTCCGCTTCAAAAAAACCGAAGAATTATAAAGATGTAACCAAAGAAGTAGCCGAGCTTATTCCAAGCACTAATTAAAAAAAAGCCCTCGCATTGCCGAGGGCTTTTTTCTTTCCACAGTTATTTTTATCTGCGGACCAACTTATTAGATTTATTATCGAGCTTAAAGCGTGAAATTAATTCCTGCAGATTAACCGTTAATCTGCTTAGATCTTCCGATGCACGTGCAATTTGCTGAATTCCGGAAGCGCTTTCGTTAGTAACATTATTAATTGCCTCGATGTTCTTGCTAATCTCTTCTGCCGCTGCGCTTTGCTCTTCGCTGGCCGCCGCTACTTGAGTGGACATATCTACAACTTGTTCGGCGCCCTTAATAATTTCTCGTAAAGATTGACCGGCCTTATCTGCCAGCTCTTTTCCTTTTTCAACTTCCAGAGTACCCGAAGTCATGGATAAAACAGCGTCCGAAGTATCCTTTTGAATTTGCTTGATCATCGATGCAATTTCTTTTGTTGCCTTGGCTGTTCTTTCGGCAAGTTTTCTCACTTCATCAGCAACAACTGCAAAGCCACGTCCCTGTTCGCCTGCTCGTGCGGCTTCAATTGCAGCATTAAGAGCCAAAAGATTTGTCTGATCTGCAATATCATCTATTACTTGAGCAATTTCACCAATTTCGTCGCTACTTTTACCTAAAGCTTGTACAGTAATAGCGGATTGTTTAACAACATCACTAACCCTATTCATGCCCATAATTGTTTCTTCAACAACTTTACCCCCCTCCTTAGCTATGTTGCCTGCTTTTCGGGCTGCCTCGGAGGCACTGGAAGCATTTCTGGTTGTCTCTAAAATTGTTTTAGTCATCTGATCAACAGCGCCAGCAACTTCGGTTGTTTGCGAGCTTTGTTCTTGAGCACCGGCGGCCATTTCTTCGGAACTGGATGATATTTGATTACTAGCGCTGGCCGTTGCCTGAATTGCTTCGTATACTTCAGAAATTAAATTACTTACGTTACTAACAGCTTTGTTAAATCCGACATAAATTTTGCCCATATCATCATCTTTCTTGGGTATTAAAGAAACCGTCAAATCACCGTCAGAAAATTTATCCATAGCGTAAATAATTTCATCTGCAGAATTCTTCAAGTATAACTGAAGTTCTTTAATTTCCACTATAGGAGTTACCGCTTCAATTGCACCAATTACTTTTCCTTCTTTATCTTTAAGAGGCGCGCCTGTATATAGTATAGGTAATTGAGCATCAATTGGTTTTGCAATAGTCTCAGAGCTAAAAATATTATTGTTTATCATAGCCTTATGAAGAGCACAATTTTCGGTTTTGCAGTGTGTTGTTTTAAATTGATCGTAACATTTCAAACCGACAAGTTCTTTTTGTGTTTTGCCAACTACTTTTGCTCCTGCTTTATTCATATACTGGATTGAAAATTCTCTATCAATAGCCATTATGGGATTAGGAATATTTTCGACATATTGAAATAACAGAGAAACATTGTCCAACATTTTATTAAAAGATTTGGTCAAGCTTCCAATTTCATCTTCCGTAGTAGCTATAAGTTTAATATCGTGTTCGCCATTAGCAATTTTTTCGGCAGCAACAGTAAGACTTTCTAATTGAGAAACTGTGTATTTCTTTATGAAATACATAGAGGAGAAATATGTTACTAACATGGTACCAATTGCTAAAAGAATTGCAACCCATCTGTTTCCGACTAAATCGGATTTCATTCTTTCCAAAGAGTATCTTAAACTAACAACAGCCAAAGGGTCCCCGGTATTTGTACTATGGCAGCTGTTACAAGATTCATCTGACAACATTGGTTCAATGGTTCTATACACAGGCAGATTATTAAAATCCTCGGTAAACGAATTACCTTTTTTAGAGCTAAGGACTTTCAATTCCTCTGCATCCATTTTAGCTTCGGAACCTTTTGTGATTTTGTCTGTTGGTAATATTCTTAACTCGGCAAATCCTTCTGTCTTTTGCATCTTTTCAATAAAGGGATGTATATCGGTCGTTCCTTGCGACATTGCAAAGGTAATACTTTTAATTAATGTTTGTTGTACAGTCTTAACTTCTTCCTCGGCTGAACTCATTTGAGAACTGCTCTCATTCAAAAAAAGAATAAATAGCATGACAGACAATGAAATTGCAAGGCTAATAGAGACAATAAGCCCTACTTTTTTTGATATTGAAAACTTCACAAAACCCTCCCTAATGTATTTATGTTCTAATTGCAAATTAATGTTTGAAATGAAGCCCTTTGGAATAGCACCCCAAATTCATAACTATTATCGGAATAATTCGTTTGGTTTTAAATAATTTAGTTGTAAGCGGGCTTTATTTGTTGCAAGCGGAAGATTTTCAAAAGCCAAATACTGATGTAAAAACTTTCAATAAGAAATTATTTACATGGATGTAATAATTGAAGGGTATGCGAAGAATTTGAAACGCCTATTTTTCTTTTCTAATAATTTCTAAAATATCTTTTTCAAGTTTGCCAACCGGAGCCTCAATAATTCTTCCAATTTCGGAACCATTGCGATAGAATATAATTGTAGGTACAAACTTTATCCCCAATTCAGAATAACCGTCTACGGAACTTACTTTACTTCTGTCAACACATATTAATGTAATTTTATTTTGATCGTAATTAATCATGTCTAATATTTTATAAAAACGGGGTATTTCTCTTTTGCTATCGCTGCACCAAGTACCAATTACCAAAGTAATTCTATAATCTTGTTCAATACCTTTTAGCTGTTCAACAATAATAGAATCCGGCAAATAATTGTTGTACTCAAAATTGAACCACCAGGAAAAACTAGTATCACTAAAAGCAGTTTTATCGCATATCCCAATTAGGATTGGATAGTTACTTTTTTCATCAACAGTCGTTTTATTTTTTTCTTGAGCAAGTAAAAAAGTAGCAAAGCAAAGAATAACAAGCACTAACGTTTTCATAAGCAATTATTAATTATTAGTTTTTCTTATATCCAATCCCCAAAAAAGTTTCTTCCGAAGTATTTCGAAATAACTATTCCTAGTAGAATGTATTAGCCGAATTGGATTTTCATTTTTTTTGATAACAACTTTAGAAGGAGAGTTAAAATTGTGCACTCGCTGGCCGTCGCAGCTTATTTGAATATTATTTTGGGGAGAATTAACTTCAATTGTAATAACCTGATCGCTGGATATTACCAGAGGACGAATAGTTAACGTATGAGGTGCAATTGGGCTTAAAGTTATTACATTTGCTTTAGGATTAACAATTGGACCTCCTGCAGATAATGAATAACCTGTAGTTCCGGTTGGAGTTGCAATGATTAATCCATCAGCCGAAAATGTTGATACGTAATCTTCATCCACTTTGATTGTTATTTCAATCATTTTTGGCCAGGGACCTTTATCTATAACAAAATCGTTAATTGCAAATAGGGGCGTTGAATTTCCATTTACCAAAGCACCCAAAGACATTCTTTCATCTATAATATAACTTTTGTCTTTAATCTCACTTAAAAAAACACAAAATGCATCTAAATCGAATTCGGCAAGGAATCCCAGTTTACCATAATTCAAACCAAGTATTGGAGTATTAGATTCTTTTATGTCGAAAGCGGTATTAAGCATTGTTCCATCCCCACCAATAGAAACAATCATATCACAGCGTTTAGCAAGTTCGGAATGCGAATAAAACACTCCATCGTTAATTTCTATTTTTAATTCATCGGCAAGTTTTTCCAGTGAATTGCTTAGAACAAATTCCAGATTATTCTTTTTAATTTCCGAAATAATTTTATGGATTACCTTAACAACTTCCGGCTTATAAATATTTGGGATTATTCCAATCTTCATTTATTCCTATTCAACTCCCATAATTTACAATACTTGGTAAAGACATATGCCGAAGAGAATATTGCCAGGATAAATCCATGCAATCCATCGAGAAAACCTCTTCGTAAAATATACATTTTAAAGAATAGGAATGCCGGACGCAAAAGAATATCCCTTATAGAAGATTTCTTTTTATCTGCCGCCATACCTTTTGCTGCCAAGGATGTATAGTTATTGAATTTTGTAAAGTAATGTTCTATAGAAGGATCTGTATAATGATTAAGATCATTTTTCAAATGCCCAAATTCGCTTACCCCAATTAATCCTTCGTGAACCTTCTTTGAATCGAATTGAACATGCTGCTTATTAAACAATCTTTTAATTCTGGAAGGATACCAACCGCTGTGTTTAATCCATTTGCCTAGAAAGTAGGCTCTTCGGGCAACATCATATAAATAATAATTAGGAGTAGATAGCTTGAACTGCTTCAATTCATCAACTAATTCCGGGGTTACTTCCTCATCTGCATCAATCCAAAGAATCCAGTCGTGTTTGCAAAAAGAAATTGCAACGCTCTTTGTTTCGGCATATCCCTGCCATTTAATGACCTGACAATTAGTTTTATTATAAGATGAAGCAATTTTTAATGTGTCATCAGTCGTAGTATCATCAACAACAATTACAATGTCGTCTACAAAAGGCAAAAGGCTTTCTATGCATCTCTTTATATTAGAAGCCTCGTTCTTTGCTATTGTTATAGAAGATATTTTAATTTCATCTTTAATTAACATCTACATGCTTCTCTTTGTTTTTATATTGATAATAGAAAGCAAAATTTAATCCTAATATAAACCATATCACCGTAATAATCTCTTGATCTCCAAAATTATACTCTCCTAAACCGGAGAATATAAAAGCGAACAAGGAAGCCAGTACGCCTAACGAGTAGGAAGAAATTAATGGTTCGCTTTTAACTTGGCTGTATATCTTAAATGATATTTTGAATATTACAAAGAACATAAACACTATTGTGGCTAATCCTATTATACCTAAAGTGGCAAGCCAGTGTACAACATTATTATGCATATGCCCTTGAATATTTTTATAATATTTTTCTTTGTACAATCTAAAAGAATCGTTAAGATCTATATCGCCAACCCCTACCAAAGGATTAGCCAAAAACATTTTTAATCCTACATTCCAAATTTGCAATCTTTCAAAATTAGTTTCGTGGTAAGGATCAATAATGGAGGCTAATCGATTTTTTTTAAATGAAGCCACATATATGCTGCTGTCACCAATTCCAAAATCGTAACTTGGCATTGCAAGATTTTTTAGCAACTTAAATTGAAATCCATTCATCGGATTATACTTAGCATTATATAATTTCCCATCGGCGGTTAATGCATAGGCTGTGGAATCTGCGAACTTTACTTTAACAACTCCTGCAATTTTGTCTTTACGCAAACTTTTAAACCTATTTTCGGTAATTGAGTATTGTTCCAATCCATCATTGCCTTGAAAAATCACAATATCTTTAAAAGGCCAAACTAGCATGAAAGGGACTGTGTTTTTTAACGAATCAATTACTTTATAAGGAAAGCCATCCTTTGCAGAAAATAGTTTTAATTGCAAGGGGGAATTATAGTAGCCTACAAAATAATTCGCTAATGGATTTACATTTGTTATACCAATATGATTTTTGTCTTTAATTGTTTCCTTGATATTAAATGGATTTATGTAAACAGTTAATCCGCTGTCTTCATCTGCAATAAATAATTTGCCATTACTTACTTTTAAATCTTTCGTCATGCCAGGAGAGTAGAAAGTATCTGCAATGGTGAAGTTATTATTAATACCTTTTTCCAGCAGAAGCATTCTTGAATCGAAGGTGTAGCAGATATATCTGTTATCGGACCAATTAAATATTTGAGTTGCCGGAGATGGGACTGAGATGTTTTGCACAACTTTTCCATTAGTGCTAACCAGTAAACCTTTATTATAATCCGCAATTAAAACTGTATCTCTTGCCAATACCTCAATTCCGCTTGCTCTTCCTTGGGTTTGTATGCTTTGAACAAGAATCAAGGAATTATTTTTTAGCTTATAATGATTTACAAAGCTCTTGCTGGAATTAAGAGAGAGAAAAAGAAAAATAAGAATAAAGCCCGAAGCCAAGAGTGTCCATTTACGTTTTGCAATTAAGATCACTATAATTCCAACAAACAATCCAAGCCAAGCTGCTCTTGTAAAACTGGCAACAACAGATATGGAGGTCAATCCGAAGGCTATTAAATAGAAGAGCTTTACAGGTAGTTTCACTTTTTCATTAATAAGGAGAGAGAAGAAAAATACCGACGTAAAAGTCATTAAACCGCCGGCGGTCATAACATACTGAAAAGGAGATGGTCCTTTTGCTTCTGAGCGGTATAAATGATTTAGAAAGTGCTGATATGAAAAGAACAGGTAAACTATTACAGTTATCAATGCTGCATAAAGATATGTTTTGAAAATTAGCTGTTCATTTTGCTCTTTGCCAGCACTTATTATTACCACATAAATAATAGGAATAAGCAGTAAGGTTTTTATCAATTCTGTAAAAGCAAACCCTGGATCTAAAGAGAAAATTGCCGACAATAAAAGTGACGCTAAATAGAGAACAAAGGGTAATTCCAATCCCGTTTTTTGGAAAGGATTTTCTTTTGTTTTAAAATACTTGAAAGCTACAAGCAGCAAGGCGCCAAAGTAACCAATTTGATTTATGAAGATAGAGTTATTGAGAGTGGCAGCAAATAATAAAATAAAGCCAAGAATCATTCTATCGATAATTACAATTGTATTGTCTGTGTTTATTTTCATTGTTCTCTAAACTGAAGTTCATACAGTTTTTTATAAATTCCATCTTCCTGTGTAAGCAATTCATCATGTTTGCCATCTTGAACAATGCGACCTTTTTCGAGAACAATAATTCTATCTGCATTTCTAATTGTGCTAAGACGGTGAGCAATAACAACGGTAGTCCTTTCGGCCATAAGTCTTTCAATTGCTTCCTGAACCAGAACTTCCGATTCATTGTCGAGAGCCGAGGTTGCTTCATCAAAAATCATTATTGGAGGATTTTTTAGAAGAGCTCTTGCAATAGATAAGCGCTGCCTTTGCCCCCCCGAAAGTTTTGTTCCTTTTTCTCCAATTATGGTATTATATCCGTTTGGAAGCTCGGTAATAAACTTGTGAGCATTTGCAGCTTTTGCAGCGGCTATTATTTTATCTTCGCTGCAGCCGGTAATGCCATACGAAATATTACTTCGTACATCTTCATTAAATAAAATTGTTTCTTGAGTCACTATTCCCATTAGCCTACGTAAATTTTCAATTCCAATTTGGCGTATATCAACTCCATCCAACAGCACTTGCCCTTCTGTAGGATCGTAAAAACGAGGGATTAAATCTACCATTGTAGTTTTTCCCGATCCGCTGCTTCCTACAATTGCAAGCACTTTTCCTTTTTCTACCTTGATGTTAATATTTCTTAAAATCAATTCATCATCATCATCGTAGTGGAACGAAACATTTTTATATTCTATTGAATTTTCAAATTCATTCACTAAAACCGGATTGTCGATATTCTTAATTTTTGGTACTGTATCTAATATTTCAAATACTCGCTCGGCAGCCGCACTGGATTCCTGAATTCTATTATTTACCGAACTAAGCTCTTTAATTGGAGGCATCATTTGGAATATTGAGAATAAAAAGCCAAGAAATTCCGCAGCCTTTAGAGATTTATCTATTAGTACCAGCTGCCCGCCAAAATAGATCATTGTAGAACCTACAACAACGCTTAGCACTTCGGTAATATGCGGCGAGGCATTTCTAATTTTCTGGATTTTTATAATCAGTTTGTAGAAAACATTTGTTTGCTTAATAAACTTCTTGTTCTCGTAATCTTCCATACCGAATGCTTTTACAATTTTTACTCCGGTAATTGTTTCGTGTAAAGTTGTTGTAATTTCGGCCATACCTTCCTGAAGAATATGAGTCTGCTTTCTAATTAATAAGCCAATCCAGCTGATAACACCAATTGAAACAGGAAGTACAAGCAGTGAAAAAAGAGTAAGCTTCCAGCTTATTGAAAGTGCAATTATTAAGAAAACAATTATTGATAATGGTTCTCTAATCATATTAAGAAAAACTGCGGAGACACTATTCTGCACCATATTAATATCATTTGTAAGGCGGGATATTAAATTGCCGGTCTTTTCATTTTTGAAATAGCTCATTGGCAGTTTATGCAAATGAATATAAGCTCTGTTTCTTAAGTCGCGAATCATTCCCTGCTCTACATAGGCTAAAAAGTAGGACTGCAAATACCCGAAGATATTTTTAAGCAAGAAAGCAAAAAAGACCATCAGACATACTTTTATTAATATTTCGTTTGTGGTGCCTGCAAACAGAAGCGTATGAAAGTAATTCGAAATTCCATCAATTATTTGGTTGATCCAATTAAATATTGGATTTGAAATTTGAGGCTCTGCAGCTTTCTTTGGTGCTTCAACACCATATTGTGCAAATAAAGTATCTAAAAGAGGAATTGAAAGGTAAACTGACAATCCATTAAAAACGGCATACAAAATTGTAAATACAATAGAGGCAGATAATTGCTTTTTATAAGGCTTGATGTAAGATAGAACTCTGAAATATATTTTCATTAATTACCCGATAATGTGTTTAGAGAAGCGCCTCCAGGCATTTCTATTTGGTCGAAGATATAATCTTTGCTATAGTCGTAGATTATAATTTTATTTATTTTATTAATCACTGCATCAAAAAATAACAACTTTTGACGTACTAATAAATTATTATATATAGCATTTTTGAACACCTTAGTAGTCTTTTTATTAAAGGCATCAACTACCCAAAGCTCATTTTTTGCCATATATGAACCATCCTTTAATTTTTCTTTATCGCCTTCAAATATGATAAAAAAATTATCTCCCAAGTTATTCCATTGCAAATCTTTTATTTTCATAGTTGAATTTACAATAAGCTCCTCCGATCTTAATAGCAAATCTAAGATATAAATAAAGGTTTTGTCGTTTTTTTCTACAATCCGCAATTGATATTTATTATTCGGCGAAAGTAAATTAAACTTAGGTTTTGGAAATACCGGAAAACCTTGGGTAAGTAAATCGAAAGAACGCTCAGTAGTTCTAATTTCTTTACCGCCGGTTGTGTATGAACATATCTTTTGATTTACAATCCGGGGATTTAATGAATCCGGATAAGTAAAATTTATTCTAAAGGTATCTGGAGTGTCCCAATAGGTATATGCCTGAAAACCGTTCCCAAAATTTTTTAATTCACTGCTTTCATCTAAATTTCTATATAATAAATAGAGACTGGCCTGTTTTATAAATGGAATTCCCCCCTGCTTACCATAAAGATCCGCAATTGTAATAAATGCATTACTCGCATCTTTTGTCATGTTAAGTGCTAACACTTTTTTGTTGGTACGGTTAAACACAACCTCAATTTGCTTACTTTTTATGTTGTAACTATAAACCGAAGGTTTAGACAAGTAGGGGCTTATAAACAGCACATTGCAAAAATCGTCAAACACTTTTTGACCGTTAAAAGTAATATCGTACTTACTTATTTCCTTTTCTCTAAAAAGAGTAATTGCATTTTCCCCTGCTTCAAAATTGGTTCTAAAACGTCCATATAGAAGTTTGTGTTTCTTTTTACTAACAAGTTCTACACGTAGCCATTTTCTTACTCTTTCGGATAGATTAGATTTGAATTCCAACGCTTTTTCATAAGTAGAAAAGCTTCCAATAGAAATAGAATAGGACTTTTCTTTACTTGAATTTGAATCTTCTGTCTTATACAAACAGCTTGATGTTAGTAATAGAACAATGGAAATGATGATTAGATTATTTTTCACTCTATTAAAGATCATCATTAACCCCGTGGATGATGATCTTTATGTACTTGCTTAATATAATTCCTATCCACATGCGTATAAATTTGTGTTGTAGAAATATCGGAGTGCCCCAGCATTTCTTGAACAGCTCGCAAATCTGCTCCACCTTCTAGTAAATGAGTTGCAAAAGAATGCCTAAAAATATGAGGATGTATTTCTTTTTTAATATCTGCAGCTTTAGCATACGTTTCGAATATTTTCCATATCCACATTCTGCTAAGCTTTGTTCCTCTCTTATTCAAAAAGAGATAGTTCTGGCTCTTCATTTTCTTTTCCAATATAGGACGGGAATTTAGAAGATATTTCTTGATGCAATTTATAGCACTGCTTCCCAATGGAATTATCCTTTCTTTAGAACCTTTTCCTAATACTCTTATAACCTCATCATCAAAAAAGAGATCGTTTATTTTTAGGTTGGTCAATTCAGATACTCGTAATCCGGAAGAATAAAATGTTTCTAAAATTGCTTTGTCCCTTATTCCAATCAACTCGTTTGTATTAGGTGCCGATAAAATTTTTTCGACTTCTTCGAAGGATAATACTTCAGGAAGCTTTCGGGATATTTTTACTTTGCTGAGCGTGAGAGTTGGATTCTTTTGGATATAATGATTGTCTTCTAAAAAAAGAAAGAATTTTTTTATTGAAGTCATATATCTGGCAGATGTAGCGGTAGATAAATTATTATCTCTTTGAGCATTGAAGAACTCTTCAATATCAACCGAGGTCACATTATTTAGATCGGATATATTTCTAGATGAAATAAAGCAGCTAAATTTGTTAAGATCGTTTTGATATGAGGAGGCAGTATTATCCGATAGGTTTTTTTCGAACCGAAGAATTGAGATAAACTCTTTTATAAACTGTTCCATCAATTATTCATCAATAATTGTGTTATCAAGTCTTTTTTGTGCAGGATATTTAATTCTTTTGTGATGATGCCCAACGAGGATATTAAAAAATGAATCCTTAATTTTTCTTATATCGCTGAATGTTAGCGGAGACTCATCCAACTGGCCATCTTCTATGCGACTGTTAATTAAGTTGCTAATAACCCTTTCAATTTTTTGAGAATCGGCATCTGTTAAGGAGCGAATTGTAGATTCGCATGCATCCGCCAGCATAACAATTGCAGTTTCTTTAGTGTTTGGTTTTGGGCCTAAGTATCTATAATCCAGATCTTTTACAATAGATTCCCCATATTTTACTTTTGCTTTTTCGTAGAAGTAACCCATTACCATTGTTCCGTGATGCATAGGAATAAAATCTATTATTTCATGAGGAAGTTTATACTTTTCGGCTAACTCAATTCCAAATCTAACGTGATCGCGCAGAATTTCAACACTCTTTTCCGGAGCTAAATTTTCGTGAATATTGCGAACATCAATTTGATTTTCGACAAAGCTTTCGGGATTATATTTTTTGCCAATATCATGATACAGTGCCCCAACTTTTGCCATAACAGCATTAGCTCCAATATACTCGGCGGTTGTTTCCGCAAGAGTAGCCATGGAGATAGAGTGATTGAATGTTCCCGGTGCATTCTTAGCCAATTCTTTTAACAAAGGCCTGTTCATGTCGGTTAATTCCAGAAGCGTTAAGTCCGTTGTTATAAAGAATATTTTTTCAACAAAGATTATTAATCCATATGTAAGCACTGGGCTAATTAAAGCGTTCGATCCGGCAAAAGCAAAGCTTAATACCATTTCATCAATTGTTTCAAATCTTTCCAAACCAAAGGCGATAATGCTTAAAATGTAGCCAACCAGTATGTACATGAACGAACGAAAGATTTGAGTACGGTTCCTAATATCCCTTACAGTATAAGCAGCCAAGGCCCCGGCAATAATATTCATTACCGTTATTGCATAATCGTTTCCACGCAATGCACCAACAATTAAACTCATTGTAACTGTACTGTAAAACCCTAAACGGGAATCGAAAATAATGGTAAGAAGCATTGAAACAACCGGAACAAAAATTAAAAACTCTATTGGACTTGAAATACTGATTCCGGTTATTAAGTAAGTAATAAAACTTACCAACAAAAACAGTGAGGCCAGTAATACAGCTTTTAGATTATCGTAATATATTTTCTTCCTAAAAAGGTAAATGTATATGAGCAGTGGCAATAGCAAAATTAGAATATGCAGCGATTTACCAACATACTGAGTAGCTTTTGTTAAAAGGTTTTTATCTTCCCCTTTGGCAACTTTATATGAATCTATTTTTTGTTTTTTATCGAGCGTAATTCTATCGTGTTTAGCAATTATCCTTTCATTCTCGTTAACAATTCCAATATTGCGTGTAACTTTATTTTGAACATTTTCTTTAACTGTGCTGGTGAGTTCGGCGCTGTAAAATAGATTCGGCTTTGTGAAATGATTTAGATACTCGTCAACCGCTTCACTAACTTGAGAATTGTTTCCAACAAATTTTCGGACTGTTGTATTTATATACTCGTTTACAGAATTATGATCGTAAAATTCTTTTTTGTTAAATGCCTTCTCAAACTTTCCCTCGCGAATGGCAATGCTATCTTTGTTGATTTCATTATACGCTACGCTTAAATAACCCTTCAGTAAAATATTTTCAATTATCTCTCTTGTTAAAGAGAATAATGAATTGAGATTTATTCTGTTCAATCCGGCAAATTCGGATTGATCTTCGCTTAGTTTTATAAAAGTATTAAAAGATTGTTTGCTTAAAAAATTTGGCAGCTCAAAAGTTTTGCTCTGCTTATTTAAAAAGGCTAGTAATTTTGTATTGTAAAGCAATAATGAATCTATTAAGAGGTTGTCTTTAACACTATTTTTTACGAATACAGGAAGTACTTTGTTTAAAACGGAGTTTTTTTCGAGCTCGTATGTTTGCTTGTCTTTTAGAATTTCGAATGTAGTAGAAGCAATCAAATCATCATGTATCCAAACTGTTCCCACGGTTACTTCCGATTCAATTGATTCTCCAGTGGGAAACATTGTAGCTATTAAAAAAACTGTAGCCAGTATTATCAAGAGCTTAATTCTTCTGCTTTTTCTTAGGTTGGATTTTATTTTTGAATAATCACTTTTTTGCATTAAACAGCATCCCTAAAAAATCGGCAACCCCATCTTCGTTGTTGGTTTTATTAAGAACCAAATCGGCCATTTTTTTTAACTCAGGAACAGCGTTTCCCATAGCAATTTTTAAAGCATCATTTTCGAATAGAGATTTATCGTTATACCAATCCCCCACAACGGCAGTATCCTTAATATTTATGTTTGTAAAACGAAGTAATTTTTTTAAGCCATCCCCTTTTGAACATCCCATTTTTCTTATTTCCAAATAGTAGGTTCCTCCTTGGCTTTGCGATTTATAATAGGAAGATTTTACACCGAAGGTATAAGGGAAGGCCATTTTATTTGCAACATATTTTACATTCGTCTGATAATCTCCAGCCATAACTACTTCCAGAGTTTCATCCAGATACAATTTGTAGTCGTCAACTTTTTGGTATTTAGCGCCAAATTTATCCATTATCTGAGGGAACAATGAATTTTCTTCGGTATAGTAAATAGCCCTATCGTGGCAAAGCGCAACTTGCAATAAATACTTATCTGCAAGTTTAAGTGCTCTTTTAACATATTTTGCGGGTAAGTATGCTTGAAAAATACTTTTACCATCCGGAGTTCTTTTAATTAAAGTGCCGTCTAGAGTAATTAATGGAAGGGTAATATTTAGATTATCTGCATGATCTGTTACAGCACTAAGTAACCTTCCAGTGGCAATAGAAAATTTGACCCCTAACTTTGTTAATTCATTAATGAGGTATAAAGTCTCTTTTCCAATTTGATTGTCATCGTCTACAAGAGTGCCATCCAAATCAAAAACAACCAGCTTAATTCTTTGTAGTATTTTTTTATCGATCATATAAGAGCAAAAGTTTTTTATAACAATTATTTACAATAACAGTTACTTAAGAATTGCTAAATTGATTTGTTCATGAGGCTACCTAAATAGTTATCATGAATAATTAAAGAGCTTCTAAATCCTTTACTGCTTCATTAACCGTATTAAAAATTGTCAACACCCTATCAAGCTGCGAAATTTCTATTAATGTCTTCACATTTTTGGTAGGAGAAGCCAATCTAATAAAACCTTCATTAGACTGTAGTATTCTAAAAGCTAGGAGAATAGCACTTAATCCGCTGCTGTCGCAATAATCAACCTCGGATAAATCTATTATTAATTTTCGCACATCTTCTGTATGAAGAAGAATTGTAAACTCACCTTTTACAAATCCGGCAATTGCAGCATCAAAGCGTTTTTCATTTAATCTGAAAATGGTAATATCGCCTGATCTTTTTATTTCATAATTAAAATTTTCGCTCATATTTCGATTCTATTATTTTGACTATACTAATGTACAAATTAAGCTAAATAAACCCAATTATTTACTAAAACATCTTTAAATAGCTAAGTAAGCCAAAATAGGCTCCTTCCGGCTCATGTTCCGGCCTATCAATTATCATATTATAATAAAGGTCAGAATTAGGCTTTTTGAAACCTACTCTAATCTTCGAGTTAACATGATTTGCCACTGCGCTAAAAAAAGTATTTTCGTTTCGATTTAAGTCTAATACAATATCAAAAACATTAGATTTTAGTCTGGTTTGTAAATTGCTATTTGGTAAATTCAAAATTGTTATTTGTTTTATATGAAAAGAGATTGATCTGAATTTTTCTTTATCGCGTAGCGTGCTGTATCTGAAATCGGGGATAAAAAGAGTAACTTCTTTTTTATGAATTAATAAATATTTAAGAATATCAAACGAGCTATAAAAATCTTTCTCTTCGAATGGCAGAATTACAAAGAAAGTATTGGAATTGGTAATTGCTTTGTTAAAATTTAAGGGCATTTCTGTTTTTTTAACATACTTTGCTTTAATTATATAGTGTGCTATTTTCTTTTTAAGTTCTGCGAACATTTTATTTGATTAAGTCTAAGAACTGATCCTCGGTTAATACTTCTATACCAAGTTTTAATGCTTGGTCCAGTTTCGAGCCTGCTTTTTCTCCGCCTATAACAAAATTTGTCTTTTTACTAACAGAAGATACAACATTACCTCCATTAGATTGTATTTTTTCTTTTGCCTCTTCACGCGACATTGTTGCTAATGTTCCGGTTAAAACAAAACTTTTGCCCTTAAGTTTGTTGGATGCTTTAGCCTTAAGCTCCATTTGGAATGTCAATCCAGCCTTTTGCAAATTAATTATAATGGACTTATTTATTCCATCACTAAAAAACCTAATGATGCTTTGGCTAATGCTTGGCCCAATTTCGTGAACAGCTTCAATTTCTTCAGAAGTTGCTTTAATGATATTTTCAATATTCAAAAAATGCTCGGCTAGCTTTTTAGCAGCGCCCGAGCCAACATATCTAATTCCAAGAGCAAACAATACTTTATCGAATGGACGCTTTTTGCTCTCTTCGATAGAGGCTAATAAATTATCTACACTTTTTTCCCCAAGCCTTTCAATTGCAATTAGCTCTTGTCTCTTATCTTTTAATAAATATATTTCGGAGTAATTGTTTAATAGAGAAGAATCTACAAACAAATTAACCAGTTGTTCTCCCAGTCCCGTTATGTCCATGGCATTTCGCGAGGCAAAGTGAAGAATTCTTCCCTTAACCTGAGCCGGACAATTATTGTTATCGCAATAAACAGCAACCTCTTCTTGCGGCTTAAACAATAAAGAACCGCACACAGGGCAATTTGACGGAAGTGTAATTTCGGGTGAATTAGCTGAACGGGAATTAATATCAACTGAAACAACTTTTGGAATTACATCCCCCCCCTTTTCAATTACTACAGTATCGCCAACTCGAATATCTTTTCTTTTTATTTCGTCTATGTTATGAAGAGTTGCCCGGGATATTGTAGAGCCAGCAAGCAACACCGGTTCTAATTCAGCTACTGGTGTCAGCGCTCCGGTTCTTCCTACTTGCCATGTTATTGCAAACAACTTTGTACTTACCTGCTTAGCCTTGAATTTAAATGCTACCGCCCATCGTGGAGATTTAGCAATGCTTCCAAGAATTTTTTGATGCTTTGCATAATTAACTTTTATTACAACGCCATCAATTTCGTATGGTAGTTTTTCCCTTTCAACTTCCCACGTTCGGCAAAAACCTATAACCTCATTAATATCTTCGCACAGTTTATAATTAGGATTAACCCTAAAGCCCAGCTCTTTTAATAAAGATAAATTTTCGAATTGAGAGCCGGATTGAATTGTATCTGATAGTAAATAATAAGTGAAAATTTTCAACGGCCTTTGAGCTACAATTTTGGAATCAATCAATTTTATAGATCCGGCGGTGGTGTTTCTAGGATTTGCGAATACTTTTTCCCCGGCCAATTCTCTTTCTTCGTTCCACTTATTAAAAGCTTCGGTTTCCATGTAAATCTCACCTCTAACTTCAAATTCGGTAAGATTTTTTGTTGGCAGCTTAACAGATAGAGGCACAGATTTAATTGTCTTAACATTATTTGTAATTTCTTCCCCGCTTGTACCATCGCCTCTTGTAGCAGCACCCCACAATACTCCGTTACGATATTGAATGCTAACCGAAACTCCATCAATCTTTAATTCACATACATACTCAATTTTTTCACCGGTGGGTAAACCTTCTTTTACACGTCTGTCAAAATCTATTAACTCCTCTTCGCTATAGGTATTTGCTAGGCTAAGCATTGGAGTTTTATGTGTAATGGACTT
This sequence comes from uncultured Melioribacter sp., assembly GCA_964539605.1. Classification (GTDB taxonomy): domain Bacteria; phylum Bacteroidota; class Ignavibacteria; order Ignavibacteriales; family Melioribacteraceae; genus Stygiobacter. Next base: position 2,600,832 of record CAZIJK010000001.1, read on the forward strand.
GAACTCATTTGAAATATCGGAGCCGATTCTTTGAGTAGGTGAATCTGGTGTAATAAACTGAGGGAATTTTTTTTCTAAATCTATTAGCTTAATTAGAAGCTGGTCATATTCAAAATCGCTTATAGAGGGTTGAGCAAGAACAAAATATTTATAATCGTGCTCTTTAATTTGCTCTTTAAGAGATTCAATTATTTGCTGGGGACTTTGATTCATTTCGCTTAACCGTATAATAGCGTATTGTATCTGCCGAAAGAACTATGTTTCTTATTTCCCCAAATTTTCCAACGTTAGGTACCGGTTTATTGTTAAAAAACATTTTTACTACACCAGCATTGCCAATGCTAACGCTAAACATTTTTTCTGCTTTAAATAAGAGCTTGCTGTTTTTTTCAACGGAATTTTGATGAATATTCTTGCCGTCGGATAAAACTTTTATCCATACTCTTTCGCTATTTTCTATTGCTAGCTTTAAGCTATCATCCATAACAATTGGAGTAACATTACTTTGAGAAGTTGTATCAATTGCTTTTGGCTCTTCGTATCTTGGTTCTTGCTGCTCTTCTGAATAGTTGTTGTTTGTTTCAATACTTTTTGTGCCTTCGTAAAAAAATGCAAAGTAGCTGATAACAACCGCAACAACTAAGATAAAAGAACCAACAATAATATTAATCTTGGATGAAAAAGCATTTTGGTTATTCAACTCTTTTACAGGTTGACTTATTTCGGGAGAGGTAAATTCCTTTGTAATTGGAGCCGAATGGAATTCCTCTTTTGCAATCATTTCATTTTGAATCGGCTCTACAGTTTTTGCAACTTCAATATTAGGTTTATTAACTGCTACAGATTCTGTAGCTCCACTCTTGGCTAAATCGTACTTTGCAATTGTCTCTTTAGGATTTAATTCCACACTCGAGGCATATTCCTTTATAAACGCCCGAACGTAAATTTCGGGAAGGACGTCAAATTTAGCATCTTCGATAGCCTGTAAAAATTTAATATCAATTTTAGTTTTAAACGCTATCTGCTGAAGAGGAATATTTTTAGATTCTCTTGTCGCCTTAAGCTCACCTGCAAATTTGACTAATAATTCAGAGGACATATTTATTCTTTAGATTATTCTCTTAATTTTTGCAGAAAAGGAACCGTCCAAACCATGAATATGAGGTAATGTTTGAATACAGCCGTTTCCGTCAACAACTTCTTTAGGAAATTCTCCTTTCACATCAACTAATTGAAAATTGGGATTCTCGGTTAAAAATTTTGTTACTATTTCAAAATTTTCTTCGGGCTCTATAGTGCATGTACTATAAACAATAATACCCTCAGGCTTTAGCAGCGAGGCCCCTTTTTTCAACAATTCGTATTGTATATTAACAATTTTTCGAATATCTCCCAAATCCCTTTTCCATTTAAGATCAGGTTTTTTTGTCAAGGTACCCAATCCTGAACAGGGAGCGTCCACTAAAACTCGGTCAAATCCCAACTCATCTTCAAATTCATTTGCATCAACTACAATGGATTTTACACAGGTTACTTTTAAACGGGTAAGATTTTTTTCCAAAATTTTTAATCGACTTTCAAATCTGTCGAGAGCAATAATTTCCCCTTCGTTATTCATAGTGTCTGCAATGAATGCAGTTTTACCGCCGGGAGCGGCGCACAAATCCAATACTCTCATTCCTGGTCTTGCGTCCAAAAGTTTTACCGGAAAGCCTGTACTTTCATCCTGAACAGAAAAATATCCTTTTTGAAAATACTCCCAATCTGTAATGTTAGATAGAACATTCATTCTAATGAATTCGGGGACAAATTTGCTTGATGTATATCTTAATTCGACCTTATTAAGAAGTGACTTCACTTCCTCTAATTTGGAAACAATATTATTAACCCTTATTGAAAGAGATGGTTTGTTATTATTGGCAATCAGTAATTTTTCTGTGTCATCCTTACCATATCTATTTACCCAACGTTTAACCAGCCATGTAGGATGAGAATAATAAACACTAAGATAATTTATTATATCTTCATCGGGATTTGGGTAACGAATAGCTTCTTTATTTCTGATTATATTTCTTAAAATAGCATTGGTTAAATCTGCTGCTGCTTGCCCTTGAATTTTTTTTACAAATTCAACTGCTTCGTTAACTGCTGCATAGTCGGGCACTTTATCTAAAAATAAAATTTGATATAAAGCAACTCGAAGAGCATTTTTAATATTAGGAATAGCCTTTGAGAATTGTCCTTTGTAAAATCCGGTAAGCACCCAATCAATTCTTCCCTGCCATCTTGTAACACCATGCACAATTTCGAAGAGAAGTGATTTATCAGGTCCTGAAAGAAGTGAATTTTTAATTTCTATTTCTAAAAGTTTATCTAGATAAGCATCGGTTCTATCTACTCTATTAAGGATTTTAACTGCTAAACCGCGCAACCCTTGATAAAGATTCATTTCAACATTATCATTTTCTTGTTCCATTTCCACACCAATCAATAGTTAAAGGTACTTGTTTTTAGGAAGGTTATTTAAAAAGCAAAAGGGCTGATAAACAGCCCTGTAAACATAGAGAAGAAAAACTTAAGCTTCCTTTAAACCATATTTTTTCTTGAATCTTTCTACACGACCGGTAGAATCCAACATCTTTTGTTTTCCAGTAAAGAAAGGATGGCAATTAGAGCAAATTTCTAATTTGATTGAGCTTAAAGTCGAGCGTGTTACAAATGCATTTCCGCAAACACAAGTAACTTCACATTTCTTGTAAGAAGGATGTATTCCATTTTTCATTTTATTTAACCTATTCCTAAAAATTTTGTGTGTAAATTTAATTATGCGTGACCTAAATTCCAAATGTAAAAAACAGCTATTTTACCCTATTTTCTAGTTTTTTTCAACGAATCAGCTTTTGCCTGCGCCATTTTAAGAGAATCGTTCACAGCTCTAATTCTTTCTATTGTCTTTTTATCAAGAGGCTTTTCTATAAACATTGGGTTCTGTAATGCTTGCTGCCCGTCATTTACAATATTTCCATTCTGCATAATACTATTATTAGATTTATTTCCAGAGATATAATCGTCTACGGCAACAGACCTATTAGAGTTAATTAGATTTTGCTTTGAAGAGGGGGCAGATAAATTATTTTGCTGAGCACTATAGTTTTGCAAAGAGTTTCTTTTTTCGTTTCCATTAACAATTCTATTAGAAATTTTTTGGGAATTACTTGCAATGGAGGGAGTATCTAAATTTTGAGTTTGGCTTATAATCTGTTTTTGAATCTGCTGATTTTGAGGATAGAAAACAAAGAATAAAATTATTACAGCAACCACAGCAGCAGATGGAGCTAAGAATTTAGCAAAACTAAATTTTGGCTTATCGGCAATGACAGGGCCATAATTTTTGTTTTCAATTCTTGTCATCAAATTGAATTCGAAATTATCCGGAGCGTTTACTTTGGGAAGATTTTTAAGATCGTTAATCAATTTGGAGCTTTCTTCATTGTAAATTTTGTTCATAAGCTACTCTTTATAAATATGTTTGAGAAGTTTTTGTAATTGCAAACGGCCTCTATTAATTCTTGATTTTACCGTACCTATTGCCAAGCCGGTTATTTCAGATATTTCTTCGTAGGAGAGGTCCTGAATATCTCGAAGAATCACTACCTCTCGGTAAACCGGTTTTACCTTTAGCAAAGCTTTTTGAATAATTTCATTTTTTATTTCTCCGTCTGTTGCCTTTTCCGGAGAGATAAACATTTTATCTTCAATTTGAGGAGTTTTTTCATCTTCGGAATTACCGATGGAAAAAAATGATCTTCTCTTTCTTCTTTTCAATTCATTTTTGGCAAGGTTTCCGGCAATTGTGTAAATCCAGGTAGAAAATCTTGCGAAAGAACGGTAAGAATCTTTGTTCAAATAAAACTTAATCATCGTTTCCTGAACAATATCCGAGCATGAATCCCTATCTCCAACAAAGCGGTATACAAAGTTCATTAAAGGATCTTTGTAACGCTTTACCAAAATCTCATAGGCTTCCATTGTATTGTTGTCTTGGAATTCCTTAATTACTTCTTCATCTGTCAGATCTGATAATTGCCTATTCAACTGGTTTTTAACTCACGTTTCGTTAAGAAAGTTTCAATTTTTTTTGAACAATTTTACCCATATATGAAAATAAATGCAAATATTAAACGGCCTTATTAAATGGGTCACTGGCAACTTGTTCTAGTAATTCAACAATCAGTACTTCCAAAATTGTTTCGGAAGAAGCCGAAGTTGATTTTACAGAGATATCTGCATTTAGCAAGGCTTTTGCGGCATTTGCCAGCCTATCATCATTTAGAAAATACTTAGCTTTTTTGCAATTAAGGTAATAGTAATAACTAACGCCAATTGCCTTACACCCGTCATTATCGTTAATTCGCTGCCTTGTAAGATCGTGAATGGTAGCAATAGTGGTCATAAATTTAGCTAGCATATTAATTATGTAAATTAATTCGGCACCAGATTTTAATAAATTTAGACCAACCAATAATGTTTTGCTTTTATCTCCCTTACCTAAAGAATCAAGCAAGTCAAAAATAGAAAATTCTTTTGTTGGGGAAGTTATTTTTTTTATATCCTCTTCCGAAAGCTCTGTTTTGCCATTTAAGAAATCGGCAAGCTTGTTTAGCTGATGCTCTAATAGGATTTTGTCTTCACCAACAATTTCAATTATAAGGCGGGATTGCTGGTTGTTAAGAATTACCTTTTTCTTTTTTGCTTCTTTAATCAGCCATTCAACCAAATCGTCTCCGGTTAAAGGACGCGCCTCAAACATGTAATTTTTATCAACAAGAATTGAGTAAGGCTCTTTGCCAGCATCGGCTATTTTACCTGCATTAGTAATTACTAATGTTGTAAATTCCGGAGGATTAACTGCATAACTGGCCAAATCTTTTTTATCCGCGAGCTTTTCAAAATTTTTAAGAATTATTAGTTTTTTTCCTCCGCCAAACGGAAATGAAAGAGCTAAATCGTTTACCTGAGCAAAGGTAATATTTTTGTCCGCGTTAAAAGATTCCCTATCAAAATCCGAAAGTATCAAATCCGAAATATTTTTTTCGATAGCCGCTACAGCTAAATCTATTGTAAAAGCATCCTCTCCGCAAAGGAAATATAGAGGAAGCAATTTATCTTTTTGCAAATACTTAGATAGCTCGCTTATTGAGGGAATAGTTTTTTTTGCCATAAATTATTTAAAAACTCTTTTTTCTACAGATACACTTTCCATAATTACTTTTTGCAATGGTTTTTCCATTCTGTCTGTATTCAATTTTCCAATTTCGTAAACAACATCCATACCGCTAATAACTTTTCCGAATATGGTATGCTTACGGTCCAAGAAAAGTGTTGGTACGGTAATAATGAAAAACTGACTTGTGTTTGAATCGGGACCGCTGTTTGCCAAAGAAACAATTCCCGGTTCGTTATGGCTTAGCTTATCCGAAAACTCATCTTCAAATTCTCTTCCAAAATAACTTCTGCCTCCCATTCCGGTTCCGGTGGAATCTCCCCCTTGAATCATAAAGTTTTTTACAACTCTATGAAAAGTTAAACCGTTATAGTAACCTTGAAGAGTTAGTCCTATAAAATTTGTAACGGCTTTAGGGGCTTCAACAGGAAACATTTCAAATTCTATTTTGCCAAAATTAGTATTTAGAACAGCAACAAATTGAGCGTTTCCGGCTCTAACAATTTCTTCGAGTTTTGCACCATTTTTAATTTCATTTTCGATGCTTATTATTTCGTAGTTTTTTTGACAAGAGATTAACAAAGCCGAAATGACAATAAGTAAAAAGTATTTTTTCATTTTATTATTCTCCTATGGTTTAATAATTCCGGAAAGCAGAAGAGTAATTATAATTACACCAATACCTATCCTGTAAACAATAAAAACCATTGTTGATTTTTTTTTCAAGAATTTAATTAACAAATCTATAGAGATGTAACCCACAATACCCGAGACAATAGTTGCTATAATAAGAACAGCTAAGCCATCCTTATCAAGAAATTTTAATGCCTGGTAGAATTGTAAAAGTCCGCTGGCTGCAACTGCCGGAATGCTCATCAGGAAAGAGAATCTTGCTGCTGTTTCTCTGTTAAGTCCTAAGAAAAGACCTGTGGTAATTGTAGTTCCGCTTCTACTCGATCCGGGAATTAAAGCCATTGCTTGAGCTAGACCAATTAACAATGCATCGGTCCATTTGATGTCTTTCATTTGACGATTAAACTTGCCTGTTCTTTCGGCAAACCAAAGAATTATGGCAAGTACAATTAAACTGATTGAAATAACATAAAGATTTTTTGTAAGCACCCCTTCAATAATGTCTTTAAATGCCAAACCAATAACCACAACAGGAATAGTTGAAATTACCAAATACCATCCCATCTTAGAATTAACTGTTTGTTCGGAGAACTTTGTTTTGTTAAACCAATTGCATTGTAAAAACTCTCGAAGAATATGATACAAGTCTTTGTAGAAATAGACCAAAACAGCCAGCAATGTTCCAAGCTGAATAACCGCAATAAAAGAAGTCCATCTTTCCGGATTTTGTTCCGAGATTAAATTCATAAACTTACCGGCAAGTGTTAAATGACCGGTGCTGCTAATTGGCAAAAATTCTGTTAACCCCTGAACAATTCCTAAAATAATTGCTTCAACAATACTCAAAGTAATCTCCTAAAATGAATAAGTAACCCCTAGATGAATTCCAAAAGAGAACGAGCTTAAACTTAAATTTTCTTTTAGAACATTATTATAAATTGCGCCTGAACTGTTTGAAATATCTCCCAAAGAATCATAGCGAAGATCTACCGCAATTAGCGCATAGAAGTCCTTTGCCAACTTGGTATTCCCAATAGCTTTCAGAACAATTCCAATACCGCTGGCGGTATAATCTTGAGTGTATTGAATCCTTTCGGAAAGTGCTAAACTTCTGTATCCAACTCCACCTCCGAACTTCAGCTGAAATCCGTTACCCGGTAAAACATAATAGCATAACAAAGAGGGTCTATGAATAGAATATGAAAGTTCGTAATTGTTGGATGAGTTATAGGAATCTATTTGCTGATTATATTCAACTCCCAATGCAAGATTAGGCAAAAGCTTATAATCTACTTCACCAGTAAAAGAGACAGAGCTTTTAAATGTGGATATTTTACTGTTGGGAAGAGCAAAATTACTGTTTATATAATCTCGGTAAGATGGAGAAGATTTGAAATCCAATCCCATCGAAACAGAAACGTCCCATTGAGCAAATAAGCTTGACGAAAAGATAGCGATTGCAAAAAATATTTTTTTAATCATTGTTCCAATCTATTTTTAAATACAGATAAAAGTGTTTCTCTTGGCAGACCTTCTTTAGCTCTTTTTCTATTTACCACTAAAAGAAAAATAATCCCGGATAAAATAAATCCGAAATAAGAAATAAAATGAGTAAGAATTGCGAATGCTGCGCTAACTTCAAAGCTAAATCCGTACAGTTGAGTTAAAGCAGCAATTGTTATTGCATGGTACGAGCCTAAGCCGCCTGGGGTTGGAATTAAAACACCGAATGAAGAAATTGACAATACTATCCATGCGGTTCCAAAAGTTATGCCTTCTTTTAAATGCATATCAAAAAGGTAAAAACCTACCATTGTGTTTATAACATAGGCAGCAAAAACCAGAACTGTCCAAACAATAATTCTAAAGATTATTCGTGTACTTTTAATTGTTGCAAATCCTTCAATAAGAGTATGCAAAAAGCTATCAACTTTTGAAGCAAAGGTTTTGCTAAATCTTCCAATAAAATTAATTAGTAAGCTCGAAATATTGTTCTTGTTGCGAACAAGGATTATTAAGATTAGGGAAAGAGCAAGAATTAAAGGAATTCCAATTATAAGAGATGTTCTTAACCAGGCAACATCCTGGTATAAATTGCCATTATAGATAAGGACACTTACCAATGCGGCAATTGCAAAAGTAATTAGGTCTATTATTCTTTCAACTACTATAGTACCAAAAACTGTAGGGCGCGAAATATTTTCCCATTTACCAAGAAACAGAGCTCGGTATAATTCTCCAAGCCGGGGAATTATATTGCTTATTGCATAGCTTACCATTACGGCACTCATAAGATTGAGAGTGGAAGTATTTTCTTTTACACTATGAAGAATATATTTCCACCTTATTGCTCTGGCAAAGTGAGAGAACATAAATATTAGGATATAAAGAAAAATAAACTGCCAAGAAGATTGCGAAATTAATCCCCACACTTTCGAAAAATCTACATTTGTAAAAGCCAGAATAAAAAAGACTACCGTAATTATTACGGTAAATGCGAACCCCGCGAACTTGGCAACCGGACTTTTTTTAGCATTATCTGATGTCAATTACCTGCATTCCTTTGGGTGGGTAAAATATAAATTTATTATCGGCTAAGTCTTGGTTAAAAACTAGATCGGTAAATTCAAAAATGTATTTCATATCGGCAATGTCTATAAGCTCCATTTTAGAAATAAAGCTTTCGGGTGAAGACCAAATTTTGATTGATTTGAATTGCAAGTCGTTATCCTTTGGAGTAAGTTCCAGCAAATACTCACCCGGTTTTGTAGTTTCATCCTTAATAATTTTTGCCCTGCATAAAGGGGGATAATCGAATACAAATTTTTCTAAAGAAAATGTTGTAGGATCGTCTCGTAATGAACTAACAACAACTCGGTTAAACTTTGCATCAATATTCCAAACGGTTTCGCCGTCGGAATAAATGCTTTGCTTCTTTAGGTCTACAATAAATTTATTTTTCTTTTTATAAAGAAACTTACCGGATGATTTTATACCATTTGCAGTGCCGCCGGTAAAAATTGTTTGATTAAACCCGGCACTAAAATTATTTATTGAAGTAAACTTATTCTGAATCCTTTTTAAAATTTCTTTAGGAGATTGCCCCTCAGTTACACTAAAGGCCAAAAATAATATTAAGATGCAGTTCAGTTTCATTTATAATGATCTTAAAATAGTTTCTAATTGTTCTTCGCTGTCTACAATAACTTCGCGTGCTTTGCTTCCTTCGGAAGAGCCAACAATACCAGCCTGTTCAAGCTGATCTATTATTCTTGCGGCACGGGAATAACCCAGTTTTAATCTTCTTTGAAGCAACGAAACAGAGCCTTGCTGATGACGCACAATAACTCTTGCAGCTTCTTCAAACATCGGATCCAGATCGTTCAAAAAGTCACCGCTTCCCTCCTTTTTCTTATCGTATAACGATGGAAGGAAATAACGTTTTGAATAACCCTTTTGCAAATATATGAAATTGGTAATTTTTTCAACTTCATCTGTAGAAATAAATGCATTCTGAATGCGGACCGGCTTTGGCATTCCTCCTGGAAGGAACAACATGTCTCCCATTCCCAATAATTGCTCGGCGCCATTCATATCTAAAATTGTTCTTGAATCTATTTTAGTTGCAACCTGGTAAGCAATTCTGGCACTAAAGTTTGCCTTAATAACACCAGTAATAACATTAACCGAAGGACGCTGAGTTGCAACAATTAAATGAATACCAACTGCGCGGGCCAACTGCGCTAAACGTGCAATAGGTTCTTCAACTTCTTTTCCGCTTGTAATCATCAAATCTGCTAACTCGTCAATAATAACTACTATATAAGGCATCTTGTGATGCTTCATTTCGTCGGTATCTTTTAATCTTGTTTTGGGGTTACTCATCTTTTTATTGTAATCTACAATATTGCGAACACCTGCTTTAGCAAGCTTATCGTACCTCTTTTCCATTTCGTACTCAACAGATTTTAATATCAAGAGAGCATTAGATGGATTTGTGATAATTTCTTCTTCAAGATCGGGAGAAACAGCCAAGAAATGTTTGTTAAGTCTCTTGTAAAAAGAGAGTTCTATTTTCTTTGGATCGACAATTACAAATTTAATATCGGAAGGATGCTTAGCGTAAATTAAACTGTTTATAATCATATTGATGCCAACGCTCTTACCGGATCCTGTTGATCCTGCAATAAGCATATGAGGCATCTTTGCTAAATCTGTTATGTAAACATCCCCGGCAATAGTTTTACCAAGAGCTAAAGGTAATTCCTCTTTTGCCTCTTTCAGTTTAGCAATTACAGAACGAGCCCGAACAATTGTAGCTTTTGCGTTAGGTATTTCAACACCAATAGCACTCTTACCTGGAATTGGAGCTATAATACGAATTCCTCGTGCAGCAAGTGCAAGAGCAATATCGTGCTCGAGAGAAACTATACGGCTAATTTTTACACCGGGTGCAGGAACAATTTCGTAAAGAGTTACTACTGGTCCGGGAGTAACGGTTATATCTTCAATTAAAATATCAAATAGGGCAAGCTTTTCTTTAAGAAGTTCAGCGTTACGTTTTAATTCACTTTCGTGAACTTTAATTTCTTCATCTTCCGATGCAATTAAGAATTCCAACTTAGGAGATTCGTAAGGAATTTCTTCTTCCCACTGATTTGGCAATTCTGCTTCCATCTTTTTATCGATAGCAGGAAATTCTTCATCTTCATCCACTGGTTGAGCTCTCTTTGGTTCAGCCTTTTTCTTTAGCTCAAGTGGTTTATCCGGTAATGAGTCTGTGGATTTTTCGGATTGATCTTTTTTAATGATTGTAATTTTTGTTTCAGGTTCGGCAATTGGTTTTGCTTCTGCTTCAATAGTTTCCTCTTTGGCGCCGAACAATTTTTTTAGTTTGCTTTCGGTGCGTAAATTCTTAATCTTTTCCAAATTTTCATCATCGTTAAGAACTTCTTTTTTCTCCGTCTCCTCTTCAACAACTTCTTCTTCGTTAATAAGTTTTTTAAACAAGTTAAGTATAGAGCCAAACTGAATATCAAACGCAATTATCAACGTGGCAACTATTCCAGTTATAAGAAGAATAATGCTTCCCAATCCACCAAGCAACCGGCTTAATATTTTTCCAAGAAAGAAACCTATCTTGCCAGATAATTCGTAGACATCGGGGAATAATGCAATTTCGGGTGTGAACTGAAGAACTCCAAAAAATGCCGATACCAGAAGAGAAATCACAATCAAGAAATTTGTTAGATATAAGGCAAGTTTGAAATTCCTTTCCTTCTTTAAAATTGAATATCCCCATATAAACATTATTGCAGGGAATATTAGTGAGAAGTATCCAATTGTAGAACGAATGAAGAAGCGGGAAATGTAAGCGCCCAAAATTCCAAGCCAGTTATGAGTGGAAGCAGCATCTTCTTTAATATTCTGGTCGTTGCCCAAAACACCAAACTGATCGGAGAAACTATAAGAGAAGGAGGATTCGTCGAATCTTGAATAAGATAGGATGCTAAGAAAAACAAGCAGAGCAAAAACAATTAGAAAAATCCCGAGAAGCTTTGTCTTCTTCTCGGGAGAGATTACGAAAAAATTTTCTCCTACCGTGCTACTCGGATTTTCTTTCGGTTTTGCTTTCTTTGACATTAAGATGTATGGGAATCGTTTTGATTATTGTTTGCGTTAATCATTTCTACCCGTTTTATAGAACCGGAAATAAAAACTGGAATTAGATCTATGTTACCATATAAAGCGCATTGCTTAATGTCTGGACCAAATCCGTTTTCGGTTAAAATTTTACCATGTTCCGTTTCTTTAAGCATTTTTGGTAACGACTTTCCAAATGTTTTTGTTAAAGCAATGCTGGCTTTTCCCGAATCGTTTATTTCAATTTTGTCTGTAATAATCTGCATCTCGGAAATTAATTTACCGGCACATACTGCATCTTCCAAATTAAAATTTCCGTTCGTACCGGCGCATACAATTTCGGTATCCTTGTTCAGCAATACCAAATGTTTAGCAACTGCCGGCAAATTATTGAAACAAGCAATAAATAAATTTTCGGAAAACTTTGCTTTTACAATGGATTTAGATCCGTTAGTAGTATAAAGAATAATAGATTTACCATTTACAATTTCTGGAGTATACTCCAAAGGAGAGTTTCCAAAATTAAAGCCCTCTACTTTTTTAGTATTACGTTCACCGCCTAATAATGTTTGACCACTAAAAGCATTGCCAGAAACCTTCATTGCAAAATCTACTGTACTAACTGGAATGACCTCTTTTGCACCATTGTGTAATGCATTAACTATTACAGTAGTAGCCCGCAAAACATCTATTACAACAGTAGTCTTGCCTGTAAAATAGAGGTCATCTAAATTCAAATTTGAGAATAGTACGTTAACTTTCATTTTATTTTTTCACAAAAGGTAGTTTGGTTATTAAAGCCGGAACTTCTTTTCCTCTAATAGAGAAATTTATTTGAGTTCCCTCTTTTACAAAATCTGAATCTACATAAGCCATTGCAATTGCTTTGTCTAATATAGGACTAACGGTGCCGCTTGTAACAACACCAATTTTTTTACCATCAACTGTTAATTCGTAACCGTGTCTTGGAAAAGCTTTTTCGTCCGAAATAACTGCACATAATTTTCTCTTTGGTCCTTCTTCTTTAACTTTTACTAAAGCATCTTTACCAATAAATGATGGCTTTTTAAGTTTTGTAATCCATCCTAATCCAGCTTCAATTGGATTTGTAGTTTGGTCAATATCGTTGCCGTATAAGCAAAAGCCCATTTCTAAACGCAAAGAATCGCGGGCGCCTAAACCTACCGGCTGAATATCTAAATCCTTGCCTGCTTCGAACAAGCTATTCCATAATTTCTCTGCATCTGCTTCGTTACCCTTGAAATACAATTCATATCCAAGTTCTCCGGTGTAACCGGTTCTAGATAAAATCATTGGAATTCCGGCAACAGTTGCTTTGAAAAAATGATAGTATTCAAGGTCGAGAGGTTTATCGCAAATTTTTTGAATAGCCTCTTTAGAATTTGGACCTTGAACCGCAAGCAATGAATATTCGTCACTTTCATCATCAATTGTAACTGCAAACTTATTATTTTCGTGCATCCATGCAACATCTTTTTCTTTATTGGAAGCATTAACCACAAGCATAAATTCTTTGTCGCTTATACGGTAAACCAAAAGATCATCAACAATTCCACCATCGGGATAGCACATTGCCGAATACTGAACTCTTCCATCTGTTAAAATAGATGCATCGTTAACTGTAATATTCTGTACAAAATCTAAGGCTTTTTCACCTCGAATAAAAACTTCTCCCATATGGGATACATCAAAAACGCCAATGCCGGTTCTAACGGCTTTGTGTTCTGCAATAATTGAAGAGTAGTGAATTGGCATTTTATAGCCAGCAAAATCCACCATCTTTGCGCCAAGCTTTTCGTGAATTGAGTTAAAGGTAGTTTTTTTCATTTTAATCACTTATTAGTTTTATTCCAGTCACTTAAGAATTTCTCTAAACCCAAATCTGTTAGAGGATGTTTAAATAATCTTTCAATTACATCAAATGGAATTGTGCAAACATCGGCACCCATCATTGCTGCTTCTACAATATGAAGCGGATGGCGAACGCTTGCTACAAGCACTTGAGTTGTATAACCATAATTTTTATATATCGTAACAATCTGTTTTATCAAATCCATTCCATTAGTGCTAATGTCGTCTAAACGGCCAACAAAAGGACTGATGTAAGTTGCACCGGCTTTAGCTGCAAGCAAGGCCTGCATAGGAGAAAAACATAATGTTACATTTGTTTTTATTCCTTTTGAGCTAAGAATTTTTACCGCTTTTATTCCCTCTTTAATTAAAGGGACTTTAATAACAATATTTTTGTGAATCTTAACAAGTTCTTCGGCTTCTTTTAAAATACCTTCGCAATCTGTAGCAATTACTTCGGCACTAATTGGCCCGTCAACAATTTTAACAATTTCATTAAGAAGTTCTATAAAATTGGTCCCCTCTTTTGCAACAAGAGAAGGATTTGTAGTAACTCCATCTAGCAAACCGTAGGAAGCGGCTTCTTTAATTTGTGCAATATTTGCAGTATCAATAAAAAATTTCATTATTAGTATCCGTTGAATATGTTTTTGTCTTATGAAAATTATAAAAAAATATTGTTAATTCTAGCTATTGTGTTTTAACTCAAAGGCTCGCCAATTTCTTCATCTGTTCCGGTAATCATAAAATGAAATTTTTGAGGACTAACTCTCTCATCTTCAACCAGCTTTATTTTGATAAAATATTTTAGCTGAATTTTTGTTAATGTAGAGATAAAACCAAGCTTTAGCTTTTCACCAAGAGTAGGATGCACTCTTAATGTAAGAGATTTATACTTTCCTTCTAAACGGTTTCTCTTTAGCCAATGCTCAATTTCGTGAATCAGGTTCGATTTTTTAATTAATAAACCGGTACCTAAACAGAACGGACAAACTTCGTTCATGGACTGCATAATGTTTTCGCGAATTCTTTCGCGGGTAATTTGCATTAAACCAAATTCTGTCATTGCAAGCAACGCTGTTTTTGCCCGGTCTTTTCTAAACTCTTTTTTCAGTTCATCGTAAATCTTTTTGCGGTTCTTTTCATCTTCAAGATCTATAAAATCCACAACTATCAATCCGCCAATATCGCGTAAGCGTAATTGACGAGCAATTTCACGCGCAGCTTCCAAATCTGTTTTAAGTGAATTTTGTTCCTGCTCTTTTTTAGCAGCATAACGGCCGCTGTTAACATCAATAACAACCATTGCTTCGGTATGATCAATAACAATATGACCGCCAGCAGGCAACGAAACTTTTCTTCCCATTAATATTTTTATCTGCTCTTCAATTCTAAAAGCTTCGAAAATGGGCTGTTCCCCTTTGTATAGTTCAATTCTGTCCAACAATGCAGGCTGAATAAACTGAAGATAATTTTTTATTTCCTTGAAAAGTTTTTTTGAATTAACAAAAACCTTTGTAACATCGGGGGTGAACATATCTCTTATTACAGAGATGGTAGTGCTTAAATCTTTATAAAGAAGTGCTGGGGGATCTTCTTTTTTAGCATCCGCTTGAAGATCCTGCCAAATTTTTACAAGATACTTTAAATCTCCGGCAAGAGATTCTTCACTTTGATCTTTTGCTGCGGTTCTAATTATTAGACCGCATTCTTTTGGCAATATTCCGCGAGCAATTCTGCGTAATCTTTTTCTCTCTCTAAAATCTGCAATCTTTTTAGATACACCTATTTTATTATCCATAGGAAGTAAAACGCAAAATCTACCGGGAATAGAAATAGAGGAAGTAACTCGAACTCCCTTATCTTTTACCGGTTCTTTAATAATCTGTATAAGAATTTCTTCCCCTTTTTTTAAGCGGGGAATTTGTCTTTCTCTTTGTTCAACCGGTTCTTTTACAACCGGCTTTTTCAATTCTAATGTTGAAGTAGGACTTTGATCGTCCCCCGGTTTTTGTTTATCCTTTGCAACGGGCTCTTTGCTATCATCATCATCGTCCCCGTCGTCATCGTCAAAAATTCCCTGAAGAGCTTCTGTTCTATCTCCAATATCGCTAAAATGAAGGAAGGCATCATGCTTCATTCCAATATCAATAAAAGCTGCACGTATTCCGGGTAGTACTCGGGCAACCCGGCCAATGTAAACATCGCCAACCATTCTTTGCTTTTCGGGATGATCGACAAAAAAATCTACGAGGTTGCTATCTTCAGTTATAGCAACTCTGTTTTGCGATGTTGAAGAATTTATAATTATTTCTTTATTCATGGAAAAACCTTTTGGGTTTTATCCCAGTGCAACCGAGTTTTCGTCGGGCAGCCAGAATAAAACTTTTCTTTTAAACTTTTGATTTATTTCTTTTTGGTCACTTTCCGAAGATTCATTTTGCATTTCATTTCCAAAATGATCTTCAATCATTTTTATTAGCGACTCAATATTTTTTTGTGATAATACTTTATTAACAAACAAATCTATACCGGCGTAATTTCTTAAATACCATATTGCGTGCTTCTTTGCTTTTTCCAAAGCATTGAACTCACCAAATTCACTTACTAATAAATTTATATGTTTTAGTAAGGTCTGCTTTACAAGCTCAATATCGGGCATTCCAGAATCGACTCCGGTTTCTACCAAATTATTATATCTTGAAAAAATAAAAGGATTACCCAAAGCACCACGGGCAACCATTACACAATCGCATCCGGTTTCATCAATCATCCGTTTGGCATCTTGCGGAGTGAAAACCGAACCGTTACCTGCAATTGCAATTTGCGATTTTTCTTTTACTTTAGCTATCCAGCTCCAATCGGGATCTGTATCGTATCTATCTACTCTTGTACGGGCATGTAAAAAAATTAAGGATCCGCCATTGTCTTCAACTGCTTTAACAGTATCAAAAATATTTATGCGGCTTTTATCCTTACCCAACCTTAGCTTAACCGAAATTGGAACACCGTTAGAATTATCCGCCATTCTTCTTATAATTTTACTGATAGTTTTTGGATCTTCTAAAAGTGCCGAGCCCATTTTATTATTAATAACTTTATCTGCAGGACATCCGCAGTTAAAATCTATTAAATCTGGTTTAAGTTTCGAAATTTCCTTTGTGGCTTCGGCAAGAATATCTGGGTTATTACCCAATACCTGAACACCGACAGGTTTTTCCGATTTATTGAAGGAGAGATAACGGAGAGTATCGAAATTATTTTTTACAACACCGTCTGCACTTACCATTTGAGTAAATGTCAATCCGGAGCCATTCTCTTTACAAATTTTTCGAAAAGATGAATCGGTAACCTCCGCCATGGGAGCCATTATAAGCTTATTTCCTATATCAAGGTTTCCAATTATCATATTAAATTCTGAGTATAATTTCTGTCTGCTTTATTGCAGTATAAAAACTCTTTCAACATTTAATGAGAGAGATTCTTATTCCCGATGCCAAGTTTAACCAAGGCACCGGGACTCAGAATTAATTCTCTTCGCCGCCGTTTTCTGCAGCACCAGTTTCATTTTCTTTTAATAATACTTTTCTTGATAAAGAAAATTTGCCATTTTCAATAGCAATAAGCTTAACACGAATGGTTTCACCTTCTTTAAGCACATCTGTTACTTTGGCAACTTTCTTATTATCTATTTGAGAGATGTGCAGCAATCCTTGAATTCCTGGCAGGAATTCTACGAAAGCGCCAAACTCTTTTATGCTAATTACCTTTGCGTTAAAGTTTTTTCCAACTTCAGGTTCTGTAGTCATTGCTTTAATTAGCTCTTTAGCTTCTTTAGCTAACTTAGCATCTTGTCCGGCAATGCTTACTGTTCCATCTTCTTCAATGTTAATTTCAACGCAGTAATCTTTTTGAATTTTCTGAATTACTTTTCCGCCAGGTCCAATTACGCTGCCAATTTTATCTGTAGGAATTTTAGTAGTGTAAATGCGAGGAGCAAAATTCGAAATATTAGGTCTTGCTTCTGCAATTGCACCATTCATAATTCCAAGAATATGTAATCTTCCCTCTTTAGCCTGCTGAAGAGCTTTTTCCATAATCTCGAAAGAGATACCCTGAATCTTTATATCCATTTGGAATCCGGTAATACCCTCTGTCGATCCGCACACTTTGAAATCCATATCACCTAAGTGATCTTCGTTTCCAAGAATATCGGAAAGAACAGCAAACTGATCTCCTTCTTTAACAAGTCCCATTGCAATACCTGCAACGGCACATTTAATTGGAACGCCACCATCCATTAATGCAAGTGAACCAGCACAAACTGTAGCCATTGAAGATGAGCCGTTCGATTCAAGTATATCTGAATTCAAGCGAATGATGTATGGAAATTTATCATCTGCAGGTATAATGTTTTTAAGTGAACGTTCTGCAAGATTACCGTGTCCAACTTCTCTTCGTCCTACGCCGCTAAATCTTCCGGTCTCTCCAACACTGAATGGAGGAAAGTTGTAGTGAAGAAGGAATCTTTTTTTGTATTCATCCTGAAGACCATCAATAACTTGTTCGTCACCTTTTGAACCCAAAGTTAATGTTGTTAAGCTCTGAGTTTCTCCTCTTGTAAAAAGAGCAGTTCCGTGTGGACGAGGTAGAATTCCAAGTTCAACACTAATAGGACGAATTTGAGTTGTGTTTCTTCCGTCTAAGCGCATTCCCTCTTCAAGAATTCTTTTACGCATTAAATCTTTTTCAAGATCGTGCATAATTTCTTTGATAGCTTTTTCTTGATCGGGATATTTTTCGGCCAATGCGGCAACAACTTCGTTTGTTAATTCTTTATTCTTGTCAGATCTTTCTTCTTTAGCAAGAACCGAAGCAACAATAGCTTTGAATTTATCGAAAGCAAGAGCGTTAATATCGTTAACCAAATCAGAATTAATAACTTTTGGTTCAACTGTAATTTTTGCTTTGCCGCAAAGAGCCTGAAGTTCTTTTTGAACTTCGATGATCTTTTTAATTTCGACCTGAGCAAAAGCTAACGCATCAAGCAATTCTTTTTCGCTAACTTCTTTAGCTTCGCCTTCAACCATCATAATAGAGCTTTCGGTTCCGGCAACAACTAATTCCATATCGCTTGCTTCAATTTCTTTGAAAGTTGGGTTGATGATAAACTCACCATTAATTCTTCCAACTCTAACTTCACCTATTGGTTCAAGAAACGGGATATCTGAAACACATAAAGCAGCAGAAGCAGCACATGCAGCAATAACATCCGGATCGTTTTCATTATCGAAAGAATATACAAAAGCAGCTAATTGAGTATCGTTTTTATATTCATCCGGAAATAAAGGACGAATAGGACGATCAATCAAACGACCGCTAAGTACTTCTTTGTCTGTTGGTTTTCCTTCACGTTTGAAAAATCCGCCTGGAATTTTTCCGGCCGCAAAAGATTTTTCGCGGTACTCTACACTTAATGGAAAGAAATCAATATCTGGGCGTAACTCTCCTTTAACTGCAGTAACTAAAACCATCGTATCGCCATAACGAACCATTACGGATCCGTTAGCTTGCTTTGCCAATTTACCTGTTTCAATGATTAGCTTTTGTTTGCCAATCTGTACTTCTTTGGTATATACCATTTAAGAAACCTCTTATTTTCTAATGTTCAATTCTTTTATAATAGCACGATATCTTTCAATATCTTTATCTATAAGGTAATCAAGAAGTCTTCTTCTTTTACCTACCATTTGCATCAAACCGCGGCGTGACGCATGATCTTTTTTGTTGCCTTCAAAGTGACCTGTAAGGCGGTTAATTCTAGCAGTTAAAATTGCTATTTGAACTTCAGCTTTACCGCTGTCTGTTTCGCTAGCACCATACTTTTTAACTAACTCTAATTTTTCTTCTTTTGATAACGACATTTTACTACTCCTTATTTATTTGTTTTACGATGCAACCCCAGACGAACCCGAGGTTGATTAGTTTATTTAATTTTGTCTTTCTACAAATTTTACCGCTTCATTTATATCGGATTCAATTTGCTTAATCAATTCATCTTTCGATGAGAATTTTTGTTCATCACGTATTCTATGTAAGAATTCAACTTTTATATCTGCGCCGTAAATATCACTGTTAAAATTAAGAATGAATGTTTCCATCACAATTTCTTGAATATCGCCGAATGTTGGGCGGTAGCCAATATTCATAACTCCATAGTGGATTTCATTTTTAACAAAACAACGAACCAGATAAACACCTGTTTTGGGAATTACCTTATTTGGCTCGTGCGTTTTAATGTTAGCCGTAGGAAATCCCAATGTTCTTCCTCTGTGGGCTCCTTTAACAACAATACCCTTTAAGGAATAATTCCTTCCGAGAAATAAATTTGCTTTATCTAAATTACCATTTAGCAAAGAATTACGAATTTGAGTACTGCTAATTGTTACGCCATCAATTTGTTTAGCCGAAACAGCAGCCACATCAAATCCAAACTGTCTTCCAACTTCAATTAGTTTATTCTCGTCTCCCAATCTGTCGCGCCCAAACTTATGATCGTGACCAATTACCATATGCTTTGCATCCAGTTTATCAACTATAATTTTTTTGATAAACTCGTCCGATGTAAATTGAGAGAACTCTTTAGTAAAGTTTATTACCATTAAATTTTGAATGCCGGCTTTTGCAAAAACTTCTTGCTTCTCTTCAAGTGAAGTTAAAATCTTCAATTGGAAATCTTGTTGAATTACCTGGCGGGGATGAGGATTAAAGGTAACAACAAAACTATCACCTTGAAGCAATTCGGCAGTTTTTTTTACCTGATCAATAATTTCTAAATGACCAAGGTGCAAGCCGTCGAAGGAACCAACGGTTACCACAACGTTTTTGCCATTTATTTCAGATGTATCGGAATAAACTTTCATTATGCAGTTACAGTAATTTGTTTAGCATTTTCTACAAAGTCTTGAATCATCATAGCATCTTCAACATTAAACTCGCCAACTTTAGTTCTTCTTAAATCTTTTAAATAAGCACCACATCCTAATTCTGCACCAAATTCATGAGCAATAACTCTAATATAAGTACCTTTAGAGCAGGTAATTTCAAAAGTAACATCCGGCAGTTTTATTTCTGTAATAGCAAAATTGTAAATATTAATTTCGCGCGATGCTCTTTCAACTTCGAGGCCTCTGCGCGCATAATGATAAAGAGCAGTTCCATTCTTTTTTATTGCAGAGTACATTGGAGGAGTTTGCAATATTACACCGGTGAATTTTTCTTTAGCCTTTAATATCATTTCATCGGTAATACCTTCAACACCAACTTCGGAATCAAATTGAGATTCGGTATCGAACGATGGAGTAGTTTTACCAAGGCTAATTGTTCCGGTGTAAGTTTTTTCGAGATTCAAAAACTCGTTGATCTCTTTTGTCTTTCTTCCGGTACAAATAATAATCAATCCGGTTGCACGGGGATCCAAAGTACCGGCATGCCCAACTTTTTGAACTCCGGTTGCTTTTCTTACTTTATACACAATGTCAAAGGACGATTTATACATCTGTTTATCGAACAGAAGAATTTCTCCAGTAACAAAATCGGGTACGTAATCAGTCTTGGTTTTGTTGGTTATCATTCTCGTGAATCTTTTTGAATAATCCTTCCATCTTTTCAACATAGTCCATAGTATCATCTATAAAAAATACTAATTCTGGTACGTATCGAGTTTTCATCTTACTAGCCAGCTGACTTCTAAAATACCCTTTAAGTCCATTAACGGTTTCCAACAGTTCAAGGCGTAACTCTTTTTTATAAACAGACAAATATATTTTAGCCTGTTTAATATCGGGACTAACTTTAACATTAGTTACGGTAATTAAGCTGAATCTTGGATCTTGAATTTTATGCATGAGCATAAGACTCATTTCATCCTTAATTTGCGCTGATATTTTATCTAGTCTGTAAGAGGCCATTAAACTAACTTCTTCTTGGTTTCAATTATCTTGAATGATTCAATAATATCGCCAACCTTGATGTCGTTAAAATTGTTGATTGCAATACCGCATTCAAATCCTTTATCAACTTCACGTACGTCGTCCTTGAATCTCTTCAATGAAGATAAATCTCCTTCGTAAATTGCAATTCCTTCGCGGAACAGGCGAACTTTATTCTTACGTTCAACTTTACCATCCTGAACATAACAACCAGCAATAGTTCCAAACTTAGGAACTTTGAAGATGTCGCGCACTTCAACAGTAGCAACAACCTCTTCGCTCATTACCGGAGAAAGCATTCCTTCGAGAGCAGATTTAACTTCGTTAATAGCGTCGTAAATAATATTGTAAAGACGAATATCAACTTTTTCTTTTTCGGCAAGTTTGCGAGCATTAATATTAGGACGAACATGGAAGCCAACAATTATAGCATGAGAGGCCGCTGCCAAAAGAACGTCTCCTTCACTAATTGCACCAACACCCTTATGAATTACTTTTACAGAAACTTCCTGATTAGAGAGCTTCATTAAAGAATCTGATAGAGCTTCAATGGAACCATCCACGTCACCTTTAACGATGATTGGTAATTCCTTAAATCCGCCGCGAGCAATTTGACCGGCAATTTCATCCAATGTAATATGATGAACCTGACGGTTATCTTGTTCACGTTTTAGCTGCATACGTTTAATACTTGTTTCGCGAGCATCACGTTCCGATGATGCTATAATAAACAAATCTCCAGCTTGAGGACTCGATTCGAAACCAAGCACAAGTACCGGAGTAGATGGACCTGCTTCGAAAACTTTTTTGCCTCTTTCATCGAACATAGCTCTAACTCTTCCATGAGTAACGCCGCTTATAAACGGGTCGCCAATTTTTAGAGTTCCCTTTTGAACAAGTACGGTAGCAGTAACGCCTTTGCCTTTATCTAACTGAGATTCAATTATAGTACCGCGTGCAAGTCTATCCGGATTAGCTTTAAGATCCAGAATCTCTGCTTCAAGAACAATCTTTTCTAAAAGTACATCTACATTTTTACCAAGCTTAGCGGATATTTCCACGCATTGATATTTACCGCCCCATTCTTCAATAAGAATGTTTCTATCTGCAAGCTGCTGTTTAATTTTTTCGATATTCGAGTTTGGCTTGTCAACTTTATTAATTGCAACAATAATTGGAACGTTAGCAGCTTGAGCATGGTTAATTGCTTCAACAGTTTGAGGCATCACAGCATCGTCTGCGGCTACAATTAATATTACAATATCTGTAACCTTAGCACCGCGGGCACGCATAGCAGTAAAAGCTTCGTGACCAGGTGTATCTAAGAATGCAATTTCGTGACCGGAATCTAATTTAACTTTGTAAGCACCAATATGCTGTGTAATACCGCCAGACTCGCCGGCAACTACATTTGCACGTCTAATAAAATCGAGCAAAGATGTTTTACCATGATCTACGTGCCCCATTATTGTAACCACAGGAGGACGGAACTGTAAAGTTTCTTCAGGATCGGGAGTATCTGCTTCTACATCTGCTTTATATTCTTCTTCAAGTTCAATTTCAAAACCAAAGTCATCTGCAATAAGTGTAATAGTTTCAACATCTAAACGCTGATTAATAGAAACCATTAAACCAAATGCAATACATTTAGAGATTACATCTGCAACTGAAACGCCCATTAAATTAGCAAGTTCGTTAACGGCAATAAATTCCGTTACCTTAATTTTCTTTTTATCAAGTTCTTTTTCTTCAAGAATTCTTTCTTGAATTTCGGCTTTTTCTTTTCGACGTTTTTTACGGGCAGAAGCGCGGTCTCCAATTGAAGACTCATCGATACTTAACATTGTTCTGCGGATTGCATCATCAACTTCACGTTTATCAACTTCAACACGCTTAACTTTTTTCTTCTTTTTAGTTACAACAACTTCTTCAACACCTTCTTCGTTAACTTTTGTTTTCTTCTTTGCTTTAAGAACTTTCTTCTTCTTTTTCTTATCGGCATCTTCATCTGCTATTGTAGCAGTAGCAGATTTTGCCAGCGGTGTTACTTGCTGACCTTGAGGTTTATCTTTTGAAGCATCTTTATCTTTCGATTCAACTTTATCGGACTTTTTAGTAAGATCCATTCTTCCGATAATAGTTAAGCCCTTTTTCTGAGTTTCCATGCGGCGTTCGGTATCGGTCTTATAGCTTTTTATTTCTTCTTCTACTGCAACCGATTCTTCAACTACCGGTACTTCGGCATTTACAGGTGCTTCAACTTTGGTTTCAACTAAAGGCTCTTCTTTTACCGCAGTTTCTTCTTTAACAATATTTTCTTCTTTCTTTTCAACAATTCGGGCTGCCGGAATAACAGGCTCTTCAATTGCTGCATTCGCAGAAGAAGTTTCTGGTGCCGGTGTAACTTCTTGGTCAACTTTTGGCAAAGGAACAACTTCTGGCTCAACAGGTTTAGCAATTTTAACTTCAGGCTCTGCGAGTTTTTCAACTTTAGCTTCAGGCTCATGTTCGGTATGATCGCCCCTCTTCTTTTGAAACTCGGATATTTTTTTATAATGCTTTTCTGCCTTCTCAATATCCTTTTTGAAGTGAGCTTTAATATCCGTTAACATATCTTCGGTAATGATAGTCATGTGTGTCTTTACATCGTAACCTTTTTTCTGTAAAAACTCCATCAAGCTTTCTGTTGAAATATTAATTTCGGTAGCTAACTTATAAAGCCGAATCTTTTGTGCTTTTTGTTCCTGCATTTGTTTTCCCAGTTAAGAAGATTGATTATTAAATTCTTTTTTCAACATTTATGATTACCAGTTATTCTTCTTCTTCAAACTGATTTTCAAGGATTTCAATAATTTCTTTAGCCTTAGCCTCATCAATTCCTTCAATTTCCTTTAACTTATCAACGCCGGCCTTTAATACGTCAACAGCGGTTTCAAACTCGCTTTCAATTAACAAGTCGACTATTTCGGTGCCTAATTCTTCTCTTAATTCAGGCAATTCAATATCTTCATCATATTCATCAAGCGGTTTTTCCAAACGAATAACTTCAATTTCGTAACCGGTAAGTTTAATTGCCAAACGAATGTTTACACCGTTACGTCCAACAATTAAAGAAACCTGATCGCTATCTGCGGTAACAGTACATTTCTTTTCTTCTTCGTTAATTTCTATCTGCTTTAATTTAGCAGGGGCCAAACATCTTTGAATAAATACAAAGGGATCTTCGGAATAATTTATTACATCAATATTCTCGTTGTTCAACTCGCGCACAATAGCGTGAATACGAACTCCTTTCATACCAACGCAGGCACCCACAGCATCAATTCTGGAATCGTTAGATTCAACTGCAACCTTAGCTCTTTCACCGGGTTCGCGGGCAATTCCTCTAATTTCAATAACACCGTCGTAAATTTCAGGGATTTCAATTTCGAATAAACGGCGAAGGAATAAATTATCTCCTCGGGAAATTATAATGAGGGGACCGTTTGGAGTTTTCTTTACATCTTTAACTACGGCACGAATTGTTTCTCCTTTACGGTATTTTTCTTTAGGAATCTGCTCGAGACGTGGTAAAAGAAGTTCATTCTTATTGTGATTAATAAGAACGTCGTTTCTACGCACCTGGTAAATATCTCCAACAACAATTTCGCCAATCATTTCAACGTATTCGCCGTAAACTATATCTTTTTCAATCTCTCTGATTTTTTGGTTTAAGCTTTGACGCGCAAGATTTATTAATCTTCTTCCAAAGTCTTTCAGCTCAAGTTTTTCTACGTAATCTTCACCAACCTCAAGTTCATCTTCGTTACCTTTTTCGTTCACTTCATCAATGCTAATTTCGGTAGCTTCATCATTAACTGTTTCAACAATTGTCCTTTCAAGAAATATTTCTATATCTCCCTTATCCATATTAACAACAACATCGGACTTGGCTTCGAGACCATATTTCTTTTTAACCATTAGGCCAAATATCTCTTCAATAATTCCGGCAAGAACGTCTTTGTCAAGACTTTTCTCACGCACCATTTGGGAAAAGGATTCTACAATTTCATTATTCATTTATTATTCTCCTGTGTCAGAAACTAATTATAACTTTTGCTTTTGTAATACTATTAAAACTTATTTTTAATTCGTTTTTATTTTCTTGAAAATATAAATCTTCATTTTCAATTCGGATTAACTTTCCAATAAACTTTTTGGGTAACTCACCATCAAGATATTCAACTTCAAATTTTCGGTTTAAATGTTTGGGGTACTGCAAAAGGAATTTAAGTGAACGGTCTGTACCTGGAGATGAAACATCTAAACGGTAATTCGATTCAATCAGCTTCTCTTCTTCAATAACTTCGTTCATTTTTCGGCTAACACGAGAGCAGTCCTCTATTGAAACACCCGCTTCGTTGTCGATATAAATTTCAATAATCCTCTGCCGGTTATCGCCTCGGAGGTTTATTTCTATAAGAAGAAAGCCTAGTGAAGAAACTAATTCTTCGATTTTTTGTAATAAAATAGATTTTTCCATTGTATATAAACAAAAATCGCCCTCTATGGGGCGAAAATGAATGCACAAAAGTAGAAATAATAAGGTAGATAAGCAAATTAGATTTTATTTCAAATTTGGGTCTCAATAGTTATAACTTACAAATAACCAGTTAGCATATAAGTTACTGATATTGAAAAACTATACCACCTTATTTTGCGATGAGAAGAACAACCTAAATATAGAATTGGAAATGAGATGGAGGTTGAAAATGTTTTGGTAGAATTAATTGATTGATGGGGTAGAAAGATAATGGAAGAGATATACCTATGAGGAGGGATGTGAAACGGAGTTGAAACGATGGTAGAAGGAAGAGTCTGTTAAAAGACTTTAACATGATCAGAAAATATTCTGAATTTCTTTTTCATTGGTATCGGCTAAGGTTTATCTTGAGATATTACTTGGCATTCTTGATATGTTAATTGAACAAAAGTAATGAATATAAATTGTTCCAAATTACCGAGAAAGAATCCCCCAAAAATAAATATCGATCTAAATTTATAGTTGGACTAGTTTATTTTATATAAAAATACCCGAAAACCAAGTATAAAAACCATCTCTGACATTTAATTCAATATTCGATTTCTTCTTGAATCTCTTAAGATCCTCTTATGAATAATAAGCTGAGATATATTTTAAGGCTGAATGCTTTTTATAGAAATATAGAAATTATTATCGATTGAAATTTTTGCATCCGGATTTATATCTATTTCATTCCATTCAAGTGAGGGTTCAACCCATTTCTCTTTTTGATCAATAAATATTCTGAGAGGCATATTGAAACCGTCTATGCAGTTTGTCCATCTGTATCTTATTTTACTATCCACAACTTTGTATTCAAAGACCGGAATTTCTTTATTGCGCAAATACTGATTGAAGAGGGATGTTAAATCTAATCCCGATTCTTGAGAAATATATTTTTCAATTTGCTCTGTGGTTACAGTTTGATGATAAAAAGTTTTTGAAATGCCTCTGATGATATTTCGGAATTTTGTATCATCATTTACAATTTGCCTTATTGTGTGGAGCATATTCGCTCCTTTTGCATACATATCTCCGGAGCCTTCGCTGTTAACATTGTAGAAGCCAATAATAGGTCTGTTATTTCGAATATTTGCCCTGGTTCCAATCAGATATTCATTCCCAGCCTGTTTGCCGTAATGATAATCTGTAAATAGGGATTCAGAATAGGCACCGAAACTTTCGTGAATCCACATATCCGCTATGTCTTTGCTTGTAATGCTATTGCCGAACCACTCGTGAGCACTTTCGTGAATAATAATGAAGTCAAATTTCAATCCCCATCCGGATCTGCTTTCATCTCTTTTTCTGTATCCATTTTGGTAAAGATTTCCGTAGGTAACCGAGCTTTGATGTTCCATCCCAGTATATGAAACATCTACTAGTTTATAGCTATCTTCATAAAAAGGGTAGGGTCCGAACCAGTATTCGAAAGCATCAAACATTCTTTTAACATCTTTAAAGTGAGCCTTTGCTTTTTCGAGGTTCTCGGGTAAAAC
Source organism: uncultured Melioribacter sp. (assembly GCA_964539605.1). Lineage (GTDB taxonomy): Bacteria > Bacteroidota > Ignavibacteria > Ignavibacteriales > Melioribacteraceae > Stygiobacter. The sequence goes on from CAZIJK010000001.1 coordinate 2,628,255, forward strand.
CCAATAATCGCAGTCCAATTTTCCTTTTTCTCCATTGTATACTTCGGAGAAATGTAGGTAATTACCAATGTTCATATTAACACAGTAATTATTTATGGGATTTGTAACCGCCCAGTTATATGTTTTAGTATTATCAGAATTATTTATAATACTTCTCAATCTGCCGTTTGATACATCAACTAAATTTTCGGGCACTGTTACGCTTATAAGCATACTGTCCACTTCGTCGTATTGATGATCTTTACAAGGCCACCAGAGACTGGCGCCATCTCCCTGGCAGGTTGTAGCTATATAATCATTTCCATTGGAATCTTTTTTCCATGAAACTCCGCCGTTCCAAGGAGGATTTTTGGCAACTTGCGGTTTTCCCTGGTAAAAAATAGTGATCTCTTTTACTTCTCCCGCTTTTTGAGTTTCTGTTAATCTTATGAAATAAGCTTTTCCTTCATTTGAAAATTGTAGCATGTTATTATTCTGCTCTACTTTTGATATCTTAAGAGGGGGCTGAAGATCTATTTGCATGATATTATTTGGCTTAAGTACTTTGTAGCGTACGATGTTATTGCCGACAATTGAACTATCCAGTGGATTTACAGCAACACTCAGGTGATAGTATTTAAGGTCCCACCATTCTCTCTCTTTAGTAACAGTACCTCTAAGAGTATCTTGGCGAGTGAATATTTTTGATTGAGAAATAGTTTGCGAAGAAAAGAGAACTACTAATGCAGCGGAAAATAAAAGAATTTTTTTCATAGTGATATTAACAGCCTTGTTGGATGTAAGTTAATTAATTCTTAATTGTAAGATAATATTAACTATAAACTAAATAAAAACCTGGAGGAGCTTTTGTTTAAATATCTATTAGACTTTATTGAAATGCTTATTGAACAAAAGCCATGACGATAAAATGTTCCAAACAACTGAACTTGTGAATTTTATATCTGTCTAGAGACCAATTAACACATTTGCGAAAACTATGTCTTGCCAGATAAATGGTGATTTGTACAATGAAAAATATTTAAATAACCATTTGCTTATATACTTTACAGCTCTACTATTGTTCCTCAACTGGAAGATAGTTATCTAAGGAATAAGTCTATCGTGGGTAAATACATCATTAAGAAGAGCCAGCTTAAGAATTTTTACTTTACCATAATCGGGCAGTTCAATATGAACTATATACAAACCGGTTGGTATTTGGAAATTATTATCGTTAAGCATGTTCCATCTAAAAAATGCTTCATTGGAATCTTTAGAAAGCTTACGCACCAACTGCCCGGCCAAATTAAAAATTCTAATATTAGCCCTTTGCGGTAAATAGGTAAAAGTTACAAATCTATCGTTATTAAACAGTTCACTTCTCACTGTACCATAAATAGGATTTGGAAAAACATTTATCTTATCCAAGTTTTCCAATTCTAAATTTTGATCTGCCAAAATTCCTTTTGTTTGATACCTATAAACATCACTTTCGGTTAATGGAAATTTTTTGTCTAAATCTCGTATAGTTATAAGTACTCCATCCACTAAGGGATTATCATCCCTAGTACCTGATAAAGAAATTTCTTGAATTTTGATTGTGCCTGAATTAATATCCTTTACAGAGAATGTAATCAAATCATTTACCTTCCTAAATGTAATTTCATATTCACGATCATAAAATTTAGATGGGTCCACTACTTTTGCAGTAACCCAAGCTTGCGACTTTCCGGAAGTGTGAGAGACAGTAATATTATCTCCTATCTTATGTTGTAAAGACATTCCTTTAGAGAGAGGTTGCGGAATTGCCTTATATATTTTTACATCTGATTCCCTATAATTAACAAGAAAAGAGTATAAAGATTGATATGAATATTGAGTTACGCCAAAAAAATATTCATTCCAGTTAGCAAGAGAATCGTTTCGAATTATGTCGTTTGTAACTAATAAATTTCTTTTAATACCGGAATCTGAACCATTAATTATAATTGTTTGAGGAAAGGTATTTGTTTTAGGATCGAAATAGGATGATTTAATTTGAGTTAATCCATTATAGAGATCGTATGTTGCAATTAATTTTCCTTCGCTTAGTTTTGAATTTGCTTTAGGGAATTGATAGATATTATATCCCTCGAATTTGTATGTAAAATCTCCATTTTCAATTTTGTTTATTTGATTAATATCTTCTCCCCAATCCAAAAGTACTTTTTTATCAAAACTTGAAACCGATACAGAAGGAGCAGTTAAGTTTACAATTTGAGTGGGAATACCATTCATAGAGTTTTGGATATAAAAAGTATTTTTTTTCAATAGCGATAATGAAGCAAATGTATTGTTTCCTTCGATTAAAGCGTTTGCTGCCAACTGTACAAAAGATACTTCTTGAGTATCACCAGCAGCCATATTAAATGGCCCCGAGTTTAGGAACATTCTATAGTCCCCTTTTACAAATGGTATTCCGCTTGGATATGCCTTGCCGCATATAAATCCAGTTCCGTTTAGCGGTTCACCCGAAAAAGGAAATTTTGTATAAGCTCCCGAAACTGGGTCTTGAATTGAGGAGCCGTCTTTATACTTTCCCTGTAATACATTATAAACCGCCAATGTACCTTTAACATAATCTCCTAATTTTGCATCACCAATTTTAACAGAAGTATTACTTCCTAGTCCAAGTGAAGTCATCGGCAAATTTTTAAAACCCACAATTCTTTTTCCTTTATAAGTTGCAACATCACTTGCAGTACCTTTTACAAGAGGACCTTGCAATAAAGAAAAACCTATTACCGGAATATTTGAACCATATGATGGGTCACGATCATCTCCGTTGTAAGCATAGGTTAAATTTAACAGAGAATCGCATCCTAAAAGGTCATCAGAAGCGTCACTTCCAAGATCTATATCAGAGAAAACTGAAAAGTAAACATCCTCAAATTGTTTTTTACTTTTATTAATAATTACATATTGTTTTAAAAGAGCATCCCCCAAAAGATTATCTTGATTGAATCCCCAAACGGTTACCTGCATTTCCACTCCCATTGGCAAAGAACCGTATAGGCTTTTTGTTTTATTCGAATCGAGATCGTTAGCAACGAACCAAAGAGTTTGATCTGCACCCGACTGCCCAGGAACATCCATAAAGGGCTCATAAATTCCATTTCTGTTTACATCCTCAAAGGGAGCTCCATCTTTAGCAGGCCATTCATTCCAATCTTTTTGATACTGAGAGAAAATTTCACTAGTAGATTTTCCTTCATTCAATGCCTCGCTGCTAAGATCAGCTTCTTTATAATCTCTTCGCACTCTGAACACTCTAACGTTTGGTGAGTTTGGATCCGCAGGATTTCCATTAGGTAAAATTCTTCCTGGGGTTAATCCAGATTTTTGAGAAGAGCCGCCTACCTTAATTTGGCCATCAATTTTAGCACCCCAAACAAATCCGGTTTGATAGATAATTGTTTTTTGTGAACCTTTGGGAAATTCAAATCCCGAATCGCCGGAAGGATGTATGTCTCCCATACCATCATTAAAGATGTAGGTGGAAATATTGTTGATGTTAAATTTTGCATATTGAGGTGAGGTCTGAGCAATAACATTAATAGAGATAATAAAAAAAGAAAGAGCAAATTTTAAAGCTATTGGCTTCACTTTAAATTCCATGTCCCACCATCTCCATATTTTATAAGTTAAAATACCTTGTATAGACTATACTTCTCGACTAGAAAATTCACTTAAGGTACAAATCTATCCGGCACAAAAATTTCTGAAAGCAAAGCCAGCTTAAGAATTTTTACCTTACCGTAATCGGGCAGTTCAATATGAACTATATACAAGCCGGTTGGTATTTGAAAATTATCCTCGTTAAGCATGTTCCACCTAAAAAATGCTTCATTGGAATCTTTAGAAAGCTTACGCACCAACTGCCCGGCCAAATTAAAAATTCTAATATTAGCCCTTTGCGGTAAATAGGAAAAGGTCACGTGCCTATCGTATTTGCTTGTTTCGTTTTCGGCTCTTCCGTAATAGGGATTTGGAAACACATTTATTTTTTCAATTTCCAATTGGCTTATTGAATTAGAGATAACCGGTTTAACTGTATTAAAAGTGTATGTGTCGTTAAGAACTGCTTTACTACCGTTTTTAACCTTCAGCAAAAAACCATCTGTTATTAAAAGATCACCTTCCCCAGAGGTTTTGGTTTGGTTAGACAAGACTACTTTATTCAAAGTTTTGTCCACAAGATCGAACAGAGGTTTATTCTGAACAGTTTTGAAATTTACCTGGTATGTATTGCCAGTTAATTTTGCAGGATCTATTACTGTAACAGAAACTTCTGCATTTGAATTTCCGCTTGAATGAACCGGAGTGATAATATCTCCAAAAGTTTTTTCGGTTTTAATGCCGGGGGTAAACATCTTAGGCATAATTACCAATGCTGAAACAGGTCCCTCTTCGTAAAGAGTGGTAGAGTTTGGGTTTGAGGCAATTCTAAAGTAACTAACACCAAACTCGTAATTGGTTCCGTTGCTGAGGGGTTTGCCGGTAAAACTATCTTTTGTTAGCAAACAAAATCTTTGCAATCCCAAGTCCTCACTTCTTGAACGGATAGTTGTATTAATAAATCCCGTTTTATAATCAATGTCGTAATCGAGATAAACAGATTTGCCATTTTTAATATCAATTACCGCGGCAAGCTTTTGCTGCCCAAGAGTATTTATATCCCGTGAAATTTGATAAACATTATAACCTTCGAAGGAAGTGATTGGAGAGGGGGTATTTTCGACCTCCTCAATTTGTTTTGGATCTGTTCCCCAGTATAAAGCAATTTTCCTATCCAGAGGCACAGCTTGAACATTAAGTTTATAATCTGGGTCAGTTTGATTTGGAAGATTAAACTGATAAAATTGTTTTAGATAATTTGCAGTTTGTTTTAGAAGTGTAATACTTACTAATCTTGAATTGCTTGTTTGCCCCCCTTCGGCAAATTGAGCATATACAACTTCTTGAGTATCTCCAACAGCCATATTAAAAGGACCTGAGCAAAGCATCATTCTATGATCGCTTTTTCTTGATGATAAACCTAATGGATATTGAATTCCGCCTAAATACCCCACTCCCGTAACGGGATCCCCCGAAAAGGGAAATTGAGTTGGCTTTAAAGTAAATGGATTTATTACAGGACTTCCATCGTTAAGATAACCTTGCAGTAAATTATATAGATCCAAAGTGCCATTTATATAATCTCCCCCTGCCGGATCATGATAATCTTGACTCCCTTTTCCAAACCATCCCAATGCAGTCATATTCATATTTAATATGCCATGGATTCTTCTTCCCAAAAACTTTGCCGTATCTGCATTGCTGCCTTGTTTAAGAGGGCCCTGCAGCAACTTAAAACCAAAGGAGGGAATTTTATCTTGTAAGCTGGGATCGGTATCATTTCCGTTATAAACAAAAATTAAATTTCGTAATGTATCGCACCCAACCAAATCGTCACCGGCATTGCCTCCAAGATCGGGGTCGGACCAAATTCCAAAATACATATCCTCAAATTTATTTTTGCTCTTGTTTATAATTCTATATTCTTTAAAAATTGCATTCTTTAGATGTGGATTAACGTTATAGCCCCAAATGGTGCATTGCATTTCGATACCCATTGTAGGAGAGCCATAAAGCTTTTTAGCTTTTACAGAATCGAGATCGTTAGCCACGAACCACAATGTTTGGTCGGCTCCCGGTTTTCCAGGTATATCAATTAATGGATCGTACTTTCCATTTGCATTTATATCTTTGTAAGGAGCCCCTTTATGAGCGGGCCATTCATTCCAATCTTTTTGATACTGTGAATAAATTTCATCTTTGCTCTTTCCCTCATCAACAGCTTCTTTACTTAAATCGCCGGTCTTGAAATCTGGGCGAACCTTATAAACTCTGCTAGAGGGTGCTTCGGGATTTTCGGCAATTCCATTTGGCAGTATTTTTCCATTTTGCAAACCGGAATTAAAAGTAGATCCTCCGGTAAGAATTTTGTTGTTAACTTTTGCGCCCCAAACAAAACCGGATTTATAAACATGCGTTCCAAGAGAACCGATTGGGTACTCAAAACCATTGGCTCCACTAGGTGCCTGATCGGCGGTGCCATCGTTATAAAAGTAAGTAGAAACGTTGTTAATGTTGAATTTTACGAATGAAGGATTTTTAGTTGTTTGACAAAGAATTGTGCTGCAAAAAATAAAACCAGCTACAAAAAAAAGTAGCTTACCAATATTTCCAAGCTGCATCCCCAGCCCCAAATTTTGTTGATTCAATATGTAGATGATTTTATAGAAAAGCAATTCCAATAATTTAACTTGGAACTAAAAATTAGCTTATGAAGCGGCTTAAAAGTTCGTCGCAAAGAACATAGCCTTTTAAGGTAAGAGAGAGCAATGCCCCCTTTTTAATTATGTATTCCTCCTCAATAAAATTTTGGAGAATTTTATTGTTGCTTGCAATCCAATCATTTCCAAATAACTTTTCCAGTTCAGTTAAATCCAATCCTTTACTTCGGAATGCAAGCATAACATACTCGTTTAGCATTTCATTTTTGGTTAATACTTCTTGGCCGGCAACAGCATTACCCTTTTTGTTTATTGCTTCTATATAAAATTTTGCGCTCGAGAGATTCCACCAACGCTTTCCATTTGCAAAAGAGTGAGCCGAAGTGCCAAAACTTAAATAGGGTATGTATCGCCAGTATGCGTTATTATGCACACATTCAAATCCCCTTTTTGCAAAGTTCGAAACTTCGTACTGTTCAAATTCATTGGAAGTAAAGAACTGAATTGTCTGTTCGTACAAAGCAGCATCGTGCTCTTCATCCTCAATTTTTACTTTGCCATCAAGAACCATCTTGTTAAGAATTGTTCCTCTTTCCAAAATTAAACTGTAAGCCGAGATATGCGTAACGGGAAGTTTAAGGGCCTGTTCCAAATTTTTTTGCCATTTAATTTTGGACTGCCCAGGCAGATTAAAAATTAAATCGAGGCTTATGTTATTGAAGCCAACTAAAGAAGCCTCTTCAATTGTTTTAATTGCAGTTGCAGAGTTGTGAATGCGTGTTAAAAATTTAAGATCCTCTTCATCGAAGGATTGTATTCCAACGCTTAATCTGTTTATGCCGGCAGCTTTAAAAGCAGCCAGCTTTTCTTTATCAACTGTGCCGGGATTTGTTTCCAATGTAATTTCGGTATTATCATTTACGCTAAATTTATTTTTAACAGTATGAATAATTTCCTGGATGTAAGAGGGTTCCATTAAAGAGGGAGTGCCTCCTCCAAAAAAGATTGAAATTATTTTTCTATCCAAGCTAAATTTTTGAGCGTAGAAATCAATTTCCCTTTTAAGCGCCGATAAATAATTGGAAGTGTTTTCATGATTAATAATGGAATAGAAATCGCAATAGATGCACTTGTGATCGCAGAAAGGAATATGAATATAGATTGCAGTTTGATTCATAAAGAGGGTGTCTCAAAAGTATTTAGTTTTTAAAAAATAGCACGCGGATAACGCTGATTCAGCAGATTTTCGCGGATTAAATTTTGAATAATTACTTATGAGACCACCTCTTTAGGAAAAATTAAAAACCAAGTGATATACCGGCACTGGCTGTATTTGTTTTAGAAAATTTATAATCCGCATTTATATTGAACAATCCCAACTTGATATTAAAGCCAACAATGTAGCCAACTTTATTTTCTCCGTCTAACTCAAAATTAATTTTTGCTTTTGGAACCGGAACTCCGTTAACCATCTGATTAGACTGATAATCGTAAGTAACTTTTGTGTTGGATGTTTCGCTAATTATTCCAGCAAAAGGTGCAAAAGAAACTGCAAAGCCAAAAGTCTTGCTAACATAAGCGCCCATTTGGCTAGCATTACTTTCAAAAACATCTCCAACCTTTAATTTTTGTGTAAAGAAAGCAACGCTTATATCTACCGGCAATGGATTTGGAAACCAGGTACCAATATTATGAACACCGCCAAATCCCATTAACGAAAATTCTCCAAGATCATCGCTAATTTTAATTTTAGGAGAATAACGAACGGCCACGTTTGTTCCGAAAACTGTACCAACGGTTAACTGAATACCCGGTGTTGGAAGAATTGATAATTTGTTTAACAAACCTTTTACTTCCTGCACATTTAATTTATACTCGTTAACGGTAAATGTTTGATTGTTTGCCGTTACATTCTGCTTTGGGAATACAATTTTAAGATATTCGCTTTCACTGCCAATTATTGTTGGACCGCTGAAGGAAACATCAAACTCTGTAGACATCATTTTATTTTTAAGATCGCTATAACCTTGTTGGCCGGAAGAGAAACCTGAATTAGCAAGAATTTGATCTACTTGAGAAGAGGAGAAGAAGAATTTACCAGATGTTAAAAAATTCTGTTGAGTATCTGTAAAGAAAGAACCTGCAGCTATTATTTTGAGGTCGAATGTAAACCCCATTAATTTTGCATCGGGAAGTTTTGAAACCCAGCCGGAATTTAAGTTGGAACCAAATCCGGAGATAACCGGAGCAACATATGCCTTTCCGGCTGTTGAAGAAAGTTTGGATAAAGTTTCTTCTAAAGACTGTGCATTTACCGAAATAAATGAAAAAGCAATGAGCAAAATGGTTACTTTTTTTAACATTTTATTCTCCTTATTTGAGTTGAATAATTTCTATTGGAATTTAATTAACTGTTTTGATTGAGCAAAGCAAAATATTCTTGAATAAAAGAAATGTGAGTATAAACAAAATTAGTTTTTTAAGCCCATCAATTCTTTGGCGCCTTTAATTGCGCTAGGAGTAATTTGTTCACCGCTCATTAACTTGGCAACTTCTGTAATCTGTTCATCTTGATTTAATTTTTTAATAGAGCTTACAACCCTTTCGGCCATTTTTTTCTTTTCAACTGCAAAATGAATATTTGCATGAGAGGCAATTTGAGGCAAATGTGTAATTGCAATAATTTGATGTTTGGAGGAGAGAGATTTTAATGCTTGCCCTACCTTTTGAGCAATGCGTCCGCTAACACCGGTATCAATTTCATCGAAGATTAAAATTGGAAGACGATCGGACTTTGCTAAAATAGATTTTAAAGCAAGCATAATTCTGGACACTTCGCCGCCGGAAGCAACTTTTGCAAGGGGTTTGGCATCTTCTCCAAGGTTGGTAGATATATAGAATGAAATGTTATCGAGACCTCTATCGTTGTATTTGTAAAATAGGTTATCCACAATAATAAAACTGCTATCCTCTTTTGAGGCTGTTTCATTTTCAATTTTTATTTCGAATTTGGAATCGGCAATTCCAAGTTCTTTTAATGAGGCTTCAACTTCTTTTTTAATTTTTTTGGAAATTAATTTTCGTTCGGAGCTAAGAACTTTGGCAAGTTCCCCCATCTCTTTTCTAAAGTCATAAATACTTTTATTAAGTTCATCGATCTTGAAGGTAAAATTTTCGGCGAGCTCCAATTCCTTTCCAATCCGTTCTCTATGTTCCAAAACAGAATTGATTGAGCCTCCATACTTCTTTTTAAGCATGGTAATAGAGCCCAGACGTTCTCTAATTTCTTCGAGCCGCTGCGGTTCCAAATCCACTTTATCTTTATAAGAGCGGAGGAAAGAAGAAATTTCGGATAAGAGAGATAGAATTGTTTCTCCGTTAGATAAAGATTCTAAAAACGATTTATCGATTTTGGCCAGCTCGGCAATTTTGTTTTTAACAATTGCCATCTGGTCCTGAATTGAATTTTCATTTTCGTATACAACTTCAAACACTTCTGTACTTAATGACAAAAGGCGTTCGGAATTCTCGAGTATTTTTAGTTCAGAGGAAAGATCCTCCTCTTCGTTAACTTTTGGACTAACCGAATCAATTTCGTTAATCTGGAAAAGGTGAATATCCTTTTTCTCTTTTAGAAGATTTTCTTTTTCGAGAAGACTTTTCAACTCCCTTTGAAGAGCATTAAGAGAATTATATTTTTTCTTAAATTCGGAAAGCATTCCATCCAATAGAGCAAACTCGTCAAGCATTTCAATATGGGTTTCGGTTCGTAAAAGTGACTGATGCTCGTGCTGGCCATGAAGATCTACGAGCAGATCCCCCGCTTCTTTAATTAAGTTTAGTGTTACGGGAGTATCGTTAAGAAAGCAGCGGTTTGTACCTTTTAAGGAAACTTCGCGCCGAACAATTAACTCGTCGTTAAAATCAATATCGTTTTGCTCGAGTAAATATTTTACCTTTTTATTCCCCGCTACGTCGTAAATGCCTTCAACAACAGATTTATCCGCCCCTTTGCGAACCACCTCGGTGGAAGCGCGCTCGCCAAGAAGCAATCCAAGAGCATCTATAAGAATTGATTTACCCGCACCGGTTTCGCCGGTAATAATGTTCAATCCTTTTTCAAACTCTACTTGAATGTTTTCTATTAATGCGTAATCTTTTATTAGGAGTGTTTTGAGCATAAGTAACGTTTTTAATTGGGTGCTAATATTATGAATGGTGAGTTAAGTAGCAAGGGGGGAGATAATGTTGAATGATGAATAATGATGAATTCTGAATTCTGAATTTTGAATTATGAGTTATGAATTTGAATTTATAGTTTAGAATTTTGAGTTCAATAAAAAAGCCGCAAGAATTTCTTACGGCTTTTCTAATTCTACTAAAAATAAACTAATTACTATTTAGTTAATTCCATTGTAATTGTTCCACCCCCCATTTGTGCCCCTAGAGGTATAATAAGTTTTGTAACAATACTATTTAATTTGTTTACCCAGTAAGTCGATTTCTGAGAAGGATCTTCATCGGGAACAACTTCCACTTTAAAGGTATCGAATTCACCTGCCGGGACATTTATTTTTTCGCTTCCAACTACTTTAATAGTTTGGCGAGATACTTTAGCCGAATTCATATCCAATTGATTAACCGCAGTGATGAATCCCTCTTTAAGAGGCATACTTTCAATTGCCAAACTCAAACCGGAATTATCGGTTACAATAGGAGAATCGAACTTAACATTGATAGGCATTTTTTGAGGACCCGCAGCCATTTCTCCTTCAACAGAGTTGCTAGTAAATTTAGCAGTTACTCTAACCGGACCTTGCGAAATAAAGCGGGCAATTGGCAATAAAGTTTTTTGATCTACATACAAAGTATCGTTTGCAGTCATCATACCGCTCATGCTTGTTAAAACAAAGAGTGCATCTCTGTTATCGTATTTTGTTTTTTTAACATCAATTTGAACGTTCATTGGAATTTTTTGACCGCGAGTTTCAACAGTCATAGCCCATTTAGCCGTAGCTTCCTTAATCTTAGAACCGTCGAAAGATTTCATTAATTCAACTTTAGATTCCGCAGCCGCTTTTGAAGGCATTGTTACTGTTTTTATATCAACTGTAATGTCGTTCAATTTTTTTAATATCTCCGGTTTAACATCCTCTTGAACTTTACCTCCAAGATGTTTACCAAAGAATTTTTCCATTGCTACAACCATTGCTAAACGGTTTTCCTTTCCCTGAAATCCATGCCCTTCGTCTGGCGCAACCATATACTCAACTTGTCTTCCAAGATCACGCAGTGCAACAACAATTTGATCTGCTTCGGCTTTTTTAACTCTGGGATCGTTAGCTCCCTGCACAACATACAAAGGAGCTTTAATTTCTTTTGCATAATTCAAAGGAGATTGTTCTTCAAGCATTTTTCTTTCTTCCGGATTATCCATATCTCCAACACGGTTAGCAAAAATCTTTTTTAATGGAGCCCAGTAAGGAGGAATTGAATTTAAGAGTGTAATAATGTTTGATGGTCCAACAATATCGAACCCGGCAGCATATAAATTTGGAGTAAAAGCCAGTCCAGCTAATGTAGCATAACCGCCGTAAGAACCGCCGCCAATTGCAACGCGTTTAGGATCTGCAATTCCCTCTTTAATTAAGTATTCAACGGCATCTGTTAAATCGTGCTGCATTGCGCCGCGACCCCATGTTTTATTGCCAGCATTTAAAAACTTTTTACCATAACCGGTAGAGCCTCGAAAGTTTGGAGTTAATACAACATAACCACGGTTAGCAAGGAATTGGCTCATTGGGTTGTATCCCCAAAAGTCGCGAGCCCAGGGACCGCCATGAGGGAAAATAACAGTTGGAAGTTTTTTACCATTTGAATTTTTGGGAATTGTTAGATAAGCAGGAATCATCATTCCATCTCGAGCTTTATATTTAATTGCCTTTACTTCGGCTAAATACTCTGTTGGCAATTCCGGGCGGGATTTATAAAGAAGTTCTACTTTTCCCTGTTTAACGTCGTAGATATATGTTGAACCGGGATCCACGTCTCGGCTTACATTTATAACCCAGGTCATTTCATCTTTTGTTTGAGATGTTATTCCTATTTGTCCTTTTGGAACAAGGGTCAATAATTTTTTATAATGCTTTTCGAAATCTGCATCTTTGAAATAAATTCTAACTTGATCTGCCACATAAACGGTTGCTATCAATTTGTTTTTTACATCGCTAAAAATAACATTGCCAAGATCCACTTCATCCTTAGGATCTTTTTCGATAAACTTTGTTGTGTTAGTTTTCAAATCGAACAATTCCAATTGAGCTTTATCTACATTGTTCCCTTTATTTGTATTTAGATAAAAGCTACCTCCATCTGGGGTGAAATTAACAGGAGCCATGGATTCTTCCGCATTAACGCTGTAAATAGAAACAAGTTTATCTCCATCAACTTTAAGAAGTTCGGAACCTCCATCTGCGGTTGGACGAATAGCCAAGCGTAAATTTGCTTGTTCGTCGAATACCCAGCCGGCAATATTATCATCATTTTTTCTTATTAATGTTTTTTCGCCGGTATCAATTTTTAGTTTATACACATCGTGATACTTTGCATCTCTATCGTTCAATCCAATAAAAAGAATATTCGGGTCGGTCTTAGGCAAACTGTAAATAATTGCTCTAACATTTTCGTATGGAGTAAGATCTTTTGCAGTTGGAACCGCTGCACCTTTAACGGAAGGGTCTATAGCATAAATTCTAAAATTTTCGTTTCCACCCTGATCTTGAACATACAAAACAAATTTAGAATCTAATGACCAAAAATAATTTGTAACAGGGCGCTTTGTATCGTTGGTAAGAGGACGAGCTTCATCAAATTTTTGATTTCTTTCTTTAACCCAGATATTGCGAACATTATTAAATGGCTTAACAAATGTAATATACTTCCCATCGGGAGAAATTTGAGCGCCGCTAATTTCGGGGTCGCCGAAAAAAATATCTCTATCTATGATAGGGACAGTTTGAGCACCAATTTTTGCAGCCATTATTAAAATAAAAAATGCCAATAGGATCTGTTTCAAGATGCCTCCTTAGTTTTGTTGTTATTGTTGTATAAACATAAATAATAGTTAGTTGAATAGTAATATTTGAGTTTAGATTTGCTGATAGCTACTTCTTTTTATATATTTGTCCACCAAATTTTACAGTTCTTTAGACATACTAGCGCGAAAAAAGTTTTATAAAATAAAAATTATATCGCGGGGTGGAGCAATTGGTAGCTCGTCGGGCTCATAACCCGAAGGTTCTAGGTTCAAGTCCTAGCCCCGCTACAAAGAAAGAAGAAAAACCTTACAAGAAATTGTAGGGTTTTTTTGTTTTAAAAAGGCTTTATTCTTATCATCCTTTTCTTTTGTCTTCGGGCTCAGATCCCGACATTGTTGGAATCTAGTTTCAATCAGCCAAAGGCGGACTAGCCCTCCAGCTTTGCGAGACAAGCTGCTACAACAGACCCCCTTATTAACCGTTTTGTGGTTTTTCTACTTATGCCGAGTAAAGGGTCAAAAAAGGTTGTTTCTATTTTAATATTTATTAGAGATATGCTATGTTTAAATAAAATTATTGATGGGTTTAATATGAAGTCATTTTTGATGATATTATTAATTGTACTTACTTTTTGTAATACCTCTTATAGTCAACAAAACAATCCTTCTGCAAAGCTGCTTATAAGATGTGACGATATTGGAATGTCTCACTCTGTGAATATGGCGGCAAAAGAATTAATTGAAACCGGATTAATCTTTTCGGCTTCGGTAATGTTTACATGCGCATGGTATGAAGAAGCTGTAGATATTCTTAAAGCCCATCCGGAAATTGCTACTGGAATACATCTTACACTCAATGCTGAGTGGAAGAACTATAGATGGGGTCCGGTTGCAGGAATGGGTAAAGTTCCTTCATTGGTAGATAAGCATGGTTATTTCTTCCCATCCAGAGCAACATTCTTTGCCAATAATCCAAAAATTGAAGAGGTTGAAATAGAACTTCGCGCTCAAATTGAAAGAGCAATTAACAGCGGATTGAAAATTTCGTATTTGGATTATCATATGGGAACAGCTGTGGATAAACCGGAATTAAGAAAGATTGTTGAAAAACTTGCACATGAATATAATCTAGGAATATCGCGCTACTTTGGAGAAACTGACCTTAAGAATATGTATTCAGATCCTATTGAAAGTAAAAAGGATTCTTTGTTAATGAGGTTAAAAAATTTACCTACAGATAAAATTACTCTACTAGTCTGTCATATTGGTAAAGATAACGAGGAGCTGCAGGCTATGGTAGATTTGAATCCTTTTGGTCCAAGCCAAATGAGCAGAAACAGAGAATCGGAATTACAAGCGTTGATTGCTGTAAAGAGAAGTAACTTTTTTGAGCTTAATAATATTTTACTGATCGACTATAAGGATGCTATTAAGGAATTTGGATTAGAGAATATGAAGTCTCCGGTTGCAACGGGTTATTAATATTTATTGAGAACATTAATATAATGGAGCTGCACATTTGTTTGTTAAATGATGTAAAAATTTTAACAGATTATATAGTGGAGTAAATATGAAATTAATCTTTATCCTAACTTTTTTTGCCTTATTGTTAACAACCAGCGCGCAAACAGATTCACAAGTTCAAAAAAAATTAGAATTGGCTTTAAGCTTTGGAACAACCAGTTCCGGACCGGCATCCGGTTTTGAAGCTGCAATGAATGCAAGCGGATTGAACAAAACTATGCATGGATTCTTTGGTCCAGCAGTAAAACATCCTTTCTCGAAAACCGGATTTGGTTTAATTGGTTTTCCATGGACTTTTGCAGCGAGTTATAATATAGATGAGCAATACAGTTTGGGAATGAGCATTGGCAACTCTCCCATTGGATCGACACATGGTTATAAAAGTGAAGCAAATAAAATGACGTTTGAGGAGATGCACTACACTCTTTTTCAAATAGTACCATTTGGAAGATTGAAAGTGAACGCATTTTTATTAAGTGCCGGACCGGCTATATTTATTACTAAAACAAATGTAACAGATAGAGTAGGCGATAATTACGATGATTACATTCTGCACATTGGATTAATGCTTGAAGCATCCATACAATATCCCACAGATACAATGTTATTTGGATTTATTAATGCCCAAGCCCGAATTATGACTAAGGATAAACTAGGTGCCTACGATACAAAAGCAATAGGGTCAAATGAAGTTTATAAGATAAATAATTTTGAAGTGAATTATTCAAGTGTGTTTATAGGGGTGGGCGTTGGCATTAGATTGTAACATTGGTTGAAAATACTTAGAGAGGGGAAAAAATAGAAACCTGTTGAAAATTTACTTAGCAAAAAAAGCAAGTAAGGTAGGCTTGAACATTTTACCCAGCTATTACAAAAAGATGGCAATGAAAAGTAATGGTAGTTTTGCTATACATGGTAGCAACAAATTGGCGATTAGTTGAACAATGTGTTATTAATATAATGAAAGATAATTTTGCCCCATCATGGTAATAAGACACAAAGTTGTTTGAACTAATTTACAACAATGGTTATGTTATTGTTGAATTCTAATACTCTTATTGACTTTTCTTAAGTAGGCACACCTAATTTAGGCCAATAAAATAATTAGATGTTTATTCTAAGATTATTTTATGGACTATAGATGAAACATTTTTTAAGCCTAAGCATTGCGCTAATTCTTCTTTTATTTTCAATTGAACTTTATTCACAAACATATCTAAATGTTTTGTATGGTGATAACTCAAAAAAGACTATTGAGATGAACGAGTTATCTAAAATTACTTTTGAAGACAGCAACATAAAGTACCTACTTACAAGTTCCAGTATTACTACAGAGACTTTGAGTTACACTAGTAATATTACTTTAGCTGCAAGTAATGGTAGTTCTGCTTTGCCGGTAGAACTGATTTTTTTTAACGCCGAGTGAAGAGTTCAACCAACAAAGGCCTTTGAAAACAAAAAGTTGGGGATTCTTTTCTACCTAAGTAAGCTCTTACTTTTCTAAATAATTTTGTTCTAACGTTAATATCCAGTTCACAATCTCAATCATTTAAAACACATTAATCAATTTGCCATATAAGGAGTGGGAAACAAACATTATATTGTGCCCATAAATTTCAAAAGAAAATGCAAACAATAGAAGCAATTTTAGAAAGCTACATATATAAAAACGATATAACCGGCTACTGCGCCGTTAGTTTATCCAATGGAATAAAAGCCGTTGGAATATTGCCAAATATTAATGAAGGAGAGCGATTAAAATTAACCGGTGAGTTTATTACCCATTTAAAGTATGGAGAGCAGTTTAATATAGAATCGTTCGAAATTGTTTATCCCTCAACAATGGCCGGTCTTACAAAATATTTAGGTTCCGGATTAATTAAGGGAATTGGAAATGCCACAGCCGAAAAGATTGTTGATTTTTTCAAAGAAGAGACAATTGATATTCTAGATACAAATATAAACCGGCTATTGGAAGTGGATGGAATAGGGGCAAAGAAGCTGGAGCTAATTAAAAAAAGCTGGAGCGAGCAAAAAGCGCTTAAAGAGATTATGATATTTCTTCAATCTTTCGAAATATCTGCCTCCTACGCCTTAAAAATATACCGGGTTTATGGCGCAGATTCGGTAAGAATAATTAAGGAGAATCCATATCAATTAACATACGATGTGTGGGGAATTGGATTTAAAATTGCCGATTCAATTGCCTTTAGCGTTGGCTTTAGCCAAGATGATCCTAAAAGAATTAAAGCGGGAATAATTTATCTTTTAAACCAAGCCGCATCCGAAGGGCATGTGTATCTTTCCATAGAAGAGCTTATTAATAACTGCACAGAAATTTTAGGAGTGGATGCAGATAATTTGCACTTATTAATTAATGAAATGGAAGAGAACAATAGGCTAAAAGTTACCGGTGAAAATGTTTATTTGAATTACTATTACGAAGCTGAAAGAAATATTGAAAGAAGAATAAAAGAGTTATGCAGCACACAAAACAATATTAGCTCTGAGGAAATAAATTCACTTAAATTCAATTCCCTCTATTCAAAAGAACAACTGGAGGCAATTATTAATTGTCTGCAAAATAAAATTTTAATTTTAACCGGAGGACCCGGCACAGGTAAAACAACAACATTGAAAGGAATAATAGATTCCTACAGCCGATTAAAAAAAACAATAATGCTGGCGGCTCCAACGGGAAGAGCAGCAAAAAGGATGAGTGAATTAATTGGGATGGAATCGAAAACAATTCACCGTCTGCTGGAATACAATCCTCAAGACAATGTATTTATGAAAGATGAGAATGATCCGTTGGAAACCGACCTGCTTGTAATTGATGAAGTATCTATGATAGATACATTGCTGATGAGTAATTTAATTAGCGCGGTAAGTTTAAACACCACATTGGTATTGGTAGGAGATGTAGATCAGCTTCCTTCAGTTGGCAGCGGAAATGTTCTGCAAGATTTAATTCAATCCGGAATTATTCCAACTGCTATGCTAACAGAAATTTTCCGTCAGGCAAAGGAGAGCAATATTGTTGTTAACGCTCATAAAATTAATAAGGGGGAATTTCCCTCTTTAATAAATAACGAAACTTCCGACTTCTTTTTTATTCAACAAAACGATAATGCTGATATAGCAGACGAGATTGCAAATCTTTGCAAGCAACGGCTTCCGCAAAAATATGGGTTCGACCCGATGAAAGATATTCAAATTTTAACACCAATGCATAAGGGGAATTCCGGCGCAAATAATTTGAACAAGAAGCTTCAGCAGGTATTAAATTTCAGCAGCCAATTAATTAACCGGGGGGATAAATGTTTTAAGAATGGGGATAAGGTAATGCAGCTTAGGAATAATTACGATAAGGATGTTTACAACGGAGACATTGGAACCATTTGCAAAATTGATGATGATGAACAGAAGATAGAAATTTACTTTAACGGAAGAACTATAGCTTACGAATTTATTGAGCTTGAAGATATTACCTTAGCTTATGCAATTACAGTACATAAATCGCAGGGGTCGGAGTATCCATGCGTAATAATGCCAATAACAACTGCTCATTATATAATGCTTCAAAGAAATCTTCTTTACACAGCGGTAACTAGGGCATCAAAAGTTATAATACTAATAGGCTCTAAGCAGGCTCTTTCGATGGCAATTGGCAATAAAAAATCGAAGACCCGAAACACTTCCCTATTTAGTTTATAAAAATGTATTTAACAAAACTTAATTACCAATTAGTTATTCTTCGAATCAATTTCGGAATCTAAAAACTCGATTTGCAATGCCTGTTGAATAGAGGAGATTACCATATCTGCAATTCCAGGCTCCAACAATTCCAATGCAATATTGTTTGCTTCCTTTTTAAATTTATTCATCTCTTTTTTGATTTTAGATGAAATGGAAATAAGAATTGTTGAGGTTAAGTCGAAGGCCCATAAAATTATCTCCTCCTCATCATCATCATAGTTCCCCTTGTTAATAATTTCTATAAAACGGCTTTCACTTATTCCCGCTGTTAAAATGGCCGGCAGTGTAAATGGTAAAATTGCAATTCCCTGAGGAGGCAAAAAAGGAAGCATGGAACTGATTTTTTCAAATTCCATTTCGGCCTTCGATTTCTTTTTAGCCCCTTTAGTTTTTTTTACCGAACCGGTTTTTTCTTTTCTCAATAATTTATTTGTTGGCAGTTTGCTAAAATCAATTTCGATACTTTTAAACCAGTTCTCAATTTTTTTACCTGTTAAAGAATCCAGTTTGGGGTTGGGGGCAACTTGATAATTCCAGCAGTTTGTTATTATACCAATAACAGCTTCCGCTTCCTCTTTTGTTTCAAAGCTTTTTCTCTTTATACTTTTAAAATACTTTATGGTTTGTATCTTCTGAAAAAGAGGAAAGTTTTCTATTAGCTTATTCGATGAAGAGTTAGAGCCGGAATTGACTGTATAGTTTTTTAATTTTGCCGAGGCTAGTTTATTGTTGGGATTTTCTACTAATGCGCAATTCCATCTTTCAATAGCTTCTACACTTCTGTTTGTATCCCATAAAAACTGACCGTAAACAGTATTAACATCACTCTTAAAAGTGCCATTATTTATTGGCGTATGTTTTAAAGAGCTTAAGAAATATTTTTCGGCCTTTTTATCGTTGAATAAAAGCGCTTCTGTTTTAGCCAATTCAAATTGCAGCTGGCAATCGTTAGGGAATATTTTATTAGCCTGTGTTAATATTTTTGAAGAACGGCTTAATTGTTTAGCAGCCAAATATGCAACCGAGAGATAGATATACAATGATTTATTTTTCGAGTATAATTTTATAGCTCTTTTGCACTCAGCAATTACCTCGTCATAATTTGCCTGCTTAAGAAGATGGTTAACTTGCTCGATTAATTTACGTTCCTCTTCCAAAGTATTTATTCTAAATATTTGCGGGGTGTTATTCATTAATATCCATCTTTAATTTTAGAAATTTTGTTCTGCTAATAAACCCGTTGCAAATTATAAAAAGCTTTTTATAATTACCTATGAAATTAAAAAGGGATGGTGGCAAAATGCTTAGGAATTAGTCTGCATGGGTTTATTTATAAGATTTTACAACCGAGCCAAAGCATTTTTATTAAGAAATTGCCGAATAAAAAAGCCTTGTTAATTAAAAACCAAGGCTCTGTTAAAACGTGTATATAAGTTCTAATCTATTTTATAAGCAACATTTTTTTAGTTTGTATAATATCACCGGCCTGAATTCTGTAGTAATAAACTCCGCTTGCTAGTCTGGTCCCATTAAAAACAAACTCGTGACGTCCCGCAGATTTTTGTTCATTCATTAGTATTCCAATCTCCTGCCCAATAGAATTAAATAGTTTTATGGTAACAAATTCTCTAATAGGCAATTCATACTTTATTGTAGTTGTTGGATTAAATGGATTTGGATAATTCTGTTCTAATTTATACTCACTGATTATTTCTTCATTTACATTTGAAAAAATATCGAAATTCATCCAATTTATATTATATCCACCTTTTGGTGCTTCAATTCTTAATAAATGATCACCTTTTATTAAGTCAACAAGCATATTAATGGATTTCCAGTTTTGCCATCCGCCGGTTGCACTTACATCTATAGAACCAAGAACCTTTCCATCTAGTTTTAAAGTAATTGTTCCATTGCCGGGTTGTGAAGCTACGCGAAAAGTGGAATTATATGATCCACTTGTTGATATATTTATTTGATACTCTAGCCAATCACCGTTATCAATATAACCAACGTTTGTTCCCCCGCCAGTATCAATTGTTCCTTCTGTTTGTATTCCAAACATACTAGTATAATCTTCGGCTTCTATTTTGCCCGGTATAGAAAGTATCTTTTGCTTTTGCGCAAAATTTAATACTTCTTCGGGACCGAATGGTTTTAAAACACCATTATCAGCAGATATAATTTTTTCATCAAGAATTTGCAGAGTTGCTTTATCTCCGCTAACAATAGATTTCGACAAGTTAATAACAATGTTCTTAGGATCGCCTTCTTTAATTTTTATATTTGTAATAGATACAGCAACATTATTAATCTTAATCAAAAAACTATTTTCAGCGCCCGTAGTCAATTTCATTTGTTTGGTAAATGCAACTTCTATTGAATTCCCTTCATTTGTACTAACCGAAGAATAATATTGAGGAGAAGCTCCAACCTGCGATTCTTGAAGCGACAGTATTCCGTAATCGAGTTTGAATAGCGGATCATAATTTGTATCTCCAAAATTTATTGGAATTTGCGCCATTGATCTTGGCCATGAATGTGATAATGTACCCTTTGGGTGATAATCACCAAACAGTACATCTGTTATACCAAATCCTTCCGTTCCGGGAAGCCAAGCCGCAATTATTGCATCTGAAAAAGGAATAATAGAATTAATAATCATTGGTCGGCCAGAAAAAAGAATTACTATTGTCTTTAATCCCGCTTCTTTTAGTTTTCTAACCGTGTTGATATCTTCTGCATCGAGACTTAAATCGCTTTTATCACCGGCACTTTCGGCATAAGGAGTTTCTCCAATAACTACTACCGCAGCATCAAAACCGGAAGTAACTGCAGCGTTTCTATCATAGGCAACATTATTGCTGCCAACTACTTTTTGTATTGCTGAATAAACAGTTGTTCCTGTTGTAATATTACCCATACTGCCTTGCCATGTAATTGTCCAACCACCGCATTGCATTCCAATATCATTTCCACCTTTTCCCGAAACCAATATTTTTTGACCGGATTTCTTTAAAGGTAATATCCCATCTTTTTTCTTCAATAGAACAATTGATTCTCTAACACTTTGTCTTGCAACTTCTCTATGAGAGTGAGAACCAACTAATGGAAGTAAACTTCTATCAGCATATGGTTTTTCAAATAATCCAAGTTCGAATTTTTTTCTTAGTATTCTCTTTACTGCATCATCGATACGCGAAATTGGTACTTCACCAGTATTAATGAGCTCTGCTAAGGTTGAACTAAACAATTGGTATCTATCCGGAATCATTACCATATCTATTCCTGCATTAATAGATTGTTTTACATCATCTCTATAACTGCCCGGCAGCTGATCAATTCCAGCCCAATCAGAAATTACAAAACCGCTAAAACCCAATTCTGTTTTCAATACATCTGTTAAAAGATATTTATTGCCATGCATTTTTACGCCATTCCAGCTACTGTAAGAAGGCATTATTGAACCCACACTTTGTTTAATTGCTTCTATAAAACCGGGCAAGTGTATTTTTCTAAGTTCAGCTTCTGTCATTATAGAATTGCCTTCATTTGTGCCGTTACTGGTACCGCCATCTGCTAGATAATGTTTAGCGCATGCAAGTATTCTATTTTTCTCAAAAGGCTTTTCTCCTTGAAATCCTAATACTGAAGCTCTTGCCATTGGAATTGATAATTCAGGGCTTTCTCCAAATCCTTCATATGTCCTTCCCCATCTTTCATTTCTTACGACTGCGATACAAGGCGCAAATGTCCAGTCAATTCCAGTTGCGGCTACTTCTAAGGCCACAATGCTATCTGCCATTCTAACAAGTTTTTCATTCTTAGTCGCACCTAATCCTATATTGTGGGGAAATATTGTTGCTCCAAAAACATTGTTGTGACCATGTACTGCGTCTATTCCATATATCAATGGAATTTTCAGTCTTGTTTTCAAAGCATAAGATTGAAAATCATCATACATATTTGCCCAGGAAATTGGATTGTTTTGCGATGGAACTGATCCCCCACCGCTAAGAAGCGAGCCGATGTAGTAGCCGGTAATATCGTTCTTTGTAGCGGTAACATTTCCTTTGTCAACCTGTATCATCTGACCAATTTTTTCTTGCACAGTCATTCGAGATAATAAATCATCCACTCTTGTATTTATACTAGCAGTAGAATCCAAATAAATTTGAGAATAAGAAATTGTAAAACTTGTTAGCAGTAGAACTAAAATTTTCCTCATCTTGTATTTATCCATATTTCTTTTGAAAACTTTTATTAGGCAAAAGTCATGCCTATAAAAAAGTTACTTTTTAGATTATTATCTAAGTGAAATTTAAATGTGATTATTAATATAATAATAAGCTTATTATCACTAATTGAAGATTTCATAGGCGGAACACAAAACAAAGAGAAAAGAATAAAGAATTGATTCTATTGATAATAATTAAAAAGCCTCGAAATCTTTCGAGGCTTTTTAATGTATCTACAATTCAAAGGTTACTTTAATAGGAGCATTTTCTTTGTTTGAATAATATCACCTGCCTGAATTCTGTAGTAATAAACTCCGCTTGCAATTTTTGTTGCATTAAAATTTATTTGATGTTTTCCGGCACTTTGAAATTCGTTAACCAGTGTTGCCACTTCTCTTCCGGTTACGTCGTATACTACCAAATTCACCTTTGCAATATTTGGCAAGTTATAGGAAATAGTAACCGGATTAAAAGGATTAGGATAATTTTGCACTATTTTAAAATAAGTGCTTGTCCCCGTTTTTAGAACTACCTTAACATTAGATTAGTTGTCATAACATCCCTATAAAATTCAGGAATTTGAATAAGAAAAAGGAACAAATTGTTTTTAGTTATATTTATGATGATAAGAATTCACATTTCAGTTCATGCTGAAGTATGGATATATTTTTACACAATTAAAGCAGGCAATTTTGCATGACAAGAAAGATGGTTCTAATAAGATAAATTGTTACCTGGTTTTAGTAGGCTATAAAACTGCCTAGTAATTCGAAGCTTTCTTATATTCTTGAATACCCTGCTTGTTTACAATAACATATCGGGGTTTTCTTTTAATGTCACCCTGGGTTGATGTTGAATTGGTTTGAGTATTTATGGTATTACTATTCATGGGTTCTATTTGTAATTTTAAGTAAGGTTGCAATTTTTCTTTTTCAATACTTTGGGAAGCAGAATCTGATTGCTTAATAAGATTTGTTAAAAGTGATTTTGAAGGATTATTGTTCTTTTTATTAGAAGAGTTAACAAATTTTGTGTGGAAAAAGAAATAGAGAACAAGAGAGATAAATATTCCCCCGCAATAAATTAAAGAAGTAAGTATTATTTCGTTTAGGGTCATTTATTCTTTCTGGATAAAGTTGGCAGTAATTTTAACTTAGAAGCCCAGCCGAAGTACTTCCAGCCTCAATTACCGCCGCCAAATATTTTAAATTTTCTATTGAAGATTAACAAAAAATAAATAAACTCTTTGTGCTAAATAGCACACTTAGTCGTTTTTGAAATTTGCTTCCGAATATACAAAACAACTTAGTGAATCTTTATTACAATTATGTATTAATAGGAATCTTGACTATGAAAGTTGTGCCTTTATTGATTTGGCTGTGCAGTGTAATTCAACAGCACTTTTAACAACTGTAAGCCCAAATTGGTTACCCGCAATAGAGCAAAACTTTTAGTTCTATAAAAAGAATCAAAGATTTTTCCAATTTCGGATTTTTCAATACCAATGCCCTCGTCTTTTACGGTTATAAAGATATTATTTTCTTCCGTAAAAATATTTTCTTTTATTAAACCACAGTTAGGAGAGTACTTTACGTCATTGGGAAGAAGAATGTTGAAAATGAATTTCATCAACTAGGGATAGAACAAAAATTCATGTTCTTGCACTTATAATTCAACTTAAGTTCGCGCAAAACTTTCATTAACACTTTTGATTCATGCGAACATTCTTCAGCAAATTTTTTAAGGTTAATATTTGGGGACAATAAATTATTTCGCCGATATCTGTTATTCATAAAGCCAAATAAAAATTTATTAAGTATTAACAAATTTTCGTTTTTATTTGCAGAATGAATACTAAATCATTTATTTCAAAACCAAAAGGGAATAAGCTTATAACCTTTTGGTTATAAAATTGATTGCAGTATTTAACATTAATGGGGAAATGATAACATAATAATATATACATACTTTAAAATCTTTAAAGTAGTTTTAGATAGAAAACGAAAGACCCTGCAAGAAGCAGGGTCCAATATTCTTTTATCAGTGTCTTTTCACAATAGAACTACCGGATGAAGAATGAAGCATACCAAGAGAAGAATTATTAATCTTAAACTTTGCAACAATATCTTGAAGCCGAACTGTTAAATTGCTAAGATCTTCGGAGGCGCGTGCTATTTGTTGAATTCCCTGAGCAGTTTCTTGAGTAACATTATTAATTCCATCTATGTTTTTACTTATCTGTTCGGCAGCACTGCTTTGCTCTTCGCTTGCAGCAGCAACTTGAGTAACCATATCTACAACATCTGCAGAACCTTTAATAATTTTTGTTAAAGATTGCCCTGCTCTATCTGCAAGATCTTTTCCCCTTTCAACCTCGGTAGTTCCTTTATGCATGGAATCTACTGCTTCAACAGTATCTTTTTGAATTTGTTTAATCATCATAGCAATTTCTTTTGTTGCTTTAGTAGTGCGTTCGGCAAGTTTACGAACCTCATCTGCAACAACAGCAAATCCACGTCCCTGCTCTCCGGCACGTGCTGCTTCAATTGCCGCATTTAAAGCAAGAAGGTTAGTCTGGTCTGCAATGTCGTCTATAACCTGAATAATTTCTCCAATCTGATCGCTGCTTTTACCTAAGGCCTGCACTGTTTCGGCAGATTTTTTAACAACATTGGCAACCTGATTCATTCCAAGAATTGTTTGGTTAACCACATCTCCACCTTCACGGGCAATAGAGCCGGCCACCTTAGCTGCTTCGGCTGCGGTAGAAGCATGGCGTGTAGTTTCTAAAATAGTTTTAGTCATTTCTTCAACAGCGCTTGCAACTTCGGCTGTTTGGCTGCTTTGTTCTTGGGCACCGGCGGCCATTTCTTCGCTGCTGCTAGAGATTTGATTGCTGGCACTTGCTGTTGCCTGAACAGCATTTGAAACATCATTAATTATTTCGGTAACGCTATCTCCCAGCTTATTAATACTGTCCTTAATAGTTTGTAAATCTCCTTTGTAGGAACCCATAACGCGAGGAGTAAAATCTCCGGTAGCCATAACTTGCAATACTTCGCTTCCTTCTTGAATTGGAGAAATTACAGCGTCTAGTGTATTGTTAAATCCTTGCAGAATATCTTTATATCCCCCTCCAAATTTTTGACTATTTGCTCTAGTCTTTAATTTACCATCAACAGCAGCTTTGGCAAGCATGTCTGCCTCTTCAATTAATTCTCTAATTGTATCAATCAATTTTTTAAGAGCAGGGGTAATTTCGTCTTTATCATTTTTTATCTTTACTTCAAAAGAGGTATTACCTTCCGATATTTTAGCAAGTGGAAGGACTAAATTTTTCTGCAAGTCTTCGGCAAATTCGTCCATTGTTCTAGCCATAACACCAACTTCATCTTCATATGTACTATTAATTCTAATGCCAAGATGCCCTTTGCTCATTTCTTGAATCATGTGAACAACTTTATATAAATGCCTGCTTATAAGGCGAGAAATGAAAACTGCAATAAAAATTGAAATAGCAATGACTGCTAGTGTGAGAATTATATTAAATATTACAGCTTGCTTAGCCGAGTCGTCGAATTCAACATCGGATGCAGCCATTTCTTCTACTAAAGATTTGCTATAATTTTCCAGTGGGAACTGTGAAGCTTTTACAAACGAATCAATTTTAGCATCTATACTACTAATAACACTTTCATTCTCTAGAGTTTTTTCTTGCAAAAGTAAGCTAAGCATTTCATTTTCAAATGTAGAAATTATTTTTTCAATTTCTTCATCAGCTTTATCAATTAATTCCTTTTCGGAATCTGTTTCTGCTTCTTTTTTAAGTACTATGAGTAAATTAGACCATTCTGTTTTAATTTCTGCGAACTGTTTTTTTGTTTCATCCAAATTGCGGTTAATTACTCCATCTGCAATTACCTGATAAAATTTATATGGAATGCTCATTGCATGTTCTGCATTTAAAACAGCCGCAGAATGCATTGTACCTTTGTCTTGCATGCTTCGCAATGTTTGTAATTCGCTATAGTTAAATATTGTCATAACGGCAACAAGCACCACAACACTAATAAAGCCAACCAATAGTTTTGCACTAATTTTTAAATTTTTAAACCAACTCATTTAATATGCCTTTATTTTATTAAAAAGATAATTCCATTCTTGAACCAAACATCAAAGCGCTGTTCATTTTTTGTGAGTAGGAAGGATTGATTATAAACTGAACATCCGGCTGAAGTTTAAACCATGGTGTTATTTGCATTGAGTAGGTAGCTTCTAAATTCACTTCGTACTCACGTATATAGATATCCTCAAAGGCAGCCGAGGACAATCTGAAGAAAGAAGAATTATGAGACACAGCTAAAGCAATTCCCAATTCATCCTCATCACTTAAAAACATTCCGCTAAATTTCAATCCGGTGCTGAAATAAAAATCTACCGGATTAATATTTTTATTGGCGTAACCAATTCTTAAAAAGGAGTAAATGCTTTTAGAAGAATTATTGAAGCTGGAAATCAGCTTTTCGGCATTAAAGTAAAATCCAAAATTCTTTTGGTATGAGATATTGTCAAATAAAGGATCTGTAAAATCGGGTCTTTCAAAATTAGAGGTATAAGTCCATGCACCAAAGGCAATTTTACTTTTTAGTAATTCATCATCACTATCAACTATTCCAAATTCGGCAATAAGTAAAAGACCATCATTCTTATCAAAAATGATGTGAGTACCGTAAGGATTTTCGATATTTCCAGGCACTCCATCCAAAAAAGCTGTTTGGAAATAATTCCCATTGTCAAATTCATATTTTAGCCGAAGTGAAAGAGATGTTGTAGGAAAAATTGATGGGCCATTCAAACCGCTTTGAGAAAGATCTGGACCAATTCCATGAGATGGATTTATAAATAATAATGAAGACTGGCGGGTATCGAATTCCGAATTCAGGTCGTATAATCCAAAAGCAACCGAAAGCTTTTCATCAAAGAATTTATTTTCGAATATAAGCTGATATAATTTCCAGGTAGGAATGGTTTCGATATTTGAAACTCCCTGATCGGCTCCGGCTAATTCCGAAGGGGCTTGGCCACTATTACCTAAAAACTGAATTAGAAGGTTTGTATTACTCCACCCTAAGATTTTATGCAGATCGGAGTTCAAAATAATATCAATATTGTCCAGCGCTTTTGTGCCTTTTTCAATTCCACCATAAACATTCGAAAAGATTTCCCCTTTATATACCATATGAAAGTCTAATCCAAAATCTTCCAGACTTTTTCTAACTCCCCACCAATTACCGCTTAAATAATTCCATTGGGGTAAAGTTATTTGAACATCATTTTCATTCTTTTGAATTTCTTTACCGCCTTCAAATACACTTGCAACAGACAAACTGGAATACGCTGATATTGAATCGGACTTATCAGATTGAGCTATTGCTAATGAACAATACAAAGCCAAGAAAATAAACATTCCATTTAACACAGAGTACGGCTTTGAATTATTAATAGACATAACGTTCTTATAATTTTTCCTGTTCCGTAATTGTTAAGACCTTTTCGATATCAATAAGAATAAGCAGGCGATCATCCAGCTTTCCTACAGATTTTATAAAGTCCGAATCGATACCGGTAGTAATTTGAGGAGGGGGCTCTGTTATGTTTGCAGGAATTCTAAGAACTTCGCTCACCGCATCAACAATAAATCCAACAGTTTTTTTAGCAACTTCAACAATTATTATACGTGTATCCTTATCGTATTCCTTTTTATCTAATTTTAGTCGTGTCCTCAATTCAATAATAGGAATGACCCTACCTCGCAAATTGATAACTCCTTCAACAAATTCGGGTGAATTTGGAACTTTGGTTATGGAAACCATTTTGTTAATTTCCTGAACATTTAAAATGTCCACCCCAAACTCTTCGTTCCCAATTTTAAAGCTTACCAACTGAAGAAGTTCGGTCGATTCATTTTTTAGATCACTAGTTTTGCTCATAGCTCCTCTTTAGCATTATTTAATAATTTTATATACTAATTATCGAGTTTAGCCACCATTAATTAAATTATATTGTTGCTAAAGGAAGATTTTTGTTGTGAATGGGAGTTAACCCAGCTTGAATAATGGGAAAAGGAAGTTATGGGGACAAATGATTGAATAATTATTTGTCCGCCAAATTATAAGAAGAATATACACTATTTATTTAAAAGGAAATTAACCTCAGTCTATTTGAGCAGAACTAGTTTTTTTGTAGAGGAATAGCTGCCAGCAGTTAATTTGTAAATGTATATTCCGCTTGGCAAACTATATTTAGCCCCTTGAGTGCCGGAAGAAAAATTTGAAAATTTGGAAGAATAGGAACCTGCGTGAAGATATTCATTAACCAGAGTTGCAATTTCACTACCAAGTAAGTCGTACAGTTTTAATGTTACAAAACTGTTTTTAGCAATTTTATAGCTAATGGTTGTTTCCGGATTAAATGGATTTGGATAATTTTGGAATAACTCAAAATCGGTTTCAATTGAGCCATCTTTATCACTAACATTTGTTGAATTGCCCCATATTTTATTAACCCACTCAGGATGATCGATGTAGGGATTTCTATTTTTTTGATAGAAGTAGATTACATTATTTCTGTTCAGTTCAAAATCGCTTGGTGGATCTTGAGCGTTCCATAAAAGAAGTGTAGAAAGTTTTCCATACATTGGTTCTTTATTTGGAGAGCTAGGAATATAATCTACAATTTGTAATTTGGGCTCTCCTAAATCTCCTTGATATCTGGTAGCCATATAAAAAATCATTCTTGCAACATCCCCTTTAACTTCGTCTCGGGGTTCCCAGGAATCGTTATCGTATTTGCTGCCGCCGCCGTTTGTAACTAAACTGCCTCCATTATCAAAATCGAGATTGCTCTTTAAAGAATTTATGTTGGGATTTTCGGGGCGCAAATGATGTGCATCTGTACCGGCACCGGTAACTGTTCCAAAATTTCCATGAGATTGAGACCACACATGCTCTCTGTTCCAATAACTTTGAGGATCCTTTGGAATTGATAATCCGCTGTAGATTGCAATAATATTGCTAATATTCTTTGGGTCTTCATCGGCTACTTTTAAAATTTTCCAAACATCGGTTCCACTGTCTGTATAAGGGAATTTGGTATTGTTCTTAATAAGATTATACAAAGCAGTTTTTAATTCCGAACCGGTAAGATTTTGTGAAATGTTTGAGTAATAGGAATTATCTACGCCGCTGGTAATTGAAAGATAGAATTTAGATTGAGATCCCGCAACTGCGGAAGAGCCGCCTGTTACATTTTGAATTTGCAAGAAAGCTTTTTTAGCCGGCTCTGCAATTCCATTGTTTGCAATAGTGAAAATAACTTTTTGATTTGCAGAACTGCCGGCAGGAAACGTTACAGTTTGAGTTGAAAAATTATTTAGATATGAAGACGACGCACTGCTGGAATCTGGAATAAATGTTACAACGCATTTTGTTTGGTTTGACGGATGAGGATTTGTAATTGATAAATTAAGGTTATACACACCAGCAGATTTTGAAACCGCATCTGCAATTCCATTAAACTGTACTGAAGTTACTATTGGGCTGGTTGTTACCGAAATGGTATTCGAATAGGGACTAATTCCAATACTGTTTGATGCTCTTACTCTATAATAATATTTGCTGTTTGCATTTAGAGAGGTAACATCAAAAAAGACTTTGTTGCCAACGTTTTTATTTTCGAATTCAGGAATAAAGCTAGAAAAATTTTCGGAAGAGGAAACATCAAGCAAATAAGAAGTAGCTCCAACGGAACTATTCCAATTTGCGGTAAAGGAGGCTGAAGAAATATTTGTAGCCGCGGATACAATTGGCGCACTAGGTGCGGTTACCGAACCGCCCGAAAGTATATTGTTCATTACAAAATTATCTATTCCAAGGGGCTGGGCATTGGATGTTGTTGTTCCAGTTGTAACTGAATAATTCCATGCTAAATACAAAACTTGATTTTGGCTAATGGATAAACCTGCAAGTGTTTGATTTAAAATTCTTTTTGTTTCCATTGGGACAATAGCTGCGCCATTGTTATCTGCATTTGGTCCAGAAAAACTAGAAAGGAAATTAGAACCGGCAGATATCCAGTTTACACCATCCATTGAGTAATATAGTTGAATTGAAAATCCGGCGGTGTTTGTACCGTTACGAAACCGAAATACATCGTAAGATAAATCCAACTGTGTAATTGCCGAGGTTCCATTGTTTTTAAAGTAGGAATAGATATTAACGCTTTTTGAACTTGAGCTTGACGATTGCCCCCCTACACATCTGTCTATTGCTAAGGAAGCATCCCCTAACCCAAAATTATAGATACCGTTTGCCATCGAGGAGTTTTCGTTTGTACCACCCCTTCTTTCGGTAATGTTTAATGCCAAAGAGTAATTACCAAGAGTTTGAACGGAGGTGTTTTTATCAACTTTCCAATTTGCAGGCAAGGCTGCAGTTGCACTTGTACCCATACTGTTAAAATTTTCGGATACATTACTTCCGGTTGAAATGGAAATTTGGGCGAATGATACAAAAATTGGAAGCAGCAAAAACAAAACTAATTTTTTCATGAAATCCTCGATAAGAATAAATTCTACTACTTATATTCGAAATTATTATAGATACAATTAAGTGAGGCTTTAGATAACAATTTAGCAACAGATATTTAGCGGTGATATTTAAGAAGCATAGTTGAAAAGAAGCTATTACTTAATTCCACTTTAATTTCAATAAAGATCCCAAATTTTTCTGTGTATTTAATCCAAGCCGATATTTGTAAATAAAAAAAGCGGAGCCTTGAAAAGCCCCGCCTAAAAGAAACTGATATTTATTAAACTACTATTTCATTAAAATCATTTTTTTAGTTTGCGAAAAAGAGCCCGCCTGGATGCTGTAGAAATAAACACCACTTGGCATATTGGAAGCATCAAATTTTATTTCGTAACTGCCGGCAGCTTTATCTTGGTTAACCAAACTTCTAACTTCATTTCCAATTATATCGTACACTTTAATGCTAACAAATGAATTCTTTGGAATGCTATACTTAATTGAAGTAGATGGATTAAAAGGATTTGGATAATTCTGAGAAAGCTCAAATGAAGTAGGTACGTTTAAATTATCTTCATTTACCGAAGTTAACAAAGAACCCCATGAAGTTAATATGCGAATGCCATCTAATTTAAGAGCCGGAGCTGCAGTTGTTGAACCTTGTCTTATTGTAATAATTCCTAAATCTTTTGGATCGCTTTTGGTCGATTGAGTATATGGTCCAATTTCAGGAGTTGTTGGTTCTGTTGTTGGAATAGCCCCCGAAATAACAAAAACACTTTCTTCGTCATTTGTTGTATCCGCTGCAGCGACTGTTAAAAATTTATGTTTAACAACAACCAAGTATGTTGTATTAAAGTTAAGGGTAGTTTTACCGTAAACATAACCACCGGTTAATTCGTTACTTTTGCTTAGACCAATTAGAAATCCATTTCCTGAAGATTTTAAATGAGTTCTAGCATAATAATTAGTTTGAGAGGTTGAAGGAGAAATTGCAATAAAATAATCTCCAGTTGCTTGAGCACTTTGCACATTCATTAAAAACGAGAGATAAACAGATCCTGAATTTTTTGCTGTGAAGGCCCTGAAAACATCTTCTCCAGTAGTCATTAAAGTGGTAGCATTTCCGCTAGCTGCAGGATAACCTGTAAAAACTAGACCCGGAGTTGTAATTAAAAGTTGATTTACAGTACTTGGCGGTGTGCCAGAAGGAGTCCAGCCATTTGTATTGAGTAGTGAGCCTGCTGTGTAATTAAAGTTCTCTTCAAAAACAGTTTGGGCATTACATACTACAGTAAATAACAAAACAAATAGGAATTGTAAAAAAGTTTTCATTATAGCCTCTTATTTTTATTTATTAAAATTATCTTTCTATTAGAAATTTGCTCTTAATTTAACCATTTTTTTTATAAAAAGAATTTTCAAATCATGTAATTCGATAATTTGTTCAATTTAAAAGCAACAGAGATGCCAATAGCATCTCTGTAAATTGTTATTTAATTATCAATTAAAAGTGGAAAGCAAAAGCCACGTTAAACCATCTTTCCCTTCCAAAAAACACTCTTGCATTTTGAGCAATGTGATTATTAGCATTTGTACCGCCATCCTGTCCATCAACAATGTAATCCAGGTTGTTCAAAGCATTGAATACGTGGAAGTTCAAATTAACTCGCTTTACAAAAAAGTCGCTAATGTAATAGCTGAATCCAAGATGAAAATCTAAAATATTGCTGTCGGGAATTTTCCATGATTGTTCACGGTCGTTTGGATTAGATCTTGCATCTGGATTAAAGCTTGAATAGTACTGCCCCAGAAATTTATAAACAGGATTGATAAACATATTAAGACCAGAACCAATATTTAATCTATAGTTAATTTGCATTGTAGCTTGTTGTTGCGGAAATTCACTTACAAATAATCCATTTGTGTAATAATGTTTATTTACAACTGCAGTTGGATTATTTTCGGGGGTTATAGTTGCATCAACGTCGTTTTGGAATTTACCAACAACATAGGATAAAGCAGTTTTGAATTCAAAACCTTTCATGATTTTTAAAACACCCTCAAGTTCAAGACCGGTATGCAACTGGTCTGAACCAGAAATGTTTGCATATTTATTCACTGGTTCATTTGTTTCGGGATTTATATCGGAGTAAGATACGGTAATAGCTCTGTCTCTCCATTGGGTATAGAAGGCATTTGCCTTTAAAGCAACAACCGAAGATGATATATTGTAACCCAATTCTGCTATAAAAACTTTTTCGTTAACCGCATTTTTTGAAACAACGTTTGTATTGTTTGCGAAAATATTGTTAACCATAGGAGCTGATGAGAAATAACCAACATTGAAGAATACCGAATTATAGTCGTCAATATTGAAATTCAAACCGGTCTTAGCAGTATATCCAAAAAAGTTTTGCCAGTCTGTTGTATTAAATGGATCGGTAGATTTATAAAGGAAATAATCCATTCTTTTGCCTCCTTGTGAAGAGGCCGAAAGATTTAAGAACGTAGTAAAGTCACCAAATTTGTATTCTAATTGACCAAATCCGCCAAATTGCCGAACATAGAAATCGTTATAGTATCCAACTTTATCACCAACTTTTGCCATTCTGTTAGGATTATTAACATCTTTGTTATCTATGTAATAATCACCACCAATTAAATCACGCACTTCCTGATAATGTTTGCCAGCATAATATCTTGCATCAATTCCTGTACTTAGTTTTAAATTAGGTGCAAGCTCGGTATTTAATGTTGATAGGATACCATACCAATCGTGGTTGTTAACACTATTACGTAAAATAGTAGATGTTGAACGGCGTAAAGTAGTGCTATATTTATTATCAATAGTAGTTGAATTAATGCTCCATACTTTATCGTAATCTCTATAATTCTGATATGTAGGATCTTGAGTTGGCGAAATTGCAGGCGCAAAAGGCCCCAATGTTCCAGATCCATATCCGCGTCCAATTGAATAATACACAATAGTTGATAAAGTAGATTTATTAGCAACCTGCCAATTCCAATTCAAATTAAATTGCGGTTTATGAAATTCATTTACAGCCTCATTAAACCAATCTCCTTTCAATCTTCCCATGGCGTAGTTAAAATTCTTGCCATATTTATTCCAATCTGCAATTGTAAGTTTTGCATAGCTGAAAGGTCTTTGCCCATGCTCTTGAGGGGAACCCACACCCGATAATTCAAAAGAGTGATTTCCAAATACAGCCCCAACAGAAAAGAAATATGTAAACTCTTTGTTGTAGGTACCAACTGCATAACCGTCCCAAGTTCTTCTTGAGACTAGAGCTGTAGCAGAAATATTGCTCGTGAGTTTTTTATGAAATGCAACGCTAGCTTTCATAAGATTATTCGAACCGAATTCAGATCTAACTTTTATATATTCTTCCTCTGCTCCTACTCCTTTGGTTTTCATATTCATAACACCGCCAACAGCGTTTACCGAGTATGGAGAAGCGCCAATTCCACGTTGCATTTGTGTTTCTTCTAGCACATCTCCGAGCCCGGCCCAGTTGGACCAATAAACCCATTTGTTTTCCATATCGTTAACCGGAACACCATTAACCATAACAGCTACATTTCTTTGACTGAAACCACGCACATAAAGTGTTGCATCTCCAGAACCCCCACCCGATACCGATGAGTAAACGCTAGGTGTAGTAGCCAGTTCTTGAGGAATATCTCGTGAAGCTAATTTAAATTCTAGTTCTTCACCCTTGATTTCGGAAAATGCAACCGGAGTTTCTCGTAAGACCGCTTTTGTACCTTTTACTACTGTTTCACCCAATAATACACTTGTAGGCTCTAAAACAAAATTTGTACTTGTATTTGAACTTACCTTAATATTTTTCTTCAATTTAGTGTAGCCAATATAGCTTATAGTAAATTCGTAGGTACCTACTTTTACATCTGGTATTGAATACCTTCCTTCACTATCTGTAATACCACCAATATTTAACGCTTCTATATAAACATTTGCTCCAAATAATTTTTCTCCCGTAACTG
Source organism: uncultured Melioribacter sp. (assembly GCA_964539605.1). Classification (GTDB taxonomy): domain Bacteria; phylum Bacteroidota; class Ignavibacteria; order Ignavibacteriales; family Melioribacteraceae; genus Stygiobacter. The sequence goes on from CAZIJK010000001.1 coordinate 2,663,722, forward strand.
CATCGCTAACAGTTCCGGTTACTTTAAATTCTTGAGCCAGCAATGAACTTGGAACAAGAAGTGAAAAGAACAAAACAAAAATAGATCTGTAGATTTTTTTCATGATAATACCCAATTATTTCTGGGCAAAAATACACAATTATTGTAAAAAGAGTTCTATAGGCTATTAAAAGTTTGTGAAATAGCATTAATTAATTGATTATTTTACCAGTGTATTTTTCTTTACTACAAAATCTTATCAAATTGCGGAGAATTAAATGTTCCAATTGAAAAAAACAGTTTTTTGTTTTTTCTTATTTACGGTTTTAGCTTTTGCCCAAAGCTCTACTTACCAAGACTCTTTAAGAGTTTATTTAGATAAAGTAGTAATTGTAAAAGGAGTAGTAACCCAGGTAAGCACGCCAAAATCTGGTGTTGTTTATCTAAACATGGATGGTAAATATCCTGATAATAAATTGACTGCGGTAATATTAAAAAGGGATACCGAAAATTTTAGCGATGTAAAATCGTTCGATGGGAAAAAAGTTGAAATTACGGGTAAGCTTCAAGAGTACAAAGGCAGATTAGAAATAATACTTAAAACACCGGAGCAAATTAAATTAGTTGAATAGCACTAAAAAATGAATTGACTATATTTTGTAAGTTCTTGATATTAATTCAGCAGAAGAGACATAGTTCGGCTTATTAAGTATACTTACAATAGTTAAAAATAATTGCAGTAATTACTATAATTATTTTTTGCCGAACTTCACTTAATTTTAGTTAGCAAATAATTAACATCTTAACTTGAGATTGTTATGAAAAAGAAAATAGTTTTATCAATTCTTTTTCTTTCGAGTTTAATTTTTACCAATAGCTGCAGTAATAGTGAAAGCGAAAATCCAAATGAGCCGGCAGTTGTATCTTTAAAAGCTCCGCCTTTGTTATTCCCCTCAAGCAACTCCAGTAATCTTAGTACATCAATTACATTCAGCTGGAATGAAAGTGAAGGAGCAGTTCAATACTCTTTGCAGGTATCTACAAATGAGTCATTTTCGGAATTAACAGTTGAGTTAAATTCAATTAAAAGCCTTTCGGCACAGCTAACCCAGTTAAACATTTCAACAAAATATTATTGGCGCGTAAAATCTATTTATTCAAATGGAGATTCCCCTTGGAGTGAACAATGGTCCTTTACAACAACAGCCGGAAATTCTATACCCCCAATACCCTCGTTGGTAGATCCATTAAATAATTCCACCAATGTATCAATTCCAGCAATACTAAAATGGAATAAAAGCAATAATGCAGATTTATACGAAATTCAGGTGTCAACAAATATTAATTTCAATACACTTGTTTATAGCCAAACTGTGTCTTCAACAAGCACACTTTTATACAATCAGTTATCTGGCAGTACAACTTACTACTGGCGAATAAGAGCTTCAAATTCATTAGGTACATCCGAGTGGTCATCTCAAGTATGGTCATTTAAAACATTAAGCGGTCAATCTATTCCACATGCTCCTTTATTAATTACACCGGTAAATGGAGCTAACAGCAAATCCAATCCGGTAAATTTTAGTTGGTATTCAAGTTATGGGGCAACTTCCTACACTCTTCAAATATCGGATAATAGAGATTTTCCATATCCATATACCTATGTTGGGCTAATTGTAACCAGTATACAAGTGAGCAGTTATTTATTTCCAGATAGGATTTACTATTGGCGGGTAAGTGCCACAAACCAATTTGGAACATCCCCCTTTTCGACAATAAGAGCATTCAATACTTTTAGAAATAGCACAATAAATATTCCATGTACAGGAATTCCAACCGTAACATATGCAGGTAAAATTTATAATACAGTTCAAATAGGAAATCAATGCTGGTTAAAAGAGAATCTGGATATTGGAACAGCTATAAACTCCAATTTAGATCAGAGCAATAATGGTATTATAGAAAAGCATTGTTACAGCAATAACCCAAATAATTGTACGGAGTTTGGAGGATTGTATCAATGGGGAGAATCGGTTCAATATTACAATGGAGCTACAAACACTCAAAGCCCAAGTCTGGCATTCAGCGGTAATGTTCAGGGTATTTGTCCAAACGGCTGGCATTTACCAAGTTATTCCGATTTTCAAGAATTGTTAACAGCAGTTAAAAACGATGGTAATTCATTAAAAGGTGCAGATGAGGGAATTGAAAATGGAGCAGGAACAAATTTCAGCGGTTTTTCGGCTCTGCTTGTTGGATACAGATTTATTAATGGTGTTTTTTATAATCTAGGTGATGATACAGGATTTTGGTGCGCTACCGAAGGAAATTCTACTCTAGGCAACAGTCTATATTTATCTAAATCTTCGAATGAAATTAATTTTTACGGAGTTAGAAAGAGCTTTAGTTTAAGCGTACGCTGTGTAAAAGATTAAGTTCATTAATAAGCCGGCAATTTTACTATGCTATTATTTTTCAAAAGCATTTTTTCTTGATTTATTTTCTTTGAATTAATAAATTTCCAATAGACGATGGGGTCCTATTCATAATTTAGTTGTTAGCCCTACTGTAATTCTAATACCTTTCTTGTTCCAGTTTCTGATCCCTTTCCTGAAATAAATATTTTTACTGAAGAAAAATTTATTCAATAGTAATAAGTTATTTATTCCCTATCTACTCGATTAAAAGGAATTTTGATTTGAGTAAACATGAAATATCATCTTAAAATAAGGCTAATTTTTGCTTTTGATATTCCGGATTCTATAGCAAAAACATTAGAACACCATTCTACATTTTTATGCTTCCGGCAAAACATTTCACATATACATTTACCTAAATTGCAAAGAGCAAACCGTGTTTATTATTTAACGGGGGAATAACAAACTACATTACTAACAAACTATAGGTGCAAAATGAAAATCAACAAAATCAATCCGCTGCATACTTCTGGCAGCAGCAAAACCGCCGCCTACGTTGATGTTGAGACTGCCGAAGGAATTATTATTAAGGGATTTAAAATAGTTAAAGGCCCGCATGGTTTATTCTTTTCACCGCCAAGTGAAAAAGGGAAAGATGGAAAGTATTACGATGCAGTGCTAATGCCTAAGGAATTAAAAACCGAAATTGAGAAACTTGTTTTAGATGAATACTCAACAAAATTTAGCACAAATTAAGGAATAAATGCATTACTTAATTTAGCTGTATATAAATGTAAAAATTTCGGTTGATACTTTTTTACTATTCGCACGGGGCATTCTTGTTTTGCCAAGCTATTAATTAAAAGATTGCAGCGCTAAACTATGCAATTGGTTTAGCGCTAAAAATAAAAGAATTAGATATCCATATAATTTTGTTATTTTACAACAAGTTCAGATTAAATGGATTTGGCAAAAAATTATCTTTTTATAAAGGATAGTAATTTATTTTTCACAATAACATTTCCTCCAATTAATATTCCTATAGCGCTAATAAATGGATGTATAAACATCATTGAAATTGGCTGTTTGGCTTTTAGCATAGCTTCTATGCTGCTTATTTCTCCAGATCTTGATAGACTAGCAATAAGGTCGGGATTAGAAATTTTAGCAAAAGATATTATTAAACCCAAAATTAAAATTGAGACGGCAAGTGAATATACATTCTTACGGTTATTAGCAAACTTGATACAAATATATCCACCCAAAATAGAAGCGAGCATTGTAAGAACTATGCTAATATGAAGCCATATGAAAGAAATTTGGTAGGAATTTGGCTGCAGCGATACTTCAGTTCCTAGAATTATGAAGAGAGTAGAAAAAGTAAGTAAGATGAACATTGACATGGAAAAATAACCAAGTAAAATACTTAGTAAGTTTTTTAACATAACTAACCCCATTTAGTTATACATGCATTTTAATTTATTAAAATTCTAAAGCAATTCAAACTATAAATTGTTACTTATTATTTTTTGTGATATAAAACTATTGATGAGGGGCCGGCGGTTTATTAAAGCCAGCTATCATTATTCCCCCAAAGATCAACTAGATTATTTTATCAAATCTCTTATGCAATTAATCAAATCGTTTTTTTCAAATGGTTTAATAAGGCTAAAATCGAAATTGTTAAGAATTGTTTCGGAATCTTCGGGAGAACAGAAACCGGTTGTTGCAATAATTGGAACATCGTGATATCCCGGAAGATTTTTAATTTCCCTTGCAGCTTGAATGCCATCCATTCCAAGACCTAAATTAATATCCATAAGTATAAGAGAGTACCTTTTTGCCTTTGCAAATTCAATTGCGCTTTTGCCATCGAACACAGAATCTACCGTTCCCAAATCTTTTAAAAAAAGCTGAGTTACTTCCTGATTAACATCATTATCTTCAACACACAAAATTTCCAAGTCCGTTGGCATTTTATGATGAGTAGAATATTTAACTGCTGATTCTTGATTCTTATCGTCGTTAATTAAATAAAGCGCATCCGCAATTGGGAGGTAAACGCTAAATTCAGAACCAACCCCAACTTCGCTGTTAACTGTAATGTAGCCATTCATTAACTTGATCATTCTTTTAGCAATAGGTAGCCCTAATCCAGTTCCTTCGAATACTCTATTTGTACCTTCACTTTCCTGCCTGAACTCTTCAAAAACAATATCTATTTTTTCCCTTTCAATTCCTCTTCCCGTATCAATTACACTAATTTTTGCAAAATCCTTACCATCTCTTTCAACTTTTGAAGCCAGTAATTTTATCTCACCTATTTCGGTATACTTAATTGCATTATCCAATATATAAGCAATGGCCGAATGAAAAAATCTTTCGTAAACCAAAATTATAAGATCATCTTTTACATCTGTTGTAAATGTTAATCCCTTTAACTCAGCGCTTTGAATGAAAGGTTCAATTAGATAGGGAATAGTTTCGGATAAAGGATATTCTGCAAATGTAATTAAAGATCTATCGGATTCAAGTTCAGAGAGATCTAAAATTGAATTTAACGTACTCATTAATCTTTTTCCGCTAGATTTAATAGCGTTTAACATTCGAACTTGCGAGCTCTCTTCAATTTCATCAAGAAGAATTTCGGCCATTCCTAAAATTCCCATTAAAGGAGTTCGCAATTCGTGATTCATATTTGCGAGAATTGTAGTTTTAAGTTTATTCGATTCTTCCGCTTTATCCAGAGCCTGTCTAAGTTCATCCTGTAGTTTTTTATCTTTTGTAATATCTGTTCCAATTTTAAGAAAGTTTTTTATTTCTCCATCTTTGTTCTTTATAGGAGAAATTGTAACTAATTCCCAAAACAGTTCTCCATTCTTTTTTTTGTTGAAAAACTCGCCACGCCATTGCTGACCGTTTTTAACGGTTTTCCATAAAGATGAATATTCGCTCGCTTTTGTATAACCGCTTTTTAGAATATTAGGTTTGTTACCTATTGCTTCCTTTTTAGAATAGCCGGTAATATTTTCGAACTTTGGATTAACATATTCTATAATTCCATCTTCATTAGTAATAACAATAATCACTTCGCTCTGTTCAACTGCCGAAGAAAGTTTATTAACTTGTTCTTCTACCTGTCTGCGTGCAACAATGTTTTCCCATTGTACTAAAGCTCTTTCCGAAATGTGAGCAATATCTGCAAATATTTCGGGAGATTTAACAATGTAATCCATAGCTCCAAGTTTCATTGCCTCCACAGCAAAAAATTCGTTGCCGTAACTTGTCATAAGAATAATAGGAATAAACAAATTATTCTTTTCGTCTTTGATAATAAGCTCGGTACCCTCACCATCGGGAAGGCGCCAATCTGAAATGATTAACTGGGGTGGAGATTCTTTTATAATCTTTTTAGCGTCTGTAAGATTAGAAACGCTGGAAATAATAAAATTGTTTTCCCAACGTTCGAATCCTCTAAGAATTAATTCTGAGTGGTCTAATTCATCTTCTACTAATAAAACATTTATTTTATTGGGCATAATTTCTCAAGCGACTATTTGTTGAAAGGATGTCTATTCCAAATTAACCAATAATATCCAAGGTCTTCCATTAGTTTTGTAAACTTGTCGAAATCCAAAGGTTTAACTAAATAACTATTCACATAATGGGAATAAGATTTTTCCAAATCGGAAACTGAATCGCTTGTGGTAAGAACAACCACCGGAATTTTTCTTAAATCCTCATCGGCCTTAACTTCTTTAAGTACTGTAATGCCATCAATTTTAGGAAGACGTAAATCCAAGAGAATTAAATCTGGAACAGGATATAATTCGGGATCGGTAAATCCCTCCTTTTTAAAGAGATAACCAAGAGCTTCTTCTCCATCTTTTACGCGTGCTATTCTATTTGCAATTCTATGATTCTGAAAATTACGAATTACTAATTCTGCATGGTCATCGTTATCTTCTATCAATAAGATTTTTAATAAAGCATCCATAGTTAAGCCTCTTTATAGTTTTTATCAATTGTAAAACAAAAAGTTGCACCTTTGTTTAAACCATCGGACTCCACCCAAATTTTTCCTCCGTGAAATTCTATTATTCTTTTGACAAATGCTAGTCCAATACCGGTTCCATCGCTATTAGGATCAAGCTTATCGAATAAGCCGAATATTTTTTGATGATATTCAGGTTTAATTCCAATACCATTATCCTTAACAAAAAAGGTAACTCCAATATCATTTATTCTGCAGCCTATTTCGATAATTGGATTTGGTTGATCTCCCATATATTTAACTGCGTTTTCAATAATATTTTGATAGACTTCTCTAATTCTAATTTTATCTGCATTAATAGTTGGCATATCTTTTTGCAGTTCTACTTTAATTTTTTTGGACTGAATTACTCCATCAAGCAAATCTACAGCTTCTTGAGCAACAACACTGGCACAGAACTCGGAAGCAGGATTTAATATTCTTCCAATTCTTGAAAGGTGCAAAAGGTCGTCTAGCAACATCTTCATTTTTTCGGTCGCTTTTGCAATTCTTGTTAAGTCTCCATCCATTCTATCGTACTTTTGGCGCCCTAGGTCTTCTCGTAACATTCCTATATAACCCTTAATTGTAATTAAAGGGCTCTTCAAGTCGTGCGAAACTGTATAAGTAAAACGTTCAAGCTCGGCGTTTTTTACTTCCAATTCATGCAAATACTTTTGAATAATTTTTTGAGTTTTCTTTTGCTCGGTAATATCTCTAGTCATACTAGCAATTCTTAATCCCTTTTCTGTCTTAATAGGGAATACAACCTGCTGACAATGTTTAACTTCGCTATTTTGTAAAAAGATTTCAAAATCTATGGGCTTATAAAAAACTTCTGTATTCTTTTCTGCCAAAGCATCCAATATTTTTTGTTTATAGCTTTCTTTAATTTTAGCTGCCTTTTCGGAATTAGTTAAGAAATCCATCATTACATCCCAAGAAAGTTTATCAATAACTTCATTTCTTTGAATGCCAGTAATAATAGACATTGCATGGTTCCATTCAATTATTTTACCCTCCTCATCAGTAAGTATAAATCCTTCGGATGCCTGTTCTATAATAGTTCTAAATTTCTCCTCATTTTCTATTAAAGCTTGTTCTGCCAATTTTCTTTCCGAAATATCCTTCATGGTACCAATCATTCTATAATTAACACCATCTTCATTTTTAATATACACGCCGCTATCTTCTGTATAAATGTAACTGCCATTTTTAATTTTAAATCTATATTCACAATAAAATACCGAATCGGTATCAAATGCATAATTAAGAGCTTGCTTGGTTTTTTGCAAATCGTCTGGGTGAATAGAATTTTCCCAGCGTGTGCCATTAAAATTTTGGAACTCATCATGAGTATATCCAGTAACTCTTTCAATAGCGCCAACCCATAATATATCATTTGAACTAAGGTCCCAATCGTATACTAATTGCCCGGTTCTTTCTGCAGCAATTCTAAATCTTTTTTCACTATCCCTAAGAGCAATTTCGGCTCTTCTTCTTTCTGTGATATCCCGGCACGAATAAACCATTCCGTAAGGCTTCCCCTCTTGATTTCGAAGTACGTCGCCATTTATTTCAAAGTCTCTAACAGCGCCATCTTTGCGAACAGCTTTATATTCTATTGGTCCAAGATTTTTTTCAAACATTATGATTGTATTGGCAATAGCTTTTTCTCTATCTTCTGGAAGGAGAAAAGAGAGCATGTTTTTTCCAATCACTTCGTTTGCGTTTCCAAATCCTGCATTTATAACACCAAGCTCATTTGCAAATAAGATTGTACCGTTTATATCTGTTGTAAAAATTACATCTGGTAATGTGGCAATTAATTTTCGTTGGAACTCGCTTGATTCTTTTAAAGCTTCCTCGGCAACTTTTCTTTCGGTAATATCAACCTTTGCACACCACACCCTTAAAAGTTTATTATTTTCTACAATCCCGAATAAATTATTTGTAAAATACTTATCGCTTCCTAGTACATCTTTTTCTTTGGAAACAATATCCGATACTTTAAATGATGAAGAAAAAGATTGCTCAATCATTCCAACTAATTCCTCTATATTACCTTTATAGTAGTCAGCAACTTTTAATCCATCCATTTCCAGCGCATTTTGAAATCCGTGAAACTTAGCAAATACATCGTTGCACTCGGCAATAAAACAATTATTGGCAATAAACTCGGCATCTTTTCTACTTAGATTATTTATTTCAATTGGAGGCACAAGTTCCAATCTAGCAATTCCTTCGGAAGAGTGGAGAACGTAAGCTTTATATCTTTCTTCGCTTTCTTTTAGTACCTGTTCAATCTTTTTTCTTTCGGTAATATCCCTTGCAGAAGCAATTACACCTTCAACTTCGTTATTAACATTAAACTCGGGAATTATAAGCCAGTCAATCCAGGCACCCTCCGGCAATTGAAATTCAATTCTGTTGGCTACTTTTGTTTGTATTACTTTTAAAATTTCTCTGTCCCATAATTCAGCTAAGTCTTTTGGGAAACCCAATTCCTTATGTGTTTTACCAAAATACTTTTCGGCAGGAATTCCGTTCATTTTTTCGACGATTGGATTAACATACAAATATTTTATTTCGGGACTGAATCGCATAATACCGTCGAATGAGTTTTCGGTAAGTGCCCGGAATTTTTCTTCACTTTTTCTAAGATTTTCTTCAGCTATTTTCTTTTCGCTTAAATCCGTAATAATAATTATGCGGCATTTTCTATCTTCAATAAGGATGTTATGGCTTGATGCAATAACAAAACAATCTGTTCCATTTTTTTTCTTATGACGAACATAATCCATCGAATGCATCTCTACATCCCAATCGTATAAACTCCTATCGAAAAATTTATAATCCTCTTCAAACTTCAGGTCCATTAGGTTCAGCTCTGCAAACTCTTCTTTAGTATAACCATAAAGATCTACGGCAGCCTGATTAACCTGTAAGATTTGTTTAGTTTCAAAATCCATCAATAAAGAAGGGAGCGGATTGTATTCGAACATTAATCTATATCGGGCTTCGCTGGCAAGTAATTGCTGCTGAGCTTGTTTTTTTTCTCTTCTAACTTTCGATTCTTCCAATTCCCTTTTAATAGCAGGAATAATCCTTTTAAGATTTTCCTTCATAATATAATCGTGAACACCGGCTTTCATCATCGATACGGCAATATCTTCACCAACATTTCCAGATAATAGAATAAAGGGGATATCAATTTTTTTTGTTTTAAAAATCTCAAAAGCTCTTGGACCGCTAAACTTAGGCAACGAGTAATCCGAAATTACTATATCGAAAGTTTCCTCTGAAATAGCCTGAAGCATTTCCTCTTCGGATTGAATTCTTTTAATCTCCAGATTAAATCCATCTTTTTTAAGAATACGTTCGAGTAAAAGAGCGTCATCGTCATTATCCTCTATAAGAAGCAGTTTGAGATCTTGGATCATGTTAATCTCCAAGCCTGGAAGGTATTTGATTTATTAACAACCAATAAAAGCCAAGGCTTTGCACAGCTTCTATAAAATCGTTGAAGTCGACCGGTTTGCGTATGTAGCTGTTAACCCCAAGCTGATAGGCTTTTAACAAATCCTGCTCTTCAATTGAAGAGGTTAAAATGATTATTGGGATAAGTTTAGTTTTAGAATTTCCCTTAATCTGCTGCAATATTTCAAGGCCATTCATTTTGGGAAGTTTTAAATCTAGCAATATGAGAAATGGCATTTGACTGTTATCTATACCATCGAAAAGATAAGTTAAAGCTTGTTGACCATCCATTTTAACTATAATTTCGTTGTGTATGTTGGCTTTTTTGAAGGCCCTAAGAGTAAGCTGTACATCGTCTGGGTTATCTTCAATCAAAAGAATTTTTCGGTTATCCATCTGGTTCCTAATTTTTTTTTGAAATTAACAAAGATGTTTAATTCTCTTTTAAATCCGATTTATCGCTAATAGGAGATTTATTTAACTGCAACCAATAACTTGCAATTTTCTGAATCGAATCAACAAACTCATTAAAATCCACCGGTTTTCGAACATAACTATTTGCACCCAAATCGTAAGCATTAAACAAATCCTTTTCTTCCAAAGAGCTTGTAAGTACAATGACGGGCAGCAACTTGGTTTTTGAATTTGACTTAATTGATTTTAACACATCAATTCCATCCAACTTGGGTATTTTCAAATCCAAAAGAATGATTTCTGGAAAAACCTTTAGCGAAGAATCGAACAAATAGGAAAGCGCTTTTTCGCCATCCTTGGCTACTTGAATATCAAGGCATAATCCAGTCTTTTTAAATGCCCTAAGAGCAAGTTCAATATCGTCTGCGTTATCTTCAACTATTAAAATGGATTTTTTTTCCATAGTATGCTTATAAGTAGTACCCAAATAGTATTACAATTATTTATTCTTCTGCCTTTATATTACAATATAAGTTCTTAGCGCTTAATTATCGAGCGATTACTGTATTTGTTTACATCAAAGGTAAGCCTACTGCTAGAAATTGAAAGTATTTCTTCGGCAATTTTTTCCCCTCCTCAATCAGTTAATTCTTTGCATCTACATACAAAATTAAGAATTGATTCCAATTTTATTTGGCTAATAATCAAATTACATTTTATAATTTGATTTGGAGCATACCCATTAATAGCGCTTATATATATTTTTGAAATAAAATGTTAAGCTGGATACTAATTACTCTATCTTGTTTTTTTATTATAATAAGTTTTAATAAGGTTCGCAAAATTTTAAAAGATTTTTCTTCCGAAGAGGACAAATGACTCATTCATGTCATTATTTCATCTAGAATAATTCCAATTGCCAAAATTAAGTACACCTTTATGTGGGTAATAAAACTTATCCATAGCAACTAAATTTGTAACGACCTCGTCTTAACTACAGAAAAGTAAAACTCCTATTGTTCTATTACAAAACAATATAAAAAAAGAGGATGTTATGAAAACAAGAATATTATTACCTGCATTGTTAGCAGTAATGCTATTCTCAGCTTTTACCTATGCTAACGGAAACAAGAATGTACCAAAAGCCAATACATACGAAGCAATTGAAATGAACAGGCTTATTGGTTTAGCAACAGACAACGAAGGTTTAAGAACCAGTTGTGCAATTTATCTTGGAGAGATGAAGTCTCAAAAAGCAGTTGTTCCATTAATGAAATTACTAAGAGAAAGTCCAAGCTGTCAGGAAAGAATTGTTGCCGCACTTTCACTAGTAAGAATTGGAGATCCTCAAGGGATTTATTTGGTTGGAAGATTAGGTCAATTTCACGAATGTGAAAAGACACGTCAAATGTGCGAAAGATTTTATGTCTCTTATCAATATCATAAGCTAATAGATCAGCAAACAATTGACGAAGTAAAGAATTTGGCAATGTTAAACAATTAGTTTAACTCAAAAACCAGTTAATTATATCCGCACCGGTATTTATTCCGGTGCGGATTATTCTTTAATTCGATAAAATTTTTAAGCAACTATTATTTCTTTACCTTCGTGAGATGAGTAAAGCGATAAATCTTTATGTTCTTTTAGCAAATTATATCCAACCCAATCTTTCGCTTTTTCATCTCCATGCACAAGTATTACCTTTTTAGGATTCAGCAGATTCACCATCTTTAACAGGTCCTCTCTTTTAGAGTGAGAAGAGAAATAAAACCTTTCGACTAAGCAATTAACAATTTTGGGTTCATCCCCCTCTTTAATACAAATTTTACCAAATCTTTCCGAGTTCATTACTCTGTAACCCGGAGAATCTTCTGCCATATAGCCAACACCAAAAATTGCAAAGCTTTGTTGCTTTAACCAAAAATCCAATAACTTATAAGATGTTGTTTTCTCAAGCATCATTCCGCTCGAAGCCAGCACAATTCCGGGATTCCTTTTGAAGTAATTCAAATCCTCAATTTTCGATAAATCTGTTTGAGGTATTTCTTTGAATTCCAGATTTACATTTTGCCTTTCGACTAAATAACGATTGTAATCATACAATCGTGAAATTTCTTTTGATATTCCGCCAGTGTAAATAGTTGTTTCGGTAAGTAATCTTTTCTGCATCATTAAATAAAGCGAGGCTAAAATTTCTTGAGTTTTTCCCAATGCAAATACCGGAATAAGAACCGACCCGCCATTATTAATAATCCTATTGATTGATTTGGTTATTCGGTTTAGCTCGCCATCCCATGTTCCAATTTTTTCGGAAAAAGTGTTGCCATATGTTGTTTCTGTAATAAGAGTTGTTACTTTAATTTGATCATCAAAGTTAGCTTTAGACATTATGCATTGATTGCTAAGATTAAGATCCCCCGTGTATAAAATTATATGCTCTTCTATTTGTATTTTGATGTAAGACGAACCGAGTATATGCCCCGCGTTGTAAAATTCTATTTTAATATTGGATAAGCTGTTATGCCTTAAACCAATTAGCTCAATTGCTTGGTCATAATTAACAGTGCGAATACTTCTAATAAGCAATTCAATTTCGCTATGCGAATAAGCTCTAAGCTTTTCTTCATCTTCAAATTCCGACGAGATAATGTTGGAAGCATTATGCAATGTAATGTTGGCAATTTCTTTTGTTTGGAGGGTTGAATAAATTATGACATGCGGAAACTGCTGTATCAAAAATGGAAGCGCCCCAATATGATCTTGATGAGCATGACTAATAAGTACAAAATCTATTGCTAAATCTTTAATAAGCTCAAAGTTTGGAAGTGACTTAACCCCCTTTTTACTAGGATTAATTCCACAATCCAGAAGGATTCCGGTACCGCATATATTCAGGTAAAAACAACTGGCGCCAATTTCATTGGCGCCTCCTATTGGTAAAAATTTTATCATCAAAAATTAATTATGAAACTCGTATTCATACTTTGCATATATTACAGGTTTTTCGTCGTTGTCATATCTAATTTGTTCGTTTTGCAAACCATTATCATTATATGTAAAAACCATTCTTAATTGTCTGCGACCATCCAGCAGATATAGTTTGTGTTCGGTTACGTTGCCTTGAGAATTAAATGAATAATATCTTTTGGTTTCGTGATCAATCATCTCAATCATATTACCTTGCTCGTCGTACTTATAAGTAAATGCAACATTTACCTCGGAGTTTTTTCTAACATCCTTAACCAATTTACCCATTGAATTATACTCAGGTTTCATTTCGAGCAAAACTTTACCCGAGGCGTCTTTTACTAAAGTTAAATCCCTTTTCCCATTTTTATAAGTTATATATTCTTCACCAGTTAAAATACCTTTATTGGAATAATTCTTTACAGAGATAAGATTATTATTAGAATCGTATTTGAAAGTAGTTTTTGTAGAAGTTTTTTTTCTTTTTGTTTCAATTAGCACACGCTCTATTTCGTTTCCTTTCGAATCGTACTTTGATACTTGGGTTAATACTATTTTTCCATACTGATTATAGGTTTCCCCTTTAATTGGCCTTCCTTTACTATCGTAAGTGAACATATATCTTGTATCTACATAACCATCTCCGCTGAATTCAATTTTATCTACGAGCAAACCTTTTTTATTATAAACCTCTTTTCTTGCAAGAGTTTGTTCTTTGGGAATTTCACCGTTTACATAATAATCGGAATATAGATACCTTACTTTTACTTTTAGCCTAATTATCTTATCCTGTTCCTTATCTTCCTGGGAAATAAAGTCAGATTTCTTTTTTAGATTAAAAGTACTTTGCCCCATTATATTGATATTGCCAACAAAAAAAAGAATAAGGCCTAAAAGCCAACTTGCCATTTTAATAAACTTCATCTATTACTCCAATTCCATAATTTTATTCAGTTTGTTTTAATGCGACTATTAAAGATGAAAAATTCCATAACCGCGGCTTATATACCTTTGCAGGTAATGTTCAGTTCCTCGGCTTATCAGTTTTTTATTCTTTCTCTGTACAACTGCCCTAGTTCTGCCCCAACAATAAATAAACATGCCGAATAGTAAATCCACAGCAAAATTGCTATTATTAAAACAAAAGTACCGTAAAAGGGATTTGTTGTTAAAATATTATTAACGTAATAACCAAACAAACTTCTTGCAGACTCCCATAAGACTGTAGTTCCAAATGCGCTAAAGGCTGCCACCCTTTTACCTAGCTGTTCGTATGGTATTAAGTAAAACATTGCAAAGAATAACCCGAATATTAGCACTAAAGAAAATAGGTAAACCAGTGTATTCCAAAGTGCGCCAATGTCCAGCCCCTGAAAAACCGTATTTGTTTTAGTTAGTTCATAAATGATATTAAACGCTGGTATAATAAAGGTGGTTAAGGTAATAAGAAAGACAAGAAGAACAACCATCATAATATCGCGAATCAATCCGTAAATAAATCCCCGCTCTACCTTTACCTGGAATATTTGATTAAGAATTGTACGAACGCTGCTAAAAATCCAGGTTGATGTAAAAAGCAAACCCCCAACACCAATGTATCCGGCAAGAGTTTTGTATTCAATAACTTCGGGAAGCCGGTCGCTAATTATCTTTTTAATGTAATTTGCATACGCAGGATATGGAATAGACTGATCTATAAAATTATTTATCTGCTCTTGAATAATACTCTGATCAAAAATATTTCCTAAGAGGGAAAATATTAGAAGGATGAAAGGAATCATTCCCAGCAGTAACGAAAAGGAAATTCCCGCTGCCGCAAAGAACAAATTATGCTCATCCATTCTTTTAAAGAGGGTAATAACATAATGATCAAAAAGATCCAGCAACTTTTTAAGAGTTGACAAGGAAATGTAAGATCCTATTTTTTTTAATATCTTAAACCGTAACATGCATCCTGTTAGAAATGCTGTTGTAATACAAATCTATTAAATGATCAACCGAGAAGGTGTACTGATCGTTAATAACCAAATCTTTACCCCCTGTTTCTCCAATACATGTATAAGGAGTAAATCCTTGCGAGATTAGGGATTCAAACTTTTCGCGGTTTTCTTTAGTTACAGATACAATAACCCGAGACTGGCTTTCGGAGAATAGAGAAAAATCATCCCTATTAGCAACATGAATTTTTGTTTTGGCGCCAATAGGTTTTTCTTTATTTATAATACAGCATTCTGCTAAGGCTGCAATTATTCCCCCTTCGGAAATATCGTGGGCCGAGCTTACTACTCCGCTTTCAATTAAATGAAGTATTGTAGAATGCAAATCCTTTTCTCGTTGCAAATCAAGTTTAGGAGCCTCGCCAGTTACCATGCTATGAATAACTTTTAAATATTCGCTTCCCCCTATTTCTTCATAATCCTCGCCCAGCAAATAAATTATATCCCCTTCACCTTTAAATTCTGCTGTGGTAATATTTTTAATATCATCTATTAAACCAACCATACCAATTGTTGGAGTTGGATAAACCGAAGTATCGGGACTTTCGTTGTAAAAGCTAACATTTCCACCAGTAACAGGAGTATTAAAAAAGCGGCACGCTTCTCCCATTCCTTCAATTGCTTTTTTAAATGTCCAATACATTTCGGGCTTGTATGGATTTCCAAAGTTCAAGCAATTTGTAATTGCCAAAGGAACGGCTCCCGAACAAACAACATTACGCGCAGATTCTGCAACAGCTATTTTGGTTCCCTCTTTTGGATTTAGGTAAACATATCTGCCATTGCAATCCGTTTTAGTAGCAATAGCTCTATTTGTTCCTTTAATTAATAGAACTGCAGCATCTGCCTGTCCAGGTCCGGCAATAGTGTTTGTTCGAACCATTGAATCGTATTGTTCGTAAACCCATCTTTTGGATGCAATATTTGGAGAAGAGAATATTTTTTCGAAAGCAGTATGAATACATTCCGGTTCGGGAAGTTTCGAAAAATCGAATGAGCGGGTTTCCTGCAAATATTTTGGTTCTTCGGTATCTCTAATATACACTGGAGCTTTTCCGCCAAGGACTAATTCAACGGGAGGAATTTGAGCCTTGGTTTCTCCATTGTAATTTATAACAAGTTTTTCTTCATCGGTTACATAACCAATAATTTCGCAGTTCAAATCCCATTTATCAAAAATTTCTTTTACTTTATCTTCGCATCCCTTTTTAACGCACACAAGCATTCTTTCCTGACTTTCGGAAAGCATAATTTCGTAAGCACTCATTCCCTCTTCGCGCAAAGGAACTTTGTTGAGATCTATAATCATTCCCGAATTACCTTTTGCGCTCATTTCGGATGTAGAGCATGAAATACCCGCAGCGCCCATATCTTGAATACCAACAATTAATTCCTGCTTTATAATTTCCAATGTGGCTTCAAGTAAAAGTTTTTCGGTAAAAGGATCGCCAGCTTGAACCGATGGACGCTTAGCTTCGGACTTTTCCGAAATTTCTTCGGACGCAAAAGTAGCTCCATGAATTCCATCTCTTCCGGTTGAAGAACCAACAATCATAATAGGATTTCCATTTCCTTTAGCAACAGCCGAGGCTACAAATTTTGTATCGACTAAACCAATTGCCATTGCGTTTACTAGTGGATTTCCTTTATAGCATTCGTCAAAATAAACTTCGCCGGCAACTGTAGGAACGCCAAAGCAATTTCCATAATCACCAATTCCCTTAACTACACCTTCGAATAAGTAGCGGGTTCGGGCGTCATCTAAAGAACCAAATCTAAGAGAATTCAAGGAAGCTATTGGTCTAGCGCCCATAGTAAAAATATCTCTAAGAATTCCTCCAACTCCGGTTGCTGCACCCTGGTAAGGCTCTACAGCGGATGGATGATTGTGACTTTCAATTTTGAATGCAACTGCAAGTCCATCTCCAATATCAACCAAGCCGGCATTTTCTTCTCCGGCGCCTACCAATAATCTTCCACCGCTACGGGGTAATGTTTTTAGCAATGCAATAGAGTTTTTGTAACTGCAATGCTCACTCCACATTACACTAAAAATTCCTAATTCGGTAAAAGAAGGTGTGCGTCCTAACCGTTCGCAAATCCATCCATACTCTTCTTGGGTCAATCCATGTTCTAATGCCAGTTTTAAATCAACTATCGGTTCTTTCATAAGTTTTATTTTTTTTGTGATGTGCGAATATAATAATTTTTACCCCTTTAGATGAATTGAAAAAGCCCAAATCTATTTCATGTAACGCATCATGGAGTTCTTGCCCGATTCCGAATCCGGTCCCTTTTCCTCCATGGATTTATGCTGCTGGAGAATAAAATAGGCAAGAATTATTATTAAAACCGGGATAATTAAAAATAGCAGCAAGCCGAACTTTGAGCCCGACTTTTTAGGGGGTACAACTTCTTGAACATCTTTTATATAAGTTGTGGGCTTGTACTTTCTCATTGCAAATAGTTGAGAGGCCATATCTTCGCAAGTAGAAAAACGGTTATTTGGATTTTTATCCATAGCCTTTTGAATATAAACATCCATCCAATCATAAATTCCCCCTACTTTACTAAAAAGTTTAGGTGGAGCTTTTTTACAATGACTTTCTAGAATTTCGTAATCGTTATCCGAAAAGAATGGAGGGCGACCAGATATCATTTCGTAGAGTGTGCATCCAAGAGAATATATATCGCTCCTAATTGTCATCTCTTTTCCCTGAATCTGTTCCGGACTCATGTAAAAAATTGTTCCGGCATTTTGATTTGTATTTACATTCGATTCTTGAAATATGGATTTGGAAAGACCAAAGTCCATTATCTTTGTAATTCCATCTCGGCTTAAAATTATGTTAGAAGGCTTAATATCTCTATGAACAAATCCTTTTGAATGAGCATATCCAATTGCGGTTAATACCTGATTGAAAATATAAAATGCATCTTCGGGAACTATTCCTCCCCTTTTATGAATTATCTTTTCAATACTCTCCCCTTCTACATACTCCATTACAATTGCAAGCAAATTGTGATATTCAAGAAATCCATGAACTGCAACAATATTAGGATGAACTAATTTTGCCTGATTGCGCGCCTCTATCTTAAATCTTTGATGAAAATCTTTTAGATGAGTTATATGTGGCTTTAATACTTTTATTGCAACATATCTATCCAAATTTGAATCGTAGGCTTTATAAACTAAGCCCATTCCTCCCTCTCCTAAAGTAGAAAGGAACTTAAAACTATCTATTCTTTTGCCGCAAAGATTTTCCAATTTTCACTTTATTATTGACGTGTAAAGATAATTAATAATTAACATTCCTTTCGAGATGAAGAATAAGAATTATTATTCACAATAATTAGATAAATTATTAACTTACTGTGCAAACAAATAAAACTATTATCCTAAATTCATCCTAAATAGTTACGATAATAGGTTAAATTAAATATGGAGTAGGAAGTGGCCGCTATTCGATGGAAAGATACATATAATGTTGGGATTTCGATAATAGATGAACAACACAAAGCTTTAATAGCAATTGTAAACGAATTGTACGAAGCTCAGCAGCTTGGCACAACACAATCTATAATATCGAATGTTTTGGATAAGTTAAACGATTATTCTCTTTACCATTTTAATATGGAAGAGGGCATGCAGTTAAATTGCCATTATGCTCAGCTGGAAGAGCATAAAAAGGAACATGCATTTTTTATAGATAAGATAAAAAACCTTAAAACCGATTTGGCAAAAAACAACCTTTTACTAAGCTTAAAAACATTGGACTTTTTAAAGGACTGGACAATTCAGCACATTCTTGGGTCCGATAAGGAGTTTGCAGATTATTTAAGAGTTTCCGAAGGCGGTTAAAATTTCTATCCGGCAATTTTGGAATTAGTAAAAGTAATTGTTCATCAGCGAATAATTACTTTCAAATTTATCTCTCAAAAAGGTCTTAAAATTACATTGAAGTAAAGAATAAACCTTTCTATCTTGCAGCCGTCTTAATTCTTAAAATTGATAGAGATCTAAATGAATAACGACCTAAAAAATCACAAGTATTGGATTATATCTGGTATTGCTGTTATTATAATATTGGTTTTTGCCTACAATTTTACCATTTACAAAACATACGATGTTAAACTTACAAGACCTCAGGCAATTGAAATTGCCAATAATTATTTATTGGATTTAGGTGTTTCTACTCAAGGTCTCTACTCCGAAGCCTTTGTTGACGATCAAATGATTCAGAACCGCTATTTGTTAAAATCGCAAGGACTTGAGAAATACAAAGAGCTTTACAATAATTTGGATTACAGTTTATTTAACTGGGCTGTTTTATTTCATCAGAATTTAAGTAAAGAAATTCCTCAACTCTCTTATAGAGTAACCGTAGACAAAAAGGGAAATGTTTCGGGCTTTACATTGAATATTCAAGACAGCGCAACAATTCCTTCCTTAAAAGAACAGGAAGCATTAATTCTTGCAAAAAACTTTTTAGCAGATAACGCGCAAATAGATTTATCTGCATATACTTTAAAAGAAAACAAACAAGATAATCTTCCTAACCGAATTGATTACAAATTCCATTTTACAAAAAAAGTTGAAGAGCTAAATAGCAGCATAGATATTATTACATATGTTCAGGGAAATAGAATAGGTGGCTATAATATAAATCTTGAAGTGCCGGAAGCCTATAAAGATTATTTCAATGTAAGTGAATACATCTTTGGATCCTTTTCGGCAGTATTTGTTTTTTTCCTTCTTTTAATTTCTGCTTTCCTATTCCTTAAAAAGTATCACCAAGGAGAAGTTTGGGTTAGTGCCGGCAGAAATTTGTTTATTATCTACTTTATACTTAGCATCTTTTCATTTGTTAACCTTTGGCCCGGCTTTGGTCAAGGAGTAAACATTGGTAATCTTTCTTTTACCACAGTAAAAATTATTGTGGCTATGTTAAACGGATTGATTATTTATTTTTTCCTTAGCTTATTATTATTTACTACATGGACGGTTGGAGAATCTTACGCACGAAGTTTATGGCCCGAAAAACTGAACGGAATAGATGCCTTTATTAATGCTCACCTATTTTCAACAAACTCCGGTTCCTCTCTTTTTAAAGGCTGGGTATTAGGATTAATTATTGGTTTGGTTTATTTAATTTCCCCTCTGGTACTAAATCAGCAAAACGCTTTTGCATTTATTGGCACTTACAGTTCTTTTGGAATTTTTAGTGGATATGCTCCGGTAATTTCGGTTGTTCTCGATTCTATTGCCTCGGCTACACTAGCCAGCATTGCAATAGTATTTTTTATTGTTAACATTTCTTACCAGCGTTGGAAAAAGAAATGGCTGAGTATTGTATTAACTGGAGTTGTAACTGTACTAGCAACAGTTATTTCGGAGACTCCTCCCTCAATTAATAATTTTGCTGTTGGATTAATAAAAGATTTTCTGTTCGGCTGCTTTGTTGCTTACCTCTATTTCAAATTCGATTTGCTCACAATTGCCAGCATGTTTTTTACTACTTCTATTGTGTACAAAGGATTTATTATTGGTGGAAGCTCGAACGATTTTTTCCAGCTTAACTTTATTCTTGTAATTTTAGCTTTACTAACTACGCCGCTCATTTATGTTGTTAGCCGAGTTAGAAAAGAGGAATATGTATTTCACAACTTTGGCCTCCCAAGTCATATTCAAAGAATCTCCGAAAGAGAACGTTTGAAAAAGGAATTGGAAATTGCAGCCAAGGTTCAACTTAGTTTGCTTCCTAAAGAGGAACCTAATGTTCCTGGATATGATATTTCCGCAGTTTCAATTCCGGCCGTAGAAGCCGGAGGCGATTATTTCGATTTTGTTAAACTGAGCGGAAACAAACTTGGAATTGCTATTGGAGATGTTTCCGGTAAGGGTGTTGGCGCCGCAATTTATATGACTTTAACTAAAGGTATTCTTCAGGCGCACGCCGAAGAGGATGCCTCACCTAAAAATGTTTTGGCAAAAGTAAACCGTCTTTTATACAAAACAATAGAGAAGAATAGTTTTGTAAGTATGTTTTACGCAATATTAGATGTTAATAATCATCAAATTACATATGCAAGAGCAGGGCATAACCCTGGAATTTTAACTAGCCGTGAAAGCGGAGGAACAAAACTTTTACTTAGTAAAGGAATGGCTTTGGGATTGGAAGAGGGTAGTATGTTCAGTTCAAATCTTAATGAAGAAACTATTGAAATAAAGCAGGGGGACGTTCTTGTTCTTTATACGGATGGATTTACCGAAGCCATGAATAAGCAGCAGGAATGTTTTGGAGATGATAAGTTTATTCAGTTAATAGAAAAGAATAGAAACATTTCTTCGAAGGAATTAGAGAATTTAATTTTGCAGGAAGTAGAAGAATTTGTTGACGGCGCTCCTCAGCACGACGACATGACAATGGTTATTGTTAAGCGTAATTAATTTTTATAATCGATCATAATTTTGGAAGAGACAGCCTTCTTTGAAAGGTTGTCTTCTATTTCAACATTCAGCAAATACCTGCCGGTTGAATAACCGCTCATATCAATTTGTAAAAATACTTGAGGATTCACCTCGGCGGTTTTATAATTTGAAGTGAGTGTTAGTTTTTCCTCTCCCCCAATTCCAATTAGTTTTCCTATTGATGATACTAAACTTTCTATATCTCCCTTTTCCTCCTCAATTTTTGTGATGCTAATTCTTTGAATGTAATTGCAAAGATCATCCGGCTGTTTGTGAAGATTGTAAACTTCATAGTAAATAATCAGCGGCTCCCCTTTTGTAAAATAGGAATTTGGTTTTGGAAGAATGCTCAATCCATTTCTGTAAATGGAGCCTGGAATTAAATTATTCTCATCAACTTGTAAAGCAAGAAAAATACTGCTTATTGCCAAATTGTTGCTGCTAAATTCCTTAAAAGTAAATTTTGATTTGTCTGCAAAAACACCATTATCTTTTTTGCGAATTATTTCAAAAGCCGCGTAGCCGGAATCTGGTTGATATGTAATTTTTAAGGTCTGAATATGTAACGGTTCTAAAGTTCCTTCTACTTTAAAAGTACTTTCGCTAAGCTTATCAATTGATTTTTTTTGTTGAAGAGATTCATTATAGTTTGCAAAGTCGAAAAAAGTAAAGCCAACATCGTAACCGCTTAATATTTCTTTACTCTCTAAAAGCGAATCTGCCTTTAATAAGCCATAGCTTACATAAACATCTGTACTGTTTTTATTTTCAAGATTTTTGAATTGAGAATAGGTAAACGGAACGTCGAACTTAGAGCCTTCGAATTTGGGATTATATATGCTGTGAGTGGATTTTCGCAAGTACTGCATTAATGAATGTGTGTCTCCAGCATATTGCGATTTTACTCTATCCTTTTCTGCCGCCGGAGCCGAAAATTTATAATGACCTGTCGAAGCTAAGTCTGTAAAGGCTAACGTCAAAACTCCGTAATCCCATACCTCTGTTTTTAAATTAACTCCTCTTTCTCCCATAAAAGGTCTTAACCGAACCAAGCTTTCTGGTTCTCCATATCTTATAACAACTTCTCCACGGTTGGTTTTCCATCCAACAATTCCCAGTTTAGGAACGCTAAAATATAAATTCGAAAATGCAACTCGCGCGTAATGTTCAAGAAGTCTTTCGTTGTATCCGGTTAAATAAAGAGGGTCGAAAAACTTCCAATACTTTTCTATAAAACTTCGAAGACTATAATCATCCAACTTTTCAATAATATCTTTAAATGCCGGTTCAATAAGAAATTTTACAGAGTTGAATGTAAAATCCTCCAGCTCATTTTTATCCATATAGGCAAAGGCTTTCAAAAAGGAATTGTAGCAGTTTTTTAATTTAGATACTTTATAATAAAGAAGGGCCAACGCCAAATAAACATTCTTATCGGCTTTGCCAATTTCAATTAATTTATTTAGCAAATCAATTCCCTGCTGGTACTTACCCCCTTTTTGGTATAGCTGGGCAAGCTGAAAGCATGCATTGTAATTAGTCGAATCTATTTTTAATCCTTTCAAAAAATATTTTTCGGCTTCCACAAAATCCGTATCTGCATATTCCTGAAGGCTAAATGTAAATTCGTCTGCCGGTCTTACGGAATTATTATATTCGTCGAAATCTTTTGCTTTCATCTTTCCCAATTCAAGGTATGCATTAATTTCAAGAGTATCCTGTTCCAGAATTTTTTCATATTCTTTAAATGCTTGTACGCGCGCAAAATCTTTGCACAAATCTGCATACGCATAGCGGTATTCCAAATTGTTAGGTTCCTTTAGAACAATCCTCTTTAAATAGTCGTATGCAAAATTTCTTTTTAAGAATGATTTACTGGTCAGATACAATTTAGCCAGAAGAAAATATGCTTGGTTGTCGTCGAATTTTCTAATAGATTTTTGAAGAGTTGAAATTGCCGATGTTGTATCGTGCCTAGATAATGATTCAATTGCGCTTTTAAACAGCTGCTCTTTTGTTTGGCTTAGCAGAGTAGTGGCAAAAATTAGGATTAATAAAACAATTATTTTTTTTAATTGTCGCAATTGTAAAGTTCTCTATAATTCATAAAAAACATAAAAAGCCTTTGGCGCAAATGCAATACAAATATTTGATAGGTATTTAAAAGTGTGCAACCTTTAAACGAAAGCCTTCGTCTAAAGTTCAAAATCAATTGGAATTCTAAATGAAAACACTTTTTACACTTTTGATATCCATTTCTACTTTTGTGCTTGCCTCAAACAATCAAAAGGTAATTCAACTAAAAAAAATTACCACACCTATTGTTGTAGATGGCGTAATAGATGATGCATGGGAAAAGACAAATGCTGTAGCTGATTTTTTTCAATTAACTCCCTATTATGGAAAAGAACCATCACGCAATACTTACGCAAAAGTAGTTTCAACAGAAAATTCTCTCTACTGCCTAATTGTTTGCAACGATGAATATGAAAACATTCAAAAGCAAACCGGTCGTCAGGACGATCAGGGTGGAGATATAGTTTCTATAATGCTGGATACATTTGGGGATAAACAAACAGCTTACAAATTTGCAGTCACTGCATCCGGTGTAAGAGCAGATTCGCGTATGCTGGATGATGCCAGAAACCGAGATTACAGCTGGGATGGAATTTGGTTCTCGGCATCAAAAATTTACAATTGGGGTTTTGTGGTTGAAATTGAGATTCCTTATAAATCAATTCAGTACGACGAAACTCTTACCGAATGGGGAATTGACTTTGACAGATGGCGCCCATTGAATAACGAAGATCTTTATTGGTGCCAGTATTCTCAGGATGAGGGGCAAAGAATTTCCAAGTTCGGCAAACTGTTATTCAGCGAGTTCCGCCCTACCGTTAAAGGATTGAATTTGGAAATGTATCCGGTAGCATTTGGAAAAGTAAATTACATTGGTAACAATAAATACAAAATTGATCCCAATGCGGGAATTGATATTTTTTATAATCCGTCTCCTCAAATAACATTGCAGGCAACTGCTAATCCAGATTTTGCTCAAATTGAAGCCGATCCGTACGACTTTAACATCTCCCGTTACGAATCCTATTTTAATGAACGCCGTCCATTTTTTATTCAGGGGAACGAAATTTTTAAACCATCCGGCGCCGAAAGAAATTCTGGATTCTATAGACCGTTGGATTTATTTTATTCAAGACGAATAGGTAAAAAACTAGATGACGGTTCCGAAGTTCCAATTACATTTGGCACTAAAGCATTCGGGCGTTCCGGAGATTGGGAGTATGGTGGCTTTTTAGCTCGCACTGCCGAAACGGAGTATCAATCTTTCAGCGGCAAAACTGAAGTTGAACCTTCGGCATTATTCTTTACCGGAAGAATTAAAAAACAGATTTTGGATAATTCTTCTTTGGGTGTTTTGTTAATTGGAAAGCAATCGAACGATACAACTTATGGTGTTATTGATATTGATGGCGCGTTCCGCGGCTCTAACTGGCAGCTTGCATATCAAATTGCACGGTCCGTTAAAAACAACCAGGGAGATTATGCTTTTTCGGCAGGATACAAATCCTTTTCAGATACATGGTTTACGGCGGCCAGAGGAAGATATATTGGAGAAGATTTTAATGCAGATGAAGTTGGATTTGTTCCTTGGAAAGGTACAGGAGAATTTGTTGCTCTAACCGGACCTAGATGGTATTTTAAAGAAGGAACCATTTCGAGTGTAATGATTTACACCGGTCCCTATTTCAGTTACGAAAAGGTTGACGGCTTTACAGATTATGCAGGACTGTTTGGATTAAATGTTCAGTTCCGAAATAATCTTGGATTTGAAATTAATATTAATTCCGGAAAAGCTAAGGATAACAAAATTGAATATGGTTTTTACAGCTTTAGTTACAGCATGTGGACCAGTCAGGCTGCATGGAACGCTAATATTTATGGAAACGTTAACAAGACTTACAATTTTATGAGAGATTACTTAGCTACCTATGCAGATGTTGGGGGCTCGTTTACCTGGAATATTTTACCTGTTCTAAAAATTGGGACCTCCTTTGGAATGTGGATTGAAGGAAATCCGGAGGGAGATATTGAAGATATAACTTATAACGCTCGCCCCTCTTTTTCATATACTCCTGTTAACGATTTAACTATCTCTCTTTATGTTGATAACACTTTTGTTAGATCTACTAATAAAATGGAAAGAATTTTTGTTGGGGCATTATTCGCCTACCAGTTTTCTCCAAAAAGCTGGATCTATTTTGCTTTGAACGAAAACCACGACAGATTTAATCCACAAAGAGAAATGAAGATGACAGATAGAGTTGGTGTATTCAAAGTAAAATATTTGTATTACTTATAATCCTTACTGCTCATCTGCAAAGTTTGTGTGGAATTTCTTTTTAAAGCTTCCGGTAGATAATCTATTGGAAGCTTTTTAAAAAAATGATCGACCCCCCAGTAGCCTTTAAGATTTATAGTTGTTCCAATGTATAAATTGCCATATGCATTAAAGTAGCTAGGAGTTTTAACTAGATTGATTATTGAAACCGGATACTTATCCAAATCTTCAAAATATTTTTCGGTACTGGTTAAGTAATTGTTTCGGATAATTATTTGCAAATCGTGGTTAAATGCCAAACGGTATTCATAATCCTCTACTCCCCCTTTTCTGTAAATGGAATAGGGATACTCAAAAGTATTTCCAATTTCATCATCAGGACCAAGGAAAAGAGAAGATGTTGTTTTTTCCCATCTCCGTTTTTTACTGCTGTAAGGTGCATAATTTACAGTAAATCCTTCCTCCTCAAGTTTTTGATTCACTAACGAAATTAAAAAATGACGCATCGAACCGGTGAACATTTTCTCCCGATTACTTTTCCATTGATTTGTAACTGATGTATCAAAATTGCTTGGAGCAATTTCTTGGAAAAGACTAACAGCATCGTTCAATACAGAATAGCCCGCACCGGTTTTTATAAGCAAACTTCTTTTCAAATAAATTATTTGCCTATATCCAGTAGCCGCATTAATTAACTCTAACGGTTTTTTGCTCTTGTATTCAATAATTTTTTTTGAAGAACTGTTTGCAACCGCATTTATATACAAATCTTCGGGATTACTTAAATAGCATTCCTTTTTGTTTCCAATTATTAGTCTGTAAAAATCGTATAACTCCTCATTTGTGCTTAAAGATTTATAATTGCTTTTTTCTATTTGCTCTAATGTAATTAGCGGTGCAGCATCTTTGGAATTTGGCAAAGCTATATTTTTTGTTGCCCCATTTATTTCTTTAGAGGGTATCTGGAAAGTAAGATTAGTCAAGTTAAAATTTAGATAAACCGGAAAAGCAACCGTTTGCAAATTATGTAATGGTATTATCAATTCGTAATTACCGGCAGGTATATTCTGCAAATTAAAACTTCCAATGCTATCTGTTACAGTATAAAAAGAGCTGTTGGCAATAAAAAGAAGGCAATCTTTTACCGGCTTTTTGCTTACTTCATCAATAACAACTCCGCTTATAAAATATTTGGGAAGAGTTTGGCAGTTGTTGGAATTTTGTTCATATAAAAACAACTTATCAATTTGGGAACAAGAAATGAGTAAAAATGGAACGAATAATAAAACAAGGCTTTTCATTTTTTAGTTTTGTTAAATGGCAATTTTCATTGCACCTAAAATAATTGTTTTACCAATTAATGGTTGGGTAAATAATTATGCACAAAATAATAAACCGGGAATGATTGTATTCTTAAATGCTGTATTCATGAGGAGAAAAAAATGCCGTGCTAAAAGTTAATTAGCACGGCTATTCTTAATTTCTAAAGGAATTTATAGTTAGCAGCTAAATTTTAATTTTTCAACCGCTTTTTTCCATTCTGTTTTTTGTTCACCTATAAGAATTGCTTCAAGCTTTGTAAAGTAACCTTTTCGAGCATTGCACATTTTTGTCTGAACTTCTACAGTTGCAGGATTAGTCTTGATAGCTTCTTTAGTTTTTTCGTTAAGTGCCTTTATTTCTGTTTTAGCTTGTTCTCTGGTAATCGTTCCTAATTTAGCTTTTTCTAAAATATCTTTGCGTTTTTCGTTTGCCGCTTTAACAATTGGCATATTTGCTTCTCTAAAAGATTTAACCAGTGGCTTCATCTCTTCGTGAAAAGCTTTGGCTAATTCTTTAGCTTGAGCTTTTTGTTCGTCTGTCAATTTTAGCTTTCTTAATAATAAACCAAGATGCTTGCTAAAATCAAATCTGTCGAACCAACCATTTCCCATCATCATTTTGTTGCCAGGTCCAAAATTACCTGCTGCACTTAGGAAAGAATATGAGAAGAAATTTTCGTTAAAAGACATTTCGGTATCTACGCTTGCATCTTCAATTGCATTTTCAACTGTAAAGCCATCTATAACAGCAAATGCGGCAGAAGCAAAATCATCTCCTTGCGGATTGTTAAGCTGATCTTTTTGATTGCATGCGCTAAAGAACAAGAATGGAACAACTACTAATAGTAAGGCAAAAACACCAAATTTTATATTTTTCATAGGTACCTCTTTCTTTTTTGTTTGTGGCAATAAGACAACTTGAGTTATTAACAGGTTTAAAATGGTCACTATTTTATTATGATGCAATCAATTTTTGCACGAACTCAAATCTATTTTTCCCCCTTAACTTTTTATTTTACCGCCACATTGCCAAATATTTAATTAGTATCTACTCTTTTTTGCATGGAAATTGGGCATGTAAAAAATTTAGTTAATCACCAACTATAGCTCAGGAACTTAGGAACTCAGGCACTTAGGAACATACAAGCTAAATTACTGATCCACTCAAAAAATGTAATCAACGCAAAACCAAGTTTAGCCCATACCCAAGTTTTATTATTTGAGCGGATGGTTATATATTAACATCAATAATAAAATTGAGGAACGAATGAAAACCGAAATTAATGGCCTTGCTGTTTTTACAGAGGGGGATCCAAATAATCAACCAATTATTTTTGTACATGGATTTCCATACAATCACACCATGTGGAATTTTCAGATTGATGCTTTAAAGAATAGTTACTATTGCGTTAGCTACGATGTTCGTGGACTTGGAGAAAGCGCCGTTGGAGATGGCCAATATACAATGGAGTTTTACGCCGAAGATCTTTTAACAATTATAAAAGAGCTTAAGCTAAACAAACCTATTTTATGCACCCTTTCGATGGGGGGATATATTGCCCTTAGAGCTGTTGAAAAAGAGCAGGATACTTTTAGCGGATTAATCTTGTGCGATACACGCAGCGAGGCGGACGACAATGCCAGTAAATTAAAACGCACTGCAATTATAAATACAATTAACAACCAAGGATTAAATTCCTTTGTAGAGCCTTTTGTAAAACTTTGCTTTGCAGATGAAACTCCGCTGGCAAATCCAAAACTTTTTAATTCCACTTTAGAAGAATGTCTAAAGAACAATCCTCTTGGAGTTAAAGGAGCAGTATTTGCTTTGGTAAGCCGTACAGATACAACAGAATTTTTACCAAAGATTAAATTGCCAACATTAGTAATTTGCGGAGCTTTCGATAGAATTACTCCTCCGCCTGTAATGCGTAATTTGGCAGATGGAATTATGGACTCGGAATTTGCTGCAATACCTGCAGCGGGCCATATGAGTCCACTAGAGAATCCACTGCTTGTTAACGATCTTATAAGCGGGTTTATTAAAAGAAGGATTGTATAATTTTAGCCGCCCATAAATTAATTTATGGGCAGTTGAATTTAATTAAGAACGCTATCAATTACCTGAAAATTTTTAGGATCGGTTTCTTTCTTTTTAAGTACCGGAAGATTTAGATTATTGATTTCTTTTTTTACCTCATCAATTTTTTGAACAGCCTCTCTTTTAACGGTAAAGTAGAAATCGAAAAAACCATATGTGCCCATTAATGCGCCCGATGTAATAATTAAGGAACATGCTATTGGAAGCACATAACCAATAAGTAAACGGCTTACCTTGCCAAGAATTCCAAAGGTGATTGTGTTTAATGGATGTTCTTTTTCCCCCTTTAAAGCTTTGGCAATTGCGCCTATTCTTCTGGCTGTTGAAATAATTGAAAGAGTTAATATCCAGCAGATTATTGCTCCAATAAAAAGGACAGTATTAAAAAGCTCGCTGCTTCTTGTTACAAGTGCGCCAATTATTACAAGAGCAAAAAAGAGAAGGAAGAAATTGATTTTTTGATTGAACAACTGCTCTGTAAGCATTCGCTCTTGGTTTAAAGACCAATCCCCTTTTGAATCATTTCCATCATTAATATGATATTTCATTATTGTTGACCTATAACAATATTGCTAATGGATTAATCCACGAGCTATAATTAATAAAAATTAACCGAATAGGATTTGTAAACACCCTCTTCGTATATAAACTTTGCGCTAAAAAATTTTTCTTGAAAGAGCCATGGCAAAAATATTTTATCTCCTTCCCACAAATTTATATCCAAAAGCTTTTCATCAGGAATCCATTCCAAGCGTCCCTCGGCACACTCTATCAATTCTCCTTCGAACTCAGTAGCCGAAAATAGAAATACATACCAGTCTTTAATTCTATCGAACATAGGAAATGTAATAAAGCCATGCAGCTTTAGGTTCTTTACAATAAGGCCGCTCTCCTCTTTAATTTCTCTTGCGGCGCATTCCTCGGGAGTTTCGCCATGCTCGAACTTACCGCCAAGACCATTCCATTTACCTTCGTGAACATCATTCTTCTTTTTAGTGCGGTGAAGCATTAAAGTAGAATTATTTTTTTTTACGTAACATAGAGTAGCTAATTGCAAGTTGCTTTCCTATTCTTCTTCAAAATAATCTGAATCAATTTTTTTAATCTCGTATGTGGAGGTTTTTGAAACTCCCACATTAAAATCTATCATGTATTGAGAAAGTTTTTCTCCGTCCATTAGTACTATCTTAGTCTCATTCTTAGGTGTGTATTCTAATGCTTCTCTTGAGAAATAGGATGTTGTTATAAATATCCCCTTTTTGGCACCTTGGCCAGCAAGAGCACCAACAAATTTTTGCAGTTCAGGGCGGCCAACTACGCCTTCCCATCTTTTTGCTTGTACATAAATTACGTCTAAACCTAGGCGGTCTTCTTTAATAATCCCATCAATACCTTCATCGCCACTTTTTCCTATTGATTTTCCAGCATCTTTTAATGAGCCCCCATAACCCATCTTAACTAATAAATCAATTACAATTCTTTCAAAAAAAGAAGGAGTTACTTTTTTTATCTTTACCAATAAATCTTGAGCTAATGACTTTTGAATGCTTTGATAAGAATATTCTAAATTTTCCTCTGGTGTAAAATTTGTATCATCACCAGAATCATTCCCATTCTCAACTTCTTCATCTACTTTGCTACTCTTATCTTTTTTAAATGATTTAGTATGCTCACTATATTCTGGAATTGTTTTTAGTAATTTCAGGTTT
The DNA here is from genome assembly GCA_964539605.1 of uncultured Melioribacter sp. Classification (GTDB taxonomy): domain Bacteria; phylum Bacteroidota; class Ignavibacteria; order Ignavibacteriales; family Melioribacteraceae; genus Stygiobacter. Next base: position 2,694,968 of record CAZIJK010000001.1, read on the forward strand.
ATCATCGTTGGATTCGATTTAACAAGCTGAATACCACTTGAAGTAATTTTATAATGTCCTCGTTGAGTATTCTCTATTAGGCCTGCCATTTTTAGATGTGCTAGCGACCATGCGACACGATTTCTAAAAATACTTTGGGTTCCACTTGGAAGTAATTGCGCTAATTGTTCTTCAGACAAATTAAAATGCTCTGCGAGTTTAGTAACCGTTTCAATTGATGAGTGTTCAACTCCATCTAGGTAGAATTTCATCAAAGGTAACATAATATTTTGAAAACTTGGTATTGCCATAAACTCCTCTTTGATATTACAAAACAAAAAGCCTATTTATTTATAGATTCGGCTAATATTTTAACAATGTCGTCCAGTTCTTCAATAAACCATTTTACCTTTTCACTCTTAGCGCGTTTGCTGTCTCGAACTAAAGCAAGCCAAAGCTTAGCTTCGTTAGCACTTTTGATTGCATTTATTGTTTCGTTAGTCAAATCTTTTTTTGTTGAGGAAGCCGATGCTTCTATAAATTTACTTATAACACTGGTTCCGGTCTTAAATAATTCATCAATTATTTTTTTCGATACATCATCCTTGGGAAGCGCATCTATAAACTCTATAAGCTTTAGAGTAAAGAAATAGAGCCGTTGCTTAAATTCACTTCTGTTTTGCGGGGTATCCAAACTCATTTGAACCTCAGTTTTAACTCATTCCAAGATAAACATCTTTTAATAGATAGTTCTTTACATAATCTTCAACTCCCTGTTCAACATTCATAATTGTTTTATCGAAACCGGCAGTTCTAAGTTTATTCAAATTTGCCTGAGTAAAGTATTGATACTTTCCTCTAATTTCCAAAGGCATATCAACAAATTCTATGTTTACCGGTTTATTCATAGCGTTGAACAGAGCGGTTACAAGGTCAATCCATGTTTGGGCTTTTCCGGTACCAACATTAAAAATACCATTCCGGTCATATCTGTCTAAAAAGAATAAGGTCATATCCACGGCATCTTTTACATAAACAAAATCTCTTTTCTGCTCTCCGTCTTTAAAATCTGGATGGTAAGATTTATAAAGATTCACTTTGCCTGTATCGCGAACCTGCTCAAAAGCTTTATGAACAACGCTTCTCATATCATCTTTGTGATATTCATTTGGTCCATACACGTTGAAGTATTTTATTCCAACAACTTTATCAACCAGTCCGTTGCGCTTAATCCAGCAATCGAACAAATGTTTTGAATAGCCATACATATTCAAAGGCCTTAGAGTATCCAGCTTTTCCTCATCGTCGTTATATCCCACTAGGCCGTCTCCATAAGTAGCTGCAGAAGAAGCGTAAATAAAACGAATTCCCTTTTCCAACGAATACTTAGCCAGCTCTTGCGAATAGTGATAATTATTATCAATTAAAAAGTCGGCGTCTTTTTCGGTAGTTGAAGAACATGCGCCCAAATGAATAATTGCAGAAACCTGAAATGGTAAAGTGCCCTGCAATATCCAGCTCATAAAATCATTCTTGTGAATGAAGTCCGCATATTTAAGTCCAACTAAATTTTTCCACTTCTCATCCTTGCCAAGTTCGTCAACAATAATAATTTTATCGGCACCCAAACGGTTCAGTTTCCAAACCAATGAACTGCCAATAAATCCCGCTCCACCTGTTACTACTATCATAATCTTCTCTAATATTTATTATATTTGAACGAAAGTTAAACATATTCATCCATTTATTAAACTGGAAAGCAATGAAAAACTGTATTGAAGCCTTAAGAGATACATTATCAAAAAGAATTATGATGCTGGACGGCCCTCGCGGCACAATGATCCAAAAACTGAAATTGGAAGAAAAAGATTTTAGGGGAAATAGATTTAAAGATCATCAATGCGATTTAAAGGGAAACAACGATATCCTTTGCATTACCCAGCCTGAAATTATTAAGAATATTCACATGGCTTATCTTGAAGCCGGAGCAGAAATTCTTGGCACCAATACATTTAACGGAACTTCCATTTCGCAGGCGGATTATCATACCGAACAATTTGTTTATGAATTAAACTTTCAGGCTGCAAAAATTGCGCGCGAAGCTGTTGATGAAATTATGAAAAAAGATCCTTCACTGGTGCGTTATGTTGCCGGCGCAATGGGGCCAACAAATAAAACACTTTCGCTATCTCCTAAAGTTGAGGACCCCGGTTATCGCGCTGTTACATTCGACGAGATGCGTCTTAGTTATAAAGAACAAGCAAGCGGATTGTTGGACGGCGGTGCAGATATTTTAATTGTAGAAACAATCTTCGATACACTGAATGCAAAGGCTGCTCTGTTTGGCATTATGGAAATTTGCGAAGAAAGGAATATTGATATTCCTATTATGATTTCAGGAACAATTATAGATATGAGCGGACGAACACTCTCCGGTCAAACTATAGAAGCATTTTGGAATTCAATATCGAATGTAAAGAATCTTATTAGCATTGGATTGAACTGCGCATTGGGCGCTTCTCAAATGAGACCTTTCCTTTCAGAGCTTTCGGAAAAGGGGAATGTTTATATAAGCTTGTATCCAAATGCGGGATTGCCAAACGAATTTGGAGGCTACGACGAAACCGCCGCCGAAATGAATAAAATTATGGAAGAGTATTTAGCCGAGGGATTAGTAAATATTATTGGCGGATGTTGCGGCACAACTCCCGAACATATTAAGTTGATGAGTGAAGCGGCAAAGAAATATCCGCCGCGAAAACTTCCAGCAGTTGAACCATATTTACGTTTAAGTGGACTTGAACCATTGACACTACGTCCCGAAACAAATTTTGTAAATGTTGGCGAGCGTACAAATGTAACAGGATCCAAAAAGTTTGCCCGTTTGATTAAAGAAAATAAATATGAAGAAGCATTATCTGTTGCTCGCGATCAGGTTGAAAACGGCGCGCAGATGATTGATGTGAATATGGATGAGGGAATGATTAACAGTGAAGAGGCAATAACAAAATTTTTACAGCTTGTTGCAAGCGAGCCCGAAATTAGCCGTGTGCCGGTAATGCTGGATTCATCCAAATGGAGCGTTATAGAGGCCGGATTAAAATGCCTTCAGGGTAAAGGAGTTGTAAATTCAATTTCGCTAAAGGAAGGGGAAGAAGTATTTAAAGAACACGCCAATAAAATTTTGAAGTATGGCGCAGCCGCAATTGTAATGGCTTTTGATGAAGAGGGGCAGGCAGATACTTACGAGCGAAAGATAAATATTTGCGCGCGAGCATATAAAATATTAACTCAAGAAATTGGCTTTCCTCCACAAGATATAATTTTTGATCCGAATATATTTGCAGTTGCTACCGGAATTGAAGAGCATAATCAATACGCGCTTAATTACATAGAAGCCACAAGATGGATTAAAAGAAATTTACCCTACGCAAAAGTTAGCGGCGGAGTTAGCAACGTTTCATTTTCTTTCCGCGGTAACGATTTTATAAGGGAAACAATTCATTCGGCATTTTTGTTTCATGCTATTGAAGCGGGAATGGATATGGGAATTGTTAATGCCGGGCAGTTGGCGGTTTACGAAGAGATACCTAAAGATCTTTTAGAATTAGTTGAGGATGTTTTATTAAACCGTAGAACCGATGCAACCGAAAGACTGGTTGAGTTTGCAAACAAACAGGTTCAAACCTCTACACAAAAAGCACACGACGATGAATGGAGACACCGCACAGTTGAAGAAAGATTAAAGCATGCGCTTATTAAAGGAATTGTTGAATTCATAGACTTGGATATTGAAGAAGCACGTCAAAAATATGGCGCCCCTTTAACTGTAATTGAGGGACCTTTAATGGCCGGAATGAATGTAGTTGGAGATTTATTCGGTTCGGGAAAAATGTTTTTGCCGCAGGTTGTTAAAAGCGCACGAGTGATGAAAAAAGCAGTTGCATATTTAATTCCATTTATAGAGGAAGAAAAAGCACGTGTTGGAGACAAAAGCTCCAAAGGTTTAGTGCTACTTGCAACCGTTAAAGGAGATGTTCACGATATTGGTAAGAATATAGTTGGCGTTGTTTTGGGCTGCAATAATTTTGATATAATAGATCTTGGAGTGATGGTTCCCGCCGAAAAAATTATTGCCGCGGCAATTGAAAAGAAAGTTGATATAATTGGTCTTAGCGGTTTAATTACACCATCGCTTGACGAAATGGTTCACGTTGCAAAAGAACTGGAAAGATTAAAAATTGATCTTCCTCTTTTAATTGGCGGTGCTACAACAAGCCGCACTCATACTGCGGTTAAAATTGCTCCGGCATTTAGCGGAACTACAATTCATGTTCTTGATGCATCCAAAAGCGTTGGAGTTGTAAGCAATCTATTGAACAAGGATGCAAAAGAAGCATTCGTTAAATCAATTAAAGAAGAATACATTTCATTAAAAGAGGCTCATCATAAAAAACAAAATGCTAAAGATTATATTAGCCTTCAACAAGCCAGAGCCAACAAACTAAAGTTGGATTGGGATAATTACACTTCAACAATTCCAGCTAAACTTGGTGTTACTGTGATGCAAGATTTTCCTATTGCAGACATTAGAAAATATATAGACTGGACTCCATTCTTTATAACCTGGGAATTGAAAGGCAAGTATCCTCAAATTCTTACAGATAAAGATTATGGTGTAGAAGCGCAAAAACTTTTTAACGATGCGAACAAAATGCTTGATGATGTGGTAAGGGAAAAATCCTTAAAAGCTAATGCCGTGTTTGGCTTATTCCCGGCAAATTCTGTTGGTGACGATGATATAGAAATTTATTCTGATGATGCCCGTAAAGGAATAGTTGAAACACTTCAAACAATTCGTCAGCAGTCAGTTAAATCTGCCGCAATTCCAAACATTGCTTTAGCGGATTTTGTTGCGCCAAAAGATTGCGGCGTAAAAGATTATATTGGAATGTTTGCTGTTACAACCGGAATTGGAATTGAAAAATTAATTGATAAGTTTGAAAAAGATCACGACGATTACAATTCCATAATGATTAAAGCCGTTGCAGATAGACTTGCCGAAGCGTTTGCAGAACTTTTGCATGAAAAAGTTAGAAAAGAATATTGGGGCTATGCTATTGGTGAAGAGTTAAGCAATGCAGAATTGGTTGAAGAAAAATATAATGGAATTCGCCCGGCACCCGGATATCCGGCTCAGCCAGATCATACCGAAAAATTGAAATTATGGAAGATGATGGATGTGGAGAATAACACATCAATTACATTGACCGAAAGTTTAGCGATGTATCCAACGGCTTCGGTTTGCGGATTATATTTCTCCAATCCAAATTCCAAATATTTTGGAGTAGGCAAAATTGCAAAAGACCAGGTTGAAGATTACCGCAAAAGGAAAGGAATGAGTTTTAAAGAAGCCGAAAAATGGTTACGTCCAATTCTTAATTACGAAGAAAGCGATTAATGAATAAAAAATTCCGCAGCGGCAACATTGGCGCATTAATGGATGAGTATGAAAAGGCATCGGATGAATTAATAATTCTTCTTTCAACCTTTTCGCAAAGTCAGTTTCACCAAATTCTAGATTCAACTACCAGCGATCCGGATTGTCATTCTATTAAAACAATTATTAATCACGTTGTAGATGCAGGTTACAGATATGCTAATCAGATAAGAAAATTTCTAAAAGTTGAAGAGCAGGTGCAAACCTTCGAAGTGGAAAGTGTAGAGCAGGCAATTGCAGAGATAAAAAAGATGCTCGGTTTTACAGTTGAATCTATTAACGGTAATTGGCTAATTCCTTACAAAGATATTGTAAAAATGAGAATGGAAACACATTGGGGATTGTACGACATCGAAATGATGCTCGAGCATGCAATTGTTCATATTCTTAGGCATAGAAGACAAATAGAAAAATTAAAACAAAACTCAATTTAGATGGAGTAACAATCATGACAAAAAAAGCAAACCTATTTTTTGCACTCCTCATATTATTCTCGTTTCAAATAATTGCCCAAGAAAAAGTTGACTTACAAATTATGCAGCGCATACGTCAGGAAGGAATGCAAAATTCCAAAGTAATGGAATACATGAGCTGGCTTTGCGATGTTTACGCACCGCGTCTGGCTGCATCGGAACAATATAGAAAAGCAGGCGAATGGACAGTTGCCAAATTAAAAGAACTGGGATTAGAAAACGCCAAAATGGAACCGATGGGTACACTTGGAAGAGGATGGGAACTTAAAAAGTTTTACGGCGCAATGACTTCTCCTCAATACATGCCTTTGATAGCTTATCCCGAAGCGTGGACATCCGGCACTAATGGATTAATTAAAGGATCTCCAATTCTACTTGATGTAAAGAAGGCAGAAGATTTGGAAAAGTATAAGGGCAAACTAAAGGGAGCAATAATTTTAACTCAAGGAGAAAAAGAAGTTCCTCTTTCGCTTAAACCGGATGCATCCAGATATACAGATGATGAATTAAAAAAATTGGAAGCCGCGCCGGAAATGGGCGCGCGAAATCCTTTTGGAAACAGAATGGAAGAATATCTATCTAGAATGGATCTTCAGCAAAAGATTGCAAAATTTCTAAGAGAGGAAGGAGCATCTGTATTGCTAAAACCTAGCGAAGGAAATTTTGGAACTCTGTTTGTAAGCAGCGGAGGTTCACGCAGCAACAACGATATGCCTCTTCCATCAATTGTTGTATCTGTAGAACAGTATAACCGTATTGTTCGAATTTTACAGAAGAATATTCCGGTTTCGATGGAGTTTGAAGTAGAAGCCAATTTTGTTAAGAGCGATTCGTTAGGATATAATATAGTTGCCGAAATTCCAGGAACGGATAAAAATTTGAAAGAAGAGATTGTAATGCTTGGAGGACACTTCGATACATGGCATGCAGGAACCGGAGGCACAGATAATTCAGCTGGCTGTTCGGTTGCTCTTGAAGCGGTAAGAATCTTAAAAGCATTGGGAATTAAACCTAAACGTACTATAAGAATTGCAATGTGGGATGCCGAAGAAGTTGGATTGATAGGATCGAGAAATTATGTTAAGAATCATTTCTTCGATAGAGAAAAAAAGGAAAAGAAACCTGAGTATGATAAACTATCCGCTTACTTTAATTACGATAACGGTTCCGGAAAGATTCGTGGAATTTATACTCAAGGCAATTTAGAAGTTGCCGAAATTTTTACCGAATGGCTTAAGCCATTTCACGATCTTGGCGCTACAACTGTTACAACCCGTAATACCGGCGGAACAGATCATCAATCGTTTGATGGTGTTGGATTGCCCGGCTTTCAATTTATTCAGGATGAACTTCATTACGATACCCGTACTCATCATACAAATATGGATGTTTACGATTCTACTCAGAAGGGAGATTTAATGCAGTCCGCAATTATTATGGCCGCTTTTGTTTATAACACTGCAACAAGAGATTCCAAATTACCCCGTAAGTATTTCGACCCAAATGAAGTAAGACAACAAAGAAGATTTTAAATTTACCGAGTGCCTAAATTTAATTTAGGCACTCTCATTTTTATTCTGAATTGATCCACCCAAATTCTTACCGCAATAACCTTTAGCCATAATAAAAAACATTTGTAGAGATTTATCTTTGCATCGCATCCAGACTTAAAATCATCTATTTTTAACCCGCAAAATTTTTTATTAGAATAAAATATTTATTTGCATTAAAAGGATAGTATATGAAAAAAGTATTTCTACTAGTTTTTACTTTTTTATTCATTAGCTCAAGCCATGCTCAAAATGCAGAATGGATAAAACAGAATTACAGTAAAAAAGAATATAGAGTTCCAATGCGCGACGGGGTAACTTTGTTTACATCTGTTTACACACCAAAAGATACTTCAAAGAAATACCCAATTGTGCTTAGCCGTACACCATACACTTGCGCCCCTTACGGTGAAGATAAATTCCCATCCCGTTTAGCACCAAACGAAAAGATGACTTTGGAGGCTTACATTTTTGTATTTCAGGATGTGCGGGGAATGTTTATGAGCGAAGGAACATTTGTAAATATGCGTCCTCATATTCCGAACAAAAAAACAGTTAAGGATGTTGACGAATCCTCAGATACATACGACACAATTGATTGGCTGGTTAATAATGTTAAGCATAACAATGGCAATGTTGGAATGTGGGGCAATTCCTATCCCGGATTTTATTCCGCAATGGCAATGATAGATTCTCATCCAGCGTTAAAAGCAGTTTCTCCGCAAGCTCCAATAGCGGATTGGTTCATTGGGGATGATATGCACCGGAATGGAGCCTTTTGTTTAACAATGGCATTTAACTTCTTTCAGGCATTCGACCAGCCACGAAACGGTTTAACAACGGAATGGAAATCTATTGATCCTTATCCACCAACGGATATGTATAATTTCTTTTTAAAACTTGGGCCGTTATCCAATATTCAAAAGAAATTTTTTAACTACAAACTTCCCTTTTGGAATGATCTTACAAAGTACGATACCTACAGCGAATATTGGAAAGCTAGAAGCATTCTTCCACATCTGAATAATGTAACGCCAGCAGCTTTAATTGTTGGGGGCTGGTACGATTCGGAAGATCTTTACGGTCCTCTTAAGATATATCAATTTGCTCAAGAAAAAAATCCGGTTAATAATATTCATCTTGTTATGGGCCCCTGGTCTCACGGAGGCTGGTTCCGAAGCAGCGGAACTGAGTTCGGAGATTTTGCATTTAACGATTCCACATCAAAATATTTTTCCGAAAATGTTTTTAATCCCTTCTTCAAATATTATTTGAAAGGTGAAGGAGAAATAAAACTTGCCGAAGCATTAACGTACCGCACAGGAATTAATAAATGGCAGAGCAACAGCCAATGGCCCCCTAAAAATTTAGAGAAGCTAACATTTTATTTTGGAGCAAATAATTCTCTGAATACAAGCATCAATAAGAATAAAAACTATTATGCGGAATTTATTAGCGATCCTAATAAACCGGTTCCCTATTCTTCAAAGTTTTTCGACTCTGGAGAATACTACCTAACAAATTATATGAATGAAGATCAACGCTTTGCTTCTACAAGAACAGATGTGCTTGTGTTTGAATCCGAAATTTTAAAAGAAGATTTAACCGTTTGCGGACCAATTCTTGCAAATCTTTTTGTTTCCACAACCGGAACTGATGCGGATTGGGTAGTAAAAGTTATTGATGTTTATCCCAATGAAAAAAAGAATTCCGAAAGTAATTCCGAACAAATTGTATATGGAGGATATCAAAGACTTGTAAGATGGGATGTAATGAGGGGCAAATTCCGAAACAGTTTTGAAAAGCCGGAACCATTCATCCCAAATAAAATTGCCGAAGTAAAAGTTAGGTTGAATGATATTGATCATGTATTTAAAAAGGGGCACAAAGTAATGGTGCAAGTTCAGAGCAGCTTTTTCCCATTCATCGATAGGAATCCTCAAAAGTTTTTAAATATCTTTGAAGCGAAGGAAGAAGATTTTCAAAAGGCATTGCACAAAGTATATTTTTCGAAGGAACACCAATCCAACATTATTTTAAATGTGGTTAAATAATTCAAAATTAGTTTTTTTTCAGTAAGTTGTAATTACAAACTACGAGGATTATATGAAATCACGTTTCATAATAATGGTGCTGTTTCTTACAACTATTTCAATTTCGGCTCAATCTATTGCAATTGGCCCGCAGGTTGGATATGTAAAAACAAAGGATGCAGACAAAGGTACTTTAATGCCGGGAATTGCTGCGCGAGCTAATCTTTTGTTCCTAACTGTTGAAGGTTCTATTGGTTACAAATCCGATGAGTATTTCGACGGAAAGATGAAGGTAACAAACTATCCGGTTCTTCTAACAGGATTTATGAATTTAATTCCTATTGTTCATGCCGAAGCCGGAATTGGCTGGTATAATTATAAAACCGAATATTCAGGTTTGTGGTCCAGCTCGGCAAGTGAAACCGGAAGCAATATTGGTTATCATGCCGGAATTGGCGCAGAACTTCCTCTTGGTAATATTTTATTAACCGGAGATATCAGATATGTCTTTATGAATTTAAAATTGCAAGATGCTGCCGACGTTATTAGTCTTAAAAGCGATTATTATGTAATTGCCGTTGGCCTTTTATTTAAGCTGTAATTCCAATAATTATTTCCGAGGTATCTATGGTTTACGACCATCTTAAAAATGTACATCTTTATTTTCCTTTAAGTGAAAGGATTGAAAACGCTCTTCGATATTGTTCCGAAACCAATTTTGCAAATATGGAACCGGGTAAATATGAGGTTGAGGGAGAAAATATTTATGCACTGGTAAGTGAATATAATACAAAACCTTCAACAAGCGGAAAGTGGGAAGCACATAAGAAATACATAGACATACAAATTATGATTAGCGGTAAAGAAAAAATGGGATTTACCGAATCGCAAAAAGTTATTGTAATAAACGAATACGACAGTGAAAAAGATTGTACCATTTACAAAGGGGAAGGTAATTTTTTAATTGCCGATGAAAAGCATTTTGCAATTTTCTTTCCAACAGATATTCATATGCCCGGAATGGCAATTAATATTCCAAAGGCTGTAAAAAAAGTTGTTGTTAAAGTTAGAACAGAATATCAGGATCCAGTTGAAGATGCTGTAGAAGATATTAATGAGGAAATTAAACCAGAAGAATCCGAAGCAACAAAATCTGAAGAATAATTTATACCTATCAATAAAGCGTACTCTTGAATTTCAAGAGTACGCTAAATTAAACTATTTTACAATCTCTAAAAGCTCAACTTCAAAAACCAGAACAGATGCTGGTGGAATTCCACCTTCTCTGCCCATTTCACCGTAAGCCAATTCGAAAGGAATTACAAATTCATATTTATCTCCAACGTGCATCAATTGCACACCTTCGGTCCAACCTTTAATTACCTGATTCAAAGGAAACTCGGCAGGCTGATTGCGTTTGTACGAGCTGTCGAATTCTTTTCCATCTATAAATGTACCGCGGTAATGAACTTTAACAGTGCTTGTTTCAGTTGGAGATACTGTTCCAGTTCCTTTAGTAAGTATCTTATATTGCAAACCGCTTGCAGTTGTTACAACACCTTCTTTTGCTTTATTGGCAGCTAAGTATGCGTTACCCTCTTTGGTATTCTTTTCTATTTCTGGCCCAAGAACAGCTTTTTTTGCTTCATTCTCTTTTTCCATCTGCGCATTTCTAACTGCCATCATTTTTTCGTTAAACAAAGCCATGCATTTTTGCATTTGTTCCGGAGTTAACGAAGATTTACCAGCCATAGCATCTTGCATACCGGCAATAACTGCAGGAAAATTTATTTTCATGGTTGGATCTTTAAGATTGGTACCAATATTTTGGCCAATGCTATAGCTTACAGAATCTTCAAAAACTTTTAGGTCGAACATTTTTTTATCCTTTTTTTGAGCAACAATTAATGAACTAAAAACTAATAAGACTACAACAAATTTTGTGTACTTCATTTTATCTCCATTTTATATTGAATATGGGGCGTGAAAATAAGCCCATCGTTTGTTTTATGCAAATTTATTGTTAACGGCTTTTCTTACACGTCCGGAGCTAATAAAGTTCCTTTCAAAAGGAAAGTTGTTAATTCATAACCATTAATTTAAGTTGCATACAAAATTTTATGGAATGAATATGAAGATTAGAATCACAATTATTGCGCTGCTAACAATAACAATAATTAACTCTGCACAAACTTATAAAAGCACTTCCCCACTAGCTCACACATATTCAATAGTTGCGTACGATCCGGATAGAGAAGAAATTGGTGTTGCTGTACAGTCTCATTGGTTCAGTGTTGGTAGTTTGGTGGCTTGGGGTGAAGGGGGCGTTGGTGTTATTGCAACTCAATCTTTTGTAAATCCCTCATTTGGTCCAAGAGGTTTGGAATTATTACGGAAAGGTAAAACTCCTCAAGAGGCTGTGGATGAATTGATTAAAAGTGACGAGGGAAGAGAAGTTAGGCAGCTAGCTATTTGCGATGCCAAAGGTAATGTTGCTACTTGGACAGGAAATAATTGTATTAAATCTGCCGGTCATATAATCGGAAAAAATTTTTCCGTTCAGGCCAATATGATGCTCAACGAAAAAGTTTGGCCGGCAATGGCCTCTGCTTTCGAAAATTCTAAAGGTCCATTAGCCGAAAGAATGCTAACTGCATTGGATGGAGCCGAAAAAGCAGGCGGTGATATTCGGGGAAAGCAATCTGCTGTTATACTTGTATTCAAGGCAAAATCATCCGGTCGCTCGTGGGAAGATAAGCTGGTGGATTTAAGAGTTGACGACAATCCACTTCCCTTAAAAGAATTAAGAAGATTATTGAATGTTCACAGGGCTTACGAATTTATGAATAACGGAGATTTAGCCGTTGAAAAGAACGATATGGATAGAGCCATGAAAGAATATTCCTCCGCTATGAAAATGTTTCCCAAAAATTTGGAAATGAAATACTGGACTGCCGTTGCATTGGTAAACAAAGGATTGATGCAAAAAGCTCTTCCTATGTTTAAAGAGATTTTCAAAAAAGATAAGAACTGGAAAACTTTAACCAGCCGTTTAGTGCCAATTGGTTTATTAAATGTGGATGCAAAACAATTGAGAACAATTCTAAAACAATAGAATATTTGAAACTCTATAACGGATTTAAGAGTAAGGTAAAAGATGCATCGAAATAGAATTATTTCTCTACTTGAAAATTACAGAGAGCATAATAAAGCAGAGGAACAAGTAGTAGAAAAATTTCTTTCCTTTGTTCGTTTGAACAAAGATTGTTTCGAAAGATCACTTAAGATAGGACATATTACAGGAAGCGGATGGTTGGTTAGCCTTGATAATTCCAAGGTTCTTTTAACTCATCATAAAAATCTAAATAAGTGGATGCAGCTTGGCGGTCATGCAGATGGGGATAGTAATGTATTGAATGTTGCTCTTCGAGAGGTTCAAGAGGAATCCGGTATTATGGATGTGCAGCCCATTTCGGAAAATATTTTTGATATTGATGCTCATATAATTCCAACACGTAAAAGTGAAATGGAACATATTCATTTCGATATAAGATTCGCTTTTAAGGTAAAGGCTTCCGAAGAATTTATTGTCAGCGACGAATCGCACGACCTTGCCTGGATTGAAATTGATAAAGTTGAGGAATATTCAAAGGATGAATCCATTTTAAGAATGGTCCGCAAATGGAAAACTCAAAATTATCACTTATAAAATCTATACCCCCAGCAAGTATTTTTAAGCACAATTTCTTGTCTAAGAATAATACAACCTAGTTTTTACAGATAGGAGTTTTTATAAGATTGTATTTGCTGGGAAAGAGATTTTAATCCTTTTCAATATCAAACTCCCATTCAATTCTTGGGTTAAAAATTTTAGCGGGTATAAAATTTTGATGGAATTCCCCTGCTCATTACAATAAAAGCAGAGATTTTAGGGAATGTGTCTAATAAATAGTACGTTAAATGTGGGGATAATTTACTTTTTCCCCTTTTAAAAATTGAAAAAACCGCAACTTACCCTATATGCCTTACGTCTAAAAACCATAAAATTACCTTTGGAGTTGGTTATGCTAAAAAGAAAATTTCCCATTTTATTTGCCCTGCTGCTAAGCTTTGGAATATTTTCCAATGCAATCACTGCGCAAAATAATTCAATAACAGTAAAAAATATTGGGTGGGGCAAAGTTGATTTTAAAGGCTTTACTTTGAAAGATGAGGCTGCCATTAAATTGGTTGGGAGTGCGGCATTATATAATAAAAGGGGGAATAAAGATTTTGCATACTGCTGGATTCTAAATGGGGATTCAAGAGAAGTTGTGTGGAGTATATTCAAAGATCTTGGTTACTCCTGGGATGACAACGAAGGACGCTTTGAATTCGAAAAAGAAGTAAAGCTAAAAAAAGGCAATTACGAAGTTTATTACACAACCGGCGGCAACTACAACAACAATTTTAATTTGGGCGGCCTATTGGATGATATTTTTGGATCTACAAGCAAAAGATCTTTAAGAAGGGGAGATAAAAATCTTTTCTTAGAAGTTTCCGGCCCCTCTGATTCATTTATTGGCACCAAGGGTACCGAGAATGTAGATCAAAAAAGTAAAGTTGCTATTGCTTCTATTGTTAGAACAAGAGACGATAAACATTTGAAAAAAGGATTTACATTAAGCGGAGAGGTTAATGTAAGGATTTATTCTATAGGTGAAGGATACGGAAATACAATAAACGATTATGCATGGATTACAGATGTTAGAACAAACAAAAGAATTTGGATTATGGATCCCGACGATGCTGATCATGCTGGTGGCGGAAGTAAAAACTTTTATGTTAATAAGGATATGACACTTCCTGCAGGAAGTTATATGCTTCACTATGTAACAGATGATTCACATTCATTTCAGGAATGGAATGTAGCTCCTCCTATGGATCCTCAGTTTTGGGGCGCAACAATTTGGTGCATGGAAAAATCGGACTATTCTAAAATATTACCTTTTGATGAATCAAGCATTGCAAAGCCAATTGTCGATCTTACCAGAGTAAGAGATAACGAAAATTTATCGAAAGGGTTTACTTTAGAGACTGCAATGGATTTAAGAATTCAATGCTTGGGTGAAAGCGGCGGAAGCGATATGGCAGATTACGGTTATATTATTAATGCAGATACCCGCAAAGTTGTTTGGGAAATGAAAAATCATAAGACCGAAAGTGCAGGCGGTTCTTACAAAAACAGAATGATTGATGAGATTGTACGGTTCGAAAAAGGAAATTACATTGCCTATTATTTAACCGATGATTCGCATGCCTTTAACGATTGGAATGACGATCCTCCTTTCGATCCTGAACAGTGGGGTATTTCTATTTGGCCTGTGGATGAAAAAGATAAGAACAACATAAAAGTTTTTAGCGAAGAAAATTTTAAAAGCAAAGATATTATCGCACAATTGATTCGTGTACGAAACGATGAACATGCAAGAAAAAGCTTTACATTAACTAAAGAAACAAAAATAAGAATCTTTGCTATTGGTGAAGGCAGCGGCGATTTGGTTGATTATGGCTGGATTGAAAACGATGCTAATGGAAGAAGTGTTTGGGAAATGGAATATGATAATACCGAGAGAGCCGGCGGTGCATCTAAAAACCGTTTGTTTATTGGAACTATAACATTGCCTAAAGGAGATTATATTCTTCACTATAGAACAGATGATTCACATTCTTATAGAAGATGGAATGAAACACCACCTAGAGATGCCGAAATGTATGGTATAACTCTTTATTACGAATAGATATTTTGTTATGGTTCTAAGGAAGTAATCGGATTTATTTAATCTGGTTACTTCCTTTTTTTTTAGATATACAACTTTGTTAAAACGGAAAATCCTCAGTCAAGTTTACTTTTTGTTCTTCTTTATTTTCTAAATTCAATTCTGCTTTTACATGAACACTATTTCCCTCAACGTAAATTGCTTTATAGGGAATTACCGGACAGGCATATTCGCAAGCGCCGCATCCAATGCAATACTTATCTCTAATTTCTGGAATGAATAATTTTCCTTCAAATGGAATCATGTGCACGGCTTTAGTGGGACAATGCTCGCTGCATGCACCGCAATCTGTTTTTTGAGTTTGTACAATGCAATTATCTTTTACGAACTTAACTTTTCCAATCTGAGTCAATTTTTTATTTTCAATTGTAAGAGGAAGTATTGCTCCAGTTGGACAAACATCGCTGCAATTTTTACATTCAAAATTACAGAAGCCTGCGCTGTTATTTAAACGGGGCTGAAGCATTCCCATAAAACCATATTCTAAAAATGAAGGCTGCAGAACCTGAGTTGGGCAAGCGCTTACACATAAATGGCAAGCGGTGCATTTATTGTTAAACTCATCAATACTTTTCGATCCGGGAGGAGTTATTGCGTTTTTTCGAAAGATGGCAATTGTGCTTGGTTTGGTAACAACAATTTTTTTTGCCACCTGGGCCGCAATAAAAGAAATTGATGATAAATAAACTGCCGACTTAACAAAAAAATCGCGCTTAGATTGATTTAGAAATTTTGACTCGGTACTATTTCTTTTATAAGCAATGCTGTATGTAATTCCCTCGGTTGGACACGATGTTAAACAGTTAAAGCATCCAACACAACGGCTCATATCCACTTTTTTATTTTTACTATCTATGCATGATGCTTTACATTCCCTTGCACAAGCACCGCATTTTAAACACTCGGCATCGTTAATTACAATTTGAAAAAGAGAGAACTTGCTAATAAATCCTAGCAAAGTTCCAACCGGGCAAATAGTATTGCAATACAGTCTCCCCTTCTTCCATGCCATTACAAAAACAAGAGCAAAGAATGCCGCAGTTATAATAAATGGATATGGATTGAAAGCCTTTATTTCGTATTGATAGACAGAGTAAACTTTTACACTCTCTAATACAGATGCTAAAACATTATTTGCACCAATTACCGCCGGCCTAATAAAATTACCGGCAATTCTTCCATAAATGCTGTAAGGATCTAATAAATTTATTGCAAGAGCACTGCCTAATAAAATAGATGCAATTGGAAGAACAAGTAAAATATATCGCATGTACTTTTGTTCTTTAAGGTAATCAAACCTTCTTTTTTTCTTCCTTTTAATTTTCCCTGATATAAAATTGATAATATCCTGCATCACTCCAAGCGGACAAATTGTTGAACAGTAAACCCTTCCGAATAAAATTGTTAGGAGGAGCACTACAATAAATCCAAAGGTAGTTAAAGAAAGAACTGTAACGTACTTTAATAAAGATGGGACAAACTGCAAAAAAACAATCTTGTTCAATAACCCGGGAGTTGTAATATTAAATATATCAACAAAGGCAAGCGTGGTAAAAGCAAAGAATAGCAGTGATACTGCTATTCTAATCTTGCGAAGAATGGAAGAGTTCATAAAAGATCTATAAAATAATGCGTTTAATATTGAGTGAGTTTAGGTCCATCTTTCCAATTTTCATTGCATCGGCAATTTTAATATAAGGTACTTCCGAAGGCTCAATGCCAAACATTTTTGCCGCAGCCGCATCGCTAGCAACCATATCAACAGAAATTATTTGCGATTTCATAACAGATACATCATTTACACTAACTCCCCGCGGACCATTTTTTTTCATCACATAATAAGCATCAACAATATTAAGATGAGGTTTTTTTGAATAAGTAGCATAATCTGCAATACACTGGTGCAAATCGCTTCGGTGCCAAAATCCCCTATCCCAAACTGCTCCCATTAAATTCTTCATTGAAACTGTTAAACGCCCCGAGCTGTGATGTTTTAAAATAGGCATATTAATAAACACATCGGAATCCAAAATCAATTCGTGAACCTTGGCTTTTGTAAGAGACTTGCCATTGTTAACTGTTACATCCTGATAGAAATTTTCGGTATTGCCCGGAACAACGGTAGCACCTGCATCCTTTGCAGCTTTTTCAATTCCGCTATTTGCATAGCTTCGTTTCCAATCGTCACAAGTATGATCGAATACAAGCACCTCCTTTGCGCCTGCATCGTAACATTGCTTAATTACCTGGCTAACCAATTTAGGATTTGTATTAGCTCCCTTTTCGGGAATTACATCCCACCCAATGTTTGGCTTTATACAAACTTTTTGATTTTTCTTAACAAAGTTTTTCATCCCACCAAGGTGTTTAATTGCTTCGTCGAACATTGCATCCGGCTCGCCCCCTTTAATTGCAACCAGATCGTAAGAGGGGGGATTGGTGCTGCTGCTTTTAGCAAAATAATTTCCATACACACCTGGAATGGAAAATGTAGCACCTGCTAGTAATCCGGTTTTAATAAAATCTCTTCTTTTCATATAAACCTTGCGCCAATTTGTAAAAGTTTGGCGCTAACTTATCATTATGTTATTTTGGATTCAAGAAAATAATTTTGCTGCAACATTTTTATTAACACTCAACGCAAATGGACTTATGACAAACAAACATTCAGTTTTTGAATCCTCAGTAACAATACGCCCTTCCGATATTGATATGAATAATCATGTGCATAATTCAAAATATCTGGATTATCTTTTATATGCCCGCTTCGATCAAATGCAAAAAGATTATAAAATGTCTATGGAAGAATTTATTAAAATGGGCTATTCGTGGGTCACCTCTTCGGTTCAAATTGATTATAAAAGAGCATTGAAACTGGGAGATAATGTAATTGTGAAAACCCAGGTGGATTCATACCAAGGCGCTCAGGTTAAGGTGAATTATTGGATTGTTAATAAAGATTCAAATAAAATAGCGGCAGAGGGAACAGCAATTTATACTATGGTCTCTATTGCAAGCGGCAGACCGGTTAGAATTTCGGAAGAAATTATTGAAAGATATTCAGTCTAGGCACAATAAATTTTAAGTTACTTCCATAGTATTGCAAATACTATCCGGTGTATCCCGGTAATAAATGTATGGGGCAAAGTTTACTTTAACAATTTTAAATTGTTTTTGAGCCCGTTCAAAGAATTCGGAATCTTCGCTGTAGCTAATATTTCTAAATCCATTGAGCTCAACAAAAACTTCTCTTTTAGCAAAAAAAGTTCCACCAATTACGCATTCGCCCAAGTGAATTTCTTTTGTTAAATCATTCTTGTCTTTTACTAAGGGATTGCCAATAATTTTAATACCTCCGTGAATAAAATCCACATCGGAATTTTCTTCCATATAATTTAATCTCTCTAAAAGATAATTAGGCTCAAATTCATCATCGCTTCCTAAAAAGGCAATATACTTTCCGCACGAAGCAATAATTCCGGCGTTCAAACTTAATGGCAGTTTTCTGTTGGAATGTCTTACAATTCTTACATTCTCAAACTTTTGTGAATAAACATCAACTAATTCAAATGAATTATCGCTGCTTCCGTCATCAACAATAATTAGCTCCCACAACTTTGATGTTTGCCCTAAAACAGAGTTAATAGCGCGCTCCAGCAAATTTTTTCTGTTATATGTGGGCAAAATAATAGAAACTAAAGGGGTGAAAGAATTGTAAACTTGCATTAGAATTTAGACCCTATCAAAAATTATGGCTAAATATAGTTTTTTTATTGTTCCTTTTTTTGATAATTTGGGCACCCAAGTTTAACTGCAAGCATTGTAAAATGAGCTTAAAAGAACAGAGAACCTATTTTGAAATTCTCAAGCGCTACGAGCGAAAATTCGACAAAAATGAAGCCGAATTTTATAAAATTTTAGTAAGGCGCAACAAAGATGACGAGGATTTAGACAAGCTTGCAATGGACAAGCTTAGGGGACTTTACCAAAAGTATCATGTAAATAGAGAAAAGAAAAATTTTGACCATCTCTTTACCAAAATTGAAGAGAATAGAGAAGAAAACTAATCCAAGAAATAATTGGTGACAAATGAATCAAAAACTATTGAATCGAATTACAGCTGTGTTGGTATTATTAATTTCGGCATTTGCCTATTTTTCAACCGTACAGCCATCGGTATCCTTTTGGGATTGCGGTGAGTTTATTGCCTCATCATATGCGCTACAGGTACCTCATCCTCCGGGAACGCCTTTCTTTTTACTTGTAGGAAGATTGTTCGCAATGATTCCTTTTGCAGACAATATTGCATTTAGAATTAATGCCATCTCGGTTATTTCGAGCGCGTTAACCGCAATGTTTCTTTATTTAATTATTGTTCGACTTATTAGAACATACCTAAAGAAAGAAACTGAAACAATTTTTGAATCCCTTACAATTTATCTTTCGGCTGCAATTGGTGCCTTGTCGTTATCGTTCAGCGATACATTCTGGTTCAGTGCCGTTGAAAGTGAAGTATATGCTTTTTCAACATTTTTTATTGCATTTGTAATTTGGTTAATTGCCGTTTGGAATGAAAAAGCCGACGACCCGGGAAGTGAGAAATATATAATCTTAATTTTTTACTTAATTGGTCTTTCAACCGGCGTTCACTTAATGTCCGTTCTGGCAATTGTTCCAATTATGATGATTATATATTTCAGAAAAGTTGTTACTGATGATGTTACTTTGAAAAAGACCGCAATAATTTTTACTGTACATGCATTGGTTGTTATTGCAATTGCGGCAATTATGTGGGCATCTCAAACAAGCACTCAGCCACCATCCCCAACAGAATATAAAGGCATAGATTCAAGATTCTTTATAATTCTTTTGGTTATAAGCGTTGCAATAATGGGTGCCTTCTACAAAAAAATATTTCAGCGAAATTCATTTTATCTTCCCATTATTTTTGGCGGTATTGCACTTGTAGCAATTTATCCGGGACTTGTTAAATACTTTCCAAAATTAGTTACAGTGCTTGGCAAAAATAATCCTACAATAGATATTGCTGTAACCGTATTGATTTTTGCCCTTGTTGGCTTTGGAATTTATTGGGCAACAAAGAATAAAAAAGAAATTCTTAATCTTACTTTTAAATGCCTCTTTTTTGCGATGATTGGAATTACCTCCTATTCTCAAATTATTATTCGAGCCAATCAAGAAACTCCTATTAACATGAACAGTCCAAAAACTATGACTGAGCTTGAATCCTATATTAACCGCGAGCAATATGGAGATTTTCCAACCTTTGCACGTAGGTTTTCGAACGAACCACATCAAACAGCAATTTACACCGAGTACTCCAGCGATTTGAATTTTTTATGGAAGTACCAGATGAACCATATGTTCAACCGCTATCTGTTTTGGAATTATATAGGAAGAGAATCTTCTTATCAGGATGTTGGTGTTGATTGGTCCGACCTGTTTGGAATTCCATTCTTTATTGGATTATTCGGATTGTATTTCCATTTCCGAAAGGATTGGAAAACCGCATCTGCATTTGCTGTAATGTTTATATTCCTTGGATATCTAACCGCATTCTATCAGAACCAGCAGGAGCCGCAGCCTCGCGAAAGAGACTATTTTTATGTAGGCGCTTTCTTTGTATTTTCTTGCTGGATTGGAATTGGAATGCATGGCATTGTTGAATTAATTAGAGAACAGTTTTCTGCAAAATCGTTTTTTAAACCACTTACTTTTGCCGCATTGCTGTTAGGTTTTATTGCGGTGCCAGGTCTTATGATTAAGGCAAATTGGCACGAGCATAATAGATCGAACAACTTTGTTCCTTGGGATTACGCATACAACATGCTTCAAAGCGTTGCCCCAAATGCAATTATATTTACAAATGGAGATAACGATACTTTTCCATTATGGTACTTGCAGGATGTTGAAGGTGTAAGACGTGATGTTAGAATTGCAAATCTTAGTTTGATAAACACCAGCTGGTATGTTAAGCAGTTGAAGAATACAACTCCATACGGCTCCGAAAAAATAAAACTTTCATTCGACGACAACGAAATAGATTCCCTTTCTTTAATGCGTTGGGAATCGCAGGAAGTTTCAATACCTGTTTCTCCCGAAATTATTAAGCAGTACGATATAAAAGATTCTTCAATAGTTGCCTCGGGCAAACTTAAATGGACAATGAACGCTACATTACAGTTTGGCGATATAGGAGCTGTTCGAGGTCAAGATTTAATTGTTCTGGATATTCTTAATAAAGCGGAATGGAAACGTCCCGTTTACTTTGCAGTAACTGTCTCCGACGATTCTAAAATTGGACTGGATGAGTATTTGCAAATGGAAGGAATGGCTTGGCGTGTTGTTCCTAAAAAAGCCGCAAGCAAAAATGTTGAATATATTAACGAGCCGATACTGCGTAAACAATTATTTGATGAGCCATCCGGATTCAGCAAGGAATATCAGCCTGGATTTAAATACCGCGGCTTAAACGATAAGAGCATTTTCTTCGACGAGAACCATGAAAGACTTGTGCAGAATTACCGTAATGCTTACATCCGTTTAGCTCTTCATTATTTGTATCAAGAAAAGAGCAACGCCAAGACAATTGAAGCGTTAGATAAAATGGATAGCGTTGTGCCAAGAGATAATATTGGAATGGATTACAGAATTAAACATGATGTTGCTAAAATTTATTATTCGGCTGGTGCTTTAAAGCAATACAATGCGTTAGCTAAGGAAGTAATTGAAGCGGCTAAAACTAAATTAATAGAGAATCCTCGCGATATTAACAGTTGGTACAATCCTTACGATTTATTGTTAACTCATTACGAAAATTTAGGGATGTATAAGGATGCCTTAAGTGTGGTCGATCAATTACAAACTATGCTTCCTAACGATCCAAATGTAAATCTACTTGCCGGAAAGTTTAGAAGATTGGCCGGTTTAGAAAAAAGTGAAACGAGCCCTCAGAAAATAGAAATAAAATAATTCTTAAAAATTAAACCCGCTGATCATTGGTCAGCGGGTTTTTTATTAATTTGCCGCCTATGAAAATCTTAATACTTGCACTTTCGGGAATTGGGGACGCACTTATGTTTACTCCCGCTCTTTATAAATTGCGCCAGGCTATGCCCAATTCCACAATTGATGTGCTTGTAATGTACAAGGGGGTAAAGGATATTTACGAAAAACTTCCTCAAATAGATAAAGTACATTTTTACGATTTTCTTAATGCAAAAAAAATTCAGGCTCTCTTTTATACGTTTTCTTTGCGAAGCAAATACGATGTTACTTTTAGCGTTTACCCATCCAACCGTAAGGAATATAATTTAATCAGCTATATCATTGGCGCAAAGCACAGAGTAGCCGTAGAATACCTGCGCGAAGATAAAATTAACCTAGGATTTTTGAACAACATTCGCATTACCGAAAAAGATTCTCTTCATAATGTTGAAGAGAATATTGCAATGATAGATAAATTTTTAGACCAGACTTTAGCATCACATCCTCCGCTTCAATTCGAATTAGGATACGACGATTTAGAATACGCAAAAGATTATTTAAGAGAAAAGAAAATTGAAAGCGAGGATTTGGTAATTGGTTTTCATCCCGGGTGCAATACTTTAAAAAATCACGACAAAAGAAGATGGGAAGCCCATAAATTTGCCGAACTGGGTGAGCGTCTCATAAAAGATTTGAACGCCAAGATATTATTGTTTGGGGGAAGAGAGGAATTAGAAATAATAGAATCGATCCAAAATAATTTAAAATCCCCTAGGGTTTATGCCGTACAAACATTCAGCCTTTCGAATACCGCGGCAGTTATGAAACGGTGCAATTTATTTGTTACCAACGATAGCAGCTTAATGCATGTGGCTTCGGCATTACAGCTAAAAGTAGTTGCAATTATTGGTCCTACTAGCGCTAATTATATTCATCCGTGGAAAACGGATTATGAAATTGCATCTTTAAATTTAGAATGCGCCCCCTGCTTTGTTTACTCGCCAAAGCCTTTAACCTGTTCTAGAACAGATACAAAGTTCAAGTGCATCAAAGATTTATCTGTAAACTTAGTTTACGACAAAGTAAAAATTCTTCTTAACAGGTAGGTAATACAGATTAATTATTAAGACTGCTTATAATATACTTACCGCACTCATCAATACTTTCAAATGGTAAAATCAAACCGGTTTTTCTTTTTTCCTTTTTAATCTGCTCTTCCATAACTGCACAAATTTTTTGCCACATCTGGCCATGGCATGCAAATGGTTTTTCACTTATCATGCTTTTATTAAAATACTCCCACACCAGCGCAAGTTCCACCAAGGTTCCGGTTCCCCCTTGCAAAACAATATAAGCATCCCCTGTTTCAATAAGTTTTTGCAATCTTTCGGCAAGTGTATGGCATTTAATTTCTTTTGTTAAATATTTGCTTGGCTCGGCATTGTAAATATCTAATGTAATTCCCCAAGCCTCTCCTCCACTTTCGGTGCATCCTTTCGAAAGGGCATCCATTATGCCCTTATAACCACCGGTGCATACATTAAGATTGTTTTGCCCGAGAGCTATACCAAGTTTATAAGCAATTTCATACTCCTCATCACCAGGCTTTGGAATTGAGCTTCCGAATACTGTAACAAATTTTTTCTTTTCCATATTGATTTTGGGATTATAAAAGGATTTATAAATAGTACATCTGTAAGTTCGAAAAGAATTTTTAAAAGCCATTCTCCCTTCGCAATTGAAGGGAGAATAAATAATATCTATTAAGCGGTTTCTATTTCTTTAATAGATTTTTCAATAATCTTTACTGCTTCTAAAATTTGTGCTTCGTTAATTACCAATGGCGGTGCAAAACGAATTATATGACCATGAGTTGGTTTTGCAAGCAAACCATTTTCTTTCATTTGCATACAAACATCCCACGCCACTTTACCATTCTTTGGTTTAATAACAACAGCGTTTAATAATCCTTTACCTCTTACTAACTCAACCATTTCGGAATCAATCTTTCTTAATTCGTCGCGGAATAATTTTCCTAAGCGTTCAGCGTTTTCGGCAAGTTTCTCGTCACGTAATACTTCCAATGCAGTTACTGCAACCTTACATGCTAAAGGATTACCGCCGAATGTAGAACCATGTTCACCTGGTTTAATTACAAGCATAATATCGTCGTTTGCCAATACCGCGCTAATAGGCATAGATCCGCCGCTTAATGCTTTTCCAAGAATTAAAACATCTGGCTTAACATTTTCGTGATCGCAAGCTAAAAGTTTTCCAGTTCTGGCAAGGCCTGTTTGAACTTCATCTGCAATAAACAGAACATTTTTCTTTTTACATAATTCATAAGCTTTTGCCAAATATCCTTCTTGAGGAACATAAACACCGGCCTCTCCCTGAATAGGCTCTACTAAAAATCCGGCAACATTAGGATCTTCCAAAGCTTTTTCTAAAGCTGCTAAATCGTCGTAAGGAATTGTAACAAAGCCTGGTGTATAAGGACCAAATCCTTTAAATGAATCTGGATCTGTAGACATAGAAATTATTGTAATAGTTCTTCCATGAAAGTTGCCTTCGCAAACAATTATCTTGGCTTCATTTTCTGGAATTCCCTTTTTATCGTAAGCCCAACGGCGGCATAATTTAAGAGCAGTTTCATCTGCTTCGGCACCGCTGTTCATTGGTAATACTTTATCGTAACCAAAATATTCGGTAATAAATTTTTCGTATGGTCCCAAACAATCGTTATAAAAAGCACGGCTAGTAAGAGTAAGAGTTTTTGCCTGCTCTACCATAGTGTTTATAATTTTGGGATGACAATGCCCCTGATTAACTGCGGAATAAGCCGAAAGAAAATCGAAATATCTTTTTCCTTCAACATCCCATAAAAAAATTCCTTCCCCTTTAGAAAGAACAACCGGAAGCGGATGATAATTATGAGCACCGTACTTATCTTCGAGTGCAATGTAGTCTTTTGAAATCATATTTTTCCTACCATTTAGTAATTAAAAGATGGGGCAAAAATAGGAAGTTAAAGGTTAGAAAAAAATACTATCTGGTAGTATTTAACCACTGGTCAATTGTAATTTTTAAGAAATGTATATTTATAGGCTTAGAAATATAATCGTCCATTCCGGCGTTTAAACATCTTTCACGATCTTTCATGCTTGAATGGGCAGTTACAGCAATAATTGGAATTTTGGAAATATGCCCCTCCAATTCCCTAATCTTTTGGGTTGCAGTAATTCCATCCATCTCTGTCATTTCCACATCCATCAGCACTATATTAAACATACCTGTTTTAACAGAACTGATTGCCTCTATTCCAGTGGAGACTGCTTCTACATCATATCCAACTTCCCTTAAAATCTTTGTTTCCAAATTTTGGCTAATAGGATTGTCTTCCACTAAAAGCAATTTCTTTTTAACAACAGTCTCATGCTTTACAAATATTTCTTCAGGTTGAGCAATTTCTTCCGGAACAAGTTTGTTATTAAACTCTTCTTTGGAAACTGTATTGGGAACTTCTCCAGGCTGAATATTCATTCTAGCGGTAAAAATAAATTTGCTTCCCATTCCAACTTTGCTTTCAACATGAATATCACCATGCATCAATTTCACAAATTCCTTAACAATCATTAATCCTAAACCGGAACCTTCTTTTGTAGATTTTTTACTTTTAATCTGCATATAAGGCTGGAACAATAAATTAAGTTTGTCGCTAGGAATTCCCGAACCGGTATCTGTAATAGAAGTTGATAGTTCAATAACGGAATCGTACGCAGCTTTTAACTTTACATCAACTGTAATTTTACCATGCTCGGTAAATTTAAGCGCGTTGCCTAAAAGGTTAATTATTATCTGTCTATATCTTGTTGGGTCACCATAAACTTTAGCGGGAATGTTATCGTCTATATGAGCTTCTACAAGCAATCCTTTTGCTTTTGCTGTTTGACCAATTATAGAAAGGCATTTTTGAATTTCATCTTTAAGACCAAACTCTATCTCATCCAGCTCCATTTTTCCAGCTTCAATTTTAGATATATCCAAAATATTATTAATAATATCCAATAAGGATTCTGCGGACAAACGTGCATCGCGAGCAAAACCTTTTAATTCTTCTTTCGATTCAAACAAATCGTTTTCAATTAATGTTAAAAATCCCATAACGGAATTCATTGGAGTTCTTACTTCGTGGCTCATGCTTGCAAGAAATTTAGACTTGAAACTGCTTTCCTGCTGGGCTTTTCGGGCAGAGGTATCTGCTTTCATTTTTTCAATACGAAGAGCATCGAGCGCTTTTTGCTTTTCATTTTCGGCTTGAACCTGCTGGGTAATGTCCTGTAAACTTCCTTCGTAAAATAAATCATCTCCAAAATCGTCATCGTTAGATCTAACATTCATCCTAACAGTTATTTCGGTGCCATCTTTTTTCTTGAAAGGAACCCGGTAGTTTCGAACCTTGCCCTGTTTTTCAATTAGCTTGCTTAACAGTTCCCAATCGCTTTGCCTTTTAAAGACATCCGCAAGCAAAGAAAGTTTTTTTATCTCCTCTTCCGAAGAGTAACCTAATATTTTAATTAGAGAGGAATTGACTGTTACTAACTTTCCCTCTTTTGTAAATTGAAAAACTCCTTCGGCAGAATTTTCTACAAGGGTTCTATATTTTTTTTCGGATAAACCAACTTCAAAATTTTTAACTACAGCTTCGTGGCGCAAACGATAATTAATATAACTTGCGACTATTGCCATTATACTTATAATCAATACCAGCACAACAGATTCGAGCATATTGGGAAGAATATATATTTCCCGGCTGCTGAATATAATTGAGACTGCGAATACAAGATTGTAATAAATAGCTACCAATATTTGGTTGCTAAAATCCCAACTTAAGAATAGCGCGGCAACAAAAATTATAAGACTAATAATCTGCGAGTTGAATATTAATGTCTTGGGAATAAGATAAATCATTACTCCAAAAGAACATATAATAGACATTAGCAAAAAGTGTATTAAAATTTCGGGATGTCTTTTGCCAAACTTTGTTTGCGAAATTACAAGAAGTATAAATGCAATTAATACAGCAGATAAACGGGAGATATAGATATAGTCAATTTTTTCTGTATAGAATCTTACTTCAAAAAGCAGCGCAACTAACCCGGCAACGGCGGTAAACTTAGCTAACGCCTGAAAGGGTGCAATTAGAGATTTTTTACTTTCTTCTCTAAAGAACTCGTAACGTTTTAATTCCTGAGTATTTTTTTGCTTAGTGTTTGAATTCACTTTTAATTTACTTTATGGATAAAATAAACATCCTAAAAATACACAACATATTAATTACAGCAATACTTTAAAAAGACTCGCTAATAATACAAAAATTTCGGAGCTTAGATAAAGAAATTTGATTAAATAATCAATCTTTCAATATCTTTGGGCGCAATATGATAGATTTTTTTTACAAAATAGATTTAAGCCTATTTTACTTTATAAACCACACTTTATCGAATCCTTTCTTCGACAAAGTATTTCCATTAATAACGGATGTAAAAAGCTGGTATATAGCCTATATTATTTTATTCCTTCTCTTGGTTATTAAAGGAGGAAGACTTGGCCGAATTGCTGCCGTTATGGTTATTCTTTTGGTAGTAGCCTCCGATCAGTTAAGCAGTACATTTCTAAAAAGTTTATTCGAAAGGGTTCGTCCATGCAATGCAATAGATGATGCTAAAATTTTAGTAACATGCACTCAGTCTTATTCTTTTCCATCATCTCATGCGGTTAATAATTTTGCTGGTGCTGTTTATTTTTCGCGTCTCTTTCCAAAATATAGAATTTCTTTTTATTTGGTTGCGGTATTGATGGCTTTTTCTCGTCCATACGTTGGTGTTCATTATCCTTCCGATGTAATTGGAGGAGCTTTGATAGGCGCTTTAGTAGGATATATCTTTTCCATTGGAGTAATTTACATAGATAAGTTTATAAGCAAAAAGACAATTAAAATAACAAATAAATATCAGCGGGCAGAGTTTAAATAATTATGAAAACAAAATTAGAAATTGCGCAGAACTGGCTTCCCCGTTATACGGGGGCACAAATTGACGAATTTGGAGATTACATTCTTATAACCAATTTTCAAAATTATGTTCAATTATTTGCAGAACGTTTTGATTGCGAAATTAAAG
The DNA here is from genome assembly GCA_964539605.1 of uncultured Melioribacter sp. GTDB lineage: Bacteria > Bacteroidota > Ignavibacteria > Ignavibacteriales > Melioribacteraceae > Stygiobacter. The sequence goes on from CAZIJK010000001.1 coordinate 2,723,512, forward strand.
GTAAAGGCAGACCTATGAAGGTTGCCACCAACAATGATGGATTAACAATTATTAACTTCGGTATGGGAAGCGCCAATGCCGCCACAATAATGGATTTACTAGTTGCGCGCGCTCCAAAGGGAGTTCTTTTTTTAGGTAAGTGCGGAGGATTAAAAACTTCTACCGAGTTGGGACATTTTATTTTACCCACAGCCGCAATAAGAGGCGATGGTACAAGTAACGATTATTTTCCCCCAGAAGTGCCGGCTTTGCCCTCATTTAAACTGCACAAGTTTATTTCAGATAAAATTATTGACCATGGACTGGAATATAGAACCGGAGTTGTTTACACAACAAACCGCCGTCTTTGGGAATGGGATAATAATTTTAAGGCTTACTTAGAAAAACTTGGAGCCATTGGTATTGATATGGAAACGGCTACGGTTTTTGTTGTTGGTTATGCTAATCAAATTGCACGCGGCGCTTTGCTGCTTGTTTCGGATTTACCAATGATGCCGGAAGGTGTTAAGACAGAGGAATCGGATAAATTTATTACACAACGTTTTGTAGATCTACATCTTCAAATTGGTATTGAGGCTATGACAGATATTGGTAGCAAAGGAGAACCAATTAAACACTTTACATATTGATTCTTCCATTTTTGTTTATTGAATTTAATTGGCACCGATATTGTTTGATATGTATGCAGTAACGATAAAAACAAATTAAAAGCAGTGTTCATTGAATAAAGCAGCTATTATTTTCGTACAAAGTGAACAGTTTGCGTATTTAATTATAGACAGAAGGAGAAATAAAATGAAATTGATGCTAAGATTGATATTCTTAATAACAATATTTGCTCTGACCACAATAAAAGCCCAAAATGCCGATGAATTAGTAAAAGCTAATTTAACCACCCTTTTTGAACTGAGTAAGACAAAAGCTTACGATAAAGCAGCTTTATTAATTGCTTATAATGGAGAAGAGAAAGCTCGTGTTCAAGTAGATTCTTTTAATCCGGCAAATAAAGAAGAGCTTAATCAGGTAAAAAGAATTTGCAAAAAGATATCTGCCCTTTTAGACCTTTCTTCGAAGCATGAGATGGGTAAAATTAAATTGGAAGAAGTAAATGGTGTTTCCGTTAACAATATTGATGTTAGTTTTATTAGCGGTGACCAAAAACTCATAACCTCATTTTCTTTTGTTAAAACAGAAAAAGGATATCTGCTGTCAGATATGAATTAGGATTTTTGAATATGATGAATGAAAAGAGAAAATCTTTTCATTCATCTAGCTTCCCTTTTTAACAAACCAAACTCCAACCAAAATAACAACCGAAGCCAGCAATATCCATATTGTCAATTGTTCATTCAAAAAAAGCCATCCTAAGAATAAAGCAATTATAGGATTCACATAAGCGTAAGTACCAACTAACGAAATTGGCAAATGAGCTACTGCGTATGCGTAAGATCCATAACCTAATAAGGATCCAACAATTACTAAATAGATATAAGCATAAAGACTTTCTTGAGTAAATACAAAACTATTCCCCTCTCCAATTATAAATCCCAAAGCGGTTAACAAAACACCGGCAATTGTCATTTGAATTGCAGCTCCCATAAATGGAGAGACACTTACCTTTTTGTATTTTGAATAAATTGTACCCAAAGACCAGCCAAATACGGCAATCATCAAACCAATAACACCGGCGGTATAAGTGCTATTAAAAAGTTTACTTAAGTCGCCGCCAAAAATTAATCCAACTCCGGCAAAACCAAGTGTAAGTCCAATAATAATTTTAGAATTAATTCTTTTCCCATCGGGCATTAATGCATCTATTCCTGCAAACCAAAATGGAACTGTTGTAATTAATAAAGCCGTTAAACCGCTGGATACATACTGCTCGGCAAAAACAACCAATCCATTCCCAATACCAAGCATAAGGACACCACCAATAGCAAGAGGAATTAAATCTTCTTTCTTGGGCAATTTGTGTTTATTAAGAATTAAGATTACAAAAAAAAGAGGCCCGGCTACAATCCATCTTAAACCTGCAAATAAAACTGGAGGAAGATCTTCAACTCCAACTCTTATTGCCAAATAGGTAGTTCCCCAAATTATGTAGATTGAAAAAAGTGCTAAATACGACTTCCAATTTTGTTCTTTAGACATATGCCACCGTTTAAGTATTGCTAAAATAGTTTTTACTTTTAAACTTGCATAAGGAATAATGACATATATTTTTTTGTAATTTTATAATTGAAACAACGGATACCTAAATATGTTTGAAAATATTATCAAATGGCTTCGAATTCAACATTGGATGAACGATACATTACTATTTTTGTTAACTTTAGCAGTGTCTTTGGCTTCCTATTTCTTTGTAAAAGAAATTGTATTCCGGCTGCTTAAAAAATTGTTTGCAAAAACAAAAACCCAAATAGACGATATACTGTTTTCGAAAGCTTTTTTAAGAAGAATTTCATATTTAGCTCCTCTAAGCATAATATCTCAGTTTACTTATCTTATCCCGGAAGCACAAATTCATTTTAATAAACTCCTTTCAATTCTTTATGCATTTGTAATATTCCTTTCAATTGGTGCATTGCTTACTTCTCTTTCGGAACTTTACGATCGTTCCGAAAAATTTAAAGAGAGACCAATAAAAAGCTACATACAAATTGTTAAGATTATTCACTACTCATTCATGTTCATTTTAATTGTGGGAATTGTTGTTGGTGAATCTATTTTTTCTATTCTAACAGGATTGGGTGCTTTTACCGCCGTTTTAATTTTGGTATTCCGAGACACAATTCTAAACTTCTTAGCAAGTCTTCAAATATCTTCGTACGATTTAGTGCACGTTGGAGATTGGATTGAAGTTCCAAAATATGGTGCAGATGGAGATGTAATTGATATCTCCTTGATGATTGTTAAAGTGCAAAACTTCGATAAGACTATTACAATTATCCCCACTTACAAACTTATTGAAGAGTCATTTAAAAACTGGAGGGGGATGAAGCAGAGCGGAGTTCGAAGAATTAAAAGATCTGTTTTCATAGATCAAACATCAATTAAATTCTGTACCGAAGAAATGCTTTCCCGATTTGAAAAAATTACACTCCTCTCTTCTTACATCAAGCAAAAAAAAGAAGAGCTGGCTCTTTTTAACAATGAAAGCAAAATAGATAGTTCAGTTTTGGTTAATGGACGCAGACTAACAAACATTGGAACATACCGTGCTTATCTAATTGAATATCTTCGATCCCGAACCGATATAAGCAAAGATTCTTCTTTTCAGGTTCGTCAGCTTCCAGCAAGTCCAGACGGTCTTCCCATTGAAATTTATGCCTATGCAACCAAGACCGAATTTGTAGACTTCGAAGATGCGCAAGCAGATATTTTCGATCATATTCTTGCAGTAATTCCGGAATTCGATTTATCAATTTTTCAAAATCCTTCCGGCGCTAACTTTGCTTCGCTAAGGAGATGATTATGAATTTGTCTTCGAAGGGAAATGTTTTTGATAATATTCCAATTACAATTCCAAATGAAATATTTGAAAAGATTATTGAGAATAACAGTTTTACCTTGGAAAGGATTATTTCGGAAAAGCATAAATCGCCACCAGGTTTTTGGTACAATCAGGATAAAAGCGAATTTGTTTTACTACTTCAGGGAAGCGCTCAGCTGCTTTATGATAATGAGCAATCATTTGATTTAAAGCCTGGAGATTATTTAGTAATTCCCACACATCAAAAACATAGAGTTGAAAAGACAGACGAAAATGTTAAAACTATTTGGCTTGCTATACACTTTTAAGGATAACGTATGAAAAATAATCTTGCGATTATAGGTTTGGTTCTTTTGTTTTGTTCAAGCATAACCACAGCCCAAATAAAATTTACCGCCGCTGGAGCAGGTTTTGGCTATGGCTCCATTAAAGGAAACTCTGCTTCCGTTGATGCTTTAACAGCAAATATTAATACAGATTTTAAATTATGGTTTAGCCAAGAAGTAACATTCCGTATAAGCTACGCACATGCCCGAATGATTGAATATTTTATCCCCGAAAACCGGCTGGGGAAATATTATCCCTTTTTGAATATCTATTCCCTTTCTGCAAATATTTGGCAACCTTTAAGTGAAGGTTTCTTTTTGGAAGAATCCGCTGGCTTAACATTAGCCAACGACAGAACATTTAGCGATGTAAACACGTGGGATGGTGGCGCAACATTTGGTCTAACTGCAGGGTTAGATTTTAGAGAAAATGATTTGAAAGGCTTTACGGTTGGACTAGGCTATAACTTTGGAATAACAGTTGCAAAAACATCTGTATCATATTCTTTTATTACACTTCAGGCAAAATATTATTATTAGTGAGCAATCCTTTTTGAACTGCTCACTAATAATTTTCAATTCTCTTACTTACAGTTTGTACAACTCTTTCATCATGTTTTCAAATTGCTCAAAATAAAGAGCCTGCTCGGGATCGCTTAAAGCTTTTGGAGGATCCGGATGAAACTCTACCATAATTCCATGAGCGCCTACAATTTTTGCCGCCTTGGCAAGAGGAACAACCTTATCTCGCTGCCCAACAGCATGACTTGGATCCACAATCATTGGAAGGTGAGTTAATTCTTTAAGTACTGGTATTGCGCTTAAATCCAAAGTGTTACGTGTAGCAGTTTCAAATGTTCTTATACCTCGCTCGCAAAGAATTACCTGTCTGTTTCCATGCGCTAAAATGTATTCTGCCGCGTTTAACCATTCATCTATCGAAGACATTAATCCACGTTTTAGCATTACCGGCCGGTGCGATTTTCCAACTTCTTTTAGCAAAGCAAAATTCTGCATGTTTCGAGCGCCAACTTGAAGTATATCCGCAGTTTTAGCAACTTCCGAAACCTGATCTGTATCCATTACTTCGGTAATAATTGGCATATCGTAATACTTGCCGGCGTTTACCAATAATTCCAAAGCCTCAAATCCAAGCCCCTGAAAACTGTAAGGAGAGGTTCTTGGTTTAAAACAGCCTCCTCGTAAAATTTGCGCGCCGCTCTCTTTTGCTTTCAAAGCGCACTGCATAATCATCTCTTCATTTTCAACAGAACATGGTCCCGCCATAACAATAAAGTTCGAGCCTCCAATTTCTACTCCGCGAACTTTTATAATTGTATCTTCACTTTTATATTCACGGCTTGCCAAACGGTAACTGGCAGATTTTGCCTTTGGTTTTACAACCTTTGCAGGAATAACTTCTTCCTTTTCCGGTTTTTCTATAATTAATTTTTGTTCTATATCAAAAAGTTTGGGATACTCCAGCTTTGTTTTTTCGAGCTCGTAACTTGGATAGCTTCCAAGCACTTTAATAAAGCGAGTAAACTGCCCCAATTCATCCATTAATTTTTGTGTTGTTGCCTCCGCAATGTTACCAGCAAAATCCAAGTAAAACATTTCTTCCCAAGGATTACCAATAATTGGCCTGGATTCTAGCTTAGTAAGATTTACATTAAACTTTCTAAATATATTCAAAGCCTCTACCAAAGAACCTGGAGTATGTGATGTTGCCATAACAATTGATGTCTTGCAGGGAATTCGGGAATCGACACTTTGCGGCTTACGGGTTGCAATTAAAAAACGAGTAAAATTTTCTAACTGATTAGCTATATCTGCTTTTAATATTTTTAGTCCATAAATTTTTGCGGCTTCTTGGCTGGCAATTGCAACAAAATAGGGATTCTTTTCTTCACTAATTCTTTGAACTGACATTGCCGTATCAGCAAAATATTCCACAGCGGCCTTCGGAACAGTTTCTAAAAATTTACTGCATTGGGCAGCTGCCTGATAATGAGCGTATACTTTTTTTATTTTATTTAAGGGTATTTCTTCTGTTGATACCAAACAGTGTTTAACCTGAAACTTCTCTTCTCCAACAATTGATAATGTAGTATGAAGAAGCAAATCGTATACTTCGTTTATACCGCCGCTGGTTGTATTTTCAATGGGCAGAATAGCATAATCACTTTCCCCCTTTTCTGCTGCTTCTACAACTTCGTCAAATCTTTTTCGAAATACAAAATTCAAATCGTATTTGCGCTGGGCAAAAAACTTTAATGCTGCCAAATAGCTGTAAGAGCCTTCTATACCTTGAAGAGAAATTGAAGCAGAACTTTTTTTCTCTCCTCTATTTAATTTATTCTGTACATAATTCTGCTGAAGTCTAACCGAGTCTTCAATAATTTCGTAAAAGACCTTGGAAACATAATGTGAATCCAAACCGTTTTTTTTGCCGAATTTAATAAGGCTGCTAAGTAAATCTGCCTCCCTTTTTTGATCTCTAATTGGGCTTTGAACTGTTTCTTTAGCAACAATTACATCTTTGCTAATATCTCTTCTCTTCGAAAGGAGTTTAATAAGATTCTCATCTATAGAATTTATTTCTTTTCTGAGGTCTGCAATTTGTTTTATTTTTTTCTTTGCCATGGTCTTTCGGATATATTAAAAAATTTGGATTTGAAGGTAAAGATTTTTTTATGAGAAATAAAGCTTTCTTACGTAAAAATCTAAAATACAATTGACAGAGTTATCCTTTTCTAGTAAGTTTGAAGGGGATAATGGTGTCCACAATCTCTATTTAGAATTGACTGAAAATAAACTCTGCATATCGGAGGAACAAAATGAACAAACAATCTCGCAGGGATTTTCTTAAAACCTCTGCCGTTATAAGCTCAGTAACTTTGGGCTTATCTTCCAAATCGAAAGCCGCTCCTAAAAATGTTTTATCTGAAGATCGGATGGGAGTATTAGTTGACACAACTGTATGTATTGGATGCCGCAAATGTGAATGGGCTTGTAAAAACGCTCATAATTTACCTACTGCCTCGCTCGAAACTTATGATGACCGCTCTGTATTTCAGAATATGAGAAGACCGGATGATAAAGCTCTTACAGTTGTTAATGAGTATCAAAATAATATTAAAGCAAATCTTCCAATCAATGTAAAAGTGCAATGCATGCATTGCGATAAGCCGGCATGTCTTTCGGCTTGCATTGTTGGTGCTTTTTCTAAGGAAGAAAATGGAACAGTTTTTTGGGATACAGACAAATGCATTGGATGCCGCTATTGCATGGTTGCATGCCCATTTCAAATTCCTGCATTTGAATTTGAAAAAGCTTTAAAACCAGATATCAAAAAATGTGACTTTTGCATCGAGCGTACAAAGGAGGGAAAAATTCCTGCATGTACCGAAATTTGTCCTGTTGAAGCTATTACTTACGGAAGAAGAGAAGATTTAATACGCGCAGCAAAAGAGAAAATAAAAAATTACCCACAGCGTTATGTTAACAGAATATTTGGAGACTCAACTGTTGGTGGTACTTCTTGGATTTATTTAGCCAGCCAAGAATTTGAACAATTAGGATTTCCAAAGCTTGGAAACGATCCGGCACCCGGTGTTAGCGAGGCCATTCAGCATGGCATCTTTGCTTACTTCGTTCCTCCAATAGCTCTCTATTCCTTATTGGGGGGTGTAATGTGGATTAATAAGAATAAAAAGAAAAATGAAGGGGAGGGACATTAATATGGAGCATTTGAAACCAACCCCTATTAAACATAAGTTCTTTACGCCAGGAGTTATTGCTTTAACAGTTTTAGCTGTAAATGGATTGGCTTTTTTATTGGGAAGATTTGTATTCGGCATTGGAGCAGTAACCAATTTAAATAATCTTCATCCTTGGGGTATTTGGATTGGAATTGATGTTGCAGCAGGTGTTGCTTTAGCTGCAGGTGGATTTACAACTGCCGCTCTTGGACACATTATGCATAAAGATCAGTATCATGCAATTATTCGTCCTGCTTTATTAACTGCAACTTTAGGCTATACCTTAGTAGCTGCCAGTGTTATGATTGATTTAGGAAGATACTATTATATATGGCACCCTCTTATTATGTGGAATGGAAGTTCTGTATTGTTCGAGGTTGGTATTTGCGTTATGATTTACCTTACTGTTCTTTATATAGAATTTCTTCCAATAGTTTGCGAAAGATTTATTGGAAAAGTTAATCTTCCAGGATTCTTAAAACGATTTAATAAAACCGTGGATAAGTTACTAAGAGTTTTAGATAAAGCATTAGATAAAACAATGTTTATTTTTATTATAGCCGGTGTAGTTCTTTCGTGCCTGCACCAATCATCTTTAGGAACACTGATGGTTATTGCCGGACCTAAGATGCATCCATTATGGCAAACTCCAATTTTACCATTGCTCTTTTTACTATCTGCAGTTTCTGTTGGATTGCCAATGGTTATTATGGAATCTTTAGCAACAAGCCGTTCTTTTAAACTAAAGCCCGAAACTCCAATCTTGGCAAATTTAGGAAGTATGGTCGCCCCATTATTAGGAATTTATTTAGCATTCAAAGTTGGAGATATGGTCATTCGCCAGACATTTGTTTATTTAACCGAGTTTAACGCGGCTAGCATAATGTTTACTTTGGAACTGCTTATTGGTGTAATTATTCCATTGAGAATGTTTTTATCCCCTCAGGTAGGAAAATCTCCGCTAGGATTATTTATTGCTTCGGTAATGGTTATTATTGGAGTGCTGATGAATAGAATAAACAATTTTTTAGTTGCATATACTCCCCCTTATGAAGTGCATAGTTATTTTCCATCTTTAGGAGAAATTAGTGTTACACTTGGTTTTATTGCTATAGAAATTTTGATTTTTAGATATTGCGTTATGTTGTTCCCAATTGTTAGTGTTCCCGAAGCACCCGTATCCAAAACTAAATTCACAATTAGAGGAACTGCACAATGAAAAAATTAATTTTAATTGTTTTGGCAATTCCATTTCTTTTAATTGCTCAAAATAAAATTAGCAAAGAGCATCAATCTCAGGCATTAAAATGTAGTAATTGTCACAGCTGCGATATTCCAACAAAAGAAAATCCATGTTTAATACCATGTCCGCGCGAAAAGATGGTAACCATTACTCAAAGTGCCGAGCAATCACCAAATATTTTAACAATAGATAAATTCAAAAGACAAACCGATGTTTACAAACCGGTAGTGTTTACTCACCGTTTGCATGCCGAAATGGCTGGAATGGGGGGCGGATGTAAAATGTGTCATCACTATAATCCCCCAGGAAAAGTTGCCGGATGTTCAGATTGCCACGAACTTAACCGTAAGCGTGCAGATGTTAGCAAGCCCGATTTGAAAGGCGCTTATCATCGTCAGTGTATGGATTGCCATCGCCAGTGGAGCGGCAAAGTAGAATGCGAAAGCTGTCATGCTCAAAATAAATCCGCAAAAAGTGATGATAATAAAAAAGAAGTAAAATTGGATGCTGCTAAAAAAGTTCATCCAAAAATAGATCCGCCTGCTATGGTTAAATTCGATACTCCAAAAGCTAGCGGCAAAGTTGTTACATTTTTACACAACGAGCATGTAAATACTTTTTCTCTTGATTGCGAAAGCTGCCATTCAAATGAAAGCTGTAATAAATGTCACTCAAAAGTAAAAACAGCATCGGTTGCAAACAGAACAACAACTCAAAAACATTCTGTTTGTTCCTCTTGCCACGACACTAAAAACGATTGCGCCAAATGTCATAATGGTTCAAAGGCAATGGGTGCTTTTAATCATAAAGAAAGAACAGGCTTCGATCTAAATAAAAATCATGGCAAGCTTACATGTATTAGATGTCATACACAAAAAGGAAAGTTTGCAGGATTAAAAGCAGATTGCAGTATGTGTCATGGTCAATGGACAAAAGCAAATTTTAAACACATGGTAACCGGGTTATCACTTGATGAAACTCATGCAGATTTTGACTGTACCGAATGCCATCAAGAAAAAAATTATACTAATCCAACTTGTAAGAATTGTCACGACGATAAAACATATCCCAAAGATAAACCGGGAAAGATGAGTAAAAAGAATTAAATATATGTTTCGGAAAATTGGATCAAAATTAATATTGGTTGTAAGTGTAACTGCAATTATTACAATTGGAGTTTACTCTTACTTCAATATAAAGTCGCAAAGCGAAGTTCTTCAAGCAGAAGTTGAGCGTCATGCAAACCAGCTTAGCGAAAGCGTTAAAAACGCTACACGCTATGCTATGTTAAAAAACGAGCGTGATTATATTCAGCAGATAATAGATAGAATTGGTAAGGATCCGGCAATAGATAATGTACGCATTCTTAATAAAGAGGGGGAAATTATTTATGCCGCTAGAGCAGAAGACATTGGAAAGATGCTTGATAAGCAAGCCGAAAGCTGTTACGCATGTCATGCAAAGAATAAGCCGCTCGAAAAACTTGCGATGAAAGACCGTACAAGAATTTTTAATGCGGATCCCGATTCTTCGAATATTCTTGGTATTATTAATCCAATTTACAATGAACCAACATGCTACGAATCCGATTGTCATGCTCATTCAAAAGGTGCGGTTGTGCTTGGTGTTCTTGATGTGACAATTTCTTTAAAAGATGTTGAAGATCAAATAAAGAAAAATGAAATTCAGGAAGTTGTTTTTGCATTAATATCTATCACCGCCATTGGATTTATAATTGGATTTTTTGTTAAGCGATATGTAGACAAACCGGTTAAAGAACTTGTTAAAGCTACCGAACAAGTTGCTGCAGGCAATTTATCTTATAAAATTGCAGATGAAGGTAAAGATGAATTAGGTTTACTGGCTCATTCATTTAACGAAATGACCCGCAAGCTCGACGAAACCAGTCAGCAATTGTATCAATCAACAAAGATGGCTTCGTTAGGTCAATTGGCTGCCGGAGTTGCTCACGAAATTAATAATCCTCTTACCGGTGTGCTTACCTACAGCAGTTTTCTTTTAAAAAGGTGCAAAGATAATCCCGAGATGCAAGAAGATTTAAACGTTATTGTTCGCGAAACTATGCGAAGCCGCGAAATTGTAAAAGGCTTGCTCGATTTTGCGCGTCAAAGCGTTCCCAAGAAAAGTATTGTTGATGTAAACGAAATAATTGACCGAGCTGCTGCTGTGGTTACAAACCAGCTAAAACTAAACAGAGTTTCACTAATAAAAGAAATTGATCCTAGCATACCAAAAATAACGGCAGATGCAAATCAAATTCAGCAGGTTTTTCTTAATTTGTTTGTAAACGCAATTGATGCGGTTAAGCAAGGGGGAACAATAAAAGTAAAGACCTTGCAAATAAGTCTTTCACCGCGTGGAATGGTTCATATTAAAAATGCTGTATGCGCTAAAACTCACAGCCTAATAGATTCTCATCATAAGATTGGAGGAATGTCTTCAATCAAAATGAAGTTGAAATCGAACAATGAAGAGGGATTTGTTCATTTAGACCCGATCTATGGAAATCAGAGAAACTATTTTGGAATTAATATTGACAAAAATTCTATACAAAGCTTAACTTGCCCTACATGTGATATTTCTTTAATTGATAAAAATACAAAATGCCCAAAGTGTAATGGCCCAGTGTATAAGATTCAAATTCCTAACCAGGGATTTATTGAAGGGTGCGCCTCTTTTAACGACGATTTTCAGAGATGGAGTTATATAGATGCCGCAGGAGATAAAAAATTTGTTGAAATAGATGTTACAGATTCCGGCTGCGGTATACCGCCGGAAAACTTGAGTAAAATTTTTGATCCTTTCTTTTCTACAAAAGGGCAAAAAGGAACCGGTTTAGGTTTATCTGTTATTTGGGGAATTGTAGATAACCATAACGGTTCTATAAGTGTACAAAGCGAAGTTAATGTTGGTACTACTTTTTCAATTAGACTTCCTCAAGGAGAAGCAAAGATTATTTAAAAGATGAATAAACACAATCACATATTAGTTATAGATGATGAACAGGTTGTAATAGATTCCATCATTAAAATTGCATCTCTCGAGGATTGTTCAATTGATTATGCAATGGATGGAATTAAAGCGGTTGAAAAATTTCTTGCCGGTTCTTACGATCTTATTATTTGCGATATAATGCTTCCGGGCATGAACGGATTTCAAATTCTAAATGAATTGCAGACGCATCATATACAAACTCCGGCAATTATGACAACCGGCTATTCAACAATAGATAACGCTGTAAAATCTCTTTACATGGGTGCAATAGATTTTATACCAAAGCCTTTCAGCATCGACGAAATGATTAGCGGAATTAAAAGAGGCATTAGATATAACAATATGCTTCAGCAGAATAAAATATCACCTGCTTCATTAATGCCAATTCCCTGCCCAGCTAAGTATTTTAGATTAGGCTACTCTTGCTGGATGAATGAAGAAAATGATGGAACGGTTTTAATTGGCGCATCAGATTTTTTTATAAAAACATTGGGACAAGTGAAAGCTGTTGAGTTAATGGATGTAAGCGATATTATTCAGCAGGCTTCTTATGCAGTAAAATTTTCATCCGAAGATGATGTAATTCATCAGCTTTATGCTGTAATAAGCGGAACAATTATAGACAGAAATACAAAATTGCTCGAGACACCCGAGCTGTTAGAAAAAGATCCCTACTTTGAAGGATGGATTTACCGAATAATACCTTCGGAGCTTGAATACGAAAAGAAACAATTAATACCTTGCAGTTCAGATAGATAAAAAGTTTATTAATCAAGGAGAATAGATATGCCACTCTTCATACTAGCAGTTATAATTTTCATTATTGCCGATGTTATAATTCGTTTTGCAATTAAATCTATGAATGAGAAGAAACAACGTAAAGAAAGAGAATCCATTTTACACGAAAGCCTTGCAGTTGTGGATTTTAGCACAGAAGCTAAATCTTTAAAACGTGCCGAAGTTCCAAATCCTAAAGCAAAAATTATTTGTGTTGACGATGAAGATGTTATTTTAGACAGCTTCCGAAAAATTCTTGTTCTTGATGGATATTCGGTTGATACTGTTAATTCAGGCCCACAGGCGCTCAATCTAATTAAATCAAATCATTACGATTTCCTTTTCACAGATCTTAAAATGCCCGAGATGGATGGTGTTGAAGTAACACGCAATGTAAAAACATTAAGACCAGACATTGACGTTATTATTATTACCGGTTACGCTACAGTTGAAACTGCCGTAGATTGCATGAAATTTGGCGCAATGGATTATGTGCAAAAACCATTTACCGAAGATGAATTGCTTGACTTTACAAAGAAAGCATTGGTTAAACGTCAGGATAGAATTCAAAAACAATTAAAACCTCGCGTTCATATTACTCACTTAACCGAAAATGATAATCTAAGTTTGGGCGAGTTTTCAATTCCTGGCGGTGTATTCATTTCAGAAGGACATACATGGGCTTCTGTAGCGCAAGATGGCGCTGTTAAAATTGGCATGGATGATTTTTCGAAGAAATTAATAGGTAAAGTTGACGATTTGGAATTTCCAAATCTTGGAATGAGCATTGCAAAAGGACAGCCACTATTTAGCATTAAGCAGGGAAAGCGTAAAGTAACATTTAATTCTCCAGTAAGCGGGCAGGTTTCTAAATTGAATACAGATCTTACCGAAAATTTAGATGCTTTGGATTTTTCTCCTTACGAAAAAAATTGGATTTGCTCTATTGACGCAGAAAAATTAGATACCGAATTACCATTGCTTAAAATTGGCAAAAATGCCGTTAACTTTTACCAGGATGAAATTGACAGATATCTAAAGCAAATAAAGGAATATGTAAAAAGCGAAAAAATGGACTCTACCGAAATTTACTGGGGACAGTTAGAAAATCTTGAAGAAAAAGATTGGTACATTTTTACGGGAGAGTTCATAAATAAATAGCTGAAATATTTGCCCAATATTTGCTTAATAAGTAGTAACAGGATATTTTTAGAGCGGATAAGTTAGTCTTTTATCTTATTTTCGAAAATTTGTTAGGCAATCCATAATCCAAAACTCTTTTTTGAATTATGGATAAAGAAACCTTATTTGTTTTCGATAATAGACTTGTAGCAGAAATCTCTGCTAAAATTTAAGGATTATCATGAAGCGAGCAATTTTATTTTTCTATTTTATTTTAATCATTTCGGCTAGTTATGCCCAAAGCCAGGATGATCAAATTTGTTTGGATTGCCATTCGGATAATACTCTTACAAAGAAAAGAAATGGTAAAGATGTTTCCCTTTTTGTTGATGGGAAAAAATTTGCTGGCTCTGTTCACGAACCTATAAGTTGTACAGGCTGCCATAGCGATGTTGACCCAAGCAATTTACCACATAACGAAAACCTTGCTAAAGTTGACTGCAGTTCATGTCATGATGATAAGGCCAGGACTATTAATACTGATGTCCATCATAGATTGAAAGTTAAAAATCCTCCAACTTGTTATTCTTGTCATGGTAATCATAATATAAAAAGAATTCCAAAGGATAATGTAGCTAAGGCAAAAGAGATATGCAGTAAATGCCACACTAATAAGAAAGTTGTTGCTCCTTATCACGGAAAAGTAGTTAGCAAAAACAATTGTGTTAGCTGTCATAAAAAAATTGATATTCATCTTACACTCCCCTCTTCCGTGCATAAAAATTTGGAATGTGCAGACTGCCATAATTATATTTCTAATAATTTGGCCAAGCATGAAATGAAAATTAAAGTTACTCAAAAGGCTGATTGTTATTTATGCCACGGCGATATTGCCAGAGAGCATAGACAAAGCATTCATGGCAAAGCGCTAAAGATTGGAATTGATGAAGCTGCAAAATGTTGGGATTGTCATGGTTCTCACGATGTTAGAAAAGTTAAAAGTGAGTTCAGCAAGGTGTATCCAAAGAATTTAAAGGCAACATGCGCCAAATGTCACGAAGATGCTGAATTGCAGAAAAAATTTAACGTTAAAAAAAGCAGTACCGAGGCCGAGTATTTAAAGTCGGTTCACTCAAAAATTGCAATTTATGGCAAAGAGAATACTCCTTCTTGTTCATTATGTCATGGCACTCATAATATTCAAAAAGGTAAAATTAGTCCAACTAGCAAATAGTAATTTCGGTTAAGATTATAGTACATTTTAAGCAAATCAGGTTACGTTGACAAAATGGTACATACTGAATATCTTGTTTATAAATAATAAGCGTAATTCAATATAGTAGGCTGTAACATTTATTAAAGGTTTTTCAAAATTCGCCAATTCAAAAGAAGAATAAATGAATAAATATAAAATTCTGTTTTTTGCCCCAATTCTTTTACTCTCATCAATTTTAGCTCAGAGTAAAGACGATCTAGTTTGCTTAGATTGCCACGGAGATAAGACATTAACAAAAACGCATAACGGCAAGGTTATTTCCCTTTTTGTTAACGGAAAATCTTTTGCCTCTTCTGTTCACGAAGAAATTAGCTGCACAGGCTGCCATGCAGATGTTGACCCAAATAATTTGCCACATGCCGAAAAGCTGGATAGGGTTGCATGCGCTACATGTCACGAAAAGGCAGTAGAACATTTCCAAAGAAGTTTGCATGCACTTGCATTAAAGAAGGGTGTAAATTTAGCTCCCAATTGTGCTTCGTGCCATTCCAAGCACGAAATACTTTCGGCAAAAAATCCAAGATCCAAAACTTATGTAATGAACATTCCTAATTTATGCGGCCAGTGCCATAAAGAAGGAACAGCAGTTTCAAATTTGGTTAATCCTGATGAGAGAAAAGTTCTTAATGATTATTCCGAATCGATTCATGGCGAAGGTTTATTCAAACGAGGTTTAATTGTAACAGCAGTTTGCACAAGTTGTCATACATCTCACGATATTCTTCCTCATACAAATTCATATTCAACCATTAACCGAAATAATATTGCAAAGACATGTACACAGTGCCATACACGAATTGAAGAGGTTCATAAAAAAGTGATTCGCGGAGCCCTTTGGGAAAAACAGCCTCATAAAATTCCGGTATGTATAGATTGCCATGCGCCTCATAAAGTTCGTAAAGTTTTTTATGACGATAGCTTTCCGGATGACAAATGTATTAAGTGCCATTCACAAAAAGATTTGAAGAAAGTTGTAAATGGAAAAGAAGTTTCTCTTTACATAGATGTAGAAAAGTTTAAAAATTCTTCCCATAAGATTAATTCGTGCATCAAGTGCCATACAAATATCAGCAATTCTAAAAACCCGGTTTGCCTAAACAGCGGAAAAGTAGATTGCTCTATTTGTCACACTGCTCAGGTTGACGATTATAACATTAGCCTTCATGGTCAAAAACATGCAGCCGGTGATAAGACCGCTCCTTACTGTTCAGATTGCCATACTACTCATAATGTTCAAAGTAAAAAGGAAATTAAATCCCCGACATTCGCGCGTAACGTTCCGGAGTTGTGCGGTAAATGCCATCGTGAAGGAAAAAACATTGCTAAATCTCTCGACGAAAGTAAATTAGGAATTGTAATTAATTACAATGAAAGTATTCATGGCAAAGGATTGCTTCAAAGTGGATTAATGGTTACAGCTACATGTGTGGATTGTCATTCAAGCCACAAAGAATTACCTAAGAGCGATCCCCGCTCTACTGTTAACCCAAAGAATATTGCAGCCACATGCGCAAAATGCCATCTAGGTGTTTATGAAGAATTTAAGAGCAGTGTTCATAGTCCAAGTGTAACACAGACAGATAAAAAACTTCCCGTGTGCAACGATTGCCATTTGTCTCACGAAATAAATCGTGTTGACTTAACCGATTTCAAAGCTTCAATTATTAATCAATGCGGAAAGTGTCACGAAAAAGTTGCCGAGACCTATTTCGATACGTTTCATGGTAAGGTTGCAAAATTAGGCTCTCAACGTGCTGCACGATGTTACGACTGCCATGGAGCTCATAATATTTTGCCAACGTATAATCCAGAGTCTAAACTTAGCCGCAAAAACATTGTTGAGACTTGTAAAAAATGTCACAGTAATTCAAACAAAAAATTTGTTGGTTATTTAACTCACGCAACTCATCACGACCGTGAAAAATACCCTTATCTGTTTTATACATTCTGGTTCATGGTTTCTTTATTAAGCGGTACATTTTTATTCTTTGGTGTGCATACAATTCTTTGGTTCCCAAGAGCGTTAAAGGAACATAGAAAGCATAAAGCACATGAAAAAGAAGCTAAGGCTAAAAAAGAAGATGAAAATATTCAAGAAGAATATGACAGAGAAGATTAATTATAGAGATAGAATTAGAAAGAATAACTAACTAAGGTTTTATATAAAGTAAAAGAAAGTAAAAATTATATGACAGATACATCGAATGAAAAAAAAGGTAAGTACTACGAAAGATTTGATGCTTACTCTAGATTTCTGCACGTCCTGGTTATAACAAGTTTTATTTCCCTTGCAATTACCGGCATGACAATTAAATTTGCAGGTATTGGATTGTTTCAAACAATTTCGGACTTAATGGGTGGCTATGCTGTAACAAGCTTTATTCACCGGGTTGCCGCTATTGTTACATTTATTTATTTCGGTTTGCATATTGGCTATCTAATTAGAAAAACCAAAAAGGAAAAAATTAAGTTTATTTCTCTTCTTCATGGAGAAAATTCTTTAGTGCCAAATAAAAAAGATTTGACCGAAATGATTGCTACAATGAAATGGTTTGTTGGAAAAGGACCACGTCCTAAATATGGTAAATGGACTTATTGGGAAAAATTTGATTATTGGGCAGTATTTTGGGGCGTTGCAGTAATTGGCTTTAGCGGATTAATCTTATGGTTCCCCGAGTTTTTTACTAGTTTAGGCTTACCCGGTTCTTTTATAAATATTGCAACAATTATTCATAGCGACGAAGCTTTGTTAGCCACTGGATTTATTTTTACATATCACTTTTTTAACACTCATTTCCGTCCAGATAAATTTCCAATGGATACTGTTATTTTTACTGGCAAGGTTCATCTAGATGAGTTGAAAGAAGATCGTCCTTTAGAATTTGAGACAATAATGCAAGATCCGGAACTTCAAAAAAAACTTGGAGATGCACCCCCTGTATTTTTAAAAAGAGCTGCTAAGATTTTTGGCTTTGCAGCATTAACAACCGGAATAGTCTTGATTATCTTAATTATTTATTCAATGCTTTTCTTATATCAATAATTTTCTTTTAATGGAGCTGGCTTAATGTTTTCTTCAAAAAAATATTTCTTCTTAAGAATTTATATACTGTTTTTAATACTGTTATCATCGGCAAATTTATTTGCACAAGAATTTAAATGCGCAGATTGCCACGAAAATTTAATTGTTAAATCTGTACATAACGATGTAATTACATGCGCAGATTGTCACGATACTATTAAAGATGAAAGTCATATAGAAAAGAAAAATTATAAAAAAGTAAAATGTGAAACTTGCCACGAGGAATACGCTGACCTGGTTAAGAGAGATATACATCATAGATTAAAAGGCAAAGTAAAAAATCCACCTGACTGCAAAAAATGCCACGGGACTCACGAAATTTCTTCACCTCCAAAAGATAATAAGCTAAAAGTAAAAGAATATTGTTCCAAATGTCATACTAGTATGGTGCTGGCAAATCCATACCACTCAAAAGCCGTTGAGGGAAACAAATGTATTAGCTGCCACAAGCAAACTGATGATAAAAAACTTGCACAATCGGTTCATAAAAATTTAGAGTGTGCAGATTGCCATAACTATATATCTCATAATCTTTCTAAGCATTCTAAAAATGTTGCAGCAAGTCAAAAGGCAGATTGCTATTTATGCCACTCTGCAGTTGCAAAGGAACATAGAGAAAGCATTCATGGTATTTCTTTAAGTGAAGGAATTGATGAAGCCGCAATGTGCTGGGACTGCCATGGTTCACACGAAATAAAAAAAGTTAAAGATCCTACAAGCAGTGTTTATCCTAAAAATTTAGGAGCAACTTGCGGCACTTGCCACGATAACCCAAAACTTGTAGAGAAATTTTCTTTTGGAGTTAAAAATCCTGGACTACTTTATTCTACCTCTGTTCATGGTGTTCTTGTATCTAAAGGACGCTTAGAAGCGGCTAACTGCAGTCTATGTCATGGAGTTCACGATATTAAAAACAGAGTTCAACCGGGCTCAAAAATTTCTTCATTTAATATTCCCGAAACTTGCGGACAGTGCCATCAACAAATTGCCGAAGACTTCGAAAAATCAATTCATTGGATTCGTGCAAAAAAAGGTGTTCGCGAGTCTCCTGTTTGCAACGATTGCCACAATGAACATAGCATCCACGCAGTTAATACAGTCGATAAAAAATTAGAAGCAAAAAAACTTCAGCAGCGTACTTGCATGGTTTGTCACGAAGATCCTAGAATTGCCGAAAGATTTGGAGGTTCAGGAAATCAATCCAAACAATACGAAGACAGTTACCATGGTTTAGCAATCATGCGCGGTGATAAAGAAGCTGCAATGTGCGTGGATTGCCATACGGTTCATAAAATTTTACCACAAAACAATCCCGAGTCTTCGGTAAATCCGGCTAATGTTACTCAAACTTGTAAGAAATGTCACGTTGATGCAACAGACACTTTTTCAAAAAGCTATTCACATAAAACAATAGATAAGACATCGGCCAATATCGAAAACATTGTATCAAATGTTTATTTCTGGATGATAGTTTCTGTAATAGGCGGAATGATTTTACACAATCTTTTAATATTTATTTACGAAATAAGAAAGAAACGCAAAAAACTTGTTAACGAAATTACTATTCCACGTTTCACCAAGAACGAAGTTATTCAGCATTTTCTATTGCTCGTATCATTTTTAACACTTGCAATAACAGGTTTTGCTCTTAAATATCACGACAGCTGGTGGGCAGATATGCTCTTCTCGTTAGGTTTAAGCGAAACTGCCCGTCAATATATTCATAGGGTATGTGCTGTTATAATGATTGTAACCGGGTTATATCATATTTTCTATTTGCTGTTTACCGCGCGTGGAAGAGATGTTCTTTTTAATATGCTTCCTAAATTAACAGATCTAACAGAAGCAAGAGACAATATCTTATATTATCTAAGGCTCAAAAAAGATAAGCCCAAATTCGATAAATACGATTATACCGAAAAGGCTGAGTATTGGGCTTTAATTTGGGGTACTATTGTTATGGGTGTAACCGGTTTAATTTTATGGTTCCCAACAATAGTTGGAGATTGGGCTCCTACATGGTTAATTAAGGTTAGCGAAATTATACATTTCTACGAAGCTATTTTAGCTACACTGGCTATTGTTGTTTGGCATTGGTTCTTTGTTATTTTCCATCCGCACGAATATCCGGTAAGCTTAACATTTATTGATGGAAAAATGTCTTTGCATAATTACCGTCATCATCACGAAAGACATTTTAGACGTATTGTAGTTGAGTGGAAAGAATTTAGAAACGGAACCAGAGAGGAAAAGAAATTAAGCAACTCTACTGTTCTGTTTACATCTACACTTACAAAGAATGGTTTAAATCCAGATTCAATATTCCAGCACGAGATCGATAACGATCCGGAATTAAGAATGTGGGTAGAAAGTAAAATTCATCCTAAGGAAGAAACTGTTAAGCAATAATTTATTTTTTCAAGCAAGTTTATTTGGTATAAAATCCGGGTAAACTTGCAATTATTTTGGTATAGATCACAACAATATAAGTAGTAGGTTTCTTACAAGATTTTTAAGGAACTAAAAAAGGTTTCCGCAGGTAAATTCTGCGAGAAAAAGTAAAACACGTTAAAAGCATTGTTGCCAATTACAGCCAATTAGGCTATATTAAAACAAGAGCTTAGTATTCTTTTATAGAATTGATGTCTTAAAGTCCATTTACTCATTAATTAGGAGAAATTTCCTATGAAGAAGTTATTTGCAGTAGCCGTATTTGTAGTAGCCGTGTCCTTAATTGTTCCAGCAAGTGTATCTGCACAAAGCACTTACGAAGGAACAGCAGTATGCGGTATGTGTCACAAGACCGAAAAACAAGGTCAACAGCTTAAAATTTGGCAAGATAGCCAACACTCAAAAGCATATAAAACTTTACAGACTCCAGAAGCAGATAAAATTGCAGCTGATAAAGGCTTTAAAACAAAAGCAGTAGAAACTCCTGAGTGCTTAACATGCCATACTACCGGTACAAAAGCAGACAAAGCTCTTTTTGGTGCTAAGTACAAAGTTGAAGAAGGTGTTCAATGCGAATCTTGCCACGGCGCTGGTTCAGCTTACAAATCTATGGCTGTTATGAAAAACCGTACTGATGCTATTGCAAAAGGAATGGTTGTTCATGAAGATAAAGCAAAATATTGCGTTGGTTGCCATAACTCGGCTAGCCCAACCTTTAAAGGTTTCAAACTAGATGAAATGTGGGCAAAAATTGCACATAAAGTTCCGAAAGGATAATAAACTCACAGGGATAAAATGAGAAAATATTTATCACTAATAATATTACTTCTGCCATTTATGGTTTTTGCCCAAAATCTGAATGGCAGATTTACTTCTTCCTTATACTCTTTCCAAAGGTATGACGATTTACAAAAATCGGAAGGATTTTTAAGAACTTCACAGGCATTGTCCTTTAATTTTAATTTGAGCAAGGTTTCTTTAAGAACAAGAGTGAACTTTGAAAGTAATATTGGTGCCGCTTTAGATAATGATCCTAGACTCCGCTTTTATAATTTATATTTAGAAGCTCGCGATGTTCTTGATGTATTTACTCTAAAGATTGGACGTCAACCATTATTTACTCCAATTGCAGGAGGCTTGTTCGACGGAGCTCATCTTAAAATTAAGTATTCCAGCTTCTCTCTTTCCGGATTTTACGGAGGCAATGTTCCAGCATATCAAAAATTGGAATTCCTTAAGGATATTAAAAATAATTACATAATGGGTGCCCGCTTTGATGCGAACTTATTTCACCATCTAAATCTTGCTGTTAGTTATTTAGATAAAAATTTTACGGCTACAAATTTTATGGCCGAAAGGTTAGATGCTCAGTACGATCCTATTACTGTTTTAATTCAGCAAAAATCTAATCAGTATAAATTTTTATCTGGAGAAGCTTCTTACGATTTAGAAGGAGTATTCAACATTAATACTTTGTTTGAATACGATCTTAATTACAAAGAGACCTCCAAGATTGAATTGGATGGAAAATTTTGGGCAACCGAAGATTTAGGAATTACAGCATATTACAATTGGCGTGAACCAAAGATCCGTTATAATTCTATCTTCTCTGTTTTTAATTTTGGCCACACCGAAGAAATGGAAGGTGGTATTGATTATAAACTTAACAAGAATTTTACCCTCTTTGGAAAATTTGGTTATGTTAAATATGAAGATGATAATTCCTCCCGTTTAACATTAGGAGCTTATACAGAACTTGGCAGCATAAGCTACCGTAAAAGTTTTGGATACTCAGGAGAGATGGATAACATTTCTGTTTATACGGCAAAAAGCTTTTTTGATGGAAAAGTTACTCCATCATTAGGTGTTGCCTATACCGGTTATAAATTATCTAAAGATTCCGAAAAGAATAGCATAGTATCAATTCTAGCAGGACTTAATTTGCGCCCTTGGAATACATGGAGTTTCGACGTTCAAGGTCAATTTTTTAACAACAAAATTTATCGTGATGATTTTAGATTGCTATTCAAAATAAATCACTGGTTTAATACAAATTTATAATTGATTATGAAAATAAAATATTTCTATGCTGCGTTTGGATTATTACTTGTTTGTTTTCTTTCGGTTGCGGCTATAAGTTCCAACGGCGGCAATAAAGAAAAAACAAATAAGGATATAATTAAATTTTCACATTCGACTCATAAAGAAGTTACAGATTGCGCAGGATGCCATACCGCTGTTTCGGAAAGCACTAGCTTAAAAGTACGCTTGCTGCCCGAAAAATCCGTTTGCGCTACTTGTCACGATGTTAACGATGAGAAGAATTGTAACATGTGTCATTACGAAGATGTTAACGAACCATTGATGATTAAAACCGGTGAACTTTTCTTCAATCATAAATTACATTTGGGAAATCCTAACACAACTTGCGAGTCGTGTCATAAAGGATTATCCGAAGTAGCTTATAGTTTTGAAGCAAAAGAGAGCAACCCTTCTATGAATATTTGTTATTCATGTCATAGCGGAATTTCGGTAGCAGCAAATGAATGCCAAACTTGTCACATATCAACTGTTAATCTTCTTCCACAAGATCATAAAGGTGTTTCTTTTTCAAAGACTCACAAGTTCAAATCCATGGAAGCTAATGCTAACTGTCAAATGTGTCACGATAATTCATTTTGCGAAGCTTGCCATGCCGGAGCTACAATGCTTGGAGCTAGCAATTCCAAAAGGGATTTTCCAACTCCATTTTCTCCTCATAATTTTGTTAACAATACAAAACAGCAAAACCTTACTCGCGCTCACGATATGAATTACCGTTTTACTCATGGCATAGATCTTAAAGGTAAAACTACCGAATGTCAAACATGTCATCAGACCGAAACTTTTTGCGCTGAGTGTCATCAGAGCGCTGGTAAAGGAGATTTTGCTTTAGAAGGTGTTGTACCAATATCTCATAAGATGGCTAACTTTGTAACAATTGGTGTTGGAAGCGGCGGCGGAGAACATTCCGTTTTAGCAAAACGGGATATCGAAAGATGCGCTTCTTGCCACGATGTTCAAGGTGCGGATGCTAATTGCATTTTGTGCCATGTTGATGCCGATGGTATTAAAGGAACAAATCCAAAAACTCATAAAGCTAGTTTTATGAGATCGTCTAATGGCGACTGGCATAACGATATTAACTCCTTATGTTTCGATTGTCATAAAGATGCTAATGCACGTCCGGGAGGAATCAAAGGTGTTGGTTTCTGCGGATATTGTCATAAATAATTAATTCAATCTCTGGAACAAATATGAGATTCTCAAAATATTTTATACTGCTTTTTATTGTTAGTTTATTTTCGTTTGCATGCAGCGAACTTCAAAACGATATTGTGACGCCATCAAAGGTTAGTGTTCACGGAGCTAATGTTATGTTAAAAACCGCACCATCATTTCATGGTAAAGTATTAACCAATAACAACTTCGATGGATGTAAAACTTGCCATGCATCCAATTTAAAAGGAGGCACTGCTAAAGTAGATTGCACTACCAGTAATTGCCATCCAGGTATTCCAGTTCACACTGCAAACATTATGAATCCTACTTCCAACCAGTTTCATGGCAAATTTATTGAAAACGACAATTGGAGTATGTCTAAATGTACTCAATGTCATGGAGATAATTATAACGGAGGACTGGTAAGTCCAACTTGTTATAGCTGCCATAAAAATCCTGGCGGCCCCGAAGCTTGCAATACATGTCACGGAGATTTTTCGAATGTACTGTTAATAGCCCCACCACGTTCGTTAAGTAATGCAATTGCAACTACCGATGCTTCTGTTGGTGCTCATACAAACCATTTACGAAATACAAAAGTTGGTGCTACTGTAGCTTGCAACGAATGCCACGTTATTCCATCATCTTTGAATAGCGCCGGCCATTTGGATGGAATTCCAAAAGCTGAAGTTAAATTTGGAACTCTTAGCAATACGGGTAATGTTTTAGGTACTTATAATAGCAGCACTTCAACTTGCTCGAATACTTATTGCCATGGTAACTTTAATTTTACTAAAGCCGGTTCAACTTATCCATTTGCTTATACAGCAGATAAAATGAGTGGAAATAATTTTACTCCACAATGGAATAAAGTTGATGGCACACAAGCAAAATGCGGTTCATGTCATGGCCTACCTCCTGTTGGTCATATGGCTAGTGAACTAAAAGCATGTGTAACTTGTCATCAAGGTATTGTCGATTCTAGAGGCAATATTGTTGATGCAACAAAACACATTAATGGAAAGATAAACGTATTTGGAAACTAGTAGTTACAGTTTTAAAAGCCGCTATTTTATAGCGGCTTTTTTTTAATCCCATCTGAAACATAATTGAAACAGTGAAACAAAATGTCTATCGATAATAAACTAAAAGACTATATACTCGACTCGATTGCCGAGGGAGTTTTTACAGTTGATAAAGATTTTAGAATCAATTTTTTTAATAGAGCTGCCGAACAAATTACAGGACACTCTAAAGATGAGGTAATGGGAAAGTTTTGCAAACATGTTTTTAAATCCAATGTTTGCTTTACCAACTGCCCTATTGCTCTTGTTCTTAAATCCAATAAAAACATTTTCGATTTTGAATCGAATATTCAAACCAGCTGCGGTTCGCAAAAACCTATTAAACTAAGTGCCGCTGTTTTATATAACGATTCAAAAGAGCCTACTGGTGGAATTGTTTCTTTTAGAGATATTTCAGAATTAGAAGTAATTGGTATGGATCTGCAGAGAGAAGCTCAGTTCCAAGGAATGATTGGACACAGTAAATCCATTCAAGAAGTTTTTACATTAATTGAAGAGATTGCAGATACAGACGCTCCCGTTTTTATTCATGGAGAAAGCGGAACCGGAAAAGAATTGGTAGCTAACGCAATTCAAAAATTGTCGTCCCGCCGTGATGAACCCTTTATTAAGATTAACTGCTCTGTCTTCCCTTCCAACCTTCTTGCCAGCGAACTTTTTGGACATGTTAAAGGAGCCTTTACAGATGCCGTTAAAGATAGACCAGGCCGATTTGAATTAGCTCATAAGGGAACTATATTTTTAGATGAAGTTGCCGAAATGCCTTTGCAGATGCAAATTCAATTACTGCGTGTTCTTCAAGAAGGTACGTTTGAGCGAGTTGGAGAATCCATAACACGTAAAGTTGATGTAAGAGTAATTGCCGCTACAAATATTAATATTACCGAAGCACTAGCCAGTGGAAAATTCCGAGAAGATCTTTATTACAGGTTAAATGTAATTCCAATTGAAATTCCTCCTTTAAGAAACCGCAAAGATGACATTGCCCCTTTAGTTAGATATTTTCTTACAAAATTTTCTATCCTTTATAAAAAAGAAATTAAAGATATCGAAGAGAATGCAATAGACTCACTCACACAGTATAATTGGAAAGGAAATATTAGAGAGCTCGAAAATGTTATTGAGTATGCTTTTGTAAGAACTCTTGGCGGGGGAATTATTACCAAAGAAAAGTTGCCAAAAAATATATTCGAACAAACAATTGCACCAGAAGACAAATCAAAACCTGGTTTTTATTTTTCGAAAGAAAAGACAGAGATGATAGCTTTACTCGAAAAATATAAGTGGAACAAAACAAAAGTTAGCGAAGAATTAAAAATTGGAAGAACCACTTTATGGCGCCGCCTTAAGGCGCTTGGAATATTGGTTGACTAATTGCTTATAAGTGTTTCATAGTGTTTCAGTTGGTGAAACACTTTTTGCAGTATTAGAAGCACAATCATGTGCATGTTTCATTTCCGTTCCACATCCGTTTCATACCCGATATAAATACTTATCACTATCTCTCAAATTCGCATTAAAAAGCACATAATTGTCTGGCATTCTAATTGGATAACGAGGTTATATTTGTCGAAAATAAGGATCCAATATGAAAAAAATCTATTCCCTGTTATTACTTATTACACTTATGGGCATTTTTTCCCTCGCTTGTAAAGAAAGAGAGGAGGAAGAAATTCCCACAGAAGCAGTTGCAGAAGTTAAAAAGTCTGTAGCTTCTTGCGAAGGATGCCACACTAATTACGATATGCTTAAAAAAGTTTATACACCCGATCCTCCAAGCGAGGGAGGTGCCGGCTGCGGAGGTGAGACCCCTCACTTTGAACCTTACGACAGAGTAGTTTTAAAAGGTGCCGGTTACGAATCATTTAAAAAAGATGTGCATGGTAAAATACCTTGTACTGCTTGTCATAATGGTGTTGATGGAACGGATGATAAATCAAAAGCCCATTCAAATAACTTTATTAGTCATCCCTCTACTCAATCCGAAAAGAAATGTGCCGGCTGCCATACAGATATTCACCTAAAATCTAAAAACAGTTTACACGAACAGGGATGGGGACAAAAATCTATGGTCGCTCTCCGCTCTGGTTTAGCCAATATTCCTTCCGGATTCGATCAATTATCGGATAAAATGAAAGAAGGATATAAAATTAATTGCGCCAAGTGTCATGCAAGCTGCGGAGATTGCCATGTAATGAGACCAAAGGCCGGTGGTGGTGGATTATATCAAGGTCATAACTTTGTTAAGCCGGATATGAACGATCAATGCGTTACTTGCCATGTTTCTCGTGGCGGGCATGCATATTTTGGTCAAGCTGCCGGAACTGTTCCGGATGTTCATTTATCTAAAATGGGCTACACTTGTATGAATTGCCACAAAACTGATGAAGTTCATGGTGATGGTCAAATTTACGATCAAAGATATAAAATGCCTTTGATGCCAGAGTGTACAGATTGCCATAAGGGAATAACGAATAAAAATGCATATCACTCTGCACATATAAGTACCTTCAGCTGCAACACATGCCATTCGCAAGATTATAATAATTGCGGTAGCTGTCATATTGGAGGTGAAGGAGCTCGCGTTCCTTCATATCAAGGATTCAAAATTGGTATGAACCCAATTACAGATATTAAGCCGTTTAAGTATGCCGTATTAAGAAGATCTTTGACGGCCCCGGATAGTTGGAAAAATTATGGCGTCGCAAATTTACCAAGCTTCAACGTACGCCCAACTTATAAATATGCAACTCCTCATAACATTCAAAAATGGACTTCCAGAACTAAAGTGGCTGCCGGATTGCAATGTTACGATGCATGTCACATATCTAAAAATGCAGATGGAAGTTTGAAGAACAAAGAAATTTATTTATTCAAAGGTGATTTAGAAGCATGGGAACTTGGTGCAACAACATCAATTACCGTAGATGGTAAATTACCTACAAAATGGAATGCAAAATAAAAACACATAACTAATTAGGAGCAACACAATGAAACTACGCAAATTATTTTACTTAATGCTTATTCTTCCCCTGTTATTTGTATACACAGGATGCAGCAAAGATGAAGGTACAGTTGAACCAACCCCAACAGCTGCAATAAACGAAGCTCAGGTTCTTGTTGAATATTTAGAAGCTAACGGCGATTTCTTAAACACAGCCGCTCCAGCAGTTATTACTGCCTCGGCATTGAATGCAGATCTATTAGCAAAACCAGATAAAATTCATATTATTGATATTAGAGCGCAAGCAGATTATGAAACAAAAGGACACATTAGCGGTGCAGTTAGAGTTGATTTAAAAAATATTGCTACTTATATAAAAGGATTAGCAAATGCAGCTTCTTACGAAAAAATAGTTATTGCTTGCTATAGCGGTCAAACTGCTGGCGTTGCGGTTTCTGTTTTAAGATTACTTGGATATAGCAACGTGTCGTCACTTAAATATGGTATGTCTTCATGGAATGCGTCATGCGCCACATCATGGGCTTCAGGTTCAGGTTATGGAAATAACTTTACCGGATTTGTAACAACCGAAACACCCAAAGCTGCTGCTGGAAACTTACCTACTTTGAATACTGGTAAAAAAACAGGAAAAGAAATTCTAGAAGAAAGAATTAATCAATTTTTAGCAACAACAAGCGCATCTCCATTTGATGATATTAAAGTTGCTTGGAGTGCAGTTACTGGAAATCTATCAAATTATTACATTGCTAATTACTGGGCATCATCAGATTATGTAAAGGGACATTTACCTGGTGCAATTCAATATACTCCAAAAGCAGATTTAAAATTATCCGCAGCATTAAAAACATTGCCAACAAACAAACCTGTAGTTGTTTATTGCTATACCGGACAAACCTCTGCTCAAGTTGCAACAATTCTTAAGATAATTGGTTACGATGCAAAAAGCTTAATGTTTGGTGTTAATATTTTGAATTACGATTGGATGAAAAACAATGCAATTCCAAATTACTTTAATCCAACAGCCGATATAATGAATTATACATTTGTAACTGGTCCTAATCCAAAATAAATAATTAGAAAGAGAAGCCTTGAAAAAAGGCTTCTCTTATTTATATTTGTACAACTTAAAAGTGTTATTACAATGAGTGAGATGTTAGGTAATCAATATTTTATGGCTAGGAACTACCTCGCCGCTCAACCAGAGTTGGAAGAAGCTCTTATAAAAAATAGCAGCAGCAAAGGATTAAGAAGAAAATTAGTAGTGTGTTATACCCAAACCGGAAATACTCAAAAAGCACTTGACCTGTTTTACGGTCTAATTAAAGAAGATATAGAATTTATTATTAGCGCAGATCCCGTTAATGATGATTGTCCTTGCCCCGAATTATTAGAAAGAATTGAGACAAGAAAAAGTTATAACGACGCATCAATTGAAGAGTTAGTAAACCTTGGAATAATATGGCTCTTTTGCAATCCCGAAAATTCCATTAGCCATTTTGAAGCCGCTTTAAAAATGAAACCCGAAAGTAGTGTGTTTTTGTCTATCATTAATCTTATCAAAAATTATTTAGAAGTTCATCCGCACTAGCCGAGTTTTTTAGTCTAATCACATTATAAAATCAACTATCAAATTTTATTATACCTTGGAATATAGAATGGTTTAAAAAGAATCCAACCCGCCAGGGTAGTAGCAGGTTGGACATGGGGGCTTTTTGATATGCAACAAAAGGAAACTTTTAGCTAATTCCCTTAGCATTAAAAAATGCTGAATATTTTTTGTCGGTTACCATTATATGGTCTACCAACCACTTCTTTAAAAAATTCATCAGTTCTAAAGCTAAAACGGAATCTCCACTTTCTAATTTTTTTAAGTAAACTTTTACCTGGTCTATTAAATCGCTATGCTGCCGGGCATGTATTTTAAATTCGGGATAATTATTACTAGCAAAAAGCTTTTCTTCATACGAAAAGTGAAAGACTGTATAATCTACAAGCTCCGAAAGGGTCTTTCCAATTACTTCTTTTCCTTTTCCTTCTTTCATTTTGTCGTGTAGCTCATTTATAATGTTAATTAGCTTTTTATGCTGATTATCAATTTCTCTAACTTTTACGCTGTATTCTTCCGACCAATTAATTAGTGCCATATTTCTCTTTTTACCTTTTAAGAATTATTTTTCTACTATAATTATCGATTAATCTGCTAATTTATTTAATCCGATAAAACTGTTTTTTAATTAAGACCTGGAAAAAAGTTGCCATCATATATAGATTTATATAAAAGCGGTGAATTCAAAAATAGAATAGCAACTGCCGAAGAAGTTCTAAAAGAATGTGTCAGCTGTCCTCGGAAATGCAAAGTAGATAGATCTGCCGGACAAAAAGGATTATGCAGCAGCAGCCAATTGCCAATAGTTTCTTCCTACTTGCCCCATTTTGGTGAAGAGCCGGTACTTAGCGGAACAAAAGGAGCGGGAAATATTTTTTTTGGCAACTGTAATCTTAAGTGTGTCTATTGCCAAAATTATGACATAAGCCAAAATCCACAAATAGAAAACGGGCATGAAGTTCAGCTGGAGCGTTTAGCCCAAATTATGATTGAGTTGCAGTTAAAGGGATGCCACAATATTGGCTTGGTTTCACCCACTCATTTTTCTCTTCAAATATTAAAGGCCATTTACTTAGCTGTAGAAATGGGTTTGCATATTCCAATAATCTATAATTCAAATGGTTACGATTCCGTAGAAGTTTTACAACTGTTTGATGGAATTATTGATATCTACTTGCCGGACCTAAAATATGGTTGCAATGAATATGGAGAAAGTTACTCGGGGGTGCCAAACTATTTTGATTATGCAAAAGAAGCCCTTAAAGAGATGTATAAACAGGTTGGTGCAAAGCTGGAATATGAAAACGATGTCCTTTCTAAAGGAATGATTATCAGGCATTTGATTCTGCCAAATGGACTTGCCGAGACAGAGAATGTTTTCAAATTTATAGCCGAAGAGCTAAATCCCCAAATTCATATCTCCTTAATGTCGCAATACTATCCCGCAAATAAGGCTTATGAGGCGCCTCTGTTAAGCCGAACAATAAGTATTAGTGAATATAACAGGGCAATTGAATTAATGGGCAAATATGGGCTTATAAATGGCTGGCAGCAAGATTTAGACAGCAATATGAACTATAGACCAAACTTTAAAATGGATAGAACAAATCCTTTCAAATAATTAATCTATTAAAAAATTGTACTTCTCAAGAATATCGTAAATTCTTGTATGAAGGCTTAAAACAAAATCGGATTTAACAACATAATCTGTAATTCCAAAACCAATCATTTTTTCCACACATTCCCGGTTGCTTAAACATGAAAGAACAACAACAGGAACTTTTGTATTAACTAAACGAATATTCGAAAGACATTCAAAACCATCCATTACAGGCATGGATATATCCAAGAATATAAGATCCGGCGATTCCTGTTTAAAGACATTTACCCCCTCCAGCCCATCGCAAGCTTCAACAACCTTCATTCTAAATTTCTTTTCCAACAATCTTTTAAGTAACGTACGAACATTGCTGTCGTCGTCAATAAGCAAAACTTTTTTCATTAGCCTTTCCGGAAATATATTACTTCATGGCTATTATCGAAACTTTAATTTCAAACTTTAGCTTTATTTTTCAAATAAAAATCAGCTAAAACCTGCTAATAATTGTTCTATTTTGATGATTGCATATATCTTTTCCTTCGGGAGTAAATAAAAAATCTATTCTGTTCTTATAAAACTCGGTTATTTTGCCCCGGACCATTTTAAGAGTGGAATTCATAAATTGATTTTGTTCTGTAAAGCCCTCTCCTAATATTGCCACCGCAACAGGTATCCATCGCTCGGGAAATTGCCCTTGAAATTGACCACCGGTTTTAAACTTATCTATCTCACTTTCAATTATTTTCAAGGCGGCAGTTTGTCCATCTATTGAATTATGTGTTAGTTTTTTTTCTTTGATTACTTTCAATAAATTTTCTTTGTTGGGAACTACTAAAGCAACAGTGTAAGGAGACTGATTATTATAAAGCATTACCTGATCTATAAAAGGAGAAGTTTCTGTAATAGCTTCTTCAATTCCTTCCGGGCTATACTTTTCTCCATCGTTACTTATCAGCAAACTTTTAAATCTGCCTAGGACGTACAAAAATCCATCATTGTCAAGGTATCCCAAGTCTCCTGTAAACAGCCATCCATCTTTAATAGATTCTTTAGTAGCTGTTTCATTTTTCCAATACCCCATCATTACATTTTCTCCCTTTACAACAATCTCTCCTTTTTCACCAATTGGAAACTCGTTACCATCAACATCGCAAATTTTAACATGCAGATTTTTTACAATAAATCCGGAAGAACCAAGTTTGTGTTTTTGAGGAACGTTTGCCGAAATTACCGGAGCTGCTTCGGTTAAACCATATCCTTGAAACATTGGAATACCAATTGCATAAAAGAAGCGCTGTAATTCAATATCAAGCAGAGCTCCTCCTCCAATAAAAAATTGTAGCCTGCCTCCAAAGCTGCTTCTTATTTTACTAAACAAAATTTTATCGTATAATAAATATAAAGGCTTATAAAAAATACTTATTCCTTTGCCTTTATTTAAGCCGTTGCCATTGTATTGATAGGCTACTTTTAAAGCCGAGTTAAAAAGTCTTTCAATCTTTTCCCCTTTTTCTCTAATCCCCTTTTCAATATTCTTTCTTAAACTTTTTGCTAAAGTAGGAACACTTAACAAAAAGGTGGGCTTAATTTCTTTTATGTTTTTGGGAATGTTCTTTAATGTTTCGAGGGGAGTTTTACCAAGCTGAACAGAAGCCATGCTTGCACCGTTTTGCATTAAAGTATAAATACCTGCTGTATGAGCAAATGCATGATCCCATGGTAAAATTAAAAGAGAGCAAAACCATTCCGGAACCGGAAGCAGAGCCGATGACTGCTCTATATTTGATGTGTAATTTCGATGAGATAAAACAATTCCTTTGGGATCTGCAGTTGTGCCGGATGTATAGCAAATATTTGCAAAATCATTTTCCAAAACCGACTGCCATCGATTATCGAATTTTTCTTTTGATTGAATTAAATAATCTTCTCCCATTGCCATAACATCATCAAAAAATATTTCATCGTTATCAAAGCTGTTTAGTTTATCCATAACAATAATTTTTTCAAGATCGGGTAAATCTGCTTTTATCTTTCTTATTTTCTGCGCTTGAATTTCGGAAGCAATTACTATTTTACATCCGGAATGAGCCAGCCTAAATTTTAGATCGTTTAGCTCTTCAATTTTTGTAGAGATTGGAACGTTTATAGCACCGCAGAATAAAACACCTAATTCTCCCACTATCCAATAATTTCTTCCCTCCGAAATTAGTGCAAGCCTATCCCCTTTTTCTACACCAAGCCTAATCAATCCGGCGGCAAACTTATGAACCTGCAACTGAATTTGTTTGTAAGTAGATGGAACATAAGAGTCGTTTTGCCACTCATACAATAAAACATTGTTCGAATATTTTGTAACGCTATCTTCAAATAGCTGAGGAAGTGTTCTTTGTTTCAAGGTAAGTTCTCCTATTGTTTAGAGAATTTTGTAGTTTTATTACGGTTTACAAATTAACTAAGAAAGGAATAAAAAAATAGACTGCGCAAAAAGTAATTAGACATCAACAATAAACTAAACACAAAAAACTAGGTTTAGTTTATTGCACAATACTTTTTGGGCAGCCAATTTATTAAATCTATTTGCTCCTATTTTCTACTTCTAAAAATAGAATCGAACCCCCGCTCGAAGCATTAATCCGCTCATATCATATTTTCTTTCGAATATCCTTTTTCTGGAATTGTCGCGCACTTCATATTCCCAGCTAGGGTGCGAATTATGATAGACCAATTCAACAAATGCATCGGAACGCTGTCCCAATTCGTAAAGAATACCTCCGCCAAGTCTCCACGCAAAATCGAAAGCACCCTGGAATTCATCCTCTTGAGGATTTTGATAGTTACGGTAAAAAATTAACAACACATCAATTCCCGCCGAACCGGTAACAAACGCACGTAATCTAGGAGCCACTTCCCAATTTCCCATTGCAGTACCCATTAATGGAATTGAATGGAGATTGGTTCTAGCTCTAATTTCGTTTAACTCTCCGTTTATCTGTCCATAAAAATCATTCAAATCTTTTTCCAAGCGGCTGTCTACATAATTTTTGTGGAACCAGTCTGCACTCCAGCCAACCGAAAAATTATCGTCTATATACCAACCACCCTCGTAGCCAATAATAAATCCGCTTTCGGTAGCATATGGAGAAAATAATCCCAGTTTTACGGCTCCCAGTTTGTGCTGCGCAAATGCAGCTGCCGACATAATTAATAGTAAGGCCAAAATTAATTTTTTCATGCTTATCTCTTTTTTAATTTGTTATACTCTTCCAATATCGATGCCAAAATAAGTAACAATTTTACATCATTATGATGCGCAAGTAAGTGTAATTGTTCACTCGAATGAACAACTTGTTTATTTATTGAACATAAATTA
This sequence comes from uncultured Melioribacter sp., assembly GCA_964539605.1. Classification (GTDB taxonomy): domain Bacteria; phylum Bacteroidota; class Ignavibacteria; order Ignavibacteriales; family Melioribacteraceae; genus Stygiobacter. Next base: position 2,757,948 of record CAZIJK010000001.1, read on the forward strand.
AAAAAAGATTTTGAAAGTATTGAACGGATGACTTGTAAATTAATATTTATTAGTGGTAGGGTAAAAAAAGTCCCGGCAATAATTTTACCGGGACTTTTCAAAAAGAGTAAAGAAGTATGTTAGTTATTTAACATCTTTCAGGTAATTTTTTTTGAAGTGAGTTGTAATCATTTCGAAAGCTTCATCCACAGTGCTAACAAAGCTGAATAATTTCAAGTCTTCTTTGCTAATCATTCCATGCTCTAGCAATGCCTCTATATTCAAAATTTCTTTCCAGTAGCTTTCACCAAATAAAACAATTTTAATTGGTTTAGTAACCTTTTTTGTTTGAATTAATGTTAGCACTTCCATCATTTCGTCCAAAGTACCAAATCCGCCAGGGAAAGCAACAAGAGCCTTAGCTAAATACATAAACCAAAGTTTTCTCATAAAGAAGTAATGGAATTCAAATGTCAATTCATTATCAACATATTTATTTACAAACTGCTCGAATGGAATGCTGATATTCAATCCTATTGAAGAACCTTTAGCTAAAAAAGCACCTTTATTAGCTGCTTCCATAATTCCAGGTCCACCGCCGCTGCAAATCATAAATCTCTGCTTTTCGGTTTTTAAAGATTTTGTCCAAACAGTCAATCTTTTGGCAAGCTCAACTGCATCTTCGTAATATTGCGACATCTCCAAAGCTTTTAATGCTTTTTCGAATGTGGCTTTACCATTTTTACTTTTGTCTTTTTTTGCATCGTTTAAAAGCTTCATCGCATCCTTTCTCGAAACAATTCTGGCTGAGCCAAAGAATACAACTGTATCTTGAACTTTATTTCTTTCGAATCGTGCTTTAGGTTCGTAAAACTCCGATAAAATCCTAATGGTCCTTGCATCCTTAGAGTTAAGAAACTCTTGATTCCTATAGGCCTTTACAGGTTTTTCCGATTTGTCATTTTTTTTCATAATAATACCATATTGAAAATAATTAATAATAGTGATAAGAAAGCCCCTCAAGAGGGGCTTTAATTTTTATTTTGTGGGTGCTTGCTTTTGCTGTTGAGGCACTGTTTGAGTGGTAGGCACCGATTGTCTGCTGTTTTGAATTATACTTTCCCGCTGAGCTTGGGTAGTTTTTCCGGGTAAGAAAAATAAGTTAATTATTACCGCTAAAATTATTAATGAACCGGCTAACCACCAGGTAGTTTTGCTTAAAAAGTCGGCAGTTCTTCTTGTTCCAAATACAGCTCCAAATTGACCGGAACCGCCAAAAGAACCGGCTAGGCCGCCACCTTTGCTTGCTTGCAATAGAACAACAATAATTAGCATTATTGAAATAATAACAGAAAAAATCATTAATACTGAATACATCTTTTTTAACTCCTTATAAATCTGTAGCGAGGGAGGGACTCGAACCCCCGACACATGGATTATGATTCCATTGCTCTAACCTGCTGAGCTACCTCGCCAATTATATTAAAATCGGGTGGTAAATATAGGTAGTGGCAATCCAAACTTCAAGAACCGCCTAGTTTTATTTAAAAAAAGCCGTTACCTTAATTTTCCCCTAATATTCTTCTCATAATCTGCTTTGAACAAGTCTTTATCGGTACTCTTATAATTCTTAATAGGAATACCCATTGCTTTTAATCTTTCTTCAGCAACATTTATCCTTGCTATTGGATCCGGGTGAGTGGAGAGCAAATTAATAACAAATTTATCAACAGCACTTCCATCTGCCCTTACTTTTCCATCGTCTCTCAATTTTTCGAAAAAGAATTTTACCGAACCGGGGTAATATTTTGTACTTCTCAAATATTTAATTGAGTATTCATCAGATTGGTCTTCATCGCTTCTACTGTTGCCTAATAAAACTCCCTGTCCAATTGCACTTGCAACAAGCTGCGAGGTCTGAGAAGCATTTTGCCCTAATATCAAATTTTGCAATATAGTAAGTCCATATGCTTTTGTTAATCTTGATGTTGCGTGCCTATTTTCGGCATGAGCTACTTCGTGAGCAATTACTCCGGCTAAAGCGGCTTCGGAATCGAGGTACTTTAGCAATCCTGTATAAACATACATTGGGCCGCCAGGTAAAGCAAATGCGTTTAGAATAGAATCGTTTTTAACTATTTCCAATTGATACTTGAAAATATCCTTATACTTTATTTCGGGGGAATTAAGAATAGGTGCCAATATATTCTTAGTTAAATATTCCTTCAAAGCCGGATTGTTATAAATTGGATAATCTTTAGGACTGCTTTGAAGTTCATTTGAAAACTGAGCTCCAAGACCAACATCCTGCTGAACCGGAAAGATATTTAGGCTTTGTAAAGCAGAACATGAAACAAGAAAAAGAAATGGAACAAAAATCCATAATCTTTTGAGAATAATTTTTACTTTCATAATAACTCCCAAATCTATTTAGAGATATAGAATTTTTTCTTCAACAGGATAATGAATACAGGGGCACCAATTAATGCAGTAACCGCACCAACGGGCAATTCAATAGGCGCAGCAATTGTTCTTGCCAGCGTATCTGCCAATGTTAAATAAACGGCTCCAATAAAAAAGGAGGCCGGCAATATTACTCGGTTGTCGGTTCCAAAAATCATTCTACAAACATGGGGCACAAGAAGCCCAACAAATCCAACAATACCGGCAACCGAAACAACAGTTCCAATCATTAAGCTGGTTATTAAATAAGTAATGTTTTTAATCCTCGATACATTAACACCAAGCTGCTTTGCTGTGCTGCTTCCCATACTTAGCAAATTATATTTGTTGGACATCAATACCAGCAAAATACTTACTCCAAAGGTAATGGGTAGAACAAATTTTAAATTACCTTTATCTGCCAGAGATAAATTTCCTATTAACCAAAAAACAGCGGTTCTTAAAGAATCGTTCAACAAAGTCATCATTAAAAGAATTCCGGCACTAAAAAAAGCACCAATCATAACACCGGTAAGCAATAATTGATTAGGCTCCAATTCACCAAATTTTTTACTTAGGAAAAAAACTAAAAACATTACTAACAGCGCGCCGGTAAAAGCAAATAATTGAGTACCTAGAAAAGATAATCCCAGTACAAAAGATAAAACCGCACCAAAAGTACCACCAGAGGATATTCCTAAAACATAAGGCTCGGCAAGAGGATTCAATAATATTGCTTGAAATACAGCACCGGCAATAGATAACCCTCCGCCAACAGCAACAGCAAAAAGTACTCTTGGCAATCTAATTTCAAAAATAATTTGATTAATAAGGGGATCGCTCTGGTTTCCTAATAAAGCCCACACTAAATCTGTTAGCTTAATATTTACCGGTCCTAAAGCTAATCCAATTAAAACCGATATTGTAACAAGCAAAAAGAGCCAAGCAATCATTATAACATACTTGGCAGCACTTAGTCTTTTAACTGATTCCATAACTCATCAAGCAGTTCAGGTATGTTATATCTTGTTGCAGCCGAGAAGAATAAAATCGGTCCTTTATAAGTAGGAATTTTTCTTTTCAATGTTTTTTTCAATTCTTTTTCATCAAGTAAATCTGCCTTTGAAAAAGCAACAATTTTTGTTTTGCCACTTAAAATTTTAGAATAGGAATTGAGTTCGTTAATTAATGTCTTATATTCTTTTTTATAATCTTCCGATGTAATATCAATCAATATCAAAAGAATTTTTGTTCTTTCGATGTGGCGTAAAAATTTTAATCCAAGTCCCTTTCCCTGATGAGCGCCTTCGATTATACCGGGAATATCTGCAACCGTAAAACTTGCAAAATCTTTATATCGAACAATTCCCAAATTAGGTTCGAGCGTTGTAAAAGGATAATCTGCAATCTTTGGCTTGGCTTCGCTAATAACAGAAATTAAAGTTGATTTGCCGGCATTTGGAAATCCGACTAAACCAACATCTGCAATAAGTTTTAATTCAAGCGCCACTTCCATTCCGGAACCGGGTCTTCCCTTTTCGGCATAACGGGGAGTTTGATTTGTAGGAGTAGCAAAATTGCTATTACCTTTTCCACCTTTGCCCCCTTTGGCAACAACAAACTCTTTTCCATCTTCATCCAAATCGCAAATAACTTCTTCGGTCTCTACATTTTTAATTAATGTACCAATAGGCACTTTAATAACAATGTCCTTTCCGTTTCTTCCATCTTTAAGACTATTTTCACCATGCCCCCCTCTCTCTGCTTCATATTTACGCTTGTATCTAAAATCCAGTAAAGTAAATAAGTTTCGGTTAGCAACAAATATTACATCCCCACCTTTTCCACCGTTACCGCCAGAAGGGCCCCCCTTAGGAACATATTTTTCTCTTCTAAAAGTTACGGCGCCATCTCCCCCGTTTCCTGCTTTCACAGATATTTTTGTATAGTCTATAAACATAATTATTATTACCGGTTAAAGTATTCCTCTATTATTTCTTTAAATGAAACCGCCTCTTTTGAGTTCTTGTTTATTTTGCGGCTTGTTAGGATTTGATTTATTACAAGATGTGCGTCGTCTGTATTGCGGCAGCGCGAAACTTCATCTATAGCATTTGAAAAATCTTCTATATCGTAATCAAAAATCACCTCAATAATTCTGGTCATATTGTGATTTTCCAGCAATTCATTAAGGTCGAACTTAGCTTCTAAATATCCAACAGTTTCTTTTTTCTCCTCCGCAATATAATCATCCTTAATCAATTCTTCGGAAATTAATTCTTCCTTTTCATCCTCTTCTTTTGCTTCATACTCCATTTCGGCTTTTTTAAAATCATTATAAAACGAAGATTGCTGCTCATCCGAATCATCGTCAATGTCTTTATCCCTATGTTCCATGCTGTTATTTAGTCCGGTATCAACGGTTATTTCATGAAATTCTTCCTCTTCAGGACTTTCATCATCATAATTAACGTCTATGCTTAATACTTCCTCCTCCTTATTCTCCTCTTCTATATCATCATCTGCATTAAAAACATTCTTTAAGCCAAACAGTTTCTCATTCGAATCATCATCAATATCTTTGGTTTGAGGTTGTTCAATTTCTTCATAGTCGTTAACCGGTTCAAGCTTATTATCCTCTTTAACCTTTATTCTAATTTTTTGGTGCTGCTTAATTGTAATTTCTTCGTCAGGTGTATCAACTACCTTTAATTTTTCTTTTTTAGTTTTTTCTTTCGGCTCATCTTTTTTCTTTATCTCCTCTTCAGCTTTTTCAGTTGGCTCATCAAACGGCAGATTAAATGACCCCTCTTCTTTCTCTGCTTCTGCTTTTAGTTGATCTATCCTATTAATAAAGCCTGCTTCTATTTCAGCAATTTCTTCATCTACTTCAATTTCATCATCTTCAATTACTTTTTGATATTCATCATTTTCCTCAATAAATTCCTCTCCATATGCTACCTCTTCCACATCCAGCTTTTCATCTAATTCAATCTCTTCAAGTTTATTTTGCTCATCAATTTCTTGCTCTTGTTCTTGCTCTTGCTCTTCTTTTTGCTCTTGTTCTTTTTCTTGTTCTTCTTCCTGAACTTGTTCTTGCTCATACTTCTTGTTTAATTCAGTTTCTTCCTCACTCTCATGAATATCAACATGCTCTTCATCTTCAACTACTTCTTCCTTCTGATCAAACAGCAAAAGAGTATCTTCCTTAAAATCTTCTGTTTCTCTTTTTATCGAAACGCTGCTAATTACTTTCATATAATCTATAAACGAATAGCGGGCGTTTTCATCAACACCCAAAACATCTTCAAGCTTTTGAAGGTGGTGAGGCAAATCTTTTTCTTCTAAGAATAACTGTACTGCGGCAAGGGGAATTTTTGTTTTTTGCATTTGCCCAATATTAAAGAACTCGGCAATCGATTCGAGAGAGCTTGCCATTATTCCTTTAAAGTTGCTTTCCAAACCCAGTTTATCTGTTTTTGCTAATAGAGCTTCAAACTCATCCAGGTTCATCGAAAGAATTTTTTTGGAGTTTATATAAGAGATAATAATTTTTCTTAAGTACTTATAATAGTAAACATAGTTAAGAATCTGCTTTATTTCGTTTGATGTTTTGTGCTTCGATTCATCGTAAATAAATTTTGCTATTGTCCATCTTGGGCGTACAAGATAATTTATATTAAACGAGGTAGCGTGAAGAATTAACTTAGCAATGTATTCAAGCGAAAACCGTTTTACCCTTTTAACCTCTTCGGTAATTTGATTAAAAAGAATTGTTATTTGCTCGCCGGAGTAATCGAACGCGGAATTTTTTAAAAGTTTTTGCCTATCCTCAAAGATTAAGAAATCAATTTCGGCCGAAATGTAGCAAAGAATTGCAGGATGAAGATCTGCAGCTAGTAATTGCTCGTAAGTAAAATAAGGACCAAGTTTATTAACCTTATTCAGATTAAAATCGTAAATAAATTTTATTTCTCTTTCGAACATATTAAATACAGCTAAGTTTAGTTTCCGTTAATCGAATTATACCAAAATGCAGGTAAAAAATCTTTAATTAATGCTTATTTACAAATAAAAACCCCGGCGAACCGGGGTTAATCTTATTGCTTACAGCTTATGGCTATCTTCATGCTTCTACATCATCGCTTTTAACTTTTGCTAAAAAATATTCCCGGTTCATTCTAGCAATATTTTTAACAGAAATATTTTTAGGACATTCGGCTTCGCAGGCGTATGTGTTTGAACAGGAACCGAATCCTAATTCATCCATTACTTTTACCATTGCCTCAACACGTTTGAAACGCTCGGGCTGTCCTTGCGGAAGAATTGCAAACTGAGAAACCTTAGCGCTTACAAACAACATTGCCGAGGCATTCTTACAAGCTGCAACACAAGCACCACAGCCAATGCAAGCAGCAGCATCGGTTGCAAGATCAACTGTATTCTTGGAAATTAAGATTGAATTTGCGTCGGGAACTCCGCCAGTATCAACACTTATAAATCCGCCGGCTTGCATTAATTTATCGAACGCGGTTCTATCTACAATCAAATCTTTGATAACCGGAAATGCTTTAGCGCGCCATGGTTCAATCCAAATTGTATCGCCATCTTTAAAGTGACGCATATGAAGCTGGCATGTAGTAATTCCCTGCAATGGTCCGTGAGGTCTTCCGTTTATCACTAAACTGCAGGCTCCGCAAATGCCTTCGCGGCAGTCATGTTCAATTGCAACTGGATCTGTACCTTTTACCTCAAGCTCTTCATTTAGAACATCCAGCATTTCCAGGAATGAACTATCCGGTGAAACATTTTTTACGTTGAAGGTTTCAAATCTTCCAACTGAATTAGCGTTAGCTTGACGCCAAATTTTTAGAGTTAAGTTCATATTATGTCCGCTCATTTGTAACTCCTTACGGTTGGTTTTAAGTATTCGAACTCGAGAGGTTCTTTATTTAGAGTCCAATCACCTACGCTATTGTATTCCCATGCAGAAACAAAAGTATAATTATCATCGTCACGTTTAGCTTCACCATCAGGGTATTGATATTCTTCTCGGAAATGTCCGCCGCAGCTTTCATTTCTGTTTAGAGCATCCACTGCCATTAACTCTCCAAGCTCTAAAAAGTCGGCAACGCGGCCAGCTCTTTCAAGCGCTTGATTTAAATCGTCTCCGCTTCCTGGAACATTTACATTCTTCCAGAATTCTGTTCTTAAATCTTTTATTTCGCCAATAGCCTCTTTCAATCCTTTTTCGTTACGCGCCATTCCAACCTTGTTCCACATTATTCTTCCTAACTGGCGGTGAATATCGTCTGTAGTTCTTTTTCCTTTTATGGAAAGAAGTTTTTTGGTTACATCATTAATTCCATCTGAATCTTTTTTAAACTGCTCATGATCTGTTTTAACCGTTCCAAATTTTGTTCCGGCAAGATAATCTCCTATAGTGTAAGGAATAACAAAGTATCCGTCTGCCAATCCTTGCATCAAAGCACTTGCACCTAAACGGTTGGCGCCATGATCGCTAAAGTTAGCTTCACCAAGAACATACAATCCGGGAACATTGCTCATCAAATTATAATCTACCCACAAGCCGCCCATTGTGTAATGAGGTGCAGGATAAATTCTCATAGGAACTTTCCAAGGACTTTCTGCAGTAATCATTTCGTACATTTGGAATAAATTGCCATAGCGTTCTTCAACAACTTTTTTACCAAGACGTTTTACAGCATCGGCAAAATCCAGATAAACAGCCTGACCGGTTTCTCCGGCACCCTTGCCGGCATCGCAAGCTTCTTTTGCAGCGCGGCTTGAAATATCGCGAGGCGCTAAGTTGCCATAAGTTGGATATTTTCTTTCGAGTATATAATCACGCTCGACTTCAGGAATTTCTCCCGGTGCACGTTTATCACCCGGTTTTAATGGAACCCAAACTCTTCCATCGTTACGCAAGCTTTCGCTCATAAGCGTTAATTTGGATTGGGCATCTCCATGCAAAGGCAAGCAAGTAGGATGAATTTGTGTGTAGCATGGATTTGCAAAAGCTGCACCTTTTTTATGAGCGCGCCAAATTGCGGTTGCGTTACAGTTCATTGCATTTGTTGAAAGGAAGAATACTCGAGAGTATCCGCCGGTTGCAAGAACAACTGCGTGAGCGGAATAATTTTCAATTTCGCCAGTAACTAAATTACGAGCAACAACACCGCGAGCGGCTCCATCAACTACAACCAAGTCCAGCATTTCTCTTCGTGTGTACATTTTAATTTTGCCTAAGCCAACCTGGCGGCTTAAAGCGCTGTAAGCGCCTAACAATAATTGCTGACCTGTAATGGCTCTGGAATAAAATGTACGTGATACTAAAGCGCCGCCGAATGAACGATTATCTAAATGACCGCCATATTCACGAGCGAATGGAACACCCTGAGCAACACATTGATCGATAATATTATTACTAACTTCGGCTAAGCGGTGCACATTGCTTTCGCGGGCTCGGTAATCGCCCCCTTTTAATGTATCGTAGAATAATCTTTTTATGCTGTCGCCGTCGTTAGGATAATTTTTAGCTGCATTAATACCACCTTGAGCAGCAATACTATGTGCGCGTCGGGGAGAATCGGAATATGTTAATACACTTACATTATAACCCAGTTCTGCCAACGATGCCGCAGCGGAAGCGCCGGCCAATCCCGTTCCAACAACTAAGATATCGTACTTGCGTTTATTTGCCGGATTAACAAGCTTTATATTGAATTTATGATTGGTCCATTTATCATGAACCGGACCAGCTGGAATTTTAGAATCTAATTTGATCATTATTTACCTCCGTAGAAAAATAAAAAGTAGATTGGAATGGAAGCGAATAAAGCCGCTGTAATCCATGAATAAAACAATCCAACTTTTTCAATTAACGGAAAATACTTTTTGTTATTCCACCCGAATGTTTGAAATGCGCTTTGAAATCCATGATTAAGATGGAATCCAAGCAATACCATTGCGGCAATATAGAATATAGAATAAACAGGATTTTGAAAAGCCGAAGCAACTATTTGATAATACTGGTGACTTTCGTGCAGTTCTTTATAATCTCCACCAAAATTAAACGCCATCCACATTGTTCTAAGATGAATAACTAAAAAGATAAATATTACACTTCCGCTCCAAATCATTGTTCTGGAAAAGAATGAGGAATTTTGAGATGCGGCATTAACGGCATATTTACCTTGCTTAGCTTTTTTGTTTTCAATCCAAAGCTTAACTCCGTTAAAAATGTGTAGGCCAAAAATAGTAACAAGAATTAATTCAATAACTCTTACTAAAGGTTTAATACCATCTAAGCTCTTTACTAATGTGTTAAATAAATCCGGACCGGCATACATGGAAAGATTATTCATCAAGTGAATAATCAAAAACAGTATAAGGCATATACCGGTAATTGCCATGACAAATTTTTTGCCGATGGAAGAATTAAGTGCCCGCGAAAACCAACTCATTAAATTAGTCCTCCTTTAAAATGATAGAAAGGGAAAGGTGAAATGGAATTTTTTTGTTGTATCATAGTTTGAATAGAGTTCTTACGATAAATGTATCTTTTATTCTTTTGTCAATATAAGTGATTAGAAGTTTTTTTCAAATAAGTAATTTCAAATAGGAGAAATAGATTGCTAACAAATTTCAACTTGCCTAATTTAGCTCTGTAAGTTCTATAAATTTTGCGGTGATTTACCTTAATAGGGAAACCGGTTAAAATCCGGTGCTGACGCGCAACTGTAAAAGACGATTTAAGCAGTCAACAAAAGCCACTGAAGAGCAGTGAAGAGTGAAGAGTGTAGAATAAACTCTTAATCAACATTCAAAACTAATTTCGGGAAGGCGTTGATTGTAGTCTTAAGCCAGGAGACCTGCCGCAATAAACTAATTAACAGCCAAATTGGCTTAATTACAAACCTTCGCGGGTGAGGTTTTGAAAAGCGAAATACTTTTTTACTCTTCGTTTCAATTCTTCTTGTCTTTGACAAGCTGGCTTTATTTTAAGTTCAGCTCTCCCTCGAAGTTACATCTTTTTAACCGGATGAATGTCATCCAAATATTCCAAAGGAGTAACTTCTATGAAACATCTTTCAAAATGCCTAATAGCATTAATTCTGCTAGGTAAATTATCTTTTGCTCAAACCGATTCTGTAAAAACAACACTATCGGAAATTGTAATTAGCGCAACAAAAACCGAAACCCCTTACTATGCAATAGGCAGTTCGGTAAGTGTTATTTCTTCCGAGATGATTCAGCAAAAACAATTACGTACTGTTATTGATGCCTTACGAGAAATTCCGGGACTTGCCGTTATTCAGCAAGGAGGACCAGGAAAATTAACATACGTTACAATGCGTGGAGCAAATTCGAACCATACACTTGTTATTCTTGATGGAGTTAAATTAAACGATCCCTCTTCTCCCAGCAACGCATTCGATTTTTCCTCTTTAAGCACATTCGATATCGAAAGAATTGAAGTTGTACGCGGACCTCAAAGCACACTTTACGGCTCGGACGCTATTGCCGGAGTGATTAATATTATTACAAAAAAAGGGAATGGCAAACCAGTTTACAGCTTCTTTAGTGAAGCCGGTTCGAATAAATACTACAATACAAATTTAAGCGCCATGGGTACATATGGAATTGTAAACTATGCATTTTCGGGCTCTCAAAATGGAAGCGACGGAGTCTCTGCTGCTTCGTCTGCAAATGGCAATAGTGAAAAAGATGGGTTTTCAAATACCGGATTTACCGGCAAACTTGGCTTTGACATCTCAAAGAATATTGGTGCAAACCTCATGTATAAATTCACTAAAACAAAGGCAGATTTAGATCAAAACGAAATGCTTGGCGACGATCCAAATTTTACTTATAGAATGGAAGAGCATTTATGGAAGATAAAAGCAGCGGTAAATATGTTCGATAATATTTGGTCTCAGCAGTTCAGCGCTTCCTACATTAAAAGATTTAATAATACTGTTGATCTTGCAGATGAGAAAAGAAAATCCACTTCATCGGATTCTTACAATAATTCTAACAGATACAAAATTGAATGGCAAAACAATGTAAGTCTCCCATTCAATTTAATAAGCTTTGGTTTGGAATCGGAAAGTGAAACCGCAGCAACTAGTTATTCATCAAATGGAGATTGGGGACCATTCAATTCCATATTCCCCTCTCAATCAATTAAAACAAATGGTGTTTATTTACAAGACCAGTTCAGTGTAGATAACTCCTTGTTTGCAACCGTTGGCGTTCGCTACGATAGCAATGAAAAATTTGGAGATATAACTACATTTAGAATAGCCCCTTCCTATTTTATTAACGCTACCAATACTAAAATTAAGTTTACTTACGGAAGCGGATTTAAAGCGCCATCATTATTCTATTTGTTCGATCCAGCATTCGGTAATCCGGATTTGAAGCCGGAGAAAAGTAAAGGTTGGGATTTTGGCTTTGAACAATCTTTATTAAACAACTCTCTATTCTTTTCTGCAACCATATTTAATATGAATATAGATAACCTATTTGGATACGATGCAAACTTTAGAACAATTAATATTGCTAAAGCATCTACAAAGGGAATTGAAATTTCCACGAAGCTAAAGCCTATTGATAAGGTACATCTAACGGCTAATTATACTTTTAACGAAACAAAAGATGAATATGAAGGGAGTGAAGATTCGGGGCAATCTTTACTTCGCAGACCAAAGCATCAGCTATCTATGAATATGAGTTACCTTTTAAGTGAGGATACAAACTTCAATTTACAGTACCAATATACCGGTGAAAGGGACGATAAGGATTTCTCTGGTTGGCCGGCTAAACGTGTTACAATGGATGCTTATTCTTTAGTTAACTTATCTGCAAGTCAAAGATTATTCAATTATGTTAAATTGAATGTACGAATAGAAAATTTATTCGATACTAAATATGAAGAAGTTCTTTACTATGGCACATTAAACAGAAGTGTTTATTTGGGAGTGGAAGTAAAACTATAATTAATAAAATTCAGCCTGCTAATTGCGGGCTGAGTTTATAAAAAATTTTTAACGCTGCGGACGGTTCATTCCTCTTTGCGCACGTTCTTCAATCATCTTTTTGAATATAACTTTTTGCTCATCTGTTAAAAGTTCTTCAATTTTTTTATCGGCCTTTTCGCGCGATTCTGTAATTGCGGCTCTCATAGCTTCTCTATCTCCACCTGCATTTTCTCTTAACTTTATCATTTCATTCATTTGTTCGGTTAAAATTGTTTCTACTTTTGTGTATTGTTCATCTGTTAGGCTTAGCTTTGTTTTATAATCTTCTAGAGATTTTTTTAATCGCTCTTGAGGATTTGCACCGCCGCCACCCATTTGAGCAAAAGAAACACCGCTAATAAATAAAACAAACAACAACATAATTGATGTGAATAATTTTGCTTTCATACTGCTCCTTATAAATTATAGCTTGTAATTTTTGTTGTGGGTCCCCAATTACCCAATATTTCCTAAAATAAACACATTGGGGAAAGGAATGGTTTAAAGGACTTAATAATATATTATTCATAATACTTGGTAAATAACCAGCACCAAGTATTAACCGGGTAATTACTTTATCAGCAACATTTTTCGGGATTGCAAAAAGCCATTAGCTTTTATAGTATAGATATAAGTACCGCTGGCCAATCTGGCGCCATTGAAACTTACATTGTGCTTGCCTGCGTGCTGATTAGTATTTACCAATTCTGCTACTTCTTTACCAAGCATGTCAAAAACTTTAAGCGAAACATGACTAAATTCCGGTAAACTGTAACTGATTGTGGTTGTTGGGTTAAATGGATTTGGATAATTCTGGTTCAGAACAAATTCAGATGGTAATTCAAAATTATCTTTTACTCCGGTTGCAGCTTTTATTATTGGAAGAGTTTGAAAACTCTTAAGCAAAATTTCGTTAACAACGACCTCGCTCATTCCTAAATGATCTTTAAGAAGTGTTGCATAAATTTGACGATAGTCGTAAACGAATTTAATATCGCCATTTGAATCCAGACTGCTTAAATTGGCATTGGCACCAATTATTCCTCCCTTAACATTTTTACCAATTACAAATATTGGAGCGGCGGAACCATGATCTGTTCCCAAGCTTGCATTCTCCTGAACTCTTCTTCCGAATTCCGAAAATGTCATTATTACAACTTTGTCTGCAAGTCCGGCTGCTTCCAAATCTTTTTGGAATGCATTAACAGAATCGGAAATATTTGTAAATAATGTTTGATGTGTTGCCAGCTGATTTGAATGAGTATCAAAACCGTCTACTTGTGTTAAATACACTGGAGTTTCGAGCCCACCCATAATTAAATCTGCAACAATTTTTAATTGAGGGCCTAACCTATTGCTAGGATATGTTTGAAGAGGATTTCCTTTATCTGCTTTTTCTTTAATTATGGAAGCATACTGTATTGATAGAGATGCTATTTCTTTTAAAAACTTTAATTCATCGCCAGCAATTGTAGCCGGGGGCGGATCGTTATCTACAGATAATCCTTGGACCATTGTATAAAAATCGTTTGGATTGCTGAATGCTACTGCCGTTCCTCCTTGTGGACTTTCAAAAATTTGGGAAGGCACAGAGCTTAATTGAATAGCCATAGGATATTTTGGAGGCACAGTTGGAAAATCTGGAAATGCTTTTTGCAAGTATCTACCAATCCATCCATCGTATAAAAATTGTGTTGAATCGGAAGCAGAAAGCCAAATATCTGTAGCTCTAAAATGAGAACGGTTTGGACTAGCATAGCCAACATTCTGAATTAGTGAAAGCTCACCATCGTCAAATAAAGTTTTAAAGGAGGCTAAATTTGGGTGAACTCCTGTTGAGTTATTGAATTTAAGTACACTCTGCTCTTCAATTTTAATTTGAGCTCTCTTAGCGGCGTAAGTACTGTATTGATCCAACGGTATTACAGTATTAATTCCATCGTTGCCCCCTTTAAGCTGAATTAGAACTAGAATTTTTCCATTTACCGAATTAATATTCAAAAAGGGCTTAGCAAATGCCTTAACTCCAATTCCATTTAAGGCAAAGCTTACAGTGCCAGCGCCTGTAATTAGTCCTATATTTTTTATAAAGTCTCTTCTTTTCATATTCTACAATCCTTTACGAAAGTTGATATTCGGGCAAACGCATAAGTGCCTTTAACATTTTATCCAGCCTTGTTGAAACACCCTGAGAATTTGTTGACCAGTTTTGAACAATTGTTCCATCCAACATTGTAGTTAACAAAAAATCTTTTCGGGCCTGGCTTAAAGGAAAAGCAATTAATACTTTTGTTACATCTTCAATAAACTGAACTGCGTTTTCCGAACTTGGAAATGTTTTGGCAAAGGCAAGAGAATCGACTTTGTAAATCTTGTTGCTAATTTTAATTGTTCCATTTACAATTGCGTCGGAATATTTATTTCGCGAAGGATAACTTAATGTATTAATCCATTTGCGCTGCCCTTCCCAGCCTCTAACGTCAGGGGGATTAAGAATATCCTGTTCAAGACTTGCAGAAGTTGTTCTTATGTAATTCAAAAAATTTGTATCCGTTGCAATTCCAAATTGCCTTACCATATTCATTAAAAACTCAACGGAGGATTTTATTTTTGCACCTCTAATTTCAGTGCTGTGGAAGTATTGCGATTTTAATAAAACAGATAAAACCGGTTTAAGATTGTAACTGCTTGTCCTCATAACAGCGGCTAATTGTTTTACATAATCCTCGTTAGGATTATAATAAACAAATTCCTTATAAAGCCTTCTGCAAAAATGTTCCGAAGCAGGAATTGTTTTTTCTGTGAATATTAAATCTACAACTCCATTTGCATCGTAAGTGCCGGTTTTACCAAATATTGTTTTTGAACCGGAGTCATATCTGGAACTGGTTAATGATGAAGTTAATGTTGTATAATTAATTTGCCAGCCGGTTAATGCTTTTGCGGCTTGCTTAATATCATCTTCGGTATAATTACCAATACCAAGAGTAAAAAGCTCCATCAATTCTCGGGCGTAATTTTCGTTAGGCGCGGTTTTAGTGCTTTGATTACCGTTTAGGTAAATAAGCATTGCAGGATCTATTGTTATTTTTTTTGTAAGCTCAATAATATTTCCAAATGCATATTCTCTAAAGAGTTTGTTTTGCAAATAGATTAGCTGTGGATACGATACCGTGGTATATTCAGTTACAAAGTGGTTTGCCCAAAACCAAACCATTTTTTCTCTAAAAGAATATCCTTGAGTAAGCATTAAATCTTGCCACCACCAAACTAGAGAGTTCTTCCAATTGGTATAGTTTGCAGAATTTGCAGTATTATGTGGCAAAGTTACCCATTCACTCCCCAAATAATTTGGGGTGGATAAAACTGGCTGATCTTTGAGTAAATAATTATCAACAAAGTCGTCCAGTGTTTTAGAGAGTGCAAAATCTATATCTGCCTTTGTAAAGCCATATAGTGTTCGGGAAAGAATATGCCTTGCGGCATCTACATCCCATGCTGTAATTTTATTTAGATAGTTAGAACTGTTCATGTTTTTTTACTTTAATGATGAGTAATTGACAACTTATATTAATACAAAGTTTATAAAGCCTCAAGCCATAAACTTCTTTTGTGATATCCGTCTCTTTAAGAATAAACCAAAAGTTCAAACAAAAATAGTTCACCCGAAAATTTGGGGTGAACTATTTTTGACTTACTTATTAATTAATCTCATTAGAATACTTTTTTCAGTTAACAGATTTTTAATCACCTTTATGAATCATCCATCTAGTTTAATATAAACCGGCCGAATGAATTGCATTGAACAGCAATTTGAAAGTACCAAATGTTTGATGGCGGTTTTGAACTTTGAATCCCATTAAAATTACATGTCCCTTCTTTTGCTTAACATCAACAATTGCCGGACGTTTATATAAAAAATCTTCTCCAAGAAGGAATCCGGATTTTAAGATATTGCTTGTTGGGTAACGCGCAACAACAGAGCGGTCAAATTCTCCATATGGTACCGATGTAGAAAATGCAATATTGCCGCTTAAATAACCAACTGTTTCTTTGTCCATTCCAAAACCAATTGGATTGGTATTATCAATATTAATCCTTAGCAAAGAACCGGGGCAGTTAAATTCCTCTGCTTTAACAGTTTTGAGAACGTTGGTAACTCGAAGCCCAAGATCTTCAATTGCAAAGTTGCAAGCCTGCCCAAATGCAATTACAAATCCTCCATCCTTTTCAATAAAGGACTTTAGATTATCAACTCCCTCTTTTTCTATTCCTCCAGCATATTCTGGCGGTTTTTGTCTATAGAAGCGGGCGTTATCTCCGCTTGGCTTACCGCTTTTAATTACATCTCCATTCATATCTGGAATAATAATAACATCAAATTGTTCTTTCAGTTTCTTGTTTTTAAAATCCTTATTCTGAATTGTCTTGAAATCGAAAGAATAATTCTCTAAAAGCAATCTAGTCCAGCCTTCATCCATGCTTGCCGAAAAAGACTGGTATAAGCCTACTCTTACTTTTTTAATTTCCTGCAATCCCTTTTTATCGTTCAGTTCAGCAAGTAAAAGAGGCAAATGCAATTCCTTAGAAATTCCATCAGCTGTTTTTTTAATGTTCTCGTTAACCTCAATAAATACAGACCCTGGCTCATATTTATTATTTCCAATAAGCAATGGCTCTTTGTTCCAATAAACCGGCACATTTAATTTGTGCAGCTTATTTATGAATGCAGAATTATTATTTGCTCCACTCTTAGCAACAAAATAATTTCCTTTCCCTTCAAGAATTCCTCCGGCTTGATAATTTGGATTTGTTAAAAGTTGTGCATCCAATACAAATGGTTTTTCAATCACAGAAAAATCAACACCCATTAAAAATGGTAAAGTCCAGCCGGTTACATCGTAAGGACGAAGGGGAGTTTCACTTCGTGATTTTCTTAAATCGGGGTAATCTTGTTTTTCGAAAGAATCTTTTACCAAACGGCCGTTAGGCTGATTAACAAATATTATATATGAATTAGCCGGATAAATTTTATTCCCAACTCTAAATTCCTTGTCGCTAAAATGAACTTCTACAGCACTCATTTGCAATGTTTCAATCATCTTAGAAGTTGTTTGGGGATCTTTTTGATCTCTTGGAACAACTACTGCAAATGGATTTCCTAAGTTACCTTTGTCAACAGCTTCTTTACACATTGTGTAATAAGAATAAAGCAATTCCTCTTTATAGGATGAAGCGCTTTCGAGCAAGCTATATGTCAGCGCTAATTCATATTCAACAATATCTCTAAGTCTCCAATTTCCTCCGCGCCAAGGGGATGGATAATTTGTTCTTACATCGTATGTGGTCAATTCTGGTGTCACTCTCACTTCGGAAGAATCTATAAATATTGGACTTGCGATGTTGCAGCTTGCAAGTTCGGAAAGCATATGAATTTGATTATGCCAAATTGAATTTTCGGTAGCTCCTTGCCAGTAGGCATCGAACATGGACTGATCTATAACGCCGGAGAATTTTTTCTTTTCCATATCAAGTCCGGTAATACTTCCTAATAATTTTTGCCAGCGCCAAATTAAAGGATTAACATTTGGATTTATTGGATCTTGATAGGGAACGATAAACAAGCGGGGTCCGGTACTTCCCATTTGATGTTCGTCCAGCCATACTTGAGGAAGATAGTCGTGAAATGCAACTTTAATTACATTCTGAGTTTCTTTAAGATTGAACATGAACCAATCTCGGTTATTATCGTGACCGGCATAAACATGGTAAAGCCATGGCATGTTTATAAAATCGAATTCCGTGTTGTAATATTTGTTGTACCAATTCACAACCATCGTTTGGCCATCCGGGTTAATTGAGGGCATCAGTAAAAATATTACATCGTTTAATGAATTAAGAGATTTTTGCGATGCATTTCCAGAAACCAAATTATATGCAAGCTCCATAGACATTTGAGGAGCTCCAACTTCTGAAGCATGAATTCCGCATGTTACAAGAATTATTGACTTTCCTTTTTTAGCAAGAGATTTTGCCTCTTCCTCATTTATTTTTCGAGGATCGGAAAGCTTGCGTACAATTTCTTTATAGGCATCAAGGTTTTTTAAATTCTCTTCGGAACTGATTACAGCCATAAACATATCTCTTCCCTGGGAAGTTTTGCCTATTTCCACATACTTAATCTTAGATGAATTCTCTGTCAAATGCTTAAAATATTTTTGAGTCGTTTCAAAATCTGCAAGTTTAAAATCTGCTCCAATCTTAAAGCCTAAAAACTGTTCGGGACTTTTTAAAGACTGCGCACTCATCATTGATACAAGCGCTATAATAATTATTCCAACCAATTGTTTCATTAATCCTCCATGTAAATATTTGCTAAACTTTTTATTCAGTTTATTTTTGGTTTAGCTCAAATTACAATAATTTATTAAAAGTTATTCTACAATATTTTTCTCTTGCACTACATTATTAAATTTTGCAAAATATACCCGATAATAATTTCAGAAAATTCAAACAGGTATTTTGTATGGCATTACTTACATGGAGCAGCACCTACTCGGTAAGCGTTAAAGAAATAGATGAGCAGCATAAAAAGCTTATCGATTTAATCAATTTTCTTCACGATAGTATGAAAGAGGGAAAAGGAAAAGAAGCCATTGGCACAGTGCTAAATGAACTAGCCAACTATACGGTTTTCCATTTTAACTACGAAGAGGCTTTGATGAGGAAATATAACTATGCAAAATTGAGTGAACATAAAAAAGAGCACGATTTTTTGGTTATTCAGGTTAAACAGTTAATTGAAGATTTGAAGAACGGGAAACAAGTACTTTCCATAGAGCTTATGAACTTTTTAAAAGAATGGCTTATTAAACATATCCTTAATACAGATAAACAATTAACTTTATTCCTTAACTCAAATGGCGTTAATTAGCAATAAAGGGATACCGGCGTTAGTCAGTTTGCAAGAACAAAAAGCTGATTAATAACTTAAGTCGTTGATCAAGCTAATAAACAAACCTTTCCATTAAATGGGTATTGGGAAGGAAATCATATAGTTTTAAGAGAATTTAATGAAGAGGCTGCCTTTTATGTATTAAAGCAAGCCTCTTCTTAAATAATTATAAGATTGCTAATAATGATTCTTTACTTGCAGTAATTGTATTATCTAAATCCTCTTTTGAATGAGCAGTAGATACAAACATTGCCTCATATTGTGCAGGCGGTAAATAGATTCCTCTATTTAGCATCTCGTGAAAATATTTGCCATAAATTTTTGCATCGGATTTAATTGCGGAATTGTAATCCACTACGGCTTCCTCTGTAAAGAATAAAGTCATCATAGAACCAATTCTATTTAGCTGATAATTTTTACCGGCCTCTTTTATTCCCTCATTAATTCCCTTTTCTAGATATGCAGATTTCTCTTCGAGCAGAGTATAAATCTCCGGGTTATCTTTAATATGAGACAAAGATGCATATCCAGCACTCATAGCAAGTGGATTGCCGCTTAAAGTACCTGCCTGGTAAACCGGCCCGCTAGGAGAAATCATTTCCATTATCTCCCGTTTTCCTCCGTAAGCACCAACAGGCAAACCCCCGCCAATAATTTTTCCAAAAGTGGATAGATCCGGAGTAACTCCCAATATTTCTTGAGCTCCTCCTTTGGCTAATCGAAAACCTGTCATTACTTCATCAAAGATGAGAACAATTTTTTCTTCGTCGCAAATAGTTCTTAATTCTTTTATAAAACTATCTGAGGCTCTAACGGTTCCCATATTGCCTACAACGGCTTCTATAATAATGGCTGCTATTTCTCCCTTATTTGCGGCAACCAAATTCTTAACAGAATCTATATGATTAAAATCCGCAATCAATGTATCTGCGGCATTGCCCTTTGTTACACCGGGACTTGTAGGCACACCAAAAGTTAACGCACCGCTGCCGGCTTTGATTAAAAAGAAATCTCCATGCCCATGATAGCAGCCTTCGAACTTTATAATTTTTTCTTTTACGGTAAATCCGCGAGCGGCTCTAATAGCACTCATTGTTGCTTCTGTTCCGCTGTTAACCATTCTAACCATTTCAACGGAAGGTACTAATTCCGTTATTAACTTGGCCATTTTAATTTCCATTTGGGTGGGAGCGCCAAAACTTGTTCCATTTTCTATTGCTGCAATCAAGGCATTCTTTATGAATTGAGGATTATGCCCATAAATATGTGGCCCCCAGCTTCCAATATAGTCAATCAGTTCATTGCCATCTACATCCCACATTTTTGAACCTTGTCCCTTTGCCATAAAGCGGGGTGTTCCTCCAACGGATTTAAAAGCTCGAACGGGAGAATTAACTCCACCCGGAATGTATATTTTTGCTTCTTCAAAAAGCATTTTGCTTGTCTTGTCAGTCATTATTATTCCCAATATTTATTTTATTATTACCACTTGAAAAATAAAGACTAAAGTCGTCATTTGAAAATTGCTCTTATTGTTAACTGAACTATTTAGTAAAATAGCAGTGCAGATATTTTAGTCTTGGCATTTATTAAAACAACTATAAAGGCACTTAAATGGAAATTACGAATGTACCCTTTGGTGTAATTGATTGGGATAATGTACCTATTGAAGAGCACTTAGGAGAAACCGGAAAAGCATATTGGAAAGTTTTTAAACAAGGAAATATCCGCGTTAGAATGGTTGAATACACTCCGGGATATAAGGCAGATCATTGGTGTAGTAAAGGGCATATAATACTTGTGCTTGAAGGAGAAATGACAACTGAACTATTGGATGGAAGAAAATTTGTCACTAAAGCAGGTTCTTCCTACCAGGTAGATGATTCCGATGGCTCCCATCGAACCTCAACCGATACTGGCGTTAAGCTTTTTATTGTAGATTAATAAGGACACAAAAGAATGATTCATAAAATTACAAGCAAGCAGCATAATTCTAAATTGTGTTTTATATGTGGATTAAAAAACCAGTTCGGGCTTCATGCTCAATTTTATAATACCGAGAATAAAGAATTAATTGCAGTATGCAAACCATCCGAGATGCATCAAAGCTACCCAGGAAGATTACACGGCGGAGTTTCCTCTGCACTTTTGGATGAAACAATTGGACGGGCAATTCTAAATCATCACCAAACAGAAATTTGGGGCTTAACTGTTGAATTGACACTCAAATACAAAAAAGGGGTTCCATTGGATGAAGTGATTAAAGTTGTTGGAAGAATAACTTCCGAAAACTCCCGCTCGTTTGAAGGTACCGGCGAAATTTACCTTTCGAATGGAGATGTTGCAGTTACAGCATACGGAAAATACTTAAAGGTACCTCTCGAAAAGATTTCGGATTTTGATAGAGAAGCAAACGAATGGAATGTTGTTCATTTGTCTACCGATCCAATAGAAATTGAAACTTGATAGTTGAAAAGCCTCAAGCAAAAAAGGTTATGAGGCTTTTCACTTAATTATAATTGTAAGAATTTTAGCACAATTATAAATTCTTTACTTTAACAATGCAGTCTGCTCAACCGCGTTTCTCTTATATTGATTCCAAAGCTCTGTCAGCCTATTCAAATAGTTTTCATCACTGGTATCGTCACTGGAGATTAGATTTGGTATTTTTTTCACCTGACCAATACCCTCCTTATTCCCTATTTTCATTAAAGACAATGCGGAAGCAATTTTACATCCATTGCAATCTGCGTAATTAAGAATTTCGACTAATGGTTTGACTGCATTTTGAGATTGAATTTCTCCAAGAAAAAATATGCAGCTTAATTTTACATCGTGTACTTTGGAAAATATACCTTCCAAATAATTGTTTTCTACCTGGTCGTAGTTCTTAATATTTTTTTTATTTACCTGCTGAGCAATAACAGTAGAATTATTTGACATAAGCAGAGCAAGCAATAAGAGCGAAAATAATTTTAATAATTTCATTTTTTCTCCTAATGTTAGTATCTATTACTTAAGACTCGGCATGTTTAACAATGGTTTGGTACAAATAATTTTACATACATTTTGATGTAGTAATGCATCACATAACTAAGTAGGTATTATATTTATTTTCTAGGGGGAATATGAGAAAGGCAATTTAGTTAGCTAACTTTTCGAAGCGAGGGGGCTAATATCCAAATGATAATAGAGAATAAAAGCATAATTACTCCATCAATAAAAATTGCAATAGGAGAACCGAAGTGCTCGGCAAGCATACCAATCCATAAAGCGCCAATAGGATAAAGAGCAAAAAAACTAAAGCTATAAATGCTCATAATTCTGCCCCTGAATTCTTCGGCCACAATGGTTTGAATTAATCCATTTGCAAGATTGAACATTATAATCATTGCACCCCCCATAAGAATTAACAGCAATATGGAAAGCAAGAATGAGCGGTTAAAAGAAAACAGTAGTAGTAAAAATGGAATTGATGCAGTAGTCAACACCAAAACTCTTCCGCGAATTATATATTGATTTACAGTTGCTATAATTAAAGCGCATAAAACTGCTCCAACACCGCGTGCAGATTGCAAATATCCATTTGTTGTTGAATCGCCATGAAGAATATTTACAGCCCATGCCGGGAATAATGTTACAAGTCCCATTCCAAATAAACTTAGCATTGCCGTTATTGATGTAATTGCAACAATAGTTTTTTGCGATTTAAGATAAACGAAACCTTCCTTTATCTCGTGCAGTATGGATTTGTTCTCTCTTGGTTTAATGTTTTGTATTATATTCATTTGCATCAGATTAACTATAACGGCAATAAAGGATATCCCATTAATAAGAAAGCACCAGGCTGGTCCAAAGATTGCGTATGTAATACCAGCAATTGCAGGACCTATTGCAGTAGCGGTATTAAACATTGTGGAGTTTAACGCAATTGCATTTATCAAATGTTTTTTATCTACAAGCTCGTTTACAAAAGCATGGCGGGCAGGGGCATCAAAAGCATTTGCCAATCCAAGAAGAAAAGCTATTATAATGATAAGGCCGGGAGTTACTAAGTTAAAATATGTTAAGCCCGAAATTACAAATGCCATAATCATCATAAAGGTTTGGCAAATTAAAAGAATTCTTTTTCTTGGAATTCTATCTGCCAAAACACCTCCATAAAAACTGAAAAGCCATGCCGGTATACCTGTAGCAAAACCAACGTATCCTAGGAATGCGGGAGAATGGGTTAACTCAAATATGTAAAACGCCAGAGCGGTGGATTGCATCCAAGAGCCGAAAAGAGAAATCATCTGCCCCCAAAACCATAACCTGTAGTTTCTATAAATTAAAGAGGCAAAGGTTTTTTGCCAGCTGAATAGCCACTTGGAATTGGTAATATCTTCACCGCTATTATTTTGGTGAATACTTTTTCCATCGGATGAATTTGAATTTTCTGCTTCTTCCATTTTACAGATTTGGGACTAATAAGAAATTTGCATTGTTTGAGGGCATATGATTGTTAACTATTTATCTGTTTTTAATTTTCTTTGACGCATAATATACTGCGCTGTTTGCATCATCGAATAAGTATAAAGACGCATACTGTCTGCTAAATCTTTTTTATTCTCAATTTCGTTTTTAATGCTGTTCAGTTTATATGCGTACAAAAATTCCAGTCCGTTCGAGTTCTTTAGAAAAAAATATTTGTCGTTTAAACAACCTATATTATCATCGGCACTAAAATAGGTGTATGGCCTCTTATCCCTTATCAAGTCTACACCAAATGTACTGTTAACATAAGAAATATTTAATAATCCCATTAGCGTAGGAAAAACGTCTAGCTGACTTCCGTTGCTTTCGAACACTTTTGGTTTATTAAGAAATGTTGGGCTATAAATAATTAAAGGTGTGTGAACAAAAGACAAAGGCAAATCGTATTTGGCTTCTACATTAACACCGTGATCTGCAATAAATACAAACATTGTGTTATCGAACCATTTTTGCTTTGATGCCAGTTTTAAGAAGTGCCCTATTGACCAATCGGAATACTCTACAATTTTTTCTCGAACGTCTGTAGAAGTTGCGTTAAATGGAATAGCATCCGGTAATACAATTGGATCGTGATTGCTTGCAGTCATGTATACCGCTAAAAAGGGAGTGCTGGAATTTGATAACTTATTTATATGGGAAATTGATTCTTCGAACATGATATGGTCTGGTACTCCTAGTGTACTTAAAACCCATTTCGAAGGAAATTCACTTTCTCCAATAACAGCATCAAAATCGTTCATCATCATAAAGCCATTTATGTTATCGAATTGGGTATCGTGATTAACAAAGAATAAATTTTTGTATCCATTTTTCTTTAACACGTGGGGCAGTCCGTAAAGGTTGGATTGAACTGCATCCTTCATTGGGTGCTGACGCATCAAAGACGGAATGGAAAATAAAGTAGAGAATATTCCATTAAAAGTATGGATTCCGGTTGTATAAACATTTGTAAAGTAATAGGACTTATTAGAAAGGTCATTCAAAACCGGAGTGAGTTTTTTTTGAGTGTAATTGAAAGACATGCTTTCCAAAATTACCAGAACAATATTCTTCTTAACAGGTTGTCCTAATGTTTCAACTTTCCTATCAATAGGGCTTAACATAGAATCATAATTACTCACATTAAACTCTTTACGCACATTAGCCAATGCAGACTTGTCATCCATCAAATTTATTTTTTCAACATCATAATCCATGCTGTCGAAATAATTATTAAGTAATGTGAATACAGGGTTTAATCCAAGCTGATTTGGAAATGAATATGGAGAAAAGTATGCGGTACCAACCCTAATAGGAGATTTTTCTTCAACTCTTCCCCTAATTCCAATAAAAAGGAGTAATAAAACTATAACAAAACTTGTAAAATGAACTATGTAAAAGTTCTTTCTGCTTTTTTCTTCTTTGGAATTATTAACAAAGTTAAAAAATGTATTAAATGGTTTTGAAAACAAGTACCAAAACAGAGCCGTAATTATTAAGAATAGCAGAATATACTTTACAAAGCTGAAGGTGCCTATAATCATTCCCAACATAAACTTAGTTTCATCGTCCCATAAAAAGATGGCCATTGTTAGTCTGGCGAAATAATGATTAAAGAAGGGGATATCTATGGCACAGATAAGAAAACCAACTGTATAAGTTATTCCCAAAAAATAAAAGAGGGCTTTGTAAATAGCCCTCTTCTTAATTCCAAATACAGTAAGTACAAATAACACAACAAAAGGTACTAACAAAAAATAAGAGGAGATAACAGTATCAAACCTGAATCCCATAAAAAAAGCTTTTAGGAAGATTATAAGCCTTTCATCTTTTGGAACATCATAAAACAGATTTGAATAGTTAAAGAAAATTACCAACCTAAACAGCATGAATAATGGAATACTCAGCAAATATACTTTGAGCAGGAATTGAATGTATTCCGGAAGAACACTATTAACTACCTTTCTTAATTTATTCATTAATAATTTACTAATCACTATTACTGTTTATCTAAAAAGTTGGTTGCTTCTTTAGCAAAATAAGTAAGAATCATATCTGCACCGGCACGTTTAATAGCAATAAGAGATTCCATCATTACCCTTTCGCCATCAATCCATCCTAGTTTTGCAGCACCTTTAATCATTGCGTATTCTCCGCTTACCTGATAAGCAGCCGTTGGCATTTCAAATTTTTGCTTTACTCTGTAAATAATATCCAAATAAGCGCCGGCAGGTTTAACCATAATAATATCTGCACCCTCTTCAATATCACTTTCGGCTTCTCTAATTGCTTCGTTAGTATTGGCAACATCCATTTGATGCGAACGTCTGTCTCCAAATGCAGGAGCAGATTCAGCTGCATCTCTGAATGGTCCGTAATAGCCGCTGGCATATTTAACAGCATAACTCATAATAGGAATTTCGAAGAAACCATTTTCATCCAAACCTTTACGTATAGCAGCAATACGTCCATCCATCATATCCGATGGGGCAATAATATCTGCACCCGCTTTGGCGTGCGAAATAGCTTCTTTAACAAGCAGATCAACAGTTTCATCGTTTAGAATTCTTTCTCCATCCAATACACCGCAATGGCCGTGGGAAGTATATTCGCACAAGCAAACATCGGTAATTACTAAAAGATTTTTCACCTCTTTCTTAATTGCCTTTACAGTCTGCTGAATAATTCCGTTTTCATCGTAAGCGCCGGATCCTACTTCATCCTTATGTTCAGGAATTCCAAAAAGAATTACAGCAGGAATTCCTAATCGTTCAACCTCTTTACACTCCTGAACTACAACATCAATAGACATTTGATAAACGCCAGGCATCGAGCGCACTTCGTTTTTAACATTAGTTCCCGGTACAACAAACAATGGATAAATAAAATCTTTTTTACTTAGTTGTGTTTCGCGAATCATGTCTCGAACAATTGGATTGTAGCGCAGTCTTCGTAAACGTTTATTTGGAAATGATGCCATAACTTCTCCTTATAATTATTAATGGAAAATTGAGAATTGTTTTCTTAATTCCCAATTAACTTTGATTCTTAATTTTGTTTAACAGTACTTCCGAATTTTTTACGCAGTCTCCTACCGAAATACCGCCTCTAAAATTTCCGCCAATTATTAAACCCGGATTTTCCTTCTCAAATTTATCAAAATAATTCTCATGTTCTATATAACCAATGTTGTATTGAGGAATTGCTTTGTTCCAAAGTTTTTCTTTTACCAAAACCGGCGGGGTGCTTATCTTCATAATTTCCTGGAACTCTTTAATTACTTTATCTATTAGTTCACCTTTTTCCATATCGAACAAATGAGGAGAACGGGCGCCACCAACAAATAATGTAAAAGAAGCTAAATTCTCGTTGCATCGGTTTGGAAATATTGTAGAGCTCCAAATTGCGCCAAGAAAAGTTCTTTTTTCTTTTGATGGAATCAAGTAACCAAATCCATCCAATGCTCTTCCAATAGATTCTTTTTTATATCCCAAATACAAAACCATTACCGGGGGATAGTAAATTTGCTCTGCATGAATTGAGAACTGAGAATCTATTCCACAAAATATTTTTTGTGCCGACTGAACCGGAATGGTAGATACAACATAATCGCAGTCTATCTTATTCTGCTGCGAATTAATTTGGTAAACAACACTCCATCTTTTGTCTATTGGCTCTACACTTGTGACTGTACAATTGAGTTTTACTTTACTCTCGAGTTTAGATGCAATTGCTTTAGGAAAACTTTGCATACCATTAATGAATGAAAACATTTTAGCATTTTGTTTGGACTGCTCTGCCCTTTTCTTTCTTTCTCGGGCACCTTTAATCATTCCCTTAATTAATCCACCGTAAACTTCTTCCAAACGGTACAATTTTGGGAACGCAGATTTTACACTTAACTTACTTGGATCTCCCGCGAATACTCCGCTTACAAATGGATCTATTGCATAATCAAGAAATTCCTGACCTAATCTTCTTGCAACAAATTGACTCATGCTTTGGTAATATCCATCTTCCGATTTTCCAATAAATGGTTCGGCCATTAACCGGAGTTTTGCTTTTACAGAAAACAATTTTGTTTTTAAAAATGCAGGGAGACTTGTGGGTAAAGCGTGAAGTTCTCCGTTGCGAAGAATAAATCTTTTGTTAGAAACTTCACTGGCGTAAATCATTTGATCATTTATTCCCACCTCATCTACTAACTTGCGTATAAGAGGAGTAGTTTCAAGCCCGCTGTTGGGTCCAAAATCTATCATGAAGCTATCTTCTTTTGATGTTTGCATAGCTCCGCCAACGCAATCTGATGCCTCAAGGATATGAACATCATAACCATCTTTGTTAAGCCAGTAAGCGGCTGCTAATCCCGAAATTCCCGCACCAATAATTACAACACTTTTCATATAGACCTTTTTTAAAGCGCCTTTGATTTATTAAAGGCGCTATTTAGAATTTCTATTAATTCAATCCGCGCTTCTTTAATAACGCATCAACTTTTGGTTCGCGCCCTTTGTACTTTTTATACATTTCCATCAAATCTTCACTTCCCCCTTTTTCAAGAATATTTTTCCTGTAAGATTCAGCAGTAGCCTTATCGAATAATCCTTTTTCACTGAATGATTCAAACGCATCGGTATCTAAAACAGCTGCCCATAAATAACTGTAGTAGCCAGCTTCGTAACCCCATGCAGCAACATGAATAAAATTTGTGCTCATATATCTTGGGGCAATTTCAGGTATCAATCCCATTTTTTTAATTGCATCTTTTTCGAACTTAGCTACATCAATTTGTTTTTTGCTTGTGATCGAATGCAAATCTAAATCCAGAATTGAAGCGGCAATATATTCCAAAGTTTCAAAACCCTGATTGAAGTGCCCGGCCTTTTTGATTTTTTGAATTAATGCATCGGGCATTGGTTCGCCAGTTTCATAATGCTTTGCATACAGCTTAAGCATTTCAGGTTCGGTAGCCCAATTTTCCATAATCTGAGATGGAAGTTCAACAAAGTCTGCCGGAACATTGCTTGCACTAGGATATTTAACATTTTGCAATAAGCTGTGTAATGCATGACCAAATTCGTGAAACAAAGTATTTGTTTCGTCAATACTAATTAGCGCAGGCATATCTGCAGTTGGTTTAGAAAAATTACCAACATTATATATAACCGGCGTTACAAAATTTCCTTCGATGTTGGATTGATCTCGGAATCCGGAACACCAAGCACCATTGGTTTTACTTTCGCGAGGATAATAATCTGTATAAAGAATACCAATGTGCTTTCCATTTGCTTCTTTCACTTCAAATGCTCTAACATCTGGATGATATACTTGAATATCCTTTCTCTCTTCAATTTTAATTCCCCATAATTTATTAGCCAATAAAAACACACCGTCAATAACATTTTCAATTTTGAAATAAGGGCGAATCATCTCTTCATCTAAATCATATTTTTCTTTTTTCACTTTTTCGGAATAGTACCACCAATCCCAAGGCTGCAGCTTAAAATTGCCCCCTTCCTTATCAATAATTTTTTGCATATCCGCTACTTCGGTTTTAGCCTTTGCTAAAGTAGGCTTCCATAAATCGCGTAAAAATTTGTAAACATTCTCTGGTTTCTTTGCCATTTTACGTTGAACAACAAAATCCGCGTAAGTTTTATATCCAAGCAAGTTTGCTTTTTGCACCCTTAGCGAAATTATTTTTGACAATAATTTTTTATTATCAAATTCATCGTTGTTATTGCCACGGTTTATATATCCTTTATACATTTTTTCGCGCAAGTTACGCTTTGTAGATGTAGCCAGAAATGGAAGAAGTGTTGGCTTGTCTATTGTAAAAAGCCATTTACCGGTTAGCTTTTTTGCATCGGCTTTTTCTTTTGCCGCGGTAATAGAGCCTTCGGATAAACCGGAAAGGTCCTCTTTATTATCTACAATCAGTTCGAATTTTGCATTCTCTCTTCTAACATTATCGGCATACTTCAACATCTGCAAAGAGAGCTCTTCATTTATCTTTCTTAATTTGTTTTTGCCATCTTCGTTTAGGTTTGCGCCCCCTCTAACAAAATCCAAATAATAATTTTCGAGAACTGTATTTTCTTCAGTTGTTAGATTCAAAGATTTCTTTTGGCTGTAAATTGCTTTAATCTTAGCAAACAGTTTATCGTTCAAGAAAATATCGTCGGAATGTTTTGAAAGCATAGATGCTGTTTTTTCGGCAATCTTAATCATTTCGTCATTTGTATTTGCGGAATTCAAATTATCGAATACTCTTCGAACCTTTGTTAAAAGTGCACCGCTTTTTTCTAATGCAACAATTGTGTTAATAAAAGTTGGCGCCTCACTTGAATTAACAATAGCTTCAACTTCTGCTTTCTGCTGGCGAATTCCCTCTTCAAATGCGGGGAGATAATGTTCATTTTTAATTTCTGAGAATGGTGGAGTTTCAAATGGAGTATTCCATTTTTTGAAAAATGGATTATTGCTTTGTGCTAATGCAACAGATACCATCATTAATATGCTAAATATTGTCTTTTTCATTGTCTTCTCGTTTTAATAATTAATTCAAGCCGCGGCGTTTTAACAGAGCATCGTTTTTAGGTTCTCTTCCACGGAATTTTTTATAAAGAACCATCGCATCTTCGGTGCCGCTCTTTGCAAGTATGAATTTTCTGAACTTATCTGCCGTCTTTTTATCGAATAGATTTCCAGTTTCCTTAAAAGCTTCGAACGCATCGGAATCTAAAACAGCTGCCCAAATATATCCGTAATAACCGGCAGTGTAGCCGCCCATCATATGTCCAAAATTTGTAGTTTGATAGCGCGATTCAATTTCGGGAATAAGTCCAATCTTAGTAAAAATTTCTTTTTCAAATGTAGTTACATCTTTTTCTTTATTATCTGCAAGTGTGTGCCAATACATATCTAAAAATGATGCGGCTAGATATTCAACTGTTTCAAATCCTTGGTTGAATAATTTTGAGTTGCTTAGCTTATCAATTAATTCTTGAGGAATTACTTCGCCGGTTTGATAATGCTTGGCATAGGTCTTTAACACTTGTGGTTCCAATGCCCAGTTTTCCATTATCTGCGATGGCAACTCTACAAAATCTCTTGGAGTATTTCTTCCGCCTGGATAATTAACATTCGAGAACAATGTATTTAATCCATGTCCAAGTTCGTGAAAAAGAGTATTCACTTCATCAATACTCATCAGCGCAGGCTTATCTGCAGTTGGTTTCGAAAAATTTCCAACGTTATAATTTAGTGGTATAATAAATTTACCTTCGATGTTGGATTGTCCTCTAAATCCGCCGGACCATGCACCGCTTCTTTTTCCATCACGAGGATAATAATCCGAATAGAAAACGCCAATATGTTTTCCATTACTTTCCTGAACTTCAAAAACTTCAACATCTGGATGATAAACTTCTATGTCTTTTCTTGGGATGAATTTAATTCCATATAATTTAGAAGCCACATTAAAAGCACCTTGACGAACGTTTTCCATTTTGAAGTAAGGACGAAGCATAGATTCATCGAGCGCATATTTTTCTTTCTTCACCTTTTCGGCATACTGCATCCAATCCCATGCAGCCAGTTTGAAGTTTCCCCCCTCTTTGTCAATAATCTTTTGCATGTCCGCAACTTCCATTTTAGCGCGTTTAATTGCTGGTACCCAAAGCTCATTTAAAAACTTAAAAACATTTTCGGGGTTCTTGGCCATGTTTCTTTCCAAGATAAAATCCGCAATGGTTTTGTTTCCGAATAAATTTGCTAAATCAACTCGTAAAGATGTTACCCTAGAAACTATTTTTTTGTTGTCGAATTCATTGTTGTTATTACCGCGATTGATATATGCTTTAAAAATCTTCTCTCTCAATTCTCTTTTTTGCGAGTACTGTAAAAATGGCTGGAAGCTGGGCTTTTGAAGTGAGAACGCCCATTTGCCCTCCATCTTTTTTGCCTTTGCTAATTCCGAGGCAGCTTTAATTACATCTTCGGGCAAACCAATCAGGTCTTCCTTCTTTTCAATTACCAGAGCAATTGCGTTTGTTTCTTTCAAACTGTTTTCGCCAAACTTCAATCCAAGATTCGAGAGCTCTTCATTAATTTTTCTAAGTTTATCTTTATTCTCTTTAGATAAATCTGCACCGTTTCGTACATATCCTTTATAATAGTTTTCTATTACAGCTTTTTCTTCGGCGCTAAGTTTTAGATTATCTCTTTTATTGTATAATGTTTTTACTCTTTCAAAAAGCTTTTCGTTTAGATTGATGTCGTCTCTGTGCTTAGAAAGCATTGGAGTAGTAACCCGGTTTATTTTTTGAAGTTCATCGTTTGTATTGGCACCGTTAAGGGCTCCGAATACAGCGTTTACTCTTCGAAGGAACTCACCTTTTTTTTCTAATGGAAGTATTGTGTTCTTAAATGTTGGTTCTTGTGGATTGTTTACAATAGCATCAACTTCGGCTTTCTCTCTCTTTATGCCCTCCTCAATAGCAGGTAAAAAATGTTCCGGTTTAATTTGGTTAAACGGAGGAGTTTGAAAAGGTGTTTTCCATTCCTTAAAGAAAGGATTTTCCATAGTACTCTTCTCACTTTGTTGTGCAAATGTTGCGGTTATGAATAATGCCATAACTAGTAAAAGTGCTGATTTCATTTTGTTATTCCTTTTAGTTGTACTTATCTATTATGATGATACTTTATAAACAACATTATAATTCAACCATGAAATCAATTTCTATAGCAGTATATAAACAAGTGCAAATTATTTTAGATTGACTTTTACCAAACTTTCGAGCTGCTGAATAAACAATTTAGAATCGTTAAGCCCTTTCATAACAATATAATTTTCAATTCCGGCATGCTCTGCTACATGGCGGTATTCAATATCCAATTCAAAAAGAGTCTCCACATGATCGGATACAAAGCTTATTGGTATAATAAGCAAATGCTTTTTACCATTTGCCGATAGCTCTTTTATCATAGTATCTGTAGCAGGCTCAAGCCATTTCATTGGACCAACTTTACTTTGGTAACAAAGATGATGCTCATGAGAAAAATTCCGAGCTTGCATTACAGCTTCAACTGTTTCTTTAATTTGATGACTGTAGGGATCCCCTTTTTTTACTAAACTTACAGGTGTTCCGTGAGCGCTAAAAACAAGCTGGATATTTTTTCTTACTTCTGCCGGAAATCTTTCAATTGTTTCATCTATCCTTTGATTAATAGCGGCAAGGTATAATTCATCCCTATTATAACTGCATATTTCAATTAGCTTATCTCGGCTTCCTTTGTAATGTCTTTTCCATTCGTTAAAAGAGGAACCGGTTGTTGTAATTGAATAGTGCGGATAAAGAGGCAGCAAAACAATCTTATCATAATTCTTAGACTCAACAATTTTAACTATCTCTTCGGTTAATGGCTTCCAATAACGCATTGCAGTATATACATCTATGTTTTCAAATGATTTTCTTAATTGCTCTTCCAGCATTTTTCTCTGCAGTTCTGTCCAGTCGTTAATTGGAGATTTACCGCCAACAAGTTTGTATTCTTCGGCAACTTTAGGAGCTCTTTTGGTAGAAATAAACTTAGCCAGCATTTTTTGGCCAAATGGGAGTTTGAAAATATCGGGATCGCAAAACAGATTGTACAGAAACGGCTGAATAGCTTCCAAAGAATCGGGACCACCTAAATTCATCAATACTACGGTATTTTTTTTCAACTTGTAAACCTTTCAAATATTTGTTTATTTTCAGTCAACAATACAACGAGGTTTGAAAAATGAAAAAATTACTCCCATTATTATTGACTGTTATTATTTTGCTTTCCGCATGTTCCGAAAAACCTCCGAGTGTACGCGCAACAAATTTATCCAGCAGTAAGGCAAACATTCAAGTAAAGGTTGCCAATTCCAACACAATTAATATTAACGATTTGGCTCCAAACATAACTTCAAGATTTCAAGACATTGTTCCAGGCGGATGCTTTGTAACAGTAAACCTACAAGATTTTCAAGAACCTTACAGCCACATTTTTACCGCACTCAACGATAAGAACTACACCATAGTTATTGAAAGCGGAAAAATTGTAAATATAAAAGTGAATGTAACCGACAAGTAAAATTAAACCGTTCTGGAGTATTTTGCTTTGTCTTCTTTTCTTTCAATATAGCCGTCGAAGTTGATGGCTATATTTCTAATTAGCAATCTTCCCATTCCGGTTACTTTTATGCCGCTATCATTTATTTGCAATAGTCCGTCATCTTCAAATTCTTTTAACCCGGCAATTCCTGTTGCAAAATAATTTTTAAAATCAATTCCAAATTCCTTTTCAATTGAAGAGTAATTAAGTTCAAAGTCGCACATAATTTTTGTAATAACATGGCGTCTTAAAATATCATCTTCGTTTAAATACACTCCCCGCTCAATAGGAAATACACCTTCATTCAATTTATCGAAATACTCACTTTCCTTTTTAACATTTTGAGCATAGCACTTTCCAATTTGACTGATGCTGGTTATTCCCATTGCATACAAATCTGTACCGGCATGAGTGCTGTATCCTTGAAAATTTCTGTATAGTTTTTTCTCTTTTAATGAAACAGCAAGCTCATCATCAGGTTTGGCAAAATGATCCATACCAATAAAAACATAACCGGCACCGGTTAACTTTTCAATTGTCATTTTAAGTATTTCTAATTTTTCTTCGGGGGTTGGCAAATCTTCCGGTTTTATTAACGCCATATGCTTTTTCATCCAAGGAACATGAGCATAGTTAAACACAGCAATTCTTTCCGGAGAAATATTTATGACCGCGTCGACAGTTTTAGAAAAACTTTCGGCTGTTTGAAAAGGCAACCCGTAAATCAAATCCAAATTCATACTTTCAAACTTAAGCTCGCGCACCCAAGATATTACTTGCCTTGTCATATCTTCAGGCTGAACACGGTTTACTGCTATCTGAACTTTTTCGGTAAAATCTTGAACGCCCATACTAATACGGTTGAATCCGCAAGATCGCAATGCTTCAAGATGCTCTTTAGTTAATCCTCGTGGATCAATTTCGCATCCTTGCTCAGAGCTGCTTCCATATTCAAAATTGTTATTGATATATGATTTTAAATCAACTATCTCAGCCGGGTTTAAATGGGTTGGAGTGCCTCCTCCCCAATGAAGTTGTACAACCTTTCTATCATTCTTTATATAGGTCCTTAAAAGGTCAATTTCGTTTTTAAGGTGATTTGTATATTCTTTTATTCTATCTCTGTTACGTGTAATTATCATGTTACAACCGCAGAAGTAGCAAAGAGTATCGCAAAAGGGGATATGAAAATAAAGAGAGAGATCCGGTTGGCTGGCTTGGTTATTAGTACGGATTATTTCATCCAAAAATTTTTCGGATGTAAATGAATTGTTAAACTGAGGCGCTGTTGGATAACTTGTATATCTAGGGCCTGGTCTATCGTACTTTTTTATTAAATCTAAATTTATGTCGAACATAATAACTCCTTAATAAAGGAATGAATCATTTCATTCAAAATGGAAAGAATCGCTCCGCTCAATTTTCTATTTAACTCTCTGCGACAAATACTTAATAAAATTTGACAACTGTTTTGAAATTTCGATGCAATCGTTTTTCAACTTTTCGAATTCTGTTTTCTCAATATATCCCAACTCGACAGCAATATTTAACAGACTTCTAACTTCTCCTATAGATCCCTTAGAGTAAAATAGGAATTTAATAAAGTCCTTATCACTTCCTCTTTCAAATCCCTCGGCAATATTATTCAGAACTGAAATTGAAGCTCTTTGCAACTGGTCCTTAAATGCAAAATCCTTCAGATACTTTGGATTCTGATTCTTATAAAGCAACAAACAAAGCTCTTTCGATTTTTGATATATTGGCAAATCCTCAAATGTCTTCATAAAAATTTTCCGACTATTTGAACTCCGCAAAGCGGAGTGATTCATTTCATATTTAAGTCACGTAAAAGTGACGATTCTTTACATACTATGAATGAAATCTATTGCTTTCACTTTTTATAACGTCCACAAGATACTTAGCATTCTCTGGTAATACATCGGGATGTATTCCATGTCCAAGATTAAATATGTGTCCGCTTCCATTTCCAAATGTTTCCAAAACCCTAATAGCTTCTGCTTTAATTTTTTCTTTATCTGCGTAGAGTATTGTAGGATCCAGATTTCCCTGCAAAGCTACTTTGTTTCCAATCTTGCTTCTAACTTCGCCAAGATTCATTGTCCAATCCAATCCAATAACTGTTGCGCCGGACTGGGCTAGTTCATTCAATTTATAATGAACCCCTTTTGCAAAAACAATTACAGGTTCCTCTTTACGTTTTACTTGCGAAATTACTTTTTGAATGTACTGCAAAGAAAATTCCTCGAAGTCGTTGGGAGAAAGCAACCCACCCCAAGTATCGAATATTTGAATTGCATCAACACCGGCTTCAATTTTTGCGCTAAGGTAATCTGCCACAGCATTCGAAATTTTATCTAATAATTTATGAGCCAATTTAGGCTGAGTATAAATAAACTTTTTAATTTCGGAAAAAGATTTCGATCCTCCTCCTTCAACCATGTAAGTCATTAAAGTCCATGGCGAGCCGCTAAATCCTATAAGGGGCACACGGCCATCCAATTCTTTTTTAGTCAGTTTAATTGCATCCATTACATAGCGCAAATCTTCCGTTGGAGAAATATCTTTTAACAAATTGAATTCGTTTTGAGAACGGATTGGATTATAAAGTTTTGGTCCTTTACTCTCAATCATTTCCAAAGTCATACCCATAGCTTCGGGTATAACAAGGATATCCGAAAAAAGAATTGCCGCATCTACTCCAATTAAATCTATTGGCTGAATTGTAACTTCTGCGGCAAGCTCGGGAGTTTTACACATCGTTATGAAATCGGATTTTTCGCGCACAGCTCTGTACTGTGGTAAGTACCTTCCCGCTTGGCGCATAATCCAAATTGGTGTTCTTTCTATATTTTGACGTTTGCATGCTCTTAAGAATAAATCGTTTTTTAATTGAGACAACTTTCCTCCACTCATTTATAAAATTTGTAAAAACTTTTTAATTTCCATCGCAAGTCCTTCCAATGAAAACTCATTTGGAACGACCGATGCTTTCAAACCATATCCTTCTATTGCGCCGGCTGTTGTGTTTCCTATTGCGCAAATAATATTCTTATCGAAATAGGAAACCACATTTTTTATATCGAACAATTTAATATAGTTCTCGAAAGAAGAGGGACTAGTAAAAGCAAAAACTTGTGGCTTGCTATTCTTGACCATATTAATTTCTAATTTATACTCATCTGCATCAACCATTGTAGTATCATAAAAGGGAACAGATTTTACATCGGCTCCTAAACTTTTCAATCCAACTTCAAGTTCATTGCGGGATATTTTTGAACTCGGAATGAGAATCTTTTTCCTTTCAATATTTTTCTTCTCAAAAAACTTTAATAAACCATCGGAGCTAAATTCATACGGCAAATCTGTAATTGTAAATCCGCATTCATCGGCAATTCTTTTTGTAGCCGAACCAACCGCAATTATTTCTGCTGAATGCAATTGATCTTTTTTGTCTTTTATCCAGTAATTAAAATACCTTACTGCATTCCCGGAAGTGAAAATCAAGTAATCAAATTCTGCCAGATTCATTAGTAAACTATTAATTTCATATTTATCTAATATCTCAACTGTTGCAATGGTAGGAAGATAAATTACACTATAACCGTAATTTTGGAAGCAGCTAAAATATTTTTGGGCCTCTGTTTTACTTTTGGTAATTAATAGGCTTGGCATTCTCTCTATTTTTTCCAACACAACAACTATCTGGTTTTATAGATTTCTTTTAAGATTTTTGAAGCGCCCGCTTTTATAAGAACTTTAGCTGCGCTTACTCCTAATTTTTCGGGATTGGATTTTGCACCTCTAAGCTTAACTCTATAGGAAATTGAACCGTCCACAGAGGCAACGCATGCATCTAAGTATAATCCATTGGACTTTACTTGCGCATAAGCACCAATAGGAACCTGGCATCCTCCTTCCAAAGCTTTTAAAAGTGCCCGCTCTGCTCTAACTGCCAAGGAGGTATTTTCATCATTAAGTTTAGCCAAAACTTCCTCGGCAAGAATATTCCCTTCACAAATTTCAATTCCCAAAGCGCCTTGCCCAACTGCAGGCAAAATTTCTTTAGTGCTGATAATTGATGAAATGTGCTTGTTCAGTTTTAATCTTTCTACACCTGCTCTTGCTAAAATAATTGCGTCCCAGTTTGAATCTGTAAACTTTTGAATACGTGTTGGAACGTTACCTCGCAATTCTTCAATTTTAATATCGGGACGGATATGAAGCAATTGTGCTCTTCTTCTAAGAGAACCTGTCGCAACAATTGCATTCTCTTTTAAGTCGTTAATCTTGGTACCTTTTTTTCGTGAAATTAAAATATCTTCAACCGGATGACGTTTTGTAATGCATGCAAGTTTTAATCCGGCAGGTATTTCTGTTTGCAAATCTTTTAAGCTATGCACCGCAATATCTATGTTGCCATTAAGCAATTCGTTTTCAAGTTCTTTTGTAAATAATCCTTTGTCCCCTATCTTGGATAGAGCTACATCTAGAATCTTATCCCCTTTTGTATTTATAATTTTTATTTCAACCGCAATATTGCGGTTCTTCTTTTCCAATTCCTTTTTAATAAAGTTGGCTTGCCATAGTGCTAACTGGCTTCCTCGCGATCCAATAATAATTTTATTCTTTTTCAATCTTCATCCTTTTGTTGATTGGTATTATTCTTATCGATGTTGTTTTCGAAGCCTTCCAAATTAAAAAGCTCTTTTATAATACTTGTGTTGGCCATAACCTCTTTAATGTTCGAACCGGTTTCGGCATATTCTCTTAGCTTAACCGTAGGGTTGTGCAAAATTCGGCCAATTAATCTGCGGGTCATATCTTCAACTTTAGAAAAATCTTCGGCACTAATTTTATTTCTTAGCTTTTCCAATTCATTGGAACGCATCTCTTCAAAAAAGTTGCGGATAGATTTTATTGTTGGCACAACATCCAAAGTATTATACCAGCCAAAAAAGCCTATCATTTCTTCCATTATAATTTTGTTCACAAATGGAATTTGCTCTCTTCGCTTTTGCATGTTCTGTTCAACAATAACTTTCAACGAATCCATATCGTGATAAAAAACATTATCCAGCTCTTTAACTTTTGGATCTATATCTCTTGGAACGGCAATATCCATCATAACAAGAGGAGAGCCTTTACGTTTTTTAATTGCATTCTTTACAAAATCGTACGATACAACAAAACCCTGCGCGCTTGTGGCGCTAATAACAATATCAAAATTGTGAAGCTGGTTTTCCAAAGACTCGAAAGGAAGTATTTCTCCGGTAACTTTTTTTGCCAATTCTTCGGCACGGGCAATTGTTCTATTTGCAATTGCAATTTTACCAACACCTTTATCGCGCAAATGAATTGCAGCCAGTTCACCGGTTTCTCCGGCTCCAATTACCAAAGCAGATTTAGAGCTAAGATTTGCAAAAATCTTTTCCACAACCTGTACCGAGGCGTAACTAACTGTTACGGCACCCTCGCCAATGGTTGTTTCTTTAATTGATCGCTTTCCAACGCGAATTGCAGTATCTAAAATTCTGCGAAAAACTGTTCCGGCAAAATTAAGATCGTCCGAAATATCGAACGAATCTTTAACCTGTCCTAGAATTTGGCTGTCCCCAATAATTAATGAATCAATGCCGGAAGCAACCGAGAATAAATGTTTAACAGCGCCGCACGAAAAGAAGCGGCTGTAATGTTCATTCTTAAATCCGGTTACTTTTTTGAATTCAACAAGCTTATCAATTATTGGAGAAGGGTCAACATTTAATCCCGAAGGAAATCCAAATATTTCTGTTCTGTTGCATGTAGAAATTATTATTCCTTCGTACAAATAGGATTCTTTAAGCAGGGAAATAAATTCAAATATTTCCTCCCTTGAAAGATGAATCGCTTCACGAATTTCCAAAGGAGATGTTTTGTGATTTACGGATATACCAATTAGGTTCATTGTCTAATTTTCAATAAAACGAGTGAAAAGTTTTGGCCATAGTATTTGTAATAACCAACGAAAGAATTGCAATAAAAAATCCAAGCAAAGAAAAGCGCACCACTTTTTTACCAAACCAGTCGGCCATCATAGTCTTTGCAATTCCAAATCCGTATAAAAGCCATACTAAAAAAGTACCTATCAATTTGGGATCGGCATAACTAAAGTTTGGAAAAGCCGAAGGAAGCCACACTATTCCAATAACTATTGCAACAGTTAAAAGTACAAATCCAATAATTGATGAATAATAGGTTAGCTTTTCCAATGTTTCCAAACTTGGAAGGCGGTTAAATATAAGTCCAAATTTATTTGCTTTTAAATTCTTGTAAAGCATCATATAAAGAATGCCATATACAGCCGAAATTGTAAAGCCCGAATATCCAAGTATTGCATTAATTACATGCATTCCCAGCAAGCGGTTTCGCAATACTTCGGGAACTATATAACTATCCGGCACAAATAGAGATGAGATAATTTGGAAGATTAATGAGAATAAAATTATGAAAGCTCCGGTTCCTCTAATGTCTGTAAGCAATTCCAACAAAAAGTAGGAAAAACATATAGAGAATGCCAGAAGAGAAAATATTTCGAATTTGCTTGTAATAGGGGTATGGTCGTATTCTATAGTTCTTACGGCTAAATAATATAAATGAACAAGAAGAGTAATAAAAAGGATAATCCTTTTTGAATTATTAAAAAATTTATTCTCTTTAAAGAAATTAAAAAGATAAACCGAGAATACCGCCAGATACAAAAAGGGCAGAATTATATTTAAGAAAGCAATTGTTTGCTGCATAAGATATTTATTATAACTTTTTCTTTTTAGGGCACTAAATTAGGAAAATATTTGGCAAAAAACTTAGACGCGGGCTCTTCATTTGAATACTAAATGCAATACCCTATAGGCAATTCAAGACACAAAAGAGAATTTGAAATAAAAGAAATGCTTGCTTACAATTAAACAATAGGCTTTGGTTTTATGTAATTTTCTAATGGAATAGGGGACTATTTTATTTAAACCAACGTTTACGTTTATGCTAAAAAAGAAACTGCATTTTAACATATCACCATACATTAAATTTTAAGCACCTTAGTACAAGTACTAAACTTTTTTTGCAAAATTGGCAAAAAAAATGAAATTCTTTAGTACTTGTACTAAACATTTGTTCAAACTAATTGTTTATTTTATTCCCGGCAGCATAATGTGCTTTACTTAAATTCTCTATTGGTAATAACAAAGATGGAATTACTAAAATGAAACAACTACTAAGCATAATTATAATAGCGCTAGCTACTTTGGCATTTACAACATGTGGCGAAAATGCATTAATCCCTCCGGAACAAAAAGCACCTAAAAGCCCATTCGATATGACTTGGACAATTGATACTATTACATATCCCGGTAGTATGCAAACCATGATGTGGTCTATGTGGGCTAGTTCACCTAACGATGTTTGGATATGCGGACATAACGAGACAAGCAGAGGTGTCCTTTTTCATTATGATGGCAATAAATGGATGGAAGTGAATCCCATGGTTGGAGATATTATGGATAGGTCAAAAACGTTGCACAAAATAATGGGAACCGCGGCAAATAACCTTTGGGCTATAGGAGATGGCTCTCCAAATGCTTTTTATAATTATAAAGACCTGATTCTAAGTTACGATGGAACTAAATGGAAAGAGCATAAGCAATACTTAAAACTGCGCCCAATATCATTATTTGTAAGCAAAACAAATGAAGTGTGGATAGGCTGCGACAGCGCGGTTGTTTTACATTACGATGGTGTAAAATGGGAAAAAGATAAACCAAAGTTAAATGTACCCGAAGGCTCAGATTTTTTTATTAATGGAATTGTGCAAAAAGAGGGGGTCACTTATTTGAATGTGGCAATTTACGATATTCGAAATAAAAGGTATCTAACTTACTTTGTTAAAGGTACCATTAATAATTGGAGTGTTGTAGATACCATGTATCAAGAAAATCCAAGTACAATTAAATGGGGAACTCATGGATTTAGGTTGGGCTTGGATAGTAACATATACTCATTTGGTAGTTGGGGAATATACAGTCTTGAAGGAGTTGAATGGAAACACTTATTTAAAACAAATTTTCTAACAACTAATATATTTTCATTAAACACCACATATAAAATAGCGGTTGGCGATTATGGTAATATAGGCTACTATAATGGATTAGATTGGAGGTTATTGAATACTTTGCCACAACTTATAAAAAATTGTTATTTAACAGACGTATGGACGGATGGCCAAGAAGTTTTCATAGTAGGTTACACTACTAACGGTTGGCCGTACAACACAGTTGTAATTCATGGTAAATAATTTGGAGGAATGAAGGAATAGGACGAACAATTAAATAACAAAGAGCGGTGTAGCAGCACCACATTAACAAAAAGAAAAATAAAAATATGTGAATAAAATGAAACAACTACTAAGCATAATAATAATAGCTCTTGTAACCTTTGCATTTACAACATGCGGCGAAAACACAATTACTCCTCCGGAACAAAAGGCGCCTAAAAGCCCATTTGATATGACCTGGACAATTGATACAATTTCCTATCCCGGTAGTATGCAAACTATGATGAAC
Organism: uncultured Melioribacter sp.; assembly: GCA_964539605.1. Lineage (GTDB taxonomy): Bacteria > Bacteroidota > Ignavibacteria > Ignavibacteriales > Melioribacteraceae > Stygiobacter. The sequence continues at coordinate 2,800,646 of CAZIJK010000001.1, forward strand.
TCTATGTGGGCAAGTTCCCCTAAGGATGTTTGGATAGTCGGGCATAACGAAATAAACAGGGGAGAAATGTTCTACTTTGACGGCAACAAGTGGACAGAAGTTAACCCCATGCAGGGAGAAATTCATAGCCGGAATAAATCCTTTATGAAAGTAATGGGCAATTCACCTAATAACATGTGGGTAATAGGAGATTGTACTCCAAATGTTTTATACAATTACTCCGACTTAATTTTAAGTTACGATGGAACTAAATGGAAAGAGCATAAGCAAAACCTAAAGCTGCGCCCCATATCATTATTTGTAAGCAAAACAAATGAAGTGTGGATAGGCTGCGACAGTGCGGTTGTTTTACATTATAACGGAGTAAAATGGGAAAAAGATAAACCAAAGTTAAATATACCTGAAGGCTCTTCATTCTTTATAAATGGAATTGTAGAAAAAGAGGGAGTTACTTATTTGAATGTGGCCATATTCAATGTAAAGATTAAGAGGGATATATATTATTTTGTTACAGGCACCATGGGTAAATGGACTGTGCGAGATTCTATGATATTTGGCCTAAATTCAACAAATGTTAAGTGGGGAGCAAACGGTATGTCGTTAGGGTTAGATAATAATATCTACTCAACCGGCGCTCAAGGTGCTTTTGTATTAGAGGGTACCGAATGGAAATGGTTAATAAACCTAGGAATGACATTTGCTTTAGATAAAGTATTTGCCCTGAATAATAGTTATAAATATGCTGTAGGTAATTATGGATATATTAATTTTTATGACGGATCTACCTGGAAAATTCTAAATATTCTACAACCACAATTGAAAAGCTGTAACTTAACCGACGTTTGGACAGATGGGCAAGAAATATTCATTATTGGTTTTACCGGTTCAACTTGGCCAACAAATACAGTAGTTCTACATGGTAAATAATTTGGAGGAATGAAGGAAACAGAACTAACAATTAAATAATAAAGGGCGGTGTAGCAGCACCACATTAACAAAAAGAAAAATAAAAATATGTGAATAAAATGAAACAACTACTAAGCATAATAATAATAGCTCTTGTAACCTTTGCATTTACAACATGCGGCGAAAACACAATTACTCCTCCGGAACAAAAGGCGCCTAAAAGCCCATTTGATATGACCTGGACAATTGATACAATTTCCTATCCCGGTAGTATGCAAACTATGATGAACTCTATGTGGGCAAGTTCCCCTAAGGATGTTTGGATAGTCGGGCATAACGAAATAAACAGGGGAGAAATGTTCTACTTTGACGGCAACAAGTGGACAGAAGTTAACCCCATGCAGGGAGAAATTCATAGCCGGAATAAATCCTTTATGAAAGTAATGGGCAATTCACCTAATAACATGTGGGTAATAGGAGATTGTACTCCAAATGTTTTATACAATTACTCCGACTTAATTTTAAGTTACGATGGAACTAAATGGAAAGAGCATAAGCAATACCTAAAACTGCGCCCAATATCTTTATTTGTAAGCAAAACAAATGAAGTGTGGATAGGCTGCGACAGCGCTGTTGTTTTACATTACAATGGTGTAAAATGGGAAAAGGATAAGCCAAAGTTAAATGTACCCGAAGGCTCAGAGTTCTTTATAAATGGTGTTGTGGAAAAAGAGGGGGTCACTTATTTGAATGTGGCCATTTATGACATTCGAAATCATATGTATCTAACTTACTTTGTTAAAGGGACTATGAAAAATTGGACGGTAGTAGATACCATGTACCAAATAAATCCAAGTACAATAAAATGGGGAACAAATGGCTTTAGATTAGGCTTGGATGGAAACATTTATTCATTTGGAAGCTTAGGGGCATTTGTTTTAAATGGAAATATATGGGAGTGGTTAATTAATATAAATATGGCTTTTGCTTTAGAAAATCTTTTTGTTTTAAATAATTCTTATAAAATAGCAGTTGGTAATAATGGATATATATATTTCTATAATGGGACAAGTTGGAAATTATTAAACAATCTTCTAGCGCTACTAAATAAATGTAATCTAGAAGATGTTTGGACAGATGGCCAAGAAGTATTTATAGTGGGTTACACTATTGGTTGGCCAAATAACACAGTAGTTATTCATGGTAAATAATTTGGAGGAATGAAGAAACCACAACAAACGATTAAATAACAAAGGGCGGTGTAGCAGCACCGCCCTTAAAGCGCAAATAAAAATATTAGGCTCTTCATCTAACCACCTATGGAGGGGTTTTTATTTGCTTTTTTAATATAATTATTTTTAATAGGAGTTTTTATGAATGCAGTAAAAATTATTTTTCTATTATGTTTCTTTGCCCTTACACAAAGTATTAGTATTTATGCAAATCCCCCTCTTATGGAATGGGAATGGCAGTTTGAAATTAAAAATCAATGGGGGTTCTATTCAGAAGACATTTCAATTTATTATTACGATACGGAAAGTAAAAACTATATTCCTATTGGTGGAGGTAAATCTTCGGCAACGGACTTAATTGATGGAAGCTGGAATGCCATAGTTAATATTGAAAATGTTTCGGCAAATGATCCTCGTGCAATTTGTACAATACCCGAACACAACATTTATGTAGTAGTAATTGGTAATCAGTTTGTTAGGATTGAGCATTCCGGTTCTGCCGATGAATCTTTTTATTATACTTACGGCGGCTCAATAAGTACGGATGGTAAATATAATATTACCGCACAAGGTACTTGGGATCCAAAATCTATTGTTTTGCAAAACGATTTTTCCGGTGGCAGTATGTATATAAACAGTGAGTTAATATCTAATATTCCTATTAGCGGAGCTTATGTAACAAGAGAGGCTTCAACTTTTCCTCATACATTAACAGCAATTGATAATCAAACCGGTAGAGATAGTGATAGTCCTTATTCTGCTACTTATGGTAGAAAATGGAAAATTTGGTCTAGTTCAACAACTTCATTATCAAGAGAAGTAACACTTCTAAACTATAGTTATTTAACTACTGCTACATTTGACAAACTGTGCAATGTTGCGTTCGAAACCGGCGGGCACCCTTTTACTGCAAACGGAAGTTATTATTCAAGTTCTTCAACAATAAATATTTTGCAAGATAGGAATGTTGAGGCATATGCGCATAATTTTTACGAGAATGGATTGAACTATTCATTTTCACATTGGTTAAAAAATGGTGTGCCTAGTTCAAACAGCATTCAAATTACAGATCATACTACAATTGTTCCGGTTTATACTCGCAAACCGCAAGCTGTTCAATCTATTTCATTCCCCTCGGCAGTGGGGCAGCCTTTGCAAATAACATGGACAGATAATCCAAATCCATTGGTTACAAGCTACACTATTTATAGAAAAGTAAAACATAATGGGATTTGGGGAAATTTAACATCACTAGGCGATGTAAACGCTGGTGTTCAATCCTTTACAGATTATGAATACACAAAAACCTATGGAACGGATAAGGATTTATTGCAATACGACGTTCGGGCTCATTTGGCGGCTGGCGGAGGTTACACGGCAGAGGATGCAGATCCTAATTTTGTTTCGGTATATGGAGAAACAAATGTTTTAACTTTGTCGGATCAAATTGCAATATCACAAGTAAGTCTTCAAATTCCAAATTCCTATTCAGTTTCAAATTATCCAAATCCATTTAACCCAACAACTGTAATTAATTATCAATTGCCGGCCGAGGGATTTGTAACAATAAAAGTTTACGACATGCTTGGCAAAGAGGTAGCAGAACTTGTAAACGAAAATAAAGCAGCCGGATATTACCGTGTAAGCTTTGACGCAAGTAAACTGGCAAGCGGTATTTATATCTATTCAATTAACGCCGGCAGTTTTAACAGCAGTAAAAAAATGATTTTAACAAAGTAATTATAATTGTAGAGCCGCATTGCTATGCGGCTTTACCTTTATTTTATTTCGTTCCAAATTAATGCGCTGGCGCCAAGTACAGCGGCGGATGCCCCTGGCAATGCAGATGGAATTAGCTGAACTTTATTTCTAAAAATGTTCAGCAAGTATTCTTCCATATATTTTTTTGTAGGAATAAAAATTAAATTTCCCGAAAGCGCTAATCCTCCAAAAAGAATTATTGCTTGTGGACTTAAATGTGCAACCGAATCGGCTAATTTTAGAGCAAGAATTTTAGCCGTATAATCGAAAGCTTGAATTGCCAGTTCATCTCCATTATTAGCGGCGTCGGCAATTTGTTTTGCAGTAAGCTCATCAAAAGTTTTTGAGCGTAATGAACTTGGGTAATTAGTGTTTCCAATTAATTCAAATATGGTTCTTCTAATTCCGGTAGCCGAAGCATAAGTTTCGAGGCAGCCTTTCCGTCCGCATCCGCATTCTCTTCCATTAGCATCAACAATTGTATGACCAATCTCTCCGGCAAAGCCATCGTGACCGTAAACCAATCCTCCGTTAACAACAATTCCACTACCTAATCCTGTACCTAAAGTAATAACAATAAAATTTTTCATTCCTTTTGCGGCGCCAAATATCATTTCTCCAATTGCCGCTGCATTCGCGTCGTTTGTTATTGCACATGGCAAGGTGGAATGACTTTTTACTAATTCAACAACATTAACATATCCCCATGGTAAATTGGGGGGATATTCCATTGTACCTTTATAATAATTTGCATTGGGAGCGCCAATTCCAATTCCAACCAATTCATAATCATTATCTATTTTTTTAAAATCTTGGTTTACCTGCAAAAACAATCTATCAAAAAATTTTTGGGCACCATCTGCCGAATTTGTTTCAATTGAAGATTGATAAATGCAATTCCCATCAACATCAACAAAGCCATAGGCCGCGTTTGTGCCCCCTAAATCTACCCCTAAAGTAACCTTGGTTTTTGTCATCTAAAATAATCTCCTCTAAGCCGGCTGTTCCTTAACATTTTTAGTTTACATGCGGCCGGTAAAACTGTTACAATATGTAATTTGATAAAATATTTTGCAAAGTAAAATGTATTTAAAAACTTGCTTATAAACCAATGCTTACATCTACACTAAATAAAATAGCAATCATTTAATAGCTATTTCGGTTACCTGAGATTTATAGTATTTCCACTTTTCATTCTCGATTACAAATATATCCGTGAATAATACATTGTGCGCAAACTTATAATTGCCATAACTTCCTTCAATAATTCCCTTTCCGGTAATTATGCCTACGGTATCAAAAATTTCTACATCCAACTCTTCAACATCGTATTTGGATAATTGAATACAGCCAGGCTTAAAGTTACTTAAAATATCCAGTTTATTTTCAATTGTGCCGTTTAATCCAAACCCTTTGTAATCATCTCGAATCAATTGATTAAGCTTGTTTTGATTACAATTTAGCAAAGCTTCTTTTAGCTCTTCAAATACATTTACCAATTCTTCCTTTGCATTCATAAATAATGGCAATAAAAATTAACTCAATTGTTAAACCTAGGTTTATATCCCTTTAAGCCATAGAAGGCAACAAACAAATAACCAATAACAGGCACAAAGAACGCAAGCTGTATTCCAATATTATCCGCAAAGAATCCTTGAATAACAGGAAGAATTGCACCTCCAACAATAGCGCTGCATAAAATACCACTAGCCTGACCTGTATGTTTACCAAGACCATCAATTGCAAGTGTAAAAATTGTTGGGAACATAACCGAATTAAAAATTCCAACTGCAAGAATTGACCACATTGCAATTTGACCCGAAGTGAACATGGAAATTAATACTAAACCAGCTGCAACAAACGCATTGAACACAAGAACATTAGCAGGTTTAATTTTTCTTTGAATTGCAGAACCTAAAAATCTTCCAACCATTGCCCCGCCCCAATAAAAGCTAACATACTTTCCGGCTTGTTCTTCGGGTAAACCAGCAATTGAAGACTGGCCAAAATAATTAACCAGAAAGGATCCAATTGAAACTTCGGCTCCGACATATAAAAATATAGCAGCCGCGCCAATAACCAAATGAGGATATTTCCAGGCGCTGTTATGCATGTCATGAAAATTTTGCCCATCTCCATTTGATGAAGCAATTTCTGCAGCTTCTATTTTAGGTAATTTTATGATTGCAAAAATTGCTGCAATAACAAATAGAACAGCGGCCAATCCTAAATAAGGCACTTGCACTGCGCTTGCTTCTGCAAGTTTATAAGCATCAATTTCGCTAGGTGCCATAGATTTAAAATCTTCGGCAGTCTTAACAGCTACAGAAAGAATTATTAGAGATCCAAAGTAAGGTGCAATTGTGTGACCAAGAGAATTAACTGCCTGAGCCAAAGTTAAACGGCTGCTTGCAGTTTCCGGTTTTCCAAGTATTGCAACGTAAGGGTTAGCAGCAACCTGCAGCAATGTAATTCCGCTTGCTAAAATAAATAGAGCAACTAAAAACATAATATAGGATTGATAAGCAGCAGCCGGATAAAACATTAAGCACCCAATTCCAGCGGTAATTAATCCAATTACAATTCCATTTTTGTATCCAATCTTTTCCACAATTACACCGGCCGGAATTGATATAACAGCATAGGCTGTAAAAAAGGCAAATTGAATTAGCATTACCTGAGTGTAGTTCAAAGTGAATACAGCTTTTAAATGAGGAACAAGAATATCGTTAAGACAGGTTATAAATCCCCACATAAAGAATAAGGTTGTTAATGTAGTTAGCGCAAAAGTATAATTGTTGTTTTGAGAGGAGGAGGATTTAGAATTAGAGCCGGAAATTGAGGGCATATCGAACTCCAAAATTAATTTTGATAAGTATATTTAGAAATTTACCGGTGCAATTTAAGAATTTAGGAAATGATTGTTCACATATTTCCTATGTAGATAAAAAAAAGCCGCAATCTTTTTTTTTAAGATTACGGCTTTTAGCAATGCTTTATTTCTATTATAATTTAGGCTTCTTCAACAACAGGAAGTTTACCTTTGCTTGTGGAAAACTTTGAAGTAACCTTTTTTACAAAAGGTATAAAGCCAACTTTAATTTCCTCGAGCTTTGTATAAACAATTGGAACAACAATAAGTGTTAAGAATAAAGAAGAGGTTAATCCTCCTATTAAAGCCCAAGCTAAACCGCTTTTCCATTCACTTCCTTCGGAAGCCGAAAGAGCAATAGGCATCATACCAAATATCATTGTAAGTGTTGTCATAAATATAGGACGAATTCTCATTTTGCCTGCATCAATTAACGCATCTATCAAAGTTTCTCCTTGGGCGCGCATATAATTTGTTCTATCAACAAGAAGAATAGCGTTCTTGCCTACAAGCCCCACCAGCATTATAATTCCCAACATTCCAAATATGGAAAGAGACTTTAGCGAAAGAGCCAATGCCAGCAAGGCTCCAATCATAGCCAAAGGAATTGAGAAAAGGATGATAAATGGATAAAGGAAAGAATCGTACAATGCAACCATAATCATATATGTAAAAAGAATTCCGGCAAATAAAGCAAGCATCATATCTGCCATAGATTCATTTTGGTTTTTAACCTGTCCCAAGAAGGAATAATTGATTCCTTTAGGCAATTCAACTTTTGATAATTCTTTAACAATGTCTTGAGCAATGTTTCCGCTAGGTCTTCCAACGGCAAGAGAATAAATAATAACCGAAGCACTTCTTGCCTGACGCGATAGTTTTGTTGGTCCGGTAGCTCTTGAAATATCTGCAAATTGTTTTAGATAGATCTGCTGCCCTTTTCTATTAACAAAAGAAATATTTCCAAGATCTCCTGTTTTTGATCTATCGTACTGATCAAGCACAACACGAATGTCATATTCCGTATCACCTTCGCGCAGTTTAGATTCATCATCTCCGGTTAAAGCAACACGAAGAGCACCGCCTACTTCTGCAAGTGTTAATCCATAGCTAACAAGTTTTCTTCTGTCTACAGTTATTCTTGTTTCGGGATTTCCATCGCTGGCGCTAAGACGAACATCACCGGTTCCCGGAACAGTTTTAACAATATTAGCAACCTTCTTAGCAGTTTCTAAAACATCGGCATAATTTGCACCCGATATTAGTAACTGTATTGGAGTTTCGTTTGCAACACCAAAAATACCCACTTCATTTGTTCGGGCTTTTAATCCCGGCAGCATTTGAAGCTTTGCCTTAATTTCATCCTTAATTTCCTGAGTAGAACGGCTTCTTAACTTTCTGTTTATTAACGTGACCATAATTTCGGAGTTGTTGGATGTTGAGAAACCAATTAAGCCTTCGTTGCTTGCGCCAACATTCGAATAGAGTCTTTCAACTTCGGGAATCTTTCCCAACATAGTTTCAACTTGCTGAGATAATTTATTCGTTTCTTCTATTGATGTTCCCGGTTTTAATTCCAAATTTAAGGCAAACTCTCCACGGTCAACTTCAGTCATAAATTCAAAACCAATTAATCCCATTGGAACTAAGCCTAACGAAGCAAAGAAAATAGTAAGAGTAATAATTGCAACCTTTCCTCTATTCTTAAAACTCCATTTAAGAAGTGAAATATATTTATTTGTAAATGCATGAAATTCTTTTTCGAACCATAGAGCAAATCTTCCAAGCAATGTAGCGTTTGTTAATCTTTCAACCTTACCAAAGCGGGAAGCCAAAAGTGGGGTAAGGGTAAATGATACGAACAAGCTCATCATTGTTGAAATAACAACCACCATTGCAAATTGGCGCATAATGTTTCCAACAATTCCTCCAATTAAAGCTAATGGAAGAAATACGGCAACATCCACAAATGTAATTGCCAATGCCGCAAAGCCAATTTCGTTTCTTCCTTTTAAAGCTGCAACTTTGCTTGTTTCCCCTTTTTCGAGATGATGATAAATATTCTCCAGTACCACAATCGAGTCGTCCACAAGAATACCAACAACCAAAGACAGACCTAGAAGTGTCATTAGATTCAATGTAAAATCCAGAGCGTACATTGCAATAAATGTAGAAATTAAAGATGCTGGAATTGCAATTAAAACAATAAATGAATTTCGAATGCTATGCAAAAACATAAGCATTACAATAGCCACCAAAATAACTGCAATTGCCAAATCTTCTTTTACAGCGTTAGCAGCATCGATTGTAAAGATTGAACCATCGGCAGCAATTTCAAATTTCATATTCGATGCGGCATACTGCTCTTCAATCTTTTTTAATTCCTTTTTAACAACAGCAGCAACTTCAACCGCATTTGCATCGCTTTGTTTTTGAATTGTAATACCAATTGTGTTTCTAAAATTCAGACGGGTAATATTGCTGTAATCCTTAACACCATCTTCAACTTCGGCAATATCGCTAAGCTTAATTTCACCGCCCGATCTCGATTCTGCAATTGGCAGATTTTTCAATTCTTCAACAGAGCTTAACTTGCCGGCCACACGAACAATGAATTGACCGTCCTGATCTTTTACACGTCCGGTTGGGAAATCCAAATTGGATGCTTTTATTGTTTGTGTTACCTGCATAATTGTAAGACCGTAGGCTTTCAATTTTTGCAGATCGAGATTAACTTTAATTTCTCTTTGCTCGCCACCAATCAAAGCAATTTGCCCAACACCAGGCACGCGCGAAAGTTGGGGTTGAATTTTATCTTTAACAAACTGATAAAGTTCTCGTGGATCCATATCCGCACTTAAGCCCATTCTTAAAATTGGAATTTCATCCAAAGCAAATTTGGAAACTATAGGCGACTTTGCACTTGTTGGAAGCTTTGTTAAAATCTCGTTAATCTTTCGCTGAGCATCTTGAAGAGAAATATCTGTTTTAGCAGATTGAAGCAATTCTATAATTACAAAGCTGGTACCTTCAAGTGATGAAGAACGAACTTCAGATACTTTATCCATACCGGCAACGGCGTCTTCAATAACTTTTGTTACTCCGGTCTCAACTTCCTGAGGCGAAGCGCCAGGATAAATGGTAGTAATAGTTAAAATTGGGGGCGAAAATTTTGGAAGTAATTCATATTTCAGTTTTGAATAACTGAACAAACCTAAAGTCATCAATGCCGCAAAAATAATAATGATGAGCGATGGGCGTTTTATAGATAATTCGGTAATTGTCATTTTCAAATCCTTTTACTTATTAAGAATCTCAACTTTTAGGTTGTCTACTAAATTGTTTTGTCCGCTCACAACTATAACTTCTCCAATATTCAATCCGCTTAGTATTTGCACAAATGTATTGGATGAACTTCCAATTACTACACTTCTCTCTTTAGCAATATCATTTTCAACAACAAACACTTTTGGATTTCGAATGCTTCCTACTAATGCCTGACGAGGTATAACAATTGCGTCCCGGTTTTTAATGCTGTTAAATTCAACACGGGCAAACATTCCTGCTTTTAACTGATGAGAGCTTTTATTTGCAATACTAATTTCAACCGGGAATGTATGAGCTTCATCGGACTTTGAACTTACGGATTCAATTCTTCCCGTAAATACAACACCCGGATAGACATCTGTAGTTACATTTACTGCGTCACCCGTTTTAACAATAAATGCGTCGGCTTCCGAAACATTCATCTTAACTTTTAGTTTAGATATATCCACAACATTAGCAACAAAAGTAGGTTGAGGAGCTCCCTGAACCATAGAGCCAACATCTACATTACGAACAGTAACATAACCTGAAATTGGTGTTTTAATTTTAGTGTCTTCCAGCTGACGTTTAGCAACAATATATTGAGCTTCGGCCATTGCTGCAGCTACTTTTACCTGATCGAGCTGAGAGTCTGTAACAGATTTTAATTGATAGAGAGTTTTAAATCTTTCGAAATCTTTTTTAGCCTTTTCGTAATTAGCTTCGGCACTTAGCAAAGCTGCTTTCTTCAATTCATCATCAACTTGAAATAGAACGGTGCCGGCGGTTTTATAATCTCCTACTTTTACAAATACGTCGGTAACTCTTCCTGCAGTTTCGGATAGAATATTTACATCGTTATTTGCGCTAATTGTACCCGTTAAAGAAAAGTTGGAACTAAGATTTTTCTTTTCAACTTTTTCTATTGTTACATAATAATTATCTGCAATTCCCCCTTTTTTTGCTGCCGATAATTTGTTTTTGTTAATTACAAGCATTGTAACTATTATACCTAGAACAATTACAATACCCAGTATAGCTTTCCAGTTTTTCATAAAATGTATCTCCAATAATTATAAACTTATTTACCAGTTGATTTATCTAATTTTGCTTTTGCCAATTCATAATCTACAATAGAATTAGTATAGATTGTTTTAGCGCTTATTAATGCTGTTTCGGCATCAATAATATCGGAACTTAATGCCATTCCATTCTTAAATTTATCCGAAGTAACTCGCATGTTTTCTGTTGCCTGATCAACAGTCAATCTTGCAATTTCAATTTTTCTTTTAGCCTGACTAAGATTTAGATAATTCTGAGTTACCTCTAAAGTAATTCCATCTTTCATCATTCCTAATCCATCAACAGCCTGAGCCAATTGAGATTCCGCCTGCTCTGTTTGACGTGAAGTTGTAAGCCAATCCCAAATATTAAAGCTTAGGTTAATTCCGGCATCCCACGTATCTATAAATTCATTCTTTGTAGGCATTATTCTTTGGTTTGGTTTGGAGTAATAATAATTTGCTACAAGACTTACCTGTGGATACCAAGATGACTTAGCCATAGTAACTCCGGCTTCGCTTGCCTTAATTCTCGAATCTGCCGCTTTCAATTCAGGTCTTCTTTGAACAGCCTCTTCAACTAGTTTTGAAAGCTCATCAATTTCAACATCGTTCAAATTAACCAAGGATGCAATTTCAACTTGAGTGTTAAGTGATATTCCAAGAGTGTTATTAAGAGCAACGCCGGCAAGTTTTACACCATTTTCGGCGTCAATCTGTTGATACATTACATTAGATAATTGCACTTCAAGTTTCAGAATATCATTCCTAGTCATCATTCCGGCTTTTTCTAAATTCTTAGCATCTTCAACATGAGCTTTAATTTGGTCTAAAGTCTCGTCCATCAATTTTTTGAATTGAGAGGCTTTGAATAAGGACCAGTATGCATTTTTTACATTATATACTAACTCGCTTTTATCCTTGTTGTATTCTTCGTTTGTTGCATTAGATAGCTGTTCATTCATTTCGGAATTTCCAAGCAATCTAAATCCCGTAAACAAAGGCTGAAACAAAGATACCGTTGCCGAATAATTTTCTAAAATAGCGGGTGCAATATCAAATTTTCCAAAAGGAGTAGTAATGCTGAATGGATCAACTTCGCTCAATCTTCTGAAACCCGCGTTTAATTTTAGGGAGGGTAATCTTAATGCATTGGATTCTTTTACTTTTGCTTCGGCTCCTTTAACTTTCATTAAAGAGGAATGAAGCCCTTTACTGTTTTGCAAACCAATTTCAATTGCCTGTTCAACTGTTAAGCTAAGTTTTTCTTGAGCAAATAAAACTGAACCGAACAATATTAAAATGCCAATCATAATCAGTTTTTGATTAGTCTTAATCATATTACTAATTCTCCGTTATTTCTTTGTTAAAAATTGTTGAACTGTATTTATCTCTTCCTTCGGCTGTAAATATTCCGTCGAAAAGCATTTTAACAACTTCTCTAAAAGCCTCATCTGCACTTACCGGCAGTTCAGCCAATACTTCGGGGTTAACAAGGCTATGAATTGCTGCTACATATGCAAGCACAACAATTTCAATATGCAGGTCCTTACGAAAAACTCCTTTAGAAACTCCCTGTTCAATTAATCTAGAAAGATTATTGTGAGCCTTAATTTTTCTAAATTGCTGAATATCCTGCCATACCTCCGGCTGATTTCTCATCATATCCCTAACCATAGGGCCATCTAGTTTAGAGGATTGCTTAGCAATAAAATTCATAAACTGTTTTAGTTTGTCTATAAATTCAATTGAATTATCTTCTATCAGCTTTTCTATAAACTCGTTTACCTCACATTTCATAGAATCTATTAGTTCTTTTAGCAAATGTTCTTTATTCGAAAAATGCTTGTAAAGAGTTTTTTTACTTATTGCCAATTCGGATGCAATCTCTTCCATTGTTACTCTTGCAAAACCAAATTTTGCAAACATTTCCTCTGTTTTAAGAAGAATTCTTTGCCTTACTTCTAAATCGCTCATATTGCCTTTTTATTTTTGATAACCAAATATAGTAAATTATAGTTTCACTGGAAACGAATAATGTTTTAGTCGTTTCCAATAGTATAAAAGTTCCTTCATTTTTTAATGTTTTTTTAAGAAAATAAGTTAGGCAGGCTATTTAAGGTATGTGGAATGAGTGTGCTAAAACTTTTTGCTGTATTTAATAAAAATTCAGCCCTTACCTTTAAGATTTACTTCCAATTGATTAGAATTAATCGATTTCTCGTTTGTATTTAGTTTTACTTCTATAGAGCTATTTTAGGCGCAAGAACTTCTATAATTTGTTTCGAAGCAAGAAATGTAGTTAATCTACATCATCCATTTATATTAAGGTATGAGCTAATTGAAGTATTTGGAAGATATTGTTAATAATTGAGTAAAATTTTGAGGCAAAAAGTATTAAAACTTAAGTTCCTTTCTAAAAATTGGGCTTTTTTCAATTATACTGGCAAAAAAGATATCCAAGACTTGCATATACTGATCCTTTGTGGGGAACTCCAATAGTTCCGACTTTTTATTTAGTCTTCCATATGCAGCCGCTTTATTATTTTTATTATCCCACAAAAGATATTCAATTCCTCCCTCGAACTTAAATGATGTTTGAGATCCGCGCCCCATGCTAACATCCTGATTCTTTACATCACGAATAAAAAATATATCCTCAACAATCATAATGTAATCTGGAATTTCGTTGTTGTAGGAAATTTGATTTTTGGGAACGAATGCTTCAAAAATATTTTTTTCGTTGTCCGAAACATTTGCATATTCAAATTTCACCGAAGAGAAGTTGTAGTTAGGATCCGGAATAATAATTTTAGCGAAAGTATTTTCGGAGAGCAAAGATTTAATATAGTTTTCCATCAACTCAATTTCTCGGGAAGAAACGGGCCTGTTCTGTTTGCTTTTCTTATCTATAAAAAATGTTCTTTGTTCCTGCGATAATGCTTTTGCAATGTATGGTATAGCCATAATTGTAACATTCGACTGCTTTTTATCCTTATAATCTTCCGAAACGAATTGAAAATTATTTCCGGAAGCACATCCGCTTAATAAAAAGCTTGTGAAAACCAGAACAGAAAATAGCACTATATTAAAAACTCTCTTCATGCACAGCCATTTTTTTACATGTATAAATTAATTATTTCCAATTACAATTACATTATAAACAGTATGCAAAAATCTTTACCCACATTTTTATAATTGAGCGGAGATATTCATCAAGCTATACTAGCAAGAAATTAGAGGTTCACATTTACTAGGCAGGCTTTATTTCCATTTTGCAATAGGCGCAATTAAAGTTAAGAAGATACTTTTTACTGCCGCTAATTAAGTACAATGGCTCTTCAAGTTTAACCTTTGTATCCAGCGGACACATATCAAGTTCATCCTTTATGCAGTAGCTGCATGTCATTAATACATTATCTTTCACCGAAGCATTTTTTTCAAATCCAATTTCAATAACCTCGGCACCTAATTTTCTATATAATTTTTCGGATAACTTATTAACTACGTTCATTTTATATGATAGAATCGGCTCAACCCCTTTATTTACATTTAGGTTTTTACTCTGCTTTTCAATTGAATGATTGCTAATTCTTTTTTCCAGTAAAAGATCAAGTAAATTTCTTCTAATCTCATTCAAATCTTTTACAGAGATGTATGGAATATTAGCAAAGGCAACCTTTATTTCTTTAACCGTAAAAACTGTATTACCTGTTTTGGAAAACTGATGATATAATGTTTGCTCTGCTTTTTCTTTGTTAACAGCAATTTCAAATTTATTTTCAACAGTCAATTTGGATTGATTGCCATCAATATCTATAGCAATAAAATGCATTTGGTTATCTTCCATTTCAGCATAAATGGATACTTCAATTTTTCTAACACACTCCTTTAATAATTCCTTTTGAAAGGAATGATCGATATTGCGGTAAATATCAGAACCAACTTTTAGAGACTTTAAATCCGAAGTGAATATTTTATTATCTATAACTTTATCAACGCTCATTCCGGTTAAGTTTTTCTTATCATCAAAAAAACAAATTCCATCCCCATTTTTTATAATCTCTTCTGTAGCAATTGTAAAGCTGCCTTGAGTAATGGTTTTAACCTTTCCTAAATATTTTCCCTTAGCCTTTGGCGTGTTAAGAGAAGCCTGCTTTCCCTGCTTGCCGTTGATAAAATAGGTTGTGTATTCACGGTTAAAAGTTCTATCCAAATCTGGAGTGAAAGGAATAATAGAATTGCCGGAAGAAGCTTTTTGAAACTGTGGTTTCTCGGCAATTATTTGGTCAAGTCTGTTTCGATAAAATGCAGTTACATTTTTTACATAATCAACTTCCTTTAAGCGTCCCTCAATTTTAAATGAGGTAATTCCGGCATCGACTAATTCGGCTAAGTATTCAGATAGATTCAAATCCTTAAGTGAAAGCAGGTGCTTATCTTTTACAATTATTCTCCCCTCTCTGTCTACTAGTGAATAGGGTTTACGGCATGGCTGTGAACATTCACCTCTATTTGCGCTTCTCTCATTTAAATCGAAGCTCATGTAACACTGGCCGCTAAAACAAACACACAAGGCTCCGTGAACAAAAAATTCTAAATCAGCATTTACCGAATTTTTAATTTCTTTAATCTGATCGATTGAGAGTTCCCTTGCTAAAATTATTCTTCTAATGCCAAGTTCATCAAGAAGTTTAATTCTATCTATTTCGTAATTATGAGTTTGGGTAGAAGCAAAAAGTTGAATGGGAGGAATATCCATTTCAAGAAGGGCCATATCCTGAAATATTATTGCGTCAACCCCAATATTGTACAGCCTATTAATTAACCGTTTTACTTCTTCCAGTTCATTATCAAAGAGGATTGTATTTATAGCAACATAAACTTTTGCCCAAAACTTGTGAGCATATTCGGTAAGCGCTTTTATATCTTCAATGGAATTACCTGCGGCAGACCGGGCTCCGAATTTTGGCGCTCCAATATAAACCGCATCTGCACCGCAATTAATTGCCTCAATTCCGCATTCCAAATTTTTTGCGGGGGATAATAATTCCAACTTTGTCTTGGTCATTGTTTTACTACATATTATATGTTTTAAAATAAAAAAGGCAATAACCTTTTACAAAGTTATTACCCTAAAATTTAACACCAATTTTATGCTATTGCATATTATGATAAACAGATTGAACGTCGTCATCTTCTTCAAGAGCTTCAATTAGTTCTTGCATTTCTTTTTGCTGCTCGGCATTAAGCTCTTTATAATTGCTTGGAATAAATTGAAATTCAGTACCGGCAATTTCAAGATTTCTTTCTTCCAGAGCTTTTTGCATAGAACCAAAATCTTGAAATGAAGTGTAGATATAAATGTTCTCGTCATCAAACGAAAACTCATCCAAGCCAAAATCAATTAGCTCCAACTCAAAAGATTCCAAATCTGTAACTTGAGCCTTAGCAAGTTTAAATAATGCTTTACGCTCGAACATAAATAGAATTGAATTGGCAGTTCCAAGAGCGCCTTCATGTTTTCTAAAATGATGACGAACATTAGCAACAGTTCTAGTTGGATTATCGGTAGCACATTCAACAATAACTGCAACTCCATGAGGGCCATATCCTTCGTACATAATTTCTTGATAACCGGTAGTGTCTTTAGATAAAGCTCTTTTAACTGCTGTTTCTATTTTATCTTTAGGCATGTTAACGCTTTTTGCGTTTTGCATTGCAAGCCTAAGCTTGGAATTAGATTTAGGATCGCCACCGCCCGATTTAACGGCAATTTCAATTTCTTTTCTAATCCGGTTAAATGCTTTAGACATTCGCGCGTAACGGGCAAACATTACATGCTTTCTGGTTTCGAATATTCTTCCCATTTGTATTTACTCTCTTTTACTATTTACGTTTTATTTTATAATCTAATTTACTTATTCATGCATATAAAAAACTAATTAAGCCATTCCTTAATTTTTACTGCTACACTTTCGGCTGTAAAACCAAATTCCTTAGCCAATGTTTGATATGGTGCCGAAGCTCCAAATCTATTCATTCCAATTGGTAATAATTTTTGGCGGAATAAATCTCCCCACCCATTCATCAATGCGGCTTCTACAATAACAACAGGAACATCTGCCGGAAATACTTTTAAGCGGTCTTCTTTGCTCTGCGATTCAAAAATTTCTTTAGAAGGAATTGATACAAGACGAATTGAATAATCATTTTCCAAAATCTTTTTTGCACCTGCAGCAACCGGAAGTTCACTGCCGCTTGCTGCGATTATAAAATCTATTTTTGAATCTTTTTCTTTCGATACAACATAAGCGCCTTTAAGAACATCTGCCGGAACAAAGTCTTTATCCTTTTCTACCAAATCAATTTTTTGACGAGTTAGAATTAGAGAGACAGGATTCTTTTTGCTTCTAAGAGCAAATGCCCAAGCCATTGCGGTTTCAATTGCATCTGCCGGACGAATAACAATGCTATGAGGAATTGCTCTTAATACAGAAAGATGTTCAATTGGCTGATGAGTAGGTCCATCTTCACCAACAAAAATGCTATCGTGAGTAAATACATAGATTGCCGGAATTTCCATTAAAGCTGCTAAACGAATTGCAGGACGCATATAATCTGTAAATACAAAAAATGTAGCGCCAAAAGCTTTGAATCCGCCATATAGAATAATGCCGTTAAGCAATGAGCCCATAGCATGTTCACGAATTCCAAAGTGAAAATTCTTTCCATCAAATTTGCCCGGTGCAATAGAATCGAATCCTTTCATGTGGGTTGATGTTGAAGGGGATAAATCCGCAGAGCCTCCTACAAAGTTTGGTACTAACTGAGCAATCTTTTGAATTACTTTACCGGATAGAGAACGTGTTGCATTTGCTTCCTGTGGAACAGCCTTTAATAATTCCTCTTCCAAATTTTCGGGCAACTCTTGATTAATATATTTACTAAATAATTCCGCCTTTTCGGGATTATTATTTTTCCACGAATTAAAATCAACTTGCCAAGCTTCGTAGTTTTTAACCAATTCTCTTTTGCGGCTTTCAAATAATTCGGCAACTTCATTAGGTATATAAAAATCTTTATCTGTAGGCCAATTCAGCTTTTGTTTTGTAAGTATCATTTCATCGGTACCTAACGGTGAGCCATGAACTTCGGAAGTATCTGCTTTATTAGGGCTGCCAAATCCAATATGAGATTTTGTAATTATAATAGAAGGCTTTTCAGTTTCGGCCTTTGCGGCAACAACAGCTTTTCTAATTGCATCATGATCGTAAGCATCAATAGTTTGAACATGCCATCCGTAAGCTTCAAATCTTTTTTGAGTGTCTTCGGTGAACGTAATATTTGTGCTGCCTTCAATTGTAATTTGGTTATCATCATAGAAATAAATTAGATTGCTAAGTTTTAGATGTCCGGCAATTGATGCGGCTTCGTGAGAAATTCCCTCCATCAAATCTCCGTCGCTAACAATTGCATAAATAAAATTACTTCCGAACAATTTATTTTTTTCGTCGCTAAATCGGGCATAGGTCATTTTAGCGGCTATGGCCATTCCAATTCCGTTTGCAAATCCTTGCCCTAATGGTCCGGTAGTAGTTTCAATGCCAGGTAACATTCCATATTCGGGATGACCAGCAGTTTTACTATTCCATTGTCTAAAGGATTTTAGATCATCTAATGTAACTTTGTAACCGCTTAAATGAAGCATTGTGTAAAGCAGCATTGAACCATGTCCAGCCGAAAGAACAAAACGATCTCGGTTAACCCAGTTAGGTTCATTGGGATTATGATTTAAAAATTCGCTCCATAAAATTGCCGCAACATCTGCCATTCCCATCGGCATTCCCGGATGACCGGAATTAGCCTTTTGAACACCTTCTGCCGAAATTATTCTTATTGTGTTTGCCGCTAGTTTCTTTATATCCAATTTATACTCCAAAATGTTTTTGCAGATTAAGATAGAATTTAATTGCCGTAAAGGAAGTAAAACTTTTTAATGGGTCGAAAAATAAACAATGAGAGGCACATCTGCTTAGATTGAGCTAATTATTCTTAAAATTATTGTTGAAATTAGAGAGGAACGGCAAAACCAATTTTTTGCAGTTTTAACTTTAGCTCCTCATCTAAAACACCTTCAACACTATAATATGTGAATTCCCTTCTTGGGGGGTAAAGTCCTCTCTGTTTTTCAAAAGTATCCGGCGAAGAAAGAAGAAGATTATAGTCGTTTAACACATTGTAAACAGATAAGACCAAATCCGTAATCACTTCTTGATTGGATTTGGAAATGGAATTTACATTTAACAGATTGCTTGGAGAGGGAAGATCTTTGGGATACCAGTTTGAGGGAACTTCTAAATTTAAAAACGAGCTAACTTCATTAACACAAACGGCTGTTCCGTTTGCTTTTCCTTCTACTGAATAGCCGGCAATATGAGGAGTAGCAATATCAACTAAATTGAGCAATTCCAAATCTATTTCAGGTTCATTCTCCCATACATCTAAAACGCATGCTTCAACTTTTCCATTTTTAATTGCATTTTTAAGCGCAGAAGTTTTTACAACCTCGCCGCGGGAAGAATTAATTACAATTTTAGAGCCATCTAATTTTTCGAAGAAAGATTCGTCTGCTAGATGCAAAGTTTTATCAGCACCATCAACATTTAAAGGCACATGGAAAGTGATAATGTCACTCTCTTTTATTAAAATATCCATATTCACAAATTCGTCTCTTAATTCCCTTCTTTGACGAGGTGGGTCGTTTAAAATAACCTTCATCCCCAAAGACTGGCATAACAATTTAATTTTACTTCCCACATTTCCAACGCCAACAATACCAATAGTTTTTTCATTCAGCTCAATATTTTTTTGAGCGGCCAGTGCTAAAAGTACCGAAGCTATATATTGCTGCACCGAAGAGGAATTGCAGCCGGGTGCGTTAACCCATTTTATATTATTAGCATCGCAATAACTTATGTCTATATGGTCGAATCCAATTGTAGCTGTAGCAATAATTTTAACCGAACTATCCTTTAGAAGCTGTTGGTTGCATTTTGTTCTTGTGCGTATAATTAACGCGTCGGCATCTTTTACAATTTGATTGGAGAACTCACTTGGCGCAATATATTCAACTTGGGCAAATGGCTCCAGCGCTCCTTTAATAAATGGTATTTTATTATCTATAAGAATTTTTTTCATGTTCCAGATTTTAATTGTTGCGAATTTGTGTGTGAAATATGACAAAGATTAGGATAAAAGTGAAATTAAAAGAGGAACTATTAATTGGAATTAGCCATGATAATGACTTTTGTGTAAGACTGCATCAATTAAAAATGAGATCCCACAAGCTTTTTTTCTGTTTGGATGAAACACTGCGCCAATAATTTTTGTATTTGCTTTGAGTAATTAAACCAACAGGACCTTTGTAAATACCTCCATCTTTGAAGCCATCGTAAACTCTAACGGCAATTGTGTTGTTGCCATTGGGTTTTAACAATCCAGCCGGAATGTAATATCCTCTTGACTGCTGATAAAATTTATCCAATTCGAAATCAGCTTCACCGTTGCTAATATTGCCGGTGGAGCCAATTAATTTTCCATTAAGATAAACCATATCATAGTCGTCAATTTTGCCCAAGTATAAGACCAATTTTTCTTTTGCTAGTTCGGTAGGGAAGTTAAAAGTTTTTCGGTACCATCCAAAACCATCGTAATCTTTGTAACCAAGTAATTCCCAGTTCCCGGGCACAAGCATTTTTTCCCAATCCTTATCATCAAAATTACTTTCCTTCCATTCAAGATTGTCTCCGGTATTAAATTTCCATTCCCCAGTTAAATCGTAGTCCAGAATAATTGTGCTTCTGTCTTCAAACAGCGCAACTTCCCCTTCAAGAATTCCTCCTTCAAGTTCTGCATCGTAAACTCTAACAGCAATAATATTTTCTTTATCGTAGTTCAAATAATTCTGAGGTATGTAGTATTCTCTCCAAGCGTAGTATGAAGATTCATAATCAGGAGGGAAATTACCCGAGGTTCCAATTAAAAAACCATTTATATAAACTTCATCAACATCATCCACTCTTCCCAGTCTTAAATAAATGGCCTTTCCCATTATTCCTTTATCAATTTTAAAATGCTTTCTGTACCATGCATAACCATTATAGCCGTTAAATCCTTGGTCTTCCCAAGAAGAGGGAACTTTAATTTTTTCCCAGCTACCATCCTTAAAATTTGCACTGGACCATTCTTTATTGTCGCCAATAGAAAAGAGCCAAGTTCCTTTCAAGCTTTGCAGACGCCTCCATTGTTGTGCATTAACACTTAATAACGAAGATAAGAATAGCCAGATGAATGTAAATCTTAACAATTTTGTTCCCTTTATTAACAAGGCGTAAAATAATTTATTAAGTGTAATTTAACAGCAATTAATTGTAAAAAAATGTCACAACAAATTTTTTATTCGGCTGCAATAATTTTTGTTTGTAAAGAAACAAACTCGTTATAAATTGCTGCACATTTGCGCCTTACAGTAGAATCTTTATCCACACTCGCTGTTTTATAAACTGCATCCATCCCAATTGGATTTCCAATTTTGTAGAGAGCTAAAGCTATTAATACACGGTTCTTTGGATCTTTTTCTTTGGATAAAACATCAACAAGAGCATCTGTGGCTTCATTAATTTCGTATAATCCGGCAAAATAAATGCAGCATCTTTTTACCCCCTCGTTTTGGGAATTTATACCTACAATTAAATTGCCTATTGCGTTCTTACTGAGATTATCTTTTGAATATTTTACCGAAACGGATTGCGCGCTTAAATTGTTTATTGCTAATAAAAGAATAACTATTACTACTAAGCTGGTCTTTGCGGATATTGAATTTAATGCTTTCATCTTACACCTCCGTAACTATTTTATTTATTTTCTACATAATTAGTCGGAAGCCGCAAAAGATAAGTTGTCAAGGCAGTGTAAGAAGTTGTAATGAATTGTCACGAAAGGAATGAAGCTTAGATGGAGAACATTATTACATAAGATCAATCGATATCAAATAATAAGCTTGTAGCCAATTCCGTGAACGGTAAGAATAATTTTAGGATTATTTGGATCCGTTTCAATTTTTTGCCTTAGCTTTACAATAAAATTATCTATTGTTCTTGATGTTGTATAAATATCTTCCCAAACATATTTCAATAAATCGTCACGGCTAACGGTCATATTTTTATGATTGTATAAATATTTGAGCAGTTCAAATTCTTTATGTGAAAGTGAAACTTCGCTTCCCTCTTCAAGAGCGTTGTAAGAAGAAAAATCTACTTCTATTCGGCCAATTCTTACTACTTGAATAAGCTGTTCATCTTTTGATGATCTTCGTAAAACCGCCTTTACCCTTGCCAGTAATTCTCGAAGACTGAATGGTTTTGTAACATAATCGTCTGCACCAATTTCCAATCCCACCACTTTATCAATTTCTTCTCCTTTGGCCGTAAGAAGAATTATGGGAGTTTTATTATTTTTTTCTCGAACTCTTTTACAAACATCAAACCCACTAAGCTTAGGCATCATTACATCAAGCAGAACCAGATTATAATTATTAGATAGAATATTTTTAAGCCCCTCTTCTCCATCAGATGCAACATCCACATGGTAGCCTTCAAACTCAAGATTGTCTTTTAATCCCATCCTCATATTCGGTTCATCTTCAACAATAAGAATACGTTCCATAACAATTCCTTAAGATTTTTTATTAACAGGTAAATAAAGATAAAAGGTAGATCCAATACCTAACTGGCTTTTTAATTTAATAAATCCTTTATGAGCATCTGCAATATGTTTTACAAGTGTCAGTCCAAGCCCCGTACCTTTTGTATTATGAATACTCCCATGAGTCACTCTATAGAATTTGTCGAATATTTTTTTCTGTTCTTCAGTAGAAATTCCTATTCCAAAATCTTCAACTTCTACACAGGCAAACTCATTATCAGCTTTAGTTCTTAATACAATTTTTTTATAGCTCGAGCTATACTTTAGTGCATTATCAAGTAAATTAATCAAAGCTTCGGATATTGCTTCGTGGTCGGCGTAGATAAACAAATCACTTTCACATGGCTCGAATCTTAAATCGAATCCTTTGCTTTCCGAATGGAATTTGTAATTGTTAAATACTTTACCCACAATGGAATTTAATTCAACATTATCGAAAGAGTATTTCCATTTGCCCGCTTCCATTTTAGAAAAACTCAAAATCTTATTTACAATTTTTGAAAGTCTTTCTGTTTCCTGCTGAATAATATTATAGTATTCATTCTTTTTTTCTTCGCTTTTAACTCTTCCCAAAGCAAGAGTTTCGGCAAACATATTTATTAGTGATAATGGAGTTCTCAATTCATGCGATACATTCGAGACGAAATCGCTTTTAATTTTTGCCAGCTCAATTTCTTTTTTAATATTGCGGTAAGCAAACCAGCTTAAAAAAAGCATTGCCGCCAATAATCCCAAAAGAAAATAAATGCTTGTTTTTCCTCTTTCTTTAACCAAGCTTTCTATTGTTCCCCCTTTTAAGGTAATAGAAAGTTTATATGTGGGAATAATCCACAAACTTTTACTTTGAGTAAAAGTCTTTAGATTGATATTCTCCGAAGAGTAAATAATACTATCTTTTAATTCATCCACTACCGAAATAATAAACTTATTACTAGATGCACCTTGCATTTTGGAGCGTAGACTTTGATTAACAAATTCATTTTTATTAAAACCAAGAATGCATATCATCCCCTTATCTAAAACAACCATGACTAACTGAACTTGCAAATTACCATCTGCTAGTATTGGCTCTACTTTTTGATAATTATTCTTTTGGTAATTAAGCAGCCGGCTAATTATGGGCAATAGATAATCAAATGAACTATTTGAAATCTTGTTGTCCTTCACAATATCAGGCAATGTTTTATTTCGCTTGAATTGATTAATGCTCCTAAACAAGCTGTCTGCAATTATTATATAATTTAGTCCACTACCGCTATAGAATACTTTACTAAAATTGTATTCTTTTTCATTTTGGTTTGGAATTAAGTTTAGATCAACCGCTTCAACTTTACTAACCCAGCTTTTTACAATATCCTCGCTATATTGATTTACCGAGAAGAGAATTGACTCTAGCTGATTTGTATAAATTTCGTTTAGTACCCTTTCATTCTCATTTAAGCCGGATAGCTGTATATAGCTGAAGATTATTATTGGCAGAATAGTAATAACCAGAATGAACAATACTATTTTTTTTACGGGAGTAATCATTTAATAACTTGCTTATTATATAGCTTTAGAATTAATAGAAACATCATAGACAACTTTACATACACGCAGTAATTCCTTTACAACAGTAATAGGCCATCACAAATTTACAATGTTTCCCTAAACACTTTACCCTGATCGCAAACTGCTTCAACAACCACATTTTTCAATTCAACATCACTCTTAAACTCGAACATATGATAATTGTTGTAGGACTCGGCCCATTTATGTTTTTTGGGTAAATCGGGTCCATCTAAAATGGCAGATGCTTTTGGATCCTTATCCATTATTGGATTCATTTGACCGAGCAATTTTTCATTAGAATAAATATTTATCTTCCAATTGGAATTGGCTCCCCATACATTTGCCAGAATTCTTTTTTTCACTGTTTTAACTTCATCGAAAATTCTAATTTGATGATCGAACGGTTTGCCGGTGGATTTATATTGCCAAGTTAGATCATTCCCATCTACCGAGTAAAGCATGTAACCATTTGGAGTACCGTCTCCGCATAAATTATCTGTCCACCAAGCTCCGCACACTGCACCGCAAACATGAATTTCGGAATTTCCATCCTTAATAAATTCGCTTTCGTGCATATGCCCGGTAATAAAATAGGATTTATATCCATCCAAAATATTATATAAGGCTTCTCGGTTTGTAATAACTTCTCGAATCTCTGGCTGTTTGTTTCCTATTCTTTTAAATGCGCTGTTATAAGGAGGAATGTGCATAAACAGTACAACTGTTTTTCCTTTTGGAATAAAGCTAAGGTCGTTTGCCAGCCAATCCAACTGCTTTTGGTTAATGTAGCCCATATAGGTTGCTCCATACCAAAAAACATCATCCAGAACAACATAATGAATTTGACCCTTATTAAAGGAATAATAGCTGGGCCCAAATTGTTTCCAAAATGTTTCGGTTGAATTGTCATCCGTTTTGGAGCTTCTATCTACATCGTGATTTCCTAAAACCGAAAAATTGGGAATCTTTAAACGACTCATATTCAATTTATAGCTTTCATATATGTTCGGCTTATCATATACAATATCGCCGCAAGCAACCGAAAAAACATTTCCCAGTTTTTCATTTGCAATTAATCCATTAATATCAACAATTGTTTCATCGGCAAATCTTTTCAAATCGCTCTCATCTAAAATTTGAGGATCGGCTAATAGAAGAAAGTTATGTTTCAAATCATTTGGGTCCGGCTCCAATTCAAAATTTAAATACTTATTTCCAGCAGCAATTTCTGTAGAATAAAAATAGAAAGGTGTATAATCTGAATTCACGGGAATCTTGTATCCCGATGGAACAGAGATGTAAATAAATTTGCATTTTTTTTCTGTTACCAGTTTGAATTCACCATTACTATTGGTAACCGTACAATTAACTCCATCTGTAATTACTACTCCTTTAATTGGATTACCATGGGAAGAAACTTTTCCTTTGGCTGTAATTATTTCTAATCCATTATTACTATTCTTATCCTCATCCGAAATTTTACTTGTATCATCGGCTTTAATTCTAATGGGTGAAGCAACAGCTGCAGCGGCTAGGAATGATGTTTTAAGAAATGATCTTCTGTTGAACATAATTTTTCCATTATTAACAATTTGATTGCTTGCAAAATCTTAAGAATAAATATGAATTTCCATTAATATTTTCTAAAACAATGTTTTAGCATGATTAAAAGCAGGAAGGTGTGATTCAAATACTCTTTCTATCACTTGGGATAAAAAGATTTATGAAGGATGAGTTCACTATAATGAGAAGACATGGAAGAATTCAATTGAAAACCGCAGAAAAATTAAGTAACAGTAGTTTTGCGATTTATAAATTTTTCTTACTTAAATAGGAATTTCAAATTATTTAGAGGGTTCATTTGCTTGAAGAGTAAAATAGAATGTTGATCCTTCATTAACATTGCTATCCAAATATATTTTCCCATTCAGTTTTTCTACAAACTCTTTGCACAGAATTAATCCCAAACCGGTACTTGGTTCGTTATCGGTTCCGCTTCTACCAACTTTTTCATCAATTTTAAAAAGCATATTTACATGCTCTTTATCCATACCAATACCGGTATCTTTAACTGCAATTTCAATCATATCGTTATCCAATAGTCTTGAGCTAATTGTAACTTTTCCATTCTTAGGAGTAAACTTAAGCGCGTTCGATAATAAATTTCTCATGATTGTATTAACCAGTTTTTCATCAGCAAAAACATTCAAATTTTCATCTACTTGGTTAATAATAGAAATTCCTTTTTGTTCGGCTTGCTCTGCCAATGTACTTATGCTTTGATAAACCATTACAAACAAATTTTGATATGTCAATTCGTAACTTAAATTTCCCTGCTGAACCATTGCCCACTCAAGCAAATTGTTTAACAGTTTATACAAATTATCGGCAGATTTATTTATTGACCGGCTAATGTTTGAAAATTCAGAAATTGTAAACTCTTCGCTATTACCAGCCATCATTTCGGTAAGATTTAGAAAACCGCTAAAAGGACTTCGCAAATCGTGAGCAATTATGGAAAAGAATTTATCTTTGGACGCATTAACTTCTTCCAGTACAACTCTTTGCTTTTCAATTTCTTTTGTCTGTTCCTCAAGTTCCTTATTCTTCTTTGCAATTTCGGAAGTACGCTCTTCAATAAGTTTTTCTAACCTTATGTTTGCAATTTTAAGACGGCGCGAGTTAATATAATTAACTCCCCAAACCACAAATAGCAGAATTAAAAAATAAATAGAATATGCCCAATACGATCTATACCAGGGAGGCAGTACTGTAAAAGAATAAGTAACAGGCTCACTCCAAACACCATTTGCATTTTGCGCTTTAAGATAGAAGGTATAACTCCCCTCGCTTATATTGCCAAACACAGCGTTTGTTTTATTAGTTAAAGGACTCCACTCTTTATTATAACCTTCCAGCAGATACTGATAGTTAATAGCTGAAGAATTGGATGGAGCTATAGCCGTAAATTCAAGTGTAATATGATTGTGTTCGTATGGTAAAACTAAATTTTGTGGAATAGGATAAAACGGAGAGATGCCATCAAACTGAATATTTCCAAAATGAGAATAGAGATCATTTCTCATAGCAGGTTTAAGTGTTCTATTAAAGGCTGCATATTCCTGCTGAAAAAGTGTTGTGGAATCCTTTTCCATGTGAGGATCCAATAAATTATACCATCCTATTCTTTCTTCGTTTATTTCTATATTCTGAATAATTACTCTTGGAGGAGTATTGTTTTTAGTGACTTCGTTGTAATTAAAACGGACTAATGCAGTTTTATCGTCGCCGGTACCAATCCAAATAATTCCATCCTTGTCAACTAGAATTCCTCGCTGACCGGCATTCACATCTTTAATATTAAATCCGGTGCGTTTGTTAAATATCTCGAATATCGGTTTATCTTTATTCCAGCCAAGTAGAACTGTCAATCCAGAATTGGTGCCAAAGAAAATTCTTCCATTTGTATCCTGAATAATTTGTCCAATGGTGTTATCGCTTAGCCCGTCATATGTTGTAAAATTTGTAAAGGTCTTTCCATCGTAACGGCTTATTCCACCTCCATCGGTTCCAAACCATAAATTCCCTTCCATGTCTTGCATGCAGCTGAATACATTATTGCTGGCCAATCCATTTTTTGAAGTAAAGGATTTAAAACTATTTCCATCATATCTGCTTACACCACTGGAAGTACCGAACCATAAATTTCCTTTATTATCTTCGAGCATGCACAGCACAATATTATTAACTAGCCCTTGAGCGGTGGAATAATTTATGAACTCTTTACCATCATATTTACTTATTCCCCCTCCAGCTGTTCCAAACCAATAGTTGCCTCTTCTATCTTGATGAATACAATTAACTTTATTATTTGCTAGACCCTGAGCAGTTGTATACTTAGAAAAATTATTTCCTTTACCGGCGTTTAGTTTAGCAACGCCTCCCCCAATTGTACCAAACCAAATATTACCTTTAGAGTCTTGGTAAATACTTTTTACATCGTTATATATAAATCCGTTTGATGTATTATATGTTTCAAATTTAATTCCCTTTTTGTTTTGCAGCTGGCTGTAGTTTAGCTTACTAACCCCACCTCCATAAGTGCCAAACCAATAATTGCCCGCTTTATCTTGAAGGATGCTGAAAACAATATTCGAGGCTAATGTTTGGTTAGTTGTAAATGAGGTAACCGAGTTCCCCTCGTAACGGCAAATGCCGCTTCCGTAAGTTCCGAACCAAATATAATTATCCTTATCCTGAACAATACTGTAAATAAAATTATTTGGAAGTCCGTTCGATGAATTAAAATTTGTAAACTTTTTTCCGTCAAATCTTATTACTCCACTACCTCTTGTGCCGAACCATAAAGTGCCTTTGCTGTCTTTAAATGAACTCCAAATATTATTACTTTCAATTCCGTTGCTAAAAGAGTAGTTGATAAAAGACTTTCCATCAAAGCAGCTAATGCCTCCTCCCATAGTGCCGAGCCATAAATTTCCTTTGCCATCTTCAATAATATTAAATACACTATTGTTGGTCAGCCCATTATCGGTTGTTAGAGATGTAAATTTTTTACCATCATAACGGCTAACCCCTTTTCGAATAGTACCGAACCATAAATTTCCTTTACTATCTTCACAAATTGCTCTAACATCATCTCCTGCAAGTCCATTTAAGGAATTAAAAGTAAAAAATTTCTTACCATCAAATTTACTTACGCCGCCACCGTATGTACCAAACCAAATATTCCCTAATTTATCTTCGCAAATGCTAAGAATTGAATTGTTGGCTAGACCATCTGCTGTTGTATATGTAACAAATTTTCTTCCATCATATTTGCTAAGGCCAGTTCTGTTAGTACCGAACCATAAATTTCCTTTTTTATCCTCGTATATGCTTAGTATAACATTGCCGGCTAAACCGTTAGATGAAGTAAAAGTTGTAAACGATTTGCCATCGTATCTAGTTACGCCCGCGCCATAGGTACCAAACCAAATATTTCCAAAGTGGTCCACAAAACTTGATGCAATTGAACTTAACGCTAATCCCTGCTCTGTATTATAGGAAGTAAAATTAGATATACCTCCCAGCTCACCTTCGTAAAGATCTACTGTTCTTTGAATTTTGCTAAAAGAAAAACTATTTGATGAAGATTGGGCAAAATGTGATGGAGAAATTGTAAGGATAAGGAGGATAAAAAATGATGCAATATTATTATTGCTTCTTCTTTTGATTAATGAAAATTTATTACTTACTGCAAATGATTCGGTAATCATTTCATTTTCAAAAGAGGTTAAAAGCATTGTAGAAATCGCCTGAATTTTTAATTCAATATAAACAGTTAATAAATTAGTTCGAAAAGGATTTTGGCCCTTAGGCAAGTATATTATCGGACATTTATAAATTAATTAAAGCGGAAATTTTAATAATGAATTTAAGGATATAGAACAGAATTGTAATTTGGATTGGCTTCTATCCTATCAACATCTTAATTAATTGTTAAAGATGTGTCTATCAACTCAAATTGTTACCCTTACTTAAAATCTTCAAAAAAGAAAAAGTGCAAGAGCAAGAATAACATTAGCGCTTCAAATTCTTTTTAACCCACTCTTCAAGTCCGCCAACAACAATTAATTCCTGAGCAGCTTCGCCAACTGGATCAATTAAATAGGTTTTACCATTAGCAGATAATATAGAATTGACAAAATCGATTTTTGCTATTGTTCCGGTTTTAACTGTTAGCTTATCCTTACCATACTTGGCTTTCAAATCGATTACAAGTCCTGGGCATTCAATAACAAGGTAACCGTTGTTCAATGCGTTTCGTTTGAAAGTTTGGTTAAAAGAACCAGCAATAACTAACCTGATACCTCTATACTTCAAAGCTGTAGCCGCCTGCTCGCGGGAACTTCCGGTACCAAAATTATATCCCCCAACTAACAAATCATTTTCCTTAGCAATTTTACCAAACTCTGGGTCATAATTTTCCATTACAACTTTGGCCTGATCTTCCTTAGTCATATCATCGTTGTATGTGTATTTGCCGGCATAAATACCATCTGTATTTAAATTGTCTTGATGACAAAAAATTAATTCACCTTCCACAAAAGAGTTGAAACCATCAATAATTTTTACTGCAGATTTTACCTCTTCCTTTTTTGTATTGATTTTAATTTCGCCAATAATTTTGCTTGGTTCAATATTCCAATTGTAAGTAATAAAACCAGCAATTGCAGATGAAGCAACAACAGCAGGTGATGCCAAATAAGCAAGTGAATTTGGAGAACCCATGCGCCCTTTAAAGTTACGGTTGGTTGCCGAAATTCCAACTTCGTTATCTTCCAACAATCCGGTACCAAGACCAATACAAGGTCCGCAGCTAGGAGGCAAAGCTACAGCGCCGGCTTCTAATAATGCTTGCCAATCTCCGCGTCGTTCACTTTCTTGTTGAACTTCTTTAGATGCTGCTGCAATATAGAATTGAACTCCATCAGCAACTTTTTTTCCTTTAATAATTTTTGCAGCTTCGGCTAAATCTTCAACTCTGGAATTAACACACGAAAGCAGATATGCCTTGTGAATTTTTATTTTCTTTTCCTTGATTTCGGAAACTGCGGTCATTGTCTTTACAGAGTTTGGACCGGAAACGTGAGGTTCAATTGTAGAAAGATCAATTGTAATTTCTTTTGCATAGAATGCACCGGCATCCGCTTTTAAATTTTGAAAATCTGCTTCAAGCTGTGCAATACGTTTTTCGTTTACTCTTGGATGAATTCCATTGCCATCAACATCGCTTGCAACTCCTTCCAATCCTCTGGATGCAATAACTTTTGCTCTGTTTTTTAACCAGGTAATAGTAACTTCATCAATTGGAAATATTCCGGAAAGGGCGCCCCATTCGGTTGTCATGTTTGCAATTGTTAAACGCTGATCTATGCTTAAATATTTTATCCCTTCGCCGGTAAACTCAATTGCACAATTAAGAACCTCATCTTTATTAAAGAACCCGCAGAGGGCAATAATAACATCCTTTCCATCAACACCAGGCATCAGCTTTCCTTTTAATTCCACTTTTGCTATTTGAGGAACTTGCCACCATGTTCTTCCAGTTGCCCAAATTGCTGCGGCATCTGTACGAACAATTGGTGAACCTAAAGCACCAATACCGCCATACATATTGGAATGGCTGTCTGAGGCAACGGCCATTGTACCGGGCCAAGCATATCCTTCTTCAATCATTATTTGATGACCAATACCTCTTCCTGCAGGATAGAAATCCGCACCCATAGTTTTAGCAAAGTCTTCTATTTTTTTATACTTCAGAAGATTCTTTTCATCTTTGTTTTGAATATCGTGATCGAGTGCATTAATAACTTGGCGTGGGTATGCAAATTTAGTTGCACCTATACTTTTGAATTTTGGAATTACCGCACCTGTATTGTCGTGAGTCATTACATGTATTGGGTGAATTGACAAGTAATCTCCCGCTTGAACAGTATGACCAGGCTGCAAACCAACTGCAAATTTTTGAGCAATCTTTTCAATCAAAGTTTGGTTCATAGATTTTTCTTTCAAAGTTTAGAAATTACTGCGTCTGTCATTTGCTGGGTTGTTGCAGCACCTTTTGAAAATACATCTGCACCGCCGCGCAATTTAAGCATATCGTATGTTCGAACTTTACCCTCTTGAACAACCAATGCAATAGCTTTTCGAATTTTTGATGCCATTTCTTTT
Organism: uncultured Melioribacter sp.; assembly: GCA_964539605.1. Classification (GTDB taxonomy): domain Bacteria; phylum Bacteroidota; class Ignavibacteria; order Ignavibacteriales; family Melioribacteraceae; genus Stygiobacter. Next base: position 2,832,835 of record CAZIJK010000001.1, read on the forward strand.
TCATCAATATGATCCAGCATCATACAGGCGCTCATAAACATTGCAATAGGATTAACTATAGAGGGATCCAGCTTTTCGTATTTAGGAGCAGAGCCGTGTGTTGGCTCGAATACCGCAACCTCTTCTCCAATGTTTGCGCTGCAAGCAAATCCAAGTCCACCAATCAAACCGGCAAAGCCATCGCTAATTATATCTCCAAACATATTTTCGGCAACAATAACACCATAATCTTCCGGATTTTTAGTAAGCCACATCATCTGTGCATCTATGTTGGTATCCCATAAAGAAATGTTTGGATAATCCTTTGCAATTTCTTTTGCAATATTAAACATCATACCGCTTGTTTCTCTAAGCACATTTGGCTTTTCGCAAAGAGTAAGATTTGTATAACCAAATTTCTTTGCGTATTCAAAAGCAGCACGAATAATTCTTTGGCTTGCTTTTTTAGTAACAATACGAGTTGAAACCGCCATCTCTTGGCTGGGAGTATCTTTGAAAAATTTCATTTTCGAGTGAGTTTCTAAAGCATCGCGAACTTGCTTTGGAGGATTAGTCCATTCAACACCTGCATAAAGTCCTTCGGTATTCTGACGAAAAATTACAGTGTTGACCATTGGTTCTTCAAATCCGCCATCGGCACTTCGCCTAATAAAATTAAGAGGATTTCCCTTTATGGAAACACATGGGCGAATACAAATATCCAAATTAAATATTTGACGCAAGCTTACTATTGGAGAAAAATATACAAATCCCTTTCCATGTAATTCGGGAGCTAATTCTTTATCTGCGGCATCTTTTGCCTTTGAAGTGATTGTACCAAAAAGGGCAATCTTATGCTCTGCAATTAAATCTATAGTACGCTGCGGAAGAGCATTCCCCTCTTTGCACCAAAATTCCCAGCCAATATCTCCATGAACATAATTAGCCTTGAAACCTGCAGCTTCGAGTAATCTAATTGATTCGGCTAAAACAACTTTTCCTATTCCATCTCCGGGCAGTGAAACTACAGTTCTCATATACGACCATATTTGTTAAAAAAATTTGCTATGCAACTTAGATTGTTAGGTACAATTTGGCAAACAAAGGAATTAGTAATTCTAAAATTATAGCAGGAGAGGCTATTATAAAAATGTTAAATGAATATGCCAAAACAACCATAGAAAATAGAATTGCAAACTGAGCTAAAGGGCTCTCAAATAAATTGGGTTATAGTATTGGGATGATTAAATTTCTTCCCGGTGCTCGGCTGCCCAAACAGAAATAAACTTATTAAATATATTCGACTTGGAAATAAAACCTAAATATTTTCCATCCATTGTAACCGCTAAATTCCAAATTTTCTCTTTCTCAAAAATTTCCATCACCTTGTTTAGATCTGTATTAACATCTATGGAATAAAAATTAGTGTTCATAACTTCACTAACAAGAATTATATCATAGACTTCGGAATTAAGCATTACTTCTCGAATATCATCCAAAGTTACAATTCCAACCAAATGATGTTTGCTATCAACAACAGGGAATAAATTTCTTTTTGTGATTGGAATTTTTCGGGCTAATTCGCGTAAAGATAAGTTTGGACTAATACACTCAAATTCTTTTTCTACTAATTCAATAACGCTGGTATGCCTAACAAAATATTTTTCCTTTTCTGAGCGGAATTGAATTCCCCTTTTAGTTAGAGCAATTGTATAGATTGAATCCGGCTGAAAATACTTTGAGATAAAGAATGATAATGCTGTAACAATCATTAGCGGCACAATTAAAGTATATCCGCCGGTAACTTCTGCAATTAAAAATATTCCGGTTAAAGGAGCGTGCAATACTCCACTTAAAATACCGGCCATTCCTACCACCAAAAAATTTACATAATTCAGCTCAACAATTCCTAAGTAGCTTAAAAGTTTTGCCAAAAAGAATCCGGTTATTGCACCTGTGAATAAAGAGGGAGCTATTATTCCACCGTTGCCTCCCGAACCAATTGTGATTGATGTTGCAATCACCTTAAAAAGAATTATCATCAAAAGAAATAATAGCAAAGAGAGATTATGATTTGGAAAGAAGCCAAAGATACTATCGTTAAGAATAGAGGAGTAATCTCCTTTTAATAGCGTAATTATTATAGAATATCCTTCTCCGTAAAGTGGTGGGAATAAGAATATTAGAATACACAATAAAAAGCCCCCTACAATTGCCTTAATGTAAATGCTTTTGAATCTTTCCAGAAAATCTTCCAAAAAGAATGTTGTTTTTATCATATAAAGAGAAATGAACCCGCATAGAACTCCCAGAATGACATAATAAGGAATTGCATAAATTTGCCATCCTTCTGTAACAAGATAAAAAAGCTGACCGCTGTAAAGAAATTTTGAAAGTACCGCAGATGAAGCCGACGCAATTAGCAATGAAATAAAAGAGCCTATTGTAATTTCGGGCAATAGAACTTCGATTGCAAAAATAACTCCGGCTATAGGACTGCCGAATATTGCAGATATTCCTGCGGCAGATCCGCATGCCAGCAAAAGAGTTCTTGTTTGATAATTCATCTTCAAATCCTTTGCAACATTGGATCCAATTGATGAACCAATTAAAACTATTGGCGCTTCCAGACCTGCCGAGCCACCTAAACCAACAGTAGCACCGCTTGTTAGCATATGCGATATAATTTTACTTCGAGGCACGTTAGATTCTTTACGAACAATAAGGTAGATAAGGTTACTTAGCCCTCTAATAAAATCTCTTTTAAAAAATAATTCTATAATTAAAACGGAAAGAAGAATACCAATAAGGGGAGTAAACGGAAGTAAAAACTGAATTCCATATTCTTTGAATAACTCTTTTGGCTCACTCTGAAAAAAATGGACCAAACTTTTAAGAAGCACTGCGGCTAAGCCGGATAGAATTCCAACGGCAAGACTGGCGAGGATAAGAAATGTTTTGGGCCCCAATCGTTTTTTAAGAATCTTTATAAATAAATCGAGATAGTGCTTGGTGTTTACTTTTATATACTTAACTATGTTTTGCAATTTCAAAATCCCAAATTAAGAGGAGAATTTTTTGCTAAGCCATTGAAATAGATATTTTATAAATCAACATTCTATTTCTATTACAATTATAAATAATTGGAGCTCAACAACAACATTGTTTTGCAAAAATGCATCTGAATTTATACATCCAATGGAATTATTATTCAATGATTGTTTTATTCTGGCTTATTAATTATATCGCCAACACTTACCCAATATATATATGTATCCGAGTAATCTGGTTTTGTTCCTGTTGTATAGAATAAATACTTATTATCTGCAGTAACATAAGGGCCCCAAGCGCCAAGCCCAAAGTTTATTTCTTTTCCTAAATTTTTTGGCTCGGTCCAGCCCTTCTCTTTTTTATTGTAACTGATGCATAATCCGTTTCTTGTAGTAACAATCATAAAAGATTCATCCCTTGCAATAAAATAATCCAGATCATTTTTTAGAGTGTTAATTGGTGCACCTAAACTTGTTGTTAAAGTATCAGCTCCATTCACAATTAATTTGCATCTATCAATTTCACCAACACTATTTGGGGCGTTTGATGATATATAATAATTACCACCATTTGTAATTTGTAAATAATGGCTAATCTGTAATTTTGTTAAAAATCTTTTTGGTGCACTCCAACCTTGGCTCTCTTTTACAGAATAAAATGCTTCTTTAATTCCTTTTTGCACATACATGGTATCGCCGGTTATCGATAAGCAGGGTGCTCCAAATCCTTCAAACAGAATAAAAGGACCGGTCCATTTTTCATTCAAAAAGTTCATGTATTTAACTCTTTGTGTATGGGGCTTACCATCCATTTCAGAGTATCCATCCAATTCCTGATAATAAATAGTTTTACCATCTTTAGAAATTGCAATTCTTTCTGCGGCAAAAGATTTTGAAGCTATAGAAAGCTTGAATATTTGCGGCGTGTTTTGGGGAGGAGTTTGCCCAAGGTATAAACTATCTTTTTGAATTTCTTGTGCATATATGGGAAAGAGCCAAACAACACAAATTGTAATAAGCATAATAATTTTGACATATTTTTTCATTATAGGCTTCTTATAAATTGCAGGTAATTTGCTTTTTATTCTATGAAATAATTTCCCCAAAAACAATTTATATTTATATATATGCTCAAAATTTCAGCTGGCTTCAAATTTGAATATTAGGTTCCAGCTAAGATTTTCAATATAAAAAAATGATTGAAAAGAATAGGTCAACTAATTGATTTTAAGTTGGCAACATTTTGATGAGGTGTATTTTTTGAGGTAAACAAGCATATGCTTATTAGTTCACAGTAGGACAAGAAATTACATTATTTACAAAAACCTAAGAACTACTTGCTTCAAATAGACTTTGAAGCAAGTTATAAATTGCTCTTTCATTTGAAAATTTTTAATGAAACTTTCGTTAATCTGGTATTATTGGCTCAACCAGTTTTAATAATAGGTCAATAGATTCCTGCCATCCTATATAGCATAATTCAGGAGGAATTACCTCTGGTATTCCCTCTTGTGTAATTGTTAATTCAGTTCCGCACGATACTTCTTTTAATTCCACTTTTGTTTTCATTGTGCCGGGCAGTAAAGGATCATCGAACTGATCTGTGTTTACAATTAATTGGTTTGGAACTAGCTCGATATATTTTCCACCAAAAGAATGGCTTTTGCCAGTAGTAAAATTAGTGAAGGACATTTTATATGTTCCCCCTACTGCTGCTTCTAATTGATGTACTTTGCATGTAAATCCATATGGAGGCATCCATTTGCAAATTGCATCCGGGTCCAGAAATGCGCGGTATAGTTTTTCGGGATTTGCTTTTACAATTCTATGCAGTTTGACCGAATTTGTTGCCATTGAATCTCTCCTTTTGATTTTTTTTAATTAACGGTTTATCCTTGCTCAAAGTTCACCGAAATAGTCTATTGATTATAGATGGATTTCTTAAAAGCTATTAACAATTTTATAATAGCTCTCCCATTTTTCTTTTAGTAAATTTCTTTTTAGAGAGCCTCTTTTATTCAGTATTGTCTAATGAAATCTTATTTAGAATTACAAATAGGCCAATGAATTGTAATCCAAGAAAAATTGAGCCTAGTACATAAGCAGAATATGCCACAAATAACAAACCCCAATTCATCATTGGGGCTTGTAATGTTTTTCTACAAACCGCTAACAACTTACTTCTACTTTATAAGCAACATCTTTTTTGTTTGTGAATAACTGCCTGCTTGTACTCTGTAAAAATAAACTCCGGAGGAGAACGAAGAACCAAGAGCGGAGAAGGTAGATTTATAAACTCCCGGCTCTTTTACTTCCTCTAAAAGTGTCGCTACTTCTCTTCCTAAAACATCATAAATCTTTAATGTTACTCTTCCGGTCTCCGGTATTCGGTATCCAATCTCTGTTGATGGGTTAAACGGATTGGGGTAATTTTGTTCCAGCTTAAATTCCGATGGTGTTTCTATTCTTACATCAACTACTTTACTGTATTCGTATACGCCATCAAAATCTATTTGCTTTAAACGATACTGGAGATGAGCAAGACCAAGAGCATGAGCAAGATTATCTGTGTAACCATAACTCTTGAGTGAATTTGAATTGCCACTACCTTGTACAAATGCAATCTTATGCCACTCTTCGCTCTTCGTTCTACGTTCTACGTTGAACCCATAATTATTCACTTCCGTTGCCGTTTGCCAACTTAGATATACTTTCTCTTCTTTGAGATTAGCCGAAAAGGAAATTAACGTAACAGGCAATGGATCCAATCCAAAAGTATTGGCAATTGCGTTTGTAAGTTTTGACCAATTTGATGATGGGTTTCTTAAACCATCCCTTTTCTGTTCTACATGAATAAATCTACTATTTGTAGATCCAGGACTTGTTTCGCAAGGATCGCCGCTGCCGTTTATGTATCTTCCTTGAGTATTTGTAGTGCCGTTTAATCTGCTCCAACCAATATCTATATGAGGGATTTTAAATGTAAGGGTATTGTCTTCAGCCAGTAAATTATTCTTTAATTGAATTACATAATCCGTTCCGGCCGGAGTATGAGCTGTTCCATTACTCATTATTATATCCGGATCGGTATCAAGTTTTCCAAAGCCATGAACCTGTATTACAATTAAATTTGATATAAGTCCTTCTAGGGTTTCAGTTCCCCTTTGCATAAAGCTTTCGGTAGTATGTGCTTGATCCGATATTCTATAATTTGCCGATGATCCGGTACATACGGTTGTTGTACCATCGCAAGTTGATGCTGAATTACTGTTACATCTATGAGCACCAGATATAAAGAATGCCCGAGCACCTACTGTTTTAAAAATATGAAAACCCTGTGCACCGGTATAAGTATCGTATAATGGATGGGGCGATTGAATTATTAAGCGCCGTCTTTCTGCTGCTGGGTTAAAAATAAATGTACCCCAATAATTGGTTGATGCTGATGTTTTTAGTATTACATAATAGCTTTTTGTTGGCGAGACTGAATTATCCCGATATTCAATTACTTGAAAACCGAATAATGATGCATTTGTGTTTGCCGTAGAATATTGCTGATTAATAATATTTGTTACAACTGTTGCAAAATTTGTTCTATCTGAGGCCGATGGTGTTAGATATTTATTTTTATCAACGCCAAATGAATCCGGCATAGCAGTTATTAGACTATCTACAAAAGTATTAATGTTCCCAGTTATTATAGATTGAGCGTTTATAACACCCGACATAATAACTATCAGCAACAAAATGTATATTCTTCTCAAATCTTATTCCCTTTTAGTTGCTTGTTTTAATTTATTTTTTCCCTCATAATTATTGAAACAAATATTCGGATATACTAAGTTCAGATTTAACGAATAAAATTATTGGTAAAGTGGAAATGAAGAAATTGGTTTTTCGGTGAGGAATCCCTTTTGTTGTATGTTGATAAATTTATAAGGATAAAGAGAAACTGAGTGTAGTTTATAAGCTTAATTTGCAGCAAACAAAAAACCCCCAACTGTTTATCGGGGGTTTTGTTTATTCATCTTTAGCGAATAAAACTTTATAGAGCTTATTTTTATAAAAGCTATTCCTTTTTTTCGAACCAACTATATACAGAAGGAATTATCAATAGTGTTAACAAAGTTGATGTTATCAATCCGCCAACCACAACAACGGCTAACGGCTTTTGAACTTCAGAGCCGGCTCCGGTTGTAATAATTGTTGGTATTAAACTGAATATTGTAATAAATGCGGTCATTAATACCGGACGCAATCTATCCATGCTTCCTATTTCAATTGCCTCTTTTAGCTGCATACCTTGTTGCCGTAAATGCGTTATATGAGATACAAGTACAATTCCATTTAAAACAGCAACACCGAATAAAACTATAAATCCAATTGATGCCGGAACAGATAAGTATAAGCCCGAAATAAAAAGAGATATTATTCCACCTATCATAGAAAATGGAAGAATAAGCATTACTAAAATTGCCAATCTAAAAGAACGAAATGTTATAAAGAGCAAAAGGAATACAAGTATTGTTGCAATGGGCCATATAATTAGCAATTTATTCATGGCTCTTTGCTGGTTTTCGAACTGTCCTCCCCATGTTAAATAATAACCGGCAGGCAGTTCTACACTTTCCTTAATTTTTTGTTTTGCTTCGGCAACAAAACTTCCAATGTCTCTACCGCTGATATTCAACTCAATTCCAATTCTTCTAATTCCATCTTGCCGGCTTATTTGAACAGGTCCTTCAATCATTTTGATATCGGCTAATTGAGCAAGAGGAATATTCATTCCCCCTTTAGTAGTTACTAAAATATTCTCGATAGTTTCAATAGAGTTTCTTTTTTCTTCGGGCAATCTAACAGTTATATCAAAGTTTCTGTTTCCATCGTAAAACTTAGATGCAGCTTTTCCTGCAATAGCAATTTCCACAACGTTTTGAACGTCGCTAATATTTAATCCATATCGTGCAATTTTAGAACGGTCCACGTTAATAGTTAAATAAGGCTGACCGCTAACTTTTTCTGCAATTAAATCTGTTCCTCCTTCAATTTTAGCAAGCACTTTAGTAATCTCGTCTGCCTTTCTTTTCATCAATTCAATATCTTCGCCAAATAATTTTAGAATCAATTGGGCTCTTGTTCCGGCAACTATTTCATCAATTCGGCATTGAATAGGCTGACTGAATCCAAAAGCTATTCCAGGAATTGATTCCAGAGATTCTCTCATTTCGTTTGTTAACTCTTCCCTGGATATATTTCGCGACCACTGATTTTTAGGTTTGAATACACCAACATAGCCTGTCTTATCTGCTCCTCTTGTATCTAATGCAACTCCGGTTTGTCCGGTTCTAGAAACAACAACATCAAGCTCATCGAACTTTTTTAATTTTTCTCCAGCAATTTTATTTACTTCCATTGCTTTGGATAACGAAACTCCCGGAAGCAAAGCAACATCCATATCAAAAGCACCTTCATCCATTATCGGAATGAACTCGGTTCCTATATTATTTAATAAAACAAGAGAGCCAAGCAATCCAACTAATGCGGCAGCTAATAATATTTTTTTTCTTTTCATACTAAAGCGGAGTAATGGAAGATATTTATTAGAAAAGAATTTCATAATTGCGCTTTCTTTTTCTACTTGCGGCTTTAAGAATATTGCACACAATTGAGGAATTATAAAGATGGACATCAACAATGTGGCTATTATTGCTAATCCGACTGTAATAGCTAACGGGGCAAACATTTTTCCTTCAATACCTTCTAACGCAAGAATTGGCAAAAATGTAATTGCTATTATTATTTCTCCGTAAATGCTTGGTTTTCGAACATCAAGTATAGCCTTTAGAATCAAGGATATTTTATTAAACTTTCCTTTTTCATCATTCAGCATTCTCTGAGCATTTTCTACTTGAATAATTGATGCGTCGAATTTCATTCCCGTTGAAATTACCAATCCACCAATAGACATAAGATTTGCGCTTATGCCCAACAGTTTCATAAAAACGAATGTAAGAAGAAGGGAGATTGGCAATGCAATTAAAATAACAGCCGAGCCTCTAAAGCTTTTAAGAAGTAAAAAAGTAATTACTAAAACAAGAATTGAACCTTCCAATAGTGCGCGGATTATTGTCCATATGCTTGCATCTACAATTTCTGTTCGGTCGTAATAAGGGACTATTTTAATACCATTAGGCAATATATTATTTTCGTTTATTTCATCAACTTTGGTTTTTACTCTTTGAACAACCTCGCGGCTGTTTTCCCCTTTCAGCATCATCACAATTCCCCCAACAGCTTCTTCATTTCCATCTTTTAATGCGGCCCCCATTCTTACAGCCTGTCCAACTTTAACCGCTGCAACATCGCGAATATAAGTTGGTGTTCCACCAGAAGACTTTAACACAATATTTTCGATATCACTTAACTGAGCAATTAAACCAACACCTCGCACAATAAACTGATCGGAGTTTCTTTCAAGAATATTACCGCCAACATTTTGATTGTTATTTTCAATAGCAGTGAATACTTCATAAGCTGTTAGATTATACTTTAAAAGTTTTTCGGGATTAATTAATACCTGATACTGCTTAAAGTATCCGCCGAATGAATTAATTTCGTTTACACCGGCTACACTTTTTAGTTGTGGCGTAACTATCCATTCCTGCAAAGTTCTTAAATCCGTTAGATAGGCAACCTTTCCAAGTGAATCGGCGGGTATTTTTCCTTCGAGTGTATATTGATAAATTTCTCCCATAGCTGTTGCAATAGGCCCCATTGCAACCTCAACACCTTTGGGTACTTTTTCTCTTGCTTCTGCAAGCCTTTCGAATACAAGCTGCCTTGCAAAGTAAATGTCTACATTATCCTTAAAAACAATAGTTACAATCGAAAGTCCAAACTTTGTAACCGAGCGCATTTGCTCAACATCGGGTAATCCTCTCATTGCCATTTCGATTGGGTAGGTTACGTTTCGTTCAATCTCAATTGCCGAAAGACCATCTGCGTGGCTAACAATTTCTACTTGTATGTTTGTTACATCCGGAAAAGCATCTATTGGAATTTTGGTGAAAGCATAAATTCCTAATCCAACAATTAGGAATGAAAAGAATATCACCATTCCCTTTTGCTTTAGTGTAAGTAAAATAATTTTTTCTAGCATTAGTGTTCATCCCCCTCTAATTCCTCTTTCTTAAGTTCACTCTTTAAATAGAACACTCCTTTTGATGCTACCTTTTCCCCTTCTTTCAATCCTTCTTTTATTTCAATCAAGTTATCAACAGTTAATCCGGTAACAACTATTCTCTTTTCAAATACTTGCGTTCCATTAGGGGTGGATGAATCACTTGTTTGAACAAAAACATATTCTTGACCAGCTTCTTTTACTACAGATTCCTCAGGGATCATAATTGCTTTTGCATTAGCGCTTACAGGTATTTTTAGTTCGCCAAACATTTGCGGTTTTAATTTGTTGTTTACATTTATAAACTCTCCACGAATTGTAATTGTCCGCGTCTGCTCATCTATAGTTTCACCTATGTATATTATTCTACCGTTAAATTTTTGGTTTTGATAAGTTATTGAAGTGAACAATGCATTTGTTTTCTGAACAATCTTGGTTATATCTTTTTCATAAATTTGCCCATCGACCCAAACAGTACTTGTATTAATAACTTTGAAAGCATTTGTTGTTGCGTTTACCAACTGACCTATAACAACGTTCCTTTCCACAACGATGCCATCAATAGAGGATTTGATAGGCAATAATGCCGAAGAATGTTCTTCACTAATTTTTCCGTTTATCACATCTTCATCGCTAAGACCAATTGAATGTATTTTTTTATCCTCTGCCTCAAATTCAGCATTGGCTTTTCTATATTCAGCTTCGGCTTCATAAAAGGATTGCTTTGAACCAATATTTTGCTCTAGCAGAACTTTATGTCTTTCCAGATCGGCTTTTGCAAAGTCAAAATTTGCCTTAGCCTTTAGGTAACCTGCTTTTATTTCTCCTATCTCCAATCCTTCAACGTACATTAATGTTTGCCCTGCTTTTACATAGTCTCCAATTTTTACAAACACCTTGTGAACTCTTCCTTGAACAAGAGAACCTACCTGCGCTTCGTTATCTTGATTGGTTATTACCTTTGCAGGAATTGATAAATATCCGTTGATTGGCTTTAAGGAAACTGTTTCAATTTCCAGATTTATTTGATTTATAGATTCCTTTGAAAGCTTCACTAATTCACTATGTTCTTCTTGATGGCTTACTTCTTTTTTAGCTTCTTCTTTACCACCACATCCAAACAGAATAAATCCTAACACATTAACGGCTATTAATAATTTGATACTTGCTTTCATTTATTTCTCCAATTCTGATTTGTAGATAATATTTTGCCCCACTATTTCTTCAATTTTAAAATCCGATTGATAGTGATTAAATAATGCATTTATATAATTATTCCGCGAGCTTATTAATGTTTGTTTAGCTTGCAGATATTCAAGATAGGTAAGTTCTCCGGCATCAAAGCTTTTTATAGCTATTCTGTAAATTTCTTCGGCTTGCGGAAGTATATCATTCAAATAAAGTTTTACTTGCTTAAGATTATTTTCGTGATCTGTAAAAGCGCTTTTTATCTTTAAGGCCATCTCATTCTTTGTCAATTGCAATTCAGATTGGAATATGGCCTGATATGCAATTGCTTCCTGAATTTTTCCCCGCTGGTCGAACATAAACCATAATGGTAAAGAGATGCCAAAAGAAGCTCCATAAAATCCGGTATTACCATCTCGAGATTGTTTGAAATATGCCAAATTAATATTTGGAAGTAAGGAAGACCATGCGAGTTTTTTTTCGATAGATGATATTTCATTTTTTAATTCGGCAATTTTTATCTGCGGATTTGTTTCTTCCAAAGATTTGTAAAGCTGTTCTATATTTATATTGTGATCTACAAAGCCAAGTGTATCTGTTAAATCATAATAGGCTTCGTAATTTTGCCTTTCGTTACCAAGGGCAAAATTCAGTTCGGCAAATGAAGCTGCTAATTCATTCTTTGCAACTTCCAAATTGTTCAGCGCTTCGGTGTGTTGAACCTTTGCGGTTAATCTTTCAAGATTAGTACCTTCACCAACATTTTGTCTTATCTCGGCTTTGTTATAAAAATCTTTCGAGATCAATAAATTTTCATGGGCAAATTTTACCTGGTATTGTTTAACAAGAACTTTATAGTAACTGCTTTTTACTTGACTGACAACGCTTCTCTCAGTCATATTTAGTTTATAAACTGCAAGGTCTTCTTCTTTATTAAATTTGCTTCCTTTCAAAAAATAATTTGAAGGAAACTCGAAAGACTGACTAACAGCCATAGTTTTTTCGCTGTAATTACTTAAACTGCTGTTAACCGGAGCATATTCATAACTCACTTCCAATTCCGGTTGAGGCAACGATATCCCGCTCCAGAATCTTCCTTTAGAAGCGGAAATATTTTCGACCGCACTTTTTACTGCCGGATTATTTTTTAATCCAATATTAACAGCTTCATTCAAACTAAGGTTTTTAATTTCATTTTGTCCATATATGCAAAGGGGCAAAAGTAGGACTGCGAACAAAACAAGAAGTTTGTTTACCATTAAGGGGCATTTTGCAAAACTTAACATTCGTACTCCAAATATTTTTAGATAGACTTATCCGCCACTAGCGGTAATATATTTATTCAGTAAAAGAATTAAATGGAAAAGAAGAGACTGGTTAAATCAAGAATGTGTTGTTAAATAGATATAAATGATTAGAGGGGGGTGATTTTAGATGATGATCTACACGTCCAAAAGAAGTTTGTGATTCTTGCAAAGCAAACATATCAAAATAATATACGCAAATATTTTTGTTAAGCTCCAGCTTAGGCATTTCTTTTTGCAAAACTTTTGAATGTGTAAGAGTATTCTTAACAATTTGACAATAATCGTGAGTGCCATGGTTATCGCCATCAAAATCAAGAAACCCTAATTCGGAATGCAAAAACAAAAAGACAAATACACCCAAAAAGAGTAGAACAATTGTTCTTTTTACGCTATTTCTAAAAAATATTTTCATCTATTATAAAATTATACATTTCTGTCTCTTAATACAACCGGATTGGAAATTAGCGTATACTATAAGTTCATTTTAGTGAATTATTTCCCATGGACGATAGCGGGATGTAAATCCTTTTTCCTTGGAGTTATGGAATTCTAATCTTCTTGTGGGATTTTCGGAAGAGCCGATGTAATACCGCTCTGAACGAATAGATTTTAATATGTAAACGTAGTATGGCATAAACGAAGAGAGGCTGCCTTTATAAGACAGCCTCTTAGCTCCGCGGGTAAGGCTCGAACTTACATCCCGACAGAGTCGGGATAACAGCCGCATTCTATTATTCAACTTCACCATTAATAAGTCTTTCAATCATTTTTCTACTATTCCATCTTTTTATTTTTCTTTCCACAATTGTGCTGATAATTTTTCCACAAATTCCTTTTAGTAAACTATTTCCCAAGGACGATAGCGGGATGTAAATCCATTCTCTTTCGTATTGTGAAATTCCACTCTTCTAGTGGGGTTCTCGGATGAACCTATATAATATTTTCCCGATTGAAGAGATTGTAATATGTATACGCTGTATGGCATAAACGAAGAGAGGCTGCCTTTTAAAGACAGCCCCTAAGCTCCACTTGTGCAAAACTATTTCATTGAAAATGCAAATTCATTTTTTGCTATCAAGCTCAAGAGTTTCATAAACAAATCAAATAAGATTGAATAATGTTTCATATTGATTAGGTCCCTATTATTCATCATATATTACTATTTCATCAACAACATTTTTTTAATAGTAACGAAATTATTAGTTTGAAGTTTGTAAAGGTAAACACCGCTTGATAGATTAGACGCATCAAAATTAACTTTATAAGTTCCACGCATTTTATTTTCGTTAACAAGAGTGGCAATTTCTTTTCCAACAATATCAAAGACTTTCAGTGTAACAAATGAATATCCAGGAACTGAATACGATATTGATGTAGAAGGATTAAAAGGATTAGGAAAGTTTTGTAAAAGTTGAAAATCAGTTGGTTGCAAAAATTTATTTTCTTCTACACCAGTGCTGCCAGTAAATGAGTAACGATATACACCTGCCCCGGGTATTGTGGCAGAATACGGAATAGTTCCACAAATAACATACGAACCGCTAACAATTGCGCATTGCGCTTTAACATTTTGCCACGAAAAATATGTATATGCCGGAAAATTTTTGGTTATGTTCACCCAGGTTGCCCCGGCATCGCTGGAAAAAATAATTGTTTGAGTATTTAAAACTATAACATTATTACCCTCAGCATCGAGAGAAAAAAAATCAGTTGTTCCCGCTATACTTACAGGCAATGTTTTTAATGACCAATTATCACCCTGGTCAGTTGAGCGAAATATATTTCCACCTGTAAATGCAATTAAAGCGTTACCACTCGAAACCAATTGATCTGTTTGAAGAATAATACCGGTTAATCCCTTGTTTACAGTTGTCCAAGTGACACCTAAATCGGTTGTTTTAAGAACACCACCCAAAATTCCAACAAATAATGTAGTGCCGATTTTTGCAAGTTTTCTTGCACCATTTGAGTTTTTTGATACCCAGGTATTTCCATTATCTGTTGATACAAATACTCCACCTAATATATTTGCTGCAAATAGTGTATTGCCAATAACTTCGAGATCAAGTATATTAACTGCAGCTGGAAACCCACTTGCATTTATCCAGGTTTTTCCATCATCCGTTGAATAGACAACACCACTACCTCCGTTCCTACCAGCAAAAAGTCTTCCATTGTATTCAAGATAACAATTATAGATACCTGTTGATGGAAGGAGTGTCCATTGATCACCGTTATTTGTAGTACGATATAATCTTGGAGATGCAGCACCCGCGTTATATGATTGAAGTAGCAAACTTGAATTAGCCCCACGTTCAATTAGTGGAAATGTGGTTTGATCAAATGGTGTTGAAATACCGGAATTAATCGCATTCCATTGGGAATATGCGATGGACGAAATCAAAAACAAAAGTAAAAATATATTTTTCATAAGTACTCCTTACTAAGTTAGATTTATTGCTAATTGCTTAACTTAAAGATGGATGTGAAGTCTATTTATTTCAATACCCCAGATGGGGCATTTTAAGTAGAAGAAAATTGGAATGTCTGATAATTGTGTTAAAGTTTTCCGAGCCAAGCTTTTACAGCCTCGGCTCTGGTATGAACATGAAGTTTTTTGTATATGTTTTTTATATGGGTCTTTACCGTATGAGGACTTATAAACAAATCCTTTGCAATTGTATTGTAAGTGCCCCCATTAGCCAACCCGTCAAGAAGTTCGAGTTCCCTTTTAGAAAGAACAAATTCCGGGCGCGCAAAAGTGGGATTTTTATTTTCTTCATTATTTGGTTTAATTAATGACAAAACTTTTCTAGCTATCGATTGAGATATTGGGGCTCCTCCATTATACAATTCTTTGACAGCTTCCAGAATAGTTTCAAACGGTTCATCCTTAAGCATATATCCGCAAGCACCAGCCTGTATTGAAGCAAATATTTTAGTTTCATCCTCAAAGATAGTAAGCATCATTATTTCAATGCTTGGGAATTTTTCTTTTATTTCTAAAGTTGCTTCTATTCCGTTCTTCTTTGGCATTTCAATATCCATTAAAATAATATCAGGCAAATTTTCCTGATTATTTTTTTCAAGAAAGTTTATAATGCTTTTTCCATTTGAATATTTACCAACAATTTTAAATGAATCATACAAAGAAAATCCCTCTGCAAATCTATCCAGCAGTAACTTAGAATCTTCAACAAGAGCGATTTTAATTTTTTTCATTTATGATAAATATTACTAAATAAGAATTATTAAAATACCCCAATGGGGGCAATCTCATTTTTTTCGTTCAATGACAGAGATTATATTTACACTTACTCCAGTATTTTTTTCAGATACAAAATTTATTTTTGCGCCAATTTCTTCTACTCTCTTTTTCATATTCTCAATTCCGTTCCCATTAAGCAAATCATATTTTTCATCTTTCAACCCGGAACCATTATCTTTTACCGATATGAATAGTTTTTCATCTTCATAATTGACCTTTACTATAATATTTTTTGCACCTGAATGTTTAATAGAGTTGATAATTGCTTCCTGAACAATTCTTAATAAATGCAAAGATTGAAGAGGAGACAAGATTATTTCTTTTGTTGAATCTATTGCCGTGTTTAGAACTATTTCCCCGGAAAAATATTTGGAATGCTTTTCAATTATTTTTTGCAGTTCCATAATCCAGTTGTCATAATTCATCTCGTTTGATTTTAGCGTTCTGATAGTTTCGCGCAGCTGAGTCATTATTTCCTTTACTTCATTTTTTAAGGAATATAAAAGATTATCAGCCTTTGCTTTCTCTGTTTTATTATATATTTCTGCAAGACCAATACCGGTAATAATATTAGTTAATTGAGCGCCGATATTGTCGTGAAGGTCGCGCGAAATTCTATCTCTTTCTTTTTGTACCGCCTTTTCTTTTTCAAGTTGATAAATCTGTTTTTTGAGTTTCCTGGTTGAATAATATTTCACAATCCTAATTATTACAAATAAAAACGCTATACTTGTTAATACCAGAAACCACCATTCTTTCCAGAAAGGAGGTGTAATTGTTATAAGAATTTTTGCGAATGATGTAGATTTAATGCCATCGGGATTAATTGCCATAACTAAAAAAGTATATTCACCATTGGGAAGATTGTGATATCTAATAGTCCGTTCTTGTGTTGGTTGAGACCAATGATCATCTTCACCTTCAAGTTTATACTGATATTTAACTTCCTCCTCACGAGCAAAACAAGTGCTTGTGTAACTAAAGGATATTGTATTTTTATTAAATGGTAAAACAAAGTGGCGCAATTTATTACTAGAGCTCAACATTGATAGTTCATCAAATAATAAAAATTCGTCGGTATACACTTTTGTTACATGAATCAATGGCGCTATATCTATTCTACGAACTGCGGAAAGATCAATCTTAACTGCACCGCTAGTAGTTGCAAGCCACAGTTGGTTTTTTGATGAGTGATACGTTACTTGATTGATAATTGTTTTTTCTGATGGCAAGATTGAAAATGATGCGTATGATAAAAATTTGTCATTCTCAAATCGATGTAAAGCACGATCGGATACAATCCACATACCAACTGAATTTTTAGAAGTATCTTTAATTATAGCGAGAACAGAAGTTCCAATAAGTCCCTCCTTCTTTCCATATAATCGAATCTCTTTACCGTTAATTCTTATTAGACCTTTATTGGATCCGAACCAAATTGTTTTGTCATCATCCTGATGAACACAAAAGAGCGTCTTGGATGGAAGACCTTCTGCCTCGGAGTAATTTTTAATTATTCCTTTGTGGTAAAAACTCGCCCCATTGTTACGAGAAAGAAACCAGAGCCCGTCATTTGCATGTGAAATATTCTCAATGATATCCGATACTATTCCATCGTCTGTGGTTATTTGTTTTATTTTTCCGTCTAAAAAATTTATCACCCCTTCTCCATAAGTTCCTAGCCAAAGTTCACTCTTATTTGAATAGGAATTTATTGTAGCTATTCCACTGAATGCAGTTTTAAATTCTGGAACCCGGAATGCATCAAAGGTTGTTTCTGATAGCGTCACAATTCTAAAGAAAAAATTGAATCCTCCTACATACACTGTACCTTTAGAATCTTCTCCAAAAGCTCGAATCTGATCATTTGAATATTTTTTTTGAAACCGTACCGGAAAAACAGCATTGTTCACAATTACATTCCCAAGTCTCTTTGTTCCTATCCAGATTTTGCCCCTTAGATCTGGAAAAACCGTATTTACATTATTGCTAACCAATCCTTCCTTATCTGTAAAGATCCGGATTTGGTCATCAATTATTTTTTTTAAACCACCCCCAAATGTTCCAATCCAAATTATCCCTTCCCGATCAACTAACAATGATTTAACAAATGGAGGATCAATGCCATTCTTCAATCCATATGTACTTATCCTTTCATCAATAATATGCGATATTCCAAATTGTCCACCAAACCATAAACCTCCAGCCCTATCTTCTCCAACTCCTAATGTCTCTCTATCTCTTTCTTTTTTGATACGAATTCTCCAACCGAAATCTGTTCTTTGCATGAAAAGTAGTTTGTGCGCAGATGCTAAAACTATTTCACCATTGTTCCGTTCAATAGCCGCAGTGGAATTCATATCATAAAAATTAATTTTAGCTGAAGGAGCAGTAGTAATTGTTTTTTTAAGAATATGGTCATCGTCGGTTGGTGTTATTTCATATAATCGGGAGGAATCCGGTACTAAAATAGTCCCATCTCTAAGGCGTAATAAAGGACGCGCTGTACCACCCTTATAATCAAAAACTCGAAAGAATTTATTTTTCCGCTCCATCACTGTTCCCAAGCTCGTTTCAAAATACATCCTTCCAAAACGATCCTGGGTAATGGCATTTATTGTATTACTAGGTAATCCATCTTTTAATGTAATTGCTTTAAAATTTTTTCCATCGAACCTACAGGCTCCCCCTTTATAAGTACCGAACCACATTGCCCCATCAGAGGATTGAAAGATACAATAAATCAAATTGCTGGAAAGACCATCCTCAATTGTAAAATTTCTGAAGTTTGTTCCATCATACCTGCTCACACCACGGTCGGTGCCGATCCATAGAAATCCGCGATTATCTTGAAATAATGATAAAATATAATCCGAGGAAAGACCTTCACTGCGAGTATATGTTTTTAATGATAACTGCTGGGCAGACAAAGAAATAGAAATGAAGAAAAAATATATTATCAATTTGTGATTCATAGTAAATAAAAAATAGAAAAAGCAATTTATATAAGCAACTTAACTATAGAATATTGTGATTAATCGTTCGACTAATGACTTTATTTTTCATTAATCATTTTTTTTCTGGGACTGGATAAAATGAAGAAACTCCGCATCATCATCGGGGTCTTATTTATTCCGCTCTGCCCCGATTAATTGGTAAACTTACATCCCGACAGAGTCGGGATAACATCCGCATGCTATAATTTCACTTCACCACAAATAAGTTTTTCTATCATCTTTCTACTCTTCCAACTTTTTATTTTTCTTTCCATTAATTGAGCTGTTCATTTATCTATGAATTCCTTTTGATAAATTATTTTCCAAGGACGATAGCGGGATGTAAATCTCTTTTCCTTGGAGTTGTGGATCTCTAATCTTCTTGTTGGATTTTCGGATGAGCCTATATAATACCGCTCTGAACGAATAGATTTTAATATGTAAACGTAGTATGGCATAAACGAAGAGAGGCTGCCTTTATAAGACAGCCTCTTAGCTCCGCGGGTAAGGCTCGAACTTACATCCCGACAGAGTCGGGATAACAGCCGCATGCTATAATTCCACTTCACCATTAATAAGTTTTTCAATCATTTTTCTACTCTTCCAACTTTTTATTTTTCTTTCCATCAATTGAGCTGTTGATTTATCCATGAATTCTTTTTGATAAATTATTTGCCACGGACTATAGCGGGATGTAAATCCTTTTTCTTTGGTGTTATGGAATTCTAATCTTCTTGTGGGGTTTTCAGATGAGCCGATGTAGTATCGGTCAGAAGAAATTGAGTGAAGTATGTAATCTGAGTATGCCATAAATGTAAAACCCCGATTCATCATCGGGGTCTTATTTATTCCGCTCCGCGGGTAAGGCTCAAGACTTACATCCCGACAAAGTCGGGATAACAGCCGCATGTTATAATTCCACTTCACCATTAATAAGTTTTTCAATCATTTTTCTACTCTTCCAACTTTTTATTTTTCTTTCCATCAATTGAGCTGTTGATTTATCCATGAATTCTTTTTGATAAATTATTTGCCACGGACTATAGCGGGATGTAAATCCTTTTTCTTTGGTGTTATGGAATTCTAATCTTCTTGTGGGGTTTTCAGATGAGCCGATGTAGTATCGGTCAGAAGAAATTGAGTGAAGTATGTAATCTGAGTATGCCATAAATGTAAAACCCCGATTCATCATCGGGGTCTTATTTATTCCGCTCCGCGGGTAAGGCTCGAACTTACAACCCTGCGGTTAACAGCCGCATGCTCTGCCATTGAGCTACCGCGGAATACAAAAATTTTGATTCAATTATTCTGCAGTTAACAGCCTCCCGACTTGTCGGGACATTGATCTACTGCTGAATACATCAAAACGTGGGCGTAAAAATAAATCTTAAGTGAACATCAGTCAAGTGCTATTTTACTTTTATTTTCATTTGAGAAAATTCTTTTCCAACTATTGAGAAGGGATTTTAAGTTAAAACCAAACTTTTGGTTAAAACCTCAATTTCTTCATTATTTTCTATGTTTCCGGCTAAAACTCAATTCAATTAGCGGCATACAAATTGCCGTGAACTTGTATTGATTATTACGAAATAAAGGAAAAATAAATGACTACCGAAGATCTAAAAAAGAAAGTTCAAGACTCTTTTAACCAATGGAATGAAAAGAATTACCAAAAATCTATTTCAAAATTCCCCGAAAGACTAAAGGAGTTCACAACTCAATCATTCTCTCCGGTTAAACATCTTTACACACCTATAGATACCGAAACAGAAAATTATAACGAAAAATTAGGTTTCCCTGGCGAATATCCATTTACCCGTGGCGTTCAACCAACAATGTACCGTGGAAGATTTTGGACAATGCGTCAGTATGCCGGATTTGGCAATGCTAAGGAATCCAACGAAAGATACCGTTACTTATTAGATCAGGGACAAAGCGGATTATCCGTTGCTTTCGACCTTCCGACTCAAATTGGTTACGATAGCGATGACCAGATGGCTTTAGGAGAAGTTGGCAAAGTTGGTGTTGCAATAGACACTCTTGCAGATATGGAAATTCTATTCGATCAAATTCCTTTGGATAAAGTTTCTACATCGATGACAATTAACGCGCCGGCCAGTGTTTTACTTGCTATGTACATTGCCGTTGCCGAAAAACAGGGTGTTAGCAGCGATAAAATTACCGGTACAATTCAAAACGATATTTTAAAAGAATACATTGCCCGCGGTACTTATATATATCCACCAAAACCATCCATGCGTTTAATTACAAACATTTTTGAATTCTGTTCAAAACATGTTCCTAAATGGAATACAATTTCTATTTCGGGATATCACATTCGCGAGGCTGGATCTACAGCTGCCCAGGAAGTTGGTTTTACTCTTGCTGATGGAATTGCTTATGTAGAAGCCGCAATGAAAGCCGGTTTGGATGTAGATGAATTTGCCGGACAGTTATCATTCTTTTTTAACGCTCATAACGATCTTTTAGAAGAAGTTGCTAAGTACCGTGCAGCACGACGCATCTGGGCAAAAATTATGAAAGAAAGATTCAAAGCAAAGAAAGATAAATCTCAAATGTTACGTTTCCACACACAGACTGCTGGCTCTGCACTCACAGCTCAGCAAGTAGATAACAACATTATCCGTGTTACAATTCAAACTTTAGCTGCAGTATTGGGTGGAACTCAAAGTTTGCATACTAACAGTCGCGATGAAGCTTTAGCTCTTCCGACCGAAGATTCTGTTAAAATTGCTTTGCGTACTCAACAGGTTGTTGCATACGAAAGCGGTGTTTGCAATACTATTGATCCTCTTGCAGGTTCTTATTATATAGAATCGTTAACCGATCAGATTGAAAAAGAAGCATTGGAATATATTGCAAAGATAGATTCAATTGGCGGCGCTGCAGCAGCTATTGAAGCCGGTTATACTCAAACCGAAATTCAAAAGTCGGCTTATCAATTCCAAAAAGAAGTTGAACGCAACGAAAGAATAGTTGTGGGTGTTAACAAGTTTTTTGTAAAAGAACCGGAACCAACCGGATTATTAAAAATTGATGAACAGGTTCAGAAAGATCAGATTGTATTCCTAAATAAAGTTCGCGCGCAAAGAAACAACGAAGATGTTAAGCAAAAACTTGCCGCATTAAAAACCGCTGCCGAAGGTGATGCCAACTTAATGCCATTTATTCTTGATGCTGTTAAAGCATACGCAAGCATTGGAGAAATTTGCAATGTAATGCGCGGTGTGTTTGGCGAGTATAAAGAAACAGTGGTTATTTAACGAAGAACGAAGAATAATTAAAAGGGAAATAAAATGGAAATTAGTCATATAGAACATATTGGAATTGCAGTTAAGAATTTGGATGAATCGATTAAGTATTACGAAAATGTACTTGGATTAAAATGCTACGCTGTTGAAGAAGTAACAGATCAAAAAGTTAAGACCGCATTCTTTATGGTAGGACAAACTAAAATTGAATTACTCGAATCGACAGATCCCGAAGGACCAATTGGAAAATTTATTGAAAAAAAAGGTGAAGGAATTCATCACTTAGCTTTTGCTGCTAATAATTTAGCGGAATCTTTAAAAGAAGTTGAGAGCAAAGGAATTCAATTGATAGATAAAACTCCACGCAAAGGTGCCGAAGGATTAAACATTGCATTCCTTCATCCAAAATTTACTGGTGGAGTATTAACAGAGTTGTGCGAGAAGAACTAAGAACGAAGAGTGTAGAACGAAGATTTAAATGAAGTTGAATGAGCAAATATCGGGATACGGAAGTTTATTGAATCAGAAGGCATTTCATTATGCCGTTAGAATTGCAAAATTCTATAAATATCTTTTACAAAAAGATAAATCGTATGAACCAATTCTTAAACAATTATTAAGATGCGGAACTTCTATTGGAGCAAATATATCGGAATCTAAAAGTGCACCTTCTAAAAAAGATTTCATTAATAAACTTTTTATTGCTCTTAAAGAAGCAAGAGAAACAGATTACTGGTTAAAAATTTTAAAAGAAATAGAATTAATAACTGAACATGAATACAATAGCATGAACAAAGATTGTGATGAACTGGAACGATTACTTACAAGCAGTATAAAAACTGCTAAAGGAATTTAAATCTTCCTTCTACGTTCTTCACTCTTCGTTCGCAAAAAGGAGTAACAATGGCAATTCAAGAAAAGATCCAAGAGCTTATGGATTTACGCGCAAAGGCACGTTTAGGCGGTGGTGAAAAAAGGATTGAGACTCAGCACAGTAAAGGTAAATATACTGCCCGCGAGCGTATAGAAAAACTGCTTGATGAAGGCAGCTTTGAAGAATTTGATATGTTCGTTTCTCATAGAACACACGACTTTGGTTTAGACAAACAACAATTCTTATCCGATGGAGTTGTTACTGGTTACGGTACAATTGATGGACGCTTAGTTTACATCTTCTCGCAGGACTTTACAGTTTTTGGCGGTTCACTATCCGAAATGTTTGCACAAAAGATTTGCAAAGTAATGGATAAAGCAATGAAAATGGGTGCCCCTGTAATTGGTATTAACGATAGCGGCGGTGCACGAATTCAAGAAGGTGTGAAAAGCTTAGGCGGATACGCAGATATTTTTGAACGAAATATTTTAGCAAGCGGTGTCGTTCCACAAATCTCTGCCATATTTGGTCCATGTGCCGGCGGCGCTGTTTATTCTCCGGCTTTAACAGACTTTACAATCATGTCCAAAGGAACAAGCTATATGTTTGTTACCGGACCTAAAGTTGTTAAGACAGTTACAGGTGAAACAGTTACAGATGAAGAATTAGGCGGTGCAATGGTTCACGGCTCAAAGAGTGGTGTTACTCATTTTGTTGCAGATAGTGAAGATGAAGGAATTTTATTAATCAGAAAATTATTAAGCTACTTACCTCAAAATAATTTGGAAGACGCACCTCTTGCTCCATGCGACGATCCTATTGATAGATTAGATGATGGATTAAATGAAATCATTCCAGAAAATCCAAACAAACCTTACGATGTTAAAGATGTTATTCACTCCATAGTAGATTACAACGAATTTTTAGAAGTACAAAGACATTACGCGCCAAACATTATTACCGGCTATGCTCGTTTCAATGGTATCTCTTGCGGAATTGTTGCTAACCAGCCAAATTATTTAGCAGGTGTGTTGGATATTAACGCATCACGTAAAGCTGCCCGCTTTGTTCGCTTCTGCGACGCATTCAATATTCCTATTGTAACATTAGTAGATGTTCCCGGCTTCTTGCCTGGTACCGCTCAGGAATATGGAGGAATAATTTTACACGGTGCAAAATTATTATTTGCTTACGGCGAAGCTACCGTTCCAAAAGTTACTGTTATTTTGCGCAAGGCATACGGCGGTGCTTACGATGTAATGAGCTCTAAACATTTACGTGGTGATATTAACTACGCTTGGCCAATGGCCGAAATTGCTGTTATGGGTCCTCGCGGTGCAATTGAAGTTCTTAATCAAAAAGAAATAGCTGCAATTACAGATCCAGCAGAACGCGCTAAATATGTAGCTCAAAAAGAGGATGAATACCGTAAGAAATTTGCAACTCCTTATGTAGCAGCAAAATATGGCTATATAGATGATGTTATTGAACCCAGAAATACCCGCTTTAGAGTAATTCGTGCGTTACAGTCCTTATCAACTAAGAAGGATGTAAATCCTCCTAAGAAACATTCTAATATTCCATTATAGGAGGTTTAAATGCTAGCACAAGTTACTCATCAAGTTGCAGATACGGTTGTAAAAGCTAACACACAAGTTAGCGGTAATAAAATTGCAGATCTAGATTCCCATACATTGGCATTATTGGCCGTTGGGGTTGCAATTGTATTTTTATATTTCATTGTCTTTCGATTTATGAAGATGATTGAAAGCCGCATTTCTTCTTTACCGGCTGCAAACAATAATAAAAATGTTTCATCACCTGCAGTATCTTCAAAACAAGCAATCAGCACTTCGGCACCTAGTTCCGAAGCATTTGCAGCAATTGCTACTGCGCTGCACTTATATAAGAATGAACTTCACGATCATGAACAAGCAGTTTTAACAATTAACCGAGTTGGAAAAATGTACACTCCGTGGAGTTCAAAAATCTACGGTTTACGAAATAATCCAAGATAAAAAGGAATTCTCGAGATGAAAAAATTCAAATTAACTATTAACGGTAATCAGTACGATGTAGATATACTTGCCGTAGAAGATAATATTGCCGAAGTTGATGTTAACGGAACACGCTATCAAGTTGAAGTAGATAAACAAATTCAAACAACAAAAACTCCTAAGCTTGTTCGCTCTGTAGTTTCTCCATCAACAGACGTTGTTCCTTCTGTTGCTAAAACTAGCAGTCCAACCAGCGCAAAAGGTGTAGGGTCTATTAAATCTCCTCTTCCAGGTACTATTTTGCAGGTAAATGTAAACGAAGGAGATGTAGTAAAAGTAGGCGACAGATTAATTGTTCTTGAAGCAATGAAAATGGAAAACAATATCAACTCCGATAAAGAAGGAAGAATTGTATCAATTAAAGTAAAGAAAGGAGACAGTGTACTAGAGGGTGATTTATTAATTGAAATTGGAGCTTAATGATGGATATTCAAACAATTCTCTGGCTAACATTTGCGGCACTTTTTGTTTTAGTTTTTGTAATAGACATGTATGTAACGGATCACCGTAAAGGACAAATTAAAGTTAAGAACGCTTTAGCATGGACCGGTTTATGGATTTCAACAGCTCTTATTTTTAGTGCAGTAATATATTTTTATTTACCTCAAGGAAATACAAAAGCGTTTGAGTTTATTACAAGCTATTTAATTGAATATTCTCTTTCTGTAGATAATCTTTTTGTTTTTATTTTGATTTTTTCAGTGATGGGAATTTCAGATCAAAATCAGCCAAGAATATTAAAGTGGGGTATTATTGGTGCCGTAGTTTTAAGAATTCTTTTTATTGTTGCGGGTGTAGAGCTTATAAAAGCTTTTACATTTATGATTTATTTGCTTGGCGGTGTATTAGTGTTTACTGCCTATAAAATGCTTACAAGCGGTGACGAAAAGATTGACCCTGAACATAATGTATTTGTTAAACTTGCTAAAAGGTTTTTCAAAATTAAAACCGACGAAACAACCGACCATTTTTTTGTTAGACACAATGGCGAATTGTACGGTACAATTGCTTTCATCACTTTAATTCTTATTGAATCTACCGATGTTGTTTTTGCAATTGATTCTATCCCTGCTGTTCTTGCAATAACACAAGACTCTTTTATTGCAATTACTTCTAACTTATTTGCAATCCTAGGGCTTCGTTCTTTATTCTTTGCTTTAGCAGGGATACTAAATTTGTTTAGATATTTAAAGTATGGCATCTCTTTCATACTTCTTTTTATTGGAGTAAAGATGATTATTGCAGCATGGGTGCACATTCCGGTGCAAATGTCCTTGTTTGTAATTTTAGGAACATTGATTGTTTCGATACTTGCCTCTGTTATTATTAAAGAGGAGGAGGAAAAAGATCATAATCCTTTGCATCATCCGCATCAAGAAATTCCCCGAGAAAAAATTATTGATTAATAAATTAATAATGCAAAATTTTTAGAGACCCCGGTTATCTGGGGTTTTTTATTTCACCTGCATTTGCATAACTTCTTTCCTCATTTTAGGAAATAAAGCCAATATGAATATAGAATTTGTTTTTTGGATAATTTTTTCAATCGTTTTTCTTGCGGTATTCTTTATAGACATGACATTGACCAATAAGAGAAAAGGTGCTTTAAACGTTAAAGCGGCATTCCTTTGGTCTGTTCTATGGTTTTCGATAGCTCTTTCATTTGCAGTTGTTTTATACTTCTTCTTTCCCGAAGGAGATAAAAAAGCGTTTGAGTATTTAGCGGCATACTTAGTTGAATATTCCCTTTCGGTAGATAATCTATTTGTCTTTATAATGATATTTAGCGTTATGGGAATTACCGAAAATCATCAGCCAAGAATATTAAAGTGGGGTATTATTGGCGCGGTTGTATTAAGAATTCTGTTTATTCTGGCAGGAGTAGAACTGTTAAAGAATTTTAGTTTTTTAATGTATGTTTTTGGTGCGATATTAGTGATTACAGCATATAAAATGCTCACATCATCGGATAAAAAAATAGATCCTAATAAAAATATTTTTGTAAAAATTACTAAGAAATTCATTCCGTTAAAATCCGATGTTGCTACGGATCATTTTTTTGTAATACACGACAAGAAAAAATATGCTACAATTGCTTTAATAACACTTATTCTGGTTGAATCTACCGACTTAATTTTTGCAATCGATTCAATTCCTGCTGTGCTAGCTATTACAAACAATTCTTTTATTGCAATTACATCAAATCTGTTTGCAATTCTAGGTTTACGATCCCTGTTCTTTGCATTATCCGGTTTCTTGGGATTATTCCGCTTTTTGAAATATGGAATTTCGGTAATACTATTGTTTATAGGCGTAAAAATGATGCTTTCTGCGGTTATTCATATTCCGGTACAGCTTTCTTTAATTGTAATTGTATTATGTATTGTGGTTTCGGTTTTAGCATCTGTAATTATTAAGAAGAAGGAAGAGGCATAAGAGAAACTTTTTAATGAAGTGGAAAAAAAGAAGCCCCAACAAATTTGGGGCTTCTGTCATAATTGTCCTAATATCATCAATCTGCGCCGTTACCTTTTTCAATTTCTTTTGGGAATAGCTTATCTAATCCCTTTACAATAAAAAAGAAAACTCCCATAAAAATAAAAATGCCGCTCATTCCTTTAATCATAACAGGAATTGTTTGCATAAATGTATTCCAAGCTTCGTTCGATATCATAATATTCTCCTTTTAAGCTACAAGTGCTAAAATTAAACCGCCGGCAATTACAGAACCAATTTGACCGCTTACATTTGCACTAACAGCATGCATAAGCAAAAAGTTAAACTG
Organism: uncultured Melioribacter sp.; assembly: GCA_964539605.1. Taxonomy (GTDB): domain Bacteria; phylum Bacteroidota; class Ignavibacteria; order Ignavibacteriales; family Melioribacteraceae; genus Stygiobacter. Next base: position 2,860,791 of record CAZIJK010000001.1, read on the forward strand.
ATCTTCCTCCTGCCCCATATTGTGAATTACTCGTGCAGACATTGGAAAAGCCGAAATACCCGCAGCACCTATCATAGGATTAATCTTCTTCTTAAAGAACAAATTCATCAGTTTTGCAAAAAGAACTCCGCCGGCTGTATCGAATATAAATGCAACAAGGCCTAAGCTAATAATAATCAATGTGGATGGCTGTAAGAAACGGTCTGCAGTCATTGTTGCCGCAATGGAAATGCCAAGCAGAATTGTTACAATGGAAGCTAATTCATTTTGTGCCGATAATGATAATTTGTTTAGAACGCCACACTCACGAATTAAATTACCAAACATCAAAAAGCCTATTAAGGCAACACTTGTTGGCGCCACCAATCCGGCAACTATTGTAACTGTAATTGGGAATAAAATAAGAACTGTCTTTGAAACGCTTTTAGCAACAGCATCCATTCTAATTAATCTTTCTTTTTTTGTGGTAAGAAGACGAATTACCGGCGGCTGGATAATTGGAACCAGCGCCATATAAGAATAAGCTGCAACCGAAATTGGTCCAAGCAAATTTTTTGCAAAGCGGCTAGCCACATAAATTGATGTTGGGCCATCTGCAGCGCCAATAATTCCAATTGATGCTGCCTCCTTTAGCGAGAATCCAAACAATGCAGCCATAGACATGGTAAAGAAAATTCCAAACTGAGCCGCTGCTCCAAATAATAGGAGTTTAGGATTTTTGAATAATGGAGAAAAATCTATCATTGCACCAATTGCAATGAATATTAATAAGGGAAACACTTCTGTCATTATACCAAAATTAAAAAAAGTAGTTAACGCGCCTTCAACATGCTCTCCACCAGCTATCTGATCTATTGCCGCCGAAAAAGGGATATTTACTAATATTGCACCAAAACCAATTGGAAGTAAAAGAGTTGGTTCATACTCCTTGGCAATTGCCAAATAAATTAAGCCAGCTCCAATTACAATCATAACTAACTGTTGCCAGGTAATTGAAAATAATCCTACAAATAAACCATCCATAAAGGATCTCCAGAATTTTATTAGACATATGGGTACAACAATTATGATGCCGTATAAAGTGTTGCTTTAAGTTACAATTTCTAATAAATTTTCTTTCGAAAAGCCTATTTGTTCTATTTGTGAGAAAGGTTTTTTTCAGAATAAGAAAATTTTGAATTGAAAAACCGCCTGCTTTATAATTATTACTTTGTCAGGTAGTCCTACATATCTATTTTTGCTAAATAAAGAATCACCCATATTAAAATTAGAATACCAAGACACGGAGGAATATTGTTTCAACTGGACTTAATTCAAACCGTAGCCTTAAGCGGCATATTTTTGTTTATAGGACATCTTCTTTGTAAAAAAATTAAACCCCTTGGCAAGTACAATATTCCAGCACCGGTTGTAGGCGGTTTATTAATATCAATTTTCAATTTGGTTACACATCAATTTGGAATTGAGGTTTTAAAATTCGATACTACTTTGCGAGAACCATTAATGATTGCCTTTTTTACATCAATAGGACTAAACGCAAGTTTATCCCTGCTAAAAGTTGGTGGTCCGGCAGTATTTAAATTTTTTATTGCCGCAACAATTTTTGCCGTGCTTCAAAATGTTCTAGGAGCTTTGGTTGCCCTTCCATTTGGAATTTCTCCTTTAGTTGGAGTTCTTAGCGGTTCGGTTACTTTAACCGGCGGACCTGCAACCGGATTGGCTTTTGCACCACTTTTTGAACAGCATGGCGTTGACGGCGCTGCAACAATTGCAATTGCGGCAGCAATGGTTGGAATTGTTTCCGGCGGATTAATTGGGGGACCTATTGGAACCTTTCTGATAAAAAGGAATAATCTAAAAACCAACATAGAACTAAAGAAAAAACATTCATCATACGAGAGCAAAGAACTTGATAATTTAAACAAGGATGAAGCTATTAAAGGGGGATGGATTGAAGGGGAAGATATTCAGTATATAAGAATGCTTAAAAGTATTGTTGTTTTGTTAGCATGTATTTGGATTGGAAGCGGATTAAGTATGCTGTTCAAATCTTGGGGATTAACATTACCCTCTTATATAGGCGCCATGTTTGTTGCCGCAATTGTTCGAAACGTAGACGATAAAACAAAAATTGTTAGACTGCCACATCAAACACTTAACCAGCTTGGAGATATTGCTCTATCTTTATTTATTGTAATTGCTTTGATGACTTTGAATTTATGGAAGCTTGCGGATTTGGCCTTGCCACTGGCAACAATTCTTATTGCACAGATATTAATGATTTCCATTGCATGCTTTTGGCCAATGTTTGGATTGATGGGAAGAGATTACGAATCTGCAGTTATTAGCACCGGCTTTTTAGGATTTATGCTTGGAACAACTGCAAACTCGATGGCTAACATGAAAGTTCTTGCAGATAAATATGGCCCTGCGCCAAAAGCGTTTTTAATTGTTCCTATTGTGGGGGCATTTTTTATAGATTTTACAAACGCTTTAATTATTACAACGTTCTTAAATTTCTTCTAAACAATTAAAGTGGCTGCTAAAAATGCGGCCACTTTAATTATATCTATTCTAGATGTTGAGTGTTTCCCCTTCACTCTTTGCAATTATAACAGCGGTTGTAGTATCTCCAAGAACATTCACAGCGGTTCTGAACATATCTAAAATTCTCTCAACAGCTAAAATTAATCCAACACCTTCAATTGGCAATCCCATTGCTTTAAGTACAATTGTCATTACAACAAGTCCCGCCATTGGAATTCCGGGTGCACCTATCGCAGAAAGTAATGAAATAATAACTGCAATAACTTGCTGACCAAACGTAAGTTCAATTCCATACGCTTGAGCAATAAAAATTGCACCAACACATTCGAACAAAGCAGTTCCATTCATATTAACTGTTGTTCCTAATGAAAGAACAAAACTGGCAATTTTATTGGATACACCATTCTTATGTTCAACTGCTTCCAGTGCAACAGGCAATGTAGCCCCGGAAGAAGCGGTAGTGAATGCAGTTAATAATGCAGTAGACATATTTTGATAATGCTTAATTGGACTAACCTTTGCAACAAATTTTAATAGCAGCGGCAATGTAATTACGGAGTGAATAATAAATCCCAGCACAACTGTAATTACTAAAAGTCCAAGTCTTCCACCAATAGCCACAAGCATTTGAGGATTAGATGCCTGCTTGCCAACTACCTTAGTAATAATTCCAAAAATTCCAATTGGGGCAAACTGAATAATTATCAAGGTCATTCTCATCATAATATCGAAGAAGGAATTGAAAAAGTCCAAAAGCATTGTACAGTTTTTATCTTCCAGTTTTGTAATTAGCGCGCCAAAGAAAACGGCAAAGAAAATAATTGCAAGCAAATCTCCTTTTGCAATTGCATCAACAACGTTGGTAGGAATAATCTTCATCATGGTTTCACCAAACGAAGTTGGAGCCGAAGCTAAATGATCAACTTTTTCCATCAGGCCCAAATCTGCACCAACTCCCGGTTGAATAATATTTACTAAAAAGAGTCCTACCAATACGGAAAGCAATGTTGTAATAACCACAAATAGCATAGTTTTTAATCCAACACGTCCAAGCCGTTCACCCCCTATATTAGCAACACCGCTAATTAGAGAGCTTAAAACAAGGGGAATAATAATCATATTTAACGCGCGCAAGAATAGGTCTCCCAGCCACGATACATAGGGAACATAATCTGTAAATAATAGGGCGAAAATAATTCCAATAATAATTGCAATAAGAATTTGCCAATGAAGTTTCATTTTGAGCATTTTTACCTCGGATATTTTTATTGAACGTGAAGATTAAATTCCACCTTCAAATTAACAAATTAACACTTTTTGCAAAACTTAATTAGTTCCTCTTTGCTAATTTAGGGGTGCTTTTTTATTCACTTTAACCTATTACTCTAGATTAATACATTTATATAAATAATGGTGCTATTATGTTAAAAACTGTTTTCATATTATTCTTATTACTTCCATTTGCTTTTATTTCGGCACAAGATGCAACCGAACTTTGCTCACAAGGAAAGATAAGATCCTACCAGCGTTTATATAAAAGCAATATGGCAATGTATCCAGGGGACAGCAATATAGATATTAGTTACTATAAGCTGAATTTGGAACTCTTCTTCACATCCAAAACACTTTCTGGCGTAGTGACGGTAAAAGGTAAATCTGTAAAGGAAAATCTTGCAAATCTATACCTAGATTTAACAAGAGATTTGAAAGTTACTTCTGTAACTAGTGGAGTAACTAAGCTTGTTTTTAACCACTCCGGTGATTATTTAAATATAACTTTTGATAAACCGTTGAACAAAAATGAAAGTTTTACTATAGATATTACATATGGCGGTCCACCACCAATGGGTGAACAAGGTTGGGAGACCTTTGTATATTCTACCAGATCGAATGGTGCTAAAACAATTTGGTCTTTAAGCGAGCCTTACGGCTCAAAAGACTGGTGGCCATGCAAAGATACCCCCGCAGACAAAGCAGATTCAAGCGATGTTTGGATTACTGCAGATAGTTATTTTACATCTGTTTCCAACGGTTTATTAACCGAAATTAAAGATAACGGCAATGGCACAAAAACATATAAGTGGAAAAGCCGCTACCCAATTGCTACATATCTAATTTCAATTGCAATGTCGGATTATAATTTGTTTACAGATCTATATGAGTATGCGCCTGGGAAATATTTGCCTATAACAAACTATACCTTCCCCGAAAAATTCACGCCGGAAAGAAAAACCCAAATGGAAGCTACAAAATATATGCTGAGCTTATTTACGGAAAAATTTGGAGAGTATCCGTTTATAAAGGAAAAGTATGGGCATGCCGAATTTGGATGGGGCGGAGGAATGGAGCATCAAACCATTACATCACTTGTGAGTTTCAGAGAAGATCTTGTTGCACATGAGCTTGCGCATCAATGGTTTGGAGATAAAATTACTTGTAAAGATTGGCAGAACATTTGGCTTAATGAAGGCTTTGCCACATATTCCGAAAGCATATACTATGAAGCAAAATATGGAAATAATTCTTTTATGAGTGATGTTAATACGAATATGTATAACGCTAAAAATGCAAAAGGCTCAATCTACGTTCAGAACATTAGTACCTTTGTCGAAATTTTTGATGGCAGCCGTTCTTACGCAAAGAGTTCTATTGTGCTACATATGCTTAGAGGAATTGTTGGTACAGAGAACTTTTATAAAATACTTAAGGAATACTTAAAAGATCCGGCATATGCTTATGGAGTTGCAGTAACCGAAGATTTTCAGAAGGTTGCAGAAAAAGTTTATGGACAAAGTTTGGATTATTTTTTTAAGGAATGGATTTATGGGGAAAACTATCCCAAGTATACCGTAGGTTGGAATTACAAATTAGTAAGCGGCAATACTTACCAAATTACATTCCGCTTAAAGCAAAGCAGCAATACAAATCCAACTTTTTTTAAGATGCCCGTACAGGTAAAAGTAACAACTCAAAACGGCTCGGTTGTTAAAACATTTCTTAACGATCTTCAGGATCAAGGATGGGTATTTAATGTTGAAGGATTACCATCTTCTTTAACTTTCGATCCGGATAATTGGATACTAAAAGATATTCTTGGCTACACAAATATTACTGAACATGAATCTATACCAACGGAATATTCATTGTATCAAAATTACCCTAATCCATTTAATCCTACTACCCAAATTGGATACAACATACCCGAAGCCGGATATGTGACGCTAAAAGTATACGATGTATTGGGGAAAGAAATTTCAACTCTTGTTGATGAATTTAAACAAGCCGGAGTATATAATTCCCAATTTTCAACTCAAGAATTAAAATTCACATCCGCTGTTTATTTTTATACATTAACAATAAATGGTTACAGCCAAACAAGAAAAATGTTATTAATACAGTAAAGCAAATAATGGGAAAGTGAAAATGAATAATAGTTTCTTATGGGATTAATAGAAGTTCTTTTAATATCTGTTGGATTGGCACTGGATGCATTTGCAGTTTCGCTAGGAGCTGGTGCATCAAGAAAAATAAATTCTCACAGAAGTGCTCTTAGGCTTGCATTTCATTTTGGATGGTTTCAGTTTTTGATGCCGGTGCTTGGCTGGTTTATGGGTTTTAAACTAGAACCGCTGGTAAAAAATATTGACCACTGGATTGCTTTTGTTTTATTGGTTTATGTTGGTATTAAAATGATCAAAGAATCCTTTGGCGCAAGTGATGAACTTTCGAATGATCCTTCTAAAGGAAAAAACTTAGTAATTCTTTCTATAGCAACAAGCATAGACGCATTAGTAGTTGGTTTTAGTTTGGCAATGCTTAAAATTGATATTTGGTATCCAAGTGTAATGATTGGAATTATTACCGCTATACTTTCTGTATCCGGTATCTATTTAGGGCAAATGTTAGGAGCTATGATTGGAAAGAAAATGGAATTTGTAGGTGGTATAATTATTATTGGAATTGGAATTAAAATATTATTATCACACATACTGTAACCAATCTTTAACATACGCACATGATAGTCACTTCAATACAAAAAAATACCCAGTATAGAACTCAATCTATACTGGGGTTAAATAATACTAATACTATTACTACTACTAATAAAAAAAACTACTACTAATAATACTATTACTACTACTCGTAACATTAATACTGCTAAATGTTACAACTGCAAATCTAACCGAAAAAAATTCATTGTCAAGTTATTTTTTATTCTCTAAAAAAATATTTTTCATTTCAAAAGGCATACCAAGATTATAGGACAAATTAAAATATCTTATTCATAGATTAAATTTCTCACCATCTTTTTGCTATCCCAAGGAGCTGCATCTCCTCCAAGATATTTATGAAACCATTCCAAATGAGAATTATAATATAGAGGCATAGATTTCAATCCGCTTGGCCAGTGTCCATCGTTTTTAAAAATTATCAATCTGGAATCAATTCCCTTTTGTTGAAGAACTGTAAAGTAGCGTAAGCTATGCAAGTAAGAAACTCTATAATCTTTTTCACCGGTTATTATTAATGTTGGAGTTGAAAAATTATCTTGGTATTCGTTTGGAGACATTTTTTTATATCCATCTTTACTTCCATCCTTCGATTTCAAATCCCAATTCGAAAACCAAAGTTCTTCTGTATCTTCTTTGAACGATTCCAAATCGTAAATGCTCATCATTGTTGCAAGGCATTTATATCTCTTTGTTTTTGCCTGAAGAAGATTCATAAAATAGCCGCCGTAAGACCATCCCATTGCACCAATTCTGTTTTTATCTACATAACTAAGTGTTTCTATATAATCTGTAACCTTCATTACATCTTCATAAACTTTTCCATCCCAATCTGAACTGATTGCAGCAGTAAAATCTTGACCGTAACCTGTTGAACCGTGCGGATTTGGAAATACAACAACATAACCTGAACCGGGATAAACCTGCCAGTCTGCTCTGTAAGAATCCATCCATTGCATTTGAGGACCACCATGAACATTTATTACAACCGGATATTTTTTTGCCGGATCGAAATTATGGGGCTTAACAATAAACATGTGAACATCTTTACCATCTGCACCTTTAATCCATGCCTGCTCTGCGGGACGAATATCAACTTGCTCAGCAAGTTCTTTATTAAAAGAAGTTAAATCTTGCTTTACATTTTTTGCAAAATCAACTCTTGCAATTTCAACAGGTTTGTGTGTAAAAGAATATGTATAAAGTGCGAACTCCTCGCTTTGCGAAATTGTAAAACTTAGCACCGGAATATTTTCTATAAGCTTTTTTGTTGAAAGAGTTTTTAAATCAATCTTATATAAGGGCTGGTAACCTTTTTCGTGAATAGTAAAATAAATGGATTTTGAGTTTGAAGCCCATTCAAAATCAGCAACCCAATTATCAATTGATTCGGTAAGAATTTTATTCTCTCCGGTTTTTCTATTATAAATTGCCAGCCTAACTCTATCAGATTCATAATTTGGAATGACTTGAGTTAAATATGCAATGTAATTGCCATCAGGAGAATATTTAGGATTGTTATCAGCTCCCAAATTATTTGCAGTAATGTTTTTTAATCCGGTACCATCGGAATTAACAATCCAAATATCGTTGTTTGTAGATGAAGCCGGATTTTTAACACGCTTGGAATCGAATGCAACTTCCTTTGCGTCGGGAGAAAAATCGTAGTTGCTGCTGCCCCCAGGCGCAAATGCGGGAGAGTGAACATATCCCGGTGTAACATCAATTACTTTGCTTGTACTAATATCATAAATTAAAACGTGAGCAAACTGGCCATCTTCATATTCAGTCCAATGGCGGACAAATAAACTATCTGCTAGGTGTGCTTGCACCGGCCCGCTGGACATAGCTTCACCTATTTTATTATTGCAGTCGGCATCGGCTCCGCACTCGGGAAAAACCATTGCGGTAAAAATTATTTTCTTACCATCAACACTAAGTTTAGCAGAAGAAATTCCTAAAGGATAATTAGTAATTTGAACAGGCTCCCCTCCTTCCATTGAAAGAGAATATACTTGTTCAGATCCGCTTCTTGTTGAAGTAAAATATATTGTCTTAGAGTCGCTTGACCAGAATGGGCTGTAATCTGCCGAAGGATGGTTCGTTAATTTTTTCTGATTGCTTCCATCGGAATTCATAATATAAATATCTGTGCTAGATTTACTTTTTTGAAGATTAGATGTTGAAACAACAAAGGCAACATATTTTCCATCCGGCGAAATTGCAGGAGAGTTTACATTCTTAATTTTATAATTATCCGCAATAGTAAAAGCACGCTTTTGAGCAGTTACAAAAGAAAAAGTAACTAAAACAATTACAATCAACCAACTAACTCTTTTCACCAATCCTCCATTTTTTTGAATATTGAATGCATTAAAATAATAAAGAAAGTAAAACTGTACCCATCTGAATTTTATTGAATAAATGGAGATTTTAAATCCACAATATTCTCTTTTAATCCTTCTGGAAATTATTCTTGACATTCTCGATCGCCGAATTTAAGTTGAATACAAGAGGAAAACTATTCATTCAATTGTTATGAGGTAATTAAAGTTTTTCATCTTTTTCTCGATAGTTATCCAGCTATACTGCTATAATTATTTTCTATCATACACTTTTCTTATTATGAATTAAACGAGGCGCTCATTTTTTAACGCTACGATGGTTTAGGTTTTTGGTCTTAGCTTGTTTGTTAAGAAAAATCTTTAAGGTAATGATGTACCATTACTAAATGCCTAACTAATAGAAGGAGTATGCATGAAAGCCACTGATTTCAATTTACAGAAGGATATGAAATTCGATCCTTCAAAAGGACTTACAACCTTTCAAGATTCTAGATTAGTAATTTTTGATGCAAATGCAATTGGATTGCTGCGTCAGAATTTAATTGATGGTCTTGGAGCCGAAAAAGCCCGTGAGTTTTTTCTACAGTTCGGGTTTGAGCATGGATTTTCCGATTTTCTTCAAATAAAAACTGCCTACGGAAGTCAATTCGATTCCGAAATTGATTTATTCGCAAGCGGTCCTGTTATACATACTTGGGAAGGACTAGTGCACGCTGCCCCAACTGCAATTCAATTCGATAGAGAGAAAGGAGATTTTTTCTGCTCGGGAATTTGGACAAATTCTTATGAAGCAGACCAGCATCTTTCCTTCAATTATGCCGGTTCTGAACCTGTGTGCTGGACATTAATGGGTTATGCATCCGGATGGAGTACAGCATTTTTTAATAAGCCTGTACTTGCAATTGAACCGGTTTGCATGGGCAAAGGAGACGACCATTGCGAATGGGTATTAAAAAATGTTGAGGCATGGGGAAGCGAAGCAGAACCATATATAAAGTGCCTAAATAAATTTTACAATAAAATGAAGGAGAACTAAATATGGGCGCAAAACTTATGTCTATTTACGAAGAGATTGCAAAAGAGGGAGAGTTAACTGCTAAGATGCATCTTGCAAAAGAAACAAAAATTCCTTCTACAAAAGCAGCACTCGAGCCAGACTCGGCAGAAAATATAGAGGCATTCCGCACAGCATTTAAAAAAATTATTGGAAAGGAATGCCCCATTAAATAAGTAAAAACTACCTAAAAATAAATTACGTAAGGCACACATATACTGTGTGCTTTACTATTTATTACCGTAAATCATATCTTAGAAATACAAGATAAGCTCCTCCAAAAGATATTAGAGAATAAACCAACAGTAATCCTAAATCTATAATTGATGGCTGCATAGCTTGTGCAAATGTATAATTAGGATCTACATATTTAGGCACCTCTTTAAAATCAAGTGAATTGGACTGCCTTCCTTGATTCATCGAAAATCCGCTTTTGGAATCGAATGTTATTCTAATCATTCCAGCTTGCCCGCCATCCTCTTTTTGCTTCTTGTCTGTAAACTGTGCAAAAGATTTTTTATAATCGGCCATGGATTTTTCGTACCGGTTTTTCAAATTGATATTTGTTCCGCTTAAGTTCATTGCCCCTAAGAAAAACAAGGAAGCAGGAGAAATTCTTGAGAATGCAAATGCATTTTTTTCGAGACTGTTTTTTTTGTTCACCAATTCCTCGCTAAGCTTTGCAGAATAATCTGCAATATTTTTATCCATATCCTTTCTAATTTTATCTTCCTCTTCAAGCCATGCATAACTGTTCTCATCCTGGTAAGCTGTTCTTTGGACATCACTCATATTTTTCATAATCTCATTTCTTTTTTCCCAAATAGCAGAAAATGTTTCATTTAATTTATTCCATTGAGTTTTGGAATAGGCATCCTTCTGGCTTTCAACTTCGGCTATAGAGGGCACTTTATCAATTTGAGAAGCTATTGCAATTCCAATTCTTGGTGTAACAAATACAAACATAATCCATGCAACCAGCAACACTAAAAACGAAACGGACGAATACTTTGTTAATGATGAAACAAAAATACCCAGCGCAATAAATAAAGTTAGATAAATAACAGACATAAAAATTAGCATCAACACTTTTGCCCAATCGCCACCCGTTAAAGGTACTTTGAAAACTACCACCATCAATAATCCAATTAGTATTGGAATTAGCAATGGTACAATTAATCCAAGCCAGGAACCAACGAACTTTGATGCAATGTAAGTAGAGCGTGGGATTGAATTTGAAAATACTAGGCGAAGTGTTCCTCCCTCTTTCTCTCCATTAATTGAATTGAAGGTGAACAGTATTGCAAATAGCGCCAGCACAATTGCAACTACTGCAGTGTAATCCAGTTGCTGGAATATTGCGAATATGGGATCATCGGAATAAACACTGCTTTGCAATTTAACATCCGAGCGTGAAGTAATTGTTGAAAAACGCCCTACATCGTTGTTTACACCAAATGTAAATACCTGAAATGGATTTGGCTGGCGGAATGCTTTTGTTGAAAGCATCATCCAAGATTTTGCCATCATCATCTCTTCGGTATTTAAATTTGTGGCTGCGTTATACTGCTTAACAGAATTATGATATTCATTTATTCCTATTCCAATGCTTAAAAGAATAAGAAGCGAGCAAGTGCCAAATGTTAAAGCAAACTTCGAGCTCTGTATAATGTGTTTTAATTCTTTTTCTACTAATAACCTAAACATGTTTCCTCCTTATCTTAAATCGAATTTGAGGAACTTGAAATATGACCCGGCGAAGAAGAGAATATTAAATAGTAACAGCAGGCCTATATCTGCAAGAGATCCTTTTAATGCTGAAGAGAATGGTTGAGCTTTATAAACAAATTGCGGCAGCTCCTTAGGATTTATTTCCTTAGGTTTGTTTTTGCCATCATTAATAAAAAATGAAAATCCAGAGCCGGTAGTTGAACCGGTTTTACTAATCTGAAATTTTGAAAACACTTTCTGATAATTTTCGGCTTGTTCCCTATACTGTCTTATCAAATCCAGCGAAGTTCCAGCCAAACTAGCAGAAGCAAACGTGAATGATGAAGAGGGGGAAATTCTTGAAATATCCAAAGCAATGCTTTCTTGAATATCTTGCTTTATGATTCTTTGCTTATTTACTTTTTCGTTGAATGCTCGGGTTCTTTCCTCTCTTTCCTTACTATATTTTTCCATATAGCTTTGAAATTCCTTCATGGCGTTTTCGTTGCTCGATGGCTTAAAGGCGGAAAGTGCTTTTCCAAATTCGTTGCTGGCTTGCCGTGCAAACTTTCCTTTTTGATAATTTATTTCATCAACCGAAGGAACATTTACAGCTCGGCCGGCAATTAGCACACTGGCTTTGGGAATAACAAGAACAAACATTATCCACACAACTAATAGAACCAGAAATGATGTTGCCGAATGATGAGTAAAAATTGAAACCAGTACAGACAAATTCATAAACACACTAAAGAGCAGAAATCCTACAAATAAAATTAAAGCTAGCTTTAACCAATCTTCCGCTGTCATTGGAATGCCCATTACAATTAATAGTAGGCAGCCAATTAAAATTGGTATTAAAAGAGGAAGCGCAACGGCAATAAAAGATCCTACAACTTTTCCTATTATGTATTTATCGCGCGGAAGAGCATTCGAAAAAATTAAGCGCAAAGTTCCCCTTTCCTTCTCTCCATTAATTGCATTATAGCAAAATAGAATTGCAAAGAGAGAAAGGATTATTTGAAAAAGAAAATTCAAATCTAAGAAGCGGAAGACTGCATAAACTGGATCTTCGGAATATTTACTGTCGGTTGGAATCAGTTCTCCTCTTCCGCGTACTTGAATGTTTCTTCCAATATCATTCGAAATTCCCGAGACTAAAAGAGCAAGGGGCTGAGGAGGCAAAAATATTCTATGATTCACCATTCTCCAATCTGTTATTCCAGCCATCGAGCGAAGGTTTTCGGAAATTGCCGAGTCGTATTGCGCTTTGGTTATCTGATAATTTTTTGCCCCTACATAAAATATTAGTACAATAAGAATAGTGCACACTGCAAAGCTGTAAACAAACTTTGCAGAGAGGCTTATTTCTTTCAATTCTTTTTTAATAATTAGTTTTATCATAAAATTCTCCAAATTCATTTTAGCTTTTTAAGCAACTTTTTCTTTGAATCCAGCCATGTATTCAACGTAAAGCTTTTCCAAATCCTCGTGCTCAATTTCACTTTTGGTTTTTTTCATTACTAATTTTCCATCATTCATAATTCCAATTACATCGGCAATTTCTTTTGCGCGGAAAATATCGTGAGTGGACATTAGAATAGCTTTTCCTTCATCTCTCAATTCATCAAGAAGAGTCATGAATTCCAGTCCAGCTTTTGGATCCAATCCTGAAGTTGGTTCATCAAGCAAAATTGCAGGAGCGTCTTTTAAAATTGCAATTGCAATTCCGCACTTTTGCCTCATCCCTTTGGAGAATCCTTTTAGTCTTTTGTTATGCGCTTCTTCCTGAAGACCAACCCGAAGAAGTACGTGTTTATAATCTTCTTTAGTAAATGAATTTTTACCGCCAAGGCGAACAAAGAAATCCAAATTTTGCACTGCTGTAAATTCGGGATAGAGCATTACGTTTTCGGAAACAAATGAAACAAACTGTTTTGCTTTTAGTGGGTCTTCGTGAGATACAATTCCATTTATCTTTGCGCATCCGCTTGTTGGTTCAATAAGATTTAGGAATATGTTAATTGTAGTTGTTTTGCCAGCTCCATTTCCACCAAGCATTGCAAATATTTGGCCGGGCATTACTTCAAAACTCACTTCATCCAATGCCAGTAATCCATCTTCATATTTTTTTGTTAAACGGTCCGATACCAACATCGGAGATTTTTTTTCTTCAGTCATTTTATCCTCTACTTTCTTGTTAGTTTAATTCCAAATACAACAAGCCCGCCTACCAATCCAACTATTAGTAGTACCAAAAGAATTGTACCTAAAACATTTTCGGATTGTTTGATCTCGATGGTAATTGTTTTGTCTTCGGCTTTAACAGGTTTGTTATCTGCAATAGAAGTTGTTCTAATTCTTATATCATACTTTCCAACTGGAACATCGGCCGGAGGAGTAAATGTAAACACAACCCTTTTTTGCCCTCTTATATCAAGAGACTCTACAACTTCCGGTTTTATTTCCCTTGTCCAGTTCAATGGCAAATCTATGTCAAATTCCACATTGTCCAATCGGCGTGTTCCTTCGTTTAAGATATCAACCGGAACTTCAATTTTATCTCCAGGCTCCGATGTAAATAAAAGCTGGCTTGCATTTACTTTTAATTCTCCTGTTCCGCGAGGTACTATCTCCAATTTGATGTAGCCAATATCCAATCTGTCCAATTCCTCCTTAGTCCAAACTTTATCTTCTTTTAGTTCTATGCTGTTAAGCCTTTCATATGGAATTGCCAGCACATAAAAAGAAATAGGCATATCAATTTTAATTTCACCTGTTGGTCTATCCGGCAGATAAACTTGTAAAGAGGTATTTCTTGTTTTAGAACTTTCGGTAAACTTGAACTGACTTAATTTTGCCTGAGTGGAAGGATCAATAAAAAATCTGTTGATCTGCTTTGGAAGATTTACCGCTTCCAGTTTATATGTGTTGGTGCTTCCGCTAAACAATTCAAGCGACATAGAAAATGATGCCGAACCTCCTAAATCAACTTCCTGAGAAAACTGTTCGGACTGGAAAATAACACGATTAGCAGATTGATCTTTTTGTAAAAATATTTTTGGAGCCCTTTGAGTTCCGGCACCATAAATCATATTCACGGTTACCGCATCCAAATCTTGAAGTAATGTAAAATCTACAGTCACCGGTTTGCCATAGTGAATCTCTTCAATCTTAGCTTCGTAAGGCTGGCTAACAATTGCGTTAACCTCATTCAATAAGGAGATATAAACATTGTTCACAACTTCCGGCTGAAGAGATCGAAAGAGAGCATCATCAATGTTTATAAGTTTTTTAAATTCCTCACCGCCGCTCGATTCATTTGCTAGCTTTAGCTTTACATGTTTTTTACAATCGCCGGTTTGATACTTAACGGCTTCAACCACAGTTACATACTGCTGTTCAAAAAGCACAGCAAGTAATGCCTGGTGATAATTTACTTCGGCTTCCGAAAATTTGCTTTTTGCTGTCTCTATCTCTTTTGCCGAGAGCATTTGTTTTTGAAACAAAATCTGCTGCCGGTCGTAATCTGCTCTTGCTGCTTCAAATTGTTCTTTAGCTCTTTTTAATCCTAGCAATCTGTATTTATCATCTTTTGGATTGTAGTAAGATCCAGAAGATTGAGCATAGATATCGCATAAAAAAAGAGTGAGAATTAGTAAAATGTATTTATTCATAATAGTTCCTTTAGCGGTTAAATGAGATTACTTTTTAATTATAACTTTTCCGCCGCCGGCTTTTTTAAGTGAATCGAGATCTAACTTCTTTCCTCCCACAATTATTTTGCCCCCTTCCATTTTTACATCTCCACCTACGCCATCAAATTTAATAACCTGCTGTTTTCCCTTTTTCATTTCTTCTTTTTTAAATGAAACAATAAACCTTGTATCGCCTCTTTTAACTCCCAGCTTAACTTCATCTCCGGTTTTAACAGCTTCGTATAATTTTTTGAACTCCTCAATTGTCTTAACTCTTTTTCCGCTGATAAATTGAATTTCATCATCGGTTTTAAGATCAATTTTATCCTCTTCCTTTTCGTTTTGGCCAGACGAGAATTTTTCAACAATTAGTTTTCCATCTTTTAATTGTACAACCGCTTTTGCTTCCGATAAGAATTGTGCATCCTCTGCACCAAATGTTACAATCTTTTGACCGAATAGATTATTTGAAACAAATATTGAAACGATTAAGCAGATAATTGCGTAACTACCTTTCATTGCTAACTCCTTTTTGTGAATATTATTTGCTGCTTTAGAGAACAATCATATGTAGAAAGTTTCGGCTATAATAATTCTTTAACTTTTCTTAACACTTTTTAATCTTTTTTATGATTTGTGCGAACAAAAAATTGGATTGCATGATTAGTTTTGATTGAGTATAACAATTCCTATTTTGCAATGGTTAAACAGAACAAGGTAAATGATGAGAAATATTTTATTTGTATTTGCCCTTTTAATTGCCGGTATTACAATGGCTAAAAGCGGCTTTGAATTTGTTGGCCAGGTGTTAAACCATAAGGCAACAGATAATTTGGTTGAGATATCTCTTACGAATGCAAAGCTAAACGTTTATTTAGTTGATAAGAATGTAATCCGGTTCAGATTTACAAATCAAAAAAGTTTTTCGATGGCTCCTTCTTACTCGGTAATATTTAATCAAAAGGAGAAAGTTAAATTTAGTTTAACCGATGAGGCAGATAAGCTCATTGTTGCAACCGATGAATTAATAGTGCATATCAAAAAGAATCCATGCAGAATTTCTATTTACGATAAGAACATGAATTTGATTAACTCGGATGAAGAGAGCTTTGGAGTTTCATTCGATAATGATGAGGTTCGCTGCCATAAAAAAATACTGCCTAACGAAAGCTTTTTAGGATTAGGCGAAAAGGCCGATGAAAATCTTTTTAGGAATGGCAAACAGTTTACAATGTGGAATACAGACTTTCCTGCATTCACTTCCACTCAAGATCCTCTTTATTTATCTATTCCCTTTTTTATAGGAGTTAAAGATTACAAAGCATATGGAATTTTCTTTGACAACACTTACAAAAGCTACTTTAATATGGGGGCCAGTAATAACCGCTTTTACTGGTTTGGTGCAGATAAAGGAGAAATGGATTACTATTTTATATACGGTCCCGAAATTAAAACAGTTGTTTCTGATTACACAAAGCTAACTGGAAGAATGGAACTTCCTCCCAAATGGTCCTTAGGTTATCAGCAAAGCCGGTGGAGTTATTATCCCGAAGAGGAAGTTAGAACTCTTGCAAAAAATTTCAGAGCTAAGAATATTCCTTGCGATGTTATCTATTTGGATATTCACTACATGGATGGCTATAGAGTTTTTACTTGGGACAAATCACGCTTTCCAAATCCAAATCAACTTCTCGCGGATTTAAAGAAGGATGGTTTCAAAGTGATTCCGATAATTGATCCGGGAGTTAAAGCCGATGCAAATTACTTTGCTGCAAAAGAGGGATTGGAAAAAAATCTTTTTGCAACTTACCCAGACGGCATTCCCTATCAGGGTGAAGTTTGGCCAAGCTGGGCCTACTTTCCCGATTTTACAAAACAGACAACTAGAGATTGGTGGGGAAAAAAACTATCTGCCATGTTGGCGCAAGGAGTTGAAGGTTTTTGGAACGACATGAATGAGCCCGCTACATGGGGACAAAACTTTCCAGACATTGTTCAGTTTGACGATAACGGATTCAAATCAGATCATAAAAAAATTCATAATGTATACGCGCTCGAAATGGCTCGTGCTTCTCGCGAAGGATTGAAAAAGTATTCCGATAAAAGACATTTTATTTTAAGCCGCGCCGGCTATGCGGGAATTCAAAGATATGCTGCAAACTGGACCGGAGATAATGCTAGCACAGAAGAGCATTTACGGCTTGCATGTGTAATGCCATTAGGAATTGGTTTAAGCGGCCAGCCCTTTATTGGAAGTGACGTTGGCGGATTTATGGGGGGCGAACCAAGCAATGAATTGTATGTAAGATGGATGCAGCTTGGGGCATTCTCTCCATTCTTTAGGGGTCATTCTGCTCTTGATACAAAAGCCAGGGAACCATTTGCGTTTAACCAGTATACTGAAGATTTGGCACGTCAGGCAATTCAGCTTAGATATAAGCTGCTGCCATTTTTCTATAACGAGTTTTACAATTCTACCCAGACCGGACTGCCAATTATGAGAGCAATGATGCTAAATTATCAAAACGATGAAAACTGTTACTACCGAGATGCACAATACCAGTTTATGATTGGAGAAAATCTTTTGGTTGCACCTCAGCTTGCATCGACAGAAAAGTTTAAGAAATTTTATCTTCCCATAGGCAATTGGATTGATTTTAATAGCAAAGAAGTTGTAACCGGCGGTAACTGGACAATTATAGAAACTCCACTAAACAAAATTCCCATTTACTTAAAAGAGGGGGGAATGATTCCTATGCAGGATGTTCAAAATTTTGTGGGGGAAAAAGATGTTGAATCTATGGAGTTGCATATATTTCCGGCAGAAAAATCTGAATATATATTTTACGAAGATGACGGCTCTACGTATAAATATAAAGAGGGAAATTTTTCTGTTACTAACTTTAAATGCAGCAAAAATTCCAAAGGAATTAGCTTTACAGCCGAAAAGACAAAAAACGGTTACACCAATTTGTTAAAAGAAAATATTTTTACGTTTTATAATACTTTGGCGCCAAATAATGTTTATGCAAATGGTATTAAAATTCCTTTAGAGAATTTGAAGTACGATTCAAACAAAAAAATTCTGTCAATTACCGTTAAACCTCAAGACAGAATTGCAATTGAAATAAATTATTGAAAGAGTAAAATTATATGAAAGCTAAATCGATAATAGTATTAGGAATATTACTTATACTTATAACAACCACAATTAATAAAAGTATTGGAGTTAACTTGTATCTTCGTCAAACCTACTTATTTAAGTCGCACAAAGACACTACAGATTTTCAAAAGCACTATAAAGAATTAGACAAATATTATTCTACCAAGAAGCTGGGCTCTATGGTCTCGGAAGGGAAAACGATGTTTCGCTTGTTTGCGCCATCTGCAGATCTGGTTAAATTAAGTGTATTCAATAATGTTGATGATAAGAAGTACAAAGAGTATTACATGATTCGAGATGATCAGGGTGTTTGGGAAGTTATGATAGATTCCGATCTTTCGGGTAAATTTTATGGCTACAAAGTTTATCATAAGGGGGACGATTTTACCAATCCCAACATGCCTATTTGTATTGACCCTTACTCTAAAGCTGTGGCTACCTATACATCATATTTAAATCCCAGAAAATCTATTGTTGTTAAAGATGATAATTACAACTGGGAAGGTGATAGAGTAATTGAGCGCGATTGGCGCGATTTAATAATTTACGAAATGCATATTCGAGACATGACCGCGCACAAATCGAGCGGAGCTAAAAACCCAGGTTCTTACAAAGGTCTAATTGAAAGTGGTAAGGCCGGAGGAATTGACTATATAAAAAGTTTGGGAGTGAATACCGTTGAACTTTTACCCGCACAGGATTTTGGTTACTGCGAAATTCCTTACAGAGATTCTATTGCCGGAAAATTTAATACATGGAATTTATATGAAAGGAATCACTGGGGATATATGACCGGAGCCTTTTTTGCGCCGGCATCTTATTACAGCGAAAGCTGGAAAAATTTTAAGTGGGACACTTGGATAGGAACTTCGGGGCGTCAAATAAAAGAATTTAAAGATATGGTAAAAGCTTTTCATAAAGAGAAGATTGGCGTTGTAATGGATGTTGTTTACAATCATCTTTCAGAATATGAAATTGGCAATCTTAAACAGATTGATAAAGAATACTATTTCCGTTTAGATAAAAATGGAGATTACATTGCCGAGAGCTATTGCGGCAACGATTTGAAAACCGAACGTCCAATGCTTCGCCGTTTAATTTTGGAAAGTCTGATTTATTGGATGAAAGAATATCATATAGATGGATTTCGTTTTGATCTTGGCAAGCTGATTGACTGGAAAACAGTTGAAGATATTAGCGTGGAACTTCGAAAAATAAATCCGAGTGTTCTAATTGTTTGCGAACCATGGGGCGGCGGATACGATCCAAATGGATTTTCGAAAAGGAACTGGGGCGCATGGAACGATCAGATTAGAAATGGTGTGAAGGGAGAAAACCCAAATAATGGTTTGGGATGGATTTTTGGAAAGTGGTATGGCAATAATTCGCCTCAAAGAATTCAAAGCTATGTTAATGGTACGCTTGTTAAAGATTCCTTAGGATTGTTTGTTAAAAAAGAACATTCACTTAATTATTTAGAAGCTCACGATGGATATACACTGGGCGACTTTATTCGAATTGGTTTAAAAGATGTTGACCCGCATAAAATAATTAAGGATGTAGACAAGCATGTAATGCTAACTCCTCTTCAATTAAAACTGAACAAGCTTGGTGCTTTATTTCTTTTTACTTCTCAAGGAATGACAATGATACATTCCGGTCAGGAGTTTGCCCGTTCAAAAGTTATTCCTTACAATATTTCGGTTGACGACACAAATAAAGGAAGAATAGATCATAATTCTTACGATAAGGATAACGAGACAAATTACATCAACTACAAACACGCAAAGATCAACCAGGATCTACTGGATTACTATAAAGG
Organism: uncultured Melioribacter sp.; assembly: GCA_964539605.1. Lineage (GTDB taxonomy): Bacteria > Bacteroidota > Ignavibacteria > Ignavibacteriales > Melioribacteraceae > Stygiobacter. Next base: position 2,881,140 of record CAZIJK010000001.1, read on the forward strand.
ATTAATTAAGCTACGAAACACATATTCCGAGTTTAGACACGCCGAGTATGATGAAATTACATTTTATCAGCATCCCGAAAGTGAATTCTCGCTCCGGTTCGATATTAATCATAAAGGCTCCCACTTTATAGTCCTATTCAATTCCGATCATATGAACCGTTTGGAATATTCGCTGCCGGAGGGTGATTGGGAAGTATTAGTAAATGAAGAGAAGGCGGGAACTACTCCATTGAGTATAATAAAAAGTAAAATAGATTTAGGTCCGGCTACCGGTGCTGTTCTTAAACTAAAATAAAATTGGGATTGTATGTTTAAGCGGATTACATTTTTATTATTGATATCTGCCTGCACTTTTATTAAAGCCCAGGCAGATACTTCAATTGTATCTCTAAAAAGTATAGATTCCACAATTGTTCAAGATGTTAGATATGCAACAGCAAATAACTTTACTGGAAAAATTCTTTATCCCTCTTCAAAAGTTTTTATTAGAGAAGTTGTTGGTAACATGCTGGCAAAAGTTAACCAGTATTTAAAAACCAATTATGGATATAGAATTAAAATCTTCGATGCATTTCGGCCTCTTTATGTGCAAAAGATTATGTGGGCAATTTTGCCCGATGACAGATTTGTTGCCAATCCCGCCAAAGGCTCTAGGCATAACCGTGGTGCGGCTGTGGATATTACTTTAATTGATGAACAGGGTAACGAGCTGGATATGGGAACTGCTTACGATGACTTTACCGAAAAAGCAGGTTATGCTTATTCGGATTTTAATGAGACAGTAAAAGCAAACAGAAAATTATTACGCGAGACAATGATTAAATTCGATTTTATTCCTCTTGATACAGAATGGTGGCATTTTGATTACAAGGATTGGAAAAGCTATTCACTCTGCGATTTTTCAATTGAATAAAAACTACTTTATTAATTATAAATAGCTTTGCGAAGCGACCTTTCTATGGCATTTTTAAATGTGCCTAAATTAACAGGCTTCTGAAAAATAAATTCAACTCCCAATTCTCTATACTCGGCTTCAATACTTTTGTTTATGTCGCTGCTTAGAACAATAATTGGAGGTTTATATTTTAGCGGAATAATTTGAAGCTGTTTAACCAAATCGTACCCGCTCATTACAGGCATGTTGTGATCTGTAATTACCAATGCCGGTAACGATTGCTTAATAACATCTAAAGCTTGCTTGCCGTCTGCAGCTTCCAAAATTGTATAATTTGGAATTAAGCTGTTAATCAATTTGGAATACAATAGGCGGTCAGTTTTAATATCATCAACCAACAGCAAATTTAACGAAGCAACAGGAATTGAAAAAATAAACTGGCTTCCCTTTCCCGGAACGCTTTCAACCCAAATATCTCCGCCGTGTTTCTTAATAATATCGTGAACCAAAGATAATCCAAGTCCGCTTCCCTTTTCTCCTTCGGTACCGGGGGTTGTGTACTTAGTATCAACTTTAAAAAGTTTATCAAGGTTTTCTTTCTTAATTCCAATACCGTTATCAACAACTCTAAATTCAATGTGCTTTTTATCTATGTTAGCCATTGCTTTAACAGTTATTGTTCCCTTTGCTTTTGTAAATTTAATTGCGTTCGAAATTAGATTGTTAAATACTTGCAGCAGTAAATTCTCGTCGGCATGGATATACAAATCTTTATCAATTTCGCTAACCAGATTAATTCCTTTTTGAAGAGATGCGCCTGAAAGTATTTGAATTGATGTATTGATTAAATACATGGCGTTAATTCTATCCGGCTCGTACTTAATTCTATTTGTCTGAAGTCTAGTCCAATCTAACAACGAGTTAACTAACCCAAGCATACTTTTTGCGGATTCCTGAACGAATTCAATATATTGAATGCGTTTGTCTTCGGGCATATCTTTTTCTGTTAGCAGTAAATCTGTAAATCCAATTATTGATGTAAATGGAGTACGAAGATCGTGCGATATTATTGATATAAATCTATCTTTTGTATCGTTGGACTCTTTAAGCTGCTGAGACGATTTCTTCAATTCTTCTTCGGCGTGCTTAGCTGAAGATATATCGCTAATAATTCCAAAAACTTTTTGCACCTTTCCTTTAGAATCTCGAATGACAGTAATTTTATTCTCAATCCAAATAATATTTCCAAGAATATCAATAATCCTATATTCAAGCGTTTCCAAAGATCTAATAGGGTCGCCAAATAAGCGGTCCAAAGTCTTGTCGATGTAATCCGCGTCGTCCGGGTGAGTAATTTTACCCCACAATTCAGGATCTTCTAAAAATGCCTTTGGTTCAAAACCGGTAATTCTTTTAACCGCAGGAGTATAAAAGACAGCTGTCATTTCCCCATTCTTATCCTCTGCAGCCCAAATACATTCGTTAATACTATCAGAGATGCTTCTATATCTTTCTTCCGATTCCTGAAGCGCCTGCTGAATTTTTCTCTGTTCAGTTTCGTCCCTTAGAACCCAAACAACAAATTTTTCTTTTTCTATTTCGTAAACAGATACTGTTACTTCCGCTACAAAAGTAGTATTGTTTTTTCTTCGCGCAATAAAATCAAATCGTAATGGAGATTCTGGCCCGCTTCCAGGATTCTCAAAATAACCTAGAATTCTTTTCTTATCCGGTTCATCCATCAGATTGTCTAAATTCTGCTTTAACATTTCACCGGTGCTTACATATCCAAACATTCTTACAAACGAATCGTTAACCAGAACAAGTTTCATCTTATTGAACAAAACAATTCCATCCTGCGATGCTTCAAAAACAGAACGGATAAGGTATAAATCTTTTTCCGACTCTTTTTTTAGTGTGATGTCTGTAAGAATTACATTATAATAAACCGGATTGCCGTTGTTATCCTTAACCGAAGTAAAATTTGAAAGGACAAATAATTTGTGCCCTGATTTGTTAATCATGGGCAGCTCAACAACTGATGAATTTATTTTAGCAATGTCCTGCAAAGTAAAGGAATTTTCGAGCAGGTATTCCGGATTGATGAGATCGTAAAACGAAATGTTTTGCAGTTCGTTTTTATCGTACTTAAAAGCTTCGTAAAAACGGGTATTGGCAAAAGTTATTTTTGCATTTAAGTCCAAGGTGCAAATAAAATCCAGAGAATTAAGAACAATACTCTTGAATTTTTCTTCGGAGTTAACAAGCTCTTTTTGCTTCTTTACTTCTTTAGTAATATTCTCGCAAAGCAAAACATATGTATCTTCTTTATCCTCGTTTATGCGTCTTATCTTTACTTTAAAATACTCGGCAATACTTTCATCGTAGCCAATTGTAAGAACATCATCCCAATAATTATTTGTTTCCAATTCCAGCTTTATTTTTTCAAAAGCTTTTTCGTCAAGGTATTGGAAAATTTTATTAATACTCTTTCCATATACTTCACTTTTTGTTAAACCAAACAATCTGGAAGCAGATTCATTCCAAAATATTATTCTTCCATTTTTATTAACGCAAATTAATCCGTCTACAACCGAAGTGGTTATAGTTTGATAACGATATAATTCCTTTAGTTCCTCTTCGGTTACTCCGCTATCCTCAATTTTCGCTTCCTGGTTTTGAACCATAACAACAATGGTTTCAACCTGGTCTACCTCACCGCATAAAGCTATTAAAGAAATTTTAGCATTCTTTTCTTTTGATTCATGTAAATATGGAATATCTGTAACAAGAGTTGATTTATTGTTTACCACCCATTCAACTTTGCTCTTTAGTAAAACCGAAGAAATTTTCTTTACATTCTGTACATTCTTATTAAGTTCCGGCTCAAGAAGAAAAGAGAACTCGGCGTTAAAAGATTTTTTCGATTCTAATACTGTTCCCTCTTTATCTACCAGAAAATAAAAATCAGAGATATTATTTAAGAACTTATTGAATTCCTCGTTATTCTTAATTGAAGCTATGGTTTCGCTTACTGATATTTTAACATCTTCTAGAACAATAACACCGCCGGCAAATTCATCCCCTGATGAAATAGGGGAACCTTTAAGCAGCAGGCTTATTTTACCCCCACTAAATGTTTTGGATGAGGACAATTCCTTTTCAAATCCAATTCCCTTTTTAAGCTCATCCAAATCTGGACGTAAGTCTAAATTTTCGAGCAATCTGTTTTCGTAAATACTTTGTCCAATAACATTTTGAGGACTGCCCCCAAGTATACCAGGGAAGCGGAAAAAATTTGAGTTAACAAACCTAATTTTCCAGTCTCTTTGAAAAATTAGAATTCCTATTGGTGCGTATTCCAGAATATCGCTGAAAGAGAATTCTGTTCGGGTTGGTTCAAAAGTTTTATTGCCAAAAGTCGACATTCTATTTTTAGTTTATCCTAAAATTCATTTATAAGTTATGAAATATGCTTATTAAATTAAACATTCTATAGCTAGTGAATAACTTTATTAAACATATAACCCTACTTCCGAAATAATTTTATTTGTTGCCCCTATATTGGCCGTAACATATTCGCTGCAAATTTTACCTTTCTCTTTTCGAAGATTATCATCCATGAATATTTTTCTTAATGCTTTGTAGGCTTCTCTTTTATTCCTAATAACAATGCCTCCGCCAAGCTGAATTAGTTTTAACGCTTCTTGACTAGTATTATGCTTTGGTCCAAACAATACCGGAATTCCATAAACAGCAGGCTCGAGCACATTATGAATGCCCTGTTTAAAACTGCCCCCAACGTAAGCCGCGTCTGCATAATAGTAGAGTGTCAGCAATATTCCAATGGAATCTATAATTATTATTCTTTCTTCGTTATAGTTATTAAGAAGAGAAAATCTAATTGAGTTGTATTTTCCCTGAAGTGAGTTTTCCAATTGTTCCAAGTGCAGCACAGTTGGCTCGTGAGGACAAATAATTACCAATACACTTGGATCATATTTCATAAGCTTGAATAAGGGTTCTAATAAAACTTCTTCATCGCTTTCCCACGAACTGCCTACTACAAAAACTTTTTTGTTTTCAAAGAAATTATCCTTAAAAATTTTCTTTTCTTTGGCTTGCAAACTTTTTTGATAAACACGGTCGAATCTTGTATCTCCAACAGACTTTATTTTTTTTCTGTCGATTCCAAAATAGTGGAAATTATTCGAGTCGGAATTAGAAACTGTAAGTATTTTAGAGAAACTTTCGAATAAAGATTTGTGAAAGCTCTTGGAAATAAACCATTTTCTGGCTGTGTTTTCTCTCATTGTTGCATCAACAATCATTGTTGGAATTTTCATCTTTTCCAATTTCCAAACCATGTTGGGCCAAATATCGTATCGCATAAAGATAGCAAGATTAGGTCTTACCAAATTAATAAACCTGCTGGTTGCAAATGTTGTGTCAAATGGGAAATAGGCAACAACATCTGCAAAAGGATATTTAAGGGAATTAAGGTACCCCGAAGGAGAAAAAAATGTGACAATAATACTTACATTTTTTTCGGCCTTTAATTTTTCAATTATTGGTTTAGCCTGCTCAAACTCTCCCATAGAAGCAGAATGAAACCAAACCATTTTCTTTTGCCTATTTACACCAGCCAAATCAATTATCAAATTTTCAAATAGTTTTTTTCTTCCCTTTAATCCAATTTTTACTTTTGAATTTACAAATTGGGCAAAAAAGACTAAGACCCTAGCCAGTGGGATAAAAATAATGTTGTAAAACCAATACCAAACAGATTTCATATATCCTTAATAAATTTTTGAATTTGAGTAAATGCGTAAGAAGGTGAAATTTCTTTCATGCATTTAAAATGCCCCTTGGGACACTTAGATTTACCAATATGGCTACACGGTCTGCAAGATAAAGAATTGTTTTCTAAGATTAAATTCTTTATCCTAAAAGGTGTAAAACCAAATTCCTTAACAGTGCCTCCAAAAAACGATACAACCGGAACACCAACAGCAGATGCAGTGTGCATTAAACCGGAATCGTTTGTAATTAGGGCCCTGCATTGTTTCATATTTGCCGCGGTTCTAAAAAGATCATCCTCATTTTGCAAATTTTGCGCTCCCTTTATAAGTGAGCTTAAATCATCGCAAACTTTTAAATCGCTTTTTCCACCAAATATAAGAACATGGTAACCGGCTTGAATAAGTTTGTTGCCTAATTCCGCATAATATTCCATTGGCCAGCATTTTGTAAAATGCTTTGCCCCCGGGCAAAGACCTATATTTTTTTTTGAATCCCTAACAATAATTTCCAGATCTGCCGGTAAAAATAATTCTAGACCTTTCTGATCAAGATTAACCGATGCCGCTAGGGCATACCTTTCAACAATATGCATGCTGTTCTTTAGCAAATTTATCTTAAAATGAACAAGCAGCAGTTTCTTTATCGTCGGCTTTTTTACTCTGCTAATTTCACACTTCAATCCAGATGTAAGTCTTCGGCTCCTCCAATTATTCTGAAGGTCTATCACTAAATCATAAGAGGATTCTTGAAGGCTTTTGCTTAATATCTTACTTTGATCTTTATGAAAAGTTAATAGGCTGGAAATATTTGGATTATGCTCATAAATAGTGGAATACTCCTTTTTTACCAACATATCCAATACTGCATCAGGAAATTTATTCCTAAGTGCGCGAATTATTGGGGTAGTTAGCAAAATATCCCCTAAAGAGCTGAACCGGATAACCAGAATTTTCATTAATTGTATGTTTTTAAATTTCTTAGTGCAAATTAGCCAATAATAATTTTGCTTACAATTAAGGTTGTTAGAAATAGCGGACTTACTTATTTTTAATTATAGAAAAACAGAAGGATTTTTATGACTACCTTACCGCCACCTGCAGTAAAAGTTTTTCCGGAAAGTTCACTGGAAAAGCAATGTTATAACCTAGCAGAATCTTTTAAGCCATATATGCCGGTTATGAATGATAGAAACAGATTGGGTTTTAATCTTTACAGATTGGTAATTGGTGAAGGGGATTCACCTGAAGTGATTATTAGGACTAATAAATTTACTTTAGAAGGTATTACCGCTGCTGAGTTTGCAAAAAAAATTGAAGAAGGTGTTGCTTTAATAAAAAAGTAATTTTGTAAAAGAGTGTAGAATTGAATTTCTACACTCTTCGTTCTTCATTCAAAACTAAATTTAGTATGCTTCTCTGGATTCACTCAAGAATTTTTCTACCATTAAAACATCCTCTTCACTTCCAATATAAATTGGACACCGCTCGTGAAGTGCTTGCGGTTTTATATCAAGGATTCTAGTTTTACCATCTGTAGCCCTTCCTCCGGCCGCTTCTATTATAAATGCCATTGGATTGCACTCGTAGCACAATCTAAGTTTGCCTTTGGGATTTCTTCTATCACCCGGATAGACAAATATTCCTCCATAAAGTAATGTGCGGTGAACATCGGCAACCATAGATCCAACATAACGAGCCTGATATGGTTTTCCGTCGAACAGATTTGCCTGTAAATATTTTATGTAGTCTTTTAATCCCTTTGGCCACGAAAAATAATTGCCTTCGTTTAAGCTGTAAATCCTTCCATGATTTGGAATTTTTATATCGTCGTGCGAAAGTAAAAACTCTCCGAATGCAGGATCTAATGTAAAGCCGTAAACACCATGTCCTGCAGTATAAACAAGCATTGTACTTGAACCGTACAAGATATATCCGGCAACTTCTTGCTTATATCCCTGCTGAAGACAATCTTCAATTGTACCAGGACCATTACCCGGAGAAATTCTTTTATAGATAGAGAATATTGTTCCAATGCTAATATTGGCATCAATATTAGAAGAGCCGTCTAGCGGATCGAATAACAAAACATATTTACCAATTTGCTGATGAGGGGGAAGGTGAATTATATCCTCCTCCTCTTCCGAGGCCATAACACAAAAATGCCCACCATGATCCATGGCTTTAACAAGCATTTCGTGAGCATACATATCAAGTTTTTTAACACGCTCCCCATGAACATTTTCGTTTCCTGTAAAACCAAGAACTCCTGCTAGTCCGGCCTTGTTTACTTCCAAAGAAATCATTTTGGCGGCAAGTCCTAATTGAAGAAGAATTGCGGATAATTCGCCGGTGGCTTCGGGGTGTTCTTTTTCTCCTTCAAAGATGTGGCGGGGCAGGGTCATAAATTTTTTGGCAATCATAAAATATTCCCTATGCTGTTTTAGTAATTTCCTGATCTTTATACTGAAGCTGATACAGCTTGTAATATATTCCTCTATTTGCAAGCAACTCCTGATGAGTTCCCATTTCTTTTAACTCACCCTTATGCATCACCAAAATTTTATCTGCATTTTGAATTGTTGAAAGACGATGTGCAATTACAATTGATGTTCTTCCAACCAATAATTTTTCTATTGCGTTCTGAATAAGAATTTCTGTTTCTGTATCAACGCTCGAAGTTGCTTCATCCAAAATAAGGATTTGCGGATTATAAGCAAGGGCTCTTGCAAAAGAAATTAATTGCCTTTGGCCAACACTCAATGTGGCGCCTTTTTCTTTTACCTCTTCATCGTACTTATTGGGAAGCTTTTCAATAAACTTATTGGCGCCAACAGTTTTTGCTGCATTAATTATTTCTTCATCGGTTATTTGGCTATTGCCAAGATTGATATTGGATTTAATTGTACCGCTAAATAGAAAGACATCCTGAAGAACCATTGAAATATATTTGCGTAAATCTTTTTTTGCTAATTGCCTAATATCAATTCCATCTAAAGTAATGCTTCCTTTTTCAATATCGTAAAAGCGGGTTAGAATATTTATTATGCTGGTTTTTCCGGCACCGGTAGCTCCTACTATTGCAACTGTTTGTCCGTGATTAATTTTAAACGATACATTTTTCAAGACATAATCACCCGGATTGTAGGCAAACCAAACATCCTTAAATTCAATTTCCCCCTTAACCTTTGCAATTGAAGTTGGATTTTCGGTATCCGGAATAATTGTATTATCGTCCAGCAATTTGAATATTCTTTCGGATGCAGCCATTGCTCTTTGAAGAATATCGAACTTTTCGGCCAAATCTCTAACGGGGCGCCAAAACATTTCAACAAATTGAATAAACATAAATAGTGTTCCAATTTGAATTCTGCTTTGAACAACTTCTCCCCCTCCGTACCATATTATTAATCCTATTGCAACCGCATTTAAAAACTCTACGAATGGATAGAATACTGCATAATAGAAAATAGATTTAATGTTTGCGTCTTTATGGTTTTTGTTAATTCCCGAAAAACTTTCAAGCTCTTTTTTCTCTTTTGCAAAAGTTTGTACAACATTCATTCCTGTAACACGCTCTTGCATGTAGGAATTAAGATTTGCCAAATACTTACGAACATCCCGGTAAGATTCTCTTACTTTTTTTCGAAATACGCTTGTGCCTAAAATTAGCAATGGCATTACGGCCAATGTAACCAAAGCTAAATCCCACGAGACCAAGAACATAAAACCGAAGATGAACACAATAACAAATATATCGCTGAATATTTCAACTATGCCGCTGGAGAACATTTCGTTTAAAGCATCAACATCGTTTGTAACACGTGTAACCGAGCGGCCAATTGGGGTTTTATCGAAATACTTTAACGCAAGTTTTTGAAGATGAGCAAAAATTTGCTTTCGCAAATCGTTGATAATTTTTTGCCCCATCAACTCGGTAAAGTAGGTTAAAAAGTATTGTATAATGGATTGAAAAATTAACGCGCCCAACAAGATTGTTACAATTGTTAAAAGGCCATTATAATCTTTGTTGGCAATATGATCGTCAACTGCAATTTTGGTTAGATACGGACGCAGGGGCCCCAAACTTGCAACCACAATATTAAAAAGTATTGCAAGCACAACATACTTTTTGTAAGGCTTAACATAATTAAGAAGCCTTTTCATCAATGTCGAATCGTAAGTCTTCTCTAATATTTCATCATCTTTTTGATCTTTTGCCATACAGTATCAGCTCAACTCCAAAAGTTCTTTTTCCAATAATTGTTTTTCGTTTAATCCTGCGTAAATACCATTCAATGCAATTAGTTCTTCGTGATTACCCTGCTCGGCAATCTTTCCTTTATCAAGAACAAAAATTTTGTTAGAATCTTTTACAGTGGAAATTCTATGACTAATAATTATGCTGGTTCTATCTTTCATAAAGTCTTTTAGTCTCTTAAGTATTTCTTCTTCGGTGTGAGTATCAACTGCCGAAAAAGAATCATCGAGAATTAAAATTTTAGGATCGATTGCTAATGCACGAGCTAATGCCGAGCGCTGTTTTTGTCCGCCGGATAATGTAATTCCTCTTTCACCAAGAATTGTTTCGTAGCTCAAAGGAAAAGCTACAACATCTTTTGATATTTGCGATATCTCGGAAACTTTATTCATTGTTTCTTTGCCGGAGTCATCTAAACCATAAAGAATGTTGTTTGCAAGAGTGTCCGAAAAGAGGAATGTTTCCTGCGGTACCAATCCAATGTTTTTTCTTAGCACCGGCAAGGAAATGTCCTTTATATTATTTCCATCTATTAAAACCTCACCGCTACTTACATCGTACAAACGGCTAATTAAATTAATTAAAGAAGTTTTACCAACGCCGGTATTTCCAATAAAAGCTACTGTTTCCCCTTTGTTAATTGTAAGATTAATATCATCAAGAATTACCGGAGTGTTTTGGTTATAACAGAAGCTTACATTTTTGAATTCTATTTTTCCATCAACTTTTGTAATGGAGGAATCTGTGTTTTCGTTGTCGCTAATTTCGTAAGGTTCGTTAAAAATTTTAAGAAGCCTTTTCATACTTGCATCTGCCTGCTGAATCATATTTGCCACCCAACCAAAAGCAATCATGGGCCAAATAAGCATCATCAGGTAGTAAAAGAAGGCCATCATTTCGCCAAGAGTAAGTTTATTTTGCATTACCATTTTACCGCCGGCCCACAATACAATAATTGAAGACACTCCGGCAATCATATAAAATACGGGCTGAAATAAAGCACGTATTTTTACCAGATTCATATTTCTATTAAGGTATTCCTTGCTCTCCTTAGCAAATTCATTTATTTCGTATTCTTCTCGGAAGTAAGATTTAATAACTCTAATGCCGCTAAAATTTTCTTGAGCTCTGGTTGTTAAATCGCTGAACTTTTCCTGAATTTTTGTGTACCTAAGATGTACTTTTTTCATAACCATGTAAACCAAAAGACTAAGCAATGGCAATGGAATCAAGGCATAAAGTGTGAGAGCTGTATTCATCCAAAGCATTATAGGAAGAACAAGAAAAAACCTTACACCTGTATCTATAGAATACATAACAGAAGGACCCACGAACATTCTAACAGCGCCAATATCGCTGGTAGCATGGGCCATTATATTTCCAGTGGAATTATTCTGAAAAAACCGAAGGGGAAGTTTTTGAATATGAGACCAGAAATCCTGGCGGAGATCGAATTCAATTTCACGCGAACCTACAATAATTGTTTGCCTAATCATAAATCTAAAAAAGCCCGCAGCTATAGAAGTTCCTGCAATTAATAAAGCATATGAGAATATCTGATTGGTGTTAATATTGTTTTTAAGATTATCTATGCTTTGTTTTAAAAGCTGGGGAATATATACCTGTCCTATATTTGCTATAATGATAAAAAGAACGCCTAGAATAATTTTACCTTTATAACGGACGAAGTATTTATTTAAATGTCTTAGATTTCTGAACAAGTGCTTTCCGGTTCCTTTCAATATTTTACAACACTACAACAGCATAAAAAATTCCATATGAAGGAAGAACTTAGAACGTAGAAGGAAGATACTAAATTCTTAATTCTTCATTATTCATTCGTTATCCTATAATTTCAAATCCCGTATATTTTTGCAATGCTTTAGGTACTACAATTTTGCCTTCGGGGGTTTGATTATTTTCCATAATTGAAACCATTAATCGGCTTGTTGCAAGTCCGCTACCATTTAATGTATGAATAAATTCATTCTTCTTTGTTTCTTCTTTTTTGTAGCGGATGTTTGCCCTTCTAGCCTGAAATGCTTCGAAATTGCTGCACGAAGAAGCCTCGAGCCATTTATTTTCTGCCGGAGACCATGTTTCAATATCGTAACACTTTGCCGCGCTAAAACTTAAATCTCCGGTACAAAGCATTAATATTCTGTAGGGAACGTTAAGTGCTTTCAAAATATTTTCTGCATCATTTGTCATTGCTTCTAATTCATCATACGAGTTTTCCGGTTTGGAAAATTTTACCATTTCAACTTTGTTGAATTGATGAACTCGTAAAAATCCTTTAGAATCTTTTCCGTATGAACCCGCCTCTCTTCTAAAACATGGCGAGTAGCCTACGTATTTAATTGTTAAATCTTTTTCTGCAATAATTTCATCACGGTGAATATTTGTAATAGGTACTTCGGCAGTAGGAATTGGATAAAGACCATCTTTTTCGATGAAGTACATATCCTCTTCCATCTTTGGAATTTGTCCGGTTCCTCTCATAGATTCCCGGTTAACTAAAACCGGAGGCAACACTTCGGTATAGCCATGATTATTAATATGTGTATCGAGCATAAAATTAATTAAGGAGCGTTCCAACGTTGCACCTTTGCCGGTATAAAGAGGAAAACCGGAACCGGAAATTTTTGTACCTCTTTCAAAATCGAGCATCGATAATTTCTTTCCCAGTTCTATATGATCTAGAACCTTGAAATCGTTTTCAAAACTAAAACCCTCCGGAAGCCAACGACGCACTTCAACATTTTCTTCAGCGCTTTTACCTACCGGAACAGATGAATGAGCCAAATTTGGAGTATGGCGTAAAATATTATCTATCTTTTCTTCAACTTCATTTAACTGGCTATCAAGTAATGCAATTTCATCACCAACCCGTTTCATCTCGGCAAATATTTCGGATGTATCTTGCCCAGCTTTTTTAAGCTTTGGAATTTCGGCAGACACCTGGTTCTTTTTCGATTTCAAATCTTCTGTCTTGGCAATAAAGGAACGGCGTTCCTCATCAAGAGCTAATACTTCGTTAACAATATCTTTAGCGTTTTTGTTAAGCAATCCCTGGCGAACAACTTCGGGATTTTCGCGAATAAATTTTACATCTAACATTTCATCCTCTTTTTTTTCATTCTGAGTTTTGGAGTTCTACAACTCAGTATTTGTATATTAATTTCACTTTACTACTATGTTATAAATTTTATTAGCTACATAAATTTCTTTTACTAATTGTTTACCATCTGTGTACGATTTTACTTTTTCATCATCGTAAACAGCTTTTTTAACTTCAGCTTCTGGGCTGCCAAAAGGTACTTCAACTTTTGAACGAACCTTGCCATTAATTTGAACAACAATTAAAGCGCTGTCTTTTGTTAAAGCAGCTTTATCTACATTGAACCAAACCGGTGATTCGGATAAGGTTTTATCTTTACCAAGAATTTGCCAACATTCTTCACCAAGATGAGGCGCTAATGGCGCAACCATAATGGTAAATCTTTCTAAAGTATAGGTCTGGATATCTTTTCTGCATTCGTCAAGATTCTTTAGCTCGTTAATAAGCTCCATTAAAGCGGCAACTGCGGTATTAAACCTAAAATGCTCAACTTCAATTCCAACTTTTTCGAGTGTCTGGTTTACCTTTCTGTAAATAGCTTTTTCAACATCATTCAGGTCCGCAAGATCATATTTATCTTTAGAAGGATTTTGCTTTGCAATTTCTTTATGCGTTTCGAACATTGCGTAAGTTCTTTGAACAAAGCGGTCAACTCCAACAATGCCTTTATCGCTCCAGTCCCCTCCAAGTTCGTAAGGACCCATGAACATCAAGTACATTCTAAATACATCCGCGCCTGTGTTAACAATAAAATCATCCGGATTAACAACGTTGCCTTTCGATTTAGACATCTTGGCGCCATTGTTTGTTATGGTTCCCTGATGAATTAATTTTTTGAAAGGCTCATCGCTATTGGTTAAACCAAGGTCGCGCAAAAATTTATGAATGAAGCGCGCATAAAGTAAATGCATTGTAGCGTGTTCGGCGCCGCCAACATACATATCCACCGGAGTCCATGCATTACCTAATTTCTGATCGAACATTCCATCTTTAAAACTTGGGTTAAGATAGCGGAAGTAATACCAGGATGAATCCACAAATGTATCCATAGTATCGGCATCGCGTTTAGCAGCCTTTCCGCATTTTGGGCAAGTTGTATTTATAAACTCTTCATTACTTGCTAATGGCGAACCGCCGTCCGGTTTAAAATTTACTTCGTAAGGAAGTACAACCGGCAATTGATCTTCCGGCACCGGAACTTCGCCGCAGCATTCGCAATGAATAATTGGTATTGGAGTTCCCCAATAACGCTGGCGGGAAATTAACCAATCTCGCAATCTATAGTTAACCGTCTTTCTGCCTAAACCTTGCGCCGCTAAATCTTCTGTAATTTTTTCAATTCCTAAATCACTGTTCATTCCATCATACTTTCCGGAATTGATCATTGTACCAACCTCTGTGAAAGCAACCTGCAATTCATCTTCTGCATTAGTTCCATCTTGCAAAATTACTTTACGGATTGGAAGATTAAACTTCTTTGCAAATTCAAAATCGCGTTCATCGTGACCAGGAACTGCCATTACGTAACCGGTTCCATAAGTTGCCAGTACATAATCTGCAACCCAAATTGGAACCTTCTCTCCGTTAACCGGATTGATTGCGTATGCACCAGTAGGCACGCCGCTTTTTTCTTTTACTGTAGATGTTCTGTCAATTTCGGTAAGCAGTTTTGTTTTTTCAATATATTCATCTACGCCGGCTTTGAATTCGGGAGTTGTAATTTTTTGCACTAATTCTTTTTCGGGCGCAAGGACTACATATGTAACACCAAATAAAGTATCTGGGCGGGTAGTAAACACAGTTAATTTATCTTCATGCCCTTCAATTTTAAATTCTACTTCGCTGCCGTAACTGCGCCCAATCCAATTAGTCTGCATTAATTTTGTTTTTTCAGGCCAGTCAATTTTATCTAAACCGTCAAGCAATTCATCGGCATACTGTTTTATTTTGAAGAACCACTGAGTTAGATTTTTTTGCTCAACTGTAGCTCCGCATCTTTCACAATTTCCATCACTAAGAACCTGCTCGTGAGCCAAAACCGTTTGGCAAGAAGGGCACCAGTTTACCGGCGCATTCTTTCGGTATGTCAATCCTTTTTTATACATCTGAAGAAAAAGCCATTGGTTCCATTTATAATATTCCGGAACGCATGTCATAAGTTCGGCATCCCAATCGTACATACAGCCCATGCGCTTAAGCATATCTCGAATATCTGCAATGTTTTTTAATGTGCTGTCTTGCGGATGCACACCGGTTTTAATTGCATAATTTTCTGCCGGAAGCCCAAATGCATCGTAGCCCATCGGTTCAAAAACATTGTAACCCTGCAGGCGTTTCATGCGTGCCCAGCTGTCTGTTGGACCGTAATTGTACCAATGCCCGCAATGAAGTTTGGCTCCGGATGGATAGATAAACATTACCAAACAGTATATTTTTTTCTCTTCATCTGTTAAATTGGTTTTGAAAACTTTTTTCTCTTCCCAATATTTTTGCCACTTAGCTTCAATCTCTTCAAATGGATATTTCATAACTCTTTTATTTTGTTAATAATTGGTGGCAAAATTACGAAAAATTGATCTCCCCTCAAATTGAAGAGCCGTATCAAACATTAGATTAATTCGGATTTATTAATTGCTGCCTCTGTAATTTTAAGTCAATTTAATAGCTAAAATGTAAAACCGGAACATTTCTATGGCTTTTGCTGGCAAGTTTTTACCTGCGGCAGAAAAACCAAATAATTTTTGAACTATGATTTACGCGTCTAATTTATATCTCACAATAAGATTTAATGAATAATTAAATAGGCACTTATATTATTCTTTCACTATTTTATTGGCATATAAATATTAATTGCAATTCTTTATTGTATGAGAAAGCCTAAATAACTAATGGTTGGAATGATAAAATGATTTGCCCAAATTGTAATTCACAAATGATTGTGCTGGAGCTAAACCAAATTGAAATTGATTACTGTACATCATGCGAAAGCATTTGGCTAGATAAAGGTGAAATTGAACTGCTGTTAAGTGAATCTGCTAATAGGGGAGTAAAATTTTCTGTAATTAAGCATGAAATACTTTCCAGGGAAAAGAAACTTAAATGTCCAATGTGTAGTAAGAAGATGAACAATGTTAAAATAGCCGAAGCCGTAGAAGTAATTATAGACAGATGCAAAGCAGATGAAGGTTATTGGTTCAATAAAGGTGAATTGCAAAAAGTTTTGAAAGCTAATTTGGATATTAAAAGTCCGGTGATTAATCAAATTCAAGAAATGTTTGCATATAAATTAAGATAGGAGATTCAAAATGTCTTTTATAGGAGTAATAATAATTGCCGCAATAGTTATTTATTTAATTTCAATCTACAACTCCCTTATTGCTTTGCGTAACCAGGTTAAAAACGCATGGTCGCAAATTGATGTTCAGTTAAAAAGAAGACACGACTTGATTCCAAATCTTCTTGAAACAGTTAAAGGTTATATGCATCACGAAAGAGAAACTTTGGAATCTATTGTTAAAGCAAGATCCAGCGCAATGGGAGCCGGCACAATTGCAGAAAAATCTGCCGCCGAAAGTGTATTATCCAGTGCATTAGGAAAATTAAATGTAGTAGTAGAAAATTATCCCGACTTAAAAGCCAATCAAAATTTTCTTGCATTGCAGGAGGAGTTAACATCTACCGAAAATAAAATTTCATTTTCACGTCAAAATTATAACGATCAGGTTCTCTTCTATAATAATAAAATAGAGATGTTTCCTTCCAATATTATTGCGGGAATGTTCAATTTTATGAAAGAAGTATTTTTTGAGCTCGAAAATAAAGCTGAAAGAGAAGTTCCAAAAGTTAGTTTTTAGTTTTAATACAATATCATTTTTGATGATGGAATTATTATGTGGGAATTGATAAAAGCTAACCAAAGAAAATCTCAAATGCTCTTTATTGTAATGGGATTATGCTTAATTACAATTGGATATTTATTCGGTCAGGTTTATTTGGGTGATGTTTTTATTGGAATAATTTTCGCCTCACTTATTTGGCTTATTTTATCTTTGATCAGTTATTTTGCTGGCAGTTCAATTGTGCTTGCAGTTAGTAATGCAAAAGAAGTTACTCCAAACGTTCACCCGCAGCTGTTTAATATTGTTGAAGAGATGAAAATAGCCGCCGGTTTGCCAAAAATGCCAAAGGTATATATTATTAATGCCGAAGCCCCTAATGCATTTGCCACCGGAAACAATCCCCAAAATTGCGCAATTGCAGTAACTGCAGGTTTACTGGCAAAATTAAACCGAGATGAATTGCAAGGTGTTATAGCACACGAAGCAGCGCATATTGTAAATAGAGATATTCGCTTTATTACTTTTGCCGGTGTAATGATTGGCGCTATAGTTTTAATATCGGATATATTCTTACGGGGCTTTTACCATACTGGCGGTTCTTCAAGAAGATATAGCAGCAAATCCGGTGGAGGGCAAGCGCAAATATTTATTTTAATTTTTGCAGTAATTTTTGCAATAATTGCTCCAATACTTGCCCGGCTTTTATACTTTGCAATTTCGCGCAAACGTGAATATTTGGCAGATGCATCGGCCGTCCGGTTTACAAGATACCCCGAAGGACTGGCATCTGCTTTAGAAAAAATTGCATCATCCAATGTTGATCTTCCTGCTGCAAATAAAGTAACTGCTCCAATGTATATTGCAAATCCATTAAAGAAAAAAGGAATGATGCTGCAGGATTTAACAAGCACTCACCCCCCCATTTCGGAAAGGATTAAAATTTTACGAAGCATGGCCGGCGGTACAGATTATTTAAATTATCAGCAGGCTTATGGGTTAGTAAAAAAATCTAATGCAAACTTAATTCCAGCTTCTGAACTGAATAAAGTATCCACCGAAAAAGTTATTACAAAAAATGTGGATAATACATTTGCAGCTGCTGCAAAAAACAGTAAAAGAGAATTAGGAAATATTATGATGGCCGTTAACAATTATTCTTTTATTGACTGCAGCTGCGGATTAAAAATGAAAATACCTCCAGGCTATGGCAAAAAGGATGTTTTGTGCCCCAAATGCGGTACAACAAATGAGATTATTAAAAATAACTAAGCCAAATAAAGGATTATAAATGCCTGAATTAAAATATCATCATCTTGGAATTCCTACAACAAAAGAATTGCCTCAAAAAGATTACGTACCTGAATTTAAAATATATGCTTCCGGCTACTACGATAACCCTTATGGAATAGAATGGATGAAGTTTGATGAAGATTGCAATCTACCGGAACTTGTAAAAACTGTTCCCCACTTGGCGTTTGTTGTTGAAGATATTAAAAAAGCAATTGAGGGGAAAAAAATTCTTATAGAACCTAACAGTCCAAGCGAAGGTGTAACGGTAGCATTTATTGAAGATAACGGCGCACCAATTGAGTTTCTGCAATTCGATAAACCGGAAAATGAAGTTTGGCCTCACGACGCAAAATTTAGAATATAATTATCAGACTATTTTTATTTACAGATTAAGCTCCATTTATATTATAAAATATCTTGCTACTCTTTTTTTATACTCTAAATATTTATTGCCATGTAAACATTCCAAATATTTCTCCTCTTTAATAATCATTTTATGTATGGATATTATTGCAATTAAAGAAGAAATTATAATAGCAATATTTGCAACCAATAATATGTAGGCAATAAATAAAACAATGTAGGAAAGGAAATAGGGATTTCTTGTTATTTTAAATATACCCCCCTTTATTAACTCTGTTTTTTCTTCCTCTTTAATTCCAACACGCCATGAGTCCTTCATTTGGGTAAGTGCTAAAAATGAGATTAAAAGATTAACAATAAGCAAAGCAATGCCTATAAAGATGAAGTAATTATTTGATAGTGCTGGAATTGGAATAAATAATTGATTGATATTATTGAACAGTATGGAAAAAATTGCGATGCCTATTGTTACAGCAAACAGAAATATTGAAAGTGAAGCCTCTTTATTTTTACCTCTAATAGGTTTTTTAAGTTTTTTTGATAAAACTATATTCTTAATAATGAACATAGATTGAAAAAGAATTAAATGTAACAGAATTATATTTTTTATCATCACTTTTCCTATTCAGAAAAACTGTGTTGCTGCTAACCGGTTTACCCGGCACTGATGTGCTTTCCCGCCTCTAGTGGAGACGTGGTTCAGGTGCGTTTTTCTGGTTATTTAATTTTTAGTTTTATTGATATTAATTCTTTTGCAAACTCAACGTTTTGTTTTTTGTTCATTGTAAGTGTAAGCCCACGAATTTTACCATATCTTTTTCCATCTTTAAACTGCTCTTTCAATGCATCTGAAATTGTGCTTTTCATTATAGACTGTTCAGCTTTGTCACTAAAGTAAAAAGTTATTTTGAATGATCCAGGAATAATTGAAAGCCAAAAAATTGTAGTGGACTTTTTAGTTACTTTCAGAAGCCAACTCTTGCCATCATTATAATATTTCCACTCCTCAGAAAAGTCTGGATAATTAGTATGAATGTAATTGAAAATAGATTCCCACAATACTTTAGATTTACCAATATGAGAGAATATGATTTCTTGGGTGGGAAATTGATTTTTGTCCGAAAGAATTATCTCATCCATTTTTATCCTTACAAATAATTTGAACAACTAACGCTATTGTTTTTAAGTTTATCCCGCGCTCTTTGCGGGGCCGCTGCCCGGAACAAAAATTTAGCTTAGAACACAAATGCCAATAACTTTAAAATGCCATGCAAAAACGCAGTTAGCTTGAACCGCTTTTTAGGCCATGATTACTTTTTTTATAATGAAACAAAAGAGTTAAATGGCCTGAAAATATAGTTAGTAAAAATTGTATAAGAGGGGATATAATAATCATTAGTACTAACCAACCTATAAGACTAGCTTGTGGCTGGAAAAGCAACATTGGTATACCAAAATTTTTTATATCTTCAGACGTGCCCCATAAATATGAAATACTCCAGCCCCATATTATTAGCATAAAAATAAAAGTAACCATTGAAGTTATAAATCCAGTAATCATTAGTTTCTTAAGTAAAATATAACTTTCCTTTGTATCAAGTAAATTTCTTTTAACTGAATACCAACCCACCAATAAACTAGAACCAATATTAAAAATTGGAATACCCATTCCGGCACCTGTACAAAGTATATTAATAATTACATAAAGTATGAACGCTTTTGGGTAAGCTAATTTGAATATATTCATTTTCTGTTATTCATAAGAATAATAATTATTTATAATCCATAATCATGGCAAACGACGTTGCCACTAACCTGCAGCCAAGAACAGGAATACCAATTAACCGCAACAACTTATATTTGTAAAAATATTTCTTAGAACAACCTATCTTCAAGGGTAAGTAAACTTTGTAAACACAATTTCTTAATTACAATAATGCCGCACTGAAAAACAGTCTACCCGGCTCTGCCGGGCTGCCCGTGTTGAGCGGCAGGTTATGTTGCACATAATATTATATGGTTACCCCTAAATTAATTTTATTTAGACCGCAGCCAGCAATATTAAGGATAAAAAAAAGGACGATATTTTGATAATAAACTTTCATTAAATAATGCATCAAGTTTATGTTGGCGAACACTAGTTTAAAAATTATCTTGCTCGTTCATTGTAAAGTTAGTAAAATGTTATAATCTTCCAATTAAATTAATTGGTAATTGATTTGGCTTCTTCCAACATTAAATCAAGGGCTTTCCTATCATAAACTTTTCCTCGCAATATTACAGTTTCGATAGCTTTTGTGTTTTCAATATTTTCTAAAGGGTTCTTATTCAATAGAACCAGACTAGCAAGTTTGCCAACCTCTATTGTACCAAAGTCAGCTTTTCTATTTATAAATATTGCCGGATTAATCGTAGAGGATCTTAAAACATCAATAATGGACATGCCTCCTTTAACCATTAGGGCCAATTCATCGTGCAGCGCAAATCCAGGTAAAGAATAAGGATTTCCAAAATCGGTCCCTGCAATAAATTTTACTCCTTTCTTATTCATTTTACCAATTAAGTTTAGTTCAAAGAGATATCTTTTACGCATACTATTCGAAAAATCATCTAACTGACTTTTTGAAAACCCGCTTAATGATTGTCTCCAAAATTCAACTAAATATTTTGGAATATACATTAATCTGTTATCTGCAGTAAAGGTGGAATCATTAAAATAACCCAATGCTCTATTTACTGTTAAAGTTGGACATATCCACATACTGCTTTTAGCCAACAGTTGGCAAAGTGAATCAAACTTCTTTTCAGAAAAATTTTTTAATAAATCTTCCACCGAGTTTGCATGATTAGCTGCATCCTCTAACAAAAGGCATCCTTCCAAAAATCCTTGTAAATGTTCCGAACTTGCCATTCCAGATTCAATTGCCTTATAAATTGAAACATTAACGGGTACATGCCCCGCAAATGATATGTTTCTTTTCTTAGCTTCTTTTGCAACAGCAAATAAACAATCTTCACTTAACATTTTATAGATTTTTATAAAATCAACCTTCTTATCAATTTGATTTTTTACAGCATTAACAGCTTCCTCAGTGGTTGTAACAACTATACATCCTGACGGAAAAGAGGGTGGATTGCCTTCAATTAAATCCCCTGATGAATAAATGTCGGGTGATTCTAACCATTTCAACTTTTCTCTTTTAGGTACTTCAATAAACGCCGGCATATCACCCCACATTTCTCTTATTCCAGTAATACCATTGGCAACAAGTAAAGGATCCAGATCTACATGGCTCCATTTATAGTGCGCATGCATATCCCATAAACCGGGGATGAGATATTTACCTTTTCCATCAATAACAGTTTTTGAGTCTGAGCTGATTATTTCTTTATCATAAATAGCAGCTATTCTATTATTGTCTATAGCTACTGTTTTATTCTTTAAGATCTTTCCTGTTATTACATCAACAACGTTAACGTTCGAAATTACAATATCATGTTTACCTTTATAGCCAAATGATATTATTGGTATTATGGATAATAAAATTAGAAAACTTAATATAGTTCTTTTAGATAAGACAGGATTCATGGCATAGCCTTTATTGTTTAGGAAAATAATTACAATCCAGTTTTATGTTTTGAAATATCTGCGCGTTTTAATTGCATTATAATTAACAACATGACTACTGCAACATAACGACGTTGCTGATAAGCGGCGCCCCAGAACAGGAATGCTACTTAACAACAACTACTTTTATTTACGTTCCCCGCATACTTTGCGGGTTATTTTCTTTTTGTAAGACCAACTATATAGAACAACTTAACTTTGTTAACTCAACCTTAGAATTACAACATTGCCGCATTGAAAAGCGGCGTCCGCTTGATTAGCATGTTATGTAACGACTCTTTTACTTTTCTTACGCATTAAAAATATAACCACGATTGATATAAACATTATTATTGCTATAAGATGTTTACCTTCATAGAATACATCATTGATAAATGGGATATCTCGAACAAAACTTGCTTTATACTTAACATCTGGGAATAACATTATTGAATTAATAAATTTTTTAAAAGATTCTTTATCCTTAGAATAATTCTCTTTTGTAGAATAACAATAAATATTTATAGTTCCCAAATTGGTTGGTATTATTGCATTTAGCTGATCTTCTTTCTCTTTCAAGAGATAGCCATTCTCAGAATCATATTTATAGTAACTGTTAGTAAAATTTTCTAATTCAGACTTTCTTAATCTACCATACTCATTTATTTGAATTCTGATATAAGGGCAAACTAAAAGAGTATCTAAAGGAAACTTTTGAAAAATGTACTCATAATCGTCAATGTGTTTATCCTTAATTGGATAATTCATTTTATCAACTAACACATTCATAGTTTCTTTTGATAGTTTTACAAAACCATCAACTTCATTAAACAAATATTTATTACTCCACCTTTGGCAGTAAATAACACTTGCAAACAAAAAAAACACTAATCCTATTTTCTTCGCCATATTTTTACCGATTAGTTACATAACTTCTAATTAACACGCGAGTGGATAACTTATCTCAGCTGTGTTATCTACAAGCATTTATTTAGTTTATTTATTGTATTCACATTTTTTCGCGTGCTATTATCCCAGCTATAAAATTGTATTCTGTGGGCTTTTTCTTTTCTAATCTATAAAAGAAAAATCGGTTGCGCATCAGTACTATTACCAAAAATTCTTTGGCGTAGCTAGGTAAAGCAATTATGAATTTTGAATTAATAATTATGAATTAGGAAAACAGTACTAATCAAAAATTTATATTAAGTAAGTAACTATCAGGTAAGCAATTAGAAATGATTTATCTTTATTACACATTCAACTTAGTACATTTCCAATTTAGTTTCAAATAAGCAAAAGGCTTTAAACGCAAAGAGCGCAAAGGAGGCGCAAAGAGCGCTGAGGAAAAACTATAAAAGAAAGTCTCTTTTCTCTGCGGTTAAGTCTTTAATCGCAAAGTTGTTCTTTAGCTAATTCGTCTGTTTAGTCTTTTTGTCATTATTTAGCGGCTGAAAGACGCTACGGAAAGACTCCGAGTCATACTTGAGCGGCTGAAAGAGGCTAATTAAGGACTCTGCGTCTTCTCTGCGCCCTCCGCGCAAAGGAGACGCAAAGAGCGCAGAGAATAAATTTCGAGAAGTTAACTGTTACCCAAAGCAAACAATTTTTCGCCCTTCAGCTTAAAAGCCCCCGGCTTATCTCTTTACATTTATTTATTCTTTAATTACTGCCTTTCATTTACCTACTGCTTTTCATAATTTATTAATAGAATTATCAAATCAATAGAGGAACCGATGAAAAAACTGTTTTTATTTTCTTTTCTTTTAATATTATCAATTACATCTATAGCCCAAAAAAGAGCAATAACCGTTGAAGACATGTGGAATATGAAACGTATTGGAGATTACAGCCTTTCTCCCGATGGTAAACATATTGCGTTTGCAGTAACATCTTACAATATGGGAACAAATAAGGGAAACAGCGATATCTGGATTATGAATAGTGATGGCACAAACTTAAAACCATTGAAGAATAGTGATGCAGGAGAAAGCGCTCCAAAATTTTCTCCGGATGGAAAAAAGATTGCTTACGAAATGAAAGGTCAAATTTGGACATGTGATTTGGATGGAAAGAATGATGAACAATTAACAACACTTTATACCGGCGCAAGCGGATTAGTATGGCATAAAACCGGAAAAGGTATTTTGTTTGTTTCATCTGTATATCCAGACTGCGATACTCAAGAATGTAACGAACAAAAAGATAAAGCAGCAGAACAGAACAAAGTAAAAGCAAAAATTTTTAACAGCCTCTACTACCGTAATTTTAACGATTGGCGGGGAGAAAAAGTAAGTCATCTTTTTGGAATGAACTTAGAAACAAAAGAATTAATGGATTTAACTAAAGGAAGTTATGCAGATGTTCCTCCAATTGCATTGGGTGGAGATTTAGATTATTCATTTTCGCCAAACGAAAAAGAGGTTGCTATTACAATCAACTTCGATAGTTACGAAAAAGATTCCGGAACTAAATTAGCTAACAGCACAAACAACGATATTATTATAATGAATCCTAAGAGTGGTGTTCCATATAATAAAATATCCACAAGTAATGGTAATGATAATCAGCCTGTTTATTCACCTGATGGGAAATATCTTGCATATCTAAGTATGGAGCGCGCCGGATTTGAAGCGGACAAATTACGCTTAATGCTTTATGATAAAGAAACAAAAAAAACAAAAGACCTAACAGAAAAAATTGATATCTCGGTTGGTAAAGTAGTTTTCTCTCCGGATTCTAAATTTATTTACTTTGATGCAGATCGTGAATCTTTTCACTCCATTTACAAATTGAATGTTGCTACACAAGAATTAACTCTTCTTGTAAAAGATGCTCATAGCAGCGATCATTCAATATCTGCAGATGGTAAAACACTTTATTTCAAACATCAAAAAAGCACAATGCCTGTTGAACTTTGCTCTATGAACTTAGAGACAAAAGAGATTAAACAAATTACCTCTGTTAATAAAGATTTATTGGCAATGCTGGAAATGAATTCAACCGAATCGTTCTGGACAAAAGCAAAAGATGGTGTGCAGGTTCAATCATTATTAATAAAGCCTCCATTCTTCGACGCAAATAAAAAATATCCGGTGCTTGTTGTAATTCATGGCGGTCCGCAGGGAACAACTAGCGATCAATTTCATTTTAGATGGAACCTTCAATTATTTGCAAGCAAGGGCTATGTTATAATAGCACCAAACTTCCGCGGTTCAACCGGATTTGGGCAAAAGTTTACAGATGCAATTAGCAAAGATTGGGGAGGCAAGCCTTTTACAGATATTATGAGCTGTGTAGACAACGCAATTAAGACATACAAATTCATTGACGAAAAAAATCTTTTTGCGGCCGGCGGTTCATACGGCGGATACATGACAGCATGGATTTCGACACAAACACAACGCTTTAACGCATTAGTTTGCCATGCAGGTGTATTTAATCTTGAAAGCATGTATGGAACAACCGAACAACTTTGGTTCCCTGAATGGGAAAATGGTGGAACACCTTGGGATAGCAAAGCATTGTACGATAAATTCAGTCCTCACCGTTATGCCAAAAATGTAAAAACTCCGGTTCTTGTAATTCAGGGAGGATTCGATTTTAGAGTGCCCGAAGAACAGGCATTCCAGCATTTCACTTATCTACAGCGCAGAGGAGTGCCAAGTAAATTTTTATATTTCCCGGATGAAACACATTTTGTAGTTAAGCCTCAAAACAGCCGTTTATGGTACAACACTGTTTTCGATTGGCTAGAACAATTCAAAAAATAGATGGTGCAATTATGAATAAAAAAATTGATGATTTTGAAGAATTAGAAAAACAATACAACTCCCCCGAAGAAGTTGAAAAAGGAGGAGAATATATTGATGAAAACATTGCTCAAAAGTTAGAGCGCACAGGAAGTAAATTCCGCTTAACAAAAGATGTAAAAGCTTTGTACCGTTATATGAGGGATGGCGATGTTCAATGGTACCGCAAATCTATTGTTGTAGCGGCACTAATTTATTTTATCAGCCCTATCGATGCAATTCCGGATATAGCTCCATTAATTGGATATTTGGATGATATGGGAGTGATAATGGCCGTGCTTAAATATCTTGGAAGCGAATTAATCCCCTATTACGATTAAAAGTAGATTACCGAGTAAAGGACGAAGAGAAATACTTCGTTCTTTACTTACTATATCCTCTAAATACATTCTTGATAAGCATCACCACCCCATCATTAACTATTCTGTATAATTACAACAATAATTTTAGGAGTAATAAAAATGGTAAAGCTGGTTAAAGCAGTATTTCTTTTCTTTGTAATTGTACTATTTATAGCAGCATGTTCAAATTCAACAGAACCGCAAACAAATGGTTCTCTTTCTTTATCTTCAAAGTATTCAACAGCAGCCCTGCTAAAACAAAACAATATAAATGCAATTGAAATTAACGTTACAAAGGTTACATATATTTTGCGGGAAATTAAATTTAAGACACAAAAGGATAGTACGGAAGGTTTATACAAAACTACTCCATTGATTCTTGAAATGAATTTAGCCGGAAATGTTCAAGAAGTAGGTCTTATCAATGTTCCTTTTGGAACTTATAACAGACTGGAATTTGATATTCACCGCGTTGAAGCAAACGATACAACAGCAATGACTTTAGATCAAAGAATAAAAATTAGACCATTCTTCCAGGGAGATAAGTACAGTATTATTATTGAAGGAATTGTAAAAGATGGCGCTTCGCAAAAGAATTTTATTTATAAATCTAGAATAAATGCAAAGCAAAAAATTGATTTAGCACAGACGGTTGTAGTTTCTGAAACCGAAAATAATGTTAATGCTACTATGCTAATTAGTTCATTCGGTTGGTTCAAAGACGGCAGTATTGTTTTAGATCCTACAGATTCAAAAAATGAATCTAAGATTGATAATAATATTCGTGCTTCAATTAAAGCAGTAAAAGATAAAAATAAAGATGGCAATCCGGACTAAAAATTAGTTCTTAAAAATCCGGCTCTAAGCCGGATTTTTTATATATGCCTTGGAATTATTATTATTTGCTTTATGTTTGGCATTAACAATAATGAGGGTGTAATAAAATATTTATTTTGTTTTGCAATTCTATTTCTAGCCGGATGTAGTTCTTCAAATTACCTGCCACTAGCTACTGTTGATAGCGTTGACGTTAACCGATACGTTGGCAAATGGTACGAAATTGTACGCCTTCCAAACAGCTTTCAAAAAGAATGTGACTGCACAACTGCAGAATATAGTATAATAGATTCAACAACAATTAGAGTTCTTAATAAATGTTTGAAGAATGGAGAGCTTGATGATGCAGAAGGAAAAGCTTTTGTTGTTGAAGGGTCGAATAATTCCAAACTACGAGTTCAATTCTTTTGGCCCTTTAGGGGAGATTACTGGATTATTGATTTAGACAGCGATAACTATTCCTATGCAGTTGTTGGAACGCCCAGCCGAAAATACCTATGGATTTTAAGCCGCACTAAAACAATGGACGATGCTTTATTAAAATCATTAATCCAAAAATGTAAGGATAAGGGGTTTGATGTATCCAAACTGATTATTACAAAACAAGAATGCTGATTAGTACTTTTTACATTTGTAAAAACTAAGCACAATAATTTTTTTGTAGAATTTTACACAAGAGAGCTTATTACAAATGAGAGCCCTCAACAGTTTAATTGTTCCCAAATTTGATGTCTCTAGAATTTGTAATTTTTCATTAACATCCATTTCAACTTTGCATTAATCCATTCGATAATAACCTGCTATTTCTAATTCTTTATAAACAACTGTTATGGAAAATTTATGTACAGTAATCTATCCATCAAGAAAAAAATTTTAGCATCTGTATTAGGAATTAATGCCTTTGTTTTTTTAGTGCTGTTTTTAATTTATTATAACTTTTCACATTCTGTTGTAGAAAAAGAAACTACAGAAAAAGCTTTTAGCAAAATGTCCGAAAGTATTTCAACTTTGGAAAGTTTTCTTAAAGAAAAGGCTAAAATCGGGTGGACAATTTCGCTAATGCCAACTGTAAAGCAATGGCTTGCAACAAACAGAGTAAGATATGTAGATAAGCAAAAGGATCCTAAGTTCTTCGAGTTTTCGAAAATGTTTATGGATTTGGCAAATAAGGATAAGCAAATTAACTCCGTTTTTATTGCAAGCGAATTAACAAATATGTATTACGGTCCAGATCCTTATCCTGTAGATACCACCTATAAAGTTACAGAAAGACCCTGGTATGTTGCAGCAAAAGCAAAAGGGGTTTCCTCTTTTGATGTTTCGGAAGATTTTAGCACTAAACAAGTATTGGTTAACAATCGAGTTCCCATTTACGACGATTTTGGAATAATATTAGGTATGAGCGGATCCGATATAAAGTTAAAGGGATTTATGGAATTTATAAGTTCGCTTAAACTTTTTGAAACAGGCAAGATTTATATACTCAACAAAGAAGGGGCTTTTGTTTTCCATCCCGATTCTACAAAAATTCTTGTGGCTAAGCTAAGCGAATTTAAGGATGAGGAGGGAAAGTATGATGGATTTGAAACTGCTTCTGTAAAAATTAGTGAGGGAGGCGAAGGAGTTTTGGAGGTTTCGGAAGAGAACGTAGATAGATTCCTCTTTTATAAACCAATTAAAAGTTTGGATTGGACTTTTGTTTTAAGTGTTTCCAAAGAAGAAATAAATGCACCGCTATCTTCTCTTTCTTATATCTCTTTACTAATATTCATTGCCAGCTTTACTGTTCTTAGCATTGCAATAATGTTTGTTGCCAACACAATTTCAAAGCCAATGCAAACTCTTACAGAAGATATTTTAAAAGCTGCAAAGAGTGGAGATTTGAATTATTATTTTACTAGTTATTCTAAGGATGAAATTGGAAGGCTTTCGGAATCTTTTAACTTTTTGATGAAGAGCTTAAATACAAAAGTAAACGTTGTAAAAGAAATTGCGCATGGAAATCTTGATGTTGATATTGAAGTAATATCCCAGATGGATGAGCTTGGTAAAAGCATGACTATTATGCGAAATACAATTAAAAATGTTGTGAACGAAATTGATGATCTCTCTCTATCCGCGCTTCAGGGTAAACTTAGTATAAGAGCAAATGCTTCCAATTACGATGGAGATTATAAAAAAATACTTTTGGGCATTAACGAAACCATCGATTCTATTCTTGGTCCAATAAACGAAGCAATTGAAACATTGGAAAAACTTGCAGATAAAAATCTTGCAATTAGAATGGAGGGGAACTACAATGGCGATCATGCAAAACTGAAAGAGACTTTAAACCTTGCAATAGAACATTTGGATGAAACCTTAAAGCAGGTTTCTATAACTGTTGAATCTCATACAAAAGCAGCGCTACAAATAACTGGATTAACCGAAGATATCTCCGATGGAATTGAAAAACAGAAAGATCAGACCAATGAAGTAGCAACCGCAATTGAAGAGATGACCGGAACAATTCACGAGACTTCCCGAAATGCGAATGTAATGGCTGAAACGGCTACTAAAGCAAAGAACTCTGCAGAAGATGGTGGTATTGTAGTTGAAAAAACTATTCTGGGTATGAAAAGAATTGCAGATAAGGTAAATAAGTCCGCAGAAGTGGTTCACGAGCTTGGAAAATCGAGCAATGAAATTGGTGAGATAATAAGTGTAATTAACGATATTGCAGACCAAACCAATTTGCTTGCATTAAATGCGGCAATAGAAGCAGCGCGAGCCGGTGAACAGGGAAGAGGATTTGCAATTGTTGCAGACGAAGTTAGAAAGTTAGCAGAAAGAACAACCAAGGCTACAAAAGAAATTGATACGATGATCAAAAAAATTCAGCGTGATACAAAAGATGCCGTTGCCTCAATGCAGGCGGGTAAGGAAGAAACTATTTCTGGAATTGAGCTTGCAGATAAAGCTGGCGAAGCATTAAAGCAAATAGTATCCATCTCTCAGGAAGTAACCGAAAAAGTCCTTCAAATTACTCAAGCAAGCAGTCAGCAGTCGCAGGTTTCCGAACAAATTTCAAGAAGTATAGATTTGATAGCTTCCCATTCACAGGAAACTTCAAACGGAATGAGTATGATTGGAGAGCATGTTGGTGAATTCAAAAATTTGACCGACCATCTTAGAAAATTGAATAATCAATTCCTCCTTTCGGAAAGCAGCAATATTTTGATAGACTAAAATTATGCAGTCTCAATTTAGCATTGAGACTGCTCTCTTCTTTACAAGTTATGTCTATTCAAAAAAAACATTTATTTTGCCCCCAACAAAAATGAACGAAAGAATGAAGAAGAATATCTTTTATCTCCTGCTAATTATTTCATGTTCCTATTTATCCTCTAAAGTAACTGCTCAAGTGTTGCTAAAGGATACCACAAAAATTTCAATTTTAAATGGATATGTAAAAGAAATTGAGGGAGAAAACCTTCCTTATAGATCTTCTTACCCCGAGTTTGCAAAAGTATCTTTGCTAACAAGAACCACAGATGGTAAGAAAATAATTAGTTGGCAAACTGAAGCAGTGCCTAAAGATGTTACTGGAAATTATTTTTACTTCCATTGGTTGGCCGGTCATTCAAGCGGAACCAGCAAGTCCAATCCCTTTTTCGATCTTTTAATAAACGATGAATACATTCTAACATTCAATCCCCCCCGAGAAACAAGGTTAAATAATGTATGGAAGTTCAGCGGGAAAAATGGAACAGAAGTTTATTTCGAAGCAACAAAGCAAGATGCAGTTGATGATGTATTTGGAAATATGTATTTAAAAATTCCGGTAGGTTTATACAAAAAAGGAGAGCCTTTAAAAATTTCTGTTAAAGGGCAATTGAATAACCAGCCCGATTGGTTTATGACATTTAAGTATTCCTATTCCACTAAAATTGAAATTGAGCCGCTAGCGGCAATTGTAAAAGAGAATAATCAATTGCAAAGGATTATTAATATAAAAGTAGATCACATTTCCGCTCCAACAAAAATGTTTGTTTCGCTTAATGGAAAGAAAAAAGAATTTTTGTTAGCAAAAGGGTACAACGATTTCGATTTTCCATTCCCAAATCATAATAAAAAAATATTTGCGAGTATTATTGCAGAGATTCCACAGATTCTAAAAAAAGAGGTTAAGCTGCAATTACATCCGGTAGCTTTGCGAAAAATTGGTTGGATAAGTCATTCCCACAGCGATATTGGCTATTCGCACTTGCAGGAAGAAGTTGAACAGCTTCAGAACAAAAATATTGATGACGCATTAAAATTGATTGAAAAGACTAAAGACTATGAAGCTGAAGCAAAGTACAAATGGAATATTGAATCTCTTTGGGTACTCAAAAATTATTTGAGAGAGGCTTCAACTTCGAAAAAAGAAAAATTATTTGAGGCAATAAAAGAGGGTTCAATTGGACTTTCGGCTTTTTATTCCCACAACATGACAGGACTTATGAGAGCTGAAGAGAATAAATGGCTGTTGGAATATGCCACTGTAATTGAAAAGGAAATTGGAATTAAAATAACAAGCGCAATGATTACAGATATTCCTGGCTCTAATTGGAGCCTTATAACAGACATGGCTCAAAACGGAATAAAGTATTTTTCAAGCGGGCCAAATTATTTTTTAGGAACAAAATATTCCGGAGACCGAGTAGGGCATTCGAACAATGCGTGGGCCGACAAACCATTTTATTGGAAATCATCAAGCGGCAAAGAAAAAGTTCTTTATTGGATGGCCGGGAAAGGCTACTCCTACTTTCACAGCTTTGGTCAGGGAGATTTAGATAGAAGAGGTAAAGAGCACATTTTGAATTACATGAAAGAGCTTGACAGCAAAAATTATCCTTACAATTTGGTGCAGTTGAGATATACAATTAAAAGCGATAATGGTCCAACAGACAGCACCTTATCTGGCTTTGTTCAAAATTGGAATAAAAAATATTTCTCTCCAAAAATTGTTCTTACAACCACCGAAGATTTGTTTAAAGAATTTGAGAGCAATTATGGTAAAGATTTACCGGAATTTAGCGGAGACTTTACACCATACTGGGAAGATGGTGCAATGTCCAGCGCTAAAGAAGAATTGATGAACCGGGAAGCTTCTCTTAAATTTGTTCAGGGTGCAGCTATTTCATCAATAATTAATAGTGCATCTTTTAATTTAGAAATGGCCGCCAGTATAAAAAGAAATATTACTTTATTTCATGAACATACATGGGGAGCCCACAATAGCATTTCGGACCCGGATAATGATTTTGTAACTAAGCAATGGAACTACAAACAAAAATTTGCTCTTAACGCTTTGAGAGATGCAGATATAGTTTTTAATAATGTGCTTAAAGGAATTTCAGATTCCACATCCAACCGGATAGAGGTTTTTAGTTCAGCTTCCTGGTCAAGAAGCTCTTTGGTATTTTTGGATTACACCAATTCAAAAAGGGGTAATCAAATTTACGACGAGAATAACAACCAGGTTCCAACTCAAGCATTGAATGATGGCAGACTTGTGTTTTGGGCAGAGAATATACCTCCACTCGGTTCAAAAAAATATTGGATTGGTTCTATAGATTTACAGAACAAAGCAAATAATATTTTAACAAAGGACATTACTGTTTCGATAGATAAATGGCTTGGGCAAATTACCAGCATTAAATACAAGGGTTTAGAAATAATTGATAAGAAGAGCAAATTTGGATTCAACAGTTATGTTTACGTGCCCGGTGAAAATCCTAATAAGTTTGAAAAAGAAACCAATAGTAAATTTATTTGGGTGGAGGAGGGAGAATTAATTTCCAAATTTATTATAGAATCTAAAGGAGAAGGAAGCTCGAAGATTATAAAAGAAATTACAGTAAATAATCCCGAGAATTCCATTTCGATTGTTAATAAAATTTATAAAAATCCGGTAAGAAATAAGGAAGCGGTACATTTTTCATTTCCTTTTGCCGTAAGTAATCCCACTGTAAAATTTGATGTAGGTTACGCTGCAGTTGATCCTCTTAAGAATCAACTGACTGGTTCAAACCGAGATTACTATTCCGTTGATAAATGGATAGATGTTTCGAACAATAATTTTGGAATTACTTTGAGCGCGTTGAAAGCTCCCCTTTTTGAAATTGGTGAAATGATTGACGAGCAAAAGGTAAATGGAGATAAAATTTGGAGAATGGATTATAAGCCATCGTCAACAATATTTTCTTACACAATGAATAATTACTGGCATACCAATTTCAAAGCCTATCAGGAAGGAGAAACTATATTCGAATATAAAATTAAGCCTCATAAAATATTCGATAATTATGAAGCCTATAAATTTTCTTTTGAGTATCACAATCCTTTAATTGCCCAAGGAGTTCAAAAAGATTTTAAAAGTATTAACTCCCTATTTACAATATCCTTTAAAGAAGTTATTGTTAGAAGCATAGAACCCTTGGTTGACAATTCTTTTATTGTAACTTTGTTTAATACTTCTACAAATAGAGAGACAAGCAATATTATCTGGGGCTCCATTAACGCTTCAAAAGTATATTTACAAACTGCGGAAGGGGAAAAAGAAATTGGCTTGAACCACCGGTTTGAATTTTTGCCGAATGAAGTAATTAGGATAATTATAAAAACAAACCGAAGTGAATAAAAACGAATATTGCTCTTAAATAAAGGGAAGTGTTACACTAATAATAGAAGCGCAACACTCCCTAAAGTACTTTCAATAATTCTGTTAGAAATAAATTTTTAATCTACAAGCTTATTAGCATTAGCCATATTAACAAAAGATAGATAAACAAGCTTGGCTACATCTTCCATAGTTTCGTACGAAAGTGTCTCTGGAGTATCCAGTTCCTCGTGATAATATCCTTTTTTATCCTCTCCCGTTGTTCCAATACTCATTGTTCTAAAACCATAATTTTGAAAAACTGCTCCGTCGCTTCTTGGCCGTCCTAAAGATTTTCGGGAAGCAGAAGTTTTAATATCGCGATGCAAATAGTTTTTGTTAGCTTCTTCAAAATGCTTGTAGATCAATGGATAGGTTAAACCACCGCCAACAGATAATCCTGTTCCAATGCCAGGCATATCTAAATTAAAGAATACTACAGTTTTCTCTTTGGGAAATTTTGGCTCGGCACAATATTTTAGTGAACCATTTAATCCGGATTCTTCTCCTCCAAAAAGAATAAACATGATGGAACGTTTAAAATTAATTTTTGAATTTCCCAATGCTTTTGCCGCGGCAAGAATATTTACAGTGCCCGAAGCATTATCCCACGAGCTGGGGAATAAAATTGACCCAACTTTACCTTGTCCATCAAGATGTCCGCCAATAATAATTACTTCGTTTTTTAATTCCGGATCAGTTCCTTCAATTATTCCAATTACATTTGCCGCCTTTCCTTCCGGAAAATTTTTTGTGTTAGCTGTAATTGAAGCTTTTTTATTTAACGGTAAAGAAGAAGGATTAAGCGACTTTACAATTTTTTCTTTCAACTCTTTGTGTGTTGTTCCACTTTCTAAAAACAGTTCGTCAACAATACTTTCATCTATGTGGCAGTAAATTAAATTCTTGTTATACTTTGTATTTGGATTAGCAGATTTACCAACGTAGAGCAATCCTCTTGCACCATGCATAACTGCATTTTCGAACTTGTACATTGCACCGCTATACTTGGCCCATTTTGAAAGCTCATCATCATATTTTTGATAAGGCACATCCCCATCAACAAGAACTATTTTACCTTTTACATCAATTCCATCATAGTCATCATAGTTAAGTTCTGGCGCTGTAACGCCAAAACCAACGTAAACAACTTGGCCGGTAATAGTTCCGGCTGCGGAATTATGCCCCGGATAATAATCTTTAGGAGCTTCGTATTTTTTAATTACACTTTTACCCTCTTTGGTTTTGTAGTTTATTTGTAAACCGCCATTCGAATAAACAACGGTGTAGTCTCTATCAAAATCTTGGAAGTAGGTGCCATTATCTCCAAAAGGCTTAATGCCCCATTCTTTAAAATTACCAGCTACCCATTCTGCGCATTTCATAAACTCGGGGGTTCCGGTTAGTCTTCCTTTAAATTCCTCCGAAGATAATTTTACAACCCATTCGTGCAATTGGTTACTTGATATTTTGTGAAAGTAGGATAACAATTCTTTTTCGGGAATTGTTTGAGCAATAATTTGAGTTGAGCCTATTAGTAACAAAAGCGACAATAATAGATTTATTTTCTTCATTCTAAAAAATTCTCCTACTTTTTAACAATGTGTTTGTAAATTTCATTTGCCATCAATTCTGCCCCTTTGGCGTTAGGATGAATGCCGTCCGGGAAAAATTCTGATGAATTTTTAAATGGTGTGTATAAATCTATTTGCTCAACATTCTTTTCTTTGGCTAGTTTTTCAATAGCTGGGATCATTTGACTAACAATTACTGTATCGTTAATACCCCACATCAATTTGAAAGCAGGTACCGGCTTGCAAATAATTACTCGGGGTTTTGAAGGAAGGTTAGTAAACGATTCAATCAGATCGGAATAATCTTTTTCGAAATCCTCTTTGTATTTCCAATTTTGAGGTTTTGTGTCGTTGGTGCCCAGCTTAATAATTACAATATCTGGCAAAAACTCAAGTGCATTTTGATAAGCCTTTTCGTTCCAATATGGATGATCTCCTTTTTTAAGCAAAGTTCTTCCGCTTACTCCAAAATTCTTTACTTCATATTCATTTCCAAGCAATGTTCCTAAAACATAAGGATAGGCTTGCTTTTCGCGATCTTGAATTCCAGAGCCATAAGTAATGCTGTTGCCAATGCAAGCAACTTTTATGGGGGCAACACTTTTTACATCTTGAGCAAATACTGCAGTGCAAACCAAGAGCATTAAAAAAAGATTACTGTAAATGCATTTTATTTTTTTCATATTTATTCCAAAGTAGTTTTTCCGCTAATTAGTTCTGCATTATTCATATGCAGGTCGAACACAACAATTTCATTCTTTCCCTTGTTAAGAAATGATGCAGGGCAATACAATCTTTTTTGTGGACCAATTTCCCAATAGCGCCCCAAATTATTTCCATTTACAAACACAACTCCCTTTTTGTATTTGCTCAAATCCAAGTAGGTATCTGCTGTTTCATTTAATTCAAAACTCCCCTTAAAGAAATTTCCTTTGCGGTCGTTATTCAATTCTGATTTATTTAATTTGCTGATGTACAATTTTTCAAAGGGCAAATTATAAACCTCCCAATTCATCAGTGTCATTCCGTTCAAAGTAACTCTATCTGTAATTCCCTTTCTGTCAATCATAGCTTGAGCAAAATTTATTCTTCCCATTCCCTCAACAAAAATTTCGAGTATCGGGTCTTTCACATCGCTCTTTGGAAGCTCAATCATTTTTTCGGCTTCTCGTCTATCCAGCTTGCCAATATATTTTCCATTTAAGAATATTGTTGCGTAGTCGTGCAATTCTGTAATTGTAAGTTTGCCGCTTTTATGCCCTATAAGTTTTGTCTTGTAAAGTATAAATCCGCTATTCTGATTAAATGCCTCCATGGGTTTAGGCTGAACCGAAAATTTTGGCTTCGAAAGATTACTCCAAACATTGGAATAGTATTCCATTTTAATTTCGGGAATTTCAATTACGGCAATAGGCTTGGGCAGCTGGGGAATATCTTTTACATATTTTGAAATTAAGTTGCGCAGAGCAAAATATTTTGGTGTAGGATTTCCCTGCTCGTTAATTGGTGCATCGTAATCGTAACTTGTTATATCGGGCTCGTATCCTTTGCCTCCGCTGTTGGCGCCTGCATAAAAGCCAAAGTTAGTTCCTCCATGAATGACATAAAAATTAAACGACTTTTTATTCTCCAATAAAAATTTTACTTCTTTGAGCAATTCTGTTGTGTCCGGTCTTGCCCATTTTTCTCCCCAATGAGTTAACCATCCCGGATAAGTTTCGCTGCTAAATGCGGGCACATTAGGATTTTTTTTGTAAGCTTCATCAAAATCTTTTTGATTGGAACCGCTGTCCAATCCAATTACACAACCATCAAGGCTGCCGGCTTCAAGCATATATGGAGTTGGACCATCTGCAGTATAATATGGAACGTTAATTCCATTCTTAATCCAAATTTGTTTTAATGCCTCCATATAGTTTTTATCGTTGCCGTAACTGCCATATTCATTTTCTATTTGAACCATTACAATTGGGCCCCCGTTTGTAATAAGCAATGGCTTAATAATCTTTGCCATCTCTGTAAGATACCTTTCGGCGGCTTTCATATAAACAGGATCCATACAACGAACTTTTATATCGGGTGTTTTAAGAAGATAAGAAGGAAGTCCACCAAAATCCCATTCGGCACAAACGTATGGCCCGGGACGAAATAGAACCCACATACCCTCTTCTTGAGCAAACTTTACAAATTGGGCAATGTCTCTATTCTCGGTTTTAAAATCGAACTTGCCGGGCAATTGTTCATGATAGTTCCAAAATATGTATGCGGCAATTGTATTGCATCCCATCGCCTTTGCCATTTGAATTCGATGGCGCCAATATTCTTTTGGAACCCGGGCCGGATGAATTTCGCCGCTGATCATTTGAAATGGTTTTCCATTCAGCAAAAAGTTTTTGCTGTCGAAAGAAAAAGTAGAATTCTTTTTTTGAGCCGTGACAGTAATTGCCAACAGAAACAGTAACAAGAATATTTTTTTCATTTTAATTTCCTTTTAATCATTTATAAAAGACTCACCCGGATTTAAGGACCACTTGCTGTACTTGAACTCACCATTTTTTAATGACCAGTTCAGTCCAAAATACCCTGTAAAGCGAACACCTTCGGAACCCATTTCTGTGAAAGAGGAATCGAATACAAAAACATCGGGGTATTGATAGCCGCCATACAAGTATGGTCTTCTTTCGGTAAGCTTCAATCCTTTCAATCCGGTAAATGCAACCGCACCAATGCTTGCAAAATTGTTATTTAAATTTGGTCGAATAAATAAGCAAGCCAGGTCATCCCCAATCATCTCTTTACTGCCAATAACCACTTTGCCATTTTTTACTTGAATTGGAGAGCTGCCTAAAAGTTTATTCCACACGCTATTCAAATCCATATTTCCGTAAAGAATAACACCTCTATCCTTATAATTAATTTTATCGAACTCCTTATCGCTCATAACATCAACCGAGCCGTTGCCCTGAATCCAGAATTGTTCTGCATCGTAACGGGCTTTGTTAAACATCATTTGGTTTATACTGCTTGTGCCATTTGTGCCGTAAACAAAAATCATGTTATTCTTAAAAGCGTCCTTAAAAATTCCGTAACGATGAGGGCCTTTAACTGCATATCCAGGGTCTGAAGCAATTTTCCATTTACCCAAATATTTTTCCAGCCAAATCCTTTTATCCTTTTCAGCAACTTTTATATTGCTAAGTGTTTCACCATCCAGAATTATTGTAAGATGTTTGCTTTTGTTAATTACATCCAAATCCAATGTCATTCTAAAAACATTTTGGGTTTTGCCAACAAATCTGTTTGCACCTTTATCCAGCCTAATATTAATTTTACTCAACTCAAGTAATTTTTCTTGAGCCTCTATTGTAAGCCAGTAATTACGGGATGAAATTCCCGGATTGGCAGTTGTAAAATCCAATTCCAGAATCTTATCTTTTTCAGGACGAGCATGACGCGCAAAAAAATCGAACATCGGTTTCCAATCAACGCAATCTGCCCCTTCATCATCGCTGTTATCCCACCAATGATTTGCACCCTTCTGTTCGAAATAAACAAAATCGTTATGAACCGATTTTAATTTTTCGACCATGCTTCGGGACTGCTGAGGAGGCACGTTATCGTCTATGTCTCCATGAAGGATGTACAATCCCAGCTGTTTATAATTATCAATTAGATCGAATGTAAAACTTGGGGAGGAAGCGCGCATAACAAATTTTTCCATTTCGGTTTGATCGGCCAATTTATCTCCATCTCTAAAGCGATAGGACCAATAGCTAATCCATCCAGCGCTTGGACCAAGGGCTGCAAATTTATCTGGGTAAGTTCCACCAATAATCCATGTACCATGCCCGCCCATCGAATGCCCGGTTAAATAAATTCTGCTTGGATCTATATTCATTGTTTTGATTGCAATATCATAAACATCAAGCGCGTCCATTCTTCCCCAATCTTCCCAATTGAATCCGTAAGGACGGCGGTTAGTTGGAGAAACTATGTGCCCCCAACTTTTGGGATAATAAGAAGCAGACTGATTAAAAGCTTCTACCGATGCGCCATGAGCAGATAAGAATAATGCTTTTGGTTTTCCATCATTAACGCTGGCCGGATTAACAGAATAATATTGAACGCTTCCATCCACAGGACTTACATATGTTCTTTTATGATTGGCTAGTGGTTCTTTAACACTAATTGTTAATTCAGATTTATCAGCAACCTTTGAAGAACCCGATTCTGTAAGAGTTAATTTTAGAATTATATTTTTTACAGAGTCCGCATATTTGCCAGTTATTTGAAAAGGAACTTTGCGAACGCTCATAGGCTGAATGATAGGCAGTTCTGTTTTTGAATTAATTCCAAATTCGGAAGAGACGTTCATTTGAAGATTGGTAATTGCTTTACCGGTTGAATTGATTACAACAACAGCTCCATAAAAATCAATTTTTTCTCCCTTAAGTAAATCTGGCATTGTTGCATCTTTTACATTAAGAAAAACACCTTCACTGTTTTTATGAATATTAACTTTCAGCGTTCCGTAGCTGCAATTAAATAGAAGCTCATTTCTTCCTTTATTAAGCTTAACAGGAATTAAATGAAAATCCCAGTGAGGCTCCCAACTTTCATATTGCTCTTTCCACTGATAACGGTTGCCTCCTCTAATCATTCCATTTACATAAACAAGATTGTGTCCCATTCCTTCAAGCAAAACAATTTCATCTTTAGGAGAATCAATTGAAACAAACGCATATCCTCCATTTAAAGATTGGTCGTTAAACCATCCCTTTTCATCAGAGACAATTTTTTTCCAAACAGATTTATCTTTTGCCGAAACTATTGAATCATTTTCTGCTGGAGCTTTCCAGGTTCCTTTAACAATCATATTTTCTATTGGATCGCTGGTGAAAGGAGATCGCTGAAGGACATCAAATGTTTTAACAACCAGGCATTCCTTAATATTTACAACCTCTTTTTTTTGAGCGATGGCAAATGAAAATGCAATTAAAAACAGTAAGATTATTTTTTTCATTTAGTTACTTTCCTTTTGTATCTATTTTATAATTTGTCTAATAGTAATTCCAGAATCTGTTAATATTTTGGATGTAGCTTGGGCAATTTTTATTGAGTCTGCAGTATCGCTGTGAATACAAATTGTTGATGCATTTATAACAATGTCGTTCCCCAATATTGAAACAACTTTTTCTTCGCTAACTATTTTTAACGCTTGAAGAGAAGCTTGTGATGAATTTGTAATTAAAGAATCCGGATGCTTTCTAGATCTTAATGAGCCATCATCTTCGTAATATCTATCTGCAAAGGCTTCCGGCGCAACATCAAATCCCTCATCTTTCCATACATCCAGCATTATAGAACCTGCTAATCCGTAAAGAATAAAATTCTTGCTAATTCTTTTTATTCCATTGGAAATGGCTATAGCAACATTAGCTTTTTTTGCAGCAGCATTATAAAGGGCTCCGTGAGGCTTAATATGATTTACATCCAATTTAAGTTCGCGGGCAATTTTAATAAATTCATTTACCTGCTCAAAAACAAATTCCGAAATAGATTCATCATCTACGGCTAATTCCACTCTACCAAAATTTTCTTTATCCGGAAATGAAGGATGGGCACCGATTGCAACATTATATTTTTTGCAAATTTGCATTACCTGCTTAATTGACATTTCATTTCCAGCGTGCCCCCCGCAGGCAATATTTGCCGAAGAAATTAAGCTTATTAATTTTTCTTCGGTACCGTTAAGCAATGCATCGGGTATTTCTCCAATATCGGAATTTATGTCTATAAAATTTTTCACTCCAAAGCTTTACCTTTTGTTTCGGGCAAAAGAAACATAATAATTGAACCAAGCAAAAAGAATAGCGCAGTAACCGCAAGAGCACTTCCAATTCCATAAGAATCTGCAAGGGCACCAACAACAAAAGGAGCCAATGCACTAAATGCTCTTCCTACATTATATGTAAAGCCCTGCGCTGTGGCTCTAATATTTGTTGGAAAAAGTTCGGCCAGCATTGCACCGAACACACTAAAATATCCGTGACCAAAGAATCCAATGAATGGACCAATTACTAATAAAAGAATTTGGTGACTGGCCAGTTGACCGTAAAGAGGAACCAAAATTGCATCGATAATTAAAAAAGTTAAAAACACTGGACGCCGACCAAACCTATCTGCCAAAAATCCAAACATTAGGTAACCAAAGAATGCCCCTATTTGCATTGGGATAATCCATGTTGAACTTTTAATTATTCCAAGCCCCGCGCCTCCCTGCTCTACCGGCTTAGATAAGAACGAGGGCATCCAGGTAAACAATCCCCAGTAAGCAAATAAAACACTTGTAGTAACCAAGGCGGCTGTTAAAGTTTTTTTTAATAGTGGTGCTTTGAAAATAATAAGAATTGAGGAAGAACTTTTACTGCTGCTTTTATCTCTATTAATCCAAATATCCGGCTCCTTAATGTTACGTCTAATCCAAACTGTTAGGAATGCAGGAATAATTCCAAACAGAAACAATATGCGCCATCCAAAGAGGGGAAGTATTATTGCAGATAAAACAGCTGCAAGTATGTAACCAATTGCCCATCCGGACTGCATTATTCCAATTGCTTTTCCTCTATGTTCCTTTGGCCATGTTTCGGAAACTAAAACAGAACCGGCAGACCACTCTCCTCCCATTCCAAAACCTACAAGGCACCGCCACACTATTAACATAGCAACAGAATGAGCAGTTGAATTTAGTGCGGTAAAAACAGAATAGCTGAGAATGGAAAACATTAATGCTCGGGCTCTTCCAATTTTATCTGCAAGTACGCCAAAAAAAATACCACCAACAGCCGAAGCTATTAAAGTTACAGATGCTAAAGCTCCGGCTTGTGCCGAAGATAATGAAAACTCTTTTTGAATTGCCACCAATGCGAAGGCGTAGAACATAACATCCATTGCATCCAACATCCAGCCTAACTGAGCAGCAAGCAATGTTTGCCACTGCCTCTT
Organism: uncultured Melioribacter sp.; assembly: GCA_964539605.1. GTDB lineage: Bacteria > Bacteroidota > Ignavibacteria > Ignavibacteriales > Melioribacteraceae > Stygiobacter. The sequence continues at coordinate 2,923,569 of CAZIJK010000001.1, forward strand.
TTCAATTTGTGAAAAAAGATTTTTGAATTCATTTATCATAACGGCTCTAAAGATGTTTTTGAGATTATAGAATCGAGATATAATTTTCTTTTATAAGCCTCTTCCAAAGAGACAAATTGAAACTTTATTTGATCGCGAGGACGAAGCTGACCTATGCGGTGCAAATCTGCCGAGATAACATTTGCAATTTTAGGATAGCCTCCGGTTGTTTGATGTTCAACAAAAAGTATTATTGGCTTTCCATCGTTCGAAACTTGAACAGCACCTAAAGGAGCACCCTCTGTAATCATTTCTGCTTTATTAATTTTATTTAAGGTAGAACCATTCAAACGAAGCCCCATTCTGTTCGATTCTTCACTTACCGTATAATCTTCCGAAGTAAATTTTTGCAAACTCTCTTTTGAGAACCAACTTGTTTGTGGTGAGGGGGTAACATGAAGTAAGTGGCTTATGGTTATATCCGCAACAATCTCGTCATTAACCTGGTGATGAATAAATCCTTTTGTACTAATATTATGATGCTGAAGAACATCATCCTTTTTTAGTGCTCTGCCATCAAAAGCTCCTAAAGATGTAAGCAGATGTGTAGATGCGCTGCCTAAAATTTTATGAACAACAAATCCTCCTTTAATACAAAGGTAGCATCGCGCACCTTCGCAGGTTGCACCAAACTTTAATACATCTCCTTCTGCAATTTTATATGTTCTCCACATCAAAAGATTTTTTCCGTTTAGTGCTGCATTAAAATTACTTCCGGTTATAGATACAATTGCATCTTTTTCAAATTGCAATTCTGCGCCAACCAAAGTCATTTCGAGTGCGGGCGCATTAACATGGTTATCCAAAAGAATATTTCCAAATTGAAGCGCAACATTATCTGCAGCTCCCGAAAGTGATACGCCAAAGTGAGAATAGCCAAACCTTCCCAAGTCTTGAAATGTTGTTTGAAATCCCGGTTTAATTACTTTTATTGTTGACATGGTCAGGCTAATTTTTCGAATTCATTTTTAGTTATTGGAATAAACTTAACAATATCTCCCATTTGTAAAAGTGAAGGATTCTCATTTTCGTACGAGAATAATTTTAAAGGAGTTCTTCCAATAATTCTCCATCCTCCGGGAGATTCAATTGGATAAATTCCAGTTTGATTTCCTCCAATAGCTACACTTCCGCAAGGAACTTTAATTCTTGGAGTTTGAAGACGCGGGGCGGCAATATTTGCCGGCATGTCACCTAAATATGGAAAGCCTGGGGAGAACCCAAGAAAGTAAACCAAGTAATTATTTGCAATGTGATATTTAATTACTTCATCAGCTGTAATATTATTGTGGCGGGCTACAAAATCCAAATCGATTCCAAATTCTTTATGATAGCAAACTTTTATTTCAATCATTCTTGTCTTTGGCAGTTCAATTTCATTCATCCTAATTAAACAGTTGTTTAATTCCTCAATTATTTCAAAAGGAGAAATTAGGGATAAGCTGAATGTTATCAAGATTGAATTGTATGCGGGATGCATGGATTTAACAAAAGACAAATTGGAATTGGAAAGGCAATGGAATGCCTTATAAACAAGCTGGTGATTACTCTTCGAAATAGAATCGCCGAACTTAATTAAAACCGATGAGTCGCTGGCTAAGAATATTTTAGGCTTAGTATTTATTATATCCTCAAAAGTCTTACGCTAAAAATAGACTAAAATAGTTTTTAATTTTTAGAAACTTTTATAACCCAAGCATTTTGGCAAGGAGGATTATTTTGAACTGTTGCAGGAATATCTACAATAATTCCATTTCCACTTTGTTTCCATTTTAAGTTTTCTTTTACACCTAAGATATTAACAGAATTAATTGCCGAAGCAGAAATTGATTCCAATTTTATCTGAGACGGAACTGTTTTTTCATTTTCGTCCGCAAGATAGATTGCATATGCAATACCATCTTTACGTTGAGTAAAACATATTTTACCATCTCGGTATGGTTCAAGTGGACGAGTATTATAAATGGCTTCACTGTTCACTTTCATCCATTCCCCTACTCCTTTCAAACTCTCGTAAGCGCCTTCGTCCCATGTGCCTTGCGGTGATGGGGCAATATTTAACAAGAGGTTCCCCCCTTTTGAAACTATATCTACAAGCATGTTAATTATTTCATTAGGCGACTTATACTTGGCATTAAAAGCATAGCTCCATCCGCCTCCCATTATAATGCAAGACTCCCAAGGATAAGGAAGTAGCTTTCCGGGAATTTGATTTTCGGGAGTAAGATAATTTTGATGCGGACCTTCAACAGCCCGGTCAACAACTATTAATCCCGGCTGTTTCTCTCTTGCTTTTTTAACCAGACCGGGCATATCAATATCTTGGCTTTGAGGACGTGTAGCATAACTAGCGCTTAACATCTGCTCGCGAACTTCTTCATCTGTTTTAATTCGAACCCAGCCCCCATCCAGCCAAAGAATATCAACGCGGCCATAATCTGTCATCAATTCCATAATTTGATTATGTGTAAACTCAACAAACTTTTTCCATCTATCGGGATACTTTTTAATATTGTAATTAACATTTCTATCCGGAGTAGCAAAATAGGGCCACCAGTAATTTTGGTTATGCCAATCCGGTTTGGAGAAATAAGCGCCGGTCATAAAGCCCTGTTTGCGAAATGCATCAAATATTTCCTTGGTGACGTTTGCTTTTGAGTTTACGCTGAATGGAGTTTCTTTAGAGGTAATTTTATAATCTGTTTGTTTTGTATCGAACATACTAAAGCCGTCGTGATGTTTAGTGGTGAAAATAACATACTTCATTCCGGCATCTTTTGCTGCCAATGCCCATTTATCTGGATCGAACTTTGTTGGATTAAAAGTTTTTTGAAGAGCCTCGTAATTCTTTTTGTACTCTACATAATCTTCTGTTTTCCTTTCGCACCATCCTTCATCTTCCGAACATATAGACCATGATTCAACAATTCCTCTTTGAGAATATGGCCCCCAATGCATCAGCAATCCAAACTTTATATCTTGCCATTTTTCCAACTGCTTTAGAACAATTGGATCGGTTTCGGGATAATACTTCTGCAAATATTCTTGAGCCGCAATATTTGATACAATTAAAATTAAGAATAGAAATGCTATTTTTTTCACTTTACCCTCTTATCTATTTCATCATTTTGAATAATCCAAAATTTGAAATCGTTGGATTCGATCTGGATTGATTGATCACTAATCTAACTCTACTAGCTTTAACAGAATTGAAGCGGAGCAGTCTTTTATAGCCAACGGTGGTGCCTTGTGCAAATGTTTTCCAATTTCCGTCCCTCCAATATTCCAGCTTGAATTTTTCAATTCTCTGCCCAACGCTAATTTTTTCCTGCAGCATAGCAACATCAAAAGTTTTGTACCTTGGAAAAACAAATTCAAGTACTGCCTCTTTTGTATTGATATCCGAAGTCCAATATGTTTTTGGGTCTAACAAAACCGAGGCGTTATAAACTTTTTTCAAATTGGTGGTTTTAATTACAGCATCACTTACCAAATTATTTTTGAAAGTATTTTTAAGAATCTTTCTCATTCCGGTTAATGCACTTATATCATAATCTGTAAATAATCCATTCTTATCCGGCGGGATATTAAGAAGTAAAACTCCATTCCTTCCAACAGAACTGAAATAGATATCGACCAGTTTATCCGGCGTTTTCACTTCTTTATCCTGGCTTGAATGATAGAACCAGCCGGGACGGATTGAAACATCTGTTTCTGCTGGATACCAGAATAACCCTTTTGAGGTAGAAATTTTTTCGCGGCTTCCCAAATCTTCTCCCATTATATCCTTCGGATCATAAATTCCATCCAAAGGATATTTACTTTTTAGCGAGGCATTCTCGTCAAGCTTAGAAAGGTCAATTGGAATTACACTCCATTCTGTTTCTCTTCCATAACCTGTTTCAGTTCCAACCCAACGAATATCCGGAGCCATTCCAAAAATTACAGCGTTGGGCTGAAGTTCTCTAATTACTTTGTAATAAGCTTGCCAATCATATACTTGTCGCTTTCCATTTGGACCTTCCCCATTAGCTCCGTCGAACCATACTTCAGTTATCTCTCCATAATTTGTTAAAAGCTCTTTTAATTGATTACAGAAGTACTCATTGTATTTAGGTGAATCTCCATAATTAGGATTGTTCCTATCCCATGGAGAAAGATAAACTCCGAATTTTAAACCAAACTCTTTACAAGCATTTGCAACTTCACGAACAACATCCCCCTTACCATTTTTCCAAGGACTATTTTTAACACTATGTTCGGTATATTTGCTGGGCCACAGGCAAAATCCGTCGTGATGCTTGGCTGTTAATATTAACATTTTAACTCCGGCATTTTGCAATGCTTTTGCCCATTGGCGCGCATCCAATTTTGTTGGATTAAAAATTTTTGGATCTTCCGTTCCTTCTCCCCATTCCCTATCTGTAAAAGTGTTAACACCAAAATGAGCAAAAGCAATGAACTCGAGCTTTTGCCAATTATATTGCTGCTGTGTAGGAACAACAAACGAGGCTTTATTTATTATACTTTCGTAAGTATCGGTTGGTTTAATAATTGCAAAATTCTTTTGAGGCGCATTTGATATATTTTGGCAATTTGCAGAAGCATAAGCAATAAATAAAAATAGTGCAGCGGGAGTAAAATATTTCATCTGTATTCCTTGGTTATAATTTTTACATTTATCAAGTACCATATAAGACTGTCAAGTACCGAATATTTCAGTAGCTTCAATTACAAAACAATTACTCGCATTATTTTATTTGGTAAAAATCCGTAATTAAAATTACTTATTTCTTTTGTATGAATTCCGGCTTACCAATAGTTTTAAAACTAACCGTCACATTAGCATTTGAATCAGAAGCAAATTCGCAGTTGAACGCAATAATATGTTTACCAGTTGAAAGCTTTGGAATTGGAACGTTGGTATTAATGCTTTTAATTTGCCTTCCTTTCTCGTCGTAAATTCTAATTACAGTTCCCCCTTCAAAAAGAAGAGATTGCCCTACATTTAATTCAACGGGAAAAGTGATACTTGAATAATTGTCCACTTCAAAAACGGGATTCCTAATAATTCCGGTTTGACCAGTAACTTTTAATTTGAGATGCAAAGGAGTTTCGTCGTTTATGTTTTCGAATTCCCACAGAGAAAAAGTGGGTTCACCAGGTTGCTTAATAATTTTTTGATGAGTAAAATCTTTAGAACTGTTTATGGGGAACAAACTCCATCCCCCACTAACTTTTTCAAAATGGAATTCACTGTGTGGATCGCTCATTTTTTTTAATACCTCTTTAGCGAATGAGCCGGAGAGTCTTGCATCTTCCCACTCCTTAATTGCACTTAAAATTTCTTTTGTGTCTGGATTTGTTTTAATGGCATTAAGATTTGTAGAAAGGGCAAAGCCTGCATTATAATAAGCTCCTCGAGCCAGCATCCACTCTATATCGCTAAGGCTTGTAGTCTCATTTAGAATATACCACCCCAGCATATGAGGCATAAAATTTCTATCGAACAAACCCTGGTTATCCAAACGATATTGCTGCATACCTTCTCTAAATCCTTCGTACCAGGGCTCACCCCAATTGCAGTAAGTATTTATATGCCAATAAAAATGCTCGGAATTGCTTGTTCCGTTAAGCACAACATGATCACCCAGGCTATCGTAAAAATCCTTTGCAAAAAGTTCGAAGCCATAATCTCCCTGTCCGGTAGCAGCACATCCTTCCGAGCCATCAAAATCCATTTGACTCAATCCGGTTTCTCTAAAAATAACAGCCAAATTTTTGGCAATTTCGCGCTGCAAATTAATGTTAGGAAAAAAAACTTTGTAAGGATGATCTGCAAGTTTTCCAATTGTAGAATTTTTGTTATGCGAAGAAGCCTTTGTGTTAAATGAGCCTCTTTGGCAGTCGATTAATTTGAAAGGTGCGCTGTCAGTCACTTTTCGGTAGCGAATGAGTTCATCATCTATTACAACAGTGTGAAGCCAGTTTGCTTTTTCGTTATTAAAATATTCGGGAGAAGCTACCGAAATTTCGGTGGTGGTTTCATTTATATCTTCGGCTAAAGCACTGTACCCTGTTTTTACTAATCGATTATCTGGAACTGGTGTTACGTAGGGATCGTTAGTGTTAATAAAATTTGTAAGGGTATGAGCCCCTAATCTTATATTCATCTTTCTTGCTTTTTCGGTACAATCTTTAAATCCTTTTACTCCATTGGGGAAAAGATCTTCGCGAAGTTTAAAATGCCCCCAGCTTACCCAAGGTTCCATATGATATAAAGCTCTAAAGTTTCCCAGTTTAGTATAATTAAGAAGCTCATCGATATTGCTTTCGGAGAAATCTGCAATTAAATAGGAACGGCTGGCTTCCTTGGATTTTTTTATCCAAACTCCATCAACAATTGGATGAGGCAATCCTTCTGCAATTTCAATTTCACCAATTCTATCAAGAGCATAAGCAGTAGCACAACCGAACAGCGCAATTTTCGATCCTACAATATTTTCTTCAGGCAATGGTTCAACCGGCATATTTTGCCATTGGTCCAGCCAAACATTGATGCTTCTTGGTTTCGATCTATCTATAGAATAAGCCTGAATAACACTTCCAAACTCTTTTGCTTCTGCCGCGCGTGTCCGGCTCATATCGAAGGCTTCATCATTAAAAGGAAATCCGCCAAGTGTTTTTACATTTAATCCTTGAATACCAATGGAAAAATATGGATCTCGAACAACGCCAATTACTTCTCCAACGGTTTCTTTAATTGTTGTAGGTATTGGTCCCCATATTAAATAATCAACTCCACTAGAAGGAACAACTTTAACTACTTCAAAAGTAATATGAGTATTTTTTTCGTGGGCTTTGATATAAAGGGCAACATCATTGGCAAAGCTAAGTTTAAGAATTCCGGTTGAACTTGCAAAAGATGCAGAAGAGGGCTGATAAAATTTTTCTCCAACTCGTATTTGAACTAAGGGATAATTAAGATTTGCAGGCAAATATTCTTTTTTATGAATCCTATCAAAAAGACTTGTTAATAGCCCAGCATCGTTAATGCTAACTTTTAATTCTTTGGTGATAAATTGAATTTCTTTTTTTTGCGGGAATGCCGATGAGATACTTGCCAATATTAAAGCTGTTAGGATACAAATGAACTTATTTTTCGAAAGGCTCACATTCTACTCCCGCGTTAAAATTTTGGGGAGTACTTTACTAATTTTTCTTTAATTTTGCCCTAATTTTTTTTGAGGAACTGATGGATTTTAAAGTAACCAAAAGTGAAATAGCATTTCGCGGTAAAGTAGTAGACTTGCAGATAGATGAAATTGTGTACAACGCAACAGGTAATAAAGCTACCCGGGAAGTTTTACTTCATCCCGGCGGCTCGGTAATTCTTGCTGTTAAAGATGATGGCAAAATTGTTATGATAACTCAATATCGCTATCCTCACAAAGAAGTTTTGATAGAACTTCCGGCCGGAAAACTGGACATGAATGAAGATCCGTTAGTATGCGCTACAAGAGAATTGCAGGAAGAAACAGGATACACTGCAAAGAATATTTCTAAGCTTGGTAAAATTTATACTACCAGTGGATTTTGTAATGAAGTTCTTCACATTTATTTAGCTACAGAATTAACCGAAGGGGAACACGCGCGCGAAGAGGGGGAAGAAACAATGAAAATGATGGAAATGACAATGGATGAAATTGAGGAGAAAATTAGGACAAATGAAATTTGCGATGCTAAGACAATTTGCGGAATTCAAATGTATAAGTTGAGCAAAGAAGGAAGAAAGTAGAACGAAGATTTAATTCTTCGTTCTACTTATAAAATTCATCATTCATTCACTAGTTCTTCCAAATCCACCTTGTGAAGATGAGTAACTTTTTTACCAAGGAATTTTTCGGCAACATTTTTAAATGTACTAGGAATATCGGACACATAAAATTCGCTTGTGCCGGCTTGAACAGAGTTATTTCTTAATCCTCTTCCGTTTAAGTAATCTTCAACAATTTTTGCCGCAGGAGATCCGGAATCTACTAGCTTTACATTTTTGCCAACTACTTTTTGAATTATATCTGCAAGAATTGGATAATGGGTGCATCCAAGAATAAGGCTATCTATATTTTTTTCTTTTAATTCAGACAAATATTCTTTGGCAATAGCTATTGTAGCCTTATGATCAATCCAACCTTCTTCTGCTAAAGGCACAAATAGAGGACAAGCTTTTTCAAAAACTTTTGCTTTGGGACTTATTCTTTTCAACTCGTGGGCATAAGCTTTATTATTAATTGTTGCTCTTGTTCCAATTACACCAATAACACCACTTTTCGATTCGCGAACAGCCATCTTTGCGCCCGGTTCAATCATGCCAATAACAGGTATAGTTAAAAAGCGCTGCAAATCTTTTAATGCCGCGGCCGATGCTGTATTGCATGCAACCACAAGCAGTTTAATATTTTTTCGTAAAAGAAAATTTGCCGCCTGAAGCGAGTATTCAACTACGGTATCGTTGGACTTTGATCCATAAGGTACTCTTGCTGTATCTCCAAAGTAGACAATGTTTTCGTTTGGCATTACCCGCGAAATTGCTTTTACAACTGTTAAGCCTCCAATACCGGAATCAAAAATTCCAATTGGATTTGTTTTGTTCATAAAGTTCAATTTAATACCTATATCATTTCTTCTATTGTTTCAGTTAACTCGTGAATAATTAATTCATAATCTTTAAACGCTACCATTTTTCTATTTCTATCTAGCAGGTAAAACGAGTCTATTATATCGTCTCCTTGAGTAGAAATTTTAGCGAAGTAAATAGAAAGACCAAGCTCGTTTATTTTTTTAGTGATCTGATATAAAAGCCCCAAACGATCGGGGGAATATATATCTACTATTGTATAGCGGTCACTTTTTTCGAATGCAATTTTAACCTTTCCTTTTCTTTTAAACAACTTATTTTCGAGCCTCCACCATTTTGTTTTAATATTGGTAAACTCGTTGGTAATTTGAAGCTGCATTTCGACGGCAAGGCGCAAATCGTTTATAACTTTTTCGTATCTGTCGCTATTAACTTTACTACCAGTTCTAAAATCTGTCACATTAAAACTGTCAATTACAATTCCATCTTTTCGTGTGAATATTTTAGCGTCATGAATATTCAAATCGTTTATTGCAAGCGCACCACATAATCTTGAAAGCAGTGCATCGGAGTCGCGTGTAATAACGGTTACAACAGTAAAATTATCATCTTCCTTAAAAAATACCGATACGTTAAATCCTCTTTCAATCTCATCAATGTGCTCGTTTATTTCCTCGGGAGAAAAGTATTGCAGATATCCAATGTCGTCAATGGATTCAATATGATCTTTAATATTCTCTTCATTATAAACATCCGAACTTTTTAATATCTCGCGAACATTATCTGTAAGTAGATCGTGTCCCGAAATTCTTTGCTCTAAAATTGTAAAGGTCTTTCTATACAGTTCGTTTAACAAATCGCTTTTCCACTGTGTCCAAACAACTGGAGATACGGCCGACAAATCCGCATATGTTACAATGTACAGCAAGTCCAGTGATTCTGTTGAGGAGAAATTCTTAGCAAAGTTATCCAGCGTAGCGGCATCGTTAAGATTTCTTCTAAAGGCAACCTGTTCCATTGTTAAATGATGGCGCACCAAAAACTGCACTAATTCAATTTCGGGCTGCGTATATCCAAGGCGGACCATGACTGAATTAGCAATTTCACCACCAATAATTTCATGGCCGGAAACACTAATTGGTTTTGCAATATCGTGGAAGAGCAAAGCTAGGTAAACAATATCTTTTTGTCGAACGGATTGAAACAATTTACCCAAAGGTGTGGTTTCGTCTAAGAGTTTTTCGGCATTGCTTAATGCAATAAGAGTATGTTCATCCGCGGTGTAGCAATGATAAACACCTGGCTGAAAGAATCCAATAAGTTCTTTGAACTCCGGCAAAAATGCACTTAAAACACCCAACTCATTCATTGCTTCCAGGCATTTTCCAACATTTCTAGGAAGCCGCAAAAACTCGCGAAAGAAAACAGAGGACTTATGCTTATCTGCCTGCATTTCTTCCAAATCGAAGACACGTTCAATAATTTCGTATCTAAGATCTTTATCAAATCGAGCATCATGCAAACCGCGATAGTAAAATGCTCGAAGTATTGAAGACATTGTAAGTTTAAGATCACTTGTAAGGGAAAGAACGCCATTCTTCAAACTGAAATCGTCATCAAGTTGTATAAAGAGGTAGTCCGAAATATGTGGAGTAATTTCCTCTTCAAAATGAATCATCATTGTTCCGCAAAATCTTTTAACAACATTCGAAGACTCGAAATACTTGCGCATGTATAGAGTCCAAGTATCGCCACTGTACCCTAATATGTTTGCAATTTTTTCTTGATAAGTAAATTCAAGCCGGTCGTTTTTATGATTGGAAATTAGGTGTAGAATGTTTCTTGCGTTTAGAATTGTTTTATAACTATCGCTTAACCGTGCAACGGCTCGTGGATAAATAATTCCTTTGTGTTTAAGTTCGCAAAAAAAGTTTTCCGATTGTGTTATCTCTTCCTGAACATTAAGAAGCATATTATTCTTTAACGCATAAATCCACTCAACAATTTGAAGATCGCGCAATCCACCGGCGGTGTTTTTAACATTGGGCTCTAAAACTTTTGCTGAAGCTCCATACTTATTGTAACGCAATTTCAAATCGTTAATAAACTCGAATATCAATTTCGTTTTGTTTTCATCGTTAAGGCTTTTTTGAACCAGCTGCAGCCATTTGAAATAAATTTTTTCATTCCCATGAATAAAACGGGTTTCGAAGAATTGAGTAAAGGCATGTAAATCTTCTTCTAAAAATCTTTCGATATCGGAGAACTCGCGAACAGTATGAGAAACTTCAATTCCAGCATCCCAAAGTTTAGTAACACATTCCTTAATTGAATCTTCGGCCCCCTCAACTTTCTTCAATATGAACATTATATCAATATCGGAATAGGGTGAAAGCTCCCTGCGGCTAAAACTTCCAACTGAGGCAAGAGCATATTCCAGCTTCAAATCTTTAAGCACAAGGAATACATATTCTTCAACTAGCAGACTCCACTTAACACAAAATTTAAATGGGTCTTTTATAAGATCGGGGTCATTAAAAATTTTATCCCTATCGTTAAAAAATTTTTCTTTTAGCTTCAGCGGTTCCATAATTCCAATACAATTTGTTATAAAAGCAAGGGCCTGATAAAATCAAGCCCTTGTAAGTTAAGCATATGTTCTTACGCTTTCAAATTATTATAATTTTGCAAAGCGAGCCTGGAAGAATCTTAAATATTTTGGCTCGTAAATCATTTTTAAGCCTTTAATTTTTTTGCGCTTTTCGTAAACATCTGCAATAGATTCAACCATAACATCAATATGAGATTGTGTATAAACACGTCTTGGGAATGTTAAACGAACCAATTCCAATTTAGGCATTCTTTCTTCGCCTGTTTTAGGATCGCGCCCCGAAGATACCAAACCTCTTTCCATACCACGAACACCGCTATCTTCATAAATTTCGGAAGCTAGTGATTGAGCAGGATAAAGATTTTGTTTTAAATGTGGCAAAAATGCTTTTGCATCCAAGAAAATTGCATGACCGCCAAAAGGATACACAAGTGGAACGCCATATTTTTCTAACTGCTTACCGCAATATTCAACCTGGCGAACGCGCATGCTAATGTTTTCGAACTTAACCATTTCTTCAATACCTCGAGCCATCGCTTCCATATCGCGTCCAGCTAAGCCGCCGTAGCTGTGCAATCCTTCGTAAATAACAACCATGTTGCGTGCTTCTTCAAATACTTTTTTGTTGCGTGTTGCTAAAAAGCCTCCAATGTTTACCAATAAATCTTTTTTAGCACTGCACCATAAGCCGTCGAAATATGAGCACATTTCTTTTAGAATTTGTGCAACGGTTTTTTCGGCATATCCTTTTTCTCTCATCTTAATAAAGTAAGCATTTTCTGTAGCACGGGTAGCATCGAACCAAAGAGCTATACCATATTTATCTAAAAGTTTTTTAACATCTTTTAAGTTAGCCATCGAAAATGGTTGACCGCCGGCCATGTTAACTGGGCCAGCCATAAAAACGTAAGGAATTTTTTTAGCACCAACTTCTTTAATTAATTTTTCTAATTTATTCAGGTCAATATTGCCTTTGAACATGTGTGTATTCAAGGGATCGTGAGCTTCATCTATAATTACGTCTTTAAATGTTCCGCCGGCTAATTCCTGATGTACACGAGTTGTGGTAAAGTACATGTTGCCGGGAATAACATCTCCCTGCTTAATTAATATTTTAGAAATCATATGTTCGGCAGCGCGACCTTGATGAGTAGGTACAAAGTAGGGCATTCCATAATACTTTTTAACATTATCCCATAAGTAATAAAAGTTACGGCTGCCAGCATAAGCTTCGTCACCCATCATTAAACCAGCCCATTGGTAATCGCTCATGGCGTTTGTACCACTGTCTGTTAACAGATCTATATAAACATCTTCGGATTTTAAAAGGAATGTGTTGTAACCAGCTTCTTTATTTGCTTTTTCACGGTAAGGACGGTCTGTTACTTTTATTGGTTCTACCATTTTAATTTTATATGGTTCTGCCCAGCTAGTTTTAATTTCTTTTTTTGCCATTTTATTCTCCACTGTATAAATATTTTTTAATTGGATTTATTTTTTGTGTTCAACAATTATATCGGAATGAATTCCTCCGCGAGTAGCAAATTTTGCAACCAATTTTATATAACGTGGTTTGCATACTTCTACAAGATCGTTAAGAATTCTGTTTGTTACGGCTTCAAAAAAAATTCCATCATTACGAAAAGACTGGAGATAAAACTTGTAGCTCTTCAGCTCTACACAAATTTCGTCCGGAATATATTCCAAAACTATTTCGGCATAATCCGGCTGACCTGTTTTTGGACATAGAGATGTGAACTCCGGTGCATAATGAATAATTGTATAATCTCTTTCCGGATTAGGATTTGGAAATGTTTCAAGAATTTTTGTCTTATCGTTCATATGTTACCTTTTTTTTTGATTTGTATTACTATAACCACGATTTGCTTCAAATGAAATTTCACTTGAATAACATTAGGAATGATTAACCATGTTCCGCTTTGATGTTTCGAAAAATAATATGCTTAATGGCAGACCGGCTTTGAAAGGAATACCATAATTCGGCATACTCAATATTTGATATTACACATGTGCTATACATTGTTTGTGCTATTGCCAGTTTCTAATAATTAGTAATTCAATTTATATAATATCTTAATCTAATACTTTGGTCTTTCTTTATAATTAATAGGGTCTTCAATTCCCGCTTTTTCAAATCCTCGAAGTCGGAACGCGCAGCTATCGCAAACGCCGCATGCCACATCCTCGCTTTGATAACATGACCAAGTTAAGTGAAGAGGTGCGTTTAATTCAATACCCTTTTTAACAATTTGTGTCTTGGAATAATGAATTATTGGTGTTTCTATTTTAATTACCGTCTCCGGCTTTGTTCCAAGATCAACCATTTTTTCAAATGCTTCAAAAAATTGAGGACGGCAATCTGGATATCCGCTTGCGTCTTCGTAAACAGCACCAATAAAAACAGCGTGAGCTCCAATAACTTCGGCCCAGCTAACGCATGCACTCAAAATATTTGCATTTCTAAATGGCACGTATGAAGAGGGAACTTCATGTGTCTTTAAATCCGCTTTAGTTACCTCAATAGATTTATCTGTAAGTGAAGAGCCACCAATTTTAGAAAAGTGGGCTAAATCTATTACCAATCTCTTTTCGGCATTATAATAATCCGCAATATCGTTAAACGACTGTAACTCTCTAGATTGTGTTCTTTGCCCATAATTCATATGGATTAACGCAAGATTGTATTTTAAATTTGCTATTGCGGCAGTAACACAGCTATCCATTCCACCGCTTAATGCAACAACCGCCAGTTGATTTTTTTTCATCGTTGTACTTTTATGAACCTAATTACAAAATAGTAAAATGCATAGTTAATAGTAATATTATCGGCTCTATACAGAGCAAAGTTTATAATTGATTTTTCTTTAACAAGTAAGAGTATTACTTATTTGCCTAAAGAATTAGAGGTGCTACTCCACATAGCAAGAGCAATAACTAAAAGTAAACTAACAATAGAGGAAATGAGGAATGGAACTTGGGAACCGAATTTATCCCAAAGAATACCTGCCATAAAAGATCCGAACATTACTGCAAAACTGGAAAGCATTGTCAGCAATCCAATTGCCGAGCCGCGGTATTCTTCCGGCACTAGGTCGGAGACCCATGCTTTCGAAACCCCTTCTGTAGATGCAGCGTAAATGCCATACATAATAAAAAGTATCCAGATAATTAATGATTCACTGCTTAATCCAAATCCTAAATAGACAATAGAAAAAATGAAAAGTCCAAACACAAACATTTTTTTCTTGCCAAACTTATCCGCCAGTAATCCAATTGGATATGAAGCCAGAGCATAAACAAAATTATAAAGTATATATCCAAAAATAGCAGAAGTATTAGAGCCGGAAATTTGCTTGGATTTTAGAATTAAGAATACATCGCTGCTATTGACTAACGAAAAAATTACAAGGGCAAATATAAGAATTTTATATTCACGAGGAGCTATTTTCCAAAACTCGGAATACATTTTTTTAGATTTGGATTTTACTGTAGTACGCCTGTCTTTTACTTTTAATGTGAACCCAATTGCAAACAGAGATGGAATGAATGCCAGTAAATAAATTAGTTTGAAATCCCCCGGGAAGAAGAATAGTAAAAGTAGTGCCGTTAAAGGTCCGGCAACAGCACCCAATGTATCCATAGCTCTATGAAAACCAAACACAGCTCCGCTGTTATTATTTTCAATTGCGTAACTGCTAAGCAATGCATCCCGCGGAGCAGTTCTAATTCCTTTGCCAACTCTATCTAAAACTCTTGCAGCAACTACAGCCGGAATGGATGCTATAATTCCGGGCAATGGCTTTATCAATCCGGAAAGACCATAACCAATAACTACAAAAATTGAGCGGCGGCCTGCCTTATCCGATAAAGCCCCGAAGTAACCTTTCATAAATCCTGCTGTCACTTCCGCAATTCCTTCAATCAATCCAACTACAGACATTGAAGCACCTAAGATTGAGGTAAGAAATAATGGCGCTATAGGATAGAGCATTTCACTTGCGAAGTCTGTAAAAAAACTTACTGCTCCTAAAACAACAACCTGGGCCGATATCTTTTTGAAATTTTTCATTGCTTCAAATGTAGATGATATTAATCACAACCGAAAATATTTTTTCTTGCCGCTTGACTATTTGCTTCGAACTCGTTTTCTTAAGGTTGAAATCCTGAACAACCACAAAATCGGCTGCTCAACAATGATCTTCTATTAATCATATCTTAATAATTAATCAACAAGGAAGGAGCCATTAATGGAGTATTACGAACTGCATCCCGTTACACCGCAAGAGCGCTATATAAATAAGGCTGTTGAAGTGCTGCGCGCCGGCGGAGTAATAATTTATCCAACCGATACAATCTATGGATTCGGCTGCGATATTTTTAACAAGGAGGCTCTTGAACGCATCTATTACATTAAGCAGGATGCCGGAACAAAGCTATTCAGCTTTATTTGTCCCGATCTTAAAGATATTTCCAAATATGCAAAGGTTACAGATTTTGCATACAAATCCATGAAAAAACTTTTGCCCGGTCCATATACTTTTGTTTTACCAGCTGCAAAGGAGGTTCCTAAAAAACTATGGACCAAAAGGCAAACAGTTGGAATTAGAGTTCCCGACAATGCAATAGCACTTTCTCTGGCAAAAGAATTAGGTAATCCAATAATTAGCACAAGTGTAACAAATAGAAAAGGAGATACATTATACGACCCGGAAGAAATTAGATTGTTATTCAATTCTTATGTGGATTTAATGCTTTCTGTTGGACCACTAGAGAATATGCCTTCCAGTATTATAGATTTAAGTAATGAAGAGCCGGAAATAATTAGAGAAGGGGCCGGCGATATAAGTATGTTTATTTAATTCACCTTTTCGAAATCTAAAACCCACGGTTTAATCCGTGGGTTTTACTCAACTATAATTCTTTGTAGTTAACAGTTGCCGAAGCTTGAGCAACCGGATAAATAACCAGATTGGAAATATTAACATGAGGTTTACGCGTTGCAATATAAATTACGTTATCTGCAATATCTTCTGCGGTCAATGGAGTTAAACCTTTGTATACATTTTTAGCTTTTTCGGTATCTCCATAAAAACGGATATTGCTAAAATTAGTTTCAACCATACCTGGCTCTATTGTACTAACACGAATATTTTTATCAACTACATCCATTTTAATGGATTTGGCAATTGATTCCACTGCAGCTTTGGTTGCACAATAAACAGCACCCTTTGGATAGGCTTCCAATCCGGCAATAGAACCAATATTTATAATATGTCCACTCTTTCTTTCCACCATTCCCGGAATAATTGAACGGGTTACATAAAGCATTCCTTTGATGTTTGTATCAATCATTTCTTCCCAGCTGTCAATTTTATCTTCATAGAATTTATCAAGTCCTTTTCCTAAGCCTGCATTGTTAATTAGAATATCAATTTTACTAAACTCGGCTGGTATGCCTGCAATAGCATCCTCAACTTCTTTTCTGTTTCTAACATCCAGCTTAAAAGAATGAACACGAACACCAAACTTATTCTTTATATCCTCGGCAACTTCGTTAACCAGTTCCAATCTGCGCGCGTTTACAATTAAATTGGCACCAAGTTCGGCAAAAGAATATGCGCACGCTTTACCAATACCGCTTGTTACACCACTAATAAAAACAACTTTTCCTTTTAACGACTCCATGCATTCCTCAATAATATTGTTAATAGAAAATTCGAAATCTCTGATATTAAAGTCCAGGATTAATTAGAAGGAAGTAATTAAAGTGGATCCTCCTGATTTATTTTCTCAAATAATTATTGGAGAAATGCACTTCAGAAAATGAGTTTTAAAAATGATTAGATCAACCTGGTAGGAGCTAAAGATTTTTATAAACTTTTGGATAAATAACTCCCTTAAGGAAGTCTTTATCAACAAATTCAACATTTGCTGGAATTATCTTGCAGTCACAATTAAAACAATTGCGACTGCAATAAATGAGTAGCTAGATTTATTTATGTAGAAGAATAAGTTTATTTACCCGGATCAATTTCATTCATTACCCAATCTTCGGCAACTTTTTCGGGGTTACTAACTTTTGAAACATCTATGTAGCGTTCCCAAGCGTCAATACCACTTTCTTTTGCAAGCCTTCTAAATTGCATTGCAATAATTGTATTTGGTACTAGTACTGCAGATAATTTCATACCCAGTTTTTTATACATGGATTGAGTGCCCACCATAATTGTTTGCGATTCATTGCTAAGTGGTTTTAAATTGACCATGTCTACAACCACACCATGTTTTGCACCGCTAAAAGTAACTGTTCTTCTGCTCGCGTCAGCCCATTCCTGCATTTCTTCTGGGCTAATAGAACCGCTGAAAGTAAGCTTAAAACCATATGGTTTTTTTTCTATATTCCACTTCTTCTCTTCCATAACTACTCCTTTTGATTGTTTAAAATAATATCTGTTCACCAACTATTAATTGATTAAGAGGATATTTCTTTGATTGCAATTGAAGCATTGATAAGCCGTTTAATTTATAAACGAGGTATCCAGAAAGAGAGAATAAATCTGCCATGTTATAATCCTTGTGAATTCTTGAATACTATACATGGTGAATTACTTTTAAAACAAAATAGGCTGCCTTTTAATTAAAGGCAACCTATTTCTTTTTGTTTCATAAGAATTGTAACTGCGCTAAGTGATAACTACATTTTACCTTGCTCTAGCTCTTTTACAATTCTATCTGTTTTGAAAACAAGTTTTAACGCTTCCATCAATCCCCAAGAATCTGTAGCAACTGAACGGTTATTTTCGGGCAGAAAAATAAAATCTCCGGTAAGGCTTTCAAGATTTCCATCGTGAGCTAGTCCAATAACCTCTTTATTTTTATTTATAACGGAACTGCCGCTGTTGCCTCCAACAATATCGTTTGTAGCAGCCCATGCAATAGGTGTTGCAAGGTCTAAACCTTCGGGTACCTTTTGCCAACGAGGATGCAAGCCCCAAGGATAATCTTTTTTGCCAAAGCTGTTCCATCTGTCCCATAATCCATAATAAGTAGTTTTACCCGGAGCTATGGTACCATTGTATTCATAATCTGCAATTGTACCATCAGCAATTCGTAAAGTTGCTGTAGCGTCTGGGGGAATTTGGTCTCCATAAACTTTGAAAGCAACTTCTCCAAGCAATTGATTGAGGACAGAAATTGTAGAATTAATCTCGGCCATTTTATCCCGGTGTTCTTTAAGTTTGGCTTGAGTGTTTCTTAAAAAGTATATGAAAGGATCTTTGTTGTTAAGTATTTCTTCGGGGGTGCTTTTAAATAAATTATCGAATTTCTCTTTAGAAGTAAGTAAAGAAGTTGATAATAAATGTTTTACTGCGGCATCCCCTGTCTTACCTGAATAAACAGCTTTTACAATTGGGTGGTCAAGCCCAAGAATAGTAGTTACAACATTTACATTAGCTTTAAGAAGCTTAGATTGCAGTTCCTCATCAATTGAGGCCGGATACATCCCATCAATAGTTTGTTTTAATTTGTCCCCTTTATATTCAGCATCTCTTTTATCCTCGGGCAAATTCAACTGTTCGGCATATCTAATTAAACGGTCCGCAATAGAAAAATAAATTGCTCTTGAATTTGGGTTTTGAGCAAATGCAGTAGCTTCATCAACATACTTTCTTAATTCATCTACATTTGTTTTTATGGCATCCCAAACATGACCATACTTAGCTTTCAATTCACTATCACCATTAACCTTCAATTTGAATTCTCTTTCAAAGTCTCGCTTCTTAGCCATAATATAATCGCTTCGCAAAGCCATATATCCGCCGGCAACATTCTTTCTTCCGTTTCCAACTCCCATTACTCTATTTAATAGCTCTGTAAATCTTTCGGGATGGCTTGTGAATAGATCGTAATACACTTTGTACATTTCGTTTGAGTTAAGCAGATTGTATTTGTACTGCTTATCTCTAAAAAATTCCAATTGAGCAACCGATAGCAAACGCTGAGTTCTTCCAGGTCTTCCAACAACAAAAATAGGCTCGCCACGTTCGGCTCCTTTTTTACTCCACTTAAAGTAATTTGCTGTTTTTACAGGCTTATCGTTCTCGTATGCGCGGTAAAACATAAAATCTAATTCGTAACGGGGATATGTAAAGTTATCCCAGTCCCATCCTGTAGATGCAATTTGAAAATCGGGAGCTAAAACTAATCGAATATCTTTATAGCGCTTGTATTGATATAGTGAAAATTTTCCGCCGTTATAAAGCTGAACAACCCGGCATACCAATCCGGTTTCGGCATTATACTTTGCTTCAAGCGCTCTAATCTTTTCATTTCTTTTATCAACTTTTTCTTTATCTGACTTGCCCATATTAAGAGCGTCAATAACTTCTTTAGTAACATCAATAATATTAATAAGCTGATCTACAAAAAGATCTTTCACTTTCAATTCATCAGCTAAAGTTTTTGCAAAGTATCCGTCTCGTAAATAATCTTCACCTTTAGCCGAAAGGCCGGGAAGGTCTCCTCTTCCGCAATGATGATTAGTCATTATAAGTCCATCTTCCGAAACAAATGCTGCAGAACATCCCCCGCCTAATTGAAGGGCGGACATTTGAACATCCTTTAGCCAATCTTCGCTTGGTTTAAAGCCATACAGTTTTTCAAAATTATCAAGTGGAACATCATCAAAAGTCCACATTCTGCCAAAATCCGATAATGAAAATTTTACTTTGGAAATATCAATAGGTTCATAAATTGATTGAGCCTTTAATACTAAAACAGAGAAGAGCAGAAAAAAACATACAACAATTTTTTTCATCTTAAGACCTCTTAGAATTGTAAATAAATTGAATAGAATTATAGCTAGTTAAAAATAAGGGGAATATTTATAGGGCGCCAGAGTTAAACTTTGGTACTGTAAAAAAGAAAGTAGAACCGGAATCTTTTTGGCTTTGCACCCAAATTTTGCCTCCGTGTACACCAACAAATTCTTTGCAAAGTATTAATCCAAGCCCGCTTCCTTTTTCGTTTTTTGTACCGCGTGTGGTCAAACCATTTCCTAATTCAAATAAACTTTCCTGATCTTCTGCGCTAATACCAATACCGTTATCTGTAACACTAATTACTAAAAAATGATCATCCTCTTTAGCGGCAACTGTAATTTGCCCTTTGTCGTTTGTAAACTTAATTGCGTTGACAAGAAGATTACGTAAAATTGTATCCATCATATTATGATCTGCAAAAACAAAC
This sequence comes from uncultured Melioribacter sp., assembly GCA_964539605.1. Classification (GTDB taxonomy): domain Bacteria; phylum Bacteroidota; class Ignavibacteria; order Ignavibacteriales; family Melioribacteraceae; genus Stygiobacter. The sequence goes on from CAZIJK010000001.1 coordinate 2,944,127, forward strand.
ATTCCCTCTTTTACATCTATATTCAACTGAATAGATTTTTCTTCGGCCAAACTTTTTAATAAAAGTCTGTTGTTCTCTATCAATTCAAAAATATCCATCTTTTCGGGAGAGAATTCCATTCTACCCATTTGAGTTCTGGACCATTGAAGCAGGTTTTCGAGCAAAGTATAAGCGTTTTTTGTTGTATCATACATTTTAACTAAGTACTCATGCTTTAGCGACTCTTCAATTAGTTGGGGATTCTCAACCAACATGGAATTAATTCCCAACAATGCCTGAAAAGGATTTTTTAAATCGTGAGCAATTATGGAAAAGAATTTGTCTTTTGTAATGTTAAGACTGTTTAGCTTTACGGCAAAATCTTCAAGTTCGCTTTTTTGATCGGACAAAGTTTTGAGCATTTTTTTTCTATGTGAATTGATTCTTATTAAAATAAAGGTCAGTACTATTAAAAGAACAAATCCGGCACTTATACCAATTATCAAGGTGTATTGGCTGCTTATAACTTGGTTTTTAAGTTCCTGCTGATTCCTTAGCAGTATGTTTTCATTCTCTTTTTTTTCCGATTCGTATTTAGTTTGCATCTCCATCAATTTACTGCTTACATCTTTATCGTAAATACTATCGTAGGCAGATTTTAGTAATTTATGATACTTCAGACTAGTTTTATAATCACCCCTTTTTTCGTAAGCTTGCGAAAGAAGATCGTAGCTGTCAATTCTATAAACTTGACCATCGGGGCCATGTGAAACATTTAGGCTGGAGTTTGCATACTTTATTGCATCATCAATTTTATTTAATTGAAGACTAATTTTACTGGCAGTGTGAAAGGAAGAGGCTTTAGCCATCTTTTCATCGGTTAGTCCAATGTACTTAAGGGAAATAGAAATGTGTTTTAACGCTTTTTCATAATCTTTTTTGATATAGTAGATATTTGCCAAACAGGATTCAGATTGCCCAATTTGAAATTCTAATTTATTCAAATAAGCTTTTTCGAGAGCAAGATTGTAATATTTTAAAGCTTTGTCGAAATCTTTTAAACTTTCGTAGCTATCCCCAATATTATTGTAAAGTACCCATAAATTATAGTTGTTCTTTATTTTTTTTGTATAACCTAATGCCTTAAAGGAATATTCCAAAGCTTTATTATGATTTTTCAGTACATCATAGGCTAACGAAAGATTAATATTAGCAACGCTTATTCCAAATGAATCTTTATTCTGTTCATAAAAATTAAGTGCTTCAATACCAGCAACTGTAGATTCGACCGGTTTATTTATATAATAAAGAACTTCGCAATTGTACAGCTGAATATCTGCTACTCTTTTTTTATCGTGAATTTTGCGAAAATATGTCAGTGCTTTTTCGGAATACAAATGAGAATTCAAATAGTCCTGATTGTCGAAGTAAAAAAAACTCAAATTGTCAAATGCATTTCCAATTTCTTTATAATCATTTATTTGCTGGGCAATACTTAAGTATTGCTTTAAATATTCGAGAGCTTTTTCTTTATTAGGTGGTTTAATTTGTGAGTAGTAAATTCCCAAGTTGCAAAAACTTTTTCCAATCCCCTTTTTGAAATCGATTCTTTTTGCTATTTCAAGAGCTTGCAGAGCATACTTTTTAGTTGAATCGATATTTTTTGCGTAGAATTTGAATGCTATTTCGTTAAGTATATTAACTTTTTGAGTATCTTCTTTAACCTCGGCAAGAGCATTGAGCTTTAACTTAATATCATTGTTCTGAGCAAAAAGCCGAACAGTCCCCAAAATTATTAATAGTAGCAGGAATAGAATCTTTTTCAAAAAATTAGCCTACAAAAGATTTTTGTCTTTTATTATCGAGGAAAAAGAAGAATAATTGAATTACTTAAGGGAAGATACAGGGCTTTTACATTAAAGTAAAAGCCCCTTGAAGGATATATATTAGTCTATTTAGTTAGACATTTTCCCATTTTCCAGTTCGGAAGAAAGTCTGTTTATTTTGTATACATTTTTTATTGCTTCAAGCATTCCGCGTGAATCTACACCCACAGTTCTATTATCGTAAGGGTAATAAATAAAGTTGCCTTGAAGCATTTCTATGTTTCCGTCGAAAGCCAAACCAATTACTTCGGCATTTTTATTTATAATAGCGCTGCCGGAATTACCTCCGATAATATCGTTGGTTGCAACAAAATTAAATGGAGTTAATAAATTTAATGCCGGAGGAGGTGTTTGCCATCTTGCAGGAAGATTAAAAGGATATTTACCTTCGAAGCCATAAAATCTATCGTACATTCCATAGAATGTTGTTAGATAAGGTGCTACAGTACCATTATAATTGTACCCTTTCATTATTCCGTCGCTTATTCTTAAAGTTCTGTTTGCATCGGGAGTAATTGTAGTGCCATACATTTTATAATAAATTTGTCCAAGCAAACTAAATGCGTCGTTCTCGGTTGTTAATGCTTCTCTTTGTAGATTTCTTAAAGTCTCAATCTCATCAAATATGGATGAATAATACTGAATAAAAGGATCGTTTGAAGATAGAATTTCTTCCGGTGTTTTATCCAATAATTCCAAAACGGCTTCTTTGCTCTTTAAGCTTGTTTTAGCTATTAAATTCTTTGAAGCTTCTTTAATAGATTTACCATCAGTTAGTTTTTTAAATAGGTCGTTATCTTTGCCAAGATTCATTGCCAGGTACTCTAAACTAATTTCAAGCTTTGCATCTTCTAATATCTTATCGAAGTTAGCAGGAAAAATATTTTCTCTTGTTAGAGCTGCGCCAAAACCTCTTTGTCCTCCGCCTCTTTGTGCTTGCGGCTGAGCAGGTGTTGCTTCTTGTACTTTAGAAGACAACTGAGCATACATAGGATTTCTTTTATCTACAGGCAACAACATATTTTTTGCATAACCAACCAAAGTATTTGCTGCAATCATATAGCGGGCAAAGAACTGTCCGTTTGCCTGATATGCCGCTAACTTTGTATCGATTGCTTTTAATTCCTTACGGGTAGATTCAATAGTTTTCCAAACATGACCGTAATCTTTTTTTAATTCTGGATTATTATTAACATAATCTTGAGCTTTCTTTTCAAAATCTTTTTTACGAGCCATTAAGTAAGGATCGTTAAGAGCTTTGTTTGTTTGAGAAGTGTTTTTTTGACCATTACTAAAAGCCAATCTCATTCTTTCGTACTCATCGGCTTTAGATGGATTAACGCTTTTTAACTGCTCTAACTTATTGTAAAGATTGTCCTGTAAAAATGCATTATTTCTAAACTGAACATCACGCATATATTCTAACTGAGCAACCGTTCTTAAGCGGTTGGTTGTACCTGGGTTTCCAACAGTAAACACCAATTCATTTTCTTTTGCACCGGCTTTACTCCATTTAAAATAATTTGGAGATTTAACTGGCTTTCCGGTTTCGTCGTAAATGCGAAGGAATGTACAATCCAAATTATAACGGGGATATGTAAAATTATCTGGATCTCCTCCGAAATATGCTATTGCTTCTTCAGGCTGAAATACCAAACGTACATCTGTAAAAGTTTTAAATCCTTGAACAAAGAAAAGGCTTCCATTGTAATATGTAACAACATCACATTTTAATGAAGTTTCTTTTTCAAAGCGTTCTTTAAGCTCTTTCATTTTTGCTTCTCGTATTTGAGCTTTTTCTTTTGAATCTTTTGCTTTCTTTAATGCTGCCTGAACTTCATCTGTAACATCTTTTAAAAAGACCATTTGTTCGGCAGTATAGTTAGGTACTCTTCTTTCTTCTTCAAGGGAATTTGCAATAAATGCTGTGGCAGCTAAATCTTCTCCCTCTTTTTGAACTTGTCGGCGGGAGCCCCGCGAGCAGTGATTATTTGTCATTATCAAACCATCTTCCGATACAAATGAAGCAGAGCACCCTGGGATTCTTACTGCGGAAAGACGAACATCATCAAACCATTCTTTAGTTGGTGTAAATCCATATTTTTCTTTGAAATACTCGAAAGGGGGAAATTCGAATGTCCACATCTTTCCAGTATCCAGCTTTTGCGATTTTACAGTATCTGGATTGAATGAATTTTGAGCTTTTAATTGAAACGAGAGGATAAATGAAAATAGAATAATGCCTAGAATACTTCTTTTTACAAAGTATTTATTAATCATAACAGCTCCACTTGGTTTATGTTTTTATATTGTTTAAAATAACTTAGTAGGATTTGATAACCCACTGTTTTGACACGAAACATGGTATGAATGGTTTAACAGTAAAATTAAGATTAGTAAATAAATTTTAGTTAATTATAAAATAGCTGACCTTTTGTTGAAAAATTAAGTAACGGCAGAAACAAAAAAAAGCCAAGCAAGTTTGCTCAAAAATGCATTCCGGCTTGGCTTATACAATTAACAAAATATTTCTATTCGGCTATTTTGGCTGTTTCCATTTCTTTTGCAATTCTTGGTACTTTAAAAATATCTTTAACAATTAGATGAATTGCCTGAGCAGAAAGAGCGAGCGAACGGCTCTTTTCGGTTGTATTTATAAAATCGTTCGATAAGCCCTCGATATTTCCATCGTGAATAATTCCAACATATTCCAATTTTGAATTAACAATTGGACTTCCTGAACTTCCGCCAGCTGTATCGAATGTACCAACAAAATTGTTTTGTGCAGATAAGTTTATATTCTTATAAGCATCTATCCATCTTGCTGGTAAATCCCAAGGCCATTGTTTTAGATGAGAATAATAACGGTCGTACAATCCAAAAAATGTTGTAAATGGAGGAGCAATTGTACCATTGTATTCGTAGCCGCTAATTGTTGCATCGTTAATACGCAATGTACCTGTTGCATCCGGTGCAATCGAAGTTCCATATACTTCAAAAATTGCTAAACCTAACTGATCTTCTAAAACAGTTTCGGAATTAACAATTTCTGTTGCTTCCGCAGTGTACTTTAATCTTTGGTCTCTAGTTTCAACATAATACTTTATAAAATCGTCCTGAGTATTTAGAATGTCATCAGGATTTCCTTTTGCCAAGGAAAGGATAAAATTCTTATCTCCAATTTTGCTTGCTGCAATTAATCTTTCTGCAACCTGAAGACTGTTAGCTCCCGCAAAATATTTTTTTACAAGCGGATGATTTTTTCCCAAGTTCAGATTTATAAAATCTATAAGCATTTCCAATTTTTTCTTTTCGAGAGGTAAATCAATTGTCTCAGGTAAATTGGAAATTGCTTGTGTTAATCTATCACCTTTCATTTCTGCCGGTCTTTGATCTTCGGGTAATTTCATTGCTTGAGCCATTTCAACCATATCGAATGCTCTTGCAAAGAAAATAGAGTTGTTTAATCTTGCAAATGCAGCTCTTTCACCGGCATGACGAGCAAGTTCTTTGCGGCTGTTTTCAATGGATTTCCATAGGTGCCCATATTTTTTTTGTTTTACAGGATCTTGAGCAATAAGCTTTTTAAGATTTTCTTCGAATGCTTTTTTGCGCGCCATTAAATATGGATCGGATAAATTAGTTATAAAACCGCTTACTCTTTTTCCGCTGTTAGCTGGTCCAAATTGAGCACCTCTATAAATATCCGCCTTTTCGGGATAGAGTTTCATCATTTGGTTATAAATTTTTATTAAAGCATTATTTTGAAATGTTGAATTGCGGTAAACAATATCTCGGTTGTATTCTAACTGGGCAATTGTTTTCAAACGGTTTGTTGTTCCTGGATATCCTAAAGCAAAAAGAACTTCTTCCATCTTTGGACCGTCGATGTTCATCTTAAAATAATTTTTTGTCTTTAATGGTTTGCCAGCTTCATCGTAAACTCTTAGTACAGCAAAGTCGGAATTGTATCTTGGATAAGTGTAGTTATCCGGATCCCCTCCGTAAAGGCCAACAATTCTTTCAACAAATATTACAGCTCTAACATCTGTGTATCTTTTATATCCGTATAAAGAATATTTACCACCGTGAAACAAAGAAGTGATTTGACAGGTCAATCCGGTTTCTTTGTTATACTTATCTGTAAGCTCTTTTATTTTGGCTTCTTTAATAGCAACTTTTTCTTTATCTGTAGAAGCATTAGCAACAGCATCAACAATTTCTTTGGTCACATCAACAATAAGCTGAAGCTGAGAAACGAATAAATTTGGAACTTTTCTTTCGTCTGCCAAAGTCATTGCTTGAAATCCGTCGCGTGGAATATTTTCTCCTTCACGCTGAATTCTTGTAGCAATAAAATCCACACAATGATGATTTGTTAACAGCAAACCATCTTCCGAAATAAATCCGGAAGAACACCCGCCGCCAAATCTTAGAGATGCCAGTCTGGCTTTTTCAAGCCATTCATCCGTTGCCTTAAATCCATAAGTCTTTTCCATGTAATCAACTGGAGCGTATTCAAATGTCCACATCTTTCCAAGATCGAACTGCTGAAACTTAACTGTATCTGGATTGAATTTAACTTGGGCATTAATTTGAAGGGAAATAAACAGCAGAGGTAGAATTAAAAGCCTTTTAAGCTTATTCAAATTGTAATTTCTAATCATTTTTCACCTATTATTTTTTAGGAATGTGGCTAAAAATAAGGGAGTTGCCCCACATAACCAACATTGATAATAAGGTATAAAATTTTACCTAAAAAAAAGGGCTGCAAATTTTTGCAACCCTTTTAGTAAAGTAAATCACTTTATAATACTTCTCTTATTTTTTATACTCGTCCGGAATTTTGCCAGTCTTTAATTCTTGAGCTATTCTTTTAGCGCCTAATAAATCGTTTAGCAATTCCAAAATTCCGGCAGAAGAAACAGAAACTGTTCTGTTAGCTTCGGAAGAATAAATAAAATTGCCTGGCAAACTTTCAATATTTCCGTCGAATGCAATACCAACAATTTCGGCATTCTTATTTATTACCGCGCTGCCAGAGCTGCCTCCAACAATATCGTTAGTACTAACAAAATTATATGGAGTACTTAAATCGAAATCTGGACCTGGTTTTTGCCATCTTTCGGGTAAGTTCCAAGGATATTGTTTTTTAAACGAGTAGTAACGGTCGTACATTCCATAAAAGGTAGTGTTGGTTGGAGCTATAGTTCCATTGTAATTGTATCCTTTAACAACGCCATCGCTTATACGCAATGTAAAAGTAGCATCCGGTGGAATTGAATTGCCATAAACGGCAAACAATGCCTGTCCTAATTGATCTTCCAATGCCTGTTCTGTTGTTACAATTTCTTTCATCTTAGCTGCATACTCTTTTACTTTGTCGTTTGTATTGACAACAAAATAAATAAATGGATCTTCCGATTTAAGAATTGCATCGCCACCTTTAGAAGCAAGTTCAACAACTTTTTCTTTTGAAGTAAGTATTGAATTCTTTAATATAAAATCCGCAGCTGCTTTTCCTTGCAGGCCATTAAACATTTTTTTCACAAGCCAATGATCTTTTCCTAAATTGAGATATAAATAATCTACCATCAGCTTTGCATATTTGCTGTCGAAGGATGGGTTAACACTTTTAGGGAATAGATTCTCGATAGTTACTTTTAATTTATCCCCTTTATAGGATTCATTTCTTTCAGCTTCTGGCTTATTTAATTCCGCTGCAGCATCCACTAAGCTTTTAGCAAGTTTTAAATGCATTGGTGCAGATTGAGGAGAATAGTTATAAGCTGCATTTTCGGCAGCAAATTTACGAACCTCATTTCTTGTACCGTTTATTCCATCCCAAACATGACCAAATTTTGCTTTCAATTCGGGATTAGCCATTACGGATTCTTTGAATTTCTTTTCAAAATCTTTTTTACGGGCTAAGAACATTGGATCTCTTAAGCCTTCTAAAACTCCTTTGGCAACCTTTGCACCATTACCAATAAAAAATTGCTGCCCTCTGTACTCATCTGCTTTTGAAGGATCTTCTGAAATCATTTCATCATATATTGCAAAAACACTGTTCTGAAGAAATGAATTATTTCTATAACTAAAATCTCTGTAATATTCCAACTGAGCAACAGTTTTTAAGCGTTGGGTTGTTCCCGGATTGCCAATTACAAAAATTAATTCACCATCCTGTGCGCCGTTAGCACTCCACTTAAAATAGTTCTCGGTCTTAAGAGGTAATCCATTATCATCGTAAACTCTTACGAATGCAAAGTCAGCATTATATCGTGGGTAGGTAAAATTATCCGGGTCCCCACCGTATAATCCCATTTCTCTTTCGTTAACAAAAACTAAGCGAACATCCTTATAAATTTTGTAACCGTACAACGAGAACTTACCGCCGTTAAACAAAGAAGTTACAGTACAGCTTAATCCAGTTTCTTTATTGTACTGCTCTTGAAGTTCTTTTATAACTGCTTTTTTCTTTTCGGCTTTTTCGGCATCTGTTTTACCGGAGTTAATAGCAGCAATAACTTGATCTGTTACATCAACGGTTAACTGAAGCTGAGAGATGAATAAACTTGGTGCTTTTCTTTCATCGGCTAAAGTTGGAGCATAAAATCCATTCTTAGGAATATTTTCCCCTTCCTTTTGAACCTGCTCGATAATAAAATCTACACAATGATGATTTGTCATAATCAATCCATCTTCCGATACAAAAGAGGATGAACACCAGCTTGCAAATCTTGCAGCCGAAAGTTTTACTTTATTTACCCAATCTTCCGATGGATTAAAATTGTAAGCTTTTTTAAAGTAGTCGTATGGGAAAGCCTCAAAAGTCCACATCTTGCCTGTATCGAATTTTTGAGCTTCTACAGTATCTGTATTAACCCAGCTTTGTGCATTTAATGGAAGCGCAAATGTTAGGACTAATAAACATAATGCTGATAAGAAAAATCTACGCATGAATTCACCTGTTTAATTAATAATAGTTTTTAGGGCTAAAAAATATAACAGTAGTTATTCATAACCAACATTGCATTTAATTTTTATTAGATACTTTCTATTTGAAGTACGAAATTGTTCGGAGAGAATAGGCTGTTAATTGTTGAGTAATTAACAGCCTTAAAAATTATTTTTGGTAAATCATCTTTTTAACTGAACTAAAATTATTAGAAGTTAGCCTGTAGAAATAAACACCCGATGAGTAGGAAGAACCAATTGCAAAAAGTGTAGAGTAATTTCCGGGCTGTTTAAACTCGTTTACAAGTGTTGCAATTTCTTTTCCCAGCACATCGTAAACAACAAGCGAAACGAAACCTGCTTGTGGAATTTGAAATTGAATTTGTGTTGATGGATTAAAGGGATTGGGATAATTATTCATTAATGCATAAATAGCTGGCAGCTCTGTTGATTTTATATCTGTGCTATTCATATCCCCGGGGTTCGATACTTTTGAAAAATCACCGGGATTTGGTTGATTGGTTCTCCAAGCACCAGTTGGATCTTGCAATTCTTTACCGTTGGATTGCCCATCACCGTCAGAGTCTGCTGTTGCCATGGCAGCACTCCATTTAACATTCCCTTGATTATCCAAATTAACTTCAACTAGTTGCCCAAATTTATTTCTGGCTCCTCCACCGTTTGGATTTACATGACAATTAGCGCAGTTGAACTTACTTCCATTTGGAATTTGAGTTACTCTAAAAGGACTTGCTACAATTGAAAATGAGGCACAAAGTAAAAGCAGGAAGAAAAGGTAAATTCTATTTTTCATAATAATCTCCTAAGATTATGTTGTTAATTAACCGCGCATTTTATCCAAGAGGGAATTTAAAGTGGCGGCTTCTTTACTTGTAAGTAATTTAAATGCAGAATCGTATTCGCTGTTTAGCTTATCCATCTCTTCCAGTAGTTTTAGTCCCTTAGCAGTAATTTTCACATCAACTCTTCTTCTGTCGTCTGGCGCTAGCTCCCGCTTAACTAATCCTTTCACCCGTAAACGTTCAACCAATCTTGACGCATCAGACATTTTATCGACCATCCGTTCCTTTAGAAGATTTATAGAGGCCGGTTGTGGATACTGCCCTCTAAGTATTCTAAGAATATTAAACTGATTGCCGGTAACGTCATAATCCGCAAACAATTTTGTTTGAAAAGTAACAAGCCAGCTGTAAGTATAAAATACATTTACAGCCAGCTTATGGTACTCGTTTCTAAACTTAGGTTGCTTTATTTCTTCTTCTAATTTCATTTTGCTTTATTTAGCTCAAGATCAATTATTAACGATACATCCTTACTAACAACTGCACCACCGGCTTCCATCAACTTATTCCATTTAAGACCATAATCAAATCTGTTTACTTCTCCATTTATTTTAAATCCGACTTTTGTATTTCCCCTAGGATCTGTTATAATTCCTCTGAATGCAACATCAAGTGTAATAGACTTAGTAACATCTCGCATTGTAAAATCGCCCGTTAATTTATATTTACCCTCTCCCACCTTTTTCATACTCTTTCCAACAAAAGTGATTTTAGGAAATTTTTCGGCGTTAAAAAAATCATCGGATATTAAATGCTTATCTCTTCCTTCATTTTCTGTATTAATGCTGTTAACATCTGCCGAGAATTCTATAATAGCGTCGGTAAAATCATCCCCCTTTGTTTCTACTTTTACATCAAAGTTCTTAAAGTTGCCAAATACGTCGGTAATGATTAAGTGGGTAACGCTAAACTGTACCTTGGAATGAGATTTATCTAAGTTCCATTTTGTTTGTGCTGCTACAGATGCAAAAGCAAAAATCACCATTAAAAGTGATATATATATTTTTTTCATTATTTATTCCTTTTTGATTAATTAAATAGTATAAATTGTTATTAGTGTCGTGACATATAAATCAATAACGCAATACAATTGCCAATAGTTCCATTTGATTACTTAATGTTTTTTTTCGAAATGATTAAAGAAGAAGATTGGGATATCTGTAGGAAGCAAGCAGAGTTTCATCTTCAAATGAACCAATACAGTTATGGCACTTTAAAGTATAAAAAACCTTAGGTACTTCACCATCGTAAATTCTAATAAAATCTATTATGGATTCGCAATTACTGCATTGCACCAAGTGGTGTGTAGTTAAACGATCTCTGCAAATAGGGCAAAGATAATTGTTATTTGCAGCCTCGGTAACAGAAGGAGCAAAAAATATTATTTTACAACCGGAATTGCTGCATTGCACAAACCGGTCCTTTCCGTTTATATCTTTATTAATACTTCCTCCTAACAAACACAACACAACTTAACAATTTGATAAATATTAATCGATGCAAAAATATTTCCTTAAACCGCTACAATTAATTTTCATTTAGTTATTTTTGTAAAAAACAAAAGGGCATCAAATGGAAAAAATTTCATCCTTCAAGGCATACGATATTAGAGGTAAAGTTCCGGGTGAATTAAACGTGGAATTAGCCTATAAAGTTGGAAGGACTGTAGCTAATTATCTAAATGCCAAATCTATGGTTATAGGAAGAGATGTTAGAAAATCATCGCCGGAGCTTTCGGAAGCTTTAACTAAAGGACTAACCGATTCCGGCTGCGATGTAATAGATTTAGGTCTTTGCGGTACCGAAATGATTTATTACGGTACTCCATTATTTAATGCGGACGGTGGAGTTATGATAACAGCAAGTCATAATCCCCCTGAATACAATGGTTTAAAATTTGTTAAACAGGGATCTGTTCCTTTTGGGTATGATTCCGGATTAAATAAAATTGAAGAGATGATTTTGAATAATGATCTTGGCCCAATAGCAGAAAAGAAGGGGCAGGTTATTCAAAAAGATATAATGATTGAGTTTATAAACAGCCTTACTAAATTTTACGATCCGAAAAAAATAAAGCCATTTAAAGTGGTAGTAAATGCAGGCAATGGGTGTGTGGGACCTGCTTTGGATGTACTGGAAAAATTTCTTCCCGTAAAAATGATAAAAATGTTTAACGAGCCCGATTCAAATTTTCCAAATGGTGTTCCTAATCCTTTACTGCCCGAAAACCGCCAGCCAACTATTGATGCAATACTTAGTAATAATGCAGATCTTGGCGTGGCTTGGGATGGAGATTATGATAGATGCTTCTTTTTTGATGAAAAAGGTAATTTTATAGAAGGATATTATATTGTTGGCTTATTGGCTAAATCTATATTAAAAACAAACCCTAACGAAAAGATTGTTCACGATCCAAGATTAACATGGAATACTTTAGAAGTTGTTAAAAAGGCCGGAGGTCAAGCTGTTGTATCAAAAAGCGGTCACGCATTTATAAAACAAAAAATGAGAGAAGTAAACTCCATTTATGGTGGAGAAATGTCGGCTCATCATTATTTTAGAGATAATTACTATTCCGACAGTGGTCTTATTCCATTTTTATTAATTCTGCAATTGATGTCCGAAGAAAATTCTAAACTTTCCTCCCTAGTTGAAGAAATGGTTGCAGCATTCCCATGTTCGGGAGAAATTAACTCAACAATTGCAAATCCGGCAAAAAAAATTGAAGAAATTAAAGAGAAGTACAGCGATGGCATAATTGATGAGCTGGACGGATTATCTGTAAATTACCCGGATTGGCGGTTTAATATTAGAATGAGCAATACCGAACCATTAATTAGGCTTAATGTGGAGTCTGTAAACAGTCAAAAATTGATGGAAGAAAAAACAGAAGAATTATTAAATTTTATTAGGAAGTAAAACTTTTTTTTTTATATTTCGTCTTAAGATTTGCGGTTCTAGAAAATATTGGAGAGTTAATAGTGCCAAACGGGTCAGAAAAGACAATTGATGTTGACAAGTTATTACAGAATAAGTTGAAAGCTGTTAGTGTTGGTTCATTAGAAGCTGCAATTGCTAAAGTGATAAGTGAAAAAGTTGGCGAAGATTATAAGTGTACAATTGGTGAAATTAAGTACACTATTTTTAGCGGTGCCGATTTTCATATAAAGATTGAATTAAGCTACAATCCCGAACAATAAAGTTTAGGGGGTTGCTGTCTAGTCCCTGCGTCCCCCCCAACGTAGGGTCAGCTGACACTTCCCCCTAGTTTTTTGCCCAAACTAACCCATCATTTCTTACAATCATACAAAATCAATTTAATTTCTTCTACCACCATATCAATTTCCTCTTTTGTATTATAAAAATGGGGCGAAAACCTAATTACTCCTTCTCGTATTGCACCAAATATTTTTCTCTCTTGAAGATTATCCATTATTAATTGCGATTTTGGATGCCGGAAGCTTACAATACCCGCCCTGTTACAGGATGATACATTTGCCAATAAGGGTTTAATATCATTCATCTCCAATTTTTCTATGAAGTAATCCGTATTCGAAAGAATACTTTTATGAATATTTTCTGCTCCTATTTCCATAAACAAATCCAAAGAGGAATCGAAAAGACAAACTCCAAGAGCATTAAACGTACCCGGTTGAAATCGCTCGGCGGATGATTTTAGTGTTAAATCGTATTCCAACAAATTCCAAGCATTTGTAACGGAAGCCCATCCAACATTTTTTTGAGATATCCGGCTTTGAATTTCTTCAGTCAAAAAGATGTAAGATAACCCTTGGCTGCTCATCAACCATTTTTGAGTACCGCCGGCAAGAAAATCTATTTTCGATTTCACAACATCAATTTCCACAACCCCTACAGCTTGAATTGCATCCACACAAAATATTATTCCTCTCTCGCTGCACATTTCTCCAATTAGAGTAAGATTGGCATAATAACCGGATAAAAATTGAACCGCGCTTATGGAAATTAATTTTGTTTGAGGAGTTACAAGCTTTTCAATTGATTCAAAATCCACAATTCCGTTTACCGCTTTTGCAAAATCTATTTTTACCCCTTTCGATTGCAAATTTAAAAATGGGTAAATGTTCGAGGGAAACTCAATATCGTTAAGAATTATTCTATCCCCCTCTTTCCATTCAATTCCATTTGCTAAGATGCTCAGTCCATTAGAAACATTATCGTACCAGGCAATTCTTTCGGGTAGGGCATTTAACAGTTTGCCCAGCTTTTCTTTAGCACTCTTATTCCTTTCAATTAAGTAGGGATAATTTTCGACCATTAACCCGCTTCTTTGTTCGGCATACTCATTTAACCTATCCAAAATTTTTGAGTGCCACGGCCCAATTGCCGCATGATTGAAATAAATTTGTCCTGTATTTAGATGAGGGAATAATCCTCTAACTTCCGAAATATTCATTTTTTTCCATATTGTTTGTGAAAAAATAATATTTCTTTTCGATAATCTTAGAAAAGAAAGGAAGCTATATGGAAAAGGTTTTGGAAATTACACGATCATTCTACGGAGTTCTTGTTCCGGAAAGTAGAGTAAAAAAATTTTTACGGCTTGTAAAAAGATACTTGGATAACCAGGTTACTATCGAAACAGCTATTGGGCTAACGCTTAACCGGCTGCATATAAAATAAAGTCTATCAATAAATAGTTGAGCTATTTCTTTTTTTGAATCAACTCAATTAATTATTTTGTTCATACAATAAATATGGTTTTGTATGAATATAAAGTTAGAGACTTTACTAGCAAGACAATCGGACTTTAATAAGATTGGGGATAATTTTGCAGCGTCGCATTTTCCAATTTACCAAACCGCAACATTCGACCTTAAGAAGCAGAGTGGTGAAGTAATTTACGATTACAGCCGTACAGATAATCCAACCAGAAATTCTTTAGAAAATATTTTTGCAATGGCCGAAAATGGTTTTGGAGCTATTTGCACTAATACCGGAGTTGCAGCATTAAGCCTTCTGTTCGATACAGTACTTGAAACAAACGATACTATTTTAGTAGACCGGGATTGCTACGGCGGAACTTACCGCTTACTAAAAATTATTAAAGAGAAAAATAAAATTGATGTTTGCTATGCCGACTTTACAAAATTAGATGAAATAGAAAATCTACTCTTGAATAAGAACGTAAAGCTTGCTTTATGCGAAAGTCCTACAAATCCCGGATTGAAAATAATTGATATAAAAAGTGTAGCAAGCTTATGCATTAAAACAAATACTCTTCTGGCAATCGACAACAGTGTTGCAACCTTTGCATCGCAAAAGCCATTGGAGCTTGGCGCAAATTTTTCCTTATTCTCTGCAACTAAATTTATATCGGGACACGGAGCGGTAATTGCCGGAGCTGTGGTTGCAAAGGAGGAAGACTGGTTTAATAAGCTTCACTATAACGGAAACGCATTTGGCTTAACACAATCCCCTTTCGATTCATTTTTAATTTCCATTGGCTTGCCTACTTTAACTTATAGAATGAAAGCACAGGAAAAGAGTGCTATTGAAATAGCAAACTTTCTTAGCAGCCGAGAAGAAGTACTGAATGTAAAATTTCCAGCATTAGAATCTCACCCGCAGCATAAATTGGCCTTAGAGCAAATGAAAATTGTACCAGGCATTATTACTATTGTAATGAAAAGCGAAGAGCTTACACAAAAATTTGTTGCAAATACAAAACTGTTCGGAGAAAAAGCTTCTTTTGGAACCGCCGACTCGAGAATAGAGGTGCCATCTAAAATAAGCCATGCATCTTATAGCAAAGAAGATTTAAAAAAGATTGGATTGACCAGCACAACAATAAGGCTATCCATAGGCTTGGAAGACACTCAAGATTTAATTAACGATATAATTTTTGCACTGGAAAAGAATTAATAGATGAGCCAATTTAAAAATATTCCATTTGGATATCCTATTCCGCAAAATAATCCTCACGCCGTTTCTGTGAGCTTGCCTACTATTCAGGATATTATAGATTATGAAGAGTCGAAACCGGAGGCATTGGCTAAGATGCAATCCGGTTATCCCAGATTTTTTAGAAATAAATTTCTGGCAAAGTACTGCAACCATTTTAGTTCATTGAATGATTCTAACTCTCATGAACTTGTTCCAATATCTTCATTAAAGGTTTTGAACGCACTAAAAAAATATTTCAATCAAAATGACTTTGAGATTATCGATTTATCAATCCCATTATTAAAACTGCCTATAAACTCCAAGACTTCCGATCAGACAAAATTATTTCTTAGGCACAGTGGATATATTCCCTCATCCAGAAAAGCCGAAGATGAAATTTTGAATTTGGGTTTATTGAACAAAACTTTTCACGAGGAGAGACTTAATTCCAATGAAGCAGAATCCTCTATTAAGAATACTCTGGCAAATGAATATGGCAGCACCAATTGTGACAATGTATTTTTAGCAATCAACGGGATGAATGCAATTTACTCCGTGTTCGAGTCTCTTAAAGATATTGGTAGTAATGAAAATAAGAATGTTGTTGTTCAATTAGGATGGCTGTATACCGACACAATTGAAATTGTTAAAAAATTTTCCGACCTCAAGCATATTGAGATAGATTATTCCATGCTAGATGAACTAGAAAATTATTTAAAGCAAAACAAAAACAATATTTGCGCCTTGTTTACAGAACTTCCTAATAATCCGTTGCTTCAATGTTTCGATTTGCCAAGGCTTTCTAAGCTGTGTAAATCGCTCAACATTCCTTTAGTAATAGATGCAACTTTTGCAACTCCTTTTACAATGGAAACAATTTTGTACGCCGATGTAATTGTGGAAAGTTTAACAAAGTTTGCCTGCGGTAATGCAGATTTGCTTATGGGGGCAATTATACTAAATATGCAAAGTGAGTTTGCTAATAAAATAAAGGAACAACTTACAAATTATTTGGAAGCTCCTTATTGTAAAGAAATACAGAGGCTTGCTTTTGAAATTGAAGGCTACAGTCAAAGAGTAAAAAAATCTTCTTATAACACAAAGCAATTGGCAGAGTTTTTATTAGCTCGCAAAGCAGTAAAGCAAGTTAACTGGGTTTATCAAACCAGTTCAAATGATAATTTTACAATGATTCAAAAGAATTCCGAAGCCTTTCCTCCTTTACTTTCCGTTGTCTTCAATAAACCTTTATTCAATTACTACGATTTGCTCAACTTTGCAAAGGGTCCAAGTCTTGGAACCGAGTTTACACTTCTAATGCCCTATGTATATTTGGCTCATTACGATATGATTAAAACCTCGGAGGGGAAGCAGCATCTTATTAATATCGGTCTGCATCCGGAGCTATTAAGAATTTCTGTTGGATGCGAACCGATTGAAGAAATAATTGCAGAGTTCGTAAGAATTCTTTGTTAATCCGGTACGGGAAAATGGGTTGAACTTTTACCTGCATTATTTTATGTTAATCTGCATATAGGATAGTCCTCTTTTGCTTATAAAAGAATTTGAATAATCTTAGCGGAGGTTATTGTGTTATTAAAAAGCCAATCAATTAGAATTATTCTTCTGTCAATTTTATCTCTTTTACTTACTCAAAACATTGCAGCACAATATGTAAAAGGAAAAATTTTAGACCACTCTAGCAAAAACATAATTCCGGATGTTATTGTAATGCTTTTGGATAAGGATGATAGAGTAATAGGATTCAGTTCAACAGATAGCGATGGTGTTTTTTTATTCAAAAATGTATCGCAAGAGGAGTTTCGATTAAAAATTCAACGTATGGATTATCTTGATAAGGTAATAACAATGAAAAATGGGAATGAAGATAATGAGGATATTTTAATAGAGCTAATTCCTGCTTCTCTTCAGATGAAAGAAATTGAAGTAACCGATAAAAAAATCCAGGCATTTTTACGGGAGTTTGGATTTTATGATAGAATGGAACATTATTCAGGTACTTTTATAACTCCAGTAGAAATTAAAAAGATGAACCAGGTTGGTGAGATTAGAGGATTTATTACAAAGCTGCCAGGAATTACATATGATGAATATGATAAGAAAGTGTTTCTAGCCCGGAATGAAACGCTAGGTATTCCCGCAAATGTTTATATTGATGGTGTATTGGTTCAACAAGGAGGAGGCAAAGGAATTTTTAATGATGGCAAAGCAAAGCTTAGTAAAAGATCTGGAATTGGCGTTGATAGCGAATCTAACCCATTTGAGTTTTTAAATCCTTTGGATATATCAGCAATTGAAATTTACAAAAGCAGTGCAGAAGCTCCCTCAAAATATTCATCAAGATCAGGAGGAGTAATTCTAATTTGGACAGGAAGAATTGATAGATAACCAATAAAAATTTGTAAAGGCTGGCAAAATTTGCCAGCCTTTTCTTTACTATTTCTTTTTCTTCTTCAATATTTCTTCCATCATATCCATTACCTTGTTCATCTTAGCCATTGTTAAATCAAAAGCTTCTGAAGTAAGAGGATCCAATCCAGCTTTTTTAATTAGATCAATTGGATACTGTGAAGAACCTCCTTTGAGGATATTATAGAATTTTTCAACGGCAGGCTCTCCTTCTTTTACAATCTTTTCGGCAAACGCCGTGGCATAAATTAGCGAGGTTGAATATTGATAAACATAGTAGGAGTAATTAATAAAGTGAGCAATGTAAGCCCATTCGTAAGCAATATATTCATCAACAACACAGGCGCCTGTGTCGTGGCCATAATATCTTTTAACAATATCAAAATAAATTTTACTCATATCCTCGCCGGTTAACGGTTCCCCCTTTTCAACTCTATTGTGAATTTCGAGTTCAAATTCTGCAAAAGAAGTTTGTCTAAAAATTGTAGTTCTTAATAGGTCCAAATAAGTGCCCAGCAGATATAGTTTTTCATCATCACTTTTTACTTTGGCCACCATATAATTATTCAGCAAATTTTCGTTTATGGTAGAAGCAATTTCGGCAACAAATGTTGCATACTGAGAATTAATAAACGTCTGATGTTTATTCGAAAAATAACTGTGCATAGTATGTCCAAGCTCATGAGCCAAGGTTGAAACAGACTCGTAATCATCCGTCCAATTCATTAAAATAAATGGATGAAAATCGTAAGGAGCGCCGGAAGAATAAGCTCCGCTTCTCTTTCCAGGTGTAGCAACATAATCTATCCATCTCTCATCGAAAGATTTTTTTACTGTAGTTACATATTCCTGCCCCATCGGCTTAAATACATCCAGCATCAAATTCTGCCCCTCTTCAACGGTAAATTTTAGATTAACAGACTTCACAAGAGGAGTGTAAAGGTCGTAATAGTGAAGCTTATCCACACCAAGCATTTTTGTCTTTAATTTTAAGAAGCGGTGAAGCGTTGGTAAATTTTTGTTTATTTGTTCAACAAGATTCTTGTAAACACTTACCGGAATATTGTTCGAGTTTAGCGAGCCTTCAAGTACAGATGAATATTTTCTATTCTTAGAATAAAAAACATCTCCGTGAAGTTTGCCGCTTAAATTAGCGCCAATAGTATTTTGAAACTTCTTGTAATTTTCGAACATAGATTTCATTACAAGTTCTCTATCCTTTCGGTTGGCAACTGTGCGGTACTTCGAAAATGCGACGGCATTTAACTCAACTTCTTGGCCGGTGGAAAGTTTTACTTTTGCCTTTGGCATTTCGGCGTTATCAAAAATGCTATGAACCTCACTTGGATTTCCGGTAATCAATCCGGCGCTAGCTAAAATTTCTTCTTCCCGCGAGCTTAATGTGTGAGCCTTTAATCGAATAATATCATCAATATAAAATTTGAATTCGCTTAATTCCTTTTTTTCTTCA
Source organism: uncultured Melioribacter sp. (assembly GCA_964539605.1). GTDB lineage: Bacteria > Bacteroidota > Ignavibacteria > Ignavibacteriales > Melioribacteraceae > Stygiobacter. The sequence goes on from CAZIJK010000001.1 coordinate 2,963,641, forward strand.
AAGAATTTTTTAATTCTTTCGGGATCGATGCTTTGAATTTCGGGAGAGAAAAAAGAAGCAGCTTCGCTAAGTTTTGTTCCTAAACTGCTGGAGAGCTGATTGAGAGATTGATTTGAAGAGATTCGTAAATCTTCATCTGCAACTCTAAAAGCATAATCTGCCAGCTTTGAATAACTTTTATATACATCGGACATTAAGCTTAATGCGGCATAAAACAGATCGGAATTTTTTGAAAGCTTACCTTTAAACGTGCTAATAATTTCAATCTGCTTTTCAATTGCCTCTCTATCCTTTTGCCATTCATCTACAGAAGCGTACAATATGGAGTTATTCCATTTATATTTATCGGGAACATCTTTACGCTCTTTAAACTGACCGAATGAATTTTCGTTTATCATACAAACCGCCATTAATAATGTTAGAAAAAAATATTTCGACTTCACTTATTCTCCCTTATCTTTAAAATGAGTTGGTAAAAATAAAAAACCCCCGCATAATAGAGGGGGTTAGTTAAAAATAATCTTATAACTTAATTATGCTTCTTTTTTAGCTCGCATAGAATCCCAAATTGTATAAACGCATAATAGAGCAAACATAACAATTGAAAGAATTTCGGCTTCTTTAGATCCGGCCCAAGCTTCGTTAACCCAGTTATTTCCGGTAGATCTAATTACAACACTCACAACACCCATTAAAGCACCACCGGCAATAAATCCGCTGGCAATTAATGTTCCTCTTTCTCTTCTGGAGTTATTCAATGCTTCATCCTTACTTCTTGTGGAAACGAAATGGGCTATTAATCCTCCAATTAATAATGGAGTATTAATTTCTTGAGGAAGGTACATACCAAGAGCAAAAGCAAGAACAGGTACTTTAATCATAACTAACAACAAAGAGATGCATGCGCCAGCAATGTATAACATCCAAGGAGCCGGCTGATTAGACATTAATGGTTGAATAATGGCAGCCATTGCATTTGCCTGCGGCGCAGGTAAACCACCTCCTGCAAAACCATAGATATCGTTTAGAAGAGAAATAATCCAAACAACAGTTGCCGCACTTACTATGGTTCCAACAAATTTCCACTTCTCTTGTTTGTATGGAGAGGAGCCAAGCCAATAACCAATTTTCAAATCTGTAACAAAAGATCCGGCAACAGATAAAGCAGTACAAACAACACCGCCAATAATTAATGCCGAAACCATTCCGGTTGCGCCGGATAATCCAACAGAAACTAAAATTATTGAAGAGAGTACCAAGGTCATTAAAGTCATACCCGAAACAGGATTGTTTCCTGTTATAGCAATTGCGTTTGCAGCCACTGTTGTAAATAGAAAGGACATTATCATAACTATTAACAAACCTACCAGCGCGTGACCTAAATTATTAACTACACCAAACATGAAAAAGAAGAACATTACAATTGCAGTAAAGATTATTCCAACAACCACAATTTTCATAGATAAATCTTTTTGTGTGCGAAGAGCTTCGTTTTCCACAGTCTTACCGCCAAATATTTCTTTTACCGCCAAAGAAATTGCAGAACGAATAACACTTGAGGAGCGAACAATTCCTATAAAGCCAGCCATTGCAATAGCACCAATACCAATATGGCGAACATAATTTCTAAAAATCAGTTCTGCGCTCATATCTTTAATTAATGTAGTTACACCGGAACCAACAGGAACAACAAGTCCATCACCTATAAAAGCAATTATAGGAACAAACACAAACCATGATAAGAAAGAGCCTGCAACAATTATTGTGGAGTATTTCAATCCAATTACATAACCTAATCCAACAACGGCAGCGCTGGTGTTCAATCTAAAAACCAGCTTAAATTTATCTGCTAAAACCTCGCCAAAACCAACAACTCTAGTTGTAAATATTTCAGCCCAAGTTCCAAAAGAGGCAACAGCAAAATCGTAAAGACCACCAATTAATCCGCTTACTACTAAAACTAAAGCTTGATTGCCCCCTTTTTCACCAGCCACTAAAATTTCGGTAGTTGCAGTTCCTTCAGGAAAAGGAAGTTTGCCATGCATTTCTGCCACAAAATATTTTCTAAATGGAATTAGAAAAAGGATTCCTAAAAAGCCGCCGATTAAAGTTGCAAAGAACATTTGAAAAAATGTTGCTTGAAGATTTAGAATGTAAATACCTGGTAAAGTAAAAATTGCACCGGCAACTACGGCTCCGGATGTAGAACCAATAGATTGAATAATTACATTTTGCCCCATTGCCCCGCTTTTTTTTAGTAATGTGGAAAAGCCAACTGCTAAAATTGCTATTGGAATTGCGGCTTCGAATACTTGACCAACTTTTAATCCTAAATAAGCAGCCGCTGCCGAAAAAACTACAGCCATCAAAATTCCTGTAATAACAGAATATAAGGTTACTTCGGGAACTGCAATACGAGCCGGCATAATGGGAACATATTCTTCACCCGGCTTTAACTCGGTATAAGCATTAAGCGGAAGACCGCTGTTTGTTGGTTGTTCGTGTGAACTCATTTGTTCTCCTGTTTTGGAATTTAATATTTAGTCCAGAGAGATTAAGAATATGAACAAGATCCTAATCACAAAGGATCTTGTTCTCTTTCCAGAACTTTCACTTATTTATAAACTATACACTATGAGGAATCATATAGACCAATAACATTAAGATTGCCGCTAGAATTACAAATAATTTAGGAAGCTGATTTTTCTTGATCATCCAGAAAGCAACTAACCACCCAACAAATGCAATTAATGTTTTGTTATCTGTAATATCATTTCCAAATGGAATACCGCCCCACATTTCTCCAAACGCGTACCAGTTCATTGCAAATCCTAATGGAAATCCTCCAATAAATAATATAACTAATGTCCATATGGTTAGATTAACATATTTTGGTTCTTTGTTAAAAATTTCAAGTCCGGTTCTTGTTGCAAGTAGCATAGATAAAAACATTGCAATTATATGAGGTATCAAAATAATATTTGGAACATCTCCCTTAAATCGAATTACCGTTACTCTATCTCCACCTAAGTCTATTGAATTTTCCCCTTTATGTAACTTTACAAAGTATTCCAGTTTTTCCAAAGGCTTTCTTGCCGGCAATTCACCTTTTAGAACTTTTCCACCTACCATTTCAACAACATTAAACTCCCCATTCGACTTATACTCTCTCCAATAAATTGCTCCCTTAATAGATTCATCCCCCGTTTCAATTTCTATAAGATAATTAGAAGAAGAGACATGGCTTCTTTCAAGAGTATATTTAATTTGTTTGCCTTCAAAAGTATCTTCCCCTTTTTTAGGATAGCTGGGGCCTGTCATTCTTTGAAAAACTGCCGAACCAGCTGTAATTAAAAATGCCAATACCCAAAAGATTATTTTTCTTGTCATGATTTTTTCTTTTATTTGTTAAAAAATATTGCAACAAACTTACTTCAAACAGTGGATTAGAAGCAATTACATTTATTCCAGTAATTTGTGAATTTCTTCAGGCGGGCGGGCTAAAATTGCCTTTTCCCCTTTTTCTACAATTGGCCTTTGCACCAAATCCGGATTTTCAACCATAAGATTCAAAATCTCCTCTTCGGTCATCTTTAAGATGCTGCCTTTATTTTCTTTAAATGCTTCTTCATTCTTTCGCAATAACTCGCTTGGTTTCATACTCATCTTCTTAAGTAAAGAAGTAAGTTTACTTTTCGAAAAGGGCTCCACATAGTAATTCACTTTTTCAAAATTAATTCCCTTTTCTATAAGCAAGCTCGAAAGCTTTCGGCAGGTAGTACAAGTTGGTTTTTCGTAAACGGTAATTTTAGGCATAGAAAATTCCAATAAGTTTTTTTTTGTAATGGAATAATATAGAACTTTACTATTTTTGAAAAGGATATAAACGAGGCGGTTTTGGATAAAGAGAAATTCATTTCGGATTCATTAAAAGAGAGCTCCGAAGTAAAATTGAAAATTGAAGCTGATTGCAAGGCAGAAATTTTAGTTGCGGCGCAGTCCATTGTGGATTCCTACAAAAACGGGAAGAAGATTCTTTTGTGCGGAAATGGAGGAAGCGCTGCCGATTGCCAGCATATTGCCGCGGAGTTTATGATTCGATTGAGCCATCACTTGAATCGTCCCGCAATTCCCGCAATTGCCTTAACCACAGACACCTCATTTTTAACCGCGGGGGGAAACGATATTGGATTTGAAAATGTTTTTGCGCGCGGAGTTGAAGGATTAGGAAACGAAGGGGATGTTTTAATTGCTCTATCTACAAGCGGTAACTCGGGCAATATTATTAAAGCGGTTGAAAAAGCCCGATACAATAAAATGTTTGTAATTGGCTTTTTGGGTGGAAGCGGGGGAAAATTAAAAGATTTGGTAGATTTACCAATAGTTATTCCTTCAGTAAGTACGCAGCGTATTCAAGAGGGACACATAACCATTGCTCATATTTTATGCGAGCTTGTAGAAACAGAATTATTCGGGTAACAGTTTACACATTAGTTAAGATGACGGAATTTGCTTTCCAGTCAATAAATATTTTAATCCTCTTAGGAAACTCTAATCTATTAATCAAGTGGAAAGTTTACTTTCTTAAGTGTTGATTTGCACTTCCAAAAATTCAGGGTACATAAATGAATATTCCTTTAGTTATTGCAAAAGAATTAAACATACAAGAGAAGCAGGTTATTACCGTAATTAATCTTTTTAACGAAGCGGCAACAGTTCCATTTATTGCCCGCTACCGTAAAGAGCATACCGGTGGTTTAGATGAAGATTATTTGCGCAATATAGAAGACCGATTACAATATCTAACAATTTTAGAAGCAAGAAAAGATGCAGTTATAAAAAGTATTGACGAGCAGGGCAAGCTTACAGATGAACTTCGTTCAAAAATTATGGATGCGCTAAAGCTTCAGGAAGTTGAAGATCTTTATTTGCCATATAAACCAAAACGCAAAACCAGAGGAACAATTGCCAAAGCTAAAGGATTGGAGCCATTGGCTTTATTCATACTTCAGAATCCAAACTTCAATGGCAATTTTGATGAGGTTCTTAATCAATATATAAATGAAGAGCTTGGTGTTGCAAACACAGAGGAAGCATTACAGGGAGCTAAAGATATAATTGCAGAAATGATTAGTGAAACCGCCGAAGTACGCCAAGCATGCCGCGATTTTTTATTTTATAACGCAACTATTGTTTCGGAAAAAACGGCGATTAAAAAAGCCGATATAGGCGCCGGTAAAAAAGATGTTTACGAAGTGTATCACAACTTTTCGGTTGCTCTAAGCAAAATTAAACAATACCAAACATTAGCATTAAACCGTGGTGAAGCCGAAGGATTTTTAAAGGTAATTCTAAGCTTCGATAAACCTGGAATTCTTAATCAAATTTTTGACAGCTTTTTTGAGTATGATGAATCTTTCATTATTGACTTATTGGAAGAGGTTGTTGACGATTCGTTCATGAGATTAATTTATCCTTCAATAGAGCGTGAAGTAAGAAATCAGTTAACCGAAGTTGCAGACTTACACGCTATTGAAATATTCGCATCAAATCTGCGCCAGTTGCTTCTTCAGCCTCCTATTAACAACAGAATGATTTTAGGAATTGATCCCGGATTTGTATCCGGTTCCAAACTTGCAGTTATAGATACAACCGGAAAATATTTGGAAGGTGAAACAATTTATCCTCATCCGCCTCAGAACAGAATTGAGGATTCCAAGAAAAAACTTTTAGCGTTAATTAAAAAGTATGATGTGAATTTAATTGCAATTGGAAATGGAACTGCAAGCCGCGAAACCGAAACTCTTATTGCAGAGCTTATTAAAGAAAACAAATTGGATTGCCACTACTTAATTGTTAGCGAAGCAGGCGCTTCGGTTTATTCGGCAAGCGCAATTGCTAAAACAGAATTCCCTGATTTGGAAGCAAGCCAGCGGGGAAACATTTCAATTGCACGACGTGTTCTCGATCCTTTAGCCGAACTTGTTAAAATAGATCCAAAATCTATTGGAGTTGGTTTATATCAGCACGATGTTGATCAGAAACTGTTGATAAAAAAACTTGAGGATGTTGTTGTAAGCTGCGTAAACTACGTTGGAGTTGATGTGAATACCGCTTCGGCTTCGCTGCTTAATTACGTATCCGGCTTGAATAAAAGGATTGCTAATAATGTTATAAAGCACCGGGAAAAAATTGGAAGATTTGCAAGTCGTGAGGAATTGATGGAGGTAACTGGAATGGGAGAAAAAGCCTTTGAGCAATGCGCGGGCTTCTTAAAAATTCCAAATGGAACAAATCCTTTGGATAATACTTCAATCCATCCGGAATCTTACGAGGCAACTACAAAGCTTTTAAATCTTTGCCAGCTTTCTACTCTTCATATAAACGATAAAGGCAATCTTGTTGATCTATTTGTGAAATCGAAAGGAACTAAAAAAATTGCCGATGAAATTGGAATTGGTGAACCAACACTTGAAGATATTCTGGAGAATCTAAAAAAGCCGGGAAGAGATCCCAGAGATGAAATGCCAAAACCAATTTTGCGAAGTGATGTTTTAAAGATAGAGGATTTAGAAATTGGCATGAAGTTAAAAGGAACTGTTCGAAATGTAGTAGATTTTGGTGCCTTTGTAGATCTTGGTGTAAAGCAGGATGGCCTTCTTCATATATCTCAAATAGCAAATAAGTTTGTAAAAGATCCTTTGGAACTCTTAAAGGTCGGAGACATAATTGATGTAACGGTTATAGCAATTGATATTCCTAAAGGAAGAGTATCGTTAAGCATGATCAATTCATAAATTTATTGGGGGCTGCCTTTAATTGATGTATTAATAAAGGCACCCCAATTTTTTAATTTCTATATTTCCTTTATTCCCATGTATTGTATTCTATGTAGTATAAAGCAGCGCTAATTTCCCTCAATTTATAACAACTCTCAAATACTACTTTTATCAAAAAAGCCTGAAAGCGCAAATAATGCTTAAATAATAACTTTTATTTCCCGATAATAGTGTAACAAAATTGTACGTTTTAACAGAGTTCAAAAATTGATCAACACTTTTATAAGAGTTTTCAATGAGATATTTCTATTCTCAATTGCAAAAAACATTTTTAACTTTTAGAACGACTAGCAAATTACTTATTCCACTTTTTGCGCTAATAATTCAATTCAACAACTTAATTGCACAATCTAAAATTGTATTTACACAATTAGAAACCAAAGACGGCCTTTCACAAAACTATATCCAGTGCATTCTAAAAGATTCAAAAGGATTTATGTGGTTTGGAACCCTGGATGGATTGAACAGATACGATGGCTATTCATTTAAAGCGTTTTACGATAATCCCAACGACTCCAATTCTCTTCCTTCCAATAATATTTTATCATTATATGAAGATTCCGGCAACAATCTTTGGATTGGGACTGCATTCGGCATAGCAAAAATGAATTTGAAGACCTACTATACAAATAGGTACAAATTTAACAATGAATCCAGCAGAAAGCCTTCTGGCAATGAAGTTAAAGCCATTGTTGGAGATAAAGAGAATAATATATGGGCCGCAACAGCTAATAGCATTTACCTAATTAATAATAGCAATTCCATTCAACTATATTTTACTTTGCCATTCGAAGTTAATAGTAAAGATAATAGTATTGCAGATTTATATATTGATACAAAGGGGCGTGTTTGGGTTTTGGTGAACAATGGAATGCTATATTTTAAAGAAAAGAGCGCTACCACTTTTCGTTTTTTTTCTAAAATTCCAAAAGGTAACCGGGATGTTGTTATTCACGAAAAGTTTTTTGAGACCAAGGAGAAAATGATATGGATACCTGGTATTAATGGGGGATTGCAAATAGATCCAAATACTTTGTTGATCACTCCTATTTATAAATTGAAGAAGGAGCTTGAAGTTCTTAAAACAATGAACATTTTAAGCTACATTCAATACAACGAAAGATACATTTGGATACTGGTAGGGGGACAAAAAATTTATGTTTACGATATAATAGATTATCACTTCGTTGACCAGGTAAGTCAATTATTGCTTACGGGCTATGAAAGTTTTTTTAGTGACCGAAATGGTTATGTATGGATTGGTACAAATGGTAATGGTTTATTTAAATGGAGCGAACACAATGCTAAATTAGGATTGTTAAGCGGCTACAATTTCCAGATTAAAAATACAAGTATAAGAGGAATTTATTCGGATAAGGACAGCATTATTTGGATTGGTGGCTATAAAGGGTTAGACAAATACGATCTTAAAAGAAACCGCAATGTACATTACAGAATATGTTTAAACAGCGAACCAGAGAACATTAATTATGTTAGAACCATAACCCAAGATTTGAATGATGAGAATATTTTGTGGCTAGGAATTGAATGGCCTTTGATTGTCCGTTTCGATAAGAGAGATGGTAAAACAACAAAGTACTTTTTTGATAAGAAAAGTGATTTGATCATTTCCTATGTTTTCTCTGCAGCTTTCGATAAGAATGGTATATTGTGGCTTGGCACTAACAATGGTCTAGTAAAATTTAACACAATTAATAAATCATTCGAAAAGTTTTATTCATTTTCAAAAGCTAAAAGCACATCTCAAGAGGAAATTAGACAAATATATATAGATAAAGATGGGAAGCTTTATTTAGCAGCAACCAGCATTGGAATGGTTATGTTTGATCCCGTTACTGAGTCCTATTCAATTTTTAACAAGGACAATAATAAATTTAAATTCACCGGCAAGGAAGTAACCACCTTGCATAAGGACTTTATATTAAATCAATTGTGGCTTGGTACTAATTCCGGCTTGTTTTTTATTGATAATAATAAAAAAGTGGCAAAATCTTTTACAACCGCAAATGGTTTACCAAACAATGTTATTTACGGAATACTTCAAAGCAACGATGGGAATATTTGGGTGAGTACAAATTCGGGAATAAGCTGTTATATAAAGTCCAAGGGTATATTTCTTAATTACACTCCAAACGATGGACTGCAGGACAAAGAATTTAATTCTGGAGCTTTTCACAGAAATAATTATGGAGATATTTTCTTTGGAGGAATTAAAGGAGTTAACTTCTTCAATCCGGAGAAACTTATTCTTAGCAATCCAACAAGTTCACCTGTAATAACTGATATCAAACTTTTCAATTCGACTTTGTCTCCACTGGAAAAATATGATGGCAGACAGATATTGAACTTCACGGCTACCTTTACAGAAAGCATAAAATTAAATTATAACGAGAACACAATTTCTATTGAGTTCAGCGCTGTAAATTATCTTGAATCATATCAAAACGAATACATTTACACTTTAGAAAATTTTGACACTGGCTGGCTAAATAACGGCAAAAACCATAGCGTTACATATTCTCAACTGCCTTACGGCGAATATACTTTTAAAGTAAAACTTGTTTCCCGCTCCGCAAATGCAGTAACTCCCGAATGCACATTAAAAATTATAATAGTTCCTCCCTGGTGGCAGACATTAGTTTTTAAAATAATTGCAATTGCATTTTTATTGCTTAGTGTTTTTTACGCATACAAATACAGAATCAAAAAAATTCAGCGACAGAATATTTTGCTGGAGCAAAGAATTAAGGAAAGAACTGCCCAGCTTAACAATGCATACAAAAACCTCGAAGAGAGTAATTCTAAATTAGAATCTTCTAACAATAAACTTGAAACGGCGAATACAGATTTAGCAAAAGCTATTTCGGAATTGGAATATTCGAATGATCAATTGCAAATTTTAAATAATAAGCTTGAGTTTTCGAACAAAGAATTGGAGGCTTTTTCTTACTCCGTATCGCATGATTTGAAAGCACCTCTAAGAAGTATAAAAAGCTTTACCCAAATTATGAAAGAAGATTTTTCCTCCCTTCTTCCTAATGAAGGGGTTCAATTTTTGGATAGAATTATTGCCTCATCCGGCAGAATGGATAATTTAATTGAGGAGCTGTTAAAACTTGCCAAACTTTCGAGATTTGAACTAACATTTAGCGAGGTTAATTTAAGCTCTATTTCAGAAGATATTTTAAGAGTATTTGTAATTCAGAATAAGGCTAGAAGAATTGAATATACAGTTGAGAATAACCTTTTTGCTAAATGCGATAGTACACTTATAACTACTCTATTAGAGAATTTATTAAGTAACGCATTAAAGTACTCTTCCAAAACTGATGTGGCTGTTATTGAGTTCGGGTCAACTTCAAACTTCGATAGAAGCAAATGTAATTCCGAAAAAGTCTTTTTTGTTAAAGACAATGGCGTTGGTTTCGATATGACTAATTATGACAAATTGTTCAAAATACTTACCAGGCTTCATACAAACTATGAATTTGACGGTACAGGAATTGGTCTTGCTAATGCAGCTAAAATAGTTCACAAGCATGGTGGTACAATTTGGGCCGAAAGTGAAATTAATAAAGGAGCAACTTTCTTTTTTTCACTTGGAAATTAATTTAAGCAATAATGTTTGCACTTTATTTCTATATATTTTGCCAAAGAAAGTAGAATATAGAACTGCCCTTACGCTGATAAAAGGCTTTCCTAGGAATACTCTTTCAGAAGTATGTACTAAAAAATACCTCTTAAATTATGGCCGTAATTCTCGATAATGAATTGGTAATTAATATTATTCACCAATACTTAATCTTATTTAAATGCAAAAAAAACTTTACTTATTATATAGATATCTTTTTACTATTGGAGACAAGGAGGGACTTCCCCATCCACTTAATCTTTATTCGGACAAGGATTTTGCCACCAAACTAAAAGTGCGGTTTATCTACTATTTATGCCTCTCCTGCATTGCCGTAATTATTCCAATTTTAGTTTACACGTATTACATCCAAACTATGGATAAAAATTTTAATACAATTTTTTATCCAATACTTTTTGCCGAAGCTTTTATCATAATCCTCTTTATTGTTTGTCTAGTTTTTTTAATTAAAGGACATGTAAACTTTGCAGCCCATCTATTGCTTAGCAGTGCGCTTGCGTGTGTTTGGTTTATTATTTGGATAGATCGCGGGGACCCTTTAATGAAGTATGATTCCATTGTTTTTATATTAACCATACTTTCAATGCTTCCCCTTTTTATGAGTAAAAACAAATTTACTATACCTTTTTATATTGGTGTAAATCTTATTGTATTATTTCTATTTGCAAAAAATGCAATTAACCAAAATCATTTACCTTACGCCACGGCAGTAGATTTTTTTTCCGACTCGGCTATTTCCATTATATTCATTGGAATTCTTTCCTATAATATTTTCAGAATTAGTAAAATGTCGTTAGATAAGGCTAGCGATGACCTTAACAAGAGAATTTCAGCTGAAGAGGCTTTAGCAAAAAGTGAAAAAAGATACCGAGAAATGGCCGACCTTTTACCTCAAACAATTTTTGAATATGACTTGGCAGGTAAACTTACCTATGTAAATAAAAACGGACTTGAGCTTTTCGGTTATACTCAAGAAGATTTTGACGGAGGTATTAACTTAATTTCAACACTTGCGCCCGAAGATAGAGAGAAGGGTTTGAATAATGTAAAAAGAATTCTTCAAGGAGAATCTATTCTAGGAAATGAATATACAGCAATAAAGAAAGATGGGACAAAATTTCCAATTGCAATTTATTCTGCAAGAATAATTGAGAATGATAAGACTGTTGGACTGCGAGGCATTCTAATAGATTTAACAGAAGCAAAAAATAATGCCGAGTCTATTAGGCAAAATGAAGAAAAATTCCGTTCTATTATTCAAGGATTGTCTGATATTATATTTATAATAGATCGAGATGGAAAAATTTCATACCAGAGTCCATCTGTATTCAAATCTTTTGGTTATACCGAAGAGGATACCTTTGGAAGAACCCCCTTTGAGTTTATTCACCCAGACGATATTGCTATTTCCGCAGAGCAGCTTAAGAAAGTTTATGAATCTTCAAATGAAGGTACCCCCACATTTGCAAGAATAATTCATAAAAATGGATCGACTATTTATTTAGAAGCTATTGGAATGAACATGCTTGAGAACAAGTATGTTAACGGAGTTGTAATTTTTGGGCGAAATATTACCGAAAGAGTTTTAGCTGAACATGAATTAAAGGAAAGCGAAGAACGATATAGAACATTAATGGAGAGTATGAATGAAGTTGTTATGATGGTTGATAACGATGACACGGTACTTTATGTGAACAAAAGATTTTATGAAGTACTTGGTTATTCTAAAGAGGATATAATTGGTAAAACTGGCTATAAGGTTTTGCTTGAAGAGAAAGACCATGGAATAATAATTGAGAAAAGTAAAATTAGACAGAACAAAGTTGCGGGACAGTACGAAATTCAGTTTAGAACAAAAGATAACTTGTGGAAAGACTTTTTAATTGGAGCCGCTCCAATTCTAAACAGTGCAGATGAGGTTATAGGCTCAATTGGTGTAATGACAGATATTACCGAGAGGAAAAAAATAGAAAAGGAATTGGATAAACACCGCAAGAGCTTAGAGCTACTTGTTCAGGAAAGGACTACCGAATTGGCAAGCACAATAGAAGAATTGGGCTTTGCCAATGAAGAATTGTTAAGGCAAAGGGAAGAATTACAAATTGCAAACAGGGAACTCGATTCATTTTCATATTCGGTTTCTCACGACTTGCGTTCTCCGCTGCGAGCATTAAATGGATTTGCCCAAATAGTAATAGAAGATTATTCTAAAATTCTTCCTGCCGATGCGGTTAAATATCTAAACAAGATTCAAAGTGGGGCAAATCATATGGGTGTATTAATTAACGAGATTCTCCGATTCTCTAGAATTAGCAGGCAGCCAGCTTTAATGGATAACATAAATTTAGATTCGTTGCTTCAAGAAATTTGGGTCACTTTGGAAAATGAAAGAACTAATAGAGATATTGAGTTAATTGCTAACCCACTTCCCGAATGTCTTGGTGACCGTCCTTTGCTTAAGCAGGTGCTTTTTAACATCCTTAATAATGCATTGAAATATTCACGAAACAACACCAAAACGATAATTGAAATTGGTGCAGTTGATGATCATAAAGAGCATCATCATATGAACGTCTACTTCATTAAAGATAACGGCGTTGGTTTCGATATGAAATACTATAACAAGCTCTTTGGAGTTTTTCAAAGATTACATACTGATAAAGAATTTGAGGGAATTGGAGTCGGCTTGGCTATCGTTCAAAGAATTGTTGAAAGGCACGGCGGGCGCGTATGGGCTCAATCTGTTAAAGGCAAAGGAACAACATTCTTCTTTTCGCTAAAAAAGATTTCGAAGCAACAATTATTGCCTAACTGATAGCTTTATTTGCAATTAATTTTTATTTATGAATTAATTTGAATAGGAAGTTCACTTTACCGCATCAATCATAAATTACAATTCAAATAATCTTTACATATTTTATTCATCGCGGTATTTGAAGAATTGAAAGCCCAAATTATCGATCCTCCTCTTGTTCCGGCTGTTAAATCACCCAATAAGAATAATCCTTGAACAGATGTTTCGTAATGTTCTTTTAATATTGGATCGGCGCCTTCAAATTCAATCCCAATCATTTTCAAAAAGTTTTCAGGCGTAGATCCTCCCAAAGCATAAATAACATAATCGAAAGACATTGAACCATAGATTTCTTCTTTAAAATTTACCTTAACATTACCTTCTCTTTCTTCAATGGAATCTATATCCGATTCACGCAGAATTTTTATTTTATTCAATTTTTCTAACGCAGCAATACTCTCCTTATTAATTTCGTTAAGCCTTGTAAACTCTCTTTTTCTATAGCTCAAATAAACTTCATTCCCATTTTGTATAAGATACTGGCATTACACCGCTGCATCTTGCCTCAAATCCCTTAAAATTGGCAGTTACCATTTTAGAATCGGGATAATATTTTTTTATCGAGAATGAATGCACTCCGGCCTTTTCTATTAAAACAATTTTTGAAGAGTCTATTCCCACCTTATTAGCTTCAACCGCCATACTTATTCCTGCGGGTCCTTCACCAATTACCAACAAATCCAGCATACTGTCTCTTTCTATTTATAGCATATGATGTAACTATTCAATTATGGTTTCAACTTTTATTCAAATAAAAATAGTGCCCCTTTATTCTCGTTTGCTATTTCTGTAAAAAATGTTTCATCCATTTTTACCTCCAAGGTTTTAGGGTCGAGATAGCGTGCAATAATTTGAGAATTGCCATCCTCATAAATCTTTACTTTAGCATAATTATAAACATATCCATATCTAGGGTGACTAATAAGAATAGTTTTGGATGATGTAACAAAAGCTTTTTCATTATTAACGCTTCCTTTTGCAAAGTATTCGAATGTCTTAAATTCCATTCCACCAATAGCGTCGGGAGCTGTTTCTTCTTTGCCATCTATAATTAATTTGCATTTCCCATAGTGAATTATTGATTTAACGTCTTTACCCATTTTTAACGATTCCATTAGGGAATTGAAATTTGTCAGTTGGTTCTTTTGCGCAAAAATATTTGCGGTAACAAAAACCATTATAAATAAAATTATACTTTTCATTTTGCAGCCCGTGAATGTTTAAAAATATTTTATTCTTTGTAATAACAGCTTCTTTTGTATTTTAAAGTAAATAAATAGCAGTTGTTCATCTATGATTACATACAATTATCCGCTAACGGCAAAAATATTTTACCGCTTCATAAATGTTTTGCTCTCACTTTTACTTTTGTTTTATTCCATTTTTTCGCTGATAATATCATTTGAAAAATGGTATTTCATTTTTCTTTTCTTATTTAATTTACTAATTCTTTTAATTCTGAACAGCTTTTTTATAAAGAGCTATAAACTCTTTCCTTTTACAGTGCAAATTGATAACGAAAAGATGATTTGCTCAAACTTTTTTTTGAGCAAGCGAAAATTAGTTATTAATCATAAGGATATTGTAAAAGTTTATGGAGGAATTATTTCGGGCTGGCCTACACGTCCTATTTATATCGAAGATTCCAATAATCAAAAGGTTGGAATATTTACAAATTCTGGTAAAAATAATTTACTGATTCAAACAGTCTTAAAAAATATTCCAGAAGAGTTGTATAAAGAAATTATATTAAAGATGAACGAAAAGAAGGGATAAAAAAAAAGCCTCCGAAATTCGGAGGCTTAGCCAAACATTATTTATTTTTTCTTAGCAGGTAAAATTGCATCTTTAGCTTGTTTAGCTATTCTAAATTTTACAACTTTTTTTGCTGGTATTTTAATTGTTTCACCAGTTTTAGGATTTCTTCCAAGTCTTGCTTTTCTGTCAACAAGAACTAATTTTCCAAGGCCAGGAAAAGTAAAAGATTTTTTAGCTTCTTTGTAAGCAAGTAAAGTAACTTCTTGTAAGAATTCACCTGTTGCTTTTTTGGTTAATCCAGATTTTTTTGACATATGATCAACAATCTGTGATTTAGTCATTGGTTTTGCTACTGTTTTTACTGTTGCCATAATGATTGCCCTTTTTATTGGTGATTAATTTCAGTAGAAATTTAGTATTTTTTTATGTGAAAACAAATAGTTTTTGTCTTTTTAATTAACTACTTGTTTTAGATCATGTGGCTTGATTAAGCAATAGATATAGGGTCTCTCTGCGATATAACAATAAATATTTTCGAGAATTTGACATGAACAATGATTTTAGGATACTTCGTTTTACAAATGTTTGGCTAGGAACGCTTCTCTTAGGCTTTCTTTTTCTGAATACATTTTATGCCCAAAGCAATAAAATTAATCCGGCAAATCCAGATTCAACCGCGAGTAAAAATATATCAACCGCAGATTCATCATTGAAAACATTGGCTAAAACGGGTATTGTAAAATTTAGTAGGATTGGTTTTAATTCCAATGACAATGGCTCTTCATCAATATCCAAAAAGAAACTAGAGACCATTGACTATAGATTTATTGGAGATTTTCTTAATGCAGCTCCCTTTTCGTTTATAAAAGATTTTGGTTCCGTTGGTTATCCAAACTCGGTTAGTTTATATGGGCAAAAGAACAGCGGGGTTTTGTTTAACGGAGGGCAGATTCCCATGAACGTTTCGGCCCTGGGAGAAATTAATTTGAATCTGCTTCAATCCGAAAGTATTGACAGTATTGAAGTAGTTTCTCTTCCTCGAGCATTTTTATTTGGCAACAACAATTCCTCTGCAGTAGTATTTTATCCACGGGTTCCCCAAACCAATAAAGCATACTCACGATTACGTTATTATCAAGCACCAGTTGATGAAGCTTTATTCGATGGAATTTTTAGTTTAACTCCTATAAAGAAGTTAAACACATACATTCAAGTAACTAACCATAGCAATAACCCCCGATATAGAAACAGCGACTACAGCAATTGGATGGCATCTGTTAGATTAAATTATTTGCTCTCGGCAAAATCCAGTTTGGCTTTTAATTACTGGCATGCTAATTCAAAAATTCAATTAAATGGTGGTGTAGATTTAGTAGCGATTGAAAATGAATATGGTTCGGAACAGATAAATTCTATTTTGTATAACAATATTAGCGCCCCCGTAAATTATACTAACCGCTATCTGTCTAACATCAACAATACTTTTGCTTTGAATTTTAATACGGAGCTCTTTAGCAATACACAATCCATTGCTACTATTTATTATCACGATTACTTAGGTCAATTTAGGCAAAACATTGGTTCTTTAGATACCACTATGGCTCCGGTTAAGAGAGAACATAAAACAAAAGTTCTTGGCGCAACTTTTCTTCAAAAGATTAGTTACTACAATTATTCGTTTAATGGACTGCTACAGTTCGAAAGGCTTAACTATTCTACCCCTTTCTTTTTAGAAGAAGTGAAAAAGAGTACAGTAAGTTTTGCTTTTGATGCATCTGCAAAATTACTTAACGGCAAAATTGTACCCGCCCTATTTGGAAAATTTTCATCCTACTCGAATGAGAAGTATTTTTCGTTTGGTTCAGATCTTAGCATTCATCTACTTGACGATATTTCTATTTATCTTGGCTACGCTAATCAAAGAGCTCCATTTAATGTTTTTGAAGCCGGTTACCGTCTGGAATCTTCTTCGGATATAATTACAAGAAGTGTTATATATGAAGCTAAGGCTGCTTATAAAAAGGAAAGTCTTAATGCGTCAGCTGGATTTTTTACTATTCAAAAGAGCAACGAAGCATTGCCGGCTTTTTTATCATCTAATAATGAGATAACCGACAATATTGTTTTTACTTCCGGCAAGAATTATTCTGTTAGCGGAATTAATTTGAATATGGATTTAAGAGTATGGAAGTTCTTATTCAATACTACTGCTAATTTTTATTTTAATGAAGAGTCACGCAAAATTAGCGGTCTTCCTAACTTTAACAGCCGTGGAGGAATTTATTACGTAGATACTTTATTCAACAACAGCCTCGATCTCAAAACCGGTATAACTTTTTCTACTATTGGTTCACGTTTTGAGGAGCGCTTCGATTTTGAAAAAGGATTTTCCTCTTCTTATGTTATAGATAGAACTACAAAAAGTGTTTCGTTAATTAATTCTTCCCTCTTCAAATCCGAGCTGCAATTAGATTTCTTCTTATCGGGAAGAATTCAGCAGAACGCTATAATATATTTTGTTTTCGAAAATCTTCTTGATAATAAATATTACTTAATTCCCTACTACCCTAAACAGCCCCGCGGAATACGTTTAGGTGTGGCATGGGAATTCTTCGATTAAAAAGATAATCTTTATTACCTTTACCCTATAAAAATATTTTTTAAGGGTAAAATGAAATCTAGAATTCTTTGTTTATTTCTAATTGCTTCTTCTATATATGGCCAATTAGTTACTTATCATCCAACTTATCCAACAATAAATGATTCTATTGTAATTATTTTTGATGCTAGTCTTGGTAATTCTGGATTAAAAGATTACTATGGAGACGTTTATGCACACACAGGTTTAATTACAAATGCGAGTTCTTCTCAATCTGATTGGAAAAATGTAATTGCAAAATGGGAAGAAAATATTCCTAAGGCAAAATTATCGAAAGAACCAGAACCAAATAAGTATAGATTTGTAATACGCCCTAATGTAAAAGACTTTTACAATCTTTTATCTAGTGATAAAGCTCTAAAAGTTGCATTAGTTTTTAGAAGTGCTGATAGGACACGAGAAGGAAAAGACGTTGGGAACAAAGATATTTTTATCCCCCTATATTCCGCCGGCATTTCGGTCATACTAAACACTCCTACGGTTAACAGAAGTTTTGGCGATCCATCCCGTTCACCGGTTTTTATTAACGAAGGAGGAAGTGTTCCAATTTCGGCTACTACATCAGAACTGGGCACTAAGACAAAAGCCATTACTCTTTTTGTAAATGGAGTTCAAAAATTTGCCAGCAGCAGTAATACCCTTAGTTATACATTTTTAGCTAGCGATTACACTTCGAGCAAGAATGAAATTAAAATTGTAGCCGCAGATACCTCCAATCAAAAAGATTCTACAGGATTTGTAATAATTAAAAATCCGGCAATAAAAAATATTGCATTGCCCGCCGGGAATAAAATTGGCATCAATTATAATTCATCCAGCCAGGTTACGTTGGCTTTGTACGCGCCTCAAAAAAACTTTGTTTATGTAATAAGCGATTTATCCGATTGGAAAGTTGAAGAAAAATATTTTATGAATAGATATGAGGCAAAACCAGATAGCGTAATATGGTGGCTTTCAATTTCTAATTTAGAAGCAGGCAAAGAGATTGCCTATCAATATCTTATAGATGGAGAGCTTAGACTTGGCGATCCTTATACGGATAAAGTGCTTGATAATTCCAACGATAAAAATATTCCCTCTTTAATCTATCCTAATCTAATTCCTTATCCATCCGGTAAAACCGAAAACCTTGTTTCGGTATTCCAGCCAGGGCAGGCAGAATTTGATTGGAAAGTAAAGAATTTTAAAAAGCCATCTAAAGAAAGATTAGTAATCTACGAAATGCTGGTTCGCGATTTTGTTGGCACTCATTCATTCAAATCCCTTAAGGACACTTTAAGCTATTTTAAGAAGTTAGGCATCAATGCCATAGAGGTAATGCCTTTTAACGAATTTGAGGGAAACAGCAGCTGGGGATATAATCCCTCCTTTTATTTTGCGCCTGATAAATATTATGGCACTAAGAACGATTTGAAAAGTTTTATTGATGCATGCCATCAGAATGGTATAGCAGTTATAATGGATATAGTTCTTAATCATGCGTATGGACAAAATTCCATGGTTAAGATGTATTGGAATAATTCTGCTGGTAAACCTGCTGCCAACAATCCTTGGTTTAATCAGCAATCCAATTTCGCAAATCCCGATGCTCAATGGGGTTACGATTTTAATCATGAAAGCTATGCAACACAATATTTTGTAGACAGAATGCTTCAATACTGGATAACAGAATATAAAATAGATGGCTTTCGATTTGATTTTACAAAAGGAATTGGCAACAATCCTAAACCTGCAACCGGAGATAATTGGGGAAGCAATTACGATCCGGATAGAATTCGGCTGTTAAAAAGAATGGTAAGTAAAGTTTGGTCTTACGATCCAACATCTATAATGATATTTGAACATTTGGCAGTTAACACAGAAGAGACAGAGCTTGCTAATTATGGAATTCTTCTTTGGGGAAATATGAATTCCGCATACAACGAAGCAACAATGGGATACAACGAGAACTATAAATCTAACCTCGATTGGATTTCTTATAAATCGAGAGGATGGAATAATCCAAATCTTGTTGGATATATGGAAAGCCATGATGAAGAAAGATTGGTCTACAAGAATATGCAGTATGGAAATTCATCTGGTTCATATAATACCAAAACATTGGAAACCGCTTTAGATAGAATTAAGCTTGCCGGGTCATTCTTTTTTACTATTCCTGGTCCAAAAATGATTTGGCAGTTTGGAGAATTGGGATACGATAGAAGTATTAATGAAGGAGGAAGACTAGGCCAAAAGCCATTGCCTTGGAGTGACGGATTGAATTACTATTCCAATGCCGATAGACAAAAATTATTGAAAGTGTTTTCCGCTTTAATAAAACTAAAGAAAAACTATCCAGCTTTTTCGAGCAGCACTTTTACATTGGATGCAACCGGAGCCGTTAAGTCTTTGACTATAAATCACTTCTCCATGGACGTTGTAATTTTTGGCAATTTCGATGTAGTTAATCGGAGTACTACATTTTCATCAAAAAGTATTAGCAAATGGTACGAGTTTTTTACCGGAGACAGCATAAATGTTTCCGATGTGGCAACTACAATTAACTTACTTCCGGGAGAGTATCGTCTTTACACAAGTAAAAAGCTTCCCAGTTTTGAAGTAATGACAGATATAAAAAAAGAAAGTGAAGATGAAATTCCGGTAAAATTTAATTTAGAACAAAACTTTCCAAATCCATTTAATCCCTCAACCGAAATTAGATTTTCAGTTCCTAAGAGCGGACATGTAACCTTAAAAGTTTTCGATTCCTTGGGGAGAGAAGTAGCAACATTGGTAAACGAGTTTAAGCAAGCCGGGAATTATAATTCATCGTTTGCACTTAAAAACTCTTCAAGCGCATCCGGAGTTTATTTTTACCAAGTTCGTGTCGGAAGTTTTGTTGAAACAAAAAAAATGATTCTGATGAAATAATCTTTATAGAATTCACATAAACTTAGTGCTTAGTTAATTCGTAAAGTAAAACTGCAGAGGCGTTCGAAACATTTAACGACTCTGCTTTTCCTTTTTTAGGGATAGTAATTTTTCTATCGGTTAATTTTAGAATTGGGTTGCTAGGTCCGTTAGCTTCGTTTGCTAAAACAAGAATGGTTTTAGAATCCGCCTTATAAGTCTTCAAAATTTCACCATCTAAATCCGCGCATACAATTTTGTACTTATTCCTCTTTAATTCGTGTATGTATTTGTAAAAGTCCTCTTTCTCAATTAGGTTAAGATGGAAAACCGAACCAGCCGAAGATCTAATTACTTTTGAATTGAATACTTCGGCGCAGTCGCTGCTCATTATGATTGTATTAACACCAAACCAATCGCAATTTCTAATTATTGTTCCAAGGTTTCCCGGATCGTTTATTGTTTCTAATGCAACTATCAAGTTCCCTTCCGGTATTATCAATTTAGGTTCAGGAATTCTGAATATCCCCAATACCTCCTGAGGATTAACCGTATCGCATAGTTTATTAAGATCATTTTTTTTAATGCATTCAACTTTATCTGCATTTACTTTTATCTTTTTAATGAATTCCTTATGCTCCTCTTCAAAACTAGAAGTGTGCAAAATTAAGTCGCACTTAAAATTTGAATTGAGGGCTTCAAGAATTAGTTTGTGCCCTTCCACAATGAATTTTTTAATTTCTTTACGCCCCTTTTTGGATAATAAGGAGGTATAATTCTTTAATTCGGCTTTAGTGAGCATAATTATTAATATTGTTAAGCAAATATATAGATTTAGTTTTTTTAATGGGAAGTAACAAAATAATTTAATGCTTATTGCGCTGTATGGTGATTTTGTATTAGATTTGCCCCACAAATTTTGAAAGACAGTACAAAATGCTGGCGTAGCTCAACTGGTAGAGCAGCTGACTTGTAATCAGCAGGTTGCGGGTTCGAGTCCCATCGCCAGCTCTCGAAAAGCCTCAAAATGATGAATTTTGGGGCTTTTTACTTTTAAACCTCTCGAAAAGTCCTGCTTACTTTTCCACAAAATGTATGGACTTTGTATGGACTCCACAATCCATAACGGCATCATTTTAATGAACAATAATTATTTTCCAAGTTGAACAGAATATTTTAAATACTTCCTGGTCCATGGATTTTACTATTTGAATATAGCTAAAGAAGATTATAAGAGAAAGCTTTCGAAATATTTCAATGATTAGAGAAAGGACTATCGAAACGATAGCCCTTTCAAGATTTGATTAGTTATTCTTTGTAAATGTGGATGAATTCTGTACAATCTTACCATCAGCATTTTTTGTTACAACACAAATGTAGAGAATGCTGTGCTGGTATTTTGCTGCCGTGTTTTCTTGAATAATATTATAATCTAACTGAAGATTATAAGTAGCACCAAAATTATATCCCGAAACTTCCTTTGAAAGTGAAATGATCTTGAATGGATCATCATTCTCTGAAGTTGCGTCGTAATAACAGACCAAAGCATTAGCAGATAGAATCACTTCTTCCGGAGTGAATACAGATGATTCATTTAGAATTGGAATTGTAGCAGTGATTTTATCTGCCTCAACAGCAGCAGTTGTTATCTGTAACGGGAAACCAACCGGCGCGAGAATATTCTGATCCGTTGGTTTATCTACCGAAGCAAATCTGAAGTTAGCATGAAACACTTCGTTGAATACGGAATTTGTAACTTCCTTGACCTTCTTCCAAACTGAAAGAAGTGAGCTAAGCGCAATTATTGCGCTTGCGAATTTTGCAGTTACGGCAAACTTCTGACGAACTTCTAAAACTGCCGGATCGTAATTAGTATTAAAGCTTGAAGGACGGGCAGCAAGAATTGTTTGACCGTTTACCGTTCTGGCGGAAAGATTACCAAGCTTACCTGATAAGTTTCCGATTACATTACCATTTAGGATTGCCATAATAACCTCCTATTATAGTGAAGAGTTTAGAACGAAGAACGTAGAGTGAAAAAAGAAATGTTCTTGCTCTATTTTTCACTAGCAATTTTATGATATACTACTTCCCTATTCACTGTAGAATTGAGTAAGTAAAAGATTTCAATTAGGAAGGCTGTCCAAGGCTTGCTACAGGCTTGGTAGAGGCTTGTTGCAGGCTGGGTGGAATGTATACAGATTTGCGGTTCCGCGGGCGGAAAAGAATTGAATTAATTGAAGCGTAAGTGAGGCAATATCTCTCTGCAAGAAGATACATGGAATCCGTTTTGGTGAATTTGTTACATAATATTTTGTACTCAGCTTCGATTAATTGGTTTCGGAATTCAATTTGATGAATTAAACCGGAGTTGAGGTAAGCACGAAATCTCCTTTGGTTTCGAAGGTTCAATATGTTTATGAAATCAGCCATAAGCATTAAGCCATTAGCTGTAAGTAAAAATATATTGGTTTATAAGTTATTGCAACACTCAATGCTTGGCATTGTTTGTTAATACTTGCAAACTGTGAATAAAATAATGCGAATTGAAAAAATGATGGTGTTATGACCGTTGAGGCGGAGGGTGTGTCGAGTGCGCGAGCCACCCGCAGCCGAAGTTAGATTTGAATAACATGATTAATTTTAGGATTAACTGACAGTTTTATAAATGTTAAGATGAGGTGAGTGCCGAAGGCACATATGTAAGCCCCGTTAAGTAGTGGTGAAGAAATTGAGCAATTATTTTTGTAAAGGTGTAAAACAATGTAGATGCAAAATCTAAGTAGGACTTAACGGGGCGCCGTGCCGAGTTTGCATAAAGTGACATTATGTTGACGGATTAGAATTGAAAACTGTATTTGTTGGGACTGCCCTATTAAAAACATAATGTGGCGTTATGTAAATCTGGCCGTCCCATTTACTTTGATTAGCCTAAGACCCTACCAATGAAAAGTATTCCTTCCTATAAAGATCTTTTACTGAATAAATAATACAGTGAAAGACTCAAACAGAATTTAGAAATTTTCACAAGTTAATGGAAGAGATAAGCATAAAATTCTATGGTCATTCAATTGATATTCATGGACATTCCGTTGTAATTAGTTTTAAAGATGAAAGAGAATATTTACATATGGATAATAGGAGGGCTTCTTAGTCTGGTTAATTTTTTGGTTTGGGCCAGAATTAAACGTATTGAAAAAGATGTTGAGGAATGTAAAAAGAAATCGACTGAATTAGAAAGGAATTATCTATCCCGGTTTGAAGATTTGTATAACAAATTAAGTGAAGTAGAGAAGAATATAATTAGGGAGATATATTCGTTGAAGCTCGCGGCAATTGGACAAGAGCCCTCAGTTAAAAAGTAAATAATGTAATTATTTTTTATTACTTAAATGCTTTGAGTTATTCAGAGCCCGTATTTCGGGCAATAAATTTTGTGTCGCTTCGAATCCGCATTTAATTATTTCCTCCCCTTTGTAAAACTCAAGCATATCGAATTCTTCTATTTGGGGGGAGATAAGAATTTGGGGCTTTGAATAATTAAGCTGCTGTGTTATTAAATTGTTTGTGCTGATTGAAATTGACTGTAAGAAAACATTCAATAACGTTGGGGAGTATGATTCAGTTTCGATTGTTTCGAAGATTTTTGATTCCAGTTCATTTTTTGAGAATAGATTTTTACCTTCGTTTAAAAGGATTGAAAAGAGAGAAGGCAATTTCTTTATAAGCTGCTGAACTTCTTTAGTTTTTTTGCTTTTGAGTTTACGAGTAATTCTTTGTGGAGTTGGAGAAACATTTACGGCAATTATTTTTTTAGCACCAATACTCTTTACACTACTAATAGGCAAGGGATTACATAATCCGCCATCGAGTAAATATTTGCCATTTAGAAATACCGGCTGCAGAATTATGGGAATGGCAATACTGGCCATAATTGCCTGAACGAGATGACCTTTTGTAAATTGAACTTCCTGGCCGGTGACTAAGTCTGTGGCAACACAAGCAAAAGGTATTCTCAATTTTTCAATTTTAATATCCCCTACCAAATTATGTATGAAATCGTAAATTTTTTTGTTGTCTACTAAACCGGGAGCGAATAATTTGGGTATCATGATTTTTGCAACCATGATTTTATCTACTTGGAGAATTATCTTCTCCATTGATTTAATATCCATCCCGGAAGCATAAAGACCCCCGACAAAGGCGCCGATGCTTGTTCCCGCAATATATCCAATGTGGATATTATTCTCTTCTAGCGCTTTAATTACACCGATATGCGCAAGTCCACGCGCGCCGCCGCTGCCGAGAGCCAAACCAATTTTTTCTTTACGGTTAGCCATTATAACTCTAAAAATATATTATACATTTTATTTAATTTTTAGTTTTCGACAATCATTTTTCTTAGAGACAATTACTTATAATAATCATATGTAATAAATAAAACCATTCATTTAGCGAATGAATTGATCTGTTAAATTCAAAATCATGGGGAAACAGTTTAAAATGCTAGAAAATAATTAGCATAATAAATTAAAGAAGCAAACGGAATGTTATATTGAAAAACCGTCATAAATTGACAATGGGCAATTTTATTGTAAAAACTGTTCCGCACCCTAATTCACTTTCAACAAATAGTTCACCTCCATGCAAATCTACAGCTCTTTTTATTATAGCTAATCCTAAACCAGTTCCCGAGATACCAGCAACTGATTTTGTTCTATAAAAAGACTCAAATATTTTTGATAACTCATCCTTAGGTATTCCAATTCCTTGATCTTTAACTTCGATTATAACATCTTTATTGTTTGCATCAATTATCAATTCTATTGATCCACCATTAGGTGAATATTTATAAGCATTTGACAATAAGTTGTTTAAAATAAATCTCACCAATTTGGGATCTAAAAAGAAGTCTTTTTTACTTGAAAGGTAATTAAAAAAGAAGGAGTGATTCAAAGTTTTGAGTGGGTTAGAATCTTGGATGCAGTTTTCGGAAATGCTTAACAAATTAATCTGTTCAGGTTTGAAACTTATCTTACCAGATTCAGTTCTACTTATAGTTAAAACATCGTCAAGCAGATTAGTAAGATATTCAACAGAAGAGATGATACGATTAAAATGTTCATCCCTCTTAGAATCCTTCCAATTTTTACCATATCTCTGAAGCAATTCTGTTGAAGAAAGCACTGAAGTTAAGGGTGTTCGAAATTCATGAGAAGTAGTAGAAATGAATCTTGATTTCATTTCACTTAGTTCAACCTCTTTTTCTAATGAACTTTTAAGTAACATTTCATATTCTTTTTGTCTTTCGATTTGCACTAATAATTCTTCATTAGTTTCGTTTAAGAGTTCAGTTCTTGTTCTAACTATCTCTTCAAGATGATATCTGTAATTCTCAAGTTCTTTTTCTGAATTAATTCGGTCCGTAATATCTCTGACAGTTCCAAGTACAAAATCATCTCCATTTATTTTAATAATACTTCCAATAATTTCTGTTACAAACTCAGAATGATCTTTTCTTAATAATTTTTCTTGAATTGGAATTCCAACATTAACTGATAAGCATTTTAAAAAATCGCTTTTTATATGAGTATGAATTAGAAGGTCGAAAATAGATGAACCTAATAATTCTTCCTTCGAATATCCCGTCATTTTTGAAAATGCTTGATTGACAAACACTAGCTTTCCATTTTGAGATGCTAGAGCTATTCCTTCAGCTGATTGATCTGCAATGGCCATTAATTTTTTTTCATTTTCTTCAATTTTTTTTCTAACAATTGATAATTCAAATTCAGCAGTTTTTCTTTCCGAAATATCTCGGACAAATGCGCAATTAAATTCTTTATTGCCAAAGTTAACGTAGTTTGCAACAATTTCTACTGGGATAATAACGCCTTTTTTTGTACGCTGTGCAGATTCGAATTTTAAGGCTCCATTTTTTCGAAGTTCTATAAAATGGGAATACCAAACAATGTTATTATAATTAACATCTATATCGGAAACAGTTAATTTTAAAAGCTCATTACGTGAATACCCTAAACTTTTACAAGCTGCAATATTTACATCAACAATTGTTGAATCAGGTTTAATCCAAAAGAGTGAGTCTGAAGCAGTTTCAATAGTTGCACGGGTGAGGAGTAATAATTCTTCTTTATCTTTTCTAATATTAATATTTGCTATTAATTTTCCGACGATTACTGAAGCAAGAGGGAATATTAAAATAACAGAAACTGCAGTTTTTTTATGCGTAATAAAAAAAATACCATCTGGCAAAAAATACAAGACTGCCAACATTAAAATGTGAACAATAATTCCGAATATGAAGAGATTAAAAAAGCTATAAGCAAAATTGTGTTTTACTTTTAGTTTATGTGAAATTAAACCAAAGCTTAATGAAATAATAATTATTAAAACTCCTACAATTGTTCCACTACCCCCGATTAAAAATCTTGCCGTAATTGCAATTGCCCCCGAAATAAGAGCTGGTATAGGCCCATAAAACAATGCACAAAGACTAAGTATAACAGACCGACCGTCTATAAATATGCCATTAGTGATTGAATATGGATTTAGCATTGCAATAATGGAAATTAATCCATAAATAATTCCATGAATAAAATTTTCTAATTTTGCTTTTTCTTGATAATATGAAAGCACAAAATCAGAAAACACGCATACAGTTATTAATATTGAAGTATGATAAATTAATTGTACTATTGGTGTCATAAATATCTATGATTTAATTAATAATATATTTACTGATTTTAGTGATTTTTTAGCTAATAGTAATTGGATTTTAGTTGAGATAAACTTTTTTCAAACGATTATTCCAATATTTCTATTTCGGCCAATTCGTAGCTGCCTCCGCAAATATGTCCTTTTAAGATTACGTTTTCCGATACATTAAATCCTTGCGGAAGTGATAAAGCAGTTTCAATTAACATTTGGGATCCATTCCTATCCTCGACATAGAATGATACCGTTTTATGCTCATCATTTTTACTAATTCCCTTTTCGTGCAGAACTTTTACCAATATTTCTTTTTGAGCATGGCTGTTTGGGTCGTAATCTTTAAACGAGCCCAGTTCGCGGCCGGAAGAGAAATACAATTTGTAGATTACCAGAATAATTGTTCCAATAAGTATGGGGATAATTAGAACTTGTTTATTAGCCATAACTGACCTCCAATTAATTATTCAAAGAAGAAATTTTGACATATGATTTAATGCGCTTAAACAGAAACGGAAAAAGAGAAAAAAGAATTACTGACAAAACAATGAGTGTTAAATCGAATGGAACATTTATATGTTTCCCCAAAAAATATCCGACAAGTATATAAAGCTGGATATTGATTAAAGCGCCAATAATATTGAAGATGATGAATACTTTAATATTCATTCTGCTTACACCTGCAAGCAGCGGGAGAATGTTTTTAACTATTGGAATAAAACGGGCAATAATTACAGCTTTGGCTCCATACTTATTAAAAAAGGCAATGCCCTTTTCAATTTTGTCTTTGTCGTATATTTTAATTCCACCATTTGTAATTAAACTGTTCCCTATTTTAATTCCGACCCTGTAGTTAAGCAAATCTCCCAAAGATGAAACAAATGTAAGGCAGAGAATTATTATCTGAAGTTCAAAAACAGACAAGTAATTGCTGCTAATTGAACCGGTTAGTATTAATAAATAGGAGCCGGGTAAAAAGGGGGAGAAAAAAATAATTGTGTCGAAAAAGATTAATAATCCTACAAATAAATAACTGTAGAATCCATTCTGCAAAATTATTAATTCAATACCATTTTCTAGGTTATTCAGTCCACTTATGAAGTTATTAAACAAATCTATTAATTCATTATACATGTATTAGCATCAAATAATTAAGTGAAAGTTATTAAATAGTTTCTCAATTTCGGTTTTATAATTTGTTGGAATGATGCTGTTGCGATTTTTAAGATCTTCCATTTTTGATAACCAAAAGCTATTTTCGATACCATTGATTTTTGCCGAGTTTCTAATCCATCTGATTTCATTTGGATGGAAATTATTGTCTAAATAAGCTAATTGCAGTCCGTCCGATATGAACGAATTGCCAATTAAAATACTATTAAACTTTGGAGGTTTTTCGTTTATATAAATATTTTCTTCAATTTCTTGAACTGCCTGAATTCCAAATTGGGGATCAAATCCCAGCAGATTAGATATTTTTATTAACATAAATTTTTCTTCACTTGATACTGTTAAATCCAATCTGCTTAAAACCAATAACCCTCTTAGGTATTCCCCCTTTTCTTTTACCGAAATCATTTACACCTCCTGCAAACTATATTGTAAATGGTTTTTAAATTTATTTTAATTATTTCAAACGTTCTTTTCAACGGATTCCTTTCCTCTTCTGTAAGTTGATATTGAAAATCCAATAACCATTACCAGTACCCCTATCCAAACAAAGCTGATAAATGGTTTGATACTGGCTTCGATTGTTAAAATTTCTTTGGGCTGGATGCTTTGGGTTTCTGTTTTATTTAAGGAGGTAACAGATAATTCTATTTCTCCGCCAGAAGCATTCATAGAAGTTAATTCTACTTTTAAATTAGCTTCTTCACTTTGGGCTGCAATGTAATGAGCTCCATTTCCCGAGTTTTCCATATAGGGTTCAAGATGATATTCCTTTCCATTTGATTTAACTGTGATTGAAGCGCCAATTCTAAAGGTGCCACCGCCGGTCATCTCTTCCATTTTCTTTGGCAAATTAAATTGATTAAAAACAATTACCTTATCTTCATAGTTAAATGAACTTCCTTTTTTAAGAGAAACAATCGTTCCGGAAGCAGCGGCATTCCCCTCTTCCCAGCTGACAGGTTCTATATAAAAATCTTTTGAAAAGCCCATTAGTATTGCCGGTTCCCGAGTTAGACTATTGTTAAACTCGGAAATAAACATTACCGGGGAAATAACATCTTGAGAATTACCTTTAGATATGCTGACATTAAATTTATATTTTTTTCCATTTTCGAATAATTCGTGCCCCGTAAACAATAAATTGTGATTGAGCACAGATTTATTTTCCCCTTTTACTAAATCGACTTTTTCTTTTTGAGTAAATCCGGCCGTAGCCAATACTCCAATTAAGAAGAGGGAAAAGCCAATGTGGCTAACGTAAGCGCCAATGTGAGATTTATTTCGAATGAATACTTTGTAGGCAATTTCACAATTTACAATTAGAGCAAAAACAGATGAAAAGTTTAGGATTATTAACATTATATCGTAAACCTGAGCAAAAACAATTACCAGTATTGTTTGTAAAATTGATAATGACAATGAAATCCTTGACTCTTTCCAAAGCTCGTTAACTTGAGTGGTTTTCCATTTTAACAATATGCTTAACCCATTAAGCAATCCAATAATAATAGCAATTGGAAGATTAAGCTCGTTATAAAAACTGATCTCTACAGTTTTTCCCAAAATAGGAGCTGACGTTCCAGCAAGAATAATAACAGCAGAAGCAATGAGAGATACAGCTCCCGTAAATAGGGCCAGCTCCCTTGATAAAATATTTTCTTCGTAAGAAAAATTCTGTGTTAAATATTTCCATCTGTATATTAAGCCGCCGGCTCCAATAAGAGTAAAGGAAACTAAAAAGATTACAAGAAACAGATACACAATTGAGCCCGGATCTACAAAAGAATGCACAGAAGCATCTCCAAGAATTCCGCTTCTGGTTAAGAATGTACTGTAGATAACCAATAAGAAGGTAAGGATGCTAAGAATTAAATTAGTTTTAACAAAGCGTCCTGCATTATTTTTAGTCTGAGTTTTACTTTGAACAATCATTGTATGAATTGCGGCCAGACCAACAATCCAGGGAATAAGACTTGAATTCTCTACCGGATCCCATCCCCAATATCCTCCCCAGCCTAAGATGCTGTAAGCCCAATATCCCCCAAGCATTATTCCTAAACCCAGTACACACATAGCAGCTATTAACCAGGGCAATGATTGTTTAACCCAATCCTTATAATCATTTCTGATTAATGAGGCTGTTGCAAAAGCAAATGGAACTAAAGACATTGCAAACCCTACAAAAAGCATAGGAGGATGAATTTGCATCCAAAAGTTTTGGAGAAGCGGATTTAATCCTTTGCCCTGAATTATGAATTCACTTACCGAGATATTATTGGCTACTAAGACAGCATATAATTCCTTACCCATTTTTACAAAACTTTTATTCGATTCGGTATCTGTGAAAATAAAGGATTGCAACGCCTGTAATGAAATGAAAGAGGGATTAATATTTTTCAGATCGAGATAATCCTCTTCCATCCATAAATAGTTAAAAGGAGTTTTTAATAAAGGACTAACCATAATTAAAAGAAAGGCAAGCGCTAAGGTAAACATCATCATTACCTGAGGTTCTATATTTCCTCTTTTGGAAGTGTAATCCAGGAGAATTAAGCCAATGATTACGGTAAATAGAATCCAAAGAAGGAAGCTTCCCTCTTGTCCCGCCCAAAAAGTAGCCATTAACATGCCGGTAGACATACCACCACCGCTGTAATTGTACACATATTTATATTGATACTGATGAGTCAATATTAAATAAAAGAGCAACGCAGTGGCGGCCAGAACCAGTATAGAGGTAACATGAAAACTTAAACGCGCAATTTTAAGTGTGTTTTGATAACCATTATGTGTTAAATAATACATTATTACCGTGAATACACTAAAAAGGAATGCACCGGTGAGTAATATATTTCCAATCATTCAATCTTCTCCAGATTTTTGATTCTTATTATTTATAACCAGCTAAGGCAAAAGCTAATTGACTAATAGATTAAGCTGTGCAAACCTTAGGCAAAGCATTTTGCAGCTTTGATTAAAATAGAGGAAGCAACATTCCAAAAGTTACTTCCCCATTCGATCTATTTTATATTCACAAAAAACGCATGTTAGAAATTATTAATTTTGCAGAGGGATTAATTTTTTAATCTCCTCCAATTCATTTTGCATAATCACTCCATCATTAACAGTATTTTTTATTTTTTCCACAAACCTTTGAAAGCTTTGAAAATCGGTTTCACTATTAGCCTTTAATTTTTCAAAATAGTCTGTAACCAGATTTTTCAATTCTGAAAGATTAGGGCTGTCTGTTAAGGGGGTAATTAATTGGGATATATCTTGAAGGAAATAGGAGGAGACGATACCCCTTGCATTATTAAAGAGTATTTGACCAACTTCGGGAAAATCTATAGCTATGTTTTTTAACAGAGCCGTAATGAATAAACTTGCGGCAAAATAAAACAGTATTGCCACTGCAACTACAGAGACAATTACCATAATAGATATTTTTTTTAACTTACTTCTAAATTTGTAATCGTGTTTAATCAAGTAGATTAAATCTCTAGCGTTATATTTCATTTATTACCTGAAATTTGTTTTATACTTTTATTTTTCATTTCTACTTAGAAATCGAATAACTCACCTAAAAATGATTTCTTTTTATAATGTGAATGCCCTTGTTTACCATAATTATGTTTATAATAATCATCATCATGGTGTCTATCTCTGTTACCATAATTTTGATGCCCTGAATTAAAACCCAAAGCATTTTTTTCAATTATTTTATCTAACTCTCCCCTATCAAGCCAAATGCCTCTGCACTTTGGGCAGTAATCTATTTCGATATTGTTTTTTTGACTCATTAAAAGATCGACATTACATACAGGGCAAAGCATAATTATTCTCCTTTATTTTTTTTTGAAAAGTGATATTAAAATTGATGAGACAATAACTGTTATAATAAATACTAATGACCATACAATTGGAAATTTACCTCCGAAAAGTTCATTGAGAATAGTCATCTTCAATCCAACGAATATCAAAACAATGCCGAGACCATACTTTAGGTATCTGAATTTATTTACTATTCCAGCAAGCATAAAATACATTGCCCTTAATCCCAAAATTGCAAAAACATTTGATGTGAAGACAATCAACGGTTCTTTTGTTACGGCAAAAATTGCGGGTACTGAATCTACTGCGAATACTATATCGGAAAATTCGATAATTAAAAGCGCTACCATTAATGGAGTTGCATAGAGTATTTTGTTTTTTCTGACGAAAAATTTTTGTCCATTAAATTCATGAGTAACGGGAAAGAATTTTTTAAATATTTTTATTAAGGGATTCTTATCCGGATCTATTTTCTTTTCGGGGGCAAATAAAATTTTGTATCCGGTATATATTAAGAAGAGGCCAAAAATTATTACAACGAAATGATACTGAATTAAAAGGGATCCCATAGCAATAAAAATAATTCTGAAAATAAGAGCCCCTATTATTCCAAAGAATAATACTCTGTGCTGGTACTTAAGAGGTATTGCGAAATAATTAAATATTATTACAAAAACGAAAATGTTATCTATAGAGAGTGATTTTTCTATTACATACCCGGTTAAAAACTCTAATGCAGATTGTGAAGCTGCAACAGAGGGATTGAACCCTTGAATCGACATGAGTCTTTCATCGAGAGGTAATTTCCAAAGAGCATATTGATAAAAAAGATAGTTAAATATAAGTGCTAACCCGATCCAAATACTGGTCCATATTAGTGATTCCTTAAAAGATACCTCATGAGCACTTCTGTGAAATACGCCTAAATCTATAGCCAACAAAACAATTACAAATAGGATAAATCCTAAATAGAACCACCAATAGTCGAGAAACTGGAAAAGAATTACTTCATTCATTTTATATCCTTTTAGTATATATTAAATTTTCACATGCGTAAGCAAAATTTTAATGCCAATTAGAAAAATGACAAGACCACCTAGAAATTCCATTTTGCTTCCGAATCTTTCGCCAATCTTTTGGCCAAGAATTATACCCAAAAAAGAAAGTGAAGCGGTTATAAATCCAATTATCATGCTAGGTATCCAAATAGATTCATTAATTAAAGCTAAACTAAAACCTACAGCTAATGCATCTATGCTAGTAGCAAAAGACAACAGTACTAAATTCCACCCTTTACTTGGATTTGATTTTATCTTCTCGTCAGTATGAATAAATGATTCTTTAATCATTTTTAGTCCGACAATTGAAAGCAGACCAAATGCAATCCAATGATCAAACGTACTGGCATATTTTTCTACCTCATTTCCAAGAATCCATCCTGCAATAGGCATAAGTGCTTGAAAAATTCCGAAGTGAAAAGCTAATCGAAAAATCGATCTTTTATCACTAAGCACTCCGGTGGTAGCGCTGCTAATTGATACAGCAAAAGCATCTAATGCTAAGGCGATTGATAATAAAACAATTTCTATAAAACCCACCATAGGATTCCTTATTTAAGTAATTTTATGAATAAAACTCTTCGTTTCTTCTATAAATTCTGTAATTCCGGGTTCCTCGATTGGTAAGTGACCGGAGTTTTTTAAAATTATCATTCTTTTTTGGCTAGATATTCTTTCAAAAAAATTTTGACTAAGATTAAAGTTACTCCAGTTATCTTTTTCGGGATGGGCTAATAAAACTGGGCAATGATTAAAATACTCTGGTTCGACTAATGGATCTGATGTTAGAAATGAAACTAGAAATTTAATGTTTAATTCTTTTTTCCAAGAGTATTCGTCTTGAGAAAGTAATTTACAAATGGCTTGGTTATTTACAATTTTTTTAACATTAATCAGTTCTTTCATTGGGAAAAATAAATCGTGCTCATATTTGTTTAATATTTTCAAAGCGGGCAAATGAACAGCTCCTATAATTTTGTTTACCGTCTCTTTCATTCTCACTTTTAATCTCCTTTGATCCAATAAGGCCGTTACAATTATTCCAGCGACATTATCATTAGATGCTGCAACTTGATAAGCGAGCATTCCAGAAATGCCCAAGCCAAGAAGAAATACCGGTTTTTCATCAATTGAAGATTCGTGATCAACTAAGTCACTAACTATACCAATCAAATGCCTATATTCAATTTCCTTTTCGTTGCAAGTTGAAAGGCCGAATGGGGGCAAATCTGGGCAGAGAATTTCGAAACCTTCTTTCCAAAATGGAACTGCTAGAAAAGAAAGTAATCTGCCAGTTATACCAAAACTATGAAGCACAATAATCTTAGCGGTTGCATTTTCATTCGGGTAAAAATCAATATGTATATTATTTTTGTTCCAATCCCAATAATATTCGCCCATTCTTACATTTTTTGTTATCCTACCGTATTCCGGTAGTGAATTAGGTATGTCTATACTCCACGACCTAAGCTCACTATAGGTTAATGTTTCCATATTAGTGTCCTAATATTAAAATTAAGTTTTTCGGTTAATTAGAATACAGATCCCTACTCATAAATTGAGTATGGAAGAGTATAAATAGATTTTTATTTAATTACTTAGGACTTTAAAGGTGGCTTCCAGATGCTGTCAGATCTTTTTAAGGTTGCTGAGGATAAAAAGATGATTATTAAAGAGGGAGTAAATGTATGATTGTTTTTATTGTGATTTATTACTGCGCAATCTTCTTCGCTGCTTTGTTCAAGCGTTAAATCAGACGACTTAATGTCTTTATTAAGGTAAAGTTGACTCTGATAAGTATTATAGCCTATAAGTATGATTATTAAAACTATTATAGCAAAAAGAATTTTTTTCATGATTTAATCTACAATATTTTCTATAAAAAGTTTCATATATCCAAAACATTTTTCAAGTATTTATAATTATATGGTAATGAAACAAAAAAGGTTATTCCCCGTCCTAAACTACTTTCTAGCCAAATTCTTCCATTATGATTTTCAACCATTTCTTTTACTAAAAGTAAACCTATTCCAGTACCTTTTTCATTGGCAGTTGCATTTTTTATAATTGATTTAATTACTTGGAATAAACTATTCATTGTTTTTCACACATTCCAACACGGGTATCACTTATCAATAAATCAACATGCTCTTCAAGTTCCTTGGCTTCAAATACAAATGTTCCCCCCATATGAGTAAATTTGATTGATTTTAAAATTAAATTCATGACAATTGTGGCCAGCATGTTTTTATCTGACATTATTGTAATTGGATTTTCTATCTTACAAATATATTCTATTCCATTGTTACCAGCAGTTTGTTTCACTAAAGAAAAAGTAAAGTGAAATTCAACCAACATATCAAATTTTTCAGGATTATGGTTAATTAGTGGTATGAATTCGAGACCAATCCAATAAATTTTCCAATAATTTTAATGAACTTTTGTTTAGTTCTTCAATACTAAAAAAAATGTTATACGCTCATCTTCTGTTAAAGAAGAATACTCTCATGTGGATGAATGTGGGTAAAAAAAACTATTCGCTGAACCTATCGTTATTAGGCCTGTTCGCATTTCAATCAGTCAAAGAACATTAGGCAATTATTTCAACTTGTGATGGACCATGGAGTAACTTGGTATTTAGCATGGACAAATGTAGTATATATTTTATAGAAGGTTTTTGTATATAGAGAAAGATTGAGAGTTTGCTTCGGAAAGATTTATAAAAAGAAAATTATTAATTTAATTTGTAATCATCTAACCACATTTCACATTATAGTCCTCTTTTAAAGGGATGTAACCGTTCTAAATACCTATTAATAGCGATTGATATCATTAAGGCACTAGAATAATTTTATCCAAGAAATTTTAATAAATAATATCAGCAATTGTGTTTAAATAAAAATCTTGAAGCACAAAAAGCAACTTAAAGAATAAAGTTACTATTATAAACGGAGTTAATAATGAATCAAATCAAATATATCTTTTTGAATTCAATTCTATTTATGAGCATTTTTTTTAATTCTGCCTATGCAGATGATAAAAAATTTGCTAGATCATATCAAGCTTATACACTTCCTGAAAAGGCGTTGGAGTTTGAATTTTGGCAAACGGGGCGAATTGATAAAGGAGTTGGATACTACTATCGTTGGCAACCACGCTTTGAAGTTGAATATGGTGTCACCGATCGTTTCACAGCTTCAATTTATTTCAATTTCAATGAGGTAAAGAGCAGTGATAACTCAATAGCCTCAAAGCCGTTGAGTCTTTCTACTACCTCATTCGAGTTTAGATACAGATTATCAAATCCGGACGAATATTTTCTTGATCCCGCGCTTTATTTTGAGTTTGGTTATGGCGGTGATAAAATATTTTACGAGCCCAAAATTTTATTGAGTAAGAGATTTGGGCAATTTGAATCGGTTATAAACTTTATTTCTGAAATTGAAAGAGCGCCAGCTAGCAGTAAAACAGAATCCAAATTTGAAATAGCCGCAGGTATTGCATATGACCTAAATTCTAATTTTTCGTTAGGTATTGAATTCCGAAATCATAGGAACTATAAAAATATTTATGAATCAGAAATAAATCAGGCCTCTTTTATAGGACCAACAATTAGCTTTCATGGGGAGCGGCTTTATCTGGTGATGAACTTTTTAACACAAATTAGCGGCGGACCAATATCTTCAAATAATTTAGATTTGATAGGACATGAGAAGTATGAAATTAGAACAATTTTGGGAATAAGCTTATGAGGCTTTTAATTTCTTTAGTTCTTTTATTTATTGCCGGATGTGCAACAACAGTAAATTATTTTAGCGAAGGTGAAAAGTTATATGTAAATAAATGCGGTGGTTGTCACCGCATTTATAATAAAGTTGAATTTACAAAGGAAGAATGGAAACGGGAAGTTGACAAAATGAGTAAGAAAGCAAAAATAAATGAAGAAGAAAAAAAACAAATAATTGAGTATTTAATTCACTAAAAAATATTGATATGAAAAATATTATGATAATAAATACTGAATAAACAAAATCTAAACCCTCTATTTGATCAGAAGGTAGTTCTATTATTTTCCAATACCATGAAATAATTTCCTAGAATTTATAATAATTGCAACAAAGCCAGAAACTAGTAAAATTACATCTTCATAGATACCTAAAATTAATGCTGCTGTAAACCCAATCAACGACCAAACAAAAGGGATAATTACTAGATACCACTTTATTTTATTATTCGAAAACAGAAGTATGCCGAAAGTAAATATTGTTGTTGGGCAAGGCAGCCCGAAAGTAGGTTGATATGGATAACCATGACCGGCAATAATTCCCAGTATTGGATATATGAGCAAAGAATAGATGATAAAAAGCCAACCTATAAGACCTATAGAATCCTTTCTTGGTTTATAAACCAAGGTTTCTTTTAGAACACCATAGTAGAAGAAAATAATTGCTTGGGCTATAAACAATATGCTGAAAAAATATGCAGCTGTGTTTATTGGTGAAAAGAAAAT
Organism: uncultured Melioribacter sp.; assembly: GCA_964539605.1. Taxonomy (GTDB): domain Bacteria; phylum Bacteroidota; class Ignavibacteria; order Ignavibacteriales; family Melioribacteraceae; genus Stygiobacter. The sequence goes on from CAZIJK010000001.1 coordinate 3,001,614, forward strand.
AAAATGATAAACAACTCCTACCCACAACCATAAGAATGACAAAAATGTGTTTATAAATTTACTGGAGTTTTTGATATTCTTAAAAAGAAGCCATAAGCTTACCAGTGCCAACGCAACAACCATAACTTGAATAGGGAAAACTGAGAGGTTGTATTCTTTGAATACTTCCATAAATTGTTCTCTTGTAAAAGGCATAAAAACACCTATATTAATTATAAATTAAAGCCAAACTTGCTAAGTATAAAAATCATTAAATAATATAGAAGTACCATCAAAGCAATAGAAATGGTTAATGAAATATAAAAATCGATCTTCATTTTTAGAAGTATCGGCAGAGTTATAAACAACGAAAGAGATGGAATTACAAGCCAAAAAATACTTGTTGATAAATTTGAAATCTTCTGTATGTCTTTAGTATCGATATAAAGCCAAATAATTGCAAGCACCGAAAGAAGAGGGATGGAGGCAAAAATGCCCCCAACCAAAGAACTCTTTTTTGATGCTTCAGAAACAGCAACAATTAGTATAGCCGATAAAGCCACTTTAATTATATACTGAAGCATATCATTTCTCCTTACCAAATTTATGATAGAGAGCCGGTAGAACAATCATATTTAATGCGGTCGAAGTAATTAACCCACCTAGTATTACAATAGCCATTGGTGCTTCTATTTCTTTTCCGGGTTCACCGCTTCCCAAAACAAGAGGAACTAAAGCTAGAGCAGCGGTTATTGCGGTCATCAAAATAGGGTTTAACCTTTCGAGCGAACCTTGTACAATTGCCTCTGTGAATTCTTTTCCTTCATTTAGCAAATGCTGAAAGTGTGAAATCATCAATATTCCATTTCTAGTTGCAATACCAAATAGTGTAATAAACCCAACAAGAGAGGCTACACTTATGATTCCATCTGAAAGAAATACCGCCCAAACACCACCGATAAGAGCTAGGGGCAGATTTATTAAAATGAAAAGAGCCGGTTTAACACTTCCAAACTGGAAAAACAAAATCATAAAGATTATGCAGAGGGAAACAATACTTAGCATAGTAATGATTTTAGTTGCTTCCTGTTCGCTTTCAAACTGACCTCCGAATTCAACGAAGTAACCTTGTTGGAATTTAATATTCTTTTCAATGTTGCTTTTCATTTCATCTACAACACTTCTTAAATCTCTATCGGACACATTGGCTTGAACAACAATCTTTCTCTGAACATTTTCACGGCTGATTCGGTTTGGACCTTTTTCGTTAACAACTTGGGCAAGCTGGATAAGAGGAACTTTGGCACCGGAAGGTGTATCGAATAGTGCGTTCTGTATTTTATGTATATCTCCACGATTATTTTCATCGAAGCGTACTACTAAATCAAAAGTATTTTGGCCTTCTCTTATCTCGGTTGTTGCTTCACCGTTAAAACCAATATCAATAGCCTCTGCCAATTCTCCAACAGTGATACCATAGCGTGCCATTGCTGTTCTGTTAAATTTGATTTTTGTTTGAGGGACCTCTACTTCTTGATCGACAGCAACATCTACAGCCCCTTCAACTTTTTGCATCTCTGCTTTAACCATATGAGAATAGGTTCTTAACTGCTGTAAATCCTTACCAAAAATCTTAACAGCAATATTTGCTCGTGTCCCCGAAAGCATGTGATCAATTCGGTGCCCAATTGGCTGACCGATTGTTACGTTTGTACCGGGAAGAGTTGTAAGAGATTTTCGAAGAGCAGTAATAAATTCTTCCTTGGATTTTCCATCTAGTTCAAAACGAACATCCAGTTCCGCACCATTAACACCTTGCGCATGTTCGTCAAGTTCTGCTCTTCCGGTTCTTCGTGCAGTTGACTTTACTTCCGGATGTGAAAGAATGATTTGCTCTGCAAGATTTCCAATTCTATTTGATTCTTCAAGTGACGTTCCGGGAAGAGTAACAAGACTTAGTGTTAACGAACCTTCGTTAAATTCCGGTAAGAAAGATCTACCAAGAAATGGAATAATAGCAACGGTGAACAAAAACAAAGCAAGCGAAGAAATGAGTATTGTTGTTGTATGCTTGAGAGTATAATTCAATGTTCTTTTATACACAACCTTCAATTTTTCAACAAGCCAAGTATCCCCCTCTTTTTTCATAAAATTGGCTTTAGGTAAAAGATAATATGATAAAACCGGTGTTACGGTGAGAGCTATAAGTAAAGAAGAGAAGATGGAAGTAACATATGCATAACCCATCGGACGCAGTAATCTTCCTTCAACACCACTCAAGAAAAATAAAGGCAAGAAAACAATAACAATGATAATGGTAGCATTAACCATTGGCGCCCTAATTTCTTTTGAAGCTTCATAAATTACTTGTAATGCCGTTCTCTTTTTTGATTCCTCACTTGAATTGTTTTCTTTTAATCTTCTGAAAACATTTTCTACATCAATAATTGCATCATCTACTAGTGCACCAATTGCAATAGCAATTCCACCAAGAGACATAGTGTTTATCATTATGTTAAATAATTTGAAAATGATAATAGTAATGATGATTGATAAAGGAATTGCTATGACTGAGATAAAGGTGGTTCTAAAATTCCACAAGAAAAAAAAGATAACTATTAGAACTAGTATAGCTCCGTCTCGTAAAGCACTTAAAACGTTTTCGATGGAGACCTTAATAAAATCGGACTGCTTAAAAATATCAGAATCAATCTCGATCCCGGGAGGAAGTGTCTTTCTGATTTCGTTTAGAGTAGATTCAATTTTTCTGGTTAACTCAAGTGTGTTAGTTTGAGGTTGTTTCTGTATAGTTAGGATTACTGCCGGATTGGCATTTTTTGAACCATCACCAATTTTAATTGAAGGACCGACTTTTATATCTGCAATATCCCTCATTAGAACCGGTACATTACCACGAACTGAAACAACACTGTTTTTTATATCTTCGATATTTTGCACTCGTCCAATTCCACGAATCAAATATTCACTGCCTGAATCCATATAAGAGCCGCCGGAAGAATTTTCATTTGATTCTTCAGCAGCTTTCATAACCTGATTAAGCGAAATATTATATGAAGCCAGCTTCTCGGGAGAAATTAATATCTGGTATTGTTTAACGGCTCCACCAATAGGAATTACTTGCGACACTCCGCTAATGGAAAGTAAACGTCTTCTTACTTCAAAATCTGCAATTGTTCTTATATCCATTTGAGTAAGGTTCTGCGGGTTGTTTTTTTCATCTATGCTTAAACTAACAAGCATGATCTCTCCCATAATTGAAGAGATTGGCGCAAGCACAGGATTATCGACACCTTTTGGTAATAAAGCTGCGGCGGTTTGAATTTTCTCATTTACAATTTGCCGGGCTAGAAAAATATCGGTTCCCCAATCAAACTCAACCCAAACAATTGAAAATCCTGCAGCGCTTGAAGAACGAACACGCCTTACATCTGTTGCACCGTTTACTGCTGTTTCAATTGGGAACGATACAAGTGTTTCAACTTCTTCAGAAGCCATTCCATGCGCCTCCGTCATAATGGTAACCGTTGGAGCTGTCAGATCGGGAAAGACATCCACGGGCATATCTATTGCGACGTATGTTCCCAGAATCAGCAATATTATTGCTGTTACTAAAACAATTAATCGCTTCTGTAATGAAAACTGAATTAATTTATCAAACATTTTATCCTCGAAATATTTTAGTGAACATGACCTTGACCTATTGCAGATTCTGGAGATAATGCAGCCAGACGCACTTGATATGCACCCTTTGTTACTACTCGCTCTCCTTCATTTAATCCTTCAAGGACTTGAATAAAACCTCCGTCAGCAATTCCCGTTTTAAGTATTCTCTTTTCAAATGCTTCCCCCTCCACTTCCACATAAACAGTGTGCATACCATCTTCGTCTATTATTGCACTTTGTGGAATTGATAAACACATTTGTTTTTCACCGGTTTTGATAAATACTTCGGCATACATTCCTACTTTTATTTTGTTTTGAGGATTAGCGAATTCGAAATAAACCGGAACTGTTCTATTCTCTGCATTCAGACTTGAGGATACAGAAATTTTTCTTCCGTTAAGTAAGCTAATTCGTAATTCCTTTTCGTAACCTTCTATTTTGAAGGAAGCATCCTTGGAATTGTTCGCATCTTCAAATTTACTTGCCGGAACATTTGTTTTGAGGATTAATCTTGAGGGATTGATAATTGTTATAAGTTCTTGCCCGCTAGAAATCTGACTTCCCAAATTTACTGTTATGTTTTCTACGTATCCGTCAATTGGAGAAACAATAGCATAGCCATTTTCTGTGAATTGTATTTGGTCAATAAGAGAATTGTAGCTTGCTTGTTTGGATTCAAAATCGAATCTGGTTTCATCCAATCTTTTTTGTGAAGCTGCTTTTCTCTCAAACAAATTTTGTACTCTTTCGTATTCAGATTTTGCAAGCAGATAGTCGGCTTTGATTTTTTGGATATTGGAACTTGCGTCGGCAGAGGGAGAAATATTAAGAAGAACCGTTCCTTTATTTACAAAAGATCCGAGTTTTGGAAAACTGGAATTGTTCTTTGAAAGAACTACACCGGCAACCGGTGAAACAACTTTAGAATAAAAATCCGGCTTAGCAATTATTTCTCCGGTTGCTGGAACAGAAGCTTGGAGTTCTCTGCTTTCAACAACTTCAGTTTCAAAATCAATTTTCCATTGCTGTTCTTTCAGAAATGAAATGAGTGAAGATTTTTCCTCTTCTCTTTTAGGAACCTCATTTGTTGAAGAGTAAACGACAACATCTTTAACTACAATCTTATCCGAAACTTGAGCTCCGCTTAATGTCATTGTCATATTGTAATTACCTGGAACATCTAACTTTATTAATGGTGAAAAAATACCAGCACGAGCTGGTTTACTTTCGGTAAAGGTTATTTTGTTTCCGGATTGGTTTGCAAATTCAATTACTAAAGTGCCTTGAGTTACTGCCTTAAAGTCTTTTAAGTCTGTTAGATGAATTAAAAATTTAGTTTCAACGCCAGCTATCAATTGTGGGTATTCCATAAAAAGCTCTGTAGCTGTATTGAACTGAGTAACTGAATTATTTTTTGATGCGTGTTCCTTGTTCTCGACGTTTTTATCGGAACATCCGATGAGCGATATTACTAATAATGCAAATACTACTTTATAAAAACTTATATTCATTTTCTCACCTTTAATTGTTTAGGTTAATCGAGGAAAGTGCCGCAACATTTTCCAATTCAAAAATGCTTTGTTGATATTTTATATCAAGTTCGCTGTTAAGTATTATACCATCCTTAAAAGCATTTACTCCATCAATAAACTCTACTAATGATATTTCTCCTTGTTCATAAGAGTAAACTGCCGATGTGAAAACATTTTTCAACGGGAGTTCGTTTTTATCTTTCATAAGTGATTCGTATTGCTTGAACTTGGTAAATGCTGTTTTAACTTCTATCTCAATTTGCTTTAATAAAAATATTTTCTGTTTTTCAAGAATATTTAGGTCAGTTTCCGACTGTTCTATTTCTAACTGATTTCTCTTGAATAAGGGGATTTCGAAATTCAATTGAAATACAGAACCGGAATAGTCATCTAATTGTTTCTTGTAACCGGCGGTAAGATTGATGTTAGGAATAACTTTTAATTTGCTATGTGAAAGGAAAGCCGATTCACTTTGAATTAGTTGATCTAAGGCTTTCAAATCTTTCCGGTTTTGAATTGCAGTTTTTAACAAATCATCATTTGAGAGAACAAAGCTCTTTAGAGGCTGCATTGAAATTGTCTGAATTTCATTGCCAGCATCGTAACCCATCAATAGTTTCAATATGTTTTGATAGCTATTGCGTTCAAGCTCGATCGCTTTAACTTCAGTTTTTAGTTTATTTACTTCAATTAGAATTCTTTGCAGTTCGTATTCTGATATATCCCCCGCTTTCAATCTTTGTTTTGAAATAGTAGCTATTTCGTCTAACTTACCTAGTGCGGTATTTAATTCAGCCGAGAGTTGATTATAAAAATGATATTTTGAATAAGCCTCTTTCACTTGATAGATGATGATTCGTTGCGAATTATCAAGTAATAATCGTTGCGCTTCAAGTGATTTTTCTTTGGATTCGATATTACTCCAACGATCCCACAAAAAGTTCAATGGTAATGAACCACTGGCAATCCATTCTCCAACTTTTGTACTATTTAAGCTGAGATCTTCCCGTGAATAATTGAAAGTGGGATTGGGAATACGAGACGATTCGGAAAGCCGGGATTCAGATTTATTAATCATCGAATACTGCTTTTGCAGCTCAATGTTCTTAACTAGTGCTTGATTTATTGCTTCATCAAGCGATATTGGATTCTGTGCATGTAATTGTATTATACATAGCACGGATATAGCTGTTACGAGACGATATAGTCTCACGTTACCTCCGTGTTGAATTATTATATTAAAATATTTTAGAAGTATAAAGTAGCTGAAACGAAAGGGGGTGAAACATTACTTGCGGAATGGACGTACCTATCCTGATGAAATTTGTTATTATGAGAATCACTTGAATTTAATTTTCGAACTGAGGTATTTATAAAAACCAAATAATCTATTTCATTATATAATGAAGTTTTGTTTTGAATATCTGTCAAACGTGTCGATAAACTGCTTACAACAGCATTCAATTCCAAATTATGTGTATGCTGATCATGATGTTCTAAGGAAAAGTGAGAATCTGAGGTGCTTGTATTTTTTGTTTCTTCTTGTATTAAATGAGAGTGATAGATTTTACTTCCCTCTACTAGTTCAATATTTTCATGATGAAAATGAAAAAGTGGGGAAAACAAATAAAAGCTCAAATATAGAAGAGCTATAAAGAAAAATGAGAATTTAGAGTAAAACGATTTATTGTTCATTGTATTATGATATTTGATTCAAAACTAAATATATAGCAGGATAAATGCAATTACAATTGAGGAAAAGGAATCGCGCAAATTCTGCTTCTGAATATGACTATTTGAAAGTGGTAAGTGGTTAGTAGTTATTGGCAAGAAATTCTTTTACAATGTAAAGAGAAACTCCTTTTTGTCTCAAAAGATAAGCGAAGGAATAACGCATAGTATGAAGATGAATTTTGTAGTTTAATTTTGCTTTTTTTACCGATTCCTTAAAGCGCCGAGCATTAAGATTTCAGATGGCATGACAACGCCAAACGTGCGGATTTGCTAATCAGATAAATAATTAGTGAAGAAATTTTCCCTCCACTATTTTTTTTGCGATTGAATTGGAGGACATGAAAGAGTACCTAAGAGCAGAAAACACAGCAATATCCTTTTGTGGGGCTGAGTAAAGCTTTACAAAATGAGCAAGTATAATAGTGTACGCATGCATCAACAACGATTAAAAAACTGCCAAAGGTTTTGTGGGCAGAGATTGAGCCGCCAAAATCCAATTCACCGGTTCCAAAATTCAGCATTGCCGAGGCTGATTTAATTCGATCTTTATTCTGCGGTTTAGAAAGATTTTAGAGGGCCTGAAAATTATTCAGTCCCTCTAAATTTTGATTATGCAGCAAAACTTTGCTTATAAGATTCGACCGATTCAAGTTTATCTTCCCTTTCCTTGATGAATGAGAATAGTTTTTCAAGTTCTTCACGAAGGTGAGCCAAAAGCTTATAATCAATTCTCTCTATTTCTGTTTTGCTGGTGGTACCAAAAATCTTTTGAATGATTGTAGTTTTCAGTTTCTTTTCTTCCGCCGAGCGTGGTGCGCCAAGATTATTCAACTCAAAAAGCGCTTCTATCTTTTCCACTTCTATTTTACGGCTAAGCTGCCGTTCATAAAATTCTTTATCGCTTCCCGGAGTTAAATTTTCATAATAGGATTCTTGAGCTACTTCTCCAACAGGTAAGCCTAGAATAAAATTGATAATTGGTTTGAACGCTTTATATTTGGGCATCTCGAATATTCTTCCGTTTATTGTATCGCTGCGGTCTTTAAGAACATAAGCAACATTTAACTGTTTGGGCTTATTGTCTTTAGTAATATCCTTTTCTAGCTGCATCCATACATTAAGATCTGTTTCGTATGGAGTTTCTCCGGCAATTTTCATTTTGAATCCCGACTTAACAAAGGTACCCTTTTCAATTACATTTCCCTCTTCATCCTTTGTATCATCTTCTTTGTTATACTCAAATCCACCACGACCGGTAAACACAATATTCCCTTCGGCATTAACAAAACGATCTGAGAATTCCTCTTGCCAGGCCGGAAGAATTTTTCCCCAGTCTTGTAGAGTCATAAATGTTTTATGGTTCTTCAGTTTATAGTCCTTTACAAATTTGTAATAGACTTTTGTTAATGAATCCACAAAGAGAAAATCGATCTCTCCCCTCTGCATAAATTCAAAAGACTGAATAATATCGGCTAAGTTGGTTGTGTCTTTTGCAATGGCTTCTATTCCCGCTTTCTTGAAAATTGGTATTAAGAAGCGTGAACCCTTTTCGTTATCGATTATAAGAATTGGTTTTGTGCAGCCTAAATCTTTATAGGCGCCGATTATAAATTCTGTTGCTGTTCTGCTTTTTCCAGCTCCTTGAAATCCGCCGAAAGAAGCTTTGATATAGTGATTCTTGCTCACTAATGACGAGGCAAATTCTGTTAGTCTCATGGCTTTAACTCCCTTTTATTTTATCTATTATTAAATCGATATTGGAATATTCTTCTTGATCTTGAATTGTTTTTTCAAGCTCATCAATTTTTAAACTGAGGAAGTCTTTGACTTCCTCGAATGCGTTTGAAAGATTTTGGGAGATTTTGTTTTTTAACTGAATATGATCTAGGCACTCCCAAACATCTATTAGCTCATGATATTTTTCTTCAGATGACATTTTGAAGCTCTCCATTTTCATTAACAGTAATTTCAGAAAGCAATTCAGTTTGAGAGATATCGAAGACTACAGCTGTATAAAATCGAACATCATCATCATCATTTTGAATTTTTGTGCTATCCGGAGGATCATCTTTTTGTTTAGTTGGAACGAAAATGTAAAAACCATGTTCCCCTTTACGAACAATACGCCCGGCTTTTTTCCACTGTTGAAAACCTCCAACGATTGTAAAGTTAATTTCACTTTGCGCAACTAAGAAGCATTGATTATGCGCCGTTAACGGATGTCCTTCAACCGTAACGATTCCATAATTTTTTGCAATTGAATTTCTTTCATCTTCCGACATAGAAGATAATTTTTGGCGAAGAGAATTTATTTTCTCTTTCTTCTGCTGACGAAATATGTCTTTTTCTGACTGTTTCATTTTTTTACCTCTTTGGTTATTGAAAAATATTTTTCTACTTGAAAAGTTGATATGATTGAATAGAGTAATGCCCGGATTGTATAGAATGTAATTGTATCTTTTATAAACCCTTGCCGGATTATTTTTAAGACAGAATTACCAAGATGAAAAGAGCCTGAGCGGATTAAAAAAGAATGAGCATTAAGAAGAATTTGTTTTTGAGTTTTGTTTAGATAATATGTTTGCATAACACCACCTTTTATTATTGAAAAAGATTTAATTGAGAATTGATTACATATGCCCCGCCGGAATTTTTAGCCAACTTTTTGCATGCGAAGTTGAAAAGCGCTTGTGCCTGGTTAATAGTTAAAAACTTGACTGAAGTGAAATGCCCGTTAGGAGCGAAGAAATGAACGGCAAAATAGTTATGCCAGCTAACCAAATGAATGTGCCAACCGTTTACCAACTTGTTTTGTAACATTTTTGCTTTTGGATACATGACCAATGCCCTTTACGCCTAAAAAAAAGATACATGTTTTAGCCGCCCTAGAAGAAAGGGGGGCGCGAAGCGCCGAAAAAGCCGTAAAGGTGGCAGTTCAAGGGCGGTTTTTGCTGTTTTTAATGATCCGCCTTTGGCGGAGAATAGAAAAAACCGAAGCAAAAACCGCTTGTATACCCTTGACGGCCGGATTCCTTTATCGGCTTATATTGAAACGGCGGCGGCTAAAATATGGCTAGCCACTTTTGATTTTGGGGATTCAACGGTTTAGAAGAATTAGGATTAAGGGAAAAAACATGAAGCGAAGGCGTGCGGTTTGATAATGGCGCATCTTTTTGGTAAAAAAGTGTGACAGTAAACCGCATGACTGAGCGTCCGCGCAAGCACACTTACCAAACAATATCATTAGGGACAGATTAAATCCGTCCCCATGTAATGCTATAAAGCAAAATGAGATATTTCTATTTTGTGAGTATCATCTTTTTACTCATGCTAAAACTGCCGGCGTTTATTGAATAGATATAAATGCCGCTTGCAAGTTTGCTTGCATCAAAGTTTACACGGTAATATCCGGCTGCTTTATTTTCGTTTACAAGTTCCGCTACTTCTTTGCCAAGCATGTCGTAAACTTTTATTGTTACAAAACCCTCGGCTGGCAATTGATAATTAATTACAGTTGTTGGGTTAAATGGATTTGGGTGATTGCTTATTGAATAACTTTCCGGTATTAAATTTGTTTGTGTAATTACCCGTTCATCTTTGTTCATTTTAATGTTCATCAAACCAAATGCAATTGTTACATAATAGGGATCGGATTCTATTGCCGTATTGTCTGCATCTGTATATACGGGGCGTACATCGTACATCAAACGGTCGTCGTTAGGGCTGTTGGTTATAATATATGCATAGTCAGTATAAGTTGTGGTTGTTCTTCCAGTTAAGGTTGCTATTTGCTCTTCGGGTCCTACAACACCATTAGATTTTACTTTTCGGTAAACATTATAGCCGGTTACATTATTGTTTGGATGAGCGTTCCATATAAGTACAACATTTTCATTTGGGTCAGAATCAGTTGCTAAACTACGGTTGTTTACATTTGGTTTTGCGGAGTAAACAGCATTGAAGGTACGGTTTTCGGTTGGTACAATAGTATTTCCATAATAAGAACCGTTACTTTGCCAGCTAGTAAATGTATAATCAACACCATTATAGCTATAGTTACTTGCGAACGCATAAAAAGAGTTTTCTTTTATTTTTGAAATTACAACACTGCTTCCACTTTGAGCCTGGTAATCTACATAAACAGTACCGCCAGATATCTGAAGTGTTGAATTACATACCTTCATTAAGTATGCAGTAAATTCCGAGTTATTATCATTTTGAAGAAACGTATATGAGGTCGTAGAATTATAAGATATTTGGTTTTGTTGTCCACCAGTTTTTTCAATATAACTTTTATTTTGAGGAGCTTCTGAATCGTTAAAAACAAAGTTATATCCGTTCCAAGAATTGCCATCATCATATGCTTGAATATTAACAGTTTGATTTTCCAATGCGCTTCCAGTATATGGGCTTGGTACATCTGAAGCTGATGCGTTTACACCAACACCAATATGCCCACCAACAAAACCTTCCATATCATTATGTGCAGAAAAACTGATTTGTGAAGGGGGACGGGTGTAGTTTACTGTAATATAAAAAGATAATGATGCGGTTGAACCGGAAGCCGCTTCGGAATTTGATAAAGCTCCAATAATCATGGTCCTTGCGGCAAGGCTGGATTGAATAGCACTTTTTATACTGCTGGAAACTTTGCTATTCATACCATATGCCATCGAAGATTCTAAACCACTTCCGCTTGCAATTGTATTAAAATTTGCTTCATAGTCGCTTGCGCTAAGAGTTGAAACCAAATTTAATTTAAAAGAATAACTTGAACCTGTGGTAGTATAATAAACTGTTGCCTGTGTAATTGTTGCATTTGTAGGAATGTTTTCAAGGGAAAACTCGTAAGCAGTCCGGAAGGTTTTTGTTGTAGAGTCGCTTTGTGTAAATACCATTCCAATATTATAAGTGGAATTTTGATCGTAAGTAGTTGTCGTCTTCTTTTTGAATACTACTTTATTTTGAGTAAAGGTTGAAGAGCCTGCATAAAGTGTGGTACTGCCTTGAATTTGAGCATAGATGGCTAAATTACAAGTTAATAATAATGCTAAGATGATAAGTTTTTTCATAATAATGTTCCTTTTTATTAATTTAGGTAAAGAGTTTAAAAGAATAGGCCTGTAACTAATGTTACTAAATAAGGGAGCCAACCTTTAGGGCATATTCTATAGGGCAATTGTGTTACCGCACAGTTGCCTTTTTTTTACTATTTTTAAGCTGTTACTCCAATTTATTTCCTTTCAGTAAATTATATACTTGTTTGCTTTAGATAATTTTGTTTTACCTATTTGGTTATTTTAAGAATCCTCTTAAAATACGTTTGTGGGTCATACTAAAAAAAACAGCATTACCAAAATCTATTGGCCAGCCTGTATAATAACTAAAATTATCATTAAATTTATAAAGATATTCTATATCTGTTCCATTGTAATGACCAAGTCCATCGTAAAATTTAACAAACAAATCTTTGTAGTTTCGGCCATATACACAACTTGCAAAGTTGGGCATATCTATCTTAAAAACTTGTTTGAATCCGCCATCTGAATAGTTATATAAAATGTTATCTATTACAACGTGCAGCTCATTACCTACTAAAGCAATACTAAAGCTTTGATTAATTTGAGGAGAGTATATTTTTGTAAGTTTTTTGTTATCAATTTTGCTTATGTAAACCGAATCTGTAGACATAACATTTTTGTCACTAACAAAAATTTTAATGCCAGTTATGAATGTATTTTTTTTGTCACCTTGTATAGAAGTAAATTGGGACATATAAGAAGCTTTAAAATATTCATACCACTTATAGCCATCATAATGTAATACAAAACCCCTTTGTTCATTTTTTGGTAAAAATATTACTCCTATGGCATATACGTCATTGGGCTCTCTTCCCCATATTTCGGTAACTATTGCCCAGCCCTCGTTGGGCTTATAAACAAAGTTTTCCTGCCAAATATTTCCATTGTAATGCCAAATTCTTCCATCCCCTCCTCCCATCCAAACATTATCTTTGCTAAAACCAAATAGTGTTTTACCAGTACAAATTATTCTTTCTTTTGTATAAGGGCTCCATTTGGTGCCGTCAAAATGCCATAACCTATCCTCATCATTTCCACCGCCCCCAACAGTCCATACATCACTTGTTGAAGAGCCCCATAGACCTGTAAAATTATTAAATGGTGATTTTAATGTGTCTAGTGTCCACACATAATCTCTTCTTCCGGGGGGAAAGTTTGGACCTACAATGCTTTCGCCACATGTGGTTAATAGAATTATTGTTAATGCAATTTGAATAGTTATTCGTATTGTTTTCAAATTTCTTCTCATCTTTGTAATAATGTATAGTTTTAGATTACCGCCAAATCTTCATTTCTATTATTTCTGCCTCTTTTCATTTAAGGAAACCCCTAAGGTTTCGTGTATGGGGTATATTAAAAAATATTGAATTGCCAAAATCAACAGGATTACCACTATAATAAGAATAATTAGAAGTAAATTTATATAGGTAAACTATATCGGTCCCATTATAATGTCCTACACCATCGTATAACTTAATAAAAAGGTCTTTATAATTTCTACCATAAACACCAAAAGCAAAATTGGGTTCATTAATATCCATTATTTTTGTCATCTCTTTATTAAAATATTTATATATACTGTTCTGAATAATAAAATGTACTTCACTGCCAATATAAGCTAAGCTAAAACCTGGATTACCATTGTTTGTGAAAACATCAATTAAATTACCCTTATCTATTTTTTTAATATAACCCGCTTCAACTTGAACTGGGGCATGAGGATCGTCATTTACTTTTAATGCAACAATAAAAATATTTTCAGCATCGCCTTTGATCGCGGGAAATTGAGAAGGATAATCCGCTTTATAAAATTGGGCCCAATTGTTTCCATCATAATGTAAAACAAATGCTCTGCTTTTTGTCCCGATAAAGTTTACACCTACAGCATAAAGATCATTTCCCTTTCTGCCCCATATATCATTTATTATTGCCCAGCCTTCTTTTGGTTTATATACAAAGTTTTCTTGCCAAGTATTTCCGTTGTAATGCCAAATTCTTCCATCACCACCTCCCATCCAAACATTATCTTTGCTAAAACCAAATAGTGTTTCCCCGGTACAAATTATTCTTTCTTTTGTATAAGGGCTCCATTTGGTGCCGTCAAAATGCCATAACCTATCCTCATCATTTCCACCACCTCCAACAGTCCATACGTCACTAGATGAAGAGCCCCATAAACCGGTAAAATAATTGAATGGTGTTTTTAATGTGTCTAGTGTCCACACATAATCTCTTATTCCGGGTGGAAATTTGGGACCTACAATGCTTTCGCCACAGGTAGTTAACAGAAGTGTTAAAAAAGTTATTGCTGCAAGTAATTTTAATGTTCTCAAGATTTTCCCCTTAAATTTTGTGTTATTAATTTAAAGATTATTGATCAAAGAAAAGGAGTATAATAAATGTGTGTAAAACATTTATTCACTACATGATATTTAGTTTTTTTTCGTAAATAAATTAATCATTTTGAAAGCGTTTCGCATCAGTAGCATTACTAAAACTAAATTTTTGCACTATGCATTTTTGAAGAATAATTAAAACTTTTTAGAGAGGTAAAAAAATATAATTATTTAGGATAGGTAATGTTACCATTTGGTAAAGTTGAAAAGTAAAAGAGAGCTTTATTCAGCTCTCTTTTCAAAAAATGTGAGATTCAATTTGAAATTCTTTGTGTTGATGTTTATGAAGGTAAACAATATCCCGAAAATAATTTGAAACAAATAGCCTAAATAAAAACTAACAATACCAAGTTCTTTATTTAAGAGAACTGCTAAGAACTTGAACAAATGAATAATATTATATAATAGCACAAGACTTAAAAATAAATTAAGAGTATTATTCTTTAAATAAGTGGTCATTTTTAACACAACAAGACAAATTAAGATTAGGACATACACCATTACCATAATGTTTATAAAATATGTTTGATAATATAGTAACCCTATTGATGCTGTGAAAATTATTCCTGTAACAATTGAGTATATAAAGTTTTCTTTTTTTTGTAAAGTACTTATCATAAAGACAAGAAAAAACAGATTTAGATAAGAGGAATTAATTTTAATCGATGTTCTAATAATAAGTATTAAGGGATCAGAAGCAGCTAAGACAAGAAAGTAATTCCAATAAGAAGTATTTTTTTGCTTAAATAATGGCAAAAACCAAATTATTATAGAAACGATTAAAAATCCATAAATCAGATTCATTTTATTTCATTCCATTAATCACAGAATGGTGGGCATGGTTGTCCCATTTCCAAAGTATTACTTACGTTAGAAATTGAAATTACTGAATTTCTTCTTTCGATATAAACTTCACCGGTTGTTGAAATTAACAATAATTCGTTTAGTATGGATTTGCTATACTTCATAAAAACATGGTTAGGAAGAATGCTGATGCCACTATTGTAAATAATATTTCCACCATCACCTTTAATTGCAACTTCTCCATTGTTAATTAAAAACATTACGTAATTATTTGTTTGACTAATTATTGAATTGAGTTCTGAGATACTCATTGTCTTTGACTGAAGAACAGGACCAAATAAGGTATTAGCCTCACTTTTTGAAAATATCTTGCCAACGGTTTGTGCTTGCAAATTAATAGAAAAAACCAAAAAAGCAAGTACACTAAATAATATTACGGATTTGAATTTCATAACCACCTATATTTATTAGATTTGAGGGGGCAAATCTAATAAACTACTACCTTTCAAAATACAGTAGCATTACTATATCGTAAAAAGCTATTTTCAAGCAGAATTCAAACTTTTTGACAATAGCATATAGGTAACGTTACGAATATGAGTTACTTTTTAAGGTTTCTTTTGCCCTCTTTATACTGAACAGCAAATACTACAAGCTTAGGTAAAGTCTCGATATTTAATTTATTCATAATTGCAGATCTATATGCATCAACTGTTCGTTTGCCCATGTTAAGCCTATTTGCAATTTCTTCACTGGATATTCCATCAGCAAGTTCAATTAAAATCTCATGTTCTCTGGGAGTAAGAACTGATTCGGTTTTATTGTTTCCTTTACTAATCTCTTTACTTCGGCGTTTAACTTTTTCTAATTCTTCGGCTTTCATACCAAAATAATAAGTGCCTCCATTATGAACTGTACGAATTGCACTTACTAATTCATCTTTGAATATTTCTTTTGAGAGTAATCCTTTTCCCCCAATTAAATCGACTTTATAAATGTAATCTTCGGCAAAGTACATAGAGAGAAATAAAATTTTAGCCTTGGGATGTTTTTTAATTATTTCGGCTGCCGCATCAATTCCGTTTAGCATAGGCATTTCGATATCTGAAAGCACAACATCCGGTTTTCTTTTTTCATACTTCTCAATTAGATCAATTCCATTTTCAGCTTCACCAACCACAACAATGTCTTCATAGTATCTTAATGCATCAACTAAACCTTGACGCAATATATTATGATCGTCTGCAATTAAGATATTAATCTTGTCCATCATTTTTACTTCCTATTGGCAGTTTAATGTTTAATATAGTTGAATATATTTCGTTACATAATATTTTGAATTCACCACCATAGCCTCTTATTCTTTCTCGCAATCTAAACAAACCAATACCGGATTCACTGGTTAGTAAATGAGTTTCTATTTCGGAATTCATCCCTATTCCATCGTCACCAATTTCCATCACTATTTGATCCTCTTCTAAAAATAAGGAGACCATAAACATTTTAGCTTGAGCATGCTTAATTACATTATTAATTCCTTCTTGAACACAATTTAGTAAAAGTACTTTTGCATTCTCGGGTAGTTTTTTATCATATTCATCTTCGGGCTGGAAAGACTCGAAATAACCTTCTAACTCAGAAGCTCTAGACATATCGTCTACAATTTTTTTCAATGAATATATAAGACCCAAAGTACTAACTCTAATTGGAACTAACTGATGGGAAATATCTCTTACTTTACTGCTAACATAATTAAGATCTGTTTGTATGTTCTCTTCACCGTATTTATTGAATTGTCCTACTTTTAGTTTTAGAAGTGCAAGCCTTTGGCCTATATCATCATGAATTTGGGAAGCGATGGAGTTTTTCAAATCTTCGGATTGTTTGGTGAGTAACGTAGACAATGCCCTAAGATTACTTTCTTTTATTTCAAGCTGGCTTTCATATTTTTTTATAGTGGTAATATTGTGAAGATAAATGTTAATAAAACCGAGTTTATTTTCTTTTCTAATTAAAACGTTAAAGAACTGTCCTTTTATTTCTTGTACCCAATTATCCTGGAGTTGATCTAAATTGTTAAAGTAAGTTGGTATTATATCATGAATTTTTAATTTATCTGTAGTCTTAAAACTAAATAATTGCCTTGCCGCTTCGTTGCTTTGTAAAATAATTCCTTTTTTGTCTATTCTTAATAGCGGATCGGGATCAAGCTCTGCAAAAAGTGCCATAAGTTCAGCTCTTTCTAACAAAAACCTCTGGTTAGAGAGGACCATTTTTTTTTGCATCGGAAAGATAATTTTTATGTAGATTACAAATAGAAGCACTAATACAACAACAAACAGTACTAGGGAAACGAATACCGGATTATTGAAGGTTAATAATTGCTGTTTGTAAACTTCGATGTCATTCATTATTTAATTCTTGTAATTACACTATAAATTATGGAAAAAATATTATTTAGGTATTAGTAACGTTACTAATTTTTTATTCCTTTAGTATTATTTTATCCATTTTTTTGCAAAATTAGATAACTCCGGCATTTTTGTTTTATCAACTACAATGGAAAAAGAATCCACAAAAGCCGTATGTGAGTCATCGCAGATCATAATGCTTTCATTATTATATAGTAACGCGAGTATGAACTTCTCCTTCTGCGCTTTAAAGAAATGATAATCTGCCGATTTTACTATAGTTGAAAACCCTTTTGCAGATGGTGCTTCTTTTTTTGTTATATATGTTAAATAATAGTCGTATGTAAGAGAGGATAAATCTCCATTAAACACATCCAAATACAAATCAGCCTCAAGTCTATTATTCTCAGATGCTAAATCACTTAAAAATTCTTGAGTTATCTTCTTTTCAATATTGGATGTACCGGAACATCCGCTAAGTATTAATACAATAATCAAAAGTAGCGTTTTTTTCATGCTATACTCCAAAGCTTAGGTGTCAGTTCTAAATTATTATGAAACGCCAAATCTCTACCAGTATCTAAATCTATTGGTGGAATATCGAGTTGAGTCAAAGCTTCCTTATCCTTATATATATAATCATAGCATTTATTAGCAAGAGGAATAAAAACCTCGTAGAACTTTGGAAGGCAATCATCAAAGAAGTGAATTTGGGGTTTTCTTAAGAAATTGTAATCTCTGTCTTTAGGCGTTGTTAGGGTTAATATTTCTTTGTGTTTTTCCAGCAAGTCTTCATAATTTGAAAATAAAAAATTGTTAATAAACCCAACTACTCTATATATCTTAGGATGATCACCCTCGGCAATAGAAAACATTCTGTGTAATCCATTAACCCATCCATTAATTTCATTTGGTGAGCAAACTATTCCATATACTTCTTTTATAAGTTTGCTAAAGACATCCAAAACTATATCCACTTCTCTATAAAAACTTCTGTCGAAGTTTACTAACTCATTGTGAATATTCGAGTAATTTAGATTTATTGGCGCATTACTTTTCATTGTTAAGTGATGATAAAATAAAACATCGAGTTGCATTTCAAGCACACGGTGATCTGTTTGATTTTGAGAATAATCTCCAACCTTATCTCTTACAAATGGATGAATTATACCATCAGCTACTATGTGTGCGGCATAACCTAAGAAAAATGAGAATAAGAAACGTTTCTCTCTGGATTTATTCGGTTCATTCATTTTTTTGATTTCTTGGAAGGACCTGAGAATTAGTGCATTAGTTTTTTCGTAATGAAACTTATCTGCCAGTTCACTCTTTGTTGTTAAAAAGAAATCATTGTCTGCAATACTTGCATAAGGAAGATCTGGTGCGACTGCGCCAATTTGAAGAAAGTCTCTGCCAGATTGGATTACTCTTTTAAGTTCTCCATCAGGTAATAAAGCTTGAAGATTTTTCATTAACAATATGTGTGTTATTCCACTTGCCATTTAAATACTCCAATTTATAAGATGCTATTTGAATTTTACTGTTATAAATTTAGGCCGCCTACTACTTAATAAATAAGAAGGGGGCTAGTCATATTGCTTAAAATAAATATTGAAAGCCAAAACCAAAGGTGGATGACTTTTTAAATGTTCTATTTGTACTAAAGAATAAATTAGATTTCTCAGCTAATGGTTAAATAATGATTTTAAGCATAACAACGTTATCTCTAACTAACTTCCCAGAACAAGAATGCCAATTAACTGCAATAACTTTTTAATTATTAAAAATATTTTTCAGAATAATCTACCTTTAAGAGTAACCTGCCTGCCGGTATGCAGGCTAACTTTGTAAACACAACTTTATAATTACACAAAACTTGTCCCGACGATCATTATTGAATACGGGGATACCTCACTGAAAAACATTTTCCCCGGCCTAATCGGGACCTTCGTGTTGCACTTCCCAACATGTCGGGGAGCGGCTTGTTATATTTTACCTTTCAATCATAATACCTTCTGGCTTGAATCTTTCACAATAAACTTCAATACCGAATTTGATAATAAGGGCTGCAACTGGAATAGCAACTGCTTTTATTCCAATGCCAAGCCCACCTAACACCGAAATGATTATACTTCCAAGACAGAATTTGTTTAGTGCTGCGCTAAGACCATTAGTGAACCACATCTTGTATATATCACTATTGGGATCACATAAAGAGCGATACATAACTCGTTTAACAGAAGAAAAAACTGTTCTTCCAACTTGTTCGTCATTCATTCTTTCTCTAGGATCAGCTAGATATTTTATTTCCGCCTTAGGTAATTGTTTACGAGCGAATTCCTCTATTCTTAGAATCAGCATCTTTGTTTCTGGAGGAGAGGCTTTTCCAAGAACAGTAAACATTTCATCCTCATTTTGGCACTGCACAAGTTTACCAGCTTCATTTTGCAATTCTTCAGCATTCATTTTTTCAGAATACTTTCCTCGGAATGAAGCAATGGTTGCCTCTTCCTCAAACCTTTGAATTACATTTAAGCGAAATTGTCTTCGTCTTCTTTCCGATTTAATAACAGATTCATTTCGTAATACATATGACATAAGAGGTTCTGCTTTATCAATTTCACCTCTTCTTAATAAACAAACAGCCAAAAGCGCGGTGGCTTCCAAATAAACCCGAGTATTATTAAATACTTTTTTGCGAACACCGATAAAACCAGAAATAGCTATATCAATTTCGCCGGCTTCTAATGCCGCTTCGAATAACCAATTCTTAGCTTGCATCAATCTTGTTTCGTGTCCAGTTGGTCTTAAAATATTCTGGATGTCTTGAGCAATTTTTTTGGCAGAATTAAAGTCTCCCTTCTTTGCGGCATCTCTCAAAGCAGGTTCAAGGCGATTTAGTTTTTCTTTTTGTTCATTTGTCAGATTTGGTGGTTTTTTCAAGTATTACTCTCACTGTTTTGTAAAATAGAACGTAGTTGCGTTTAAGCGGACGCCACATTGATTCCGCTACAAATACAACGACTTATTGTTTATGTTTTTTTTACTTCCTTTCTTCAACTTGTACAAAAATTATAAACTGCAAATACTACGACCTACTACAGCGTTCCGCTTGAGACGCTTGATATTTCCAATAAGTAAAAATTATGTTAATGTTTCACCAACAAAAATTAATTTGGAGGTATCTATGTACTACACTGGCATCGATCTTCACAAGTTCACTTCTTATCTAACAACTGTTGATTCTTCTGGCAAAATCATCAAAGAAGCTGATATAAAAAATGTTAATCATAATTTCATTCAGTATTTCTCCGATCTCGGTAAAGAAAATATTACTACTGTTGAGTCAACTATGACCTGGTATTGGCTTAACGATCTTCTTTCTTCTCTTAATATTCCACTTGTACTTGCCCATGCTAAATATGTCAAAGCAATTGCTTATGCTAAAGTTAAAACAGACAAAGTTGATTCTCATACTCTGGCTCAGCTTCTCCGTATGGATTACATTCCCTCTGCCCATAAAATCTCTAACGATAAGCGTTTGCTTCGTGACGCTCTTAGAGCTCGATTAAAGATTGTTCAGCGTCATACTTCTGTTACAAACTCTATGCATCTGCTTCTTGCTAAATATAATCTTGATTCTCCAGTTCAGCTTGATTCTATTCCTCGTTTCCAATTTGAGCAGCTTACTGAAGTTGAAGCATTACTTAAAGAACAAATGCTTGATCTCGAAAAACAACTTTATCCTTTTTTAATTCCTAACGACGATATTCAACGGCTTCTCTGGATTCCAGGCATTGGTAAAATGAATGCTTTCACAATTCTCCTCGAAGTCGATGATATTAATCGCTTTGATGATGTTAAAAATTTCTTCTCTTACTGTCGCCTCGTTCCTGCTGCACGCAACTCTGGAGGGAAATCAAAACAACGTTCTTCAAAAGATGGTAATCGCTATCTTAAAGTAGCTTTCTCCGATGCCGCAATACATGCTTGTCATTATTATCCAATTATTCGTAACTACCATAATTCTTTAATTAGAAAGAAGAATAAGAATATTGCAAGAACCATAATTGCTAAAGAGATAGCTGAAATAGTTTATCATGTTTTAAAATATAAATCCGATTTCAACAACAAATTTAAAGGCAAAGATTTAATTGAAAGAAAATCTTTTCAATGGCCGCGTGTTGTAAACCCGTACGTATAACTGATTAGCTATGCATAATCCTTGCGCTGGATTGGGTAACAACACGCATGCCTTTGTTATATCTGGAATAGTTCTATTAATTATAGAACAACTATCAAATTAAATCTTTGATAGCAAGTCCCAAAAGAGGTTTGGTTGTCGTTGATCTCACAGATATTTTCGGCATAAGATTGTAGTCGAAGTTGGTCGATACTCAGTTTTTCAAAGAACGTTTCTACTATCCGCTTTTACGGATCGGTCATGAATTATTATATCCTCTTGACTTTGTACTTATTAAAGATGTTATACAACATTACGATTCCGCTTTTTCACTTTGATTTACTTTATTAGTCTTATTAAAAATGGATTTGAATGGAGTTGCATCGTGTTCAGCTTTTTGATATATGCGTAAAGGTTCTCTTGAGAGTATGTCTATTGTTTTTGTAGCTAATATTTTCATGGCTGATTTTGTGTCCTCAATATTTATATCAGACAAGTGTTCCATATGATCTTTATAACCAACAAATGCCTTGGAAGTAGCTTCTTTAAACGAATAGTCTTCTTGAACTCTAATAGTATTTCCATATTGGATCGCGCTAAACCATCCAAGCCAAATAAAGGGTGCAGTAAATGGAATTTTTTGTAAAACTATTTGCCAATAATCAGAATAAGGCAATTGTAATCGCGTATAAATAAAATATCCAACAACAATTAAACCTATAATACTTACAATAAAACCCCACATCCAAAACCATTTAGATTTTTCTAATTGCTTAACACGGCTTGCAAAAGAAGCCGCAAGCCCAGCACTTGCTGCATCAGGTAATAAATTAGTAATCAAATCTTTTTGTTCTCTACAATCAACTTGCAATCGCCTTAATTCACTTCTCTGATTTTCTAAATTTTCTTGCAATAATTTATTTTTATTTAATTCCTCTTCTAGAGACTCAGTTAGTTTTTGTAATGCATCATTATTTGCTTTTACAGTATCTAATATTTTTTGCGCCTCATTTTTAGTTGTGGTAATTGTTTCAAGTTGTTCTTTGGCTTCTTTTTCACAAATTTCAATTTCCTCAGCTTGTCCAATAGCCTTATCCAGATCTTTTTGTGTAGTATCAAGTATGTTTTTCTTATTTGCCAACTCTTTTTGAGCAGTATCTAACAATGAGAGACTTTCAATAAGTTTTCCGCCAAGTTCTTGAACCAAATCTCTTGTCTCATCCTTATCCGAGTATAAAAACATCGTATGAAAAGCAGCGAGCACTTGATTCAAAGAAGTTAAAAATGTTGGGAAGTTTGCCCATTGAGAATTTTCCAAATTCTTTGCAGAAGATAAAGCGTTTTCAAGTGCAGTAATTGCAAAACCTTTTGCAACACGGTATGTCGGCTTAAAACCAGGTAGAGCCTTTGAGCGATCCAATAATAATTCAATTGATGAAATAACTTCTTTTACTTCATCTGGGGAAGTAAATCTTAGATATGGTTTCCAAGCTTCTGGAGCGAGACTCATTGCTTTATGAATTGCTTTCCAAGAACTTCTTAATTGTCCAACCTTCTCTTTGAACTCTTTCATAACATTCTCTATTTGTTGTATAACTACTAATAATCCCAAGTGACTGATACATATTTAGTTTAATGTCAACCGGCTTTTTTTAAGTTTATTAAATAAGCTCACACTTTATTGCGTAATATCATTCACTATACAAATTCCAAAGAATTACTAAGATCATGTGTAATTTAGTAAATGCCTATTATGCCGCGCATCAGTAGTATTACTAGAAATTTTTAATTATGAATAATTGAGAGAGGTGTGCCTCCACAATATTCAATCTGAATAAATAATAACGATTAATAAACGAATTCGTCGAAAAAGAGATAAAAACTATGATTTCAAGCCGCATGACTAGGTTACTCCGTCACGTTTGAAGGAGGAAAATCGAAGGATTAGAATGTTTTTAGAGGGACTGAAAATTATTCAGTCCCTATTGATAATAATTAAGCAGCTTTACCTTGATTGTAAGTTTCAACCGATTCAAGTTTATCTTCACGTTCTTTTATGAATGAGAATAACTTTTCAAGTTCTTCCCTTAAGTGAGCCAAAAGCTTATAATCAATTCTCTCAATTTCTGTTTTGCTGGTGGTTCCGAATATTTTTTGAATAATCAATGCTTTTAACTTCTTCTCGTCTGCCGAACGGGGAGCGCCCAAATTGTTGAGTTCGAAAAGTGCTTCAATCTTTTCCACTTCTATTTTACGGTTAAGCTGACGCTCGTAAAAATCCTTATCACTACCCGGAGTTAAGTTTTCATAATAAGATTCTTGAGCAACTTCTCCAACAGGTAAACCTAGAATAAAATTGATAATTGGTTTGAAAGATTTGTATTTGGGCATCTCGAAAATTCTGCCGTTTATTGTATCGCTTCTATCTTTGAGGACATAAGCAACGTTCAATTGTTTCGGCTTGCCTTCCTTGGTAATATCTTTTTCAAGCTGCATCCATACATTAAGATCTGTTTCATATGGAGTCTCTCCGGCAATCTTCATCTTGAAACCGGATTTAACAAAAGTACCTTTTTCAATTACATTCCCCTCTTCATCTTTTGTATCATCTTCTTTGTTATACTCAAATCCTCCACGACCGGTGAAAACAATATTCCCCTCCGCATTAACAAAGCGATCTGAGAATTCCTCTTGCCAAGCCGGAAGAATTTTACCCCAATCCTGAAGAGTCATAAAAGATTTGTGGTTTTTTAGTTTATAATCCTTTACAAATTTGTAATAGACTTTTGTTAATGAATCTACAAAGAGGAAATCTATTTCACCTTTTTGCATGAATTCAAAAGACTGAATTATATCCGCTAAGTTGGTTGTGTCTTTTGCAATTGCTTCGATTCCCGCTTTTTTGAATATTGGAATTAAGAAGCGAGAACCTTTTTCGTTGTCGATAATTAGAATAGGTTTTGTGCAGCCTAAATCTTTATAGGCGCCAATAATAAATTCTGTTGCTGTTCTGCTTTTTCCGGCTCCTTGAAATCCGCCGAAAGAAGCTTTGATATAGTGATTTTTGCTCACTAATGACGAGGCAAATTCTGTTAGTCTCATGGTTTTAACTCCCTTTTATTTTATCTATTATTAAATCAATATTGGAATATTCTTCTTGATCTTGAATCGCTTTTTCAAGCTCATCAATTTTTAAGCTGAGGAAGTCTTTGACTTCCTCGAATGCGTTTGAAAGATTTTGGGAGATTTTGTTATTTAACTGAATAAAATCCAAGCACTCCCAAACATCTAATAGCTCACGATATTTTTCTTCAGTTGACATTTTGAAGCTCTCCATTTTCATTTACTGTTATTTCAGAAAGCAATTCTGTTTGAGAGATATCGAAAACAACAGCTGTGTAAAATCGAACATCATCTTCTATCTGAATTTCTGAGTTATCCGGAGGATCATCTTTTTGTTTCGATGGAACGAATATGTAAAAACCATGCTCTCCCTTTCGAACAATACGGCCCGCTTTCTTCCATTGCTGATAACCTCCAACGATTGTAAAATTGATTTCACTTTGAGCAACTAAGAAGCATTGATTATGAGCCGTTAAAGGATGCCCTTCAACCGTAACGATTCCAAATTTTTCAGCAAGAGCGCTTCTTTGTTCTTCCGGCATTTCGGAAAGTTTTTTTCTGATAGAGATTATTTTCTCTTTCTTTTGCTGACGAAATATGTCTTTTTCTGACTGTTTCATTTTTTTACCTCTTTGGTTATTGTAAATAATTTTTCTACTTGAAAAGTTGGAATGATTGAATAGAGTAATGCCCGGACAGTATAGAATGTAATTGCATCTTTTATAAACCCTTGACGGATTATTTTTAAGACAGAATTACCAAGATGAAAGGAACCGGAACGGACTAGAAAAGAATGAGCATTTAGAAGAATTTGTTTTTGCTGTTTGTTTAGATAATATGTTTGCATAGCACCACCTTTAATTATTGAAAAAGATTTAATTGTGAATTACTGCCTTTACCCTTACCCAGCTTTTTGCAAGCAAAGTTGAAGAATGCTAAAGCTTGCGGGTATGTTTGAAAGTGAGCGGATGACAAATGACCGTTTGGAGCGAAGAGATTAACCGAGAATTTGTTTTTGAATGAGACCAGATGAATATGCCAGCCGTTAACCAACTTGTTTTGTAACATTTTTGCTTTTGGATACATGACTAATGCCCTTTACGCCTAAAAAAAAGATACATGTTTTAGCCGCCCTAGAAGAACAGTGGGCGCGAAGCGCCGAAAAAGCCGTAAAGGTGGCAGTTCAAGGGCGGTTTTTGCTGTTTTTAATGATCCGCCTTTGGCGGAGAATAGAAAAAACCGAAGCAAAAACCGCTTGTATACCCTTGACGGCCGGATTCCTTTATCGGCTTAAATTGAAACGGCGGCGGCTAAATTGTGGCTAGCCACTTTTGAATTACATGGATTCAACGGTTTTGAAGGATTGGGGGTTAAAGAAAAAAGCATGGGAAGCGAAGGCGTGCGGTTTGATTATGGCGCATCTTTTTGTGTGACGTTGTCACATTTGATTGCCGATATTCAACGGTTAAGTATAATTGGTAAACGCAAGAATTGAGATCAAAAATAAGATTAACAAAAAGTGTGACAGCAAACCGCATGACTGAGCGTGGCTAAAGCCACGTCAAGATTTACGAGATTCAACGGTTTTGTAATATTGAGGGTACGAAAGAAACAAGGAAGGCGAAGGCGGAAATTTTGTAACTGGCGGATTTATTGGTAGGAAGAAATGTGACAGACAAAATTTATGCGTGAGCCGTTCGCAAATATTAGATTTATCAATGAAGGTGCTATTATGATTTTAATGAAAGTATTTTTAAGATTTTACTGAAAGTGTCTTTATGATGTTAATAAAGGTGCAGTTAGAAATTGGCAGCTAAATAGAATTGTGTTAAAATTAGTGTATGTATAAAAAAAGAATAGAATAATAGACTTATTAATATGTAATAAGATTAGAAGTTGATAACTTTAATAAAAAGAAGATTATAAAAAGCAAATGGGGTTGATATTATGCTGTTGACAATAAGAGTATATTTTACCATATTGTCAACAGTAATAAAAGGGTTTAATATATGTTTGGCGAGAGATTAAAAGCAGCTAGAAAAATGGCTGGCTTATCTTTAACTCAATTAGAAAAAAGATTGGGAGATGTATCTAAGCAATCGTTAAGTAATTATGAAAATGGTAAAAGGAAGCCAGATAGTAAAATACTTGTTAGATTATCGAAAGAACTTAAAGTAAAGCCAGATTTTTTTATAAAAGAATCTAATGTAGAAATGCAAAAGTTTGAGTATAGAAAAAAAGCGAAATTAAGTATGCAAGACAAAGGCATGATAGAAGAGAAATCGAAGGATATGCTTGAGCGATATTTAGAATTAGAAGAATTGTTGAGACTAAAATCAAAGTTCATTAATCCATTGAAAGGATTTAAGATAAGGGGAATAGAAGATTTAGAACGGGCCGCAGAGCATTTAAGAGATGAGTGGGAATTAGGCTCTAATCCAATTAAAAACTTAATAGAAACTATAGAAGAAAAAGAAATTAGAGTTGTTCAAATAGCCGCGAAAGATGAGTTTGACGGTTTAGCAGGATATAGCGGAAATACGCCAGTAATTGTTGTAAATGAAAACATGAAAGATATTGTAAGGAAAAGATTAACCATTGCACATGAATTAGGACATTTGTTGTTGGAATTATCTGATAATTTAACTGAGAAAGAAAAGGAGAATTATTGTTTTAGATTTGCTGGAGCTTTTTTAATACCTAAAGAAGTTATGCTTTATGAATTAGGAGAAAGAAGAAACCAGATAACTTTTAACGAATTAATTCATTTAAAAGAGGAATATGGAATTTCGATACAAGGATTAGTAAGAAGGGCTAAAGACTTAGGAATAATTAGTGAATCGAAGTTTACCGGTTTTTGCATAAAAGTAAGGAGCATTGGCTGGGAAAGATATGAACTAGGGACTTATAATAGTGATGAAAGACCTATAAGAAGGGATAATTTAATATATAGAGCAATAACCGAAGAGATAATAAGTATAAGTAAAGCAGCAAGTCTTGCAAATAAAACTGTAGCAGAGCTACAGGGGGAAATGCAAGTACTGTTATGAAAATTGTAATTAGTGATACAAATATATTTATTGATCTTATATGTGTTGATTTACTGGATGCATTTTTGGAATTGCCCTATGAGATACAGACAACAGATTTTGTATTACTAGAACTTAATGACAGTCAATTAAAAATAATTGAAGAAAAAATAACAGAGAGTAAAATTGAAGTTAATAGTGCAGATGAAAAAGAATTAGATGAAATTACAAATATGCATAGGAAGAAACCGGCATTATCTTTAGAGGATTTTAGTGTATTCTTTTTTGCAATAAAAAATAATGCTTCAATACTTACAGGGGATAAAACTTTTAGAACATTTGCAGAGCAAAAGAATCTTGATGTAAAGGGTATATTATGGGTGTTTGATGAAATAGAGAAAGGAATAATAAGAGAAAGAAAATTATTAGCAGAAAGTTTAGAGAAACTAACTACAATAAATACACGCTTACCAAAAGAAGAATGTGAAAAGAGAATTACAAAGTGGAGAGGATGAAAAACAGAATTTAATTACAAATCCATGCCCGCGCCGTTTTTTTTAAGCCATTCAACTTTATCTAAATAATTTGGCATTACTTTATCAACTTCGTTCCAAAATGCATTAGTATGATCACGATGAAGCATATGGCAGAGTTCGTGAACAACGATGTAATCGATAACAGAAGGTTTGGCCATAATCGATTTCCAATGGAAAGCTAGTTTGCCACTCTTGTTACAGCTACCCCATTTAAAACCAATATTACCAACTGTTATTTTAGAGGGAGTTACGCCAACTTTTGGTGCAAAGTATTTTACTTTATCTTCAAATCGCTTTTGTGCTTTTTCGGTGTAATATTCTTCAAAAATTTGACGAGCTGCTTTTTCACCACCCTTATCAATAACTTCCCGTTTTAGATAGAATTGGCCATCTTTTATTTTTAGATTTTCTTTTTGTCTGCTAATAAGTTTTAAGCGAAAGCTGCGTCCAAGATATAAAAAAGATTCTCCGTTAACCCATTGACGAATTACACGTGTAGCATTAAGATCTTTCCATTCAGCCAGGTTTTTATAAATCCACATTCTTTTTCTTAATACTACAGTATCGGCTTGTTCCGGTTTAAAAGATTTTGGAGGATGAACGGTTATTTTTCCATCACGTTCGATTACTATATCAGTTGTTTTTCTTTCTGTACCCGGAAGCAAGAAATATTCTATATCTTTAATTTTTCTTTTTGTCATTCTACATTCTCCAATAACGCATCGTGCCGGTTCTTAGCCAATTTCATTATTTCAACTGCAATTTTTTCTCTATTGTCTTTTAACTCGGGTATCTCTGTTAATACAAGAGCAGTCTTAATTTCGCTTCTTACTCTTTTTTGTTTGTCGTGATTTTTCCAAAAATCTATACTGCCAATTGAATTTTTGAGAGTATTGACTATACTTTCAAACAATATTTTCATTTTTTCTTTTGCATCAATTGGAACATCAGTGCCATCAAAAGCAATATTCTTTACATATTCGTAAAAAGCCGTTGCCTCTTTGCTCATGCCTTCAGCTCCAACCTTTCGGCCTTCTAAAGCAACTACACGGAGTTTTTCTAATTCAACGGAAAGGATTTCCCATTCATCTTGATATTTTTCAATTAGGTGTTCAACTTTTTCTGATAAGTTATTGTAGAAAGCGGGATCTTCTTGATTATGAAAAGTGCAATGTTTACGAATGGCATGTTCCATTTCGCTAGCTTTAGCTTGTGCATTACCACCCGCATTCTTATTTAGCTTTTCAATAAAATCAAAAGCTGTAAGTTCTATTGGAGGTACTTTGGGATTTATGCCAAGGCTAATAAGGTGTTGGTTAATGAGAGCTTTAACTTTACCGCCAGCATCACCAAGATTTAGGCTATCATCTTTATATCTTTCTTTAGTAACGCTAAGAATATAACCAAAGCGTTTTGCAGGGACACGATATTGATTAGCAGACTCATGAGGAAGTATGATATCCAAACTCATTAAGAATTTTTTAAAGAATACTTCGAAATCGGAACGTAGCTTTTCATCTTTTAATAATATAACAGCATTATTAACAACCTTAGCAGAAAGCTCAACATTTGATAATTTGCCTGTAGCAAAATCTTCTATTGAAGAGATATTATTTGACTTAAATAAGTAAAGCAACCTTTGAAATCTTTCTTCGAGAATTGGAAGTTCCGAAGTAATATTTTTTAATCCCTCAGTTAGTTCCTGCTGTTCATCTGTAGCAGCATAGATTGTTAGCGCTTCGGTAAGGTGATTAGCCAAACCAATATAATCAACAATGTAGCCTCTCTTTTTACCTTTTGAAACTCTGTTGGTTCTGGCAATTGCTTGAAGCAAAGTATGTTCACGAAGTTTTTTATCGATATACATAACTTGTTCAATAGGCGCATCAAATCCGGTAAGAAGCATATCGCAGACAATTAAAAAAGCAATGCCGGTATTTTCTTTATCAGGATCATTCATAACAAATGGTTTACAAAAGTTACGAACAGCATCCATACTTTTGGACTGCTTGCGTGCATTGGTAACATAAGCTGCTTCGTTGGTGCCATCTGAAGAGATAACGACAATAGCTTTAAGAAATTTTAGTTTGCTAATAAGATTGTGATCTAACGTATCTTTTTTTTCTTCGACACTAATTCTTTCAGACAATGCACTTTCGATTGCTTTTTGATAACGTACAGCAGCAAGTTTGGAATGGACTACAACCTGGGCTTTAAACCCATTTGGTAGAATATGCTCTATGTAATGATGAACTAAATCTTTTGCAATTTCATCAATTCTATTTTCGGCTTCCAGTATATCACCAGTAGCACCATACTTCTTTTTGATGGCTAATAATTCCTCTTCGGTTCTATCTTTAAATAAGTCTTCAAACTTTTTATCGAAGTTACTTTTTTCAAATAAAGCAGTATCTGCAGTTTTACCTTCATATAAAATTTGAAGAGTAGCACCGTCGTTTACTGCGTCCATCAATCTATAAGTATCGATGTATTCACCGAAACGCTTATGTGTTTTCTTTTCGCCATGACGTTCAGTAATTAAAGGAGTGCCTGTAAAGGCAATGCGAACTGCATTAGGAAAAGCTTCGAAGAGATTATTACCAAGATCGGAACTTTGAGTGCGATGAGCTTCATCAACCATAAGAATAATTCTATCGGAATTATTAACTACACCAAAAGTTTTTCCATTAGGCATACTTTGATAAGTGCCAAGAGCTTCGGCAACTTTAAGAGGTAGAACCTCTTCCCGTTCTTGAAACTTGTGAATCATAACCATGTTGATATCGGAACTATCTGAACTTAGGTGACGGCGTAAGCCATAGGTACTGTTTATTACATTAACTTTGCCGGCAATTAAAGAGGCAGTTTGACCAAGCTGTTCTTCTAAATCGATTCGGTCGTTAATTAGAATTATTTTATAATCTTGAAGTTCGAGAGAACTTCTTATCATACGCGCAACAAAAACTATTGTTAAAGATTTGCCGGAACCTTGAGTATGCCAAATGACTCCACTTTTTTCTAATAATGTTTTTCCGGTTTTAATTCTTTCGATAATTTTATTTGCTGCACGGAACTGCTGATAACGGCAAACTACTTTAACACGGACACCGCTATCTGTATCCATAAATACTGAAGAGGTGCGCAGGACTTTTAATAGGTTTGATTTATTCAACAAGCCGGCAATTAACATTTGCTGAGGGTTCATTGTTGATAGATCTTTATCATCTTTCGGATAAAGAGTTTTCCATGCAAAGAAATGTTCCTGGCCGGAGGTGATAGAGCCATAATCCGCTTCGGCTCCTGTAGTACGAATTAATAGTAAGTTCGAATAGAATAATCTTGGCTCCCCTTCTTTTAATCCGGCTTGAGCAGTTTCGATGCGTTTGTTTAAGTAACGCTGCAATTGTTTGAAGGCTTCGTACATAGGATTTGCACAATTTGGGCCGCCAACTTTGCATTCAACTACTCCAATTGGAATTCCATTAATAAAAAGAACAATATCCGGGATAATAAATTTTTTAACACAGCCGGGGGTATCAATACGGAATTGATTAACAGCATGGAACTGGTTCTTTTCCGGATTATCAAAATCTATTAGTTTAACAACCGGGTCAACTTCGTTGGTTAATTCATTTTTATCAACTTGAGTTTTGAAGAGGAGGCTTTGCACAGATTCGTTAGCTTCCAATAAAGTTTTTTGAGGATGGCGGAGTAGTTGATCCAATAGGTCTTGAAGCTGTTTTACAGTTAACCATTCTTTTTCATCAATTGTTTTATTTATTGCACTAACGGATTTATTAAAAACAGTAGGCAAGATCCATTGACGGAAATTTTGGCGTAAGCTTAGAGTTGGATCTTCCGGAACGCCGGTACCTTGATCAACAATTATCCAGCCTTCGGAATTAAGCTGATCTAAGAATGGTTTTTCAACTAAGGAATACTCAGTCATTAGCTGCTTCCTCTGTTTCGATTTTTACTTCTCGTTTACCAGTTAATAAGTCGTTCATTAGGCCAAGTTTTTGATATTGTAATTTATTGTACTTAAGAATTTCATTATGAATTAGTTTTTCCGTTTGCTCAATTAGTTGAACAAAAAGAATCTGTTCATCTTTGTTTGGTAGAGGAATCCTTATTTTGCAAAGAGCTGTACCACGTAAGTTTTTTTGAACACCACCCTCAGCAATTCTTAATACTTGTTTTTGTCCAAAATCAGAATTGACATAATATTTCATATATTTTTCATTTAGAGTATCTTTAAATCGATACCTGATTAAAAATGCACCTGGCAAAACAGGCAACTTAAATCCTTCAAATACTGCAGCAATACCACATGTGCCACTTCTTGTAATTACAAAATCTTTTTTTTGCAATATGTGATTACGCAAAAAACCAAGTTCAAGCTTAGCAATAGGCATAGTTTTATAATTAATAGTTCCATCATCATCTAAATCAGTTGTTCTCAATGTTGCAACATTTCCATACTCATTATATTCATCAGCAGAAAAACGTGGTCCCATTGCCCAACTTATAGTCAAAAAGCCCCAACATTCATCATCCCATTCCTTCGGTATCCACCCAATTTTAGTTTCTTTATAAAGATGAGGAGCTTCTTCCCTTGTTGGGCGGAGTTTGCCATCCGGAGTAACGCCACGAGTAAAGAGATTGTGCATTAAGCCAGTTTTAATATGTTTATATTTTTTAATTAGAGAATCTGTTTTTTCAATTGCGGTATCTATGGTTGAGAGGATTTCGGCAATTTTTTGTTGAACATTTTTATTTGAAGGAAATATGATTTTAATTTTTTTTAAGTCTTTGTCTGAGATTGCTTGCTGAGTTGATCCAACAGAAAATAAATCACGCATATGTAAAAAATATTCAGACTGAATAAAGTGGTAGAAAAAATCAGATGAGTTACCAACCAATTCGGGATTAAACAAAGCAAAACCAGTAGAGAATAACCATCCGCTATTATCTTGAGATATTTTAACAGCTTTATTAGTCCCCCTCATCTTTGCTTGAATAATATCGTTAGCTTGAACTAATACATCGGCACGAGATGGTCGATTAAAATAGCTAACTAATTCAGAAGGAATAATATTATAACCTTGAACATCAGCTGTAGCTACATATGGTTTTGTTCCTTTATAGGGTACTGGTTTACGGTGAATAAGATTTGCTGAATCACTTACTGTTGAATTGCTCCATTCATAAGATAAACTATTCATACCCTAACTCCACAAGAAAAGTCTTTAACTTTTCAGTAGCATCTTTTCGATCACTTTCAATTTGCTTTGCAGTAACTGCATATTTGTTCCAAAGGTTTTCAATTGCCAAAATGCAAGATCGCTGATAATTATGTAGGTAAGCATTGTAAATATCTTTAAGAACATTACCTAAACGGATTATAATAATTACACGCGCTTGATCGTTACTAATTTTTGCGCGAGCTTCTTCAACAAGTGCACTCTTTTTATTTTCTGTAGCTTTTATTTTTGCTTTCAAGTCCTTAGCTTCATCTTCGAGAGCTTTATGTTTTGAAAGAGTATTGAGAATACTATCTGAACGCTCTTTTGCAAAGGAGCCTTTTTGTATAAGCTCTTTTATTTTATCGGAATAATCTGAGGAATGATCGACTGAGAGAGCAAGTTCAATAATACGATTACCATTTTGAAATATAGCTTCGCTTTGAGCAAATCCTTCGGTACAATAAAATGTTTTTTTAGCATCTGCAGGTAATTTACCCGCAGTTTTAATTTCGGTAAATAAATCGGTTGCAATGTTTTTAAGATTTTTTAACTGTTCCTTCCACAGGGCATTTACTTCTTTCAATTCCTCTTTCAAACTTTTCACTTTATCTGATGGAAGTACACCCGTTTCATCTGTATCTTCAAAGTCATCTTCATCGGCAGCAGAGAATAACGCTTGCAGTTCAGCAAGGCGTAAACAGGAGTTATCTAATTCTTCGAGTATTTGGGGGAATTGGCTTTGAAGAATTTCTTCATCGGGAATTAATTCCGGACCCCAACCGCTTGCGGCAATGGATTTAAAATCTGCTTTAAGTATGTTAATGTAATTAGCGAAGGCACCACGAATTTGAAATTTATTCAGTAATTCTTGTGAACAAAATTTAAGATCAATGCTGCGTAATAATTCCCTACGCATAGCATAAACATTACCGGAGTTTTCGGATTGATTTTGAGCATCAGGAGCTAATGATTCCACGATAGGAAGATTTTCGTTCCACCAATTATCAAGATCATTCATAAAGGTTTTGTGGCGTTCAATAAGGGAAGAATGATTAGAGATAAATTCAGAGATAGTTCTTTTATCTATAATGTTTGGAGAAAAGTCCGCATAAGTTTCATCACGATAGATAAAGCAATCTTCTTTTAGTCCACTATAATTTTTCCAAAAATGATTTAGAGATTCAATCTCTACTAATGGTACTCCGCCATTAAGATGAGCCTTAACATCATGCGGCTCCGGAGGAGGAGAATTATCTACATAACGGCGAATGTTGCAATTATAATCTTCAGCTTCAATTTCGGAATAGGGCACTTTACGAGCGTAAGATGGAATATCTAGAGCATTGCGGTAAGCTTCAATAATTTTGTCAACATCTTCGGGGCGTAAAAAGTTTTGAGCCTTGCCTTCTCGATATTCACGATCTGCATTAATGAAGAGACAATGTTTGCGAACTGAAAATTCTTTTTTATTTAGAACAAGAATGCAAGCAGGAATGCCAGTGCCATAGAAAAGATTACTTGGTAAACCGATGATAGCTTCTAAATAGCCTTTTTGAATAAAGTATTTACGAGCTTCGGCTTCTTCTCCACCGCGGAAAAGGACACCATGGGGCATAACGGTAGCAAGTCTTCCATCTGCTTTAAGAACTGAGAGCATATGCTGAACAAACATAAGGTCAGCTTTTTTACCCCCTTCGGGCATCCAAACGGCAAATCTACCGGGAGCTTCGATATCTTTCTTAATATAATTTTGACTAAATGGAGGATTGGCTAAAACACGGTCATATCTTTTCAATTCGTTATTATCGTCGCGATGCTGAGGTTTTCTTATAGTATCTTCTTGGCGAATATCGGCATGAGAAATTCCATGAAGAAGCATATTCATTTTACAGATGGACCAAGTGGTACCAATTTTTTCTTGACCATAAAGAGCAACTTCGCGCGGATCTCCACCATGTTCCCGGATATAATCGCGCGCTTGAATTAACATACCGCCAGAGCCAACAGTAGGATCGTAAACGCTCATACCTTCGGAAGGATCGCATACTTCGACGCATATTCTAACAACTTCGGAAGGAGTGTAAAATTCGCCAGCTTTTTTACCGGCAGAATCAGCAAAATATTTTATTAACCATTCGTATGTAGAACCTAGCAAATCGGGGAATTCGAAATCTTCATCTTTGAGAGGAATTTTTTCGAAGTTTTGAATAAAGTTAGAAAGTGTATCATCTTCAAGAGTACGCTGCCCTATTTTTTTATTGAAGTTAATTCCGCTAAGCACATCTTCGAGTGCATCAAGGTTAGCTTCTTCGATGGCGGATAAGGCTTTATTCAATTCTGTTCCAACATTGGTTTTAACATGCTTTAATGCAGGATGTTTAATTAGTTCGGTGTTTCCTTTATCATCTTTTTTCTCCTCTTCCCAGCCTTCATTCCAACGAGCTTGTTTAGGAACAAAGAAATATTTGCCTGAATAATTATCGGGATCGTTAAGTGCCGCAACAATATCCACTTCATTAACATGTTTGTCTTCGAGTTCTTTTCTTAATTCCGAGCGACGCTGATCGAAAAGATCGCTGGCACGTTTAAGGAAGAGCATACCAAATACATATTCCTTGTATTCGCTTGCCTCCATATTACCACGAAGATCGTCGCAAGCAGATAGAAGTAAATTATACAATTTAGAGAGGGTAAGTTTTTGTGAGGACATAGTTCCAACGTTAAGTTATGATTTTGAATTAAAAGGCATATACAAGTTTATTGATGATTTAGCAATAATTACAAATTAATAAATACTGTTTTTACAAAAATAAATATAACTAATAGGAACCTTGTAATAAATTTTATTAGGTAGACATAAATAGTAAACATAAAAAGTACAGTAGCTTCTTTTTATTTATGTTGATACCAAAAGTAAAATTGGCAAAATGTACGTATCTATTTTACTAACGAATAATAATTCAATTTAATTATCTACCGATATCATTTAATGATACTTTTATAATTATTCAACCCAACTGCAACAGTCTTAATTACCGCATCTTTTAGTATGACCGATTCTAAAACTAAAACTCTCTCCTATGCTCACAACCCAGCTAGCAATCTCGTTAAGTAATTGACAACGGAGTCAAAGAGATTTTCGATAACCTACTGGAATTCCATTAATCATATGATTTAATGCGATAGGACAGTCCTCTATATTAGTCAAAATACTAAAAAATTAATTAGGGCGGTACCGTACAATTACTAGAAGTAGTGGAAACGTAAAACGTAAGAGGTAAATGGATAGAGGCAAGGAGGGATGATTTTTCTGTTGAATTTAAAGATATATTTTCTTAATATTTAAGTGAACTAAAAACAAGAATAGGGGTGTTCTATGAATTGGTTCAAGATTACTCTTCCGAATGCACTTCTTGAAAGATACGAAATTGCCGAAATGGCTTCGGAATTTTATGATGTATTAAAAACATTCTATAACGATAAAGACCACACAGGTGCTCTTCTACTATGCGA
This sequence comes from uncultured Melioribacter sp., assembly GCA_964539605.1. Lineage (GTDB taxonomy): Bacteria > Bacteroidota > Ignavibacteria > Ignavibacteriales > Melioribacteraceae > Stygiobacter. The sequence continues at coordinate 3,038,865 of CAZIJK010000001.1, forward strand.
TGATCCATTACTTAAATATGGATCTGTATATGCCTCTCCTCAAACAATGCAATTCCCTCTTCTTAAACAGTATTTAGAAAGTTTTGACCCAGTTGAATGCGATATAGATTCAGTAAAGAATCTTTATTACTTAGCCGGGGATAAAAAATATTGCTGGATATGATTAATGAATTGAAAAATAATTTGTACTAAACCCAAAAGGTGCCCTTGTAATTTTTTACAGAATCAATAAGTGATACTAGTAAATAATTATTAGGGGTCAGCTATGCGTCTTCCATTTGAAGTTATTAACGACTTTCAAATTCTTTTTGAAATAATAATACATAACTGCAACGAATTTGAAGAGGGATATAAACAAACCAATTACTTAAAGAGAATAATACAAGAATGTCAAAAATTTGAGGAATTTAAGCTTTATTACGACATGGGGATAATTAAGAGAGATTCAATTAATAAAATAATGCCGGGATTGATACAAAGATTTTTGGATATAGTGGAGATGAACGATTTAGATATGATTAGTGAAACGATATTTATTTATGTAGAAGACCAACGAAATGATTATGATGCATTTTTAGTGAATGTGTTAAAGCTTATTAAGGAACTTAGTTTTGAATATAATAAGAGAATTAAATTGTATTGTAATACTTCTGATACGAAAGAGAAACAGATAGACTTATATAAGTTAAAAATTGTATCGAGCTTGAGCGATGTTGTAAGAATATTCGAATCTGCAATAGAGGCACTAATAATTTCCGGTGATACAGAAGTAAAACAAATAACGCAAATGTTTTATGAAGAGAGGCCTACAAAAGTGCCGCTGGAAATGAAGTATAACGCAGATAATAATAAGATCAGAAAAGGATGCAAGCCATTTAATATTAAGAAGCTTGTAAATTTTGTAAAGATATTTTGCGCAAAATCATTTAAAGGGCAATATGAGGAGCTGGAAGAAATAATTGAATATTTGCGAAAATTGAAGACATTACTATTATTGTATACTTTTATGTAAAAGTTATAGAAGTTATACAAGCTATATAGGCTATATAGCCTATATAGCCCCTCCTAAATAAAATTTTTATTTTATTGCTATCCGGAAAATTTAAGGATAGCATAAAATGGAAGATTATGAAATCCGGCGAAAACTTTCGGAAATAAAAACTCTTTTAGAAGAGAAGACAGAAAATCCCCTCACATTAAACGAAGCGGCAGAATACCTAAAGGTATCGCAAGCAAACCTATACAGACTTACCTCGCACAAACTAATTCCCTTTTACAAACCGGCAGGAAAACTGATTTACTTTTTTAAGAGAGAGCTGGACAGGTGGATAACCAAGAACGAAGAGTCTATTTGGCCAGGCCGGGATGAAGTGAAAAGTGACGTGAAGGATCCGCATCAGATTGAGATGGAGATAAAAGATATTGGAGACAGAAGACTGGAGGCGGGAGACCGGAAAATAAAAGAAGAGGAATTGGTGATTGAATTTCCGCTTAAGAGCATAAAAGAAAAAGAAAGAGCGCTAAATAAAAGATTGTAAACCATTAGTCATTTTTTATTGGTGATTAAAATGGAAGAGCTTCTAAAGAATATTAATGCAAGTGATATTGAAAAGATGAAAATGCTGATGACGATGATGCAGAGAAATGAACCGAAAGAAATAGTTACGCTGCGGGTACTTATTGAAGAGTATAAAAATGTTATTCAAGCAAGCCGATCGAGTTCATATTTAAGAAGCATAAAACTTTCATTCAATCACTTGATAGAATATTTTACAATAAAAGATGGTAAGCCGGGAATAAAGAAATCTGTTGAAGCCATAACACTAAAAGATGTAGAATATTTTATGATTTACCTTCAGCAAAAAGTTAAGAAGGGTTATTCGGTTTACTTTAAGAATTTGAAAGCCGCATTTAATAAAGCAAAAGAATGGGGATATGTAAATGAAAATTATTTTAACAAAATAAAACTTCCGAAGAAACAAAAAATTGTGCCGGTATTTCTGGACAGCAATCAGCTTTCAGCTATCAGTAATCAGATAAAGAATAAAAATGTTAAAGATGTTGTATGGTTTGCATTTTATACAGGAATGAGAATAGATGAGTTAGTAAATCTAAAATGGAAGAATGTTGATTTGCTGAATAAGGTTATTACAGTTGGGGATGAACAATTTGTTACTAAAGGAAAAGAACAAAGATTTATACCGATATGTGATGAAGCAGAAAGAATATTAATAGAAAAAACTGAAAGTTTGGATATGGCAGACCGAAGACCGGAAAAGAAAAATTGTAAGAAGAGTTTGTTAAATAATGGAATTGCTTCGACTATTAATACTATAAAAAATTCAGACAGGCTCATCAAGATAGAAGAATATGTTTTTAGTAAGAGTGACAGAAAGAAATATTCAAAGGATTACTTTTCTAAGAGATTTAAATGCGCGTGCATAAAAGCAGGTGCAAATAAATCGGTTCACTTCCATTCGCTAAGACATTCATTCGCTTCAAATCTAGCACAGAAAGGAGTTTCACTTTATATAATAAAAGAACTGCTGGGGCATGCATCAATTTCTACTACTGAAATTTATAGCCATTTAAATATGAACTCGCTTCGCGAGGCAGTTGAAAAGTTAGGGGCTAGAGGTGAGGAGGAAGAAAATATTCTTCCAATTGAGGGCAATCCTTACCCTTCCCCTACTAAAAAAAGTAAAATGGATATGAGGCTAGGGCCTAGAAGCGAGAGACAAGAAAAATTGCAAGCAAAGATTTTTAGAATTGATAGCGGAGAATTAAAATGACCTACTTATGGAAAGAGGAATATGGGCAGAAGCATTATAAAATACAAACCGATGAAAAGGCTATTGCCGATATTTTGAAAAGAAGAAAGAATTTTACATTGGTTACTTATGGACTGAATTGTGATTTATGGATTTTCAACTGCGAGTTTAAACGACCGGACATTGCACGAAAAGTATTAAAAAGCATAACCGGGAAAAACGGGAAAACCGATTGTGAGGGGGTTATTTTTTATGAGTAATGGTTTTATATGGGTAAGCATAAGATCGGGACCTATAAACGAAAAAAGTGCCCTAAACCTACGCTATTTCGTCATTTTTTATGGGAGTTGAGAAAATGCAACTACTTGAAATGGCTACAATTTACAATAAAGTATTCGGGTTCAATGTTATTCCATTAATTGGAAAGAAACCAACAAAAGCCTGGGAGAACTGGCAGATAATTGAGCAAACGGAAAAAGAAGTTATCGGTCTTGGATGGAATCCAACAATAACCGGTATTGGAGGGATATGCGGAATAAATGATTTGAGAAATATTGACTTCGACGGGGTCATAGACCCTATTGAAGGAAGTGAAAGAAAGGGTGTAGTAGAATTGTTTATTAAAAGGTTAGGTCTTGGAGAAAAATATGCTTGGACAGTTAAAAGCGGAAGCGGGTCGGGATATCATATATGGATAAAAGTTAGTGAAAGTGAAAAGCTGCATGAGAGATTAAACGGTCCCAAAAGCGTGTACAGATTATACATGAACGAAAATAATTTATGCGAGCATATTGAACTGCGGTGGAAAAATTCTCAGACTGTACTCCCCTATTCAAAACACACAAGCGGAAACAGATATACTTTTTTATTTGATGAGCCGAATAAACCACCTACTGAAATTGACGCAAATGTATTGATGGAATGTTTGGAAGAATACTGTGATTTGCAAAGAGAGAGAGAAATATTAAATGTAGGAAAGAAGACATTTGAGCCGGCAAGCTTTGATAAAGAAAAGTTAGAAAGCGCGATTGATTTTTTAGGAATGAATTTACTAAATAACTGTTACGATGAATGGTACAAGATTGGTTTTGCTTTAGTAACAATTGGAGAAGAAGGAAGAAAATATTTTTTGCAATTGAGTTTAAGCAACCCAAATTATCATGATAGCGAATTCGAGATTAACCGGAAATTTGACGGACTGCAGAAGGATTACAACGGCAAAATTACTTTGGGATCGCTATATCATATAGCCGAAAAATATGGATGGGAGAAGCCATTTGTAAAATTCTGGTATGAGGAGAATGATAAGACAAAAATATCGAAGGAGTTTTTCAAAAGATTTTTGGAGGAGAATGGATTTTGTAAACTGAAACTTGAACATGGATACATACTGCTGAAGGTGAGCAAAAACATTGTAAAGGAAGTTGAGATTTTTGATATCAAGGATTTTGTGATTGGCTACTTGAAGCAGCTGGACAATAAATATTTCAAAGAGATACCCAGAACAAAAGTAATAAACGCTGTAATTCATGGAGCCTCACAGCATTTTGTACAGCCCTTCTTGGAATTTTTAGAAACTAGAGATCTAGAATTTTTACGCGACACTAAGGAGAAGGGATTTTTATTCTTCAGCAACTGCTATGTGGAAATTACAAGCTCAAAGGTACAAGCCAGAAGGTATGAGGAGCTAGAGGGATATATCTGGGATAGACAGGTAATTCATAAAAGACTTACGATAGAAAAGAGGCAATCTGAATTTGAGAAATTTGTAGACAACATATGCAAGAATGATGAAAATAGAATTTTATCTTTAAGAAGCTCGATTGGATATTTACTTCATAATTACAAGGACTCAACAAACGCTAAAGCAGTTATATTTTTAGATGAGAAGCTGAGTGACGGCGCGTCCGGTAGAAGCGGCAAAGGATTAGTTGCCCAGGCAATAGGTAAAATTAGAAAGACTATTAGGCTGGACGGGAGGAATTTTAATTTTGCAAAGAGCTTCAGTTTTCAATCCGTTACACTTGATACGGCGATAATAGAATTTAATGATGTGGCCAAGAGATTTAACTTTGACAAACTGTTTTCAATTATCACCGACGATATAACCGTTGAGAAGAAAAACCAGAATGAGATTATAATCCCCTTTCATCAATCCCCAAAGATTATAATAAGTACCAACTACACAATAGACGGCAGTGATGATTCGGCCTTGGATAGGCAATTTGTAATTGAGTTCAGCGATCATTACAATAAAACCCACCGCCCTATTGATGAATTCGGACACCGGTTTTTTGATGAGTGGACAAATGATGAGTGGAATTGCTTTTTGAATTATATGATTGACTGCCTGCAGATTTATTTGAGCAAAGGATTGATAGAATGCAATCATGTAAACTTGGAAAGGAAAAAACTTATTAATTCCACAAGTGAAGAGTTTGCGGAATACTTTGAAACATTGCAAATAGGAAAAGATTTTTTGAAGAAAGAATTATATGAGAATTTCAAAAGTGAGTATGAGGAATATTCCGAAATGCAGCCGGTTAGATTCAGCAGATGGTTAAAAGAAGCTTCAAAAATAAGAGGGATAAAACTGACAGAGAGGAAAAGCGGGACTGAAAGATTTATTTGTTTGGGAAATAAACCAAATGGTAATGAAGCTGAAATTGGATTGTTTGATTAAGAAATTTAGAGGCAACTAAAGACAAAACTTGTAACTTGTAGGACAAGTGGACAAGTTGGACAACTATTTTTAGGATTTTGTGCCCGATATGAAAATAAAGTTGTCCAAGTTGTCCAAACCGCTAAATCTTTTGTTTTTAGATTATTTTTGCATGATTTGGTGGACAACTATGTGGACAGGTTGAAATGGAAGTTGTCCAAAAAGCCAGATTTGGACAACTTGGGGTGATAATTGAGCATAAATGGACAACTTGAGAAAATGAAGTTGTCCTAAATTTTTGGTTATACAGCTCATAAGAAGCATAATTACAGGAACAATCCATGAAAAAGTAAATAGCTTGCTAAGTAATATTAATTCTGAATTGCGAAATAATTAGTAATAGTACGGTACCGGGGTATACTTTATTTTATTAAGTTTTCTGCTAAAGGAAAATAACATCAATAAACTTTTTATCGGATTTTAATTATAATTGACTTAAAGTATGTAAAATAATATGTTGTAAATAATGCTACATCAAGGAGATAGAAGATATTTATTTGGTGGACAAAGAGATTAGTTATAGTTAGGAATATTTTTCCTTAAATAAGGAAAAACAGAAATCCTTCCTATATATATACATAAATAGCTAAATCTAGACACTGATTTAATAAGGTGTTTGGAAGTTAATAACAGGTTAGGCATAACAAAATGAATATCGAACAAATATTACGTTCAAGAGAAATAAGGTCAGCTAATAAAAGTAGACCATTTCGTAAATTCTTCAAATTATACGATGAAGTACTATCAATAAATAATTTGAATAATAATGTTATTCCTGAAAATATTATTTGGTTATTAGAAAAACATGCTGTTATTACTATGGTCACAGCAGTCGAGATTTATTTTCGTGAATCCCTAGACTTAATATTCAGAACTTGCAATCCCATAGTTTTTGAAAAACAATTAAAAGACATACATAAAAATAAATATGATATAGAGGAAGTAATTACTTTATATAAAAAAAGAATTAATCCACTAGAACTTGTTATTGATGGGTGCAATTTTCAAAATTTTGAAAACATTACATCTGTTTTTTCAAAAATATTGGGGAAATCTTTATGGGATACCGTTTTATCCATGAAACTTAGGCTTGAGGAACAACCTGATAATGAATTAAGTGCTGCTTCTGAGGATTTGGATTCATTCAAGAAGGTTCTAAGCATGAGACATGAATTGATTCATAATCCTGATTTATCAAAAACAAAATTAACTGAGCAAGAAATGCTTGATTTGCATTCAGTGTCATTATTAATACTTTTTTGTGATGTTGTTTTTAATAATTTTATTAACAATAATCTTGATGATGAGTTACGAAAAATAAATGCCTAACAAGCGTCTCAAGCGGAACGCTGTAGTAGGTCGTAGTATTTGCAGTTTATAATTTTTGTACAAGTTGAAGAAAGGAAGTAAAAAAAACATAAACAATAAGTCGTTGTATTTGTAGCGGAATCAATGTGGCGTCCGCTTAAACGCAAGACCGTTATGCAGTATTAAGAGGTTACATCATGACAGAAGAAGTAGGTCTAAAATCTTTACTTGAAAAATATAACAATGATAATTCTAAGATCAGCGAAGCCCATATTTCTGATGAGCTTAGAAAAGTTAAGGTTACTAATAAACAAGAGGAAGATGAATTACGATATGAATCAATAGCATTCGGTTTTGTAGAAGATTATTTGGATAAGCCTAATGGTTGGGGAAGTTATTACGGGCCAATGATTGTTATGAAAAATGAAAATGGGCAATGGATTGAGTCTCCCAGTATTAAGCTTGTTGATTCTCCAACCATCGAATATTGGTCGAATCGTGCCGAAATATCAAAACATCCAGTATTTGTTTTAAGATATTCTGATTTAGTTTGGGAGTTTTCTAAAAGAATTATTGGTAAAGGCGCAAAAATTAATATGGCTCAACAAGTAATAGATAATACAATTACGATAGTAGAAAATAATCTGTTTGAGTATGAGTTTAATGCAATAACTAAACTAAAAAGAGCCCTTTCAATTGCTATGGGGGTAAATGACCAAGAAAGAATAACAAAACTAATTTCTTGTATAATTAACTACGAAGATAAAATTGCAATCGATGATAAGCCGGGGTTATGGGGCTTCTCTTTTGACTGTTTAATTGATAGAAAAAAAGATTTAGTTGATTCTGCTCAAGAGCAAAAAATTATTGCAGATTTGGAAGCCCGAATTCTTAGAACCAGTAAAAAAGATAAAAACCTTGACCCTCATGCAACAGAATCTGCCGCTGTTAGATTATTAAGATACTATAGAAGTAAGAGTGATAAAACAAATGCCGAACGAATTCTATTAGTTTATGGTCAATCATTTATTTCTGCTGCCGAAAATAACAAAGGTCTTATTGCCTCAAATTGGTTACAAAAAGTATACGAATTATACTCTGATAATGGATTGAAAAAAGAAGCAGAACTTGTATCTCAAAAACTCATAGAATCAAATAAAACCATAAATGAAGAAATGAAAGAAATTTCAAAGGAAATCAAAATTGATGAGAAGGAATATCAAAAATTTCTTGACACAATTGTTGGTAAAAATTTAGTAGAAGCATTGAACAATATTGCTTGGCGATTCTTGCCTAATGATGATAATCTAAAAAAAGAAGTCTTGGAAATAGCTAAACATGCACCCTTACAAGCATTTATTCCTACATCTATAATGGACAGAGAAGGAAGAACTGTAGCCAAAATTGGTTCAGTTGATGAAGATATTGAAGGACGTGTAGTTCATTTAATGACACAGTATTTTCAATTTGAACACGGATTCCTATACAATACTATACGCGAAGCAAAGAATAAGTATAAATTCACTACAGATGATATCATGAATTTCTTATATGAATCACCTTTGTTTTTAGAAGAACGAAAAGATGTTTTGAAAAAAGGAATTGATGCATACTTATTAAATGATTTTTTAGTCGCCGCACATTTATTAATCCCCCAAATAGAAAGCGCATTAAGGATGATGCTTAGAATGAATGGAGGTGATATTTATAAACCAGCAAAAAATGGTGGCTTGTTTCTAAGAAACCTTGATGAAATCCTTAGGAGTCAAGCTGTTTGTGATAATTTTTCTGAAAGAGTAACAAAGTATTTTAGAGTTCTACTGACTGATCAAAGAGGATTCAACTTAAGAAACGATATTTGCCACGGAATTATTGATCCAAGTCATATTGGTTTTTATATCTGCGATAGATTATTTCACGTGTTGTTATTGTTAGCACAAGTTAGGACTATATCAAAAACTGCATAACAAGTTCTTCAAGCCGCCCGCTTTAAACGTTGCGGCATTTGTGTGATTATAAAGTTGCGTTGAAAAAGTTAGTTGCTCTTTGTGTGTGGTTAAGTAAACGAAGTAATTAATAAATTATTGGCGTTTGTTTTCCAAAGCTGCATAGCTGTTATGGGCGGCGGCTTAAAAACAACTTCGTTAGCTTGCATAAAAAGATGAGGTTGAAATGGCTGTTTCTAAAAAAGATATTTTCTTAGCAAAATTGAGTAGCATTAAGAATATTATTGAGAAAGCATCTGACGTTCAAAAAAAAGAACATATCGCAATTCATCTAGGCGAAAGTTTTAATTCATTAATCTCTGAAATTTCCGAAGAATATCCAGAGCTAAAAGATTCTCTACCAAAACCATTTGCATCAACTGGAGTTTTCCAAAGAATGAAAAAGTGTGAAGTAAATTATTTGGATTTAGAAATTTCTACTGAAATGGTTTTGTCCATGTTAAACTTAATTGAGAAATAAAATGGAATTACATGAATTTGTTAAAGAGACCCTCGTCCAAATTGTCAATGGAATTGTTGAAGCTCAGAAAAGTGAGATTATCCGTGATAATAATGCTTCTGTTGTTCCCTACGGGGTTTCTTCTTCTGATATGAAATTAGCTAACCGCGAAATTGAATTTGATGTTGTGATAACTACACAGACGGAAAGTTCGGCGAAAGGCGGTATTGGAATTTTTGTAGGTGGTCTTGGTGTCGGAACGCAAGGGAAACTAAATGCAAATGATTCATTGGTAAATAGAGTAAAGTTTAGTGTTCCTGTATTATTCCCAATGCAAAAGTAAATAAAGTAACTGATTAATACTGTTAATTGATAATATCAAACAGAGGCGAAAATGGCTATATCAAAAAAATCAATTTATTTAGCAAAGTTAAATAGCATCAAAAGTATAGTTGAAAAAAATAATGACAAGCAAAAACAAAACTTAGTTGGTATCAATATGGCTAATGAGTTTAACAAATTATTGCGTGAGATAGGCCAAGATTATCCAGACTTGAAAAGTTCTCTTCCTGCTGAAATTACATCTAATGGTCCTTTTAGAGATATGGGCATGGCTGATATGAATTATACTGACTTCGAAATTTATACTGAAACAGTTATATCACTATTAAACCTTGTTGAGAACTAATTTAATGGCAAGCTAACCCGCCGCTCAACACGGACAGCGTTTTTCAGTGCGGCATTTTTGTAATTATAAAGTTGCGTTTGCAAAACATAGTTGCTTAATAATGTAGTTTGTTCTTAGAAACATTTTTATAAATAAAAGTTGTTGCAGCTAATTGGTATTGCTTTTCTTGGCTGCCGGTTAGCGGCAACATCGTTAGGCGTATAGGTAAAAAATGAGTGACACTTGTTTAATATGCAAAAGAGAAGCTAAAAATTATCTTCATCCAAAATTTAACGATACCGATACTTTTGTATGTCCAAATTGCGGTGAATTCAGTATTGTCCGTAGAGCTCAATCAGCATTGTTAAATGAGGGTAAAGAAAAATTATTTAAGTTATCTGCACTTCTGTCTGAAATTCGTGTAAGAGACGGGAAACATATTTTATTATCTAATATCGATGATGGTTCTCGCGATGATATGATAATAAGAAATTATGAATCTTTCATCAAAGAGTTCCCTTCTAGTGCACTTGAAATATTAGAAAGGAGTTTATTAAATCTTTCTTTTATTCTTAAACATCCAGCAGATAAATTCTTTGTTGTAGAGGATGTGAAGGAACTGTTTTTCTCAAAAGATGAGGATCAATTAGGTTATGTAATTAATCAACTATCAAATTTTGGTTTTATCACTGAAATAGATGTTTTGAATGATTGGATAAATGTTGAAACTCAAGGTTGGGAAAAAATTGAAGAACTAAGAAGAAGACCGGCTGGGATTAGAAACCAAGCCTTTATTGCTATGTGGTTTGATAAGACAACAGAAGAGATTTTTACACAGGGCATCCAACCAGCTGTTGAAAGTGATAATATTATCAAAGCTGTCCGTGTAGATTTTGTTGAACACAACAATAAAATATGTGATCAAATTATTGCAGAAATCAAAAAATCAAAATATCTAGTTGCAGATTTTTCTGGGAATCGTGGTGGAGTTTATTTTGAAGCTGGTTTTGCTCAAGGTTTAGGCATACCTGTAATTTGGGTCGTTCAAGAACAGTGGGTTAAAGAATTACATTTTGATACACGCCAGTATAATCACATAGTCTATAGTGATTATACTGATTTATTTAAAAAATTAAAAGCAAGAATAGATGCAACAATTAATTAAACGCCTAACACGTTCTTCAAGGGCGTCAGCTTTAACCTTGCGGCATTTGTGTGGTTATAAAGTTACGTTTTAAAAATTAGTTGCTCTTTAAGTTTTGTTAACAAAATAAAATTATAAATAATTATTGGCGTTAGTTTTTCAAAGTTGCATTGCTGTTCTGGGCGGCGGCTTAGCAGCAACAACGTTACAGATTTTGATAAATTGGAGAAATTATGAAATCAATGAAATATTTCATTAGCCTTTTAAGCGCTTTTCTAATTGTTGGATGTGCATCGACAAGAATGACTTCTTTTAGAGATCCAGATTATCAGAAAGCAGAATTTAAAAGAATTCTTATAGTTGCGAATACTAATGATTTGGAAGATAGACAGAAATTAGAATCTAAAATGGTAGATGAATTTACCGACATTGGCGTATTTGCTCTAGAAAGTTTTAGATTATTTCCACCAACACGTGAATTAACTGATGAAAATAAAATTGAACTCTTATTAAAAAATAATATTGATGCTTTCATTTCAATTTCAGTTGGCGAAAGTGGAGTAAGTGAAGTTTATGTTCCGCAAACGAGCTCAACAACAAAAACGAAAGGAAATGTAAACGTTTATGGTAATACTGCAACTTATAATGAAAAATCAACAACGACATATCAAGGTGGTTATACATTAAATAAACCTTGGGCTGAATTTGAAACTAAATTGTACGATGTATCAAATGGGCAGATGGCTTGGATAGCAAGTTCCTTTACTGGCGGAAATGCTTATGCAAATAGAAACACTGTTATAAATTCATACTGTGGGAAAACTGTTGACCAATTATTGGAAGATAATTTAATAAAAAAGATTGCTAAATAATTAAAGAATGAAATTCAGAATGAAGTTTACAGAATACCTTGAACGTGCAAATACTTTATTGCAATCGGAGGATAGTGTTCAATTAACATATTGTGCACTTGAATTAAGACGAGCAATTGAACTAATAATTTGGACACAATTTATAGACGCATTTAGAGATAAAATATCTCAAGCAGGAATGTATAACTTTGACTATCCTTTTAAATTGCAAAGTCAAAGTATTTCAAAGATGTATGAATTATTAAAAAAACATATTAGAGGTTATGCTGCGCAAGCAAATCGGAAAGTGATTAAAACTCATTTTTCTGCTTGTGGTGATGCCCCTTATAAAAAAGATGGCGACGTTTGCTATATCCCACCAGAACTTCCAAAATCAGATTATCGCTATTTATCCTTTATACTGCATTATGAGAAAGAATTAGACCATGGAAAATATGAACCTGATAAAAATAAACTTATTGAAATTTATGAAAGATTAAAATTTGTTCAAGAAAATTACACATATAGATTTTTAACAGTTAGTGTTGATACAGATAAAATAATACCAAACATTAAGGCAGCATTTAATTTGGATGATGAAGAATTTAGAAGTTTGCCATAAGCGTATAAAATCTTTATTAAGTTCAAAGTCTCTGCAAAGAACGCGGGACACGCAAGAGGATAAAATAATTCATGACCGATCCGTGTGTATTAATGGCACTAAGGATAGAATTGTTTAAACAAATTCGGTAAATAACCCCTATAGCAAATTCACCGCCTCGCGTAAATTCTGCTGCTGAAGGTGACTGTATATTTGCGTTGTAGTTAATGATTCATGTCCAAGCAATTCCTTAACAACATAAAGAGATACACCCTTTTGTACCAGTAGCGAAGCAAATGAATGACGCAAAGTATGAAAATGAATTTTGTCGTTTAATTCTGCTTTTCTTACTGCTATCTTAAAATGCTTTGTAATAAAATCCTCCTTGAATTTTTCTTTTTTCGAATTTCTAAATACATAGTCGTCTTTCTTTAAGCTAAATACTTTTGGATAATTTCTTATAAAAATACTTTTAAGATTCTGATTGAATGGAATCACTCTTCCCTTTTTATTTTTTGTGACGAATGAATCCGAACATTGAACTAAGATTTGATTTTCATTCAGATCTATCCAAGACCATTTTATATTTGTTATTTCACCTAAACGCAAGCCAGTATAGAACGCTATTGTAAACAAATCTTTGAGATATTCTTTTTTTGTATGCTCTAATATTAATTGCAGTTCTTGTTCTGAAACAAATACAGGAAATGATTTAACAGCTTTAGGAGATTTAATTTTCTTCAATGGATTATCAGAAATGAAATTCCATAATACCGCTTTGCTAAAAGCTGCTTTAAGCGTTCGGTAATAAAGAGAGGCTCCTCTTTGAGTGCTTGCATATGTTTGGTTAATGAATTTATCTAGTGTATGAAGTGTTATACTATCAAGTTTAACATCACCGGCAAACTCGATTAGCATTTTAAATGACAGCTTAATAGATCGAATATAACTATTGGATTTTGTGAATTGTAAATATTCTATGTAATCATTTTTGAATTTTGTTAACGAAATAGATTTAATTGTTTTTTTCGGTTCTCTATCCCCTTTATTGAAATTTATTAAAAATCGTATTGCTGCTTTTTCATTTTTTGTTTTTGTTGAAACAGTAGACCTTTTGCCGTTAATAAAATAAACGAGCTGATAAAATGGTGATTTATTATTTTTTACAATATACATAGCAACTCCTGTTGCCGTGTATGGAGTTTGTATGGAGTGGGTTAAAAAGTTTGGTTTTTAGATTAAAATCCCAGAAGTCCCGCTGACTTGTAATCAGCAGGTTGCGGGTTCGAGTCCCATCGCCAGCTCTTGAAAAGCCTCAAAACACTTCGTTTTGGGGTTTTTTTGTTTCTACAAGTTTGAAGTGACACGCTGATTTTACATAAGAGTGTATGGAGAATGTATGGACTTTGTATGGACTCCGTTTATAACATGACCAATATTTTATAAGAACACCTTCAAGTCAGTTCATGGATGCCGCACCAATTAAACTTTCCAATGCTCTCTAGAACAAATAATAATTATTTATCGGCTTTGAACTTTTGATAATATTAAAATAATGAAATAGCCTACGAAGGGAAAGCTTCCGAAATACTTGAATGATAAGAGAAAGGACTATCGAAATGATAGCCCTTTCAAGGTTTGATTAGTTAGTTTTTGTAAATGTTGATGAATTCTGTACCACCTTACCCTCAGCATTTTTGGTTATTACACATATGTATAAAATGCTGTGCTGGTATTTTGCTGCTGTAATTCCTTGAGTTGCATTATAATCTAACTGAAGATTATAAGTTGCAGCAAAATTAAATCCCGCAACTTCTTTTGAAAGTGAAATGATCTTGAATGGGTCATCATTCTCTGAAGTTGGGTCGTAATAACAGACCAACGCATTTGCAGAAAGATTTACTTCTTCCGGAGTGAATACAGAAGACTCGTTTAGTAATGGAATTGTGGCAGTGATTTTATCTGCCTCAACTGCAGCAGTTGTTATCTGCAATGGAAAACCAACCGGTGCAAGAATATTCTGATCCGTTGGTTTATCTACTGAAGCGAATTTGAAGTTGGCATGAAACACTTCATTGAATACAGAATTAGTAACTTCCTTGACCTTCTTCCAAACTAAAAGAAGTGAGCTAAGCGCAATTATTGCACTTGCGAATTTTGCAGTGACGGCAAACTTCTGTCGAACTTCCAGTACTGCCGGGTCGTAATTAGTATTAAAGCTGGAAGGACGGGCAGCTAGAATTGTTTGACCGTTTACCGTTCTGGCGGAAAGATTACCAAGCTTACCTGATAAATTTCCGATTACATTACCATTTAGAATAGCCATAATAACCTCCTATAATAGTTAAGAGTTTAGAGCTTGCCCGGCAGAGCCGGGTGAAAACGTAGAGTGAAAAGAGGAATGTTCTTTGCTCTATTTTTCACAGGCAATTTTAAGATATGCCACTTCCCTATTCACTGTAGAATTGAGTAAGTAAAATGATTTCAATTAGGAAGACTCTCCAAGGCTTGCTACAGGCTTGGTAGAGGCTTGTTGGAGGCTTGGTGGAATGTAAACAGATTTACGATGTCTTAGACGAAAAAGAATTGAATTAATTGAACCGTAAGAGAGGCAATACCTTTCTGCCAGAAGATACATAGAATCGGTTTTGGTGAACTTGTTGCATAAAATTTTATACTCTGCTTCTATTAATTGGTTCCGGAATTCAATTTGATGAATTAAACCAGAGTTGAGGTAAGCACAAAATCTCTTTTGGTTTCGAAGGTGCAATATGTTTATGAAACGAGCCATAAGCATTAAGCCATTAGCTGTAAGCAAAAATAAATTGGTTTATAAATTTTTGCAATACGCAATGTTAGTGCTTTGTTTGATTTTGTTAATCGAAAGAAAAAAAATACTTACGAAATACATTTAGTGAAATAGTAGGAAGATTTAACAAATATAAACAGATGCTTCGGTAAAGTCTGTAAATTGTTCCTAATGGTGTAAGGATGAATGAGGCGGAGGGTGTGCAGAGTGCGCGAGCCACCCGCAGCCGAAGTTAGATTTGAATAACATGATTAATTGTAGGATTAACTGACATTTTTATAAATGTTAAGATGAGGCGATTATACTGCGTGCCGAGTTTGCATAAAGTGACATTATGTTGAACGATTGGAAATGAGAACTGTTTTTGTTGGGACTGCTCCATTAAAAACATAATGTGGCGTTATGTAAATCTGGCTGTCCCATTTATTTTGATTAACTAAGACCCTACCAATGAAAAGTGTTCCTTCCTATAAAGATTTTTTACTGAATGAATTATACAGTGAAACCTTAACACAGAATTTAGAAATTTTCAACAGTTCAATGAAAATACTTTTGTTATGATAACAGTAATTGGAGTAAGTGATGAAATTACCAGTTATCACTTTAATTAAACTTAGTAAAGATTTTTCTCTAGAAGAATTTATTGTAAGCCAGATTGCTGAAAGATTTGGATATGATAACACACCAAATAAAGATCAAGTTGACAATCTGAGAAAACTTTGCAAGAATGTTTTGCAGCCGCTTAGGGATATTATTAACACTCAGATAATTATTACTTCCGGATTCAGATCTTTTGATGTTAACAAAGCTGTTGGTGGTAAAGAAAACTCGCAACATCTTGAAGGGAAAGCTGCCGACATAATCGTACCAAGTTTGCAGCTTATGGAAGTATTCAATTTACTACGCATTCATTTTCCTTTTGATCAGTTGATATATGAGTTTGGTAAATGGATACATGTTTCATTCAACGGATACATGAATAGAAAAAGTGTACTAGTTTCAAAAAGAGTAAAAGGAATTATCGTCTATGAGGAATTTGGTAATCATTCTTTTGAAATTAAGTAACAGCTGGATTTGCAAAAAATGAATGAGAGAATTTACATATGGATAATTGGAGGGTTGCTAGGATTATTGAATATGCTCTTCTGGAATAGGATTAAACAGATTGAAAAAGATGTTGATGAGGTAAAGAAAAAATCTTACTTAATTGAGAAAAATTATTTATCGAGATTTGAAGATTTGTACAACAAACTAGGTGAGGTTGAAAAAAATATTGTTAGGGAAATATATTCAATTAAGTACTCAGTGCTAAGTTCTAAGAGCAAGGATAATGATGGAGGATGATTATGAAGTATGATAATACTCTAAAGTGCAATGTTATTAAAAGAAGAAACTTTGTTAAGCGGAAAATTATTCCGAAGAAGAGAATTGCAAAGATTGTAAATGATGTTACTAAAGAAGCATATCAAATAACAAATGGAGAGGTAAGTTATGGGAATATTAAATTTTCTTAGCGGAATTGTAAAACCGATTACCGAACTAATTGATAATCTTTCAACAAGTGATGAAGAGCGTGGCAAATTGGAAATTGAGCTAACAAGAATTGAAAATTTATTTTTGCAGAAGGCATTAGAATATGAAGCAAAACTGCTTGATGCTCAAGGAAGAATTATTGAAGCGGAGGCAAAAGGACAAAGCTGGCTTCAAAGGAATTGGAGACCGGTTACAATGCTCACTTTTTTAATTCTTGTTGTATGTGATAGTTTTGGCTGGCTAGCATTTAGATTGAGCGCTGAGGCATGGACTTTATTGCAAATTGGATTAGGAGGCTATGTTGTAGGCAGAACCGGAGAAAAGATTGTTGAAAAGATTAGAAAGTAAAAGCCCACCAATAAATGATGGGCTAGCCAATGGATTGGTTTTATTTTATTAATATCATTTTTTTGATTGATGTGAAATTATTTGCTAGAATTCTGTAGAAATAAATTCCGCTTGAAAAATTCGCACCATTAAATTCCATCTCATAATAACCGGCATCCAATTCGGAATTTATCAAAGTCTTCGTTTCTCTACCTAAGACATCATAGATGATTAGTTTTATTTTTGAAGCCTCGGGTAAACTAAACTTAATTTTTGTTACCGGATTGAATGGATTAGGATAATTTTGATCAAGCGAAAAATTAATGGGTAACGAAGATGAATTCTCTTCACTTGCATTTGTAGGGCTTGTAACAAGAAACTGCCCCATCATTCCATCATCTTCATGAGTTAGCAAATGGCAATGATACATATAAGGAACAGTTGCATTCGAGAAGTCTTCAAACTTAGTTATGAATCTAACAGTTTCCATCGGTTCAATAAGCACAACATCTTTGCGCCCACGTTCATTAGCGGCAACAGGATTTCCGTTTCTATCAAGTAAATAAAACTGAACATCGTGGATATGAAATGGATGAGCTATTTGAGTTTGATTTCTGAGTTCCCATATTTCAGTGTTTTTCAACGGGATACTATAATTGATTTTCTCCATTGAGAATGGTGATCCATTTATTACAAACGGACCTACAGCACTCATCATTCCACCGATGGAAGTAAATGTTAATACCCTAGTAACATTTGCAGATGCAACAGAAAAAGGATTATTGGTAATCAAAGATACCGGGACAGATGTAATTGCATTTGAAGTAGGAGATATGACATCGATTCGTAAAATGTTAAAATCAGCACCGTTTAATTTGTTGTTTGTATAATCGGGCAAACCTCCACCCATACCAACAGAACTGGAGCCGATAATTCCGCTAGCTAATTCTGAGGCATAACTCATCAAATAAGTAGATTGTCCTTTCATAGAATTAAAATCAATCAAGATTTCAGCACGTTCTCCGGGAGCTAGTCGTAATCTTGTAAGCTGCAAAGATGAGTTTAGCAATCCGCCATCTCCTCCAATTTGGAAAAAGGATTTGTTTGCTTTAAGACCGAAATAATAAGTGCGTTCCGTTGAGCCGTTAAGCAAACGTAAGCGAACAATTTGTGCAGGTACTTGTAAGTAGGGATTCTTAGTGCCATTTACTAGAATAACTGAGTCCAGTTCAGATCTTACAATAAATTGTTTAGCAGCATCGAAAGCTCTTGATTGAACAACAATTGGAAAATCGTCAACACCATATTTGCGAGGAAGTTTTAGAGCCGCTTCTTGATTATCCCTAACAATAATAAAACCGGCAACACCCTTAGTTACATGCTCAGCAGTTTTTTTGTGCAAATGCGGATGATACCAATAAGTAGCAGCGTTATCCAAAACAGTAAATTGCGGATTCCATGAATTTCCAGGCAAAATTACTGTATGAGGACCACCATCATTTTGGGGTGCAACGTGCATTCCATGCCAATGAATTGTAGTTGTATCTGTAAGAGTGTTGTTTACATTTATGTTTACGTTATAACCTTTACGAAGGATTAAAGTAGGACCAAGTAAACTGCCGTTAACACCCATAGTTTTAGTTTGAAATCCAGAATAAAAATTAACGGTGCCGTTTTGTATTGTGAGATTGAAGTTGTTTCCGCTTAATGTATCTGGAATAGGCAATTTATTTTGAGCATAAATGAGATGAAAAAACAAAGAGCAAAAAACGGATATATATATTTTGGACATAGTAATCCTTATAGAAGTTAATTGTTTTTAGCTAAAAAATTAAATAAGTCACTATTTGAAAAGAGCACAATTTGTTTACCTGTTATTTCTATACGGTTTATAACACATTCATAACAATCCTAGGCTAATTCAAAAACAAATGGTTCATCTGCATACAATAAATAAAGGCTACTATATTTAGGAAGTGAAATATTAGTCATAATAATATTGGCACACGCGATAATTCCTTTTTCAAGACTCAAAGGATCTAAAGTTTGCAAAGCCGTTGTTGCAGCAATATTAATTTTGGGAAGAAAAATTCGAGTTGCAGCCATCATTTTGAGTGATAATTGAAGCAATTGGGAATGAGAATTAGCGATATTAAACGGGTGTCCAAATAAAGGAGTCTGAGAGTATTCAATAAAAGAACCCATGCCAATCATATAAATATCCAATTCCTTAATTAAAAGTATGTCATTAACTAAATTACCAATCGTTTGCTAAGAAAGTTTAATAATTACGCCGGAGCCTATATGGTAACCTATTTCTTTTAATGCCGAAAGGCAATTAACGCGATTATTATAATTGTTATCAGTTGGATGAATTTTATTGTATATGGATTCATTTGAAGTTTCTATGAGAAGTAAATATCTATATACACCTGTATTAAACAAGCTATTGTAAGTCTAGGTAGTTTGTTCTTAAGAGAAGAAGTAATTCAAAACTGCTAAGGGGGGTTAAGTAATTAAACTCCTCAATTAAGTTTTAGATAAAAGCGAAAAAATTTTATCGACTCTTTCGCCGGATTGAAGAACGATTGAAACAAACCCTTTTTCGAATGCAAACATAGCCGAAGCAATAATTTCAAATTTAGTCATTAGATATCTATTAACAGAGTGGTTGGATTTTCTAATGCCACAGTAAAAACAGTTTTTAGTGCAAATATTACTTAACAAAATTAAACCACGCAGATAAACAAATTGACCAAGGGTAGATTGTTTAACAGTTTTTGCTTCCTTAAAAATCCATTTGATTTATATAGAATCTGTTTCAAGAAGAATATTTTTTATCCTTGCTGAATTTATTTATAATATTCTTTTATAGCAGAATTATTATTTTTTATTAACAGACAAAGGTAATGTAAAACTAAAAGTAGAACCTTTATGTTGTTGGCTTTCCACCCGAATATTACCACCGTTTTGTTCAATAAATTCTTTACATAGTAAAAGACCAAGACCTGAACTTTTTTCTCCATCAGTTCCTTCACGTCCAACTTTTTCACCAATAATAAATAATTTGTTAAGAAGGGCGCCTGACATTCCAATTCCGCTATCTGCAACAGAAATTTCAACTGTTGCATTATTCAAAAGTCTTGAACTTACTACTACCTTTCCGCCTTTTGGCGTAAACTTAACCGCGTTGGAAAGAAGATTTCGCAAAACTGAATTTATCATTTTTTCATCAACATATACTAAAATTGAATCATGTGCAGAATTAATAATCTCGATATTTTTTTGATTAGCAATTTGAGTTACAATCTCAATTGAAGGTTTGAGAATGTTTGAGAAAGAGCAGTTCTGGGGAGAATAATTTATCGAACCTCTCTGAACATGAGCCCATTCCAATAAATTTTCCAGTAATACAAGGAGACTGCTTGCTTTACGGTTCATATCGGTACTAATAGCGGATAATTCTTCTTTTGTAAATTCGTTAATGTTAGCTTCTAGTAACTCTGTTACTCCGATAAATCCTTGAAAAGGACTTCTTAAATCGTGTGCTATAATTGCGAAAAATTTGTCCTTTGTAGCAACTGATTTTCTTAATTCTTCTTCAACTCTCGTCCTTTTCTTTATATCTGACCATAGAAAAAGATAGAGAAAAGGGAATACTATAACTGTCATAAGAAACGAATTGAAAACTATATTTATTATACTTGTGTCGTGATGGGAGCCTGTTCCTCCTTCAATCAAGATGCAATGAGTAATAAAAATAACAATAAGAATAATGCAGAAGTATATTAAAGAAAGTTTATCGAACTTAATTTTAGCCATAAGGCTTCTCCAGACATTGTGTTCATATTCTAATCGGTAGTTAATGAGTCTTTCCACTTCATCATGGCTCTGGTCAATTCTCCAGAACCCTTTATGTAATCTTTACCTAAAGACATAGCTTCTTTGGCTTCAATAACTTTTCCATTAATAGCTAGGTCAAGAATTTTAGCTGCCTCGGTATGAAATTTGGCATGAAGTTTTTGTACTTCATTCCAATGCGGGGACAATTTTTCTTCAGCAGATAAAGAGTAAAGCCATTTACCAAAGTCGCATAAATTATCAACTTTTAAATTCACTACAGTAAATTCGCTTTTGCCGGTCTCAATAGCATCAATTAAACGTTGTTTCCATTTACCATGTGCAGCGATGGCATTAGAAATTTCTTTTTTATTAATCATACTACCTCCTTTGGTTGTTTTAAAATTATTTGAAACGTGAATGGAAATATATATTCCCTACCTAATAATAAAAAACATCATTACAGCCATAGCAGCAACTCCAATATAAAAATAACTTTAAGTTGATGTATTATTATTGCTGTGGTGAGACAGATTGTTATTTAACTCAATTTGATCATTAATTTGAGTTTGAATCTCGATAGGCGGCTCAAAAGTGTCATCTTCTATTCTTTTAATACTAAAAAGAAGTTGGTAATTCTGCCTGCCCGATAAATCATGACTAAAGACTAAATAACCGTCTTCAATTCTGGAAGCCCTAATTTTATAAGTAGAATTATTACCAGGATGTTCTTTTTGCTCATTTGCGTTTTCAGCTAACTCATATAAATAAGCATCAACATCGGTCACTAAAGAATTAGAGTTTGTATTGAATACTTTTAATTTGCAAAAATCTGTGCTGTTACTTACTATTGAGAGAAACTCCGCTGTTATTACATATTTGTTGGTACGGTATTCTTTAATAACATATTTACTCATATTTAGATTTTCCTTATTCATTCCATGGCTACCATCGCCGTGCATCATTCCCATACCCGCCATCATACAACCACTTAAGTAGATAGAAAATCCTTTTATTACTATTATTAATATTAATGAGTTGACAAATTTATTTTTCATATTCATGCTTCATTTATTTAGCTTTCAAGATTTTTGAAAATAAGAGTAAAAGTTGAACCGTTTCCTTTTTTGCTAACTGCCGAGATACTAACATTATTCTTTTCGCAATATTTTTTTACCAAGAATAAACCCAGCCCATTGCCGTCATATTTTCTGGTTGTGCTGCTGTCTTCTTGAGAAAATATGTTGAACATTTTGTGAGAATATTCTTCGGAAATTCCAATACCGGTATCTTTAAAGCTTATCTCAAATTCATTGTTTGTGTTTTTATAAGCAGAAATCACTACTTCACCTTCTACTGTAAATTTGATTGCATTATCTAAAAGATGCGTAAGAATTTGTCTTATTGAATATTCATCCGCATAAACTTTCTTATTGGAAGTAATGTTATAGGAAATAGAAATTCCTTTTTCTTTTGCCATTGGCTCAAAGTCTTTAATAATATCGGGAAGAATATGGTTACTAATATCGATATTGCTGTATTCATATTTTGTAAGATCGGATATTTCGAGAGCAGT
Organism: uncultured Melioribacter sp.; assembly: GCA_964539605.1. GTDB lineage: Bacteria > Bacteroidota > Ignavibacteria > Ignavibacteriales > Melioribacteraceae > Stygiobacter. The sequence continues at coordinate 3,061,459 of CAZIJK010000001.1, forward strand.
GTTTAGAATTAAATCGATAGTCCGGATTAGGCGGTTCAAACCATTTTTAATTGCCCCAATATAATTATCAAGTTCTTGAGATATGTTTTCACCATAATCTTCCTTGATAATATTAGTGAAACCAAATACCACATTAATTGGCGTTCTTATTTCATGAGAAACCATACTAAGAAATTCACTTTTAATATTATCGGCCTCTTTTATTTTGTTATTTGCGAGAATTAATTTCAATTCAGCTTCTTTTCTTTTTGTTATATCTGTAATTGTTAAAATCCTTCCAACATTTGTGCTATTCTCATCATATATCAAGGAAACAGATACTAGTGAATGAATATCTTTTCCTCCGTTGACTTTCCAATTAATCTCGGATTTTGTGTTGTTCTCATCATTTTCTAAGAATAGTACAAGATTTTCCGAATTAGTTTTATCCAAAAAATTTACAAGATCGGTATCAACCAACTCTGACTTTGGTAAATTGATCATATCTGCAAAGCATTGATTAACATAGGTTATTTTACCCTCATTATTCTGCACAATAAGACCTTCGTTCATGCTATCAACTAGATCGCGAAATTTTCTTTCATTGGCCAAAAGCTGTAAATGAGATTTTTCCCTAGCACTTATTTGCCTTAACAATGGCTTAAACACTAAATAATATAGTAAAGGAAACAGCAGCGCTGTAAGAATAATTGAATCTATAAAAAGCTCGGTTAATGCCATTGGGTAATGGGCATCCCCGTTAGTTACCATCACAAAAACGTGGGAAATAAATATCGAAATGCTGACCAATAGCAAAACCATTATTGGTGAAATACTGATATCTTTAATTGCTCTCTCTTTAATCACAGAATCCTCATAAATTAATTATTCTACCATACCAATAAACTTTTTGCCGGTTTTGTCTAATTTGCTAATAAATTTTTCCGGATTTTCTTGAAATCGAGGTGGACATGCTTTGCAGCAAAAACCGTAAGCCTTTCCTTTATAAACTATTGGTTTTAATTTTGGATTAACCGGACGACCAAGAACCGGACAGACAGTATTCCAAGTTTTGTAAGACGGTTTGGTTTTATCAATCATTTCAAGTTGAAGATTTATCATGTATTCACGAACTTCTTTGTCTTTTACATTTTTATATTGTTCAATTATAGAAGCGGTGTCTTGTTTCATAACTTCGTTGTGATTGTGTTTTTTTTGCTGGGCATAAATATTTGGGGTAAATAAAGTTATTAGGATGATGGGTATAAACAATAGTAAATACAATTTTGCGTTTTTCATTTTCGCCTCTTTTAAGTAATATTTTAGTGAGCAATTACACCGCCCAAGAAAGCAGCGGTAAGAATTAGTATTGAAGCTAATAGTCCAATAAGCCAAGCATATTTTTTTAGTTTGTGAATATACAGAAAGATAGTCCAGACAAAAAAGTTAATGATAAGAGCAAGACCAATGTTCTGGTGTAATTCGACAATCCATTCTTTTGAAGTTCCGATAAACGGTTCGGATTGATTTTTCCCAGTAATAAATGCTACAATAGAAAAAAGAAGAGCAATAAGAATTGAAATCAGAATAGCCGAATCAAACTTTTTCCATTTGAAGTTTAGCAATGAAAGTAAAAAAGCAAACAGACCTAGAGCAATTGGAAAGTGAACCACTTTATTGTGCAAGTGTTCAAATATTTGCTCTACTGGATTTAACTTCATCGGTTCTTCTCTCATCAATTCCTTTTTGGTTTTCATTACAATCATTTTTTTATAAACACCATTTATGGCAATTGTATCTTTACCTACAATTGTTAATGTATCTTGTTTTATAGTTTTTATTTTTTTATGATCTTCGTCTCCGTGAGGAAATACGAAGGTGGCAAGTAACAATAAACAAATTAATGTTTTCATAACCGTTTCCTATTCTAGTTTAGAAAGCGAACTAATTATTACCATTTCTATTTTTGAGTTCATCTTCAATTTGAACTGGAGGACATGAAACACTGCCATAAGAGCAGAAAACACAGCAATACCCTTTTTTAGGATTGAGCAAAGTTTTACAAAATGAGCATGTATTAAAGTGTAACATACATCAAAATGCATTGCTTTCTCTATGCTTGATCTGCATTCATGGCAATTATTTGTTGAGCTAGTATGAATCATAAAGTTTCAAATGATAATTTAAAAGCATTGTTATTTAATTACGGATAGCTTTCCAAATATGCTTTCTCTAAAATTCCCGTCGTCAGATTCTACAATTAATTTATATAGATAAGTGCCGTTTGCAATTTGATTTCCATCTTCATCATAACCATCCCAATCTATTTTTACAAATTTATCAAGCAAGTATTTTTCTTCTAATGTTTTTATTAATCTACCAGTTACAGTGTAAATTTTTACTTTAGCATTGAGCAAAGAATTATAATTATGCTGAAAAGTAAAAGTAGTAGTAGAGGACATAGGATTGGGGTAATTAACAACGTCACGAATAACAATGCTATTTTCTGAAGACACTACCGAAAAATTGGCTTTTTGAATTGAAAAATTATTAAATACATCCCATGCTTTTACTTTTAAGGAATAATCGCCAGGTAGCATTGATGTGAAATTATATTTTGCAATTCCGGATTTACCACCGGAGTCAAGATCACCTACAAAACTATTTGTTAAATCGTATGTTTTTGAAAGATCCTCATTTAATACTGCTTCTAGCTTATGGCCAATGCCAATGCCGGAAGTATTTAAACCAGTTTGGTCTTTGAGCTTAAGAATAAGAGTAAAATTCGGATTAACCAAATAAGAATTTTCAAATTTGGTATCATCAAAATAAATTTCAATTTCAGGGCCTTTATTATCATTAAGTGTAGTAATACTTGTACCACCAACTACAATATTACTTGTGTAGCCAATTCCGTCGACAGTGGAATTTGAAAAATATGCGGTTATCTTGCCATTCTTGTTTTCGTAAGAAATATCTTTAGGTACAACAAATTTAGTTTGAAATAAACCGTTATTAACAGCTGCCCTTCCTTTAAAAAGTAAGCCTCCTTGCTGTTTAACTGTAAAATTCATTTCTGAGTAATAAATACTCCTCTCGGAATCATAAACGCTAATAACTGCCTCTCCGTTTATGAGGTTAGTTTTTGCATCTTGATTGCGGACGCTACCTTTTATTTTTACATCGCTTAAAGCACCTACATTAACTGTAGTATTTATTCCCTTACCATTTACAGAATCCAAAGTAACGGGGAGGGTAGGCAAATTAAGTCTTATAGTGGGATCACCAAACAAATGAAACTTCTCATCGTTTTCCCGATCAACCATAAATTGTTTTGTAAGAAAAAATGCCTTACCAACACTGATAGGTAAATTGTTAGCGTCTCGTGTTCTAAATAGATTTGTATAAAAAGAATCGTTTAGGGTAGCGTTAAGTGTAGAATAAACAACACGGGCTGCTGTAAAGGCAAGGATAGAACCGGCATTTGGTAGATTCATCAATGTTTCTGTTGAACTCTGAGATGTTGGATCATCATATTTGCCAAAATCGCAAGTAGCTGCTGTTAAAAAGAAATAATTTTTGTTTCTCATTTGTGGAATAGAAGAAGTTTTTTCGAAAACATTTTCGTGAGCCCAAAGTTCAGGGCTGCCATGACCAACCCAATTAATAATAAGAGTTCCTTCATTAATAGAATTTATAATTGCTTTATTTACATCTGGCTTTCTTCTACCTTGTCCTAGATAAAGAGTTGGATATGCAACCAAATAGATTTTATTCCTGTAAATGAAATTAGGTAGAATTTCATTAGCTATTGTTTCAGACTGGGAAGTATGCAGACTTCCATCATCCACACCGGGGGCCGCAGGTCCATCATCTGCAACCAAAGTAACAGTGCTTCTCCAATCGCCTTTACTTTGAACGGTTTCATAATTAATAATTTTATCAATTACAATATCTGCTTCATTCGTAGTTTGGAAATTTAAGCGGCCAGTACTGAGATCGGGCTTAAAATCTGCACCAGATACTCTAACGTAGTAATCATCGGACGGGTAAGAAGATAATTCGTTTAAGGAGTACTGAGTTTGATAAGTAGGAACTAAATTAATATTGTTCTTTACAGTATTTAGGTAATCGAAAGTGCCATCTCCAAAGAGCAAGACATAAAAAGGTTTTATCTGCCAATAATCGTAAGCAAATTTAATAAAGTCTCGAATGGCCGTTGGGTCGAGAACGCCACCAGAAAATTCATTAAGTATTTCATTAACATAAAAAATTTGTGCAGATAATTTGTTGGGAGATTCTGCAGAGCGGTATTTAATGTATCGTTCGGCTTGAGTTTTGAATTCTTTAGAAGCAATGACAATCAATTCGCTACCAGCAATTATTCCGCGAATATTGGAGTTTTCAATTTTTACCGTATTAGCAGGAACTTTGTACGCATTTGAAGTTAAAGCCATATACTTTTTAACAGATCCTTTAGTTTCAGAAGCTTGAAAGCGAATTTGACCGCCACTTATTACAGTATTAGAAATCATCAACACATTTGAAAAATCAGTTACGTCAAATACTTGAATACCACTTTTTGAAAAGTTAGTTAAAGTATAATCCAAGACTGCGGTAGTGTCTTTAGAAAAAAAGAGGAGGTTATCGTTAAAGGCACGTAAGTATTTAGAGAAATAAATCTCTATATAATCAAGAAAAAGTTTTGTGCTTGCGGAAGATGAGCTTACTGATAGTCTTAAGCTACTTTTGTCATCTGTTAATTTGCCACGGTAAACTATTCTTGCAACATCTTCCATACCAAAATCGTAACTAGTTATACCCCAAATTTCGGATTTATAAATTTGAGTTCCCGATTCATCAATACGGAACTGAGCAGGATAATAAGAAGCATTTGCAACTCTTACAATATATTCAATAGGGGTTCCAGGAACAAAGTCATTAAGTGAATTAATAAACGTGAGACTGCTATTAGCTACATCAAGCTGTTCTCCAAAGTATTCTCGGCCAGAATTACCAATATTTATGCTGTCTTTTTCGTGAGTCTTAAAAGCTTTAGTAAAGATTTGAGGGGAAGCACTGCTTACACTTAATGAATTTTTATCAATCATGCGTTTACCAATTGTTCCGCCAATGGTCAACCAATAATAGTTTTTCTTGGAATAGTAGTTTTTTGTACGAAGAATTGCTTTATAGTCCTTACTGTATTCCCAAAAATCAGTTGGTCTGCCGTAAAATAAAACGTAATCGGATTCGTCAAATTTACCGTCTTCTTCACCAATAACTTTAATAGAGTTTTCAATTAAGCCTTGATTGTTACTTTTTAGTAAATCTTCGGGAAGAGGAGCTCCACCATAACCATATATTTTAATTGTTTTAGGGTCGAGCGCATTAACATCAACTCCCAAATTCTGAAGGAAGGTTCTATCAATTTTATATATCCCTTCTTCATTAGTTTCAAAGCGAAACCATGTTCCCTCTGCTAAAAGAGAATTAGAAATTTTTAACAAACGGTTTTGCTGTGCCAATCCCCAATTCTTTGCAATATTCCAATTTTGAATTATGCTGCTAAGAGTTTCATCATTAATTGATACATTTTTAACTGCTGAAGAAGTAAAGTTAACTTTGAAAACAATTTTGTTGTAAAACTTAATTTGATTTAATGGCGCATTGAACTGAACTGGATATATTTTAATTGTCTGCACTTGTAAATTTCTAATCAAACCAAATTCACCAAATGAAACTAAATCAGTTTCAACGGCATTGTAATAATCTGGAATTACATTATAAACATATTGGATGCCAGAAGTGTCTTTTAGTATAGCTGGATTTGGAATGTAACGACCGGAAATAATTGTAGAGCTTGAAGAAATTATTTGAATAGTATTTCCGTTTTCAGAAGGGACACCAATATTTATTTCTTTTATTAAAGACTGTGGTAATCCGGTTTTTGCGAAAGCTTCATTCCGCGTTCCTGGAACTTCAAGGCTAATGAAAGATAAACCATTCTGGTTTATCTTTAGAGTGTCTTTTATAATTGGAAGGTATTCAAAAATGATAGAACTGGCATCAGAGGATAAAACTCTTAAATCTTGAGCATTAACCGAAAGATAAAAAGCATAGACAACTAATAAAATAACGAGTTTGCTATTCATAAATTACCAATTTGATTTCTATATTTTAAATTATAGTTTAATGCGTATACCGCCGGAAAGTGCAAAATCCGGCGATGTGTTTCCAAATCCTTTTGAGCCAATTACCGATAGAATTATATTTTCATTAGCTCTGTAATTTACTCCCAATGAAAATAGCCTTGGAGCATCAAAGTCATCAATAATTTTTGTATAACCTGTATAATAAAGAAGGAGCGAATACTCGCCATAGTTGAAAAATTTTCCGACACCAATTCCGTAAGTAAATGGATTTTTGTAAGTGAGGCTGTCAGGGTCTCCTATATTTAGGTACCCTAGATCTAAGATACCGACAAAACTATCTATTGATTTTCTTATTGTGACAGAACTGCCAAAATCAAATTTACCCGTTCCTATACTCATTCCAGTGGAAGCAGTCGGGACTTTAATTAAGGCGTTCACAAAAATGTCTATTCCGGTTTCATAATCGGAAATAATTTTGTAATCGAAGTACCCGTATAAATCACCTAACCCAAAATTCATTCCATTCTGCATTGTTCCGGTATTTGCTCCTGATGGGACCATAATTCCGCCTGTTTGACTTACGCTGTTGTTATTGCTCGATACCAATGGAATTGAGGCAGTAATTCCGAAATTCTCCCCCTGGTATCTTAATCCACCGTAAATAGAAAATACGCGGCTATAAGAATCAAAAACATAATTACCACCGTTTAACTGAACGCTTGATGTAAAATACCAGCCATCTTGCGCTGTAAGTTTTCCGGTTGTTAACAGCATTGACAAAAGGAAGCCGGCAAATGCCAGCTTTCCGAAAAATTTAATTCTTATCATTTATCTTTACCTTTTTGTTGAAGGGGTTCCATATTGTTCAACATTCCTTTGTATTCTTTCATCATTGTTTTCATATTATCCATCATATTGTTCATCCGGTCTTTCATACCGTTGCCGTTCATCATTTGGGAATCACCCATCATTTTATTCATTTGATCAAGAAGAGCTTGCATGTCTTTTCCCATCTGGTTCATACCTTGCATCATGTTCATCATGCCTTGGTTCATCTGCATATTTCCCATCTCATGATTTTGCATTTTATCCATCATTGTTACCATTTGATTGCTCTTGTCCATCATCTGCCCCATTTGAGTCATCATGCCTTGCATATTTTGCATCATAGAGCCCATTTGGTTTTGCTGATTTTGCATCATTGTGTTGCCGCTATTTCCGGTGCCATGATGCTGATCGTGCTGTGCGGATATAATTCCCGTAAACATTAATAATATTGCCGCGCTTAATAAAAAGCGCATTCGACCAGCCTTACGGATAGGTGGGTTTGATTTTACTGCTTTCATTGTGTTTCTCCTATATTTATTGATAGTTAGTTAATTATCATAACAACTAAGGGATTGCTTCATTATAGTATCCTATTTTTTGTTATGATTATGATAAATTTTTATATGCTGAATCAAGAGTATTCTCTAATGCATAGACAAAAAATGCATGATCTGGAGTATATCCACATGTGCCAATTTTATGAACTATAGACCGAATACTTTCAACTAAATTATCGTTACATGAAAATTCAAAGCGTGATATTTGAGAAAGAGGTTTGAAATATTCTGTAACTTCTATTTCTTGAACACCCAGAGCCTGCAATTCCTCAACTAACCAATGCACCCTAGTTGTGTTCACGTATGCCGTTATCTTTTTCATATGTACTTTCTCCTTCACTATAAATTTCTTTGCTAAATGAATGGGAGTTGTTAAACATCTTCAAATATTTTTCCGGTTCTGCTTCAAACGACTTTTTACAAGACGGCGCACAAAAATAATATTCTTCATTTTTGTAAACAGTTTTTCCCGCAGCATCTTCTTTAACAAAGACCATTCCGCATACCAAATCTTTTACTACAACCATTAGAAACCTCCGTTTATTTTTCCATCTTTTAGAAAAATCTTTTTATCTGCATAAGCTTGGTAATCTTTATTATGAGTAACCAAAAGAATTGTTTTACCTTCTTCAACTAGAGTAGCGAAAATGTCCATGATATCTTCACTTGTTTTTGAATCAAGATTTCCAGTTGGTTCGTCAGCAAGAATAAGAAGTGGATCGTTTATTAATGCGCGAGCAATTGCTACACGTTGTTGTTCGCCACCGCTAAGCTCATTAATAAGTCTTTTCGATTTTTCTTTTAAGTGAACTTTCTCTAAATAGGCAGATACAATTTCTTTCTTTTGCTGTTTGGTCAGACTGCCAATAGCTAAGGGGACCATAACATTTTCTTCAACTGTTAAGTAGGGAATTAGATGGAAAGCTTGAAAAACAAATCCTATATATTCTTTTCGGAAATCCGAAATACTATTTTTCGAAAGTTTATATATGTTTATTTCATCAATTAGCACATTGCCTTTTGTAGGAACGGTGAGTCCTCCCAACATAGTTAACAAAGTGCTTTTCCCGGAACCAGATTCTCCCATAATAGTTACGAATTGACCATTTGATATTTCAATTGAAATATTATTAACTGCTGCTACAATCTCAGTTCCCGATATATATTCTTTACTAACATTTTCTATTTTTATTAAACTCATAATAAATTCCTAATTAAAAAAATCTAAAAGCAACTGTTGGATCTATCCTTGATGCTTTTACTGCCGGATATATACAGGCTGCAGTTCCGACAAATAATGACAACAATAATGCAATAGGAAGAGTTGTAAAATCATATACAAAAGAAGAAGTTCCATGCATACTGAGGAATGGGAGAACAATTTTTGCAGCCGAGACACCAATTAGATACCCTAGAAAACCGGCTATTAAGCAAGCTACAATTACCTCTGTTAAAATGATTTTGAGAATATGTGATTTTCTATAACCTACCGATTTGAATATCCCAATTTCTTTTGTTCTTTCTGTAACAGATGCATTTATACTTGCGAATACGATTAAAAAACTTGTTGCTAACATTAGAAGTGATATTCCAATAGAGAATCTTTCGAAGCTATGAACTGCCATCATCTTTGATTCAATGTTTTGCTTTATTGGTGTAACGTTTGCGCTAGGCAAAACAGAAGCAGTTTGAGAAACAATGTCTTCAATAGGGCAATCGTAGCACAATGCAGCCATTTCTATTAAACTAATTCTTGCCGATTTATTAAATAATTTTTGTGCTGTCATAATATCCATAAAGATAAGCGCATCGTCTTGCGAACCTGTATTTGAAAGAACCCCGGAGATAACAAAACTATTACCAGATATGACTAATGTATCATTAGTTTTTACTTTCAATGCTTCCGATGTGTTCGACCCCAACAAAAGATCGTTTTGAGCAACAGGGGCTTTACCATTGATGACCCACCACTTTTTAAGTTTTAGCTCCTCTTGAAAATGAACACCGGCAATCAAAACGTTTTTAGCTTTTATATTAACTGCCTCGAATAATTTTGGTGATATAATTGATAAGTTCTTATTATTCTTAATGGTTTTAATTTTTTTTAAATCGTTTTCCGATAGCTGGGAGTTATTGAACGAAACTTCGCCAAGACTTAAACCACCATAGTTTATCATCAATTGATCGGATTTTGGGGTTATTATAATGTTGGCACCAAACTCATCCATGTTGATTGCAACACTTTTATTTATATTTACGCTCAAGGTTATAAGCATAACTACCGATGCGACTGAAAGAAATAACCCGACAATTAAAAAAATTGTTTTAGATTTTTTTCTTTTCAAACTATTGATTGCTATCGAATACAATTTCATACTTTTATTTTCTCGTAATCTTTAAATGGATTTATTTACTATTATTTGATAAACTTGTTTTTTGATGATGACTTCCTGATCCTTTAAAGGAGGCAGAAGAGCAACCAGATAGAGTGATAGCTGCTATTGCAATTATCATTGCTACAAAAACGAAAGTTGCTTTACGTATTCTTTTCATTATATCTCCTTAAATTTTATTATTGTTTTTTATTTCTACTCTTCATTATAAAAGTAGCGAGCAACATTTGATCCAATTTTTTTGATTAGCGACTGCATTAATTGTCCGTCAGTATAATAAACCGTTGGTTGTCCGCCATTCACATTATAATATGAAGTTGTTTGATAACTATCTTCCACATGTTTAGCCCAGATTACTACTGCAGAGTCGCAATCAATTAGTCTAATTGTAACGCTTCCGGTAGCTATTCTTGAAACGGAACTATTGGTATATCTAACATCTCCAATAGATGAATAAAAATTGCCGGTAAGAAGATAGCGGCATTTAAGTCCTTTGCTTAAGCTGTGAATCGTGTGATAGTCCGGTATACCATTAATTGGAGTTCCTATTGTTTGAAGTATCCCGCGTGTAATAGAAGTAGGTATAATCTTAATTCCCTTAATGTTTTCAAGTAGGTTGGCAGTAACCTCATCTGAAACTAAACTACCTAAGTTTGACAACGCGTTATCAGTTTCGAAAGGCATAATTGCCAATGGTTCACCTTGCTTAATATAATTCGCTAAATTTATACTTTCTATGGAAGAAGACTTACTTAATTTTATAGAGGAGCAGCTACTAAATATTAATATTGCTGGCAACAATAAAAAATGCAAATATTTCGAATATAAGTCTTTCATCATAACTCCTCATAATACTTTTATAAGCGCTAATGTTTTAAAAAATTAATTAAACTCGTCTTTTCCAGTTCTCAACAAGTGATTTGTTTATTTGTATTTCATTTCCAACAACAATACTAGGCAAAGGATCGGGAGGATATTTACCGCAAGATCCACTTATAGCTTTTAGGTCATTAAGATTCCATGTAGTTCCGCAAGAATTACAAATTAGATTACTTCCGATGATATGAAAATCGGTAGAGTTACATGGTTCGCACATACTTATGGCAGTTATAACTTTGCCATCTTCAGCAAGATAAGCCAGAATCGAAATGGTTCCATTACTGCCATTATAATCAAACTTAACCATTTTCTTCTCTTTAACTTCGTTAAGAGGAAGAATAACTTTATCGGCTTTTGAAAAAGCGAGAGTATAGGCAAAATCTGTTCTTGATGAAGGGTATGAAACTGAAGTTTCAACTTTTGGTTGATTATTTATTATTTGCTCTTCTTTTGAGGAGCCCGGTTTGAATATTACAATTATCATTATTATAGTGATTGCAATGCCACCATACAAGTATATGTTCTTGTTATTTTTTGTTTTTTCTTTTAGAAATTTTTCTTTTTTATTAACCTTACTTAAATAATTGTTATGATTTGATAGTTCTATTTTAAGTCCACATTCAGGGCAATTATTAACTTTCATTTCTAATTGGTAACCGCACCGCGGGCAATACTTTATTTTACTCATATTGATTCCTAAATTTTCTTTCCGCCAAACTTATTATTTACTAAATCTATTATTTGAATTGCTGAATATTTAGACTCCGCAATTGTTTTATCTATAAATCCTTTAACTTCTTTAGCGCCTTTTGGATGAGCACATTCACAATCCTTAAGCTCATCAACACCACATTTGCCACAAGGGCAATTAAACGCTGAAATTATTGTTAATCTATCGGAGCTGGTTGCCAATGTTTTATTCGTAAAGATGTTGTTGTTAATTACATCATTTTTTAATTCTGAGGAAATTGCAGTAAATATTTTAGTTTTGGCAACCTTTGGAAATTCTTTTGCGAATTCTGCTTTTAGAAATCCATAATAATTAGCAACAGAGAGCACAATATCTGAGGTATTTGTACTTTTTTGTACATAATCTCTTATCAGACTTCTTTCCTCGATTGCGCGTGGACATTTACAAGTTTCCAGAGACTCTTCTCCACATGTACCGCAAGAGCATACAAATTTTGAAGCAATTTCAAATACTTTTGCTTCTACTACCGGATTATTGCTTTTTTGTTCTACAACTTCTTTGGTTTCTATATTAACGTTAGTTGTGTTACGGCTGATAAGCAAGTAAGAAAGTCCAATTACAAGCAACGAAATCACAACATAAATTGGTTTAAAAGTCAGCTTTTTGCCTTGATTAAATTTATTCTTATCTCCATTATTTTTTTTGTTATTAACCGTTCTTTGAGAATGGTTTTTATTCCCGAATTTAGATTGGGTAATAGAGGCGCCCTCACTATTCGGCATCTTGCTTCCACAACTAATACAATATTTATTCACTTTAGCATTATCTACACCACACTCAAGACAAATAGTTCCAGCGGTTTGCTCAACAAACTTTAATTCTTCTCCGCATTCTATACAGAACTTATTTTCGTTTTTATTATCTGTGCTACAATTATTACAAAGCATAATTCACCTTAATTATTTCTTATGAGTATGGGCAGATGGTTTAACTTTTTCAACAATAATCCCGGTCAATAAAATATTAAATGTTGGATTCTTTGGATCGTTAGTTTCTAGATATATGGTCTTACTTTGCTTGCCTATTTTATCTTTTGAATCGAATGTAACTTTTAATTCAGTTGATTCTCCCGGTTTTAATTCATCTTTTTTTGCTATAACGGCTGTGCATCCACATGAAGCGCCAACCTTATTAATTTTCAACACTGCATTGCCATCGTTTGAAACAACGAAGTATGTTGTAATAACTGAATCTTGTTGTATCGTACCGAAGTCATAAGTAGCTGGTTTTACAACTATCTTTGGCTTTAGTGCTGACTGAGAAAATGAATAATTACTGAACATTAAAACGAAAATAAAGAGAGGTGCTAAAAATAATTTATTCGGTCGCATTATATTTTCCTTATGTGTTAAAATTTGTTTTATTATTTTAATCTAACTATGCCAACACTTTTATTCTTCTTTTACTTTGAAATCATGCTTAATAAGGTTTTCTTTTGCCTGTTTTAAAGCCACTTCCACCAATTTCATTCCACATAAAGGGCATTTGCCAGCCTCATCGGATATTACGTTCCAGTCAATAATATCCTGAAATACTTTGCCATCTTTATTTTTGTCAATTGCCTTCAAATCAATTGGTACTTCTTCTCTAACTATATTTTCTACTTTTTCTTTTTCAAAGTCCTTTTTCATTTCCATTTTAGGTTGACCACCATGTTGATGTTGCGCATTTAAGGCAGAGTTACAAAGAAATATTACCAGAATAATTATGGATGCAAATGATATTTTTATGTATTTCATTTTATTTTACCTATGCTAGTTAGTTGTTATTATTTTACAATCATATAAACTATGAGTAATAAAATATTCTCCGATTTTCCACAATATTATTATACCTTTTTTAATCCGCCATATTTTGCATTGATAATCTTTACTATTTCCTCTTCTTTAGTTTTCTTTACCACCAATTCTCTAATCATATTTCTTTCTGCAACAGCATTTTTGCACTTACAAATTGTAAGTGTTTCACCGCTACATTTACCGCACGTGCAAATGAATTTAGAAGAAATTCTTATTACATTTCCTTCAACTTCGGGGTTTGATTTTATTTCGGATATACTATGATCAAAAGTATTATGATCATGAGGAATAGCAACTTCAGCAATTCCAATTACCAATAACAATGCGAACAATAATGAAAGAGCAACCCAAAAAGTTTTCATTTGCATGATAATCCAGATTGGGCTTTTTCCACTTATTGGATTATTATTTTTATTCATATTAGAAAGCTTCTTCATAAATAGCTCCTAGAGCTTCAATTAAGAAATAATTTTTACATTTTTTTTGAAAGGAACCGGTTTCTATTTCACTTTTAATCCGGCATCTTTTAAGTTTTGTTTTGCCTTTTCAAGAGTTACTTCTTTTAATTTCATACCGCATAAAGGGCATACACCAGCTTCATCTGAAATTACGTTCCAATCCATCTGATCTTGGAATACTTTATTATCTCCATTTCTGTCGATTGCCGTTAAATCAATTTCTCCTTCATGAACTATATTATCTTTCTTCATATCCATTTTACCTGCAGCATCATGTTTCATTTCATGGTCCATCATTTTAGAGTGATCCATTTTATGTCCGCTCATGTCTCCCATCATTCCTGAGGTCTTCTTGTCCAGTGCTTTCTGTGCATTATCAAGCGATATTTCTTTCAAATCCATTCCGCACTTAGAACATTTTCCAGTTGCATCAGAAATCTGATCTGGGCACATTGGACATTGATAAACTTTTCCATCTTTATTTTTGTCAACTTCAACAATATTGATTTTGGAACCATTTGAAGTTTCTTTTCCATTTTTACAATCCATAGATTTTTCTGTACCACTTTTATCTTTGCAACAGTCCATCATTTTCATATCGTGTTTTGTAGAATTTATTTTATCTGCATTTTGAGCGATAGTTTGTGATGAGATTATGATTACAGTAAAAAGAATTAGTGAAATAAATATTTTTGTTTGAGAATACATTTTGGCTCCTGGTTTATTTAATTAATAACATTTTTTTTGTTTGAATGAAGCTATCAGTCTTGATTGTATAGAAATATATTCCGCTAGATAATTGCGAGTTAACGGCTGAGAATTGAAAATTGTAATAACCGGGCTTTAAAAAGTTATTAACGAGTTCAGCAACTTCTTTTCCTAGAACATCGTAAACGATAAGTGAAACGTTTTGTTCAACTGGAATTGAAAATGAAATTGTTGTAGAGGGATTAAAGGGATTTGGATAATTCTGATTTAATTTAAATTCCGAGGGAATGGATTTATCCTCTTGCACGTCTGTTGCGGTATTCACAGTTAATTCAATAGGAATTGGAATAGCACCATGATGAGGATCGCCAAGTAAAAGATTTGTAGTATATTTTCCTTCTTCTAAATTAGAAGCATCTAATGAAACGACAATTGTTATTGTTGCGTTACCATCGATACTACCTACTACTGAAGAAAGTTTTACCCAACTGTTAGGAATAGAAAATGAATAACCAAGCGGTGTTGAAAGAGAGTTACTAATATGCAATTCAACTTTTTGAATGTTTCCCTTAATAACAGTCTCTTTAAACGAGGATGGGTGACTAGATAAGCTAGCAAATATATTAAGTGATGAAAAAAATATGATAACAAGTATAGTTATAGGAACTTTATGCTTGAGTATTCTAATTACACTCTTCCATCTAAATATATTATGGCTAAAGCTTTTAGTCATCGTTGTACTGTTTTTCATAATGCCTAAATTCATATTAACGTTTCCTTGGAGTTGAAGCATTCTTATACTCTTTTACTTTAAACCTAACAGCAATTAAGTTTTTCTTTGCATCATAAAGGCTTACTTGGCTCAATGGCATTTTGCAAATAGGGCATCTACCAGGGGTATCGGAAATTACATTCCAATCCATCTGATCTTGAAAAACTTTTCCATCTTTGTTTTTATCAATTGCTTTTAAATCGATAACTCCTTTGCGGATAACACTTGAATCGGCAACTTCAGTCATCTTAACTTCTTTTATATCGTGCTTATGTTTAGGCATTTCTGCTGACTTTATTTCTTGTGCTTTTATTAAATGACCGAACATTAGAAGAAAAGAAAAGCATACCAGAAACAAATATTTAATTTTTGACAGATTCTTTTTCACTGTGTTTCTCCTTTTTAGATTATAATTATTTTTTTAGAATATTATTACATCTTCATTCCTTCCATACCATCGGAAGATTTCTTTTTCGGAGGCTGAGTAGTTCCACCATGCTGATGACCGGTTGGCATTCCGGTTTTAAGCTGACTTTCGGAATCTATTAAGAATCCGCCCGTTGCGGCAATTTCATCACCTTCGTTTAATCCGGAAAGGATTTGATATTTATCTCCAAAGCGATTACCAATTTGAACGGTGCGAGCTTCAAACATTCCATCTCCGGCTTTTGCCCATACAACAGTTCTTTTACCAGCTATAATAACCGCATCAGTAGGAACAAGTAATCCTTGACCACCGGCACTGTTGAAGATTGTTTCACCATACATTTGTGGTTTAAGTTTACTACCAAGGCTTGCAAATTCACTTCTTACTTTTACAGTTCGTGTTTGAGAATTGACAACAGGATAAATGAAAGTAACTCTGCCGTTAAATTCTTCTCCGGGATAAGCACGAAGATGAAGTTTAACGGGACTTCCTACTTTTACATTAGATAAATTATTTTCATACACTTCCGCTATATTCCATAGAGTTGAAAGTTCTGCGACATCATAAATTGCCGTACCTTCATTTACATATACACCTTCTTGAACTTTCTTCTCAATTACAGTTCCGCTAAATGGGGAGAAGTAAGTGAGTGTAAGATTTATTTCCCTAGTCTTTTCAAGCGTTTGAATTTGATCTGAAGTAAGCCCAAAGATTTCCAACTTCTTTTTTGAAGCTTTCAAAAGAGAATTTGAGTTTGATGAATTGTTCAGAGCAATTAAATATTCATTCTGAGCTTGAACCAAATCCGGACTGTATATTTCAAACAAAGGCTGACCTTTTTTGATATAGTCACCGGTTTTATCAACCAACAGTTTTTCAATTCTTCCGTTAAACCGTGCTGAAATTGTTTTTCGATAATTCTCAACAAAATCCAGGTAGCTATAAGCAGTAACTTGTTCTTGAAGATTTTCTTTCTTAACAACTACAGTTGATACGTTTGCAAGAACTTGTTTCTTACCGCTTAGCGTAACCATATTTGCCATGTCTTTATCGTTTACAGCTTCCAGTTTTTCATCGGCGACTTTTTTAATTAGATCCATACCGCAAATGGGGCAAGAACCAGGTTTATCCATGTGAACTTGCGGGTGCATAGTGCATGTCCAATAACCATCTTGTTTTACAACTTCATGTTCATGTTTTCCGCTTTCCTCCGATTTTGAGCAACCGGAAACAATAAGAGCAATTGCAATCAGTGGAATGAATAGATGTCTAAATATTTTCATTTTTGTTCCTCTATTTATACTTATAATATTTTTCATTATATCACCTAAAACTTTTTGATAGTTGTTCCGACCATCATTTCAATCTCGGCAAGAGACATTTGAGTATCGGCTTTTGACATATAATAATTCATCTGCTGCATCAATAACATCCGGTAAGAATCTATAACGGTTGTAACGCCGGTTCTGTTATTCTGATAAGCAGATACTTGTGATTCGGCAGCTTTAGTATAAAGCGGAATAACTTTTTCGTTGTATAGTTTTGTAAGATCTAGGGCTGTGTTATATTTAACGAGCGCCGCTTTCAACTGTGAAGTCATCTCTCTCTGCATGTCGTTCTTTTCATATTCAATACTGCTAATACCGGCATACAGTTCTTGTTCCTTTGCTTTGTATTTATTTATTGACCATGGGGCAAAAGGAAGATTGATTGAGAACATAAGTGAATACATTGTTTCTGTTTTAGGATTAAGCATTGAAAGATCACTTTTAGAAGTTAAGATCATTCCTTGCGGCATTCTCATAAACATACCTTGGACCATTAAATCGGGGATAAGCTCTCGGTTGTTTGCATCAATCATTGCTTTATTCATCTCGATCATGTTACCCATTTTTTTAAGGTTTGGATTTGAATATCCAAGAACCTCTTCTAATTTCGATTGCCCTGAATTAAGAGTTTCAACAGAAAAATCCGAGACAGCAAAAACTCCTTTTGAATCAAGATTTCTTCCTAAAAGTTTATTGAGTTTATATATCTCTGCTTCTTTTTGTTTTTCTAAAATCAAAAGCTGAGTTTCGTTTGATGAAATTTCGCTTTGAAGCGTAAGAAGATCCGCTTGATTTATTTTGTTTGTATAGTATGAAGATTCAACGGATTTTATTACATCATTTATGAGAATAATATTTTTATTCTGAACTTCGATTTTTTTATCAATCAACCAAAGTGTGTAATAAGACATTTTAACAGCTGCGGTAAGATTAACTTTATAAGATTCATAATTGTTCCCCTCTACCAAAGTATTTTTTCGCTCAACCTCTGCCATTGCGTTTAGCTTTCCTCCTAGAGGAAACATTTGCGAAAACGCAATGTTATTAGAGTTGGATTGATTAAGAACATCAATTGAATTTGTAGGCACTTGAGAGAATTCAACAGATAGATTAGGAGCCGGTAGTGTATTGATTGACTCGGCTCTTCTTTCAGAAGCCGTAATTTTATACTGCAGCGATTTTAACTGAGGATTATTTTTTACAGCTTCTGCTACTAAAGAATCAACAGACTGTGCGTTTATCTTATTCAATGCGAAAAAGAAAAGAGTAACCGCAAAGATTGCAGAGAAAAACACAGAGTTACGAAAAGACTTTCTCATTTCTAATTCTCCATTCTGACTTCTCAATTCTAAATTCTTTCCCGCGATGCGGAATTTCGTTTCACTCAACATTTTATTCTCCCTCCCTCATCCAATCAGCCATCTTGGATAATTCCAATGTTCCTTTTTTAAGTGCGTGTTCTTTCATCATTGTAAAAAGAACCGGAGTAACCACAAGCACGTGAATAGCGCTTGTAAGCAATCCGCCAATCATTGGAGCAGTAAGTGGTTTCATAACATCTGCACCGGTGCCGGTTGACCACATAACCGGAATAAGTCCAACCATAGCAGTAAATACTGTCATTAATTTTGGCCTTAATCTTAAAACAGAGCCTTCGACTGTTGCTTCATAAATATCTTCGTTTGTAATTGGTCCACGTAAACCTTTTTGATGAGCACGTAATTTTTTATCAAGAGCTTCATGCAGATAAACAACCATAATAACACCCGTCTCAGTAGCTATACCATACAAAGCAATGAAGCCCACCCAAACGGCAACAGAAAAATTGTAACCAAGTATAAAAATCATATACATTCCACCGATGAGCGCAAATGGAACTGAAAGCATTACTACACCGGCTTCCACATAATCCTTGAGTGTAAAGAAGAGAAGGAAAAAGATTACTAAGAAAACCACCGGCATAATAATTTCAAGAGTTTGCTGGGCGCGCACCTTACTTTCATACTGTCCACTCCATGTATAAGAGTAACCGGCAGGCAGTTTTAACCCATCAGCAATAACTTTTTTAGCGTCAACCATAACGCCGCCCATATCCCGTCCACGTGTATTCATAAAAACTATAGAACGAAGCATACCATTTTCACTGCTGATCATAGGCGGGCCTGTAACTAAATTAATATTTGCTAGTTCATTCAAGGGCAAATAGGTAACGGCGTTTTGATTTGTACTTGTAAGGGAAAAATCATTTAGTGAACTTGATGATTGCGGAACTATACTTGCTTGGCTTGAACTTCCCATAGAAGAAGACATACCGCCTGAATTGCTTTTTCCCATTCCTCCACCGCTCATAGAACTAGATGAGGTTTGTGCAGCCATTGGGTTTGATAGAGCAACCGGAACAATTAGGCTTTTCAATTCTTCGATGTTATCACGGTAATCTTTTTGATAACGCATTCTAATAGGGAATCGCATTCTACCTTCAATAACAATTCCAAGATTTTGTCCGCCTATAGCAGTTTCAATAATGTCTTGAAGATCACGTATGTTCACTCCGTAACGTGCGGCAATATCACGTTTAATATTAATATCGAGGTAGTAACCGTTTTGAACTCTTTCGGCTACGACATCGGCAGCGCCGTTAACTTTTTTTAATAGATTTTCCGCTTTTATTGCGTACACTTCAAGAGTATCGAGGTTAGGACCGAATATCTTAAACCCGATGTCGGTTCTTACACCAGTTGATAGCATATTTATTCTATTAATGATTGGTTGAGTCCAACCATTACGCACACCGGGAATTTGTAATTTGGAATCAAGTTCGGCAACGATATCTTGCTTTGTAATTCCAGGACGCCATTCATCTTTAGGTTTTAGCAAGATAATGGTTTCAATCATATTAAGGGGTGCGTTGTCGGTTGGAGTTTCCGCACGTCCCGTTTTTCCAAGAACATGATGAACTTCCGGAATTGATTTAATAATTTTGTCTTGTTCTTGTAAAATTCTAGTTGCTTCACCTATTGAAGCGCCGGGCAATGTTACGGGCATATATAAAATTGATCCCTCATCGAGGGGAGGCATAAACTCGCTGCCGGTATAATAAGCCATGGGAACTGCGATTAACAGAGCGATAACATTTAGTGCTATTGTAATTTTTCTGTGTTTAAGAACCCAATGTATAACTGGTTCATACAGCTTAATGAAAAATCTTGTTGTAGGATTTTTGTCTTCCGGTTTAAATTTTCCACGCATTAACATAGTCATCAAAACTGGAATA
The DNA here is from genome assembly GCA_964539605.1 of uncultured Melioribacter sp. GTDB lineage: Bacteria > Bacteroidota > Ignavibacteria > Ignavibacteriales > Melioribacteraceae > Stygiobacter. Next base: position 3,081,767 of record CAZIJK010000001.1, read on the forward strand.
AGGGAAATGACCACAATTGCAGATCCTATCATAGCAAATGATTTAGTGTAAGCAAGAGGATGAAACATTTTTCCTTCTTGACCGGTAAGTAAAAATACCGGAAGGAAAGAAGTTAGAATTATTAGTTCTGAAAAGAAGATTGCTCTACCAACTTGTTTTGCAGAATCGATAGAAATCTTTTTGTATTCATCCGGGGTTAACCCACGTTGCCCTTCTGGAAGGTGCGCTCTTTCTTCTAAAGCCTTAGCAAGATTTCGATAGGCGTTTTCCACCAGCACAATTGAGGAGTCTACTATTACTCCAACAGCTAAAATAATTCCGCCAAGAGACATGATATTAGAAGAGATGCCGAATAAATACATTAAAATAAATGCAATGAGAATTGAAATAGGAAGCTCGATAAGAATTCTTACAATGCTTCTAAAATGAAGAAGAAAAATCATAACCATAATTGAAACAGTGATTGATGCTTCAATTAATGCACGTTCCAAAGTTCCAACCGCTTCTTTAATTAATGTGCTTCTATCGTATGATGTTACAATTTCTACTCCAGGAGGAAGGCCGGGGGATATTTCTTTAATCTTTTCTTTTACTTTGTCAATTACCCTCTGTGCATTTTCTCCGGTTCGCATAACAATGATACCACCAACAGCTTGTCCTTCACCATTCTTTTCTAAAGCACCGCGTCTTATATCGCCATCTAATGCTACAGTTGCTATATTTTTAATTAGAATAGGAATTCCATTGGTAGATGTTTTTATTACGGTGTTCTCAACATCATCTTTGGATTGAATGTAGCCTTGGCCGCGTACAAAATATTCAGCATCGCTTACTTCCAGAATTTTTCCGCCGACTTCATTATTACTTCTTTGAACTGCGTTTACAACATCGGAAATAGTTAAATTGTAAGCGCGTAAATCAGTTGGATTAACATTTACTTGATATTGCTTTACAAAACCGCCGATGCTTGCAACTTCAGCAACGCCATCAACAGAAGAGAGTTTATAACGGATATACCAATCTTGAACAGCGCGAAGAGCGCCAAGATCATATCCTTTGCCTTCAACAGTGTACCAGTAAACGTGTCCAACTCCGGTTCCATCCGGTCCAAGAGAGGGAACAACACCAGAAGGCAATTGTGCTTGAACAGTGTTCATTCTTTCAAGAACACGTGTACGTGCAAAATAGGTATCTACTCCATCTTCAAATACAACAAAGACGAAGGACATACCAAACATTGAAGTTGCACGAACAGCTTTAACATGAGGCAAACCTTGCAAGCCGGAAACAATTGGATATGTAACTTGGTTTTCAATTATTTGAGGTGAACGTCCCATCCATTCTGTGAAAATTATAACTTGATTTTCTGAAAGGTCGGGTATTGCATCAACAGGCAAATTTACAACACTGTAAATACCAAAGCCGATTACGATGAGATAAATTAGTATTACAATAAATCTGTTTTGTGCAGACCAATCAATAATTTTTTCTATCATTTAATTCTCCGATTAGTGTGTTTCTTCTTATTATTATCGTAAAGTAATAAATATAGTTGATAAACAATAAACCCAACCATTACCAAGTAAACCAAACACCAAATAAGCCGTTCCACAATATTGTTCTTTTATTATTGTATGTAAGTAATTCAACAAGCGTGCCGTTTAAAAAGCAAGTTTATGGATAGTTTTGGGTGTTTGACTTACTAATCTTTTTAAGAATCTTTAAAAGAATTAAAGATTCTTAAAAATGTATATACTTATTCCGGCTTAGTAAGTTTATAGTTCTCGATTTTTGAATAGAGTGTGGGGAGAGAAATACCAAGCATTTCAGCGGCTTTAGGTTTACTCCATTTAGTAAATTCCAAAACAGAAAAGATATGTTTTTTTTCAAGCTCTGCAAGGGTAAGATTAATTGGAAATGAGGAAGAATCTGAGAATTGATTTTTGAGAAGAATATGTTCCTTGAGCAGAACATCACCATTAGTTAATACAACAGCTTGCATAAGTGTATTTTCAAGTTCACGAACATTACCAGTCCAATCGTGCTGCTGCAATATGTTAATAACTTCATCTGAAACCTTAAGAACATTTTTATGCAGTTCCCGATTTATTTTTTGTAATAAGAAATTTACAAGAAGAGGAATGTCATCTTTTCTTTGGCGAAGCGGAGGCAGTTCCAACTTTACGACATTCAATCTGTAAAAAAGATCCTCACGGAATTTTTTTTCCTTAACAAGCAGTTCAATATTTCTATTTGTTGCAGTTATAATTCTTGCCTTCATTGGTATTACAATTTCACCACCCACCCGTTCAAATTCTTTTTCTTGTAATACACGAAGGAGCTTAACCTGAAGATGCTGAGACATTTCAGAAATTTCGTCAAGAAAAATTGTTCCGCTTCCGGCAAGTTCGAATTTTCCTTTTTTAGTTCTATCGGCTCCGGTAAATGCGCCTTTTTCATGTCCGAACAATTCACTTTCGAGAAGGGATTCGGTTATGGCTGTACAATTTACTGCAACGAATGGTTCAGATTTTGTAAGTCCGCTATAATGAATTGATTTTGCAACAAGCTCTTTACCGGTTCCACTTTCACCTTGTAATAATACAGTGACCCTATTTGCAGAGACTTGCCCAATAATTTTATACAATTCTCTCATCAGTTTAGATTTACCTATAATTCTTTTTTCGGGCTGGTACTCTTCGGCCTGGTCTTCAATAAGTGAATCAATTCTTTCGCTTAGAGTTTTGGATTCAAGTGCGCGTGAAATTGTAACTTTAAGACGTTCAATATCGAGCGGCTTTTCCAGATAATCATACGCTCCATTTTGCATCGCATAAATTGTAGTTTGAAAATCATCATGCGCGGTTATTAAAATTATTTTAGTAAACGGATCAATCTCTTTTACCTTTTTAAGAAGTTCAAGACCGGTAAGATTTGGCATTTTAATATCGGAGATGATTAAATCCGGTTGTTGATTTCGGAAAATTTCATAGCCAATTTGCCCGTCTTGAGCCGAAAGTACAGAATAGCCAAGCCGTTTAAGAAAATTTGTGAGAGTTTGACGAATTGATTCGTCATCATCAATTACTAGAATCTTTTCCATAAATATTCAATGGTAATTTAATTTCGAAAATAGTTTCTCCGGGATGGGATGAAATAAGGGAGAAAGTTCCCTTGTGCTGTTCAATTATTTTTTGCGAAATAGATAATCCAAGTCCGGTGCCAGATACCTTTGTAGTAAAGAATGGATCGAAGATATTGCTAGGTTCTTCAATTCCACAGCCATCATCAGTTATTCGAACAATAAGATAATTGTTGGAAACACGAGAAGAGATTGTGACTGTTCCTTCATTTTTTATTGCATCAATTGAGTTTTGAATTATATTAAGAAAAACTTGCTTAAGTTTATCTTCATCGCTTTCAAATTCAAAATCTGATGCGTTATTTGTAAATGTAATCTGTTTTTGTTTAGTATCCAATAGAGCTTGATGAAATATCTCATCAATAAATTTTTTGAGTTTAGTATTAGAAATTTTGAGCGGCGCGGTTCTGGATACTTGCAATACTTCCTTAACAAGTTCAGTAAGCCGATTGATTTCTTTTCCAATAATTTTGAATGCTTCTTTATCTTCCGGCTGAAGTAAAAGTGTTTGATTAAGAATATCGACATTCAGCTTAATTGATGTTAGAGGAGTTTTAATTTCGTGAGCAAGAACAGCAGACATTTTACCAAGGGCGGCAAACTTTTCTGAACGAATTATTTCCTCTTCCAGTTTTTTTCTTTCCGTTATACTTTTGTGCAGCGATGAAGCCATATTATTAAAAGCTTGAAACAGGTCTCCTATCTCATCACTTGAAGAATAATTAACATCCACTTCGAAATTCCCTTTCCCAATTTCAATTGCTTTTTCTTTAAGCAAAGTAATTGGATGGGCTATCATTCTGGAAATTATAAAAGACATACTAACGCTAACAATTATGCCAACAAATAAGCTTATTAAAAAGTAGCGAATCATATCTTGAGTGGAATTTATATTAAAAAGAATTCTGCCAAGAGGAATTTGGATAAGTAAAATAATTATTGGAACGACTACAATTGCTGAGAAAAATATTTTTTTATTCAAGCTGAAACTGTGAACTTTTTGAACAGCATAAGGGAACATATTGTATTTGCCAATAGCAATTGCTGTGAAAAAGATAAAGCCAATTAAAAACGCAAGCGGGCTTATTTCTACAAGATAGTAGAAACCCAGAATCCAAGGAAGGAATAATCCGAATATGAAAGTTGCAATGTTTGTAATGATTAATCCGAACAGATAAAAAAGCAATTGCTTACGAATATTAGAATCATTGATTGATTTAAGTTTTTGGATTATCCATATTGAATTTAGCAGGATAAGAAATAAATACCAGGTAAGAAATAGCGGATACAAAGAGGAGAATTCAACGGAAAACTTTTCCATATGAGCATGTGACTCATGTATAAAGTTACCATTCCACAAAAGAATTAACAGAATAGTAGAAGGAATAATAATTAAAAGTCCGCGTGTTATACCTATCTCATTTTGAGCGGGGTAGTTCCAAGAGAACAAAGTGAGTGAAACAAGAATCATTAACAAAAGGGAATGGCAAGATTTATCTAGGGCAGTAACATCGTAAGATGGCATTAGAACAAAATGAATTGTGTGGGATACTAAATAAGCTATTACTAACACTAAAGTTAGAATGAATACTTTTGAAGTTCTGTTTTCAGTTGTGCGGGAATAAATAATAAATATAAGTCCAACAGCGGCTATAAAAGATGCCAATAGAAAAAGTATTTGAGTAAAATCAAAGTGCATTAGTTATCCTTTTTACAAATTGAAAATAAGCTATGGGAAATAGGAAGTAAAGCGGAACTTAGTAGATTGTCTTGAATTTCCAATAGAAAGGTTCACGGGATCAATTGGGGGCAATTAGAAAATTATGTAATTCAGTTTTTCCTTGAGTGACAAAGTCACTTTTATTTGAGCTATATTCAACGATTTAGAAAGATTAAGGTTAAGAAAATAAATGTGAGGCGAAGGCAGAAATTTTGTAACTGGCGGATTTATTGTCATCAAGAAATATGACAGACAAAATTTATGACTGAGCGTGGCTAAAGTCACTTCATGAATGACTAAGATTAAACGATGTGGCAAGCCACTTCTTAATAAATGGGATTCAACGATTTAAGAAGATTGAAATAATATTCCCCGGGATTTATCCCGGGGCAATTAAAAAATAAATATTGTTATGCTGCTTTACCATGCTGATAAGCTTCAACCGATTCAAGTTTATCTTCTCTTTCCTTGATGAATGAGAATAGCTTTTCCAGTTCTTCTCTTAAGTGGGCTAAAAGTTTGTAATCAATTCTTTCGATTTCCGTTTTGCTGGTGGTACCAAAAATCTTTTGAATGATTGTGGCTTTCAGTTTCTTCTCCTCCACTGAACGTGGAGCACCTAAATTATTCAACTCGAAAAGTGCTTCAATCTTTTCCACTTCTATTTTACGGTTAAGCCGACGTTCGTAAAAATCCTTATCACTTCAATATTTAATGCATAGCCGGGTAATGAAATTGCTCACACTAGTATTAATGTATAGTCATTATATAATGTGATAGATATTAATTAACTGCATTGATTAAACTAGTATAAATGATTTGAGTTGTTGAAATATTATAAATTTTTTAACAAATTTTTATTAGTTAACACATGCATGTTGTTGACTTGTGAAGTTGTAATGAAATGTAGAGTGGCATTAAAATCCACAAGTTATAAGCATTTTACAGAAAATATTTCATAAGCGTTTTTGTCAAATATTAAACCTATGCAACTTGTAACTTGATTTTTTTACTTTAGAATCTTTTAATAAAAAAAGCCCAACAGAAGGTCGAGCTCTTCTTAGGTAAATTATTTTAGTTATAAGAGAAAAGAACTCAGAGTACAACTTATAATTAATTGTGAATCAGGACTATCGGCATTCCAACCATCTAGTATCTTGAAGCTATAAGGAGCATCAAAGAATATCTCTGAGAACGATGCATTATTTATAACAAGCCAGTTGTAAGTTTGACTTCCATATTCTTTTCTTCTTAAAAAATTATATGAAACATCCGAGACTTGATCATCATCACCAGTAAAAAAGATATCATCCTCTTCCCAAATTTCAATTTGAAATTTGTATGAAGGCACGACATCGGGGTTTGGAAAAGTATGAGCATATAATTCTTGGGAAATGGCGTTAGAGCCTACATACATATCTCCACAAGGTATATTCCACCATATGGAATACCCATTGCCAGCATCTACTCTAATTTTCAGGTATATTTCCATCGCACCTCCTAAAGGAGGATCTTGATTAGTCTTTATATAGATTTCTTCGAGTTGTGTGATATATTTCCAATAAAGCGTACCACCCCCACCTCCTCCTCCTCCACCACCACCATCATCTGGTGGAGGAAGCATCATATTTGAATATTGTCCTAGCTTTTCGCTTGGAGTTACAACTAATGTTGGTAGAGAAGGCTTTTCTTTCGGATTTAGTAAAAATGTTTTTCCATGGAGATCATATGCTAAAATAGATTCGTTATTTTTCAATATTTTTGAATCAACATAAGCAATAAGCAAATTTTCATCTCCGTTCCATTGGCTTCGATGTTCTTTAATGGGGAAATATATATCTACAATTCCAAAATCTAGATTTTCAATTTTATTTTTGAAATTAAATTTCTTATCTGTTGAAACATGGTTTAGCATTTTTTCTAAAATTCCAGAAGTTCCCGACTTTTTATTTAAATATTCAGAACCTTCTAAAATTTGTTCAACATAAGTAGATTTATTAATTGATTCTTTTAAGTCCATTCTTGTTTTTTTATCTGACAAAGCCTTTGAAAGAAGTAAGGCAATTTCTTTAAAATCCTCTGCTTTATATTTTTGTCTATAATACTCTATCTTATCTTTGTCGAACTTTTTGCTAGTATTAATTTGCAAAATATTTGTAGCTGCTGAAAAGTTAACATCGGGGTTAATAGGGTTGTTCTCGGCGTTGTCACTACATGAAGCCAGAAAAAATGGAAAAACGATAAATAAAAACAGCCAAAGCATTTTTCGAAAGAAGTGTTTCATTTTTAATATCCCTTAATTGTGGTATAATAGAGTTGTTTTGAATTGCTCTTTCTTTTTTTACTTGTTCTCCTTCTATTTTTATAAAACAAAATCACACCCAAGTTTTAGTAAGAATACACTACTATTGTTTTTATATGTTGTTTCAAAAATACCTCCCCCAAAATCAATATTTATTCGATTAGAAATTTTTATTATAAGTCCAATTTGGGGATTATAACAAAAATACCACCCGATGTGGCTTTTAATTATAGGGTTAATCATCCTACCGTAATCATGGAAATCCCATTCATCCGATCTTTCTTTTGCAATTCCAATTTCAAAATGGATATAGGGTCTTACTAACCCCTCAAATGGAATATACCTCAATCCAACGGTTAATGGTATTTTTGATCTAATAATCACGGCACTGTAGTCTAACTCATAAAAAAAATTATTAAAGCTCCCTTTTTCATAATGATTATAATCATCAGAACTACTAAAGTAGAGAGCGTTTATGCTTGCTTCAATTTTTTCAGAAATAGGGTGTTTATAAGACAAGCTAATACCAGTTGCATTGAACTGATCTGCGTACACGAAGCCAAATCCGATAGCTTGAGCAGACAATTTTATATTCATAAGGATAAGAAGAATAATAATGGTGTTTATAGTTTTCATTTTATACTCCTAAATATTCGTTAACATTCTATAATCTTGATTTATGTGATACTTTTATTGAACGTGAAAGCATATCTGCCACTTAAGTCATGGATATGATTTTGTATAGAAAGCAAAGCTAAGAAAAGAATTAAACAATCTATTTTGTTACTATAATAAGTATTTGTTTGAAGAAGGATAGGCGTATTTACAAAACCAAAGAGATAGGGAAATAATTGAACCAACGTAATACCCCCGTTATTTCAAATTAGATTTATTATTATAAAAACACTGAGTTCAATTTAATAAAATTAATCTAATATGCAAATTCAAAAACACAATGGGAATGGTTTAATCACCTAATGATTATTTCAATAAAATTCTTTGAAGAATTATTTATTATCAGATTGCCCCGGTATAAATTCCGGGGCAATTAGTAAATATTGTTATGCAGCTTTACCCTGCTGATAAGATTCAGCAGATTCAAGCTTATCTTCACGTTCTTTGATGAATGAAAATAGCTTTTCTAGTTCTTCTCTTAAGTGAGCTAAAAGTTTGTAATCAATTCTTTCGATTTCTGTTTTACTGGTGGTGCCAAAAATCTTTTGAATGATTGTAGCTTTCAGTTTCTTTTCTTCGGCTGAGCGAGGAGCGCCTAGATTATTCAACTCGAATAGTGCTTCTATCTTTTCCACTTCTATTTTACGGTTAAGCTGCCGCTCATAATATTCTTTATCACTTCCCGGAGTAAGATTTTCATAATAGGATTCTTGGGCAACTTCTCCAACGGGCAAGCCTAAAATAAAATTAATAATTGGTTTGAACGCTTTGTATTTGGGCATCTCGAAAATTCTGCCGTTAATAGTATCGCTTCTATCTTTTAGAACATAAGCAACATTTAATTGCTTTGGCTTGCCATCTTTAGTTATATCTTTTTCCAGTTGCATCCATACATTTAGATCTGTTTCGTATGGAGTTTCTCCGGCAATCTTCATTTTGAATCCCGATTTAACGAATGTTCCTTTTTCTATTACATTACCTTCTTCATCCTTTGTATCATCTTCTTTATTGTATTCAAAACCACCTCTTCCGGTAAAAACAATATTCCCTTCTGCATTAACAAAGCGATCTGAAAACTCCTCTTGCCAAGCCGGAAGAATTTTTCCCCAATCTTGAAGAGTCATAAATGATTTGTGGTTTTTCATTTTATAGTCTTTTACAAATTTGTAATAGACTTTTGTTAATGAATCGACAAATAGAAAATCAATCTCTCCCCGCTGCATGAACTCAAAAGACTGAATAATATCTGCTAAGTTGGTTGTGTCTTTTGCAATGGCTTCGATTCCCGCTTTCTTAAATATCGGGATTAAGAAGCGTGAACCCTTTTCGTTATCGATAATCAGAATTGGTTTTGTGCAGCCTAGATCTTTATAGGCGCCGATTATAAATTCTGTTGCAGTGCGGCTTTTTCCGGCTCCTTGAAATCCACCGAAAGAAGCTTTGATATAGTGATTCTTGCTCACTAATGACGAGGCAAATTCTGTTAGTCTCATGGCTTTAACTCCCTTTTAGTTTATCTATTATTAAATCGATATTGGAATATTCTTGTAAATCGTTTATTGTTTTTTCTAATTCTTCAATTTTTATATTGAGGAAGTCTTTGACTTCCTCAAATGCGTTTGAAAGACTTTGGGAGATTTTGTTATTTAACTGAATAAAATCCAAGCACTCCCAAACATCTATTAACTCACGATATTTTTCTTCAACTGACATTTTGAAGCTCTCCATTTTCATTTACTGTAATTTCAGAAAGTAATTCTGTTTGAGAGATATCGAAAACAACAGCAGTATAAAAATGAACATCATCTTCATTTTGAATTTCTGTGTTATCCGGAGGATCATCTTTTTGTTTTGATGGAACGAATATGTAAAAGCCGTGCTCTCCCTTTCGAACAATGCGACCTGCTTTCTTCCACTGCTGAAAACCTCCAACGATTGTAAAGTTAATTTCACTTTGTGCAACTAAGAAGCATTGATTATGCGCTGTTAACGGATGCCCTTCAACAGTAACTATTCCAAATTTTTCGGCAAGAGCGTTTCTTTGTTCTTCCGGCATTTCGGAAAGTTTTTTTCTAATAGAGATTATTTTCTCTTTCTTCTGCTGACGAAATATGTCTTTCTCTGACTGTTTCATTTTTTTACCTCTTTGGTTATTGAAAAATATTTTTCTACTTGAAAAGTTGATATGATTGAATAGAGTAATGCCCGGATTGTATAGAATGTAATTGTATCTTTTATAAACCCTTGCCGGATTATTTTTAAGACAGAATTACCAAGATGAAAAGAGCCTGAGCGGATTAAAAAAGAATGAGCATTAAGAAGAATTTGTTTTTGAGTTTTGTTTAGATAATATGTTTGCATAACACCACCTTTAATTATTGAAAAAGATTTAATTGAGAATTGATTACATAAGCCCCGCCAGAGTTATTAGCTAACTTTTTGCAGGCAAAGTTGAAAAGAGCTTGCGCCTGGCTAAGAGTTGAAAACTTTACCGAAGTGAAATGACCATTGGGAGCAAAGAAATGAACAGCAAAGAAATTACAGCAGCTTACTAAATGAATGTGCCAGCCGTTGACTAATTTGTTTTGTAACATTTTTGCTTTTGCATACATGACTAAAGCCCTTTACGCTATTGAAAAAAAACATGTTTTAGCCGCCCTAGAGGAACAAGAAGAGCGAAGCGGGAAAAGAAGCTGTAAAGGTGGCTGTTCAAGGGCGGTTTTTGCTGTTTTTATTGAGCTTGCGAATAGAAAAAAACCGAAGCAAAAAACGCTTGTATACCCTTGACAGCCGGATTCCTTTATCAGCTTATATTGAAACGGCGGTGGCTAAAACAGTAACCGCGTTTACGGATGTATTTGTTTTTATGATTTTGAAAAGCTGGGAGTTATAAAAGAAACAAGGAAGGCGAAGGCGTAAATTTTGGAACTGGCGGATTTATTGGTAGGAAGAAATGTGACAGACAAAATTTATGCGTGAGCCGGTCGCAAATTTTAGATTTATCATTGAAGGTTCTCTTAAGTTGTTGCTGGAGGTGCCATTATGTTTTTATTGAAAGTGATTTTATGTTCTTGCTGAAAGTGTTCTAATGATTTTAATGAAATTGCTCTTAGGTTTTTGATGAAAAGTTTGTTGCATTGTCACTTAATAGTGAGAGCGATTTACACAATTTAGAAAGTTTGTTAGAAACAAACAGGAAAGGTTAAACTAGAAGCTGGGAGAAAAACGTTCAAGTGATTATAATAATTACTAGGACATTCTATGGTTTGTGAGAATAGGACGGTTTGTTTTTAGATTTTTTACTTGCAAGATGTGGTGATGATTTGGAACTGGAGGTGGGGATTAATGTGATCCTATAGCTGGTTAATAAAATGGTCACTGACAAATTGAATAATTGAATATTCTTGAAAAGTTATATGTTAATATATAGTGCAAAGATTAGAATGAAAACTTAGATTGCAAAGACTCAATTTCATAAACAATTAACTTCTTAGGCATAATTAATAATTTTTGAGCAATTGCCCAATGACAATTACGAATTGATTTACTGCTACGGCATGGGCAAAGATGATGCCCTTTCAAGTTACCTTTTAACACTGTGTTAAGAAAATTTATAATAGTTTTTTCATCTGAAGTATTTAGAAGTTCTTGGTAAAGCTCTAACTGACCTTTTGGACCATGATTTCTTTCACCAAATGGAAATTCACCATAATCTCTGTGATAAATAAACCCTATCAAATATGGCATAAGTAATTTATTAATAAAACTAGATACGGTTTTATTTTGAAAAAAATTCAATCCAATTTCTAATGGAGTACCAAGACATAATTCACCATTACTGAACTGATGAAAAGAAGAAGGAATTTTTTTTGATAATTCAAAGGCAATTGGAAACATTTCTGGATAATCTAATGGAAATAAAATCTTAATATGAAATGAATCATTTAGTAATTTGTTATTAACTGTACAGTTAATGTGAATCACGCCAATTAAATATACAATACCATTTTTTATCTTATAATGAAGATCGGGAAATGTTGATGCAACATATTTCTGTTCTTCAATAAAAAAATCACTATTTTGATTATACCAAGACATTAATAACACCATGGTTTGGGAATACTGTTGATAATTGGAATAGCAAAGACCTTATCATTTTTTTCTTTTGATTCAACAAGAATAAATCTATCACCAAATTCTTTAATTAAATGATTTGCAGCTTTTTCTTCATCTTTTTCATTGAAGGATTTTTCGCAAGCATCTTTTAGGTTAGAAAATGAATTAATTATGGAATCAACTTCACTATAGTTGTATTTTTCAAGTAAGTTATCAAAAGGAACTACTGGCATGTTAACTGATCTGTATATTTTAAGATGAGCTAATAATTTCTTTAATGTTTCGTAAAGACTTTCATCATCCCTATCTTTTATTGAAATATTATTATTGCAAACTAATACAGTTATAAGAATCCCAGTAATTTTATAATAGGAATTAAAATCAGCCCAAGCTTTTAGATAAATAATATTCCGGCGAAGTTGTTCAGTTGAATTGTTAAGTCTATCATAAAACCAATCATTAAATCCTTTAATGTCATTTTCAATCCATGTATTACTTTTACAATGAGCCAAGTATGTGATATTATCTTTTACACCATATACAGGTAAATCAAGATGATAGTCGTTAGCATATACAAGTCTTATACAACTAGGCTTATAAATTACGTCTGCTTTAGTAGCTTCTTTAACAGCCTCGGCTATCCAGTTCTGAGCAGTTTTTGGTTCAGTATTAGTAAGGAAATCATTTTCTAGATTTTGAAGATAAACACCATCATCTACATCATAATCTCCATCAATTGGATTAACAGTAGTTTTGAAAGAGAATGAGCCTTGCTGAAAAAATTGTGGAATTTTTTCTTTAAGAATATCTTGAAAATACTTTTTAATACGATCGCGGTTAGCCTCTCTTGAAGTAATTAAATTGTCCTTTTTTGATTTTGAAAGTCTAACTTTATCACAAAATTTAAGGAAAGAGTAATTTAAATTTGCCATTTTTTATTTCCATTAATTGTTAAAAAAATCTTTTATTTCACTATGATTAAGTTGATTATTGATAGTCGAATCAGCCAAATCCAATAAAATTTTTACAGATTCAAATGAGGCTTTATCCAAATCAATATATTTCATGTGGTTAGGACTTACGATTGGTTCATCAAGCCGGATGTACTTACCCATGGGGAATAGTCTTTTATTCGATGCAATTTTAAGTAAGTTATCCATAGCATTACTTTGAACAGCAATAGTTAGAGGAAATATTTTGGTACCCCATCGAAGAATAGACCCGTTTTTGTGTTTATGAGGATACCAGGATTTAGATGAAGAAAGAGAACCAATTGATAGAATAGAAAACTTACTATAAGGTTTATCGGCACCAACAAAATAACTGATTGCTTCAATTGCGCCAATAAAAGCTGGATTGTTAGCCCAAAGTCCACCGTCAACAAGACCAGTTGACACAGATGCAATTTTAGCAGATGGGAAAAATGTAGGTGCTGCGGATGTAGCTAACGCAACATCGACCATTCTTAAATTTTGGTCTCTTGAAAATTCTGGAGAATGTGGGGTTTTAAATATTACACCCTTAGCATCATGCAAGTTAACTGATGGAATACATAAATTACATTTAGAATCTTTCATGAGAGAATTTTGAAAAAAAGTTAACAATGAAGATTCTAATGGATCTGAAGAATATTTTGGGGAAAAAGTAAATTGCCGTAATTTATGATATGCCCGAATAATTGCATTGCCTGATGGAAATATTTGAGGACCATAATTAATATAGTAATCAACAATTTCTTCAGCACTTCTACCTAATCCTAATCCAAGTGCAATAATTCCCCCGGTTGAAGTTCCACAAATAAGATCAAATGTTTCATGGATTTTTCCATATTTTTTTTCAATTTCTGTTAGAATCTTTGCAGTGTAAAGACCTTTAAATCCACCACCATCTAAAGAAAGTATTTTGAAAGTTTTATTTTTTGGCATAAATATTCATGAATTAGTTAAGAATACACAATTAATGTTTATTATCTTTGGGTGGAAAAGGATCGTTACCAAAACTATCTTTGTCTTGAATACGGCCGTTGCGTCCATGAATTACTAGTTCTGATTTTTGGTTTTTCGCAATTTCTTTTGCAGCGATAATTGCACTTGCTTTAGTTTGGTGTATTGAGGTTGCCTTAGAATTGCCTTCACCTTTTACTGCCCAATTACCATTATTTGGGACAACATGTTGGTTTTTAGAAGTTGACATATATACTCCAATAATTAGTTATAATTATTTTTATTAAATTTTCATCATTATTAAATATAATCTTTGTACTTATATTATAAGCTCATGACAAAAGAAAGTTTGCCATAACAAAATGGATATTTTCTGCAAGTAAAAAGCTTATATAACATAGAAGGGCCTATGGATGAAAATGAATTATTAGAAGAATTGCGAAATAAGGATTGGAAAACACTAATCTTGAAAGGAACTAATTATGTACAAAAAAGACTAAGTGCGACTGAAATATTGAATGGAAGCAAGAGATTTGCTAGAGGTTTATCAGCTAAGGATATAGTATTTAAGGCAATTGAACTACTTTTTGTAGGTGAGCGAAAATGGAATAAAAATGCGCATCCTGATATTTTTCAACATTTAATAAGCACAATAAATAGCCTTCTTTATGAGCATTTTCATTCTTTTGAAAAAGAAAAAAGAAACATTATTCATGAAAATAATGGTGAATTTGAATTAGATTCGTTTTGGGACAATCTTATAAGTGATTCGTCTTCACAAGAAAATGCAGAGTATAATGAAATATTGGAAGAAGCATTAAAAATAGTTGAAAATGATAATGATTTAGCAGAACTTTTATTATACATAATTGATGGTTATGATAGAAAAGAAATTGCAAAAACGATGAATAAATCTATTAAAGAAATAGACAATATGAAAAAACGACTTAGAAGAAAACTAAACAATGAATTAAGCATTAGAAAGGTAGGGATTCAAAATGAATCCAAATAAAAAAAATATTGAAACAATAAACTTATTTGAGTTTTTGACAGAAGATGATTCAAAAGACATTGACCAGGTAAAGGAGGAATTGTCTTTAGCTGGAATTAATCCTGATTTGTTAATAAGTGAAGGTGATGAATTTATTAATAAATTAGTTGGACGTAGAAGAAGAGAACTAGTAAAAGAGCGTTACTTAAATATAAAGAGCAAATTGAACTTATTTATGCAAACAAGTAAAGAAGTGACTAGTGATTCTGCAAAAGAATTTCTACTTAGTATTTTAGGTGAAAAGAATAGCGAAGCTTTCCAAGCTAGTTTTAGAAAGATAGAAAATCTTAGTGATAAAGAGGCTATGGAAATGCTGAACGAGAAACAATTGTTGGAATTACTTACTAAATTAATGAATGAAGGGAAATAATGTCAGTGATAGCAATTGCAAAAGCTAACATTATATTAAATGAATTGGGAATTAATTCACCTGAAGATATTGATTTAGAACTGATTGCATTTAATAGAGGTTTGATTATTCAGGAAAAGGAACTTAGGGGGTGTGAAGGAAGATTGATAAATAATAAAGACTATGGATTAATAATAATAAATAAAACTATAAAAGAGGCAGGTAAAAAGAGATTTGTTATTGCACATGAAATGGGACATTTTGAGCTGCAAAAAGGTACTAATAGTATTAGTATTTGTGACGAGAGTTCGTTTATAAACTGGAATAAGAATGGACCGCAAGAAAATGAAGCTAATGTTTTTGCAGCAGAAATTCTTTTACCTAAGGGGATTTTCATAGAGATGTGTAAAGGAAGAAGGTTTTCTAAAGATTTAGTTGTTGATATAGCCACCGTTTTTAATTGCAGTTTATCTGCAACTGCTCTAAGGTATGCAGATATTGGTACTACACCAATTGCCGTAATCTATTCTCAGAATAAACAAATTAAGTGGTATAGGTGCAATAAATTTTTCCCTTTTCAATTTGTGGATATTAGAATTCCTGTTAATTCCTATTCATATGTATTTGATTTTTATAACAAAAAAGAAATGCAAATAAATCCTCAAGAAATTATTTCAGATGCTTGGTTTACAAAAGACCATAACTTCAAAGTCGGTTACAATCTCATAGAACAAAACATATACTTTCTTAATTATAATGCAGTATTAAGTTTTGTTTGGGAAAAATAAAATGCTATGCTTTTTTAATTTCATGAATGGTTTAACTTATTTCTCATAATCGCACCAATATTTAGATGAAATTGAGAAAGCCAAATAATAATTGTTACACCAACAGCTGCTTTATAAGAAACTTTCAAAATTCGTTTCGAATTCGTTTTCAAGAACCTTGTTATAAAAGGGCATACCCCAAATGATATATTCTTTATCTTTCCAAAGGATTTCGACTTGATGTACTTTTTTTAATGCTAGTAAAAATGTTTGCTTCCAACCTTCTTTTGAGTCATGGGTAAAATTACCAAGACCATCTTTGAATTGATCACCTTTAGGTTCTATGAAGATTTGATAGAAAACTGATTTAGAAGGTTTATGGTTAACAAGGTATAATACAAAATCCGGTTCAATTGCACGTCCATCTTCAAAATTGAAAATCTTAAAAAATCTTTCGTTACGAACTAAGTAAATCTCATCATATTTCTTTTTGAGCTTAGAATGTGTCTTATCGACAAAATGGATAAAATGTTTTTCTTCGCTTGTGCCAAAATTATCTTCATAAATGAACCAATCTTTTTGTGATAGATCCAAATACAGATTTGTTTCGGATTGTGTTACAATTGATTTTCCGGATTCTTTATCTGTGCTTTGAGTTTCAGCAAAATTGAGAGTCTTTTTCTTTTCGATCTTGTCTTTTAAGAAATAGTGCGTAAAATTCTTAGTGCCTTTGTATTCAATTTTATCTGCTTGAATTGTCTCTTGTATTACCAAAAGTATTTCAATTGCAATTTCAAGTTTTGTTTCTTGTGAAATATTATTTAACTGTTCTCGAGTCCCTTCAATTAAGATGTTTTTTATCTTACCAAGATAACTTGATGATGTTATAAATTCTGAAATGGAATTTAAATGTGGGTAAAAAGTTTTTAAGTTGTCGAATTGATAAAAGGGTATTCTATCAATTGCTTTACGAACTACAGAAGTTCCAAGATCTTTTATTGTATATGATTCTTTTTCAATTTTTATTGATTGTTTTTGCTTTGTAACATCTTCATAAATTACTGATGTTTGAGTTAAACCTGTACGTAAATGGTGTTTGAATTCATGTGGGAGATTATTTGCATCAAGAGAAAATATATCCGAGCGATCATATTTTTCTTTTTGATTGAGATAAATAAGAGCCGTTTTGAAGAAAATTGTTTTTTGAAATGAATCTTTAAGAATTAAATCGCGAGGCTTCATAGTTTTAGGAGTAATACCAATTTCGCGTAAGGCTAAATTTAATTCGGAAATATATTTAGGATTATGGGAGCTGTGGTAATACAATTCTTCGCATATTTTTAATTCTTCATCAGATTTATCATCATATTTTCTTTGATATATTGGCTGATCAATAGATAATTGAAAAGGACAATAACGGGCACCTCGACCAATTAATTGTGCTTCTGCTACCGTGGTTTTACCTGGTGCATTTAATGAAGCATTAAAATCTCTGGTCTCATAAAGTCTTACAATATCAAAAAGATTAAGAACATCCCAACCTTCATTTAACTGATCTACAGCAAAGACTGCGCGAATTTCGTTATTAGGTGCTTCCAAAGTATTTATAAGAACTTGATATTCAGATTTAAGTTCAGTCTTTGTTTTACTGTTAACTGAAATACATTTGGTTGAATCGAAATCGTTTTGCAATTCTACAATTAGGTTTTCGAGTGTAAGTTTATGTTGTTGAAAGTAGTTATAAGCTTTAGATAAAATTCCATCATTTTTTCCAAAACTAAGGGCTATTTGCTTGGACTCGAACTTAGAAGCATTTGTAAAAATCTTTTCTAAATCTTTTGGTTTGAGTGTTTTAATTTTGGCGAGGAATTCTTCAAAGAAAGTTTCACTTTCAGCAATGGTTTTTGATTTGAAAAGAATAATAGGTTTAATAAAAAGTTTATGTTTGCTAAAAACTTTTAACCGGTATTGGTTTAGAATAACTGCCTGTATAGATCGCTCGAATGGTTCAAGATCGGTTTGCAATAATTTAACTTCTTTGGAATATCCATCCAATCTATATTGACTGAGAGGATAATCGATAAGAATTTTACTCTCATACTTTGCAGAAATATCCGGATTGGATAAATCTGCAGTGGCAGTAAAATCGAGCAAGAGATTATCTTTATTTGATTGAAAGATTCTTGAAACAGTAGTTTCCCAGCTTAAACTTTCGAACAATTCATCTTGGGTTAGTTTGTTACCTTTTTTAGTCTCAACATTAAGATGGTGAGCTTCATCGGAAATAAGAACAATCTTTTTGTTTTCAAAATCATCATAGGTAACAGAATTTTCTTTTGGTGTATTTAGGTTTGAATGCAAACCTTGAATTGTATTAAAAACAATATTTATGTCATCTTGATTAGCTGACTGAAAATTATCTACTTCTTTAATTTTTACTTGTTTACCGGAAATAGAGACTATATTGGCAAATAAATATTTGGGAGAACTTGGATTTAGAAAATTATCGCGAGTTTTTTCAATAATGTTTGTGCTGTTAACAAAGAATAAAAAATTACGGTAACCTTTTTTATAAAGGTAAATAATGATACCAGCCATGATAAGCGTTTTGCCACTGCCTGTTGCCATGTGAAAGAGAAGCTGAGAAGGAACACCTTTGGGGCGTGCATGATATTCACTTAAATAATAAATGAAACGACCGAAAGTTTCATTTTGGTAAGGACGTATTTCGGACCCCAAGCGAAGATTATCTAAAATAACCGGATCAACTTTTTCTTTGAAGAATGATTCCCCAAGAGCTTCTGATATTACTGAAAGTTTTTCGTAAAGTTTTGGCATTATTATTTTTTCTTTTTGTTTGAATGCGGCGAAATTTTCTTTACTTCCTTTTCTAATAACTTAATCTGTTGCAGCTCTTCATGTGCCTCAAGTTGTTTGAACTTATCAAATTCATTAAATGCTTTTTCTTCCGCTTCTTGTTTGGATATTTTGCCGGGGCTTTCAAGTATTTCTCTTTCGTTGATAATAAGAATGTCGTTAAGCTTTTTTATCCAGTCTTTCATATACATAACTTTACGTTGATGAGTTTGTGATTCCGCAAATGCGAGGAATTGTTCAACAAGTAAGTTTAGCTGCTTAATTTCATCAAAAGAGAGATAATTTTTTGCAATGGAAACATCTTGTTTGCGAATTTTAGCTCCTTGCCATGAAGTTAAACCCATATTCGGTTTTGAAGCATCTGCTCTTTGAGCAATAAGTTCTGCAGCCGTATGATGATGGACAGCCCAATGAAATTTGTTTTGAACAGTAGCATAGAATTTTTGAGTTAATTCGGAGTTAGAATCATAATCGGCAGAAAGAGAATATATTTCGCGAACTTTATAGTAGAAGTTTTTTTCGGAGGTGCGAATATCGCGAATGCGTTCTAAAAGCTCTTCGAAATACTTGTTAAGATAACCTCCGGATTTTAAGCGTTCGTCATCAAGAGTAAAACCTTTAACAAGATATTCTTTAAGGCGCTGAGTTGCCCAAATACGGAATTTTGTTCCTTGAATTGATTTTACACGGTAGCCAACGGAAATAATAACATCTAAATTATAATACTCCAAAGAGCGAATTACTTGGCGGGTTTTTTCAGTTTGAACTGTTCGGAAATTCCGAACAGTTGCTTCTTTGGGTAGTTCGTTTTCTTTGTAAATATTGCTAATGTGCTCGCTAATAGTTGACTTTGCTTTTTGAAATAGTTCAGCAATTTGATTTATTGTAAGCCAAACAGTATCATTTTCAAGATGGACTTCAATCTTTGTTTTACCGTCTTCGGTTTGGTATAGAATAATTTCTCCCGAAGGAGTGGTATTTAAGGAATTTATTTTTTTTTCTTCCATATAATTACGGCTAAAGCCGGAGTTGTTTTTATTTTTGTCTTCCCCCGACTAGAAAGTAGGGGTTAATATTGGTGAATATTTATTTTAATGAATAAAATTTCTTGTTAAGTTTTTTATCATCGGTGGAGATGGTGTAATCTTTGTCATCAATTTCGGAATAATTAACGTAAAGATGATTCTTATCAAGAACCTCAATTAAGAATTTCTTTTGATCTGTTAAAGAGAGTTCTTCAAATTCAGAGATGTTTTTATCAATTTCCGATGGGGTAACTTTATAGCTGATGAATCCATCTTTTTTTATTGAAGACCAGATACTTTTTAATTCTTTTGTTGTTTTTGCGGACTTGATTTGATTGATAACATTATTATTGAGCTCGTTTAATTCAAAATGAATGAATGTATCAGAAAGTGTAGATATATTTAATTTTACTCTTGCCTTCGTAACAGTTTCAACATATTCCATCTGTTCGCAAACGATAAATTTCCGATTACCTCCATCTTTAGTATTTAATCCGATGACTGCAGAAGCAGTTGTTCCACTGCCGCCAAAAAAGTCCAGTATGATATGATTATCATTTTTATTTGTAGTTATTTGAATTACATCCATCAATAAATTGGGCGATTTAGGATAACTGAATACTTTGCTTCCAAAAAGATTTTTTAATTCTGTTGTTCCCGTTTGACCAGAGTAATTTGACTTATCCCAGATGGTTTTTGCCTTTTCGCCTTCATAATCAGATTCTCTTTCCTTGAGATAAATATCATAACCATTCTTCGTCTTTTTGCACTCAATGTATTTTTCGATATTATTTATAAACCTATCAGGACCCCAACGCCAACATCTTTCTTCTCCAGCTTCATCCATAGGTAATAATTTTACAAATAGGTTTGATTCTTTTTTTAATGAAAAGGTGTTTTCTTCTGGATTATAGTAAATAGGATAAAACAAACCAGGTCTATCTTTACGTAATGAATTATTTCCACTTCTGCGGAATCCTCTGAGTTTATAATTACCAAATTTATCTTTCAGTTTATATTCGGCTAACTTTTCTTGTGAGACACCAAGTGTGTTTAGTTTAACACGAGAGCTATCTTTTGCATAGAATAGCATGTTTTCATGTGCAGTAGGGAAAAAATAATCGTCTTGTCTACCACCAGGGTTATGAACGACTGCGATAACTCCTAAACGATTTTCTCTATTAAATATTTCGTCAGAAAGTATACCAAGATAAAACAGTTCATAATGATCGATAGCAATTACAATGATACCGTCTTCTGAAAGCAATTCTCTTGCTACTTCCAGTCGGTTCTTCATAAAAGTTAACCATGAAGAATGGTTAAAATTATTATTGTAAGAAAAAGTATTTGCTGCACTCGCTGTATTGAAAGGAGGATCAATATAAATAAGTTTTATTCTTCCACGATAAATGGGAAGCAAAGAATGAAGAGCTAAAAGGTTGTTGCCCTTAATTATAAGATTATCTTCAAGAGAAATATCAGTTACTTTGTGTTCACCTTTGCTATCATATTTTTTGAAGTTTGTAAATACTTTGGGCGAAAGAAGCCTATCAATTTCATCAGGCGCCAAAGTTTCATTCCAAAATATTTCATCTCGTTTTTCTTCTTCCTTGGTTTGTCCACCTTCTAATACACAATCTTTATGAGGCCATGAAAGAACAACTTCCTTTCTTTCAGAAATAAATTCATCATTAGTTGTTAAACCAATTTTATTTGAGAAAGCAGTGTAGGAATCTTTAAGAAATGATTTATTGCTTACAAATTTTTGGAATTCGATTTTGTCGAAAACGTAAACACCATCAATCTCTGTAAAGAAATGTTTTTTTAATGTTATATGGGAAAGCAGCAATTTTATAAGATTCGGATCGATTTTCAGAGCAGCTTCAATGACGTTATTCTTAATCAATTTGCCATCGGAAACGAAACGATCATCTTTTTTGAGAAGATCGGCTAAATCATTTAGTAGGTTTTGCATAATATGATATGGTATGCCAGTTAGTGAATGTTTAATCTATATTTATAAATATAGGAAAAGTAACAATTGATAAAAAGCGACTTATTTAAGATTCTTGTTCTTGAAAATGTAATGATTATCCTAAATGTGTTATAATATTTTAGAAAATTAAGTGAAGTACAAATTTGGGATAAACTATTTAGAACACCCTCATTTAATCCGCCACTTATTTGGCGGGATAAATTTATGAAGCGAGAAACTCAATTGGAATGTAAATAACAGAGTAATTAAAAATTAACCTTCCAATAACCAGATTTAGCGTTGCCGATTCTTTCAAGAATATTCTTACTTTTTAGTTTTTTAATATGGTTATCTATTGCTGTTCTTGATATTCCTATTTTTTGCTTTAGTTCACCGATAGAAATTCTAGGATATTGTTGAATGAGAGATATAATTTTCTTTTGGCTACCAACCCATCAACCAACCCAGGATGGGTGATTAAACTTGCTTTGCGAGGAAAGGTTGTAATAAATAATTCTGCAATTTCTTCGAATTGGGCTGTGGGTTCTTTACCTAGAATTAGTAAAATTCATGGATCTTGATGGGGACAATTGACAACCAAAAAGAATAAAATGGGGATGATTTTAATTTGTAAAATATGTATATAAGCATTGTAAAAAAACAAATTAACTTTTAAGGAGATAATTTAGAGAATCTTTCGACTGATTAAATTCCAAACTAGCCGGAGAACAATGACACTGTAGAGCCGGGTAGTAACAATTTTGCTAATGTAATTACAAAATTAACAGGGGGTTTTATGGTTCTTAAAAGATTTTTGTTTAGTGAACTTGAAGCAAAATTAGAAAAGATACCGCATGATATTGAAAAGATAGAATTTATTTCAAATGAAATTTTACGATGCCGGAACGCCATACCAAAAGTAAAACACCTTATTAGAGAAACAGATCCTTCCAAAATAAAACTTGAAGCAAAAACAGCAAACCATAAAAATCCACTAATTGAGTATTACAACAGTGATAAACAAATAAAACGTGACGGCACAGTTGAATTTATGAAGTCCATGGTGGAAATATATTGCAATGAATGCAATGAGTTTATAGAAAGAGGGGAAGTGCAATTAAATCATTACAAAGCAAAGATGAAATCATTAAAGACATGGACTGAGTGTTCAGAACATGAGTTGTTGAGCAGACATAAACAGATAGAACCAATTATTTGGAGAAAAGGTAAAGAGACGCTTCTAAAATTTTTTGAATTGCTTTACAAACATGAATTTACTCCCAAGTATTCCGATGAAGAAATACTAGTACACTTTGCTGATGAGAAACAAAATCCATTTTTAATTTCGAGTTCTATAATATTCAAGATGAGGTGGAGAATGAGTGATGATTGTTTTTCGATATTTATTAGTGAATTAGTAAAAAGAGAATTGATTGATAATAAACATGCAGATAAGGTTTTTAAGCTTCATTTTGAAAACAGAGAAGGACAAGAGTTTAAGGATTTGGCACAAAAAAGATACAATGCAAAAAATTATACTGATACAGAAATTGAAATGTGCAAAACATTAGATATAATTTTAGCAGAAATATTTGACGGAATTTACAATAAATAGGACATGCCGTTATTTATGTGACTTTATGTCAATTTACCTAAATTGCGATAAATTTTGGGCATGAAATGTGGCAAATTTATGTGACTTTATGTTAAAATCGATAAAGTACGATAAAGTGCGATAAATACTTTTTAAAAAATAATATTTTGATATTGCCTGTGTAATTAATGAATTTGATTAATACATGAGGCAAAAAAATGAGCCGCTCAAAGAATCAATTTATTATTCTACTTAAAGAAATAAAAGAGCTTGTAAAAAAGAATGACAATAAGCTTCTTAGTTTTAAGGAAGCCGGTACTTACCTAGGATTTTCAACCAATTATCTATACAGACTTACATACCAAAATTTAATTCCACACTATAAGCCAACAGGAAAAACAATTTTCTTTTTTAAGAATGAACTGGATGAATGGATTAAAGGGGGAAACGTGAAAAGTGAAGCGGGAGAGGAGGCAAATAAAGTAACTAGGGATCCGAATCAGCTTGAAATGGAGCTTGTAAAAACTGAAGACCGGAGACTGGAGACAGGAGACCGGAAAAGAAAAAGGAAGGAATTGCTAATTGAATTTCCATTGAAAAGGAGGAGGAAAAAGCAGACAGATTTCAGCTCTCAGCAATCAGAAAATAAATGAGAGGTTGAAATGGACGAGCTGCTTAAGAATATTTCGTTAAAAGATATTGAAAAGCTAAAGATGCTGATGACAATTATTCCAGCAAAAGAGAGTAGAAATATTGTAACACTACGTGTATTTAGAGATGAGTATTTGAATTTAATAAATAGGAACCGTTCGAGATCGTATTACATCAGTACAAATCTAGCTTTTAAACATTTGCTAACTGCATTTGATTTGCAATACCCAATAGACTGTTTGCAATTAAAAGAAATTGAGGGGTTTATAACTAACCTGCAGCAAAAGGTGAAAAAGGGGTATGTAGTTTATTACAGAAATTTGAAAGCGGCATTTAATAAAGCAAAGGAATGGGGATATGTAACCGAGAATTATTTTACCAAAATAAAACTACCCAAGAAACAAAAGACAGCACCGGAATATCTTGATAGCTGTGAGCTGTTAGCTATAAGCGATAAGATTAAAAACAAAACTGTGAAGGATGTTGTTTGGTTTGCATTCTATACCGGAATGAGATTAGATGAAATTGTTAATCTACGATGGAAGAATGTTGACTTGATAAAAAATGTAATTACAGTAGGTGATGAAAATTTTATAACAAAAGGAAGAGAACAAAGATTTATACCGATATGTGAAGAAGTGAAGGAAATAGTGGTTCGAGTGAAAAGTGAAGAACGTAGAACGAAGAGTGAAAATAAAAAGATTGTATTGTTGAATAAGTTAGGGGATCCCTCCCCCGACTTTGTCGGAATCGGGATTCAATATGTTTTTTGTAAAGAAACCGGGGAGAAGTATACGGGGAATCATATTTCGAGAAAATTTAAATGTGCATGCATAGCTGCCGGCGCAAACAAATCAATTCACTTTCATTCATTAAGGCATTCATTCGCTTCCAATCTGGCACAGAAAGGAGTATCACTTTATATAATAAAAGAGCTGCTGGGGCATTCATCTATTTCTACTACTGAAATTTATTCTCATTTGAATATAGACTCGCTTCGTGAAGCGGTGGAAAAATTAGAGGTTCATGGGTTAGAGGCGAAACGCGAGACGCAAGAAAAAATGGAAACTGGACACTTCGACAAGGCTCAGTGTAGGAACCGGAGACTGGTGACGGAAAAGAATTCTGCAAAGATTTTTAGAATAAATGAGGAGAATTAAAATGACTTATTTATGGCAGGAGGAAAAGGGGAAAAACTTTTACAAGGTGCAGACCGATGAAGCTGAAATTGCTCATAGGATAAAAAGAAGAAACGGATTCAGATTAAGCGCTATTGGAATGAATTGTAAACTATGGATTTTCAATTGCGAATTCACAAGACCAGACCGGGCAAGGAGAGTTATAAAATCCATAACCGATAAGAAGTGGAGAATCGATTCTGAGGGGGTGATTATATATGAGTAATGGAAATATATGGATAGCTGAAAAAAGGGGCACAGGAAGAGGCCAAATGGCAAAAAACCTACCCTATTTCGTCAATTTTTGCACACTTTGGCGGAGATGGGTTACTACAATCATATACATTTTTAATAAACGCGGTGCTTTGATAAACTCAGTACAGGTTGAACCGAGGAAGAAAAGAGGTGAATATGAATCAATACTTTGAGTACGCAAAGATTTATAAGAATGTCTTCGGATTCAATGTAATTCCTTTAATTGGAAAGAAACCTACAATAGCCTGGGAGAACTGGCAGATAATTGAGCAGAATGAAAAAGATGTTGTTAGTTTAGGATGGACTTCTAACATTTCAGGCATAGGAGGTATATGCGGAATAAATGATTTGAGAAATATTGACTTCGACGGGGTCGTTGATTTCAAAGTGGTTGAATTGTTTATAAAAAAATTAGGGCTTGGAGAAAAATATACATGGACTGTTAAAAGCGGAAGCGGTTTTGGGTACCATATATGGATAAAAGTAAATGAGAGTGAAAAAATGCATGAGAGATTGAATGGTCCCAAAAGCGTTTATAGATTATACATGAAAGAAAGCGGTCTATGCGAACATATAGAATTGCGCTGGAATAAATCTCAGACTGTACTTCCATTTTCAAAACATACAAGCGGAAACAGATATATGTTTTTATATGATGAGCCGAGTAAACCGCCTACTGAAATTGATGCAAATGCTTTGCTGGAATGTTTGGAGGAATATTGTGACATGCAAAGGGAGAGAGAAATATTAAATGTTGGAAAGAAAACATTTGAACCGGCAAGTTTTGATAAGGAAAAGCTTGAAAGCGCAATAGAATTTTTAGGAAATAATTTACCGAATAACTGCTATGATGAGTGGTACAAGATAGGGTTCAGTTTGGTAACAATTGGAGAAGAAGGGAGAAAATATTTTTTACAATTGAGTTTAAGCAATCCAAATTATCATGACAGCGAGTTTGAGATAAATAGAAAATTTGACGGACTGCAAAAGGATTACAACGGCAAAATAACTTTGGGATCGTTATATCATATAGCAGAGAAATATGGATGGGAGAAGCCATTTGTAAAATTCTGGTATGAGGAAAATGACAAGACTAAAATTTCGAAGGAGTATTTCAAAAGGTTTTTGGAGGAGAATGGATTTTGCAAACTGAAGCTTGAGCATGGATACATACTGCTGAAGGTTAGCAAAAACATTGTAAAAGAAGTTGAGATTTTTGACATCAAGGATTTTGTAATTGGTTACTTGAAGCAGCTTGACAACATATACTTCAAAGAGATATCCAAAACAAAAGTAATTAACGCTGTTATACATGGTGCCCCGCAGCATTTTGTTCAGCCTTTCTTGGAATTTTTAGAAACGAGAGATTTGGAATTCTTACGCGATACAAAAGGGAAAGGATTTTTATTTTTCAGCAATTGCTATGTGGAGATTACCACATGTAAGGTTCAAACAATGAGGTATGAGGAACTTGACGGTTTTATTTGGGATAGACAAATAATTCATAAAAGGCTTACGATAGAAAAGAGGCAATCTGAATTTGAGAGATTTGTAAACAACATTTGCAAGAATGATGAGATGAGAATACTTTCTTTAAGAAGTTCGATTGGGTATCTGCTGCATAATAATAAAGATTCTACAAACGCCAAGGCTGTAATATTTTTAGATGAGAAGTTGAGCGACGGTGCAGCAGGAAGAAGCGGTAAAGGTTTAGTTGCTCAGGCAATTGGAAAGTTGAGAAAGATAATTCGTTTGGATGGAAGGAATTTTAATTTTTCGAAGAGTTTTAGTTTTCAATCAGTTACACTAGATACTGCAATAATAGAATTTAATGATGTTGCGAAACGCTTCAACTTTGACAAACTGTTTTCAATTATCACTGATGATATAACAGTTGAAAAGAAGAACCAGAATGAGATTATAATCCCCTTTCATCAATCCCCTAAGATTATAATAAGTACAAACTACACAATTGACGGAAGTGACGACTCGGCATTAGACAGGCAATTTGCAATAGAGTTCAGCGATCATTACAATAAAGCTCACCGACCAATCGATGAATTCGGTCATAGATTTTTTGATGAATGGAATAATGAGGAATGGAATTGTTTTTTGAATTACATGATTGACTGCATGCAGATTTATTTGAGTAAGGGACTGATAGAATGTAATCATGTAAACTTGGAAAAGAAGAAACTGATTAACAGTACGAGTGAAGAGTTTGCTGAGTATTTTGAAACGTTAGGAATTGATGTAGAGTTTAACAAAAAAGATTTGCTGGAAGACTTTAAAAAGAGTTATGATGAGTATTCAGAATTAAAGCTGACCAAGTTTACAAGGTGGCTGAAAGAAGCGGGGAAAATAAAAGGGCTTTTTGTTTGGGAAAGAAAAAGCGGCACCGAAAGATTAATAAAGTTTAGAGATAAGAATATTATTAATTCATCCACAGATGAAGAAAAGGAGTTGGAGTTGTTTTGAGCATATTTTACTTTTATTGAAGCAAGAAAACTAGCAAAAGAGCATCCTATGAAAAAGAAAGCTAAATTTTCATCGAGAAGTGATAAAATGCAAAAGTTGGACGTTTGGACACTTTGAAATGTATATAGGGCACAAAATCGTATTTGAAAACGTCCAAGTGTCCAAAAGTGCGATTTTGCTCTAAAATACAGATATAGTTGGACTATTTGGTGGACGTTTTGATGCAAATTGGAGTAAGATTTGGACATTTTGGACGTTTTGCTGATTGGAAAGTGCCAAAATGGACATTTTGAAATCTTCGAACTTTGCCTTCCGGAAGGTAGGCCAGATTTGAATAAATTAATTGGAAATGGAAATAAAACCAACGCCCCTTAATGCAATTAAAAACATTGTTTGGAATGTTTTGTGACTGAAAGGAGCAAGCGCGGTAATGTGTATAAAGGATTGTGTTTTATTTCCTTATCAGCTTGGTTTTAATCCAAACCGACAAGGATGCACCTTTAAGAAAAATACTGCTTCAACAACTGGTTTTGAAAAAGCCAACAGTTATGTATCGGTATAAAGAGTTTATTCGGGAAATGAATGTTGAAAGGCAAGAAATATTAAGGAAAAGAAAAATAGAGCATAATCAAAAAAAAAAGGTTGTGAGTCTACTTTGGAAAGACTAACCCAAGATTTATTGTTACATTAATTTGTAATCATCTAATCACACTTCAAATAATAGTCCTCTTTTAAAGGGATGTAACCGTTCTAAATACCTATTAATAGCGATTGATATCATTAAGGCACTAGAATAATTTTATCCAAGAAATTTTAATAAATAATATCAGCAATTGTGTTTAAATAAAAATCTTGAAGCACAAAAAGCAACTTAAAGAATAAAGTTACTATTATAAACGGAGTTAATAATGAATCAAATCAAATATATCTTTTTGAATTCAATTCTATTTATGAGCATTTTTTTTAATTCTGCCTATGCAGATGATAAAAAATTTGCTAGATCATATCAAGCTTATACACTTCCTGAAAAGGCGTTGGAGTTTGAATTTTGGCAAACGGGGCGAATTGATAAAGGAGTTGGATACTACTATCGTTGGCAACCACGCTTTGAAGTTGAATATGGTGTCACCGATCGTTTCACAGCTTCAATTTATTTCAATTTCAATGAGGTAAAGAGCAGTGATAACTCAATAGCCTCAAAGCCGTTGAGTCTTTCTACTACCTCATTCGAGTTTAGATACAGATTATCAAATCCGGACGAATATTTTCTTGATCCCGCGCTTTATTTTGAGTTTGGTTATGGCGGTGATAAAATATTTTACGAGCCCAAAATTTTATTGAGTAAGAGATTTGGGCAATTTGAATCGGTTATAAACTTTATTTCTGAAATTGAAAGAGCGCCAGCTAGCAGTAAAACAGAATCCAAATTTGAAATAGCGGCAGGTATAGCATATGACCTAAATTCTAATATTTCGTTAGGTATGGAATTTCGGAATCATAGGAATTATAAAAATATTTATGAATCAGAAATAAATCAAGCATCTTTTATAGGACCAACAATTAGCTTTCATGGGGAGCGGCTTTATCTGTTGATGAACTTTTTAACACAAATTAGCGGCGGACCGACATCTTCAAATAATTTTGATTTGATAGGACATGAGAAATATGAAATTAGGACAATTTTGGGAGTAGGTTTATGAAAATTGTTATTTGTTTTGTGCTTCTATTTACTGCCGGATGCGCCGCAACTATTATTTACAGTAGTAAAGGAGAAGAACTTTATAATAATAAGTGCAGCGGATGCCACCGTCTGCACTCTAAAAATGAGTTTACCAAAGAAAAATGGGAAAGTGAAATTGAAGAGATGAGTAAGAAGTCAAGAATAACTGAGGATGAGAAAATGATGATAATTGAGTATTTGACTAATGATAGTTTGCATGTAAAAAACCTAAATTAGAGTCAACAATTAAACAAGTTGAAAAACGAGATATATAGAACTATTAACTTGGTAGAGTTGTTTTAAGGAGAAGAAAGCAATAAGTTTGTGACAGATGAAAATAATTTTTAGAAATAGCGCAAAGCAAATTACTGCCCTAATACTTCTTGGGTTTTTTGTTTTCTCGTTTTTACACTCCGAATTGGGATTTCTTGATTTTGACGGGGATAATCATGGCGCTCATGATCACTGCCAAATTGTTAAGAATACTATCCCCCACTCGAAGATATTACGAGAAGACCAGCCAAAACTCGAACTAAACAAATCTATTTGCATTCATTGTTATGAAGAAATAAAAGCACACGAGACACAAACCAAATTTGAAAAAACAGATCACACCCTAAAAGAAAAACCATTTACTGATTTATATTTATTTAATAATACATTTCTAATTTAACCAATCCCTATTCATTTCGTTCCGCCGGTGGCGCGGCAAGAATTTCCTTTACGGAACAAGTGTATTTACGCCAATGCCCTATAAGTCTATTAAAAAATATTTGGAGTAAGAATGTTGAGTTATGTGAAGACCCTATTTTTGGGGAACAAACTTTTTGTTTTGTCCGCATTAGCATTGCTGCCGCTTTGCAATTATGGACAAACAGAAATCAAAAAACTGAATTTGAATGAAGCCGTTGAAATTGGATTAAAGAACAATCCAGAAGTAAAAAGCGCAATTGAAAATATAACTGCCTCGAAAGGAAGATTTTGGAGTGGAATATCATTACCACAGCCGGAGCTTGGTGTTAGTTATGAATATGCGCCGGTTAACAGCAGTTTAAGTAATTACAGCGAAAAAACTTTGACAGTAAATCAATCTTTCGAATTTCCTTCCAATTACTTTTTGAGAGGAAGCAAATTAAATAAAGAAGAAGAGATTGCAGTTTATAAACTAAGCTTAACCGAGCGAAGTGTTATAAAACAAGTGAAAATCAGCTACTACAAAGTTCTAGCTAAACAATACCAGGTTAAGTCTGCGGAAGAAAATCTATTAATCTCGGAAGACTTTTTTAAGAAAGCGGAGATTAGACAAAATGTTGGAGAAGGAACGAATCTTGAAAAATTGACTGCAAAGGTTCAATACACCGAGGCGCGTAACAATTTGGAAGTTGCAAAGAACGAATTTACAACAGCGTTTGCCGAACTGAATTACTCGCTTGGATATGGGGAAAAAAGCCATGAATTGAATTTTGATTTATCCGATACGCTTATTTTTGTTGATCACAATATTAGTTTTGAACAAATTTATAAATCGTTGGAAGAAACAAATCCACAGATTAAGATAGCCGAATTAAAATATGGAATTGCATCTGTTGAAAAAGGGCTGGCGTGGTCTTCCCTTTTACCAAACATTAATCTTGCTTATTTTAAGCAAACACGAGACGGCAATAACGGATTTTATGGGGCTTCGTTTGGTATCTCTGTACCATTATGGTTTATGTTCGATCAGAAAGGGAAAATTCAAGAAGCGGTTGCAAATCAATCCATTTCGGAATCTGAATTGAAGTTAACAAAGAACGAGATGGCCTTAAAAATAAAAAGCGCTTTTACCGATCATGAAAATAATCTAAAGCAAGTAAGACTATATGTGAATGATATTCTTCCGCAAACTGAAGAGATTTACAGAACCGCTATAAAAAGTTACGATGCCGGAGAACTTACATATCTTGAATATCTGCAAGCAAAACAAACTTTGATAAGCTCGCGGAATAATTACATAAATGTTTTATTCAATCATTATCAATCGGTATTTCGGATTGAGGAAATTGCCGGACAAAATATTATTGACAAATCAGAATTGGAGAAATAAATGAAAGCAAGTATCAAATTATTAATAGCTGCATGTGTTTTGGCCTTTGGTTTATGTGGATGCGGAGATAAAGATGAAGCAAAAAAAGAAGAAAGCCATGAAGAACATAGTGAAATAGTAAAGCTATCTACAGAATCGATAAAACAAATAAACCTGGAAACCGAAACGGTGTCATTACAACCATTCACTGGATATTTAACAATTCCGGCAAAGGTAATAACAAATCAAGACAATGAAGCCCAGATCGGTTCGCTAGTTCAGGGAAGAGTTCACCAGGTGTTTGTAAAAGTAGGGGATTTTGTTAAAGCCGGACAAGTATTGATGACGGTTGAAGGTCTTGATGTTGGTGAAATAAAAGCCGGTTTCTTAATAGCAAACGCGGCACTTGATTATGCAAAAGCAAATTATGAAAGACAGAAGAAATTATTTGATGAGAAAATAGGATCGCAAAAATCATTACTAGAAAGCCAGGCTGAATTTGAAAAGGCGCTTGCTGAATACAAAGCAGAGGATAAAAAAATTCATTCGGTTGGTCTAAGTGATGAAGATGTAACCGACGCAAAGATTAGCGAAGAACATACTTCCGGTACATTGCCAATTAAATCATCCATCAACGGTATAGTAGTAGAAAGAAATGTTGTTATAGGACAATTAGTTGATGCCACAACAAATGCTTTCAAAGTAATTAACACATCTACTGTTTGGGTTGACGGACAGATATACGAAAAAGATATAACGAAGATAAACCAGAAAACAAATGCATTTTTCACCTCATCAACTTATATGAATGAGAAGTTTAATGGAAGAATAATATATATAGGGCAGACAGTTGACGAGCAAACAAGAACAATTACACTAAGGGGAGAGTTTGGTAATGTAAACGGCAAATTAAAACCCCAAATGTTTGGCGAGCTAAAAATTCCGGTGAACAGAAATGCAAAAGCAATTATGATTCCGGAAGAAGCGGTTGTAAAAGAAGCCGGGCAAGAATATGTGTTTGTTCAAACAAGCAATACTACCCCACCAAGCAGCGGGCAAGAATTTGAAAAGAGAATAGTGATTACCGGATTATCTTTTGATAACAGGATTGAAATAAAAGAAGGATTGAAAGAGGGTGAAAAAGTAGTTTCCAAAGGAGCGTTCTTTCTAAAGAGTGAACTAAAGAAAGAAGAATTAGAGGGAGATGAACACTAATGCTGGAGAAAATTATATCACTTACACTAAAACAAAAAGGAATGATAATATTTTTATCGCTTCTGATTGTAGGACTTGGGATTTACGCATATACTAAGATTCCAATTGATGCTTTCCCGGATGTAACAAACATACAAGTGGAAATAGTTAGCCATGCAGATGGACTTTCAGCAATAGAAATAGAAAGGAATGTTACCTATCCGATAGAAATGGCAATGCGGGGATTGCCGGACGTTGAGCAAATGCGTTCGGTAACAAAATTTGGGCTTTCAATAGTAACAATAGTTTTTAAAGATAATGTTGATATCTATTTTGCCAGGCAGCTAGTCTTTGAGCGGCTTGGAGAAGCAAGAGAAAATGTTCCTAAAGGCGTAGAGATTGCCATGGGACCAATAGCAACAGCTATGGGAGAAATTTACCAATACACACTTGAAGGTAAAATGCCTTCTGATTCACTTGGAAAGATGGCTTATCTAACAGATTTAAGAACTATGCAAGAATGGGTAATTACGCCGCAATTGAAAAGTGTTGCAGGTGTAAATGAAATAAACTCATTCGGCGGATACTTTAAGCAATATCAGGTATTAATTAATCCTGAAAAACTGCTGAAGTATAACATAACGGCAGATGAAGTATTTGTTGCCATTGAGAATAATAATCAAAACGTTGGCGGAAATATTCTTGAAAGAAATTCCGATCAGTTTATAGTGCGCGGCGTTGGCTTAATAAAAGATCTGAGTGATATTGAAAATATTGTTTTAAAATCTATTGGAGGGATACCAACTTACATAAGAGACGTTGCTGAAGTAAAGATTGGTGAAGCCGTTCGAATGGGGGCCGCGATGAAAAACGGAAATGAAGAAGCGGTTGGTGGTATAGCAATGATGCTTAAAGGAGAAAACAGCCGCGAGGTTGTTGAAAGAGTAAAAGCAAAAGTTGATGAAATAAATGAAAACAATATTTTGCCCGATGGAATAAAAATAGTTCCTTATTATGACCGAACAGAAATTGTAGATGCAAGCATTTGGACAATAATACGAGCACTGCTCGAAGGTTCAATTCTGGTTTTGGTTGTTACGTTTCTACTTCTAAAAAGCTTTAGAGGTTCGGCCGTAATTTTAATTGCTCTGCCTATTTCACTTTTACTCACATTTGTATTCATGAAGTTATTGGGAATAAGCGCTAATCTTATGTCCATTGGCGGATTAGTAATTTCAACGGGAATGAAATTCGACGCATCAATTATCCAAGTGGAAAATGTGCAAAGAATGCTTAATGAGGAAAAAGGAAAGTTTAATAAGCTATCCTTGATTCTAAAGGCAATACTTGATGTAAGAAAACCGAGTATTTATGGAGAAATAATAATTGCAATTACATTTATACCAATACTTGCATTAGAAGGAATAGAAGGTAAAATGTTTGCACCTTTAGCAATAACGGTTGGATTGGCAATTATAGCAACACTGTTAATGTCCATCTTCATAATACCACAGCTTTGTGCCATCTTCTTAAAGCCACAAGTAGAAAAAGAGAGTGCAATAATGAAATTCTTTTCGACAAAATATCTGCCGCTTTTACGCTTTAGTATGAAAAGGAAAAAATTATTACTGGCAACGGCATTAATTGGATTGCTTGGTTCTCTTGTTTTATTAAAAAATATTGGAACTGAGTTCATACCAATAATTGATGAAGGTGCTTTTGACATGGATGTTGCGCTGCTGCCTGGAGTTTCATTATCCAAAGCAATGGAAATAAACAAAATTGCCGGAGAGAAGTTAAAGAAATTTGATGAACTTGATGTTGTGGTATCACGAACCGGACAAACCGGAGTTGCGAT
Organism: uncultured Melioribacter sp.; assembly: GCA_964539605.1. Lineage (GTDB taxonomy): Bacteria > Bacteroidota > Ignavibacteria > Ignavibacteriales > Melioribacteraceae > Stygiobacter. The sequence goes on from CAZIJK010000001.1 coordinate 3,116,699, forward strand.
GGATACACGTGGCGTAGATAAAACAGGTTACGTTGGTGTATTGAAACCAAAAAGCGAATGGACGCGGGATATAACAAGAGAAGAACTAACAAATGAAATGAGAGAATCTCTTGAAAAAATACCGGGAATTGCTTTTGGATTTAGCCAGCCTATTCAATGCCGCATAGATGAAATAGTTGCCGGAACAAGGGCGCAGCTTATATTAAAATTATTTGGCGAAGATATTGAACTGATGAAAAGAAAAGCTGATGAAATTACTAAGATTCTTTCTAAAATTGAAGGTGGAACAGATTTAATTGCCGAAAAGGTTTCGGGGCAGCCTTATTTAACAATAAATATAGATCGCTCCAAAATTGCACGTTACGGATTAAATATCAGCGATGTTCAAAACATTGTTGAAATTGCAATTGCTGGTAAAGCGGCATCTAAGTTTTACGAAGAAAACAGGAACTTTGAAATAACTGTTAGATTGCCAGAAGAAAAAAGAAACTCGATAGAGACGATTGAAAATATATTAGTCCCATCAAAAGCTGGAATAAATATTCCGCTTGCACAATTAGCCGAAATAAAAATGATTGAGGGACCGGTTCAAATTAGCCGGCAAGATGGGATAAGAAGAATAGGTATAGAGATGAATATAAGCGGAAGAGATATAGGAAGCTTTGTTGCTGAAGCAAAACAAAAAATAAAGGAGAATGTAGAACTCCCAGCCGGTTATTATTTAACATGGGGGGGGCAGTTTGAAAATCAGCAAAGAGCAATGAACAAACTTATGATTATTGGACCATTAGCAATAGGATTAATTCTTCTTTTACTATTTGTCACATTCAAATCTGTAAGACTTGCATTACTTGTAATATCAAATTTACCATTTGCATTAATTGGCGGTATTATAGCACTTTATATCTCCGGGTTATACTTATCGGTTCCGGCTTCTGTAGGGTTTATTGTGTTATTTGGTGTAGCAGTGCTTAATGGAGTTGTTTTGGTTTCTCATATATCTCAGTTAAGAGAAGAGGGTTTGGAATTGAATGAGGCAATTGAAAGAGGAAGCATGGATAGATTACGTCCCGTTTTAATGACAGCATTTATAACAATATTCAGTTTGGTTCCAACTATAATTACAACCGGAACCGGTTCGGAGGTACAAAAACCTTTAGCGGTTGTTGTGGTAGGCGGATTGATCACTTCAACTCTACTAACATTGTTAATTATTCCATCTGTTTACAGTTGGTTTGAGAAGAGAGAAACAGAAAGAGAAATGTAAATTATAGCATCGAAGGGAATGGCAATAAGCTGTTCCCTTTAATCAATGGAAAGTAAATGGAAATAATTAGATTAAGATCAGTTATACAATGCCCAAAGTGTGGAAATAAAAAAGAAGAAATTATGCCGGAAAATGCTTGTGTTCACTTTTATGAATGCACTGTATGTGGAGAACTTTTGAAAGCCAAACCGGACACTTGTTGTGTTTTCTGTTCTTATGGAGATGTGGATTGTCCGCCTAAACAAAAAGGAATTAGATGTTAAATAAGCTAAAAGGAGAATAAAATGAAAGAGATCAAAGCAATAATAAGACCGTTCAGGTTGCTCGATGTAATTGAAGAGTTACAAAAAATCGAAGGTCTTCCGGGTGTGACTGTATCTGAAATAAAAGGATTTGGTAAAAGCAGAGCGAAGAATGCAAAAGATAAAGTGACTTATGAATTGGTGGAATTTATTCCAAGAATAAAATTAGAAGTAGTAGTAGTTGATGAAATGGCTGAAGAAGTTGTTAATGTGATACAAAAATACTCTCATACAGGAAATACGGGCGACGGAAAAATATTTGTAGTTAACGTTGAGAATGTTGTTAAGATAAGAACGAATGAAAGAGGAAAAGAGGCAGTGTAATAAACGTCTAAAAAAAAGAATGTGAATAAAAGGAGAAATAAAATGGAACATATTAACTACAAAATACCGAAAATGTTTTTTGTAATGATAGTTATTTCTGTTTTTTTAACCGGATGTGTTCAACCAATTAATCTTGGTCTAATGGAATCGGGTAAGAATAGCTTTGTCCAGGAATTTTATGCCAATAACTACAAAATGAAATTGAGAGTTATACCAATCTCGGATGAAAATGAATATCATTATTTATTATCTATTGTGAATAAAAATGACGACGAACCAGCTAAAAATGTAGAATCAACTTTGGGTATTAAGAAGTATCAATTATATCCACAATTTCATGGCAGACATAGGCATGCTAAGAAATTTATTGCCGGTGGTTTAGAACCGTTTTATGATTCGACAAAGAGTGGATATGGTTATAAGTATAAATTTAAGAACAAAGGTAAATACGAATTGACCATCAAACTGACAGAAATTAATGGAAAAGAACTTACTAAAGACATTCTAATTTCATTCGACCAAGAGGTAAAGTGAAGTATTTTATGACTATAAGTAAAATTAAAAAAAATGAAGTAGTAAAACTAATTTTTAGGTGAGAACATGAGGAAACTTTCGAAGCTGGTATTACCATTTATATCCGTTACTGTTTTGGTGGTTATTTATTATATCTATTTCGCACCTACAAAAGAATTAGGCTCTTTTAGTAAATTCGGCGGCAGCAGCGAAATTAACCAGCAGATAAATGTGAGTGTTGTTAAAGAAAATGGTTTTGTGAGAGATGCAGATGGTAAAATAGTATCGTTTTATGCTAGAGATATTAATAATCTTGTGATTCAAATTAAACTTCACGAACCGGCACCGGAAGAAATTGTTAATGCCAAAGTTGTTGCGCTTATGGGACATATGCACGGTGGTAACTTTATAGCAGCGAGCGTCTCTGTTGTAAAATGAAAAAGGATAATCTTAAAAAGGAGCGACTAAAATGGAACAAACAAATTATGGATTCTCAAAAATTGTAAATCTCGGCTATGAAGAAGCGATTGAAAAGGTGACGGAAGAATTAAAAAAAGAAGGATTTGGAGTGCTTACAGAAATTGATGTTAAAGCAACTCTAAAGAAAAAGCTTGACGTGGATTTTAAACCATACAAAATACTTGGCGCTTGCAATCCACCTTTTGCTTATCAATCTCTACAAGCTGAAGAACAAATTGGATTGATGTTGCCATGCAACGTTATAGTTTATGTGAATGATAAAAATGAAACAGTTGTTGCCGCGATTGATCCTATTGCGTCTATGCAAGCAGTAAATAATTCTAAGCTTGGAGAAATAGCAGGGACAATCCAAAGTAAATTGAAAAAAATAATTTATTCCTTATGAAAGCTTATAATATTTCTCACATTTTAATAAAATGAAATGAACAATCTACATTGAAAAAAATATTAGCTAAAAATATTGACTGTGCATCTTGCACAAACATATGAGGCGAAAACATCTTATACCAATATTAAAGATTAGGACAGAAGAAAGAATTGAAGGAGCGTTTTGAATAATCTTGACAAATGAGAGTGTAATATTTATATTTTCGTAAATGCGAAAATGAAATAAGAGAATCATTATGAGAACAATTGATTTAAAGAAAAGAAATAAGATGCAAAGCGGGAATGGTAAGGCTGAAAAGTGTAAAGTAATTTGTTTCGATGCCGAAAAAGTAAAGGATGTAAAAAAATATTTGCCAACCGAAAAAGAATTTGAAGAGCTTGTTCAACTTTATGCAGCACTGGGAAACCTTACACGACTTAAAATCATCTTTGCGCTTGCTAAAGGTGAAATCTGTGTATGTGATATTGCAAACGTTATTGGATTAAGCATTCCGGCAACATCTCACCAATTAAAATATCTTTATGAACAGAAGTTATTAAAGTACCGCAACGACGGAAAAATGGTTTACTACTCCCTTAATTCCCAAAGATTGATCAGCATTCTAAAAGATGATGTTAAACTTATAGAAGAATCATTTACCGTCTGAAATAGGGCGGATAAAAAAACTAGGAGCGAAAAATGGATAGAAAAAAATTGACAATACTGATTAGCAGTGTCGCATTAGTTATTGTAGCCGTTCTAATATTTTTAAGCAAAGGCCCCAACAATACTTCAACTAATTCTCAAAATGCTGAAATGAAACTAATATCAATTGATAAGTTAGTTGAAAGCCCGGGAAAATATGCCGGTTTAGTAAGTGTTGAAGGTACTGTACAAGAAGTAATAAATAACAAAAATATATTTACTCTTGGGTGTGAAGACGCATGTATTGGCTTGCCGGTTGCTTTTAAAGGTGATATGCCAAAAACGGAAAGTAATATTATTGCATTAGGTGAAGTGAAAAAGGATAATAACGGAAAATACTTCTTTGATGCAAAGGAGATAAAATATAAATGAAGGATGGTTTATTTTCCCGTTTTATTCGGGGAAAGATCTTAATTACAACAACTTCTTTCCTTCTTGTCTTGCTTACTCATTTTGCCTACTCGTTTTGGCAAGCGGCCAGATTATCGAGTGAATGGATCCAGATAAAAGAAATAAATCCGCTTCGGCAATATTTTGAGAGGCAAGATATTTTTATCGGGCTTTCTTATGCCTTAACTGCTACATTTACTGCCTATGCCGTCATAAATTTTTTTGATAAACGTAAAAAAGGAATTGCAGGAACTGTAGGCGGATTCACATTAGCTGGAGTTCTTTATTTCGCCGGATGTTTTTTAACGGGCTGCTGTGGCTCACCTATGCTTACAGTTTATTTAAGTCTTTTCGGTTCTTCAATAATAGGGTTTGCAAAACCAATTACCGCCGGTTTTACTTTTGTTTCTATAGTAATTGGATTCATTTGGATAAATAAAAATAACAAAGCAAATATCTGTTCAGACAATGAGGGTTGTTGCAATTCCAAAAATCCTTCTAAGAAAAACTTAAAAACAACAGATGGCTCAATGAATGCACAAGATGAAGAAGAATTTAATATGAATAAAATGATTAACGATGTTGATAAGCATGAGGTTATAAATAAAATCTATTCAGAAATAGAAGAAGGAATTAATCTTCTGAAATGCCAACAATGCGGATGTATGAAAGACACACTTGAAAAGATAAAAGCAGATTTTCCTTCTGATGTTAAAAAATGGGAAAACAAAATTATTCCGGTTAAATATTCTTGTCTTGGCTGTGAGCACTGTTATCCGGCGGTGGCGATGAATCTTTTTAATGAAGCTTATCCAGAAAAAGCCAATTCAAAATCTGATTGTGTAATTGAAGTTAGAGAAGATAAGTGGCCTTATGTTGCCGGTGAGTATTATACTTTCTGCGGTGGCGATTATTGTCCGGTTGCAGTTTCAACGCTTGGCGATAGTGAACTTGCAGAGAAACTTTCAAAGAATCATCCGAAAGAACTTTGTATTGTAGGTAAGACTGAAACAGAAAATATCGGTATCGATAAAGTGATTAAAAATACCGTAACAAACCCCACAATAAAATATTTACTGCTTGTTGGCCAAGAACCAAAGGGGCATAAGTCCGGTGAGACATTTTTATCATTAAGTAAAAATGGTGTTGATGAAAAAATGAGAGTAATCGGTTCTACAGGTAAAAAACCAGTTTTAAGAAATGTGTCGGACGAAGAAATTAATTCATTCAGAAATCAAGTTGAAGTTGTTGATATGATAGGATGCAGTGATGAAAATCTTATTGCAGATAAAATAAGAGAGCTTGCATCTAAACCAAATACTAATGTTTCATATTTGTCTTTTATAGAAAAAAGTAATTCTTCATCTAAAAAAACAACATGCGGTTGTAAAGAATGTGATGATGAAATTGTTAATGAAGAAAAAGTGATTCAAGCCAAGGAACCTACAAATATTATTATGGATAAAGCGGGATACTTCGTAATCCTTCCTATTCAAGAAAAAAATATTATAAGCGTAGAGCATTATTCATACGATAATACTCTATTGAGAGCTATTGAAGGAAAAGATTCAAGAAGTATTTATTGGACAATAGTTGAAAACAATTGGGTGACACTTTTAAGCCACGCAGCTTACTTGGGAAAGGAACTTGAGAAAGCCGAATTATCGCTTAAGCTTGGATTCAAATATTTACAAGATGGCGCATAAATAAAGAGTTATTATGAAAAAATATCAGCTAAAAAATATTGATTGCGCTTCATGCGCAGCGAAAATAGAAGATGGACTTTCGAAGATGGATGGAGTGAATTCATGTTCGGTGAATTTCGCCAGCTCCTCTTTATTCATTGATACAGACAATATCGAATCTGTGAAAAAGAAAATAAAAGAGATTGAACCGGAAGTTATTATTGAAGAGATGCAAGATGAGAAACCCGCGGAATCAAGAAATATATATGAAGAGAACAAAATAGAATTAATAAAAATCTTTCTTACAATTCTGCTTCTGGCAGTTGGGTTAATCTTTGAGAAAGAAATTCATAATTCGCCATATCGTATAGCTGAATATCTGGTTTTCATTCCAGCATATTTATTAAGCGGCTGGGGTGTATTGAAAGGCGCTGTTCGAAGTATTACGAAAGGGAAAGTATTTAATGAACATTTTCTTATGACGATTGCAACGATTGGCGCAATTATAATTGATGCAATGCCAGAAGCTGTAACGGTAATGTTGTTTTATGTAGTTGGTGAATTATTCCAGGATATAGCTGTTAACCGCTCTCGTAAATCAATTAAAGCCCTGTTAGAAATAAAACCGGATTATGCTAATCTTAAAAACAATGGTGAAATAAAACGAGTTTCTCCGGAGAGCGTAAAAGTTGGTGAAAATATTATTGTAAAAGCGGGAGAAAAAGTTCCTTTGGATGGAGAAATAATTGAGGGGAATTCTTTTGTTGATGCGTCTGCTTTAACCGGGGAAAGCGTTCCAAGAAAAGTTAAGGAAAAAGATATTGTATTGGCCGGAATGATAAACCAATCCGGTTTATTAACTATTAGAGTTACTAAATTATTTAATGAATCATCTATTTCAAGAATACTTGAGCTTGTCGAAAATGCCGCATCAAAAAAGGCAGAAACAGAAAAGTTTATTACAACATTTGCGAAATATTATACTCCTGTTGTTGTGTTCGGCGCGTTGCTGATAGCAATTATTCCACCAATGTTTTTTGCAGGTCAAACTTTCACTGATTGGATATACAGAGCATTAGTAGTTCTAGTAATATCTTGCCCTTGCGCTTTGGTAATCAGCATACCGCTTGGATATTTTGGCGGAATTGGGGGAGCTTCACGAAGAGGAATCTTGGTAAAAGGTTCAAACTATTTGGATGCTCTCACAAAAGTTAAGACTGTTGTATTTGACAAAACGGGAACATTAACCAAAGGCGAGTTCAAAGTATCTGAAATTGTTGTTAAAAACGGATTTGATAAAAATGAATTATTACGTCTTGCTGCTTATGCAGAATCTCATTCAAATCATCCTATAGCGAAATCTGTTATTGAAGCATACAGAGGAACGATTAATCAAGAATTGATTAGCGAAGTTCAGGAAATAAGCGGTAAAGGAATAAAAGCAAATATTAATGGACAGATAATCCTAGTCGGAAACGATAAACTTCTACATTTGGAAAATATACAACACGATAAATGTGATATAGAGGGAACGGTTATTCATATCGCTGCAAATTCAATTTATGCCGGATACATTATTATATCCGATACACTAAAAGAAGGTGCAAAAGAAACAATAAGCTTGCTTAAAAAGAAAAATATTAATTCGGTTATGCTTACGGGAGATAATAAAACGGCGGCAGAATTTTTTGCAAAGAAACTTGGGATAGATAAATACTATTATGAACTACTGCCGGAAGATAAAGTAACTCATATTGAACAAATCATTCAATCATCAATTAAAGGAAATAAAGTTGCATTTGTTGGGGATGGTATAAACGATTCGCCGGTTTTAGCTCGCGCCGATGTTGGTATAGCTATGGGAGCGCTTGGATCAGATGCTGCTGTTGAAACTGCCGATGTTGTGCTTATGGCGGATTCTCCTTTGCAAGTTGTAACCGCGCTTGATGTAGCAAAGAAAACGAGAAAGATAGTTTGGCAGAACATCGGCTTCGCTATGGGAGTTAAATTATTCTTTATACTCCTAGGTGTATTTGGAGTTGCCACAATGTGGGAGGCCGTATTTGGCGATATGGGTGTTGCAATAATTGCAATATTAAATGCGATGAGAGTAATGAAGTAAGATTGCGTTGATAATAATGCTTAGAAAATAATATTTGTTGTGGTGCCATTTTGAAAAAAATAAAGCAATTGGGAAAACACAATACAACTACTACCAGTATTCGATTTTTAGATTCTTCTATTTATGGAATACAAGTAAAAGCATTTTTGAAGTTGTTCGGTTACATTTTTTTATGTTTTGTATTTATCTCAACTTTAGTATTTCTTTTCCCTGCTAAAACCAGCATACACAATCATATTGAAACAAAAAGCAGTAAACCTGGAATTGAAGAAAAAGTAGTAAAAATTGCATCAATGTTTATCTGTTCTTGCAAAAAATGCAAAATGGAATCGTTAGAAGTTTGTAAATGTAACCGGGCTATTGAGGAAAGAAATCTAATTCGTAAATACACTGAACAAAATGAAACAGTTGAAAAAGTAGTGTTAACTATTGCAGAGAGATATGGATTCCTAAAAGCTGAATATGCAAACAATTATGATGTTGCTAAATCACAAATATGGTCCAATTCCAATTAGATAAAGAATAAAAGAGAACCCTAACTCTTAGGTAAATCCCATTCCAGTACTGAAGTCTGCAACTGCGTAATTAGTTGATAAAAATTCTGTTAAGACAATGTTTATATCTGTACACGCTGATAATCTGCTAACTATGATTAGTGATTATTAGAATAAATATACCCATTTCTAGTTATTGTAAACATTTAGTTCCTTGCCTAAATTTTAAACGTAATAATTCGATAATAATTTAGAAATCATAAGGAGCTAACTTTGTTTAATAAATACGCAGTTGGAATATTATTGTCTTTATTAGTTTCGGCAATTCAATTATCATATTCCCAATCCAAGTCTGACTTAAATAGTTTTAACTCGAAAACCCCCAAGTATTCAAAAGCGATTGAGGATAATTCTTTTTTAATGGAAGAAGCTTATAACCAGGAGGAAGGAGTAATTCAGCATATTTCTGCTCTTATGAGGGACCATTTTAATAATTATATTTATACATTTACTGAGGAGTGGCCCGTATTTAGCCAGGCTCATCAGTTAAGCACAACAATTCCATTCTCATATTTAAATAGCAGCTCAAATTCTGGACTGGGGGACATATATTTGAATTATCGCTATCAATTATTTGGGCATGATGACTGGATAACATCTGCTCCGAGGTTCTCAATTTTAATACCAACTGGAAATTCCGAAAAAGGTTTTGGGGGAGATGTAACCGGTTTCCAGATAAATGTTCCAATAAGTAAAAGACTTAGTGAACAATTTGTAATGCATCTTAATCTCGGTTTTACTACTCTTCCAAATTCAAAAGCAATAATAGGCGAGAATGAAATAAAGAAAACGCTTACCTCGTATAACTATGGCATTAGTCTTATATGGCTTATGAACTATAGGTTTAATTTTATGTTGGAGTATGTAGGAAATTCACTTGCAGAGTTTGATGAGACCGGCACAGTTCAACATAATTTTGTGCATACTCTTAACCCCGGAATTAGATATGCAATTGATGTAGGCGTTCTTCAGATAGTCCCGGGAATTGCAGTCCCCATAAATTTTGAAAATAACGGCTCCAACACAAATTTATTATTGTATTTGTCATTCGAACATTCACTATAGAAAAGATGTTAAAATACTTAGTCTAGTAGTAAGTAATAAATTTAGAAGAACACTGAGGAGATAACAATTGCGCTACATTCTTAGTATTTATTTCATATTGTATTATGGAATATTATTCGTTCTGAATTCCTATTTAGTTTATAAACGAACCGGCAAGAATCCGTATGTGTTGGGAAAAAATAATGGGGTTTTAAGCTTTACTGAAAATGGAATTAAGATTACAGGAATAATAATCCCGCTTATTGTAATTATCTTTATTTTTTCACAAGAAATATATCAATGGTTGATCCCAATCCAGTATTTAGAGAAAGTATTCTTAGACTTAATTGGAATCTCAATAATGATTTTGGGATTTGTAATTTGTATAACAGCCCAGTTTTATATGCGCTCCTCTTGGAGAATAGGAATTGATGTTGATAATAATGTAAATTTAATAACGGCAGGGATATTCATGTTTTCTAGAAATCCATTTTTCCTTGGCACCTTTCTTTCTTATTTGGGATTTTTTTTAGTTTTACCAAACATATTGTCTTTTGCAGTTGGGGTCGTTTACTATTTCTTGATTCAAATTCAAGTTAGACTGGAGGAAGAAAATCTGAATAATATATTGGGAAGCACATATCAAGATTATTGTGCAAAAGTCAGAAGGTGGATATAAAGTAGTCTTTTAGATAAGAACTACTTTTTATAAGAGATTAACCGCATCTCTCAAATTCTGCTGCTGAAGGTGACTGTATATTTGAGTTGTAGTTAATGATTCGTGCCCTAGTAATTCCTTTACAACATAAAGAGATACTCCCTTCTGAATAAGCAGAGATGCGAATGAATGGCGAAGAGTATGAAAGTGAATCTTATCATTTAATTCAGTTTTTCTTACTGCGATCTTGAATCGTTTAGTAATAAAATCTTCTCTATATTTTTCTCTCATTAAATTGCTAAATACAAAGTCATCTTTCTTTAAGCTAAATACTTTTGGATAATTTCTTATAAAAATATTTTTAAGATTCTGATTGAAAGGAATCACTCTTCCCTTTTTGTTTTTTGTGGCGAATGAATCGGAACATTGAACTAAGATTTGATTTTGATTCAAATCAATCCAGGGCCATTTCATATTTGTTATTTCACCTAAACGCATGCCGGTATAAAAAGCTATTGTAAACAAATCCTTAATATTTTCTTCTTGAGTATTCTCTAGTATTAATTGCAGTTCTAGCTCGGAAATAAACAGCGGAAAAGATTTAGCAACTTTAGGAGACTTAATTTTTTTAAATGGATTATCCAAAATAAAATTCCATAATACAGCTTTACTAAAAGCAGCTTTCAATGTTCGATAATATAATGAAGCACTACGGGGTGTTCTACAGTATGTGTGGGTAATAAATTTATCTATAAGGTGAAGTGTTATTTTATTTAATGGAATATCATCGATAAATTCAATTAGCATTTTGAAAGAAAGCTCTACTGAGCGCACATAGCTTTTTGATTTTGTAGGCTGTAAGTAGGTTACATACTCGTCTTGAAATTTAGTAAGATTAATTGAATCTGAGTCAGGAAGTAATTCCTTTTTGGGTTGTAGCCTAAAATTGTTCAAGAATTTATTGGCTTCTCTGAAATTCCCGGTCCTTGTTGAACAAGTTGTTCTTCTTCCATCAACAATACTAACCACCTGGTAATATGGGGACTTTGAATTTTTCACTAAATACATGACCCTTCTCCTTTTTGGTCATGTATGGAGTTTGTATGGAGTGCCACTAAAAACTAGTAATTCAGAGTAAAAACGAAGAAACACTATTACTTGTAATCAGCAGGTTGCGGGTTCGAGTCCCATCGCCAGCTCTCGAAAAGCCTCAAAACACTTCGTTTTGGGGCTTTTTTGTTTCTACAAGTTTGAAGATTCCCCCTTATTTTTACCTATCTGTGTATGTACTTTTGTATGCACTTTTCTTTCAATTTATACTTTACAATACACTACGAGATTTTTCGGGTTAGTTCATCTTAAACTACCACGAGCTGCTAACAATATTTAATGAACAATTATTTAAAAGCCCCGTTTAACCAAAGAATTTTTAATTCAAGCATTTTTTTCTTCAGATTATTTATCGGCAGCCTTTTACAATAATAATTTACCAAAGTAGTAATTAAAGGGAAAGCTTCCGAAATACTTGAATGATAAGAGAAAGGAACATCTCAACTTGCTATATTTATTTTTAGATGTACTTTTACCAGGCTAGAATTTTATATTCATCAAGCTAATAGCATTCATTCGACTTAGTATCAAGGATAAATATTCTTCTTTTAGGGATTGAGAAGCAAAACTCTTTACAATGATCGATTCCCAATCATTATAGATTGACGAATACTTCTTATAAATAGAGACTTTGGTCTTTTCAGTAAGGCCAAGGCTTATTGAGAGTTTGTCAAAATCATTCCTCTTCAAATTGGATTTCTTCCCATTTACAGTTATTGCAAACTCTTCTTTATCCAATGGAACTAGAAGCTTTGTTGCCAATAAATCGTATGCCGGACTTAATTTTATATAATCTTGCTCATCTCTAAGGAGCGAAAAATTTTTCAAATGCATATCTGCGTTTCCAATCAAATAGCAGAATAAAACTAAATCGAATAAAGTAACCAAGTCGTTACCGGGAAAGGATGAAAAGCGTAGCAATCTTTTCCCAATTTGCTCTACTGAGCTTGAGTATTTACGTTCTGTTAATACTCCCAACAGCTGAGCAAAATCCTCTACATGTAATTTGCCGCCCTTTGTTCTATCGAACCTCTTGCTGATATAGGCTAGTTCGCCCGATTTCATTCTTATTAACGAATGCTCTGCGGTTTTTATACCAGCAACTTCCGCTAATTTCATAGATAGGTCTTCTATTTCGGGCATTTCATTATACTCACTATGAGGAGGTTTCAAAATATACTTCCCCCACAAACCCACGATTGTTAATCTAGTACTCTGCTTACCCTTTCCTTTTTCAATATCTATTGAAAGTTTAGGCTGGACACCGGTAACTGAATTGCTTTTTTGAAGCAAATCTTTTGTATAGTTTTCAATATCCGATAATGCGATTTCTAATAGCGGCGCATTCTCCATACCGAACAATTTTTTGCTGCATCTTTTATGAAAGTCAATTTCCGATTGTTCTAATATGTTATAACAATACAGACACTTTCCTTCGTTCATAGTTTATCCTCTACTCTAACTACTGACACTGCGCCAATTGTATCTTTGCAAAAAGTCAAAAGCAATTCCATTCTGTCGCGCAGATTGATTTTCCAATTCTTTTCGATAACATGTAATATCCAACCTTCCGGAATTAGCCCATCAAAAAAGGGCAGCATTACTTTGCTTGCATATTCTTCTTCCCTTAATGGCAAGTTCAGACTAATTGGCCTCGCTTCCGGATTCGATAGAAAACTATCTGCATATTTAAATGTGTATCCATTTTCATCCTCAGAAATTATCCCGGCGTATAACTCTTTATAAAATACTTTACCGGATTTACTCATCATCTTCTCCAATTTCTAGTTTTACCGGGCCTAATTTATGACCGAACAAGAAAAGTACTTGATTGACTTTATCCAGTTGTAGTGTTTGCTTACCTTGTTCCATTTCACGAATAAATCTTAATCCAACACCTGCTCGTTCGGCTAATTGAATTTGAGTCAAACCAACTTTCTTTCTCATCAATTTTACAAATGTAGCTACGCTTTTCTCTTTTTTCATTTTATACCCTATAGGGTGTAATTATTAATTTGAACGCAAATTTATAACCTTACGGGTATAAATGCAACTAAATTATTCAAAGTACTCCCGTAAGGGTATATCTATTATATAAGAGCAAAGTAAACCAAAACTTTTCTTTACTCTCTTTTGAATCTTATAAATATTAGCGAGTATGATTCCAATTTCTAATGGTAGACGCGAATGTGATGACAATTAAGGTCATCTATTGCAAAACTATTGCAATGGCTTTCCAATCATGCTCATTCAAACGACTTAGGCAATACGAATGTTGAGGAGATGGCAACAGGTTTTGGGTTTATTCTTCCTATATCTTGTTAATAATCTTTTGCTTAAAAGGGAATAAGATACTGAACAGCGGATCTGCTGCAATTAGTCAGAGTACTTTCAAGTAATTGTGGCGTGGATTTTCACGTTAAGGATATACCCTTATAATTGCTTCGTTCATATAAGGATATAACCTTAGGACAATTTAGCTACAAAGTGTTGAATCACTGCCATTTTAGTAGTGTATTTAGCTATTGGTACCCTTTCCTAAATTTTTTGTTCAATTAGAATAAATCTTAGAGATTTTTTTCATTCTTGGCTTTTTGGTACTTTTCCATCAAGGGAAAATTATATTAATAATAGATGCCTTAGCGAGGAAATAAAATTATGTCAAACAAAAAATTTACATTGATATTTTTTTTCTTGGGATTTTTTTCTACCTGTTGGATCTATTCACAAACGGTAGATACTCTGCAGCACATCAATATAAACCCGAATACAACTTTATGGTATAAGGCGCCCGCAAGTAAGTGGGACGAGGCTTTGCCTGTAGGAAATGGCCGCCTTGGTGCTATGGTATATGGCAAAACTGGCGAAGAGCAGATACAATTTAATGAAGACACATATTGGACCGGAGGACCTTATTCCACAGTAGTAAAAGGGGGATATAAAATTCTTCCAGAAATACAAAAACTGGTTTTCGATGGGAAATATTTAGACGCTCATAATTTATTCGGTCGAAAACTAATGGGTTATCCTGTAGAGCAGCAAAAATATCAGAGTATGGCAAACCTTCATTTATTTTTCAAAAACCAAAAAGAAATTACTGATTATAAACGATGGCTCGATCTTACCACCGGAATAACTGGAGTTGAATATAAAACGAATGGAATTATTTTCAAGCGAGAGGTGTTTTCTTCCTCCCCTGATCAGGTCATTTTAATCCGTTTGACTGCCAATAAACCCGGAGCCATTTCATTCATTGCCAATCTTAGAGGAGTAAGAAATCAGACTCACTCCAATTATGCAACAGATTATTTCCGTATGGACCCAATCGCAAATGATGGATTAGCAGTAACAGGAAAATCCGCGGATTACATGGGAATAGAGGGAAAGCTTCGGTATGAAGCACGCATTAAGGCTATTCCTGAAGGGGGTTCGATAAGAACAGTGGGAACCGATTTAATAGTTGAAAACGCAGATGTAGTAACCATTTATTTCGTAGCGGCAACCAATTTTATTAATTACAAAGATGTAAGTGCCGACGAAAAAGAAAGAGTTAAAAAGTATTTGAAAAACATCTCTGGCAAAAACTATATTGATCTTCAATCTACAGCTGTTAATGATTACAAAAAATTATTTGACCGAGCTTCGTTAACTCTTGCTTCCACAGATAATTCATATCTGCCAACAGAAGAGCGGATGAAAAAAATCCAGTTATCTCCGGACCCGTCTCTTGCTGCACTCTGCTATAATTTCGGAAGATATGTACTGATCTCTTCATCTCGCCCTGGCACCGAGCCAGCAAATCTCCAAGGAATATGGAATAACGATATGAATCCTTCTTGGGATTCAAAATACACGACCAATATAAATACCGAAATGAATTACTGGCCTGTTGAATCGGGTAATCTTAGTGAATGTGCTGAACCTTTGGTAAGGATGATCAAAGAACTCACTGATCAGGGCAGCCAAGTAGCAAAAGAACATTATGGCTCTACAGGATGGGTCTTTCATCAGAATACAGATATATGGCGTGTGGCTGCCCCAATGGATGGACCAACTTGGGGAACTTTTACAGTAGGGGGTGCCTGGTTATGCACTCACCTCTGGGAACATTACGCATATACAATGGATAACAAATTCCTAGAGGAAGTCTATCCTATTATAGAAGGTTCTGTTCAGTTTTTCATGAATTTTTTAGTTGAGCATCCAAACGGTAAATGGCTGGTAACAAACCCTTCAACATCTCCGGAAAATTTCCCCGGTGGCGGAGGCAATAAACCATATTTTGATGAGGTCACAGGTTCTATATTGCCTGGCACATCCATATGTGCAGGCTCGTCAATAGACATGCAGATTATTTATGATCTGTTCGGATATTATTTAAAGGCCTCTAATGTTTTGAAAAAAGATTCTCCTTTTTATATCAAGGTTAAAGAAGCAAGAAGCAGATTAGCTCCTCCTCAGATAGGATCGGACGGCTCCTTGCAGGAATGGGCAGATGACTGGAAGTCACTTGAAAAAAATCACAGACATTTTTCTCACCTATACGGACTATATCCAGGATTGATTCTGACCGAAAAGAAAACGCCTGAATTTATTGAAGCATATAAAAGTGTTTTAAATGAAAGAGGAGACGGTGCAGCCGGCTGGTCGAGAGGCTGGAAAATGGCATTATGGGCTCGCCTTCTAGATGGGAATAGAGCTAATAAAATTTTTAAGCTTTGCCTACTCGAACAGACCTGTATTCAGTTATTTTCAATATGTAGTAAATCCATGCAGGTCGATGGAACTCTTGGTGTTGCAGCGGGAATAACGGAAATGTTAATGCAATCGCACGAGGGATACATAAACTTCCTTCCGGCACTTCCTAATGAATGGGGCTCCGGACATTTTAAAGGGGTTTGTACTAGGGGCGCTTTTGAATTGAATTATAAATGGGAAGATGGAAAAATTACTCTGGCTGAGATATTATCGAATGCCGGAGAAATTTGTAGAATAAAAATTAATTCTGATGTGAAGATTATTGAGAACAACATGAATATAAAATTCAAAAAATTATCTGATGGAGTTATTGAGTTTTCTACAGAAAAGGGGAAAAAATATTTTGTTGAATTGATTTAAAACCATGTCAAAATAATCATAAATTTTTGGTTTGATTAAAAGACCAAATTTTGTTTCAGATGAAGTTTCGACTATTCACTAGTACTATTTTAGGATAATCGATCACGACATAGTATCAATAAGCACTATAATGCATATTTGTGTTGACAATTATTCTAAATTAGACTATTATTGCTCATAAGTGTACTATACTGCACTAAATAGAGCGAGGAATTCAATGGATAACTTAGAAATAGGGAAAATAATAAGGGCAAGAAGGGAATTTTTAGGAATTAAGCAGGCAGATTTGGCTGAGATTGCAGGTTCCGGGTTACGCTACTTGATTGATATTGAGAATGGGAAAGGAAACCCGAGTATTGGAAAGCTTGAAAAGATACTTACAGTGCTTGGTCTGGAAATAGAAATTAAGGTTAGGAAATAATGGAAACAAAGGGAGCGGTTTACTACAATGAAATTTTAGCCGGATACTTAAGCAAAATAAATGATGAATATATTTTTGAATATGAGGATAAATATTTTGCAGATGAGGCAATGCCGGCAATCAGTTTAGCTTTTGCCAAAAAGAATAAAGTGTTTACTTCCAAAATACTGTTCCCCTTTTTCTACGGACTGCTGGCTGAAGGGGATCAGAAACAAATACAGTGCAGAAAACTAAGAATAGATGAGAATGATAATTTTACCCGCTTAATAAAAACAGCTGCAAACACCATTGGAGCAGTTGCAATTAGAGAGGTGAAATAAAATGAATTTTTGCAAAAGCTGTTTGAAAGAGGGTTTTGAAACATTTTGCACACAGTGCCGTAAAAAACTTTTTAACGGAAGGAGTATAAGCAATATACTAACATTTACACATACGGAATTTAATGAGATCCGATTAAACCAAGGGGACCGCTTATCAATATCGGGGATTCAAATAAAACACTCGCTTAAACTTGGTAAAAATAGTTTAGTGTTAACAAACAGAGGGGGAGAATATATATTAAAGCCTACTCCGATTGGGACAGTTAAGAATTTGAAATACACGCCGGCAAATGAACATTTAACAATGCAGATAGCCGAACAGATATTTGATATAAAGACAGCTCCAAATGCATACATGCAATTTAAAGACAATGAGCCCGCGTATATTGTAAAACGGTTTGATGTAATGGCCAACGGAGAAAAATTACTTCAGGAGGATTTTGCACAAGTTGCCGGACGGAGTGAAGAAAATTTTGGGAAAAACTACAAGTATGATTTTTCTTATGAAGAGATAGCAGATTTAATGAAAAAATATATTAGCGCATATCCAATTGAAATAGAAAAGTTTTTTAAGCTGCTGATATTTAATTACCTAGTTTGCAACGGAGATGCACATTTAAAGAATTTTTCGGTTTTCAGGAATATCGAATTCCGGGATTATACTTTAACTCCGGCATACGATTTACTTAACACCTCGCTACATATATCAAACGAAAAGGATACGGCGCTTGAATTATTTAAAGATGATTTTATGACAGAATCTTTTAGGTACGGAAGCAAATATGCAAAGGATGATTTTTATGAGTTTGGCATTAGGATAGGGATAGTTGAATCCAGAGTTAAAAAGATATATGAAGGATTTTTAGATAAGGAGGAGGGAATAAAAATTTTAATAGAAAAATCCTTTCTCCCGGAGGAATTAAAGGAGATGTATTTAGAATCTGTTTTAAGCAGAGTGAACAGATTGAAATATTCTTATAGAGATGAGAAATAAACAGAAGAAATCATTCTTGCTTACTGGATACTTTTTATGGCAGTCCTACAAACCTATTTTGTTAATGACTAGCATCATTTATTTCAATGCGTAATATAATCTTTGCAGTTATTATACTTTTCTACATTAGAAGAGTATCCTTTCTTCTATAAAATATTCTAAATGCACAGCTAAACTTTGCGTATAAACATTTGTTTATTTCATAAATATCATTTTCTTTGTCTCAACAAAAGAATCTGTTCTTAACTGATAAATGTATATTCCACTTGATAGTTCAAGAGGGCGCCAATAAAATTTGTAATAACCAATTGGCAGCGTAGAATTTATTATTGTTTCTATTTCTCTGCCAAGAATATCGAACACTTTTAGAGAAACGGCTTGTTCATTTGGAATTGTAAACTGTATAGCAGTTTGGCCATTAAACGGATTTGGAAAATTCTGAGATACATTTACGCTGGCTGGTAGTTCAGGTTTTGAAGTAGATATTGTGTATTTGAAAAGTCCATTTTCCTGGGTCCCCAGGAAATAATTTCCTTCGTTATCATGAAAAAATGAAATTGTTGCCGCGGCATATTTGGGCTTTGGCACTCTTATAAAGCTCTTACCTAAATCCTTACTAATATACATTTCATTGTAATTAAAGAAAATCATTTCGTTGTTCTCGGTAATACTTAACCGTCCTGCAAAATTAATTTTATCTCCGGCTATTTTTAACCAATTTTGTTTACCATGCAGCATATAAATTCCGTTTGATGTGGCATATATTGTTCCAAGGGGACTAACTGCAATACTACCAATTCTTTTATCTAAGGTACCTAAAAACTCAGTTGAGTTTGACGCGATTGAGAATTTATAAAGATTCTTACCTGAACTAAATAATAACTCATTGTTTCTTGTAAGAGCCATTTTGCCCATATATGGATTATCTGAGACATCCTTCCAAACAGAAACCCAGGTTTTGCCGAAATCTTTTGTATAAAGAATTTCACCTTTATACGATGAAGCATATATGATATCGTCCGGCGAGACCAATATGAATGGAATTTCATTGTATATAAAAGGTATTTTAATCCAATCGTCACCTTTATTTGTTGAGTAGCTTAGATTCTCATCAACAGCTCCAAATATTCTTCCTTTGCTATCAACTTGGAACAGATAGATAAATCCCCAGTTAGGTTTATAAGGCTGGGACCATGAATTGCCCAAATCTGTAGAGCGATAGAATTCATCAAGGGAAAGGATATATAAATCATTTTTGTTTGATAAGAGATAAGAGATTCTTCTATTGTTAATTTTTACCTCGAACGGCGACCATATATTAGATTCTTTTTTCCTATAAAGTGTAGTATATGAACCAGCATATAAATCTCCATTTATATCTTCATTGATAAACAATAAATAATCGTTGAGAGTAGTTTGGTTCCATGTTTTGCCTTCATCCTTTGATGAATAGAGAAATTTGCCGCTTATGAATATTTCATCTTTGCTATTAATAAATAGTGTAGCTAAAGATTTTTCGGGGAATAAAATATTAGTCCATGTTTTTCCAAAATCTTTTGAGCAAAACAATTCACTTTCTGTAATTGCGTATAAGTTTTTCTTTGAGTCCGATTGCAATTTCAAAATCCACTTTGCTTGAGTTGGCAATTTTATTTCATTCCAAGTTATTCCCCGGTCGTTGGTAATAAAGACACTTTGGCCGGATGGGAATATTAAATGGCTATCCTCAATTTCGATAAAGTCAAATACCCAATTATCAGTAAATTTAAAATCTTGAAAGGAATTTCCTAGATCACGGGAAACTATTAAACCTTTTTCCTTCGTTGCATAAATATTACCTTTATTATCAATTCCAATTACTCCTCCAATTATTGAATTAATAAATTCCCAATTCAATCCGGTAGTATCGGACCTATATAAGTTGCCGGAATATGAAATAAATATACAACCAGTTGGATGAAAAAATATTTCACCGCTACTGATTTGATCATAATTGCCAATGTTAAGCCTTTGCCAATTAAGGGCATTATCTGTTGATTTATAGAATCCACCATCAACAGAAAGGAATAGGCTTCCATCTTTATAACGTTTAATATTATTAAAGACACCGCCATAAGGACCTTGCGTTTGCTGCCAGTCCTGTGCAAAGACTAAAGTGTAAAGAAGGAAACAAAATATTGAGAAGTTTATTCTGGTTGTTGCCATTACATACCCCAAAATTAGGACAATTGTAACTTAATGCTTCTAAAAGCAAAATACAATTTACACTTTTGGAAACATTACGTAGTTAAACTAAGATGTATACTAAATCAAAACATTCAAGTGATCCCTTAGCATATTATGCCAAAATAAAAAATTAACACAATGAGTTAATTCAATTACAATAGTTAGCACACAACCAAGAGTAAAAATTAATAGGTATTATAACAAATTCCGATGCTGAAGGTGAGAATAAATTTGCGTGGTTATTAGTGATTCTTGATCTAGTAAATCATTTACAGTATAAATATTACATGGTGGGCAAAGGAAATCTTAATAAATCTGTTAAAGAGCATATCCTATTTCAAAACTATTACAATGGCTTTCCAAGTACATCCAATTATTTTATTTATGCAATAAGCATGTTGAGGAGATATAAGCAGGTATTTAGTGAAATTATTTGCTTTTAGAGATAGGTCAAATCCATATTTTATATACGAAAATCAATTTTTAATTATACTATGTAATGATTATTTTGTTTTCAAAGAAAACAACAATTTCCATATCAAATTATAATATGACCGAAAAAGAGAACAAATTAGAAGCATTAAATAGAATTCTTGAAAGTAAGGATTTCCAATCTTCCAAAACTAAAAGGAAACTCCTATGTTACCTTGTAGATGCGGCAATTAATAATAAAGAGATTAAGGAATTTACAATAGCTAGTGAGGTATTTGAAAAAAAAGATTTCAATCCTGGTGAAGATTCTTCTGTAAGGGTTTATATAAGTAATCTCCGAAAAAAGTTGGAAGACTATTATAGAGAGGAAGGGGCTCAAGATAAAGTAAAAATTCATATTCCTAAGGGGCATTATGAGGTAGTCTTTATTGATTCTGAAACAAAGCAGGTATTAGGAAAAGACCCAAGCGCAAAGAAATATAAATATTTACTCTATGGATCTAGCTTAACAATTATCTTGCTGATTATATCTTTTATTATTGTTTTAATTATAACTAAAAGTAAATCATATGATAATAATTTTATTTGGACGGAATTTAATAATTCCGAGAATCAAAAAACTCTAGTACTTGGCAACGACCTTTTTTATTTAGAAGGAGAACCCGAGAATGAAAGAATTGTGCGAAAGCACTCAATTAATACAGCAACAGATTTTGAAAATTTTAAATCTGCTATAGGGAATGAAAAGGTAAAACAAATAACTCCATATCCATTCTTCCCAATATCCAGTATATCTTCAATACCGGCAATATTTTCAAAAGCAAACCTAACAAACTGTATACTTTTAGCATCAGCAAAAACTACATTAAACGATTTATTAAATAATGATATAGTTTTCTTAGGTTCTTTCAGGAATCTATTTTTATTAGAAAGATTACTTAGAGACAATTATATAAAGTATAATTTAATACAAAACCATATTTCATTAACAATTAATAATCCCGATTCAATCAAAACCTTAAATCTTTTCGGCGAACCAGGATCGGAACATTCTGATTACTGTTTGCTTAGAAAAATACCTGGCCCCAACAATAACACAATAATTATGTTTATATCATTCTTTGATACTGGTATGAGGGCTGCTATGAATTTCATTAACAATAATGATGAGATTAAACAGCTTGAAACATCATTAGTTAATAAATTTGGTACTGTCCCAAAATATTTTGATGTAATTTTTAAAGTCTCTGGATATTCAAGAACAGCTTTAAAGATTCATGTTGAAGAAATGCATATGATTGACCCGGCAAAATTGAAGATTTGGGAATAATTAAAGATAATAAATGTAATAAGGATCCCCTTCAAAGACACTTTGCTTTCTATTGATCTATTTTTGTTTCCTCATCCAATTCATAACATTTGCCGGTGGTCTTTTATTCTTCAATTCATTTGTCATGAAATTCATTCCATCATCAATATGATTAAAAAAATATTTATAACCTTGGCAAAGATAATTAAGCCCCTCTTCACCATCTGGAGTCTTTACAAACCTATGCTTAGGGCATTCTCCATTACAAGCAAAAAGATATTCACATTGCCGGCAATAATTAGGTAACGACATTTTTTTATCTAAACCGAACTTCATTTGTTTACCAGAATCGACCATTGAAGCAAGAAGATCTGTGAAAATATTTCCGAGTTTGTTTTCGGGGTAGACATAATGATCACACGAATACAAATCTCCGTTGTGTTCCATAGCCATTGCATTTCCACAAACTTCACTGAATACACAAAGACTTGGTTTCTGACCTATCCAAGATTCTAGAGCTATATCGAAAATTTGGACATAGATTTTTCCAACATCTTTTTTAATCCATTCATCATATATACTGCTTAAGAATTTTCCATATTTTAAAGAATCGACTGACCATTCTGTTACATCTGTTTCTTTTTTATAATTTGGTGAAACAAGTTTCAATTCAGTTTCTTTTGAGTCTTTGGCATATCTTTCTACAATTGGAATAAACTGCATATAACCGCTTCCAACTTCCTTTAAGAAATTATATACCTTAATTGGCTCATCTTCATTAGCTTTTGAAACGCATGTTAATGTATTAAAGTCAACTTTATATTTTTTTAATATTTTAATGCCAGTTAACACTTTTTCAAAAGTTGGCTGCCCCCCTTTTAGCACACGATATTTATCATGTATTTCACTAGGACCATCAATTGAAACACCAATCAAAAAGTTATTAGTCTTGAAAAACTGAGCCCATTCTTCATTTATCAAAACGGCATTTGTTTGAAATGTATTATGAATTGTTTTTCCATTAGCGTAAGTTTTTTGCAGTTGAACAACTTTTTCGAAAAACTGAACACCTAATAAAGTTGGTTCACCCCCCTGCCATGCAAAAGTGATTTCATCAATTTTTTGAGTCTGAATATATTGCCTAATATAAGCATCTAAGACTCTGTCACTCATTCCCCACTGTTTTGTATTTGGATATAATTTCTCTTTTTCCAAATAGAAACAGTATTTGCAATCAAGATTACATAAAGAGCCTGTAGGCTTTGTCATTATATGAAAAGCATTTGAATTCTGCATAAAACATCTTTCTATATTACAGTTAATAAATCAGTAGTTAGAATATAGTAATGATTGAGAATAAATCGATATCTTTTTGAATAGGAACTAATCAATTTTTCTTACTGGCTTTCTATCACCTTTTACATAGTCGGCATCTCTTCTTAATGGAATTTGCATGCCTCCAGAATTATCCAGCCAGTCAAACATTTTTTTGTTCATTTCATTTGCCACTGTTGAAAACTCTGGTTTGTCTATTAGATTATTCATTTCATGCGGATCCTTTTCAAGATCATATAGTTCATTCTTATCCCAAATACCATGATAATAAATGTATTTATATTTATTAGTCCTTACACCAAAAGTAGTTGGTGTTTGAGGAAATGCTCTTTCCCAGTAATATTCATAGAATATTTCTTTGCGCCAATCGATCTTTTTATTTAACAACAATGGATAAAAAGAAACTCCATCCATCTGCCTTGGCTTTTTAAAACTGGCAATCTCTAGAATTGTTGGAGCTATATCTATGTTTTGCACTTGCTCATTTATTACGGTTCCAGGATTAATTGTACCTGGACAATATGCAAGCAATGGAACTCTTATAGATTCTTCATACATATGCCGTTTATCAATTAAACCATGTTCGCCAAATACAAAGCCATTATCACCCATATAAAAAATCACAGTATTTTTATCAATTCCAAGTTTTTCTGTTTTATCAATTACTCTTCCAATGTTTCTATCAAGGCTTAGCAAAGTTTCACAATATCTTTTATAAAACGAATTATAATCAAACTCACCGTAATACATATAATCAACTCCATGCCAGCTATTTCTCTGTTCTTTAACCCATTGAGGTTTACCTTCATAATTTTCTTTAGTATCTGCCATGCTTGCAGGATATCTTATTTCTACATTTTCAAATTTCCCTTTATCACCAGGTGCGGGTTCAAACAAAGCATGAACAGCTTTATGAGAAATGTAAAGAAAGAAGGGTTTATCTCTTTTCTTATTCATCCATTCAATTGCGTAATCTGTTAGTATATCCGTTATGTAACCTTCCTTCTTAATTCTTTTGCCATCAATATTTAATTCCGGATTAAAATATTCTCCCTGTCCTTTAAAACTGATCCACTTGTTAAATCCTTTTCTTGGATTATCGTCTCCTTGAACCTCTCCCATATGCCATTTGCCGATGAATGCGGTTTCATATCCAAGTTTTTGCAAGTATTCAGGAAAGAAAACTAAATCACTTGGTACTGCAGACATATTGTCTACAACACCATGCTTATGCGCATACATTCCGGTTAGAATTGAGGCACGGCTTGGAGAGCACAATGCAGTTGAAACACAAGCATTTTTTAGGTGAGCACCCTGCAAAGCTAGTTTATCCATATTTGGAGTTTCTAAGAAATCTATAGTTTTCATAAAACCCATTGCATCGTATCTGTGATCATCGCTTAGAATGAAGATAATATTCTTATGCTGTTTTTGATTCTTAGATGTTTTATTCACATCATTTTTTTCTGCGGCATTTAAAGATTTACTTGTAAGCAAAAGAAAGATTATCAGTATCATCAGCTTTACTCTAATCCTATTAAATTTACTAGCATTGTGTTTCATTTTACATCTCCGAAATTAAGCGGGTATCCTATAACACCCTTGTCTTACAATTAAATTTTATTAACTGTTTTAGAAAGTATATGTTTAACAATTCTTTGAACGTAATTATTTGGGTCGTTCATTTTTTCTTTTATTACTGGCAATATTTCTAATGCTTTATTACCAAGCCTATCTAACCCGTTAATTGCAAAGGTCCTCACCATTTCATCTTCTGAATTCAGAAATCCTTTGAGAGTTTCTAACCCAGTTTTATTGTCAAAAACAGAGACCAAAATTTCCGAAGCGAGAATGCTGATACTTGGAAATTTATCATTAACCAAATTTTCAATATCATTTTTTAACTCTCTAGGAAAAACTTTTTTCTTTAAAGTGTTATATAAGCCCCAATAACGAACTACACTGTTGCTACTTTGCAAATACTTTTTAATTCCTAAACTGCTTAGATTAATATTAGGCTTATTAATATTCAGAAGTTCTTTAACATTATATTCGTTGGAAGATCTTAAATATTCATAAGGAGAATCTTTTCCTATTTTCAATTTCAAATCTACTTCCGGTATAAAGCCAGTATCATTTATTCGAATCATCCAATCTTCAAGTGCAGTTCTTAATCTGTTAATATCATTTTTATATTTAGGGTTGTTGGCTAAATTATTTATTTGATATGGGTCATTCGATATGTCATACAATTCTTCGTCAGGGCGTGGAAGAAAGAATGCACTTTGTACATCGTTAAGTTTATTTTCTTCGAATAACTTAGCCCACGATTTCATAGCAGGCATCATCCATAAATAATCTATGTGCTGTCCGTTTTGTAATGTAGGCATAAAGTTACGAATGTATCTAAATCTCATATCTCTTACAGCGCGTACAAAATCAATTCTCTCATCCATTCTGTTTCTAAACATGAAAACATACTCACGTTGTTTGGCAAACTGTTTCCCAAACAATGAATGCCCTTGCATATTTTTAGGAATTTCAATTCCAGCTAATTCCAGAACAGTTGGAGCTAAATCAACCAAGCTAACAAGTTCTTTAACATTAGTGTCAGAATTTACGTTAAGCTGACTTTGATATTTTTTTGGTACTCTGATAATTAAAGGAATATGAGTTCCCTCTTCATACAAGAATCTTTTACTCCTAGGAAGTACTCCCCCATTATCTCCGTAATAAAAAATAATTGTTTCTTCTAATAAGCCTTGCTTTTCTAACTTCTTAATCAGCTCACCTATTTGAAAATCCATTGTTGAAATTCGGTCATAATACTGCGCCCAATCATGTCTCATCTCTTTTGTGTCTGGTTGGTATCGTGGAATTCTGACATCATTTGGATTTGTAATTGTTACAGAATCGCTAATATGAAGTTTGCTTTCATGTGATATTTCGAAATTGAAAACACTAAAAAAGGGTTGTCCCTCTTTTCTGTTTTCGTAAGTAGCTTTCTTACTTGATTCATCCCACGCACCATCGGGCTTAACAGTATTATAATCTTCTTTAGGATTATTCGAACAATAATAACCAGCATCACGTAAATATTGAGTAAAGAATTTAATATTAGAAGGTATTGAGAACATACTTCTCATGTTTTGAGTACCTAATGAATTAGCATACATGCCGGTAATTATTGTAGATCTTGAAGGGGCACAAACCGGTGAATTGCAAAATGCGTTTTCAAATAAAATTCCTTCGGAAGCAAGTTTATCTAGAACAGGGGTTCTAGCAACTTTATCTCCATAGCAACCGAGCAGAGTTGTATTATCTTCACTAACAATCCAAATGATATTTGGACGAACTTTCTTTTCCTTATTACCAGCATTTGTTTTGGTTAAGCAAATCAGGAAAAGGATTAAGACTATTTTAAAGATATTTTTGAATATGTAGTTCATATATAACATCCAAAGAATAGTAATTGTTAAAATTTGCTTAAATATTCCTTTATAAAACTTATATGTTCAGTTTCGTTTTCACCACCGTAATATTTAACCACTTGCCAAATTTCGTTACTATTCATTTTCTCCCCCGGTTTCAAAGTTTTATATGGCGCATGATATTCTAACTCTAGAAGTGCATCTCCAGCATCATCAATGCTGTTGTATATTTCTACCATTCCTTGTTCGGGATGAACTAAGTTCTTATCGTATTTAGAAAAACTTATAGCAAACATTTCATTTTTAGTAAACGCAAAAATTTTGTTCATACTTGGATAGATTAAAGATTTTCCATGAATCTTTTTTACACCATTTGAAGGAGATATTGCTGTGAAGAAGAAGAAATCATCTTTTATCTGATAAGGCATTTTCTCAAAACCATTTTCCGTTCGGTACTCCATTTTAATATCAGATTCATTCATAAATGGCACATAAGCTTTGCATAAACCATCAATTCTTGTATTCAGCCATAAATCCCAAGCAACATTTTCATTTCTAATATTTTCTGCTTCTACAAAAAATTTTACCAAACCATCATCATCTATTGAAATGGTTTTTTCAAGACGAAGACCAGAGTACTCACTATCTGGCCCAAGTAATTTTATCTTCTCTTTCGATTTTTCTATTACAGCATAATCTCCATAAATTAAATATGGATCGGGGGGCCAGCGTGAGTTATTCTTTTTTAATTCAGAATTAATATTTTGGTGAGCCCACCATTCGCTCTGGGGACCAACCCAAACAATATGCCCATTGAACTGAATTTTACTATTTATAATTCTATCACGAACGGGAGTTGTAAACATGTAATCCCATAAAGAAGGGTCCGATTTAAGAATATTTTCTCCATTATCTTTTTGAAGAAGTACAATTCTTCCCCCTGCATTTGTTAAAATACCAACTCTAACATCACTATTTTCTAAAGTTACCAGTTTATCTACATTCTTATTTATCATATGAACTCCTTCTTTATTAACGCAACCGGTAAAAGCAAATAATAAAAGAACTGAGATTAATATAATTACCTTATGATTATTGGGTAAAACCATTTTAATACCATCAATTATTTTAATAATGCCATTTTTTTAGTAACTATTTTCCCATTAATAGAAAGACAATAGAAATAAATACCGCTTGATACTTTAAAGTTTCTTCTATCTTCGGAATTCCATTGTACTTGATAAATACCAGGTACTTGTTCTTTATTAACAAATTCATTTATTAATTTTCCTGTTGAATCATATATTGATAATTTCACAAAAGAATTTGTATTTATTACATACTTTATTACCGTAGATGGATTAAAGGGATTCGGATAATTCTGCATTAGTTCAAAATTTGAGTGTAATTCGGTAAAGTTTTCATTTATAGAAGTTGCCGGATCTTTGTAATCAATTTTTATTGATTCAATACTTTGATAGTCTCCCCTTTTAACCAATGAGCTGTCTGTCATGGAATAAATTCTTTCGGTACCGCTTAACCCATCCTTAGTAAATAAGGAAATTGTAAAATCCGCCGGAAGCATAAAGGATTTTATATTGTTAAGTAAATTGTAACTAGTAAGAAATTCTTTATTGTATGTACCTACAGCAACTCTAACAGAAGTACCGCCATATAACTCACCAGTAAACAACGTAGCCTTCATAGGATCTATCATAACATCACGAACAGGTACTCTTGATTGTGTCCATCTGCTAAAACCATCAAGATAATCAGTGAATTTATGTTCTGCATTTACTGCCCAAGGAATGTTAGCTTTACCAAGTTCGCGAACCATAAATGAAGAGAATACTACTTGCTCAGGTACAGTGTATTCATCGGCTTTATTATAATTGCCTGGCATCCAAGCCCCAACCCATGTTGGAATACTAGTAGATTTCTCCCAATCCAACGCTGCATTTATTTTATCCGTAACTAATTTTTTTTCAGCGGCTGTACCTGTTGTCCATAATTTTGTTGAACTTGATTTACTAGGACCGGCGGCGTAAAAATGCCATTCCCCCATTAAGTAACCATTTGATTTTGTGGGGATTTTCAGAAGCTTAAGATTATACGGATCTGAAGTACCAACAGGAGAAATAATTATTATTCTTGTCGGATTGGTTTCTCTAATAACAGAAACCACTCTTTCATAAAGAGAGTTTAGAGTCTCCGGCTGATCACTTAAGAGTCCTGAAATTTCAATTATAAGATTGAATGCTAGTTTATGAGTATAATTCTTATAGCGTTCAGAGATGGTCTTCCACCATTGAATAAAAGCAGTTTGATTGGCTTCGGTTGGATTTTCCTCTAGGTCTTTACCTTGATTGGCGATAATAGGAATTATTCCATTATCTAAAGCGTCTTCAATTTGTTTATCAAGTGCTTTAAATAAGGTGGCATCTGCGGCCCAGCCTGTTCTATGTCTAAAATGATTAAAACCACCTTGAGCAATAAGTTTAACCAAGTCGGAATTATAAGCTGCATTTCTGCTATCAAATTCGGCCCAGCCAACATCCATTCCTTTTTTTAGCATTTTCCTGTAATCAGTTGGAGAAATAGGAGAATCTATTGGATGTTTTGTAATTGGATTTTTTGTATTAGGTTTAATTCCCCCTTCAACTTTTAATGGGATCATAGAAACGTTATCTACATAATAATTTCTAGTCATATCATTTTTTGTTTGCAGATAGAAATTACCCTCATCAAGAGTTTTTCCATTCCAATCAATCGTTACGGTATCAATTAGTTTTGTCCAACCATTAGAATTAATTGGAGCTAAAACCTGAGCAAATAATTTTTCTCCACTAACCGTGTATTGCAGTTGAATCTTTGCGGTATCTGTCCCGGTTTGAGCGCGGTAATTAGCAGATATTATATAGGTTCCATAGCCATATGCTTTTAAGCTATCGGTAATTAATTGAGCAGGTCCGCCAAAATTTTTTGTTCTATTAGAAACTAAAATAGATTTAGAACCGGATTGAAATAAATCTGACTTGCTTTCTAAAGTACAGTTTCTTTGTGTCCAGTTTGCAATTCCACTTTCAAAATCTGGATTAATAAGAATATTAGGCTTTGTTTGTGCATTTATAGTAACTACCCAAATTATTGCAATAAATAAAGCAAGCATTTTTCTCATTGACAGGGACTCAAATCTTTTACTTTTTAGTGAACGAGCTGAAATATTCTTTTACATATGGTTTAAACTGTTCAACTACTTTTTTATAACTTGGATCATCAACAACACTTACTTTTTCCATTGGATCCTTTGTGTAATCATACAGTTCTCTCGCCACAATTTTGGATTCATCATAGTTATGATCTAACCTTATATTAATTGGCAGCCAAACAACATACCTGAATTTGTCGGTTCTGAAAGCATATCCTTCTACATCGCCTAATTTGGGATTTCTATGGAACTGGCTTACTGCATATTCCTTTACTTTAGCTTTTGTATTTTTCATCACTGGTGCTAAACTTTTTCCTTCAAGATGTACAGGAATTTCAATTCCAGTTAATGAACATAGAGTTGGAAATACATCAAGGAATTCCGTGACCGATTTTACTATTTGATTACCTTTAAAATTTGGAGCCGAAATAATCAGTGGTGAACGTGTGGCTTGTTCAAAGTTAGAATGCTTGCACCACATTCCATGGTCTCCTAAATGCCAGCCATGATCACC
The DNA here is from genome assembly GCA_964539605.1 of uncultured Melioribacter sp. Taxonomy (GTDB): domain Bacteria; phylum Bacteroidota; class Ignavibacteria; order Ignavibacteriales; family Melioribacteraceae; genus Stygiobacter. The sequence continues at coordinate 3,147,528 of CAZIJK010000001.1, forward strand.
CCAAAGAATAATTACAGTGTTTCCCTTTACACCAAGTTTTTCTACTTTATCCATTAACTTGCCAACCAGTTCATCAACAAAAGAAACAGCTGCATAATATCCATGAATTAATTCTTTTTGTTTATCAACTGTAATTTCACCATCATCTGGAATATCCTCATAGTTTCTTAATTCCCATCCAGGCTGAAAAGCAAAATCTGGTGCATTTTTAGATTTTTCCTGGAATGGATGAATTTCGAAACTGTTTCTGTCATACATATCAAAATATTTTTTAGGAACTATGAATGGTAAGTGAGGTTTATGAATTCCAACAGCTACAAAAAAAGGTCTTTCTTTATTAGCAAGTTGGTCTAAAAATTCTAAACCGTTCTCTGTAATTTCATAATCCACAAATGATGAATCGGGCTTATCAGAAGCTTGCACAGAAATTTTTGTCTTAGCCTCACTTGCACCTTTTGCAGATTCTCTTTTGTAAGGTACACTCCACGATCTTTCATCATGTTTTTTGTCAACTTCTCTAAAATCATAAATTTTACCTGTTGCTGCGGTTTCATAACCTTGGCTTCTGAAATATTGCGGCATCGTTAAAATATCTGGTACAACATCACGCATCTGGGTTTTAAGATCCCATACTTTTGTGTTATCTGGCCTTAAACCGGTTAGCAAACTTGCTCTAGTAGGCGCACATACAGCCTGCTGGCAGTGATTACTTAAAAATATTGTCCCATTCTTTGCAAGTCGGTCGATATTAGGTGTTTTGACTTTTCCATCTCCGTAACAACCAAGAATTGGCTTCAAATCATCTACTGCAATAAATAAAACATTCATACGTTTATTCGCTGCTTGCGCATTTATCTTATTATCTAGCATCATTAAGAAGAAAAGTAGCAGAGTGGTTTTTAGAAATATTTTTATTTTACTTTTCATTTGTTTTGCCTCATAATTTTTATTTAAGAAGAAGTAGTTTTACAGCCTTATTGTAATTGCCGTATCTTAAATGGCAGAAATAAGCACCGCTTGCCAAATTTTGACCATTAAAAAATGCCTCATAAATTCCTACAGGCTTTACTTCATCCACTAAAGTTGTTATAAACCTTCCAACTGCATCATATATTTTGATTGTTACAATCTCACTCGCACCAGCTGGTATTGCATATTTAATTTTTGTTGTTGGATTAAATGGATTTGGATAGTTCTGATAAAGTTCGAAAGATGCAGGCAATTCTTCTACTGTTTCAACTGAAACTGTGTTGTCTTCCAGAATGGATTGAACTTTATAATACGCCGGTTTAGCCGAACCATCTGCAAAAAACATTGCAGGAGTTTCTCCTGCTTTTTGACCGTCTGCATCTGTTATCTGCCATAAATTCCAAGATACTAATCCACTTTTTCTTTTATCTCTTATCATCTTTACAAGAGCGCCAAATGTCTCTGCTTGAGCAGTCCAATTGCCAATACTCACACCATTACACGCAACATTATTTTCGGTGATATGAAACGCTAAATTATTTGCATGGGCCCAATCAATTAGTTCACCCAGTTTCTTTAAGTTGTCTCCTACTTTTTCCCATCCCACATCAATATGAGCTTGCCAACCAATGCCGTCTATTCTCAATCCTTTATTTCTCAAATATTTTACCGTTGCTTTAACTTTATCCCAAGCAGCCGTTTCCATTTCTCCATGCTGGTTAATAATCTGTTTAATATTGGGAGCGTTCTTATTAGCAATCTCAAAAGCTAATTTTATATATAAAGGTGGTTTTAACGGATCAGTTTCATCATAACCAATATTTGGCCAAGGATTTTCCCAATCTGCAATACCGGTTTTAGGACCAAACCAATTGCCAGTAGTTTTATCAACTGTTTCATTTACAACATCCATCCATTTAACTTGAGGAGAAGAATTGTAACGTTTGCATAACTCAGTCATATATTCTTCAAGGTTTTGTTTTAATTCTGCTGCTGTCCTCTTATCGTCTCTAGCCCATTCAGAGCATTGCGGACTAATTGGTGAGTGCATACGAATTATCTGATTATTTGCTGCGGCTTCAGCAATCCATTTATCAGGCTTCGTCCAATCCCAAACACCCGGTTCTGGATGAATAGCTGTTTGTTTGAAATCGTTATCTGGTGTTATAAAACTAAATTCTCTGTTAAGAATAATACCAGAAGTTGAACCAATTAAATCAACACCTGTCGTGCCTCCAATTAATAAATTACCTTCAGGATATTTTTCTTTAATAATTTCTCTAAGCCTTCTTCCGGAAGGTGTTGGCACTGTTGTAGACTGAACTTGTGTTAGCTCAATATTATCAAGATAATAATCGCCAACTGCTTTTCCACATTGCAGTCTTACATTAATCTTGGCCAGATAACTAGCATCAGGTGTTACTTCCCAAGAATACTCTTGATAAGATGTAGTTAATAAAAGATCATTGGATGCATAATACTTAACATCATTAGATGAATTAAAACATCTTAAAGATAATCTGAAAGGTAAACCGTTGATCGAACCTTTTACCTTAGCTGTTAATTTATATTTCCCCTGTTTTACATTTACAAGTGAATCACTTAGTAATCCAGTTTTGCCAATGTTTGTTGGATCGGCAATTGTTACTTTAATTAACGCAGCTTTAATTCCTTCAAATGCGGTAGTGGTTTCCTCAACTTTTGCTTCATTTCCTCCCCAAACAGATAAGTTCCATTTACCTACTCCTTCTTCAAAACCGGGATTAGCTAAAAGATTTTCAGATTTTGTATTTGGAGGATTAATCGGAGTAATTTTCAGAGTCTCAAAAAACGTTTTCATGTTTTGATGAAAATCAGTAACAAGTGAACTTGCTTTGGGATCTGCTGCTAAATTAATTGTTTCTTCCGGATCAGTGGTGTAATCATAAAGTTCTTTTGCATAAATTTTATTTTCATCATAAGGTTTATCATTCTGATATTTTCCTTCTAGCCATTCAACATATCTATACCTATCTGTTCTTAATGCGTAACCTTCAACCTCTAATGCACCCTTTTTTCTATGATATTGACTAACTGCAAAATCTTTCACTTTAGTTGTTGGTGATTGCATTATTGGCACTAAACTTTTTCCATCCAAATTTGTAGGGATTTCAACATTCGCTAATTGGCAGATAGTTGGAAATACATCAACAAACTCTGTAGGTGAACTTGATTTTTTATTGCCACTAACTTTTGGTGAGTAAATAATTAGTGGCGAACGGGTTGCATTTTCAAAATTAGTATGCTTTGCCCAAAGTCCATGATCACCCAAATGCCAACCATGATCGCCCCAAAGGACAATTACAGTTTTATCTTTTTCTCCTAACTTTTCTAGCTTATCAATCAACTGCCCAATCAAATTATCTATATAAGAAACACATGCATAATATCCGTGAATCAATTCTTTTTGCTGATTTTCAGAAATATCGCCTATATCGGGAATATCATCATAACCTCTTAACTCTCCGGATTCGTGATAGGCAATATCAACTCCATTCAAAGAATATTTTTGATTTTTATTTATCTCAAAACTGCTTCGTTGATAAAGATCCCAATATTTTTTGGGTGCAACAAAAGGTAAATGTGGTTTATGAAATCCAACTGCTAAGAAAAAAGGTTTGCCTTTAGAACTAAGCTGATCAAGAAGCTCAACTCCATGATTTAATAATTTCGTATCTGTGAATTCAGATTCAGCTGCATTCGGTGCTTCAACAGAAGGTTTGCCGGTTGCATAAATCCAGCGGCCGTCCCCTTTATCAACATAAGGAATAGTCCAAGAAACCTTATCATGATAATAATCTACAGATCTTGGATCAAAAACTTTTCCGGTCGCTGCAGTTTCATATCCGTTATTCTTTAAATACTGAGGAAGAGTAACAATGTTAGAAACATAATCGCGCATAATAGTTTCTAAATCCCAAACCTTAGTGTTATCCGGCCTTTTACCGGTTAACAAACTTGCTCTAGATGGTGCGCTGACTGCTTGCTGGCAGTGGTTATTTAAAAATACTGTTCCGCTTAATCCAAGTTTATCAAGATTTGGAGTTATTGCTTTGGCATCTCCATAACAGCCAATTAAAGGCTTAAGGTCGTCAACAGCAATCATTAATACATTTAGTTTATCTTGAGATTGCCCTATCGACTCCTTGTTAAGCAATACGAAAAGAGTAATTACTATATATGCCTTTAAAAATTTTAATTTCATTTTCTAATCCTATTAATTGCCAATTCTAATCATCATTTGCTTGTTTGCGTTTTTTATTCTTTTTGGTGTCGTAATAAACTTCCGTCTTTTTTTTCCAATTATTAAGCATAGTTAGCAATTCTTCTTTCTTTTCTTTTTCTGTATCAGCAATATTATTTTTTTCCGAAATGTCTTTTGTGATATTATATAATTCTACAACTTTGTTATCATAAAAATCTATCAGTTTATAATCACCTAATCTTATTGCACTAAAACTTGTATCACCAGTGCTGTAAGGACGAGATTCAGGTGAATGCCAAAACAAAGGACGTTTTGTTAAATCTTGTTTACTCCCTTTTAATAAATTCACAATATTTGTTCCATCCATTTCATATTCTTTCTTTAATTGAATGCCAGCAGCAGTCACTACAGTTGGGTAAATGTCTATTGTACTAACCACAGCATTATTTACCTCTCCTGCCTTTGCTGTACTGGGCCATTTATAAATCATAGGGATTCTTATTCCACCCTCATATCCGTGCCCTTTACCTGCTCTTAAAGGTAGATTAGATGTTGCCAGTTGTCTTTGATTATAACCTCTATTAGAAAGTCCTCCATTATCCGAAGTGAAAACTATAATTGTATTTTTTTCAAGATTAAGTTCTTTTAGAAGAGATAAAACTCTTCCAACACTTTCATCTAAACTCTTTATCATTGCAGCATATACTGGGTTATTTTGTTGTGTTAGTGTAAAACCCGAACCTTCCGGAATATATTCATCCCCATCGAACTTAATTTTGGAAATTTTTTCTTTGAAATACTTTACATCTTTTTCTTTTGCTTCAAATGGTGCATGTACAGAATAATGTGATAAGTAAACAAAAAAGTTTTTATCCTTGTTTTCTTTGATGAATTTTATTGTTTCATCGGTAAGCCTATCTGGCAAGTATTCACCTGGTTTACCACCTTCTTCTAAACCAATAATATTTCTTTCTTTACTCTTTGCATTTTTATAAGGATAAAAATAAGAAGGGGGTGCACCAGCTTCGCCTCCTGCAATATTAATATCAAATCCTTTGTTTTCAGGCATTACTTCATCTTTTGCCAAATGCCATTTGCCTGTAAAAAAAGTTTTGTAACCGGCATCTTTAAAAGCTTGAGCCATTGTATATTCTGTTCCTTCCCAACCCCAAGGACCAGGTAATTTAACTCTTGCGGGATATCTTCCGGTTATTAGTCCATAACGTGAAGGAACGCAACGTGGATAAGCGCAATATGCTTGTTCAAATCTAATTCCCTCTGATGCTAGTCTATCAATATTTGGTGTTTCAAATACTTTTGAACCTTGGCATTGCAAATCCATCCAACCTAAATCATCTGCAAGAATTACTACTACATTTAGTTTTTTATCTACCTTTTGGGCTTGATTGTTATTCTGAAACAGTAGCAGTGCAAGCGCTATCAAATATTTGAGTATCATTTTTTTCATTTATAAATCTCCAACAGTCCATAAGGACAACACTTTACTAAATTTGATTTAGTTTACCGAATAATACTTTTCTCGATGTTCTTTTAGCATTTTTGAATACTTGACAGAAAGCTTTTCTCCTCTCTTTGTATTAACAATATTTATATTTTCAGCTGGGTCTTTTTGATGATCATAAAGCATCTTACTTACAAATTTCCCATCCTTATCAAAATATTCTGTGTACAAGTGCTTTTCAGTTCTAATCGATTCGCCACTTTGATATCTGCTGAATACGACATCTTTAATTTTACTTTTACTTCCATTAATTAGTGGCTTTAAACTTGTGCCATGTAGGTGTGACGGTAGACTTATATTATTTAATTCGCAAAGTGTTGGATAAACATCAATAAACTCTACTAATGAATTAACCTCTTTACCTGAATTAGTGCCTGGTACTTTTAATATCAGTGGAACATTTAACGAAGTTTCATAATTGCAATGCTTGATCCACATTGAGTGTTCACCAAGCTGATAACCATTATCTCCAAGTAGAACCACAATTGTGTTTTTTTCTAAATCCAGCGTTTTTAATTCAGATAAAAGTTTACCAATCAAAGCATCTATATAACTTATACAAGCATAATATCCATGCTTTAATATTCGTGATTTTGAATCGCTGATTTTTCCAGTATCGGGAATGTCTTTATATGCTCTTAGCTCAAACGAATTGTGAATTGATTCTAGTGGTGCATTCTTAGGTACAAAAGGATTTTTTGCCAATTCAATTTTAGATGAATCATACATATCCCAATACTTTTTTGGTGCGTTGAATGGTAGATGTGGCTTTCTTAATCCAACTGCTAAAAAGAATGGTTGACCACTGCTTTTTAGTTTTTGCATATCGCTAATTGATTTTTTCACCACTTTGCCATCAATATAAGTGTAATCGTCAACATCAGCATTTTCATAAGAGTTACCAATAAATTTCTTTTTATCATCTGAGCCTAATGCAATATTCTCTTTTGTTTGGTAATCTCTCCAATGCCCTTCAGGAGACCATGCTGGTTCACTCCAAGAATTTGCAGCATCCTTTTGATGATGAATCACTTTTCCATTTGAAATTGTTATGTAGCCATTTTCCTTTAAATGCTTTGGAAGCGTTGCAATTCCAGGTGCATCATTGTCAATCTTTGTTTCAGCCTCAAGAAATTTTTCTCTGTTAGGACGAAGTCCTGTAAACAAACTTGCTCTTGAAGCTCCGCAAACGGGCACTTGGCAATATGCATTCGTAAATACAAATCCAGTTTTTGCTAGCTTATCTATATTGGGTGAGATAACCGAATTAACACCAAAGCTACCTAATTCCGGCCTTAAGTCATCAACTACAATAAAAAGTACATTATACTGCTGCTGTTTAACTTGACATTTTGCATTCCCGCTTAACAAAATTGAGCCAGAAAAAATTGTGATTATAAATGTGAATATTTTCTTTACGATTATTTTTTTTAGTTTATTCATTTTTATTCTCAATCAGTTTAGTTCTTTTACTGGTTTCTTTATCCTATTCTCACCACCTCTTCCATCAATTGGAAGGACGTTATTTTTATTTGCCCATTCATCCCATTTCTTTGAAAGCTGTTCAAGCTTTTCCGGATATTTTTCAGCAAGATTGTTCATCTCAACTCTATCGTTTTTCAAATTGAATAATTCCCATGGAGTAATAAAGGGTTTTTCTCTTGTTCCAGTACAAACAATCTTCCAATCATTTTCTATCAATCCTCTATTGGCAATGTGCTCAAAATAGAGGGTTCTACTTTTCTGTTTATTATTCGTAAAGGTCGGAATAAGGCTTCCACCTTGATAAGGAAATACTTCGTTCCCTTTATTTTTTGTGGGATAAACAGCATTTGTTAATTCTAAAACTGTAGGCAAAAAATCTATCACATGACCTAGCTGATTTCTAAACTTTCCTTTTTCCTTTATTCCATTTGGCCAATGAACAATCATTGGAGTTGCAATTCCCCCTTCGTGAGTATCTCTTTTGTAAATTCTAAATGGAGTATTACTTACGTTAGCCCATTGATGGCCATAACTTTCATATGATTTAGTTGTACCTAAATCTGCAAATTCTTTACTTGCTTTAGAAACCGGTTCAGCGCAGCCGCCATTATCTGATACAAACATTATTATAGTATTTTCTAGTTTTCCTTTTCTTTTTAACGTCTCAATTATTTTTCCTATGCCTTCATCAATACAATCAATTTGAGCTGCATAAATTGCCATTCTCTTTGCCATCTCTTTCTGTTTTTCTGGAGAAAGCGTATTCCAATCCTCAACATTTGCATGTTTAGGAGAAAGAATCTCATCTTTGGAAATTAATCCAATCTTTTTCATTTTTTCAAAACGCCCTTTTCGAATAACATCCCACCCAGCTAAATATTTCTTTTCATATTTTGCTATATCTTCTGGCTTTGCATGTAAAGGAAAGTGAGGTGCATTATATGCTAAATACATAAAGAATGGATTCTTGTTTATTTCAAAATGCGCATCAATAAATTTTGATGCGGTATCGCTTATGGCATCTGTTAAATACATATTCTTAGTTGGCCTTATATGTTTGTTTCCGCTATAAAGATAATCCGGATTGAAATAATCAGATGCACCTTTCAAGAATCCGAAGAATTTATCAAATCCTCTTTGCAACGGCCAGTTATTTTGGGGACTATTCTCTTCACAATCTGCATCTAAACTAACATGCCATTTTCCCAATGCAAAAGTTGAGTAACCAGAAGTCTTAAGAACTTCTGCAATTGTTACGCAATTATTATTTAACTGTCCTCTATAACCATCAAATCCTTGATCCTGGCTAGTCATCCAACCCAAACCAGTTTGATGTGCATACAATCCGGTGAGCAAAGATGCACGAGTAGGACAGCATCTTGCAGTATTATAAAAGTTGGTATAACGTAATCCATTTGCAGCCATTTTATCTAAGTTCGGTGTGTTTATTTCACTTCCATAACATCCTAAATCAGAATAACCCAAGTCATCAACTAGAATTAAAATTATATTTGGTTTTTTACTTGATTTCGATTTTTGGCTAGCGCTCGAAGAAACAAAAAGAATCATAAATAAAGACGCAAGAAGAAATAGTCTGAATTTAATTACTGCGAATAATTCTTGTTTCAAATTGGCTATATTATTTTCTTTTGCTGTTCTCATAAAGGAAATCCGCCAGGTAATGAATCAATATATTTTTTCAGCTCTATTTTCATTTCGCTTAATATTTGCTCATACTTTTTATCTTTTGCTAAATTTCTCTGTTCATCAGGATCTGTTGATAAATCATATAACTGATCTAAGTCGTAGTAAGCTGGCATTTTACCTGTTGATTCAAATTCAGCATAGTTGCCACCAGGTAATAATGTAAGATGACTATATGGCTTTGAAGGATCTTCATCCGGATTTGCAATCGGTTGATTTCTTTTTCTCCTCTGGTCATTTACATTTTTTAACATTTTTGCCTTTTCTGTGTTCGTCCATTTCAAAGCATATTCAGGATATCTTAGCGCTAAATATTTGTAATTCCCTTTTATTATCGCACGAGTAAAACCCATTTCCAGATATAAAGAAGTATGTATTTCACTTTTATTTCCATTCAATGCGGGTAAAAAACTCTTTCCATCAAAAACATTATTTGGTATAGATGTACCAGCCATCTCTAAAATAGTTGGTGCAAAATCTACATTCGAAACTTTTGTATAATTAATTTTTCCTGTTTTGAATCCCCCCTTTTTCCAGATGATACTTGGATTATGAACACCAGATTGATAAACAGTTCCTTTTGCACCTTGTCCGTTATCATTAAAGAAAAATATAATTGTGTTATCAAGTTTTTTATTTTCCTTAAGTTTTTTAAGAACTTCCCCAATTGCGTCATCTAGCCAAAGCAGATTGCAATTACGGTCATTTACCTCAAAACCATTAGCTTTTAATCTCGCTGGTATCGATTCCTTCTTTGGCTGCGAATTGGGTTCTTTATCTAAAAATCCATTCGGGGTTGCTAATCTATTCGCATTCCAAGACCTTGAAGCTTCTTGTGGATAATGAGGTAATGTCGTCGCAAAATAAAGATAAAATGGTTTATCACTTTTCTCATTCAAAAACTCTAAGGCACTCTCTGTTATCCAATCCATATTGTGGACTGAAAGAGCTTCCGGACCATTAAACTCTGGATTATTGTAATATATGCTCTTTGCAAAGTCGAATCCAATATCTTTCACCATTCTTTCTGTAATCTTCTTATTATTCAAAAGAACTTCTTTTACTTTAGCATCATTGGGATCTGAGTCAAAAGGCAGTAAGACATAGTCGTCATCTTCAACTACATGGCTCTTGCCAACAAATCCTGTTCTATATCCTGCTTCTTTCAAATATTTAGGAAGTGTTTGATCCTCTTTTGTTATAAATGAATTGAACTCAACGTAACTCTGACCATATTTCTTAATAGCGTTTTTTGAAGATTTATGTTGAGAACGGCTGGCATATTTTCCTGTTAGACTGCTAAACCTACTTGGTGTGCATACTGGAGAAGGACAGTATTGATTCATCATTAATGTGCCTTCTTTCACAAGTCGATCTATATTTGGAGTATAATTTTTCCCTTTCCCTTGCGGAAGTGCATTAAACAGATCTGTTGTCATATCATCAAGTATAAAAAAAACAAAGTTTGGTTTAGCCGTTTTTTTTTGCTGTCCATAATTAACCTCTATCACTATTAATACAGAAGTAACCGTTATTAATACTCGTATGAATAATTCTTTTACTTTATTATCTATTGTCATTTTAGCTCCGCATATACAATTTTTTGTAGCCACTATTTTGAATAAAAATTAATTGCAGATAAAACTAGTGCTAATGGTGCATTCCAATTTATGGCAACTTCGTTTGTTGAATAGCTGCAAGTGTCATCTATATAACAGAGTGCAGGCAATAAAGAGGGATATTTTTCTTTTCCACAATCAGTTATGTTTTTTGGATTGGGTCCCCCTACTACATTTCCAGGAATTGGTTCCATTATTTTATCTGCTTCCGAAATTCTATCATGAATTAACATCGGAGATTTTGTTCCAAATCCTGTAACGAAGCAAATATTTAATGGATTTCTTCCCAACACATAATCTGTGTTTATTATCGCTTTATCTAGATATTTACTTTCATTTGTACTTTGATAAGCTACAATAAATAATAAGGATTGATTAAGAATATCTGAATTGCTCCCCCATCTAAAAGTTTTATTCGCAATTTTATAACCCGAAGATTCAATATTTGCATTAAGTGAATCTACGGCGCGATAATAATTTTTAACTAGTCTTTCAAATTTCGGGATATTTATTTTATTGATTAGCAATGAAATTGCGCCAAGAGTACTTACTTCACTCCACGAAGGAACTTCACATTTTATTGAACCGATATCTATCCCTTCTAAATATTTTTCATTTTTTGTAGTTATAAATAATTCAATTGCTGCCCATTGGTATTCATCTTTCACATTCTTAGAACCATACTCCCCAGTTACAATATCGGATGGCTGTTTATAATATATTTCACTATTTCTACACCCCCATTCAAATGCATACTCTGCCGCTCGTAAACATTTCAGAGAATATTCTGGAAGTATTTTCTTATATACTCTTGATGCTTGTGCCATTACCGCTGCAAAATCTAATGTTGCTGCACTGCTTTTCATTACAACAAAACGTTCACTTTTATCTTCATGCGGCATTATAAATTCAGAAAATTTTTTACTTGTTAACTTATGATATACTCCTCCATCATTTGGATCTTGCATTGTAAGCATCCAGTCTAAATTCCACTTTATTTCATCAAGCAAATCTGGAATTTGGTTGCTACTTTTTGGGATGTTATAATTTAGTTTTTCAAAATGCTTTGGAAACATTTCGTACATAAGCATTAATGTATATGTTGTTATTCCGGAATTTACAATGTACTTGTTGTAATCTCCGGCATCGTACCATCCTTTTGCAGATGAAATTATGCTCCCTTCTTCCCTCTTTTCATTTGCTGCACTCTTATGTATATAAACTATTGAATCTTCGTGCCCTAAACTCCTTTTCCATTTGCCAGCATATTTTTCTTCTAATTCTATTGATGCTCTTGCATAATAAAATTTTTTAAAAGCTGCTTTGCTAATCTCCTCATAAATATCATTTCCAATTGTAAAAGTGTAGGATTCCTCACTGCCAATTCTAATTTTATAATTGCCTGGAATATTAAAAGATGAAAAATCTGCAAATCTAACTTTTTCGTTTGAACCATCGTAATACTTTTCAGCAGATAAATTTCCTTTATAAACAATTTTATCATTATCAGTAGATACTACATAGAATTCATTTCCTTCTGCAGCAACGGTAGCTATCTTGGGATGATTTATTAAATACCCTATTTGATTTACAGTAATTGTTCCCTTTGTACTTTCATTCTGCTCAGCTAAAAGTCTCGAGAACAAAAATGAAAGCACAATTAGAAAAAGTATAATCTTCCTATCGCTTACAATTAAATATTTTTTTTTCGATAAAAAATTGCTGTTCATACTATTTCTCTTATTATGTTATCCATTTACTCTTCTATTGTTTAACTCAGCTTCAATCTTATACATCGTTTTATCGTCAAGCTTATAAAATAACATGAACACTGCGGCAAGCACACTTCCAACTGCAGGAATAAAACTAATCATCAGCCTTATTCCATGGATAGTATCTGGTGATTGAACAGTATTTGCTTTGAAACTATATGCGGCTAACAACCATCCTGCTAATGCACCACCAATTGTCCATCCAAATTTTTGTGCCATTGTTGAAGCAGACATTACTAGGCCTGTAGCTCTTCTTCCATTCTTCCATTCTGAGTAATCTGCGCAGTCTGTATACATTGCAAATACAATTGGCGCGGTTGGACCATTTGTAAAATTTACAAGTACCTGAAGAACAAACATCATAATTATGTCTGTGGGTCCTGCAAAATATAATATCACTGTAAAAAAACTGGTCAGTCCCATCGCCCATATATAAGTTGCTTTCTTGCCTAGTTTTTCCGAGAGCCACTTGGTTGCCAATATGCCCCCTATGTTTGCAAGCGTTCCAGAAAGCATAAAAGCAGATGCCAGTACTTCATTGCCAACATAGTATTTGAAGTAATACATTATTGAGCCATTTCTGATTGAAACGAAAGAGAGTGTAAAAATTCCCACCAGGCATAAATAAATCCAAGGAATATTTGTCACAAGATCTTTGACATCTAATTTTAAATTTGTCTTTTGCTCTTTTGGAGGAACTACTCTTTCTTTGGTAACCTTAAATGTGTAGATAAACATAAAAACAGACATTACAGCAAACACTATAAATGCTCCCTGAAAGCCACTTGCTTCATTTACAACTTTAACAGTTATTGCTGAATTATTTATATCCTCTTTAAAACAATCCTGGGGCTTTATTACATGTACACCAAACCCTTTAATTAAATACTTAACTCCTGCTGCTTTATCCATCTCTGCTAATCTTTCTGGAGTGGTTACAACTACAGTTTGGTTATGAATCAAAGGTTCTTTTCCAGTTGAATTGGCTTCAATTATCAGTTTCGATGAACCTGTTCCATTTTCCGATAGATATATGGCTTGGTTCTCATACTTTGCACTTATAACATCATGATTGTTTCCACCTATTCCATTTACTAACGGAAGTGTCAATCCCTGTACTATCAATCCACCAATAAATGCAAATACAAAACGATACTGAGAGAAACTGGTTCTTTGAATTGGATCTGATGAAACTACACCCATTAATGCTGAGTATGGAATATTGATTGCTGTATAAACCATCATCATCAATGTGTAAGTAACATATGCATATATTATTTTTCCACTTAAATCGAAATCCGGAGTAATAAAAGTTAATACACCAATTACACCAAATGGAATTGCAGCATATAAAAGATAGGGTCTAAACTTTCCCCATCTCGAAGTTGTTCTATCTGCTACTACACCCATTACACCATCTAAAAATGTATCCCAAATCCTAGTAATTAGAAACATTGTACCGGCTACAGCTGCAGGAATTCCAAACACATCCGTATAAAAATAAAGCAGAAAAAGCATGAAGGTTTGAAAGAAAAGGTTGGATGCAGTATCTCCTAATCCATAACCAATTTTTTCTTTTATTGAAATTTTTTCGTTCATAACATTCCTTATTGGTTTATCCAAGAATTACTTCAACTTCGTTAATTTGTGATGTTTCATCTAAAGGAATAAGATTCCCTTTAACTTCTTTTCCATTTACCGATATTTTTTTAACACCTTTTGAAACATGATTCGGATTTTTTACGGAAATGTTAAAAGTTTTTCCACGGAAAGTTCTTTTAACAAAAAAGTCATTCCAATCATTCGGAATGCATGGATCAACATTTAATCCATTATAGTCCGGTTTAATTCCAAGGATGTACTGAGTGATAGCATAATAATTCCAAGCAGCAGTACCGGTTAACCATGAGTTTTTGGCTTCGCCTGGTTTAAATGCATCTTTACCAGCAACCATCTGAGAATATACATATGGCTCTGTCTTATGAAGATCACTAATATCTTCTAAAAAGGAAGGTGCAATTTTTGAATAATATTCGTAGGCTTTATTTCCATTACCAACCAAAGTTTCCGCAATCATAATCCAAGGATTATTATGACAGAAAATCCCCGCATTTTCTTTATATCCAGCAGGATAGGTAGATATTTCTCCAAAATTTATATGATAACTAGTAAATGCAGGATTATTAAGAACTATTCCATATTTGCAGTTCAAATATTTATCAACCGAATCCAATGCTTTTTTAGCTTTACCATCTTGTAATCCAATTCCGGCCATAATACAAAAGCCTTGAGACTCAATAAATATTTTTCCTTCTTCACATTCGCTGCTACCGACTTTATTTCCAAAATAATCATAAGCGCGTAAGAACCATTCTCCATCCCAGCCATGAAGCTCAACAACTTTTTTCATCTTTTCAACTTCAATTTCAGCTCTATTAGCTTCATCTTCTTTTTTGATCATATTACATAATTGTATATACTCTTTTCCGTATAAGACAAACATGGCACCAATGAAAACAGATTCAGCAACTCCGCCACTTTTATTTTCAGTAGTTTGAAATGATTCATCGGGATTTTTAGAAAAGCAATTGAGATTAAGACAATCGTTCCAATCGGCTCGTCCAATTAATGGAAGTCCATGAGGACCTAAATGATTTACCGTATAATTGAATGAGCGAGTTAAATGCTCGAACAATGAGGTAGCAACCAATTCATCATTATCATAAGGAACAGATTCATCAAGAATAGAAAAATCACCGGTTTCTTTTATATAACTAACAACACCAAGAATTAACCATAGAGGATCGTCGTTAAAGTTTCCACCAATTTCGTTATTGCCTCTTTTAGTAAGTGGCTGATATTGATGATAAGCACCACCGTTTTCAAATTGTGTTGAAGCAATGTCTATAATTCTTTGTTTAGCTCTATCCGGAATTTGATGAACAAACCCAATTAAATCTTGGTTAGAATCTCTAAACCCCATTCCTCTTCCAATACCACTTTCAAAGTAGGAAGCGCTTCTGGACATGTTAAAAGTTACCATGCACTGATATTGGTTCCAAATATTTACCATTCTATCAAGCTTTTCATCCTTACTCTTCAATTGATAAATAGATAATAAATTTGTCCAATAATTTTTTAATTCATCAAAAGCCAGGTTTACTTTTGATGAGTTATCAAATTTTTCAATCAGTTCTTTAGCCTGTTTCTTATTAATTACATTTTTACTTTCCCATTTAGCATCATCACAATTTTCAATATATCCTAATAAGAATACAAGTTCTTTTTGTTCACCAGGCTTAAGAGAAATTTTAATACAATGAGAAGCTATAGGAGACCATCCATGAGCTATCGAATTTTTAGATTGGTTGTTAAAAACTACATCTGGCTTATTAAGTCCGTTATAAAGTCCAAGGAATGTTTCTCTATCGGTATCAAATCCATCAATTGGATTATTAACCGAATAGAATGCATAATGATTTCTTCTCTCTTTGTATTCAGTTTTATGATAAAGAACTGAACTTTCAACTTCAACTTCACCTGTTGAAAAATTTCTTTGGAAATTTGTATTGTCATCATGTGCATTCCATAAGCACCATTCAACAAAAGAGAATAAGGAAATATCTTTTGTTTGTTTAGAGTTGTTGCTGATTTTAATACTGTGTATTTCAGCGTTTATATTCAAAGGTATAAAAGATAACGATTCTGCGCAGATACCATTTTTAGCAGATCTAATTTTAGTATAACCTAAACCATGTCTGCACTCAAATTCATCAAGCTCAGTTTGTACCGGCTGCCAGCCAATGTTCCAAACCGTGTCATCATCCTTTATATAGAAGTATTTACCGTTTGAGTCGAGAGGAATGTTATTGTATCTATATCGTGTTAATCTTCTTAACCTAGCATCCTTATAAAAACTATATCCCCCCATTGTATTTGACATCAAGCTAAAAAACTCATTATTGCCTAAATAATTTATCCAAGGGTAAGGAGTTTTAGGAGTGTGAATAATATATTCTCTGTTAATGTCATCAAAAGATCCGTATCTCATTTACATCTTCCTTATACTATATTGGGATTAAGTGGGAGATAAAATATTATCTCCCATGAATTGAGAATAATTTTCTGCTTACTTTATCAAAAGCATTTTCTTTGCAGAGTTAAATTTGCCAGCTTCTATTTTATAGATATAAACACCGCTTGAAAGTTCTTTTGCGTTAAAGTCAACAGAATGTTGACCAGCATTCTTAAATTCATTTACAAGTGTTATTACTTCTTGCCCTAGAATATTAAACACTCTAAGCTTTACGTTGGCATTTTCGGAAATATTGAATTTAATTCTGGTAGATGGGTTAAATGGATTTGGATAATTTTGTTCCAAGCTAAATTCTGTTGGTATTACATTAATATCTTTTACATCAGTCAACCATGCAGCTTTTTTATCAGGATACCAGTTTAAATCGCCTAATGGTAAACCTTTATCTCCAGCAGTATATGCTTTGCTTGTTGTTGAATATGTTAATTTTTCTGGTAATGGCCAACTATTTGCAATCATGTAAGTATCTTCATCATAGTAGTAGTATATTGTGCTGGAACCTTTTGCTCTTCTATCTTCCATGTATTGAATCATTTTTGTTGCTGCTGGTACTTTTGTGAATTTAGGATCTTCAGTTATAAGATTGCTGCTTGAGAGATTTGGGTATTTCACTTTATCATTGAACATTCCTTCTGTTCTAGAATTCATCCAGATAGGTTTGCGTACTGGATCGGCACCGGTGTTCCACTTATTATGCCAAGCTGTAACTTCAGCATCAGTAAAGAATAAATTATTTCTAACTATTACTTTTCTATCAGCCTCTTTAATTTTAAGAGGGGATAAAATTGAATCCGGTACAGCATACATATTTATTATACCGAATTGTAGTTTATCAATATCTTGATTTGAAGCATCTGCGTTGCTTTCACCATAGGAGTTAACATTGTAGAAAATATTATTAGTAATTTCAGCATTAGTATGATATTCATAATGTAATGGCCATTTAACTTCATTTACAACTGTGTTGTGGTCAAATTTGAAATATCCGCATGAATTAAATCTAATAGAGAAAATCATAGACTGAACATTTAAAAAGGTATTGTTCTGAAGGATAACTTCTTTTGTTACTAAATCGTCTTGACCGCTTACACGACCGTTGAAAGGACCGCTATTGTTGGTCAAATTTCTGCAGTAAGAATTTGTCATCGTTATGCTTAAATTTTTTGCATGTCCCCACCAAACTCTTACTTTGAAGTATTCGAAATAACATTTATCAATTACTAGTTTTGCTCCATCCTTGTAAAGTTCAAATGCAGTATTCATTGCCACATCTTTTTGATTGATACCGGAGAAGTATATATTTTTTACTGTTAAATTACCATCTGCCGAAACTACTCTTTGTGCATTCCTTCCATCAGCCATTACTCCATAAGCAATAATTGGAGGATAAGATGGCTTGGCCGGATCTTCATCGGCTCCAATAATTGTTAAATCCCATCCCTTTGTAATAATTTCAGTGCTTATCCAATAAATGCTTGCTCTTTGCAATCTATAAATTCTATTTGGATCTTTTCTTGCACCGGTTGCTGTAGTATCAGCTTTGATAAAATCATTTAAATAACCTACTTGTGTGCTGGCAGGTACATCAAGAATATTTGATTGTGCTAATACTTTTGATGAAACAATAAAAACCAATATTAATGATGCGAATAGTAAATAAATCTGTTTCATGATCTTTACCTCTTTTTGTTAGTTATAATTATTTGCTACATTAAAAATTGTACCTAATTCCTAAATCAGCTGTCATTCCATAATGTTGTTCAGATATTGGATAACCACTTCCAAAGATTAATGACTTGTCTACTGCACTGGTTATGTTGTTAAGATTAAGAAAGACTTGTAAACCTTCTAGCGGTAATTTTTGTTTTGCCGAGAAATCCCATCGAACATAAGTATCTGTTGAAGATCTTAGTTCTTCCCAAAAATTTATTGTTGACAATATATCATCTTGATATAACATAGATATTCTCGCTGAAAACCCTTTATAGTCGTATCCTAATGAAATGTTTATTATATCATCTGGCTGATCTACTACACGGGCTTCATATGTCGATTTGATATTAGTTAATTTTGTTCTTGGAACTATTATAACACCACCAAAAAGTGTATCGTACCCAACAATTTCATTCTTAAGTTCATATTTAGGATATTTAGTTTTGGAAGTTATATGGGTATAATTAATGTTTAGCACAAGCCCATCAAATGGTTTTGGCAAATACCAAAAATTTGTTTGCCAATCCAATTCAAGACCTTTTATTTCAGCAGGATTATCATTGTTAATTTCGGTCTGAATAAATTCTACTTTTATGTTGTCTGGAACATTGTAATATGCAGGGTCAACATTCGCTATTTTGCCGGTACTATAAACTAAGTTTTCAATCTTCTTGTAAAACAATCCTAACGAAAGCAACCCAATTTTATTTTCAAAGACTGTTACTAGAAAATCAAGATTACCAGACTCTGCTGGTTTTAATAAATAATTGTTAAATGATAGTGTCGTTCCATTTACATTCCAAAAGTAAGATGGAATTATCTGTCCGTAATTTGGACGTGATAAGGATTTAGTATAAGCTAACCTAAAACTCAACCAATTTGTTGGATCGTACTTTAAATGAACCATTGGCAAAACAAAATTATTTGTTTGGGCTAAAGTGGTATCGTGATGCAAATATCCCCTTTCTGGCTCTAAAGAATTGTTGCCTCTATTGCCGGTATAATTAGTTTTATTGTATTCAAAACGAATTCCCGGCATAAAGGTAAGTTCATCTCCTAACTTTATTGTTGTCATTAAATATGCTGCATTATAGGTTTCGTCACCTTTATAATCATCAGTTAATGATGATTGATAATCGGTCCACATCATAGATCCGGTTACACCTGGTCTGTAAATATCTTTTGCATTATCCAACACTCCATACATTTGTTCAATTAGACTAAAATCAATAGTTGGACCAAAAGTAAATTGATTATTTAAAAATTTGCCAATACTGTATTTGGAATCAACAAACATTGCAAGCGGTAATCTTGAAGCATCTGCCGAACCAATATTTTTTAATTTCAAAAAAGGCATATTATCAAGTACAGTCTGTCTCGAATATGCATAGGGTAAGAATTCTCTATATTTCCTATCATTATTATTGTATTTATCTTTTAACTTAATTTTGCCACCGAATTTAGTTTTACTGTTAATTCCATCTGATAATTCATAATTAAATTCAAAATTTAATGCGGCGGTAAGTTCTAGTTCTTTTGTATAAGATGTATTTCCATTCATAGTGTTTGCGTAAGTATTTTTTAAATCATTCTTAGCAGTTTTAACTATATCGAATGGATTTGGAATTCCTCTTGCGCTTACAAGAGCAGCACCTTCTTCAAATACAACATTTACATTCAATGGAGATTTGTTTTCACTGAATGATCCGCTTAATATTCCTTCCGCTTTTATAAAGCCAAAATCGTAGTCAAAATTGAGTGCCGAAGAGGAAATAAATAAATCGTTTTTGTTTTGTCCCATATAGTAAGAGTGAGTATTGAGGCTGGAATTAAAAGTTTCCGATCTTCTAGTAACATCGTTTTTTATATAGCTAACAAAATTGCTAAATGATACTTTCCCTAAATCGAATTTGTAATCCATCATTAATGAACCACCATATCGTTGTTTCTTCCTCATAAAATCCATAAAGGTTGCACTTGAGGCGTTAACTTCGTTTTTTTGGCCAAGTTTTGGATTTACAATTTCAAAACCAGCAGATAATTCATCAGAACTCCTATCTCTATTTTCCAAATCTAGTTGAGCAAATATTCCAATCTTATCATCAAAAAATCTGCTGCTCCCGCTTAAAACAAATTTGTAATCTTCAAATGCGTTTATCATTTCATTATATCCACCTTGCAATATTGTGTTCAACTTCGGACCAGTATAAGGAGCTTCCTTAAGTTTGAAATCAACAGAACCGCCTATAACATCGGCATCTTTATCAGGTGTTAAAGCTTTCATAACTTCAATACCTTCTAGCATATAAGGAGATATCATGCTAATATCTGTACTTCTATCTCCGCTGCCTGTTGCAGTCATTCTAACCCCATTAACATTTATAGCAGTGAATTTTGGCGATAATCCTCTTATTACTACTTTATTCCCTTCTCCACCTACTCTTTGAATCGATACACCGGGTAGTCTTCCAACAGACTCAGCTGCGTTTGCATCAGGTATTTCTTGTATCTTCGCTGCAGAAACAACATTAACAATACTATTCGAAGACAATTGTTGATTAATTGCGGCTATTTGCCCCGCAGCTTGGGCTTGAACTACAATTTCCTTCCCTTCAATTGTAACATGTGCAAGAACAAAGTTTACTTCTATAGTTTTATCATCTTGAACAACAATTTCTTTTGTCTGAGATTCGTATCCAACAAACGATACCTTTACTGTATACTTGCCAATAGGAATATTTCTTATTATATAATTTCCCTCGAAATCAGTAGAACAACCCATTGATGTTCCTACTAGCATTACATTTGCAAAAGGTAAACCATCTTTTTCATCAATTGACTTTACTACTCCTTTTACAATACCATTCGCTTGAGCAATAGTTTCAACACTACTTGCTAACAGCATTAGTATTAATAAAGTACTGCAAACAATCATTCGCTTCATAGCGCCTCTCACATTTTTATTTGATTCTAAAATGAATTTGTATAGTAATCTATGTTCTCTTTTATAAGTATATCTAATGGAGTTAATAACTCCTTTGGGATTTCTTCCTTTAAAACAACATGCCGGAATAGTGCATAAACTCCTTTATAACCCATTAAATCCGACCTTTGACTTATTAGTATATCAATTGTACCCTCTTTCAATTTTTTTATATTTTCTTTGGTAGGATCAAATCCTATTAATCGTAGCTTTCCCTCTTTACCTTCAGCTTTTATTATCTCTGCAACTTCACTTACACATGCACTAGGAACAAATATTCCATCTATTTCTCCTTTCCTTTTTATTATATCTAAGGTCAGCTGAGGGAATATATATTTGTTCTTCCTTCTATCTGCATCTATTATTTCCGTTTGAATATTTGGGTACTTTTCTAAATATGATATAAATCCATTTACCCTATTATTAATATTATAATTCTCTGGTACTTCTCTCATAATTACTATTTTAAGCCTATTTCCATTTGATAGTCTCTGGAATAATCTTCCAGCCAAATATCCACTTTGAAAAGGATCTGATCCTATATAAGAAAGGTTATTTGTACCAGGCATTTTTGATTCAATGAACACAATTGGTATTTTTTTTCTGAATTTCTTAATTAGTTCTTTTGTTGCGGTCCAAAGAACTGGTGCAATTAATAACCCGTCAAGAGTCTCAATATTCTTTAACAATTCGTCGCTTATTTTATTGAATGATTCTTCGGTTGTATTGTTATAACGGAATGATTTAATTTTTACTTTATAAGCACTCAATTCTTCCTGGGCTCTTAATATACCTGAATATGGCAAATCCCAGTATTCTACATTATTTGATGTGTCGGGCAGTAGTACACCAAATCTAAAGGTTTTTGATAATGATAATCCACGCGCATAAATATTCGGTTTATAGTCCAGAAGTTTCAGAACATTTAAGACTTTCTGTCTATTATCTTCTGCAACGCCCCCTCTATTATGAAGAACTCGGTCCACAGTTCCTCTAGATACATTTGCTAGGACAGCTATTTCAGAAATTTTTACCATATCAGCTATTTACTCTTGATTCATTATTTCGTGCGCGTGCACAGTTTTTAATTAAAAAAAAGAGCCTTCTTTCGCTCCACTTCTAAATCCAATTTATTATTCCACAAACATTTTTAGCATGTTTTTTTCTTTTACAAACATATTTCTTTGTTTAGGGGCAAAATTAAATGAGACTTCTCTGTCAACACAAGTTTTTTACTGTTTTTAACATATGTTAATTCAATGTTATTTCTTGTTTTATTGGTTATTTAAGTAGAATATCTATTTCCCCCCTTTTTGTTTATCAACATTACGCTAACATAAATATCAAAACATTTGCTATTTTGATTTGTGCACGTGTATCATTTTCTTTTGTTTATTTTTATTCTAACTAAGAAATAAGGCCTATGCAATTTAATTCCCCTTATCAATCACGATTTTAGTCCTACTTTCGTCCATAACAGACCACTCAATCACTCTCTCAAGTGAACTTTTATTCTTAATAATTATAAACAATCTCTCTATAGGGGCTAGATAATATTGAATGCGGCAATGTGAAAAAACTATTTTGCGTGAACTTAAGAGGTGGGTTAAACTAAAGAGCGCAATTTAATAAGTATCCTTATTTCAAAAGAATTAATTGTTCTAGCCAAGGCAAATTTGAGTAATGGTATTAAGCATAAATGAATGTTAAAATACAAATTCTTGCGGATTTTTATACAAAATTGCAAACGAAATCTATTTAGCAAATAAAAATGTTAACTCATACAATAAACTATTAGAAATGACATTACAGTTATTCCAATATATTTTCGTTAGAATTCGTTATCATATAAAAATCTGTATTGCGATTAACTTAACTATTGCAAAACTATTTCAAGCAAAATTAACTTGTTGTTTTATAATAAGTTACGGAGATAAACAACTGCCTTGTAATCAGCAGGTTGCGGGTTCGAGTCCCATCGCCAGCTCTCGAAAAGCCTCAAAACACTTCGTTTTGGGGCTTTTTTGTTTCTAAAAGTTTAAAGATTCCCCCTTAACTCTATCAATCTGTGTATGTACTTTTGTATGCACTTTTCTTTCAATTTATACTATACAATACACTACGATGTTTTTTGGTTAGTTCATCTTAAACTACCACGAGCATCTAACAATATTTAATGAACAATTATTTGAAAGCTCCGATTAACTAATTCAATTTATAACCAAAGTTATTTTCGTTAGGTTCGGCAGCTTTTTGTGATGGTAAAATACCAAAGCAGCAATTAAAGATAAAGCTTCCGAAATACTTGAATGATAAGAGAAAGGACCATCTAAATGATAGTCCTTTCAAAGTTTGATTTGTTTGTTTTAGTATAATACCCTTCCCCTCTTGCAATCAAAACAAATAGGATTACTCCGGTCCAAAGTATACTTTTTTTCTTTAGGTCCTTCGGTAGATAAATGATTTGATGGAATCAATTGAGAGACAATACTTTTCGGAAAGAAAATATATTGCATCGAAGTAAGTATTGGAAAGGCGTAATTTTTTGTATTCCGATCTGATAGCCTGATTTCGAAACTCCGTCTGCTGAATCAATCCAGAATCCCAAATATTGCGGAATCTCTTTTCATTTTTTCTTGTCGATATATTTTTCAAATCTGCTATATGCATAAAGCCAATAGCCGAAATAAAAATAATTATGAATGTGAATTATTGTAACAATCGATAATTGCATATGCTTATAGATGTTTGCAAAAAAGAAATATTTGGGAATGAATGGGAATGTTCATGAATAATTATGGGCTCTGAGTTATCAGAACCCATTGAAATATTATTTAACAATTCTTATTCGGAGGATAAGGAATATGTTGCGGAATTCTGAATGATTTTACCCGCAGCATCTTTTGTTGCAACAATTAAATACAAAATGCTTTTACTGTACTTTGTTGCAATTGGCTGCTGAAGTACATTGAAGTAAAGCTGGAGACTGTAGGTTTGCGCAAAGTTGAAGGATGCAATCTACTGCGAAAGAGAAATAATCTGGAAAGGATGATCTTCCGGATTAATAGGATCGTGAAAAGCAACAAGCGCATTAGCACTTAGATTTACCTCCTCCGGAGTAATTACAGTTGCTTTGTTTAATATTGGTATTGTTGCAGTGACTTTATCCGCACCAACTGATGCAACTGTAACATTTTAAGGGAAACCGCCGGGAGAAAAAATATTTTGTGCAGTTGGTTTAACTGTAGTTACAAAAGCAAAGTTGTGACTGAAAATTGTATTGAAGACCGACATTCCGGAATTTTTAACCTTTGTCCAAATCTCCTCCAAAGAAGAAAGAGAAAGCACGAACTTGCTGAATGTTGCAGTAACTGAAAACTTCTGCCTAATCTCTACAACAGAGGGTTCTTGACTTGCATTGTAACTTGAAGGACGAGCAGCCAGTACAGTCTTGCCATTAACAACGCGGGCGGCAAGATTTCCTAAGCGTCCTCTTAAATTGCCTATTACATTACCACTTAAATATGCCATGATGACACCTCGCAATTTGTTATACATAATGATTCAATACTAAAACGGTGTGCACTTCCATTTTAATATTCTTTGCATCCGAATCACCGGTTCAATTCTAAAACAAAGGGGACAAGAAGTAACTGTAGTTTTTTATACATACTACCAGAAAAGAATGAGAAGGTGCCAGATAGGCTTTATATAGGGTTTACATAGGGATTGTGGTGGCTGAAGCCACCTCGGGAATGAAGAGAATCAACGGTGTGACAAAGTCACTTTTATATGACCGATATTCAATGGTTTAGAAAGATTTTAGAGGGACTGAATAATATTAGGCATAATTAAATTCCATTCAAGAAGGGCACTGCTTGATATTGGGAAAAAACTAAATTATCATTGATCTAGTAACATTAGACTGTTCAATTCAAAAAATAATATTTTTTATGTACAACAAACTACGAATACATATTAGCAGTAAGGTAGAACTTTCACCAGAGGAATTTAATATTGCTTCTACTTTTTTTATTCCTAAAAAGATTAGGAAGAAGCAGTTTTTATTAGAAGCCGGAGATGTTTGCAAATATCTTTCTTTTGTATCAAAAGGGTGTTTAAGATGTTACTCCATTAACGATAAGGGAGAGGAACACATTATAAGGTTTGCTATTGAAGAGTGGTGGATATCTGATTTAAAGAGTTACTCGAATAATTTGCCAGCAGAATTTAATATTGACGCCATTGAGGATAGTGAACTATTAATGATAGACAAGAATTCACAGGACAAACTATGCAAAGTAATTCCCCAGTTTGACCATTATTTTAGAATCTTGTTAGAAAGCAGCAACAGCGCAGCATTGAGCCGTATAAACGATTTTATTAGCGCTTCGGCAGAAGAACGTTATTTAAAATTTATAAGAACGCACGGCAACATTGTTCAACGAGTACCTCAAAATCAAATTGCTTCTTATCTTGGCATTACACCACAATCTTTAAGCCGTATCCGAAAAGAACTTTCAGAAAAGAGGTAATGAATTTAATTACCATAGGATAATTGAATTAATTACCATGTGTGAATGACAATTGGATACACCCATTTTATTTTTGGATTGTAAAAATCGAAAACAAATTAAGGATGAAATAAAATGGCAGCTACAAAATGGTCGTTAGACCCCGCACACAGTGAAGTTGTATTTAAAGTAAAACATATGATGATAACAAATGTGAAAGGTGAATTCAGAGAATTTACCAGTCAAATGAATTCTGATGGAAAGGAATTCGACGCAGAATCGATTAGCTTAACAATAAACGCCGAATCAATATTTACAAACAATGCTGATAGGGACGCTCACTTAAAGAGCGCAGATTTTTTTGATGCGGAAAATTATAAGGAGCTTTTATTTAAGGGAACATCGTTGCAGAAAGTTGAAGATGAGAATTATAAACTGACTGGCAATCTTACAATTAAAGGTATAACCAAACCAATTATACTGGATGTTGAATTCGGCGGCATTAACAAGGACCCATGGGGAAACGAGAAGGCCGGATTTTCGATAAACGGAAAATTAAACCGTAAGGATTGGAGATTAACCTGGAACGCAGCTTTAGAAACCGGTGGTGTTTTGGTAAGTGAAGAAGTTAAGATAAGTGCCGAAGTACAATTTGTAAAACAAGCATAAATAATTATTATTTTAGAAAGCAGATTGCAAATAGAGGCATAATGAATTTAGGTGAATTAAAAAATATTACCGAATCATTTAACAGCACAGAGCAAATGCCTGTGCTGTTTTTGGGGCATGGAAGTCCAATGAATGCAATTGAGGAAAATGAATTTGTAAAGGGATGGCGCGATGCAGGGAAAGATATAGCAAAGCCGAATGCAATTTTGTGCATAAGTGCCCACTGGGAGACAAATGGAACATTTGTTACTGCAATGGAAAGGCCAAGAACAATTCATGACTTTGGAGGATTTCCGGATGAATTGTATGAGGTACAATATCCGGCCCCAGGAAGCATTTATTTAGCTGAGGAGACGAAAAAAATAATTACAAGCACAGAGGTGGTGCTAGACCAAAAATGGGGATTGGACCATGGATGCTGGAGCGTTGTAAAACATATTTATCCTAATGCAGAAATTCCAATAATTCAAATGAGTTTGGATTATACCAAAGGAGCCGAATATCATTATGAATTGGGAAAGGAGCTTTTATCTTTAAGACAAAAAGGGGTACTGATAGTTGGTAGCGGGAATTTGGTGCACAATTTAAGAATGATAGCATGGGATAAAATGAATGAGGATGATTATGCTTTCGACTGGGCAATTGAAGCCAGCAATAAAATTAAAGAATATATACTGAATGGGGACTATAAAAATTTGATTGAATACAAAAAACTTGGCAAGGCAATGGATTTGGCAATACCAACACCGGAACATTATTTGCCGCTGCTTTACACAATTGCATTGAAACAGGAAGATGAAAATATTACTTTGTTTAACGATAAGGCAGTAGCCGGCTCGTTAACAATGACTTCGCTGAAAATTGGAATGGTGTAATTAAAAAAAATTATTTCTCAAGTTCTTATCTTAAATGGACTAAAAATTTTTAATCAATTCTTTCTATTTCCCTTTTATTAACTGGTGATACCCAAAATGTTTTGAATGATTGTGGCTTTTAAGTTTATGAGACAGAAAAAGAGAAATGAAAAAGAGGTTGAAGAACGCAAAAAAAATGTTCTATAAAATTGATAGAGATTAAAGATGCAGAATATTGTATAAATAAACTGCATCCAAGATTATATAGATATATTAATCAAGCGTCGGGATCAATTTTATTTACCAACCATTTTTTTGCAGCATCTTCCCAGTTAGCATTTTTAGAAGCGTCAATATAACGTTCCCATTCATAGATACCGGTTTCTTTGGCAATTCTTTTGAACTGCATTGTAACGAGAGCATTTGCAAGAATTACTACAGATCTTTCCATGCCAGCTTGTTTATATAAAATTTGACCGGACTGCATAATACTTTGAGAATCGCTACCTAAAGGCTTTAATTCGCGCATATCGATGAACACTCCAAATTTGGGAGGTAATGATTTAACTGTTTTTTGAGATTCAGCAACCCATTGCTTCATTTCATCAACATGAATTAAACCACTAAATGTAAGCTTTACCCCATAACCGGTTTTTTCGATTTTGTACATAATAGTTACTCCTTATTAATTAGAAATAATTTGTTTTTCATTACTGCTTAGAATTTTTTCGATATCTAAAAGTATAAGAAGTCTATCGTTTAGTTTACCAATAGAAGTAATATATTCTGAATTAATACTAGAGACAATTTCGGGAGGTTGTTCGGTAATACTTTTAGGGATACGAATAACTTCATTTACAGAGTCGACTTTGAAGCCAATTGTTTTTTTATCTAATTCGAAGACGATGATTCTTGTATTATCATTTTGAATAATCCTATCCAGCCCCAGTTTAATTCTAAGATCTACAACCGGGACTACTTTGCCTCTTAAATTTACAACACCCTCAATAAAATCTGGAGAATTAGGAACTTTAGTAATATTAATAATTCTAATAATTTCGTTTACTTTAAGAATATCGACAGCAAATTCTTCTTTGCCAATATTAAAGCTAACAAGCTGAAGAAGTTCTTCTTGTTCTTTCAATTTAAGATCGTTACTCATATCATCCTCAAAAATTATGGAAGACAAAAGAATGCCTTCCTTATTAAATTAAGCATACATTAATTTTTTATTCGTATTAAGATTCTTAGTTCTTAAAGACAAAGCATGTAATCCAGTGTGTCCATTGATTTTAAATTGTGAAATCAAATTCTGAAGATTATCGGTCAATCTATTCAGGTCCTCGGCAGCACGAGCAATTTGTTGAGTACCTGCAGCGCTTTCGTGAGTAACGTTACTAATAGATTCAATATTCTTACTAATTTGTTCGGCAGCTGAAGATTGTTGTTCGCTTGCAGCGGCAACTTGTTCAATTTCGGAAGCGACCAGATTAATGCTGTTATTAATTTTAACCAAAACATCGCCCACTTTGGAATTTAATTCCTGTCCTTGAATAACAGATTTGCCAGCTTCTTCCATAGAAGCATCGGCTTCTTTAGCTTCTTTTTGAATTGATTTAATAGTTTCGGCAATTTCTTTGGTAGCTTTAGTAGTTCTTTCGGCAAGCTTACGAACCTCATCTGCAACCACAGCAAAACCACGACCTTGTTCGCCAGCTCGAGCGGCTTCGATAGCGGCATTAAGAGCTAGTAAGTTAGTTTGATCAGCAATATCATCAATAACCTGAGCAATTTCACCAATTTGGTCAGATTTTAAGGCTAAAGAATTAATAATTTTACCGGTATGCTGAGCCGAAGCAATAATTCTTTCCATACCATTTTTAGCATCGTTAATGCTTTGAACACCAACATTAGCTTGCTGTGTAGCAATTTTGGCATTATCGGAAGCATTAGAAGCATTCTTAGTTGATTCAATAATAGTCCTTGTCATTTCTTCAACAGCGCCGGCAACTTCGGTAGCTTGAGCGCTTTGTTCTTGAGAACCGGCTGCCATCTGTTCAGTACTAGATGAAATTTCGCTACTTGCGCTAGCAGTAGCTTGAACAGCTTCGGAAACTTGAACCAATGCACTATTGATTGAATCTCCGAATGCATTAATGCTATCTTTTAAGAGTTTATAGTCACCCGGATATTCATTTTCTATGCGAGGAGTTAAATCTCCTGAAGCCATAATTTCGATAATCTGACTAGCCTCTTTCAATGGTTTTACGATTGCTTCGAAAGTTGAATTTAATCCAGAAACGAGTTCCCTATAGCTTCCATTGAATTTATTTTCATTTCCACGTTTAGATAAATTGCCATTAATAGCAGCAGAAACCATTAGATTAGATTCTGATATAGTTTCCTTAATTGAATTGACTGCTTTATAAACGGAAGAAGCCATTGAATTTGTATTATTAATAATCTGATTCATACTTGCAGCAAGCAATCCAATTTCATCATTTGTTTTTATATCAAGTGTTTTAGTAGAAGTAACAATGTGAATATTTAATTCGCCAACAGCTAGCTGTTCACATCCATAACTGAGATTTGGAATATCGACATTTGCTAAAGAATCTAAACCAGAAACTATTTTTTTAATATTATTAGAGATGTAATTAGCTAAGAAAATAAAAATGAGGAAAGAAATAATAGAGCCTACCAAAAGTAAGATGATAGTAGTATTCCGGGTAGCCAGATAAGTTGTAGTATTGTAATCACTTGTTTCTTTTGCAGCTAAAACATTACCATCAAGCATTTTTGAAATTTTGTCTGTTACAAGAGCGCCCGATTTTGTTAATTCTCCATCATTAGAAACCATTAATTGCGCAATTTGAAAGTTAGAAGAATTGAAAGCACTTAAAAATTTTTGATAAACAATATTAAATTCATTAAATGATTCAACCAACTTTTTATAGTTATCTTCATCATTTTTATCTATAAAAGTAGATTCATAAGCCTTGAAGTTTTTTAATATGTTATCGTTATATGATTTTATATTATCCATGCTTTTTTGAGCATGGTAAGAGTCGTTATCAAATCCTATACGTGTAGCATTAATTGTTAGACTTTGAAAATCTGTACTGATATTTGCAAGCAAACCTAAAGGCACAGTAGTTTTTTCGTAAAGAAAAGTATCCCGATCGTCGGCGTTTTTACCTTGAATTAATGCATAAATAATTACCAATAAGGCTATTAATGTGCCAACACTTAAAGCAGACAAAAGCTTTGTTCTAATTTTTAGATTGTTAAACCATTCCATTGAACACCTCGTTTATAATTGTTAAAAATAATTTATAACCAATACTTATGATGGTAACAAGAAATTAACAGCAAGTGGAATTTTTGTTTTAACAGGAGCGCCTTTATCTATACCCGGCGTGAATTTAGAGTTTTTAATACCCTTTATAGCTTCTTCATCGCAACCTGCACCAATGCCCTTAATAACTTTAACCTCATCTACATCACCGTTTTCGCTAATGTAAAGCATTAGGTACACTTTGCCTTGCGTTTTTGTTTTAAGAGCCAAAGCTGGATAGGTGATTTTTTTCATTAGTGATTCAAATCCACCTTGTAGGGCTGGCATTTTATCTACAACAAGAAGGTATTGCTCTTCATTAGAGTATGATTTTGCATTTGCGTTTGAAATAGAGAATAAGAATAAGAGCAATAAACATGTAATTTTTTTACTTAGTAAGACTTTCATGATTCTTTTCCTTTTTTATTTAACACTAATTAGTAATTTGCAATTTGAGTGAAGCAGAATATTATTTAAGTCTGTTAGATAGATTACACTATCATTCATTTTAATGCTTGATTTAACAAATGCTGAATTTATACTAGCTTTATTTACAATTATTTGTTTCATTTTATATCCGCCTTATCAATAAGAAATATTTTCCGAATCAGTTAATTTTCCAGACTCATTAACAAAATAAGAAGAGAAGCAATTAGAACAGTTATACTGATTATTAAAACGTGTTGTTGTTAAGTACTCGCCATCTAGATTGATATTACATTTTTTTATGAGAGAAAGAAGTTCTTCTTTTATTTCGGGAATTTTGGTTTGATTTATTTTCAAAGCAGCTAAGCAATTTGGAATTAGAAGGTTCTCATCGTTTGCGAATGGGGTTAGCTTTGTTAAAAAATTGGCTGTTTGGATAAAGTAATTATCAAGAGAATCAACTTTTTCCAATAGCTTATAAAGCCTATAATATGTATAAAATATTGCATTCATTTTACACCAAATAATAATTCATAAATGTTTAAGATCGCATGATAATAATCGGGAGGTATGTTTATTAGTTATGCTATAATGTTGTAAAGCAACTTATTTTAGGAGTGAAATGCACTAAAGAAATAATTATAAATAAATTACATGTTTAATGGATAGGTTAGATTTGCAATAAATTAAGTATACTTTTGTTAAGGGATATAGGATTATTAAATAACAGAGCTAAATAGAATAAAAGAGGAGAATTTTTGAAGAGCAAATTGAATTAAAGGGATGTAATTAAATTAAGGGGGAGAAGCTTTCTTTAATTATTATAAATATTTGGGGAAAGAAATGAATACCTTAGTAAATTTATTAGGTTCACTTTCAATGTTGAAAGTACCTTCTATAATCGAAAGAATTTTTTTAACCATTGCTAGTCCAATTCCATTGCCCGAAATTTCTTTT
Source organism: uncultured Melioribacter sp. (assembly GCA_964539605.1). GTDB lineage: Bacteria > Bacteroidota > Ignavibacteria > Ignavibacteriales > Melioribacteraceae > Stygiobacter. The sequence goes on from CAZIJK010000001.1 coordinate 3,179,392, forward strand.
TGAGCTCTATCGAACTGTTGTAGATAATCTATATTCAGAATTTGTTCTTTTGTAATACCAAAGCCATGGTCAACAACATCTATACAATAAAAATTATTGTTGCAAACACCTTTTATTTCGATAATAGAATTAGATGGAGAATACTTCACACAGTTCTCGAGTAATTCCGTAATTATAGTTTTGAAAAAATATAAAGGGATTTTAACCGGAGAGGGGTGTATATTAAAAATAATTTTCTCAATTCTATCTTTTATAAAATAATGATTAATAACAATCTCTTGAAAAGCAGCGAGGTCGATTTGAGAGAGATAATCATGCTCATCCCATTTATGAGTAGCTAAGGAATCCAATTCAGTATATTTAAGGAATTTTTCAACAACGTTAAGAAGGCGTTTACCAGAGAGTTCAATTTTTTCGACCATTTCGATAATATCATCTTTACTCAAGCAATCAATTTCATTTTTAAGAATATTGGAAAAACCTAGAATGCCGACTAAGGGAGTTCTTAATTCATGCGGGACATATTTACTAATCTGTTCCTTTATATTAGTTAATTTTTCGTTAAAGGATTTATACTTGTCAATTCTAGTATTGACGGCTAATAAGAGTTCGTCGAAATTGAAAGGTTTAGTTAAATAATCATCGGCACCAAGATTCATTCCTTTTCTAATTGAATTGAGATCTGCTTTAGCAGTAAGGAAAATAAAAGGGATAGACTTAAGCATGAAATTAGATTTAACTTTTTCGAAAAGTTCAAATCCATCGAGATATGGCATCATAATATCAGAAATTATTATATCGGGAGTAAACGAATTAAGAGCAGTGAGTGCTTCAAGACCATTTGAGCAAGAACGAACTTCGAATCCTTCTTTAACGAAGAAGGAATTAATATCATCTAGTATATCTAAATCATCTTCAGCGACAAGTAGTTTCATGCTCAAAATACCTTTTTGAAAATTAGATTTTAATGTTATTTTTTTTAAGACGAAGTTTTATAGTATCCATTACTTCTTGGAAATCGAATGGTTTAATTAAATAATCATCGGCACCTATGTCCATTACTTTTCTAAATGAGACAATATCTGATTTTGCAGTTAAAACAATAAAAGGAATAGAATCGAGTCGAATATTGTTTTTAATTTTTTTCAATAATTCATATCCATCAACAATTGGCATCATAATATCTGAAATTATAAGATCCGGTGTTATTGATTTTAGTAATTTCAAGGCTAAATCGCCATTTTCTGCAGTTACAATTTCGAATCCTTCATTTTCAAGAAAAGTTTTTAAGTTATCAAGAATATCAGGATCATCTTCAACCAAAAGAATCTTAAGCATACAATCTCCATTTTTTATACTGAAGAATCGTATATATAAATAGAAAAGTACAATTCTTTGTTGTAAGTGGTATAATTGGTGTTGTTAAATGCTTTTTAATTATTTTTTAATTTATTCATGAATGCTTTTTTATAAGTTCTTGACACCTCCAATAGACATGTTGAATTTGTAATAGATACAGAGTAGTTCTGATTTGACTGTTTTGTAACAGAGTTAATAAAATTGAGATTACAAATTACAGAGCGATGAATACGAACAAATTTATTATGGGGTAATATTTCCAACCAATCTTTTAGCGGTTTACGAATTACGTAAGTTTTACCAAAAGAGCATATAATTTCGCTGTACTGATTTTCGGCTTTAACATAAACTACATCGGCAAGTTTAATTGCAATTGATTTTTTATTGTGAGAGATAAAAAGATTATCGTCAATATTGAGTTTGCAATTTGTTTTTTCTGCAATAGAATTTTTGAGTGTATGAATAATTTTTTCTTTTAAAGATTCATGTTTATTAATTCTTGTATTAATAGCAGCAAGGAGTTCATCGGCATCATAAGGTTTAAAGATATAATCATCGGCACCCAGTTCCATTCCCTTTCTTAAATCTTTTCTATCGACTTTAGCGGTAAGAAAAATGAAAGGGATGTGGGAAGTAAGTTCATTATTATTGATAGATTCGTATACAGAATACCCATCGATACCGGGGAGCATGATATCGGAGATAATTAAGTCCGGACAATAAGTTTTTGCAAGTAAGACACCATTTGTACCGTTAAGAGCAGTATAAACTTTATACTTTTCTTTTGTTAAAAGAGTCTTAATATCATCCAGAATATCTTCCTGGTCTTCTATAATAAGAATTTTTTTCATTTTTTCATTTCATAAATAATGGGAATATTAACTATAAATTTTGTTCCTTTATTAAGCTCGCTTTCAAAATTAATAGTTCCGGAATGAAGATCTACCGAACGTTTAACAATAGAGAGCCCTAGCCCAGAACCACTTATTGATTCCACATTGGAACTTCGAGAAAAAGGTTTAAAGAGATGCTGTTGATCATCTTTTGGAATTCCAATACCTTGATCTTGAAAAGTGAATTGTACAAAATTATCGACAGCACTAACCAAGAAGTGAATAGAACCACCTTTAGGGGAGTATTTAATTGCATTTGAAATTAAGTTAATAATAATAAAAGTAACCAGTTTTTCATCCAGAAATAACAACGGGTTATTTAACGAGAATATGTAATTAAAATTATGTTTTGGGGTAAGCTGTAATTTTATATCCTCGACAATGCTATTGCAAAGTTTAGCTAAGTCAACAGATTTAGGTTCGAATTTAATTTTGCCGGAATCTGCACGGCTGATAGTGAGAACATCGTCGAGCAAACCAGTAAGGTATTTTACAGATTTTTTAACACGTGCAATGTGTTTATTAAATTCCTCTTCTGACCAATTTCGGCCATACCTTTCGAGTAATTGAGTTGAAGAGTATATTGAAGTAAGAGGAGTTCTAAACTCGTGAGAAGTGATAGAGATAAATTTAGATTTAAGGTCGCTTAGTTCCTTTTCTTTTTCTAGAGCGAGTCTGACTTTTTCTTCAGCTTCTTTTTGTTTTTTAATTTCATTTTCGAGCTGTAAGTTAAGGATTTCGAGAGCAGCGGTTCTTTCTTTAACCAATTCTTCAAGATGAATTTTATATAATTCTAATTCTAAGGCAGCTTTTTTCCTTTCGGTAATATCGCGCAATACAAAAACCATTCCGTACGCACAATTATTGTAGTCGAACAGAACATTTCCATTGACTTCAAATTCGAGTACCTTGCCAAATTTGCTTTTTAATTTATATTCTTGGAGACCGATTTCTCCAAGCTGTCTAGTCGTAAAATTTTTTAAAACTCTTTCTCTATCATCCTCTACAACAAAATCGATAATATTTTTACCAACAACTTGACTAAATTCATTATAGAGCCAGGTGGATTCATTAGTTTCGTTAATGAAAATAATATTTCCATTAAGGTCGGTTTTAATAATAAGATCCGGAACGGTAGTAATTAATTTTCTGTATTCTTCTTCACTTTTTTGAAGAGCAAGAGATGCTTTTTTTTGTTCAGTGATGTCGCGTAAAATTGATAAAGCATATTTAACACCGTCCAGTTCAATTAATTCTCCCGAATAAAGAATATCAACAATATTGCCAGCTTTGGTAATCATTTTAATTTCCTTATTATAAAGATATCCATCGCGCAGCATTTGAGCGGCATTTTGTTCACGCTGTTTAAGATCGGCCCATAAACCTAGCTCAACAACTGATTTGCCGATTACTTCTTCAAGTTTATAACCGAGAATATCAAAGCATTTTTCGTTCCCTTCAATAATTATTCCTGTTGCTAAGGATGTAATTGTAATAATGTCGGGGCTAGAACGGAAAGCTTTTGAAAACTTCTCTTCAGATCTTCTTAACGTTTCTTCGGCAAGTTTTCTCTCAGAAATATCCCGTACAATAGCCCACATTCCAATATTAAAGCCAGCATCATTTTTAATTAAATAAGTTCTTAATTCAACGGGGAAAGTAGAACCATCCTTTCGGATGTATTCTTTTTCATATACATCTGAATAACCATTAACAAAAATTTGATTTGTAAGAATATCAGATTCGAATGAATGCCATTTTTCGGGTGTAATATCAACGTATGTAAGATTATACAATTCCTCCTTTGAATATTCCAGCATATTCCTATAAGAATCGTTGAATTCAATAATTTTTCCTTGCATATCTACATAAACATATCCGTCCATAATACTTTCGTGAAGCCTACGGTACTTATTCTCGGATTGGATTAAACCTTCTTGAGCTAATATCTTATCGGTAATATCGTAGCCATTGCCCACAACATACTGTTTACCATCTATATCCATTCTGTTAGCATAATAGTGATAACAAAGAATTTTGCCATCTGGAATTTTAGTTCTTGCAATTACTTCCGCTGTGCCAGTTAATAGTGCTTGATTAAAAGCTTCAAGTATTTTCGGTTTGTCTTCGTCAATATGTAATTCACCTAATTTCATTCCGGGAGTATTATTTATTTTATGGCCAGTAAGTATTTCAACTTTATCATTAACTCGCAGCAATTCACCATTAGAATTTATCATGAAAAAAGAACCCGGCAAGCTATTGATAATAGTGTCGGAAAGGATTTTTTCATTTTTCAAAGCTTCTTCAGATTTTATTCTTTCTGTAATATCTCGAACAGCAGAAATATGAATGGACTTACCTTCCAAAATAAAGGCACGACCAGCTATTTCAACAGGGAAAATTGTACCATCCTTTTTTTTATGAAGTATTAATGGAATAAAATATTGTTCATTTTGTTTGTTCAATAAATTAGCGCAGAATTGAATTGTTTTTTCTTTTTCGCTGGAAAGATCGTGATTAAATAATGTTAAAAGTTCTTCTTCGGAATAGCCATACATAGAAATTGCAGAGTTATTAACCTTGAGTATTTTTCCAGTTTCATTATCGATTAATAATATGGCATCGGATTCAGCTTGGAATAATTCTATGTATTTAGTTTCACTATCTTTAAGATTTTGTTCAGCTATTTTTCTTTCGGTAATATCATCAAGAGTAAACTGCAATAAATCTTTATCACCACTTTTGAAACTCAAAAGGTGAACTTGAGCATCCCAGGTTTCACCATTTGGTCTTTTGTGAAGCCAATCAAAAACAATACTTCCATCACGAAGAGCTTTTTGAATAAAATAGTTAGCTTTAACATCGGAAGGAGTGCCATCATATTGATTTGGAGCTGAAACATCTAATGGAGTTTTCCCGAGTATATCGTCTTTTGAAGTAAAATTATAAATTTCAACAGCAGCGTAATTACAATCGATGAACTGATAATTACAAGAATCCATAACAACAATTGGAACAAAAGACTCATCGAAAACTCTTCTTCTAAAAGATTCACTTTCGGATAAAGTTTTATTCAAATCGAAAAGTGTATCTAAAGTGCGAATTCGACCTTCAATAAAATGAATAGAAGTTCTTATAATGATAACATCTACAAAAAAAATAAACAGCAATATTATTTTATATTGATCTAAAACCACAAATATAGAATCATTAAGAAGCAGCCAGCCAGCAGCAAAAGAAAATAGTGAGATTAAAAATGAAAAGGATAAAACAACAATTACTAACTTTAAATTATACCGCATGTAAAGATTTTCTTTCAAATAGAAGAGTTTTCGAAAAAAAGGAATCCGAAGAATTGTTTCGGCAACAAGAGCTATTATTGAGAAGAAAAAAATGTTTTTGAAGCAAAGGCCTAATAAAACTTTATTATCAATATGTATTAAAACATTTGTATATGATGAACTAGAATTGAGAGATAAAAACCAATTGAAAAGAAGTTGAAATAACAGAATTGAAATAAGGCTATATGCTAGAATGACAAAAGAGAATATTTTTAAGTTAAGAGATGATTTATTTTTTGCGATTACCTCGGAAGCAAAGCCCAGTGAAACAATTAAACTAACAAGTAAAGCTGAATTTAAAATGTTAGCCCAACCGTTAGATGGCCATAAAAGGAAGGGGAATAAAATGACACCCGTTAAACAAGAAACCAATGCATAAAAAGGACCAAATGCGAGTGAAGCTAGCATTGGGAAAATAAGAGGCCATGGGAGATAAACTTTTATGTTTCCTAAAATTATGCTGTGGGAAGACAAGAACAAGCAAGAAAGGCCGAGAAATATGGAAAAGAATAATTTTTTAAATTTTACATTTTCCATAAGAAGCTTATTAATAATCTTTAAAATGGGAAAAGACTTCATAATAGTTCTGTTATAAATTGTAATAATTAGTTGCTTACTTTATTTGAATAATATTTATTTTAAAATAAATAGTACGATTAATAATTTATGATATTGATAAAAAATGAGTAATGCAAGCAAAGAAAGCATTTTGTACAAAATTAGCTATTAAACATTAGTAGCTATAGCCACGTCGTGCCGCTAAGCCGCGTCTGGAATGTATTAGTCTCAACTGTTTTATTAGATTGAAATGTAATTAAAGGATGCTTGATAAGGTGTTCGGGTGGTACAGCCACTATTATATGTGCTGGATTCAATGAAGTGATTCGTCACGTTTGAAAGATGAGACTCAACGGCTTAGAAATTTTTTTAGGGACTGAAAATTATTCAGTCCCTTTTTTATTTGTACTATGCTGCTTTACCAAGAGTGAACGATTCTACAAATTCTATCTTATCTTCCCTTTCTTTGATGAATGAGAATAACTTTTCAAGTTCTTTGCGAGGTGATATGTTTAGAGTAAATAATAAATTAACAATTGTTATGCTGTAATTGGAATTGTGAAAGTAAAAGTAGTCCCAAAGCCCTCTTTTGAATCTGCTGAAATTGATCCACCGTGTGAATTGAAAGGTAAATTTATTGATAGTTAGAAATTATTTGAAGATATTTTTATAACAATTGAGCCGCTTTAGAATCAATTAACCAAAAAAGTTTACCATTGGAAGGTAAGACCAATTGAGCCGGCAAGGTTTGTGTATTTGTATTATTTATTACACGGGCAATAATTGGAGCTTTCTTGAAACCAGTTACAATAAAAGCAATTTGCTTGGAATTATTTATTACTTTTCCAGAGAGAGTAATTCTTGATTGAAAAGTTTGAGGATGCTTTGCTACTACGCAATATTCATTTGAATAGAATAAGTGAATTTGATTAGGAAAAATTGAAGCTGTGTGCCCATCCTCTCCAACACCTAATAACATAAGGTCAAAAACTGGTAAACCATTTATGAGCTGCACATTATCTTTTATTGTTTCCGAATATCTTATAGCTTCTTTGGAAGGATCATTTTCTCCATAAATTCTAAAAATGTTTTTGTTTTGAATAGATATTTTAGAAATGAAAGATTCATATGCCATTTTGTAATTACTATCTTTATCACCGGGAGGGACACATCTTTCATCAGTCCAAAATATTTTTACTTTTTCCCAATCAATTGTATATGAATGGTTTTGGGATAGATATTCAAAAATTTGTTTTGGTGTTTCTCCCCCAGATACTGCTAAAGTAAAATATTCATCATACTTAAGATTACTAACTTTACTTTGAATTAACTCTGCTAATTCATTAGAAATAGATTCAGAGTTCGGGAATATTTTAACAGTCTGATTTTCCATTACAGCTCGCAATAAAATCCATCATCGGCTAAATTTTTACAGGGATAACGCCAAGTCATATTTTCCTCTTCAATTAAATCATCAGCATGTTCAGGTCCCCATGTGCCGGCAGGGTAGCCATGCAATGGTATATTTTTATCATTTTTCCAAGCATCAATAATTGGAGCTAAAAATTTCCAAGCCTCTAAAACTTCTTCGGTGCGAGCAAAAAGAGTTGAATCCCCTTTCATTGTATCGAATATGAGGCGTTCGTAAGCCGAAGAAATTCTTTGATTTGTAAGTTCACTGTAATGAAAATCCATATTAACATTTTGAACATCAAATCCAGGCCCTGGAATTTTCATTCCGAATTTCAAAAGGATACCTTCATCCGGCTGAATTCGAATAACCAACTGATTGCAAGATTGACTGTTCTGATTTTTAGAAAAAAGTGAATGAGGAGTAGGTTTGAAATGAATTACCACTTCGGTAACACGGGTAGGTAATCTTTTGCCGGTGCGTATATAAAAAGGAACGCCGCCCCAGCGCCAGTTATCGATATAAAATTTAATTGCTGCATAAGTCTCTGTAAGAGAATCGCTTTTTACTCCCACTTCGTTTCTATACCCCAAAACTTGTTCACCTTTAATAGAAGAGGCAATATACTGCCCTCGGATAGCAACCTTATTAACATCTTCTTTTTTAATTTGTCTGAATGATTGAAAGACCTTAATAATTTCATTTCTGATTGCAAAGGAATCGGAAGTAGATGGGGCTTCCATGGCAGTTAAACCAACAATTTGCAGAAGGTGATTTTGCACCATATCCCTTAGTGCGCCACTAGTATCGTAATATCCACCCCGTTTTTCAACCCCAATACTTTCTGAGGAGGTAATTTCTACATGATGAATATAATTTCTATTCCAAAGGGGTTCAAAAATGCCGTTGGAAAATCTTGTAACCAGCAAATTCTGAACAGTTTCTTTGCCAAGATAATGATCGATTCGAAAAATTTGTTCTTCCTTCCAATCTTTAAGAAGCTGATCTTTCAAAGTAATGGCAGATTCAAGATCGTATCCGAATGGCTTCTCAATTATTAATCTCTTCCAGCCTTCATCTTGATTATTTAATCCTACGGAAGCAAGATTTTGAGGAATGGCCGCGTAAAGGCTTGGGGGGGTTGATAAATAAAATAGTGTATTGCCACTTATTCCATTTGCATGTCTTAAATAGGATAATCTTTTTACTAAATTCTGGTATGAATTTGCATCGCCAAAATTAAGCGGTGTGTAATACAATTTGTTAATAAACTCATCAATCATAGATAAGTCATCAATTTCTTTATACTCAGTAACAGCTGATTTCATATTTTGTCTGAATTCCTCATCAGTAAATTCAGACCTAGCTATTCCGAGTAGAGCAAAATTTTGAGGCAATTGATTTTGAACAAAAAGAGAATAAATGGCAGGTACTAATTTTCTTTTAGTCAAATCTCCAGAAGCGCCAAAAATTACATATATATGATTTTCTATATTCATTTTATTCCAAAAATTTATTTGTAAATAAATTACTATAACAGCTTAGCCTTCAAGAGCAAAGAATTAATTTTGCTAAGATTGGAAGCCTACACTAAGCTATGCATTGATTACAAATTTACAACTCTTTAGATATAATGTTTAGGAATATTTGCGCAAAGAAGGAAGAATTAATAAGAGATATTTATTTAGAAATTATGACGAAATTGTATTTATATTTTTAATAAGCATGTAATGTAAATAATATAAAGCAGAACGAATACAAAATTTGTTCTGCTTTGAATGAAATTATTTCTTATGTGAATTAAATTCTGGTTGAGAAATATTATTTATTTTATGCTGCTTTACCTTGCTGATAAGCTTTAACTGATTCAAGTTTATCTTCCCTTTCCATTATAAAAGAGAATAGCTTTTCAAGTTCTTTACGAAGGTGAGCTAACAACTTATAATCAGAAGGTTGCGGATTCGAGTTCCATCGCCAGCTCTCGAAAAGCCTCAAAACACTTCGTTTTGGGGCTTTTTTGTTTTAAACCTCTTTTAAAGTATTGCAATGCATATCACTAAGAACTATGGACTCCTCAAATCATAACTGGATTATTTCAATAAACACTTTTTGAGCAATTCTGTTTTTAAATATTATGATAACTTTCTATTTAACGGGGATGCAACTATTTCGGCTATATTTCAAATTATTTTTTAAATATCATCTGGTTTTTTTGAAGCTATATCTTTAACACATCTAAATCCAAAATGGTCATCACAAAGTTCAGGGTCGTAGCTGTTGCGCAAAGTATTGCGGCAGCCCGATTCATTCAAATTCCAGGAACCACCCCTAAGGATTTTAAAACTGCCCACACTTGAATCATTTGTTTTTTTAATAGAACTATTATGATAGCTGGAATACCAATCACTGCACCACTCTTTTACATTTCCGCTCAAATCGTAAATTCCTAATTCGTTTGGTAATTTACTTCCTACCGGATTTGTATGACCTCCCGAATTTCCTAAATACCATGCAACCTCATTAATATTATCGCTTCCGCTGTACTTGAAATTGCTACTTTTATTTCCTCCCCTTGCAGCATATTCCCATTCAGCCTCGGTGGGAAGTCGTTTTCCACACCAATCAGCGTATTCAGTTGCATCTTTCCAAGTGACATTTACGATTGGATGATCTTCATACCATCCCCAATGAGGCGCTTTTGGTAAAGATCTTTTTGTCGCTTTACAAAATTCCCTATACTGTTTAACAGTTACTGGAAATTTATCTATTAAAAAATTATTTATTTTTACAAGATGAATTGGACTTTCATCCGGGTACTCGTTGCTTCCCATATTAAAGCTGCCTCCTTGAACAAGGATCATTTCCCCTTTCTTTTTTCTCTCTTCATCAAGAATTCTAATTCTTTCTATTTTATCATGAATGTTCTTCCATTTCACAATCTGTTTTTGGGATTTGTCCCATTCATCAGCCTGCCTGCAAATTAGCTTAGCATCAGAATATTTTTTCAAATCAAATAATCTTTTTATCTCCTGTAAAAACTCTTCGGCTTTCTTTTTATTAATCTTTAGCTCTTCCAATAGCCTTCTTTTTTCATCAACAGCATAGATTAATTCGGAAATGTTTTTAATTCTCTTAGTCTTATCTCGTTCCAAACATTTCATCGCAATTTGAGCTACATCTTTATTACTTTGAAGCGGTGTTATTTGTATTTGTGGATTCAGTTTTTTTTCTTTTATCATTCTTGCAGATCCGCTGTAAGGCAGTTCTCCATCAATCAGTTCATAAAGAATCATTCCAAGAGAATAGATATCTGCTTCTTTACCAACATCTTTCCATCTTGCCGCCATTATCTGTTCGGGAGACATATAAGCAGGAGTGCCAATACCATCTTTTAATATTTCCAGATTTTCCATTCCACTTCCTCTGGCTAAACCGAAATCGCTAATCTTTACAATCCATTTTTGCGAAAGATCTTTTGCTTTTTTATTCTGGATTAGTAAAATATTTTCCGGCTTTAAATCCAAATGTATTAGTTCCGCTTCATGAATTGCCTCAACACCTAAACAGGCCTGTTTGAATATTTCCAACCCTTCGTCGAGTCTAGTTTCAAAATATTTTTTGGACTCTGTAAGCCAATCTCGCATATTCTTTTCGGCAATCTCTAGTGGATAAATAATAATGTTTTGCTCTTTATATATTGTCAACTGTGGTTGATAAGCCTTTATTATATGTTCAGTATTGTTTATTCTGTCTCGACTTTCAAACTCAAGCAATATATTATTTATCGATTCTTTTGTTGTATAAGGTAGCGTCTTTAATGCCAGAATTTTCTCAGTCAATTGATCATAGACTTCGTATACACGGCCAAATCCCCCTTCTCCAATTTTTTTCTTAACAACATATCTGTCTGCTACTAAATCATTCAAAGCTAATTCCACATAATTACCATTCTGTACACTTATTAGCGAGTTGTTAGAAGGTGAAATATATGTCTCTCTTCCAGTTGTTATGGTGCGTTTTGGAGTATAATCTGCTGTTGCTGTGTTGCCTGTTGGTGTTTTGCATGATGGACATATTTTCCAGGTTCCTTTTATCTCGCTATTACAACTTGAACAAATTTTTGTTTGAATAATTGGCCCAAGGCAATTAGGACAAATATCCCAATTTGCTAAAATTTCTTCACCGCATGTTTTACAAAGTAAATCCATTGCTTTTAAAAAACCTTTTTATAAATCTTTGTATATAATATAACTAAAGGCTCGAATAATTCACTTGTTTTAAGTCAAATAGAATATCAATGTACTAATTCGGAAAATTTGACTGAGAGGTAAGCGGTTTATCTCAAATAGAATTATATGTTTAATTATGAAAGGCTTGTGGAGTAAAGGACTTGCAGATAGACAATAATTATTTCTAATAGTTAAGATTTTAGTTGGATTTATTTTTACTTTGACATTGATTCAAAATAAATAGTTAATAAGCTCGACTTTATTTTACTGTTTGTTTTTCTTGAAAATCTGTTTTGGAGAAGGTGTGCTAAAAAATATTTTCACAGAACGCCAAGTTCTGCGGCATCAACCGAAATTGGTTTATTGCCACGCTCGATATACAAAGCAGCACCGCTGCTAAATGTTGCAGGATATGTATCTGTTCTGTACTCAATCTTAATAGTTGCCCTATCTCCGCTTTCGTTCAGTTCGTATAAGCCGTAATATGTCATTCCCTTAGAAGTGAATGTAAAACGTTTTGTTGTATTATCCGCACTCCAAGTGCCGTCGAATACATGCTGACCGTTTCCAACGTTATCTGCAGCCATTATTATTTTTCCCTTGTAATATTCATTATCCGCATCTAGAAGAGTAAGAATATCAGGAAAGCCTCCTACGCCCCATTTGCTTTTTAAAAGCCATTCACCCGCAATTGTATTTTTATGATACTTATGAATTATCAACTGATTTGTAAGATAAGGTTCAACTCTTCGATTGCTTCCCGCATCCTTTCCGGCTTTGAAATATGGTTGAATTACATTTACTGTATATGCCTGCTCAAGAGATTCTTTGATATCGGTTCGCAAATAATCGAAAGGTGAAACATAAGAACCTTTATTGGAACCAATAGTTTCTCCATCATTACGGTTGTTGTCGTAAAGCATAAATTCTGCACTCTGCATCGCTCCATAATTTAGGCCGTAACAAACCGGGTCTCCGGCTTTAACCTGTTGTCCAACAGTAACAAGGGGTGTTTTTACCTCCATATGCTTGCCTACCAAACCGCCGTTATATTCAATAGTTATGAAAAATTCTCCTTGCATATCTTCAATCTTAACCACTTTACCGTCGCCCCAGCTTTTAACCGGAATGCCGGTAATAATGTCTATCCAAACATGGTTCAGTCCTTCAGGGTGCCCCCCCTGATGAGAACCAAATGCGCCTATTCCTGCGCCGGGTCCAAACACAATTTGATTTACCTGGGCGGGAAGCTGAAGCCTAGTAGAGGAGCCCCATTCGGGAACTGGCTGTGTTATTTTGCCATAAACCCATTCCGGTGTGCGAACAGGTAGAGATTCAAGTGGATTCTCCTCTTTGCACCCGTACACTGCAGCAATAATTGCTATTATTAAAAGGCATTTATTTTTCTTCATATCTCATCATCGAGATTATTTTTAGATATTTTAGCATCCGAGGTCATATGGTTTCAATCTTTTTATAATTCACCTAAGAAGTAATTATATATCAAAGAGTATGACTACTAATGCCTAAAAGAATTAATGAAAAAATCATAATCAAAATTTCAGGATATTTTAACGTGTGAGATTATTAAGGAGTGATTTAAAAATAATCCATCCCTTACGGGATGGATTAAAAAACAATTTATTCTACCGTTAATATTACTTCATCAACGACATTTTGTAACTCTTAACGTAGTTTCCAGCTTGAATTCTATAAATGTAAGTTCCACTTGCCAAACCTTTTGCATCAAAATTTACCGAATGATAACCGGCACTTAATTGACTGTTAACCAAAGTGGCAACTTCTTGACCAGCTATGTTAAATATTTTTAATGTTACAAAGCTAGCTTCGGGAATTGCATACTTGATAGTTGTAGTTGGATTAAACGGATTTGGATAATTCTGATCGATGCTGAAAGATGCTGGAATTTCCAATGAATTTGCAAGAATTGATATTTGAGAACCAGATATTTTTGGAAGCATATTAACATCTGTTAATCCATAGCTGTAGTTATATGTCTGGTCGTATGAATATGAATATGCATAATTTAAATATCCATAATAATAATCGTAATACGAACCATTATAATTATAGCTGTAATTTTGTGGAGTGTTTAAATTTATTGCAGCACCGCCCCCCCATGAATAATTATCATAAGTAGCAACCAGACTAACTTTCAATTGGCTGTTTTCGTTAATAAATGTGTTAAGGGGATCGTGATTTTCGTAATAATAATTGTAACCATTCAGATGGTTATAATAGTAAACATAATTTGAACGGTACCTGTAGATATATGCTTGAACAGAACCATAACTGTCAACATATCCATTAAATTGAACAAAGTTTACAGGATCCCATGCATAATAATATTGATAATAGTAGTAATAATAATTTGGGGCAATATTTTCAAAAGTGCCGCTTATTATTCTATTATCCGAAGTTTCAATTTTGTAAGAAGCAGATATTGGAAGATTATTATTAGTAATAGGACTACTATAATTATAAACTCCAAACTGAAAATTTTCCCAATCTCCTGTCTGAGTATAATGATAAACTTCCTGTCCAGAGGAATTAGTAGCTATATTATTATAGTTGTAATTATTAGTTTTATCATAATAAAACCAGTAATCGGATTGAGCAACATTGCTTACCGGGTTAATAAAATTTACAGCTACAGATTTGCTGTTATCTGCCGCATTGTAATCTCCTGGAACCGCATTTTCAATTACTACTGAATAATTCTGAAGACCAACTGCATTATGGGTTAAGTTGCCGAAAACAACGCTGGCATTTCCACCGGCTGCAACAGCAACATTAGGATATGATGCAACCAGGCTTCCCTCTTTATAAAGTGATACTGTGCAATTTCCCGCAGTTTCAAGATTTGTTTCTTTAATAAACGCTTCTATGTTGAAAGGTTCATTTATTGTTTTCTCACTTGGAGCTGTTACCGTTTCTACTTTTAAATTTGGATATAATTTAGTAACAACTGTTCCTGTTACTATTTCTTCATTTTTGGTTGCTGCAGTTTTTATATGAGCCTGAAATTCTAAAATATTGTGATTTTGTGGACCAACAATAGATGTCTTGTAAACATTTCCTGTAAGACTCAACGCTTTTGCATTGTGTATATAAGAAACTTCTCCTGCTTGGTTGCGGATTTTTATTTGAAGCTTTTTTAACTCTGCAGGAATTGGAAACTTAGATGCATTGTTAGTAAAAAAGGTTAATGTAATGTCAGTATTTGTCTCTCCTTTAAGAGCAACAGCCTGAGCAGTATATGGTTTAACCGTTCCATTGCCTTGAGCAAATAATGATAAGGTACTTGCAAAAACAAATAAAATGGTTAATAGGGATTTTTTGTAGAGTCTTAAGAGCATTATTTGCTCCTTTCTTTTATAAATTAGAAGAATTGTAATGTGACAGCTTACGACACTTTTATTTAGATATCGTGTCTTAATATATACATTTACCAAGTTCATTCAAAGGAAAAACTCAAATAAGTTTATTTATTTTCAAAGAGTAAGCAGAAATTGGAATGGATACGTTTTCATAAATTATTCTTCAATTCTCTAAATTGATCTTCCCTTAAAGTTGTTTGTTTTTATTTCTACGTTGGATAGAGATGAAATGGGGCATGATTTAAGAATCCTTTTATTTATCGATACATCTAATTCCTATAAATAATCAATAGAGTGTGATAAGGAGTTTGAAATGACAGAGCATTTAACCAAAGAAACATTTTTGGAAAAAGTATTTAATTATGAAAAGAGCAAGGAATGGAAATATGAGGGTACCCTACCTGCAGTAATTGATTTTTGGGCTGAATGGTGCGGACCATGCAGAATGGTTGGGCCGGTAATAGATGAACTTTCGATTGAATATAAAGACAAAGTGAATTTCTATAAAATAAATACTGAAGTAGAACAGGAGCTAGCCGCTGCATTCGGAATAAGAAGCATCCCCTCATTATTGTTTATTCCTGTTGAAGGGCAACCAACAATGGCAACCGGCGCATATCCAAAAGAAGACTTGAAGAATATAATTGCCCAAGAATTGCATGTTCCTGTTCAATAAGAAAAAATAGTTCGAGACTTGAAAAAGGTTTGAAAAAGAAAGCTATTTTAACTTTCTTTTTCTGCCAAAGGCATCTGCCATTATCATTGCATCAAAAACTTTTTCGGCAGTTATTTCTAAGGCTTCGTGGTATATTGACTGACCGGGTAAACATGCTTTTTTGGCTGCCTGCATTAGATAAACTCCGTCCGCAGAATTTATACCTATATCCGAGAAGGTTGTAGGCAATCCAATTTGCTCGCAGAATGAATAAACAGTATTTATTTCTTCAATGGGTGCATCGGTTAGATGAAGTCCCGTTAAAACACCGAAGGCAACTTTTTCACCATGAAAATAGGAATGGGTTTCGGGTAGTGCGGTAAGACCATTATGAACTGCATGAGCTGCAGCCAATCCGCTGCTTTCAAAACCAATACCGCTAAGCAAAATGTTTGCTTCTGTAATATAGTTTAATGCGGGAGTAACAACATTTTTTATGTTATCAATTTTAGCCTCGGCACCATATTTTAAAAGAGTATCATAACACAATTTAGCAAGAGTTAAACCGGTTAACGTGCTCAATCCTCCACACTCATTCATAGATTGAGTTTGTGAACAAGACCTAGCTTCGAACCAGGTAGAAAGTGCATCCCCCATTCCAGCAACAAGAAAACGAGAAGGGGCATTAGCAATTATATTCATATCCACCAATACAACGGTTGGATTAGTTTTTTGATAATAAACTGTTTCAAAGATTCCATCGGAAGTATAAACAACTGCACATCCGCTGCAAGGAGCGTCGCTAGATGCAATTGTAGGAACAATTATAACAGGAATGCCGGCTATGTCTGCTGCAATCTTTGCAGTGTCTATAGTTTTTCCACCACCCATACCAACAAAAATGTCAATCTTTTCTCTTTCAATAATCTCACTCAATCTGTTCAATTCACTTTGGCAGCACTCCCCATTAAATAATTCAACCGGAATTTTAGATTCCATAATCCTTCTGCCAAAGACAGGAATAATATTCTGTTTAACCTTTGACGAAGCTAAAATAAGTCCCTTGCTTCCAAATAATTTAATTAGTTCGGGCAATTCCAAAAGAACACCTTGGCCTTGAATATACTTTGAAGGGAAAGCAGCTATGTTTTTCATTACTATTCCTAATATTCTTTGAAGATAATTATGAATTTAGTGAGCCACAATAATTAAGATGAGAAAATCCAAGTGGAATTTATATAATTAATCCAAATCTATAAATAGAATATTTGGTTTATAATAGAGAGAATAAAAGCCAATATTATCCTGTGGCAAATTTTCTAATCTGATTATGAAAATAATTATGTATGTGGTAGAGGTAAAGCAAAACTTTCTTTTGGATGTTATATTGAGAAACATTATGTTTCGGTAAACAACGAAACGTATCTATGAAAGAGACTACTAATTTATTCAAAGCCTTATCCGATAAGAACCGCCTTAGAATATTAAAGATGCTTCAAATGAAGCCCTTGTGTGTGTGCGAAATTACAGACGTTCTTAAACTTGCCGCATCAACCGTGTCGGAACATCTTAGCATATTGAAAAAGGAAGGATTCATATTAGAGGAAAGAGATGGTAAATGGGTGAATTATCTTATAAATCAAAGACCAACAGATCAGAGAATTTCGGCAATTTTAAGTCAATTGGATTTTTGGTTGGGAGATTATTCTATTATAGAAGAAGATAGAGTAAAAGTTAAAGTTGTAGATAGACACAAAGTTTGCGGTAATTAGTTTAGAACAAATAATTCGGTTATTAACGAATAGTGGGAGATTTTTTGAATTATGAATAGAATATTAATTCTATGTACGGGCAATAGCTGCCGAAGCCAAATGGCAGAAGGATTATTGAAATCCTTTGATAAAGAATTGGAAGTTTATTCCGCGGGAACTAGACCTGCTGAAAAGGTTCACCCAAAAGCAGTTCTTGTAATGAAGGAATTGGGAATTGATCTTTCGGAAAATTATCCAAAGTTGGTTGATGAATTCTTGAACATGGAATTTGATTATGTAATTACTGTTTGCGGAAATGCCAAAGAAAACTGTCCGGTGTTTATTGGAAAAGTTGGCAAGCAGCTGCACATTGGTTTTGAAGATCCGGCAGAAGCTACCGGAACAGAAGAAGAAATTATAAATGAGTTTAGAAAAATAAGAGATGAAATAAAAAATGATCTCTACAAATTCTACAAAGAAAATTTAAGGAGCTAATAAAATGCTAAGTATAAAAGTGCTTGGTTCGGGATGTGCTAATTGTAAAAATTTAGAAAATCTTTGCAAAGAAGTAGTTGCCGAAAACAATATTGAAGCATCCATAGAAAAAGTTAGCGAACTAAAAGACATTATGAGCTATGGTGTAATGAGTACTCCAGGACTTGTTGTAAATGAAAAAGTAATTCACACAGGCAAGCTACCAACAAAATCTACATTAACTAATTGGCTTTTAAATGCCGTCATTAAACAAAACTAAAAAGGATTTTATATGAGCTCACTTACTAAAAAGCTTTCCTTCTTAGACAGATATTTAACATTGTGGATTTTTTTAGCAATGTTCATTGGAGTGTTTTCGGGTTACACATATCCCGGTATTGCAAAATTTTGGGAGTCGCTTAAATCTTCACCCGAAAGCACTACTAATATTCCCATTGCAATTGGACTGATATTAATGATGTATCCTCCTCTTGCAAAAGTAAAATACGAAGAGCTTGGCGATGTATTTAAAAATCTTAAAGTGCTTACCCTTTCCTTAGTTCAAAACTGGATTATTGGACCGGTGCTTATGTTTCTTCTTGCGGTAATATTTTTGCAAGACTATCCTGAATACATGGCTGGTTTAATTATGATTGGTCTTGCGAGGTGCATTGCAATGGTAATTGTTTGGAATGAACTTGCAAAAGGAGATACCGAATATGCCGCCGGTTTGGTTGCGTTCAATTCAATTTTTCAAGTGCTCTTCTTTTCGGTTTATGCTTACGTATTCTTAACGGTTTTGCCAAACTGGCTGGGACTGCAATCATTCAAAGTTGATATTACAATTGGACAAATTGCAGAGAGTGTATTTATTTATCTTGGAATTCCCTTTCTTGCCGGAATAATCACCCGCTTTACATTGATACGAATGAAAGACAAGGAATGGTATCACACAAAGTTTATTCCTAAAATAAGTCCAATAACTTTAATTGCCCTACTCTTTACAATAATTGTAATGTTCTCTCTTAAAGGGGAATACATTGTTAAGATACCTCTTGATGTTGTAAGAATTGCAATTCCTTTGCTTATATACTTTGTAGTAATGTTTTTAGTATCCTTTTATATGGGTAAAAAGATTGGCGCGGATTACTCCAAAACAGCTACACTATCGTTTACCGCGGCAAGTAATAATTTTGAGTTAGCAATTGCAGTAGCTGTTGCGGTATTTGGAATTAACAGCGGAGAAGCATTTGCTGCTGTAATTGGACCATTAGTTGAAGTGCCGGCATTAATTGCACTTGTAAACGTTGCTTTGTTTTTTCAGAAAAAATATTTCAAGAATGTGGAAGAAGGAACTGTTAAAGCTCCTGATGTTTGTCCATAAATTTTAATGAGATTATGACAATTGGAAAAGAATAAAAGAGTATTGATTATACCATTGGTGCTGTTACCTATTTGGCTTCTGTTATATTTTAACCTGGCTAAAGTAACAGACTTTATTATTTATAACGTGGCCGGTTTACAAAGAGGTACTCATTTAACCAAGTCTATATGGTTTTTTGTTTTTGAGGTACCAAAAGTTTTAATGCTGCTTGTTATAATTGTTTTTGTTGTTGGTATAATAAGAACATATTTCTCTCCCGAAAGAACAAGAAAAATATTAGGGGGTAAAAAACTTTTTGCCGGCAATGTGCTTGCAAGTTTGTTAGGAATTGTAACCCCCTTCTGTTCCTGTTCTGCAATTCCATTATTCCTTGGATTTATTGAAAGCGGCGTTCCTTTAGGTGTTACATTTTCTTTTTTAATTGCAGCTCCTATGATTAATGAAGTTGCGCTAGTGTTACTATTTGGTTTGTTCGGATGGAAGACCGCGTTAATGTATATGTCCACCGGCTTATTAATTTCGATATTCGCCGGCTACGTAATTGGCAAATTGAAATTGGAAAAATTTGTTGAACCATGGGTATATGAAGTAAAAGCCGGTCGTATTGAAATGCATGATGAAGATTTTTCTTTCGTAAATAGAATAAACGCCGGTATTGATGCGGTTAAAGAAATAGTTAGCAAGGTGTGGATTTATATAATTGCCGGAATTGCAGTAGGCGCTGGAATTCATGGTTATGTGCCTCAAAATTTTATGGCTTCGTTTATGGGAAAAGATGTGTGGTGGAGTGTACCGGCTGCAGTATTGCTTGGCGTACCAATGTATTCAAACGCTGCCGGAATAATTCCAATAGTACAGGCACTACTTGAAAAAGGCGCTTCACTTGGAACAGTGCTGGCATTTATGATGGCAGTTATTGGGCTGTCTCTGCCCGAGACAATTATTCTAAGAAAAGTATTGAAGCTTAGATTGATTTTTACTTTTGTTGGTGTTGTAGCTGTTGGAATAATTATAGTTGGTTATCTGTTCAATGTAGTTTATTAAAAATTATTAACAGGAAATTAGATGAAAAAATTAATTGTTGTATTAATGTTCTTATCGTTCTTAAGCTTCAATGTTTATTCACAAGTGAATTCAAACGACGGGAAAAAAGAAAGTCCAAAAATTACATTTGTGGAATTAGGCTCGGTCAATTGCATTCCATGCAAGCAAATGCAGCCTGTAATGAAAGCAATTGAGGAAAAATTTGGTGAGCAGGTTAAAGTAATTTTTTATGATGTTTGGACTAAAGAGGGAAAACCATTTGGAACTAAGTATGGCATCAAATTAATTCCAACACAAGTCTTTCTTGATGAAAATGGAAAGGAATTTTTTCGCCACGAGGGATTCTATCCCGAAGCCGAGATTGAAAAACTTCTTGTTAAGAAAGGGGTAAAGCCATCTAATAAGAAGGGATGAGATGTTAGAAAGTATTTTTAACTTTTTGTACAATGCAATGAATGGCGCTGTTTGGATTGCTCTTATTGCATCTTTTTGCTGGGGAGTGTTATCAATTCTTCTCTCACCATGTCATTTATCGAGCATTCCTTTAGTTGTTGGATTTATTACATCTCAAGGAAAAATATCCTTAGGCAGAACATTTAACATATCCCTAGTTTTTTCTTTGGGTATATTAATTACAATTGCATTGATAGGAATTATTACTGCTTGGCTTGGAAGAATGATGGGAGATTTGGGAGGAATTGGAAATTATCTTGTTGCACTAGTTTTCTTTGTGGTGGGACTTTATCTATTAGACATAATAAAACTTGATTGGAACAGAGGATTAAAAAAAACAAAAGCAAAAGGATTTTTAGCTGCACTAGTTTTGGGTTTGCTTTTTGGTTTGGCATTGGGACCATGCACCTTTGCTTATATGGCACCAGTACTTGGAATTGTTTTTCAGACTGCGCAAACAAATTACTTTATAGCAATTATGTTCTTGCTAGCATTCGCATTGGGGCATTGTGCGGTTATTGTAGGAGCCGGAACCTTAACTGGGAAAGTGCAAAAGTATTTAAATTGGAGTGACGGCTCGAAAACTTTAATTTGGATAAAAAGGATTTGCGGAGTACTTGTTATACTTGGCGGGTTTTATTTGATTTATACTATAGTGTAAATAGTTTTAGTAATCTAAAATAGTTTCTCATACTTACTATTTATAATGTACATGAATTATCATTTAGATGATTACTTCAAATTGTTAATCAAATATTCATCGGATAAACTAAAGACTTATTAGGCTTTTTTAGTTGATAAGTAAGGAATTCCATTTTGTCAACGGAATTCCTATTGTTGAAAGAGCATAGGGTATTTTATTTGGACTGAACAATATCTCTTACTTTTTCGGTGATTGCTCTAAAATCAATTTTACCGCTGCCTGTTTTTGGCATTTCGGGCAAAAGAACAAATTTACTTGGAATAGCAATATTAGGAAGCTGTTCTGCCATTTGTTTTAGAATTGTCTTTTCATCAATCTTTTGAGTAACGGTGGCAACAATTCTGGCTCCGCGTATCGCATCTGGCACTTCAACAACACAGCATTCAACATCCGGGGGCAATAATTTTTCTAACACATCTTCAACCTTAATCAGCGATACCATTTCACCGCCAATTTTTAGGAATCGTTTTAACCTGCCGACATGCCATAAATAACCTTCTTCATCCATATAGCCCATATCACCTGTATCGTACCATCCGTGCCTAATGCTAAGTGAAGTCTGTTCAAAATCGTCGAAGTAGCCTTTCATAACATTGTCTCCCTTAACAAGAATCTTTCCAATCTCTCCCGTTTGGCATGTCTCTCCGGTTTCATAATTTTCAACTCGAACCTGAACTCCATCAATAGGCTTACCAACACTTCCCGGTCTGTTATTCTCGAAAGTATTTATTGTAATAGCAGGGCTAGTTTCGGTAGCGCCATAAGCTTCCAGTAAAATTTTATTATGCTTTTTAATGAATTCACTTCGGAGTGCATTTGGACATTTATCCGCGCCCGATAACAAAATTCTTACAGAATCGAAATCGCCAGGTTTTGAACTTCTAATATATCCCCAAAAGAAAGTTGGAGTGCCGGCAACTAAAGTAGTCTTCTCTTCCCTTATAATATCGCAAATGGTTTTAAACTCCAAAGGATTTGCATATGTAACAATTGTCATTCCCGAAGCTAATGGCACCCAAAGGTTTGCAGTTTGACCAAAAACATGGAAGTATGGCAAGTTGGCTAGAAAAATATCATCCGATGTAAATTCGAATGCCTTGATAAGGGAATCGAAATTAGAGGTAATATTTTTATGAGTAAGTTGAACACCTTTAGGTTCTTTTTCGCTTCCGCTGGTAAATAGAATTAATAATGTGTCGTCTTCGTTACCTTCATGAATTTTTTTAAGAAGCCTTTCAACCGGTAAGCCTGCTTTAAGAGCGGCACTAATTTTATTAAAGAAGGAAATTGAACTCATTATATCTTCTAAGTAAACCATTCCATCAACATGCTTACATTTAATTTTTTCGCACAAAGCTTTGGATGTTATAATTGTTTTAAACGCGCACTTCTTTTGAGCAAATTCACAATTGGCCGCCGCACCAGTAGAATAATTAATCATTACGGGAATTCGCCCGCTCATCAAAGTTCCAAGAATAGAAAGGACTGTACCTGCCGAGTTTGGAAGCATTATTCCAATAAACCCGGGTGAATAAATTTCGAACTTCTTGGCTAGAATCAGAGACCCAATAAGAGCTTTTTTGTAAGTAACCCTGCGGTTAAGAGTTCTATCTATAATCGCTAGTTTATTTTCGTACTGTTTTGCAACTCGAACAAATTGTTGATGGAAAAGCATTTTTACTCCTAATTGTTTTGTATTAGGTATTAGTTTTTTTGTGGAACATATTAATTACCATTTAACATTAGAGAAGGAGCAGAAAATGAAAAACGGCTAAGTATAAATTCTACATGGAGCCAGTTTTAACAACAAAGCAATATTTAAGAGAGAATTAAGCGTGGGCTCTTGAAAAAGAGACCGATATATTAAATTGTATCAAGAGTTCTTTTGCTGCTCTACCTACAAAGTAAAGTCTAACTAAAAATAAATTTAACTGGAACAGCAAATTAAATATCCACAACAATAGAACCTAAAAATGCCATTTTTAGTTCTATTGACAAACAGTTAAGTTCAGCAATTTTTAATTGTAATTTAGTGAGCAATATGTAGTTTTTATCTTTAGTTAGCAATAAAAAACTTGTTGCTGCTAATAACGTAAAAATATAGGATGATGAAGTTGTCGCTATTTTTTTATTAAGGGATTAGTACCATTAAGGAACTCTTCTAAATTTGTATAGCCATCGTTATCTATGTCTGCATTATGAATATTATTATCACTACTGTTTAGTTTATACTTAGCTTCCCAATTGTCATCTATTCCATTTCTATTCATATCCTTATTCTTATTGCTAAACTTATATTGGGGCCACCCGCCGGTTTGGTTTTGGTCATCAACAATTTTTCCCGTGTTGCTGATGAATTGTGTAACTAATCGTTTATCAACAAAATCTCTTTGAGGAAGAATTGCCCCAGCAGTTTTTAATATCTTTTCTTTTGCAACTAAAGGATCCTCTGTTAAAATTTGGCTTACTTGAATTGGCAGCGGCAGAAAAACCGAATTAACATTTGCATATTTCGATACGCGTACCAACTTTTTATTTTCACTTGAATATTTTTCGAAACCTTCGAGAATATTGCCGGAGATATAAAGACTTGTTGTATTGCCCCCGACATGAAAAATAATTTCCTTTACACTATCTGCTGTAGAATTTCCTGCTTTATAATAATTGTTTATAAAATTGATTGTCGCTTTATCTTCGGCTGTGTACGCTGGAAGTTGCCCCCAGTTATAAACTAAATTATTTCTAAAATCTACAAATCCCCCCCTTGAAAAATCACCATATGTTCCAATTCTGGGATTGCGGCTATTATTGTTTGAATAGAAATTATGATGAAAGGAAAGATTTCCATCAATTCTAAGAAGGGAGCCATAACCATGCTCTCCTTTATGATGAACGGATTTATTTAGTCCCTCGTTAATAAAGCACCACTGTACGCTTATATTTGTAGAACCTCCTTGAGTAACCGAAAGAACTTCATCCGTACCCCAGCTTAACGAACAGTGATCTATAATTACATTCTGTGAGCTGTTAATTGATAGCGCATCGAGCTCAACACCTTTTTGCGATCCGGGTCTTATTCGCAAATATCTAATAATAACGTTGTGAGTTCTTGTTAAAACCATACCAAAGTTCTTCAAGCATATTCCATCTCCCGGCGCACTGTTGCCGGCAATTGTTACAAAAGGTTCCTTTAATTCAAGGGTTGAATCTAGTTCAATAACACCTGCAACTTCGAAGACAATTGTTCTTGGACCTTTTGATTTGATTGCTTCTCTTAAACTGCCGGCTCCGTTATCATTCAAGTTTGTTACCAACAGTACCTTTCCCCCTCTTCCTCCACAAGAATACTCGCCGAAACCATATGCATCCGGGAACGCTTTTGTTTGACAATTAGATTGTGTTTGTATTAAAAGGAGGAATATTATGCAGAAGTTTATAATGGTAAGTTTCATCATAATTTTATGTGCGGCCAAATTATTAGCCGCACATTTATTTATTAATTGTAAAGAAATATAAAAAGATACTACTTCATTAAAATCATTTTTTTAGTTTGAGCAAACTTGCCCGATTTTATATGATAGAAATAAACACCCGAAGATAATTTTGATGCATTAAAACTATATTCGTGTACACCGGCACTAAGTTTTTCGTTTACTAAAGTACCAACCTTTTGTCCCAGCATATTAAAAACTTCCAAGCTTGTTAACTCTTCTTTAGGTAAGCTAAAAGTAATTTTAGTTGATGGGTTAAATGGATTAGGATAATTCTGTTCAAGCGAATATTCTGTTGGAATAAATTCAACTTGTTTAACAGAAGTTCCACCTGCTTTTATCCACTCAGCTTTTTTAGATGGAAACCAATTTAAATCTCCAACAGGAAATCCTTTTTCACCGGCTGTATAGGCCGCATTTGAAGTTGCGAAGCTGCAATTCAATTCGTCTCTGTAATACTCTATTGGCTTACGATCCATATCGTGCAAAGCGGAATTCCACAATGATGATGGAGTATTTTTAGTTTTATTACCACCAGCAGGACTAACATACCACTTCATTAAATTGATCATCAATTGTGGGATCTTTGTTAGTGTAACACTAACCTTACTAAAAGCTTTTGTTGAGTCTGGACCAAGTCTTTTATTTATATGCCAAGATAAAGGAGAACCTTCTGTAATTGGTTCTGTTTTATGCTCATCATAAAATGATTGCCCTAATGCAGAAATGCTATAGATATTATTCTTTACAATCCATTTTGTGGTATCGTTAGGAGCCGAAAAAATCCAAGTTTGGCGATTATTTCCATTTGAATATTTTTCTCCAGTGTTTGCCCATTCAGCGCTTCTTGTTGCATCGGTTGGATCTGCGCCAGAAGCAAAACCATCAACAAAAAGATTGTTTCTAATTATTACAGTCTTGCCAACATTACCCATGGACAATAAACCATGGTAACCCATTCCATTTGCAAAAGTGTTGTGATCAATTAGAGTATATTTTATTCCGCCTGTTCCGGCTAATGGATTTGCAAAATTGTAATGACGAACTACTCTATCCTGATAATTGATCCATGAGTTGTTAACAAGAATCAAGGAATCGCAGGAAGCTTCTCTTAGATCTATTCCTTTGCCAGCACCTAAATTTGATGTACTTAGCGCCCCCATATTTGCAAAAATAGAATTGGTAACTTTTACTTTTACTGTAGCGCTTCCTGTTCTAATATGCTGACCGTTGATATTTGAAAAAATGCAATTGTCAATAATTATACTCGAGCCTGTTGCAGCAGTGTTTATTAAGCCACCTTGAACATTATTAAGATTATCCGCTATTGGCTCAAAATATCCTGCAACTGCAACGTTAGTCATTTCCAAATTTCCGCCGTTTAATTGAAACAAATATCCGGCAGGTCTTTGTGGATTTGCCCCAGTACCTGTTGGGTACTGATAGATAATAGGTTTTTTTCCTGTTGCTTTAATTCTTAATGTGTATTTAGGTGCCACATTAAATACTTCGGTACTAAGATAAAGTCCATCACTTTCAAGTTCATAAACACGATCCGGAAGAATACCTTTGTTAGCTAAAGTATCTGCTTTAATCTGAGCCACTAAAAAACTTTCGGGCGTTCCATTATAAGATTTTAGTTTAAGAACATTTTGGCCGAATGAGGCCGATGAAATTACCAACAGTAGAAATACAATAATAATATTGTACTTTTTTAACAACATACTTCCTCCTGCTTGTTTGTTTTGTTTTTTAGTCATTGTTTTATTTTTTATAGTGATACTTTTATTCCTAAGTCTGCAGTTGTGCCGTAACGTTCGCTTGTATCTAATATTTTATATCCGTTAGGTCTGTTGTAAATCGATCTCTCTTCATTAATATTTGTTAGATTGCTAACATTTAGCATAACTGTTAAGTAA
Organism: uncultured Melioribacter sp.; assembly: GCA_964539605.1. Lineage (GTDB taxonomy): Bacteria > Bacteroidota > Ignavibacteria > Ignavibacteriales > Melioribacteraceae > Stygiobacter. The sequence continues at coordinate 3,206,461 of CAZIJK010000001.1, forward strand.
TCTGTAATATCCTGCTTAACAGCAAGATCTAACCGTGTAAATGGATTAGCAATTAAATCTCCTCGGCCGCTAGGTGTAAATGAAATATTAAATTCGGATTGGTGGAATAACGACAATCGGATTGAGAACCCTCCAATATCATATCCAAGTGAAACGTTTCCAAAAAATTCAGGCTGGCTTTCGAGCTGTTGTTTTACTTCAACTGGCCGTTCTTCAAATTTATAGAATGGGAATGGTATTCCAGGTACAAAATATTTTATTGTATCTGTCTTTGAAGCTATCAAATATGTTTCAGATCGGACGAAGGAAAGATTGTAACTGAATACAAAATTCTTAAGTAAACCTGGCAGGAAGCGTAAATTAATTTGATGTTCTAATTCAAATCCCCAAACCTTTGTTGGTTTAGGAGAGTTATAAGGAACTGTTAATGAATATGTTCCGGTATGCAATGTTTTCCAATCGAGGCCAACGCTTTGAATCATTGTGTTGCCGGAAGTATTTAACCCGTTTAACAAATGATACATATCTTCAATTTCTTTATAGAATGCCGAAATGGAAAATAGACCAATATCATTTCCGTAGAATGAAGTATTGATTTCAAAATTCCATGCCTGTGCAGTTTTTAGTTTTGGGTTTCCTAATAACAATTGCTTTGTTGCACCTGTGGATCCTGGACGCCAAGCGAAATAGGTATTTAATCTAAAATTAAAATCGGGACGTGATAATGCTTTATAAGCGGCTAGCCTAATATTCATAAAATCTGTTGGCCTAATATTCAAATGGAAATTTGGCAGTACAATTGTTTGATTGTGTATTGCCGAAGTATCGCGCGAAGCATCGGGAGGAATTGGGAAACCACCAGTTTGGATTGGTGACCATTTAGACTTGTAAAGATTGTCTTCATATTCAACTCTAACACCTGCAATAAAAGTTAAAAATTCACCAACGTTTAATGTGTTCATCAAAAATGCCGAGGTAACAGATTCGGTAACATCAAAGTAATTTGCTTTTTCCGAAGGATCTAGATTGTATTCTAATGCTTTTCCATTTTTATCAATTCCAGCTTTGTTAAGACTGAACCAGTCTCTTAACTTATCACGGTTAATCATAGGATTAAGATTATAAAGATCATACATATCTCTGGAAGGAGGAGTGCCGTCTAATAATTCGCTAAAAGATAGTGATGTGTTAACAGGGTTTTGTAAGTATCTTTTAAAGAATGAATCGAATTTAGTGCCGGTTAAATTTTTAGCGATAATTGAGCCATCGCTTAGTTTTTGATATGGTTGCCAATAACCTAAATAGTATGGAGCATACAACAGACTGGTTTGGTTTGTACGCGTAACACTTTTGTACTTACCGCCAATTTTAATTTCTCCCGAAAATAGATCGGAAATATTATATTTTTTAGAACCGTTTAGAAAAATCGATTTTTCTTTTTCAAGATTTTCCTGATTCCTGTAATTGGCATCGTAAAGAGTTGCCGCCTTAAAATTATTATAAGCAAAAGGAATTATTTGCTCGGGATTTGTTTTAACGCGTGGCGCATTCTTCATTCCCGAAAGGCCTAAGTTTGATGGCTCTAAAAAATTCATTTCGTAATCGTAAAGAAATTCTCCTTGAGATTGAGCATAGGATAAGCCCCATAATAATTTTAGATCGAATAAATTATTTTCTCCAGTTAACGAGCTATTAAATGTTGTAAGCTCTTGCTCGCGGTCTCTAAAATTATAGGTTACAGTTCCACCTTGCCCTCCACCGGATGGGTAATCTCGGGAGTGCCTTATGAAATCTCTTTTGGTACTGTTAAACACATTGTTAAATTTTATAATTCCTTCATCTGGTGTTATATAATCCAACAGAATTCCAAAACCATTTCTTTTTCTTATTTCGTCTGTAAACTGTAGTGTAAAATTGTTGATCTCGTAATCGGTTTGATTATTTATGGTTTGGTCATAATCTAAATTTATTCTTTCGCTGCTTCTAATTTTATTTTCCAAATTTCCATGAACCTGAACTCCCAGAAGTTCATCCAAAAATCTTTCACCATACTTAAAGGAAAAATCGTATTGCTCGGCAGAGGACATTAATTTATTATATCCTCCTTTAGCAACAACTTCAATTTCTCTTTTCAAAGGAGCTTTTTTAGTTACAAGATTAATGCTTCCGGCAATCGCGTCGGCATCTTTATCCGGTGTTAGAGCTTTAAATAATTCAATTCCCGCTAAAGAGCTTTGAGAAATTGTACTTAAATCCAATCCACGGCTTGAAGCATCTGTCGAAGCAATTTTAATTCCATCTATAGTAACTGTTGTGTATCTATCGCTAAGGCCTCTAAGAATTACTTTATTAGCTTCTCCGCCCGAACGAAGAATTGAAACACCCGGCAAACGGCCAATTGATTCGGCAGCATTAGCATCGGGCAGCTCTTTAATTTTCTGTTCCGAAATAACATTAACAATTGTATTAGAGCTAATTTGCTGGTTGATGGCTGCTGCCTGTCCAAAAGCCTGAGCCGATACAATTATTGTCTTCCCTTCAATTACTTCTGTAGTCAGTTGAAAAAATAATTCAACTGCTTGTTTATTCTTAAGAGTTATTTCCTGAAACTTTGCTTTGTAACCTATGTATGAAACTTTAATCCTATATGTACCATCTGGTATATTGCTAATTTTGTATTCACCTTCTATATTGCAAGCCGAGCCAAGTGATGTTCCTACAAGAACAACGGTTGCGCCTACTAATGCATCTTGCGAAAGGGAATCTGCAACAATTCCTTTAAGTGTATTCTGCGAAAATGATAGAGATGAGAAGAGAAGAAGAAAAGAAGTGATAAGAAATTTTCTTTGATTGGGTGTCATATTTTTCCTCGTCAGGGTTGAAACTTTGTTTTATTCGTTTACTTAAACGCTTACTTTATTGCCATAGCAAAATGTGGAAAAAGAATTTAAATGGCAAGAGAAATCTTTGGAGCAATTGGTCTTTGAATTATTTGTAGATTATCATAGATATTTCTTGGGAAGGAATATTAGATAATTTGCAAATTAAACCTACTTTATAAAAAGTGACTGCTAATTTCCTGCATTTTCTCTTAGAAAGGGATATTTGTGGCGGGAATAGTCTTATTAACCACTACATGCAAACTTTTGTGAGATTATTATTTGCCAAACTAGAGCTATAGCATTTTTCAAACTGCTAAAGCTCTAGTTTGAGTAAAAAATCAATTTCTTATTTAATCAATAATATCTTTTGGGTTTGAATAACACCACCAGCTTGTAATCTGCAAAAATAAGTCCCACTGGAAACGGATAAATTGCTTGTATTAAAAATAGTCTTATAGGTCCCGGCATTTTTATATTCGTTCACAAGTTCTGCAATTTCCTTTCCAAGCATGTCGTAAATTTTTATTAAAACTGGGCCCCCCTTTGAAATACTATAATTAATTACTGTACTTGGATTAAAAGGATTTGGGAAATTTGGATATAATTTAATTTCGTTTGGAATTTCCGTCTCATTTTCAACTCCCGCAATTAAATCTTCCGGTTTATAGTATTGAGGAGTCTTTCCGGTTATAGTTGCCCTTTTTGATAAAGTCCTTCCTTTTAATGCTGGATGATCTGCTGTGTATTTTAAACATCTAAAAACCGAGTTGTACATTGGATATTGATCTGTAATAATTTTCTTAATCCCATCGGTTGTAACGGGACTGATATACTCCCACACAAGTTGTGGAGAAGTTTTATTATCACCATAAGTAACTTCAAACAGATGCCCTTGAGTATCGGAACAAATTAATGTGTTTCCATTTGGTAAGCGCTGCGAACTACTACCTATTGTGCTGTAAAAGTTCTGATCGTTCTTGCTGTTATATATCCACACAACCTGATTGGAAATAAATTTGTTCTGCTTCATGGCATCGTTGTTTGGATAGGTCCATGTATAATATCCAGCGCTTGGAGGATTTACATAAGCTCCTGTACTAACTTTTTGAGAATTGTAATAGGGATTCACTTCAAAGATGTAAGACTGAGGAGTTCTTTCGAAAAGATATTCTCCATTGTTAAAAATTAGAATATTGCCTGCTCCAGGCAAACCAGATCTAATCCAATGAACATCGTGGCTTCCACCTATTTGTTTGTTGCCGGTTGTAGAAGTTGTCCAATTTGTACCTACAGATGGAGGATTACCCTGCCCGTAACGAGCAGGATCTCCAAATCTATAAAGAAAGTCTCCGGCGCTTGTTGCCGCTTTGGCAATACTAGCAGTAGGATCACCAGCAATAAAAGTATTACCATGATCAATTATATAAAACTCACCGGCAACGCTGTTAATAACAATTTGATCTAACTCGTCATTGTAATCAATGGAATTGCAGTGAAGCCAATCCTTCTTTAATGGTACTCCGGTAAGGTTAATATTTATCTTGCCAGGGTAATCCGAAATCTTTTTTCCGGCTCCAACGTAATTAAGTTTTGTAGCATCCAAATCTTGAATTACATGATCGAAGAACCACCATTCCCAAACTATATTCCCGTTCATATCCACTTCTACAATTGCGTCCATTTGCGCACCAACATATGGCGCGTTAGCCGGATTAGCACCGGCTGCAAGCGCTTGTTCATTAGTAATATTTTTATTGGCAATGTAAAGTGTTGTATAAGCGTTAAGCTTCTTGTTAAAAATTCTTACCCAATCATGATGTGGAAAATAGGTAGATCTCTTTTCGGTGTATTCCCAAACTGTAGCGCCGTTCCAGTCAACTTCTCTAAATCCGGTAAAACCGCTTGGGTCTGCCTTAGTAGCATCTAGTAAATTTCCATTATCAAGCAATCTTGGATTTGTACCAAGGTTCCATTGGTTATAAACATATCCTTCCATATCTATAAGATATGTTTTTCCGCCGGCGGCAAAAAGTGTGTAACCGTTATAGGCCTTTGAAGCATCCCAATAGCGGGTTTCGGTTGGTCCAACAAATCCTTCTTGAACCATACTAGATGAATAGTTGCTTTGGGAATACAAGTTAGAAATTGCAAAGGCAACTATAATAAGGGCTAATACTGCTATTTTTATTTTCATAATACGCTCCGCTGAACGATTGATAAAATTTTACTTCGACAGAATCATTTTCTTTGTTTGAACAATGGATCCGGCTTTTAATTGATAGAAATAAACACCGGTAGATAGTTTTGTATTATTGATTGAGAATGTTGAATTATAAAATCCAGGCGGTTTCAATTCATCAACAAGAGCTGCAACTTCTCTTCCTAATACATCGTACACTTTCAAACTAACATGACTGAATGCTGAAATTTGATAGCTTATTACTGTTTCGGGATTAAATGGATTTGGACAATTCTGCATTAATTGAAATGAAGATGGAATTTCGGAAAAGCCATCTTGAACATCTGTTGAATATTTTTCTACAAAATCTCCCGGTGTTAAAGTCCTACCGGTGAACGCAGCGTAATTAAGTGGATATTTATAAACACGGAACACCGCATTCATTTTTTCCCCTGCACGTGCTGGATCATCCGAAAGTGTAGCCCCCTGCATTAGTGGTCCGGTCTTTTCAACCGGGCAAATATATTTCCATACAACTTCCTTATTGGCAGTAACTTCTATAAAAGTACCATGTGTGCCATCGCAAATAATTGTGTTGCCATTTGGTAGTCTTTGTGCGCCAGAAATTGCTTCGGCATACATTGATGCTGGAGGAGTTGCAGAATAGGTCCAAGCAAAACTAGTTGGTCCATAAGGTGTACCCGCAGTAAAAGTATAAGTACCTTGAGTTGTTATTGGCGGAGTAATTTCATCAATAGTGGAATAGTTTCTTTTTAATCCATTATTAAAAACCGTTATGTTTCCGGCCCCTGGGCAATCCGGTCTTACCCATTCTGCGTCGTGCTGCTGATAAAATTTCTGATCGCTTGCTGTTCCTGCTCTGTATGTAATTGGATTTCCGTAACGGTAAAGTAAATCTCCTCCTTTACCATACTTTCCTCCGGTATGCCCTTTTGCTTCTGTAGATGTAGTTGAGTGATCAATAACCCAAATTTCACTGTTTCCCCTTACACTCATTAATATCTGGTCTAACTGTGGGTTATAATCTATCGAGTTCATATGATTCCAAAATGCGGGAATATTTGTTTGATCCCCTGCTGCATCAATCAATTCGGGATGATCTTTTACAACACCATAATTTGCTTTTGTTGCATCATACTCCTGAATTAAATGATCCCATACATGCCATTCCCAAACTACTGTTCCCCCCTTTGGTTTTGTTGGTTTAATTTCTACAACATAATCGGGCACCATAATATTTTTCTGCTGAATTTCGGAAGCTAGTTTACTTGGATTAAAGCCGGCAGCAATTGCTTCAGCGTATGTTTTCTTTTCAACCACAAGCATTATAATATTTCCATTTGGCAATGGACGAATATCGTGATGCTGCATATATGTTTCTGTTGAAAAGTCTAGCTCCCACACCAGATTTCCATCCCAATCATATTCTTCAATCCTTCCCCCTTCACCGCCTCCTGTACTCATTTTTCCCTTTACCATACAGGTGCGCATAAGGTTACCATTTTCCAAAAGATAAACCGATTGCCCCGGTTCATAAATGCTTTTTGTCCATTGATGAACTATTCTGCCATCGTTATTGATTAAATAAGTGTATGGATAATGTTTTGGCGAAAACAAAGTATATCCAGGAAAGGCTTTTGTTTCATTTACCATTAATCCAATAGTTTTTGTCTGGCTCAATCCAATTTCAACAAATAATAGAATTATTATGGCTAGTGAAAATAATATTTGTTTGAAAGGTTTCATTTTATTCTCCACTTGATATGGAATTCATTAATTATGTATCCAACTTTATTCAGCTGTTTTATAATCATTCTTTTTTAATCACTTAATTGTATAGGAAAAGGAGACCATCCCATTTTTGATATTCTCAGTTTCATCCTTTGATAGAAAAGAACGGATATATTCTACTTTTACATGCAAATTTGATACAGTCACATTTAGAAATCCCGAGTTTGGCAATACATCACCGGATTTATAGGCTTCCGAATTGAATGCGGTATAGGTATTATCTGCCGGATTAGGAACAGATTGATAAACAATTCCATCCAAATCTTGTTTAGCAAAAAGATGATCGTGCCCCTGGAAAAATATTGTCACTTTATTCTTAACCATTAATTGATGTATCGGCTCTTTCCAATTAGGGCGCATTTTATCAAATTCATATTCCCCTTTTTGATTATATCCTCCCCACTCAAACAATTTTACCAGTTCAATTCCTCCTCTACCGGTTCCAAGAACATGATGTGAGAAAACGAATTTATATTTGGCTTTACTATTCTCGAGAGTAGATTTAAACCAACTATACTGATTCTGTCCTAGAGAGTTCATCCAAAGGTTTCTTTTTCTTCCTCTTTCACCAGGGACATTATCAACAGCCTCTTGAGAATGCCAATATGGATCAATCACAACAAAAAGCGCATTGCCCCATTCAAAAGCATAGTAATCTTCCAGCAATCCCACATTAGGAATTTCATCTTTGTCACCGGTATAAAATTCATTTGGAATGGGAAGAGGAAAGAATTTTTTTCTTGCAAGGGCAGCGCAAACAGCCGCATTATTTTCAGTTCCATCCAGCAGATACTTTGCCCCCTGTTCATGATTTCCATTTACTAAAAAGAGGGGAGTCTGTTTTGCAAGCAAGCCAACATATTGTCTTTGGTTTAGATAAACATCGTTAACTGCAGCCTGGCTAATTTGATTTCTTTGAATTAGTCTATCCAAACTAAAATCATCCCCCATCATAAAATAGAAATCAAGTTTTTTTTCACCGGCATTTTTCATTGTAGCAAAATAGAGTTCATGGTTAAACATTTTTCCAACTCTCTCTGGGTGAGAATCCCCCTGAACTCCAAATGAAAAAGTTGATTCCTGATTTCTGCATGTGTGAAATGAGTTTTCTTCTAATTCTTCGAATGCAGTTTGTCCCTCTCTTCGTAAACTGATCTTATAAAAATATTCCTTGTCATTCTCTAGATTAGATAACTCTATCTCAATTGGATTGCCTAAAGTCGATTTATGAATTTTGGTTTTGAAATCAGGCCTTCCCTTCTTAAGTCCATACATACAAAAAGCTTCAACTCCATTATCCGCAATTATATTTATCAATATAGAATTGGCTGTGGGCGCTCCAAGAACAATATTTCCATTCAATACTTTTGAATTACTATTAATTCTTTGAAGATTTTGCTCTCTTCCTACTTTTGATCCATTTCTGTTTCTTTTTTCTCTATTTCCATCTTCACTCTGCGCAAGAGATTCCCAAGTTATTATCAAGACAAAGAGAAAAACCAAATTGAATGAAATTGTTCTAATTAATCGCACTTCTTCACCCAAACATTATTTTATAAGTGTCATCTTTTTTACTAATGAAATGTTTCCAACTTGCAGTTTGTAAAAATAAACTCCGGTAGCAAGTTGGGATTTGTTTGTTAAAAACTGGACAGAATATTTTCCTGCATGTTTATATTCATCTGCAAGAGTTACAATTTCTCTTCCTAATACATCAAAAACTTTTAAGGTAACATAACTGTAAGCCGAAACCTGATAGCTGATTACTGTACTTGGATTAAATGGATTAGGATAATTTTGATATAACTGAAACTCCGATGGAAGCTCTTCGGAATTATTTTGTACATCTGTTGAAGTCGAATAATTTCTTGCTGTTCTAAATCCTAAATGATAATAGGGATGATTTGGATCTTGAGGCCCGCGATAGTAGGAGGGATTACGATTTGCAACTCTCGAGTGTCCATCGTTAACTCCGTTTGTAACAAGTCCATTGTACCAGTTACCCCCTCTCATTCCACGGTAAGGTTTTCCATCCGGCATTAAAAAGCCAGTGTCCGGTCCCTTAGGGTTATCGTAAGGACTGCTGCTGTAATAATTTTGTCCATACCAATCATTTACGAACTCCCAAACATTTCCCTGCATATCGTACAAACCAAATCCGTTTGCGCCGTCGTTTGTTTGATAACTTGTTGCAGCGCCTGGCCAGTTAAATTCCGATTTCAATTTTAGTTTTCCATCGTAAAATGCAACAGGAGTTGTATTGGGATAAGCGGTTACTTCGTAAGGATCTCCGCTATTTGGAAGATTAACGCTTTTTGTATCAATTGTATTTCCATTTGGATAAACGAAATAAGGATTTAGCTTTCCCCCTCGTCCGGCATACTCCCATTCTGCTTCTGTAGGAAGACGATATCCGTTCTTTGTAAAATCATATGTATATGTTTTTAGATTGTAGCATTCCTGCAATCCATTTTGAGCACTTAGCCAGTTACAAAAAGCAACTGCGCCGCTCCACATTACTCCAACAACCGGATGATTCAATCTAAAGTCTGCAATTGTAAAAACTTTTCCATCGTAGCTTATGCTATAATAGGAAGAGCTTTGATTTGTGTAGCAATATATATCTGTTGTACCGGCTGCGTATACAATATTATTCTTTACTTCAATTGTTCCTTTTAGCAATGCGTAATTTAAAAACGTTAAGTACTGTTGATTTGATATTTCGGTTTTGCCTATATACATCGAGTTCACTTTTACTTTGTGCACCGGCAACTCGTCGCTAGGATGGCTTGGGTCAACAAATCCAAACTGATCTCCCATTAAAAATTCACCACCAGTAATTTGAGATTCGGCTATTCCCAAATAGCTGTTATCTAAACCCCCTCGTACCAAAAGAACATTTTGCTTAAGGATTTTGTCGTTATACGAAATTGTTCCATAATCAACATTAATATCCCAGGCTTTTGTTTGTGCTTGAACAAGGGTAGTTGAAGACCAATAGTTACCAGAGAGAATGTTTGTGAAATATGTTTTATTGAATGAGGGCTTGGATAATTTTTCATCATTTATAGATTGCAATTCTTTTATATTCGGCAAGCGCCAATCCATTTTGCCTGCAAGTGCAATTGTTCTAGAATAGGCAAGAGCTTCTTCCCATGTCATTGTAATTGCAGATTGAATCTTTTGCCAGATCAATCCAGTATAGTTATCTGTTATTGTACCATTTCCATTATCTGTAAAACGAGTGACAGAGAATGAGGTTGAAAAAATATTTCGAACAGCGCGCACATGAAACAATTTTGCTCCTCCGCTGCTTTTGGTTTCGGTTTTGGGATGAGCTCCAATTCCACCGCCGGCATTAACTGCCCATACTTTTGATGCATCATCTGCACGCGGTTCGCTTGTCCACCAATACTCGGCTAAGTTTTTAGTAAAATAAATTGTGTTTAAAGAGGGATTAACATTATCCAAATTAGTTATGCTATATAATTCATCGCTTGTTGGTAAGCGCCAATCGTTAAATCCTCCAAGCGTTAAACTTTTGCAATATGCCGATGCATTATCAAATGCCATTTCACCGCCGTCAACTTTTTGCCACATCAATCCGGTAATGTTGTCTGTTATTGTTCCATCACCATTATCTGTAAATGACATTGGATTAATAACAAAATCGGCATCCTCTCCTTGTGTGGATGTATAGCTTGTATATTGACCGGTGTCAGGTAATCTGAAAGGCAAAAGTTTTTGTGCTTTTGTTGCATGGGATACAAAAATCTGGAAAACGATTATAAATATAAGTCTCCCTTTTAGAGACATATTAACCTCGCTGTAATAATTTTACTTAATGACAATCATTTTTTTTGTTTGAACAAAAGACCCCGCTCTAAGCTGATAGAAATATATTCCTGAAGTCAATTCATAATTCATAATTGAGAATTCAGAATTATAAACCCCCGGTTGTTTATATTCATTTACTAATGTTGCAACTTCTCTTCCAAGAACATCATACACTTTCAAACTGACAGGACCATAATCAGAAATCTGATAACGAATAACAGTTTCGGGATTGAACGGATTAGGATAGTTTTGCATCAACTCATATTCATGCGGTATCTCTTCATTATCTTGTATGGATGTAACCGTGCTTTTCGATTTAATTGTATAGGAATAATCTACCATTCCATTTTTGTTTGTTCCGGTTTCCATCGAAGGTAAAAAGGCTTTTATATAATCTATCTTAGCTGTTGAATCTGTAACGGTTACTTTTAGGTAGCCAGAACTTGGCAAAATTTTTCCGGTAAGGTAACCATACTCTGGTGCGGTGCTTGTGGATTTATTTCCGGGATATCCAGGTTGAGGCACTAACTGATATGTTAGTCCATCTTTTTCCTGTTGTACATAAAAATGATCGTGCCCATGGAATAAAATATTCACTTTGTTTTTAACCATCAATTGATGAAGCGGAAGATCCCATCCTTTGCGCTGTGTTGTAAATCCCCATGAACCATCCGCATTCTGTCCTCCCATTTCGTAGTACTGCGCATAATCGCTTCCTCCTCTGCCCTGCGAATCTTTTCCTCCCACAATCTGGTGTATAAAAACAAATTTAAATTTAGCACCGCTGGTTTCTAAAACATTATTAAACCAGTCATACTGTTCTTTGCCTAAAGAGAATCTCCAGTTATCCCCCTGCTTGGTTAATGTATTCCAGTATGGATCCAGCACCACAAATAATGCGTCTCCCCATTCAAACGAATAGTAATTTTCTCTCAAGCCAACAAATGTTTCCTGTTTAGAATTGCCTTTGTAGAAATTGTCCGGAACCGGATTTGGGTAATACATCTTTCGAATTTTTGTTGCCCATATAGGAAGAGCATTATCCGTTCCATTTAATTCACTTCCCTGTTCACCTTCATGATTTCCCATTACAAGAAAAAGAGGTACCGAATGTGAAGAGAGATCATAAAAACTTCGTAATAATAGATGTCGCTGCAGAGTTGTTTGATAGCTTTTTGAAGATTCCTTTTCGGACATGAAATTATCCCCTAGGTCAATCATAAAATCGTTATTCCCCTCTAATACATTAAACAACGACCGGCTGAGTAACTCGGGACTAGTATTATTATCAAGATGTGGATCTGCTTGTATTGCGAAAGAAAAACTCTTTCCTCTTGTTTTTTGAGTTGTGAATGATCTTTCCGCTTTAGCAATAAATACGGTGGTTCCCTTTAATTTGTATTGAACCCTGTAATAATATTTTGTTGATGGCTGTAAATTATTTAATACAACATTGAATGGGACGGCACCAACTGCTTGCTGAACAGATGTTTTATTTGGATAGGATGATTTTACAGTTCCATATTCTACATACAGATCAATATCTTTTTCGGCACACAAATTTATATTTATCGAATTATTAGTTGGCTTTCCTAACAATTCATTCCCAATAAACTTTACAGTATCTGCTGTAAAAAAATTTGCCATCACAAAACTTGGAGCAAAAGCAATAATTAAAAAGAGATATATTTTCCTCATCGCTAATCCTTAACTAAAATTTATTTTACTACTATCATTTTTTTTGATTGATTAAAACTGCCAGACCTAAGTTGATAGAAATAAACACCGGTAGAGAACGAAGAACTAAGAGTGAAGATTGAAGAATAATTACCTGGTTGTTTAAACTCATCCACCAACGTTGAAACTTCTCTTCCTAAGGTATCAAACACCTTCAATGAAACATGACCGGCTGCTGGTATTTGATAACTGATTACTGTACTTGGATTAAAAGGATTTGGATAGTTTTGATGAAGTTCAAACTCTGAAGGAATTTGATCTTCCACATCAATTGCAGTAGTTTTTGGCAGAACTGTATAAGAATATGCAACCTCTCCATTTTTATGCTGCGAAGTTTCATCCTTTGGCAGCCAAGCTCTAACATAATCTACAGTAACACTTGCCGAAGAAACCGTAACTCTAAGATGCCCGGATGCATCAATATTAACCGATGGGCTTGGATATGCATCTCCGTTATCTCTTGTGCCAATAATGTAAGTAGAATCCGACGGCATAGGAACTTCTTGATAAACTATTCCATCCAATTCTTCTTTGGCAAAAAGGTGATCGTGCCCTTGGAAAAAAATATTTACTTTATTCTTTACCATCAATTGATGAATTGGCATATCCCATCCTGGACGCATCTTATCAAATTCCCAAACTCCTTTTGAGCTATACCCCCCCCATTCGTTTAATTTAGCTACTGCAACTCCACCACGACTTTCCCCCAACACATGATGAATAAACACAAACTTAAATTTTGCACTACTCTTTTCTAAAGTTTGCTTGAACCAATTGTATTGTGTTTCACCTATTGTCCACTCCCAATTGCGAGGTTTTGCACTTATTGTATAGTAACGGTAGGCATCCAGCACCACAAATAATGCGTCCCCCCATTCATATGCGTAATAGTTTTGAGGAAGCCCCATTCCAAATTGCTCAACATTATTATTACCGGTGTAAAAATCATTCGGCTCGGGATTAGGATAATAATATTTTCTCCAAAGAGTGCCGGTTACCCCAATATTATTAGGCGGTGTTTGCAATAGATAATAACCGCTTTCCCCTTCGTGATTGCCTAGACACAAGAACAATGGAACAGAATGGGTTGCAACTCCAAAGTGGGCTCTGTTATCTAAGTGAAGTTGCTTCATATCGTTGCTTGTTGTAGTTAATGGTGTATGATCGTCTCCGAATGTATCTCCAAGGTCAAACATGAAATCGGGATTGTCTTTTAACTGATTTCTAAAACAGATGTCCCACAAAGTGTGAGAACCCTTTTTATCGTAGGGATGAGGATCTGCCTCTATTGTGAATGAAAATGAATTTCCCTTTGCTCTTTGAGTATGAAAGGTATGCTCATCTCCCGAAATGTAGCTACCGGAGGCATTTTCACTGTAAAGTATTCTGTAATTGTATCGAGTGTTTGGAATAAGATTATTTAGAACAAAGACATTTGGTTCCCCTGCAAAACCGCTTTTTGTTTCTGTTTTTTCATAATTAGTATCTGATGATTTCTTGTATTCACAATAAAATGATATTTTCTTTAAAGGTAGAAGGCTAATAGAAATAGATTTATCTGTTGGCCTATTTAATACTACATTAAAATAATCCAATTCACTTAATGAACTTTGGGAGTTTTGGTTTTGGGCAAAGCTAATTAACGTGCAAAGAATGATTAGAATAATTGTAAAGAATTTGTTAGGTAACATTTTCATTATCAAACGCTCTTTTTACTTATATCGTTTGACAACATAAAACCGTAAAACCTGCGCAGGTATTAAACAGATTTGATCTTATACACAGTCTAGAGATTCAGCAATTGTAAAAAGAAATTATGGAAGTGCACCAACCTCTGAATTTTCGTTAGAATAAATTACTTGTTCAACCAAATTATTAGAATAACCAATTGCTTTAATTACCTTATTGTAAACTTCGTTCACCTCTATTCCACTATTTGTAAAAGTACAATCGTGAGGTTTATCGATGCAATTATTTTGGCAATATAGTTTAGTCGGCTGAACAATTTGAGCATTATTACCCAAAGGTTTCCATAGTTTTGGTGAACAGGCCTGCAATCTGCAAAACAATGAAACTGTATCTATTTTCAAAGCAGCACAAATATGCATTGGTCCCGTGCTACAAGATACCAGCAAATCCAATGTATCATAATTCAAAATAGACTCTCGCAAATTTTTATTAGTGTTTGGATATAGTACTCCCTTAATATTTTTTATTGCCTCGGGAATTTTATTGTCGGTTACTACAACCCGAATATCTTTGTTTTGCACAAGCATTTCAATTAATTCCAAATAATACATGGCTCTCCAGTTCGGAGCAGATTTACCACTGGTAGTATGAACACCAACCAAGTATTTTTTATCATCCAAAAACTCTTGCCTCAATTGCTTAACAACATTTTTTTCTTCTGCCGAGAGATAAATCTCCGGACTTATATCATCCGGATCTACCCCTATTTTTCTGGCAAGATCCATCGAGTAATCCGCTTCGTGCCTAAGTGGGAAATATTTATGCCTCGATACATAATTTGACAATGTTAGAAATTGATAAAGCTTATGCCCAACACCTATTCTGTTTTCAATTCCGGCAAGAAAGAATAAATAACTTATTTTTTTGTTCGGCAATAGAGAAAGTGCATGAGTAAAATTATATTGAGCCAGCATCTTAGCTTTGGTTAAAATTCCTTTCAAAGAAATTTTTTCGAAATCATCACAAAGAATAATTTCATCTACAAACGGATTATTTAAGTAGATATCTTTTGTATAACTTCTTACTAAAACGGCAACATAGCTATCTGGAAAGTTATTTTTAATTTCTCTTGGAAGTGCGGTTGATAGAACTACGTCTCCAATTCTATCCGGTCTTGAAATTATTATTCTTTTGGGAGTAGTATTATTTATTTTATTCATATTTGTTTACTAGCTTTAACTGTTGAATTAGATATAAAATCAATTGCAGAGCTTTCTTTTTTATTACCGTTCAAATAGCCGTTAATTAATCTTGGATTAAACTTATTTGACAACTCTTTGAATAAAAACTTGCGGTTTATTTTTTATTACACATCCATTAAACAAAAAAAACCTTTCTACCGTTTAACCGGAAGAAAGGTTTTATTTAAAAATTTATCTGAATTATTTATTTTCTTCTATTTAACATCATCTTCGAAAATTCTCTTTTCTGATTTTCATCAAGAATTTTCATAATACTTTCATCTTCATCCCGTTTGATTCTTTCTTTTTCAATTTCAATTTCATTAGGATCTGGATTTACTTTTCTTCTCAATTGTTCATTAAGGCTTTTGCTTGTTGCAAAATGGATTTTACTTGTATAATTTGTTCTTGAGTAAGATTCAATCTATCAGATAATCTTTCTAGCCTTTCTTCTATTGCAGGAGGTACTTGTTTCCCATTTTTCATGCCCTGCTCTAAATTGTTACCGGCTTCTCTTCTAGCTTCCTCTCTAATCCTTTTATTAAATTCTTTTTTGTTCTCTCTAAAGTCTTCACTTCTTAATGTATCCTCCGATCTTGCTATTTTTCGCAGAGTATTTATTACCGCTTCTTCTTTAGGTGGTTTACGGCCAAATATTTCCATCATAATTGGTTTTAACTTTTCTTTCTGTTCCGGAGTACAAATTCTCATCAATTCCTTAAAGTGTTTAAAGCGTATCATCTCAACTTTAGTTTGCATTTCACCAATTTCTTGCGACTTTATTTTTGCGTTTGCAGAATCGGGTATTTCTTTCAACAGCTCTTGAGCTAACTGCTTTTTTAAGTAATTAAGACTATCGTTATACCTTTTTGCCTGATCAAGTTTTGTTTTTCGTATTTGTTCAAACTCTTTGGCTTGATCGTCACTTAAGTCAAGTGCTTCTTTCATTAAATCCGCCCCCCCCTTTTCTTGTTTACCGGGTGCATTTTCGTTTCTATTTGCAGCCTGCATCCAAATTATTGATACCGTCAAAAGGTTAAGAACCAACAATATTACTATTAATCCGTTCTTAAAATTATTATTTGTAATTAGGTCCATTCAATTCTCACTTAAAAATTATTTTCTGTTTCATCTATCTGCAATTCCCATTTTAACTGTATAACCAACTTCTCTTTAATATTATCATTCCCATTCAGATCCAAGTTATAAACCAGTGTTAGCAAATTTATAATTATTATTATCATAAAAAGAACTGTATTCAAATTTAGTTTAACTGCTAGACTGTTTTTCTTTTTTTGAATTCTATTATTCAATTGCGCATTAATTCTGGTAAGCAAAAATGGATTTGCATTAAGCTCCTCATCAAAGTCGTACGATAGCATTGTTTTTTCAACTTCTTCAAGTATTTTCTTTTTGTCTTTCATTTTTACACCGCCATTCTTTACAAATGTTTTTTATAATAAGTAAACAGGGATTTCTTAAGATTTGTTTTTGCTCTATGAATCAACGACTCTACCGAAGGAACTGTGGTTCCCAAAACCAGCGAAATTTCTTCATAACTCATCTCTTTATATTTGCTTAACGAAAAGGCTATTCTTTGATTTTCGGGCAACTTTTCTATTGCCCATTTTAATATTTTGGCTCTATCCAAATTTTCCAACTCCTTTTCGGGATTCAAACTTCCATCATCAGAAATTTGTTTTGCCACTTCATCATCTCCAAATAAACTTACTAAGAATGCAAAACGTTTTTTCCTCTTTAGGCTCTTTAAATGATTTATGGATTTGGTAACCGCTATTCTATAAATCCATGTAGAAAGCTTAGAATCTGCTCTAAACGAACTAATTGACTCAAATACTTCTAAAAATACTTCTTGAGTTATGTCCTCAGCAGATTCTTTATTTCTAAGAAATTTAAAAGAGCAATTCAGTACCAGTCTCTGATATTTTTCAACTACTAAACGGAAAGTTTCGTTATCTCCATTCTTAAGTTTATTAATTATCTCTAAGTCTTCCATTCAATAGTATTTTGTTTCTAAGGTTATTTGACAACATAATTTATTAAAACTTGCGCAAAAAATAGAGATGCAAAAACGTTTTTAATTCAGTTTGTTATATGCAGATAATTCCTTAGTGCTTTTAGTAGCCATTTCCTAAATTAAGAATCAAATAAATATGCTTTATACAAAACACCATCCACTAACAACGTATCAACTTTAATTAAGACTAGTTGTCGATGCAAGGTTAAGTTTCCTATTATTTTGAGGACTGAATTGTTTTTTTGCTTTATATTAACAATAATCTTTGAAAGCTAGCTTGGAATTATAAGCATGGTAAAAAGAATTGTTTTATTAATAATTATTTCATTACTCTATTGCCCCCTTCCAACTATATCCCAAACAAAAAACACTAACGCCACAATTAAATTTTCATTTATTAATTGCCCCACAAAGAGTAATCTAAAAAAAATTATAATCCAATCCGGCACTAACTTTATAATAATTGGGGATTATATAATTGGACATAATGAACATGGATTTGAAATTAAAGATTATTCAAAAGGAATAAAAAGTTTTTTTAATGCAACTTCAAACAGCAATGGAGTTTCAATATTCGAAAGAAAGGTTATTCCATTTAGTTCATCGGAACTATTTGTATTTAAAAACAATACGCTAAAACAATTTGAACATCCTTTTGGGAATGAAATTGTTTCGATGTATATAACAAATAATAATTCCGTTTGGATTGGGGGAGATAGGGAGATTGCTTTTTATAAAGACGGTAAATGGATTTTGCTTCCATATCCACCAACTAAATGGTCAATTTCCAATATTTTTGGTAACGACGAAAAACAAGCGTGGGCTTTTATCGAATCGGAGAGAAAAATATTTTTTTTTGATGGGAAAAATTGGACTCGCTATTTCGATAACCATTTAGTTCATTCTTTTTTATTCAGCGATATTAATAGCGGATTTGCTATTGTAGACAATTGCTTATATCGGTTTCAAAATTCTAAGTGGAAGTTTGAAAGCAGAAGCACTTTGTTAAAAGATATT
Source organism: uncultured Melioribacter sp. (assembly GCA_964539605.1). Lineage (GTDB taxonomy): Bacteria > Bacteroidota > Ignavibacteria > Ignavibacteriales > Melioribacteraceae > Stygiobacter. Next base: position 3,224,893 of record CAZIJK010000001.1, read on the forward strand.
AAAAAACTAATACTTGACACTTCGGGAAATATTTGGGGCCTAGGATTCTCAAACTTTTTAATTAGATATAAAAATAATGTTTGGACTAAGTATAAAATTTATACAACAGAAATCCTTAACGACTTTGCTTTTGTTTCTGATAATGAAGGTTATATAGTAGGTGACAATGGGACAATAATTTATTTTTCTCAAAATCATTGTGACTCTGCTTTTTTAAGCCATAAAGGTTTCAGAAGAATCAACCCAATCCCTTCATACTCCAACTTGGATGAACAGTATGGAGTTGCGATGGAAGATTTGAATGAAGATGGGGATATTGATATTTATTCGGTTTCATTGTATAACTCAAATCAGTTTTATCGAAACACTTCTATGAATGATACCATTAACTACAATATACTTTTTAAAGAAGAGGCATTTGAATATAATCTAACAGGTTTTACCAATACTAAACCATTAATAAAACAAATAAGTAAAATACAGCATGGTGTACAAGTAGCGGATATTGATAATGATAGAGACCATGACATTTACATTACCAATTTAGCTGGTAAAAACACTATGCTTTTAAACAACGGGAAAGGATTTTTCCGAGATGTATCAGATCAAAGCCGTAGAGGTGTTGGAGAAAATGAGAGAACCAACACAGCCACTTTTTCGGATATTGATAATGATGGTGATTTGGATTTATTTATTACAAATGAATACTCAACCAATCGACTTTTTATAAATAATGGCTACGGGTGTTTTGATGAAATTACAATAGAAGCCGGATTAAGTTCTGATGGAGGAAGTATCTGTGCTTCGTTTGCAGATTTTGATAACGATGGCCTTCAAGATCTTTTTGTAACGAACTGGGGAAAATCAAATATCTTGTATAAAAATGTAAGTAGTAAAGCTAAAATCAAATTTGAAAACATTTCACTATCATCCCACGTTTCCAATGATGTGGCAAATAAAAGTAATGGAATTGCAGTAGGAGATGTTAATAACGATGGACTGCTAGACATGTACATCACTAGACGCGGTCAACCAAATCAATTTTTCATGAATCAAGGTAAGTTTCGCTTTAAGGATTTGACAAAATTATATTTTGAAAACACCAATAAACTTAGTTATGGCGCATGCTTTGCAGATTTCGACAATGATGGTTTTCTAGACCTCTATGTTTCAAACATTGGAGAAAATGTTTTATTTAAAAACTTAGCCGGCAAAAAATTTATTGATGTAACATTACAATTCGGAGCAGAACTTTCGGGCTACTGTACTGGAAGCGCTACCGGTGATTTAGATAATGATGGAGATATAGATTTGTATGCTTCTGTCTTTGCAAATGGCTCAAGTAAACTTTTTATAAACCAAACCAATAACAATAGATTTATTAAACTGGATATAGCCGGAACAGTTTCGAACTTTGACGCCATTGGAGCAAAAATATTTTTATACAATAGCAACGATAGCACCAAACTTCTTGCCTACAAAGAAATTCTTTCTGCGGATAGCTATGCTTCACATAGCGCCAGACAGGTTCACTTTGGAGTAGATCCTAATTATAATTACACAGTAAAAATATTTTTCCCTGCAAGCGGTATTTTAAAAACAATTGACAATGTTTCTGCCGGAGCATCCATTACAGTTAATGAAGAAGAGGGCGTTGCAAAATTTTTAACACTTACAAAACAATTTGCATTTTCATTACTGTTAGATTTTGAGAATTTAATAGAAATAATAAAATACTTTTTTTCTCTTCTTATATGTCTGTTTTCTTTTTTAAGATGCAAGAACAAGTATGGTTGGTCAACTTTTCAGAATGTTTTAGGACAGATTCCTTTTATAATGTTATTTGTAATATTAAATCTGTCATTCATACACAAACCTTTAATGCTTTCTCTAATAACTCCATTCTTATTTCAATTAACTATTCTTTTTGTTTTTCACCTTTTTTACGAAAGAATTATCTTAACTAAAAGAATTAATGAAGAGAAGAAAAGAACAAGAGATCAAATTGCAAAGGATCTTCACGATAATGTTGCATCAACGCTTGGCAGTGGACTTATATATGCTGACTCTTTAACAAGAAATTTAGGCGCCGAGAAATCAAATCAGCTTCAATTGGCAGAGAATATTACTTCTCTGCTTCACGAAGCATCTGAATCTATAACAGATCTGGTTTGGTCTGTTTCTCCTTCTCATTCCACACTTCAAGATTTGACAGCTAGATTAAGATACTATTTTACCACCAATGCCCAAAATAATAATATTAAGTATAATATAGATATCAGCCTAAATAGAACCCATTTGGAAATTTCGGAAATGGTAAAGAAGAATATCTTCCTAATATTCAAAGAAGCATTCCATAACATTATAAAACATTCTGCAGCAACGGAAATAGGTTTTAATGTTTATGAAGAAGGCGATTATATAATTTGGATTTTGAAAGATAATGGAAGAGGATTTAACAAAGATGGAGTAATAAATATTGACGGGGGTGAACATGGCAATGGAATAGCAAACATGAAAAAACGGGCCGATGAAATTGCCGGAGAATTAATAATTGAATCCACTTTGTCTTTAGGAACAACAATTTTATTAAGAACTAAAAAATGAGCCGAACAGACTATTGTGATATTTTAAAAAGATTCTTTGATTTGTTACAGAGATTAGAATATGAAAATAAAAGTTGCCATAATAGAAGACCATAAGGAATACAGAAAGAGTATTGCTTTTATGCTAAATTCAACCGAGGGATTTGACTGTGTAGGTCAATACTCAAGTGTTGAAGAGGGACTTTCACAAATTTCAAATTGGGATGTACTTCTTTTGGATATCAATTTACCTAATCTGTCTGGAATAGAGGGAATACCGCTTATAAAAAATCAAATGCCTTCGGTTAAAGTTGTAATGCTTACCGTTCTTGATGACGATTTGAATATTTTCAAAGCAATAATGGCCGGCGCAGATGGATATCTTTTGAAGAAGACACTTCCAATAAAAATTTTGCAGGCAATTGAGGATGTTTTTAATGGAGGTTCTCCTATGACTCCATCTGTAGCCAAGCAAACATTAAATCTGTTCAAATCCTTTGCCCCTCACGAAAAAGCAGATACTTCTCTTAGCGATAGAGAAAAAGAAATTTTAAATCTTTTGGTGGAAGGTTTAAATAACGACGAGATTTCCAACAAACTTTTTATCAGTCCCCTTACAGTAAAAAACCACATCCGGCATATCTACGAAAAACTTCAAGTTCATTCACGCTCGCAAGTTGTGGCAAAGGCAATTAAAGACAACATAATTTAAGTAAGCCAGTCTTTAGCAAAATGAGCCGAATGGGCCATTGATTTGCTGCCCCTATCATTGTAATTATTTAATAAGATTTTGAGGTTCTTTTAATAAACAAGCTGAATTAATTCTATTCATTTATTGTAAAGACCGATGGGAGTAACAATCAAGCCAAAACGAAACTCCTTTTTCTACTGCAGATATAAGTTCAGCGACAGTTAATTTAGTAGATAATGCCGAATGAATTGATAAGTGGAAATAGAATAGAATGAGGTCGTTATGAAAACACTTCTTCATACTTTAGTAATACTAATTCTCTTTGTTCCCATTATTATAACAGCTCAAACAAATTACTCGCTCAGTTTTGATGGAAATGACGATTACGTAAGCATCGCAAACGAATCTAATTTTGATTTTACTACCGCCATGACTGTTGAAGCGTGGATCAAAATAAGCTCATTTAATACCTCCTATGCTGCAATTGTTACCAAAGGAGATAATTCCTGGCGTCTACATCGAAGTGCCTCTACAAATTATATTGGTTTCGGAACCAATTTTGGACCCAGCACATGGAATGATCTTGAAGGAAAAACTAATGTCAATAATTCAAGCTGGCATCATGTTGCTGCTGTGTTTAACGGCTCGACTAAATATATTTACATTGATGGAGTGCTCGATAATTCCGTAAGTGCTTCCGGAAGCTTACAGAACAGCAGTTATTCTGTTAATATTGGAGCCAATTCACAAGCTTCGGGGCGTTATTTTAATGGACAAATAGATGAGGTTCGTATATGGAATGTGGCCCGAACACAAACCGAAATACAAAATAACATGAATACTGAAATTGCTACTCATGCAAATTTAATTGCTTATTATAAAATGAGTGATGGCAGCGGAACTACTCTTACAGATAACAGCGGGAACAACAATAATGGAACAATCTATGGTGGAGCTACTTGGGTTACTTCAGAAGCACCTTTACCTGTAGAACTAAATTCTTTGGTTGCAAATAGGGAAGGTTCTTTTATTAATCTAAACTGGCAAACAGCAACAGAAGTTAATAATTATGGATTTGATGTTGAATGTAGATCTGAAGGCAAAGTATGGAGAACTATTGGATTTGTCCCGGGGAATGGGAACAGCAATTCCTTAAAGAAGTATTCATTTACAGATAAAAATCCGACTTGTGGAAAATTGAACTATAGATTAAAGCAAATTGATTTTGACGGGTCGTTTGAATACTCGCAAGTGACTGAAGTATTTTTTGAGCTGCCTAATAAAATAGTATTAGAACAGAATCATCCCAATCCTTTTAATCCAACAACTAGTATCAAATTTGAAATCCCATCAGGCGTAAACATCAAATTAGCTGTTTACGATATTCTTGGAAGAGAAATATCCGAATTGGTTAATGGATTTAAAGCGCCAGGTACTTACGAAGTAGAGTTTAATGCTAATGGCTTAAGCAATGGAGTATACTTTTATAATTTGATTGCCGGCCAGCAAACAATTACACGCAAATTAGTTTTATTAAAATAAACGGAGGTCATTATGAAAAAAATAATTATCCTAATTATGATGCTGATTCCACTTGTAAATTTAACTGCCCAGGAGTGGCTAGAAAAAGCAGCCAAGGAAGCTCAAAAATTTATAAATAAAGAAATTGAAAAAAGGCAGATGGAAATAACCGGCGAAGGAGCTCCTTTAGTAACCAACTTAGATGAAGCAAAAAAATCTTTATTAGGTGAAGTATGGATGTATGGAGACGAAGAAACTAAGTTAGCTTATATACTTCGGTTTAATGAAAATGGCAATTTCGAAAAAACAGTTGGCGGCCAAGAAACAGCTGCAACTGTAACAAACGGTAAATGGGAAGTAAAATGCGACAGTCTTAACAATAAATTCTATGTTGAATTGGATAAAGCCGAAAAATATATTTTCCAAAATTCAAGGCAGCTTTTACTTGCAGAAAGATTGTTTAGAAAAACGCCAAGCTATATTATGAAATAATTTTCATGGCAATGTTATTGCAAAAGCTATTTGCACTGAATTATACTAAGCGAATTCATAATTACTATAAGTGTTCTCTAATGGATAATAATTGCTTTGATTAATAGGATCATAATAGAAAACATTCTTACGTTAATTAATTTTCTCCAAGTCATCCATTCAATAGTATTTTGTTTTTATAGTTAATTGGAAACAAAATTAGTTAAAGCCTACGCGGGAATTAACATAGAAGGTAAATGATTGGCTAAGACTGTTATAATTATTTTTAAGAATCTTAGAATCACATTATTTGCCTTTTCGTTTTACCTAAAAATTTGGTGTTGAAAGTTCATTCAAACTGAAAAAAGTCAACACCAAAATTTTACTATCGATTTTAACAATTTTCACCATTATTATTTCGTGCAACAAACAATGGGGTTGTTATGCGTAAGGCAAAAGCAAATCTGCTTATTTACTTTTTTATCCTTCTAATTTTTAATTCATGCAAAGATGACCCATCTCCTGTTGAAAACGAAATCGTCCTTCCTTCTATTGAACTTAACCAGGAGGAGAAGGCACTTGTTGATGAACTTAACAAGTACATTTCTCCAATTAATGGCTTTGCACCAAGTACTAATAATTCCGATCTAGAAGTTCTAGATAAATTTGCTGGAACTAAAGTTATAGGTCTTGGAGAAGCAACCCATGGCACAAAAGAGTTTTTCCAGATGAAACATAGAATTTTTAAATACTTTGTTGAAAAGCATGGCTATAAAATTTTTGCTTTTGAAGCCGATATGGGTGAGTGCATTTATATTGACCGTTTCATTACTCAGGGAATTGGTTCTATAAATGAAGTTATGAAAAAAATGCACTTTTGGACTTGGAGAACTGAGGAAGTGAAAGATTTGATTCTATGGATGGCTCAATATAATATGGGCAAGAGTGAAGCAAATAAAATTCATTTTTTGGGAGTAGATTGCCAATATGTGACTTATAATAAAGAATTAATAGAAGAGTATCTGAAAAAATATGATAATCAATACCCTGCTTTTATTTCTTCTATTTTAACCGAAGTAGGCAGCATTACATATGAAAAAGGTGCTTCATTAGAATATAACTATAGAGAGTCTCTTTACCGTAAATACGATTCTGTTTATACTTATTTCTTAAATATGAAAAGTAAATTAGTATCTAAATCCGGCGAGTTTGAGTATAACATAATAAGCCAATTAGTTAAACAGGGTAAACAAAGATTAGAAGTAATATCTAATACAACTTATGGCTATAGGGATTTGTACATGGCCCAGAATACAGAATGGTTAAGCAATCTGTTTGGGGCAAGTACAAAAATTGTAGCTTGGGCGCATAATGGGCATGTTGGAAAAAATTCACTTTATTCTTATTCGGGTTCGCAGGGGTACCATTTAAAAACAAGTCTAAATGAAGACTACAAGGTAATAGGATTCTCCTTTAATATGGGCTCTTTTCAAGCAATTAATTATGACGTAAATACAAAAAAATATACCGGGCTTATAATTCATGATATAAAAATACTTCCACCTAGAGAGTCATCAAATTATATTTTTTATGCTGCTAATCCCAAAAATTTTATTTTAGTTAACTCAGTAATACCAACTACTAATAAATTGTTTAGTTGGTTAAACACAAATAGAAATTTTCAGTCGATTGGCGCAGTTTATTACATAGCTGGTTTTACAAACTATTTTTATTCCCACAATCTTTTTACAACCTTTGATGCAATAATACATATTCAAAGCACCACAGCAGCAATCCCATTCATATAGATGCTACTTTAAAGAATGTACTGCCTATTCGGTAATTTCTGGATAGGCATTTTTATATAACCTTTCAAAGAAAAACTTCACTTATTTTTTTATCTTTGCATTAGTTACCAAACAATAAGGAATAAACAATGACAGCAAACTTTGATATGATTCAAAAAGTATACGCTGCTTTTAAGGATAAAGTAGAACTGGCAAGAAAAGCTGTTGGAAGACCATTAACATATGCCGAGAAAATTCTCTATGCACATTTATGGAATCCCGCATCCACACAATTAATTCGTGGAAAATCTTTTGCGGATTTTACACCGGACCGGGTTGCAATGCAGGATGCAACCGCTCAAATGGCATTATTGCAATTTATGCACGCCGGAAGAAAAACCGCCGCGGTTCCGGCTACCGCGCATGCAGATCATTTAATTGTTGCCCAAAGCGGAAGCAAAGAAGATCTTGAAAGGGCAATTAACGAGAATAAAGAAGTTTATGATTTTCTTGAAAGTATTTGTCAAAAGTTTGGTGTTGGTTTCTGGCGTCCGGGCGCGGGAATTATTCACCAAGTAATTTTAGAAAATTACGCATTCCCTGGTGGAATGATGATTGGTTCCGATTCGCATACTCCAAATGCCGGCGGATTAGGAATGATTGCAATTGGTGTTGGCGGCGCAGATGTTGTTGATGTTATGGCCGGGATGCCTTGGGAATTAAAATGGCCGAAATTAATTGGAATTAAATTAACCGGAAAACTTAGCGGCTGGACTTCCCCAAAAGATGTAATTCTAAAAGTTGCCGGAATACTTACTGTTAAAGGAGGAACCGGTGCAATTGTGGAATATTTTGGAGATGGCGCCGCTTCTATTTCTTGCACTGGCAAAGCAACCATTTGCAACATGGGGGCAGAAATTGGGGCAACTACTTCCCTATTTGCTTTCGATGAAAGCATGAGCCGATATTTGAATAAAACAGATAGAGCAGACCTTGCAACTGCTGCCGAAGCTATTGCTAAAGAATTACGTGCAGATGATGATGTTTATTCCGAGCCATCAAAATATTTCGATCAGGTTATTGAAATTGATTTAAATGAATTGGAGCCTCACTTGAATGGTCCATTTACTCCGGACTTAGCGTGGCCAATCAGCAAAATGAAAGAAGCAGTTAAAGAATTCGATTACCCGGATAAAATTAGCGTAGCCTTAATTGGAAGCTGCACAAATTCCAGTTACGAAGATATTGACCGCTCGACAAATATTGCGCGTCAGGCTTTATCAAAAGGATTAAAAGCAAAATCGGAATTCAAAATTACTCCCGGTTCCGAGCAAGTACGTGCAACAATTGAGCGGGACGGGCAGCTGCAAGTTCTAACCGAGTTTGGCGGACAGGTTTTAGCAAATGCTTGCGGACCTTGTATTGGTATGTGGAAACGTATGGATATTAAAACCGGAATTCGTAATACAATTGTAAATTCATTCAACCGAAATTTTGCTAAGAGGAATGATAACAATCCAGAAACTTTATCTTTTGTTGCAAGCCCCGAAATTACTACCGCGCTTGCAATTGCCGGCAGCCTTTCATTCAATCCGGAAACAGATTTTATTACAAACGAAAATGGAGAGCAGGTAAAGCTGGATGCCCCTTATGGAGATGAACTTCCAAATTTAGATTTTGTGAAAGATACTAAAGGATTTTTAGCGCCAACTGAAGAAGGATATTTAACCGAAGTTAAAATTGATCCGGCAAGCGAGCGTCTTCAATTTATGGAGCCATTTAAACCTTGGGACGGTAAAGACTTTATCGATCTTCCCCTATTATTAAAAGCGCAGGGCAAATGTACTACAGATCATATTTCACCTGCAGGCTCTTGGCTAAACTTCCGTGGACATCTCGATAACATTTCGAAGAATATGTTTCTTGGCGCAATCAATTCCTATACATTAAAAGCCGGTGAAGCCAAGAATTTGTTTACGGGTGAATACAAACAAGTTCATCAAGTTGCGCGCGATTATAAAGCTATGAATCTTGGTTGGATTGTTGTTGGAGACGAAAATTATGGCGAGGGTTCAAGCCGTGAACATGCCGCAATGGAGCCCCGCTTTTTAGGTGGTAAAGCAATAATTACAAAATCCTTTGCACGCATTCACGAAACCAATTTAAAAAAACAGGGAATGCTTCCATTAACATTTGCAGATCCTTTGGACTATGGTAAAATTTTGGAAGAGGATAAACTTAGCATTGTTGGGTTAAACCAATTTGCACCGGAAAAACAAATTAAGCTGATTGTAAAACATGCCGATGGCTCCTCCGATGAAATTTGGCTTAATCACTCTTTTAATGCTGGGCAAATTGAATGGTTCAAAGCCGGCGGAGCGCTTAATCTTATTGCTGCAAGCCAAAAGGTACAAGAAACAAGTAAGAAGAAAAAAACGGTAAGTAAAAAGAAGACTGCTGTAATTAAAAAAGCCGCTAAGAAAAAACCGGCTGTTAAGAAGGCCGCAAAGAGAGCTGTTGCAAAAGCAGCTAAGAAAGCAGTTAAAAAAGTTGCAACAAAGACTAAAGCGGTAGTTAAGAAAAAAGTAGTTAAAGCTGCTCCAAAGAAAAAGACGGCTGTAAAAAAAGCCATAACTAAAGTTGTTAAGAAATCAGCAGCAAAGAAAAAAGTAACCGCTAAAAAGATTGTTAAGAAAACGGTTAAGAAAGTTATTAAACCGGTAATTAAGAAGAAGGTAGTTAAAAAAGTAAACAAGAGGAAATAAATTAATAATGTAGAGACGGGATATATCCCGTCTCATATGCCGTTACAAAAAAAATCAATTGTAGAGACGTAGCGCACTACGTCTCTACATTAATACCCCGCGAAATTTATTCACTCTAGTGCCCCCCTTTTTCATAGTAAAAATAATAACGTTGTTAAATTGGTTTTAAATAGTAATTTTTGTGTGGAATAATAATTGTTATAAGGTAGTCAATCCATTTAGGGGATAAATTAATGAAAACAAAAATTATACTAGCATTTTTAATCCTATCATTTTACAATATTCTATTTGCGCAATGGACAAAATTACCTTTGCCTTCTGTACAGAATAAAGAAAAAGTATATCCAAGTTTAATAAGCATAAACGATTCTATATTATTTGTAAGTGGAAAAAACATAGGTCTATTTCGATCTACTGATTATGGAGAAAGCTGGGTTATATCCAAATCGATTTTTACTGAAGGTAGTGGAGTTCATACACTATTTGCTTTTGATTCGGTTCTAATTGCTTATGGATATAATAATTTATCAAATTCTATTATCGCAATATCGAAGAATGGTGGAGAAAACTGGCAAATAATAGACAACCCAGATTTAATTTATTGTGATAAAATTATACAAACATATTCTGGAAATAACAAGAAGTATATTGCACTCTACTTTGATTTAAGCAGGGGCTACTTGTCAGATGATTCTGGAGTTACTTGGAAGCAAATTAATTCGAATATTTATTCTTTACTAACAACTTCAATAAGTGTTTCTTTTATTACTTCAATTGGTCAAAGTATTTATGCAGCTGGTAGCTGTAATAATAGTAGTTTTATTGTTGCTTCAAATGATAATGGTATTACTTGGGCTGCAAAGAATAATGGATTGCCAAATAATATAAATGATTTTAATCCTATGGGTATAATTGCCTCTGGGAGTAATTTGATTGTTGGCTCCTATCAAGGAGCTTTTCTATCTTCTGATTTTGGTAAAAATTGGTTAGAGATAAAACTAAATAATGATTACGATACCTACCGAGTAAATTATCTAAAAACTGATGGTGAGATTGTATATATAAATGTTTCTAATAATAATTTATATGCATCTTTCAAATCATTTGATAATGGGAAAAGTTGGACCCCTATAGATGAATATCCATATGGTCCGATTGGAAAAAAACTTTTTTGCAAATTAAACGATGACTATTCTATAAGTATTTCTAAGGACAAGGGAATTACATGGATAAAAAAGGAAACCTTTTTTTATAAGATATCTAATAACCCAATTAATGCTTTTACTATTAACGGAGATAATCTTTTTTTGGCAGCAAATAATTTCAAATATAAATCCAACTTAAAAGAAATCAGTTGGCAGACTTTTACAATAGACCGAAACACAGTTGCTAGTTTATTAACTCCAGGATCTCATAAGTTTAAGTTAAGTTGGGATTCATACGCAACTACCGATAATGGCTATACTTGGAATAATTTAACTATTCCTATGACTTCATCAATTGGCGTTCATGGCGCTAATGGACCAACCGTTTATGATTTTGATGAATGCTCAAGCCAAGTAATTTTGGCTAGAAGTGATGGAATCTATAAATATGAAGGAGGTGTTATTAGCGGAAAATTAATGCACGACATTCCAGCTCAATCAATTGCAACATCCTTTCCATATATGTTTATAAGTGCAAAAGATGGTATCTACCGATCAAAAGACTGCGGCCAAACAATTGAGAAGGTATTACAATTAGATTATTATATTAGATTAACGGCTTACAATAGCACTGTAATAGGTTGTTATAAACCTAATGGCGAAATATGGATTTCATTTGATAATGGTAATACATGGGGGAAAAAATTTGTTGGTATAACAGATATTATTGATCTTTCGGTAAATGAAGAATATATATTTATTGCAACTAAGTATGATATTTGGAAAATTCCATTAAATGGTTTATTAACTGATGCAAAAGAAAAAGATGAATCTCTTCCAGTATTATTTACTCTTTCTCAAAATTATCCAAACCCCTTTAACCCAACTACCAATATTCAATACTCAATTCCTCAAGCCGGGCACGTAACATTAAAAGTATATGATGTTTTGGGTAATGAAGTTGCAACACTTGTTAATGAGTATAAACAACCTGGAAATTATAATTCTATGTTCTCAGCTCTTCGTACTTCACTCTCTTCCGGCGTTTATTTTTACCGGTTGCAAAGCGGGAGTTTTACTACCACTAAAAAGTTTGTATTAATGAAATAGTTGGAATACTTAATGAAAAAATTTGGCCTCATCTTATTACTAATTCTTATAACATCAACTATTTCACATTCGCAGTGGGTTCAAACTAATGGACCTTACATTGCTTATGGAGCTAATAGTCTTTACACAGATAACATTTCACTTTATGCCTTAACAAACGCCGGCGGTATAAGCAAGTTTAATGCTGTAACGAACAAATGGCAGTCTATACCAAGTCCGAGTTATCTACCAAAGTTTATTGTTAAACACAACTCCAAATTAATTGCAGGATCGGGTGGCTTAGATATATCAAACAATGAAGGAATAACTTGGCAAAGAATTACAAATGGAATACCATCTAGCCAATCTAGTAGTTGGGGAAGCCAACCTCCATACACAGTTCAATGTATGGCTTCTTTCCATAATAATGTGTTTGTTGGTTTTTTAGCAGGCCTATATAGATCTATTGATGACGGAAACAGTTTTCATCTGAGTCTAAGCAAATTTATAAATTCTATCGATAATGATGATTCGACTGTTTATGCGGGCGGTTATGGAATTTTTAAGTCAAATGATAATGGTAATACTTGGATTGATATTAGTGGAATTGCTTGGGTAAACTACAATCGTCAAATTAGGTCCATAAAAGTAATTGGTAAATTTCTTTTTGTTATTAATACTGACCTATCATGCTATCGTTCTTCAGATAAAGGGAATTCATGGAAACAAATTAATGATGTTATTTCTAATTCTGTTATATTTAACCTATTGACAGCTAACAATAAAATTTTCGTTCAGACTAATAGCGGATTTTATATTTCCCATGACTTCGGAGACACTTGGCAATTATTAAATCCATTTCCAAATAACTACTACATTAATGACATAACTTTTTTTAACAATAAACTTTACTCATGCACAGTAGGAAACATATACTATTCTTTGGATTGGGGTAATACTTGGACTACATGTACAACAGAAGTGCCAACTAGCATTACCTCACTTTCCGTTAATGGTTCATCCATTTTTGCCAGTGGCATTTCATTATTTCGCTCACAAAATAATGGATTAACGTGGGAAATAATAGGAAGTAAATCAAATATTGTCTTTGCTGATGAAAATTCAATTTATATTGGTGATAGATACGGTAAACCACTAGTTTCAAAATCTACAAATAATGGACAAACATGGGAATCAATTATCAATGGATTATACAACGTACAAGATATTCAAACAATACATAAAAAAGGACAACTCCTTTTTTTAGGAACTGATAAAGGAGTTTTTATTTCTACTAATAACGGGAATAATTGGAGTGAATCTAATAGCGGATTAAGTCCTGTTACAACTGTATATACATTTGCTTTTGATAATAACAGTATATATGCCGGCACTTGGAATGGAGTCTTCAAATCTACAAACAATGGAGATAGTTGGCATAATATAGGTTGTGAACATATAAAAGTAATTGCCGCAAGTGAAAAAAAAATATACACGGGCTCCTTTGATTCGAAATGTCTTTATCAAGCCATTAATACTTCTAATGTTTCTCCATTAAATTGGGTTGCTGTTCAAACGGAGAATAAAAACGTTCGTGCAATAATCACTTATGGTGAAAGCGTATTTGCTGGAACTGAGGGAGGAATTTTCTTATCAAAAGATAATGGAAAGAATTGGCAAAATATAAGTGCTGGACTTGGTGGACAGTACATTGAATGCCTTGCCATAAAAGATGGTTATATTTTTGCGGGTACAAATTCATCCTCTGTTTGGAAAAGACCACTTTCAGAAATAGTAACTGATGCAAAAGAAAAAGATGAATCTCTTCCAGTATTATTTTCTCTTTCTCAAAATTATCCAAACCCCTTTAACCCAACTACAAATATTGTGTATAGCATACCTCAAGCCGGACATGTGTCATTAAAAGTTTACGACATGTTGGGAAGAGAAGTTGCAACACTGGTTGATGAATTTAAACAGCCGGGCAATTATAATTCCCAATTCTCAATTCAAAATTATACATTACCTTCCGGTGTTTACTTTTACTGCTTGCAGTGTGGGAGTTTTACAGAAACAAAGAAATTAGTTTTGCTAAAATAAAAGTTTTACAATTTTCGAATTATTAGAAATATTATGAAACCCTCACATTATCTATTGTTAATATTGATTCTGATAAAAAGCATAGTAACTGCTCAATCTTACGGAACAAAGATTAATTATATAACAGACAAAAATTTATTGGCTGTTAAATTTTTTGATTCTAACACCGGAATTGCTGTTGGTGATAGTGGCACTATTCTTTTAACTAAAAATTCGGGTGTTTCTTGGAATAAAATTAATTCCAACACAAAATACACACTTCGCGCTGTAAGTTTAATTGGAAATTCCATGGGATTTATTGTCGGAGGAGATTATTCTCAGACTCTTCAAAAATATGTTGGAGTTGTACTCAAATCTACAGATAAAGGAGAGACCTGGAAAATTATTCGAGAAGGTAATAACGATCTTTATCATACTGTATTTTTCACCAGCGAGAATATTGGTTATGTTGGAGGCACTGGAACAAGTTTATCATCATTAGATTATAATCCAGCCTTAAAAAGAACCACTGATAGTGGTATGTCGTGGCAATCATGTAATTATCCAGCAGATCTAAATGCTTCGCCTATTTATTCAATTAAGTTTGTCAATTCTAATGTAGGGTATGCTTGCGGTGCTGGTATCTCACTGAAAACAACCGATGCCGGACTGAATTGGTTTAATCAAACTTCTAGTTCATTTAATGCCCAATACTTTTACGACCAGCACTTTTTTGATGAAGCAAATGGTTTTCAATTCGGGCAAAATGTAATTAGAACAATTGATGGTGGAAAAAGTTGGGTATTTAAGAATCCTAACCCTAGTTGGCTATATTTCCGCTCAGTAAAATTTGTTAATGAGAAGGAAGCAATTGCAGTTGGATTTAATGGATTCTTTAGTAAATCTACTGATGGCGGAGAAAACTGGTTGAACTATTCACTAGGCTTTGAAACTGAATTGCTTGGTGTAGACATTTCTTCAAACAAACAGGGTGTTGCTGTAGGACGTTCCGGTATTCTAGTTTCATTCAATTTAGATTCTCTAACTACCAATACAACTATCAAAAACATCTGTTTTTTATCTCCCGCTGCAACGCAAATTGTATATAATAATTCAGAACTTGCCATTAAATTGAAAGCTTTTAATGTATTTTTTAATGAATGGCAAATGGAATACAGCTTGGATGATGGGCAAACATGGAGCTTCATTATAAAACAATCGTATATGTTGGATTTCACCTACATATGGAATACTGCTGGTATTGATACTTCATCGAATGCAAGATTAAAATTTATTGATTGGGCAACTGGTGAAAGCTATATCAGTAATCCGTTTAAAGTAAAGCCAATAGACAAGCGAATATGGTTTACGTATCCCAACAAGAAAATATATACTCGAGTTAATTCTAATATTGAAATCAATTGGGACTTCGACTACACATCATTTTCGAATGTTGGCTTCCAATTTATTCCCAACTCCTACGAAACTTATCCAGCAATTCCAATAAATTCAAAATCGACAAAAATTAAATTGCCTGGCTTCGATGGAAATTTTCAGCTAAAAATCTTTGATTTAACAAATCCCCAGATATTTACAATTTCCGATACAATTGTTATAAAAAGTAATCCCGGATTTTTCTTTACAAAACCAACAGAGGGTAATATTCTTCAATCAGATAGCATAAGGACTATAGAGTTTGCTTCTTATTACAACGAAAGAATTAAAATTGAATACACTTCGGATTTGGGAAGCACATGGAATATAATTGAAACAAATATTAAGGCAGATTCAAATAAAGCAGTTGAGTTTAGGTATAGTTGGAAAGTACCAAAAGCAAATTCAAAAAGATGCCGAATAAAATTATCCGGCTTTGATAATCCAAATTCCTTTAAAGTATCACCAACATTTGAAATGACTGAAAAAGAAACTATTGGTTATTTCCCTCTCGCTATTGGCAACAAGTGGTATTATGATTATATACATTACGTTTCATACCTGGGTGGCAATACAACCATCTCAAAAAAGCAGTCCATTTGGGAAGTTACTGATACAACCCAAATGAATAATGGTGAAAAATATTTTCTAGTTAAGCTCTTCCAAAAACGCGATGACAATACATATAAATTAGCAGATACTATTTATATCGGTAACTCAAAAAACAATATTAGTTTATTAGGTCACTTTAATCCCCTTCCATTTTCAATGAGCTTTGCCAATTTTAACATATTCAACATAATTGACACAACCAATATTTTTAAAAAGCGGTTAAGAAGTTTTTTCGTCTATAATGGAAATTCAGGGGATCAGTTTCACGTGGTTACTGATAGCATTGGAGTGACCAGGTATAATTGTGCTACTCTTACTAAGGGTGGGTGGGGTATGTTTTTGGCTGGCTGTATACTAGACGGGAAAAAGTATGGAGAAGTTTTAGATAATTATTTGGTAAATGTTATCGATAAATCATCAAGTATCCCTTCGGGATTTTCTCTTTCCCAAAACTACCCAAATCCTTTTAACCCAACTACAAATATTGAATACAGCATTCCCAGCGCCGGGCATGTAACACTAAAAGTATATGATGTTTTGGGTAATGAAATTGCAACACTTGTTAATGAGTATAAACAACCTGGGAATTATAATTCTATGTTCTCAGCTCTTCATTCTTCACTATCTTCCGGCATTTATTTTTACCGTTTACAATGCGGTGCTTTTAACCAAATTAAAAAGTGTGTGTTGTTAAAGTAGAATTGACTTTTAGCTGTGTTGATATAAAAGAATACAAAAATGTAGAGACAGGATATATCCCGTCTCTACGAATAATCATCTAATCATAACATATCAAATCTATTTCAAAACTTCCTGGCCGGCAAAACTTCGGTACAACGATAGCTGATCGAAAATGTGATTATACTTCTCTGTCTTATCAACAATAACTTCGGTTAATATTTTTCCTAATCCCGGTCCTAACATAAAGCCCTGCCCGCACATACCAACGGTCAACAATAAATTTTCAAATTCATTTGGAAAGTTTACAATTGGAAATCCATCCGGTGTCATCGGATACAATCCCCGCCATGTTCTGCGCACGCGCATATTGCGCAGACGTGGATATATTGAAAGCATTCTGCGAACAACCAGTGGAAGAAATTCAGAAGTGTTGTCGCAATCGAGCCCCATAATTTTTGGTTGAGGAGTAATGCAAAAAACTACCTGCCCTTCTTTGTTCTGATAGAAATAATAATTTGCAGATTGACCATCCCCTCTAATATCAACAATCATAGGCTCAAAAAATCTTTGAACCGGTTCGGTAATTCCAGCTTCGTGGCTATCTGGATAAACAGGCAAATCTTGCCCTAGCAGTTTTCCTAATTCCGGAGCCGTTGCACCAGCAGCATTGACAAATAAACCTGCTGCGTATTCATCTTTGTTTGTTGCAAATTCGGTAATCAGTTTTCCATTTGTCTTAAAAGATTTTACCTCTTCGTTAAAAAAGAATTCCACACCGGCATTTTTTGCAAGCACATAATATGCGTCTGCAAGTTTTAATGGAGAAGCCGAACCATCTTCAGGGGAAAATGTAGCGCCTCGTAAGTTCTCTTTAATTAGTCCGGGGGCTAAGCTTAAAACTTTATCTGGGCTAATCCAATCTATATTTAATCCAAAACTTTTTTGAGTAACTAATAAACTCTTTAAAGCAATCTCTCTTTTTTCGTCCCACACAGGATACATATACCCGCCTTGAAGCCAATCTATATCAATTCCATGTTCGGCTTCAAAATTTTTAACTATGTCTAAGGACATCTGGCAAATTGCAATCTTTGCAGAATCGGAATGAGTTGCTCTAATTCCACCAATAGCGGCGCGGTTCTGTCCACGTCCAACCGAACTTTCCTTTTCAATCACTCCAACTTTTAATCCACGTTTAGCAAGATAATAACTTAGTGGAAGACCAACACTTCCGGCGCCAATAATTGCCACATCAAAAGTTTTCATTATTTCACCTCTTCGTTAATTAAAGCATACATTGGAACTTCAACTGCCAACGGACGTTTTGTACTTGGTGCTACTTCATTCCAATCAACACCGGCCATTTTAAAAACGCGCGGTAAAAGAGTTGAACAATTTTTTCCTCCGCATGCGCCCATACCAACACGTAAAGACTTCAGCTGGTTTGCATCTCTAACATTATGCTCTTGAATATAATCTACCATTTCTTTTACAGTTATTAACTCGCACTGACACACAACACCATTTTCGGGAATAAATGAAAAAGAGGGGGCTTTAACCGGCGCAATATCTGCTTCTGTTTGAACACGAATTCCACTAACCTTAACAGCATTCTTTAAAGATGTTTTTACATAAACAATACTTGTCTTAAATTTTTTGTTGAAGCGAATTTTAGTAACAACTGCATCTTCAAGGTATTCCCCTTCTTGAGCCATCAAACTAATTTTATCTCCCTCTTTAAAGTTTGGAATGAACTCGTGAGGTAGAATTACTTCGGCAGTTTCTTCATCAAGCTTTTTTGCTAAAGTAATTGCCAAGCCGGGGCATATAGCTAAGCAGCTTTGGCATCCGTTGCAGTCTCCGTTAAATTCAGGAAGATCCATAATGCTGCCATGCTCGTTTGCTAAATTAATCCCATGTTGAGGACAAACAGATGTGCAAGGATTGCAAGGAATTTCTTCCACGCAATGAATTATAGGCTGATAATCTTTTGTTAATTCAACATCCTTAAACTCAATTACTTTTCCCGGATGGCTTTTTAATACTTCTGCTTTTTCATTAAACGATTCATCAATCACTACATCTTTACCAAGTATCTGCGCCATTTCCAAACCGGCAATTCTACCGCCAAACATTGCGCTAGAAGCTTCCGCAATTTCGTTTGCATCACCTGCTTTAACAACTTTGAATCCAAAATCTTTTGCCATTGCGTAAAATTCATCAACCGGACTTAAACCCACAGCAATTAACAAAGTATCCACTTCGAATGTTTTTGCCGTTTCCAAAATTGGATTCCACTTATCATCAACCTGAGCAATTGTAACTTTTTCTACTTTTCCATTTCCTTCTGCAGATAGAACAGTATGATTGAGATAAATTGGAACTCCCATACGTTTAATTTTATCTGCATGAACTTTATATCCGTTTGCCTTTGGAAGAATGTCGCATATTCCGGCAACCTTAATTCCAACTTGAATTGCATGATAAGCGCCAATTAATCCAACGTTACCGCTTCCAACAATAAAAACTCTATCGCTCGATTTTACTAAATCCCTGTTCACCAAAGTTTGAAAAGCGCCTGCGCCATAAACTCCCGGAAGATGATTTCCCGGAAATATTATAGATCTTTCGCGCGCACCGGATGAAACAATCAATCCCTCAAATTCTACAATAACGTAATTCTTGTTATCAACAAATAATCCCGCTTTTTTATCTTTATAAATACCAACTACCGAAGTGCTGGAATAAATTTTTACATTTTCAAAACTGCGAACATCTTTTTCAAGTTTATGGCCAATATCAATTCCACGGGTTCCAGCATAACAATCTTCAATAGAGCCAAAAAATTTATGTGTCTGCAATAATAGCTTTCCGCCAAGCAGACTTTTATCGTCAACCAAAATTACTTTGAAACCAAGTTTAGCCAGTTCAATTGTAGCTGTTAATCCGCTTGGTCCCCCGCCAATAACCAAAACGTCACACTTTTCCTCTTTCTTTTCAAAATTCTCTAAAGGTTTATCATTCTCGGGCAATTTAGGAATGTAACGAAGAGTTTCCATCTTCATTCCCTGTTCCAAAGGAGTGATGCAGGATTTTAATGGAAGTCCGCCAATGATCAATGTGCAGTGAGAGCATTGCCCGTTAGCGCAATAAATTCCCTGGGGAGCGTCATCCCTGTGATGAATTGCAAATTCTTTAATTCCGTTGGATATTAAAGCAGAAGATACGGCCTCTCCTTCTCTTCCCACAAATTTTTTATCGTTGAAAAAGAATTCAACCATATTCTCATTCTCGGGAACCGGAAGAACCGGATGTTTCATTATCCTTTCCATAAACCCCTCATTATAAGGTTTTTTGTTGTTTTTGAAATTTGTAATTAGAACGCATCATTTTTCTTTCAAACAAGCACTACTAAGATTCAAAATCTATTCCACTAGCTAATCCCGGCAATTCTTTATAGGAATTCCTTCAAAATTTCTAGATTTACTTGTTCGGTACTGTTTTACTCGTATTAATTGATTGCCACTTTTACTATTTTCGGTTAGGAGATATTTAGAAAAATGAAATTACCACACCATAGGTATGGCCGGCAGTTAAAAACAAAAGATACTATCTATAATTTTTTTGCAACTATAACCGGCTTAACCATATTTAATATTGAATTTGCCAAACAATTTTTTAAGCAGCCATTCGAAATTGCCGAAATTAAAAAGCATATGGATGAGCTTGGCGTTAAGACTTTTGGAATTGTTAGTATTACGGGATTAATAATTGGTCTTGTAATTACAATGCAAAGCCAGCCGGTTATGCAGCGCTTTGGCGCAACGGATTTTATTCCAGCTATGGTTTCTATTTCGGTTATTAGGGAATTAGGACCGGTTATTACCGCATTAATTTTTGCCGGAAGAGTAAGCTCGGGAATTGGAGCCGAACTGGGTTCTATGCGTGTTACCGAACAAATAGATGCAATGGAAGTAAGCGCGGTAAATCCTTTTAAATACCTTGTTGTTACACGCGTTATTGCAACAACAATGATTCTTCCTCTTTTAACTATATATGTAGTTTTTATTTCTCTTGCAGGTACTTTCTTTGCAATTCTTTTAGTAGAAAATATGTCTTTGAAATATTATATAGATGCGGTTGTAACGGCAGTTCAATTTGGAGATTTTCTTCCCGGCATTGGCAAAACTTTTGTCTTTGGCTTTATTGTTGGAATTGTAGGATGTTATAAAGGTTACACAGCAGAAGGAGGTACCGAAGGTGTTGGAAGAGCTTCTACAACATCTGTTGTTTTATCTTCTCTGTTGATTTTAATTTTCGACATGGTTCTTGTTAAATTATCTTTGTGGATATGGCCGACTCTAAACTAGTAGTTATAAAAAATCTTACCAAAAGTTTTGGTGATCATACAGTTCTTGAAGATGTTACTATTGATGTGCATCGGGGAGAAAACCTTGTTGTATTCGGAAGAAGCGGACAGGGTAAAAGCGTTCTTCTTAAATGCATTATTGGATTAATGCATCCCGACGCAGGTAAAATTTTTATTAATGGTCAGGATATTTCTTTGTTGAAAATAAATCAGCTAAACCAGATTAGAAAAAATATAGGCTTTCTATTTCAGGGTGCAGCTCTATACGATTCAATGACTGTAAGAGAAAATCTTGCATTCCCTCTTAAACGTCATTTTCCCGAGAGAAGCCAAAAAGAAATTGATGATAAAATTCTCTACACGCTCGATCTTGTTTCTTTGGAAGAAGCAATTGATAAAATGCCTTCGGAATTATCTGGCGGAATGAAAAAAAGAATTGGACTTGCACGCTCTATTATTACAGATCCCGAGCTTATGCTTTACGATGAACCGACTACGGGCCTCGATCCAATTACGGCAAAAGAAATAAGTGAATTAATTATAAACCTTCAGAAGAAGTTGAACATGACTTCAATTGCAGTTACGCACGATTTAGTTTGCGCAAAAATTATTGCCGACCGCGCAATATTTTTACGGGATGCTAAAGTTGCTTACGAAGGTACAATTCAAGAATTGACCGATTCGGAAGATAAATTTTTAAAGAATTTCTTCAGTCACGAAATTATAAAAGAATAGGAGTTCCAAATGTTTAAAAATCTTGAAGGTGCACGTCTTGGCATTTTCATTTTTCTAGGCACTGTGTTTATGATTATTTCAATTTTTCTTTTAGGTAATAAAGAAAAATTATTTAGCAGAACTATTGAAATAAGAGCCTACTTCAACCAGATTGAAGGATTAAAAATTGGTGCCCCGGTTCGCTTAAGCGGTTACGATATTGGAAGCGTTAGCGATATTAGTCTTAGTGGAGATACAACCGGCCGCGTTGAAGTAAGAATGAGAATTGAAACCGAATTAAAACACTTTATACGTTTAGACAGCCGGGCAACAGTTGAAACGGAAGGACTTGTTGGAAAGAAAATAGTTGTAATTAGCCCCGGCTCCGAAAAGTCTACCGAAATTACCGAGAATGGAATCATCCTTTCGAAAAATCCTATTAATCTATCTGCAATTATGGATGAAACACAATCCATAATGAATAACATTAATGTTATCAGTAAAGACTTTTCCGAGATATTCTCTAAGATTAACCAGGGGGAAGGTTCGGTTGGAAAACTTGTTAACGACGATAAACTTTATAACTCCGCCGTAAGCGTTACTCAAGCGGCAGATAAAAGCATGACATTGATTACAAAACGCTTGGACGAAATTGCGGACATTATTGTAACCACAAGCGGAAGCCTTAAAACAGTTGTAAGCAATGTTGACGGTGTAATTTTAGATGTAAAAAATCTTCTTGGTAAAGTTGATAAAGGAGAGGGACTTTTAGGTAAAATTATTTCCGATAAAAAGATGGCAGATTCAATAACTACTTTGATAAATAATTTTGTTCAAACAAGCGAACAGACTAAAAAAGCTACAACCAGTCTAGCCGAAAACATGGAAGCGTTAAAACATAACTGGCTTTTCAAAACTTATTTTGAAGAAAGAGGTTATTGGAATAAAGAAGAATATGAAAATGAAATTAATGCCAAACTGGACGACCTAAAAAAGCAGAATGATATACTGGACAAAAAGATAAAAGAGTTAAAAGATTTGGAAGATAAATTCGATAGGAGTAAAGCCAAATAAGGTTTAATGGAAATTTTTAATAAACATACATTCTGGCGTGTTCATCTTCCATTAATTATTGTTCAAATTACATTTGGCTCGCTTCCTCCATTTACAAAACTTGCTCTAAATTATTTTCCTTCAATGAGCATAGTTTTTTTCAGAGTGTTTTCTACGGCGGTTTTATTCAGCATAATCTTTTTCCTTTTTAAAAGGGAGGAGATAAAAGAGAAAAAACATTACGCGTGGTTTGCCCTTTTCGGATTTTTTGGAGTTGCAGGCAATCAATTATTTTATCTTACCGGAATTTCAATTACAACGGCAGTTAACGCGGGAATATTGGTAACAACAATTCCAATATTCACATTAATTGTTGCTGTCCTCCTAAAAAAGGAGGAGTTGAAATTGATTAAAGTGATTGGAGTACTAATAGCAATTAGCGGAGTGGCTTACTTAATAGATTTTGGCAGGTTCCGTTTGAACGAAAATATTGTTGGCGATCTTTTTATTATGGCCAACTCATGTTTCTATGCCGTTTACCTTGTAATTTCTAAAAAGATGTTAAAAATCTATAGTTCTTTTACAGTTATTACATACGTCTTCATTTTCTCTCTTGGTCTTGTTGCGCCATTTACATTGGGCAGTTTAACATCAATTAATTATTCCTCTATTCCTTTGAATGGATATTTGGCTTTGGCAATGGTTCTAGTTGCCGGAACGTTTATTCCCTACTTGGTAGTAACCTTTGCATTGCAGAATACACAATCTTCTTCCGTTGCAATTTACAGCTACCTTCAGCCGGTTATTGCCACTTCTCTATCATCAATTATTGTTGGCGAGCCAATTACTTTAAAACTTATAATCTCTGCAATAATTATAATAATGGGAGTATCGTTTGTAACCTTTGCCGGTATTTTCCAATTCAATAAAATTTGGGGTAGGATTAAACCATAACACAGTAGCCAATTGTGTTTTAGAATTACATTTCATCTTATTTTAGCTACTAAATGCAAATTCTAAATCTATTAAGCAGAACAAAATTGGAAAGTTATGCCAGGTATTTATTAACTTGCTTTTTGCAAATAAGAAAAGATATTAATGCCCAAGAAAAAAAGTGTTTATTCCGAAAATAAGATAATTGTAAAAGGGGCTCGGCAGCACAATCTTAAAGATGTTTCACTCGAAATTCCCCGAAACAAATTAGTTGTGTTTACCGGAGTTAGCGGAAGCGGAAAGTCTTCCCTTGTATTCGATACAATTTATGCTGAAGGGCAGCGCCGTTATGTAGAAAGTTTGTCTTCCTATGCTCGCCAGTTTTTAGAGAGGATGAACAAACCTGATGTGGATTTTATTTTTGGAATTTCTCCTGCAGTTGCAATTGAACAAAAAACCGGAAGCCGCAATCCCCGTTCTACAGTTGGTACAAGCACCGAAATTTTCGATTACTTAAGATTGCTCTTTGCCCGGATTGGAAAGACCTATTGCTTTAGCTGCGGAAAGGTTGTTCAAAAAGATACCGTTGGAACCGTAAGCCAATGGATTGAAGAACAGAATGAAGAGGATAAGTTTTACCTTGGATTCCCAATACATTCACACGAAGGAAGAACAGTTCAAGAGGAATTTGATCTTTTACGCAAGAAAGGATTTTTTAGAATCTTTGCTGGTAAAGAATTGTTGGACCTTAACACTCAAATAAAAATTCCAAAGACAAAAAAGAATATTTACGTAGTTGTTGACCGCTTCAAGATAAAAAAAGGAAGCGTACGAGAAACTCTTGCGGAATCGATTGAAGCCGCGTTCAAAGAGGGGGAAGGAAGACTATCTATAATAAACGCGGATACAAGCAAAGTAAAAATATTTACAAAGTTTTACGAGTGCTGCGATATTAGATATGAGGAACCGGAGCCCAGATTTTTTTCATTCAACAATCCATTCGGCGCCTGCCCGGTTTGCCAGGGTTTTGGCAAAACAATGGGTTACGAAATTGATTTGATTGTCCCCAATCCATCACTAAGTATTGCCGACGGGGCAATTGCACCATGGAGAACTATTAAGAACAGTAAATTCTTACGTGACCTTGTTAAGGTAAACAATGGAAGAATTCCTTTAACCGTTCCTTTTAAAGATTTAACCGCAGAGCAGAAGAATTTAATTTGGGAAGGATTCAGCACATTCCATGGATTGAATGGATTTTTCAAACATCTTGAAGAGAAGACCTACAAGATGGGCATTCGCATTATGCTAAGTAAATATCGCGGATACACAATATGCTCGGCATGTAAAGGAAGCCGTTTAAGAAGAGAATCTCTTCAAGTAAAAGTTGACGAACATTCAATTCATGATATTGTTTCTATGTCCATCGAAAGAGCACAAATATTTTTTAGGATACTTCAACTTTCCGAAACAGAAAAAGCAATTGGGCAACGAATTTACGATGAGATTTCGAAGCGTCTGCAATTTTTAAATGATGTTGGGCTTGGCTATTTATCTTTGGATAGATTAAGCAGCACTTTAAGCGGCGGCGAAACGCAAAGAATAAATCTTGCAACCTCTTTGGGAAGTGCCTTGATGGGAACTCTTTACGTCCTAGACGAACCCAGCATAGGGCTACATCCACGCGACAATACAAAACTTATTAACATATTAAAATCTCTGCGCGATCTTGGCAATACTGTTTTGGTTGTAGAACATGACGCTGAAATGATGCATGAATCGGATTTGATTTTTGATATGGGACCAAAAGCAGGAATTCATGGCGGACAAATTGTTGCAAGCGGTACTTACGATGAAATATTGCAAAACGAAAAATCTCTTACCGGAAAATATTTAAGCAACAAACTTCAAATTCCAATTTCGGCTAAGAGGAACAGCGAGATTACTCAATCAATTAAAATTATTGGAGCTCGCGAAAATAATCTTAAAAATGTAACCGTGGAATTTCCTCTAAAGAAATTAGTTGTTGTTACCGGAGTTAGCGGATCTGGTAAATCTACTCTTGTTCACGATATTCTATACGGCGGTGTTGTAAAGATGAACGGAGGCAATCCTCCAAAGATTGGTAAGTACGATTCTATTGAGGGGAGCCGTTACATAGACGAAATTGAAATTGTGGATCAGTCCGCAATTGGAAAATCATCCCGCTCTAATCCTATAAGCTATGTAAAGGGATACGAAATTATAAGAGAGTTATTTGCAAACACACCTCAGGCAAAAGCGCGCGGCTATAAACCGGGATACTTTTCTTTTAACGTCCCCGGCGGAAGATGCGAAGCATGCCAAGGAGAAGGTTATGTCACCGTAGAGATGCAGTTCCTTGCAGATTTATATTTGGAATGCGAAGACTGCGGAAGCACAAGATTTAAAAAAGAGGTTCGCGAAATTACCTACCGTGGAAAAAACATTGTTGATGTATTGGATATGACAGTTGATGAGGCTGTGGAATTTTTTGTTAATCACGAAAAAATTGTAAATATATTAAGTGTTTTATCGGAAGTTGGATTAGGATATATTAAGCTTGGACAGCCATCAACAACATTAAGCGGCGGCGAGGCTCAGCGCGTTAAGCTTGCATATCATTTGGCTCAGCGAAAAAGCACAGCTCACACCCTATTTATTTTTGACGAGCCTACAACCGGATTGCATTTTGACGATATTGGTAAGTTGCTTAAATGCTTTCAGCTTCTTATCGAAAAGAAAAATTCTGTTGTTATTATTGAGCATAACTTGGACATTA
This sequence comes from uncultured Melioribacter sp., assembly GCA_964539605.1. Taxonomy (GTDB): domain Bacteria; phylum Bacteroidota; class Ignavibacteria; order Ignavibacteriales; family Melioribacteraceae; genus Stygiobacter. Next base: position 3,251,622 of record CAZIJK010000001.1, read on the forward strand.
TTAAATGCGCCGACTGGGTAATAGATCTTGGTCCCGAAGCCGGTGACAAAGGAGGCGAAATTGTTTGCGTTGGAACTCCGGAAGAATTGGCCGCAAACGAAAGATCGCATACCGGAAGATTTCTTAAGCCCTATTTACAGAACCGTAATTTGAATTAATGCTTTTATTTTTTTGTTAAAGAAGTAATTGAATACAAAACCAATGGAATATTGAAATGCAAAGCACAGTGAATAAGTATATTACCGCAGATATGAAAATGGCAGATTTGATTTTTGATAACCCTTACCTCCTACTATTTATGGAGCATTTTGGTATTGGATTTAGAGTGCATGGTAAAACTGTTTTGGAATTGTGCACCGAGAATAATATTCGCAAAGAGATTTTTTTAGCACTTATTAATATGTACAACGGATTTACCACTGCCGATATTGAAAATTTTACCAAAGAGGATCTTGCAAGCATAATAATATTTCTAAAAAACTCTCATAACTATTACGAAAACGAAAAATACCCCGAGATAAGAAACTACATAGAAGAACTTTACTTAATAAACAACTCCCCCGAAATAAAGCTAATAGGAAAGTTTTTTGATGAATATTTCGAAGAAGTAAAAGAGCATCTCACATACGAAAATAATGTTGCGTTTCCATACTTCAATAAATTGCTTAACTATAATGTTAAGAACAGCAATGAAGAAAAATTTTCGGTAAAGGATTACAGCGATCATCATACGGATATTGAATACAAGCTTAACGATTTAAAGGAATTGCTTCTAAAGCATATCCCAATTCAAAACGATAGAATTATACGCCGAAAAATTATTGTTAGTTTGTTTGAACTGGAGCATCATTTGTATGTGCACAGCCTTATTGAAGAAACAATTCTTATGCCTCTAATTGCAAAGTTTGAAAAAGAATTAAGTTGACTAAAAAGAGAATAAATATTGCAATTCTTGAGCCCTCCCAAATAATTTTTGAGGGACTTTCGGGAATATTTAATAAGAGCGGGCAGTATTTAAAAATATTGCGCCTTGAAAGTATTTACGAAATTGATAAGATTACAAGCAGCGACAAAGCCGAAGTATTTATTATTAATCCTTCCCAAATTCAAAACAGGGAAAAGGATTTTGCTTCTATTAAAAAGAACCACCAAGGCTCATGCTGGATTGGCCTTGTTTATACTTTTTACGAGCAGCACATGCTTTCTATGTTCGATAAAACAATTCATATAACAGATGCAACCGAAAATATTTTAGAAATGATAAATAAGCTTATCGAATCGAATGATTCAAACTATCAAACAGACGAACAGGAACAGCTTTCGTCCCGCGAAGTTGAAGTTCTAAAACTTATAATTGCCGGTTTGTCGAATAAAGAAATTGCAGATAAGCTTTTTATTAGCACCCATACCGTAGTAAGCCACCGAAAAAATATCTCTTTAAAAACCGGAATTAAAAGTCAGTCCGGATTAACAATTTATGCCATTTCCAACAAAATTGTGCAAATAGAAGATTATTTGAAATAACAGGCAAATTGATCCCTATTAGTAGTGATATGAAGGGCTAAATTCCCCTTTTATAGCTATTGAAGACTTTACACTCCCCTTTTAATTTTACCCCAGCAAAACATCAAAACTGGTTGGATGAGTAAGAATGAAACTAATGCTAGTGGTTATTGCGTTACTCTTATGTAACACAAATAATATAAATAGTCAGCAAAGTTTTTCTGTGATAAATAGCAATACTATTATAGATACAAGTTTGTCCTTTAGTAAAAAAAATATTTTTACTACCGAATCTTCATATACCGGAGAATTTGCAAACAACTTTAGAGGGGGAATTAAAAAGGGTTCTGTATACTTGGGAATAGCAAACATAAAATTAAGTTTCAAAACTGAAGACATGTCACTTTGGTCTGGCGGACAATTTTCAATTCATGGCGCATCTACTCATGGTAAAACACCATCATCGGAATTGTTTGGAGATTTTCAAGTTGCTTCCAACATCGAAGCTGGAAATCATACATACATGCATGAGCTTTGGTATAAACACTCTTTCAATTCTTTTGAAATTACAGTTGGGCTTCAAGATCTTAATGTGGAATTCTTAACAAATGAATACTCTTCCCAATTTATAAACAGCTCATTCGGAATTCCTTCTTTAATATCGGATAATGTTCCGGCTCCAATTTTTCCTTTAACGGCTTTGGGAATATCATTAAAATATTCAGTCAATGAATTACTGGTTCTGCAAACTGCTCTGTTCGACGGACTTCCCGAAGATTTTTCTTCGAACGAGCATAATATTAACTGGCGGCTTCATGAAAATGATGGATTGTTATCTATTACAGAGGCTCAATATTCTACAACAATTAATAGCTTGCCAGGTACTTATAAAGCGGGGGTTTATTACCACTCCCACTTACAATCTGTCAATCAAAATGCAGCCGGCGATGAATCTGTTTTTGAAAAGAATTACGGATTTTATTTACTAGGAAATCAAACTGTAATGGAAAGAGGAAATAGTACTTTGGGATTGTTCGCTCAAATTGCTTTAAGTCCCTCCAAAATTAACCTTCATAATTATTATATTGGAGGTGGTATTAGCTGCTCCGGAGTATTTAACAACGATGGAAATGATTTATTTGGCGCCGCATTTGCTCATGCCGGTTTTAACAGCAGCACAATAAAAAACGAAACTACTATTGAAGTGTTTTATAAAACTCATCTAACACAAAACCTTTTTATTCAGCCCGATGTTCAGTATATAATTAATCCGGCTGGTTCATCAAATAATTTAGATAACGCATTAGGCGCACTTATACGCTTTGGAATAATTTTTTAGGGATTGTAAATGTACAGAGAAGCAATTGACACAACATACTTGTCGGACATGGTTAATAACGAAATTGGAATAATTACCAAAATTATTGGACATGGCGCTTTTAGAAAACGAATTACCGAAATGGGTTTTGTTAAAGGAAAGTCTGTTAAAGTAATTAAAAACGCTCCCCTTCAAGATCCAATTGAATATGAAATACTTGGCTTTAGGGTTTCTTTACGAAGAAGCGAAGCTAAACTAATTGAAGTTGTTCCTTTCGAAAATTTTAAAGAGAATTCCAATAATTCATTTAGCGGAACAATAACAGACGATTACATAAAGAGAGCCGTTGAAGAGAAGAGTCATACAATTAATATTGCGCTTGTTGGAAACCCAAATAGTGGCAAGACCACACTATTCAATTACGCAACCGGAAAGCATGAGCGTGTTGGCAATTATGGTGGAGTAACGGTAGATACAAAAGAAGCTCATATTAATCATAATGGCTATAAGATTAACATTACAGATTTGCCTGGTACCTATTCAATTTCGGAATACTCTCCCGAAGAATTATTTGTTAGAACTCACATTGCAGAAAAGATGCCCGATGTTGTTATTAATGTAATAGATTCATCCAACTTGGAGAGAAATTTGTTTCTTACCTCCCAGCTGATGGATATGAACATTAAAGTGGTTATAGCACTTAATATGTACGACGAGCTTGAAAAGAAGGGAGACAAGCTTAATTACAAAGACCTTAGTAAAATTATTGGAATTCCCATTGTTCCCACTTGCGCTTCTAAAGGGGAAGGAATTAAAGACCTTTTAACAAAAGTAATTGATGTTTATGAAAGCAGCGACGAAGATGCCCGATATGTACACATTAATTATGGCGTAAACATAGAAGAATCCGTAGAGCGTTTAAAAACTATTATTGTAAAGAATGAGCAGATTTGCGATTTATATTTTCCAAGATACGCCGCATTAAAACTTATTGAGCACGATAATTCTTTTATAGGTCAAATAGAAAAATTCCCCAACACAAGTGAACTGCTAAGCCTTGCGAAAAAAGAAATTTCCATTTTAGAAAAAGAATATAAAGAGAAAAGCGAAACAATAATTGCCGATGCTAAATATGGTTTTATTAATGGAGTATTAAAAGAAACTTTCCTTCAACAGCCGGTTACCAAAAACCAAATGAGTCATTCTATAGATATTCTTATGACAAGTAAATATTTAGGCTTTCCGGTATTTATTTTCTTTTTATGGCTCATGTTTCAATTAACATTCTCGCTTGGCAGTTATCCAATGGAGTGGATTGATTCGTTGGTAAGTCATTTTGGCTCTTTTATTGAAAATACATTGCCTTCTGGTCCGCTTCGCAATTTACTGGTAGACGGTATTATTGGAGGAGTTGGTGGAGTAATAGTATTTCTTCCCAACATTTTAATTCTCTTCTTCTGCATATCACTTATGGAAGATACCGGTTATATGGCCCGCGCCGCTTTTATAATGGATAAACTGATGCACAAGATTGGTCTTCATGGAAAATCTTTTATTCCATTGATTATGGGATTTGGATGCAACGTTCCGGCGGTAATGGCTACACGAACATTAGAGAACCGAAAAGACCGCATTTTAACAATGCTTATTCTTCCTTTAATGTCTTGCAGCGCGCGCTTGCCGGTTTATGTACTTTTAATTTCCGCATTCTTTCCATCGAACCAGGGATTAATTCTTTTATCCATTTACCTTATTGGAATAGTGCTGGCAATTTTGGTTGCTCTCCTTTTCAAAAAAATATTTTTTGCAAAACAGGATGTTCCATTTGTTATGGAACTTCCACCATATAGAATTCCAACCCTGCGCAATACTTTAGTTCATATGTGGAATAAAAGTGTTCAGTATTTAACAAAGATGGGAACAGTTATTCTCACCGCATCAATTTTAATTTGGGCACTGGGGCATTATCCTCGTGATGTGAAATTTTCAAAAGATTACGATAAGCTTTCCGCTGTTGTTATAAATAATTCTTCTATTCCCCAAGACCAAAAAGAAATTAGTTTGGCCCAAATAGAGCTTGATAAAGAAAGCGAAAGAATGGAAAAATCTTACATAGGGCAGCTAGGACATTTTATTGTTCCGGTTATTGAACCACTTGGCTGGGACTGGAAAATTGGCGTTAGTATTATTACTGGTCTAGCAGCTAAAGAAATTGTTGTTGGTTCAATGGGAGTTTTATATCAATCAGATTTACATGCCGATGAAACCTCGGCAAATTTGAAAACAAAGCTTCAAGAGCAGGTTTTTACAAGCGGATCTAAAGTTGGGCAAAAAGTATTTTCTCCAATTGTAGCTTACTCTTTAATGCTTTTTATATTATTATATTTTCCATGCATTGCCGTTATTGCGGCAATAAAAAAAGAAGCAAACTGGAAATGGGCTACTTTTACAATGGTTTACACAACAGTTCTTGCATGGCTTGTGGCTTTTTCTTTTACCACTGTTGCAAACTTATTTTAGCTAAAGGGATATTATGAATCAAGAATATATGGTGATAGCAATAATTTTATTTACGGTTAGCTACGTTATCTTTTCTTTTGTAAAGAGCTTACGAGTAAAAAAAAGCAAAAGCAGCTGCGGCGGTTGTACCGGGTGCGATTTATCTAAAAACAACACGGGCTGTCATTAAGAATTATTGGTAATAGAAACTTCACAACAAAACAAGATTATCACTTCTGCCTAATTTCTAAACTAAGAGTATTCCCTTTAGAAAACCGTTTAATCAACTAATTCCATATTCTATTTGCTAGGCACTTAATCTGTTGGTAAATTTGAATAAATTATTGTCATCATATTAATCCGGTAATAGGAGCGTTATGCAAAATGATTTAACCGTAAAAAGAACAATAACTATAAGAGCAAACAAAGAAAAAGTTTGGGATGCATTGGTAAATCCGGAGATAATTAAAAAATACCTCTTCGGCACAGAAACAATTTCGGAATGGAAAGTAGGAAGCTCCATTGTTTTTCAAGGTGAATACCTTGGACAGGGATATAAAGATAAAGGAACTATTCTTGAATTTGTGCCCAATCAATTGTTCCAGTATAATTATTGGAGTTCCTTTTCAAATACAGAAGACAAGCTTGAGAATTATTCTACTATCACTTTTAAAATTGATGATAAAGAGGATTCCACCGAATTAACTTTAACACAAAATGGATTTGCTTCACAAGAGCAGCGGGATCATTCCCACAAAAACTGGGAAATGGTTTTGAATCTTATGAAAGAGATAATAGAGAAATAAATAATCATCCAAATATGTTCCAGATATAATAGAGGATTAATAATTATGAAATACTGGTTAATGAAAACCGAACCTAAATGCTTTTCGGTTGATGATTTGGCAAAAGAGAAAAAACAAACTACTTACTGGGATGGTGTTAGGAACTATCAGGCTCGCAATTTTATTCGTGACGAAATGAAGCTTGGCGATAAGGTAATTTTTTATCACAGTAATTCCGAACCTCCAGGTGCCGCTGGAATTTGCGAAATTGTTAAAGAAGCATACCCAGATTTCACCGCTTTCGATCCGGAAAGTCCTCATTACGACCCGAAGAGTAAAAAGGACTCCCCCGCCTGGATGATGGTTGATGTTAAACTAACAAAAAAATTCAGCACCTTTGTTCCACTTTCAATGTTAAGAGAAAACAAGAAACTTCAGAAAATGCAATTGCTGCAGCGAGGGAACAGATTATCTGTTATGCCTATTACAAAAGAGGAGTTTGAAGTAATTGAAAAACTTGGCAAATAAATTTTTGCATTGAAGTAGCTATAAATGATTCTCATTTTTATCTGACTAACTGAATTTACTTTTCACTATGTTTCTACATGAACATCAATAGATTAAGGATATTACAAGAAGGGGAAATTAAATCCGGTGCAATTGTATACTGGATGCAGCGGGATCAGCGTGTGCATGATAATTGGGCTTTAATTTATGCCCAGGAAAAAGCTATTGAAAGCAATGTTCCTCTTTACATTGTTTTTAACATTGTCCCAAATTTTCTGGATGCTACAATTCGCCAATACGATTTTATGATTAAAGGACTGCAAGAAGTTGAGCAGACTTTATCAAAGTATAATATTCCCTTTTTTCTTTTAACCGGTAGTGTATCAGATTCAATTCCTAAATTCATAATTGATAAAAATGCTTCGTTGCTTGTTACAGATTTCAATCCATTAAAAATTGCTAGAATCTGGAAAAGAGAAGTGGCAAAAAATATTTCGATTCCTTTCCACGAAGTAGATGCTCATAATATTGTTCCATGCCTTTTTGCAAGCAACAAATTAGAATTTGCAGCCTATACAATACGTCCAAAAATCCAAAAGCTTCTGCCCGAATTTTTGGATGAGTTTCCCAAAGTGAAAAAGATGGAAAACACTAGTGGGGAATCTGATAAGGCCGATTGGCAAGGAATACGTAACTCACTCAAAATTAATTTTGATGTGCCCGAAATTAAATGGCTTATACCTGGCGAAACTGCCGCCAATAGTGTGCTGGAGAATTTTATCAATAATAAACTTTCTGCTTATTCATCTGATAGAAATGACCCAACCATTAATGGAGTTTCAAATCTTTCCCCCTACTTTCATTTTGGACATATTGCCCCTCAGCGTGTTGCTTTAGTGTTGCAGCCATTTACAGAATTTGTGGAATCGCAAAAATCGTTTTTAGAGGAGATGATTGTTCGGCGGGAACTGGCGGACAATTTTTGTTATTACAATACTAACTACGATTCGTTCGATGGCTTTCACGATTGGGCTAAAACTTCACTAAATATTCACAGAAAAGATAAAAGAGATTTTGTTTATACTTTGGAAGAATTTGAATTAGCTAAAATACACGACCCTTTATGGAATGCCGCTCAGAGGGAACTTGTTGTTAAAGGAAAGATGCATGGTTACATGAGAATGTATTGGGCTAAGAAAATTCTTGAATGGAGTAAATCTCCGGAAGAGGCAATGCAAACAGCAATATACTTAAACGACAAATATGAATTAGATGGACGCGATCCTAATGGTTATACAGGAATTGCCTGGTCCATAGGAGGAGTTCACGACAGGGCATGGTTCGAGCGTCCTGTTTATGGAAAAGTGCGCTATATGAATGCCAATGGTTGCGCAAAAAAATTTGATGTAAAAAAATATATCTCCCAACAATAGCATATTTGTTGAAGATTGATATTCATAATAATTATTTTATTTACTTCTTTATTACCTTTTCATATAGACTTATCCATTCATTTGGCGAAACCTTTTTTGATAACACTTCAATTAGACTGTAAGGAATATCATCAAATTTTTTGAATCTAAGACAGCTTTTTCCCAAATCCATTTTGGCTTTTGAATGTTTTGGATACTCTTTTACGAACCATTTAAATAGTTTTTTATCGCAGTAAATTCCCATATGATAAAGAGCAATATGATTTTTTTGTGAGGCTATACTCATAAAAGGAAGAGGCTGTTTAGGATCGCAATGATATCCATCCGGATAAAGTGAATGAGGAACAACATAACTAATCATTCCGTAAGCCATTATTTCGGAGAATCCTTTGGGAAGATTCTTGTGAACGGAATCTCTTAGTTTTGAAATTACTTTTTTTCTATCATCCGGAAGTTCCGCAATATATTCTTTAACTGTTTTAGCAGACGATTGCATAGAATACCTTTCTGTTTTATTAATGAACGCTTTAAAAATTATAATGGTTCATATTTTTTTAAAAACCAATTGATGCGGGACAATAATACGAATGTGGCCAGAAAAATCTAGCTTACTTTTCTTTTAATTATCACAATTGTTATATCATCATCAAAGTAGTCCGATTGATGAAACTCTTTGGCGGTCTCAATAATTTTATCAATAGTCTCTTCCGAGCTTTTTTCTAAGGAGGGATTGTTAAGAGCAATTAATTTTTCCATTCCAAACTCTACTAAACTCTTATTAAAACATTCAACAAGCCCATCGGTATAAATGCATAACTGGTCTCCTGGATTAAGAGTGATTTGGGAAGTAACGTAGCGGGCATTAGATACAATATTTAATGATGGTCCTCGCTCCTCCAGAGTTTCAATATGGCCGCTAGCGCGATAAAGTATTGGCGCATTGTGTCCACAGTTTGTATAGGAAAATGTATGATCGTTAATATCCAGAATTCCATAGAATAGAGTTATAAAATCTCTCTTCCTGATGAATTCGGAAATTTGGGAGTCCAGCAAAGAAACCAATCCGGAGGGATAAAATATGCTTTTTGCATGCGATCTTATAAGCGCTCTGAATGCGGTCATGATTAATGCGGCCGGTATTCCATGCCCCGAAATATCCGCAACAACAATTCCAATTTTATTTTTACTTAACTGAATATAATCGTAATAATCTCCCCCAATATCATATGTTGTAATGCAGCTTCCTGCAATGTCGTAATCTTTAGTTTCGGGAGGATTCTTGGGAAGCAAACCGGCTTGAATTTCCTTTGCTACTTTAAGTTGGCTTTCCATAACTTTATTTTTTAGCAGCCGTGAATGAAGAATTGCCTTTTCAATTGATATTGAGGATGCATAAGCAAAAAAGTTAAGTACTTTCAAATCCTTTTCGGAATAGCATCCAACTTCATCACTCTCAAGATTTAACGCTCCAATAGATTTTCCATCTATAAAAATTGGGACTGCAATTTCGGAGCGGGTTTCTTTTCTTGCTTCAACATAATCAGAGGAATCTCGAACATCGGGAACAATGATACTCTTTCCTGTTTTTATTACATGCCCCACTAATCCCTTTCCATGCATAAGCATTTCATCAGATTCTACAGGAGTATTTTGATCATAGCCTTTCCGGACAATTCCTGCTATTGCCTGCTTTGCTGTATGATGTGGATATGTTAAGTAATCCTGATTCAGCACAAAAATTCCAGCTGCATCGTAGTTTACTATTTTTTTTAATGTGTCAATTATATGGTCTAGAATCTTATCAAGATCAAAGGTATCCCTCATCTTAAAAGAAATTTCTTTCAGAAGCTCATACTTCAAATCACCGGTCAACTCATTTTCGCTTTTCAATTTGCTTCCAGAATTTAATCTATTATCAATACTCTGCATGTATAATTTAACATATTTATTAATTCAAATGCGCTAAGTAATATTGAAAGCTATTTATTAAAGCCATTCTGTCTTATTAGTCGCTCGTAAATCAATTTTGTTTCATGAATCTGTACGACTCCATTCCTCATAACTTAATGCAAAAGTTGTAATTATAGTTTCGAAGTAAAATAGAAATATCTTTTTAGGATAACCATCCTTTTTTGATTTTTACTTTTGAATGTAAATAGGTAATTCACATACAATTAAGTGCAGACCAAGAATTTTTATTGTATGTTTTACAAAAATAAAATAGTTTGCATAAAAACAGATTTTGTTTTCACCTATTTATCTTCTTTGAGAATTATAGGAGAATTATCGTGGAAATAAATAACAACAATTCCGTAAACAGCAACTTACCCAACAATCCTAAAAATAATTTAAAGAGAAGCAGCAATAAAAAGGGGAAAAAGAAATTTCAAATAAAGTTTGATAGGGAGGGATTTTATCTTTCTTTTGGAATTGGAACAGTTTCAATATTTTTTGGCTTGTTAATTATTTGGGCAACTATGACTGCCCCCGAAGGCGAGTCCCATTCTACCGGATTTACAACAGCTCAAAGAATTGCACGGCTTTTACCTCAATCCACTCAAAATAAAATTGCATTCGTATTAGCAATTTTATTTATACTATTTGGAATATTGCTTTATTTTGCTGGCACTAAAGCAATAATTAAATACATTATTGATAAGGTAAAAAACTCGAAAGCATAATGGGATAGAACAATTATAATAACCCGGCTAGTAATAAAGCGGTCAATTATAAATGTTGAATGCACATTGGAATTGCAATAGTTATAATATAATATGATACTTCTGATTAAGAATGGGTAAGTTAATAACTTAGGAAGAAAAGCTATCTAAACACCGGGTAGATATTAAAACCCAAATTAGATTATTAGAACTATCCTTTACTTATAGGTGCAAGTTGATAATGTAGAATACTCCTTGCTTTTATAAATTTAAGATGCTTGTTTTAACTGCTTCTGTAAAATATTCTAATTTTAGGAAGGGAAATTTTATATTGAGAATCAAATACTCAACATTTATTTGCGAATGAAAAACTTTTTAATCTTCTTCTTTCTTTTCTTCCTATTGCAAATTGGAATAATTGCCCAGCCGGTGGAGCCGCTGGATAATAAGTACTTCTTCTTTCCAAAAGAACGATCGAATGGGGAGTTTAATTTTTTTACCGGTCTTTCAATGGCGCAATTACCAACCAAGATTGTTGAAGATGTTTTCGACCAAGTTCCCATGATAGAGCTTAAGATGAGTTATGGTCTTCCCTATAATTTTAGCGCTAAAGCAGATTTGCACTCAAATATAATTACCAACCAATTAACCCTTTCTCCCCTTTATTCTTTTTCGGTAAGCAAGTTTTCGTTTAGTGCTGGCAGCGAATTTTTATTTTGGTATGGCTTTTTTAACAGCGACGGATTTGATGTTTCTGTTTTAGGTTGGGGCTATTCCCCTTTTGCTTCTATTGGATACAACTTTGATGAATTTTTTCTAAGCTTAAAAGCCGAGGCTAATATAAAATCTCAGAATACCTATATGAAAAGACTAAGCTACAAAAATGATGAGCCTAAGTTTGTTGGTTTCACATTCTCGTTAGCTGTAGAGCAGCCTCTTTGGGGGAGTAATAATTTTGCTTTAGGATTTAGAGCTTACTACACAAAATTCTTTTATAAATCTTGGATCTCTTTTACCACATTCGACCAGTACACATTTTATCCCGAATTTTTTGCTGGATTTATATTTTGATTTACCGTAAAATCATATTGTTACTAACAACAACCATTGTTATTTCTATGATTGCTTCGTGCAACATAAAACCGGGACTTGTAGAGCCAATTGATGAAGGCGGTATTCTGCAAGACAAAAATTCAATTCCTAATTCTGTTCAACCGTTGGTTAATGGAATCTATAAAGTTGTGGAGGGTAATAGCAATTTTGGAGATTATGCGGTAGTAAAAATGGTTAGAAATCATCTTTCAATTTTTTGTGAAAGAAACTCCTCCTACTTTGTAATGAACTCCGGAGAGAAGGATTCCACTTTTTATTTCGAAGGATTCTGGCGCTTCAGTCAGGATAAAAATATTGGCAAAGCAGTTTTGCAAATAGATAAGAAAGAAGGAGGCTCTCTTCTTTTGGCTGGCAATTCTAAAAACTTGGGTATTGTTATAAAAGGCTCTTACAATAGCGAAACTTCTTCCAATGGTTATCCAATTCGTCTTGAATATGTTAAGCCTTTAAATGAGGAAAAAGAATTTTATGTTATTGCGCATCGCGGTGGAGGAAGAAACTCGGATAGACTGCAAGCCTCGGAGAACAGTTTGGAAATTCTTCAATTGGCCGAATACTTTGGAGCTAACGCTGTTGAAATTGATATTCAGCTTACTAAAGATAACATCCCAATTTTATTTCACGACGAAGAGTTCACCCCCCGTTTGGTAAAAGGCAATTATCTAATTGGAAGCGTTTCCAGTTTTTCTTTTAAGCAAATTAGAACATTCGGAAAGCTTATAAACGATGAAGTTATTCCTACACTCGAAGAAGCTCTTGATGTAATATTAAATAAGAGCTCTATTAAGCTTGTTTGGCTGGACGTTAAATATGCCAACGCTGTTTCTGTAATTGCTTCAATTCAAAAAAAGTATTCCGAGCTGGCTAAAAGCTCAAACAGAGATTTAACAATTTTAATGGGACTGCCAACCGAAGAGGTTTTGGCCGAGTATATAAATTTGGCTGGTAAAGAAAATTATCCCTCTCTATGCGAACTTGATTTATCATTGGTTCGAAAAGCCGACTCGAAAGTTTGGGCTCCCCGATGGACTGATGGAATTGCAAAGCAGCAAATAACCAGCATGCAAGCCGAAAAAAGAAAAGTGTTTGTCTGGACTTTGGATATTCCTCAGTTCATAAAAGACTTTATTAGAACAGATTATTACGATGGAATATTGTCGAACTATCCCAGCGCAGTTGCTTTCGAGCATTATATGAGAGGCAACTAGTTGAGAACATTTCTGCTCCTATTTATTCTACTAAACACATCCGTCTTAATTCTAGGGCAGGAAAACTCATTTCATAAAATATCGGCTGAACTGCTCTCTGGAACTTCTATTACTACCATAAGTGTTTATGATGAAGATGACTTAAACATAATTGGTTTTACCGGTGCGTTCCGTTTAATGTGGGAACCGGAAAAGCTTTTAAGCATTGGTATTGAAGGAGGATTTCTTCACCTGGCTCATTCTAAAGAAGAGAACATTCAAACAGATTTTGGATTAACAAAAAGATCTAATTCGTTGAATGCCTATCCTTTGATGCTTTATTTCAATATGAAGATTTGGAAACTGGAGCTTATGCTTGGATTGGGTGCCGCATTATTATCTTCTAAGATAAATGCATTTGATGATGTATCCGAAAGTACAATTATAACTTCATCAAAGATGTATGGCGTTGGCTACAGCTTGCCTATAAGCAAAAGAATAAGCATAGGCTGTGAATTTAAATACTATTCCTTTTCTACTCCCGAAACAACAGTTGCAACCGTGCAGCTAAAGAGCAAGTACTCAATTTTTATTTGGTGATTCTTTTGATAAATATATATGTAAAAAATAAAGCTACTCTAGTGCGGTGGATTATTCTTTTTCTTCTCCTTCTACCATCCCCATTTGTTTGCCAAGAACATGCTAATAAAAGTAAATTTATTATCATTGGAGATACCCAACATATTGGTTTTTGGGAAAGTCTTTACTGGGATTACTGGAACGAACACAATGAAGACAAAACCAAACTTCTTTTCAAAGAAATTGCTACTCGAAATCCCTCCTTCATTCTTCATCTGGGAGATATAACAAAAGACGGATCGAGCAAAAGAGCATGGAAAGATTTTGAAACAGACAGCAAACCTGTTAAGCAAAAAGGAATTACATTTTATCCCATTTATGGAAATCACGAGTACTTTGGTTCTGATAGCGATTTATATTCTAATTTCAACAAACACTTTCCCAATGTGGCTAACAAAAAATGGTACAGCTTTATACACAACGAAATTGGCTTTGTATTAATCAACAGTAACTTTGGAGATCTTTCCGCTAAAGATACTACAGAACAGCGCTCCTGGTATTTAGATCAGCTAAGTAAAATGGAGAATAACGATTCCATTAAAGTAATTATTGTTGCAAGCCATCACCCTCCATTTACCAATAGTAAAATTGTAAGCCCAAATAAAATTGTAGAGCGGGATTACGCTAAGCCATTTATAAACAGCAGTAAAAGTAAACTATTCTTTAGCGGACATTGCCATAGCTACGAGCGTTTTGTTAAAAATGGAAAGATTTTTATTGTTAGCGGTGGCGGCGGTGGACCAAGACAAAAGCTAAACATAGACAAAGAGACCAGGGAATTTGACGACCAATTTAATGGTCCTTCAATTCGTTTTTTTCACTTTGTGGAAATTGAGACAGATAAAGATTCACTCCTCTTGAGAGTAATAAAATTAAACAACAATAAAACCTTCAAAGAAGTGGAAAAACTTTCCATCCCTAAATTGTAATTTTAGATTTGTTGCTAAGACTAGAAGATTTAGAATGCAAAAAAAAAGCTGTCCCTATGTTTAAGGACAGCTTTTTTATTATTGAATGAGCTTTTGATAAGTATCCTTATCCAAATATTGAGGAACGTAGGTTACTCCTAAAAATTTTAGATTAAGGACAAACGATTTTAGGTGAAATCCCGATGCCCTTTTAAGATTGTTGTAAACAAATTTAATGTCGTCGTTATTCACCAGTTCTTTTATTCTCTTATCAAGGTCAAGTATATCAAGTTCTTCAATTGTAGCGCCTGCTTTTAATGCTTCAATGTTGCTAGCACTTCCATTTTTAATAAGAGTATTTAAAGATCCTGCAAAACTTTATCCTTAAAAACTCCCGGTTTATCTATACTAACCGGATCTTCTATGTTATACTTAACTAGCAAAGTCTTAATTGCGTTCATATGTATCTGCTCGCTGTTGGAAATATTTAAGAATGGACGAAGCGAATACTTTGCATACATTTCTTTGTAAACATCTCGTGCAAGTTTTTCCTCTTCACGCATAAATTGTAAACCTTTTGCAACTTCTTGTGTAGGAATATCGTATGTTGAATTACTAACTGTTGCCGAAATTTCACTCAATGATAGTTCCGTAGAATTATTATCCATAGGATCTACAATTGCGTTTTCGGAACAAGCCGCAAATGCCGAAGATATTGCAAGAGCAGCTATCAGCGTTAATATTTTTGCTATTTTCATTTTGTCTCCAGGTTATTTAAAATAAAAAAAGAGAAGACATTTCATTCATGTCTTCTCGAATTGAATTATTGCTTATTTGTTTCCGCCTCTGTATCCGCGTCCGCCAGATGTTCCTGTTGCGCCAGGACCAGTACCATCGTGAACTCCTGTTGCAGTGGCGTTTCCACCTTTTTTACCGTAACCGGTACCATCTTGAGGTCTAACTGGGTTTCCGGTTCCATCTTTTTTACCATAACCTTTACCGGTTCTTCCGCTGCCTTGAGCTGGTGTGCCAACATTATCGCAAATGCCGTCACCGTTTTTTTCGACCCAACTTGTTTTTACTCCCTTGCCGTTTCCGTTACCGGTTGATTGTGCGTTTGCATTAGATGCAAACAAAACTACTGCTAGAATAGCTATTGCAAAGATTGATGTTGTTTTCATTTTACTTCTCCTTTTGTTTATTGTTTAATAACGTTTCGCTATTCATTATATAAAGATTGTGCCAGCTTATTTATATCCATTATTCATTCAAATTCCTCGTTTATTTTTTTACAGCATTAAAAGAATTGTTATTTATGTCGAATGGCTCGCCATACATGTCGAAAACATTTGCTGAATCCTTCCTATGTTTTAATCATCATATTAGTAATTAAAAATAAGGAGATGTAAAATGCTTAACACAAATCTTACTCATGTATTGTCTGTTCAGGAACATTCTAAACTTTTACAGGAGAATGAAAACGTTATGATCTGCTGCGGAAGAATGGGACCAATGTGCATTCCCGTTTACGAAGTAATGGAAGAGTTGGAAGGTGAATACAAAAATGTAAAGTTCGCAGATATGGAATTTGATAGCGCCGATGCAAAAGTAATTCGCAATTTAGATGAGTGCCGTGGATTTCAGGGCTTGCCTTTTGTGG
Organism: uncultured Melioribacter sp.; assembly: GCA_964539605.1. GTDB lineage: Bacteria > Bacteroidota > Ignavibacteria > Ignavibacteriales > Melioribacteraceae > Stygiobacter. The sequence goes on from CAZIJK010000001.1 coordinate 3,267,834, forward strand.
TTTATTATAAGAATGGTAAAGTTGTTAAAGCAACAAGCAGCATTCAAAACAGAGATCAAGTAACGGCAATATTAGATGAGAAATTTGTAAAATAAAATTTAAAGGGCTCTCTCTTAATTAAACATAAAGATAAAAAATTTCCTCCGAGGTATATTTTATCGTTAGCATTTGCATAATGTTTTTTTAGAGAGAGCTTTTATATAAAATTGAGGAAGAATTGGAAAATCATTATGATGTAATTGTAATTGGGGGTGGTGCCGCGGGATTAACCTCGGCAATATATTTATCGCGGGCTAAGGTTAGCACACTTATTTTAAACGAGGGTACCGTTGGCGGCCAAATGGTTCTTACTCACCAAATTGCCAACTATCCCGGTATTGAAAACATTAGCGGATATCAGCTTGCCCGAAATATGAAAGCGCAGGCTCAAAATTTTGGCGCGGTTATCAAGTCCAATATTAAGATAACCAATATGAATATTGAAGGCGCAATTAAATCCGTGGAAGTAAATGGAAAAGATGTCTACACGGCCCATTCAATAATTATTGCAACAGGGGGTAAAAGCAGAACTCTTGGTGTTCCGGGAGAAGATAAATTTAAGGGGAAAGGAATTTCGTACTGCGCTACATGCGACGGAGATTTTTTTCAGGACAAAGAAATTATTGTTGTAGGCGGTGGCAATTCCGCTTTAGAAGAAGCCGTATCATTAACAAAATATGCATCCAAGGTTACAATTGTACATCAGTTCAATCAATTCCAGGCCTTAGAGCACTATATTGATGAAGCCAAAAATAATTCTAAAATTAATTTTGTAATGGAATCGAAGATAGTTGAATTTATTGGTGATGAAAGTCTGCAAAAGGTAATTATACAAAACCAAGATACGCATGAACTGACCGAGATGAATATAAACGGTGTGTTTATTTTTATAGGATACGTTCCTAACACCGAAAACATTTCTTCGGCAATTGCTTTGAATGACTACAAGGAAATAATTGTAGATAAAAATATGAGCACAAATATTCCGGGTGTTTTTGCCGCCGGGGATTCAAACGCCAAGCGATACCGCCAGGTTACCACTGCCGTTGCCGATGGAACAATTGCCGCTTTAAGCGCAAGTGAATTTGTTAACAATATTAAAAAGGAATTGGCTGCAGCAGCAGTGAATTGAAAACTTATGTTAAAAAATCTTGATACAAACAGAAAAATTAGAATTGCCTTAGGAGCTTTAATAATTATTGGGGGATTAATATTCAAAGCCGATTGGTGGGTAATTGGTTTGTTTCCATTACTCACTGGAGTTTTTAATACTTGCCCTTCATGCTCATCTGGTAGCTGCCAAACCAAAACAGATAAGTAATTAATTTTATAAAGAACTTGCTAAGACGTTCATTGTAATTCAATAACCATTCATTGCCATTAAATGTGAATGAAAAACAGCTAAAAAACAATTGAATCCTACCGGAATAGATTTGTTTTGGTTTGCCTTTTTAAAAAAGGCAGGCTATCTTTTGAACAGATTATTTAGCCCCATTATAAAACCAAATGAAAGATTAGTAAATGGTAGGATCTTTTACCCTCTCGCCATGCAACAGTGATTGTTTTATAGAATCAAATTCTAAGTTGTGCCGAGGATGTTTTAGAACAATCGAAGAAATTGTTCAATGGCATAGTTTGGAGTATGATAAAAAGAAGAAGATATTAGAGTTAGTAGAAAAAAGAAAAAGGGAAAAAGTAAAAAGGGATGAGCGAATTTAAAAAGGGGTACATTCAAATTTATACCGGAAACGGTAAAGGAAAAAGCACAGCCGCAATTGGGCAGGTTATTCGTTCCGCCGGATATGGATTAAAAACATATTACTTGATGATGATGAAGGATTTTGCTTATAACGAAATTGAAAGTCTAAAGAGGTTCGAAGATTTAATTGAGGTTGTAAAGATTGGAAAAGACGATTGGGTATTCCGTAAAGAAAAGGCTCCCCAATTAGAAATTGAAAAAGCTAAACTTGCTCTTGAAGAAGCAATGAAAAAAATGTTAAGCGGCAATTACAATATTATTGTGCTCGACGAAGTTTTTGTGTCAATCTATTTTGGATTAATATCCGTTGAAGATGTTCTTCCCTTTTTTAACCAAAAACCTTTAAATGTAGAATTGATATTAACAGGAAGGTATTGCCCCCAGGAATTTATAGAGCGGGCAGATTTGGTTACAGAAATGAAAGAGATAAAACATTATTACCAAATTGGCGTAGCTTCGCGAAGAGGAATAGAATCGTAAGTATTTGTGTATTGTTGGTCGTAAGTTGTTAGTTGTAAAAACATTCTATTAAGCATAGCATTTTACTACCAAAGGCTACAAACTACTAGCTACTTACCACTAACCTTTCTCTGATAAGCTAAATCTACTATCATCTTCAGCATTTTTCTATAAGTATAACCTGCATGTTTTGCGCTGCGCATAAATCCCGCACCAACCTGTAAATCTGGATTTGGATTAACCTCAAGTACATACAGTTTATTGTCTTCTTTGCTAAGACGCATATCCACTCTGGAATAATCTCGAACGCCGACGGCTTTAACACATTGAAGAGCCATCTTCTCGGCTTCGGCACGAATGTCGTCATCCAAATTTGCAGGGCAAACCGGAACAGTTTTATGATATGCTTCGTGAAGTGGATCCCATTTAGCCTGGTAGCTAACAATTGGATGAAGATTACTTGGCATTCTCGAAAAGTCTATTTCACTAATTGGAAGGACAACCGGTTTTTTATCTCCAAAAACAGCAACATTTAATTCTCTTCCTAAAATAAACTCTTCAACCAATGCTGGCTGCTTAAAGGAATTAAAAACAAATTCTACCCGGCTTTTTAATTCCTTAACATTTTCCACAATAGATTCATTTTCAATTCCAACGCTGGCATCTTCCCAGGCAGGCTTAACAATTAAAGGAAAGCGCAATCCCAGCCTAAAAGAACGGTTAAGATCCTTAATTATTTTATATCTTGGAGTTCTTACACCAACGGCACTAAGAATTCTTTTGGTAAGGGTCTTGTTTTGGCATGTTCCCAAAGCCAATGGAGGAGCTCCGGTGTAAGCCACACCTAATAATTCCATTAATCCGGTAAAACTCATTTCCAAACGGGGCTGCTCCTTATAAAGCTCTACCAAATTAAAAACAACATCGGGCTTATTTTTATTAAGATCCTTAATAAAGGTGTGCATATTGTCCATAATGTTAAGAGTATAAACTTCGTAGCCGCTTTTTCGCAGATGGCCGGCCATTAGCTCATACTCACTTAAAGGATCGCTCCCTTCCATGCAAAATTGGGGGGTAAAACCAAGGTTTTTTACCTTAGTTTTTGGCTTAACATAAATTTCGGGGTATGCTTCGTTAAAAACTATTGCTACTTTCATAAAAGTGTAATTTTTTTTACCAAACTAAACAATTTTGCTTAGCATATCAAAAGTTTTATTATTTTTGTTCGTGAATATGAATAACTATAAATGAGTTTTTACCCTCAACCAAACAAATATCAATGCGGTCCTTTCGCACTTAAATATGCGCTTGTAATGCTTGGCGTATTTAAAGATGAAGATCAAATTGGAATAATTGCCGGCAGCACATGGTGGAGCGGCACGGATGAATTTGGTTTATCGAGAGCTGCTCGGCGTTTTAATTGTAAGATGAAGCATTTTCAAAGCAGTAATACAGATGATGCCAGAAGAATGCTAATAATGCAATTAAAGAAAGGGTATCCTTGCATTCTTAGTGTTAAAAACTGGGAACATTGGTGCACAGTTGTAAGTCATCAAAAGGGTAGGTTTGTTGTAATTGATAGCGAGCTCGATAAAGTTGTTAGCGTGCTAACCGCAAACAGTTTAATGAAAAGATGGAAATATGTTGAAGATGAAACAGGTATTGTTAGCTACGATGGTTACGCGTTAATTCCTAAATTTAAGTCATACACATCTGCACAGTTTACAACCGAAAAAGCTAAACTGCTTATGTACGATAAGAATGAAGATCTTGCAAACAAGTGGGATCTCTATACAAACGATTTAATTTCTATTTGCAAACCCCGCACAAAGCTTAGCCAAAACATTATAACATTCAGCGAGTTCTTACGCCGAAACGAGCAGAACTTAGTAAAGCGTGTTGCCAATTGGCATGGCGAACCAACTTATACAGAATTGAAAAAGATTTTACTGAACATGAAATTTGTTGCCGAAGTGTACGATTTGATCATTCCCGAAGATGAAGAGAAGCGTGCGGCAATTGATATTTCTTGCTTGCTAATGATGTATGCCTGCGGCAAGTATGGAATGAACCCAGTGTACTAGGAATTAGTTTAGAGTGTAGAGTGAAGAACGTAGAGTTGAAAATCCAAAACATTATTTAAAGAAATACCTGAGAGAGATTTATTATGGAACGTCATCCTAAAATATTGCAGAAACAAAAAACTGCCCTATTAGTAATTGATATTCAGGAAAGAATATTAAGTGTTATTCATGAAGTTGAGAATGTTATTCAAAATACTCTTAAGCTAATCAATGGATTTAACATTATGAATCTTCACATCTATTATACCGAGCAGTATCCAAAAGGCTTGGGAATAACAGAGGCAAGAATAAAAGAAGCATTGGGTAGTAATGAAGCAATTCAAAAACTTACATTCAGCTGTTACGGTGCTGCAAATTTATTTGATGAAATGAAAGAGAAGAACATTGAACAAGTGGTAGTATGCGGAATTGAAAGTCACGTTTGTGTACAGCAAACAGTTTTAGATTTATTGGCTAACGGTTTTCAGGTAAATGTTGCTTACGATGCAGTATCTTCAAGAAGAAAAAGCGATTACGAAATTTCAATTGCACGCATGCGTTCTAACGGAGCCGAAATTTTAGGAACCGAATCTGTATTGTTCGAATTGTTAAATGCCTGCGGTACAGAAGAATTTAAAGCCGTTTCGAAGCTTGTTAAATAATTGTTTTTTTAATTCTCAATTCTCAATTTTTCATTCGCAACTGCTTTTTTGGGGTATTCAAAAAGTGTAAGCTTACCACAATGTCTTTCAATTTTTGCCCACGATTCTATATGCATTTCAATTCCGCTTATTGCGCAAGTGGGCATGGAATCTATGTATTTATCCGAAATTAGATTTGTAAAATTTGTAATTGCCGGATTATGCCCGAACAGAAAAACAGTTTGGTAAACATCGCTAACCTCGCGAACCACTTCGGTTAAATCTCGCGTTGTAGCGTCGTATATCCTCTGGTCTGTAATAATATTACTCTTCTCATAATTCATAATTTCGGCAAATATTAAAGCGGTTGAATAAGCGCGCTGCGCCGGACTGCTAATAATTAAATTAGGAGTAATATTTTTTTCGAGTAATCTATTAGCCATCATTGGAGCGTCTTGCTCTCCCCTGCTGTTTAACGTGCGTTCAAAATCTGTTTGAGAGGAATCTTCCCAGCTTGACTTAGCATGCCTTATCAAATATATATGCTTCATGTTAATTTTCTTTTCAATTGGTGGTTACAATAATATATCAAGCTGTTCCTGAAGCATTTTTAAGTTTTGTTCTTTAATTGGCAAAAAGTTCTTCTTGGCATATTCGGTAAAAAAAACATGATTGGTTACAAAGTTTATTGTGTTTACAAGCCACTCGTATTCTGTCATCTTTCTTTTATTTCTTCCTTCCAGCTCCTGACGGTACAGATTGTTCCTATCCTCAAAATAAATACTGCCTAGATGATGAAGATCTGCATCGCACATAATTTGCTGTAAATAATCTTTAGGCTGCTGAGGAACTTTAGTTGCCAAAATACACCCAACGACCAAATCTATTTTGTTGTTATCATATTTGTTTTCTATTAAAAATCCGCTTGCAAACATTGCGCTTATTTCTTCGTGTCCCATTGCTTTTTGAGTATAACCCAAATCGTGAAACCATGCCGAAATTGTAAGAATTTCCAAATCATCTTCCGAAACATTTTGCCCTTTGCCAATTTCTATAACAGCGGCTACAACCTCTTTAGTATGATTAAGACTATGGTAGCTATTTTCTACAGGAGTCTTTTCCAATAGTAACGAAGTAACAAAACTCTCGGCATCAACTAATAACTTGCTAACCATTAACAGTTCCTTTCCATTTCCGGTATCAATTTATTAAATATTTTCAACATCTATTTACAAAAAATAAATACCATACCTATTAGTGACAGCAATCAACATTTTGAATTTTCTTTGTGGCACTTGGCTCTTGAAATTTTGGGCTAAGATATGGGATGCCAAGATTTAAGCCTCTTAAAATAAATAACAAAGCAAGCAAAGCAGCAAATGCCGGAATTAATTTATTAATCTTTTTTCTCAAATTGAAATTGATTACTCTTCCAAGAACCGAAGTAATAAACATAATTGGAACCGTTCCCAAACCGAATAATGCCATGTATGCCGCGCCGCTAATCCAATCCGTTGTTGTAACGGCTCCGGCAATTCCTACATAAACAAATCCGCATGGCAGCAATCCGTTTAATAACCCAATGGTAAGCAAAGACTTATTTGTTCTTTTAGAAATTAATTTTGAGTAGTGGGCCTTTAAAAATCCCGTTATTGCAATGTAGAATGAAAATTGGCTTATCTTAGTTTTAATTCTTCTTGGAATAAGAACATACAGAAGTATTAATACTCCAATAGCAATTGAAATATCCTGCTGAAGTCCAAACAAAACAATTCTGCTTCCAAACAATCCAAACAGAGCTCCCATAATTGAATAGGTAATTACTCTTCCCAAATTATAAAGAAGCCTTCCAAACAAAACATGAATTTTCGAGTGACCAAAAACTGGAAGAGCCAGAGCAATTGGTCCGCACATTCCAACACAATGAAGACTTCCTAATAATCCTACTAAAAATCCGGTCCACACTTCCATTAGTTTACCATTACAATTTTATTATCCAAATATTCGTTTCCATCAACTTTCCAATTAACTTTAATTTTCCATAGCCCCTTTGCAAGCTTTGAAGTTGGGATTAAAAAAGTGCTTGTGGAGTCTATACTAATTGGCAACGTAAAATCGTTTTTAGAACTTGAGGGACGGTAAAAGAAAATTGATCCATCAATTTTAGATGACCTGAACATAGAAGGAAAAACAAATTTAATATTGCTCTCGTTGAGTGAAATATCCAACTGTTCGGATAATTCTTTTGTTCGGTTAATCTTGTCAATTTCTTCCTGGTAAGCTAATCCTTTTGCGTAATAATCTTTTGTTTCAAGACTTACATCTTGATTCATAAAAATGGCAACCATAACAAGAGTGCCGGCAACGAACAATATATATGTTGCCGCAATTCCTGTTCCCCAATTAAATTTCAACTTCATTGCTTAACCCTTCCTAAAAATGATGTTGTAATTACATCCAAAGTCTTTCCGTTAGATTTAACTGCAATGCTAATAGGAGTTTTTAATTTTTTAATATCGCTCTTTGGCAATATTACAAAAAATTTAGCTTCGGTAACTCCTTGCGATTCAACGACCAAATTTTTGCCTATAATTTTAATTTCTCCATTAATTCCTTCAAGAGATATTGAAGCAGGCAATTTTTCGAATGACTTGTTAACAATTTTCAAATCGTAAAGATTGCTAACTTTATCTCCCGGCTGTTCTTGAAACAGCATGCCCGGAGTACGCAATATGCTTAGTTCAACTTCACTTCTATTAAGAAGCAGAAATAGCACCAAAATTGTTAAAAGAAAAAGTACAATTGAATAACCAATTGCTCTTGGAGAAAATATTTTATGCTTTCCGGTTTCAATTTGTTCTTTGGATGCGTAACGTATTAGTCCTTTGGGCTTCTTTATTTTTTCCATTACACCGTCGCAAACATCTATGCAGGCCGTACAGTTTACACATTCAAGCTGAGTTCCGTTTCTAATATCAATTCCGGTAGGGCAAACATCAACGCAAAGATGGCAGTCAATACAGTCCCCGTTTTTATTTTCTTCATCTTTTTTAATTTTACCTCGCGGCTCCCCTCTTTTATAATCGTAATGAATTACAATCGAGTTTTGATCGAGCATAACCCCCTGCAGCCTTCCGTATGGACAAACAATTGTGCACGCCTGTTCCCTAAAGTAAGAGAAGACAAAATAAAACAAGCCGGAAAAAATTAGAATTGCTATAAACGTTCCCAAATGCTCGGCGGGAGTATCTGCAACATATTGATAAAGTTTATCCACACCAACTATATATGAAAGGAATGTGTTGGCTATTAAAAAGGAAATAGCAAAAAAGATAATCTGCTTCGAAAATTTCTTAAGAAATTTAGAACCGCTCCAAGGTGCTTCTTTTAAAGCTCTTTGTTTATTTGCGTCCCCTTCAATCCAATATTCAATTTTTCTAAATACCATTTCCATAAATACTGTTTGCGGGCATAACCATCCGCAAAATATTCTTCCATAAACAACAGTAAAAAGAAAAATTGAAACGATGAATGCAATCATTGTAAGAGCAAATAGATGTAAATCGTGCGGGCCAAATGGAATTCCAAAAATTATAAATTTACGTTCAATCACATTTAAGATTATAAATGGATGCCCCCCAATTTTTATAAAAGGAGCGCCAAATAAAAATGTCAGCAGAAAGACACTGAGAATAGAACGAGCATTATAAAATTTGCCCGGAGATTTTTTAGGATAGACCCATTTACGTTTTCCTTCGGCTGTAACTGTTGCTAACGAATCGCGAAAGGCCTCTTCTTGATGTGATATGTTTTGATTTTGCATTGTACTTTTTATGAGTATAACTATGGTTGCCTCATATTCAATATTGAATATGAGGCAATCTTTAAAAAAATATTGTTTACAATTTAGCTACAGCTTTTGTAGAATCTGTTTTTGGTTCTTCCCATTTAGGTCCCTCGGGAGCTTTTGGTGCTGCCGGTTTAGTGCCTTGAAGAGAAAGTATATAACTTGAAACCGACTGCATTTTTTTTGAATCGAGCTGAGTTTGCCAGCTAATCATTCCTTTTGCCGGAACTCCGTTTTTTACAATTAGGAATACATTTTTTATTCCCCCGCCGTGAATCCAATATTCATCTGTTAAATTTGGACCAACCAGCCCGCCACCATCTGCAGCATGACAGGTAACACAGTTCTTGGTAAATATATCTTTACCTTCAGATAATGTTGCCGCATCTGTTAAGAAAGCTACCGTTTCTTCATTTATAAAGGCACCGCTTTTAATAAGTATTTGCTTTTCCAAATTAGCTTGTTTAACCTCGGCTAAATATTCGTTTGACTGAACTTGCCCGTCTGAAAAGACATGAAATACGAGCATATAAATAATTCCCCAGATAATTGTTCCATAAAAAAGAAAGTTGAACCATGGTGGTATTTTATTGTCCAGCTCTCTAATTCCATCATAGTCGTGATCTAGCTGAATATCTTTTTCATTTTCAAGCGGAACAGCATTAGTAATAAATTTTGCAAATGCTTTGAATGGAGCTAAAAAAGATTCCCCTTCGTTATCATTTTTTTCGGCATAAACAACAGCAAGCCACATAACAAAGACAATCATTACAATAGTTAATACAAGCATTGCACGAAGAACCTTTTCTAAATCGTGGCCGCCGGAAGCGGAACTTGTGAATATAAAAATGTTCACTACTGTTAGTATGATCATCAAAGATGCTAGTAATAATTTATTAATGGACTTCATCTTTATTCTCGAAATTATTTTGGTTTTCTGTTTTAGTGTCCAAAGGAATATTTCCCATTGTTGTTAGGAATTTTTTATCCAGCCTGAACACCCTAATTAACAAAACAATAAATGCAACAAAGAAAACTATTAGAGAAATAACAGGAACAATAGAATCTCCGCCTAACGATTTGAAATATTCGGATATCATTATTTTACCACTTCCTTATTTCCCTTAATATCAACACCCAGCCTTTGAAGATATGCAATCAACGCAATTATTTCTTTATCAGCTTCGGCAGGTGCGCCATTTTTAATTAAATCTTCCACAATAATATTTGCTTGTTTTTCTAAATCGCTCAACGCAAGGTCTTCGTAACCTTTGGGATATGGAACGCCAAGTGAACGCATACCATTAATTTTTGCAGCGGTAGTGGAAACATCAAGCGTTTGAGTATAAAGCCATGGATACTTTGGCATTATGGAGCCAGGAGACATTGAACGTGGATCTTCCATATGTAAGAAGTGCCATAGATTACCATACTTACCTCCCTGTCTTTGTAAATCCGGTCCGGTTCGTTTTGAACCCCATAAAAATGGGTGCTCGTAAACATGCTCGCCTGCTTTTGTATATTCTCCGTATCTCTCTGTTTCACTTCTAAATGGCCTAACCAACTGAGAATGACACGAAACGCATCCTTCTCGAATATAAATATCGCGTCCCTGCAATTCCAAAGGTGAATATGGTTTTACGCTTGAAATGGTTGGGACATTAGACTTTATTGCCATCATTGGAATTATTTGAACTAAACCACCAATAAGAATTACTACCAAAGAAAGTAGAGCAAATTTAACCGGTCTTTTTTCTAACCAGCGGTGAATTTGTCCCCGCTTAATTTTATCTGGATGAGCTTGCAAAGCGGGTGCTTCTGCTTCTTCATTTTTAATGAACGATCCCTGCTTAGCCGTTTTAATTAAGTTAACAATCAATAAAATCATTCCGGCTAAGAATAAAAATCCGCCAAAGGAACGAATAATGTGGAAAGGAATAATTTGTAAAGTAGTTTCCAAAAAATTAGGATATTGAAGAACGCCAAGATCTGTAAACTGTTTCCACATTAATGCCTGAGCAATACCGCTCCAGTACATTGGTACCGCGTAAAAGACTATTGCGAGAGTCGAAATCCAAAAATGTAAATTAGCCATCTTTTTAGAGTACAGTTGTGTGTTCCACATTTTTGGAACCATCCAATAGAGCATTCCAAAAGAAAACATTCCGTTCCATCCCAAAGCGCCAACGTGAACATGTGCAACAACCCAATCCGTAAAGTGAGCAATTGCATTTACATTCTTAAGTGAAAGCATTGGACCTTCGAAGGTAGCCATACCGTAAGCTGTTACAGCAACGACCATAAATTTTAGAATAGGATTATCTCTAACTCTATCCCACGCGCCGCGTAAGGTAAGAAGGCCATTTATCATTCCTCCCCATGAAGGTGCTATTAGCATTATAGAGAAAACTGTTCCTAAAGATTGAGCCCAATCCGGAAGAGATGAATATAAAAGATGATGAGGACCGGCCCATATGTATAAAAATATTAATGCCCAAAAGTGCAGAATAGATAACCGGTACGAATAGACGGGACGATTAGCCGCCTTTGGCATAAAGTAGTACATCATTCCTAAATAGGGTGTTGTTAAAAAGAATGCAACGGCATTATGACCATACCACCATTGAACTAATGCATCTTGAACTCCTGCAAAAACCGAGTAGCTTTTAAAAAGGCCAACCGGTAAAGCAAGTGAATTAACAACATGCAGAACTGTTATTGTTACAAATGTTGCAATGTAGAACCAAACCGCAACGTAAATATGTTCTTCGCGTCTTTTAATTATTGTACCGAACAAATTAGCGCCAAATGCAAGCCACACTACAGCAATCATTAAATCTATTGGCCATTCAAGTTCGGCATATTCTTTACTTGTTGTAATTCCAAGAGGAAGAGAAATAGCTGCAGCAACAATAATTAACTGCCAACCCCAAAAATGAAATTGACTTATGAAGTCTTTCCACATTCTTGTTTTACAAACACGTTGAATTGAATAATAAACTCCGGCAAAAATTATATTGCCAACAAACGCAAAGATCACAGCATTTGTATGAAGTGGTCTTAATCTTCCAAATGTTAGCCATTGAATGCCAAGATTAAGTTCCGGTATATATAGTTGAACAGCTATAATCAAACCAACCAGCATACCAACTACAGCAAAAACAACAGCCGCAATTATAAACTGCTTTACAATTTGGTTGTCGTAACTGAATTTCTCTACCTGCATTTAGAGAACTCCCTATTTTTGTTGAACACTATTATTTAGAACAGATTTTGAAATGAAAATACAAAAAATTCTTAAGAAGATTGATCCTTAGGAGTCTTATCCTCTTCCTTTTTTTTATCGTCAAACAGAATTCTTATTGATGGGGTATAGTTATCTTCGTACTGTCCAGATTTTACCGCCCATATGTAGGCAGCCAAAAATCCAAGAGCAACTAAAAGACTGGCGCCAACCAATACCACTATTATATACATTAAAGTAATCCTATTTTTTTTGCCATTATGTTGGTTGCCGTAGTTGTAAAAATAACCGCGGTAATAGAACTAATGGGCATTAATATAGCGGCTATCAAAGGAGATAAAGCTCCCTGGAAAGCAATTGATAATCCTATTACATTATAAACCAAAGACAAAATAAAACTAGCTACAATAATATTCTTGCTTGTTTTAGAAAAAGCTAAAAAATCTTTTATAAGTAAAAAGGAACGAGAATCCAGAATACCATCGCATGCAGGAGAAAAGTTATTTACATCATCCGAAATTGAAATACCAACATCGCTTTGAGCAAGGGCGCCTGCGTCGTTCAATCCGTCTCCAATCATTAAAACTTTTTTACCCTTAAGCTGAAGCTCTTTTACATAATCTAATTTAGCTTGAGGAGATTGGTTAAAATGAAGCTCTTCATCTTTACTGAATATTTTTCGCAGAGTTTCCTTTTCCCCCTGGTTATCACCGGATAGCAGAGACAAATCATATTTGCCTTCCAGCTCTTTAATAATATCATGCAAATTACTGCGATATTTATTTTTTATTAAATAATATCCGGCAAATTCATCATCGAACGAAATATAAACTTTTGTTGATGCAGTGCCATCGGAATCTTCTTGGGCTACTCCCACAAAACTGTTAGAACCGGCCTTTACTTTTACATCATCAACAACAGTAAAAATTCCATGTCCCGATTTTTCGGAGTATGAAGAGAGCCCTTTTAATAAAGGAACATTTATGATCTTGTTAATTGCAATGCTAAGGGGATGCGTTGAATTGTTAACGACCGTCTTTATCATTCCTTCTTCTTTTGATGAAAGCGCTCTTCCAATAAAATGAACCTCGGCAGCTCCGTTTTCTGTAATTGTTCCTGTCTTATCAAAAACAATTGCATCAATTGCCGCAAGTTCTTCTACAATGTGAGTGTTCTTTATATAGAATTTATTCCTTCCAAAAATTCTTAATGTGTTTCCAAGTGCAAAGGGGGAAGAAAGAGCAAGAGCGCAAGGGCATGCAACAATTAGCACAGCGGTAAAGGCGTTAAAAGATTCCGTTAAATTATCTTTCCAAAGCAAAGCCGCAAGAATTGCCAAAACAATTATTGCGAAAGTGAAATATTTGCTAATGACATTTGCAAAAGAGGTTATTCTGGATTCATCCTCTCGAATAAAACTACCCGCAATTCCATCTCTATTTTTTTTGAACGCGCTGTTATTCCATAATTGTGTTAAGTAGCTTTGCGAAACTTCCTTTACAGTTTCCAGTTCAATAGCTCCACCTATTTGCTTGCCTCCGGCGTAAATCATTTCCCCATTCTTACATTCTATCGGAGCGGATTCCCCGGTTACAAAACTGTAATCCACATTGGCAATGCCCCTAATTAATATCGAATCTGCCGGTATAAGCTCGTTATTTCGTGTAACTATTCTAGTTCCAACTTCAAGCTTGCTTACCGGAATAGTGGTCTCTTCCCCATTTTTAATAGTTGTAATTGCTATTGGGAAATAGGATTTATAATTCCTTTCAAAATTGAGTGTTTCGTAAGTCTTATTCTGAAATAATTTTCCGGCAAGTAGAAATAAAATTAATCCGGTGAGCGAGTCGAGAAATCCGGCCCCGTTAAGAAAAACTATATCCACCATACTTCTAACAAACAAAACAATAAGTCCTAACGCAATTGGCACATCAATATTCACAATTTTTTTTCTTAATCCTTTCCATGAAGATTTGTAATAATCGTTAGCACTGTAAAAAAATGCTGGAAGGGAAAGAATTAAGTTTAGGTAGGCAAAAATTCTTTTTAGTTCGGTATGTTCGGCAATATCAATGGATAGATATTCGGGAAAGCTTAACAGCATTATGTTGCCAAAACAAAAGCCGGCAATTCCAATTTTATAGTATAGATTTTTATAACTGCTCTTGGCTGCACTTTCCTCTTTTTCTTCTAAATTCAAATAGGGCTCGTAACCAATTGAATCGAGCAATTCCACAATAGATTTTAATGAGGTCTTTTCTTCAAGGAAAGTAACAAAAAGTTTTTTTTGCAAAAAATTTACTTTCGAGCCAGTTATTCCATCTTTTAGCTTAAATAGATTTTCAAGTATCCAAATGCACGAACTGCAATGCATTTGTGGAATATCGAATGTGATTTTGGTACTTATTCCGTTCGAAAAATCTATTAGCTTTTGCTTTAGGTCGGGGTCGTTTAAAAAATCGTGGTTACGCTTTGTTGTGTACTTTCGGCTAATTCCAGGATTTTTATCTATAGAATAGTAATCGCAAAGGTTCTTACCTTCAAGCATTTCGAAAACGGTTTTACATCCGTTGCAGCAAAATACTTTTTGGTTTATTGATATGGCATCATCCGGGCATTCATCTCCGCAATGATAGCATAACATTTTATTAGCTTCGTTGCTTTCCAAAGTAAATTATGGTTCCAAACATTTGATAGGATTTTATTGGAAGTGAAATTAAGGATTTTCTGTCTCAATTAAAACGAATGGAAATTAGATTGAAAAATTGTGCTCAAGATGTAGCCAATTAAATACACAAAGTTTACTTGCAAATGCATTAAAGAACAGAGCAAAGCTCAATCACTTGTTTTTTGTTTCTAATAAAAGAAGAAGGTTGGCAGTACATGAAAAAATGAATTCTCTAATTTGAATAAGTAAGTATATATGGTTTTACTTATCTTAGTAACATAATGATGTAAACACACCATTAATAAAAGTAACAGAGATTAGTATGAATGGAAGTTTAGCAGATTACATAATAATATTAGTTTACTTGGCAGGTATTGCAATATTTGGAATTGTTAGCGGAGGCAAACAAAAATCCGTAAAAGATTATTTTCTCGGTTCTAATGTTGTTCCCTGGTGGGCTGTGTGCTTTTCTATTGTAGCGGCAGAAACAAGCACTTTAACATTTATTTCCATTCCTGGACTTGCATATGCAGCCAACCTTAATTTTTTACAGGTAACCATTGGATACCTTATTGGAAGAATAATAGTTGCGTTTGTTTTTCTTCCGGCTTACAGCAAGGGAAATTTGAAAACTGCTTATACATATTTAGAACAAAGATTCGGTGGTAAAACCCGTTCCTTTGCCTCAATTGTTTTTCTTTTTACACGTCTTGCCGCAGATGGTGTTCGTCTTTTTGCAACTGCCATTCCACTAAAATTAATGCTGAACATCAGCTATCCACAGGCAATAATTATAATTGCTTTTGTTGCGCTTATATATACTTACACCGGAGGATTGAAGGGTGTAATTTGGACAGACGCAATTCAAATGCTTATTTATTTGGGAGGAGCTTTATTAGCAGCGGTATTCCTAATTAATTTAATTCCGGGCGGATGGAGCTCTGTTGTATCTGCTGCCTCGGCAAGCCAAAAGCTTTCAATAATAAATTTTGGTTTCGATGAGGGTCTTGCAGGTTTTTTTAGTAAGCCTTACACATTAATTGGAGGACTTTTAGGAGGAGCGTTTCTTTCAATGGCATCGCATGGAACAGATCAGCTAGTTGTTCAACGTTTGCTTGCAACAAAAAGTTTGAAGGATAGTCAGAAAGCAATAATTGGAAGCGGAATAATTGTAATTCTTCAGATGACACTGTTTTTGATAATTGGTGTAATGCTATTTGCTTACTATGGTGCAACTGAAGTTAAGCCAGACACAATATTTCCAAAGTTTATAATTGAGACTTTACCCCCGGGAGTTTTAGGAATAATAATAGCCGGGCTTTTTGCGGCAGCTTTATCCACTTTAGCCGGCTCAATTAGCTCACTGTCTTCATCAACAATGATGGATTTATATATTCCATTTTTTGGAAAAGATAAAAGTGAAAGCGCGCAATTGAAAATAAGCCGCTTGTTTACAGTAATGTGGGCAGTTCTTCTTGTTGGTGCTGCAATATTCTTTATGAACACATCAAGAGCGGTTGTTGAGCTGGCATTAAGCATTGCATCTTTTACCTACGGCGGTTTACTAGGAACATTCCTACTTGGAATTCTAGTTAAAAAAGCTAAACAAGAAGATGCTCTTGCGGGATTTGTTGCAGGTATTTTTATAATGATTGCAGTTATTGCATTAAAGCTTGTTGCATGGACCTGGTTTACAATTGTGGGTGTTGCTGCAACTTTATTGGTAAGCAGTTTGCTTAGTTCGCTTAACGATAGCAACAAAAGTAAAACATAACCTCTATTTCATAAACAAATATGCATAGCTAAAGGACGAGGAATTAAGTTGTATTAAAGTTCTCAAAACTAAGCCCAAACATCTTTAATGCTCTGTCTGATGTTCTTTTTCGTGTACATCCATTGGCTCTAAGTGTGTTGTAATATTAACTTTACTTTCAAATTTAGACGTGATGCTATTTTCAATTTCAGTAGCAACGTGATGTGCTTCTTCCAAAAGGGTTCCCTTTGGAAAAAGTAAATGAAATTCCACCCAAATTATATTACCGCTTTCGCGATATCTCAATTCATGATATTCTAAAAATGTTTCTTTACTCTTTTCAATTAATATCTGTTTAATAACTTTTCCAACAGATTCATTCCCCTCGTCCATTAATCCGCTGGCAGATTGGCTAATTAACTTACCACCGGACCAAAGAATATTCACTGCGGCTAGTATTGCAACAATAGGGTCGAAAGGGAGCCATCCGGTTAGCCATGTTAAAAATAAACCGGCCACTACTCCAAAGCTTGTCCAAGAATCTGTTAAAACATGTTTACCATTTGCAACAAGAATTATAGAATTTGTTTTTTTCCCTTTCCAAACAAGAAATAGTCCTAAGAAAAGATTTATTATTGATGCGGCAAAAGTGAAGTAAGTACCTTTATCGAGGTTTGTTATTGTAACGCCAAATATCAGTTTATCTATAGAGACATATATAATATAGATTGCGGCAAGAACAATTAAAGCGCCTTCAAATCCTGCCGAAAAGTAATTGATTTTATCGTGACCGTATGTGTGGCTTTCGTCTGCAGGCTGTAAACTTAACCACAAACTAAATACTGCAAATCCAACTCCAATTATATGCACAACAGATTCGGCAGCATCCGAAAGAATTGCCGATGAACCGGTTAAACTATATGCATACCATTTAATTGCCAGCATAATTATTCCAAAAGCAAAAGAAAGACGAATTGCGAAAAGCTGGCTTGAACTGTTTTTTGATTTCATTAATTTTTCCAGAATTTTATTTAAGTACTTTTAACATGGTTAGCATCCAATTTGGGCGTACACAGCATTTTTCTAAAGTAAATAGGAACAAAGGCGCTTATTCTTTAAATAATTTTGGATGACATAGAATTTATTACGATTAAACAGTAGTTAAACAATTACAGGAGGTTTCCAAATTTTGCAAAAACTTTCCTGATAAAAAACGACCATTGCTTCTGCAATAAACAGAGAAAAGGGATTTTCCGGTTTACTATCTTCACTCACAACTCCGAACATATCATCTATATGAAAATGTTGGGAAGTTAAACTGTTGAGATTCACTCGCGAGTCTAATAAACCGTTTAGTTCAATTGTATCGTGAAAACTAACGAATAGTAAAACAAATATTAACAAGTACTTTTTCATGCGGAAAATTTAAGAATATTTCTTATTCATTACTAAAACTAATTAGATTGACTTAAGATTCTGATAAGACAAAATGGCTCGATAAAAACCTATTCCATAAATAAAGTCTTTATCCGGTTGAGTAAGCAATTTTGTTCACAGAAATATTGCGCTAATTAAAAAGTATTATTGCTGGCAATGCTTTTATCAAAAAATATTTTCTGCAAAAGAGTAGCAAGCACAATTATAATTGCGGGACCAATTAAATTAAACCAAAGGTAAGGTATTGTTGAAAAGGCATATAAAAGAAGTATTACAATTTCGGCAATAATAGCGGCAATAAAAGTTGCGCTTCCTTTTATATTTTTAAAATAGAATGCAATTAGAAAAATCCCAAGAATTGTTCCATAAAACAGAGAGCCCAGAATATTTACCGCTTCTATAAGCGAACCGATGTTGTTTGCGAACAATGCAAAAAGGATTGCAAAGCTTCCCCAAAATATTGTTGCAAGCTTGGATGCTATTAAAAAATGTTTATCGCTCCCCTCTTTTTTAATCATACGTTTATAAAAATCAATTATAGAAGTTGATGCAAGAGCATTAAGCTCGGAAGCCGAGGCAGACATCGATGCAGAGAATATTGCGGCCAGCACTAATCCAATTAAGCCTGCCGGTAAAAAAGCGAGCACAAAACTTAAGAATATGTAGTTGGTATCGTTGCCGTCGCTAGCGGGGTTATTCTTTTTTATTATTTCAACTCCCTGCTTCTTAATTTCACCACTTTTATTCTTGGCCTCAAGCAGTTTTGTTTTTATTGAACTTACTTTTGCATGGTCATTTTTGTTTGATGCAACGACCAATTCATTTATAAGTTCTTTTTTAAATGAATGCACCTCTTCAAATTCTTTTTGGAGCTTGGAATACTGCTGCTGGTATTTACTTTGATTTACGGATTTAACTTCAACCGGATTAAAATAAAGTGGAGGAGGAGCAAACTGATAAAAAACAAAAACCATTGCCCCAATTAAAAGAATGAAAAACTGCATTGGTACTTTTACCATTCCATTCATTAAAAGCCCCATTCTGCTTTCCGTAATTGAATTGCCGGTTAAGTAACGCTGCACTTGCGATTGGTCCGTTCCAAAATAAGAGAGCATTAAAAATGTTCCCCCAATTAAGCCAGACCAAAATGTATAACGGTCTTTTAGATTAAACGAAAAATCAATTGTGTTAAGCTTTTCCATTTTACCTGCAATGTTTAATGCGTCTTTAACCGAAACATTTTGGGGCAATAGAATAAATATCATTACAAAGGCAGTAACCATCCCAATAAAAATTACACTTACCTGCAGCATATGAGTTTTATTAACCGCCGTTGTTCCACCGGATGCGGTATAGATAATTACTAGAATACCAATTATTATAATTGTCCAACTTAAAGACCAACCGAATATTGCCGACACAATTATTGAAGGAGCATATATTGTAAATCCCGCTGCCAATCCTCTTTGTATTAGGAATAAAGAAGAAGCCAAAGCGCGGTTTTTAAGATCAAATCTATTTTCCAAATATTGATATGCTGTAAAGACATTTAACTTGTGATAGATTGGAACGGCGGTAATGGAAAGGATAATCATTGCTATTGGCAAGCCAATATAGAATTGCAAAAAGCGCATTCCATCTACATAAGCCTGCCCAGGAGTTGCCAAAAAAGTAATTGCGCTTGCTTGAGTAGCCATTATTGATAAAGTAACTGCCCACCAGCGTGTAGATCTGTTTGCTAGCAGGTACTCGTTAATATTTTTACTTCCCTTAGTTTTCCATGTTCCGTAAGCAACAATAAAAACAAGAAAGCCGCTCATTACAATCCAATCGAGAGTACTCATTCAAAAGCCTTCTTAAAAAAATAAAACAGAACAAGCAGAAGAACAAGATTGGCAATTACAATCCAATACAAAGTTGACCACTTTTTGGCAAATGGAGGTTTTTCGTTTCCAGTGTATAAATTTTTTGTCATTTATCTCCCTTTGCAGAAATAATATTTACAAATAAGCGGTATGCGCCTGGAACTCCCGCAGGCAGTTGCCTAAACCAGGAATAGCCTGTGTAAATAAAAACTCCCTTTCCATATTTCGAGTAGAGCAATCCACCTAACTTGGAAGTTTCTCCTTTATCGTTTCCACTTAATAGAGGTATAAGATTTTCGTCCCACTTATTCGCAAAGTATAATCCTCTTTCCTGAATCCATCCTTCAAAATCTTTTTGGGTAATTTTATTTGGATAATTAAAAACAGAATGCTCGGGATGCAAAATTTTAATTGGCGCATCTTCTTCGGCAATTCTATCGTCTCCATTTGCCTCAAACGCATAAGGTCCTATTTGTTTTACTCTGTTTCCAAAGTCTGTATTGTGCTGAACAATCCAGGTCCCTCCGTTAGAAACAAAGTTTATTAATTTGCTCTGTTGTTTATCCAATTGCTCGCGGGCGTTAAATGCCCTTACTCCGCAAATAATAACATCGTAATTAGAAAGATCTTTGTTATCAATATCACCATTGACTAAAAAATCAATCTTATATCCTAACTGCATTAAAGATTCTGGAATTTCATCGCCCGTTCCCATTATATATGCAATTTTTCTTGGTTCGGTTTTAATATCCAGTTTAATTATACTTGCCTTTGCAGGCTTCAAAACCGTTTGAATTGGAAAGTGGGAATAATCAATTTCCATAATCTGATTAGTAAAAACTCTTTTTCCAATCTTAGTGTTAACATTCACTTCTCCGTTAACCGCACTTTGCGATGGAGTGACATTGAACGTGTAAGCCGCTTTATCCTCTATATCAAACTGAATTGCTTGTGGCTTGCAAATCCATCCGGCAGGAAGTTCTAGTGAAAGTGATCCGTTAAGTTTCTTTTCCTTGGCTTCCAAATAAACTTTTATTTCGCGCGATTTATTATCGGAGAAAACATAAGTGGGGTTTTCAATTCTAACACTTAGCTGGGGACGAATTGCAAGAGGTCTTTTCAATTCTCCTTTTACCGCATCGTTCCACTTGTAAACGACATGAATATCGTACTGAAGCTGAACATTATTTACGGTAAGATTAAATTTTGTTACAAGCTCGGGTTTGTTTTCGGCAAGTCCAATTAAACTTGGGTCTTTAACAGAAAACATCTTTCCATTATGAGGTTCTTCTAACCAATAGGGCTGGGAATATTTTACTTCTTCCGGAATTTGAATTTTTTGCTTAATTGAAAATAGTTTATTCTCTTCAAGTGATTTGTTATAAATAGTATCGCTTAACGCAAATGTAGTTGTGGCATTAATAAAAGTAACCGGAATATTAGAACGATTAACCATCACTGACTGCACTTCCAATGCTTTTCCTTTTGAAAAACTGTGTTCAGTTGCAATTGCTTCTAGCCATAAGCCGGAACACATCTTTATCAAATTTTTTACTTCTTCTATTTTTTCGGATATCCAAAAATTATCTTTAGCTAAAAGAAGTTGGGAATACAGTTCTGTTAGTGAAGCAACACTTTTTGCCGGATTATTTACTTCGAAGTTTTTAATCAGTTTATCAATCATGCTTTGAATTTTATTTCCATCAGGAATTGAATTCCAAGTAAGGTCTATGTTTTCAAAGATATCCAACTTGGCAGAATCACCCGCTAAATGATTAAAATAATCTAATCGGCTTCCTCTTCGGGGACTAACTCCAAACCCTTGACTCTTATGCATCGATCTGCTGTCTGCCGCCATTTCTGTAAACGATTGCCCAATGATTGGATTGTAAGCACCAATTTCTATTGGAATTGATTTATCGTTTTTCATCCAGGTATTCCATAAAAGACGTTTAGCGCGCCAAGGTTTCAATTCCTTTAACTGCTCGGTAAACATATTTGAATCCGCAGCAGCATAAAATGCCTGTTCGGCTAATATTGCAGATGCTGTATGGTGCCCATGTCCGCCAATGGTTTTACTAAAGCGGGTAATTATTATATCTGGTTTGAACTGTCTTATAATTTTTACAATATCGCTAAGCACTAAATTGCTGTCCCAAAACTTAATTGCCTCATCGGAAGATTTTGAATATCCGAAATCTATTGCACGAGTAAAGAATTGCTTGGCCCCATCAATTTTTCGAGCGGCAAGTAACTCTTGAGTTCTTACAACACCAAGCAAATCTCCTTTTTCATTTCCAATTAAGTTTTGTCCTCCATCCCCTCTATTTAAGGAAAGATATCCGGTGCGCATTAATTTGCCTTTGGATAAATAAGCCAGCAGCGCAGTATTTTCATCATCGGGATGAGCGGCAATATATAAGACCGAACCAAGAACATTTAGTTTGTTCAGAGACAAAAGTATATCCGAAACGGGAGTGTAATTTTGTTGAGAAAATAAATTAGAAGGAACTGCAGATAAAAATATTATTAGTATACATGCCTTAAAGAATTTGGAAAATTTATTTTTCTTTATAAACAATAGAAACTCCGCTTAATTAAGATTGCATACAAGCCCATAAATTGATTATTGGGCTTGCATGAAAAATATATTTATTGAAGCAATTAAAAATAATTTTGAATATCTATTCCAATTTATTCTGCCTGTTGCAAAATAATTATAGACCCTTTATCAATCCTTCTATTCTAGCTTTTTGAGCTTCTGGCGCTAAGCCAAGAGCTTTTTCATAATTTTCTTTTGCAGTCTTTTTATCACCCTTTGAAGCAAAGGCTCTTCCTAAATTAAAATAAGACATCCACGATTTGGGATTCTTTTTTATGTTTAATTCAAAAATCTTTACTGCATCATCTGTCTTATTCGAATTCATTAACTGGCGGCCGTAGGTATTAAGTTCGGTTTCGCTAGCTGTTTCTAAAGAGGCGTTCAATAATTTATTTCCCTCTTCTGTTTTGCCCAAAGCAATTAATAACCTAGCTTTAATTGAATTGTTGACAAAATTGTTCCCATTTAATTTAATTGCATTGTTTATCCATGCTAAAGATTCTTCCAAATTGTAGTTTTTGCTTAGGCCATAATTTGCCGCCGCAGACCAAGATGCCTGATCGAATCCAGCTTCTCCAATTAATGCATCTTTGTAAGCATCAAATACAATTTTGTATTCATCAAATTCAATTTTAACACCAACTTTAATTTTTTCCCAAGCCATAAATAGATTGCATGAAGAGGAAGTTAGGTTATCAAATCCATAAAGCAGCCATTCTTCTAATGGAGATTCCTGCGGTTTAACCTTAACTCGAATGACATCATTAGCAGTTTTATAAAAATAACTGCCCCAAGCTTTGTAATCTTTACTAAATATTACAGTCCATTCATCTTTGCCCGGAATCATATGAATACCATAAATACCGGCATTAATTATTTGTCCGTTTATTTTTGCGTCGTGGCTTAATTGAATTGTTGTATTTTCATCTGCACCAGCGCGCCATGGCATTGGTTCCCCGCTTCCATAAGGACCTTCTGCAGGCGAAAAGCCAAAAGGAACTAGCTTGCCCCAAATTTCTCTTCCTTTAACAGCCGGTCTGCTGTAATTAATTTCTACTTTTGCCAAACCTACCATTTGCATTACCGAAGCCTTTGGACTTACCCGGACTTCGGGTAATCCTTGCTGAGAAAAGACATTCGAAAATAAAAATAGGTTTATAAAAACTACTGCCAACAAACGGCCGAATATTACTTTTTTCATTTTTACCTCAATTTTATTAAAAAGAAAGATATCTCTACTGTGAACCTTAAGATAAATTAATTAATTGAAAAATACAGTGTAATAAACCGCCTTATATTGGCCTAAAATTGATGCCAGAATTATTTCCCCAAAAGTCAGAAATCGGGTCAATTTAGGCTTATTTCATGTAGAGATCAATAATTCGACTAGCCAGGCTATATTTCATAGTTGTTAGTTCGATAATATAGTTAGGAATAATTGATACTTTTATTAGTAGAACTAAACTACAAATTGGAAAGGTAAAATAGAGATGAGTGATAATACTCCAAATCCGGTTTTTAAAACCGCAAAGTTGGAAGTGGTTGAGAAAAGGATGAAAGCCTTTTTAATTCTAAAAGATGTTCCTCCGGATCAAGGAAAACCTCTTACTTTTCAATTTATAATGGATTTATTAGATACCGCGGGAGTTAAGTTTGGTATTAACAGAGAAGTTATTCAAGATATTGTAGATGGAAAAATAAATGACGATAGAGTTTTAATTGCCGAAGGTAAGAATCCTCAAGTTGGTACCGATGCACAAATTGAATTATTCTTTTCGAACGAAAAATCTTTAAAACCACAAACAACAGAAGATGGGCATATAGATTATAAAGAAGTAAACATGATTTGCAGTATAGAAAAAGATAAACCCTTGGCTAAAAAAATTATATCTACAACAGGTGCGCCGGGGATGGATGTTTATGGAGTTGACATACCTGGATTATATGGAAAAGATTTTGAATTTATTCCGGGACCCGGTACTTATAGAGATCAAACAGAAACGACTTTAATAAAAGCCGGAATGGATGGAGTAATTTTTTACGACCCGAAGACTTATAAAATTGAAGTACAGAAAATTTTTATAATTCCGGAATCGGTCGATTATTCCACCGGCAATATTCATGTGAAAAGTTCTATCGAAATTAAGCAGCATGTAAAACCTGGTTTTTCTGTTGAAACTCCTTACAACATAGAAGTTAAAGGGGGTATTGAACAAGCGCTAATAACATGCGGGGGGACTTTAAAAGTAAAGGAGGGAATTAATGGAGATGGTAAGCAACTTATTAAAGTTGGAGAAGATATTCATGCAGGCTATTTGGCAAACACAATAATAAAGTGCGGAGGTTCTGTATATTCTTCTTCTGAAATTCGCAATTCAATTATTGAATGCGATAACGAAATTGCGCTTGTAAAAAGCACTGGGGTTTTAATTGGGGGCAAAAGCATTGCAACAAATAAAATAACATCCCCTGTTATAGGTAATAGTTATAATATTACTACTGAAGTAGAAGTTGGAATTCAGTTAAAGCATCGCGAAAAATATCTTAAAAAGAAAACCGAAGAGATGGAAATTATTAAGCAAATAGAGGAGTTAAAAAAGCAAATTTCCTATATAGCTCAAAAGCCGGATAATAACGCAAAAAAAATGATGCTTGCTAACTTTAAGGAAATTTGGCAAAAGAGTACAGCATTACTTGAAAAAGCTAAAAAAGATGTTCAGGAAATTGAAATTGCTTATTATGATGTTTCCAATCCAACAGTCTGCGTTCCAGATATAGTTTATCCCGGAACAATTATTAGAATTAAGAACAAGTCCTTTGAGGTCAAAGATCCATTAAAGCGCGTTATGTTTAAGATTGATAAAGAGGAAATTGTAGCAGGCCCTATAAAGTAAGATTAGGCTCCTTGCTTTTAGGTGGAAGGTCTATAAGATTTATAGACCTTTGAAATGAATATTATTTATTATCTGCTTTAGCTTTACTTCTGTTAGCTCTATTCTTTTTAAAAACATTTTCTCTGTTTCTGTTTGAATTCGGCTTTGATCCAGTTCGAGGTTTTGACGATTTAAAACTTTTTGGATGAGAATGGTTTTTAGTTTGTTCAGGTTTTGGCTTTACTAAATCATTCAAAACATAAGGATGATTTTCTACCACAGGAATACCCTTAGATATTAATTTTTGAATATCTTTTAGGTAAGCCTTCTCCTCGGCATCACAAAAAGAAATTGCAATTCCGCTCAAGCCGGCACGACCGGTTCTTCCAATTCTATGAATATAAGTTTCGGGAATGTTTGGTAATTCAAAATTAATTACATGGGATAATTCATCTACATCAATTCCTCTAGCCGCAATATCTGTTGCTACTAAAACTCGAGTCTTCTTTGTCTTAAAATTTGTTAATGCTCTTTGACGTGCATTTTGAGCTTTGTTGCCATGAATGGCTTCGGCTTGAATTTTAGCCTTAATTAATAACTTAGTAACATTATCTGCCCCATGCTTTGTTCTGGTAAATACTAATGCAGATTCTATTGAAGCATCTTTTAGTAAATGAATTAGCAAAGCTTTCTTATCCGGCTTATCAACAAAATAGAGGCTTTGTTTAATTGCGTCAACTGTTGGGGATTCCGGAGTCACTTCTATTTTAACTGGGTCTACTAAAATTGTATTGGCAAGTTTTACAATTTCTGGGGGCATAGTAGCCGAGAAAAATAACGATTGTCTTTTAACCGGTAATTTGGAAATAATTTTTTTTACATCATTAATAAATCCCATATCAAGCATACGGTCTGCTTCATCTAACACAAAAAGTTTTACCTGCTTAAGGCTAATAAAACCTTGATTAATCAAATCTAGCAATCTGCCGGGAGTTGCAACGAGAATATCTATTCCCTCTGCAAGTTTATCTGTTTGGGCTTTTTGTGAAACACCTCCAAATATTACCAGCTTTTTTAATCCGGTATGTTTGCCATAGGCATTAAAGCTATCACCAATTTGAATGGCAAGCTCTCGGGTTGGAGTTATTATCAGGGAATGAATAATTCTTTTTTTATTCTCCAAAGATTTTTCGTTATAAAGAATTTGGAGAATTGGAACTGCGAATGCCGCTGTTTTACCAGTTCCGGTTTGTGCACAGCCAAGCAAATCTCTACGTTCAAGTATAATTGGAATTGCCTGCTTCTGAATTGGTGTTGGAATTGTATATCCTTCTTCGGCCAGTGCTTTTTGAATTGGTTTTATTAAATTAATTTTTTCGAATGACATGTGTTAAAATTTCCTTTTATAATAGGTATTAAATATTCTGGCGTACAATATCAGCGATCGGACGAATGATTTCTTTTAGAATAGCAAACAACGATGTTCTACTTTTGTATCCAAATGTTACAATGTAAAATTAGCCTTATAATTCAATATCTCAAAGAGAATACTTTGCTATTGCAATTACTTAAAGATACAAAAGTCGCAATAAAACAATTATTGCTACTATTTTTATGTTGTTTAGGTTAGCAACATCAAATTCCAAGATGAATCTGTAGAGAGCAAATTATTTACAGCTACATTTTAGTTTTGTACTCAAATTGATATGATTGTTTCATTCCGTTCGAGAATTTCCAATCTATTGAAGTCACATTTCTCTCATTGTTGTACTTAAATTCAATACCGGCAGAATAGTTATTAACATCTTTATAAGTACCATGTGTAATTATTCCATCTTCCGAAACTTTGAAAAAAAGTTTTCCGGTCAGCCAAAAATCGGAATTGATGAATTCCCCCTCTGTTAACTTACCGCTGCTATTATAAATAAAAATTTCCTTGCCATACACTTTATCGTTTCTAAAAAACTCTTTTAAAGTCATCTTTCTGTTATCATTGAATTCATATCTAAAAAGGGCGCAGTTACCATTCGAGAATCTTCGGAAAGCACTTTGCAAGACTCCTTTGCTATTGTATATATAGAATGTGTTGGTTTTAAAACCATCGGAGCGTTCAAAAACTTTTTCGCTTAGTTTTTTTTGCTGATCATACTTGTAAAACGAAGGTCCGCTTTGCTTATCTCCAAATTGGTAATTCTCTTTTACAATACAGGCTGTTTCATTTGTTATAAATGGATTAGAACTAGTGTAAGATGTTTTTGTTTTTGAATCGGCTAGTTCATAAATGTAATTGAAAATTTGATACCACCCGTTTGCAAACTTCCACTCTTCTTTAATAAGATTATTATTCTCATCATAGGTGTAAAATATTTCGGCGCTTCTTTTTCCTTTTTGAAACAGCTCCCCCTTTTTTCGTAATCCAGATTCATCATAGCCAATATTAATTGTTCCGTTTAGCCATCCATTATAGGCTATGCAGTTTATTCTAATCATGTTACCGTTTGAGTCATATTCAAAATTCGAAATTCCACGGGAAGTATCCTGCAGAATGAATTCTTCGGCAATTAGTTTGTTTTTATTATTGTAGGTATAAAGCTGCAATGTATTTTTATGATCGGAGTACTCTCTAAATTTTTTAATTAAGTTGCCGTTAGAATCGTAGTAATGAAAATTGAGAGAGAACCGGAGGCCGCTCGTTAATTCCCAAAGGGAAAGATTGCTAAGACCGTTAGATTCGTAATCGAAATAAGTAGTTCCCTTTTCACCTGTGGGGTTTTCATAATCTAGTCTAGCAAGTATAAATTTTTGTTTTTGATTTGATTTTTGAATTGCATTGCATGTACAGTTTATAATTAGGATAAAAGCGAACATAAAACAGCAAAAGAGTTTAGACATATTATTCATATGAAATCCAAATAGTTGTTCTGTTTGTGTTCAATTTACTGCAACTGATTTTAATAGGCTAGTGCATTATTAATGCACCTATTTTTCGGAAAGGATTTTCTCGGCTTCTTCCAACGAGGGTACATAGCTTATTTTATATTGGTCTACCGGTAAAGTGTGTGTAGCAAATTGTATTAAACCGGTTTTGGATGTTCCCACTACTCTAACAACATTGTTAACTCCGCTTTTTAATAACAGAATTATAATCTCCTTAAGAATAATACCGGCAGCGTCGTCTCCACGTATAAACTTCGAGATATCGTTTATAACATCAAAACCTTTATTCAATGTGGGTATAGAGTCTTCGATTGATTTTTTAACTTTTTGTGCTTCCTCAACAGAAAGTATACCTCCAATTGTAATATATAGCCTGTTCTTAGATTTATCCACCCCTATTTTATACATAGTTAATAATCCTATTATTTATTCTGTATTGCAAATTTTAAACAGACTTGAGGCAATCAATATTATATGAGTAATGTTTAATTATTGCTGAAAACAAAAGCAGCCTAGTGCTAACCAAGCGCCCCTTTAATATAATGTTCAAGCTGACTTATAATAAATTCTTTTTCGTCAATAACAGCTTTTACAACATCTCCAATAGAAATAATTCCAACCAGCTTTTCATTTTCCATTACAGGTAAATGTCTAACACGTTTATCAATCATTAAAGCCATGCATTCTTCGGTGCTATATTTAGGTTCTACATAAAATATTGTAGAGGACATAATTTCTTTAACTAATGTATCTTTCGAAAATTTACCAAGAAGAGCAACTTTTCGGGCATAATCTCTTTCGGTCATAATGCCTACAACTTTATCCTCATTCATAACTAACAAGGCGCCAGTATTCTTTTCGGCCATTAATTGAAGAGCCGAAAAAACTGATGTATCTGGTGTAACTGTATATACATTATTTCCTTTCTTCTGTAATATTTCTTTAACGGTTTTCATAATATGTTCCTTTTGTTGATTGAAATAAGAAAGCTAATTAAGAAATTTAGTACCCTTGCTTACATGATAACAGCATAGCACTAAATGAGGTTTAGTACTTTTCTTATGTGAATATTCAAATAAATGTTAATAGAATCAAACGCTATTGTACAATTATTTTTTTCTAGGAGGCCTTCTGTAATTTTTTTT
This sequence comes from uncultured Melioribacter sp., assembly GCA_964539605.1. GTDB lineage: Bacteria > Bacteroidota > Ignavibacteria > Ignavibacteriales > Melioribacteraceae > Stygiobacter. Next base: position 3,297,166 of record CAZIJK010000001.1, read on the forward strand.
AGGCGCTTCGCTTCTTTGCTGTTTCTGTTGAACAATCTTTGAATGTATTTGTGGAATTGGAATTAAAAGACTTTCCTCCGGAAATATGCAGTCAATTTTCTTTTCCAAAAATTCTTCCAGCTTTTGAATTTCGTATGAACTCTCTTCATCTGCAAAATTAATTGAAATACCTTTGGCTCCAGCGCGTCCGGTTCGTCCAATTCTATGAACATATTCTTCCACATCCTGGGGCATATTGTAATTAATCACATGCGAAATTGCATCCACATGAATTCCACGAGAAGCAACATCGGTTGCAACCAGCACTCTTACTTTACCCTCTCTAAAATTTTCCAACCTTTTTATTCTCTGATTCTGCTCTACCTCGCCCGAAAGCAAAGCACAGCTAATTCCATAATTCATAAAGGTATCTTTTAGCCTTCTTGCTTCATCTCTTCGGTTTGCAAAAACCAAAACACGCTCAAGATTTTTTTGCATAATTATATTGTAAAGCAAAGTAGGCTTTTCTTCCAATGTGGTTATATATGTAATCTGCTCAATTGTATCTACGGCAACATCTTCTGGCTTAACTGTTATTTGAAATGCCTGGCGTGTCCATGATTCGGCTAAACGTTTAACATCGCCGGACATTGTAGCGCTAAAAAACATTGTTTGCCTTTTTGCTTTTGGAGGAGTATTAATTACAATCCTTTTAACCGAAGGAATGAATCCCATATCCAGCATACGGTCTGCTTCATCAATAATTAATATTTCCACTTTTCCTAAATCGACCAGCTTCTTAGTCATAAAATCTATTAATCGGCCGGGTGTACAAATTAAAATATCTATAGGTTCACTATGAAGTACTTTTTGCTGTTTTACATAATCAATTCCTCCAAGAAGAGAAAGAATTGAACATGGGACATATTTACCCAGCAAGCGGGCATCCTTTTCAATTTGCAAAACCAATTCCCGAGTAGGTGCTAGAATTAGTGCCCTGGGAGTACCATGCTTACGTTTATTATCAAGTGGATTTTTAATTATATGATTAAAAATAGTTAATAGGAATGCCGCGGTTTTTCCGGTTCCAGTTTGTGCTTGTGCAGATACATCTTCTCCTAAAAGGGATTTCGGCAAAACTTCGGATTGCACTTGCGTGCAATATTCAAATCCGGCATCAAAAACCGCATGAAGAATTTCTTTTGAAAATTCAAAATCGTGAAAGCGGGTTTTACCATCTGCAACAGGGACTTTAAAAACAGATTCATCCCAAGGCTCACTTGGTATAACCTGTGGTGGACGGACAGTTTCTGTTTTAACCGGTTTTTTCTTTTCGTGCCTCAGGCGGTATTCTTCCCTTGTTTCTTTTTTATATGGCGCTCTTGGAAGATGAGTGCTCTTAGACTTTTCGTGCTGAAGCGGTTTTGATTTAATTGATGATGTGTTCGCTTCTTTTACTGCAATAGTAATTGGTGAAACAACCGTTTTCTTTTTTGCATCGAAATAGCTTTTTAGTTTGGTAACTATTCTATTAAACAATTGTGACTTCTTTTTTATTATACATTAGTTAAATACTACTGTAATATAAGCAAAATTTGAAGTCTAATTCTTGTAAGAAATTATATTGTGCTAAATGTTTTATCGGATACTAATTGCCTAATCTTTTTACACCCACGCTTTTATGGGAAATTTTAAGATCCTTATAAAAACAATAATGATTCTCAATAGTTTATTTTTTCATTATTGCAAATTTGACAACTCTAGTACGTTGTGAATAAATAGAATAGATTAATGAACAATTCCTATTGTTAGTTTTATGTTTTAGTGTTCATATTTTTGGGTTAATACAATATGTTTGTACACCATTTTAATGCATTTCACAACAAATTTAGCCCGTTTACAACATTTTTAGTTACTCTTAACCAAAATCTTACGAAAATGGGGTGCAAAATTTTATTGAGGACATAATTAGAAGAATTTTAGTTATTGGTCTTGACCAAGAGGTTAGCAATCGTCTGTTTCCATTATTGGAAGGGGAAAGCTATAAAATTTTAAAAGCCGATAATGAAATCGATTCTTTACAATTTATTAGCACAAAGAAGCCCGACATAGTAATTTGTAACAGCAACGCCCCAGATATAGATTCAATTAAAATATGCAAAGCGCTTAAAAGTAATATTAACCGTACAATAATTCCTATCATTATTCTCTCCAACAAGGAGAACAATAACTTATTCGAAGAAGCTATGAATGTTGGTGCCGATTATTTTTTAACACAATCGAATAAACTTGGTGGCTTAATTAGCTTAATTAATTCAAAGCTACAACTTAAAGAGGCTTTAGAAAATCTTTTAAGTGAAGCAAAATTAGATGTTGTTAAAAGAATTCCCACGGGATTGACTTCTACTATAAAAAAAATAATTGAAAACTCAGAAAAAATTGAATCTTCCTTTAATTTAGTAGATAAAATCAGCTTGCTAGAGTTAGTTAGTCAAATAAAAAATTCAGGGCAAATATTACAAGGCAAGCTGAATAGGTTTTTGCTCTACTCCGATCTTTTAAATTATTCCAGCAGCAAAGAATACTTAAATACCTATAAAAACGATTTTGAAATTAATCCTAACTTAACAATAACTCATATAAAACAAATTGCAGAAGAATATGAAAGGCTTGAAGATATTCAGATAAACTTTCAGAGAGCAATAATAAATTTAAGCAAGAATCACTTTTATTCTCTTTTAACCGAGTTAGCAGCTAACTCATTCAAATTTTCCCCTAGAAATTCTAAAATAATAATTTCCGGTATTGTCAGTAAACAACAATTCCAATTACGTGTGGTAGATTATGGGATTGGCTTTTACAATAAAAAGGAAGCCAATAACATTTTGGATCAAAATAAATTGAAGAAAGAAGTTGGACCTAATCTTGGACTGGCAATAGTAAAAGAAATAGTTGAGCTTGGAAATGGAACCCTATTAATAGATAGTAAGAAAAACTGTTATACTGTTGTTGAAATATGCCTACCGTTGAAATTATTGAAAGAAGGAGAATAAATTCATGTGCTCAGGAGATAAGAATTCAAAAGCATTTTTAAACGCAATTAATATTGCAGAGTCCCTAATCAAAATTTCGAATAATTTAATAGTAGAGCTTGGTAAAATTTCTTTAACAGAATCGCAGCAGAATAAGCGAAAATCTTATTTCGAATTTTTAGAATCCACAAAAGATTTGGCTTATAAAATAAAATACGATTTAATTAGAAGCGCGCTCAACAGTAAAATAAACACCGAGCCGGAGCTTTTTATATTAAATAAGCTTGATTTCGACAACAATGATGAAGTGAATAATTCACCTAAAAAAAAATCTAAGTATTCCAATTATATGGTCGACAATTCAGGCCGGCTGGTAAAAGCAAAAGATATTTAAAGGATTACTCAAGATTTCTTAAATCAATAATATTTTATAAAATTTTTAGTACCGCTTTAAAGTAATTGCTATATTTACCCCCCAAAAGCCCTAATTCATTAATTTGTCTAGTTCTTTTTCAAATTTCAGATTGAAAATAGATTTTAATTTTCGATAATTTTATATGTTCAATAACAATTTCCGAAAGCAACTATGCTCTCAGCTAAGAATAAAATAAAAGTAATAATTCCGGAAAGTGATAAAACAAGATTTGTATACATACTCGAACAATTCCATTATTTAACAAGGGAATTTGATTCATCTCCTTTGGAATTAATGCCCAATAATAAGGATTATTTTTGCGTTATTACCGTAAAAAAGATGGCACATTATACTCTTTTTGTAGAAATTCTTTACCTAAATGGTTTTGAAGTTCAATCCAAAGATGATAAAGTTAAAGAAGTAATAGATAAATTAAATCAAAAACAATTGGAAGAACTTGCAGAATTTGCTTCGAAAGTTGAACTAAAAAAAGGTGTAAATAAAACTCATCCTTCTTTAGATAAACTTGCAAATGAGGGGAAATATTTGGATTTAGTTAAAGTGTCCAAAGATATCACCTATTCGCCGGAAACTTCAAAAAAAGCCAGGGGCAATGTTTCGAAAGCCGTTACAAACGCCATTATTTTAAATATCGAAAACGCCTCTAAGTATAAAATTACTTTTGATGAAGCAATTTCTAATTTACTTTCAATATCAACAGATAACGAATTGCGCTTTTGCAACTGCGGGGAATTGATGATACAATCTGCAAATGTTGCCTTCGAGTTATGTACTAAAAGCAGCGACTCTTTAATCCACTTAATTAAAATTGCCAATCAAAAACATTCCGATTCAATAATAAATTTGAAAGCTGCGGCTAAATTTGCCGAGGTAGTCTTTAGCGATGAAGAAAGATATAAAGCCCAAATAAAGTTTGCTTCTAAAGAACTTAATGTTAGATGGCTTTACAATGTAGTGGAACCATTCCGAGTTAAATTAAATGAAGAAGAAAATCAATCTATAGATAAGCTAATTGATTATGTTAGAAACTCCTTTTCGTAACTCCATTTTTATTTTACAGATACAGGAATCTTATGAATACTAAATATAATATTGCCGGCTTACAGCTATCCTTTTCAAAAAGCACAAGTGAAAATCTAAAAAGAACTCTTTTGTGGATTAAAAAAGCCGCAAAGCAAAAAGCTCAAATAATTTGTCTTCCTGAACTTTATAGATCGCAATACTTTTGCCAAAAGGAAGATTTTAATTTATTCGATTTAGCCGAAACCATTCCTGGTCCTTCTACAAATGCTTTTCAAAAAGCTGCCAAAGAAAATAATGTTTGTATTATTGTACCCATTTTTGAAAAAAGGGCTCCAGGAGTTTATCATAACAGTGCTGTTATAATTAATTCCGATGGTAAAATACTTGGAGTATACAGAAAGATGCATATTCCGGACGATCCCGCCTTTTACGAAAAGTATTACTTCACTCCAGGGGATCTTGGCTTTAAAACTTTTAAAACAAAGTTTGGCACTATTGGCACTTTAATTTGCTGGGATCAATGGTACCCCGAAGGAGCTAGAATTACTTCTCTTAAGGGTGCTAGTACCCTCTTTTTTCCTACTGCTATTGGATGGCACCCTGCCGAAAAAGAGAGATATGGAACCGCACAACAGGACTCGTGGATAACAATTCAGCGCTCCCATGCAATTGCCAACGGGGTTTATGTTTGCTCTGTAAATAGAGTTGGCTTTGAACAGCCCGTAAAAGAACAGGATGGGTTAATATTCTGGGGTTCCTCTTTTATTGCAGATCCTCAAGGAGTTATTCTTGCCCAAGCATCTGCAGATAAAGAAGAAATTATTTTTGCCCAAGTTGATCTTGACCACTTGGAAACAATTAGAAGGAACTGGCCATTTCTTCGGGATAGAAGAATTGATGCTTATAGCGAAATAACAAAGAGGTTTATTGATGAATAAATTTAGGCTGCCTGCCGAGTGGGAAACTCATAAATCTACAATAGTCTGCTGGCCTCATCAAAAAGAGGATTGGCCCGGAAAATTTTCTCCAATCCCATGGGTTTATTCCGAAATTGTTAAGCACCTATCAACAGGAGAACTTGTTAGAATTATAGTTCAAAACGAACCGGAGCTTAAAAAAGTTAAGAAGATTTTTTCTAGAGCTCACATCGATCTTGGCAACATCGAGTTTATTATTACATCAACAGATAGAGGATGGATGAGAGATTCCTCCCCAGCATTTGTAAAAAAGGGAAGCGAGACAACTGCGGTAAAATTCAAATTTAACGGCTGGGCAAAATACTCTAACTGGAAGAAAGATAAGTTGATTCCTAAAACACTTTCGAAGGTTTTGGAACTTGATATGGTTGATGCAGTTCATAAAAACAAAGAAGTGGTTTTAGAAGGGGGCGCAATAGATTCAAATGGAATGGGCACATTATTAACTACAGAAGAATGTTTGCTAGATTCTTTTACTCAAGTTCGTAATGAAGGCTTTACCAAAAGCGATTACCAAAAGGTATTTAAAAATTATTTTGGAACCGAAAAAATAATTTGGCTTAATAAAGGAATAGCCGGAGATGATACTCATGGACACGTTGACGATCTTTGCCGTTTTGTAAATTATAATACCGTTGTTATTTGTAAAGAAGAGAACCGCAGCGATGAGAATTTTTTAATTTTAGAAGAAAATATTGAAAGGCTTAAGAACGCTACATTAGCAGATGGAGGAAAGTTGAATATTGTTTTTCTTCCATTGCCTTCCCCTATTTATTTTGAAGATTTAAGACTGCCTGCCAGTTATGCAAATTTTTATATTGGGAACAATTGTGTTTTAGTCCCTACTTTTAACGATCCTAAAGACAGAATTGCTCTGAATATTTTAGCAGATTTATTCCCCGCCCGAAAAGTTATTGGCATCCATGCCGTAGACTTGGTTTGGGGATTGGGAACAATTCATTGCCTAACTCACGAAGAAGTGCTTTAGCAGATACTCAAGCATTTGTTATTTGCTTTGCAGCTAAAGTTCTTTCTATAAGCTTTACTAAACTTTTGGAATCGACCGGTTTAGTTATAAACTGATCTGCGCCTGCCTCGCCGGCATTTTGTCTTTCTCGAGTAGTGTTGAATGCCGTTAGAATAAACACCGGAACATTTCTATACTTTTCGGTCCGCTTGAGTTCTTTGGTAAGCTGAATACCATCCTTAACATCTCTTAAGGAGATATCCATTAAAATAAGATTGAAATCTACTTTACTTATAATGTTATAAAAGGCATTTACACTTCCAACTGTGTAAACATCAAATTGTTTGCAAAGAAAGAAGCGCAAAAAATCTTGGGCTAATTCTTCATCATCTACTATAAGAACTTTAAGTTTGTCTTCCATGACCAGTAATTTCCGTTAAGGGCATATGAAAATTCAGTTTATTAGTATTGCGGTATATTCTATTGTTCGGTATTTTCATTCTCAATGCTTATTGACCTTACCGATAACAAACACTATACCAACAGTAAATGATTGGAAATAAGAGGAATTTCAAGGTGTAGTTGTAAAATTTTTTTAATAGATACTCAACTAGTAATACACTCTCTCATAATAAGACAGTAAATTCAACTTTTATGAGAGAGACTTTAATTACCCCAATTTGTACATCTATTAAAAATTATCTGTTTTGCCTACTTTGCAAGGTCCACAGACAATTTTTCAGCAATTTTTTCTAAGACTTCGTTGGAATTATAAAATCCACTTGAAATTCTTTGACGAATTTCATTAAGTCTTTCTGGGGATAAATCTGTTTTTGCCAAGTCTCTTGCCTCGGAAGATATTTGAATTTTATCTTTTTGTTCCTGACTTTGAACCTGTCCAGGCTTTGTTTTCTTTGTCTGTTCTACAAACAAAGGGCTATTCGAAACACCTTTAATTTCCACTTTATTACCTTAGATAATTTGTAATTTTTTTCTTATTACCTATTGTTGAAAGCTCTTTTTGAATGCTTTGTGCTTCCAACTTATACTTCTCAACAAGACTATCGAATTTATTTTCAATTTGTTTAGCGATACTGAATAATTCTGGTCTAATTTTTATTATTTCTTCGCTTCCAATTTCTTTTAGTAATTCTTCTCTTAAAATGGTAGCTTCTTTCATTTTGCCAAGCAATTCAGGAAATAATGTGTCAAAACTATCAATATTAAGCGCATCCATTTTTATTGAAACATTTTCTAATAAACTCTTGGTTCTATCTGCTTTAATTAATATCTCAAGTCTTCTTAATTCTTTCTTCTCTTCTTCAGCTTCTATTTCTTTTAAAGCCAGCTGCTTTACATCATTTTTTTTCTGAGAAGACTTTATTTTTATTGTACTCATATCTACAATTCTAATAAATGGACTTCATAAAGAATATTGACTGGTTCGAAACAACCGCATTTAATTGAGACATAGACTTCATGTATCTTAATCTAAGGTTTGAAGCTCTTGTTTCAATTCTTTCCTGGGTTGCAGTAATACGATCTTCCAAATATTCCGAGTTAATTCCAAGATTTTTTTTCTTTGCCCAAAGATATCCATCCGCCCCTACATATGGATTAATTCTTTCATACAATTTTGTAGCAATACCGTTTGTTGAATTAAATAATGCCTCCACCTGAATCGCTTTTTCTTTAATTGATGTATCCATTTTAGATGCGTCAGATACACTTAACCCTTCTGCGACATCAAAAGTAATACCTAACTTAGAAAGAGAGTTTATATCATCCTTACTAATTCCACTAACACCACTTGTTGCTGCTGATGATAAGGCATACTTAAATGATTCAGCTGTTGAATCACCTATTAATAATCCTCTTCCTTCTTTAGTAGATTTTGTTTTTTCCTTTATATATGTATATACACTATTAAATTTGGCTATAAAATCCTTAATTTTATCTGCAACTTTAGCAGAATCGCTGCTTACATCAAGGTTAACTGTAGTATCAGAAGCTTGCATTAAAGATTTCAAATTAATTGTAGCTCCAGGCATTAGATCCGAAATCTGATTAGAATTTCTTTCTACCTTAATTCCATTGAACTCTATTTTTGCATTTAGGGCAGTCGTTGCATAAACAAATCCTGGTGTATCAGCTCCACTTTCATTTTGGACATACGAAGTACGGCTGCCTCCTAGATTTATACCTAAAGCTGTTAATGCACTTCCAGAAGTATCAGTTAAGGATAATAGTCTATATCCATAGCCTGATTTTTTTGCCGCTATAGAAAGTTGCGACAATGTGGAATCGGGTGAAAACGTTGAAGCGCTTAAAAGTCCTGCTGCACCAATTTCATTTGTTACAGAAACGCCAAGTTCACTTAGTAATCCGCTCGTATCGCCATTGATTGTTAGGTATTTTGAAGAATCCGTTACAGTCAATTTAAGACTATAATTGCCCCCCCCGTTATCTACCTTTTCAGCCAGAATGCCACTTAATTTATTTACTTGTGTAACAACATTATCAATAACACTAGAATAAGTGCCCGCATCATAAGTTATTGCGGTAACTGTTCCATTTAAATTTAGGTTAAACGAACCTGCACTGGCGGTGGAACCAGTAACAGAATTTGAAGTTACAATTTCTTTACTACTGTTGATAGCACTTTGAATTTTTGCAATAACATTTGCATTCGATATTTTTCCGGCTGTAAAATCTGAAGCTTCGAATGTAACAGATACTTTACTAGTAAATGTACCCCCCGTTCCATTTCCCCCTGTAAAAGTCATAGTATGAGTACCGGGAGCTAAAATTGTAGTAGAATCCGCGGTTGACGTAAGATCTTGAGAAATTACCATATCGTTTTTTGCAAGTTGATTTATCCGTAATGATTGAGAACTTGCAACTGCCGAACTAGTAGCAGTAATATCCGCAAAAGTAGTATTGGAAGAAGTAGCTTTCTTAACTAAGAAAGCAGAAGAAGTATCGGTTAACGATAATGCATAAGTACTTGTTTTTAATTCATTAAGCTTTGTTGTGAGGTCGGAATAAGCGGTATTTAAATCATCAGTTGTTTTTTTCTTTTTGGTAAGAGGGTCAACCTGCTTTTTACTTTCACTAGCTCTATAGTCTTCTATAAAGCTATTTATCCCATTAACCGATAGTAGATCATAAGAAGCCATGACAGATTACCTCTTTGCAAGTGCAGTTTCCCAAGTTTCTTTTAATTCAGTTAAAACGTTGTAAACAACATCATAATTTTTTTTACGCATTTGATCCTGACAATAAGTATATATTCTAAAAAAGCCGATCGAAATTTCTTTAGCATCTGGATGATCAAAATTAAGCGCATTTATAAGAACTTGGAGTGCTTCGTTAGTCTTGATCATATCATGTTTTTGGCATTTTATAATGGCAAAATTAAACACCTTCATAATCAACTGTTCGGGAGAAGCACCTAAAATATCATTAGTTAAGTACTGATTTATATTTTTATTCGCAAAAGCTGTTGCTGTTTGCATTTCTTTCACCTTAAATTATTAAGTCAAAAAAAAAATCCCCCCCGTTACCGGGAGGGATTAAATAACCTTTCAATTAACGGAAGAGTTGTAATAACTGTTGTGGTGCAGCATTCATTTGAGACATCATTGCTGTTGCCAACTGAGAACCTACTGCTCCTTGCGATGCTTTCATTTGATCTGCAAGTGTATCAGTATCAAATATTTGAGCAATTGCAGAATCGTTGTTTGCAATAGATGCTGTCAAGAATTCTTCTCTTGAGTTTAATACTTGTGCTTTGTTACCAATATAAGTAATTGCATCTCTTACAGCTGATTGCAAAGCAGTAGTATTAGAAGTTGCTGTAAGGTTTGTTGATGTAGATGTCAACTGACCTAAATTTGCAGTTTCAGCACCAGCTGCAGAAACAGTTAAACCAGTCATTGCAGTACCGATGTTTATAGTAATTGTAGATGATGTACCAGCACCGAATGAGTTAGCAACACTACCTAAAAGAACGTTAGAACCAATTGTAGTGTTCTTGAAGATAGAATCGATTTCATCGGCAAGAGTTTTAATATCATTTTTAAGAGCTGTAGAGTCTTTTAATGGATCGTTTGCATCTTCTTGTTTAGACTGAATTTGATTTAATTTGTCATAAACTTGTTGAAGAGCAGATTCTGCAGTACTTAAAAAGTTTTTAGCCGAGCCGATGTTTGAAAGCTGTGATTTCATTTTTAAGGAAGCAGCTTCCAATTTTTTACCGATTGCCCATCCTGATGTATCATCAGCAGCTGAATTTACTTTTTTGCCAGTTGCTAATTGTAACTGAGCTTTTTGTGTTGAACCTTGTGTTTTGGCAAGAGCGTTATAAACTGCTGCTGCGCCTACGTTAGAATTAACTGAGAAAGCCATTTGATACCTCCATGTGTTTTGTTTTTGTTTAACCTAGCATCCTTGCTAGGTCAGTTATTGTTTTGAGATTATTTATCTCACATATATTATCGTGTGCTTGTTTTAAAAGTTTAGCCCTTTTTCAATTTTTTTTAATAATTTTTTTAGAAAGGAATAATTTGGAAGGGATTAATAAATAATGTTGGGAATTATGATGGCTGCTACTATATCATTTTTAATGCCAGTAATTTTTCTTTCATCGTTGTTATTCGTGCTATAACTTCTGGAATATTGTAATATGTTTTTTCCAATAGAGCAATTACCGGTTTTATTTTTTCGACTGTCCCTATTTTTAAATAAAAGGAAATCAAATAGAATAAAACAGCTGCGTCATATTTTTCTTCTTCCAGCAATTTTTCCATTAATTGAATTGCTTCATCAATCCTTCCCAATTCCTCATTAAGTTTAGCAATTGCTTTTTGTATATCAATATTGTCGGGAAGTTTTAGAAATAATTTGTTTGCAAGATTTAATGCCATTTGTTTATTGGAATTATTCGAAAGTAGAATGAGCAATAAGTTCAACGTATTCTTGTTGCACATTTTTACAAACAATAATTCTTCTTTTTCATTCAACAAACTACATGTAAACAATTTTTGCATGACTGCTAATTTTTCAATTCCTATTCCATTTTTCTTTTTTGAATAAAATGCAGCTAAGGCTTTTTGATAAAAATTCATGTTATTTCTATTTTGGCTTTGTAATGCAAGTGTTAGACCGTAGTAAATTGCTTCTTCGGGATCTAAAGACACAAATAAATTTGATTGCTCGTTCAACTGAAGACTTTTCTCGTTTAGTTGAAATGCCTTTTTACATCTCTCTTCTGCATCTTTTAAACTACCTCTACGTAGTGCTATTTTCGAAGCTAATAAATAAGTATACGGTTGACTGTTATCTAATTTAATAGAAGTCTGAATATAGTTTTCCGCATCTATTGCACTATTATTTAAATGAGCTATTAAAGCAAGAGAAGTATAGCTTTGTGCTCTTAACGAAAAATGTAGCTTATTGTTTTCTGATGCAATAAGGAAATATTGTCGTGCATTATCTATGTCCCCCAATACATTATACGACTGCGCAATTTGAAAAGCATCATAAGCAGATTGATTTTGTTCATATTGTTCTTTTAATAATTTCAAATTTCGTAGAGCTTTCTTTTGTTGTTCCTCTTTTGGAATATCATACCCCAAGTGATGAATTAAAACATTTGAATTAGCTATTCTATATTTGTTTTGAATCAACGATGGTTCAATCTGTTCATGAACTTTGCCTTCGAATCGAATTTCGGGAGTGTTAAAAAATAGCCGGGGGTATCTTAATGAATTATCGCGGCTTTCTCCGCTATCGTAACTTTTTACCGAACAATAATATGCGGCTCGTTCGTTTTCTTTAATTATTTCTCTTAGTTCAGCAATAGAGCTTTTGTCCAATCTTTCATCAGCATCAAGGTAAAAGATCCAATTTCCGGTACATTGAGCAAGTGCATAATTTCTTGCTACCGAAAAATCGTTTACCCAATTAAAATTAAAAATCTTTGCGCGAAATTCTTCTGCAATTTTAATTGTATTATCTATAGAACCGGTATCAACAATAACAATTTCATCGGCAACATCTTTAACCGAAATTAAGCAATCGTGCAAATACTTCTCTTCATTTTTAACAATCATGCATAGTGTAAGTTTTGCCACTTATACCTCAATTAAAGAGTTATGCGCTTCATCCAGACCGAGAAGCAAATTAACTTTTCCAAGAGATTCAATTGCAATTCTATTTTCGGGATTATTCTTTACCCCCCATTCGAACATTGCCTTTGCTGATTCTAATTGTTCGGTAGCATAGAATACTTGTCCTAATCCAAAACATGCTGTTGATGAATGAACATTTATTTGAAGCTCTCTTTCAAAATATTCTTTAGCTTTTTCAATATCCTTATCCGCCAAATATATATTTCCTGCAAGATCTAATAACTCATCATATTTAATTACAATACCATCACCTTCTGCGTACATTTCAACTGCTTTAGCAATTGATTGCTTTGCAAGAACTAATTCATTATCTGCAATATTTACTTTTGCTCTTTCAAAATATTGTTTAAATAAATTCATATTAATAGGGTAATATGTTTGACGGGGCTTTATTAATTTATTATGTAGCCAAATTTCTTCCGGAGTAGCACCCCATTTATCAACAAATACTTTCTTGTTAATCTCTAATCGTTCCGCGTATTTGTTTTCTCCATCCGCTTTAAAACTTTTTGAGCCAAAGTGGTGAATAAAAACATCCTTTGCTATAACAGTTTTATATCCGGCAAGCTGAGTTCTTAAACAGTAATCATCATCCTCAAAATTACCGGGAGAATACCTTTCATCTAATCCGCCAATCTTTTCTATTACTTCTTTTTTTATCAAAGTGCATAAAAAAGCAATTCTTGGGAAATGAAATACTTCCCCTTTATTTTTAACCGATACTCTTTCGGCATATAATGGCATTTCTTTAATACTTCTATAATTTGCTTCATTATCTTTTTGCAGACCGCTAACTTCGTTGCTTATTGGGCCAACCATACCAATATTGTTTTCGGATTCGGCTACTTCAATCATTCTTTCAAGCCAGCCATCTGCAACTATTGTATCATTATTTAATATTAGTACATAATCTCCTAAAGCTTTATTAATTCCTTGATTAACAGCAATTGGGAATCCTAAGTTTTTATCATTCTTAATAAGTTTTATTTCGGGATAATTGTGCGATATTAAATTAACAGTATCATCTATTGATGCATTATCAACTACAATAATTTCATAACTTATTTTAGTGTAGGCAAGAATACTTTCAATACATTGCTTAGAAAATTGAATTTGGTTGTATGTTATTAAAACGATACTAACTATTGGAGGATTAGGGTAATTGATAGCTAATTTTCCTCTAAATGCTGCAACAGAGGAAAACCCCAAAATATACTCTAATCTCTTTTTCATTAGTGTACTGCTATATTGATTTGAGATAAGATCTCTCCCCTTTGTAGAGAACTGCTTCCATAATTCTTTATCAGTATAAAGTTGAACAGCGTGTCCAGCAAATTGGATTGGATCATCTGCAACAAATGCATGAATCCCATTTTCAATGCTCATTCCTTCCGCACCAATTGTTGTAGATACCATTGGCAAACCATGACTCATAGTTTCACCAACTTTACCCTTATTGCCAGCGCCAAACCGAAGAGGAACTACCGAAACCCTGCAACTTTTTAAATATGGAAGTACTTCCGGAACCCAGCCTGTTACTACAACATCCCTTGAGGCTAGATTTTTTACTTTTTCTGTTGGATTATTACCAACGATATAAAACTTAACTCCGGGCAATTTTCTCCTAATAATCGGTAGGATTATATCGTTAAAGTAAATTACAGCATCTTCATTTGGGTTGTGGTTAAAATTACCAATGAATAAAAATCCTTCTCGGTCTTCAAAATTAATTTTGGTATCAACTGGATCATGTACATCAGTAAGTATTACTATAGATTTATTCGGTAAGTGTTTTCGTAGTTCATCTCTATCATTCTCTGTAACTGTAGTAACGCAATCAACTTTAGAATAAAGTGCAATTTCTTTCTTTTTATTTTCTTCTGCTTTTTTTCTAAGGTCGGATTTTCCGCTCATTTCTGCTTGTCTAAGTTCACGTAGATAGTGTATATCCATTGTATCGCAAAGAATGGGCAGATGTGGTACTTCTTCCTTAATTAAGTCAACAAAGTAATTGGCAATATGCCAAAACGCTATATAAGCTAAATCAAATTTTCTTTTACTTAATTCCAAACTTTGTATTAGTCTTTTTAAAATCAATTTCACTTGAGGAGTATCTCTAATTTCCCACCAGCTTTCATAATTAAACCAAATAAACTCAACTCCACGCATTTTAAAATGATTTATATATTTTGCGGCAGCTTTATCTGTATACTGGCTTCCCATCAAATGTACATATGTAACTTGATAACCAAGTTCTAGCATTTGTGTTAAAGTATGATAATGTCGCAACGCGCCGGCAGCTCTGTCCGGTAAAGGAGGAATATCATCTATTATAAGTACACGCTTTCCTTTTTTTCTATTTGTAAAAAAGTAATACTGCTCGCTGTCTTCGGGATATTGATGTTTTAATTCATCTTCCCATTTTTCACTAAATTTCTTTGCGTTTACAACTTGATATTTTTTAAACCCTTTTTCTAAATCTGTTCCCGCAGTAGCTCCCTCAAAATGAACTACCTTTGAGAAAGGGGAATAATATACTTTATACCCCAGCTTTCTTATATTGAAACAAAAATCTGTATCTTCACAATAAGCAGGGGCAAAGCGCTCATCAAATCCACCAAGCTGATTAAAGATTTCTTTCTTAACCATTAACGAGGCTCCGGAACAATAATCAACTTCGCGAACAAAGTTGAACTTAGAATCCGTTGGGTCACCGTTTTTGCCATAATTCCAACCATTCATATTGTTGAAAATAGCTCCGCCGGCTTCTTGTAATTTTCCGTTAGGATATACTAGCATTGAACCAACAGCTCCGGCATCGGGATAATACTTAAAAACCGAGTGCAAATTATCCAACCAGTTTGGCTGTACTTCCGTGTCATTGTTTAAAAAGACAATGTATTCACCCTCGGCATATTGAGCCGCTGCATTATTCCCTCCTACAAAACCCAAATTCTTATTTAAGTGAACAAACTTTATTGTATCACCATAACTTTCTAAAAGTCCCGGTGTATTATCTACCGATGCGTTATCTACTACAATTACTTCATAGTTTTCATACAGAGTATTTTTGAATATTGACCTAAGACATATTTCTGTAAACTCAACTTTATTATAACAGAGAACAATAATCGAAATTCTTTCTGATGAATATGACTTCTTAGGATCAAATGCAAAATCATTTAACAGCTTTTCAATTTCAGAATCATCATTAGGGATATTTTCAACAAGTTTTTTTATAGAGTATAAAATTTGCTTCTGTGATTCATCTAGTCTATATGCTCTTTCAAATAATTTCATAGATGAGAAAGAATGATTATTAATCATACAAATCTTAGCTAAGAAAACTATTGAATAATGGTCATTAGATTTGTACTTAACAGCTTCGGCAAAACATTCTTTTGCCTTATCATAATCATCGCTGAACAGATAAATTCTTCCTAAATGATGACTTGCATAGTTTAGAATTTCGGGATCTTCTTCTTTTGCTCTAACCAAATTTAAAAGGGCAATCGCCTGATCGTAAGTATCATTATTAAAATATTCCTGAAGCTTTTCACTAATTTCTTTTACACTAAACATATGCGGCTCTCATATTAATTTTGTTTTCAACAGCAATTATTGCATTAGATAAAGGAATAGATCGTGTTGCGTTGTCGTCAAAATCGCGGCGGTACCAATACTTATATAAGTAGGGGGAAATTAACTTGTCCATTATTTTATAATCGTAGATTTCTGAAGCACTAGTACATATGAAAAATGTTACTACAGAAATGTTGCTGCCAAGCGCAAAGTGCATTGGCAAACTGTCGCCGCTAATTAGTACTTTATGATTTTTCACATCCGATAAATGCTCAAGCATTGTTGGTCTATCTGGCAGATAATTAACTATTAGTCCTTTATTCCTAAAGAAGTCAGCAAGTTCTGCAAAGTAAGCCCAATTTTTCATGGGCCAAACTTTTCCGGCTTTTGGTGCAATTGCAATATCGCCATAAAAATTTGTGGCTGGACTTTCTGGCAAAAAATAGTTTTCCCCTCTGAATTTATATCCTAATCCTTCAAAAATTATTTCTTGATAAGATTTTTGATTTTCATATTTGAGCAAATTAGCTTTTTCAATTCCATAAACACTTATTAAACTTAGGTCAAACCATTCTTTTGAATTTTCCGTATATTCAATAGTGCCATTACTGTTAACATAGGCGCCAAATAATTCTTTGTATTTAATACTTTTTAGAAGATTAGAACTTTCCAGGTCATCTTCTAAATTAATTACTAAATCATAATTGCCAAGTAAAGTCGATGATAATTCAGAATATTTAATAACACGGGTAATTTTGGGAATACCATTCAGCAATATTGAATTCATATCGCTTGTAATCCAATCAATTTCTCCATGAAGCAAATGAAGAATTGTTGTTGTTCTTACAACATCACCCGAAGCACCAAGTTTTATTATGAGTGTTTTCATCAATTCCCCTTTTAATTTAAATATAGATCATTCAGCAGCAATAAATGCTCATCATCAAGAAACTTATTACGAGTATTTATAGTTTCCTCTGGCGTCATAAAAACATACTGTTGATTTACTGATTTACCTTTTTTTACAAACTTCATTATAGCTTGCGTAGGTGACAGTTTTTTATCTTTTAATATTTTGACGTCACTATCAATTATATTATTTATTTTTTTTAAGTCTTCGGGATTATTAACATCAAAATTATGGCCATATGCTCTATCTATAAACCTACTTATAATAACAGAGAATGGTATATAAACATTGTAATCAAAATATTTTATAAGAAGTGGAAGAATATCTTGCGCCCTTATTCCTTCAAATCCTTCGTTGCTGCAGTCATGGTTCAAAACATTTTTATCATATAATTTAGTATATGCATTTAGTTTATATTTTTTGTCTAACTTAATCCAAATTATATCAACGGCTTGTTTTGTTCCATCCCACATTACATGGCCGTTCCTTCCGATCATGTCATTAATCATAAAGATCATATCATCAGTAGAATATCTTAAAATTGCTTCAAAGAGGTTCTCTAGCTCAACAACATGATGCAATGAATGATTAGCAAAAACAAAGTCATACTTTCTATCTAGTTTTAGACTATTAAAATCCCCTGTTACAAATGAAAGGCTATTAATTTTGTTTTCTTTAACAAAAGCGTTACCTCTCTCAACCATTGTTGGATTGATATCAATACCAACAAATGTAAAAAGGTTTTTGTTTTTAACCCTTTTTATAACTTCAATTTCTGAATCCCCATTTCCACATCCAATTGAAACGCCATAAACCATTTCTTTTTTATTTTCAATCAACCTGTCAATTTCAATGGCACACCAATCCCAAAAATTATCTTTACCGGTTAAATCAATAAGATTTTTACTCAATGCTTTCCCAGTATATATAGAATGAACCGGCGGCAAATTATGCACGATTTCTTGATTCTTGTAAATATTTAATTCTTCTTGAATTTTTGAATCGTATTCTTGACTATTAATTCCATTATTCATTTTTACCGGGGACAAAAGATTATTTTCTACTAAATAATTGTAATTCCCAAGAGCTATTTCATTTTCATTTTCTAATTTTAGAATCAAATCGATTAGTTTAACGGCATAATCTATATTACTTTCTAAAATACAAATAACAGTCAAATCGTTTAGTGCTTCTATATGCTCCGGCTCAAAATTTAATACACTAATCAAATTTTCTTTTGCTTTATTAAGTTGTTGCTTTTCAATAAAGGCCTCTGCTTTCACAATTAGTTCAGTACTATTTCTTGAACTCCATTTTTTCTGTTTTTTTAATATTATTATTTCATCAAATAATAACGTAATGCTTTTTATAATTTCTTCATTATTTGGGTCTTCATTCTGTAATTTATGCAGAAGCAAAAAGGCTTCAAAAAAGGATTTGTCGTCAATCAAGCTTTTAACTTCATTCAGCCGAATTTGGGATATCATCTTTTGATTTTCCAAGTTATTAGAGATTTCATTCTCCTCACATATGATGTTACTCTCAATTGAAAGCTCATTCAATACTTCATAGTTATTTAGTGCTTCTGCTGTTGCTTCTAAAAATTTATTGCCGTATTTGATATCCGGTTCGAGATGATTTCCTTCTGCCCATTCGTTCCAAGCATTTACAAATACAATATTTTCATCTCCATTAAATACTTTTGAACTGGCCATAATAGTTTTTGCCAGCCATTCTTTATATAATTCAGGAGATGAGTTAACAAAAACTGTAGCATTTTTTTCTCTTCGTGCAGTATTATCCCAGGATGGAGTTACCGATCTGAATAATTTATAGCTTTCCTTTTCCCTTGCCAGCATATTCTTTACTAGTGTTCTATAGTCATAAATCTGCAGACTTTTCGTTTCTTCATCTAATATACCAGTCATATCTATTCTAGTGCCCATTTCAGTCCAATCCGGTGCAAATTCCAATGCAGCATCAAAGCCTATATTTATTGGATCTATTCCTTTTTGGAATCCTTCAACTCGTATTAAGTAGAGATCATTAATTCCATTTTCCCTAGCAATTCTTCTCCAAGTTTCGGAAGATTGTTTAATGTTTGGGAATAATTCCGTTCTATAAATCAATAGTATTGGTTTATTATCTATAGTTATATATCTCGAATCTTTAAAGAAAGGTATCAGTTCTTTTATAAAATTATAGTCATCCTCAGCTCTATGCTCTTGTTGTAAAATAATATCTTCTGAATGCCCGTCCCATTTTTTAGTCCAGTTTTCATTTGCCCAACAGATGCAAAATGGGAAATTAAGTTCTTTGTTTTGTAATAATTTAATTATTGGAGTTTCGAGGACTGATTTTCCGCTGAACCAATAGTAATAATAGCAGAATCCAAAAATTCCATATTTCTTAGCGAGTTCAATTTGCTCTTTTCTCACTTCATCTAATCTAAGATCATAAAAACCCAATTCTGTTGGTAAATGAGGTTGATAGTGATTCGGAAACAATGGTTTTGCTTTTGCTACATTAGTCCACTCTGTAAATCCCTTTCCCCATGCTTTATCATTTTCTTGTATTGGATGATATTGGGGAAGGTACATTGCTATTAATCTAGCATCCCATGTTTTTAATCTGCATACCAAAAGACCTTTAATTGCTTCTGCAACACGTTTAAATGAATTACCATCTATAAATTCCCCAAAAATCTCTTTGCTATATTCCAGCTGAAATTTGCTACAATTATTTCTATGAAGACTAAAAACATCTTTTAAGCTAATCTCAAATTCTTCTTTTGTACTGAATTCAGATCCCACATTTCTCCTACTATTTGCTAATGCATTTTCATCATATATATGATTCCAAATTTTTACTTTTTCGTTACTTGTGTACAAAAGTATTGGTCTGTTTAATGCCATAAATTCAAAAACCAATGAAGACCCGTCGGATATTAAAATATCTGTCTCAGAATAAAAATCACTAATTGATTTTTTACTGTCTTCAATTAAGTAGACATTTTCAAATTCTTCGACGTTCTTTTTCCAAACATTAACCAACTCTTTAAATAGTTCTTTATGTTCTGTAACATAAAAATGATCATAGTCTAAAATCGCGGGGTGAGGTTTAATTATTATCTTGCTTTGAGGGTAAACTTTTCTAATTGTTTTTACTAAATCATCCTTTAGAAATACTGCCGCTGAAACTTCTGGATTATATGTTGGTGCAAAAAGTAGTGTGGGATTTATTTCATTTAACTCTCTATTCGCAATTTTAAAAACATCATCTATCCATGGGTTTCCGGTTATTAAAAAGTCTTTCCGTGGAAATACTTTTGATTCTTCAAAGTCTTTCTTATCCCAATTACTTCCGCAAACATAATCCGCAAGCGAATATTCCTTTTCAGTTGGTATATATTTGTTTGCGACACCATGTCTTAATCCTACTAAAATTGTATTGTTAGAATCACAAATAGGTCTAAGATTTGGTATTTGAGCAGCATCTGATGTGAAAAGTACACTTGGTCTCCAATCTTTAATTTCTTCAAACCGACTGCTAAACAGTACTGTTTCAAATTCCGCAGCAATTGGTTCTAATGTTCGCAATTGAAAAGGCATTGAATAATAAAAGGCTGCTCTAATAGATTTTGGATCAATAATCTTTTTCATTTCTATATCTTTCTCTATTTGCATACTTGGTTTTATCTTTTAATAGAAATACAATTATAATTTCTACATTATTGAACTTGTTGATTAATAGTTTATTGTATACTCCTTTTAATAAAATCTGCTTTTAATTACTCAGATTCGAAGAACAATTTCCTATTTTCATATGAAATTTAATAAACATAATTAGCCTATCCATTGCACCTTTAAGAGCATCAATATTTGGTGATAATTACAAGTAATTCGTTAATTACGGATTCTTCCATTTAGCTGTTTTATTTTAAAAAAGATTTTCCAGGTTCCAGTTTTTGTAAACTTAAATTCGGCCATTTATATGGTGGTCGAAATCCTAAATAAGTATTTCCCTTTTCAAAAAAATTATTTGTTAAAAAATGAATTGAACTTATTTTTATTTTTTTTAATTCTATTTTATTCAGCAGCAATAGGTGTTTAAGATATTTTACTGATTCAATGTTATAATCCATAAGGCGAACAGATACTGCATCTACTAACAATAGATCATCTCCAGAAATAATAACTTTCGATTCAACTTTATTTGGGAAATGTGGCCCATCTGTATCTCCTCCTAAAATGCCATCTACTACCGAAAAAGTTTTTAAAGGCCAATTATTTTTTTTTCTTAACCCAGTACAATCTTTAACAAATGCATTATATACATCTACCGTCATTCTCCATGTAGTTTCATTC
This sequence comes from uncultured Melioribacter sp., assembly GCA_964539605.1. Lineage (GTDB taxonomy): Bacteria > Bacteroidota > Ignavibacteria > Ignavibacteriales > Melioribacteraceae > Stygiobacter. The sequence goes on from CAZIJK010000001.1 coordinate 3,318,633, forward strand.
CCTTCCCATGCACCCCTAAGCATTCTTTCTTTTTGATATTCTGTTTCAATTAATTTGTTATATACTTTTCCTACTGCTGTCTTATTTAGAAAATTTCTAAGGCTGAAATAGATTTTGCTTGGTATTAAATCCAATAAAAGATGTTGGAAATAAAGCTTGAAATAGTCTCTATATTTTTTAGGCGGAGGATATTCGTCTCCGCCCAAAAGAGGATAACCAATACACCAGTGAACTAAAGCATTCTTTTCTGCAATAGTTCCAATTAATCCTTTAATATTGAGTGTAGCACCTACTTTTGCGTGAGCTTTCAATTTGGGAATAGAAATATAAACATTCGCACTCAATATAGAATTAGATATAACATACTTGTGATTATTAAAAAGATGCGGTTTAATTGTTTCCCATCTATCTGTATACGTACCTCTGAATAATAACTTTGGAAGTTTTTTTAATAACGAATCTTTTCCAACATTTAATACGCTAGCGTTTAATGGATCACCAGGAAGCTTTACCCTTCCTTCCTTAAAACCATAGTATTTCAAATCTGGTACATGCCATTTTCTAAGATCAACTATTTCACACTCTACACCCTGCATCTTATAAATGTTTGCGATTTGGTCTAAAAAGCACACTTCTTTTATAATTGAAAAATCTGCATCAACATGGGGATTATCCCCAATTATTATTTTACCTTTTCCTTTTAATGCAATAAAAACGTAATCACATACTGCTCTAATAACAGAAGGGTGTGTAATTACGGTCCATAAATCTTCAGTAAACCTATGCTTGTGATCAACAAAATTAGGTTTTACAAAAACGGTATCACCGGGAGCAACTATTTTCCCAAGTGGATTCCAATTAGAGTTGCCAAAGTTTTCTTCATCATAACCTAACAGATAAAAATTTTCTCTTACCGCTTTATATACTTCATTTCTTTCTTCCGAAATATTTTCGAAGGGATATTCAGCAAATAATTCCCCTGGATTAAATGGAGATATACAAGGATACAATAAATTGGTTTTTGAAATAGCTACATTCATTATATCCTATCAAACAAATTCATAAATTGTTCAAGGCAATAGATTATCCACTTTTGGTCACCGGTAAAATTGTTAATATCAATTGAGTCAACAAATTCTTCTCTCTGCGGACCTTTCCAGTTCATTAGCCAATTATCCATTGGACGGGCAAAAGGAATTTTATCAGGTATTTCAAAATTCGGGAATCTTGTTTCAAATACACTTCGAAGTAAATATTTACTTTCTCCTTTTCGAATTCTCTCAATATCAAGTGGGACATTCAGATATAACAACTCATATGGTGTAAGAACATCACAGCCTGCTGATTCAATTGCATTATTAAATGTTTGAACTATTCCAATTCCATGAACACTTTTCAAAAAGCCTGGTACATCGATACCATTCTCAATTTTATAAGCTCTATAAGTATCATCAACATCTTGATAATCTTTAACAACCATCATAGGTTCAACAAAGGTATATCTTTTTTTAAATTCCTCGTAGCTCCAATCCTTTGATAGAAGTTTATCCATACCACCAAAAGTACTATCTGCCCCATTGCCAACAATTAATTTATTTACTCCATCCTTCTTTGCAGCTAATGCTGCTTTGTAGAGAGCAACTTCAATTGCATGAAGAGGAGACTTTTTTTGCATCATTAAATAGTCTGTGTATTCAACATAGTCTGCCCAAGTAACATCAACAATCGTATGTTCTAAATTTAATTTCTCAGAAAAAGTAGCGGCACCCATGCTTTCATCAACTGCACCTTCAGATACAAATCTTATTGTGTATGCTTTTGTCCCTTTTGGTAGAAATGAAGCAAGAATTGCAGAGTCGATTCCAGCACTTAATAAAACACCTGTAGAATTATCTATTCTCAGTTTACTTTCAAGTAGTGAAATAATCTCTTTAGAAGATGAGACCCCAGTCTGATCCTTTTTACTTAATCTTGGTAAAACCGGAGTTAGATTATCTTTCCATGCTTCTCTTTCTCTAACCACGTATCTGAATGCTAAATATGAGCTAATACAATAAGGATTGTACATTCCATTTCCTATTTTAAACCAACTGTTCTTTTTCTATTCTTTCTCTTTCTTCAATCAAAATTTTATTTATCATTGTAGATGAAGTACCTTTAGTATAAGGAAAGTATACAATCCTTACACCAACATTGTTGAACTGTTTTTCAAACTCTTCCCATTTTGGTGTATGAAACCAATCATCCCCTACAAACATGATATCATATTTCAACTTTTCCCAAACATCCATTTTATTCATTGACTCCTGAGGAATAACGGCATCCACAAATTTTATATTTCGAACAATTTCGAATCTTTCATTAAATGGGATAATTGTTTTTTTCTTTTTGTATTCTAACATTAATTCATCTGTAGTTACACCAACAATTAATTTATCGCAAATTGCTTTTGCGTTCTTTAATAAGTTAAGATGACCAATATGAAACAAATCAAAAACACCTGAAGTATATCCTAATATCATGGCACTCCCTTTAATAGGTTTAGCATCTTTCATTTGTCAATTTTGATACCAGTATTAAATTGTTGTTATTTCTGTTTTCTGAGAATTGACTGAATATAGTTGATTACTTGGCTAATAATAGCCATGTATTAGAAAGCAATTTAACAATCAATCAAAAGCTCTTGTAATCATTTACTATTTTTCTATTAATGTTGCCTCTTTAGTTTGTTTTTCTCTGTGTCCCTTATTTATATGAATGGGAATGGAGTTTAGGTACAAAGTTCTAGATTCTAGGTGCAACTGTCTATAAACAATTAATATAGCTGCCGCGGTAACTCACGGCTGCATTTGAATTATGAGGCTGGTATTTGAGGTGTAGTTTCTTTTTTGTTTTACATATGGTTCCCAAATCTCTAATTACACGCGCTAAAGGATTCCTTTGCTATAGGATTCAATAAAAGTGTCATTTCTTCTTTTGGTAGTATTGTCTAACTTTGAATTGAAATCCTCTACGAAATCTTTATTGGAATTTCACAGCGGTACTGTGGTAAGCATTAGCAGCTTTCTTTTTAATGTTCTAACCCTAGTCATAACATCGGGAATGTTAGAAAAGTTTTTTTCGAGCTTTAGAACAATCGGTTTTATTTTTTCTTCTTGCCCCAGTTTAAGATAATAGGTAATTAAGTAAAAGAATACCGTGGGCTCATCGTCATATTCGGCACAAACTTTTTCCATTTCGTATGCAGCTTCTTCAACACGTCCCAACTCAAATAATGTTTTTGCAAAAAGCTTCTTCAGTTCAACAGACTTGGGATATTTCTTAAGCATATTCTCTACAATTATAAGCACCTGCTGCTTATAAGGATTGTTTCCAAGTGTTAGAACAAAAAAGCCGAGATTAGAATAGTTAACCATTCTAATCATCATTTCAACTTCCTGCGAATTAAAAGAGGCATTTGTAAATAATTTTTGCAAGAGGGAAGTTTTAATTGCGTCGGTTAAAGATCCAGGGCGGTGATAATAGGAAAACAATTCTGTTTGATAAAGGCGGGTATTGCTAATGCTTTTATTTTGCAAAGCAATTATAAGTCCATAATAAATAATTTCTTCGGGATCTAAAATTACTACCAAGGGAAATTCGTGCCCCTTAACAAAGAATTCCTTGTTAAGCATATAAGCCCTTTTGCATCTTTCTTCGGCAATAATAAGCTCCCCTTTACGAACAGATATTTTGGAGGCAAGTAAATGAGCAAATGGCTGCTTATCATCAATCTTTAATGAGTGATGGACATATTTTTCGGCTTCGGTTATTTTTTGATTTCGGTAGCTAATTGATGCAAGCGAAGTAAAACACAAAGCTCGGTATTGCCTTTCGAGCTTTCCCGAATCTGATGCAATTTTAAAATATTTTATTGCATTTTCTTCATCATTAAGCATTTCGTAGTTCTGCGCCAATCTAAATGCTGAGTAGGGATGTTTATTGGTTTCGTAATCTTCAAGAAGTAAAAAAAGGTTTCGTTTAGCTTTGTTTTGCTTTTCGGTTTTAGATACATCGTAGCCAAAATGATTAATTAATATTTTGGATTGTATTAATATTACACCGCTTTGCAATAAGGAGGGTTCAATTTGCTCGTGTACTTTTCCAATAAACACAATTCCCTGAGCGTTCGAAAAAAGGCGAACATAACGTAGTGAATAATCTTTTCCCCCTTCTGTATCGTAACTTTTAACTGTACAGTAAAAACCTACTTTCTGGTTTCCTAAAATCAGTCTTTTTAATTCGGGGATTGAATTTTCGTCCAAACGTTCATCGGCATCTAAAAATAATATGAAATCTTTTGTGGCTTGATTTAAAGCGAAATTTCGGGCAGCCGAAAAATCATTTACCCATTCAAAATTAAAGACCTTTGCGCCAAAGCTTTTTGCTATTTCAATTGTGGAATCGGACGATCCGGTATCTACAACAACAATTTCTTCGGCAATATTCTTAACGGATTCCAAACATCCCTTAAGATACTTCTCTTCATTCTTAACAATTACGCATAAGGTTAAGGATGCCATTAAAATCCCGCTTGGAATAAGGATTTATAGGAATATTTATTTGTGCCCATTATAAAATTATTTCCTAATACATTTTGCAAATACTATGAACAATAATTCTTATCCCATTGGCAGCAAATATTAAAATTGCCAGGGGTTGTTTAGAATACACACTAATAGTTATCCAATACTATACCAGCTAAAAATCATAGATTCCGTTCAATTAGTCACTTAATGATGGGTAAATTCAAATATTTGGCTAATAATACACAGCAGCAATTATGCTTAAACGGTAGCTTTAAGAGGCAGGCCTTTAACAACTTCTGCAATTTTTTCGTCGGCCTCTTCTTTAAATCCCTTTTCGGCAGTTATACGCTGCTCTTTTAATTCTTCAATTCGTTTTTTGTGTTGCTGAATACTTGATGTCATATTCTCAATCATCAATTTTTCTTTTTGAACGGAACTGTTTTTTGCTTCGGTTAAGGTTCTTTCTCTTTCCAATCGAAGATAATTTATTTTTCGCTGAAGTTTACTTTTTGCATCAAACCTTTCTATTACAATAAAACCGGAAACAATAATTGAAATTATTGTTCCTATGATAAAACTAATAACTCCCCATTTAGACCCGGAGATAAGAACTATTGTAAAAATTGAATTAAACTCCGATACATCGTTTACCGCGCGGTTAGAGTAGCCGGCAAATCCACCAACAAAAAAGACAATAAATGCTACAATTACATTGTATGTCATATTATTGGAAATTGAAACCCTTGGATTGTATTTATCCAGATTGGGCAAATTTGCAATATGCTCTTCAATAGTTCTGGTATCCAAGTCGTATGATTCGTTAATATTATTTATTACTTCGGCAAGCTGCTCTTTAGTCTTAACTTTGAATTTCTCTAATTCATCGTGCAAATGTTTTTCGGCGCTGGCATTATCTTTAATGGCCGTATCGTAAACGTTAAGTTTAGTTTTAATTTCGGCGTAGAAAGAATTTTTAATTTGCTCTTTAATTAAATCTGTTAGCTGTTCAAGCTGTTGCAAAAACATTGGGAAAGTGGAATACAATAGTGAATTAGAAGACTTTGAATAATTGGGAATAGCTTTTTCTAAAAACGAGATATGTTTTTTAATCTCATCGTTAAAATATTCATCTAATTTTTTGATTTTTATTTTATCAAAACCCTCTTTAAGCTTTTCAAAAAAGGTAAGGTCAACATTTTTTTTATCGGCCAACAAAACCTCAATACTATCTACAGCCTTGCAAAAATCTTTTTCGTGAAAAACGTTGTAAATAAATGCGTTTCTAAAAAAGTAATTAAACATGCCAAGATTGTTCATTTTGATTGCAACACCAAGCCGTTGCACGTCGTAGTTATATACCTCATTTAGATAGTAACTAGCCAAGTCGAAATGTCCCAGTACAGTTTCGCTGTAGGCCGCGTAAAGCTTTGCGCTGCATCCCTGCTGCTTTATTTCAATTGCTTCCTTAAAAGAAACATTAGCTTTTTCAAAATTATTCTCCTTTATATAAACGAATCCTATATAAAGATTAATCAAATAGTTTAATTCAATTTTAACATTATCGTTTAAACGAAGTGTGCTAATTATTTCGCTGCAGCTTTTTAATATTTCGAGAGCTTTAGTGGGATTGTAAAATGTACTTTGATAAGTAAGAATAATAGCTTTTAAAATAAGTCTAAAAAAATTATGCTTATTAATATCTCTTTCTATAAAATTAATTGTAGTTGTGGCAAAATACTCTTTTTCGCTTTTAAGCTTAGTTGTTGCCCAGCGAGCGTAACTTTCTTTTATTTGTTTGTGAAGCTCTTGGTATCCGCTTCGGTTGAAATTGAATTTAAGGAACTCTTCAATTTGAGTTAGAAGAGATGATTCATAAATCCAAAAAAAGGGGGCATCTGCATAAGGAATAAATATTTCTTTAATTTCTGCCGGAAGATCGAGAGAAAAAAATCTGATGTTTTCTTTTATTGTAAGAATAGGATCCGATTCATTCTTCAAAGAAACTTGAAAATGATCTTTAGCAACTTTTGCAAACTTTGCTAAAAGAGCTTCGCTGCCAATTGGAGAAGACTGAGAATTATATTTTTCTGCTGTTGCGGCCATTACATTATCTTATTTAGTTAGGGCAAAAGAGACTGTTATTTTTGTTCCCTTACCTTTTTGGCTGATAATTTCGAAATGCCCATTCATAACTTGGGTTAGTTTATATGCAATAGTTAAACCCAAACCAGCACCTTCAAAAGGACGCGTGTAACCTTCTATTTCTTGGGTAAATGGCTTTAATAATCTATCTATTTGGGCCTGCTCAATTCCAACACCAGTATCCGAAACAATAAGCTGAACAAAATTATCCACTATCTTTGTACCAACATATACATGCCCTTCGTTTGTATATTTAATTGCGTTATCAATTATCATCGAAACAACTTTTTCGTATTTAACCCAGTCAACTTCTACCATGCAATCTTCTTCACAAATATCAAGCAGATATTCAAACTTTTTTCTTTGAGCATCCTTTTGCATTTTTTGAAATACATTTCGTACAACTGCATTAACATTCAAATCAACTGTCTCAAGCTCTACTTCTCCCCCTTCAATTTGAGATACCTCTATTATATTTGTAAATAAGTTAAGCGCGCGTCCTAAAACTTCCTTCATGGAATCCATTAATTCCCTAAGCATTTCAACGTCCCCGGTTTCAATGCTCTCATCTATAACTTCGGAAAAACCAACTACGGCGTTAAATGGAGTTCTAATTTCGTGTGACATGTTTGCCAAGAAGTCGGATTTCATTTTATTAAGAAGCATCTCTTTGTGATATGCTTTTTTAAGCTGCTCGCGGTAAAGAATTTCGTCTGTTACATCTTTCATTGTAATAATGTAATAGGAGGAATTCCTTTCCCTTTCCAAAATTGAAGTTATTTTGCAGACATATTCCTTGCTGTCTATATGACGATAGTTAAACTGATATACGCCAATGCTTTGTTGAGTTAAGTTTTGAATTGCTACGTAAATATCGTCTGTTAAACCTGCGGGAATAAAATCCTGAATTTTTAGAGAGTAAATTTTATTTTTATCAAGTCCGAATGTCTTGCAAAAATTATCGTTCGCATTTTCGAACAGAACTCCAACGCCAACATGCTCAACAATTAAAAGCAAATCCGAAATATTATTAATAATAAGCTTCTGCTTCTTTTCCGATCTTTCTATTGCGCGGGTTTGATTGATATGCTCGGTTAAATTATTGGCAATGAGAATAAAATTTACCTTCTCTTCTTCTCCAACATTGATTGGATTAAGATTTAGCTCCCAATATTCGTGAGGAACTTTTTTATGAAGGCAAATAAGTCTTTTCCAAGACTTTTGATCATTCAATGCAATTTTTACTTCTTCTATTTCTCCCTGATCAACAAAATCTCCAATTATATCAATAAACTCTTTGTTGTAAATATTTTCAATCTCTTTGTTAAGTACAACTTCAAAATACTTCGACACATAATTGATTCTAAATTTGTCGTCGATAATCATTAGGGGCAGTTTACCGTAATCTAAAGCATTATGAAGAGAAGTAATTTTATTCTCTAATTTTTTTCTTTGTGCTAACGATTCAATAGAAAGAACAAAATATTGATTATGTCTAATAAATACCCTTTCTATAGCAACAGAGTAGAACTGATTACTAATTTCAACTTCCGATGTTAAATTTATATCGACGGTAATATTTTTATAGTGGCTTTCGCAAAAGCCCCTTATCAAATAAACAAACTCCGGGTTCGAGTTCATTTTATAAACCGTAGAATTAACATCGAGCCCAAACTTATTTTTGAAGGAGTCGTTGCAATAAACAATCCTCAGTTCCATATCCACAACAGCCAACGGATTATTGTTAGGCAGCTCTGTATAATATTGAAAATCTAAATTACCGTTTGGTATCATTTCGTTTTGTGAATTTGTAATAGCCATTTTATTGTTTGGTAACCTGAACTTTTTTTAATAAAGGGGTGCTGCCAGTATTTGCTAAAGATTGGTGATTGATCTTTAACGAAAGATACTTTTGAAAGAAGGTTATTAAACAACGGTCTAAGTAATTAAATTCGCTTTTAAGCGCGTCTTCTATTTTAAAAATTATTTTTTGTACTTCTTGATTATCTATTGTAACAGTATCCATAAAAGAAGCAAGATCTGCAACATCCTTTATAAACTGATTTAAAGTAGGAAGTGTAATTAATTTGCCGCTAGAATTTTGGTTTGAATAATGACTGTTAACACGCGCCAAGAACTCGTACCTGGATGAGAACAACTCGAATATCTTTTTTACATCATATTCAAAACTTGTAATGGAAAGCAGATCGTTTTGGTTAATGTTAACGGTAAACTCTATTGAATCGAATTCGAATGTGATTGTAATTTTATCTTTTTCGTTTACAAATTTCTTTAAACGCCAGTTAATAGATGAGAGATAACTTGTAGCAGGAGAAAGTGAAACGGAATCTCCTATTGAAGTTTGAAAAGCATGCATAAACTGTGAAGTTTTGCTATACTTACTTGGCCTGGATGAATTTTTGAAATCCGAGCCGGGGGTTATATTTATTATTTTTTCTAACATACCTACTCCTCCATACTATTATCGAAGAGAAGTAGAATAACTTAAATCAGTTTGTCTTGATCATTTTACTATCTTCGAAATAACCAACAGTTTCCGGTTTTTGAAGATGAATTAATTCATTAACAAACTTTTTAATTCGGTCAACGGATTCGTTAAGACTGGAAAAATCATCGGCCAGTTTCGACTTTTCTATTTCGCTAAGTTCATTCTCGATATTTTTAATAGAAAAGACTAAACTGCTAAGGGGGTTGTTAATATTATGACCAATAGTGCATGCCATTTCAATAACTGCCTTTGAATGCTCTACGGTTCTTAATTCGCTTTGCAAGTTATAAATTCTAATTCCGCTTCTAATTCGGGCTAATAATTCTTGGTTTTCCACCGGTTTAACCAAAAAGTCGTCGGCTCCAACATCCAGCCCCATAATTCTATCTTTTAAAGAGCTTCTTGCCGTTAGAATAACAAAATAAGTTAGCTTAAATCTATCGTCACTTTTAAGAATATTGCAAAGTGCAAGGCCATCCAATACCGGCATTGTCCAATCTGCAACAATTACTTTTGGATTGAAATTTTTTAATACCTCAAGCGCATCTTGACCATTAACCGCGGTTATTACTTCGTAATTATTCCTGGAAAGTAATTTTTCAAGAATAAACCGTGTGTCTTTTTCATCTTCAACAACAAGTACTTTATCTTTCATTTTTATCGAATACCAATTTATTTATTTTTTCAATTAACTGATTTAAGTCCGCAATCGGCTTCAAAAGATAGTCATCTGCTAAGCTTTCATCAAGCAAACTTTCGTTTAAACTGGAGACCGAATAAGCGGTAATAAGAAGAATAGGAATTCTAAATTGAGCGAAATTCAATTTAATATATCGGGATAGCTTTGCGCCATCAATCCGCTGATTGTTCAGCATTGTATTTCTAAGATTGATATCCATAATTATTAAATCCACTTCTCCGGTTTGAATCTCCTTTATTATCGTATCTGTATCCTCAATTATTAATACATTAGCCCCAATTTTTTTAAAAAAAAGACGATAAAAATCTTGCAAAAAAGTATCATCTTCCACTATTATAATTTTTTTTAACATTTTATTTGGCCGTATTATACTTAACTGTTATACTAATTCGTCTATTAACAAAGCTCAACGGATCTGCCGGATCGCGTAATTTGGAATCGGCATAACCTCTAATTTCATCAATCTGATTTTCTTTTAATCCACCAACCACTAAAGCTCTTTTAGCTGCTAATGCTCTCTCTGAACTTAATTCCCAGTTTGTATATCCGGTTCCGGAATTCATAAAATGTCTTGAATCTGTATGCCCCTCAACAATTAATTTCTTTGGAATTTTTGCTAGTTCTGCACCAATTTTAGAAATTAATTTTCGAGCTTGGGGCTGCAGTTCGGTAGTTCCAACTTCAAAAAAAATGTCGTTTGCAGAATCTGTAAGTTCAATTCTTAGTCCTTCGTTAACCATTTCAATACGTACCTGGTCGGATAGATCCTTTAGATCCGTATCTTTTTCCATCTGCTTTTCCAATTGATCTGCAACTACTTGAAGTTCTTTGGTCTCAACTTCCTTCTTTACAAATTCTTCAATCTCTTGAGTGCCGCTTCCAATTAAGGAAGGTCCCTGCCCTTTTCCATCAATTAAACTTTTACTTTTTGTTGAAAATCCAACCGGATCTTTAAAATATCCTGCAACAGCTTCTTTAACATCTGCGCTTTGCCCTAAAATCCAAAGTACAATAAAAAGAGCCATCATAGCAGTAACAAAATCTGCATAAGCAACTTTCCACGCGCCACCATGATGACCACCGTGTACTTTTTTAACTCTCTTTATTATTGGGGCCGCTTCGTTAAGGTTATCCATAACTATTTCTTACCTCTCAAAGAAGCTTCCAATTCTTGAAAAGTTGGGCGCTGATCTAAAAAGATTGTTCTTCGTGCAATTTCGGCAGCTACAAAAGGAGGATTGCCCTTTGCATAAGCTAATATGTAAGATTTAATAATGTGCAATTCTTGAGCATCCTCTTCGGCCATATGAGCAATGTTTGCTGCAAGTGGATTTACAAAACCATATGCTAGAAGCACGCCCAGGAATGTACCAACCAAAGCTGCAGCAACGTGATGTCCAACTACCTCTGGTCCATCGTTAATTGATGACATGGTAACAATAATTCCAAGTACTGCAGCAACAATTCCTAAACCAGGTAAAGAATCTCCCACTCTTGCAAGACCTTCGGCTACCGGTTTATTTTCTTTTTCGAATGTTTCAATTTCGGTATCCATAAGTCCTTCCAATTCATAAGGTGGAACCGAACCGGCAAGCATAACTTTCATAGTATCGCAAAAAAAGCTTTTTCTGTATGGGTTATGCATAAACTTTTCGGCTTTTTTTAGAATCTCGCTTTTATCCGGTGCTTCAATATGCTTTTCAATTGCCAGCAGACCTTCCCTTTGAGCTATTAAAAATAAATCGCTGAACGCTTTTAGCATCTGCATATAGTCTTCTTTAGAACTGCCATGACTGCCAAATGTTTTTGGAATTGCACTCATCATTTTTTTAATTAATGAAAGAGGAGAAGCAATTAAAAGACTTCCAATAGCAGCGCCTCCAATAGTGATAAACTCGGAAACTTGGATTAGAAGTATTAAATTACCTCCGGCGACTAAAAAGCCAACCACAACACCTACTATTACAACTACAAATCCAATAATAACAAACATAATGGGCCTCTATTTACCAAGAGAATTTTCAATTTCGGTTAAGTTAGACAAAAGAGATTCACATCTAATAGTAATTTCGGCCCAGGAATTTTCCGAGCTTTGCATTACATTTTCAATTTCTTTACACTGCTCGGAAATTTCGGTATACCCTATTGTTCCGCTAGAGCCTTTTAACTCGTGAATAATAAGCTGAAGAAGATCTTTGCTGTTACTAGCAATTGCTTTTTGAATAGTTTCTTTTTTTTGCAAAAGACTATTGGCAAAATATTTTTTTAGTTCGCGGCTAATTTGATCTTTTTCGGCAGAGGAAAATTGTACAAGTTTTTTAGCGCTCGCTAAAAAATTAATTCCCAATACATCGTTAATACTTTTAATCAAAGATTCTTTTGCAAGGGGTTTAGAAACAATTTTTTCAGCGCCGGCTTCCATTGCAGCAAGAACATTTGTTTTATCTGTATGTCCGCTTATAATTATTACAGGAATATGCTTAACATCTTCCAAAACCTTTAGAACGCGTAACAGTCTTATGCCATCTAAATTAGGCATCATCAAATCTAAAAAAATCAATTGAGGCTTTAGCTCAACAGATTTTTGCAATCCTTCCAAACCATCGTTGCAAGTAATAACTTCAACATCATATTCCGACAGAAATTTTTTCAAGGAATTTCTAATTACATCGGAATCGTCTATAACCAGAATTTTCACTTTCTCACTATTAAAATCCATAACAGTAATTACACCTTTTTAATTTTGTACTTTAATAGGTCATCCGGTTTTTGAACACTTGCTTTAGATGCCTCAATAATACTTAATTTAACTTTTTCAAAAACTTCGCCTCGGTAAATTTGAACATCTTTTGGTGCTTCAATACCGAGTTTGATCTGGCTTTCCGAAATTGAAATTATTTTCAAAGTAATTTCGGAGCCGATTTTGATTTCTTCATTAATTTTTCTTGATAGTACTAGCATTTGATTACTCGGTAAATAAGTTATAGTGAACCGGATATTTTTCCGTATCAATTATTTTTTGGAATCCTTCTCTTTTATCTTGGCAGATATATACCGGGGCTTTAAGATTAATTGTTATTTTAAGCGGATCCGGATTTAATATAACAATACCAAAGGCTTCGTAATTTTCCTCTTGAGGAAAAGTATCATCCACGACCCTAGCTCCAAAAAGAGGAAAAGCTATTCCAGGGTCATCAATAGAAGTTAGCCAATAAAAAAGATTGTCATCTGGTTTTATTAGCAAATAATTTTTTAGATCTTCAAATCCAAGAAGACCCTCTTTGAAGTTGATCACATTTTCATCTGTGAATTCAACCTCTCCATACTGATAAGTATTTAATTTCATATGCACTCACTTTAGAATTACTAAATCTACACGTCTATTTTTTGATCTTAATTCCGGATTTTGGTTTGGAGAAACCGGTTTGTATTCGGCATAACCAACAATCGAAACTTTATCCGGATCAAGCCCTTCTTCTTTAATTAAATAGTAAGCCGTGTTTAATGCACGGTCTACAGATAAATGCCAATTGGAAGGATAGCGACTTGTATTGATTGGTGTATCATCTGTATGTCCTTCCACTCTAATATCGTTTGGTAATTTAATAATTACCTCGGCCAAACTTTTAAGAACAGTTTTTGCTAAAGGGCTAAGATCTGCTTTGCCCGCTGCAAACAATAAATTTTCAAGGATGTGAACCGTAATTCCTCTTTCACTTTCTTCCAATTGAATTGAATTGGAATAATTATTTTCAACAATAAGTTTACTCAGTTCGCTGCTTAAATCCTCTTTGGGTCCTGTTACAAATTTAGTTTCGGGCTTAGCGGGAATAACAGATTCACGACCGAAATAATTTCCAAGAGCCGAAGCAAAATTTTTATATTTTTCTTTATCTATGTTCGAGATGGCATATAGAATAATGAATAAACCAAGAAGCAAAGTGATAAGATCCGCATAGGTAATTAAGTACCTATCTTTTTCGCCACTTTCTTCAAAAGCATTTTCTTCGGAATCTACTGTGCTAATTTGCCTATTTGTTCGCTTTGAGGCAACATTCCTATCAGTCTTGCTTTCATTATCGAAGGAATTTCGCCGCTCTGTAGTGTTAGCACTCCCTCCAAAGAAATCTCCATCATATTTTTCTCCTCTAAATGACATCTCTTTAACCTATCTCCAATTGGAAGCCATATTAAATTTGCGCTAAAGACACCCCAAAGGGTTGCTATAAACGCTGTTGCAATATTTTTAATCAACAATGTAGGATCCTGACCGGCATTTGCTAAAGTAATAATCAATGCCATTACTGTTCCAATAATTCCCATTGTTGGTGCATATCCCCCCATTTTGGTAAAGATATAAATGTTGGAATAATGTCTGTCCTGCATAGCTTTCATTTCCAAACTTGCCAATAATTGCAAAGAATCCGGTTCAGTTCCATCTAATGCAAACTTTGTCATTTTTCTTGTGAAAGCATGTTCAAATTTATTCAAATCTTTTTCTATCGAAAGCAATCCTTCTTTTCTTGCTTTAATCGAAAGTCCAACAAAAGTATCTATTATTGGAGATATTTCGTATGACTTAGGAAAATAAGCCAGCTTAATCAAATCCATAATTGTTAAAAATTTATCAAGACCAAATCCAATAATAATTGTTGCAAATGTTCCTCCAAAAACAATAACTATAGCCGGAATAATAAAAAGGGCTTTAAAGGAACCTCCTTCTATTATAAAGGCCCCAAAAATGGAAAAGACACCAAGCAATAATCCTATTGAACTTCCAAATTTTTTTATCATAAGTAATCGAATGCGCTTTTTGAAAAAGCATCACCTAAAAGTTTATATGTAACTTGTAATAGATAATCTTGCTCTTGTAACTCGATATATAGTTTTGCTGGATCCACACCCTGCTTTTTAGACAATAGTTCGTTGTAATTATCTGTTGAATAGTTAAGGATACTTTTCATATCATCCAATCTATTTAATTTTTCTCCACCAAGAGATTGAATACTTAACAACTCGTTGTAAGAATCATTTAGAGCATCTTTCTGCGCTTGCGATACCGCATTACCCGAGGCAAGTGAATCTATTATATCATTAATTGCATCAAAAACTCCGGTATCAAAAACCTGAGAACCCGGTATATTCATAGTCTCTTTTGTGTTTTGCGATAATTGCACTTTTACTTCACCGCTATGATCTAACGCAGAAACAACAGCCTTACCGTCTGCATCTATTGTAACTGGGTCTGCAGAATAATTTGTTCCGCCAAAAAGGTACATGTCGTTATGTTTGGCATTAATATTATTCACAATAACTGTTAAAGAATCTTTTACAGACTGAGCCATTGTTGCTAGGTTTCCAACATTAATAGGATTCTCGGAATCTACTGCTTTAGCAATTATTTTTTGTATCTCGTTCGTTGATGCGTCCAAAGCCTTAAGAGAAGAATCCATGAAGTCGTATGAATTCTCGGAATTTTTTACATAACTATTGTTCTTTTGAACCAAAGAGAACAAATTAATAGATTCGAGTGCACCAGTAAGATCATCCGAAATTGTATTAATCTTACTATTTGTTGCAAGCTGCATCTGAGTTTTCATCTTTTTAGATGCAATGCGCTCGTTATTATATAAATATTTATCTACGAGTAAACCTTCTGTTACTCTCATTTTTTACACCATATTTAATATTGTTTGTAAAAGTTCATCGGCAACTTTTATTAGTCTAGAGGATGCCTGATATGAACGTTGATATTTCATGATGTTTGTCATCTCTTCATCCAAAGAGACACCGGAAGTGGACATTTTTTGTCCGGTTAAATTTTGCATAACCATCGAACCGGATTCGATAAAATTATCTGCAATAACTTTATCAAGTCCTATACTATTAAGAACAGTTGTATAACTTTGCATGAATGTTTGATCGTTTAGCTCGGTGATTTTTTGGTTAGCTAACGTAGCAATTTGATTTGCTACCGTTCCATTACCATCGTTGCCTTGAGCGCTGGATGCCGCAAGAAGTTTTGGATTAGTTAAAAGAGATGCATTTACATTCATACTTCCATCTGCAAACGCATTTATTATTTCTCCATTTCCATCCAACTCTCCAAAAAATGGAATTCCGGTTGATGAAACTCCTCCAGTTACCATTGAAAAACCATTCATGTGCAATTCATTTACTTTATCTACAAACGTACTTGCCAATTTATCGTATGATGCTTTATAGTCTTGAATTTTATTTGAGTACATATCTGCAATAGCATAAAACTCCCCGCCGTTAACAACTGCAGTAGAAGCGGAATCGTTTTTAGCAACAAGTCTCATCTGATCGTTAACTATGCTTACAGTAAATTCGTTATAGGAAGTTTGGTCGGCTCCGTAAATACCTCCAACATTAACTAATACCGCTCCATAGCTGTTTTTTTGAACGGAGATATTTACATCTTTACTAAGGTCGTCAATTAAAGAATCTCTTTGATCTTTTAGATCGCTTGCTTTTTCACCTCTAACTTCCGACTCATAAATTTTTTGGTTGAGATCGTTAATTGTTTTTAAGGTTCCATTAATTTGTTCAACTTTTACATTTGCTTCTCTTTGAATTGCATATTGAATTTCGGATAAAGCATCAACAGTTTCTTTATATCGCTCGCTTAACCGGAGCCCCTTTTGAACCACATTTAATCTTAGCTGTGTAGAATTTGGATTAGCTGTTAATTCATTCCAAGAATTAAAAAATTCATTAAAATAAGTTGATAATCCATTCTCCGAAGGTTCTGCAATAATGGATTCAATTTGCTGCATAACTTCAGATCTTTTTTCGGCATCGGATAATGAAGACTGATATTTTCTAATTTGTGCATCAAGTATATCATTACGTACACGAAGCACATCCTGAATTTTAACACCGGCTCCTTCTCCGCCTTGATTTACTTCGCTGGCAAGAACCACCTTTTGCCTGGTATAATCTTTACTACCGGCATTCGACACATTATTTGAAGCAATATCAATAGCCCTTTGGTATGTACCCATGGTACGTACGGCTATATCCATTAACCTTCCGATACCCATTTTATACTCTCTTGTTTACAAGCGCACGCTTGTTATTTCCAACAATCATCGTCAATGTTTCTTTAATTAAATTTCGGCTGAACTCAATTACATCTTTTAGCTGTGAGTTAAGTCTTTTTATAGCGGCAGCTTTTTCTTTTACCGAATTGCGAAGTGTATTAATTTCTTTCATCTCTTTTTTAAAGACATGGCTTCCGGTTGTAAGCAGTTCTTCTAGTGAATCGGAGCGTAGTGTAAGTTTATTCTGTCTTGCAATATCTTTTATAAGTTTTACTCTTATATTTTCTTCGTGCTCAACGCTTTGAAGAACTTTTTGCTCAACTTGAATTGATTTTTCAAGTTCCTCGTAATTGTTTTTTACAATGGCTTCTTTTTGGTTTTGAAGCACAGCATAAAGTTTAATAAGATTGGCTTCTTGCATTTTTAATGAAGCAAGTAATAAAGGAGCTGTCATTTTTCACTCTCGTTGAAATGTTCTAAATAATTAAGAACTTTTTTAATGTAACTTTTTGTCTCGTCGAACGGAGGTATTCCGTTATATTTTTCTACGTTTTTAGGGCCGGCGTTATAAGCCGCCAAAGCCATTTTAATATCTCCATCATATTGTCGAAGCATTTTTGCAAAATATTTAGTGCCTCCGTTTATATTTTCTTTGGGGTCGAACACATTACGTACCCCCATATCGCTTGCAGTAGAATCTATTAACTGCATTAGACCTTTTGCTTTTGCGCTGGAGACTGCCTTGTTATTTGCCGCGGATTCTGTCATTATAATGGATTTAATAATATTCTTATCAACGCCAAAAGATTCCGAGGCCTCGTTTATATGATTATCCAACTTATTCAATCTTTCAATTGCATTGCCGCTTGGCTGAACCCTTGAAGAATCTGCCGGAGCTTGTGTATTGTGTATTTTGATAGGATTTATTCTGTTGTTGAGTTTTATTCTCATTTCAGAACTCATCTCTTCGCCGGTAATTTTTTTGTACAAAAGCTCGGCAACTCCCAAACTTTTTGTTTCGGTTATCTTATTAGAAATTTCCTGCTCGAAAACCGAATCGAACATATCGTTGCCAGTGCCTTCTTCCCCAAACATACTTTTATTAGATGTGCTCATGCTTTTAAGCATCATAGAAGTAAGCAAGCTTTCGAACTGCTTTGTAGCCGAAGCAATCTTTTCTTTTTGCTTTCCATCGTAACGAGATTTAACATCCATCGTTTTAGATAGATGTTTTTCGTTTTCTATTTTTAGCCCAATCTCTTTCATATCACATTACATTATTATTAATTCTGCCATTAACGCACCGGCTTCTTTTAAAGCCTGGAAAATTGCAATTATATCTCTAGGTGCAACTTTTAAGGAATTCAAGGCAGCAGCTACTTCTTGAACATTGCTTGCGCCTTGAAGTGCAACAGTACTTGTTGAATCTTGCTGAGCATAAGGAACAAGGTTGTTAAACATTGCCGTTTTACCCTGAGAAAAAGCATTCGGCTGAGAAATCATTGGATAAGAACGGATGGTAATATTTAAGCTGCCATGTGTAATTGTTACAGGCTGAATTTTTACATTTTGTCCCGACACAATTGTTCCAGTTCTTTCATTCAAAACAACTTTTGCCAAATAATCTACCGTAACTGTTATGTTTTCAACTTCGGATAAAAATTGGATGAAATTGTTTTGCTTGTCTTGAGGTACATTAAGTTTTACTTCGGCAGCATCCGATGCTTTTGCAATTTCACTTGCAAACTTTAGATTAACCGCGGCAGCAATATTTTGAGCCGTAGTAAAATCTGGTTCCTTTAAGAAAACAGATACTTCTGTTGTTAAAGCTTCGGCATCTGAAATTGTAATTGCTTCTTTTAACGAACCGCCGCGTGGTACTCTTCCGGCTAGAGTATGATTTCGAGATACTCTGCTTCCCGAAGCTGTGTTAATATCAAATCCGCCAACAGATAATGCGCCCTGTGCAAATCCGTATACTCTTCCATTAATTCCCGAAAGTGGAGTCATTAAAAGGGTTCCTCCCTGCAGACTGGTTGCATCTCCCAACGAAGAAACAGTAACATCGAACTCGGCTCCAGCTTTCAAATTTGAATTTAGAGTTGCCGTAACAATAACAGCCGCAACATTTTTTGTTTTCAAATCTGTTTGAGGAACTGTAATTCCAAATCTTTTTAACATGCTTGTAACAGATTGAATTGTAAAAGAGGAACGGTAGCTATCGCCAGAACCTGCTAATCCAACAATTATTCCGTAACCAATTATTTGCTCTGTATTCTTACCGCTGATGTAAGCAACATCTTTAATTCTTTGAGCAAAAAGTGAATTGCCTGCTAAAAGAACAACTAATAGAGATATATAAAATTTTGTTTTCATAATAAGCCTTAGAACAACCAATGAAATAATTTTGTTAACCATCCTGGTTTTTGCGAATCTCCAATAATTCCATTTCCTTCGAATGCAATTTGAGCATCCGAAATTTTGTAAGAGTAAACCGAGTTATCGGGCATTATATCAACCGAACGGACAACTCCACGAATTGTAATTATTTGCTCTTCACCGTTAATTGTAATTTTTTTAGTTCCTCTTATAATCAAATTTCCGTTAGCCAAAACTGTATCTACAACCGCACTTATTTTAGTGCTTATATTTCCGGATGTTTTTGTAGAACCGGCACCTTCGAAAGCATTGTTTGTACCAATTCCAATTTGAGTTTCCGGAATTGTAGATGTTCCAACAGCACCGCTTGCATTTAGTCCTATATCACTCTTTCTTCCGCTAGATGTTTGGGAATTGTTGGAAGCCGATGTAGATTCAACTACTAAAATTGTAACTGCGTCTCCCTGACGGCTGGCTTTATGATCGGAGAAGAGTGAATAAAAGGAACTCTGACGCATATCTTGAGCAAATACAGAACCCGTTATTAAAATGAGTGCTATTAAAAATTTTATTGGTTTCATTTATTCCACCAGCTTTAAATTAATTTTATCAATTACCCTTGCCTTAAATAACTTTCCGTTGGATTGAATTGTAATAATTTCTCCAACACAGCCATCTTGCCTTGCAATTCCCTCCATCGAAACGTCAATTGTATTGCCGAAGGCGTGAAGCACAACTTTATCTCCTTTATTAATAATAGGAATTGCTTCAATCATTTCGCGGCGAAGAACAGCTTCTTCTTTAATAATTCCTTTTGAACGGCAGCTAATAAGCTCGTTATAATCCGATATTGTAGTTCCATCAATTAAGGAAACATCAATCACTTTTTCTAAGAACATATCGGGAAAAATTTCTTCCTCTTTTTTAATAGTTCTTGCAGCAACAAAAACCGTTTTAAATAATTTTACTCTAACTGTAATAAGAGAAGCCGAAACGTTATTGTTCTTATCGTAAACCTTAACCGGCACATAAGCATAATTATTTGTCAGTCTTAAATTTTTATCTTGGTTTAATTCTATTTTGGAATATTGCGAAGGCATTTGAATAACTTGGAATTCTATCTTTTGATATGAATTCAATTTTTCATTCAAATACTCTTTTAACTTAACGTCAAAACTGGTTTGACCAATTAAAAAAGGAGTCGTCAATATTAATAGAAGTAGTTTCAATTTAGTTATGCTCTTTTAAGATTGTTAGCCATTGTCATCATATCTTCAACGGTCTTAACTGTTTTAGAATTTATTTCGTAAGCTCTTTGAGCCGCAATCATTGCAATCATTTCTTCAACAATATCAACGTTCGAAGATTCCAGGTAGCCCTGTTGAATTTCGCCAAAACCATTTTGTCCAGGATTTCCAATTATTGGTTGACCCGATGCGGTGCTTTCGGCATAAAGATTATCTCCAAGAGCAACCAATCCTCCGTTATTCATAAAACGTGCAAGCTCAATATTTCCAATAGGAACAGCAGCTCCTCCAAGTTCTTGAGCTACCACAGTACCATCTTTTCCAATTCCCAAATTTGTAATCTCGGCATTCAAAGCAATACCCGGTTCAAGAATATATCCGCTGGCAGTAACAAGTCTTCCATCGGCGTTCAATTTAAAGGAGCCGTCTCGGGTGTATGCAAATGTTCCATCAGATTTTCTAACCTGAAAGAAACCCTCTCCTTGAATAGCCAAGTCCAACTGTCCATTAGTTTGTGTAATATCTCCCTGAGCAAATATTTTAGTAGATGCTGCCGGTTTAACACCATTACCAATTTGTATTTTGGATGTTGACTGCTCTTCCAATCCAGGAGTGGAAGAAGTTAAAGGATTTATTTGAACTTCCTGATACATTAAATCCTGAAAATCCGCTTTATTCTTTTTGTATCCGGTAGTATTAATGTTAGCAATATTGTTCGAAACAACTTCTATATTAATTTGCTGAGCGTACATTCCAGAAGCAGCTGTTCGTAAAGCTCTGGTAGACATAATTACTCCTTATTAAATTTTTCCAATTTCGTTTGCATGCCCTAAAGAAGCATCTAGAGCAGCAATAACTTTTTGTGCAGATTCATACATTTTATTAAGCTGAATCATCGCTTCCATTTCAACTATAGGATTAGAATTCCCCTCCTCTAAAAAGCCCTGAGAAATTGAAAAGGAACCTTCGGAAGCCTCAAAATAATCTTGATTTTCCGCCTTAAAGTTTGAACTTCCTACACGTAATAATTCGTTAGCATCGTCAACATTTACAATCATCAGTTTATCTACTAAACGTTCACCAATTTTAATCTCTCCATCTTTTGTAACAAATATTTGTGAATCTTTCGAAAGCAATGTGTCTTCAATTTCAATTGGACCATGCTTGCCCATTACTTTCTTTTTATTTGTATCAACCAAAAAACCGTCGTCACTAATTTTAAACCTTCCGTCACGTGTCATTTCAACATTTCCATCGCTGTTTTTAACGGCAAAGAATCCATTACCGTTAATAGCAAGATCTAATGGATTTGAAGTTTGCACAATATCTCCCTGTTGATGGCTTGTTAGCTTTCTCATCGTTGCTTCACCTGCCTCGTTAACCATTTCCGAAAAAGGAATTTCTCTTTTGAATCCGGTTGTATTAATATTGGCTAAGTTGTTAGCAATTATATCTATATTCTTAATTTTTTGATCTAAGCTTCTGCCGGCTGTGTATATTCCTTTTATCATTTCATCCTCTTACAATTTACCAACTTCAAAAAGGCGTAAACGCGCAGCCAATAACAATTCACCTTTGGAAAGGTTAAGCTGCTTTGCATTCTTTGTTAACTGCTTTTCGGAATTATTAAAAATATAACTGCTGTTTTTCAGTTCCCTACGAGCTTTATCAACCTTGGCGTCACGTTTAAGAGAAACAACTCTTTCCTCTCTTAACAAACTAATATTCTTTTTTAATTTTTTAAGAGACTTTTTGCTTGCCAATAAAAAAGCTCTTCTAAAAAGCACGAACAAAAGTATAAGAACAGAAATGCCGCCGAATAATTGATAATGCCAAGGCAATTTTGTAAAAAACGTAAAAGTTGTATTAACAGATGCATTTTGTACTTTTGGCATAACCTTAGAAACAACTATCTTCTCTTCAACTTTTGGCTTGTAAACAATTGGCTCCAAAGCTTTTCTTTTTGCTGCTTCAATTTGCAACTGAACTAATGCGGCTACATCAACAGAATCTACATTTGCTACTGTTGATGAATCCGTACCGTTTATTTTGCTCTCTTGAGCAAATAGACATGAAGCCATGATTAAAAAAATTATGTATGTTATTTTCATAGAGCCAACTTCCTTATTAATGGGAACACTAGATGAATAATTGTACCTTTAAGCGGAAGAGAATTAAATTCTGCACGACCTTCATTCTTTTTCATTAACTCGTGAACAAGATTCAATGTTACATTCGATTTATTCAAGTTGTTTTTCGAAACTCCCTCAATTTGTTCTGTTGTAAAAACAGAAACAACAACTCTTTCTTTTAAGTATTTTGTTTGTACTATAAAAGCGCCCCCCTTTTTCGAGGCAGACTTTAACAATGTAAAAATGCTTGTAAGTATTTGTTTAATATCGTTTGGATCGCTTAAAACCGGAGGAATGTTTTCTTCCAAATCCAATTCACATTCTAATCCCAGGTTTTTAAGACTGGAGCTGATAATGTTTCTAAATTCCTTTATCATTTTATTGATATTGCATGGCTGCGATTTTTGAGCTACCGGTTTATTAAGTCCCGCAAATTTGGATAGTCTTCCGGTTAGCTCGCAAACTTTTTTTACCTGCTCTTTTATTTTTTGTGTTACTTCCACATCTATTTGAGGAGTTTCTGTTTCAAGCATATCAATCAAAGAAATAATTACCTGAAGAGGCTCTCCTATATGTTCAATTATTCCTTCGGTTAATTCTCCAATTGCATAAACATCAACATCATTTTGAATTTTTGATTGATAGACCTGTAGCTCCTGATAAAGCTTATTGATAGATAATTTTTGACGCAAAGAAACTATCATTGGAACAACTATGCCCAACAATGTTTGTATTGCGTTGTTTTCTAAAGAATCTTCGGGAATTTTATTAATTGATGTAATGATGGAAACCAAACCATAATTGCTTTTAGAATCGTAAATAGGAAATATCAGCTGATTGATTCGTGAGCCATTATTTGTATATGAACTTAAATCTGGAATTATTGTAGCTTTTTTTGTTTCGAACACCCATTCCAGAATTCCATCTTTTAGTGCTTTGTTAACGGTGCTTATATGTATTACAGATGCATTTTTATTTACCGGAATTAAACTTCTATCGGACTCGCCAAATAGGAATATCTCCACTTCTTTTGCATTAACAATTCTTTTAACAAACTCCTGAAAGAGAGAATGAATTTGTAAAAGGCTTTGTGTTTCTTGAACCTTTTTATGAAAAGAAGATAGATTTTGAACAAAGAAGGAATATTTTTCCAACAGGTTATTGTTTTGTCGGCTTCCTTCAAAACTCAGAAGCTTCAAGTCACGGCTTGTCTCAGTTCCTTTTGTAAAGTACTGAAGCGATTTGTGAAATGATTCGTATTCCCTGGTGACGTCTTTAATCAGTCTCAAACCAAATACCTCAATGATTCTAATTGTGATTTAACTGGTTCTTTATACGATTCAATAAATTCTGCAAGCTGAGTTAAATCTTTTACATGCAGAGTTGTAAAAATGAACTCGTTAAGCTGAAGCGAATTGTCCATAGTAAGTTCCCCCATCTTTAACATTTGAGTCATATAATCTGCTAAATGAATTACAGATGTTAGCACATGAGTATTTTGCGAAAGCTGTGGAGCATGATGATTTCTAACAATCTCGGAAATCATATCTGGAATATTCCAATACTTCAAAAGAGATTCACCAATTTCACCATGAGTCATTCCAAGCACGCTTATTTCGGCATCCTGGTAACTTGTACCGTTTTTAACCAAATCATGAATGGTTACAAAGTCGGAATGCATAAAGCGGTGAATTACTGAAATTCCTAGATCGTGCAGTAAGCCGGCAATAAATGCTTCGGAGCTTTTTTCAAGACCAATATCCATAGATAGTTTTTTAGCAATTGTTGCAGTAAGGTATGAATGAAGCCAAAATACTTTTTGATCGAGATACTGATCGCTTTTATTCTTCATAGATTCCATTAACGATAGAGCCGAGACAATATTTCTAATTTCGTCGTATCCTAAAATCATAATGGCAAATTCAATAGAAGATACTCTTTTTGTTAGACCGTAAAATGGGGAGTTTGCAATAGTAAGTATCTTTAACACTACACTTTGATCTTTGGAAATTGCCTTAGACAAAATGTGGGGACTAGTATTAATGTCGTTTAAAAGTTGAAGGACTTCAGAAAGAATTTTTGGAATTGGAGAAAGAGTATTCACCTTTTTCAAAATTAGTTCTGTTCTCTGTCTCTTGGAATTGATATCTGTTTGATCTAGTAACATATCAGCCTTCTATTATTATTTTTCAGTTAATGATTCTAAATGACTTGTAAAAAGGGGTTGATAACTTGCAATTAATCCTTCAAGATATTCCATGCTTCCAAAGCCAAGAATATCAATCACATTTTCATCGAATTCCAACCCGTTATCCCATAAAAATGCACCAACATTTAATTTTTGTGTCATATAGTCTGCAAGATGAACTAATGAGGAGAGGACTTTTCCCTTATCTGCAAGTGAAGGCTTATGATGGAACAGAACAGATTCAATAATGTATGGAGGAAAATTCCATTTCTCTAACAAATATTCTGCAATATCCTGATGTGTAAATCCAAGTATTTCTTCTTCGGCAGCTATATAGCTTATTTGTTTTTCATCAACTAGCTTAATTATTTTATTGAAGTCCGCATTCATGTATCTTTGAAGAACAACCAGACCGAGATCGTGAAGTAAACCAGTAGTAAAAACTTCTCCGCTTTTAGGATATCTTAAGTCGTCTGCAATTCTTTTTGCCGCAGTAGCAGTAAGAAGCGAATGCATCCAATATGAATGATGATCCCAATTTGGTGTGCTTCTATCTTTGAATACTTCAACGAGTGATAATGCCACCAATATATTTCTTATGTGTTCAAATCCAATTATAACAACAGCAAATTCAATTGTAGAAACTCTTCTGGGGAGGCCATATAAAGGGGAATTTGCAACGGCAAGAATCTTAGTAACAATTGCCTGATCTCTTGCAATTACTTTACAAAGATCTGCAGCACTAGTTCTTTCGCTGTCCAATAAACCGCTTACCTCGGTTATAATTTGTGGAACGGAAGGAAGAGTTCCAATATTGGAAAGCTGTTTCTTTATACGTTCTTTTGCCTCGGGGCTTTTAACTTCAAGCATTATAGTCAGCCAGTTTTAATTTGAGAGAACCAAGTATTTTAGAGTGTATCTGAGAAACTCTCGAAACAGTAATATTTAGCACCTGAGCAATTTCTTTGTAGTTCAAATCTTCGTAGTAGTATAAACTTAGAATTGTTCTTTCTCTATCTCCTAAGTCTTTTATTATATCAAGCAATCTCTGTTTTAAATCTTTCTTTTCTAAAAGCGCGTCCGGCTTTTCCTGATCTATTGGAAGTATTTCGTACAACTGCATTCCATCGTCGCCGCCAACAGAATGATTAACAGAAAGTGTAGAGGTAGCAAAGAAAGTTGTAGCGTCGGCATCAAAATTTGGATCGATTTTAGGATTGTATTTACGAAGTTCATCGTAAATTTTTCCGCGGATTCTTTGGATGGCGTATGTTTCGAATTTTGTTCCATAATCCGGATCAAAGCGGTCGATGGCTTCACTCAATCCCTCTATTCCAAACTGAAAATAGTCTCTTCTATCCAGCAGTCCGTTATTCACCAAATTTGTTCTATGAATAACGTAATGAACCAGATTAACATAAGTGAGAACTATTTGTTTTTTCAATTCCGACGAAGGGGATTCTTTATAAGAAGCCCATAATATTGAATTAGTCATTTTTCTTGGTCCCTGCTAAATGTTCTGATATGTCTCCTAATTTGTTAAGCGAGTTTCGGTTAATCGCTTTTATTAAGCCAATAACAATAAGACTAAGCATAGATGTGACTAAAATGAATATTGCAAAGGAATTAAGGACTATTTTCTCAATGCTCATACCCCTCTGTGTAAAATATATTATTGAGAAGAAGAATACTAGAAGACCAAACTGAAGAACTATTTTATTCATTTTAACCTTGGCTTTTATACCAATTTATGCAAACGCTATACCACTGCAGATACTTTGAAATTTGGGTAAAAACTAAAGAAAAGAGAGGATTTTGGGTTAGCTGGTTTTGCGGGTTTGGTTATTATTAACCACTTGCTCAAATGAGATAAAACTGGTAGCCAGCTTTTTGATTTTGGAGGCTAAAAGAGAGTTTGGATTATGTTCTGCCAATAATTGCTGGTTTATTATTGATTGGTGTACTTCTAAATTAAAAGGAATCGAGCCAAGAAATTGTGGTTCCTCTCCTAAAAAGTGTTTTGCGGCCAAAAGCAGTTTTTGAAATGTAGAATCCCCTTCTTCTTCTTCCAAACACTTATTAACTACTATTAAATTTTCGGTCTTAAATCCGGATGAATTAAGAAGCTTTAGAACTACATAAGCATCCATTACAGCTGTTGGTTCGGTAGAGGTTATAAAAATGTTTACATCGGATTTTTGTAACTGGTGAAGAGTAATTTGGCTGCCCCCTCCCGAGGAATCGAGTATTATATAATCGTAATAAGAGTTAAGCGATTTTAAAGAGAGGAATAGATAATCTATTATTTCTTCACTTACTCTGGGATAATCCTCTTTGCCGCTATCTCCATAAATTACATCCAAATTGATAGAATAATTTTGAATAAGCTCTTTAAGAGATTTCCTCTGTTCAAAAAATTCCGAAATTGTATTACTTGTTGTTTGGTTCAAAAGAATATTAACATTCGCAAAATTTATATCCAGGTCCACTAGCAAAATTTTTTTACCAAATTTGGATAATGCATAGGCAAGATTGGCGGCAACAAAAGTTTTGCCAGTTCCCCCCTTTCCGGAACAAACCGAAACAATATTGGAGGGTCCTAAAGATTTACCCTTCTGCTCCAATTGCCTAAGCTGAATTAGCCTTGATGCTTGCTCGTTCATTTATACAACTTGCCCGAATAAATTAAATTTGCTAAAAATGATGGATTAACCGAAACTATATCATCCGGAATTATTTGTCCATTAGTTAAAAACATAACCGGAACATTATTGTTTACAGCCACATTCATAATATTACCGTAGGCTACAGCTTCATCTACTTTAGAAAAAATTAAGGATTTATAGTTGAGCACCTTAAATTTTTCGGCAATGTCGTTCATTGTTCTTGTAGAGCTTGTAGCATTCATAACTAAAATTGTTTCGTCAACTTGGGCTGCATCTAAATAAGCTTTTATACTTACTAAATTGTCTTTTGCCTTTTGGCTTCGCCCCACTGTATCAATAAAAATTAAATCCTTGTCTTTGAATTTCTTTAACAGCTTTGGCATATCTTCCGGTTCGTAAGCAACAGCCATTTCAATATCGCTTATTTCACTAAAAATTCTTAGTTGATCTATAGCTCCCAAACGGTAGGTATCTATTGAAATAAGAGCAACTTTTAGCTTATGAATAATTTTTGAAATAACGGCAAGCTTAGCAATACAAGTTGTTTTTCCAACTCCGGTTGGTCCTACCAAAGCAATCTTTGCAGATTTCTTTTTGTTTACTTTAAAAGTAGTTGTGGAAATCATCGATGCAATACTGCTTAGCAAATAGTTTTCGAGATTGGAACCCTCTAAAAATGTAGCGGAATTGGCCAAATGTTTTGTTATTGATTTTACCAAGCTCTTTTGAACTTCGTTATTCTCCAGGGTTTGGGCAATATTCTCAATTCCCTCTTCCATTTGCTTGTTTATAGGATTTGCTTTAGCCTGTTTACTCTTACCCTCTAAAGGCATTTCCTTTTGTTCGGGGGATGAATAAATTCTTCGGGAAAGCTTTTCCAGTTCCAAACTGTAATTTGTTTTATCTTCAATTTGCTGCTTTGTACTTTTCATTCCTGCTTCTTTAACCGGCTGGTCAATTCCCGCGGTAATTTCGTACATCTTTGCCATTCCATATTTCTTTTCCCCTTCAATAACACGAGTACCTAAAATCAACGCTTCTCCCCCTAATTCATCTTTCATCTGTTGTGTTGCTTCTTTTAATGATGGGGCTACATATTTTTTAATTTGCATTGCCTACCTCTAACTTTCCAATAAATTCTAATTCAACATTAGCCGGCAGTTCGGAAAAAGAGAGAACAACTAATTCCGGAAAGCTGCTGTTAATTAATCTATAAAAATAAGGACGTATTGTGGCGCTTGTTAAAAGAACAGGGGGATAACCCATTGAATTTGATTTTTCAATCATATTCTGAATTTGAGTATTAAGATCGCGCAAAACAACTGGACTTAATCCCAGAGTTACAATATTATCTTTTTGCGCCTGAAGGCTTTTTGTAATTTGTCCTTCCAAAACCTCGCTCATTGCCGTTGCATGAATTATTCCATTATAGTCCTTAAAACTGGATGCAATGGTTTCTCCAATTGTATGTCTTACATATTCTGTTAGTACATCTACATTTTTTGTAGTCTTTGAATAATCTATTAACGATTCTAAAATTTGTACAAAATCTTTAATTGGAATATTCTCTTTAAGTAAGTTTTGCAAAACCTTTTGAATGGTGCCAAGATTAAGCACATCGGGATTAATTTCTTCAACGACTGCAGGGTAATCCTTTTTAATATTCTCCAACAGTTGTTTTACATCTTGCCTTGTTAAAATTTTATCGAAGTTCTTTTTCAAAGTTTCTTGAAGATGTGTTGTTAAAACAGAAATTGCATCAACTACTGTATAGCCTAACATTTCGGCTTTCTCTTTTTCCTCATTACCAATCCAAAAGCTTGGTAATCCAAACGCGGGATCGGTTGTTGGCAATCCGCTTAAAGTTTCTTCAATAGAGCCTGGATTCATTGCAAGCATCCTATCTGGAAATATTTCGTAGGAGGCAACAACATTTCCTTTTATTTTAATTATATACTCATTAGGTCCCAATTGTAAATTATCCCTAACTCTTACCGGAGGAATTAAAACTCCAAACTCTAATGCAATTAACTTTCGGGTAGAAGATATTTTAGGAAATAGATTACCCCCCTGCTTCTCATCAACAAGGGCAATAAGACCATATCCAATTTCAACTTCAATAGGATCCACCTGCAAATACTGTTCAACCTTTTCTTCAACAGGCTCTGCCGCAGCGGCTGCTTCCTCTTCTTCTTGAATTTGAACTGGTACTAATTCTAAAGTCTTTTTAGAAAAATATGAACCAACTCCAAGAACAGTACTTAAAATTAGGAATGGTATTGCAGGCATTCCGGGAATAAAAGCAAACATGAAAGAAGCGCCGGCAACCGTACCAAGTACTCGGGGATTTGAAAACAATTGGGTCTTCATCTGAAAATCTAATGCTGTACCGGCGGCGCTACGTGTAACAACCAAGCCGGCTGCAGTAGAAATTATAAGAGCAGGAATTTGAGAGACTAGACCATCGCCAATTGTAAGAATTGTATAATTTTGAATTGCATCGGTAAAATTCATTCCCTTTTGAGCAACACCAATAATAAATCCGCCAACTATGTTTATGCCGTTTATTATAAGTCCGGCAACAGCATCTCCTTTAACGAACTTACTTGCACCATCCATTGCGCCATAGAATTCGGCTTCTCTGGATATTACTTCTCTTCTTTTTCTTGCTTCTGCTTCCGATACTAAACCGGTATTTAAATCCGCATCAATTGCCATTTGCTTACCGGGCATGGCATCCAATGTAAAGCGGGCAGCCACTTCCGAAATTCTTCCGGAACCTTTAACGATAACAATAAATTGAATTACAACAAGAATGATGAATACTATAAAACCGACAACATAATTTCCACCGACCACAAATGTTCCAAACGCTTCAATAACATGTCCGGCAAAACCTTCAATTAATATCAAACGTGTTGAACTAATGTTTAGACCAAGCCTAAAAAGGGTAAGCACCAATAGTAATCCGGGAAAGACCGAAATATCTAATGGAGAACGAATGTAAAGAGAAACAACCATTACCAATACAGAAAGAGTGATATTCAAAGCTAAAAGGAAATCCAATACTCCGGAAGGCAATGGAATTAGCATCAGCCCAAGCATCAGTATTAGGCCAATTGCTAAAACAATGTCGCTATTTTTACCCAGGATATTCATTACTATACAATACTCTTTCTTTTCTTCATTTTTCGCATAGAAAAGATATAGGCAAGAATTTGCGCGACAGCCTTAAATAGGTTTGCAGGAATTTCATCTCCAATGTCGCAAGCTTTATAAAGGGCTCTTGCTAGTTCTCTATCTTCATATAAAGGAACATTGTTTTCGGTAGCAATCTTTTTAATTCTTTGAGCAAGTTCATCTGTACCCTTTGCAACAACTTTTGGGGCACCGTCTTTTTGAAGATCGTATTTTAAAGCAATAGCAAAGTGAGTTGGGTTAGTAATTACCACATCTGCCGTAGGAACATCTTTCATCATTCTGCGGCGGGCTGTTTGAAACATTTTTTGGCGCTGCTTAGATTTTACGTGAGGATCACCTTCGGTCTGCTTATTCTCTTCTTTCACTTCAACCTTAGTCATCATCATTTCTTTTTTGAATTTCATTTTTTGATAAATAAAGTCCGCTGCCGCTATAACACTAAAGAATAGTACAATTTTCCAAATCATAGTAAATGCTGAATTAAGCATAAACTCGACTGTGTCTTCAAGCGAAAGGTTTACAAGACCAATAGTGTCCGGAATCATACCTTCAATAACATAATAAGCGAATAGAACAATTATGGTAAGCTTAACTATCGATTTCAGAATTTCCAAAAGAGAGCGTGGGCTAAACAAAATTCTTTTAATTCCGCTAATAGGATTGAATTTACCAAGTGTAGGCTTCATTGCTTTTGAAGTGAATTTGAAGCCGACTTGCGATACATTACTAATAATAGAGATTACAACAATTGCCAGAAGTACAGGTCCAAGTAAAGTAAATAAAATCAATGCCCAATTAATCATATACTCTTGAACAAGGTTGGCATTTAATTTCATAGTAGCAATATTTCTAAAGATATCTGTAGAAAATGTGCTAAGCTGTTCACCTAAAAAACTTTTGGTTAGGTAAATCATGGTTAAACCGCTTCCGAAAACAGCAAGAGAATTAATTTCCATACTCTTTGCTACTTCTCCACGGTCTCTGGCGTCGCCAAGCTTTTTGCCCGTGGCTTGTTCGGTTTTTTCCTGGCCGTCTGCTTCTGCCATATCAAACGCTCATACTTTTAATTATTTCCGAAAGCTGATCTTCGTAACCATTTAAAAAGTTTTTTATTGCATAAATATAAACCGGAACAAGAATTGAAAGGAAGACAATTCCAATTCCAATTTTAACCGGTTGAGATACAAAAAATATTTGAATATTTGGGATAACGCGTGATATAATTCCTTCGGCAACATGAATTAAAAAAAAGGAAACCATAATTGGGGATGCAATTTTAACTCCTATGGTGAATATAATAGCCGATTGCCTAACCAAAGCTTGAATTAGAGGTTCGGTTATGCCGCTTTTTCCAATAGGCACTATTTGAAAACTTGATGTTAC
Source organism: uncultured Melioribacter sp. (assembly GCA_964539605.1). Classification (GTDB taxonomy): domain Bacteria; phylum Bacteroidota; class Ignavibacteria; order Ignavibacteriales; family Melioribacteraceae; genus Stygiobacter. The sequence goes on from CAZIJK010000001.1 coordinate 3,350,815, forward strand.
CGCGGTAATTAAATGATGATGACCATTGATTAATATAAAAAGAATAATTGCTGCCTGAAAAATAAACTCTCCAACTACATTATTGCTCATTTCTTGGCTTGGATTAAAAACATCCGCACTCATTAAACCCATATCGTAACCAATAAGATAGCCGGCATACGATACTCCGTAAAAAATAAAATTTACAACAAAGCCCATTATTAATCCGGTAACAACTTCTTTAACGGCCATAACAGCAATGAAAATCAAATTCAAGTTGATTACTATTTCTGCCTTATCAATTGTAAAAAAAGTTAAGTAGGAAATTATCATTGCAATAAAAACTTTTGCCATCATTGGGAACGCGGTATTGCCAAGAACCGGAGCCGCTACCATCATAGACATGACTCTAATAAAAATAAACAACACAATTAAAAAGTCCCCAACAAGTATGTTACTCATTTAAGCACACTTTCGTACATTGTAAACATTTTAATGGTTATCGAAACCAGTTTATCAATTATCCATGGCAGAAGAAATATTATTGTTACAACTGTAGCAACAAGTTTTGGAACAAATGTTAAAGTCATTTCTTGAATAGATGTTGCTGCCTGGAAAATGGAAATGAAAATACCAATTACAAGTGCTACCCCAAGAATTGGCAAAAGGATTATAAAAGTTGTGAAAAAAACTTCTTTCAATACATCAACAATCAATTCTTCTGTCATTAGTTAAAGCTCCTTACAAGTGAACCAATAATTAAATTCCAGCCGTCAACCAGAATAAAAAGTAAAATTTTAAAAGGAAGTGAAATCATCATAGGAGGCATCATCATCATACCCATAGACATTAATATGCTTGATACAATCATATCAACCATTATGAATGGAATGAATAAAAAGAAACCCATTATAAATCCCGCACGAAGTTCGCTTAATACAAACGCGGGAATTAAAATATGAGTGGAAATATCGTTTCGTGTATTTGGTCTTGGCTGATTTGATAAACCGATAAACAATTCAAGATCCTCATCCCTAACATTCTTAAACATGAATTGCCTAATTGGTTCAATTCCTTTATCGTAAGCCTGCTGCACATTCATCTTGTTGTCCATCAATGGCTTCAAAGCTTCGTCGTTCACTTTATTCCATGTTGGCGCCATTACAAAAAAGGTAACAAACAGAGCAACGCCCGCCAATAATTGAGAAGGAGGCATTTGCTGTGTTCCTAAAGCACTCTTTAAAAAATGGAATACTACAATTATTCTTAAGTAGGCTGTTGTCATTATTACCAATGATGGAGCTAGCGAAAGAACCGTCATTAACAAAAGCAATTGAAGAGTAACCGATACATCGCTTCCTGTTTGAGCGGTTCCTACATCGATGTTAACTTTTGGAAAAGGGATTGTAGTTTGGGCAGCCTGTTGAGCGCTAGAAGGGGCTATTGCACAAAAGAAAAAAAAAGCGGCTAGAATTAACAATACTTTCTTGCTCATTTCATCCCCAAATTCTGCTTTAATATATCCATAAAATTTTGTTTTACTGTAATTGAACTGCTATCGTAATCGTCCGAACCATCGTGATCTAATTCTTTTAATAGGGAAATATTGTTTTCGCTAATTCCAAGAACAAGAATTTTATCCTTAACACGAACAATTGATAAGTATTTTTTGGGAAGGATAATTTCGTTATGTATAACTTCTACATGAATGTTCTTTAGTTTTTTTGAATTGAGAGAGAAGGAATGTCTTTTTACAAGAACTAATATTCCAAATAAAAGTCCTAAAACGGCTATAAGAGGAATTAAGGATTTTATGATATCGAAAACACCCATTACATTAAATCCTTTATTCTATTTGCCGGATCTACAAGATTAGTAATACGAATTCCAAAATGTTTATCAATTACTACAACTTCTCCCTCGGCAATTTTTTTATTATTAACAAAAACATCCACCGGCTCGCTTGCCAATTTTTCCAATTCAATAACATATCCCTTTTCCAATTCTAGAATATCTTTAATTTGCATTTGAGTTCTTCCCAACTCAATAAAGATATTCATTGGCAGGTCTTTTAAGAACTGCATCTTATCGTTATAAACACCGCTGCTCCTAGATGAATCGTCAAACTCCTCAAATTGAGCCAAAGAGCTTAATGTTTTTTCGTTCAGCATATCGTTATTGTTTAAGTCGTTGTTATCCATAAGGAACCCTTATAAAGATTTATTTTCTTCCAATGATTTTTTAGTGATCTTAATTGCTTTTTTATTATTTGAAACACCAAGCCGGCCAAGAAACAGCAATTGGTTTCCGGTTCTAATTTTTTGATCGTCGCTAATTTTTGTTTCAAGCCTAATTATATCTCCCTTTTCCATTTCCATAATTTCTTTGATGGAAAGTTTGGTTGTGCCTAATTCCACTCTAATTGGAACCGAAGTCTTGGATAGGTGGGAAGCAAGAATTTCGCGCGCAGATTGACCAAAATGCTTAACATTCCTAACTGAAGAAAGCTTTTGCGATGAAAGCCGAGCTAAAATATTATCGAATGCAAATGTTGCAAAGCAGATATTCATTAAAAATGACTGTTCGCCAATAAGAATTTCGAACGATATTAATAGAACAGATTCACTTTGAGATGTTATTTGAGCAAAATCTATATCTGGTTCAAATCGTTCAATTTCAAAATCCATACTATCAACCGTTTGCCATGCTTTGTTCAAATCTCCCATTATTCTTTCAACTACAACACGCAATACTTTTTGTTCAATAGGAGTAATTACCTTGGTTTGTTTTGTACCTAAGCCGTTACCGCCAAGAAGTTTATCAACAAGAGATAAAGCCAAATCGTTGTTTAACTCTAGAATTCCTTTTACATCGGTGTCCTTAATATTAAATGTAAACAAACATGCCGGATTAGCAACAGAGAGTACATACTCGGAATAGTAAATTTGATCTACCGAAGTAACATTTATATTAACAACCGTTTGCAGCTTGGTTACTAAAAACGAGCTGAAACTTTCGGCAAAATTTTCGAAAATGCTTCTCAATATTCGCAGCTGATTTTTAGATATACGGTTAGGCAATCTAAAATCGAATAGAATTGCTTCTCTGTCCGAAGTTGATTCTATTTTTTGTTCAGTGCCGCTTTTAATATTATTAAGCAGCGCATCTATTTCCTGTTGTGAAAGTATCTCTGCCATATTATTGTAATATAAATTTGCTAAAATAAATTGTGTTTACTTTTACATTCGGCATAATTTCGTGTATTCGTTTAATAACTTCGGTTCTAAGAGTATCACGGTAAGCAATGTTGCTTAACTGTGCCATTTCTTTACTTCCCATTACCGAAATAATTGCATCTCTAAGTAGAACGTCTTTAGCCTCCAGTTCTTTTAATCCTTCTTCCGATGCAACATCAATTCCCAAGTTGGATAAAAGAAATCTTTTTCCATCTGTTTTGGCGGGATTTGCAAGTACATCTTCTACCTTAAAAACAAATTTTCCAAATTCGGCCGCTTCTTCTTTTTCTGCAATTACCGAGTCCTTTTTTACTTCAGTAGAATCTTGAATCATTCCATTATTTGCCTGAAGCTTTGTTAATAAAATATTGGCAGTGATGTAATAAACCGCCGCAAGCTGAATTGCAAAAAGAGGAATTCCGAATAAAAGAATTTTAATGTTGAATCCTTTTTTAGCTTTTGTGCTTGGCGCTAATTCTTCTGTTTTAACCGGTACATTTTCTTCGTTCTGTTCCATAACTCTATATTTAATTTTCACATCTCATTTCTCAATTGGTATGCCATACAAAAAATTCAAAAGGAATGGGTTATCAACTACTTTAGAATTGCTTTCTGGCTAATATTGGTCAAATGTTGAAATAGAGTGGAGATTTATAATAGAATCAATTTGGGCGGTTGAAAAAGTGCTGTTTTTATATTGCAAAAATAAAAAAGGGCGGAATTTTATTTCCGCCCTTCCCTTTCTCTCTCTAAGAAAGTAGGTCTATGGCTTAATTTTTAAATACCATAGCTATTTATTAAATGAGCGTGCTGCTCACTAATTATCTAATAAGGTTAGTAATTTCCTGTAATAGAGTATCGGCAGTAGTAATTACACGAGCGTTTGCCTGGAATCCTCTTTGAGCAACAATAATTCTTGTAAACTCTTCCGATAAATCAACGTTGGATTGTTCCAAAGCACCGGATTGAACAGTTGTCCCTGAATCTTCGCCTAAACTTCCATATAATGGTTCACCGCTGTTTGCGTATGCAGTGTACATGTTATCGCCAACGCTAATAAGACCATTTAAGTTAGTGAATGTAGCACTCATAATTTGAGCTAAACTTTGTGAAGAACCATTTGAGAAGATACCAACTATATTTCCATATTGATCAATATTTATATTCGAAAGTGAAGCTGATGGTGAACCATCTTGTTTGAGAGCACTTACAATCGAGCTTGCAGAAGTTTGAGTTACTCCGGCAAATCCGCTACCTAAATCTAATGAAACTGTTAAATCGTTTGCACCGCCTGATGGTGTAAATGTAAAATCTGGGTTGTTAGGAGAAATGTTTGCAGGATTTAATGTACCATCGGGATTGAAAGTTACTGTGCCACTCTTCTTAACAACAGCACCATCAATAGTACTTGTTCCAGGAACAGATGAAGTCCAAGTCCAAACATTGTCTGCAATTTTTGTAAATTTTAGTGTAACCTGATGAGCGCTACCTAAAGAATCGTAAACAGTTACGGCACCACTAACAACGTTAGGAATTCTATTATTATCTGCTGAAGCACTTAAAGTAGTTGTACTAGCGTTTTCCGAAATAATTGTTGCATCATAGGTAAAATCTATATTTGAATTTGCAACAACAATTTGATTTTGAGCGCCATCAAATTTTGCAAGAGAAGCAGCATCTAGTTTATATGTTCCTGCTTGGTCAGTAAAAGTTAAATCTGTAATAGTAACTGTGTCTAAAACAGCGCCGTCTGCATCTTTAAGTTCTAATGTAAGATCGTAAACATGATCTGCTGTTTTTTCGTAGGAAGAAGATAATGTGAATTCATCACCATATTCATTGTATACTGTAACATTATAAGGATCGGTAGCTTCGCCAACAGCAAGAGCTGCGCTGTTAAGATTACCTCTTTGTAAAACTTCTTCGGTTCTGGTAATATCGCTGCTGCTTTTTAAGTTACCGCCCCAGCTAATACTTGTTGTTGAAACTGCAGGTAATTTTAAGTTGGTATCAATAATTATATCTTCTAAATTATTACCAGGAGGAATAACGCCATCACTGCTGGCAACTTTACCCTGAACAACAGCACCATTTTGAGGACTAACTAGTTTACCATCTGCATCAAAAACAAAAGCACCAGCACGCGAAAATAATTTTTGTCCTTCACTCTTCAACACAAACATTCCTTTTCCTTGAAGAGCTAAATCTGTTGTAATACCAGTTCTTTCGAATGTACCTTGATTCCAGTTACGGTCTATTGAGTTAATTTTCATACCAAGACCAACTTGATATGAGTTTGTTCCACCGGTTGTTTCGGTTGGGTTTGTACCGGCTTTAATAAATTGATTAAAAGTATCGCTGAAAGTAACGCGTGAACCTTTAAAGCCAATTGTGTTTACGTTTGCGATGTTGTTACCAATTACGTCCATCATAGCTTGATGGTTGCGAAGACCAGAAACGCCTGCGAAGAGAGATGTTAAGAGAGCCATTGTAACCTCCTTAGATTGATCCAGCATCAGTCGGTCAGCCAGATCTGGAGCGTCCTTGGAAGGTCCCGCTCCGTTATTATATTAAGTTGTTTAATTAACTTGCAAAAACTACACTATCAATATTTGTAAAAACATTTTCGTTGCTGTTTGCTACTTCTATTGCTGTTATAACTGTTTTGTTTGGAATATTTACTATAAAAGCTGTTTTGTCCATCATTACCAATGAATCTTTAGAGCCTTTTGCTTCTGCACGCTGCATTGCATCTTGAATCTTTGTTATCTCGGCATCGCTTAATTGAATGTTGCGAGACTCGAGACGTTTTAATGCATGATTAGAAAATTTTACTTTTTCAAGTTCTTCTTTGAAAATTGCATCGAAGCGTCCGGCAGATTCGTTAGAAACTCTGCGCGATACAACTTCCTCATTTCCAACTATCGGAATAAAAGGAACAGATATTCCGTTGATCTCTGCCATTATTTTTTTTCTCCATTTAGAATTTCCATAATATCCGACATAGGAAATTCAGCGCCATCAATTAAAAGAACTGCACCCTTTTCACCGTATCTAACTCCATCTATAAAACCATATTTGAAAACATTTACTGTCATTTTTGTACCGTTCATATCCAATGCGTTTACTTCAAATGTATATTTACCATCAGGTAATTTCTCACCACTATTATCGGAACAATCCCAAGAAAGTTTACTCGATCCGGCGTCTGTTGAAACATTTTCTATAGTTCTTACTAATGCCCCTTTTTCGTTATATATATTAATGCTTGCAGATTTAGCATTTGGAGGCATTGAGTATCCAAGTTGAACATTAGTTTGTCCAGTTAATTGTAATTCGCTGCCACTCATTTTAACTTCTTTACCAATTAATGTTGCAACAAGAGTGTTATTAATAGATTGAGTTAAAATGTAATTAGAATCAATGCTCTTTGTAACATTGCTATTCAAATTCGAAAGCTGTTCAAGCGATGTAAATTGTGCCAACTGAGCTGCATACTGTGTACCGTCCATAGGATTAAGCGGATCCTGATTTTTTAACTGCGATATCATGAGCTTTAAAAAATCATCTTTACCTAATTCACTTTTACCTTGTGATGCGGCAGCACTACTTGTAGAATTCTGCTTATTTAATGTCGATACTAAATCAATCATTTTAATTTCCTTATGCTAAATATTCATAAGTATTGTAGCCAAAGTTTTTTATCTTCGGTTCTATCGAAGCATTTTCTACAATTTCTTTTTCAAACTTTGCACTGCTTTTTTTCTTGGTTAAACCATTCTTAGAATTTTTTTGATCATAATCTGCCAAACTTACATTTACACTTCCCAAGTTAATTCCGCTTGAAACAAGGTTTTGTTTCAACTGCTCAATATTGGATTGCATAAACTGCTTTACGCTTTCATTTTCAACTTCAATTCTTGTTACAATCTGATTTTCAACCATATCAACTATCAATCTAACCTTACCCATCGATTCGGGGGATAACTGCAAAGTCATTGTTTGCTTTTGACCTTCTTGTATTAACTTCGAAAATTCATTCATAACTTCATGCTGCTTAACAACCTTAAATGGCTCGTTAAACAGTTTTGCTTCGGCAGATTGTTTAATTTTTTCAAAACTATTATCAACAGTATTAGTATTGCTATTCATTGTCATTGCATCTATTTCTCCTCGATGCAAAGACTTTCCGCTTTCCTTACTATCAGAGTGGTTTGTATCTGCTTTTTCCGAAGGCAACAAATTTTCTTTTAATTCAACATGCCTCTCAGCTTCTGCTTTTACTTGCTCTTTATTTTGAACTGCTTCTTTAACTTCGGCAAAAGTAATTTTGTTTTTTTCCGGTTCTATTGTCGCTTTGGCGTTAAAGGCTTTTACTTCTTTTGCATTGTCATTTTTCACTACTATTTTTTCATCGGCCTCTTTGGCTTTTGCATTAGTATTCCCAGCTTCATTTATATTTTCTTTTTGCTCTTGCTTTGTATTGATGCTACCCTTATCAAAGTTCTCTTTTGAAACACTGATTTTGTTTTTTTCTATATCCGGTGTTGCATTTGTATTTATTGTTTTAACTGCTTCATTGCTTGTTTTAAGCTCCGACTCTGAAGAAATATTTATGCCAACTTTATTTTCTTTACTAAAATTGACTGTGCTTATTTCTGAATCCGTTGCATTATTCGAGTTAGTTGTGTTTGCTTGAATATTGTTTTCGGATTTCAAATTAAGTTTTTCTTCGGGAGTTACGTTTTTAAGATTAGCTATATTCTTGCTGTCTATCTGATACTTTGAATTGTTCATCTCTAATTTTACTTCGGCATTATTTCTCTTACTATTTTCAACAGCAAGACCTTTACTCAATAGATCTGGTTTTGATACTTGAACATCAACCTTTTCTTTGTTCAGCTCATTTATTTCAACAGTACTTTTGGAAATTGCTTCTGTGTCTTGTATGGCAGATTTACTATTAATACTTTCGTTTGATGCAATCTTTACATTACTATTATTTGCTTCTATTGAAACTGATGTTGGTTTTGACAAAAGTTTAACATAAGTCTTTTGTTGCAGTTCAACTAACTTTTCTATTGGAGCTTCTTTTGAGTCTTCAACCGCTAGATTAACTAACGAAGGATTTTCAACCATTTTAGATTGACTAAGAGCCGAATTTATTTGGCTTGAATATTTATTTATTTCTTGCGCAAGTGTGTTACTTTGTACATTTTTTAATATGCTCTTATCAGGTAATTCTGTTGCAGTAGGTGTATTTTTTCTTTCGAATATAACTTTTTCGGCACCCAGATCTTTTAATAGCTTATTTAATTCAACTTGGTTTGCCGATAATTCCGAACTTCCTTTATCTATTTTAAAGTTGGTTCTAATTTCAACACCTTGACTATTTGGCTCGGGAACTTCTATGCTTTTTGAATCATTAGCTAAATTCACTAATAAATTTTCAACTACTTTGCTGCTTACTGTAGAGCTATTTTCATATCCTATGTTCGGGATAGTAAAAGTTCCGTTAGATTTTGCAATTAAATTCGGCTGCTGAGATTTTGAAATCCACTCCAATTTTGGTGTAATCTCACTAGCATTGGCCATTGAAGTAGTTATTGGCTGAGATTCTATTCCAGTATTGCTTAATGGATTTGTAGCAATTTCGAAAGGAACGTTAAAGTAAATTACTTCAGCTTTGAAAAAATTAGCTTGCTCATTCAAATCTTTTGAAAGGTCTTCTATTAAAGGAATTTGCTGAAATGATACTTCTGAATTTGTGCTCTCTTCAGAATCAGTTTCAAAGTAACCGCTAATTTCATTATCGTTTTTAATAGTCTCGTTAATTCTTGATGAGGCAATAAATGGTTTTATAACTTCAAAAAGTTTTTCCAATACCAATGGATCGCTTGGATCGACTTGCTTAATAGAAGTTATATTAACCTTAATTTTGCTCGAGTTTTCCTTAAACAATACCGAAGCATCTATTGGTTTATCAACAGAATTCTTTAGAGAGTCTTTAACACCGGTTTTGTCGAAAGGAGCAATAATGGATTGAACGAATAAACCAAGCGATTGCTGATTTAGTAAGAATTGTTTTTTAGTAACATTTGCCGAACCTAATCTAAACGAGTTTATAGATGGACTAGAATTAGCCCCACTGTTTTCAAAGGCATTAATTGTAGCAATTAGTTTAGATAATTCTTCGCTTGAAAGGGGCATTGTATTTTCTACTACAAAAGAATTTTCCCCTATTAAACTTTCCTCTTCAATAGTAGCTTTTCCATTTACGCTTGCTAAATCATCTTCGCATACCTTAATAATATCGGAAAATCCAAATGAACCGGATAGATTTTTTTTGGTATTTGAAACAAGATTTGCAGTAGAACCGGCTAAGCTATCTATAAAAAAAGTATTTAAATTCATTGTCCAACACTTATGAGTCTAGTAACTATTTCTGGTTTCAATTCCGATAAAATTTCGGCTGCTTTTTTCTTTTTCATCTTTAGTATAATATCTCTTGCTATATTATCGGAGTAACCAAGAATTATTTTAGCAACTTTCTTCGAATCCATCGATTCATATAGTTTTACTGTGTTTTTAACCCAGCTTTGGTAAATAGAATCTTTATTTGCGGTCTGTTTAGTTATAATAGGAGCTGTTGGGATCACCTCGTTTTTAGGAATTGCAACAGGTTTTTCTGCTAATTTTGTCTCAATCTTTTTTTCTACAAGGGAATTTGTTTCTTTTGTTGTTTTTACAGAGTCTGTTTTTGCTATACTTGTTGAATCCTGTTGAACAGCAACCGAATCTACTTTTGTACTATCTGCAATATTTTGATTTGTAACAGCTAAGTTTTTCAAACTATCTGCAACGGCCTTTTGTTTTTTTGCAAGGGCTTCGGCTTGCATTTGACTAACAGGTGTAAAATCCATTTTGAAAATATTCTTGTAAGAAGAATTCAAATAAATTATAATGCCCGTTACTACAGCAAAAGTTAATAAAAACGCTATACCATAAATTACTTTACTCACTATAATCCCTGCTATGATTTCTAATAGCTATTTCGTTAAGAACTTTTAATTCGTTTTGTCTTTCATCAAGTAAAAATTTTTCTTGGTCATGATCTTTTAATATCTGAAAGGATTTTACTTCTTTTTTCCTTTCAATTAATTGATGCTGCTTTTCATCTCTTAACCTATTCAGATTAACAATTTCTCTTTCCAAAGCAATTATTTCATTATCCAGATGTGTGTCGTACATTTTCATACTTTGATAATCGGAGACTTTTAAATTTTGTTCAGTCATAATCTTATTTACTATTCTCTTTTCCTCAAGAATTGTCTTCTGTTTTTGTTCTCTGGCAGATATCTCGGCATTAATTCTCGAAATTTCTTCTTGTATTCTTTTTTCAAATATTTCTTTAACTCGCATAACAGATTGAAACCGGAAGCTATATTTTGCCATTGGTATCTCTATCCTAATTTAAATCTATTATCTGGTTTAGCCGTTCAATTGACTGATCGTACAAAGCACGCTCGAAAACATCCTGCTTTAAATAATTTTTCAAATGATTTATTTTAGCAAGAGAGTTATCTATTTGGGGATTGCTTCCTTTAACATAAGCGCCAATATTTATTAAATCCTCTGCCTCTCTATAGGTAGATAAAATTTCGTTAAAACGCATAGCTCTTTTATAATGCTCTTGGTCTACTATGTCGGTCATAACTCTGCTTACACTTTGCAAAGTGTCTATAGCTGGATACTGCCCTTTGTTTGCAAGCTTTCGCGAAAGCACAATATGCCCGTCAAGAATAGATCTGACTGCATCTGCAATTGGTTCTGTCATATCGTCTCCATCAACCAGAACAGTATACAATCCGGTTATAGAGCCTTTATCTTTATTGCCTGCTCTTTCCAAAAGCTTTGGAAGCATTGCAAATACAGATGGAGTGTATCCCTTAGTTGTTGGCGGTTCCCCAATTGTTAATCCTATTTCTCTTTGGGCCATTGCAAAGCGTGTAACGGAATCCATCATAAGCATTACATCTAATCCCATGTCTCTAAAGTACTCGGCAATAGTTGTTGCAACGTAAGCCCCTTTCATTCTAATTAATGGTGACTTATCGCTAGTGGCACAAACAATTATGGATCGCTTTAATCCTTCATCCCCTAAATCTCTTTCAATAAATTCTCTAACTTCTCTTCCACGTTCACCAATCAATGCAATAACATTTATATCGGCACTTGTATTTCGGGCAATCATTCCTAAAGTAACACTTTTACCTACACCGCTGCCGGCAAAAATTCCAATTCTCTGCCCCTTGCCAACAGTCAATATTCCATCTATTGTTCTTATTCCGGTTTGAATTGGGGTTGTAATTCTTTTTCTTTCAAGAGGATTTGGAGGTTCTCTATGAGCAGGTTTATAGGATGTGTAAACTATTTCTCCTTTGCCATCAATTGGATTTCCTAAACCATCAATAACTCTTCCTAATAATTCTTTGCCAACACCAACCGTAAAACTCTTTCCCGAAGCTTTAATTTCGCATGAGGGAGAGATATTATGAATTTCACCGATTGCAATAGACAATACTCTTCCATTCTTAAAGCCAACTACTTCAGCTTTGCAAATTTCACTTCCCTTTTGATCGAAGATGGTGCAAATTTCTCCAAGAACGGCATTCGGACCAACAGAAACAATAACCAACCCAATTACATCTACTACTTTTCCATTTACACGAATTAAATCTGTTTTTTGAATTACTTCGGAAAACTTTTCCAATATGTGCGCAGATATATCCATACAATACTTAGATATTATCTTCTAATTGTTTTTTCAATTCCAACAACTGAGTTGAAATTCTTGCGTCTACATTTCCAATTTCTGTTTCTATTAAGCAGCCCCCTCTTTCAATTCTTTCGTCCCCTTCAATTTTTATTTTTGTAAAAGCGCTTGTATTAAAAAGTTCGCGGCTGTTCTCAACCAACTCTTTTTGGTCAATTGGGTTCAATTTTAATTTGACTTCGCTTGCCCCAACTATTTTGCTTAAAGAAGCTTTTACATTCTCGGCAATAACAGAATTCTGTTCAATTTCTCTTTGCACAATTTTTTTCGACATTTCATAAGCTGCCCCAATAACAAGTTTTTCGAAAAATCTTTCGTACTCAAGCAAATTTTCATCGTACTGCTGAAGAATATTATAAACCTCTTCGTATTTTCTAAAAAGCTTGTTGGTATAATCCTGCTCTAAATCTCTTCGTGCTTTTTCCTGCCCTTCTTTATAACCTTGCTTGTAAGCGTTGTCTAATTGATTTTTTAAATAGTCGCTATCGTCTACTGTATTATTGGAAGTACCAACACTAGCAACTTTTACTCCACTGCTGTTATTACGAGATTTTAGTTTTATCACATTAGACATAAACTTCTTCCGGACCGCCTCTCATATTAAGCGATATTTCACCCTGCTCTTCCAATCCTTTGATAATATCAATAATTCTAGATTGCGCAGTTTCCACTTCCTTCAATTTTACCATTCCCATATACTGCAATTCTTCTCTTAACAAATCTGCAGCTCTTTCAGACATATTCTTAAATATTTTTTCTTTGAGCTTTTCTTCCGAAGTTTTAAGAGATAAAGCCAAATCCTTTCTATCAACTTCACGCAATATCTTTTGAATGTCTTTGTCGTTTATGTTTATAATTTCTTCAAAAATGAACATCAGTCTTTTTACTTCGTAAGATGTTTCGGCATCAACATCTTCAAGTTTTGTAAGAATGTCTTTTACCATTCCAACATTGGCTCTGTTAAGAATTGCGGCAAGACATTTTGCCCCTCCCAATTTTCCAACAGATTGACTCATTGAAGCACCAGCAATATCATCCACAACATGCTCTATTTGCTTTAATGTTTGAGGCGCTATTTTTCCAAGCGTAGCAATTCTGTAAGCAACGTCAACACGTAATTCTTCGGGTAATTCTTTTAAAGCATTAGCTGTCTGATCTGGACTAAGCTGAGAAAGAATTAGGGCCATTGTTTGTGGATGCTCTTTATTTAAAAAGTTTACCAACTGAGCAGGCTCGGCTTTTTTAAGAACGTCGAAACCCTTTAAGGTTGTTAGCCTTCTAATTTTATCTATAATTTCGCCAGCTCTATTAGGGCCGTATGTTTTTTCAAGAACTGCTTGGGCATAATCCAAACCTCCTTCCAAAACATATTCTCGTGCTGTAACCATGTTGTAAAAGTCGAAGATTACACTATCAACAGTTTTTGAAGATACATTCTTAACCTTCGAAATTTCTGCGGTAATGACCTCAACTTCCATTGGGTCCATATGTTTTAACACAGCCGAAGCCGCTTCAACATTGAGAGCAACCATAAGCATTGCTGCTTTTTGCAATCCGGTTACTTCTTCTCTTTCGTCTTTTTGTGCTCTGTTAGACTTCATCTTCGTGCATCCAGGCGTTAATTAGTTTTGCTGCATCCATAGGATTTTTAGTTACGTAATTCACAATTTTTTCCTGCTGATTTTTCTTTGCTAATGCTTCTTCCGAAATTTCATCTTCAATATCTCCTACTGGTAGCAGCATCTTTTTCTTTTTCTCTACCAGCAGTTGTTGAGCCTGCTGAGCCTTTTTATTTGACGCTGCAGGAAGTGATCCATAAGAACCTTCGTTGCTTTGGGCAGACAATGCAAAACTTCCGCTAGGACTGATAGTTCCAATCACAATTTTTTCGTTCTTCAATCGCTTCATTAAACTTTTTAGAACAAATATTGAGGAGACAATTGCCACCATAATAAATACAAGATTAACCCATTCATCAGGATTTGGAAGAGCGGAAGCACTTTTTTCTTCGGCTATTGGTTCTATTAATTTTGTCTCGAATGGAATATTAACTAAAGAAAATTGATCGTTACGTGTATCGTCTATTCCAACAGCATTTTTTAATATTGTCTCTAATTTTTGCAGCTGATCTGCAGGTCTTGCTTCAAAAACAATTTCGGTCTTTTCTCCTTTTTTCACTTCCTTAGGAATGTCATTTATAACTGCAGCTACACTCAAGCGTAAAATATTTCCGCTTCCTTCAATTACTTTTTCTATACTCTTGCTAATTTCGTAATTGGTTAATGAATTTTCGTTGCTTGCTGCGGTAGAATCGTTTTGCTGCTTGCCCGAGTTATTTGTTTTAATTGTTTGCTCACTTACGGCTACCTGAGATTCTGGGTCGTATTGCTCCATTGTTTTTTCAACTTGGTTAAAATTAAGATCCGCATTCACTTGAACCATAGAATTTCCATAGCCAAGTACATTATCTAAAATTGATTGCGCTTTTTGAACCAAATAGTTTTCGACCGAGCGTTTTATTTCGTATTGCTTTGTAGATGCGAATGCAAGAGGGCCCTCTTCAGATTCGTTATTCAGCACTCTTCCTCTTGTATCTATTATAGATACTTTGGACTGAAGCAATCCTTCAACACTTCCGCAAAGCAAATTTGTAATTGCGTTTATGTTTTCTTTAGAAGGTGTTGAATTGTTCCGTAGCTTTAACACAACCGAAGCAGTTGGATTTTTTTCTTCTTCTTTGAAAATTGTTTTTTGAGGAATTGCAATGTGTACTCTTACTCCCTCAACACCATCCTGCTTTTGAATTGTTCTTGCAAGTTCCCCTTCGAGCGCCCGTTTATAATTTAGCTTTTGCATAAAGTCGGACATGCCCATTGTAGTCTTGTCAAAAATTTCGTAGCCAATTACACCGGAGCTTGGAACTCCTTTGCCTGCTAATGTTAAACGAAGTTCATACACTTTTTCTTTTTGCACTTTTATAGATTGACCATTGTCTTCCAACTTGAAAAGAATTTTTTGGTTGTTCAAATAGTCAACAACTTTTGATGCGTCCTCTTGAGAAAGTCCAGAGTATAATGTTGTATAGGTAGGCTCATTCAAAAAGAAAAGGAGAACGAATAATAGCCCAATGGTTAAAACAACACTTCCACCAAGCATTAGTTTTTGTTTGGCATTCAGCTTATTAAGAATTCCAAATACAGATTCTAATGGATTTGCGCTCATATTATATTGGTATCCTTGTTAATTCTTTGTACATATCAACTGTTTTGTTTCTAATTTCCATTAACAATTCCAAATTTGTTTTGGCCTGCTCGCCGGCAATCATTACTTCGTGAAGCTCTACTCCATTGCCGCTAACAAAATCTTTTACCTTATTCTGAGAATTAATTTGAGAATCGTTAACATCATTTATAAAACTGGTTAGGGCATTACTAAACTCTTCTGTTCCTAATGCTTTATTTTTTTGAGGCTGTATTGCATTGGGCAGTTGTATTCCTAATCCTTCAATATTCATTTTAACCTCTCCTGTCTAAAAGCGAACCGACAAGTGTTCCGTTCACTTTTCCTTTTGAATTGTAGAATTGATACCCCATTACTTCATCTTTTTGAGTAGGATATAAATTTGCAAAAAACTTTTTTTCATCTAAGGAAATACTTTCTGTTGAGCTGCCGGCTTGAGCATTCTTCTTTGCTGCAACCTGATTTTTGAAATATGCCGGTGAATAGTTACCAACTGTGTTTGATGTAATTTTCATTTATATCTCCAAAGAATCTTTAGCCATCTGTTTTGCCGAATTCATTGCCTGCAGATTTGCCTCGTAGCTTCTTGTTGCAGCAATCATATCTACCATTTCATTAATAACATTTACATTCGATTGCTGAACATAACCGTTTTCATCTGCATCTGGATTTTCGGGCATATAAATCATATCGCCAGGTTTTTCATCTGTCATTTCGGTAATTGGTGCCGATCCTTGATTTCCCGAAATTGAAAATTCTTGATCGGTTTGTAGCAGTTGAATATGATTGGAATTGGATACGTTTAGCCTTATTGCCGAACCTTCTGTGCTAAGGCTATTGGCAAAGTTGTTTTTTTCTGCTTCTACCTTAATATATTTTCTTGAATAGGGTTCTCCCTTTTCTGTTCTAACATTATCTGCATTTGCAATGTTTTGCGAAATCAAATCCATTCTTTTTCTTTGAATGCTCATTCCACGAGCGCTAAAGTTTAAGCCGAATAAACTGCCTCCAATTTTCATGCGCCACCTCCTTTAATTACTTTTTGCATTGTTCTGTAGTAATCCCCAACTTTTCTCGAAGCAAATTTGAATCGGAGAGTATTTTCGGCCAGCTCGCTCATTTCTTGTTCAATATTAACATTGTTAGCTCCCGAGGTTTTTTCTTCATTTTCATCATACTTGTATGCATAATTATTTCCGCTGGATGTTTCGGGCAATCCGCTTATATGTTTAGAGCTGGATGTTTTTATTAACGAATTTGAGCTTTCGTTAAGAATTTCTTTGAATTCAACATCTTGCCGACGATAATTTTCGGTTCCGATGTTGGATATATTTTTTGCAATAACTCTATTTTTTTCGACGCAATAATCTAAAAGATTTGTTAACGTTTTTATTGATGAGGCCATAACACCCTTTTCGACTTATTATTTTTAAATAAGCCAAATGGAATGCCAGAGGTAAAAAGGGTTTTTTAATTAAATGAGGGGGTAAAGATAAAATCTGTGGCTAAAATTGACCAATTGAGAATTATTACTCAGAATAATCCAGCATTACGGTTTTTGTTTGTCCGCATGAGCAAACAAATTTTATCTCTTTAAGATTGTCGTTAGCATCTTTTCTTAAAAGTATTCTTATACCGTCAACATCATCATCTTCAAAAGAAATTTTTGATGCACCCGATATTTCTATATTCTTAGATTTAAGCAGGTTTCCGGTATTTTCGTTATTTGTAGAAAATACATCTTTAAATAAAGCGTCTTCAAAATCTGCAGCCATTTTACACCACCCTGTTTATTAATTCGGGAATTCTTTCGGCAGGTAAAACCGCGTCGGCTAATCCCGCATCCACAATTGCTTTAGGCATTCCGTAAACAACACACGACTCTTCATCCTGAGCAATAGTGTACCCGCCAATTGATTTTAACATTTTAATTGCTTCGTAGCCATCTTTACCCATGCCGGTCATTATAACACCTAGGTTATACTTTCCAAAAACTTCGTTTACAGAACTCATCATAACATCTACAGAAGGTCTGTGCAATGTGCCGCTGGGTTCATAACCAATGCTAATTGTTTGAGAACCAAGACTGCTTCCCTTAAGCTTCATGTGAAAACCGCCTGGGGCAATATAAATTGTTCCCTGCTTAACAGGTTCTCCATCTTCGGCTTCTTTAACCAAATGATTGCACATTGTATTTAATCTATCTGCTAAAGATTTTGTAAACTTTGGAGGCATATGCTGAACAATAAAAATTGGGACGTTTACTTTTTCCGAAATTAATGGAAGAGTTTTTTGCAAAGTAAATGGCCCGCCGGTAGAAATACCAATTGAAATTGAACGGTATCCAATTCTAGGCACTTCTTGAATAACTGATGTAACTCTTCGGATTGTAGGTGTGTAATGTGTTGCTGCTCTAAGCCGGCTTAATCTGTCTTTTAATTTTTTTTGACGCGATATTTCTTTGACCTTCGAAATTAGGTCTTCTTTAATTTTTGTGATGCTTACGCTTACAAAAGAATTTTCTTTGGGAATAAAGTCCGAAGCACCCAATTCCAAAGCTCTTAAAGTAGATTGAGCACCCTCGGTAGTAATTGAGCTTACCATAATTACAGAAGTTGGACATTCTTTCATTATTTTTTCAAGAGCGGTAAGGCCATCCATAATAGGCATTTCAACATCCAAAGTAATTACATCTGGTCTAAATTTTTTAGCTTGCTCGTATCCATCCAAACCATTTTTTGCGGTACCAACCACAGTTATTCCAGAATCACTTTCCAGCATTAAAGAAAGAGACTTACGCATAAATGCCGAGTCATCGACAACTAGGACTGTAATTTTATCGCTCAAGTAGCACTTTCCAATTTGTTAAATAGTTCGTGAATATCCAGAATCATTACAACTGTACCATCCCCCATAATTGTAGAGCCGGCTATTCCATCAATCTTTCCAAGATAACCGCCGAGGGTTTTAATAACTACTTCCTGCTGACCAATTAATTCGTCAACTTTAATTCCATATCGTTTTTCTGCAATTCCAACTTCAACAACATATTGCCAACCATCACTTCCTTCGTTAAAATTAAGCATCTTGCCATGCAAAAGCTGTTTGACTGAAACAAGAGGAATTATTTGTTCTCTTACTTTAATTACTTCTTTACCCTTTATAGAATATACCTGTTCTGCATTTACACGCAGCACTTCAATTACAGAGCCCAATGGAATAACCATTGTTTCTCCGCCGGTTTTAACAATCATACCGGATATAATTGCAAGAGTAAGAGGAAGTTTAATTTCAATTTTGGTTCCGCTTCCAAATTCCGATTCAACATTAATAATACCGCGCAGCTTCGAAACATTTGTTTTAACAACATCCATTCCTACACCACGACCCGAAACGTTCGAAACTTTTTCGGCCGTTGAAAATCCCGGCATGAATATTAAATTAATTGATTCCTGACGAGTAAGTTCTTTTGCCCTCTCTTTTGTAATTAATCCTTTCGAAACGGCTTTTTCTTTTAGAACGTCAATATTAATTCCTTTACCGTCATCTTCAATTGTAATTACAATGTTGTTTCCCAATTGTTCGGCCGAAAGAATTACAGTTCCTTTTGCATTTTTTCCCGCTTTAACTCTGTCTTCCGGTTTTTCAACACCATGATCAACAGAATTACGAATAAGGTGAACCAGTGGATCGTTAATTTCTTCAATTAAGTTCTTATCTACTTCGGTGTCTTCACCCCTAATAATTAAGTCAACATCCTTACTAAGATCGCGGCAAAGATCTCGGACTAACCTAGGATATCTTTGAAAAATTTTGCCAATCTTAATCATCCTTAATTTCATACTAACAAGCTGAAGTTCGGTTGTCATTAAATCTATATGCTTGGCAACTTCGCTAAAATCTTTTGTAAACTTCGAGCCTTCATTTTCCAAAGCAAAGTGGGAGTGAACCTGCGATAGCCTGTTTCTTCCAAGTACCAATTCCGAAACTATATCAAGCAAAGCATCAAGCCTTTCAACATCAACACGAATTGTGTTATCTTTTGTTGGGGCAGATGAACTTGCCTTTTGAACAACTTCGGTCTTTTCTTCATCATGTTTTTCTTCAACCTCTACCTTCTTTACTTCTACAACTTCGGTTACAACCGGCTCGGTTTTCTTAGCTTCGAAAGCTTGCTTAATTTCTTCGTCGGTAAATTCGGCAGAAGTATCTGCCTTTCCTCCTTCAATTTCCTTAATAACATTTTCGAGGATTTGACATGTCTTGTCTATCTTAACATTTTCGTTCTGTTCGGTTTCAATTTGATAAACAAGCTCCTTAATTGTATCGTATGCAAGAAGAATTCCATCCATCAAATTTTTATTAAGAACAGCTTCCCCCTTTCTAAGCTTATTAAGGATGTCTTCACATTTGTGGGTAACTTCGGGCAATGCAACAAGGCCAAGAAATCCCGAGGTTCCTTTTATAGTGTGAAAAGAACGGAACACCTGATTTAATAATTCCTTATCGTCAGGTCTTTTTTCTAACTCTAGAAGGTCAACATCTACCTTATCGAGAATTTCTTTAGTTTCAATTAAGAAGCTCTCAACAATTTCCTTCATGTCAGGATCAATGAGAGTCGGGTTTTTTTCTTGTTCGCTCATTTTTTTGAAAATAGCTCGTCTATTTCTTTTTGTGATTTTTTCTCTTGAATTTGTTTTTGTTGTACAAGTGAATCAACCAAAGATTGAGTATCTCCGGTTTTATCATATCTTGCATCTGCATTAAAAGTTAAATCTCTTGGAAATTCATAGCCATCATTACCGCTTTCATCTTTTTCGCTCAAATCAAAAATAAGTGAAGCAAGTTTTTCCTGTACAGATTCCATAAGATGATTAACAGAAGCTAACTGCTGAGAGGTAATATCTGTAACTTGCAAAGACATTGTTATGTTCATCATTCTTTCTTGAATTTTACTTACGGTAGCAACTACCATATCCAAATCCAAATTTATTGTCTCTGGATTAAGTCCGTTAGTAATAAGATTTGCAACGTCAACATCGTCGGGATATTTTTTTGTTAAATTTTCTATAGATGTTTTTTGTGAAGCTAATCTGGTTTTAAGAGAATCCAGTTTAGAATGAATTTCGTTCAAATTTGCCGAAACGCCGTCTACCTCATCAAGAATTTCGGTGGTAGCAACTTCTGTAGCACTTGTAACATTACTAATTTGAACAGCAGCTTTTGGAATTTTGCTTGTGCTTTCGGCAATTGATTTATTAACGTTTTCCAAAAGCGGTGCTGTATCCGACATAAAATCTATAATCTTTTGCAGAACCGGCAATAATTTTTGGGCATAGAAGAAGAAAGATTTAAGATCCCCAAGCTTTTCAAACATTTGTTGCAAACTTGTATTTGTGTCCATTTTTTCTCCTTTAAGCCTGTTCTTGAGCAATTATTTGTTCAATTTTTTCTCGTAAAATTTGTGGAGTGAAGGGTTTAACAACATAGTTGTTAACTTTAGCCTGAAGAGCTTCCAAGATATCTTCTTTCATTCCTCTGGTAGTTACCATTAGTATTGGTAATTTATCGTACTTAGAATTTGCCCGAATATTTTTAACAAGATCCAAACCGGAAACATCCGGCATATTCCAATCTGTTATAACAAAATTAATTGCATCATCGGCAGCAAGCTTAGTAAGAGCTTCTCTTCCATCGCCAGCTTCTACACATTCTTCGTGACCAATTGTTTTAAGTGAGTTAATTACAATTCTGCGCATTGTAACAGAATCATCAACGACTAAGAATTTTAGAGCCATGTTTACCTCTTAATTTAAATATTTTGAAACTTCGTAAGCTACACGCTTTGGATCGAACGGTTTTACTAAATATGAATTAGCACCGCATTCGAGCCCCTTCTGAATATCTTCGGTATTACCAAGTGACGAAAGAACAATAATTGGCAAGTCTTTATATGCCTCGTTATTTCGAATGGAAGTAATCAATTCGTATCCATCAACATTTGGCATATTTAAATCTGTTATTACAAGATCTACCTTTTGAGTGGGAAGCGCTTCAATAGCTTCCATTCCATCGCAACATGAAATTATTTCGAATCCCTTTACCGAAAGAGCAACCGTAACAAATTTTCTAATTGTCGGGGAATCATCTGCAACAAGAATAACCTTTTTCATCTTTGTTTACTCCTTTTTATATCCCACTGTACTAGGATAGCTAATTAACTTAAATGCTTTGGAAATTCCATGAAGTGTTTCGGAATATCCAATAAAAAGATAGCCCCCTTTATTCAAAGAATTATAAAGGTTGGCAACTACTTTTGTTTTGGAAGCCTGATCGAAATAGATAAGTACATTAGCACAAAATATTACATCGAAGCTGAACATTGTTCTCATCATTGAATCATCAAATAGATTCATAATTTTGAAAGAGGCCATTTTTTTTATTTCGGGAGATACTTCGTAAACACCGGGGGCATTTTGCTTAAAATATTTTTTCAAATAATATGGTGGTGTATTACGAATTGAATAATCTCTATAAACGCCGTGTTGAGCTGTTTCAACAACAGCTGAGTTAATATCGGTTCCAACTACCTCAAGCTCAAAGTTGGGATACCTTGGCTTTATGAGATCTTGAAAAATCATAGCAATGGAATATGCTTCTTCTCCCGAAGAACTGGCTGCGCTCCAAATTCTAATTTTATTTTTACCCGCAGCCTGCTTCGAGGCAATTAATTCGGGTAAAATTTGGGATGCTAATGCATCCATCTGAGGTTGGTTTCTAAAAAAGAATGTTTCGTTAATTGTAATAGCTTCGTAAAAATATTTTTTTTCGCTATTGCCATTTGGATTAAATCTAAGAAGGTCGAAATACTCTTCAAAAGTTTTTAGTCCCAAATAATTTATTCTTCTTTGCAATCGGCTTTCTAAAAAGTACTTTTTGTTATCTTGAAAGTAGATTCCGCAATTTTCGTATATATACTTTCTAATACTTTCAAACAAAACCGAAGTCATTACCATTTGTTTTAGATTAGCAGCTCCAAAAGTGGGTGCTATTCCAGGCATATTTGGGTTTGTATTTAGAGTCATAATTTTTAATTCACACTGTCTGAAAGGTTATTAGCTCTGGAATTATATAAAAACTCCGCTCTTTCTTTTACCATCTCATCTTCATCTTCGGTCAGTTTTTTTAGAACCGGCTCGGGTATTTGTTGAGGAACTCTTTCCAGCAATTCAACTAATCTTAATCTATTCCACATATTCTCATCAACTACCATGGAATCTATTAAAAGTAGCGCGCTTTCTACATCAAGACTAAATAGAATTTCCATTCCCAATCTTCTAACTTCTTCATCATGATGATTTAACAATCCACTTAAAGAATGAACAATATTTCTAACTTCCATAATGGATATGGTAAGAGGAATTTGATACTCGTTTACATATCCAACAGTTTGTAAGAATAAGTTTAATATTTGTCTAAGGTTTGCTAGCTGGGGCTTAATAATTTTATGAATTTCGTGATAAATATAATCGGCATTTCTAAATATTTTGTCTTTTATCATTTCGTCAAGCTCAAAATCTTCACCAAGAATATTCAAGCTAGTGTGCAAAATATCCTTATCATCAAAAGAATCTATAAGATTAAACGCAATGCGCTTATTTTCTATAGTGCCTTCTGTAATGGTGTACATTAAAAGGCTTTTCATTCTATTATCAAAAGGAATATCCAGATTAAAGCGGTCCTTTAATGTAGAGATAGATGTAATAAGAGGAATTACCAATGGACCGGAAACAGTATTTACTTGTTCAAGCAAGAAAAAGAATGTTTCAATATCGCCAAGATTTCCAAGGCTCTCTAAAATTGAATACTTAGTAAGTTCATCTTCACTTTCAAAACGGGATATCAAGAAATCCAGCGCAGCTTTAGAGCCAATTTTACCAAGCGCTTCAACAGTTGTAGGTTTGTAAAGTTCGTTTCTATCGTAGAAGAGCATAAGTATTTCAACCGATGGCTCGTACTTTAAATTACCTAAGCCCTCTATGCAGGCAAGAATTACATTATCGTTTTCAGAGTCGCTTAAAACTCCCATTGTAAAGGGAGCTGCCGCTTGATCTCCAATTAATCCAAGTACATCAACAACAAATTTAAGATTATCGTCATCATTCTCGTGATCGAACTTAACAATTGCATCAACAGAATTGGAACCAAGCTTAATTAAAATTTCACCAGCCAAGTTTCTAATGGAAATATTTTTTGACTTTACGAAAGGAACAACATAATATGGAAAACCGGGATCTTGATTGCCAAGAATAAACATAGTAGCCGAGTTTCTTACACCTTTTTCTTCATCTGCAATTAAATTAGCAATTGGTTCAACATATTCTTTGTGAAAAGGCTCCGAAAAATTTAGATTATTAAGAAGGTCAAGTTTATCATCAGCTGTTCCGTTTTTAAGAATTTCGATATTTTTTTTCAAATCTGATGTTGTTGAATTCTGCATTCTAATTTTATCCGCTTATTAATCTTATAGTTTAGACAATTAATGTGCCCAAATATTGGCTGCTTTTTTTAATATGAAATAATCTATTAAATTCAAGAACTGCTTAATATTAGCCACTTGGTACAATGCGATCATTTTGCTAATAATACTTTCAAATATGGAATTAAAAAGGATCTTCTATAAAGCAAAGATCTTTTATTGCATGTTATTATCGGAAGCATTAATAAAAAGATTAGCGGGAAAAAAAGATTTATCGGCGGAAATTCCGCCGATAATTGTTGTTGCGAAGTTTTACGAAATGTTTTTTGTTACCTCAATTCCAAGCTGTTCCATTCTATATCTTAATTTAGAACGGGAAAGCCCTAAAACCTTAGCCGCTTTAACCTGGTTGCCATTGGTAATTTTCAATGTTTTAAGAATAAGTGCCTTGAGAACCAAATCTATTTTTATTCCTTTAGAAGGAATTTGTAAAATAAATCTATCGTCGTCTGTTTCAATTGCCTCTTTTCCTTCGAGCAAAAAGGAAAAATGATGCTCGGTTAGTTCTTCATCTTCGGTAAGAAGAATAACTCTTTCCATTACGTTTCTTAATTCACGTATATTGCCTTTCCATGAATATGATTTTAGTAATTCAATAGCGCTTTGATCGAAACCCTGAATTGATTTTGCAAATTTTTGAGAAAATTCATTAAGAAAAGAATAGGCAATAAATACAATATCTTCCTTGCGGTCTCGAAGAGGGGGAATAAGAATTTTAGCAACATTTAGTCTATAGTATAAATCTTCTCTAAAAGCGTTTCGGGCAACTTCCTCTTCCAGGTTTCTGTTTGTTGCAGCCAGCACTCTTACATTAACAGTTACCTCTTTTTCGCCCCCCAGTCTGTAAAATTTTCGTTCCTGCAATACACGAAGTAATTTAACTTGAAGATCGAGTCCCAATTCTCCAATTTCATCTAAAAGAATAGTACCGCCATCGGCCAGTTCAAATTTGCCCAATTTTGTTTTTAAGGAAGCTCCGGTAAAAGCACCTTTTTCGTGACCGAACAATTCACTCTCGGCTAAATCTTTTGGAATTGTTGCACAGTTGATTGTTATAAATGGGGCATTTGCTCTAGGGCTTTTTTGATGAATATACTTTGCAAATACTTCTTTACCGGTACCGCTTTCTCCTTCTAGCAGCATTGTTGTATCGCCGCTGTTTGCCAGCTTTTCAACCGAGGCAACAATTCGTTGAATCTTAGAGCTCTTTCCAAAATATTCTTTCGTAAGCTCACTTTCTTCCATTAAGGAATGAAGCTTATTTACTTCCGATTTTAGTTTTAAATTTTCTACTGCTTTATCAAGAATAAACTTTAGCTGTTCCAGATCTATTGGCTTTAGTAAAAAATCGAATGCGCCCGCTTTAATTGCAGTAACGGCTAATTTAACATCGGCATAACCGGTAATCATAATAACTGGAATTGAGCTGAATCTTTTTTTGATGTTTCTTAAAACATCAATTCCATTATGAGTAGTTAAGTAAATATCCAGCAAAATTATATCGGGTTGGAATTCTAATATTATCTGCTCGGCCATTCCAGCTTGAAGACATGCGGTAACATTGTAATTTAATTTTATTAATACTTTTTTTAGTGAGGCAGAAACCAAATCATCGTCATCAATTATCAAAATTTTTGGAAGCATATATTTACCTTCGAGAATGATTGTCTAATTATTAAGTGCAAATTTAACATAAAATGTAGTGCCATTACCATAAACCGAACTAAAATTTAGCTCGCACTTCATCTCTTCGGCAAGGGTTTTACAAACACCAAGACCAATTCCATGTCCTTTACTTTTGGTTGTATAAAATTCCGAAAGTACTTTTTCCTTATCTTCTTCCTTAATTCCACATCCAAAATCTTGCACTTCCCAAACAACAAATTTATTCTCTTCACCATTCTGGCAGTAAGATCTAACGACAATACTATCTTTATCCACGGATGCTTCAATGGCATTGTTCAACAAATTCAAAAAAATCTGCATCACTTTATTCTTATTTACTTTAAGCTGAGGCAGGTCGTTTTCAATCTCTTTTTCTATAGACACACCTTTCATTCTTGCACTTACAGAAATAATTTTTAAACAACGGTCTGTAATTGTATCAACATTTACCTGATGAATATTTGCCGAAGGTTTTCTGGTAAAATCCAAAACATCTTCAATCAAAAAACTAACCTGTTCAAAAGCATCCTGCGATTCGGCCACAATTTCTCTTAAATCTGGGGGCAAATCGTCCTGTGCCATACTCATGTAATCCAAATTCAATTTAATTGCCGAAAGTGGATTACGAATTTCGTGAACTAAGCTTGCAGTAAGCTTTCCTAAAAGCAAAAGCTTATTGGCTTGTATATAATCTTCCATCTTATACTCATTTAATTGGAATGTTTTTATTAAGCTAAGAATTCTATAATGAATTGGCAATAAATATTAAAAAAAGTTGAAAGCTCGGTTTAGATTGGTTTTTTTTAAGAAGAAGAGGTACGGGATAGTGAATCCCGTACCAAGTGTTTTAATTTGAAATCATTCTACCGCTTTGACGGCTTAAGTATTTGGATGAACCATTTTCGGTTAGCTTAAATTGGGAAACCATTTCTTGCAATTTAATTGTTAACCTGCTAAGATCTTCCGAAGCTTTTGCAATCTGATGAATTCCTGAAGATGTTTCGCGGGTAACATTATTAATGCTATCTATATTCTTGCTAATTTCTTCGGATGAAGCAGCTTGTTCTTCACTTGCGGCAGCAACAGTAACAACTGTATCGCTAACCTGCTGAGCTCCTTCAATAATTTCCTTAAGAACATCACCGGCTTCTTTTGCATGAAGCTTACCCTGCTCAACTTCAACAGTTCCCTGACGAATAGACATTACGGCTTCACTGGTATCATTTTGAATTTGCTTAATCATATTTGCAATTTCTTTTGTGGCCTTGGTAGTACGTTCAGCAAGTTTTCTAACTTCGTCTGCAACTACCGCAAAACCACGTCCCTGTTCACCGGCACGAGCGGCTTCAATTGCTGCGTTAAGAGCAAGCAAATTGGTCTGATCTGCAATGTCATCAATAACCTGAATAATTTCTCCAATCTTATCGCTGTTTTTACCAAGAGTAAAAACTGTTTCGGCAGATTTTTCAACAACAATACTAATCCTATTCATTCCATCAATTGTTTGTTTAACAACATGACCGCCTCTTTGAGCCTTTAAGCCAGATTCTTTTGCTTTTTCGGATGCAAAGGAAGCGCTACGTGTGTTATCCATAATTGTTCTAGTCATCTCGTCAATCGAATTTGCAATTTCGGAAGTTTGTGCGGCTTGTTCTTGAGCACCGGCTGCCATCTCTTCGGAACTTGAAGAAATTTGATTAGCAGCACTAGCAACCGCACTTACAGATTCGCTAACTTCACTCAATGCGTTTGTAAGTGAATCCGCAACTTGATTGATACTGTCTTTAATTAATTTAAGATCTCCTTTGTAATCCCCTTCCATTCTTTTGGTTAAATTACCAGAAGCCATAATCGCAAGTACATCGGATCCTTCTTTAATAGGAATTACAATCGAATCCAAAGTTTTATTCAATCCTTCAATAATGGTTTTGAAACCGCCGCTGAAGTTATTTGTATTGCCTCTGACAGTAAGGTCACCCCGTTCCGAAGCTTCGATCATAGCATTAACTTCTTTGCTTAGATTTGTTAGGGTATCTATTTCCTCGTTAAAACAATTGGAAAGTTCATCTTCTTTTGAAGCAGGAACAACTCTTTCGAACACTCCATGTGCAATTTTCTTTGCCGCCTCAATTTTAGTCTGCTGAGCACCTTGAAGCTGAATAAGCATTTCCTTCATTTCACCAAATTCATCCTGGGTATCTGCTGTTAAGCTATGGCTAAAATTACCAAGAGAAAAGGTTTTAATTATATCTTTGAATTCTTGTAAAGGTTTGGTAATGCCCGGCGCCAATTTGAAAATAGAGAACACTGCAACAGTAGCTCCAAAAAGCATTCCAATTAAAATAATAATTTCAGCAAAACTTATACTGTCGTTTGTAGCCTGAACAAGTGAAGCACCGCTTTCTTTTAGATAATTAACAACTTTTTCAAGTCTCTTTTCCATCTGATCTGCAATTTCTTCTCCAGAAGTAGTTGTAACCACGCCTGCCATTTCAAAATCTTTCATTAAGCCTGCACTTAAAATTGCATCTATAACTGTAGATTTATAATCTTTCCAGGTTTTTTCAATACCGGCAATATCATCAACAACCTTCTGTTCTAAATGTGCATTCTTTAAAAATGAAAATACGGTATCAATTAATGCCTTTTGTTTTTGAACGTAATCTATATTAGTAGAGATTTGCGATTCAAAGCCGGGAGTAGCAATTTTAACGCAAGTGTATTTAATATTCTTAAAGCTGGTGTAAAGTTCGTTAATCTTACTTTCGGGCTGAACATTTTCTTCGATGTATTGAGTTTGATTTCCCTGCACCATGTTCATTGAAAAATACGATGTCAACGCAATAATAGTTCCAACCGCAGAAATTATTAAAAGACTCATCTGAATCTTTCTAACCATTTTTATATCTTTATACTTGATCATACCTGATGATCCCCTTTTCATTTAACTTTTGTTTAAGGCATTATTATTTTATAAAAGCCGCTATTCTAGTTTGAAGGCTAAAGCTAAAGCCAACTTTGTTTTTACATTAACTCCCTTATCTACTCCAGGAGTGAACTTAGTTTTCTTAACTGCCTTTGCTGCTTCTTCGTCGCATCCGGCACCAATGCCTTTTACAACTCTAACTTCGTCAACATCACCGCTTTCGTTAATAAAAGCTAAGACGTAAACTTTTCCCTCAGTTCTGGTTTTAATTGCCATATCTGGGTAAGTAATTTTTTTCATAATGGCAACTAATCCACCAACTGGGCTAGGCGCCTGTTCAACAACAATTGCATACTGATCTTCCCCGGGTAGAAGTACGCTGCCTTTTACACTGTTGCCAGCAAATACAAACAGAACAAATATTGCTGTTAAGGCAATCAATGAGCGATATTTTTTTCCCTCTTTCATACTGAACCTCGTTTTAATTTTACACTTACTTTTTATTTGGTACTTATTTTTATGAATACTTAATTAAATTGTCATTACCATATGTTCAAAGGAATCAGGAAATTTTGAAATTAATAACCAATGCTAATTTCGATTTTACATTAGCGCCCTTATTTTGAGCCGGATTAAATTTTGTTTTTTTAACAACTTTAGATGCCTCTTCGTCACATCCCATTCCTATACCTTTAACAACGCGAACATCATCTACTTCACCATTTTCGTTAATAAGCGCTAAAACATAAACCTTTCCTTCAATTTTGGCCCTTAAAGCTGCATCGGGATAGGTTACTTTTTTCATAATACTTTCCATTCCTCCAACTGGAGTAGGAGCTTTATCAACGACAATCAGATATTCCTCCTCACCTGGAGTAATTACGCTGCCTCTTGTTTCGGTAACAATAACAAATAACATTACTAAGAATATTACGGTTGAATAAAGAATTCCAAAGCTTAATTTATTTTTCATTTAATACCTATTTCAGTTTTGCAAGATATTATCGAACAACTGGGGAAAATGTTTAGAAAGTGTTTTAAATAATTATTAATTTTTATTGAAGATTGTTTTGCTTTTCGAAGAAAAAATGCTAGATAGGCATATATGGAGATGTCTTAATTCTGTTGTTCAACCACAAAAACATTTACTAGCTAAACAGCATAGCACACCCATTTTCAAAATAATTGAAATTTTCGAGCTGTGGAAAATTACCTAGTTTTCAAAAGTTTCTAAATTCTTTTTGAAACAGTAGAATTTTTGAGTAATGAATTTTTTGTTAAAAGAAAAATTCCTTTGAATACCGAAAAAAAGATTGAAAGATTTCTTAAGTGCGATTGTCTTTCAAAGTGAAGAATCTTTTTAAAATTCATAGACAGCTGCTTATGAATAATTTCAATTTCGCAAAAATCGTGCTCTGTATTTATTGATACATATATCAATTAAAATCTCCTTTTAGGGAACATTGCTCAATAATTGTTCCACTTTTACAGTTTCATTATCGTAAAATATTATTGATTGTTTAGTGGCTAATATTGATCACTGGTCGATATACGTTCACCTTTTTACACCTCAGTATTAATTATATATGGTGCTTAGTAAAAAACCGCTAAAAAGCCATAAATACCCTTTTTTTGAGCAAATAAAATAATCCTGGCTGCTAACATAATTTACCTATTGGCATTTGAATTGCAAAGTCTATAGGTCTATTGTAAGGTTTAGTGCAAAAAATATTTACTATTGCTCAAAATTCACCCGGAAATATTTAGTTTAAATTATGCTAGCAATACAAAAAGAAAAAAATAATACCGGCACATTTTACATGTTCACAAAGAACTATGTACTAATTCTTTTTGCCATTTTGTATTTAATGTCAAACTATGCCGAAAATTTCCTTTTTACAAAAACTGGATATTTTGCAATCCATAATTTTTCGGCTGCTTTATTTTTGAGTTTCATTTTAATCGCTGAAAGAGAAACTTGGTCTTCGTTAATAATAATTGCGCTAGTTCAGCAAAGCCTGTTTTTTTTGATTAGCATAACTTCTATTTCGCTATTCATTTTAAATCTAATTAGTAATGTTTTACTTCCATTTGCGGGTGTATTTCTTTATAATAAATTAGTAAGAAACAACTTAACCATTTTTACAAATAATCATTTACTCTCTCTTCTTGTTTATGGAATAGCAATACCCACACTTCTTTATGCCCTTGTAAATTTTAACACTTATTTCCAAACTGATAAGCAATTAGCCAACATTGAAATTGCTCTTATTCTTTTAGGTAGGATTGTATTTCAATTTGTATTCGCATTAATTTTTATTTCCCTTCAAAAAATTGACTGGGGAAAATTTATTGAATCAGGTTCCAAATCTTTTGAAGCAATTGTCTTTTTTCTTATTGCAGCGGCAATTTTATTTTTTAATGCTGCCAATTCAAACACAGGCATTAATTTATTTCTTGCTGCTATTGTTTTATTATTAACTTACAGCACTATTAGATTCCATAAAATAATAGTTTCATTTTTTTCTCTAATTCTACTAATTATCCTTTCCATATTTCATTCAAAGTTCTCGTTGGATTTACACTTTACGGTTCTGTTGCTTCTATTTAGCTTTAACTTACTATCACAATGGAAATCTATTAATGAAGAAAAATTTGCAAAATTGGAACTTGAGCAGGAAATGCTAAACGTTTTGATGAATCAAATGCCGGAGAGAATTTACTTTAAAGACCTCGATTCCCGATTCATTAGAATAAATAAAGCACAAGCCGATACACTTGGTATTATTGAACCTGAACTGGCCATTGGAAAAAGTGAATCTTCCTTTTATCCCGAAAGTAATTCCATTTCATCGTATACCGAAGAGCAGGAAATATTTAGAACCGGAAAACCTATTTATAGCAAATTAGAGTTGTTAAAAGAACCATCAAATGGAGCTGAATGGGTATCTATAAACAAAGTACCATTTAAAGACAGCAAGGGAATTATAAAAGGTATAGCCGTTATTGCAACAAATATAACCCATATTAAAAACATTGAAAATGATTTACGAAAGAGTGAAGAGAAGTACAAATTAATTTTTAACGAGTCCCCCGTTGGAATATTCCAGTTCGATAATAATCTTGTTCTAACCGAATGCAATGAGCGAATAGTGCAAATTTTAGGGGAAAGGAAAGAAAGACTTGTTGGAAGCAAGTTTGAAAGATTCTTCGAAAATAAAATTCTGCTAGCCATTTCAGATTTATTTGATGGAAAAGAATCTCATTACGACGGATATATAAATTCACGAAATTTTTCGCGCAACAAGTGGGTTAAAATAATAACTACTCCAATTTTTAACGAACACAAAGTTGTTACCGGCGGTGTTGCAATTGTTGAGGATGTTACCGCCCGAAGGATGATTGAAGAAGAATTAAAGAATAGTGAAAAAAGATACCGTTCGTTGGTCGATCAGGCAAAAGATGGAATTTTTATATCGGGGCCAGACGGCAGGCTGCAAGATGTAAACAAAGCAGGCTGCAATATGCTTGGTTACTTAAAAGATGAGATCTTAGGTTTATCTTTGCTGGATTTTGAAAGATCGCACAGCAGTGATGCTTCAATAGGTGGTATTGACGAGTATAATTTTAATAGTTACCGCGAAATTCAAATTGTAAAAAAGGATGAATCTACATTAAACGCCGAAATGATTTCGCAAATTTTGGATGATGGACGTGTTTTAGCAATTGTTCGAGACATTACCGAAAGAAAAACGGCATATAATAAAATTCAGCGTACAATTGAAGAGCTTAATAAGAACAAAGTTCTGCTGGAAGAGCGCTCGGCAGAATTAGTGGTTCTTAATGAATATCTGGCAAACTCGGAAGCAGAGCTAAAAGAAATTAATGCAACAAAAGATAAATTCTTTTCCATTGTTGCTCACGATCTTAAAAGTCCTTTCCACGGTATTTTGGGATACTCGAACTTGCTGCTTGAAGATTACGAGCAGCTTAGCAAGGAAGATATAAAAGTTTACCTTACCACCATTAACAAATCAATTATAAACGTATATAAGTTTTTAGAAAACCTTTTGGATTGGTCACGTCTTCAAACAGGGCGTATGAACTGCCAGATTGAGAAAATAAATGTTTATACAACAGTCCTTTACTGCATAAATCTTGTTTCTGCTAATGCTCTCAACAAGGGAATTAAAATTACCAACAATGCAGATATCCAATACAATGTTAAAGCAGACGAACGGATGTTAAATTCTGTACTCGAAAATTTATTGTCGAATGCAATAAAATTTACACACACAAAAGGTTCAATTAGCATTAACGCTCATCGAATTAATAGTTTTATTGAAATTTCTGTGGAAGATTCGGGTGTAGGAATGTCGCAAGAGATAATTGAATTAATTTTCCGAGTTGACAAGAACCATACAACGCTTGGCACAGAGCAGGAAAAGGGAACCGGCTTAGGTTTAGTTCTTTGTAAAGATATGATTGAAAAACAAGGGGGAGCTATTCAAGTAAAAAGTGAAATAAATAAAGGGACTAAAATTAGCTTTATACTGCTAGAGTGGAATGATGACGAAACCAGATTAATAGATAATAAAGTTAAACAAGGTGTTAAGAATGAATATTAAGCATTCCCAATCCGTGATTGATAATTTTATTGATGAGGATTTCTCAATTCCATTAGTAAGAATAAGTGATGATGGAGTTTTACTCAACGCCAACAATTCCTTTATTCGCATGTTTGGTTTTACATCACTTGACGATTTTAATAATTTTGCCGTTAACAACAATGATATCCAAAAATGCTTAAACATCTCCCGCTTTCTAAATTCAATTAAGAGAAGTCCGTTAAAAACTTTTTGGTTAAAAAAGGATGGCACTAAAATTCTTATGAAGGAAACGTTTAATGTATACAAAAGCATTGAGGGAAATGTTTATATAGATTGTTCATTGCAGGACATTACCAAAAAATCTTTAATCGAAGAAATCTTTGCAGATTTAGAGTCCGTTGATTATTCTATCCTTAAATCTATTCCCGATCCAATTTTAATACTGTCGAAAGAAGGTGTAATCTTAGAATGCAAAAACAATGTAAAAAGTATTTTACCAGGCAAAGAACAATTGGCAGGCAATTCTGTTAAGTCCTTCTTTAGTTCTGATATTGCAAATAAGATGCTTGAAAAAGTTAATTTAGCTCTCTCTAGCGGCGATGCGCAATCTTTAGTTTTTGAGTTGGAAAATAGTTTTGGAATAAAATTTTACGAAGCCAGGTTTGCAATGCTTTCGTGTGATGAAGTAGTTATGATTTTACGGGAAATAACCGAACAAATTTCGGAACATAAAAGCATTGAAAGAATTGCCCAAGAGCTTTTAGAATCCAACACAACAAAGGATAAGTTCTTTTCTATTATTGGTCACGATTTAAGAACTCCATTGAATGGACTGATGGGATATGCCGAAATACTATTCAACGAGTATGATAATCTTACTAAAGAGGAAATAAAAGAATTTGCCGGACATATTATTGAAATAACTCAAAGCACGAATAACCTTCTTAACAATATTTTAGAGTGGTCTCGGTTACAAAACGGAAAAATTGCCTTCTACCCTAAAATTTGTAATTTCAAAAACATATCGCAAAAAATTGTAAACGTACTGCAGGCTTCTGCTGCAAATAAGGGGATAAAAATATTTAACCGAATAGATGATTGCTTAGAAGTCTTTATAGACTCTAACATGATTTCTTCTATATTGATTAATTTAATTAGCAATGCCATTAAATTTTCGAATTTCGGCGGCACAATTGAAATCAATTCAAAAATCCTTGAAGAAATGATAATTGTCTCAGTCTCAGATAAAGGTATTGGAATTAAACCAGAAGACTTATGCAAAATATTTGATCCCAAAGTTTCATTTTCAACTGCCGGTACCGCAAAAGAAAAAGGAACGGGTTTAGGTTTATTATTATGTAAAGAGTTTACTAAATTTCACAAAGGCAATATATGGACCGAGAGTGAGTTAGGGAAAGGAACAACTTTTAGCTTTAGCATTCCTGTTGATAAATCAATTATCAACAGTCTTCAGAATAATTAGGAGAAGAATATTTTGCAATCATTTTTAATTATAGACGATGAATCAAACATCAGAATGTTGTTGAACAATGTTTTAAAAAGAACTTTTATTTGCAGAATTAGCGAAGCCGAAAATGGCAAAAAAGGTATTGAAGCTCTACAAAATGACATTCCAGATCTAATATTTCTCGACGTTAGCATGCCTGTAATGGATGGACATCAAACTTTAGCAGCAATTAGAGCGAATCCCCTTTATAAAAAAATTGCCGTTATTGTATTAACAGCTCATAGCGATAAAGGAATTGTTGGCCTTTTAGCCCCACTAGGTATTTCGGATTATATAGTAAAGCCAATCGATATTCATGACCTGGTTAAAAGAGTTAAAAAAGTTTTATCTGCTAATAGCGGCGATTTGAAAACTAGAATAGTCGGTTCAGTTCCAGAAGTATTACTAGTTGAATCCGATAAAAAACATAGAGATTTATTAAAAGACTCGTTTAATGGAAAGTTTATTGTGCACGAAGCTTCCAGTGGAACAGAAGCATATAATTTGTATACCAAGCACTTGCCAAAATTTGTACTCGTATCCAGCCGCATAGGACTTCTTGATAAAAAAATAATTATGCAAAAAATAAAAGAAAGTTCGGATGATAAAGAAGTAAGCATTTTTTTAATTGTTGACGACTTAAAGAATATGTCTCATAAAGTTTTTGCCTTCGATGGTTTTTTGAAATGGAATAATAATCCAACTGATTTTTTTACAGAGTTTGAAAAGCTAGTAAGTAACAACGATGACTCAACAAATCAAGTTGAGTGCGACAATTCAGATACACAAAACAATTAAACCCCTGGTTTAAAATGGATTATGACGAAATACATAATGTAAGCGGTAATAAACAGAATAGTGATGAGGTTGATTCTTTATACGATTCATTAATAGAGGAATCTTCCGCTTTAATTTTCCGAATCAGAAAGGATTTAACAATTGTATATGCCAACAAGCCCTTTTGCGATGCATTGAATACCAAAAGGAATGAACTTATTGGAATTAGCTTAATATCGCTGCTCCATAATAATTACCAATCAGAGTTCTCTTCCATAGTTTATCAAATATCAACATCTGCCGCTACTAAAAAAGTGCAATTGGATTTTGTTATTGCAAATCAAAAGCTAGTTCGATGCGAGTTTTTAATAGGCAACTACAAATCTTCAAATTCTCAAAACGAGATTTTTATTCAGGGTGTAGGATTACTACTAAGCAGTTCCAATGCAATTGAAGAGACTAATCATGAATATTTTCATTTACTAGATGCATTTTTTAAGCAGTCTCTCGAAGGTGTTTTCCTTTCCGAAATGGATGAGCCATTTTATTGGAATGATTATGTTGATAGGGATTTAGCTGTTGAGAAGTTTTTTTATAATCAAAAAATAACACGGGTTAACAAGGCTTTTGCAAACCAGTATAAACTTAGCGAAAATGATATTCTTGGAAAGCCGGTTGCAGATTTATTTAAGCACGATGTTGAACAGGGGAAAAGAATTTGCCGCGAAATTTTAGAAAAAGAAAATTCCATTATTGTATCCGAAGAGAGAAGAAGTGATGGAACAACCTTGTGGGCAGAATGCAATTATTATCTATTCAAAAATAGCAAAGGACAAATAACCGGAAATTTTGGAATTCAGAGAGATATTACAACTAAGGTTCGAGACGAAGAGGATATAAATAAACTTCTACTTGCCTTAAAGATGAGCAAAGACAGTATTTTAATTTGCGACACATTTGGAAAAATAATTTATGCAAACGAATCTACTAAGCAAATGCTTGGTCACGACGTTTCCATAAATAATATTTTAGGAAAGGAAATATTTCGTGTATTTAAGCCTAAGAATAAAAACTCGGCAATAAGAGGATTCATAGATATTCAAAAAAAGGGTTTTCTTTTAAATCAAGAATCTGTACTGATTACACAAGATGGCGCTGAAATTCCTTTTGAATTAAGTGCAACCCTCTTAAAGGATGCTAACGATAATGCGATTGGGTATGTTGTTGTAAGCCGAAATATTTTAGAAAGAATATGCGCCCAAAAAGAATTGATGCAAAGTGAAGAAAGATACCGTAATCTTTTCGATAACAGTCCTTTGCCAATGTGGATTTACGATCCAGATACATTAAAA
Source organism: uncultured Melioribacter sp. (assembly GCA_964539605.1). Lineage (GTDB taxonomy): Bacteria > Bacteroidota > Ignavibacteria > Ignavibacteriales > Melioribacteraceae > Stygiobacter. The sequence goes on from CAZIJK010000001.1 coordinate 3,387,482, forward strand.
ATACTTTCTGTAAATCAGGCTTCCATTAATTCATATGGTTATTCAAAGGAAGAATTCCTTTCTAAAACCATTATGGATGTTCGTCCGCAAGAAGATTTTGATAAGCTTAAAGCGCACATGGAAATTATTAAGGCAAATAATGATTACAATATTTCGCGAGGCTGGCAGCATATTAAAAAAGATGGTTCCGTTATAGACGTTGAAATATGGGCTCAAGGCGTTTTGTTCAATGGTATTAAGGCTAGAATTGTTGTTATAATTGATGTAACAGCAAACAGAATTTTCCAGAATAGACTTTTGGAAAGTGAAAAATCTTTTAGAGGAATTTTTAATTCTCTTAATGACGGTGTTTTTATTCAAAACAAAGATGGAGTGTTTTTGGATGTAAATACCGGCGCAGAAAAAATGTATGGCTATAAAAGAGAGGAATTTATTGGCCGTACGCCTGAATTCTTAGCCGCTCCAGGTAAAAACGATTTCGGTCATTTTATAAAATGCATTCAAATGACTTTTGAAGGAAACGGTCCATTTACTTTTGAATTTTGGGGATTGAAAAAAAGCGGCGATATCTTTCCAAAGGAGATGATGATAAATAAGGGCACTTACTTTGGCCAAGAAGTTGTAATTGCAATTGCCCGAGATATTACCAACCGTAAGGCCAACGAACTTTCTCTTGCCAAATCCGAAAATAATTTACGTGCCGTATTTAACAATATCAGCGATGCTATAATCATTCACGATTTTAATGGAAATATAATTGAAGTAAACGATAGAACTCTGGAAGTATTTCAGTTTTCAAAAGAACAGGCCCAACTGTTAAGTATAAAAGATATTCTTGCAGAAACCGATATGCAGCATGAACAAATTCCTAATATTTTCTCTTCTGTTAAAAAAGGGCAGTCTTTATTATTCGAATGGAAAGCTAAGAAGCCATATACCGGTGATATTTTTGACTCTGAAGTGAGTATCAGAAAGAGTGTTTGGTCTAACAAAGAAGTTGCTTTTGTAGTTATTCGAGATATTTCGGAAAGAAAGATTGTTGAAAAAGCATTAATGGATAGTGAAGAAAGCTATAAAGGCTTGTTTAACTCTATCAACGACGCTATTTACATTCAAAATTCCAAGGGAGAATTTCTAGATGTAAATTATGGCGCTCAAAAGATGTATGGCTACAAAAAGGAGGAATTTATTGGAAATACTCCCGACTTTTTAACTGCTCCTAATAAAAACGATTTGAAAAGAACTTACGAACTTATTCAAAACACTTTTGAAACAGGCCAATCCAATAAATTTGATTTTTGGGGCTTGCGAAATAATGGAGAGGTGTTTCCTAAGGAAGTTATTATTAATAAAGGAAAGTACTTTGGACAGGATTGCTTAATAGCAATTGCAAGAGATATTTCCGAGCGAAAAGCTATTGAGGATGCTCTTAAAGAAAGCGAAGAGCGTTACAGAAATTTATACGAAAATTCACCAATAGGAATTTATAGATCTACTCCCGATGGTAAAATTTTAATGTCCAATCCTACTCTCCAAAAGATGCTTGGCTATGCATCAGAAGAAGAGATAAATTCTACATTACTTACCGATAAAAATGTTTATAAATATTTTTCAAGAAACGATATATTGAAAAGAGTAGATGCAGAAGATGAACTGATTGGTTTTGAAACTGAATGGATAACTAAAAACAACAAGGTTGCGTATTTCCGCGAGAACTCAAAAGCTAAGCGCGACGAAAATGGAAATGTTATTTATTATGATGGTACAATAGAAGATATAACCGAAAGGAAACTTGCCGAGGAGGCTTTAAAAAACTCCGAAAAGAAGTTACGCGAAACCAATCTTATGAAAGATAAATTTTTCTCTATTATCGCGCACGATTTACGAAGCCCGTTTCAAGGACTTATTGGTATTGCAAACATATTAGTTGAAGACGATGAACTTACTTTGGAAGAAAGATTAATGCTTGAAAGTAAGCTTTACGAAGGATTAAAAAGTCAGTTCAATTTGTTGGATATTTTGCTTACATGGAACAGAATGCAGCGGGGAGTATTGGAGTTTGACCCAGGTTTTAATTTGCTCAACATCGAAATTGATTCTGCCTTGGAAGTATTAAAGAACTCTATCGAAAAGAAAAACATTATTGTTGAGTTGGAAATTGAAGGCAAAATTGAATTTGTTTTTGACAAGAATATGATTGCAACTACCATTCGTAATCTTATTTCAAACGCGGTTAAATTTACTAACGATTATGGAAAGATTACTATTTGCGCTAAGAAAGAACCGGACACAATTAAATTTATTGTAAATGATAATGGCATAGGCATTTCGGTTGATGAGCAGAGCAAACTCTTTAGGATAGATGTCCAGTTTACAAAGAGAGGTACTCACGACGAAGGCGGCACCGGTCTAGGATTAATTTTATGCAAGGAGTTTATAGAAAAGCATAAAGGTAAAATTATTGTAGAAAGTGAAGTTGGCAAAGGAAGCTCTTTCGGATTTGTTTTACCCTATTCCTCCAACTTGTAATATGCTTATTTTTAGTTATTGAATTACTTTCTCTTTAGCGATATTAATTAGTTAATGGAATTTTCGATAATGATTGTGATTTATTTTCTATACTAGGAATCATTTTGGGTAATAATATAGATTTATTGGAAAGGTTATATAGATTATGATGGAAATTTTTTATAGCACTTTTTTTCTCCTTTTCACTTTTAGAGTTAAAGGGAGATAATGTGAACACAAATATTGTTTTTATTTTCGACGAGGATTTAGGTAGTGCGGGTAATTTAAAGGAATACCTATCTTCTATTGGTTACTTGTGCGTAGTAAATAGTTCAAATAATCTCGAAGCATTTAATCCAACAATTGATGCTGCACCAAATTTAATTCTGGTTGATATAAACTATGGCGGCCAGCTTAAAGGTATTGAATTTGCTAAAAATTATGTTGAAGAAAATGAGTGTGCTGTTATTTATTTAACTGTGGATTCCAACCAAACCATTTTAGATTTATCAAAAAGCACAGATCCCTACGCCTTTTTGTTAAAACCAATTAACCAAAAGGAATTAAAGATTGCTGTTGAAATGGCAATCTTTAAGCACAATGCTAAAAAGCAATTGGCCGAAAGTGAAGAACGATATAGAATAATTTCCCAAATAACTTCAGATTATGCTTATTGTGCATCTATTGATAATGATGATAATGTAGAAATTAATTGGTCAACTCCTGGTTTTGAAGAAGAGATGGGTTATTCAATTGCTTCTTTAGTTGGCAAAGAGACTTGGAAGACTCATGTATATCACAAAGATTACTCAGCAATTGAAAATGCTGTTAATTTATTGTTAACCGGTGTAGAGGTTAAAACCGAAGCACGCTTTATTAAAAGTAATAACCAATTACTATGGTTCAGTATTTGTTTAACTCCTGTTTACGATGAAAAGCATAAAAGAATAATCAAATACTACGGAGCTCTTCAAAACATTAATTTGCGAAAAGATGCCGAGCTGCAGCTTCAGCAAATAAACGACGAACTTGAAATTAGAGTTCAGGAAAGAACTTCTCAGCTTGAAGCGGCTGTTGAAAGTCTTCAACTTGAAATTGCACAACGAATTGAAAGCGATTCAAAACTTAAAGAAAGCCAGGATAGGCATCGAGTGTTTATAGAAACTAGCACTGAAGGAATTTCTAGAGTTGAAATTGATCCCCCTATTCCACTTAGTTATAGTTGCGAGCAAAGAGCAGAGCATTATTACGAACATGCCTATTTAGCTGAGTGCAATGCTACATTTGCAAAAATGTATGGCTTCGATAATCCAAGCGAGCTTATTGGCAGATCATTTAAATCCTTTTACAGCGATGATAAGCAAACCGTTATTAATAGCATGATGCATTTATTTAACGACGATTTAAAAGTAACTGACTTTGAAAGCAAGGAGTTGGACAAGGATGGCAATATTGTTTACTTCTTAAATAACGCAACCATGCTTACAAAGGATAATTGCATTTATCAGTTATGGGGCAGCCAAAGAGATATAACCGACACTAAAAAAAGAAGCAAACAAATTCAACTGCAGGCTAAGCTATTAAACAGTGTAAGCGACTCCATCTTTCTTATTGATCAGCAGGGTAAGATTATATATTCAAACGAAATTGGTTATACTTCTAGGGGTTACTCCAAAATTGAATTCGAAAATTTTCCAATTGAATTGTTAAACGAAGAGAGTAACCGAAGTAAAGTTAAGAGCAGAATTGACAGAATTTTTGAAAAAGGATTTATTTTTTTCGAAACCATTCATGTTCGAAAAGACGGAACAACTTTTCCAGTAGAAATTAATGGTCAGCTTGTTGAATTAGAAAACGAAAAGTTTATTCTAAGTGTTAACAGAGATATTTCTGAACGTAAAAAACATTTGGAGCAGCTTAATCAAAGCGAAGCTAAATACAAATTAATTGCGGAAAACACTAAAGATATTATTTGGACTTGCACCTTGGACTTAAAAATATCTTATATAAGTCCTTCAATAAAAACTATAACCGGATTCACTCAGGAAGAAATCTTAAACGCCAATCTTAGTAATATTTTAACTCCTGAATCATTTAATAAAGCGATGGCAAAATATCGCGATGTTTTTGAATTAGAAAAAGAGAATCAAGTTCCAGACGATTTTTCAATTTCAATTGAACTCGATCAATTTTGCAAAGATGGCTCCCTAATTCCAACTGAATCTGTACTAAGCCTTATTCGAGATGAAAAAGGAACACCTGTAGCTATAATTGGAATAACCCGAGATATTTCCGAAAGGAAAAAAACCGAAAGAGCTATTAAGCAGAGTGAAGAAAAATTTTCTAAAGCCTTCTATACCAGCCCCGATGCGGTTTCAATCAGCAGACTTCAAGATGGAGTTTATTTGGAAATTAATACCGGATTTGCTGAATTAACCGGATACCGACCGGAAGAAATTATTGGCCATTCTTCACTTGAACTTTCTATTTGGAATAATCTTGAGGATAGAAAAAGATTTATTGATGAGTTAATGTTAAGTGGTAAAGTAGAAAATTTTTCTTCCCAGTTTAGATTGAAAAATGGAATTATTAAAACCGGATTAATGTCTGCACAACTTATTGAACTAGGTGGTTCTACTTGTATATTAAACATTGTTCGTGATGTAACCAAAATTAAACGTGCCGAAGAGGAAATATACCGTTTGTCTAGAGCTATAGAGCATAGCCCTGCCGCAATTATTATTACGGATAACAAAGGTGTTATTGAATATGTTAATCCAAAATTCTCCGAGATAACAGGATATTCTGCTTTAGAAGCTGTTGGTAAAACTCCTAGAATTTTGAAATCGGGAAAGCAATCCCCTGAATTGTATAAAAATTTATGGAGTACTATTCTTGCTGGAAACGAATGGCGCGGCGAAATGCATAATAAAAAGAAAAACGGTGAGCTTTATTGGGAGTACGATTCTATCTCTTCTATTAAAGATGAGCAAGGGAACATCAAAAGCTTTCTTGCAATCAAAGAAGATATTTCGGAACAAAAGAGATTGCTCAATGATATTATAAAGGCAAAGGAAGAAGCCGAAGAAGCAAACAAAGTTAAATCTTCTTTATTGGCAAACATGTCTCACGAGTTTAGAACTCCTTTGAATGGAATTCTTGGTTTTGCCCAGCTTTTAAAAGAAGAAATTAAGGATGATGCGAATATCGAAATGGTTGAAAAAATTAACAGTTCGGGAAGAAGGTTAATGAACACTTTAAATGGAGTTCTTACTTTAACAGAACTCGAAAACGAAGACTACTTAATTCAGCAGAACGAAATTGATTTAACATTCTTCTGCCAGCAAACTAAAACATTATTCGAATCTGCTGCTTCTTCAAAAGGACTTAAACTATCTGCAGATTTACCCGACGATGAAATTATTGTTCATACTGATGAGAATTTGTTGACTAAAATAGTTACCAATATTATTGATAATGCTTTCAAGTATACTCATCAGGGGGAAGTTAAAATTCAACTTTCTAAATATAATGATAGCAATTTTCCAAATTCTGTAGTTATTAAAATTATAGACACAGGAATTGGAATTAAAAAAGAGGATCAACCAATTATATTCAGAGAATTCCGTCAGCTAAGTGAAGGATTTAGACGTGATTATGAGGGCTTGGGAATTGGACTTACTCTTTCTAAAAGAATGGCTACACTTATAGGAATTGATATTGCAATCGAAAGCCAGGTTGGAATTGGCTCTCAATTTTCAATTATAATTCCTTATAAAAATCCTAAGCTCGAGTCCTTGCCCGCAGAGTTAAAGGCTTCGGAGAATATTTTAGAAACACCTCTTTTGCCAAAGGAAGAGCGCAAGTTGGAAATTCTTATTGTTGAAGATAACCCTTTGAACATAGAAGTAGTCCAAAGATTTCTATCAAAAAAGGGAAGAGTGTTTGCAGCCCGAGATGGTGAAACGGCCTTGGTTATGATTGAAAATAATTTTTACGACCTTTTGCTAATTGATATTAATCTTGGACATGGAATTGATGGAATTGAAGTATTGAATCAAGTTAGAAAACTTGAGAGATATCAATCTACTCCGGTTATTGCACTTACCGGATATGCTTCCGAAATGCATAAAAGGGATTTCTTAAAACATGGATTCACCGGCTATTTACCAAAACCTTTCGAAAAGAAAATGCTGCTTCAATTGGTAGAAGAAATTACATAACCTTCTTAAAGTTATGTAATTTCTTTATCCATTTATCTTTTCTGCATTCTTAATTTCTCTTTTCTATTTATGTTATTATATTTTTGAGGAAATCATTTTTCGGGCAACAGTAATAGTAGTCATAATATTATTTGCCGCTAATGCTTTGTTAACTAAGGAAGTCATCTCATGATTAATTCAAAAAGACTTTTGGAAACATTTCTTGCTTTAATTGAAATTGATGGTAAGTCGGGCAATGAAAGAAAAATTGCGAATTATATTAAGAACTTTTTTGTTGATTATAAAATTCCCGTGTATGAAGATAATGCCGCTTTATCGTTTGGAGGCAACGCAGGAAACATTATTGCTACTTTAAAAGGAGATGCAAACCTTTCTCCAATTTTTATTTGCGCACATATGGATACAATTCAATCGACACTTGGAATTAAACCAATTATTGAGAATGAAGTTGTATTTACAGACCGCTCAACAATTTTAGGAGCCGACGATAGAGCCGGAGTTGCAATTATTTTAGAAACAGTAAATACAATTATTCAAAACAAAATTAATACTCCAACAATCTATTTTGTTTTTACCGTTTGTGAAGAAGCCGGTATGTTCGGCTCGAAGAATTTGGACTTTAGTTCTATGAATTGCCAGTATGGATTTGTTATAGATAGTTCCGCCGAGCCTGGCAGTGTAATAGTTTCTGCTCCCTCTGCACTTCAGTTTAAAATTAGAATATTTGGCAAAGCAGCCCATGCTGCCGTTCATCCCGAAGAGGGAATAAACGCAATTAGCATTTCCGGCCAAGCTATATCAAAAATTAAAGTAGGGCGTGTATCTAATACTTGCACATTAAATTTGGGTACAATTAAGGGAGGATCTTTAATAAATGTTGTTCCAGCCGATGTTGAAATTGTTGGTGAAGTAAGAAGCTTTGTAGAAGAGGAAATTAGACAGCAGCTTAAACTTCTGATTGATACTTTTAAAGATGCCGCAAAATACTTTGGAGGCAAAATAGAGTTTTCAACATCTAGAAAGTATTATGGTTTTAATTTGGATATAAAAAGTCCCGTTGTAAATGCTGCTACATCGGCTATTAATAAAGCATCTTTACCTGTAAACTGCATTGTATATCCAGGTGGTAGCGACGCAAATATTTTTAATCATTTTGGATTTCCCACTGTAAATTTGGGAATAGGGTATAAAAAAGTTCATTCTCTTGAAGAATCCATTAGTATTAAGAATCTTGAAAGGACTGCTGACATAGTTTTTAATATTGTTTCAAACTAGATTATTAGTGTAAATTAACATGGTACAAAAAGCAAAACACCATATATTTTATAACTATTATAGCGGCTTATGAAAAGGGATTATAATTCAATTGATGAGTTAATTAGCGCCAAGTCTTCTAATTTTTCGAAAACCGAAATTAAAATAGCCAGCTTTTTTTTAGAGAAGCAAAACGAAATTGCATTCATGTCCATTCACGATCTTGCCGACCGGCTTGGCGTTGGAAGAGCAACAATATTAAGGTTTACAAACAAGCTTGGCTTCAAAGGATTCTTCGACTTAAAAAAAGTTTTGGCTTCTAATATTCATAGTAATGTTGCACCATTAGAAAAATTTAAGTTGATGCTAGAGCAGTCTGCAGTTGGATTCAACTCCATAAACCAAATTGCCGAAAATGAAGTAGCAAATATTAATTACATAATTAACAACTACGACGAAAAAGCCTTTGCAAAAGGAATAGATATTCTAAATTGTGCCAATTATGTTTATACAATAGGATACGATCTTTCCAGTTTTATGGCTGGCATTACAAGCTATTTGCTTAAAAGAATTGGTTTAAAGTCCTCTCAAATAAATTTGGGCAGTTTATCCTTTCCTGATCAATTGGTGAATGTTGGAAAGAATGATGTACTAGTAACCTTTTCGCTTCCCCCATATTCACTCGAAACAATTAATGCTGCAAAATTTGTAAAGGATCAAAAAGCCAAAGTAATATCATTTACCAATTCTCCGGTTGCTCCAATAATTGAATATTCCGATGTGACATTGTTAATTAAAACAGACAGTAAGGGCTTAACCAACAGCCTATCTGCCCCAATGGTACTAATCTATTCATTGATAAACGAAATTGCGGCTAAAGATAAAAATAGATCCGTAAAGGTTATGAACAGAATAATTTCTGCCAGATAAATTACCGGTAAGAGTTTAAAAGCAACAAAATTGTATTAGGTCGGCATGAATAATTAGCTTGACAGAAACAGTAAAATGTTATAGTTTATAATGGTATATAAGTACCAAATATTAAACAAGACGAATATTTGTACCAAAATAACAAATCATTATAATGATTAAACAACAGGTGGTTCTATTATGAGCTTAAGTCAAATTGCAAGATCAGTAAAAGCCTCTCCAACCTTGGCTTTAAACGAAAAAGCCGCAATACTAAAAGAAAAAGGTGATCCAGTTATTCACCTTGGAGGTGGTGAACCCAAAAGCCGTGCGCCAATGGATGCAATGCTTTCGGCAGTAAATTTACTTAATACCGGAGAAGTTCGTTACGCACCGGCAGACGGAATTCCAGAATTAAAAAAATCTATTATTCGTTATACCGAAGAATATTATCACCGCAAAGTTAATCCCGAAAATGTTATTGCAAGCAGCGGTGCTAAGCAGGCAATTATGGTTGCCCTTCAGGCAATTCTTAATCCTCAAGAAGAAGTTTTATTCCCTGTTCCTTATTGGGTTAGCTACCCAGATATGGCACGTTTAGTTGGCGCTCTTCCGGTTCCGGTTCTTCCCGAAGATGGTACTTTTTATCCACGTTTAAAAGATATTGAACAGCGAGTTGGCACTTATACAAAAGCTATTATAATTAACAGCCCAAACAATCCAAGCGGCGCAATGTACAGCGAAGATTTTATTGCCGACATAGTAGATTTCTGCGAAAAGAAAGGAATCTATTTAATTATGGATGATATTTATCATCGTTTGGTTTTTGACGGACGCAAACCAATTAGCGCTTACGATTACACAAAAAAATCTGTTGAAGAAAGTAAGCTTATTATTATCAATGGCGTTTCAAAACAGTATGCTATGACAGGATACAGAATTGGATGGGCTGTTGGAAATAAACAAGTGATTTCGGCAATGGCTAATATTCAAGGACATCAAACAAGCGGACCTTCTGTTGTGCTTCAAAAAGCAGCAGCCGGCGCTTTAAATGGTATTCAAAGCGGTGTTGAAAACTTACGCATCACATTGGAAAACAATCGTAATGTTTTAGTTGGTCTTTTGCGCTCTTTCGAAGGTGTTAAAGTTACTGTTCCTGACGGGACATTTTATTTGTTTGCAGATTTTAGCGCTTACGAAAAAGATTCGCAAAAATTATCTACTATGTTAATTGATAAAGTTATGGTGCTTACTGTTCCTGGAAAAGAATTTGGTATGGATGGATATTTACGAATAAGCTATTGCGGAACTATAAAAGATATTACTGAAGGCATCGAAAGAATGAAGTGGGCTTTAGATCCTAATTCACCTAATGAACTTTATATTGGGGACCGTAAATTAGTGAGGGATTGGTCATGAGTAAATATCTAGATTTTCAAACTCCTGCCAGCAAGCAGGCAATGGAATTGGCTTCGGACTTTAGGCTTAAAAATCAGGGTATTACTTTGTTAGACAGAGTATTTTGGAATTTGCCGGACGAAGCTCTATACGAAGAAGTAATTTTTAGAAATGAAGGTAAACTTGCTAAAAGCGGCGCCTTAATTGTTAATACCGGAAAACATACCGCTAGAGCGGCTGCAGATAAATTTATTGTTCGCGAAGAAAGCACCGAAAAAGATATTTGGTGGGGCAACTATAACCGTCCTTATGCGCACGAAAAATGGAGCAACTTAGTTGGCCGTTTTCAAGCTTGGGCTCAAGGGGAAGAATTATTTGTTCAGGATTGTTATGCTGGCGCAGATCCGGATTATAAAATGCCGGTTAGAATTATTACCGAAAAAGCATGGCATAGTTTGTTCGCTCGCAATATGTTTATAACTACTCCTAACAAAGAGGAATTGAAAAACTTTATCCCTGAGTTTACAGTTATTTCGGTCCCCGGTTTTAAAGTAGATCCTACAAACGACAGCACCAGAACAGATACATCAATTATTCTTAATTTCGATCAGCGTACTGCAATTATTGCAAATACTCTTTATGCCGGCGAAATTAAAAAATCTGTTTTCACCGTTCTAAATTTTCTTTTAACATATAAAGATGTTTTACCAATGCACTGCAGCGCTAATGTTGGGGATGATGGAGACGTTGCATTATTCTTTGGATTAAGTGGAACCGGTAAAACAACATTGTCGGCAGATCCAAAGCGCAAGCTTATTGGGGATGATGAACATGGATGGAGTTCGCAAGGTGTGTTTAACTTTGAAGCAGGATGCTATGCCAAAGTTATTCGTTTAAGCGAAGACCATGAACCTCAGATTTACGAAACCACAAGAAGATTTGGAACAATATTAGAGAATGTTACATTCGATCCAATCTCGCGCGCAATAGATCTTGATGACGATTCAATTACCGAAAATACAAGAGCATCATATCCAATCCATTTTATTCCTAATGTTATTAAAGAGGGATATGTTCGCACACATCCTAAGAATGTAATTTTCTTAACATGCGATGCTACCGGAACAATGCCTCCAATTGCCCGTTTAACTCCCGAGCAGGCACAGTATCATTTTATTAGCGGTTACACAAGTAAAATTGCGGGAACCGAAATTGGTTTGGGAATTGAACCTCAAATTACTTTCAGCGCATGCTTCGGCGGTCCTTTTATGGTTCGTCATCCATTCGATTATTCCGAAATGCTTAAGCAAAGAATTTTACGAAATGATGCCACTGTTTGGCTAGTTAATACAGGATGGGTTGGAGGAAGATTTGGTGTAGGCAAACGCATCAGCATTCGTCATACACGTAATCTTTTAAATGCCGCTTTAGAGGGTAAATTGAAAGATGTTAAATACCGCAAAGACAAACTGTTTGGTTACGAAGTGCCAATGACTTGTCCAGATGTTCCAGAAGATGTTTTATATCCCGAAGCATCTTGGGGAAATAAAGATGAATATTGGAAAAAGTATGATGCACTTTCGGCACGCTTTAACGAGAATTTCAAATTATTCGAAAAAGGTTGTTCTCAGGATGTTATAGATGCCGGTCCAAAACGTATGAGCCAGATTAAAAAATAATATTGATGCATATTTTATTTTTACCAAGAGGCGCCTTTTATGGCGTCTCTTTTTTTTTACAATTCTTTTGCCTTTACTACAATTACTTAATCAATATCATTTTTTTACTTTGGTAAAAACTGCCAGCCTTAATTGTATATACATAAATAGAGCTAGCAATTAATGAAGGAGGGTTTGAAAATGAACAACTATATTTTCCGGTTTGTTTAATTTCGTTTACTAATGTTGCTACTTCTCTTCCAAGTATATCGTACACTTTTAATAAAACATGCTCTTCAACTGGAATTTGATAATTAATAACTGTTAGCGGATTAAATGGATTTGGATAATTTTGCCAAAGCATAAAATCATCCGGCAAAATTTTTTCTGTTGCAACATCGGTTAGAACTTCAGATAGCAAGCGCTTATAAATTACTCCAATATCTACTGCTGCAAAAATATAATTACCGCTTATTTCAAGTGAAGATACTCCAACATTTGCAGGCAAGCCATTGTTCGAACTCTTCCAGCTATCCCCTTTATTTGGGGATATATAAACACCATTCGGAGTTGCTGCAAACAAATATTCTCCGCTGGAAGTAAAACTGCTTGAATGAACATTTGTAGGCAATCCTTCTGTTAGCAGTTTCCATAAATTGCCTTTATCTGTTGAACGATAAACTCCTTTATTTATAATTCCCGCATAAACATTTTGCTTATAAATATATAGTGAATGAACAACACTCTTTTCGGGCAATCCGGAATTGCTTTGCCACCAAACAGCACCATTGTTAGTAGATATATAAACACCGCTCCATTCCGTACCGGCAATAAGTGTATTATCTATTTTGCATAAAGATTCAATTGCACCGTTTACCAAACCATAGTCGTACTCATTCCATGTGTCTCCATCATTTGTCGAAAGCCATAATCCTCCATCTCTTGTTCCAGCAAATATCTGTTCCCCATTTATTAATATTGCCTGTATCAACCTTATCGAAATTGAGCCGGAAACGTCTTTCCAGGTTTTGCCATTATCGGAAGAACGAAATAATCCATCGGAAGATCCGGCAAATATGTTTATTCCTTTTTGAGCAAAGCAATAAACCGAAACACCATCTATTAATCCTTTGTTACTCTGCACCCAGTTTAAACCGTTATTTGAAGAGATATAAATTCCGGTTGTTGTTCCGGCAAATAATAAAGAGCCATTATTCCAAACTGTTGCAATGTTGGAATTTATTTTACTTTCGGCTTGAATCCATTGTGCTTTACTGGAAGTGAGTTGAAACAATAGGAACAGAAAAATCCAGGTCACTCTTAATTGACGAATATTTATTAACATAGCTTACTTTCATTTTTATTGAATGATTTTTAATTCACCATTAAAGGTAGCTTTTTTGTGCTAATTGAACAATAAAGAAGACAAAATATACTATAATTGTTTCTCGCGCCAAATTCAAAAAGTGGTATTACTATTCTTAGTGAATTTTTTCCCATTCCAAAAGAAAGATTGAGATATTCTCAAATGGTACTTAAGCATTTTGAAAAGACCTTCTTTGATTTAAATAAGAGAATTCTCACGAATAATAGAAATTCAATTGCATCTCTTAACCGCTTAATTGTTCCAACAACTGAATTTCCATGAATGTCTATTGAATTGCTGCCGAATGGCATTGGGATAGCGATGAACAACAAATGAAAATAGATTATCGTCTTTAAATTCTTTTATTGAATAAATATTATATTCCCCATCAAATTATTCACAATCCCATTATAAATAGCAAAGGAAATTTGAATGCCCCTATCTAAAAGGGTAAATAGAATTAGCGAAAGCCCAACTATGAAAATTGCCTCGGAGACTAAGGAATTGCTTTTGCGCGGGGAAGATATAATAGACTTAACCGCAGGCGAGCCAAATTTTGATACTCCGCAAAATATTAAGGACGCGGCAATTAAGGCCATTATGAATAACCAAACACGTTATACAAATAACCAGGGAACAATAGAACTTAGGGAGGCAATTGCCTTTAAGTTAAAAAGGGATAATAATCTTACTTACACTTCTAATCAAATAATTGTATCCAACGGTGCCAAGCAATGTATATACAACGCAATTCAGGCATTGGTAAATATTGATGACGAAGTGATTTTTTCAGCCCCCTATTATGTCTCCTATCCTCAAATGGTTACTATTGCCCAGGGTAAAAATGTAATAATAGAAACCACAGAAGAAACCGGATTTAAGATTTTACCAAATCAGTTGGCAAATGCAATTACGGAAAAGACAAAACTTTTGATACTTTGCAATCCTTGCAATCCAACCGGTACAGTTTACACAAAAGAGGAATTGAAAGACTTAACAGATGTGATTGGAGATAAAGAGATATACATTTTGGCAGATGAGATATACGAAAAACTTATTTACGATGGTTTTAACTTTTGCAGCGTTGCCTCTATAAGTGAAAAAGTAAAAGAGAAAACAGTTACAATTAACGGTCACTCAAAAGCATATGCAATGACAGGCTGGCGTTTAGGTTATGCCGCCGGTCCGCAAAATATTATAAGCGCAATGAATAAATATCAAAGCCACAGTACTTCAAACGCATGTTCAATATCTCAGGCTGCAGCATTGGAGGCTTTATTGGGGCAGCAAGAAACTGTTGAATTTGCGCGAGCAGACTACGAGATGCGCCGAAATTATTTATATGAAGGATTATTATCCATTAAAGGCATAAGCTGTTACAAACCGCATGGTGCGTTTTATCTATTTCCAAATGTCTCCTATTTTTTTAATCGTAATGCAAGTATATTCAACATAAATAATTCTTTCGATTTGAGTATGTATCTATTGCAAAAAGCTAAAGTAGCAACAGTACCGGGGAGTGCGTTTGGTTTAGAGGGATTTTTAAGAATTACATATGCCCCCGCATATCATAAAATAGAAGAGGCTGTTACCAGAATTAAAAAAGCGCTTGGAGAATTTGATTAGAATAAATTAACTAATCAGATAAGATTCCAATGCCTGATAAACTTTATCCACCGGCATTTTTTCACCGGTAATTAATTCAAAAGATTTTGCACCCTGTTCTATAAACATTTTTAAGCCGGTTACAATTGTGGCTCCCTGAGATTCGGCCAAGCGAAGCAGTTTTGTTTTAACAGGATTATAAACCACATCAAAAACAATCTGTCCCTTTACAAAAGATTCCTTAATGGTTGTAGCCGAGTCGTCTATTTGAGGATGCATTCCCATTGGAGTAGTATTTATAATTAGCTTGGAATCTCTAAAAACTTCAATAAGATCTGGAGGCATTAAAGGATACGATTTAATAGAAGAGAAAAGCATCTTTGTAGAAAAATATTCTTTTAGCGATTCCCCAATTTGATCCGTACGGTTAATAATTGAAATGTGGCCAACTTTAAAATGACGAATGAGAGCATAAATGGCGCTGCGTGCAGCACCGCCGGCGCCAATTACCGAAACTTTTGCACCAGCCAATTCTTCTTTAAAAGGATTCAAAGATTCTATAACTCCGTTAACATCGGTATTATAGCCCCGTAAAATTCCATCGTCGTTAATAATTGTATTTATGGCTCCAACAATACTTGCTTCTTCGGAAACATCCTTCATCATAAGCAATACTTTTTCTTTTAAAGGAATTGTAACATTGAAGCCCTTGATGCCAAGAGCGGTCATTCCTTTAATAGCATCTTTCATTGCAGAAGGAGGAACATCGAAAGGGAGATAAATATAATTTAGACCAGTTAACTCGAATGCCAAATTGTGCATAAGAGGAGAAAAGGAGTGCTTAATTGGATGTCCAATTACACCAACTATTTTAGTATTATGACTAAATTTATTTTGAATTTGCATTTCCAATTAAGGTTTATTTTCTTCTAATAGTTTAATAAATAATTTAGATGTTTTTACTTCGGGATAATCGCGCGAAAATTTTGTTTTAATTGCCGGGTCCAGTTCAAATGCACGCTTCAAGCATTCAATAGCTTCGCGTGTATGACTTAAAAGGAAATTAATTTTAGCCTTACCGTAATAAGAGTTGGCATTATCCGGCTGCAAATTAATGCATTCGGTGTAAGCATTCAAACCGTCCAGCCAATTTCCAACTTCAACATAAGTTTCGGCAAGTTTAAACCAAGCATCAAAATTTTTGGAATTCAACTCAATTGCGGCTTCGTAACTTTCTATAGAATTTTCCAACTGACCGATAGCATATTCCAAATCTGCTTTAGCAAACCATGCTTCTTCCGATGAGTTTGTTAAAGAGATTGCATGATTAAAATCTTTTAAAGCAAGCTGGAACTTTCCAATCATATCGTAGCAGTAGCCTCTAGCTAAAAAGGCTTCGTAATATTCCGAATCGAGAGATATAGCTTCGGTGTAATTTTTAATGGCTAATTGGTAAAGACCCAACTGTTCCTGCATCTGTCCTAAATTATAAAGAATAGTTTCATCTGTTGGATCTAATTCGTAAGCTTTTTTATAAGTATCAATTGCTTCATCAACTCTATCTACCTGGGAATAAGCAAAACCAAGGTTAAACCAGGAACTAGCAAAATCTTCACGGAGGGCAATAGATAGCTCGAAACAATTAATTGCATTGGAATACTTTTCTAATCTTAGCAGAACAATTCCTTTATTGTACCAACCTGTAAAACTGTTTGGCTCGTGATCTAAATATCTGTCGTAAATTTCGAGAGCACTTTCAAGCTGATCGGAATTTTCGTAGCAATAACCAAGTTCGTAAATAGCCTCTAAATAAGAAGGATCTTTTTCCAATGCTTTGTTAAAATAATCTATAGCTTCAACAAACCTTTCCTTCTTTTCGAACAAAACACCAAGGCTGAACAATATCTCTTCGTTGTTTGGATCTAAATTCAAAGCGGTTTGCAAAGATTGAAAAGCTTCGTCGAACATGCCAATATTATCTTCTGCAATAGATTTATTTATAAATGAATCTATATCGTTAGGGTTGAGAGATAAAGCCTTTTCGAAACAAACATGAGCATCTTCGAACGCAAATGAATTATTAAGTAAAATACCTTTGAACTGCCAGGTCTCGGAATTAAAAGGGGCAACTTCTAAAATAGCATTAGCTAAAAACAAACCTTCTTCAATAAAGTCGTAATCAACGCAAAGCTCAATAGTATCTTCAATGCTGTCTATATAGGCAAAAGTTTGACCATTATTAATATACTCTTTACAATTTTCTATTTTGGTTTTTATTTCTTCATCGCTAACAAAAGAATCGTTTTCTTCATTCAGAAAATCTTCTGAAAAACTCATTAATACTCCGGTATATTTCGCTGGAAAATGTATGGTGAACAAAAGTTAAAATCAAGTTGGATTTGTAATAAGAATTTTTTAAGAAATCAGTTATTCATATATGACAACTCACTCTCTTTATCAACAACTTGGTGAACACCGCTTGTAAATTTTAAAGTAGATGTATTAAGTATTGTATTATACTTATCCATATATATTTTATTTATCTGTTTGGTAAAATTTTGGAGCAAACTAGTTTCAACAAAATTAAAAGACGCCCTCATTGGGGAACAGCTAATCATTTTGGAACAAAGCACACCTGGCAATTTAACAGATTCAGAAACTAAGAAGTCGACTTTATCGTTGCTAAGTTCATAATCTTTCGAAAGTCCCCAATGAGAATCTGTAACTAAAACGCCAAAATCTTCAAGCAGTCCTTTTCTAAGAAACTTTGACGAATCTTCTACTCTTTTTCTTTCGTTAACATTATGAAGAACCCGGTTAAATATTTTTTTAGGAAGCATATGATAATGCCTTAAAAGAAAATCGGGATTTACATCTCGAAGATTTTTAACATTCCATATGTAAAGACGTAATCCCTTTGTTCCAACCTCGCACTCTTCAATTCGCTCGTTACAAATTTTTTGTACAGATTCTATTCTCTCTTTTGTATCGCAAATAACTAAAGAATAATCATGTCCATTTAAACTGAACGAGGAATAATTTTTTGTTCTAAGATCGATGTGAAATAATTGGTTCTTTTTGCCATACAAACAGGTATAATGATGTGCGACGTTAGAAATTTTTCCAATTAAATTCAGTTCATTCTTCCTAACAATATCAAAAAGAAGCTGATCTTCCATATCAAGTTCAAAGTGTTTTCTAACATTTGAAATAAAAGCCATTTCAAGAGCCGCAAATGAACCAAGCCCAAATTTATTAGCACCATTGGAATTAATAACGCAGTCGAAACCGGTGGAAATTAAATTTTGGCTGTAAAGTATAGATGTAATTCCTTTAAGAAGCTTAAACTCCTCCACGTGCACTTTATCAAGGTCGTCTAAATTTGTACTCTCCGAAATAATTTTTTCGGCCGAATAAAAATTTACCAGCTTATCTTCTCTTTTTTTAACAACAACAAACCAATGAACGTTAATGCTTGTTGAAATAAGAATCCCATCGTTATAATGAGTATGATCTCCTAAAACAATTAAGCTAACGGGGCAAGTAGTAATGCATGCATTATTAAGGCTGCCAACGATGTTCGAAAAGAATTCGGTAGTTTTTGCTAACATTTCATTTTCAATTCTAAAGTCACTCAAAGTACTCTCGACCAAAAACACATTACAGATAATAAATTTTACTAATACAGAAATTATAACATCAATTTTGCAAGAACTGTTTATCTAAAGTGTGTTTATTTATTAAATCAGTAATTTTCCGAAGTAGGGTATGAGCCTGCTTGTCGCTATAAAGCAAGAATTCCGGTCTGTTAAATACTTTTGCCAAAGCTCTTACTGTTGAAGTAACAATAGAATTTAGATTTGATTGTGCCGAGAAGAAATCCAAAGGCAATAGCAATAAAGTATCGAAAACCGAAGCTTCGACAATAGAAAGGAGGTCTTTGTAAGAAAGATAATCCATCTTTAAAAGCGGGTTAATAAAACCCGCCTTTTGCCGCATTAGTAATTCAAACTTCATTCTGTCTAAAAGTAATCTAAGCGCATCTTCAACTGTAATCTTAAGTTCAATCATTTTGTAGCAGTTCTTTCTCTATTACAACAATAGTTCTATAAATATCCATGTAGCTAAACTAAACAGCGGCCAAAACCGATGTAACTTTATGAGCAGCATCCTGCAATGTTGTAGCTACGGCAAAATTAAGACCTGAATTTTCGAGCATTTCTTTTGCTTCAATTGCATTTGTTCCTTCAAGCCTAACAACAACGGGAACAGTAACATCCACTTCTTTAACAGCATCAATAACACCTTGGGCAACTCTATCGCATCGAACAATACCGCCAAAGATATTAATTAATAGCGCCTTTACATTAGGATCCGTTAAAATAATCTTGAATCCGTTAGCAACAGTTTCTTTATTAGCTCCGCCGCCAACATCCAAAAAATTAGCAGGTTCGCCGCCGGCTAATTTAATAATATCCATTGTAGCCATTGCTAATCCGGCACCATTAACCATGCATCCAACGTTACCGTCTAGCTTTATATAATTCAAATTAAATTTCGAAGCTTCAATTTCCAGAGGAGCTTCTTCGTTTAAATCGCGGTATTCAACAATTTCTTTTTGACGGTACAAAGCATTATCATCAAAATTCATTTTAGCATCAAGAGCAATTACTTTATCATCGTTAGAAATTACTAAAGGATTTATCTCGAGCATAGAAGAATCTGTTTCTTCGTATGCTTTATAAAGTTTCATTAAAAAACTTACAAAGCTTTTAAAAGCATTTCCTTCCAAGCCCAAACCAAAGGCCATTTTACGAGCTTGAAACTGTTGAAGTCCTACAGAAGGATCTATCCATTCTTTAATAATTTTTTCGGGAGTTTCTTCGGCAACTTTTTCAATTTCTACTCCACCTTCTGTGGAAGCCATAATAACATTTTTAGAAACACCTCTGTCTAAAAGAATTCCTAAATAAAGTTCTTTTTTATAATCCAATCCCTCGGTAATAAAAAGAGTTTGGACAATTTTTCCCTCTTCGCCTGTTTGATGTGTAACCAATAAATTGCCAAGCATTTTAGAAGCATACTCTTTTGCTTTATCAACACTTGTAGTAAACTTAACGCCCCCTTCTAATATCATTTCTTCTCTGTTAGCCGGATTGAAAAGTTTTCCTTTTCCTCTTCCGCCAGCATGAATTTGAGATTTTACTACATACTGATTTATTCCCATAGCTTGAAGTTTGGAAATAGCAGAATCGAATTCCGATAAATCCTTTATTGCAATTCCATCTTGAACTGGAACACCGAATTTTTTTAATACTTCTTTTGCCTGGTATTCATGAATTTTCATTTTGCAATACGCCTTAGTTTATTAAAAAGAGAATAATTAAAAGAGCCTTTGTAATTCTATTCAAAAATTAAAGTATTCACGCCTTATAATCAATTTATGTTGAATGAACCAATACATTGATAGTTTTTATTTCCAAATTAAACTTATGCGGTTTGCTGCAAGTTAATACTAACAAACTGCATTTTGGATTCGGTTTTGGCGAATAAACCCCTTTTACTTGTCAGTTCAAAAAGTAAAAGCGGTTACTTTGGGTCTATTTCCAGTTAAAATTACTTCTTCTTTTCTTCAAATAAGCTATCCGGCAGGCCTTTGTTTATTTTATAATTAGAATAAGTCATAATAACAGAACCTTTAATTTTGGTCGCTTCATCCCGTCCACGCTTTCTTTCCCCTTTTTTACCCGGGCCCGAAACATCCGGAGGCATGTTAACTTCTCCAAGATTAAAAGAGAAGACCAATTTACTTGGCAACGCAATTGAAGTATCGTTATAAGTAAAACCAACAGCTACAGCTCCCCCTCTTTTACTCATGGTCTCAATTTTTTTGATATAGGAATATCCGGCATCGATCCATAATGTGGTTAGAACAACATCCGATGAATCGGAATTTGGAATAATTTTAACAACATCAAGCTTTCGGTTATCAATTGTTTCGCTTTTAACATAAACAGAAGTAAAATTCCCTTTCAGCAATTCCATTGGAGAAAACTTTGTACTCTGTTTTGGAAGCATTGCAAATCCTTCCGATTCCATTTTGGTTTTATCCGGCTGTTTAAAATATACCTTGGCTTTAGAATCGGGTACTTTAATAAAATCCATATCCACTTTAACAACAACATCGGCCTGGTAATCTTTTATTTGATTGAATTTATTTTTAACCGCATCTAAAAGTTTATTTACATCTTTGCTCTGGGCAAAAGTTACAGTAGCAGCAAGGATGAGAAGCAACAAAATCTTTTTCATATAAACACCTTTTAATTAGCTTAGAATATCTTTCTTAATAAAAAAGTAAGCAGTTAGCGCATATAGAATTACTGTATGCCCTACCAAAACAAGAACAGAATTCATTATCTCTTTCATATCAATTGTATCTGCAAAAAAACCATCCCACTGAGATAAATGGCTTGTAAAGAAATAGGGACGCATATCCTGCAACACATCTACCGGAATAGCAGAAAGTATAAAGAAAACAATTATTAAAGACATTGTTGTAAATATTGGTCCAATAGCATTGTTAACTAAAGAGGAAAAGAATATTGAGAATGAGATTACGGTTATCATACTAACGGCAGAATAAAGATAAGCAAAGGCAAACCGCCATATTATATCGTTTGCAGCATGAATTATTATTTTACCTTTAAAGACAAGCAATTCTCCAGAACCAAATATTGCCAAACTTCCAACTAAACTAACAGCCATTAAAAAGACAATAAATATTAGCACATAAATAAAACCTGAAACAAATTTGGAAGTTACCAATGTAATACGGGAAACCGGGCGAGTGAGAAGCATTCTATAAGTGCCCGCAGTAGCTTCGCCGGCAAAAAGGTCACCTCCAACCAATACAACAAGAAAAGGAATATGAATAAACATTGCGTTAAGAATTATATAAGCAACCGAATAACCGTTAAAAAAATTACCTTGAAAAATAAAATTTTCGTTTAGGCTTCGTGTGGAATGCTCCATAAAACTATCTTGAGTAAAGTAAAGAGCAACCTGAACAATTAGGGTCATAACCATAATTGCAATAAATCCAATATATGTTCTCCATTTTCTAAATATTTTTTGGAGTTCAACAAATATCATAGTCATCATTTTAGACCTCCTTCAGTAATTTTTAGGAAGAAGTCCTCGAGGGAATGAACCGGAACAACCGAGCTTACCAAAATATTCCTATCATTTAAAAACTTATTTAATTCGGCAACATCATTCTTCATCATTTCGAACTGTAATTGATTTTTAATGCTAGAGTGATAAAACTCTTTCCATTTAGATTCGTTAATAACACGCATAGCATCTTCAATATTTTCTACTTCTAAAGTAACACTCATTTTTTCGGTGTTAAGCAAACCATTAACAGTTCCCTCTACCTGAGTTGTGCCTTTGCTAATAATAATCATGCGTGTGGCAATAATTTCAACTTCCCTAAGAATATGAGAAGACAAGAAGATTGTTTTGTTTTTTGTTTTGCTTAAATAAACAATAAGGTCCCGTATCTCTTTCATACCTTGTGGATCTAAACCTGTTGTAGGCTCATCAAGAATAATTAGCTCGGGATCGTGAAGAAGCGCTTGAGCAATACCTAACCTTTGTTTCATTCCATGCGAAAAAGTTTTTACTTTGCTTTTAGCCCGTTTTTCAAGGCCAACTAGTTCAAGCATTTCCATTAGTCTTTTGTTTGAAACATCGGTGCCGCTAATTTTTCCAAGTATTTCTAAATTTTTGTAAGCTGACAAATACATGTAGAAATCTGGTTTTTCAACAATAGCCCCAACGCGCCGCAAAACTTCGGAACGATTTTTCTCCAATGGCAATCCAAATAATTTTATAGAGCCAGAATTAGGTTTAATAAGAGAAAGTAGCATTCTAATTGTGGTACTCTTTCCGGCACCGTTAGGACCTAGAAATCCAAATACATCTCCACGGTAAACATTTAGGTCAAGATTATTAACCGCAGTCAGGTTTTTAAATTTTTTGGTAAGTCCTCGAACCTCTATCACTTGATCTGAATCCAACAATCCTCCAAAATATTTTGTTAATAAGACGAAAAAGAAATCCTATAGTTGCAAATTAAAAATCAATCGCGCTCTGTTAATTTTCTTTTACCAAAACTATACTCAAGAGGAAGAAACTTTGCAAGTATTAATCCGGGAATGGATGCAGTCAGAGTCCATATAAAAAAGTATTTATAACCAAGTGCTTCTTGAATTGTACCGCTCATCATTCCTGAGATCATCATTCCTAAGGCCATAAAACCAGCAGCAATTGCAAAATGGGATGTTCTGTAATCTCCTTGAGAAACATAAATCATATACATCATAATAAATGTTAATCCAAAACCGTAACCAAAACTTTCGACAGCAATGCAAACCATAGTTATCCAAATATTATTAGGTTGTACAAGGGCAAGGAATAAATATGTAATGTCGGGTAAACCGATGACAAGTAACATAGGCCAGAGCCAATACTTTAATCCCTTTTTAGTAATTGCAAAACCACCAAGAACTCCGCCTATAATTAAAGCTACTAAACCAGCCCATCCGTAAGCCAATGCAAATTCCGAAGTAGATAATTCAAGTCCTCCGGCTTCTTTCGCATCAAGCAAAAAGAGAGAAGAGATTTTTAGAATTTGCGCTTGGCCAAATCCAAAGAGAATTAGAAATAGTATTACAATAATTATTTTCTTCTTTTCAAAAAAGCGGGCAAAGCTTCTAAAATATTCTTTGCCAATAGAAGACATTCGCAAATTTCCGGCGGGCTTATCGTTTAATGGAATTGGAAGAAAATATTTATGATAAGCAAAAAGCATTAGAAAAAAACCGGCAAGTAAAAATGATGTAAGCACCCAGGTCAATGGAATTTTGGAAGGCTGAGCTATAAAAATTGCTTCCGACTTTTTAGAGAGTGTGGAATCCAACTGGACAACTGCAAACGCTGGCTTATTCCAGTTATTGGAATTAAAGTGAAAGTCTTTACCAACAAGAACTTTTATTCTTTCATTCCCTTCTTTAAAATCCACACCAACAATGTGCTCATCACC
This sequence comes from uncultured Melioribacter sp., assembly GCA_964539605.1. GTDB lineage: Bacteria > Bacteroidota > Ignavibacteria > Ignavibacteriales > Melioribacteraceae > Stygiobacter. The sequence goes on from CAZIJK010000001.1 coordinate 3,411,509, forward strand.
CTCATCAGGTTTTTTGGATAAATATATTTTTACAATTCCAATATTACCTACCAAATCTTGCAGTCCAGTTGTATCCGGAAGTGTTAGAGTAGTTCTTGAAAAACCATTCATAATGTTCAGAGTCTTGGCAAAATTTAAGTAAAAGTTTACCTGTTCTCTGGTCATTGGTTTTGTGCTTATTTCAACATAAGAGGGCTTAGCAACAAGACGCATACGTCCCGGCAATTCTTTAGGAGCAATAGAATCAACTTTTATAGTCTCTTCAAAAAATTTGTTTGGACTGGAAACCACTCTAAAATCGGTCGAATGAACAGAAATAATTCCCTCTAAATAACTAGCAAATAAAATTATTAGAAGAGGCGCTCCAACTAAAGCAAGTTTGTAAAACGCTGTTCTGAATCCAATAAAAAGGGATTGTTTACTTTCGGACAAACCGGACATGTAAAAGCCATCGGCAGCAATTTCGTGTGTAGAACCGGCAAATGCAATTATCCAAAAGAAAACAATTGTAAACTGTAAAAAGTCGGGCATAGGAATAGTTAAACCAACACCGGCCATACAAATTGCCATTAGGAACTCCATAGAGATTATCCATAATCTTTTAGTTCCAAGCGCGTCAACAATTGGGCTCCATAGCGGTTTAATTATCCAAGGAAGGTAGAGCCAACTTGTATAAAGGGAAATATCGGAATTGGAGATTCCCATTCGCTTGTACATTATTAACGATATAGTAATTACAATTGCGTATGGCAACCCCTCGGTAAAATAGAGTGTAGAAATCCAACTCCAAGGGTTTCGTTTTTTTTCTACTGTTGTGTTTTCTTCCATTATGCTTTTTGTTTTATAAATTGAAATGTAGTTAAGAAAATTTAATAACCTCTCAAAAGAAGGTTCCTAAGCAAGTTTTAAATTTAGTTTTCACTTTAAGAATACTTGCATTGATTGACATGGGAACAATTGATGAAGTAAATAATTAATGCTCACAGCAAATACAAAGCAATAATTTGTGAATCTCTTAATAAAATTGATGTTAAGATATGGAAAATAGGAGGAACAAAAAAGGATGATTGAGAATTGGCAAACAGTCAAAAGAGGTAAAAATTGGATGTTGAATAACTGTAAAATAGTAAGTACATTTAATCAAAGGTAATTAACATAGTGTGGTTATAGCTTTTAATTGTATCTATTTGTTTGAAAGGAGAAAAAATGCTTTTACTAAAAAGATTATTAAGATTGTTTTTATTGCCGGCACTAATTATTTCGGTTGCATACGGATGCAAGAGCGACAGTCCAACAGAGCCGAAAAATGATTTGGTAGGTACATGGAAATTGACAAAGATATACGCTAACATAAGCGGGCTTAATGTAGTAATGACTCCAGAACAAGCCAAAGAAACTTTTGGAATTCAAATTTCAGTAACAATTGTTGCTAAATCCGATGCTACTTATGAAGCAACAGTAGTTAGAGATGGTGTTAGCACTATAGATAAAGGCACTTGGAGCACTTCGGGTAATCAGTTCACGCTTAAATCCAGCGACGGTACAAGTGTATCGCGAGAATACTCTTTAAATGGAAACATACTTACTATTAAGAGATGGGAAATAGAAGTTGCAACAATTGGAAAAGTAATAGCGGATTTTGAAATGACTAAACAGTAATTCCCTAATTCTCATTTAATAAATAAACGCGGAGGATATATGCCCGCCAAAATGTTGAAGGAGTATTTAGATAACAACAGTATTAAGTATGCAGTTATTAAACATTCGTTAGCTTTTACATCGCAAGAAATTGCGGCAACAGCTCATATTAAAGGAAAAGAACTTGCCAAAACTGTGCTGGTTAAAATAAACGGCAAAATGGCAATGTGTGTTTTACCCGCCTCATTTAAAATTGATTTTGACAAACTAAAGGAGTTACTAAACGCCGAGAGTATCAGACTGGCAAATGAGGTTGAGTTTAAAGACAAGTTTCCCGAATGTGAAGTTGGAGCCATGCCCCCTTTTGGAAATTTGTATAACATGGAAGTCTATGCGGAAAATATTCTTACTGATGATGAGATGATTGCATTCAATGCATGTAATCATACCGAACTAATCCAGATGAACTTTAAAGATTTTGAAAGATTAGTTAATCCAAAAATTTTAAAGTACGCATATCATTCCAAGTTGTAAAAAAAGCCCAGGTCATTTTTTTGCCTGGGCTTTTTTATTAATACAAAGATACTCCGAGCGCATATTTTTTAATTATCTGCTCCTTATTAAAATCCATTTTGGAACTAGGATGCAGAAATGTATAGTTGTTTAAAGGCATTCCTTCTTTAATAATTTCTTCAACGCATTCTTCAAGAAGCTTTTTTTGTTTGGATGAATTATAACTGCCCCATTCAGAAAAATTAAGATGCTTTCTTCCTTCCACAACATGATCTGATATCATCCAGCTTACCGGTGCAACATAACTATACCAGGGCCATTTTGTTTTGTTGGAATGGCAATCGTAGCAGGAATTGCGCAGAATGCTCATTACTTCATCCGGAGCTTTAATTTCTTTTGTTACTGGTGGATTGGATCTTTCTACTTCTTTAAACTGAATTGCAACAACGGCTATTAACAGTATAAGAAAAATATATTTTTTAAATCCCTTCATTTTTACCCTCTTCTGTTATGGAATTTTTAACAACTAAAACCTTATCAACTCTCTTGCCATCCATATCTACCACTTCAAACGTATAATTTTTGTAATCGAATTTATCTCCGAGCTTTGGAATTCTATTTATAATAAGCATAACAAAACCTCCAAGAGTTGAAAAATGCTCTTCCCCTTCAAACTCTATGTTAAGCTTATCTTTTAACTCATCTATTTGAATGGATCCATCAATAAGAATAGAACCATCCTCCCTTTCAAAAATGGATGCTTCCCAATCTGGGGATCTATCTGGCAGCTCGCCAAATATATTTTCAATTATGTCGTGTAAAGTTATTAATCCCTTTATAGCTCCATATTCATCAACAATTACAGCTGTATAAGTTTTTGCCTCAATAAATTTTTCGAGCACTGCTGTCGCGGGAATATTATCCGGCAGTATTAATGGCTGACTAATAATATCCTTCAATTCAAATGTATCTTCCGTTGCATATTTTTTTAAGAAGTCTTTAACAAACACCATGCCCACCAGTTTGTCTAAAGAGCCGTTGCATACGGGATATTTCGAGAAGCTGTTCGAAAAAATAATTTTCCGGTTGGTTTCAATATCATCATTGATATCAAGCCATAAAATATCCTGATGGTTAGTCATTATAGAATAAGCCTTTCTATCTCCAAAACGAAAAATCCCCTTCATCATTTCGGTCTCTTTTATTTCAAGAACACCATGTCTGCCTCCCTGTTCAATCATCAATTTCAATTCTTCTTCTGTAACGGGAGGCTTATCTGGCTGCTTAATTCTAAAGACTTTTAACACAATTTTGGTTGAAAAACTTAAAAGAGAGACCAAAGGAGTTCCAATGTAAGATACGACCTGCATCAATCCGCTTAGGCGCGCACTTATTGCTTCGGGATTGTTAAGCGCAATAGTTTTAGGAACCAGTTCCCCTCCAACAAGAGACAAGAATGTTATAACCGTAATAATTATAACCAACGAAAACTCATAAGCGTATTCTATTGGAAGACCCATGTTTAACAAAATTGGCTGAACATTTTCGGCAAGAGCCAATCCGCCGAAAGCACCCGAGATAACACCAATAAAGGTAATTCCTACCTGTACGGTAGAAAGAAATTTTTCGGGCTCACTAAGAAGTTTAAGTGCTTTTTGTGCCCCTAGGCTTCCTCTTTTAGCCATATCTTCTAGCCGTACTTTTTTGGAAGAGACAAGAGCTATCTCTGTCATTGCAAAAAGTCCGTTTAGAAGAATTAAACAGAATATAATTATCGATTCTATCATTTTGAAAGTATTGTTATTATTTCTTGACAAAACTTAATTAAAAAATCCATGGTAACTTCTGGAGTGTCGTATTTATTTACTATCTCAAGCTTAAGATTATCTTTGCTTTGAACAAATTTTATGTCTCTTGGATATTTTTTGTTGATAAACTCTAACAGCTTAACGAATTGGGTCTGGTAAAAGTTCTCTCTATCTCCACGCGGTAAGATAATTATCATCTTCTGTTTTTGGATAATTACCCTTTCAAGCAAAGCGAAAGAGGCATAATACCTTAACACCGCCGCTTGAATTAAACGGGCAACATTTACATCTGGCTTACCAAATCTATCTCTCATTTCATCTTTAATTTCATCAAGCTCTTCAATTTTTACCAACGAAAAAAGAGTTGAATAAAAACTCAACCGGTCCGAAGGATCGGGCATGTAAGTATTAGAGATACTCAATTCAAAGTAGGCATCAATTGTTGGCTGGCTTCTGTCTAATTGTTTAGGCAAATCTTTAAATACTTCTTTGAATTCATTTTGCTTTAACTCGTCAACGGCTTCGTCAACCATTTTAAGATAAAGATCGAAACCAACCGACTCGATATATCCACTCTGTTCGGTACCTAGTAAATTTCCGGCACCACGAATTTCGAGATCGCGCATAGACAAGCTGAAACCTTCGCCTATATCGCTATACTCTTCTATTGCCTGCAAGCGTTTAACAGCTTTTTTTGTAATTGCATTAACCGAAGGAACTAAAAGAAACGCATATGCCTGCCTATCGCTTCTGCCAACTCTTCCTCTTAACTGATGAAGCTCGGCAAGTCCAAACCTATCTGCCCGGTTTATTATAATTGTGTTAACATTTGGAATATCAAGACCGGATTCGATAATTTTTGTTGAAATAAGCATATGGAAATCTTTATTTAAAAATCCATGAATAATTTTTTCCAATTCAGCAGGCTTCATTCTTCCATGAGCAATTCCAATTTTAATTTCCGGAATATATTTTTGAACATATGAGGCAATTTTTTCTATCGATAGAATTCTGTCGTGAACAAAATATACTTGCCCGTTTCTTTTTATTTCGCTTAAGATCCATTCACGAACTTTGTGAACATCAAATGTATCTACCTTAGTATAAATTGATTGCCGGTTTGGAGGAGGTGTTGCAATAATTGAAAGATCGCGCGCACCCAAAAGTGAAAGGTTTAACGTTCTAGGTATTGGAGTTGCCGTTAAAGTAAGAGTATCTACATTAGCTTTAATAGATCTTAATTTTTCTTTAGCCATAACACCAAAGCGGTGTTCTTCATCTATAATTAGCAATCCCAAATCTTTGAATTGAATATCCTTGGAGAGCAACCTGTGAGTACCAATTACAATATCCACTTCTCCCTTAACTAATTTTTCTGTAATCTCTTTTTGCTTTACTGTAGATTGAAATCGGGAAAGAGCTTCAACACGAACCGGGAATTGTGAAAGTCGGCTTTTGAATGTATTGTAGTGCTGCTCGGTTAGAATTGTTGTTGGTGCTAAAACCGCAACTTGTTTATTATCGTTTACCGCCTTAAATGCAGCGCGTACAGCAATTTCGGTTTTACCAAATCCAACATCACCGCAAACCAAACGGTCCATTGGATTTTCACTTTCCATATCATTTTTAACTTCCTCTGTAACTTTAGTCTGGTCGGGAGTATCTTCGTACATAAAAGATGCTTCCAGCTCTTTTTGCCAAATTGAATCCGCACTAAATGGAAAACCTTCTGCAGCCTTTCTTTTTGCGTACAAAGTAATAAGCTCTTTAGCTGCTTCTTTAATTTTTGCTTTTACTTTTTTCTTTGTTGTTTTCCATTCGCTTCCACCAAGAACAGAGAGCCTTGGCTGCGCTCCCTCTTGCGACGAAAACTTTTTGACCAATGAGAGATAGTTGAGATTAACATAAACTACTCCCCCTTCGGCATATAATATTTTTATAGATTCCTGCTTAACATCACCAATCTGAATTGTTTCTAAGCCTGCATACTGACCAATTCCAAAATTTTCGTGAACTACAAAATCGTTTTTTTTAATTGATGCAAAATCTTTTACACGAGATTTTTTGAATTTTGCTTTTGTAGATAACTTTGTTCTGTAGGGCTTATTAAAAACCTGATAATCTGTTAGGACAAGCAGCCCTTCCTGCTTTGCAATAAATCCGCTTTTAATTGCCAGAACGGAAAGCTTTATAATCCCCTTTTCAAATAAAGTTGCAATTTCACTTTTGAATTCCGAAAGCAGATCGTATAAACGCTTGCTCTGCAATTCATTTTCTACGGTTATAATTATTGTAAAATTTCTTTTTGCATAGTCATTTAAAAAATTGGCAAGCAATTCATAGTTCGAGTTAATTGGAGGTGCTTCTGTAAGATGCAATTGAGTTTTTATATCGTCATTTCCAATAGGATCTTCAATTATCCATCGTGCTTTCTTATTAAATAGCTTTTCCAGAGAATCAATTTCAAACGTTTCGAATTTCTCTTCTGCAATTATTTTTTTCTCTTCCTCATACGACTCGTATAACTCCTCTCGCAAATCCTCATCTATGTCTTCAGTTTCTTTTTCAAAGACCTCTTTTTCTTTTTTTATAAAAAATTTTCCAAGCTCAAACTCTTCGGCAAAAATTAAGGGATTGCTTGTATAATCGAATATATCAACTATGCTTTGCAGTTCTATGCTTAGCGATGCGGCTAAAGTTACCCGTTCAATTTTATCGGAGGAGCGCTGAGTCTCCGGATCAAAATGACGAATTGATTCTATAAAGTCTCCATCGAATTCCAAGCGGCACGGTTGCTTTTCGCTATAGGACCAAAAATCTATAATTGAACCTCGCACAGCAAAATCTCCGGGCTGTTCAACATATTTGTCTCTGTTAAAATTTATCGAATTCAAATACTCAATCAAATCGTTGTAACTTAAATTCCCTCCAATCTCTATACTTGTAGTGTTCTGTTCAATTTTTTTCTTTTCGGGAAGCTTTAGCTTAAGGATTTCGTATGTGGAAATTAGAATGTATTGCTTGCGCTTACTTAAATCTGTAAGTCTTTCTTGAAATGTTTCCGGTGTAAGATCATCTGCAACTACAATGGATTTTTCTAGTCCCAGAATGCTAAGCTCTACCTTAACTTCATTTACAATTTGAACTGTTGGGCATAGCACAATTATGTTATTCTCTTTAACCGAAATCTTATATAGGAACAGACTTTTTGATGAACCGGCAAAAGAGGAAGTGAAAATTTTACTCTTTCCCTGCTTAATTTCATCTTCAAGTGATGAAAAAGAATCTATTCTATCAATAATCTGGTCAACCGGAAATTTCATTTGTTTTTCTCAAGGCAAAGCCATTTTAATTCTATAAAAGTATTTTTTAAAATATAGTAGTCCCTTCTCTGCAATAGCAGAGGGGATTTGAGTTGTAAAGTTACATCTTTTCTGTCAATCGAAGTATTACTTAGATTAGGATAAAGATAAAAACAGATTTTGCCTTGTACATTACTTACATGAATGTAATTTTATAATAGAATTTTTCCTGAATTATTAAGGAGTGTAAATTGAATAGGAAATATTTTTATCTCACTATTATTACAATTCTTTTTTCAACAGTATGTCTTGCACAATCCCGCTCAAACATTTTATCTCTAAGAAAGCAGGCCGAGGTTCAAAACGAATGGTTAAAAGTGAGATTTAACACTGTACTGCCTAAGGTAATGAGGAGAAAAGCAATAGACATGTGGATTGTAATGTGCCGGTAGTATAATGAAGACCCGGTGTATTTGACACTTGTACCAAAACCTTCTTATTCGGCAAGAAGATTGAGTGTTTTAATTTTTTTTGATAATGGAAAAGAAATTGAAAGGATGGTTGTTTCAAAAAATAACAATGGCGATTATTACAAAGGGGTTTGGACAAAAGAACAAAAAGATCAATGGCAAGCAATTGCACAAGTAATCAGCGAAAAGAATCCTAATAAAATTGCACTCAACTATTCCAACGATTGGGCTTTTGGAGATGGCATTTCTTCTACTCTAAAAGAAAAGTTTGTTAATTCAATAGATAAAAAATTTGCCTCCAGAATAGTTTCGGGGGAAAATTTATGCATCGGCTGGCTTGAAACTCGCATACCAGAAGAAATGGAAGTATATGGTCAAATTGTTTCTATTGCTCACCAAATAATTGCAGAGGCTTACAGCAGCAAAGTTATTACTCCAGGCATTACCACTTCCGATGATGTTTCTTGGTGGATTAGAGAAAAGACGAATAAACTTGGTCTGGGTTTATGGTTTCCATCCGGAGTAGAAATAATACGCCCCAAATCTTCCCCCTATAAAAATTCAAACATTATTCACCGGGGGGATGTTCTTCACTGCGACATAGGCACAATTTATTTGGGATTAAATACGGATACTCAGCAGCTTGCATATATTTTAAAAGAGGAAGAGCAGGATGCACCCATAGGATTAAAAAAGGGATTGGCAGAAGCCAATAGACTTCAAGATATATTACTTGAGGAAATGATAGTGGGTAAAACCGGTAATGAAATTCTTAAAGCATCATTAGAAAAAGCAAAATCATTTGGAATGAAACCTAGTATTTATACTCACCCATTAGGACTTCATGGCCATGGTGCTGGTCCGGTAATTGGTTTATACGATAGTCAAGAGGGAGTTGCTGTTCGGGGAGATTATAAGTTATATCCAAATACATGTCATTCTATAGAGCTAAACACAAGATGTACAGTTCCTGAATGGAACAATGAAGAGGTAGCATTTTCTTTAGAACAAGATGCGTTTTTTAATGGAGAGAAAACCATTTACTTAGATAAAAAACAAACAAAGTTTTACTTAGTGAAATAATATTGCAGGCACATTCAAAGTTCCTGTATTAAAAAATCTACCACTTCTTCCATTTCCAAAAAATAAAGAAGCAGATAACACTAATCATTGCAAAGCTCATTATAATAAAGAATGCGAAGGGATGCCTTTGTAACGGTATTTCAACGTTCATGGAAAAAGCACTTACTACAAAGGTTGGCACCATTATCATAATTGTAATAACATTCAAAGTCTTCATAAGCACATTAAGGTTGTTACTTATAATAGAAGCTTTTGCATCCATTAGGCTAGCAAGAATATTGGAATAAATTTCGGCCTGCTTATAACACTGAGTATTTTCAATAACAATATCATCTAGTAATTCAATTTCTTCAAGTGTAAAACCCAGCTTTGCACTGTTAAGCTTAAGTTTTTCTAGTAAAGCCGTATTAGAATTAATTGCATTTTGATAATAAACCAAGCTTTTACCCAAGGTAAATTGGTTTAGTAAATATTTATTCTCCATTGCAGTGCTAATCTTTCTTTCAATTTCATCGGAGAGCATATTTATAACACGAAGATGATCTATAAAATGTATAATTGAAGTGTAGATTAATTTAAGCATCACATCGTTAAGCGTAACTACTTTATTAAAATGCTTTCCATGAAATAAATTTATCTCATCGTTAACAACAACAATTAATCTATCTTTAAATAAAAATGCACCCATGGAATTTACTCGAAAGAGTAATGGTTCCTTGGCAGAATAGTATTGAGGAATTTTAAAAATCATAGCAATATGTTCCGGTTCAAACTCAAAACGGGAAAGTTCATCAGCATCCAAGCATGAGTTTAAAGTATGTTCATCAAGCTTATAGATATCCACTAGATGTTTCTTTTCCGCTTCACTTGGATTGACGAAAATACTGATATTGCCGGTGTCGTCGTTTTTAGCTACTACTTTGTTTTCGACTATTTGATATGAGTTGTACATAGCTTACCAATATTTACTAGAAAAAAGGAATTTCTAAACAGAAACATAATAATTGATTATACGGTTTACTACTTATTTAATTTACTATGCAATGGAAATTTGAAAGTAAAACAAGCAACATCTTTTCCTTTTTTGTGTTATTTTTATATCAATACCAATCAAAGTACTGGACTAATATATGCCACTTATTAAATCGAAAAATGTAAAAGAACTGAAACCGGAAGAATTGAAGTGGACTTGCGACCCCGAATTTTTTGAATTCGAAACCACAACGGAAGTTAAACCAATTGAAGGAATTGTTGGGCAGGAAAGAGCTCTTAAAGCATTGCACTTAGGAGTCGATTTAAAAAGTCCCGGATATAACATTTTTATAACCGGCCTATCCGGTACCGGAAAGTTTTCTACAATTAAAATGATGCTCGAATCAATCACTCCGGATAGCAGCCATCTTTACGATTACGCATACGTTAATAATTTTCAGGATGAAGACAGGCCAACTCTTTTACAGTTCCCCGCCGGACATGCAAAAAAGTTTAAACGACATTTGGCAAAGGCAATAAAATTTTTACAGGAAAAAATTCCATTGGCTTTATCCACCGAGCCATATGTAACTCAAAAAAAACAAATGGTATCGGACTATGGACGTCATCAGCAGGTAATGATGAATTCATTCGAAGAAAAATTACGACAGGATAATTTTACTCTCGGTCAAATAAAAGTTGGGGAAATGGTTCGCCCAGAAATTCTTGTTGTCATTGAGAATCAGCCTGTTTTCATTCAACAGCTAACAGAGCTTGTTCAGACCGAAAAAATAACTAAAGAGCAATCCGAAGAAATTGTTTCGAAGTATTCTTCATATCAGGAAGAGCTTCAAAGAGTTTTTAAGGAAAGCTTGAAACAAACTCAGGATTTTCAAGAAAAAATTTCGAAGCTCGAAAGCGAATATGTTAACGAGCTTATATTAGTTACTATTGATGACCTTAAAAAGAAATATAAAATTACCAGGGTAAAAGAATATCTTGAACTCGTTCAACAAAGTATAATTCTAAACCTTGATGTATTTAAAGGACAGCGCCCTTCCAGAGAAGAAGCTGAAGGGGGAGTTATAATTGACTACTTAAAAGAATACGAAGTAAATATCATACTGGATAATTCAAAAGCCAAACGCTGCCCAATAATTGTTGAAACATCCCCAACATATAACAATCTTTTTGGAACTATCGAAAAATATAATGATGGAAGAGGAGGATGGTATGCAGATTTTACCCGTATTAAAAGCGGTTCATTCTTAAGAGCAAACGGCGGATATTTAATTATCAATGCAATGGATGCCTTTAGCGAACCGGGAGTTTGGAAAACACTTAAGAGAGTTCTCCTATTCGGCAAATTGGAAATTCAGGATATAGCTAATTTATATCAAGTTGCGCCAAGTGTTCTAAAGCCCGAGCCAATTGATATGAACACAAAAGTTATTCTTATTGGAAATAATTATATCTATTCAATTCTTTCCAATTACGAAGATGACTTTAATAAGATATTTAAAGTGAAGGCAGATTTCGATTATGAAATGAGAAGAAGCGATAGCGCTTTGATTGAATATTCCAAAGTAATTAAAAAAGTAATTCAATCGGAAAAACTTTTGGAGTTCGATAAATCCGCTATTGCAAAGGTGGCCGAGTATGGCGCCCGATATGCCGGCGAGAAGAATAAATTGACAACAAGATTTGCCTACATTGGAGATATTGTTAGAGAAGCCTGCTTTTGGGCAAAAGATAATGGAGAAAAAGTTGTAACCTCATATCACGTTAACCATGCATTTGATGCTGCAAAAGAAAGGCACGGCTTATACGAAACAAAAGTTACAGACATGATTAAGGAGGGGACAATATTAATTGATACCGACGGAGATCGTGTTGGTACAATTAACGGTTTAGCAGTTTATGAAAGCGGTCAATTTGCATTTGGAAAGCCTACAAGAATTACTGCAAGTGTTTCTTTAGGAAACGGAAACATTATAAATGTTGAACGAGAAGCGGGCTTAAGCGGAAACACTCACAACAAGGGAGTATTAATTATCACCGGCTACTTCCGCGAAAACTTTGGTTGGAAGAATCCACTATCATTTACTGCAAGTTTGGTTTTTGAGCAGGGCTATGGAATGATTGATGGAGACAGCGCATCAATAACAGAAATTGTTGCACTAATTTCAGCAATTACAAAAATTCCTATTAAGCAATCTTTTGCAATAACTGGTTCTGTAAACCAAAAGGGAGAGATTCAACCTATTGGTGGTGTTAACGAAAAAATTGAAGGCTTTTTTGAAACATGCCGGGCAAGAGGCTTGAGTGGAAAACATGGAGTTGTTATTCCTCATCAGAATGTAAAAGATCTGATGCTTAACGACGAAGTGATAAATGCCGTTAAGGAAAAGAAATTTCATATTTACGCGGTAAGTAAAGTTGAAGAAGCAATTGAATTATTAATGGGATTTACGGCCGGTAAAAAATTATCGAACGGAAAGTGGCAGCCGAATACAGTGTTTGGTGAAGTGGAAAAAGAATTAACTTCTATGAGAAAAAGATTAAAACCGGAAACTCCTAAGAAGAATAACAACAATTCAAATAACAAATCGGAACAAAAATCCGCAAAAGGAAAAAAGAAAAAGTGAATAAAATTTTTGCTAAAACTAAAATTCTTGCAACAGTAGGACCAGCAATAGACACTACAGAAAAGTTAGAAGAGATAATTGATGCCGGATGCGATGCATTCAGGTTGAATTTTTCGCATGGCAATTTGCAGTACTTTGAGCATGTATTCAATCTTATTAACGAAATATGCGTACGCAAATCTTTACCAATTCCAATTCTAATAGATCTGCAGGGACCAAAAATTAGAATTGGTGAATTATGCCAGCCTTCAATAGAAATTAAAACCAACGACCTAATTGAAATTACAGTTGATGATGTTGTTGGAACAGCGCAAAAAATTTCGACCAGTTATAAGCAATTGCACAAAGATGCCGAGCTTGGCAATACAATTTTAGTTGATGACGGGTTGATAAACTTAAAAGTAACCGAATTAAAAGAGAATTCAGTTATATGCAAAATTATTGAAGGAGGAGTTTTAAAACCGAAAAAGGGAATGAATCTTCCGGGAATGAATTTAAGCACTTCCTCAATTACCGAAAAGGATTACACAAACCTTGAATTTGCATTAAAGCACCGAGTAGATTTTATAGCATTATCTTTTGTTCGTTCGGCAGATGATATAAAATCTCTTAAGGATTGGTTGAAGAAGAAAGGAATTTCGAAAAGCATTATAGCAAAAATAGAAAAGCCGGAAGCTGTTGAAAATTTTGATTCTATTTTGGAAGAAGCAGATGGAATTATGATTGCCCGGGGAGATTTGGGTGTTGAACTTGCGCCGCAAATTGTTCCTATTGTTCAAAAAAGAATAATTAGAAAATGTAACGCAATTGGAAAGCTTGTTATAACAGCTACTCAAATGCTTGAATCAATGATTCATAATCCAATTCCAACACGAGCCGAAGCTTCCGATATTGCTAATGCAGTATTCGATGGAACCGATGTTGTTATGCTAAGCGGAGAAACTTCTGTAGGAAGCCATGCAATTGAAGCTGTAAAAATTATGAATAATATTTTGTTAACTGCCGAGGCTCAATCCTCATTCCGCCATAAAATTGATTATGAAGTCCCACATGATTTAAATGATAATATATTTGATGCTACCGGAAGGGCAATTGTGTCTATGTCTTCACAATTAAATGCATCGGCTTTGGTAATTTTTACCCATTATGGAAAAAAGGCAAGAACTATTGCAAAGTTTCGTCCTAATTCTCCAATCTATGCTTTCTCGGATAAGTTCGATACACTTAACGCTTTGAATTTGTATTGGGGAATAAAACCCTTTTTCTTAAAAGATATTACCGAAGAAGATAAATCGATAAATAATTCAAGTGGAATTTTAATTGAGAAAGGATTTATAAAAGAAGGTGATTTTGTAATTTATTCTGCCAGCGCTCCTTTTACAGAAACTAGCCGAAAAAGCTGGACACGTTTTGAATTAATTTAGAAATGATTTTTTGATATTGCTGCCTTACAAAAATATGATTAAGCACGAAGAGAAATATTATTTGGCAAAGTGGTGGAAAGAGGCAAGTAATGGAAAACTACTTTGCACACTTTGCCCAAGATATTGCACAATTGGGCAAGGACAAGCCGGCTTTTGTTTTATTAGACAAAACATTGATGGCAAGTTATATTCTACCGGGTACGGAAGGCCAACCGGCTTTGCTATTGACCCAATTGAAAAAAAACCTCTCAATCATTTTTTACCTGGAACCGAAATTTTAAGCTTTGGTACTTCGGGATGTAATCTTGGATGTAAATTTTGTCAAAACTGGTCTATTAGCAAAGCTAAGCAAAATTACGAACGCGCATTGTTTGCCGAACCGGACTATGTAATTGCTTTAGCAAAAAAGCATAATATACCATCCATTGCATTTACTTATAACGATCCGGTTATTTTTGGCGAGTATGTTATGGATATTTCGGAGCTGGCCAAGGAAGAAAAAATTAATACTGTTATGGTTACCGCAGGGTATATTGATAAAGAAGCTCGTAAAGAAGTATTCAAGAATATTAATGCTGCTAATGTTGATCTGAAAGCTTTTTCGGAAAGGTTTTATCACAAATTAACTTTTTCGCATCTTGATAATATTTTAGATACACTTGTTTGGTTAAAAAAAGAAACCGGCATATGGTTAGAAATTACTACGTTGCTAATTCCCGGTGAAAATGATTCTGAAGAAGAAACTAAACAAATGTGCAATTGGATTCTAACAAATCTTGGCGATGAAGTCCCTCTCCACTTTACCACATTCCATCCCGATTTTAAGATGGTAAATGTTAGCAGTACTCCATCAAATACTGTTCTTAATGCTCGTAAAATTGCTCTTAGCATGGGACTAAAATACTGTTATGTTGGAAATATCCACAGCACCGAAGCTCAATCCACATTCTGTCCAAATTGTTCTGTAAAGCTTATAGAACGCCATTGGCATTCAATTAATTTCAATAGAATGGTTGATAACATTTGCCAAAATTGCAATTCTGTAATTGCCGGAAGGTTCCAATAAAAATTTACTCGCTATAATTTCAAAAAGTCTATATATTTAGAATGTGTAAGAGTTTAGTAAAGTGCTTTTCTCTATACAAAACTAATAGGGAGTGTGAAATGAAAAATGGATTTTTCATTTTTGTAATAGGTATTCTACTATTAATGTTTTCAGTTGATACTTATGCTCAGGGAAAGTTTGGCATTGTTGGCAAATTATATACTCAATCCGAAGCAAAAATTCTATTTGGAAATGTAATTAGCTCTGTAGAAATGGACAAAGAAGAATTAAAGAAAGCTTTGATGTCTGTTAAAAGCTATGCTTATTTAACAATTAAATCGAACAAGGCACTAATTGCAAATGATAATAGGACAATTCTAAATAGCATTAGCGAATTTGTAAATGAAAAAGAAGTTATGTTTCTTGTGAGTAAAGAAGTACTAAATGAATTTTTAAATAAAACCGCCTCGAGAGTAGTTCTATTCGAAAGAAGAGCAACCGTTTTATCTTTATCCAGCGGAGACATTGTTTTAGAAGGAGTATTGCCTTGTCCTCCATATTGCTGGAACTAGACTATGCTTAAAGTATTATTGATGTATACAATTCCAATTTGGTTTTTTCCTCCAATAAGACATTTTAAAAGAAAGTATTTTTTGTTCTTTTTAATTCTTGCTTTAATAGATCCTATAAGACTGGCATCTGTTACCTTCTTTAAGTATGCGCTGTCTCCATACTGGGGTGCACTTCTACATTCTCTTTTAGTTTGCTCGTTGCTTAAAAAGCCTAGCTTCAAAAAAGAAGATTTTTCTATTTTCCTTTTATACATTATTTTGTTGTTGCCAATCGTTTGGAGTCTTTTCAATTATATTCCATGGCAGTTAGAATATGTTTTTATTCTATTCTATTACATGTTTTTAATTGTACTTATAATGAAAGATCTGATAGTTGATTTTACTTTAAAAGGGAACTTCGATTTATTTTTAATAGCACTTATGTTTTACCTTTTTGCTTCAATTATCAAACACTCACTTATTCTTTTTGGTGTAAAAAATGCAATTGAGTATTTTATTTTTACAAGTTTCTTCCAAGCGGGCATTGGACTCTACTTTTCGATCGTTAGAGACGATCAAATCAGATTCCCTGTTAAGCCTTGAAAATCCGGTGTTACTTTCGTTTTTAATGCTTATAGTAGCACTAATAGTAATATTGATTTATTACCGGTATGTAATATTACCGATGCGAAAAAAACATTTGGCCGAAGAAGAAAGTTTAAAACTGCAGCAAGCCGAACTAATGGCTCTATTTGCCTCATTGTCTCCCGATCCAATTTTTAGGTTCGATGAATCCGGTATAATAATCCTAGCAAATAATTCTGCACATAAAACTTTTCCCTACAAGCTTCTTGTGGGTGAACACGTTAATAATATTCTTCCATTTACTAAAGATTATAATCTGGCTGATTTAATAAATGGGGCTTCTACAACATTAAATACTTGCCTAATTGAAAAAAGCTTTTACCAATTTATGATTGTGGGTGTACCAAAGTTTAAAATTTGCCAGGCTTATGGGCGCGATATAACAGATTTAAAAAAGACCGAGAATGAATTAAAGAGTGCTCTAATAAAGGCGGATGAATCGAAAAAATTAAAAGAATATTTCTTAGCTCAAATATCTCACGAAATTCGCTCTCCATTAAATGTTATTGTTGGATATTCCGATTTGCTAAATGAAGAATTAAAAGTTTCCGATTCCGAGGGAGTTGTTCAAATTCTAAGATCAATTAAAAACAATAGCAAAAGATTGTACCGTACTTTCGACTTACTTCTTAATATGTCGCAAATTCAAACCGGTAAATACGAAATTAGGCTTGAGAAAGTTGACATATCCGCCTTGCTAAGAACCCTCTATTTCGAATTCCAAAATTTTGCAGAAGAAAAAGGGCTTAAATTACTTTATAACAACTTGCTAAACGATTCAATCTTATTAAGCTGCGATCATTATTCTATTTCGCAGGTGTTTGTTAATTTAATAGACAACGCAATTAAATATACAAACGAAGGCACAATTGAAATCAGATTTTACGAAGAGGACAATAATTATTGTGTTGATATTCTTGATACCGGCAAGGGAATGTCTAAAGAGTTTATAGATAAACTTTTTACACCGTTTACTCAGGAGGAAATGGGATATTCCAGAAGATATGAGGGAACCGGTCTTGGTTTAGCAATTGTAAAAAGTTTTGTAGAATTAAACAAGGCTAGTATTAAAGTTACCAGCCAGCCCGATGTTGGTTCTAAGTTTACTATTATTCTAAATGGAGAAGAAAGATGGGGAACTCCCCACAAGAAAAATTTAGAATACTAATTGTAGAAGACGATTTCGATAATCAAAAATTTCTTCAATACTTGATGAAGAAATATTTCGATTACCAAATTTGCGATTCATCAGATTCGTTCTACGAACTTTTTTCGAAGAATAGTTACGACTTAATTATAATGGACATTTCCATAAAGGGGAACAAGAATGGATTGGAAATTACAAAAGAATTAAAAAGCTCGGAAGAAACGAAACATATTCCTGTTGTTGTTTACACCGCACATGCATTTTATAAAGACAGAATAAATGCTATGGATGCAGGTTGCGACGCATACATTACCAAGCCTTCCGATATTCATGTACTTATTGATACTCTTTTTTCTTTGCTTATTAAGAAGGAAGAGAAGCCGGACTTCCAAAGGATGTAAAAAAAAGGCCTCTAAACTCGAGGCCTTTTTAATCTTAATATCAGAACATATTAATATCTATAATAATCTGCCTTATATGGTCCTTCTACCTTAACACCAATGTAGTTGGCTTGCTTTTCACTAAGGACATCAAGTTCTACTCCAATTTTATCAAGATGAAGACGTGCAACTTGCTCATCAAGATGTTTTGGAAGCATATAAACTTTATTTTCATACTTATCGGAATGGTTCCATAATTCCAATTGAGCCAAAACCTGATTAGTAAATGAATTCGACATTACAAATGAAGGATGACCTGTAGCGCAGCCAAGATTTACTAAACGTCCTTCGGCTAAAACTAAAATGTCTTTACCATCAATTGTATATTTATCTACTTGAGGTTTAATAATATCTTTTGTGTTGCCATAATTTTCATTTAACCAGGCCATATCAATTTCGTTATCAAAGTGACCTATGTTGCAAACAACAGCTTTGTCTTTCATTAATCTAAAATGCTGTTCGGTAATAATATCAACATTTCCTGTTGCAGTTACAATTATATCCGCACGAGGAATTGCATTAGAAAGTTTTTTAACTTCGTAACCATCCATAGCTGCCTGCAATGCGCAAATAGGATCAATCTCAGTTACAATAACTCTAACACCTGCGCTTCTTAAAGATTGTGCAGAACCTTTACCAACATCGCCATAACCAGCAACTACTGCAACTTTACCTGCCATCATTAAATCTGTAGCTCTGCGAATTGCATCAACTAAAGATTCGCGGCAGCCATATTTGTTATCGAATTTAGATTTGGTAACTGAATCGTTAACATTGAATGCAGGCATTGGGAGAGTTCCCTTTTCAACTCTTTCGTATAAACGGTGAACACCTGTTGTGGTTTCTTCCGAAATACCTTTAATATCTTTTACCAGTTCCGGAAATTTATCTAAAACCATATTGGTTAAATCTCCACCATCATCAAGAATCATATTCAATGGTTTTTTATCTTCACCAAAGAATAATGTCTGCTCGATGCACCAGTCAAATTCTTCAAGGTTCATTCCTTTCCAGGCAAATACCGGAATACCGGCAGCGGCAATAGCTGCAGCCGCATGATCTTGTGTTGAGAATATGTTGCACGAAGACCATTGAACATCTGCACCAAGTTCAATAAGTGTTTCAATTAATACAGCTGTTTGAATTGTCATATGAAGACAACCGGCAATTCTTGCATTCTTTAATGGCTTAATTTTTCCATATTGTTTTCTTAAGGACATTAATCCGGGCATTTCTGCTTCTGCCAGCTGAATTTCTTTGCGACCCCACTCTGCAAGTGATATATCTTTTACTTTATAGTTAATTGTTGCTGTTGCGTTGCTCATTATACTTTCCTTTTTTATTTCACTAATTTTTTAAACATCGGAACTAGGTCAAGTTGTTCCCAAGTAAAATCTTTATCGTTTCTTCCAAAGTGGCCGTATGCAGATGTCTTTTGGTAAATAGGTCTGCGCAATTTCAACCTTTCAATAATTCCCTTTGGTGTAAGGTCAACTTCTCTGTTTATGAATTCACCAAGTAATCCGTCCGGCAATACTCCTGTGCCGTTGGTATTAACATAAACCGATACAGGTTGAGCAACACCAATTGCATATGCAACCTGCACCAAACATTCCTTTGCAAGTTTAGCTGCAACAACATTCTTTGCAATATGACGTGCTGCATATGTAGCGCTTCTATCTACTTTAGATGGATCTTTACCGCTGAAAGCGCCGCCGCCATGAGGAGCCCATCCGCCGTAACTATCTACAATAATTTTTCTTCCGGTTAATCCACTGTCTCCGTGTGGTCCGCCAATTTCAAATCTTCCGGTTGGATTAACATAGTATTTGGTGTTCTTATCTAAATACTTTTCGGGAATTATTTTATTTATTACATGCTTAATTACATCTTCTTTAATTTTCTTTTGAGAAACTTTTGGATCGTGCTGAGTAGAAATTACAACTGCATCAACACGAATTGGAACGTTGTTGTTATCATATTCAACAGTTACCTGAGATTTTGCATCGGGACGTAAGTATGGCATCAACTTCAAATTCTTTTTTCTAATATCTGCTAATCTCTTAACCAATTTGTGAGCATACATAATTGGCATTGGCATTAATTCGGGAGTCTGGTCGCAAGCATATCCAAACATAATACCCTGATCTCCTGCTCCTCCTTTATCAACACCCATTGCAATATCTGGAGACTGGGAATGAATAGCATTTAATATACCGCATGAATCGGAATCGAATTTATATTCTGCTTTTGTGTAACCAATATTTTTAATTGTTTTTCTAACAACATCTTGAACATCAATATATGCAGAAGTAGTAACTTCACCAGCTACAACTACCAACCCGGTTGTAACCATAGTTTCGCAAGCTACACGAGCATTAGGATCTTGTTTGAATATTGCATCTAAAACACCATCGGAAATTGCATCACATACTTTATCTGGATGCCCTTCGGAGACTGATTCTGATGTGAATAAGTAAGACATTTATACCTCTAGTTTGATTAATAAAATTCTATTTCGGATGAATCGCCAGCATTTAATTTTTTATAGCTTCCCTTTATTACAGCACTATTCCCAATTATTGAATTATCGAGCATAGCCTTCTCAACTTTAGAGCCAGGACTTAAAATGGAGTTCCTAATTAAAGATTCATTTACCACACAGTTTTCACTAATTGTTGTAAATGGACCAATAACGGAATTTCTCACAACAGCTTTATTAGATATAAAGACTGGATCTATAATTACATTACCTTCAATTGTTCTGTTTGTTCCATTACGTGTAAGTAAGAACTGATTTGTTGAAAGAAGAGTTTCACTTTTACCGCAATCGTACCAGCCTTCTACTTGAAAAGTTGAAAATTGCTCCCCTTTTTCTATCATCAACTGAAGTGCGTCTGTAAGCTGATACTCCCCTTTTGTTTTTATATCCTTATCAAAAAGCTCTTGAATACAGGATGTGAGCATCTTTGCATCTTTGATATAATATAAACCAACAAGAGCCAATTTTGAAACTAATGTTGCAGGCTTTTCAATTAACTTTTTTATTCTTCCCTCTTCGCAAACTGCAACGCCAAAGCGGGATGGATCTTCTACAGTTTTTACGCCTAACGAACTTACCCTGCCATTAAAAACATCTTTGAGATTAACATCAAAAACAGTATCGCCAAGTATTATAAATATTTCTTCATTATCGAAAGTTGGAGCGGCAACATGAATTGCATGACCTAAACCGAGTGCAATTTCTTGAGTAACAAAACTAGCTTGAAGATTTGGATAATTGCTTTTAACATATTCAACTATCTTTTCGCCAAGATATCCAACAACAAAAGTTGCCTTGTTAATATCCTGCGAAACAACCTTGTCTATTATATGTCCAAGTATTGGTTTACCGCCAACATTCAAAAGTACTTTTGGAATTGAGAATGTGTGTGGTTTTAATCTTGTGCCAAATCCAGCTGCAGGTATAACCGCCCTCAAATAGATCCTTTAACATTTTTTTGTTTTGCGAATTTAATTAATAGGCCAATGTATAACAAATTAATGTTTACTAATAAGTAATCACTTTGCACTTTATCTTTACATCTATCTATTTTGCTATTAATCAATTTTAGAATAAGATAAGGTTTGTTATGCATATCAACAATAGAATTACCAACCTGTTTGGAATAGAATATCCTATAATTCAAGCGGGCATGGTTTGGGTAAGCGGATGGAAATTGGCTTCGGCTGTTTCGAACAATGGAGGATTAGGGTTAATTGGGGCCGGTTCAATGAAGCCGGATCTGTTAAGAGAGCATATTCAAAAATGTAAGATGGCAACCTCAAAACCATTTGGTATTAACCTTCCACTTCTTCGAAAAGATGTTCAAGATCTTATTGATGTAATGATTGATGAAAAAATTAAAATTGTATTTAGTTCCGCCGGGCATCCTGGAAAATATATTGAGCAGTTTAAGAATAATGATATGATTGTCATACATGTTGTACCAAGTTTGAAATTTGCATTGAAAGCCCAAAGTGTTGGATGTGACGCTATTGTTGGTGAAGGAGTTGAAGCTGGCGGACACAATGGCGCCGACGAAATTACCACATTGTGTTTAATTCCTATGCTGGCAGATTCATTAAACATTCCTGTAATTGCCGCCGGTGGAATTACAGACGGAAGAGGAATTGCAGCAGCCTTTGCTCTTGGAGCCCAAGGCGTTCAAATAGGAACCCGCTTTGCAGCAACAACGGAATCCAGCGCTCACGACAATTATAAAAAAGCTATTGCAGAGGCAAGTGATAACTCTACAACTCTAATTTTTAAAAAGATTGGTTTAGTTAGGCAATTAAAAAATAAATTTAGCCAAATGGTATTAAATGCCGAACAAAGGGGCGCCGATG
Organism: uncultured Melioribacter sp.; assembly: GCA_964539605.1. Taxonomy (GTDB): domain Bacteria; phylum Bacteroidota; class Ignavibacteria; order Ignavibacteriales; family Melioribacteraceae; genus Stygiobacter. Next base: position 3,433,584 of record CAZIJK010000001.1, read on the forward strand.
AAGAAGCTCTCAAAAATTTGTTAGGCAGTAAAAGAGAAATGCTGGGAATATTTGAAGGCGATATTGATGAAGGAATGATGGAAGCCGGGCAAGGAAGCGGAATGATAAAAGAAATTATTGATGTTAAGGATGTAATGAGCAGTTTAATTAGTCAATACAATCAAACAGTTAATAGACTTAATGGCAATAATTAAATTCATTTTTGTATTTGCCGTTATATTAAGTAATGAACTCGAAGCTATTATATGGAATATGGTGAACTATGTTATTGAATAATTGGTTTTTAATGGTGTAATGGTTATTGCACAAGCATTAACTTGAAAACATTGGCTAACTAGATTAATTATTAATAACTTTGAATTACTTGAAAGGAACAAAATGTATTACTTTACTTTATTAGCACTGCACATTTTATTTGCCGGAATTTGGTTGGTAAGTTTTATTGCAGACCCAATTTTGAAAAAAACAATTTCTCTTAATAAGAATAAAGCCGGAGAGAGAAAGTTTATTCATTTGTATTTAACTATGGCTAATCTATTGGGAATGATTGGGTCAATTGGAATTCTCTTTACCGGTATTGTATTAGTAGATATGACCGACAGAAGTTATTTTCAAATGACTGCTAATCATTGGCTTAGTACTAAACAAATTATTATGGTAGTTATATTAATACTAATTGGGGCTGTTGTTATTCCTACCGCAAAAAAATTAAGGAATGCAATTGGTGAAGATTTGGAATCTAACTCTTCTATTTCGGAAGAGGGTTACAAAAATTTATGGAAACTCTATAAAGTAAATTTTGCAATTAGTATAATGGTGTTAATTAATTTTCTTTTAGCTCTTTCGCATAGGTTTATTGGTTAATAAATGAAAAAGCTTGTAATTCTTGGCTCAACAGGTTCAATAGGTGTTAGCACTCTCGAAATTGTGCGTAACTTCAAAGAAAAATTCGAGGTTGTTGCTCTTACTACTAACGTAAACACTAAACTATTGCTGGAGCAGATTAATGAATTTAAGCCTAAGTGCGTTGTTGTTGTTGATAAAGCAAAAGCAGATGAATTAGAAAAAAGAGTATCATCGGATTGCGAAATTCTAACGGGTAAAGATGGATTAGTAGAAATATCTAAACGAGATAATTACGATATTCTTGTAACTGCCCTTGTTGGCTTTGCCGGTTTAGCTCCAACAATTGAAGCTATTAAACTTGGTAAGCGAATTGCGCTTGCTAATAAGGAAACCTTAGTGGTTGCCGGAGAATTAATTGTTGAGCTATGTCAAAAGTATAATTCCGAATTGATCCCGGTCGACTCCGAACACAGCGCAATTTTTCAATGCCTAAATGGTGAAAGCCACAAAGAGATTCATAAATTAATTCTTACTGCAAGCGGCGGTCCATTTTTAAACAAAAGTAAACATGAGCTAAGCCAAGTAACAGTTGCCGAAGCTTTGAATCATCCCAACTGGAAGATGGGTAATAAAATTACCATCGATTCCGCTAGCATGATGAATAAAGGGTTAGAGGTGATTGAGGCTTTTTGGCTTTTTAGGCTGCCTAAAGATAAAATTGAGGTTGTTGTTCATCCTCAATCAATCATTCATTCAATGGTGGAGTTTATAGACGGATCGATAAAAGCTCAGTTAAGTACACCGGACATGAAGCTCCCAATTATTTATGCCCTTTCCTACCCCGATAGGTTTAATTACACCGGGGTTAAAACTAATTTTAAAAATATTGCCTCACTTTCTTTTTTTGAGCCCGATTTTGATAAATTTGAGTGTCTTAAAATTGCTTATAGTGTAATTGAAGAAGGGGGGACTGCTGCATGCGTTTTAAATGCGGCAAATGAGGTTGCAGTTGAAAGCTTTTTGAAAGGCAAAATAAAGTTCACTCAAATTTCTTCTTTAATTAAAGAAGCTTTAGAAAATATTCCTAATCATAAGGCTATAGATTTGGAAACAGTTTTTGAAGTAGATTTGTTAACTAGGAACTATTTAAAAAAATTTTATAAATAAGCAGGTTTTATGGATTATATTTTCTTCTTCATTATAACAGTCGCAATTCTAGTTTTTGTTCATGAGTTTGGACATTTTGCAGCGGCTAAAATTTCTAAAATGCGGGTAGACATCTTTGCAATTGGTTTTGGCAAAAGATTGTTTGGCTGGAATAAGCTAAGCGGTTTTAGCTGGGGCGATTTGCCAAAAGATTGGGATGGAGAAGGAAATACAGATTACCGTTTATGTCTTCTTCCACTAGGCGGTTATGTTAAAATTGCCGGTATGATTGATGAGACTATAGATACTAAGTTTGTTGCCGAAGAACCAAAGCCTTATGAATTCCGGGCTAAATCTACAATTGCAAAACTTTTTGTTATTACTGCCGGCGTAGGCATGAATTTTCTCCTGACAATTCTAATCTTATGGGGAATTAACTTTTTTCAAGAGAAAGAAATTGTTAACTCTACTACAATCAATTATATAGAAAAAGGGGGAACGGCCGAAAAACTTGGTTTTAAATCTTTGGATAAAATAAACAGCATAAATGGAAATGCGGTTAACAGTTTTGATGAAATTGCCAAAGCTTTTCTATTCGATAATTCCTCTAGTACATTAAAAGTAAATATTAATCGAAATAACCTGGATACAACTCTTAACATTTCAAGAAAAGCAATAAAAGAACATTTAGAAAATAATCCACAAAATTTCTTCATCTTCCCCTATCCTGCAAAACCAATAATTAGCATTGTTGTAAATAATTCACCGGCAGAAGAAGCAGGCATAAAAGATGGCGACTACATAATTTCTATAAACAACCAACAAATTAACGAGTCGCAAAAGATTAATGAAATAATCAGCGGAAATAAGAACCAAGTTGTTCAGATGGTGTTATTACGTGGTAAAGACACACTTAATATTGATGTAAAGCCTAGCATTGAGGGAATGATTGGAATTCAGCATGGTTTAGAGTATCAAGGCAAGTCTACCAAATATTCAATGTCTTTATTCGAATCCTTTTCGCAAGCAATTTTTAATATCAAGCAATATACAATACTCACGTTCTCTACCCTTAAAAGTGTAATTACAGGCAAAACCGCATTCGATAAAGCATTTGGCGGCCCGGTTAAAATTGCACAGTTCGCTGTTAAATCTGCCGATACTGGTATTGTTTCCTTTTTGCAATTTCTTGCAATGCTTAGCTTAAGCCTGGCAATAATAAATATTCTTCCATTTCCGGTTTTGGATGGAGGTCATTTTGTAATTATCCTAATTGAAGGATTAATAAAAAAAGAGCTTCCAATAAAAGTAAAAGTTGCAATTCAGAATGTAGGTTTTGTAATTTTACTTCTGTTAATGGCCTTTATTATATACTCAGATGTTATGAGTCTATAATCTAGCTCTTTCTTAAAAAAAGTTTTTTTGACATCACAAGAAAGGCCCTTCAATTATGAAGGGCCTTTTTTTTTGCCCAAAATTGGAGAATGAATGACAAAATTATTTTACACAGCAATACTTGGTTTAGCTTTATTTTCAAATGGAATTGCCCAAACAGAAAAAACATATAACATGAAAGAAGTTGTTGTTACCGCGGGGCGCTCTCCGGTTTCCATTTCCACACTTTCAAGATCAATAAGCGTTTTTCAACTTAGCGATATTAAAAGAATGCCTGTAAATAATTTTCAGGATCTATTAAAATATGTTGCGGGTGTAGATTTGCGAGCTCGAGGAATTGAAGGTGTTCAGGCAGATGTTTCAATCCGCGGAGGATCGTTTGAACAAACATTGGTTATGATTGATGGGGTAAAACTTATTGACCCTCAAACCGGGCATCATAATTTGAACTTGCCCATTTCGCTTGAAAGCATCCAAAAGATAGAAGTATTAAAGGGACAAGGAGCCAGAGCATTTGGCGCAAATGCTTTCAGCGGAGCTATTAATGTTATAACTAAAAAAGAAAAATCCAGATCTTTAAACGCATCTTTGCTTGGAGGAAATTATGGACTTTTGGAAGCCAACTTAAGCGGAACATTACCAATATCCGATCTTACAAGCACAATAACATTTTCTAAAAAAAAGAGTGACGGATATAAGCCCTATACAAATTTTGATATGACTAATTTTTCTTTAATGCAAAGTTTGTCTATCAATAAACATCAACTAAATTTTCTTTTTGGCTACACAGATAAAAAATTTGGGGCAAACAGTTTTTATTCCGATAGATTTCCTTTTCAATGGGAGAGAACTATTACCCGCTTTGCAAACTTAAACGCGCAACTAAATTTTGAATCGTTTAAAGTAACTCCTAAACTTTATTATAGGAATAACTACGACGATTACCGCTTGGATAATACTCGTCCGGATTGGTACCGCAATATACACTTCAACAAAAGTTACGGCGGTGAAATTGAAATTTCGTTTGCTTCATCATTAGGCACTACTTCGTTGGGTGGTGAATTCAGTAAAGAGGAAATAAACAGCTCCAATCTTGGCAGCCACAATAGAAACCGTGGAGGAATATTTGCCGAGCATTATTATGAACCCTTTAGCAATCTATCAATGTCGGCAGGATTTTTTGCTTACAACTATTCCTCTATTGGTTGGAAACTTTGGCCCGGATTTGATATAAGTTACAGACCAATTGATAATTTGAATCTATTTGCATCCGTTGGCAAGGCTTTTAGAATGCCAACATTTACGGAGTTGTATTATAAATCTCCTGCTAATATGGGAAACCCTAATTTGGTTTACGAACAAACTACCAACTACGAACTTGGAGTTAGCTACAACAATACTTTTTACAAAGCTAGTGCAAGTTATTTTGTTAAAGAGGGAAAAGATTTAGTTGATTGGGTAAGACGTAATAAGAATGAACCATGGATAGTTGAAAATGTTGCAGACTTAAACACAACCGGCCTGGAAATAAATTTGGAATTGAAAACTAAAAATCTGTTTGAAGAATTTTTTATCAACAGTTTTAATATCAGCTATACTTTCCTATCATCAAATAGAAAGACCGGGAATTTCGAATCGAAATATTTGCTGGATCATTTGAAAAACCAAATAGTGGCAAATATTAATCATAATCTGCCATTTAGTTTGAACCAGACTTGGATTATTCGCTACGAAGAGAGAGAGAATTATAACAAAAACTTTATTGTGGATTCCCAAATTTCTGCTTCGTTCAATTCCATAGATGTTTTTATAAGAGCCAGTAATGTTTTTAATAATTCTAATTACGATGTTGTTGGTGTGCCATTACCTGGCAGATGGATTAGTGCCGGTGTTAAATATAGAATTGAAATGGGAGAATAGTAATTTCTTAATTAGAATTTTCTATAGGATAGAGTTTAAATACACATTTAAATAGGACGGAATGTTAGGGGAATTGTTAACTGCACTCTAACATTCTTTCCATTTTTTTTACCCGGTTTAAATCTGGTACTCTTTACAGCCCAATCCGCCTCTTCGTCGCATCCGTATCCTAAACCTTTTACTATTTCGGTCCTTGCAACTTCACCCAATTCATTTATAAATGCCTTAACAAATACTTTACCCACAATACTTTCTTCTTTTGCTTTAGCGGGATAGTTAACTTTTTTTTGCAAAGCTTCCATTCCCCCAAAGGGTTCGGGCATAACATCAACGGCAACGTAATAGGTTTCATCAATAGGAATTGGCTTTTTTTCTACCGGCTTTGAGGCCTCTACTACAACATTGCCAACCGGTTTGGAATCTTTTGGAATTTCAAAATCCATTACCTCTTCCCCCTTTTTAGCAATCTTAATTGTTCCGAATGTTGGCTTTGCCGGTGCCGGAATTAATACTTCATTTGGAATTATTGATGGTGGAGGCCCGAGATCTACATATGTAATTATTGAAAGTTTTTCCTTTACACTGTTGTTCTCTTCTTGGTTGGGAAATAACAAAACAAATGCAATAAAGATTATTAGATGCATCACAATTGCGGCAGAGACACCTATTGTATAGTTTCTTCCGTAATTTTTTTTTAATTCAAAAGCGCCGTAAATATTATTTTGAGAATTGATTTTCATTTAACCGGATTTTTTGCGTGGTAAAGTTAGATAGGTAGCTTCTATTTAGCAATTGAGCAAAAAAATGAGGCTGCCTCAAAGGTAACTTATCAAAAAATATAATCCGTAGAAAACTGCTTAATCAGCGCTATTAACGGAAAGATTCTTTAATAAATAATTACTTTTGAAACAGCCTTAAATAATCTTTTAGAAGCTAATTGGAATTATTACTTTCTTTTTAGCTTTTACTCCATTCTTTTCGCCCGGTTTGAATTTTACTGAACGAACAGCTTTAATAGCTGCCGAATCGCATGCCGGATGTAATGCTTTGAAAATACTGGTAGCTATAATTGCTCCTGTAGAATCGCAAGTTACCATTACTTGAACATCCCCTTTTATATTTTTACCCTTAATTTCATCCGGATAAACTACTTTTTTTGCAACTGCTTCCATTCCTCCAACAGGCATTGGAGATTTATCTTTCTTTTGAGCTATACTTAAACTGCTTGTTCCAATTACTAAAACCAGTACAAAAAGTATAAGAGTTTTTACATGTTTCATTTACCGTCCTCCGGAATTATTAAATATTCTTTTTTTGGGTGATGCGAAAATATGTTACACCGCTTTAACATCCAAAGGCAAAATGTAAATTGAACAAAAGAATTGCAATGCATAAGCTTTTCTCTTTAAAATAAAAAGAGCGGACTAAAGTCCGCTATTCCAAAACAAATGGATCATTTACCTGCTTCTTTTATAATAAGCTTATTGATGTGCATTCTCAGCTTTTCAATCTGAGGACTTAGAAAAGTTAAAACTTTAGTCCCTTTTCTAGCTGTTAATATATACACATCACCTTTAGCTCCTGTAGTTTTCATAAGAACTGACTCATCTCCATATTTTTCTTTAATCTCAACAATCTCGGCATTTGCTTTAATTTTTTCCCATTGTGGAAAATATTTTTCCAAATCTTTCATACCTTTCACATTTTCAATCACCTCTTTAGCTTTTTCAATTGTTTTATAGTCTTCTCCTATAGTCTTAACATCAACGTCAATATCTTGTTTCTCCAAAGTATATTTATATGGTAATACCGCCCAAACCGAAACTGGTTTTCCCTTTTGTAATGCTGGACTGAATTTACTTTTCATCGCTGCGTCAATTGATGGCTGGCTAAGAATCCAATGATCGCTTTTTATTATAACTGCCTTTTTAGCATTTCCTTCTTTATCAATCAATACTTTTACAAAAGCCTTACCTGTTATACCCTTAGCTTTTGCCTCGTCAGGGTAATTTGGCTTTGCCGGCCTTATCATTTCAGGACCCTTTTCAAAAGGAATATTTGCATCTATGTCCGGTTCAACGTCGCCTGCGTTTGCATCTTGTTCACCTATAGGGACTGCAGCTGTCAAACTTATTTCGCTCAATAGTGAGTTATCTTTTGTCTTCTTCCCCACTTCAGCATCATTCCCTTCCAACTTAAATACAATAGGAACCACAACTTTAGCTTTTACTTTTTTATTACTCTTAGAAACACCAGGATTGAATTTTGTATTCTTAATTGCATCTACGGCTGCAGCTTCCAATGATTCGTGATCGCTCTTTAATATTTTTGTTTCAACAACATTTCCCTTTTCATCTATTGTTGCTTCAACATAAACTTTGCCCTGTATTCCGGCAAGTTTTGCAACTTGTGGATAAACAGGCATAATTAATGTTTTAGGTGAAGGCATTACCTTCAAGTCTGCATACTCTTGCGGTTCACCGCTTTTTTTAGAAGCCGGTTTTGTTTGCGGAATTTTCAAAGCAGCATCCGTGCTTACATTTGCATTGGCAATAGTGGTTTGAACAGCATCATTAGCAAATTCACTTTTTTGATCTCTTTGCTGCGCAAATACATAAGCACAAGCTAACATCATAACTAATATTTTTATTTTCATTTTATACCTCAGCTTTTTGGTGTAACAATTACCTCTTTTACTCTTACATAAGAACCCTCTACCTCAACTTGAGGAAGGGCGTTTAGCAGCATGTTAATTCGCTGGTTCTGTTCTTTAACTTCGCGCGTTAAGTCGTAAAACTGAACCTTGTATTCTTCACTTCTTGAATAAAATAAAATTGATAGGGTTAGGAATACAATTGTGAATGTGTAAGCCGCCATTGTGAAAACTTTTTTATATGTAATGGAATTACTTTTTGCCACTGTTATGTTTTCTATTGATCTTAAAATCTTTTCATCCAGTCCGGCCGGAAATTTTTCGGCTGCCGAATCCAGATGAACTTTTAAGCTGTTCATTTTTTTGAAATATTCTCTTGCTTCCTCATTGGTAGAAAGCATAGTGAATAGAATAGGTTCTTTTCCCTTTTCGAGCTCCCCGTCAAAATATAAGTCTATCATTTCAGTAATTGTTTGTCCGTTCATTTTATTCCTCAAATACTTTTTTCTATCTGCTTAATTCTTGTTTTAGTAAATTCAAATTCCTTTGCCATGTTTTCGTAATCTTTAATAAATGGCAAAACCTTTTTATACTGCTTTAAGGCCTGCGAATATTTTTTTTGTTCATCAAATATTCGGGCATAGTTATAAAGTGCTACTTTGTTTTCCGGCTCGAGTGCCAAAACTTTTTCGATATACTCTTGAGAAGATTCGTAGTTCTTTTGAACCAAATCTATATACCCAATTTGATTGAGTATATAAACCATTTGAAGAATACCAAAGTTGGCTAATGCTATTTCGAATGAGTTTCTTGCGGCACTAAGAGAATCCATTTTGAGATATCCCATACCAAGATTTTGAAAAACTGTAGGATCATCTTCATTCAACTTGCCAGCCATTTTATAAGCAATTACTGTCGAGTCGAATGTTCCGGTTACGTAATAGCAAAACCCCAAGTGTGACCAATAGTTAGCGGAGGTAGAATCCAGCTTAACTGCTTTTAAATAGCATTCAATTGCGTTCTTATGCTTTTTAGATTTTTCGTAAGCAAGCCCCGTTTTGAAAAACGCTTCGGGATTTGTTGGGCTATATAGATTCATACTGTTGAAATAAACCGAAGCTTTATTATATTCTTTTCTTACCATATGATATGTTCCCAGCAATTCATAAGCCGGCGCAAAACGGGGATTATTAAACATGCACTGAAATAAGTGATGCGGAATTATTGTGGAATCCGGAATTGCAGGGTTACAATTGAATGTAGAAAGAGCCAGGTAATAATGGCTAAGAAAATCCCACTTATTAATTACTACAAGTTTTTCGAAGCAGCTTTTTGCAAGCAGATGCTTTTTTTGATTTTGATAAATAGTGCCAAGGTCGAATAACGCAGCGGAGTTTGAAGGATCTCTTTCAGCAATCTTAATCAGGTTTTCAATTGCTCCTTCGGTATTTCCATAAACGTTTAATGCTTTCGAAAAATTTAATCTGTAACCGGAATTCATAGAATCCAGTTTTACTGCCGCTTCAAAAGATTCGATAGCGTTCTCCAACTCCTTTACAGAATTATAGGATTGAGCTAAGTAATACCATTCTTCGGCTGAGCGCTTTAGAGGCTCAATTTTTGTTAATGCGCCAATAGCTTCGCGGTATTTGCCATCGAAGAATAATTTAATATATCCGTTCTGTTCACTTTTTGTTTGAGCGGATAACATTACACTTAGAACAATAACTATAACCAATAATAAACGCTTCATTGTTTACTCCCCTTTACAATATTACTTTCGAGATACTTTGAATTAGTTTGTTCCTCGCCTTGAACAGTCTGCTTTTTACAAGATCTTCCGAAATTTGAAGCATAGCCGAAACTTCTTTATAACTAAGCTCTCCATATTCTTTAAGCAAAAAAACTTCCTTTTGCTCTACGGGCATTCTATTTAAATGTTCCATAATAATTTCTCTCATCTCATTGCTTTCGTAAGCTTCTTCAATTCTATCGCCCGATTCAACATCAATTTCATCGGAATCTTGAACATGGTATTTATCAACATGAATATTCTTGTTCCTGTAAATAGTATAAATTTCGTTTCTTACTGCCGTAAATAGCCAAACATCTATTCTCTCTTTATCTCTAATTCTATCCATATGCTGGTAGAATTTTAAGAATATGTTCTGAATAATATCTTCGCACTGCATTTTATCGTATAGCATTTTAAGGGCATAGTTATACAGCCTGGACTTGGTTCTGTTATAAACCAAAGTAAATTCTATTATTTGGCTGGATGATCCCTTCAACGCCATATTCTCTTTATTCTATATCTATAGATGTTTGGGGAAGCAAAATGTTTCCCTATGAGTAAAGATTTTCTTTTTATCGGAGAGATGCAAGGGCAGAATTTTGGACTTTATAAACTTCAGAGGCCTCTTCTTTAAGAGGTACGGCTATACATTCGTAATAATTATTGCCATACATAAACACAACCACTCTAACGCGGTTATTAAAATTATCGGCATATTCGTAGGCGTAAAAATTACGATAATCAATTTCAAATTCTTCTTCGTTTACAAATTGCAGGGAACTTTTATTCAGTTTTAGCCGGCTAAAAGTTTTGCTAAAGCCAACCATTCTGGCAAGTTCATTTTCTTTGATTGACTCTTTAGTAAGTGAATCTATTTTTAAATGAACAAATTTAATAGAGGCCTTGTAGTCATCCCTTATTAACCAAATGTCCTCTGCAAAGGAACCATCTTGCTCGGCAACAAACCATCCTTGCGGTATATTTACAGATAGAGGGGTTAAACCGGATTTTGCAACAGATGAACTTAAAGGAGAGCCCGATTCATAAACTGAAGAAAAGCTGCTTGCGCATTTTACAAGAAGCAATAAAGCAATGGAATAAATAATTGTTTTAATAAAGATGAATAGGCGCGGACTTGAAACAGCAAGATTATTTTTGTTCATATATATCCGCGCTATTCATATTTAGAAAGTAAGATTAAATTTTACCAACCAAGTCGAGACCGGGAGTTAATGTTTTATCTCCAGGCTGCCAGCTTGCCGGGCAAACTTCGTTAGGATTTTTACGAACATATGATGCTGCTCTTAATCTGCGTAAAATTTCTTTAGAACTGCGCCCAATGCTGTTATCGTGAATATCAATCATCTTCACAACTCCATCGGGGTCTATAATAAAAGTGCCGCGCAAAGAGAGGCCAACTTCGTCTATGTATGTTCCAAATGTTTTGCACATAACGGCAGTAGGATCTGCAGCCATAGGAAATTTAATTTTGCCTATAGCCTTTGAAGTATCGTGCCAAGCAAAGTGGGCAAATTTAGTATCTGTGCTAACGCTTATAACTTCTGCGTCCTCTTTTAAAAATTCGGAATAATGATCTGCGGCTTCTTCTAATTCCGTTGGGCAGACAAATGTAAAATCTGCAGGGTAGAATAAAAGCACAACCCATTTGCCTTTGTAATCGGAAAGTTTGCCGCTTTTGAATTCGTGATTTTGAAAATAATCGAATTCAATATCCGGAACAGATTGACCTATTTTAAGCATTTATATTAACTCCTATATTTTTATTGAATAGAATTTGTAGTTCGAAAATAACAAAAGATTTTAAATGGTGTAACAAAGGAAAGGGGCACAAGCCCCTTGTAATAAACTTAATTGGAGCCTCTTAAAAATTTGGGCTCCTCAATAGTTAGCATAACAGAAATTCTATGAGTGTCGGGCAGTCTGTCTGTTTCCGATTGAGAAAAACGGGCAAAGGAATAATCTATTGTAAGCTTTGGCAAAAACAATCCCGCGCCAACGGTAAACTGTTTTACTTCGCTAAAGCCTGCGCGTATTGCAAATACATTTTTGAATTGATACTCCAAACCGGTGTGAACATCAAAACTAACAGGACCCACTGCAAAAGTTGATGCGGTCTTTCTATTTTCAAATCGAAGATCCAAATCCAACGCGGGCATAAATCTTCCACCTAAGAAATACAGCTCGTAAGCGGCGCCAACTTTAAGAGTAGGAGTAATTAATTCATTTCTTCCAGTACTCCAGGCAACAAGCGTTGTAGTTACATCTTGAATATTTGCACCCAGGTGAAGACTTTCGAATGGTTTATAGTAAGCTCCGATGTCAAAACCAATTCCAAAGGCGCTGTATTCGGCAATATCCCTTTTAATAATTTTTGCATTAACTCCCCAATAAAAATCATCGGAGTGGCGCTTTGCAAATGAAAAATAGAAAGCCCAATCTGTATTATTGAACTCGGTAATCTTAGAATAATCCAGGCGGTCCGAATGAATATCTAATTTGCCATCTCCGTTAGCATCGTAAAGAGCGCTGCGTGTATCTGGAATGCCATCAACGCTAAGGCGTATAATGCTAAGCCCAAAACTCATATTGTTTTGATAAGGAATTGCAACGGCGCCGTAATTATAGTTAACAAGATTTCCAAAATGCTCTTCGTGCATCAAAGAAATTTGAGGATAATTTATTCTTGCTAAACCTGCCGGGTTCCAGTATCCTGCGGTAACGTCGTTAACAATCGCAGTATGAGCGCCTCCCATTCCACTAGCTCTTCCGCCGGCTCCAATTTGCATAAATTCCCCTCCATACTTGCCTATAACCGTTTGGGAATAATGATTGGATATAAAGATGGTAAGAAAGAACAAAACGAATAATAGCTTTTTCATCAGTTAAAGATCCTATTAATGTTTGTGATAGTAGAAATTGCTATGTTCTTTCTCCTTTGTGGATGCAATATAAAATTATTTGTTATTCCAATGCAATTGAATAATATGCCCACAATTAATAATCATGGGCATAAATGCATTATTTCTTTTCAGTTTGTTTAGCCACAGCATTAATTGCGGCATTAATAGCTTCCTGATCTCCAAGATAATAGTGTTTAATTGGCTTTAAATCCGCATCTAATTCGTAAACCAATGGAACACCTGTTGGAATGTTCAATTCCGTAATATCGGCTTCCGAAATATTATCTAGATATTTAACCAATGCGCGTAAGCTGTTGCCATGAGCGGCAATAATAACTTTTTTACCGCTTTTAATTGTTGGGGCAATTATCTCGTGCCAGTAGGGCAAAAAGCGGTCAACTGTTAATTTTAAGCTTTCGGTTAGTGGCAAATCCTTTTTATCCATATCGGCATATCTTCGGTCTTTGCCCGGAAAGCGCTCGTCATTTTCTTCCAAAGCTGGAGGGGGAACGTCGTAGCTTCTGCGCCATATTTTAACTTTTTCGTTTCCATACTTCTCGGCAGTTTCTGCTTTGTTCAAACCCTGAAGCGCGCCGTAATGTCTTTCGTTCAATCTCCAAGATTTTACAACTGGAATCCAGAGCATATCTAAACCTTCCAAAGTAATATTCAAAGTTCTGATTGCTCTTTTCAATACCGATGTAAATGCTATGTCGAAAGAATATCCTTCTGCTTTTAAAGTTTTGCCTGCCTGGGTAGCTTCTTCCAATCCCTTTTCAGATAGATCCACATCTGTCCAACCGGTAAAAAGATTTAACTTATTCCACTGGCTTTCTCCATGTCTTAATAGAACCACTTTGTACATTTATTCACCTTAATTTTTAATAATGCTTTGGCAAATATAAAACCGTAATGCTCCTCAAATCAATTGCCTCGCAACATTTGAGATAATTATTTATAAATTAAGGGTAGAATTTATAGTTACTTTAACCAAAAGCTAAAAACCATTATCTTTGCATTAAAAGCGGTGAGCAATGAACAAATTGATTTATAATTTTTTTACCGATGATGAATTCCTTCGTATATCGAAGCAGATAACAAATAGTGAAAAAACTACAAGCGGAGAAATTAGAATTTGCATAAAGGGAAAAAGAACTTTTGCAGATAGAAAAAAGTTGTTGCGCCAACTTGCCGAAGATGAATTCTATAAATTGAATATGAACGTAACCCGAGATAAAACGGGAATTCTTCTTTATATGCTCTTGAGCGAGCGTCAGTTTTATATTCTGGCAGATCAGGGTATAAACGATAAGGTAGGCAACGAAACATGGGAAAAGGTCAAAGAGGAAATTCAGGAGTATTTTAAGAAAGGAAAATTTTCCGAAGGTATTATTTGGGGAATTCAAAGAGTTGGAAACATACTAACCGAGCACTTTCCTATTAAAGCAGATGATACTAATGAACTATCTAATAAAGTAGTGCTTTAATGATTTGGAACTGACTAAGCATTTGGGAATTTTTTCATCTCCATAATTGTTAGTCTATCATGAAAAGAAAAGAATTTATTAAGAAAAGTAGTTTGGCTGCCGGAGGATTATTTTTATCCCCTTTCATAAGCACTTCATCTACAGAAGCAAAGCCCCTTGTAGAATTAAATTTTAAACCGGAACCTCATTTATGGCAGAATGACCAGCTTAGTTTAGCGTGGATTGGTCATTCAACTATTTTGATAAACATGTTTGGCAAATGGATTTTAACAGATCCCGTTTTGTTTGAAAGAGTTGGGGTTTATTTCTTTGGAACAAGCATTGGCCCAACACGCTTAACCCCTCCGGCGTTAAAGACAGATGAATTTCCAAAGCCCGATATTATTCTACTTTCGCATGCCCATATGGATCATATGGATTATCCAACATTGCGTTTCTTTGCAAAAAAATTTCCAAATCAAATTGATGTTATAGTTGCCTATTTAACAAAAGATGTAATTGAAGATTTGCCTTGGAAATCTGTTACCGTTATGGATTGGAATGATGAACGAGTGGTACAAGGAGTAAGATTCAGAGCAAACGAAGTAAAGCATTTTGGCTGGCGCTATCCGTGGGAAAAGGACCGTTCACGCGGATATATGAAAGATGGGCGAAGCTTCAATTCATATGTAATTGATTACAATGGTAAAAAAGTTTTATTCGGCGGCGATACTGCAATGACAGATAAATTTAAAAGCCTAAAGAGTGAGCAGATAGATGTGGCCATTATGCCAATAGGCGCATACAATCCTTGGGTTCGAAATCATTGCAATCCCGAAGAAGCATTAAAAATGGCAAGTGAAATTGGTGCTAAGCATTTTATTCCAATTCACACAAAAACATTTAAGCAAAGCAACGAGCCCTTTAACGAGGCAATTGAATGGATGAAAAAATCTTCTGCGAACTATAATATAAAAATTGGACTTGAAGAGATTGGAGAGACCTTTGTACTGAATTCATAACAACAAACAGATTAAACGAATTACCACAAATATATTCTGTGCTAATCCGTTTAATCTCTTCACAGAATTTTTATTTTAACACATCCTTTAAACAGCTTACACAATAATCAACTAATTTTTCGTTTGAGTTATAACCCATTAAACCAATACGCCAAACTTTTCCGGCAAGCTCGCCAAGCCCCGCTCCAATTTCAAGGCTATGCTTATTGAGCAAATCAATTCTAACTTTTGCCTCGTCAACACCATCGGGTACTTTAATTGCTAATAGGTGTGGAATTCTTTCTCCAATTGGAACAATTGGCTCCAAGTTCAATTCCAATTTTAGTTTTGAAATTAACTTGCCGCTGTTTTCTTTATGACGCCGCCATGCGTGCTCAATTCCTTCCTCTTTTAATATTAATAGTGCTTCGTGCAATCCATAATATTGATTACTTGGCGCAGTATGATGGTATGCGCGCTTACCAGCACCATTCCAATAACCATGTAAAAGATTCAGATCGTTGAACCAGCTTTTAATTGGTGTCTTTCTGTTTTTTATGTGATCTGCAGCTTTTGGGCTAAAGCTAATTGGAGACATTCCGGCAACGCAGGCCAATCCTTTTTGAGAACATGAATAAACAGCATCCAACTGCCATTCGTCAACTAGAACTTCTGTAGCACCCAATGATGTAACAACATCTGCAATTACCAAAGCACCAAACTTATGAGCAATCTCTGAAAGAGATTTTACATTTGATAAAGCGCCGGTTGATGTTTCGGCATGAACGAATGCAACAACTTTTGTATCCGGATTATCTTTAAGTGCATCTTCCAGTTTTTGCGGATCAATTGCCCTGCCCCAAGTTTCTTTTACTATTACCGCCTCTCCCCCAATCTTCTCAACAATCTGAGTCATGCGGTTAGCAAAATAACCTCCAACACATATAACTACTTTATCCCCCGGTTCAATCAAATTTACCAGGCAAGCTTCCATTCCTAAAGAACCTGGTCCGCTAAGAACAAAAGTGTTTTCATTCTCTGTATTAAAAGTATATCTAAGAAGGGATTTAATATCATCCATCAGCTCAATAAATTGAGGATCGAGATGCCCAAGCGGAGCTTTGGATAATGCTTCCAAAACTTTTGGGTGAACATTTGCAGGCCCAGGCCCCATTAAAATTCTATTTATAGGTTTGAATGTATTGTACATAAATTCTCCATCGTTTTAAATTCTGAGCCTCCGCCCCTTTGAGGCGAAGAATCTCCTACTAATTTTCCAAAAACTATTTCTGTATTACAACAGTTTTGCATCAACTAGAATCTGTTTAATTATCTCTTTATCAATACTTTGAAGCTCTGAAAGAGGAGCTCGAGGCACGCCACCAAAATAACCAAGAAAATCTAGAGCCGCTTTTAAGCCTGCAACACCATACTTAGCGGTAATTGCTTTATTAACAGGCAATAATCTTTTTTGAAGCTCCACAGCTTCGGAATGATTTCCCATGGCAACAAGAGTTTGAATTTTAACACATTCATTTGGAGCAATATTGGCAAGGGCCAAAATGCCTCCAACAGCTCCAACAGTTAAACTTGTATACAAAACGGAACCGGTGCCGGTGATTGTTGCAAAATTATTTGGTGTTTGCTCAACCAATTCGGCATTCTGCCTTAAATTTTCTGTGCTGTTTTTTATTCCAACTATATTATCATGTTTAGCAAGCTGTGCAACCGTTTCGGCTTCAATATCAACGCCGGTAAATTTAGGAACGTTATAGATGATTACCGGAATGCTGGATTTATCTGCTACAGCAAAAAAGTATTTAATATATGCCGCCGGTTTCATTTCGGATTTATAGAACGAGGGGGTTAATATAAGAGCGTAATCTGCTCCAAGTTCTGCACAATTATTTGTAAGAGATATTGTTTCTTTAATTGAATCCGAACCGGTACCAACAATCAGTAATTTTTCTTCCGATATATTTTTCTTTACGGCTTCCACAAGTTTTAATTTTTCGTCACGGGTAAGAAAAACACTTTCTCCGTTTGAACCCATTACCACATAACCGCTCAAAGCAGTATTGTTCCACTTTTTTAAATTCTCGGCTAGTTTATCAAATGCTATTTCATCATCTATAAATGGAGTTGCTATTGGAGGCATTATGCCTTGAATTTTTTTCATGATTCACCTTGTGCATAATTAGTAAATAGGTCTTGCGTAACAAATCAAGACTGACCTTATACTTTGTAGTTTAGAATAAATTTTTTAGAACGAACCAGATGTTTGCTGGACGCTCGGCCAAACGGCGCATGTACCATGGATACCAAGATTGGCCATAAGCAACTAACACACGCGCTTTATATCCGCGTTTAATTAAATCGTTTACAAAATTTGTTTTTATTCCATATAACATCTGAAACTCAACCGAATCTTTTGTTAAACCGATGCGCTTAGATTCTTTTATAATTTTTTCACCAAGAGATTCATCGTGTGTAGCAAAAATAGCCCTAACCCCGTTTTGTTTAACCTGCATCATAAGCTTTCGGGCAAGATTAAAATAATTTTCATCCACATCTTTTTTAATTGGATATGCTATTTCGGGAGATTCTTTGTAGGCTCCTTTAACCAATCTAATTGAAGGAGCAATTGTGAATAAATCTTCTAAGTCTTTTTCGGTTCTATACAAATAAGCCTGAACACAAAGACCTACATTGCTGCAACTAGCTTTTAATCTTTTAAAAAAATCTAGCGTCTTTTGTGTATAGGCGCTTCCTTCCATATCAATAAAAAAAGTATTGCCTAATTTTTCTTTTACTTTTGTTGCCAATGCTTTGCAATGTTCAAATGCAGCCTCTTCCGAAAGATCGAACCCTAGCTGGGTAATTTTAATTGATAGTTCCGTATCGAGATCGTAAAATTTAATTTTGTCTATAAGATCAAGATAGTGATCTCTAACAATTTCGGCTTCGTTAAGTGAATTAATGTTTTCGCCAAGTTTTGTAAAAACAGTAAGTACATTTTCTTTACTAAGCCTAACCGAAGCATTAATTGCGGCGACTTCAGTTTCACCCGGCATAAATTTTTTAGCGGCTTTTTTTACAAACCACAATTGGGGAATATTTTTCTTCATCCATGAATTTTCACTCATCCACAAAAGAGTACTTCTGGCAATACTCATTTTTTATTACCCTTCACTTTTTTTGAATCAATATTAATTGCTTTTGAGGATTGGTTAACCAATCGCATCCTTCGTTTGTAACCACAACCATCTCTTCAATAGAAGCAACGCCATGCCCTTCAATTGTTAGCCTTGGTTCAATTGTAAACACCATTCCCGGCTCCAATTTCTGGAATGGCTTCTGGGCATACTTTTCCCATGCGGGACCAAGCAATGCAGTTCCATCGTGCGAAAATTGCCCAACTTGATGTCCTAATCCATGCGGAAATTCTTTGTAACCATTTTGAACAATTACTTCGCGGCAAGCTTTATCTACCATCCATCCTTCAACGCCTGGTTTAATTGTTTGCTTAGCTCTTTCAACAGATTCTACAAGAACGTCAAATCCTTTCTGAACGTTCAATGGAGCCGAACTTTCTTGGTCGCATAGGACATAAAAAGTTCTTTGCATATCCGAAACATAGCCGCTAACACGAACACCAAAATCCATATTTAAAACATGTCCTTGTTCCACTTTTCTTTCTGTAGGCATATAATGAGCTCCGGCATTATCGGGACCGGTAAAGACAGCCGGACAAACTTTTTCTTCCCAGCCAAAGCCTATTTTTCTTTTCTCTACTTCATTCTTCATGAATAATGCAATTTCTTTTTCTGTTTTACCTGGCTGAATAAAACCGGCAACCAAATCAAAAATTCCTTCGGTGTGTTTTATTGCCTCTTTCATGTATTGAATTTCGGTAGGAGTTTTTCTTTCGCGCAATGCAGACACTATTCTTTCGGATGACACTAATTTCTTTTCGAAGCCTATTTCTTTTAATGTATTATAAAGTGTTAAATACATTCCATGAGTTAGTCCATCACAAATTTCACTTCCCTCGCTAAAGTTAACTGCAATTTCGCGCGGATTTAATTTCCATATCGTATTAATAAAGGGGTCTTTAAATCCTTTCACAAATCCTGTAACACTATCGTAAACTCCAAGTTCTTCAACTGTTAAACGGTCATACTCACCAACAATAGCATGCGCATGTCCGCTTCGGGTAATAATAAAAGAGGAATGCCATGTAAGATCTGCTTGGGATAAAAAGGATAAAATTGGATCTCCATTAATTTGAGTTTCGCGTGCAAATGTTAACCAGCAGTCAATGTCAAATTCTTTTAATAATTGTTTTGCCTGTTCAACTTTTTCTATAATAAGCATTTTTTACCTTTACATTAAGCCGCAAACTTTTTTAATTTTTTCATGAATACAAGAGCAAGAACAGCTGCAATAAATGAAAGAGCAGCAAGTATTAAAAAATATTCGTGATGAGCAACGCTATTGTAAATTTTTCCAAACAAACCTGCCGAAATTGCACCGAGAGCAGTAGCCGAGAACCATCCCCCCATCATAAATCCTTGAATAGAAGGGGGCGCAACTTTGGTTACATAACTTTGCCCCATTGGTGAAATTAAAATTTCTCCAACAGTGGTTAGCAAATAAGTAAATATTAACCACATTGGAGACATAATATTTACATCATTATTTCCACCAAGCAGCGAGCCAAAAACCATTACCAACATCGAAAGACCCATTGCAACCATTCCGTAAAATATTTTTGCTGGAGTGGAAGGCTCCTTTTTAATTTTACTAAGTTTAGAAAATATCCAGAGCAGAGGAGGAGTTAAAAGTATTATAAAGATTGCACCGAATATCACATACACTTCGGGACGCAGCCAGCTTACTTGAACTGTGGATCTATCCGCAAAAAGGGTAAGCGCAAATCCATTTTGATAAAAAGGCACCCAAAACATTGCGGCAATAAAAAACAGTACCAGCAAAGTAACAACTCTTTCCCAATATTCTTTTTTATCCGAGGCAATGCCTGCAGCTGTTTCTTTAGGGGCAATAGTGGGTCTAAGGTCATTTTCGGTCAACTTGCTTTTGCCTATCTGAAAAAGCAAAAGTGAAATTCCCATTCCAAAGGCGGCAGACCAAAAAGAAAGATTATAGTCATTTGTTAGCATACCAATAATATTTGCCGCAAGCGGTCCTATTGTTGCTCCAATATTTACTCCCATGTAATAGATGTTAAAGCCGGCATCTTTCAGTTCAACTTTTTGGTGATAAAGATTGCCCAGCAGTACAGACATGTTAACCTTAAAAATGCCAGTACCCGCAGCAACTAAAAATAGACCTACATAAAAAAACATCAACGCGTTAACGGAAGAAATTGCCAAGAACACATATCCAATCAGCATCAAAGATTGTCCGGCACTAACAGTTTTAAATCTTCCTAAAACTTTATCTCCCAGCCATCCTCCAACTAAAGGAAAAAGATAAGCCGCGCCAAGAAATGCCGAATAAAAATTTCCCTTAGTCGAATCGTCGAAATGAAGATCCTTATCCATATAAAGGACATAGATTGCAGACATAATATAAAACCCAAAACGTTCCCACATTTCTATGAAGAACATTGTTGATAAACCGCGAGGATGTTTTTTGAACATTTGTATTCCTGTATTTTAGCGTAGAATAAAACCGTGTTTAAATGAATCTTCCGGATCGATATAGAAAGTATTCTTACCCGTTATGAATGCATTCCCTTCAACTTCTGGAATAACCGCATCGTAGCTTCCAAATTTTGTTAACTCTATTACTTTTGTAGAAAATTTTGAACCGACTATACTTTCAATAATCATAGGCTGGTTAAATGCCAGCTCTCCTTTTGCATAATGAAGTGCTGCACGCGCGCTAACGCCCGTTCCGGTTGGACTTCTATCCACTTCCCCTTCTGCAAAGACGCAAACATTTCGGCTATCTGCACCTTTAGTTAAAGGAGCGCCATAAAATATTGTTCCGTAAAGAAAACTTAAGTCCTCATCAAAGGGATGTTTTATTTCAAAATTTTTCATAACAGCTCGTTTAATAAACATTCCCTTTTCGATCAACACTTGAAATTCACTTTCACTCATAGTTAATCCAAGCTCTTCTGCTTTAACAAAAGCATAGAATGCCCCGCCGAAAGCAATATCGAAATTAATTCTGCCAAGCGTAGGGACATCTATTGTTTGGTCTTTTAGGAAAACAAAAGAAGGCACGTTATGAAAATAAACCGATTGAACTTTTTGGTTAACTATTCTTGCATGAGCGGTAATTAATCCCGCGGGAGAATCGATGCGAATAGTTGTAACGGGTTCAATCATATCGAACATACCGGTTTCGAGAACAACTTTAGTGACTGCAATAATTCCATGCCCGCACATTGTGCTGTATCCTTCGTTATGAAGAAAGAGCACTCCAAAATCGGCTTCCTTAGAACATGGAGGAGTTATAATACATCCATACATATCTGCATGCCCGCGCGGTTCCCACATTAAAGAGGTTCTAAGGTAATCCAAATTTTCTTTCATGTAGCGGCGCTTTTCTAAAATTGTAGAACCTTTAATTAGAGGAAGACCGCTTAAAATTATTCTTAAAGGCTCTCCGCCGGTATGAGCATCTATGGTTTCAATTTCCAGCCAATCATCAGGGTGAATCCATTCGGAAATTTTTTTGAAGTGAGATGTGAATGGCATAACTAACACTCTCCGTTTTAAACAAGAGTTAAGAGAAAAATTCTTTACATAATTTGTAGGAGATTCTTCGTCCCGCCATAGGCGGGACTCAGAATTCAAAATTTATATTTTATCGGAAGCAACTTCTTCTACATCTTCAATAGTTTTTGGAATTGGTTTTCCAAGAACTTTGCAACCGTTGTTTGTTATTAAAACATCATCTTCAATTCGAACGCCGCCAAAATCTCTGTATTCGTTTACCTTATCGTAATTGATGTAATCTACAAATTTGTTTTCGGCTTTCCATAAATCTATTAATTGAGGAATAAAATAACATCCAGGCTCAACAGTAATAACATGACCGGCTTTAAGTTCTTTACCTAAACGTAAGTAAGCCAAACCGAACTGGCTGCTTCTAACAATTTTTTGATTATAGCCAATGTTGTTCTCGCCATAATTTTCCATATCGTGAACATCAAGACCAATTAAATGACCAAGTCCATGAGGGAAGAATAAAGCATGCGCGCCGTTTTTAACAGCATCTGCAACACTACCCTTCATAATTCCAAGATCTTTTAATCCTTGGACAGCCACAGAAGCAGCCTTTAGATGAGCGGCTTTATTTGTAACGCCTGGTTTGTACATTTTAATTGCGGCCAACTGCATATTTAACACAATATTGTAAATATCTTTTTGTTTATCTGTAAATTTTCCGCTAACAGGAAATGTTCTTGTTATATCGCTAGCATAGTGCTTAAAAGATTCAGCGCCGGAATCGTGAACGACAATATCGCCATCTTTTAATTTATTGTTGTAGTTGTGATTATGAAGAGTTTCGCCATGCTTCGAAAATATAATTGGGAATGATGTACCGCTGCCCATGGATAAAGCTAGTCCCTCAATAAAGCCAGCAATTTCTTTTTCTATCATACCATGTTTTGTAAAGCGCATTGCGGCGGTATGCATTTCAAAAGAAATTTCAATTGCCTTTTCAATTTCATCAACTTCTTCTTTTGTTTTTAATTCACGCTGTTCCACAATTGCCTTAATCAATTCCATAGAAGCATAATCATTTACCCGTTTAGGTCCAATTCCCAATAACTTATGAAGCTTCATCACATTATCTTGACGGTATTGTGGAGTGAAATGAATTTTTCTTCCTTTCTTAATTGCATCTGCTAAGTAATCGCTTAGAGCATTTAGACTGGCGGTATTTTTAACGCCAACTTTAGAAGCCAGATTTTTTACTGTTGGCTGAGGGCCCATCCAAACTATATCGTCAATTGCAAAATCGTTGCCAAAAACAATTTCTTTGTTTTCATCTAAATCAATAACTCCAAATAAGTCGGCCAAATCTAAACCGAAGTAGTAGAGGAAGGTACTGTCTTGTCTGTAGTGATAAGTATTACCGCCGTAGTTCATTGGAGCTTCGCTGTTTCCCACAATTAAAACTATACCGCTTTTCATTTTTTTTGCCAGCTGCAAACGTCTTTGAGCGTAAGTTTTTACATTGAACATTTTTGCCTCTTCTATTTGTTTTGATTTAATGTTTGTTAGAGGGAACTACAAAGGAACCTTTTCCCCTATACTGTTTATTTTATAGAACTTATTCTTTTCAATTAGCAATGCTTTCATTGTGCTATCGTCTTCCTTTGTGTGCTCAACGTCTATAGGAAAAAGTTTGCCGTTAAACATTTTTTGAATATCGTTTACAATTGTATGCCCAACTACAACATGCTTTATATTATATAGCTTAAGAGTGGCATCCAAGATTTTGGTATCAAAAGTATCTTGAAAATAACCACGATACCACAATGGACCCTCGCTGCCAAATAATAGTTTAACTTCTCCGCCTATCTTATTTCTTTCATCTTTTGATAAGCTGAAATTTGCTCTCGCTAAATTATTCAATTTTTCTATTGTTTTGCCAAGTTTATTAATAGTATCCGAAATGCCCCCATGAACGAATAAGGTGGGGCCAATTTTTTCCATTATATTTTTTGAACGGAGCCATCTTCCAATTTCGGTTGATTGGCTATACAACTCCTTTAAATTCATCCTCAACTCTTTTGCAACCATTTTGTATTTATTTACAACGTACCGGTCGTCACCCCAAAAATTCATCGATTCGTGATTGCCAATTAAAACATGAACAGAACCTCCCGCCAAGGCAGCTTCTTGTTCCAGCTTATATAATAGCCAAATTATTGCAGTAACATTCCAGCCTCTATCAAAAATATCCCCAACAAACACAAGGCTATTTTTTCCATAAGTCCAATTGTAATTTTTATCAATCACCTTAAATGAAAGGAGCATATTATAAAGTCCCCTAAAATTTCCTTCGTAATCCGAAAGTGCTATTATTTTATTTGCAGAGGGACTAATACTATTTGGAATTTTGATTTTAGGGGCAAGAGAGAAGGTAAAAGGCAAGTTATAGTTGTTATCAATCTTACATGTAATAGTAATTTTATCTTTTTGAGTTATAGAATAGCTTTTTGTAATCAGCTGAATTTTATTTTCGATGCGGTCGAACCATTTAACAAAAATTGAATCCTTACTGTAAAAAACATAAGGCCCGTCAATTGAAAGTTCGGTGGAATCCTTTTCTTGTTGTAAAAAATATATAGTGCTGTTTAAAGCAAAAGTATTTGTGATTATAAAAAGAGAAACCACAAAGCCATATAAAAGATACTTTTTCATTATTACTTTGTTTTTTAGCTTATTTTAAAATTGTTTAGTAAAACCCAAAGAGCACAGAATCATAAAATTCGATAAGCAATATAACCCATTGACTTTGAAAGAGAAATTAGGATTAATTTTTACCTTAGAAATATTTTTATTCTGCATTAATTTGCATGATGATTTATAGATAGAAATATTAAATTGGTAGGTGAAATCTAATACTTTTGTTTGGGTGTAAATGTCGAACTACTTTAATCAAGAATCGTCAAGCGAATTTCAAAATTTTGAGAAAGAACTTACCGAACTTAGGGGAGTATGGGAAAGCTATCATAAAATTTTAGAGGCGTTAAAAGCAAGTGAAGAAAAGTATAGATTCTTAACCGAGAACTCCGCTGATATTATTTGGCAGTTAGATAGGAATTTTCGTTTTGTATATATAAGCCCCGCCGATCAAAAAATTAGAGGTTATGCAAAAGAAGAGGTTTTAGGAACACATTTATTAGAGATTATATATCCGGCTGAAGTGGAAAGGGTAAAGATGCTGCTGGATCAGATAATGGAAAGAGAAAGCTTAGGATATAAAACTCAGCCTTCGCAGCATTCGCTGCAGTTAATTTGCAAGAACAAAACTTTTATTTGGACAGAGATTAATGTAAATCCACTTAGAGATGCAAAAGGGGAATTAATTGGTTTTACCGGGGTAACCAGAGATATTACAGAAAGAAAAAGATTTGAAGAGGAGATAAAAAGAAAGAATAAAGAGCTTGAAGAACTGAATGATTCCAAGGATAGATTTTTTTCAATTATCTCACACGATCTCAGAAGTCCATTTCAAGGATTATTGGGAATTTCGAAATTACTAGATGATGAGTATGATACCTTAGCCGAAGAAGAGAAGAGGGAGTTTATAACTTCTCTCAACGAGGCGCTCAATACTCAGTATAGATTTTTAGATGACCTTTTAAGCTGGTCTAGAATTCAATCCGGTAAAATTTCTTTTGAACCGGATGAGCTTTATCTTCATGACGAAGTTGAAAAAGTAATAGAACTGTTTACACCAAATCTTTTGAACAAAAGCATTAGCATTTACAATAACGTCGATAAAAAATTAACCATATTTGCAGATAACGATATGCTTTGGTTACTGCTTCGCAATTTAATTTCCAATGCAATTAAGTTTACCCGCAAGAATGGACGAATTGAAATTAATTCTAAAAAGAGTTTATTTGAATTTATTATTGAAGTAAAGGATAACGGTGTTGGCATTTCAAGAGAGAATATTAAGCGCCTTTTTAGAATTGACAGCCATTTTTCAACATCGGGAACAAACAAAGAAGGGGGAAATGGATTAGGACTTTCGTTATGCAAAGAAATTGTTGAAAGGCACCGTGGCAAAATTTGGGTAGATAGCGAAAAAGATAAAGGAACAAGCTTTTTCTTTGTTTTTCCCCCTAAAGGTGAAATTTAATTTACAGCATCCATTTATCCACTTCTGCTTTACTAATATCAAGACCTTTATAAATATTTTTTTTGGCCATCTTAAATAATATTTGAAATGTTTAGCCTAATTTGAACTAACCTTCCTTCGAAATTTGTTTACAAAGTATTAAATCACATCAAAAAATAAATCAAAATAAAAGGTTAGCAATGACAAACGCAGTTTTTCATCATCCAATGCCAGAAAACGAACCAGTACTATCATTTTTACCCGGTTCTCCACAAAAAGCAAAATTAAAAGCAGCTTTAGCAGAAATGCAAAAACAGTACATCGATATTCCATTAATAATAGGTGGAAAAGAAATTAGGACCGGTAAAACGGCAGAAATTTCAATACCTCATAACCATAAACATAAGCTTGGAAAATTCCACAAGGCTGGTAAAAAAGAAGTACAAATGGCTATCGATTCAGCAATGGAAGCTTGGAAAAGCTGGAGCGCTATGGATTGGCAGGATAGAGCAGCTATTTTTATGCGCGCTGCAGATTTAATTACCTTAACAGATTGGAGATATAAAATTCTTGCTTCAACAATGTTGGGACAAAGTAAAAATGCTCATCAAGCCGAAATAGATGCCGCCTGCGAAACAGCAGATTTTTTACGCTTCAATGTTCACTATGCATATAAATTATATCAGGAGCAACCTCCTCATTCCCCTCACGGAATGTGGAATAGAATGGAATACCGTCCTTTGGAAGGTTTTATTTATGCGGTGGCCCCATTTAATTTTACAACCTTCAATGCCAACCTTCCAGGCGCACCTGCAATTTTAGGAAATGTAGCATTATTAAAACCTGCTGCAACAAGTGTTTTAAGCGCATATTATATAGTAAAACTTTTAGAAGCTGCCGGACTTCCAGCAGGTGTAATTAATTTTATTCCCGGTTCGGGTCCCGAAGTTAGCGAAGTAGTTTTTAACGATCCTAATTTTGCAGGACTTCACTTTACCGGAAGCACACCTGTATTTCAACAAATGTGGAGTACTATTGGAAATAATATTAGTAAGTATAAAACTTATCCACGTATTGTTGGAGAAACAGGTGGCAAGGATTTTGTTTTTGCACATTCCAGTGCTAATGTTAGAGGGTTAGCAACAGCACTTATTCAAGGTGCGTTTGAATATCAAGGACAAAAATGTTCTGCTGCGTCAAGGGCTTACATACCAAAATCTATTTGGCCAGAATTAAAGAAAATGCTTAAAACAGATTTAGAAAAATTAAAAACCGGACCGGTAACAGATTTTACAAATTATAACAACGCCGTTATTGATAAAGCCTCTTTTGATAATATTGTAAGCTACATTGAGTATGCTAAGAAATCGAAGGATGCAAAAATTGTTTCGGGCGGTAAGTATAATAGCAAGGTTGGATACTTTATAAATCCTACTGTAATTGAAACAACAAACCCAAAATTCAAATCCATGGAAGAAGAGATTTTTGGACCGGTATTAACTGTATTTGTATATGAAGACGATCAATTTGAAGAGACTCTTAAGATTTGCGATCAAACTTCTCCTTATGCATTAACAGGAGCTATATTTGCAGAAGACCGACAAGCAATTGTTACTGCAGATAGAATTCTAAAACACGCGGCAGGTAATTTTTATATTAACGATAAGCCAACCGGAGCGGTAGTTGGCCAGCAGCCTTTTGGAGGCGCAAGAGCCAGCGGCACAAACGATAAGGCAGGAAGTTATTTGAATATGGTTCGATGGGTTTCGCCAAGAACCATTAAGGAAAGTTTTGTTCCCCGAAAAGATTTCAAATATCCCTATATGTCAGAGAAATAAAGACATAATAAAAAAGCCTCGAACTAATCGGGGCTTTTTTGTTTTGCTTGCGGCAAAGTAAAAAAGAAAATTGCTCCTTCATTTATTTTTCCTTCGGCCCAAACAGTTCCACCATGCTTGTTAACAATCCTCTTAATATTTGCAAGACCAATACCGGTGCCTTCAAATTCGGCCGCAAGATGCAATCTTTGAAACTCCTTAAAAAGCTTATTTGCGTATTGCATATCGAACCCAGCTCCGTTATCCTTAACGTAATATTTGTTTAGGCCATTACCGGATTTTACATTTGAATTTGGCTCGCACCCAAATTCAATAATAATTTTTTCTTTTTTAGAGGAGTACTTAAATGCATTGCCAATTAAATTTTCTAAAAGAGTTTTAAGCAAAACCAAATCTCCCGTTGCAACCATATTTGGAAAAATGTTAACAGATATTTCTTTTGCACTGTATATTGTGCTGTATTCCGAAACGACTTCTTGAGCAATTTTCGAAAGATTAATAGGTTCGGCATTAATTTCGTAACGGGAAATGCGCGAAAGCTTAAGTATCTCATCAATCAAAATTCCCATATGCTGTGCGCCCGAAATTATTTTTTGCAGATAAGATTTTCCTTCATTTGATATTACATCCTCATAATCTTCTTTTATTATCTGTGCAAATCCGGAAATGCTTCTTAATGGAGAACGTAAATCGTGAGAGACCGAATATGAAAAAGATTCCAATTCTTTATTCAAATTTTCTAAGTCTTGAGTCCTCTCTTTTACTTTTAAATCCAAATCTGCATTTAGCTCTTTTAGTTCCTCTTCCCTCTTAAAAAGTTTTTCGGTCATAAGGTTAAAAGATTTGGCTAAAATTCCTACTTCATCATTAGTAAGTACCGGTGCTTTTACTTTAAGATCGCCTGCTGAAACTTGTAGTGCGGCTTTTTCTATTTCTAAGATTGGTTTGCTAATTCGTTTCGATAAGTAAACAATTATTAAAGATGATAAGAGACAAAGAACAAAGCCAATAAGAAAAATAGTTTGAGCCAAATTATTAGCCGGTTTAATTGCAATAGAAAAAGGTATTTCCGAAATAATAGCTACTTTTAGATTGGCAACCCAGGTATATGCGCCAATAACTTCCATTCCGTTATAATCTTTATAAACGCCTGAACCACTATTGCCTTTAATTGCTTTATCTATTGCATAAGAATGCACACCACGCGGAAATTTTAACAAATCGTATTTATTAGAAACCATGAACATATTGTAGTTATCGACCAAATAATTTCGAACACTAGTATTCTGATAGGCAGTGGCTGTTTTAACTTCGTTAACTCTATCCAAGTTTAATTTTACAGCAAGAATAGCAATACAAGTTTTATTCTTAAACAAAGGAACAGAGACCACAATTGTTGGAGTGGAATTAATAGGGGAGGGGTAAACTCCCTGAACGAATATTTTATTTTTAGCATTTATAAAATAGGAATCGTTTGCGCGGTATTCTCCTTCGTAATTCTTTTCGCTAGATATTTTAACTAAACCACCAAGAGGATTAAGAATTTCATATTCTTTAAAATCGGGGAATTTGTTTAGTGCTTTATTGAAGTAGCCGCTTACTTTTTTGTAAGTGCTTGAAATGCCGCCAATATGTTTTTCGTTCACCAATTCTTCAACATCATCAATCATCTCTCTCTGCATAGAAATAAATTCAACTTTTTCTACCTGCTGGTTTAGCCAATATGTCAGTTCGGTTTTCTTTATATATAAGTTGTCTACCAATTGAGAGGTAACCGAATCTATTATTGACTGCTTTGCACTGTTAAAAGACATATAACTAATAAGCAGCACATTAAGCAATGTTATTGAGAGGAATGGGAATACAATCTTATTTGTTAAACTTTTGTCTAAAATTTTCATTGTTTCTTAATTGGATAAATTCTTTTGATGGAAATTAATTTTTTGTTTGCATAATGAAGTAATGCCATCCCGGTATTAGGATCGCCCGAAGAGCGATATTCATAAACTGAATTAACTCCTTGGAATGGAGCAAAATTGTAAAGAGATTTTTGTATAGAATCTGGATTAAAGCTTCCGGCTCTCTTTATTGCTTCCAGTATTAAATTAATTCCATCAAACGATATGGCTGTTAAAGTGTCAAACGATACTACTTTTCTCTTTTCACTGAATAATTTAAAATATTCTGTTATTCTTTCTTTATCCGGAGGAATTCTTGCAGTGTTGTAAATTTCTACATTTGCAAAATCTTCTCCTGCAGGATTAGCCGCGTCTCCGCCAATTATTTTTACAGATAAATTCAATTTCTTTATTAGTTCTGCTTGCTTTTTAATTTCAAGGGCATAATTGGGAAGGAATATAGCTTGAGCATTGCTCGTTCCAATTCTTTTTAGCTGCTCCATAAAATTGTTTTTATTATCGAAGGTATATTTTTCTGCGGCGGTAATTATCCCTCCGCTTTTCTCAAATATTCTAATAAAACTTTCGGCAAGATTTCTTGAATATTCATCCGAAACCTCGTAAAGAATTCCTACCTTATTTATCTTAAGATCCTTTTTAACAAAGCCGGCAATAATATTTGCCTGCAATGTATCGCTAAAGCCAAGCCGGAATACATACTTTTTATTCAATGTAACATCGGGATGAGATGAATAGCTTACCAGAAGTGGTACTTTCAACTTTTCTGCAATCTTGCTGGCAGGCAAACTTTGTTTGCTAAAATTAGGACCAAATATTGCGCATACCGAATCTTGATTAATTAATTTGAGCATCGAGGAGACCACAGCCTCTGCTTCAACGCTTTTCATCTCTTCTATAATTAACTTAACTGGAATTCTTTTGCCGTTAACTAAAACACCCCCTAACTCATTAATTTTTTCAACCGCAAGAATGGCACCGGGGTCCATCCATGTTTGGGACGGATCTTTAAGCAGTCCTATTCTTATAATTTCTTTTTCAGTCTCCATTTCTTTTTGAGCGCATCCCGAGAGCAGAAGGGCTAAGAAAAAACTAACTGATGCAATAAATATGTTTATATTTTTTTTCATTGCATCACTGTATTGGTTTACAAATTTTTTGTATACGCATTTTGCCATTAGAATATTTTGAAATGGAAACCCCAATTAATGGATCCCCCGAATTTCTATACTCAAAAATGGATGACACTCCTTTGTAGGGAGCAAAATTATTCAGCGACTTCATTATTGAATAAGAATCATACTTTTGTGCTCTTCTAATTGATTCTATAAGAACATTTAAACCATCGTAGGAATCGGCATAAGAAGTATCTTCAAGTTCTTTATTCATTACATGTAAATATAGATTTCTAAAATCTGTTATGGATTTAGTATCTGTAGGAATTCTGTCTATTGTGTAGTAATCTGGCATAATACGATTAGTATCTAAGTAATTATTGGCAGCGTCTCCCCCAATTATGGTAATATCCATATTCAGTTTTTTGAGAAGCATACACTGCTTTACAAAGTCGTTAAGATAATTTGGAAGAAATAATACATCTATGTTTTTTTGCTTCAGATTCAGGATAAGTTTTTCAAAGTCTTTATTTCCATCAAAAGTATAAGTTTCCATGCCCACTACCTTAGCCCCAAGGTGCTCAACCTTTTGCTTAAAAGTAACGGCCAAATTTCGGCAATAGTCGTCCGAGACTTCATACAAAACGGCAAACCGCTTATGCTTAAGATCTTTTACTGTAAAAATTGCAAGCTGCTCTGCTTGGAAATTGTTTGTAAATGCAAGCCTAAAAACATATTTCTTGTTTAAGGTTATTGCCGGATGAGTGGAATAACTTGATAATAGTGGTACCTTAAGATTTTCGGCTATCCTGCTGGCAGGTAAAGTTTGTTTACTATATAGAGGACCAAAAATTGCAGTAACCGAATCCTGATTTATTAGTCTTAGCATAGAAGAAACTACATCCTCTGCTTCTAAGGTTTTCATCTCTTCAACATATAGTTTTATTGGAATTCTTGTGCCGCCTATTAAAACACCCCCGCTATCGTTAACTACTTTAACAGCAAATTTTGCACCCGGCTCCATCCAAGACTGAGAAGGATCTTTCAGTAATCCAATTTTAATTTCTTTATTTGCACTACTGTCGTTCGAACAAGAAATAAAAATTAATTGCGCAAAAAAAGTAAATAGCCCCAAATATTTGATAAGAATAATTTTACGCTTTTTATTCATCACATTATAAGACAGTTATTAAAGTTAAAAACCTATCTATAAACACCCCCATTTTTTCGTTATGGCCTAGTACTAATTTAATTGCATACACATTTTAATTTACTCTAATTCGATACAAAGAACAACAATTTTGAAAAACGAACAAATATAAAACTGTTTTAAGTCAACTCGAATGTAATTTTAAATGTGGTTCCCATTTTTGGCTGGCTTTCCACATCAATTTTGCCTTTAAGTTTTTCTATAAATTCCTTACATAAAATAAGCCCTAAACCAGTACCCTTTTCCCCTATTGTTCCCGGCCTCGAAGATAATTT
This sequence comes from uncultured Melioribacter sp., assembly GCA_964539605.1. Lineage (GTDB taxonomy): Bacteria > Bacteroidota > Ignavibacteria > Ignavibacteriales > Melioribacteraceae > Stygiobacter. The sequence continues at coordinate 3,465,926 of CAZIJK010000001.1, forward strand.
TTCATCAATTTTAAATAGTCTATTAATTGTCTGGCTATCCATCCCAAGACCGCAATCCTTTACATGAATATGGATTTTATTTCCCTCTTTAAAAGAGCTAATTTTTACTTCACTTTCGGTCAAAGAAAACTTAACCGCATTGTTAATAAGATTGCCCAATACAGTTTCCATCATATACTTGTCTGTTATTAAAGATAATCCTTCTTCAACTACTTTATTAATCTTAATTTTTTTGTTCATTGCAAAATGGATATATGGCTTAACTGCTGAATCTATTAAGTCATCCAAGGAATGTGTTTGAAGATCAACCTTAATTGAATCCCTTTGCGTTCTTGCCCAAATTAAAAGATTTTCGAGCAAGTAGCTTGTATTGTTAACCGATGAAGAAATGTGAGATATGCATTCTTTTCTTTCTTCCTCTCCAAAATCATCATATTCTATAACCAGTAAATCGCATAATGCTTTAACGGAACTAAATGGATTTTTTAAATCGTGAGCAATTATAGAAAAGAATTTATCTTTTGTTGCATTTAATTCCGCCAAAGATTCATTTTTGCGTAAAATTTCCTTTTCGCTCTTTTCAATTTTTTGTTTAGCAAGCAGTAATTTTTTTCTGTTTAGGATTAGGACAAACACTAAAGCTGACGCTACAAATAATCCAAGTCCAATTGCCAAAACTAAATTTCGCTGAGTTTTAATTTTGTTGTTTTGCAATTCATTCTCTCTTTTCAGCATAGCATTCTCTGTTTCTTTCATCTTGGTTTCATACTTTGTTTGCACCTCTGCAATTTTATCCGAGCTGTTTTTATTGAATACGCTATCTTGAAATATTTTATGTTGTTTATAAAAGAAGAGTGCTTCGTTAGCTTTTCCTTGCTGTTCCGAATTTTGGGACAATCGCAAATAAACTTCGGCTAATTGCAAAAACGCTTTAATCTCATCTGCCAAACTTAGAGCCTGTTTGTAATATGTTTCTGCTTTTTCTAACTGCATAAGATTGTTATAAGCTAGACCAATATTGGTGTAATTATGAATTAAACTGAATTTTGCGCCAAGTTCTTTATTTATTTTAAGTGATTGAAAAAGTGTATTTAGAGCGCCATTGTATTGCTTTAGCAAAACTTGAACCTCACCCATATTACTTAAAGCAATTGCCATTCCGTCTTTATCTTTTTGTTTTTTGTATAACTTATATGCCTTCTCTAAATTATACTGTGCTTTTGGAAAATCTTGTTTTTTATAATAGACATTTGATATGTTGTTATAGAGTGAAGCCATTTCGTTAAATCTTTTTGTCTCTTCGGCTAATTTAATAGCTTCTTTATAATACTTAAGAGAATTATCCAGTTGATTTAGGTACCAGTAAACAATTCCCAATCTTTTTAGTGAGCTGGCTAAAATTTCATTATCGTTTTCTTTTTTACCTATTTCGTAAGCTTGATGTAAAACTTCAACGGCAACGGCATACTTTCCTTGATTTATATAAATCATACCTAGCTCTACAAAACAAGCGGCTAAACCTTTTTGATCGTTTAATTGCTTAAAAATTGATAGGGCACTTTCTATGGATAGAATTGCTTTTGGATAATCATCCAATTTCCATTCATTTCTTCCTTTGCTTATTAGAGCGTAACCTTCGTTGTATTTATCGCTTAAGCTTTGCGCCAATTGTATTGCTTTGTTCGAAAGAACAACACCTAGGGAAGGATCAATAAATAATTGTTCACGCGATTCTTTGATGAGATAGCTTAACTGCTCTTTGGCTGGAAGATTTTTTAATTTTCTTTCGATAATATCTTTTTGAGGATTGGGAAAGAGATATGAACTTACAATTAAAAGAAGAAAAACTCCCCTATATATTGTAGAATAGAAAATCATTACCAACCTATTTGTTCACCATGTATAATCGAAGAGCTAAACAGGTTATTTAATCTAGATTATATTCGAATTATTACAATATTAAAAGCATTTCTCTAGCTTAATGTCCCAATCCATGAAGCATAAGTAACGAGTGTTCCAAAATTTTTGTAATCTCGGCAATATACTCTTGTACGGCTTTAACACTTCCCGGTAATGCAAAAATAATGGTCTCACTTTTAACTGCGGCTACAGAACGGCTCAAAATTGCAGATGGAATTCTTTCGGCATGTTTTAAGCGAATCTGTTCCATAATTCCGGGAATAAGTTTATCGGCATATTTCATAACTACATCGGGGGTAATATCTCTTGGACCTATTCCGGTTCCCCCTGTTGTAAAAACAAAATCTACATTTTCACTAACACTTTTTTGAAGCTCGGCAAGTAGGTCTGCTTCGTCATCTGCAATTAATGAATATTGAAATTGGGTATGCCAGCGCTTTCCGGCAAAATGTTCTTCCAGTAATTCTTTAATTCTTGGACCGCTTTTGTCCTCATATTCTCCCACACTTGCTCTATCGCTAAGAGTAATAACTTTTATTTTAAGTGGGCGTGGCAGATATTCAATCTTATCGTTTTGTTTTATTGTGCCCCCATTAATTACACGGGCAAATATTCCGGCTTTAGGCATAACACACTTTCCAACTTCAACATAAATTGCACACTCTTCTCCGTGGCAGCTTTTTCCAATCTGACTAACTTCCAATTCAACATCACCAATTTTGAACCTATCAAGTATTGCAACTTTTTTATAATCTATTCCCCGAGTGGAAAGATTTTCGGCAAATTCTCCCGGAAGAAATTCTCGTCCGTTAGCATCCATCCAAGAAAACTTTTCTACATCTTCTTGTGCAAGCAAACTAATTTGCCTATGCCATCTACCAGCATGAGCATCACCAACAATTCCAAAATCGTTTAGCTCCACACTTTGCCTTGGTGTTTTAATTGTTCCCTTCTCTTCCGAGATATTTAAGGAAACTATATATCTGTTCGATTCATCAAATTCGTATTTCATTTTTTTCTCATTTTCTTTTTGGCACGCAGATTTTTATGATCCATTATGATTTATCATGACCGATCATAAACAATCATGATTATCAGCGTGCAATTTCTTTTACCAATTAAATTTCTTCATCGCTTTTTAGTTTTTCTACTAAATGAATTTCACCAATCTTCATTTCTTTATCTACAGCTTTGCACATATCGTAAATGGTTAGAAGCGCAACTGAAACAGCTGTTAAGGCTTCCATTTCAATTCCGGTTTGACCAATGCATTTTGCATAACATGTAATCTTAACTCCATCATTTTGCAAATGGGCTTTCACATCCAGCTTAGTAATTTGCAAAGGATGACATAATGGAATTAGCTCGCTTGTTTTTTTGCCAGCCTGAATGCCGGCAATTTCAGCAATAGTTAAAACGTCCCCCTTTTTCATTTTATTTTCTTTTATTAATTCAATTGTTTCTTTACCAAGATGAATAAATCCTTGAGCGCTTGCAATTCTATACTGCATTTTCTTTCCGCTTACATCAACCATATTTGCTTTTCCGGTTTCATCAACATGAGATAACTTTTCCATTCATCCTCCGATATTATAAAATTTATGAGATGCTGAATTTCCACACTCCGGTTTTTGAGCGAGTGCTAATTTAACGGCTTCGGTATATTCGGTTTTTCTAATGTTTATAGATATATCACTGAAAAGACATGGCTTCAAATAGCCATCGCTTGTTAAACGCAATCTGTTGCAATTAGCACAATCTCCTCCGCTTCCTCCATGAACAATACCAAATTCACCTTTCTCAATATCCATTTCGTAAATGAAGCGCGCAAGCAAAGCATTGTCTTCACAGAATTTTTTTACTGCAATCGCTTCAGGCTCTTCTATATTTTTCTTTATCACACAATTAATCTTAATAGGGCTTAATCCCGCAAGCTTTGCCGCTTCTATTCCATCAAACACATCTTGAATATTTCCGCCCCGGGTAATCTTATTATACTTAACAGCATTAATTGTATCCAGACTAATATTTATTCTTTGAAGTCCGGCAGCTTTTAGATCTGCCGCATACTTAGAAAGAAGAATGGCATTCGTTGTCATCGATAAATCTTTTATTCCATTTATCTGTGCAAGCATTCCAACAAGATTAACAATTCCTTTACGAACAAGAGGTTCACCGCCGGTGATTCGAACTTTTTCGACACCCATTTCGACAGCAACTTTTGTAAACGAATATATTTCTTCGAATGAAAGAATATCTGAATGATTAATAAGATTGATTCCTTCCTCAGGCATGCAGTAAACGCAACGCAGGTTGCATCTATCTGTAACGCTTATTCGAAGATAATTTATTTCTCTTTTAAATTGGTCTAACATCTACTACTGTACCTTTTTTTAATTGGCTTACTCCAATTGGAATTGAAATTATACCATCAGCAAATGAAAGAGAATTAATGTGCGCAGATCCATGATAGTCAATCAACTCAACTTTTCCTTCTTCATTAATCTTAATTGGAATTCGCGCTAATCGTTCATTCCTTTTTCTTGTAAAATCCATTGCTAATTCTAGCTTAATTTCTTTTTTATATTTAGCTAAACCTAATAACTGTGCAACAAATTCCTTAACAAAAAACTCGAATACAATATATGATGAGACAGGATTGCCCGGCATTCCAAATACGAACTTATTTTTATCTCTTCCAAACACTGTTGGCTTGCCAGGCTGAACTGCTACTTTTTCAAACAACAATTCAAAACCATTTTTCTTTAATATGCCCGGCACCAAATCGAACTCTCCCATTGAAACACCGCCGGTAAGAAGAATTAAATCGTTTTCATTTTTACCTTGCACAACAGCTTTGCTTATTTCTTCTTCATTGTCTTTTACTATTCCATAATAATTTACATGGCAGCCAAACTCTTTTGCCTGCATAATAATTTGATAAGCGTTGGTGTTTCTTATCTGCGACTCTTTTAATGTTACTCCCGGTTCTACAATTTCGTCTCCGGTTGTAATAATTCCAATTTTTGGTTTAACACTTACTAGAGGAGTTGCCACTCCGGCCATAGCCAAGGCAGCAATTTCTTTGGAAGAAATTCTTGTTCCCGATGAAAGTAATTTTTGTCCAACAACAACATCTTCACCTTTAGTGCAAATGTTATTTGCTGTTTTATCTTTTACGAATCTGATTTTATTTCCACCAACTTCTACAACTTCCTCAACAATAATTACGCAGTCGGCTCCTTGGGGAAGCATTGCGCCAGTCATAATCTTTGAGCATTGATTAGCGCCAACAACTTTAATTGGAGTATAGCCGGCAGCAATTGTTTCAATAACTTCAAGTTCATTTAATAAGTCTTCCCGGCGGCAAGCATAGCCATCCATTGCAGATTTATTAAAAGGAGGCATATCCATATCTGAAACAACATCTTCTCGAATTACCCGATTCAGGCATTCTGTTAGCACAACTCTTTCTGTTTCAAGAAGAATTTTGTTTGCGTTAATAATTTCAACTGCTTTCTCGTATGTAATCATTTGGGTTCCATTGTTGTATAGACGGGATATATCCCGTCTATACGCTAAATTTATTTTACATTAAGTATTTCTATCTATAAAACCTGGCACAAAGTTTTGACAAATAAAACTAAGAATACCCTCTTCATCCTGTACTTCTATAACTCAACCGAAATTCCGGCGGTAACAAATCGTCCTAAAGAATATTTATCGTATGTTGATAAAGTTTGCGCGTCAAATATATTCTGAACTTCAAGCGACAAATTAACCATGTTGAATAACTTCTTCCAAAGTTTTAAATATGCTGTTGCGCTCCCTTCAATTATCATTCTCACTTTTACCTTATTACCAACTTTGTCAGTTACTTCCAAAGTCTCAGAATTGTCATCGTTTAAAAACTGCTTTCCCTGATAATGCATATTAAGAGAAGCATTCACAAATTCATTTAGATATGTAACGCCAAAATTTCCCAATTCGCTTGGAGTATAAGTTAATTCCTTACCAACCAACGCAGCATTACCTGCATATTCTAAAACTTCTGTTTTAGTAAATGCAAAGTTTGCAAATAAATTTAAGTTGGCAGTAAAGAAATATCTTAAATCAATATCGGCACCAACTATTCTTACTTTAGAGATATTACTTTTTACAATTATCGGTCTGTTTCTTCCGCTTATATTAATAGTTTGGCCGGTATTTAGATAAGCCATATAATCATTCCCTATCATATAATAAATGCTGGGCATAATGAACAAAGATTGATTTACATTGTAATTTAATCCTATTTCTATATTTTCAATTTTTTCGGGCTGAAGGTTTGGGTTGGCATTTTTGAACCCGAACTTAATAAAACCGGGACGAGTTAAATCGTCTAAGGCAGCAGCTCTAAAGCCCTGGCTGTAAACTGCATAAGCTTTTAAATTTTCTAAAAATGCATATTGAGCAGAGATCTTAGGGGTCAACGATGCCCAATCATACTCTTTTAATTTGCCCGCAAATGTTTTTAAAAATTCGTTTGGTTTGGATGGATTTGTTAGAATGTATTCACCATCTGTGAATTTAACATTATCAAATCGAATTCCGGCACTAAATTTTAATTGATCGTTAAACTTCCATTCATCGTTTACAAAGGCAGCAATTGTAGTCATGTAACCTCTGTTGGTAAGAACATCTGTTCCAGTTTTATAAGTTTTTGTTGCAGTATCGAATGTAAGCCTGTAAATATCCGAGCCATCAATTTTTCCTCTTTTAAATTCAACTCCGGCGGCGGCTAAATTGTTTTCAAAAGGAATTGTTACATTAACGCTTCCGCCAAGGTCCAATCTTTCTGCATCTACATCAATTAAATCGTAAGATGAAATTACCGAACCGGAAGCTTTATATTTTTCCATTACCCTTAAGTAATCTTCCATCTGATAAAAAACATTCATATTCAGTTTTACATCAGAGAACACTGTGTTAAAGGAAAGAGATGTATAGTTTGTCTTATGAGTCATAATATTATTTTCTCTAACCTTTGTTCCCTGTCCTCGCTTATCGTCAAAAAAGTTGTAGTTAAACTGAAGATTTGATTTGTCGTTAAATTGATACGTAATTTTAGCATCAACTCCATATTCTTTTAAGTCGGAGTTAACATAGAAATCGTCAAATCTAAATTCCTCTCGTGTTGTATTATATCCATCGCTAGTTCTGTTGAATCCGGATATTCTAAAAGATACTCCGTTTTTATTTTGAAGTTTTCCCGATACAGATATTTTTTCTTCTATTGTGTTGAATCCAGATAAATTCAGTTCGGCAAAGGCATGATATCCTTCTTTGCTAGCTTTTTTAGTAATAAAATTTATTACTCCCCCCATTGCATTGTTGCCATATACAGATGAGCCGGGTCCCTTAAAAATTTCTATCCTTTCTATCCCCTCCGGATTAATTCTATTCCAGTTTACCGTTCCTCCGTCCGATTTATTTATTGGCTGACCATCTATTAATGCCAACACTCTTCCCTGCTCGCCGGCTGCAATACCACGAATACTTACTGTAGAGGGATGCGAAAATAAACCGGAAGATCTATCGCTATGAACAGCTGCGCTTGTTTTTAAAACATCATCAATACTTCTTTTTACTGTGGAATTTATTTCGCGAGCCGAAATTAATCCAACTCTTCCGGCTACATCACCTATCATTTGTTCGCTTCGAGAAGCAGTAACAATTATCTGATTTGAATAAATATCTTTCTTGTAAATATTAAAATTCATTTTAGTGTCTTCGGTAATTTCAATTTCTTTCAAAAGTGTTTCGTATCCAACACAACTTAATTTTATACTTACAATTCCTTTTTTGATATCGCTGATTATAAAGTAACCGCTTTCATTTGTTGATGTTCCATTTTCACCAATCATAATTGATGCACCAACTAATTCCTCACCCGATTCTGCATCTCGAACTGTTCCACTCAATTTAACTTGAGCATTCATTGCACTAAAAGACATTAGCATAATAAAAAGTAACAAACTTTGCTTCATGTGAGTTATCCTTGTTTTTTGCAGATGGTTCGCCTTGTCATGTCTGGAAAAACCACTGCTTTTTATCTATAAATTTTGCAGGCCGACGCTTTGAAACTAAGCCAAACTTCCTTTCCAATTTCTAATTGAAGTGATTGCAGCGCTTCTTTTGAAACAGTTACAATAAACTCAGCACCAACATCAATCATTATTTCCAGTCCAATTTTAGCGCTGGCAATATCAACTATTTTTCCTTTGAAACTATTTCTACTGCTTCCTTCCGACTTTTGAATCGAAATATTTATTTCTTCCGGAAGAATCATTAAAAACGCTTGACCATCTTCTGCATCTGTTAAAGTGTAAATTTTAATTCCATTTGTCGAGAACTCTTTCAATTCACTTTGTGGAATGGTTTTCAATTCTCCACGCAAAAAGTTTTTTACTCCGGTAAAGTGGGCAACAAATTCAGACTTTGGATTTTTGAATATTTCCTGCGGTTCGGCAATGTGAACAAGTTTTCCATTTTCCATTACTCCAATTTTTGTTGCAAGAGAAACCGCTTCTTCATAATCGTGAGTAACATGAACCATTGTTATTCCACTTCGGTTAAGCTTTCGCAAAAGCGCTCGCAAATCTCTCTTCGATTTTGAATCGAGAGATGAAAGAGGTTCATCAAGAAGAAAAATATCGCTGCCTGCGGCTAAGCTTCGGGCAATTGCAACACGTTGATATTCACCTCCAGAAAGTGTTTCCGGCTTTCTATCCAGCTTATCTAGTATTCCTACTTGCTCAGCAGCCTTAACCACTTTTTCCTTTATCTCTTTTTCCTTTTTACTCTTTAACGGATAAGCAATGTTTTCGTAAACTGTTAGATGAGGAAATAAATCCGCATCTTGATAAACAATACTAATATTTCTTTTCTGAATTTTTTCTTCAGTTATTTCTTTTCCTCTAAGGAATATTCTTCCTCGGTTTGTTTTTAATAATCCGGCAATTGACTCGAGCAATAAACTTTTACCAACTCCGCTTATTCCAAGAATTACAAAATATTCACCACGTTCAACTTCAAAGCTTATATCCTTTAGCTCAAAGTTTCCAATACTCAACCATATTTTTTCTACTTTCAGCATTAAATTTTCTTTTTAGTTAAGCGAAGCATTATGAATATCAACAGGCACACACTTACAAAAATTACCGCCGCCGGAACTGAATATTTTAGACCATAGGAGGTGAATCGCTCAAAAATTAATACCGGGGCTGTTTGCGGATTGTATGCAACAATTATTACCGCACCAAACTCGCTCATGCCTCGTGCCCACATTAAAATTAATCCGCTTAATATTGATCGCCATGCAAGTGGAAGCGAAACCGTGAAGAAAACTCTTGCCGGAGATGCACCAAGAGTAAGCGCAATTTTTTCTAATCTTTCCGGAACGGCAGCAAAACCATCCCGTGCGGCATTAATTAAAAAGGGAATGCTCACAAATGCCATTGCTACTATTATTCCTGCAGGGTTGCCAACAAATTTAATCTCCACAATATCCGCAGCTTGCCCCAGCCAGCTGTCTCTAGTTATAATTCCAAGCACTGCAATACCCGCAGCTGAGTGAGGAATTATAATTGGTATATCTATAATTCCGTTTACTAAGTTTTTTAATGGAAATGTTTTTCTTGCGAGAATGTATGCCAGCGGAATTGCAAGCAATGAGAATAAAAGTGTTGCCGCCATAGAGGTCCACAAGCTAAGCCAAACACTATTTCTTACCTCGTCACTTTTAATTGCCTCTGTTACAGATGCTGTAGAGGTGTTTAAATACATTCCGGCAACTGGTGCAATTATAAACAACAGCAGCACTCCTCCAAGAAAGGCAAAGAGTAAATGAAGAGGGGAATTATTTTTTATAAAGGAAATCATTTTTTTCTTAAAGCAAACTTTTGAAATTCTTTGGGCAGATGATCAAAATTTTCGCAAACCGAGGGAACAACTGTTGGCTGCCCCATTTCTCTCATTACTTTCAACCCTTTATCCTTGTTCATTAAATAGCTTATAAATTTTGCAGCTAGTTCAGGATTAGGAGAGTTATTAGGAATAGTAACACCATAAACCATCGAAGCGCCAGCTTGTATAATTTTTTCTCCTGGTTTCTTTCCATTTAATTCCACGCTAACTTGTTTGTAATAATCTTCCAGTTCGGCCATTTTCAAATTTATTTTATCCGGTAATATTAAATATTTCAATCCATGCTGCTCGGCTACAGAACGATATTGAAAAATATAATCCACTTCTCCAGCTTCAAGCAGTGCCAGTAGATCAACTTCTTTAGGACGAATGTATTCATTATTCTTGCTTAATACTTTTTGCGCCAATCCATTTTGATTGTAAAATTTTTCTGCAAGCTTCATTGTTAATACTGTTCTGTATCCGCAAGGATCTGCATTCGGGTCGGCTCGTCCAATATTCACCTTTTCATCAAGAAGAATTTTGTACCAGTTATTTTGATTAATCTCTTTTGCTCTTCTTGATTTTGGTGAGTAGGTAATTGTCATTTCGTTTGTTGCAAACTTCAAATTCCATGATGCATATTTTGGAATAAGCAGCTGGTCAATCACCAAATAATCTGCCGAGGCCATTATATCGCATGGTTTGTTAAGCTCGGTTATCTTTCGTGCGCACTCGCGGCTTCCGGCAATTTCTTTTATTACTTCAACACCTGGATTTTCTTTTTTGAAGCCATCAATAATTTTTTCGAATGGGACAGTTAAACTTCCCGCATGAAATATTACCAGCTGATTATTATTCTGAGCAAAAAGATTTACTGCCGTAATAAATATCAAGCGCAAAAATATTTTATTTGCCCAGTTCGTCAATCTTTCCCTCTTTAATGTTGTTAAGCTTAGTGTCTTTCATCTGCTGTTCAATTTGCTTTTGTATGTTGGCGTAAAAATTATAGAAGTAATTATTGTAATTCTCCATTTCGGAATCGCTAGCCTTACCGGCATCGGCAACATCAAAATCCATAATCTTTCTATCCTCTAATGCGGCATAAATTTCGTAAAGACTTAGCTCGGTAAAATCCTGCATTAGATAAAAGCCTCCGCTTGCCCCTTTGCTGCTTCCAACAATTTCGGCTTTCATTAATGAGGATAAAATTTGCCTAAGCTTGGAGGCATTAACTCCAATTGCATCCGCAATATCTCCGCTAGTCTTTGGATCTGGGAATACCTTTGCCAAATAACAGAGCGCTTTAACCGCAGTTGATAATTTTATTGATGAAGACACAAAACTCTTCTTTTTGTTACAGTAAGTGTAACAATTAAAGAATTATCATGCAATCTATTAAAGAATACCTTTGGGTTTCTTTTAACCCTTTGGTATATTTTCGCACGATTTTTTACACGATTTACAAACTAAAGAGCAGGCGAGGAGAATTCCTTATGAACGTAACAGAGGTACTTGAAGCACGCAAAGTAATTAAAGATTTTCAGTATGATATTGCCCCATTATACCGAGGCTATACAGACAAAGCTTTGCATATAAATGTAGGCACAAAAGAAATTACTATTAGAGATATTCCAGCTTTGGTAAAAGAAAAATTTATTGGCGGTAAGGGTTATGGATTAAAATTTTTATGGGACGCTACAAAGCCCGATACAAAATGGAATGATCCGGAAAATGAGATTGTTATTAGTGGAGGACCAGTTTGCGGTATTACACAATACTCTGGAACAGGTAAATCTTTAGTAGTAACCATTTCTCCACAAACAGATTCTGCAATGGATAGCAATGTGGGAGGTTGGTTTGGACCTTTCCTAAAAATTTGCGGCTTCGATTCGATTGAATTACAAGGCAAGTCCGACAAAGATGTAATTGTAATTATTGATGGACGAGATGGTGGTAAAATTAGAATTGAAGAAGCTCCACAAGATCCTATCGACAGCCACGCACTAGCAGAAATGTTAACAGAGATGTATTGCCCAACCGAATCCGATAAAATGAAAATTGCGGTTGTATCTTCAGGAACAGCGGCAGATCATTCTTTAATTGGTATGCTTAACTTTAGTTTCTACGATAAAAAGAAACAGCGCGTACGTTTGAAACAAGCTGGCCGCGGTGGAATTGGTACTGTATTCCGTAATAAAAAAATTAAAGCTCTTGTTGCTCTCGTTCCTAAAGTTGAAGGAGATATGAACAAGGTTGTTGATATGAAAGCAATTATGGAACGTGGTCAACGCTTCAACAAAGAAATTAAAGAGCTTGATGATAAACAATGCGAAATGAGAACCAAGGGAACAGCTCACTTAGTTGAAATTATGAATGACTATGATTTGCTTCCAACACATAATTACAAATATGGTAGCCACAAAGAAGCGGGCAAAATTCACTCCGAAGTTTGGAAAGCAATGTTTGCTCAAGGTACTCCGGATGGCTGCTGGCTAGGATGCCATATGAGCTGCGCAAAAGGTGTTAACAATTATGTTTTAAGAACCGGAAGATACAAAGGTGAATGTGTTATTGTTGATGGTCCTGAATATGAAAACGCAGGCGGACTTGGTTCTAACTGTGGAATATTCAATCCGGATTATATTGTTGAAGCAAACTTCTACTGCGATACTTATGGAATTTGCACAATCACATGGGCAACACTATTGGCATTTATAATGGAATGCTACGAGAATGGAATCTTAAACGAGGAAAGAACAGGCGGATTAAAACTAAACTTTGGCAATGCAGATAATGCAATGGAACTTCTTCATCAATTAGGAAGAGGTGAAGGATTTGGAAAAATTGCAGGCCTTGGTGTTCGCAAGATGAAAGAAATGTTTGTTGAAAAAGGCTGGGGCGATGCTAAGTTTCTACAAGATATTGGAATGGAAAACAAAGGTCTTGAATATTCCGAATATGTATCTAAAGAATCTTTAGCTCAGCAAGGTGGATTTGCATTAACCAATAAAGGTCCTCAGCACGATGAAGCCTGGTTAATTTTTATGGATATGGTTAACAATCAAATTCCAACATTCGAAAAGAAAGCCGAAGCTCTTCACTACTTCCCAATGTTTAGAACATGGTTTGGTTTAGTAGGACTTTGCAAACTTCCTTGGAATGATGTTGAGCCTGCAAATAATGCCGAGACAAGTGAACCTGCAAAAGTACCTGAACACGTTGATAACTATGTTGCAATTTACAAAGCGGTAACCGGAAGAGAATTTGATAAAGAGCAGCTCATTCGCGATAGTGAAAGAGTTTACAACTATCAAAGAATGTTCAATTTGCGTCGTGGATTTGGAACTAGAAAATGGGATGCACAGCCTTACCGCGCTGCCGGCCCAGTTACTGTTGAAGAATATGAATCGCGTCAGGAACGTTACGATAAACAATTGAAAGAAACTATTGGGTTCGATCCTGAAGGAAAAACCACTCTAGAAAAAATGGCTGAACTTCGCAAATACCGCGAAAGCCGTTACGAGCAATTGAAAGATGCCGTTTATAAAAGACGCGGCTGGGATGAGAATGGTGTTCCTAAACTTGAATTTATGAAAGAGATTGGAATGGACTTACCCGAAATTGTTGAATTGCGTACTGCTTACGACAAGGGCCAGTGGAGATTGAAATAAACACTAAATAATTTTTCAAATAGAAAAGGCTGTTAATAAATTTATTGACAGCCTTTTTTATTATAGAATTTTATTTAACTAAAATCATTTTCCTAGTCTGTAAAAACTCCCCCATTTGAATGCTATAATAATATACACCGCTTGCTACTTGAGAGCCATCAAACAGAAGTTGATGAAATCCGGCTGTTTCATGCTTGGAAGATAAAACTTTTACCTCTTTGCCAATCGCATCATAAAGTTTAATTGTAACATTTCCCGCGTAGGGTAATTCGTACCTAATATTAGTAGTTGGATTAAATGGATTTGGAAAATTTTGATGTACAGTAAAACTTGATGGGTTTCCAATAGTAGCTTCTTCGATAGGACTGTATTCAAACTTTCCATTAAAATCAATTTGCTTTATTCGATATAGAAACTTTAATCCCCCATTTGGCATATCAACAAATGAATAAAACTTTGGGGAATTGCTATTGCCATGGCCTTTAACAAAACCAATATTGATCCAATCTTCTTTTCCCGTTGATCGTTGAATTTCAAACCCATAATTGTTGATTTCGGTAGCGGTTATCCAATCAAGAATTATTTGGTTTTTCTCTTTAGCCATTGCAGTAAATTTGGTTAGCTGTACCGGCAAAGCAGCTTCAACAGAAGTCTCCCACAATCCTCGGCCATACGTTGCAGCTCTCAATTTATCTTCTGCTTGAGTAGCGCCGTAATAAAACTCTAATTCTGTAACCACAACACTTGGTAAACCATCGTTATAGTAAATCCAATCAGCACTTCCATCTTTTGCATAAACACCAACATCGGTACCAATAAAAAGCTGAGTGGAGCCTGTTGAACGGGTATTTTGAGTTATACATAACACTGGAACATTAGGAAGAGTACCGGAAATATTTGTCCAACTGGAACCGCCATTAGTTGATTCATATACTTTTAATCCGGAACTATAACCACCATATGTAATCCAAATAGTTGAAGGATCGTTCGCTTTAACAGCAATGTATGTTAAACTAACAGCAGTAGTTGGTAATGAAATGCTCGACCATGCAGCACCAGCATCTGTGGTTTTCCACATTGCAGATAAATCTGCCGCGTAAATTACCGAAGTGTCAGAAGGTGCAATTGCCAAGGATCTTAATTTGTTTGTACTGCTTAGCGCAGATGAAATTGCAGTCCAAGAATCTCCTCTGTTTTTTGTTTTCCACACTTTATCATATCCGGCATAAAGAATTTGGCTATTTAAAGGATTCATAATATATGGTGTTACCCAAGCTCCTGTTGGCTGGCCACCAGTTATGTTTGCCGAAATGGTTGTTCTTGAAGAAAAAGAATTGGAACTTCGATAAATTGTACCTTGGACATATGTTGCGTACATATAAGTAGGATCAGTATGATCGATAATACATTCCATTCCATCCCCGCCTGTAACATCACTCCAAGTTCCACTATTGTAAAATTTACTACCATTATCCTGTAGTCCAGTCATCACTTTAGTTGAAATTGTTTTAGAGACACCTATTCTATAAATCTGACTAATTACTAAACCATTAGTTTTATCAACAAAATCGGAACCTGCGTCATTCCAATCAGAATTTGTTAATACTGCTCTGTAAATCCCACCATCGTTTCCCTCAAACAAAACAGTGGTGCTTTGAAATACAAGAGCATGCTTATCTGCATGAACTTCTTGGTATCTATTTGGAGAAGTTCCACTTGTACTCCAATGAGTTCTAATTTTCCAAGTAGCACCTCCATCTTGTGAATACCAGGTATTTACACCGCCAATAAAAATTGTATTTTTATCTGATGGTGATACGGCAATAGCAAGATCGTAACTTCCTTGCCCTTCAGTTAAATCATTTCCATCAACATCATAACCAAGCAGATTATGGTTAGCAACTGTTCCATCAAACACCTGTGTAAAACTTGCTCCACTATCTGTAGATTTGTAAACACCTTTGAGTGAATATGCTGTGCCATTGTAATAGCTGTAGATAGCATAAACATATGTTGGATCATTTGCAGAAACTGCTAATTCAATTCTTCCAGCACCTAATGAACCAGTGAATACTGTTGACCAGGTAGTGCCGCCATCTGTTGATCGGTATATATATGGATAATCACTAGAACTACTATTATTAGTAGAAGCATAAATTGTATTGTAGTCTCCGGGTTTAAACTCCATGTCAGTAACAAACCTATTTGTGCTAGTATATACCCTTGTCCAGCTAGTTCCGCTATTTGTAGTTTTATTAATTCCAAAAGAATGAGAGACAAATAACGTGGTGTTATTAGAATTTAATAGTAGTCTTCCAGATTTCCAGTTTGGTGTAGAAGGAGAAGCATAACTACCGGTTGCAGTCCAGCTTGTTCCTCCATTAGTAGTTTTATATACACCAATTGTATTGTTATCTGCTGATTTTCCAGAACCTAAAGAGGAAAGGCTTCCTCCATCTCTATCACCTGTCATTATGTAAATTGTATTAGAAGTTGCATAATCGCTAGGGATTGCGATATCGCTAACACCAAGTGTTGACATACTACTATTTATACAAGTCCAGTTTGAACCATTGTCAGTAGTTTTCCAAATTCCCCCCGAAGGAGCTCCCACCCAGTAAGTATTTGCATCGGTTGGATGAAAAGCAATGCAGTTGATTCTTCCAATTCCAGCATATCCGCCGGTGGAAGAATTAGTCCCTATATTTGTCCAATTTGCAGTTGAAGTTCTTCCAACTAATTTATTTAAACGGAATTGACTCTTTTCAAATTCAATTGCGCTTGTTGTAGAGGGGAACTCTCCAGTTTGAGGATTAACCCTTTGTTCCCAATACCATTCTTCTCTTTTGAATTGATTATAGCCGGAAGCTTTTTTTCTTACACCGTTTTCAATGTAACATCCATTTGAGACCTCAAATGGAGCCCAGTATTCATTAAAAGCATTTGATATTTCTTTTAACGAATAGCCCCTCGAATTATTTTCGGATACATTTTGGTTCCCAGGCAATTTACTTTGCCACTGCGAATACTGCTTTTGTGCAATTAGTAACAAAAGCATCACCCCAATCAAGCTCACATTAATAAATTTCATAATTACCTTTTAATAGTAGCAATTTATTCTATTGCTAATTTAATATAGAAGAATTATCAAGCGTTTCTTGGCTTTAGCTGACACATGCATGAACCGGAAAGCTTTTCTTTATTGTCAAACAACAAGGGCATTCCATCCTGTTCCCATTCAACAATTCCGCCAGCCAAATTTTTAATGTTCGTAAATCCACTCTTAATTAACTTAATACAAATCTCTTTGCTAAAAATTCCGGAGGCATCACCAACAATTATTGTTTTGTCTTTAGGAAGTGTTGCTAGGTGAGAATCGATTCTGCTTCTGGGTATCTGTAATTCATTTTCAACAGCAAATCTCTTGTAAAGATTCATATAATCTTCACGAATGTCTAAAAGTAAAGCTCCCTCTTTACATAACTGGTAAGCTTCTTTAGGTGAAAGGTTATGAACACCATCCAAAGTGTAGAAACCAAATTTAGTTTCCATTTCTACTCCACTTTTTTCAACCGCCGCTAATCATATGAATCACATCAACTTTATCGCCATCTTTAAAACTTGCAACATCATAAGCATCCCGCTTAATCAATTGTTCGTTAATTTTTACTACCAAATTTTTGAACGAATATTTTTTGATTTGCAGCAGATGATTTATTGTTAAGACTTCTTGTGAAGTCTCTAATACTTCATTGTTGTTGTTCAATATTATTTTCATTTGTCTTTACCTAGTAAAATTTCTAAAACTACATTTGCCATCATATTGCTAACTGCACCTACTCGGGGAGCTAACGGAGGATCATCTTCACTTGTTTCACTTGAGCGATCCCCAACAATTGTAAGATTGCCAAACCGCTCAGTCTTAATTAATTCGTTGCCACCCCAGCCAGCTAAACCAACTCCGCTTACAATTGGTTTATTGGCAAATTCCAACATCACCGTTTCAATAATCATTTCTTTCATTTCGGCTTTGTCGAATGCTTCAACAATTACATCGCAATTTTGATAAAGTTCTACAATTTCTTTTGGGGTTAACTTAACATTATGCGCTTCAACATTAACTTTGGGATTGATTCTAATTAAATTTTCTCTCAACGCATCTGCTTTGTACAATCCTATCTGCTCGTAAAAAAAATATTGGCGGTTAAGATTGCTCTCTTCAATTTTATCGAAATCTGCAATTACCAATTTTCCAATACCAACACGGGCAAGAGCAACAGCGGCATTCGATCCTAAACCTCCGCAGCCTGCAATTCCTACCGTTTTGTCTTTAAGAATCTCTTTAATCCTGTCAAATTTCATAACACTAAAATTGTTTTTAGAAAAATAGTGAAAATGAAGCATGGCTCAAAGAGTTAACAACAAATGGTTTCGCTAAAATTAATCCTATGAAATGAATTATGCATCTTTATAAATTTGGCAGGCAATTAAAAATCAATTTAGATAATTAAACGGAACTTGAAATGAAGACAAGAAAAACCGCTATTAACTTTTTACTTTTATTCTTTGTAACTGTTTCTTTTGTATTTGCCCAGGCACAAAGTGCACTTTATCAAAAGCTAAAATCATTTAAGGAAATTTCTGCAATCACTCCAATTAAAGTGGATACTAGTTTTGCCGAGGGATATGAGTTAATGATTACTCAGCCTGTAGATCATAACAATACCAACGGCGCAAAATTTAACCAGAAAGTTTATTTGCTGCACCGAGGCGAAAACAATCCAACAGTCTTGGCACTCGAGGGATATGCTGCAGGTTTCAACCGTCCTTACGAATTAACCAGAATATTAAATGCAAACCAGATTTTGGTAGAGCATAGATATTTTGGAAAATCTGTTCCCGAAAAAATAGACTGGAATTTCTTAACCGTAAAACAATCCGCAGACGATCACCACGCAATTGTTGAATTATTCAAAAGAGTTTATAATAGCAAGTGGGTTAGCACCGGAATTAGTAAAGGTGGACAAACAACCGTATTCTTCAAGCGCTTTTATCCAAACGATGTTGATGTTGCTGTTCCTTATGTAGCACCAATGAATTATTCGATGGAAGATCCCCGTATAAATCAGTTTCTTAAAACTGTAGGCAGCGATGATTGCCGCAAAAAGATTTTAGATTATCAAAGAACCTTCTTAAAAAGAAGAGACGAAATTCTTCCACTCCTAATGAAAGATGCCGAAGCTTCCAATATTCGTTTCGCATTCGATTGGGATTTTGTTTACGAAGTAATGGTTCTGGAATATTCATTTACCTTTTGGCAATATGGGGGCGCTAAATGTGAAGATATACCTCTTCCAAATGCCGATGCAAAAATTTTATTCGATCATATGAAAAAAATTAATGGCTACGATTTCTATACCGAACAGGGCATTCAGCAGTTTCTTCCATCATATATTCAGTTCTATAAAGAAATTGGCTACTACGATTACGACTTGGAACCATTCAAAGATTTACTAATAGAGATAAAAGATGGCTCCAGTATTTTTTGGATACCAAAAGAGCTTAGACCAAAGTGGGATGGTAGTTTAATGAAAGATGTAAACAGCTGGATTCAGAATAATGGGAACAATATGATTTTTATTTATGGCGAGCTTGATACTTGGTCTGCCACAGCTGTAGAGCTAACTGGAAAAACCAATGCTCTTAAAATGGTTCGTAAAAATGGGCACCATGGAACTAACATTAGGGGCTTTGATGAGGAGAGTAAAAAATTAATTTATTCCACATTGGAAAAATGGCTTGGCTTTACAATTAAAAACAAAATGTAACGGAGTATCTAATGGAATTATTAGGTGAACTAAAATTAAACGCATTGCAAATAATTCAATTGATGGTTGCCCCGGCGGTTATGATTAGCGCTTGTGGTTTGCTTTTGCTTAGCCTTAACAATAGATATTCTATGGTTGTTAACAGAATTAGAATTCTAAATGAAGAAAAAAGAAAATTAATGAAACAGTTTGGAGAAGCCTATTCTACGGATGATAATGTAAGGCTCGAAAGTCTGGCTAAGCAAATTCAATTTTTAATTGCACGGGCCCGACTTGTAAAGAATAGTGTAATTTCATATTCCATTGCAATTGCGCTTTTCATTTTAACTTCTTTGCTGCTTGGTATCTCTTCGGTTTTATCTCTAAGCAAACTTAATTACTTTATCATCGCAGCATTTTTAGGGGGAATGGTTTCGGTTTTTTCGGGAGTACTGTTTACTGTTTTTGAAGCCCGTAAAGGATTTGAAATTATTATGTACGAAGTTAAGGCTCATGAGTAGGAGCAGCAAACTATCGGATAAGGATTTGCTCAAACCTGAGTATATGATTCAAATGTATACTCAGGGTGCTTTTCCAATGGCAGACGAAGAGGGGGTTATTCAATGGTACCTTCCCGAAATTCGTACAATTATTCCACTCGATCAATTCAACGTTCCCCGCTCTCTTAAAAAATTTATGAAGCAATCTAGTTTTGTTTACAAGTATGATAAGGCAACAATTGATGTAATTAGGAATTGCTCGAAAAGAGAAACTACATGGATAAACGATGAGTTAATTGATGCTTACAAAGGACTTCAAAGTTACGGGTTCCTTCATTCGGTAGAAGTTTTCGAAAAAGAAGAACTGGTAGGGGGATTATATGGCGTTTCATATATGGGTGCCTTCTTCGGAGAATCGATGTTTTCGAAAATTGAACAAGCTTCTAAATGTGCTCTTGTAAAATTAATTGAGCGCTTAACCCAAAAAGATTTTTTGCTTCTCGATGTTCAATATCAAACCGAACACCTAAAAATGTTTGGAGCAATAGAAATTGATTTCGACGACTTTCAAAGCAGACTTCAGCAAGCCTTTTTTGTTCACACTAAATTCTAATTCATATTTTTATTCCTATTAAAAGCAAAAAAAATTATCTTTATATTGTAGCGTAAATGTTGTTTTGTATTCGGTTTATTTAATCAATTTATAAGGAATAATGAAATGAAAAGGATTACAATCTATTTGTGCTTTTTATTTTTAAGCAGTGCTGCAATTGCTCAAACCGGAGGCGGCAGCTTTATGCTTGGTTATCCCCAAGGAGATTTCAGAAAAAATGTTGATCAGATGGGATACGGATTTCAACTTCATGGAACTCTTTGGACTCCATCTGATGAAAGACCCGTTACAATAGGATTGAACTTGGGCTATTTGGTTTATGGCTCGGTTAGCGAAAGAAGAGAATGGCCAGGATTTCCAGGAATATTTTTGGACTTGAACAGAACAAATTCATTAGGCAATCTTCATGTACTGATTCAAGTTAGCCCCTTTATGGGAACAATTAAACCATATGTCGAAGCTTTATTTGGAGGCTCTTACATTTTTACCACTTCCGAAGTTAAAAGCCAAGGCAACATCCAGAATATTGCCTCGTCAACAAATTTTGATGACTTTACATGGAATTATGGTGGAGGAGCTGGAATTTTGTTTAAAGTTGCCGAAGGCTCGGGCGAAATTAAAGCTTGGTATCTAGATATTAAAGCCCGCTATTTATTTGGAACCGAAGCAGAATATTTAACCGAAGAAAGCATTTATGTGATTAATAATAAAACCGTTTATAATCCCAGAAAGTCGAAAACTGACTTTTTTACTTTTCATGTTGGTGCTGTAGCTTATTTTTAATTTACTAAAAGTGATAAGTAACTTTAATTAATAGAAAGATTTTTTTATACTTCGATATATCATAAACATAAAAAAGAATAAACAATGACTACTTACAAAGAACTTGGCTTGGTAAACTCGAAAGAACTGTTTGCTAAAGCTGTTAAAGGGGGATACGCAATTCCAGCGTTTAATTTCAATAATCTGGAACAACTTCAGGCAATAATTGGCGCATGTGTTGAAACTAAATCTCCGGTTATCCTTCAGGTATCCAGCGGTGCCCGTAAATACGCCAATCAAACATTGCTAAAACATTTAGCCAAAGGTGCAGTAGATTATGCGCATGAGCTTGGCTACGATATTCCAATAGTTTTACATCTCGATCATGGCGATACATTAGAACTTTG
The DNA here is from genome assembly GCA_964539605.1 of uncultured Melioribacter sp. Lineage (GTDB taxonomy): Bacteria > Bacteroidota > Ignavibacteria > Ignavibacteriales > Melioribacteraceae > Stygiobacter. The sequence goes on from CAZIJK010000001.1 coordinate 3,487,556, forward strand.
CAAATCTTGTGTTGAATCCGGATTTTCATCTGTTATGATAGACGGCTCGCATCACTCCTACGAAAAAAATGTTGAGCTAACCGCGCAAGTTGTAGAATATGCACACAAGTACAATGTTTCTGTAGAAGGTGAGCTTGGTGTTTTAGCCGGAATTGAGGATGATGTTTCGAGCGATGTTACTCATTATACAAAGCCGGAAGAAGTTGAAGACTTTGTTAAAAAGACCGGCGTTGACTCTCTTGCAATTTCTATTGGAACATCTCATGGTGCAAACAAATTTACTCCGGCTCAATGTACTCGAAACTCAGATGGAATTTTAGTTCCTCCTCCTCTCCGTTTCGATATTCTTGAAGAATGCGAAAAAAGAATTCCTGGTTTTCCAATTGTTCTTCATGGTGCTTCTTCTGTTCCCGCTGAGTTAGTTAAGATAATTAACAGCAATGGTGGAAAACTAAACGATGCTGTTGGAATTCCCGAAGAGCAATTAAGAAGAGCTGCGGCTTCTGCAGTTTGCAAAGTTAACATCGATTCCGACGGAAGATTGGCAATGACCGCCGCAATTAGAAAAGTGTTTAACGAAAAACCTGCCGAGTTCGATCCACGCAAATATCTAGGACCGGCACGCGATGCATTAAAAGAAATTTACAAACATAAAATTGTGAATGTTTTAGGCAGCGCAGGCAAGTGTTAGTTTTATATTAATTCTTACTATTAAAAAAAGAGCGGTTTATAACCGCTCTTTTTTTTACTGAAGTATTTGTACTAATCTTATTTCTATTTAGTCAAAAGATATTCCGCCATCTTTCCTAAGTCTTTAATATCCTTGTTTCCGTAAGAGGGCATCATAATATTTTTGTATTTCTCTTTGTAAGAAGCAAATCTTGAATCGGAACTATAAGATGATGGATTACGCAAATAGCCAATTAATTTTTCCTTGGTCCAATACTCTTTCAAATTTTGAAGAGCCGGTGCCATTTTTGTACCCTGCAAATTAGATCCGTGGCATGTAATACATCCCGAATTTTTAATTAACGAAAATCCATCTGCTTCAACCGAAGCTGATGCATCAGAAGCTTCATTCATATATTGTTCCGGCATTGCGCTAGCTGAATCATCTTTTTTTGTAATTCTGCCAAGTACCAGAAGAATTAAAAACAATCCAAGAAATGCCGCCATCCATTTTTGAGCGTTTGTCATTATTTACTACCTTTCCTTTAAAATTATTGTGGTAAAATTAAACCGATATAAATACAATAACAAATTACAAAAGAATTACTGTTCAATTTCTTTTTCGTATTCTTCTTTGTATTTATATATCGAGTTGAAAATTGTTTCGGCTATTTGGCTTTGCCCGCTCTTACTTGCAAGATAAGCTTCATCTTTCCTATTGGACATAAATCCATTTTCAATTAATACTCCGGGCATCGATGCCCCAACCAGAACATAAAAACCGGCCTGCTTAATGCCTAATGATGGAATTGGGACATTTTTTTTCCATTCCTCATTTAAGAGGTCCGAAAATTTTTCGGAAAAGCGCATATATTGAGAGTGCACCATGCTAACAAGAATAAAATTTTCTTCCGTTAATTTATCGTACCTGCTCTGGTTTTCTTCGAACTTAATTACACTGTTTTCAAACTCTGCAATTCTTATTGCTTCTTTTGTTCTGCCGGGTCTTAGCAAGTAAACCTCAAAACCACGATAGCCATTATCTTTCGATTCTGTTGAATTACAATGTATTGAGATAAATAACTTACCGCCGGCATCATTAGCAATTTTACCCCGCTTGTATAATTCAATAAACTCATCTGTTTTGCGGGTATAAACTACTTTTACTTCGGGCAAATTGCTGCTAATTAAATTACCCAATTTTAAGGCTACCGCAAGATTAACATCTTTCTCTTTAACTCCCGTTACACCAATTGTTCCAGGATCTTTTCCTCCATGCCCTGCATCAATAACAACACAATCGAATTTCCATTTTTCCTTTGAATCCGGAATAGGTTTGTTTGCCTGCACCTTATTCCGAATGGATATTATAATATCGTTAGTTCCATTTTCTGTAAAAGCTTCGGATGTTGAATACCCCTCATCAAGAGAAAATTCCAACTGAGTGTTTTTATAACTTACTTGTGTTCTCTTAAATGTTTTTACCAATCCAGCAGCTTTAACATTTTGAGCAACTTGCGGATTAACAATTACATTTGGCAAAAACACAAATAAAATATTGTTGTTAATTGAATGGCGAGGAACAGTAATTGTTTTGTTAGCCTTAAGTCTTATTAAAGTGCCATTGACCTTTTCTTCAATCTTTATATCGTAGATATCATATTTAATATCTGACGCAACAGAATCCTTATTATCATTAACTGCAACAGCCGTGTCATCAGTGGATTGGAGGGCTTTATTTGTAACCATTATGTTTTTTGCAATCGGGTCAAAATCTACTTGTTTGCCCAAAGCACCGCTCAAATACTCAACAAAATAAGTGAGCGGAACAAATACTTGATCTTTTATAAGTAATGTAGAAATTGGAATTTGATAAACACTTTGCTCTTTAGTTTCCTTATCTACTAAAACAATAAATTGACTTTTAGCTGTTACCTTTATTGCAATTTTCTCAAACTTAATTTCCAACTTAGCAGTTTCTTCGTTATAGAATTTAGATACATTAAATAAATCCGAAATTTCGTTTGCGGATATATATTCCAGACCATTGCGAATTAGATATGAAATTTCTTTCTTCTCTTCCCCGCTAAATTGCACAGGCATTTTAAGCAGCCTTTGAGCATACAAAGAGGAAGCGGCAATCAATAATATTGAGAATAAAATATTTTTCATCTAATCCTTAACCAATAAAGGGAATAAAAAAGCCAGTTTTCTTTTTATAGTTTGCAAATGTATTTCCAAAATGTTTTGCAAGCAATTTATCTTCCATAACACCGCGCAAAATAAAAAGAGGCAATTCAACAAGCAAAACTAGGGGCAGCGCTGCATAACTAACCAAAGCTACAGCGGCACCAAGATCGCTTAATACCTGGCTTAAATACTGCGGATGGCGAATAAACTTATAAGGTCCATTTTCCAGTAATGTGTGTCCTTTCATAATTACAATATCCTGCGAGTAATATTCCTTTAAAGATTTAAAAGAGTAAACCTGCATCCAAGAAAAGAAAGCAAAAAAAGCTAGCCCCGCATATCTATAATTTAGATAACTATCCTTTACGGATGATTCAGAAGTACCAATGTTAAAAATTGATAAAATTATTACCAGCAATATTATTGCGGAAATAGCCGGTGGCCATTTTTGTAAATATGAACTGGGTCTTTCGACAACCTTAGTAATTGATGTTTTTAAACCCTTTTTTGCACCCGAGTAATTAGCCGACATAGAAACAAAAAGAATAATTGCGGAAAGCAGGTTAATTGGATCCATGTTTTGGTCTCTAATTTTTTCTTATACTAAATATACTAAGTTTGTGCCATCCATTGAAAAACTCATTTTGATACATATTACAAGTATAATTTACCTTTCTATTTCCTTTATAATTGTAAAAGCTAATTATATTGATGGAAATCAATATAAAGTATTTGCACAATTTTTGAATAGCTTAACATGTGCATTTTTTTTATCTTTTAACAAAACAAAAGTGATGTGATGGGTACCGGACAAATGATGTTAACAATTGCTGCGCTAATGCTGCTATCTGTAATACTACTGCGTATTAATAATGTTTTTCTTAATACAAACACAACATTGTACGAAACCAAATTTAATGTTACCGCGGTTTCTTTGGGAACCTCTATAATTGAAGAAGCTTCCAGTAAAGCTTTTGACCAAAATACAGAAGTTAACCCGGTAATAGATTTATCAAGTTTATCATCAACTTTAGGAAAAGAGACCGGTGAAGTTTATCCCAATTTTAATGATGTTGACGATTTCAATAATTATACAAGATCTACTGCCAACGACACAACATTTAAATCTGCCATATTCAATTGTGTTTGCAAAGTAAACTATGTTAATACAGCTACACCGGAAGTTGCTACTTCCTCTCGTACTTGGAATAAAAGAATTCGGGTCACAGTTTCAAGCCCTTCAATGAAGGATACAATTAAACTATCTTCAATAATTAGTTACTGGTATTTTAGGTGATTTATGGGCTTTAGTACTTTAATAGACATACTAGGAGCTACTCTTATTGGAGGCTTTTTAATGCTAATTCTTTTTCGCGTTCAGGATGCCGCTACTAAGAATACTTACAATTATACAGGAGAATTCATTGTTCAGCAAAGCCTTGTTGAAGTAGTACAGCTTTTAGAATATGATTTCAAAAAAATTGGTTACTGTAAGGATTGGACAAAAATTCCTAATCCTTCTGCATCAATTTTATTTGCTGACTCTAGCAGTATTCAATTTTTGACCGATTCAAACAATGATGAAGTTGTTGATACACTCAGATATTTTTTGGGACCAACAGATTCACTTTCCGGCACAACTAATCCACGAGACCGCTTATTATTTAGAGTGATCAATAGCGATCCCCCCAAAAGCTCAAACCTTGGGGTTACTCAATTCAGACTAAATTATTTCAACTCCTCGGGAACTCAGTTAGCGTTTCCTATTTCCGATCCAAGTCAAATTATTACAATGGAAATAAATGTACGAATAGAAAATGTAGAAGCATATAATCAGGAATATGCAAATGTTTATTGGCGCCAAATTAGGTTGGCTGCCAGGAATTTACAAAACAGATAACATAGGAATATATTACTATGGGCGGCAAGGCGGCTTTATTATTAATAATTGGATTTAGCTCTATTCTATTGGTAGTAGGTAATAATTTTGTTAGCCTAACCAACAGATCTATAGATAATTTTAATGGCTACTACATTAATACCCAAGCATATAATATTGCCGTTAGCGGGGCTAATATGGCTGCAAATCAAATTTTTATGGATCGCACCTGGAGTGAAGGATATTCCAACGTAAGTTTTTCTAATGGTACATTAAATGTTATTGTAAGCAACAATACTTTGGCAAGCGGAGCAATTTCAAAAGCGGGCAAAACAACCATTTGCCATAGAGGTACTACTATAACAATTGGTAATGCCGCCGTTCCGGCGCATTTAGCTCATGGAGATGTTGTTGGCTCTTGCGGAGGTGCTGGAGCTGTTGATGATGAGCTTGCAATTATCATCTCTGAGGGAACATTTATGGGAACTACAAAAACCGTAATTGTTACATTAAGACCCAGCGGATTTCAAAAATTTGGTAATTTTTATGCTTCTCTTAGCGCTTTACCGGCAACCGGTGATACTTTTCATGGCCCATTCCACGTCAATTCAAGCCTAAGAACGTATGGCACACCTGTGTTCTTTGGTAAGACGACCTACAGAACCACACTTACAAAAACTGGTACTCCTGCTGCCCCTGTGTTTTTAGGCGGTTCTAAAGGAGGAATTGATATTCCGTTGGAGTTCGATACTACAAAAATTAAATCTACCGCAGATGTTGTTTTTACAAATAGTACTACTAAAACAAAAGGAGTCGATGTTCAACTTTACTTTAATGCAGATGGAACTGTTACATATGCTAAAAGAAACGAGGGATCTGCAGTATGGACTGCACCTGTAACAACCGCCCTTACTACTCTTGCGCCTAATGGTGTTATTTATGGAGATAAAGCAAATTTATTTGTTAAAGGAACCTTAGACGGCAGCGTTACTATAGTTGCAAATAAGAATGGAAGAACTAATTATGGCAACATTTACCAGGTTGATGATATTAAGTATAATTCAGATCCCGCAACAAATCCTAATTCCGATGATATGCTTGGAATGATTGCTACAGAAAGTATTAAAATAGAAGATAACGCAGATACCCGAGGGCAAAGTGTAATTACTCAGGCTTCTATGTTTGCAATGAATGGCACTATTGGTCCGGTTGATGCTTTAATTACTCAACCATATTTAGGAGACTGGAAAATTTATGGTGGTTTAATTGCAAAATCTCTTCAAGCTACCGCAACTTACGATGCTTCCAGTAATCCAATAAGGGGATTACGATTTAATCATAGATACGATACAAGATTTTTAACTCAAGCTCCCCCTTCATTTCCAAAGACCAAAAACTTCGAAGTGGTCTCTTGGTATGAATAACTATTTATTCAAAATTGCTGTAAGTGAAGAATCTATATCTTTGTAGATAAATGCAAAGCCTTTTTGCTCAAGAGTTTTTGGCTTTACGTTTACACCACCAAGAACACTACCGGCTCCCTCCCCCAACATTATTCGCAGAATGAATGAAGGCACATTAAATAATGAGGGTCTCTTCATAACCCGCCCCAAAGTTTTAGCAAATGTTTTCATCCTAACCGCATTTGGAGCTACACCATTTATTATTCCACCAATCTCATTATCCAAAGCAAATTTAAATATGCTAACAAGATCATCAATATGAATCCACGAAAGCCATTGATTACCAGAGCCAATTGCTCCTCCAACAAAATACTTAAATGGAGTTATCATTTTTGCCAAGGCCCCTTCACTCTTATCTAAAACAATTCCGGTTCTAATGCAAACTCTTCTTATACCAAATTGTTCAATTCCTTTAGAAGCTCTTTCCCATTTATCAACTAAATCTGCTAAAAAGTCGTTTCCTTTGCCCGACTCTTCATCAACAAAATCTTCTCTATTTCCGTAATACCCAATTGCAGAGGCCGAGATGAACACTTTTGGTTTAATTTTTAAATCTGCTATTGCAGAGGCCAGAGCTTTTGTACTAGATACACGGCTTTCCAAAATTCTTTGTTTATGTTCATCATTCCATCTTTTTGCCATAACATTTTCTCCGGCAAGATGAATAACAGCATACTGATCCTCTAAATAACTTTTCCATTTATCGGAATTGCTATTCCACTCTATATAATTTACAGCCCCCTTTATTAATCCTTTGGCTTTCTCTGCCGATCTCGAAAAAATTGTTAACTCATCCCCATCATCAATTAAAAGTTTGCAAAGTTTGGAACCTATTAGTCCCGTAGCGCCTGTTATGACAATTTTTCTATTCATATTTTTCTTTTTATTAGACAACATTGAATTATCTGTTTCAGTTTTACTTCAAAAAAACATAATTCCATGTTGAAACCTTTGGAACGGTTATTGGTTAAAGATATGCTCATCTGGTAACTAATTAAATTAAATTTCGTCATAATAGCAATCTAAAAGAGGATTACAATGAAGCATGCTTTACTTTTTTTACTTTTCATATCTGTATCACTAGTTGAAGCGCAAACTTATTCATTAAAGGGGCAAGTAACAGACAAGACAACCTCCAAACCAATTAGTTATGCAAGCATTAGAATAGCCAATACTTTATCCGGCACATCAACTTCTATTAATGGAGATTTTGAGTTAAAAATAGCGCAGGGTAATTATCAATTAATCACATCTAATATCGGTTACATTTCAGATACTATTAAAGTAACAGTTAATTCCAATTCCACAATTTCAATAATGCTAAACCCGGCGCCGGTTAATTTGCCCGAAGTAACAGTTCTACCCGGAGAAAACCCGGCACTCGAAATTATAAGAAGAGCAATTGAACAGAAGCAAAAAAGAAAAGAGAAGTTGAATTCATATGTTTTCAAAGCCTACACAAAGGGTGTGCTTAAAACAACAAATGATTTTTCTTCTTCAGGTACATCGGTCTCTGCAAGCGCAAGCAGTAATAAAGATTCATTAAAAATTACCGGCATAATAGAAAATGAAAGCCGGGGATATTTTTTAAAACCAAATTATTATAAAGATGAAATTATTGCCCGCAAGCAAACTCAAAATACCAGCTCGGCAATGAATGTGATAACCGGAGGACGTTTATTGCAAAATTTTTACGAAGACGATTTAAGATTTTTCAACAGACCATTAATGAGCCCTTTGGCAGCAGATGCTCTTGATTATTACGATTATTTAATTGAAGACACACTGGCAATTAATAACGAAAGCGTTTTTAAAATCAAGGTTGAGCCTTTAAGAAATATAGATCCGGGATTTACCGGATTGATATACATTAAGGATAAATCCTATACATTAGCCAAGCTCGATCTTGGTTTAAATGGTCCGGCAAATCCGGGAAAGATTTTTGATAAGATTAGTGTGATTCAGCAGTTTGATGTTTACAAAGACATTGTTATGCCTTTCGATTACAGAATTATTGCCGAAGGAAATGCAATGGGGATGTTTAAATTCGGCGGAGAATTAAATTCCATTTTCTACGATTACAAAATTAACGAACCAATCAGCGAAGACTTTTTTAGTCTTACCGCAATTAAAGTAATGCCGGATGCCGATAAAAAAGATTCGGTTTATTGGAAATCTACCCAAACTATTCCAAACACAAAAGAAGAGTTAAAAGCTTACAACAGAATAGACAGTCTTGAAGCTGTTCCCAAAAGCTTTGCAGATAACTTTTCTTTACTTTCTTTTTCAACACAGATAAATAAAAATTGGACTATAAGCGGGCCTCTTTCCCTTTACTCTTTCAATAGAATTGAAGGGCACACATTAAACTTTAATGCCAACGCGAATCAGTTGCTCGATCAAAGACTTAACACAAACTTAGATATTTCCTACGGCTTTAACGACCAAAGAGCAAAGGCAGACTTATTTGCCTTATATCAGCTTGGCGAATACAGAACAACCAATATTAATTTTAGGGTATTCAACAAATTAACAGATTTGTTTTCCGAATCTGTTCGCTTTAGCAAATTAACTTCTACATTAAGCAACTTATTCGGCAAATACGATTTTAGAGATTACTATTATACAAAAGGATTTACTTTTGCAATTAATTCTCAAGTCTTTCCGGTTTTATACTTAGGTGTAGGATATTCGAACCGAACAGATAACAACGGCTATATCAATACAGATTTTTCCTTTTTTAACAAATCCAAAACATACGGCGCAAACAAATCCATTTACGAAACTAAAACAAATGCATTGCTTGCCGGCTTTACATTCGACTTTAGAAGTATAATTGAAGATGGATATAGAAAGCTAAGATTGGGCACAAGTTCCTACTTTGTTCTTGGTGGCAATTTTACTTTTAGCGATTCCCAAATTTTAAACAGCAATTTAGATTACCAAATGTATCGGTTTTTTGTTCGAACTGGTTTTCCTACTTATAAATCTGCCAGCATAAATTTTAATGCAACAATTCTTTATTCAAATGGCAAGGTTCCTTTTCAGTCCCTTTATGCTCTTCCGGCAAGTATCGAAAATCTTTCCCAATCGAATATCTTTAGAACATTGGAAGTTGGAGAAGTATTTGGAGATAGGGTAGCTACATTATTTATTGAAAATAATTTTAGCGACGAGCTTTACCGCTTTCTTCATCTAAACTTTTTAATAGATTGGCAAATGAGTTTATCTATGCACTTAAATTTGGCATGGTCAACAATATCCAAAGAAAGCAAAAGCATTCTTCCTCATTCATTTGTAGAGTTTAATAAACCCTTTGCCGAAATAGGCTTTGGAATCGGGCAGTCCATATTTCCATTTAGATTGGAATTTACCTGGAAGCTTAACCATTTTGGAAGAAATAATTTTGTGGTGGGTTTAAACGCACCTTTATTGTAAAAGCTAAAAAAAATTCACTCATCTTTGACGGTTACTTTTTATGTTTGCTCATGGTTTTTAATTACTGTGAGCAAACAATGAAAAAATTATTTTTCCCCTTATTCCTTTTTATATTCTCTTATCAACTATTTCCCCAAAACATTTCAATTGACAAGATAGAACCGCAAAACTGGTGGCAAGGAATGAAGCTGAATAAAATTCAGCTGATGGTTTATGGTAAAAATCTTTCCAACTTATCTGCCCGGTTCAATAATTCCTCAATTAAAATTGCAAAGGTTAACAGGACGGATAACCCCTCCTACGCATTTATAGATATTGAAATTCCTAAAAATATTAAGCCGGGTAGTTACCAGTTAACATTAAGCAACAGTTTAGGCAGTGCTGTAAAAGATTTTTCAATTCTCCAAAGAGATAAAAGCAAAAACCGTTTTAAAGGATTTGATAACAACGATGTTATATACTTATTGATGCCGGACCGTTTTGCTAACGGTGATGTTTCTAACGATTCCGTTGCGGGATACTCCGATTACATGAATAAAATTCCAAAGCAGGGGCGCGCCGGCGGCGATATTCAAGGGGTTATTAATCAACTTGATTACTTTAAAGATTTGGGAGTTACTTCTTTATGGCTTACTCCGGTTGTTGAAAACAATACCTTCCGTTCTTATCATGGATACTCGGCAACGGATTTTTATAATGTTGACCCCCGTCTTGGCTCAAACGAGCTTTATAAAAAATTGGTTGATGAGGCACACCAGAGGGGATTAAAAATTATTTTAGATCATGTTGCCAATCATTGCAGCCATAATCATCCATGGCTTAAAAATCTTCCTACAAAGGATTGGCTTAACGGTTCTTTAGATAATCATTTGGAGGCAAACCATAACAAGATGGTCTTTTCCGATCCTTATGCAGACAGCTCAACAATTAAACATGTAGAGCAGGGATGGTTTGTAAGTGATATGCCCGATCTTAATCACAATAATATTTATGTGCAAAACTACATTATCCAAAACACAATTTGGTGGATGGAATACGCCGGCATTGATGGAATTAGAGAGGACACTTATCCATATAACAATCAAACGTTTATGTCCCGCTGGGCAAAACTGGTTTTGGATGAATATCCCTCATCGAATATTGTTGCCGAAGTTTGGAGCGGCGAGACTGATTTTCTATCTACATATCAAAAAAATTCTCCATTCAAAAAAATCAATAGCCACATACCATCTATTACAGATTTTGCTTTTAGAGATTTAGCAGTTCGATATCTTCTTGGAAAAGAAAACATGTTTAGCTTTTACAATTTGTTTGCAAAAGATTTTCTTTATACCAATCCTCAAAACATGGTTACATTTATAGATAACCACGATGTAGCCCGCGTTATGTATTATGCCGGTGGTAATTTAGCAAAGGTTAAAATTGCCTATTCACTTCTTTTTACAGTACGGGGAATTCCTCAATTGTTTTACGGCTCCGAAATTGGATTAGTTGGAACCGAAGATCATGGCACCTTGCGAATTCCATTCCCCGGCGGTTTTCCAAAAGATTCCCGTAATGCATTTACAGCTAATGGAAGAAGCAAAGAGGAGAATGAAATTTTTGATTATATAAAAGAACTTATTCATCTAAGGCATAAGTTTCGCTCTTTAGCAAAAGGCTCCACAACGCAATATCCTGCGGTGAACGATGTTTACGTTTATTTTAGAAATTATGGCAACGAAACCACAATGGTTGCGGTAAACAATAACAAGGAAATGGCAAGTGTAGATTTAAGCATGATGAAAAAATGGATTAATCATGACAGTAAATTGATAAACATTAAATCTGGTTTGGAATTAAATATTGGTAGTGATCTTAAAGTAAAGATTCCTGCATTGGAAGCAAATATTTATCTAGTGAAGTAATAATTTTTTATTGTAAGGAGGCAAAATTTGCCTCCTTCAAAAATTATTGATTGGCATCTCTTATAATGCTGTAAGTTGCTGCCTCTTAATAGACTGCTTGCTAATGCCCTTTACCAAAATTCTTTTCTCCCGCTGTAATCTCTAGCTTCAAATGATTTTGCTTTGGAGGCAACGGGCAAGTAGCATACTTTGTAAACGCGCAAGGAGGATTGTACGCGCGGTTAAAATCTATAAATAATTTTTCCCCTTCTTTAGGCTTTTCAACGGATAAAAACCGGCCAGCACCATATGTTTCTTTACCGCTTGTTATATCTGCAAAAACAATAAAATAGGAATTACCTGCATCGGTAACATCAAGGCGGTATTCTTTACCTTCTTTGTTAAATACAATTGCACCCGGAGATTTTTCTTTTTCAATCATTCCTAAAATGTTTGGCACTTCAATTTCTTTAGGGGGCTCGTACTTATCTAATCTTGCCTCAATTTTCCAATCGGAATTAATTGGGTAGGTTTCAATTCCCGGAAAGTTTTTAACTAAGTCCGCTTCCAAATCTCTAAGCCTAATTCCATACTTATCCCCCCTTTTAATAATAAACCATTTCAAGGATCCAACTTGCAAAACGGTAGGCTTGCCCTGCATATCGAATACTAAATTTGTTTCCTTAACAATTTGGCTGTCTTCTAAAACTTCAACAGCATCTGCCGCCTTAAAAGTTAAAACAGAATCTTTTAATGTAATAGTGCCAATAAATGCTGGGGCTTTTTCGGGAAAAATAATTTGATTCGATTTTGCCGAACCGAACTTATTTTCCCCCTCATTCAGCCAGAATAATCCTGCAAGGTTTAGCCATCCATTTTCCTTTTTTAAATTCTCAATTCTTTTGTTATGCCATTGATTAATCTCGGCAATGTATTCCTTGCTGCCTTTTTCTTCCAACGTTTTACCGCATCCTGTAATAACCATTAGTACAATTAAAAAAGCAGGCAGAATAATTTTAATATTCCGTTTCATTTGCACTCCAATTATGTTTAATAACAATTGTAATATATTTGCAAAGAAAATTACGAACGAAATAACATCATCACAAAATTTTTGGAATAAAATGAAAGATTTACTTTCCAACTCTTTCGATGCAGAGCTTTTTAGAAAAGAGGGGCATCAATTAATAGATACACTTTCGGATTATATGCAGCAGTGTTACAGCCGCAAAATTGAAAAAGCTAATACATGGATAGACCCGGAAGAAATGTATAAAAAATGGAAAGGAATTGAGAATGGCGAGGCATTAAGCTTTGAAGAGCTTACAAAAGAGTTAATAGATAATTCGGTTCATCTTCATCATCCACGTTACATTGGGCACCAGCTTGGCGTAGCGTTACCCCACACAATTTTAGCAGATACAATTTCTTCCATGCTTAACAATGGAATGACTGTATTCGAAACCGGTCCCGCCGGAACAGCAATTGAAAGAATTGTTATTGAATGGGTTAATAAAAAAATTGGTTACCCCAATACTTCTGGAGGGGTTTTAACAAGCGGCGGATCTTTAGGAAACCTTACCGGCCTTTTGGCCGCAAGGCAAAAGATGACAGATTACGATGTGTGGGAAGAGGGAATGAATTTTAATGACGGCTACACAATTTTTGTTTCGGAAGAAGCTCATTACTGCATTGCCCGCGCTGCAAAAATTTTAGGATTTGGAAACAACGTTGTTAAGGTTCCAACAAACAGCAAATTTCAAATGGATATTAATGCCTTGAATGAACTCTACGAAAAGGCAATTAAACAGAATAAAAAACCTATTGCAATTGCCGCCAGCGCATGCACAACATCAACCGGCAGTTACGACGATATAGATACAATTGCAGACTTTTGCCAGCAAAAGAATTTGTGGCTTCATGTAGATGGCGCTCATGGCGCCTCGGTAATTTTAACCAATAAGTATAAGCATTTGGTAAAGGGATTGGAGAGGGCAGATTCTTTTGTAATAGATTTTCATAAAATGCTTATGTGCCCGGCTTTGGTTACAGCTGTTCTGTTTAAAGATAACAGTAATTCCTATAATTCATTTGCTCAAAAGGCAGCATATCTTTGGGGACAAAGTGAAGATCACGATTGGTTTAATATTGGGAAGAGATCAATTGAATGCTCAAAAAGAATTATGGGCTTTCAGGTTTTTGTTTTATTAAAGCTTTATGGCCAAAAACTTTTTGAGGAATATATTACATCCCGTTACGATGAGGCAAAAGAATTTGCTAAACTGTTAAAACAACAAAGAGATTTTGAAATTGCAATTGAACCTGAAAGCAATATTGTCTGTTTTAGATTTGTTACTATTGGTAAAAGTGAAGAGGAATTAAACAGAATAAATTCCATTATTAGGCAAAAACTCCTTGATGAGGGGAAATTTTACATTGTTCAAACATTGGTAAAAAATAAAGTTTACTTACGTGTAACAATAATGAATCCATTTACCTGTATGAACGATTTTAACGAATTATTAACTGAAATAAGAAGACTTTATGAAGCAAAATAAAAACGGCAGTCAGTTTTCGATGGATCCGGGACTTGGGGAAAAGTATTTAGAAAAAGGCAGCCGCTCGATTAATCCGGATGGTTCATTTAATATAAAACGAAGCGGCTCGGGATTTCATTATAAGGATTTGTATCAATATTTAATAAACATATCGTGGACAAAGTTTTTTTTACTAACACTTCTTGGTTATGTTATTGCTAATGTTTCTTTTGCCGCAATTTATTTTGTAATTGGAGAGAACAATTTAATAGGCACTCACGATGGCTCCTCAAAAAAGTCTTTTTTAGACGGATTATTTTTTAGCGTTCAAACATTAACAACGGTTGGATATGGTGGAATTATTCCCCGCGGAGTTTTAACAAATGTTGTTGCCGCATTGGAAGCTATGACGGGGCTTCTTGGATTTGCGTTAATAACCGGTTTGCTCTACGGAAGATTTTCGAAACCGTCGGCAAGAATTCTTTACAGTAAAAATTTAATTGTAACTCCGGGTGAAAAGAATTACTCCTTAATGTTTCGAATTGCAAATCAGCGAAATACCAATATAATGGAAATTGAAGCCCGGGTTTTATTTTCCTACATAGATTTTTCTTCAAAAGAACAGATAAGAAGATACATTGCTTTAAATCTCGAGAGAAGTTCGGTTTATCTTTTCCCAACAAATTGGACCATAGTACACAGTATAGATGATGAAAGCCCAATGTTTGGAAAAACTTTAAACGAGCTTAAAGAAATGCATGCTGAGTTTTTAATTCTTATTAAAGGTTTCGACGATACTTTTAGTCAGGTTGTGCACAGCAGATATTCTTATAACTACGAAGATATTGTTTGGAATGCAAAATTCATTAAAGCATATTCAACAGATGAATCCGGCAGTGTTGTCTTTCACTTACCGGATATTCACAAGTACGAGTTAGTTTCCAAATAATATTTCAATACTAATTTTATTTAGAAATCTTATTCTTGTATAAAACTTCCCCTTTGTAATTAACAAACTGAATAAGAAAATCTTTATCTGAAACAGTAAAAGTGCAGAAACCATTTTCACTTTTTGCAAACTTAGTAATTGGTAAGTTTCCTGTTGGACGCACTTCTGACCCAGCGCCGGAAATTATATAGTGAGTTTTTCCTTCCGGCTTTAAGTATTGCAAATCGTGCTCGTGACTACAAATGTAAGCGTCTATATTGTATTTCTTCAGTATCGGTTCCAGCACCTGCCCTGCTTCACTCTTTTCATTCTTTCTCATTCCGCCTGTATAAACATGATGATGACCAATTACAATTTTCCAATCCGCCTTAGAATTTGTTAAAACGCTGTCCAGCCAAACAAGCTGTTTGTCCGGGTTTTGATTTATCAACTCCGGGTAACGATCCGGTCTTTTATAATAACTTTTTTCAAATTGATTGGTATCCAAAAAGATAAACAAAATTTTCTTGTCTGTATCTTTAATGAATCGTTCAAAGGAATAGTAATGAGAGGGTAATCTCCAACGGCGGCTAATTTTTGAGTAATCAATTTGTGCTTTTACGCTCCCCATATAATCGTGATTGCCAAGGGTAATAAACCAGTCAATTTGCAAATTGGCACCCTTATAAACATCTTCGAAAGAAAACCACCATTGAGGATCGTTAACACTTGCAACCCCCTGGGTCAAAAAATTATCGCCGGCAGATACAATAAACGATGCACCCAATTCTTTAGCTGTTTTGTTCAACTGAACTGCTGTTTCCCGTTGAAGATAATCTCCATTGCGTCCCCAGTCTCCAATTACAATAAAGTTGAATGCGCTTTTTGATACAGTTAACGAGTCTTGACCGATGAATTCCTTTGGATTAGCAAGAGCTATAATTTTAGAAGAGACAAAAACAATTAACAATAGTGAATAATAGGCAAATTTTCTTTTCATTGAACCTCCAAAAGGTATATGTAAAATAGACAACTGGTAAAGCAATATTTGTTCAATTTTACAATTAACAAAAATATCTTAGGTCTAAAGTTAAAAGGAAATTATGAACATAAATAACTTTCTTTATTACTTTACTCTACATTTTTTTATATTGGTACACGTTGAGATTTACTTTACTGCAAATTAAGAGGACCTGATGGCAAAAAGCTCTAAAGATAAAAAGCCGTTAAAAAAACCGGCAAAGAAATCAGTTATAAAAACTGTTAGAGAAAAGGTAAATAAGAACTCCATTTATAGTAAAGAGTATTTTGATGTTATTTTTAACAATGTTGGATTTGGTGTAATATTCTTTGATACTAAAGGGAATGTTGAAAAGGTAAACACTACCATTACCAATATGCTTGGATATACCGAAGAGGAAATTAAAGAACTTAATTCAGAGCAAATTTCACATCCATCCGATTATAAGATACAATTAAAACTTCACGCCGAGCTAACCGAAGGCAAAAGAGACCGATATCAAATAGATAAACGATACATTACAAAAGATGGTAAAATATTATTTGCCAGGTTGACAGTTATAAAATTCAAAGAGATAAAGAGTAAATTTAACTATGCGGCAATTATAGAAGATATTAATGTTCAAAAAGAAATATCAACAAAATTAGAAAGTGAGCAATTATTATTAAAAGCGCTTCTCGAAAATATTCCCGATGTAATTTACTTTAAGGATTTCAAAAGCAAGTTTATTAAAGTGAATAATGCACTCGCTAAAAAGCATGGATATAGAAGTCCAGAGGAAATGATTGGTAAAAGCGATTTTGAAACTTTTTCTTTTGAAAAGGCTACCGAAAAATTTAATGAAGAGCAGGAAATAATAAGAACCGGGGCTCCATTAATTAACAAGATTGAAAAAGAAGAATGGGAAAACGGAAGAGTTTCCTGGGCGTCTACAACCAAAATGCCATTACGAGATTCTGATGGAAAAATAATTGGTACCTTCGGATTAACCAGAGACATAACCGAACAGATTCAAAATCAGGAAAGAATTAACGAAAACGAAAAGATATACCGTTCTTTATTTGAAAACTCTGCAGACGGAATGTTTTTAATGACCGATGTATTTCTTGATTGTAACGAAACTATTTGTAAAATTTTCCAATATGATAGGATGGAGATAATTGGGAATCCCCCCTCCAAGTTTTCACCGGAATTTCAACCGGATGGAAAAAGGTCGGACGATTCTGCAAACGAAAGAATAACGGCAGCAAACAATGGCATTCCACAAATATTCTACTGGCAGCATCTAAAAAAAGATGGTACGCCTTTGGACTGTGAAGTATCCTTAAAAGCAATAACAATTGGGGGAAAGAATTTAGTTCAGGCAATTGTTAGAGATATTACTCAAAGAAAGAGAAGCGAAAAAGTAAGAGACGCTTTATTGGATATTTCCGAAGCAGCGCATACAGCAACAGATATGTACGGATTGTATAAAAAAATTCATGAAGCTATAAGCAAGCTTATGAGCGCTAAGAATTTTTATATAGCATTGTATGATGAAAAATCTGATATGATTGAGTTCCCTTACATGGTTGATGAAGAGGATGCTCCATTCCCATCCAAGTTAAGGGGCAAAGGATTAACAGAGTATGTGCTTACTAATGGCAAAGCTATGTTAATAACTCCATCCATGGATTTGGAATTGCGCAGAAGAGGGGATGTTGAATTAATAGGTTCTCCCGCCGCTATTTGGCTTGGTGTTCCACTCACGCTGGGAGGTAAATGTATTGGTGTTATTGTTGTTCAAGATTACGAGAACGAAAAAGCATTTGGCGAAGAGGAGATGCAAATATTAACATTCGTTGCCGAACAAGTTGCTCAAACAATTGAGCGAAAAAAAGTTTCAGAAGAAGTGAAAAAATATACCGAGGAATTAAAACAACTAAACAACACAAAAGATAAATTCTTTTCGATTATAGCACACGATTTAAGAAACCCATTTATAACAATTTTGGGTTTTTCGGATTTACTTGTTACAGATTTTACAGAGCTAAGCGATGAGGAAAAACTTTTCTACATTCAAGAGATGAAAAAGTCAGCTGAGGTATCACACAATCTCCTTCAAAATTTATTACAGTGGTCACGCTCGCAAACCGGTAAAATAGATTTCCATCCACAAAGGATTGATCTTTTGGGAATTGTAAATACAAATCTCTATTTGGTTCAGGCAACTGCGGCGAAAAAAGAGATTGTACTATCATCTAATATTGCCGAAGAAGTTTTTGTATATGCAGATGAAGATATGCTTAATACAGTAATAAGAAATTTGATAACTAATGCTATAAAATTCACTCCCAAAAAGGGAAGCATTACCATATCTGCATTGGAAGATGAAAAGGCAGTAACAATAACGGTTGCAGATACGGGTGTTGGAATGGATGAAAAGTTAATTGGCAATCTATTCCGTCTTGATGTTAGCCAGTCCAAAACCGGAACAGAAAACGAAGCCGGTACCGGTTTGGGATTAATTCTTTGTAAAGAATTTGTTGAAAAGAATGGTGGAAAAATTTGGGTCGAAAGCCAGGTTGGAAAAGGCTCTAAATTTATCTTTACTCTTTTAAAGAACAATTAGTATTCACAGTAAATTTCTCCGGTGGTGGGTTATGTCTAATTATAATTTTGTAAAGCATATTCACATTAATATTCCCAAAGAAGAGTCTTTAACCAGAGCTGAGGCATTCAACAAATTAATGCAGGTTAGAAGAACCGTCCGCGATTTTAAAAGTGAACCTATTGAAAAAGAAGTTATAGAGCAGTGTCTTTTGGCGGCCGGAAGCGCGCCAAGCGGAGCTAATAAGCAGCCATGGAAATTTGTTGTTGTAAGCGATCCTGCAGTAAAAAAAATTATACGAGAAGAAGCAGAGAAAGAGGAAAAGGAATTTTACAGTGGGAAAGCTCCTCAAGAGTGGCTGGACGCATTGGCGCCATTAGGCACAAACGAGAGTAAACCTTTTTTAGAAGAAGCGCCTTACCTAATAATTATTTTTGAAGAGAAGTTTCAAATTGATGGAGATGGAAATCAGTTAAAAAATTATTACACAAAAGAATCTATTGGAATTGCAACGGGTTTTTTAATAGCCGCGCTTCACAGCGCAGGTATAGCAACACTTACCCACACACCTAGTCCAATGAATTTTTTAAATAACATTTGCAAGCGGGGGCAAAACGAAAAACCTTTTTTAATATTGGTAGCAGGTTATCCGGCCAGTGATGCATTGGTTCCCAATATCAAAAGAAAAAGCCTTGATGAAACAACTACTTTTATTTAGTACTGGTTTATAATTCAAAGTACATTTTTATATAAGCAATACTGTTTGTCGTTTCAAATTCTCGGGTAATATTTTTAAACGATGTAAGTCTGTAAACCACATCAAAAAATAACTCTCTAACCGGTTCCAGTTTAACACTTACCGTTAAAATGTTTTGATTGATTCTCTCTCCATCTAAAAATTCAATTTTCTTTGGATCAATATCGTAGCGGTATGGTTGAAATGGATTTCCACCGGCGTTAAAAGATAAGTTTCCCTGCGAATCGTAAATGTTTTCACCAGAGCGGATATATTTGTATTCAACTCCAAATCTAATCCACTCGTTATAATTATAATTTGCCTTCCAAAGAATTTCATCGGAATTTGGACCTATTGGATGACCTAGCAATTGTCCGTAAGCGGTGTAGGAATTTTTATAATTATCGTGAGAGTAAACGTAAGGCCTAATTTTAGTGTACTCAAAAACCAGTGATAAATCGTTAATTGAAAAAGGGGCATACCACATAGCTCCAAATTGGTAAGCGGTCTTATTCGAAAAGAGATTTAAGTTTTGAAGTTGCGAAAGAATATCTTCATCTAAAAAGAATGTTGCGCTAACTTCAAAATTTTTGATAAAGTGAGTTTGGAAATCGAGCCAAAGCGATCCGTTATCTCTATCCTGAAGAGACATCTCTACAAATTTGTGGAATATAAATGGATTTAAATATGCAAGGTCAACTCCGCGTCCCGAGTATATTATATCTTCACCTAAACCAAATTCAAACAACTTTGGAAAATTTATCTTAAAGCGGTTAAGAGTAATATACTTTGTAAAATTTTCGTTTCGGTCGTACTTAAATTCACCAACTGTAGAGCCGGTTAAAGAAGTAAAGCTAAAAATGCCGTAATCGAAATTTAGCTTAAGAAAATCTAAGTATGTATGTTCCCCCGAAATAACCAACTTACTTCCATATCCATAACCGAACTTTATTTTTTCACGGCCAAGCTGTAAATCTATATTCATATTATTAATAGGTTCGGCGTGATATTTTAAGTAGCCTTCGGCAAAATCGTAATTGCCAATATTCTCCACATCCTCAAAGAATTTAAAATTGTAAACCAAGCGGGGATCAAAAGCGGGCGCTAAAGATTCCACCCCTTTAACTCCCCCTTTTTGAGTTGTTAAACTATAGGCCAGCTTATTAAATAAAGTACCTCTTAATCTAAATCCAATATCAAACAGCCAAGTGTTGTTAACAATGGGTTTGTAAAATTGGCCATACATTATTCTGCCCAATACTTCCAAATTAACATTTACATCGGGTTCTTTATAAGAATATGTTTGCTTTAATTTATCCGAGTAATAATCAGTAAAATCATTTTGTCCAAACCCGTTTCCAAAAAACTGCATTGTGTTATTGCTGTCTGCAAAATCATCGTAAAACTCTACCTGGTACTTTTTTAATAGTTTATATTCGGTATTGCTTAGTTGAGAAAAGCTGCTATCTATTTTGCATAGAAACTTTGCAACAGCTGCTCTTGAAAGGCTTGGGTCATCATCTCTTAAATTGCTAATCAATCCCTTCAATTTCATATCTTTTAGAAAGGTGTAAACGTTATGATCTATTTGAACATTCTCTTGCTGAGCAGCTAGATTTAAAAACATCAACAAGAAAAAGGAAAAAGCATACAATCTAATTTTCACAACCTCTCCCATAAAATATTTTTATTATATATGCTGGTATTGCCAGAACAATATTTCATATTTAAAGACAAACTAAATATCCGAATGCTTTGGCGCCAAGAATTTGTTATAAAGCAAAAGACCTATAATTGTAGCCACTCCAATTAAACTAAAAATTAGCCAAAGTGTTGAAGGTGTATGCAGATTATCAACAAAATGAACATACAGCTTTGCGCCTAGGTATCCGCCAATAAAACTTCCAATTACACCATACAAAAATGAGTATCCCAGGTAAACTGCTTTTTTATCTTCGGGTGCAATTAATCCAATATAACTTAAGTACTTTGGATGTGCAGTCATCTCCCCAATAGAAAAGACAAACAGACCTAAAAGAAAAATCCATGGCGATGTTGAAATAGCAAGTATTGCCATACCAATAGTACCAAGCCCAATTCCAAATATCATTGTAGGTAAAGCCTTAGTGTTTTTTACAATTCGGGAGATGAATATTTGCAGCAGAATAATTGTGCCTGCGTTTATAACAGTAACATGTTCAGCATCAAATTTCCAATTGGGATTTGCAATAAACATTCCCAAAAAGGAATTGACAATATTGTTAACCGGAGTCATATCCATATAATCTTTGAAATACCAAAGTACAGTATCGAACATTTGAAAATAGAGGATCCAAAAACCGGAATAAATAACAATCATAATAATAAATCTAAAATTGGTAATAACCAGTAAAGCTTCGCTAAGAATTTGGCTGATGCTTTTTGAATTAGCAGGTTTGCTAGGTTCCTTGTACACAAAAATATTTAGCAACAAAAGCCATCCTGTACCAATTGCAGCCATTAAGAAAACATACGAGTAGGAATATTGTTTAAGTATGGGCACAAGTATAAGTGGAAATATGAAAGCGCCAAGATTAATAGTCCAGTAAAATATTCCAAAGGCAAGACCTGAATTTGATTTATCTGTTGTTCTGGCAATTGTTCCGGAAATAATTGGTTTAAAAGTTCCAGCACCAATAACCATCATTACAAGAGAAGCAAAAATTGGAATGTAAGAAGTCATCATACTTGAAAGGAAGTAACCAAGACTCATCACTGTAAATGCAAACATTAAAGACCATCGGTAACCAAATCTATCTGCAATAGCACCGGATAAAATTGGGAGGAAATAAAGTATTGGGGTAATTGTACTTTTTATTACACCAACGCTTTCTTTCGAAAACCCCAAACCTCCCTCGTTTGTGCTAAGAACAAGATAAACCGAGAGAATGGACATTAATCCGTAATAAGAGCCTCTTTCAAAAAACTCCATTACTATAACTGTCCAAAAGTTTTTAGGAAAAGAGAATATGGATACTTTTGCTTCTTTAGGGGTAGTGCTCATTAAAGTTCCTTTGATAGTTTGTAATAAAACTGAAATTTTTTACAAAAATATTCTTATAAACTACTCAAAGATAATAAATGATTATTAAGATATGTTAATTAGGAAGCGTAAAAAAGAAAGTAGCCCCATTTCCTACTTCGGAGTAAGCCCATACTTCACCCCCATGTTTTTTAATTATTCGATGGGCAATTGATAATCCAATACCAGTACCGGGATAATCTAAATCGTCATGAAGGCGTGTAAATTCGTTGAAGAGTTTTGAGTAATACTTCATATTGAAACCCGCACCATTATCCTTTATATAATATACAAGCACTTTGTCTTGAACTATTGTGCCGACTGATATTTCTGGAGATGCAGACTTCCGTGTAAATTTCCAAGAATTGCTCAAAAGGTTATCTAAAAATATTTGCAGCAAGTGTTCATCACCATTTACAATAATATCTTTTTGAATATCAACTTTGGTAATAGTATCACAATTCAAGTTCATCAACTCGGTTATTGAATTGGTACACAAATTAGATAAGTTTGTTTTGGATACATTTAATTTATGACGCGATACTCGTGAAAGTTTAAGTAAATCCTCTGTTAAGTTTTCCATTTTTAAGGATGCTTTAATAATTCTTTCTAAAAGGGCATTAGTATCTTCGTCAAATTGACTTTGACACTCTTCTTTTATTATTTGCGAATAACCTTTGATGGCTCTGATCGGGGCTCTTAAATCGTGAGATACTGAATAACTGAAGCTTTCTAATTCTCGGTTTTGCTCTTCAATCTCTTTGTTTTTATTGGCTAATTCTATGTTAATTCTGTTTATCGTTTTTCTGTTTCTGTACAGGAGATAAAGACTAAGAGCTATTAAAGATGCAAAGAAAGAAATAATTACAATTACACTTTTTTGTTGAACGATTGTAGTTTTTTGTTTTTTTATGTCTGCTATTTGTTCCTGAATTTTTATTCTTCCATTATGAATTTCTAAGTCTTGATGCTTTAGTATTTCTTCTTGAGCAGCAATATCTTTAACTCGGGTTGCAATTTCAATTTTTTGTTTTTCAATAAAATTATGAATTGTTTTTAATGAATCTTCCCTTGCAGCTATTTTTTTTCGGGAAGATTCAATATCAGCAATAAGCTGATTATTTATTAGATTATTTTTCGTTATTTCTAATTTCTGATTCTCTATAAAAGATTTTTGATTGTTGATTTCTTCGCTTTGTGTTGCCAACAGCTGTCTTTGAATTGCAATATCTTTTTGAAGTTTCACTATGTTTTCCTTTTCTTTTGCAATCTCCTTTTCGGTTTGAGTGAAAAGCTTTTTAACTTCGGAAAGCGAGCCCCCAAATATGATTAGGTCGCTTGAAATGGAAAATCCTTCAGCATCCAAATTCTGTTTGTTTATTTCAAAAGCTAATTTGTTATTCTTGTTTACAATTAAGTTCACCATAATTTCATCTTGAGCAGAATACTCATCAGAAATTAAAAGTATTTTTTTTCCCGATAACAATTTTTTATATGAGGATAGATTTTTACTTTCTTTTTCATCTAGGTAAACAATGTTGCATGTGGTCAATTCCGTGTTATTTTTGTTTGTCAGTAATATAGACGATAATCTTTTTTTAGTATTTGTTTGAGCGATAATACTTATTAGGTTCTCAAAGATTATTGGGTTCGTAACACCTATTTTGTATTCAACTATTGCATTTTTATTTCCCCAATTAATTTCTTCTATTATTTTTAAAATAAGCAAACATTTTAGTTTGTCTAGCGGATATCCTTCTTGCGCTCGAACTGAAGGAATTAAGACAAATAGAATAAGCGTTGTTACAATTGTAATAACTATTTTATTGTTGGATACCATAACATCTTAAAATTTGTTATTAAAAACGCACTGGAGAATAATTTGAGCTGCTTATTTCATGTAATAAAATATAATACTGCACTTTTAGCAAATAATTTGCTGATGGTATTATCAAGGTTAATTTTAAGAGTAATAATAAATAAGTGGTACTAATATTCTTAAAATCAGTTTTTCGAATACTCTTAGTTTTTAGTATAATCAGCTATTTGCAATATATTTACTTTATTATCGAACAAGTGATGCAAAAGTGAAGCTTTTTGTGTTTATTTAACTTATGCATTTGTGAGAATGATAGTTGATACACTTATGAGCAATAAAACTTCAATTAGCTTATTTGCAATAATTTTTATTACCAATCTCCTTGGGATACTCCTAATAGACTTAATGGATATCGATGCGGCTCAATATGCATCAATTGGCCGCGAGATGTTGGAAACAGGAAGCTATTTACAAGTTCAGCATAGAGGAGCCGATTATTTAGATAAGCCCCCACTGTTGTTTTGGCTTACAGCTTTATTTTTTAATCTATTTGGAGTTTCTGATTTTGTTTACCGCTTGCCTGCAATGCTATTTACTTTGCTTGGTGTTTATTCTGTCTACAGACTTGGATGTTTAATTTACAACAGTAGAAGCGCTGTTTTGGCCTCCTTAATTTTTTATTCATCACAGGCCATTTTTACAATAACACACGACGTTCGAACAGATACTATCTTAATATCCACTATAGTTTTTTCTGTTTGGCAAATTTACTTTCATTTAATAAGCAATAAACTTAGCAATTTAATTTTAGGTTCTGTTGGAATTGGACTATCGATGCTGGAAAAGGGTCCAATTGGCTTGATGGTCCCCTTTTTAATTTTCGGTACATATGCAGTATTTACCAAACAGTACAAAATTTATTTTAGAGCCCGCTGGATTACCTCTTTAGTAATTGTTTTAATACTGCTTTTACCCATGCTTATTGGACTTTACCAACAATTTGGAAAGGAGGGTTTGCTCTTTTATTTCTGGACCCAAAGTTTTGGAAGAATAACAGGGCAAAGCGAGTGGAAGGATAGCACGGATGGTTTCTTTTTTATTCATACATTTTTATGGACTTTTGCACCATGGATGATTATTGCAATATCTGCAACATATACTGGTGTTAAGAACCTCATTAAAACAAAATTCAGTCCACTTTTCTATAATGACATTATTCCATTGGCAGGTTTTATTTTGCCCTTTATAGCACTCTCCTTTTCCAAATATAAACTGCCTCATTATATTTTTATTACGTTTCCATTTGCTTCATTATTAGCCGGTAGTTATCTCGATTCTTTATTTGCACTAAGAAGCACTCAAAAAAGAATAATTTCATTTTATTATATACAATTATTTATCTCAATTTTATTTCTTTTGATTATTCCTTTTATTTTAATTTTTGTTTTCCCTACAAATAATTTATTAATTCTGATGCCAACAATTATTTTGCTTGGCGCTTTTATTTACTTTGCTTTTATATGCAAAACACAGGAGCATAGGATTTTTACTTCTTCGGTTATTGCATTTACAGCCCTTAATTTGTTTTTAAACACTGCCTTCTATCCACAGCTATTAAAATATCAGGCCGGTTCAGTTATAAGCAAGTATGTCAATAGTAGCAAGGTTAATTTGAACAATATTTATTTCTTTCAAACAAAAAGTCAAGCGTTCGATTTTTACACTAAAAATATTACAAAGGAGGTTACCGAAATAAATTTAGCCGATACATTAAATGCACGAAAGGAAATATTTGTATTTACAAAGGAGGGAGGGGAAAAATACATTGAAGAGAAAAGAATTAGAGTTCTAGAAACAAAAAAATTTAACTGTTTTCATGTTACCATGCTTACAATTAATTTTTTGAATAGAGACACTCGCCATAAAAACTTGACCCCCTATTATTTAATTAAAATAGCCAAATAGAAATTGGAACAATTGGTGATACTCTATCTAAATAGATTGTAACGTATAATAAAATAAAGTGCCGCTATTCCATCCTTCCAATTAATTTTTTTCCCTTCTAAATATGTTCTACCATAGTATGATATACCAATCTCGTAAATTCTAATGCCTTTTATCTTCGAAATTTTTGCGGTTACTTCCGGTTCAAAACCAAATCTTTTTTCTACTAGATTAAGACTTTTTAAAATATCACTTCTAAACATTTTGTAGCATGTTTCCATATCCGTAAGGTTTAGATTTGTTAGCCAGTTGGAGATGTGGGTTAAAAATTTGTTCCCCACACTGTGCCAAAAGAAGAGTATTCTATGAGGCTTATCCCCAACGAATCTAGATCCGTAAACAACATCGGCAAACCCCTCTTCCATTGGTTTTAATAGAAGATTGTATTCTCTAGGATCGTATTCACTATCTGCGTCTTGAATTATAATATAATCCCCTGTGGAAGCCTTTATTCCTAGATGAATAGCAGCTCCCTTTCCTGAATTGGTGTTCTGATTTATAAGCTTAATGTTTTGTCCCTTCTCCTCCTTAATATACTTTTCAATAATTGCCCTTGTTGTATCAGTCGAAAAATCATTTACAACAATTACTTCTTTTTGAATTTCGTTTATCAATTCAACTTCGGCTATTTTGTTAAGTATATACTCTATTGTTGCTTCTTCGTTATAAGCCGGGATAATTATTGAAAGCTTTTTCATCACTAGAATGTCACTTTATTTGTGTTAACAGTTTACTAAAATTTTCTTTTATGTTATAAAGGGTCCTTCTGTAAACTGCCAAAATTTCTTCATCGCTTCCTTTTGCGTCGGCCGGGTCAGCTATTTCTATATAAAGCCTGTTTTGAATATTACCCTTAAACTGAGGTAATAATTGTTTTGCGTTACTGCAAAGGGTAATTAGGTAATCGAAATTGCTGTTAACAAAAAGGTTAACATCTTTTGGGGAGTTGCTGCTAATATCAATTCCAACTTCATTCATTACTTTTACCGCATAGGCATTTACTTTTAACCCTGGCTTTGTTCCGGCAGAGACTACCTCAAATTCAGCCGAGAGACTATTAATAAACCCTTCGGCCATTTGACTGCGGCAAGTATTGCCTGTACACACTATAAGTAATTTTGTTTTCATTGGTCAATTTGTAATTGTAAATATATATCCTTGCATGTAATACTCCAATCTGTCAAATATATTTGCCATTAATTAGTGATATAAATTTTTGCCATGAATTATTTTTGTAAACACTAAATTTCTGCATAAGTTTAGCAGCCATAATTCAAAATAAATTATAAGCATAGGAGAACAATCGATGCTGTTGAAAAGAACTATTATTACTGCTTTAAGTCTACTTATCCTACTTAACATTCTATTTGTAAGTGTTAATGCTCAAAGCCGACTGCCGAATATGCCCGGCTATGAACAATATAAAAAAATGGGTTCCGAAATTCGAGGATCTGTTAAAATGGATTGGCGTTTTAATGAATGGAATAGTGAGGGTACCGAGTTTTCTTACATTACCGGAGGTAAAAAGTACAATTACACAATTGATACAAAAACTAGCGTTGAAATACCAGGTGGCGCACCATCAATGAATATGTTTGGGCGTAGAGCTGGTGGACCTGAACGTGGAAGACAATATACTTTTGCTGTTTCTCCCGATAAAAAGAGCAAGGCTTTTTATAAGAATAGAAATATGTGGATTAGCGACGCAGATGGGAAAAATGAATATGCTATTACAGAAGCCGGAAATGAAAAATTAAGAATTAAATATGGTTCGGCTAGCTGGGTTTATGGAGAAGAATTAGACCAAAGTACTGCAATGTGGTGGTCTCCGGATAATAAAAAAATAGCCTTCTACCGATTCGACGAAGGAAATGTAAAGGATTACTATCTTCAGTACAAACAGCTTAGTCTTTACGATTCCGTTGAAGTTGAACCCTATGTTAAAGTTGGCGCAAACAATCCTATAGTTGATATTTTTATTTACGATGTTGACACAAAAAAAACTATTCAAGTGGATGTTAGAAATGGTAATCCATTTACCAACTCTGTAGTTGGTCATTATATTTACGGCATTGAATGGACTCAAGATGGCTCCGAACTTTTATTCCATAGAACAAATAGAAAACAAGATATTATGGAATATGCCGCGGCTAATCCTACTACCGGAAAAACAAGAGTAATTGTTCGGGAAGAATGGCTGGCCAGCTATACAAAGAATTCTCCCGAAATGAAATTTTTGAAAGATGGGAAACGCTTTGTTTGGAGCAGCGAACGAAACGGATATAAAAATTACTTCCTATACGATTTGAGTGGAAAATTGATTTCTACAATTACCAATCATCAGTTTGAAGTTGCCGGAATTGTTAGTGTTGACGAAAAGAATGAGACGCTGTATTACATGGCCCGCAGCGGCGATAATCATATGAAATTACAGCTGCATAAAATTAGCTTTAGCGGCAAAGGTGATGTTAGATTAACTAATCCAGCATTTAATCACACTACTTATATTTCACCTGATTATAAATACTTTGTTGATATTGCCCAAACTCATAATACTCCCCCTGTTGTTAGCTTAATGGATAAAAAAGGAAAAGAAGTTGCACTTCTATTCACAAGCGATGTTACTAAGTTCAACGAGCTTGGTCTTAAAAAAACCGAACTATTTACTTTTAAAGCTGCCGATGGCGTTACAGATCTTCATGGCTTGTTATTCTTCCCATCTAATTTCGATCCTTCAAAAAAATACCCTGTTCTTGTTACGGTGTATGGTGGACCAGAGACCAATGGCGCCCGAGAAACCTTTTCGATGCCAAACGGATTGGCAGAATTTGGATTTATAGTTGCTTCATTAGACTCGCGCAGCGCCGCCGGAAGAGGCAAAAAATTTATGGATCCTTACTATGGAAATCTTGGAATTGTGGAAATGGATGATCAAGCCGCCGGAGTTAAAGCTCTTTGGACTAGACCATACATAAATAAAGAGAGAGTTGGAATTTTTGGAACCTCGTATGGTGGTACTGCCAGCGCAATGTGCTTATTAAGATTTCCAGATGTCTTTCATGCCGCTTGCGCAAATAGCGGTGTAATGGATTTTAGGAACTACGATAATATTTATACCGAACGTCATCAAGGATTAATTGAAGATAACGCCGCAGGATACGATAGAGGCAACGCTTTGAAGTACGCTAAAGATCTTAAGGGACATTTAATGATTTACTATGGTACATCCGACAACAATGTTCATCCTTCTAATTCTCTTCAACTTATAGACGCTTTGCAAAAAGCTGGAAAAACTTTTGAAGTTCAAGTTGGACCAGATCAGGGTCACACCGCACTTAACCGTGATCGGATGATGGAATTTTTTATTGAGCATTTAGTGTTGAATTAGTCTTGCATTAAAACCAAAAGCCAGATTCGGAAGCATTCCTTATCTGGCTTTTTTTATTATCATAAGTCTCTTACGGAATATTATTTATAACCTACAACTGTAATGCTAATTATTCCTTTTAAATTCTCGTAATACTCTTTCAATCCTTCTTCGGATAAATATTGTTTTAGCACTTCCACCGGAAGCTCTATCTTCTTCGATTTCTTTATCGATACATTTTTAAATCCGGCATTTTTAATAATCTCTAAATACTCATTTTCTTCAATAGCACCCGAAACACAACCTGCATAAAGCTCGGCTGACTTTTGCAATTCTGCAGTTAACTTACCTTTTATAACTATATCCGACACGCAAAAATGAGCACCCGGTTTTAGAATTCTGTAAATCTCGGCAAATGCTTTTTGTTTGTTGGGGACCAAATTTAGTACACAATTACTTACAACAACATCCGCAATTCCATTTTCGAGAGGCATTTTTTCTATATCGCCCAATTTGAACTCGACATTCTTGTAGCCCAATTTTTGATTGTTGGTGTTGGCCTTAACCAGCATAGCTTCAGTCATATCTATTCCAATTACCTTTCCGGTTTCACCAACAATCGAGCGGGCAATAAAAACATCGTTTCCGGCTCCGCTGCCAAGATCTACTACTGTGTTCCCTTTTTTAATATCGGCAAATTCTGTTGGCAATCCGCATCCTAAATTTAGATCCGCTTCTTTAACGTAACCGTCAACATTAGAATAGTCATCTTTCATAATTGAAAAATCTACCGCTTCGTCAGAGCCGCAAGATGTTCCGCATCCGCAGCCCGAGTTTGCAATTGCAATTTTACTATACTTTTCTTTAACCATCTCCTTAATTTCTTCTTCTTTCAATATCGCATTATCATCTTCGCAGCAGCTTGATGAGCAGCATGATTTATTTTCTTTTACTTCTTCTTTGTCGAACATGATTTTTCTCCTTTACATATTAGTTTTAAATACGCTCCGAATGTTTCCGCGGTTTTATTCAGAGTTTCTTTGTTTATACAATAACAAGTTTTCGGACCTTCAATTTCTCCATTTATAAGTCCCACTCTTTTTAATTCCTTTAAATGCTGCGAAACCGTAGCTTGTGCCAACGGAAGCTGGTCTACAATTTCGCCACACATACAAATATCCAAACTGGAAAGAACTTTCATAATTCTTATTCTGGCCGGATGTGCCATTGCCTTTGCTATATCAGCTAGTTCAAGCTCCTCACTGCTAAATTCCTCTATTTTACTCTTTGCCATCATACTCCCTTTATCGTTCATCGCAAATATACGATAAAGAAAATTAGTTTGTCAAGTATTTTTATTTTTATCACTTCTATTTTGCTTGCATAGATATTATAACAGGACTATTTTTCTAACCGGAGACTGGGTCTAACAAACCAAAGTAACGTACTTAGCTGGACGTTACTGTCTCCGTTGTATTGGATGAATATTCTTTTCTTCTAATACGTCTAACCTAGGTCAATTCTATTAAATATAATGAGAGGAGTCATTTTATGAGCAGTTTTAAAAATTCACTTTTTCTTTTCCTCTTTGTTTTAATTGCCAGTAAAACATTCGGACAGGTAGATGCCCGAATACTTCAATTTCCCGATGTATCTAAGACTCATATTGTTTTCAATTATGGAGGAGATATTTGGCTGGTTGCAAAAGCCGGCGGGACTGCATTAAAACTTAGTTCTCCAGCCGGGCAGGAAATTTTTCCCCGCTTTTCTCCCGACGGTTCTCAAATTGCTTTTAATGCAAATTACGATGGCAACAGAGATATTTATGTTGTCCCCACAATGGGAGGAATTCCCCAAAGAGTTACCAATCACGGAATGGCAGACCAGCTAGTTGACTGGTTTCCAAACGGCAAAAGCCTTTTATTTGCCTCTTCTATGAACAGCGGCAAACAAAGATTCAACCAATTGTACGAAGTTTCTTCAAAGGGTGGATTGCCAAAACAACTTCCAATGGCTTATGCCGAAAATGGAAGTATTTCTCCCGATGGTAAAAAAATTATTTTCACTCCAAGATCAACGGCAACAAGAACATGGAAACGTTATCGTGGAGGAATGAACTCCGATGTTTGGATTTTTGATCTTGAGAAAAAAAGCGGCGAACAAATTCTTGATAAAAATGTTGGAAACGAATTTCCAATGTGGACTAGCCAAAACAAATTTTATTGGATTAGTGACAGAGGGGCCGAAAAACGTTACAACATTTGGTCGTACGATATTTCTTCGAAGCAGACAAAACAAATTACAAAGTTTACAGATTTCGATATCCACTACCCTTCGATGGGACCGGAAGAAATTGTATTTGAAGCTGGTGGAAAACTCTATTTATTAAATCTTGCATCCGAAAAATATAGTGAAGTAAAAGTTAACGTTGTAACAGATGCAATTACATTAATGCCAAAGGTAGAAAATGTAGCCGGGTTAATTTCCAATGTGTCTCTATCACCGGAAGGCAAACGTGCTATATTCGAAGCTCGCGGAGATTTGTTCAACGTTCCCGCGCAAAATGGACCAATAATTAATTTAACAAAAACCAGTGGAGTTGCCGAAAGATATCCATCTTGGTCTCCAAACGGAAAGCATGTTGCTTATTGGAGTGACCGTTCCGGAGAATATGAATTAACTCTTCGCGATATAGAAAAACCAAATGATGAAAAGAAACTCACTTCTTACGGCCAAGGATACCGCTATGAATTGTTTTGGTCTCCAAACAGAAAGATGCTTGCATTTATAGATAAGACGATGACTATTTATGTATATGATATTGATAATAATAAAACAGTAAAAGTTGATCAGGCATTATATTTTATGCATGGTCCTTTGGCGGGATTTAAAGTAAGCTGGTCTCCAGACAGCAAATGGATGGCATATTCAAGAGATACACAAGGACAAAGCAGCGCTCTTTTTATGTTCGACACTAAAGAGGAAAAAACATTTCAGGTTACTACCGGTTATTACGCAGATACTGAACCAACTTTCGATCCCGACGGGAAATATCTTTATTATCTAACCAACAGAACGCTCGAACCTATTTACAGCGATATTGGAAATAGCTGGATTTATCCAAACACTACAAACATTGCCGTTGCAACATTAAACGACGATGTTCTCTTTCCACTTTCTCCAAAGGTAGATTCCATAACCGTTAAGAAAGAAGAGCCTAAAAAAGAAGAACCTAAGAAAGATGAAAAGAAGGATGATAAGAAAGCCGATGCAGGCAAAGATAAACCTGCAGATAAGGATAAAGTAAAAGAAACTAAAGTTGTTATTCAAGGATTCGAAAACCGAGTAATTATTCTTCCTACTCAAGCCGGAAATTACAATCAGCTTGGTGCGGTTCCTGGAAAAATTATTTTTAGAAAATCTCCTAATTCTGGTTCTGCAGATAAAAAATCCGCAATAATGTTTTACGATTTAGAGAAGAGAGAAGAAAAAACTATTATTGACGACGCTAATGGTTTTGTGCTTAGCGCAGATAAAAAGAAAATACTGGTTGGAAAAAACAATCAATATGCAATTGTTGATGTGGCCGAAAATCAGAAGATGGATAAACCAATGCCAACAGCACAGTTGGAAGTAACTGTTGATCCTAAAACCGAATGGAAACAAATTTATAAAGATGCTTGGCGAATATTCCGAGACTATTTTTACGATGAAAACATGCATGGAGTAGATTGGAAAGAAGTTGGTGAACGTTACGGCAAATTAGTTGATGCATGCGTTACACGTTGGGATCTTAATTATTTATTAGGTGAATTAATTGCAGAATTAAACGCATCCCATACATACCGGGGAGGCGGCGATACAGACGAAGCTCAATTTAAAAATGTTGGTTACTTAGGTGTTGACTGGGAAGTTGCAAACGACGCTTATAGAATTAAACGCATTGTTAAAGGCGCTGCCTGGGATACCGAAGTTCAATCTCCACTTTCTCTTTCGGGTGTTAAAGTAAAAGAGGGAGATTATATTTTAGAAGTTAACGGAGAAAAGCTTAATGTTGAAGTTGCACCTTGGGTTGCTTTTAAAGGATTGGCAAACAAAACCGTTGAACTTACCGTTAACGATAAACCAACACTTGATGGTTCACGCAAAATATATGTTCAAACATTAGGGGATGAAACACGCTTAAGAAATTTGGCGTGGATTGAAAGCAACCGTAAACGTGTTGATGAAGCCAGCAATGGAAAGATTGGATACATTTATGTTCCAAGTACCGGTGTTGATGGACAAACAGAATTAGTTCGCCAATTTGCGGCGCAGCTAACAAAAGAGGGATTGATAATTGACGAACGTTTTAATAATGGCGGACAAATTCCAGACCGCTTTATTGAGTTGTTAGATAGAAAGCCATTAGCATTCTGGAAAACACGCGACGGCGCTAATTGGCAATGGCCTCCGCATGCACACTTTGGACCAAAGGCAATGCTTATAAATGGATGGAGCGGTTCCGGCGGTGATGCATTCCCAGATTATTTCCGCAAAGCAGGTTTAGGAAAATTAATTGGAGAAAGAACATGGGGCGGATTAATTGGAATTAGCGGCGCTCCTGCTTTAATTGATGGTGGCAATGTTTCAGTTCCTACTTTTAGAATGTTTGATCCTGATGGCAAATGGTTTAAAGAAGGTTATGGCGTAGACCCTGATATTGAAGTTCTTGATGATCATACACAATTGGCAAAGGGTGTAGATAATCAATTAGAAAGAGCTATTCAGGAAGTTATGAACGAGTTAAAGAAAAATACTCCTACCATGCCTAAGCACGAAGCATTCGAAAAAAGATAATCTCAAACAAAAAAGACGCTCTTTACGAGCGTCTTTTTTTTATCCCCACTTTACCAACCAATAAATTTTGCATAGAATTAAAGTAGATTTTTTTATAGGTTTACTCATGAACCAAAATTCCATATACATCTTTTTAAATCGAATTTGCATTAGCAAAAAACAAATCTACAATAGTTCATTTCACAAAATTAATCTAACAATAAAATGGAGTTAACATGAAGAAACTTTCACTTCTTCTGGCTTTACTGCTTTTGGTAACTTTTACAGTTGGTGCCCAAAGTAAGGAAAAAGAAAAAGATAAAGACACAACAAAAGCAAAGAAAGAACTTTTCGACGCCTCTACATTCGGCGGCTTGAAATGGAGAAGTATTGGTCCTGCTATAATGAGCGGACGTATTTCAGACTTTGCAGTTAATCCTAAAAATCATAGCGAATATTATGTTGCCGTTGCAAGCGGCCACGTTTGGAAAACTGTTAACGCAGGTACCACATGGGAACCAATATTCGATAATAATGGTGTTTACTCTATTGCGTGTGTAGTTATAGATCCCAATAATACTAATTGCGTATGGATTGGAACCGGTGAAAATAATCATCAGCGCGCTCTTGGTTATGGAAATGGGGTTTACAAATCTATAGACGGAGGAAAGAGTTTTAAGAACATGGGATTAAAAGATTCCCGTCAAATAGGAAAAATTGTAATCGATCCGCGAAATTCGAATGTTGTTTTTGTTGCTGCCGAAGGATCTGTTTGGGGACCAGGTGGAGAACGTGGTTTATACAAATCCATAGACGGAGGAAAGACATGGAAAAAAACTCTTAACATTTCCGAAAACACAGGTGTTAATAATTTGGTTTACGATCCTCGCGATCCTAATGTTATGTATGCAACATCGGAACAAAGAAGAAGACATGTTCATACAAAAATTGGAGGAGGTCCTGAATCTGCAGTTTATAAATCTTACGATGGTGGAGAAACTTGGGATAAAATAATGAGCGGTTTACCTACAGTTGATATTGGTGGTACCGGGCTAGATATTTCTCCAGTTAATCCGGATGTACTTTATTTAATTGTTGAAGCGGCAGAAGGAATGGGAGGATTTTTCCGTTCAACAAACCGCGGCGCAACATGGGAAAAGATGAGCAGCCATACAGAGGCCGGACAATACTACAATGAAATTTTTTGCGATCCTAAAGATGTAGACAAAGTTTATTCGGTTGAAACAGTTTCTCAAGTAACAACGGATGCGGGTAAAACATGGACACCACTTGGCAATAATGCCCGCCACGTTGATGATCATGCAATTTGGATTGATCCTACAGATACCCAGCACTTTTTAATTGGTGGTGACGGCGGTGTTTACGAATCTTTCGACGGAGGAAAAACTTACGACTTCAAAGAGAATCTTCCGGTAACACAATTTTACAGAGTTGCTGTAGACAACACACTTCCATTTTATTATGTATATGGGGGTACTCAAGATAACAACAGTTTGGGCGGTCCTTCCCGCTCTACAAAAAATGGTGTTTACAATAGCGATTGGTTTGTAACAAATGGCGGCGATGGTTTCTGGTCCGCAATAGATCCGGAAAACCCAAACATTGTTTATGCCGAGTCGCAATATGGTGGAATGGTTCGCTACGATAAAGCAAGCGGTGAAGCAATTTCAATTCGTCCAGAACCACGTAAAGGAGAACTGACATATAAGTGGAATTGGAATGCGCCCTTATTTATAAGCCCACACAAAAACACAAGAATTTATACTGCGGCAAATAAAGTTTTTAGAAGTGAAGATAGAGGTGATAATTGGGATGTAATTAGTGAAGATTTAACCGCTCAGATTGATAGAAATACTTGGCCGGTAATGGGTAAATATTGGAGTGTAGATGCAGTTGCTAAAGACCGTTCAACTTCTCTTTACGGAGAAATTGTTGCAATGACTGAATCTCCGGTTAAAGAAAATCTTTTATATGTTGGAACAGATGATGGTTTAATTCAAATTTCGGAAGATGCAAAAACTTGGCGTAAAGTTTCCGAGTTTCCCGGTGTTCCGGCAAATACATATGTAAGTGATATTTGCGCTTCAAAGTTCGACGAGAATGTTGTTTTCGCAAGCTTCGATAATATTCTTCGGGACGACTTTAAACCATACATTTTAAAAAGTGCAGATAAAGGAAAGACTTGGAAATCTATTGCAGGCAATTTGCCAAACAACGAAACAATTCATACCATCGAACAGGATTTTGAAAATCCTAATTTGCTATTTGTTGGTACCGAGTTTAGTTTCTACTTTACAATTGATGGGGGCGAAAAATGGTTTACATTAAAATCGGGATTGCCTTCTATAGCAGTGCGCGATATTGCAATTCAAAAAAGAGAAAGTGATTTGGTAATTGCAACTTTTGGAAGAGGTTTTTATGTACTCGATAATTACTCTCCTCTCCGAAATTCATCAAAAGAAGTATTTGAAAAAGATGCTTATCTATTCCCAATAAAAAAAGCGTTGATGTATGTAAGTGCCGGCGGCGATTCCGAGTCCGGCTCTACACGTTACAGAGCTGCTAATCCAGATTTTGGTGCTACTTTCAGTTATTACATAAAAGATGTTCCTAAATCGTTAAAGAGCATTCGAAAAGAAAAAGAGAAAGCATTATTCAAGGAGGGCAAGCCAATTCCTCAGCCTACAGATGCAGAACTAGATCTTGAAAGCAAAGAAGTTTCTCCATATTTAATTTTTACAATTACGGATGCAGAAGGAAACATTGTTCGTAAGTTGACTAAATCTGCAAGCAAAGGTATTCAAAGAATTAATTGGGATTTGCGCTACCAAGCATTTGCACCGGTTTCTTTGCAAGGGAATAAATTTGCACCGGTTCAGAGTGAAGGAGGCGGAAGAGGCGCAGGCGGAACACTTGCTATGCCTGGTACATATAAAGTTTCTGTTACAATGGTTAGCAGAGATGGAATAAAAGAGTTAATTGCCCCAACAGCTTTTGAATGTGAAGTATTGAGAAACACAACATTGCCTGCTAAGGATAGAAACGAATTAGTAGCATTCCAAAAGAAAGCAACAAAGCTAGCACAAACTGTTCAAGCAGCACAACGCTTCTTAAACGAAACTATTACCCGCGTTGAAAATTTGAAACAAGCTATTGCAAGCAGCACCAATGCTTCCTTCGATTTAATGAAAACGGCAGATGCTATTTCGGCTAAACTGGAAGCTATTCAATTGAAGTTCAACCGTCCTTCAACCAGACCTAGCGCAGAAGAGAATCCACCTGCACATGTTACATTGAATGATAGGTTAAGTGATATGACTTTTACTCATTTTAGATCTACAGCCGGATTAACACAAAACGAAATTCGTTCATACGATGTTCTGATGGATGAATTTCCACCTGTATTAGAACAGCTTAAAAAGATTTTTAATGAAAATATAAAAGCTCTCGAAATGGAACTCGATAAAATCAACGCTCCCTGGTCAACCGGAAGGATACCAGATCTGAAGAAATAATTTCGAGTTAATAAATTGTTTTGCAGAAGAGGCGCACTAAGCGCCTCTTTTTTTTAATAACAATTGTGACCGATTAGAAAAAGAATAAAAATTTAAAAACTATTTAATTGCCTTTTTTAAAGTAGCTAGCAGTTCTTCCCGTGAAAATGGTTTCGACATATAATAATCCATACCAACCGAAAGAAATTCCTCTTTATCTCCTTTCATAGCAAATGCTGTAATTGCAATAATTGGAACCTCCTTGTGCTCGGGCATAGCTTTAATAATTTTTGTTAAATCCAAACCTGTTTTGCCGCGTCCCAAGTTTACATCCATTAGAATAGCCGAGTAAACATTATTATTAACCAATTCAAGGGCCCCATCTGCAGTAGATGCCTGATCGATATCGTAAATACCCTTAAGAAACATGCTCATTACTTCTTTCGAAATTTGATCATCTTCTACAATAAGAACTTTATTATTACCACTCATTAGAAAGTTACTCCCACCTGAATTAAATATTATTAACTCTTTTATTTTTATCAAATATTGCACTTTTCCCATCAATAGGCAATTCTATAATAAACGTAGAACCCTTATTAATTTCACTTTCGAGGTAAATATGCCCTCCCAGCTTTTCAACATACTTTTGGGTTATGGTTAAACCTAAGCCGGTTCCTTCAAAACTTCTTCCAAAGCCTTCGCTAACCTGCCTAAATTCACTAAAAATAATTTTCTTTTTGTTATCCATTATTCCCATTCCAGTATCAGAAACATGTAACAAGAAAGAGCTATTCTTTGTTTCAACTTTTACAATTATACGTCCCTGGTTAGTAAACTTTATAGCGTTATTAATTAAATTGTTCATTATATCGTACAAAACTCGTTCGTCATTTATAATTACTATTTCCTTTTCATTCGAAAACAATTCCAAATCCAAGTTTTTCTTTAGTGCTGCCTGACGATAACTGTTTACAATTTCTTCGGCTGCTGCAACTAAATCGAATTGGGTAAAATCGAAGTAGTCTTCTCCGGTCTCAAGTCTTGATAATCCTAAAATTGAATCAAGTGTGTGCTGAAGTCTCTTTCCGCTTTTAATAATTGTGTTCGACATTTTTACTAAATCGGGATTATTAGTATTAAGCATCATCATTTCGGCATTACCTAAAATACCCATCATAGGAGTTCTTAGTTCGTGGCTAACATTAATAAAGAATGCGGACTTAATTCTACTTGATTCTTCGGCTTGTTCCTTTGCCAAAATCAACTCTTGCTCAACTTTTTTTAAGGAAGTTATATCTGAAGCAGAGAAAATCAGTTTATTGCTAGAACCCTCTTTAACATAACTAAAATTGAAAAGTAAATTCCGCAATTCTGAATTACCATCAACAATATTAAATACAACTGGTTCCGTCTTTATATTTTGGTCATTACATTCCAAATAGGTTTTAAATTCTTCGGCATCTTCTTTAGCTAAAAAATCGAACCAATTTTTTCCAATTATACTTTCGTCACAGCAAAGTATTTCCATTCCTTTTTGGTTAATAAGTTCAATCCTTCCAGAAGGATCTAAAATTGCTATTACCGTACCGGCAACATCTAAATATCTCTTTGCAGAATCTCTTTCCTTTTCCAATTTTTTATTTGCATCGGCAAGTTCAAGAGTTCTCGATTCTACTAGATTAGCTAAGTTGTTTTGTACTTCAAGCAGCTCATATTCCGTTTCTTTTCTAATTCTTATTTCCTCTTCAAGAGATTCCTTTTGTTTTAAAAACTTTCGGATAAGTATTGCAAAAGAGCTGAATTCCGTTTTATGCTTTTCAATTGGGGCTAAGTGATCGGTACTTTCTTCCACTAAACTTTTACTGATAATAGCCAAAGGTTTTATTACCCAGTTATATAGACCAAAAGCAACGGTAGATAACAATAGGAGAGAAAAAGAAATTATTATTAGATATTGTTCGTTAGATGCAGAATTCATTTTGAAAAGAGCATCGTCATCGTACCAGCTTAAAATATAAGCCACTGGTTTATCTTGCCAGTTATTAAACTGTTTGTAATTGAATAACGAATAGCTATGCGACTGAATTATTTCTAAAACCGATTTCAAATTACCATATTCAACTATTGTTACTTCGGTGCCTAAAAGGCTTTTTAGTTTCGATAAATATTCTCCGCCATATCTCTTACCTACACAAAAAAAGCCATTTGGTTTAGTAGATCTTTCTTTATCATTTGTTGGCTGTATTGGGGCCATGTATATTTCAACATACTCCCCATTATCCAAAAAATAAAAATGATTAAACCAATTTTTGCTTGTAAGCTCATTAAACTCACTAGCGGTTAATGGAAGCGATTCAATTTTGGAAACTTTTGGATGGTTAATTGAGTATTTTAATTCAAAATTTTCATTGTAAACCCACGCATAATCTATATCGAATGCTTCGATGGAAGACTCAATATTTTCGTAAGCCCAATCTGCTTTTGGGTTTTTAACAAACCTAATCATGTCGTCCCAATAGGTATAATCGTACGAAAAGTTATAGAGGGTCTTTCGGGATAAGGAAAGCACAACATCCATCAATTCATTTTTTTCTTTGGAATGATTTAGGGCAAGGGATTCTAACTCATTGCTTCGAACGCTGGCATTGTAATAAATAATTGCTGTAAAAAAGAGAGCAATCAATATTAACAGTATAATAATCCTATTTCTAACTTTATCAAACATATTAGCAAGCATCAATTAATTTTTATAATAGTCTATATATTCCTTACAATAATATTGCTGAATTCAATATCTTATAAAAAAACCATTTCGTCAATTAAATTATCGCTAAGGAA
The DNA here is from genome assembly GCA_964539605.1 of uncultured Melioribacter sp. Lineage (GTDB taxonomy): Bacteria > Bacteroidota > Ignavibacteria > Ignavibacteriales > Melioribacteraceae > Stygiobacter. Next base: position 3,528,318 of record CAZIJK010000001.1, read on the forward strand.
TTGCATTTTTAAAGGTATTTCAAGGCAGCGGATAAATATAATCTTGAGGGTATTTTAAATTAATACTCGAGAATATCGAAGCAGTTACCTTGTATAAGATATGTTTGGCCAGAATTTAAAGCAACAGATTTTCCACTGAGTGAATCAGCTTCCGAAATAACCGAAGTCTGTTGAATATTTTTTACTTCTCCCACTATAAGCAAATTATTTGTTCTTGTATCCATGAATTTATCTGCAATTTGCTTTGTGCATTTTAATTCCGCAAAAACACTCTTTCCATCATCACAATTTACAGTCACTTTAACAATGTAACCCAATTGCCACTTTTTTACAGAAATTACCGTTGTATCCAATACTACAATTGAACCGACTTTTATTTTTGATGCAGAACTATAATATTCTGCATCATACTTATCCTCAAGATCGTAAATAGCCGTTTTCTTTAAAGATATAAGCTTCTGCGAGGTGGATTGATTTGATTCGTTGGCACAATTGGGTAAGGTAAACAAACAAAACAATGTATAAAAAATCATTGCCAAAAATTGGATAGACCTTTTAACTCTTCTAAGTATCAATTTCTATTTACCTTTGGAATCATATTCTTCTTTACTTATAAGTCTTCTTTCGCATACTCGGAATTGATGAATATCAAAATACTTTTTCATTCCATTTGCATATTTGGTCAAATCCGGTATTTTAATATAACCATCCCTTAATTCGCCAGTTTTTCGGTTTTTGAATTTAATGTTAAGGTACAATTCTTCGGACATGACTTACCTTCGAATATTTGTAGTACAAAAATAATGCTTCGACGGCATTCTTTTCAAATTTTTATAAAAATTTTTGAGAATATATTTAAGATTTTTATGAAGAGTGATCTGTAGTAATTAACCATTTGCCTTTAATTTTCTTCCAAATTAGGGTAAAGTGGCCTTTTGGGTTATCTTCTTTTCTTTTCAAATCCCATTTTCCAATCATAAAAGCTGTGTTTGGAGAAAAGAACTCCAGCGATTTTACTTCAAATGTAAGAAAGCCCATTAAGTCTTTGGTTGGATATCCCCTTTTGTAATTTTCAAAAGTTGCATTCCAACCATAATTTATTCCACTTTTACCAATAAACCTAAGAGAATCAGACTTCCAATACCCTTCCATGTACCCGGCAAGATTTCCTTCATTCCAACAAAGACGTTGAGCTTCTAATTCGGCTAGAATTTTTTCTTTATCGTCATCCGCTAAAGTTTTGATCTTGTCTTGCGAATAACCAAGACCGGAGAATAATAGAACTAATGCTAAATATGTAATAAACTTATTAAGCAGCATACAAATTATTGGTTACACTAAAAATGGTTTTATTAAATGAAAATTTTTATAAGAAATTTTTATCTGAACATTTTCTTCGCTTCTCATAGAGACAAATGTTTCTCCAATGAATTCAATTAATCCGGTAATTGAATCTCCCGGTTCTTTTTCTGAGTTTGGAAAAGTATAAATAATTTTGTCCCCAATTTTAATATCCATTAAATCTCCCATTTGTTTGTATGATGGTATAAATCAATTGTTAAGATAAGGCAATTAAGTTATTGTTACTGATTTAAAATCTTAAAGCGTAGTCTTAGCACATTATTTTCAAAGCTTGTCGAAATTATTTTAAATCCTCCAATAGACTTTGTAGATTCTGCATGAGGACCGCTGCAAAGGCAGCTATCGTAATCACCAATTATAATAACGCGTAAAGTATCGCCGGCCTCATCTGGAAGCCGTGTTAAATTAAATTTATTTGAAGCCTCTTCTCTCGAAATAAATTCTTCCACAACTTTTAGATCCGCTTCAATTATCGAATTTACTTTTTCCTCTACTGCCTTAATTTCTTCCGGCGTTAAGTCTCTTTCAAAATGATAATCGCATTTAGATTTTTTCTTTTCGATATGAGCACTGAAGCATCTACCCTTATTAAACATTTTATCCATGGTACCATTTAAAATATGCTCGGCTGTATGCATTAAGGGATGATAAGATTTTGGGTTTTCGTTGTATTCCATAGATTATTTTATTAAAATTTATTCCAAAATTTGATGTGCAAAGTTAATTATTAATATAGTAACAACAGTTAGTTTTCTTTTTTACTTTGTGCTACCAAGCATACGCTTCCGGTGCTTGATTTCCTGGTCCAGGCCATATTTCATTTAGCTTCGATAGAACTTCTGCACCCAGCTTTATCTCAAGCACATTTGTGTTCTTTTCAAGTTGCTCAACAGTTCTTGGACCAATTATAGGTGACGTAACAACCGGATTGTTTAATACCCAAGCCAGTGCAACGTTGGCAGGCTCAATTTCTATTTCCTTGCAAAGATTTTCGTAGGATTCAATTTGTGGTCTTAATTTTTCAACCGATTTTTGTAACGCTTCTCTGGTTCTTCTTCCTTCTTTTGCTTTTTCCAATACTCCGCATAAAATTCCCCCGCCCATAGGACTCCATGGAATTAGGCCCAAACCAAAATGGTTGCACGCTGGAATAACTTCCAATTCAATTTGACGGTTTCGCAAACTGTAAATACTTTGTTCCGAAACCAATCCTAAAAAGTTTCTATGCTTAGCAAACATTTGAGCTTCTGCAATATTCCATGCAGCAAAGTTGCTGCTTCCAACATAAATAACCTTTCCCTCTTTAACCAATTGTTCTAATGCCTGGAATATTTCTTCCAATGGGGTTTCTCTATCTATATGATGCATTTGGTAAAGATCAATATGATCGGTCTTTAGCCTTTTTAAACTATCTTCGCATGCCTTTTTTATATGGTAAGCAGAGAGCTTAGAATCGTTTGGACCCTTTCCCATTTTACCGTAAACTTTTGTAGCAAGTACAATATTATCCCTTCTGCTTTTATCCTCTTCGAGCCATTTGCCAATTATTTTTTCGGTTGTACCCACCATTCCGGTTTCCCACAAACCTCCATATACATCTGCTGTATCAAAAAAATTAAGCCCCAATTCTAAAGATTTACTCATGATAGTAAAGCTCTCTTCCTCTGTTGTAAAGGTTCCAAAATTCATTGTCCCTAAACACAATCGGCTTACTTTAAGTCCGCTTCTTCCTAAATGTACGTATTCCATTTTATTTCTTTCCTCTTTTCTTTTCTAACGTTTTATTTGACTAACAAGTTTCTTATGTTAAATTAAATAGATTGGGAAATAAGTGAAAATACTTTATTTGCTATTGATAATCTTTTCTTTTTTGTCGTGCTCTAAAAATATTGAGCTTTTGCCGAAAAATATTTGCGAGCTAACAATTAGCCAAAAACTAACGGGTGCCAAAGCATCTTCCTATGTAAATAATCTTCATTTTAATGACGTAACACAAGAAGGAAACGAAGTTGGGTTTTATTCTGGAATGAATAAGGCTGTTATATATATCACTTATTATTCTTTCGAATTGGATGCACAGCAAAATTTTTCTAAAATGATAAATAAAATTTCCCCCTTGAATTCCCCATTTAGCAATATCTCATCAATTGAAGTAGAGGGGAAGATTATTTATAAGCATATGGACTTGGTCAGGTGCATTTTGTATTTGTCAATAAAAACAATCTCTTTTGGCTTTCTGCTGATGAAAGTATTTCCGATTGTTTTTTAATTGAGTATTTAAAATTTCTTAAGTAGTTTGTTGTATAGCTATTAAAAATAAAGAAGAGAGGAATATATGGATCAATTTACCGAGACTGTTTCAGATTCTAATTCATTTCAGCAGCCATCACAATTTCAATTTTATTTCGATAAGATGATAAATGATATGCGATTTGTTGGAATGTTTGCAATTATTTCGGGAGTATTAACCTCTTTGTCCATCATCGGAGCTATTGTTGGCATTCCAACTGTTATAATTGGTTTAAGAATTCGAGAGTCTGCAGATCAGTTTTCAATTTTTAAGTTAAGCAACAACGCCGCTGCCTTAAGAAGCGGATTTGAATTACAGGGTAAGTATTTCCGTTTAATCAAAATCTTAATTATAATTGGTCTTGTTATTATGGTGCTGGAAATAATTGCAATTATATTATTGTTTGCATACGGAGCTTCACTGTTTTTATCCGATCCCAGCTTTAACGCATCTTAATTAGAAAGCTATAGTTAAATGGAAATAAACAAAGCGCGCCTATATAATACCGCATTTATTCTTGCAGGTATTACTATCTTCTACAATATTTTTGAAGGATTAATTTCTATATACTTTGGCTTGGAGGATGAAACACTTTCGCTATTTGGTTTTGGTGCGGATTCTTTTGTTGAGGTAATTTCGGGTATTGGTATTTGGCATATGCTTGTTCGAATTAGAAATTCCGGCAACGAAACCAGAGACGAGTTTGAAAAAACCGCTCTTAAAATTACCGGTACCGCTTTTTATATTTTAACCGTTGCATTGGCAACAACTTCTGTTTATAATATTGCAATAGGTCACAAGCCCGAAACAACATTTTGGGGTATTGTAGTATCACTAATTTCCATTGTTACAATGTCTTTGCTAATCAAGTATAAATTAAACTTGGGTAAAGAGCTTAATTCCAAAGCCATTATTGCAGATGCCAATTGTACAAAAACATGTCTATATCTTTCAATTGCTCTTCTGATTTCGAGCATAAGCTACGAGCTGTTAAAAGTAGGAGGAATAGATTCAATTGGCGCTTTGGTAATTGCTTACTTTTCTTTCAAAGAGGGAAAAGAGGCTTTTGAAAAAGCAAAGACTGGTAAAAACTGCGGATGCGAAGAAAACCACTGTGATGTGTAATCATGGATTTCCAAACAGTAATTTGGAAATCCCTGTCCAATTTAGTTGCTGCTATTTATTTTTTGAACTAACCGAATATTTTTTCCAACTCTTCATATTTTGAATGCATTGCGTCAACCGCTTTATTCACAGCTTCTTTAACATCTCCTTTTGCAATTACCGCATTTAAGTTCTTTACCGCTGCAGCTAATTCGTTTCTTGCTTTGTCAAAGGCTTCCTGTTTAGATTTTTGTTTTTCCGAAAGTTTTGCATTCATTAATAAATCCATCTTTTCCTGAAGAACCACTGCAGATTTTTTAATCTTTTCGAATTCATACTTTGGCAAATAATAATGATACACAGAATATAATTCTTGATGAAACGCATCCATCTCTTTTAATACAGGCTTAATTGTTCTTACTAATCCTTCATAAAGCATATGTAATTTTTCTGCGGCATCCATCATTGCTTTGTCGTCACTTCCGGCAGATGCTTTTTTATAATCGTCTACACTTGCGCTAAATTTTTTTAATCCTTCTTCCCACTTAGCTTTTTTCTCTCTTAGAATTCCAGGTAATTCAGCCTTTGCAATTTTTTCGTAGCCTGTCACAACAGCGGGGGTAAACGATTTTAACAATGCTATATCTTTTTGTGGCCATGCTGTATGCCAAATCTGATAAATTACATCGTGGAATTCTGTGAGTGCTGCTACTTCGGATTTAACTTCGTGTGATTCCTGAGCAAACATCGGTATTGCTAAAAACAATACTAATAATAAACTATACCATTTTTTCATTTCTTGCCTCTTTTTATTTGTTTATGAGTTAATTCATCTAGCAAAGTATCTTTAGCATTATGCGCTAAAAATACAAAACTGTCCTGAATTACAATTCAAAATAAGAATTTGTTTCCAAAAATCTTACTTTATTTAAGCCATATGACGAATTTTGGCAAAATTTGCATCGATATATTTTTATCGATATATTTGTATCGATTATAAATGGAGCTTTGTAATGGAAAATTTAGAATTACCCGAAAAATCCTTGAAAGTTATTTCTGAGCCAACACTGAAACGTCTGCCAAAGTATATCGATCTTCTAAAGAGATTAAAAAGGGAAAATGTACAATATGTCTCGAGCAACTTAATTGCAGATGAACTTGGCCTGGATTCAATTCAAGTGCGCAAGGATTTGAGCATAACCGGAATTGTTGGAAAACCAAAGCTGGGATTCGAACTTACAGAGTTGATTAACTCTCTTCTTCATACATTAAACTGGGATAACATTGCCGACGCATTCCTTGTTGGAGTCGGCGGATTAGGAAGCGCCATTCTAGGCTATAACAATTTCAAAACTTACGGATTGAATATTGTTGCCGCATTCGATAACAATCCAGAAAAAACCAATAAAACATTTAGTGGTATCGAAGTTCTTCCGGTAGAAAAATTAAAAGATATGATTAAGCGAATGAAAGTAAACATTGGAGTGCTTACAGTTCCCAGCGACGAAGCGCAAAAAATTGTGGACATTATGATAGAAAGCGGAATTTTAGCAATATGGAATTTTGCCCCAATTCATTTAAAGGTTCCTCAAAATATTATTGTAGAGAACGCACTTTTAACTCAATCGTTAGGAGTGTTAACTCATAAGCTGGCCGAAAAAATTAAAAAAGCAGAATTATAAAATCATTTGAATTCATTAACGGAGTAAACCATGATTAAATCAGAGATCAACGAATCGGTTATGGCCCGAAAATTTGAAAGAGTATGCGATATACTTGAACAAAACAATTACGACCCAATTAAACTGATACCGATTCTTCAAGCAGTACAGGATGAGTATAGATACTTACCCGAAAAGATTTTAACATTTGTTGCAACATCGCTGGGCATTCCTCCGGCAAAAGTATATGGAGTTGCAACTTTTTATTCTCACTTTGCGCTGGCACCAAAAGGTAAATATGTAATTAAAGTATGCGACGGAACCGCATGCCATGTTAAAAATTCTATTCCAATTGTTGAAGCTATTTATAAGAAATTAAATTTAAGCAGCAGCAAACAAACTACAGATGATATGATGTTCACACTCGAAACCGTTTCGTGCCTTGGTGCATGCGGCTTAGCCCCCGTTGTTGTAATAAACGAAGATGTCTATTCCCAAATGTCCCCCGAAAAGACTGCTAGTGTAATTGATACGTTAATTAAGGAGGAAGAATATGAACACGCCTCATGCTGATATAACTAAAATAAAAGATGAATATGATGAGATGAGTAAACTCTTAAAAAGAAGAGTTATTATTTGCGCCGGAACCGGATGCGTTGCAAATGGGTCACTCAAAGTTTTTAAAGAATTCACAAAGCAGCTGCAAATATTCAATATAGAGCACCTTATTGAATTGAAATTTGAAGAGGAGAACAAAGAGAAAGTTTTAGTTTCCGAAAGCGGCTGTCAGGGATTCTGTCAAATGGGTCCGCTTGTTACAATTGAGCCAGATGGAATTATGTATGTAAAAGTTCAGTTAGATGATGTGAAAAAAATTGTTGAACAATCTCTTTGCTCAAACAATGTTGTTGAAGAGCTGCTTTATGTTGATCCAACAAATGGAAAAAGCTGTAAAGGAATTGATGAAATTCCATTCTACAAAAGACAAAATAGATTTGTACTTAAAAACTGCGGAAGAATAAATCCAGAGGATATTAATGAATACATTTCTATAGGGGGATATGCCGCTGCTAAAAAAGCTTATCTATCGATGACTCCAAAAGATATTGCCGATGAAATAACTTTTTCCGGTTTACGCGGAAGAGGTGGCGGCGGATTTTTAACCGGAAAGAAATGGGAAATTACAAGATTGGTTGAAGGGGAAAAGAAATATGTTATTTGTAATGGAGACGAAGGAGATCCTGGGGCATTTATGGATAGAAGTATTATGGAAGGAAATCCCCACTCAATCATCGAAGGAATGATGATTGCCGCTAAAGCTATTGGTGCAAACGAAGGTTACGTTTATGTAAGGGTTGAATATCCTCTTGCAGTTAAACGAGTTAAAAAAGCTATTGCTCACGCACAAAGTATTGGATTGCTTGGAGAAAATATTTTTGGCTCGGGTAACAATTTTAAAATAAATGTGATGGAAGGAGCCGGAGCTTTTGTTTGCGGTGAAGAAACCGCATTGATGGAATCTATTCAAGGGCAGCGTGGAATGCCAAATCCAAAGCCTCCATTCCCTTCTCAATCCGGATTATTTGGAAAGCCAACCGTAATTAATAATGTGGAGACTTTAAGTACAGTGCCATTAATACTAAGTATTGGCTCAAAAGAATTTGTTGCAATGGGAACTCAAAAATCCCCTGGCACAAAAACTTTTGCTTTAACCGGTCATGTTTCAAACACCGGATTAATAGAAGTTCCTTTTGGTACAACATTGCGTGAAATTATTTACAACATTGGTGGCGGAATAATTGATGAAGCAGGGAATCTAACAAATGAAGGATTCAAGTCTGTACAAATTGGAGGCCCCAGCGGCGGATGTTTAACAGAAGAACATTTAGATCTTACTTTAGATTTCGATTCACTTTCATCTATTGGGGCAATGGTTGGAAGCGGCGGATTGGTAGCAATGAACAAGCAAACATGCATGGTTCAGGTTGCCCGCTTCTTTATGCAGTTCACTCAAAATGAATCTTGCGGTAAATGCGTTTTGTGCCGCGAGGGTACAAAACAAATGCTCTCTCTTCTTGATGATATTCTTGAAGGAAGAGGAACCCCCGAAACAATTGATATACTTGAAGACTTAGCAAATGCAGTAAAGAAAGGATCGCTTTGCGGGCTTGGAAAGACGGCGCCAAATCCGGTTCTGTCTACTCTTCAATATTTTAGAGAGGAATACAACGCGCATGTAATTCAACATCGCTGCCCATCAAAAAAATGCAAAGCTTTGATGACGCCTCAAATTAATTCCGAGCTTTGCAAAGGATGCGGATTGTGCATTAAGAAGTGCCCGGTGAATGCAATTGCCGGAGAAAAAAAACATGCTCATGTTATTAACGAAACTATTTGTATAAAATGCGGCGCGTGTATAGATGCATGCCGGTTAAATGCTGTTGCGGGAGCTTAATATGAAACAGAAAACATTAATTATAAATGGAAGAGAAGTAGCTTTTGGTGATGAAAGAAATCTTTTAGAAGTTGTTAGAAACGCAAACATTGAAATTCCTACATTCTGTTATCACTCGGAATTAAGTACTTACGGCGCTTGCAGAATGTGTGTTGTTGATATTGAAGGAAAAGGAATTATTACATCTTGTACAACCATGCCCGAAGAAGGAATGGTTGTTAAAACTCACACCAAAGAAGTAAGAGACATAAGAAAAATTTCGGTTGAATTGCTTCTTGCTAATCACGATCAAAGATGCACAACATGCAATCAAAGCGGAAGCTGCAAACTGCAGGTGCTTTCCAAGGATATGGGGATTGATAAATCTCGCTTTAAGCAGAAGGAAGTTTTTGAGCCGTTGGATTTATCCTCCGATGCTTTAGTGCGCGACCCTAACAAATGTATCTTATGCGGAGACTGTGTTCGCGCCTGCTACGAAATTCAGGAAATTGGTGCAATAGATTTTGCTCACCGCGGTTCTAATGTTTCCGTTATGCCGGCGTTCAATAAAAAGTTAAGCGATGTAGAGTGCGTCGATTGCGGTCAGTGCTCGCGGGTTTGCCCAACAGGTGCAATCACTCCCAAGTACAATGTAGCAGATGTATGGAAAAATATTGATAATCCAAACAAGACAGTTGTTGTGCAAATAGCTCCGGCGGTTCGTGTTGCAATTGGAGAGTTGTTTGGAATGAAGCCGGGCACTTTGTTGATTGGTCAAATAGTTGCCGCCTTAAAAATGCTTGGATTCGATAAAGTGTACGATACTTCTTTTGCCGCGGATTTAACAATCCTAGAAGAAACTAATGAATTCTTGAACAGAAAAGGTGAAGATAAAAAACTTCCACTCTTTACTTCATGCTGCCCAGGCTGGGTAAAATATGCCGAGCAATATTATCCCGAATATTTAAATAATCTTTCATCATGCAAATCTCCCCAGCAGATGTTTGGAGCAATTGCAAAAGAAATTTTACCGGAACAGCTTGAAATAAAAAGGGAAGATTTGGTTGTTGTATCAATAATGCCCTGTACTGCAAAAAAGGTAGAAGCTAACCGTCCCGAGTTTATGCATGGAAATGAAAAGGAAGTTGACTTTGTTTTAACTACTCAGGAATTGGCTTCGATGATTAAACAAGCCGGAATAAAATTTGAGAACTTAACTCCGGAATCTCTTGATTTACCAATGGGATTTAAGACCGGTGCCGGAGTTATTTTTGGAAACAGCGGCGGGGTTTCTGAAGCTGTTCTAAGATATGCTTACGAAAAAGTAAACGGAATAAAACTTTCCAAGTTCGAGTTTCTTGAAGCAAGAGGAAATGAATCTACAAGAGAAGCCGAAGTTAATCTTAATGGTACAGTTGTTAAGATGGCAATTGTCAGCGGATTAAAAAACGCCAAGGCTCTAATCAACAAAATAAAAAGCGGCCAAGCCCATTACGATTTTATTGAAGTGATGGCATGTCCGGGAGGATGCATCGGCGGCGCTGGTCAGCCTTACATCTTCGACGATAAGACTAAGCAGGAACGCATGCGGGGAATTTACGAGTCGGATAAAATGCTTCAGCTTCATAAGTCTCAAGATAATCCCTACATACAAGATCTTTACAATACCTGCTTAATAGAGCCGGGAAGTCCCAAGGCACATAAGTTGCTCCATACTAAATACAAGAATAGAAAACGCATTTTAGAATCGGAATTGAGTTTTGTTGAGGGATTCGATTCTCAGAAAATGGAAATTAAGGTTTGCGTTGGTACAAACTGTTATCTAAAAAATTCTCAAAAGCTAATTTCCAGACTTGTAAAATATATTGAAGCCAAAGGATTGAAAAACGCAGTTGATGTTAGCGCTACATTCTGTATGGAAAAATGCGGCGAAGGTCCTAACGTAATTGTTGCCGGAGAACATATTTCAAAATGCACATTCGATAAGGCCGTTGAAGTATTGAATAGAAAACTCGACAATACACTTATAATTGAACAAACAGGAATACAAGAGCACAAATGTTAAGTAAAGCCACAGATAAACAAATTATTTTTACAAATAAAGCCAGATGCCGCGACTGCTACCGTTGCTTACGCAACTGCCCGGTTAATGCAATTAAATTAAAAGATGGGCAGGCATCGGTTGAATTAGAGCGATGCATTTTATGCGGAACATGTTTGAAGGAATGCCCTCAGAACGCAAAACAATTTAGGCGCGACCTCGAAAAGGTTAAAAAAATAATTCGAGAAAATGAAAAAGTTGCAGTAAGCATAGCTCCCTCTTTTCCTGCACTATTCGAAAAATGGCAGATTGAAAGAGTACCTTCTATGTTACGAAAGCTTGGATTCAATTATATAAGCGAAACCGCAGAAGCTGCTTTTTATGTTGCACAAGAAACCGAAAAATATTTTAATGGTAAACGTGGAGCTCTTAGTATGGCTTCGGCGTGCCCCTCTTTTGTAAGCTACATCGAAAAGTACAAACCGGGCAATGTTAATAATCTTGTTCCGGTTGTATCCCCTATGATTGCACATGGCAAGCGCATTAAAGAAAAACTAGGAAGCGATGCTAAAGTTGTTTTTATTGGTCCCTGCTTAGCAAAGAAAGGTGAAAGTGAAAGATCGGAATACAAAAATATTATAGACGCTGTTCTAACATTTAGGGAATTGTTCGATTGGATTGAAGAGGAGAAAATTGATTTTAAGCTATTAGAAGAAAGCAGTTTTGACGAAAAAGTAATTGGAGACTCCCGTTTATATGCAATGGTTGGAGGCATGTCTAAAACTGCAGCTTTGCAAACGGATAATCTAAACACATCCATTTATTCATTAAGCGGATTGAATGAAATATCCGACGCAATCAATTCATTTACCGATACATCACAAAATGTTCTTATTGAACCTCTTGTTTGTTCGATGGGATGCATTAACGGTCCCGGACTTGAAAAGAGCGATCAAATATTTCTTCGTAAAGAAAGAGTAATTGATTATTCAGCTCAACATATTTTGTGTAATGCAGAGGCGGTTGAATCATCACTTAACTTAAATACATCGTTCGATAATTATGCAAGAATAATTGAAAAGGATTTTACCGACGAGCAGATTAGAGAAGTTTTAGAAAGTACTGGCAAACAAAATGCGGATGATCAGCTTAACTGCGGCTCTTGCGGTTATATAACTTGCCTTGATAATGCGCGCGCAATATTAAGTGGAATGTCCGACATCGAAACTTGCATTCCATATATGCGTCGTTTGGCAGAGCAGCGAACAGATAAAATTATTGAAACATCTCCTAACGGAATTGTAATTCTGGATTCACAGCTTCAGATACTTCATATGAATCCGGCATTTAAAAAATTCTTTATGTGTACTAATTCTGTTATTGGCAAACGCATTTCCACATTAATGGATCCGGAGCCATTTGTAAAGCTTACCGAAAATGAAATTGAGCAAATTGAAACCACCGTTCTTCACGAGAATTATCATATTACATGTCATCAGTTATTATATAAGCTACCCGAAGAGAAACAGTACATAGGAATATTTGTAAACATCACAAAGAATTTAGCCGATTCCGAAAAATTGGATTCGATGAGAGAAAAAACAATTCAGCAAGCTCAAGAGTTGATAGATCATCAAATTGAAATGGCGCAGCAATTAGCAAAGCTGTTAGGAGAAAGTACCGCTAAAGGGGAAGAGCTTGTAGATAATTTATTAAAACTAACCCGCGATGAACAAATAAAAAGCGTTGGACGCAAAAAGAATTGGCTATGGGATACATACACACCGAAGTTATAACAGCGCAGCTATCCAAAAAGGCCGAGAAGCCAAACGGAGATGTTGTTCTAACCGAGCGGGATAGAACTTCAACTTATCACATTCTTTGCGATGGAGTTGGCTCCGGTATTCAGGCAAATATTGTTGCTACAATGTCTGTATCCAGAATTAAAGAATTATTAAAGAATGGTTTTACATTGCGCCAAGCTTTTGCAAACATGGTTCATACTATGGAACAAGCGCGAATGAAAGACCTTCCATGCGCATTCTTTACTGCTGTACGTGTTCTAAGCGATGGGGTTTCTTCTATTCTAACGTACGAAATGCCAAACGCAATATTTGTTTCCAACAGATATTCAACCATTCTTAAAAGTATTGTTCAATCTAATTTTGATGGGATTGTTTCCGAATCCGATTGCTCGTTAAATATTGGAGAAGGAATTTTGGTTTTTAGCGACGGTATTACCCAAGCCGGAATTGGAATGGGCTACCCTAACGGATGGGAATTGGAAGGAGTAAATAAGTTTGTTAACGATTCACTACGCAATGGCGTTAATATTAAAGATCTTCCTAAACTAATTCTTGCCGAAGCAAAAAATATTTGGAAGCATAAACTTGGTGATGACTGCTCGGTTAGTTTAATTTATTGCAGAAAAGGAAGAGTTGTAAATATTATTACCGGCCCGCCCGAGGATCCCAATGATGATGATGCGGTGGCAAATAAATTTTTATCGAATGATGGATTGAAAATAGTATGTGGAGCTTCCACCGCTAAAATTGTAGCCAGGTCTCTTAATCAAGAATTAGTTATTAATCCAAATTTCTCGAGCAACATAGCACCCCCCGACTACGAAATAAAGGGAATTGATTTGGTAACTGAGGGGGCAATTACATTAAATCAATTATATAATGTATGGGATGAGAATTTTGAGAAGCTGGAAAAGAATAGTCCCGTTACAGAATTATATGCTTTGTTAAATGTTGCAGATAGAATAAATATTTTCGTTGGTAAATCTAAAAACCCGGCTGGAGAAGACATTAGTTTTAAGCAAAGCGGAATTTTAACGAGAGAAAAAATTTTACCATTGGTAATTGAAAAACTTAAGCTGGACGGTAAACTTGTTTGGGTGGAAGAACATTAATAAAAAAGCCGGAAACTCTAAAATAATTTCCGGCTTACCTTTTCTTATAACCAACAAATGAGATTAATAATTTGGTTGATAAACTATTTTGCGAATCGTATCGAACTGAAGGTAAGGATATTCTACTCGAAGAGCTTCAATTGAATCACTTGCACTAATTTTTTTGGAGCGCATGTTTTTAAATTTCTTTCGGATGATATAATCTCTTACAGATTTTTCATCTATTAAACCTCTGCTGGTAAGGAGGGAATAAATATCATCACTAATTAATTCCGCGAGAGGATTACGTTCACTAATTATTACTGCTTCCATGTTGACCTCCTTTATTCTTATTATTAAAGACTTAGAAATGATCCCTTCAATTTCTGGTATCTAATTACGGAATCACAAAGCTTTAGTAAACCGCATACATAAGTAGTTTTTAGAATAAAAGAGAAAAATTTTGGGATTGACCTACATGAACATGTAGTTTTGGGTGTCCTTTAAAATGGAAAATGCCGGAAGATCCGGCACTTTCAATTAGATCATGTGTCTATTCTACAGCCCACATTGTATGGGGCTTGCTGCCCATAACAAAAACTAATTTGCCGCCACTTTCAATTTCTTTAAACGGAATTATGTAGCTATTCCATTTTTTTCCGTTTAGTACAACAGATTGTATGTAAATATTTTCCTTCGAATAATTTTCTGCTACGGTTGTAAAAGTTTTTCCGTTACCTAATTTCATTGTAACTTTTTTGGCGCATGGCGTTCCAATAATATATTGATTGCTGCTTGGTGCAATTGGATAAAATCCCATTGTATTAAAAAGGTACCAGGCGCTCATTTGCCCGCAGTCGTCATTTCCACAAAGAGAATTCGTTTTATTTCCATATTGTGTTCGCATAATGTCATTAATTATTTTTTGAGTCTTCCATGGCTTTCCAGCAAAATTATAAAGATAAGCAACATGATGCGCCGGTTCGTTGCCATGCCAGTATTCTCCAAATCTTCCAAGAATATCTTCCGAGCCTTTTTCCATTTCTCCACTTTTATGTTCCATAAAAAGAGAATCGAGTTTTGCTTCGAATTTTTGTTTGTCTCCATGAAGTTTTATTAATCCTTCAACATCGTGTGGAACATACCAGCTATACTGCCAGTTTGTGCCTTCTGTTATATCACGCTTCATCATATCTTCAATATAACCATGCGGTTCAAATGGAGTTCTCCAATTTCCTTTAGAATCTTTTCCTCTCATCAATTTTGAAGTTTCATCAAAAATATTTTTATAGGCCGCGGCCCTCTTCATAAAGTATTTGTAATCATCCTTCTTTCCAAGCTTCTTGGCAATCTGCGCTATGCAGTAATCATCAAAAGCATATTCCAAAGTTTTAGATACAGATTCATTTTCCTTATCGAATGGAACGTACCCAATATTTGCATACTCGGCAACAGAATCGTAGTTTGGATTCATTGCAGTGGTTTTGCATGCTTCGTAAGCCCTATCGTAATCAAACCCTTTTACTCCCTGCATTATTGCATCTGCAATTACAGGAACTGCATGGTAACCAATCATACACCATGTTTCGTTGTTGTTTAACGACCACACCGGAAGAAGATGCTCCACGCTTTGATCGAAATGAGCAAGCATTGAATTTATCATATCTGCGTTTCTATTCGGTTGAATTAAATTGAAAAGAGGGTGAGTAGCACGGTAGGTATCCCACAAAGAGAAGATTGCATAGTTTGTAAATCCTTTAGCCTTTCTAATATTTTGATCGAGTCCTCTGTAATCTCCATTTACATCCTGATAAATTGTTGGCGTTAGCAAACAATGATAAAGAGAAGTATAGAAAGATTCTTTTTCCTCCTTCGAGCCTTCAATTTTCATTCTTTGCATCTCTTTGTTCCACTTTGCTCGAGTTTGGTTCACCACATTTTCAAAATTCCAATCCGGAATTTCTTTATCCAAATTCATCAAAGCATTTGCACTGCTAACAGCCGAGATCCCAATTTTTACAAGTATCACTTCATTCTCTTTAGTTGAATAACTTGTATAGTATTGAAGGTTAGGATTAGCCGCTTCGAAACGGCTTCTGAATCTTGCAGTATTATAAATTACCTTTTTACCATTTTGAATTATTCCGAAATCATCATATGGCTTTGAATAGCGCGCTGCAAAATATAGATGGCGCTCCTTTGCCCATCCGTTAACAAGATGATACCCCGTAACAAGTGTGTTGCTTTCCGCACGAACGTTTGACCATTTTACATTCCATTGAAGAACATGTGCTAAATCCATCATAATATTAGCGCTGTCTGTTTTAGGGAATGTAAATTTTAGAATTCCTGCCCTCTCTGTTGCAGCCAGTTCCACTTTTACATTATGCTCTCTTAATAATATAGAATAGTATCCGGCCTTTGCTGTTTCATCTTTATGATAAAACTTAGTACTGTAACCGGAATCGGGATCTTGTATATAAAATGTATTTCCATCTTTATCTTTTTTTTGAACTGTGCCGCTCACAAATTCCGGTTTTCCTACCGAAGGCATAATTAAAAAATCGCCAAGGTCTGGAATTCCGGTTCCGCTTAAATGCTGCATGCTAAATCCAATTAATACACTATCACCGTATTCGTAACCGCTGGCTGTAGCCCAACTTTTTTTATCTGTATCGGGTCCAAGCTGCACCATACCATGCGGTGCTACTGGACCTGGATAAACATTTCCTTCTCCCTCTGTGCCAATTAAAGGATTAATATAATCAACTAAGTTTTGCTCACTTTCTTCAGAAAAGAATGTGACCCAACCGGATATTGTAAATACAATGGCAAACGCCATTGCATACTTTAGTTTACTAAAAGAAATGTTTTTCAAATACTACTCCAATTTACTTTGAAAGAAAATTGCCCATATCATTACAATAAGAACTACGAATAGAATGGCAAGCATTATTTTTCTTCTTCTTGCTTCAAACAATTCAAGAGCATCTTTATCTATATAAAACTTATTGTTAGGTGCCGGTATAAAAACGCCCCGACTAACCATCCTTCGGAATAAATGCCTATCTTTTAATCCTAACTCCTCAAGCGATCTTGCGCTTTTAATATCAAATGCGCCAGATTCTTGGAATTTTCTTACATACTTTTTTTGCAATGCAATAATTACTGCTGCACTCATATATATTCTCCTACTTGGTTAATGAATATGGCAGGGATTCATTTTCTGCAGCCCACTTTTTATTTGGTTCAGACTGCATTACAAATTTTAATTCTCCCCCATTAATTATTTCTTCATGCATAAGATAACTTCTGTTTATGCTTTTTCCATTTAGTTGGACTTCTTTTATATAAATGTTTTTCTCGCTAAGGCTTTGGGCTGTAATTTTCAATGCTTTTCCATTTTCTAAATTTATTACAGCACTATTAACACAAGGACTTCCTATTACATACTGGTTGCTTCCGGGTGCCACCGGATAAAATCCCAATAGACTAAAGATATACCAAGCGCTCATCTGTCCGCAGTCGTCGTTGCCGCAAAGGCCATGCGGTTCCGGTTTGTACATTGTGTTTACAATTTGATGAATTCTCTCTTGAGTCTTCCAGGGCATTAAAGCATAGTTATACATATAAGGCACATGATGCGATGGTTCGTTTCCATGAACATAATTTCCAATCATTCCAACACGAGTAACATCTTCACTTTCGCCTAAATATTTGTCGGGCAAATTAAAAGTGAATAATGAATCGAGCCAGGTTACTAATTTTTCTTTGCCCCCTAATAGTTTTATAAATCCTTTTATATCGTGCGGTACATACAAACTATAATTCCAAGCGTTTCCTTCGATGTAACCTTGTCCGCTTACGCTTAAAGGATCAAAAGGAGTTTTGAAAGCACCGTCCGAGTTTATTGCGCGCATATAATTTGTTTTGTTGTCAAAAATGTTTTTGTAATAGTAGGAACGTTTATAGAATTCATCGGCTTTAGTTTTATCTCCAATTCTTTCAGCCATTCTATAAATAGTCCAATCATCAAAAGCATATTCCAATGTCTTTGATGCCGAGTTCGAATTCAAATCCTCCGGAACAAATCCATATTTTTTGTAGTAGCCAATTCCATCGTAGGCATCATAGTTTGCACTTGCTGTTACAGCTTCGAATGCTTTCTTAACATCAAAGCCTTTAATGCCTTTCATGAATGCATCAACAATTACCGGAACAGCATGGTACCCTATCATGCACCAGTTGTCGTTTGCCCAATGGGACCAAATAGGCAAAATTTTATGAACGCTTTGATCATAATGGGCCAGCATGGAGTTTACAATATCTCCTGTTCGCTTTTGTTGAATTATTGTATATAGAGGATGAAGAGCTCTATATGTATCCCATAAACTGAATGTTGTGTAGTTTGTTGATGAAGTATTCTTGTAAATATTCTGGTCCAATCCCCGGTATTCTCCATTTACATCGCTAAAAACATTTGGATTTATAAACGTATGATACATTGCAGTGTAGAAATTTATTTTTCTCTCTTCACTTGCTTCAATTGTTATCTTAGATAATTCCTTATTCCACTTTTCCTTTGCGTTGTTTTTTATCTCTTCAAAATTCCAATTTGGAATTTCGGCCTTAAGATTTTCTACAGCATTCTTTGTGCTTACTCCCGACAAAGCCATTTTCACTAAGATTTCTTCCCCAGCTTTGGTATCAAAGTTAAAATAGCATTTCAATTTTCTGCCGGCTCTTTCTGGAAAATTTTCATCCTCCTTCCATTTACGCCAAAAGCCCTTGTATATAAGCTGCTCTTGATTTACCAGCCCGTACGATTTTGCAGCCTTACTAAATTCCATTGCAAAAAAAACAAAGCGTGTTCTTGCCCATCCGCTTGTTTGAATATATCCGGTTAGCATTCTTTCATTTTCCATTCGAACAGAAGACCAAATAATTTTACCATCGTAATTATAGATGCCGTATGTTAAATCCAGAATAATGTGTGCATCGTTTGTTTTAGGGAATTTGTATTTGTGAAATCCTACTCTTTCTGTTGCGGTTAGCTCTACATCAATATTGTAATCATCTAGCTTAACTGAATAAAAACCAGCGCTTGCATTTTCGGTTGAATGACTGAACCTCGAGCGGTAACCTGCTTCGGGATTTTCTTTTGTCCCCGTATTTAGTTGAAGTTTTCCTACCGTTGGAATTAATAAAAAGTCTCCAAGATCGGAGTGTCCCGTTCCATTAAACTGAGTATGTGCAAAGCCTACAATTGTTTTATCGGCATACTGATATCCAGCGCAGTACTTATATACTTCTGCATTATAACCTTTGCCATAGCTGTACATAACCGAATCTGTTTGTGGTGAAAGCGCTACCAAACCAAATGGAACTACCGCTCCCGGAAAGGTATGCCCCATGTCGTCGGTACCAATCATTGGATTAACATAATCTGCCGGAGTTTTTATTTTTACTTGTGAAATGGAGATGCTAAATGCTACAAGACAGATTGAAATAGACAATAATAAGATTGAGGTGAGTTTTCTCATCGTTAGACCCTTATGGTTCAATTATGATAAGAAAAATAAGAATTGAGTTTTAGTTTTACTAAAGATTAGTTAAAGAAAAGTACTTAATTGATGAAGGATAAATAAAGTGAGAGGTTGTTTATAAACCTCTCACTTGCTTTTTTTTTAGAAATTATATTTTACCATTAACATAAAATTGGTGCCAGGTCCTCCTGGAGTTTCTTCCGTTCTTTCTCTAATATATTCCGGGTATGCGTATTTTGTATTAAATATATTTTTAATAGATGCGGTAAGATTAAATTGACTTACAGTTGCACCTACAGAAAGATTGAGTAAAAAGAAACCATCTATTTTATATGGACCAAAAGCCTTACCACTTACTAAACGGCTACTTTTGCCTTCTCGAGAGCCAATATATTGAAACTGAGGTGTAAAGGAAAAGCGGTCGTATCTGTAACTGAACCATCCATTTGCTGTTATTTTTGCAATTCCCATTACGTCTGTTTCTGCATTGTTAAATTCAGTCTTTCCTCCCTTCCAAGAAAAATTTAATCCATAGTATGCGTGATCTTCAATTATTCCATTAACATTAAATTCGGCGCCAAAAACTTTTAATTGGCCGGAGTTAACATACATTGCTGCTGTGGCACCATGCTCGGCAGGCTTTGAAGTTGGAACTCTTGAAATCTCGTCTGATGTTAATTCGTAGAATCCATTCAAACGGAATTTAGTATTTTTATTTAATTCTCCTTCAAGACCAACATCTAATGTCGATATTTTTTCTGCCTTTAAATTTGTGGATCCAAAAAGCACATTCTTGGTCGAAGCATACTTTTCAAAAAATGTTGGTGATCGAAATGCCTGTCCATAAAGAACTTTTACAAAATAATCTTTGCTTAATTTAATAATCATTCCCGTTCTTGGAGAAAAGAATACATCGGAAATGTCTTTATCCTTAACCACTCTTATTCCGGCTACAAAGCTAAAGATATCCGACGCTTTTATATTGAATTGAGAATAGCCTGCGAAGTTATTTGATGAATAACTATTAACATAGGCTGAAAATGGAGAGATAGCACCATCTGTAGTGTATTTAAACAAATATGGGTCTGTTTTGTAAGATTCGAATACAACGCCAGATACATTTGTAATTGCATCAGATAGTTTTATATTAAATTGAAGTTCACTTCCAATTACATTTCCACTAGCAACTAATTCAACGGTACTTTCGGCATGACCGGGATATCCTTTTACAGGGAAGTATCCAATATTTGTGCTAGGATTATCGAACTGTAAAAAGCGAATTTTGAAAAGTGCCGTTGCTGAGGAACTTAATGAAAAAGAGTATTGAGCGTTTGCAAAAATATTCTGAAGGTTTGTTTCCCCTATATAATCTATATTAGGTGTAAGTCCGTATAAAGCTTTTTTGAATTTTCCAAAACCGGCTTCTGCAAAAAAGTCTCCGGCTGTATAATTTAGGTAAGCTTTAATTGGTTTATAAAAATAATCTATAGACTTGCTTCTTCCTCTTTCATCGGCTTTTATATCGTAACTATATCCATCGCTCGATCCAACCGAAGCCGAGACAAAAAGGCCGGCATCCTTTCCTGTTTCTATATTGCCGCTTAATTCAGCAGTCATCGTTTTATACGATCCGTAGCCAACACTAATTGCTTTTTCCGATTCCCCGGTTCCCTTTTTAGTTATGATGTTTATAACACCACTAAAAGCGTTTGTACCATATAAAGCGCTTCCTGGTCCTCTAATTATTTCAATTCGGGAAACAGAGCTAACTGGTATATTTTCTAAAAAGTAGGAGCCAGTTACTGGTTCTGTTAAAGGAGTACCATTTATCATTAGCAATACTTTGTTAGTATAATTGTAGTTTTTAACCCCTCTAAAGTTTAGAACTGTTCTTCCAAAAAAGGTTTCAATGGATTCAACTCCAGGTAAAAAGCTGAGTAGTTCGTATAAATCCGTTACGCCAAAATCTTTTATCTGCCTTTCTGTAATTACATCAATAATAGCCGGCGCGTCGGTAATTTTTTGTTCCTCTTTAGATGCTGTTACAACGAGTAAATTCATCAGCTCGTCGTACGAAAGAACTTCCATCCCAACAGTTCCCTCCTTTTGAGCATATGAAACATTGGTAAAAACCAAGCCCACCCAAAAAGAACTTATTAAAAGAATATATATACTTTTCTTCATTTTCCTTCCTCCTTTGTAATTAGAATTGCCTTTAGTGAATATTACTTCCTTCATATTCAATTATCGGGGCAAGAAGGGAAATTTAAACTATACTTTAATTTTAGGTTATTTGATTACAAAAATGTATGAATAGAAATTTCAATGTAATTTTTAGTAAAAAAACATATAGATTCTATTTGTATTTACTTTTTTGAAGAGGTTGAAATTACTTTTTAGGCTAAAAGTAATTTCATGAGAAATACTTTTTTGATTTAGATTACAATGCTAATTGTGCCAAAGTAGTAATAGCCAATTTGCTAATTTTTCTAAAGTATTCGTTGTTAAACTTATCCAGCATATCTGTGTTTTTGTGGTAGTATTTATTAAAATCTGTCGAAGATTCAATTAGCATAATAGCATTATATCCCTTTTCCCAAAAACTTACGTGGTCCGAACTTCCCGAACCGGGAGATAAATTGAGAGTGAGACCCAAATTAAACTGGCTGTTTATTGTTTTTAATGCATCTGTTAGGTCAATATTTTTATCCGAAGCAGCAATTCCTACTCTAACATCTTCAAGGGCATCGCTGTTGTAGCTTATCATATCCAAATTTATTACCCCTTTAATAACCATATTTTCAGCTACGGCTTGGCCTGCGTAATAACGGCTTCCTATTAAACCCTGTTCCTCTTCATCCCACAATGCAAACAATATGCTGTAATTTGGCTTGTATTTACTTAGTAAACGTGCGGCTTCTATTACTGCCGATGTTCCGCTTGCATTATCATCGGCCCCTGGTGCAATGCTATCCTTGGGCATGGAATCGTAATGAGCACAAATTATATAATACTCATTTGGATAAGAAGAGCCAACTAATTTTCCAATAACATTTCTTCCGCCTGTTCTGTAATTATGATTCTGAACCGAAAGACCAAAGGATTTAAGCCTTTTTTCTATATAATTTGCGGCTAAATCGTTGCCTGGATAATTACTATTTCTTCCTTTAATAAGTATCTGTTCGTTACCATTTTGATATGACTTCGCTCCGGATAAAACGGCTACATTATTTATTAATGAGTCTAAATTCCCATTTTGAAATATGCTTTTAACATATTCTTCTTTTAGGTTAACCTCTGGTTCATTTGTTGCTTCTTTAGAACAGCTAATTGCGACAATACTAATCAAAAGTAATAGCAGAAAATTCTTTTTCATATTTAATCCGGTAAAATTGTATAAACTATGTTTGTAACTTATCTTTAATACTATACCTATTCAATGCAAAAAACAGGTATTACAAGCGCAAAATTAAAACTTAAGCAGCATATCAGGCCAGGAGAAAAGGAGTGTGCTTTTAATCCAAAAATTCGTTGAGCGCAAAATTAGTTATAACCTCTTTCGTCAAAAGGAGCCAGCTTTTCAATCCATAAATCCTCAAGCACTTTTAGATCTTCGGTATAGTCGTAACCAATATCCTCTTTAGGCTTCAGATAATCTAAAACTTCTAAAACAAAATTTTCATCTCCAAACTGTGAATACTCATGCTGAAGTTTTTTATTTATGTGCAATCCTGCATTAAGCTGAAAACGAAAGCTGTTACTTTTGGCGTGAAGATTCTTGCTGCTTCCAATAAATATTTTACCATTAATTAAATTTCGTATTTGATAAACCCCCATGGGCTGAACCGTTTGCTTATACTGTTTTTTTAATTCCTTTTTATCAATCATTTTGAACATCCTTTTGTGTGAGCCAATAAATATTATTTTCCCTTTTCATCATTCCCTCTTCAATCATTAAGCGGCGAATTGTACAGTAATCTTCGAAGGATTGTTTAATAACATTATTGACTTCCTCTTCTTTATATCTTTTATTATTCTTAAATTTTTTTACAAACTCATCAAGCACAATAAGCTTTTTTTTATGCTGAACCGGTAGCTTTAGAAGCCGATCCTTTTTAAAAAAAACTTTCAAAACTTTTCTCCTGTACAAATCAATACGTTCTTCTTCGGCAGCGCTTTCAATATTCTCGAAGGAAACCAGCTCTTTTAAGGTAATTCCAAAAAGATCACTATTAATATGATAAGTAATGTAATACTGCTCTTTAACAGGTTTAACAAGTCCAGCTCCTTCCAGCTTTTTTAAATGGAAAGAAACCGTTGAAGCTGCCAGGTTTATTCTGTGTGCAATTTCTTCTACATACTGGGGCTTAATAATAATTGCGTTTAATATGCGCAGCCGGCTTGTATCTGCCAAAGATTTAATAAGCTCAATTCTTTTTTCAATTTTCATTTATAATTCGATATTTATCGAAACAAATATAGGTTGTCACAAGGCTTTTGTCAATTTGTTTTTACAATTATCGAAACAAAATGTTTACTATAATTATACTAGGGCTAGCGCCTTTATCACAACCGGTATTTGTTTTACATTTGTTTACACTAATTAACAGCGGCATGTAAACCTGTTGTTTTACATACTTTAATATTTATTTCAATTCTTCGATAATTTATATCAGACGTTTCGGCTTACAATAGTTGCCGGATTATTTAATAAACAGAATAAACTAACTTTACCTTAGAATTACATGAATAACCCTAATAAAGATTTTGAGGAATTAATTGAGAACCTTCCAGTGGGAATTGCATCCATAGATACGCAAGGATTTATTACTTACTTATCGAATCCCGCAAAAGTTCTTTTAGGTGTTACCTCCGATGATGTCGTTGGCTTTCATATAAAAAACTTTATGCCTCAAGAGATGAGCGCGGCATACCTATCCAGATTTACAAATATTATTAAAGGCTCCGAAATTCAGTCCCGTGAATACAAATTAAAAAGAATGGACGGTTCTCTTATATGGCTAGAACTAAACGCACATCTTATTTTCAATCAAAAGAAAGAGATTACCGGGCTTAACATAATAATTAACGATATTTCAAAAATTAAGCGGACTCAAACTGAGTTGATTGAGAACCAAAGACAATTAGCTACTTTGCTTAGTAACTTGCCCGGAATAGTTTACAGATGTAAAAATGATGATAATTGGACTGCACTATTTGTTAGCGACGGCTGCTACGAACTTACCGGATTTAAAGCCGATGATTTTACTACCTTCAAAATTTCATTTTTTTCTTTAACACATATTGATGATAGAATAAAAGTTAAAAATGCCATCGATGCTGCAATTAATAAAAAAGAAAAGTATGAAATAACTTATCGGCTGATTACAAAAAACTCAACTACAAAATGGGTTCGAGAAATTGGACAGGGGGTGTTTGCCCACGACGGATCCTTGGTTTCGCTCGAAGGATTTATTCTTGATGTTACAGACCGTGTTAATTTTATGAATGACCTAAATGAAAGTCATGAGAGATATAAATCTCTTGTAGATAATATGCACGATGGACTTACATTCCGAGATATAAATGGAAATATTTTATTCGCCAACAATAAGCTTTATTCTATTTTTGGAATTGATCCTACCGATTTAGAATCTATGGAGCGCAGCAACTTTATTTCGGATGAGAACAAAGCAACAATTCAATCTTCGGTTAACAGGATATTGCAAAAAGAATCCGAAATAGAGAGCATTGAATATGAAGCTAAAAAAAAGGATGGAACTAATATTTGGCTTGAATCCGTTGTTGTACCAACGGTAAATAAAGATAATGCTATTATTGGTTTTCAAACAATTACAAGAGATATTACACTTCGAAAAACAATTGAGCAGGAGTTAATTAAAAGTGAAGCAAGATTAAAACTGTTGTTCAATTCCGCTAAAGATTCAATTTTCATTTTGCAAGAGGATATTATAGTTGAAGCCAACGAAGCAACTTTACTGATGTTTGGTTATAGCCATGAAGATATTGTTGGACATTCGGTTATTGAATTTTCTCCCAAGTATCAATCTTCGGGGGAGGAATCTTCTGAGCTTGCTCGTCAATATGTTGCCCGAGCACTGAAAGAAAGCTCATTGAGTTTTGAATGGCTGCACAAGAAAAAAAACAATCAACTTTTCTATACAGAAGTTAGTTTGAATTGTATTACTATCTACGGCCAAGTTTTTCTTCAGGCTATTGTTCGTGATATAACACAAAGAAAAGAGGCTGAACTTGCTATACAAAAGAGTGAGGAGATGTATAGAAAGCTTGTATCTACAGTTCCCGATGTTATTATAAGAACGGATTTAGATGGGAATATTGTTTTTATAAATGAAGGTTCTATTCCTTTCTTAAGATACTATCCCAGCGAAAAACTGCTTGGCAAAAATATTCTAGGTTTTATTTCATCCTCTGATAAAGAACGTGCTTCACAAAACTTGGTTTCAATTCTTAAAGAAAATATCGGCATTCAGGAATATAAAATGGAATTTGCCGATAACACAATTCTCTACTGCGAAGTAAACGGAAATGTAATTCGCGACAACAGTGATAATCCGATAGAACTTGTTTTTATTGTCCGCGATGTAACCGAGAAAAAAAGGATTGAAGAGGCAAGTAAAATAAGCAGCGAGAATTTTAAAAGAATTTTTGACCTTGCACCTTACGCAATGGTTATTACTTTAATTGGAGATAATCCAATTATCTTAGATGTTAACCAGGCTTACGAAAACATTTATGGTAAAAAAAGAAGTGAGGTTATAGGTCATAGATCAACTCCAATGCTGGATCCAGCAATAGAAAAGGAAATTTTGGATGAATTTATTAGAACGGGAATGGTTAACGATTTTGAAGTGGAAATTCTTGAAAGAAATGGGAAAAAAATAATTGTTCAGCTTGCAAGCCGTATAATTGAATATGATAACAAACCATGCACCTTAACCGTGCTAAAAGACATTTCCGATCAGAAGCTTGCAGAGGAAAAAGTTCTTACACTTTTACAAAGACTAAACGACATAATTGAATTAATTCCTGATGCCACTTTTATTTTAGATAAAGATAATATTGTTATCTCTTGGAATAAGGCAATGGAGGAACTATCCGGAGTAAAAAAAGAAGACGTACTAGGAAAAGGAAATTATGCACATTCCTTTGCTCTGTATAATGAAAGAAGGCCTATTCTTATAGATTTATTAGACATTAATCATAATCCTTCGGAAAAACTTTATGAATATATTATTCGCGATGGGAATAAGATTTATGGAGAAGCTTACGACTCGAAAATATCCAATGGTAAAGGAGCTTACCTATGGGGTGTAGCGGCTCCCTTGTTCGATAAAAACGGGGTTCGATTTGGTTCAATAGAAGTGATTAGAGATATAACGGTTTTAAAACAACGTGAACATGAACTAAGCAAATACAAAGACCGGTTGGAAGAACTTATTAAGGAAAGAACGAAGCAGCTTGAAAATGTTAACCAATTGCTCGAAAAAGAAATTGTTAAACAGAAAAAATCTGAAGAGAAAGTAAAGTTTGCTCTCGAAAAGGAAAAAGAACTTAACGAATTGAAAACTAGATTTATTTCTATTGCTTCTCACGAATTCCGCACCCCTTTAACAACAATTTATTCTTCTGTTCAGCTTTTAGAAAAATATGGACGCAACTGGGATGAAGCAATGTACAATAGTCAATTCGCTCGAATTAAAGAATATGTCCATTACATGACTAAAATTATGGATGATGTGCTAACAATCAGCCGTGCAGATTCCGGTAAGATAAGATTTGAGCCAAAGGTTACGGATTTGAAAGTACTTTGCAAAAGCATGGTAGACGATGTAAAAATTATTATGACAAATAAGCACAAGTTTGAGTTTTCGTATAAAACCAGAGATAAGAATTTTAATATTGATGAAAAGCTGCTAAAATATATTCTTCTTAATCTTCTTTCCAATGCAGTTAAATATTCTCCTAACGGAGGTAAAATTGCATTTGAAGTAGGTAAAGTGAAAGACAATTTACAGTTTGTAATTTCGGATGAGGGTCTAGGTATACCCCTTTCCGATCAGAAGGATTTGTTCGAACCTTTCCATAGAGGAATAAATGTTAGCGATATTCAGGGAACCGGGCTTGGCATGTCTATTATAAAGAAATCTGTTGACTTGCACAGCGGCGATATTTATTTTGAAAGCCAAGAAGGCAAGGGCACAAAATTTACTGTTATTTTTCCTGTGAAAAGCAATGAATAAGAAGATACTTATTATCGAAGATGAAAAAGGAATTAGGGATAACTTAAGACTTCTGCTTGAGGCCGAAAAATTTATTGTTGCAACTGCCTCAAACGGAAGTGAGGGATTAGAAAAGGCATTAATGTTTATTCCCGACCTTATTATTTGCGATATTATGATGCCAGACATGGATGGCTACCAAGTTCTTCAGTTTCTCAATAAAGAAAAAAAACTAAAGCTTACCCCATTTATTTTTTTAACTGCAAAAGTGGAAAGAGCAGATTTGCGCAAGGGAATGAACCTTGGTGCAGACGATTATATTTTTAAGCCATTTGAAGCCGATGAACTTTTAAGTGCCGTTTCAACAAGGCTGAATAAGTATGAAGAAATTAAAGCTGTTGTTGAAGATAAAAAAAAGGTAAATTCATCCCACACTCTTTCAGATAAAATTTTATTCCGAATTGGAGATCATTCAATTCCGGTAGCTGTTAGTAAATTAATATACTTGATTGCAGATAGGCAGTACACCAACATTTATTCCGAAAACAAAAAACGGTTCATCGTAAAAAAATCCCTTACAAAATGGGAAGAGACCTTACCTAAAAATACATTTATAAGAATTCACCGTTCTGTAATAGTTAACCTAAGCTATGTTAATAAAATAGAAAAAGATGTAGATAACCACTACCGGATTCATCTTAATAACTCCGAAAAGAGTTTTGAAGTTAGCAGACGCTACTATAAGAACCTAAAATCCATGCACAAATAGAACCGGAATATTTTTTTTCAATCCTTTAGTTACCCTTAAAAGACCGCCTGAAACCATTTTACTTACTTCTTCTTTATGTATAACGATTATTGCAGCAGAAAGATAAAGAGGTATAAATGTTTTCAATACTTGTTGTAGAAGATGATAAAGGGATTCTGGGAAATTTAAGCTTACTTCTTGGCTCCGAAGGTTATAACGTAATTACCGCCCTTAACGGACTAGAGGCAATTCGCCATATCGAGAACAAGGTTCCAGATCTAATCCTTTCCGACATAATGATGCCTTATTTGGATGGACTTGAGTTATTTCGAAGAGTTAAAGAAGAATATAAATTGATAAACACCCCATTTATTTTTTTAACTGCAAAAAGCGATGTCGCTTCTATGAGAAAAGGATTAGGAATGGGTGCGGACGATTATATTTCCAAACCTTTCGAAAATGAAGATGTGCTGCAGGCAATTAAAGTAAGGCTTCAAAAAACACAGCAAAACATTCAGCAAATTGAATCCATAAAAGCATGTTTAACTACCTACGTGCCTCACGAATTAAGAACTCCATTGGTTTCCATTTTAGGATTTTCCGAAATGATTAGAGACGACATTAAGAGCTTAGATTCCTGCGAGGTTAAAGAGATGGCTAATAAAATTAACCTTTCCGGTAAAAGACTTTTAAACAGAATTGAAAAATTTATTAACGCATACGAAGTAGAATCCTTAGATAAACAGGAAATAAATCAGTTAGCAAATTCAACTTCTTTCTTAGATGCTGCATTTATCAAATCCGCTTTTAATATTACTAATCAGTTAGTGCAAGTGGAAAATGAAATTGACATAGTTGTTCAAGAAGCCAACATTAAGATATCTGATAGATACTTAAAAATTATTATAAAAGAGATTTTGGAGAATGCTGCCAAGTTTTCATTAAACTCAACATCTATTGTGGTTGTTGGTAAAAAAGTTTCTAAAAAATATACTCTGCTAATTCTTAATAAAGGAATTGGTATGAGTAAAAGTGAAATAGCAAATATTTCCCAATTCAGCCAGTTCAATAGAGAGCGGTTTAATATGGAGGGGAACGGATTAGGATTGGCTTTAACAAAAAAGATATTGGACTTATTTGGGGGCAAACTAAGCATTACAAGTAGAAAGAATACTAATACATGTGTAAAAATAATTTTACCGGCGGCATAATTTTTTTAACAACAATAAAAGGAGTAGAACAATGAAATGGTATAACAACACAAAAATAGTTTACAAACTTATTCCTTCATTTCTTTTAATGGCATTAATTACCGGATTCCTTGGGTACACCTCTCTTCAGGATATAAATCTTATACAGGAAAACGGTCAGGAAATGTATGTTAAGTCTGTAGTTCCAATGCAAAAACTTGCCTTAGCAATGGCAAAGTTCGAACGAGTTAATGCAATCATTCGGGACCAAATGTTTGCAACAACTCCGCAAATGAGAGAAGAAGCCATTAGTAAAAGAAGAGCCATCAGCGGTGAAATTAAAGCAATAGTTGAAGAATATGCCCAGTTCTTAGATGATGCCGATGATAAACAACTTTACGAAAGCTATCTTAAAGCTAGAAAAGAATACACTTCCTCAATTGCTCAATTAGAAACACTATTTGAAAGCGGAACATTAGAAGAAGCTCTTGCTTATTCTAAAAGCAATGTAGATCCTTTAAGAATGGAATACCGGGAAGCAATTACAAAACTATTCGATCACAAAGTAAGCCGTTCCTCCGAATTAAACGATGCCAGCCACGAAGATGCAGCCAGTGCTTCAAGCAATATGAAGATAATGATTGTTGTTTCAGTACTAATTGCTGTTGGCTTCGGATGGTTCATTTCCACTTCAATTACTAAACCGTTGGTTAAGCTTCAAAACGGAGCTAAAATTATTGCCGATGGAAATTTTAATTACAACGATGATTATCTAAATAAGAAAGCTGAAGATAAAGATGAAATTGGAGCTGTTATTAATTCCATTTTAACAATGAAAAATAATATTGTTGAAAAATCTGTTTGGTACGAAAACATTCTCAACTCTGTTCCTCTACCTCTTTGTGTAACAGATAAGAATAAGAATGTTGTATTTGTTAATACAGTATTGGAAAATACACTAAATGTAAAACTGGAAAAGATAAAAGGTTCTCAAGCATCTCCTTACGATTTAGAAGGAATTAAAAGACTTGAAGCCGGTAACCCTATTTACGAATTCCAAATTGAAAACACATACTTTAGAATGACCTGCTCTTTCTTAAAAGATACCAAGGGAACAATTTCGGGTTATGTAGAGGTTGCCGAAAATACAACCGTTCAAATCAGCTATCAAAAATATCTTGAACGTTCAGTTGCAGTAATGCTTCAAGAAATGAATAAACTTGCCGAAGGAGATTTAACAGTTAGTTTAGATATAGAAAAAGATGATGATATTGGAAAACTATTTAACGGGTTTAACCTTGTAACACATAACCTTCGAAATCTATTAATGCAGGTTACCGAGGCAGTTCAGGCAACAGCAAGTGCAAGCAACGAAATTTCTTCGAGTACAGAACAGATGGCTGCCGGGGCACAGGAACAAAGCTCGCAATCTACCGAAGTTGCCGGCGCTGTTGAAGAAATGACAAGAACAATTATAGAAACAACTAAAAACGCAAGCTCGGCTGCTTCAAGCGCAAAGACTGCAACACAACAAGTATCAATTGGAGTAAACAGTATAACCGAAGCCAAAAAAGGAATGGAAAGAATTATTACTTCGGCTCAGCATACCGGTTCAATTATTAACTCCCTTGCTAAAAAGTCCGATCAAATTGGAGACATTGCTCAGGTAATAGACGACATTGCAGATCAAACAAATCTATTGGCCTTAAACGCTGCAATAGAAGCGGCACGCGCTGGTGAACAGGGAAGAGGATTTGCAGTTGTTGCAGATGAAGTTAGAAAATTAGCTGAGCGTACCACTAAGGCTACTAAAGAAATTGCCGAAACTATTAAGTCAATTCAAAAAGAATCTAAGGAAGCAGATGCCTCTATGGAAGAAGCGGGCAAATCTGTTGTCCTTGGTCAAGAATTAAATTCGAAAGTTGAAGAGGTATTGCTTAAAATTAGCAGCAGCACAAATTCTGTTGCTGCAGAAATTGAGCAGGTTGCCGCTGCAAGCGAACAGCAATCCAGCGCTGCAGAACAGATTAGTAAGAACATAGAATCTATTAGCAATGTAACACACGAAAGCGCTGCCGGAACTCAACAGATTGCCCGTGCCGCCGAGGACTTGAACAGATTAACCGATAATCTGCAAAACCTTATATCAAAATTTAAGATTAGCGATGAAGAACAATCATTTTATAATTCAAGTGCAGGCAAAAAAACTTTATCAAATAAAAAATTAATTCGTTCCTAAAAAGAGAGCGGGAATATCCCGCTTTCATTAATTTGAGGTGCATATGGAAATTGAAGAAAAAGTAAAAGAAAAAGAACAATTACTTCAGCTTGTTAGTTTTAATATTGGCAATGAAGAATTTGCTCTTGACATTCTTAAAGTAAATGAAATTATTCGAACAATAAGTTTAACTAAAGTACCCAATTCTCCTTATTACGTCGAAGGAATAATAAACCTAAGAGGGAAGGTAATTACGGTTATTGATTTAAGAACACGATTGGGAATTGAAAGAATAGCTCATACCGATAAGACAAGAATAATTGTTGTTGAAATTAACAAAACGACTGTAGGTTTTATAGTTGATAATGTGAATGAAGTTTTGAGAATTAGTGAGCAGATAACCGAAGACCTGCCATCGTTGGTAAAAGATGTAGATTTAAAATGGATAAAATCCATTGCGAAACTGGAAGACCGACTATTTATGGTTTTGGACTTGGAAAGCATTATAACTAATTAGCAATTACTAATTTGAAAGAATAAAAATTTGCGGTGATTTTGAGAATCACCGCTTTTTTTACCATGCATATCCAATATCAAAACGAACTGCAGGAACATTACCTTCGTACTTTGTAAAAGCATCCTTCGAATTAGATAAGAAATAGCGGTCAATTCCCAATCCAAATCCAATAGCAAAATCACTTCCAACAAACCATTGCCAGCCAGCTATAACTCCAATTGAAAAAACATTTGCGCTGCTTTTGGAACCGGATGTTGATAGGTTGTTGTACGAAATATTTGGTGCAACATAAAAGCCGCGCAACGCTTTTTTAGATGGATGAATTCTTAATTCGGCATTAATTCCAAAACCATTAATACCTTTTATTGTAGGAAATTGCACTCCGCCTCCAAGCACAATAGATTCATCAACTTTTCTAAAGTATGTAAGGTTATAAAACAAAAAGAATTTTAAGGGATTGACAATCATCATATTGTTCCTAGTGGTTATATCCTCCGATAATGCAATAATAACAGACTCTGTGCTGTCTATTTTACCTTGAGAATCTTTTGTTATCCTTTTTTCGGTTGTTTTTTCCTGCGCAAAAACAGTACTTGCAATTGTTAGCACAACAATTAATGCAATAAACGTTTTCATATAATCTCCTTTAGTTTCTATTCTTAAGACAATTGAGATCTTCGATTGGGTGACAAATTGCTGATACAGTTTCAAAAAAAGTTAAATTATGAATAGCATTGAAAAAAGATATTAACAGGCACAATAAGTAATACAATTATTTCAACTTGTTCGGTATTAACAGTAATTATAATTTTATTGCACCTTTCTTTAATCTTAGGTATGTTCTAACCGAAACAAATAGTGCTATAGGTTATTGGTAAACTAATTTTTCTTAGATGTACACTTGCGTTAAAACAATGGTTAGTTAATTCGATAATAATTTACAGCCCTTTGTTATTGTGTTAAAAATCCTCCTACTGAAAATGAAGCTTCAATGAATATGGAGGTTTTACAATGAAGCGAAGTAAAAAAAGTATCACAAATAAATCCAGGCTGGGGGAGCCATGGGGTATAATACTTGCAGGCGGGGATGGAAACAGATTGCAACAATTTGTAAATAGAATGTATGGATATAACCGTCCAAAACAATTTTGCACAATAATTGGAAGCCGTTCCTTAATTAGACATACCCGCGACCGGGCATTAATGTTAATACCCAAGCACCGTCTAATAACTGTAACTAACTTGAATCAGATAATTTACGCTGCCGAAGA
Organism: uncultured Melioribacter sp.; assembly: GCA_964539605.1. Classification (GTDB taxonomy): domain Bacteria; phylum Bacteroidota; class Ignavibacteria; order Ignavibacteriales; family Melioribacteraceae; genus Stygiobacter. The sequence goes on from CAZIJK010000001.1 coordinate 3,561,860, forward strand.
AATTGGGGACCAGCCTTACGATACATTTGTTATTCAACCGTCGAACAAAGACACAGCCGCGGGAATTTTACTGCCTCTTCTAAAAATCCAAGAAAAGAATCCTAATGCCATAGTTACAATTTTCCCATCGGATCATTTCATTTATGATGAAACACGATTTATGGAATATGTTACTGAAGCCAATAATTTTGTAATTAACAACAAAGAGTTTATTGTTTTATTGGGAGTTAAACCGGATAAGGCAGAAGCGGGCTATGGCTGGATAGAAATTGGCAGCAGCTTGCTAATAGGCAAAACTAAATATTTTTATAAGATTGACCGATTTTGGGAAAAACCCTCGATAGAGAAGACATATGAATTGTACTTTAAAAAATGTTTATGGAATACTTTTGTACTGGTTGGACATTGCGATACAATAATAGAGCAAGTAGAGAATTGTCTTCCAAGTTTAGTAAAAGCAGTTGAACCAATAAAAAAAGCATTTGGCACAAAGGAAGAGCAAAGGGCAATTAATTCAATCTTTCAAAGTATTCCGGCAATAAACTTTTCAAGTGCCGTTCTTCAAAACATTCCCAATAAATTAGTTGTAATGCAAATAGACGATGTTTACTGGAGCGACTGGGGGGAAGAAAAAAGAATTTACTATGATGCTGCTAAATTCGATTTGCAGCTAAAATTGCATTCAAAACCTTCCAAACGTTCTCTTCACATAACCTTGGATAGGGATATATATCCGTTACCATGCAACCACGATAAATCATATATCCAGCATCATAATTAAGATTAAAATCCATCCCTAAATATTTTTCATCTGCATTCACTTAACTATATTTAATTAATAAAAAATAATTTGTGGATAAATTTACACTCCAACTGTAATTTCTTTTTATCAAATAAATGTAAAACGGTGTTTAATTAATCATCAACGAGGAACTATGGACAGTTACAAAGTAAAACAGAATTTATATGGGAATATCAATGCCTATTTAACTCCCTTATTAGTTATTGCAATAGTTGTTTCAATGATCTTTTCTCTTAATGAAGGAAGAAGTGTTGTTACGCTTATTCCTATGTTAGTTCTTATTGCATTTGCGTTATACAGATATGCAATGTATATAAAAAGGCCTTTGGAGATTGAAGTAAACGGCAACCAGATTAAAATGAAAGACCTGTTTGGAAAAATTACCGAGTGTACATTTGCAGATATTAGCGATATAGAAGTGAATAAACGCCGAGAATTATTGTTTACAATCAACGAAAACAAGATACGTGGGTTAAACACATTTAATGGATTTGATAAATTTATTGAAGATGCCAAGAAGAAAAATCCAAATATTAAATATTGGGGCTTTACTGCATAATAAGAATTAGGGAAGAAGAATTCTCCTTCCCTAATTTTCACTCATTTATTGTTTCTTTTGGGGATACAAAACAACTCTAATTTTATTGCCATTTTTAAATAGCTCTTGTGCAGTATTTTTTAAAATATCCGCAGTAAGTTTTTCAATCTTTTCTTCCCTTTTTACTACAAAGCCAGGATCTTCGTTATTGTAGTACATCGAAGAAATTGAATTTAACCAGTATCTGTTTTCTTTTAGATTTGTTTCGTTTGTGCGCTTTTGAGTTTCTTTAACCTTAGTAACGTAGGAATCTTTTATTCCATAATTTTTCAAGCTGTCAATTTGTTCATAAACTGTTTTGGTTAATTCTTCAACTCTTTCGGGATTGCATCCGAACCAAATGTTTAATGTAAAACGCTCTTTAGGATAGTGTTCTAATCCGGTATAAACAGAAACACCATAGGTTCCGCTTTTATCTTCTCTTATTACTTCCCGTAATTTTATATTCATTGCATCTCGTAAAGATTCTATTTCCCATCGTTTTTCCGGCGAATATTTAATAGGTCCGTTATACACTATCTGCACAAAACTCTTAGGTTCAATTCCTTTGTAAACTGTTTTTTCTACACTTTGAGCATAATTAACATTAATATCTTTATAAGTTTCTTTTCTGTTAACTGCAGGAATACCTCCAATATATTTTTCCACTAATGGAATTATCTCATCCATCTTAAAACTTCCTACAAAGTAAAATGTAAAGTCGCTTGCGTCTTTAAATCTATCTCGATAAAAGCTGTAAGATTTGTCAAGATCTATATCCTTAAGCATATCTATTGATAGCGGTTTACGGCGAGGATGATGTTGATTTAGAACTACACTAAGAGAATCCTGAAAAGCTTTTTCGGGAGATTCCTTTTGATTTTCGAGATATGCTTTCATTTGTGCTTTAAAAGCATTGTATCCGGTACTGTCTTTTCGAGGAGCCGTGAATAATAAATATAATTTCTGGAACAGTACTTCTAAATCTTTAGGTGAACAAGAACCTTGCAAACCTTCACTAACATCACTAACAAATGGATTAATATATGCAATCTTTCCGGCCATATATTTTTGCAATTCTATATTATTATAATTACCTAATCCACTCATGCTTATAATATTACCAGCCATTAATACTTTTGAATAATCGTCATCAGATACCAAAGAACTTCCACCAAAGCTGTTTGCATAAACCAAAATTTCGTCATTCTTAAAGTCGGTAGGTTTTAGAACAATCCTCGCTCCATTTTCTAATGTAAGCTCTGTTGCATCAAGATCTTTGATACTTTTTGTTTTTAATACTTTAGAAGGGACCGGATCTTTTTCAATTAGTGGTTTAGTCGAAACTTTGTCTACATAAGCAGTTAAAGTTTTTTTCTGAATATTATCTATAACCGAATATAATTCAGATTCAGTAGGAACGTGTAATCCCTCCTTTTGTGGCATATTAACTGTTATAACACGGTTTTCGTTTGTCATTAAAGTTTGGGCAACCTTATTTACTTCATCAAGTTTAATTGTGGGTAAATATTTTTTTTGAAATAAATATTCATACTCGCGACCAGGAATAATTTCTTCATCCAAAAAATTTCGAAGATATTCATCGGCATATTCGCGAGAATTAGCTTTATCTCTTTCTGCATAAAAATTTTCGTAAGATCTAAGCTGATTTTGCTTTACCCTTTCCAATTCCGATTCGGTAAAACCAAATCTTTTTACTCTTTCGTATTCCGATAGCAAAGCATCTAAACATTCTGCAATTTTATTGTCTTTAACTCCATACCCCGAAAGTGTAAATGTTTCGGACTCACCAATAAACTTGCCTTTGCCTCCTCCTCCAAATGCAAAAGGTGCGTTAGGTTGTTGAGTAATTTCCTGAAGTCTTTCGCTTAGCATTCCACTAAACAACACTTCAACTGTATAGTCCCGATAATCTTTAACTGTTTTTTCGGGAATGAACGGAAATTTATTATAGATCGTAACGCTAGACATTGTAGCTTCTTTATCCGAGGCAATTGATATCAAAGTTTTATTGTGGGGTGGAATTGGATACTTAACATATTCTCGCGGTTTTTGTGGATTAGCTAAATTTGTAAAATGTTCTTTTATTAGCCCTTCAATTTTATTTTTATCAAAATCTCCAACGGCAACAACGCACATCAATTCCGGTCTATACCAATCCTTATAAAAACGTTTTATAGTTTCGTATTTAAATGATTCCAAAATTTCTTTTTTACCAATTACATATCTATCTGCATATTTCGAATCCTTAAATATATTTGGAAGATGCTTATTGAACATTCTATCGTTAGCTCCGCGCCCTAATCTCCACTCTTCAATAATAACTCCTCTTTCTTTATCAATCTCTTCGTTGTCATAGGAAACATTCTGCCCCCAATCTTCAAGAATTTGAAAAGCTTTTTTAAGAGTTTCGAAATTGTCCGTTGGAACTTGAATCATATACACAGTTCTATCGAATGAAGTATACGCATTTACTTCTGGTCCGAATTTCATTCCAATAGATTCAAGGTAATTGATTAGCTCCTGTTTCTTAAAATTCTTGGTGCCGTTAAAAGCCATATGCTCGGCAAAGTGAGCAAGCCCAAGCTGATCGTCATCTTCGTGAACAGATCCAACTCGAACTGCAATTCTTAGTTCGGCTCGTTTTTCTGGCTTATGGTTTTCTCGGATATAGTACTGCAAGCCATTTGGTAATTTGCCTACAGTAATTTGATCGTGAATTGGAATTTTTTCATCGAGAGAAAGTGAAGACTTTGTTTGAGCATTAAAGCTAGAAAAAGATCCAATCATAAAAAGAATTGCACTAATTGCTATAACTATCCTTTTTTTCATACTACAGCCCCTTCTGTTTGTTTTATAATTATGAATGGATATCCCCATTCACTTTTAATAACATTTTAAATGATAATCAGGATATACAATTTTTGAAATTTCATATTTATGTTAAGCTTACCGGCAAAAGTTTTACGCGTCAATTGAATAAACTGTATTCTTAAACCACAATGCATTACCACAATTACTGCATGTTAATACATTTGCGGATTTATTTGCCCAATCTAAATTCATGAAAGTTAGACCTGCAGTGTTCATAAGTGCATTGCTTTGATAGAATAACGAGTTGTTGCAATGATTGCATATTACTTGTTTTTCGGCAACTTGAAAAGCTTGTGGACCTTGAGAGTTGGATGCAGCTCTAAACCCCCTTTTGATTGCGCTAAATAAACCACCCATTTTTACCTCTTTTGTTTTTGTTTAAAGCCTGCATTAAACTATTGTGAATAGCTTTGTTGCCGGCAATTAACACGCATTAATTTCAAAACTTTTTGCCATATAAGCAATTAAATAATTAATGCATTTCAATTAAGTTTTTACTTGGATGCGGCTTTTAGCCGCACCCATTATAATTATTACATTAAACTGCTTGCTTCTTTTCTTCTGCTTTTGGATTACCTGCAATGATATTAGTTAAAAAGGCCGACAGCAATCCACCTAAGTTGTCTCCGCCTTGAACAAGAAAGTCTGGAGTAACTTTAACATTGCCGCTAGCAATCTGTTTAGCAATTTCAATTGCAGTAACGCCCTGCTGACCCACAGCTTTATTCTGCAGTTCGTATGCTTTTGCGGTCGATTCACCAATTGCTAAAATTTTAGCACCTTCGGCTTCACCGGTAGCCTTAATACCTTTTGCTTCACCTTCCTTACGTAAGCGGATACTTTCAGCATCTCCTTCGGCAAATTTTATTGCTTTCATTTTATTTTGCTCGGCTATCTTAACACCAATTTCGGCTTCAACAAGATTCTTCTGCTGGTCTGCTTCCGATCTTGTTTTTTCCATCGCAATTCTTGCCTGCTCTGCCTTCTGCTGATCTTGATACATTGCCTGCTGCTGCTGAGCAATTATTTTTACTGTTTGAGTATCCATTAATTCCTGTGGAAGATTAATTTGGCAAATTAATACAGATACACATTCAACATGATATTTTTCCAATTCTGCTTTAGCTCTATCTTCTGCTTTGCGCTGTTCATCCTGCCTATCCTGCATAAAGTTCATTGCCGAAGTTGATGAAGCTTGATTACGAAAACTGGAATCAATCATTGGATGAATAACATGTACAATTAAGTTTTCTATAGATCCAATTTTTGCAACCATGTATGGCGCCTGATCTGGGCGTACACGAATTACAACTTTAACCGACACGCTAATTTCAAATCCATCACGGCTAATAACTTTTAGAGGATCGAAACGTGTTTCCTGGGAATTGTCCCAATCAATTGTAATGTTTGTGGTATCAATAACGTATGCGATGTAAGCTCTTCTATTCAAATAGTAAAAACCTGGTCCGGCAACTTCCTGCTGAATACCCCTAAATCCTTTTGGAACAACATATCGTTCAATTCCAATATTCAACCGGCTTTCAATTTCTTTATAGGCCGAACTTCCAAGAATTGCATTTTCATCTTTTGCAGTCTGCTCAATTGCAGTACGCACTTGAATAGGCTCTTCGCCTACGTTCGAAACAACAACTGCTACCTGACCTCTTTCAACAACAGCAACATCATCCAGCTCAATTTTAAAGATCATTGGATTGATATAATAAGTACCCGGTTTAAGAACATCGAACTGAGGACCTCGCTGACCTCCCGCAGTTAAAAACTTCGAGGCATCCTGATAATCGTTATGCCCTACAACAGATTTAGCAACATATTCTGCTTCGGGTAAAGGATCGCCGTCCAGCGCGGTTACTAACCCAACTTTACTAGCAGGTATAATTGTAGCGCTTTGAATTTCCACATGAAATAAATCCGTATTGATACGGTATGTTCCCGGCAACAGAATTTCAATTTGCGGTCCCTTTTGCCCTTTGTTCATAAGGAACATTTCACCATTCTCGAAACTTGAATGCCCTTCGGTTTTTTGACCCAACAATCTTCCGGCAGGAATTTTGTCTCCATCCATTGCTGTAATTAAACCAATCTTACCTTTGTCTATCATTATTGCCGGATTCTTTCGGACCGTAAAAAGAATCGGGTTAATTCTATAAACACCGGGAGGCAATATTTCAATTTGGGGACCCTTCTCCCCACCATTCTTCAAGAATGTTTCACCATCCTGAAACGAGTTATGCCCTGGAACTACTTTTGCAAATATCTTTCCAGCCGGAACAGGATCTCCATCAATAGATTCTATAATTCCAATTTCATTTTCGGCTATTACAGTAAATGGATATTTCTTTGCCGAATACAAAAATGGAATTAGAAAATGTAGACCAGGCCCGAGTGTACGGGCTTGAATACCAATTTCATCTGCTTGAGCAATAACACGTCCTTGGGGCATTTTTTTACCGAAGTATCTTCTTTCTACTACGGCATTTTCCCTTCCACCTACAAGTACTACAGATTTTATTACTAGAATAAAAACAATAAATAGTATAATGTAAGGATACAACTGCGACAATAACTGTACAAAGTTTGTCATTTACTTTCTCCTTGTTGTTTTAAATAATGGTATACACCACAATTAATAATTTTTTAAAAATAGGATTTTGAAATAGGGAAAAACTTTCGACTAAATTCCTGGAGATATCCTGGAAAATATTTTATGAACGGTAACCTTGCATGATATGCTGCATAAGCACTTTTGCGAAATGGATATTGATGGAGTAGTGTTGCCTGTAACTTTTTGTCTGTCCCCCTCTGGCTTTTTCATCTTTCCTTTCTCTGTTTATTGATGTTTATCTAAAAGCAAAATTCAGCTATTTGTTCCAGCATTTCAAGAATATTTTTTAAGAATTTTCTTTTTCCATTAATTGAGACGGTATAGATTGTTCTTAAGTTGTATAAAGATTTTATAAAATTTTATTAGCCCAGCAAAAATTTCTTCTTTTATTAATCTTCCTCTTGTTCTAATTTCACAATCAATAAAATATTGTATGGATAAGATTTGAGTTTTGCGAACCAATTAAAATCATTTAAAGGAATTAGCGGAGAAGACATTACAAAATGGATTTCTTCTCTTGGCTTATTACCAAGCAGCAAAAATTTGGGTGCCAAGTTTACTTATGATAAGATGATTAGAACAGGCTGCCCTGCGCACAATTGCGGCGGAAGGTGTTTGCTAAAAGTTTTTGTTAAAGATGATAAAATTGTTCGCATAGAAACAGACGATAGAGCTACTGATGAAATTAGCGATCCTCAGCTAAGGGCATGCATTCGAGGAAGAGCTTACGTTCGGCGTCAGCATCACCCAGATAGATTAAAGTATCCCATGAAACGAGTTGGCAAGCGAGGAGAGGGAAAGTTTGAACGAATTACCTGGAATGAGGCATTAGACAAAATTGCATATGAAATTACCAGAGTGAAAAACACTTACGGCAATAGCGCAATTTATATTCCATATGGAACTGGAAGCTACAGCCAAACCAATGGAAGACAAACGGCTGTACGCTTGTTTAATTTGCTCGGGGGTTTTCTTGGATATTATAACAGTTATAGCTGGGCAGCAATATCAAAAGCAACTCCTTATGTTTATGGAACCGAGGCTACAGGAAATCAAAGACAGGATTGGATTAACAGTAAGTATATAATAATGTGGAGCTGGAATCCATGCGAAATGCGCGACGGCACCAACAGCGAATATTTTTTGAAGAAGGCTAAAGAGAATGGTGCAAAAATTATTTGCATTGATCCCCGAATGAGTTTAAGCGCAGTTGCTCTTGCCGATGAATGGATTCCAATTAGACCTGGAACAGATGTAGCATTAATGAGTGCAATGGCTTATGTGATGATTACCGAAAATTTATACGATGCCGAGTTCGTGAAAAAATATTGTGTTGGGTTCGATCAATCTCAAATGCCGGCCGGAGCCGAAGATGCAGAAAGCTACAAAGATTACATTCTTGGAATTAAAGATGGAATTGCAAAAAGCCCCGAATGGGCAGAAACAATAACTGCCATTCCCAAAAAAACAATTGCAAGAATAGCGCGTGAATATGCTACTACAAAACCGGCTATGTTGTATCAAGGATACGGAATGCAAAGAAGAGCTTACGGAGAAACCGCTGTAATGGGGGGATGTATTCTTGCTGCAATTACCGGCAACGTTGGAATTAGCGGAGGCTTTGCCAGCGGCATTGCACGTCATCCAAACGATGGCGGTCCTCATTGGCTTATATTTCCAACTTTAGAAAATCCAATTAAAGAAAAGATTCCAACATTCCTATGGAGCGAAGCGGTTTTACGCGGAAAAGAAATGACATCGAAAGAGGGTGTTACCGGAAGCGATAAACTGAATAACAATATTAAGCTAATCTATACCGTGGCATCCAACGCGTTAATTAATCAGCATGCAAATGTAAATAGAAGCGCAAAAATTTTAGAAGATGAATCTCTTGTTGAGTTTATAGTTGTACACGAACAGTTTTTAACTCCAACGGCCCGCTTTGCGGATATACTTTTACCCGTCTGCACTCAGTTTGAAATGTGGGGCTTGGAAGATGGATGGAAGTATGGTGAAGAAGTAATAATGATGCAAAAACTTTTTGAGCCTCCTTATGAAACAAAATCCGATTATCAAATTTGTTCGGAGCTTGCAGAGCGCTTGGGTGTAAAAGATCAATACACAGAGGGGAAGGATGAAAAGGGATGGATTGAATGGGCAGTTGAAGAATATAGAAGAACCCGCTTTCCAAACGTTCCAAAGTTTGATGAGTTTGTGGAAACGAATATTGGAGTTTATTCTGTGCCTGTTTCAAATCCTCAAATAGCTTTTGAAGATTTTAGAAATGATCCCGAAAAGTTTCCTCTTAAAACACCATCGGGTAAAATCGAAATTTTTTCGAAGACTCTTTTCGACATGAATGATCCGGAATATATTCCTCCAATACCCAAATACATTCAGGAATGGGAAAGTCCTTTTGGCAAAGAAGCAGAGCAGTTCCCGCTTCAGGCAATTGGTCATCATTACATGCCAAGGGTTCATTCAACTCACGATAATAACGATTGGACAAACGAAGCATTTCCTCAAAGAGTTTTTATTAATCCAATTGATGCCTTAAGCCGAGGAATAAAAGAAGGAGATGAAGTAAAAATATTTAACGACCGTGGTGTAATAATTATTCCATGCAGAATTACAAAAAGAATATTGCCCGGAGTAATTAATATTCCTCAAGGCGCCTGGTGGACCCCCGATGAAAATGGAATTGACAGACGGGGGAATATAAACGTTCTAACTTCCGAAAGATGGACGCCATTAGCTTTTGGAAATGCTCAGCATACTACAATGGTTCAAGTGGAAAAGGCTTAGCATGAAGAGCAGACAATTGACTTTTTATTTCGATTCGAGCAAATGCAGCGGATGCAAAGCATGCCAAATTGCTTGTAAAGATAAACACAATCTTGAAGTTGGTATTTTGTGGCGCCGAGTTTACGAAGTGACCGGCGGTGACTGGATTAAAAAAGGCAATGCATGGTCTCAGGATATTAAGGCATACAATATATCTTTATCGTGCAATCATTGCGAAGATCCAATTTGTGTTCAAAGTTGCCCAACAACAGCAATGCATAAAACCGAAAATGGAGTTGTTTTAGTTGACGAGAGCAAATGCATTGGATGCCAATACTGCAGTTGGGCTTGCCCTTATGGTGCGCCAAAGTTTAACAAAGTTAAAGGAGTAATGACTAAGTGCACATTCTGTTCGGATTATCTTGAGGAGGGAAAAGATCCGGCTTGTGTTGCAGCATGCCCAATGAGAGTTCTTTTATACGGCGATAAGGAAATTGTTGAAAATAAATTTGAGGGGCATAGCTCTTTATTTCCCTTGCCAAGTTCTAATTTTACAAACCCGGCAATTGTAATATCTCCACATAAGGATTCATTTATTCCAGAATCTCATTTGCCAAATGTGAATAATGAAGAGGAAGTTTAATGCATAAACCCGAATGGTCCTTAATATGGTTTACATTAATGTTTCAATGTGCTGTTGGAATTATACTTCTTTTAGCACTCTTTAATGTTTTAGACGTCTTTGAATTTTCAATAGCGAATAATGAAATTGGAATACTTAGTTACATCGTAATTCCTTTGGTTTGTATAGGAACGGTTTTATCATTTCTTCATTTAGGCAATCCAACGAATGCTTTTTACTCACTTAATAACCTATCATTCTCTTGGCTAAGCCGCGAAATACTATTTGTAATTTTGTTCGGCAGCTCTGCATGTATTTTGTTTTTGTACCCATTGTTTTTTGCCACTTCAAAAATATTTAGCGATGTACTTTTAATTATTTCATCGGCGGCAGGAATTTGCATGATCTTTAGTATGGCAAAGCTTTATATGCTAAAGACAGTTCCGGTATGGAATTCCTACAACACCTTTTTTTCTTTTCTTTCTACATCGTTATTATTAGCGGCTATTCCTTTACAATTTGTTTTTTTGCAAGCCGGTTTAAAAATTCAATTGCTATTACTTATACAAATTATTCTGCTAACTTTTCATCTTGATTTGATTTTTAGATTAGTAACCGGACTAAAGCAAAATGTAATTGCCAGTGAAAAAAGCTTAGCTGTTTTTTATACAGAAGGTAAAAAGCTGTTTGTTGTTAGAATTTTTTCTTCGATAATTTCAATAGCGTTACTGTTGCTGGTATGTTTTATAAGAATTGAAATAATGATTCTGGCAGCAGCTTGGTTTTTGATTATTATTTCCGAAATAGCAGGAAGATATTTGTTTTATGCTTCCTACAAAAGAATTGGAGTTTAGGCAAAACAAAGGAATTATTTTATTAAATAATTCCTTTACGAATTGCTTTTGCAACGGCTTCGGATTGTGAATGCACGTGAAGTTTTCTATAAATATTTTTGATGTGATGCCTAACAGTATCTACACTTACAAAAATTCTATCTGCAATTTCCTGGTAATTATTTCCTTCGGCTAGTAGAATTAAAACTTCTCTTTCCCTAGCGCTAAGTTGTGCATCCTGCTCTTCTTTTTGTTTACCCTGTGTTTGCTGAAATACATTAATAACCTGACGTGCAATTAAAGAACTCATTGGCGCTCCCCCTTCAAAAGCATCACGTATAGCTTCCAATAATCTTGCTGGAGGTGTTTTTTTAACTAAGTAACCGCACGCACCGGCACATAGAGCTTTAAATACACTCTGGCCATCTTCGTACACTGTAAGCATCAATATGTTTAATTCCGGTTTTATTTTTTTTGCTTTTGCTATTCCTTCAATTCCGCTAATTCCCGGCAGACCAATATCCATTAATACAACATCTGCTGTTAGAGTAGGAAGCTTTGCCAAAAAAGTTTCGCATTCACCAAATGCGCCCACACAGCTGTAATCCGGGGTGCCGTTTATAAGCGCCGCAAGCCCCTCTCTAATTGTATTGTTGTCTTCTATAATTGCTACTTTTATCATAACACACCGCTATTTTCTAACATCAATTTAATCATTTTATTTTGCTGTTTACTGTTTGTTCTTAATAAGGGATAAAAATTTACCCACATTATTTATGCTTCCGGTATAAGTAACAGATGTTCCCTCTTTTGTAGAATTAATATCCAAATTTCCTCCTATTGCCGCTGCCCTGTTTATCATATTTGTAATGCCATTGCCAAAATGCTCGTTTGATGAAGGAATTCCAATGCCATTATCAACAAGAGACAGACGTAAAACTTCCTTGCTGAAATCTGCTTCCAGGCTAATTCTACTGCACCGGCTGTGTTTTATTGAATTATTAATTCCCTCTTTGAAAATTAAAAATAGGTTCTGCTTGTGCTCCATTGGTAATTTAACGCTATCCAACTTTTCTAGATTTGTGGTTTTAAAAGAAATTCCATAGGAGTTAAGCAAATCGCTGTATGTATCTTTTAGTCTCACAATAAGATCGTGAAAAGAATCTCTTTTAGGATTAACCATCCAAACAATGTCGCTCATATTGTCTATTAAAGAGCGGGCTCGTTCACTAATTAACTTCAAATTATCCGATTCCGTAATACCCTTTCGTAAAGATTCTTGAGTAACCAGCTCGCTAAGAATTGAAATTTCGGTAAGTCCACTTCCTATGCTGTCGTGCAAATCTGCAGCCAGTTTGCTCTTTAATTTTTCTATTGTAAGCAAGCTTCTGTAGCGTGCAGTAGCCAGATAATAAACTAAGCAAACAAGAGAAGCAATAACACTTAAAATAAACCACCACTTTCTATAAAACGGAGGAAGTATTTTTAAATAAACTGTTGCGCCTAAAAAATTCCAAGTGCCATCGTTATTAGAACCAATTACTCTAAAAGTGTAATTGCCCGGAGGTAAATTTGTGTAGCTGGCAATTCTTCTTTGAGAATTGACATAGATCCACTCCTTGTTAAATCCTTCCAGCATATAAGCGTATTGATTATCCTGCGGAAGAGTGTAATCCAACGATGAGAATTCGAACGCAAAAAAGTTTTGATTATAGTCGAGAGTTATTGAATCTTGTTCACCTTTAAATACATCGTTAAAAACTCTAAAGCTGGTAATTGCAATTGGGGGAATATATTTGTTGTCGCTAATTTGATATGGATAGAAATAATTAAATCCGTTAATGCCACCAAAGAACATTTCGCCGTTAGGAGATTTACAATAAGCACCACCGCTAAATTCCAAGTTTTGTACACCGTCGTAAATATCGTATTGTGCAATTTGTTCTGTAAGTAAATCGAATTTTAAAAGTCCATTGTCTGTACTCAACCATAAATTTCTGTGTCGATCCTCCAATATTCCATACACAACCGAACTCATCATTTTGTTTATATCTTTATATCTATAAAACAACTCCTTCTTTTTATCGAACCTTAAAAGCCCGCCGCCGTAAGTACCAATCCAAATTCTTCCATATCTGTCTTCGTGTATTGCCATTACCCTATTATCGCTTAAGCTTGTTTTATCTCCCGGAATATATTTGTAGGAAAGGAATTGATTAGCAGCAGGATTATATTTGTTCAATCCGCCACCAAAAGTACCCACCCAAATAAATCCTTCTTTATCTTCGTACAAACTGTAAATCCTGTTATCGCTTAAGCCAAAGGGATCGCTGCTGCTATATTTAATTCTCTGAAACTTTATTTGATTTGATGCAATATCTTTTTGAGTAACCTTGCACAATCCGCCGCCAAAAATTCCTATCCATGCATTCCCGTTTTTATCGAAGAGAATAGATTGAACCTGATTTCCGCTTATTGATGTTGAATCGTTTTTGTTGTAAAGGTATCTGGTAAATTTTTTTGTATTCTTGTTAAAAATATTTAATCCGCCAGAATAGGTACCTATCCATAAATTACCATTAGCATGTTCTGCAATTGCTCTAACATGGTTATCGCTAATGGATGATGAATCTGCGTAGTTGTTTTTGAAGTAGTAAAACTTATTTGTTTTTCTGTCCCATAAGTTCAATCCCCCCTTATAAGTTCCAATCCAGGTTTTAGGTTCGGAACCCTGATAAATTGCCCAAATAACATCATCATTCAATCCATCGTTACTTTTATTAATCTGTTTAAATTTTTCTCTGTTCCTTTCTAATTTTTCCAATCCTTTGCCAAGGTGAGTGCCTACCCAAAGACTTCCAGATTTATCGATCATTAACGAGATCACATCATTCTTAGTTAGAGAGTTTGGATCGTTTGGCTTATTAATAAAATTAGTTTGTTCGCCTGTTAAAGTATCTAATCTGTAAACTCCTTTTCGGAACGAAGCAATCCATATTCCTCCATTTTCATCAATTGCAAGCGAGGTTACAATAAAGTCCAAAGAGTTATTGCTTTGCGAACCCCTCAATATAATTTTATCAATTATTGCCTCAGATGGTTTATTGGCTTGCTCTTTAGCCCTTAATTTGTATAGCCCATCGCCAAAAGTACCTATCCATAAGTTGCTCTTATTATCCAGAACAAGCGAAAAGATTTTATCTTCCTTAATTGTTCTATTATTCTTAGAAGAAAAGTTTACTGTTTTGTACTCGTTTTTTTCTTTAACAATTTTGTAAATGCCCCTGCCAACTGTACCAACCCAAATTGTATTGTCTTTATCTTTTAACAAAGTCATAATTTTGTTTACATTGAATTGGCTGTTTGCTGAAGATGAATACTTGAAATGAATTATTTTTTGGGTTTCTGTGTCAAATTTAATAAGCCCTTTTCCCCAGGTGCCAAACCACATTTTGCCATCATCATCTTCAATTATAGAAGTTACCGATAAGTCGCTAAATCTTGAATATGGAAGAGGATATTCAAAAGTTGCTTCATTCGGATCTTTCTCGGTTTTTAAAGTTCGAATAAAATTATATTTAGAAAACACTCCTGTCTTTCTATTGAATTTATTAATGGAGCCATTAATTGTACCAATCCACAAAAATCCTTTGCTATCTTCAAAAATTGAAAGAACACCATTATCAGATAGTGAGGTTGAGTCGAGGGGATCATTTACATATATCTTAAAGCTATATCCATCAAATCTGTTTAATCCATTTGCGGTTCCAAACCATAAATAACCTTTGCTGTCTTGCAGCATAGATTTTACAGTACTTTGCGAAAGTCCTTCCGAAATTGGATACCTTTTAAAAGCGTATTCTTCCATGGATACAGCTTCAAAAGTGTTTGCATTAATCCATCCATTTATTAAGCAGATAAATATGCAAATTGCCAGATAATGTTTTTTCAAGTTCAATTTAGGCGACAGGTTAATTTTGTATGTAATAATGTACTCAAAAAAAACGTAGTATTAAATCCAAGTTTCTTTACCCATTAGACGCATGAAAAAAGAGAATGGGTACTCAATTTGTTTGAATAATTAGTCATTGTTGCATTATATTTTAGATAGGTATATGGAAGGACAAAATGAAACACATTAGTAGAGTTTTTTTGTTTCTAATTTTGCTTGTAATGCTGAATTCATGCGATAAAGGCATTGAACCGGCAGATCAAGTTGGTCCATCCGGATTTGGCGGAACGGTTACATTTAAGGGGAATTGGCCGGAGGGAATAACCAGAACTCATTTAGTGGTTTTTAAATCCGAAATTAAAACGGTATCCGATTTTTTTCTTCCCAATTTAAGTTTTGTTATAGATTCAATTCCAAATGGAGCAAAATCGTTCACATATAATTCAATAGATAATCCATTTAGTACAATTTTTACTTTCTCCCCCGGCAGCTACAGTTATGTTGTTGTTGCACAGCAAAAAACTAAACTAATAACTTTTGAAAGAAAGGATTGGTTTGTTGTTGGTGTTTACTGTATTAATGGAGATCAGGCAAAGCCAAAAACTATGCTGGTTATGCCAGGTAAAATTACAAACGATGTTAATATTTTAGTCGATTTTGGAAATCCCCCTCCTCAGCCCCCAATGTAAAACCAGATAACGTTTTTTTTGAAAAATTGAAAGTGAGAAAAGCTTATGAAAAATTTTATTTGGTTATTAATACTTATTTCCTTCACAAGTCTTGAAGCTCAGACTTATGTATTAAAAGGAAAGGTTATAAACGAGAAGGCTTCTCCTATAATTGGCGCAAGCATTTTAATTGTTGGTACGCAAACGGGTACATCGGCAGACGAGAGTGGTTTCTTCGAAATAAACAACTTACCATCCAAAACAATGTCCATTCAGGTAACTTCGGTTGGCTATCAAAAGTATTTATCTGGCTTATTAGAAATAAAATCCTCCGAATTGTTTATAACTATTGTTTTAAAAGAAGACGCCATACAAACCAATCAAATTATTGTTAGTGCCGGAAAATATAAACAGGATGTCAAAGACATTACTGTTAGTACTTCGGTATTACCCGCAGATATTATCACCGAAAAAAATTATATAACCTTCGACGATTTGCTGCGCTATGTTCCCGGTGTACAAATGAATTTAGAACAACCCAGCATACGCGGATCAAGCGGATACAGCAAGGGTGCCGGAGCCAGAGTTCTTGTTGCATTAAATGGATTGCCACTTTACTCGGGAGACAATGGAGATATTGTTTGGGAAATGATTCCGGTTATGGATATTGAGCGAGTCGAAATAATTAAAGGTCCGGCAAGTTCTCTTTATGGTTCTTCTGCAATTGGTGGAGTAATAAATATAATTACTAAGCAAGCAGCAAAAAATCCAGTAACAAATTTTAGAACATATTACGGCCTTTACGATAAACCTGCCCACGAATTGTGGAATTGGAGTAATGAATATAGACAGTTCTACGGCGCCGAGTTTTCTCATTCAAATTCTTATAAAAATATTGGCTATACGGTAGCGTTAAAAAAATACGACAGCGATAGTTACCGGCAAAACGATTTTTACAAAAGATATTTAGCATACGGAAAGTTGATTTATAATTTTTCGAATGAAAGTTATT
Source organism: uncultured Melioribacter sp. (assembly GCA_964539605.1). Classification (GTDB taxonomy): domain Bacteria; phylum Bacteroidota; class Ignavibacteria; order Ignavibacteriales; family Melioribacteraceae; genus Stygiobacter. The sequence goes on from CAZIJK010000001.1 coordinate 3,578,628, forward strand.
TGACGTTACTGACAAACTATTTATACATGAACAGGGGCAATTTTCTTTATTGGAAAGATTCTCGTAATGCTCTTGTTCCTAAGGATGAAGACAATGGTAATACCGTAGAATCCAACAGGCTTTTTACCGGATTAATTTTTAACCACACTTTCAATAATAATTTTACTGCCGAATTCAAAGGAAGTTATTATAGAACAAAATTCAGCGGCTACGGATTGGAAGTAACAACTTCAACGGCAAATCTTGCAAGAGGAGAAGCATTAACAAATTATAAAATAACCGATTCATTTGTTTTAACAAGCGGAGCCGAAATTTCTTTTGCAAGCATTAGTTCAAACATTTTTAAGAACCCAACTTTTTGGGGTGTTGGATTATATGCTCAAACGGAATTGAAATTATCTTCGGATTTACTAGCCAACATTGGTTTACGCTACGATTTTATGAAACTCGATACAATTAGCGGTAAAAATGCAGTAACTCCCCGGGCCGGGCTAAATTATAAACTCACATCAAATTTAATTTTGCGTGCTTCTTTAGGAACTGGATTTAGAGCGCCAACCCCCGCAGAGGTTTTTACATCTACAGCAGTAGGCGGAGGAGTGAGTGTAAAAGAGAATCCAAATTTAACTTACGAAACAAGTCTTTCTTTTGAAATCGGCTCCAACTATTCAATTATGCCTAACCTAAATTTCGATTTAGCTTTTTATCAAACAGAATACAATAACTTTATTGAACCAAATCTCTTGCGGGACGGGAGTATTCAGTTTTTGAATTTGACCAAGGCGCGTATTCAAGGATTGGAAATTGTTTGCGATTGGAAAATTATTCCGGGTGAAGTGAGCCTCAACGCCGGTTACAACTACATGTGGTCTAGGGATATAGAGAACAAAAGATCTATGAAGTATCGCCCTCGAAATATTGTATATGCGCAAATGAAATACTCTCCAGATTCATTCGATTTTGGAATTGACTTTAGATACATGAGCGAAGTTGAAGAAATAGATTGGGCTTTAGCTGAACCTCCTTTAGCCTTGGTTGTAGATGGCAACAAAAAAATTCATGTTTACACTACAGATATAATGGCCGGCTATAATTTTTTACTAGCCGGTACTCCCGCTAAAGCATTCATTAACATAAAAAACATCTTCAACTATAATTACGTCGAGTTTATTGGAAATATTGCTCCAATAAGAAATTACTCGTTAAGTTTCGAAATATTTTTTTAACAAAAAGGAATAATAATGGATTGGCAAAAAGAATTTTGTGCAGCAATTACAGTTAGCGACAAGGATAACAAAATTATTTATATGAACGATAAATCTTTAAAAGTATTTGAAGAAGATGGAGGCGCAAAACTTATAGGGTCAGATCTATTTGATTGCCATAATGCGCAATCTAACGAAAAGATTAAAGAAATAATTAACACCCAAAAACCAAATGTGTACACAATAGAAAAGAATGGAAAGAAAAAATTAATATATCAAACTCCTTGGTTCAGCAATGGAGAATATAATGGCTTGGTGGAGCTGTCAATTGAAATTCCGTTTGACATGCCCCACTTTAAAAGGTCATAGAATAAAATCTAGGTCATTTATTATCTAAATTTTCTTCATCTTTTTTTATTACTTCAATTGTAAAATTTGCCGCAAGAGCAGCTAAAGCTCCAACTGCTGCAAGTATAGGCGCAAATACTGCTCCTATTACACCAACAGTTACGGGAATTTCCAAATAGGGATTCCCCTTTTCATCTTTTATAATTATCCTGCGTGCGTTTCCTTCTTTTATAATTTCTTCTATCTTCGAAAGTAATTCTTTACTGTTTATTTTAAATTCGGTTCCCATCTCATTACTCCTTTTTCATTTAGATGTAATAAACTTTTGGTTTGTTCCCGCTTATCAAATATTAATTTAATTCGGCTATAAATAGATGAGATTAACAACTAAACGCTGTAGTAGTTTTTTTGAATAGAAATAACAATAATAAAAATCTTCAAATCCCTGTTGAAGCTATGATCGTAAATTGGAGCTAGGCTTTACCGTTAAATTATTTTTCATCACGGTAATGTCATTTCTTCTCTTTACAGATTTAGCAGAGTACTCCGAAGGGAATGATATTCTTAATTCTGTAAACAAGCCATCCTGCACCACCTTTAATTCAAATGGAAGGGGTGATTTATGCTGTTCTGTTGTTAAACTATTTTGTAAAGGCAATTCTAAGGTTATTGGGAGCATTTTTTCTATAAAATATTTTTCTTAAGTAACTTTTTCTTCTGCGCCAATTTATTAAAAATGATTTTTCATTCCTAAATTATTTTATCAAAAAAAAATTTTTGTTCTTTACCAAAAATTTAATTTGCTTTTTATAAATGTATTTCAACCGAGCAAAAAGTTCTTGACAATTATCAATTAATTTTCATTTACAATCGACAACTCAATTTTCCAATTATGTTTTTCATTATAGTTCAATATGCCGCACTCTCCATTTTCAAATGCACGAGCCAGTGAATCGGGTCTTCCATTTGTTGGTTCAAGCGCAATTGTCAAATGTTTCTGTTCTGCATCAACTGGCCATCCGCCATAGCATAGCCAAATTCCCATGAATGGATTTTTTTTGCTGTCAAAGCTGATAAGAAAAGATTCTTTGCTTTTGGGTTTGTGCAAGGCAGCCCACCCTGGTTCATTCAATCTCTCGGAAAATAATTTAACAGCCTTACCAAACTCCAAGGATTGAACTTTAGAATAATCGTTTGTTTTATCTAGCATCGGCCACGTTAATTCATCTCCGCTATTGCCAATATCTTGGCAGGAAGACCAATTGACCATTACTTTTTTAACATCGTCGGTTAAATAAATTTCGTCATCTTGCTCTACATTTAAAAGCGGATGTGCCGACCAAATGTAGGGTAGTGGTTCTTCTTCTTTGTTTTCAATTTCATAATCTATAACTAATCTATTCTCTTCCAATGTTATATATTTTTTAAATGAGTAGTTCCAGTTAACCCCTTTAACTGTTCTCATAAAAGTTTCCGCTCCAATTACTTGAGTATCCCACGCTCTAGACCAAAGTTGTCCGTGATCTGGGAATTTAATTTTCATTTCGGATTTTGTGACCAATTCACAAGCTTCAACTGTTGGAAAGCATTCATCAAATCCGCTTGTATCATATTTTTCGAAAGGAGCGCCATGATATGCTTGCTTATAGGGCCTTTGTGGAGGGAATAAAAAATCTGTTCCGGTTTTTTTATTAATTAGTTTTATCATCTTTCCTCCAATTGCTGGAAGAAACTCGGCTCTTATTAAATCGTTTTCCAGAACAATATGCTCGAATCCATTATCGGTAAATTTTCTAATCAATTTTTACTCCGTTGGATTGTTTTGAAGGAGGATGTTCAAAGCATTAATACTTTTTCCAATATCCTGTTATTCTATTCTCAATATAATAAGAAGGATTTGAAGTAGGTACTAAAATCTGTTGGATTAATTCTAAAACCGTAGCTCTTATCTTTTACTCTAAAGACAGTTTCAACGATTTTATTACCTCGTTTTTATAACTGCGGCTTATTGGTAATTCCTTCTTGTTTATTTCAATTGATGATTTTGTAACAGCCTCAATTTTATTTATAGCAACAATGTAAGAACGGTGAATTCGCAGAAACATTTCGGGGGGAAGCTCTTGTTCAAAAAAACCTATTTGCTGCTTAGTAATTATTTTTTGCTCTTTTTTATGAATCACGACATAATCTTTAAGACTTTCTATGTAAAATATTTCGCCTAATAATACTTTTACTGCTTTTCTATCTGCTTTTACATAAATAAATGGTTCCTCCTTCGAAGACGAAACAGAACTTATATTAACAGATGCTGTATTAGAGAGATGATAGTATTTATCTATAGCCTTCATGAATCTATCCAGCGAAATTGGCTTTAGCAAATAATCAACCACGTTTAAGTCAAATCCTTCTAAAGCATATTTTCTATGGGCGGTTGTTAGTATAACTTTTGGAGGATTGCGCAACGATTTTAAAAATTCTAATCCGCTAATTTGAGGCATATGGATATCGAGAAACATTAAATCAACGGAATTATTTTTAAGAATACTAAATGCCTCTAGCGCGTTATTGCATTTGGCTACAATAGTAATATCCGGCATTGTCTTTAAATAATGCTCAATTATTTCTACTGCAATGGGCTCGTCTTCTACAATTATGCATCTTGTTTTCATTGTTAATTCAAATGTAATTTCAAAATTATTTTAAATGATTCATCTTTATTCTCAATTTCCAGTTCATATTTAGAAGGATATAACAAATCTAATTGCCTTTTAACATTTTTTAAACCAATTCCCTCCAAATCTTCTTTTGATGTGTTGCTTCCCAAATTGCTTTTCTTATTTTCAACCATTAAAGCTATCATAGTTGGATTAATATTAATATTAATATTTATCCATGCTTTTTCAATTTCGTTACTTGCGCCATGCTTAAAACTATTTTCAACAAATGGAAACAGCAGCATAGGAGCAACTTCAATTCCTTCAACATCTCCATTTATAGTGAATTGCAGTTCCAGCCTGTTACCATAGCGTAATTTTTCAAGACCTATAAAATCATTCAGCAAGCCAATCTCTTTTTCCAAAGGAATTTTAGGGCTATCGCATTCATAAAGCATATAGCTAAGCAATGAAGAAAGTTTTAGTATCGATTCGGGAGTTTTATCCGATTTTTTTAACGCTAACCCATATAAATTGTTTAGGGAGTTAAAAAGGAAATGAGGATTGATTTGCGATTTCAAAAACTTAAGCTCTGTTTCAAGCTTTTGCTGGTTTAATAGTTGGGTTGTCTGCTGATTCTTATATAAACTTTTTAACAGCTTAATTGATGCCGCAACTGCTACAACCGTATAAATACTCACCAGGTTAGAAAGCAGAGAATTTATGTCGAAGAAGCCAAGTTTTGTTATTCTTGCTACAGCTTGTGGTGAATAAAGTAATGGCATTATAACATAATAGACAATTCCTTTTTGAAGCAGTGTAAAAAAAATAGCCGATATAAAAAGTATAGTGAAAAAATGATAATACTTTTTATTCAATAGATATTTGGGAATTAGAAAATAGATGGAAAAGTAGGTTGCCAGCATAATTGCAATTACATATAAGCAATAGCTAGAAATTATATTCCAAAAACTGTTTATAGCAACAATGCTGCTTTGAATGGAAAAGAATAAAATATAAGCAAGCCAAAAAAGAAGATGCCATACTATTCTATACTTATTTAGGATGGTTGTACTTGTATTATTCAATCTATACTCAGTTACTTTTCGTTCAAAATTTACAACTTCATTTAACAACAGACACATTTAGTAGACGAAATACTACTATTTGGAACCAAAATACTATTTACTAGCTCTGTTTAGCAAATACTAGTCGGTTACCTATAAATGCCCTTATTCTTCTTCAATCAATCTACTAATAAATTTTGTTCAACAGCAATTAAATATTTTTTTGCAGTAAATCTAATAGGAGTAAGTATGAAATCTGCAATCCAATATTTCTTTTGTTTCATTTTAATGGTTTTATCGCTTCAAGTAAGGGCACAAAATTCCAACAGCCGAGTAGAGAAAATGGAGGAACTGGCTGCAAAGTTTTTCGAAAACGGAAAATTCAGCGGATCAATTTTAATTTCCGAAAATGGTGAACCTATTTTTAGCAAGAACTATGGATACTCAAATATTGCGTCCAAAACCCCCATTACAGCAAACACAAAATTCTTAATTGCATCAATATCCAAACAGTTTACCGCTGCTCTCATATTAAAACTAGTTGACGATGGAAAATTGAAGTTAACCGACAAGCTAAGCGATTTTATTAGCGACTACCCAACTGAGCTGGCGAGCAAAATTACTTTGCATCATATGCTTACAAACACTTCGGGATTCCCCGATTATTTTACTAGAGATACTTTCGAAGAAGTATTTCAAAAAGCTCATTACTACCCAGATATGGTTAAAGGATTTAAAGACAAGCCTTTGGAATTTTCTCCCGGATCGAAGTTTCAGTGGAGCAATACCGCGTGGACTATTCTTGAAAAGGTGATTGAAAAGGCAAGTGGAAAATCCTATACAACATTTTTGAAAGAGACAATAATTGCTCCCCTTCAATTAAAAAATACCAGCTGGATTGTGGCCAATAAAAAGATTGGTGAGCAAGCCGCACAGGGGTATTCACCAAATCTTGATGAGTATAAACCAGCTCCCGAATTTTTTCTTGCCAGCTCATTAAGCGCAGATGGAATTATTACAACTCCCGAAGATTTGAATACTTTTTGCCAAGCGGAATTCACCGGTAAATTATTTTCTCCGGAAACTTCAATGCTTTTATTTAATCCATATACCACTAGCGATTCCAGACAGCTTAAGTATGGATACGGCTGGTATGTTGGGCAACTTAGCTTTGATGGTAAGACTAATGTTGATATAAAGATGATGCCGGGAGGAATTAATGGCTACCAATCTCTTTTTACAAATGTTGATAACAAATACTCAATAATTGTTTTTTCTAACTATGCAGATGCAACAATGAATCAAATTGTAACTGCTTTTGCCAGATTGCTAACAAATAACACTTACACTTTTCCTAAAAAATCTATTACTCCACACTTATCAAAAATTATAAAGTCGCAAGGAGTTGCTGTTGCTATTAAAGAATTGGAAAGGATTTGTCTATTAGAGACCTCTGTTTACGGCTGTTCCGAAAATGAAATTAACAGATTTGGATATGACCTAATGAACGCCGGCAGAATAAGTGATGCCATTGCAATATTTGAATTCAATGTTAAGAGCTATCCAAATTCATGGAATGCTTTTGACAGCCTTGGTGAAGCATATGCAAAAGAGGGGAATTCAAATTTAGCTAAAGAGAATTACGAAAAATCTTTAAAGCTAAACCCCGACAATACAAGTGCGGTTGAAGCTCTTAAAAAATTATCCAAATAGAAATTAACATTACAAAGGATATAGTATGTATAAAATTACATTCATTATTGCTTTATTAAGCTCTGCTGTGTTTGCTTCATGCAATCCTGCAGATTTAGCAGTTAGCGATTCACCTTTTTTCCCCGACGAAATTCAAATTATAAAAGCACAAAAAGCCCAGGAGATTCTTCTTAAAAGACCTGCAAATTTTAATTCGGAGAATTCCTATTCCCTTTTAATAATCCTTCATGGAAATGGAGGAACCGCTCAAGGATTAGCTTCTTCATTTTCTCTTTTTAACGATCAGCCGATGCTTATTGCCGCACCGCAAGGACAGTATCCCAAACCTGTTAGCGGATCGGTTGGATACTCATGGTATTACGAGACCGCAAATAAATCTCTTTGGGAAAGTATGGACCCGCTAAGTACGGAAAACATTGTTGACGCAATAAAAAATATTTCCATCAAATATAAAGTCAAAAAAGTTTTTGTGTTTGGATTTTCGCAAGGCGCCTCTCTTGCATATACCGTTGGAATAAAATATCCCAAATTAATTACAGGTGTTGCGGCGGTTGGTGGAGCAATGCCCGAAATTGATGTGAAAGGTTCCATCATTTCATCAAGTGATATTTCCAACGCAAAGGATGTAAAAATATTTGTGGCGCGAGGAATTGATGATTCTTTGGTTGGTAAAAATCAGTTCGATAATCAAAAGTTGTTTTTCACCGCAAAGGGCTTTGACACAAAAACATACGAATATAGTGGAGGGCATTATCTAACAACAAGTTTGCTCGAAGAATTGCTTTCGTGGATTAAATCCAGTGAATAAACATTTAACAATCCATTTTAATTATTAAGAGGAATCTAATGAAAAAAACATTTTACATTTTACTAACTATTATACTAGTTACTTTTATTCAAACAAAGGCGCAGCAATTATATGTACAATTAAACGATGTTGTAAAAGATTTCGATGGCAACGTATATCATCAAATTAAATTAGGAAACCAAGTTTGGATAAAGGAAAATATCAGCTCTCTTCATTATAGCGATGGCAGTCAAATTCCCGGTGTTGTTACTTATAACAGCGATGAAAGCATGGCAAAAACATTTGGAAGACTTTATACTTGGGATGCTGCAATGAAAAACTCTACTCAGGAAAAAGCTCAGGGTGTTTGTCCAACCAATTTTCATGTTGCAAGCGATTCCGAATGGAAAGAACTTGAAAATTATTTAGGAGGCGCCGCAATTGCCGGAGGCAAGATGAAGGATGTTGGTACTTCTTATTGGAAAAGTCCAAACCTAGATGCAACAAACAGCAGTGGATTAGGATTGCTTCCTGCAGGTGAATATGATGCATATTATTCACCGAATCAATTTCGGTTGCTTAACGAATATGCCGTAATATGGACTTCAACTCAAGTTGGAGTACTCAAAGCCAGAGAGCGCTACATCACTTACGACAAATCCGCAAGCATGATCTACGATTGGTTCAAGGTTATGAAATACTCTGTTCGATGTGTTAGAGAAGAATCCGCAACAAGTATAGATGAAAACAAAAATCAAACTCCAAGTGGTTTTCAGTTAAATCAGAACTATCCAAATCCATTTAACCCAAGCACAACAATAAATTATCAGGTCTTGTCTCCGGCTTATGTTAACATATCTATATATGATATTCTTGGGAATAGAATTTCTACTTTAGTTAATGAAGAGAAAAAAGAAGGAAGTTATAATGTTAATTGGGAAGCAAACAAATTGGGGTTAACTTCAGGAGTATATTATTGCAGAATGGAAGCCGGCGGATATTCAAAAACAAACAAAATAGTATTGATTAAATAATTATTTTTGCTGCCGCAAGAGCAAATGGCCTAGGAGTTTTGTCATACGAGACCATACTTTTACGGCAGCAAAAAAACTGTTAGCGCTTAAACTCAATTTTAATTGCGTGTTTAATAAATTCGTTACCTGTTCCTTCAATAACCACACTTAGTTTACCATTGTTTAATTTACCTCCAGTGACGGAATTTACAAGGTGAGGATTTTCAATTCCAAGCTCGTAAATTTTTCCTGGAATACCTTCGCAATGGACAAATAAACTTTGTTCCTTAAAATCATACGAAATTATTTTAAGGCCTTCGTTAATTGCACCAACGGAAGCCGGCTTATTAATAGTGAAAATTGAAGGAACCGGCTTGTAATTGAATTGAGCAATAGACTCATCAAACAAGTCGAGTGTTATTTTTAATTGTTCCGCCTGCGAATGATGATTGATCTTATGCTGAACCAACTGACCATTTGATGTAAAATTTATTGGTTCAATACCCAGTGGCAAATCGGGACAAAACTCAATTTGAATATTTCTTCCCCCAATTTTTTTAGTAATTAACTGCATTCTTCCAGTTCCGTTTTCAATATTAGTTTCGTTGGTTAAATAGAAACTAACCGTTGCACTTCCTACCTTTACATTGTTTACTTTAAGAAATTTCCAATCACTTGGAAGCTTAGGTGCAAATGTAATTTTGTTATTCAAAGCGTCTACTTCCAATCCGAGCAAGCCGTGTACCACTGGAAAAATGTATCCGCTTGCAGAAAAGCCTTGATTATGATAAGCCTCGGCAAGTTTGGTGTTAATATCACCGGAAAAAACTTCCGGCAGAACACCCAAACCATAATCGATGGAATGCTGAACAGTTTTATTAATTGTTTCATATCCCTGCAAATTAAAATGTGTTGCAAACTGCGCGGCCCCAATAAAAAATGATGTAAAGGGCCAGATTGTTCCGTAATTATAATTTGTTGGCTCGTACATTGTGGATTTGTTTGAAAGATTGCGCACGCCCCAGTCTGTAACCATATCGCTTTGGTTAAAATTCTTAATTGTACTTACACTTCTTTCATTATCCATCAACCCCATTAATATAGAAGCAGAGGAATAAATATTTTTGTCTCTAACCTGCTTTCCCTCTTCGGAGGCTCCAAAGCTGTAAAAGCCCAAATCTTCTATCCAAAATATTTTTTCTAATGCCTTTTGTGCTTTTGCAAATAATATTTCCGATTCTTTTTCTACAATTTTATCGCCGCAATACTTTGCCATCAAGCCCACTTCTTTAATGGCCTTAGTCCAAAGGCTTTGAGTGTAATTATCGTTAAATATTTTTACCAAAGAGCCAAACTCTAAAACACCAAGTCCCGCTCCTTTCAAATCCATCAATCCGTCACCATTACTGTCTTTGCTTTTGCACCATTGGTATGCCTGCAAAATGGATTTCCAGCTTTGCTTAATAAATTCAACATCTCCAGATTTCTTAAAATAATCTCCCATTGCAACTAAATACCAGGGAGAAGTATCTGCATGATTGTATCCATAGTGATAATCGTTCCACCAGTCAATCAGCCCATCGCTTTGCGAAAGCTCGTGCGCCATTTTGCCAACATCATTATTTATTTCATCTTTACTTTTTTTGCGGATAGGAAAATCTATTTGCCTTTGCCACTTTTGAGTGAAAAGCAAAGCATCTTTAACTTTGGAATAATCTCCATAGCTATTCATCGAAAGAGAATTTATAAACGCATCTCCTCCAAAATACCATGCAAATCCAGGTCTTCCACCGCCGCCGCTTAATCCGTAACCCGCTACAAGACCTCTTCCTAAAGTTGGATTTGTGACCATCAAATTATCAAGCGCTGCTTTACCAAATTCAAATGCTTTGTTTAGTTTTTCGTTTGGAGTTACAATTTGAATTGTTGACTGGCGAAGATTTTTGTAGTACTCATAATTATTGTTATAATATTTCCCGGCATTCTTGCAGTATTGCTTGAACAATGTATTAACCGAATCCCTCTTTATTCCAACACCACCGGCAATTACAATTGGAATATATTTATCCTTTGCCTCACCAGGTTTAAGCTCAATTTTAAATTGAATTGGATTATCCGCAAACATATGGGCCGGGGGAGCGGCCATCTGAATAGCAATTGGAGACCCGCATAAAAATACGGCTCTCCTTTGCGATTCCGAAATTACATAAGCCTTAGCATCATTATCCCAATATGAATATTGCCCTCCAATACCTGCCGGCCACTGGGGCTGCATCACAGGAATAAATCCGGGTACAATTGTTAGCGGTGTGGTTGTATTTACTTCCAGCAATATTATTGCGGCTTGTTCGTTATGTGGTACTAAAAATATTTGTTTGACTGTAAATGACTCGTAAACGTATGTAATAGTTGTTGCCTCTGGAGTAACCCAGATATCTCGCAAAATATCCTTTGCTAAAATTGGCTGCGTTGTTGTTCCAACAAAAAACTGAAGCTCGAAATTGCGCAATACTTTCCATGGCCAAATCCACATTTCAAAAGAACCGCTTTCTGTTCCAAGCAATGCGGCCTTGCTTCCAATCTTATCCATATACTGATTTGGCTGAGCTGCCCGGGTAAGAGTTAAATCGTTTTCCTTGATTGGAAATTTATTAATCAAAAGAGATTGTGCCGAAACTGTTAGTGAAAGAAAAAACACTATGACTAACAAACTTTTTGTTTTCATTTTAATTCACTCGCCAATTGTATTAACAAATAATTCATTAAAAAATTTTATTACTTCAAATTCAGTTTTGCTTCCAAAGTCTTTGCGGATTTTGTTGCAGATAAGCCTCCTAAGCCCGTGCATCTGAACTCTCTTGAAATTTTTCTTCCAACCTCATCGTATACATCAATTACTTCATCTAACTGGATTAGGTGAAGATAGTTTGCAAGAGCCATGTTTGCGCATGCTAAAGCATTCACTGCAGCCATTACATTTCTTCCAATGCATGGAGCTTCTACTCTGTTTGCTATAGGGTCGCATATTAATCCCAATGAATTTTGAATTGCCATGGAAGTAGCACCTAAAGATTGTTCAACACTTCCTCCATTCAAATAAACCAATGCTGCGGCGGCCATTCCCGCCCCGGCACCTGTTTCTGCCTGGCATCCTGCTTCTTCTGCGGCAAACGTAGATTTGTAAGCAATGAATACTCCTATCAATCCTGCAATTAGCATTGCTTTACTCATCTCTTGACTATCTTTCTGCAGATATTTTATGGCTGCATAAATAGCACCCGGGCAAGCACCGCACGAACCGGCAGTAGGCGCAGCAACAATAACCCCCATAGAACTCTTCACTTCCATAATTGCGGATATATATAAGATCATTAAATTCTGCAGTCCGCTTCCCAATAATTTATTCTCGTCATTCAGTTTATTAAAATTTACGGATTGAGCCGGCAGTATTCTGTCTTTGAATTCAGTTCCATTTAGTCCGGTCTCTACAGAATTGATTATCACATTTGTAATCACTTCCATCATTCTCATTACTTCATCCTTTGGAATACCTCCTCTTTTGCTTTCATATTCCAAAGCCAGTTCCCATAATTGCAATTTCTTATCCTTGTTATACTCTATCATTTCATCGGCTGTAGTAAATGGAATTTCAATTTCCTTTTTCGACAACACCGGCAACACTGGAAATAGTATTTTCACTTCAACGGCATTACATATTTTTTTTATTTCTAAGAGAACATCATCGTCAATCTTAAAAGTTGTTTTGATGTTTACAAAAAATTTATCTCCGGCTTTAAGAGAAATCTTTTCGGCATTTGTTTTCTTCCTAATAATTTCAACCAAATCCGGAATTAATTCATCTACGAACAAAATGGTTTCGAAGTATCCGCCGCTTATATTAACCGCTGCACCATCTATTTCAATAAGCTCCACCATTCCGCCGCCGGTGGAAATTGCTTTTATTTTATGAGTGTCTTGTTCGTTCCTAAGAAGTAAATGATATGTGTTCGGATGCCCATCATTTAACTGCTTGTATTGAATGCCAATGGAAATATTATGATTGATGATTTCCTCTTTGTAATTAAGAAGCCTTTCATCTGTTACATCGTATCCAAGCAATCCGCAAAACAATCCCATATCGCTGCCTTGGGAAATATGAGTTGTTGTCAGCGACCCCATTGTATCATATTCAATTTCCACTTGAGAAATTAAGCCTCCCATTAAATCTCTGGCCATTCTTCCAATTCGCAAAGCACCGGCACAATGAGAACTGGATGGACCTCTCATTACCGGTCCAATTACATCGTTAAATATGCTTGGTATATTTTTCATCAGTTCCTTTTTATTTGATTAGAATATTTTTCAATAAGTACTTTAGCCATTATGGAATCCCAGATATAATTTGAAGGAGAATTCAACACTTCGTTATCTGGGCTGTACGATTCCCAAAAGTTATGATTTTTTTTCAATTGTGTTGTAACAGCTAAAAGCATTTTATCTGTTAAGCTACCAGCAATTTTGTTGTAGCCATATTTTTTTAATCCATCTAAGACCATGTAATTCCAAAGCAGCCAAACGGGACCATTCCATTTGCAGCAGTAATCCACATACGGTGAGTACCAAACATCATCGGCGGCAAGTGTAGGAATTCCATATTTGCGCCAAAACTTATTGGGATTTAAAAGATGCTTTACAATTCTTTCGGCTCTTTCTTTTGGCGCAACTTCGGCCCACAAAGAAAGAAACCCAATTATTTCCATTCTGCGTAAATCTCGTGTCATGAACTTGAAGGAATGATCTGTTCTGTTAATTGAATAATAAAAGCCAGTGTTTTCATCCCACATTTTTTGGTTAACCAGTTTGGATGTCATCTCCGCAATTTTAATCCACGCGTTTGACGCATCTTGCAATCCAAGTTCTTTAGCCATTGAAGAAAGAGAACGCATTTCTTTTATCATCATCAAAGTTAAATCCAGGCAATCCAGTTCATCCGAAATGTCTTCCTTGTCCACATCTAAAAACCGGTCTTTGCTAACTTGAAACACTGCGTTATACCAATCGCGAACATTCTCAATAATTCCATAAGGGCCCCACTCGTACAAACCATCTTTATCAACATCTCTGTTTTGAATTAGCCAGTCTAAATATTTGTAACCGCTTTGATATGCTTCCATTAAAAAAGATTTGTCTTTACTTACTTTGTAAACTTCCCAATTAATCCAGCTGAAAAAAGGAGCCGAAGTTGTGGACATCTCTTTGTTCAAAACTTTGCTAAAGTGTGGATAGTCTTGCAAACCGCGCGGCCCATGACGATAAGCAATTAAACCATCTTCCCGCTGCTGTTCAATATAAACTTTTTGAGAGCCTTGTGCCGAAACCGGATCTAAATATGCGTAAGCCAGCATACTCAAAGACTCGTGAAGCACTTGATGTCCATGGCCCCAGCCCCATAATGGATGCCTTGAAAAAACATAAAAATTATTGCTGGTTTTTTCTGTGGGTGGATAAAAACATCCTCGCACCAAATTGAACGAGCTTAAGTAAACCAGCTTTTCATCTTCGTTTTTAAATTTAATGCGTGGAATTTTTGAAAACAGTTTTTCATTATCGTCAACATATTTTTGAAGAGGCTCATTCTTTAGCTTATCAATTTGCGAATAAAGATTTTCTACCTCTTCTTTTTGATCTTGCCACCCTCTAAAATATTTAACGTTTGTTTCTTCACCAGGCTTAAGAGAAAACTTTCCATGAAGAGAAACAAAATTTACCAGTCCTACTTTCTTATGATTCAAAGAATCATTTCTATTCTCTGCATAAAAATCCGTTTTAACAGTATTGTAAAATTTTTCTAACGAGCCGCTGTAACCGCCGTAGGAATATGCCGGAATGGATAAAGAAAAGAAGTCTCTTGTATTTGTTGGATAAGGCTGGTTTTTATACAGAGAACTTATCAATCTGTATTTCGATTCGTAGTGATGAGTTAAATATCCGTTTTGAATTTTGTTGTATTCTTTTATTTCCAAAGAATCGTTGCCAAGTTCAAGTATTGGATACAATTCAATATTGTGGTTTATCGTGTCTGTGTTTTTTATCTGTAAATTCACAAGCGCAACAGAAGAGCTGTAAACAAAAAATGTCTCCTGAACATTAATGCCTTTGAATGGAGAGTATTCCATAATTACCATATCTGGAAATGATGCAGTAACAACCGGCTTGGAATAAAACTCCCCCACATTCATAACAACTACTTTATCCACTTTCCAAAGGGAATAAAATCTTCCCGCTTGGTCACCAATGTAACTTATTGGGCTCGAATCGGAATAATAATCCAGCTTGTATCCCTTGTCTCCATAAAGACGAGAGCGATCCATTGCCGCTGCATAAGTTGTAAATAGTGGATCGGAGCCTTTTGCGTTTATAGTTAAATACTTTTCCTTAACATTTAAGAATTGTGCCGAGATTGAAATAGAGACAAATAAAAACAACCAAGTCATTTTCATATTAACCTCCTTACTCGTAAACCAATTTTATTTTTAGCAAGTCTTCATCTCTTGATGAAGAGCCAACCATCAATTCATGTTCTCCTTTTAAAGCTACAAATCCCTTATCAGTTTCAAACTGACTTAGCAACTCGTAATTAATTTCGAACAGAACAGTTTTTGTTTGATTCGGTGCCAGTTCAATTTTTTCAAATCCTTTCAAAGATTTTATTGCTCCACCGGCATTCAAACCTTTTCCTTTAACATAAAGCTGCACAACCTCTTGGCATTGCAATCTGCTATTATTTGTGATTTCAACCGACAATGTAATACATTCATTATTTGTAAGCTTCTCTTTGCTTATTCTAAGATTGTTATATAAAACTTTTGAATAGCTTAACCCATATCCAAACGGAAACAAAACTTCACCATCAAAATAGCGGTAAGTTCTTCCATTCATTTTGTAGTATTTAAAACCTGGCAATTGATTAACAGACTTATAAAATGTAACGGGTAATTTGCCCGAAGGATTATAATCTCCAAACAAAACATCGGCAATTGCATTGCCCGCCTGTTCACCCCCATACCATGCTTCAACTATTGCGGGAATGTTTTCTTTTTCCCAATTAATGCTCAAAGCGCTTCCGTTTAATAGAACCAGTACAATTGGTTTATTAAGCTTAGCAATTTTTTTAATTAGGTCATGCTGAATTTTTGGCAAATCCAAACTAGTTCTATCACCACCACTAAAACCTTCCACTTCAACATTTAACGCCTCACCTTCTAGATGAGGAGAAATTCCCATAAACATTAAAACCACATCACATTTTTTTGCTGCTTCAATTGCTCTTTCTTCGTAACCATCTTCAGGAATAGACCAAATGAGTTTCATCTGCCCATACCTAGTTGATGATTGATATTCAATTCTAATCTTATATGGCTTGCCTTGAATTAGATTTACTTCTTTATATGCCTTTGCCGCTTCGTGAGAATTGTTAAAATCCACTATTAATGAATCGTCAAAAAATATTTTAAATATGTTAACACCGTATCCGCCAATTTTATATTTGCCAGTTTTAGGTGGAACAATAAAACCACTCCACTTAGCGCTTCCGTTTGAAGTGAACATTGGTCCAGCTTTTTCATCAAGCCATTCAAAGTCAATCTGCCTATCAATTTTTTTAATTGCCGTTCCTTTCCATTCTTTGGCAGAATAATATTCGGCATTAAGTCCATTCACTTTTAAATTTTCATCAGCGAATAAAAACTGAGATGGAATAGTTTTGAAGTAACTTACTTTTTCTGCAAGGTCGCACCCATGTTCAAACATTACTTTTGCATTCTTTCCAACTTTTGCAATTATTCCCTCAAGTGGAGTTACAATATTTAAAGGGGTTCCATTGTAATTAGCCAGCAGCAATTCCTCATCATCTGCATTTGGCCCAATTACAGCAATGCTTTTTACGCTTTTATTTAGAGGAAGCAGGTTCCCCTGATTCTTCAGCAATACAATTGAAGAGCGCGCAGCCTCGAGGGTAAGTTGTTTATGTTTTTTTGAATTGACAACGTTCATTGGAATTTTTGAAAATGGAACTAGCTCAATTGGATCGAACATTCCCAATTTCAGTTTTGCTTCCATCAATCTCTTTAAGGAAGTATTAATTTCATCCTCATTTACAAATCCTTTTTTAATTGCTTCATTCAAAGATGGATAGGAGCTTCCGCATTCAAGGTCTGTTCCTGCTTTTACAGATAATGCCGAAGCTTCCGCAGCATCCTTAGCCTGTTTATGAAACTGATAGATATCCGACACAGCCCAGCAATCCGAAACTACATAGCCTTTAAAGCCCCACTCCTTTCTTAGAATTTTATCTAGAAGGGGATCGTTGCCGCAGCATGCTTTTCCGCGCAGACTATTATAAGCACACATTAATGATTGAACATTTCCCTCGTGCACACTCATTTTAAATGCTGGGAGATATGTCTCCCGCAAATCGTACTCGCTTACTTCAGCATTGAATGAATGCCGGTCCGGTTCCGGTCCGCTGTGAACAGCAAAATGTTTTGCCGTTGCAATTACTTTAAAATAATTAGGATCGTTTCCCTGCAATCCTTTTATAAATTGAACCGCCATCTTTCCTGTTAAGAATGGATCTTCACCGTAAGTTTCCATTCCCCTTCCCCAGCGGGGATCTCGAAAGATATTAATGTTGGGTGACCAGAATGTAAGTCCCTGATAGATATCCCGTTTGTTATTTTTAACAGCATTGTTATACTTTGCACGGGCTTCATCGGATATTGCAGAGGCAACTTTATACATTAACTTTTTATCCCACATAGATGCAAGCCCAATTGCCTGAGGAAACACAGTAGCCAAACCATTGCGTGCAACACCATGCAAACATTCATTCCACCAATTGTATGCAGGTATTCCAAGTCTTTCAATTGAAGGTGAATTATAAATTAGCTGAGATATTTTTTCTTCCAGCGTCATCTTAGCAACTAAATCGTTTGCTCTTTCTTCCACAGTTAATTTTGGATTCTGAAACAAATATTTCTGTTGAGCATTAAGAACAAGTTGAAAAATGAATAAAAATAGAGCAATTCGTTTCATTAAATTTCCGGCTTTAATAATATTATTCAACATTAACTTTTACAGTTCTGTTTACATACTTCGATGATTCCGCTGGAATACTCACCTTAATTGTATAGATGGAATTCTCAAATGAGGTGATACTTCCGTTTTCTACAGATTTTATTTTCATCCCATCAGAATAGATTTTCAATTCATTATTGGAAGAGTTTAATCCCTGCACTTGGATTGAATAAACTTTGTCATCAAAATTATCCGAAAGAATTCTAAATCCTTTTGAAACATCATTTGGTTTTGGTAATACCACATTAGGCAATACACTTATTCCTCTTGAGTGACTTATTTCAATTATTCCTTTTCCATTTAAGTCAAACAGAATTTGTCCATTTACAAATTTGCTTGGATCAATGGTATTACCGTTCACCACAATGCTTTGCACAGAAGCGCCCGGCAAAACATCTATACCTAGTTCAATATGAATTTTTTTCTTGGAATTGGAATTGAATGCGTAAATAGTCTTACCATCTTTCTTATTTACAGACATATTTACCAAAGTTTTGCCAATAGAAATTCTTTCTACATTAACACTATTCCAGTCAGCCGGAAATTTGGGAGATAACTTTAGACTGTTTGATAAAGCATCAACATTCAATCCCAGCATTCCTTCTATTGCCGGTTGAAGAACCATAGTTTCACTCCAACATTGCTGAGGACAAACACCGCTTGGCTTGTATTCTGCACCATTCAAAACTTCTTCAACAAATCCCAATTGCCAATTCTTATAAACCAGCAGATTATTCATAACGTGAGTAAATCCCTGAATTTCATTTCCATATTTATACTCTGCCAAGGCGCTCCAACCCGTGAACAAAGGCCAAACACTTCCGGTATGATAACCTTTTGGATTATAAATTGGACTATCCTCACGTAAAATTCTAACACCCCAATCTGCCGAAAAATAATTATCGGCATAGGCGTTAACTACCTTCTTCGACTTTTCCGAATCCAGCATTTCAAAATAAACAGGCACCGAAGCTAAAATTGATTTTTCGGAATTGTATGAACCATCCTTAAGTTTAGAGAAGCTTAAAAAATCCGAGGAGTTGTTCCAAAAATTTTTATTAATAATTTCTTTTACTTTTTTACCTTCGGATAGATACTTATTGCTTTCATCTGTAAGTCCTATTGTATTGCAAATGTATGCAGCTTCGGTTAATGCCACAGACCAGCACGCGGCTAGATAAACTTCTGTATGTGCGGTATATAATCCTCCTCCTTCAACCCAGCCGTGCCCAACATTTGTATTTTCAATAAGGTGATCTTTATCGGTATCTGTTGAATAACAGAACTCGAGGGCATGTTTAATGTTCGGCCAAATTTGTTTTATAAATTTAACATCGCCGCTGTGACGCAAATACTTTCCGCAAAGAATTAAATAAAGAGGAGTAGCGTCCGAAGCATCGTAATGAACGGCGCCAGAAGTAGTAAGCTCGTGAAATATTTTTCCATTGATATCCTGATACTTGCTTAAAAATTCTAGAACACTTTTCACCTTTTCGAAATCACCGTAATCAAGCAGCGCCATGCTACTCCAGCATGCATCCCGACCAAAGTACCAAGCATATCCAGGCCTGCCATTTACCTTATGCCCGCCGCCCCAACCTCTTGCAGTTGTAGAATATCCGGCAACTAAAGATTTTCCAAGGCCGGGGGTTTCAACATAAAACTTATCCGTTCCTATCAATGCCCATTTGTATCCTTCATTAAAATTTTCATCAGGAGTTGTTATAGTCAAAGAGTTATTGATCACTCTGTTAGCGTACTTATTCGCTTCGGCAAATATGTCTTGAGGATTTTTTGTTTGCGGCTTTGCGTTTGTTGTTGAAGCATGAATAACAAAATCTATGAAATCTTTTTTTTGCAAACTGTAAACAGCAAGAGCAGATGCCTGGAATTTTTCTGTTTCTATACCAACAAATTTTTTATTTACTTCTTTAAAGTCGTCGAACTTGCCTATTACTGCATCCTTAAATTTTCTGTTCGAACCGGCTAATGTTGAGTAATTATACTTGTTAATAAAATGGAAAGCATCTTTGGATTTGTTTATAGAATAACCGATGTTGAATGCTGTTTGTTCTGAATAGGGCCACATAAGGCGCATATTGCTTGTAAGTTTTATAACCAGTTCGGCACTATCCTGCCCATCGTAAGTATAGTGAATAATTGCTTTGGGTTCATTAAATGCCGCGGAAATAATTTCAGTAAAGGAAATGTTTTTTAATTTATAACTACGTGTAATTTTTTCGGGAGATACAATTATGCTAGGAGAATAATTCTTGAGCCACCGGGTTGTGTCTTCCCCTTTTAATCTAAGGCCAACTTCATAATCTCGAAGAGCCATAAAAGGATGTGCCCAAATTTCTTCAATGCCGCTTTTCTCTTTCCCCATCACCAAAATTCGTCTGAAGGCAACGTTCCAATAATTATCACCGGCTTTCTCTTTAGCAAGTTCAATGCTTTTATCTCCCCTCCAATTTTTTGTGGAGCTAAATTTATTGAATGAGTGACTGCTTTGAAATTCATAAACACTATTTGTAGAATAATCCCAGTATTGTTTTTTTGAATTTTTAAACTTCGATTCATCAGCAAGATAGTTGATGCAGTTTTTTACAAACAATTTTAAGTGGCTATGACTGTTGTTAGGTATCGAAAAAAATGTATATGCACCCACAGCTAAAACACTTCCCTTTCCAACTTTGTATTCAAGCAAAAGCTTAGAATTCTCTTTTAATGTAATGTAGGACCAATCTACTGCTACAACTTTTCCCCTTGGAATTACTGTGTTAAAATAGCCTACCTGCTTTGTCTTCATATCCTTTGTTGGGTTAAAAATATACGCACCCCCATTCATCCCTTCAAAAACGGGATGACTTAGAAATGAATGCAGCCCCAATCTTCTACCGTATCCGTCATCGTTAGCATCAACCATTTGTGAAGTGGGATTTTTAGATTCTAAACCAAGCGGTACAACCAGTCTTAGTGCATCTAAAGTCAACAATAAATTTCCACCGAGGTTGACATATTTTTTAATTTCTTTAATGAGGGAATCATTCTTGGTTAACGTTTCAATTTCGACTGAATCGGCGGAATGAATCCAAAATATATTAAAGGCATTTAGGTAGGAAGAGGTTTCTAAAATTTGTTTTTCATTTACGTTAACAATTTTCAATTGTTTTTCATTTTCGAAAAAGGAACTAAGAGCATTAATTTCTTTTTTGTTAGCAACTGATTCATCAAGATTTAATAAACCAATTTTTATTTGAGCGTGAATACTAAATGCAGCAAGAAATGTTAAAACAAAGACCCCGATTTTATTTTTCATCGGCTAACCTAAGAATATTGAGAAATGTGGAATTAAAATGGTAATTCTAAATGAGATATGCTAAAAAAATTTGTAGGAGTTTTATCGATCCCGCTCAAGTTTGAGCGGGATCTAAAATAAGATTATTTACCGCCTGCAGGAAGATTATCGTTCAAATATTTTGTAAGCAAATTATAAAGATGAATTGTAGTTCCTTCACCTTCGTAAATTCCATGCGAACGGTTAGGATAAGCCATCATTGTAAAATGCTTGTTGTGTTTTATCAATTCATTAAATAGTAACTCGGCACCTTGATAATGAACATTATCATCACCAGTTCCATGAACAACCAGCAGATTACCTTTTAAATTCTTTGCATGGTGAATTGGTGAACCTAAATCGTACGCATCGTTATCTTTAGTGAGCAACCCCATATATCTTTCCTGATAAATTGTATCATATAATCTTTCGTTGGGTACGGATGCAACAGCAAGACCAGTCTTATAAATATCTGGATAGCGGAACATTGCGTTTAAGGTTGCGCTTCCGCCTCCGCTCCATCCCCACACACCAATTCTATCTGCATCCATAAACGAAAATCTTTTTAACAGGGATTTAACAGCTTCTGCCTGATCGGAAGAATTTAGTCTTCCAATTTTTTTATAGATAGATTTTCTCCATTCCCTTCCTTTAGGAGCCGGTGTACCTCTGTTATCAACACTGGCAATTATGTATCCTTGCTGAGCAAGCATTAAATGCCACAAATAACCGGAACCACCCCAGCTATCGTTAACGGTTTGCCCTGCGGGCTCTGTGTAAACATAAAACAGCACCGGATATTTTTTTGCCGGATCAAAATTGTAAGGCTTCATAATATAGCCGTCTAATTCCACTCCGTTTCCAATATCAACTTTCAAAAATTCTGCCGGAGTTTTTTTAAGATTATTTACTGTTTCGAACAACTGTTTGTTCTCTACAACCTTTTTAATAATTTTATGTTCAGGCAGCTTTATCAAATTTGTGATTGAAGGCTTTTCAAATGCCGAGTAAGTATGAATGGCATAGTTTCCCCCTTCAGATACTTGATATCTGTTAGTTCCTGCAAACTCTGCTGGCGTAATTTTTTCCAGTTTACCTTTGCCATCCATTGTTACACGGTAAAGATATTTTTGAGTTGCGTTATCGGGCGAAGCAATAAAATATATTACTCCCTTCTTTTCATCTATTGTTTGAATGCTTATTACATCGTAATTGCCTGGTGTTAGCAATTTAATATTTTTCCCGTCCCGGCTAACCAGGTAAATATGGCGCCATCCGTCCCGCTCGCTAACCCATGTAAATTCTTTTCCCTTTTTCATCCAGTGGAGATCATCATTAATATCAATCCATGCTTCATCTTTTTCTGTCAAAACAATTTTTACTTCACCGGTTTTTGCATTGCCAAGCATAACTTCATTTTGATTTTGCGCTCTATTTAAATATTGTATTACAATTTCTTCCGAGCTTTCTGCCCAATCCATTCTTGCTATATAATTGTTTCTAGGATCTCCAATTAATTTCATCCAAACAGTTTGTCCTCCACTTGCATTTATAACGCCAACCTTACCGGAAGAATTTGTTGTTCCAACTTTGGGATACTGAACTGGAATTATTTTGGAATAAATTGAATCTGTATTATTAATCATATAGAATTCACCAATACCGGAGGCATCCAATTGCCAATAGGCAATTTGCTTGCTATCGGGACTCCATCTAAATCCGTCTCTCAATTCCAATTCCTCTTCATAGACCCAATCGAAAGTACCGTTGATAATTGTTTTGGAGCCATCGAATGTTAGTTGAGTTATTTTTCCATCGGAAAGACTCTCTGCATAAATGTTGTGCTCTCTAACGTAGGCAACGGTTTTTTCGTCCGGCGAGAATTTTGCAAACATTAATGTAGATGGTTTTGCATCTCCTCCTAATTTTTGAAGTTTGCCGGTTTTCAAATCCAGCACCCAATAATCCCCTTTTGTGTTATATCGCCAAACACGGGCAGTATTTGTGAAGATTAACAATAAATTTCGGCTTGTTGACCAGATGTAATTGCTAATTGCTAATGGCTGTGTTTGACCTTCGGGAATTAGAAGTTTTGCAGAAACCAATACTTCTCTTTTTCCAGTTTCGGTTTCATACCTAACAATTTCTCTTGCCCTTTGAATTTCTAATGATCTTTCTAAAGTTGTATAATATTTCCCCTCATCGGTAAAGCGGGATTGAGTAAAAAATTCTCCATTAAAATCGTTGCTGTTAAAAATTCTGTCGATAGTTAAGAAAGATTTATCTTCGGTTTGAGCATTTATTAGCACAAAACCAAAAAAGAACAACATTAATGAGAAATAGAGATTATAGCGGCGCATCATTACCTCGTTTTATTTAATTAACTATAAATATACTTTTTTAAAAAAATATAGATCTACATCTATTACAAAATATTTTACGCTTGTAAATGTTATAACTAATTTAATAATCTAGCGCTAACTTATCGAAACAATTACTAAAAATAATTGTTTTCGAAATTTTTATTTTATCAGTAGATTTTTAACTAATACCCAAATCCCCTTATAATAAGCTAAGTTCTAATCCAACATTTATAAATTTTAACAACTATTCTAATTGGATGAACCTTTCAGTGTAGCCCTATGTTTAACAATTAACAATTATTTTAAGAAAGGATTAAATAGATGGCTAATAAAAAAATAATAGCAGTATTAGGCGCTACTGGTGCTCAGGGAGGAGGATTGGTTAAAGCAATTCTTAATGATCCCTCTGGTGAATTCTCAGTTCGGGCTCTTACAAGAAACATTAACTCCGATAAAGCAAAAGCATTGAAGGATATGGGTGCCGAAGTTGTTAGTGTTGATATTGACAATTATGATAGCATTAAAGAAGCGTTTACCGGCGCATATGGTGCTTATGCTGTAACATTCTTTTGGGAACATTTTTCACCGGAAAAAGAAATTTCTCAGGCGGCTTCAATTGCAAAAGCGGCAAAGGAAACCGGACTTAAACATATAATCTGGTCAACATTAGAAGATACACGCAAATGGATTCCCCTTGAAGATAATAGAATGCCAACTCTTGGAGGTAAATACAAGGTACCTCATTTTGATTCTAAAGGTGAGTCGAATAAATTCTTTACAGAGCAACTAGTTCCGGTCACTTTTCTTTTAACATCTTTTTACTGGGATAATTTTATTTATTTTGGAATGGGTCCAAAGAAAGGTCCCGACGGTAAATTGTATCTTTCAATTCCAATAGGTGATAAAAAGCTTCCTGGTATAGCGGCTGATGATATAGGCAAATGCGCATATGGAATTTTCAAGAAGGGAAATGAATTCATTGGAAAAACTGTTGGAATTGCCGGCGAACACCCAACTGGAAAACAAATGGCAGAATCGTTTTCGAAAGCCTTTGGAAATGAAATAAACTACAATTCTGTTCCATTTGAAATGTATCGTTCTTTTGGATTTCCAGGTGCCGAAGATCTTGGAAATATGTTTCAGTTCAAGCACGATTTTGAAGATTACTTTACCGGAGCCAGAAATTTAGAATTTTCAAAATCGCTTAATCCCGCTTTGAAAAGTTTTGATGATTGGCTTATTGAAAATAAAAACAAGATTTCTTTTGAATAATAAATGGTAATTGATAAAACGGCAAGATTTAACTCTTGCCGTTTTTGTTTTAAATAGATTTCTCACATCTTATCAACGCTTAGTACCCCCGGCGGGAATCGAACCCACACCTCGAGCTCCGGAGGCTCGCATTCTATCCATTGAACTACAGGGGCAATTAGTTTTGTAAAATACTCTTTTCTTGTTGCTTCTAAAATAGTAAGAATATTTTTTCTATCCTTTAAACTTTTTATAGGAACATCGATAATTAAGCAGGAATAAAAGGGTAATAATTATTTACCATTGGTTTTTAAAAAGATTTATTTATTTTCTTACCATAAGTTTTGAGAGGATTGTATGAATAAAAATATGAAGAAAATAGTTAATGATGTTGTTGCATCTTTAAAGAAGCTTCCATCCCCCGAAAAGAAGGGAGATTCCTTTTGGAATTATCTTAAGGCTCAGCTTTATTCCGAAAGCACTTGGGATCAGGAAGATTTAAAAGTGATTGAGACCGAAATTGGAAAGCATCTTTCTAAGATGGATAAAAAGGAACTTACCGAGTTTTGGAAGGATACAGAGGTTGGATGGGATAAATTTGAATCGGACAAAAAAGTGGACGACAAGGAATTAAAAGCCGATCTCACAAGTGAAATTCTTGGTCAGGTTATGGACCGTATGGATGATAATTATTCCGGTGGAAGCTTTTATACACCTACCGAAAGTTATGTTGCGACCGAAGATGAAAAGCCAAGTAAAAAAGGGGAAGAGGATGATGGCGATAGCTTTGATGATGCGGATCCGGATGCTATTAAAGATGTTGATGTTGACATCGACGACACTGATTTATTCAGCGAGGAACCATTCGACGATGATGACGATACGCGCTTTTAGCTTATTGTTGCTGTTAGTTTCTCACGTATCTTATGCGCAAAGCAGTTTAAAGGATTCTTCTGCTTATAAAGAGAAGCCCATGAGTCTCTATAATTTTTTTAATACCAACACAAATCTTCCCGATTATATTTTCAATAAAGAACTGGCAGAGTTAAAACTAAATGCCAGTTTCATTAACGATTCTACTTCTATAATGATTCGCACAAGAATGCAGTTGGGTTCATTTTTCAATAACTCCCTTGAAGCACAGCCCAATAATTATCTTTCTTCTTATTATCAGAATTATCTAGCCGAAGATAAATATAAAATTGTCAAACAAATTTTAGGAGCAGTTCAGATGGGTGCAGTTGGTTATTTGGCATATTTGCACTTAACAAAGTATGGTTTCTTGAAAAAAAAGAACGATTAAAAAATCCTGATGTAACTTAGTACCCACCTCGTAAGTCTAAATCTGTAGAAAATTTTAATATGGAGTAAAAAATGATAAGAAAGGTACTGCTTATAGTATGTCTTTTTATAACTTCTGTTTCCTATGCTCAGTTTTTGCGCAAAAGAAATAGCGATACAACAGAAACTTGTGTGAACAAAAGTTTTGATATTGGCAGCAACGGAAATGGAATTAGCTTTGGTAACTCTAAAAGTTTTAATGGGATTCGATTTAATTGGAGCGACTGCAACATCGAGAGAATTAACGGAATTAATATAACTTTATGGAAACCGGGAAAACAATTAAGCGGAACTGTTAATGGAATTTCGTTTGGATTAGCACCTGCAGCTAGTAGTCTTAAGGGCATTAACTTAGGAATTGCCGCTCTTGTTGCAGAAAATGAAATTACCGGAATTAATGTTGGCGGATTAGCTGCCGTATCCGAGGGAGATATTAAAGGAATTAACTTTGGCGGTTTGGCTTTAGTTTCGCAAGGGGACATTACAGGAATTAGCATGGGTGGTCTTGCACTTGTTTCTCAGGGAAACATGCAGGGAGTTAACTATGGTTCTTTAGCTTTAGTATCTCAACAAGATTTAACTGGAATTAATGTTGGCGGATTTGCATCTGTTGCTCAAGGAAATATGACAGGTGTGAATTTTGGCGGGCTTGCATTAGTAGCGCAAAAAAGTATTGTGGGAATTAACTTTGGAGGGCTTGCATTAGTTGCCCAAGAAAACATTACCGGAATAAATGTTGGCGGATTGGCTTTAGTTGCCCAACAACAAATAACCGGCTTAAATATTTCTTTATTGGCATTAGTTGCCCAAGAGAATATTCAAGGTATTAACATTACCGGATATAAAACCGAGACAGATAGTTTTAAGGGATTGAATATAACCGCAGGCTGGACAGATGTTGAAAATTTTTATGGTGTTTCAATTTCGGGTTACAATAAAATTACCAATAGGCAAAACGGTTTAGTAATTGGGCTCTTCAATTCTGCCGAAGAATTGAACGGTGTGCAAATTGGAATTATAAATATTGCCAAGAACAACGATGGCATCTTTAAAGTGCTTCCGTTTTTCAACGCACATTTCGATTAATATTTATAGGGTGGAATTATATTCCGCCCTTTTTACACAAACAGTAAAAAATGTTCTCTTAATTCTTTCCATGTTTTGCTTTGAACAAATTTTTCGAAATCAGCCGCATTACCAGGAAATGAACTTTCCCAATCGGAGAATAAAAACTTATCTCTCAATTCACTCTTCATAGATTTCTGAATACACTTAACAAGCCATTCGGCCAATCCTTTTTTTATTTTCCAAGAACCCTCTACCGAAGCAGAATGAATTGTCAATTCACAAATATCATTATTTATATTTCTTAACTCAGGCAATCCCGCCAGCCATACAGACTGCTTTCTACTGTTTATGTTAATCGGCGTTTTATTAATTAAAAATTTGGAAACCAGATTCTTTGGAATTGTTGTTGAAGCAACCGGAAATTCAAACCAATCTTTGATATTAAATTCAAAACCAATACCATGCATATAATTATAAAGCGCCTTCTTCAATCCATCGGCATACATTGAATGATTTGTTTTAGAATCATCTGTGTGGAGCAGATCGTTATTGGCAAAATTGTTATTAACAGATGACTTTATTGTAACTCCATATTCTTTAGGATTTTTTGCAATTGGACTATGAACTGTTAATGTGAATAAGTGCCAGAATGCAGATTGAAACAATCCATTCTTCATAAACTGTCTTACAATTTCCAAGCTGTTAATGGTTTCCTGTTCGGTTTGGGTTGGAAATCCATACATTAAATAGGCATGAACCATAATGCCTGCATTCTGAAAATTATAGCAGCTAATTGCCGCTTGCTCTAGAGTAACCCCTTTGTTAATTAATTTTAGAAGTCTTTCGTCTGCACATTCAATTCCTCCGCTAACTGCTACGCATCCCGAAGCCGCAAGCAGCATACAAAGATCTTTTGTAAAAGCTTTTTCGAACCGAATGTTACCCCACCATGTAACACTTAATTTTCTTGCAAGAATTTCCAGCGAAAGCTCTTTCAACAAAGCTGGAGGAGCGGCTTCATCTGTCAAATGAAAAGCTGTTATATTGTTTTGTGCTATCATGCTTTCCATCCAATCCACAATAACAGATGCGCCGGCAGGAGAATATCTTCCTATGTAATCCAATGTAACGTCACAAAATGTACATTTACTCCAATAGCAACCATGAGCAATTGCCAGCTTGTTCCAGTATCCGTCACTCCACAACCTATGCATTGGGTTAAGCATCTCAACCATCGAAATATATTTTTGAGGATCAAGATTAGATACATCCGGAGCAATTATTTGGTTGTGGCTTATATTTTTATTTAGCCCTTCATCAGAATAAACTATGTTTTCATTAACAACGCAAAGAGTTCTTACGAATCCAATATCTTGGTTTGGGTATTTAATTTTGCTAATGATGTTATAAAGAGGAATTTCCCCGTCGTCCAATGTTATATAATCTGTATAACTGAAAATACGTTTGTCTTTTATATCTCTTAGTTCAGTATTTATGTATCCCCCTCCAAAAACTATTTTAATTCCGGAGTATTTTTCTTTTATAAATTTTGCAGATAACAGAGCACTTAAAAAATTTCCCGGAAAAGGAATTGTAAATCCAACAAGGTCTGGTTTTTCCTTTTCAATAATTTTTTGGGTTTCATCAATAATATAGCTTTCAATTATGTTTCTGTTGCCTTTCAGCTCTTCTTCAATACCGTCAAACTCTGCGGGACTAAAAGCAATTCTTTCGGCGTACCGGCTAAGTCCAAAATGATGTGTTATATTCTTTTGGATAAATAGTGTAATGTCGTCTATAAATAGAGAGCAAAGATGTTTTGCTTTATCGTTAATTCCCAAATTTCCAAAAGCTTCTTTTTCGCCAACCAAATTTTCAAAAGACTTGCCATGCGGAAGAAAATTTTGTGTGATAACTTTATAAGCAAAATTTGAATTCTTTCCCTGTAAAAAATTTACTACCCCATCAACAACATCTATGTATGTTTCTTTTAGGCTAAGCATTCTTTTGCTATTTAGGTCAAGCTGTTTATTCTTTTCCACCAGGTTAAAAATTTCTTTAAGTCCCTTTTTAGAAAGAACCCGCAGCATCACTTCAAGAGATAAGTCGTAAACAACCGATTCTATTTCTTTGGATTTAAGATAGCCAGACAGCTGAGAAGCCGATGGATAAGGCGTATTGATTTGTGTAAAGGGCGGTATTATTAGCACTACTTTCATATAGAAAAGATAAGGCTGGCAAAGTACTTAGTCAATTTTGAAGAGGATTTAAAATAAAAAAGCCCGGCGTTTGCCCTCACAGCTTTGCCAGGCTTATCAGAAGTTGGAAAAATTTAATAGGTATAAACCAATATGAGTATTATTAATTTCTTAGTCAATATAACTATAAAGATTATTGTCGAAAAGAAAAAATTATTTTTTCTTATTCATAGAATAAAACATTGCAAAAGAAATTAACGCAACAAAGAATGTTCCGCTCCACAAAAATGTTGCACCAAGATTATCAATTACAACTGCGCCAATCCATGGACCAAACATCATCGAAAAACTAAATGTCATTTGATAGTAACCCATATACTCTCCCCGCTTTGAATCTGGCGAAATTAGTGCGGTATATGAAGAAGCGGCAGGGAAAAAAATCATTTCTCCAAAAGTCCAAATAACAATTGTTGCAATTAAAAAAACAAGATTGCTCGAAATAGCCATTGCGCCAAATCCAACAGCTGTTAAAATAGAGGCAAAAGCTAAAGCTTTGCGGTCATCCCAATGGGCCATTGCATTATTCAATGGCACTTCAATAAAAATAATCAATACAGTATTTATAGCCATTAAAATTCCGAACGTTGATTCGCTGTACTTCAAGTTGCCAACAATATATAATGGCAATCCCCCCAGGAACTGAAAAAACACCAGACTAACGGGAGTTAGAGCAATCAAGAAATAAATTAATTTTTTATCTGTAAATAATGTAAGGGAAGCAAAAGGATTTCGGGATATTTTAGATTTATATGATTCATGAATTTTTATTTCCTCTGGTTTTGCTTCTCTTTTATCGAAATGAACCACCATTAAAAATATTCCCGCCAAAATTGAGGAGACGGCATTAAAATAAAATAGAAGCGAGTAATCTACCTGAGACAAAAAACCGCCAATTACAGGACCAATGCTCATTCCAAGATTAATTGCCAGTCTATTAAGTGCAAATGCGGTTTTTCTTTGCTCTACCGAAGTTTCAAAAGAAATTAATGACATATTTGCCGGTCTAAATGCCTCGCTTATTACAGACCAAACCAATGTTAACAATAGAATTAAATAGTAGTCTTTAAGCACAGAATAAAATACAAGCAACAGACCGGTTACTATTAAAGACGTTTTCATTACTCTTAGTGAACCAATTTTGTCGGACAGCTTTCCAACAAAAGGAGAAGTTAAAAGAGAGCCAAAACCATATACCATCAATACCAATCCCGCAGAACTTTGGCTAACTCCAATTTCCTTATTCATATAAATAACCAAAAAGGGCATTACCATTGTGCC
This sequence comes from uncultured Melioribacter sp., assembly GCA_964539605.1. GTDB lineage: Bacteria > Bacteroidota > Ignavibacteria > Ignavibacteriales > Melioribacteraceae > Stygiobacter. The sequence goes on from CAZIJK010000001.1 coordinate 3,609,446, forward strand.
GGATCTATTTATAAGAGTAGCAAACGATAGAAGCCAAACGTTTCTTGGTATATCTTTAAGTCCGCTCCAGGGATTCACAAAAACCTTTTCCATAAGATTATTAAAACAGTTTCAAATTAGTAATTTGGTTATGCAATAATAGTAATGCAAAGATAATAATCCATATAAGCAAATAACTTACTAATTCCTTATGTTTCTTTAGAATAAATAATTCAGGAGGCACTTAATGCGTTACAAAGGTTTAATTGTATCTGCATTTTTAATGGCAGTGGTGGCTGCTTGCTCATCTTTAACTTTGAAACCGGCCGATTATTCGTGGCCAATTGAAAACGCTATTAAAGCAAACAACAAAGGGGTTATTGAAGAGCAGAGATATTCGTTTTCTGTAAATATAAATCCTCTTTTCTTTTTGGAGTTTCAGGATTCCACCAATGTAGCTGGTAAAGAAGTTAGAGTAATTAGAGACCGGGCCGGTTATTATTTTATAACGGGAAAAGGATTTAAGAATGTATATGTTTTTAAAACAATTGAAAGCGGGATGGAACTAGAGAATACAATTCTAATTTCGGAAAGCAAATTAAATGCTCCTGCATTTAATCAAAAAGCACCGAACATTGAATTATTAGATTCTTCGAACAAATATTTATTGAATAAAAAGGGCTTAGTGAGGTAATTAAAATGAAATCAGTCTATATTTTTTTATGTGTAATTCTAATTACTAATTTTTCTTTTGCGCAATCCGATTACGAGCGTACTCAAAGTTTTAAAACCCGCTACCAGATGCTTGAAGCGGCAATTAAAAATGCAACCTCGTTGGATGAATGCAACGCAATTGCAGATAATATTGCAAAGCTTAAAAACGATTTTACCGCAGATAAAGATTTGCTTGACAAATCTTTATATCCCGAAAACTTTGCTTCTTCTTTCGAAAAGATTGAGCGTGCATTGGAAATTCGCAAAGGTGATTTTACACAAATTACCGAGCTTACAACCGAAGTTGGCACACTGAAGGATAAAGTTTCCGAAATGAGTATCGAAAATCAGGGTTTGATAACGCAGATAAAAACACTTCAAATTAAGTCGCAAAAAGATGCAACAACAATTGCATCGTTACAAAAACTGGTAGCTCAATTAAAAGCCAATATTCAGCAGCGTGATGAGTTGGTTCGGGGAATTGTAGATAGTCTTCTTGCCGAATTTATAAAATATCCAAACACACTTAACGATGCCGAAAAGCAAACTATATTTACAAAAGTTCAAAGCGGAAATTTGTTTTACAATATTGAACGTACAATTGCAGATAATGTTCAATTCATGAAAGTAACTCAAATGAATCCCGAAGACCTTGGCGAAATGAAAAAACAGTATAAAGATTTCAATAAGGTTTGGAGGCAAATTGGACCAAAACTGGCAGATGTTTATTCTTCCAAAAGAGAGAAGGCCGCACAAATTGCTAATATAGACGCAATGTTTACAGATTGGAACGGTAGAATTAATGAAGAGATTTGGGGACAGGTAAACAGATTATTCCGAGAGAAGAAAGTTGCTCTTCTTCAATTTAGAAATGGAGATCAGTTTGTAAATAGCGTTTCTTCCTATGTTGATGATGAGATTAAAAATTACGGTGTTAAAAGCAAAGAAGAATCCGAAAATACATTTATGGCTTTTACAGACAGTGTTTACTTTCCGGTTGTTGAGCCTACATGGATTCCAATATTAATTGAAAACAATATGATGACCGAAGCTAACAAAGATACAATTGATGCCCGTTTAGCTACTTGGAAAGCAAAAGTTTCTCCCGAGTCGGGATTCAATTGGATTTACCTGGCGGGCGGAGCAGTAATTTTATTTTTAGTTGTAGCTTATTTTTTGAAAGGAAGAAAAGCTAAAGTTGTTGTTGTTAATAACGACGATTCTCTTTCGTAAGAACATTATAAATAATTCAGTAAAAAAGGAACGGTCGAAAGCCGTTCCTTTTTTATCTTAAAAAATGTACTACTAAAAATCTTTTTCCTTTTTGTAATTCAACTTCATATTTCTTTTCTAATTTTAGCTGGTAGTTTTCACATATCTCAATAAACCAATTTTCATCAACCAGTTTAATATAGGGAATAAGAATTTTTATAGATTCAAAAGGCGTTTCCGAAACCGGTGCCGAAGAATTGCTTGATAACTGTAACACAACACTTAATACTCCCCCCGGTTTTAGCCAGCCGGCAATTTTAGATATTGCTTTTTCAACATCAACATACTCAAAAAGAAGTGCCGCATGAATTAAATCGAAAGAGGATTGCTGCAAATTTACCATCAATAAATCGCCGCAAAGAAGCCCCAGCGAACCAATTTTGTTTTCATATCTGCTTCTGCAGATATTTATATAGTCGGGATTAATATCCACTCCAACAACATTGTCAAAGTTCTTCCCTTCTAATTTTTCGAATCCATTGCCGGTTGCACATCCAATTAAGGCCAAAGACTTTGGATTATATAATTCAACGACTTCATTAAAAATATTACTCAATACTTCCAGTTGAGCAACATCGGGCAGTTCCATATGCCTTTCGTAATCGTCGTATGGAATTTTCAACCAGGGATTTTCTATTTGCTCTTTTTCTTTCACTATTTGCCTGTCGTATAATGAATATAAGTAGAAACAGCCTTCATTTATAAAAATGAAGCAATTTAAAAAATGTACCGGCTCTTTCTACCTTGCTGATACTTAATCAATTAATTAGTACTGCTTACCTCTTTCTTTTTCCAAATAAAGTAAACCGGAATTCCAATTATCACAATTATCAGTCCGGGCCATGTATAATCCGGTTTATAAATTAATAGGATCAAAGAAATTACCGAGGCAAAAATAATATACAGAATAGGAAACAATGGATAGGCAAAAGTCTTATGAGGTCTTTCAATATCCGGTCTGCGTTTTCGAAGAATAAATACACCAATAATTGTTAGTATGTAAAAAATTAGCACTGTACACACAACGTAATCCAGCAACTGACCATACGAACCAGATAAACAAAGTAAGCTTGCCCAAACCGCTTGGAATATTAATGCTTTACCGGGAACTGATTTACTATTTAACAGTGCGGTAGATTTAAAAAATAAATTATCCTTTGCCATTGCGTAATAAACACGTGCGCCGGATAATATTAAACCATTAACACAGCCAAAAGTAGAGACCATTATCAAAAGCGCCATAATAACAACTGCAACATCACCAAAGAAAAAATGGGCTGCTGCAGTTCCAACTCTATCTTCTGCGGCAAACTGAATTCCTAATCCGGCAACATCATTTGCCGTTGGATTACCAACTAATGGAAGAACCATTAAATAAGCAACATTTGCTAAGATGTATAAAATGGTTACAATCAAAGTACCAAGAAACAAACTCATTGGAACATTTCTGTGGGGATTTTTTACTTCGGCGGCAATGAATGTAATGTTTTCCCATGCAACGCTCGAGAATAAAGAGCCTACCATCGAAACTCCAATTGCAACAACAACTGCAAATCCGGTTATCGGTTCAATGTAATCTATCAATCCATTCTTAAGATGCGTTGTGCTTCCGTTCCACATGTTTGTAAAGTTAGCACTTATTGCTTCGGAATTGGAGCCAACAATTATTCCAAGTAAAATTACTCCTATTAGCGCAAGAGTTTTTGTAATTGTAAATAAGTCTTGAACACGCTTTGCTTCCTTAACACCTCTGCTGTTAACTATTGTAAGCAATACAATAACAGCAATTGCTACCAACTGCCCGCTCGAAATTTTTAATCCAAGAATTGTGAACAAGGTATTGCTTGGGCTAAGCGATGGGAAAATTACCGCCAGGAATTTTGCGAAAGCAACAGCCACAGCCGCAATTGTTCCTGTTTGAATTACAAGGAACAAAGTCCATCCGTAAAGAAAACCCATTAAAGGATTGTATGCCTCCCGAATATAAACATACTGCCCGCCGGCAAAGGGCATCATCGAAGCAAGCTCGCCGTAGCTCATTGCCCCAATTATTGTAATTATTCCGGTAATAACCCAAACAAGAATTAGCAATGCTGGGGAACCAACGGTACGGGCAATATCGGCACTAACAATAAATATTCCGGAGCCAATCATAGATCCTATTACAATCATTGTTGAATCGAAAAGTCCTAGTTCTTTTTTAAAACCGGTAGAAGTATTTGCCTCGACTGGAATGTTTTCTTCTTTCACTTCTCTACTCCATTTTATTGAAAACCGTTTTAATGCTTTCCAAAAATTCAGGGACTGATGCCTGAGTTTATAAATACCAATTTATAAGTGAATAGTTTTATTCAGAAGTGTGTACCCTTTTTGCTCGTGCAAACTAAGTACAAATATGCTTAGCTTCAATAGAATATTTTTGGTATGTGAAGGAGAATATTTTTTATAAATGATGAGACACTTTTTTAATAACTTTTGCCTTTTCTTGGCGAGCGGCTTTAAAAACTTAAAGCCAGTGCTCGGCAAGAAAAAGCTAAGTGCAAGCTGCTATGCAATTGATGATTTCTTAAATCTTGGAGCTATTAAAAGAGTAATTAAAAAAAGCACAACAACTCCGGTAACAATAAATGCCCAAACGTTTGTAACACGGCTTTCAACCATCATTTCGTAATCTTGGTAACTAAACATATCCTTAGTTAATTTCCAGCTGGCCTCGTTTCCATTGATTGATGTTGCATTAGTTGCAATTATAATTCCGGGCATAGATACAACATTTGTAAAATCCCCTTCTGCCAGGGACGTTTCTGTAATTTCTTCCATTAAGACATTTACAATAGAATCTATTTGCGTTGCCAATTTTGTAGCTTCATTACTCTTTATAATACTTTGTATTGCTTTAATGTTTTTGTCTCCCCCCCTATAATTATCCAGCCATTTTTCTATTTCATTCTTCTTTTCATACAAGTCATCATACCTAATGCTATTGTATTTACCAGCCTTTATGCTGTCTTTTAGTTTCATCCAAAAAGCTATTCTAACATTTTCCATTACGTAATTATTTAGTTTTTCGCTTATAGCCTTGCTTGTATCTCCTTGTAAAAAACTTTTGTGCTCGGCTTGTGTTAAATATTTATTAAGAGGAATATAATTGTATGCAAAAGACCTTTTATAAGTTTCCTTGTAATTTAGAAATGTATAGAACCAGCGGAATTTCTTTTGGAAATCTACTTTAAGGCCAATCTTATTTGAGTCGGTATAATCCATGTATAACTGGTTAACGTCATCAAATCCTTTATTTGCGGTATAGACATATAACGAGCTATCCTTTGCATCTTTTTCAAGCTTATAATTCCAGCCAATATTCTTTTTATAAGGAATAGGGAATTTTAGCTCTTTTACTTCCTGGCCATCTTGTGTAAGTACGATTGTTCTTTCGCAAGAACCATCGGAATTAACAACTGTTTTAGTCTTATAATCTTTTTTGCATCCGGAGAGAATTAGAATTAAGAATACCGGAACTATTGCCATAATGCTCAGTTTGTTTTTCATATTAACCTCACTTGTCCTTTGCAATTTTAATCTGCTTTTCTAAATCTATTTTATTAATAACTATTTCTTCATTAATCAGCAGCTGTTTGTTGAATAGTTCGGGGAACAGCTCCATCTTTAACTTTAACAATTCGTTCTGCTCTTTAACGCTCAGCTTATTAAAATCTGTAAGTAGTTTTTTTAGTTTTTCTTTGCTTATAACAATTGTTTTTGATGTTACCTGCCAATAACTGCCCGAACCATTTAGATATTTGTAAAAATCGTATACCCACGAGGCGCCCGAAATTATTTGAGTGGAAACAGAAGCATTGGAGATATTTGCGTTGCTTGATTCCGTAAGATGCTTTTCTAGTGATTGAAGATTGGTGACAGTATAGTACTCCTGGTAGCCATAAATCCCGGCAATAATAAACAGCATTGCCGCAAATGCGAATCTTACCCTGCTTTTTTGAATCCATTGAAAAAATAATTCCATTAATGATGGGACGTTATTCCTTTTTTCATTTGATATAATTTCATCTATTATTTCTTCTACAAACAAATCATCTTCTGGTATAACGGCTGAAGCAGTTGCAAGATGAGAAATGTACTCTTGAGCCCCCCTTGCCTTTTGTAAAAAAGCTGCGCAATCAGTACAGCTTAAGGTGTGCTCTTCTATTTTTTCAATTTCTAAAACAGACAATTCCCACATGCTGTTTTCCGTTAATATTTTTTTAAATTCTTTACAGTTCATTGCATCACATCCGCTTAATTAATTTTTGTTTTACCGCTTTGCGCGCATACACTAAATTTGTTTTTACAGATGAAGAACTCATCCCGGTTATTTCGACAACTTCTTCAATGTTAAATCCCTGAAGATCGCGCAGAGAAAAAACTATTCTTTGCTTTGCGGGAAGCTGACGAGAAATAAACTCGATATGCTCGGCCAGTTCCTTATTATCCAACTGATGGTAGGTATCGGAAGCCTTGTTAAAATTCATCTCTGGTTCGGCATCATCATAATTAACAAAGAACTTATTTCTGTTTTTTTGTTCCCTTAGTTTATCGTAACAGATATTAACAGCAATCTTATAAATCCAAGTTGTAAACTTATTTTGAAAATTAAACTGTGCAATATTCTTCCATACTTTAATAAAACACTCATGAGTAACTTCACGTGCCTGTTCGTCGTTGCTTAATATTTTAAAGGCGACAACAAACACATACTGTTTACTAACATTAACCAATTCTCTAAAAGAACCAATGTTTCCTTTTTGAGTTTGCCTAATAAGATCATCAACTACAAGATTATCAATCTGCCCTTTCACAAGCACCTATTCAATTTCGTTAGTTTATTTTTTTCTTTAGTTTTTCAATTGTATTGAAAAGTTCTAATGCTTTTGTGCTTTCAATAATCCAGGTTTGTCCTTGCTTTAGTATTGCTATACTGTTTTTAGGCTTATCGAGACTAATACTTTTAATTAGGTTAAATGGAATAGTAAAATCATTATTTGAAAATAACATCTCAACTTTAAGGTTTCTGTTTTTTGAAATAAGCTTGAATTTATCTACATGAATTTCAAGCCGGTCTTTAAAAACATTTACTATTCCAACGGATTTAAGTGTTGTGCTTGTAACTAGGGTTATGCTCCCTTTGCATTTTACCAATGGTATTTCTTTGGCTTCTGCATTAAAAGCAATTAATCCAAGCAGCAGAATAATTGGTGAAACGATGTTTAACTTCGAATAAGTGAACATATAAAGTGTCTACAGATTAATTTAATGAATCTAATTGTGTTTTCTAATAATGATACGTATGAACGGATAAAAAGTTAAATAAATATTGAGGTATAAAACAAAGTAATATTTGATTGAAATAGACATATGATCATTCATTCATGATTACTGTGACAACTTTGCAATTACTCTCTCTAAATTTATTAAGATGTTTGTATCGGAAATTAGTATTTTCTGAATGTTTTTTTGCGTTTAAATAAGGGTAGTAAAACATACTCTATTTATTTGCAAAAGAATACCGACTTAAAAACCACAAACAAACAGATAAATGAATTATGGTAAAATCAAATGTTACTATTAAACTTGCAACGGTGCTATTTTTGCAAAGTGTTTTTACGATATGCAATGCACAATCTATAAAAATGGATGTTAACGATGCAATTTTTACAGCATTAAAAAACAACAATAGTGTGCGCATATCTAATATGGAAGTTGCAAAAGCAGAAACCGCTGTAAAGGAAGCTTATGGTTATGCGCTTCCTACGGTAGATTTCTCAACGGACTTCTCCCATTTTCTTTCAAAGCCTAAAATGGCATTCCCAGATTTTGGCGCCATGCTGAATAACTCCACTTACAAAGTGCTGTTCGACGAAAAAATTATTCCTCAGAATGATGACAAATATCTTCCTATGGCAACAACACTTCAAAGTTTTGCACAAACAAATAATTTTGAATCGAAAATTACGGTCACCCAAACATTATTCAACTCAACGGTATTCCGAGGAATTGGTGCTTCTCAAATTTATTTGGATCTCTCTAAAGAGAAACTAAAATCTGTTGTTTCCAAAACAATTAGCGATGTAAAAAAAGCTTTCTATGGAGTTTTGTTAAGCAAGGAAATGCTTGGTATTGTAGAATCGAGCCTTAAAAACGCCGAAGAAAATTATGCCGATTTAAAATCTCAGTATGAGCAGGGATTAGTTTCGGATTTTGACAAGCTTCAAGTTGAAGTTCAGGTAGAGAATATTAGGCCGAAGGTTTATGAATTAAAAAGAGTACTTCACGACGCACAGAATTCATTAAAAATACTTTTGGGACTTTCTCAAACCTCCGAAATTGAATTGCTTGGCAATCTTGAGTATAAAGAAGAAGCGATCTTTTCGGAAGGTGATGCAATTGCATTTGCTTCCGAGAATAATTACGATCTTCGAACTTTGCAAAGCAAAAGAAAAGTAGATGAGGCATTTATTGCCTTAGAGACTGCAAACTACTGGCCTATGCTAACAGCATTTGGTAATTATTCCTATGCCGGATCCAGCGACGATTTAAAATTCAGCACATACAGTTCAACACTAGTTGGTCTTAATCTAAGAATAAACCTATATAATGGAGGAAGAACCGCTAAACGCGTTGAGCAAGCCGAAGTAGGAGTTAAACAATCCGATGAACAAATAATTTTAACAAAAGAGTTTCTTGTTCAGCAAATAAAAAGCAAACTCTACGAATTGAATAAAGTAAAAAGCGAAATTAAAGCTCTTGATAGAACTGTTGGTTTAGCTACAAAGGCTTACGAAATTGCAAGGACAAGATTTAATACAGGACAGGGGACACAGTTGGAAATTAAAAATGCCGATTTGGAATTAAACACAGCAAAGACAAATAAGCTGCAGTCTGTGTATAGTTATATAACGGCTGTTTCGGAATTGGATAATTTGCTTGGAAGAATTGATGACAAGTATTTCAACTTTATGAATGACCAACTGGTAAAGTAAAAAAATATTAAGGAGATAAATAAAAATGAAAAGTGTAAAATATTTAGCCGGACTTTTTTGTATGGCCTGTATTGCAACAATAGGTTTTTCTATGAACGGATGCACCGCTGACGATGCCGCTTCTAAAAGTATGTCGCAAATTCAAGCTGAAGAGGGAATTCCGGTAACTGTAGAGACAATTAGTAAAACAAGTTTTGCAAAAGAACTTTCATTCTTTGGAAAGCTTTATGGAATTAAGCAAACTACCCGCGGTGCTTTAATTGGAGGAAAAATAGAAAAGGTAAATGCTTCGGTTGGACAGTTTGTAAAGAAAGATCAGGTAATTGTAGAGTTTCCTAAAAACTCACCATCAATTGCTTATGAACAGGCGTTAACCGCTTTTGAAGATTCAAAGAAAAATTTTGATAGAGTAAAAGCATTATTCGATATGGGCAAAACATCACAGGCAAGTTTGGATGGAATTGAAGCGAAGCTAGCTGTTGATAAAAGAAATTACGAAGCTCAAAAACAACTGATAATGGTAGAAGCTCAATTTGATGGAGTTATAACGGAACTAAAAGTTAAGGAGGGAGATAACGTTGCTGCCGAAGCAGCTTTGTTCACACTTGCTCAAACAAATTTAATGAGAACTAAGGTGTGGGCTTCTTTGGATGAGATTAATCAAATTAAAAAAGGAATGAGTGCTTACGTTAAACAGAACGGAACAAAATTTTCCGGAAGAGTTATAGATGTTTCCATGGGTGTTGATCCATATACTCAATCATTCTATGCAGAAGTTGAAGTGGCCAACAACAACGAAGAGTTAAAAGTTGGAAGTACCGTGGAAGTTAATATAAGCACGTATAAAAATTCTCAAACATTATCCATTCCACGTCATCTTGTTATGAAGGATGAAAATGGAATGTATTTGTTTTTAGAAAATAATGGTAAGGCAGTCAAGAAATACATTACAATAAAAGGAGAAAGCGGGATCGATTACGAGATTAAAAGCGGTTTGAATATTGGCGATAGATTAATTGTGAAAGGTTCATCTCAGCTTTCCGATGGATCGAAAGTTAAAACGGTTGAGTGAGGAGATGAATAATGCAAATAGCTAAAGTTTCTATAGAGCGCCCAATAATGACCACAATGGGTATTCTTGTGTTCATTATTTTTGGTGCCATCGCATATTTTAGTCTCAACATGAACAACATGCCCGATGTTGAAATTCCTTATATAACCGTGCTTACAACTTATCCCGGTGCGGGACCAAAAGAAATTGAGACCTTAATTACAAAACGTGTTGAAGAAGTTGTTTCGACTGTTAGTGAGTTGGAAAGAGTTGAATCCTATTCCTTAGACGGTGCTTCTATTTCCATTCTGGAATTCAAGATTGGAAAGAATGTTAACATTGCCAATCAGGAAGTTAAAGATAAGGTTGAAGAAATTATAAACGATTTACCGGACGATGCGCAAAAACCGATTATTCAAAAAATAGATTTCCGCGCATTTCCAATTATGAATCTTGTTCTTAGCGGAAAGAATGACCCGAGAGATTTGTATGAAGTTGCAGACAAAACTTTGAAAGACCGTTTTTCTCAAATTCAGGGTGTGGCAAAAGTTGATATTAAAGGGGGGCAAAAAAGAGAGATACGCGTTGTTCTAGATGACCGCGTGGTTAATGAACAATTAATATCTCTGCCACAATTGTTAATGATATTAAAATCGCACAACATGAATATTCCCGGAGGATACTTTCAGGTACGCGATCAGGAATTTACCGTTCGAATGCAGGGTGAATTCAATAATTTGGAAGAGATGAAGAAGCTTCAAATACCAACTGCTTTTGGAAATAAGCAGCTGGGACAAATATCTAAAGTTGAAGACTCCGGAAAAGACATACGCCAAAGATCAATTTACTTTGATGCCCATAAAAAATACCGAAACGAAAATGTTGTTAAGCTGGGCATTATTAAAAGTCCCGAAGGCAACATTGTAAAAGTTGCCGATGAGGTAAAGCGCATTCTTCCCGAAATTCAAAATGCTTTGCCAAAGGGAATGAACTTGGAATTAGTTTACGACGATTCCGATTTTACACGCGCCAGCGTTGACGATGCGATGGGCAATATAATTTTGGGTGTAATATTTACATCAATAATATTGTTCCTGTTTTTAACTCAACTTAGAGCAACTTTTATTGTAGCTCTTTCAATGCCTGTTTCCATAATCTCGACCTTTGTATTGATAAAGGCTTTTGGGCTTTCTCTTAACATGATGTCTTTAATGGGAATTTCTGTTTCGGTTGGTGTGCTTGTAGCAAACTCTGTAGTGGTTATCGAAAATATTTTTAGACATAAGGCAATGGGAAAAAGCAACAAAGAAGCTTCGCTAGATGGAACCAAGGAAGTTGTAGTTGCCGTAATGGCTTCAACGTTAACTAACTTAGTAGTGTTTTTGCCAATCGCTAATATGTCTTCGCTGGTTGGAAAGTTCTTAGTTGAACTTGCTTTAACCGCTACATTTGCAACAATATTTTCTCTTGTCTTTTCTTTTACATTAACACCAATGCTTGCTTCTTTAATGCTTCCCAAGATTAGTAAGCCCAGTAAAATTTCAAGTAAACTAAATTCACTTTACGATTCTTGGGATGCAAAATATAAACTGCTGCTAATAGCTATTCTAAAAAACAAAAAGACCAGCTTGATTGTTGTTCTTGGGTCGTTTTTAGTCTTTATAATTACTTCCATGTTCTACGCACCACGAATTGGTTTTGAATTTTTACCTCAGTTTGACGATGGTAAAATAAAAGTTGAGGTAGAACTGCCCGAGGGTTATAACATTAACGAAACAGCCGGCGTGTTAAAAACTATTGAAGACAGAATTAAAAATCATCACGAAGTAAAATATGTACTAACTAATTTGGGATACATAAGCGATTTGAATACCGGCACCAACATGGCTAAGATGGATATTCAATTGGTCGATGTAAAAGTTCGTGAAATAAAATTAAAAAGTATGATTGATGTGTTCGTACGTGAACTGGCAGACATTCCAAACGCAAGAATTGTGGTTGATTACGGTTCGAGCAGTGGAATGGAAGGAGCTCCAATTCAATTTTACCTTCAGGGACAGGAACTAGCAAAGCTGGAAGAATTGAAAAGAGAAATTGTTGAAAAAGTTAGAACTACTCCTGGATTAATAAACTTTGATAATTCATCGCGTGCCGGAAAGCCCGAAATTACAGTCTATCCTAAAAGAGAAGTTCTTGCCGATGCAGGAATTTCGGCGCAGGAAGTTGCGTTAACATTGCGCTCAAGTGTCGAGGGAATGGAATCTTCGAAGTATCGAGAAATGGGAAACGAGTATGACATTACAATTACTCTAAATGATGAATCTGTTAATACTCCTCAAAAAATTGGTAACATTCCAATTATTTCGGCAAGAGGTGTTGTTTACAGATTATCCCAACTGGCCGATATTAAGTTTACTCAAGGGTACAGCAAAATACTTCATGCTAATAAATACACTGCTATTCTCTTCTCAGGTTCGCCGGCTAGCGATGTGCCTTTGGGCAACGTAACAAGTGAAATTGATAAACGCTTGAAAGAAATGAAATTCCCTGAGGGATATAAATTTGCATGGGGAGGAAACACCCGTATGATGAACGAAATGGTTCTGGATATGCTGTTTGCGTTTATTCTTGCAGTGCTGCTTACTTACATGCTGTTGGCGGCAATGCTCGAAAGTTTTATTCAGCCAGTTTACATTTTAATAACATTGCCACTAGCTATGATTGGAGTGTTTTCCTCTTTGTATCACACTAATACCTCGTTTGGATTAACATCTTTAATGGCAATCGTTATGCTTGTTGGTGTGGTGGTTAACAATGCTATTCTTATGCTCGACTATGCTAACCAACTAATGCGCGAGGGAAATATGAGTATTAAGGATGCATTAATTGAAGCGTGCCCAACAAAACTGCGCCCAATTATAATGTCTACTCTTGCATTAATTTTAGGTATGCTTCCTATGGCATTGGGAATTGGGGATGCCGGAAAGGAAATGAGAACTCCAATGGGTATTGTTTCAATTGGTGGACTTGTTATTTCTACAGTATTAACACTTGTAGTTATACCAGCAATGTTTTATGTTTTTTCTCACAAGAAAAAAACTGTTGTAGAATAGGAAATTATTATGCGGCTGACAATCAAAGGTGGCCGCATAAAATATTCCTTGTGTACTATTAATTATTGTTGAACCAAAAGATTTGTTTAACTGTTTTTAACAATAACAAAAGAGGATTGTCATGAAAAAGCTATTTCCAGTCATTATGTTTTTATTCTTAATTTCTAATTTAGCAGTGGCTCAAAATTCTAAGCTGGATTTTACAATTGTTAACAAAACCGGAGTGATAATTAACGAGCTTCACGTAACTCCAAGCGATTCGGATGAATGGGGCGAAGATGTGCTTGGCCGAGATGTTTTGGCAAATGATGAGGAATGCGATATTATTTTTAGTGCAAAAGAAAATGTTTGCATGTGGGATCTACGAATTGCAGATTCCGATGGCAATGCAATAGAATGGGAAAAGATTGATTTGTGCAAAGCTGTTAAGGTAACTCTTTATTATAAGGATGGAAAAGTTTGGGCAGATATTGAGGAATAGTATTTAAGCAGCGGCCCCAAATTTTGGGGCCGCTATCTAAACTATTAAAATAATTTATCTATGCTTGCCAGTGCCTCATCAATTTTACTAATGTCTTTGCCTCCCGCACTTGCAAGATGAGGCCTTCCACCGCCGCTTCCTCCAACAATTGCAGCAACTTGTTTTACAATATTACCGGCAAGTATTTTTTTCTCTTTAATTAAATCATCCGTTACCACAACAACAATTCCAACCTTATCTTCAACAACACTAATTAAAAGCCCCACACCACTTTTAATTTTTTCGCGTAATTCATCTCCCATGCTTTTTAATTCGTCCATGTTGCTTGCTTCAACTTTTCCTTTAAATATTTTTATTCCATTAACCTCAATTGAAGATGAAGCAATGGAATCAATTCCTCCAAGCTTTTCTTTTAATTGAAGAGATGCTATTTCCTTTTCCAATTTTTTCTTTTCATCTAAAAGTTCATTAACTCTTTGTTCGCCGCTTTCAATTTTCAGCTCTAAATTCTCAATTAGTTTTTCAACCCCGGCGCCGGTTACAGCTTCAATTCTACGAACACCGCTGGCAATTGAAGATTCGCTTACAATTTTTAACAATCCAATTTGGGAACTGTTTTGAACATGCGTACCGCCGCAGAATTCCATTGTGTAATCTCCAAACTGAACAACATTTACTTTATCGCCATACTTATCTCCAAAGAACATTAGCGCACCCATCTTCTTTGCTTCTTCAAAAGCAGTATCTCTATGATGTGTTAGCGGAAGATTTTCCCTCAGCTTAGAATTAACCAGCTCTTCAATTTGCTTTATCTCTTGTGGTGTTAATTTACTAAAATGAGTAAAGTCGAATCGTAGTCTATCTGGCCCAACATAAGAACCGGATTGCTGAACATGCTGACCAAGTACAGTACGTAATGCTTTGTGAAGAAAATGTGTTGCCGAATGATTTCGCATAATATCCCATCGACGAACAGAATCTACAATAGCTGTAACCTCATCCCCTATTTTAACTTCGGCATTCTTTTCATTTTCCAAAATATGAACTACTTGCCCATTTACTTTTGCAAGCCCGCTAACCTTTAATTTAAAGCCGCCAATTTCAATTTCCCCAAAATCGTCAATCTGTCCTCCGCTTTCAGCATAAAATGGTGTTCTGTCAAGAATTACAAATACAGCTGTATCATCTTTCTTTAATCCAACTACCTTTGCTTTGGATGTTAAACTTGTATAGCCGGTAAACTGAGTTGGTGTAGAATCTGCAATTTCAAACCCAACAAGATTATCAACAACCGCATGAGCCGAGGCTATTTTATCTTTAGTAGATTTTCGTGCACGATCCTTCTGTTCTTCCATAAGTGAATTAAATTTTTCTTCATCTATTGAATAGCCCTGCTCGCGAGCCATAACAGCTGTTAAGTCAACCGGAAATCCAAAAGTATCGTAAAGCTTAAATACATCTTCTCCCTGTAATACAGTTTGATTATTTGCTTTCAATTTTTTTATTAGCGCGTCGAACAATTCAATTCCTCTATCAAGAGTAGCGTTAAAACTTTCCTCTTCTGCTTTAATTATTTTTTCGATATTGGATTGATTTGCTTTTACTTCCGGGAATATGTGGCTAAAGTTTTCTACAATTACTTGAACAAGCTTATAGAGAAACGGCTCTTTCAAATTAATTTTTCTTCCATAGCGAGCGGCACGACGTAATAATCTGCGCAATACATAACCGCGTCCCTCGTTGCCAGGAGTTGCGCCGTCTCCAATTGCAAAAGTAAGTGTACGAATATGATCTGCAATAACACGCATAGCAACATTGCTTTGCCCAATCGAACTGTTATCATCCGCAGCCAGGTTAATATTGTAATCGATATTCGAAAGCTTTGAAACCGCCTCTATAATTGGAATAAAAACATCTGTATCGTAATTGGACTTTTTACCTTGAAGCACTGCACATACTCTCTCAAATCCCATTCCCGTATCAACATGCTTTGCTGGAAGGTCGTTAAGTTTTCCCGTTTCATCTCGGTTGTACTGAATAAAAACCAAATTCCAAATTTCGATGCAAAGAGGAGAACCGGCGTTGACTAAATGAGCGGCCTCTAAATCGTCGCTTAAATTAATATGAATTTCGGAACAAGGACCGCAAGGACCAGTATCTCCCATTTCCCAAAAATTATCTTTTTCATCAAACTTAATTATATGGTTAGGATTAATATCCGTTTGGCTTTTCCACAATTCTAAAGCCTCTTCGTCTGTTCTATAAACAGTAGCCCAAATTCTTTCTTTTGGAAGTTTCCAAACTTCGGTTAATAATTCCCAGGCCCAGCCAATTGCTTCTTTTTTATAATAGTCCCCAAAAGACCAGTTACCAAGCATTTCAAAAAATGTATGATGGTAAGTATCGTGTCCAACTTCTTCCAAATCGTTATGCTTTCCCGAAACACGAATGCACTTTTGAGTATCTGCGGCTCTTTTATATTCTCGCGAGCCGTTACCCAAAAAGACATCTTTAAATTGGTTCATTCCTGCATTTGTAAAAAGGAGTGTAGGATCGCCGTGAGGAACAACAGGAGCGCTATCAACAATTCTATGTTCCTTGCCGGCAAAAAAATCTAAAAACTGTTTTCTTATTTCACTTGAGGTCATATCTCTTCTTTGAATTAATTTGTGGGGGCAAATATAATAAAAAGCCTCTTTGCCGGCATTTTTATAGCAATAGAATTTGGAATAAGAAAAGCCCCCTTTTAACTGGTATATTTGTTATATATTAGTATAAATAATAAAGTGCATTGCAATTTTGAACTAGTAATGATACTTTTTGATTGTAAAATTAAAATAGAACGCAGATAATTTTGAGCAAGTTTAAGGAATTGACAGATTTAGAATTGATGCAGGAGATCGCACGCTTCGAGTCGCGTGCTCTTGAAGAGTTATACGATAGGTATTCTTCTCTTTTATACACTATTATAAAAAAAGTCACTCCCGATCAAAAAACGGCCGATCAGGTTTTAATTGATGTCTTTGTTATAATTTGGAAAAGAATTGGCAAATTCGATTTTCAAAGCGGAAATGTTTTTACATGGCTTGTAACCCTTGCTCGAAACAAAGCTGTAGACAGTCTTCGAAATGAACGCTCTACCGAAGCTCCTCTTTTATTGTACGACGATGAGTATGAAGATTATTACATTCTTCCAACTTTTGAAAGAGGCATTGACGCCCTTGATTATAAAACTGCATTTACAATTAAGCCCAAAATTGAAAGAGCTCTTTCAAAACTGACAGATACACAAAAATATGTTTTGCACTTAGCTTACTACGAAGGCTTTACTATTGATGAAATTGCAGAGAAATTAAACGTTCCATTAGAAACAGTTCGTTCTAAAGTGTATACGGCACTCAACGGTTTGCGCGATTTTTTGGTGAAAGAATAATTATGGCAGATAGAGCGATACATGAAATGGTTTCGGCATTTGCCGCAGGTTGTATGGATAGAGAGAACTTTGTTCAGTTTAAAGAGTACTTGCAATCCGGAGGTGAACTGCCCGAAAGAGAACTTGGTGAGCTGCAAAATATAATTGCCATGATTCCGGTTATTCTGGATTTAGAAACTCCCGATCCTTCAATTAAAGATATGGTTGCAAAGAAATTAATTGGAATGAAGGATGAGATAAAGCAAAAAGTTGTAAACGATAGAAAAACTATTGTTGGAACATTTACTAGAGTTCCTGGCGCAACTGTTGTTTGGGCGGACAAAAAGACTACTGTTATTAATAGAGCAAGTTTCAGCTCTACAGCAAAGAATACCGTAACTTCACTTTCCAATAAAACCGAAGCAGATATTTCTCCAATGAATCTAACAGATTTTGATTTTTCGAAAGCTTCTAAAGAGAGTAAGAAAGAAAAATTCAAAATAGTTGAACCTGCTTTTAAGGGAATTACAAAACTTGGTACAGCAAAAGAGAAAGTTGAAGAACCGAAACAACCAACAAAATTATTTGCCGGAGGAACTCCTTTGGAAACTTCAGATAGTAAGAAGGGAGCTTCGTGGCTGCCCGCTATTGGAATTATTTTAACACTGCTGCTGTTTTCGCTGCTTGGTTATTTAGGATATTTGACATACAGTAGAACCAGCCAAAAAATAGATGATTTGCAAAATGAAGTTAATTCAATTAAAAGAGATTTAACCACAGCAAACAGTTTTGTTGCAAACTATTCCTCTCTAGTCCAGTTTTTTAATTACAGCGATATTGGAATTGTTAATTTGGTAAGCGCGGATGCTTCAAAAAAAGCTTCTGCAAAAGTACTTCTATCGTTCGATCAAAAAGAGGGTTTAATTCAATTTATGAATGTTCCCCCATTGCAGTTAAATCAGTTTTTGCAGCTGTGGGTTTATAGTAAAGGTCAGCCTTATTCCGCTGGTGTTTATAAGCCTGTTGCGCAAGAGTATTTGCCAATTACTTCATTTCCTTTTTTACCAAAAGAGCAAATAGATCTTTATAGAATAACAATTGAAACCGGAGAAGGAAATCAAACACCGGCAGGAATGCTGTTAATGCAAAGTGAAAACGGACAGTTAAGCGCCCCCAGAGGAAGATAGCCCTTATTTTTTCCGTGCGGAAAACATTACAAATCCAAAGGCAATTAAAATTGCCGGCCATAAATAATTTGCTAGGTCGGCTACTTCATTTGTAAAACGGAATAAACCTAATCTTCGGAAGAACATTAAAGAAACAATGCTTATTGCAATTAATAAAACCCCTGCGTAAGCAAAACTTTTTGTCTTTGCATTCTCAACAAAAAGCATTAGCAATATAGAACCCGAAATAAAAAGTATAGATACAAATACAATTCCTCTTTTATCCGGAATATCAACACCTGACTGTACTAATAAAACAATCCCTATAAAAAAAATAATTACCGATAATATCATTCTTCTTCTGTTAGGCTCAACAAAAAATATATTTGTCGAGGTAATTCCATAAAGCAATAGAATGAATCCTAAAATTTGATTTTGGGAGCTGCTTATTATTCCAAACCAGGCTAAAAGGGTAACAACTCCCAATATAATTAATAGAATAGCAGATAAACCTTTATTCATTGGGTTCACCATTATTAATTTGCTTAGGAGAGCTGATTGCTAAAAGAAGATAGCCTAAGGCAAAAAGCCCAAGCGTAAGAGCAGTTAACAGAATAACTATAAACCGTAATGAAGTAGAATCTATGTTTGTATATTCGGCAAATCCACCGCATACTCCCCAAAAAACTTTATCTTTTTTAGACAGATAGAAGTTTTGAGGCACCGACATATTCGGCATTTGAATATTCTTCGAATTAACAAGTAGAACAAATCCAAGAGCAATTACAAAAAAAGCAAATGATATTCCGTTCGAAATTCCTATAAAAGGTATACTTGAAAAAAGACCGATTTGAATTAGTGTAAAATGAACACCTATTAAAATTGTAAAGCCGCTTAAAACGGTTCTATAATTTTCTTTTTGCTGCTGTTGAATTTGGGATTGCGTTAAAGGTTCTTTTACTTTATCTAAAGGAAGCAGAAGGGTCAACAAAAGATAAACTACCATACTGTATCCGCCAAGCAATAAAGTTAATATTGCCCCAACACGTATCGTAGATGGATCTACATTAAAATGCTCGGCAACTCCGGCGCATACACCGGCAACAATATTATTATTCCGAGACCGTGATAAGCCCTTTGGTTTATAGGCCGCCTCCTCTTTTTGCCTCTCATAAAATAACTGCTGGTGAATTTCTTTACCTTCTTCGTCATTCATAATCTATTTGTATCGGCCTATTGTTTTCTTTCCACAATTAAAATATAAATAAAGGTTTGGATATAAAAATCGCAACCCGTAATTAGGATTAACTGCTCCAAATAAACATAAAATATTTTTTGAAACACTAGGATTATTAGTAAAAAATATTAAATTGGAACACAAGTTTGATTGTTTTACCACTTCTTATTTCCCATATAAAAATACAGTTTATTAATCCTAGATATAAATCCCCACAAAGGATAAAACTACGGATAACCCAAACAAGCAATTAAACTTATTATGGAACACGGCAGATATTAATAAGAAATTTTTACATAGAATAGGAGCAAATACAATGTGGATGATTATAGTTATTGCGGTATTGGTTCTCTTTTTTTTATTTGAGTACAGATTAAGAAAACCGGATCAAATAATTCTAGAGGAAAAAGAGGGTAAAATAATTAATAGAAAGAGCCGCCTTTACCCAAAGCACTTCTGTTTAGTTTTACCAAAAACTATTTATTCAATGCAGCAGATAATTGAAGCTACAGCAAAGGGAAATTTGGATATTAAGATTAAACTGGGCACCACAGTAGCACTTTCTATGAATAACATTAATGAATTAATTAAAACCGGCGGATGGAATAGCAACGCGGTATCAAAAGCGGCAAAAGAATTTGAAACCGTTTTACATAGCTACGTAAAAGAATTCACCGAAAAATTTGAAGTAGAAGAATTATCCAGTGAAAAAATTATTAATTACTTGAACGAAAAAAATAGCAATGAAGAAAAAAAATATGGCTTAGAGGTAGTATCCATTTCCATACATTCTTTTGAATTGATGGATAACTTAATTGCAGAGGCAATTAAGCAGCAGGAATCCGCAAGAATTTTAGAGCAAACAGAACTTCTTAATCAGCAGGCAAGAATTACCTCGGCAAAAGCAAAATTAAAAGCCGATGAAGAAATTGCCAACCTCGAAAATCAGCTTGAACTGCGTAAATATGAATTAAAGCAAAGTGAATTAGAAAAGGAATCTCTTTTAGCGCAAAGCCGGGCAATAGATGAATTGAAAAGAAAAAGAATGCATTTGGAATATGAGAAAGAAGAACTTAGTCTGTTAAAAAATAATCCCGAGTTATTAATGTTATCTCCACAGGCAGCAAGACTTGCCGAGGCCGGTCAGTCTTTAAAGAATGCAAGAACAATTGTATCTCTTAATCCAAGTGAATTGGCGCCAGCATCGGAATTAGCCGGAATGTTTCAGCAATTTTTGATAAACAGTGTTAATAGCGGTGCTGCAAAATCTGATGAGAATAAATAAATAGACTATGCCTATAGACACTTTAAAATATTTTGAATTACGAAGCATAAAGGCTGCAAAAGTTTCCGAAATTAGTGAGTCTACTGCCGCATCTGCAGTACCATTGGAAAGCAGAGTCAACTTTCACATTGGCAATCCGGTGCAGGATGAACTACTATCTTCGGCATATTTACGTCTTGCTCTTGGAATAGATATTTCAAGAGAAGACTTGACTGAAAACAATATTATAGAAATACTAGATGAACTAAACATTCCAACAGAAAGTAAGTTTAGAGTAGAATTTTTACTTGACCTAATTAAAAAAAGTGCGCCATATACTCCTCGGGGCGGTTATGTTAAAAACAATCCAAACTACTTAATAAATTATTTTAATAATTGGCTCATCAAGAATCAGCAGGAACCACTATCCTACGATCTTGGCGAAATTAGCGGCAAGAGAGAAATAATACTTTCTTCGGGAGGAGTACACGAAGCCCTTAGAATGTTCTTGCATGCCATTTCAATTTATTTGGTTAATAAACCGGCTAAAATATTTTTTACTGGTAACCAATTGCCAAGCCATTTATTGTCGTTTTCCAATTTGGAGTATATAAGTTTGCCTGCAAACGAAAGTGACTTTGTAAAAGAATTAGAAGCTAATTTGGAGAAAGGTAAACCGGCATTTTTAATATTGGGCATTATAACAAAGGAAGAAACCCGCAGAGCCTTGCGTTTATTGAGTTTGAACTATCCTTTATTTTTTATTGAAGTTAACGATGCTCCAAATCATCTATCGTTAGCTCGCGAAGCAAAAATGATGAATCGTGTTTTGCGAATTATGACTCCTGGAATATTTTTCGAACCACTGAAAAATCTTTCCTTAGTATTTATTGCCGGTAACGCCAATTATATTATGGCTATAGAGACAATTCATTTTCAACTTAAGGGTACTCCCTCTGCTTCCGAAATTGAATTACTTTCCTTTCTGTTAAAAAATCATTTTCTGTTGGAAAATAAAAACACTCAAAAAGTAATAGATGTTTCACTAAATAGTAATATCAAAGCAATAAATAGTGCCCATGGAATAATTGAGCGGCAAGGTGAAATTGTTGAAGAAAAATTTAAGAGAGCCGAAGTTTTAGTAACCGGAATTGTAAACAAAAGTAATTCATTAATTTCAATAGCCGAAAAGCATTTCTTGTTTTCTCCATTCGATCAATTTAGAAACATTAGCAGTTTAGAATTACTTGAAGATCTTTCAACAAACATTCAGTCATCCAATTGGTGCAGCCAAATTGCCAATAGTTTTCTCTACTCATTTCTAACACATCATCCCGAGTATAAAGCTAAAAGCTGTTTAGTAGTTTCCGGTTCATCAAGAACAGCATTGGGTTTACTTGGCAATCACTGCGGAATAGTTGAGGTAATTATTCCGGATTTAAGCTGGACATATGAAGATTGCTTTCCAATTGTGAGCACGGTACCGTTAAAAAACAATTTCGAGCTCAATGTTGATGGCATTATTCAAAAAGTAAAAGACAAAATTGCTGGCAATCCTAATTGGAAAGAGTGCGGAGCTGTTGCAATTAATAATCCGCATAATGCCACCGGAAGCGAGTTTGATGAAGATGAGGTAAAAAGATTATTAAAGTGGCTTTTGCAGAACAAAGTATTTGTAATAGATGACTTGTCATATCAGAATGTTTCTCCAAGCATGAACTTAAGGCAAATAAAAACATTAAGACAACTAGGCAACGATCTCTTAAGCAGCAGCTATATAACCGAGGCCGAAGCCGAATATATAGTTACAATTCATTCAATATCTAAAACAGATTCCTTTGCAGGCGCTCGCCTTTCGGTTGCCGAAATTCGCCACAACAATTTATTTAACAAATTCAAAAAGCTAAATGGCTCTATTGAATTAAATGTAGCTGCAATATTTTTAGCATATCTGTTTTATCGTAATCAATTAGAAAATGTAAATGCTTATTGGCACCTTCGAAACAAAATATTTTTTGACCGAAGCAAAGCCTTAACCGATGCCTTAGAAGGACTTCCAAAAGAAAGAAATCGCTTCGATATTCAAATTATGCCTCCAAAGGCAAGCATGTACCCTCAGCTTATTATAAATAAACTTCCTTCCGGATTATCGCTGGATTGGTTAGCAACTGGATTAGCAAGGCAAGGAATTGGATTAGTACCTCTTTCAACTTTTTCACGAACAGAAAAAGGATTTGAAGCGGGAAGAAAAACTTTTCGTTTAACCTTAGGGGGAACAGATAATGCTTCCACTCTAAATATAAAAGCAAGAAGAGTAATAATAGATTTAAATAGAATGATAGCCGAAGAGGCTTCGAAATACTGTAAGAGAGAATTCAAAATAAACGATGTTAGTGTTAGACATATATTTAAGGCTGTTGATAATATTGATGGGTGGAACAATTTTGAAATGATGATTAGAACAGATTTTGAAAAACTGTTCTTAAGTAAATTCGATTTGCTAAAGAGAGAATTGAATGTAGAAAAGCATAAGAAAAATATTATAGATAATTACCTGTCCGAACGTCTTTTAGTTTTTAAGCAAAGATTTCTCGACCGTCAGAACATTTTAAACGATTTAGCATCTACTGCTTTTAACGATAAAGGAAAGCTCTTAGCAAAGACTCTTGAACATGAGTTTTTTAAAGATACTTTGCCAAGAAGAACAGATGCTTTTAAGAAAAGATTATTTGACCGGACTGTACATCCAACCCAAATGTACTCCATAAAAACCGAACAATTGTTTGAAAGAATAATTGAAAAGCTTTTGCACGAGCAGCCGGTAACCTCTTTTGATGTTGATCTTGTTCGAAAGGAATTGATTGAAGAATATTTTGGTGAAAATGTTTCTATTAGTTCAAACCAGGAATCGCAAGAGTTAATATTGGATTTGAACGCAATTATTTCTGCCGAAAATTTTATGGCGCTTCATTCTAAAAAACCAATTGAAACATTCATTTCTTTTTGGGGAGACTGGGATGGTAGCAATAGGCCTTCGGGACAAGGGCATAGATTAATAGCTTCTGTACTAATTGAAAATGTTGTTCGTCAGGCAAAAATTTTGCAATTGCTTGTTAACTGCGACCCTTCCGTTAAAATTGAGAGCAGCCTTAAAACCGAAATTGATCTCCTTCCTCAAAACAATAAGCGGTTTACAGATATATTTAATAAAATTACTTCCCTAACCCACCAATTGGAAAAACGATATAAGGGAATTCTTCCTTTTAATATTAAGGCCGGTAAATTTAGAAACCTTGGTATGAAAGTGCACCTGGCACAAGATCCTTTAGTTAAGCTTTGGCATCACAACGATAGACTTGAAAGAAAGATGCTGGAGCTAAGAAGTAAAAGAAAGGAAATGCTGGAATATTATTTTTCCCTTAATAAACAAATTAGAAAAACTTTGTTTTCTCTAATTCCGGCAATACAAAAAAACATTGGCAACAAAGAACTCTTAGTTGCTTCCTTGCTTTACAAAGATCTATTAAAAAGATTTATAATTACCCCGCGGATACACCAAAAATTAATTACTGCGCAAGACAGATTTGCAATAGACACTACTGTTCACAACATTAACGAAATTAACGAGATTGCTGGCAAATATGGAAATCCCGGAATGGTATTGGCCTTGCAGGTTAGTATGAGCAACAAGCCGGAAGCATTAATTTCGTTGGATTCAAAACTTAGTGCGGATAGAGATAGAATTTTACGTGACAATAGTGATGCTGAAATACCTGCTGTTTGGTCAATTCCTCTTTTTGAAGATATGGATTCGGTAAAAAACATTAGCAACTATTTGAATAAGATTTGGGAATATGCCGATTACAGCAAAAGGATTAATCAGGAAACGGCAAATAGATTTACCGAAATTATTACCGAAGTGTTTGTTGCAGGAAGTGATTTAAGCCAGCAAGTTGGGCAAGCGGCCGGAATGAATCTATACAAAACCGCAAAGTATTCTGTTACAACCTGGTTAGCCGAAAAAAATTTACTTGGACAAGTAAGAATGAAAATGGGAAGCGGAGAGCCAATGCAAAGGCAGGGTGGATATTATTCCAACATTGCGGGCAAGCCCTTATTTATTCATAGCAAAAATTCTGTAACCCGGTTTTCTCAATACTTAAGCTCATCTGCAAAAAAAAGTACCGAATACGCAGTCACTCCTTTAAACGGTGTATTTGCCGGAGGAGATTTGCGAACTTTCCAAAGCAACCTATCGGAAAAACTACGCTTCCTAACTGTTGTGGAATATTCTCAGCTGTTAAATCATATTAAAGAAGTTCAATCGTTTTACGAAGCCGAGATGATTCGTGCTGGTGAGCCTTTAGTTGAAACTCGTCTTCAATTTAAATCCCGAGGTCTGCAGGAATTGGAAAGATTAACAATAGGCCGAAAGGATAAAATTTATGATGAGTTCCTTAATTTATTAACTGAAAATTTTAGACAAATTTTGTACGGACGAGAAGAAGATGTTGTTGGTATTCACATAATCTCCTATTTTATTGGAAGATCTACTCCTCAGCTCCGCGACCGTCCAACAGTACGGCCTGTTCAAAACTCAAACAATAAAGCCGGTCATCAAATACTCGAAAAGATTTCCGAGACAATTCCTCTTTCGAAATATGGAAGTTTATTGCGTGCTATTTCTCATAACCAGGCTCAAACAACAATTCTTGGAATAAATCAATTGACTACCGGACTGTTCCGGGCTCTTAACAGATTTTCGCAAAATCAATATCCCGAGGGAGATTCATATTCATTAATTATCGATAGAGTTCTTCCCAATCTTCCTGTTTACGAAATTCTTTTATCCCTACAACTTTATCATGATGTAGAACTGACATATCTTAAAAAAATTGAAAAAGCTTTTCCAGCAGGCAATTCATCCTTAATTGCTCTGCACGAGGATGTTGATTCATTTGAAAAATATTTAATACTCTTTAAACGAGAGCTTATTAGAAGGAACGGATTAAATGTTGCGGATTTTTTTGAGGGCAATGAATTTATTCCTAATCTGCTTCCCACTCTTCGACCCGAAATAGCAGTGTTAATGCAGCCCGATCTTTTTAATACGAATTTGGATAATGTGCTTAAACTTATTGAAGGCACTGTTGACAATGAATGGACAAACCAGATTGCCAGCCTTCTTACTTTACCTGCTCAAGTTAAACAGTTTCGTAAGGGAATTTGGGAATTGCTAGAAAGACCGGTGTATCAAAGGGTTGAAAGTTTTGTTGAACTTGCCATTGCTATAAACTCGCTATCACTAAATGCGCCTGTTAAAGAAAACATGTTTGTAAACAAACGTGTTAAATCTATTGCGCGTTTGCAGGGGCTAAGTAAAATGCAGCCTGATGATAATATGCAGCAGTTTCTCTTTTCGGCAGTTGAGTACCTTTCCTCCATTTCGCAAGGAATGATTGAGGTTCCTATTAGCATTATAAAAGCTTTGAAAGAGGTGGAGCAAATTATAAAAATTGAGGAACAGCCATTATCGCCAAAACAGCAGGATTTGCTTAGATTTTATTTGCTACAAATTGCCCGTCTAACAAACGAAAATGGTTGACAAGTTATAAAATTCGTAACCCCAAGCTCGATGCTACCAATTCTGTTGTTAATACGGCACTACTGTTTTTATTATCTAATATAGGATTCACTTCGGCTACTTCTAACGAAGACATGCAGCCACATTCAGCAAGAGTTTCCATAATTAAATGGGCTTCTCTGTAATTAAGTCCTCCGCTAACAGGTGTTCCAACTCCAGGGGCAAAATTTGGGTCAATGCTGTCAACATCAAAACTAACGTGAATATGATCAACCCGGTTTTTAAGATCCTTTAGAACTTTGTTAATTATGTAATTAATTCCCTTCCGGTCTATCTCGGTCATTGTGTATGTCTTTAGCGAAAGATTTTTAATAGTTTCTTTTTCTTTTCTATCAAGACTTCTAATTCCAATCAAGGCAACATTTTGTGGCTTAACTTTTCTTGAAAATCCATGGATGTTTGTAAGTGCTTCACTACCAATTCCCAACGAGGCGGCAACACTCATTCCATGAATATTTCCGGAGGGGGTCGTTTCTTCTGTATTCATATCCGCATGTGCATCAATCCAAATTAGACCAAGTTCCTTCTTGTTCTTTTTGCAATGAGCCGCAATTCCAGCTAATGTGCCAATGGCCATGGAATGATCTCCTCCCAAGCATAGAGGAAAATTTCCTGCATCTAAAGACTTTTCAACTTTCTTCGCAAGCAGTTCAGTAGTGCGCTGAATTTCTTCTAGATACTTTAGTTTTGGATTCTTGATTAACTGCCTTTCCTGGTTTTTAATAAATACATCCCCGTGATCTGTAACTATGTATCCCAACTTGCGTAATTCATTTTCAATTCCCGCAATTCTTAATGCCGAGGGGCCCATATCTACTCCCCTTCGTCCTGCTCCTAAATCCATTGGAAAACCAAAAATATCTATCTGTTTACTAATTGTTGCTTGCTTCATAACGAATCCATATTTTTTATTTGTTCTAAAGTATAAATTGTTTTTTGTTACTTACAATAATAAGCAAATTCAATTATGTATTAGTTTACTTTTTACTTGCTGTTTCAATTGCGCTCATTTTTTACATTGCTGTCTCTTGTTCTATATCTTTTTCATAAAATAGTTTTGAATCTGTTTTATTATAAATACATCTAACATTATAAAAATTGGAGTTACTATGGCAGTAAAAAAAGCAGTTGTAAAGCATATTCAGGGAGTGACCTTTATGGGCAAATCCGATTCAAATCATTGGGTAACAATGGATGGACCGGAAGCATTTGGAGGAAGTGACGCTGGAATAAGACCTAAAGAATTATTGCTGCTTGCTCTTGGCGGCTGCACAGGAAGTGATGTTGCAACAATACTGCAGAAGAAGAAAATAAAGCTTGATGGATTCGAGATGAATTTAAGTGCCGATGTTCAAGAAGCGCACCCTCAAGTGTTTACAAAAATTAATTTGGAATATGTTTTTTACGGAAAAAATATTCCAGTAGATGCAGTTGAACGAGCTATTGAGTTATCGCAAAAAACATATTGCAGCGTTACCGCAATGCTGCAAAAATCCATCGAGATTACTCATACATACAGAATTGAAGAGTCGAAATAATTTAATGCCGCAAGTTGATTTTATACACAATTGATTTGCGGCTATAAATATTCACCGGGAATAGGTTTTCTTCCGGCATATCCTTCAAGGAGACCATGATAGTAGCGTATATCCTCTTCGTCACTGCGCCAGCAAAGAAGTACTTCGCGCCCTCCAATTAATGAGGGGAAATCAACTAGTCCAATTTGGAAGTTCCAGTCTTTGTAAAAACAACCTAACTCTTCCAGCTCTTTCATAAAACCTTCGATGTCGCGCGTAAGAGACCGCACCTCTTCACTCTCTTCAATTTGCCCTCCAAGAGAATCCGAGATTGCCTTAATTTGATTAGCGTAATCTAAAATGTCTTTCACAATTTTTTTTACCAAAGGAAGAGTTCGCCTTGCTTCCTGCGGAGTGAATAATTTAGTTTCTGTAAGAGCCATTAAACATCCTTTCTTTGACGCAAATTTAGTATTCTTTATTAGTCTTGACAAGATTGTTTTTATGATATATTTTGATTTAGAAATAAAAGAAAGTCCTTTGATTTGAAGACCACAAAGAAATATGGTAAAAAGACAGATTTAGCTTTATCAACATGGGTAAAGCTTGCACGCGCATACTCCACTTTCGAAAAAAAATCTAATATAGGAATAAAGGAATTTGGCCTTACACAGCCGCAATTTGCAGTTATAGAAGTTCTGGGGCATCTGGGACCTCTTAAAGTAGGAGAGATATGCAATAAGATGCTGGTTAGCGGCGGAAACATGACCCTGGTTTTAGATAATACCGAAAAGCTGGGATATATTGAAAGAGTTCCCAGCAAAGAGGACCGGCGAGCAATTGATGTTCAGTTGACCGAAAAGGGAAAAGAGTTTTTTGAGGAAGTGTTTAAAATTCATGCCGAAAAAATTTCTAGACTTATGGGAGTTCTTTCTGCCGAAGAGCAGAAGACTTTGGGAGATCTATTAAAAAAACTTGGTCTGGCCGTTAATAAACTTTAAATAATTTTTTTGTGTTATTATTACTAGTTCGTAATATACTATTTAGTAATAAAATGATTTATTAAAAATCAAAAGGAGCAGCAATGGTTAGCATCTTAAAATCAACGGAGAGGGGAAAAACAAAAATAGATTGGTTGGAAAGTTATCATAGTTTTTCGTTTGGCAATTACTACAATCCCAACAACATGGGTTTTGGCCCATTACGGGTAATTAACGACGATATAGTTAACCCGGGAGCCGGCTTTCCTACTCATCCTCATAAGGATATGGAAATAGTTACTATTGTAACTCAAGGAGCGGTTGCGCATCAAGACAGTTCCGGAGGAAATGGCATTATTCGAGTTGGTGAAGTTCAAAAAATGAGTGCAGGCAAAGGAATTTACCACTCGGAGTTTAATGCATCCGACAAAGAAATTTTAAAACTTTTGCAAATATGGATTATCCCCAATCAAACTGGATTAAAACCCTCCTATGAAGAGATGCAATATTCTTTGGAAGATAAAAAGAATAAGCTTCTTTTGGTTGCAAGCGGGAATGTAAATGACGCGGTTATTTTTATTAATCAGGATGTAAAACTTTATATATCGGATTTGGAAGAAGGCAAGCAATTAACTCTGCCAATTCCAAACAATTATGGAGTGTATTTGCATTTAATTGATGGGAAGTTAAAAGTGAACAACTATATATTGAATAGTGGAGATGCCATTAAAATTACCGACGAAGAAAGCTTATCCATTTGGGGTGAACAGAATTCCAGTTTTTTGTTATTCGTCCTAGGGATGAATAATTAATGGTTTGTCTTTACAGGTTTGTCTGTATATTTTTAACCAACACAAAAATGGATAGTGTATGAAAAGAATAACTTTAGTTGCACTGTTTGTACTTATTACGGTTTCGGTTTTTGCGCAAGCCAATGGAAAAGTAATTACAACTCCCAACAATCCAATAGCGGGAATGTCTGTAATGGTTACATATACTCCTCCGGCGCATCTTGCCTCGGGAAAAGAAATTAAAATGATTGTTCGCCAAATTGGTCTTGTACTAAGTTCTACAGATGAAGTTGCAATGATTCAAAACGGCAAGGACTGGCAAGGCAGTTTTGTAATGGCAGATACTTCAAAATGCGCAATCCTAGTCTTTACCGGAAATGGAAAAAAAGATGACAACAGTAAAAAAGGATATTTAGTTAACGCATTAGGAAAAGATGGCAAAGCAATACCGGGAACCGCAGCCAGTATTGGCCTTTCTCAAATTATGTATTCCGATATGATGGAATTGCAAGTTGAAAAAGAAAAGACTTTTGATGCTGTAAAAAACGATTTAGATGATAACCCAAATTTGAAACGGGAATATATCTCTTACTATTTGTCTGCAATAAGCGGTGTGTTAAAAGAAAAAGGAAATGAATTAATATTAGCAGAGCTCCAAAGCTTTACAGATCCCAACGTATTAACAGAGGTAGAATTAAATACCATTATTAATTGGTATGCTAGAGTAAAGGCTGCAGATAAAGCAGCCCCATTCAAAAAAACATTGGAAGAAAAATTTCCTTTAGGTACAACTGCGCAAATGCAAAAGTATCAGGAGTTTAGAGCAATAAAAGATTTGGAAGCAAAAGTTAAATTTGTGGATGATTTCCAGGCCAAGTTTAAAGAGAGTATTTATTTGCCATATTTTCAAAATTCTATACTAACCGAATTTAACAAAGCGTTGCAATTCGATAAGTCCAAAGAATATCTTGAAACCAAGATCAAAAATCCTAAGCACAACAATTATAATTCTATTGCTTGGGCCATGTACGAAAAAGGGGGCGATTTGTTTATTGCTCTCGGCTTATCTGCAAAAGCTGTTGAACTGAGTAAAAAAGAAGTTGAAAGTCCATCAATTAAGACTCCATTCTATATGTCTAATGCCGAATTCAAAAAAAATAATGAACAAGCTTTAGGAGCAAACTTAGATACTTATGGAGCTATTCTTCTTAAGCTGAACAAAAACGAGGACGCTCTAGCAGCTCTAGAAACTGCGGCAAAGTTAGCATTAGAAAAAGAGAGCGATACTAATGAAAGATTCGTTCAGGCATTAATTGCAAATGGAAAATTAAAAGAGGCACAGAGCAATATCGAAAAATATATTGTTGAAGGAACCGGTTCCGAAAAAATGAGGGAGATGTTAAAGGATCTGTTTGTAAAGACCGGTGGAGTAGAAAATAGTTTTGAAAAGTATTTCGAAAAATTTGAAAAGCAGGCTCTGGCAAGAAAGACGGAAGAATTAAAAAAGGAAATCATAAACGAAGCAGCTCCTCAATTTACTTTACTTGATCTTGATGGAAAATCTGTATCGCTGGCAGATTTTAAAGGTAAAACCGTAATTGTAGATTTTTGGGCAACATGGTGCGGTCCCTGCCTTTCTTCTTTTCCGGGAATGCAAAAAGCTGTTGAAAAATATACAAAGGATGGATCCGTTGCTTTTCTATTTGTAAACACTTGGGAAAATGTTGAAAATAAAAAACAAAATGCTGCAGATTTTATTAAAAAGAATAACTACCCTTTCCACGTTTTAATGGATGAGAAAAATGAAGTAATCACCGCCTATAAAGTTTCGGGCATACCAACAAAATTTATTATTGATAAAAACGGGTTCATTCGTTTTAAGAGCGTTGGCTTTGGCGGAGATGCAAATAAAATGGTTGAAGAAATTGGTGTTATGATATCGATGATTAAATAGCTTTTCACTAAAGCCCCATAATTTAAATTGAATTATGGGGCCTTTACAAAAATTCATTTTTCACACCTCAATTCAGTTCAAATAGATTTTGGAATCATACCTTTTAGTGCTAATTTTGACCGATAATTTTTTGAAAACAATGGAGTATATATGGCAATCATACGCCCTTTTAAAGCATTTAGACCAGAACCTAAAGTTGCTCATTTGGTAGCAAGTGTTCCTTATGATGTTGTTAATAAAGAAGAATCCGCTGAATTGGCAAAAGGCAACCCACTTAGTTTTTTACGTGTAACACGTTCCGAAATTGAATTACCCGCAAATACAGATTCCTATTCCAGTGATGTTTACCAGAAGGCAAAATTCAATTTCGAAAGACTAAAACAGGAAGCTCCTTTAAATCAAGACAACGAAGCCAATCTTTATATTTACAAGCTTACAATGGGAAGCAACACGCAGGTTGGAATTGCAGCAACTTTTTCCGTAGATGACTATAATAACGATGTAATTAAGAAACACGAAAAGACACGCAAAGTAAAAGAGGACGACCGAACAAATCATATTATTACAACCGAAGCCCAAACAGGTCCCGTGTTCTTAACTTACAAAGCTGTTGCAAAGGTAGATGAACTTGTAAATGATACAATGAAAAAGAATGAACCCATTTACGATTTTACTGCAGAAGATGGAATAAAACATACAATTTGGATTATGGATAAAGCTTCGGAAGAAGTTATTGTAAGCCAAATTAAAAATGTTGCAAACCTTTATATTGCAGATGGCCATCATAGAGCAGCCAGCGCAAGCCGCGCTCAAAAAGTTAAAATGGAAAAGAATAAAAATCATTCTGGTTCCGAAGAGTATAATTATTTTCTTGCTGTTCTATTTCCTGCCGAACAGTTAAGAATTATGCCTTATAACAGAGTTGTACACAATTTGAAAATGAGTAAAGAAGAATTCTTAGAGAAAGTAAAATTAAATTTTACAATCGAAAAAGCTGCTTCTCCAAATCCAGTTGCCAAGAGAACAATTTGTATGTATTTAAATAAGAGCTGGTCTTTACTTACACCAAACAGCAATGTAAAACCGGGCGAAACAATTGGAGATAATCTTGATGTTAGTCTGCTTCAGAACTATATTCTAAATCCAATTTTGGGAATTGTAGATCCAAGAACCGATACCAACGTTGATTTTATTGGTGGAATAAGAGGAACAGAAGAATTGGAAAAATTAGTAGATACCGGAAAAGACGAAGTAGCATTTTCGATGTACCCTGTTTCATTAGATGATTTAATTAGCATCTCCGATGCTGGAGAAATTATGCCTCCAAAATCTACATGGTTCGAACCAAAGTTAAGGGACGGATTATTAGTTCATGTTATTTAGTAATGGGTTAAAAATATCGACCAGTAAAAAGTATTTTTGCAATTTAATACGCCGCTATTGCTATTTGGTTATAGCGGCATTTTTATTACTATCCAATGTTTTTGCCCAATCCAATTTAGTTGAACAGCTAGAGAAAAGATTAAGCAAGGCAGTTGGAAACGAACGTGTAGATATTTTAAACCAACTATCAGTTCTAAATAACAGAATCTCGCTTAATAAATCCCGTACATATGCCGAAGAAGCTCTAAAACTTTCCAAGAGCAATAACTATAAAGTTGGTGAAGCAGTTTCTCTTAAGAATATTGCCTTTTCATTTTATTTGGAAAACGATCTGGATAAATCGAAAGATCTAAACTTATTAGCATACAAAATTCTTAAAGAGGAAAATGAGGAGAAAGAAATTCTTTCGGTGCTAAACAATACTGGATTAATTTTCTGGCGGCGCAACGAATTTATTGAAGCTTTTAAATATTACCGCAAAGCGTTTAATCTTGCCGAAAGATTAAACGATAAGACTTATTCTGCCGAAGCACTTAGCAATATGGGGTTAATTCATTGGAAATGGAGCGACTATGCTAGAGCGCTCGATCTGTTTTTTAAATCTCTTAAAATTAGGGAAGAGATTGGGGATACCTTTGAAATATGTAAGACTTTGAACAATATTGCTTTTGTATATAACGAAATGAATAATGTAGACAAATCAATTGAATATTCTCTTCGTGTATTGCCTCAGGCAAAAAAGATGAACGACGGATATGTTTTAGGCCGTGTGTTAAATAATTTGGGTGTTAGCTACTACAAAAAAAGAGAATATCAAAAAGCACTGCAATTTCAAGAGCAATCACTTGGGGTAAAAACAAAAGCGGGCGATAAATCCGGAATGGCTTTTTCGCTCAATGATATTGGGGATATTCTTTTAGCGCAAGACAATTTGAACTTAGCTCTCGACCGTTACAATCAAGCGCTTGAAATTAGATATGCTTTAAAAGATAAATACGCCATTGCTACTACTCTTATTAATCTTAGCATGGTTTACAAAAAAAAGAACGATTACAATAAAGTAATAAATTATTTGACAGAAGCTTTACAAAGCGCCGAAGAGATAAAGAGTAAAGTTCTTAAAGCAATTGTGTATAAAGAGCTGGCTTCTAACGATTTTGCTGTTGGAAGAACAAAAGAGGCTTACCAAAACCTGCTTAAGCATTCGCAAATACAAGACTCTTTACAATCAAATGATGCAATTGAAAAAACTGCCGAAATTGCCGTTGTGTACGACCTTGAATCGAAGCAAAATGAACTGAAGATAAAATCATTGGAAGTAGAGAAAGAGCAGAGTAAAAATTTATTATTGATGGTTGCAGGTTTATTCTTTGCCTCTGTTCTTTTTCTTGTTTTATTGAAATACAGAATGGTTCGAAAACAAAAAAACAGTTTGGAAGAAACAAATATTGAAAGAGCTCAAAAAACAACTGAACTGGAAAATGCTATTATTACCCGAGACAAATTTTTCTCGATAATTTCGCACGATTTAAAAAGTCCTTTTTATGGATTGAAGGGAATGTCCGAAATTCTTAGCGAAAGCTATAACGAACTTACCGAAGATGAGAGAATTGATTATCTTAAAAAGATTTCTAAATCTGTTAGAGATATCTATACCCTTATCGAAAATCTACTTGACTGGTCCAGAATTAACGCAAAAAGAATAGAATACAAACCGTATAACTTCGATATCCGTGAAGAAATAATTTATTGCTTTATGTTGTTGAACCCTAATGCCGAAAAGAAAAAAATAAAATTGGAATGTGATATAGAAGAATCTTTATTTGTGTATGCCGACCAGCAAATGATTCATTCTGTTGTACTTAATTTTTTGTCGAATGGCATTAAGTTCACAAACGAAGGTGGACGCGTTAGAGTTTATTCCGAAATACTAAAAGACAAAATAAAAATTTCTATTGAAGATAATGGAGTTGGTATTCCTGCAGATAAATTAAAGCTTCTATTCAAGATTGATTCCAAGTATTCTTCCAGGGGAACCGGCAACGAAAAAGGAACCGGATTGGGATTAATAATTTCGCAGGATTTAGTTGAATTAAATGGGGGTGAAATATTCGTTTCAAGTACTCTAAACAAAGGGTCTGTTTTTAGCTTTACATTGCCAATTGGAACCGAACAAGTTATTTGAGCAAATATAAAAAATAATATATGTTTCGTATGCACAAATTAATCTAAATAGAGGAATGAGAAATGGAAAAACGTATCTATAACCTTAGTGCCGGACCGGCAATTCTTCCAGAAGAAGTATTACTTGAAGCGCAGAAAGATCTTTACTCCTACAAAGGAAGCGGAATGAGTGTAATGGAAATGAGTCATCGTGGAAAGATTTTTGACGGTATTATTAAAGATGCAGATGCCGATTTAAGAAAGCTTTTGAATATTGATGACACCTATACTATTCTGTTTTTACAAGGAGGAGCCACATTACAATTTTCGATGGTTCCTTTGAATATTATGCCTCCAAACAACAAAGCAGATTACATTGTAACCGGAGCCTGGGCCGAAAAAGCAGTTAAAGAAGCTAAGCGTGTTGGAACTGTTAATATTGCTGCAACAACAAAAGTGGACAATTATAATCGCATTCCAAAACAATCGGAATTAAAATTAGATCCGGAAGCATCTTATGTTCATTTTACCTCCAACAATACAATTTTTGGAACCGAATTTAGAACAGAACCTGAAGTTGGAAATGTTCCTTTAGTTTGCGATGCTTCTTCAGATTTTCTTCACAAGAAAATTGATATTAACAAGTATGGTATCATTTACGCCGGCGCTCAAAAAAATATTGGACCTAGCGGTGTAACTGTTGTAATTATGAAGAAAGATTTATTGGCAAGAAGTTCCGATTCATTACACACCTACATGAATTATAAGATTCATGCCGAAAACGAAACAATGTACAATACACCAACTACATTTGGAATTTACATTGCCGGATTAGTATTCAAATGGCTTCTTAACATGGGCGGTTTGGATGTAATGTATCAGCGCAATGTGGATAAGGCTGATATTCTTTACAACTTTATTGACGCAAGCGACGGATATTACAAAGGCACCACAGTTAAAGAAGACCGTTCTTTAATGAATGTTACTTACCGTTTACCTAACGAACAGTTAGAAGAAAAGTTTATTAAAGAAGCTTCGGCAAAAGGTTTTAGTGGATTAAAAGGTCACAGATCTGTTGGCGGAATTCGTGCTTCAATTTATAATGCTTTCCCAAAAGCTGGTGTTGAAGCTCTTGTTGACTTTATGAATGAGTTTAAAAAGAATAACTAGCATATCAACAATTCTTATTTTACCCCGGCATTTTGTCGGGGTATTTTTTTTATCTTTTTTAGATGACATGAAAATAAATTATTATCTCCTTATGACAATTCTTCTTTGGACAGCTTGCTCGAGCGAAGAAGAAAAATTTGAACTCTTTAGCCCGGAGGCTTTTGCGTATTCTTTGGATTCAGGCTGGGAATTAAACATTTCATGTCAGGCAAAAGGATTTGTTCAAAGTGAGCGGAATGGAAATTTTATAACAAAACTTTCGTACGAATTGGATATTAAAACTCCCGATGGCAAAACACTTTATGGAGTGCAGGATGGTCTCATAGATCAAACCAACAAGGAAAAAGTATTGGATGTTCCCATTAATATTCAACTGCAGTTAAATTCGGAATATGCTGTTGGTCTATATACAATTACCATTAAGGTAACAGATAATTTTAATAACAAGACCGTATCGATATCAAAACCATTTGAGCTTAGCAATTAAATAGGATGCCGTTTTAAATACCGGCATCCCCTATAATGAAATAATTAATTGCCTATTGCCATCCAAGTTCCTCCAATTGCAAAAATCTTTGTTCCGCCCCAAGTTCTTGCAACAATAGTAAACCCTGTCTTTGAAACATCTTTGGTCTTTATTTCAAATCGGGTATTGGAATCGCGGCTGCCGTCGTAAACAGTAACGCTAGTTATTATCTCCGGTTTTTCAAGATATGGCTTTTGAAAGCGCACAAATATTTCGTGAGTTCTTTCAAGTTCTCCTCCGTAAGCCAATGAATAATTGGAAATTCTGTTATCTGCTAAATAGGTGCCTGTTTGAACTTTCATTTGTGCAGATAAAGTGATTGAAAAAAGAATAAAGAATACAATTAAGGGTATTAGTTTTTTCATACTACTCCTCCTTTCATTAATTTGATTATTCAATGCTTCCAATTTCTTTTTCTACTGCTTCTAATATTTCGCAGCTTTTTACAACCGCTTTCATTTTTGTATGATCCGGAAACAGCGGTCTGTCTATATCAAGATGTTCAACATGTTTACGAACTACTTCGCGAGCTTTAGTTACTCCATTTCCATTCGTAAAATTTCTAAAATCCAATGCCTGTGCTGCTGCAATAAACTCTATACCCAATATGCCATATGCGTTATCTAAAATTTGACCATTCTTAATTGCAGTATTCATTCCCATCGACACAAAATCTTCCTGATCTGCAGCTGCAGGAATAGATTGAATTGATGCCGGCATACAAAGTATTCTTTGTTCTGCTATTAATGTATCTGCTGTATATTGACTCAACATCAATCCCGAAAACATTCCCGCACCTTTGGTTAAAAATTCAGGCAGACCAACACTCAATGCGGGGTTAAGTAATCTATTTAATCTTCTTTCCGAAAGCACACTAACCATTGTAACGGCCGCCCCAACCATATCCATTGGCAAACTTACAGGAGTGCCCTGAAAATTTGCGCCGGTAAGTGTTAACTTAAACTGAGGCATAAATATTGGATTATCTCCAACACCATTTAATTCTGTTTCAACCTGCTCTTTTGCATATGCAACTGCATCGTGTGCCGCGCCAATAACTTGGGGCGAAGAGCGCATTGAATAAGCATCCTGAACTTTTGTTTTTAGCTTTCCGGTTTGAAGATCGCTTCCGGTAATGCATTTTAAAATTGCGTTTGCACTTCTAACTGCTCCGGCAAATCCTCTTACTTGATGAAGCCGCACATCATAAGGTTTTAAATTTGCGAACAAAGCTTCTAAAGACATTGCGCATGCAATTTCTGTTTGCTTTAACCATCTGTTAATGTCATAAAGATGAATTGCGCTCATTGCCGTTAATAAATTCGATCCGTTAATTGTTCCTAATCCGTCGCGGGCTTGTAATCCTGGAATTGTAATTCCAGCCTTCTCAAAAGCAATTCTTCCTGGAAGCAATTCACCATTATAATAAGCATCCCCTTCCCCCATTAATAGTAATGCTATTTGACTCATTGGTGCCAAATCTCCGCAAGCGCCTACAGAACCTTTTTGACATACAAAAGGAGTTACTCCTTTGTTAAGCATTTCAACAAGAGTAAGCGTAATTTCGGGACGAATACCGGACATGCCGTTTGCATGAACATTTATTCTTCCTGTCATTGCACCTCTAACATATTCAATAGGTGCCGGATCACCAATTCCAGCAGCATGATTATAAATAAGATATTTTTGAAATTCTTTTACCTGGTCATCGTTCAAAACAATTTCCGAAAATTCACCAATTCCGGTATTAACACCATACATTATTTCTTTAGCTTGAATTTTTTCTTCGAGCATGGCTCTACAAACTTTAATTCTTTGGAGTGCGTCTGGGTGGAGTTCAACTTTTTCGTTATGGCGGGCTACTCGTACAACTTCTTCAATTGTTAATTCTTTTCCATTAAGGATAACGGCCATTACTTTCTCCTAATTTTATGTGAATTCAATGGTAACATAATAATTTAAAGAGAAAAAGTTTATCAAATTATTTTACTTTTGGTACGTCTAATTTGAAAACGGATTTAAGATGAGTCTTTACACAATTGTATTTATTTTTGTAACTATCTTGGTAATTATTGGAATTGGGCTATTTGGATTACTTGTTGCTAAGATTGATAAATGGATAGACCGAAAGGAACGGTTAGGGCGTGTGAGTTTATATAAAAAACCCGAGGAGAATTCCCCGGGCAATAAAACTTCCGGCACTGAATAATATTTTTATAATTCTTTAAGAAATTATTTTAGCTTTACAAATTTTTCTACGGATTCTAGAACCTTTCCTTTAATAACTAGATCCAAAACTTTATTTATATCTTTATAAAGAATTCTATCTTGTTTTAAAGGAAGAACAACCTTTCTAATTTCCTTATAAGCAATTGATGTACCTTTGCCGCATTTCAATGGCTTTAAGAATTCTACACCTTGAGCTGCTGTTAACATTTCTATTGCAATAACCGTTTGAACGTTTCGAAGAACTTGATGGCATTTACGGCTGGCTATTGACCCCATTGAATTATGATCCTCTTGATTAGCAGATGTTGGAATAGAATCCACACTTGCAGGATGCGAAAGAACTTTATTTTCGGAAACCAATGCGGCTGCTGTGTATTGCGCAATCATAAATCCCGAGTTTAATCCTCCGCCTGTTGTTAAAAAGCGGGGAAGCTGGCTTAATGAACCATTAACTAATCTTTCAATTCTTCTCTCGGCAACACTTGCAAGTTCCGAAAGTGCAATTGCCATAAAATCCATTACTAAAGCCATTGGCTGCCCATGGAAATTTCCCCCTTCGCGATGATCTCCCTGCTCGGGAAAAATCAATGGATTGTCGTTTACAGAATTCAACTCAATTTCAACTTTGGAACAAACATAATCTATTGTATCGCGGCTGGCGCCATGAATCTGCGGCATGCATCTAAGTGAATATGAATCTTGCACGCGAGGATCGTTTGTAAGATGCGATTTTCGGATACCGCTTTTGTGAAGAAGAGCCAATAAATTTTTTGCCGTGTTAATTTGCCCTAGGAATGGACGAAGATTATGAATGCGCAAATCGTATGCATTATCAGTACCACGCAATGCTTCGTTAGAAAGAGCTCCGGAAATATCTGCCATCTTAATTAGCTTTTTTGCATTTATACAAATGTAGGATGCAAATGCAGTCATCATTTGTGTGCCGTTTATTAAAGCAATTCCCTCTTTAGAAGAAAGTGTAACCGGATTTAATCCAAATTTTTTAAGGATGCTTTTTGACGAATATATTTTAGAGTTTTTCGATTTCTCATCCAGCACATCTTTAACAATCTGAACTTCTCCCTCTCCAATCATAGCCAAAACTAAATGAGATAGGGGCGCTAAATCTCCGCTTGAGCCTACAGAACCTTGCGAAGGAATAACCGGAATGATATTGTTATTTATCATAGATAAAAGCAGTTCAATTGTCTCAAGTCGAATTCCTGAATTTCCCCTCGAAAGAGCGTTTGCTCTTAACAGC
Organism: uncultured Melioribacter sp.; assembly: GCA_964539605.1. GTDB lineage: Bacteria > Bacteroidota > Ignavibacteria > Ignavibacteriales > Melioribacteraceae > Stygiobacter. The sequence goes on from CAZIJK010000001.1 coordinate 3,649,790, forward strand.
ATCATAATTTTTACAATGTGAGGAGGAAGATTTTCGCCCACACCGGTTGAGTGACTGCGAATTAAATTTACCTGAAGCGTTGCAGAATCTTCCTGTGAAATTTTTACATTGGCAAATTCGCCAAAGCCGGTAGTAACTCCGTAAATCACTTTATCCTGCTTTATCCATTCTTCAACTAAAGCCCTAGCCTTATTCACTTTCTTTTTAGAATCTGCCGACAGTTCAACTACCGGATTATTATTCAAATAGTATTCAATTTTATCGAGAGTTAAAGATTTTCCATCAATTATCAATTTGCTTCTTTCCATGTGTATATCCTAATTAAAGTTTGTTCAAAATAATTTGTGCAAGAATAGATGTAAATATAGATTAATTATAAGCGCTTTAAAAAGCTATGAATTCAATGAAGCTAAAAAGTTTTTAAGTATTGTATCCATTTGTTCGAATTCAATTAAGAATGCGTCGTGACCATGAATAGATTTAATTTCTTCATACTGCGCATTTGAAATTAAGCTCGCTATTTTTTTCTGCTCTTCTGCCGGATATAAAATGTCTGTATCAATTCCAATGCAAAGAGTTTTTGCTTTTATCATTCCAAGCGCCTCTTCCATTGTTCCTCTTCCGCGTGCAACATTGTGCAGGTCGTTCATCTTTGAAATGCAGATATAAGTATTGGCATCGTATCTGTTTACAAGTTTAGCGCCTTGATATCTTAGATAACTTTCGACCTGAAAAAATGGCTTTAATTCATCATCACTTTTGCTCTTAATATTTCTTCCAAATTTCAACTGAAAGCTTTCCATTGTTCTATAAGTAACCATTGCAATCATTCGAGCTGTTTCTAATCCGTTGCTAGGCTGTTTTGTGTAATGCCCTTTATTGTAAACAGGATCATCATAAATTGCTTTTCGCTGAATCTCGTTTATTCCAATAGCCCATGCGGAATGGCTTGCCGCCGTTGCAATTGGAATAATGCTTTCCATGAAATAAGGATAAAGTATTGCCCACTCCAAAGCCTGCATACCTCCCAAAGATCCGCCGCTTATTGTAACTAGTTTTTCAACACCAAGTTTTTTCAAAAACTTATATTGAAGATGAACAACATCCCGAACAGTCATTTGCGGAAAATCCGGACCATAAATTTTTCCGGTTTTAGGATTTATAGTTGTAGGGCCAGTAGTACCGTAACAACTTCCTAAAATGTTAGAGCAGATAATAAAATATTTTTGGGGATCGAATGCTTTTCCAATTCCAATAGCTCCTTCCCACCAGCCGGGGGCTATTTCATGAGTGTAATTTTTATCGTCGCAGTAACTTGACGCGTGAGCATCTCCGGTTAATGCATGGCAAATTAAAATTGCGTTTGTTCCCTCGGCATTAAGTTTGCCGTATGTTTCGTAGGCAACCGTAACTTCGGGCAATATTTCTCCACTCTCAAGTTCAAATTGAAAGTCCATTTTTATTTTTTTAAGAAACGGTCTTTTTTCAAGTACTATTTCGGATATGCTCATTATTAATCCAATTGTTTGTAAAAAAAAACCCTTCTAGTTTTCACCGAAGGGTCTTACAATCTTTATGTATTTCTTTTACTCAAGGCTGCCCTTCGTATTTAATATAAATATGCCCATCATTGCCATTTGCATTGCCATAAGCGCGTTAAGGTTAAGCTCGAAATGCTGTTTCATAATTATGCTTTTTGTTGGTGCGAATCTATAGTAAAACCCACCACAAATCAAGGTTATTAGTTTTACATATTAACACTTTGCAGCATTAATATGAATTGCAATATTATAACTACTCCTTAGGAAATCAGTTTTTTAATTAAACTATCGTTGGCAGAACTTGTTCTAAAGGTAAGCCAAACAGAATCATCTTCGTATATTAATTCAAGAACCTGAGAGTATTGATAGATAATGGAAATCTTTTTGGATTCACTCTGGTTCAGCTTTACTGTTCTGGTAATGTAATTGGCTTCGTAAATTTCCAACAGAGTTTGCTTTAGTTTAATTACTCCAATTCCCCGCTCGGCCGAAATGAACAATGCATCGGGATATTTTTCTGTTATATAATTAATTCTGCTTTTGTTTTCCAAAGCATCAATTTTATTAAAAACCTTTACGTTTATTTTTGTATCGCACTTAAGTTCTTTTAGAGTCTCTTCAACAACAGCAATGTGATCTTCAAAATATTCATGCGATACATCTATTAAATGAATAATAATATCTGCTTCACGAACAACGTTTAAGGTAGTTTTGAAAGAAGCAACCAAGCTGTGAGGCAGCTTTCGAATAAACCCTACCGTATCGCTCATCATTATGTTTTTGCCCTTGCTTAGGCTAAACGATCTTGTGGTAGAATCTAATGTGGCAAATAATTTATCTTCGGCAAGTACATCGGAATTTGTTAATCTGTTAAGCAAAGTTGATTTACCGGCGTTAGTATAGCCGACCAAAGATGCTGTAATAAAATCTTTACGCCCAGCGCTTTTTGTTGTTTGCTGCGATTCTATTTTTTTAAGATTCTCTTTTAACTTACTAATCCTTGTTCTAATTATTCGTCTGTCTGTTTCAATTTGTGTTTCGCCAGGTCCCTTTGTTCCAATACCGCCATATTGTTTAGAAAGATGTGTCCACGCTCTTGTTAACCGAGGAAGAAGATATTGAAGCTGGGCAAGTTCAACTTGAGTTTTAGATTCTCTTGTTTTTGCGTGTGAGGCAAAAATATCCAGTATCAATCCGCTCCTGTCCAAAACTTTTCTTTCAAAAAGTTTTTCCAAATTTCTAACTTGGGTAGGATTCAAATCATCATCAAAAATTATTAGCAGAATATCATTCAATTCTATTAGCTGCGCTATTTCCTCGGCCTTTCCCTTTCCAATATAAAAGGCGGGATCCGGTCTTTGTCTTTCTTGCATTATTTTAAAAACCGTTATAGCACCGGCTGTATCTGCAAGCAATTCCAACTCATCAAGATGTTCTTCTACCTGCTCTTTAGAATAATCTCCGGTTGAAAGAGCAATTAGTATAGCTCTTTCTTTAATATTTCTTTTTATTTCAATCATAGTGCATATTCTTTCTTTTTAGTCTATATCTTTTTTCGAAGCTCTCGAAATAATCGATTCCGCAACAGCCAGTAAAAGAGCAATTATCAAACAGTATTTCCAAAGCTCTGCACCAAAACGGGATTGATAAATAACCTTGCCGAAATCATCCTCGGCTTTTAATTCAATTAAACGTCCGCTATATTCTATCTGCTTAAGATATTTTTCAAAATCCGAAAATGAATATTGCTGAGTTGCAGATTCCTGCGGATTATGATTTACAGAAAAATAATCCAGTAATTTGCCTGAGCTATTAACTTTGTAAGTTCCAGTTAATTGTGTGTTGTAATAGGTTAAATAATTTTTGTTAGTTAACGAATCTACATTAAAGTATTCCGATTGCTCATTTGGCTTTGTAACAGAAATTAAATTACCCACAGCTCCCGAAATTTGTCTTGTTGTTTCGTTTCCGGCAAATAATGAGGAATCTTCAATTACTTTGGCAGAACAATAATAAAGAACTTTTGAAATCCATGGAGCGAATACCGCTTTAAGTGGAAAACTGTTCCAACTTAGAACCGGTGCAGATGCCAGCTGAACAATCTTTCCTTTACCAGCTTTATATTCCGAAATGAACGCCGAATTATCTATTAACGAAACAATTTTTCTTCCATTTATGCCGGGATTGATTTTGAAATAGAAATATACACCGGGGGATTCAATTTCAGATTTTCTTTTATCTTCATAAATATTTGTGAATAATGGACTGTTCAAATCCACCTGCACAAATTGCGAAGCTTCTTCCTGAGAATTTATTTTGCCGACAGAAATATTAGGAACGCTTACATTAAGCTGTGCACATAATATTTGAAATTCCTGCAATGTTGTTTTGGAGCCAGGCGATACAAAAATACCTCCTCCGTTTTCCAAGTATTTTTTAATTGCCGAAAAATCTTTAATTCTATCCGCACCAATCATAAACAGAGCATTGTAATTTAACAGTTCAACCGAGCTTATTTGTGAAGATGTTTTTTCGGAAATTTGAAGAACAGAAGAGGAACTACTTAAAGCAAGCTTAATATATTCCGAATCATTAAAATTATCTGCAACAATTAACAGGTTAAGCTTGGATGGAACATATACCGAATAAAACCTTTTATTGTCGTGCAAAATATCGTCATCTTCCAACTCAACATAAAACTGCACTAACCCGGTATCTTGCAAGACTACTTCAAAATTAATTGCTTTTGTTTCACCGCCACCTAACGAAATGTTTTGCTGCGCACTTCTTTTGCCGTTTATAAAAAGAGAAGCTACGGAATTGTTTACTGTCTGCTTTGAATAATTTGTTACACGGGCATTAAAATTAATTGCCTTCCCAATTTCAAAAATTTGATTATTCGGCTCGAAGAAAGATACTCCAAGATTAATTGCCTGCTTATCGTTAAAAGGAAGCAAATAAATTCTTGTTTCTTCGGGCACTATTTTTCCAAAACCGGATAGTTGACTTTCTGCGCCGTAAAGCATTCCCTCTTGAGTGTCTGTAAGTATGTAAACTTCTTTATTAAAATTTTTTGAAGCATACAGAAACTGAAATGCCTTTAAGAGAGAAGAGTTGGTTGTACTGCTAACAAAAGTTGGTTCAATATCATCAATTTGTTTTTTTGCTTCCGCCAGGTTCGAAGTAGGTGTAGAGAATAAGTTATTTTCTGATGAAATTGGAAGAACAATTACTTCATCCCCAGGTTGAAGATTATTTAGAATTGATTTGGCCGCCTGCTTGGCTCTGTTAAGATAAGAACCTTTATCTGTAACCAAAGACATGCTAAAAGTATTATCTATAACAATAACTGCGGTAGTCTTTGCCGAGCTTGAGCCATCAACGCTGAACGAACGTATTGTTGGTCTTGCAAAAGCAGTAACCAAAAATATAATTATAAGCACACGCAGCACTAACAAAAGCCATTGCTTAAATTTTATTCGTCTGATTTTTGTTTTCTGCAATTCTTTTAAAAATGCAAGCGTGCTGAATTCTATTTTCTTTAGCTTCCGTAAATTGAGAAAGTGAAGTAAAATTGGAATACCAGCCGCTATAAGTCCAAACAAAACTGCCGGATTTAGAAATGTCATTTATTTTCTTTGCTAAAAATATTTTTTAATGTAAAGCATCTTTAAAATGTGCAATCAACTTATCTGTAAATACTTCTATATCAAAATGCTCAATTGCACGCTTTCGCGCATTTTGTCCCATCTGCTTTCTTAATTCAGGTTGTTCAATAAGCGTTTCCAACTTTTCAACCATTTGGTCAACGTTTCTAACATCAAATAAAAAAGAGGTTTCGTTATCTACCGCAATATCTAGCACTCCAGCTGCCCTTGTGCACAAATTAGCTTTTCCCATACTAAGAGCTTCCGTAAGAGCAATTCCAAAAGCTTCGTCGGGCGAAGGAAAAACAAAAACATCAAGTGCTGCTAAAATATCAGGAATATCTCTTCTAAAGCCTGCAAAAATAACTTTATCCTCAATTCCCAAATCCACAACCATTTTTTTAAACTTAATTTCAAATTCTTTTTCGTTCTTTGCCGCTTCTCCAACAATTAAGCAACGAAGATTTGGATGCTTTTGAATAACACGGTGAGCCATTGCAAAAAACTCTTCGTGCCCTTTGCCGTAGCTAAGTCTTGCAACCATTCCAATTAGAATGTTATCCTCTTTTATGTTGAATTCGTTTCTAACTTTATTCGGGTCGAATAAGGCGGGATTGAAATACTTTGTGTTAACGGAATTGTGAAGAAGTTTAATTTTATTTTCGGACTGCGGAGTTGTTTCCAGCAGATTGTTTTTAATCATAGTGCTAATTGCAAAGGTGATATCAACCCGGTTGTAAATCCATTTGTGAAGAAAATCTTTTTTATTAACCGAAGAACCCATTTGCTTTGAAAGAAAAAGAGGAGTTTTTAGACCGGCCATTTTTAGTACAGGTACTATTAACCATAAATCTTTAGATCCGCCGCATTCAATGATATCAAAATTTTTCTTTTGCAAAAGAGAGTAAACAAAAAATATTGTACTTGGATTAATATAATTACTAAAAATATTTGTGTGTACAATTATATTTTCTTTTAACGCTTCTTTATGAAGCGGAGAATCTGTTGGGCAAACAAACTCTGTTTCTATATTACGGCTTAATAATTGTTTAACCGTTGCAATTGCAAACATTTCCATTCCGCCCCAACTTCGCGAAAGGCAAGTAAAAAGTACTTTCATGAATAACCCTTGTGTATAGCGGCACCCCTAAAATAATGCATCAAAATTGCATCGAAGCTATAACCCATTTCTCCCATTACTGCCGCACCAATTTGGCAAAGCCCAACACCGTGTCCCCAACCGGCTCCTTCTAAAATAAATTTTTGAGGTACTCCATTTACAATATCTTCTTTGCTTACAATAAAAGAAGAGCTATATAAGTGAGACTTCGACAAGGTTCTTCTAATTTCTAATTCCTTACCAATTGTTTTTACTTTTTTTGAACCAACAATTTTAAGTTTTGTTAGGCGGGATGAAGTTCCTCTTTCAACCGGAATTAAATCTAATATCTCTCCAAAATCGTAACCACTCTTTTCCTTTATGATATTGGAAATTTCTTCCTGGCTATACTCCACATTCCATCTAAAAAAATCTTTTGTGGACTGGTCAAAATCCACAAGCACCTGCTTAAGGATTTTTGCGTCTGAAGTATTGCAAAAAGCGTTAGGGTTACTTTTAATCCACTTTGCGGCTAATGTTTCTTCTGTCAACCCCTTAATGAAGGTTTCGTTTTCGTATTTATAATCCGTTAACACTTCCAAATATTTATGGGGAGTGTTTTCCCAAACATTTTCGAATAACTCGGTAATTCCTCCGCAGCATTTACTGTAACGTGTATCGCAAATTTCGTTATTGTAAATTAAAATCAAGCCTCGTGTTGCGTTAATTGCCGCAACTGCATGATCGTTTACAACTCTTCCAATTCCTTGGTACCTTTGGCAATGATCATCGGCGCAAAAATCGTAATTAAGATGATCTTCTCTGTCGTACCATCTAATTAATTCCTCTTCTGTATCGGTTTCCACAGAATAGCTTTTAATCTTACTTTTCTTTGCAAGCTGAGCTAGTAACCAGCTTCTTGAAACGACTGCGTGAGCTTTTAAAAGTTCCAGAGAAGAATTAGGACTCATCTCGGAAGAAATTACACTTGTTAAATATTCTTCAAGGGGTAAAATGTTTACCGCGGTGATTAAATCCTTTTCGATAATAAATTTCAATTTGCCCCTAAAGCGCTGCTTCTCTTTTTTTTGCCAATGAAAATTAATTCCAATAACAACATCTTTTAAAAGAAAAGATTCCGTTTCAATATCTATTGGATTAATTACTATTTCGCTCTTCGATAAAATTTCTTTGCCGTCGAAAATAAGTTTTATCGAATTATCCGCCATCTTGGCTTTAAACTTTCCGCTCAACTTTTTTCCAACCCCGGCAATAGCAAATTCACCATACAATTCAAAGCTTATTTCCTTTGCGCTAACAATTCCAATACTAATGTTCGGTTGTGTCATAATATCTTTATTAAATTTAGGGCAAATATAACAACCATACGGCAAAATAGGTAGAAGTAATAATTGCTTTTATTCACTTTACCCAATCGCTTAAAATTTCTATATGGCTTTTGGGGCTAAATTCAATTATATGATGCTCTGCCGCGCCATGAATTGCATAGGGATCGTTATTGCAAAACTCTTTAATCTCTTCAAATGATTGCGCCTTAGCAATCAAAATTCCTCCGTCTCTTGGAATTTTAGGTCCCGATAAAAGTAGCAACCCTTTTTTATATCCTGTTTGCAAATAATCCCGGTGAATTTGAGTAATTGCCTCAATTTGCTCGAGTGGTACCTTATAAACAATATTTACGACATAGTGTCTCATATTATTCCCTTTTATTATCTTTGCACTCAAAATTAAATAGATGCGGACAAATGGACTACAGAATTTTACTTTTCTACAAATATATAAACTTTTCAGAGCCTCAAAAATTCAGAGACGATCATCAGCGGTTTTGCGAATCCAACGATATTAAAGGACGTGTTTGGATTTCGACTGAGGGGATTAACGCAACGGTATCTGGCACCGTAGAAAATATTGAGAAGTACAAAAAGGAATTAACCTCCTACCCTGAATTTTGTGACATTTGGTTTAAAGAAGATATTTACGGCGAGCATGCCTTTAAAAAAATTCATGTAAGGGTTAAAACAGAAATTGTAAATGCAAGTTTTGGCAATGTAGATTTAGTGAATACTGCTAAAAGAATTTCTCCCGAAGAATTAAATAAATTTTACGAAGAGGAAAAAGATTTTATAATAGTGGATGCTCGTAACAATTACGAAAGCGCAATTGGAAAATTCAAGAATGCAATTACTCCCCCAATGGAAACATTTAGAGATTGGCAAAAAGTTGCCGAAGATTTAGAGCCTTACAAAGAGAAAACAATTATTACTTATTGCACAGGTGGAATAAGATGCGAAAAAGCCTCCGCCCTTTTAGTTCAAAAAGGATTTAAAGATGTTTATCAGGTAAATGGGGGAATTTGGAATTACATTACCAAATACCCCAATAAATTTTGGGAGGGCAGCGTTTTAGTTTTTGATGAGAGAAGAATTGTTACTCCAAACAGCGATGAAACAATTAAGCATATTGGAAGCTGTTACTATTGCGGAAAGCCTTCATCATATTATATTAACTGCCATAACCAGGTTTGTAATATTAAAATGATAACTTGTGACCAATGCAAAGTTGAAAACGAATATTGCTGCTCGGACGAATGCCGAAGTTCTAATAAGAAAAGAAAAGTATTCCACGGTTAAGTGGAATACTTACTAATTAAAATCTCCAGCGCGAGTCCACCGCAAAAGAAACTCTCTTAGCAGTTTTTTGCGAAAGGATATAGTGGAAGTCAGGTGAGCCAAAATTCATTTCGAGCAGACCAAAGTTAAGTCCCAATCCCAATCCCCATCCAAATTTTTCGTAACCTCCAAATACAAATCCTGTTCTTAAGGCAAATATGCTTAGCTTATTCCAATCTATACCAATACCAAATCGTGGTGTTTTACTATTTCCCGGCATATCATTAAATCCCTGATGATAATCGAAAGAGAGAAGCATTTTGCCGGCAAACGTTTTAAACAATTTTTCAATCTGAAAGCCAATTCCAAAATGAAATGCTGTTGCCATTTCGGTAGTAAATGAACTAATATACTTACCGTTATCTTTTCCGGTTAACCTGTTAACTAAAGTATCACGCTGTGCTTGGTCAGTTAAATCGTCAAGATAAAATGAAGCCTGTGAAGAATACTGTGCAGCATTTTTATCCCAAGTAATTTTTCCAATATCTGTTAGCGATGCGCCAATAGAAACCACTTTGCCAAGTATGGCATTAAATCCTAAATCGAATCCCACACCGCTTCCGGCAGGAGTTGGAAAAGGATTGAATGAAAAATCTTTTTGGTTTGCCGTTTTGTCGAAGTTGTACTTAACATTAAAAGATGGAGAAAATGAGGCCAGCGCTAAAAACGATCCGGTACCTTCAATTACATTTTGACTGCCTGTTTTTAATTCGGTTTTTATCTTATCTAAACCTGCATATGCAAATCCGTTTACAAGATTTACCGAAACACCAAAATAGAAATTGTTAAACAGCTTTGGAAAGATTTTAAGATCGCGGGAATAACTTAAAGAGTATTTTCGAAGCCACCATGCTTTAAACTGGGAATCGCTGAAATTGTAAACCTTATTAGGCAAGTTTCCATCTATTCCTAAATCTATTATGCTTTTAGGTAATGTTACTAAGCTCGAAATGCGGTCCGAAATTGTAAACGCAAATGCTTCTCTCATTCTGCTTGGCTGAATAGATAAACTTAGCAGCTGAATACTTACATCGGAAATTAGTGTACCTCCATCCGAGAAAAGACTTTTAAGACGGTTTTTATCTGCTTCCGTTAGCAATCTTCCCTCAGTGGATCCATCTGTGTTTGTAACCTTTGTAGCAAAAAAATAATTGTAATCTTCTATGGATAAAAAATTGGTTCCTATCGAACCGGAAATATTTGGAATTGGAATTGGCAAAATAATTTCGACCCGCTTTGTTGAATCCTGATAAAGATTAGCAGGATTTTTACCCGCAGCATATATTCCAAACGAAGATACTGTAAATGTTTTTCCGGTAGACATAGAGCGTGCGTCTGCAGATCCGGATGAGCCAATACCTTGAGCGAACAAAAGTTGAGTGGCTAAGCAAAAGAATATTACAACAGCTAAAATATTCCTATTCATCTTATCTCTCCTTATCATTTTTTACTCTATAGTTAACAGAACCAAAAGCGTTAATTTGGATATCATCCGTTGTCTTAAACCGAACAGGAGTATTGCCGTTTGCAGTTGTGCTTAACTTAATTTTTATTTTCATGTATTTTGCTTTGGATATTTTTTCCGCTTCACTTTTAAGAACCTTCACTTTAATTGTTTGCTCGGGTTTTAAAATTACATTGCCGCTTCCATCGGCTGGAGCACCCGAAATAGAAATAACATTTTCTTGATCGGAATACTTGTGCGGAAAGAAATCCAGAAAAACATTTTTTTCATCGTATAATTCACCGGTTAACGAAATTGAGGCCGGCAAACCGTTTCTAACATTCATTGTTGTTTCAATTGAATTAAACTGCTTTATCTTATCCCGCTCATCGCTCGAAAGTTCTACATCAACCGAATCTTCAAATGTTGCATCCGAAATTCCAAATTCCAAAGGAAGCTCAAAAAAACTTTTTCCGGTAATTTGATCTGTGCTCTTTATGCTGATGGTTTTATATCCGGGATTTAATGTACCTCCGGTGTATATTATAAGCGAGTCGGGCATTTTTGTAAACTTCTTAAAAAACTCGCTAAGCTTTTCTTTATTTAATTGTAGAACATTGTTTGCCGATGAGATTATTGTAGAATTTAGTGTTGTGGAGTTTAATTCCAAAACCGCTTGTTCTCCAACATTATTCTTCGCCTCAATTCTGCCGCTTATCCCCATTTCGAATTGTGCCGTTGTATTTAACACCAACTGTATCGAAGGATTTTTTAGATTGATTTCCTTAAAAGATAATTTGTTTTGAATGTCTTTCAGATCTAGTGAAACTGAGCTTCTCTCTGCAGTTATACTGGTTGGTTTTAGCTGCCCCGAAAATTCGGACAATGTCAAATCCGAAAAATCAATTGAACCGGCAACACCATCATTGCTATTAATCACTCTATTATCTGCTGTTGCTTTGGTTGTAATTGAAATTTTATACTTCACTTGATTTGTTGGCTGCCCATTTAAGCTTTCGAATGTATATCCCTTCAAAGATAAATTGGATAAGAAGGAAAAATTCTGCTGCTTTCTTGCAATGGATTTGGTTTGATTAAATAAACTTCCCTGCGAAGACCGCATATTGTAAATTATAATATTTACATCGGCATCTACATCTAAATTGTTTGACAGACGAATGTTTATTAACCCGTTATCAATTTTTACATTCTGGAATTTTGTAGGCTGTGCCGATGCTGCGTCTATTGCTATTGTGTTTTCAATTACTAAAGGCTCCTGAACTGGAATTTTTGCAAATGCTTCCACAACAACAGGATTTATCAATTTTGCTTTTACACCAAACGAATAGGCAGGAATTGTAACCGGATTACTTGTGCCGCTTGTTGAGATGGAACATTCAAAAGACAATAGATTTCTAACAGTTACCGATGTTGAGAGGGTAATATTCTTTATTACTCTTGTTTCGCCTGGCAAAATTGAAATTGCACCAGTGTACCGAGCAACAACTTCGCCGGTTGCACTATTCTTTAATGTCATGTTAGAAATTGTTAATGTAACAAGGGAAGCAAATTGATTTGACACCGAAAGATCAATTGAACCGGAGCTGAACTTTACGCTATTGAACATATTCATTTGTGCTAAGTTAACTTTTACCTGCTGATCTGCTATTGGTGGAATTGGTGTTTGCTGCCCGGGAGTTACCGCCGCACCAATCCATTCAAACCCTACTGAAGCGCTAACAGAATCGGGATTAATATTTATAGGACCAATTAATTCCGTTGAAGATTGGCTAAAGCCATCAACTTTTAATTTGTCCTTTACATTAATTGCATCAAGCATATTTTCTTTTGAATAATAAAGAAGATTTATGTTTTCGCCCCCCTTGTAATAATTTAGATCGGAATTGTTTTTCTCTATCAACTCCATAAGCGTATAATTTTTTTTAGCTATTGGAAGGTTTAACGATATATCCCAAGAAGGCATCATAGGCTCGTTAATTTGGCAACTGCTAAAAATTACAACCATGGCTACAAATAGAATGTGAAAAAATTTTAATTTCTCTTTCATATAAATTTCTCTGGTAAAATTGTTTGTACGAATATTTAGATTTGTATTGTACACAAAAGCTAAATGCCTGTTTAATGATATAAAATATTATTTATTATTACTATATTTAGTTAAAATAAAATATGCTGATTAGTATGAAAATGCATGCTATATTAATCGCAATATTCCTTTGTTTACTTTCTTCAAATGTCAACCCACAAACAAATTCTCCAATTACATTATCCGAAGTAATGTTTTACCCATTAGAAGACAATGGAGAATTTATAGAAATATATAACACATCAAAAATAGGGACGGTTGATCTTTCCGATTTCAAGATAAAATATTACACCTCGGCATTAGATAACATTACACCATTTATTGGAGGCACCCTATTAAAACCGGGACAGTTTGCAATAATAATTGAATCCGATTACGACTATGAAAACGGAAAGTATAAACAAATTATTCCTCCCAATGCAATTGTTCTAAAAATTGCAGATGGGGCATTTGGCTCTAGTGGAATGGCAAATACCACTAACAGAAACATTAGTCTGCTGGATGCGGCTGGTAATATTATAGATTCCTACGAGTATTCGGCCGACAATCCAATAGGATACTCCGATGAAAAATTTATAATGAGCAAAGACAACTCCTCATCTAATTGGAAAAACTCACTAAGTAAGAATGGAACACCCGGGCTCAAAAATTCAATTTCCCCCGCCGAAAACGATTTGGCAATTAGCATATTGGAAATTATACCCAATAATCCCAGCCCAAAAGATTCTGTTACAATTAAGATACTCCTCCAAAATTATGGACAAATTAATGCTTCCGCATTTACGGTAGAACTATTCGATGATATAAATTATGACTCCACCGCCCAATCTTCCGAAAGATTTTTTTCTAAACAATATCCAAATCTGGTGGCAGGCAATTCTGTTACTCTAAACGCAAAACTTTTTATAGATATGCCGGCAACAAAAGTTATTATAGCCAAACTAAATTATGATAAGGAAGAAAATCCCAAGAACAATATTTCTTACCGAACCATTATAATTATGCAGCCCCCTCCGCTTTACAATCAGGTAATTATAAACGAAGTTATGTACGCGCCCTTAAAAGGGGAACCTGAATGGATAGAGATAGTAAATATTTCCAACACTCCTCTTAGTATTTACAATTGGTCCGTTTCCGATTTTGTAACCGCAACAAAGGCAAAAATTTTATCTCCCAACTCTCTTTTATTACCGGGAGAATATACTGTAATAGCTTCAGATACTTCCTCATTTGCCTTTATTCCTCCAAAGAAGTTTTTTCAATGTAAATTTGGAACCTTGGGGAACACAAATGATGGAGTAATAATTTATGACTATCGAATTTCTGCTGTAGACAGCATGATTTACAAATCCAATTGGGGAGGAGGTAATGGTTTTTCGCTCGAGCGAATTTCATTTTATAATTCATCAACAGATAGTCTTAACTGGACAACTTCATTTTCTCCCTATGGTGCAACCCCCGGAATTCCAAATTCAGCAGCAAATCCTAAAAAGCTTTTACCAAACTCTCTAATAATTAACGAAATTATGTATGAGCCGTTAGCGGGGAGCGCCGAGTTTTTAGAATTCTATAATACAACAAACGATACCATTCAAGCAGGAGGAATGGAACTTAAAATAGGAAGCAAAGTGAGGATTAAGATTTCCAAATCAAGTCTTAAAATTCCACCTCATCAATATTTTGTTCTTGCCTCAGACAGTACAATTTATTCATCATACAATATTCATAAGACCAATATGCTCATTAGCATAAATAATTCTCTTAGCTTATCCAACGAAGGCAACACTCTTGTAATTAAAAATCTTTTGAGAACCACATTGGATTCCTTAAACTATTTGCCCGAGTGGCACAACAAATACAACGATATTACTAAGGGTAAATCTTTGGAACGGTTGAATCCATTACAGAACTCAAACGATAAATTTAACTGGAGTACTAATGTTTCGGATGGCGGTTGTACACCGGGAATGCAAAATTCTATTTTTACCCAAAGTGTGCCTAAGCAAGCTAAAGTATCAATTACCCCAAATCCTTTTTCTCCGGATAGTGATGGCTTCGAAGATTTTTCAGTTATCAATTTAGAGTTGCCTTATAAACTTGCACAGGTTCGCATAACAGTTTTTGACAGCCGTGGAAGACATGTAAGAACTATAGATGACAATAAATCCCGAGCCTCCTCTTCATCAATTATATTTGATGGTCTGGATAATGAGGGCAATCCTCTTAGAATTGGAATATACATTTTGCTAATCGAGATTTTCGGAGATAATTCTTCAGCCGTACAAACATTTAAAACCCCTGTTGTTATTGCCAGGAAATTATAGCAAACAATGAAACGCTGGCAAATAATTGCAAATTAATTTTTGTTTCATCACAAATCTTTCCTTTCTATTTTTGAATGGTAAATTGATAGTTTAATAAAACGGAATACAAATAATGACTTACAAAGAAAAAGTTGAAGATTTTTTAGCGCAGAAGAATATTGCCATTGCAGGAGTTTCGCGAAATCCTAAGACCGAAGTTGGAAATGCCATCTACAAAAAATTTAAGGAAGCAGGCTATAATGTTTATCCTATTAATCCTAACGCGGAAACAATCGAAGGGGATAAATGCTATCCTAACTTAAATGCAACTCCTAAAAAAGCGGATGCGGTTTTTATTTCTACTAATCCCAAAGCTTCGATGGATGTTGTTAAACAGGCGGTTGAATTTGGCGTAAAAAGAATTTGGTTTCACCATTCATTTGGCGCAGGCAGTTATTCTAAAGAGGCTGCAGAATATGGAGAATCGAAAGGATTGTTGGTTATTCATAACGGATGCCCAATGATGTTTATCAAAAATGCCGATGGCGCACATAGACTGATGGCCTTCTTTTTTAAACTGTTTGGAAAACTTAGCCGTTAATGCTTTGCTATTTGAACATACATTTATATTTTTGCCCGTCATTTAGCAGGTAATAATAAATTGAGCCGGTTCAAAGAATTCTTAAATAGATGGAAAAACGCGTTAAGCAATAAAAACTTTAGAGTAAGATTTATAATTACAATAATGTTTCTTGCTCTTACACTTTTCTTTTTAGCTAAATTTATAGACTATAATGAAGAGCGTGTTGGATTTACTTTTGTAGATCCCCTTCTATCTCTGTTTAATCCCATTAATGTTACCTGGTGGACTTTTATTTTAATTTATGGGGGATTGATTGTTGCGCTGGTTTCAATTTCTCAATCTCCCTGGAAATTATTGATTGCCTTTCAAGCATATACTTTAATTGCTTCTTTAAGGCTAATAACTATTTATTTCCTTCCTCTAAATCCTCCTCCACATATTATTCCATTGACCGATCCATTCATCGAATTTTTTGGTGGGGGCGAAACTCTTCTTAAAGACTTATTCTTCTCCGGGCATACATCAACAATGTTTCTCTTCGCATTGCTTTCAAAATCTAAAAAGATGAAGTATGTTTTTGTGGCGGCTACTGTGCTTGTTGCCGCAAGTGTGCTTGTACAGCATGTACATTATACTATTGATGTTATTGTTGCCCCGTTTTTTGCTTATGCTTGCTACCGTATAGCGCGCCTTATAAACAAAAAGAAGACCAGAAACAATTTAGAATCCATTTAATCTATCCAATTATATTTTTTCTGACTAATTGGGAATTATTTTTACTTTTTGTGCGTTTAGATACTTATTAACACAAGAACAAAAATGATTTCAGAAGCTGTTTACCTGCACTATTTAAATTCTCTTTTGGAAGGGGATAAAAAGCAATGCATTCAAATTATTAATGGAATAATGAAGGATGAAGCCTGCATAAAGGATATTTATATAAATCTTTTTCAGCGCTCTATGTACCGTATTGGGCAAATGTGGGAAAGAGAAAAATGTTCAATTGGGGAAGAACATATTGCATCTAAGATTACCGAAAGCCTTATTGAATATGTTTCACTTCACTACTCTAAAAAAGAAATTGGCAAAACAGCTATAATAACCGGTATAGATAAGGAGTTTCACGAGCTGGGGGCTAGAATGGTTGCCGGATACCTTGAGGCTATAGGTTGGCGCGTTTATTTTGTGGGAGCCAATATTCCAAACAGCGAAATTATTGCAATGATCAAAGAAAAAGAGCCCGACCTAATAGGAATTTCCAGCAGTTTTTATATCAATATTGTTCGGCTTGCCAAACTGATTAATGAAATTAAAGATGAGTTCCCTCATCAGCAAATTATTGTTGGAGGGCAAGCACTTGCAGATGGAAGAGACGAAGGACTTTCCCGCTTCAAAAATGTTTCTTACATCAATTCTTTAGATTCCCTCGAAAAGTATCTCGATACTATTTAAAAATTATAACACTTCTTTTTACTTCATATATCAATTCCATTTTTTATTTTACACTCAAAATTTAATAGGGTGTGTAATGCGTTTGGTAAAACTGCTGTTAATTGTTTTTCTTTATTCTTCTGTTCAAATAAGTGCTCAAGCAATTAAAGATATTATTAAGCCGGTTAATCTTGTTGCCGGCAAAACAGATTCCACTTTAATTAACGATTTGTTTTACGCTAAGGATTATAAGGTAAAAATAAAACCCAACAAGCATGTTGATGTTAACTTCGATGTAAAAAAGGGTAAAATATTTTTTACTCCTAAAATGGATTTTTCGGGAATGACATTAGTTGACCTTGATTACAAAAGTAAAACCTATTCCATTGGGGTGCGCTCCCGTGTTCAACAAAAATTTACATTTAAGTACAAACCAACAAAACAATTTAGTAAGCTTACTTTGTTCGGCAGCTTTAATGGCTGGGATAGAGGCAGCCTGCCAATGAAAGATGAAGATGGAGATGGTATCTTCGAAGCATCTGTTCCTTTAGAGCCGGGTAGATACGAATACAAATTCTTTGGAGACGGCCAAGAAATTGTTGATCCGAACAATCCCGAAAAAAAGCCAAACGGCTTTGGAGATTTTAATTCCCTATTTAACGTTTCGGAACCTAATTTGGGAAAACTTTTTTTGCATGTAGGCGGCAAAGAAATTCTAAAGGATAAAGTAAAGTTCTTTTATATCTACCAAAACCAAAAGGAGGGATCCGATATATCCTACGAAAATTTAATTCCCCTCTTTAACAATTTTAAAATTCCTCAAAGCAAAATAAAAATAGATAATGGCAAAATAGAATTGACCTTTTTGAAGAGTGAATTGAAAGGGACAAATCTGGTTAGACTTGCCGTAAGCAAAAATGGAATGGTAACAAACATACAATCTCTTAATTTGATTGACGGTGTGCCTGCCGGAAATTCAAAAAACTTTTTATGGAACGACGCCGTTATTTACTCTTTGATGATAGACCGTTTTAACGACGGGGATAAATCTTTGAACAAGCCCATTGTGCAGGACTCCCTTTTTACGCAAGCAAACTACATGGGAGGAGATTTTGAAGGCATTATTAAAAAACTTTCCGAAGGTTATTTCGATTCTCTTGGCGTTAATACAATTTGGATTTCTCCCGTTTACGATAATCCTAACACCGCTTACAAAGAGTCTCCCGCTCCTCACCGCTGGTATAGCGGCTATCATGGTTACTGGCCTGTAAATTCGTTTGATGTAGAAGAAAAGTTCGGCACATTAAACAAACTAAAAACACTTGTAACAACTGCCCATAAACATGGAATTAAAATTCTATTGGATGTTGTTGCCAATCATGTACACGAATCGCATCCTTTGTTTAAGCAAAATCCCTCTTGGTTCGGAAATCTTAATTTGCCGGACGGAAGAAAAAATTTACGCCTTTGGGATGAATACCGCCTAACAACCTGGTTCGAACCATATCTTCCAAAATTTAATTTTGTTGCTTCGCAGGAGGCTATAAATTTTCAGGCAACAAATGCTATTTGGTGGTTAAAGCAAACCGGGGCCGATGGTTTTCGTCAAGACGCGGTTAAACATATACCAAATGAGTTTTGGCGCGCACTTACAAAAAAGATTAAAGAAGAAATTGAAATTCCATTAGGAAAAAAAGTTTATCAAATTGGAGAGACTTTTGGAAGCTACGATCTTATTAACTCCTATGTAAATAATGGTCAGTTAAGCGCCCAGTTCAATTTTAATTTGTACGATACCGCGCTCCCCACATTTTTAGATAGTAAAATATCGTTCAAAGTTCTTGATGCCGAAATAAAAAAATCGTTTTTGGTTTACGGAGAAAACAATGTAATGGGCAACATTATGGATAGCCACGATAAGAACCGGTTCATGTCTTTCGCCGATGGAGATTTGGAGCTTTCGCAATGGAGTGCAACCGAAGAGGGATGGAACAATCCTCCTAAAGTTGATAATCCAAAAAATTATAATAAAGCAAAACTTTATTACGCTTATATGAATTCCATTCCCGGAATACCAGTAATTTATTATGGAAGTGAATTTGGAATGACCGGTGCTTCGGATCCAGACAACAGAAGAATGATGCGCTTTGGAAAAGATCTTTCCGCCGATGAAAGAAAAATGCTTGAAGATGTTCGCGCAATTGTCAACGTTCGTAAAAATAACTCGGCTTTGCGAAACGGAGATTTTCTTACCTTAATTGCAAATCAAGATATTTATTCATTTATTCGCTCAGATATGAATTCCAGAATTTTAGTTGTTTTGAATAAGAACCAAAATGAGCAGACAGTTTCAATTAATCTTCCCAGCGAATATAAATTGAATTCTTATAAAGATTGTTTTACCGGTGAAACAAACAAAATTATTAACGATACCGTGGAATTGAAAATTAAGGGCAGCGGATACATGATGTTGATACTGAACTAGACAATTAAATTGTTTTGTAAAAACTAAGGCTAAATTATATTGCCTTAGCGCCATACCGAATCTTGTAATTACTGGGAATATATTTTTAAAACAATTTTGGAGATTGTAAAATGACAAAATTATTGAGTAAAAATGATGTAATGAAAGTACTAAGTATGGATGACACAATAGCCATACTCGAACGAGCATTTGAAGATTTATCGAACGGAAAAGCTGTAATGCCCGCTAGAACTCCCATTACAACCCCAGATCATAATGGGCTTGCTCTTTTTATGCCTGCATATTTAAAAGGTATAGGAGCCTTTGGCGCTAAGATAGTTACGGTTTATAAAGAAAATCCTACAAAGTATAATTTGCCCAATGTAATGGGAACAATTCTTTTGCTCAACGAGCAAACCGGAGCTCCAATATCAATTATGGATGGAGGATTTTTAACTGCAATGAGAACCGGCGGGGTTGCCGGATTGGCATCAAAATTTATTTCGCGTCAGGAATCAAAAGTTCACGCCCTGTTCGGAAATGGAGGAATGGCAAGAACTCATGCATGGGCTGTTGACCGGGTTAGGAAAATTGAAAAATTAATTTTGTTCTCTATAGACTCCCACGAAAAACGTTTGGCCTTCCGCGATTCCTTAAAAGAAATTATTAAGTGCGATATTGTTATTTACGACGATCCTCAAAAGGCGGTAGAAGAGGCAGATATTGTTACCTTAATTACCAGTGCAAAAGACCCGGTAATTAAAGGGGAATGGATTAAGCCTGGAACTCATATAAATGGAATTGGCGCTCACGCCCCGGCAATGAGAGAGGTAGATACAGAAACAATTCTAAAATCGAAAGTAATTTGCGATCTTGTTGAAGCGTGCAAACCGGAAGCCGGAGAGTTTTTAATTCCTATTAGCGAGGGCAAATACAGCTGGGATAAAATTCATGGCTCGCTTGGTGATGTTATAACTAAAAAAATAGGGGGAAGAGAAAACCCGAATGAAATAACATTTTTTAAAAGTGTAGGACTTGCAATCCAGGATGTTTCAACAGCTCTTAATGTTTACCAAAAAGCTGTTGAAAAAAATGTTGGAACAGATTTTAATTTTTAAAAATATTTTTCATCTAATTGAACTGAATTGCTCTTGTTAATGGTTTATAAGATAAATTGATTTGGAGACATTATGGAATCACAAGTTTTGGAAAAGACAATCAAAAACATAGACCGCCTTTATTCCGATTTGCTGGGGGCTAACAATTTAATTCCAGATTCAGCAAACATAGAGCAGAACAAACTTAGCTTGGATAATCTAAGAGTGATAATGGAAAAGGCAATTCAAACTGTTCGCGAAATTAAGAGCGATTTAGATGAACATAAAAACTTTACTCCGGGCACCTGGAATCCCCCCGCGTGAATATTGTTTTAGAAGATAAAGAGACTGCAGATTTTGTCTGCAGCCTCTTTTATTTATTTGACCAATAACAGTAAACTTATTTGTGTGCAAAATAAATTTTGCTTACAATTTTCCAGCCGTCGCTAAACTTGTAAAGGAAAAGATAATCTGTAAAAATTAATTTGCCGTCGCGCAATAATCTAATTTTTGCAGTTGCCGCTGTTCCCGTTATATCAATACTAACATATTCACAAGTTGTTAGCGGCGGTTTAACTCCGCTCTCCTTTTTCTTCTTAACGGATTCAATCCAATCTTTGATTGCATATTTGGTAAGCTTATCTTCCTTAAGACCAAGCAAATTAAAATCCGGATGAAATCCTTTTTCAATATCTTCAAGGCTGCCAAGATTGTGAATGCCATCAATGTAAGCAGATTGAATTACATTTTTAATTGCAAGGTATTCATCATTGCTTTGTGCAAAAACAATTTGGGCTGCAAAGAATAACAAGATTAACACGATCAATGCTTTTTTCATAAACTCCTCATATTCAATTAGTTGGTTTTACTTTCAAAAAGTGTTACATCCAAAATTTTTATCTTTTCTATTAAATATTGTTCTTTATTCGGCAAAGAGTTTATTTTTCGAACCAGATCCATTCCTTCAATCACTTTTCCGAACGCGGCAAAGCCCTCTCCATCCTTGTTTCTCTTACCCCCATAATCAAGTTCCGGCTGATGGTCAATGCAAATAAAAAATTCGCTCGATGCCGTTCCTGCTTTACCACGAGCCATGGAAAGAGTTCCATCCTTATGAAGTATTCCCGTTTGCTTTGTTGATTCATGAACAATAGGAGGCAGTTCATTTTTACTCTCTTCAAATAATCCCCCTTGAATAACTTTTATCTTAACATCATTGTTCGGCTGATTATCCTGGCGCACAACCCGGTAAAAGAGTGCCCCTTTGTATCTCTTTTCTTTAACATAGCGCAAAAAATTTGATGCGGTAACGGGGGCTTGATTCAAATATATTTCCGCTTTAATATTTCCCAATTCTGTCTTTATTAGCACAACTGGATTTTCGGGTTGGCCTAAAAGTATAAAGGGCAAACATACAGCCACAATTAAAATTGATTTTGCAAACAAAGGTCCCTCTTTTTATGTGAATTAAACATTGCCCCGCCATCTGTCATCAAGATCTAAAGTTAATCTTTTTATTATGCTAAAAATATTTAGGGAATTCAGTCCTTCTAAAAGGTCAGAATGTTTTTCTCCCATCGGCTTATTTTCATTAATTGGAACTGCGGCGGAATACTTTA
This sequence comes from uncultured Melioribacter sp., assembly GCA_964539605.1. Lineage (GTDB taxonomy): Bacteria > Bacteroidota > Ignavibacteria > Ignavibacteriales > Melioribacteraceae > Stygiobacter. Next base: position 3,671,815 of record CAZIJK010000001.1, read on the forward strand.
CAAGATCTTTGTAATTATGAACATGTGCGGTTTTATTGGAATGAGTAGCGTAATCATTAATTGGAATATTAGTACATGTTGCAATAGCGGTGTTCAAATCAATATTTAGAATTACTTCGAAAAGCAGATTGTTATAAATAAACTTCATTTAATCCTCCTATTTAATAAGTGTATTTAGTTTATTATAAAAATCACTCATATAATGTAAATAGGGAAAAACAATTCATATTCAACCATGCTAAGTATTCTTTTTGTTTTCGAAATGCTTGGAGTCTCCCCATTCCCCGTAGCCAATCTCTTCATCTATATTCAAAATTCTTGTTTCCAAACAGCTAACGCAGTCGTCGGCATTTTCGTCTGTGCATGGTTTGTTATCGTATAACTGATAGGAAGGCCGGTACAAAGTTTCGGTTACATTAGGCATAATAATATTTGCGCCTGCTTTTAATCCCATCTCTCTTCCAAATGTTTTTAAAGCCTGAAGAGCAGTTGTAGAAGCAATGTTTACATCTTTCAAAAATATTCTTGTAACGGCAATCATCTTAATTGCCAGCTGGTAAACATCCTCTTTGATAGGATAATTTTCTTCTCTCTCTTCTGCAAGAGGAGTATTCTGGCTGGTAATATAGGGCCCCATTCCTATCATGTCCACATCCATCTGTTTGAAAAACAATATATCGTTTACAAGATCTTCATAAGTTTGAAACGGAAGCTTAATCATTACACCGGTGCCAACCTGAAAGCCAACCTTTTTAAGTAAACGCAAACAGTTCTTTCTCTCCTCAAAATTGTGATCTAACGGATGAAGCTTTTTGTACAATTCGGAATTGGAAGTTTCTATTCGCAAAAGAAAACGGTGGGCTCCGGCATCAAACCATCTTTTGTAGGTTTCCTCTGTTTGCTCACCAAGAGAAAGAGTGATTCCAAGTTTACCTTCCGACATTTCCTTAATCTTCTTTATCACCCTTTCTATAAAATCAATAAACATTTCATCGCTTCTTTCACCGCTTTGAAGAACTATGGAACCGTAATTATTCTTGTAGGCAAATTCAGCGCTCTTTAATATTTCTTCCTCTTTCATTAAGTAACGCTCAACGCTTTTATTGCTTTTGCGTATTCCGCAGTAAAGGCAGTCCTTAACACAAATATTGCTTATTTCTATTAATCCACGGTAAAAAACTTTTTTACCAATAGTATTACATTTTATTTGGTAAGCTTTGTCTATTACTTTTTGAAAATTGTTTTTGTCTTGAAGAGTTAACAAGAAATACAATTCCTCGGAACCAAGAATAACACCGTTATCTATTTTATTTAATATTTCGTTAAGCTGCATTAACTACCCTTTTTAATTTACTTACCAAAGATATAAAGTTTTCCGTTTCGGGGAGTCTCATCTATTGCCCCATTGAATCCTTTCTTCTTTAGATATCTAGCAAAGATCGAAAGGAAGAATCCGTGACTTACAATTAATACTCTTTCTTTATTGGCGCTCTTAATCATTTCAAATACTTTAACTATTCTCTCTTCTGTTTGAATTCTGGATTCCGGCTGCGACTTTCCATTAAAGCCCCATGCAATTCTTCCTAAAAAGACCCACAAAAAATAGGGAAGATGAATATTTCTTTTTGTAAACGGCGCTAGAGGAACTTCAATCAATAATTCCGTTTGAACAATCTCTTTATTGAAAACAGCATTTGCAGTTTTAATTGCCCTTGGCAATGTGCTGCAAAAGCAAATATCCCAATCGGATGATTTAATGTTTGTCTCTTTTATCTCAACGCTTGAAATATCATATTCGGCAAGCTGCCGCTCAAAAATTTTTGAATGATAAAACTTTGGATACTTTCCATACTTTACTTTAAAGTGCCTAACCAATCCAATTATCATTTCTTTCCATTGTATTTGTAGCAGTTTGTGGTGTGGTCGTTAACCATTCCGCATGCCTGCATATATGCATAGCAAATTGTAGAGCCTACGAATTTGAATCCACGCTTTTTTAAGTCCTTGCTCATCGCATCGGATTCTAGTGTCTTTGCGGGAAGCTCCTTCAAATTATTCCAATGATTTACTATTTGTTTGCCTCCGGTAAACTGCCAAATATATTTATCGAAAGAGCCGAACTCTTTTTGCACATCCAAAAAGCATTTTGCATTTGTAACGAACGCGGCAACTTTTAATTTATTCCGAACAATACCTGCGTCTTCCAAAAGCTTTTTTACTTTTTCTTCATTGTACTTTGCAATTTTTTTTGCGTCGAAGTTGTTGAATGCTTTCCGGTAGTTTTCTCTTTTGCGAAGAATAGTAATCCAGCTTAAGCCGGCTTGAGCTCCTTCCAGGCACAACATTTCAAAAAGCTTGTTGTCATCATGGCATGGAGTGCCCCATTCCTCATCATGATATTTTATATATAGCGGGTCGTTACCGGCCCACGCACATCTTATTTTCTCTTTCATATTCTATCCTTTCTAAATGCTAAAAGCTAACAGCTAATAGCTTTATTTTATCCACACCGTTTTAATATTTACGAACTCTTTTATTCCATAGTGGCAAAGTTCTCTTCCATAGCCCGAAAGCTTTACTCCACCAAAGGGCAAACGGGGATCGGATTTAACCATTCCATTAATAAATACCGAACCGCTTTCAATTTGCGAAGCCAGCAGTTTTGCTTTAGCAATATCTTTTGTCCACACACTAGCACCAAGACCAAATAGAGATGAATTTGCAACCAGCAGAGCTTCTTCTTCATCTTTTACTTTTATTAAACTAGCAACCGGCCCAAAAATTTCTTCATCGTATGCAGGCATACCTTTGCAAAGATTGGCCAAAATTGTGGGTTCGTAATAATAACCCTCCCCATCAATTCTTTTTCCGCCGCATAAAACAACTGCCCCCAATTGAATGGATTTTTTAACTTGCTCATCAAGTTCAATTAATAAATCTTCACGCGCAATTGGGCCTAGCTGAGTTGATTCTTCAAGAGGATTTCCAACTTTAGTTTTCTTCATTTCTTGTGCAAACTTTTTAGCAAACTCATCATAAACTTTTTCCACTACAATAAACCGTTTTGCGGCAATGCAGCTTTGACCATTATTCAAAAGCCTTGCTGTTACCGCTGTTTTAACCGCACATTCTATATCGGCATCTTCAAGAACAATAAAGGGATCACTTCCACCTAATTCCAGAACATTCTTTTTTAAATTTCGGCTGCAGGCTTCGGCAACTTTTTTACCTGCTAATTCACTTCCCGTAAGAGTTGCTGCTTTAACAAAGGGATGATTAATAACTTCTTGAACCAATTGCGAACCTATTAGCAAAGTTGTAAAAGTATTTTTTGGAAATCCGGCATTCATAAAAATATCTTCTAATGCAAGCGCACTCATTGGAACGTTTGACGCATGCTTTAACAAACAAACATTTCCAGCCATTAATGCCGGGGCGGCAAAGCGAAACACCTGCCAGAAGGGAAAATTCCATGGCATTACCGCAAGAACAATTCCCAAAGGATCGAACCTTACAAAACTTTCGGAAGCGTCGGTTTGAATGAATTCGTTCTTTAAAATATTCTCGGCATTTTCTGCATAGTAATCGCACACAAGGGCACACTTTTCAACTTCGGCAATTGCCTGAGTAATTGGCTTTCCCATTTCCTGCGTAAGTATTTTTCCATATTCACTTTTCTTTTCCCTAAGAATTGCCGCGGCATTCTTCATCAAGGCGCTTCTATGCAAATAGGAAGTTGTTTTCCATTGGGTAAAAGCTTCTTGAGCATCTTCAATTATACTTATTACTTCCCCTTTGGAATGCTCACTAAAAGTTTTTTCGACCCTCCCGTTTGCGGGATTTACAGTTTGAATAGCCATTTTATCCTCTTGTGCTAAAAATCATTTAAGAATAGAGAATCCGTCGATTTAGTAGAATATTTTTATTATGTTCAATTCGAAATTACTCATAAATTTTTCCACAATAAAATATTGTTCTTTATGAAAAAAAATCCTAAAAATTTTGTACTCGACACTAACGTAATTCTTCACGACCCTACCTGCTTAAAACACTTTCAGGAAAACAATGTAATTATTCCATTGGTTGTAATAGAAGAATTAGATCATTTCAAACGGGGCAACCAGGTAATAAATTTAAATGCACGCGAGTTTGCGCGCACTTTAGATTCCATAACCGGCAACGAAATTTTTAACGGTGGTGTTTCGCTTGGTAAAGGGAAAGGAAAAGTAAGAGTAGTTATAACAAAAGGATTGGCAAAAGAAATTCACGATGTGTTTAGAGAAGATACTGTTGATCATAGAGTTTTAAGCGCCGCTTTTGAAGTTTCGAAAGAGAATAAAAGTAAACTGCCGGTTGTTGTAATTAGCAAAGATGTTAACTTGCGAATGAAAGCTAAAGCGCTTGGAATACTGGCCGAGGATTATACTACAGATCAGGTTACAAATGTTGAAGAACTTTACAGCGGAAAAGATATTGTAGAAAATTTTGACGATGATTTAATTCAAAAACTATATCAATCCCCTTTCGAAATTACATCAAAACAATTTGCAAAAAAAATTAAGAACGAACTTGTTCCCAATAAGTATTTTATTGTTCGCAATACAAGCCGGTCTGCACTTGGTTATTTAACATCCGAAATGGATGTTATAAGAAAGGTTGATAAGCAGGCAGTATATGGCATTAAGCCCCGCAACGCCGAACAAACTTTTGCTGTTGATGCTCTTTCAAATCCCGAAATTCCATTGGTTACAATTAGCGGCAAAGCGGGAACCGGAAAAACATTGCTTGCACTTGCATGCGCTCTTCAGGTTCGAAAATTGTACCGGCAAATTTTTGTTGCACGTCCTATTGTTCCTTTAAGCAATAAAGATATTGGTTATTTACCCGGAGATGTTGAAAGCAAACTGGCCCCATACATGCAGCCTTTGTGGGATAATTTAAAAGTGATTCAAGATCAGTTCCCCGAAGCGGATAAAAGCCACCAGACAATTAACAATATGATAAAAGAGGAAAAGCTTGTAATTGAACCCCTTAGCTACATTAGGGGAAGAAGCCTGCAAAGAATTTATTTTATTGTTGATGAAGCTCAGAACTTAACACCACACGAAGTTAAAACAATTATTACACGTGCCGGAGAAGGTGCTAAGATTGTTCTAACCGGAGATGTTTATCAAATAGATCATCCATACCTCGATTCTCAATCGAACGGACTTTCTTATTTGATAGATCACTTTAAAGGACAAAAACTTTACGCCCATATTAATTTGGAAAAAGGAGAACGTTCTCAGCTTGCAGAACTTGCTAGCAATCTTTTATAGCAGGTTTTAGTGCAGCATTTGCATGCCTTATTCTAATATAGTGCTTATAGCTTATGCGTTAAGCCATACATAAGTATTTGAATGTGTAGGCAGTTATTCCTCCATTCCCGACTTATTAAATAATTTTAACAAAGCAGATGCATTTCTCTTGGATATTAGTCAACAATCATAAATATCGAACAAGCATTTAATTAGTCCTCTCGCTTTAATAAATCTTATCCTCTGCATAATAGAAAACCTCAAGAGCATTCAAGCGCCCTAGTTGTATTAAAAGCAATTAAGCAAAGACTATCCCTTATAAATATACTTTTTAAAATGAGCCGTTTGGGCCATTGAATCCATAGACTCTTTTCCCTAATTCTATAGTGGAAATCATTTATTTTTTTGAGGGAACTATGAAAGCATTTTACAAAATAATTATTCTTATTTCTCTTTATTCCCTTTCTTCGAGCTTTGCACAAACAGCTACCGCGCCATCTGGAGACGGATCCAGCGGAAATCCTTATCAAATTGCAACTTGGCAAAATCTTTATTGGATAACTCAAAACTCTGCACACTGGAACGATTACTATTTACAAACAGCCAATATCGATCTAAATTCAGCAAGTCCCGCAATTAATACATGGGATAGCAACAAGGGTTGGACACCAATTGGAAATTCAACAACTAAATTTACAGGGCAGTATAATGGGCAAAATTATACTATAAGCGGATTATATATTAGTCGTTCAACAACCGACTATCAAGCTCTCTTCGGTTACACAAATGGTGCAACCATTTCTTATGTGGGATTAACAAATGGTTCTATAAGCGGCCAAAATTATGTAGGCTCTCTTGTGGGATATTGTAACGGAGGCTCTGTTTCATATTGCTATAACACAGGTTCTGTAACGGGATCGTCATATGTTATAGGAGGCTTAATTGGAAATCTTTATAGCTCATCACTTAGCTATTCATATAACTCGGGTTCAGCATCAGCAACTTCTGGTTCTGCCTGGTCATATCTTGGTGGATTAGTCGGCCAAAGTACTTATTCCACAATCAGTAATTGTTACAATAGAGGTTCTGTAAGCAGTAATTATGCCCCTGTTGGGGGATTAGTGGGCTACAATAACACTGATGGAGGAGTTGTTACAAACTGCTATAACTCTGGTTCTGTTTCCGGATATACGGGAACAATCGGCGGCCTTTATCGTCTTGGCGGTTTAGTAGGAGATTGCTGCAGTGGTACCGTAAACAACTCATATTGGGATTATCAAACTGCCGGCACATCTTCAAGTCCTTCGGGAAAAGGCACATCTAAAACTACTGCTCAAATGAAAACACAATCCACTTTTAGCGGATGGGATTTTACAACTGTTTGGCAAATTTCTGGTGGTGATGGTGCAAATTATCCTAGTTTAAGAAATAATCCAGATTCTGCATTGCCGGTAGAACTTGTTTCTTTTTTTGGGTTACTTACCAATAAACATATTTTACTAAAATGGCAGACCGCAACCGAAGTAAACAACTATGGTTTTAGTGTAGAACGTAGAACGAAGAGTGAAGAGTGGATTAAAATTGGTTTTGTACAAGGTCACGGAAACAGCAACTCTCCAAAGAATTATTCCTTCACAGATATAAATCCTCCGAGCGGAAAAAATTTATATAGACTAAAACAGATTGATTTCGATGGAAAGTTTGAATACAGCAGCATTATAGAAGTAAGTTTAGATATTCCCCAACAATTTAATTTGGAACAAAACCATCCAAATCCATTTAATCCAAGAACAACAATTAATTATTCTATTCCTTTTAATGGAAATGCAAAATTAGTTGTTTATGATGTTTTAGGAAGAGAGGTTGCAAAACTATTCGATGAATTTAAATATGCCGGCAGCTACCGCGTTGAATTTGATGCCTCGTATTTAAACAGCGGAATTTATTTTTATAAACTTATTTATAATTATCAATCACTAACTAAAAGGATGATACTGATAAAATAATCTACTTTTTGATACTCGTAAATCCTCCTAGATAATACATAGGAGACACTATGAAAAAATTATTAATCACTTTTTCATTTATATTATTCTCTTCTATTATACACTCTCAGGGCGCAGGCAATTGTATAGATTTTGGATCGAGCGGCGATAAATACATTAACTGCGGTTCTCCTGCATCCCTCGAAATTTCTTCGGCAATAACCGTTGAAGCATGGATTTATCCAACAACATTTAATGATGCCAATGAGGTTTATGCTAAAATGGGGGGAAATAAAAGCGGAAGTTACAGTGGAAATTATTATTCTCATTCAATTGAATTAAGAAGCGGTAGAATATATTACAGAATATCGCATAGTGGAACAGGTGCTGTAGATGTTGCCGGAAGTGTTCTAAGTACAAATACATGGCAGCATGTAGTTCTTACATTTGATGGTACAGATATTAAAGGGTATGTAAATGGAAAACTGGATGCCAATCATCCCTCTCCAGGTTCAATAAATACCTCTACAAACAATCCTTTTACCATTGGAAGTTATATGTATTACGCCTGGCCATTCCGCGGAAAGATTGATGAAGTGCGCGTGTGGAACGTAGCTCTAAGTGAATCTACCATTCGGGATTGGATGCATAAAGAAGTTACCACTTCTCATCCTAATTATAGCAATCTTAAAGGTTACTGGAAATTAAATGAATCTTCCGGAACAACAGCTACCGACGCTAGCGGAAATAGTGCAAATGGAACCTTAACAAACAGCCCCTCGTGGGCTTCATCTACTGCATCTATTGGAAGTGAGGGTGCATTTGTTAGTTCTACCTCACAAACAAATGTTGGTCCCACAGGGGGACAATTAAAAACTACAATTACTTCAACACCAGATAACAGTAATAACTTAGGAGTTTATCAATTTGGCTCGGTTGATGGCTCTCCCGTTTCAGGCGAAACTTATCCATCCGGTATAGATAAAAGAACAAATATAGTTTGGGGAATTGTTGAAAGAGGCACTGTAACTGCAAACTTAGTTTTCGATTACAGCCAGGTATCCGGCATTACTTCCCCATCTACTGTTATGTTAATTAAACGAACCGATGCTTCTTCAACAGCATGGACCGAAGTTACTCTTTCTTCCCGCGATAACGATAATAAAACATTAACCGTAAACGGGGTTACCTCATATAGCGAATTTGCAATTGGAGCCGGTTCAGATAATCCTTTGCCAGCCGAGCTCATTTCTTTTACTGGAACTGCAAATGGAAATTCAATTGTTCTTAACTGGCAAACCGCAACGGAAATAAACAACTATGGTTTTAGTGTAGAACGTAGAACGAAGAGTGAAGAGTGGATTAAAATTGGTTTTGTACAAGGGCACGGAAACAGCAACTCAACTAAAAATTATTCATATATAGATTATCCATCCGGTGGAAATAATTTTTCATATCGGTTAAAACAAATTGATTTCGACGGCAAGTTTGAATACAGCGACATTTTAGAAATTAACTTTGATATTCCTAACAATACAGAACTAGCCCAGAATTTTCCAAATCCATTTAATCCCTCTACCGCAATAAAATTTACTTTGAACAAACCCTCTTCGGTTATCATAAAAATATTTGATTCACTGGGAAAAGAAGTAAAGGAGTTATTAAACGAATACAAACCCTCGGGATCTTTTATAGTTTATTGGAACGGTACAGACAAAATGAATAATAAAACCGCAAGCGGAGTTTATATTTGCCAGCTGGCTGTGAATGGAAAGGTAATCAATTCACGAAAAATGAATTTGATGAAATAGCTAAAGCCAATTAATACAAAAAGGTTTTGAGTTTAAGCGCAATTCCTTTTTCAAAAATAGAGATTAATTAGCTAATTTAATTTGGCTAACAAAACTTGAACCGATGAGTGTTAGCAAAGGCGGTATGCCGCAACGTTTAAAGCTTGTCTCGATGCTTTTAGAGGGGAGTGCCCATACGTTTATTAGGCATTATTTATTAATATCATTATAATCAAGAACTCCGGTATGCATTGTAATTTTCCAGCCATCTTTACATTTTGAGTATACTTTACAAACTCTTCCTTTCCATATTGCTTCAATTCCGGTTTCTTTATTCTTCCATATTGTTTCAATATCTACAACAGCAAATGCCCCATCTTTTTCTTTCGATATTTCAATTTTCTTTATTCTTCTTTCATTTTTTATTAATTCATTATTACTAAATAATTCTTCCCACCCTTTTTTCCACCGTTCATAATTATATCTTCCTAGAATTAACTCCCATTCCAGCGGGTCGTGACAATTTGCATTTTTAGGCCATGGCCAAACCATATCTTCATGAAATAATTCCAACAATGAGTTAACATCTTTTTCATTCCATGCTTTTGTTTCTTTATTTACTAGGAATTCAATTTCTTTAATCTGGTTTTCCATACTTTCTCTATTCTTTTTTAAACAGCGGTTGTTATTATTATCTAAAGTACCTTTTATTGCCAAACAATGTTGTTTTTAAGTTTACCCGCCATCTTATTGGGCGGGTTTATCCCGCGCTCTTTGCTGAAACATTCTCAGCTTGTAGAACTGGCAAGCAAATTATTTTTAAGAAATATAGTTGTTTATATAAATCTGCCCGAATGGGCAGATTTTTTTGCACTACCTACTCAAAAGAATTATTGACTATGATTGAACCCATTTGTTGTGAGTTGATCATGTTTAATTGTTTGTTTATATCAATATACCATCAAAGATATTAATTACAATTTAAGCGACATTCTAAAAGCCGGGTGAATACAATAACAATTAGAAGCGATATCTTCATTTTTTACCATGAGTTTTAGTTTTTCTAAATTGTAAAGGAAATGATAAGAATAATATTCTTCTTCTCCCTTTTTAACTCCTATAAATGAAAACCAAAGTAAAATATCTAATAGCTTGTCGATATTGTTATCTTGAACATCCAATTCTATAAGTATTAGTTGGATATCCTCTTTCGATAAGAATTTGTTCACGCCCATAAATGCTAATAAAGGTTCCTTTTTATTGCCTAATACATCTCTAACTTCATATCTCAATTCATTAAGCATATCTTCTGAAAATTGATTTTCCGCTGACAATATATCGTCGGGTGATACTCTATCATGATCTCTGCTGACTGCAATCTGAACACATTTTCTTACGAAATTAAGTAAATCACGCGGGCGTAAAAAGGTGCGATTTATTATATATTGAAAAGAATTTTCGCCTGAAACATGTACTTCAAAAAGATTTGCCCAAACTTCGTCAAAATTCCCACTTAACTCCGGTGCTTGATATCTAAACCTTTTTAGCAAAAGCTCTTTAAGTAATTCAACATCTGACCAGTCAAGATTGACAAATTGTTCTTTACCTCGATCTGGTGTTTCATCGACTAAAAGATCATATACATCTCTTCTCACAAAAATTGTTGAAGTGCATTCAAGATTATTTTTTTGAAAGGTATTTTGAATTTTCCTACTAGCTTCCAATAAACATCGAAGTATTAAAATATCTTCTTTTCCAACACCGTGTGTTGGAAATCCTTTATCAATGTTATCAAAGAGAATCCAAATTTCTTCAAAAGGAGTTAAGTGATCATTTAATATTTTTAATAACCTATTTATTTCTTTACTATATATTATTTGTGTAATATCGGCATCTTTAATTTTTGCAACCGAAGAGTTAGGAAATTTTTCAATTATTCGATTTACTAAATTCATTAATCTCTCAGAGAAATCACCTTCACTTTCAGTGTGTTCTTTATAAATTGATTCTATTTCTTCAAACCTATTTATACTTTTATCATTCTGGAATGCTGTTTTTCTTTCATTCTCAATAACTTTATTTGTGACCTCAAGTAATAATAAATAATACCAAAAGGCAGTTAATACATGTAATCTCATTCCTTCACTTAAATCATATAATACTTTTTCTCTCAATTTTGTAAACTGGTGCCCTTCTGGTTTTAAATCAACTGTTATTATATTTTTTTGTGGAAATAACTGATTTCTTACACCATAAAATAAAGCTGACTTTCCAGACCCTTTTCGACCCACTACTAATCTAGAATGACCCTGGCGTGTTTGTTGAAACTGTGGCGTTTTCACAAAGTAATTATTTAAAGACGATATTTCATTTTCTGCGGCTACATCTCCCAAATCAATTCTTTCAAGTAATCCTTTCGGCAAAGGAATTTGATTGTCCTGAATAAGTTGAATAGAGTCGGCGGTTTGGCGAAGTACGTTTTCGATAATACGAGGAATTACATCTGGATTATTATATTGAATAATAATATCACGATAATCAATAGGTTTATAATTAGAGCCTTCTTGCAACATTAAAACATTTTTGCCTGCTGCTAAAGCCATTCCACAAATAAAAGCTGCTCGAGCATTATGTACTACTGCTCCATTACGGTTTTCATCCATTAAATGAGCTATCACCGTCACTGAATTCATCACTTGTTTATAGGCTTCATGTAAAGATAAACGTGATGTTTCTTTTGGGTCAAAAGAACGGAATCTAAAAAATGATTTTTTTAAGCGGGAAGATAGTTTTAAGCTACCGTCACTATCTATATGTGACTTAATATAATAGATTGGTTGATGTTGTTTAATTTCAATATTAACATGAATTACAGGTAAAAAGGCTTTCTTACTAGTAATTTTACTTACTAGTTCTTTGCTGTTGGAAAATGTTTCATACCCTATAGTATCAAAAAAACCAATTTCATCAATTATTTTATTTTGATCTGAATAACTGGAGTCCCTTACTGGTAAAACTGGTTTGCTCAATCCAATTGAGTATCCCAATTCAAATAGTACATTAAAATTTGCAGTTGTAATATTTGCTACAATAAGTTTAGATGTGCGAATAGCTTTACAAATTTCACAAAATATTAATTGCCCGCCAACAGATAAACTTTCCCATGAAATCCAATTTTTTTTTGCGCCATGTAGCTGCAGTTGTTTTACTGATTCATAAATAGTTGCTGAAAGTATGCTTGGTTCAGCCGGGTAAATAAAAAAAGCTTCGTTTTCTTGTAGGTTTTCAAATGATTGATTGCAGGGCCCATTTGAATATTGGCAAAATGCGGGTACAGTTAAAGTATCAGTTTTTATGTTCATATTTACTCTTTATGTTTTTATAACTAAGTTGTTTTAATTCTGCTTGCTATTACAAAAATTATGACATTTACAACGCAACTTTATTTTTATAAATCAGTTTTGTTTTGCAATCACACTTTTAAGAACAACCAGCTTTGAAAAGCTAAACCCAATATTTTTTCACTACGACCGATTCGAATTTATCCCGTACCTTTTACGGGAAAAGCGGTCGCTTTGAGTTGCTTGTTAGCTGGAGTAATTCTAAATATTTTATTCCATAAAGGTTGCAATAAAGTGCCTTTTATACCTTCGCTTACATTTATGAGGCCACGAACCATTCCATATATACCTCCAACAATCTGGATAAAATCAATCATTTCAAGAAGGTTATAATCAAAAGTTCTTGCTGTAAACACTCGCAAGGCTATATAAAAACCAAACAAATATTCTACACAACCATATTGCAAACGATATTTACTTCTGAACAAAAAGAATAAAAAGCTTATTACTAATACTAGAACAATCGTTCCCCAAACCGATGCAGACGAATAAATGATTCTGAAATTTTCAATAAATAGATATGAAATTATAGAAACGGTTACACCTAGGGAGAAACCAACGATCATTTTTCTATTTTGATATTTAATAATTGTTTCATCTTTTCGGAGAAAATCAATATTTGTTGTTTCTGGTAAACTATAGAGATTTGAAAGGCCTTCCAACGACATTGAATTAACGCCATTTACCATTGCAAAGCGAGTTAAAGCTCTATCATCTGAGACTAAGATTGCATCTTTCCCTTGCTTTGTTAATTGCTGAACATATTTGAATAACAAATAATCAGTATCTGATAATCTATGTGTGGAAGGAAAATCACGAAACTGTTTTATATCATCATTCTCTATACTTGGTTCAACGATCGTTACAAAGCCCTTAGTATCTGAATTATTAATAATCTCAAAAATTTGCTTGTTATAATGCAACCGACTACTAACGGCATCAAGTTCATTAATAATGAATTTAGGTATTAAGATTTTATATTGTGGCGACCACCGTTTAATTACGTTAATGTCTTTTAGAAGAATGTTTGTATCAAGAACTAGGTATTTCATATTTCCTCACCAAATTATACCAGCTAACGGTGTTGCCGCTAACCGGTTTACCTACCAAAGGTAGACCGCCATAAATAATAATGCCGAGTAGAAGCAACAACTTTTATTTACTTGTCCGCCATCCTTGTGGCGGATAAAAATATTTCTTAGAACAAACCAACTTAAAGAGCAACTTACCTTTACAAACACAATTTATAATTACACACTTGCCCGCCGTCTTGTTGGGCGAGCTGCATATATGTATTCCAATTATTAATAATTTTAACTCTATTCCCCGTTTTTTAAAATAGGCAATGCATATATATCATCCATCCCTATTATTACTAAACACACTTTTTCTTTTCCAATCTAAAAAAGAAATTTCAGTTCCGCATCAGTACAATTACCAAAAATTTTTTGGGCATAGCGCGCAAAGCAATTATGAATTTTGAATTAATAATTATGAATTAAGAGAACAGTACTAAACAAAAATTTATATTAAGTAAGTAACTATCAGGTAAGTAAAAAAGAAATGGATTGTATTAAAACCAGCTTCAACTTAATATAAATTACTTACAGTTTCAAATTTTTGGGTAAGGCTTTACATGCAATGTAAGTATGGTTACTTTCTTTACTCCGCGCCTGCCTGCCGGTATGCGGGGTTAAGAATTTTTGGCTCCCCTAAAAGACATTTTGTCGTTGTGGAAAGACTCTGAGTCATTATGGAGAGACTCTGAGTCATTACGGAAAGACTCCGAGTCACTATCGAGAGACTTTGAGTCACTATGGAGAGACTTTGAGTTACTCTTGAGAGACTTCGAGTCACTGTGGAGAGACTTCGAGTCACTACGGAGAGACTTCGAGTCACTGTGGAGAGACATTGAGTCACTATGGAGAGACTTTGAGTCACTGTGGAGAGACTTCGAGTCACTGTGGAGAGACTTCAAATCACTCTTGAGTGGCTGAAAGACGCTAATTAAGGACTTTGCATCTTCTCTGCGTACTCTGCGGTTAAATCTTTAAACGCAAAGAGCGCAAAGGTCGCTGAGGAAAAACCATTTCAAAAACACACAGTTTTAAACCGAGGCTTTATCTTTTCTCTGCGTGCTCTGCGGTTTAGCTTTAAAAGCAATTACTATCTCGCTGCTTTTATAAATGCCCTTCTCCCCCCATGCTAAAAAGGAAGTGTATCCTCTTAAGTCTTAACACAAAATAGTTATAGAATCTATTTATTTTTTTCAATTACCCTGAATGCATACGAACCGGTAAAGTATTTGCCTTCATCAATCATTAATACAACCCAATATTCTTTTCCCTCTTTTGCAAATATGTACACCGGCCATTTCTGTCCACTGGTTACCCCCATCAAAGAGCCATTCAATTTTTTAATACTATTATCAAAATGATTCCTTATATCTACAGCGCTGGTCTTGGTTTTTAAATCTTGCTTTGGCATGTATAAATAAGCAATAGATTTACCTTCAAAATTTATCGTCTCGTTTTTATCCCCTTTTATTATATCCAAATTGGCGCCGGCCGGAATTTGATTGCACGAAGCAATATAATACCCGGGCACCCTTGCAATTAACGGATGGTCTTTACAACCCTTTGCATCTTTTTCTGCTCCATTTAATATTGTTGAAAACAAACTGATAAGCATAGCAAAAAGTATTAATAATTTTCTCATCACTATTTCCTAAATGTTTTTTTGAATGAACAAAAAGTAACCAATTATATAATAAAAGTTAATTCAGTTAAGCTATTAAGAAGCAAATAGAGCCGAGGAAAAAAAGTAACAAAAAGAAGTAATAAGGTGACAAGGTGACAGAGTAACAATGTTGTAATTGGTTATCTCTGCGCCCGCCTGCGGCGGGCAAGCTCAGACTGACATAGATTCTTTAATACTATTTGTCTTCGCTAACGGTGCGTCTCTACGCAGTATTAATTTTTAAGTATGTTGGCATTTCTTTTACAAATCAAAAATATTTTTCGGTTTATCTTTTTCTATTTCCCATTTTAAAGGATTTTGCTCAATATAATTTCTAATATTATACAATTCTTTTTCACTGCGGATTATTCTATCATAAAAACGTGATTGCCATGAGAAATTGGGATATCCAATTTCATGTATTTGTTTTGTAACTGCAGATTTGAAAGACCCGACTATATCGGATAACGTCAAATTTTTATGATGTAAAGACGAGGCATGCCTCGTCTCTACAGTTTTACTAATTATTAATATTCCATGAATGTGGTTTGGCATTACAACATAGTAATCCAACTCTACATTTTTGAAATGCAATGCTATTTCATTCCAACATTTTTCTACAATTTTTCCTAATTCGTTTAACTCCATTTTTTCTTTTATTACTTTACCAAAAAACTCATGGTGATTTTTTGTATTAATTGTAACATAATACCACCAGGGATTTGAATAATCCCATCCATTTAATCTAGATGATTCAATTCTAAAAGTACTACTGAACTTTGTCATGATATTCTAAAATTAATATTTTCTTTGCTATAGTAGAAGCAAATTATATTTTACCTGTTTATCATACTGCGCCCGCCTTAGGCGGGCAAGGTTAAATTTTTAAACCTGTCTGCCGGCAGGCAGGCGCAAAGATCGCAAAGGAGACGCAAAGAGCGAGGAGATTTAAAAAATATTCCATCAATAAAGTTGTATAGTAATTTGGGTATTGGTTGCTTATTAAAAATGCTCTCCATAAGTTTTAGGCAACTAATATTTAATTATTGCATAATCCGGTGCTATTGTTTTACTACATCAATACTCAAAAAGCTAAATCTATTTGCCTCACTCCGAACCCTAAGAGGATTTTATGAAAGATTTTATCTTCAAACAATTTGAAGAAATGACAGACAAAGATTACGAAACTGTTGGTTTCAAATCGGGATTAGAAATTCATCAGCAGCTTTACACAACAAAAAAATTATTCTGCCGCTGCCCCGCCGGGCATTACAGCGATAAATATGACGCCGAAATTCTGCGTCATATGCGTCCAACTTTAAGCGAGCTTGGTGAATATGATGGCACCGCGTTAATGGAATTCAAAACCAAGAAAGATATTCTATACCGTATTAACCGGGAAACTGTTTGCACATACGAAATGGATGACACTCCCCCATTTTTAATTAATCAGGAAGCTCTTGAAATTGCCCTTGAATGCGGCCTTCTTTTTGACTGCGCCATGGTAGATGAACTTCATATTGCACGCAAGCAATATTTGGATGGAAGCATTCCAACAGGATTTCAGCGTACTGCAATTTTTGCTCTCGATGGAAAAATTCCCTATAAGAATAGAACAATAGATATTATTCAAATGTCTATTGAAGAAGATTCCTGCCGGGAAGTTTCCGATAACGGTCATACGCGTGTTTACAACAGCGATAGATTGGGAATGCCATTGATTGAAACCGTTACCGGTCCAAACATGCGCACACCAATTGAAGTTGCCGAAGTTGCGCAAATACTTGCAAACGTTGTAAGAAGCACAGGTAAAATGAGGCGCGGAGTTGGCGCTGCACGTGAAGATGTTAATGTTAGTGTTGAAGGGGGAACAAGAATTGAAATTAAAGGTGTTCCTAAAATTGGAAGAATTCCTCATCTAACTTATAATGAAGCAATGCGCCAATGGAATCTTTTACGCTTACGAGAAGAACTTCATAAAAGAGGAATTACAAAAGATACTTTTCAAGCTGTTGCGCACGATATTTCCCGCATTGTTAAGAAAAGTCATTACATGCCAATACGCAATGCAATCGATCAAGGATTGCAAATTGGGTGCGTTGTTTTAAAAGGTTTTACCGGATTGCTTCACTGGCAAACACAAACCGATACTTATTTCTCTAAAGAAATTTCTGATAGGGTTCGTGTAATTGCCTGCCTAACAAATATTCCAAACATTATTCACTCCGATAGCAAAGGAGATACATTAACATCGGCTGAATGGCAGAATATTAAAAAAGTAGTTGGCGCAAGTGATGATGATACAATGGTTCTGGTTTGGGGAAACCAGATGGATGTTGAAACAGCAAAAAAGGAAATTATAATTCGCGCAAAGGAAGCAACAATTGGAGTTCCCTCCGAAACACGCCAGGCACTGCGTGACGGCACAAATGGATTTGAAAGAATTTTGCCCGGCGCAGATAGAATGTATCCTGATACCGATCTTCCTCCAACCAGAATTAAAGATGAGCGTTTAGATAAAATTAGAATTGATTTGCCCGAAAAATATTGGGATAGACAAGCGTGGTATAAAGAACTTGGAATTCCGGCAGATACAATTACAGATTTATCAATATCCAAATTTGCTAAGCTGTTTAAGATGGTTGTAACAGAATGGAAAATTAATCCAACTCTTGCCTCTGTTGCATTAATTCAATTTCCAAAGCGTTTGAAAAAAATGAAGTTTGATATTTCTCTTCTTTCAATTGAAGCAATGAAAGAAATTTTTATGGCTTACAAAGATGGTTTGCTTACACGCGACGGTATTTTTATTGCGATGCAAAAATCTATTAACAAAGGAAAGTTTTACCCTGAGTTACTGCCTAAGCCAATTTTATTAAAAGAGCTTGATGAAATTATTGAAGAAACAAAAAAAGAATTAAACGGAATTAAACTTCATAACAACGAAAGTAAAAATGAAGTTTTAATTGGCTTGGTAATGAATAAAGTAAGAATGAATGTTGACGGAAAAGTAGTAAAAGAAAAAACAAAAGCTTAAACCTGCCGGCAGGCAGGCGCAAAGAGCGCAAAGAAGGCGCAGAGAAATGCATGAGAATGAGTTATCCGAAATTGTAATTGGATGTGCAATTAAGGTTCACAAAGCATTGGGACCCGGATTATTAGAATCTGCTTATGAAGAATGTTTGTTTTACGAAATACAAAAGAGTGGATTGAATGCAGAAAAACAAAAACGGCTTCCGTTGGTTTATGAAGAAGTTAAATTAGAATGCGGATATAGAATTGATATTCTTGTTGAAAATAAATTGGTTGTAGAAATTAAAGCAGTAGATGCATTGAATGATGTTTTTATGGCTCAAGTATTAACATATTTAAAATTATCCAACTGCAGGCTTGGGCTTTTAATTAATTTCAATGTAGCAAAACTAAAAGATGGTATTAAAAGAATTGTTAACAATTTATAACTCGGCGTTCTCTGCGTATTCTTAGCGAACTCTGCGGTTAAAAAGGATTTTATTATGGCAGACGATTACAAAGGTTACAGAGGCAAGGCTCTATCAGCACTTAAAAATTTTAATGCGTTGGTTTGGAGTGATGTTGAAATAACGACAACAAAAGGAAAGTATAAAGGAATAATTCTTCCTCGCTCCGAAACTGCGGATCCTCTTCATATTGTTATTAAAATTCCAGTTGGTTACAACATTGGAATTGCTGCAGATTCTGTTACCGATATTAAAATTAATGGAAGAAAAGAAGCTCACTATAAAATTCCGGAAAAGGAATTTCCATACGAACCAAATAAACCCCGTGTAAAATTACTTGGCACCGGCGGTACAATTGCCAGCCGTTTAGATTACAGAACCGGCGCAGTTATTCCGGCTTTTTCTCCTGGTGAACTTTACGGTTCTGTTCCAGAACTTGCGGATTATTGTAATCTTGAAACCGAAAAACTTTACGGTGTGTTCAGCGAAAATATGGGTCCCGACCAATGGCGCGGAACAGCCGAAGCAATTGGAAGAGAAATTGAAAAAGGGGTTGAGGGAATTGTAATTGGCCACGGTACAGATACAATGCATCATACCGCTGCAATTCTTTCTTTCATGGTTCAAAATTCTCCCGTTCCAATTGTAATGGTTGGTTCTCAGCGTTCCAGCGATAGACCTTCATCTGATGCGGCGCTTAATTTAATGCACAGCGTTAAGACTGCTGCCGAAAGTGACATTGCGGAAGTAATGGTTTGTATGTTTGGTCCAACAAGCGATTATTATGGATTGCTGCACAGAGGCACTCGCGTTCGTAAAATGCATTCAAGCTACCGTTCAACATTTAGAACAATTGGAGATATTCCAATTGCAAAAGTTAGCCGCGATGAAATTACTCCTCTTCGTCAAGATTATAAAAGAAGAAGAAAAGATAAGAATGTTAAAATAAATACTGCTTTTGAAGAGAAGGTTAGCATTGTTTATTATTACCCAAACATGAAGCCCGATATTATTGATTCGTTGATTGATAACGACTACAAAGGAATATTGATTGCCGGCACAGGTCTAGGACACGTTAACAAGCCACTATATCCCGCTCTTAAACGTGCGCACGATAAAGGCATTTCAATTTACATGACCGTTCAAACTCTTTGGGGATTTGTGCAAATGTATGTATACGATACCGGAAGAGATATGATGGAGCTTGGTGTAATTCCCGGAGAGAATATGCTGCCCGAAGTTGGCTACATGAAACTATGCTGGGCTTTGGGTCAAACAAACGATCAGGAAGAAGTTAAAAAAATTATGCTTACTCCAATTGCAGGTGAAATTACAGAACGTGAGCCGAGCAATGGTTATTTAATTTATCAGGGTGGATTGCCCGAAGTGGAAGAATTTATTTCGAAATATGTTAAATAGCATTTGTATGCTTGCATACAAATATCCTTTTCAAATTAGTTTTAAGAAAGGATTCTAAATGGATAGGCGAGATTTTATAAAAATTGGGGCTATTCTTTCAATTGCTTCTACACAGGCTAAAGGCTTTTCTAAAATAGTTGGAAAAGCATTTAAGAAAGAGGCAACAAATAAGGAAATAGATTTTCTTTGGGATGGATTAAATTTAACTCCGGTAGAATATGCCTCTCTATTAATGAAGCTGGCCGATGAAAATAAAATTAAACCGGATTATTATTCCAACGGTGGTGTTGTTGAAGAGTTGGAAAATAAATTTGCAAAATTATTAGGTAAAGAGTCCGCTGTATTTATGCCTACCGGAACAATGGCAAATCATATAGCAGTACGTCAATTGGCAGATAAAAATAAACGTGTAATTGTTCAGGAACAAAGCCATCTTTATAACGATTGCGGCGACTGCGCTCAAACATTAAGCAATATCAATCTTATTCCACTTGGATTAAATAGTGTTGCGTTTACTTTGGATGAAATTGCAAGCGTTAATCAAAAGAGTAAAGTTGGACGTGTTCCAACAAAAGTTGGGGCTATTTCAATTGAATCTCCTGTTCGCCGGCAGCACGACAGCATTGTTACATATGATGAGATGAAAAAGATTTCGGACTATGCCCGCAATGAGGGAATTAAAATGCACTTAGATGGCGCACGGCTTTTTGTCCAGTCGGTTCATACTAACATTCATCCATCTCAATATTGCGAATTGTTTGATACAGCTTATACCTCTTTATGGAAATGTTTTAATTCAGGCTCCGGTGCAATATTAGCCGGTTCAAAAAGTTTTACCGAGGGGTTATTTAACGTTAGAAGAATGTTCGGCGCAAGCCTTCCTTATGCTTGGCCTTACGCAGCCGTTGCTCTTCATTTTGCAGATGGATTCTTAGATGAATATAAAGCCGCATTATCGAACGCCGAAAAGTTCTTATCCCTTATAGAAGCTGATGAAAGATTCAAGGTAGAAAAATTTTCGAACGGCACACATATTTTTCAACTGTTAGTTGATAAAACCGATCCCAATAAATTCAGACAGGCATTAAGCAAAAAGAATGTTCAAATTCCCGCACCGAATAAAAATGGATTCATGCTTAAAATTAATCCTTCAATAAATAGAGATAAACCGGAAAATTTGGCAAGGCTATTTATTGAATCGTTGAATGTGAATTAAAGAGAAATATTTTTTAAACGGTTAACCACTTTTTCAATTTTTTATTCTGATTGTTTCTAAAACATCAATGTTCATTTTTCGGTGGAGCGCTCTTGTGGTTTTACGTATAATCGCTTATTAAAAATGGATAGTTTATGAACATTGATTCCTCCTCTACAACTCTTCCATCTGTTAGTGAAATGGAACGCGCTTATAAAGCAAGTGATAGTTCATATGATGGAATTTTTTATCTAGCCGTTACAAGCACCGGAATATTTTGCCGCCCTTCATGCTCGGCCCGTAAACCATTATCGAAGAATGTTGAATACTATGCTTCATCGCGCCAGGCAATATTTGCCGGTTATAGACCTTGCAAAAGATGCAAACCGCTCGAAGTTCATGGAACGCCGCCAGATTGGGTTTCCAAATTGCTAAATATGATTGATGAAAATCCCACAGCACGCTATAACGATCAATTTCTTCGTTCTATTAAAATTGATCCCGCGCGTGCGCGACGTTACTTTTTGAAAAATTACAATATGACATTTCAAGCTTATTGCCGAGGAAGACGATTAGGAATTTCATTTGAAAAAATCCGTCAGGGAAAAGACCTTGACGATGTAGCGCTTGGATATGGTTATCAATCTCACAGCGGATTTCGCGATGCGTTTGCAAAAACTTTTGGAATTTCTCCCGGTAAAAGTAAAACTAAAGATTGTTTAATAACTGCTTGGATTGAATCACCAATGGGGCCGTTGGTTAGTGTAGCCAATGATGATGGAATTTGCCTGCTTGAATTTTCCGATAGAAGAATGCTGGATGCACAATTTGCAACCTTACGCAAATTATTTAAAACATCTATTGTGCCTGGAGAAAACAAACATATTACTCATCTTAAAAATGAATTGAAAAAATATTTTGATGGAACGCTTAACAAATTTACCGTTCCAATAAATTTTCCCGGAACAGATTTTCAGAAAAAAGTTTGGAATGAACTATTAAATATTCCTTTCGGCAAAACAGTTTCTTATGAAGATTTAGCGCAGAAAGTTGGAATTCCAAAAGGGCAGCGCGCCGTTGGCCATGCAAATGGATTAAACAGAATTGCAATTATTATTCCCTGTCACCGGGTTGTAAATAAAGATGGAAAACTTGGTGGATATGGCGGCGGCTTATGGCGCAAGCAGAGATTAATTGAATTGGAAAACAATTGCTTGATTAACAAAAAGAATTAATGTCTTAATACAATTCAACCAAGTTTATTATAATAAGTTTTGTCTATTGTCTTTCTCCTATTCTAATAATAGTTTGCAATAAACAAAATCACTTATAAACCTCATTTTATGAAAGTTGGATTTGTAACAGACATTCACGAAGATATTTCCAATTTAGAATTAGGGATAAAGATACTTTACGATAACAATTGCGATGAGATTATTTGCCTTGGAGATATTGTTGGATTTGCAATTCCCTTTTATAAGAATATTACTTCAAGAGATGCCGACGCATGTGTTACCAAAGTAAAGAGTTGTTGTTCCAGTGTTGTAATAGGCAATCACGATTTATATGCAATTAAAAAATTACCCGCTAACAAAGCCGGTTTTAATTACCCCGATAATTGGTACTTTCTTGATTATGAAACAAGAGCCCGTTTAGCCAAAAACAAAATTTGGCTTTACGAAGATAACGAAGTGCCCTGTTCGTTAAGCAAAGAATCTATAAGCTTTCTTAATTCCCTAAGCGAAACTAAAGTTATAAATACAAATAGCTTACCATTTTTGATTTCTCATTTTTGCTATCCCGATTTTTCCGGTTCAAGCATTCATTTTCCGGCCGAAGGATTCCATTTAAAAAATCATTTTACCTTTGCCGAAGAGAATAATTGTAGAATAAGTTTTTCCGGGCATGGTCACCCCGAAGGATGTCTTGTTGGAAACAGCGAACGAATCTATAATCTTGGATTTGGAATTCATAATATAAATGATGAACCTCTGTGGATTGTTGCCCCCAGCATTGCTAAAACCAGCCGTAAAAATGGTGTTCTAATTTTCAATAGCAATCTGATGCAGTTACAAATAATTCCATTAACCAAATAAAGCTTTGTTCTATATTCAAATATGGAGTGGTAGATGAAAATGTTTAATGCCGGTAAAAGAAATTTTTATATTAGAATACTGCTGCCAACAATTCTTACTATCATACTTTTTATTACCGCCTTCTTTGCGCTATTCATTCCTCAATTCGAAAACACAATTATGGATAGGAAGAGGGAAACGATTAAGGAGTTAACAAATTCCGCATGGAGTATTTTAGATAAATGGCATAAGAATGAAACCGATGGATTAGTTACAAAAGAGAAAGCGCAAGAAATGGCAATTAGCCAAATTCAAAGCTTGCGATATGGTGAAGAGTCGAAGGATTACTTTTGGATAACGGATTACAAACCTACTATGATAATGCATCCCTACCGGCCTGAACTTAACAAAAAGGATTTATCCAATTTCAAAGATTCGCAGGGTAAAAAGCTTTTTGTTGAAATGGCACAAAGGGCAACAGCAAGTGGGGATGGTTTTGTTTATTACACATGGCAATGGAAAGATGATTCAACAAAAATTGTTTCGAAACTATCCTATGTAAAATCGTTCGAAGCGTGGCAGTGGATTATAGGCACCGGCATTTATATAGAAGATGTAAAAAACGAAATTGCTCAGTTGGAAAAGAAAATAATAAATGTTTCTATTGGTATTACGTTAGCTATAGCGGTTCTTTTATTTTTTATAGCATATCAAAACCTAAGAACCGAAAAGCTCCGCATGCGCGCCGAAGAAGACCTGCATCATTCCAGAGAAAAGTACCGTACTTTAGTTGAAGCCTCAACTGAAGGATTAATAATGATTATTGAGGGGGGACAAATATTTTACAATAAAACCCTCTATAATATTTTAGGCTATAAAGAAGAAACCGGCTCGCTTACATTGGCCGAACTTTTTGTAAAGCCCCCAAAGCTAAAATCCATTGACTTAAATACACTTACAATTTCTGCTTCTGGTAACAGCACTTTGGACCAAGCCGAAACAGTTTTAAAGAAAGTAGATGGCTCTTTACTAAACGTGTTAATAAGCGTGTCTCCAATTAAGTTTCTAAATAACAGCGGTGTGGTTCTTAGCGTAAAAGATATAAGCGTTAGCAAAAAAATTGAAGCCGAGCTTGACTTGAGCAAAGAGAAATATTTGGCTCTAACAAATCAGCTTTCTATTGGAGTGTTTAGCGCGTTGGCTCTAAAGCAAGGCCTATTTACCGAGTCTAATTCCGCTACAATAAAACTGCTGGGTGTTGAAAACAAAGAAATTCTGTTGGAAACATCGTTAGCAGATTACTTCGAGGACTCTAGTGAGTTTGATTTATTTTATTCAGATCTAATTAAAAATAATTCTGTTCAAAACCGTTTTATTACTCTACGAAAGAGCAACGGATCCATATCTGCCGTATCCATATCTGCCCTCTTGGTAAAAAGTGAAAGCGGCATTCCAATTTCTATTGATGGAATAATTGAAGATATTTCTGTTCAAGATAAGAGCAACAAGGAACGGGATAATTTAATTCATGAATTGCAATCGGCTTTTCTTTTTTTGAATAACTCGGTAGAAAACATTATTAAACCAATTCCCTCCTGTTCTCTTTCTACCCAAGTTAACCAAGCGTTAAAATTATTAAATGCCGAAAGCAGTAATTGCTTGCTTGTTGAAGACATGGAAAACAACGCAATAGGATTTATATCCGATTACGATATAATGACCAGAGTATTGGCAGATAAGGATTATTTAACCAAGCCGGTTTTTGAGTATATGAGTTCCCCCTTAATTACAATTTTACGAAACGCTACAATTTTTGACGCTGTTGAAATGTTTAATAAATATGGGGTTGAGCATTTACTTTGCAGGAACTATGAGGGAAAAATTATTGGAGTAATTAATTCAAGCCATCTGCAAAGCTCATTTCATTCCTCTTATCTTTTCTTTATAAATAAAATTCAAGATGCTTCCGCCATTTCCGAAATTTGCAGATATCACTCTCAATTAATGTTTTTGGTAAAAGGATTAATTGAACTGCAGCCCAGTTTTAATGTAATAACAAAATTAATTACCTCTCTTTCCGACACAATATTTAAAAGAGTTTTGGAGCTGGCAATAGAAAAACTTGGTACACCTCCCGCAAAATTTTCTTTTATAATTCTTGGCAGTTCCGGACGCGGTGAACAAACTTTAGCAACAGATCAAGACAATGCAATAATATACCAAGCCGTTTCCGATAAAGATGAAACTGAAGTAAATCAATATTTCTTAAAGCTGGGCAATATTGTTGCCGCCAGCCTTAATCAAATTGGCTACGATTATTGTAAGGGAGAAATAATGGCAAGCAATCCTAAGTGGTGCCAGCCTATAAATGTTTGGAAAGACTATTTTACTAATTGGGTAACAACCTCTAATCCTCAAGATTTGCTGGATATAAAAATATTCTTCGATTTTAGATCGGTTTACGGAGAGGATTATTTGGTAAATGAATTGCACGAGCATGTAACAACATTAACAGCAGGTTACAATTCCTTTTTTGTTTATTTATCCGAAAGCATTATACAATTTCAAATGCCGGAGGGGGCATTAAAACTAAAATCTCCATTCGATATTAAAATGGTAATGCTTCCTTTGGTAGATTTAGCTCGTTTATATGCTTTAAAGAAAAAGTGCTCTTTCACAAATACAATAGAGCGTTTGGATTATTCTTACGAAAATGGAGTCTTTTCGAAGCAGGCCTACAAAAACATTTTGCAGGTTTACAATTTCTTGATGCAAAAAAGATTTGAGCATCAATCCAGTATGATGGCCACAAATCTTAAACCGGACAATAAGATAAATCCCAACGAGTTTTCGGATCTTGATATTGTTCTATTTAAAAAATCTCTTTTGGTAATAGAGGAATTGCAAAACAAATTAAAGCTGGATTTTAAGGGCTCTATTACTATTTAGTATAATTAAAACTAACATTTTCTTTCTAGGTAAAAAAGCATACTCAAAGGTGAATATTTTCTTTTTTATTGAACGCAAAAACTATATTTTCATTTTCAAAATATAAAGACATTCTGGTCTTTAACCCGCCTAGGTTTTATAATTATTAATTAAACAAGTAAACAAAGGAGAACTAAATGGGTATTAACGAAGCAAGGGTTCAAGAAATTGTTAATTCCGAGAGTTTCAAAAAGTTAGTTAGCAAACGCCTTTCTTTCTCGTTAACTCTTACCGTTATTATGCTGGCCGTATATTTTGGATTTATTTTGGTTGTGGCTTTCTACAAAGAAATTCTAGCCGTAAAAATTGGGGAACATATTACACTTGGATTGCCAATTGGTATTGGTATTATCCTTTTTGCATGGATATTGACCGGCGTTTACATACGATGGGCAAATAAATCCTACGATAAAAGTGTAAGAGAATTAAGAAACAAAGTTTTGCAGAAATAATAAGAATCAATTCTAGCTCTAAATTTAAAAGGAGATTTTAATTTGGAAAATTTTCAAACCACTCTTGGACAGGTTAACATTGCTTCAATTGTAATATTCTTCGCATTTGTTGCAGTTACTCTTTTCATCACCTATTGGGCAGCAAAAAAAACAAAAACTACTTCCGAGTTTTATGCCGCGGATAGAAGTATTTCCGGTTTTCAAAATGGTTTAGCTCTTGCCGGAGATTATATGAGCGCCGCATCATTCCTTGGTATTGCCGGCATGGTTTCTTTAAAAGGTTACGATGGACTTATCTATTCAATTGGCTTTTTGGTTGGATGGCCTTTGGTAATGTTTTTAATTGCCGAGCCTCTCAGAAATTTAGGAAAATTTACTTTTGCAGATGTTGTTGCTTTTCGTCTTAAGCAAAGACCGGTTAGAATAGCCTCATCATTTGGCTCGCTTTCAACAATTGTATTTTATTTAATTGCTCAAATGGTTGGCGCCGGCTCTTTAATTACAACTCTATTCGGGTTGCCATACGAAACCGCTATTTTAATTGTAGGAATTGTAATGATATCCTATGTACTGTTTGGCGGAATGCTTGCAACTACCTGGGTACAAATTATAAAAGCATGTTTGCTGCTTGGTGGTGCTACATTGCTTGTTATAATGACTTTATCTTATTTCGATATGAATCCTATTAAGCTAATTGAAAGCGCTGCTGCTAAATATACAGATAAAGTTTTATCGCCGGGCGGATTTGTTAAAAATCCATGGGACGCTATTTCGTTAGGATTAGCTCTTATTCTTGGAACTGCTGGACTGCCTCATATTTTAATGCGCTTCTTTACAGTTCCGGATGCAAAGCAAGCCAGAAAATCTGTTTTTATTGCAACCGGATTTATTGGATACTTTTACATTCTAACATTTGTTATTGGATTTGGTGCAATGGCCTTAGTTGGTCAAAATGTAATAAGCAGTTTTGATGCCGGCGGTAATATGGCAGCTCTTCTTCTTGCAGAATCTGTTGGAGGTAAATTCTTTGTTGGATTTATTGCTGCGGTGGCCTTTGCAACTATTTTAGCTGTTGTTGCAGGGTTAACATTATCTGGCGCCTCTACATTATCTCACGATCTTTACGTTAGTGTTATTAAAAAAGGAAAGGCAGATGAAGCTGGAGAAGTTAAGGTTGCCAGAATTGCTACTGTATTAATTGGAATTCTAGCTATGATTCTTGGGCTTGTATTCAAAGGGCAGAATGTTGCATTTATGGTGGGCTTAGCTTTTGCAATTGCCGCAAGCGCTAACTTCCCTTCTTTACTATTATCTATTATATGGAAAAAATTTACTACAAAAGGTGCTGTTGCAAGTGTTATTACTGGTGCTGGTTTAGCAATTATTTTAATTATTCTTAGTCCTACAGTTTGGGTAGATTTATTTAAGAATGAAACGGCAATCTTTCCACTAAAAAATCCGGCTCTCGTTTCAATGACCGCATCTTTTATTGCTGGAATATTAGTTTCGTTAGCATCTCCTGAACCGGAAGCTCAAAATAAATTTGAAGATGAAAAACTAAGAACGTATCTTGGAATTGGTGCTGAATAATTGTTTAACTAATTAATTTAGAGGTTGTTGATGAAAAAAATATATTCCCTTTTGGGCCTTATACTGTTTTTAACATTACCATTAACCGCACAACAGGAAAAGTCCGGTTTTGGTATTTCTTTTTCGGGATTTGTTAAGACAGATATTATGTACGATACCCGTCAAACAATTGCAATTCGCGAAGGGCATTTTCTTTTGTATCCAGCTCCGGAATTAATGGATAAAAGCAATTCCGATATAAATGCAAAATCGAATTTTAATATTCTTTCCATACAATCCCGCTTAACCGGAAAAATTACAGCCCCCGATGCATTCGGCGCAAAAACATCCGGTCAAATTGAGGGAGAATTTTTTGGAACTACTGATGGAGATATTAATGGATTTAGACTTCGTCATGCATTTGTAAAATTAGATTGGGCCAACTCTTCGTTGTTGGTAGGACAAACATGGCATCCAATGTTTGTTTTGGAAATGTTTCCAGGAGTTGTTTCATTCAATACAGGCGTTCCATTTCAACCATTTTCGAGGAATCCCCAAATACGCTTTACTCAATCCTTCGATAATTTTAAGCTGATTGCAGCCGCAATTACTCAAAGAGATTTTCAAAGCAACGGTCCCGGAGGATTCAGTTCTAATTATCTACGAAACTCTGTTATACCAAACCTGCATGCGCAAATTCAATATGCAAACAATGGTAATTTAGCCGGTGTTGGTGTAGATTATAAAAAGATTACTCCAAGAATTGTTACTACTAAAAACTATAAGACGGATGCTTCTATTTCAAGTTTTTCCGCTCTTGGGTTTGTAAAGCTTAATCTCGATCCTGTTACTGTAAAAGCTCAAGGTATTTATGGACAAAACATTCCCGACCTAATGCAAATTGGAGGGTATGCTGTTAAATCTACCAATGCAATAACCGGAGTTGAAGAATATACCTCTTTATCTAACTTTACGGTTTGGGGCGAAATTTCAACCGGCAAGCAAACAGAGTATGGTTTATTCTTTGGATACTCAAAGGCATTGGGCGCTTCCGATAATATAACTGGCGCTTATTATGGAAGAGCTACAGATATCGAAAATATTTTTAGAGTTTCTCCACGCGTTCAATTTAATTCCGAAAAAACCAGAATTTCTACCGAGCTTGAATATACTTCGGCAGGTTATGGCACTCCTAATAATTTGAATAAGGGAAAAATCGAAAATTTGAAAACGGTGTCGAATGTTAGACTTTTGTTAGCATTCTTTTATTTCTTTTAGAAATCATCTTAGAGGCTGGTCGTTTACTGGACCAGCCTTTTTTTGCAGCAAATTTATACTCCTTTATCCCGCCACAATTATTTAACTAGCGCAACTTCTTTTTACCTTTTTCATTCAAATAAAGAATTCTATTTTTGTAAAAACTTACATAGAGGTATTGATGAAACCATTTACATATTTACTTTCCTTTTTTCTAATTTCTTTTATTGTTATAAATGCACAGCAGGAATTACTTTTAAGATATCCCGCTCTAAACAACGATGCATCTAAAATAGCATTTTCATACCAAGGAGATATTTGGACCGTTCCAACGCTTGGCGGAAAAGCAACCCGTTTAACTATTCACGAAGCTTATGAATCGTCTCCAAAGTTTTCGAAAGATGGAAAGCAAATTGCATTTACTGCTAACCGTTTTGGCAATAACGATTTGTTTCTAATTCCTTCCGAAGGAGGTTCGGTTAAACGCCTAACATTCCACTCCTCTTCAGATCAAATTTCGGATTGGACCGGCGATGGAGATATTCTTTTTGAAACCAGAAGAGAATTCAACCAAATAGAAAGACCCGCCGAGATTTATTCTATTTCATCAAACGGAGGAACCGAAAAAAGAATTTTGGATGCCGTTGGTTTTGAACCGGTGTTATCGCCTAATGGAAGATTCTTGGCATTTGTGCGTGGCGATATTAATCCATTGGTCCGAGAGGATTACAAAGGCGCATCAAACAGAGATATCTGGCTGTTCGATACAAAAACAAAATCCTTTTCAAAAATTATTAGTTTCGAAACCAATGATGTTCAGCCTCAGTGGGGCAACGACCAAACTCTTTATTTTATGAGCTCTATTAGCGGAAGCTATAATATCTACAAAGCAAAAATTGACGATAACGGCAAAGTAGTTGGCAAACCGGAACAGATAACAAAAGTTAAAGATCATTCAATAAGATACTTTTCCGTTTCGGCAGATGGCTCTACAATAGTTTACGAACAGGAAAAAAATATTTTTGTTATGAAATCTTCTGGCGGCAATGCAACTGCTGTAAATGTTACAATAAATGCAGACGACCGATTTGATGCTGCCGAAACAAAAACATTTAATAATAGTGCATCAGATTATGCCGTTTCGCCAAACAGTAAACTATTAGCAATTTCAATTAGAGGCGAGCTGTTTGTTAAAGAAGCAGATAAAGATAAAAGCAGAAGCATTAACGTTAGTAATCATTCCTACCGTGATGAACAAGCTGCATGGTTAAACGATTCTACAATTGTTTTTACTTCCGACAGAGAAGATAATAATTACGAATTGTATTTGGTTAAATCTGCAGATAAGAGTCAGCCGAATATTTTTAAATCGTTAAAGCATCAAATTGTACGAATTACAAAAACCGATGAGGACGAAGCATCTCCGGTTATATCTAACGATGGTAAAAAAATATCCTATGTAAGAGGAACAGATAAAAAACAATTTGTTGTTGCAGATATTTCTTTCGACGGCAAATTATCAAACGAAATAATTCTTCACGAGGGATGGAACGCTCCTAGTAATATTGTATGGAGCCCCGATAATAAATGGCTATCATATTCTATGGAAGATCTTTACTTCAACGAGGAAATATTTATTCAATCTGCCGACGCTTCTTCAAAACCGGTTAATGTTAGTATGCATCCCCGAACAGATTCAAGACCATTTTGGAGCGCCGATGGATCAAAATTGGGATTTATTTCTGCCCGCAATAATTTGAATAACGATGTTTGGTTTGTTTGGCTTAAAAAAAGTGATTGGGAAAAAACAAAATTAGATTGGGATGAAAAAGAACCGGCAAAGGAACCTTCAGCCACTGCCGAAAAGAAAGATGATAAGGCAAAAGATCCAAACGCTAAAAAGGAAGAGCCCAAGCCAAAATTAATTCAAATAGATATTGATAAGATTCACGAAAGACTGGTTCAGGTCACCAATTTTCCTGGAGATGAAAGCGGCTTAACTATTTCAAAAGATGGCGAAACATTTTTTTATATTGGTCAAAGCAGCACTGCAAAAGGAAGAGATCTTTACAGTATTAAATGGGATGGAAAAGATCTTAAAGAAATTACAAAAGGGGGATCTAACCCCATGGGGCTTTCAATTGATAAAGAAGGCAAGTACTTATATTTTCTAAAGCAGGGTGGCTCACTAACCCGTCATGATATCAAAGCAGATAAACCAGAGCCTCTTCCATATTCTGCAAAGATGAAAATTGATTACCATGCCGAGCGTGAACAAATTTTTGAAGAAGCCTGGAGAACAATTCGCGATGGTTTTTACGATCCTAATTATCATGGCAACAATTGGAATGAACTTCACAAAAAATATAAACCTCTTTGCTTAGCTGCTTCTACAAATTCCGACTTACGAGATATGTTTAACTGGATGCTTGGTGAGCTTAACGCAAGTCATATGGGCTTTACAATGCAGGAAAGAGGCGATACCCAGCGCGATGCTACCGGATTGCTTGGTGTTGAATTAATTCCTGTTAAAGAGGGAATGAAAGTCCTTCGTGTTATTCCAAATTCTCCTGCAGATAAAGCTTCCAGTAAGCTTAATGCCGAGGATGTAATTACTGCCCTTGGCGGAGTTTCATATTCTTCCGAACAGAATTTTTATGAATTGCTAAATACTACCGCAGAAGAAAAAACTTTGCTAACTGTAAAAAGCAAGGATGGCAAGGAAAGAGAAGTTGTAATTCGCCCAACCGGAAATTTACGCCAGCTGCTTTACCAGGAATGGGTTGAAAATAGAAAAGCATTAGTAGAAAAATATTCGAACGGAAAACTGGGATATATACATATACAGGGAATGGATAATCCTAGCTTTGAAGTTTTTGAAAGAGAACTTACTGCTGCCGGTTATGGAAAGTCCGGATTGGTTATAGATGTTCGCTACAATGGAGGAGGATCTACTACAGATTTATTAATGACAATTCTAAATTACAAGCAGCATGCTTATACAATTCCACGTGGCGCTTCGGATAATCTTGAAAAAGACAAGTTAAAATTCCGGGAGTTTTACCCAACCGGCGAGCGTTTAGTTTTTGCTGCTTGGATGAAGCCATCAATTACATTGTGCAACGAGGGAAGTTATTCGAATGCAGAAATTTTTTCGCATGCATATAAGACTTTGGGAATTGGAAAAGTTGTTGGTGTTCCAACAAACGGCTCGGTTATTTCAACAGGAGGTAAAACTTTGTTGGATGGTTCTTTTGTTCGCTTGCCTTTCCGCGGTTGGTACACAAAGGCAACAAACCAAAACCAGGAACTGGGCGCTGC
This sequence comes from uncultured Melioribacter sp., assembly GCA_964539605.1. GTDB lineage: Bacteria > Bacteroidota > Ignavibacteria > Ignavibacteriales > Melioribacteraceae > Stygiobacter. Next base: position 3,704,782 of record CAZIJK010000001.1, read on the forward strand.
TGTTCCAGATATTATTGTGGAAAATTCGGTAGACTGGATTAGCAAAGGAACTGATGAGCAGTTAAAAGTTGCCTGCGATGAATTATTAAAGCAAATTGATGCAAAAAAATAATATGTTCAGAGCGGCATAAGGCCGCTCATTTACTAATAATTTTGAAAATGCTTAAAAAAAGGCTAATAATAGTATTTTTTGCCCTGTTTTTAATTTGGAAAAAGATAGAATTAGCTTATTTTTGAAACGGATTTTAACAACTTATTTATTTTTTGGAGGCTAATAATGGCAATAATGATTACAGATGAATGCATTTCTTGTAATGCATGCGAAGCTGAATGTCCAAACACAGCAATCTACGGCGCTGGAGTAACTTACCTTCTTGGCGGAACAGAACATGCTGCGTTAAATGAAGAACATACCTATATCGTTCCGGATAAATGTACCGAATGCGTTGGTTTTTTTGATGAACCACAATGTATTCCAGCTTGCCCAACAGAAGCAATTATACCTGATGCTGGCAATGTTGAAACAAAGGAACAATTAATGGCTAAAAAAGAGCACTTAGACAAAGTTGGTAGATAACATTTTTGTTTTTCATAGAAGCCTCAAGATTATTCTTGGGGCTTTTTTTTTGGAACCAAACCAGCGCTTCTATTGGTCAAAGAGATAAATAATGACCTTATAAGTGAAGCTATTTATAATCTTAGTATTACTTCCAATTTTGCTTTCTGCACAGACTAAACCAGACTCTGCAAAGAAAAGCGATTCGGCAAATAAAAAATTCTTAATAAATAATCTGCAAATACCAAACGACACAAACAAACTTCCTCTTCTTCACTTAAAAACTTTAGCAAGTGTAAATTTTTCTAATTACTCCACAAATCCCTCAAAGAACCTATTCTTAGTTGAATCGAAATTGAAATATGAGTTCAGCGAAGATGAATTGAACAGCGGTCTAAGCAATTCCGAGTTAAATGCATATGCAACCCACAAATTGATTTTCAGGCAAATACTAAAAGACAAGTACGAAAATACTGTTGATGTTAATTGGGAAAAGATAGAACGCATATTGGGAATTAGCAAAACAGTTGCGGCGTTTATTCTTGGAGCGTTAAGGCATAGCTTTCAAAGATAAATGTCACTGCAGCTCTCAATTTTTTGGATGGAGCTATAACCCTTTCTTGTGATTAACTCGCTCCGCCACTAATTGTTTCGCCACAGTGACGGTCGAATAATTGTAATTTTCCAAGTAAAAGGAAATCCCAAAATTAATTCACCATTTTTTTTGCTAATATTTTATATTATTTCATAATTTCAAAATAACATCAAATTGTTTTTCTATTCCTTCTAATTTATTTATATAATTGTAATAGTAAATTAAATTTGTGTAAGGCCATGAAAAACATTATCCCCGTTATTTTAGTATTCATCTTAGCAATATCATGCACAAAAGATGTTCCCGAATATGAAAGAAGATCGGCAAAATCCCTTGAAGAATCCGCTGTTAAAGAGGTGATCAATCAATTTTATTTTACTTATAATTCGGGGGATGTGGAATCTGCCGGAAATTTATTAGATGAGAATTACAAAGCAATACTGCCGGATAGTACAGAAATAAATGGGATTGAAGAGGCTATATCCGATCTGTTTGAGTACCGAAAGCAATACCCAGACGGCAAATGGGAGGTGACAATTGATGAAGTTAGTTTTAACAGCGAGCTTGCCTATGTAATTTCAACCAATTCTTTTGTTACTCCAAATCCAATTGAAAACAAGCTTTCACCTATTTATTCCGAAAAAAGTATTCGCATACTAACAAAGGATAAAAACAAAAGCTGGAAAATTTTTAGGTATTTGGCTGTACCTACTTTTACATACGACAACAAATAAATTAAATTTGCCACTCAATCTCTGCCCACCAGCGGTAGAGCATTTCTTCGTCTAATTTTAGTATTCCCATTCGTGTAACGCTTTCGGGGGGAGGGAACCTATTGGCAATTTCCTGAAATAATATTTGTCTTTGAAGCTGTGATACGCGCGGTATTAATGCTAGCAGTGTAAGCATATCAAATTCAGTAGCAGACTCAATTATTTTTTCAACCGCGGCATCTCCCCCATTAAAATAGTCGAATTCATTAATAGCTAAACGCAAGGCTTCGGATGCTTTTACATGATAAGGCAGACCTGGTATGAAACCTTTTTTAATTTCACATTCGTAATTGTTATCGATGAAGTACTTCCTCTTCGAATCATCCAATTCAACAAATCCATATTTAACACTTAGCTTACAATTATTAACTTCATCAACAACCAATTCAAATTCTCCTCCCCGGTCAATTAATTCAACCGAGCCAATTTTGATAGAAAGGTCAGGCATCTCGGTTTGGTTTGCAATTTTTATTTTCCCGTTGGATAAACTAATTTGGTTAGCACCATCCTTTGCCCGTACCAAAAGTATATTTGAATTCCCGGATATTTCTAATACACCCACTTTTGGTATTGCAACATTTACAATGGAATTGTCGCCGGTAGAAATCAATTCGTTTTGGCTCCAATTGTAATTTTTACTAATACTCTTATTAATAGAGTATTGGCCCGAAACCACTTCAACAAACCAGGGAGAATTATACTTTTGTAAATCGTAAATAAGATACCCTGCAACCATCAGCACAAGAGGAAGCATTTTTACAACAATCCCCAAGAAATATGCTTTTGATGAGTGGGAATATGTGAGCGGTTTTATAATTTTTTTAGTTACCTGGCTTTTTCTTTCAAGAGCGCTTTTCTGCTTGGAGATGCGCTCAAGTTTTTCTCTTTCTTTCTTAATTTTTTTTGTATCTCCCAAGTATTTTGTTTGATCCTTTTGAGCAGGAGTAGCTACCTGGGAAAGCAACTCCATTCTTAATTTATCTACAATATCAAGAGGTAAATCTACCGGTGGCGGCAACTCCTTTATCTTTTCAAAAAATATGGTAAGGCGTTTAAATTCATTAAAACAATTGGCGCATGTTCTAAGATGGGATTCAACTTCCTTTTTGGAAGGAGTATCCAATAATTCATCGGCATAATCGTGCAAGCTAAGTTTTATTTCTTCGCAATTCATAAATTCATCTTGCTAATAAGATATTGCCGTGAATAAATAAGAATAGTTTTTATTTCGTCTTCAATCATACCGGGGAATATTTCCTGAATCTCTTTATAAGAGTAGCCCTCCAAGTCGTGCAGAACAAAAATTGCACGGCTTTCAATAGGAAGTTTTTTTATTTCGTTTTCAATAAAGCTTTCCGAAACCGTAACATTTTTGGGGGTTGAATTATCACTTTGGTTTTGCATTTCATCCAAAGCAAGTCCAACGGCAATCTTTTTTATCCAGGGTACAAAGGGCTTGCCCGATTCAAAATTTTTAATATCGTCCCAAGCATAAATAAATGTTTGCAAAGCAACCTTTTCGGCAGCTTTTTTTTCGTTTAACAACCTAAAAGTAAGAGTATAGACATTTCTCAAATTAATTTCGCAGAGGTCTAAAAAACTTCTGGCTCTTCCCGCCTTCGATAATTCGATAAGGTAATTGATATATGTAGTGTTTGCAGTAGTCACAATTATTAATTTATCACAGTTATTCTTATTCCATCTTTATCAACTCTTGCGGTAACTCTCACCTCGGTCAATCCATTTCGTCCAATTTCGGTTCCCTCTGCGCTTAAATCTACCCTATCTATTTTTACGGAAGAAGTAAATTTTCCGGAATGAGTTTGTTTTAATTGCTCAGGCATTACCCATCCCGTAAATTCTCCATTCCCTCCCCCGTTTTCAATTGGCTTTTTATAATACTGCTGTGCCATTAGCCCCAAATCGTACAGGCCTGCTATAATTTGATCTCTGTTTGAATTTTCCATGTACTTTCTGCTAATGTCGAATCCAACAACAATCATTACACCAACTGCTATTATTCCAACAACAATCAACAACATTTGCTGCGAGCCCATTTCATCCCAATTGCTAATTAAAAATATTTTTTAAGTTTTACCATCATATCATATGAATAAAAATAGCTTTCTTCAAGGTAATTTTCTAAAAATAAATGAGCTTTATCAAAAATTGTATTACACCTAACTCAACTGCTTTCCTCTAAAAAATGCTATTTCTATTAATTACCTTCAAGAGGCAATTAATAGCATTTGTAAGACTTTTCCAATCACATTAATTATCCCTTATTTATAGTTTTTGAATGAGTAGAATTATTCATGAAAAATATAATAATATTGTTTTAAGAATTTTGTTTTTACCTACTATTATTTTTCGGATTTTTAACTAACCAATTTTTCTGATTATATGAACAAAAGAATTTCCTTTTACTTATTCCTTATCACCACGTCTTTTGCAATAGCAATATCTATTTTATACTATCCTAAACTACCTCAAACAATTGCCTCGCATTACGGTTTAAATGGTAAGGCCGATGGGTGGATGAGTAAAGAATGGTTTGTTGTTTTTCAAATTAGTCTCTCTTTATTCTTCTTTGCTCTATTTACGTTAATCAGTTACTTTATTCCACGGTTTAATAACTCTTTAATAAATTTGCCAAACAAAGATTACTGGCTAACCGGAAATAGAAGAGAAGAATCGTTGTCTAAAATTTCTACACTTTTATATTTAATTGGGTCGTCCGTAAATATTTTTTTTGTTCTAATTTTTATGGAAGTATATAGTGCAAATATGGATAAGACTTATAAAATAGGAAGCGCAGTTTGGTTTTATCTTGTTTTTTTTATTTCTCTAACGGGAATTTTAGTTATCAAGCACATTCAATATTTCAACAATAAAAATCATTAAAAGGAATTTCGATGAGAAGGTCAAAGCTAACTATCGTTTTAATTTTGTTTGCCGCTGTTACGGTTATTGCACAAACAAAAGATGTTATTTCAATTATTCCCAAACCCGTTTCAACAGAAATGGCTTTAGGAAATTTTAACCTAAGCAGCCAAACAAAGCTTTGGATTGATAATGGAGAAGAGCTTGAAGCTCTTGGCAATTTTGTTTCGGATTACATTAAAAAAAGTACGGGAATAGAATTACAAGCCACAACAAAAATGACAAGGGAAGTTCCAAGCAGTTTAATTCAATTGCATATCGATAATAATTTTGAACATGCAGATGGGTACTCTTTGAAAATAGAACCAGCAAAAATTTTAATAACCGCTAAAACGGGCACCGGATTGTTTTATGGTATCCAATCTTTTTGGCAACTATTACCAATTAAATGTGTAGGTAATTGTTTTTCTTTGCCATGCCTTTCAATAACAGATTATCCCCGCTTTAACTGGAGAGGAATGCATTTGGATGTTGGACGCCATTTGTTTCCAATAGAATTCATTAAAAAATATATAGATATTCTTTCATTTTATAAAATCAACAAATTTCATTGGCACTTAACCGAAGATCAGGGATGGCGAATTGAAATTAAAAAGTATCCCAAACTTACTCAAGTTGGCGCATGGCGAAAAGAAACAATGAAAGATGGAAAGCCTTACGGCGGTTTTTATACGCAAGAACAAATTAAAGAAGTTGTTGCATATGCTTCGGCAAGATATATAACAGTTGTACCCGAAATTGAATTGCCGGGGCATTCACAGGCTGCTATTGCTGCTTATCCCGAGTATTCTTGTACCGGTGGACCTTTTGATGTTGGTACTGTTTGGGGTGTAATTAAAGATGTTTACTGCGCAGGCAACAACAAAACTTTCGATTTTCTTCAAGATGTTTTTGACGAAGTACTGGCCCTTTTTCCAAGTGAATACATTCATATTGGTGGCGATGAATGCCCTAAAGACCGCTGGAAGGAATGTCCAAAGTGTCAGTTAAGAATTATGGAGGAGGGGCTTAAAGACGAACATGAGCTTCAAAGTTATTTTATACAAAGAATAGAAAAGTATCTTAACAATAAGGGAAGAAAGATTATTGGCTGGGATGAAATTCTAGAAGGGGGACTTGCACCCAATGCGGCCGTTATGAGTTGGAGAGGAATTGATGGTGGAATTGCCGCGGCTAAAGCTAAACACTTTGCGGTTATGAGTCCCGGTACTCATTGCTACTTTGACCATTACCAGGGATTAACAAACGAACCAAAAGCAATTGGAGGTTACACTTCATTAGAAAAAATTTATTCCTACGAACCGATACCCGCTGCGTTAAACGAAGAAGAAGCTAAATACATTTTGGGAGCTCAGGCAAATATGTGGACCGAGTATATGCCCACTTCTGATTATGTAGAATACATGCTTTTGCCAAGATTACTTGCGTTAAGCGAAGTAGTTTGGTCTCCAAGTGCTTCTAAGGATTATAAAGATTTCACTAGCAAAATTGAAAAGCATTATCAACTGCTCGAAAACAAGGGATATAATTTTAGAATTCCAAGACCGTTGCCAGACGAAGCCGAACTTCTTTTGAATAAGGGCGATAAGTTAATAATGAATAAACCATTTGAAAAATGTGAAGTGAGGTTTACCTTAGATGGCTCTGAACCCACATTGCAAAGCACACTCTATACACAACCAATTACTCTTTCTCAGCCAACTTTGGTTCTAGCAAAGGTATTTATGCCTGGTGGCAAACAAAGCCTAATTTCTTCATGTATGGTCAGCTTTATAGATACTACTATTAACGGATTGAATTACAAATTGTACGAAGGAAGCTGGAATATGATACCGGACTTTGAAAGTATTACTCCGGTAAAAACAGGTAAAGTAAAAAGACTTTATTTGCGAGACTTTAAAAGTAAAACGGAAGGCTACGCACTTAATATCGAAAGCTCAATTAACATTTCGGTTGCGGGAGAGTACCAGTTTTATCTTAGCAGCGATGATGGAAGTAAATTGTTCATTAACAATCAAGAAATAATTAACAACGACGGCTCGCACTCCATGAAAGAAGTTTCGGCTAAAATTACATTGCCTGCCGGAAAACATCCTTTGAAGATTCATTACTTTAACAAGTGGGGCACTAATTTGCTTAAGCTGGATTATGAAGGACCTGGAATTACCAAGCGGATGATTCCGGCCGGTGAATTTTTTCTAAATTAATTTTATAACTATTGAAATAGGATGGACATTTAACTATGCCTACACGAAGAGAGTTTATTAAGACAGGAGGATTAGCCTTAGCGGCATTAAGTATGCCTAGCAATAATTTTGCAATGCCGTTTAATAAAAATATGTACTTAAGCAACCGGCCTCCTATTAACAAAAGAAATTTTGTAAGCGAAGCTGTTGAAGCAAAAATTGCTGAGATAAAAAAAAGTATTTCGGATGAAGAACTTGGATGGCTTTTCGAAAATTGCTTTCCCAACACTTTAGATACTACAGTAACCCACAGAATTATAAACGGAAAGCCGGACACATTTGTAATTACAGGAGATATACATGCGATGTGGCTGCGCGATTCAACAGCGCAGGTTTGGCCCTACTTGCCATTAACTAAAGAGGAAAAGAAATTAAAGGATCTTATTGCCGGTGTAATAAACCGCCAGGTTAAATGTATTTTAATAGATCCCTATGCAAATGCTTTTAACGACGGACCTGCTGACTCTCCTTGGAAATCTGACCATACAGAAATGAAACCGGAGCTGCACGAACGCAAATGGGAAATTGATTCTCTTTGCTATCCGGTTCGTCTTTCGTACGGATACTGGAAGACAACAGGAGACACTTCCATTTTTGATGAAAATTGGAAAACGGCTATGAAGCTGGTTTATAAAACATTTGTTGAACAGCAGCGTAAAGAGGGAACTACTCCTTATAAGTTCACACGTACAACTTCTTGGGCTACCGATGGAGTTGTTCAGGGGGGCATTGGCAATCCCATTAAACCGGTTGGATTAATTGTCTCCATTTTTAGACCCAGCGACGATTCAACAATATTTCCATTTCTAATTCCATCAAATCATTTTGCAGTTGTAGCCTGCCAATATTTAACCGAAATATTTGGTGAAGTATATAACGATAAATCAACGGCGTTCGATTTTATGATGCTGGGAGATGAGGTTCTTGAAGCTCTTGATAAATATGCCGTTGCCGAACACTTGGATTACGGAAAAATATTCCCTTATGAAGTTGACGGATTTGGCAACAAGCTTTTTATGGATGACGCAAATGTTCCAAGCCTTCTTTCACTTCCCTATTTAAATGCTGTTGATGTTAAGGATGAAGTTTATCAGAACACCCGAAAATTTTTATTGAGTAATAACAATCCCTATTATTTTGAAGGTTCGGCAGGAAAAGGAATTGGAGGACCTCACGCGGGAATGGATATGATTTGGCACCTATCTGTAATTATGCAAGGATTAACCAGCATAAACGAAAACGAAATTAAGGAGTGCATTCAAATTTTACGAAACAGCCACGCCGGCACCGGTTTTATGCACGAATCATTTCACAAAAACGATGCGACAAAGTTTAGCCGAAAATGGTTTGCATGGGCAAATACTTTATTCGGAGAATTTATTATTAATGTTAATACCAGCCACCCAAAGCTGCTTAAACAACAATACAATAAGGATTAACAATGAACCGAAAAATTTGTTCTTTCATTTTCTTTGCTGCAATTATTTTGTTGCTTACTTCATTCAACTCTGGTTCTTATTGCAAACCTAAAATTGATAAGAAAGCTTATGCCCAAAAAGTAAAGGTTGAATTTCTTGATGCATGGAATGCATATAAAAAATATGCATGGGGACACGATCAATTAATGCCTGTTACAAAAACTTATAAGGATTGGTACGGTCATTCTCTTTTGCTAACACCTATTGATGCTTTTTCCACATTAAAAATTATGAAGCTGGATGCTGAGGCCGATGAAGCAAAAAAACTGATTCTGGAAAATCTTTCTTTCGACAAAGACATTTCTGTTAAGAATTTCGAAATTGTTATTCGTGTGCTTGGCGGTTTAATTTCGGCTTACCAATTAGATGGAGATAAAAAATTTCTTAGTCTGGCCGACGATTTAGGAAAAAGACTTTTACCAGCATTTAATTCAAAAACCGGAATGCCTTATCAATTTGTAAACTTAAAAACCGGTGAAGTAAAAAATAATGTAAGCAATCCGGCAGAAATTGGAACATTGATGATTGAGTTTGGTTCATTAAGCAAGCTTACAGGTAATCCAGTTTATTATAACAAAGCAAAGCAGGCAATGGTAGAGTGCTACAACAGACGTTCTGCTATTGGCTTGGTTGGAACAACTATAGATGTTGAAACCGGCCAATGGAAAAATACAGACAGCCACATTAGCGGAATGATTGATTCATACTATGAATACATGATTAAATCATATCTTTTATTTGGTGATGAGGATTTTAAAAGCATGTATTACACAAGCATGGATGCGGTTAACAATTACTTATCCGAAGAAACATCCACAGGCTTTTGGTATGGACGTGGCAATATGAATGATGGCAAAATAACCAATACTTTATTTGGTGCGTTGGATGCTTTTATGCCGGCAATGTTGGCGCTTGGAGGAGATTTAGAAAGAGCTGTAAAACTTCAGGAAAGCTGCTATAAAATGTGGACACACTTTGGAATTGAACCGGAAGAATTTGATTACAAAACTTTTGAAATTAAATACCCCGATTATGTTTTACGTCCCGAAATTATTGAATCCGCTTTTTATCTATACCGATATACAAAAAATCCTAAATACCTTGAGATGGGAAAAACTTTTTACGACGATCTTGTTAAGTATTGCAAAACCGAAGATGGATATGCTTCTTTGAAAAGTGTTATAACAAAAGAAAAGCGAGATCCGATGGAAAGTTTTTTCTTTGCCGAAACTTTGAAATACCTGTACTTACTTTTTGCACCCGAAGAGACCTTCGATCTTGAAGGGAATGTTTTTAATTCCGAAGCTCATCCTGTAAAAAGGTTTACAAAATAAATCTCTTCATCGTATTCTTATATAAAAAAAGCTCTCTTAGGTTTTTGCCAAAGAGAGCTTATGTATAATCTAAACTACCACTCGAAAAATTTTTACAAAACAACTTACCTAAATTTCGAACCTTGTTAATACACCATGAAGTTTATGATAAGGCAACTCTAAAAACTGTACGAAGTTTGGCGTAACCTTTTTAATAAAGGAATAGAACTTTAGATAAAAATGCTTTGCCTTAATGTCATCAACACCGTAAAACATTACTTTGGGATCTATGGCCGCTTCTTTTAGAAGCTTAGGAACATCAAGCTTTTCCATATAACCAACCTGAATTTCAAGTCCGGATAGACCATCGGCAATATCGGGAACATAAAGCCTATTAACTCCGCGCGCGTGATCTGTAGTTAAAACAGAAATTAAAACATTATGTTCATAAACAATTCCCCCGCGCAGTGTACAGTGAACCATATAAGGAGGAATCATATCTAAACTTTTTGTAAAGTAAAGAGCTGTACCAGGCAGTATATTTCCTTTTGCGTAAATCTGTTCGTAGCTTATTAGATAAGTATCAATAGGCAAAGAGCGGAACGATTTATAAACTCTATAATTTCCTTTTGTCCAAATCATAATTATTATAAAAGGCACTGCAGCAATTACTATTGACCAGTAACCTCCATGTGGAATTTTTGTGAACACGGAAATAAGGAACGCAATATTAACAGCAAAAACTATCCACGAGGCAAAAAACTTTAATTTGCTTTTTTGTTTGTAAAAAATGAAGAGCATAAACATTGTACTTACCGTCATTGTTGCTGTTACTGCAAATCCATAAGCGGCGGCTAAATTGCTCGACTCTTTAAAAACAATAACCATTAAGATAGAAGCACACATCAGTCCCCAGTTAACAGAATCTATATAGATTTGTGATTTTAAGTGTGACGAGGTGTACTTAACTTTTGTAAGAGGAAAAACATGTGTTCGAATTCCCTGATACACCAACGAGAATACGGCGCTAATCATAGCCTGTGAAGCAATAATGGTTGCCATTAAAGTAAGTATTAAAAAGGGTACGTAAATAAATTCCGACTCGCTTTTAACCATGCCAAATAAAATATTGGACTTATCTCCCATTTGGCGTGCTGAATCTAAAATATATGCACCCTGTCCAAAATAATTTATAACCAATGCTACAAATACAAAATACCATGCTCTTTTTATTGGCTCTCGTCCAAGATGCCCCATATCTGCAAATAGAGCTTCCCCTCCGGTTGCACAAAGAATCACTTCGGATAAAACTATAAACCCTGTAAACCCATTATGAAGCATAAAGTCTATCCCATACCAAGGATTAACCGCCAACAATACTTCGGGATGATGAATTAGAGAAAAGAATCCGGACAATAATAATGCAGAAAACCACAATATCATTATTGGCCCAAAAGAAGAAGCAACTTTATCTGTACCTTTCGATTGAACAAAGAACAAAAGGAATGTAATAATTATTGTTATTAATACAACTTCTTGAGTGCCAATATTTCCTAAGCCTGGTATTAGTTCTAATCCTTCCACTGCCGAAAGAATACTTATAGCAGGAGTAATTACTCCATCTCCCATTAATAAAGATATTCCTATATAGCCTAAAAATGTTATTGCTGTGGCAGTACGCCCTTTTTTTAGGAATCCATGAAGAATCTCTTTTAAAACAACAATTCCCCCCTCTCCTTTGGAACTAAGGCTCATAGCAAGAATTGTATATTCAACCGTAACAAGAATGATAAGAGTCCAAAAGACTAGCGAAAGAATTCCAAATACATTTTGAGGGGTAGGCGATGTTAAAAGGAATATTACAAATAAAGTATAAATTGGACTTGTACCAATATCTCCAAAGACAAGACCCATTGCTTTTATTGTATCTTTAGATTTACTTAGTCCCGCATCAGAAGTTGACATCAATTTTTCTTTTAAGATTATTTAATAAATGATGAGTATGCTATATACCCAACTAAAAATAAAATGCTAAGCGCTAAAATAGACATTAAGAAATAAAAAGCGATGTCGTTTAGTTTCTGATTCTTGTTTTCTGCTTCCATTAACTCTCCAATTTTAACAATAGTATAAAAATGCGTGTGCAAGATATATATTTTTTCAAAAGCTAAAAACTTTGTTTTAATAAAACTTTTATGGGGGGATAAATATTCATTTGAGAATAGTTTTAGTTTGATTATTTTCACGCCATTCTTAAATAGGGTAGAATGAAACTAAGAGAAACCAAAACCGAATTGGTACGAGGTTTAAGCCTCAACGCCGCAATTATGATTGTTGCCGGATCAATTATTGGTTCCGGAATTTTTAGAAAACCCTCTGTTATGGCTGGCCAGCTTGGATCTCCCGAATTAATGATTTTGGTATGGATTATTGCCGGACTTATAACTTATATAGGAGCTTTGTGCAATGCCGAAGTTGCCGGTATGATTGGAGAAACCGGAGGGCAGTATGTTTACTTTAGAAAAATGTATGGAGACTTTACAGCTTATCTTTACGGTTGGTCTGTAATGTCTGTTATTCAAACCGGAAGCCAGGCTGCAATTGCCTATGCTTTTGCCGAGTATTTAAGCTATTTTTTCAAATTACCCGATTTAGCAAAGGTCTGGGGTGATTTTTCTTTTTTTGTTCCCCTAGTTGGAAATATTCATCCCTTTGCAAATTTTGGGGTAAAGAGCATGGCAATTTTGGTTATTATGTTCTTAACCATTGTAAATTATATTGGAGTTGTATTCGGCGGTGCCGTTCAAACATTTGTTACATATATAAAAATAATTTCCATCCTTGGAATATCTATTCTGCTATTACTTATGGGTAATGGAAATTTTGGAAATGTTTACAGCGGCTTTCATATTCCAGAGCAAAGTACTACAACATTAATAGCAATGATTGGACTTGCTTTTAGCGGCGCATTTTGGGCTTACGACGCATGGAATAATATTACATTTGTTTCGGGTGAAGTTAAAAATGCAAAGCGCAATGTTCCGCTGGCTTTATTATACGGAGTATTGATTGTAATTACGGTTTACGTGTTAATAAACATTGCTTATTTGTATGTTCTTCCAATAAACGAAATGGCTAAATCTCCATTGGTTGCAGCAACAGCCGCAGAAAGAGTATTTGGTTCTTACGGAGGTTCCTTAATTTCAATTGCAGTTGTAATTTCAACTTTTGGTGCGCTTAACGGTAGTATCTTAGCAACTGCACGCGTTCCTTTTGCAATGGCAAAAGCAAATTTGTTTTTTCACAGTTTAGGAAAAGTACATCCCCGTTTTGGAACGCCACATATTTCTTTGTTAGCTCAGGGTGTATGGTCTTGTGTTCTGGTGATGTCCGGTTCTTTCGATACAATTACAGACTATGTAATATTTGCATCATGGATGTTTTATATGTTAGGAGCGTTTGGTGTGTTTATTCTAAGAAGAAAGAATCCTGATGTTGAGCGTCCTTATAAAGTATGGGGCTACCCGTATACTCCTGCAATTTTTGTGTTGTTCGCTTTCTTATTCTTGGTTAATTCAATTATCTCGGATACACAAAACGCAATGATGGGATTAATTCTAGTAGCCAGCGGTTTACCTTTTTACTTCTTCTGGAAATACAAACAGAAAAAAGCTTAAGATTCCAATTCCACTTCTCTTACTTAAAGAGAAGTGGAATTACTGTTAAATATACACCCGCAATTATAGCTGTTGTAATAACACCGCAAATATTTGCACCAATAGCTTCTGGTAAAATTAAAGAATCGGGATTTGCTTCACTTACAGATTTTTGAGCTACCTTTGCCGTTGTAGGAACACAACTTACTCCTGCAATTCCAATAACCGGATTAAACTTACCACCTGTAATAAAGTACATTATATATCCACCCAAAATTCCTCCAATGCCGGATAACAAAAGAGAAATAATTCCAAGCACAAGCAAAATTAGTATTTGAGGATTTAGCAAAAGATGAGCGTCGCACAAAACACCTAAAAGTAATCCCAAGAAAAATGTAGAACCGTAAAGAAGCGGTCCTCCAATAAAATCTATTAAATGTTTAAGTCCAGATTCCCTTATAGCCACACCAACAAAAAGGGACATAAAAAGTGGGGCGGCAACCGGAAAGAGCAAACAAAGAACAACACAAACAATAACCGCAAAAGCTAATTTTTGACTTGCAGTTACAGTCTTAACATTCTTTTTAGGTTCGTGCTTAATTGCCCTTAGCTTTTTAGGCACCATTAGTTTAATTAGATATGGATAACCGCCGTAAGTCAATCCTAAATATAAATAGGCAACAACGGTAATAGGTACAAACAAACCTTTCGATAAATTCATTGAGGTAAAAAGAACCATTGGACCATCTGCCCCGCCAACCATAGATATTGAAGCAGCATCGTTGATATTTAGCCCCATTGCCATTGCAATTGGAATTGTAAGAAAGGTGCCCAGCTCTGCACACAAAGCCAGGAACATGCTTAAATAAGGGCGAGCCAGTAAAAAGCCAACATCCAAAAGTACACCAATACCCATAAAAACAAAGCAGGCAATTAATCCGTTACTAAAAGTTAAGGTATATATTGGCTGTAAAAAATCCACTTGTAAAATATTCATTAGATCATCTGTTTTTGTAATAAGCGGATCTAAAAATAAATTTCCATGAGATTGATCTGGCATAAGCAAAACGCCTGCATTAATTGCGCTCATTCCAATTCCCATAGGAATCATTAAAAGAGGTTCTAGTATTTCTTTTTTTCCTAGATAGACCAATAGCATACCCAATAACATCAATCCAATTCTGGTAAACATAATTAGCGGTTCAGATGTAAGTAAAGTAGATATACCTTGAAACAAGTTAAAAAAATCGTTGCTGTTCATTCGTAGCTTTCCATTTTAAAATCTAATAATTTATCTATTCCATGGAGTAACAGAATAGATTTTTGAACTCCATGGTGAATAAGGCTTCATAGTTTTATTAATTGTCATCTTCATATTTTCAAAATCGTGAAGCTGCTTAGAATACAGATGCAGGGCAATTGAAATTGCGGCATGTATTTCCCCATCACGGTTTTGTCCCTTTGCTTCTTTTTGAACATTATTCAAGTCGATTGATGGAATTTGGGCTGGTACTTCTTTAGAGGAGCTCTTTCCTTTTTCAATTTTTTTAAGAATTGTATATAGAGCATGAATTATGAAAGCAACAAAAAAACTGATTATTACTGTAATAAGGAACATGTACCCCAGGGCATAAAAAACTTTCATTATATTTCTCACATTTAGCAAATTATTATCAGAAGTGGATAAATATCCACTACCAATAATGAATTAAACAAGTACTTTAACGGCTATTGAAGCTGTTATGAGAAGATGAAATACAAATAATATGCCATCATGCTTACCATCGACATAACAATAAGCATAAGTATAAATGTAAGGTAAGTAGAAATAACCGACTTCTTTTTGGGTTCTTCTATATTATTTTCGGATTGTAACGAAAACCGCATGCTGTTAGTCTTCTACAATAAAGTTTTCTCTGTATCTGGCTATTGCTTCATTAATTATTTTGAAAGCCTCTTCTTTGCCAACTATTTTTTCAACAACAACATTTTTGTGCTCTAACTTCTTATAGTCTTCAAAGAAACGTTGAAGCTGAATTGTTGTATGAGGCGGAAGATCCTTCAAATCGTCCATGTGATTAACCGAAATGTCGTTCTTTGCAACGGCTATAATTTTTTCATCCTTCTCGGAATTATCAACCATTTCCATTAAACCAATTACTTTGGCCTCTATTAAGCATAAAGGATCAACATCAACCGAACACATTACCAAGATGTCAAGCGGGTCACCATCATCGCTTAAAGTGCGTGGAATGAAGCCGTAATTGGCCGGATAATAAACAGCCGAAAAAAGAACGCGGTCCAGCTTTAATAGACCGCTTTCTTTATGTAATTCGTATTTAGCTTGAGAACCTTTAGGAATCTCTATGATGGCATTAACTATTTCGGGAATATCTTCACCATAACCAACATGATGCCATGGATTAAAATGTAGATTCGCTGTATTTATCATTAAAGTTCTCTTTTCTTTATTAGATTGTTTATATCTAGTCTGCGCTAAGTGATCTTAATATTTTTTTGGCATCCTTATTATTCGGATCTATTTTTAAAACCCTTCGGGCGTAATTGATTGCTTCTTCCTGGTTTTGAACACTTAAATATGCCGAGGAAAGAGAAAGAAGTGTATTAACATCCGATTTATACTTATTCAACTTTAGCAGGTAAGGAATAGCGGCAGCATAATTTTTTCTTTGCATAAAATTGTATCCAACATTCGATACGGCTTCTAACAATTGATCTTTATACTGTAATTCGCGATTACCAATGAGTTTAATAATTTCTTTATACTGTTCTAATCTTGCCTGTGTAGAATCCAGTTTTGTATAAGTAGAAATTAGGAATTGGCGTGTAGTAATGTTTGTATCGCTCAAAGCCACTGCTTTAACTAATGCTTTTCTGGAATCTTCATATTTTTCTAATTGGAAATAAGAAACGCCTAAAAATTTCCAAGCCGGCTCGTAGGTAGAATCCGATTTAGTTTTTGCTTCGTACCACTTAATAGCTTCGGTATATTTTTTATCTCTGTAGAAACCGTTTCCAAGTTCCATGTAGAGGTTAGCACGGGTGCTATCTCTTTTAATTACTTTTTCAAAATATTTCATAGCGTTAACATCGTCGTTAACCTGCTGAAAAGTGCGGGCAACATTTTCCATTTCGTTTACGCTTAACATCGAATCTGGCAACTGAGCATAATACTTTGCAGCGTCATTATACTTTTTAAGATATAAAGATGCTGTAGCAACATATTTTTTAATTTGATTGTCGTCGCCATATAGCTCTAAGCATTTTAAGCCGTAGGTATAAACTTTTTCGTAGTTCTTGCTAATATAAAATGCGTTTATAATTTTTTGGTAAGCATCTTTTGTGTTATCTAGTTTTAAATATTCCTCGTACATCTTAGCTGCATCAAGGTACATTTTAGCTCTATATAAAATGTTTGCGGCTTCTAGATAAGCAGATTTGTTTTGCGGATCCAGTTTGATAATTTTCAAATATTTATTAACCGCGCCGGTGTAATTGGCTTGTTCAACAAGCAATTTAGCGGTCTTCATTTTGAGGCTAATATTGGTAGAGTCCAATCTTTCGGCTTCTTCGTAATTGGAAACAGCCAATTCATTAACACCCATCTTGGAATAAGCGTCTCCAAGATAAATATAAAGGTCAACACCGCCATACTCAACCTGACGAAGCTGAATAAAAAGATTTTTAGCACTATTATAGTCTTTTGCTTCATACAATTCTTTTGCAATATCAAATGCTTTTTTGTAATCTTTTTTATCCATTGCTTTTTCGGCAATTGCCATTTTATCTTGAGCGTTAACATTGACCGCCAAGAAAATTATTAGTAAAAAGAATAATACTCGTTTCATCTTAACCTCGTTATCTGTTTATATCTAATTGGAACGGTTGCAGGACCAAGATCGTGAGCAAGAATAATTTTTTGCCCTTCTGTACTAGTAATAAAAGAAGTAAACCCTGTTCCAACTAAAATTCCTATTTCGTTCAAAAAAATGTAGCATGTTCTAATTAACGGATACTCTCCGTTTGAAAGATAACCGGCAGCAGGTTCGTAATAAACTCCTCCTTCAATATATCTTTCGTCTGTACCTAATCTTACAATTTTTAATTTGTCGTTTTTACGTGCAACATTTAAACCAACAATTCCAATTGCATTCTTGTTTTTTAAAACACTTTTTACAACTTCTTCCTCGGTGCTAACAATGTAAGCGCCAGCAGGATTTTTCTTTTCTAAAAACTCTACTCTCAAATTTTCAAAGATGCCGGAATTTTGATCCGGTATGTAAATTCTATATTGTGTACTACTTCCAAGTAAAAGTTGTTTCAACTGAGTAGTGGTTATTCTTGCCAAAGGGTGATCTGCATCAACCACAACCGTAATGGCATCGTAACAAAACTTAACAACCTGAACCGGGGATTTGGTTTTTTTCAAAAAACTGTCTTCTTCATCATTTAATCCGCGTGAGCAAATAAACATAGTAGCTTCTTGATTTAAAACTTTTACAAGTCCTTCGCGTGCTTTTAATTTCGAAAGCTCTATTTTCGTTTCGGGATACTTAGCCATAAATGAATCTTTTAACGCCTCTACCATTGGGTAAAGAGATTCATCTACGTAGCAAGTAGTTTTTCCTTTAGTTGCTGTTTCAGTTTTTTCGGGTTGGCAACTAAGAAATAATACTGAAAGGGCTAAAAAAAAGTATAATGGGGATTTAATCAATTTTTTCTTCATCACGTTTTCTTTGTTTTAATGAAATCATTAAAATTCTGTAAATGCCATAAAGAAACATAACGACACCAAAAACAATTTTAATTTGAGCGCCCCCGGAAATACCTGCCGAAGGGAATAGGTCTGTAAACAGAAACGCTATTCCCAACAGCATAAAAACCGCCCCTGCAGTATAACCAATGAATGTCATTAGCTGCTGCATTTGCATAATATTATTGTCCTTCCAAAGTGAATTTGTAAGGCAATACAATCCATACTGCTATAGGGTGTTTATTTTGAAGAGCAGGTGAAAAAGCGCTTTTCATAGCAGCATCAATTGCTGGCTGATTAAAAAGCTCGGAATCGGATTTTACAATAACCGCTTTTTTAGGTCTGCCTTCTTTATCTATTAATACTTTTACAAATACTTTACCAGTAATACCAGCACGTTTTGCAATTTCGGGATATTCCGGTTTAGCCGGACGAATCATTTCGGGAGAGTTTTCAAAAGGAACAAAAGTATCCATACCTGGATCATCGTCCCCTTTTTTCTCTTCTTCAATTTTAATATCCTGAGTAATTTGCGCACCGCCGCCTGTTAAATCTTCTGTTAAAGCAGGTGCTTGCTGAGCACTCAATTCTGTTTGAGAAGCAATCACTGTTTCTGGTGGAGCTTCGTCATCTGGAACCGGTACCGGAACGCCTACTGTTGGTGCAGCAACTGGACCAGCCACTTGAATTTGTGGGGCTAAATTTTCAATAGATGGTGGTGGGCCAAGATCGCTATAATTGATCTTCATTCTTACTGTTGGAGCTTCCATTTCGTCTTCGCGAGCTAAAGCTTCGGCAAAATAGTATGAACCAACTAATAATAGATGGAGAAAAATAGCGATTGCTACAGCAATAGTATAATTGCGTACGTAAATTTGCTTTAATTCAAAAGCACCGTACACATTGCTTTGTTTTATTGCTACTGTGTTTGCCATTTTAGTTTCTCCTTAAATTGTAGCTCTTGCCATTTCTTTCTTATCAATATCTGTAATTGGGGCTAAAGCATAACGATCTAAGCCACCAAAATTTTTATAAGGAATTCGTAATTCATCAATAATATCAATCATCATGTGATACTTAGCTTTCTTGTCTATTTTAATTACTACGTTCCATTTACGTTGTTCTTGCTTCTTTTCAATAATTTTCTTTGTGAAATCTTCCCAAGAAATTTTGACCGGAATGTCGTAACCGATATTCCAATACATTTGATTTTTATCATCAACACGCAAAATTATCAAAGACGATTCTGCAACATCTATATTGACATCCTTAGGAGGAAGATTTATTTCTAGTGTTTGCGGCAATCGAAAAACTGTAGTTAACATGAAGAATGTTAACAAAAGAAAAGCAACGTCCACCAAAGGAGTCATATCTATACCAATATTGATTCTCTTTTTTGGTTTGCGTTTACTAAACTTATTTTTCCTTTTGGATCCGCCGCTATCTGCAACTGCGCCACCGGACATATTATTCTCCTATTTTAACTTTTCTTTTCAATTTCGAAATTAGTAACCATATTAAATCTGGTTATTTTTACTTTATCCAGAATATCCATTACTTCCTCAATAACGCCATATTCAACTACAGCATCTGCTTTAACAATTGTTCTTAGCTTTGGATTTGAAATTCTTGCTTTCATTAAAGTTTCTGCAAGCATCTCTTTTTTAACTGGACTAGCTTGTTTGTATTTAAAAGCAGTTCCGAACATCTTTTCCATGGTGGTCTGAGAATCAAAACCCATAAAAATTGCACCTGTTTTATCTATGTAAACAAGCATAGTATTATTCTCTGGAAGTTTTATTTCCGAATGAGAAGTAGGTATTACTACTTCAACATCTTCCGGTGGCTTAAATGTAGTTGTAAGCATGAAAAATGTTAAAAGCAGAAACGCCACGTCTACAAGCGGAGTCATGTCTATACGAATTGCGACTCTTTTCTTTTTAATGTGTGGCATTAATTACCTCACTTTGTTTTTAATAATTGCATAACATTGTATTTAGCTTCATCTATTTGGAAAGTGAAGTTATCTACTTTGTTTACGTAAAAGTTATAAGCAACGATACCAACGATAGCAGCAATAAGACCGCCAGCTGTGTTAATTAAAGCCTCAGAAATACCAGTAGCAAGACCGATAGCATCTGGAGCACCGCCTGCAGCAAGAGCTTTGAAGGAACGAATCATACCAATTACTGTTCCTAAAAGACCAACCATTGTAGCAATAGAAGAAATTGTTGATAGAGCAATTAAATTCTTTTCCAAAAGTGGAGTTTCGAGCATCAATGTTTCTTCAACTGCGCGTTCAACTTCAACTAATTGTTTTTCTTTGTCAATTGTAGATTTATCTGATGTAACTTCCAAATAACGTTCGAGAGCAGATTTTAATACGTTAGCTACAGAACCTCTTTGTTTGTCGCAAGCAACTATAGCGTCTTCAATTTTTCCAGCTCTAATTTGATCGATAACGCCTTTAAAGAATTTTGGGATAGCTTGTTTACCAGCAGCTTTCTTTAAAGAAAGAGCTCTTTCAATTACTACTGCAAATACCATTATAGATAAGCCAATTAACAATGCAACAAGAGGGCCACCTACGTAGGTCATTCCTAATAAGTTTCCACCAAGTGGAACGTGCTTTGTACCTTTTGTAGCGTAATCTGCAAAGTTTGCTGGATTACCAAGTACTAATTCGTAGATTAAGTATGCGCTAATCATAGCAACAAAAGTGAGGGTTACAACAAAAGCGGATTGTTTCATTTGTATTACTCCTTAATTATTAAATATGGTTCTGCCAATTATATGATAAAATTGTGCCACGTATAATCGCATGGGATATGCCTTTTTAAAGGGGGATGAGCAACTTTTATTGCTTAGGATTTGAACTTGCTTTCAAAATGAAATAGGGGCATTTCAATATGAAATGCTTTGGGAATTATAGTCCATATAATTTTCTCTTTCGCCACAACGTGGTCTCCGAAATTCCCAAAATGCGCGCGGCTTCTTTAGTTGTGCTTGATAATTTTAATACATCAAATATATGCTGCCTTTCAAGCTCATCCATTTTTTGAATTACCTGCTGTTGCTGCTTGGGCTTAAAATTTATTATTTCGGAGGGAAGGTATTCGGGCTTGGCCATTCCATCTTTGCTAAACACTAAAAGTCTTTTAACAACCGTCTCAAATTCTCGTACATTTCCTGGCCAATCGTAATCCAGCAAGTATTTCTTAGTCTCGTCTAAAAGTGTTATTTCTCTTTCCGGCGAATATTTTTTTACAAAATAATTTAATAAGGAATGTATATCCTCTCTTCTTTCGCGTAATGGAGGAATATTAAAACGAACTCCTACAATTCGGTAATAAAAGTCCTCTCTTAGCACACCATTTGTAAGGTCAGATTCAACGTCTTTATTAGTAGCGCTAATTAATCGAACATCAACTTTTCGGGTAATACTTTCGCCAACCCTTTCAAACTCCATGTTTTGCAAAAATCTTAGAAGTTTAACCTGCATCTGCTTTGGAATATCTGCAACTTCATCTAAAAAGAGCGTTCCCGAATCTGCAAGTTCCAACCGTCCTACTCTATCTTTTACCGCTGTAGTAAAAGCCCCTTTTACATGCCCGAATAATTCGCTTTCAAAAAGATTTTCGGGAATTGCCGAGCAGTTAATTGCAACAAAAGGATTGTTTTTGCGTGGACTGTTTGAATGAATAAATTTTGCCAGCATCTCTTTACCGGTTCCGCTTTCTCCTTCAATTAAAATTGGTATATCACTTTCCGAAACATTTAACGCCGTTTTTAATATCTCCCTAATTTTTTCACTTTCGTGAACAAAGATATCGGACTTGAGCGCTTCCTCTTGCTCGTACGAAAAACTGCGCACCTGCTTTGTTAAACGATGATGCTCGAATGCTTTTTCTACAAAATGAAGAAATTCCTTATGAGAAAACGGTTTTGAGATATAATTGTATGCCCCTTTTTTAATTGCTTCTACTGCAGTTTCGATAGAGCCGTGTGCTGTCATCATTACAATTGTTGTATCGGGTGAGTTTTTCTTAATCCTTTCAAGAACTTCCATACCATCAATTGGATTCATTTTCAAATCTATAAAAGCTACCTCAAAATAAAATTCCCTTGTTCTGTTAACCCCTTCAATTGGATCAGAAAAAATTTCGGGAGAATAGCCATGAGCAATTAAAAGCAAATCTATTGTTTTAAGAATGTTCGGTTCGTCATCGATAATTAAAATTTTTGTGTTATGCATTATGCAACCGGTAATTTAATTTCAAAAGTGCTTCCTTTTCCAAGCTCGCTAAAAGCCTTAATATCTCCCCCATGAATCTCAATTATTTCTTTGGCAATTGATAATCCCAAACCCAAACTTCCCGGGGCCGAGTTATCTATTTGAATAAACTTATCAAAAACTTTTTTGAGATTATCTGGGCTAATACCAATACCAGTATCGGCAATTTTTATCACTAAATCATCATCGTTAACTAAAAATTCAACATCAATTTGTCCATCGTTAGGGGTAAAGCGTATGGAGTTAGTAACTAAATTTTCAATGGCGCTTAACATGCTGTCTAAATTTCCGTTTATTTGAATGCCCTTAGCCAAATCAACTACATTTAGAGCAATACTTTTTTCCTTAGCCTGAATAGCAAGCTTTTTATTTATATGCTCGGCCAACTTAGAAGCTTCGAACTTTTGAAATTTTATTTTTCCTATGTTGGCTTCGAGCTTTGTTAACTCTAGAATTTCGTAAACCAGTTTATTTAATCTATCGTAGTCTTCCTGCATCGAAACTATCAGATCTTTTTGCTTGTCCGAAATTTTACCAAGAATTTCATCCTCGAATAATCCAAGTGCCATTCCCAATGATGTTAGAGGAGTTTTTAACTCATGCGAAACTTTTGCAATAAATTCGGATTTCATTCTGTCGAGTTCTTCATACTTGGTTATATCGTTGAACACATAAACGGTGCCTTTACGGTTGCTTTCAGGAATATCTAAACTTGCCGAAATAATTTTAAAATAAACTATTCCCCCATTCTTATCTGTGATGCTAATTGTATCGTCTTTAATGTTTTGTTTTTCCGATCTCTCTTTTAAATACCTGTTGGATTTATCTGCCTTAAGTATTTTTTTTATGTCGCTCTTTTTTCGTGTTTGCTCTCCAAAGTTTTCGTAAAAAGACTTGTTTGCAAAGAGAACATTATAATACTCGTCGACCATTAATACCGGTTCGTTCATTCCTTCAATAACCAATTCCGACTTTCTCTTTTCGTACAAAATCTTTTTTACATTTATCTGCTCGTAGCTTTGAAGTTTTTCACTCATCTTGTTAAACTCTTCGGCAAGCGCATTAATCTCGTCGGCACTTTCCGATATTTCAATTCTCTCCTCAAAATGCCCGTCTGCAATGTGAGTTACCGAAGTTTTTAATTTAGAAATTGGGCGAACAACGTAATCGCTAAATTTTGAGGCAAACACAAATCCAATAAAAATAGCTCCAAGTAAAATTAATAGAATGGTAATTGCGGCTGTTTGAGTAATTGTTTTAACATCTTCTACCGCCTTGTTTAAAAAGACATGATTGATTTCCAGAATTTTATTACACCTTCCCTTAATATGCTGAAGCTTCAATATTATGTTGCCTAAATCCACTTTGGTTTTTTTAACCTCTCGCCGTAAAAATATTTTGTAATCGATGGAGTTAATATTTTCTTCTTTAAAAATGTCATATTCTATTTTCATCGAATCGAGAAGACTCATCTCTTCTGTTGAATAAGCATATTCCCTTGCTCTCTGGTTCCAGTAGAAGAAATCGAAGTCCGCCTTTTCAAATTGTTTCTCCCCAACTTCAAAACTCTGGTTATACATTTGAATTACCGCAACCACCTGCTCGTCTAAGGCTTTGCCCATATTATCTGCGGCAATTATTAAATGATAATTATCCTGCATTGTTTTTTTAATATACTCGTTGAATCTAAAAAAGTTATAGACACTCCAAAGCATGGCCAAAAACATTATCATTAAAATAACCGTAAAGCCCAGTAAAATTTTACTGCGCAAACTTGTGGTGTATAAATCTATCATAGTACTGTTTTTTATTTGGTTTAAAGATACTCTTTTGTTTGTCTGAAATAAATATCAACTTTGTTATTGAATTAGCATAAATACTCACCTATTTTTACGCTTCCATAAAGGATAAGATCAGATGGGCTTGAAACTACTTTTCATTTTATTTTTCATCTCCTTTGCTATAAACGGCCAATCAGTTCCTCAAAACAGCGGAGGCAAATTATTACCGGAACAATCGTGCTACGATGTAACATTTTACGATATAAGCCTAACTGTAGATCCAGCCGAAAAGGCAATTGCGGGCACAACCATAATAAAAGCCTCTACGGCAAAGACATTTTCTAAAATCATTATAGATTTAGATAATTCTCTTGAAATAACCGACCTCCGTTTTGAGACGATCAATAATAATTTAAAATCCACTTACACTCACAGCCAGAATAAAATTTTGATAACATTAAACCAGGAAATTAAAGAGGGGCAAAATTTTTCGGTTACAATTTCCTATCAGGGAATTCCTATTGTTGCTAAAAGACCTCCTTGGGACGATGGATTTATTTGGTCAAAAAATGCCGAAGGAAAAGATTGGATTACACTAACATGTCAGGGGGGCGGTGGAGATATTTGGTTCGCTTGTAAAGATCATCCTTTGGATGAGCCAGACAGTGTGGCAACTCATTTTACAATTCCCAAGCAGCTGGTTTGTATTTCATCGGGAAAACTAATTGGATGGAAAGAAAACGGAGATGGCACTAAGACTTGGAACTGGTTTACTTCCACCCCAATAAATAATTATAATGTTTCTTTATACATTGGTCCATACATTCCAATTGAATACGATTATACCAGCACTGCGCAAAGTAAAATTCCCTTTACGGTTTGGGTACTTCCCGAAAGTTTGGAAAAAGCAAAAGCGCACGCGCCTCAGTTTTTAAATCATATGAAAATTAATGAAGAGCTGTGCGGCCCTTATCCATTTAGAGCAGATAAATATTCTGTTGTTGAAACAAAGCATCTTGGAATGGAACATCAAACCGCAATTGCTTACGGATATGGATGGAAAGATGATCCAAACTTTCCAATTGACTGGCTGCATCATCACGAATTTTCGCACGAGTGGTGGGGAAATTTAGTTACCGTAAAAGACTGGAGCGATTTTTGGATTCATGAAGGTATTGGCTTATATATGCAGCCTCTATATTTGGAAAAGACTGTTGGCAAAGATGCTTACATAAATTATCTTCTAAAGTATAAAAGGATGAAAAACGCTCAACCGGTTGCGCCTCGTGCAGAATTAACAGAAGAAGAAGCTTATGCTGGAGATATCTATAATAAAGGTGCATGGTTTGTTCATACATTAAGATATTTTATTGGTGACGAATCATTTTTTAAACTATTAAGAAGGTGGGCATATCCAACCGAAGAGATGGAAAAGATTACTGATGGAAGACAATGTCGTAATGCAAACACAGATGAGTTTTTAGGAATTGCAGAAAAGATAAGCGGTAAAAAACTCGATTGGTTCTGGGAAGTATACTTAAGGCGAACAAAGCTTCCTATTCTTAATTATATGCTTGATGGTAACAAGATTACACTTTGGTGGGAAACCGAAAACAATATTAATTTTCCTCTGCCTATTGAAATTAAAGTTGCCAGAGAAATCAAAAAAGTAGAAATGATAGATGGTAAAGGAACAATAACAATTCCTACAAATGAAGCATACGTTATAGATCCTTCCGAATGGATATTGATGGATAAACTAAAACAATAAATAGTAAAGAGAGACATGAACGAAATAATTATTCTATTAATAGTTGGATTGGCCGCTGGCTTGGTAAGCGGAATTTTGGGAATTGGGGGAGGTATTATTATTATTCCTATGCTTGTTGGCTTTTTAGGATTCACTCAAAAGCAGGCGCAAGGTACTAGCTTGGGATTGCTTCTTTTGCCAATTGGCATTTTAGCTGTTATGAATTATTACAAAGCGGATTTAATTAATGTTAAAGCCGTTGGAGTAATGGCAATCACTTTTGTAGTAGGCAGTTATTTATCTTCGAAGTTTGCCATTAATTTGCCAGAAGATATTCTAAAGAAAATTTTTGCGGTTTTCTTATTATTCTATGCAATAAAACTTTTTTTCGGCAAATAATAAACAGGTCAACTAATTGAAAAAGACTTCACACGCCGGGGCAATTCTTCTTGCTTTGCTGGTAACCTTTCTTTGGTCAACCTCTTTTATTATAATCAAACTTGCGCTTGTACAAATTCCCCCTCTTACTTTTGCCGGATTAAGGTATTCAATTGCATTTTTTTGCCTTCTTCCTTTTGCAATAAAAAAGGAAAGATTGATAGAAATAAAAAAAATAGACAAAACCGATTTTCTAAAATTAATTGCGCTTGGATTTCTTTTTTATACCTTTACTCAGGGTACACAGTTTATTGGATTATCTTTGTTACCCGCGGTAACTGTTAGTCTTATCTTAAATTTTACCCCCGTTATTGTTGCGGTGCTGGGAATTTTTTTAATCTCAGAGATCCCTACAAAAAGACAATGGCTTGGAGCTTTGCTATTTTTAGCCGGAGTGTTTGTGTATTTTCTGCCGGCAGATTTATCTAGTGGTAAAATTGCCGGACTTGTTGTTATGATAGTTGGTGTTTTTGCAAATGCAGGCTCATCCATTCTGGGAAGATCCATTAACAGAACCCATAAAATTCATCCACTAACTGTAACTATAATAAGTATGGGTGTTGGTTCTTTAATTCTTCTGTTAGCCGGATTGGTATTTCAAGGAATGCCTTCGATTAGCTTAAAGAATATTTTGTTTGTTTTATGGCTAGCCCTTATTAATACCGCACTTGCATTTACAATTTGGAATTATACATTGCGCTCACTTTCGGCAATGGAGTCCAGCATCATTAATGGGACAATGCTTATCCAGATAGCTTTTTTAGCATGGATATTCTTAGGTGAAGAGATAACCGCTAAGGAAGCTTTAGGAATGTTTATTTCCGCAACAGGAGCTTTGCTTGTTCAGCTTAAAAATAAAAATCAATAATAAATATTTGGTGACTATGAAAAACATTCTGATTATAATTTTTGTGTTCAGCTCACTTCTTATTGCTCAAGAGCAAAAAGATTTGTGGATAATTTCTTCCCCCGCAAAAAATGAATTTGTTAAGATTGATAAAACCGGTAAGACAGTAATTCCAAACGGCAGATTTATTACACCTCTTGGAAAACAAATTACAACCGCCCCACATCCTTATGGAATAGTATTGAGTCCGGACGGCAATACCATTGTAACTGCTAACAGCGGAACCGGTCCTCTATCCATTACAATAATAAAAGATATTTTAAGCAGCTCTCCCCAAGTGATGCAAATTCCTAAAGGGGCCAATACAGATAAGGGAGTTTTATCTAGCGTGTTTATGGGCTTGGCAATATCACCCGACAATAAAATTGTTTATGTATCTGGCGGTGAGACAAACAAGATTTATCTTTTTGATATTGCTACCGGCAACAAGATCGATTCGATTAACTGCGCCTATAAGGATAATCAAAACGATTATACAGACGGTTACATTGGAGATATGGTGTTGTCGAAAAACGGGAAAAAGCTTTTTGCGGTAGATCAAATAAATTTTAGAATGATAATTGCAGACACAAAATCTAGAAAGCTTACTACCAGCATTCCGGTTGGACGTTATCCTTTCGGAATCGCTTTATCGCCGGACGAAAAAAATATTTTTGTTGCCAATGTTGGTATGTACGAATACAAAAAAATTCCGGGCATAACAGCAAAGAATATGAAAGAGAAAGCAATTCCATATCCTCCATTTGCACATCTTTCAAAGGAAGCTAAGGAAGGTACAAAAATTGGGGACCTAGAAATTCCCGGTTTAGGAGATCCTTATTCACCCGATGCTTTCTCTGTTTTCATAATCAGCAATTCCAGCACTCCAAAGGTTATTGCAAAAATTAAAACCGGAGTGCAAATTGGTCAGTTGGTAGAAGATATTCCCGCTGTTGGAGGTGCAAGCCCTAACTCGTTGGTTGTTACAGATAAATATGCATTTGTAAGCAACGGCACCAACGATAATATTTCGGTCATAGATATAAAGAAGAGAACAATTGTTAACACAATTAAATTGATTATAGATGAACGCTTAAAAAGTTTTAGAGGAATTATACCTTACGGTTTAGCTTTATCTCCCGATAAAAAAAGATTGTACGCTGCAGAATCTGGCATCAACGCAGTAGCGGTTATAGATGTAAACAAGATGAAACTTCTTGGGCATATTCCAACCGCATGGTTTCCGGCAAAATTAAAAGTAAGCCGTAACGGTAAAAAACTTTTTGTTGCTAACGCCAAAGGATTTGGAAGCGGCCCAAATGGAGGAATGAATTTTAAATCCGGTCCCGAAGGAAGCTATATTGGAAGTTTGATGAAAGGCTCCGTTAGTATAATTGATATTCCAAAAGATGATGAGCTGAATACCTTAACACAAAAAGTTATTTCTAATAATTTCTTGTTCCAAAAATCCTCTTCGCAAAATTTTGCCGAAAGAAAAAACAATCCGGTGCCTCTTTATCCCAAACAATTTGAAAGCCCAATTAAGCATATTGTTTTTATTTCGAAAGAGAACCGAACTTATGATGAAATATTCGGACAAATGAAAAATGGAGATGGAGATTCTTCTCTAGCGCGTTATGGTTACAATGCCTCTTTTACCAACAAGAAAAAAACAATGGAAGTTAAGAATACAACCGTAATGGTTAATCATCTTAAACTGGCAAAAGAGTTTGCAATGTCAGATAATTTTTATGTCGATTCCGATGTATCTGCAGATGGTCACCGCTGGCTTGCCAATACATATCCAAACGAATGGCTCGAAACTATTGTGCCGGCAGATTATGGCAGCAACCGTAATTATAAAGAAGAATCGAAATCCCCCGGCATTCTTGGAATAAATTCCGCTGCTGGTGCAGTTTATCCCGAAGATTACAACGAAGCCGGATCTCTGTGGGAACACTTCGAAAGAAATAAAGTAGACTTCTTCAATTTTGGTTTTGGTATGATGTTCGAACCTTCATCATACAGCGACACTTATAAATACAATGGCGTTAAGTACATTGCCAACTATCCTGTTTCTGCTCCACTATTTAATAACTCTTCTAAAATGTATCCAACATACAACACATCCATTCCGGATCAGTTTAGAGCTGAAATGTTCATTAAAGAGTTTAAAGAAAAATGGATTGATAAAAACAATATTATGCCCCAGGTAATTACGGCAATTGTTCCTAACGATCATGGTGCCGGAGAAAGACCAGAAGCCGGTTACCCTTTTAGAGAAAGTTATATGGCGGATAACGATTTAGCCATCGGAAGAATTGTTGAATTCTTATCGCACACGCCTTACTGGAAAAACATGATGATTGTTATTACCGAAGATGACGCTCAAAATGGTGTAGATCATATAGACGCACATAGAAGCGTGTTAATGGTAATTTCTCCCTACGTTAAAAAAAATTATGTTAGCCATACACATTACAGTTTTGGAAGTATATTTAAAACCATGTGGAATATATTAGGCACTCCTTATTTAAATCAGTATGACGCCGGTGCAAACGACTTTGCTGATTTCTTTACAAATAAACCGGACTTTACTCCTTATTTAGCTTCTGATATAGACAGAAGAATTTTTGATCCTCAAAAGGCTCTTACTCCTTTAGATGAAAAGTTCGATTGGAAATCTTTGGAAGAATCTCCCGTTATAGATAATGTAAAAGACATGATGCGCGAAGCAAAGGAACAGGAAAAAGATAGATTGGAAAACAGGGAAAAGAAAAAATAATTTATGACTAATGTCAACGCTTCTAAAATAACAGCATTTGGGGAAATACTTTGGGATATATATCCAAATTATAAAAAACTGGGGGGAGCTCCTTTTAATTTTATTTACCACGTTTGGAAGTTAAGCGGAGAGGCTAATTTTATTTCATCTGTTGGTAATGATGAAAACGGCAAAGAGTTATTGAATTACCTTAATTCACTAGACTTTGAAACAAAGTATTTTACAATTGATGATGAACATCCAACCGGTGTTGTTAATGTGGTAATAGACGATAAAAAAATTCCTTATTACAAGCCATCATTAAACTGCAGCTTCGATTATCTTCAAGTTAACGAAGAGGCAAAAATGGTTTTACAAAACCAAACAGACTTGCTTTACTTTGGAACATTTACTACAAGAAGTGAATTTTCTAAGAACACATTACTTTCTTTGCTTAACGATTCTTCCAAAAAATATTTCAGCGATTTAAATCTTCGCCATAATTTCTTTTCAAAAGATTTTGTTGAAAAATCTTTACGCGTTTGCAGCGTTATAAAGATTAACGAGGAGGAGCTGGAAATATTAATTAAGATGTTCGATTTAAGCAGCAATACAAATAAAGCAGTTGAACAGCTTATAAAGGATTTTGATATTGAAATGGTGGCACTAACAATGGGAGAACGGGGGGCAAAAATATTTACTCCGGGATATTTAAATTATTGCCCGGCACATAACCAAGAGGTAATAGACACTCTCGGAGCCGGAGACGCCTATTCTTCAATTCTTGCTTTAGGGTATTTGAAAAAAATTGATGTTGCCGAAATAAACAGAATAGCTAATGACTTTTCCTTTGATATTTGCAGAATTGATGGTGCCGTCCCTTCAAACGACGCCATCTACAGTAAGTATATTAAATATTTCAGATAGTTATTTCTTTGCAGGTTTTTCCGGTTTAGGAGCCGGCTGTAAACTAACATCAAAATTTTCAGGAAGTAGATTATACATTGCACCTGTAACCATATCTATTAACATTCCGGGAATAAGTCCGTTTAGAACATTGCCCCAAAACCAAAAGGATAACTTACGAGTAACCTGCATTTCATAAGCATCATAACCTTCAAGTTCCAATTTGATAATATGATTACTCCCTCTTTCAATATTAACAACCTGCGGTGTTGTTCCAAACTTTTTGCCGTCGATTGTAATTTTAGCGTTTGCCGGTTCGGTCTTAATACTAATTTCCTGTGTTGTTGAATTTAAGAATGTAGAACAGGCATTCATTGCCAGTCCAGACATCATTATTAAAACAATAATTACTTTCTTGTTCATAAAGAGATACCATTTTTGCTATTATTATCGAAGTGGAATTGGAATTATTAATAGAACCTAAGAAGTGTATTTAGTCATACCCCAAAATGGGATGAAATTTTAACCAAGATTTAATTCCGGTATAATCTTATTTTGCATTCACATTTAACTAAATCATTAAAAAGAGGAATATATGAACCTCGGAAAGGGTGACAATTTAAAATCTTTATTTACTATTTCATTTCTACTTTTAGCAACATTCAATTTATTTGCTCAATCGACTGCGGATTTGAAACCGGCTACAAATATTGCAGATGCGCTTAAGTATCCACGAACTGAAAATTCAATGCCCGGAAAGTATCCCGCAAAAGTTGTTCAGGTTAACCATGCTGCTTGCATTACAGATAATAAAATATCTTATGAAGCTTCCTACCAAATGCTCGAAAAAGGTATGCTTGAATTAACCGGCGCCAAATCATTAAAAGAAGCGTGGCTCAAATTTGTTAATCCAAAAGATAGAATTGGATTGAAAGTTAATCCTGTTGCAGGTCCAACTTTATCTACAAGTGTTGAAGTAACAATGGCAATTGTTAAACAACTAAAAGATGCAGGAATTGCTGCAGAGAATATTTTAATATGGGATAGACGCGAGCAGCAATTAGCCGAAGCAGGCTTTACAAAGGAAAATTTTCCCGGGGTAAAAATTATTGGAACTGAATATGCCGATGAAAAGGGCTCGATGTATGACGCAAACGGTAAACTGTACGGTGAACAAAGAATTGACAAGAAATGGTTTTATTGGGCAGACTTTGAACAAAAATATGATAGCGCTACAATTCCCTACATGATTAACGAAGGAAAGGAATCTTACTTTTCCAAAATTGTGACCGAGATGGTTGATAAGATTATTAATGTTCCTATTCTAAAAAATGCTGGGGCGTCGGTTACTCTGTGTCTTAAAAATTTGGCATTCGGAAGTGTTTCGAACACAGCGAGGCTTCATAAACAGTTATGGTCAGAAACCTGCGCAGAGGTAAATGCTTTTCCTCCTCTCCGGGATAAAGTTGTTCTTAACATTGTTGATGGAATAAAAGGATGCTTTAATGGCGGTCCGGGTGCAAACCCTCAATTTTTCTTTAACTATCAAACAATGTTAATAGGCACAGATCCGGTAGCGGTAGATAGAATTGGGTACGATATTGTTATTAAAAAACGTATTGAAGAAAAACTTCAAAAAGAAGATACACCTCGCGGACAAATTTTTATGAAGCTTGCTCAGGATTTAAAACTTGGCGTTGCCGATATCGAAAAAATTCAGCTAACTAAAATTGAGTTAAAATAACATCCATATGAAAATAATTATAACACTATTCTGTTTATTGTGCATAACAATTTCAAATGAAGCACAAACTTCCGCTTCATTCCCCTCTTTTAAATTGGCAGATATTCCCGGCGGGGCTATAAATAGAGAAGCTTCGTTTAATGGAGATGCGTTATGGGGGCACATTAATGGGGGTGCAGATATTTATTTGGAATATGGTTTCGATAAACTTTTGTTTCAGGAAGTTGCTTGGAAAGGATTTGAATTTAGAGTTGAGTTTTACAGAATGAATTCCGCTGAATCTGCATTTGGAATTTTTTCACTATCAAAATATAAATGCCTCAGCTCAGATACACTTACAAAGTGGATGTGCATAACACCATTTCAAGTACAGGGTGCAGTTGCCAGTTACTATATATCAATTGCTAACGATAAAGGCACTCAAGAAGCACAATCTGTTTCTACCGAACTTTTCAAAATAGTTCTAAATAAAATTTCGGAATCAAATTATTCTTTCCCCTCTATGTTTATTAAGCCTTCATTAAAATTATACTTGCCAATGGCTAAACTTATTAAGGGAAAACTTGGAATTCAGAATGGATTTCCCGAATGGTCCGACATGTTCGATGAGTTTAATAACTTCAAGGTATTTATTATAGATCAAAATGAGGCCGAGCCCAATTTTGTTTTCAGTCTTATAGAGTTTTCCAACTCATCCGATATGCAAAAATTTATAAAGCTGAACAATCTGACGCAAAGAGATGATTCAAAAATATTTTATGCCGCAAAAGACCAAACCACTATAAGAGTTAAAGATGTTGGGGGCAACAAGATTTTGCTAGTTAGCCATAAAAGTAATTTGATCGACAAGAACTTAATACTGGTTAATTCACTTTTAGAATAGAACTTAGACATAGGGCTCTTTCCCCTCTAAAGAGCCCCTATTCCCCATTAATCTATTTCATGTACATAAGCTTCATAGACTTAACAAAATTACCCGAGACCGCAGTAAAGATATAAATACCGCTTGCAACAACTTCTCCGGAATCATTCTTTCCATCCCAAAAAATCTTTACTATGTTTTTATCTGTTGAATTGATTTCAAATGTTTTTACAACCTGCCCCAGTAGATTGTAAATTTTAAAGCTCATGCTTTTTCCAATAAGGTTGTTTGGCACATTAACAGTAATTTGAACCTGCGAGTTAAATGGATTTGGATATGCCTGCACCGAAAACTCTGTTGGAATTTCTGTTTCATCATCTTCAACACCTGTAGGCTTTCCATCGTCGCGGTAGCAGTCTTTGCAAAACGAGGAATCGTCTTCCAAAGAAAGAAAGGCGGTGTACTTACTTAATACCCTATTTGCTCTGCTAATTTCTATAATTTCATTTATTATAGAATTTGATTGTGTTCCTTTTTCAAGAGCACTTATTTTATTGCTTGCCCACATCTTTTTAATTTGCTCTTCCCCTTTCAAAAAATTCTGATCTTGAATTATTCGTGTTTCGGTAAAGGGCTGAGAATCGAATACGCCAGAGGATTTAATTATAAAAGGAAATTCTCCAACAAATTTTCCTACTTGAGTAATTGCCTTGCTTGGAGAAACCGATTCGTTGCTGCTTTGAAGCGTTTGACGGCTGTAGCAAAATCCGGTTTGCAAAGATGTGTAAAGGTCGTAAGAATTTATTATGTTATCGCTTTTTGATAATAGCTCGGCAAATGCGTTCGATATGTTAGATGAACGTATAAATGCACCGCCGGTTGTTCTTGCTAAATTATCATAGAAATATTCGTTACCCAAATATGAACGATTGTTGAAATAGTAGTAATAATATTCCTTGTCGTTGTAATCCAATATATAGGTTGGTGTAGGTATCTTCATAATTTTATTTAGATCGGAAATTAACTGGTTTGCTGTTTGGTAATTTCCAACTAAATCGGAATTTGAAATTAAGTAAACAACTCCCCCGTTGTTGTTCGAAATGAATTCGTATCCCTCTTTAAGCAATTGAGGTAAATTACTGTAGAGAGAAATTGCCCCTTCGGTAAAGCCATAAAATTTTGTGGTGATATTATTTGTGTCTGCCGTAATCCAGCTTGTACTTAGCTTGCCTATATTTAATCCGGAATAAAACAGATTAAAGTTGTCCTTCTTATTAAACTTTTGCAGAAGTATGCTTTTTGTCTGCTCTATAATTTCTTTTCTTGTTGTATTGCTTTTTCTTGAATCGTAATCTATTAGGAACAAAACTTTTTTGCTGGATTGAGAAATTGAAGTGCCGGGAAACAGAGAAAGCTGGTAGAATCCTTCGTTATCTTTTTTAAAATATCTGAAGTAAACTCCATTAATCATTGGATTATCGAAATCCAGGCTTACGCTGCTGTTTGTTTGATAATCCGGAGCCTTAACAATTAAATGATTATCAAAAAAAGTATCGTACTTATCTGTAAATGTTTGTGCATAGTTTGCTATTCGGGGGTTTTGCCATTCCCAATTTTTCCAGGTAACTACATTTGAATTGGTAACTTTGTTTAAAGAAGTACTCAGCAAATTCAACGGAAGAGGAATTGATAGCGAGGAAGTATTCCAATTATTTGGCGTTAAGTATGTTACTCTTACTTTCCTTGTGCCCATCTTATCCATTGGATAAACACGCAGTTCATAACTCCTTTCCCCCTTTTTCATTAATATGGCCGGGTCTTGTCTTCTGTTTACAATCGATTCATAAATTGAAGATGCCTTCCATACATCCAACAAAATACCCTTGCTAACTTTGTCTCCAATCCATAACCATAAATCTGTAACATAACTACCCTGAGGCAATTCAAATTTTAAAACAACTTCTAAAGGATTGTTATAATAAAACGAAGCGCCACGAGCTGAAAATGTTAAATACATGCTAACTTGGCTAAAAAGCCCTTGCGGACTAACAGAGAATGTTGCTTCTTCAATAGTTCCTCTAACACGGTTCCAGGTTTGCTGCGGGTCTAAAACTTCTAATGAGTTTTGTGAATATGCTTTTACTGTTATTAATAGAAAAAGCACTGCTAAAATTAGGTAGCATTTTTTTTTCATACTGGTTTGTTTCCCCTTTTGTTTTGATAAAATAAAATCACATCAAAATATTTCAATAAGCATAGAGGCAATAGGCGTACCTACTTTTTTGTTTGCTATTTGAGATGAAATCGAAATGTTTAGTACAACTACTGATGAAATATTTTCGCTGTTGTAAAATTGTTTTCGTGGTTAACTGTTTTTTAAAATTGACAGAGGCAAGTAAACAAACACAAAACAACTAAGAGTGATTATACCTATTTGAAAGTTTTTACACAGATAGCAAGTTGATAATAATTGAATTGGGACAAGTAGTAGTTTAAAAGTATTTATAGAAGAAATGCCTCTGAAATAATTTTTTCCAAATTAATTCAGAAGCATTAAATAATAATAGATACAGCCGAGCATCAAACATTAATGTGAAAATCTATTTTATAAACATCTCCCACCAATTATAAAGCTCTTTTGCAAAATTACCTCTAACCATAAGCATATGATTTCCCAACGGCTGGTTAAGTAAATCTGATGGCTTGGCAGATCCATGCAATTTTACATGCACTTGAGTTCGGCAAAGATTTTCTTCATATCCGCTTTCAAGAATTTCCCCATTCGAAAGCCAAATCTTCTCTAGCTTTTTGCCACCCAGTCTAATTAAAGTAGCTTTGCCCTTTGAAACATCTCCCTGAATTCCAACACCCAATCCGCTTTCGAAGTGGGAGCGTAATTTGTAATTATCTACCATATTAATTGGAATAGTACAATGCGCAAGCCAAATTGAATTATTATGTTCGTTTAATTGGGCTGGGTTAGCCATCCATACAGACTGATCTGTAAAATAATTTACCCAAATCATTCCAATAGTGGAAACTAAATCTCCTTCACAACCGGCAATTATACCCTCATCATTCAATTTCGACAAGGCAAAACAGCCTGTTGTTTTTAAGTCTGTAACCAAATCGAAACATCTTACAGAAACTGCCGTTAATTCATACTTTGCAATTATCTTTTTTAATCCGGCATGAACTTTCACAACGTGGAGCAATTCTTTTTTAGAAGGCTCTTTAATTTCAACCGCCTTTTTAACTAACGAATAATGCTCGTTTTCAATTTCTTCGTTAGTTACTTGGTTTATAGTTTCTATCAACTCGCTTATTTCAATGGATTTAATTTGTACGCCCCAAACATTTTCAACCTCGGTTAAACTAGGAGAACTTGCAATTAACCACTCAGAAGGATTTCCTATAAGTCCTATTTTTGTTTTTTTAATATTATGATAAACTTCGTGATATTTAATCATTCGTTCCAAATCGTGCCAGCATTCCTTATTCGATTTGTCATCGAGATAGATAATCTTTCCTTTGTTATTATCCTGTTCAATTCTTGCTAATATTTCAAGTGCCGCAGGTAAAGAATTATTTGCCGGGTGAGCCAGCAGCAAAATTGGTTCGCTGCTAAACATATTTTTTCTTTTTAGATAAAGATCTAAAACATGCTGTTCGGTACCTCCTGTTAAAATTAAGAAGGCAAGAGGAATATTCAAAGTTATATCTGCTTCGGTAATTTTTGTTGCGCCACGGCTTATTAATTCCGCTTGAATTTCGTGTGCAATATCGGTTGGGGGTACTGGAGTAATATTACTGGCTACATTTATAAATCCAAACTTTTTTGAAGAATCCATTTATATACCCAATTAATTGAAGTTACTGTACAAATTAAGATAATGAATTCACCTATTCAATTATTTTATGGTTGGCACCCAATACTTTTAGAAATAAAAAAACCATCTTGTGTGGGTGGCACAAGATGGCAGAGGGGGTGTAGATGTGAGTATCTAACTAACTGCTAAAATCTTTTTCTACTGTTGCTCATGGTCTTTAATATTTTGTTGCTAGCCAACATCTGTTCTTTGTAAATATGCTTCTTTTCAATTCTGTTAAACTTACCATCAGCCTTAGCCAATTTTATATCTTTTTGAATATGCTTTTGCTTACGAATTAAACTCTTGGCTTCAGCTTTAGTTAATTCACCAGATTTAATTCCCTGATGAATGCTGTATTTCTGCTGCTTCTGAATTTTATTAACATGTGAAGCCTGGGCTAGAATGGTAATAGAAAAAAAGGGGGCGAGTATTAATGCAGCTGTTAACCTATTCATTATTACCTCCTTTAATTAATTTCCTTTGCACAATAGACAACTGAATAAAGGAGGGGGTTTAAAACTTTGGCAATATTGTAAGATTTTTTTTACTTAACCAACAAGCTCGTCCATCAAATTTGCAAAAGAATTTGGAATAGGGGCTTCAATTTTAATTTGCTTACCGGCTAAGTCTGTAAATTCAATTCTTTCGGCATGAAGCATTAAACGGGGATATTTTTCTTGAATTGATTTGTCCCCATATCTAACGTCTCCTACAATTGGATGAGCAATATGATAAAGATGTACTCGCAATTGATGTCTTCTTCCCGAAGTTGGATTTAATTGTATGAGAGAAAATGATTTGAATTTTTTTATTACTATATAATTAGTTTTACTTGGCTTTCCCTTTTGCTCATCAATTCCCATTCTTCCCGAGCCAAATTCCCTAATAGGCTTATTGATTGAGCCATTTTCCCTTTGCATTACACCATGCACAAGCGCTATATAATTTTTCTTGATGGCCCTATCGAAGAATTGTTGATTTAACAATTTGTGTGTCTTAGCATTTTTTGCAAAAAGAATAACACCGCTTACTTCTTTATCCAGGCGGTGAACTATAAATAGATCCATGTTAAGTTTTTTTTCAAGAATTGAATGAAGGTTTTCTACGCTAACATCGCTTTCCGAAATTGAAGCCAGTCCTTCCGGTTTATTTACCGAAATGATGTTGCCATCTTCATATAAAACCTGAACTGTTGATGGATCAAAGCTTTGCGAAATTTCATTTATTAAATTTGTCATGATATTGCTTTCAGCATCCTTTTTAATTTCTCTTCCGAAGTTACAAAAGTTTTGCACGCCGGCATAACATTAGAATTAATTGTATCACTTTT
This sequence comes from uncultured Melioribacter sp., assembly GCA_964539605.1. Lineage (GTDB taxonomy): Bacteria > Bacteroidota > Ignavibacteria > Ignavibacteriales > Melioribacteraceae > Stygiobacter. The sequence goes on from CAZIJK010000001.1 coordinate 3,743,743, forward strand.
GAATTGCTTTACTTTGGCGGCCACTTTTGCGGAAGCATGAATTTCGGTGACTCCTGTTTCCGAAATTATTTTGTTAATATTTTTTTCGGTTACCCCGCCGCCGGGCATAATTATAATTTTCTTCTGCGCCGCTAATGCTAATTTCTTTATTAATCCAATCCCTTTGTAAGCCGATGATTTTTGTCCCGAAGTCAGCAATCTATCTACTTGCAATTCAAGCAACGAATCTAAAGCTTCCATTGGATCAGGAGTTACATCATAAGCCCGGTGGAAAGTTACGCTTAAAGGTCGGGCTTTCTTAATAATTTCTTTGTTCCTCTCTATATCTATAACGCTTTTCGAATCTAGAATTCCAAGCACAACTCCATGCACACCCATTTTTTTGCATTGAATTACATCATGAACCATTGTTTCAAATTCAGAATCGTTATAAAAAAAATCTCCGCCGCGCGGCCTTATTAAAACATTAATTGGAATAGAGATGCTTTTTAATGCAAGCTTTATTGCGCCAAAACTTGGTGTGGTTCCCCCAATACTAAGATTCGAGCATAATTCAATTCTACCTGCACCGGCCCGTTGAGCAATTAGCGCAGATTCAACTGATTCTACACATGCTTCTATAATTAATTTTTTAGCCACTCTATTTGCTCGCCTGTTCGCTGGTTAAACAGAATACCGGTTTCGAGTCTAGCACCGTTTCAACAAAACCCATTTTTCTTAAATAGCTTTCGTGCTTCTTATTACCTGGGTCGGAATACAACTTTTTTACATTTTTCTCTTTGAACAGAGCCGGGAATACATATCTGGCCATTTTAAAATCGCGATAGCCAGGAATTGCAAAATCTAATTTCATAAACAAAGATTCTTCGTCGTAATGTTCGGCATAAACAACTCCGGCAGGCACTGTATTTCTTAGAACAAACAATATCAAGCCATTCTCCTGCAAATTAAAAGAGAATGATGGAATAAATTTTTCAATATCTTTTTTATGAAAATTCAGGAAATGGTGCAGATATTCCGAATCGTGCTTTACTTCAAGCACCCTAAAATATTCCTTTGTTCCAAATATTTGAATTAAGTAATAAACATCTATAAGGGTAATAAATCCATTTAGAATAAAAACCGGATAAGCGCCAATTATCAATCCATAAATAGAAAAAGAGGCCGCTCCAAAAAAATTAATAAGCCTTAATTTTACAATAGAGCTCATCATTAACGAAATTGCTATTAGTACAGTTGCCGCATAACCAAAAATTGTAATAAAGTCCATGTCTTATAAACACCTTAATCAGCAATCTATGCTGTATTTTTATTTGAATTTGTTTTAGTCTATTATGTCAAAGCACTTAAAAAGATGAAAATCTACTTCACCGCTCTAAGAAAATAAATTAGAGTTTTCCAATAAATCTCCAAGTCCCTGATCGAATAAAATTTCGGGAGAAACTCTGGAATCGGAACAGCCCACAATAATTGCAAAAAGATATTGTCCTTTTGATGTTTCTGTTATCTTTTCTTTACTTTGATTTTTATGCTGTGATTTAGATTGAACAAACCCAGCATTTCCTTCTTTTAGTAATTGCAATCCTTTTGTTGCCGGAATTGATTCTTTATGCTTAGCATTTATATAAACCGCACAAAACAAATAAGAACCGTAAATAAATATCCATATTTCAGAGATCTTCCAAATATTGGCTAAGCTAAAATAGAAATTATCTTTTGGTTATACCACCAAAGCATTCTCTTCAACTAAAGCATTCTAGATAAAAGCTATTTTGTTTTATATTTGAGCATGCAAATAATTAATTCAATAAATAACCCTATTATAAGCAGCGACGAGGTTCTTCGCCCCACGAGAGTAGAAGTTAATTTAACATCTCTTGCCGAAAATTTTAAAAGGATAAAGGAGTTTATCTCCCCCTCTTTAATAATGCCTGTTTTAAAAGCCAACGCTTACGGGCATGGATTAGTTAGAATAGCGCAATTAATTCAAGATTTGAAAGCAGATTACTTAGGCGTTGCTGTTCTTGAAGAAGGGTTGTTGCTACGCCAAAATGGAATTACTTTACCCATATTAGTCCTTGGTGGAATTTGGGGAAATCAAATTCCAATATTCATAAAACACAATCTTACCATTACAGCATCTTCAATTGGAAAGCTTAATCAAATTGAAGAGATTGCCAGACAATTGAAAAAGCGGGCCAAAGTTCATATAAAGATAGATACAGGAATGGAAAGGATAGGTGTTCATTACTATAGCGCTCATGATATTTTAGAAGCATCTTTAAAATGTAAGCACATAGATGTTGAGGGAATTTATAGTCACTTTGCAAACTCGGACGGGGGAACACTGGAGTACACCCGGCTTCAACTAGAACGCTTTAACGAGGTTCTTAGTTTTTACCATAAACGATCTATCAAGCCTCCTATTAAACACATTTCGAACTCTGGCGGAATTTTGCAAATGCCGGAAGCAAATTTAGATATGGTCCGCCCCGGAATATTGCTTTACGGTGTTTATCCTTCTAACCAAGCCCGACGCGTAATAAATGTTAAGCCGGCGCTCTCCTGGAAATCTTTGGTTGTTTACTTTAAAGTAATTAAAGCCAATCATCCGGTTGGTTATGGCTCTATATGGAAAAGCGATCATGACGTTCGCGCTGTTACGGTTCCGGTTGGATATGGAGACGGTTACATGAGAAACATGAGCAGCAAAGCCCAGGTACTAATTAGGGGAAATAGATATGAGGTTGTTGGAAGAATTTCGATGGACCAGATTGTTGTTAATATCGAAAATGAATCCGCATATAATGATGACGAAGTAATTTTAATAGGCAACGATGGAAATAATTCTATAACGGTTGAAGAACTTGCAGATTGGGCGGGAACAATTCCATACGAAATATTAACCAACATAAACACACGTGTACCAAGAGTTTATGTTGATTAAATTACTCTAAGCCGCCTGAAGCGAAAGTATTATTAGCTTTTGCTCAAGTAATTCCAATTGGTTAAGCATCTCTTCTCTAACATGTTCCGGCTCTTCAAAGATCTTTGGAATAAGAGTTTTGTAAAATAAAATTCCGCTCAATAAATTTTCGCTGAACTCAATAAACAGTTCATCGGAATTATTTGATTGGCTCTTAGCTTTTTCATCCGCCATATTTTGAAGATACTTAATATATAGCTGCAGCTCTTTTATAAACATATTTGGTCTGTTTGCGCTGGTAATTAAATTAATTTTACCGTAGATGTGGTTTACCATTTGGTTTAACGTTGCCACTTTTGAATAATAAGCAAGGTTAGGTCCTGGGCAAACCGAAACAGCCATACTTTGTTTTGTGTCTTCAATACCATTTACAATTAATGCAGATGCCGAAAGTCCTTCGCATAAACAAGATTTCTCAAGCGCCATTTCAAGCTCACCCTGATAACTAAGCTTAGGATTGGGATTGTATTTTAATTCATTAATCTTTTTCATGTATGCAAGAGAAGCAGTACAAATTGGTTTGTCGTCAATTTCTTTTTTGAACACCAAGAATTTTTTGGGACATGGACTGCCCGGTTTTCCGTTTTCAATTCTCTTTTGTTTTTCAATATCCTTGCTGTTATTTCGCACACTGTTAAAAGGAACTCCGAGTGGAGAAATTCCGCTTAGATATAAATCATCTTCGCCGGCATCGCACAATAATTTTAGCGTATAATCATCAACATTCATAACCTCGGGAACCAGAAGAAAAGGACTTCCCCAGCCAACAGAATCAACTTCAAAATGGCGCAGTAGAAATTCATGCTCACTCTCTTTTCCAACACCCCCCTGAACAGTTATTCTCACATTCAATTTTTCAAAATCTGTTTCAACATTTTTTCTTTTTAACGCCTGCAAATAAATTTCTTTAAGAGCATTTAACAATTCACTTTTTTTGCTTTTAAACTCATCAAGAATAGGCCCAAGCAGCAAACCATCTGTTGCAAATGCGTGCCCGCCGCAATTTAGTCCGGATTCAATTCTAAATTCCGATATCCACAATCCCTTCTTAGCTAAAAATTTTCCTTGAATTAATGCCGAACGGTAATCGCTTACTTTTATTACTATCTTCTTTTTAAAATATCCATATGAATTAGGAAGAAAATCTTTAAAAGTTTCGGCATATCCGTAAAGCCTTGGGTTCATACCGGCCGAAAATATAATTGAGCTTTCAAGATCACTAAGAGCAAAACCCCTAAGTGCCGCGTGAGCGTCGTTGAACTCAAATGGTAAAGCATTACCATCCTTATCGCTATTCTCTTTATCCACCTTGGTCATAATGTTTACATCTATCGAACCTACTTCTAAATTACTACGTATCCATTCTTTAATTGTTTCTTTTTCTAATGAATCTTGCGAGTTCAGTAATTCGTTATATTTTATTTTTATAAGAGAATACTCCGGAAGCATCGAAATATATTTATTCAGTTCACTTCCCGGTTCGAATGAGGATTTTTTTAATTCAGCGAATTGTTCTTTTACTTTTTTGTTTATGAAGTTTAGATATGCCGTAATTCTTTTAGCTCTGGAATCGTTTTCACTTGTATGAATTGGTTCGAAAACTTCATCATACTTTTCACAAAAGCGTTTTCTTAAATTTTCCACAAGACCATCGTCCACCAATGATATTACAGATGAAATTCCATATTTGGCAACTTTTAAAGGTGCATCAACAGAATAGCCAACCCCAAGAACAGGAATGTGAAATGAATGTGCGACAAAATTTTTCATAAACTTAATAAAGCTGAACCGTAGAAATCTATTTAGATAAAACGAAATCCCGTTTACAACTTTCCTTCTTTGAAATGTGAAAAAATGCTAAATATTTTGGTGAGCTGAATAAAGGGGGATTGCTCGGCAGAAAAATTACAAAATTTGTTTTTAGTAATGTTCCGCCGAACAAAGGTTTACAAAAGTTTTACAAAGGATATGTTTTAAACGCCAATATCTTCATTCCAAAGCTCAGGCTTATCTTTAATAAAATTTGTCATCATATTAATACATGTTTCATCCTGAAGGACCTCTACATTAACGCCGCGGGATTTTAAATGTTCCTCTTCTCCCATAAAGGTTTTATTCTCCCCAATAATTACTTTGGGAATTCCATATAATAAAATTGCACCGGAACACATTGGGCATGGAGATAATGTTGTGTAAAGGACGCATTCCTTATAAACGGATGCCGTTTGCCTTCCTGCATTTTCGAATGCATCCATTTCGCCATGAAGAATAACGCTTCCCTTTTGAACCCGTCTGTTGTGTCCGCGCCCAATAATCTTTCCCTTATAAACTATTACCGAACCAATAGGAATTCCCCCTTCAGATAATCCCATCTGAGCCTCATCAATTGCGGCCTGCATAAAAATGTCCATTAATCATTTTCCTTTTTTTTCGTGTAATTCATAAATACCCGATACCGCCATTTTAAAACTCTCTTCTATTTCTTGGGTAGAGGAAACACAAATTCCAAGATCTTTAAGAAGACCATCGTTCAATCCATAAATCCAACCGTGAACGGTTAAATCCTTATTCGATTTCCATGCATCCTGAACAATTGTAGTTTGACAAACATTAATTGCCTGTTCAATTACATTCAACTCGCTTAAAAAATCTTTTTTTGCCTCATCGCTGTTTAGTTTATCAATTAAGCTTTTATGCTTTTCATGTATATCTCGTATATGCATTAGCCAGTTATCAACTAATCCATGCCTGTCGTTTTTGTAAGCCGCGTTAACACCGCCGCACCCGTAATGCCCGCAAACAATTATATGCTTAACCCCCAGCACATCTACCGCATATTGAATAACAGAGAGACAATTCAAATCTGTATGCACAACAACATTTGCAATATTTCTATGAACAAATAGTTCACCCGGAAGAAGATTAACAATTTGATTTGCAGGCACCCGGCTATCGCTGCAGCCAATCCATAAAAACTCTGGAGTTTGCTGATCTATAAGTTTTGTAAAAAAGTCCGGTGAATGAGCAATAATGCCATCGGCCCATTCCTTGTTGTTTTGGAAAATCTGTGGTAATTTTTTCATAAACACCTTTAATGATAAGTCATTGTGCTGCCGCCAATAAATTCTCGCATAACCGATTCCCCTGGTACGGCGGAATCATCCGGCATTGGTTCAATAGCCTCAAGCATTTTTCTAACACGCGATGCCCTTATGTAAGCATCCTCCCTTAATGGATCACCCGCATATTTCTTTTCCCATTCAATAAATCCTTCCAGAAGTTTTGGTCTGTATAAAGATACTTCGTAAGGCATAGAGGTGTTTACAATATAATCCGCTGTATTGCTGTATGGAAGAATGGTTCGCTTTTCGGAAGAACGCACATAGTGCCAATGCAACAATGTTTGTTCTGGATTGTAAGCGCGGTGAACCGAATCTCGAAGCATACGGCGAATTAAACGTAAGTCGGTCCATCTAATATAATTTCCGTCTGGCATTTTCATTTGAAGAAGAGGCTCGAGGTAAAGCTTAAATTTTTGCGACGCTGGAATTTCCCTGCTGAATTCGGGATATAATCCATGTAAACTATCTATCAACAACACTTCGTTTTCGTGAATTTGCAGTGGAGTTCTATTGTCCAATCTTTTTCCCTGCTTAAAATCGTAATAGGGAATCATAACTTCTTCCCCGGCAGCAAGTCTTTTTAAGTGATCGTTTATCAAATCAAGATCTAAAGCTTGAGGAGTTTCAAAATCGTAATCTCCAAATTCATCTTTAGGATGCATTTCCAAATCGAAGAAGTAATTGTCTACAATAAGCCCGACAAACTTCATTCCCATTTTATTCAATCTCTGCTCAAGCTTCATTGTAGTAGTGGTTTTACCAGATGACGATGGGCCGCTAACCATTACCATCTTTAATTCACTTGCTCTCTCCTTAATAAGTTCTGCCGCGGTATCAAGCTGGTTTTCGTAAAAAGATTCTGCCTCGTGAACAATCTGAGGAAATTCTCCATTCTTAATTCTAGCATTTACCAACTCTACGGTATTCAATTTTTTTGAAACGGACCAATCGAGCGACCGCCATACTTTTTTCCATGGAATTAATTCGTTCGGCTTTGAAAAGTGGCGGGAGTTTTCTCTTCTTCGCTGTGCGGCTTCTTCTCTGTAAATAATAAATTCTTTTGCAACTTTTGCATGACCGTTTTCTATTAATACTTTTTCAATTATATCCTGAATCTCTTCTACATTTGGCTTATATCCTTCTTCAAAAGTGTCTTCCATCAATGCAATAACCTTCGATGCTAGCTCGGCCGCTTTTTCTTTATCGCGTCCGCCAACAGATACAGCCGCCCGGTATATTACATTTGCAACCCTATCTGGATTAAAAGGAACGATAGCCCCGCTTCGTTTAACAACATATTTAAATTTGCTCATGATTTTCCTTTTCTCAATTCTACAGCAAAATTACTCTCTTAAAAGTATAATATAAATAGGCGCGCAATAAATATTTTATCTACTGCTGCATATAATTATGATAGCACTAGAACTCATTACAAAGTTAACTTGCAACAAATTTATCTTCAATTAATAGTTGGAATGAATATTAGTAACATCTGCTTGATAAATGGAATTAGTTTCCACCTCGGTCAAATATAGAACGCCCTCTTCTTTTTTTCCAAACTCTAAGTTGCTTGGTTTTTTTCCGGGAGCTTTAATTTTTGTTAATATTTTTCCATCGCTCGATACAACCACCACAAATCCGGAACCAAAGTGTGCCACCCAAACATTTCCTTTTGAATCCACTTCCAATCCATCGGGATCGCTCCCCGGTAATTCAACAAAAACTTTTTTATTAGATAACTCTCCACTTTTAGAGATATCGAAGGATAAAATTTGCTGCCGGGCAGATTCCGATAAATACAATTTTCTACCATCCTTTGTAATTGCAATACCATTAGGAAATGCAATTGAGTCTGCGGCAATAGTTACTACGCCACTCTTCGAATCGTAATAGTAAAGCCTGCCGTCGGGATTATTTTTATTGTAACTTTTTGTGTCGGAGAAATAGATATTCTCACCTTCATCTATAATTAAGTCGTTTGGTTTATTAAAGGGATGGCCCAAATAGGAATTTACAACTCTATCAACTTTTCCATCCTTGCTAATTTTTAGAATGGCTTTAAAACCAAAATCACACCCGAATAAATTTCCATTCTTATCGAACTTAAGTCCGTTTGTTTGTTTAAATGTATTATCCGAAGCCAGCAAAAAAGTATCAACCTTATTTCCACTTATTCTGGTAATCCAATTTCCATAACAGTTTGATGCATACAAATTTCCATTCTCATCCATTGCGGGTCCTTCGGGAAACTTTTGATTTGCGGCAATCTTCTTCCACTGAACATCATACAACTTAACATCTTGGGCATAAAGGGGCGCTAATACCATTAGAAATGCATACAAGATTCTTTTTATAAATCTCATTTAATTTCAACTCCACAGTCAATATTTAATTTGTGCTTCAATTACTTGTTTGCAACTTACAAACATTCTTCTCCGTAAGAGAATAAGGATGTTGTTCCACCTGTATGCCAAAACAATACAGAATCGTTTTTAGTAAAATATTTCTTCTCTATTAAATCTATCATACCCCCGAATGCTCTTGCGGTATAAACCGGATCCAACAAAATTCCCTCATACTTAGCCGCTAGTTTAATTGCACTTCTTTCCAAATCTCCAACTACACCATATCCATCTCCAAGATATTCGTTTCTTAATACTATTTCCTCATTATCTAATGTAATCTCAGTTTCAATATGAGCCGCGGTTTTTTTTACTAGCGCCTCTATGTGTTTATTAAATGGCAAATCCCCGGCTTCATCTTTATCAATTTCAATTCCTATTAAGCCAAACGGCTGCTCGTATAGATGTTTTCCAACCAGAAGCCCCGCGTGGGTTCCACCGGAACTTGAAGCAAAGACAATATTAGAGATCCCCATATTAAAAGCACTCAATTGTTCTTTCAATTCTTTTACGGCTTCAACAAATCCTAACGCGCCAATTTGGTTGGAGCCTCCATAGGGAATTATGTAGGGCTTCTTTCCCAATGCTATTAATTGTTCTTTAATCTCGGGCATTTTTTCTCCTTTGCGAAATTCACCGCTCCAATGAATATGAGCATTGAAAAGTTTATCAAGCAGTAAATTTCCCTTCACTTCATTTGGTTCTTCTCCCCCTAAAACAAGATGACATTCCAATCCGCACATTGCAGAGGCGGCCGCCGTTTGCCTGCAATGGTTCGATTGTTCGGCGCCTCCGGTTATTACCGCATTGCAATTATTGGCAATGGCTTCTCCCAATAGGAATTCAAGCTTGCGGGTTTTATTTCCACCGGTTGCAAGACCTGTTAAATCGTCTCTCTTAATATAAATTTGGGGGCCATCAAGATATTCTGTTAACCGTTTCAATTCACTTATTGGAGTTGGAAAAAATCCTAAACTTTTGCGGGGATGTTTATTCATTTTACTTGCTACCCTTTTGTTTTTTTATAACGGAGTAAAGAACCGCTATGAAAACAGAAAACACAATTATAATTAAGGTTACGGCTATCCAAAGCAAAAACAATTTACTGGACGGGAATATTAAACTTGTGTTCCCGGATATGATAGTAGAAATTGGGAACCACAACATGGCAAGAATAAGTATATCCGTTTGAATTTTCTTTAAAGAATTATTTTGCCTTACAACCAAGTATGAAATACCGGCAACAATTATAATTGATAGCCAGGCAATTAATGTTCCGGTGTGCATTAAATTAAATATTTTATATGAATTTATTTCTCCACCAAACAGCAACAAACCAAAGAACAGAACAAGTAATGTTAGTAAATATTTAACAGCATGTTTCATAGCAAACCGTTCCAATCGAAAATTAATTTTTTATTTTCAGTTTATTTTACAGACAACATATACACAGCAAACGAAGCAAGCCAATGTTCCCCTTCATATCCACCGCTGAATATATTTGCCAATCCATCCTTTGCATGTTTGTCTGCAGATTCCTTTAGCAGATTTTTCAAATTGCTTTTTATTGGCAGGAAATTGGCAATTCCATACATGCACCATGCCCGGCTTAAATTTAATCCATCAAGATGAACCAGTTTAGGATCGCTTCTATCTGTAACAATTGCCGGCTCGAGCAAATTTTTTGCATTATTAATGTTAGGTAAGAACTTTTTAAGCCACTTTTCAAATTCATCCTTCGATAAAATTCGTCTCATTAAATCGGCTTCCATTAATGCGGGCGAAAAAAAATCTTCACCGCTCGGCTCCCATTTTGCATCATAGTCTTTATCTTTTTTATAATATTCAAGCGCTCTTTCTTTAAGCAGGTTTTCAAAATGTTTGTTACCGGTTTTTCTTGAATAGTCCAACGCAAAAGAAATTCCAAATGCTGTATTGGGATGCACCCCGGTTCTAATTGGATAATTCTGCTTTGGTAAAAACAGAATATATTGCTTCACAAAAGCGTCTGTTAGCGGCTGCAAATTCTTGCACCAATTCTTGCCATCGTTATCTTCCCACCCTATTAATTCCTCCTGAAGTTTTAATAACCAAGCCCATCCATATGTACGCTCAAAAGATTTTCTGTTCTCCTTATTCAAGTAAGCTACTTCAGTTTTTATATTCTCTTCCGTTAAGTTTTCGCTCAATGCTTTTCTTATTGCGTTTGCATTTTCGATATTCGGAAAAAGCTTAAGAACCCTAACCAGCATCCAATGACCATGAACGGATGAATGCCAGTCGAAGCAGCCATAAAATGCGGGATGCATTATGGAGGGGGATAAAACTTCACTCTTATCATTCATAACATGATCGAGCTTATTAGGATATTCTTTTTGAATACATTTTAATGCAAGCTTGGTAAGACTTACAGCAACCTTCTCGTTTAACTGAACAGCATTTTCTTGAGAATAATTATTCGAAAAGGATACAGCAAAGGAAGCGGCAAAAAACAAAACCCAAAACTTTTCCATTTTAACACCCAATACATGTTTAAAAATATTTTTTTGTGTATTCAAAATCCTAAATCCTCGTCAACCAAAACAACGTGAATTCTATTTGGATCGAGCTGCCTTTCAATTATAGAAACATGTCCCCATATTTTTTCCTCGGTAGTTTCGGCAGAAGGAGATTTGGCAAGCGCGTTTAATCTTTTTACATTAAGGGGGCATGCAACTTTTTTAATTCTGTCAATCGCTTCCTCATAATTAGCCACAATTTTATTTTTACCCGCTACAATTATAACCCTCTTTGGCCCGAATGTAATTAACGCTACTCTGTTACCTCTTCCATCAACGTTTACAATTTTACCTTCCAATGTAATTGCGTTCGCGCTCGAAAGAAAAACATCTGCCGAAAACATTCTTATATAGATTATAAATTAGCTGCGAATCGGCAAAAATAGTTCTATCCAGTAATTCAACTTCCTCTTTTTTGCGAAGATGATCTAAAATTCCAATTTGCTCAAGAGTTACACTTCCTCCAAAACCAATTACAGAATTTGGGGGAATCAGTTCAATAACTTTTGATAATGCTTGGTTTTTGTCTTTAACAAAATACCCATTCATGTTTCTTAATTTCAGATTACTTATTAATTCATCCATGGTTATTAATTTACCCTTATAAAGATGTTATTAATTGAAAACTCATTTTAAAATTTTTATAACGTCATCTTTGTTAGGTACCATGCAAAGAAATTCAAAAGATTCATCTCCAATTGTCTTATAACAATGGGGAACACCTGCGGGTATAAATACTACATCGTTTTTCTTTACAATATATTTATGCTCTCCTATAACAACATCCGCACTGCCATTTAGCACAAGCTGCTCGTGCTCTACGGAATTTGTATGCATGGGCATTTCACCTCCCGGCTCAATGCTAAATTTTCTCATCGCAAAATTAGGACCCTCATTTTCACCTATTAAAACCTGCTTTGTGGTTTTGCTTCCAGCCTTTACTTCTTCTTTGGTAATTTCACTAATATGTTTTACGTACATATTCCTTCTCCAATAAATTCATTTGTTTATCTACCATTAAAATAATATATCATTCATTAACAATCTTGTTTTCAACTCCTTATATAAATCCAGGCATTACTTTATGGTTTTTTCGGAGAGAAAAGATTTTGTAATTTCACCGCAATTATTTTAATACAAACATCACACGAGGGCTTAATGAAATATAGAATTACCCTGTCAATCGTTCTTCTTTTATTTATTCAAACACTGGTTTCAGCCGAAAATAAAACAAAGCTTTTAACAATACCGGAAAAAACCGATTATACGGTAACGTCGAAGTACGACGATGTTTTGAGTTTTGTAAAACAAATAAAAAAAATTGCGCCGTCAAAAGTTCGAGTTGAATCTTTAGCAATTACTACCGAAGGAAGAAGTTTACCACTTGTTTTTATTGGCTCTCCTCTTCCCAAAACTCCCAAAGATCTTAAGAGCGATAAGCGGGCAAGGGTTTATATTCAAGCAAATATTCATGCCGGAGAGGTTGAAGGCAAAGAAGCAGCTCTAATGCTAATGCGCGATATTCTAAACAAAGAAACTGCACCATATCTTAAAAATGTTTTACTTATTGTTTGCCCAATTTTTAATGCAGATGGGAACGAAAAAATTGCCAAAGAAAACCGAAGCCACCAAAACGGACCCGTAGGAGTAGGCGTTAGACACAATGGACAGAACTTGGATCTTAACCGTGATGCGATGAAAGTAGAAACACCCGAAGTAGCCGGATTAATTAACGCAGTTAAGAAATGGGATCCGCATCTTTTTGTAGATCTTCACACAACAAATGGTTCATATCATCAAGAACCTACAACCTACACATGGATGATGAATGGCAACACAAATAAAAGTCTTATAGATTTTATGCGCGATAAGATGATGCCCTTTGTTAACACAACCATGACTAATAAGTATAATACTCTTAACTGTTTTTACGGTGAATTTAAGGATATGCGTAATCCCGAAAAAGGATGGGAAGCATACGCGTCGGAACCAAGATATATTGTAAATTATTTTGGATTGAGAAACCGTCTTGCAATTTTAAACGAGAATTATGTTTATGCAGATTTCAAATCCCGTATTTGGGGTTGCTATTATATGCTTCGCGGAATTCTGGACTATGCAAACGATAATTCTGAGGCCATTATTAAATTAATTAAAGATGCCGACGAAGCTACCATTCAAAGAGGAATGAATATTACGCAAAAAGATTCTTTTGCCGTTGAGTTTACAAACATTCCACTTCCAAACCCAATTACAATTAACACTTTTGAAATGGAACCATATAAAGACCAAAATGGAAGAGACAGAGTTAGGCCTACCGATAAAGTAAAAACAGTAACCGTACCTTATTTTGCAAATTTTATTCCTAAAAGAAACGTTAAATATCCATTTGCATATTTAATTACCGCTCCAGACCCCAATGTTATAAATCTTTTGAAACAGCATGGAATAAAAATTGAAAAGCTGAAAGAAGCTGCTACTTTGGATGTGCAGATTATTAAAACCAGAGAGATGAAGCCCGCGCCAAGATTAAACCAGGGACATTACAATAACATTACAAAAGTAGAATACGTTAACGAGAAAAAAGAATTTGCCGCGGGTACCATTATTGTAAGAACAGCACAGCCTCTTGCCAACCTAGCCGCTTATTTGCTTGAACCGGAAACTGATGATGGATTATTATATTGGAATTATTGGGATAAATATCTTGTGCCTCAATGGGGCGGAGCTTTTTTACCATACCCGGTTTCAAAATTACTATCGGCGCAACCTTTCAACTCCGAAGTGATAAAACCGTAACCTATTAGCCAACAAAAAAACATCCTCTATAGAGGATGTTTTTTTGAAATATTAGAAATTAGAAGCAAGCTTATTTAGCCTAAGTGTTTCGAACCATTGAATGGCGCCTACAATACTTGGAATTGCCGCACCAACATGTGTTCCCCCCTCTATTGTAATCAATTCTACTGTGGCACCTTTCGATATGAAATAGTCTCGCGCATTAACCGAATTTTCGTAGGGAACATATTCATCGGCATTTCCATGGTAAAAACGGATTGGTGCCTTGGGAGTAAAGTTTAACAAACTGTTATTTATAAATGCATTTGTTAAGTCTGTTTCCTTACCCTCTCTAAATGATGTTAAAAAATCTGCCCGGAATAATTTTGCTAAATCGTTTGTAAGAGAAGAATTAATTTCATCTACTGTTTTTGTTCCGTTGAATAGAGTTGGAATTTGTGATGCGTATGGTTCGTTAAAAATTGCAGAAAGTTTATTCCAGCCGTAAATATTGTTGTAAGCAACAACAAAAAACGATAGATAGGCAGGCTGATTATAAGTACTCCTTTTTATTATGTTCTGCGCGGTCAACAATAAATTGTAAGCTCCCGCCATTGGACAAGATGCCGCAACAGTAATTTCATTTTTATAATTCTCTTCTATTTCCCTATGTGTTGCTAAAGTTACAAATCCCCCCTCGGAATAGCCTGCTAAAAATACATGTCCGTTCAATTGAATATTATTCTGTTTTGCGTATTCTTTTCCGGCTCTAATAAAATCTATTACCGGTTCTGCCGAAGATTTAGCGTGATGATATGGATGAAGCAAATCGGAATCGCCCAAACCCAAATAATCGGGCTCGAGCGAAAAATAGCCAAGCGATGCGGCAATTAATCCTTCAATCCCATTTATTGCGCTAGCAGAAGCAACACTGCTTCTTTTTGTTAATGTTCCATGCTGAACGCTTATTAGGGACATTATGCTTTTTCCTTGAGGTACAAATAGGGCGCCCGAAGCAATTACAATATTTCCCTTCCAATCAATTGTTCTATAAACCACTTTATGAACAGCAACATTGTACTTCGGCTCAATTTTTATATTAGAAGTAGAAGGATTTGTTGCCAGCATAAGTTTTACAAGGGAAATATCGTAAACAGTCATTGGAGTTACCGAAACAATTTGCCCTCGGAAAGGTTTGACCTCTTCTACCGGGCTATCAACGGTATTATCCGTACACGAAATAAAAACAGTTAAAAGCACAAACCATTGTAGAATGTGGGAATATATATTCGTTCGTAATTTTGCCATATAATTAAATTTTGTTGTTAAAGTCAGTTTCAAATCTAGAGCTTCTATTTTTTATAACAAAGGATTGCAAAAATAAGTTTTACTATGCTTATTTACCTAATTCACATGCCTAGTTAATAGATTTCAAATTTGACCGAAATTTTTTTTGCTAGTGTAAAATTTGTATCTTTTACAAAAGCAATTAAGGAAGAATGGAAGCCGATTTTGTAAAAATAGATAATGTTATTGTGAACAAGGATATTTTAGATTGTTCATTTACTTGCGACCTTGGCAAATGCAAGGGTGCCTGCTGCACTATGGAAAGCTTATATGGTGCCCCTATTACACAGGATGAAATTGAAATAATAACAAAGCATCTTAACGAAATTATTGCTTACTTGCCTCCAGAGCATGTTAAAGAGATTGACAAAAAAGGTTTTTGGGTTAAACAACACGACGAGTTAATGACCAGAAGCATGAACAACCGGGAATGCGTTTTTGTTTTCTACGATGGTGATGTTGCAAAGTGTGGAATTGAAAAGGCTTATTACGATAAAAAAATAGATTTTATTAAACCTGTTTCCTGTCATTTATTTCCTATAAGGATTTCTAATTTTGGAGGTCCTATATTACGGTACGAAAGATACAAGGAATGTGAACCTGCGGTAGAAAAAGGAAAACAGACCCAAATTAAAATACTGGATTTTTGTAAAGATGCAGTTATACGAGAATTTGGAAATGATTTTTATAAAGCAACAAAAGAAGAAATAGGTAAATAATTATGTTATCGTTACATCAAAAACTGGCATTGCAGCAAAAGTTATCTCCTCAGCAAATTCAGTATCAAAAATTGCTGCAGTTAAATACATTGGCTTTAGAACAAAGAATTAAAACCGAGCTTGAGCTAAATCCAATTCTCGAAGAGGTTTTGGATGATGAATTATCTTTAGATCAGCTTGAAGATGGAGCCGATGATAACGACGATACTGCTAGCGACGATATTGAAGAAGAAAAATATGATACAAAAGAGGATGAGTTCGACATTGAAGATTTTATGAACGAAACGGATTCTGAGCATGAGCTTGAAAGACTTAACAGAAGAGCCGATGAAGAAAGAATTCAGCCAGTTGCACCTCAGCGAAAAACCTTAAGAGAAAATTTAGTCGATCAGCTTCATATGCTGGATTTAACCGAAGAAGAAACAATTCTTGGAGAGAATATTATTGGCGGTTTAGACCGTGACGGATATTTTAAAGGGGATCTTGCAAAAATTGTTCACGAATTAAAACTTTTTGAAAATATTGAAGTAACTATTGAAAAGGCCGAAAAGATTTTAAGACAAATTCAAATTTTGGAGCCGGTTGGAATTGGCGCTCGTAGTTTGCAGGAATGCCTTCTTATACAAATTAAAAATTCTTCGTACGATCCTTACTATTCCTATCTCGCCGAAAAAGTTTTATCGGAACACTTTGAAGATTTTGCAAATAAGCGTTTCGAAGTAATTCAAAAGACAATGAACCTTGCAAAAGAAACTTTGCGCACCACTTTGGATCTTATTCACAAGCTTAATCCCAAGCCTGGTGAAGGAAATATAGATTCTGAAGAAATGAATCAAATTACTCCGGATTATTTGATTGAGAAGATTGAAGAAAATTACATTGTTACATTAAACGATAGAAGCGTTCCATCAGTTACGGTTAGCAAAACCTATCTGGAGATGCTTGACACAAATAAGCGAAAAAGAAAAATTAGTGAGCGCGAAAGGGATACGCATAAATTCCTGCGCGAAAAATTTGAGTCCGCCAAATGGTTCATCTCATCTCTTCAGCAAAGAAGAAATACACTGATGAGAATAATGCAGTCCATTTTGGAAAAGCAGTACGAGTTCTTTGAAAGCGGACCCCGCTTATTAAAGCCGATGATTTACAAAGATATTGCAGACGAAATTGGAATGGATATTTCTACAATATCTCGTGTTGTTAATGGAAAGTATGTTCAAAGTCCTCAGGGCATTCACGAATTAAAGTATTTTTTCAGCGAAGGCTTGTCTACAGATAGCGGCGAAGAAGTTTCGAACAAGCACATTAAAGAACTTATAAAAGAAATTTGCGGCAACGAGCCTAAAGACGCTCCTTACAGCGACGATAAAATTGCAAGCATTCTTCAAGAACGTGGTTTTCATGTTGCCCGTAGAACTGTTGCTAAATACCGAGAAGCTCTTAAGATTCCGGTTGCGCGCTTGCGCAAGGATTTATGATTGTTATAGACATACTGATAATCTTAATTCTATTTACGCTCTTTGCAATTTCTCATTCTTGGCTTGCTTCAAAAGAAATTAAAGCCAGGCTTATTGAGAAAATAGGGACAAGAATTGCCTTCTACAGATTGTTCTATAATATCTCCTCCTTTATAATTTTCTTTACATTCTATTCAATTGCCCCCAAACCGGATGTAATTGTTTACGACTTACAATTCCCGTTCGATATAATTACATTTGCCTTGCAGGTTCTTTCGTTAATATTATTATTGTGGGCCGCAAAAGTTATTGATGTTAAGGAGTTTGTTGGAATAACCCAAATTGAAAGATTCTTTAAAGGCACTTACTCTATTTTAGATTTAGATGAGAAACAAATTTTGCGAACAGAGGGCGCATTTAAATTTGTAAGGCATCCAATATATTTGTTTTGCATATTGTTTTTGGGTTTGCGTCCACAAATGAGCTTATTCTATTTGATTATGTTTATATGCATAACGGTTTACTTCTATGTGGGCTCCATTTTCGAAGAAAAAAAACTTGTTGAAGTTTTTGGTGATAAGTATATAGAGTATCAGAAAAAAGTGCCCCGTTTATTCCCGTTTCTGAAATTCTAGTTTTGATTATTATGTCTCTTGCTAAGAGAAAGGATTGTTATAAATGAAGAACTCTTATTCTACTATTGCAATTATTGGTGGCGGTAATATTGGATTATCTATTGCAAACGGTTTGCTAAATGCAAATTTGTTTCACCCATCAAAAATTATTATTACACGCCGGCATGAAGACCAAATTGAAGAATATAGGGCAAAAGGTTTTGATGTTTCTTCAGACAACATTTACGCGGTTAAGAATTCAAGCGTTGTTATTCTTGCAGTTCAGCCGCAGCAATTAAACAACATTCTTTCCGAGATTAAACCCTATTTAAAGGCAAAGAATCATATTTTAATTTCGGCTGTTTCCGGAGCCGCTATAAAAGCAATTAAAAAAGTTGCCGGAAAAAATATTTCGGTTATTCGTGCAATGCCAAATACAGCAATTGCAATTCAACAATCAATTACCTGCTTGGCATCAGATTCAAAAACAGATAAATCATTAAAAGTGGCCGAAACTATTTTTAACTCTGTTGGTAAGACAATTATAATTGATGAAGAAATGATGATTCCCGCAACTGCACTAGGCGCTTGCGGAATTGCATTTTTTATGAGAGCAATCCGTGCAGCTTCTCAGGGGGGAATTGAAATTGGTTTCCACTCCGAAGAAGCACTTTACATTGCCGCTCAAACAGCGCTTGGCGCTGCTTCTTTAATTTTGGAAAGAAAGAATCATCCGGAATCGGAAGTTGATAAAGTTACTACTCCGCGAGGCTGTACAATTTCCGGTTTAAATCAAATGGAACATAATGGCTTTAGCTCTGCTTTAATAAAAGGAATTGTTTCATCTGCCGAAAAAGCGGCTATCCTTTATAAAATTGATAAGTAAAATATTTGAGGAATAAATGAGAATTAGATCAACAACAATTTTAGGAATAATTCATAACGGGCAAACTGCTTTAGGTGGCGATGGACAGGTAACCCTTGGCAACACTGTTATGAAACATAATTCTATGAAAATTAGAAAACTGCTTAACGGTAAAGTAATTACAGGATTTGCCGGTTCAACGGCAGACGCATTTACATTGCTTCAGCGCTTTGAAGAAAAATTGGAAGCCTACAGCGGCAACGTTAGCCGAGCTGTAGTTGAACTTGCAAAGGATTGGCGTACAGATAAATATTTACGAAGATTGGAAGCGATGCTTGCAATTGTATCTGAAGATAAGGCTTATGTTGTTAGCGGAACCGGAGACGTTATTGAGCCGGAAGATGGAATTGTTGCAATAGGAAGCGGAGGAATGTACGCGCTTGCAGCAGCAAAAATGTTGAAGAAATACAGCTCTCTTACAGCAAAAGAAATTGTTGAAGAAGCATTAAAAGTAGCAGCAAATATATGCATTTACACAAACGAAAAAATTACAGTTGAGGTTATTGCAAAATGAGTGAACAATTAAACGAGTTAATGAAAAATCTTACACCTACACAAATTGTTAATGCGTTGGATAAGTATATAATTGGGCAGGATGACGCAAAGCGAGCCGTTGCAATTGCTTTACGAAACAGATGGCGCCGTCAGCAAGTGGATGAAAGCATGAAGGAAGAAATAATGCCTAACAACATTATTTTAATTGGACCAACCGGAGTTGGTAAAACCGAAATTGCACGCCGGCTTGCAAAACTTAGCGGAGCTCCTTTTGTAAAAGTAGAAGCTTCTAAATACACCGAGGTTGGTTACGTTGGCCGCGATGTTGAATCTATGATTCGCGACCTTGCCGAAATTTCGGTAAGTATGATTCGCGCCGAAAAGACCGAGCTTGTTAAAGAAAAAGCAGACCGAATTGCCGAAGATAGAATCCTAGACCAATTAATTCCTCCTGTTAAAAAGCCAAGCGCAGCAAGCGAAGATACAGCCGAAACAGAAGAACTGCAAAACGAAAAGACTCGCGAATGGATGCGTGAAAAAATTAGAAACGGAGAGATGGATGATCGTTTAATTGAGTTCGATACTACAGCTCCCGCTTTTGGCATGCAAGTTTTAGGACCAATGGGCATGGACGATATGACTATGAATCTTCAGGATATGATGAGCAGTATGATTCCTAAGAAAAAGAAGAAACGTAAAACTCCAATACGAGAAGCCAGAATTCTAATTGCTCAGGAAGAGGCTGAAAAATTAATTGATATGGATGCCGTTCAGCGAGAAGCTATTCAAAGAGTTCAAGAATCAGGAATTGTTTTTATTGACGAGATTGATAAGATAGCCGGACAAAAAAGCGCTCAAGGTGGTCCCGATGTTAGCCGCGAAGGAGTTCAAAGAGATCTTCTTCCAATAGTTGAAGGAAGCGCGGTTAATACTAAATATGGTCCCATTAAAACAGATCATATTTTGTTTATTGCCTCCGGTGCCTTTCATGTTTCAAAACCGAGCGATTTAATTCCCGAACTACAAGGACGCTTTCCAATTCGTGTTGAACTAAAAAGTTTATCCGAAGAGGATTTTATAAAAATATTAACAATTCCTCAGAACGCCTTGTTAAAGCAGTATGCCGCTTTACTTAATTCCGAAAATGTACAAATAGAATTTAACGAAGGCGCAATTAAAGAGATTGCAAAGACCGCCGCACTCGTAAACGATCAGGTTGAAAACATTGGCGCGCGTCGCCTTCATACAATTCTTACTACATTGCTCGAAGATATTTTGTTTGAAGTGCCGGATAAAATGCCTGAAGCTAAAATTGAAATTACCGGCGCTATGGTAAACGATAAGCTCGACAAGATTGTTAAGAACCGAGATTTGAGCAAATATATTTTGTAGATTTTATTGAGAGGCTTGTTTCAACAAGCCTCTTTTTAATCCACTGGGGCATCAACAAAACCGCAGAACGATGGGCAACATAATTATATTTCTTGTTACTGCTTTGTTTATCGTCTTTTCTATTCTACTATCAAAATACTTTTACAAAAAAAGAGTTATAAAAAAACTAAATGATCAATGGGGAAAGTTACTGGAATCTGCCTACAACTTAGATACCGCCAAACTCTATTGGCAATTTAACACTCAGCCAAACACCGCAAACAGTTATGCAATTGATGAAGAGACATGGAAAGATTTGAATATGGATGAACTATTCGAAGTTATGAACAGAGCAACAACTCCAATAGGTTCTCAAATTCTTTTTCACATGCTTCATTACCCACTGGCAAACAGTGATGAATTGGAAAGAAGGGAAAAGATTATAAATCTGTTTGCAAACAATACCCCGCTTCGTCAGAGTGTTCAAATTTTTCTTTTAGGATTAGCAAAAGTCCCCGCAAAGTTTCTTGCATGTTCTTTATGGACACCAATTCCCCAAAAACCTAAATATGCTTTTGTTTTTTATCTTATATCTGCAATTAGTTTTTGGCTTCCGGTATTTTGTATTCTAAATCTTATTCCATGGGCATTTGTTCTGCTTTTGTTTGTAACTAATTCCATTATATACAGTCTTTACGAAAAAAAGCTTGCTGAGTTTGTTGTGTCTTTTCAATTCTTAAGCTTATTAATTGCAAATAGCCACAAAATTGCAAACCTATTGCCGGATGAATTAGGATACTTAAAAACGGAATTGAAAAACGAACTTAAGCACACTAAATCCATTTCAAAAAAAGTTTACTCTCTTCAGCTGAACGATTCAAATCCTCTTGTTGCAATTTATAATACATATACTCTTGCCCCAATAACAGGATTTCTTAGCGCAATAGGAAGTCTTAAGAAAAGCATAAAAAGCCTTCAGCGAATTTTTGAAATTGTTGGATACATCGATTCTTTAATTGCGGTTGCTTCTTACAGAAAACAATTTTCCAATTTCTGTAATCCTGTTTTTAGCAGTTCGCAAATATTTAGTGTTAGCAATATTTCTCATCCCCTGGTAGTTGAACCGGTCGCCAACAATTTTACTTTCGACACAAAGTGTTTGCTTGTTACCGGCTCTAACATGAGCGGCAAATCTACATTTCTTAAAACGCTTGGAGTGAATGCCATTCTTTCTCAAACGCTTAACATGTGTTTTGCTTCCAAGTATGAAGCTCCATTTATTCATGTTATCTCCTCAATTGAAAGAAGCGACGATCTTATTAATGGCAAAAGCTATTACATGAGCGAAGTGGAATCCATTTTAAGAATTGTAAATGCTTCGCAAACAGAAGTTGTGCATCTTTTCTTAATAGATGAAATTTTTAGAGGAACAAATTCCGTTGAAAGAACTGCCTCTTCAATTGAAGTGCTTCAGTTTCTAAACAACCAAAAAGATTTTGTAATTGTAGCCACACACGATTTACAGCTTACAGATATTCTTAGCACCAGCTACCGTAACTTTCATTTTAGGGAAACAATGACCAATTCCGGCTTAAGCTTCGATTACAAGCTTCACCCCGGCAAGTGCAGCAGTAAAAACGCAATTGCCCTTCTAAAATATGTTGGCTACCCATCAGCAATAGTAAACGGCGCTTCCCAAAGAGTAAATATCGACTAAACATTGGTCTAAACGGCTATTTGCACGTTCAAACCAATCGGATTGAACGAATTACCTCTCCTTTAAGAATAGATTTGCCCTCAAAAAACAAACATTCGAGGTATTTCTATGAAACAACTTATGCTTCTTTTACTCTTCTTAATTAACATTTCGATGATTGCTCAACAGAGCTTGCCAACCGGGACCATAAAGGGAAAAATTTTAGATTCCGAAGGGCTCTTCCCCTTAATTGGTGTAAACGTAATTCTAAAGGATAAAAATATTGGAACCGCTACCGATGCCGAGGGTAACTTTGAACTGAGAAAACTTTCCATTGGAAGTTACACTCTGGTATTAAGTTATATTGGATATGAGCCTAACTCTATTACGGATGTAATTGTAAGGCCGGATAGAATTACTTTTGTTGAGGGGAAATTGAAAGAGGGTTCTGTTAAAATGAAAGATGTTGTTGTAAGCGCCGGCTACTTTAGCAAAATTGATGCTCAGCCGGTAAGCGCCGTAACCTTTTCATCCGAAGAAATTAGAAGATCCCCTGGTGCTGCCGGAGATGTAAGCCGAATTATTTTTGGTCTCCCAAGTCTTGCAAAAACAAACGATCAAAAGAACAGTTTAATTGTTAGGGGAGGAAGTCCTGTAGAAAATTCTTTCTATATCGACAACATCGAAATTCCCAATATCAACCATTATGGAACTCAAGGGTCAAGCGAAGGACCAATTGGCTTGATTAATATAGATTTCCTAAAGGATGTTAATTTTCTTTCGGGAGGATTTGGAGTTAATTATGGAGACAGACTTTCATCCGTGATGGAAATGACTTTTAGAGAGGGAAACCGGGAACAGTTCGACCTTCAGCTTGATGCCAGCTTTCAGGGTTTAGGTGGACAAATTGAAGGACCATTGGGAAATGGCAAGGGCTCTTATCTTGTTTCGGCCCGAAGAAGTTATCTGGATTGGATTTTCAAATCGACCGAAATTAATGGCCCTATTCCAACTTACTACGATGCTCACGCAAAAATTGTTTACGATCTATCAGATAATCTTAAACTCAGCATTCTTGATATTGCCTCTGTAGATAGAAGCAATCAAACTTACGAAGAGGGGGTTAAGTTCGAGGATAATTATTTTGGACATTACGATGGGCATAAAAATACAGCCGGCGTTAATCTTCTTTATTTATGGGGGAAGAATGGTTATTCAAATATTACACTTTCTCATAATTTGAATGTTCTTAGCAACGGAGTTTCCGAAGTTAGAACAAAGAACAAACTTTACTTTAACGAATCTACCGAGCAGGAACTTGCTCTGCGTAATTTGAACCACTATAAAGTTTCGGATAATTTGCAAATGCAATTTGGCTTTGATGTAAAATACTCCGGCAATAAGTACAATCATAATTACTATCCATTTACAGATAGATTCGGCTACTCAACGCCGGCATTAACAATTAACAATACATTTAATGGAATTAAAGCAGGTGCTTTTGCAAGCATCAAGTGGAATGCATTAAAAGATTTTTCTATTAATCCGGGATTGCGTTTAGATTACTTCGACTATAACAAAACAACTAACATTTCTCCAAGATTAAATATTACCTACAATCTCGATGAGGCTTCTCAAATTTATGCTAGCGGAGGAATGTTTTATCAAACATTGCCCTTTTTAATACTCAGCCAAAATTCTTCTTTTAAGAATTTGAAAAACCCTGTTGCATATCATGCAATTTTAGGATTAAGCCATTTGCTTACAGAAGACACCAGATTAACGCTTGAGGTTTACGACAAGGAATATAGAGACAGCCCCATTAATCCAAATCAGCCGGAAGCATTTGTAATGGATCAGGCTGTAGAGAATCCCGTATTTATGAATAACACAATGTTAGCAAGTACTGGCCAGGCATACAGCCGCGGTATTGAATTGATGATTCAGAAAAAGCTTGCAAAGAATTTTTATGGAATGATGAGCGCCAGTTATTTTAGAACACGTTATTTAGACGGCACAAACACATGGCGCAACAGAGCATACGATAACCAGTTTACATTTGCATTCGAAGGAGGATACAAGCCAAACGATGAATGGGAATTTAGCTTGCGCTGGATTTATGCCGGAGGCGCTCCATACACCCCATTTAACATAAAAGCTTCACAAGAAGCATTTAAGGGTATAGCAGATTTAAATAAAATTTACGAAGAAAGAATGCCCGACTACCATTCTCTTAACATTAGAGTAGATAAGCGGTTTAATTTCTTCAAATCCAACATTGTTCTTTTTATAAGCATATTTAATGTGTATGGAAGAGAGAATATTTGGGCATATACATGGGACGAAAACAAAAACCAGGTTAAGGCAAATAAATCTTGGGCTATGCTACCAGTATTTGGAATTGAGTATGAGCTTTAGGCAATCTGTTTGCGATATTCCGAAGGAGTTGAATTTGTATACTTCTTAAAAATTGTATTGAAAGAGGACTTTGAACTAAACCCCGATTCAAAAGCTATTGCAAGCAGGCTGTAGTGATTGAATTCGGGTTTTTTTAATCTCTCTTTAAATTCATCCACTCGATAAGAATTTATAAAATCGTAAAAGTTCTTATTGAAGCCCACATTTATAACCTCGGAAAGATTATGATTTGTAATTCCCAATTCAGTAGCCAATTGTGTTAATGTAAGCTCACTATTCAAAAACAGTTTTTTGCTTTGCATAATTGCTAGCAATTCCTTTTTGCTCTTTTCTATTTCGGCTTCTGTTAATGTGGACTTTTCATACTTTTCCTTTTGTTTATCATCACCTGTATCAATTAACAATTCCGAGTCAGTAAATATTTGTGGCTGGTTAAGAGCGCCATATCCAATTGCATATATCATAACCGAAATGGAAAGATATATTACTACATCATTTTGTTCGGCTGCATTAAAAAAAACAACAGTTGCAACAACCGTTAATACTACCACACCCCAAACAATCATTGTTGAAGCTATTAAGTATCTAAGCCAATCAAGCTTTAGCTTATCCAAATTGGAATAGGTCTCCTTTATTTTATTATCAAAGTTCTTAATTGCCCCAATGGAAAAAACAGTGTAGATAATTCCATGAATGGGCTTAAATATGCCAATTAAAAAAAGGTCTATCTGAAACTGAGTTAAAAATTCATTTATTCTAATAAGTTTATCCGTATGAGAAAGCAAATAGAAGGGGGACAAATATAAATGCACTAAAATTGCCGGAATAAAATGCAAAAGAAACTTGGACCTAAATTTTTCTTCTTTCTTGGTAAGCAATAATGTGTAAAGATAAAATATTGGTCCGTATATAAAAGGAAAGGCAACTGTTGCTCCAAAAGTGTTGGGATAGTTTATGTAAAACTTTGTGAATACTAAATAGGTATTAATCAAATCCAGCGAAAGGCAAAATATTGCTACGGATAATACTCTGTTTGCATGCCGGTTTTGTTTCTTAAAAAACAAAAGCAGGGAAAGTAAAAGCCCCTGTACCGCAGCAAACAGAAAAATATTTGTAATTATGTTTTGCATCCGTGCCTTAATTTATACAAAAGAATAAACTTACCCCTATAATATAGTAACGCAAAACTAATTATTATATTACGGATGCATGCATATTTCCTCTTGGTTTTTTTGAGTGCACGCTTAAGAATTTTATATTTATTCTGTCTTTAAATAAAATTGGAGTAACATGAAATATAATTTCCTCTTTTTTCTTCTATTATTCACAGCCTGTTCTTCAGGCAGTTATGAGTTGCTAAACCTGGACACCGCCAAAAAACTGGTGGCCGAATATTATGAGAAAGGAAAGTATGATAAAGAATGCGCCGAAGTTTTTCTTAAAGGAAAAGAAGAAATTGAAAAGCTGCAGCTTACCGGTAAATCTTTAGTGGTTTTTGATGTAGATGAAACCGCATTATCTAATTACAACCACACAAAACAAATGGGTTTTGGATACAACCAAAAGAATTGGATGGAGTGGCTTAACCAAGCAGATGCTACTGCAATTAAAGAAACTATAGCATTTTATAACTGGCTATTGAGTAAGAATATTAAAATTGCATTTTTAACCGGGCGTAGCAAACAAAGCTACGAATCGACTAAAAAAAATCTAATTAATGTTGGCTACACCAGTTTTGATACTTTGATTGTAAGAGATACAGACAATCATACCGCTGTGGCTGCAGAATTCAAACCGCAAAAAAGGGAGGAATTGGTTAAGGCCGGTTACCAAATTATTGCATGCGTTGGAGATCAGTGGAGCGATTTAGTTGGTGGTAATACCGGAATTAAAATAAAACTTCCAAACTATCTTTATTTAATTGACTAGAGGAAAAATATGAAACAGATAAAAGTTGGTTCCTTCATAATATTTATAATAATTTCTTTCGGATTTCTTTTTCTTCAATCAAACGAAGTAACACCCAAAATTGTTCTTCCTTCAGAAATGAAATGGATTGATAGTTCCGATCCAAATTACAAAATATCCACAGCTCTTCTATCCGGCGATCCTAAACTCAAGGGTATGTATGCTACTCAGGTTAAAATAAGCAAAGGCACAAAGTTGATGCCCCATTCACATCCCGATGATAGAATGGTTGTTGTACTTTCAGGAAACTTTTTATATGCTTATGGAAATGTTTACGATGAATCAAAGATGAGGGAATTATCTGCAGGCACGTTTTTAACAGAACCGGCTAATAAACCTCATTTTGCATTTGCAAAAAGCGATATCCTTCTTCAGGTAACCGGATATGGTCCAAGCGGAACCAAATACGTTGACGAGAAACAAAAATGAAAACAGCAATTGTAATTGGAGCTACCGGATTAATAGGCAATTTTGTTACCCGTTTTCTTCTTGAAGACCATAGGTATTCCAAAGTAAAAATTTTTGTACGCCGTTCAAGTGGAATAGTTAATTCAAAACTTGAAGAGCACATTGTGGATTTTGATAACATTGATTCATGGAGCAATAATATTACCGGCGACGAATTATATTCTGCGCTTGGAACAACAATTAAAGTTGCCGGTTCTAAAGAAGCCCAGTACAAAATTGATGTTACTTACCAACTTAAATGCGCCCAAGCCGCAAGTAAAAATGGTGTTAAAAAATTCATGCTGGTGTCTTCTGCCGGTGCTAATTCCAGCTCCAACAATTTTTACCTGCAAATTAAAGGGGAACTTGAAGATAAAATTTCTTCGCTTAATTTTGACAATGTGATAATAATGCAACCCTCGCTCCTTTTGGGAGACAGAAAGGAGAACCGTTTTGCCGAAAGAATAAGTCAAAAATTATTTCCGGCAATAATGTTCTTACCATTTCTTAAAGAGTATAGACCTATTCATGCTAGCCAGGTGGCAAGGGCAATGATAAAAACGGCTAATTGTATCTTAGATAAGAAATTAAATAGATTTACACTCGATAAAATTTTTGAATATGCTTAAACCCCATAAAACATAGAGGCAGTAAAATGGCAACAACAAAAGATAATTTGAAAGAAGCGTTTGCAGGCGAAAGCCAGGCAAATCAAAAATATCGCGCATTTGCAAAGAAAGCCGAAAAAGAGGGCTTTCAAAATATTGCAAAGCTTTTTAATACTGCGGCAGAAGCAGAACGTATTCATGCGGAAGGACACTTAAATTCACTTGAGGGAATTGGCTCGACAGTTGAAAATTTGAAAGGCGCTATTGCAGGCGAAACTTACGAATTTTCCGAGATGTATCCTCCAATGTACGATCAAGCCGTTGCAGACGATCATAAAGCAAAGCGTATGTTTAAATATGCTCTTGAGGCCGAAAAAGTTCATGCAGAACTTTATGCCCGCGCTCTTGAAGCGGCAGAACAAGGTAAAGATTTGGATGTAAGCGATATTTATTTATGCCCAATTTGCGGACATATTGAATTTGGAGAACCTAAAAATAACTGCCCAGTTTGCGGTGCTGTTGCATCTAAGTATGTTAAAGTATAACACAAAAATTACCGGAGAATTTAATGTCACAATTTGAAAATGTAACCGTTGTAAAAAAAGCGAATATCTATTTTGATGGTAAGGTTACAAGCCGAACAGTTTTATTTGCAGACGGAACTAAAAAAACACTTGGCATTATGATGCCTGGTGAATATGAGTTTGGAACAGCTGATAAAGAATTAATGGAATTTGCCGCCGGAGAATTAGATGTTTTGTTGCCTGGCGAAAAGGAATGGAAAACTATAAAAGGAGGAGAATCCTTTTATGTACCCGCAAATGCCAAATTTCAATTAAAGGTTAAATCCGTTTCGGATTATTGCTGCTCTTATATTAAAGAATAACATGCTAAGCTCTACCCTGCTTTTGACGCAGGGTAGAGCGTTTGTAAATATTTATTTTCCCAAAAGATTCAATACCTAGGCTCTAATCTAAAAATCCATTTTTAAAGAAAATTCTTCGTTTTAGGCAATTAATATTTCCTTAATTGCTTCGATAATAAAACGGGTAAATACATGTTGTTTATCCCGTGGCTATTCTATAACAATTTTACGATGGTTGGTGATGGAAATTCAAAACTCTATTAAAATTCTTCTTGTTGAAGATGCCGGCGTTATGCGCCAAATGGAAAAGAAAACTTTAAACTCTCTTGGCTTTACAAACATTGTAGAAGCCGAAACCGGAATACACGCCGTAGATTATCTTAAAAAGGATTCCAAAATTGATTTGATTATCAGCGATTGGAATATGCCGGAGATGGATGGATTTGAATTATTAGAATGGGTTCGTAAATACGAAAAGACAAAAGATGTTCCCTTTTTAATGGCCACCGGCCGAGGCGAAAAAAAGGAAGTTGAAAAAGCAAACGAAGCAGGGGTTAGCGCCTTTATTTCCAAGCCTTTTAACAAAGACGAGCTTCTCGAAAAGATGAATGAAGCCTTTGGAATTAAAACCGAAGAAGAGGTCGGTCCCGTTAGTCTTGAATCGAAAATTACTCAATCCGGTAAAGTAAAATTGAAAGCCATTCATATTCAGATTACAGACCATCTTACTCTTGGCGTTATGAAGAATATGATTAAGAAAAAAGAAGTAACACCAAAACACTTTGAATTAGAAACCGAATGCATGAGCAGCTGGAATACTGTTGCAAAAGCTTTGGAAAATAGAACCGCTGACGCGGCATTTATTTTGGCTCCATTAGCAATGGATTTATATAATTACGGCGTGCCATTGCGCTTAATTTTATTTGCTCACAAAAACGGAAGCTGCTGCGTTAGAAATAAAACCGGAAGCGATGTAACCGGAAAAGATTTCTTTAGAGGAAAATCTTTTTATATACCTCATACAATGTCTGTTCATAATATGCTGGGACATGTGTTCTTCAAAAACATTGGATTAAATCCCGGTGTTACCGGCCAAAGAGATGTTGATGTTGAGTTTGAAGTTGTTGCCCCAATTAAGATGCCCGAATTTTTAGGTGGAAATAAAAAAGCAAGCGGTTACTTGGTTGCCGAACCAATTGGTACAAAAGCAATTGCTACAGGATTAGCCGAACTGCAGTTCTTATCAAGTGAATTGTGGGAAAATCATCCATGCTGCGTTTTGGCTGTTCAGGAAGATTTTATTAAACGATTCCCAGATGCTGTAAAAGAATTTGTTGAGCTTATGGTTCAAGCCGGTAAATTTATTGAACAGAAACCCGCAATGGCTGCCGAAATAGCCGTTGAATTTTTGGACCCTAAAAAAGACCTGGGCTTAAAGGTGCCTGTTCTTAAAAATGTTTTAACGGAACCAAAAGGAATTAAAACAAACAATTTATATCCAGTAAAAGAGGATTTGGATTTTATTCAACATTACATGCACGATAAAATGGGAATAGGATCCATTATAGATCTAGACCAATTTGTTGATATGAGATTTGCAGATTCGGTATGCTCGGATAGCGATAGAAAAGAAGCCATTAGCAGAGCAAACGAAAAAGAATTTGCTGCAAAGGCTGTTAAATTATTCGAAAGGGGAGAAAAGTCCGATAAGGATAGCCAAACAAAAGCTGTATTAAGTTTAGAAGGAAAATACTTGCGCTTTAATATTGGCAAAGAATTTATGGGAATAGACATTCTTAAGATTACATCAATAATTAGAATGGCAACAATTACGCGGGTTCCGAATACGGTTTCTTTTATTAAGGGCGTTATCAACTTAAGAGGAAACATTGTTCCGGTAATAGATTTGCGCCTTCGTCTTGGAATGGATGAAGTACCGTATACCGAAAAGACAAGAATCATAATTATAGAAGATGAAATAGAGAATCTAAAAATTCGTGTTGGGTGCATAGTTGATATGGTGGATGGTGTTTACGATGTTAAAGCCGCCGAAATTGAAAATGTTCCCGAGATTAATAAAACCAAAGGGGACGATTTTATTTCGGCATTGGTAAAAACCGAAGCAAGTGTTTTCATCATTCTAAATTTGCATGTTGTTCTTAAGCCCCAAAACAAGCAGTAATCAATTTAATAATCTCCACCTAAAAAGGGATTCCGTAAATGGAATCCTTTTTTGTTTTGTGCTTTCAATGCTTGTAAATCCTATTTTAACAACACAATTATTTACAATCTAGGTGCAGGTTAAAAATGAATTTGGATTTAGTTCGAAAATATTTTCCCGGCTTAAGCAGTGAATGGACTTTTATGGATAACGCCGGCGGGTCACAAATTTTAAAACCGGTTGTTGATCGCATTAGCGATTATCTTATTAATACAAATGTTCAGCTTGGCGCTTCATACCACATTTCAAAATTAGCAACAGAGCGGGTAGCCAAAGCTCCTAAGATGCTTGCCCAGTTTATTAACGCTAAGGATGAATCGCAAATTGTTATAGGATCTTCCACAACGATGCTACTAAGAATTCTTGCAATATGTATAGGCCAAAATTTTAATCCTGGCGACGAAATTATTGTAAGCAATAGCGACCACGAAGCAAACATTGGCGCCTGGGTGGATTTAGAAAAACAAGGATTGATTGTAAAATTCTGGAAGGTTAATAAAGATACATTTAGAATGGAGCTGGAAGACTTAAAGATTTTGATGACAGATAAAACAAAACTTGTTGCAGTAACTCATACATCAAATATTCTGGGCACTTTAAATCCTATTAAGGAGTATGCAAAGTTTGTTCATTCGTATGGTGCTTTAATTTGTGTTGATGGTGTTGCCCACACTCCTCACAGATTAATAGACGTTCAAGATTCCGATGTGGATTTTTATGCATTCAGCCTTTACAAGGTTTATGGTCCACATATAGCAATGCTTTATGGCAAAAAAGAATTGCTGCTAAATTTGCCAGGCATAAATCATTACTTTATAGAAAAGAATCAAATACCATACAAATTGCAGCCGGGTAGCGTTAATTACGAATTGAGCTACGGCTCCCTTGGCATTCAAGATTATTTTAATTCTCTATCACAAGATTTGAATTTTCAATCATCCTCTTTTAGAAACAACGCAAAACTTTGTTTCGAACTTTTTGCAAATCACGAAGAAGTGTTGGCCGAAAAACTTTTATCGTTTTTAAATACAAAGCCCAATGTGAAAATTATTGGAGAACGCTCCTTTAGCAAAGAAGTGAGAGTTCCAACAATATCTTTTGTTGTTGATGGAAAAAGGAGCGATTCAATTACAGAAAAAGTAGATGAATATAAAATTGGTATTCGCTATGGAGATTTTTACGCCCGAAGGCTAATTGAATATTTGGGGCTCTCGAACCAAAATGGAGTTGTTCGTGTAAGTTTAGTACACTACAATACTATTGAAGAAGTTGAAAAGCTTATTAAGGTTTTCGATAAACTGTTATAAGAATATTAAAAAAGTGTAGAACAATTTGTTAAACTCTTCGTTCTACACTCTAAACTCTACACTATTTCTGCAATGCATTCAATTTCTACCAGCGCATCCAGCGGATTTTGTTTAACCGCTACGGTTGTTCTTGCCGGCTTATGAGCTCCAAACATACGCGCGTATACTTCGTTCATTCCCGAAAAATCATCCATGCTTTTTAAGTACACGTTACACTTTACCACATTATGAAGAGTAAGGCCTATTCCTTTTAAAACTATTTCCAAATTCATCAAAGTTCTTTCTGTCTGTTCTTTAATATCGTTTCCAACCAATTTCATTGTAGAGGGATCCAAGGCTGCTTGCCCAGAACAATAAACCAGGTTTCCAACTTTTACAGCGTGAGAATAGGGACCAATTGCGTTTGGTGCACAATTAACAATTTTTGTTTCCATTATATTTCCTAAAAGTGATTGGTTGCAAAATTATGGAATTCAGTCCCCTAATCATACAATCCGTTTTAGAATATAATAGTTAACGTGCGTAAAGAGATTTTTACTTTAAAAAATGTCTTATTATTGCTGGTAATTATTTAAGGTGTTTGTGAATTTTTATGATGTTATTATTATTGGTGCCGGCGCAAGCGGTTTAATGTGCGCAATAGAAGCCGGCAAGCGTGGCAAAAAGGTTTTAATTCTTGAACACAACCAGCGGGCGGGGGCAAAAATATTAATATCCGGAGGCGGGCGATGTAATTTTACTAATCAAAATGTAGATGCAACTAATTTTGTATCGAACAATTCTCACTTTTGTAAATCCGCAATTAAAAGATTTTCTCAATACGACTTTCTACGCTTAATCGAAAAAAATTCAATTGAATATGAAGAGCGCCTTCATGGTCAGTTATTTTGTAAAACTGCCGCTGTAGAAATTATTGGTCTGCTTGTTGGTGAATGTCGCAAATTTAATGTCGAAATAAAAACTAAATGCAGCATCGAGTCTATTGCAAAGAACAATTTGTTTTCTATTGTAACAAAAGATTCCGAATATGAATGTGAATCTTTAGTTATTGCAACCGGAGGATTATCTATACCTAAGATGGGCGCAACAAGTCTTGGATTTGATATTGCCAAGCAGTTCAACATAAATGTTATTACATGTGAACCGGCACTTGTTCCTCTAACCTTATCTAAACCCGATTTGCAAAAACTGGGAAGCCTTTCTGGAATTTCGATTGATGCAATTGTTTCTTGCGGCCATCAATCATTCCAAGAAAATGTTTTGTTTACTCATGGGGGATTAAGCGGGCCGGCGATTTTACAAATTTCAAATTACTGGAGTAATGGCCAAGAAATTGAAATTAACTTACTCCCCAATTGTAACATTGCAGAAAAAATTAAAGACTGGAAAAGAGAAAGCCCAAAAGCCGAGTTGAAAAATCTTATAAGCACTTTATTGCCTAAACGGCTTGCTCATCAGTTTCTGGAAGGATACTTTATAAACAAGCCCGTTAATCAGTATAACGATAAAGAAATAAAACAGCTCTCAACTTTATTTCATAACTGGATTATTATTCCAAGCGGAACAGAAGGATTTGATAAAGCCGAGGTAACACGGGGGGGAATTGATACCGATCAACTTTCCTCTAAAACTTTTGAAAGCAAAAAAGTAAAAGGACTCTATTTTATTGGAGAGGTAATAGATGTTACCGGCTGGCTTGGCGGTTACAATTTTCAGTGGGCCTGGTCAAGCGGATGGTGCGCCGGGCAGTATGTTTAAAATATTCTTTAGGAAATATTTTTACCGCTTCTTAATATTTTTGCAAATCGTATCCTACAACAGTTTTTCCGGTAAAACCTCCCTGCCTAATTCCTTCCAATAGCTCTTCGTCCGAAGCTCCCATTCTAATTATATGTGTAAGAATTAACAGCTTTGGATTAATCATCGACGCAAGCCTTCCAAGTTCTACATCAGATGTATGAAATTCTCTCATGTACTTTGGCCAATCTTCTCCACCCTTTCTGTTTTCGGGCTTAACTTTCTTTTCGGCATAAACTTCGTGAATAAGTATATCAATACCTTTTGCATGCTTAACCAACTCTTCGTAATAACTTGTATCTCCCGAAATTAAAATTGATTTGTCCGGGGTATCAATTCTGTATGCAAAAGACTTTTTCCAATTGCCGTGAGGAACAGCTATTGCAGTAACTTTAACTCCAAGGCTATCATATATAATCCCTTCATCAATCTCATGCACATCTATTTTATATCCCTCTCTTGTTTGATGTTCCAATCCATTTATTCTTACATCTATATCTTCGGAATAAGCCTCTATTAAATGGTTGGTCATTTTTTTCAAACCAATGGGACCGTAAGCGGGCATTGCAGTAGTTCTTCCCATTACCCACGAAGTAAAAATTAAATCGGGATATCCAAGAGTATGATCGCTGTGAAGATGAGTTATGAATAGCGCTGTTACTCCTTTGATTGGAAGATTTGCCGCGCTAAGCTGTCTTTCCACGCAAGAGCCTGC
The DNA here is from genome assembly GCA_964539605.1 of uncultured Melioribacter sp. Lineage (GTDB taxonomy): Bacteria > Bacteroidota > Ignavibacteria > Ignavibacteriales > Melioribacteraceae > Stygiobacter. Next base: position 3,778,559 of record CAZIJK010000001.1, read on the forward strand.
ATCAAATAGGAATACATGCTTTCCATAAATAATTGCAGTAGCCGGACTTGCAGCCTTAGGATTAGGTCTTGGCATTCCGGTTCCCAATAGAACAACCGCAGTAGTGTCTTTACTTACATTTTGTTGCGCCGTAAAAATTGATGAATTAATTGATAAGAGAGCTATAATTAATAAACTAATTTTTCTAAAGAAGTAATTAACGCACATAATCTACACCTCATCAATTCTATTTTTGTTCTATTTAATTTTTTCTTTCTGAAGAGCTTCAAAATATTTTCTTATCAGATCTTCATAATCCTTTTTGTATCCTTCGCGAATTGCTCTCTGCAATTCTTCCTTTAATTTATTCTTTCCCTCTTCTGTAGAAAGAATTAGCTCTGGCGGGGAATTTCGATTCGAATTAATTCCGGTATTCGATTTTCTATTCTTTTCGTAATCTCTTTCACTTGAAGATCGTTGAGCATCCAAAAGCCTCGATAAAATTCTTTCCTGCTGCTTAATCAATTGATCATCTACTTTTTCCGAACTTAGATTGGTAACCACTTCTTTCATCTCTTGCAATACTTTATCTAAATTAGCCGCAATTTTTTTTGACTGCCCCGTTTCTTTGGCTTCGCGGTTTAATTGTTCCAAAGATTTTCTTATTGCATCCTGCTGAGCCGAAAGCCGCTGCATCTGTCCCCTCATTTCATCGGAAAGCTGCCCATTCTTCATCATTTGTGTTAACTGATTTATATTCATTTGCTGCTGCCCCATTTGTTGCAATTGCTGCATCATTCCCATCATCCCACCGCCTTGACCTCCGTTCATCATCTGATCCATCGAACCCTTCATCATGCTGGCAGCTTCATTAATGTTTTTCATTGCACTGGTTTGACTTTGCGCGGCAATATCTGCATTCTGATTCTGCATATACTTAACAGCCTGCTGCATTTCACTCATCGCTTTTCCAAGAGCACGTCCCATCTCGGGTGTTATTGCAAAAGATTTTTGAGAGAGGGCGCTCATATTTTGCATTATCTTCGAAAGGTCGCTTTGAATTTGATTCTGCTCTCTTGCATTTTGGTTTATCTCCTGCTGATTGGGGGCAGATAGTTCCGTTTTATTCTTAAGCTTTTCCTGATCCTTAGATAAGGTAAGCAGGTCGTCCAAATTTTTTACCATCTCGTAAAAGGTACGCATCTGATTCATCTGCTGCATTGCACTTTGAAGATTTTGCATCTGCTTTTTCATGCTTTGCATATTGGAAGACAATTTTTGCTGCTTTTGTATTGCTGTTTGTTTTTGCATTTGCTGCATCATCTTTTGCGCTTCTTCCGAAAGCTCCTGGTTATCCTGCTTATCAAATTCTTCCTGAGCTTTTTCCATTTGCTCTGTAGGCATATCCTTTAAGCCGGTCATCTTTTCTTTTGCATCTTTCATCTCTTTATCAAGCTTATCCAATTTATCCGAAATGTCTTTTTGCTTCTTGGAAAGCTCGTTGTTTTTTTGCGCATCTTTTAAGTTGCTGCTTTCGGTCTGATTAGTAAGCTCTTCTGTTTTTTCTAACAAATCTTCCGTTCTTTTTACCAACTCATCTATTTTCTGCTCTACCTGAATTCGTTTCAATAGATTTAGAGTCCTTTCCAAACTGCTTTTAAGAAACTCTTCGTTAGCTTTCAATTCTTCTGTAGACATTTTCACATTTTCTCGCGACATGCTTTTTAAAGCATCGCTTAACTTTTTTAACGCTTCCTTCATTTCTTCGCTGTTAAACTCATCTAAAAGATTTTGCAGTTCGTTATACTTTTCCATAGTCTCTTTCGATAGCAAATTATTTTCGGATAAATCTTTTTTCATTTCGGAAAGTTTGCTGTTAACCTCTTCAATTTTTTGGGTAAGATCTTTAAACTTTTCTGCAGCTTTTTCAACACGTTCTTTTTCCTGCCAAGATATTTCATTCTTGTTCTGTTTTAGATCGTCACTAATTTTTTGAAGCTCTTTACCCAGCTTTTCGGCTTCCTTAAATGTTTTGGTCAGCTCGTCAACTGCATTCTCTTGAGTATTTTCTGCCGAAGCAAGAATTTCTTCCATGGAGGGAACTGTAATTGTAAAGATAGATGTCTTTGCAGATTTGGGGCCGTTAACTATGTCGTTATCATACACTTCTAAATAGTAGGCAATAACTTCCCCCTCCAGCAAAAACAATGGTTCTATATTCCATGTGTAATATATTTCATCTTCTTTTAGCTCTTTGTTGATAGGAATATTAATAATTGTAAAATTATCTTCAACTTTTCGGTATTTCGAAAAAGACAAACGGTAATTCAATTGCATTTTACTAAAGCCATAGTCATCGGATATTTTTGACGATAACTGCATAATGTTATTCGGGGAAAGCTTTGTGTTCTCGTTCGGCGCAAGCATTTCAATTGATGGGGAATTATCATACTCGGTTTTGATAGAGTAAGTAATTGGATTACTGTTTGAGATTGATTGCCGATCTGTTATTAAAATTTTGTAATCGACGTTTTTGGTTACCTTAAAATCTATTGTTCCCCTTTGATAACTAATGTTCATAGGCCGGCTGGTTGAATCGCTGAATTCAATTACTGCTTTGCTTAACTCGCGGCTTGCATCAACTTTTATTTTAATTTGGCTTCCAACTAAAGCCGAAACAGTACCATTATCTTTTTGTGTTATTGACGAAAGCTTTGTATAGGAAGGGGGAAGAATGGTCAATTCCAAAGAATTTATAACCGGCCTGTTTATAACCGTAATTATGAAGGTCTCGCTGGTAATACCTTCGGCTGAAGCAAAATATTCCATACTGCTTTTAAGTGATGCTGCTTCAAATGCAAAAAAACCAAGCGAATCTGCAAATAATTTTTTATCTGTAAACTCTGTTTGTTCTTCCCCCTTAAATGATAGTGTTATTTCATCTGGTACTATTCCAACAGTCTTAATTTTTATGGTGATGGATTCCCCTTTGGTAACTTCTTTGTTCCCGGGAAATATTTCAAAAATAAATTTGGCCGGTGGGGCAAAGTTCTTATCATAATTTATAATTCTATAAGCGGCAGAATTAACTGGCGGCACAAAAACCACAAGAAGTAAAATCCCTATAAAGCTAATCAGGCTTATTCTTAATAGCTTATTTACCTTGGTAAAATCTATTATCGATGAAAAATCTTTTGCCTCGGCAACTTTATAAATTTTTTCGAATGCTGCGTTAACAAGCTGCAAAGAGTGATGCGAGGATTTTTCGTTTACAAGCTGAAGAGTGTTTAAGAGCTCATCTTTAATTTCGGGGAAATGGAGTCCTACTTTTTTTGCTGTAATAAAATAATTGGGGCTGGTGTAGTACAAAAAATCTTTTATTATTGGGTAAAATAAATAACCCGCAAATAAAAGCAGGGTAACTAATAAATATGAAAAGAATATAACCGTTCTAATTTCCTGGTTAAAATTCCATATCACTTCCATAAAAAGTATTAACACAAATGCCAGCGATATGGCTAATAGAAAATAGGAAAGGCGCGTTAATCCCTCTTTCTTTTTTTCAAGTTTAACTACCCCACGCAGTTTGTTTTCTATTTTACTTAAATAGTTAGTCATTCTTTAGTTCATCAATGCCCATACAACTATGTTGGTTCCAAATTTTAACGCTTCTTCCCTTTTTGCTGGGGGATCTTTATGAACATCAGGATCTGCCCAGCCATCGCTGGGATTGCATTCAAAAGTATAATAAACAGATAGCCTTCCATTTATAAAAATTCCATATCCTTTTGGAGGATTTTTATCGTGCTCGTGTGTTTTAGGGGGACCATTCCTAAAATCGTACATGCAGTTGTACAGCCCATAACTAAAAGGAAGTTCCACCAGATCTCTATCCGGAAAAACCTTTTTTAATTCTCTTCTTAACGCTTTATCTAATCCATAATCATCATCAATATAAAGAAAGCCTCCTCCCTCAAGATATGCTCTTAGCCTTGCGGCTTCGGAATCCGAGAAGACAATATTGCCATGCCCTGTAATAAATAAAAATGGGGAAGAAAAAATATTGCCGCTGGCTAAATCAACAAATTCGTAAACCGGCTTTGTTTTTATGTTGGTATTCTGCTCTACAAATTTTAGTAAATTCACTTCGGCCGAGGGATCGTTATACCAGTCTCCTCCACCTCCATATTTAACGCGGGTAATTTTAAATCTGTTATCTTCTTGTGAAAACAACAAAGAAGAAACAGCAAGCAGATAAAACAATATTTTAATTATAGTTTTCATTTCTCTTTAGTTTAGCGGGCACAAAATAAAGATTTTAGTAGCCGATTGCATGGGTAAAACTATTGCGTTTACTTTTTGTAAACGACAAATAAGCCGGCCTAATTCCCAATTAATCCTCTTTTGGCAGGGAATAATTTCTGTTAACTTTGTAAAGCAAAAAACAATTAAGAGATTACAATGAAGCAATTTGGATTTTTCTTTCTACTTATTTTTTCTACTGTTATTAGCGCCCAAGCAATTAATTATAATAACTTTTTTACAGACCAGACTATGCGCATCGATTATTACCACATAGGAGATGCCACCAGCGAAATTGTAACTATAGATCAAATATACCAATATGGAATTTGGGCAGGCAATTTAAATAACACAATAGATAATTTTAACAATGGCGCATACTATTACAAGGTTTTCGATTTGGCTTCGGGTAAATTAATTTTTTCAAGAGGATTCGACAGCTACTTTAAAGAATATCAAACTAGCGAAGAGGCCTTGAAAGGCATTAAACGCACTTATCACGAAAGCGCCATAATTCCATTTCCCAAAAACAAAATTAGGTTTGTTCTTGAAAAGCGTGATAAGCAAAACATATTAAACTTGGTTTTCTCTGTGGAAATTGACCCTAGCGATCTATACATAATTAAAGATGCTGTTAAGGATGCTCAGGTTAAAGTTTATAAAAATCATTTTAGCGGCGATGCCCACAAAAAGCTGGATGTTGTAATTCTATCTGATGGCTATTCTAAAAAAGATCAGAAAAAGTTTGAAAATGATTTAAAGCGTTATACAGAACTATTAATAAGTCACGAACCATTCAAAAAGAATAAAGACAAAATAAATGTTTACGGAGTATTTAAGCCAAGCGAAGAGAGCCAAATAGATGAGCCAGGTGCAAACATTTACAAAAATACTGTTCTCAACACCACATTTTATTCTCTCGGCTCGGAACGTTATGTTCTAACAGAAGACAACAAAGCGATGCGCAATTTGGCTGCGCATGTTCCTTACGATGCTATCTACATTATGTGCAACAGTCCAAGATATGGTGGCGGCGGCATTTACAATTTCTATTGTACTTTTGTTAGCGATAATCAGTTTTCTCCCTATATCTTTTTGCACGAGTTTGGTCATTCGTTCGGCGGATTGGCAGACGAGTATTATACCAGCGATGTTGCATACAACGAATTTTATCCTGCCGGACAAGAACCGGTTGAACCAAATATTACAAGGCTAATGGATAAATCTAATCTTAAGTGGAAAAGTTTAGCATCTCCAGGAATTGAGTTGCCTACTCCATGGGAAAAAGAGGATTACGACAAAAGCGATTACGCTTGGCAAAAAGAAAGAAGAGAAATGAATAAGCATATTGCCGAATTAAAAAGGAACAAAGCTTCGCGCGCCCAAATTGATGAAGCGCAAAATAAATACAACAAAAAAGATAAATTTCACAGCGATGATGTTGATAAATATCTTGTTAAAAGTAAGTACTGGGGAAGCGTTGGCGCATTTGAGGGAGCCGGATATTCGGCAAAAGGAATGTACCGCTCGATGTTGGATTGCATAATGTTCAGCAAGGGAACAAAACCATTTTGTATTGTGTGTGAAGATCATGTTGAAAAAGTAATAAAGCACTTTACCGAATAATTTTTATCTACAATTGAAGCCGGATATTTTCCGGCTTCAAATTATATCCACGGCAAATTATTCAAATCTACATTCCCGCCGGAAATTATTATTCCAACTCTTTTACCAGCAAATTTTTCTTTATTCTCTAAAACTATTGCAAGCGCAACAGCGCTTGATGGCTCAACAATAATTTTCATTCTTTCCCAAATCATCTTCATTGCGTTTATAATCGATTCTTCTTTAGCGGTGATAATCTCACTTACGTTTTTACTAATAATACCAAATGTGCGTTCGCTTAAACTTGTTAGTAATCCGTCGCAAATTGTTTTTGGATTTACAGAAAGGTGAATTGTACCCTCTCTTAAAGAACGAAATGCATCATCTGCGCCGGCTGGCTCTGCGCCAATTACTTTAGTTTTGGATGAATAGTAACATGCACTTAAACTTGTTCCGCTTAACAAGCCTCCGCCGCCTACCGGAGAAATCAAATAATCTAAACCAATTATCTCTTCGAATAATTCTTTTGCAGATGTTGCCTGCCCCGCAATAATTGAATAGTTATCGTAAGGATGAATAAATGTAGCGTTAGTTTCTTCAACAACTTTTGCAAGTGTTTGTTCGCGAGCTTGAAGAGTTGGCTGGCAAAAGACAATTTTAGCGCCATATCCCTCAACAGCTTTCTTTTTTATTTCGGGTGCTGTTTGGGGCATTACAATATATGCTGGAACGTTTTTAATTTTTGCCGCCAAAGCCAAAGCCGCCGCATGATTACCGGATGAATGTGTGGCAACGCCCTTCTGTAAATGTTCTTCCGTTAAGGATAAGACCGCATTGCTTGCACCCCTAAACTTAAACGCTCCAACCTTTTGAAAATTTTCGCACTTTAAAAACAATTCGCAGCCTAAAATATTATTTACTACAGTTGATGTTAACACCGGAGTTTTGTGAACTTGATATTTAATTCGCTCGTGCGCTTCGGTTATATCTTGGTTGGTTGGTATATGGTCTAAAAACATTTATTCTCCATTAATTACCAGATCATTTATTGATTGAGTTTTTTTGGGGACCGTTTAAAATTTTAGAATGCCTAGAGTAATATCATCGCTTTGTTCGGCACCGGCACGGTAATTTTTAATTTCATCAAAAATTACCTTGGACAAATCGTTTGTATTTAGATTTCTATTTTTAAGCAGCAATTCTTCAAACTTCTTTTCCCCAAATTCCTCTTCATTCATGTTCATTGCTTCGGGAATGCCGTCTGTGTAAAAAATAATTAAATCATCTTTGTTCAACAAAATACTTTCCGATGTATATGGAAAATCCATACCCCCTAACATTAGTCCGCCTGCTGAAAGAAGATAAAATGAATTTGATTGCGCCTTTAACAAATAGGGGGGATTGTGCCCCGCGTTGATGCTGGTAATTGTTCTTGTTGATTGATTATAAATTCCGAACCATGCCGTAGCGTATTTATCCGGAGTTGTAGAAGCAATTAAAAACTTGTTAAAAGATTGAGCAAATTCAATTGGATCGAAGGAGGACTTTTGAATTATAAAATAGAATTGCAAAAAGGAATAAATTGTGGAAACAATTAAAGCGGCCGAAACACTTTTACCCGAAACATCCGCAATAAAGAATAGAAAATTGTCTTCATCAATTTTAATTACATTAAAATAATCTCCCCCAATTTCTTTGGCGGGTTTTAATTTAATGCACATTTCAACATCGTTAATCAAAGGTAATTTTTCGGGAAGAAACCGTTGTTGAATTCGCCACGCTGTATCCATCTCGTATTTTGTCTGCTCGGCTTTTAACTCCAATTCAATTGTGTGAGCGTTTTCAATTGCAACCGCACATTGGGCACTAAGCGCTTCGAATAATTCCAAATCTTCTTTCGAAAATTTTTCATTATTCTTTTTATTAATTACCTGTATAACTCCAATAAGTGAGTTTTTATTTATCATTGGAACGCAAACCATGTTGCGGGTTTTGTATCCGGTAGCTAAGTCGAATTCTTTATTGAATCGATTATCGCTGTAGCAGTCGTTTATAATTTGCGATTCTTTTTTCTCGGCTACCCATCCTCCAATTCCCTCTCCAACTTTTAATGCTTTCGATTTAAGTGAGGTGCTGGTTCCCCCGGCAATTGTATGAAAATAGAGAAGTCCATCTTCGTTGTTGTACAACAAAAGAGAAGCTGCCTCGGCATCTAATAGTTTTTTACTCGAGGAAATTATCTGATCGAGCAATTGCTGCAATGGCTTGCGGGCCGAAATTTCCTGAATAATCTTTTGAAAAAACTTAAGCCGGCTTAACAACCCTTCGTATTCAATCTTGTCTAACTCAACGGTAGATTTTGATGCCATGTATTGCCTTTCAATTATATTGCAATATACAACGATAATAAGCCCATTTGAAAATATTTACAACTGCCTATTACAATAAATTAATATACTTAGTTATGCCTACTAGCTCCATAAATCAGGTCTATTTAAAAATTGGATATAACTCAGATTCAATCCTTCCGCTAATCATTATTTGCGATATCTTTTTTACAATTTCGGGATTGTCGTTGGCAACATTGTTTTTTTCGTAAGGATCGTTTTTCAAATTGTAGAGTTCAATATTATCGCTTACTTTTTTTCTTAATCCTTTCCAGTCCCCATATCTTACCGCCTGCATGGAAGAGGCATGTTCCCAATATAAAAATTCATGCTGCATTTGATTTTTTAATTTGCCTGTTAATGTAGGAACTATTGAAACGCCGTCACTATTTATTGAATCTCTGCTTGAAGTAATTTCGGCAAATGTGGGCATAAAATCCCAAAACGCGGAACTCTGTTTTGTAATTGAACCAGCTTTAATTTTACCGGGCCATTTTGCAATTAATGGAACTCTAATTCCTCCTTCGTATAAAGAGGCCTTAGCACCTCGCAACGCTCCGTTGCTGTTAAAAAAAGCAGGGTCGTACCCACCAATATTAAAAGTAGCGCCATTATCACTTGTAAAAATTATTATAGTATTCTCCTCTAGTTTTAATTCTTTTAGAAGTGCTTCAATTTTACCAACTCCCCTATCCAGCTTCGATATCATTGCCGCAAAGGCTGCTCTTGGTTTCTGCTGCGGCAAATATCCCTTTTCTCCTTTGTAGGGAGTTTCGGGGAATTCGCTTTCGAATTCTTTTATATCCTCATCGGGAACCTGAAGTGAAACGTGGGGAATTGTTGGAGTTAGAAAGAGAAAAAATGGATTTGATTTATTTTCCCTTATGTACTTTAGAGATTCATCCATCATCAAATCGAGAGAATATTGCTCTCCTTTATATTGCTCATATGAAGAAGCGTTGTTAGGATCTTTATCTGCCGGAAGTTTTTCGTGAGTTTTGAAATACTTATTCCTATTCAAAAATTCTTTCTTCTCGTTTCTCCAAAGATATGGAGGATAGTAAGTGTGAGCTATTCTTTGGCATAAGTAGCCATAAAAGAAATCGAATCCCTGTTTATTTGGAACTCCAAAACTGCCTGGTGTACCCAAACCCCATTTTCCAATGCACGCGGTTTTGTATCCCGAATTTTTGAATAAATGTGCAAGAGTATAATTGTTTTCTGGAAGCGGGCGCTGTCCTTCATATTTTATCAAATCACTCCAAACATCTCCCCGTTCTACCATTTTGTCATTATCTCGAATATAGGAATGCCCCGTGTGCTTTCCGGTAAGCAGCGAACATCTTGAAGGAGCGCAAACCGGACTTCCTGAATAAGCTTGCAAAAACCTAATTCCTTCTTTTGCAAGTTTATCTATGTTTGGTGTTTTGAATTTTGTTTGGCCGTAGCAGCTTAAATCTGCATAGCCAAGGTCATCGGCAAGAATAAAAATTACATTAGGCTTTTTTTCGTTTGGTGCAAACGCCTTTAAACTATTTGGTAGTGCCAATGCTGCAGCACTCATGCCAGCAAGTTTAATAAAATCTCTTCTATTGGTTCTGTAATTATTCATCTACGGTTTTTATTTGTCCAGGAAATTTAATTTGTAAACAAATCCAAATTACAATTAATTGTTCGGCTTATTATGCTTTAGCTCGAATGCTTTTACAATTACGTATGCTATCATAGCAAATAGAAAAAACACTAAAAGCATCCAAGCTGTGCTTTGCAAAGTACCAATAATAGTTCTATATACCTCCAGCGTCCATCTCTCCGAATTCAAAACAATTTGCAAAACATCTTTATGTTGGGGCTGTAAATACTTTTCCAATTCCCAAATTCTTACTCCGCCACTAATACCAACAACATAAATTGCATACTTTAAATATTTCTGCCAGGCCGGTCCAAGGTCTTCACCTATTACTCTATTAAGAATTTTCCCGATAGGCTTATCGAAGAATTTTACGATTATAAACGAGGTAACAATGGCAAGTATAAAAGTAACTAATAACAATGTGAAGAACATAATTTCTCCGTAGTGTTTATTGTTAATAGCAATTTAAGCAGAAATACATAAATGAGGGAAACTAAAAAAGAGGCTGTTGAAGTAATCTATTACTTAACAGCCTCCTAAATTTTATACTAAATCTTCCAATATAGCTTTAAGTTTTTCCAAAGCTTTTTCCCAGTCTGCCATTTTGGTTCGTTCACGCTCAATTACATCTGCGGGAGCTTTACTAACAAAGTTTTCGTTTTCTAACTTTTTACGAACACCATTAAAGCTGGCAAGTATTCTGGCAATTTCTTTTTCGATCCTTGTTCTTTCAACACTAAGATCAATTAATCCTTCAAGAGGAATAAAAATATCGCACCCTTTAACAACCGAAGAAGCACATGCCTTTGGTTTATCTAAATTTTCATCTACTGTTAACTGATCAATTCGAACCAGAGATTTAATATATTTTTCTTGAGCAAAAGTTACAGCAGTACTTTTTAGAAATACATTTATTGGCTTAGCAGGAGAAATGTTCATTTCACCCCTTATATTTCTAATAGCGGTAACAACCTCTTGTACAAAGGATATTTCTGCTTCGGCTTTTTCGTCAATTAATTTTTCTTCGTACTTAGGAAATTCCGTAACCGAGATACTTTGCCCTGGTTTTCTTTCGTCGAGCAATTGCCATATTTCTTCCGATATAAAAGGCATAAAAGGATGAACAAGTTTTAGCATATCCTCGTACAAAGAAATTGCCCGAGTAAGAACCGCACTCTTAACTTCATCGCTTTCATTGTATAATCTGTTCTTCGAAAGTTCTACAAACCAATCGCAGAAATCATTCCATACATAACTGTAAATAATTTTAGATGCTGCATTCACTTCGAACTTATCTAACGCTTCGTTAACCTCTTTAATAGTTTTATTAAAGCGGGAGATTATCCACTTATCCGTAAAATCCATGTGTTTGAATTTTAACAAGGGATCCAATTTTATATTCTGAGCGTTCATTAGTAAAAATCTACCGGCGTTCCACATCTTGTTTGCAAAGTTTCTTCCAATCTCAACCATATCGCTGCTAAAAAGAACATCCTGGCCAAGAGGGGCAATATAAGTCATTGTAAAACGCAGGGCATCGGCTCCATGCTCTTCAATCAAATCAAGTGGATCGGGAGAATTGCCAAGAGACTTACTCATCTTTCTTCCCTTTTCGTCGCGCACTAAACTGGTAAAGTAAACATCCTTAAAAGGAATCTCTCCCATAAAGTGTGTTCCGGCAATAATCATACGAGCAACCCAAAAGAAAATAATATCCGGGGCTGTTACCAATAGATCTGTTGGATAGTAATATTTTTGATCTTCTTCACTAGTGAAAACATCCTGAGCCCAAAGCCAGCTGGATGCCCAAGTATCAAGCACATCATCTTCTTGATGCCAGTTTTCAATATCTGCCGGAGGATTTACATCGCAGTAAATTTCTTGTGTTGTCTTGTTATACCAAACTGGAATTCTATGTCCCCACCACAATTGACGCGATATACACCAGTCGCGAATATTTGTCATCCAGTGCTCGTAAGTTTTAACCCAATGCTCTGGATGAAATTTAACTTTGCCCTCCTGCACAACTTTTAATGCCGGCTTGCAAAGCTCTTCCATTTTCATAAACCACTGTTCACTTAAATAGGGCTCAATAGGAACATTTCCGCGCTGAGAGTAGCCAACAGTATTTGTGTAACTATCCACTTTTAACAAAAGCCCAAGTTCTTCCATTCGAGCAACAACTTTTTCTCTTACCACATATCTATCAAGCTCTTGAAATTCTTTTGGTACATTTCCATTTGTTGAGGCATCTTCGTTAAAAATGTTTATCATTTCTAAATCGTGACGCTTGCCCATTTCGTAGTCGTTTAAATCGTGAGCCGGAGTAACTTTAACCGCACCAGTTCCAAATTCCTTCATAACATATTCATCGGCAAACAAAGGTATTTCTCTTCCAATAATTGGAAGCACTATAGTCTTGCCAATTAGATGTGTGTAGCGTTCATCTTCGGGATTAACTGCAACCCCGGTATCACCAAGCATTGTTTCGGGACGAGTTGTAGCAACAACAACAAACTCATCGGAATCTTTAACGGGATATTTAAAAAACCATAGTTTACCCTGCATCTCTTTAAAGAATACTTCTTCGTCACTAATTGCACTCTTCGAAGCAGGATCCCAATTAACCATTCTGTAGCCGCGGTATATCAATCCCTCTTTATATAGCTTAACAAATGCTTCAATAACTTTTTTATAATAATGATCGTCCATTGTAAAACGCTCACGCGGCCAATCGCAGCTTACACCCAGTTTACGCAGCTGCTGAAAAATTATTCCACCATATTTTTCTTTCCACAAGTAGCAATGCTTTAAAAAGTCTTCGCGCGATATTTGATCTTTTGTGATGTGCTGTTCTTTTAACAGAGCTACAACTTTTGTTTCTGTTGCAATTGAAGCGTGATCTATTCCGGGCACCCAGCATGCGTTAAAACCCATCATTCGTTTGTAGCGGATGTAAATATCCTGCAGGGTATTGTTAAGAATATGTCCAATGTGAAGAATGCCTGTAATGTTTGGGGGAGGAATTACTATAGAATACGATGGTTTGCTTTCATCAACTTCGGAATGATATAAGTTGTGTTCCTCCCAGTATTTATACCACTTGTCTTCGGTCTCTTTAGGATTATAAGCTTTAGGAATATTTTCAAGATTCTTGGGGTGCATTTATTTTCCGAACTATTATTAAAAATTTGAGTGCAAATATAAGAAAAACCTAGGAGGGTTGTTTATTCGAAAAGATAAAATGGACCCATATAAATGGGGAATATGCTCACTTTTGCGCTTTAATTTTTTAACCCACAGCCTCCGGCAAAGTAAAGTAAAAACAAGCTCCCTCTTCAACCTTAGACTCGGCCCAAATTTTACCATTATGCCTGCCAATTATTTTTTTTACCGTCGCCAAACCAATCCCAATCCCTTCAAATTCGCTTTGATCGTGAAAGCGTTTGAACAAAGAGAATAATCCCTCGCTTTGAGCACTGTTGAATCCGGCACCATTATCTTTTACACAAAAAACTTTTTCTCCGTTTTGCTGAAGGGCAAAAAATTCAACGACCGGAAGGTTAACTTTGCTAGAATATTTAACAGCATTAGAAAATAAGTTTTGAATTACAGAAACAATTAAGCCTTTATCGCACTTAGCAAAAAGATTTTCTTGAATAATAAATTTAATATTTTTATTTGAGGCGCTCTCTTCAAGTTCTCTTGCTATAGATTGAGCAAGCTTTGTTAAATTAACTTCAATTATATCCAGCCGGTGCGAATTAACCCTGGACAACTTTAAAATACTTTCAATAAGAGAATCCATTTTACTAGTAGCTCTTTCAATTTTTTCCATGACTGAAAGGGCTTCGGGATTCAATTTGTGGCTGTGGTCCTCTTTAAGAATCTCATTTAATCCAACAATTGCTCTTAATGGAGTTCTAAGATCGTGTGAAATAGTGTAATTGAAGCTGGCTAAATCCCTATTTAATTCTTCAAGCTGAATGGTTCTTTCATTTACTCTTTTTTCAAGTTCAGCATTAAACTGCAGTAATTGCACTTCGGCTATTTTTCGGGCTTCCGATTCTTTAAGTATTCCCCACGCCTTTGTGCTGTAATACGAAAAAACAAATCCCGTTAAAAACATTATTATAATTATTGCAATTAATTTATTTCTAAAACTTGTTAGCGAAGAGAGTGCTTCCTCTTCTGTTGAAGCAACCACTATAGACCAGTAAGTATTGTAAACCTTAACAGGCATAAAGACTGCATACTTTTTAATGTGTTCGGAATCTTTATTCTTAACCTTATTAAAGAAATATACCGCAGACCCCTGATTGCCGGCTATCATTCTTTTTGCCATTGCAATTATGGTGGGAAACCCTTTTGAATTTTCAAACACAGATTTTCCTATATGCCCACTAACAGGACAATATAATTCCACCCCCTCTTTGCTAATCATCCAAGCGTAACCGGTTTTACCAATTTTAATATCTTCTAAATATTTTTTTGCAAACGACTCAACTTGAAGAATGGAGCCTATAGTTCCATCAAATTTTCCATTCTTAAAAATTGGAGCGTGAATTGCAATTGCTTTATATCCCTGAACCGCGTCGAAAACATCACTCAATACAACCTTGTGGTTTTTTATTATTTCCGCTACATGCTTTTGGTTAGAAATGTTCTTTCCAATTATGGGGCTAGATTCCGCACTATTAATTATTGTGCCTTTAGAATCTAATCGCACCATGCTTTTTATTTCATCTTTTCGAAGATCGTGAACAGTTTTTAGATATTCTTTACCAAGCAAATTATTTTCTATAACATTTTGGTCTTTGGCAAGGGTGGCCAAAGTATTAATCCACGAATTAATAAAATCTTCCAAACTTTTAGAGGCTTGCTTTGCATGGATAAACTGGCGGGTGTTAAGTTCTTCTATGGTTCTGTTTTTTTGTTCGTTGTAAAAGAAATAAAAAAACAGAATACAAACCAGCAGCATAATTAAACTTATAGAGGCTGTAACTCGAGGACGCATGCATTTTCCCTTAACCAAAAATTTGATTGCACATTAATTATAACAATAATACATGTACAAAACTAGGCATATTTTTACGAACAAAATTTATTAACATTTCCAGAGTTAGCCAATATTACCAAGTGGTTTTTATGATTTATTTATTAAGGGGAGGGGTGTATGTTTTATTAATAAAACAGCTCTCCCTGGTGTAGGGAGAGCCGTAAAAAATTTTATTCCCATCGTAAATATTTAGCGTCTTTAAGTAATTCTTGAATTCTCCGCTGAACTATTTCCTCTTTATTCTGTTTTCTTTCTTTTAACGATTCCTTTAACTCACTCAATCGCTTTTCCAGTTTTTTAATATCCGCTTCTTTATCGGATTCTTTTATTTCAAACAGTTCCGAGAGTTTTGAATAGAGCTCGGTTTTAGTTTTTTGCTGCGACTGAGAATCTTGTCCTTTGTATTTAAGAGCCAGCAGTTCAACATCAATTTCCAGTTCTTTTTCTTTTTTGTACGACTTATCACTTCCTTCTAAGCCGGCAATCAATGCGGGTTTATTTCCATCATACGACCAGCTTGAGAAGTATCCATAAGGAAAACCTCTTAACAATTGCTGATATTTATTTTTATCTAATTTTTTTATTTCTAACAGCTTAGCTTTCATTTCGAGAGAAAGGGATTGTAGAATTTTTTCTTCCTGCTCTTTAGACACTTCTTTTCCAAAGTAGTGCCCCGTTGAATATTCTTGTGGTGAATTCAAATATGTTTCTAAATATTCGCCCGCAGCAAGGGCATATTCCTGCGAATACAAATTTGCATTCAAACCCAAACTCAACAATAAAATAAATATTGCTATTAGCTTTTTCATTTTATTTCTCCTTTTACTTATTAATTAAACGAAAACTTATCTGTCTTTGTCTCTAGCTGAGTTATCTTATTGCTTATTAAATTAATTTTGTTTTCCCAGCTTTCGTTATCAAGGCTGTTGATCTTCTTTGAAACCTCATTAATTTCCGTATTAATTGAATGCCCTTCCCAGTCTAGAATATTGTTTGAAAGATTTTTAATAGGATTTGGCTGCCTGGAAGTTAAAGATATTACAAGAGCAACTAATGCAAGCCCGCTTATAACTGCAACCTTAAAAGCAAATGCATGCTTTAAAGTAAGCCAGTAGAAAATTTGTTTGTCTGCAAATGTCCTTTTTTTAGATAGAGCGTTTTCCACAATTCTATCGAAGGTTGAATCGAGAATATCTTCCGAAGCTTCCTCTTTTGCCATATTTCTTATAGATTCAATTTCGGCAATTAAGTTAGTGCATGTTTTACAAACAGATATATGATTATTCCAGAATTCAATCTTAGCAGGCTCCAACTCCTTGTCCAGATAGAGCCACACAGTCTGCTCGAAATCTTTACAAATTAATTTTTCTTCGTTATTCATAATTATTACCCAAATATTTTTTTACTTTTCCAAGCGCATAATGCATGTGCGACAATACCGTATTTAGTGGTTCACTTGTTATATCCGCAATTTCTTTGAATGTCAATTCTCCATGCACCCGTAATAAAAAAACCTCTTTTTGACGCTCAGACAATTTTCCAACAGCCTTATTAATAATTTCCTTTACTTCCTTTTTTACCAAATCTTGATGCGGATTACTAACACCATAAATTTCATCCGGTTCAAAATTTGTGATTACACTATTTCTTTTTCTGCTTCTTAAATTATCCATAGCCGTATTATGAGCAATTGTAAAAAACCATGATGCAAATTTTTGATTGTGAGAATATTTTTTTATTCCTTTCCATGTCTTAATCAAAGTTTCCTGAAACAAATCTTCCGCTTCCGTTTTATCTCCGCTAAGCTTGAATAAATAAGAGTACAATTGACGCCTATAAATTTGCATCAATGGACCAAATGCTTTCGGGTCGCCGTCCTGGCATTTTTCAATTAAGTCTTGTTCATTGTAAGCGTTCATATAGCTCTATTTTCTATTTCTGTAAACGAGGGGAATTGTAATTTATTGTGGTTGCACTACAAAAATTTTGTATGATTCTCTTTGGTGTGTTCAAATCTAATTACTCCTGGCTCGCTTCCTTGGCCAATATAATTAAAGCTGTTATTTCGCAGCACTTTTTGAGAAGGGAATCCGTTTTCTAAAGTTTCGGCTATAACTCTTTCTACCTTCGGTCTCGTAAATGCCCAATCTACCATTGCCGAAACCGCCTCCGAAGCAAATCCCATTTGCTGATATTCTTCAATTATTGAGTAGCCAATTTCAATTGTTCCGGTCTCATCGGGCTTGCCTTTAAATCCAATATTACCAATCGCTTTTCTTTTTTTATCCTCTTCCAAAATTATATACCACATTATAAACTCGGTGGAATCGGGATTCTCTTCAATGTATTTCAAAAAAAAGTTCATAGATGCTTCATCATTTAAAGGCGGTGGCCAATTGGAAGGAATTTCTGCATTAAGTAATTCTGATAGCTTTTCTCTATAGCTTAGCTCTGCTTTTGCGTGCTCTAAGTTTCCATTTACTATTTCCAATCTTGGCGATCTAACAATCATTTTTTCCTTTGTTATTAAGCTTGGATTCCTTTTAATATCCGGACAGTAAAAATAAACTGCCCGGATTAATCCAATAATTATTTATTTGAATGAAGAGCAACGCGATTACCTTCGGAATCGATAAAAAGCGCCATGTAGCCTATCTCTTCTGTTATTAAAGTTTTGTGCTGAATTATTTTTCCCCCCGATGTTTCTATGTTTTTAAGTACTGATTCAAGATCGGGATTTCCATTTAAATATATTACCGCGCCATCTTCAGTTGGTTTATACCACTCACCTTTACACAAGGCTCCTCCAACTCCTTCTCCTTCCATTGGAAAAAAGGCCATATCAAACCCACCCATATTTGTTTGATACATAGAGTCGTAATTGAAAATTGAGCAGTAAAATTTTACAGCCCGTTCCATATCCGTTACCGGAATTTCGAACCAGTTTAATACGTTTGCCATTTTATATCCTTTCATTTTTATTTTGGTTGGCGGGCAAATATGCTAATAGTCGTTTAATAAATCAATTCATTTGGAGGTACCAAATTTTTACCCCATGCTTTTGTTAAAGGGGCTACACTAATCATAATCTTTTCGGTCTAAACGCAAATAACTTCTAGTTCGGCTTTACAATTGAATGTAGATTATTAATTACTGCTAGCTATTTTCTCTCCAAAACTTTTGCCTCATCCCCCATGTTTATCTTTCCTTTTCCTTTGTGAAGCAAATTCATTCCAAACATCACTTTGTTGTTTACCATTCTATATTTCGAAAGTGTCTTAAGAGGCTCATCACTTTTTTGTGCGGTTTGCTGATTTATTGTTGTAACCACACACCTTGCGCATGGCTTAACAGAATAAAAAAACACATCTCCAATTGAAAATGATTTCAAATCATCCTCTTCAAAAGGATATCCGCCGGATAGCACTAAGTTTGGCCTGAATCTGTTCATTGGAATTTTTTCTTCCAGTTTCGAATTGAGATCGTCAAGTGAAGATTGTCCAACAACTAAAAATGGATAGCCGTCGCTCAAACTTGTAATTTCATTTTCGGCAGCATACCTTTTATCTACCGGCCTAAAAGATTCATCCGGCATAAAAACCAATTTACATCTTGTGTTTAATATAACACCGAACCAATCATCAATAATTGAATTAACATGATGTGTTTCAACGGCATCATCCCACACCACACTTTTAATTACTTTGCCGCTTCTTTCGTCTATGCCAACATCGAACTGTTCGGTATTTCTGATGTCTCTAAAAATTAAACGGTCGCTGCTTATATCTACTTTTATAATAGACATTAACGGATGGGATCTTTGCGACAAAAATTTTCCGGTGTAATCTACAAGCATCCAACGACGGTCGTATTTTAAACCACGGTCCGTAACCTCGGCTTCGCGTACACTTATTCCACCCAAAGATTTAACCGGGTAAATATATATTTCGCTTAACAAAAGCTTATTCATATCTCCTCACAAAAATTTCTATTCAAGAATTTTTAATTCCTTTAATACTTTGCGGCTAATTGTATTTCGAAGCTCTTTTACAATCCCATATTCTTTGGCCTCGATATTAAAAGCAAAAAAGTAAACGTTGTTTTTCTTTTCAACATATCCAACAAGCCAGCCAATTTTTGATCCATCCTCGTTTTCCCCCATTCCTGTTTTGAATTTCATAACAGAAGCTCCATACTTTTCTTCCGACAAAATCTTTTTTACAATATCTATTGTTCTTTTCGAAAAAGGAAGTTGATAATTATAGAACTCTTTAATAAACCTTAATTGCTCTTCAGCAGTTATTTTTAATGAATTATCCAGCCAAAACATATCTATTTGAGAGCCAAGATTGTTATTTCCATAGGAGAATAACTTAAAAAAATTTTTATACTCTTTGTAACCAATACGTCTTGCCATTTCCTGATAATATGGAACGGAAGAGACTTTTATTGCCTGTTCCAATGTTAGATCTTTATTCCAATCGGCAATTTCTCTTTTAACGCCATCCCATTTAATTACAAAATTTTCATCGGTCACTATTCCGCTTTCAAGACCAATTAAGGAATTAGGTATTTTGAACGTTGAGGCGGGTAAAAACCTTTTACCACTTCTGCTTTTATTGTAACAAAAATTATAACCAGTACCATTGTCTGCAATAACAATAGTTCCTTTATTGTTTCCAAATAATTTGGCAACTTTTTCCGAGTTGACTTGCTGAGCATTTGAATTGGTAATGCCGCAAAAAACAAACAATACAATTATTAACTTTTTCATCAGAACCTCTTGTTTTGATAAATAGATATATCCGCCGGGGCAACAGAGGATTTATATAATGAAAAGTGGTTGCCATCAAAAATTATTTTACTCTGTAAAGGGATTACTGGCTCTGTAAATTTGGGACCCCAGCTGCCTGCAGGACCAAATGGAGAATGACTGTTCTTTTGCTGCAAGAACAAAACAAATCCATATGCTTTCCAGTGCTCTAAAACCAAGGCGTCTTCTCTTAAGGCTTCTTTTCGAGTAACCCATTTAGTCCAATACTCCATTCCATGGCGTGTTACAATTAACGATGGGCCCTGATTGTTGATAATTGATGCGATGTATTGCAGTTCTTTTTCAAGTTCTTTATTCATGTTTGAATATACCGGGCGATAGATAAAAATTATTGCAGAACAGACTAGCAACGCTGAGCAAAATAACACAATGTATTTTTTAACTACTCCCTCTGAACTATTAAACAAAAATGCAAACAGCCCCGGCAAAGTTAAGTAGGACATAAAACTTAATCTCTGCGCAGATTCTATTCCTAAAAGAGGAGAGGAAAAAAACAAAGAAAGAATAATGAGGGCAAAGAAAAAACCTTTCTCTTTTGTTTCTACATTTATTTTTTTCTTCTTATATAGAATTATTGCCAACAGAGCAATTCCATTAACCAAAATCATATTTAAAATATCCAATGGGGATAGAACGGGCTCCTTATTAAGAACTAAAACCAATACAGGATTTTCAAATATGTTAAGGGGAATATTTATAAGGCTTATTGCCCTAAATGGATTTATATAATAAACCAACCCAATTGCGGAGGAAACTAAAAAGAGAACCACGGCAATAATTTTTACAGTCTTCGCAAGCTTAAAATTTATGGCGTAGCGCAACACAATTGCCACAACAAGAATTGTTATTGCCGCGGCAAAGCTTCCGTAATGAGTTATACTGCACAAAAAAAAGAAGAACAGAATATTAATAATGTTTTTAATGCTGCTCTTTTGGTAAAAGCTATAGATTGCATTTAACATAAAAAACAACCAGAGCATTCCAAGTGCATTCTTTTGAAAATCTGATACAAGAGTGAGAGGCGAGAAATATAAAATTGCGAAGGCCGAAAAAGTTACCACCACATAAGCATTTTTACGTATGGCTAATTTTTTTACAAGCAAAAACGCCGGTACAATTGCCAATGCTGGTATAATTGAATCGAATAACCGGGCAACTAAATTTGCCAAGTATTCCACACTTCCCAAACCAAGTTTGTGTAATGCTAGTGCAATTACTCCCTGCGTCCAAAAAATTAAAGGGAAATCGTTATACGCAAGTTTGAATGACTCTATAACTTCTCTTATTTGAACAAGATAATATGCGCCATTATTTCCTGGCATATATTCGGTGGCAAAATTTATACGCGTACGAATTGCTATTGCTGCTATTATTAAGACTAACATGAGAAGGTTAGCCTTTTTGTTCGAAAGTTCCGTAATGACTTAACTCCTTAAAACGGCAACAGGACCAATGATTGTTATTTTTCCTTAAATGATTTTATATATTTTTTTGTGAATTCGCTTAACACAAGTTGACCACTTATTTCTGCTCTCTGTTCAAGAAGCTTGTCCCAATTTTCTGTTCCCTCCCAAAATACTTTTTTCATTTCGCTAATAGCTTCCTTACTGCAAAGAGTAATTTTTTTTGTTAACGATGAAATTGCTTCATCGAGATCTCGATTGTTTGCAAATACTTTTGTGAACAGCCCGCTTTGCTTTGCCCAAAAGGCGTCGTGCCATTCTGCATCAATAGACATTGTAATAAAATTATTTTTACCAATTTTTCTTTCAACTGCTGGACCAACAACAAATGGTCCCAATCCCAGCATTAGTTCACTTAAACGAACGGATGCTTCGCTTGAGGCCATTGTATAATCTGCCGCGGCAGCAATTCCTACACCGCCACCCACAGCCTTACCATGAACCCGCGCGATAATAAATTTAGGGCATTTGCGCATTGCGTTAATAAGAAGAGCAAATCCCATAAAAAATTCTTTGCCGCTTTTAAAATCCTTTATTTGTAATAGTTCATCAAAAGAAGCGCCAGCACAAAAGGACTTGTCCCCTTCGCTTCTGATAATTAATACATTGGCTTTTTTATTAGCCGCAAAATTATTAATGGCTTCGGTTATTTCTTTTAGAAGTTTAATTGGCAAACAGTTGCTTTTAGGATGTGAAAAATTAATTGTAGCAATACCATCAATTAAACTAACCGAAACCTTCCCGCTATTGTCCATAGTCATTTCTCCTATGTCCTTTTACATTCAGGTAACTATATACTCCAAGTCTTTTATTTTGTCAATTAAAAAATCTGGTTCGTGCGTTTTTAAAATCTCTTTGGATCTGTAGCCGTATGAAACAGCGCAGGTCTTCGACCCGGCATTTTTACCACATTCAACATCCATTTCGGAATCTCCAACAATAAGTGTTCTTTGAATGTCCACATTAAGATCGGAGCAGATTTTTAGCAACGGCTCTGCCGATGGCTTGTGAGCTAATCCAGGTCTTCTTCCCATTACATAATTAAACTGTTCCCTTAACCCAAAGTGTTCTAATAATAATTCCGCCTGATCTTGCCCTTTTGTTGTAAGCAGCGAAACTAAGATATTTTTTTCGTTTAGAAATTTTAAAATTTCGGTTACGCCGGAATACACCCAGGAGGAGTTGATATAATTAAAGTAAACCGATTTATAAATATTTAGAAAGTGATTAAAATCTGGTACGCTAAAACCAAAGTGATTAAAAATGTCTTCGAAGTGCAGCCCAATTTTTTTATTAAATTCTTCCTGTGGCATTTCAACATTCATTCCCACTTCTTTAAGCGCATGCATTGTTGCAAAATAGATATTATCGTGCGACGAGATTAACGTGCCATCCAAATCAAAAACAACAAGGGAATAATTCATAAAAACTTCCTAAATGAACAACGATTAATAATAAGTGTTAGCTCCACGCCCCCAAAACAATTCCAAACATTAAAAAGACAATTAAATGATAACCACCATCAACAAGAACCAATCTTAAAGATTTTCCTTCGAACAAAGTATTAATCATCATTGTTGCCATTGTAAAACCGAACCAGCAAAGAAATGCAAGTCTAATTCCTTCTGTAACTGTTGTGGAATTTGTTAACATCATTACGCGGGCAAGTCCATATGCCATTATAAAATGTCCAAGAAAAGCCAATCCATATACTTTATATGGATTATTACTTCTTCTTATTTCTTCTTCATTCTTATCAATGGAGTCCAACCACATTTTGCCCAATAAAAATGGACTATACCAAGTAAATCCAAGACCCGTTGCAAGAACCGCGCAAACAAATACCGCCAAATAATTAACGCTGCCAACAAGTTCCATAATTACTCCTTTGAATAACACAATAAAGATTTTGATGCCACTAATTGAATACTATTTTACCAAACACAAACTTAGTTACTATACATTTTTACTACCGGATTCTCTCCGCTCAATAAATAACCTCTGTACATGCCGGGTGTATTAAACGGCATTGCAATATTACCATTTTTATCGATGGCAATTACTCCGCCATCCCCCTTTAAAGCGGTTAGCTTTTTATTAATTACTTCCTCGGCAGAATTAAGAAGCGACATATTTTTATACTCCATTAAAGAGGAAATATCTTTGGCAACACCAAGACGAATAAAATACTCTCCATGTCCAGTAGCGGAGACTGCGCATGTGCTATTGTTTGCATAGGTTCCCGCACCAATAATTGGGGCATCCCCAACACGACCAAATTTTTTCATCATCATTCCACCGGTGGAAGTACCCGCAGCTAAATTTCCTTCTTTATCTAAGGCAACACATCCAACTGTTCCATGCTTTTCGGCTTTAGCCTTTTCTTCCAAAGATTTTTTCATTCTTAGATATTGTTCCCAACGCTCCTTGGTAATAAAATATTCATTCTCTACCATTTCAACATTATTTTCTTTTCCAAATTCTTCGGCTCCATTTCCAATCATCATAACATGAGGAGATTTTTCCATTACCAGTCTTGCCAAGTTAATTGGATTTTTAACATGAGTAACCCCTGCAACGGCACCGGCCATTAATGTTTTTCCCTCCATAATTGAAGCGTCTAATTCGGCAATTCCTTTTTCGGTTAATACTGCCCCTTTACCCGCATTAAATAGTGGCGAATCTTCCAATATGTTTATTGCAGCTGTAACCGCATCAATAGAAGAACCTCCCGATTCTAAAATTCCATATCCCTTTTTCAATGCCTCTAATAATTTAGCCTCACAAGCAGCTTCTTTTTCTGGAGTCATATTCTTTTTTAATATAGAGCCGGCGCCGCCATGAATTACCAATCCAAATTTTTGATTTTGCGGAAATATTAACGAATGAAATAAAAACATTACACATAACAGCATAAGCCTTCTGCTAATGAACAACATAAACACTCCGTTAGAATTGTAAAACAAATTATTCTCATCTATTCAAAAAATCAATTGCAATAACAAAAGATTGCTAGAATATTTTAGAAAATTACCCAAGTATGTCATAATTTTAGGATGCAAATCAACCAAAGAGGAATTAAATGAAATTAGTTAGACAAGTTATTTGGCTGTTCATAATATTAGCCCTTGTTCCTGCCTTTGTAATGGCGCAAGGAAAAGAGAAAAAAGATGTATATGAATTTGAGATGATTAAGGAATTGAAAACCACACCGGTTAAAAACCAAGGCAAAACCGGAACATGCTGGTCCTTTGCAACAACATCTTTTGTGGAAACAGAATTAATAAGAATGGGAAAAGGAGAACATATACTTTCTCCAATGTTTAATGTGCGATATGTTTACCCCCAAAAGGCAGTTAAATTTGTTCGATACAGCGGCTCGTCAAATTTTGGTCCCGGCGGTCAGGCACACGATGCAATTAATGTGATTAAAGAATTTGGAATGATTCCCGAAGAAATTTATAGCGGAAAAAATATTGGCGAAGAAGAGCATAATCATGGAGAAATGGACGCTGTTCTTAAAGCAACAATAGACGCTGTTTCGAAAAACAAAGGGGGAAAAATTACTCCCCGCTGGAAAGAAGTAATTGAAGCTGAGTTGGATATTTACCTTGGCGCCATTCCAAAAGAATTTTTATATCAGGGAAAGAAATACACTCCAAAAAGTTTTGCCGAATCTTTAGGATTTAATCCTAACGATTATGTAGAGCTTACATCATATACTCATCATCCATTTTATAAAAAAGTAAATTTGGAAATGCCAGATAACTGGAGCAACGATTTATACTATAATATTCCTGTTGATGAATTAATGCGTGTTATGGAAAACGCTATAATGAACGGTTTCTCTGTTGATTGGGATGGTGATGTTAGCGAAAAATATTTCAACCGTAAAAAAAGTGTTTCAATTTATCCATTAGTTGAAGAGGTGCCTGCAGAGGATGCTAAAAAGGATGAGGAGAAAGACAAAGTTGAGTTGCCCGAAAAGGAAAAGTTTGTAACTCAGGAAATACGTCAACAGGCATTCGACAATCAAACAACCACAGATGATCATTTAATGCATTTAACCGCTTTGGCTAAAGATCAAACTGGAAACAAATATTATTATACCAAGAACTCTTGGGGAACAAAAGATAGAAAGTATGCCGGATATTGGTATATGAGCGAGCAATATATACGCGCAAAAACTACAGCAATAATGGTTCATAAAGATGCCATTCCAGAAGATATAAAAGCAAAGCTTGGTTTATAAGTTATACAAATAAAAAGAGGCTACCTCAAAAAAAAATTACTTATGAGGCAGCCTCTTTTTTAATGAAACACAATATTAGAAGTTAGACTTTTCTTTTTATAAAAAGAGCGTAAACAGTTTCTACAGCAAGAAAAACCGAAAGTACAAATAGTACAAAAGAAACATAAGGCACCGGATTAGAACCTAAAACAAAGCTTCCGGTTTTAAACCATCCATCACGCATTAAAACAAAAAGAGCCCAGTTAGAAATTATGAACATCCAAACTGCAGGCACAAACGAAAATACCCAAGCATATTTGTACTTTGCTGTTTTATACAACCAAACTGTAATTCCAATTAACGCTAGTGCTGCGAGCAATTGATTTGAAGCGCCAAAGATACTCCAGAATATTTTCCATGCAGAAACCGGATTTCCTTTTGCGTCGCTTAATGTTGCCGTTACAAATAAGAATGGAGCTCCAATTGTTAATGCTGTAGCAAAAGTTTTTCCCATCCAGTTTTTCCAGCCTGTTAATTCTTCAATTATGTAACGCCCTAAGCGGGTGGAAACATCAAGAGTATCGTAAACAAAAGTTGTAAATGCCATTAATCCAAAAGATATTCCCAACGCTGCAGGAATTCCTAATAGTTGTACAAACTGCCCTATGCCCGAAGCATAAATAAAATTTGGTGATGCTTTAACTAACTCGCTGTCTTTTGCAAGAATCATTACACACGCTAATGAAACAACGGCAACCATTCCCTCCATCAGCATCATGCCGTAACCAACAATTTTAGCATCGCTTTCTTTTGCCAATTGCTTTGATGTTGTTCCTGAACCAACAAGAGAATGAAATCCCGAGCAGGCGCCGCAAGCAACCGTTATGAATAAAACCGGAAACATTGGAAACCAAAAATTTCCCCAGTTGCTTCCCAAATTTGTAAATGCAGGATACTGAATTGTAAAGCCTCCTATTATTAATCCAATTGCCGCAGCGGCTAAAGCAAAATATAAAAAGTAGCCGCCAAGATGTCCGCGCGGCTGCAAGAGCATCCAAACAGGAATAATTGAAGCAATGAAACAATAAAACAGAATAAATCCATTCCAAACTTTTTGAGCTGCCATTGGAGACAAGTTTAACATAGCTCCTAAATCGAATGGTATATAGGGACCAATCCAAATAGATAATCCCACCAACGGAAGAAATATTAATGTTGCCATTGTTAATGTAAGCTTTGTTGTTCTTAACAATACTCCCATTATAATAGGAAGTATTAAATATAGAAGTGACGATGTAGCAATTGCGCCCCCTCCAACTTTTTCGCCGCTTTCTAATGTTATTGTTCCAACAAAGGAACTTGATGTAACATCTGTAAAAGCAACAATAATATATACCAGAGTAATCCAAACAAAAATCATGAACAAAATATATGCGCGGTTCGAAACGTTTTCTTTTATTACTTCTGTAATAGATCTTGCCTTATGGCGAACAGAGGCAATAATTGAACCCATGTCGTGAACACCGCCAATAAAGATGGAACCAATTATAATCCAAATTAATGCAGGCACCCAGCCGAATAATACTCCCGCAATTATTGGTCCCGTAATTGGGCCCGCCGCAGCAATTGCAGAGAAATGCTGCCCCATTAAAAATTTTGAATTGGTGGGGACAAAATCTAAGCCGTCGTTAATAGTTACTGCCGCAGTTTTATTGGAATCATCTAGGTTAAAAACTTTTTTTGCAAGAAAGGTTCCGTAGGAATTGTAGATAACAAAAAAGAGAACTGCAGCACCAACAATAATTAATAGCAAAACCATAAAACAATCTCCAGAAAAGGTTTGGATATGTAGAAAGCAAAATAAAACTATTTGACTATTACATCAAACAGCATGGGTATTTATCCATTAGCCCGCACAACCAGGTAATACTAAAAATTACTTTATCATTTTCTTTAGTTTTTCAATTTCATCACGCATCATAGCGGCACGTTCAAACTCTAAATCTTTTGCCGCGGCAAGCATCTCTTCAGTCATCTGTTCCAGCAAATCTTTACGCTGTTCTTCATTCATGTGCTTAATAACAGGCTCGGCAACTTTACTAAAAGAAGCTTCCTGCTTTTCGTAATCCTTTTTACGCACATCCGCTATGGATGTTGAATTCATTATATCTTCAACACTCTTAAAAATTGTTGTTGGAGTAATATTGTTCGCCAGATTATATTCTTCCTGAAGCTTTCTTCTTCTGGTGGTTTCTTCAATTGTCTTGCGCATCGATTCGGTAATCTTATCCGCATACATTATAACTCTGCCGTTGGAATTACGCGCCGTTCTTCCTGCCGTTTGCATTAAGGATCTTTCACTTCTCAAGAATCCCTCTTTATCCGCATCTATAATTGCAACCAGCGATACTTCCGGCAAATCTAAACCTTCGCGCAAAAGATTAACTCCAACCAAAACATCAAAACCACCAATTCGCAAATCACGAATAATTTCTACTCTCTCTAAAGCATCCACTTCGCTGTGAATGTAGCGGACTTTAATTTTTAATTTATCCAAATAGTCGGTTAAATCTTCGGCCATCTTTTTTGTTAATGTTGTTACAAGCACTCTTTCTTTTTTCTCAACTCTAATTCTAATTTCACCAATTAAATCATCAATCTGCCCTTTAATAGGACGCACTTCAATTTCGGGATCGAGTAATCCGGTAGGACGAATTACCTGCTCTACAAAGGCTCCCTGGCTCTGCTCGAACTCGTAAACGGCAGGGGTAGCGCTAACAAAAATTACTTGATTAGTTAATTCGGTGAATTCCTCGAACTTTAATGGGCGGTTATCCATTGCGCTAGGAAGACGAAAACCATGTTCAACCAAAACTTCTTTACGGCTTCTGTCTCCATTATACATTCCTCTTATTTGGGGAATAGTAACGTGCGACTCATCTACTATTAATAGATA
The DNA here is from genome assembly GCA_964539605.1 of uncultured Melioribacter sp. Taxonomy (GTDB): domain Bacteria; phylum Bacteroidota; class Ignavibacteria; order Ignavibacteriales; family Melioribacteraceae; genus Stygiobacter. Next base: position 3,807,008 of record CAZIJK010000001.1, read on the forward strand.
ATCCTTTGGGAAATAATCGAACAAACAGAATGGGCGCGAGCCGGGCTCTCTTGCATCCATGTGGCGCGAGTAATTCTCAATTCCGGAACAGTAGCCAATCTCTCTCATCATTTCAATATCGTATTTAGTACGTTGCTCTAAACGCTGAGCCTCAACATATTTTTCCTGACTCCAAAAATATTTCAAGCGTTCTCGAAGCTCTTCATCAATTGTTTGAATAGCTCTGTTAACTTGCGCGCGCGTTGTTACAAAATATTTTGCGGGATAAATTGGAATTGCATCTACTTCTTTAATTACATCGCCGGTAATTGAATCTATAATTGAAAGACGCTCAATTTCATCTCCCCAAAATTCAATTCTAACAGCTTCTTCGTATTGATATGCGGGAATTACTTCAACAACATCTCCGCGGGCGCGGAATGTTCCGCGAGTAAAATCCGCATCGTTACGGGTATAGTAGATATCAATTAAATTTCTTAAAAGTTTTTTACGCTCTAGGTTTTGTCCCTTTCGCAAAAACAAAATTTGCTTAGCATATTCTTCCGGCGCTCCAATACCATAAATGCAGCTTACGCTTGCAACAATAATTACATCTCTTCTTCCTTCTATTAAAGCCGTTGTTGCTTTTAAACGGAGCCGGTCAATTTCTTCATTAACCGCAAAATCTTTTTCTATAAAAAGATCTCTCTTAACAACATAAGCTTCGGGCTGATAGTAATCGTAATAACTAATAAAGAATTCAACCGCATTGTTTGGGAAGAAGGATTTGAATTCCGAGAATAGCTGTGCGGCTAAAGTTTTATTGTGCGAGATTATTAAAGTTGGCCTGTTATACTGCTGAATTACATTCGAAATAGAATAGGTTTTACCGCTTCCGGTAACACCAAGAAGCACCTGATGTTTATCTCCCCTCTTTAACCCCTCCAGCAATTCCGCAATTGCTTTTGGCTGATCTCCCGAAGGCTGATAATTGGATTCTAATTTAAATTCCGGCACGTTTAATTTCCGTTTAGATAGAGTATTTTATTTTACTTGGTTCCTAATTTCTTATAACCACGCTAGAGGCATGAAAATATTCTCCGTGATAATGCCCTCGCAAAGTAATTCTGTTCGATACATCCATTCCCGGAGGAAGAATTAATGGAGCCATAACCTTAACTTCAAGACCATCCCCATCTTTAACATAGAATACGGATGCATTATTCTCTTTATCGAATTGAACCCCTTTTGAAGAGATATACTCAACAAAAATATCGCGGTTTGAATTACTGTTCTTATCAAATTCCGAAAACTTTCCCAGATTTTGACTGGAAGTGAAATATGTGAGGTAGAGAATAACAATTATAGATAACAACAAGACCGGTATTATTAGGTTTTGCCATTTCATAGTATGTTCTTTCTTTTTAATTACAGAATGAGTTGTTAATAGTGTTTAAAGGAAAAGGAATTTATTATTTTTGCCACTGCAAAATACAACAAGGAATCAACATGAAAAAACTGCTTTTATTCATTCTTATTTTATTTGTAATTAATTTAAGAGCTCAAACTCCCGATTCAATAAAAAATAAATGGATACCCAGCTTTGTAACAAGCGTTGGAATTTCGCAAATAGCATTTAACAATTGGGTAAAAGGTGGAGACAATTCCATTTCGTGGGTGTTAAATGGAAATTTGCATCTCGATAATTCCGGAGATGTTTGGTCATTCAAAAACCAAGTTAGAGCAACTTATGGCAGATCTAAAATTGGTGACGCTACATACCGTACTACAGATAACGATTTATATATTGAAAATGTTGTAAGCTATAATGTAGGATGGGCCGTTAGCCCCTTTTTTTCCAATTCTATTAGAACTCAGATTGCAAGCGGTTTTAATTACAAAGTTACTCCCGAAGAAAAGATTGCAGATTTTTTCGATCCCGGATACATTACCCAAACAATTGGATTTACATATGATAGGTATTCCAACATAATCACCCGTCTTGGAATAGGTTTTCAAGAAATTTTTACAAATACATTTAGGCAATACACAGACGACCCAAATACAATAAACCAAATTGAGAGATTTAAATTTGAAACCGGATTTGAAAGCGTAACGGATATCAACTATAAAATTGAGGAAAATATTTCCTATGCCAGCAAAATAAGGTTGTTTACACAATTTAAGAGTTTGGATGTATGGGATGTAAGATGGGATAACGCAATTACGGCTAAAATAACTAAGTATATAAATGTTAATTTAACGTATCAGGTTATTTACGAAAAAGCACAATCGCCATATACTCAATCTAAAGAAGCGTTACTGCTGGGATTTACATATACATTATTATAAGCCAATCCTTCTTTATAAGAAGAATTTTGAAAGGACATTTATGACAATTAAAGAAATACAGGAAGAAATAGTAAAAGAGTTTGAACAGTTTACCGAATGGGAAGACAAGTACCGACATATAATTGATACCGGAAGAAAACTTGCTCAGCTTAATGAGGAATATAAGATAGAAAAATTTAAACTTAGCGGTTGTCAAAGTCAGGTTTGGATTAACGCTAAGCTTAACGATGGTAAAATTCTTTTTGAAGCAGACAGCGACGCGGCAATTGTAAAAGGATTGGTTGCGCTTGTTGTAAGGGTTTATTCAAATCATACACCGGAAGAAATTCTTTCGTCTCCTCCAACATTTTTAAACCAGATTGGAATTGATAAACATCTTTCCCCAACTAGGAAAAATGGATTAGGTTCGATGATGAAGCAGATTCAAATGTATGCACTCGCATTTAAATCAATGCAGGCAAAAAGCTGATTTTACCATAACCTAAAAGGAGAAGATGTATGATGCGATATTTAATAATCATATTTTTTTACGCATCTGCTCTATTCTCTCAAGCTTGGGTGGGCGAGATAAAGACTATAGAGGGGGATTATAATATTTCTTTTCTGTTTTCTAAAGTTGCAGATTCATGGAATTCTGTTGACTACAAAACTTTATCTTCCGAAGAAAAAAATGTTTACATGCCCATTGTTGTTTTTGCATTAAAGGAATACCCTAAAAACTATTTCAAAAAAATTGGTTTGGAAAAGTTTGTTATAGGAAGAAACGTTTCTTTCGAAAAAACATTACGGGCGGCAATTCCAGATAACAGTAAAAAGACAATTTTCCTATCCTATGTGCCCTCCTACAAAGAAGCATACATAGTTCATTGCATACATCACGAAATAAATCACTTTGCCGAATTTTATTTATGGGGCTCTTACAGATACGATTGGGACAAGTGGCGCAAACTGTTCAATAAAAAACATGCATCAGGCGGCGAAGTTGCTTATACAAAACCTAATGTAGATTGGTACACATTTGATAAGAATCTTTCCGGCTTTGCAAATAAATACTCTACACTTGGTCAGGAAGAGGACCGCTCTGAAATTATCGGGTTCTTTTTAAATGGTAAAGAAAAGGAGCGTCTATTAGTAATTGAAAAAGCAAAAAAAGATAAATTGTTTTTCGAGAAATGTGAATTACTTTTTAACCTCTATTCGCAAAATTTATCATTCCCAAATCTTTTGACTATGTGGAAGAGCTATTTTTAGCAACAACCTCATCTAAAATATCAATTAGCTGATTATGCAAAATTGGTTTTGTTACAAATACATCTGCGCCTGCATCTAAAGCGGCCTTTGTAATTTTTGTAGTTGCAAACGAAGTTAAAACAATTATAGGTGTTTTATTGTATTTGAAGTTAGACCGTAATTCTTCGGTAAGCTCAATTCCGTTTTTTAGATCGCGCAGCGAAACATCCATTATTATTAGATTAAAATCTATATTCGAAATTATGTTATAAAAGGAATCGACACCCCCGGCAGTATAAACCTCATACTTGTTCTTAAGAAAATATCTTAAGTAGTCGCGAGATAATTCATCGTCGTCTACTATCAATACTTTTAATTTAGCGTTCATATTAAACTCCCATTTTCTAGCACAATTTTAATAATAGGAGTAAGCATTTTATGTAACAGATAGTATGAAACTTTTGTAATAGTTTATGTGACATTAATTGGAGCGCTAATAAAGACTTTACTGAAATTTCATTTTTGAAAACTAATTTCGAGACTGCCTTATTTTACTAGAAAAAGTAGAAGAGTTTAGATTATTTAAAAACACTCTACACTGCTTTTACAAGTCCATTCTAATAGGTAAAATCATGTTGGGCACTCCTTGCCAATGAAGGATGCGCTGTATTGCAAATGCGGTTTCGTTATGTAAAAATTTGTGATACCACTTCTCAATTCGGAATGCCAGTTTGCCGGAAAAGGTCATTGATCTTCTAAACTCCTTGTTTACATCTGCACATAATGCGCTAGCAGATTCTACCACATCGGTTCCAATATTAATTCTGTAATCGGCTTTTAATCCTAAGCGGCGGGCTAAGTTCACATATTTTTCCAGCGACACTATAACCGAGTTTTTGTGCTCTTCCAAACCATGTTCCCCTTTAAACAGCCCCTGATCTACAACCACAACGGAAACAAAAATAAAATTCTTATAGAAATCCGGGAATTGACGAATGATTGTTAAAAATGTGTGAACGCCAAATCCATTATAACCGTTTACCATCAATATTGCTGTATTCTCTTTTGGATTAACAGGCTCTGAATTGGGTTCGTTTATAGTTGGAATGGTTGTTAACAATTCATCAAATTTCTTTTTATCTGCGTGTACAATCTTGTAATGCTTACGAATATAGTAGCAGATTATTATTACAATAGATGTAAGAACAAGAGTAAGCCAGCCACCTTCAAGAAATTTTTCGAATACGGTTACCGTTAGAATAGTTAAGCATAATATTAATCCAACAGACTGAACAGTAAAATTCTTTTTCCAGTGCTTTTGTTTTTTACGGTTAATAAAAAAGAATTTTGTCATTCCATATTGAGAAAGTGAAAAAGTTAAAAACACATTTATAGAATACATTACAACTAATGCCGAAATTGAACCATTGGTATAAAATAAAAGAGCAAGCGCTGCCGTTCCAACCATTAATACACCATTTTGCATTGTAAGTCTTTCCGAGAATGCCGAAAAGCGGTGAGGCAGCCAGCTATCTACAGCCATGTTAGCCATAACACGGGGTGCATCAATAAAACCGGCTTGAGCACCAACTAATAATAATGCCCCTTCCGAAAATATTGTAACAACGGCAAACGCTTTTCCAAAACCCCAATCCCCAAATATTTCATCAGCTAAAGTTGCGTTTAATGTTTTTCCATGCTCGGGGGTAATTCCAGCAAGAAGATATAGAACAAACAAAGCTCCCGCTGTAATTGCCAAAGATGCCGCCATGTAAACCATTGTTCTTTTGCCGGTTTTTACTTTTGGATCTCTCATAATTTGAAGTCCGTTTGAAACGGCTTCAATTCCGGTGTAAGTTCCGCCGCCAAGTGAGTAGGCGCGCATAAATATTAATAGAATTCCAAACACACCAATAGATCCAATATCGCGGGTTAAGCTTGAGCCAACATTGTTTATAACTGGACTGATATTGCTGGAGCGGCTAATGAATCCATAAACAAACATTATAATATGTGTTGCAAGGAATGTTATAAAAATTGGAGCCAGTCCAGTAATTGATTCTTTAATACCCCGGATATTCATTACTATTAATAATACAATTAAAGTTGCGGCAAAAAATATTTTGTATTGCCTGTATTCTAATGGCAAATAGCTGAATATTGCATCGGAGCAGGAAGCAATGGAAACGGTAATAGTTAATATGTAATCAACTATTAGTGCCGAGCCGGATATAACACCTGCATTTTCTCCAATCATATGAGTGGCAACAATGTAACCGCCGCCGCCGTGAGGAAAGTGTTCAATAATTTTTGAGTATGTATATGAAATTATAAATACTGTTAACGCTGTAGCTAAGGCTAAAAATACAGCCAGGTATGTATGTTGATTCAAAGATCTGAATGCTTCTTCGGGACCGTATGATGATGAAGACAATCCATCGGCGCCTAAACCAATCCATGCAAGAATTGGTATAAGAGCAATTTTATGGAATATTCTAGGATCGTTAATGTTTCGGGGTGCGCCTAAAATTGCATGCTTAATGCGCTTATTTATAGACGGTTGTCCAGGTTCTCCAGACATTTATGCTTCTCCTTACCAATAAAAAAATGAGGTGCTAAAATGGAGAATCATAATTTATTTACAACAGAAAACCCTTATTCTTTATAAAATCTTTATAAAGCAAAAAGAATTATTACATCTTCTTTACAAAAACATTTCTTTATAAATCTTTTATATGTTTCTAAATATCTTTACAACGCTTTTATAATTATCTCTGTAGTTTTACATATAAAGAAACAATAAGTAATTACGAAATGAAAAATCATCTTGAAACCATTTATTTGTTAAATCCTTCATTCACAAGATATTTATACTCGGCTTTAATTGTGTCTATAGTGGGATTGGTTTTGTTTTTCTTGCATCTTCACATCGGTTATCAAGCAGTTGCCCTTGTCTTTCTTTTTATTATTTCACTACTCCCGTTGCTAAATTTTGGACCTGGTCCAATATTTCTAGCGGCTATACTTAGCGCGTTTATTTGGAATTACTTTTTTATTCCCCCCTACTTTACATTAAGAATAGAAAGAGTTGAAGATTTGCTGATGTTTATTCTCTACTTCATTATAGCATCGGTATCCGGATATTTAATTTCGAGAATTAAAACACAGCAGGATTTGATTAACCAGCGAGAGAAAAAAACTTTTGCTCTTTATAATCTTGCAAAGGATCTTTCATCGGCAAAGTGTATTGATGATGTTGTTGAATTTAGCGTTAAGCAGCTTAAAGAAACTTTTAATTGTGAAGTAGTATTTATTTTAGCTAACGAAGCAAACATATTAAACAAAGAAGCTCATCGTTTAAGCACCGTATCAATTGACGAAGCCGATTGGAATACCGCTCAATGGGTGCTAATGAATATGCAGAAAGCGGGTAAGTTTACAGATATTTGTTTAATTACCTCTATAACTTTTTATCCCTTGATTACAAAAGCAGGGTGTATTGGTGTTGTGGGATTATTACTGCCAACAGAACAATCTATTAAAGGTGATTCAGAAACTTTGCTCAGCACATTCCTTTCACAAATTAGCATTGCTACCGAAAGGGAAATATTAAAAGAACAAACAAAGCAAAACCTTGTTATTGCGGAATCGGAAAGGCTTTATAAAACACTCTTCGATTCAATATCTCACGAATTGAAAACCCCCATTACAACAATTATTGGCGCGCTAACTAGTTTAAATGATGAAAAGATTTTGAATAATCAAACTGTTCTTAAAAAACTAATTGGAGAAACAAATATTGCGGCAGATAGATTAAGCCGGTTAGTCGAAAATCTTTTAGATATAACCAGAATTGAAAGCGGCAATTTAACACTGCAAAAGGACTGGTACTCTCCGGCAGATTTAATAAACTCGTCGCTGGAAAAACTAAAGTACATTAACGATAACAGTAAAATATCAATTGAGGTTAGCGAAGATGTAAGTTTGCTATTCTGCGATTTTAATTTGATGGAGCAGGCATTAATAAATATTATTCATAATTCTATGGAATATACTCCTGAGAACAGCACAATTAAAATAGAAGCAAAAAACATTCAGGATTATGTAAAAATTGTAATTTCGGATAACGGCAATGGTTTTCCAGAACATTCGCTTAATAATCTATTCAAGAAGTTTTACCGAATACCAGGCACTAAAGCTGGGGGTACCGGACTTGGTTTATCAATTTCGAAAGGATTTATTGAAGCACACAAAGGCACAATTACCGCAAAGAACAACTTAAACGGCGGTGCAGAATTTATTATTTTACTTCCAACAAATTGATGTGTATATGGCTGTTCAGCATACAATAATTGTTATAGACGATGAGCCTCAAATTAGAAAGGTGCTTTCAATTACTCTTGAAGCGGAAGATTATAAAGTAATTGAGGCTGCAAAGGGAAAGGATGGAATTGTTGCTGTTGCAAATTATCACCCTCAGCTTGTAATTCTGGATTTGGGTCTGCCAGATCAGGATGGATTTTCTGTCTTAAAAGAAATTAGAACATGGACTAATGTTCCAGTAATTATTCTTACCGTTAAAAGCAGCGAAGAAAATATTGTTAAAGCCCTAGACCTTGGTGCCGACGATTATATTACAAAGCCCTTTAATTCTTCCGAGCTGATGGCTAGAATTAGAGCAAACATAAGAAGGTCGCAGCAAATTGAAAATGAAGCGCCCTTGGTAAACGGCAATTTGAAAATTGACGTAGTTAAAAGAATTGTTTACAAAAAGAATAAGGAGCTTAAGCTTACCAACATAGAATATCTGCTCATCTTTCTTTTCTTCAAAAACATGGGAAAGGTGTTAACTCATAATTTTGTACTAAAAGAAATTTGGGGACCATCGCACACAGAAGATTCGCAATACCTTAGAGTATTTATTGGTCAACTGAGAAAGAAAATTGAAGATGATCCGGCTAGCCCCAAATACATTGTAACCGAATCCGGCGTTGGATATAGAATGAAATTTATTAATAACTAGATGTATGCTTTGGGTAAATAGGTGCAATTGAAATTTTTACATGCTGTTTGATCTGGCAAATTTTCACACTAATAAAACCATTTCATAAATGCGCTAATCACCTAATTGCACTTTTTTTGAATTCAATTCGTACAAACAGATTATACTCATAAAGAAGAAGCTAGAGTACATTAAAACAGCCGAAGCAATTGTTAAGTAAACAAAGCCCTCGTTTACAAACCTAATAAGCCATATTGAACCAAACGTAACAATTGTTGAAATAAGGGGTTCAATTAAAAGGAATGATTTCCAAAATCCTTTTATTCTACTGAAGTAAAAAATAATTCCTAGAGTAAAAAAAACAAACCCCATTCCAAAAATGTGATTATGGGTAGAAACCAACAACTCGGGTACAGCCTTAGGGTATTTTTCCTGGATATCAAATTCACCCTTAACCTCACTTCCTTTAATTTGTTCTATTGTGCCCGATTTTGATGCTTTAGTTGTTTGAGTTAGATATAACAATCCAACTATCATTCCTATTAGTAAAAGAAGAATATAAAAGGTTAAGAATTTTTTTAATGTCTTATCCAGCAATCCTATGGTTATATTCATTATTTGTCTATCATGTTGTTTAGTAATAGTATTTTCTTAATTCCGGTTGTTACGGCTTTTGAAGAAATTGTAGCCCCGGTAATCGTGGAAATATCATCCCCGTTTTTTAAAGTTGATTTACTATTTTTTTTGTTAAACTGATTTAGCCAGCCTCTTTCGGCAACGGCTCCGCCATAGGGCTCGCGGTACTTTAAAATTTCGGAATTAATTATCTCCCCTTTTGTATCAACAATTACCATAAATGTAATGGGCATTGTCTTGCCATAAACATTATCCATAAATGCATAGCCAATAAGTCTATCATCATCAAAAACTTTCCAGCGAAAAACGAAATCTTTAAAAAACTTTTGCTGAGCTGCCGCCTCAATTTTCAATTTCATCTCCATTGGAATTGTGACTTTTTCAAATTCCAAACTAATGTTTTTACTAAAGAATGCAGCTATAGATTTCTCGGCTTCATCTTTAATGCTTTCTTGTGGAATAATTAAAAAAAGAATAAGTGCGACTAAGAGCTTAATCATTATTAATCCTTGTATTAAAACATATAGCCAACACCAAAATTGAAAAGAGTAGTTTCTTCTCCGCCAAACCCTCTAACTCTTTTTCCATAATCTGCTTTAAAAACAACTTGATCGAATGGTTTTACCGATACACCTATCATAAAATATTTATAATGATTTTTCTTTTCGGAATCTCCACCAGATTTTGTTTGGAAAGCCGTATTATAATTAGTGTATCGAATAAATGGAATTACTTGAGTTTCCCATCTTAAAAGACTTGCAACATTATAGCCTAAATCGAAATAATAGCCAACGGACTGCTCCAGATTATACTTTTCGTAATCAATCCTCCCATATTCAAAAACAGAAAATAAATTATTCTGGTTATAGGATGCGTGGACTTCAAATAGATTTATTGCATTGGAAGAGGTATCTCCCGAAGCTTTATTATAAGTATATGAGCCGCCAACCTTTAAGCCGGTAGTCGGATAATAATCAACTCGGAAATTATATAACAGACTTTTTGCATTTGCCAAAAACCCCTTTCTTCTTCCCCCTCTAATTGCCGAGCTTTCGGAAAACTTTTCGCTATTTAACCCTTCCATTATGGAAAGTTTGTAATCAAACCCTGAATAGCGTCCATAAAATGAAAGTCCGTTGCCATACCAAGTTGTAGGAATAATTTTGTTATGATATTCCGGTCTTTCAACCCCAAAGAATAGCGGTGGCTCGTGGAATTCGTTTATTAAACCAATGGAGGGCAAAATAACCCCAATCTGAAATCCAAGCCAATCTGCATAGTGATAATTAACATATGCTTGTTCCAATTCCAATTCTCCTTGACCACCTTGAACAAAATTATGTTCTAGTTCAATCTCGGATTTAAAGGACCACTTTTCATTCCAAGCATAACCAAAGAATAAGACAAAGCGGTGAAAATCCAGGGTTTGTTTAACAATTCCATTGGGAGCGGTTTCATGGTTAAAATGAAGCTCTCCGTAGCCACCTATTGAAGTTTTTTTCTCGAAGAACTCATCGGTTTGAGCATCAATTTTAATTGTCAACAATAGTAACAAAAGAAATATTATATTTTTTTTCATCTAGATTCCTATAAAAATAATTATTAGACAACCTTCTTTAAGATTATTCCAAAACTTTATTTACACTCAAAATTTATATTCATGTAAACGCTAGCTCAATAGCTATATGGAGGGATTCTTACTATTAAAATCACTGTTTAAAGGGACTGTTTATTACTGAGCAGCCTAGGTTTTCTAATAATAGTTATAAGTGGATATTAAATTACATCCCCAAAACCAACCAAGGAGCGTTCGGAATTTTATACCCAGAGACAATTATGCTAATTTAGCCAGCTCTAAACATCACTTAATAGATTTTTTTGAGAGGCACTTAATGAATATAGTTTCTTAAAATTACTTAATCGCTTGTAAATTTTTCGGCAATTTTATTGTTGAGCACGTAAAGGCAAACCTGAATTGCCCCCTCTTCGGAATACTTAAATTTGTTTATAAGATTATTAATAAGAAACTTAACCTGTTCCTTCGTTTTGTTATCATACTTTTCGAACTTGGCGCTGCCATATTCCTTAATTGCATTTTCAAACGAAGTATACTGCAGGAATGGCTGGAATATATGTTCGCGAAGATTCTTCATGTAGGAATTGTAAAGGTCAATGTAAATTGGAGTTTCTGCCAAAGGCATTCCGTCTGCCTGCATTTCTTGAACAATTGTAGTAAACTTATTTGCCATTTCTTTTCTAAAATCTTTTCGCTCGGAATCGCTTACGGATTTTTTAAAGAGGTGCTGTTCAAATGAATTGAAATACTGCTCCGTTATTTCAATATTCTCTTGCGTGTAAGGGGAAGTAAGTTTTTCTCCCACATCGTAACTTAAAGCAAAAAGATAATTCTGAATGTCTCGGCTAATTCTTTCTTCGTTCTGGTGAAATAAAGATTCCTTAATCTGCTGCATCAAACCATAATCGTACAAATGAATTATGGAATTGATAAATCCCCTTGGTATTTTTGATGCATATTGATCGTGTTTTTCAAAAAACTCTTTTATGTGATCCATTGTAATTAGTATATGCTTTTTAACTCCATCTGTATCCAAAAACTTTTTTCTAACTTCGTTATAAAACTCGTTGAATATGTTAATTGATTCTCTTCCCGAAAAACCCCGCAATCCCTCAAGCTCAGATTCGTTTATAATTTCTGTTCTTATTTCTTTACTGAAAGAACGTCGGTCCTCATCGCTTAAATATGCCGGAATCATGTTGTTGTAGATGCTAAGTTTTAACAGCAACAGATTATCGTCGCAATACTTAGCATACTGCCTTGGATTTTTAATCCATTTTTTCATTGCATCGGAATGAGTATTTAACCTGGCGCTTATTATAATCTTTGCAAAATTGTGGAGCACTTCTGGCAAAAATCTGTTTTTAATTTGCGGACCGAATGCATTGCAATATATTTTTGTTTCTTCAATATAATTGAGAATATAGTTTACATTTATCTCTTTGATTCTATCTTTGAAAGATTCTTTGTTCGCTATTTTTTCTTTATCCTCCGGATTCATTACTGCTATAAACAAAGAGTTAACATTCTCTTCTATGTCGTCAACTTTATGAGTTCCCTCGCTAATTATTCCATGCAAATCCTCAAACCTTTTTTCGTTGTATCCTTTTATATCCATTAAAACAAAAATGCCGTTGTTAGTTTTTGCGTAGCGGCTGTAAACATATTCAACCAAATTGCTGTCTCTAAAAATATTTGTTAAATCATCATGTATTGCATCGTTTGTATATATAGCTCTTTCGGGATCTTTATCGCCGGGATTGTAAACACTAATTCCAGTTCCCAATCTTCTGTCGTATTGGTATCTCTTGGCAAAAATCATATTAAAAATATCTGATGGAGATTCCAGTTTTGATGAAAGAGCATTATAGAGAGAATTACAAATTGTGCAGCAGCTTTTTTTAAATATCCACTCATATTCCTTTTTGTTGAAAATTTTTATTTTTGAATCCCCGGCTACCAAGCTTTCCATAACCTCTGCGCGCTGTTCCTTTGGAATAACTGTTATTGGATGATCGTGACTTGGACATGGAATTTCTATTAGTGATGGCTTTGATGCCCCCGGTTTTTGTTTAACTTTCGAAAAATACTCTTCGAGCGCTTCCTTAATTTCGGTTGATAATCTTGGTCCAAGCTTCGTTTCATCAATGCGCCAAAGAAGCTCGTATGTTAATCCCTCCGGCAAGCGTGTATATTCTTCAAAGCGTCTTAGCAAGTTATTTACAAAAGTACTTTTTCCGCTTCCGGGAGGACCAACAAAAACATAAATTTTATTTTGCTGGGTTCCCTCTTTGAACGAATCGGCAAGTTTTAATAATCTGTTTGCAAGAGGAAGGTCTGCAAAGAAGGGAGTATCTGTATCCTTAACAAATAGTCTGTCTGTATCAACGGTTTTGAAGTTAATGCTTTCCGGGTCATCGGCATATTGGTCTTCTTCAATAACATTATGATAAATCATGCTGCTGAACAATTGAAATACATTTCTGAACATAAGCATTGGTTCATCGCTAGCTTTTTGCAGAAAATCTTTAAAGGTTATTACGGTTCCCTGATCTCTCTTCTTTAATTTTGAATCGAGAAGTTCTAGCACCGCTTTTATGTCTGGCTTTCTCTTTGTCATACTTAGCTAAAATTTTGTTTTGTTACTTTTTTATCCTTAACTGTATAAAGAACCCTGTTAAACACAGGCTTAATTTTAATATCTTGCGGGGCCTTTCCTTTATCTGCCTGTGCATACTGCTTTTTCATTTCATCGTAATCAAGCTCGGTAGTTTCCAGCTTAACCGCATTGCCCCATAAATACTCAAGCCCAATTAAAGTATTTTTTATATAGTCGCGATAAAGTTCTTTGCCTTCAAATTCGTGATTAATATAAAGAGTGCCGTTTTCGCGAGAATGAAATGTTGTGTGAGGCGGATGATATAAACTTTCTGCCATCATATCTTTATAATCTGCAGCTTTTCGGCTTTTAACATAATACTCCTTAACCCCCTTCTGAAGGTTGATTCTTTGACCAACCACCATAAGCTTATGCTTATCTACAAACTCCTGATCGACAAAACTGTTAATAAAAGTAGAGTCGCAATAATTTTCTCGCACATGAAAAATAAAGTTGTTACCGCTATTTGTATTTGTGTTGTAAACCTTTCTTTCGTCAGTCCCCTTCAGCTTTTGATAATCGTAAGTATACTTTCCCTGGTTTGCCATCTCTTCGATATGCATAAACAAACGCCATCCTATTGCATATGGATTAAGTCCCACACGAGAAAGCGCGGTAACCTTTGCATTTATTCTAGCGAAAGCAACTTCGTGACCTTTAATTCTGTCGTCTGATAAGAATAGCTTTTCGTGCCAGTAGCTAGCCCATCCTTCGTTCATTGTTTTTGTTCTTATCATAGGCGCAAAGTACAACGATGTATCCCTTATAATTTCGAATACCGTTTTCATCCAAACATTTTCTTCTTTGTTAATAAACTTACTCTCGTTCATAATAAACTGCATCAGATCCGGACGCCCAATTTCTTTTTCTTTCTTGTGGCCTTTAAATAGCTCTTCAAATTCCGGGTTCTTGAGTGTTACATTATCAAAAAAGGATTCATCCTTAAGTTTATCTGTTGTTCCTTGCCACTTATTATACAGTTCAACTTCCTGTAAAAAATCTCGTTGCCCTATTTTTTTTATGGATTGAAGAAAATAGTTGAAATAGAAGTCTGCTTTATCTGGCAGGCTTAACATATTTTGAACATTCTCATCTTCCGATAGATGATAGAAGTAGGAAACTAAATTATCTATGCTCTTTGCGAACTCAATTACATAATCAACAACTCTTCCTTTTTGAGCGCGAAGTTTGGCAATCATTCTTTTTTCGGTTAATGCCTTTTGCTTAAAATCGTAATCCCAAGTTTTTTCGAAGAACTTGTTGTTCTGGAAAAAATCTATATGCCCAATTACATGATAAAAGATCATCACGTTAAGCCAATCGGGATTATTATCGTTGTAAAAAGATATTACTGGACGAGTGTTAATAACTGTTTCGTAAGGATTGTTTGGATAAATTTCGTATTCCCCTTTACCATGAAGAACCTGAATATCCTGCAGCCAATAATCGTAAAGCGTAGGAATCATATGTTTGGGAGTAAGCTCCAGCATATCAACATTTGTTACATAATATTCAAGAGTATCTTTGCTAAAGCTAAGGCCAAATTCTTTAGCTCTGTCTTTGCACCCCTCCATTATACGCTTTGTATGTTGACTTATAAGTTTCATAATTATGATATCAGCGTTTTAATGCTGCCTATTAATCTTTGTTCGTCCGCATCGTCTGCTTTAAAAGAATCCATATGAATTACTTTGTTGTATGTATCGAGCATTTTTGATCTTCTTAAATATTTTTCCACTATAGAATTTGCCCGTGAAGTGTAGCTGTTTTCGGCAATTGTAATTCCTATTCGGTTTGCATAATCAATCATCTTACCAAGTTCTTCAAGAGATTTGCTTCCATCGTCATCGGAATCATCTCCATCAGTTCCATGAAAGATATAGATGTTGTAATCTTTTGCTAAGCTTTCTTCTTTTACAATTTTATTAACCAGTTCAAAGCCGCAAGCTATATCTGTTCCGCCAGCTACATTTTTATTATAGTAAGTATAAAAGTCGGGCACCTCAACAGCTTCTGTATCATGAACTATAAACCGGCTTATAACTCTTCGCTGATATTGATAAACCAGCCAGCTGTGAATATAAACGTGCTGTGTTACAATTGCTTCGGTAGGTTTGCCCTGCATAGATCCGGAGTAATCTCGAACAAAGAAAACAATAGCCTGAGATTCGTAATCTTTTTCGCGGGAAAGAATATGGTAAACACGATCGCGAGGAGTAACTATAAATTTACTTGTATCAATTTCTTTTTTAAGATCTATATTATCTATTGCAAGGTTTGTTTTAACAATTCTTTTTAATGTAGATTTTTTATCAAGTATCTGACCATGTCCTCTATTCAAATCTGTAAGATCGTATGTATAACGAGTAAGCGCTGTTTTCTTTCCCTTATCCTTAATATTGGGAAGCTCAAATTGTTCTGTAAGAATTCTTCCTATTTCGAAAGCATCGGCACCCATTCCATGCTCGCCCCCCTCACCTTTACCGGCCCCTCCTGTTCCTTCCCCTTCGTCTGGTCTTAACTGCTCTTCTCCAATAACTTCTCCTTCTTGTTCATCGCCATTACCGCCGGTAGAAGAGCCTTCTCCTAAATATGGTTCACTATTCCAATGATATAATTTTTCTTCGGCTGCCGAGGGAATAATTACGCTTTTATCTTTGCCATCTTTAGAGGGCTTAACAAGTTTGCCTAATTTTATTTTACGAGGGAAACCATCTTTTTCTCTAAGTTTATCCCGCTCAAGCAAACGATCCAAATCGAAGAGTCTGCTTGTAGAAGAATACCCTCCCGGTTGAAGATTTAGAATTGTTTCAAAATCTTCAAAGTCGTACAACCCCATAAAACCTTTGGGAGCAAAACGAAAGTAGTCCAAAAGATTATTTCTTTCGTCTGCAAATGGTTTTTCATCTATTCTATTATCTGCATTACTATTATCATCCATCAGAGTATCTCCCTTTCTGGATTATGTCTGATGATCTTGAGTACAGAAAAATTCTATTGTTTTTTCAGCACAAGTTTTACAATAGTTTAGCTTGTTTGCCATTGTTGAAACAATTCGATTGTATAATTTTTCGTTGTCTTCGTTTGTTCTGTTTGCAAGAGCACCAACTAAACCGCCGGCACTAGCAATATCGGAATTTAATCTTGTATCTGTAACAGCTTTTACTAAATCTACGTTATCCATAAAATCGTAATTCTTATCTGTCTGAAGCTTTTGCGCATATATTTTTCTTATCTGTCCTCTGAACGATTCTTTTTGCTCATGCGTTTTCATTTCCAATTCATTTTCAACTGCATTCACAAAGCGTTCATCAATTTTTATTGGCTGAGTTTTACCGGTTTGAGGATCTTTGTATGTAATTATTTTATCGGGACCTAAATCACTTCTTCCCATTCCAATAACCATGTTTACATACATCATAACATCTTTTTTAATAGCGGTAGGTTCATCCATAAAGGCGTTAAACATTTCGGTGCGGATTCGCTTTCTGTAAAGTCCTTTAGCAATTTTCATATCTTCGAAATACTTAGCCCGGTCGTTGTTATCCTGAACATAATCCAGAATAACATCCTCGGCAGCTTTGAAAACATCAAGAGCAAACATGCATTCCCCTTCGTTTGTTTCGGGGAAACCACGAAGCGTATTAATCATTCTTGCCAAGTCTCGTTGCCCCAATCCTTTTTGACCGAATCTTTTTGTAAGATCGGATTCATGTTCTAGCTGTTCAACAATTTCGGCCAGTGCCTTTGCGCTTTTTTCGCCGGCAACTTCACCTGCGGCAAGCTTCATCATTTCAACCGGTGTAAGCTTATCTTCAAATCGAGGCAAACGACTTAATGTTACAACTACAGAAAGAGTATAAATTAAATTAGGATCTATGTGTAATTCTTTTCCGGTAAAGGTTGTTTTTATTCCTCCGCCAAGAGCATAGTGTGATAATTGTTCCTGCAGCTTATAATTTGTATTGTGCGAGACATAACAGAATTTACACCTGTCAAGAATTGGCTTTTCTTCACCGTTGGAACGATAGTTTTGAACATCCGTATTGTTACTTGTGGCAATAATAAATGTATCTATTGGCCATTTGAAGGCATCTATTTCTATTACACGGTTTTGAATTACACCTAAATATATTTTCATCAAATCGGTTTTGTTCTTAAAAATTTCGTCCGCAAAATGAATTCCCCCTCCTCCAACACGAGCTAAAGCTCCCCTTCTAAGATCGAAACGATAAGGATTGTTTGAATTGGTTATATGAAGAAGCCGCTGGATACTTTCTTCTCCAACAAGATCAACACCGGAACTTGTAAGCTTATCCTTTGCAGGATACTTTCCGGTTATAGTTCCAAGAGTTGAGCTTATAGGTATTTTTACAACCTCTATGCATTCCTTAACTTTATTAATGTCTCCGTCGAAGAAATTTTTAATATCATTAAGAATGAATTCGGTATCGGCACCAAGAGAGCGGTAGTTTTCGTAATAATCTAGAAATGTTTTTTCGCTGAATCCCAGCTTAACAAACTCTTCTTTACTAAGCTCGGGTGAATCATACAAATTCATTTGCAGTATAACGGGATCTTCGTAGGATTGGGATTCAATTTCTTTAATTCCTCCATAACCCGTTAAGCCTTCGGGCAAATTGAATTTGAAAGTGAATTTATTGTTCTCGGGGATGCTTACAAAATCCCGGTACATTGTTGAAAGGTAATCTACTAAAAAGGTTTTGCCGTTGCCCGGTTCGCCAACAAGCACAAAGGCCATTTCTTTGCTTTCCCCTCTTTCGGCCGCATCTTTAATAAACGCCACAAAACTATTTATAACATCATACAACCCAATTATATGTTTTTTTCCTTCACGGAATTTTAAGAAGTCGTAGGTGTTTTTTCCGTTAACAATAATTTGTTTGATGTTGTCTTTATCGCTAAAGATCATTCGGGCAAGAGATTGAAAAACATTTTCGAAGTGGTGCTTTCCCTCTTTTAACTCTTCGAGGTATTTATCCAGAGTAATAGAAACTTGACGCATTACATCCTCCATTGTTTATGGAACTGCTATGCATTAACACTATAAGAAAAGAACTATATTCAAGATGTAAAATGAAAGTATCATAGTCAATTAGATAATCGAGGGGAAATGGAAAAACTTAAATGATTTTAGAAAAGTAAAATCAACTGTAAATAGTATTCCATTTGGGATAGGTTGGCCGCCTTAATTAACAATTAAAGCGGCCCATTAAAATTATTTTACAAATTCCGGTTTCTTTTCAGAGTTAGCAAACTCCCATACAGCTAAGAATCCAAGCTTAATAATGTTTGTCATCTTATCATAATTTATTTTTTCAACATGATCTGTTGGCTGATGATAATCTTCGTGCATTGCCGCCATTACGCCGTAAACAGGAATATCTTTTTCGGCAAAAGAAGCAAAATCCGATCCGCCTGATGGACGTACCGCTCCATCAAAAGTAATTTCCAAGCCAAGGTTAAGATCCTTATTTGCTCTTTCCATTACATCCTTTAAAACGGGATAGGTAGAAGTATAATCCACACCAAGTTTAACTCCCTTTGTATCCTTTTCGTCGTTACGTCCAATCATATCGTAATTAAGATTGAGAATAATATTTTTAATTGGTTTGTATTTGCTAACAAAGTACTCCGATCCTAGCAAACCTTTTTCTTCACCGGTCCATGCGGCAAAAATAATTGTGCGTTTTGGTTTAACGCCGGTAGCCATAACCGCTTTAGCAATTGTCATTACCCCAACAGTTCCGCTTGCGTTATCATCTGCGCCATTCCAAATATAACCGTTGTTTGTTCCAACGTGATCGTAATGCCCGCCAACAACTATTACTTCGTTTGGGTTTTCTCCTTCTATAACACCAACAACATTTCTGCCTCGAACAACTTTTGTTTTAACTGTTGTTTTTAGAAACAGGGATTTATCTTTTAATTCCTTAGATGCTGGTTTAAAATTCTTAGCGGCTTCCTTCTCAAATTCTTCAAGATTAATTCCGCTTCCCTTCAATATTTCGTTTGCAACGCGTGGACTAACATTAATTGAGGCCATTGCAGATCTCAAAGTATCTTCGGGTAAACTTACACGGTGAATTCCGTTAGCCAATCTTTTTTCTCCTTCGTAGTAAGGAAGATTATAACGGAAAGGGTAGTTTGTAATTGCATTTTGAGATACATCTAAACCGGGGGAATAATCAATAACTGCAACTGCGCCTAATTTTTGAGGCACTTCGTTTCTGTTTCTATAATATTTCATTAAGCTGTTTCTATCTGCAAGCTTTAGTTTTTTAAATGCTGCCGAAGCGGTATCTCTCATTCCAGGCAATCCGGTTAGTCTAAATACTATTTTACCTTTTAGATCCAGCCCCTTAAAATCGTCGTAGCCAATCTCTTCATCACGAATTCCATATCCAACAAATACAATTGGTGCTTCAACCTCAATACCAATGCCGCCGGAAGCTAACATGTAATCCGATTTATAATTAAACGTTATTTTTTTCCTAAGATTTCCTTCCTTAATGTTTATTCCAAACAATTGATCGTCGGAGGCTTCCGATTCAACAAAATTTATATTCTGAAAAAAAGACTTTTGTGCTTGCTGCGCTCTTTGCCCTCCCATAGGAAAGAACATTCTTCTTCCGCCCCCTCCTCCGGCTTCCATATCACCTGCCGGTTTTACACCATATAACTTTAACATGCTGGCAATATAATCTCCGGCTAAAAATTCTCCTTTTGTTGTAGTCTCTCTTCCCTCGGTCCAGTCCGAAGCTAAAAATTCCAACTGAGCTTTTATAGCTTCCTTGGAAATTGCGTTTAATCCCTTTTCGATAGGATTTGTTTGAGCAAGCAAAATTGATGATAGGAGCAAAAGAAAAGTAATTTTAATTTTTAAAAAGTTTTTCATTATTACCTCATTAGAGTGTTGGTGTTGTTACAGGCATTATTTATTTGTTGTGTTTGTATTGTTCAATTAATCCGCTGTTTAAGCACTGGTTGCATTCAAATTGCAATGTTATATGATGAACCCCAAAAGTCTTTTCGAGCATCTGCTCTATGTTAATTCGCAGAGCATTACTTTCGCTTATCTTCATATCCTTAATGTTAACGTGCGCTTCAAAATGAATATCGTTTTCGCCTACTGTCCAAAGATGAATATGGTGGATGTTCTCAACTCCCTCAATTTTTTCAACTTCCACTTGTACTTTTTCCACATCAATATTTGTTGGCGCCCCTTCCATCAAAACATGAATTGCCTCGCCTAGAATAATATAGCTTTCACGTATTATATAAATGCCAATTAAAATTGTAAGCAGCGGATCAATCCAGTTAACATTGTACAAGGCAATTGCAACGCCGCCAATAATTACCGCAACGGACGAAACCGAATCGCTAAGCAAGTGCATGTAAGATGAGCGTATATTCAAACTATCTTTTGCGTCCTTCTTAAGAAGCAGTGTACCAACAATATTTGCAGCTAATCCAATTGCCGCAACAATTGTCATTGTTCCCGGTTCAATTTGCTGAGGGGAATAAAAACGAAGGACCGCCTGGTAGAAAAGGTAAATATAGATAACAATTAAAACAGAAGAGTTAATTACTGCCGCTAAAATTTCGGCTCTCTTTAAACCAAATGTGTGCTTATAGGAGTTGTCCCGTTTTTTTAAGCGAATTGCAATGTAGGAGATGATGATAGAAATACCATCGCTGAAATTGTGAAACGCATCGGAAATTAAAGAAAGACTGCCGGATAAAATTCCCCCGATTATTTGAACAATGGTTATAATAAAATTCAGCGCCATTGTTATAAACAACCGGGCTGTTGTTGTATTTATACTAATATTATGTGAATGACTATGATTGCTATGGTTATGGCTCAAATTATTCCACTATTAATTTCTACAATGCTTAAATTACAACAGTCTTTTATAGAATTCCATTCATAAAGAAAAGTACTATATGAAAAATACTTTTTACAGCAGTTTCGATTTCGAACGGTTAAAAAAGAGTGACCGGGAAAATGACTATAGAAATCCTTTTCAAATAGATAGGGATAGAATTATTCATTCTTCCGAATTTAGAAGGCTTCAGGGAAAGACCCAGGTTTTTTTGCCCGGGGAATACGATTTTTACCGTACCCGCTTAACTCACTCCATTGAAGTTGCTCAAATTGGACGCGCCATTAGCAATTTGCTTCTTTCAAAAGAAAAGAAATTGTTAAACGAGAATTATTTTATAGACCCCGACTTGGTGGAGGCAATCTGTTTAGCCCACGATCTTGGTCATCCCCCCTTTGGCCATGCGGGAGAAAGAACCTTGAACAGACTGATGAAAAAGTATGGAGGCTTTGAAGGAAACGGACAAACACTTCGTTTGGTAGGAGATATTTTTTACCGAGACGAAGATCATTACAGAGGAATGAATCCCACACGAGCTTTTTTAGATGGAATATTAAAATACAAAGCAACCTTCAGCGATTTTAAAAATCCCGATAATCATTTTATTTATAATGAAGGAAAAAGATATATCGATTTTGTCTTTAGCGGAAAAGGTTATAAAAACAAATTCAAAACACCCGGCAAAATAAATTCATTTCAGAGCATCGAGTGCCAAATAATGGATTGGGCAGACGATACAGCATACGCGGTTAACGATTTGGTAGACAGCATATCGGGAGGATTTATTAACATTGCCAAGCTTTCGCAGTGGCAAAAAGAAATGAGGCTTAACGATAATCAGAACCTTCTTATAGAAGAGATTATTGGATGGATTAAAACCGGAAAATATAAATCCAAGTTTGGCGCTAAGATTGGAGAGTTTATTCGCGCATGCAGTTTGAAAGAAAGAAAAACTTTTATGGATGAACATACCAACCGTTATAAATATGTTCTTGTTGTTCCTCCACAAATTTTAGAACAGGTAAAAATTTACAAGCAAATTTCGGTGGATTTAGTTTTTCGTTCCTCGGCTCTTCATCAAATTGAGTTTAAGGGGGACAGCATGATTGAAAAGATTTTTACAATGTTCGAAAGCAATTACGTAACCAAACTTGGCAACTTTAAAATTTTGCCGGACTTTAACGACAAACTTGTTCGCAAAGAGAAAGATAAAAAAGTTAGGGCAAGAATGATTTGCGATTACATTAGCGGATCAACAGACTCTTACGCAATGAGAATGTACCGAAGATTGTTTGATACTGAATACAGTTCTTTAACAGATTTAGCTTAGCTAAAAATTTGATTTGTATTATTAATGTTTGGGAACAGTGAAAGTATTTTATTAAGCACCTCATCCACAACAGAATCTGGGCACGAAGCTCCGCTTGTTACTGCAATTGTTACTTGTTCTTTATCCGGAATAAAATTGTTGCTGCTCTTTTCTGAGTGAGTATGTGGGTCGAAATGAAGAATTTGGTTTGAAGAGATAATTTTATTGGCGCCCGAAATAAAAAAGGTGGTAAGTTTCTGTTCCAGCAATTCCACCAGGTGCGATGTGTTAGAACTGTTGTACCCACCAATTACAATTGCAAAATCCGCCGGTTCGTTCATAAGTGCTATTGTTGCGGTTTGATTATCGTTTGTAGCGTAGCATAAGGTGTCTTTAGTATCCGCAAAATGTTCTTTAAGGTTTTCTTCTCCATACTTTTTTAGCATTGCGCTTTTAAGGCAATTTGCAATTTCCTCGGTTTCGGAAGCCAGCATGGTTGTTTGATTAACAACTCCAATTTTTTTTAGATCATTTTCAAAACTAAATCCTTTAGATAGCTTACCCTCGAAAAAAGTATAAAACTCCTCCTCGTTTATTTCTTTTGCAATTGCTTTGCATAAAAATTCAGCTTCGTTTATATCCCGCACAATAATAGAGGGGGCATTAATACTTGCATGAGAAAATGTTGCTCTGGTTTCTTCGTGAATTGCTTTGCCATGAATTACTATTGAGTATTTTTCTTTTCCAATAATTGCGGAGCGGTTCCAAACTTTTTCTACAAATGGGCATGTGGTATTGTATTTAACAGTATCGACCCCTTTATCTATAAGAAGTTTTTCAACTTCCAACGTTGTTCCGAACGCGGGAATAATAACCACGTCCTCGCTTGTAATTTCGTTCCAATCTATTAACTGCTCTCCGTAAGTGCTAAGAATAAATTTTATACCCCGGTTTAATAAATCTGCATTAACGCCCGGATTGTGAATCATTTCACTTAATAGAAAAATTCTTTTGCCTGGATTTTCTTCAATTGCTTTGTAGGCTATTTCAATTGCGTTTTCAACTCCGTAGCAAAAACCAAAATGCCGTGCAACGTTAAATTGCACGGCTCCAAAATTTAATTTGGTTGGAGTAAAATCCTTTTTACGCGGATCGTCTAACCGGCGCCGTTCCTTTATTTTAGAAATTATTGAGCTTTTGTAAAACTCAGGTATATCAAATTTTTTCATTAAGGTATTGGAACCGCATTATTTCATTTTTGCTTTAATCTGTTTTTCCAAAGCATCAATATCTCCAGAATAGTTGGCAAAGTTCTTTTCGTTTTTGCCTACTTCTCTAGTCTTATCAATCATCTTTAGTGCTTCGGCATAATTACCTTTTTTGAAATTGATTTTTGCTTTTACCAAGTAAACAGTAAACGTGCCACCCATTTCCAAAGCTTTATCTGTCCAGCTTAAAGCCTCATCTAGGTAAACATTGTTTTCTGCTGCAAAATTAGCGCTGCTGTTAAAAAGACTCCATTGATCCGGCTTTGCTTTACTCATTGCTTCTTTCATTTTTTGATAAGCAACACTCATAACTTCTGTTTCAACTTTGAAAGCAATATGAACTTTTTCCCAATAGAAATTTACGTTTGCCGAGCTAAGGGTAACATCACTCAGGGTAAATAACATTGTTTCTGTAAAACTTGAGCTGTGTGCTTTTACATTAAAGCGAAGCAGATCCTGCTTTTCGTCGTAATTGTTCGAGCCCCACTGTTTATCAACTTTATTTATTATTACAGTCCACTCATCTTTGTTTGGAATTGTAAAAATGGAATATTTTCCTGCCGGAACTTTGTTTCCTTCAATAACAACATCGCTCGAAAACTGAATTGTTGTTGCGTCGTTTGCACCGGTACGCCAAACTTTTCCCAAAGGAACAATGTCCGACCAGATGTTTCTTCCCTTTACGGATGGGCGGTGATATTCAATTGTAATTGTTGTATAACCTACATTTTGTGTTAAGGTTGCCTTTGGACTAACTCGTGGAAGATCGAGCTGTGCAAAGTTTATTGAGGTTATTAACAATAATAAGCCAAATACTTTTTTCATTTTTTCCCTTTCGATTGATTTAGTAACTAAACAACGTTATTTGTTTTTTTGTTTAATTAGATTTTCCAGTATATCTAATTTATAATACTCGTAAAACTTGCTTGTTCTACCGGCAATTCTACTCTTTTCCAAAACACTTAATGCTTCTTTAGATCTTCCCATTTTTTCTAGAATCTTTGCCTTTACGTAATAGGCTTCGTAATCCCCCTTGCTTAAATTTATTGCTCTATCTATCCAGGCTAATGCTTTATCTAAATAAACATTATACCCGCAAATATAATCCGCACACCACACATAAAGCTCCCAATGTTCCGGACCCGCTTTTGCTAATACTTCTCTAATCTTATTATAAGCATGCTCTAATACATCAACCTCTACCTTAAACGAGACCTTAGTTTCTTCCCAAGTAAGATTTATTACTGCAGATTGAAATTCAATTTGTGAAAAGGAGAATTGCATATTCTCTTCGAAGGGAGCCTTTTCTGGAGTAACAGTAAAACGGTAAGCATCTAAGGAATCGTTATAATTAAAGGCACCAAACTGGTAAGCATCGTTATTTAAAATAATTGTCCATTCTTTTTCTCCGGGTATTGTAAATAGAGAATAATTTCCTGCTTCAATTTTTTTTCCCTTAATTGTTACATCTGTTGTAAACTTAATTGTAGTTGCCTCGTTTGCACCGGTTCTCCATAATTTGTTGAATGGTACAAGGCCGCCGAAGATTTTTCTATTAATAGCTGCCGGCCGGCTATAATTAATTGTTATTGAAGTGTAACCCACCGTGTGAGAAACAAAAGCCTTTGGGCTTAATCTTGGAACATCATATTCCGAGAAAACAGATTTATCTTGACTGCTCTGCGCCATTAACACATAGGAACAAAAAACCAGCGAGAGCAACAACTTAATTTTCATAACTTCTCCAAATATATATTTGACCATATTGTTACAATAAAACATAATCTAAATGTATGATGTTAATTTAAAGATAACAATTGACGAGCTTTATAACAATTCAATAGTATGGTATATACTCAAGATCTTTTGTACATGGTTAAACAGAATTCGAAGAATAATAATTCCAAATTACCAACTCATTTTATAGCGTAATTTGACAGAATTAAAAACTACCTTCCGAATTGTTTTAAGTGATGATCCAAATGGGCATAACATAGTTTTCCCCATTGACGCTTATTCATCTTTCCAAACGCCGGATGAACAACAAATAATCCATCTATATATAGCTTATCAAAATCTGCAACAAGATTTATTAAACCTGCTCTATCTTTTTCGAAATCAACCGGTTTTGTTCCCCCTTTTCCCTGCTTCAATTCCCTAACTGTTTCCACTTTCCCTTTGGGTGCCGGCATCCCTCCCATAATCAACCATTTTAGTAAAGTCTTGGATATAAAATTTCCTATAAATCTTGTTGGAATAATTCCGGCAGCCATTTTAATTTGATCGGAACAATGACAAATCATTTCGTTAACATTCATTTTTCCCCAAAGCCTTTTACTCCCCTCTTCTAAACCTTCAATTCTTTTTATTATGCTTTGCATTTCCTCTTTTTTCAGAATATTTCCCATAGTTCACCTTTGCGTTTATATATACAATTAAGAATTACACGAAATAAAAATACTGATTTACTGCGAAACTTTTATATCGTAAAGTGAAGTGGATGTAAATTAATCTGAGAGTAAAAAACGAATGGTTATTGGGCAAACCTATTTGTGTTCTGCGGAATTGATTGATCACCTTCATTTATTTCGATTGTAAGAGAATTTATTTTTTTAACAACATACTCCTTAACTATTCTCTCTTCCAAATCGGGTCGCGCAATAACTCCAACCTTATTCTTGCTATTGTTTAACTCTTTATACTTAACAAGAGAGAATACCGCCCCCAGCAAAGACTGAAGCACGTTAGCCAAATTTTGATAATCTTGCTTAACAATTTCATCAAAGGCGCGCTTATCTAAAAGAATTGTCTTTAACGAATTCGATTCATCGTTAAGCGAATCGAAAATTACCCCTATTAATCTTTGAACAAATGTAATTATGTCTTCATGTTCGTTCCTTTGAGTTAACAAAACAGTTTCCTCAAAGTTTGCGCTCATCCGTAAATTGAATTCATACTTCTTCGAAACAAGTCTTCCCTCGTCTGCCACATCTCTAAAAAATGTATGACTAAAAACCACTTCGAGTAATTTTTCTTCTTTATTAACCGAGCCTTCGGCGTTTACTAATATCTGCTGATTAATATGAAAAGCAACTGCGTAATTAATTACATCTTGATTTATTGTTATGTTGGAATTTTCCGCGTCAACTCCTTTAAGGTTTTGTGCGTCTCGAGAAATTTCCTTCAAATCGGAAAGTACTGTTTCTTTAAAAGATTTAATTTCGGCAGGCTTTTCTTTAGAAACCGCGTTGAGTGCTTTAAAGATGTTTGCTATTTGCCCACTGTCAATTTTTACATTCATTATTAAATTTTTCTTTTATTATCGGTCAAATAGCAAAATTTTATAGAAGCCTCCAAGCATCTGTTAGATTCTTATTAAGAACTTTTTCAATTTATCTTTCATTCCCTCAACTCCCTGCAAACCTCCGGTATGAAGGGCAACAATGGTTTTATCTTCACCCCAATATCCCCTTCTTGCCAAATCGTAAATTCCAAACATCATCTTTCCGGTGTAAACCGGATCCAAAAGAATATTGTTTATTTCTTCAAACTGATAAATAAATTGAGCAAGTTCGCTGTTAATTTTTGCGTAACCGCCGCAATGATAATCTAAATTGATTGACCAGTTAGAATATGTTTCCCCCGAAAATTGTTTAGCTAAGCTTTCGGCTTCCTTAACCAAAAAGGCGCCGCCGCGTAACACCGAAAATCCAACAACCTGCTTTTCCCCCTTTAATCCCGCTATTAATCCGGATATAGTTCCGGCGGTTCCGCATGGCGTACATAAAACATCATATTCTGTTTCTATTAAACCGGGAATTTCGGCGCACCCTTTTACGGCTAAAGAATTTGTTCCTCCTTCGGGGATAATGTAAACATTTCCAAATTTCTCTTTAACCCATTCGGCAAATTCGGGTAAGTGTTTTTTTCTATAATCGCCTCTATTAATATAGAATAGATTCATTCCCTCCCCGGCGGCAAAACTTAAGGTAGGATTCAAAGGTAAATGTTCTTCGCCTCGAATTAGCGCAATAGTATTGAATCCAAAAACACTTCCCGAAGAAGCCAGTGCGTGAATGTGATTTGAATATGCGCCTCCAAAACTCAGCAATGTTTCATATCCATCTTGACGAGCCTTTATCAAATTATATTTTTGCTTAAACCACTTATTGCCCGAGATAAATGGGTGAACTAGATCAATCCTTTTTATATATACGGTTATGCCTGGAGTGTTGTTGGGAAAGTCCACACGCTGAAGAATGGCATTGTCTAGTCTAATATGTTTATCAAAGTTCATTTAGTTCGAAACTTTTTTGTTTGCCAAGGACTATAAACGTCACAATTATTAAAAAGAATTACATAATGAAAAAGCAAAACAGCACCCTTAAAGAAAAGCTTAATTGGCAAACAGTCAAGAGGTTATTAAAAGAATATGGAAGGCTTGCCGCTATTTTATTAATTATTACCTCTTCATTAATTCAGGGGTCGCGCGTTCCTACTGGATCTATGGAAACCACAATTAGGGTTGGAGATTGGACACTGAACAACAAATTGGCTTTTGAACTTACTACTCCTCGAAACATTCCCTATACAGATATTGAACTGCCTCATACCACATTATTTAAATGGGGAGATCCTGAAAAAAACGATATTGTAATTTTTGAATTTCCCGGAATGCGTGATGAAATAAAAAATTCTAAAATTGAAAACTATGTTAAGAGATGTGTTGGAACTCCCGGCGATACAATACAAATAATCGATCGGGTTCTTTTTGTGAATGGAAAGGAATTCAAAATTCCGCAGCATATTAATTACGAGCGAGATTTTACATTGCCGGCTAGCTACATAGAGGAAGGCATATTTCCTAAAAACAAAAAATGGAACGCCGACAATTATGGTCCACTTGTGGTTCCAAAAGAAGGAGATGTAATTAGTTTGAACAAAGAAAATGTTGAAGAATGGAAAACATTTATTAACAGAGAGTTTGGGAAAGAAGTTGTAACTCTTAGCGGTGAAAATGTTTTAATAAATGGAGCCGAAGCAAAAGAATATACTGTTAAGAACGACTGCTACTTTATGGTTGGCGATAACCGTGATAACAGTTTAGACAGCCGTTACTGGGGATTTGTACCACGCAAAAATATTGTTGGCAAACCAATGTTTGTATACTTTAGTTGGGATAGTGATATTCCCTTTTCCGAGTTCTTTAATTTAGTTGCCTCTATTAGATTAGATAGAGTGGGTAAATTTCTTTATTAAAAATTTTTTGCAATCCCACGGAATATTCCGTGGGTTAAAAAATGCCGAATAGTTTTAACGCCATCAAAAGGATGGCAATGGCTAAAACATCTTTAATAAACTTTTCCCCCTTTATAATAGATATTTTTGTTGCCCACCATCCACCAATTGCGTTGCCAACACCAAGGCTAAGTCCGTAATACCAGTTAATTTTTCCCGAAACAATAAATATTAATAATGCCGGAATGGTAAGAATAAACACAACAAACACTTTATGCATGTTAACATAAATTAAGCTGAACTTCATAATTTTATTTAACACTCCCATTAATAAAAATCCAATACCCACCTGAATTATTCCCCCGTAAAAACCAATTGCAATAAAACTTAGTATTACCGGAAGAGATAATTTTTTGTTTTCGGAATCGTTTGTAACAAGCAGTTTTTTAGAAGGAAAGATTATTGTAAGAACAATTAGAATCATTATAACGCCAAGAACTTTTTGAAATAATTCGTCATCCATTTTCAAGGCTGTAAACGCTCCTATAACTGCACCAGGTAATGTTAATAACGAAAGCTTCCAGCTGAGTTTAAATTGATCGAACCGTTCCTGCTTAAATGCATAAACCGATGTTATGTTTTGCATTAGAATTGCAATTCGGTTTGTGCCATTTGCCGTAACGGAATCAAGTCCCATAAAAATTAAAACGGGCAATGTAAAGGATGAGCCTCCCCCTGCATTAACATTAATAATGGCGGCCAAAATACCAATTACAAAAAGCAGAAGAGGATAAAGAATGTTTTCCATAAAATTTAATTTGTTGATGAAAAATAATAAAGCCCCGCTTAAATGCAGGGCAAAATATTATTTGGTCGGGGTAAATCTTTCCACTTGATTGTAAATTGGCTTGAGTGTTTTTAGATAAGCATAAATAGATTTTAAATCCTCTCTTGTCATTCCGGAATACATTGTCCATGGCATTGGAGTATTAAAATCTTTTGGATCAACAGATGCAATTAAATTGCTATCTGGGTTCATTACTTTGAATCTTTGTACAAATTGTTCTTCCGACCACAAGCCAATTCCGGTTTGTGTGTGTGGAGTAATGTTTGCGCTTCTTGTAGTTCCTCCTGGAAATTTGAATTCGAATCCACCGGCGAACGCTTTATTCATTTGAAATTCCCCTTTAATTTGCTGTGTGTGGCAATCGAAACAGCCTCCAATTGTAACCAAATATTTTCCATACTCAGCTGGATTATTTTTATTTGGTTCGGGACTAGGAACATAACTCCTTGGAGGAATTGTCTTTACTATTAAATTAAGTGGAAAGTTAAGCGAGCTTTGTTCTGTTTTATTTTCAATTCTAGGAAGAGACCGAATATAAGCAACAATTGAAACAAGGTCTTCTTTTGTTAACTTGTTGTAGGATAAATAGGGCATAAGGGGAAATAAAGCCCTGTTTTCTTTTGTTACTCCATTTGTAATTGTCCTCATTAATTCACCATCGGTGTAATTTCCAATTCCTGCCGGAGTAATATTACTGGCAAATAACTTTCCAGGAATTCCCGCGTTTGCTTCATCAAAATAATCCCCCCCCTTTCCGGTTGTTCCTGCAATTGGAGGTCCAGAAAGCTTTGTCCAATCACGTGTAGAGTGACAATCCAAACAAACCGTAACGTGGTTGGCCAGGTACTTTCCCCTTTCGAACCTTGCATGAGTTATTTTAACCGTTTCATTTGAGGGAGGATCAACATTAGGATAAGAGGAATAGAAATAGATTAGGAACGCGGCAATACAAAAGGATAAAAAACCAACTATAGATAGTATAATTTTTACCGCTTTCTTCATTGAAAGCCCTTTCAATTTGTTTAGCACAAAATAAGGCATGGGGTCTTAAAATAAAAGAGGCTCTAATAAATTTATTAAAGCCTCTCTAAAGTTAAGTTTGCATTCTATTTCAATTTGTATTGCTTGTATAGGAATTCGTAATCCTTATTTTCAATAGGAAATATCACGCGTAAGTATTTTGCCTTTGGGTTTATTGGAAGAAACACCAATCCTCCAATGCTTTCACCATGATATAAGTCCGTTATTCGAAGCACTTCATTTTTCCAGAACTCTTTTCTCTTCTCCATTTCGTTAATATCCATATCGTAATTAATCTTTTCACCAACCGCATTCGATACTGTTACGGCAATATCTTTAGCTATCTCGTGCCCTTTGTTTCGGTTTCTATGATTGCTTGAGGCATCAGAAATTATGCTTGCCAGCCCGAATACAACATTTAAGCCTTGAGCTACATTATGCCAAGATTCACGGCTTTTCATTTCTTTGTTAATGTGAGAAATTTCCCTTTCTGGATCTATTGCATAGCTCGGTTTTATATCCAAAGGATAAAATTCCTTGTCGGTTACCTCAAAGAAGATCTCTTTAGGATCTATTCGAACTGAGGAATTACTGTTGTTCTTAACATAAACGTAGAACATTAACGATCCTTCCGATTGGCCGTCGAATTCCAAAGAAACTGTTAAAGAGGAATCCTCTTTTGTAACTACTTCTTTTCCTTTGTAGCTGCTAACTTCATTATCTACGGATTTAACTCCAAAATATGTAGCCGAAGAGCAGGCACCCAAAAGCAATCCAAGTAGTGTAATTGCGATAATTAAAAATAGCTTTTTCATATCTATATCACCCTTTTGTATCATAATTGTGATATAAGTCAATCATAGTGCCAACATTATTCTTCCATTAAAGAGTGTTTTTACACAAGAGGCATTTAGTGAGTTTAATTTTGTATATGGAATTGTAGATTTATATAGACATGCTTTTTTTTTCCGAAGATTCTTTTTTGTAGCGGTATAGCTCCCACGATATATAAATGTTTTGGAAAAGGATATAGAACACGGGTCCTAAAGTAGCCAATGGATTCATAAATGTTGTTGATATCCAAATTACAAAAGCATTATTCTTCTGCCCTAAAGACTGGCTTGCCTCGGCCGGATAATGTTTCCCTCCTAAAAACCAGCCTAAAGAAAAATTAATAATGCAAAGGGCTGCCGAAATTAATCCGATAATAAAAACAATTGCCAAGTTAGAAGACATTTCACTTTTTATATATGTAAAGGCATCGGAAACCGCTAAGTATATATTTATTACCAAGATGTAGAAAGAATAATCTTTCCATGATACCAATTTTTGCCACAGCTTTGGGGTTGCACGTTTAACTAAATTTGCCGCAACAAAAGGTGAAGCAATTGTAATAATAACCGGCATAAGCACCGCTTCTATAGTAATTACATTTGTTCCCCTAACAATGTTTGGCAAAAGAAATGGAATTAGGAGCGCTATTACAAAATTGTTTATAAGAAGAGAGAGAATAACATATTCAACTTTTTTCTTTTTTAGACTTATTATAACCGGAGCCGCAATTGCTGTTGGTGCTATTGCTGTTATAAATGCAGCTTGAGCTAAATCGTGATTGAATTGATTGATAATTAAAAAAAGGAAAATTGCTGTTGAGATAATAATTACAAGAATATAAAAATGGCTTTTTTGGATTATACTGAAATTAAGCTTTATATCAAGAAACGCAAAAAACAACATTACTATTAACAAATACCTAATAAGAAACACATACTCTTTTCCGTATGGCAAAAGTATTCCACAAAGAATTGAGAGAAGAAGAATAAAGTTTTTCATTAAAAGAGATTTTTTATTAATCAAACTTACAAATGTTTATAGATTGATAACAGCCATTAAACTTTAATATAGATACATTTGTTTAAGAATGGGTAACTGTTAAACAAATGCTTATCTAATTAACAATGATATTTGTTATTTTTAGCCTAACAAACAAAATTAAAATCAATATACGGACAGATGTTATATGAATAACAAGCTGATTAGAAATTTTTCGATTGCCGGATTTATATTAATAGTGCTGGCGGTAATAATTATTCCAAAATTAAAATCGGATAAAGTTGAAGAGGGACCTGCCGCAACAGGAGGCCGAAGGGGGGGAATTGTTCCGGTAACAATTAAAATTATGACCCCAAAATCCTTTACAAACACAATAAATATAACCGGTTCTATATTAAGCAACGAAGAGGTTGAGTTAAGACCTGAAGTGTCCGGTAAAATAACCAGCATTTTATTTAAAGAGGGAATGAAGGTTACAAAAGGGGATTTGCTTGTAAAAGTAAACGATGCGGACTTGCAGGCACAACTGCAAAAAGCCGAGATTAAACAGCAGCTTGCACAGGATAAAGAGTTTAGGCAAAAAACATTATTAAGTAAAAATGGAATTAGCCAAGAGACTTACGACATTGCGCTTAACGATTTAAACTCGGCCAAAGCAGATGTAAACAATATTAAAGCCCTTATTCAAAAGACCGAAATACATGCGCCGTTTAATGGAACAATTGGATTGCGTTATGTAAGCGAGGGAAGTTATGTAACTACATCAACAAAAATTGCAACTCTGCAAAATCTTAATCCGGTTAAAATAGATTTTTCAATTCCTCAGCGCTTTGCCGGCTCCATTACTGTTGGAAATCCAATTGTAATTACCACACCTGGCGGCAAGCAGTATAATGCAAAAATTTACGCAATTGAACCAAAGATAGATCCCGCAACAAGGGCGCTTTTAGTAAGAGGAATATCTCCGAACGATAAAGGAGAATTAATTCCGGGCGCCTCAATAAATGTTAAGCTTTCGTTAGACGACATAAAGAATGCTTTAACCGTTCCAACCCAAGCACTGGCTTTAGACATAACAGGAGAAAGAGTTTTTGTTTACAAAAAGGGAACAGCCGTTCCGGTTTTAGTTCAAAGCGGTGTTAGAACAGAAGAAGAAGTGCAGATTGTAAGCGGTCTGAAAGTTGGAGATTCCGTAATTACTTCGGGCATAATGCAAATTAGACCTAGAGCAAAAGTAAGAATTATGAACCAACAAAAAGAAAAACAATACTAATCAATTGAATTATAGAAGCTGTTTTAAAAATTTGAGAATTATACATGAGTCTTTCATCATTAAGTATACGCAGACCGGTTCTTTCTATTGTTATGTCTTTAACCATTATGTTGCTTGGTGTAATTGGTTATACTTATTTAGGCGTACGCGAATTTCCAAGTATTGACCCCCCAATTATTTCTGTTGGTGTTTCTTACGTTGGAGCTAACGCAGATATTATTGAAAGCCAAATAACAGAACCATTGGAAGAAAATATTAATGGTATTCCCGGAATCCGTTCAATAACTTCGGTTAGCCGAGACGGAAGAAGTAATATTACAGTTGAATTCAATGTTGATGTTGATATGGAAGATGCCGCTAACGATGTTAGAGATCGCGTCTCAAGGTCAATTTCTAACCTCCCTCCCGATGCAAATCCTCCGGTTGTTACAAAAACCGATGCAGACGCAAACCCCATTATGTACATTACTTTAAAGAGCGATACAAAAAATCTTTTAGAGCTTTCGAGCTTTGCATCCAATATTTATAAAGAAAGATTGCAGACAATTCCCGGTGTAAGCCAGGTATCAATCTTTGGAGAAAAGCGTTATGCAATGCGTATATGGCTCGATCCACTAAAGATGGCGGCCTTTAAAGTCTCTCCGCAGGAAATTAGAAGCGCGTTGGCAAGCGAAAATGTTGAACTGCCTTCGGGAAAAATTGAAGGGGCAACCACAGAATTGACAATTCGAACAAAGGGTAGAATGTTTACTCCGCTCGAGTTTAACAATCTTATTATTAAGGAAGACCGAGGACAATTTGTAAGGCTATCCGATATTGGATATGCCGAACTGGGCCCCGAAAACGAATACTCTATTTTAAAGATAGATGGAATACCAATGATAAGCGTTGTGTTAATTCCACAACCCGGATCGAACCATATTGAAATTGCAGATGAAACTTATAAACGTTTAGAACAAATTAAAAAAGATATTCCTGAAGATATTACAACAGAAATAAGATTGGATGGCACTAAATATATCCGCCTTTCCATTAAAGAGGTAGAAGAGACAATTATAATTGCTTTCATTTTGGTAATTCTAATTATCTTTTTATTCTTGCGCGACTGGCGTACAACCATTATTCCAATCCTTGCCATTCCAATTTCTCTTATTGGCGCATTCTTTATAATGTACTTTGCCAACTTTACAATTAACGTACTAACTTTATTGGGAATTGTTCTTGCAATTGGATTGGTTGTAGACGACGCCATTGTGGTATTGGAAAACATTTATAAAAAGATTGAAGATGGAATGGATCCTGTTGAAGCCGGAATGAAAGGTTCCTCCGAAATCTTTTTTGCCATAATTTCTACAACGGTTGCCTTAGCGGTAGTTTTTCTTCCTATTATATTTTTAGAGGGAATGACCGGAAGACTTTTTAGAGAGTTTGGAATTGTAATTGCAGGATCTGTATTAATCTCGGCATTTGTAGCGTTAACTCTTACGCCAATGCTTAGTTCACGAATTATTAAAAGAAAAGCGCATCACAGTAAATTTTATGTATGGTCCGAACCATTTTTTGTTGCGATGATTTCCGGCTACGACAAAATTCTCGCCTCCTTCTTAAAAAGACGCTGGCTTGGTTTTGTTATTATGATTGTTTCCATTGGATTAATAGTTATTCTAATGCCATTAATTCCATCCGAACTGGCACCATACGAAGATAGAAATGAAATTAGAATTAGCACTACAACACCCGAGGGTTCTTCGTACAATTTTACTTACGATTTTTTAGAAAGACTAAATGAGCTAATAGTAAAAAAAGCTCCCGAAACGGAATCTTTAATGATGGGTGTTGGAATGGGTGGCGGGGGCGGCGCAACAAATTCAGGATTTATAAGATTATCGCTCGTCGATCCAAAGAACAGAAACCGCTCGCAGCAAAAACTTTCGGAAGATCTTACACGCGAAGTTAATAAGCTTAGCGATGGAAGAACTTTTGTTACTCAGGCACAAACAATTGGAACTCAGCGAGGGGGGGGCGGACTTCCTGTTCAGTATGTTATTCAAGCTCCAACACTAGAAAAACTAAGAGAAGTTATTCCTCAATTTTTAGAAGAAGCAAGAAAAGAAGAAGCCTTTGCTCAGGTTGATGTTAACTTAAAATTTAGTAAGCCGGAATTGGTTCTTGAAATTGATAGAGCAAAAGCCCGAGAGCTTGGTGTTGCTGTTGTTGATATTGCCCAAACTCTTCAATTTGCATTCAGCGGTCAGCGTTACGGATTTTTTATTATGGATGGAAAGCAGTATCAAATTATTGGTCAGCTCGAAAAGGAATACCGAAGCAAGCCGGTGGATTTACAAACCTTATATGTAAAGACCCGAAAAGGGGAGTTGATTCAGCTTGATAATTTTATAACTTTGAAAACACAAAGTACTCCGCCACAATTGTATCGTTTTAACCGTTACGTTTCGGCAACTTTTTCGGCAAGCTTATCTCCGGGCAATACAATTGGAGATGGCATTAAAGCAATGGATAAAATTGCAGACAAAGTTTTGGATGAATCTTTTTCTACAGCATTAACCGGCACATCAAAAGACTTTGTTGAAAGCTCATCCAGTTTGCTATTTACCTTTTTGCTGGCCCTTGTTCTTCTTTATCTTATTTTGGCCGCTCAGTTCGAAAGTTTTCGCGATCCATTTATAATTATGTTCACCGTGCCACTTGCCGTCTCGGGTGCTTTTATTTCCCTTTTTCTTTTCGACAAAACGATGAACATATTCAGCAATATTGGACTTGTAATGCTAATAGGAATAGTAACTAAGAATGGAATTTTAATTGTTGAGTTTGCCAATCAAAAAAAATCTCAGGGTATCGAAATTGTTCAAGCGGTAAGAGAAGCTGCCGTTTCGAGACTAAGACCAATTTTAATGACCACCCTTTCAACAATTTTGGGTACCGCTCCAATTGCTCTAGCTCTTGGCGCCGGCGCCGAAAGCCGTGTTTCCATGGGCATTGCGGTTATTGGAGGTTTACTGTTTAGCACCTTATTAACTTTGTTTGTTATACCATCTATTTATACTTACTTCTCCGAAAAAACCAAGAGTGTTTCAAATGTTACATCAGAAGAGAAAAAAAATGATGAATAAAAATATTTTTTGTGTAGGCTTTGCCTCTATAGTTCTGCTTTTAAATGTGAACATAAACGCGCAGCAAAAGCTCTCTATTAAAGAAGCTATTTCAATTGCTCTTAAAAACAATTACGATATTCTTGTTGCCAAAGGGGATATGGAAATTAGCGGCAATAATTATTCTTTGGGTAACGCAGGGTTGTTGCCAAAAGTGGATGTTTCGGGATCGGTTACAAAAACCGTTAACAACACTAAGCAGGAATTTTCCGACGGAACCAGCTCGGAGAATTCTGACGTTACTTCTAATTATATGAGCGGGGGAATTTCGTTAAGCTGGACTCTGTTTGACGGAATGAAAATGTTCATCTCTCTTTCTAAATTGAAAGAGCTGCAGGAGCTTGGCCAAATTAAATTGCGTACTCAAATAGAATCTTCAATTTCAGATGTAATTAGAACCTACTTCGACATTGTTAAGCAAAAATATAATTTTCAAGTTGCTAAAGAAGCCATTGCCGTTAGCGAAGAGCGCACACGTATTACCGAAGAAAAGTTTACAGTTGGCTCCGCTTCAAAATTAGATGTGTTAAGAGCTAAAGCAGATTTGAATGCCGACAAATCAAATCTTCTAACGCAAGAAGCAGCGCTCAACAGTCTTAAAACATATTTAAATGGATTGCTTGCGAGAAGCATTGCCGACGATTTTGATGTTGATGAGGGAATGGATATTAAAGAGGGGCTGCTATACAATAAATTGAAAGAGGCCGCATTTACAAATAATTCCGAAATTCTTCAGGCAGAAAAGAATAAAGCTGCCGCTTCTTACGATATAGATTTTACGCGTGGCGACTACTTTCCTAAAATTACATTTAATACAGGTTATAATTATTCCAACACCGGCTATCCAAACGGTTCGCAAACCAGATATACAAGCAACGGATATAATTACGGACTAAGCTTATCTTGGAATTTGTTTAATGGATTTAATACACAGCTTCAATATCAAAACGCTATAATCTCTTTGGATAAAAATGAACTTAGGCTTCTTCAGGCAAAGTCGAATGTGGAGGCAAACTTATTGATTGCTTACAAAAATTATACAAAGAATTTGGAAATATTAAAACTGGAAGAGGAAAACGTAACCATCTCTAAAGAAAATTTGGATTTGGCAATTGAGCAGTTAAAGCTTGGCTCACTTTCTCCTATTGAATTCCGGGATGTGCAAAGAAATTATGTTACCGCGCAAAGCCGTCTTTCAACCGCCATGTTCAATGCTAAAATGAGCGAAAGAGATTTGTTAAAGCAAAGCGGTGCCTTAATTCAATAAGCAGCATATATTTTTTTGATATGTGAATCATTAAGCCTATTTTTGAATTGCAATTGAGCCTATCTTTATAGAAGGCTACTTTTAATAATGAATCTAAATAAAAATTGGACTTGATCCTTTGGACAGGTACCCTAAAATGAATGAAAAGTTAACATATCTATTTGTCGGTAATGGCCGGCTATCTAAACACCTTCAGCATTATTTCTATTTATTAAATATTCCTTTCCTATTGTGGCATCGAAATTTAAAAACCGATTTTTCTATTTGCGCTTATAAAGCAGATAGGATTATTGTTTTGATAAAAGATGATGAAATAGAACAGTTCATATCTAGAAATAAATCATCTGCTAAACCCAGTGCAATATGGATTCACTGCTCGGGATCTCTTTCTACTCCAATAGCCGAAAGCGCTCATCCGTTAATGTCTTTTGCAGATGACTTATATGGAATGGATAAGTATAAAGAAATTTATTTTATTACCGAAAAGAATAGAAAGCCTTTTAGCGAACTCTTTCCCTCTTTGCAAAACAATAATTTTCAAATAGCCTCTGAACAGAAAGCACTATACCATGCTTGGTGTGTTATGGCCGGAAATTTTTCAACTATCCTATGGCAAAATTTCTTTAATGCTCTTGAAAATAAATTCTCTATTCCAAAGGAATCTTCCTTTCCATATTTGAACGCCATTACGGCCAATCTACAAAATATGCAAACTCCTTTAACCGGTCCTTTGGTTCGAAAGGATGAGAATGTAATTAGCAGCAATATTTTAAGTCTGGAAGGGGATCCATTTAAAAACATTTACCAGGCGTTTGTTGATTTATATAAAAGCGGATTAGAAAATGAAAAGTGTTGATGAATTTGCAAAGCATAAAAATTGCGGTAAGCCAATTTCTGTTATTACCTGTTACGATTTTTGGTCGGCATCTATAATTAACGAAACAGACATTGATGCGGTTTTGGTTGGCGACAGCGCAGCGATGGTTATGCATGGTTTTTCAACTACTGTTAATGCTGATGTAGCAATGATGATGGCTCATGTTGCCGCAGTTCACAAAGGATTGCAAAATAAATTTTTGATTGCGGATTTTCCTTTTCTAGCGCATCGCAAATCTGTTGAACATGCAATTGAGTGCACAGATAAATTAATTAAAGCGGGCGCCAATGCTGTTAAAATTGAAGGGGCTGGTTCTTCGCTTGAAATTATTAAGCACATTGCAGATTCGGGGGTTCCGGTAATGGGACATTTAGGTTTAACCCCGCAAAGCGTCAATCAGTTTGGTGGATTTAGACTGCAGGGAAAGGAAGATGATGCAGCAATTAAAATTCTTAACGATGCAAAAAGTTTGGAAGAGGCGGGATGTTTTTCTATTGTGCTGGAATTAATTCCTTCTGAATTAGCCGAAAGAATAACACATAGCATTAACATTCCTACTATTGGAATTGGCGCCGGTCCGCATACTTCTGGACAGGTTCTTGTATTACAAGACATGCTTGGATTATCAAAGGAATTCCAGCCAAAATTTTTACGAAAATATTTTAATGGGTTCGAAGTATTTAAGAATGCCATTAACAATTATCATTTAGATGTTACCGAGAAAAAATTTCCAAACGATAAGGAAAGCTACTAATGACAAAAGTGATAAATGAAATTGAAAAGTGGAAAGAGCTTAGAGCAAGCGGCGAGTTTAAAAGCAAAACTATTGGTTTTGTGCCGACAATGGGGGCTTTGCACGCAGGGCATAAGTCTTTAATTGATAGAAGTGTTACTGAAAACAACATTACCGTTGTAAGTGTGTTTGTAAACCCTACTCAATTTAACGATAAGAGCGATTTAACAAATTACCCAAAAACATTTGACGAAGATTTGGAAATGATAAGCAACGCCGGCGCTGACTATTTATTATTTCCTGAATATGATTCAATTTATCCCGATAACTACGCTTACAAAGTTACCGAAGATGATTTCAGCAAATTATTGTGCGGAGCTTCGCGTCCCGGCCATTTTGATGGAGTGTTAACTGTTGTAATGAAACTGTTTAATATTGTTGATGCAGATAGAGCCTACTTTGGAGAAAAGGATTATCAACAATTAAAATTAATTGAGGGAATGGCAAAAGCATTTTTTATGAAGACGGAAATTATTGCTTGCCCAACAATTAGAGACTACGATGGACTTGCATTAAGCTCGCGTAATACAAGACTTGCACCAACGGAAAGAGAGCTTGCTAAACTCTTCCCTCAAATTCTAAAGCAGAATATCTCTGTGAATGAAGCAAAGCAGAAACTGGAAGCTGCCGGAATTAAGGTAGATTACATAACAGACATAAACAACCGCCGGTATGGTGCGGTTTTTATTGGCAACGTAAGGTTAATAGACAATGTGCAAATCTAAAATCTTATTTAAAATAAGCGGCTCAATTGCTGCTTACAAAAGCGCAATTATAATTTCTAATCTTATTCAAAGCGGGTGCGAAGTACAAACCGTTGCAACAAATTATGCTTTGGAGTTTATTGGCAAAGCAACTTTGGAAGGACTTACAGGCAAACCGGTTTATGTAGATCAGTACGAAACCGGAAAAATGATGAGTCATATAAATCTTGTTAAGTGGGCAGATCTTACAATTCTTTGCCCCGCTTCTGCAAATACAATTAACAAGTTTGCTTCCGGAATTGCAGATAATCTTGTCACTTCACTTTTTCTAGCACACAATTTTAGCAAACCTTATTTAATTGCTCCAGCAATGAATACCGCTATGTTTAATCATCCGGCAACTCAAAGTGCAATTACAAAACTTGAAAGCTGGGGTATAAATGTTTTGCCAACGGCAGAAGGTTACCTAGCCTGCGGTGATATTGGAAAAGGAAAACTGCTGGAACCCGAAAAAATTATTGAACACATTAAAAGCTCCTTAAATAAAGTGGAAAAGAAAAAGCTGAAAATTCTTATCACATCCGGAGGAACACGTGAAAGCATTGATGGAGTGCGTTTTATAACAAATATGAGCACCGGAAAAACGGGTGCCGCAATTGCCAATTACTTTATTCAAAACAAGCATAGCATTACGTTTTTACAATCCATTAATTCAATGTCGCCGCAAGGGGAGTACCAAAAGGAATTATTTTCGGATTTTGCCAATCTTGAACAAAAATTATTTCAACTGCTGTCATCTAACGAATATGATGCCGTAATTCATCTTGCCGCCGTTAGCGATTTTACATTAGATAAAATTACAATTGACAAAAAAACAGTTAGTGCGCCGCTGGAAGAGAAAATATCATCTCAAGCTGGCGAAGTGATGTTTAATTTAAAACCCACTTACAAGCTTGTTGATAAGATTAAGTCTTCATCAAAAAACCAAAAGATTATTTTGGTTGCCTTTAAGCTAACATCAAAACACAAAGAGGATTCCATGCATGATGTACAAAATTTATTTCAGCATTCCTCTGCAAATTTTGTTGTGCTTAACAGCTTGTACGACCGCCAAACAAACGATACTCAAACAGATTTTATTATTTATAATTCGCAAGAAGAAATAGCGCGGGCATTAAGTGCGGATACTCTTGCTTTATCAATTGAAAATATTCTACTTAAATAATTAATTGGAGGCTTTATGTTATTGTGTCTTGATATTGGAAATACACAAATTTATGGGGGCGTTTACAGCGGGGATTTTTTGGCGCTTCAATTCCGTAAGTCCACAAAAGGGCATGGCTCATCCGATGAGATTGGAATTTTTCTCCGTTCTGTTCTGCGCGAAAACAACATAAATCCCAAAGAAATTAAGAACATTGCTCTCTGCTCTGTTGTGCCGGATGTAGTTTATTCAATAAGAAACGGATGCATAAAATATTTTAATATAGATCCTTTTATTTTGCAGGCCGGAGTAAAAACCGGATTGAAAATAAAGTATAACAATCCGTTGGAAGTTGGCGCAGACAGAATTGCAAACGCAATTGCGGCCAACACACTTTACCCAAACAAAAACTGCATTGTAATAGATTTTGGCACCGCCACCACATTTGATGTTATAAATAAAGAAAAGGAATATTTGGGAGGCGCAATAATTCCCGGAATTAAAACAAGCGTTGAAGCTTTGGAAAGCAATACTGCTCGTCTTCCATTGGTAGACATTTCAATTCCCGATAAAGTTGTTGGCAAATCCACACGCGAAAGTATTCAATCCGGTTTATACTTTGGGCAAATAGGAATGATAAAAGAAATTACCTCCCGAATTACAAAAGAAGCATTCGGAGATATCAAACCGGTTGTGGTTGGAACAGGTGGGTTTTCTCATCTCTTTGCAAGTCATAATTTGTTTGATGAAATAATCCCCGACTTTGTGCTTAAGGGATTGTACTTTGCCTTCAAGTTTAACAACAACTAGGATGAGGAAATGATTTTTAGTGCTATTGTTTTTTGCGCCGCAATTGCATTTGTAATTTTATTTCAATTTGCTCTTGCAATTGGAAAACCCTGGGGGCAGTATGCCATGGGAGGAAAATATCCAGGCAAATTGCCGGCGGCAATTAGAATGGTTTGTTTATTTCAAATTATTGTTTTGTTATTAATAGCTGTAATTGTACTTACTAGGGCATCTTTAATATTTGGCGATTGGTTTTCATTTTCTAAAACAGCTATTTGGTTTGTGGTTGTTTTTTCTTTTGTTAGCGCTGTATTAAATTCAATTACTCCAAGCAAAAAAGAAAGAAATATTTGGGCCCCGGTTTCATTTTTACTATTAATAACAAGCGTGGTTGTAGCGGTTCAATAAAATTCACTTCAGCTTTATTCATATAACGACAATAGGATAGCAAATGCAAATACATGTTTTAAAATCAAAAATTCACAGAGCTACTGTTACAGGCGCAGATTTAAATTACGAAGGAAGTATTGCAATAGACACTAAACTAATTACCAAGGCAAATATGCATCCTTACGAAAGAGTAGAAATTTACAACATTAATAATGGAGAGCGTTTTGCCACTTATGTAATTCCAGGTTCAGATGGAGAAATTTCGCTAAATGGCGCAGCCGCACGAAAAGTACAGCAGGGTGACTTAATTATTATTGCGTGCTATGGAATTATTGATGAGAAAGAGATTGACCAACTAAGTCCAACAGTAGTTTTTGTGGATGAAAAGAATAGGCTTGCAAGTATTAAATAATTTTTTTGTGAACAATGTTATTAATTTTTTCTTCCGTTATATCTTTTAGATTACTAAGGTTTTGTATTTCGCCGCTTGTTTCTTTAATTACGTTCGAGTATAAGTCCATGGTTTCTTTCGAAAAAGCCCCCGACTCCTCGGCTTCCATTTTAAAGTACTCCATCTTGTTTAAGAAGTTATTAAGAACATGCTGTACAGCGCCCATGGTTGCAAAGTATATCCTTTCCTTTTCTTTTTCTCTTTCCAGTAAGCGTAAGTAGGATCTTCTTATTAATCCAAATAGCAGAATGGTTGTAATAACTATAAAAAACCATCCTTTATAGGTTTGCAGTTTGGTTAAGATATTAGATGAGCCCGCCAACGGCTGAATTATTCGATCGGAGAAAAATATCCATAGTACTCCAAAGAGCATATATAACATAGGAACTTTTAAATAGGGTTTTTTAAAAATTCCTAAAAATACTTTTACTAAATCGGTTGTTTTCATTTTGAAAGCAAAATAGGTTTATGTTTATGTAAATGGCAAACCGGGTTTGATTTAAATCAAATTGTTATCATCCAAACAACTTTTGCAAGAATGGCAAAATCTTTCGATTGAATTTTTCCATCTGTTGAAACAAGCTGGTTTAGCACAAGAT
Organism: uncultured Melioribacter sp.; assembly: GCA_964539605.1. Classification (GTDB taxonomy): domain Bacteria; phylum Bacteroidota; class Ignavibacteria; order Ignavibacteriales; family Melioribacteraceae; genus Stygiobacter. The sequence goes on from CAZIJK010000001.1 coordinate 3,851,384, forward strand.
AAACATCGCTTCCTAACTTTGGCTTCCAGTTCAGTCTGTAATTCAAATTAATTTCGTGCGATTCATTGTTCCATTGCGCAAACAGCGATGAGAGAATTCGTGTAGAAAAATTATATGTTACTCGTGTACCAATTTCGTTTGTATTTATTTTAGAGCCGTTTATAGAAATTGTGTTAAAGGAATAATCCCCCATTAAAGTAAGATTTTTATTTGCCGACAATGTAAAATTAGCCGAAGCGCTGCTTCTGGTTCCATTATAAAATTCTCCGGTACTAAAATTCAAGTGACTGTATATAATTCTTCCCGGTGATGTTTCAATTCCAAGGCTATATTGATTGAACCAATATTTGCCCGCTAAAACTTTCGTGTCATCAAATAATTCAAAATCTTCCTTTGGATTGTCGAAGCTCCTTTCAATGCCAATCTCTATTTCATCGCCGCTTTCTGTTGTAAAAGCTAAAGGAACTATCTCAATAGATGAGGATTCCAAATTGCCCTTATCGTCATAATAGAAATTTAGTGAAGCCGGTTCGAACTGTAATTTCTTTATTCCCCAAGTGTTAATTCTGGGAGAGTAGGAAAATTTATAACTTAGCTGCTGAACTCCGCCACGAGATACAAAACCCATTGCCGGGTTGAATCCTTTTTGAATAAATCGATAAGCAACATATGTATCAATTAAATCGTTTGGGTAGTCTATATAAAAGTTACCGGCCCAGGAATCTTTCGAACCGTTTTTTTCATCACTCTTTGCAATACCTGCATGGAATATTAAGTTTTTATCTCCAAGAAAATCATTTATAGAAAAATCAACATCGCCGCCAAAGGAGCGGTTATAGGATCCGTTAGCATCCATTTTATTGGTAAATAAAAATCCTACATAGGATGATTCCAATAGATCGTATTTAATGCGGGCCGTTCCATAATTGGTTGTTGGTTCTCCACCAATTCCTTCTGTTTGCATATCTAAAAAACCAATTTCAAAATTATTCATTCTACCAACAAGCTTGGCTCCCCCTAAAATTCTAATTTGTTTTCCATTGCTAATTCCAATTCTACGGCTGTAAAACAAAGTATTGCTGCCTCCCAAACTAAAATCGAATGTTCTCATTCCCTCCAAAAAGAATTCTCTTTTTTCGGGAAAGAAGAGGGGAAAGCGGGAGAGATTTATTTTTGCTCTGTCACTTTCCACCTGTGCAAAATCTGTGTTCAATGTAACATCCAAAGAAAGAGTTTCGGAAACACCATACTTAACATCTAAACCCGGTTCGTGAACATATTTATTATCCCCATTTGTAATTTGGGCGCCGGCAGTAAAATAGGGTTTTAGATAAACGGGATTTCCCCGTTTAACATCTTCAATTATTAAATCGCCGGCAGAAGCAATTTTATGTAATCCAAGATTCTGCCCAACGGAAGTCCAAATAACATCTTCATTAAAACGTTTTATAGTACGCTGAATATTGAATCCCCACTTTTGCTTATCTATATCGAAAAACTTAAAAGTAGATAATGGAAAAATGTATTCTGCAATCCATCCTTTTTCGGTTATTCTGCATTCAACATCCCAAACTCCATTCCAGCTTTCGTTAAAGCCGCTCATTTCAAATCCAGTTAATAATGCATCATCTTTGGCGCCAAGCGGATTAGTACCAAACCAATATGCGCTTCTGTTGTCGTCGAATGTATCAAAAATTAATTTAATGTTATCGTCGGCGCTTATAAAGCCATCCCACTTTAACTCACGCGCAATAATTTTTGAGGGATCGTCATCGTAGCAAATTACACCTATGTAAATATTTTTATCGTCGTAAAGTATTTTTGCTTCGGTAGCAAAAGTTGGATTACTGCCCGCCTTTGGCTCCTGCTGAAGAAAATCTTTAATTGAATAAGCTTTTTGCCAGGCTTCTTCATCCAAAATTCCATCTAAAGAAATTTTGGAATTTATTCGAACTGCATTTACACTTTTGGTTTGAGCAAATGCATTTATAGATAATAAAAGAACACCGAATAAGAGTAACTGTTTAATCATTTTTGAAATCCATATAAGTAGAAAATAAGGGGTGCCAAAATAGCAAAGTTTATTGCAACAAGAGATGACAATATAAATGCACGGCAACACCCATTTGCACGCGGTTTATAGACACAGGCAAAAGAGAGAAGGATTAATAAAAAATAATTTTTGTTGATATGGTGCTCTTTCGTCCAAGATCGTCCATACAGCTAATTTGCAAATCCCCCTTTTGCGGCTCGAAAAAAATTTTATCGCCCGGAGGACATTGTTTGTAAAACTTATTGTTCAAATACCAATAGTGAGTTTTAACCGAAGGGTCCGAGGCGGCCTGAAGCAATATTTGTTGTTTAGAGTTTTCTTCTATAAAATATTCATAATCTGCCGATGGAGAGATAATTGTTGGACCATTTCCGCTTTTCTTTGCAAAGCATTCCGGATTATGAGGCGGGGCTCTTTTAAACTCTTCTTTGTTTTTTATAAACCATAATGTTAACTCGGGACTGTAAATTGGATAATTAACTTTAACAAAACCATCAACCGGCAAACAATCCGCACAATACTGAATAGATTCGTTCTTATTGACATACAGCGTTTTGTAAAGTGTGCATTTAATATTAGGAGATACCCGCTTAATAAAATAGTCTTTAATAAAGTGGTTGCAGTTCTGTGTTAACAGCAAACCGGTTTCGGAACAGACTTCTCTTTGCCCAACTTCTTTAGGACGCCCGAACCATCTTTTTTTTGGTTTGTAATCAATTGCATTAAACAGCTCGAACAATAAAGGAACAGACATTTCGGCACCGCTTAATTCCGGCGCGCCCCGGCCATCAAAGTTCCCCATCCATACACCAATTGTATAATCTGGATTGTAGCCAATTGCCCACGCATCTCTCTTTCCGTACGATGTGCCCGTCTTCCAGGCTATCTTTGGTAAGTTAGTGCCGAATAAAAATTCGGAAGGGAAGTCCGGGCGTTCGTTTGATGTAAGCATTTCACTTGTTAAGTATGCCGCGCCATTCGAGAATATTTGTAATGCTTCTTCTTCTTTTAGAAGAGCATCTTTTAAATAATTCAGCGGATATAGTTTTCCCCTATGAGAATACGAAGTGAAAAAGCGGGTAATCTGCTCAAGCTTAACTCCGCACCCGCCAAGAATTAAAGAGAGGCCAAGATTTTTTTTCTGCCGCTCAACATCAGAAAAGCCAGCTTGCGTTAATGTGGATATAAATTTTTGCAAACCAATTTGCTGAAGCAAGCGAACCGCCGGAATATTAAGTGAATTAACAAGCGCATACTTTACACTAACTTGTCCATTAAATTTTAAATCGAAGTTCTCCGGCTCGTAGCCATTAATATCTGTTGGAATATCCAGCAATTTCATTTCGGGAGTTAATAATCCATTATCAAGAGCTATTGAGTAAAGAGCAGGCTTTAAAGTAGAGCCGGGGGAGCGGAGCGCTGTAATTCCGTTAACCTGCCCCGAAGAGGTGTTATCGAAAAAATTGGCCGAGCCGCAATAAGCTACAACAGAATTTGTTTTGTTATCTATTATAATAATGGAGCCGTTCGAAACATTTTTAGACTTTACTCTATTAACATAATTAAACAAAAGTCTTTCGGCCGTTCTTTGAATTGAAAGATCAAGTGACGTTTTAATATTGTTCCCCTTATAGTTTTTTGAAATGTATAAACTAAAATGGGGAGCATCGTTTTTAATTTGATATCTGTTTATGGAAATTGGCTCGGCGTAAGCATCCTTTAATTCCTCTTTGGAAAAGGTTTTAGAGTCTTGGTAATTTTTAATCCATTTGTTTCTCATCTTTAAAGCATCTGCCGTTGCTTTATCTAATCTATATAGATTGGGATCGTTTGGAATAACTGCTAAAAGAATTGCCTGAGACAAACTAAGCTTGTTTGGAGGACGATTGAAATAAATATATGATGCGGACTTTACCCCTTCGATGTTTCCTCCGTAAGGCAGCATAGATAAATACATTTCCAATATTTCTCTTTTGCTATAGTGAAGCTCTAATTGAAACGCCCTTAATACCTCCAACGATTTATTGTAATAAGTTCTCGAAGAGGGATTAATCATTCTTGCCAACTGCATTGTAATTGTTGAAGCGCCTGAAATTCTTCTTCCACTTTTTATATTTTGAAACATAGCCCGCGCAATAGCAATTGGATTAAAGCCTGGATGCCAGTAGAACCATTTATCCTCTTTTTCTAAAATTGCTTTAATTAAATCCGGAGACACCTCTTCAAAATCTGTTTTCATTCTCCATTTATCATCTTTTGTTAAGTATGCCGAAAGAAGAGTTCCATCCTTAGCATAAATAGCTTTTGAAAATTGTTTAACATGCGGAAGGGGAAAGAGTAAATCCAAAGCAATAACAACAAACAAAAATGCCAAAAGAGAGGCCACCAATTTTGATTTGAAATATGGAATGATTTGTTTTAGCATTTCTTATTTCCCATAGATTTATCTACGGGCTTACGAAACCCCATATAACAATTTAGATATATTTTGTAATTCAACATACTCTTCATCAAACGATTGCTTTTTATGATGTTCTTTTTGGTTATCAATATATTTTACAACTTTTTCAATATGAGATTCGCTAACCGAAAACGCTCCATAACCTATTTGCCATAAAAATTTTTCATCTAAAAATTTGTTTTCATTTATCCAATGCGATGATTCACCTTTAAGAGAATGAAATACATCGGCAATTGCGTAATAGGGATTATGCAAATACAATATGTGAATATGATCGCTTGAGCCATTTATAGCTTTTGTTCGGCAAGAATATTTTACCATCAAATTTTGTGAAATATGATTGAACAATTCTGCTTCAAATTTTTTGTCTATGATTGGTTTTCGGTATTTTGTTGAAAACACACCATGAATCCATATCCTTGCAAGAGAATGGGACATAAAGACCTCATGCGTTTTTTTGTTTATTACAAATACCATCATTTACATCCAGCCCACAGATTAATCTGTGGGCTGGGGGTGCATAATTTATTATTTATCAAATATCCGAATCGTTTGTTTGCCGTTAGCCGAATTGAATTCCGGATCGTACATTGCCTCGGCGCTAATTACAGGCAATACAAACTTACCTTTGTTCACAACCCGCAGCATATAATAGAATGTTTGTGTTGTTCCGCGCTGTAAATTTGTAAACAAAATTAATCTGTCGTCACGAATATCCATGTACTGAACACTCATGTTTCCCTTATAATTCTGCTGTTCGGTAGATGCCGAGAGGCGTGGATTTTCAATTTCAAATCCGGAAGGAATTAAATCTGTAATTGCAATATTGTTTGCAGAGAATTCACCACCGGTTAAATTAATTTTACAAACAATTAATTGCCCTTGATAAAATTTACCGTTAGAAATTTCACCGCCGGTTCTGTAATCTATATAACTTCTTCGAACCTGCATTTGAGAGTCTTTTTCTTTTACGTTTCCGGTTTTAACTCCTTCGGTGTTAATAAAGTAATAAACTTCACCTTGTCCGCCGGCTTTAAGAGTAACAGATTTATATTTGTTATCAATTGTAAGTGTAAGGTCGTTTCCGTTAGATGAACCAATTACTTTTCCATCGGCAACAACATCAACTTTAACATCGGTGAATGCAGACATTCGCGCGGCCTTTCCTAATCCAACAAAAGCAAAAGAGCGTTCTTGAGTTGAATAAATTTTATCCATCATCTTGGAAAGATATTTCACAATGTAAGGAATCTGTTTGTTTGTTGGCTCTACTTCCAAAAGAACATTTAGCATTATTGCGTTTGCGCGCGCTTCGGAATCGAAGGAATCTCCAGTTAAACGGTCGGCTTTTTCGGGTTTGTAATTTGTGGGAAGAACTTCGTAGTATGAATTCCACTGATTTGTTAACGCATACGCTCCGGCTAGTAGATATTTAGAATCTGCCGAAACAAGGTGAGGACGAGATTTATAATAATTCATTGTAGAAACATCTCCCTTGCCGGCAAGAGCCAATACATATAGAGAATAAAGAATTTCTTTATTGGCAGTCTTTATAGAAGTTCTGGAATTATTATTATAGTTATAGTAATCGTAAGTGCTCTTTTCGCGGGCTTTTTTGGATATGTAATTTAAAAGACGGCTCAACATATTCTCCGAAACATCGAATCCGGCCTTTTTCGATTCGACCAAGAAGTGAGCGGCATAAACACTTCCCCACCAATTGCTGTTATTATCTCCGGGCCAGTACGAAAGAGAACCGTCGAAAAGCTGCATCGATTCCAGCTTTTTAATTCCCTCTTTAACATAATAAACAGGATTGTTGCTTCTGAAATATTGAGGGGCAACTAATTTTGCAACATCTTCAAAATATAGCTGAGGAAAAAGTTTAGACACCGTTTGCTCAACGCATCCATGCGGATACCCAACAAGATATTTTAACTGCTTTGCAAACTGAACCGCTGGAAATTTGCTGATTACAAGTTGAGTGGCCTTTGTGCCTTTTAAAAAATTGTTTTGAATATCCAGATTAATTTGCTGCCCACCCCTTACAGATCCGGAATTGGTTTCGGTTATAAATGGAGATATTGGACGAACTGCTATATTAATTTCATCCTTAATTTTTGCCAAGCCAGATGCTTCAATTACAATTTTGGCTATTCCGGTTTCATTCCAAGCCGAAACAGCAAAATTTACTCTTTGTGTTCCATTTGGTGGAACAGTAACGCTTTGACTGCTTTTAGTGGAAAGCTTTATTGGTCCCTCTGTTTTAACGCTAACATTTACAGAACCGGATTTATTAGTAGTGTTGATAAGAGTAATTGGCATTACAAGTGAATCGTTAGGCGCAAGAAAGCGGGGAATTTGCGGTTCCAAAATTAAATCGTCCGCTACTTTCATTTTTAGTTCGGCAGATCCAAATTTGCTACCGGAATATGCAACGGCCATTAGCCTTACTTCTCCATTAAATTGAGGAATGTTAATTGGCACCTTAACAATTCCGCTTCCATCGGTCTTTCTAATTCCGCTCCAAATAGAAATTAAATTGTAACGCTTTGTTGTAATGGGATTAGTTCTTTTTTGAAGTTGCGCAGCTAACTGATCTCCTCCCGTTGATGATTTCATTGCAAGTATTTCGGGAAGAAGCAGTTTGTATAAATCGTAACTTGTTACCCCAAGGGCACGTTTGGCAAACATAAATCCATATATATCCGGCGTTAAATAATTTTTGATTTGCAAAATTCCCTCGTCAACTGCGGCAAGGGTTACATATATATCTTTTTCTTCACTGGTTTTAACAGTTATATCAACTTTTGTATTTGGTTTTATTTTTTGAGGCGCGCTAATCGAAACGGGCAGCTTAAGATCTTTCTTTTCAACTTTCATAGAAGCGTAACCATGCCCAACAAGAAATGGAGCAGTATTATCGAGCGTGTGCTTTTTGAATAGTGTTGCCGTTAAATAAACGTTAGGCACATAAAGATCTTTTAATGGCAATTCAAGTTGTGCCGAACGTTCCTTTACTTGAATATATTTATGATCGTACACTCCGCTTCTTTCAATTGTAACAAGCATAGTTCCATCAAAAGGTGTTGTAAAAAGTATCTTAGCCTTTTCGGAAGGATCGTAAACCTGCTTGTCAAATACAATTTCAACTCTTCCTTCTTTGTTAACCTGAAAAGAGGATGCGGTGTTAGAAGACCAGCCATATGCATAGAACTCTTTCTTATGATAGCTGCTTTCCCCTTTTGAAGAAATTCTTAATTCATAATCACCGCTTACAGAGGCAACAACAGAAAGATTTTTTTCTCCTCCGCTCAAATCAACATCTTTTTCCCAAACCAAAATTTCTTTCTTTTCCGAATTATAAAAATATCTGTCGGATTGATCTTTTCGTAAAACCGTTTGCCATTCATATCTAACAAGTTTTGCAACGGCCTTAAAATTCTTTGCCTCGTTCTCGTTTTTATCTAGCGCAATCAGTTTGAAATTTATATTCTCGTTTGTACCATAATAATAACCGCTAGATTTTATTCCAATAAAATGCTTTTTAGGATACACATCGAAAGAGGCACTTCTATTTACTGTTCTGCCAGATAAATCGAACACGCTTACAAAAGCATAGACAGTAACAATGCCACTAGATTTCAAATCCGCGGGAGGAACAAAACTAAATTCCGCTTCTCCATTATCGTTTAGCGTTCCATCAACAAATGTGTTTTGCAAGTTGGAGTTCTGTTCATTCGAACCGCCAAAATTAAACGAAGGATATTTAGAGCTACTAAACTGACGATGTTTAATTTGCACGTCTGCCTCGTACTTCAAGCCGCTCGCTTTAGCACCAAATAAATATTCCGCATTGATAGAAAACTTAACGGCTTCGCCAGGACTAGCACTTTTTTTATCGCAGTTCAAAAGCAATCTAATTTTATCCGGAACAAAATCTTCGACGCTAAAACTGTAGGAGCCAATTAAACTTTCCGAGCCGGTATAAACTTCGGCTCTATATTGACCGGTTTGAACATACTCGGGAACCTTAAAAGAAATTTCGAAGGAACCTTCTGTGTTTAAAATCTTTTTGAATTCATCGAATATTTTTCCGTTAGGAGAAATTATTTTAACAATTACCGGAACATCTTTAATTACTTTTGTTGCGTCGTCTCTTACAATTCCCGAAATGTTAACCTGCTCGCCGGTTCTATAAAGGTTTCTATCCCCATAAATAAATGTTTTATATCCGCTCGATAGTTCTACCTGTCCGCCAACATCAAACCGGGAAGTTTCTATTTCTGTTTCTCGCAAATCTATGTAATTAAAATCGTCCCCCTTTTCGGCAGTTACCGCACGAAGAGTAAAATCTTTTGTTTTCTCTTTCACATCTTTAAATCGAACAGATCCATCCGAACCGGTCTTCCCTTCAAATAAAAGTTGATTATTGGAAGATATTATTGAAATTACCACCCCTCTTTCCGGCTCGGCTTTTTCTATTGAATTAGCAAAGACAATTATTTCATTCTCAGATTTTTTTGCAATGATTGCCAAATCGGTAACGGCAATCATCTTTGAAGTGTTAAGCCATCTATCTTCAACCGACCTTACTTGAGCAACAAAAACCCCTTTTTGTTTTTGTGTAAACACCGGATCTAAATTAATTGTAAACTTTTCGAGCCTATTAGGATTATTGCTTAGAGAAATAGATTCTTTATATAACGATCTTCCATAGCGATCTATATCACCATCATAGAAATAAAAGTCTGTTTCACCGCCATAATCGTTTTCGTATAAATAACTGTATTGATTTAGAAAATGAATTAGATTGTTTTTAAACACCTGATAAACTTCCAAATCTGCGCCGGGAATATTAATTGCATTAACCTGCAAATTTCTTTGCCCCCCCAACATTAGATACTTACCTTTTTTATCCGCAAAGGAAAGGGAGGGATTTAAGTTTACAAAAGATACCTCCTGCTCAAAATCGAATTCCAATTCTCCGCCGTAAAGCCCTGGCAATCCTTTCATAATTTTTAGATTGAATATCTGCGAGGGATCAAAATCGCCGTTAATTCTAAAGGAGTTTTCGTTTATATAGAAGGATAAGTTTTTTGTCTGATCTACCTTTACAAATTCTTTTATTCTTTTCTCGTCCACCATTTGAGTGGTTAACACTTCTATCCATAATTTATCGTCATCAAGCCCTGCCGAAACTCCGGTGATAGCCAGTTTTGTAATTGGAGGAAGATCGTATTTAAAAACTCTATCTTCTGCCAATGCTTCTTTACCAGCAATTGAAAGGAGCCCCTCTTTAATAGTTAATTTAATTTCCTGCTCTTTATCTGTTTGTGTAATTTCTCCAAGATTAATTGCAATTACTTCGGCGGAATTATCCGAAACTATTTGAAAATCTTTTACCTCTTCTCCACCACGCTCTATGTGAAGGTATTCTTTTAACATGCCGGGGTTTACCGGATAATTAAAATGAAGATTGGCTTTAATGCTAATCTTAAATTTTTGGTTAGGAACATGTGCCCAAAAGAATTCTGCTTGAAGGGCATCGAAGTTTGGAGTGTTGAATTCATAGGTATCGGAATCTAAAGAGAGATCTTTGCCAAATAAAACTTTGTTTGTAACATCAGCCTCGTAAGATTGAATTGGCTGAAGAGGATAATCGGGAGAGAAAATTAAAGTATTTCCGGAGACCCATTTGAATTTTCCGGCAATCTTCGGTTCGAACTGCACAAACTCGTCGCTAAGCCATACATTTTGTTTTTCCAAAGGAGCCAAATTTTCGGAGAACTCGATTGTAAAAGTTGTTAGATTTTTTACCTCTCCCCTAGGAGAAAAATTTGTAATCTTTACTGAGTCTTTAAAACTGCAGGAAGAAATAATTGCTAACAACAACAAAAACATAATTGAAAGGATTTTTGTTTTCATGGCAAGTCCACCAATTGACTTATTATTTTTTTGAATTCATTGAAAGGGGGGAAAGATATTGTTAGAGGAAATTTTGCTCATTAAATTTCTTTCCGTCAATAAGATAAATAAATTTTGCTATTCCTTCTATACCGTCGTTCTATACTAATTAAAGCTGTAGGTCTTTTCAATCCAGTATTCAACTTTATTTCCCTCCATTTTAACGGTCTGCCATTTCGATTTGTAAGCCGCAGCTAAAACTTTTTTTAATACTTCATCCTTCTTAGTACTGTTCATTAAAAGCATATGCTCAATCACTCTTCCATCTTTACCAATTTTCAATGCAAGAATTACAGTGCCTTTGTTTATATCATCCTGTTCGGGAAGCACTTCCAAAATTTGCCGCGGAACAAATGGCAAGGATGAATATGCTCCATCATTTCCAATTCCTTTTCCTGTTCCGTCGCCAGTTCCGCTTCCAATTCCATCTCCAAATCCTTCGGTTTGTTTATTAAGAGTATCTATTGGATTAAGATTGGTTGTGCTGGAAAAATCAATTTTGCTTGGTTCCGGTGATGGCACTAGATTTCCAAAGAGGGTTTGTTTATCTGTTGTTGCAACAGCATCTGGATTATTCCCGCCCCCCTGCGAGCCCCCACTTTCCAGATATTTTTTAATTGCTTGAGAGTAATCAAAATCTATTGAAGACGTTTCGGTAGAGTATTCGTTGTAGCGAAAGTAATTCTTTTTCTCTTTTGATGTTTTAGGGATAAAAACAAACAAAGCCCCAATAATAGTTACGTGTACAAATAAACTTACTATTACTCCGGTTCTGTAATTTTTATAATATTGTTTCCGCCACGGAAGCATTTATTTTTCTTTTGTTTTTCAATCCTTCATAAATACTAATCTGTCACCTTTAGGGCAACATATTTTAACAGTATCTCCGCTTTCAAATTTATTCATAAGCAATTCCGAAGAAAGGGGATTAACAATATATTTTTGAATCATTCTTTTAAGTGGGCGCGCTCCAAGCGCAACATCAAATCCATGCTGAAGAAGAAATTCTTTCGACTCATCATTAATGGCCAACAAAATATTTTTATCTGCCAATAGTTTTCCTACTCTCTGCAGTTGTATATCAATTATTGTTTTTAACTCTTTTTTAAGCAGCGGTTTGAATAAAACAATTTCATCTATTCTATTCAAAAATTCTGGTCTAATAGTTCGCTTCAATAGTTCGGAAAGTGTAACTCGAAGCTGTCCCAATACTTCTTCAAAATTTTCGTCGTTAATCTCTTCTAATTTATCTTGAATAAGATGAGAGCCTAAATTAGAAGTCATTATAATAATTGTGTTTTTAAAATCTACAGTTCTTCCCTGATTATCTGTCAACCGGCCATCATCAAGAACCTGCAGCAAAATATTAAAAATATCGGAATGCGCTTTTTCAATTTCGTCTAACAAAACAACCGAATATGGATGACGGCGGACCGCTTCTGTTAACTGTCCTCCTTCATCATACCCAACATATCCCGGAGGTGCGCCAATTAAGCGGGAGACGGAATATTTTTCCATATACTCGCTCATATCAATTCGTACCATTGCGTGTTCATCGTTAAATAAAAATTCTGCTAGTGCTCGGGCAAGTTCTGTTTTTCCAACACCTGTTGTTCCAATAAATATAAAAGAGCCTATTGGACGGTTTGCATCCTGCAGTCCAGCACGAGAACGCCTTATTGCATTTGCAACCGCTACAACGGCATCACTTTGTCCTACAACTCTTTTATGTAATTCTTCTTCCAGTCTAAGTAATTTTGATCTTTCACCTTCGAGCATTCTGCTTACCGGAATGCCGGTCCATTTGGCAACAATTTCTGCAACATCTTCCGCCTCAACTTCTTCCTTTAACATTTTTGTATCTTTTTGAATTGAAGCAAGTTCTTCGGTTTTTACTTTTAATTTTTTTTCAAGTTCATTTATTACTCCATAACGTAATTCTGCTACCTTGCCTAAATTGCCATCTCTTTCAAATCTATCTGAATCCGCCTTAGCCTTTTCTATATCCCCTTTCATTGCACGTATGGTTTGAATTTTTTCTTTTTCTAATTGCCAATGCCCTTTTAGTTTGGTTAACTCATCATTCAATTCATTCAATTCTTTTTGAATCTCAACAAGTCTTGCGGCAGATTCAACATCTTTTTCTCTTCTAAGAGCTTCCCGTTCAATCTCAAGCTGTTTTACTTTTCTTTCCAGCTGGTCAAGTTCTTCCGGCATCGAATCAATTTCTATTCTTAATTTTGATGCCGATTCATCAATCAAGTCTATTGCCTTGTCTGGCAAAAAGCGGTCTGTTATGTATCTGTTGGAAAGCTGCACCGCGGCAACAATTGCTCCATCTGTAATTCGCACGCCATGATGAACTTCGTATCTTTCTTTTAATCCTCTCAAAATAGAAATAGAATCTTCTTCGTTTGGCTCACCAACAAGCACGGGCTGAAATCTTCTTTCTAAAGCCGCATCCTTTTCTATATACTTTCTGAATTCATCTAATGTTGTTGCACCAATTGCATGAAGCTCTCCGCGAGCCAATGCAGGTTTTAATATATTTGCCGCATCCATCGATCCATCTGTTTTTCCGGCGCCGACCAATAAATGAAGTTCATCAATAAATAAAATTATTTCGCCGGCAGATTCCTGAACTTCTTTAACAACGGCCTTTAAACGTTCTTCAAACTGACCACGATATTGTGTTCCAGCAACCAAGGCCCCCATGTCGAGCCCTACAATCTTTTTTGTTTTCAATGGTTCCGGCACATCACCAGAAACTATACGGTGCGCAATCCCTTCTGCAATTGCTGTTTTGCCAACGCCCGGTTCTCCAATTAACACGGGATTATTTTTTGTTCTTCTCGATAACACCTGAAGAACTCTTCTAATTTCTTCATCTCTTCCTATCACCGGATCTAATTTATTTGCGCGAGCAAGTTCATTTAAATCTCTTCCATACTTTTGCAAGGACTGATAAGTTTCTTCAGGATTTTGTGAAGTAACTCTTTGATTACCTCTAATATCTTTAAGTACTTTTAAAATTATATTTTTACTTATACCGTTGTCGTTAAGCAGTTTGCCTACATTACTTTTGTTTTCGCTTATAGCTAAAAGTAAATGTTCATTCGAAACATATTCATCTTTTAATGTTTTAGATTCTTCTTCAGCTTCATCAAATAGTTTAGCAGTATTTTGCGACAACTGCTGGCTTCCAACACCGCTGCCAGATACTTTGGGAAGTTTTTCGAGAAGCTCTGCAATCTTTATTTTTAAGTGATTAAGTTCGCTTCCTGCTTTTTGAATTATTGTAACGGCAACATTCGAATTATCCTGTAGCAGTGCGGCAAGAATATGCTCGGGCTCCACAATTTGGTTGTTATAGTTTTGTGCAATTTCAACAGAGTTCTGAACGGTCTCTTGTGCTTTTACAGTAAATTTGTTGAAGTTGAACGTCATTGCAAACACCTGTATTTGTTAATACTAATTTATCTCTCATACACGAAACATTCAGCAAAAGTTTCAAACAGATATAAATATTACTAACTAGTATATAACCGCCTCGTAATATATTACTGAATCATTTACTTGGAACGATTGTTACTAAGTTACTATTAAAGTAATTTTGCAATTATAATTTGTGAGTGTATGATTAATCACGATGAAGATACAATTGTAGCGTTAGCTACACCTCCCGGAGTTGGTGCAATTGCCGTAATAAGAGTAAGCGGACCGGAAGCAATAAATTCCGTTGATAAAATTTTCAATGGAAAAAAATCTTTGCAGAACTGCGACACTCATACAATTCATTATGGAAAAATTGAATGGGGGGGAGAAGTTGTTGATGATGTTCTTGTTTCGATATTTAAAAATCCAAATTCATATACCGGTGAAGATTCCGCTGAAATAAGCACTCACGGCAGTATGCTTATTGCGCAAAAAATTATAAATCTTCTTGTTCAAAATAATGTTCGGCTAGCCGAGCCTGGAGAGTTTACAAAAAGAGCATTTCTAAATGGAAGACTGGATTTAACCCAAGCCGAAGCGGTTGCGGATATTATAAATTCTAAGACCGAGGCCTCGCTGCGCGGAGGAAGAAATCAATTAGATGGAATGCTTTCCAATAAAATTAATTCCATGAGAGAATTATTGGTAAACACTTCATCTTTGATTGAGCTTGAGTTAGATTTTGCCGAAGAGGATATACATTTTTTATCTAACAAAGAAATCATAAATAAAATTGATCTCATTCTTCAAGAAATATCCGATTTACTAAAATCATTTTCCTTTGGTAGAATTATTCGAGACGGTGTAAATGTAGCATTAGTAGGAAAACCAAACGTTGGAAAATCCTCATTGCTTAATTATTTTTTAAAAGAAGCTAGAGCTATCGTTAGCGAAACCCCCGGCACAACCAGAGACATAATAAGAGAAGAATTATTTATTGATGGAATACTATTTAGGTTGTTTGATACAGCCGGAATTAGACTTACCGAAGACCATGTGGAAAAAGAGGGGGTAGACCGAAGCAGAACTGCTATAAAGGAAGCAGATATAATTCTTTTTCTGAATGATATCGAAACTGGATTTTCGGAAGAACTTTTTTGTGAACTTAAGAAAGAGGTTAAGGAAAAAAACATTTTGAAAGTTGTAAACAAAATAGATAAATCCAAAATCGAGCTTTCAAAATTTGATGTAGCTATTTCAGCAAAAACCGGAGAGGGAATAGATGAGTTGTTCAAGCTTCTTGTTGAAAAAACTGTTGGAACACAGGTGTATACCGAAAGAAGCGCAATAGTTTCGAATGTTAGGCATTTTAATAATCTTAAATTTGCATATGAGTTTTTAAAGAGTGCAAAATCATCTATCGAAAGGAGATTATCTGGAGAATTTGTTTCAGTGGATCTTAGAAATGCTGAAGTAGCTTTGGGGGAAATTATAGGTATTGTAACTTCTGACGATATTTTAAATAACATATTTTCAAAATTTTGTATTGGAAAATAGATTTCACGTGAAACGGTTTATTTCTTAATGGAGGTGCCTCGGTCTAAATGGGGCGGTTTCACGTGGAACGAAAGGATATATTTTGAATTATTTTGATGTAATAGTAGTGGGGGGAGGGCATGCTGGAATAGAGGCGGCTACTTCAGCGGGTAGAATGGGGTGTTCTGTTGGTTTGTTCACAATGGATAAAAATGGCTTTGGAAGAATGTCCTGCAATCCCGCAATTGGGGGAAGCGCCAAAGGTCATCTTGTTCACGAGGTCGATGCTCTTGGTGGAGAGATGGGTTTAATTGCAGATCAAGCAGGTATTCAATTTAGAACACTCAACAAATCGAAAGGTCCTGCTGTTTGGGCGGGAAGAAGCCAAAGCGATAGAGATGTTTATTCAAAAGTTGCAGGAAGAATTGTAACTGAAACTTCGAATGTCACCATAGTTGAAGATTCTATTATAGAAGCGATTGAAGAGGGGGGATCGATAGTAGGTATCAAGACAGCAAGGGGAATTGAGGTAAGTTGTAAAGCACTTGTTGTTTGTTCGGGTACTTTTCTAAACGGATTGATGCATACTGGTTTTACATCTACAAAAGGAGGGCGTTATGGAGAAGCTCCTTCTGTTGGTCTAAGTGAGTCCTTAATTAAAATGGGTTTTGAAGCTGGAAGACTTAAGACGGGAACCCCTCCTAGATTACACAAAGACTCTATCAATTGGAGTGTCTTGGAAGAACAGCCTGGTGATATTCCTCCGTTGCCATTTTCATTAAGAACTCCGGCAAATGAATTTCCCTACCTGCAGCAACTTAGCTGTCATATAACATATACCGATGACACTGTTCACAAAATTCTGGAAAAGGGTTTTGACCGCTCTCCATTATTCACCGGAAAAATTTTAGGAGTAGGTCCCAGATATTGTCCATCAATAGAAGATAAAATTTTTAGATTTGCCGATAAGGAAAGGCATCAACTATTTCTTGAGCCGGAAGGATTAAACTCGGATTTAATTTATATCAATGGTTTTTCTACATCACTTCCTGTCGAGATTCAATACGAAGCCTTGAAAAAAATAAAGGGGCTCGAAGAAGTTAACATGGTTAGGCCAGGATATGCAGTTGAGTATGATTATTTTCCTCCATATCAAGTAGACTTAACTTTAGAAACAAAAAAAATAAAAGGACTATACTTTGCAGGACAGGTCAATGGAACTTCGGGATATGAGGAAGCTGCCGGGCAGGGATTAATTGCTGGAATAAATGCGGCGCTCAAAATTCAAAAGCGCCCAGAGTTTGTTCTTAAAAGAAGTGAAGCTTATATAGGTGTTTTAATTGATGATTTAGTAAGCAAATCTACAAACGAGCCTTACCGAATGTTTACATCCCGCGCAGAGCATCGTTTATTGTTAAGGCAGGATAATTCCGATTCAAGATTAATGAAGTATGGTTTTGAATTTGGTTTGATTGACAAAGATCTTTTTAATGACTTTAAAAGAAGAGAGGCACTTGTTTTAAATATGGTAAGTTATTTTAAAACTAACCGAGTAACTCCCTCGCAAATAAATAATTACTTAAAAGAAAAAGAAATAAGTATTCTAGACAACTCCGAGTTAATTGAAAAGGTAATTAAGAGACCCGAAATTCAATTGGCTGAAATAATAAATCTTTTAACTCCAAACGAAGACTTCAACAAGATTAAAAGCGAAACAAGAATTATTGAGCAAATTGAAATTGCTATTAAGTACGAGGGTTATATTAAGCGTCAGCAGGATTTAATAGATAAAATAGATAAATATGAAAACATTTTAATTCCGCTTAATTTTGATTATTTTAAAATTAAAACAATGTCGACGGAAGGAAGAGAAAAACTAAACAAATTCAAACCAAGAACAATTGGGCAGGCAACAAGAATTTCTGGTGTTACTCCTTCAGATATTTCTGTGTTATTAGTATATTTGAAAAGCTAATTCAGAGGGCTTTTATTGGATCTTCAAGAACAGTACTTACGCGAACTCAAAATTCTTTTTTGGGAAAATCAAATTAATCCCGACGAATATCAACTAGAGCGATTAGCTCAGTTTGCCAGTTTGATAGTTCAGAAAAACAGCAAAATTAATTTAATCTCCCGTCGAGATGTTGAAAAAGTAATTGAACATCATATTTTTCTTTCTGCTTACATTTCGGAGTTTTTACCAAAAAAAGTCAGCCGCTTTTTAGATATAGGAACCGGTGGTGGTTTTCCTGGAATTCCGCTTGCCATTACTCGCCCGGTTTTGAGAGGGGTTCTTGTAGATTCAACCGCAAAAAAAATTGATGCGGTAAAAGAATTTATTGGCAAATTAAAACTAAACAATGTTGTTGCCGAACATTCAAGAGTAGAAGCTGATGAATTTAAACAAAAATATGCCGACAGTTTCGACCTTGTAATTAGCAGAGCTACCGCTCCCCTAATAATTTTAATAAGATATCTTCTTCCTCTTATAAAAGAAAAAGCATTTTTAGTTGCTATTAAAGGAGGAGATTTAATGGATGAGTTTAAAACCGCCGAGCTTAAATATAAAGCTCACATAAAAAAATCTACAATATTTGAATTGGCCTATAAACCATCAAACTCGAGAAACGAAAAAGAAAAAAAACTTGTACTTATAGAAATTAGCAAATAGCAACAAGTTGTTTTTTTTATTGCTTCAATCGGTTCAGTTAATTAGTTGATATAATTAAAATATGAACGAAGAAAAATATCTTTCCTATAAACCTACCCGCGATGTAATTTTTGTTCTCGGTGCAGGCGCATCCAATCCAGATGGTGTTCCGCTACAAAAAGAAATTCTTCCGATGCTAATAAGCGGCGAGTTCGAAGAAATAAACAATTCATCAATTGGAAGAATTGTTATCGATTTTATCAACGATAACTTTTCGTACAGTTTTAATACTTCTCAGTTTCCCAAATTGGAAGCAGTCTTTGGATTTATAGATTATTTTATTCAACAAAACGAAAGCTTGAACCATAAGTATACCTACGACAAATTAAGAGATATAAAAGAATATTTAATTAAGCTCATACACTACATTGTAAATTTAAGAACAGATAAGAGGAGCCTTTACTACCATAAGTTTTGGGAAGTATTAAACAACACAAACAAAAACTCTTCTGTTATTACTCTTAATTACGATACTCTTCTTGAACAAGCATTCGACTTTTTGTACTCTCAAAACTGTTATATTGATTATTGCATACCTCTAATGAACTATGAAAAGCTACCTGGATTGGAAAATCATAATTTTTGGATCAATCCGCGAGAGCCGGTTAAAATAAAATCTGTAGAAGAGCCCGTTCCTTATAAAGTGCTGAAGGTTCATGGCAGCTTGAATTGGAAATTTTGTAATTGCTGTAACCAGGTTCTTTTAACTCCTTGGGACCGAAAAATAGATTTGAACCGGGGTAAATTTTTAGGGTATACTTATCCAGACATGCAGGAATATGAATATCTATGCCCAATAGATGGAACAGAATTTAATACTCTTATTATGCCTCCAACATATTTAAAAAGTATTAACCACACTATAATTTCGCAACTGCTAACCGAGTCGTCGCGAGAGATTCGCACAGCAAAGAAAATTGTTTTTGTGGGATATTCTCTATCCGATGCGGACTTGCACATTAAAGCATTATTTAAAAAGAACATTCACCCCAATTGCCAATTGATTATTGTTAATCCAAAAAAGAAAGAATCTTTAGAGCACAGCTATTTATCCCTCACTAAAAATGTCACATTCAGTTACTCTAATTTTGAAGAAATGCTAAATGATGAATCGCTTCTAAATAATATTTTCTCATAATCCTCTTGAAATACACAATATAGTAATCTATCTTTATACTACTTTTTATAGAAAGTGGTTTACTGATATATGCTGTCAAAATTAGCGACATTAATACTTGGAATTCTTACCGAGAAGGAAAGAAACCCTTACGATATAACCAAAATGCTAAGCGAGCTTCAAACAAAACGCTGGCTTCCGTTGGCCGACTCAACAATCTATGCAACAATAAATATATTGAATAAAAAAAATCTTATAGAAGGAAGGCACGAAAAAACCGGTAACCTTCCCGAAAAGACTGTCTATTCAATAACCCAAAAGGGAAAAGACGAGCTTTTAGATACCTTAAATAATTTTTTAGAGGAGGAAGCATCTGTTTCCACCGGGTTTGATATTGGAATTCTTTTAATGCACAATTTAAGCAAGCCCACTGTACAGGTTAAGTTAAAGAAAAAATTAGAAAGGCTTGAATCGAATTTTTATAATATAAGAAAACAAGTAATTGCCTTTGAAATGGATACAAGCAAAATTGCTTTTACCTCATTGGCAATGCTTAAACATAGGCTTCATTTAATAGAAGCCGAAATTAAAACAGTAAAAGAGCTAATTAGAGATCTTAACACAAGAGTTAATATTTCGGACCTATCTCCTTTTGATTTACGAATGTTAAAAGAAAACAATCAGCCCGAAAAAAATGAGGAGCCCACTTTAGATCTCTAAAGCATTATTTTATCGAAAACTCTTCAATAATGTCAATTTGAGATGGGTATTTTTCCAGTAATTCTTTTTTTGAGGCTAACTCAAAATCGTTAAAATCAAATCCGGGCGAAACCGTACAACCTACCAATGCAAAATCTTCTTGACCAATTACTTTTGACGCAAACCAGGACTCTTTTGGAACAACAATTTGCAAGCATTCATCATTATCAATTTTTTTTCCTAAAAGAACCTTTTTATAAATCCCGTCAGCATCAATAATATGAAGCTCAATTGTGCCTCCAGTATAATGATGCCATATTTCGTCGGATTTAATTCTATGAAAAGCCGAGAACTCTTCCTTTGTGAGCAGAAAATAAATGGATGTAGAAAAACATCTATCTCCACTAAACCTTACTGGAAGAGATTCTCTTTTAATAAATTCTTCGGATCTATAAGTTTCTTTAAAATACCCTCCTTCGGGGTGTTTTATCAAACCTAGTTTTTCAATCCAATATTCAGCTTTATCCATTTTGAATCTTCCTGTTTTAATGAACACTAAACAAATCAATATTCCTATAATTATCAACCAAGTAATATTATATGTTAGATAATCTCGTCTTTCAAAATAAATGAATTTATTAGTGAACTTAAATAATAGGTTTTCTATTTTACAATTAAATTAACAACAAATATTGGAGTACAAAATGAATTTCTTTCACGAGTTTAAAACTTTTGCAATGAAGGGAAACGTAGTAGATATGGCGGTTGGTATAATTATAGGCGCCGCATTCGGAGGAATTGTAACCTCTTTAGTAAGTGATGTTTTAATGCCCCCAATAGGTGCATTGGTGGGAGGAATTGATTTTAGCAGCTTATCTGTAAAATTGCCAAGCCCATTAAATCCAAACAAGCCGGTCGAAATTCTTTACGGCAAGTTTATTAACACCGTTATTAATTTTGTAATTGTTGCGTTTGCTATTTTCTCTTTGGTTAAAGGAATGAACAGCCTTAAGAAAAAGGAGGATGAAAAACCCGCTGCACCCCCAGCACCAAAAGAAGAGGTTGTGCTGCTAACACAAATAAGAGATTTGTTAAAATCCTCAAAATAATTCTTCACTCAAAACAATTATTTTTATGCCGGATTATTCCGGCATTTTTATAACTTTTACTTTGTAAAGAGATTTATACGTCTTAGTTTTATGTGTTATTTTAAAACTAATTTGGATTTATATGGAAACCCACGCTGTTCAAGTTCCTATTCTAATGCTTTTGCCTTTTGTTCTGATGTTACTTTGCATTGCCATTTTTCCTTTGTTCTGGAATCATTTTTGGGAAAAGAACAAAAACAAACTTATCATCGCGTTAATTCTTAGTACTCCGGTTGTAGTTTATTTGCTTACAGCTGGATTAAGCGAACGACTTTCAGAGACAATGATTTTCGATTATGTTCCCTTTTTAATTTTATTAGGTGCTCTATTTACAATTACCGGAGGTATTTTTCTTTCTGGAGATATTGAAGCAAAACCATCCATCAATACTTTGTTTTTAGGAATTGGTGCTGTATTGGCCTCTTTAATGGGAACAACAGGAGCGGCAATGCTTTTGGTTCGTCCCGTAATTCAAACCAACAAAGAAAGAAAATTTAAAGTACACACTCTATTGTTCTTTATTGGTATTGTGGCTAATTGCGGGGGACTTTTAACACCCCTTGGAGATCCGCCATTGTTTATGATGTATCTTAGGGGCGCTCCATTTACCTGGTTTTTAAAATTAACTCCGGAATGGGCTTTGGCAAACATACTTCTCTTGGCAATCTATTTTGCGGTAGATACTTTTTACTATAAGAAAGAAGCTCCTCAAGATATTGCGGTTGACAAGTCTGTTATAAAACCTATAAAAATTCAGGGTAACCTAAATTTTATTTTCTTGGTTGGAGTGGTTCTATCCGTAGCCTTTTTAAATGAACAATATCTTCCCTTTATAAAAGAAAATCATTATTTCAAATTTATTCGCGAGGCCGCAATTTTAGGAATGGCAATTCTATCTTTATTGTTTACACCTAATCTTCTTCGTGTTTCCAATAATTTTACATGGGAACCAATCAAAGAAGTTGCTTATCTATTCCTGGGCATTTTTATAACCATGGTTCCATGCCTGGTATTTCTTGAAGTAAACGCGCAATCGTTGGGAATCAATTCTGTTCAGCAATTTTATTATTATACCGGTTTACTAAGCAGTTTTTTAGATAACACACCAACTGCTGTAACTTTTCATTCCTTGGCATTAGGATTAGGAAATACCGCCGGAACATTAGTTGCGCAAATTCCCGAAGATTTACTAAAAGCTATTTCGGTAGGCGCCGTATTTTTTGGAAGCATGACTTACATTGGAAACGGTCCTAATTTTATGGTTAAGGCGGTTGCAGAAGAAAATAACATAAAGATGCCAAGCTTCTTTGCATACATGTACAAATTTTCTTTACTAGTACTTCTTCCAATATTTATAATAATACAATTATTGTTTATGTAGAGTTTTTTCTTTAACTGTTTCTTTTCTGGCTTGAACATTATTTTTACTATTTTGCAACAAACAATAAAAATAGAGTAATTATGTTTAAGCCGGATAAAGAAACATTAAAAACAATTACAGCAATTCTGTTTTTACTAAGCGGGGCCACCGGTTTAGTTTATCAAATAGTCTGGTTTAAATATCTTCACTTATTCCTAGGAAATACAACCTACGCACAAACAACCGTTTTGGCTACATTTCTTGGAGGTCTTGCAATTGGAAACCATTTGTTTGGAAAACACTCCGGCTCAATAAAACATCCATTGTTTATTTATGGAATACTGGAAACAATAATTGGGGTTTATTGTTTTGCATATCCAATGTTGGTAAACATATCCGGGAATTTATTTTTATCCACATCATCATCGTTAGATCTTGAGCCAACATCCTTTGCGTTTTCCTCTTTTAGGTTTTTTACCAGTATAATAATTTTAATATTGCCAACAATTTTAATGGGAGGAACTCTTCCTGTTCTGACAAAGTATTTTGTTACAAATCTTTCTACAACCCGCGAAAATGTGGGCTCGCTATATTTTTTGAATTCCTTTGGAGCTGTTGTAGGAATCTTTTTTGCCGGATTTTTTCTAATTCGTGAATTTGGAATAGCCGCCACAATATATACCGCTGCTATAATCAACATAGTAATTGGTTTAGTTGCCATGCTTTTGGGTAGAATAAAACACCCGGAGAATGTTTATGAAACAGATGTTACCGAAACACTCTCTGTTGACCAAACAAATAATAATAGAAAGGTTTATCGAACAATAATAATGGTTGCGGGAGTTTCTGGTTTTGCGGCTCTTTTATACGAAATGGTATGGGTTAAGTTATTGGTAAACTTTTTTGGCTCTTCTACCTATGCTTTTTCTATTATGCTTATGTCTTTTATCTGCGGAATTACTATCGGTGGTTTTATAGTTGCCAAATCTTTTATAAGCAGGTATAACAAAATTACTCTTATCGTGTTTTTTCAGTCCGCAATAGCTTTTACAACCATGATTGCATTGCTGTTATACGACCGACTTCCTTACTTTCTTTGGAAATCTTCGATGCTCTTTTCACGAAACGAGCTTTCTTTTCCTTTGTTTATTGGCTATGAATTTTTTATCTGTTTTATTCTAATTCTGCTTCCTACATTATTTATGGGAATGACTCTTCCTCTTTGTGTTGAAATTATTTCCAAATCGAACCGAAGCGCAAGTAAATCCGTCGGAAAAATATTTTCATTTAATACTGCAGGAACTGTTTTGGGAGTAGTAATTACCGGACTGATTCTCATTCCTGCATTTGGCATCAAAACAACTTTTGAAATTGGAATTGCAATTAACATATCATGCGCTATTGCAGTATTGCTAATTTTATCCGATAAGCAAACAAAAACAAAACACACTTTTACAATAACCGCTGCTGCTTTATCTGTAGTGTACATTTTTCTTTTTCCTACATGGAATAAAGCATCCATGTTAAGCGGTGTATTCCGTAACCTTAAACATGCAGCCCCAGCTACATTCGAAAACTTTACAAAACTATTTTCCGACAACAACATTTTATATTATAAAGAGGGTATCAGTTCAACGGTTGCGGTAACACAATCCCAAAAGGATGATCAGCGTGTGCTATTAATTAACGGCAAACCGGATGCAAGTTCTGCCGGAGATATGCCCACACAAATTCTGCTTGGGCAAATACCAACAATGCTTCATCCAAACCCTCAGAATGTATTTGTAATTGGTTTTGGAAGCGGAACAACAATTGGTTCGGTATTAAAACATCCGGTAAAAAAAGTTACCTGTGCCGAAATTTCGAACGAGGTTATTGAAGCCGCAATTCATTTTAAAAAAGAAAACAATAATTGTTTAACAGACACACGTTTAAAAGTAATAAACGAAGACGCCATAACCCTGCTAAAACTATCGAAAGAAAAATATGATGTAATTATTTCGGAACCCTCTAATCCATGGATTGCAGGAATTGGTAATCTTTTTACTACCGAATATTTTTCGAAATGTTTTGAAAAATTAAGCGACGATGGAATAATGGTTCAGTGGTTTCATTTATACGAAATGGATGATGAAATTATAAAAATTGTGCTAAATACTTTTAACTCGGTTTTTAAAAACGCGCAGGTCTGGAACAGTGTATCTAACGACATAATATTAATTGGAACAAAGAAGCCTTATACGGTTGATCCTGTAAATCTAAAAGCAAAATTTTTGAATCCGGCTTTATTAAGCGATATGAAAAAGATAGGGATTGATAATCCCCTAACATTTTTATCGTGCCAGGTTATGTCTTCAAACGGGTTGTTTTTAATGGGGATGAAAAATCAATTCAATAGCGAAATAAATCCCAAATTAGAGTTTTTAGCACCGAAGGCGTTTTACATTGGGCAAACATCTAGATTAATTGACAAATACGATGAACGATATGATTCTCTAACATCAAATCTTTTGGTGAATCAATTTCTAAAATCGTATACACCAACAAAACAAGATTTGCTTAACGGTTCAAAGTATCATTTGGATATTTCACTTAACAATCATTTGGCTTATTCATTTGCCAAGCGTGCAATGGAATTGTTTCCCAACGATTACCAAACTCAAATTCAGTATCAGCAAACATATAATCAGTATGGTTTTAAGGTTGGAGATATGCTAGCTTTGGAAAAATCTTTAAAAACCTTTCCTGATTCCTCAAAAGTTAGAACCGCTTATTACAATAATCTAATTGTTCAAAAACTTTCGGCTTCTAGTTTTATTGGATTCTATAATATTGATGAAGAGGTCAATCAATATATTGAAGCCTCTAAAAAAGATTCTCTTGAATACACAAAAGCGCTTATACTAGCGGCTAACAATTACATGTTTAATAGCGAGTATGTAAAAGCCAACAAGTTCATATCCATGGCCGAAACAATTATGGTAAATAATAAAGAATATTCTAATTCAA
Source organism: uncultured Melioribacter sp. (assembly GCA_964539605.1). Classification (GTDB taxonomy): domain Bacteria; phylum Bacteroidota; class Ignavibacteria; order Ignavibacteriales; family Melioribacteraceae; genus Stygiobacter. The sequence continues at coordinate 3,876,879 of CAZIJK010000001.1, forward strand.
TTCCTATGGACGACTTTTATTATATAAGCGCAATTAGCGCTCTTTATAGTAACAGAATTGAAAAGGTATTGAGTTATTATTTGGGATTGTTAAATAATTTTCCCGACTATCATTTAATTTCCAAACTACGGCAGTCGGTTCAACTAAAACTCAGCATAAAATTCTAGAGAGGAAGATCAATCTCGGTTTTTTGATTTAACACAATAAACAATGGAGCTAAAAGAGCAACTATAAAACTTATTACTCCAAGAAAATAAAATATATAACCAACTACAAAGTCATATTCTAAAATGTTGGTTGCTGTTAGTAAATAATTCCAATCGTGATAAACCTTGTTGCCCCCCAACAATGGCAACGCTCTTTTTTGTGCGTCGGATGCATAAACGCTAATGTTAATTAAATTTTCCCCCATCAAAAGCATAAAGAACTGAAAGCCTAGTTTTTTCTTTTTTATGTAATAGAATACAACAAACATTCCCGGAATTATAATTTGCATAAGTGTTCCCCCCAGGGCGTGTATAAATTTTAAACCAAATATTTTAAATACTCCATGCCCTCCTTCGTGAACAAGCAAATTAAAGTAATCCAAAAAATTGAAATTGCCCTTGTTGAATATAAAGAATAGAACAAAGGGGAAAATAATTAAAGACCCAATCCAAGGAATAATTTTATCAAGTAATGTTTCTTTTTGGTTTTGTAACATTACTCAAACATCTTTCTAAGTTCATCTTTGTTTGTTGTAATACCCAAGCAAATCATAAATTTAATTCTGGCTTTTTGCCCGTTTAGATAGTCTGTAAAAATAACCCCCATTTTCTTCAGCCATTTTCCTGCACCGGGGTAACCATATACATCAACAGTTTCTCCTGTCGGACATCTTGAAACCAATACAACAGGAATATTTTTTTCGACCGCATATTTAATACCATCGTATGCTGCAGGAGGAACATTTCCAACCCCCATAGCTTCAACAACAATTCCGTTTGCTCCGCTATCTGCCGAAAAGCGAAAAAACTTTTCATCCATTCCTGCATAAACTTTAATAAGATCAACTTTTGTGTTAATTGTATTTGTAGAAAAATTCTGCAATCTTCTTGGCGTTCTATTAAACCATACTTTTCCTTTTTCAATAAATCCAAGAGAGCCAAAATCTAAACTGTGGAATGTTTCAATATCCTCTGTGTGAGTTTTCGTTACTTCACTAGCAGCATTAATTTCTCCATTTAAACAAACAAGCACTCCAAGCCCTTTGCTGTTATCGTTATTAATTACATGAATAGCGTCCAACAAATTACGTGGACCATCCCAATTTTCTTCCGAGCTGGTTTTCATAGCGCCTATAACAACCACAGGAATGTTGCTGTTTATGGTTAAATCTAAAAAGTAGGCTGTTTCTTCAAGTGTATCTGTACCATGAGTAATAATTATTCCATCAAAATTACCACTACAAATAAACTCGCTTATTTTTTTAGAAAGCTCTAGCATTAATTCTGGTGTAATGTGTGGGCCGGGATATTTTCCAAATTCGTAAACAGATAAATTTGCCAAGCCTTCTGCCTCGGGAATCATTTTTATTAATTCCTCTCCACTAAAAAAAGGTACAGCTGCTTTAGTCTCTTCATCTATTTTCATAGAAATTGTACCGCCGGTAAAAACAATCAAAATGTTTTTCATGGTTATCCTAAATTGATAAAATGCTTTATAAAAACGTGTGGCACAAATTTAGTTTTTATAATTGTTTGTTGGAACAGAAATTATTTTAAAAAATTGTTCTTTATTAAAAAAATAATTTGCTTGAATGGTGATCAAAAATTATTTTGCTGTCCCTTCAAGCAATGCTAAATAGGGTGTTAACAACATGTTGATAACTTTTTGTTGTGAAACGTTTCACAAACATAATCGGTTCTTTTGTTTTGGTTTTTGAAGTGTTGAAATTGTTCTTTTCTTTACAACAATGCTTGAAAGGGGTTACAAAACAACAACTTCTGGTTTGTGTTTAATGTTAATAATTTGTTGATATAATAAAATGTAGATAAAAAACAATGGTAATTTGTGGTTTTTTTATCCCATTTTTTCATTCCTTAATTGTGGATAACTATGAATAATGTAGCTGAAAAGCTGATTTTTGAAAAAGAAGCAAAGGATGTTTGGAAAGAGTGTTTAAATATTATTAAAGACAATGTTCCATTTATTACTTACAACACCTGGTTTCTGCCAATTAAACCTTTTGATTTTTCCGAAGATACATTAAAGGTGTATGTGCCAAATAATTTTTTTATTGAATGGATTGGCGAGCACTACAATACTTTGATCAATAAGACTGTAATGCAGGTGTTGGGTGAGGCAGGAAGATTGAAGTATGTTATTCTCGAAGAAAACGAGCAAGATCATTCTAAATATACCGAAACAATTTCTGTTCAAACAACAAACTCTTCTCAAGCAGGCAATCAAAACAAAGTTGCGCAAAGAGATTTTGAAACGTGTTTAATAACAAAATATACTTTCGATAATTTTATTAAAGGTGAGGGAAACCAGCTTGCTAGGGCTGCGGCTTATGCTGTTGGAGATAGTCCCGGATTAACTTCTTTCAATCCTTTATTTATATATGGTGGTGTTGGATTAGGAAAAACACACCTCATTCATGCCATTGGAAATAAAGTGTTGGAACGCTCCCCCGAAAAAAATGTTATTTATCTTTCTTCCGACGCATTTACAGTAGAGTTCGTCGAGGCTATTCAATCAAATACTGTAAACGATTTTTCCAACTTCTATAAAAGCATGGATGTTTTGATTATTGACGATATTCAGTTTTTAGTTGGTAAAGAAAAAACACAGGATTTGTTCTTTCATATTTTTAATACACTGCACCAAAGCGGTAAACAAATTATTCTTTCGAGCGATAGATCTCCAAAAGATTTAAAAGGATTGAGCGACCGTTTAGTATCCAGATTCATGTGGGGTTTGCAAACAGACATTCAACCTCCCGACCTAGAGACAAGAATAGCAATTCTAAAAAACAAGAGTGAAACCTACGGTATTAAGTTATCTCGTGAAATTCTTGAGTATATTGCGGTCAACATTACATCGAACATCCGAGAGCTTGAGGGATGTTTAGTAAAACTCTTGGCTAATGCTTCGTTAACCTCTCGCGATATTGATTTTGATTTTGTAAGAAAAACTGTTCGCGAAGTTTCTACCAATAAACAGGTTAATGTTTCTATAGAATTGATTACAAAAACAGTTTGTGAATATTTTGAAATTGAAGAAAACAAGTTGCGGGAAAAGAACAGAAGAAAAGAAATTGTAATGGCTCGTCAAATTGCAATGTATTTATCAAAGCAGTTAACCAAGTCATCACTAAAAACAATAGGTCTTCATTTTGGCGGAAGAGATCACTCAACCGTTATTCATTCGCAAACAACAATTGAAAATTCCCTGGTTTCGGACTTTAAATTGAAAGAAACCATAGATTCTATAAAGAGTAAAATAGAATTATCTGTATCGTAAGTTATCCACATTGTATGTGTGTTATTTGTTATTTTGATGTTGGTAATATGTTTAGTTTAGTGGTTTATACACCTAATGGTGAATAAGCTCCTATTACAAACAAACTATCAACAATTGGTAAAGTGTTTTTATGCTCTTTTTACTTCCAAATAGGCGTAAATAAGAGTTGTTAACATATCCACACCCTTATTATTATACTATATTTAAAACTATACCTAATATATTATAATAATAGGTGTATAACATTTGTTAGTAAAATTGAAGTTAAACACGATTTTTGATATTTTTTGATATCAAATGGAGAGTTTTATGGAATTCAAAGTAAACAGTAAAGAACTAGAAAAATTACTAAGCAAAATTATACCAGCTGTTCCCAACAGAACACCAATGCCCATTCTAGAAAACTTTCTCTTTGAAATTCATGATGGTCAATTAACCATTTATGCAACCGACTTGGAAATTTCGTTAAAGGCATCCCTTAACATTGTTAGCGAAGAAAATATTAAAATAGTAGTTCCTGCTCGTTTGTTGTTTGATGTTGTAAGATCTTTAAAAGAAACTACAATTCATTTTAAATTCATGGCTAACAAAAAAATAAATTTGGTTACAGATGCAGGTAAGTACTCCATAAGCTACTTAGACGCAGATGAATTTCCCGAAATACCATCATTAAATAGCGATAAAGATATTAACGAAGTTACTATTAACGGCATTGATTTACGCGCCGCATTCGAGCGTGGTTCCTTTGCAATGAGCAAAGAAGAGATGCGCCCGGCTATGATGGGAACACTATTCGAATTTACAGATGATGGTTTAAGATTTGTAACTACAGATGGACACAGACTTGTTAACATGTTGAATAAAAATGTTAAAGCAGCTTTCAATCATCAGTATGTAATTCCCGAAAGAGCCGTTTCTGTTTTGGCAAAAATTCTTGACGAGAAAGATGTTAAGATGCATATGACAAAAACATATTGCTCGTTTAAGCTAAACGATTTGGAATTGATTACACGCTTAATTGCACAAAAATACCCCGACTATTCAAGCGTTATACCACTTGAAAATGAATTTTTATTAAAAGTAAATACAAAAGAACTTCACGATGCTATTAAAAGAATGATGCTTTTTTCAACATCGAGCACACGTAGAGTAAAGTTTTCTATAAATAAAAAATCGTTGGAAATATCCGCCGAAGATTTAGATCTTGGTGCAAGCGGTGAAGAAAAAGTAGTTTGTGATTATAGTGGCGACGATTTGGAAATTGGTTTTAATTCTGTTTATGTGAATGATATAATAACACATCTTGCTTCGGAATCCGAAATTGTACTGAAATTACATTCACCAACAAAAGCTGTTGTAATTGAACCGATAAGCAAAAAAGAAAATTTTGAAATGATGATGTTGTTAATGCCGGTGCGGTTAAATACTTAAAATGGTTCTTAAAAAAATTGAGTTGCAAAACTTTAGGCTGCACAAAAGCACGTCGCTGAATTTTTCGGATAAACTTAATCTCATAATTGGCGGTAACGGCCAAGGAAAGACCTCTATTTTAGAAGCGATTTATTATTTGTGTACTACAAAAAATCTTAATCTTTCCGCCGAAAGTGATGTGGTTTTATTCGGACAAAATTTTTTTGATACTCAGGGTTACTTTGAAGATATAACGAATAACGAGGCTAGAATTTATTACGACTTAGTAAAAAACAAGAAATCGGTTTTTCTTAACAAGAAACAAATTAACAGTTCTTCAGAAATGATTGGTAAATTTCCGGTGGTCTCTTTAATTCAATCTGACCACGCTATTACATTAGGATCTCCGGCAGATAGAAGACGGTTTGTAGATTCGGCCTTATCTCAAATTAGCCACACTTATTTAAATGTGCTGATCGATTACAATAAAATTCTAAGACAGCGCTCATCACTTTTATATCAAATAAAAGAAACAAACAACAAAAATTTATTCGATCAGCTTGAAGCATGGACAGAATCTTTAATTGGCAACGGTACTCAGATTATTAAGCACAGAATTAATTTTGTTAACGATTTTAATACGTATTTAGCCGAAGCTTATAATCAAATTGTTTTTGATAAAGAATACCCTAAAATAAACTACAACTGCTTTGATGAATTAGACTACGATAACGTTGAAGAAAAATTTAGAGAAGAAATTAAATTAGTTAGAAACGATGAGCTGCGGCGCTGTGTAAATTTGGTTGGACCTCACCGCGATGATTTTGTTTTTTTTATTAACGACATGGAATTAAAAAGGTTCGGCTCGCAGGGTCAGCATAAAACATTTCAAATTGCTCTTAGATTTGGACAATTCTTTTTTATAAAAGATAAATTGGGCAAGACCCCTATTTTTTTAATGGATGATGTTTTTGGAGAATTAGATTCTCAGCGAGCTTCTAGAATTAGTGAACATTTATCCTCCGTTGGGCAAACATTTATTACAATGACTGATTTTACAAAGACGGAAGAATTAAATCTTACTAACGGAAACCTATTAATAAAAGTGGAAAATGGCAGCGCGTCGTATATTCAATAGCTTTAAGACAATAACGGAAGTTATTCAAAAAGAAAAAGACTTTGAAAAGTTACGCGAAAGTTTAAAAAATTACGACCTTGTTGATGAGTTCGAAAAAATTTTTCCCGAGCTTGGTTTAATTGCTAAAGCCGTAAAGGTAGATAAAGGTGTTTTGTTTTTAAAAGTAGAAAACTCCGTTTGGAAGAGTGAATTAAATTTTCAAAAAAATCTTTTAATAGAAAAAGTAAATAAATATTTAGGCGATACAGTCATAAAATCAATTAAGTTTTTGTAGGAGAAGGTTGTAAAAAATGGCAAAAGAAAACAGCACCCCAGAAACACAGTACACAGCTAGTAGTATTAATGTATTAAAGGGCCTTGAAGCCGTTCGTAAACGCCCGGCAATGTATATTGGTGATGTTGGCTCGCGAGGCCTTCACCACCTAATTAACGAGGTTGTGGATAACAGTATTGATGAAGCATTAGGTGGATTTAACGATAGAGTTTATGTAACTATTAACAAAGATAATAGCGTTACTGTTGAGGATAGAGGAAGAGGTATTCCGGTTGATATGCATCCTATCGAAAAAAAATCTGCGCTCGAGGTAGTAATGACTGTGCTTCACGCCGGAGGAAAGTTCGATAAAAATTCATATAAGGTTTCTGGTGGATTACACGGTGTGGGTGTTTCGGTTGTTAATGCTCTTTCGGAATGGTGTAAGGTAGAAGTTAAACGTGACGGAAAAATTTATGTTCAGGAATATAATCAGGGTATTCCTAAATATCCCGTAAAACAATCGGGCACATATAAAAGTGAAAGCACCGGTACAAAAGTTACTTTCAAACCAGATAGAGAAATTTTTAAGACAACCAAATTTCATTTTGATACTGTTGCCGAAAGATTGCGCGAGTTGGCCTACTTAAACAAAGAAGTAACAATGTACTTAAAAGATGAAAACGATGGTCAGGAAGAAACTTTTAGATTCAAAGGCGGTTTGATAGACTTTGTTAAATACCTTGATGAACAACGCGGTTCTCTTCATAAACCAGTTTACATCGAAGGGGAAAAAGAAAATACTCCTGTAGAAATTGCATTTGAATACAGCGACACCTATTCAGAAAATATTCACACATATGTTAATAACATTAACACAATTGAAGGGGGAACTCATCTTGTTGGTTTTAGGACAGCAATGACAAGAACCTTCAACAACTATGCATACAAAAATGGTCTTATAAAAGAAAATAGTAAAATAACTTTGTCCGGCGACGATTTTAAAGAAGGTTTAACAGCTGTTATTTCTGTTAAGGTAATGGAGCCTCAATTTGAAGGACAGACTAAAACAAAACTTGGCAACAGCGAAGTTAAATCTATTGTTGAAACAATTGTTGGTGAAAAACTAAGTGAGTTTTTAGAAGAGAATCCTTCGGTAGCTAAAAAGGTAATTGAAAAATGTATGCGTTCTGCCGAAGCACGCGAGGCAGCACGTAAAGCCCGAGATTTAGTGCGCCGAAAAAATGCAATGGACTCAATGCATCTTCCTGGAAAGCTTGCGGATTGTTCTATAAACGATCCTGAGCATTGCGAAATGTACATTGTTGAAGGGGACTCTGCGGGCGGTTCTGCAAAACAGGGAAGAGATAGAAGATTCCAGGCAATTCTTCCTTTGAAAGGAAAAATATTAAATGTAGAAAAAGCAAAGCTCACAAAAATTTTAGAGAATCTTGAAATTCAGGCAATGGTTGCCGCAATTGGTGCTGGCATTGGTCAAGATTTCGATGCGGAAAAATCGCGCTATGGAAAAATTATTTTAATGACAGATGCCGATGTTGACGGAAGCCACATTCGAACTTTGCTTTTAACTTTCTTATACCGCTACATGAAAGATTTAATAACATCTGGTAGAGTATTTATTGCCCAACCACCTTTATATAAAATTAAAAAAGGCAAAGAAGAATTTTATGCTTTTGATGCCGAAGAGCGGGATAAAATTTTAAAACGCTTCAAAGGAAAAGATGAAAAAGTAATAGAAGCCGAAGAAGAAACCGGAGATTTAACCGAAGAGGGACAACCAATAAAAGGAATTGTAATTTCCCGTTATAAAGGTTTGGGAGAAATGAATCCGGAACAGCTTTGGTCAACAACAATGAATCCGGAAACAAGAGTAGTATTGCAGGTAAATGTAGAAAGCGCTGCGGCGGCAGATAAGATTTTTGAAACCCTTATGGGAGATGCCGTTGAACCTAGAAGAGCCTTTATAGAGAAGCACGCTAAGTATGCGAATTTAGATATATAAATTATTTCGAGCTCCTAATAAAGAGTATGCATGAATGATAAATCTACATATAATAATTCTGTATTAGAACATGCTCGAAAAGATTTTACAGCACTAAACAAAGATTTGTCTGTTGGTCAAGCTCTTGCTAAAATAAGGCTTGATGGTGTTGGGGAAAGAATAGTTTACTTTTATGTTGTTGACGAAGACTTAAAACTGGTTGGAGTTTTACCAACCCGTAGACTTTTGATTGGTAAAGAAGATCAGAAGCTAGAAGAGATAATGGTTAAAAGAGTTGCCGCTCTTCCGGCTACTGCTACTGTTTACGATGCTTTAGAGTTTTTTGCCACATATAAGTTTTTGGCTTTTCCGGTAGTTGATGCAGATAGAAAGCTGCTTGGAATTGTTGATGTGAATTTGTTTACTGATGAATTGCTTGAAGATAATGATGCCGAGAATGACGAAGAGGTTAAAAATCAGCTTGATACGATATTTGAAACAATTGGTTTTAGAATTAATGAAATAAAAAACGCATCTTCCTTTAAAGCATGGAGAATTCGTTTTCCATGGTTGCTGGTTACAGTAACAAGTGGAACAGCGGCGGCTCTTTTATCGGGTGCGTTTCATCAAACACTTGAACATAGTTTGGTAATTGCGTTTTTTCTGGCTCTTGTTTTGGGATTAGGAGAAAGCGTAAGCATACAATCAATGACGGTATCTGTACAAATGTTACATACGGCACAGCCATCATTAAAATGGTATCTAAAAAATTTATTGCGCGAAATTAAAACATCTTTGCTTTTAGGACTTGGATGCGGTTTAATAGTAAGCATAATAATTTTTTTATGGAAGTGGGAATTGTTGCCGGCTCTTGTTGTTGGAGGCAGTATTGTTATTATTGAAATTTCGGCAGCGTTTTGGGGATTGAGTGTTCCTGCAATTTTGCACAAAACAAAACTCGATCCTAAAATTTCGGCAGGCCCAATTACTCTTGCCTTAACAGATATTTGTACTATTCTGTTTTACTTTGGGTTGGCAAGTTTGGTTTTATAAATAAAAAATAGATTAGTAGATAAAAATTTTTAACAACTTATAATTAGAATAATTTATTATGACTACAATATTCGAAAAAGTAGTACCTGTTTCGCTAGAAGAGGAAATGAAATCTTCCTACATCGATTATGCAATGAGCGTTATAGTTAGCCGCGCATTGCCCGATGTTCGTGACGGTTTAAAACCAGTTCACCGCCGAGTTTTATTTGGAATGCACGAACTAAGTTTGGCTCATAACAAACCCTATAAAAAATCCGCACGTATAGTTGGTGAAGTTTTAGGTAAATATCACCCCCATGGCGATACAGCTATTTACGATTCTATGGCCAGAATGGTTCAGGATTTTTCGCTGCGTTATCCATTGGTTGACGGACAGGGAAACTTTGGTTCTGTTGATGGTGACTCTCCAGCGGCTATGCGTTATACCGAAGCTCGTTTGGCGCGCATAGCAGATGAAATGCTGCGCGACCTGGATAAAAACACCGTAGACTTTGGACCTAACTTCGACGACTCGTTGCAAGAGCCATTGGTAATGCCCTCTTATCTTCCAAACTTGTTGATTAATGGCGCAAGCGGTATTGCAGTAGGTATGGCTACAAATATTCCCCCTCACAATTTAACCGAAGTTATTGATGGCCTTGTTGCCCTTATCGATAATCCAAAACTAACACCGGAAGACATGATTAAATATGTCAAAGCTCCTGATTTTCCAACCGGTGGAATTATTTATGGCTACGATGGAGTTAAAGAAGCATTGCTAACTGGCCGCGGCAGAGTTGTAATTCGTGCCAAAGCAAATATCGAAACTCTTAAAAACGATAGAGAAAATATTATTATTACAGAATTACCTTATCAAGTTAACAAGGCATCTCTGTTAGAAAAAATAGCCGAGCTTGTTCGCGAAGGTAAGTTGGAAGGAATTTCAAATCTTCGCGATGAATCTGACCGTGACGGAATGAGAATAGTAGTTGAATTGAAACGTGATGGGCAGCCGGCAGTAATTTTAAATAATCTTTTTAAGCATACATCAATGCAGGTAACTTTTGGAGTTATTATGCTTGCGCTTGTTTCGGGCGTTCCAAAAGTTTTAAATATTCATCAGATGATGGGGCATTTTCTCGATCACAGAATGGATGTTTTAATTCGCAGAACAAAATATGAACTGGATGCCGCAGAGAGACGCGCTCATATTTTAGAAGGCTACATAATTGCCCTAGATAATATTGATGCCGTTATTGAAACAATTAAAAAATCGAAAGATACCGAGACTGCAAAAGTTAACTTGATGCGTAAGTTCAAGTTGAGCGAAATTCAGGCTAAGGCAATTCTTGACATGAGGTTGCAGCGCTTAACGGGACTTGAAAGAAAGAAAATTGAAGATGAATACAAAGAAACTATTAAACTTATTAATAAATTGAAATCTATTCTTGGTAACGAAAAACTTAGAAAACAAATTATTCGCGACGAACTTCTTTTAATTAAAGAAAAATATGGCGATGAAAGAAGAACCGAAATAATTAGAGACTACAAAGAGTTTTCGCTTGAAGATACAATTGCAGAAGAAGATGTGGTAGTAACAATTTCACACGCTGGATTTATTAAACGTTTTCCGGTTAGCGGTTACCGCAAGCAGGGAAGAGGCGGAAAAGGAGTTAGCGGCGCCGGCACACGTGAAGAAGATTTTATTGAACATATGTTTGTTGCTTCAACACATCATTACATAATGTTCTTTACAGATAGAGGCAAATGCTACTGGCTTAAGGTTCACGAAATTCCTGAAGGAGGACGCGCGACCAAAGGCAGATCTATTCTTAATCTTATTGAAAAAGATAAAGAAGAAAATATAACAGCATTTGTTACCGTAAAAGAATTTTCGGACGATAAATACATTGTTATGACAACAGAACAAGGTACTGTTAAGAAAACTGTTCTTTCGGCATATTCAAATATTCGCCGCGGCGGAATTCTTGCAATTAATTTAGCTGGCAACGATAGACTAGTTGAAGCAAAACTTAGCGAAGGCAATAACGACATTATTATTGGTACTCGCGATGGTATGGCAATTCGCTTTAACGAAAAAGATGTTCGCGATATGGGCAGAACCGCTACCGGTGTTAGAGGCATTAATCTTGGTAAAGGTGATGTTGTTATTGGTATGATAGTGGTTCGCAACGCAACAACATTAATGGTTGTTACCGAAAAGGGATTTGGAAAGCGCTCCGAAATAGAAGATTACAGATTAACAAAACGTGGCGGCAAGGGTGTGATTACTGTTAAAACATCCGATCGTAACGGAAAGTTAATTGCGATGAAAGAAGTAAACGATGCCGATGAATTGGTAATTATTACAACCGGTGGAATGGTGTTGCGTCAATCTGTTAGCGAGCTAAGAGTTATGGGAAGAAACACCCAAGGCGTTCGTTTAATTAGAATGAAAGAGGGAGAGGATATTGCGGATATAGCTCGTGTAATTCCTGAAGAAGAAGGGGATGAATAAAGAGTAAAAAAATAATCAAAAAGATTAATCTCTAATTCCAATTAGAGATTTTTCTTTTTATAGAACTAAAAAGGAATATGGTTATGAGTGATAATAAAAATATGCATTTCGATTCAAAGTGTGTTCATGCGGGAGTTGGGGAATGTGAATTTGGTGCGGTTGTGCCCCCTATTTATCAAACATCAACATTCAAGTTCGAATCTGCAGCTCACGGTGCGGCGTTATTTAAAGGGGAAAAGAACGGATACATTTATACAAGAATGAAAAATCCAACTGTTGAAGCAATGGAAGACGCAATTGCTGCGTTGGAAAATGGACATAAAGCATTGGGATGCGGAAGCGGCATGGCTGCTATAAGCACAATATTTACCGCGCTTGTAAAAAGTGGAGATCATGTTATTTGTTCTAAATCTGTTTATGGTCCAACAACAACATTACTTGCAACAATATTTAGCAAGTTTGGTGTTGAAACAACATTTGTAGATACGGACATTGATGGAGAAATTGAAAAAGCAATAAAACCAAATACAACCGTTGTTTATGTTGAAACACCAGGTAATCCAACTCTTGCAATTTCAGATTTGCAAAAGGCTGCAGATGCCGCACATAAAAACAATGCATTGTTGGTTGTTGATAATACATTTATGAGTCCAGCGTTACAAAACCCATTTACATTTGGTGCCGACATAATTTTACACAGCATGACAAAGTTTTTAAATGGTCACGCAGATGTTGTTGCCGGAATTATAGTTGTTAAGACCGAAGAAATGTATTTGTTAATGCGCAAAACATTAAATCAAATGGGTGGCGTTATAGATCCGTTCAATTCATTTTTGGTTCATCGCGGACTTAAAACTTTGGCATTAAGAATGGAAAAACACTCTAGCAATTCTCAAATTATTGCGGAATATTTGGAAAAGCATCCCAAGGTTGAATGGGTACGTTTTCCAGGATTAAAGAGTGATCCTGGATATGAAGTTGGTCAGAAGCAGCATAAAGCGCCAGGTGGAATGATAGCCTTTGAACTAAAGGGTGGATTCAAGGCGGGTGAAACCGTAATGAATAATGTGAAATTTTGCCAGTTAGCCGTTAGTCTTGGCGGGGTAGAAAGCTTAGTTCAACATCCAGCAAGCATGACACACTTATCTATGGGTGAAGCCGCACGTAAAGCTGCAGGCATTACAGAGGGACTTGTAAGGCTATCTGTGGGAATTGAAAACGTTCAGGATATTATTGATGATCTTGAACAGGCGTTTGAAAAAATATAGTAGAATTATTATTTGATAGATATTCGGTTGTTAAAGAATACAACCGAATATCTATCGAATAAAAACGTTTCCTCTATAAACGTAAAACGTTTTCTCCAAAATGCATTTAAGCTTAGTGTATATTATATACGGTAAAAGCTTTTTATCCAATCAAATGTTTTTTTAATACCCTCCTCGTAAGATGTTGAAGGAAGGAATCCAAAAGTTTCTTTGAATTTTGTTCCATCAAGAATCAGTTCTTCTCTTTTTAGGTACATCATCTCGTTAACCTCTTTTATCATTGGATTGAATAGACCGAGAAGAGAAAAAATAATTCGGCTGTTTAAAAATTGAACGGAGGAGTTGTTACCGCTTGTTTCAAGGACCAAATCGAAAAACTTTTTATTTGTTGTAACCCGGGATGACGGAATGTTAAACTCCTGATTTATTCCCTTATCCGATAATCCTGCTTCAACCATACATTTTGCCGCATCCTCAAGAAAAATATATTCAATAGGAATATTTTTAGCACCAATCCATCTAATTTGTTTTCCGGCCAGGGCGCTCTTAAAAACTTCTTCGCTAAAACCGTTTGCATAGTAGGTGCCGTAGAAATCTGGGAAGCGTGTAATTGTAAATGGCAATTCATATTTGTGACTAAACTTATGAATCATCTCCTCCATCTCAATTCTAATCTTTCCTTTTTTTGTGTGAGCCTCTTTGGGATGATTTTCGGTTACCGGATTAAATTTAGCGTGACCATACACGTAAACATTTCCGGGAAAAACAAAACGGGCTTTTGCTTTTACGGCGGCATCCAAAGAAGTTTTTAAAAGCAAGCGCACCTTCGCTTCCCACTCGGTATATGGAACGTTTATACAATAAAACAATGCTTTAATTCCTTTGCATGCATTGTCTAAATCTGCAGGTTTTAAAATGTCCCCCTGAATTATTTCTATTTTATTTAATCCTACAAAATATTTTTTTGCTTTTTCTTTATCGCGCACCAAAACGGTTACTTCTTCGTTTCGGCTAAGTAAATTACTTACTACAGATCTTCCAATTCCTCCGGTTGCGCCAAGCACTAAAACTTTATTGTTTTTCATTATCCTCTCCAACAAAATTTAGTATAATGTTAATTACTTCCGGGTGGCTACCTGTTCTAACCGGAGGACCCCAACCGCCAGCGCCGCATGAAACATAGTAGTGAGTATTTCCAATTAATTTGTAACCCCACGCAAGCTCGTAAACTTTTTTAACAATATAATTAAAAGGCCATAACTGCCCGTTATGAGTATGTCCGGAGACCTGAAGATCAACATCGTTTTGACGAGCCTGTTCCAAATTAAAGGGTTGATGATCCATCATTATAATTGGTAGTGCCTTGTTAACATCTTTCATAATTTCGGAAAGCTCTTTTCGGGCTTTACCACTGAATTGTTTTTTTGCCCGATCTTCTCTTCCAACTAAATAGAAGCTGCTGTCTATTAACAAAGCGTTGTCTCGTATTAAATTTATTCCATGGCTTTCCAAATATTTAACCGCCGGCTCAACACCACCAATATATTCGTGATTGCCCGTAATAGCAAAAACTCCATACTTTGCTTTTAATCTCTTAAGGTGCTCACCTACGTCGTATTTAATAACAGGACCCAAGTCTTCATCTATAATATCGCCGGCTAAAAGAATTACATCGGGATTAAATCCGTTCAACAATTCACTAACGTTGTACATAAAACGGTAGCTGTAAATAGTGCCAAGGTGCAAATCTGTTGCAAGGGCAACGTTTAACGTCTTTATATTACCGGCGCTCTTTTTAATATTTAATACAAATTTTTTAGGAGCAATAATTTTTGTATTTAGATGTCCTCCCGCTGTAGTAATAACAACAAGAATAAAAACTATTAACGCGGTAATCCTTTTTGTCTTTTCGGGGTTTGATGTAAGGAACGAGGGGAAAAAATGAGTGAAATGATTAATTATCCGAACAAAATCTATTATCACCAAGAACATAAATGTGTACAACATAATTGCCAGCCAAAAAGAACCAATCCAGGTTAGAGCAATTGTTACGGGCGAAATCCAAACATTTTCAATTACTCGTGCGGCAACAAACGAAACTACAACAAAAATAATTACAACAAGAAATATGTTTTTATACTGGGCGGGAACAAATGGTAATATTCTTTTAATTATGTAAAAATTTATTAAGCCATATACAGTAAATACAATTCCAAAAAACAATAGCATTTGCGAAACCTTCATATTTATCTTTCTAAATAATTTATTGATAAAACAAGGGGCGGCTCTAAATAGTTTTATTTACACCCTGCTTTTGTAAAAGGCAAAACATAAAAATAATTTCCGGCTATTTAATCAAATCCAATTTTTTCTTTAGGGCTTTTGTATATAGAACATCATACTTCTCGGCCGATCTTTTCCACGAGTAATCTCGGCTCATTCCATTATGCTGAATTTTTTTCCAAACATACTTTGTATGAAAATCTCCAATAGCTCTTTTAACGGAATGAAGAAGAGCCGAACCGGAATAATCCCAAAATGAATAACCGGTTCCAGCTTCAGAACCATTTTCAAGAAGCTCGTTCCAATCTAAAACCGTATCGGCTAATCCTCCGGTCTTTCTAACAACGGGAATCGTTCCATATTTTAAGGAGTAAATTTGGTTTAATCCGCATGGCTCAAACCGGGAAGGCATTAAAAATATATCTGTTGCCGCTTCAATAAGATGTGCCAATTCGTTATTGTATCCTCTATAGAAATAAACTTTATTTGGATGCTTGTGCATTAAGTCCATAAACATATCTTCATATTTATGTTCCCCGCTTCCAAGAATTAACCACTGCGCATCAAGAGCCATTAATTTGTCGCTAACTTCGGCAAATATATCGAACCCCTTTTGAGCAACCAGGCGGGAGACTATGCCAATTAATGGAATGGATTCATCAATTGAAAAATTTAGATGATCTACCAGGAACCGTTTGTTTTTAAGTTTACCCGAAAGATCATTTGTTGAATAGTTGTAAGGAAGCAATACATCTTTTTCGGGATTCCAAACGTTGTAATCTATACCGTTTATAATTCCGTAAAAATCGTTTTGTCTTTGATGCAAATATTCATGCATCCCCTCTCCATATTCCGGAGTAAGAAGTTCGAGAGCATATGTGGGGCTAACGGTATTTATTAAATCTGAAGAGAAGATAGCGGTTTTAATAAAATTAACGCCCCCATGATATTCCCCGATGCCTCCATTTACAAAATGCTCGTGTTTAATTTCGGCTTTATGAAAAGTATCTTTTGTGAACCTTCCCTGATAAGCAATATTGTGAATTGTAAAAACAGTAGCGGTGTTTTCGAATAGTTTATCCCAGCTGTAATTTTCTTTTATCAAAAGAGGAATTAACGCCGTTTGCCAATCGTTGCAATGGATAATATCCGGCGCCCAATTAAGACGCTGAATAATTTCGATAACCCCTTTCATAAAAAGAATAAAGCGTTCATCCTCATCCGGGTCTGTTGTATAAACACGGTAGCGGTGAAAATAGTAGGGACAGTCTACAAAATATATTTCAACATTCGATCGGGGAATTTTTGCTTTGTGAACGTGAACCGAATGAACTAATCCGTTAACGCGAATAGGAATTTCTCCTATATCCCATTGATAATGAAGACCATGCTCAATTTCACCAAATGTATTGTACTTTGGCATAAACACTTTAACGTCGTGATCAAGGTTTTTAAGTTCTATTGGCAACGAGCCGGCTACATCTGCTAATCCGCCGGTTTTTGCAAATGGAAATACTTCACTGGATACAAAAGCAACTTTCATTAATTCCTCTTATAAATCAATACACTATTTATTGCTAATTTTTATTCTTGCGTCAACACAAAATATTTTTGAATCCTCTGTTACAATAAGGGGATTCAAGTCGAACTCTTCTATTGCCGGGTTTTCAACCATCATTAGTGCGCAGCGCTTAATAATAGATTTAATAGAATCAATATCCGCAGCAGCTTCTCCCCTAACGCCTTTTAGAATATTGCCCATATTTGTATTGTTAAACATATCCTCAATATCATTATCGGAGAGGTAACAGGATTTTATAATAGTATCATTCAACACTTCAACATACTTTCCGCCGGTACCAAACATTATTGTTGCACCAAAAGAAGCATCCCTAACTCCCCCAACAAGCACTTCGTGCTTAGTCTTGGCAAATTGCTGAACAAGGAATTCTTCTATTGAATATCCATGTTTGGCAAAATTGTTTTCCATTTCTTTAGCCGCAATCAACAACTCTTCTTTTGTTTTGATATTCAGTTTTACCGCATTCATTTCGGATTTATGCACAATCTTGGAATTAATGCCTTTAAGAACAAGAGGATAAAAATTCTCTTCTACAGAATTAAGTTCATCCGGTTTAACAAGCCGGCTTTTAATTAATGGCAAATTATATTTTGCGCAAAGGTCGTTTACTTCGGTTTGTGAAAGAAAGCCATCCTTGTAGATTGAATTTATTGGCTTGGAGTTAATCAGCTTATTGTAATTGATTTTTTGTTCGTTAAGTTTATTTTGAGAAGAGGAATAGAATAGCATATTCGATAAAACTTCCGCGGGGTCTTCGGGATTTTTAAATAGAGGAAGTTTTTTTGCGGAGCGCTCTCTATATTCCTGCCAAAACTCTGGCAGAGGCATTGCAACTTGCATTATTGGTTTTGCACATTGAATTGAGTAAACCCCCTCGATAACATCAAAAGGATCTACCATAACAGGCTGCACAAATATTGAAACAAGAGCGTCAACATTTTCATCTTCGGCAATAATTTCATTTACTTTTTTATAAGTCTCGGCATTTCCGCCGGGCAAAAGATCAACCGGATTTTCAACGCTTCCTTCGGGGTGAACAATTAAACGCAGTTTGTTTTTTGTTTGCTCGCTAAAAGTGGCAAGAGTTAAACCCTCTTTTTCAAGTTTATCAACGGCAAGAATTGCAGGTCCGCCCGCATTTGTAATAACCGCAACCCTGTTTCCTTTAGGCATTTTAAAATTTTCGAATCCCTTAGCGGTGTTGAATAATTCATTAAGATTATCTGCCCTAATAATTCCAAACTGGTTAAGCAACGCGTCAACAACTTTATCTTTTCCGCTAAGCGCGCCGGTATGCGAAGAAGCTGCCTTCATTCCGCTTTGTGTTCTTCCGGCTTTTAATACAATTGCAGGCTTAGTAATTTCTCCGGTAATAAAGGGCTTTATAAATTCCTCGCCATTTACAAAACTTTCCAAATAGAATGTAAGGGTTTTTATATTGTCGTCGTTTTGCCAAAAGTGAAGAATATCGTTTTCGTTTATATCCGCTTTGTTGCCAACACTTATAAAGTGGGCAAATTTAATATCTGTTTCTCTAAGAGAATTAAGAACTGCAGCGCCAAGGGCTCCGCTTTGCGATAGGAATCCGGTTGCGCCATATTCCGGTTTTTCGGCAACAAATGTTGCGTTCAATCGTATATTATTTAGAGTGCTTATTACACCCATGCAGTTTGGTCCAACCATGCGAGCGCCTGCGTCTTTAATTTTTTTGATCAAACGCTTTTCAACCTCTTCTCCCTCGGGGCCAATTTCTTTAAATCCGGCGGTAATTAGAATTATAGATTTAACATTCTTTGCTAAAAGTGAATCTATAGAATCTTCGGCAAACTGTTTTGGAACAACAATTATTGCTAAATCTATTGGTTCGGTAATTTCTTCTATGGAATGCTGGCATTTGTAGCCAAGCACTTCGTTGGCCTTTGGATTAACGGGAAAAACTTTTCCGGTATAATTGTAAACCTTCATCGTTTTCAAAAGTTCGTAACCAATGCTCTTTTCTTTTGTTGATGCGCCTACAACACAAATGGATTTAGGATAGAAAAAATTATTCAGAGGGCTCATTAAAATTCCGCGTTAAATTGTATTCAATATTTTTAGCATCCGAAAAATAGGAAAAGAGGAGTGAATAGCCACTTGGTGTTAATTATAAATAATTTTGCTATCTCTATATGTATATATTATTATGTATGCTAATTTTAAGAGAGAATTTTGGGAGTGTAGTGCAAAAAATATCCTTTGTTGCTCACGGACTTCATTTTAATAAGCTAAAGATAAAACATGAAGCGGAAAAGTATTTCGGCTCGGAATATAATTTATCTTTTCATATAACCACATCAAATAAAGAAGCCGAAGATCTATCGGAAAGCGCAATTCTTGCCGGCACAGATTATCTTATTGCCGTTGGCGGCGATGGAACAATGAGCGAAGTTGTAAACGGTGTAATGAGGGTTCCAAAAGAAAAAAGAAACAATTCTGTAATTGGATTATTGCCTGCCGGAAGCGGTAACGATTTTGCCAGAACTATGCATTTGACAAGCAAAGTTTCTAGCCTTCACAAATTAATTAAAGAAAACAGAATAAAGCCAATTGATGTTGGCCGTCTGGAATTAAAGACAATAGCCGGCACAGATAAGATTTGTTACTTTATTAATATTGCTGATGTTGGTCTTGGCGCCGAAGTAGCCAAAAGAGTTAACGAGGGGCATAAAACATACGGTGCCAACATTGCTTTTTTTGCGGCAACATTGTTCGGATTTTTAAACTATCAGCGAAAAAAAATTAAGGTCGAGAGCCAAGATTTTAACTGGAGCGGAAACGTTTTGGTTTTAGCATTGGCAAACGCCAAATATTTTGGAAGCGGACTTGGAATAGCTCCTCATGCAAAAATTGATGATGGTAAATTTTCTATTACTCTTGCCTCCGATGTTAGTTTAATAGATTATTTAAAACAGCTTCCAAAAATTAGAAAAGGGGAGATGCTTAAACATCCTTACGTAATTTACCACGAAACGCAAAAATTAATTATTGAACCAATTGGAAAGGAATGCTTAATAGAAGCAGACGGTGAAATGATAGGAAAGCTTCCGTTAAAAGCCGAAATGCTAAAACACGAATTGCGGTTTTTATCCGATGTATAAAAATTTGTATTAAACCCCTTAAAAACTTTACCTATTTTTGCCCAATCATTTTAAGAAACAAAAGGAAATAAATATGAAAAAAACGGTTGCATTAATTATAGTAGTTGCATTTATACTAATGCATGCAAACACTTACGCGTGTACAAATTTTATGGTTACTAAAGGAGCTTCTAAAGATGGCTCTACTATGATTTCTTACTCGGCAGATTCATACAATATCTACGGAGATCTTTATTACTTTCCGGCCGCAAGATATGCCGCCGGCTTATGGTTGGATATTTACGAATGGGATACCGGAAAGTATTTGGGAAAGATTAAACAGGCTTTAGAAACATACAATGTTGTTGGCAACATGAATGAATATCAGGTTGCAATAGGAGAAACAACTTTTGGAGGAAGAGACGGATTAGAAAACCCCAAAGGAATTATGGATTACGGCAGTTTAATTTATGTTGCTCTTCAGCGCTCTAAAACCGCAAGAGAAGCAATTAAGGTTATGACAGATTTGGTTAATGAATATGGCTATTACAGTTCCGGCGAATCCTTTTCAATTTCGGATCCCAACGAAGTTTGGATTATGGAGCTTATTGGTAAAGGTCCAAATGTAAAGGGTGCCGCATGGGTCGCAATTAGAATTCCAGATGGATATGTAAGCGGTCACGCAAACCATGCACGCATTACAACATTTCCTTTGAACGATCCGCAAAACTGTTTGTACGATCCAAATGTAATTTCTTTTGCACGCGAAAAAGGATGGTTTAGCGGCAAGGATTCCGAATTCAGCTTTAGCGATGTTTATGCGCCATTAAGCTTTGGGTCAATCCGTTTTTGCGAAGCAAGAGTTTGGAGTATGTTTAGAAGAGTTAACAGCACCATGGAAAAATATATTGCTTATGTAAATGGTGAAAGCATGGAAAGAATGCCATTGTACATTAAGCCGGATAGAAAACTTGGTGTTGAAGATGTAATTGGTTTAATGCGAGATCATTACGAAGGTACTCCGCTGGATTTAACAAAAGGTGTTGCTGCGGGTCCTTATGGTTCTCCTTACCGCTGGAGACCTTTAACATGGGAAAGTGAAGGTGAGCAGTATTTTAACGAAAGACCAATTTCCTCTCCTCAAACCGGATGGTCTTTTGTTAGTCAATCCCGCGCGTGGCTTCCAAACGAAATTGGAGGAGTATTTTGGTATGGAGTTGACGACACTTATATGACTGTTTACGCGCCAATGTATCCTTCAATGACAAAACTTCCCAACAATTATAAAACCGGCGTTGCATCGCTTGGAAAATTTTCGTGGGATTCTCTCTTTTGGGTATTCAATTTTGTATCAAACACAGTATATCCAAGATACAGCTTAATGATAAATGACGTTAAAAAAGTTCAGAGCGAACTAGAGGGAATATTCTTTTCACGTCAGGAAGAAATTGAAAAGAAAGCGTTGGCTCTTTCAAAAATTTCGCGTAGAGATGCAATTGAATATCTTAACAACTATTCAATTGAAATGGGAAACATGGTGCATTCAAGATGGAAAGAGCTTGGAGAATTTTTAGTTATGAAATACATGGATGGCGTTGTTAAGAATGAATATGCCCAGCCTAAAAATGTTGGCTATCCTGCGGACTTTAAAAAACTAATGGTTCAGCACGATGGACCTTCAATTAAAATGAAAAAATTGCCCATTGAAATTGAAGCAGAGTATGCAGATAATTTAGCCGCGGCTGAAAAAGCAATTGCCGAAAAAAATTATGAGACTGCAAAAAAACTTTATAAAAAAGCTTTGGATGCTAAGCCCGCTAACACAGAGTTAAAATCGAAGATTGATAAGCTGGATCAGCTTTTA
The DNA here is from genome assembly GCA_964539605.1 of uncultured Melioribacter sp. GTDB lineage: Bacteria > Bacteroidota > Ignavibacteria > Ignavibacteriales > Melioribacteraceae > Stygiobacter. The sequence continues at coordinate 3,898,852 of CAZIJK010000001.1, forward strand.
TTAAAAATAGATGAAATTAGTAAAGGGGCTTTGTAATAAAATAATAAATGTGTTTGAATTAAGAATCCCGCTAATGCGGGATTCTTTTTTGTTGATCATCATTTAGCATATTTCCAGTTACGGCTTTTTCCTTCGGCCAGCCATTCCAAAGTTGTTGCAATTCTTTTATTTCTCGTCGGCTCCGTTTTGGCTTCTGTAATCCACTCAACATATTCCTTTTTATGGGAATAGCTGAAAGCTTCAAATGCGGCCAAAGCTTTTTTATTCTTCTTTAGTTCTTTGGTAAAGTAATCCGGTATTTCCAATTCTTTCTTCTCTTTCTTTTTTGAAGGAAGCTTAACATCGCTATCGTTTAATTTTGCCGCCTCTTTAATATATTTAATTAACACTTTTTGGCTTGGCAAATCTTTTAAGCAAGTAATTCTTCCCAAATGCCCCATTGCACTTTCGAGCTTTGAGTTTTCTAAAAATTTTTTATCGCTCATTAAACTAGCTTTCCAAAAACTAAATGCGCAATGCTGTTTAAACGACGCCATGCTGCACATCATTCCTTTATAATCGAAATGAGGAAAACCCCATTTAATAGTTTCTTCAACATTAGGGCACGCCTTGTGAACAACCCCTCTTAGGTGCTCAAGAATTGGTTTTGCAAACTCGGCGGATTTTGAAATATAAACATCAACCCGGTTATCTTTGGAACCCATCTTAATTCCTTTCTTTTATTGAAACCTCAAAAATTTTACTCAAAGAAGCAAACGGTTTTTTTATTACCTTTGTTCATCAAATAAAGAGATTAATTAATGGCACGTTTTAAATTATACATTGAATATGAAGGAACACGCTACAGCGGCTGGCAAATGCAAAAGAATGCTAAGACTATTCAGGGTAAGTTATACGAAGCAGGCGAAAATGTTTTTAAAAAAGAAAGGTTCGATTTGTATGGTTCCGGCAGAACAGACGGAGGTGTTCATGCTCTTTGTCAGGTTGCCCATCTTGAAGTGAAAACAATGCTCGCCCCCGAAATTATTCGTCTTAAAATTAACGACGAGCTTCCAAGCGATATTAATATAATTGAAGTGGTAAAAGCTCAACCAAAATTCCACGCACGTTACGACGCTAAAAACAGAAGCTACCTTTATCAAATTAGCCGAAGAAGATCAGCATTCGGAAAACTTTATACATGGTGGATTAAAGACCAATTAAACTTTAGCGCAATGAATAAAGCGGCAAGACAATTTGTTGGTATGCACGATTTTACTTCTTTTGCCGAACGTGACGATGAAGAAAAATCAACAAAAGTTTTAATCTCCGATGTTCAGCTTAAAGAAGAGGGGGATTTAATATTGTTCCGTGTTACCGGATCTCATTTTCTTTGGAAGCAGGTTAGAAGAATGGTTGGTGTTTTAGCCGAAATAGGAAGAGGCAACTTAAAAGAAGCCGATCTTAAAAATTTTCTCGAAACAAAATCGTCCGAGCCATCAAAATATACCGCACCCCCATCCGGTTTATTTTTAGAAAAAGTTTATTACGATAAGAATGAAAGCATTCCTCCAATGAAGAGCGTAATAAATATGGAGTCTTACACTAAATCTTTAATGTAGCATCGTCTTCTTTTATGCTGGCGCTTATCGTAAAAGCGCCACTGAGCATGAATTTTATCATTTGTTTCTAGCTCTAGCAAAGATTCGGCTTTGTTAATATTGTATTTAATATAAGTCTTGTTGCTCTCGCACATTAATACTGCGTTTACACCCTTATCCTGATAATCCGGACGAACGCCTGTTAGATAAAGATCTACGGTATCATTCTTTTTCATTGCTTTAAGAATGTGAATAAACCCGAATGGAAATAGTTTGCCGTTTGCTTTCTTAAATGCTTTTGCTAGCGAAGGCATCGTAATTCCAAATGCAACAACTTTATTCTCGGAATCTAAAACCACAGGAACAAAATCGGGAATAATAAATCCAAAGTATTGCTTTACATAAAGGTCTATTTGTTTTTCGGTAAGAGAAACAAATCCATGCAAATCTTTAAACGATTGATTAAGCACTTCGAATATCTGATGCGCGTAGGGAAGCAATTCTTTTGCTTTCTTAACACGCAGCACCCGCAAGTTATATCTTTTCAAAACAGTCTCGGCAATTCTTTCAACTTTTTCCGGAATGTTTTTAGGAGGAACAAGCTCATATTCAAGCCAATCTATTTCTTTGCGGAATCCATTCTTTTCGGTATGTACTTGATAATAGGGATAATTATAAATTGTTGCTATTGTGCCCAGCTCGTTAAACCCCTCTACAAGCATTCCTTCCGGGTCCATATCTGTAAATCCTAAAGGACCATGTAAATGTTCTGCACGCTTCTCCTTTGCCCATTTTTCAACTGTTTCGAATAGTTTTGCAGATACTTCTTCATCCTCAATAAAATCTATGTAGCCAAACCTTGCTGTTTTTTTTCCAACAACTTGGTTGTAGCGCGTATTAATTATTCCACCAATTCTGCCTGCAAGTTTATTGTTTTTATAGGCAAGCCAGTAACGGGCTTCGCAAAAATCGAATGCCGGATTAGATTCCTTGCTCAAATTTTTTACTTCGTCGTTTATTATGGGAGGAACCCAGTTTTCACAATTTTTGTAAAGAGAAAATGGAAGCTTAATAAACTCCAAAAGCTCTTTTTTTGAAGTTACTTCTTTAATTGTAACGCTCATGTATAATCCTATTAATATGCTTTTGTGGAAACGGTCTAAGAAGAAAAATCTTTTATGGCTCTAAAGTAGGGGTTCTTTAACAAATTAAAAAGCCCGTGAAATAAATAATTTATATTTTAGACCCGCTATTATATAAGTGATTGTCTCTTGGATAAAAAAAATAATTTAAACATCTATTTAAAACCTCTGTTTGCCGTAATTGTTTGGGGCATTTCTTTTATTGCTACCAAATATGTTTTGGCAGAATTAAATCCAACAGCAATTGTTTTTGTTCGCCAGCTGCTTGGAATAGGCACTTTGCTTATAATTATATTTTACCAGAAAGAAAGTCTTAAAATTACTTTCCAAAGTTTTAAATGGATTTTAGTTCTCTCTCTAACAGCATGTTTTCATTTGTGGATTCAAATAACCGGTCTGCAGTTTACAAGTGCATCAAATACAGGATGGATAATTGGAATTACCCCGGTCTTTATGGTTCTGCTTGCTTTTATTTTTTACAAAGAAAAATTAACTAAGCAACAGCTTGTTGGCATTACTATCTCTTTTCTGGGGCTTCTTCTTTTGGTAAGTAAGGGAAATATAAGCTCTTTAGATTTGGTAAAAAACAAAGGGGACTTATTAATTATTAGCAGCTCTTTCACCTGGTCCTTATATTCAATGGCCAGCAAAAAAGCTACGCTAAGTTCTTCGCCGGTAATTACAACCTTTTACCTGTTTCTTTTTGTGGCCTTGTTAATTTCCCCCTTTACGCTAAACAGGCAAAACTTAGATTCCATAATTACTCTATCGTTGCAAAGCTGGATGTGGCTTCTTTTTCTTGGAGTTCTTTGCTCGGGGGTTGCTTATGCATTATGGGCGCGCGCACTTCAGCAAATGGATACATCCCGAGTTGGTGCCTTTTTATACATTGAACCATTTGTTACTTTTATAGGCGCATGGTTTATTTTAAATGAACAGCTTACGGTAATTACTTTTGTAAGCGGACTAATAATTATTGGTGGTGTAATTGTTGTTAACAGAAACAAATAAATTATTTAACGGAGGATGAAGTGAAGATTATTTTTGTTTTGGCTTTGTTCGGAATAATGTTTTTAATAATTAATTGCGGAGACAATATGAATAATAAAGCAGATTTGGTTTTGCTTAACGGGAAAATAGCTACCGTGGTTGATGAGAATGCTGTTGTTGAAGCTCTTGCTGTTAAAGAAGGTAAAATTTTTGCAGTCGGCTCGAACGATGAAATAAAAAAATTGATAGGAAATGATACTAAAGAAATAGATCTGAATGGAAATTTTGCTATGCCCGGATTTATTGAGAGCCACGCTCACTTTATTGGATTGGGAGAATCTTTATTGAACTTGGATTTGCGTTCGGCAAAAAATTGGAATGAAGTTGTTGCAATTGTTGAAGAGGCTGTAAAAAAATCGGAACCGGGGCAGTGGATTTTAGGACGCGGATGGCATCAAGAAAAATTTGATCCGAAACCAAATCCAGATGTAAACGGCTATCCGGTTCACGACCTTCTAAGCAAGGTATCTCCAAACAACCCGGTTCTTCTTGGTCATGCAAGCGGGCATGCAGTATTTGCAAACGCTAAAGCTATGGAAATTGCAGGTGTTAATAAAAACACGCCTAATCCAAGCGGTGGAACAATTGTAAAAGATAAAAATGGAAATCCTATTGGAGTGTTTGAAGAAAACGGGGAACTGCTTGTAACAAAAGCTCATACAGAATATCTTAGCAAAAGAAACCCTCAGCAATTATACAACGATTATGAAAAGAGGATTAAGCTTGCCGCCGAGGATTGTTTAAAAAAAGGAATTACTTCTTGTGCCGATGCCGGCCAGCCATTTGATGTAGTTGATATTTATAAGAAATTGGAAAAAGAGGATAAACTTCCGGTTAGAATAAATGTAATGGTGCAGGATAGTTATGAAAACATGCAAAAGAAGCTGCCTCTTTACAGAACAGACAATTCAAAAGGATTTTTAAATATCCGTTCCATTAAGCAATATATTGATGGTGCGCTTGGTTCACGAGGGGCGTGGATGCTGGAACCATACGATGATTTAAAATCGCACACCGGTTCAAATGTAACCTCCATAAAAGAATTGAAGGATATTTCGGAGCTTGCAATTACTTATGGTTATCAAATGAGGATTCATGCAATTGGGGATAGGGGTAACAGAGAAGTATTAAATATCTACGAAGAAAAATTTAAACAGCACCATAACCCGCAAGATCTTAGATGGTGTATAGAGCATGTTCAACATTTATCTACTCAAGATATTTCAAGGCTTGCCTTTCTTGGAGTAATTGCTGCAATGCAGCCGGTTCATTGCACGTCCGATGCGCTCTTTGTTCCCGAAAGAATTGGAAACAAAAGGGCAAAAGAGGGGGCTTATGTTTGGAGAAAATTAATTGATAGCGGCGCTTTAATTTGCAGCGGAACGGATGCCCCTGTAGAAGATATTAATCCAATTGAATGCTTTTATTCTGCAGTTACACGCAAATCTAAAGATGGTTCTGTTTTTTATCCCGATCAAAAAATGACTAGAATGGAAGCCCTAAAATCGTACACTACCAATTGCGCATTCGCATCATTCGAAGAGAATATTAAAGGAAAATTAATAAAAGGAATGATGGCAGATATTACGGTCCTTTCGAACGATCTTCTTAATTGCGCCGATGATGAAATACCTAACACAAAAGTTCTTTATACAATTGTTAATGGAAAAATAGTTTATGAACAAAAATAAAATTAGTAGCCGGGCAAAATTACTATTACTGACAATGCTTTTTCCGGTGGTTCTATTTGCTCAGGTAAAAATGGCAGTTACAATAGACGACTTGCCTTTGCAGAATTCGAAAGGATTATCGCCTCAACAATATTCGGCTCTATTTACAAAACTGATGGAAAATGTAATCGCTCAAAAAGCACCGGCAATTGGTTTTGTTAACGAAGACAAACTTATTCCCTATACTAGTTACGACGAAAGCAGAATAGCCCTTTTAATTAATTGGATTAGAAGCGGACTTGATTTGGGCAACCATACATTCAGCCATCCAAGTCTTAACAAAGTTTCGGTAGAGGAATTTAAGAAGGATATAATGCTGGGTGAAAGAATTTTAAGAAACCTAATGGAAAAAGAAAAAAAAGAGTTGAAGTATTTCCGTCACCCCTATTTGCAAACCGGTTTATCTTTAACAGTGAAGAAAGAAATTGACGATTTCCTTTCATCTAAAAAATATACAATTGCGCCGGTTACTATAGATAACGGTGAATGGATTTTTGCAAGCGCGTATTTAAAGGCAATAGATTCGAATAAAACAAATATGATGAAAAACATAGGACGCGATTATATCGATTACATGAAAAGAAAAATTGAATATTGGGAAAGTCAATCCATTGCTTTGTTCGGACGGAACATAAATCATGTGTTGCTTATACACGCAAATGCTTTAAACGCCGAATATTACGACGAGCTTTGCCAAATGATTAGAGAAAAGAAATATGAATTTACAACTCTGGATGAAGCGCTTAAAGATGAAGCATACAAAAGTGAAGATACCTTTATAAGAAACGCAGGCATTTCCTGGATTCACCGCTGGGCGTTAACCAAGAAAGTTGATAAAAGTTTTTTTGGAAACGAACCTACGGTACCCGAACATATATTGAAATATGCTAAAATAGAAAGTGAGTAATGAACAACCCCGGAATTTATTCCGGGGCGTGTAAAAAACTGTAACAATTCAAGCATCCTCTTCGTCTTTGATATGTAATTATTATGGAGGAAGTTTGACCCCTATTATTCAAACCAATAATCTCTCTTTTTATTTTAAAGATTTTAAAGCGCTCAACAATCTTTGCCTTGATGTTCCGCAAAATTCAATTTACGGATTTGTTGGTCCTAACGGCGCCGGTAAATCCACAGCAATTAGAACCATTCTTGGTTTATACCCCGTTGAAGAAAAAAAGATTTTTGTATTAGGAAAAGAAATTAATAAGCATAGAATTGCAATACTTGAAAACGTTGGGGCAATGGTAGAAACCCCCTCCTTATACGATCATCTTACAGCTAAAGATAATTTGGAAATTACAAGGCTAATTAAAAATGTAGATAAAAAGAGAATTGATACCGTTCTTCAAATTGTTGGTCTGGATAAAGCCGCAAACAAAAAAGTAAAAGCCTATTCGCTTGGAATGAAACAGCGTCTTGGAATTGCAATTGCTCTTTTGTCACAGCCTCAGCTTTTAATTCTTGATGAGCCTACAAATGGATTGGATCCGCATGGCATTAAAGAGGTAAGAGAATTGCTTTTGTATTTGAATAAGGAATGCGGTACAACAATATTTCTTAGCAGCCACATTTTAAACGAAGTTGAAAAACTGGTTACTCATGTTGGAGTAATAAACAAAGGGGAATTAATCTTTCAGGGAAAGCTTTCGGAGCTGTATAGCGTAAGCATCAACAAAGTTATGATTGAAACCGATGAAACAGATAAGCTGACCCAAATGCTTGGGGACAAGGGGTATTCCTTTATTAAAGAAAACGACTTTACGGTAATGGTGTCGGTTAATAGCAAAGAGGAAATTTCAAAATTGCTTTATCTAATTACTCACAATGGAATTAATATTTATGGTGTGCGCAACGAGCAAAAAACTTTGGAAGAGCTTTTCTTCGACATGACAAAAAAGGATGACAAATAATGAAGAATAATTTAATCTACTTTAATAGAGCCTTTAGAGGAGAGGTAATAAAAATAAAAAACACATTGGGGCTTTGGAGCGCGTTAATTTTTCCATTGTTAATAGTGTTTATGAATTTTATGATTTACTTCAGCCGCCCCCAAATTATGGCAAAGGTAAAAACCAATTTATGGGTAAGCTATACAAACAATTCGTTAATGATGTGGTCTATTCTTTTCTTACCACTATTCATAGGAATTATCACCTTCTACATAAATTTTAACGAACATAAGAATAATGTATGGCGCCATATTTACTCACTTCCAATTCCCAAGCTTAGCATTTATGCTGCAAAGTTTTTAATGAGTTTATTAATTGTTGCCTTAACAACAATATTCTTTTATGCCATCAATTATCTTTCTGTTAAAGTGCTTGCCTCGCTTAGACCCGAAATACCATTTGCCAATCATCAAATTACTTCAATTCTTCCAATCTCTTTTTTAAAAGTAATGCTTGCTTCATTTGGAATTATATCCATTCAGTTTGTAATTAGCATAATATTCCAAAATTTTATTTTACCATTAGGATTTAGCGTGGTGGCAACTTTTGCCGGTGCGTTTTTATTAAGTTGGGAAAAAATAGTTTACTATCCATACGCGTATCCATTCTTTGCCGCACAAGATTTAATGAGGGGTAATTGGTGGATTTTTACAAATGCCGTTTTGTTTAGTTTTGTTACCGGCGCAGTTGTAATTGTTGCGGGATACCTAATTCATTTTAAAATGAGAGTTAAATAGAGTAAAAATTTAGAGGGAGCGGATTTAGCCGCTCCCACAATTAATTTTATTTTGTTGTTTGTTTAATCCAGTCACCAATAATTTTTAAAGCATCTTCGCTAAAGGTGGTTTCTATTTGTCCATATTCACTTGGCTTTCCGGTTGATGTTGGCTGAAACAAATGATTCAAGTTAGGCAATTCAACAATTTTGTAATTCTTATTGTTTGCAGTTTTTAAAGCATCATCTATTGCCTTCAAATTTTCTTTTGGAGGAACCTGTAAATCTTTTTCTCCATTAATTGCCAAAACAGGAATGGTTAATTGTTCTAAAATAGGGCGTGGATCATATTTTACAAAAAAGCGGAACCATGGATTTAATAATATGGAAACTTTGCGGCTAAAAGCCTGTTCGGAATATTCCGGTTTGTTTTTTTCTTCTGCCGAAAGGTTTTTTACATCCTCATCAAATAGAGCCCTAAGTTTATTAAATGTAGTTAAACTGTCTGCCTCATTTTCAATTACATCATAAATTCTTTTATTCAGCTTATCTGCGTTTTCCAATTCTTTTTGGGTGCTTCCTTCGGCTTTAAGAATAAGCTGCGTTTGCATCAGTAGAATTTCTTTGCCGCTAATTCCGGGTCCGGCAAGCAGAACAATAAATGCAACATCGCTGCTGGTGGCGGCACACATTGGAGCAATAAGTCCTCCTTCGCTGTGTCCGGCAATTCCAATTTTTTTCGAATCAATTTCTTTTCTTGTTTTAAGAAATTCAACTGCGGCAAGCGCGTCTTGAGCAAAGTCCATAGATGTAGCCTTTGCAAAGCTACCTTTCGATAATCCAACACCCCGGTCGTCGTAACGTAGAACAGCAATTCCGTTACGTGTAAGATAATCCGCAAGAACCGCAAAAGGTTTGTGCATTAAAAGAGTTTCATCTCTATCCTGAGGCCCGCTTCCGGTTACAAGAATAACAGCCGGATATTTTCCATTTCCTTTTGGTATTGTTAAAGTGCCGGCAAGATTAAATTTTTCAATCTTGTTTTCGAAAACAACCTCTTCGGAGTTATAAGGAAAAGGCTCTTTGGGAGTTTGCGGACGATTGATAGCCGAAGGTTTATCAACTTTGGTTAAATCCAGCGTCATATCGAATAGACCCTGCTTCATGCTTCCACGAACAATTAAGCTGTCTTTAATATATTTTCCTTTATAAGTGCTTGCCATAGTGGCAATGCTAAAATTAAGGCTATCGTTTGTAAATACAATTGATGTTACAGGAATATCTTTTGCGTTTTGATCAATAACATCTAAAAGCGCTGAAAGAGAGCCATCTTCTTTATTAAATGTTTTTAGAATAACTCTAATGGGCATACCGGGGGCCATTAATTTCCCTTCCCAGTAACTATAATTTATTTGCCCTTTGGAATCTTTTACTTCTTGAGCATTTACATTCATCAAAAAAACAAAACCAATCGAAACAAAAAACAATAACCGTTTCATTTTACACTCCAAGTATTAATGCTACCATTTGTTTTTTCTAATTCTTTCTCTTTTAAATCTTTCAGGAAGAGCCACCTCTTCGTTTGGATATCCAATTGCAATAAGGGAAATAGGAATTACATTTTGAGGAAGCTCTAACAATTTAATTATAGGCTCCATTCTTTCTATTCGCGGATAAACGCCAAGCCAAACCGAGCCAAGCCCCATTGAATGAGAAGCCAGCAAAATATTTTGAGTAGCCGCTGCGCAGTTAAGAGCGTTGTATTCGGGAATGCTTTCGATATGAAGATCTCCGCAAACTAAAATTGCAAGGGGCGCTTCGTAAAGCATATCTGCGTAAGGATGAAGTTTTGGAATTTTGTTTAACACATCTCGATCATCAACTACAATAAAATGCCAGCTTTGAGTATTGCGGGCGCTGGGGGCATACATTGCGGCTTGCAGCAATGTTTGAATTTGATCATCGGATAATCTTTTTGTTTTAAATTTTCGAATGCTTCTGCGGGTTTTAATAGCTTCTAAGGTTTCCATAAAAATCTCCGGATTTACAAACCAAAATTACGCTAATTAAAATTAAGGGGGTATAATTGTAATAATAAAATTGAAGGAACCATTTAAATACTTTTATAAACAACAAACCCACAGTTAACTGTGGGTCTGTTAAAAAATTATTTAAATCTGCTAGTCCAGCTTTGGAAGATTTCCCAAAACATCTACTATAGAAAGGTTTTTAATTTCCCCAAGATTTAATTTCTTTATTCCCTCTTCAATCTTAGCGCGGTCTCCAACAACAACAACAATCATTTCTTCCGGCACAATATATTTTTTAGCAGCCTTGTTAATATCAGCAGCGGTTAGCTTTTGAATATTTCCCATGAAATCGTTGAAGTAAGTTCTTGACAAATTGTAGCTTATCATTTCGTCCAAAGATCCGGCAATGGATTCTATTGAAGTGAATTCCTGAGGATAACCAAGGGCAACCAAATTTTTTCCTCTTGCAAATTCATCCGAAGGAATTAGTTCTCTTATTCCATTTAATTCTTTAAAAAACTCGGTCAATGCTTTATCCGTTACTTCTGTTTGAACCGAAGAACTGGCGGTAAAGCTTCCCGGTATTGGTCTAAACGAAAAATTAGATCCGGCTCCGTAGGTATAGCCATGTTCTTCACGAAGATTGTTGTTCAATCTGGATGTAAACGAGCCGCCTAAAATTGTATTCATAACAGTTAGAGCATTATAGTCTGCGCTAGTTCTAGCCGCGCCTATTCTTCCTATGTTAATTACAGATTGAGGAGCGCCCGGCTTATCTATTATATATACAACTCTTTTAGAAACTTGAGCGGCTTCTTTAACTTTGGCTTCGGCAACATTGCCTTTTTGCCATTTTCCAAAAGCAGCTTCAAGTTTATTAGTAAGCTCCTCTTTTTTAATATCGCCAACAGCAATAATGTAAGCGTTATTGCTTACAAAATATTTTTTGTAAACGGTTTTAAAATCTTCCGATGAAAAGCTTTTTATGGAAGCTTCGTTTCCAACAGATAATCTTCCGTATGGATGTGCTTCTGTAAATAAAAATTTATTAAAGGCTGTACTTGCAATTGCCGTGGGCTGATCGTGTGCCTGCATTAAGTTTGTTAAACGGTCTTTCTTCTTTTTGTCAATTTCCTTTTGAGGAAAATCCGGACGGAGAGCAATATCTGCCATTATTTTTAGTGCGTCATCAAATTTGGAAAGAGCAGTATGAAGATTAATAGATGTTTCGTGCATTCCTGCATATGTTCTAATGCTGGCACCAAGAAAATCTATTTCGTCTGCAATCTGCATAGAGGTTTTTCCGGCAGCGCCTTCATCAAGCATATCTCCAAGCAAACTGAATAAACCAAATTTATTTTCGGGATCGTTAACCGAACCTGCATTTACAGTTAAATTAAGTTGTACAAGAGGAACATCGTGCTTTTCCATCAATACAACTTTTAATCCGTTGGATAAATTAAATTCCTGAATAGCAGGAAGAGAAAGTTGTTTTAAGGCCGGCAGCTGCGGCGGTTTTGTTCTATCAACACTTTGAGCGCTAATAGAAAAAGTGAATGCAAATAATGCAATCAATCCTAACATAAAAAATAATTTCGTTTTCATATTATTTTGCCTCCGCTTTTTGTTGAACAGCTAAATCGGTCTTCCCTTTTGGTACTATGCTAAGAACAACTCTTGCGTCTTTAGGTAAATATGTCTGAGATGCAGTTTGAATATCGTTTACACTTAGCGCTTTATATCTTGCTAAATCTTCGTTGGCATAATCGGGATTGCCAGCATAGTAAAAATATTCGTTAAGGGTGTTTGCTTTTCCGCTAAAACCAAGAGGTGTTTGAATTGCATCCAGGAAAGAAGCTTCTGTTTGATTTACAACTCTTTGTAATTCTCGTAAAGTTGGTCCTTCCATTTTTACTTTCTCAATTTCTTCATCAATAACATTTTTAATTTTTTCCAATGTTTGTCCGGAACGTGCGGTGGCTACAATCATAAAATTAGAGGAAAGTTTTCTTGAGTCCTGAAATGAAGAAACATCCTGAGCAATTTGAAGTTCGTAAACAAGCTTTTGATATAAGCGGGAGTTTTTTCCACCGGTCAAAATACTTGAAAGCACATCCATCTCAACATCGCCCGGAGCGAATTTTTTTGGAGTTATATATGCCATATATAAACGGGGAAGCTTAACATTGTCTTCGTGCAATAATATTTTTTCTTCATATAATTTTACTGTTGCCGGATTTTGCGGAGGAACGTTTTTACCTGCGGGAATATCTCCAAACCATTTTTCAACAAGCTTAATTGTTTCCGGAATATTTATATCTCCGGCAATTGATAAGGATGCATTGTTTGGCGCATAATAAATTTTGAAAAATTCAATTACATCTTCCAAGCTTGCAGCGCTTAAATCATCCATCGAGCCAATAGTTGTCCAATTATATGGATGGCCAGCTGGATAAACATTTTTTGCTAAGATTTCCCAAGATAAACCGTAAGGACGGTTCTCGTAGCTTTGACGACGTTCATTTTTAACAACGTCGCGCTGACCGTTTAATTTTTCCAAAGTCATTGCATCACTTAAAAATCCCATCCTATCGGAATCCAAATAGAGAGCTAATTCAAGAGCGTTGCTTGGAACATCTTCGTAATAATTAGTTCTATCTGTATTTGTAGAACCATTATTGCCTCCGCCTGCTGCTTCGAGCAATCGGTCAAATTGTCCTTCGGCCACATTCTTCGAGCCTTCGAACATCAAATGCTCAAAAAGATGTGCAAAGCCGGTGCGTCCAACTTTTTCGTGTCCGCTTCCAACATGAAACCAAAGATTTACACTTACTGTTGGAGTTGAATGATCTTCGTGCAGAATTAGATTTAATCCGTTTTTTAATACGTGCCGTGTGTAAGGAATTTTTAGCTGGGCTGTTTGAGCAACCAACGTTGAGCAAACAATAGCAGCCAGTAGAAACATTTTCTTCATTCTTTCACCCTTTTGTTTTTGTTAAATGATGTGTGGCGGTAAAAATAGCAATTATTATTCTTTTAAAAGAAGTAATAAAAAAGCTCCTGTTTCGACGTATTAAACTGCCATATGGTTTGAAATAATTTCGATGTAATCAAACCCTTTCCTATTTTTAAATCGTTAAAATAATTATACGGAACACCCGCCATGAAGAAATCGATTCTTTTTTTATTCTTATTCGTAGCATCAAGCCAATTAATCTTTGCTCAAAAAAATTATTCCCTCTTTTCTCCGGATAAAAAACTGGAAATTAAAGTTGCCGTTGCCCAAAACATCGAGTTTTCTCTTTTCAAAAACGGAAAAGCACTCATTACACCCTCACAATTGTGGATGAAAGTAAACGATAATGTTTTGTTGGGATTAAATGCAAATGTAAAAAAGAGCCAAACAAACTCGGTTGATCAATTGGTTAATAGGGTGGTCCGTCAAAAGAGCAAAGATGTAAGGGAAAACTACAACGAGCTAAAAATATATTTCAGCCAAAATTTTGGTTTAACATTCCGGGCATATAACGAAGGAGCGGCATACCGTTTTGAAACCACTCTAGATGGAGATCTTAAAGTTAATATGGAAAACTATTCTGTAAGCTTTGCAGGAGATTACTCGGTTTATTTTCCCGAAGAAACAAGTTTTATGTCCCACAACGAAAGAGTTTATAAATACCTTCCTTTAAAAGACATTGAAGAAAAACAGTTTGCAAGCACTCCTGCGGTTGTTGATACAAAAGAGGGAACGTTGATTGGAATTACCGAATCGGATTTGGAGGACTATGCGGGGCTTTGGTTAAAGGGAACAAAGCAAAACAAGCTTAACGGTATCTTTCCAGAATATGTTTTAGAAGAACAGGCTAAGAACGACAGAAGTATTGTTCCTACTAAGCGAGCGGATTATTTAGCAATAACAAAAGGAACAAGAACTTTTCCCTGGAGAATTTTTGCGGTTACCGAACATGATGGAGATTTAATTACAAACGAATTGGTTTTTCTTTTATCGAAACCAAACCAAATAAAAGATGCTAGCTGGATTAAGCCGGGTAAAGTTGCCTGGGACTGGTGGAATTACAACAACATTTACAATGTTGATTTCAGAGCCGGTGTTAATAACAATACTTACAAATACTTTATAGATTTTGCATCGAAGTATGGAATTGAATATATAATCTTAGATGAGGGATGGTATAAGCTTGGCAACCTAATGGCCGTTGTACCCGAAATTAATGTTCAGGAACTGGTTGATTACGGAAAGAAAAAGAATGTTGGAATAATTCTTTGGGTAGTTTGGAAAACCTTGGATGATCAGTTAGAGGCCGCGCTCAATCAGTTCGAAAAGTGGGGCGTTCAGGGAATTAAAGTAGATTTTATGCAGCGTGACGATCAAGCAATTGTAAATTATTATTGGAAGATTGCCCGTGAAGCCGCAAAGAGAAAAATGCTTGTAAATTTTCATGGCGCCTTTAAACCAAGCGGTTTATTCAGAGCCTATCCCAACGTAATTACAAACGAAGGGGTTAAAGGATTGGAAAATGATAAGTGGTCTTTGGAAGTTACTCCAGAACATTGCGTTACTCTTCCTTTTACAAGAATGTTTGCCGGGCCAATGGATTTTACTCCTGGCGCAATGATTAATGTTACCAAAGAATCTTTTAAGCCAATGTTTAATCAGCCGGTAAGCATGGGCACAAGATGTCAGCAGCTGGCAATGTATGTAGTGTACGAAAGTCCTTTGCAAATGCTGTCGGATAATCCAACAAATTATTACCGCGAGCCGGAATGCATGGAATTTTTAAGCAAGGTGCCAAGCGTTTGGGATAAAACAATTGTACTTGATTCTAAAATTGCAGATTACGTTTTAATTGCACGTCAAAGCGGAAACGATTGGTATGTTGGTGCAATGACAGATGATACTCCAAGAAATCTTACAGTCGATTTTTCTTTTTTAGGAGAAGGAAATTACCAAGCGGATATTTGGCAGGATGGAATAAATGCCGACCGCAACGGCAACGATTACAAAAAAATATCTGTTAATGTTAACAAAGAGACAAAATTAAATATCTCAATTGCAACCGGCGGTGGATGGGCATCAAGAGTTTATAAAAAATAACTTGCGCTACGTTTACAGTTGAGTGAACAAAATTATTTTAGATGGTGATTTTAGCTGGGTAGATTATAGCAGAGATTTCAAGAGATGCTTAGTAACAAAAATTGTTATTAATATGATTAAAAAAATTTCCGAAAGGATATTAATTGTTTTTGTTTTTTTCTTCATAAACAGTTTATTATTTGGGCAAGAGTATAACATAAGCGGTAATATTATAGATGCTAAAAGCGGCGAGCCTATTCCTTTTGCAAGCGTTGCCTTAAAAGAATTAAGCACCGGATTAAGCACAAACATTAACGGTGAGTTTTCTGTAAAGATTGGCTTGGAAAAGGTAACGCTAATAGTTAGCTGCATTGGATACAAAACCGAAGAGATAATTGTAACTAGAGAAAAGCAGAACCTTGGTGTAACAGTTCATCTTTTGCCAACCGGAGTTTTACTGCAGGAAGTTACAATTTATTCCGGATCCAAAAATTCCTCAAGCGTGCAATCTTTACAAAACAAACAAATTCACGAAACCTCAACTGTATATCCGGATGTGTTCCGTTCAATTCAAGCCTTACCGGGAATTGCTGTTAATAACGAATTTAGCGCCAAGTTTAATGTGAGGGGAGGAAACTACGACGAGAATCTTGTTCTTGTTAATAACGCGCAAGTTTATGAACCGTTTCATGTTAAAGAAGCGGGCAATGCCAGCATCGGAATATTCAATACTGATATGATGCGAAAGGTTAACTTAATTGCCGGAGGATTCAGCGCAAAGTATGGCGATCGTCTTAGTTCCGTTTTGGATATTGAATATAGAGAAGGAAGCCGAGAAAAATTAAGTGGTATTGCTTCTCTAAGTCTAACAAATTTTGATGGGCTTATTGAGGGACCCGTTGGTTCATTCGGTTCATTCATTCTTGGAATAAGAAAAAGTTATGTTGAATACGCCATGAACTTTCTTGATTTAAAAAAGGAATTGGATATTTCCTTTTACGACATCCAAGGGGTGCTTTCAATTCATCATTCACAAAAATTTAAAACACAACTAAAGTTTATTCATGCCGGAGATTATTTTAAATACAATCCCGAAATTTCCGAAGTAGGGCCTTTCTACTCATCGGGAACAATTAATAAAGAAAAGGTTAGTCTTGTACAAACTACTTTTGAGTATGATGATGAAAAGGCTACTTATTTTAGTAACCTTATAGATTTGCAGGGCGGGTATACTTTTTCTTCCAATGCTTTGATGAATCTTTCCATTTCATATTACGAACAAAGCGATTACGAATTTTCGAACGGATACAGCAATTATTCAAATGTATCGGATAATCTAAAATATTATACCTACTCTAATTGGAATAAAGATTACAAAAACGATTTGAATATTAAAACGGTGGAAGGAAAAGCATCTTTTGATCTTCGAATCAATCCTTACTATGATATAAATGCCGGAGTGAGTTATGTAGATATTGTTTACGATCAATATTTGCTTAATAGAAGATATAGAATAATAAAAGAAAACATAAAAACATTTCCCGCTGTAACAGAAACAACATACGAAGAAAGTGAAAATCCTCTGCCTCAAACAATTGCTGTGGGTACATTTAAAACAAACGGTTATGTCGAAAACATTATTCAAATTTCGGATAATCTGTTAACAAACGTTGGTGTAAGGCTCGACTACTTTGATATAAACAGAGAGCTTACTATAAGTCCCCGGTTAAATTTATCTTATTTGTTCGAGGGGAATATTGCTCTGCGAGGCGCGTGGGGGCATTATTATCAGTCCCCAATTTACCGTCAGCTAGCGTATCCGGTCTCCAGCTATTCAAATACTAAATCCACAATGGCAGAACATTTTATTTTGGGTATTGAAAAGAATTTCAGTTTTGAAGAGGGTTCTCTTCAATCCTTTATGGCAAAGATCGATTTCTATTATAAAAAATATAGTAATCTAATTTCTTCAAAAATAGATTCTAGGGGAAATATTGTTTACTCCCGAAAGAACGATTCTTTTGGATATGCTTCTGGGTTCGATTTATCTCTTTCGGCCAGCACCTCTTGGTATTCGGGATGGATTAATTACGGTTTGCTATTCGCAAACGAAGATTATAACAACGACGGCAAAGGATATTTAAGCCGCTATACAGATCAACGTCATACAATTTCTTTTATTAATAGTTTTAATTTGGGAAAGGATTGGGGATTGAATATTAATTTTGCTTACGGCAGCGGATTTGCTTACACACCATATTTTACAGCATACGATTCAAAATCGAAAAAGGAAAAATGGATTGAAGGGGAAAGAAATTCTTCTCATCTGCCCGATTACAAAAGAGTGGATTTAAGAATAAGTAAGCAGTTCAATTTATTTGGATTTAGAACCAACGCATTTTTTGAAATAAGCAACCTATTCAATTTCAATAATGTCTACGGTTACCGCTATAGATTCAACAAAGGGGGAACTCCATATCGAGAAGATTTAAAGCTGTGGCCCTTTATTCCTTCTATAGGAATAAAAACAGAGATGTAAATAATAAATATTTTTGTTAGTAACTTTGAAAAAACAAAAAGAGAAGATAATGATAGAATACAATGTTTCGGAAGAACTAAAAGGCAAAGTTGAAAAGCAGCTGAATGCTTGGCAAAGCGAAAATGTAATTGGACGGATTTGGAAAAAAGATCCCACCGTTTGGAAAACAGATCCAACTCAGCAAGCAGAACTTTCAGATAGACTTGGGTGGCTGGATTTGCCCAATTCAATGCAAAGCCAAATTGAAATGCTTGAAAATTTTGCCGATGAAATCAAAAAAGAATTTAATCATGTTGTTTTATTGGGAATGGGAGGAAGCTCGTTAGCGCCTGAAGTATTTTTTAGAACTTACGGCAGTAAAGAGGGATATCCAACACTTTCCATTTTAGACAGCACTCATCCCTCTTCGGTAAAAGAGGTGTTCGATAAATATGATTTATCTAAGACATGTTTTATTGTAGCAAGCAAATCTGGGGGAACAATTGAAACAATGTCTTTCTTTTATACTTTTTACGATGCCGTAAAAAAAATTAGTGACGAGCCTGGTAAACATTTTATTTCAATTACAGATCCGGCAAGCGGATTAGAAAAATTATCCAAAGAAAATAATTTCAGAAAAATATTTTCAACCCCTTCGGAAGTAGGAGGAAGATTTTCGGCATTAACATTTTTTGGATTGCTTCCGCAGGCTTTAATTGGAATGGATTTAACATCGTTTTTGAATAATGCAAAAGAAATTACTGATAGCTGCAAACCAAATGTAAGTGTCAACGAAAATCCGGGAATGTATTTGGGCGCGCTAATTGCTGAACTTGCAAAAGAGGGAAAGGATAAGCTTACTTTTTTTGCTTCCCCATCTGTTTCCTCTTTTCCGGTTTGGGTAGAGCAATTAATTGCCGAAAGCACAGGTAAAGAGGATATAGGAATTTTACCGGTTGCAGATGAAGAATTTATTTCGGTTAGTAATTATAACCAAGATAGAGTGTTTGTGTTCTTAAGATTAGATGGCGATAACAACAGCAGCATAGACAAAATAAAAGAAGAACTATCGCTTGCCGGTTTTCCGGTTATTATTGTTAACATGACAAATAAATATAATCTTGCAAAGGAATTTTACCGTTGGGAAATGGCAACAGCTATTGCCGGCGCGGCATTTAAAATTAATCCGTTCGATCAGCCCAATGTTCAACTTGCAAAAACAATGGCTATGGAAAGTTTGAACGCTTATAAACAAACCGGAAAGTTGCCGGAGGATAAAGAGAAATTAACCGAAGGCTCTCTTTCAATTTTTGCCGATGAAACCGAATCGACCTTAAAGGCTTTCGTTTCAAAGTTTTTGGGGAATATTAAAAGCGGAGATTTTATTGCAATCAACGCTTTCATTCCAATGAATAGCATTACCGAAAATTTATTGCAGGAAATTAGAACAAAATTAAATAAGCAATACAAAGCCGCTACGGTATTGGGTTTTGGTCCCCGCTTCTTACATTCAACAGGGCAATTTCATAAAGGGGGAACTAACAGCGGTTACTTTATAGAAATTACTTCCTCTATTCCCGAGGATTTTGAAGTGGCCGGACAGGGATATTCTTTTGGTGTTTTGGTTACCGCGCAGGCTTTGGGAGATTTAAAAGCTCTTCAAAACAAACAAAGAAGAGTGATAAGAATAAATTTGAACAGCTCTATAGAAGAAGGATTAAAAGAGCTGCTTGAGAATTTGAAGGCATAATTCAACAGTGAAGGAAAAAATTAAAATAAAAGTGAAAAAGCCCAAGATTCGAATTCCTTTACCTAAGCAAATTAGCAAGGTAAAGGAATCGGATAAATTATATAAAAGAAAAAGAGCAAAAATTATATCCGAAGAATAAATTGGTTTATGTGTGCAAGAGTGATTCTTAAATGCTATCATACACGTCTAATTACGCAAAGAATGAAGAACATCAAATACATATAATTGGCGCAAGTTAATAACATAGCAATAATATCAAACGATCTCGAAATGCTCGAAAAGATTAAAGAGGGAAGCTCGCAAGAGTTTTCCTCTTTGTTTCGTAAGTATTACGAGCCCCTTTACTTTTTTGCGGGAAGATTTGTTAACGACCCCATTTCGGCAGAAAATATTGTACAAGATGTATTTGTTAAAATGTGGGAAGAAAAGGAAAAGCTGAATATTCATTCCAACTTAAAAGCATACCTATATACTTCGGTTAAGAACAGCTGCATAAATCTAGTTAAAAGAGAAAATTTCTTTTCCTCTGTTGAAGAGGATGCCGAATATGAGGATGACACTATTAAGCTTCCTAGCAGAGTGTTGGAAGAAAAGGAAGTGGCCGAAACGGTAAACAATGCAATTAAACAACTTCCCGAAAAGTGCCGTCAAATATTTATGATGAGTAAATTCGACGAACTTTCATATCAAGAAATTGCAGACCTACAGAATATCAGCATCAATACAGTTAAAACCCAATTAAAGCGGGCAGTTAAATTTTTGGCAAAAAGCCTTAGCCATTTACGTTCAATAATAATTTTTATTCAGTTTATGATTTGGTATTATTTAAATAAATAGGTTGTCACCCTAAGAGATGGTTTTAATTGTCTATATATCAACAAACACACAATTTCTTCTAAAAGGATAAAATGAAAGAAATTGATTTGGAAAAACTGATAGGATACTTATCCGGCAGCTTAAACCAAGCTGAACGGATACAAGTAGAGAACTGGATTGCCCAAAGTGACGATAATAAAAAATCATTCGAGCAGCTTAAACAAATTTGGAACTCACCCACACAGGAATTTCCAAAACCAAATACAGAAGCCGCATTACAAAAAGTATTGTCAAGAATAAATACGTCCGAAAAAATAGCCGGAACAATTACAAGAGCCGAAGATAAAAAAGAAGAGAGTGTAATAAGTAAATTATATCATTCAAATTTATTCCGCGCCGCTGCTGTTATTCTTATAATACTATCTTCCCTCTTTTTGATTAAGAGATCAACTACTAATTATCAACCGGAAACAATTCTTGCAAAAATTAATAAAGTAGAAATCGTTACGTTAAGCGACGGTACCAAAATTACATTGGACGCCGGTTCCACATTAAGTTATCCAAAAACTTTTACCGGCAAAAACCGTCAAGTTTATTTGAAAGGTGAGGCATACTTCGAAGTAGCTCCGGATAAAGATTCTCCCTTTGTTGTTAACGCAAGCAATGGTTTGGTTACTGTGTTGGGCACAAAATTTAATGTTCGCGCATGGAAAAATAATAATGTTATTGTAGCTGTAGCAGAAGGCAGAGTTTCTCTGAAAAACCCAAAAGATGAAAATGGAGATGAGGCTATTGTTACAAAGGGAAAAATGAGTACGCTTATAGAAAATGGAAATATAACCAAGCCCGTAGATGTCGACATCTCGAAATACATTTCGTGGATTAAAAGAGAAATATATTTTACAAACGTTACATGCAAAGAAGTTTTAGATCAGTTGGAGCGATGGTATAATATTAAATTCCAAATTGCAGACCAATCAATCTTGAGTAATAATCTTACTGTTTTTATTGCAAATAAACCGTTAAAGGAAAATCTTGAAGTTATCACGGCTGTTCTTAATGTTTCGTATAAAATAGAAGCAGGCAAAGTGGTTTTGTATAAAAAATAAAAATTTATGTCACCCGGTAAGAGGTTTTGTTTGTCTAGATAGTAAAGACAAATGGTTTTGTCGTAAAAACAATATTTGGGAGATATTATGAAATCTAAAATTATTTTTTTGTTAGCAGGGATTATGCTTTTAGTGCTTACTCAGGGGTGCGTAAGAATAGGATCTAACATCAACGGATTTGATTTTGATGATCAGTATAATTCCATAGTCGGTTCGGGTAAACTTATAACATTAACATTAGGATTTAGAGACTTTAGCCACATTTACCTGCATCATGCAGTAAAAGCAACAATTAAAAAAAGTGACCGCTTTTCAATTGTTTTGGAAATTGATGATAATTTAAGTGGATATCTCGAGACTTCACAAGCCGGCAATAGAATTACAATTGGATTAAAAAACGGATTCTCGTATAAGAACACAACAATAAGAGCGGTAATTGAAACACCCGATGTTGAATTGCTTAATTTGTCGGGCGCTTCGAGTATAGAGTTGGATCAATTCAATTTAGCGAATGAACTGTTTTTTGATGCTTCGGGCGCAAGTGTTATAAAGGGAAATTTTAATGCGCAAAAAATTAATATGCAGTTATCCGGCGCAAGCGTTGTAGAGTTTTATGGAACGGGGAACGAATTAAAAGTAAACGGAAGCGGTGCCAGCGTGCTTAATTTATTGGGCTATCAACTAAAAAAGTGTGACCTTAATTTAAGTGGTGCCAGCAGCAGCAATATTTATGTTACAGAAAAATTAGACGTAACACTTTCGGGGGGCTCGGTATTGCGATACAAGGGTAACCCAGCAATTGGCATTATGAATACAAGCGGCGGCTCGGTAATTCAAAGACTAAACTAAATTGTTAATTTTAATTTCGCTCGAAAAAAAATTTAATAGAGATATTTGTGAATAAAGGCATAACAAAATTTACTATAGTAGTTTTAGTATTACTGGTTTTGTTGTGCCAATTTAAATTAAATGCGCAAATAAAAATTACAGATTCAAGGGGTAAAGAAGTTTCGCAAGAATTATTAAAGAATATCACTGTTAGTTTTAAAGAGGTAGCTATTTCGGAAGCGGTTATGGAAATTGCCGCTAAGGGAAATTTTCATGTTAACTATTCGGAATCCATATTTGCTAAGGGGACCAAAGTTACTTTTGAAAAAAAAGAAGCGCCGGCGTTTGCTCTTCTAAAAGAACTGTTAAGCCAATATAAAATTGAAATTGTTGTACTGAACGGAAATCAAGTTATTCTTTTAAGGCAGAAAACAGATTCCTCTACACAAGAAAATAAAAAGGTTACATTAAGCGGAAATGTTATTGATGCTTCAAATGGAGAGACATTAATTGGGGCAAATATATTTGTGCGAAATACAGGCTTTGGAGCGGTTTCGAATACATACGGATTTTATTCGGTTACATTAGAACCGGGTGAATATATAATTAGATGCAGTTATGTGGGATACCAGCCAAAAGAGTTTTTACTAAACCTAACATCAGGCGAAAGAAAAGATATTCTTTTGGAATCATCTACCATCACAAGCGATACAATTACTGTGGTTTCTCAACAAGAAAACGAAAATATAGTTATATCTAAAATTGGCTCGCTTAGCCTGCTGCCCGAAAAACTAATTAACATTCCATTAATGCTGGGTGAGCAGGACATTCTAAAAGCAATACAGTTCCTTCCGGGAATAACAAATCACAGAGAGGGAGATGCTGGAATTTATGTACGCGGTGGAAATGCAGATCAAAATTTAATTATGATTGATGAGGCCACTGTCTACAGCGCGTTTCATACATTCGGATTGTTTTCTGTTTTTAATCCCGATGCAATTAAAAATGTTTCTATAATGAAGGGAACGGCGCCAGCAAAATTTGGCGGAAGAATTTCATCGGTTGTTGATATGCAGATGAATGAGGGCAATCTTAAAAAGCTTAGCGGCACAGCAGGAGTTGGATTAATATTTAGCCGCTTTACCCTGCAGGGTCCCTTAATTGAAGATAAAAGTTCATTCCTAATTTCGGCGCGAAGAACATATTTCGATTTGTTTACAAGATTGGCAAGCGGCAATACTTTCGATTTTCATTTCTACGATTTGAACGCTAAAGTAAATTACAAATTCGGCAATAACGATAGACTTTACGTTTCGGGTTACTTTGGAAGAGATGGAATTGGCTTTTCGGACGATTTGCAAATTAATTGGGGCAACGCAACTTCTACTGTAAGGTGGAACCACCTTTTTAACGATAAACTTTTTCTTAACACCTCTTTCATTTACAGCAACTATACTCACGATATTAATATAAATGATGAGAATGTAGATAAAGATTATTTGCGCTCTACATCGGAAGTTAACAATATTACTATCAAAGAAGATTTCCAATACTTTCACAATATCTTCAACACATTTTCTTTTGGAATTAACTATAACAATTATTCATTTCTCCCAATTAAACTAGCTTATCAAGGTTCAACAAATTACAGTCTTACAATTGGTAAAAAGCAGGCTAACGAATTAACAGCTTATTTTTCTCATGAACATATCTGGAACGATAATCTAAAATTTGAATATGGAATAAGACTTGGACTGTTTAATATAACGGGGGATAAAGATTTATATAATTTCAAAGAAATTGAATCGCTGAATGTTTTGTTTCACAATGTAGAAGAGACCAGCTATTTTAACGTTGAACCAAGATTTGCAGCCACATATACTTTGGATGAAACATCATCCTTAAAATTTGGATACTCCCGCACAACTCAGAATATTCATCAAATGGGCAACTTAATTTCGGGTACGCCGCTGGATGTATGGCAGCCAAGCAATTCCGTTATTAATCCGCAAAGAGCAGATCAAATATCTTTGGGGTATTTCAAAAATTTTGCCGAAAGCGGTTTTGAATTTTCGTCGGAAGCTTATTATAAATACATGAGCAACCAGATAGACTATAAAGATGGCGCAAATTATATTCTAAAAAACTTCTTCGATTCCGAGCTGGTATTTGGAAATGGATGGTCTTACGGTATAGAATTCTTTTTGAAAAAAAATTCGGGAGATTTAAGCGGATGGATTGCATACACATTATCTGCTTCTTACCGGCAGTTCGACGAAATTGATTTTGGAAAAGCTTTTAAGGCTGCTAACGATATAACACACAGTGTGAATTTAATTTTGCAATACCAACTGAGTAAAAAGTGGGTCTTTTCGGCAAATGTAATTTTTGCATCCGGGTATAACTTAACCGTTCCATACGGTAAATACACAATGGAAGATATTAGTTATTTGGCTTATACCGAACGGAATGGGTACCGTCTTCCACCATATCACAGAATGGATTTGGGTTTATCCTATACAAACGATGTTGGCGGGACCTGGTGCTTTTTTTTATATAACGCATATGGAAGAAAAAACATTTACACATTGCTTTTCCGCGATAAAAATAATTCGGGAGGAAGAATAGAGGCCGCAAAGCTCTCCCTCTTTTCAATGATTCCTTCAATAAGTTACACACTAAGGTTTTGATTAAAGATGATTGCAAAAGAAAAAAAAATATTCACACCTAAAATTGCAACAAGAGCGTTAATTATATTTTTGCTTTCTATGCTATCAATTTCTTGCGAAGAGCTAGTAGATGTTGACGTAACAGACCTTGACCAAAAAATAGTAATTGATGGATTGATTACAGATGCTGAAGGTAAGAGCAGAATTAAAATTACTTTTTCGGATAACCCGTATACTCTTTCGAACAGCAAAAATGTTGCGGGGGTAAAGGTGATGTTAAAAGACAATTTAGGAAACGAAGAGTATTTAACAGAATCTTCACCGGGGGTATTTATTCCAAGCAAAATTAAAGGGGTACAGGGAAGAACATACTACTTAACCGTTCAGCACAATGGAACAACCTACAACGCTTCATCCAAAATGAATCCGTTGCTTGAAATGGATTCAATAAAGTTCAAGAAGACCGGAACTGAAATATTTGGAATTACTATTAGCAGCTACTACGCCATGAACTGTTACATAACAAACAAAAGCAAGCTAGAAGAATATGGATTAATTGTGACCGGTGATGGAAGCACCACCTACAAAAAATCAATTACTACATACAACGGCAAATATCTAAATGGTGTGCAAACCGTTATTGAAAATAGCTCTACAAAATTTTACGCAAACACATTTGTTAATGTTGAATTTTACTCGCTGGATAAGCAGGCTTATAATTACTTTTATCAGCTTAGCGCTCTTGCCGCCAAAGATGGACTTGACATACCCGATTTTTTACGAATGACCTCTTATAACCCACATTCCAATTTAAGCAATAATGCATTGGGGTATTTTAGTGCCCGCGCCTATAAAAAATATACCGTTAGAGTACAGTAATATTTTAATGTGCCTCCAAACAGAAATTTAGTATTTACTATAGAGCCAATAATTTCAACATAATTCTAAATTAGTATATCCTGTTTTACTCCCAGTTTTATAAGGTTAATTTTCTTTGGATCGGAATTACCTAAATGATGGCGTGTATCCGAAAGGGCAATGTGCTTTGCCGGAGGATTCAACGGCCTCTCCTCTTTGAAAAATTCTTTTCGTTTTGCTTCAATTATTCTAAGTCCAACAGAGTCGCAGGCAACGGGATCTACGCCAACAATTAGGCCGCCGTAATTCCAAACGTATTCCGAGCTGAATCCGTGAGGACCAACACTATGAAATAGAGGGGTTAACATTACCAAAACATTTAAGCGTGTTTTACCTTTAACATTTGGCTGGAACCAAATCTTTGCCATGTCTGCACACGAATCGTCGTGAAATGAGGAGGGCACTTCGTTAAACATAATATAGTTTTTAATTAGACTTCCAACACCGCTCCAGTAATGAGTTCTCATTGGCCTTGTGTTAATTAGTGCGGTTGCTTTATTAAAAACAGGATCGCGTAAAACCCCCTGATCGTTAATACTTATTTTCTCCTCATTAACACCGGAATCCATTACACGTTTTTTTATTGCATTCTCAAGTTCTCGCGGAGTACGTAAATAACGCCAGCCGTTTGATTTAATTCCAACAATATCTTCCGGCTTAATAATTTTTTGCCAGGCACTCTTAATGTCCTTTTCATTAAATAATGTTGTTACCGCTTCGTCAAGCATCTGCTGAATTATTTCTCCATTTACAATTCCGGAAGAATTAACAGCATTAAGATTACGAATTAGAACTACCGTAGATTTTTTATCTTGATTGGAAAACAAATTGAGAGAGGGATTTAATAGTAATGCCCCGGCGGCAAAAGCACCGGTTTTAATAAAGTCTCTTCTTGAAAAGTTGCTTACTTTCATTTGCAACCTCTAACATTGTTCTTATTTATAGTTAATTAAGTTCTCAATAGAATTCAGTTGCTTGTTTATAACCGGTTTTGATAAAGCGTCGAACACATAAACAAAAAAATTATTAATTAATTTGTAGCCTATCCACTTTCCGCTGTTTAAGCGGCCAATGTTTTTGTTACCCAGCTTAAAATTTATTTTGCTTAGAAATTTTTTTTGTGCGGTTTCGGCTTCTAAGCGGTTTGAATATTTAATAAGCAGAATAGTGGATTTGTCTTCTCCGGTATAATTTGCCAGCAGGCACTCGGTACTTTGATTGATATTAAGCAGGTTTTCGTTTGATATAAAGCTTAGAGAATTCAGCCATATATAATGTCTAAAATAACGAGGACTTTCCCGGTTCAAATTTACGGTAGGTAAATAAGTAATTATCTGGGGCAACTCTCCTATTTCATTAATGGAGTCGTCTAGCAGTTTTGCTAAATGCGCAATTGCCTTTTGGGATTGTTCGGTTGCACGAGTGCATGTTAAAGAAATGTAATAATTGTTTTTCCAAAAAAGAATTGATTCGCTGGTAACCTGGGACTGCTGGCCATAATGGTTTCCAACCTCACCGCTCGAAAAAGTAAATACTCCGTATGCATCAACCGGGGTATTCATATAAAATATGTCTAAAAATATTTCATCATTTCCTTTATTGTAAATTCTATTAAATACTTTCGAAAAGCCAAAGCTCAGATATAACTCGGCAGCTCCGTCTATATAACCATATAAATTTTCCGAATTAAACTCCCTGTCATCATTTAACTTTATCCAGCCATCAATTTCTTTGGGTAAAACCGCAGAGAGATCTTTTGATGTTTGTGCGTAAAGCAAAAAGGAAAAACCCATGATTAAGCACAAAAGTAATAGTAGAAAATGCTTTTTCAACTTACGTTCCTAAAAAAGTGAAGATACAGTATTTGCTCTTGTTAAAGTCAGCCAATCTCTATTCAACTAAAAATTAGGATTGTTTTCCATATAAATCAAAGCAAAAATTTACACATGGTTTTCTATTACATCGACAAGAAAGACATTAGAATGATCTTTGCGAAGATGCCGAAAGAGATTCTATAATGAAGAAATTAAGCTTGGGGCAAAATATTACATCATAAAACCTTTTACTAAAGAAGAATTAGTGGGACATACAAAAGCTCATTTAGAAAAAGATTAGTAACACCTCTTATTTTTTTGGGGAAAGCTCATTATATGCCGCAGTTATTGATGGACCTGCTACATAAGTGGAAAAGAGAAAACGCTTTAACTTCGATTCCCCGGCAAATAGTTTTTTATATTCTTCCAGATTAATACTCTTTCGGGTCTCTTCTAAAGTTTTATTCTCCTTTACGCATGCAACAACACTTTGCTTTATAAATGAAAATAGATTTATTAGCTTTAACACATAACGGTTGTTATTCATTAATGGCCCATGCCCCGGAACAATTAAACTTGGATTTAACAACAATAGTTTTTGCAGCGCATCGGGCCAAGTTAAAATGTGGGATTGATTTCCACCAACAAGTGGAATAGGAAAAACAATTAAATCTCCGCTGAAAATAATTTTCTCTTTCGGCAAGTAAACTATTATATCTCCGGCAGTATGTCCATCACCAATTTTAAGTATTTCAATAACCCGCCCCGATTCAGATAAAGTATATTTCTCGTTAAATGTTATTGTTGGTAATACAATTTCTATTCCGGGTACAAAATTAAGGTAATGTTCAACTAGATTAATATCGCTAGTAAAACTTTCCCTCTCTTCTGGTGTCATTTCGGTTCCATCTGGGCTTTGATTTTTTTGCAGAAGAGATTTTAAATATTCAACGCCACCGGGGGCTCCTTCAATCATATTCTTTCGGTTTGTTAATCCCTGAACGGGAAGATATTCCTTTGTTGAAGTATGGGCAATAAATTCAATATTGGGAAAGGCCTCTTTATAAATTTTGTTGCCGGTAATGTGGTCGTCGTGCCAATGAGTATTAATTACATACTTAACCGGTTTGTCTGTAATTTTTTTTATTTCGGCTAATATTTGCTGCGATGCCTCGGGTGCATCTATAACAACCACATGATCTTCATTAATTATAAATCCCGAATTTCCGTCGCACATTAATCCAGGGGGATCCAATCGAATTACCGAAAAAACATTCTTGCCAATTTCGGTTATCTTAAAATTTGATGCGGCGCTTTGTTTTACTTGCGCAACTACAAATACATTAACCAGAAATATTATTGATAAGGAAAAATTTATTAGACGATTCATTTCTGTCTCTTAACAAGTGATGTCTTTAGACGCCGAAGGCTTAAGGATGTTATTTAATTGCGGCAAAACCTTCTTTCGATTCCTGAATAAATTTTTTAACAAGTTCGGTATCTTTTCTTCCATCTTTGCCTTCTATTCCGGTATGAACATCAACACCCGCAGGGCGAATTTCTAAAATTGCCTTTCGTACATTATTGGGATTTAAGCCTCCGGCTATTATTACCGGTCTTGGAGACATCTCAACAATTTTTCTGCTTATACTCCAATCGTGAGTTTTTCCTGTTGCACCTTCGGCTCCAGTAACAGGATCGAAAGTATCTGTAATGTATGCATCAATCCAAGTAGAAAGAGTATTTACAATATTTTCCAATTCATTAAAATTATTTTTTGCTATAACCAAACTTTTAATAATCTCAATGTCGGGTCTAAGAGTTTTGGTTTTTACTAATTCCTCTTTACTAATTTTACCATGAAGCTGTACAATATTAACATTCAGAAAGTCGCAAAAATCTATTATCTCCTCTGCCTTATCAAGATAAGTAATTAAAACAGCCTTATGGGGAGGATATATGGTTTTAATTATTTCTACTGCCTCCTCTTCGGTCGAGTCCTCTTTATTAACCGGAAGCCTTAATGGAAACCCCAAGTAATCCGTTCCCTGCTGCATAAGCATAAAAGCTTCCTCTTTATCTATAACGCCTGCTATTTGAATAACGTTTTTCATGAAAGGTTTCCGGTTAAATTATAGAACAAAATTATTGAACTGCCTCGGGCTTACCAATAGGCTTCATTTTCCGTGCAACAACAAGCCCAACAACACTCCACACAAATATATTGTATATGGCCAGAATTAAAGCATCGCTAAATGGGTAATTACCAATTCCATAATTATTTAGATTATTAAACAGAGCAAAGAGAAATCCAATTGAGGAAAAGAAAAATACTTTGCGTGGATAACTTAATAAAACTTTTTGAGATGTTTGAGAAAGAAGCCACGAGCCAATAATTGGAGCAATAAAAAATATGAGTAATCCAACTATCATTTGACTTCCGGCAGCTTCATGTCCAACTCCGCCGTAAAGAATACTGTAAACCGGTTCCCCCTCTGGATAGACGCCATTTGCAGTAAGCGGAGGGTTGCAAATATACCTTCCCGGCTTATCAATATTTTTTTTCAATTCCCCATAAATTTGTTTTTCGTTAGGGGGAACATTCATTTCAAGACTACTCTTGAAGCCGAGTATTCCATTTAGTATAAAAGTTACCAATAATAAAACCACTCCTCCTAACAATCCGGAAATAATCACATTTTTCAACATAAGAACCTCCTTAGGCAAGTTTTGAAGTTTGTTAAATGTTACGTAGCAAAATATCTTTAATGAAATCTGCTTTCAACCCAAAGGGTAATTCCCGAAGCTAGATTTTTAAATTTTAAATTAGGTTATTAAATATTATTGCCGTAAGTTTGGTTTCGTAAGGCAGCAAACTTTAGAAGTAGATGTAGAAGTAGACGTTTTTCGTTCGACCCTTCAGTAGATTTTAAAGCCCTGTCAAAACAAACAATCTATTAATTATTTACAAAGGAGCATCTGTCATGGCAGAGCGCAAACAAGGAACCGTAAAATGGTTCAACAGTACTAAAGGTTTTGGTTTCATCTCTCAAGCTGGTGGAGAAGATGTATTTGTTCATTTTCAAAACATAGTTGGTGATGGTTACAAATCATTACAAGAAAACGATAAAGTCGAATTCACAATTACTCAAGGTCAAAAAGGCCTTCAGGCTGCTGAAGTAAAAGTTATTCGTTAAGAATAATAAATTTTTTCAGTACACAAACTAGGCTGCCTTTGGCAGCCTTTTTTGTTTTAAATATCACCAAGAAAATGTTTGTTAATGTAGGCTATTTAAGCACATTCATCCGGTTGGTCTGCACAAAACCCCCCGCTCTCAACCGGTAAAAATATACACCGGACGAGAACGAAGAATGAATAAGAAAGGGTGAAGAGTAACTTCCCGGTTCTTTAATTTCATCAACAAGCGTTGCAACTTCTCTTCCTAAAACATCATACACTTTTAGGCTAACATGCGCGGAGGTTGAAATCTGATAGCTGATAATAGTTTCCGGATTAAATGGATTTGGATAGTTCTGGTATAGTTTTATTTCTGCCGGGATGGATTGACTACTAACAATTCCTGTTGAAGAATAAAAAAAATTTATCACCCTCTGTAGAATGTTTTTTCTGTTTTCATCGGGATAAATTGTTTCAAAAGGAAATCCAATAGCAACAACTTTGCCCGGTTTAATTCCTCCCTGAAACATTCCGCTAAACGAAACACCGGCATAGCTTGAAGATAACCCAGAATATTGCAAACAATTTTTTCCGCCGTTAACTCCAAGTATTACGTCCGGGTATTTAATATTGATAGTTCCGTTTGATCCATTATCGAACAAAATAGAATTAATACCTTCAAACAATCCGCCAGGTACTCCTTCTGCATTATAATAAATTCCCGCTTGTCCGTTTGGTGCATCGTTTATATACTGAAGTTTCAAAAACTGTTGACAGAATTCTTTATCTCCCGATGAACCTTTATAATCCAAATCCCAGGCAATTTCAGATCCAGAGACAAATAGCAATCCTCCATTTTTCAAATAAGATTTAAAAATATCTTGTTCTGAATTGCTGAATGTTTCGTCGGCGGTGCTTTCATCTCCCAATATGTAATCGGTAATATTATAGTTTGAAATAGGAACTAATCCTTGAACAACCGCATCGTTTGTTGCAGAAACAAAGGAAAATTTTAAATCTGCAAACGCTTTTGCATGCTGCCTTATAAAATTATAAGTATTGCCGGCCGATGCTCTATCGAAACCGTTTACAATAACAATTGAAGGAGGGTTTAGTGAAGGGATAAATGCAAGTACTTCCGAAAAAGAGGAGGAACCATTAGAATCTCTTGCGCGCAATCTAAAATAGTAAAGAGAATCTGTTTTTAAATTTTGTAAAAGAAAATTTGTTGAGTTGAGATTTATCGAATCCGGAAACGAGATTCCATCTTTTCCAAGGTAAGTAATATAAGTTGACAGGGGCATTGCATTAATTACAACTTGCATACTCCTTGAACTTTTCCAAATTACCCCAAAAGTTTTGGGGACCGGAGGGGCAAGAGTTGAGAGAGAATATTTTGCGTTCGATATTATTCCCTCATCGCTTATTAATGAGGAGAGAACCGGATCGGATAAAATATCGCTAATCTTTCTGCTTATACCATCAACAACAATGCTGTCCTTAACAAGCCGTATTCCATGACTATAATCTGCATAAGTTTCTTCGTGGCCATTATATACTGGTTGTATGGGTAATCCATTTAATTGATGCCATCCATAAATTACAACCGGCTTTGGTACGTTTGTTTTTAAGTTGTTGTAAATCCAGTTTGAGATTATCACATCTTTTTTTGTACCACCTATTAATGTTCCTAGCGGGTGCTGAGCAAGCTGTGGTTTGCGCAAAGCCCGAACAGAATCGTTATGCTGAGCGAAAACCGGCACAGTAATCATGGCGGCAGAAGGAGCAATTGGCTGCGGTCGTAATTTCAACTTAGCCGATGAATAAATTTTGTCCACAATCTTTTTAGTTGGAAGTGAACATCCTAGAGCGCTTGCAATTTTTTGCGCTAGCAGTGGAGTCATCGGCATTAAAAAATAATCATCGTTGGCGCCGAGTGAAAGGTAGTCACAAGTTACAAAATATGTAACGTGGTGAATAATTCCGCCGACTGTAATAGAATCCTTAATAGGAATAAGGGGGCGTAGAAATTCCGGAACGTTACCGTTTAAAAACTGGGAATAAATAACAGCTTCACGTTCTTCTCTGCTTAAAGAAGAAATTGTTGCAGAAAGAGATGTTCCGGAAAGAGAATTAGCAGTACGAGCAGGTAGCTGTAAGTTCTGACAATAACAATTAATAACCAGGACTAACAGAACTTTAAAAGTTAAATAAAATTTCATCATTAGAATCTCTATTTCAATAAGATCATTTTACGAACAGCCATATAGTTGCCTGCGGTTAATTTATAGAAATAAATACCCGTAGACAAAGAGGAGTTAAGAACCGAGAAGTGAGAATTATAAGTGCCTGGATTTTTTAATTCATCAACAAGCGTTGCAACTTCTCTTCCTAAAACATCAACCACTTTTAGGCTTACATGCCCTGAAACTGGAATCTTATAGCTGATAACGGTTTCCGGGTTAAATGGATTAGGGTAGTTTTGATCCAGAACAAATTCATCAGGAATAGTATTCTCCTCTTTTGCAAAAGTTGAGACTCTGCTTCCGCATTGATAAATCCCCATCCATTTGTATGATGATCTTAAACTTTGTTCAGAATGCTCTAAAACTCCCCACGAACCATATTTGCCTGGATTGTAAATACTGCTGAAATTAAAAAATTCTTTTCCCCCATTATTAAACCATACATTAAACATGTCACAATAAATGGTTTGCATTAGAGGATGACGGTTAGCAGCAATTAATTTGTTTGTAAGCATAGTGTCGTTTTGATAAGTGTTAGCTACTAAATGCTGTCCTCCCTCATAAGCAATTAAATCAACTCCATATTTTTTTGCAACAGTAATATATTCAGCAACATTCTTTGCTGTAACGCTGTATACCTGAGCATGCATGGATTTGACAATTTGGTCAACAGTTATACTGCTTACCGATCCTGCATTTCCAATACTGTCTGCAATGCTTGCGCCAAAGTAGGGTGCTATTGCCAACGCATTGGCTTTTACCCCGGTTGGATTATATGTGTTGCTGTTATAAAAAGTCATAATTTGATTTCCCAACCAGCTATTAGAAGCCTGAGTAGCAACAACTTTTACTAATCGTGGATTGCTCGCCCCAAAGACAGTTTCAAAAATTCGATGACAATCCGCTGTGCGTTTTGCATAAAATTTCCAGCCCTGCTCCCATGCTTGACCACTAAAACCAAGCAAGGCACCCTGAATATTGCAATATTGATTTTGAGAAAAAATACTGTTCCATGCTTCGTTTGTGTATTCAACATATATTTTTCTTTCTGGCTCAACACCATCTCTTAAAAGCGTTGCAAAATTCTGAATAAAATTATCATCGGCCTGATGTGGAATACACACCCACAGATCTTTGTTCAATCGATTACAAAGATCAATCATATATTCGTAAGCAATTCCATTATTTGTAGTTTGAGAAAAATATTCTTTTGTTGTTCTTTGGCTCCATGTACTTACAGGAGAATTATTTGTTTTCATCAAATCCATAAATCGTAATCCAAAAAAAACATCAGCAGAGTCTATGAAATTTAAAAACTTTGGATAATATGGATCGCTTAAATAATTATTTATAAAACCAGGCATAATAATTCGAATATTGTGCACCGGATCCTTAACGTCGGAAGAAGTAATTGTTAAATGCATTCCCTGATTGGTAGAGTTTACATTAAATGTATTGTTGCAGGGACTTGTATAGGTGAGATTTCCACAATCCCATTCTAATTGAATAGTTCCTGAACCATCGGATAAAATTGTATAAGTGCCGGAAGGATATGTTCCACCAGCACCTAAGAACATAACCGTATGCACATATTGGGGCACTGTTCCAAAGGGTACTTGTAAAGGATAACCATCTGCTCGCATTGGAATTGCTGCACTAGTATTCCATGGTCCTCCTGATGTAGAATTGCGCGTAAGCCAGTTGTCGCATTGTTTAAATGCATCTTTAAACATAATTTGAGGCATCCAATAGTACAATCCAGAAAGATTGGTTCCCACCCTTGATGTTTGAGCGCTTGATACATTTGTCAATATAATTACAATTAAAATCAAGATTAAATGAAGTTTTTTCATGTCAACATCACTCGGCATTAAAAAAAAATATAGATTTATTCTTAACAAACTAAATATATTTTATCAATTAACCACTAAATATTTTTCGTTTCCACAAAGATCCCGGTTCTTAACTGATGCAAATGCAGCTGAGAACAAAGAGTGATAAATAGTTTCCAACTAGTTTATAATTGTAAGCAAGAGAACAACTTCTCATCATAAAATAATTATACACTTTTAGGCTCAACTGAATGGAGACCGGAATCTGAAAACTGATAACATTTCTGGATTAAACGGCTTTATTTCTTACATTATTGATTTGAAAACCCATTCCAAGTGCAATTTTGTCATAATTTAGCTTTATTGGTATAAAATCTTATCTCAGTAGCGCTCATTCCATGGGGAGTGATTTTTTAGATATTTTAAAATTTTAGGGAACTTTTCTTGACTTTGTGACATCAAAATGATATCATAACAATAGCATTAATCGGGAGTAGTGAAAAATGGAAGCAATTACAGAAAAAACAGCAAAAAAATTAAACGGTTTTTTAATGTTGTTTGTAGTATTGGCAATTTTAGCGGTGAACATTTATTTATTACAAGATGGTATAAGAAGCGAGAATACAGATGTTCTCTGGGTATTTGTTCCACTTATGCTTCTTATGTTTTTATCTTTTGGCGGATTCATGGTTATTCAGCCAAATGATTCCAGAGTTTTAATTTTATTTGGAAAGTATTTGGGAACAGTAAGGGATTCAGGTTTCTTTTGGGTTAATCCTTTTACCGAAAAGAAAAAAGTATCCTTAAGAATCAACAACTTTATCAGCGAAAAAATTAAAGTGAATGACCTTCATGGAAATCCAATTGAAATTGCTGCTGTTATTGTATGGAGAATTGTAGACAGCGCACGTGCAATTTTTGATGTTCAGCATTACGAAGGTTTTGTAAATATCCAAAGTGAAACCGCAATTCGAGGAATAGCTTCGGAATATGCCTACGATTCTTCGGAAGAGGATAAATTTTCGCTGCGTGGAAACATTTCGGAAATTGCTGCCGAAATGAAAAAGCAGGTGCAAAGCCGTTTGGATATTGCCGGAATTGAAATAATGGAATCGAGAATTAGTTATTTGGCTTACGCTCCGGAAATTGCCCAGGCAATGCTTCGCCGTCAGCAGGCACAAGCGGTTGTTGCTGCACGTACTAAAATTGTTGAAGGAGCTGTAGGAATGGTTGATATGGCATTGCGCGCTTTAAGCGAACAGCATATAGTGGTTCTTGATGAAGAAAAGAAAGCAACTATGGTTAACAATCTTTTAGTTGCTTTGGTTAGCGAAACAAGTGCTCAGCCAATTATTAACGCGGGCTCACTTTATTAATTGAATGCTTTGCTAAGGAGAATTACAATGAAAACTATTTTAATAATATTAGTATTCTCGCTAATCTTTCTGGCTAAGGTACAGGCCGAAGAAGTATCAATTACAGTTAATGGCTGCACAATTAAAGGAACATTACAAGTACCGGTATCGAACAAACAAGTTGATGTTGTTTTAATTATTGCAGGCTCCGGCCCAACAGACAGAGATGGAAATAATCCTCTCATCGGAAAAAATAATGCATATAATATGCTGGCGGATTTATTCAATAGAAACGGAATTGCATCCCTTCGTTACGATAAGAGAGGAATAGGGGAAAGCAAAATGGCAGGCCAATCGGAATATGACTTAGTGTTTGATACTTACATTAATGATGCGATTGAGTGGATTAATTTCTTAAAAAAGGATAAACGCTTTTCGAATATAATTATAGCGGGTCACAGTGAAGGTTCCTTAATTGGTATTGTGGCGGCAAACAAAACCGGAATAAGCAAATTTATATCTCTGAGTGGCGCTGGCAAGCCAATCTACTCGATTTTAGAAGAACAAATAATAGTAAAAAATAATTTGCCCACAGAATTGGCAACTAAATTTAAAGGCATTGTTGATAGCCTTAAGCAAGGCTACTTAGTAAAGAATGTTGGCAAAGAATTTGGATCACTATTCCGAGCAAGCATTCAGCCTTATATGATCTCCTGGTTTAAATATGATCCATGTAAAGAAATTGCAAAATTAACAATTCCCATTTTGGTAATTGGAGGTACAACAGATATTCAAGTGGAAGTTGAAGATGCACAAATGCTTTCAAAATCGAATGTAAATAGCAAACTTGCAATAATTGAGAATATGAATCACATACTTAAAGAAGTGAATACAAGGGATAGAGCTATAAATATAGAGAGTTATAGTAAGCCAGATTTAGCTTTATCGAAAGTACTTTGCGCTAAGCTAATTGAATTTACAAAACAATAATTAATCGGTTTATAAATCAATACAAGCCGTTTTTTGTTCTAAATAATATTTTAATAAACTACTAAACTGCCGCTATTAGGCATTACTTAATAGCGGCAACACAAATAAAAAATGAAAACATCATCGGAATTAATAGGAAACAAATTGGAATTTAATCAGCCCTCCATTTGGAAAAGCATTTATGAATTAAGAAACAATGGAGAACTGTTGGCAACAATGCAGTATAAAAAGTTCTTTAGCGAAACGGCAACTGTGGAATTTGTTTCGGGAGGTAAGTTCGAAATAAAGAGCTCGAATTTTTTTGGTACAAAATACGATATCACCGAAATTGGAAAACAGCTTCCAACGGCTACTTATACAGGAGCTAAGTGGAAGCAGCAAGGTGAACTTGTTTTTTATACTAACGAAAAACTATTCATTACTTTTTCAACCTTTCGAAAAAGTTTTGAACTGTTCGACGACAAAAACAACAACTTAATTCGATATGTTAAAAATGGTTTTTGGAAATCTGTTATAGAAATTCAGGTGAATCATAGCAATGCCTTGCTGGATAAATATAATTGGTTAGTAATAGTACCCTGCTTTTTATCGCTGCAATATGATAGGCATAAAGCAGCGGCAATCTAAATAATTTGGAAGAAGTAATAATGCCAGAGAAAAAAAAATTTTTATTAAGAATAGATAGCAGTATTTACGGAGCCCTTGAAAAATGGGCGGCGGATGATTTGCGCAGTATAAATGCTCAAATAGAATTTGTTCTTAAGGAAGCGCTTAAAAAGGCGGGGCGTCAAAAAGAAATAAACAATTCAACTATAAAGGAAGAGAACGAGAATGGAACCGAAGTTTAAGTGGGGCTACTTTTTTGTGATTTGTTTACTGGCGTTGTTGGGAACATTTATAATGAAATCTGCTGATTTTAATATGGAGAAAAGCAGATCAAATATTAAAGAAGAAATTACAAATGAAATAAAGCGCTATCCTAAACTGCAAATTGACGATTTATATAAGTTTATTCATCAGGCGGCTTTGGGAAGCGAGCATGCTGTAAAAGACAGTATGGCGGCAATAAATTGGATGCAACGGGAATTGTCTATAATGAATAAAGATTATGAAAATAATTTGATAGACCAACTTTCCCCGGATGGTAAATTGGTTAGGGTAAATCTTAGACCATACATTAAGCTTGGCTACGATTCAAACAAATTAACCACCGCTTTTGTAAAAACTGCAAACGGATACAAAGGCTCTATAAATGAATTAAAGAAATATTGGAAAACCCTTATTCAAATGGCTCACCAGGGGGAAATTAATTTTAGCATCAAAGAGCTGGAAGCATATTACAAACAAAAAGAGGAAGAAGATTTTCCGGCAGTCCATCACTCAAAAGAATATGAACAGTTATATTTTCCCGCTTATAGAGTTGTGGCAAAAGAATATTTACAATTTCTAAAAGAAGCAAACGTAAAATAATATATAACAAACCGCATATAAACTGAATCATTTTTTATAAATTTCGGGCAATATAAACTGGAATTTATAAATGAACAGACTTGCTAAAGTTATTCTCCCAATACATCTAATAAAAACTACCTTTATTGTACTTTTACTTACAATAAATATTGCAGCTCAGACAGTAAAAATAAAAGTGATACAAACTACCGATGAGCATGGCGCTATATTCCCATTCGATTTTACCGAAATGAAAGAAACAAACAACTCGCTGGCAACTGTTTATTCCTTTGTAAAGGAGGAAAGAGCAAAAAAAGATCAGGAAGTAATTCTTGTAAGCGGAGGAGATATATTGCAGGGAACCCCAGCCGTTTATTATTTCAATTACGAAGAAACAAACGCACCACATCTTTATGCGGAAGTGGTGAACTATATGAAATATGATGCCGCCGCAGTTGGAAATCACGATATTGAAACCGGCCACCCTGTTTACGATAGGTTTAACAAACAAATAAAATTTCCTTGGCTAGCGGCAAATGCGGTAAACCAAAAAACAAAGAAGCCCTACTTTAGTCCCTATACAATTATTAAAAAAGGGGGAATCAAAATTGCGATTCTTGGTTTAATAACTCCACATATTCCAAATTGGCTTCCGCAAAATATTTGGAAAGGTATTTATTGGGAAGATATGATTGAGTGCGCAAAAAAATGGGTTAAGATTATTAACGAAAAAGAAAAACCAGATTTATTGATTGGACTATTTCACTCCGGCGTGGATTTTACATACAGCAACCAAAATGCCGAAACTTATAAAAACGAAAATGCCGCACGTTTAACTGCCGAACAGGTTCCCGGATTCGATATTGTTTATGTTGGTCACGATCATAGAGGATGGAACTTTGAAACAACAAATTCTATTGGTAAAAAGGTTTTAATTCTTGGTGCAACAAATTCCGCCCGCGATGTAACTGTAGCTAACTGTACTTTTACCTACAACCCTAACG
Organism: uncultured Melioribacter sp.; assembly: GCA_964539605.1. GTDB lineage: Bacteria > Bacteroidota > Ignavibacteria > Ignavibacteriales > Melioribacteraceae > Stygiobacter. Next base: position 3,938,622 of record CAZIJK010000001.1, read on the forward strand.
AAAAGAAATGGACTAGTGAAATAAAGGGGGAAACGGTAGAAAGTAAAAACTACAAGCCGAACCAGGAATTTATGAGCAAGTTTTCAAAACAGTTTGAAGAAGTAAAAAAATATGTTTCGAGACCAATAGGCACATTTACAAAACCAATTACCTCAAGGGAATCTTTATTTGGTCCCTCCACTTTTTCGGATGTTATAAATCAAGTTCAGCTGGATTTAACAAATGCCGACATTTCATTTACCGCGCCTTTATCTATGAATTCAACAATAGAAGCCGGAGAGATTCTGGTTGGGGAAATGTTCAGACTATATAGGTACGAAAACTTTTTATACACAATGGAATTAACCGGCCGTGAGATTAAAGACTACCTTGAATATTCCTACAATCTTTGCTTTAAGCAAATGAAGAATAGTGACGACAACCTTTTAAATTTTGGATTCGACGATAAAGGGAATGTACAATTCGATAGAAGAAGTGGATTTCCGATGCTAAAAAATCAATATTACAATTTCGACTGCGCCGCAGGAATAAATTATACAGTGGATGTTTCCAAACCTTTTGGTCAAAGAGTAACAATAAACTCCATGGTTAACGGAACGGAATTTAAGTTTGATAAGAAGTATAAAGTTGCAGTCAATTCCTACCGTGGAAACGGAGGGGGGGGCCACTTAATAAATGGAGCTGGAATTGCAAAAGAGGATTTGGAAAAAAGAATTATTAAAGCCACAGATAAAGATTTTAGATATTATATGATGAAATGGGTTGAGAAGAAGAAAACAGTTAATCCAACAATCACCGGCAATTGGAAAGTTATTCCGGAAGAGTGGTGGCAAAAAGGAAAAGAAAAGGATTACAAATTGCTATTTAAAAATTAACAGGTAACCTAATTAGATAAAAAAGAATATTATCTTTATTTGCTTTGCTGTTAATTTCGTTTTCTCTTTTTGTTTGAATATCGGAAATTATTTTTTGAATACGTTTTCCTGTCTCGGGACTGATAGGCTTTAATAAATAGTCTTTAATGCCTAACTCGAGCAAGCGGCCAATAATTTTTTCTCGGGCACAGTTGTTAAAGAAACAACAGGTGTATCCTTAATTAGCGAGTTGCCCCTTATCTTTTCAGGAGTTTCAATTCCATTTAAAACAGGCATGTGATAATCTAAAAAAAGCAAATCTATTCGGTTCGATATAAGTATGTCGTAACCGGAGGAACCATTTTCGGCTTCGTAAATAATGCTGGCAAAATTGTTTCTTATATATTTTTTTAAGATTGTTCTAATAACGGCATCATCATCAACAATTAAAATCTTCAGCAAACAAACTATCCCGCCTAATAAATTGATAAAACAAAACTTATTAATAATAAAAAGAAATACAGAATTACATTTTTGGCATATCTCTAACAACAGCTTTTACTTTAACGTCTTTTGCAAATTTAAATACTAACGTAACATTGTGGCTCTCTCCAATCTTTACATCTTTATAAAGCCCAATTAGCATAATATGCAAATCGCGCGGCTTGAACTTAACAACAGAATTGGCCGGAATAGAAACTATTTTTACCGCACGCATCCCCATAACATCTTCACTCTTTTTATAAGTTTCGTGAAGCTCAACAATTTCGGATAAATCTGCTTTAACCATAAGCAGTGTATCGCCTTTAGATGTGTTGTTGTGAACCTCGAAGAAAAGAGCTGTATTTGCTTTAGATGCGCCGGGACGAATCCATGCATCTTTAATTTCAATTTTTGTTTGAGCCGTTAATGTTATTGCAAAAAGCGCCAATACTACAAATATCTTTTTCATAATTATTACCCTATTCACTACTGATTATAAATTTCACTTCGGATGTTCAAAGACAAAACTACTTAAGAGATTTAATATCTTCAACAACTTCATCTATGTTCACGTTGCTTCCTTTGTAATTATAAAGAATCTTTCCTTCGGTATCGAATAGCTGAATTCTATCTGTATGAACATAATAGTAAATTTTTCTTCCATCCTTAAATACAGTTGAATCTCCAACCACGGCCATTATTCCAATCCGGTTCATCAAAGAATCTATTGTGGCTTTTGGTCCGGTTAAAAAAGTCCAGTTAGAAAGATCCAGATTTCTTATTTCGGCAAACTTTTTTAATACTTCGGGTTTGTCTTGCTGCGGATCGAATGATATAGAAACAAATTGAACATTATTAATCTTTTCTTTTTTTAAACGCGCCTGAATTAAGCGCATGTTGTTGGTGGTTAGGGGGCAAATATCTGGGCAATTAGTAAAGATGTATCCAACAATAGCAAGTTTTCCCTTTGCTAGATTAGGAAACTTGGCCGGTTGATTATTCTGATTAACCAAGTGGTAGGTCTTTCTGCTTAGATTGTCAATAACTTTGTGCTTATTGCCGCAAGATGTAAGTAGAAGCAAAAAAGAAATTACTACAAAATAGTATTTCATATATTCAAGTTCCGGTAGTGCCGTTTATATAACAAAGATTTGATATCTTAACATATCAAAAATAGATAAATACCCCTTAGGAAGCATAATAAATGAAACAGCGTTTAAAATTAACGGCCACACTTCTTCTATTTCTCCTTCTTCCGTTAATTGGTCAACAAAAAATAAGGGTGATGAGTTACAATATTTTGAATTACCCAAATTCACACGACGCCGATTTCAAAAAAATTGTAAGCCATATAAATCCAGATGCTATACTCGTTCAAGAAATGCTTTTGCAAAGCGGAGTAAATCAATTTTTGAATAACGCTTTATCTGCCGAATATAGTGCGGCCACAGTAATAATTAAAAGTTCGGATGCTTTTGGAAACAATGGAAATGACTGCGCCTTTTATTATAAAAAAGCAGTGTTAACATTATTGGAGAGCAAAGAAATTCCTGCAAGAACCAGAGTAATAAGTCAGTTCAAATTGGTACACAACATTACAAAAGATACAATTATAATTTTAGGAGTGCACTTAAAGGCTAACGATTACAATTCTTCTGATAATAATTTAAGCAACGAAACTAAAAGAGCTTCTGCCGTTCAATCCTTAAGGAGCGAGACTATAAAGTTTTCCCCAAAAACAAATTACTTAATTTGCGGCGACTTTAATATTTTTTATTCAACCGAACCGGCAATGATTAAGCTAACAGATAAATCAAGTGCCGGATATTTTATTGATATTTTGAATGCCACCGGAAGCTGGAGCGATAACCCCAACTACGCTTCAATAAGCACACACTCAGCATTTAAATTGGACACAAGATTAGATATGATTTTGGTTGGCCCCACATTAATTGAAAAAGGGGGAGTAGATTATATTGAAAATTCATTTAAAACTTTTGGTAACGATGGAAATCATTTTAATCAATCAGTAAACTCAGGCGCTAATTACTGGTTTGCAACGGATGCATCTTTAGGAAACGCAGTTTTATACGCCTCGGATCATCTTCCAATTTATGCGGATTTTAATTTTGGAGTTGCCACAAACTTATCAGAAAGTGAATTGCTTCCCGCATCTTTCGAGCTATTACAGAATTATCCCAATCCATTTAATCCAAGTACTCAAATAAAATACAAAATATCTTTAGCCGGTTTTGTGTCTTTGAAAGTTTATGATGTTTTAGGAAATGAAGTGGCAAGTTTGGTTAATGAATTCAAACAGCCCGGTAATTACTCTTCGTTCTTCACTCTTAATTCTTCACTCTCCAGCGGGGTTTACTTTTATACATTACGCTCCGTAAATTATAACGAAACTAAAAAAATGATTATGGTAAAATAAATGAAAACATTATTGCCCGGCTTAGACAGCCAATTAAGTTTTTTGCGAAAGAATTATTCCGGTACCCCAAGTTCAATTTTGGTGATGGGCTCTTCGAGCGAAGGCATTGCTATTAGATTGGAGGAAATGTATAAGTGTAAGGTGGATTTAATTGTTGAGGATTATGAGTCGTTGATGAACGCAAAGCTTATAATTAACGACAATCAAAATATTTTTGTTAGCCTTATGAGTTTTGAATCGACCGATTTTGTTGCCGGTCAGTTCGATCTTATTTATGCCCAGGCATCAATTTCTTTAAGCAACCGGAACAAAATTGTAAAAGAAATAAAAAGAATTCTTTCTTTAGAAGGCTCTTTGTGCATAGGGGAAATTGTTTCTTTAACAAAAGAACCTCCAAAGTTTGTTTTGGATATTTTTGAGAGTTCAAATTTATTGCCGTTGCATTACGATAATTTGGAAAAGTATTACAAAGAAAGAGGATTAATTATTGAGGCAAGAGTAGATTTATCTTCTACATTGTTCGATTATTACCATGTTAGCGCCAAACATTTAAGCACCGCAAAAGATCAAATGGATGATAAAGAACAAAGCTATTACAAAAAATTAATAAGTAAAATTAAGCACGAATCGTATTCCTATATTAAGCTGGGTGGCGATAAGCATATTGGATTTGACGCGATACTTTTAACAAAGGAGAAAATTTGAAAAAGGGTGATTTGTTAGAGCTGGATATAGTTGGTTACGCATTTGAGGGAAAGGGCCTTGCAAAAATTATTAAAGAGGTTCAAACCCTAGATGAAGCTGATGCAAAAAAGTATGTTGTGTTTGTAGATAAAACATACCCGGGAGATAAAGTTATTGCGGGAATTGGAAAGATTAGAAAGTCCTATGCGGAAGCAAAAGTAAAAGAGCTTTTAATTAAATCAACATTAAGAACTAAAGCCTCATGCAGTCACTTTGGCGTTTGCGGAGGATGCAAAGCTCAAGATTTGCAGTACGAACATCAAACAAGATTTAAAGAAGAGCAGGTAAAAGATTTATTTGAACGCTTGGGTGGATTAAAAGATTTTGAAATGCTTCCCATTGTTGCGGCAGATAAACAATACTTTTACCGAAACAAGCTTGAATATTCTTTTGCCCGAAAAAGATGGCTTACCGAAAATGAAATTGGTTCGATGCAGGAAATTCCGGATAGAGACTTTGCGCTTGGATTTCACATTCCCGGAATGTTCGATAAAGTAATGAATATTACCGAGTGCCATCTTCAAAGTGAAATTAGCAATGGAATATTAAATCTTACAAGAACATTTTTCAAAGAGAGAGATTCTCAAATATATTCCACACAAGATCATTTGGGATTTTTAAGAAATCTAGTAATTAAGCAGTCGCAAAAGACAAACGACTTAATGGTTAATTTGGTTGTGGCCGAAGAGGATGCCAGCATATTTGAAGAGTATAAAAACGCACTGCTGCAATCTTATCCAAATATTACAACCATAATTTTTAACATCAATAAAAAGAAAGCCCAGGTTGCCCTCGGCGATTACGAAATTGTTTATCATGGTCCCGGTTTAATTTTTGATAAAATTGGAGAGAAGAAATATAGAATCAGCGCCAATTCATTTTTCCAGACCAATACTCTTCAGGCTCAAAAGCTTTACGATGTGGCTCTTGAATTTGCAAGCTTTGAAGGATGGGAAACGGTTTACGATCTTTATTCCGGCGCGGGAACAATTCCAATTTATATTGCCCAAAGGGTTAAGCAAATTTATGGTTTCGAAAGTGTAGAGCCGGCAATAAAAGATGCTCAAGTAAATATAGAGTTGAACGAAATAAATAACTTTGAACCAATTTTGGCGGATTTAAACAAAAGCTTTTTACCACTTCTTGAAGAAAAAAATATTGCAAAACCGGATGTGATAATTGCAGATCCGCCAAGAAGCGGAATGCATCCTAAAACGGTTAACGATATTTTAGAATTGGCCCCTCAAAAAATAGTATACATAAGCTGCAATCCTGCAACACAGGCACGAGATATAAGTTTACTAACTCAAAATGATTATAAGCTGGTAAAAATTAGGCCGGTGGATATGTTTCCTCATACTTATCATATTGAAAATGTAGCCCTTTTGGTAAAAAAATAGGGAAAAGAGAATCATTTTGAGATTTTAGGTCTGGATTTTAATCAATAGATTAATATCATTTGCGTTGGGTTAACTATTTATGCTACAAAACGGCATTTTTATGCACTTTATAAGCTAAAAGTCCCTTTATTTTCCCTTTTTCAACCCCAAAGTTCCTCCAAATAATTGCCTCAAAATAGATTAAGTATCATTTTGGAACAAACAAAAGCAATTCTAAAAAGCAAATAGTGCGATTTTAGAATAAAAACGCACATATTTGTGGCACTCTCCTTGAGTAAATACATCAGAAAAATTAATCAGTAAAGGAGAAGTAACGTGAGTATTCGTACAACTAGTATTCTAAGAGCTCTAGCGGTCCTATTGCTTTTAGTAAGTTTTACAAACACTACTTTAGCCCAAGAGCTAAATGTTAAGTCCGGCGCATTCGATCATACAAGTTATGCTCAAATATCCGGCACAGCCGATGGAGTAAATGTTTCATTCACAAATCCACTAACAAATACAAGTGTAACCTATTTTGCCGGAACATTTAATGGAACATTAAATAGCCAGGCAAAAAAGTTTTATTGTATCGATTTAGGAAACAATATAGAATACAATAAAGATTACTGGGGCGAAGGAAGCACTCCATCTCAAATTACTTATGTACTTAATAATTATTATCCTTTTAAAGCTTTCACAGGTACATCAACAGAATTAAAAAATGAAGCAGCCGCAATTCAGTTGGCTATTTGGCATTATAGTGATGGTGTTGATGTAAATACAATTACAAATCCAACAGGCGTAAAAACCAGAGCATTGGCAATAATTGCAGATGCGGATGCAAACCACAATAATGTAAACCCTTTAGAAACATTACAAATTATTCCTCTTACACAATCAAAGTTACCAGGCCAGCCAGCAACATTTAAAGTAAAAGCAATTGCATTAAACGGAGATCCTGTAGCAAATCTTACCATTTTAATTAGTTCAACAGCAGGAACATTAAGCGCTACTACTGCAACAACAAATGCTGCGGGTGAAACTTCTTTAATTACACTTAATAATGCTACAGTAGCTTCAATTACTATAAAAGCAAAAGCAACAGTAGATATTCCTCATGGAACAAGATATGTGCATACTGCATTACCAAATTCAAAACAAAAACTTGTACTAGCAACACCAGCTATAGATGTTAAAGAAGTATTGGGAACAGTTGAATTTGTTTCTACAGATTGCGATTTAACAAAGTTTACAACTTATACACAGGGAGGATGGGGCAGTCCATCTAATAGTACTCCTGGAAAAATTAGAGATGCTAATTTTGATGCTGTATTTCCTACCGGTTTAACAGTTGGCGGTTTATTTACAATTAAGTTAACATCTGCAGAAGCAGTTGAAGATTATATTCCCGACGGTTCTACTCCGGCAGCTTTAACACAAAATTATATAAATCCTACTTCTCAAATTAGTGTGCTTGCAGGTCAAGTTGTGGCCCTAACATTAAATGTTAAATTCGACGAAGCAGGATTTATTGGAAAGTCTACTTACAACTTGGGAGACTTGTTTATTAAAAGCGGAACATTTGCAGGTAAAACAGTTAACGAATTATTGGTTATTGCAAATGCAGCTTTAGGTGGGGCTTCAACAGGATATTCATTGAGCGATATTAATAATGCAGCAACTGCAATAAACGAAAACTTCGACAACGGAACAGTAAATAAAGGCTATTTAGAATGCACGGAATTAAAAGCTTCTTTAGGAGATAAAGTTTGGTTAGATACAAATAAAAACGGTATTCAAGATAACGGTGAAGTAGGAGTTGCAAATGTAACTGTCAAATTATATACATGCGCAAATGTTTTAGTAAGTACAAAAACAACTGATATAAATGGAAATTATTTATTCGATAACTTAACCCCCGGTGATTACTATGTACAATTTGCATTACCAAACGGTTATGTGTTTACACAAATTAACGCAGGCACAAACGATGCAGTAGATTCCGACGCAAATTTAACCGATGGAAAAACTATTTGTACTACATTAACAGCAGGTGAAAACGATTTAACATGGGATGCAGGAATTTATTTACAAGAAGTTGAAGAAAAAGCTGATGTTAAGATTGAAAAAACAACAGACAACGCAAATCCAAAATGCGGAGATAATTTTAACTATACAATAAAAGTTACAAACCTTGGTCCAAATACAGGCAAGAATATAGAAGTTACAGATGTATTACCAAGCGGAATAAAATTCAATTCCTTCACAGCTTCGCAAGGTACATTTACAATTGCAAATGGAAAATGGGTTGTTGGTAACTTAGCTAACGGCGCATTTGCTACACTAACTTTAAACGTAAAAGCAGACTGCGACGATTTAAATAATTCCTTACTCAATTTTGGTCCAGCAAAAGGATTCAACTTATTTGTTCTTGAAGACATTAATCAGCCATCTGCAGATACCGAAGGTAAAGTAGCAGTTGGACGCGATGCAAATTTTACAGCTTATACAATTGGCAATAAATTACCAGCTAACAGTGGTGATGTATTGGTTGTTGGAAGAAACTTAACATATAACGGTGGAAGCGTTCATAATGGTAATGTTGTTTATGGCAACACTTCTAATTTACCAGACAACTCTGTAAGCGTTCCTGATGGAACAATTAGAAAAGATAACCCAATAGATTTTGCAGCAGCAACAGTGCATTTACAAAACTTATCTACAAACTTAAGCGCCTATACAGTTAACGGATCCGTTTCAATAGAGTATGGTCAAGTTACATTAACCGGTACCGATCCATTTATAAATGTATTTGCAGTTAACGGTTCGGATATTAGTGCTACAAACCAATTTACAATCAATGTTCCAAACGGATCTGTAGTTCTTGTAAACATCAATGGTACTACAGTTAGCTGGATGGGAGGTTACTTTGTAAACGGTACAACAGAAAACAATGTTTTATTAAACTTCTACCAAGCAAAAACATTAAACGTTAGCGGTATTGGAATACTAGGTTCAATATTGGCTCCATTGGCTCATCTAAATTACTCTTCTGGTTCAATTTTAGGTCAAGTAATTGTAAAATCTATGAGCGGAAGCGGACAGTTTAATTTAGATTTATTCTTAGGCAACATTCCGGTAAATCAAAAAATTACAAACACAGCAACAATTACTAAAAATGATGTAAGCGATCCTAATTCAAATAACAATTCATCTAGCGTTACGGTAACTGTTTCTAGCTATAACGGAACTGGTACAGGAACAGGTACTGGCACTGGAACAGGCTCTACAGGTTCAAACGGAACATGGTCTAACGTACATTCTTTTGCAGCCGGTGAAATTGTTTACTCTATGTTGTACGATGGAAATACAATGTACGCAGGTACTTGGGGCGGAAAGATTTACAAATCTATAGATAGCGGAAAAAATTGGACAATAAGCAATAGCGGAATGAATGTATCTTTCATATGGTCATTAGTAAAGAGCGGCAGTTATATATTTGCAGCAACCGAAAAGGGTGTTTATAAATATAATGGTACAGCTTGGTCGCCAGCCGGTTTAGAGGGAAAAGATGTTCATGCTCTTGCAGTAAAAAATGGAACATTGTTTGCCGGTACATGGGGCAAGGGAGTATTCAAATCTGCAAACAACGGTAGCTCTTGGACAGAAATTAACACAGGCTTCAATGGTTTCTTGGCAGTTCAATCCTTAACAGTAGCAGCAAACGGAGATGTTTTTGCCGGAACAGCAGGCGGCGGATTGTTTGTCTCTACAAATGAATCAGTTTGGACAAAAGCAGTTGACGGTTATCAGGTAATTTGGGCTTTAGGCGCATCACAAACAGTAATCTATGCCGGTTCTTTAGGTGATGGTCTTTACAAATCTACAGATGGCGGTCACACATTCAATAAAATAGAATCTCTTAACTTGCCATTTGTTTATTCAATAATTACAAGTGGAAATAAAGTATATGTTAGTTCTTTAGCAAGCGGTGTATTTTATTCCGAAGATAACGGAAACACTTGGAGCTCTTTAGGGCTTGGCGGTCTTGGTGTAAGCACTTTAATGGTTAACGCATCAAACAGCAATGTTTATGTTGGAACCAAAGAAGGACAAGTATTTATGATTAACGGAAGCAAAGGAACAACTGCAGTTGAAGATGAAAATGGATTACCAACAACTTATAACTTAGAGCAGAATTATCCTAATCCATTCAATCCAACAACAACAATTCAGTTTGCATTGCCGGTTGCAGGTAAAGTTAGCTTAAAGGTATACGATGTAGTTGGTCAGGAAGTTGCAAATTTAATAAACCAAGAAATGAGCGCCGGACAGCACAAAGTTAACTTTGATGCCTCCAAGCTTGCGAGCGGAATGTATATATATAGATTAGTTGGAAATAATGTAAGCATTACAAAGAAAATGATACTGATGAAGTAATTAAAAAATAAGCTAAAAGACCCTGGTGAACAGCCGGGGTTTTTTGGTATTAATAAACTTGAACTATTAACTTTACTTTTGTTATTTCGATAATTATTAATAGAAGATCGATAAATGGAATACTACACTCAAAAATTAAATCACTCAATGGAGAACAACAAATGAAAAAGAAATTTACTGCATCTATTAAAACGATTGCATTATTTCTTTTTGTTTTTTCTTTTACTGCCTTAACATTTGGCAGTGTTAGAGAAGGGCAAAAAAGCGCGCCCCAAAATTCAGGATCATTAAAAAAAGTTGTTAACGGTTTAACAACAGCATTAATTAGTGGAATTGATAAAACAGTGCCCATTAAATTTCCTAACCCAACAGATCCCACAAAGTATATAAGTACTTCAGCGGGTACATTCAAAGGTACCGTTGACGGTACTTTTGCCAATTTTTTCTGTGTGGATGTTCAGCATCCATTACAGATAGCACCGGCAACTTATACCGAAGATGGGTTTGTTACAAAACCAATTCTTTATATAATTAATAATTATTATCCCTTTACTGCATATCCTTACGCTGGTGCTGCCTCCACAGTTCAAATTGAAGCAGCGGCAACTCAGGTAGCAATATGGCATTACACAGATAATCTTGATGCATCAACGGTAGATAACGTAAGTGTAAAGACAAGAGCATTACAAATTATTAGCGATACAGATGCAAATTATAATTCCTTCTATCCTTTCGAAACATTAATTATTGTTCCGGCAAATCAGTCTTTAATAAATGGAAAACCTGGTTCTTTTTATGTATCCACATTTGATGCCGACGGCAATCCATCGCCAAACATTACCGTTAATCTTTCAACCAGTGCTGGATCTTTAAGCTCTACAACAGTTACAACCGGAGCTAATGGTAATTCTGCTCTTATTACTCTTACACAGGGCGCCGGAACAAGCGCTGTTATCTCCGCATCGGCAACGCTTAATTCGATGAAAGGAACTAGATATGTTCATACTTCAGGACCAGATGCTTATCAAAAATTAGTTCTTGTTACACATACAGTTAAAACAATTACCGAAACGGCAAATGTTAATTGGTATACTCCCCAAGTATGCGATCTTAAAGGCTATACAACGTATACACAAGGTGGATGGGGAAGTAAAGGAAACAGCACTCCAGGTAAAATTAGAGACTTAAATTTCTCTACTGTATTTCCAACAGGCTTGGTAATTGGTTCCACTTATAAATTAACATTAACAAGTGCATTGGCAGTACAAAACTTTTTACCGCAGGGTGGAACAGCAGCTGCATTTAACGCAAACTATACTAATCCTACCTCTACAAGCGCAGGTGTTTTAGGCGGTCAGATGGTTGCCCTAAAGTTAAACATTGCTTACGGCGATGCGGGCAAACTTGGAACAAACGCAAATAAATTTAGCGAACTTGTAATTGCCACCGGTCCTTTTACCGGAAAAACAGTTGCCGAATTTTTTGCTCTTGCCGAAACAGCAATAGGTGGCGGCTCTCTTAATGGATTTACTTTTAGTCAATTCAACGAAGCTGCAACTGCTTTAAATGAAAATTTTGACAATGGAACAGTTGATAAAGGCTTTTTAACTTGCAAAACAGTTGATGTAAAAGCTTCTATTGGAGATAAAGTTTGGATAGATACAGATAAAGATGGTGTTCAAGATGCTGGCGAAAATGGTTTAGCTAACGTAACTGTAAAATTATACAATTGTAATAATGTTTTAATATCAACAACAACTACAAACGCTTCGGGTAATTATCTTTTCGATAAATTAAATCCGGGCGACTACTATGTGGTATTTGAATTACCAACAGGATATTTATTTACAGGTCAAGATTTAGGTGGTGATGATGCTAAAGATAGCGATGCAGATATTTCTACAGGTAAAACAATTTGCACAACTCTTTCTCCAAATGAAAACGATTTAACTTGGGATGCCGGAGTTTATTTAGCCCCATGTAAAAACAAAATTGGAGATTTTATTTGGAGAGATTTAGATAGAGACGGTGTTCAAGATTTAGGTGAACCTGGAATTAAAAATGTAGTTGTAGAATTGCTTAAGGGAACAACAGTAGTTGCAACAACTCTAACAGGTACAGATGGTAAATATGAATTTGCAAATTTAGATGACGGCACCTACAATGTTCGTGTTGCTTCTTCGAACTATGCAACTGGCGGAGTTCTTTTCAGCACTTCACAAACAAAATGGTACAGCACAACTAAAAACGGCGGCGGAGACGATACTAAAGACAGCGATGCAAATAAAAATGAATCGGTACAGGTAGTTCTTAATTGCAACAGTAACATAACTGTAGATTTTGGTTACTATAAAACATGTGTAACAATTACTAAAACAGCTAATGTTACAAAAGCAAAACCGGGCGATAAAATTACTTATACATTTACCGTTGAAAATTGCGGCGACGTTCAGCATCATGGCGGAATAGATGTATTTGATAAAATGCTCAATAAAACATCTCCATATAAAATTAAGCATATAGATTTGTTGGATCCAAATCAATCCACAACATTTACAATGGAGTACACAGTTAAAAGCAGCGACTGCGGCGATCTTATTAATGAAGTTACTGCCGAAGCTCATCCAGTTGACGGTTCTGCTTATGTTACAGATAAATCTACATTCACTGTTAAAGTTGAATGTGAAGCTCCTTGTACTTCGGAATGGACTGTTAACTTACCTGCAGATCAAAATGTTTGCGAGTATGGACCAAAAGAATTTACTATTAATGGAAGCGTTTCGGTTACTCCAAATCCAAGTAAGGGTTATTTGGTTACATCATGGAATGTTGTTTATCCAAACGACGGAAGTGTAGATAACTCTACAAAGACAACAACTGTTGAAATTAGCGGCAACACTAATTTTACAATTAAACCGGTTTGGCCTGGTATTCGTTCGACCGATCAAGTGGTTGAAGTTCGTTATTCGGTTTTAGTTTTGGATTGCAATCAAAATCCTTTAGGAAAAGAAATAACTGGAAAATTATCGTGGACACCAATTGTTTGTCCTCCTCCTCCATCTAAAGACGCGGATTTAAAGATTGAAAAATCTGCAAGTACTCCTAATCCAAAATGTGGCGATAACTATTTCTATACTGTTAAAGTTACAAACATGGGGCCTGGCGAAGCTAAAGCTGTTCAAGTAATAGACTTATTGCCAAACGGAGTTGAGTTTGTTTCTTCAAATGCAACAGCCGGCACTTATAACAAAACAACCGGTTTATGGTCTGTTGGAGATATTGCCAACGGTGCTTTTGCAACTCTTACATTAAATGTAAAAGCAAATTGCGATCAAATTAATAACTCGGTATTCGATCTTGGTGTTGCAAAAGGTTTCAATCTTTTTGTAATTCAAGATTTGAATCAGCCATCTGCAGATGCTGAAGGAAAAATTGCTGTTGGACGCGATGCCTCTTTGACAGCTTATACAGTTGGAAATAAATTAATTCAAAACAGTGGTGATGTTTTAGTTGTTGGAAGAACATTAACATTTGTTAGTGGTAGCGTTCACAATGGAAACGTTGCTTATGGATACTCCTCTAATCTTCCTGCAGATCCAGTATCTGTTGATGGAACTGTTAGAAAAGATAATCCAATTAATTTTGCAGCGGCAAAAACATTCCTCGAAAATCTTTCAACAACATTAAAAGATTACGCCGTTACTGGTACAACTACTTTCCAATTTGGAAGAATTACACTTGCCGGCAATAACCCTTACTTAAATGTATTTTATGTTAAAGGACTCGATTTATCTGTTGCTAACGATCTGCAAGTTGATGTACCAAATGGTTCTGCGGTATTGGTTAATATAGATGGTATTAATCCAACATGGACTGGCGGCAATGTAATAAATGGCAATTCAAGTAAAAATGTACTTTACAATTTCTACGAAGCAAAAACATTAAAAATATTTGCAATAGGAATTGAAGGATCTATATTGGCTCCATTTGCAGACTTAAACTTTAGCTCTGTAATTAATGGCCAAGCAATTGTTAAAAACATGACCGGTACAGGGCAGTTCAATTTATCTTTATTCGAAGGAAATATTCCTGCAGATAAGAAGATTGTAAACATTGCTTCTGTAAGCGGTTCACTTACAAACGATCCTAACAGTGCAAATAACTCTTCTTCCTATACTGTTAATGTTACCAACTTCAATCCAAATCCAAATACTGGAAATAATGGTTCGGGAGCTACCGGCGGAACATGGAGTGAAGTAGGTTCGTTTGCAGCCGGAGAAATTGTTTATACTCTTGCTTTCGATAACACCAGCACATATGCCGGAACAATGGGCGGTAAGATTTATAAATCTACCGACGGCGGCAAGAACTGGACAAGAATAAATAATGGAATGAACGTTGGCTGGATCTGGTCTATTGCATTCCATAATAACGTAATGTTTGCTTCAACCGAAAAAGGTGTTTACAAATATAGCAACTCTGCTTGGACATTAACAGCGCTTAAAGATGTTGATGTACGCGCATTGCTTTCATCCGGCGGAAAATTGTATGCTGGCGTTTGGGGCAAGGGAGTATTTGTTTCGACAGATGGTTCGGCATGGAGTGAATTCAATACTAATTTAACAAACAAAGCGGTTCAGGCTTTAACAGCTAGTAAAGATGGAAGCATCTTTGCGGGAACAGCTGGCGGCGGAGTGTTTAAATTATTTGCCGGTGAATCTTCTTGGTATAATTATAAACTTGGCAACGATGTTGTTTGGGCGCTTGGCTCAAACGCTAATGGAATTTATGCTTCTACTTTAGGAGACGGTTTATACATCTCGTTAGATAATGGCGCAAACTGGCAAAAGAGTTCTCTTAATCAACAATTTATCTATTCTATAATTTCAGATAAGAACAACAAAATATTTGCTAGTTCATATACAAGCGGTGTGTTCACATCTGTTAACGATGGCTCTACATGGCAAACATTAGGCATGGGTGGTTTTGGAGTAAGCTCTTTGGTTACTTCCCAAACTAAAAACGAGCTCTTTGCCGGAACCAGAGATGGTAAAATATTCAAGATAGAATTTGGTACTGTTGGCGTTGAAGATAATACCGAATTGCCAGCTGAGTATGTGTTAAGCCAAAACTATCCTAATCCTTTTAATCCGGAAACAGTTATAGAATTTGCTCTTCCGGTTAATGGAAGGTTTAGCTTAAAGATTTATAATGTTCTCGGTCAGGAAGTTGCGGTTCTTGCCAACAAGGATTTTGCAATTGGAAAATATAAAATTACATTTAATGCATCTAACATTAGCAGCGGTATTTACTTCTACCAGTTAAACGGAAGCGGTGTTAATATTGTTAAGAAGATGATGCTTTTAAAGTAAACATAATTTACAAGAGCCGCATTTTAATGCGGCTCTTTTGTTTTAGAGGATTTATAATCAACTCCCTCCAAAACAATTTATACAAAGCATCTAACTCGTAAACTCTTTTCTTCATACAATCCTAGACTTTACAAGTAAACAAACCTTTTATTAATACCAGTAAACACATGTGCACTATATAAATCTTTCCCTTAAACTCCCTTAAAAATTGCATGGTTTTGCAAGCGACTCAAAATGAGAGGGTAGTTCATTCCGAGACAATACAGCTAAAGAAAAAAGGCTAAAATGGGATAAAAAGCCATAAAACTAATGGCACTGCCTTTGATTTATATATAGCAGTTCTTAATAAAATGAAAGCTGAAAACAAGAAAGGCACCCTCAAATAAAACTTTCTTTTAATGGCGGCGGATTTTAAAACAAGCGGTACTTCGGCTGGGCTGCTTGCGTAGATTTCCGCCTTCTCTTTTTTAAAGAGAAATGGAATAATAAAGGGTATATTCTTTGGTAATTACCTGATATTTGCTTAATTTTGCGCACTTTCAAAACACAAGGTAAAAGATGAAACGTACATTTCAACCGAGCAATACAAAAAGAAAAAATAAACATGGCTTCCGCGAAAGAATGAGTACAAAGAATGGAAGAAAAGTTCTTTCGAATAGAAGAGCAAAAGGAAGAAAAAAATTAACCGTTAGCGACGAACGTTAATTCTATTTTATTAATTTCGGGGGAGCCCCCGATGTCTTCAAATCTTAATTCGGAAAATAATTCTGCCTCTTGCAAAGCCTCCGTTAAAACGGAAAGAACTATTTCTAATTCTCTTGGTAAAAAAGAAAGAATTAAAAGTAACAAAGAGATAGAATTAATATTCACTACCGGTGAAGTAATATTTTCTTCGAACAGAAAACTAAAAGCCATTTTTTTATTAGAAAAAAATGTTGAAGAAGCCGTTATCAAAGCGGCTTTTACTGTTTCTAAAAAGGCGGGCAATGCCGCGTGGCGAAACAGAGTTAAAAGATTATTGCGCGAAGCATACAGAACCAATAAAATAATTTTCAATTCTGTTTTGAATAGTAAAATTAAATTGCTTGTTGTTTTTTCTTCGAATTATATCAATCAAAAAAACAATAAAAAGCTTTTTCTAAAAGATATTACCCCGGCTATTATTGAATTGATGAACCAGATAAAAGACAAAGTATAAAATGCGTTTTATTCTAATTAATTTTATAAAGCTTTATCAAAGGTTTATTTCGCCAATGTTTCCTCCTTCGTGCCGCTTCTATCCCACATGTTCGGAATACGCTGTTCAGTCTTTACAAAAGCATGGAGTTATTAAAGGTTCGCTTAAGGCAGTTTGGAGAATTTTGCGATGCAACCCTTTTAACAAAGGGGGAATTGACCCTGCTTAATTACTACTAAAATTATATTGTCAATAGGTATTTGTTAGTTAAAAGTTTTTACTTTTGTTATAAGAAAAAAGGATTTTGAATGGACCGTAATACTATTTCCGCTTTTGTTCTAATTGGACTTGTGCTTGTTGTGTGGCTTTATTTTAATTCGCCCGATCCACAAACACAAAAAAAACCTAAACAAACAACCACACAAACCGAGCAAAAAATTAATGAAGACACTGCTAAGCAAGAAGCAGCTGCTCAAACACATTTAAAAGATCAGCTTCAAGCCGTAGATTCTTCTTTTGGTGTATCTGTAGATGCCGAAAAGATTATTACTATTGAAACCGACCTTAGCAGAATTGAGCTTACAAATAAAGGGGGTAAAGTAAAGCGTGTATTTCTAAAAAAGTATAACACCTGGTATTACAGTAAAACAAAGGATACAACTTACTACAATAAAACAGTTCAAATTGTAAACTCGAAAAGTGGGGGAGATTTTAACGTAATCTTTGTTACAAAAGAGGGAAAGCTGGTTAACTCTTCAACGTTAGATTTCAAAGCTAACAGCAGCAATCCTTATTACAGACTTACCGGAAAAGACAGCTTGGCAATTGAATATAAGTTTACAAACAAAGAAAACAGAGTTATAAAAAAGAACTTTCTCTTTTTTGCAGATAGATACGATTCAAAAGTGGATATCTCTTTAGAGAATATGCAGGATATTGTAAGCAGTTTTAGGTACGATGTTGTTTGGGCTAACGGATTAAACTTTTTAGAAGAAAATTCTGTAGATGAAGCCACACATGCAAATGCTAGTGTTTATACTGGTGAAGAAAATGTTGTTGTTGATGCGCCAAACAGCGGAGAAAAAATTACAAAAGATGTAAATGGAAAAGTTGACTGGGTTGCCGTTAGAAATAAATACTTTGCGGTTTTTATTGCTCCTCAAACTCCTATTAGCGACGGGGGCGCATACATAGAAGGAAAGCATTATAAGAATAAGTATGGTGACCGGGAGATTTACAGTGCAAGTCTTAAGGTGCCTTTTAAAAATCAGAAATTTCAAAAAGATTCCTTTACCCTTTACATGGGTCCTATAGATTATTATCTTCTTAAAGAATATGAAAACAATTACGAAAGCATTTTTGAATTCGGAAATTTTTTGGGACTGAAAATTATTATTCGCCCAATTTCGGAATATATAATGCTTCCCCTTCTTCGGTTTTTATCCGGCTTTATTTCAAACTACGGTTTAGTAATAATATTTTTTACAATTATTATAAAGCTTGCGTTACATCCACTTAGCCGCTCGAGCATGAACGCTATGCGGAAGATGCAATTGCTTCAGCCTAAGATTGCCGAGTTAAAAGAAAAATATAAAGACAACCAGCAAAAAGTTCAGCAGGAAACAATGAAGCTTTATTCTACCTATGGAATAAATCCTATGGGTGGATGTTTGCCAATGCTGTTGCAAATGCCAATTCTTGTTGCATTATGGAGCTTGTTTAATGTTTCTATTGATATACGCCAGCAGCCCTTTGTATTCTGGATTACAAACTTATCCTCACCGGATATAATTGTAAGGCTCCCATTTCACATTCCTTTATTTAATGTAAATGTAATAAGTGGACTTGCATTGCTAATGGGTATAACAATGTTTATTCAGCAAAAGATGAGCATTAAAGATCCTTCGCAAAAAGCAATGGTTTATATTATGCCTGTTATGATGACTGTTATGTTTATGAGTTTTCCTAGCGGACTAAACTTGTATTACTTTATTTTCAATTTGCTTAGCATTGCTCAGCAGTATTATGTTACTCATAAAAGCGGCGGCGAAGAATTAGTGCCGGTAGATCCATCGAAGAGAAAAAAACCTGGTTTTATGAGCAAGATGATGGAAGCAGCCGAAAAACAAGCTCAGGCGCAAAAACAAGCTTCAAAAAAGAAATAATTTTTTGTTTCGATCTCTCCTCTTTTACGGGGAGAGATCTTTTTACCACTTCCAAAATATGAAGACAATAAAGAACATATTTCTTTTCATATCGTTAATTTTTGCCGCAACAGTACTACCTCAAAATAAAACCATACTAAAATTAAACTTAGCCGAAAAAAAACTTCCATTCGGATTAATTGAAAAAGTGCCGGTTAATTTACCCAAAGTAGGATTGGCATTAAGCGGCGGCGGAGCCCGCTCAATTTCGCAGCTTGGAGTTTTACGCGTATTTAAAGAAAAAAACATTCCTATTGAATACATTGTTGGCACAAGCATGGGCAGTATTATAGGGGGATTATACAGCGCCGGATATTCTATAGATCATCTTGATTCTTTAATTAAGGGAACCAAATGGGATGAGTTTTTTTCCCCTCGGCAATCTGCACGCAACGAACTTTTTATAGATCAAAAATTAACCGAAGATAAAGCAATAATTACTTTTAGGATGGATGGACTTAAACCAATTCTTCCAACTTCTCTATCTTCGGGGCAGCGCGCGGCAAATTATTTAAACCTAATGGCCATTAGCGCTCCTCTTGCAATTGATGAGGATTACGACTTAATGAAAATTAAATTTCGCGCGATCAGTTCAGATTTAATTTCGGGAAAAGAAATAATTATTGGTAAAGGTTCGTTGGGCGCGGCTCTTCGCGCAAGCTCCAGCGTTACTTTATTGCTGCCCCCGGTTAAAAAAGATTCTATGCTTTTGGTTGATGGTGGGCTTGTTTCCAACATTCCAGTAAAAGAAACCAGATCTTTAGGCGCAGATATTGTTGTGGCCGTTAATTCTTCCAGTCCCCTTTATAATCAAGAGGAATTAGAGCTGCCATGGAATATTGCAGATCAGCTTGTTAGCATTCCAATGAGAATTCTTAACAACCAGCAGCTTGAAGAAGCAGATTTTGTAATTGAACCAAATATTGGAACAAGAAAAAATACCGATTTTGAAAAACTTGATGAACTCATTTTAGAAGGATATAATTCATCCCTTCAAACTGCATCAAAAATTGAAAGAAAATTTCAAACACTTTTTAACAATAGCATTGAGGATAAAGAAATTGTTTTTTCCAATCTTATTCTAAATAACAATGCCACATTGCTGGATAAACAGATTTATGCTTTAATAGAGAATAAGAAGGTTGTTACAAACAAAGAAATTCTTTACGCTCTTTACAAAATTCAAAAAGAGGGATATTGGTCAAACGTTTATGCCGAAGTAATTGAAGAGAATAATGCTTGCTCTATTAATGTAATTGCCGAGGAGAACGAAAAGCTATCTCAAATACATTTGGAAGGAGCAGTTGTTTTTGAAGTAAATCTATTGTTAAATAAGATTGCGCATTTAATTAACAAGCCATTCAACGCTATCAAAACTCTAGACGGCGTAATAAACATTTTGGAATTCTATAAACAGCAAGGATATTCCTTTGCAAAGTTCGAAAAAGTTTGGTTCGATGAATTGCAAGGAGCACTTCATCTTAAAATAAACGAAGGAATAATTTCCAAAATTACCGTTGAAGGAAATAGTAAAACCAACGAGCGGTTAATTACCCGCGAGTTTCCACTAAAAGTTGGCGATCATTTTAAGTACAACATGGCTCAGCAGGGGTTAACAAATTTACGAAGCACTAATTTATTCGATCAAATTGAACTATCCGTTCACGATAACCAGGGAACAAACGAAGTTGTAATTTCGATAACCGAAAAAATTTCCAGCCTAATTCGTTTTGGTTTTAGAATTGACAATGAAAACCAGGCGCAGGTTTTTGCGGATATAAGGGATGAAAATTTTAATGGAACGGGAACGGAAATAGGCGCAACATTAAGCGGCGGAATTAGAGCGCGATCTTTTTCTTTAGAGCAAAGAGCAAACAGAGTATTCGATTCTTATCTCTCCTATAAGGTAAAGGCTTTTTACGAATTTAGCGACATATACAATTACGAAACAGATGTTGAAGCAAAAGAAAATGAATTTAAAAGAAATAAAACCGGCGAATACCGTCAAACATTTTATGGCGGTTCATTTGGCATTGGTACTCAGGTAGAAAGATTTGGAAATTTATTTTTAGAAGCCAGATATCAGCGTGACGAAATTGCTAATCTAAAAAATCATTTTTCTCCAATTTATAAAACAGACATTTCCACACTTCGCTTGTCTATGTTTGTAGATTCACAGAATGAATATCCATATCCAACAAAGGGATTTTTAATTAAATCCTACTACGAAACTGCGCAGGCGGCTTTTGGCGGAGATATAGGCTATACCAAATTCTTTTTCGATTACCGAAGTTATTTTGGTTTGCGTGTAGATCATGTTTGGTGCTTCCGAACAATGATTGGCGCGGCAGACAATACGTTGCCATTAAGTCAGCAGTTTTCGCTTGGTGGGCAAAATACATTTTTTGGATTAAGAGAAAATGAATTTAGAGGTCGGCAGGTATTTTTAGTTTCTCTTGATGTACGCTATAAACTTCCCGTAAAATTATTCTTCGATACATATGTAAAACTTAGATACGATTTGGGCTCTACCTGGAGCGAAAGAAAAGCAATTCGTCTGCAGGATCTTCTTCACGGGGTCGGATTAACAGTTTCTTTTGATACCCCTATTGGTCCGGCGGATTTTTCCGTTGGAAAATCTTTTTACATTAAGAATACTTTGCCTAAGAGTTCGTTTGTTTGGGGTGATACTATGTTCTATTTTACTATTGGCTACTATTATTAAAAAAGCTCGCGTCTTTTAATTATACTTCCCCCTCAACGGATTTTTCTCCCAGCGCATAATACCTAATTGCCTTTGTTTTATCCCCCTTTTTAAAATAAATTTCCGAAAGTGTAAAATAGATAATACTCTTTTTGTGTATGGCGGGGATTTTAGATTCTACTATTTCTTCGATTTTCTTATTATCTGCAGTGTCAATTTCAAAATTATATAATCGTAAAATTCCTAGTAGAGCTTTGTGATCGGTTGGATTAATATCGCTTGCGCATTTATAAAAATAAATAGCATCTTGAATCCTTTCGGGTACATCGGATAAATTCTCTAATACTTTTGCTGTCCACATTGCAATCGTATATTCATTCTCGGGCATTACTTTTCTTAATTCTTTGGAGTACATTTTAATTTCTTCGGGTGATAGGGATGGATTGCCTAAAAGAATTTTATACAAATCAACATCGGCAACTTTAATTTTAAGGGCATCTCTAAAAGCATCGAAGAGTTCATCCTGTGAAGAAGAATTTCTAAAAGTATATTCAATTTTTTTAATTGCTTCTATCATAAAATAGGTGCCAAGTCTATAAATTAATTTAATTAAGTAAGAAGATATGTAATTATATTTTGCTTATTAAACACAGGCAAATCATTTTCGAACTCAATTGTAAAATTTTTATCCCATTGCTTTTGTGTAATTAGACGATATTTATGAAGCGGAAGAATAGCAAAATGTCTTTCCAGCAATTTGTGCAAGTCATCAAAAACAAAAAAGGCAATAATAACAGGCATCTTCAATTCCTTCTGCCATTTTTCGTAAGATTTAATTGCCCGCTCATTTACTAAGTATCCTGCTGTCTTTTTGCTCTTCCAATCCAGTAAAGCAGATTTGTTGTTGTAGTGCAAAATTATATCCGGCTTATCATCTCCTTTTTCCCAAAGCTTTTCAAAACGCTTATCCTCTCCAAAATTTTCGAAGGTAAACCCCCATTGAATTAGAAGGCTTTTCCCAATATTCTCGGCAATGTCGTGAAGCTTATAGTTATCTCTAAAAGCTTCCTCCGATTTTTCAGGCTTAAAATCAAGCGGTTTCATTTTGCTTCAAATAAAGCACAAACAGCACCGGCCGGATCCTGAATAACGCAATAGGTTCCCATATTGGCATAATTCTTTGGCTCAACAATTACTTTTCCGCCAAGCTTTGTGCATTCTAAAATACTATTACTAATATTTGCCACATTAATATAGATTAACCATTGAGGAGGCATGTTGGCATTAACACCAATCGAATGGCAAATTCCTGCAACAGGAGTATCTGTTTGCAAAGTGAGCATGCTGTAATCGCAATAATTTCCCATGGGCACTTCTTCAACTTTCCAACCAACAACTTTGGAGTAAAAATTACTAACTTCGTCCGCATTATTTATAGTTAAATCGGTCCACGAAATTGTGCCGGTTTCTGGTTTATTCTCGCTCATGGCGCTCCTTTGCATAATTAAGTGTGAAAATAAGTATTTGACTAATTGTAGTCCATTAATTTCATTTAAGCGTCGGTCAATAATTTGGTCAATATTTTGTAACAATTTCGATCTTCGTTTCGTCTTTAGTATAAGAAAATATGATTAGTGAAAAAAAATATATAATCCTTATTAAGCATTATAAAAACAGAATTTATTCATATTCCCTGTTTATGCTTAAAAACAGAATGGATGCAGATGATGTTACTCAGGAAGTTTTAATTAGAATTTGGGAAAACATAGACTCGTTTAATATTCTTGCTGCAAAAACATGGATAATGAAAACAACAAATAACCTATGCATAGACTGCTTAAGAAAAAGGAAAGTAAGTTTTGAAAGAGATTATTTTATTGATGATGAGAACGATACAATAGAATCGACACATGCTGAACATAACCCATATTTAACAACACATATAAAAATTATGGCATCAAAAGTAAAAGAGGTTATAAAATTACTGCCCGAAAATTTGAGAAGCGTATTCGTGCTTTACGAAATTCAGGGAATGAAGTATAAAGAAATTAGTACGGTTTTAGAAATACCTATAAATTCTGTTAAAGTGTATTTAATGAGAGCAAGAAAAAAATTACAAGAGGAATTAAAAAATTATGACCCCCAAGAAGTTCTATAAAATAGATTCGGCTCTTCTGGATAAAATTATTGCCGTGGCTTACAAAGATGCAAGCTTATGGAATAGATTTTACATATGGCTGCTTTCGTTTTATAATAAAGATATTAAAGATGCGTTGAAAGAATATAGGGAAACGGCAAAAGAGGTTCACCAAATCCAGTTGGATGAAGCGCCCGATTATTTGGTCCAGAATATTTTAAAAGAGGACACGAATACAAAGCATTCTGTGCTAATGGATTTTCTTACGATAATTTTTAATAAGCCTTTATTATCTGCAGTGGCTTCTACAGCTGTTGTTGCCGCAATAGTTGTATCTCTATTGTTTAGTCCGCAGCAAAGCATAACATATAGCCGGCACGAAATTGAAAAGGCGGACGAGCAAGCACGTTATGCGCTTTCTATAATAGGCTCAATATTGAATAAAACAAATAATACTTTGCAAAAAGATGTTTTGCAAAAGAACATTTCGGAACCAATAAACAATGGCATAAAAGATTTCAATAATTTATTTAATGGAGGCACAAAATGAAAAATGCAATTAAACTAATGCTGCTTTTATTTGTAATGGGCTCATCTTTATTCGCTCAAACAAAAAAAGATTATTCAAAAGAAGCAGGCTTCTTCGATTTTAATAAATATTCTGTTGTTAAAGAGGGGCAGGAAGCAACAACCGAAATTTATTTGGAAGAACCAATGCTAAAATTTGCAGGCAAAATGGCCGCAGATAAAGATGGTAAGCTTGGCGAAATGATTTCCAAGTTAAAACTTGTTCGTGTTATTGAATATCTAATAGAGGAAAAAGAGTCCGATAAAACCGAAGCAGCCCTTTCTCAAATGGATAAGGAATTGTTAGGAAAGAATTGGCAAAGAATTATTAGAACCAAGAACAAAAACAATTTTATAAATGTATATATTAAACCAGGTGAAGCCGAAACTTATAATGGTGTTGTTGTAACAATGATGAATCCCAAAGGAAAAGTAAGTTTTGTAAATGTTGTTGGTAATGTAGATTTAGAAACAATAGGAAAACTATCCAGCGAAATGAATTTACCCGGCTTAGATTCCGTAAAATAATCAATATGGGCTGTTCTATTATTTTAATAGAACAGCCTATCAATCATTTAGATATAATCATCTTTTGGGTTTGTGAAAAACTTCCTTGTTGAAGTCTGTAGAAATAAACACCTGATGGTAAATTAGAATTTTGAATTGAGAATTGAGCAGTATAAGAACCAGCCGGCTTAGATTCGTTTACCAATACTGCAACTTCTCTTCCTAGCGTATCAAATATTTTTAAAGTAACATGACTGAAGTCTGATATCTGATAATTTATTACCGTGGTTGGATTAAATGGATTGGGGTAGTTTTGCGACAATCTAAAAATTTTGTTCTTCTCGTTTGTTTGGCTTAAGGAGGTAGTTAATAAATTTGCTTTGTATATACCGTCCGAAGTAAATGCAAATAAGCTGTTTGAAATAACCGCACATTTATTTACAGAAACATTGCTTAATTCGTTTGTTTTTTTGTTCCATGTATTCCCTTTGTCGAGCGATTCAAATAAACCTTTATCTGTATAAACAATCAAACCATTAGATAGTTTTAGTATTCCATTTACATTCTGGCTAATATTAAATCCAAATTTTTCAAAACTTTCTGGTTTCCACGTTTTACCATTATCATTGGAAACGTGGAATATATATGAATCTCGAAATCCATAGATTGCATTATTTATTAAATAAGTGTGATTTAAATAAACATTTGTTTGGTTTCCATTCCATGTTTCACCGCCGTCACTTGTATAAATATTGTAATATCCTTTATGAAGAACAATATTTTGGTCGTTTATAAAAGTGAAAAAATCAAAGTTATCTCGACTATAAATATTGTTCCATGTCTTGCCAAAATTGGTAGATTTATAGAGACCATAATTTTGAAATTTAGAATTAGCATATAATATGTTATTTGGCGACAGTACAATTTGAGTTAAGCAGCCAAAATTATTTGTTGAAGTTACTTCAGTCCAGTTTTGCAAATCTTTTGAAAAGTAGATACTTCCTCTGCAAGTGGTGGCCCAAATTTCGTATGAGTTGGAAATAGAAAGACCATTTATTCCATCACCTGCTTCTACTGGCGGATAAGGTACGCATGTATATTCGTCAGATTTAATATCATAAAGAAAAAGTTCTTGGTTTGTATGTAATAACATTTTTTCATCTTTATAGGTGGCTACAAGAGGTTTGTTTAGATAAGGAAAACCATTTGAAAAGTATTTCCAAGTTCTTCCCATATCGGAGGATTTAATAATTCTTTTACCAAATATTATGGGCTCGTTGTTAATTGTAGTTATGTAAGATGGCAATCCATACATTTTATTTTGATAAGAGGATGTCCAATTTTTACCAAAGTCGGTTGATCTATAAATGTTTCCTTTACTGGAAGCAATGTAAAGTGTGTGTAAATCGTCTATTGTCCCAATTACGTTTTTTTCACCATATTTAGTAAAATCTAACTCAGTCCACGTGGTTCCTCCATTATTAGATACCGCCACAAAAGTTTCATTAGAATATTGATCCTTTTTTCCATTTACAACTATTTCGTTATTTATGCTTACTTCAATTGAAGAAATGATATTAATATTAGGGTTGGATTGCATCCAAGTTAATCCATTATCCTCGGATAAATAAATTCCTTCGTAATTAACCGTAAAGAATATTTTGTTGTTTATTACTTTTAATATGGACCAATAGAAATTATTAGGAGGAAAAGATTTTATGGGAATCCAAAGGGAATCGTTTAATTGTTTTTTATAAAGTGTATTTTCTCCTAACAAATAGATGGTTGAATTTTTATCTTCTGTAAATCCATATATCTTTTCGATTGGAAGATTAGAAATTTTTTGCCAGGATTTACCAGAGTTACTAGATCGATATAAACCATTCTTGCCAGAACTATTTGCCTCCACTCCCCATCCAATTATAGATTCATTTTCGCCTATATTTATTTTATCGAGATACAAATTCTTTCCATTAAAGTAGAATTCCACTTTATTCCAATCATCGCTACTTGTTTTTAGTATATAAGAACTTTTATAATCTTTACTAGCCAATAATCCATTACCATACTTGAACACTCTTATTGTATTAGCGTCGTTTAAAGAGTTAACTTTTTCCCAAGTTAAATTTTGTGAGAAGGAGGTAAATGAATAGAAATAAGCTAGAATAATAAAGAGAACAACATTCTTAACGATCCCCATAAAAGCCCCAATTTGTTGTTAATAACTTAATGTTTGTTTAAAAGAGAAGCTATAAAAAATAGTGCAAAATTTTATCGCCATTTATTCAAAGCAACCTTTTGTCCTGTTCCGAGTCTAAACAAGTGTTAGAAAAACCTAGAAAGGTACAACATGAGAATTATTTTACTATTCATTCTTCTATTTCCACTAATGCTTTTAGCGGGCGGCAAATTAAACAGCATCGAAAAGAGTGTTTATGCGCTTAAGCTAAAAGACCTAAATATTTCGCTGGATGGAAAACTTAACGAATCCATTTGGCAGTCGAAACCGATTAGCGGTTTCACTCAAAGGGATCCAGTAGAGGGGAAACCTGCATCCGAAAATACTTCGGTTTGGGTAGCTTACGATAATAATTATTTATATGTAGCCGCAAAATTAAACGACTCGAAACCGGAATACATCGACGCCAGCTTAGCAAGAAGAGATGCTTCAATTGAATCCGATTGGTTTTCATTTTTTGTTGATCCATACAACGATAAAAAATCGGGTTACTTTTTTGCTGTTAATGCCGGCGGCACAATGAGCGATGGAGTTTTTTTTAACGACAGCTGGGACGATAACACTTGGGATGGAATTTGGGAAGCAAAAACTTCAATTGATAAAGAGGGCTGGTGCGTTGAAATGAGAATTCCTTTTTCGCAGCTTAGATTTAAAGAAGCCGACGAAATGACTTGGGGAGTAAACTTTGCCCGCGATTTAAAAAGAAACAAAGAATACGCTTACTATATAATGGTTCCTAAAAAAGAAAGCGGTTTTGTTTCTCACTTTGCACCATTAGAAGGATTAAACGGAATTAAGCCAAAACAAAGATTCGAAGTTCTTCCCTATTTGGTTCAAAAAGCACAATACTTAAAACACGATGCTAACGACCCTTTCTATAAATCGAATCAGTATAAAACCACATTGGGTGCCGATCTTAAATTGGGAATTGGAACAAACATGAATCTGGATATAACTATTAATCCAGATTTTGGACAAGTGGAAGTTGATCCGGCCGTAATTAATTTGTCGGCATCCGAATCCTACTTTAACGAAAAGAGACCATTCTTTATTGAAGGGGCAAATTTATTTATGTTTGGAATTGGTGGGGCAAACAATAATTGGGGATTTAATTTTGGCTGGCCCGAACTTTTTTATTCAAGAAGAATTGGAAGATCGCCGCAAGGATATGCTAATTCACCAGATTACGAAAACAGACCAAGCGAAACTAGAATTCTTGGTGCGGCAAAGTTAAATGGAAAATTAAACGAATCTACATCAGTTGTTGCATTAAGTGCCTTTACCGAAAGAACATTTACAACCGCTTACAATTATGGCAATCAAAGTGAATTTGAGATTGAACCATTTACTCATTACGGTGTTGCAAGAAGTAAAACAGAATTTAATGAAGGCAATCAATCTCTTGGTTTTATGTTTACTACCGTTAACAGAGATTTGGAAAGCAGTCCTCTCAAATCCTCATTATCTAAAAATGCTTATGTATTCGGTACAGATGGATACACATTTTTAGATGCGGATAAAGAATATGTTTTGACCGGCGCATTTTCTGCATCATATACTCATGGTTCAAAAGAAGCAATGCAGCGTTTGCAAAAACAATCTTACCGTTATTTTCAAAGACCAGATGCAACATACATGAAATACGATCCCGAAAGAACATCCCTTGCCGGATACTTTGGCCGGGTAATGCTTAATAAGCAAAAAGGAAATTTTTATTTGAACGCAGCATTTGGAATGATATCCCCCGGTTTTGAAGATAACGATCTGGGCTTTCAATTTATGGCAGATAGAATAAACGGTCATTTAGTTTTGGGATACAGATGGTTTGAACCGGATGGAATTTTTAGAAGAAAGCAGGTTTATGTTTCAACCGCCCGCTCATTCGATTTTGAGGGAAATAATTTAAGTACCCTCTACTGGCTGAACTCTAATTTTACATTAGAAAACTACTGGGGATTTGGAATTGGCGCAACATATAATCCCGAAACATTAAATAAAACCAGCACTCGAGGGGGACCAATAATATCAAATCCTTCGGAATATAGTTTTAATGTTCGATTCTTTTCCGATCAAAGAGAAAAGTTAAGCATAATGCCTTCCCTGTTTTTTGCCGAAGATAAATTGGGAGGAACATATTTCTCATCTAATTTTAGTGTTGAATGGAGACCAAACCCAAGAATAACTTTAAGCATTGGTCCCGGCTACGAAGCTAATATAGATAACCGTCAGTGGGTTGGAAAATTTAGCGACGAATTGGCTGTAAATACATATGGCACACGCTACGTATTTGCAAGTATAAATCAAAAAACTGTTTCGGCAGATATTAGATTGAATTGGACTTTTAGCCCAACAATTAGTTTGCAATTATTTATGCAGCCATTTATAGCTGTGGGTTCATATAGTAATTTCAAAGAGGTTGCAAAAATTCGTTCGCTGGATTTAAATAATTACGGGCAAGGTGGCTCTACAATTACAGAAAACAATGGAATCTATACTGTTGATCCAGATGGTGCCGGATCGACAAAATCTTTCTCCTTCTCCAATCCAAATTTTAATTATAAATCTCTTAGAGGAACTGCGGTTCTAAGATGGGAAGTTATGCCCGGTTCAATATTTTATTTTGTATGGTCACACAATCAGGCAAACTACGACGATCCCGGAAGTCTAAATATTGCGCGCGATTTTAAGAATCTTTGGTCAAGCCAGGGAGATGATGTTTTGATGGTTAAGTTTTCTTATTGGCTTGATATTTAGTTCTCAAGACTTTTCCTCTTATCCCGTTAGCCGTAAAGAGCCTTGCAAAAAGCGGGGCTCTTTGCATTTTAGGAATGCATATATTTTTGCTTTGTTTATGTTTACAAATAATTGCACGTTTCGGAAGAAAATAATTACTGTTGATAAAGTTTTATAGGAATAGAATATGAAAAAGCGTTTTATTATAAATCTGTTTTGGTTTTTCACGGCGGCGTTTATTGTTTCATTTTCTTTATTTACCACCGGATGCGAAGAGCCTTTAACCGATGAGGAACTTGGAATAGAACAGCCGGCAAAAGATACTAACGCTGTAAAAATTTTAATAATTGGAAACAGCCTTACTTTTTTTAACGATATGCCTGTAATGTTCCGAAAAGTTATTGAAACAAATAAAATGAATGTTGTTATAGAGTCAATTACTTATCCTGGCGCGCAGTTGGTCGATCAGGTAAGCGCAATTCAAACGGATTCAAAAATTAAAAAGCGCAAATGGGATTATATAATTTTGCAGGAAGGATACATGGTGGGCTTCGAAAATCAACGAAGCTTTATAGCGGCCGATATTAGAGCGCTTAAAAATAAAATAATTATGAATAATCCTTCTACTAAAATTTTGTATTTCATGTCTTGGTGTACTCTTGAAGATACTTTTTGGCAAAGTAAATTTTATTCATTCCAAGTATTTCAAAAAATGATTTACGACGGTTCTCTTCAAGTAGCAAAATCTATTGGAGTTGGAGTTGCCCCGGTTGGCTGGGTTTGGAAAAAAGTAATTGAGGATAAAAAAGATTTTAACTTATACAGCTCAGACGGATTTCACCCTTCGGTATTAGGTTCGTTTTTAGAAGTATGTGTTTATTACTCATGTATTTTTAAAGAGCCTGTTCCGGATAAAGAATACTTTACAGATTTTTCGCGAGACATAGCCCGTTATATTCAAACAACTTCCGGAGATATTGTTTTAAATAATGTGGAATTGTGGGGCATTCAGTAATTGAAGTATAAGTATGGATTGTAAAGCGGAATGTTTATTGGTTTTTTAAAATTTATAAACATTCCACTTTTTCTTTGCGTAAACGAGGTCTCTATTCTTAGCTATTTAATTCTTATCCTTAAAATATATTTGTATAATAACCGCTAACAGTTTATTTTAATCTCCCATCTAATTAAAATTGGTTCACAAACTATCAAGAGGTTCTAGTGAAAAGCAAAGCACTTCTAATTCTGGTTGTATTCACATTTGTTGCAGGCTGTTCATCGTTACACAAAAGCATTGCCGAACAGGAGACAGCTTTAAAAGCTATGGCCGTTCAAAAGTATGGCGCTGCATTCGAATTACTTTTTAACAATTCAAAAGATTTTGCAATAGTTGTAAAGCAAAAAAAGTCTTCGAGCTTAGACCCAAATCCACCGCTTGCTTTTTTTGTATACAACATGAAGGAGAGCAAAATAATTTTTGAAGATTCACCAGGTAAGGCAACGGTAATTTGGAAAAACAATAATCAAGTAGAGGTAAGGTTAGTTTTAGGAACCATTTCAACGGAAAACGAAGAGAACAATTACGGCTATTATTTTGATGTGCTAAAAGAAGTAAAGAGTAATATCAATTCATCAACAAAAGTTAAAAACCAATAGAACAGGGGCTTTTATGAAAGCAAGATTCAACGGCATTCTAATCTTATGTTATGTAATATTTTCTATTAATCCCTTTTTAATTAATGCTCAGCAGCAAGCTACAGATAGCAAACAGCTTACTCAAGTAAAGGAAGTTAAAAAGGAAGCCACAAATTCTAAAAAAGAAAAAATTTCTACAGAAAAAAGAAAGCGTGTAAAAGGATACTATAAGTACGACCAGCCAGACCAGTTTGCCGAGTTCTTTACTAAAATTAAAACCAGCGAAAATGTAAACGCTCCATCTTATTCAGCTAACTATTTAATTGAAGAGCATCAAAAAGCTATTGCTGCATCTAGATTATTAAAAACTAAGGCGCTGGATTGGAAAGAAAGAGGACCAGGAAATGTTAGCGGAAGAACAAGAGGTATTGTTGTTGATATTTCGGATGCAACAACAAGAACTTGGTTTGCCGGTTCTGTTGCGGGAGGCATTTGGAAAACAACAAATGCGGGCACTACCTGGGAAAACAAAACGAATAATTTGCCTAACCTTGCTACAAGTGTTATAGTACAATCAAAATCGAATCCGGATATACTTTATTGTGGAACAGGTGAGGGCTTTTTTAATACAGACGCCATTAAAGGAAGCGGAATATTTAAATCTACAGATCATGGCAACTCGTGGAGTCAATTAGCATCAACGGCTAATTATACTTTTTATAATGTAAATAGAATGATTGTAGATCCTGCCAACCCAAATATTGTTCTTGCAGCAACAAATGCGGGCCCATCAATTGGCGGCACATACGAACCGGCTGGAATTCACCGTTCCACAGATGGGGGATTAACATGGCAGCGAGTATATAGTTCTACCAACTTGCGCGTTCAAGATTTAAAAGCAAATCCGGTCAACTTTAATATTCAATATGCGGCAGTTAATAATACCGGGGTTATTAAAAGTACTGATGGAGGACTTTCGTGGGCTATTACCGGACCAGGAATTGTAACAATAGGAAGAATTGAAATTGCTGTTAGTCCTAAAAATCCGGAGTATATATTTGCTAACGTTGAATCCGGTACAACTACTGCAAAGGCATCCGGTTTGTTTTTTTCGGCAGATGCCGGAGCTAGTTGGAATGAGGTAAAAGCTTCAGACGGAAAAACAAACGATTGGCTTGGAGGACAGGGCTGGTACGATAACGCAATTGCCTGTCATCCTTACAACGAAAAAATTGTTTATATGGGAGGCATTGGAATTTGGAAAGCAGAATTACTTGGAACAACAGCACCAGTGCTTGCAACATTTACTCCTATTACATTTAACTATACATACACAACAAAGCCATATGTGCATGTAGATCAGCACAACATTACATTGGTTCCCAAAAACGAAGCAACAAATAGCTTTTGGTTTATTAGCGGTAACGACGGCGGTGTTGCCTATTCAACTAACGCGGGTGCAAGTTGGACGGGCAATGCAGCAAATACCAGCATTGGTAATGGAGGCTACAATACAACACAGTTTTATGGTGTAGATAAAAAACCGGGTGCAAGCGAATATGCAGGAGGTATGCAGGATAATGGAACCTGGCAATCTCCATCAGGTCAAGAAGCTACTCTTACATCTTTATATAAAGAGCAAATAGGGGGTGATGGCTTTGATGTAGCATGGCATCATAAAAATCCAAATAAAATTATTGGTGGAAGCCAGTATAATGGATTCTTAAGAACTACAGATGGAGGTGCATCTTGGTCCGGTGCAAGAAATGGAATGGTGGATAATGGAAGCGGCAAAGGCCCATTCATTTCTAAAATTGGTGAATCTAATATCGATCCTGATGTTATTTATACAACAGGTATAAGTGGAATTTGGCGTTCCGAAAATTTTGGGGCAACTTGGGCTCTTAGCGAAATTACTTCTAAAGATTGGACCCATAATTCTTCTTCTATACCAGTATCAATTTCGCTGGCAGACCCTCAAATAGTTTGGTCGGGACATTCTTATTCTGCGTCCACCAGCAAATTATTCCTTTCTACAGATGGAGGCTTAAGTTTTACCTCTGTTAAGGCTGCGGCCGGATATACTTTGGGAACCTTTACTGGTTTAGATACACATCCAACGGATACTAAAACAGCTTATTTAACTTATTCATTTAGAGGATTGCCTAAAATTTTACGCACAACAGATTTTGGAGTAAGCTGGACCGATATTACAGGTTTTGGAAATAATAAAACAAGTAGTACCGGCTTTCCAGATGTGGGTGTTTATTGTGTTGCAGTAATGCCATATAATACAAATATTATATGGGCCGGAACTGAAATTGGATTGTTCGAATCTGTTGACAATGGTGCAACATGGCATTATTCAAACAGCGGTTTACCAGCTGTTGCAATTTGGGATATGAAAGTTGTTGATGACCAGGTTGTTTTGGCAACACACGGAAGAGGAATTTTTTCTGTAACCCTGGATGAATTAAAAAATTATAAATGGCCTACAGTTACAATTGCGCCAATTATTAATTCGGCTAGTCAAAGCCCCGACGGATCTCTTTTGGTAAGTGTAAATTTAAGATCGGCGTACGATAAATCTGAAGTTTATTTAAACGATCAAAAGACAACCGAAATAGGAATTACTCCTATTGGGAACCAGACATTTAAATTTGCTACCACTTCTTCTGGAACGGCAACCATTCAAATTATTTCTTATAAAGATGGAAAAATATATAAAACCGCAAAGAATAGTGTTTTTATAAATACACTAAAAGATACAAAGGTTACTTATAATAACGATTTTAATACAACCACTACAGATTTTTACGGGAACGGATTTCAAATAAAATCCGATGATACATTTATTTCAGCCGCCATTCATTCGCCTCACTCCTATGCAAAGCAAACGGATTACTATTATACTTTGCTTGTACCAATTAAGGTGGCTCAGCAAAACGCTTTTTTTGAATATGACGATATTGCTTTGGTTGAACCTGGCGAAGCGGGTGTTCCATTCGGCAATTCCGATTTTTACGATTATGTTGCTGTTGAAGCAAGCAAGGATGGCACAGAGTGGATTCCAATTGAAGATGGATACGATTGCAGGTACCGGGCAGACTGGCTGGCAGCTTATAACTCAAAGACTTTTCCGACACCAAGCATGTTCGCGCATCATAAAGTTAACTTATTAAATAAATTTAAAAGCGGCGATGTTGTTTTAATTCGCTTCCACTTGTATTCCGATCCTGAATCTGTTGGATGGGGATGGATAATTGATAATCTTCAAATACAGCCTAACGGTGTAGGTGTAAACGATAAGGAAGAAATTCCTACAGAGTATGCACTGGAACAAAACTTCCCTAATCCATTTAATCCGGAAACAGTTATAAAATATAGTATTCCAAAGGCATCTATGGTTTCGCTAAAAATTTACGATGTTCTTGGAAGAGAAGTGGCAACGCTTATTAATCAAAATCAAAACGCAGGAAGATATACTTATAATTTCTCGGCAGCTAATTATAAATTGGCAAGCGGAGTTTATATGTATAGACTAGAAGCCGGATCATTTGTAGATACAAAGAAACTTATTCTGGTTAAATAGTTTTGGTATATATACCATAAAAGCGTTTATGTAATTACAGTATTTAAAGCCCTCGGAATAATCCGAGGGCTTTTTTTAAACTGTCTTTTTGTAATTAAGTATTGCCAGCCAGTTAAAGGTAACAGCAAATAAAATGATAATTAAAAAGTGTTTTATCAAGTCGAAAAACCCGCTTCCTTTAAGCACAATCATTCTCATAACTTCAATAAAGTAGCTAACGGGATTAATATAGGTTAAGTAACGGGCCCAGTCTGGCATGTTTTCAATTGGTGCAAACAATCCGCCCAGCAAAATAAATGTCATCATAAAAAAGTATGCAATAAACATTGCCTGCTGCTGAGTATCTGCAAAAGTGGATGTTAAAAGTCCGAATCCAAGAAGAGCCACTAAATATATTGCGGCAAAAAGATAGATCAACAAAAAACTTCCTACTGGCAATATTCCGTAAACTACAAACGAAACTATAAAGCCAATAGTTAGAACAACTATTCCTAAAATCCAAAAGGGAATTAGCTTACCAAGAATGAACTGATATTTTTTTATTGGAGATACATTCAATTGCTCTATTGTTCCATCCTCTTTTTCTTTAACAATATTCAGAGCTGTTAAAAGAAATCCAACCATTGTAACCAGCAACGCCAATACACCGGGTACAATAAAATATTTATAGTTCATTTTGGGATTGAACCAGTTGCTGTTTGTAATTTCAACAATAGGCTGCTGGTTAAAACGGGGCTGCTGAATCCATTCAACACGAATATCGTTATTGAAATCTCTTATGATGGAATTTGAATAAGCCACAGCTAAGCCTGCGGTTTGACCATTAATAGCGTTAGCCGAAATCATTAGTTCGCTTTTATTTTCTTTTATTAAATCAACTTCAAAACCAAAGGGGATATGAATAATTAAGTCTGCTTTATCCTCCTCTACAAGCTTTAAGGCTTCTTTGTAAGAATTGGGGGCAGCGGCAAGTTGAAAATATTCCGAGGAGGTAAATTTGTTGATAAGCTTTCTAGAATATTCCGAATGATCCTGATCTACAACTACCATAGAAATATTTTTCATTTCGAAATTTGCCGAGAAGGGAAGTATAATTAACTGCATTACCGGCATTACAAAAATTATTCTAAGCAAAAGCTTGTTTCTAAAGATTTGCTGAAATTCTTTTTTTAGTAAAAATTTTAGTGTTCTCATTAAAGTCTTACCTTAAACCTTTTTATACTAACAAGAAGAAAAGCTAAAGTCATTGCGCCAATAATTAAAATTTCTTTCCAAATATCGAATAGCCCAACCCCTTTAATCATAACTCCCTTAACCATAATTATGTACCATTTAGCGGGAACGATATTCGAAAGTATTTGAAGCACAATAGGCATATTGGCAATTGGAAAAGCATATCCGCTTAACATTACAACGGGAAGCATTAATCCAATCAGTGAAATTATCATTGCCGCCTGCTGCGAGCTTGTGATAGTAGAAATGAATATTCCTAAGGACAGTGCACAAAAAATATAAAGTATTGTAATTGCGCTTAGCAGTAAAAAACTTCCCTGAATTGGCATTCCAAGAACAAGCACACTTAACAATAATATGGTTGCAACATTAATAAGTGAAACAACAAAGTAGGGAATTACTTTACTTAAAATTACAAGCCATGGCTTCATTGGCGAAACCAACAACACTTCCATTGTACCCATCTCTTTTTCCCGAACAATTGAAATGGAGGTCATCATTGCCGAGATTAGAAGAAGTATCATTCCCATCACTCCAGGTACGGAGGAATAAGCCCCTTTAAGTTGGGGATTGTAAAGCATTCTCATTTCGCTATTAATTGTGTAGGGAAGATTATTCTGCACATTCAATTCGTTTTGATAATCCATTACAATTGTGCTAACATAATTTGTAAGAGTTGTAGCCTGGTTTGGATCTGTTGCATCGGCAATAATTTGAATTTGTGCCTTGTTGCTGTGTAAAAGATCGTTTTGAAAATTAGGTTGAAAAACAATTGCAAGTTTAATTTTGCCGGACTTGAAAGCATCCTCTAACTGACTGTTTGATGCAAGCGTTCTATCAACATCGAAGTATTGACTGCTTTCAATTCTTGTAATAATATTTTGAGTTGAGGCATCCTTTGAATTATCTAAGATGGCAATACTGCAGTTGCGTGTTTCGGTTGTAATTGCAAAACCAAAAATAAGAAGCTGTAAAATTGGCAATCCAAGCAATACAAGCATGCTGCGTGTATCGCGCAGAATATGATGGAATTCCTTTTTTACAAATGTTATTAACTGTTTCATTTAATGCCTTACAAAAATTTATATTACTTACTCACTTTGTTAATTGCGCTCATCTTAATAATTAGTCACCACGCTTTGCACCCCGAGCAAGAAGAACAAAAACTTCATCCATAGATTTTGCATTGAATTGTTTCTTTAAATTGGCTGGAGAATCTATCGCTTTTATAACTCCATCGACCATAATAGAAACTCGATGGCAGTATTCCGATTCATCCATATAATGTGTTGTAACAAAAACTGTAATTCCATGGCTGGATGCTTCGTAAATCATATCCCAAAATTGGCGGCGTGTTATGGGATCTACACCTCCGGTTGGTTCATCAAGAAAAACAATTTTAGGATTGTGAAAAACGGCTATACTAAAAGAGAGCTTTTGCTTCCATCCCAATGGTAAAGAAGCAACCAGCTTATTCGAGTCTCCAATCATATTCAATTTTTTCAAAAGCTCTTCACTTTTGTAATTAATCTCATGATCGCTCAATCCATAAATTCCTCCGAAGAGCTCGATGTTTTCTTTAACTGTAAGATCTTCGTATAAAGAAAACTTTTGGCTCATGTATCCAATGCTTCTTTTTATTTTTTCGGTGTCTTTATAAACATCAAATCCAGCAATGTTAGCATTTCCGCTGGTCGGTTTCGAAATACCAATGAGCATCTTCATCGCGGTAGTTTTGCCGGCTCCGTTAGCACCAAGAAATCCGAATATCTCTCCCTTGTTAACTTCAAACGAAATTTCATTAACGGCGGTGAAGTCTCCAAATCTTTTAGTGAGTTTATTGGTAGTAATTACAATTTCGCTATTCATTGGCAGCCTCTAAAGATTTCCCCCCTTCTCTTATATAGGAATTGGGTTGAGCAATCAGCTGCATAAAGCAATCTTCAATTTCGGGCTCAATCTTTTTTATTGTGGAATCTTTATGACCATTTACAGTCAAGTATTTTTCCAGTTCTTCAATTTTGTAATCGTTGGTATTCATTGTAATGTGATGATTCTCTCCAAAGGCAAAGCAGTTTTTTGTTTTGGGGAAGGAACGTAAATCGTTCAACAGCTTAAACATATTTTGTGAGTGTACAGCGTAAAGGTTTTGTCCAAACTGGCTTACAATATTTTGTGGAGTATCAATTTTCATAATCTTACCATTTTGCATCAAGGCAATTCTGTCGCAAAGGTTTGCCTCATCCATGTATGGCGTGGAAACAATTATTGTAATTCCTTGTGCCTTAAGACGCTTTAGCATTTCCCAAAATTCTTTACGGGAAACAGGATCGACCCCGGTAGTAGGCTCATCAAGGAATAAAATTTTTGGCTTATGAATAAGCGCGCAACATAAAGCAAGCTTCTGCTTCATTCCTCCGCTAAGTTTTCCGGCTCTTCTTTTTTTGAAAGGTTCAAGCTGCTTGTAAATATCCTCAACAAGATTATAATTCTCTTGAATAGTTGTATTAAAAATAGTTGCAAAAAATTCCAGGTTCTCTTCTACGGATAAATCCTGATAAAGAGAAAACCTGCCGGGCATGTATCCCACAATATTTCTAATTGATTTATAATCTTTAATAACATCCAGTCCTAAAACAGAGGCTTCACCTTTATCTGCAAGCAAAAGTGTTGTTAGAATTCTAAAGATGGAGGACTTACCAGCGCCGTCCGGCCCAATCAGTCCAAACAATTCTCCTTGCTTCACTGCAAAGGAGACATCATCAACCGCGGTGATTATTATTCCTTTTGCAGAATAAGTTTTTACAATATTATTTATTTCGATTGCATTCATATTCTTATTGTTCATTTTAACAAAGTAAATGTTCTCTGCAAATTTTGTAGAAGAGTCTTCACTTTACTCAGAGTTAAAATTTTATTTCTCCATACATGCCAATTTTTAAATAGCCATCGTTTACAACACGAACTTTAATTGCGTAAACAAGATTTGCCCGCTCATCTTTTGTTTGAATTGTTTTTGGTGTGAACTCGGCTTTTGAGGATACCCAATAAATTTCTCCTTCCATTTCCTTTTGCTCATCATTTCCTTTATCCACAAACACCTTTACTTTTTGACCAAGCTTAATTTGGCCAAGCTGATTGCCATTAATGTAGGCGCGTAAAGTCATTGCCGAAAGGTTAGCAATCTTATATAATGCTTTTCCGTTTACGGTAACCTCATCTTGTTTTGCATATCGGGTTAGGACGGTGCCCTCAACAGGATTTTTAACAACACTCTTATTTAGCTGATCCTCAATTTGCTCTATCTGCGCAATAAGCGGGTAAGTTTCACTTTGAAGCCCTGCTTTTGTAATTATCAATGATGACTTTGCAGCATCATACTGTTTATTCAAAACGTCAGTCTGAGAGTTAACATCATCAAGCTGCTTTGTAGTTGCAGCGTTGGATTCAACAAGATTTTCAATTCTCTTTTTTTCTGTTTGTGCCGTTTCAATTTGCTTTTGAAGAGCACCTAATTGCGCATCCACATCTGGCTGTTTGCTTAAGATGGCTTTTACGCTTGCTTCCAATTGCTTTTTCTTTAACGCCAATTGAATTGTATCTACAATACCAACAATTTGGTTTTGCTTAAGCAACGCACCCTCTTCAACATCCAATAGAATTAGCTTTCCCATTGCTTCTGAGGATACAATTACCTCCTCTGCTTCGAATGTTCCGGTTGCATCAAATTTATTGTTGCCATTGCTGCAGGCGGCAGTTAATAAAGCAAGCAAACTAAGTGTAAATATATTTTTACATAATTTCGTTTTCATTTTCATGTCTATGATTTGTTATTAATTAATTTCCGGTTGTTAATTTGTAATTGAAATGCGCCATCATTAACTGAATTGTATGCATTGCAAGATTTTGTTTTGCCTGGTCTTCGGCATTTAAATCTCTTATATAATCGTTTGAGGTTATTACTCCATTTTCAAGCATTGCTTTAGAAGATTCCTTTACCTCTTTTCGGATTGCAATTATTTCTTTATCTACTTTAATAAGTTCGTTTAGCTTTTCAATTTCGCGGCCTTGCTGTTTTAAAGTAAGATTAGTATTTAATAGAAAAACTTCTTTTTGAGCTTCAACAGATTTTTTGTTTAACTCTATTAACTCTTCCTCGTTACCAAATGTATAAAGATTAGAGGGGGACCAAGATAATCGTGCGCCGGCAATGTAAAACCAATCAAAATTATTCTTAAGCATGTTCAAAGTTGGCTTTCCATATCCACCCTGAAAAAATAAACTTGCCTTTGGAAGTATTTTTGAAATTGTAATTCCGCTTTGCCCTTCTATAGTTTTTTGCTGAGAGGCAAACATTTTTAACTCGGGACGGTTAATTTCATCAGAAGAAATGCTGTTTAGAATGGGATCTCGTAATTGCACAAATTCATCCAGCTTTTGGTTAATCATTAATCCAAGCATATCTAAAAAAGCATTGCGGTTGGCTTTTAATTCAATTTTTTTTTGATCAGTCTTCAAAATTTCGGCACGTATTATATCAACATTGGATTGGGTTGCTGTACCATTTTTTAATGCGGCGGTTAACTTTGCAAGGCTGGCATTTAAATCCTTTTTAACCAAATCCATTTGCGAACGCTGTGAGTCCAGCAAAAGTATTCCAAAATAGATTTGGTTTATTCGTTCTTTCACTTTCAGCAGTTCAACTTCAATTTTCTGATCATCACTCTCGGCAATTGACTTTTGAATCAGTGACTGAGAGCTCATTATTCCACCGTCGTAAATAACTTGGGAAACATCCGCCACGGCTTTATACTGATCTTTGGTAAGGGATTCTATTTTAACACCAGGAAACGATATTGGAAGCGATGTAACATCGGATTGATACGTAACCTGACCGCTTATTGTTATTTGTGGAAGATATCCTTTCCAAACGTTGCTAACATTATACTCACGGCTTTTGGCAATATAATCCTTTTGTTTTATTAAAGGATAATTTTCCCTAGCTCTTAAATAACACTCCTCTAGAGTAACTATTGATTGCGGCTTAATATCAATTATCGCATACAAAAACAATATTATTGCAAATATCTTTTTCATGACAAATTCTTGTTTATAGTTTTATTAAAAATTTTTCTTCCCTTTTCTGTTACTACCCCACCAATTAATATTTTAAATGCCGTACGAGCGGCTTCTATGATTGATAAGTTATGGTGAAGAATAAAGTCGGGATTTACAATTGACCTTACAGATGAAACAAGCATATTCATTACAAGAGGAGTTGGATAATCAATAAATAAGCCTTCCTCTTTTCCCTGCTCGTAGACTTTTGTAATATTTCCGAACATCATTTCTGTTCGGAACTTATCAATTTCATTCCAAAGAGATGGAAAGTGTCTTTTCATCTCTTCCATTCTTTGGGAAGAAATTTTTTCTGATATATTGGCTAGAATTTTCATCAACTCTTCCAACTTTTCAATGGCGTTTTTTTCGCTATTGAATGCCGGAATAATTTTGCTTTTCATCTTATTCATTACATGCTTTGCTATTGCGTGAACAAGATCTTCTTTTGAAGGGAAGAATTTGTAGATGGTCTTCTTGCTCATTTTTAATTCGCCGGCAACATCATCCATTGTTGTTTTGTAAAACCCCTCTTTGAAGAATTTCTCTTCACTTAATTCAATAATTTTTTCTTTTTCTTCCATAACTCCTCGTGGAAACTATTTTCGTTTTTTTTGGTTTCTAAAATAATACGCGGAAACTTAAAAGTCAAGATATAGTTTCCGGAGTTTCCGTGCTTTAATAATGAACCTAGATTTGCATAAGCTGTACTATTCCATTTGCTAGGCCTATCGGGCTATTTACTAGAACTTATTCAAGAACATGATTGTTTATACAGGAGTTATTGAATGTGCTTTTCTGAATTTTAATAAAACAAAAGAAAGGATTTATAAATGAAAATAGGAATTTTAGGCTCCGGTAGCGTTGCTCAAACATTGGGAGCTGGATTTATAAAACATGGGCATCAAGTTATGCTCGGAACCCGTGATGCTCAAAAACTAAATGTTTGGAAAACCCAAAATGGAGAAAACTCACATGTTTCCTCTTTTGAAGATGCTGCTGAATTTGGAGAAATTATTGTTTTGGCTGTTAAAGGAATTCATGCAGAATCTGCACTAAATTTTGCGGGAACGCAAAACTTAATTTGCAAAACAGTTATAGATGCAACAAATCCAATAGCAGAATTACCTCCTGTAAATGGAGTATTACAATTTTTCACAAGTATTAATTCTTCCTTAATGGAAAACTTGCAAACAAAATTTAAGGATACAAATTTTGTAAAGGCATTTAGTTGTGTAGGTGCACATTTTATGGTAAATCCAGATTTTGGAGGAATAAAACCAACAATGTTTATAGCAGGCAATAGCCAAAAGGCAAAGGATGAAGTAAAAACTATTTTGGATCAGTTTGGTTGGGAAACAGAAGATATGGGATTTGCAGAAGCTGCAAGAGCTATTGAGCCACTATGCATGCTTTGGTGCATTCCCGGTTTTAAAGAAAACAGATGGACACATGCATTTAAGTTATTGAAAAAATAAGAATAGCCAGCTATTCCCAAAATTGAATTAGAGAAAAGAAAAACTTAATTAGGCAATGATGTGTTTAGAATTATAACGACAATATAAACTGGAAAGAATGAATGAAAATTGTAGCATTTGCAGGTAGCAACAGTAAAAAATCTATAAACAAAGAGTTGGTTATATATGCATCAAGGCAATTTAAAGATGCCGAAGTAGAACTGCTTGATTTGAATGATTACGAAATGCCACTGTTTGGGGTAGATTTGGAAGCAGAAATAGGGCAACATGAAAAAGCAAAATTGTTTCTAAATAAAATTAGCAGTGCGGATTTGCTTATAGTTTCTCTTGCCGAGCACAACGGATCCTATTCGGTTGCTTTTAAAAACATTTTAGATTGGGCATCAAGAATTAATGGAAAGGTATTTCAAAATAAGCCGATGTTTTTAATGGCAACATCAACCGGCTCGCGCGGAGGAATATCTGTTTTGGAAATAGCACAAAAGAGATTTCCAATTCATGCAGCTTTAGTTAAAGCGGTTTTCTCTCTTCCATTTTTTACAAAGAACTTTAATTCTCAATTGGGAATTATTGATGAAGAATTAAAGACTAAATTTATAAATGCTATCGAGCTGATTTCGGAAGAATTTAATCAACATGCGTAAATGAATTAGCAATAGATAAAATAGAAAATATATTTCTGAGCTTAGCCTTCCAAGAGGATATTAGTTTGTGAATAATTATTCCATTTGAAGCAAAGGTAAGAAAAGTAATTCATCAATTTTTTATTTATTAACTCCAACAAACCTAACTACTTCGGCCTTACCGGAATGATAATTACCCTCGGTTAGAAAAACAGTTTCTTTGCCAAGCTTTTCGAAATCGAGATCAATAAAATCCTCGGCAATAGACCGCAGGTCGTAAAGAAGATCAAT
The DNA here is from genome assembly GCA_964539605.1 of uncultured Melioribacter sp. Classification (GTDB taxonomy): domain Bacteria; phylum Bacteroidota; class Ignavibacteria; order Ignavibacteriales; family Melioribacteraceae; genus Stygiobacter. The sequence goes on from CAZIJK010000001.1 coordinate 3,982,572, forward strand.
ATCTTTTGGTCCGCCAGACGTATTTTTAATTTGTCCTTTTTCAAACGCCTCCAATATAATTCTACCGGAAGATTTTAAAGAATCTATAACTATATTGTGCAATAGTGGTTTCAAATCGTCGTGAACATGAACATAGATTAAAACAATAACGTCGTAATGTTCTTTTAGTAGTTCGTGTTCAAAGATATCTGCTACAATGTAATTAATTGCAACATTCCTATCATTTGCCAATAAAAGGGCTTTCTTCTTACCCTCATCGGATGAATCAACCGCATCAACTTGCCAACCGAGTGTAGCAGCATAAACAGCATTTCTTCCCTCCCCTTCACCAAGAAAAAGTATCTTCCCCGGTTTAAGAGTGCTTAATTCTTTTTGTAAAAATTTATTTGGTTCTTTACCGTAAATAAACTCTTCTTTAGAATATCTTTCGTTCCAAAATTCTTTCATATAGCTTAATTCTTTTAACAAAAATAACCCCGATTAGAACAATTAACCAAAACAAATTGTTAAGCTATTTGATATTTTTACGCAAACATTTGGAATGATATGATAAACACAGAAAAAATTATTGTTGTGGGAGACCGCCTTCTAATTAGACCAGAAGACAACATGAGCAAAACTACAAGCGGCTTATATCTTCCGCCGGGAGTTTCCGAAAAGGAAAAAGTTCAAGGAGGATATGTTATTAAAGCCGGGCCAGGGTATCCCGTTGCAGCAGGGGGCGAAGATGAGGAGCCCTGGAAGCAGGGAAAACCAACAAAGTATATTCCGCTTCAAGCTAAAGAAGGTGACTTTGCATTGTTCCTTCGAAAGGATGCAATTGAAGTGGAAATTGAGCATCAAAAATTTGTAATTGTTTCTCAGGCTGCTGTATTGGTTTTATACAGGGATGAAGATTTGCTAGCCTAGTTTTTTACATCATTATTTTTAGGAAAGGTTTGAAATGCAGAATGAATTAATTCAGTTTATAAAAGATTATGAAGCAAAAGTTATAGAGCTTAGCAAACAAACATCCATTTCCTATTTCGATGCTTCAATAAGCGGAAAGAGTGATGACTATAAAAAATCTTCCGAGCTGCAGTTAAAGCTAAGCAAAATATTTACGAACAAAGAAGATTTTAAAAAGCTCACAACATTTAAAAATTCGGATGAGATAACAGACCCAATACTTAAACGGCAGCTCGAATTAATTTTTAATTCATATGCATCAAATCAGTTTGATGAAACTCTTTTGGAAAAGATTATTTCATTATCAACAAAAGTTGAAGAGAAGTTTGCAACCTACCGGGCTGAAGTAAATGGTAATAAGCTTACAGATAACAAGATTGATGAAATTCTTGAAAAATCTGTTGACCAGAATGAACTTGAAGTAACATGGAAAGCAAGCAAACAAATTGGAAGAGAAGTAGCAGGGGATGTACTAGAATTGGTAAGAATGAGAAATGAAGCCGCTTTACAGCTTGGTTATAAAAACTATCATCAGATGAGCATGATACTTAGCGAACAAGATGCCGATGAAATTAGCAATCTTTTTGATGAATTGGATAAACTAACAAAGGATTCTTTTGCCCAGCTAAAAAATGAAATTGATGAATACCTTGCATCCAAAAACAAAATTAATAAGGAAGAATTAATGCCATGGCATTACGAGGATAAATTTTTTCAGCAGGGACCCAAAATTTATAAAGTAGATTTAGATTCCTACTTCAAAGAAAAGGATATTGAAAAAACTACAAGAGATTATTTTTCTGGAATGGGATTGGAAATTGATGACCTGATTTCGAAGAGCGACTTATATGAAAAAGAAGGAAAGTACCAGCATGCATACTGTACACATATAGATAAGAGTGGTGATGTGAGAGTTTTGTGTAATATAAAACCAAACCACCGGTGGATGGGTACAATGCTTCACGAATTTGGGCATGCTGTTTACGATAAATATATAGATATGAGTTTACCTTGGAGTTTAAGAGAACCCGCGCACACATTTACAACCGAAGCAATTGCAATGATGTTCGGACGGTTTGCATCTAATCCAGCTTGGCTTAAAGAGGTTATTGGAATTTCGGAGGAGGAAAAAGAAAAAATTAGTAAACCCTGCTTTAACACTCTTCGATTGGAACAATTGGTTTTTTCCCGTTGGGTTCAGGTAATGTTCCGATTCGAAAAGAGTATGTACGAAAACCCCGAGCAGGATTTAAACGATTTGTGGTGGAACCTGGTTGAAAAATATCAGCTGATAAAAAAGCCGCAAGATAGAAACGAACCGGACTGGGCTTCCAAGATTCATGTAGCTTTATATCCCGCCTATTACCATAATTATATGCTTGGTGAATTGCTAGCTTCGCAGCTGTTTTACTTTATTGTTAATAATGTGCTGGATAACAAAGAGGAGTCGGAAGCAACTTTTCATAATCAAAAAATAGTTGGACGGTTTCTTATAGATAAGTATTTCTTTCCAGGATCTGTAGTTAACTGGAGGCAAATGATTAAAAATGCAACCGGAGAATTTTTAACTCCCCGGTATTATGCAAAACAATTTGTTGGTGGCAACTAAATTTTAATAAGGCGTTGGATTGTTGTACTCTATTTCGGTTACTTCTAACTTAATATAAGGAAAAGCTCCGCTTCGCAAATTCCAAACGCCGGTTCCTTTATTAGGAATAAGATGGCCGCTTACATTTCTATATCCATCAATAGGAGTTGACCATTTTTCTAAGCTAAAGTTCTCTCCCAAAGAAGCGTATCTGTTAGCAGTCATGTTTACAATTTGTCCTTTATCGTTAAAATAAAAAATAGCCGATGCGCTAACGTCTCCATAAATCATTGTGGCTTTAGCGCTGTTTTTATTTATTGCAGTCCAAAAAATTGGACCGCTTACAGCGGCTGATGGGAACCACATAATTTCATTTAAATATCTTAGAAGCGAGCCTTGACTAATTTCGTATCCCTTGGCATCTACAAGATTAACAACGCTTGCCAGCTTAATAAGCATGTTTCCACTCCCCTTTTCATACTTATCTCTTCCGGAGATATTAAAAAAGGGGAACATTTCAATTCGTGCAAACCATACAAACGAGGGCTCGTCCACAGTGTAATAACCAACCGCCTCAAATGGCATCCAATCTTCATTCATACTTTTCTTAAAAAACCCCTTTTGTTTCAATCGAACGGAAGTGACTTTTTCCTTTCCAATAACATCGGAATACCTTAACCATCGTTTAACAGGCTCGGGTAATTCTTTAATATCCTCTTCGGTAAGAATAGATAAGGGAGTGTTAGCAACCTTTTGAAACATTGCAACAACTTCTTCGTTGGTTTGGTTTTCAAAACTTTTTTCACTTACAAAAATTGTTATTGCAAGAGAGCCTCCTACAATTAACAGTGTGTACAAAACAATCTTCAAAAGTTTTTTCATTTTAGTTTCCTTTCTATATGCTTCCTGTAAATAACAATTTCCTATGTAACTATGTTGCAGTCCTTATATTTATTATAAAGACTAAAATTCATTTTTGTCGCATCATTAATCTTTTGGAACTCAACAATAATATGTCCGCCAACCAATATTCTGGGATCTATTCCAAGCAGTAATTGCTCCAAATATACTTTTTTAACTTCTTCATGATTGACGCTGGTTATATTATTAACCGCTTTTAAATATCCCAAAAGATTTACAAGCAAAATAAATGGATAGCAAAAAAGCATTAAAAGTAAAGAGGTATGGTTAATTCTAAAATGATGAGTTTTTTTTATTCTAAATCCGTTAAGGCTTGCAAGTACTCTAAGCTTTTGAATTCCAATAAGAAAAATGTGTCCGAAGTAAATGCTTTTATTCTTATCGCTATCCGAAAACCAAATTGAATCAACTTCGTTTGGAGGCATTTTTTTATAGGAATATTCACTCTCGGAAAGCAAGTGACTTATTCTTGAACGCAAGTTGCTTGCGTTGGGAGTGGTTAAAAACAATATTCCATTCATTTTCAAAACACGGTTAAACTCGGCAAACATTAAATGTTGGTTGGCTAAATGCTCAACTCCCTCCTGGCAAAGAATAAAATCGGCATAATTAGATTCAATAGGTAATACTTTGGAAAGGTCTGCAAACTTGCAGTCAAGGCCAACTACATTAAAGAACTCGGGGAACAAATCGAAAGCTTCCACTTTTGCTTCAATATCTTTTAAAATTCCACTCGAAAAGCCGGAACCGGCGGGAATGTCGAGAACAATTTTGTTTTTAAGTTCACCGCTTCTGCTTTTTAAAAGAGCCTGTATAAAAACTTTTATATCTTTTGTGCCAAATAATTTCATTTTGCCTTTAACGACCTATTAACAATAGAATTTACAAATAGAATAATTATGGTTAACACCAAAACCTGAACAAATTTCCATTAACAAAAACATTCACTACAAGTTAAGTGAATAATTTCCAAATGAGCAGATCATTGTTCCGGGCTATTTTTCTTGTTTATAATATCCTCAACAATTACCATGGCTTCTACATACTCTTGCAGCGGAACAAATATTCTGGATGAATCCGAAGTTGCAACACCGGTACTATTAAAGGAATCGAAACGAGCTGAACCTCGCATGCCTCTGGAAGACTGCTGAATAGGATGAAATCCTTCCTCAACAAGAAGATCGTACAAATAAGTATTCTCTACCAAATTGTAATCGATATTTAACTTTGCTGTGCCCATAAAAATTTCAACTTCACTATGCTCGCCGCATAGAAAAAGATTGTTAACACTTTCGCCGCAATCTTCGCAAAAGGGGAGACTGCAAATTACACAAACTCCTTCGGCCTCTTTGTCTGTATGGTTTTCGCAGCATACATCTTCGGTAAAAATTGAACCGCAGTTGGGACAAAATTCAAAATCACTTTGCACTTCACTATTGCATTCGGTACAAAAAAATTCCTCTTCTTCCATTATTAATATCCTATTGTAAAGTAATTATGTTAAAATATTGATTACGCGTTTCACATCGCAAATTTATTTCCAGAAGGCTCAATAAACAATTCAATTATCCTCGACTGTTTGTTCTAATGAAGCTGGATTATGAAACTTAATTTCGACACCTAAATTGCTTTTGAAAATAAGGGGAGCTTTATTCTTTACAAAAAAATATGTCGGAATTGTAATGCAGACTATCAAAAACAGAACCGAAAGACCTATACCTAAGTATTTTGCATAGTGAAGAGAAAAAGATAAATACAGAAGTACCATACAAGTAAGGGCAATTAAATAAAAAGTTAATAAAAGAATTACCTGTCTTAAACTAAGAGTGTGGCGCTTAAACATTCTTAAGCTATCGGAGTTTTCATTTATTCCAAAATTTGCGTCATCAATAATTGAAATACTGATTCTTTGGTTAAATACATCAACGGCTTTGCTAAGCCAGTTTGGATCGGATGTTTTTATTGGAAATCCCATAAAACAAATACCTATTTATGATTTATTAGAAACTTTGTTATAGTTAAGTTGAGGCCCAACGCTAGCAAAACTCCGCCTAAATTGGCTATCAAATCAATTGGATCGAAAGTGTTGCTCATAATTCCAAATCCGTTTGTCAGCTCGAACAATTCTACAATCAGTAAGGCAAGAAGCGCTGTAATCCAGTTTTTATCTTTCCATTTACTGGAATTAATAGAGACAATAAAAAAAACAGCAAACGAAGCAGATACATTTCCTAAATAGCTTATAACTATTTCTCTTTCCGGACCAACATAGTGTTTTTTAAATAGTAGTGCGGCAATTGCAATAAAAATAAAAAATATACTTCGTAATTTTTTTTTAGTTAACATTTATAGAAAGAATTGATTTTAGTTCTGTTTAATCCATTCCACTTCTTTTTTGAATATGCCGGCCTTTACTTTTAGAGTAAGCTTACCGCCATCCTTTAATAAAATTTCGCAATCGAATGTTTTTCCTTTTTCGGGGGAATAGACTTTGCCTACAAATTTATTATCGGTAAAAGACAATTGGCTTAATATTGTTAAACCAATAATTGGCTGTTTTCTTTTTAATGGATCGGGATTGTTTTTGTCTAACTTAGGAATTCCATCTTTATTTACAGGATCTTTAAGCCAAATAACTTTTCCTTCCCAATTGGAATTAATTTTGGCAATCTGAATTTTTGAATCACCTTTTTCGGTTAACCAAACACCGCTTAACTCATCGGGTCCCGAAAAGCAAAAAGCATTCAAAAGAAAAAATCCGGTTAGCATAATCAACAGTTTCATTAATGTAGGTCCTTAATCAATTACTAATGGGAAATATATTACAATGCTCTGTTTTTTGCTAAGACTTATGCAGGCAAATAAAATATTATTCGTGTCAAATAAAAGAGTAACCCAGGAAAAATATAGGTGGGCAAACTTGTGCTCTGGCAGAAAATTATAAACGCTGTAATGTCTGCTGGATTATTACTGATTTTATCAAATCAATGCAGATTTTGCGATGCGTACAAAGCAGAATCCGCATTGACCACTTAAATAAAACGCCGACATTACATGTTAAAAACTATCCCGGTATTTAAGGTAAAACTGCTTCTTAAGCTCTTAAAATTTTCCGTCATTGTGTTTCGTTTGTATTCTACTAAAAAGGAAAAGGAATCGCTTATTTTTTGGGTAAGACCCAAACCAAAACCAAAGCCAAATAAATTCTCGCTAATTTCTTTCTTGGAATTATTATCGACATAAAAGGAGGTAATTTTATTCGTTGAAGGATCTGTAACCATGTAATTTAGATAAGAGTAATACTTTAGATAATTGTACCCAATTTCCATGTTCACATATATCTTAAATGTTTTGATAGTTGTTATTACTAATTTGGCTCCGGCACTAAATAAATACATTCTATGATTATCTTCGCTGTAGCTTGTTAATTCGGAATTGAAGTTGGTTAAGTAAACATATTTCTTTCCCCAATTTGAAAATCCCGGGGTAAAATATAAGCTCCACGAATCGTTTATTTTAGTCGATGCTTCTATACAAACAGAAGTTCCTACTTGGCTTCCCGAGGGAATTATTAGACCTCCAATTAAATTAACAGAACTGATTGTTTGGCAATAAGTGCCGATTGTTAAAATTGAAAAAAGAATTACAAAAAATGATCTTTTCATATTACTACTCCATTTGTTTTGGTAAATAGTAAAACAAAATTCATTGAACCTCTCTTGAGTTATATAATGATGGCATCCTATAGACATTTTCAAAAAGAAACGTTTATCTAGCAGATGCGCTTATGAATCTATTCCCTTATATATTATGCCGATGTACTTCGATCTGTAAACAAGATGGAACCCCGTATGTTCATATATAACATAAATAAACCTCTTTATAATTTCAAAGGCAAAAATTTGGGTGAACTTGAATGGAGAATAAAAGCAACAAAATAGAATCGATATTTAAAAAGCAAGTACTCTAAACCTAGTATTCCTGTTGTTGATTAACACCGAGCAAAATTTTATCTATAAGTTGAGATTTTGAATGGCGGTTTGTGTCTATATAATATCTGCCCAGATGGCTGTAAAAGCGGTTTTTTAGGGAATCGTTTTTAACCATTTTTTCGAATTTATTAACAGCGTTTTGTATCAATGAGTCCTTTCCAATTCCGTCCCAATACTCAACTGCAAAGAATAAAGCATCAACACCATATTCACTATTAGGGTTATTTATAAAGATGCCGAAATAATTTTCGGCATCTTTAAGATTATTAATGTTCTCCATATTGAGTTCGGTTCTCTGCTTTACGAATTCACTTCTATCTTTATTTACAAGCTGCTGAGTTTTTGAACAATAAAAAACTATTGTTCCGCTTATTACTAAAACCAGAAAAATAATTTGTCTGATTCTTTCACTTCTCAGTATCACTTAGCTCGTTCCTTTTTTATCTTTATAATCAAACGTCTCAAAAAATTTCTACGTATTAAAAGTCTCGGATTTGTTTATTTCTTTTGGTTTACTTTCAGCTCGACAGTTGGGGCAAAATTGCCATTCCGGTTTAATAGGGTATTGGCACTGCTGGCAAAAATTGTTCGATAAATCTTCGCCGCAATGAGGGCAGTAAGCCCTTGTGCCGTTTAATTCACCGTCACACTTTGGACAATTCATACTTTTTAATGTGCTGGGTCTGGTAATTAAATAGATTGTCAATCCAAAGATCAAAGAAGTTAGTGCCAAAAAGGCCCACACGCCTGGAGTTTTAACATCTCTATCCTGCGCATCTGTATAAACCCAGGTAGGCAAAAGAAACCAAAGGAATATTCCGGAAAAAATTAAGAGTACTCTAAAAATATTTATAAGAAGCATAATTGTATCGTCGTTGCTAGGTTCTTTAAAGTATCTTTCTTTATTTGCAGAATCGTCTACCTTTAAGAAAAGTTCTCCAATAATTTTACCACTTGGGTCGAATACCGGAGTTGAAAAGGAAGTAGAGGTAGATTGAGCATACTCCCAACTGTCAAATTTGTAGTAGCGCCAAGATCCTCCACCATAATAGGAATCTCTTCCCTCACTTTTATCGAATTCGGCAAAGTCTATTTTATTGTGCATATCTATTAGCTTAATTAAAAAATCGTTTCTGCTGCGGTAATAGTCGTCTATCTTAATAACATTAAGATATTTATCGTATCCGTTGTTTAGAATTTCAAAACTTTCTTTTGGGGTTCCAAACAAAAAATTTCCATTTACATCGCTCATCCATAAATATTTTATTGAAATATCGTTTCTTTGATGCTCGACCATGTATTCGGACTGCAGTTCGTTAATAACAACCTGATTAACCGGAAGAGATTTAATTTTTCCAGCTATTCCTTTTAGGTAGGTTCTATTCTGCTCCATAAAGGTGGAAAAATATTTTTTAAATTCCTCCTTATGAGCCTCATCTCTTTTCTTCTGCAGTGGTATTTCAAGCAGTACAACAATTAAGGATACAATAAAAATAATGACCGCAGGGGTAGCCATTTTTCGTATTAGTTTTCTTCTATTCATGTTACTCTCCTTTGTAAAATAATTTATTACTATTAATAAAATTTTTCCTCTAAAATCCGGGCTTATTCAAGCTGGCTTATATTACATAGCTTGTAAAACGAACTCTTTATTTTAATTAACAAAGCTTTTTCTTTCCTTGGCCTCGAAAAGCAATACCGGCGCAAGCGCAAGCGTTATAAATGTTCCAATACAAACAACAACTAAAAACGCAATTCCAAATGCCCCGAACGATTGAACAATCCAATTGTCCTTAATAGAATTCCAAAAAGGGGATAATGTTAATTTCAAATTGAGAATGTAGATTATAGCAAGTAAGAATATTTGTCCAAATGCTATTTGCAGTATTGGAATAACCGGAACACCCTGTTTTTGCAAAACAGGCTTTGGTATTGAAGTGGATACCTCTGCCAATATGTTTTCAAATACTTTTAGAGAAGGATTTATCTCTTCAACCTTATCTAAAACGTCCATTGTAGTTTTTAAAGTATTTAAATACTCTTGGCATTCATTACATTTTTGAACATGCTCTCTTATTTGGCTTAAATGGCTATCGCTTCCTTCAAGAAAGTAGAGATCGAGCAGATTGTTTTTATTTTCGCAGTACATTTTAGAACTCCGCCTTTTGTAGCAGCTTTTTTAATTGACCGAGCGCGTTATGAAACCGTGCTTTTAATGTCCCTTCTGGAGTATTGGTAATAGTTGATATCTCGGAAAATTTTAGCTTGTGATAATGCTTAAGTATTACAACCTCCTTTAAATATGGATTAAGTCTTTCCAATGCCTTGCTGATTGTATCTTTTAATTCAGTCTGTTCAAGTAAACATTCCGACGGCTCATTTTCGGAAGTGCCATTTAATTCACTTTGGTCGGTAATGTCATCTAAATCCAAATACTCATATTCATATCTCTTCTTCGACATTTCACTTCGGGTAATATTAATTCCAATAGTAAACAGCCAGGCTTTAAATGTTCCTTTTGCATCATCGAATGAATGGGAAGCAAACCAAACCCGTGTAAAAGTTTCCTGAAGCACATCTTCCGAAATTTCCCGGTTGTTTGTATAGCGTAATGTAAAATTGAAAATGCTTCTATTATAGCGTTCGTATAATATTTTTAAAGCATTGGTATTTCTATCAACAACCATTGTCATCAACTCCTCGTCGGTAAACTTTCCTATATGTCTGTCAACATTTGCCATTACTATACTATACTGCTTTAGATTAAAAAAAGTTGTTGGCTGCGCCAACTATTTAAAAATATTTTTAAAATGTTTTACAAAAGCCCATTTAGAAGCAATAAAACAATAATTTAATTTTGGTCCTACAATTAAAACTATAATTCCAAAACACCCAATTGAGCTTTGAGATATTTTTTCTAAGTTTCTAACAATAAAAATAGAGAATCTTTTGAAGCGGATTGTGGTAATTAGTTTTGCTATTCTATTCATATTTGCATCTCTGTCGTTTGTAAACCTTCCGGCAAAAAAAGAAGGCTCAAGTAGAGTTAAATATGAAATGCCGGAAATAAAAGACAGCAGTTCGCTTATTCATCATCTAGCATATTCCTTATCATATAAAGAAATATTTGAGCAAGCCGAATGGGTGGCGTATTTACTAACCAAGGAAATGGATGGAGGGGAATCTGAAAGGGAAAATAATTTTAGAGCAGATACTTTGGTTAAAACGGGCTCGGCAATTCCTGCAGATTATTATAAATCCGGATTCGATAAAGGACATTTAGCCCCGGCGGCAGATATGGCCTTTTCTAAAAAATCTATGTCCGAATCTTTTTTAATGAGTAATATGAGTCCGCAAAGACCTCAATTTAACAGAGGCATTTGGAAAAAATTGGAAGAACAGGTAAGAAAGTTTGCTGAAGAAAACGATTCTGTTTATGTGGCAACAGGTCCCGTATTAACAGAGGGCTTACCGGCAATTGGAAAGAACAAGGTGGCAATTCCCCAATATTTTTACAAGGTAATTGTTGTTTATAAACAAAACCATAAAAAGGGAATAGCCTTTGTGTTGCAGAATAAAGCATCTAAAGAAAAATTGGAATCTTTTGCTGTTCCAATAGATTCCGTAGAAGAATTAACCGGAATTAATTTCTTTTCTTTAATTCCGGTTGAAGAGCAAAATAAAATTGAAGCGTATTGCCAATTAGAAGATTGGTTTAAATAAGCAGCATCAATCGTAAAAACTAACTGCGGGCTTAAAAAGCCTACTCAATTTTTGTTAAATTCATTTCGAAGAATTTCATGATTGTAACACCCCCCTTAACATATTCTCCTTCTTCTTTCCATTTATTGCCATCAATAACAATCTTATACTTTACAGTTCCGCCACGTCCATCCTCGAACCACCATTCAAACTTTTTATTTGGTTCAACTACTTCAAATGTTGCAAAGGTGGAAAGTCCGCTTTCGAGATGAGAATGTATTCTGTATTTCTTCTGCATTGGATCGTAAAAAACAACTCCTAAAGCATTATGAACTTCTTTTCCTGCTTCATTCTTACCAAGCCCTTCAATAAGAATAGTTGAGTTATTTAATTTCCACTGAATAGTTTCGGTAACATTGGAGTATTTTTTTAAGCCATTATCACCAATAGTCCAAGATTTTCCTTCCCACTTTCCAATCATAATTCCAAATTTTGCCATTGCGGTTTTTGTGTCTTTAGTAAAATCTGGCATTTGGGCAAAAAGTGAATTTGAAAAAACAATAAACAGTACAATTACAAATACTCTTTTCATTTTACATCCTTGTTTATATATGTTGTCAAATATAGATAAATGAAATTAGAAGAGAAATGCTTTCCCTTTTACAAACAAATACAATTAAATTATCTTATGCTCATGTCGGTTTTGGACTAATTTTATTTCCGGTAGTTAATGAAAGGTCGGGGCTTAAACAGAAAAATATGGCCAACACTTAAAATCTTAGACCAATGTGCTCCTTTCTTTTAATAATGAGCAAATTATAGCATACATTTTTGTAAACACTTTACTATTTTTGCCCCCGCTAATTCATAATTTATAATCCATAATTCAAAACTATACAAGTGGCTAGAAAAAAATTTAAGAAGATTACCGAAGTAAGAACATTTGCAAACGTATTTGATTGCGAAGATAAGGGTGTAGAAACCGGATTGATAAACTACTTTAGCAATTGCAAGGTAGTTACAATGGAGCTTGGATGCGGCCAGGCGGATTATTCAATTAATCTGGCACTTCAGTTTCCAAGCAGAAAGTTTATTGCAATAGATAGAAAACCAAACCGTTTATGGAACGCATCTAAAAATGCCGGGGAAATAAAAGTAAGCAATGTGGCTATGTTAATTTCTCCTATAGAAAAGCTTGGAGAATTGTTAAAAGAAATTAAAGCCGAAGAAATATGGATTACCTTCCCAGATCCTTATCCCCGCAATGGTAGTATTAGAAAACGATTGACTCATCCAAGATTCTTGCGGGTATATAAAGAAATTTTAACCGAAAATGGAATTATAAATCTTAAAACAGACGACGATACTCTTTATGAATATACTCTGCAGATGATTAGGGTATATAATCTTAAGCTTATTAAAGAAACAAACGATTTGTATGCCCAAGAAAATTTAACTCCGCAAGAGACAATTAAAACAAAATATGAAAAGATGCACCTCGAAGAGGGAAAAAAAATTAAGCTGGTAAGATTTTCGTTTTAGAAATGATTCAGTAATTAAATTCTTTTGGAGATTGTTTTGCCGGCTTGCCATCCGTGTTATAAAAGTTTAGAATGATTTTTTGAAAACCACCTACGCTTCCCAAATAGTCTTTTACCCTGCTCAAGTTAAATTTTATGGTTCTTGTAATGTATGCTTCGCATAAATCGGAATTTGCATTATGGGAAAAGAACAAATTTAATTGCGGCGGGTTCGATTTTAGTATTCCGCTCTTTGCAAATAATTGTATGTCGTGATCTTTGCATCCTCCGCTGTGACTTACCGAAGCAGTAATAATTGATCCCTCTATTTTCAAGTCGTTAATTACTAGCATATCATGTTTAATAACCCAATCAAAAGATTCGTCAATAACAACTACTGGAAACGGCTGTTTGGCAACAGCGTTTTTTAATGTGAGAGTAATTTTGTAATCACTTTTCTTTGTTAAAACCGTACTCTTAGGAAGGGGAAGCAGCTGTTTAATGCTTATTAAATATCCTTCAAAATACATTTCGCGAGGATAAAGTTTTGTGTGAAGCTTTATTTCTTTTTCGGATTTATTGTTTTGAATAACAAGAATCGTTTCGGCATCACCTTCCCAAACACACATAACATCAATTGGGCAGCGGCTATCTGCGGCAACATCCTTAAAATAAATTGTAAGCTCTTTATTAATTGTTATGCTCTCGGAGTATTTTATTTCAACATCAACCGAGTCGTTTTGATTAAGCACAACGGAATTATCAGGAATTTCGGTGGGATCTATTGCGCAATTAGATAAAAGAAATGAAGAAGCCCCAACTAAAATTAAAAGCAATAAGTTTTTCATATTCTCTCCCATTTGCTACAGTAAATCTTAAAAAAATATTTATAACAAGAAAGGGAATTAATTAGGGATTATGTTTAGCAGCCATGAAGAAAACCTTAAGGTCTGCTTAAACTACTTTTATAATAAAAATAAATTATTTTGTAATATCAAACTATCAAAGGAGAAAAAGGTATGGAAAACATGCAAGTACATATTAATTACTTAGCGGTTGTTGTCGTTACAATTCTTGCTTTTGTTATTGGCGGCCTCTGGTATGGCCCTCTTTTTGGCAAAGCATGGATGAAAGAAGTTGGAATGACTGAAGAGGATGCCGCAAAAGGAAATATGGTAAAAATATTTGGGACAACAATTATCCTAAATATTATTATTGCATTGAATCTATCTGCATTTTTAGGACCCAAACCAGATTTAATGTTTGGATTGTTTGCCGGTTTAGCTGTTGGAATTGGCTGGGTTTCTGCATCGCTAGGCATCATTTATCTATTTAGCAGAAAATCTTTAAAACTTTTTTTAATAGATGCTTCGTATCAAACAATTATTTATGCATTAATGGGAATAATACTTGGAATATGGAAGTAAAATATTCTTTTAAAATTGTTTTGGAATTTGCAACTAACTATTTTATCTAAAAAGTCTTTTATTTGCAGATTTAGCCAAAGAATAATTTAAAATTTTTATCAGTACAATTTGAAAAAGATTTCAAAATAAAATTCAGATTATGGTCGTTCGATGAAAAAAACATTTTTAATTTTTGCTTTAATACTGTTGTTTATTTCGTGTAGCAACAAAGAGGATTCTCCTGTAACCTCTATCCCAACAGGATATATAGGTTTTAAAATGAAAATGAAAGGGGAGAAAAGTGAAGCAACCGATTTTGTTGTTATAACAAAGAATCAAAGTGCAATTGAAAAAGCGAGAGCTCAATTGTTGTTAAGTGAGGAAAAAAGAAATCTTCATATTAATGGAAAGCTTGAAAAAGGAAATGGTGGATATAACAATAAATGGTCGTGGCACTTTATTCCCGAGAATTGGGATCTTGTCGAAATATCAATTGAAGTGTGCGATGCCGACCCAAGATATGTTGAGGCTAATTTAAATGAGTGGATTGGAAAATCCTTTTGTCCTTGGGGTGCAATTGTAATGGAAGAAATTAAGTATTAGTTTGCAAATTTCTTCCAGTTTTTAATTTTCGACAAATAATTGAAAAATAATAATGTAATTATCATTAACACCTCATATCTTAACCGACAAATTTTAAAAAATTTGGAGCTTAGTTTGGGAAAGGAAAAAGGCTTTGATAACGAAAAGTATTTGAAAGAACAAACAGAAGAAATTCTTAAAAGAGTAGAACGTTTTGATAAAAAGCTTTACCTGGAGTTTGGAGGAAAGCTTCTTTACGATCTTCATGCATCTAGAGTATTGCCCGGTTTTGATCCTAATGTTAAAATGAGATTGCTGCAAAAGCTTGGGGATAATGTTGATGTTATATTATGTATTTACGCCGGTGATATCGAAAGAAAAAAAATGAGAGCCGATTTTGGAATTACTTACGATACCGACGCGTTAAAAACAATTGATGATTTTGCTAGATGGGGAATAAAAATTAATTCAATTGTAATTACAAGATACGATAACCAGCCCTCTGCAAGAGCATTTAAAAATAAACTGGAACGCAGGGGAATAAATATCTACACGCATAAGTTTACCAAAGGATATCCGACCGATGTTGATTTGATTGTTAGCGACGAAGGTTATGGCGCAAATGATTATATACACACTACTAAACCAATTGTAATAGTAACGGGGCCCGGCCCAGGCAGCGGAAAATTGGCAACCTGTTTAAGTCAGCTTTATCATGAGTATAAAAGAGGAGTGAAAGCAGGCTATGCTAAATTTGAAACTTTTCCAATTTGGAATTTGCCTCTTGCTCATAAAGTAAATGTTGCTTACGAAGCTGCAACAGTTGATCTAAAGGATGTTAACCTAATAGACCATCATCATCTTGAAGCGTATAATCAAAAGACCGTTAATTACAATAGAGACATCGAAGCTTTTCCATTGCTAAGAAGGATAATTGAAAAAATTACCGGAGGAGAATCGTTTTATAAATCTCCAACAGATATGGGAGTAAACCGCGCGGGATTTGGAATTATTAATGACGAAGTTGTTCAAGATGCCGCCCATCAAGAAATTATTAGAAGATATTTTAGATGCGCAACCGAATACGCCCTTGGATTTGTAGATGCCGATACTTTAGAACGCTCGGAAATGGTAATGAAAAACATTAACGCCAAAATTGATGATAGAAGGGTTGTTAATCCCGCAAAGGAAGCGGCTTTGCATGCTCAAAGTACCGGAAAGGGAAATAATGGAATCTACTGCGGTGCAGCAATTGAATTGAAAGATGGGAAAATAATTACCGGAAAAAATTCAACTCTTATGCATGCGGCCTCTAGCGTTGTTTTAAATGCGGTAAAACATTTGGCCGGCTTTCCAGATAATCTTCACTTATTGCCAGAAAATATTATTAACTCTATTAGCTATCTAAAAAAAGAGGTGCTTAAGGGAAATATTGTTAGCCTGGATTTGGAAGAGACCTTAATAGCGTTAAGCATTAGCGCTATTTCAAATCCTGCTGCGCAAATTGCTATTCAAAAACTTAAAGAACTGCAAGGTTGCGATATTCATATTACACATATTCCAACTCCGGGAGACGAAGCAGGTTTAAGAAAGCTAGGTGTGCATTTAACTTGCGATCCAGATTTTTCTACAAAAAATCTATTCATTCATTAAAACCGGATTATAGCGTTATGCAAAATGGTTACTTATTTATTCTTCTATTGCTTATAAATGTTTCGGTAAAAGGACAAAACAAAATGACAACAACCCAAATAAAAAGCGAAGCTGAAATGGTAGTTCAAAAGCAGCTGGAGGCCTATAACAATGGTGATCTCGAGGCTTTTCTAAATACCTACTCCGAGGATATAAAAATTTTCAATCATCCAAACACATTAACAATGGAAGGTATTAGTGCTTTAAGGGAAAGATATGGTAAACTGTTCAAAGAAAATCCTAATAATCATGCCGAGATTGTAAATAGAGTAACCCAAGGTAATTTTGTAATTGATAAGGAACATATTACAGGAAGAAGCAATGGGCAAGAACTTTTTGCTATTGCTATTTACCAAGTTCACGAGGGAAAAATTACTAATGTTTGGTTTATAAGATAACTCTATTTTTTAGTTGAGAAAATTAATTAAATAAAATCCTTCGGGTAACTTTTATTTTCTTTAGGTCCATATTTTTTTAATCACTCACAAGAATTTGAATATACATTCTTTAATTCCAATTCATTTAAAAAAGCTCTTTCGTAGAAATATCTTTTGCCAATTCGATAATACCAAAGAGATAAATTCAGTATTTTAAGTTATAAAACAAGGCATAATAATTATGCATCGATGGATTTTTATAGCTATTTGGGTAATAAATATATCTGTCGGTTTAATTGCTCAGACTTCGAAAAAGGATAGCCTTCTATCCATTTTAAATAGTGCCGATAGTAAGAAAAAAGTAGATATCTTTAATCAACTTAGTGCATTATCCCCAAATACCCCACAAGCAAAAGAATTTGCTTTCAAGGCGCTTGAAAATTCCGAAAAGACTAAGTATTTGCAAGGTAAAACAATAGCGCTTATAAATATAGGTGAATCGTACTCATTTGAAAGAAAGTACGATAGTGCTGTGTTTTTTTTAAGAAAGGCTTATTCATCGGCATTGGAAAATGGAAATAATTTTTTAATGGGTAAAGCCCTTTTAAAAGAGGCATATTCATTAAACTCTCTTAAACAGGTAGATACGGCTCTAGAGTTGAATAAAAAATCGTATGCTCTTTTCATGAAGCTAAATAATTATTATTGGGCATCTATGGCTATTAGGAATGCCGGATTAATTAGTAAGTATAAGGGGGAGAATAAAGAGGCAATAAAATTTTATGAAATATGCCTCGCACTTAGAAAAAGGGGTAAAGACCAAAGTGATATTGCAGAATCTTTGCAAGATCTTGGAACTATCTATTATAGAATGGGGGATTATGATAGAGCAGTTAAGTACTATTTAGATGTGATTAGAATAAACGAAAGTATTTCAAACGATAATGGACTAGCTGGGGGATATGCAAATCTTGCTAATATCTATCAGGTATTAAATAAAGAAAAAGAGGCGCTTCAACTTTATGAAAAGGCTCTTAAAATTGCCGTAAAAATAAAAAAGACTCGACTTGAGGCAACAATTCTAGCCGCCATGGCTACACTTAATATTAAAGAAAAAAAATATAAAGAGGCGTCGGAGAGACTGCGGATAGGCATTCAAATGAAAAAGTCCATTAACGATAATTCTCAATTGCCCGATATGCTCTGCTTTTATGCTTTAGCAAAATCCAAACTTGGAAAAACAGATGAAGCTCTTAAAATATACAAAGAAGCTGAACAGTTAAGTAAGGATATAAAAGATAAAAGAGGGTTGGCTATAGTTTATGGAGGAATGAGCCAATTATCTTTGGAGAATAAAGACTATTCAAAATCTATTGAATATGGACTACGTGCCTTAGAATTGGCCGAAAAGACAAAAATAAAATCCGAAATTGCTGACTATGCGAATGTTATTAATAAATCATTTTTGAGTTTAGGCAACTATAAAGAAGCTTATAGATATTTTAAAATACACAGGGATTATGCAGATACAGTACTTAACGAAAAGAAAATTGGAGAAATAACACGTCTTGAAAGCAAATTTTTTTATGAACAAAAGCAGAACGAAGATGAAAAGAAAAGACAAGTAGAAGTTATTAAAGAAGAAAAAAAACAGCAGCGTTTTAAATTCTATGCTGTAATTATTTCAAGCTGGCTTTTATTAATGGTAGTGGGAGCCCTTTTCTACAATAAAAAACTCAATAAAAAGAATAAAATAATATTAGATCAGAATAGAAATCTTGAAAGATTGCTCGCAAATTTAAAAGAGGCTCAAGATCAATTAATACAAAAAGAAAAAATGGCTTCACTGGGAGTATTAACTGCCGGAATAGCTCATGAAATTAATAATCCGGTAAATTATATTATGAGTGCTGTATATTCTTACGACAGCTTTATAAAAGAAGTTGAAACGGCAATAAACTCGGTAAACAGAATTAATAAACTATCTGATGCCGGAAGCATAAAAAAAGCACTTTCCATATTAGAAAAGGAATACGACAAGGAAAGAGTAATAGGAAATTTACAGATAGTTAACGATAGTATTAAAGAAGGTATTTCGCGTATAAACAGGCTGGTAGGAGCTCTTCGCAATTTTTCAAGAATTGATAAAGAAAAAAAGGTTGAGATGGATTTGCACGAGCTAATCGATTCTTCGTTGTTGTTAATGAAACACCGTTTCTCTGACAACATAAACGTTATAAAAGAATATGACTTATTGCAAAATAAAATTTTTTGCTTTCCAAGTATGCTAAACCAGGTTTTTACTAACATAATTAATAATGCAATTGATGCTATGGAATTTGGCGGTAATCTTATTATTAAAACAAAATTCCATAATGAAGAGAACAAAGTAAAAATTAGAATTATTGATGGGGGAATAGGAATAGATTCTGAAATTAAAGACAAAATATTTGACCCCTTTTTTACAACCAAAGATGTTGGAAAAGGAGTAGGTTTGGGTTTATCTATAAGTTACGACATTATACAAAAGCATAGTGGTGAAATAATTTTTAATAACTGCAATCCAGGAACAGAAGTAGTTATAACTTTACCAATATCATAAATAGGTATATATGATGAGCGCTCAAGATAAAATATTATACGTAGATGATGAAAAAACCAATTTGGTTTTGTTTGAAATGAATTTTAAATCCAGATATAATGTAATTACTGCCGAATCTGGTGAAGCCGCAATATCTATGATCAATCAGCATGATGATATAAAGGTAATTATTTCCGATAACAGAATGCCTAAAATGTCCGGCGTTGAATTGCTTTGCAAAGCTAGAGATCTAAATGAAAACATAGTTAGAATTATTCTTACCGCTTACATGGATATTAATTCTGTTACGGATAGCATCAACAAAGCAAAAGTTTTTGGCTATATATACAAGCCATATCATCCGGATGATTTGCTTACTGTAATAAACAATGCCATCGATTACTATAATACAAAGGAGTATAATAAAGTTCTTGTTGATGCGCTTACAAAAAAAAATCTGGAACTGAACTTAAAAAAAGAAGAGCTTGAAAGAGAAATTGATGCTCATAAAATAACTGAAGAAAAACTTAAGAATTCTCTAGGTGAAGTAGAACAGCTGAAATTCAAATTACAGGAAGAGAACACATATTTACTGGAAGAAATTAAATTTAATCACGACTTTCATAAAATATTAACCAAGAGTAAACTATTCCTTAAAGCACTTGGATTGCTAAAACAGGTGGCTCCCACAAATTCAACAGTTTTAATAATGGGGGAAACTGGAACCGGAAAAGAATTGATAGCGCGGGCAATACACGATCTTAGCAATAGAGCGTCGAAGCCGCTAATAAAAATTAATTGTGCCTCACTTCCAGAACTTTTAATAGAGAGTGAATTATTCGGTCACGAAAAAGGTGCATTTACAGGCGCGCTTCAAATGAAAAAAGGGAAATTTGAATTAGCCGATACCGGAACAATATTTTTGGATGAAATAGGAGAAATGCCAATTTCACTTCAAGCAAAGCTTTTAAGGGTTTTGCAGGAAAATGAATTTGATAGAATTGGTGGAGTTAATACAATTAAAGTAAATGTAAGGGTTATTGCCGCAACGAATAGAAATTTACAAAGCATGATAGCCGAGGGAAAATTCCGAGAGGATTTATTTTATCGGCTGAATGTATTCCCAATTGAAACGGTTCCTCTGCGAGATAGACCTGAAGATGTTCAAATTCTTGTTGAGTTCTTCGTTAAAATGTATTCCGAAAAAATTGGAAAAAGGATAGACAAAATTTCGGAAGAGGCGCTCGAAGCTCTGCAAAATTATACATGGCCTGGTAACGTAAGGGAATTAGAGAATACAATTGAAAGGGGGGTAATAGTTACAAACGATAATGTGCTAAAACTTGACGCACTTTCACTCCTTCCAAAATATACTTTGGAATTCTCATCAAAAAATAATTCCGTTGCGGAATTTGAAAAGGAAAAACTAATTGAAGCGCTGTATAGCTGCAAGTGGAAAATTCAGGGGTCAGATGGCGCGGCAAACAAACTTAGAATGGCTCCGAGTACACTCCGAGATAAAATGAAAAAGTACAAGCTGGAACGTCCCGATAATCTAGAGTAGAGCACGGCCATGGGCGCGCCCGTGCTCGTAAATCCGTGCTTTTCATTCAAAACATCCTCCTCAAATTAATAATAACTTCGAAAAACCGACAAATTCCTATTTCACAAATAAATTTCTCAAGAAATATTTATGGCATCTTACTTGTGTTTTGGTGAACAAGAAAGCATGCGGAGTTATAAATGATATTTGAAGAAATCACGGATGATTTTTTTGAAAAAAAAATAATTAAGAGTAAGGGCGTTGTAATTTTATTCTTATCGCCTAGTGGATCTGGTGCAGCATACATAGTAAAAGATTTTCTTGAATATCTGCACAAACGAACAGAAGGACAAATTAAAATTTTGCAAATGGATCCGGGCAAAAGTGAATTGTTAAGGAAAGAATACTACATACACGATGTCTTCAAGACGGCAATACTAATATTTAATAATGGAAAACTGTGTGAAAAAATAGAGGGCTTAATTGGTTATGCAGAATTAAAAACAATTATCCGAGCAATTCCCTTTAAAAGTATCAACCTCGGTTAAATAATAGATCATATAAAAACATTCAAAAAGTAAAAAGGAGTAAAAATGAAAAAACTATGTTTATTAATAGTTCTACTGCTTAGCATGGCGGTTAAAATCTATCCACAGGGGGAAATAAGTTTGTTTGGTTTCTTTCAAACAGCAGGAACAAATGTTAATATTAAAAGCGGGGCCTTCAATCCAATGATAATGAAAAAATCTTTTTCGGAAGAAGAGCAGGTAAATTTTAATCTTCAGCAGGCCAACATACTAATGCTTAGCAATTTGGGAAAAGGTTTTTCCGGTTTTGTTAATCTGGAAATAACAAATAATTATTCGAGCAGTAAATTTTGGGGAAATTTTAGTTTGCAGGAAGCCTACGTAAAATATGATCACAATATGAATCTAAAAGCAAAAATAGGATTGTTCATTCCTAAGTTTAACAACATGTACGAGATTTATAACCGCACTCCGTTATTGCCATACCTTTTTAGACCAATTGTATATGAAGCCTCATTTTGGAAAATGTTTAATCCGGAAGACTATTTACCACAAAGAGCATTTTTACAAATATATGGCTTTGTTCCGGTTAGCGATTTTACATTCGATTACGCACTCTATGTAGGTAATTCCGAAGACTCATATTTCACATCTGGAAATCCAACAGTTCAAACAGAGTTAATGGATATTCCAGGACTTCATCAATCTAATTTCCTCTCCTTTGGAGGAAGAATTGGAGTTAAGAAAGACCAATTCACATTTGGGGTTTCGGCAACTTTAGATAGAGATAATAAAACTAATGTGAATATTGCATTAGCGGGAAAGCCTGTTGAAAAATCGTTAGGAGATATTCCCCGTTTACGCTTAGGAGCAGATTTGCAGGTATCCTTGAGCAGTTTAACACTAACCGGCGAAATTATTTCGGTTCAGCATTCATTAACGGAAGAACAAAACAATCTATTAAAGCAATGGTCACGTCCTCAAATTCCGGGTGTTACAAGAAGCTATGCAATTGGCAGCGGTTTAGATAAACTGTTTTACTATGCAACATTAAACTGGGATATAACAGAAGATGTTTTTGTTTATGGGTCTTACTCGAATGTTTATGATGAGGCAAATAACAAATTGAATAAAGATGATAATGGCTTGAATTTAATTTCAATTGGAGGGGGAATAAGAATTAACGATAACATTGTAATCAAAACACAATTCTCGGATTACAGATTTAGCAACGATTTAGGAAATGCACAGGTCAACATGTTAAGCGTTGGTGCTAGTGTGTCTTTATAAAAGATAATTATTTAAGACAAGGAGAAAAAAATGAAAGCTATAAAATATTTACTACTGCTTTTTATTCTGGGATTTGGAAGTATAAATGCTCAGATTGTAGTAATTGCCAATAAAGATGTAAAAGAATCCAATCTTGATTTAAATAAAATAAAAAGCATATATAAATTAGAAGTTACCAGATGGAACAGCGGAGAGTCGCTAACTCTGTTCGATTACCAAACGGAAAACAAATCCAAAAAAGAATTCTACACAAAAACCGGCTTCGAGCAAGTTCAATTAAACAAGGTATGGTTAAGAGCAAAGCTAAGCGGAGAAGGTAAGCCGCCTGTTTTGGCTGCATCGGAAGAAGAAATGATAAAACAAATATCCTCAACACCCGGTGCCGTTGGATATGTAAGTGCTGACAAAGTTAATAATGATGTAAAAATAATATCTAAGCTGAACTAATTTTGACTGGAGCCAAAGCAATGATTGCACGAATTAAAAAATCAATGGGGTTAAAGCAGACATTTATTTTTAGCACAATCCTGTGGGTTTATTCGTTGATATCCCTTTTTTATATAATAAGCTTTTTCTCAGAACAGAATATTAATGCCGCAAAAAGGGAAGTGTCTCTAATTTCCGAGTCCCTATCTTACTCAATTGGATTTGGATTGAAAGAAGGAAATTTTGACATTGTTAGCGCGGAATTTGAAGGCGCAACAAAAAACGAGAACATTGTTTATGTGGCAATTGTAGATGAAGCCGGTGAAAAACTAATTGAACATAATCCTCATAGTTTTTTACTAAACAAAAAAATCTCTTCCAATGAAATAGTGGAAGATGTTAATCTTAACGCTCTTGTTATCAATAAAAGAATTTCGTACAAATCGAAAGATTATGGGAACCTTATCCTATACTATTCTTTAGATAATGCAAACAAATTGCTAAATGAACGAATCACGTTTATCTCTCTGTTGTATTTCTCTCTTCTTGTTGTTGGTGTAATTATAGTAGTGTTGTATATAAAAAGGATTACCAAAAACTTAACAACGCTTAAAAATTTTTCGATAGAAGTTGGCAATGGAAAATTAGACAAGAAAATTGAAATGAAAACTAAGGATGAACTTGGAAGCTTAGCTAACTCTTTTAACCTTATGGTCGAAAGTATAAAGAAAAGCAATGCCGAGTTAAATATTGAAAAGGCAAGTGTAGAAAGTAAAGTTGAAACTGCTATTAAAGAATCTGAAGAAAGACAAAAATATCTATCGGAAAATGTTGATAGAATTATTAAAGAGATGGAAAAGTTTGCCTCGGGAAATTTGACTATTGAATTGAAGATTCTTCTTGAAGATGAAATTGGTCGATTATCAAGGGCATTTAATAAAGCCGTTGGCAATATTAAAAACATGATTATAAACATTAATTCAATTGTAGAAGCAACAAATCAAATAAGCGATCAAATAGCAAATAACTCGGAAAATTTAGTTCAGATATCTCATCAGCAAAATGCACAAATTGAAGAAGTAGCAACAGCAATTGAAGAAATGACATGTACCATTATTGAGACTGCAAAAAATTCCATGAATGCGGTAGAGTCGTCTAAGGTTGCAATGAATCATGCACATCTAGGGGCCGAAAAAGTGAAGGACTCAAAAATAGGTATGATAAAAATTATAGAAGCTTCTTCAGTTACCGAAAAAGCAATTTCAACTCTTAACGAAAGAACAAATCAAATTAGTGAAATAGTCGAAATTATTGATGAAATAGCAGGGCAAACAAATCTATTGGCGCTAAATGCGGCAATTGAAGCAGCCAGAGCAGGTGAATATGGAAGAGGTTTTGCTGTAGTTGCAGATGAAGTTAGAAAATTGGCAGACAAGACTACTAATGCTACAAAAGAAATTGCCGCAACCATTAAGCGTGTTTTAGATGATACAAAAGAAGCCTCCTTATCTGTGTCCGAATCTAAAAACTATATTCAAACCGGAATGGAATTAACAAATCAAGTTGAGAGCACTCTCAAAGCAATTGAAGAGAGTGTTGAGACTGTAACTATGGAAATTAATCAGGTAGCGGTTGCAAACGAACAGCAATCTAAAACAGCACATTTAATAAGTGAAAATGTAGAGTCGATAAATAAATTATCCAGTTATTCGGCAGAATCTATTCAAGAACTGGCCGGTATTACAAATGAACTTAATTTATCCAATAAATCACTCATAGACTCAATTAAAATGTTTGAGGTTAATTCCCAATCCAGATTAATGCAAACTAGAAATTAATGTAAACAAGAGAAGAAATAATGCAAAATGTAATAAGACAAAATATTATATCATCAGTTAAGGAGAGGAGGGAACTTAGCAAAGAGTATAATGCAAAAGAATTTTATAGAATATCTTTTGACGATATTAATATAGAAACAGATAAACAAAATCAGGTAGATGGTTTTGCCGAAAAATTAAAAAATGAATTTTTAGCACAGTTATCCCACGAAATTAGAACGCCGCTTAATATTGTACTGAATTATGTGTCCTTATTAAAGGAGGTTGTGAATCTGGAAAGAACTGAACACTTAGACAATATATTTAAAATTATTCAAAATAGCGGAAAGAGATTGGAAAGAACAATTGACTCGCTAATTCTGATGTCGCAGTTAAAATCGAACACATTTAAAATTTCTCCGCAGCAAGTAAATATTAAGAATGATGTAATAAGGCCATTGCTTGATGAATATAGAGTAAAAGCAAAAGAGAAAGGAATAGGGTTGTACTTAAACGACGATACTTGCGGTGGTATTAATATCGATATCGATTTATTCTCCATCAGAACAATTATGGAAAACGTTTTAGATAACGCAATTAAATACACTCACATTGGACTTGTTGAAATTACAATATCCTGCGAAAACTCTAAAGGCGTTATTCTTGTTAAAGATACTGGCATTGGAATAAGGCAAGAATCCATTATGGATCTTTGTAAACCGTTTAAATTGTTTGAGGAGGTATATACTAGAAAATACGATGGTAACGGACTTGGATTGGCTATTGTTAAATATTTGTGCGAACTAAACAATATGGAGCTTTTGCTGAGCAGTTCAAAACAAAGCGGCACTGTATTTAAACTTATCCTAAACAATTAATTCAATTTGCGGGCTACTAATTGGGGGGCGTACCCGTAATTGAAAATATAAATATTATCTGCCGTTTAGTTCAGAAAATCTTTCAATGTAAAGAGTATTTAACTTTTACAACTATTTAATAAGATGTGCCGGAGAAGATTGCAAACTTTATTTATTTTTAGACAAAGAATTTATGCGATTTTAAGATTAGTAAATCTATGGAACGACAAATCCAAGCTACAATCATTTAGAAAAAGGAATAATAATGGAATTTAAACAAGCCGCCGAGTTAAGAACATCTGTTAGAAATTTTACCGATGAAAAAATACCGGTTGATAAGTTAAAAGAAATGATTCGCATTGCGGCCACGGCCCCATGTATTAGCGGAAAAGAAATTTGGAAATTTATTGCCATCACAAAAAAAGACCTAATGAAAAAAATGGCGGAAGTCGTTAAAGCAAAATATGATGAAGTTCTTCCCAAGAATGATGAGCGGGTAAATGAAAATGTAAAAAGAGCAGTTGAAATGTTTTCTTCTGTTTTTACAAAAGCTCCTGCTGTAATAGCCGTTCTTGCAGAGCCTTATGTTGCCATAATTGACAAAGTATTAACCGAAACCTCATTTACACATGATGAAATGAACAAGCTTAGAAACTATCCGGATATTCAAACAATTGGTGCTGCAATTCAAAATCTTTTGCTATCGGCTGTTGATATGGGATACGGAGCCTGCTGGTTAACAGGACCAATGGTTGCAAAGGAAGAACTTAGTAAGCTGGTTGGAATTAAAGAACCTTATTCGCTTATTGCATTTGTTGCCGTAGGTAAACCAGATAAAGAAGTTACACCAAGAATTAAAAAGCCGGTTGATGAAATTTTTGAAGTGATTGAATAAAATATTTTCAGCTCCGCATTTTAATGCGGAGCAGGTTAAAAAAATTATTTGCTCAATTGTATATAAGCATTTTCCAAACTCATCTTGCGCATTCCTTCACGTCTCTCTTTCAAATTTTCAAATCCTGGTATAACCAAGGCCATAGCAACCTCTTCTTTGCTCTTTCCTTTTTTAATTTCATCGGAAACAAATTCAATTAGAGCCTCAAAATAATCTCTCATATATTCAACATCCTGTTTTGTACCGGTTATAGTTTCGGGGGTAATTGAATGCCCAAAAATAAATCTAGTGTCTTTCGAAAAATATTTAATAATTTTTCCAAGAGTATTGTGCCAATCTTTAATTGTGCCGCCTCCATTTGGATCTATAAAAGGAAAAGTTCTGTTAAAAACTAAATCTCCAACATGGGCAATGTTTGCATCTTCAAAATGAATAACGCTATCTCCACCAGTATGAGCACTGCCAAAATAAATTGCAGTTACCTTTTCTTTGCCAATATTTTCGCTCCAAGTATTTTTAAATGTTGCATCGGCGTAAACTTGCGGTTTAGCGGGGTCGCCTCCATAACTTTTTTCCTGAAGCGCTTTGCAGTTTTCTTGTGCTACAATTTTATTAACATATTCTTTCAAGTAAACATTTCCCGAAGTGTGATCTCCGTGATGATGAGTGTTAAACAACAAATCAATTTTACGGTCACTCTTCTGTTTTATTCCGGCAATTAAGTTCTTTGCCGTCTCGGGATATTGGGAATCGATTATCACAACTCCATCATTTGCTGCGTACCAACCAATTGTTCCCCCTCGCTCTGTAAAAAATCCTATGTTTTCTGTTATTTTGCTAAATCCAGCCGGTTGATTTTGAAATGCTGAAAGCAAATTGCTTCCTTGCAAAAATAATCCTCCGGTTAAAATTGTACCCGCTTTCAAAAATTTTTTTCTCGAAATTTTCATATTGCTCTCTTTATTTTTTTACTGAACAAGAATGTTTTCAATCTCGTTCAATTCTTCCACCTTAAATTGAAGATTGCTTAACGCTCCAACTGCATCTTCAATTTGAGATGGCTTGCTGGCGCCTATTAATGCACTGGTAACCGCAGGCTGGCGTAAAACCCAGGCTAAAGACAATTGTGCAAGAGTTTGATTTCTTCTTACTGCTAATTCGTTTAATCTTTTCACGCGGTTTAGTTTTTCTTCTGTAATTCTAGAGGGATTTAAAAATCGGCCATCTTTTATAGCCCGGGAATCCGAGGGCATTCCATTTAGATAACGGTTTGTTAAAAGTCCTTGTGCTAAAGGCGAAAACACAATAGAGCCTATGCCAATTTCTTGAAGCATATTTAACAAGCCCTCTTCAACCCATCTATCGAACATATTATAATTTGGTTGATGAATAATAAATGGAGTACCAAGCTCTTGTAATATTTCGTAGGCTCTTTTTAATAAGTCCGGTTTGTACTGCGATACACCAACGTACAAAGCTTTGCCGCTTCTAACAATCTGATCCAATGCATACATTGTTTCTTCAAGAGGAGTATCCGGATCTGGACGGTGGTGATAGAAAATATCAACATATTCCAGTCCCATCCTTTTTAAGCTTTGGTCTAAGCTTGCAATTAAATACTTCCGTGAGCCAAAATTTCCGTAAGGACCAGGCCACATATCCCACCCAGCCTTTGTTGAAATTACTAATTCATCACGGTAGGGTACAAAATCTTTTATAAATATTTTTCCAAAGGATTCTTCGGCACTTCCATATGGAGGACCATAGTTATTTGCAAGATCGAAATGTGTAATTCCAAGATCGAAGGCCTTTTGCAGCATAGCCCTCGAGTTTTCCAAATTATCAACACCGCCAAAGTTATGCCATAGACCAAGAGAAATTGCGGGAAGTTTTAATCCGCTCTTTCCGCATCTATTGTAAACCATACTATCATACCGCGCAGGGTTTGCTTTGTAATTCATTCCATCCTCATGCTTTTGAATTGATTATTCAATTTTATAATTTACAAACAGCACTTACAGTTGTGCAAGTTTTTTATAAAGAATTTGCAATACTTATTATAATTCTCAAAAATCCCGAGGTTTAGAAATGAAGAAATTACTTTGCATTATTATGTCGTTAGTGTTCATTTGTAATTTGGTATATGCGCAAACCGAAAAAAAAGAAAGCCCCAAGAAACAGTTCGTATATATACTTAAGTTAAACGAAAAGTATTTTGATGAAAAAAACTGGACAGACGCCGACATGAAAATTGTTGGGGAACATTTTGCAAGATTGCAACAGATGCTTTCTGGTGGAAGCTTAATTCTTGCCGGAAGAACAGATGTTGAAAATTCGAAAACCCTTGGTTTGGTAATTTACGAAGAGGAATCCTTCGAAAAGGCAAAAGAGGTAGCCGAAGCAGATCCGGCTGTAAAAGCAGGAATTATGAAGGTTGAAGTATATCCATATAATGTTGCGTTAATAAGGAAATAGGAGCATACATATGAAGCAGTGGTATGAAGAACTGTTTGAGAATTCTTCCAATTCATACGAAGAGGAAGTTTTTGTTAAAGGAACAATCGGGGAAGTAGATTTTATTGAGAGGGAAATAAATTATGATAAATCGAAAAATATTTTGGACATTGGCTGCGGCACCGGAAGACACTCTATTGAACTTACTAAAAGGGGCTATTCTGTAACTGGATTTGATTTATCGAAAGATCAAATTGCAAAAGCAAAAGAAAAAGCCGAGGCTGCTTCTCTTAAAATCCAGTTCGAAGTAAATGATGCCCGCACTTTTAACTATAAAGAGCAGTTCCATTTGGCAATTATGATGTGCGAAGGATCCTTTCCATTAATGGAAACGGATGAAATGAATTTTTCTATTCTGCAAAACGCATACAATTCTCTTGGGCGCAATGGTAAGTTTATTTTTACTACTCTAAATGGTTTGTTCCCTCTTTTTCACTCTGTAAAAGATTTTATTAACTCCGAAGATAGAGAAGGTAGAAACAAAGAAAACAGTTTCGATTTGATGACCTTTCGAGACCATTCGTTATACGAGATGAAAGATGATTTTGGAAATACAAAATATCTTAAGTGCAACGAAAGATATTACGTACCTTCGGAAATTACATGGCTGCTAAAATCAATTGGCTTTATTAACATAGAAATTTTTGGAGCTAAACTTGGCGCTTTTGATCGCCAAGATAAACTAACCACAGAAGATTTTGAAATGCTAGTAATAGCCAATAAAGAGTAAAATTACTATGGAACAAAAATTAGAGTATGTTAAAGATAACTTTGTTGTTTCAACGGATAAATCTAAACTTGATGTTGAAGCCACTCATGATTTTCTAACCAATTCATATTGGTCAAAGGGAGTTTCATTCGAAAAGGTAGAGCGTTCTATACAAAACTGCTTAATCTATGGAGTTTACGATTGCGGCAAGCAAATTGGTTTTGCACGGGTAACAACGGATTATACTAATTTTGCCTACATAGCAGATCTTTATATAATAGAAGACTACCGGGGACAAGGATTATCAAAGTGGCTCATGGAATGCATCCTTGCAAATCCCGAATTGCAAAACTTGAGATCTTGGATGCTGGCAACAAAAGATGCTCATGGTCTTTACGAAAAATATGGATTCAAAAAATTAGAAGATCCAGGCCGGTATATGAAAAGATCTGAGTAGGGGAAAAAATTATGGAATGCCATTCTTTCGGCAATCAAAAAATTCCTATTTTACACACCCACTAAAAAATCGTTTAATGGATCGGCAAAGTTTTGAATATGTAATAATTGGATCGGGACTGGCAGGGCTATATACTGCATTGGAAGCATCTAAGTATGGTTCTGTTGCAATTGTTACAAAATCGTCAGTAGATATTAGCAATTCCTATTGGGCTCAAGGAGGAATTGCCGCCGCCGTTGGCAAAGATGATTCAACCGAATTACACATTCAAGATACTCTTAAAGCAGGAAGAGGCCTCTGTTCATATAATGCCGTAAAGATTTTAGTTGAAGAGGGAAAAGAAAGGATTCTTGAGCTCATTCAAATGGGAATGCCTTTCGATAAAATAGATAATGAAATTGCTTTGGCGTTAGAAGGGGGGCATAGCCGAAAAAGAGTTCTGCATGCTGGTCAAGGTTCCACTGGAAAAGAGCTTGTTAAATTTATCCAGTCTAAAATTGTTAACAACAAAAGCATAAAAGTGTTTGAAAACTGTGTCGTCTATAATCTATTGCGAAACGATGAAAGATGTTTTGGACTAAACTATTATTCATTTCAAACAAAAAAATGCGGGCAAATAAATTCCAAAGCTGTTGTTGTTGCTTCTGGCGGTGGAGCTGGAATTTATAAAAGAACTACAAATCCAAGCACCTCTTTAGGGGAGGGTATTGCTCTTGCTTATTGCGCCGGTGCCGAGGTGGAAAATATGGAGTTCCTGCAATTTCATCCAACCTCATTTTATCATGAAAGCGGAGAAACTTTTTTAATTAGCGAAGCCATTAGAGGAGAAGGCGCCTACATTGTAAATGGCAACGGTAACCGGTTTTTGCTTAACAATGGGCTTACGGAATTATCTCCCCGGGATGTTGTTTCTTCGGCAATTTACACAGAGTTGGCAAACAGCGGAAAGCAGAATGTGTATCTTGATCTTACCCATTTAGATAGTGAAAGAATAAAGACTCGCTTTAAAACAATTTACGACGAAGCATTACGATACGAATTGAATATTACAAATGAACTTATTCCTATTTCTCCGGCAGCTCATTATATGTGCGGAGGAATCAAAACCGATCTATGGGGTCAAACAAATATTAAGGGTTTGTACGCAGTGGGAGAGGCTGCTTCTACAAATGTTCATGGGGCTAATCGTCTTGCAAGCAACTCTCTTCTTGAATGTTTGGTGTTCGGTAAAAAAGCGGTTGAGCATATGATAAATCAACCGTTTCAAAACTCCGAGGCGGAGTTCGAAAAGAAGTTTATGTATGTAAACGAAAATAGAAAAGATTTCTTTTGGGCAACCAAAGAAAAAATTGCTTCCATAATGTGGAACAAGGTTGGAATAGTTAGGGATTATTCGTCTTTGATCTCGGCAGAAAATGATCTTAAAAATATTTTGGATACAATTGATGAACCAGAGTGCGAATACTATACAAGCCGTATTTACAGTATTATAGATTTATCTCTGTTAATTATTATTGCTGCAATAAAACGAAAAGAAAGTCGTGGCGCTCATTTAAGAAGCGATTATCCTAATGAAGATGATTCTTTACTTCTAAAATTCGTTCAAAGTAAAATTAGCGGCGTAACCCAAGAGGACATAAATGAAGCTTAGTAAAAATGTAATTAAGAAAGTAATTAACAGCGCCTTAGCCGAAGATATTGGTTCCGGAGATATTACAACTAACAGTATTATTAAAAAGGATGTAAATGCTAAAGCATGTTTTATTGCCAAAGAGGATGGAGTAGTTGCCGGACTTGAAATTGCTAAAATGGTTTTTACAGAGTTCGGGGAAAAAATTATTTGGAAAAGTTTTGTTAAAGATGGAGAGCATGTTAAAAAGGGAACAGTAATAGCAGAAGCTATTGCAAATTTAAGAACGCTGCTTTCATGCGAAAGAACGGCATTAAATCTATTGCAAAGAATGAGCGGTATTGCATCGTCTTCCTCAAAATATGCAAGGGCAATAAAAGGAACAAAGACGCTGGTTCTTGATACAAGAAAAACCGCGCCTGGCTTAAGAATGCTTGATAAATATGCGGTTAAAATTGGTGGGGCCGAAAATCATAGAATAGGTTTATTTGATATGGTGCTTATAAAAGATAACCACATTAAAGCTGCCGGATCAATTACAAACGCTGTAGAATTGGTAAGAAAAAAAATAAGAAAGAAAATATTAATTGAAGTAGAAACTTCGAACCTAGATGAAGTAAAAGAAGCTCTTGAATGCAAGGCCGATATAATAATGCTTGATAACATGCATCAGCTGGATATGAAGATTGCCGTAAAACTGATTAACAAGAGAGCCAAGGTTGAAGCTTCGGGAAATATTACAATTGATAACATTAGGATGATTGCTAATACAGGGGTGGATTATATTTCCGTGGGTGCGCTAACCCACTCCGTAAAGGCATTGGATATAAGCATGAAGATTTTTAATTGATAAAAATTTTTGCCCCATAAAAATTTTTGGGGGAGAAAAATAGCTGCGGCTGAAAGGGAAAGATGAAAGAACTAATAAAAGAAATAAATACGCTTCGAAAAGAAAAGAACGCTGTAATTCTTGCTCATAATTATGTAGTAAGTGAAATTCAAGATATAGCAGATTTCGTTGGAGATTCGCTAGGTTTATCGCAGCAAGCCGCCACAACGCAAGCGCAGTTAATAGTGTTTTGCGGTGTTCACTTTATGGCGGAAACTGCTTCAATAATTTCTCCCAATAAAAAAGTTCTTCTTCCAAATTTAGAAGCAGGGTGTTCACTTGCTTCAACAATTAATGCTGCACAAGTTAGAGAATGGAAAAAACAATTCCCCGAAGCATTGGTTGTATCATATGTAAATACAACCGCAGAAGTAAAGTCCGAAAGTGACTACTGCATTACATCTTCGAATGCGGTTAAAGTTGTTGAGGCATTACCAAAAGATAAAAAAATTCTCTTCTTGCCCGATAAATTTTTAGGCAGTTATGTTAAAGCAATGACCGGAAGAGATATAGAAATTTGGAATGGCGCTTGCCATGTTCACGAAAAAATTGGGGATGTTAATTTTGATGAAGTACAGGCTAAATATCCAAATGCGGATTTTCTTATTCATCCAGAATGCGGATGCTCATCTTCTTGCATGTTAAAATCGCAAGTGTATTTCGATTGTAAAAATATCCACATCCATTCTACCGAGGGGATGATTAGTCATGTAGAAAAATCCGATAAGAATGAATTTGTAATTGCAACAGAAGTTGGAATTCTTCATCGTCTTAAAAAACTAAAACCGGAAAAATCATTTATTCCGTTAAGTGAAAGCGCAATTTGCGAGTATATGAAAATGATGACGCTTCAAAATTTGTATGAATCATTGTTGTATGAAAAAAACGAAATAAAGGTGCCGGAAGAAATTGCCGCAAAGGCAAGAATTCCAATTCAAAGAATGCTCGAAATAATTTAATAACTGTGTTCATCAAAAATCATATTTGATTCATATGTAAGGAAAGTAAAATGCACTCAAACACAATCAAAAAGCTAAGTGTTGTTTTTCTGTTTATTGCTTCGGCAATAATCTTTTTTGCCTTTACTGCAGAACCTCAAAAGCAAGCCGAGGAGGAAAAGGAATTAGAATGCACAACCTACTTAATTGGTAGACTTGCAACCGTGGATGGCTCTACAATTACATCACACACTTGCGACAGCAGAATATCCCGAACATGGATGAACATTGTTCCAAATATGAAATACAAGCCGGGTGAACTTGCAAAAGTTTATGTGCTTCCTAAAGAAACTACAATGCCAAACCAGCCGGATAGAAAAGTGTCTGTAGAAATTCCACAGGTGGCAGAGACATATCAATACTTAAATGCGGCGTACCCAATAATGAATGAACATCAGTTGGCAATTGGTGAATCTACATTTGGTGGTAAAGAGGAAATGAAAAGTGACAGCGGCAAAATTGATTGTCCAGAATTATATAGACTTTGTTTAGAAAGAGCTAAGACTGCGCGTGAAGCAATAAAGGTTATTGATGAGTTAACAAAAAAATATGGCTACAACGATGCCGGTGAGTGTTTCACATTTTCCGATCCAAAAGAAGTTTGGTATTTCGAAATTGTTGGACCTGGTAAAGGAAAGGTTGGAGCTGTTTGGGCGGCAATTAGAATTCCGGATGATGAAGCCGCCGTTAACGCAAACGCAAGCCGAATTAGGCAGCTTAATTTGAACGATAAAGAAAACTGCATGGCTTCGGATAACATTTACACAGCTGCCGAGGAACTTGGTTTGTGGAATAGAAACAGCGGAGTACCATTTGAATTTTGCTACGTTTATGCCGATAGAAACAGCATGGTTTGCCGAAGAAGAGAATGGAGAGCATTGATGCAATTGGCTCCATCTTTAAAGTTAGATGCCAATGCCGAGAACTATCCCCTTTCGGTAAAAGTGGAAAAGAAAGTATCTGCAAAAGATGTTGTAAATTTTTTCAGAGATTATTACCAAGGTACACCTTACGATATGACGGCGCCATTGATGGTTGTGGATAAAGATGGTAAGGCTACTAAAAGTCCCGTTGCATCTCCATTTGCTAACCGAGATTTACTCGCACTCCTAAAAGTAAATTACGAAAGAACAATTGCTTGCGTCCGCGCTACTTATGTTCAGGTGTCTCAATCGCGCAGCTGGCTTCCTAACGAAATTGGCGGGTTAGTTTGGCTTGGATACGACAACCCAATGGCAACTCCTCACACTCCATTTTATATTGGAAATTTGCAAATGCCAAAATCGTACATGGTTGATGGAAGAAAACAATTTACGCGCGACTGTGCTTGGTGGGCTTACCGTCAGGTTGCTCAGCTAGCTCTATTCAGATGGCAGGAAATGATTAAAGATATTGAGCCTGTTTGGCAGGAAATTGAAAATAAAGCGTTTGAAGATCAATTAGCAGTTGAAGCAAAAGCTTTAGAGCAATACAAAGTTAATCCGTTAATGGCGCGCAAATATTTAACAAAGTACTCAAACGAAATTGCCGATAAGGCCGTAGAGCGTTATTGGAAATTAGGCGAGGAACTTTGGGTTAAGTACACTCAAAAATTTTAAAAGCATTAAGAAGCATAGAATTACAAAAACTAAATACTTTTTATCCATAGAGGAAAAGAAACAATGAAGCATAACCTATTAAAAAAAATCTCTTTACTGCTAGTGGCGGTAATAACTGTATTGATGTTCTATGCGTTTACTGTTGAGCCGGAAAAACAAATTGAAGAAAAAGAATATGAAAATTGTACAAGTATATTGGTTGGTAAATTAGCAAGTGTTGATGGCTCTACAATTACATCCCACTCGTGCGACAGCCGAAGCGACAGAACTTGGATGAATATTGTGCCTCGCATGAAATATCCAGCAGGCTCTTTAACAAAGGTGTATGCAAACCCAAAAGAAACTACAATGCCAAACCAGCCGGATAGAAAAGTAACTGTAGAAATTCCTCAGGTTGAAGAAACTTATCAATACTTGAATGCCGCATATCCAATAATGAATGAGTATCAGGTTGCAATTGGTGAATCTACTTTCGGCGGAAAAAGTGAAATGCAAAGCGACAGCGGAAAGATTGATTGCCCCGAACTTTACAGACTTTGTTTAGAAAGAGCAAAGACTGCACGCGAAGCAATTAAAGTTATTGACGAGCTAACTAAAAAATATGGTTATAACGATGTTGGCGAGTGCTTCACATTTGCAGATCCAAATGAAGTTTGGTATTTCGAAATTATTGGTCCTGGCAAAGGTAAAGTTGGAGCTGTGTGGGCGGCAGTTAGAATTCCAGATGATGAAATTGCCGTTAATGCAAACGCTAGCCGTATTAGACAAATTAATTTGAATGATAAAGAAAATTATATGGCTTCGGATAATGTTTTTAGCGCCGCAGAAGAATTAGGATTATGGAAAAAAGAAAGTGGTCAAGCATTTGAATTCTGTTATGTATACGCAAACAGAAACAGCTTAGGATGCAGAAGAAGAGAATGGCGAGTGCTTAGTCAGTTAGCTCCATCTTTAAAGTTGGATCCTTTTGCCGAAAATTATCCATTAAGTGTTAAGCCCGAAAAGAAAGTATCTGCCCAGGATGTTGTTAACATGTTCCGGGATTATTATCAGAACACTCAGTTTGATATGACCGCGCCTTTGATGGTTGTTGATAAAGATGGCAAAGCAACTAAAAGTCCGGTTGCATCTCCATTTGCTAACCGAGATTTATTAAATCTGTTAAAAGTAAATTACGAAAGGACCATTGCTTGTGTTCGTGCAACTTATGTTCAGGTAACACAATCGCGCAGCTGGCTTCCAAATGAAATTGGTGGAGTTGTTTGGCTGGGGTACGATAATCCTATGACTACGCCTCACACACCATTTTATATTGGAAATCTTCAAATGCCAAAATCTTACATGGTTGATGGAAGAACAAAATATAGCCGCGACTGCGCTTGGTGGGCGTATCGTCAGGTTGGTCAATTAGCTTTGTTCCGTTGGCAGGAAATGATTAAAGACATTGAACCTGTTTGGCAAGAGATAGAAAAGAAAGCTTTTGATGAACAAGCAAAGCTGGAAGAGAAAGTCTTAGAGCAGTATAAAGTTAATCCTCTTCAAGCGCGCAAGTATTTAACAAAGTACTCTAACGAAATTGCAGATAAAGCCGTTGAAAGATATTGGAAACTTGCAGATGAGCTTTGGGTCAAGTACACTCAAAAATTCTAATTTTGTTTAAAGGAGAATAAGGTTTTGAATAAAATGTTTCTACTAATAATTGCATTGCTGTGCATAACTATAACTGCTCAGGAAAAAACCAAAGTTACTTTCGAAGTAATTGCCCCCAGCTTAAAGCTTACAGACAAAATTTATATTGTAGGAAATCAGCCGGAGGTTGGAAACTGGAATCCTCAAAGTGTTGAAATGGAAAGCAAGGGTAATTACGTTTGGCAAAAAACAATTTCTATTGCAAAGGGAACAAGAATAGAATACAAATTCACAAAAGGAAGCTGGGCTACAGAAGCATTGGGAGAAAATGGAACCGTTCCAAGCAACTCCTATCTAAATGCTAACAGCGATACTCTTATTTCAAAAAAGATTGATAGCTGGCGCGACGGATTCAATTTTAAAGTTAATGGGCAGGTAACGGGGAAAGTAATCTATCACGAAAAATTTTTTGTTGATGGATTGAAACCGAGAGATATTTTTGTTTGGTTTCCGCCAAACTACGATAAAAATGTTAATGAGCGGTATTCAGTATTCTATATGCACGACGGGCAAAATTTAGTAGATCCTAAAAAGTCGAATACATTTATTGATTGGCAAGTTGACGAAACCGCAGATAGTTTAATTAGAAGCGGCGAAGTAAAACCTTTTATCATAGTTGGAATTAATAATACCGACGATAGAAGCACAGAATATAGCGACACTCCGTTGGGTTCTCTTTATATGAAATTAATTGTAGAAAACATAAAACCATTTATAGATAAGAATTATCGAACATTAACAGATAGAAGCAATACGGCTGTCGGCGGTTCTTCTATGGGAGGATTAATTTCTTTTTTGATTGCATGGAAACACTCCGATGTTTTTTCCAAAGCAGCATGCTTTTCTCCTGCATTCAAATACAGAGACTATAACTATGTTAAATCTATAAACGAGTACACAGGCGCCAAGAAGGATATTCTATTTTATATTGATAACGGTGGAGTTGGTTTGGAATCAATTCTTCAACCGGGAGTTGATGATATGATTGCTACGCTTTTAACTAAAGGATATCAAAAGGATAAAGATCTTTTTGTGGTTATTGATAAAAAAGCGGAACACAACGAAGCGGCTTGGGCTAAAAGAGCTTGGTTCCCCATGATGCTCTTCTTTAAAAAATAAAATCAATATTGAATGGGTTATAGGTTTTATAACCCATTCAAAAACAAATTACTATTTCATCATCTCATCGCGTTTAGCTTTGTAAATAGATTCATCAAACCAATTTGGAAATTCTTTTATCATACTAAGTTTGTAACCGACCTCGAAAAATATTTTCACATCTTCTGCAAGGCAGTCAAACTTCCAAACACCAGGTAAATATTCATCGCTTGGTTTGTGATAATTTTTTGCAATCCAGCTTTTCACATTTCCCATTCCCCACTCTTTTCCCTTTTCAAAATTATCTACACCTGCGGTAAAGTATAATGCAGGAACGCCACGTCTTACAAAGCTGAAATGATCGCTTCTAAAATACATTCCATTTTGTGGAAACGGATCGGAAGAAATATAACGGTTATATTTTTTTACTACCTCTTCGGCATATTTATCAAGTTCCGAATTTTTATATCCATACACGGTAATATCTTTTGTTTTTCCAAAAATGTTTGGCATTTCCAAATTTATAATAGCTACTGTTTTGTTAAGTGGAAAAATAGGATTGAGAGCGTAATATTCGCTTCCCAACAACCCAAATTCTTCGCAGGTTAAGGCCATAAAAACAACCGAACGGTTTTGAGCCGTTTGAAGTTGTGTAAAAGCTTTTGCCGCTTGAAGAATAGAAGCAACAGCAACACCATTATCCAAAGCTCCATTTAAAATTGTATCTCCTTTAAGAGTATTGTTAACACCAAAGTGATCCCAATGCGCTGTGTAAATAATATATTCATCAGGTTTTTGTTTTCCTGGCAAATAAGCAATTACATTGTTCGATTTTACGTTTTCAATTTCACTTTTGAATGAAACAGAAATTTTTAATGGAAGGGGAATAGATTTGAATTCCCTTGTTGATGCAGATGCAACTAACTTTTCAAAATCGAGATTAGACAGATTAAATATTTTTCTTGCGGTTTGGTTAGTAAGCCACCCGTTGAATTTACAGTTACCCATATTTTTATCTGGTGAATCGAGATAAAATCTTTTTGTGGTCCAAGTATTTTCTACAACACTCCAACCATAACCGGCTGCAATATTATCGTGAATAATTAAAATTCCGGCAGCACCTTGACGAGCGGCCTCTTCGAATTTGTAGGTCCATCTTCCATAGTATGTCATCTCTTTGCCATTGAACATACTTATGTCGTCAGTTAAAAAACCTGGATCGTTAATAAGTACAACAACTGTTTTTCCCTTTACATCAACTCCCTCATAATCATTCCAATTATATTCCGGCGCAACAACACCATAGCCAACAAATATCAAATCGGAATTGCTTACGGAAGTATTATCTGTTACTTGTGTAGTTCCAATAACAAAATCTTTTGGAACAGAAAGTTGAAATGACTGATTGTTGCCTTGAATAGATGTTTTAACAGAATTCAATACCGTGGAAATTCTTGCAAGGTGTACTTCCTGAAAATAGCTGCTTCCATTAGCCGGCTTTAATCCCATTTGCTCAAATTGCGCTTTCAAATAGTTAATGGTTTTTACCTCTCCAAGTGTAGCCGGTGCGCGTCCTAAAAAATCGTCGGAACCAATTGTTTTCACTTTTAATTCCAATTCTTTTTCGGAAATGCTTTTTAGGGAGGTTTCTAAACTATCAGATGAGCAGCTTAATAACAAAAAAAATGTAAATAGTAGAAGTAGATTGATAAGTAATTTCATTTTTGCCTCTGTAATAAAACACTTTAAATTAGGGTTAAAATTTGTACCCGATTAAAAATAAGGAAATAATTTTGTATTCTTAGATCCAATTATTTATCGACTTCGAATGAATATACTTGTTGGATCAAAAAATCCGGTTAAGCTGGATTCCGTTAAGGAAGCCTTTGCTCTTTATTTCGAAAATGTAAATGTGATGGGGATAGATGTAGATTCAAATGTTTCCAATCAACCCGTTGGTAACCATACATTTGAAGGGGCAAAGAATCGCGCAATGGCTTTAAAGCAGTATAGTATAATTAATGATATTGAGGCGGACTTCTATGTTGGAATAGAAGGGGGAATAATTATGCAGTATGATATTTGGTTTGCTTGCGGATGCATGTGTATAATGGATACTAACGAGAATACCGGATTTGGAATTTCACCAATGTTTGAATTGCCCGAACAGGTATCCAGCAAGCTTTTAAATGGATGGGAGCTTGGACACGTTATGGATGAAATTATGAATGAAGAGAATACTAAGCAGAAAGGTGGGGCAATTGGTTTTTTTACAAATGGAATTATGAACAGAAAAGAGCTTTATATAGAAGGATTAAAAGTTGCCGTAATTCCATTCCTTCATAAAAAAATGTACTTCAATAAAAACAACTAGGAGATGAAATGGTTCTTCCATTTTTTCAGGTAGATGCGTTTACATCAAAATTATTCGGTGGAAATCCGGCTGCGGTAGTACCATTGGAAAACTGGCTAAACGATGAAGTAATGCAAAAAATTGCGGCAGAAAATAATTTAAGCGAAACGGCTTTTTTTGTAAAACAGGGGGAACATTATCATATTAGATGGATGACACCTGTTAGCGAAGTTCCTTTGTGCGGTCATGCAACATTGGCATCGGCGTATGTTATTTTTAATTACATCGAACAAAAAGCAGAGCAAATAAAATTTATGTCGAAAAGCGGGGAGCTAATAGTTGAAAAAGATGGAGAAAACATTTCGTTAAATTTTCCTATTAACAAACCCAAGCCCATTCAAATTAACCAGGCCGTTAAAGAAGCTTTTGATAAAGAGCCAATTGAAGTTCTTGAAAATGGTTTTTTTGTCCTAATAGTTTTTGATTCCGAAGATTATATACGCTCTTACCAGCCTAGAGTTGAAGCCTTAAAAAAGATACATGAACACGCAGTGATTATTTCGGCAAGGGGGAATCAAGTAGATTTTGTGTCTCGTATGTTTGCACCAAATGAAGGAATTGATGAAGATCCGGTAACCGGCTCGGCCCATACGGTTTTAATTCCTTACTGGAAAGAAAAGTTAGGTAAGAAAAATTTTCGTGCGCTTCAAGTTTCAAAGAGATGCGGGGAATTAGAATGTGAATATTTAGGGGACCGGGTAAAAATTAGTGGCCGCGCTGTGCTTTATGCCACTGGAAATTTATTTTTGGGTTTATAATTAGGATATTTCTACGCATATTTGCTAGGGTTATTTCAACTTTTTATGAAATTTCAACTTCAATTTAGAGAGCAATTATTCTTCAAATGAATCACTATATGCAAATTATTCGTGGTATTCTTATCACTTTTTCTTTAAGCGTCCTTTTTTCATGCGACGCACCCCGTCTTAATCCGGTTGATCCTCTAAACCCAGACTATAAGTATGCGCAGTTAGAAGGATACGTGTTAACATCGGAAATACCACATCAACCAATTACTGATGCAAATATTTATTGGAAAAATGGAAATAGAATTGTGAAAAGTGATTCCACCGGGTATTATAAAATGGAAGCTCTACCTATGGAGAATGGTTTTTTATATTTCGAAAAGGTTGGTTTTAAAAAAGATTCTGTCTTTGTGGAATGGAGAAATCAGAAAAATAAAAAAATTGATAATGCTACACTCTTTTATAGTGATGGAAATTTAGATGGCTATGTTTACACCAACGATATTCCTAACAAGCCAATTAGCAAAGCAAAGGTCTTGTGGAAGAACAGTAATAAAATAGCCGAAACAAATAGTTCTGGTTATTACAAATTTGAAAACATGCCAATAAAGGAGGGAACAATAATTTTTGAGGCCGATGGTTTTTATAAAGACTCCCTTTTTGTTAATTGGGGTAACCAAAAAACTAAAAGAGTTGAGAATATTCTTCTTAGTTATAATCTTAGAACAATAGAGGGATTTCTAAAAACCGAGGCAACTCCAAATTTACCCTTAAATAAAGTAAAAGTGTTTTGGAAAAATCAAAGCATTCTTAAAGAAACCGATGCAAATGGATATTTTAAGATAGAGAACATAACCAATACAAACGGTTTTATTTATTTCGAAAAGGATGGTTATTTAAGAGACTCCCTCTTAATACAGTGGGGAACTCAAAAAAGCATAACTGTTAATAGATTTCTCTATTCATTGCCCAAGCTCGAGGAATTCAACGTTTCAACAGAAGTGTTGAATGTTTATAGTGACGCTCAAAAATATTCCCTATCTTTTTATTCGAAGATATTGGATTTAGAAAAAGATATTGATTCTGTGGTAGTTTCATTGCCATCAATAAGTTATCGTCGAAAAATGAATTACAATCCCGACACAAAAAAATATGAATATAAAGAGCTTAATTTAACAAACAACTTTATCGACGGTACCGTAGGCAAGAATTTCAATTTAACTACTTATGATAAAAGAAGAGGTAGTTTAATTATTGGCACAGCTGCCATTAAACGGTTGCTGACAAAGGTACTCGAATTTATTTCTCCCGCGAATAAAGAGATTGTTGACAAAAGACCAACACTAAAATGGAAAAGATATGATGTTGGGTTCAATTTTAAATACAAGGTTTCTGTTTATGCAAACGAATTTGACCAAACTAGTTATTGGGAAAGAACAAATATTTCGAAAGAGGATATTGAATTAACAATGCCAACAGATTTACCAGTTGGAGATTACTACTGGGTTATTTGGTGTATTGATGATTTTGAAAATAGCGCAAGATCAAAGCCTGCTTCTTTTTCTGTTAGATAATGGGATATTAGGAATACATATGAAAACTTTTATTACAGAAAATATTAATCATATTAAAAATTTGTCGAAAGATGAGTTCGAAGCGCTTTATGAATTTTCTGAGATTCTAAATACTGCCGATAAGCAGGAAAACTTAATTGAAGATGCCATTGATATTGTTATTAAGGTTATTAATGCCGAAAGAGGTTTGTTTGTAAAATACGACGAAGCCCAGAATTCATTTTCCATAATTACGGCGCGTAAAATTTCTAACGAAAGCATTACCGATCTTAACCAGTTCTCATCTGGCATTCTTCAAAAAGTTATAAAAGAAATTAAACCATTGCTCTATCACGATGTAATGAGCGATCCGAATCTTTCCCAGTTCGAGAGTGTGCAAATTCACAGAATCAAATCTGTTATTGGTGTTCCTATTGTTCGCGATAAAAAAGTTTGGGGCGTTATAATTGCAGACAGCCAATTGGATAGAAGAGAATTTACCGAAGAAAATCTTCTCTTCTTAAGTTTCTTTTCAAATCTTGTTTCTCTTGCTTTGGATAGAATTATAAGGCTTGAAGAGTTAGAAAAAGAAAACCAGATTTTAATTAATAAACTTCAATCGCGCGAAGAAATTCCAGATATGATTGGCAACAGTCCTTCTATGCGAAACCTTGCACAGCTTCTTCATAAGGTTGCTCAAACAGAAGCTACTGTATTAATAACTGGAGAAAGCGGAACCGGAAAGGATGTAGCTGCAAAGGCAATTCATTCATTAAGTAAAAGAAACGATAAGCCATTCCTTGCCCAATTTTGTGGTTCTATTCCAGACAGCCTTTTGGAAAGTGAATTATTTGGTTATAAAAGAGGGGCCTTTACAGGCGCAAATACAGACAAGCAAGGATTACTTGAAGCTGCAGATGGTGGTACTTTTTTCTTAGATGAAATTGCTGATATTTCTCCCGCCCTTCAGGCAAAATTGCTGCGGGTATTGGAAAATAAGGAGATGATTAGGCTTGGCGACACAAAAGTTAAAAAAGTTGATGTAAGAATTGTTGCCGCCACAAATAAAGATTTACAGCAGCTGGTTAAAGATGGTGGCTTTAGAGAAGATCTTTATTACAGATTGAATGTTTTCCCAATAAAGATGCCTCCGCTACGAGATAGAAGAGAAGATATTCCTCTCTTAA
The DNA here is from genome assembly GCA_964539605.1 of uncultured Melioribacter sp. GTDB lineage: Bacteria > Bacteroidota > Ignavibacteria > Ignavibacteriales > Melioribacteraceae > Stygiobacter. The sequence goes on from CAZIJK010000001.1 coordinate 4,026,717, forward strand.
CAAGTCACTTTATTAAAAAGATATCAGGCAAAGATATGCCGGTGGATTCAGGTGCGGTTAAAAAGTTGGAAAGCTATTATTGGCCCGGAAACATTCGCCAATTAATAAATGTAGTTCAGCGTGCGCTAATTCTTTGCGATGCTGGTAAAATTAATTCCGATGTTATTATTTTAGAAGATGAAAAAAGTTTGGAAAATTTTAACGGCACGTTAGGTGAGTTCGAAGTTTTGCTGTTAAAGAAAAGATTAGAACAATTCAGCGGAAATAGAACATTAACCGCAAAATCTTTGGATGTATCTGTTAGATGGATTCAGCTTAAATTGAAGGAACTTGGAATTCAATGAATACTGGCTTAAGCTCGGAAATATTGTTCGAGAAATTTGAGATTATTGAAGTACTTAAAAAAGATGAGCACGCCGCTGTTTTTTTGGCTAATCATATTTATTTAAGTAAAAGAATAATTCTTAAAGTTCTCAATACTCAAAAAATTTCCGATCAATCTTTGGTTGAACGATTTAAAAGAGAAGCTAAAATTCTTGCACGGCTCGATCATCTTCACATTATTAAAGTATTGGATTTTGGTACATTCAAAGAATTTTTCTATATCTCCTTTGAATATATAGATGGACTTAGCTTACGCAATCTTCTTAAACAAAAACAGCTTACATTCGATCAAAAAAAACAGCTGATGATTCAGCTATTAAAAGGGTTGCATCACGCTCACCTCAATAATATTATTCACCGAGATATTAAACCAGAAAATATTTTTGTTGATAATAGTCTTAATCTTAAAATTGGAGATTTTGGTTTAGCGCTTTCGGCAGAAGATAATATGGTTACAAATCCATATTCTATTGTTGGCACACCAAGTTATATGAGTCCCGAACAGGTGCGGGGTGCAAAGCTTACTCCGCAAAGCGATCTCTTTAGTGCTGGTGTTGTTCTTGTTGAACTGTTTACCGGAAAAAATCCTTTTCTAAAAGAGAATATTAGCCTTACTCTAAACGAAATAATGGCTTACGATGAAAACGTTATTCTAAAATTTACAACAGATCTTCCTCAAGATATTAAAGATATACTTTTCCATTTGCTTCGAAAAAATTCTAAGGACAGATATTCTTCCGCTTTGGAGGTTTTAAATGAATTAAATGTGGAGATGGATCAGCCGACTATTGTTATTAAAAACGGAGAGATGAAAAGCCAAAGAAATTATTCTAAAGTAGTTGGTACGGCTTTTTTTGTAATTGTTTTGGTTTTAATAATTGTTTTTATTCAACAGACATCGTCAAACCAGAGCAATTTGCCATTTCAAAACAATTCACAAGCAACGGATAGCAATAAAGTTGATGATAATGGTAAAAGAATTGAACCCAACTCTCCGGTTACAAAAAACAACGATAGTTTAATGAGTGATAAGGTTAATACAGATTCTCAATCTTTAAATAATCCATTGGTTCAGCAAAATGCAAACAATATACCGGCAACAGATAGAACAGTTGGAGTTGGATCATTAAAAATTTTCTGTAATCAAACTGCAAAACTTTATATAAACGGTGAAGAAATTGATGAATTGCCTATTAGATCTCCTCTTACATTAACGGAAGGAGAGTACAGTGTAAAAATTCATAATCAAGATTATCCCCCATTCACTACTTTAGTTTCGATAAAAAAAGATTCGGTAAATACATTACGGGTTGACTTAAATAAAACTGTTGGATTTATTAGATGCTCTGTTGTTCCCTATGCAAATGTAGTTGCAGATAATAAAAACCGAGGTGAAATTGATGAACGGCCTAAAGTTTTTATAGTTACTCCTAATAAAAGTATTAGTGTCACCGCAAGGAATCCTTATCATTTCCCTCTAGATACTATTGTTACTGTTGCCAAAGGAGACACTCTTAAATTAAACCTTAAGCTCAAAAAAAGGTAGTGGTATAATAATTGACCAACTACATTAACATAAATGGTAAAAATGATTAAAAAGCTCTTATTAATAATATTTTCTATTCTTGCTGCGAATATTTTACACGCACAGCAAAATAAAAATTGGACTTCTCCAACAGCTATGAAATTTCCTGTTTCAGGTGCTCAGGGTGCTTATGACGTTGTTAGTCAAGGTAATAAGATTTATATACTTGGTGGATATTCAGAAACTGAGCAAAAGCAAGTTGATTGGATTCAAGAATATGATGCCTTTCTGAATACATGGAATTTAGTTGGAACAATGAAACAGCCCAGGGTATCTTTTACTGCCGGTATTTGGAAGAACTTTATTATTTTGTTCGGTGGAGTTAGTGAATCGTCTTTAGATAAAAAATCAATTGAAAGATGGGATTTTAAAGTTAAGCCTGCTATTTCAGAAGCCTTTGATCAGAACGATAATTTTGGAAGAGCATTTTCAAGCGGACATATTTTGGGGGATAGTTTATATGTAATAGGGGGAAATGCGGTTGCCGGAGTAACTGCCAAGATGCCCTATTTAATAGGATATAATTTATCTACAAGGCAAATTACTTTTGAAGATCAAGAAGTTACTTCTTTAAGTAAACCGCAAGATCAAATGACTTTTATTGCCGAGGATTATATTTATATTTTTGGGGGAAGCAGTTCTAGCGGTGTTTTAAATTCTATTCGCAAGTTTAACATAAAAACTAAAAAGTTCGAACCGGTTAAAGAAACTTTACTTGAAGTAAGAGCAGGTGGCGCTGCAGTTTATAATCCTATTAGTAAAAAAGGATATATAATTGGTGGTTATAACGAGACCGAAAAAGCGTTATCGTCTGTTGAGCAAATTACAATTAAAAGCGACGGCACTTTAAAAATTTCGAGATTTGCTTCATTAAATTATGCTCGAAAATATCCGGTTGTAGTAAATTTTAAGGGAACTGTTGCAGTGTTTGGCGGTAAGGATGTAAATGAAAAAGTTGTAAAAGATGTTGAAATACTTACCGATACAAATTATTACCCAACAAGTGCAGAAGAAATTCTTCCTTTAAGTTTTGGTTTAGATCAAAACTATCCTAATCCATTTAATCCAGCTACAGTTATTAATTATAAAACTTCCAATGCCGGATTTGTAACACTCACAATTTTTGATGTTTTGGGAAGAACAATTGAAACAATTGTAAAACAATATCAAAATCCTGGAGAGTATCAATTTAGCTTCGATGCATCAAAGGCCAAGTTAACTTCCGGAGTTTATTTTTATCAAATTAAACTTGTTACACCTACAAAGGTATTCAGTCAATCAAAAAAAATGGTACTTGCCAAGTGATAAAAAAATTCTTGTTATTAATAACAATATTTGCTTCGGGTTCCGTTTTTGCTCAAGAAAATTCGGTTGAAAGTATTCGCAAGCTTTTTGATGAATTCCTTTATAACAGGGTAATTGAATCCTCTAACTCACTCTTAGCGGTTGAGGGTTTGGACTTGAAAAGTAAAGTTGAAATTTATTTGCTTAGAGCGCGCTCATTTTACTCACTCAATGACGATGAGATGACTAGAAAAAGTTTCCGCGAAATTTTGAAAATCAACAAATCATTTGAACCGGATAGGTCGGTTATTTCTACAAAGTTAATTTCAATTTTTAACGAGGTGAAAAGTGATTTTGAGAAAGCCGATACAACTCAGGCCATAAATCCGGAAGATATATCAAAGATTATTAAGCAGGCAGAGGAAAATAGAAGTGAATTAAAATCCGCCTTCATTAAAAACATAGGCTTGCCTGGTTGGGGACAAATACAGTTAGGAAGCCCAACTAAGGGATGGATTTTGAGCGGATTATCCACCGCTTCTCTCGCTTCAATGATCTACTTCATTTTCGATACAAACAAGAAAGAAGATCTTTACCTTATGGAGACAGATAAATTTTTAATGTCTCAAAAGTATTCCAGTTATAATAACTCCTACAAACTTCGCAATATTTCAATTGCCGCATACGTTGCACTTTGGATTTATAGCCAAATTGATTTACTCTTTACAGATTATTTCCCAAACACACCACAATCAATTAGCTTTTCAACAAACCAAGATAATCTCAGGCTATCGTTTGGCATTCCTTTGAATTAGCATGCATTATGCATATTATGCATTGGTGGCGAATAAAATTCGTAGCTCTTAACGGAGAAATTTAAAAAATGTACGAAATTTGGCGTTTTTGTAATTATTTATAATTTCCAATGGCAATATTTAGCTGGCATAATGCTTGCATGTATAACATTACACACACACAATGGACACCGTCCTTAAGATTGGCGAAGGGAAAAAGTTTTTAAGAAGGTCCTTCGCCTTCTTCTTTTTAAACACAGCATATTATACAGCAAACACAAATTGAAGTTATATAGGTAATATTGGCTAATAGGTTTCCTATTAGATGTATTATTCATATATTTTCTTTTGGAATTACAGACTTTGTGATAATATATAGGGTATAATGGATTTTAAATTAGAAAAATTTGGGGATGTTGCGGTTATTCATGTTTATCTTATTCGTGCTACTTTAGCTAAGGCGGTTGGATTTAAAGACTTTGTGGGCGAAATAATTGCCGATGGAGTTACAAAAATTGTTATAGACCTTAGCTCTTGCGAGTATATCGATTCTACATTTTTAGGAGCCATGGTTGCATTATTAAAAAAAGTAAATTCTCTTAATGGGGATTTAAGGCTTGTTTATAATAAAGAAATTCCCTCTTTGGTTTTTGTATTAACAAGAATGGATAAAGTATTCAAAATATTTCTTAGTATGCAGGAAGCTATTGAAAGTTTTGGCTCGATAAGACCAAAGCTGACCTGGAAATAAAGCACACCTAAACAATTTTGTAAATCTTATCGTTTTGTCTAACCGGGCTGGAACACTCAAAGGTAACGTCATTTCCCTTTTCTGCAATTGTGAATATTTTTTCGTCGAATTGTAAGTGAGTTATCTTTTGCTCAACAACACCAGTTGTAGAACCAATTATATAAATTGAATCACCAATTTGAAGTGAGCCTGTTTCAATTCTTACCTGAACAATATTTGTCTTTTTAAATACATTTACAACCTTGCCAACATATTGCTTTTTTGTAGTCGAGGCGCTTCCGCTTATATGCGAAAAATCATTCTCATCGGGATTTCCAAAATAAAATCCTGGAGAAAATCCCCGGTTGTAAACTTTTCTTAGATCCTCTAACATCTCACTCTTTATTTCAGGTGTTAAAGACTTATCAAAGTATAAGTCAATTGCTCTTCTGTATGTAGAAACAACTTTAGCAATATATTCGGGAGCTCTTTTTCTTCCTTCAATTTTTAACGCAGTCACTCCGGATTCAATAATCTTATCAATAAATTCAATTGTGCATAAATCCTTTGGAGACATCACATAATCGCTTCCCAAAACCAAAGAGTATTTCTCCTGAACATCTTTCACTTCATATTCTCTTCGGCAAGGCTGCAAACATTCTCCTCTGTTAGCACTTTTGTTAAAGAGGTCGTGGCTCATAAAGCATCTTCCGCTTACTGCAACGCACATCGCGCCATGAATAAAAACTTCAACCTCGGCAGTAGTGTTGTTATTAATCTCTTTAATTTTTTCTAAAGTGCATTCCCTTGCAAGCACTAGTCTTTTTGCTCCAATTTTTTGATAGAAATTTGCAGAAGCAGAGTTTGATATTGACGCCTGTGTGCTAATACAAAATGGTATTTCATATTCAATACATTTTTGAATAACCGACATATCCCAGCAAATAATCATTTCTATACCGGCAGCTTTGGATGCAGAAATAATTTTTTCAAGTTCTCCTAATTCATTTTCGAATACAATTGTATTTAACGTAAGATGAGCCTTTACATTATTTTCAGTACATAACTGAACAACATCATTAAGGTTTTCTAATTCAAAATTACCGGCTGCCGCTCGCATGTTAAGCTGCTTAAGACCAAAGTAAACGGCATTTGCCCCACTGTTAATTGCTGTATTCAGCATCGACCAATCTCCGGCGGGAGCTAAAAGTTCCGGTTTGGTTAATATATCCTTATTCATAAAAAATTTTTCTCATATTAAGTGGTGCAATAATAATAAAAGTCGTTTAATTATTTTTACGTTTCAAAAATTAATTAGGTTCAATGAAAAAGAATTTAATACTTGCTTTGATGGGTGCCGGAATAGGAGGAATTGGATTTGGCCTTATTACTCCAGTTACAGTTATTCTGCTCGAGCAAAATAAAACACCAAGCTGGATTACCGGTTCTGCAACAATGATTGGTTATATAAGTCTTGTGCTGTTCTCCAGTTACGCGGGAAGATTAATTTCGAAAATTCATCTAAAAAAAGTATTGATAATTGGACTTGTATTGTGGACTATTGGGGCCGTTGCCCATGTGTTTTGGTATATATATCCACTTCTCTATCTAATTAAATTTGTAATGGGAATTGGGGGTACTTTTGTTTTTGTTTCTACCGAAGTTGCCGTAAACTACTATTGCTCGGATTTTAATAGAGGTAAATATATTGGCCTATATGTTCTTTTGCTCTCTGTTGGAATTGCAGCGGGAACAATGCTTATTTGGACAATTAAGTTTGGCGACTGGGTGCCTTTTGTAATTGGAGGGGCAATTATGTTTGTTGTTCTTGTATTGCAGGCACTATTATTCGAAGAAATTAAAATAGAAATACATAATCCGTTAAAACAGAAGTTCACTTTAAGGGATATGCCCTTAATAAGTCTTATCACCGCGGCCTTGTATGGAGTTTTTGAAGCCTCGGTTATTGTTGCAGTACCTCTTTACGGTCTGCGAAATGGTTTTTCACAAGATAATGTTTCATGGTTCCTGGCTTCCTTTGTTTTGGGTGGTGTTATTTTCAGTTATGCATTAAACAGATATTCCGACAAAGTACCAAAACTAAATCTGATTCTTAAACTGGCTTTTTCCTTAGCAATGCTTTTTCTCATTCCTCTCTTCACAAAAAATTTTTGGACCCTATTAGTTTCATTTTTCATTCTTGGAGGAATAATTCCCTCACTTTATACTATTGGGTTAAGCCACACCATAGAAAAAGTGGAGCAAAAATTCATTTCGAATGCTAACGGTTATTATATTATGATGTATGGAATTGGAACAATTGCAGGACCAATTACTGCCTCACTTCTAATTGAAATAGATCAGAATGTAGCATATTGGGTTTTTTCGTCGGCATTGTGTTTTATCTTTATTTTATTTTTTAGGAAGCTTAAAAAGTGAATGAAGCTATATTTACTCGGGTTATTTTTATATTTTGTGAATAAGATTTATTGCCAATACATATGAAAAAAACCAGCAAAGAAAAGATTACACAAAAAAATACTAATGTGAAGAAAAAGGTGACTAAAAGTCCATCTAAAACAGTAAACTCACAGTTTAAAGTTTTGGAAAACATTAATGTCCCTCTTCTTATTACATCTGCAAATTTGGCTTTTGTTAAATCGAACAGCTTATTTGCAAAACTGTTTGGTAAAAAAGCAGATGAGATTGATAAATCATTTATAGAATCTATTAGAGTTTTCAATAAATCTAAATCGCCGGTTTCGTTAAAAGAGCTTCCCAACTTTAAGCTTACAAAACGTAATCCCCATTTTTCAAGTAACAATGTTTTAATGCAAATCCCCAACAAACCAGCTGCAAATTTTATAGTCAACTCTTTTGTAGTTGATGAAAAAATTGATGGTAAAAATGTTGTGGTTAGTTTCTTTACTGTAAAAGCAAACGATGATGAACTAGACGGAAGTTTGGTTGAAACAATAAATTCATTGAATGCGGTTTTATATACAATGAATTCAAATTTAGAGCAATATCAGTTTGTTGCCGAAACGGTTAGAAATATTTATGGCTATTCTCCCGAGGAAGTATGTGAATCCAAAACTTTGTTGCTAAGTTTAATCTATCCCGACGATCTGGTTCATTACCGCAATTTTATTACTCAAGTTAAAAATGGAAAGGAATCCATAGTTGAGTACAGAGTTAAAGACCGCTTTGGAAAAGAGCATTGGCTTAAACATTATGGTACTCCTCTCTTTAAAGATGATAAAGTCGAAAAAATAGTCGGTTTAATTTTAGATGTAACCGAAGACAAAACAAGAATTCTAAAGCTAGAAAATTCCGAAGAAAGATTTAGAATGCTTATTGATACAGCAGACGATCTTATCTTTATTCTAGATGGATTCGGCTATTTTAATCTTGTAAATAAGAATGGCGCAAATGCTCTTGGCTATTCGTTAAACGAAATTATTGGTAAACATTTTTTGGATTTTATAGATAAAGATGACGAGCAAAAAGTTGCTCAAGCTTTCTCTAAAATTCTTAGCTCTAACGGAATAACAGTTTTTGAAGCTTCGTTTCTCGACCGTTTTGATAAAAGCGTTTTATTCGAAATTCATGCTAAGCCGGTTATTTCGGAAGATGGCCAAGTTGGCGGTATGCTAAGCATAGGAAGAAACATTTCTGTTAGAAAGCAGGACGAGCATAAAATTAAAGAGCTGAATGCAAAGCTTATTGAAGCCAGCAGAATTATTTCTATTGAAAGAGAAAGAGCGCGTAATAAAATTACTGTGCTTGAAGAATTGAACAAACTTAAGAGTGAGTTTATTTCGAATGTTTCGCATGAGCTTAGAACTCCGTTGGCCTCTATAGTTGGATTTGCCGAAACCATTTCTACAGATCCCGAAATACCCAAAGAAATGTTGAAAGAGTTTAGTAATATTATTTTAACAGAAGGAAAAAGACTTGCAAAGTTAATCAACGACCTTCTCGATTTTTCAAAACTGGAATCTGGTGAAGAAGAGCTTAATAAAGAAGAAGCAAATGTTATTGACTTAATTAACAATGCGGCAGATGATTTTACGGAAGTTATAAAATCTAAAAATCTTGTTGTAACAAAAGATTTTCCTCTGAAAGAAGATGTTCTTATTGAAATTGATAAAGAAAGGTTTAAAAAAGTATTTAATACATTAATTTCCAATTCAGTCAAGTTTACTCCTTCGGGAGGAAGAATTTCAATTTTAGTTCAGGATTTTGGAAAGGAAATTGAAATTGCTTTTAGCGATACCGGAATTGGAATTCCCGAAAAGGATTTACCAAGTCTCTTTCAAAAGTTCAGCAAAATTCAATCGCCCGGCGCTCAAATTTCGGGATCAGGTTTTGGACTTGTGGGAGCCAAACAAATTATAGATTTGCACAAAGGTTTTATTAAAGTTCGTTCCGAAGAAAATAAGGGAACTACTTTTATTATTCGTTTACCCAAAAAGAAGCAGCCGAGATAAATAGTGGAAAAATTAGTATTTATTATTGATGACGAAGAATCAATTCTTAAAATGATTACCCATTGGGTTAAAGGGCAATGGGGTTATAGTGTTAAATCTTTTGGCAATGGAACTGATGCATTAAATTCCCTTTCCGAAGATCCGGATTTGGTATTGCTAGATATTATGCTTCCGGATATTAATGGAAATGAAGTGTTAAGTAAAATTAAACAGCGCTATCCCAGCTTGCCTGTTATAATGCTTTCCGCTCAGGGAAGTGTTGAAGTTGCATTAGAGTCAATTCGTCTTGGTGCGTTCGATTATTTTCCAAAGCCTATAGACAAAAACCGGTTAGAGCCCGCAATTAGAAATGCTATTAAGAATTACGATCTCGAACGGGAACTTCTTAGCATGAAGGAAAATATCCAAAGAGAATATAGTTTCGATAATATCATTTCTACAGATAGAAAAATGCAAGAAGCTTTAAAAATGATTTCAAAAGTTCTCGATAATGATATCACGGTTTTAATTCAAGGTGAAAGCGGAACAGGCAAAGAATTGGTGGCGCGAGCAATTCATTATAATGGAAAAAGAAAAAACGCTCCTTTTGTTGTTGTTAACTGCGCATCAATTCCTCGAGAACTTCTTGAAAGCGAATTATTCGGCCACGAAAAAGGTTCCTTTACAGGAGCGCATCAAAGAAAAATTGGAAAATTTGAATTAGCTAAAAGCGGCACAATTTTTTTGGATGAAATTGGCGAAATGGAAATGTCTTTGCAAGCCAAAATATTAAGGGTCATTCAGCAAAAAGAGTTTGAAAGAATTGGCGGTAACGAAATTATTAAAAGCGATGTAAGAATTCTTTCGGCAACAAACAGAGATCTTAAAATTGCTGTAGAACAAAAACAATTTCGGGAAGATTTATTTTATCGATTGGCGTCTTTTCCAATTTTAATTCCTCCTCTTCGAGATCGCAGAGGGGATATTGTGGTTTTAATAGATCACTTTATGAAAATATTTAACGAGAAACTTTCCAAAACAATTAAGGGGGTTACAAAACCTGCTTTAAAATTACTTTACGATTACGATTGGCCTGGTAATATTAGAGAACTTGAAAATACTTTGGAGCGGTGTCTTATCCTTACCGAAAAAGATGTTATTGATACAGATATTCTTCCCAGCAACATTGTTGGCCAAACCGGATTTTCAAATCACTCTTTAAATGGAGTAATTTTTGGAGATGATTCCCCAGTTATTCCTTTCGAAAAATTAAAGGAAGATGCAATTAGACACGCCCTAAAAATTACAGATGGAAACATTGTTGAAGCATCCCGTAAGCTTAGAATTGGAAGAGCTACTTTATATAGACTAATGGATAAATATAATATTGAAACACCTAAAAATTAATCGCCGGGTATAAAATGAATATAGTTGAAGAAATTATAGATGATATTGTTGTTGAAATTGTTAACCTCGACAGAGCAACATTAGGGGAAGCTGAAGAGTTTAAGCAAAAATTAAATAGTAGAATTTCGGGCGGCTATTGTAAAATTATTATCGACTTATCTTCCGTCGAATTTATTGATTCTACTTTTTTGGGTGTTATTGTTGGTGGCCTTAAAAAAGCCGTTAAGATGGGAGGAGATTTAAAATTGGTAGGTTTTAAACCATCGGTTCGCTCCATGTTCGAACTTACAAGACTCTTCAGGGTCTTCGAATCTTACAGCGAGCTTCAGGATGCATTAAAAAGTTTTTATAAATAATAATTTGTTTTACGTAATTTATTCGAGATTGAAGTGACATCAGATAATTTTGGAAAAACACAATATACAATTCTACTTGTTGAAGATGAGTTTAACATTGCAAAGCTTTTCAACTATAACCTAACTAAGGCGGGATTTTTATGTCAAGTTGCCAGTAATGGAAAAGAGGGATATGAACTTGCAATTAAGATTAAGCCCGATTTAATTATTAGCGATATTATGATGCCCGAAGTTGACGGGTTTGAGTTTAGAAGAAACATTCTTGCAAACGATGAGTTGAAGCAAATTCCTTTTGTTTTCTTAACCGCCAAAGGGGATGAAGATGATATTCTTCAAGGATACGATTTAGAGATAGAAGATTATATTATAAAAACCTCCAGTCCTAAGGTGGTAATTGCAAAAGTATCTGCAATTCTAAAAACGCTTGGTAAAGAAAGATCTAAAGTTGTTGATGAGGTTCAAAGAGCAGCAGATAGTATGGGCGCTAAGGTTGTTCCGGATGAATCTCCTAATTTGGATGGTTTTTACATCAAACATTGGCATCTTCCATTTAAAAATGTTCCCGGTGGAGATTTTATAGATTATTTTAAAATCGATGAAGATAATTTGGCTATTGTTCTTGGCGATGTTATGGGTAAAAGATGGGGCGCATGGTATTTTGCCGTTGCCTATGCTGGATATGTTCGTAGCGCTACTCGCTTTGTTCTCGAATCCAATAAAGATTTTAAACCAAGCGATATTCTTAATAAGGTAAACGAATCTGTCTTTAAAGATGAGCGTATTGCCGAAGTATTTATTACTCTTTCCATTATTATTCTAGATAGAAAAAACAGAATTCTTCGTTACTCTGGCGCGGGAGACCTACCCTTATTTTATAAATCCGATAGTGGTGTTGAAAAACTTATTTCTAATGGATTGCTTCTTGGATTCAGTCATAAAGGTGAGTATGATAATCATGAAATTGCAATGAAGTCGGGTGATGAATTCTATTTGGTAACAGATGGAATTACGGAAGCAAGAAATAAAGAGGGGGTGCTTTATCAGGAAGAGAAACTAACCGAATTTTTGCGAACAAAGAATCACAATCTAGACCCGCTAGAGCAAATTAAAACCGAGCTTACTAATTATTGCGGCGGCGAGTTTGAAGATGATGTTAGTGTAATTGCAATTAAAATATTGTAAAAATAATTTCAAATGATAACAGTTGGTTTTACCTCTCAAACATTTGTTCGGTCTGCCAAATAATATTTATGTTATTTCTTTAGCTAACCTCCTATTTTATTGAAGCGCCGCTGAAGTGAAATATTGTCATCTCCCCATTTTTAATACCTAAGCCTCCTTTTAGTTGGCGTAAAACTATCGAAATAGTTAAAATTTATTGTAAAAAATATTTTTTGCAAGTGCCCAAAATAGGCCAAAAACGGTCTTTTCCTTAATACGATGTGACCAAGAGCCTACTTTCTTTGATCCGTATTAGCATAAATGATTAAATTCGGTTAGAAAATTTCCATTACTTTTACAAAGGTTGATGAAAGTTAATACTTTAACATATTGGGCTCTCTTAGTTACGGTTCTCGCAACGGTTTCATTACTAAGCATAAGCAGTGGTTTTGCCAATTCTTATTCTAGCGGTGCGGGTTCTTCCAATATTATTAAATGCAATCAAAATCAATTACGTAATCTTTCTGTTAAAAACGGATTTTCTAGTTCAAATGAACATTCCCACTTCCTAATAAATCAATATTGGAATAATTCCCTTTCTTCACTGGATTTTTATGCATTGCCTGTTTTGTATGAGAATCATAACGGTACCTTTAAAAGGTTACAAGTTCAACTGGTGATATAGTATTATCTATAAGTTGAGCCTCTTTATCTCCCTTTACTCTAAATAAATGTTTAATAAATCGAGGTTTTTTTTGAGTTACAAAAAAATATTATATATAGTTTTTCTTTTAGCAATAACAGTTGGTTTTATAAATATTGGGGATACATCTGCTCTCGATAATCATGGCTTGCCAAAAGTATTTGTTAGCAAGGATGCAGAGCCAAATTTAGAAAGAGTGGAATTTAACAATTTGGGCAATTTAACCGCTTCATGGTACGGTCCCAAATTTCATGGTAAAAATACAGCTAATGGAGAAACTTATAATCAAAGCGCCTTAACGGCTGCTCATAAGACTTTACCTTTTGGCACCCTGCTCCAAATAACAAATCTAAAAAACCGTAAGTCTGTTATTGTTAGAATCAATGACAGGGGACCTTATATTGAAGGAAGAGATTTGGATCTTTCGAAAGGTACTGCTCGGGCCCTAGGAATTTTAAAGAAGGGTGTTGTTCGCCTAAAGGTTGAAGAGCTTGTAATTAATCCGGACGCACTTCCGGCTAAAACACTGAACTAAATTTGTTCTGAAAAAAACCCGCTTAAGCGGGTTTTTTATTTAACAGATATTGTGGTGTGTAATTTCATGTTGTATATTAAGTATAATTATTATCGAAGAATATGACTGTTATTTTTTCTAAAGCATGCGAACTGGGACTTCAAGCAGTACTTTTTCTTTCCATTAAAGAAAACAGAACATTTAACGCAAAGGAAATTTCTGCCGAACTAAAAGTACCAAAAGAATTTGTTTCGAAAGTTCTTCAAATTCTTACTTCAAGCGGAATTGTTGGATCTAAAAAAGGAAAAAACGGGGGGTTCTTTTTAGCTAAAAATCCCTCCGAAGTTAAATTGATTGAAATTGTTGAAGCAATTGATGGTCTTGATGTTTTTAAATCATGCGTTCTTGGTTTTCCCGGATGTTCTCACGAAACTCCATGCCCGGTTCATAATCAGTGGGGTAAGCTAAGAGATGAAGCTTACAAAATGCTAAGCGAAGAAACTTTAGAGGAATTCAAAGAAAAAACCAAGAATAAACTAACTACTTTGTAAATAGATCTGGTGAGAAGTAAATGAGAACCCCTTTGCGTAAAGATGAAAAAGTATTGTTCGAAACCAGAAAGCATTGGTTTGTTATGATTGTACCCTCGTTAATTTCGCTAATCATAATTGCGCTATCCATATTTTTATTTACCAAATTAAATGAATTTATTTACTGGTATTTACTTATTCCTCTTTTTGCCATTCTCTTTTTTGTTTTCAAATACTTTGCATGGAAGTTTGATATTTGGGTTATTACCAACATAAGGGTAATTGATGAGTTGGGAGTATTTTCAATAAATTCTAAAGAAAGTCCCATAGATAAAATTAATAATATTTCTTATCAACAATCTCTAGTTGGCAGAATGCTCGGTTATGGAAATGTGCAAATTCAAACAGCTGCCGAAATGGGAGAAACTAGTTATACAAACATAGCTCATCCTCAAAAGCTTAAAGAAGCATTATCCGAAGCTCAGGAGATATATAAGGATGGGCAGTTAAACAAGCAGGCATACAAACTTGCCGATGCCGTTGACGGTGAAATTGGGGAGTCCATAAAAGAATGCCCCTATTGTGCCGAAAAAATTAAAGCTAAAGCAATAGTTTGCCGTTACTGCGGAAAAGATCTTAAAAATTAATTACCCTTGTAGGCCTCTACAAAAATATCTTTCGATTCATTAGAGGCGAAACCTTCTTTGTTGAATCCGCCATATGCTTTTATTTTAATAAAGCCAGCCCCCTTTAACAAATTTACAATCAAAGATTTACTGTGCGGATAATGTATTGTTGTAACTAGCTTGTGCGCTTTTGGGTTATTGGTTGGAAAAGAGAGAATGTTAAATCTTAGAAATCCTTTTTCAAAATCGTAGAAGCGAATAATTGTTTCTCCCTCTCGGTTAGCAATGTTGTTAATTCTCCTGTTATTCTTTTGAATTAAATTGTAGTTAAGTATGTGAAGGAATACTTTACCTTTTGGCTTAAGAAGTGAGTTTATTTTTTTGAATGCGTTCTTTAATTCCATTTCATTAAGATGAGCAATTGTGTTTCCAACCGAAACAATCCCTTCAAAATTTTTTGCATAGGCCCCTGGAATTTGATTAAAACCATAAACCCCACTGCGGATGCTTACTCCATAAAGATTTGCGTTGTTCTTAAGTTCATCTATCATTTTTGCAGAAGGATCGAAAGAGGTTACCTTTTTTCCATTTAATCCAAGCGCAATTGTGTCCAATCCAATTCCACATCCTATGTCAGCAATTTCAACTTCATTTGGAAATATGTTTTTGTAAGCTTCAATTCTAAGCTCAAGGTTTTTTTTGAAGTCAATCATCTTGCCATAGAAAGAGGAAATTTCATTGTAAAAATTATCCGATGTGATTGCATCTTTACTCTTCATTGCGTAAATCCTTTTGGACAAAAATAAAAAAAGCCGGCACAATTAAGTTGCCGGCTAACAAATTTTGCAAATTATTATAACACTACTTCATTTAGAATTTTTCCATCCACACTAATAACAATTGCCTTAATTGGTATTTCTCTGCTTGCGTGTTCAACGGCTTGTTTTGCCATCTGGGCAAGTCCGCTGCAGCAGGGAACCTGCATAATCATAACAGTAATGGATTGAATGTTGGAATTGTCTATCATGGATATTAGTTTATCTAAATAAACCTGCTTGTTGGTATCCAACTTTGGGCACGCAATTGCTAAACTTCTACCCTTTAAAAAATCTTTGTGGAAGTCTGCATACGAAAACGCGCAGCAATCCGCGGCTAAAAGTAAATTGGAGTTTTGAAAAAAGGCCGCCTGAGGAGAAACCAAATGTAATTGAACCGGCCATTGTGTTAATTGGCTAGAACGTTTTCCTGTTTCTTCTAAATTGTCATCCTTTGGTTGTTCAATTTTTCTTTCTGCAGATCCGGGACATCCGCATGCCGAGTGGCTTTCTTCCTTTATTTCGTCAAGCTTTGGAATTTCAATTCCATGATCGTTCAAATAATCTATTGCTTGAGTAAGAAACTCGAACTCTTTATGATCTCTCATATGCTTAAGGTGAGCTTTAATAACGTTCGGTCCACCTTTAACAATATAGTCCATTACTTTTCTTTCATCATAAGGTTCCGCTTCACGCTCAACAATTTTTAACGCACCAGTTGGGCAATGTCCTAAACAGGCGCCAAGTCCGTCGCAAAACAAATCGCTTATTAATCGGGCTTTTCCATCAATAATTTGTAATGCCCCTTCGTGGCACTCCGGAACGCAATTACCGCATCCGTCACACTTTTCTTCCTCTATTTGAATAATTTTTCGTAACATTTTAATCCTTTTTATAATAAGAATATTTATTCTGATTAAAGATACAAAGCTTCCGCAAATTATGCAAATATTAAAATTTCTTATCAATTATTTTTTCTTTTGACAAACAATAGAGATTGTGTTAAATTTAATCAGAAAAAATATTCCGATTATAAGATTGAAAGTGTTTCATGAAGTATATAAAAAACAACGAAAGACCAATTCAGAAGTTCAGATTTACAATTCAAGTAACTTTTGCATTTCTGTGTATTTGGATTGGAATAGAATTCTGGCAATTCATAAGATTTTTAGAGAGTAATGGAGCTACCGGTTCCTTTTCAAGGCCGCCAGGTGTAGAGGGTTTTTTACCAATTAGCGCACTCATGAGCAGTTATTATTTTGTAATTAGCGGAACGGTACATCCTGTGCACCCTGCTGGTTTTTTTATCTTTTTAGCTATTGTTGGAATTTCATTTGTATTTGGAAAATCGTTTTGCAGCTGGCTTTGTCCAGTTGGTTTTATATCGGAAATGATTGGAGATTTTGGGGAAAGAGTTTGGAAAAAACTTTTTAAAAGAAGATTCAAAATGTGGAGATGGCTGGATTATCTTTTAAGGAGTTTGAAATACCTTCTTCTTCTATTTTTTGCTTTCGCAATATTTTCGATGAGTGCTTTAGCGCTTGAATATTTTTTGGGGGGAGAGTATAACATAATGTCAGATGTAAAGATGTGGTACTTCTTTGCAAACATTTCAAGAACATCACTTATAGTAATAGGAGTATTATTTTCTCTGTCAATAGTAATACGAAATTTTTGGTGCCGCTTTCTTTGCCCATACGGAGCTCTGCTGGGTATTGTTTCTTTTTTAAGTCCAATAAAAATTAAAAGAAATAGTACAACGTGTATCGACTGCTCTTTATGCGCAAAGGCATGTCCCTCTTTTATAAAAGTAGATAAAGTTACAACAGTACGCTCCGACGAATGCACATCTTGCTTAAGCTGTGTTGATGCCTGCCCGGTAGCAAACACATTAGAACTAAAAATTGCTAGAACCGAGAAAAAGGTAAACAAAAAAGTGGTTGCTTTTGGTGTGGTGATTTTGTTTGTTGCAATAACCGGATTGGGTATTATTACTAAACACTGGCATAATTCAATTCCCCAAGAAATGTATTTAGAACTAAACAAGAAAAGAGAATCAATTGGTCATCCTACAAGTTCTTCCGATATTCAAAAACTAAACAAAGAAACTGAAAAGAGAAATGGTTATGAATACAAATAGTCCAGCAAAATTAAGCCTGTTCAAAAAAATGGTTAAGCTAATAACTCCGCCGGATAATTGGCGACTTACTGTTTTTATATTGATGGGAATTTTTTCGGGACAAGCTATATATGTTGTATATATATCTAACGCAATATCTTATGCATCGGATAATCCAAGGACGTGTGTAAACTGTCATGTAATGAATCCACAATTTGCAACATGGGAAAGAAGCAGCCACGGAAAAGTTGCAACTTGTAACGATTGTCATGTACCACAAGATAATTTTATAAATAAGTATTTATTCAAAGCCAGCGACGGGCTGCGCCACGCAACATATTTTACAATGAGATGGGAGCCGCAGGTAATTCAAATAAAGGATGCCGGTAAAAGGGCCGTACAAAACAATTGCATTAGATGTCACACAAATCAAATTCATCCTATATCATTAAGAGCAATTAATAATAAAAATGTGGAAGACCAAACAGAAAAGTTTTGCTGGGATTGCCACAGAGAAACACCACATGGAAGGGTAAATAGTTTATCTTCTACACCATATGCCAATGTACCTGCTTTAGAGCCGGTAGTTCCAAATTGGCTAAACAAAGCAATTGAAAAAAAATAAATAATTAGAAAGGAAAGAAAATGAAATCCATTCAAGATATGATTAAAGCGAAACCGAAATTAGTATGGTTGGTATTTGGTTTAACAACATTAGTGGTATTTGCATTGGGAATATTTGCATCGTCAATAATTGAAAGAAGAAGCGAGTCTTTTACTTTACAGCAGGTAAAGCAAATTGAGGAGTGGGAACCCCGAAATGAAATTTGGGGAGAAAATTATCCTCGCGAATATGAAACATATATGAAAACTTTAGATACAACATTTGCCAGCAAGCATGGCGGAAGTGTAAAAATTGATTATCTGGAAAAATACCCCGAGTTAGTTGTGTTATGGGCAGGTTATGCATTTGCGAAGGATTATAATCAAGGTAGAGGACATGGTCACGCAATTACAGATATTAGAAAGACCTTGAGAACCGGAGGAAATGTAGAGAGTCCTCAAACCTCAACTTGCTGGACTTGTAAAAGCACCGATGTTCCAAGAGTTATTGCAAAAGATGGTCTGGTAAATTATTACAAAGGTACATGGAAAGAAAAAGGACACGATTTTGTTAATCCAATTGGCTGCCAGGATTGCCACGATCCTAAAACAATGGATTTAAGAATTACCAGGCCAGCTCTTGTAGAGGCATTTCAGCGGCAGGGAAAGGATATGAAAGATTTCACTCATAACGAAATGCGTTCGTTGGTTTGCGCACAATGCCACGTTGAGTATTACTTCGATAAAAAGAAGGTTGAAGGGGCTGCCTATTTAACATTTCCTTGGGATAAAGGATTTAGCGCAGATGACATGGAAAAATATTTTGATGAAATTGAGTTTAAGGACTGGGAACACAAGTTAAGTCGCGCTCCAATGCTTAAAGCTCAGCATCCCGATTTTGAATTATTCATGACAGGTATTCATGCAAAAAGGGGAGTTTCGTGCGTGGATTGCCATATGCCATACAAAACAGAAGGTGGAGTTAAATTTACAGATCATCATATTCAAAGTCCTTTAAACAATGTTGAGAATTCCTGCCAGGTCTGTCATAGAGAAAAAACCGAAAACCTTTTTAGAGATGTTCATGAACGTCAA
The DNA here is from genome assembly GCA_964539605.1 of uncultured Melioribacter sp. Classification (GTDB taxonomy): domain Bacteria; phylum Bacteroidota; class Ignavibacteria; order Ignavibacteriales; family Melioribacteraceae; genus Stygiobacter. Next base: position 4,045,895 of record CAZIJK010000001.1, read on the forward strand.
GACAGAATTGAAGAATTAAGAAGACTGGCCGAAAAATCTTTGGCCGCAGCTCATATAGAAGCAAAAATGGCGTGGGATAAAGGGGCAAAAGAAGCAGACATGAAACCGGCGTTGAAATCTATTCGTCATGCGCAATGGAGATGGGATTGGGTTGCAGCAGCAAACGGATTAGGTTTTCATGCACCGGTAGAGGCTTTGCGTGTATTGGGTACTTCACTGCAAAAATCGGAACAGGCAAGAAGAGAAATTGCTACAGTATTAATAAAGCTGGGGGTAAGTTACCCGGTAGCCTTGCCAGATATTTCTACTAAAGAAAAAGCACAAAAGTTTATTGGTCTCGATATTCCTAAAATGCAAAAAGATAAAGAGGACTTTTTGAAGACAACCGCGGTTGAATGGGACAAAAAAGCGAAAGAGAGACAGGGGACTCTTAAAAAATATTAAGATATAACGATAATGAATAAAAGAATTTTCGGAAATGCATAGATTGTAGTTATTCAAAAGAGCCGCCATAAAGAGCGGTTCTTTATTATAAACAACAAATTCAAAGTGCTCTTCGGAAAACAAAAGGTGAAACTTAGTCACAAATTGTGGAGAAAGTTAAATGAAAGCCAAATTCTTTTTAGTCGTTCTATGTGTTATGTCAATTTCTGGTGTTCTGCTATCGCAAGAAAAACAAAATGATTCCGAACCGGCAACCTTTACGTTCGAATCTCTTTTTGTAAACAAATATTTGTGGAGAGGAATTACATATGATGAAGGATTAGTAATTCAACCTTCGCTGACTATGTATCAAAATAATTGGACTTTGATGTTCTGGGGTAACTATGTTGTGTCGGATTCCTATGACGATGTAAAAAATCACGAGTTTGATATTTATGTTCAATACGATTTTGAATTTGGAGACCTTACACTTTCTCCTAACATTTTATTTTATTCATATCCACAACAGGATGCCGAAAGTACTTTTGAATTATCACTTGCAGGAGAATATTCTTTGGGAGATTTTTCTATAGGAACAAGTTTATCTACAGACATAAAATTGGGAAAATCTTATTTGTTTGGATATCATAGTGTTGGTTACACTAAAGAATTAGGTGAAACGTTAGAATTAAATGCAAGCGGGGGATTTGGCTGGGGAACCGAAAATTTTAATGAATATTACATTGGAATTAAAAAAAGCGGTCTGAATTATATATATTCCAATATATCGTTAAGCTACAAAATGCTAAATAATGTTTCCTTAAAACCATATGCCGAAGTTTACTTTAATACAGATTCCGAGTATAAAGAAATTCTTGGAGGAACAGTTGCAAATTTTGGCGTAACAGTTTCCTTAGAGCTATGAAATATAAAGCAGTTATTTGCTGCTCTCGAAATTAATTTGTTAAAAAATATATAAGCTATATGGAATTATGAATCCCGTAATTGAAAAACTTATTGCAGAGTTAAACAAACCAATATTGGGGGATCCCTGGTACGGATGGAACTTCGAAAAAGTTCTTGGACAAATTGATTATAGGCGTGCATTTAAAAAAGCAGATTTGAATGTTCACTCTATTGCAGAGATTGCACTTCATATTTATGCTTGGATTGAGGAAGTATCTAGCAGGCTTGAGGGAAATATGGCCAAACTTCCTTTGGTGGGAGATTGGCCCCCAGTTGAAAAGGAAACGAAAGAGTATTGGAATGAAATTGTAGGAAATATTATATCGTCACATAAAAAATTGATAGAACTAGTAAAAACATTTCCATTTGAGGATTTTGAAAAACTGGTCGGTAATAATAGAGAGTTGGAATTGGGAACCGGATTAACATTTAGAGAAATGCTGGTTGGGTTAATGGAACACAATGTTTATCATTTGGGGCAAATTTCTTTATTAAATAAAATTTTGTTGGGGAAGCAACAAAAACACATCTGAAAAGTCTATTTAAAATACAATATTAAAATAATTCCATCGTTTACGGTATTGTAAAGCAAAAGCATTTGCGTAAAATTACTTAACAAAAAAAAAGAAGGGGATTTGTATGCTTAAAAATCTGTTTGTGTTTGTTTTTGTATTAGTTTCTTTTTCAACAATTTGCATAGCGCAAAATGGAGCGGCAATAAAAGAAGGTGCTCCTAAAATATTTGTTGACTGCGGATATTGCGATCTAAATTATATTAAAGAGCAAATTCCAATTGTAAATTATGTTCGAGACAGAAAAGATGCCGATGTTCATATTTTATTCACATCGCAAAGAACCGGCTCTAATGGTAGCGATTATACACTATATTTTATTGGTGAAAACGATTTTGCAAGCATTAAAGATACTATTAAATATGCCACCAGCGGTACAGATTCCGAGGATGAAACTAGAGCAAAATTGGTAAAGGCATTAAAACTTGGATTGGTAAAATATATTTCTAAATCCAAAATTGCGGACCAGATGAGCATATCATTTAAAATGCCTCAGCAATCGTCAGAAAAAGAGGATATTAAAGACCCATGGGATAATTGGTTGTTTAGAGTTAGTACAAGCGGAAATATGAATGGCGAAAAAAATTATAACTCTCTCTATTTCTCTACATCAATTTCTGCAAACAGAACAACCGAAGATCTTAAGTTAAATTTCTCTTTATCCAACAGTTATAATCAAAGCGAATATAAGTATGAAACCGAATTGGGTGAAGAGTCCTATCTGAATATAACCAGAAGTCAATACGCAAATGCATCACTAATCAAAGCAATAGATAGTCATTGGTCGTGGGGAGTTTGGCTTAATGCTAATTCTTCTACTTACAATAACATTAGTTTTGCTTTTAGTGTTGCACCGGGAATAGAATACAATGTCTTTCCTTATTCGGAATCGAACCAAAGGCAATTAAGAATTGATTACAAAGTTTACGGTTTATATAATAAGTATGTGGAAGAGACTTTCTATTTCAAAAAATTCGAAAATTTGCTGCAGCATAATTTAAGCTCTACTTTATCCTTTGTAAAACCATGGGGAAGTATAAGTGTGGGTGTGGAAGGAAGTAATTATTTAGATGATTTCAAAAATTTCAGTTATGGAATTTTTACTTCTGCAAGCTTAAAATTGTTTAAAGGATTTTCGTTAAGCCTATCTGCAGATTATTACAAAGTTGGAAAGCAAATTACACTGCCTTTTGAAGGAGCCACCCGTGAAGAAGTTCTTTTGAGAAGAAAGCAGTTAGAAACCTCTTATAACTATTATGCTTATTTCAGCATTTCTTATTCATTTGGTTCTATTTTTAACAATGCTGTTAATCCCCGCTTTGGCGGTGGAGGCGGCAGCACCATGATTTTTTATAATTAGAAATATTACTTATAATAAAAAGCGCTATAACAAGCGCTTTTTTTTTACCTCATTTTTAATAAAATACAATTCTGTTACTACTTCTTTTTAATTAAGTTTATAATCGAATTTTTATGCTATAGGATTATTAACAATGAAAACCATACTTAAAGTATTACTTCTTTTGGCAGTATTTGTAAATACACTATTAAATGCACAAGCCGAAAATATGGGAGAGCCGCCAAGTGTATATGTGGACTGCCATTGCGATAAAAATTATATTAAAGAGCATATACCAGTTGTAAATTATGTGGTTAATTCGCAGGACGCAGATGTGCATATTCTTTTTACAGATCAAAGAACCGGCTCGGGGGGATCGGAATACTCCCTTCTTTTTATAGGCAACAAACAGTTTGCTAATCTTAACGACACAATTAAATACACCACAAATCAGGTCGACTCCGAAGATGATAGAAGAATTAAAATGGTTGATGCACTTAAAGCGGGGTTAGTACGCTATGTGTACAGAAGCAAGGCATCCGGCCAAATGAAAATAAATTTCGAAAATTCGAATTCTGTTTCCCCCAAAATTAATAATTCAGACAGTTGGGATAATTGGGTTTTCAGAACCAGTCTATCAACAGCATTTAGCGGGCAGCAAACACAAAACGTCAAAAATTTTGGTGGATCAATTTCGGCAAATAGAATAACGGAACAGTCCAAAATAAATATCTATGCTTCTACACAATACAACGAAAGTAATTACGACTACGATGACTCGAGGTTTACAAGCATCTCTCGAAGCCAAAACATTTCAACATCGTTCATTAAGTCTATTGATGAAAACTGGTCTTGGGGAATTTGGGTTTCTGCAAACAAATCAACTTACAGCAATATGGATTTAGGTCTTACCGCTTCACCCGGAATTGAATATAATTTCTTTCCCTATTCGGAATCGAATCAACGGCAGCTAAGATTGGAATACCTAATAAACTCGCGCCATAACCAATACGAAAAGGAAACAATCTACTTAAAAACAAAAGAATCCCTTTGGAGTCACAAGATAGAATTGGCATTGGAATTAATTGAGCCATGGGGAAACATCGGACTTAGTATAAACGAGCAAAACTACCTGCACGATTTTGATCTTTTTTCTGTAGGTTTAAGAGGTAATGTATCTTGGAAATTAGTTAGAGGGCTTTCACTTGATATGAGATGCAGCTTTTCGAAAATAGCAAACCAAATTACTCTTCCCCGCGGCGACGCTTCTTTGGAAGAATTGCTTCTTCAAAGAAAAGAAATAGCTACTAATTATACATATAGTTTTAACATTGGCCTTTCATTTACTTTCGGATCAATATACAATAACTTTATTAATCCTAGGTTCGACGACTAAATGAAAATACTGTTAATTGAAAAGTCTGTTGAGGGAGTTGAAGACCAAGCAATTTTGCCTTATTTAAAAGAGGAGGCAATTAGGCTTTGGGAAGTGTATAAAAGCGGAATTGTTAGGGACTTTTATTTTACAAAATATGATCATAAGGCAGTGCTAATTTTGGAATGTAAAGATGAGATTCATGCCCACCAAATAGCGGAATCTTTGCCATTGGTTAAAAAAGGATTAATAAAATTTCAGATTATTCCCCTTGTGCCTTACGATGGCTTTGAAAGATTATTCGAAAAAAAATAAAGTTATTTCAAATGAAAATAGGCGAAGTATTACGTCAGCTTGTTAACCATAATCATCTTAGTTCCGATGACACCTCGGTAATTGTCTACGATTTGAACCATATTAAGCAAAGAATTTTACTGCTCAAAAAAGTATTTTCCACCAATGCTATTCATTGTGCCGCAGTAAAGGCTAATCCATTAATAAACATCCTAAAACAAATGAATGAACTTGGCACCGGCGCCGAAGTAGCATCGTTAGGAGAATTATTTATTGCCAGTAAGGTAAAATTTCCAAAACAAAAAATAGTTTTCGATTCACCCGCAAAAACATTAACTGAACTTGAAGTTGCTCTTAAAGCAGGTGTGGCAGTTAATGCAGATAGCTTTATGGAACTGGAACGAATAGATTCAATACTTAAAAAAATAAAATCGAAAAGCAGAATTGGAGTTAGAATTAATCCCCAGGTTGGAAACGGCAAAATAAAAATTACAAGCGTAGGGGGTAACTACTCAAAGTTTGGTGTTCCAATTAAGCAGTATAAAAATAAATTAGTCCAGGCATTCGTAAAATATCCATGGCTTACCGGCGTTCATGTTCATACCGGTTCTCAGGGTTGTTCTGTAAAGCTTCTTCTTAAAGGATTAAAAACTGTTTACGATTTTGCCGAAGAAGTTAACAGTGAGTTCAATAAAAAACGAATTGAGTTTTTTGACATGGGAGGAGGCTTTCCTGTTTCGTACAGTAAAGAAATTAAACCTCTATCCATGGCAGAGTATGCAAGCCAGATAAAAAAGAATTTACCAAAACTGTTCGATGGTTCCTACTTGTTAGTTACCGAATTCGGAAGATGGATATTTGCAAACTCAGCATTCACCGCTTCTAGGGTTGAGTATGTTAAGAGGGATGAAAAAATTAACACCGCAATGATTCACGTTGGTGCAGATCTCTTTATAAGAAGAACTTATCATCCTCGAGACTGGCATCATGAATTTTCTGTATACAATATAGAGGGAAAACTTAAAAAGGGAGTTGATGCAAATAAGTATGTAATTGCAGGCCCACTTTGCTTTGCCGGAGATGTTTTGGCAAAAGAAATTTCTTTGCCAATAATTAACGAGGGGGATTGGTTTGTAATTCACGATACGGGCGCTTACACTTTAAGTATGGTCTCCCGCTATAACAGCCGACAAATTCCAAAAGTTGTTGCTCTTGATGGAGAAGAAGTTAAACTTATAAAAGAGCGAGAGACTACAAGCAGTATTTATAAATTCTGGAGCTAAAATGAAAAACCAAATTGTAATAACTGTCGACGAAGTAATTTCCATTTTAAAGAAAAACGGATCGAAGAAAAACCGGGAAGGAATGACTCGTTTTGGAATTAATGTTGAAAAAGCTTTTGGTGTAAATGTGCCGGTAATGAGAGCTTTGGCTAAAAGAATTGGAAAAAATCACCAGCTTGCTTTAGAACTTTGGCAAAGCGGTTATCACGAGGCTCGTCATGTTGCTAGCATGATTGCAGATCCTAAACTGGTTACAAAACAACTAATGAATAAATGGGTAAAGGATTTTAACTCGTGGGATATTTGCGACGGCACATGCAGCAATCTATTTAGGAAGACCGATTTTGCAATTGAAAAAATATTTGAGTGGGTAGATAAAAAAGAGGAGTTTGTTCGTCGCGCCGGTTTTTCTTTAATGGCTTATGTTGCCGTGCATCATAAAAAAAGAGACGACGAAGAATTCCTGGAATTCTTTCCATTAATAAAAAAGTATTCAACCGATCAAAGAAATTTTGTTAAGAAGGCTGTGAATTGGTCTCTTCGTCAAATTGGAAAACGAAGCATTTATCTAAATAAAGAAGCTCGTAAGGTTACCGAGGAAATTCAGCTCATAGATTCAAAAGCCGCTAGATGGATTGCCGCTGACGCAATAAGGGAATTGAAGGATCCAAAGATTCTTCTTCGAATAAAAAGATAGTGCTAAAATATTTTTACTGCCCTTTGTTAATTAATCTCCTATTTTAAAGCGCATTTCTAAAAACCAATGGGAGAAGGGCTATGGCAAAAAAGTTTTACCATCATCTGCATTTTAAAATCACTTCATTAATTATCCTTTTAGCTTTTATATCAATTGATGCACAAACAATAATACAATCTACTTCTGCCGAGCAGAGAATGAAGATGTACGATAACCATGTAAAGCTTAAAGAGGCATCTCTGTTCAAAAATCTTAATTGGCAATTTGTTGGTCCTACCAATATAAGCGGAAGAATGACAGATATTGCCGTAACAACTCCAAAGGGAAAGAACTATACAATTTATGTTGGTGGCGCTACAGGCGGCGCATGGAAAACAACTAACGAAGGTGTTACTTGGATTCCAATATTCGATCAGGCTCCATCAACATCTATTGGAGATATTACCATTGCCCCATCAAATCAGGATATAGTTTGGATTGGAACCGGCGAGGCAAATATTTTTAGAAGTTCGAATGCGGGGGCTGGTGTTTTCAAATCTTTAGATGCCGGAAAAACCTGGCAGCATATGGGGCTTGTTGCCACAAACACAATTCCTAGAATTGTTATTCATCCTACAAATCCGGATATAGTTTACGTTGCCGCAAGCGGTAATGAATGGACAAATAATACAGACCGTGGTTTATACAAAACTGTTGATGGAGGTAAAACATGGGAAAAAGTTTTTTACAAAAATGAAAAAACCGGAGTTATAGATTTAATAATAGACAACAAGAATCCCAACACGCTTTATGTTGCAACATGGCAGCGCGTTCGTAAAAAATGGAACGATCCACGCAACGAAAAAGATTATGATGGCTCTAGCATTTATCGTTCCGACGATGCCGGAAAGACATGGAAGGAAATTTCTGTTGGATTACCATTAGCAAAATTCCGCGGAAGAATAGGAATTCATATTGCACGTTCAAATCCAAATGTGCTTTATGCTTTTGTTGATAATTATGAAATATCGCGCGAGAATACCGATGAAGAAAATACCGATTCCTACGGACGTCCCAAAGGTGGAGTAATTAAAGGGGCAACAGTTTTTAGAACGGACGACAAGGGGAACACTTGGAATCAGGTAAGTGAAAAGAATGAATTTATGGAAGGGCTTGCGGCAACATACGGATGGGTGTTCGGTCAAATTACTGTTGATCCCACAGATGAAAATAGAATTTTTGTTATGGGGCTTGGATTGAATGAATCCACCGACGGTGGAAAGACTTTCAAAGAAATTGGAGATTTCCATGGAGATATGCATGGACTGTGGATTGATCCGGACAATAATAATTACATGGTTGAAGTTAACGACGGCGGAGTTGTTGTTAGTTACGATAGCGGAAAAACATGGCGCGAGTTTTTAGATAATTTTCCATTGGTGCAGTTTTTTAACATTGCAGTCGATATGTCTAAACCGTTCAATGTTTACGGCTCTGTGCAAGATCATGGAAGCTATACAGGAGTTGTAGATTTAAGCCGCGGAAGAGATAACATTCCTGCTCAAAAATTTAAACGCGCTCCGGGTTGGGAAGGAAGCATTCATCAAATTGATCCTACTAATCAGGATATTGTTTACGCAGCAAGTTTTTACGGCTCCATTTCAAGAACAAATGTTAAGACAGATGAAAGCAAAGATATTATGCCTACTATCGCAAAAAATGAACCGAAGCTTCGCGGTCAATGGCTAGCTCCATTTATAATTTCCAAATACAATCCCAATCATCTCTACATGGGCTTTCAGTATGTTTTCAAAACTACCAATCAAGGAGATAGCTGGGAAAGGATTAGCGGAGATTTAACATACAACGATCCTAACAAGAGCGGCGATATTCCATATCAAACAATTTTTTCGATTGCGGAATCTCCATTGCGCGCGGGATTAATTTACGCCGGAACAGATGATGGAAGAGTTCATGTTACTAAAGATGATGGGAAGAATTGGAAAGAAATTGTAAAAGGATTGCCTTACGGTAAATGGGTTAGCGAGCTTGTTGCTAGCGCTTACGATGTTAATACCGTTTACATGAGTCAGAATGGAAAACGGGATGATGACTTTACTCCATACTTGTGGAAATCTACAGACAACGGAGATACATGGGTTAGCATTGTTAATAATCTTCCAACCGGACCTATAAATGTTATTAAGGAAGATCCTATTAACAAAAATATTTTATATGTAGGAAACGATTTTGGGGTTTACGTTTCGTTCAATCAGGGCAAAAGTTGGCATACATTGCCAGGCAAACTTCCAACAACATATGTTCACGATCTTGCAATTCAAACCCGCGATAACGTAATGGTAATTGGAACTCATGGCCGCGGAGTTTGGGCGCTTGATATTGAACCGCTTCAAAAATTAGGTGAAGAAGATTTGCAGAAAGATTACTTTGTAATTAAAACCGAAAATGGAATGCTTCCACAAAATCCAAAATCGAGATGGTCGCAACCCAAGGCAGCTAAGTTTGGATTCTTTGTTAAGAGTAATCAGGAGTTAAACATTGCAATATTGGATTCTGCCGGAACAAAAGTAAATGAAATTAAAATGCCTTGTTTAGCCGGAATGAATTTTGGTTCATGGAATTTGCGCAGTGATGCAAAAGATAAAGCATACATTCAAAAGGGAGAATACCTTCTAGAATTTGAAAGCGACGGCAAGAAGAGAGAAATTATTTTAAAAGTAGATAAGCCTGAAAAGAAATAAATAAAATGGAACGCAGATGACGTGGATTGAATCCGTTTAAATCCGCTTGATCAGCGTCATCCGCGTTCTATTAAAAATTGTTAAGCAACTTCCAACTCAACCAATTTGGAAGACACACCCGGCAATACCGAAAGCTTGCGTGCAATTTCCTGATTCTGTTCATCTGTTCCAACCATTTCTAATATCAGCAATCCGGAATCGGAACAATTATCTAAAACACCGTCATGAATTCCTAAACGGGTTTTAATTAAACATCCCCAGCCTGTTAAAATTTTCTGAACTTTAACGGCTTCCTCTTTTCTCTTGCCAATTAATACCAATAATATTGTCTTTTTCATACTTCCTCAAATGATTTTATTGATGAACCAAAACTAGACTATCTTCTCCGAATTATCAACATTAACCGGATAAACAGAAAATATATATCGATAAACAATAAAAATATCTTGACAAAAGGAAAAACATTCTTTAGGTTGTTAAAAGAAATAATCAACATTTTGGAGGGTGTGTGAAAGCGTTGAAAGATAATTATTTAGTGAAAACAGTTTATGCCTACCTGGATTTATTCTACAAGGTATTCCCTTTCTTTTTTATTCTATTTTATGCTTGGCAATTAATTATACCATCTAAAGGGGCAGATCTTAGTTCATATGATGCACTTGGGTTTTTCAAATTCCTCGACTCATTAAAGTTACATAATGTTTCGTTTGAGGTTACAACACCTTTAAAGTTCTTAGCTATTGCAATTAATATACTTGCTGCCGCGGGTATTTTTATTGCTCTTAAAAAACTTACAAAGTTCATTAAAAATACTTTTGACGGCAATCCATTTTCTGAAGATAATGGGAAAAATTTGAAATTTGTTGGAGTACTATTGACTCTCTTTATGGTTGTTTGGGCGGTAGTTGTAAGCGTAGCAGTTACATTGTTGCAAACAAGAATTGGGGGCGGTAAAATAATTGTGCTAGCGCAGATTGGAAGCTTACTCACAATACTTTTTCATCCATTTTTTGTGTTGGCTCTTTTTGTAATTGTACTTGGAGAAATAATAATTCATGGCGCAAAAATTAAACAAGAAAACGACTTAACCGTGTGAGGGGAAAATGAAAAAAACCTTTTTATTAAAACTGCCATTTTATGTAATTAGCGTCTATTTATGTGTTCATATTGCCTTTTATATTTGGGCATTACTATTTTATGAAATAGGCACGACTTCATTTGAGCTAGTGGCTAAAAGCTTTAAAAAAATTTCCCTTACAGATGGTTCAATTGGAATTAGTGATATGTGGCCATACCCACGACTTGCGAAAATTACGTTCTTAGTTTTCGAACTTTCGATATTTGCTGGCATATACAATCTTTGGAAATTAACAAAGAACCTCTCTATGTCAAAGTTAATAACTTCTGAAAATGGATATCTTTTAATTCGACTTGCTTTATTATTCATACTATATATGATTACTGTAAAACTTGTTCGAATCGGAAATTTATTAATCGACCAGCCATTTCATATTGAAACAATTATTGGTGGAATTTTTGGATTACTTTTCAATATTCATATGGTAATTGGAACATTAATATATACAATTGGCAGAGTGCTTATATATGCATCTGCGATTAAACAAGAAAACGACTTAACCGTGTGAGGGGAAAATGAAAAACCTAAAAAATATTTTTAGTTACAATAGCTGGGTAATAAATTTTAGAAATCATCCATTTATTTCAACATTCTTTGTTATGCTGCTTACATATGCAATTATTGCCTTAATAATGCTACAAATTCAAATGGGAAATTTTCCACAAGAATATTATTTGCTCCAGATTGATATTTATGCAAAAGTACTTTTAAGATCAATAACAGCTTTGTTGAGTTTAGTTGTTGTTTATAGCATTATCATTGATAATCCATTTAATAAAATACATGCAAATACCATTAAAATTATAGGCGCAATAATAATTATAACACCTCTTATTACTGTATTTATAAATGCTCTTTCTACAAACAGAAACCCAAGCAATTACAAAACAGAATTGATTTTTAGTTTATTTAATTCAATTAACGAAATAATTCTTGGCAGCTTAGTTATTATAGTTTCAGAAGCTTACCAAAGAGGATATAAACTAAAACAAGAAAACGATTTAACCGTGTGAGACAATTATGATAAGAATAAATTTAGATGTAATGATGGCTAAGCGGAAGATGAACTTAACCGAACTTGCCGAAAAGGTGGGAATAACAATGGCAAATCTTTCCATCTTAAAAACCGAAAAGGCTAAGGCAATTCGTTTTTCTACATTGGAGTCAATTTGCACAGTGCTGGATTGCCAGCCCGGCGACATTTTAGAATTCATACCGGATAAAAGTGAGGAACAATAAAAATAAATAGAACGCTGATAACGCGGATTTAGCAGATTATCGCGGATTAAATCTGTTTTAATCCGCACTATCCGCGTCATCCGCGTTCTATAATTATCCTTCATATCTAATCTCAAATCTTATCTAGGCTTTATTACATTCCTTATATTTGTCCCTAAAAATATTGGAATTTTATGCTAGATTACTTTATAAACTTACCTGTAATAATCCGAACATCATTTCTTCTGATTCTTTCTAACTTATTTATGACCTTTGCCTGGTACGGACATCTAAAAAACCTTAGCGACAAAAAGTGGTACATTGCCGCTTTTATAAGCTGGGGCATTGCTCTGTTTGAATATATGCTGCAGGTTCCTGCAAACAGAATTGGATATTCCGAACTTTCCATTTCACAACTAAAAATTCTTCAGGAAGTAATAACCCTTAGTATGTTTGTTCCCTTTGCAATACTTTATATGAAGCAGCCATTTAAAACGGACTATATTTACGCCGGTTTATGCTTAATTGGGGCTGTTTATTTTATATTCAGATCCTGATAAATTCTAAAATAAATTTTTGTAACTTCTAAAAGTAATACGAGTCTAAATAAGCACACAAGAGGAAGGGTTTATGAAAAAACATTTCATTTTATTTTTATTGTTAGCAATTCTAGTTCCACAAATTATTTCATCACAATCTTCATCAAGTAAAATTGATAACCTAATTAAAAAGTACAACGAATATGGTTATTTTAACGGCAGCGCGTTGGTTGCAGATAACTTTAATGTTGTTCTAAAAAAAGGTTACGGATCTGCAAATTTTGAATGGAACATTCCAAATGCCGCAGATACCAAACACAGAATTGGTTCAATTACAAAGCAGTTTACTTCTATGTTAATTATGCAGCTGGTAGAAAAAGGTAAAATTAAGCTTGACGGCAAAATAACCGATTATCTTCCATATTATAGAAAAGATACCGGCGATAAAATTACAATCGAAATGCTCCTTATCCATACTTCTGGAATTCCAAGTTATACAAACAGACCCGATTTTAGAGCAAAGGTTATGCGCCAGTACTACAAACCGGATGACTTTGTAAAGGAATTTTGCAGCGGCGATTTGGAATTTACTCCAGGCTCAAAATTAGTTTACAATAACAGCGGCTATTTTATTTTAGGCGCTATAATAGAAAAAGTAATGGGCATTACCTATGCCGAAGCATTACAAAAAAATATTTTCGATCCTTTGGGAATGAAAAACAGCGGCTACGATACTCACGATCCAATTTTGCTTAAAAGAGCAACGGGATACGAAAGACAAGGTAATGGCTATGTAAATTCCGAATTTTTGGATATGTCTTTGCCATACGCAGCTGGTTCAATGTATTCAACAGTAGAAGATTTGTTGATTTGGGATAAAGCTTTGCAGACCGAGAAATTAGCCTCTAAAAAAACGCTTGATGAAATATTTTATCCTCGTGTAGATGGCTTAGGTGCTAAATATGGTTACGGTTGGCTTATAACCAAAACCAAAATTAAAGATGTAGAATATGATGTTGTTACTCATGGCGGCGGAATTAATGGTTTTAACACAATCAATTACATTATTCCAAAGAAGGGGCAGGTTGTAGTGCTGTTTAGCAATGCCGGCGGTGCACCATTAAACGAAATGACCACAAAAATAATTGATTTATTAAATGGTAAAGAAGCGGCAAATCCTCCAAAATCTTTAGTAAATACTTTTGCCGAATTATTAGATAAAGAGGGAATTGAAAAGGCAACGGCAAAGTTTATGCAGATGAAAGAATTAAAAGAAGAGTATAGACTTAGAGAAGCAGATATGAATACTCTTGGATATTCATATTTGGGCAAAAATCAAATTGAAAAAGCCTTGGCGGTTTTCAAACTAAATATAGAAGCCTTCCCAAAATCTGCAAATGTGTACGACAGTTATGGTGAAGCATTGCTTAAGAAGGGATTAAAAGAAGAAGCTATTACAAACTACAAAAAGGCTTTTGAATTAGATCCTAAGAATGCAGCAATAGCAAAAACTCTTAAAGACTTAGGAGTAAATGTAGAAACAACCAAAGATGCCGATGTTTCACAAGAGGTACTGAATAGTTATGTGGGTAAATATCAATTGGCTCCAAACTTTATTATAGAAATAACTGTTGCCGATAAACATATTTATGCACAGGCAACAGGCCAGCCCAAGTTCGAAATCTTTCCCGAATCTGAAACTAAATTCTATTTGAAGGTTGTAGAGGCTAAAGTTGAGTTTATAAAAGAAAACGGAAAAGTTACTAAGCTCATATTAAATCAAGGCGGAAGAGAGATGCCGGCTAGCAAGATAGAATAATTGTCAACATATTATAACGTAAAACAAAAGACCCCGGCATAACGGGGTTTTTTGTTTTAAATATCACAGCTAATTATTTGGATATTTATGCATAAACTTGTATGTTTATGCATAAGAATTGGAAGAGTTGTATTGTTAAAGGCAGCAGTTATAGGAGCAGCGGGTTATTCCGGATTGGAACTGGTAAAACTATTGGTTTCTCATCCGGACGTGGAACTTGTTTCGGTATTTGGAAATTCCTCGGTGGGACAGAATATTGAAGAAGTGCATCCATCCTTAAAAAACATTTTCTCTGCACAAATAAAGGCGTTCAGTCCAAACGAAATTAAGGGTGTAGATGTTGTTTTTATAGCTCTTCCATCCGGTGAATCGATGAAAATTGCAGGGGAGTGCATAAAAGAAAATTGTAAAGTAATTGACCTTGGGGGCGACTTTAGATTAAAGAATGCCGAAGAATACAATCAATATTATAAGCATGAACATACAGCAAAGGAATTACTATCGGAATCTGTTTACGGATTAGCTGAGTGGAATTACAAATCCATCAAGCATGCAAAACTTATTGCAAATCCGGGCTGCTACCCAACAAGTGTTTTATTGCCCTTAATTCCCCTTTTAATAAATGAATTAATAGATGAAAGCAAAATCTATATAACCTCTTATAGCGGTACTTCCGGCGCCGGTAAATCTCTTAATGCAAACATGCTTTTTAGCGAAGTCAACGAAAGTGTAAGAGCCTATAAGGTTGGCAGTCATCAGCATATACCCGAAATAAATAATTATTTAGGAAAATTTTCGAACTCATCTGTTTCTGTTTCGTTTGTTCCCCATTTGCTTCCAATTACCCGGGGAATTTACACAACAATTCATACCTCGGTTAAAAGCGGTATTACATCACAAAGAATTGAAGAGTCGTTAAGCACCTCTTACAAAAACAAAACTTATGTAAGAGTAACCACACCCCAAATTCCCGAACTAAAAAACGTGATAAACACCAACTTTTGCGACATCTCATTTCACTTAAGTGATGATGGAACGCTTGTGCTTTTTTCGGCAATAGATAATTTGCTAAAAGGGGCTGCGGGTCAGGCAATTCAAAATATGAACATAATGTTTGGACTAAAAGAAACAAAAGGAATTACAAGTTGGAATTGATAAATGAAAATATAAATAGCAATAAACTTCCCAAAGGTTTTATTGCATCTGGAATTCATTGCGGTATTAAAAGACAAAAAAAGGACTTAGCTCTTATTGTTTCGGAAACAGAAGCAAGTGCCGCTGCCGTTTTTACATTGAATAAAGTTCAGGCGGCCCCGGTTTTATTAAGCAAAAAGCATTTAGCTGTAAGTAATAATTTTAAAGCTATTATTGTTAATAGCGGTAATGCAAATGCCTGTACAGGTGATGAAGGCTATGCAAACTCTGTAACAATGGCAAATGTAACTGCAGAAGCAATAGGTGTTAAGCCGGAACAAGTGTTTGTTGCATCTACCGGAGTAATTGGCGAACAATTGCCGATGGATAAAATTATTACAGGAATAAGCAAAGCAAAAGATTCGCTGGT
Source organism: uncultured Melioribacter sp. (assembly GCA_964539605.1). GTDB lineage: Bacteria > Bacteroidota > Ignavibacteria > Ignavibacteriales > Melioribacteraceae > Stygiobacter. Next base: position 4,061,863 of record CAZIJK010000001.1, read on the forward strand.
GGCAAGTGGATTGCCCGAAGCTGCAGAAGCAATTTTAACAACGGATACATTCGTAAAAACAATCTCCTCATCATTCTCAATTGAGAAAAAAGAAATTACTATTTACGCAATGGCAAAAGGATCTGGAATGATTCACCCCAATATGGCAACAATGCTTGGGTTTGTTTTAACAGATGCCGGAATTGAAAAAAATATTTTTCAATCCTTATTAAAAAGGGTAGTTGACAAAACTTTTAATAAGATTATTGTTGATGGAGATACCAGCACTAACGATATGGTAATAGCTCTTGCCAACGGAGCCTCCGGAGTTTATGTTAACGAAAACACAGAATCGTTTGCAAAGTTTGAAACAGCTCTTTTTGATGTACTAAAAAAACTTTCTTTGGATATTGTAATTGATGGAGAAGGAGCTACAAAGCTTATTGAAATAACTGTTAAAGGAGCTCCAACAATCCAAGACGCGGCAAAAGCAGGTAAGGCTGTTGCACTGTCTCCTCTTGTTAAAACTGCAATGCACGGAGAAGATGCAAACTGGGGAAGAATTATTGCCGCAGTTGGTTATTCGGGAATTGAATTCGATCCCGCAAAGTTGGAAATAATTATTAATGGAACAGCAATTCTTCACAAAAATTATATAGTAACCTTGCCAATTCTTGAAGCTAACAAAACCTTGAAAGCAAAAAAGATTGATCTGGAAATAAATCTTAATATTGGCCAATGCTCATCAACATGCTGGACGTGCGATTTTTCGGAAGAGTATGTTAAGATAAACGGGAGCTACCGCAGTTGACAGAACAAATGTTCAGTAAAGAAGAAGTGCTTATTGAAGCCCTTCCATACATACAACAGTTTGAACAAAAAATATTTGTTGTAAAATATGGAGGCGCAGTAATGCAAAACGAAGCGTTAAAAGAAATGATTGCGCAGGATGTAACGCTTCTAAAAAAAATTGGAATTAAAGTGGTGATTGTTCACGGCGGTGGAAAAGAAATTACGTCCGTTGCCGAAAAACTGGAAGTGGAAACAAAATTTGTTGACGGTCAAAGATACACAGACGAAAAAATGAGAGATGTGGTTCAAATGGTTTTGGCAGGACAAATAAATAAAGACATAGTAAGAAGAATTAATGTATTCGGAGGTAATGCGGTTGGAGTTAGCGGTATTGATGCTAACATGATTAAGGTAAAACAGATGAACGATAAGCTTGGACTTGTAGGAAAAGTTACAAATGTAAATCCGCAGCTAATTACAAAACTTTTGAATGAAAATTTTCTTCCGGTAATTGCGCCTATTGGTACAGACGAAAAAGGAACAGTGTATAATGTAAATGCAGATGTAGCTGCCGGTCCAATTGCAGCATCTATTGAAGCGGAGAAGCTGGTTTACATAACGGATATAGAAGGAGTTAAGGCAAACGGAAATCTACTTTCCCATTTAACTTCGGAAACGGCAATGAAATATATTGAAGAAGGAATAATAAGCGGAGGAATGATTCCAAAAGTTGAATCCGCGCTTGCAGCATTAGAATCCGGAGTAAACAAAGTTCATATTATAGATGGAAGAGCGCCTCACGCGCTACTTTTGGAAATATTTACAAAAGAGGGAATTGGAACGGAGATAGTTAATGATTAGTTTTAGTAAAACAGCTTCATTAAAATTTACTAAACACATTAAAGGATAAGTTATGAGCAAAAAGTTAGAAGAAATTCAAAAGCGACATCTGCTTATTAAAAAATTAATTGCTGCAAAAGAATTTGCAAACCATACGGAATTAGTAAAGGAACTGCACAAGAATAATATTGATGTAACACAGGCTACATTGTCGCGCGATTTAACCGAACTGGGAATTGTTCGTGTTCCAACTGCAAACGGATTTGTTTACAAAATAGGCGCTACGGGAGATGAAAATGCTCTAAGATTTCACGTGGCCGAAGAAATTATTTCTATCGATTCGAACGAGCAGTTAATAGTAATTAAAACATATCCCGGAAGAGCTCAAGGTGTGGCTTTGTTAATAGATAGACATAAAGATTCCGAAGTACTAGGAACAATTGCCGGCGACGATACTATTGCCGTAATTCCAAAATCTGTTGTGCATATAAAAAAATGTTTAAAAACAATTAAAGAAATATTAGGAGTAATATAGTGGCAAAGAACAAAATAGTAGTTGCGTATTCGGGAGGATTAGACACTTCCGTAATGGTTCATTGGTTAAAGAAAAAATATGACGCTGAAATAATTACGTTCACCGGATTTCTTGGTCAAACCAAAGAAATTATTGGTCTTGAGCAAAAAGCTACAAAGGCCGGTGCATCAAAAGTATATATGGTGGATTTACGTAAAGAATTTTTAGAAGAATATGTTTGGCCCTCGTTAAAAGCCGGTGCTATGTACGAGGAAGCTTATCCAATGGCAACTTCTATTGGCAGGCCGCTGCTTGCAAAAACTTTGGTTGATATTGCTAGGAAAGAGGGGGCAAATATGGTTGCTCACGGGTGTACCGGAAAAGGAAACGATCAAGTGCGATTTGAAGTTTCAGTTGGCGCTTTGGCTCCGGACCTTAAAATTATTGCGCCATTAAGAGATTGGGAATTTAAAAGCCGTGAAGAAGAAATTGATTATGCAACTGCTAACGATATTCCAATTAATGCTACTAAAAGTTCTCCCTATTCAATTGATGAAAATTTGTGGGGAACAAGTATTGAATGCGGAGTATTGGAAGATCCAATGGTAGAGCCTCCGGCCGATGCATATCAATCAACTACTTCTCCCGAAAATGCACCCGATGAAGGAGAAATGGTTACCGTTGAATTTGTAAATGGAATTCCTGTTTCGTTAAACAATCAAGAAATGGAAAGCATTGCATTGGTTAAAGAATTAAATTCAATTGGCGCTAAGCATGGTATTGGTAGAATTGATTTGATTGAAAATAGATTGGTAGGTATAAAGAGTCGCGAAGTTTACGAAGCCCCCGCGGCATCAATACTTCATTTTGCACATAAGGAATTGGAAAGAATTACGCTTGAAAAATCTGTAATGCACTATAAGTATAATATCGAAAAAGAATTTTCGTTGTTGATTTATAACGGGCAATGGTTCTCTCCTTTAAAAGAAGCTTTGCAGGCGTTTGTAGATAAAACTCAAGAAAGAGTTACCGGAATTGTTCAAGTTCGTTTGTACAAAGGTTCTTTAAGAGTTGCCGGAAGAACTTCCGTGTATTCTCTTTACGATCCTCTTTTGGCAACTTATACTGCCGAAGATCAGTTCGATCATAAAGCTTCGGAAGGATTTATAAAAATTTATGGACTATCTTTAAAGACATACAACAGAGTAACAAAGAAAGCAAAAGAAAATAATAAAAGTGCGGTTGCGTAATGGCTTTGTGGAACAGCAGATTTAAAAGTAAACTTGACGAAAACGCGTTGAAATTTTCCTCTTCAATTGATATAGATGGAAAGCTTTTTAACGAAGACATTGATGGAAGTAAAGCTCATGTAAAAATGTTGATGAAGCAAAAAATTGTTTCATCATCAGACGGTAATGCAATTCTTAAGGGATTGGAAGAAATTAGAAATGAAATTGCCAGCGGCAAGTTAAAATTAGATTGGCGAAAGGAAGATATTCATTCCTTAATTGAAGAAAGACTTGTAGAAAAAATTGGGGAGCGTGGTAAACGTTTGCATACTGCCCGAAGCCGTAACGACCAAGTTGCTTTGGATGAAAGATTATACATGAAAAAAATTATTGCTAGTCTTTCCAAGGCTATAAAGGAATTGCAAAAGTCACTATTTAAGCAGGCTGTTAAAAACAAATCGGCAATAATTCCAGGCTACACTCATTTGCAAAGAGCGCAGCCTATTTTATTAGCGCATCAATTACTGGCCTATGTTTCTATGCTTCAAAGAGATAACGAAAGACTTATTGATTGCTCTAAGCGTGTAAATGTTTCACCTCTTGGTGCCGCCGCGCTTTCCGGAACATCAATTGCTATAGACAGACAATACTCCGCAAAGTTGTTGGGAATGAACGGAGTAATAGAAAATTCTATTGATGCAATTAGCGATAGAGATGTGCTTATTGAATTGATAAGCACATGTTCAATTATAATGATGCATTTAAGCCGGCTAGCCGAAGAAATTATTTTGTGGAACACTCAAGAGTTTGGTCTTATAACAATAGAGGATTCTTTTTCTACCGGAAGCAGCTTAATGCCCCAAAAGAAAAATCCCGACATAGCGGAATTAGTGCGCGGAAAAGTAGGACGTGTTTATGGATCTCTTATTGGCATACTTACAATTATGAAAGGTCTTCCCCTTTCGTATAACCGAGATATGCAGGAAGATAAATTTCATCTTCTCGAAGCATTCGAAACAACTTGTGACAGCTTGCAATTAATGAGCGGACTAATTAACAACATTCATTTTCACAAGGAGAGATTCGAAGAAGAACTTAACGGAGATCTTTCTTTATCTACCGAACTTGTAGATTATCTTGTAATGAAGGATGTTCCATTTAGAAAAGCTCACGAATTTGTTGGACATATAATTATAATATGTACCGAAAAGAAGCTTAAGCTAAATCAACTTACACTTGCCCAGTACAAGCAAATCTCCACAAAATTTGAAGAGGATGTTTACCAACGTCTAACTGCCAAAGCTTCTATACAAAACAAAAAATCGCAAGGGTCAACCTCCTTTGCCGAAGTACAAAAACAATTGGAATACTGGAAAAAGGCTCTTAAATAGCTTAATCCACCCCCTTAAAAATATATTTTTCTCTTACATATATTTGGTTAACATTCTATCTTTCCATTCGTCAAAATGGAGACTAAAAAATGGGTGCTTCCAAACACCCATCCGAAGGGAAATTTTTTTAACACAATAGAGGGAATAAATGTATTCACTTGAAGTAAAAAATCTAACCAAAACATTCGATAAAGTTGTTGCGGTGGATAATGCTTCTTTCGAAGTGCCCGATGGTTCTATATTTGGGTTAATTGGAAGAAACGGTGCCGGAAAAACAACTACTCTAAGAATGATGATGGGAATTTATTTACCGGATAGCGGAGATGTTGTTTTAAAAGGTGCAAAAGTTGGGCAAGATTTTAAGAACCGTGTTGGTTACTTGCCCGAAGAAAGAGGTCTTTACAAAAAAATGAAGGTATTGGAAACTCTTTTATACTTTGCCGAATTAAAAGGCAAAACTGGAAGAGAAGTAACAAAAAAGGCCGAAGATTATTTAAAGCGTTTCGACTTATACGACAGACGCCTTTCGAAAATTGAAGATCTTTCAAAAGGTAACCAGCAAAAAGTTCAGTTCATAAGCACTATTCTTCACGAACCAGATTTTATTGTTCTTGATGAACCTTTCAGCGGATTGGATCCCGTTAATACAAATCTTCTTAAAGATATTATTCTTGAAATGAAAGCAAAAGGAAAGGTGATAATCTTTTCAACTCACTTAATGGAATTTGCCGAAAAGATGTGCGATCATATTGCTATGATAAATCATGGAAAAATAATTTTAAAGGGCTCGCTAAGCGAAATAAAATCGAAGTATGCTCAAAAGAATGTTAGCTTAACTTACGAAGGTGATCTCTCTTTTCTTAATGGGAATTCAATTGTCGATAAAATTGAAAACTATGGTAACACAACGGGTATAAGATTAAAAGAATCTAATCAAGCTCAGCAATTATTAAAGCTGCTTGTGGAAAGAAATATTGTAGTTAAAAGATTTGACGCCAACGATATTTCGCTTCAAGAAATTTTTATAGAACTTGCCGGACATGAAGAGGGCACTAACGGTAAGGAGGTACGCAATGTTTAATAACAGATTATTATCTATAGTAAAAAGAGAGCTTCGCGAAAAACTTCTTTCCAAAGCCTTTATAATAATGACACTGATGATTCCCGGAATTATAATAGTATTCGGTGGAGTTCAGGCTCTTCTATTTTCAACAGAAAGCAAAAATCTTAGTTTCGATTTAGTGGTTGAAGATGGCAAGATGCTCGAAGATTTTAAAACCGAGTTTCAATCAAAAACTTTTGTTACCGAAAAGAAGTATTCATTTACTTATCTATCTATGACAAAAGAAGAATACAAAAACCACTTGGAGAGCCGTAAAGATGTTATTCTAAATGAAACCCTGACGGGAATAATATTTATACCTTCAACAGCGCTTAAAGATAAAAAAGTAGAATACTATTCAAAATCTCCTCAGAATATTTCCCTTTCGCGAGAGCTTGAAAGACCAATTAACGAAGTATTCCTTTCTAATTTCTTTAAAGAAAAATCTATGTCGAAAGAGGATTTGGAATTTGCGAGAATAGGAGTAGACTTTACAGGCTTCAAAGTATCTAAAGATGAAGGAGTTGCAAAAGAAGGATATGGTAATTTAATTATTGCATACGCCTTCACCTTCCTTCTTTACATGAGCCTTTTAATGATTGGGCAAACAACACTTCAATCTGTTATTGAAGAAAAGGGAAGTAAAGTTGTTGAGGTTATTCTTTCTTCGGTAAGTCCAAAAGAATTAATGACAGGAAAAATTTTGGGATCCGCAATTACAGGTGCTGCGCAAATGGCTGTTTGGCTTGGAACAATTCTGGCTGTATCCTCTTCTGCATTAATTGCTTTACCCCCCGAAGTTACACTAAATGTAAAACCGGAATTGGTAGTTTATGTACTAATTAACTTTTTTGTTGGTTTGTTATTGTTTGTTAGTTTGTTTGCAACTGTAGGTTCAATATTCGATAACCCTCAGGATGCATCAACTGCTCAGATGCCATTAATGTTTTTAATAATAATTCCTTTCTTCATTGCCTTTTCGATGATGGAAAATCCAAATAAGCCTTATGTCGAAATTGCATCAATGTTTCCATTTGCAGCTGTTATGGTAATGCCTGCACGCTTGGCAATAGTAGAAGTGCCTATATGGCAGCAAGCAGCAGCAATTCTTATAAACATTCTAACACTCTTTGCGGTTTTTCCTCTTGCAGGCAAAATTTATAAAGTGGGTATTTTACGAACAGGTAAAAAACCTAAATGGAGTGAAGTTGTAAAGTGGCTCAAATATAAATATTAAGCTTACCCTAAACCCCCTCTCCAAAAGAGGGGGCTTTTTTTTATATTACAACTAATCTAAAAAGGAATATTGTAATTGGAACAGCAAGATCTTTTGCCCGGATTAGTAGATAAGCTCGAAAAAGATTTCTATTTGGAAAAGGATAATCTTCCCGCGGTTAATAATGCAGAGCTAATACGAAACCACCTAATTGCTAAAGTAAAAGACCTGATGGCAAAAAATTACGACCGATTTTTAAATAGTATGTACAGAATTGATGTAAATGAATCGAAGGTAAGAGAAATATTGAATTCAAAAGACAAAACCCACATTCCGGATATGCTGGCAGATCTTATAATCGAAAGACAATTGCTTCGCGTAAAAACACAAATGCTTTATAAGAATGGAAAGCTTTAGGCATTTCCTCATAAATAAAATTCTCTCTAATTCAATATTTCAATAGCACCTAACTCTCCTTATCTTTCCATATAAAATAATAGGGATAAACATGAAAAAGTTTTTAAAGAAATTTCCAATTATAGATTACTTGGCAATAGCGTTGGGATCTGCAATTATGGCAATTGGAATAGGAATATTTTTGGTGGACGCGAAAGTAGTTCCGGGAGGGGTTAGCGGTCTAGCAATGGCGTTTCATTATCTCTCGGGAAACAAAGTTCCAGTTGGTATTTTAATGTGGGCGTTAAACATTCCTTTGTTTATTTGGGGAATGAAGGAATTAGGAAAGCAGTTTGGCTTAAGAACTTTTGTTGGCTTCTCACTTAATTCATTCTTTATAGATTTTTTTAGAGGAGACATTCCAGGTTTTGAAAATATCCGTTTGCAAGATTCATCTACAATTCAAGATTTGCTAAAGAACGATTTTCTGTTTTTAATATTGATCGGCTCTGTTCTTTTAGGAGTTGGATTGGGAATAATCTTCAAGTTCAAGGGTACAACTGCTGGCTCCGATATTATCGCATCAATTATGCACAAACGTTTTGGAATTAAACCTGGGCAATCCATTATGTTTACAGATTTTTTTGTGATTGCATTCGCGGGAATTATAATTCAGTTAAAAGATTTATCTCCGGATAAACCTGCTCTATCTTTAACTCTATACGCATTGTTCCTCCTTTTTATTTCATCCAAACTTATTGATGTTATTATAGATGGTTTTGATTACGCTCGCGCGGCATACATTATTTCGGATAAATTTGATGAAATTGCAGAGAATGTTTTAAAAGAAATGGGGCGAGGCGTTACAATGGTAAATACTAAAGGGGCTTATATGAATGTTCAAAGAGAGATGCTTATGACGGTTGTGCCCTTACGTGAAGTAACCAAACTTGTTGATATTGTTCGGGAGGTTGACCCCAAGGCATTTGTAATTCTATCGAATGTGCATGAAGTTTTGGGAGAAGGATTTAGAAGAAGAATATAGAAACAAAAATAGATTGCTATATGAATGAAACTAACGATGTTCTATCGCCAAACAGAATTAGAGAACTGGCTAATTCTTTTCAGGTAAGCCGAATAATTTTAACCGCTGTTGAATTAAATATTTTTACAGTGCTGGATAAGCATTTACTTCCTTCGGAAGAAGTTGCACATGCAATTGATGCAGATATTAGAGCTACAGACAGGTTAATGAATTCGCTTGTGGCAATAGGTTTTTTGAAAAAGAAACGGGGCAAATTTTATAATTCCGAAGAAGCATCACTCTATTTGGTTAAAGGAAAACCGGAATATATGGGAGGGCTTCTTCATTCCAACGAGATGTGGAAAAGCTGGGGAACCTTAACCGAATGTGTAAAAGAGGGAACGGCAGTTTTTAAAAAGGAACAAAGTTCTAATGAATGGACTAAATACTTTATTGCCGCAATGCATTACCGCGCCGTAAAAGAAGCTAAATTTGTTGTTCTTATGCTCAATTTAACTAATGTAAAAAGAGTGCTGGATATAGGAGGTGGCTCTGGTGCGTTTTCGATGGCATTTGTTGACAGCAATAAAAATCTAGAATCGGTTATTTTCGACTTGCCTTCTGTAATTTCTTTAGCTAAAAATTATGTTGAAGAGTGCGCAAATAAAAATAGAATTCAATTTCTTGAAGGGGATTATAACAACGACGATTTTGCAACAGAGTACGATATGATTTTCCTCTCGGCAATTGTACACATAAACAGTTACGACGAAAACCGTGAGCTTATTAAAAAATGCAGCCAGGCGTTATCAAGCGGGGGGCAAATTATTATTAAAGATTGGATAATGAATGAAGATAGAATTGAACCGAAGGGGGGAGCTATGTTTGCTCTCAATATGCTAGTTGGTACTCAGCGGGGAGATACATTCACTCTTAACGAAATGACCGAGTGGTTTAATTCTGCCGGCATTACAAATGTTGAAAAAAAGGATAGCAGCTTTGGCTGGAGCCTGTTGATTGGAAGAAAGGATTAATAATGAAAAATATTTTTTATTTAGCCGTTTTGTTGCTTGTAATAGCTTTTGCGGGATGCAGCAGTAAAAAGAGTGCAAAGGAAATTCTAAACAATAAATATGAATCATATTTTATTTCATTCGATAAATCAAAACCGATGAGCCAGCTTGAGAGCGACAGCCTAAGGCAAATACTGGTTCTGCTTCATCACAGAATACCCGAAGAAGAAATTTTGGACGTGCTGAGTATTTCTAGAGATATTTACTTGAACCGAATAAATACATTGATTGGAAACGGACTTATTAAAAAAAATGATGCGGGAGAATTCCTTCCCAATTTTTTAATTCTGGATGAAGATAATTTAGCTAACACAATAAAGTTTGCCGACTCGTTAGCTAGAGAGATGAGCGGAATAGTTATAGATAGGATTCCAAGAATAAAGGAGGAATATTTAATGCTGGCGGTCTCTAAAAAAGTCTCTTTTCAAGATATTTCTTTTCTCCTATTAAGTATGGTAATGCACGATAAATTGCAGTTAAATTACTATCAAGAAAATTTTATTAAAGCGTGGCCAACCGGCCGTGGTGCTAACAGATACTATTACGCCTTAATTCAAAGTATGGCAAACCAAAATAATAGGTATGCACTTTACAAAACCGAGGAATTTATTTATCCCAACTTTACTTATGCGGTTTACTACAGGCAGTTAAATAATAAGTCTATTCCAACACTATCAACATCGGATTTAAATAACCATTTTGAAAAATTACCAACAGATGGAGACTCGGTAGCTCAGGTAAAAATTATTAATGAGCTAATTAAAATTTATAATGGAAGCCAAGGTAATGCCGCTGTTATAAAAGGATTAACAAAATACGGCCTAATTAATAATGGAAAAAGTACACTTCCGGTATTGAATAAACCGGAATATGAAAGATTGCTTACGCTTAGCCAAATAATATCGGAAGATCTGTATAATTACTTTGAACATAGACAGCCAGTTTTTGTAAAACACTTTTTGAATTCCTCTTTAAGAGAAGAAGCTACCTACAAGGAATGGCAAATTTGGATTTACAAAATGATGGTTGCTAAGTTAACAGATGTTCTAATCGAAAAGGGATTTATTAAGCGCTCTATTACAAACAGTGCTTCTTACATTCTTGTTAATTAAAAATTGCATCATAATTGGAATTGGCAAAACAGAATAAGATTTAATAGAATAGGTGGGGGTAAAAAGTAAGTCCTTCTTTTAGTAAAGAAGGACTCGCGATAAATTTATTTTTTCAATTCTTCCTCTATAAGCTTTATCATATTGCTAAACTCCTCTTCGGTAAATCCCATTGTTGCCCATTTAACCAAACCATCTTTGCCTATAACAAAATTTCGGGGAATAAATTTTGTGGCAAATAGATTATAAGTTTTTGTTTCGGAATCTAAATAGACCGGAAATGTGTATTTTTTTTGATCTATGAACTTTTTAACAACTTCCTCTTTTTCGCCTCGCGAAATTGCTAATACCTCTAAGCCTTTCGAAGATAATTTTTCGAATATATCTTTTTGAAGCAGTGGGAGTTCTTTTTGGCAAGGCCCGCACCAAGTTGCCCAAAAATTAATTAATGTTACTTTTCCCTTCAGCGATTCGGATGAGAAAGTTTTTCCATCCAAAGATAAAGTAGAAAATGCAGGCATTTTATCCCCTGCTTTAATAACAGTTGTTGAATTAAAATCGTCTTGCGCTTTAAGTGTTGTAAAAAACATCGCTACAGCAAATAATCCTAAAATTACTTTTTTCATCTTGCCTCATTATTAATGTTAATTAATTGACAGAAAAGTTACTCTAAAAGTAGAACCTTTACCTTTTTGTGAAACAACTTTTATTTCGGCATGGTTAAGTTCGCAATATTTTTTAACAAGAGCCAAACCTAATCCATTACCCTCAAAATTTCGGGTGTAGCCAACTTCCTCTTTTGTAAAAGGAGTGAACATCATTTGCATGTACTCTTCATCTATTCCAATTCCGGTGTCCGCAACATCAACAAATATCCTGTTGTTAATATCTCGGTTTACAATTATATCAACCTTACCTTTAGATGTATATTTAATACCGTTATCTATAAGATGATTAAAGATTTGATTTACGGAATACTCATCGGCGTTAATTATAGCTTCACCAATACGGTTATCCATATTTAATTCAATATTCTTCTGTTCGGCTACGTATTTAAAGCTTTTGTAAAGATTCGAAAGAGTCTTTTCGAATAAATCGAATTTGTTCGATTTGAAACTGTAGTTACCGGTTTGCAGTTCGGACATATTTAGAATTAGCTCTACGGTTCTTGTAATTCTTTTTCCTTCGGTATCTATTACATTAAACGAGTCTTTTAAATCATCGTCAAGCTTGTCTTCCAATTCTTCCTTTAAAATTCCGCTAAAGTTAAGAATAACATTTAAAGGTGTTCTAATTTCGTGTGAAATCTGAGCCAGAAATTCCGATTTTAGCTTATCCGATTTCTCCGCTCTCTCTTTTGCTTCAATTAGCGCAAGTTCAACAAGTTTCTTTTCGGTAATGTCTTCAATTGTTCCTTCTATATAAGCAATTTTGTCGTTATCGTTTCGAACCAGTCTTGCACTTTCTCTAATATAAATAAGGGATCCATCAACTCTTTTATAACGGGTTTCAAAACCAAAAACTTTTTCCTTCATATTCAGTTCGCGCAAGAACATCTCGCGGTCATTAGGATCGAAATAAACATCCTTAGCCTTAATTTTAACAAATTCGTTTAGACTGCCTATACCAACAATTTTTAATAAGGTTGGATTAGCCATTAAAATTAATCCCTCTAGGGTTGTTCTATAAAGACCAATTGTTGCGTTTTCGTAAACACCACGGAACCTAAGTTCACTTTCACGCAGATAATCTTCTGCTTGTTTTCTATCTGAAATGTCCTGCTTAATTGATATAAAATATTTTATCTCTCCATTTGTATTCTTTACCGGAGTTATTGTTGTATCTTCAAAATAATTTGTTCCATCTTTTCTTCTGTTAATTAATTCTCCGTGCCAAACATTTCCGTTTGTAACGGTTGTCCACATCAGCTCGTACACTTCTGGCGGAAAGGTGGGAGATTTTAATATTTCTAAATTTTTACCAACTATTTCCTTTAGCATATAACCGGTAAGAAGAGTAAAAGCTGTATTGCACCAAATTACCAAACCGTTATTATCCATAATAACAATACCGTTAGCTGCTGCTTCCAATGCATTGCTTTGCAAATTCAATTGGTCTTCAACAGCTTTTTGTTCTGTTATATCTGTAATAAAACCCTCAAGAGCCAATAGCTCATCTGACACTTCGGAAAAAACACCAACACCCTGTTCCCACACCCATTTTTCGTATCCGCTTGAAGTATTAATTCTATATACTAATTGATATGGCTTCCTCTCCTCAATTGCTTTTTGTACCTGATCAAAAATTCTTTTTTTGTCCTCGTTATTAATAATATTGTAATAAGATATTACTTTGTCGTGAATCAACTCTTCCGGTTTATAACCGGTAATTACAACGGAATTATCACTTACAAAATCCATGGACCAAATATTCTCGCCATTAAATCTGTAAACCATACCGGGTAAATTGTTAATAAGGGTATTTAACTTTCTTTGACTTTCCTGCAATGCCTCTTCGGTTCGGGTAGTTTTTCTTAATCCCTTTTCTATTGATGTTGTAGCTGTTTCTAATTTATTAAAGTAAGTAGTTCTTTGCTTTTCGTAATAAAAGAACATGATTGCAAAAATTGTAATTAGTACTATGCTTGTGCCCAGCGAAATAATTTGAGCATACTTAAAAAACCGGGAGGAGGAATCGATCATTTTTTTTATTTCTTGCTCTATATAACCGGTCTGATAAACTATTGCATCATAAACTTTCTGTGCATCCTTTTGAACCATAGAATCTTGCGGGGCGCCCTGTGCAGATTTAATTATTCCTCTATACTCCAGCAATTGCACTTGCAGTTTTTGTATCTCGGATTGAAGAAGTGAAAAGTCGAATGAGAATAGAATTAAAGCTAAGCTTTCGGACTTTTTGAAAACTTCATCAATATAAAAATCGGCAAGATTAAATTCTTCCCATGCTCTCTTTAAATTTTCATCCGATTGAGAATTTTGATTTTTTTTTAGCTCTATTATTGCGCTGTTTATGCTGTACTTTGCCTGGTGAGATTTATCTAAAAGGTCTGTGTAAAAACTACTTATCTTGCTGCCAAGATAAAGCGTTACAGCTAAAGAAGTTATTATAAACAATCCTGCTACAATTACATATACAGAATTTGATTTATGCGACTTTCCTAACTTGTTATTTGGATTCATATACTATGCTTAAAAGTATCTTATTTGTATAAAATCATATAGCCCCACGCTTCCAGGGTAAATGAATTAGCTGTATTTATCTCTATATTTTTCTTGTCAAATAGAACATTAAAATTTCCTATTGCACTATTATCGTCTATTCTAAACTTTGCTTTAGACGGGGAAAAATTGAAAAGAGCAATAACTTTATTATTTCCTTTTTCTCTGCTAAAGGCAAAGATATTATCGTTGTTGCATTTAATTGCATTAAATTTACCACCAAAGTCGCCATTCCACAAGGCCCTATTTTTTAGCTTTAGGTTAAACAGTTTTTTGTAAATGTTCTTTAAAGCACTTTCTTTCCATTCAATGGGGTCTCTTTCAAAAAACAAAAGCCGTTTATCTAAAGATGCTTCCTGGCCGGAATAAACCAATGGCATTCCAGGCACTAAACAAGATAGAACAGCAAACATTTTTCGTGCATCTCCAAATCTTTCTTTATCTGTGCCGTTCCAACTGTTTTCATCATGATTAGAAGTGAAGGTCATTCTGTAAGCATCTTTGGGGTATTCAGTTTTTTCTTTTTCGAAGTAATCATAAAAATCTTTTACAGACTTTTCTTTTTTGCCAAGACCTACAAACAAATCTTTAAGCTGCCAATTGTATGTCATATCAAATGCTTTATGCAATTCCGGTTCGTGTGCTTCTGCAAGCATAAAAATTGGTTTCTTTTTTTCAAGTTGAGGGCGAAGCCAAATCCAAAACTCTGTTGGAACCATTGCCGCTACATCGCATCGAAAGCCATCTATATCACACTCGGTAATCCAATACTCCATTGCATCGCGCATCTGGTTCCACAATTCCTTGTTGTCGTAATTAAGATCTATTACATCGCTCCAGTCGAATGGAGAAATAAACTTTCCATTTTTGTCTTTACTAAAAAATTCGGGATTCGATTTTACCCAAACATTATCCCACGATGTATGATTGGCTACCCAATCTATAATTACATACATGCCCAGTTTGTGTGCTTCTTTAACAACAGATTTGATATCTTCTAAGCTGCCAAACTCCGGATTAATTCCTTTGTAATCCTGCACGGAATAATAACTGCCCAAAGTACCTTTTCTATTTTCTTTTCCAATAGGATTAATTGGCATAAACCAAAGAATTCCAATATTCATTTCTTTTAATCGGGGAAGATGTTTCCCAAATGCTTTGAAAGTGCCTTCTGGGGTAAATTGTCTAACGTTTACTTCGTATATAGAAATGTTTTTGCTCCAAGCCGGAGGAGAAAACTTTGAGTTATTCTGTTGCGATATAATAGGATTGCTGTTTAGTAAATACAGAGAGAAAAGGGAAAAGAGGATAATGCTAAAGTTGCGTTTCTTCATAAACCGGCTCCTGCGAGTAATTGCTTCTTATTCCAAACTTAATTTAACGAAAAAATAATAACGTATAAATTTAATTTTTGTATTTTTGTCTAGTGATTGAATTGAATATAAAATGAAAAAATACGTCTCGGATCCATCGGTAAAGTTTTTTATTTCGGTAATAGGAATTTTTGTAATCTTTTTTGTTCTAATGGAGCTTCAGCATATCTTCATTCCATTAGTAATTGCCTATTTCCTCTTTTTCTTTTTTGAGCCCCTGAACGATTATCTATCGAAACACAAAATACCACTGGCAATCTTAATCTTTATTAATATTATTCTTACATCATTTTTGATTTACGGAATATCGAGGGTTATTGTAGATTCAATAATTCAGTTTACAGCGCAGCTTCCACTTTACGAACAAAAGTTTAATAAAATTATTAGCGAAACGGCCAGATCTCTTCATATTAAGGATTACAGCTTAACTCACTTTAATATTGCCAGAGTATTAAAAAAGCTGGACTACTCACTTCTTGCCAGCGGAGTTCTTTCCTCTTCCCTTTCGGTTATTTCAAGTATTCTGTTAATAATCTTCTTCTTCATTTTTATTTCTGTTGGGCACGATAAAACCGTTGAAGCACTTCGAACCCGCTTTGTAGAAAAGGAAATTAAATCTTCCCTTAAAAAAATGAAAAAAGAAATTATTAACATAGAAAACGTTAGAATTGATTTGAGAAAAACCATTGATGAATCTGTTGGAACAATGACTATTCAGCGTGAACTGAAGCTTCAGCAAACGTTTAAGACAATTACAGAACAGGTGCAAAAATATATTATCACTAAGTTTTTAATTAGCCTTTCCCTTGGCTTAATAATGGGCGTTGTGCTTTACCTTTTTAAGGTGGATTTCTTTATCATCTGGGCGGCCTTTGCAATTATATTAAATTTTATTCCTAACATCGGTTCTATAATAGCCGTTTTGCTTCCAACATTAATGGCCCTTGTGCAGCACGAATCGTTCGGCTATGCCGCAATAGTTGCCGGTGTAATGATTGTTATACAAAACATTATAGGTAATATTCTTGAGCCTAAAATTTTTGGTGACCGTTTAGGACTAAATCCCTTGGTAATTTTTCTTTCCCTATTAATTTGGGGTTATATATGGGGTGTAGTGGGAATGTTTATTGCCGTTCCTTTAACCGCAATAATCAAAATTATAATTTCCAACTCCGAATCTAAGAACATGCGCTTTATAACAAATTTAATGAGCAGTTAAAATCTCCTTCTTTTAACCTTTTTACTTAAAGAATCGCTAATGCCTTCTCATCTTAATTTTATTATATTTGTCTCAGTTATTAATGAATTGTATAATTAAATAAGTGGCAGAAGAAAAGTAAATGACTCATGTTGGGCAGTTGCTATTTTGGGAAACACTCCTGGAGTAGAGGAAAGTCCGAACACCGCAGAGCAGAGTGCCGGGTAACGCCCGGGGTTCCACTTGTGGAATACGGAAAGTACCACAGAAAATATACCGCCTGGCTTATGCCAGGTAAGGGTGAAATGGCGAGGTAAGAGCTCACCGCTCCTTTGGTAACAAGGGAGGTCCGGCATTAGCCGGATACCGATTTTTCGGTACAAGGGAAACCACACTCGGTGCAAGGTCAAGCAGAAGGTGTTCTCCATTCTTTTGGAGATAGAGGTTGCTCGCCTCAATGCTTTCGGGTAGACCGCTGATGATCATAACAGTAATGTTATGGCTAGATAAATAATTGCCTCCCGATTTTTCGGGATACAGAATTCGGCTTATAGACATGAGTTCTTTTATTGCCCTCTGCTCAAAAGGGCAAAATGAAAAAGAAACGTTGGAAACTGAAAGAAGCTCCGGATGAAAAATCCGTCTTAGCTCTCGCAGATAGTCTAAACGTATCACCTGTTCTTGCATCTCTGTTAATTAATAGAGGTGTTACCAACTTTTACGAAGCCAGGGAATTTTTCCGTCCAACCCTAGAATCTTTGCACGATCCATTTTTAATGGATGGAATGCACGATGCTTCTCAACGCGTTATTCAAGCAGTTACTAATAACGAAAAGATTTGCGTCTATGGAGATTACGATGTTGACGGAACCTGTTCCGCTGCGCTTATGTATTTGTTCTTAAAAGAATTAGGAGCCAGCGTAGAGACTTACATTCCAAACCGCTTGTCGGAAGGTTATGGAATGTCGGTTCAAAGTATAGATTATTTAAAAGAACGGGGAGTAAGTTTAATAATATCTGTTGACTGTGGTATAACGGCAGTTGAAGAAATAGATCACGCAAATTCTGTTGGCATTCAGACAATTGTTTGCGATCATCACCAATCCAAAGAGGTGCTGCCAAACGCTTATGCCATTCTCGATCCAATTAAACCAGGGTGTAATTACCCATTCAAATATTTATCCGGTGCGGGTGTTGCATTTAAATTAGCAAGAGCAGTTGGCGCTCGAATTGGAAAAAAAGCAATGCCGCTGCAGTATCTGGATCTTGTTGCCTTAGCAGGCGCCGCGGATATTGTTTCGCTAACCGATGAAAATAGAATTATGGTTAAAGAGGGTTTGGAAATTATCAATACAAATCCTCGGCCAGGTATTGCAGCTTTGTTAAAAAGCGCAAGAATGGAACCGGGAATGTTAACAGCAGGACAAATTGTTTTTACAATTGCGCCCCGTGTTAATGCCGTTGGCCGGTTAGGCGATGCCGGCCGCGCAGTGGATTTATTTACTACCAACGATCCAGATGAAGCAATTAGACTGGCTCAGGTTTTAGAAAGTGAAAATTTAGAGCGCCGCAAAATTGATGAAATGACCTTCTCGCACGCAATGAGTTTATTGGAAGAGACAATTGATCTCGACAGCGATCTTGCAATTGTTCTTCACGATAACAATTGGCATCCGGGAGTAATTGGAATTGTAGCTTCACGCATGGTCGAAAAATTTCACCGTCCTACAATAATGTTAACAACTATTGACGGTGTTGCAAAGGGCTCTGCTCGAAGTATTCCGGGGTTTAATATTTACGAAGCGCTTCAAAATTGCGACGAGCTTTTATTGCAGTTCGGCGGACACGAAGCAGCTGCGGGTTTAGCTGTTGAAATAGATAAGCTCGACGAATTTAAACTCAAGTTCAACAATGTGCTTAAAGGATGCATGAAGCACGATGATGTTTCTCCCGAAATTGAAATAGACTCGGTAATTCATCTCTCGGAAATATCTCCAAAATTTATTCGCGTGCTCGATCAGTTTGCACCATTTGGTCCCGGCAATATGCGTCCGGTATTTTTAAGCGAAGGCGTTACTGTAATGCAGCAACCAAGAATGGTTGGTACAAATCATATGGTAATTAGTTTTAGACAAAACGGAAACGATAAAACTTTAGACGCCATTGGTTTTGGCTTGGGGCAATTTATTAGCCTTATTGATAAAGATAAGAATTTGCTGGATATTGTATATACAATAGAATCTGTTCAGAAAGATGGCAAAGCTTACCCACAATTGCGTTTAAAGGATATTAATATAAAAGATAAGTAATGTAAAACCATTAAGGATAGTTTTATGTCTGGTCATTCAAAATGGGCAACAATAAAAAGAAAGAAAGCTTCTCTTGATGCAAAGAGGGGACAAAAATTTACAAGGATAATTAAAGAGTTGATGATAGCAGCGCGTCAAGGTGGAGGCGATGTTGATGGCAATGCGCGCCTTCGTTTAGCGGTTGATAATGCAAAGAGCGCTAACATGCCCGCGGATAATATTGAAAGAGCAATTAAAAAAGCTACCGGCGCACTCGAGGGGCAGCAGATTCAAGAATATATTTACGAGGGGTACGGTCCAGGGGGAATTGCAATTGTAATTGAAGCCGCTACAGATAACAAGAATAGAACGGTTGCCGAAATGCGCCACATATTTAGCAAGTACGGTGGAAGCATGGCCGAAAGCAATTCCGTTCTTTGGATGTTCGAACGAAAGGGAATTATTACTGTTAAGAGAAACAACGTTAGCGAAGATGAAATGATGGAAGTTATTCTGGACGTTGGAGCAGATGATCTTTTAACCGAAGAGGATTTTTTTGAAGTGAAAACTACTCTCGAAACATTCGAACCGGTACGCAAAAGTTTGATTGAAAAGAAATTCGAAATTGAAAACGCTTCTCTTCAATGGGTTGCAAAAAATATTACAGCAGTAAAAGGGGATGAAAGCGAAAAGCTTCAGAAACTTATTGAAATGTTTGAAGAGAGTGATGATGTTCAGAATGTTTATACCAACGCAGATTTTGTTGAGTAAAAAATTAACCATTGTGGAAAGATCTTCTTTTTCCACTAAGGAATTTTAATGCGAATAATTGGAATTGATCCCGGCACTCTCTTTACCGGATATGGAATAATTGATTTTGATAAAAACGAATTAACACATGTTGCCAGCGGTGTTATTAAAATAGAAGCAACAAAAGAACAGGCGCCAAGGCTTCAAAAAATTTACGACGAATTAATTCTCATCATAAAAAAATATAAACCAAACGAATTTTCACTCGAGACTGCATTCTATGGTAAGAATGCGCAGTCTGCTTTAAAGATTGGTTATGCGCGAGGAGTTTCTTTGCTGGCTGCGGCTCATTGCAATCTAAACATTAAAGAGTATTCTCCCCGCGAGATTAAAAAATCTGTTGTAGGAAACGGAGCCGCTTCAAAAGAGCAGGTTCAGTTTATGATAAAAAAATTATTGGCGCTTAACATTGCCAAACTTAAGCTGGATGAAACAGATGCCCTTGCCGTTGCAGTCTGCCATGCTTTCAAAGTAACTACCCCAACAAGCAAAAGCCGAAATTGGAAAGAGTTTGTTATGGACAATCCGGATAGGATTATTAGTTGAGAAAATATATTTTAATAGGTAAACAAATCATTAAAAAAATATGATAGGCTACATTCGCGGTAAAATAATTTCGAAGAAACCGACCAAGATTATTGTTGATGTTGGCGGGGTTGGTTATTTAATTAACATTGCAATTAGCACTTACGAAAAAATTGCAGATAAGACGGAAGTTGAATTATATACTTATCTGAATGTTAAGGAAGATGCCCTTGATCTATTCGGCTTTCACTCCATGGCCGAAAAGAAAATGTTCGAAATGCTTATAAGCGTTAATGGAATTGGGCCTAAATCGGCTCAGTCTATTTTGTCAGGAATTCAAATTGATGATTTGAAAAACGCCTTACAAACCGGCAATGTTTCCCGCCTGCTTTCAATTCCCGGAATTGGAAGAAAAACGGCCGAACGGTTGATGATTGAACTAAGAGATAAAGTAGATTCAATTTCGGAAAGTTTTGAAATTGGATCTGTTGTTGCCTCCAACATTCGAGGTGATGCAATGACTGCGTTGGTTAATCTTGGCTACAATCAAAAAGTTGCAGAGCGCGCCGTTCGTTCCATTTTGGATAAAACCCCAAATGAAAGTTTGGAAAATGTAATTCGTCTTTCACTTTCCATTCTAAACAATTAAAATAAAAAAGCCCTCTAACGAGGGCTTTAACAAACTAATTATGAATTGAGAATGATTTTTTCAATTCCTTTCCATAATGCTTTTTATATAGCTCCAAATACTTTTTGTGCAATTCTCCGCTTTGGCGCTTTCCATTTACCTCCATAGAATCTTTGTTTAAATCTAAGTCCTCAAAATCGTCGGTGTCGCTAATAACTTTGTCTGCAACCAATTCATCCTTAACATCGTTAATAAAGTTTTTTAACGATTTCATTTCCACTTTTAGCTTGTCCATACTTACATGAAGTTTTTCCATTCCTTTTTTTAGACCAAGATTTTCATGCTTCCATTCTTTCATTTCTTTTTTGAATTCTTCGGAGTTAAACTCACTATTCAAATCTCTCTTTAATTCTTCCATATCAATCTTAAAGTCTTTCATGCTTTCCTTAAATTCTTTTTTCCACTCTTCCAATTCTTTTCTGTCGAATTCAAAGTCATAGTCTTCATCGTCCATATGGAATTTGGAAACATGAACCGGAGGAATTACAATTTTAGGTATGTGTATAGGCGGAATATTTATTTTGGGAATATGTATTGGTGGAATGTGTATTTCTTTTCTTGAATGGTGTCTTTCGAGACTTGATGAAACTTCATCTCCAATTCTATCGAAATCGACACTTGCAAGAGCCTCGGAAACAATATGATCTACATCTGGAATTTCAAAATCCATATTGTAATGTTTGCTGCCGGAAAAGTTTTTCATCTTCTCTCTAAAAGCTTTCATGCTTTCCTTATAGCCTTTCATAGATTGACTATATTTTTCCATGCTTTTATTGTATTCAAGCATAGCTTCTTCATATTCCTTTTTCTTTTGGTTCACTAAGCTTTCGTATTTGGGAATATCTTTGTCTTCAATTTTGTCTCCGTCAACATAAAGAGTTTCAATTTTGCCATTGTTAAGCTTGGCTTTAAAACGCTTTTCTTCGCCATTATCCTTTGCGCTGAATTTGAGAGTCCTTTTACCCTTATTAAGAGAAGAATCCGGCAATGAAATTTTAAAACTGTTTAAATGTTTCTCCGAGTTAGTATTGGACTCGAATGAAAATGGATTAATAAAAGAGGCTTTATTAATTGCGCTGGGCTCGCTGGCCGAGGTTGTGGAAAAAATTAATAATGCGGTAACAAATAAAAACATTGCAGAGAATACCGCTAATCTTCCTGTACGCGACATATTTTTTCTTTCGCCGTTCATTCTTTTTATTCTCCTATATAATTGATTTAATTTTCCTTTTGCCGGAAGCACCAGGGAATGTTGAACATCGTTTATTTGCTGAAGATTGTAGAGAGCTTTTGAATATGTTATAGAATCGCCGCAAACATCAAGGGCTAAATCGTCGCAGCAATTTTCTCTTTCGTTTCTTATTTGAGATGAGATAAACCACATAGCCGGATTAAAGAAGAACAATGTTTCGGCAAATGTTTGAATAAAATTTACAAGGTAATCGTACCTTTTAATATGAGCTAATTCGTGAGCAATTATAGCTTCAACTTGTGTGTAAGGCAAGCTGTTAATCATTCCAATTGGTAAAAGTATAATTGGTTTTAAGTAACCAATTGCAACCGGAATTTTTACATTAACAGATTCATAAACGTAAATAAATTTGTTTATGGATAATTTTTTCGAAAGCTCTCTTGCTCTGTAGAACCATTCTATATCAAGCTCGGATAGTCCATTGCGGCTTATTCTTTGAACATATAAAACACCACCAATAAATCTGAATGTAAAAATTGTTAAGCCTATAATCCATGCAAAGACTATGGTAGATAAATTATGTTCTAAAAATTGTCCAACTTCAGTAATTACATTAATATTATTAATAGGTTGGGTTGAATTAGCATTATCTTGTTCGGCGCCGGCTTGAACAGATGAGTCTGCAAAAACCAAAGTATCTATAGTTGGTTTTTCGGCGGAATTGTAGATTGAAAACGTAACTATAATAGAAACAAAGAATGTTATCATAAACGCAACTGAAAGGGCGTAACGGATTTTTGAATTGTAGTTTCCCATTGTGTAAAGCAGGGCCATCAAAATAATGGCAAGAATAACTCCCTGCCACAGAGAATGTAAAATTGTCCAGCCAATTGCATTCACAATTCTTGCAGAAATGAATTCGTATATAAAATTCATTTTCGTTCCCTTTCAATTTTGTTTAGATAATCTCTTATTTCTGCTAATTCTTCTTTAGAAGGCTTTGAATTTCCAAGAGCCTGCAAAACTAGTTGCGCCGCCGAGCCTCCAAAAGCGGTTTCCATCATTCTATCCAGTAATGCTTTCTTAAATTCCATTTCCTTTAATTTAGCTTTGTAAACATGGCTCCTTTCATTTTCGTCCCGCTCAACAAGATTCTTATCATTCATAATCTGAAGAATTTTTAAAGTTGTTGTATAACCAACTTCCTTTTTCTCGTTAAGCTTTTCATTAACCGTCTTAACGGTAGAAGGACCGGCTTGCCATAGAATCTGTAATATTTCCAATTCTCCGTCAGTTGGTTTTGAAGTCTGAATCTTAGCCATTTATAAAATCCTTTTTATTTACTTGATCTTAAGACGCAGCTTCTATACGAAAGGTTTCGTAGTAAAGGAAAAATATTTTTGAACCCCTGCCGGCTCAAGAATTATTAACAAAAGCCCCTAGCCAACGTCTTAAACCATGAATAATTTAGGGTACATTTCAAAGTGGGTCGTAATAGATAATTATAGAAAATATTCTATAAGTTATGTACAACCTTTTGATGTGCCCAAAGGTCTAACCCTTTAGCTAACGGTAACGAGATGAGTTTGACAGATTTCGATTTAATTTCTAACGCACAAAGAGGCGATATGTCCGCATTTGAGGAATTGGTATTCCGGTACGATAGGCATGTTCTGAATATTGCAAAGTCCTTTCGTAACAACGAAGATGACGCTAAAGACATCTATCAAGAAGTCTTTATGCGGGTTTTTCGTGGATTGAAAAATTTCCAATTCAAAAGCGAGTTCCCAACTTGGTTGTTTAGAATAACTACTAATGTGTGCATAACGTACCAAAGCAGAAAAAAAGATAACGATTCACTGGATCGTGAATTATACTCAGATGAAAATGACTCTACCACTTTGGGAGATACACTTTCGGATTTCAAATCCACAGATGAAATGGCAATTGGTGCAGACATCTCCAAGCATATTAAAAAAGCGGTGGAAGAACTGCCGCCACAGCAGAAAATGGTTTTTACATTAAAATACTTCGAAGATTATAAGATAAGAGAAATTGCGCAAATGATGCAGTGCACGGAAGGTGCGGTAAAGAAATATCTTTTTACGGCAACACACAAAATGAGAGAAAAATTGAAAACAGTTAAAAGAGACTTGCAATGAAAAAAGAAAACTTTATAGAGCAGGCATATCTTTATTTGATGAATGAACTTGATGAACATGATAAGCTCATGTTCGAAGATACATTGCTGCAAAAAGACGAATTAAAAAAAGAATTTGAAAGCATTAAAGAAACATTTGAATTAATTGAAGAGAATAAGCCATCTGTTGCAGATGAAAGACTTCTTACAATGGCTCGTCAATCTCTTATGCGCCAAGTAAGAGTGGCTTCGGAAAAGTCTACCAAATTTGAAGAAGTGATTGCTGCGCTTAGAAATTATGTTCTGGCAAACTACAAGCTTGCCGTTGGCGGTGTTGCAACTTTTGCGTTAGGAATTGTTTTTGGCGTATGGTTTTTAACTTCGGATGTATCAAAAGGATTGCTTAACAGTGAAGGTCAATTATCAGCCGAACAAATAGATAACAACGGAGTAAAAGTTTCGAACATAATAATATCCAGGTCGCAGTCTGGTGAAGAGCAGGTAGAAGTAATTTATGAATCTGCAAAGCAATCAAAATATATGGGCAAAGCAAGCGATCCTGTGATTCAAAAATTACTTGTAGCTTCTCTATTAACAGAATCGAATCCTGGATTGCGGTTAAAGAGTGTAAACACAATAGCAAAACAGGTAGAAGAAAATAAATCGGAAGCCGATCCAAAAATAAAAGCGGCTTTACTGGCATCACTTAAAACGGATGAAAACCCGGCAGTAAGAAAAGAAGCGTTAAAAGTATTGCCCAACTTTAAATTCGATAACGAAATAAGGGACGCCTTACTATTTGTTTTATCGAACGACAGAAACAGCGGAATGCGTGTGGCGGCAATAAACGCACTTACAACTCTTCAGCAACAGGGCCAAACATTTGATGATAAAGTAAAAACAGTATTGAGCTCGAAAGCGGAAAACGACAATAACAATTTTGTAAAGTTCCGAGCGGCATCAATGCTAAAGGAGGATAAATAAAATGAAAACGGTTAAAAATCTTTTAATGATGGCCGTTCTATTGGTTTCGTTAAATCAAGCAATTAACGGCAAAAGCTATGAATACCAAGAAAGAACAAAATCATTTAATGCAAATAAAGGGGGCACTTTAAATGTAAACGTAAACCCCGGTACAATAATTATTATTCCATGGGATAAAGATGAAGTACTTATCAAAGCAAAAGGCATTGATGAGGATGAACTAGAAAATTTGGAAATGAGTTCCGCAAAGAATTCTGTTACTGTAAACTTTGAAGCAGATTGGGGTGATTCTGAAGCGGAATTTTATATAAACGTTCCGACAAAATATAATTTACAGTTGGTTTCTTCTGGCGGTGAAATAGTTGTTAGAGGAAATATTGAAGGAGATATTAATATTAAAACTGCCGGTGGTGAAATTACAACAAAGAACATAAAGGGTAACATTGTTGCAAACACCGCAGGTGGAGAGATTAAAATTGGTGATATAGAAGGATCCATAAATATAAATACCCAAGGTGGAGACATTAATATTGGTTTTGCAAAAGGCAATTTAGTAAAAGCAGTAACAGCCGGGGGCGATATTAAACTTACAAATGCGTCCGGCGGCGCAAAACTTAAAACCAGCGGCGGCGATATAGTGGTTGGGGATTTAGGAGGGCAATCGGAAATATTTACAAGCGGCGGTAATATTAGAATTGGAAATGTAAACGGTGGAATAAAAATGGAAACCAGCGGCGGCGACATTAAATTGAAAAGTGCTAAAGGAGTTGTAAGCGCCAGAACATCCGGTGGAAATTTGATATTTGATAAAGTTATAGGAAGCATCTCGGCAAAAACTTCTGCCGGTGATATCTCTATTTATTTAGAACCATCTGCTAATTCAGATAACTTACTTTCCACTAGTGCCGGAAACATAGAATTGAAATTGCCCTCATCGGCCAAAGCAGATATTGATGCAATTGTAAGAATTCATGGAAGCTTGAAATACAGAAGAGCCGAAGACAATATCTCGTCGGATTTTCAAGCTAAAACTAAAGTAGAAGATGATAACGAAAATGAATTAAGAGCTACCTATAAAGTTAACGGCGGCGGCAGTAGAATTATTCTTCGAACTTCCGAATCGAACATAAGAATTAAAAAAGTTAATTAGATTAAAAGGAGTAGCAAATGAAAAAGTTAACAGCAGTATTCGGTTTAATTATTCTTGCACTTGTTCTTGTTGCAGCAACAACAGATTTCACAATTGTTGCATCGAACGACTTTGCAAAGACGGCCACTTTGGTTGAAGATACTAAGATATCCAAAGACTTTAGCGTTAAGTCGGGTGGAAAATTAGAATTAGATTTAGAAACCGGCGCATCAATAAAAGTTGAGGGATGGGATAAAGATGCGGTAAATGTCCAAGTTGAAATTGAGGATGACGATAAGAATATAGTATTCGATTTTAAGCAATCCGGCAACGATGTTGTTGTTACATCGGAATATAAAAATGATGGTAAACACAATAACTCCAAAGTTAAAGTTGTTGTAATGGTCCCATCAAAATATAATGTTGCTTATTCAACATTAGGCGGTTCAGTTTCTCTTAAAAATGTTGAAGGAACTTTTGAAGGAAAGACTATGGGAGGAAGCATTAATTTGGTTAGCTTAAAGGGAAATGTAGAAATGGAAACAATGGGCGGATCTATAGATATTAAAAAATGTGTGTTGGATGGTAATGTAAAAACAATGGGTGGAAGCATTAGTGTTGACGATTTGGAAGGAGATTTAGATTTATCTACCATGGGGGGAAGCATACGTCAGAATAATGTAAGAAGTAAAGTTGGTGCTTCGGCAAAAGAAGTAACAATATCTACAATGGGTGGAAGTATTGAAGTTGATGAGGCTTTGAATGGTGCCTAGGTAAAAACAATGGGCGGTGGAATTAAGGTTAATAAAGCTGCTAATTATATTGATGCCGAGACCATGGGTGGAAGTATTGATATAAAAGAGATTGATGGAAAGGTAAAAGCCACAACAATGGGGGGAGATGTTGACGTAAAAATGGTTGGCGATCCCCAAAAGGGAGATAGGGAAGTATTCCTTAAATCCATGGGTGGGGATATTACATTAACAGTACCGGCAGAATTATCCATGGATATAGATATTGAAATAGCTTATACAAAAGATAACGAAGATGTAAAAATAAGCAGCGACTTTAATCTGAAGGAAGAAAGAACTACTGAATGGGAAAAGTCGAATGGTAGCAAGAAGAAATATGTTTATGGTAAAGCTACGGTTGGTGGAGGCAAAAATAAAGTGAAAATTAGAACAATAAATGGAGATGTTATTCTTAAGAAAGGATAACCAATAATTAAATATTTGATAAGCCGGATCTGGTAAAACATTTCCGGCTTTATTATTCCTTCAATCCCAAAAATTCAATTAACCGGTTATGCCCTTCTTCGGTAAGATTAACGTTATATTTTTTGTAGAACTCAATGGTAGTTTCAACAGAATTAAAATAATTTTGGCATTGATTGCAGTTATCGAGATGAGCTTTAATAGCCAAGCATTTTTCCGATTGCAGCTCCTCTCCAAGGTTCTCGCAAATGTGACTCATCACATCCTTGCAATTAGGGTTCTTTTCACTCATAATTAAAAATCCCATTTAGTTCGTTTCGTAAAAAAGATCTTGCACGGTGAAGTCTGGATTTAACAGCTGCAACCGACAATTCTACAATCTTAGCAGTCTCTTCTGTAGAAAGCCCTTCAACGTCTCTCAAAAGAAATACAATCCTATAATCTGCCGGTAACTTTTGAATAGCGCTATCCAGTTTTTCTTTTAGTTCATTATTCTCAGTAATTCTATCCGGAGTAACATTCCAATCTGCAACTTCATGCTCGTCAATCGCGGCCTCTTCATCTTCAAATGATGTGTATAGATGCTTCGACTGAGTACGCGCCAGCATTAAACAATGATTCGAAACAACACGGTACAACCATGTGGATAGTTTAGATTCTCCGCTAAACTGAGAAATGCTTTTTACCATGCTTAAAAATGTTTCCTGCATGGTGTGCTCGGCTTTGTCTTTATTGCGGCAAATCTTAAAACTAAAATTGTAAACCGTCTGTTCGTAATTTTTAACCAGCTCTGCCAATGCTTTTTTGTTGCCTTGCTGAGCTTGTGTAATAAGTTCTTGTTCTTCCATTAGATTTGATGAAATATTTTAAATAAAGATTCAGTTGTTTTTAAAAGCATATTAATTGTTGTCTAAACTTTCCCACAGATATAAGCTTACAATTGTACAGTAAGGGTGCCAATTATTCTTTCTTGCTATATCGTTAATAGTTTTCTCATCGGGTAATTTATTCAACTGGTAATTTAGCATAATAGATTTTCTAATCCCAAGATCGTTTACTGGCAAAATATTTGGCCGGTTTAGTGTAAAAATTAAAAACATTTGAGCGGTCCAAATACCAACGCCCTTCACTTTGCTTAGTTCATCAATTATTTGTTCATCACTCTTTTTGCTAATTCCTCTAAAATTTAGAGTCCCAAGTATAACTTTGTTTGATAAGTCTTTAACATATTTTACTTTTGCATTGGAAAGTCCGCAAGATCGAAGAATATGGTCTTCCGTTTCCATTATCTTTTGGGCAGTAGGTTTTAAATTATATAATTCCAAAAATCTATTGTAGATTGATTGTGCTGCTTTTACGCTAAGTTGCTGCCCAATTATGGACCTTAGCAATGCATTGAAGTATTTGCGTCGAGGAGTTAAATTGCGGATGGAATACTTTTTTATTATTGTTCTTAGCACTTTATCCCGTTTTGATAGGTATTTTAGTCCTATGTTATATTCTTCTTTGTTCATAAATTTCTCTAGACTTAAGGATTGTTAAGATGGAAAATCAATTAAAGCTCACTTTAAGTAAAAACAAGTTACTTAAAAATGTTGAATTATCGAACATGGACTTATCCCATGTTAAAGGGAAATTAATAACAATTGGAGAGGGAGAAATTCTTTTTAGAGAAGGAGATTTTGCCGACTACATTTACCTTGTTATTAGCGGTGAAGTTAACCTTTTGAAGAAAAGACTTTTAGGGAAAACAAAATCTTTTATATTTGGTGAAAACGATTTTTTAGGGCACGAAGAATTAATTGAAGAAACAAGCCGCACTTCAACGGCGGTTGCATTACGAGATTCGTATTTAGTAGCGTTGCTTAAAGAAGAAGTTGATGAGTTGATTCGTCAGGATTCCAGAATTCTGGATTATATGCGTGAGCCACAAGCACCCGGTGACGATGATATTATTGCTAAGCCAAAAATCTCTATGCCAACAATCTCTTCGGATGAAAAAGCAAAAACCAGTTCTTATACCGTTACAAGTCAAACGGATTTTAGCAATACAGAGCAGAATAAACCTGATGATAATTCCGAAACACAAACATTTTTCCAATCAATTTCAGATTCATCCAGATTAAACGAAGAACCTCTTGTACAACCACTGGAAAAGCAACAGCCGGAATTTGAAGAAGAAAAATCCTCCTTGCCCGATATACCATTCAATCCGAATATTTTTGATGAGGATGGAATTATGAAACCGGAATTTGAATTGCCAGACATTGAACCCGAAGAGGAAAAATTATTTGTAAGTGAAAAGTATAATCCTCCATCACCAAAAACCGAATCTAAGGAAGAAGATCTTAACGATGCACTTTTTAACATTCTTAGTGGAGCAGAGCCGCAAGCTACCGAAGTACTAAGCAATAACAGTGATATAAAATTTAATGAACCGTTGAGTGCAGAAGAAAGTGATCCCTTTTTCTCCTCATTCAATTTTGATGAAGAGCCTGTTAAGCAAATGGATAAGCCCGATTTACAAAAGTCATTTGATGAACCATTGGCAGCTAATACACCAAAGAATTTGGATGAGCTGGAAGGTTTTAGCAGTGAAGAAGTTAAACTTCCTCCGGTGTTTAAACATTCTAAAGCGGGATTTGATGACGAATCAATTTACGCCGAAGTAGATGAACATCTAAAATCATTAAGCATGGATGCAGCCCCACCGCATGGAAAAACAGAAATTGAAAGCAAAGCTCAGGGACGACCAGGTGCCGAATCTAAAGGTATGTCCTATAATGAACTTGAAATGATAATTAAAGCTGCCGAGCTGGTTAATTCAAATATTCGCATTGATGAAGTATTAAAAAACATTGTTGATGTTGCCCGAGAAATTACAATGGCAGATAGAGGCACTTTGTATTTGGTTGAGAAAGAGAAAAATGAAATTTGGTCTCTCGTTGTTTCGGGAAACGAAGTAAGAGAATTCCGTTTAAAAATTGGAGAGGGTCTTGCCGGATATGTGGCAAAGACTGGTGAAACTATAAATATAAAAGATGCTCATGCAGATCCTAGGTTTAATAAAGAATTTGATAAGGCAAGCGGGTATAAAACAAAAGATATGATTTGCTTTGCTCTTAAGAATAATAAAGGGGAAATTATTGGTGTCCTTCAATTAATAAACAGCGGCAAAGGGGAATTTACTAAACGTGATGAAGAGTTTTTAACTGCTCTTTCAATTCATTCGGCAATTGCAATTCAAAATGCCGAACTGGTTGAAAAACTGCTCCAAACAGAACGTGTTCACTCCCTGGGAAAGATGGCTAATTTTCTAATTCAAGATATTAAAAAGCCAATCCTTGTTAGTAAAAGATATGCCGAACATTTACAGGGCAAGCAGCTAACACCCGATAATCTCCAAATAGTTCAGATGCTGTTAGAACAGTTGGTTCAAGTTGCAGATCTTGTTCAAACTACCTCCAGTTATTCCGAAGGCAAAACAATGCTGAGGATTGTAAATGCAAGCATAAATAATACATTAACAGATTTTGCTTCCCGTGTTGAAACGTACGTATCCAGCCGAAATTGCCAACTGCATTGCGAATACGATAAAGATGTTACTGTTAAATTGGATATAAAAGAATTCTTCCAGACCTACATGCACATAATTAAAAATGCATGCGATGCTATGCCCGATGGTGGAAACATTTACATCAACACAAAAAAGGATGATAAAAAAGTAAGCATAATGTTTAAAGATAGCGGTCTTGGAATTTCCGAAACAAATAAAGAAAAGATTTTTGAACCGTTTATGACATTCGGAAAAAAAGATGGAACCGGTTTAGGCTTAGCAATTACCCGAAAAATTATAGAAGCTCACAACGGAACAATTGGTGTTGAAAGCTCGCTAGGTAACGGAGCAACTTTTATAGTTACACTACCAACTACGTCTTTGTATTAATAAGCCAAAAAATATGGCCTATAATTTAATTACTATTCTTGGTCCAACTGCCGTTGGCAAAACCCGCTTGGCAGCCCTGCTGGCTAATAGATTTGATGGGGAAATTATATCGGCAGATTCACGTCAGGTATATAAGGGAATGGATATTGGCACCGGAAAGGACCTGGATGATTACAATATTGATGGCAAAGTAATTCCATTTCATTTAATAGATATTTACAATCCTAAAGATGAATTCAACGTTTTCTACTTTAATAAGTTTTTTTTTGAATCACTTGATGATGTAATTCTTAGAAACAAAATTCCTTTTCTGTGCGGCGGTACTGGTTTGTATCTTCACTCGGTTCTAAAAGGATACCAATTAAAATCCGTACCTTTTAGCCAACAGCAGTATGATGACATGAACAAATTTACTTACGATGAATTGGTTGAACGGCTAAAGAGAACTAATATCAAGCTTCATAATACTACAGATTTAGCAACAAAGGATAGAGTGATAAGAGCAATAATGATTGAAGAGCAGGAAGAGATTGTTCATGTAGATAAAATGCAAAAGATAAACTCCCTTAATCTTGGTGTTAAGCTCGATAGAAGTGAAATTAGAAATAGAATCACAACCAGATTAAAATTTCGTTTGCAAAATGGAATGATTGAAGAAGTTGAAAGGCTAATTAGCGAGGGTGTGTCATTCGAAAGATTGGAGCAGTTTGGTTTGGAGTATAAGTTTTTGGCAAAGTACTTAAAGAAAGAATTGAATTATGAGGAGATGTTTGAACGATTAAACACCGCGATTCATCAATTTGCTAAAAGGCAGATGACCTGGTACCGCAAGATGGAAAAAGAGGGAATTGAAATTAACTGGCTTAACGGACCTAATTACCAAGAAGCCGAAAGTATAATCTTGCAGAAATACTTTTCCTAAGATGAAAATAAAACCACTTCAAAGCAATTTGCCAAAGTTAATTTCGGAGTATTTGCGTAAAAGAAGTTTTGGTAATTATACTTTGGAGCTTGGAAATAAAAAACTATATAAAAATGTTATTGTTGTTCCCGCTATTCAAGAATGTGAAAACATAAAAAATCTATTAGATTCCATATCCCAATGTAATCCGCAATATTTTTCGCAAACACTTGTAATCTTTGTTGTAAATAATTTTGCCATCTCTTCTCAAGAAGTGAAGTTAGATAACAATTGCTCACTAACTTACTTACGAAGCATAATTTTACAGACCCCAATTGATGAACTATCGAAGCGTATTTGCGAAAGTGGTCTAAACATTGGATTGGTAGATGCTTCTTCAAATGGAAATGAAATGCCAGAAAAGGAGGGGGGAGTTGGATTGGCCCGTAAAATTGGAATGGATTTAGCCCTCTATCATTTCGATTATTTAGCCGCAGGTAAAAATATTTTAATATGCCTCGATTCTGATTGCACCGTTGATGAAAATTATTTGACCGAAATAGTAAATGAATTTAACCAAAGAAATATTAACGCCGGGTATGTTCAATACTTCCATAATATGCCGGCAGATAAAGAGGAGCAGGCGGCAATAATCTGTTACGAAATATTTTTGCGCTATTATGTATTAAGTCTCAACTTTGCAAAATCTCCCTACGCTATAGATACAATCGGTTCTACAATGATTTGTGATGTAGAAAGCTACGCAAAAATTGGAGGGATGAATATGAAAAAAGCTGCCGAAGATTTCTACTTTATGGAAAAGCTTTCGAAGATAACCGAAATTCATAAAATCACTTCAACAAAGGTTTATCCATCACCCCGAAAATCGTGGCGCGTTCCTTTTGGAACAGGGCAGCGAATAAACCGTTACTTTTTGCAGACTCATGACGAATATCAATTATTCAACCCGGAATCGTTTGTCGTTCTAAAAAAATGGCTCGAGATATTTAACGGCGACGATATTCTTAGCGAAGAGGAATATCTGTTGAAAGCAAAACTTATAAATGAAAGTCTGTATGAGTTCTTAATTCAAAACTCCTTTAGAGAAAGCTGGAAAAAAATTCTTGCAGATACAAAAAAGAAAGAACAGCTTATCAAACAAAAAAAGTTTTGGTTCGACGGTTTTCGCACTTTAAAGCTCATCCACTTTTTACGAGATAAACAGTTCCCTCCAATTAACATGTTCGATGCCTTAGATATAATTCTACTTGAATATGGAAAGAAAATCAGCCGTTCGGAATCTATTCCTTCACTTGAAATTCAGCAGCAGTACCTAAATGAACTTAGAAGCCTATCTTAGTAAATAAGGGCAACTTTAAGTATATTTGCCCCGCTTTTAAAGAGAGATAAATGGATATTTACGACAAATTAGTTGCACTACGAGACAAATACGATAAAATCGAACAGCAGTTGTCCGATCCTAAAATTACATCCGATCAAACAAAATATGTTGCATTGGGTAAGGAACGGCGCGAATTATTTGCAATTGTTGAGGCCTTTAATCTTTACGATACTATTTTAAAAAACATAAGCGGCAATCAAGAGCTAATAGATACTTTGGATGACAAAGAAATTGTAGATATTGCCGAAACTGAGTTAAAAGAACTAAAGGAACAGAAGATTGCTTTTGAAGAAAAGCTGAAGGTTCTTCTAATTCCAAAAGATCCCGATGATGACAAAAACGTTATTATGGAAATTAGAGCTGGAACCGGAGGGGATGAAGCCGGTTTATTTGCGGCAGATCTTTATAGAATGTATACACGCTATGCCGAAGTTAGGGGGTGGAAAACCGAGCTTATAGATATTAGCGATACAGGAATTGGTGGATTAAAAGAAGTTGTGTTTAGTCTAGTTGGCGAAAGTGTTTATGGGGACTTAAAATATGAAAGCGGTGTGCACCGGGTTCAGAGGGTTCCGGCTACAGAGGGAAGCGGAAGAGTTCATACATCCGCTGCATCCGTTGTTGTGCTGCCCGAAGTTGCCGACGTTGAAGTTTCGATTGATCCGGGAGAGCTTAGGATAGATGTTTTTAGAAGCGGAGGCGCCGGAGGACAAAATGTTAACAAAGTTGAAACAGCAATAAGAATTACACACATTCCCACCGGTTTGGTTGTTCAGTGCCAGGATGAAAGATCGCAGTTAAAGAATAGACAAAAGGCAATGAAAGTTTTAATGGCCCGTCTTTACGATAAAAAGGTGCAGGAACAAGTTGATGAGATTTCTGCTCAAAGAAAAACAATGGTTCGTAAAGGGGATAGAAGCGAAAAAATTAGAACTTACAATTATCCTCAAAATAGAGTGACCGATCATAGGATCGGCCTTACCCTTTATAATCTATCGGATATTGTTGAAGGGGATTTAAATGAGTTAGTTGAAAAATTGAAAATTGCAGATAGAACAGAAAAACTGCAGTCTTCTTAACAAACTAATTTTTTACAAAATCCCAAAGCACATTTACAATTTTCCATTCTCCGTTCCATTTGGAAAGGTGAATGTAATCCATAAATCCTTTTGCAATTGTTTTTGCGCTTGCGTTATTTCCCATTATATCAAGCAACTTATAATCTAGTATTCGTTGCTCTTTTGGTATAGAACTGCCGCCCCCCATTTTTGTTATGTTTATAAGAGTAAGCGCGCTCATCTGATCGAAGCGTTGTCTTCCGGATTGAGGATCGGTTCGAATAATTCTTTTTGCTAGTTCGGGATGCAAAGCTTTTTCCATCCTCTCCACATTACCTTCGTAGTAACCTTCAATATAATTTAGACAGGCTTCTTTAATTTGCAGGGAATCTTTTTGTGTTTGCGCAAAAGATTTATAAGAGGCTAAAAATAAAAAAGCAACAACAACTACCATTACTGTTCTTTTCATAGTAACTCCAACTTTGTGTAGAGTTAGACGATTACAGATAATGAATGTTGCTATTATTTTAAAAAGTTGCTTTTAAAAGCCTCATTTTTTTTAGATGTTGTAAAGACGTAGGTAAAGTTATCGAATAATGAATAAGCTCCTATTTCACCGCTCTTATTAATCGCTAAGTATCCAATTTGAATGTCGGTTCTATTTTTCTCTTTCTTCGCAATTCTTTCAATAGCAAATTCACATGCTTTTTGAGGAGAGTAGCCTTCTCTCATCTTTTCAACAATTAAAAAACTGCCTAATGTTTTCATTACATATTCACCATTACCTGTTGCAACAGCGCCACCAATTTCGTTATCCACAAACATAGCCGCGCCAATAATAGGGGAGTCGCCAACTCGGCCGTGAAGTTTAAATGCCATTCCGCTTGTAGAAACGCCACCACTAAGGTTTCCATTTTTGTCAATTGCCAGCATTCCAATTGTGTCGTGATTTTTTTGTTTTGTTTGCTTGCTCTTCCATTCAAGCCAAGCTTGTTTTGCTTTTTCAGTTAAAAGATTTTCTTCCTTAAATCCATTTTGCAATGCAAACTTCTTAGCTCCTTCGCCGGCAAGCATAACATGAGGAGTTTTTTCCATAACTAATCTTGCAACCGAAATTGGATGTTTAATACCCTGTAAAAAAGCAACCGAACCGGCATTGCCATTGCAATCCATTACAGAAGCATCCAACGTAACTATTCCATCTGCATCTGGAAGTCCGCCGTACCCAACAGATGTATCTTCCGGATCTGCTTCGGTAATGTGAATTCCCTGTTCAATTGCATCTAGAGAACTTTTACCCTCTTTAAGCAGTTCCATTGCTCGGGCGTTCGATTTTAAATTTGGGCTCCATGTTGTAAGAACAAATAGATCATCGGCTTTTAAATTATTATTAGCAAAAATATTGGAAGAAGGTATCGGGTTTAATAACAAACTGCCAGAAGCAATTGCCGTTGTTTTTACAAAGTTTCTACGCGATATCTTCATCTAATCTCCATAAGTCTTTTGTTTAATATGTTTGTTTATTTTTATCAGCTCTGGCTTTAACGAAAACAACTCTAAAATATCATTCAGCAAAAATATATGCTTTGCTGGATACAATAAATTGAATATTTCGGAAATAAGCTTAAAGTCGTCGGCAGTATCTACAGTCCATCTGTGATACGAAAAATCGTGTGGAAAGGAATAGTTTTGCACAACAAATTTATCTGGGTGGCTATAAATGTATGGTGTAACATGTTCTTGCTCAAATGGCAATTTTGCATTTATATATGCTTTTTCGAGTGCATCGAATGTAAAAATTTCAACATCCAATCCTCGAGGAAGAGTTCTATGAATTGTGTTGCTTAAGAAATCAATTTGTGATTTTGTTTGAGCCTTTAAAAACACATTCAGCATATCATCAATAATTACCGGATCTATCAAAGGGCAATCAGATGTAATGCGCACAACAACTTCTGCGTGGTAAAATTTTGCCGCCTCATAAAACCGTTCTAACACATTAGCTAAACTTCCTCTAAAACAATCAACGTTGTTTTCTTTGCAAAAACTTTCAATTACATCATCGTCATTGTTGGTTGTGGTGGCAATAATTATTTTCTTGGCATGCTTAACGCAACTTAATCTTTCATACACATGAAATAAAATTGGCTTGCCGGCAACCAGCTTCATCACTTTGTTGGGCAAACGGGTGGAACTGGTTCGCGCCTGAACAATTAGTACTACATTTGGAATGTGCTCAGTCTTAGTCAATTAAATCCCAGTTTAGTGGAGTTCCTTTTTCTATATCAGCTTTAGCTTTTTTGCCTAATACATCATCAATAAATTTTGGAGGTAAACCATTTGAAGGTCTAATTGAGCGGACATTTTCTATGGTTAAAGATTCTCCCGCTTTAACATCTTTAACAATAAATAGGGAACGAGCAAACATTCTGCTCTTTCTAATCTTTTCGGTTAATTCAATTTTAGAAGAACCTAATGCTTTTTCAACTTCCCTAATAGAATTTACCATCGTCTTAAATTCAGTTGGCTCGAGTGAAAATTGAGAATCGGGACCGCCAATATTTCTATCAAGAATAAAATGCTTTTCAATAATTCTGGCACCAATTGCCACAGCAGCAATAGAAACAGTTGTTCCAAGAGTATGATCTGATAATCCTGCAACAACATCAAACTTTTGTACTAGGTATGGAATTGTATTTAGATTCGAATTTTCAATTGGCGCCGGGTATTCCGATGTGCACTTAAGTAATGCTATTTGATTATTG
Organism: uncultured Melioribacter sp.; assembly: GCA_964539605.1. Taxonomy (GTDB): domain Bacteria; phylum Bacteroidota; class Ignavibacteria; order Ignavibacteriales; family Melioribacteraceae; genus Stygiobacter. The sequence goes on from CAZIJK010000001.1 coordinate 4,099,380, forward strand.
CCAACGGATTTACACGCTGCAACAGCCTCTTCAATTTCTTCTTCGGTAGCAATTCCCGTTGATATAATAACAGGTTTACCTTGCGAAGCCGTATATCTAATTAGTGGGATATCAACAATTTCGAAAGAGGCAATTTTATAAGCCGGAACATTAATGGATTCCAGAAAATCCACAGCGGAATTATCGAATGGAGAAGAGAAACAAACAAGTCCTAAATCTTCGGCATACTTTTTTAATTTTGGCTGCCATTCCCAAGGGGTATAAGCCTTTTTGTAAAGATCGTAAAGAGTAGTGCCATCCCAAATAGTACCCTGGTGAATTTTAAAGAAGTCTTTGTTAGAATCTAACGTAAGAGTATCTGCTGTATAAGTTTGTAATTTAACAGCATCTGCACCGCACTGTTTAATGCTCTCAATGCTTTTTAAAGCAGTATCAAAATCTTGATTATGATTAGCCGACAGTTCTGCAATTATAAAAACATTAGAGCTGCTACCAATTTTATGGCCGGAAATTTCTATTTCCATATTACCTGCTAAGTTTATAAACTAATAACTCTTCCCCTTTAACAACTTCTTTTTGAAAAAAATGATAACCAGCTTTTGTAAATGCTTTTATAGAAGGAGTATTTATAGGACGAATATACGCAAGAATATAGCCAACGTTTCTCTTTTCGCGAAAGCATTTATAACTGGAATTGAAAATCAAGTTTTTCGAAAATCCCTTACCTCTAAAAGCTTTTTCGAGGCTAATATTAATTTCGGCATAGTAACCTTTTACATCAAAACGAATTTGCCCAATAAAATTATCTGTGTTATTAAATGCCAAAAGGAAATAACAATCATCATCAAGAAGCTTGCCCGAAAACCAGTCTAAATGGGTTGCCCATTTAATTACATCCTGATTTATTGAATTGGCTCTAACCAATCTATCGTTCGACAAAGTAAAGATAAGTGTAGAATCCTTATCGCCAGCTTTTCTAAAATAGAATCCACTTTTACCACATAACTTATCTATTAAATGCTGAACAACTCTTTTGGGACCGCTGCCATCGACCCGATATTTTCCCAATTTAGAAATTGCTTCGCGCGTCTGTTTCTTTTTAAGATGATTAAAAATCAAGAGCATTCGGTTTTCTAAATTTGGCTGCATAAAAGTAAGCTCGGATACAAGAAATTTTTCTTTTACCCAACCCTTAACATTATTGTTTTGATTTTCGGCAACCGAAATTGCAATTGTTGGAACACCGGTTCTTGCAAGCTCGTTAATTGTTTGTCCACCCGAACAGATTGCCAAATCTGATTCGTACATTAGTTTTAGTATGTCGAAAGTCTTTGGCGCAAAAAATAAATCGGTATTGCCATCTTTGCTTTGCTCAATTTGTACTGTGTTCTTAAAACCTTCTCCAATAATAACACGCTTTTTTAGGTTCGGAAAATTTCGGGAAATGAACCGCATAATTCTGGGAGTTACATTTTCTAAGTCGCTGCCCCCAAAAGTAATTAGTATGTTTTGAATATCGATACGTATTGGTCTATCTACAATTTCCCAAAACTCCTTTCGAAGCAATGCATAGCGAGTACCAAGTAAATAGGATTTATCTCCTCTTTGATCATAATCCAAATCTTCGGCATATACATTTCCATTTACAACAATGCCAGAGGGATATTGAAGGCGATTGTTATCGTCAACATAGACAGGAAAAGGGGTGACTAAAGAAACTCTATCGTAAAATGGTTTATCTGCAAGATAAGAATCGACTATAACAACATCGCTATCGTGAATTTTGGAAAAAATTAAATCGTGATTATCGAGCCAGTTAATGATTTCGTGACGTGTGTCTTTTAACAATGCTGTACATGTTTCATCACCATTTACATAAAGGGTAGGAACAATATTTCTTAACTCAAAGGCTTGATATAAAGAAAGGCATCTGGTTACATGACCGTAACCGGTATTTTGGAATCCTTCTGTTATAATGGAGACTTTCATTTAGAATTAGCAAGTGATTGAATTATTGCGTTCGAAATATAATCAAGGTCATCGTTATTTAAAGAGGGATAAATAGGAATGGAAATTTCCCTTGCATAAAATAATTCCGCGTTAGGAAAATCTCCATGCTTAAAACCAAAGTTCTTTTTGTAAAATGGCTGAAGGTGAACCGGCACATAATGCACCTGTCCAATAACATTTTTTTCGCGTAAGCTATTAAAGTAAGCTTTCTTCGAAATATTCAGTTCATCAAATTTTATTTGAAGCGGATAAAGATGATAAGAATGTTTTGCATAATCTTTTTGTTCCGGAATAATAAACCTTTCATCTCCGGCAAAAAAGTTATTATAATAAATGGCAATTTCTCTTCGTCTTTCTATAAAAAGGTTTAGCTTTTTTAACTGGCTTAAGCCAAGAGCACATTGTAGATCTGTAATTCTGTAATTAAAACCAACATCGTGCATTTCGTAATACCAGGGTCCGTCATTCTTTTCAAGTATAGATTCATCTTTTGTAATGCCATGGGTTCTAAGATTCTTAATTCTCTTATCTATCTCCCGGTTGTTGGTTAAAACAGCTCCCCCTTCGCCAGTTGTAATATGCTTAACAGGATGAAAACTTAAATTAACCGCATCGGCATAACGCACTGAATAATTAATGTCGGTTTTATATTCGGCGCCAAGAGAGTGGCAAAAATCGTTTACCAGCTGAAATCCATATCTGGCTTTAAGAGATAAAAGTTCGTCCCAATTGCAGGGTTGCCCTGCATAGTCAACTGCAACTACTGCTTTTACCTTTTTATTAATAGAGAGATAGTATTTTATTTTCTCTTCAAGTTTTTGGGGATCGATAGTATATGAATGTTCATCTATATCGGCAAAATCTACTTTGGCGCCAACATAAATTGCGCAATTTGCGCTAGCTAGAAATGTTATTGGGGATGTAATTATAATGTCGCCCGGCTGCCAGCTTAAAGCAAGCGCAATTAGATGAAGTCCCGCAGTTCCATTTGCAACGGCAGAAGCATATTTAGATCCAAATTTTTTGCTTAGCTCATCTTCAAATTTTGCAATTGTTGGTCCTTGAGTCATCCAATCGCTTTTTAAAGCATCTGTAACGGCACGTATGTCCTCATCATCAATTGTTTGCCTGCCGTAAGAATATACTTTGTTCATATTCATAAATTCATCACATTGTTTTTATAAGGTCGCGCAATTCCTGCACAGATAAAAACCAGGGATTTGTACCACTGTTGTATTTAAAATCCTGTTGGCAAAAAACTCCCTGGTGAGAATTGCTTGTTGTTCTAAATTTTTCTGTATCCCAAAGCTTTAGGTTATCTGCAATTCCAAGTTGTGCCGAAGGGAGAATAACAAAGTACTTTTGAAATTCAATTGTATTTATAGCGTCGGATTCAGTTATCATTTCTTCATGAATTTTTTCGCCGGGGCGAATTCCTACAATTTCTTTTTTACATTCAGGAGCAATTGCTTCTGCTACATCAAGAAGTTTATAAGATGGAATTTTAGGAACAAATAATTCGCCGCCCCACATTTTATAAAGGCACATTAAAACAAAATCCACACCCTCCTGAAGCGTAATATTAAAGCGGGTCATCCTTGCGTCTGTAATTGGAATTACTCCGCTTTTTTTCTTTTCCTGAAAGAAAGGAATTACCGAACCGCGGCTTCCCATAACATTGCCATAACGAACAACCGAAAATTTAATATCGTGCTGCCCTTTGTAATTATTTGCGGCTATAAATAATTTGTCGCTTGTTAATTTGGTTGCGCCATACAAATTAATTGGCGCGGCAGCTTTATCTGTACTAAGTGCAATTACTTTTTTAACTCCGTTGGCAAAGCATGCATCAATTACATTTTGCCCGCCAATTATATTTGTCTTAACGGCTTCAAAAGGATTATACTCTGCCGCCGGAACCTGTTTTAATGCGGCTGCATGAATTACATAATCCACACCTTCCATTGCGCGCTGAATTCTTTTTTCATCCCTAACATCGCCAATAAAGTAGCGCATTAGAACACCCTCTTTTTTAAATCGGGTATCCTGCTGCATTTCAAATTGTTTTAATTCATCCCTGCTATAAATAATAATTTTTTTAGGGGTATAAAGCTTTAGCACGGTTTCTATAAATTTCTTTCCGAATGAGCCGGTGCCGCCGGTTACAAAAATGGTTTTGCCGTTCATGTTTCCTCTTATTAATCAAAAGCAAATTTAGGAAATTTATTGCAGTTATAAAGGCTATAAACTGTACTGATAATAGGGAATTATAAGTTAAGCGACCAGCTAACTCAAATTCTTGAATAAATCTCCACTCTTAAATTTTTGCTCAATGTTTTGTTTATTGTAAAACTCTTTGTAGTGGGGCAAATACCGGCTGTAAATTTGGTTAAGCAAATTCATCTTATAGTTTTCGAAAACCCACAAATGTTTTTTTAGCTTGTACAGTTTTGAATATATGGAGCGGTTATAAAATGGTCCGGCAATTCTAATTAATGTGTAAACAAGCCAATGCCAAAAATTAAATTGAAAATGGGGAGTTGATGATAGAGAATTTTTTAAAGTCTTTTGAAAATAATAAGCGGCTCGTATGTGATTTAATCCGTCTCCAAAGCCAATTATACTTTCAATCAACTGTTTTCTTTCCAATTCCTTTTCGCTGCTATTAAACTGGGCAATCTTTCCAGTTGAGTAAAACTCTTTAATTACCGAATCAAATTCTTTGTAGTTATGAATTAGCGCAGATCCTTTATAAAGAGAATCCCGGTTGAAATCGTGTTCCGGATTAATAAACACCGTCTGCTTATTCATAAGCCAGCTTTCAAGTGCAGTAGTAGATTCAAAGCATGTCCAAAAGTCGCTTACGCTAATTAAATCGTGAATGGATTCCTGCGCGCACAAGTAAAGTACGTTATCGTAACTAGCCAGTTCACTCATTTCATTTTTAACAGGTTCGGGGCGTTCTGGGGCATTTTCTTGAGGATGCTGTTTTAATACAAATAGTGTATTTGGATTATCCTTTATTGCCTGTTCTAGAATATTTCGTACGGCAATTCGTTGCTCTTCAATCCAAATTAATTTTTGTTTATCCCCTTTTGCCCAAAAGAGTAACTCTTCTCTTCCTCTTTTATGATCCAGCTTTCCAAAGGCCCATCCGGCATAGCCAATTACACGCTCAAATTTTCCTTTATTATACTTTTTAAGAAAGTCTTTCTTATTTAAAAACTTGAGCAGTGAGTACCTATCAAACCCAAGGCCGCCGGTAACAACAATTTTTTCTTCTGCCGAGGGTACATTTTCTTTTAAGAAATTTGCTGTTCTATGGCTCCAGCAGCAAACATAATCCTGATAAAAAATTTTATCCTTATTGAAACCCCAAAAATCGAATGAGCCGTCGGTTCTAAAATTACCTTCCGAAATCAATGCAAAAATAGGAATACCCTGTTGGTGAGCAATTTTGGAAATTTCGAAATAGAGATTTGAGCCAATTGTGTTTGCTTGCAAAATAACGTCTGGCTTAATTCGAAATATTTGATGGATATCGATATTAAGCGCGTGATGAAATTCACAATTTAAAAAACGTTCGGAAAAATAGCGTAGAGGAAGAAGCATTTCCACATCTCTTCCTTGTGCATCATCTGTAAAGCATAGTACTTTAATTTTTTTGCTCATTGAATAAATACTTTAGTAAAACTAATTAAAAGACTCTTACCTGGATTTATTTGTGGCTAGATCAATGAATCGAAATAGCCTGCTAATTTTTTTGTAAGATTTCTGTTTGAGTATTGAGAAATATCGCTTTCATTTGGCAACAGCTTGTTCTGCCTAAATTTATTATAAAGATCTTTAATGGTCGAAAAAGTCTTTTCGTAATCGTTGAAATTGCATGTGTATCCGGCGTTAACCCCATGAACAATCTTTGAAGCGTCACTGGTTTCGGGGCCAATTACCAATGTTGGTCTTCGCGATGCAAGGTACTCAAAAAGTTTACCCGGTAAACGGCCATTAACATTTGGCATATTATTCAATATAAGCATAAGTACCTGCGAGCGGTGCATTCTTTCCAAAGTTTCTTTTCGGGAAAGATGATCGAACAGAACAAGATTCTTTCGTAAGCCCAAAGAATCCAATTCTTTAATTATGGCGTGACCAATAAAACCCGCGAGCTCAATTTCAAGATCGTCTGCAAACTGTTTATCGTTATTCGAAAGCTCGGCTAAAACTTTCCAAAGCGTAACAGCATTTCTATCCGGACCCAAACTGCCGTAATGGCTAAGCGTAAACTTTGGTGAAAGAGGTATGTTTATATTTTGGAAATCATCCTCGTCGTAACCCCAAACAATCACTCCAACATCTTTAGCGCCAATAGATTCCAAATCTCCTTTCCAAGTATTGCTGCAAATAGTAACTTTATCTGCATTCTTAAAAACCCGCTGTTCCATGTTTTTATGAATATTAAGCGAGAGGGGATTTAGCATAAGCTGAGGAAAGTAATCAACCTGAGTCCATGGATCCTGAAAATCTGCATGCCAAGGAATTCCGGTATTTTTCTTAACCCCGTAAGCAATCATATGAGTTGATTGAGGAGGACCGTTTGTAAATAAAACATCAACCGGATTTTCTTTCAAATATTTGGAAAGGAATTTTACGCTTGGTTTAATCCAATATCTTCTAGCATCGGGAATAAAAATGTTGCCTCGAATCCAAATTCCAATTTTGTGTCCTAAGCTTGGTTTGTCTTCTTCAAGAAAGACATTATGAATTCGCTCCTCCTTTTTCTTTCCGGTAATAATTTTGAAAAGATTGTAAGGCTCCCAAATTTTAGTTTTTAAAATCCTTGCATTCTTAGGAACATCTTTAAAATTATCTTCATCAAGAACCGGATATTCGGGATTATCCGGAGTGCAAATAATTGGCTCCCAACCAAACTCGCGTAAATACTTGGCAAATTTTAAACAGCGGTGTACGGCAATTCCACCTGCGGGAGGCCAGTAATATGTTATTATCAAAACTCTTTTCATTCGAAACAATTAAATGTATTTATTAGCAAACCGGTTTACCTAAGCATCCACATTTATTACACTATTTTTTTTCTTTAACGAGAATACAACTACAGTAGCAATTCCTCCGAATAAAAGAATATTTAACATAAGAGAAATTGTTTTTCCAACCGCATACCCGCTTGGCTCGTAAACAAATTCAACTTTATGATTTCCACTTGGAACCACAATTCCCTGGAAACCATGATTTGTTTTGTAAACTTTGGTTTCGGCGCCATCAATATAAGCTTTCCATCCTGGCAAAAAGGTTGTTCCGTGGAATAAGAAATTATTTCCCTTTGCCGATACGTTAGCAGTAATTTTTTCGTTCGAATAATCTGCAATTAAGGCCGTTGAAGTTGAATCTCCTTTATCAAATTTAAAATCCAGAGTATTTACAAAGGCCAGCTTCTTTGGGTCGAATGCATTTTCTTTTATAGCGCTTAAAATTTCTTGCGAAGATTTTTGCGCGACACTATCAACAAAGTACAATCGGGGCAATGCAGTTGTATTATTATAAACGTTGGTATTCTCTTTCATGTAAACGGGAATAAATCCATTTGGCTGATACGGCTGATCTGTAACTATAAATTTAACGCCAAGCATGCGCCATAAAGTTAAATTAGCAGGAGTAACTGTTTCAACTATATCCTGATAGCTTCTTGGTTTTACGGCAGAGTAACCCGAAAAATCTTCTTGAAGAAAATAAACATTGAAATTGGAATTTTGAGAAATTGATCCCATCCCCTCTCTCTTAAGATTCAAAATTCTATAAGGATCTTTTTGGTTCTGCTTTTTTATTACAGAAATATATTCGGGCTCGTTAAAAAGTTCATTTAGCTGATTGGCATCTGCATAGCTTGCACCACGGTTACCAATTCTAAATAGATCGAAAATTATTAGAATGGAAAAAAGGGCAATTAATAACTGCTTGTTAATTTTGTTTGATATGTAAGCGTAAATTAATCCAAGTGAAATTGCAATTAAGGCAAAAGCAATTTGAACATCGCCGCGGAACATATCTGCCATGTATGAAGCAAAAGCAGCAAAGTATTGAGCCTGATCTGTTTGACCTAAAGAGGAAGCAAAATTAGTAACTCGGGCGGTAAACCAGCTTGCAAAGGAATCTCCAAGAATAAGAGTTAAAATAAAAAGAGCCGAAAATACCAGTGCGGCAATTCTAATATTCTTTTCGGTGGAAGGGGTTTTATTTTCTCGAATAGAAATTATTCTCATTAATCCAAAACCAGCAAGCACAGGAATTATTAACTGGATTAAATGCAAAATCATTGATGGAACTCTAAAATTATCGAAGAATGGAATTGTATAGTAAAGCATATTATATACAAGGGGAAAGAACTTACCGAATGAAATTAAAAGAAAAAACAAAAACACAATTCCCAAGAATTGAATTAAAGGTTCTTTTCTTCTTGCAAAAATTGCATACATAGCAAGCGCCAAAACTAAAATGCCCATATACATTGGAACATCAACACTTGTCATTTCTCCAAAGTAAGTGGATGCTTCATACTCCCTATTTTGTGTAAGCTCTCCTTTATAAGTGGATTTACCAAATCCATTGTAAGAAGGAATTATAAATGTTAATAGGTCGCTGGTTGGAAAAGACCACGCAGTATTGTACTCGTAGGAATTTGATGATGAACCTGTTGTGCTACCTTCTTCGGTAACGCTTTTTGTACCGCGTGTTGAGTAAGGTTTGTATTCATAAATTTGACTGTAGGTATCAAAAGACATTAGTAAAGCAATAACCCCTGCAATCGCAACAATTCCAATTGATTTTGCCAATTGCTTTGTAAGAAAGGAATCTTTTTTTACAAAAGAGTAAACAAAGAAATAGATAAAGTAAATTGCACTAAGCAATGCAAAGTAAAAAACTATTTGAACATGAGCGCCAAGAACCAAAACGTGCATTCCTAAAACCAAAAGAAGAATATCCAGCAGCTTAATTTTTTTCTGGAATTTAAACATCATCATTAGCAAAAAGGGAAGTGTTGAAAGACTCATAAGCTTTGTAATGTGCCCAATTTGGAATAAGAGCAGAATTCCGGTGCTGAACATTGTAGCAGATGCAGTAAGAAAACTTATTCCCCTGCCGGCCCCAAGTGTTCTCATAAAAAAGAAAGTAGAAAAGGCAAGCACAATAAAGCTGAAAGTATAGATTACATTATAATCGCTAAATGCGGAGGAATATATTTGAGTTACATTGGAATATAGAGCAGCTGTTAAGTCGTACCAGCGTAAAGACATTGAAGTAACAACCGAGGGCATTCCGCAGAAAATATAAGGATTCCAAACTGTAACTCCCTCTGCAGCATTAACATATTGACGCAAACTTTTTACTTGAATTAAGTCGCCGCTTGAAGAAGTTTTTCCTCCAAACATAATTGGAGAAAAATAGATGGCGATTAACACTAAAAGCAAAATCAAAAATATTGGAGTATGAAATTTTTCCGGGATAAATTTTTCGAACGAAAAACCAATTTCTTTGGACTTACTTTTAACTGACGAGGGTTTTACCTGCTGTTTTCCCATCTCTTCTCCGAATTAAAACTTTTATTGTATTAAAAAATAAACTTTGCTTACGAAATATTTTTTGGATCCTTCGCTTAAGAGCTATGTGTTAAGTATTGCCTTGGCGTAGTTTTCCCAACTCATATTTTTTGCCTGCTCATCAACCCTTTCTTTTGGAATTGGATTGGTTAAATACTCACTCATTACCTGGCACATTGAATCAATATTGTTTGGTTCGGCCAAATATCCGTTGTAGCCATGCTTAATAGTTTCGGGAAAGTGACCAACTTTTGTTGCAATAGAAGGAAGGCGAAAATTATATGCCATGGATTCAACTCCCGATGGAGTGGCAACCAGATAAAACAAAACATTACAGTCGGCTACCTGAAAATATTTTGGCACTTCCTCATTTCCAACGTAACGGTTTACAACAACAATCTTATCTTTTATTCCAAGCTCATCAATTTGCAAAAGAGGATTGTAATTACTTTCATCGTCACTCTTGCGAACGAGCATCTTTTTAATTAAACCAAAGACAGTCTTTTTAATTTTTGTTGAAAACTTTTTTGTGTCCAAAGTATTCCAAAAGGATTCTCCAACAATTAATAGCGAAACATCATCTCTTTGTTTTGCCAACTTAGCAAAAGAATTAATTACGTTGTGCAGACCTTTGTACTTGCGAATAAATCCAAAGAATAAAAACACATGCTTTCGCAAGCCTAATTCCTCCTTTACTTTTTCTTTATCAAAATTAGGGTCGGGCACAAACATATCGTAAACAGGATGATAAAGCTTTATCACATTCTGATATTCTTCGCTTCTAATTCGGTTACCATCATTAACCAGTTCAAAACGGCTGTTAGGAAATACACTTTTAAGCTCGTCGAAAGTTTTTAATGAATGCACAATAAAAGAGTGGGGCTTTGTTAACGCATATTTAATAAGAATCTTATCGATTGCGCTTACCTCTTTTTGCGCTACAACATGAAGGTCAAATAGAATTTCGAATTTTTTATGACGGCGAAGTTGTTTTGCAATGTATCCCATTGGCAATCCTTGAATGGAAAGAGCCCATTGAAATACAACAACATCGGGATTGATTTTTTTTATAAGGTCAACGGTTGTATTCCACGAAATAGGATTATTATAATTGGTAACATACTTAACTTTTATATTGGTGCCTTCAAGCAGGTCTTTTTTGCTCGAGCGGTCAATAAAGTCGCGCGGTATTATAGATGGGTATTGCTGAGTCCAAGAAACAATATAAACTTCAGCGCCAAGCTTATCTAAAGATTTGGCCAACGATGTAGTATAGTTTGCAATGCCGCCTTTAAATTGAGGACCGGGACCAAAGATTACAATTCTTTTCATAAAATAATTGACCATGCCTCGGAAGATAAATCAGAACAGAGAATTGAAAAAAACTTTTCCATCTTATTAATTATTATAGTTTAGAATTCTTAACGGCAACATCATACACACGCTTCATACCCTCTTCCAATGAAATTTTAGGTTCCCATCCCAGTATCTCTTTTACAAAGCTCATATCGCAGTAACGGGAATGAACACCAACGGGTTTATCCACCAATGGTTTTATTTGTGGAGTGTAATTAGCAAAACTCGAGAACACATTTATAAGATCTAAAAATGTAGTCAATTTACCCGATCCAATATTAATTGCAGTTCCGTCATGAATTTTATCCATCGCTAAAAACATGCAATCCATTATATCATCAATGTGAACAAAATCTCTTCCCTGCTTACCTGTTCCCCAAACCACAAAGGGATCTTCTTTCTTAGCCGCTCTCATAGCAATTGCCGGAACCGGGTAAGTTAAATCCTGATCTTCTCCATAACCGCTAAAAGGGCGAATGCAAACAATAGAAATTCCATAATGTTTGGCCGCAATCTTTGCTAAAAACTCTCCGGTCATTTTTGTCCAGCCATAAGTTAAATCTGGCATTCCCAAAGTAAAGCCTTCAATATTTATGTCTGCTTCTTTCAAAGCAACGGCCTCACTTTCGGTTTGCATATTTATGGGATAGGCGGCGCTAGAGCTTGGATACATAACCCGCTCCGGTTTTGCTTTTGCAATCCAATTAAAAAATTCGGCATCAATGGAAAGATCCAAAGCAACGGCCATTGGATCCCCTTCAATTTTAGCCCGGCCACCAACAATTGCGGCAAAATGAAATGCGTCTCCGAATCTATCTATTTTTAATCCATAATCTTTTTCTAACCAATTAGGTTCTTCACCAAGCTTATTCAAAAATTTCCGAAAATCCATCTTCCAGTAAAACAAACGTTCCTCTTTTCCAAAAACTTCTATGTCTTTAAGTTTTTTAACGGTTGTGTCTTCAAGCCAAGTTAATGGATGAGTTCCAACCGAAAGGTCGTCTACCATAATAACGCAATCGTTAGTGCGTTTAAGAAGTTGTTTAACAGTATTGCGGCCTACAAATCCGCAGGCTCCGGAAACAAGATGAAATTTCATTTAATGTAGTTCCTAATATTGGGTGGAAAAATAAGAATTTTTAATGAATGAATAATGCCCGCCAACCATTGAAAGTTGAAGCGGGCAGTAATTTTAACTAATGCAAAACTTCTATTTTCTTTCTTTAATAATGTATTCTTTTTCTGTTTGGGTATTGTGAACAACAAGCTCTCCCAATAATCCAATTGCAAAGAATTGCACACCAACAATAATCAACAATATTCCCAGAAAAAATATTGGGCGGTTATTAATTCCAACTCCAAGAAATAATTTTTCGTAAGTAAGGTATAAGCTAATTATAAACCCTGCCAATGCGGTAAGCATACCAACAAATCCAAATAAGTGCATAGGGCGCTTAATATACTTAATTGTAAAGACTACGGTAATTAGGTCTACAAATCCTTTGAAGAAGCGGGAAACACCATATTTTGTCTTTCCGTAACGTCTTGGATTATGTTTAACCGGAATTTCGGTAACTGTAAATCCTTTCCAATTTGCAAGGACCGGAATGTAGCGGTGCATTTCGCCATAAACATTTACATTATGAACAACTTCCAAACGGTAAGCTTTTAAACCGCAATTGAAGTCGTGAATTTTAACACCGGTTAAAAGCTTTGTTACAAAATTGAAAAAGCGGGAGGTAAATTTTTTAATAAAAGGATCGAATCTTTTCTTTTTCCACCCGCTGACCAAATCGAAACCCTCATCAAGTTTTTTAAGAAGGTTAGGAATTTCGTTTGGATCGTCTTGAAGATCCGCATCCATTGTAATAACAGCATTTCCGGTAGCCTGTTTAAAGCCAACCTGCAAAGCCGCACTCTTACCATAATTAGTTCTAAAACTTGTGTAACGAATTTTATTGTCGGTTCTGGCCAATTCCTTAATAATAGATAAAGAATTATCCTTGCTGCCGTCATCAACAAAAATAAGCTCGTAATCGCAGGTAAGTGTTTTTAGAACTTTTCGGATTTCGTTGTAAAGATGCTTAAGCGATTCCTCTTCGTTATACAAAGGAACTATTATAGATACTTTTTTGAAGCTAATATTTTGCTGAGATTGATTTACTGGCGATTTTGGGTCGCCGGTTCTGGGTTTATATGGCCTTTTGTAATATTTTCTAAAGGGCTTTTTCTTTTGCAAATTTGACTGCTGAGCTCCTTGATCTTGAGTGCTCGGCGCTTCTGTTTTCGGTTGTTCACTAAAATTATCTTGCATTCTTTTGGTTATCGCATATTTTGTTCATTATTGTACAGAAAGTTAAATCTAAACAGAGCTAAAATCAATTTAGCTTTGTTTTAAGTTGCCCAAGCCACTTACCTAAAGAAATTGGATGGAACGGAAAAGAGTAATTAAAGTTTGACACTGCTTACCACAATATTTAGTTTTCTTTTAGGAGAATTATGGGACATATAATATTTTGGGCCATAGTTAGAACAGCCATATTAATTCCAATTCTTTGGTTTTCGTTCAGCTATTTTGAATATAAGTATTGGTGGTGGTTTTCTATTCTTACAATCTATGGAATAATAATTTACCCAATAACAATTCAGTATAGAATTTTTGAGGAAACCAATAAAGAACTTATTGAAAACACATTATGTTCTTCTTGCAAGCACTTCGATAAAACAGCTGTGCTTTGTTTGAAATTAGATAAACACCCCACCATAGAAAATCTTCCTTGCGAAGGTTTGGAGTGGGAGCCTAAAGGAAATGAAAATGAAAGAGAAAAAGATTAAAAATTCTAAAGAGAATTCAATTAAGAAAGATATTAAGTTTTGTACCGAGTGCGGCGACGACCTTTCACAAGTAGGTATATTTAGCAATGAAAGTGTGAATGAAGTTAAAGCCCGTCACAATAAGTGCAAAGAAATAGGAAAATTTAAAGGGGATAAGTGTTCAATGCTTTTTATTGTAGATGAAAAAGAACCTCTCACTCTTGATGATGAATCCGATTAAACAAATCTTTTAACGCTTCAACAAATCTGGGACCGGGACGGCTATACAAATCCCGGTCTACAAAAATTACATTTCTATTCTTAATTGCATTTATGCTTTTCCATTCCGGATATGCGCCAATAATTTTTTCCACATTGTCTGATCCATTGGTTGGATAAATTATGTAATCGGGATTTCTTCTTAAAATTTCCTCACGGTTAAAAATGGGGTAATTAAGAGGGGAATCTGAGGCAATATTTTTAATTCCGCAAAACTGCAAATACTCATTCATAAAAGTGGATTTGCCAACAAGAAAAAGTGGATTTAATTCCACAACATACATTCCGCTTTTATTAAAATTACTGCTCTCGTTTTTTATTTTAGTAACAGTCGAATCCCAAGAGGCAATTGAATTATCCGTTAGCTTTTCTTTGTTAAAAATTTTTCCAAGATCCATGTATGTTTTTTTTATCCCTTCGTAATTCCTTGGATTGGAAACAAATATCTTGAGCCCCAGCTGCTTAAATTTATCGTAAGTTTCTTTAGTGTTCCCCTCAACTGTAATAAAAATAAGATCCGGCTTTAAGGTTAAAATCTTTTCGAAATTGAAAGACAACATGTCGCCAATTTTTTCAATTTTTTTTGCTTCTTCGGGATAGTAGCAATACAAGGTATTGCCAACCAAATGCTTTTCTAGACCTAATGTAAAAATCATTTCGGTAATGTTGGGGGCTAAACTAATAATTCTATTTGGCGCTTTTGTAAATGTAAATGAAGTGCCTAAGTCGTCTTTAATTGTAAATTGATTCGATTGCAGTTCCTTTTTAGAATTACAGCCGCTAAGTAGTACTAATCCACTCACAATTAGTAAAATAATTTTTTTCATTTATCGGTCGGTTAGTTTAAAATGCTCAATTGAAAAATAAGAAAAGTAAATTTAAGGGCGCATATTATTACTGCTATTTAATACCTGCAAGTTCTTTATTGAGAAAACTTAAGAAGATTATTTGCAAGATTAGTTTTATATTATCTGCAGAAATTACAACATAATCTAACGGAGCTAAAAATGAAAATAAATATTGTTGAAAAGTACACCGCAGTGGTAATAGAGTTAAAAGGAGATATAATGGGTGGTCCAAAAGAAGAGGAATTTAAGAGTTCTTTACGCAAACTTTTGGATGAAGGGAAAAAAAATCTAATTGTAGATTTAGGCGAAACATTATTTATGAACAGTTCTGGTTTGGGTATGTTGATTGCCGGTTATACCACTGTTAAAAACGCAGGCGGTAATTTAAAACTTGCAAACGCAACCGAAAAAATTCAGAGCTTGCTTGTTATTACAAAATTGGTTTCGGTTTTCGAAAACTTTAACAGTGTTGATGAGGCAGTTAAAAGTTTTAGTTAATTCTATTTGCCCGGAGTATTAATTTTATAATAATCCGGGCATTTATTTTACGGATAAGCATAATGGCCAATCAAAAAAGTGATTCTGAAATTGGCAGAGTAATATCGAGATTTCAAATTCTTGATTCACTAACCCCTATTGGTTTAGGCCACGATTATAAAGCAAAGGATTTGAACAGCAGTCAAATAGTAATTCTTAAAGCCCTCCCCAAAGAACTTATTACCTCAAAAAAAATAGCAGATGGTTTAAATGAAATAATAGGAACAATAAAGGCCATCGGTCACCCTCGCATTTATAGAATTGTTGATGTAATTAAGGAAGAAGACAGTTTACAGTACCTTGTTCTGCCCTTCGTTGGGGGAAGCACGCTTGAAGAAAAACTAAATGATAATTATGTTTTTACTATTGACGAAATAATTGACATTGCAAAACAAATAGCCGAAGGATTCATAGCTTACTACTCAATTAATTTTTCTTTGGAATTTTTAAACACATCCAACATATTTATTTCGGAGGATAATAATGTATTGATATTCTACTTTGGTTTATCACAAAAAGGTTTGGATCAAAAAATAGAAAATGAATTTCCACAAATAGTATCCTTAATGCAGCAAAACCACATAAAATGGATTGGCAATGTAATTGAAGAAATGCTAAAGAAAAGCAACACTTCTAAAATAAAGAAAAAAATTCCCGAGGAATTTAATACAATTATTGAAAAATGCTTATATAAAAACCAATTGGGTGGTTATAAGCATATGCAAAATTTACTGGACGATATTTATTCTATTATTCCAGAATCGTATAAGGGTGTTCATCATTTCAATTCAAAATCTACAATTCAAGTAGAAAAAAAAATAGCAATGCACAGAAAAACAATATGGCTGCTAATAAGCGGCATTATTACATTCATCATTTTAATGGCAGCTTTTTATACAATAGCAAAAATATTGCAATAGAATATTTCGGTTAAAAGTCGAAAAGATCATCTAAAAAAGATTTCTTTTTTCTTCCTTTATAGTAATCATCCTTAGGATATTTATCCCTATCATATTGCTTTTCGCTACTGTAATCTGCTTTTGCAAAAGATTCCGCATTGTTTGTTGGGGTCGAATTATAGTTGTTGGATTTTTCAATTATCTTATCTAATTCACCTCTATCCAGCCAAATTCCTCTGCATTTTGGACAATAGTCAATTTCAACACCTTGTCTTTCGGCTATTACTAAGCTAATGCTGCAAACGGGGCAATTCATAAACTCTCCTTTTTTTATTTATAAACAACCAATTGCCGGTAGTTTGTTCCCAATGGATTAATAGTGGAACAAAAAGCTTTTTTGCATGGTTTTATATGGCAAAAGTGACTATATAGGTTAACAATTATTTAACCAATTGTTAATAATGGGGCAACCCTCGTTACCTAACCGTTAGATATTTTTAGTCTTCAAATTGGAAAAAGTTATGAAAATTTTAAGCGCGGTAATTGTTGTGTTAATTCTTTATACTGTTGCAATTAATGCAGAAGAAAAAAAATTAAACAAAGAATATGGCAAGGAATTATTTCCCTTGAGCGATACGAAGCAATACGTGTATGAATCCTCTTTGGGTGAGACAATAATTAAAGCCTCTTTGAAAAACGGCATAATAGAAACTAAAAGTGAAGCAGATAATTTTAAATATCAGCAAAAGTTATTAATGACAAGCGAAGGATTATTTATTAACGAAACTTATCAGCGAATTAAGCTTCTTCTAATAATTAAAAAAGAGAATAGAGTTACTTACAACAGACCGTTATTAAGATATTCTTTTCCCATGTATGTTGGAAAAGAGTGGAAAGATGAAGCCATTGAATACATAGATGGAGATTCAAACAAGGTTGTTGTAAAAGGAAAGGTTATAGCAGAAGAAGAAGTTTCAACAAAGGCCGGCACTTTTAAAACTATAAAAATTGTCACAATTGTAGAATCGGAAATAGGTTCCAAGAACACAATAACCGAATGGATTGCAGAAGATACCGGATTAGTTAAAGCTATCATCGAAATTCAGGGAGGAGGAATAATGGGGTGGGTGCGAGATATTCTTGGATATGGAAAAATTACTTTTGACCTGAAAGAAATTAGAAATTGATAAGTGTTCGATCTAAAGATTGGAAGAATCTTCTAACATTAATCGCCAGAAGATTCTTCTTTTATTAATTACTTCTTTTTGCCAACTCTTCGTAATTCCTCGGCCTTTTCTTTTATATAAGTTAAATCTCTTTGCATCTCGCTCCAGCCATACCAAAATGCGTAATCGGGGTTTGCATGAAAGGTACCCTGGAAAGTTCTGTTTCTATGTTCAAGGAACATTACAAATAGTTTCTGCTCAATTGCCGTTGGCGCGTCGTGAAAAGTAAAAAGCTGCGGAAAAGCAACCGGATAATTTTTAGGCTGCTTAATAATTTTATCTTTGTAAAGATTAGCAACTGTTGTAATTGCTTCGGCCATTAATCTATCTGCGTGCCTAATTATGTCGTCCCCCTTTTGTAATTCACCCTTTGCAAAATTATCGGAATGGCAATCGCTGCAAATTTTTGTCATTTTATCTCTTTCGGCTTGCCATGCTTCTTGAGTAAGCCGAGCAACATCGGCAGCTTTTACAACATCAACAAATTTTGTTGGGTTTCCTTTCATATCTAAAACTCCAAGCGCTTGTAGGATTGTTGCGCGGTCCTGAGCCCATTGCTTATCTTCCGGCATTGGCAAACGAACCGCTAAGAATCCCCATGCGGTTCTTACTTCGTGATTGCCTTGCGACATATGACAAGTTTGACAAGTTGGAGCGGCAGTAGATGGCGGAAGAACATTGTTTTGTTTTAATAAATATCTAACTCCATGCTTTGAACCGGAATACATTTCCCATTGAGGATGATCGAAACCGGAATGACAAGTTTGGCAGGCTTGGGGTTGCTGAGCTTCTTTAACGCTAAAAGTATGACGTGTGTGGCAAGCATCGCACGAAGCATGACCAAAAACAGAGCCGGCTGCTTTTAATCTTTTAACTTCTTCATCACTCTTAACACCAATTTTATGACAACCTCCGCAACCTTTTTGTCCCTCCATCATTGCCATTGGCTGCATATGCGCCGTTGGCATTGCATTCATTGCGGGCCATGCAAGAGCATGTTTTCCCTTCATGTACTGGTTTACTTTTTCTTCGTGACATGTTTTGCACGTTTCAGGTGTAGGAGTTTCAACTTTAGAGTAATCTGTCATTGTTTTGTGTTCGGTTCCGTGGCAGGTTGAACAATCAACCTGATTTTCTCGGTGCTTGCTAATTTCCCAATCACTAATAATTTTAGGCGTTATTTTATAATGGCACTCGATGCAGTTTTGTGCTTTTACAACACCCAAAATTGAAAAGAATAATATAATTACTGCTGCTAAAGTAATTCTCATATAAACCTCATTTAGTAAAAGGATATTCAGTTCCTATTAAAACTTACCTTTCAAAATCATATTAGTCAAATAAAAAATTTGGGAATTATTTTAAGGAAGATATTGTTAAATTTAGAAAAAGGAGAAACTGTTTTAATGGAGAGTATTGTTCTTTTCCCGTTTGCAGATTACTGGGGATTCTATGTTGGATTTACCGGTTTTGTTTTATTGATGTTAGCCTTGGATTTAGGTGTGTTCCATCGTCATGCTCACGAAGTTACTTTTAAAGAAAGCTTAACTTGGAGTATTGTCTGGATTTCACTTGCCCTCATTTTCAATTTTCTTTTTTACAAGTATGCCGGTTGGAAATTTTCTACAGATGAAAAACTTTTGGCTATTCCAGGCTTTAATCCAGATGCGGCTTCTTGGCAGGTTGCATTGGAATTTTTAACTGGGTTTGTTGTTGAAAAAACTTTGGCAATAGACAACATATTTGTGTTTGTTGTTGTATTCAACTTTTTTGCGGTACCTTTAAAATATCAGCACCGGGTTTTATTTTTTGGAATTATTGGGGCGTTAATATTTAGAATAATTTTTATTGCAATGGGCTCTATTCTTTTGCAGTATCAATGGATTGTAATTTTCTTTGGAGCTTTTTTAATTTTAACCGGTTTTAAAATTATCTTCGCGCCCGAAAAACCAATGGATCCCGAAAAGAATCCGGTAATAAAATTATTCCGAAAATTTTTTCCAGTCACTCCAAACATCGATGGTCAAAAATTCTTTTTAAGAAAAGAGGGAATTTTATACGCAACTCCACTAATGGTTGCATTACTTTTTATTGAAGTGTCGGATATTATTTTTGCCGTAGATTCTGTTCCGGCTATCTTTGCAATTACAAAAGAGCCATTGATAGTTTTTACATCTAACATTTTTGCAATTCTTGGATTGCGCGCTTTATATTTTATGCTGGCCGGAATTGTTAACAAATTCCGTTACTTAAAATATGGATTGGGAATTGTGCTTGTTTTTGTTGGCTTAAAGATGGCTTGGTTAAACGAAGCTTTCGGCGGAAAATTCCCAATATCAATTTCTTTAATTATAATTCTTTCGGTAATTCTTGCCTCAATTCTTTTTTCAATTTGGAAAACCAGAAGTGAAGCATAATTTTTTGTAGCCTTCTAAAAAGCTCTGAATAAACTTCAGAGCTTTTGGCTATAATGCTCATCAGGTTTCAATTCCTTTTATCTTTTTTATTAACGAAAATTTTTTTACTAATTAGTATTAGTATAATAGCCGACTCCTAATATTTCACCCTCAATTACTTCTTACTCTTAAAAATAGTGATAATAATGGTGGAAGAAATCACATTGTGTAAGTTATTTAATTGATACTAAATAAAGGAAAAATGAAAAAGCTGTTTGTGTTATTAATGTTGTGATTGTTAAATGCAATTGCGTTAGCTCAAATTCAATGCGGAACATTCTTCTTCGATAAATCTTCACAAAATTACACACTGGCAGATAATGCAGGGAAAAGAACTGTAGAATATGAAGTTACCTTTAACAAATCATTTGAAACAAAGCCAAGAGTTGTTGTTTGAGTTTCTCTTCTTGATGCAAAAAGAATTACTGCTAAAGGATATGGAATGGATAAACCAATTACATCCAATGAAACTGCAATGGGTAGAGATCAGAACCGGAGAGTAGAGTTTATGATTACTAAAAAATAAGATTTGATTAAAAGAAGCAACTGTTTGAAAGTTAGGTCTCTATTTTGAGCCCTTTGTATTTTTAAATGGGTTCTTAAATAAAAAGTATATTAGGTAAAAAAGAGATTTTGCCGCAAATCTAATTTTCCTTATTTTTACCCCGCTTCCTTAGCTCAGTTGGTAGAGCATATGACTCTTAATCATCAGGCCGCGGGTTCGAGTCCCGCAGGGAGCACCAAAAAGCTCAATAATCGCAAGGTTTTGAGCTTTTTTTATTTCCAATTTTCAATCAAAAGACCTAACAACCCATTCTTTTATCTTCGCGACAGAATCAAAAACGTAATCAGCTATTATCTATTAATACTACAAACAAATTAAAAAGGAATAAATATGTATTTGTCTAAAATTTCAAACGGCACTTATTACTTGTATTACAAAAAAGAAGATGGTAACAAGACACGAGTTTCTTGCGGCACCAAATTCAAAAACGAAGCGATGAAATTCCTAACGCAATTTGATGCTAAGCTTAAAGCCGATTCAAAAAAAGAAGAAACAATTTCTATTGGAGAATTTAGAGATCAGTTCTTAAACCACATTGAAGTAACACATGCAAAAACAAGTTACCGAATGGTAAAGCAATCTTTTAAAGAATTAATTGTTTATTTAGGTGGAAGGTCATTTATGCTGAACGAGATTACTCAAAGAAGTATGGAGACATTCTTGTTCAATAAATTTCAGGTTTCTAAGCACAGTGCACATTTAAAGTACAGACATCTTAAAGCAGCTTTCAACAAAGCATTGGAATGGGACTTAATACCAACTAATCCATTTGCAAAAATTAGAATGCCAAAAATTCCTGAAATGCAGCCGGCATATATCAACAAAGAACAATTAGAAAAAATTGTTAATGCTGAACCAAAGCAACAATTAAAAGATATTTACACAATTGCATTTTTTACAGGAATGCGAAGGGGAGAGATATGCAATCTAACTTGGGCATGTATAAACTTTGAAAACAATTTTATAAAAGTTTCCAACACAGAAAACTTTACAACAAAATCGAAACGTGAAAGACAAATACCAATGACAAAAGTTGTAAGAGAAATTTTAGAAAGAAAGAAATTAGAAAAAGATATTAATGCTGTGGGTTACCTGTTTAGTCTTGATGGCAAGAATCCAATTGACGGAAATTATGTTTGTAGAAAATTTAAAGATGCAGTAGAATGTGCAGAACTATCTTCAAGAATTCATTTTCATTCTTTACGACATTCGTTCTGTTCGGCACTTGTTGAAAAAGGTGTAAATGTATTTCATATCAAACAACTTGCCGGGCATCAAAGTATTTCGGTAACAGAACGTTACACGCATTTACGGAAGGAGTCATTGAATGAAGCAATGAAAAGTTTTGATTGATTTTGTACAACTTAAGTATAGATTCAAATTCATTTTTTATTTTTCTGAACTTCTACTATTCATTCATATTCATCTGAAAATTGTCCGTCATTTAATTTTTGGTCAAAAAATGATGCCTCCTTTGAACTCAAACTAAAAATATTTTTCACACGAACATTGCTTGGTCGTGTGAATTCTATAAAATCAAAAATATTAATATTGAAATAATCTAAAACTGTCTATACTTTTGTGCCACAACATTAACAAGGAGAAAGTATATGTTACCAAACATACTTACACAAATTGGCTTAGACTACAGGCACATCAGTTCTACTATTTTCCAAATACCAGAAAGTGAACGAGATGCAAAATTAAAATTTGCAATAAAGATGCTACAGGAAATCGAGGAAGAAATCGATGACTTTCAAGATAGGTTAAATGAGCTTGACTTGAATTATGAATTGCCAGAGAGTATTGTGCAACAAACGCAATTACTTCAAGAAGTTTTAGAAAAGATGAATATTACTAATAATACAAAAGAGATTATCATGCATTATTGGAATAAAAATGAATCAAACACATTAGATAATCTTTACTCTGCAATTGAAAGATTTACAAAAGTCTATTGGGAAAATTCAGAAGCTGTGTATAACATGCAAAGCAAAATCTCAAACACTAATCTTATTGAGAAAAAGTATCTATGTTCACGAATAACCAATGAAGAAGATACACGCAAAAACATAAAAATCAATTTCCTAGGTAACGATTCTCAATTAGCACAACTAATAAAATTCTTACACCAGCAGAATTTTATAGAACAAACAATTTATAGAAAAGATTTAGCTAAAATAGTTTCTTCTTGTTTTCTCGTTAAGGGGAATGATATTTATTACCATCTGTTTCACAATACTTTAGACAAAGCATTTTCCGGTGACGCCACTCGAAATCCTTCAGAAAACATGAAACGTGTTATTCAAGAGATGAAAAACCTACAAATGAATTCTGACAATCTGACAAATTAACGGACACTATTTCTTTAGCGTACTCGGCATCTTTACTTCCGTAATTACTAATTCTTAATAATATGGAAGTAAAGTTGTATCAGCGAAATGACTTTTTTTATTACTGCTTGGTCTTACATATTACCAGGCTGTTTCTGATTTTGCCAAGACCACCACCATAAAATTTTTTCTCTTTACCATGATGGAAAAACTATAATAATTTTTAAAAAAAAGAGGACCAAATGAAAGAAAAAACCACGTTATCTACTTCTCATAGGCTTGAGGCAAATGATTTTTTATTAAGCCTAATTGATAAACTTCCTTATGAATTAGAGTTGAATAAGAAGCTTTATGATTATTCCCTAATTATTATGAAGAATTTTCAAAAGGATGACAAATTTGATGGCACGTTCTTACCTGTATCAGTTTTAGGAACCTTCTATCCTCCACTGATGCAATCAATTAAAATAAATCCATTCCCAAATCCTCTTTATCCAGAAAAGATTTCGCCTATTGCGTATCTCAATAATTCTGATGGTACCATTCATAATTTAAAAGCTCACTGTAAGGAGAATGGACAATGTGGTAGCTTTGGCGAAGCTTATGATGAAGCAAACGAGTCTGTCTATGTATTTGAGTTTTATCCTGGAAATATCTGGGAAATGCATTCAAACATAATATATGCATTCGTTTTCATGGAAGTAAAATCTTTGTATGAAGCAAACTGCATTTTCCAATCAATGTTGGGTGGAAAATTAGGTCGTACAACAATTTCTATGAGACAATTTCTTAACTCTTTTCTTGGTAACCTTGTTTTGAGTCCCGTTTGACAAACGGTACTCAATGTAGATTTATTTAATAAGGAGTTAAAAATGGATACATTAAGAAACATCGATATTAACAGTGAAGCTGTGCTTCTAAAAGAAATTAAAATTCCAGTGCTTTTAAAACACCTTGGAATTAAGGATTCCTACTTAGATGGTGTGCTGAAGGACATTAGAAACTGTATGCTACTTATCATTGATGAAATAAATAATTTATTTAAGGAGAATTAAAATGAAACCATTAAAAAAAAGTATTTTTAACAAAAAACATGAACATGAGCTTTCGTTAATCGTTTTCGAGGAAGCTTCTAACTACATGTATTCAGTAATAAATTATGACTTTGTCTGCTTATTTGGCAAACCTTATCCGCTACTTGAAAAGTGCCTTACGCTTGAAGTCATCCCAGGTAGAGATACTTGTTTTAAAAACAAAACTGAATTTGCAGTCTTAAATGGAGAACTGCCTGTTTACATACATGATAATTATTTCAATACCTATACTGTCTATGATGGTAAAACCAAAGCACTTTACCTTATTAGATTTGCCGATACAGAGGGGGATTTGTGGCAGGAAAATAGATTGCATGTTTTTGTCTTTTCCTCAGTTAATTCTCAAAAAGAGATAAAACATGCTCTGAAAAACTTCTTTGAAGGTGAACTTACTAAACGTGCCCATAATATGGAACAGGCCGTAAAAGAATATCTAAAATAATAAACATGAGCACTTCTCTTATGAGGAGTGCTTTTTCTCTTATTGTCAGTATGAATGTTTAAAAATAGATCTTTAAACAAAATAAACTAAAGAGGTAATATTATGGAACTACTTCCAAAAGTTATTACACCAAAAAGACTTTCAATCTAAAAATAAATAATAGCGTCTCTTTGAGTGGTGCTCTCTGCTCAATTAAATATTAAAAAAATAAAAAGTGAGAATAAAATGGCGTTAATAGAATATTCAAAATATCCAAAAGGCGAAGCTGTGCTTCTAAAAGAAATTAAAATTCCAGTGCTTTTAAAACACCTTGGAATAGAAAGCGTAGATTCTTTTGTCGATACAGCTTATAACGGAAAACTTTTGCAATTAAGAATTAGCAATAACGATTACTTTGACTACAATTCCGATAAAAATGGGAACGCAATTGATCTAGTTATGTTTCTGAAAGATATAGATCGAAAAAAAGCAAAAATAGAACTTATAAAATTTCTTGAAGAAATCGACTTTGATTTTATGAACACTCTCCAACCCTAAATTAAAAGTTTGCATAAGCATCCGTTTATTAATTCGAGAAAAGATTTATTGGAAGGAGAAATAAACGATTATTTCAAAATGATATTATTGCAGTGGTATGCTTACGGGCTAACGTATGAAGACGCTGAAGATATCACTCGAATAAGTGCACAATCTGAGCGACTAGAAACTATTTCCAAAGAAAATTGCAAAGCAGAGGAGCTTTGATTCAATTGCATTAATAAGCAACGCCCTCAAAAGAAAAGAAGGGCGAGAAACTAATTCCAAGAAGGCCGCTTAGTTGCGGCCCTTCTTTACACTATTAATAATTTTAGGAAATTAAAAATGATAGATACAATAACATTAATACTCAGCCCAAAGCCGGAAGCCTTTAATTATGAAGTGCTGGAAAACCAAACTTCATCAATAAACGATACTGGAGAAATTATTATTGGTACTGGAAGTCTAAAAAACCTACAGGTAAAAGATTTCAGCAACCGTATAATGATCTCTGGCAGTTTGACTAAATACGCTCTTAATAATAACTATTGCAATCCAACTTATGAAGAAATTCAGAATGCATTATTAGAAATTTCAAAAGAACTTCGATTCAATCTAGATGATGCAAGAGTAACACGACTAGATGTTGCATATAATTTTTTGCTAAAACATCCTGTTAAAAAGTATCTTCTACAATTTGGCGGACTGAAGTTTCATAAAACTGCAAACTGGGACAATTCTGAAACCTTAATGTACAAGACCAAGCACAGAAAAATAGTTTTTTATCATAAGCTTCTTGAAATGAAAAGCAAAAGAGAAAAAGTACCGGATGAACTAATTGCTTCCGTAAACAAATACCTCCGATATGAAATCCAATTAACAAAAAAGATTCACGAAGAATTTGGAGTATCTACAGTAACAGCAAATATGCTTCTAGATCCAAAATTCTTTCAAAAGATTATTGATGTTTGGAAGAAATACTATTTTCAAATTCACAAGACCAATAAAGGAAGATTTAGAAACCTTGTGTTCGATGCACCAACACGCCTTAAAAATTCATTAGCTGCACAAGGCTTACAAAAGATTGGTTTTGAAGAAGTGTTAAAAATGATAAACGCTGAAAAATCTGAACTGGGCCCAAAGAAAACAACTCGGCTAAAGAAAATGATAAAAGAACTATCCATAGACACCGATGCAACTGTAAGCTATCCGTTAATAACAGAACTAGACTCTTTAATAGAAGATGTCTGTAATAACTATCTGCAAGAACACTAATGTTTTTTTGATATAACAATACACTTATTTCCCCTCCTTTTGTCCTTATCATTTTTCTTTGTACCAATGGCCGAACGCCGGGAAAGTTGGTCAGTACAATGTGTGCTACTAACTTTTCTTTTTTCTTCCAACTACACAAGAACTTAGAAAACTTTAGTATTTGTAAAAAAGACAAACGTTCACTTTACTTCACTATAAAGACCTATGCACTTAATAACTTCTTGCCATAAATATCTGAACTCCTTTATATTTTCTTTTCTCACACTTTTAATCTAATCCATAGCCCAATTCCTAAATAGCCGAATAGCCTAAAAAACAAAGACTCCAAAAGACCAAAAACTATAAAGAATCTAAAATCTTTACATATTCTCAAAGCACAAACTTCTACCTATTCTCTTCCGGCTTTCTGCTAGTTCTATATATTTCTTAATACAATAGTCCTAAATCGTATTAGAATCTTTTTCCTTTATAATTCTCTTTTAAGCTATGACTTTCAGATATGCATTTTCTCTTTTCTACTTAACCACCTGATCAATCTAAAAGTACTAAATTGTTCCCCTACTATATTTGTACTCCCAACTTTTTAATTCCTTGGACTCTTATTATTTCTTTAATATTAATTTGCTCTATTCCTGTGGGCAACTTTCAACTCATGGACACTTTCATCATGCAAGTAAATGAATTTTGTATTTTCAAATAAACACTTCTTTTCACCCATCATATCAATAATGAATTATACTTGCCCTACTCAAAAGTTGCAATTTCAAAACACATGCAATTGCATTCTCCCAGCACACCTACAGAAGATGATTCAATCTTTGCAATCTTTTTCAAAAGTTTCAACTTTTTGCATGAACACTTTCTTTTTTATTGAACTTTGGCAGGAATTAATCTTTTGCAAAGTTATTAATGCCGGAATCCTTTTGGACCAAAACAACTTTCCGGCCAAAGGCATACCAAAAGTTTATTGCTTTTATTGAAGTGTTGTTTTTAGAAGTGAATTTGCTTTGCTTTTGTTTTTAGTTGCTTCTGTTGTCAAAACGAATCCTATTTTCAATACTTCACTATTTAGAAAGCTTTTCGCAATCTTTCAATTTTATAATACTCTTGTCAATCTTTGTTAGTAATTTCAATAAAAGTATGTTTTACCATTATGTGTAATTGAAATAATCTTTGTGATACTTTTAACAATTCTTTCTTTATAAATCCCTAAATGTTTCTTTAATTAATGAGAACAAAAAATTAAAACATATAGAGCAAATATGAATACTTGACACACCAATGAAACCCAATGTTTTTATTTATTTGATTGAATAATTTGTATTATCAATAAGTCCCCACCTATCTCAGCTCCTCCTATTAATTCTTTTTGCAATTGATTTTTATTAATTGATTCAATAATTAATGTATATGCAAAATGATACTTGCCAAGACCAAACCAAAAACATTATTTTTTTATTGATGCCCCATAATTAGAATGATATTCCAAGATACTTGCTTTTTTTCCTATTTTTTCAATAATAAGTCTCCATTTTTCAACACCTCAATTACAAGAATACTTTGTCCCAAACTTTTTCTTTGTTACAATTTGTCAAACTTTATTGAATGACTCCAAAAGTTCACTATTCACCCAAAGTGTCATACCCTAAGCAAATATGAATAAAAGTATCCTTGAAAAATGAAAGTAACTATTGTTGGTATTGAAATTTGATTTGTGAAATTGTAAGACTAACCAAACCATTGCTAATATTTTATTTGATTGATATATATAATTATTTATTACATGCCCAAGGTAACTTTGATTTTCTTTATCATGAAATGAATTATTTGTATATGAATATTGATAGACTCTATTTTATTATGATGAATGAAAGAAAATATCAAGCTAACCTGCCATTGGGCTACTTTGCTTCTACTTGTTGAATGTTACTTTGTAATTCATTGAACTAACAAATTAATTACTATGGTCATGTTTTATTTGATTGATATTTTTATTGTATTAAAAACACTTCAATTCCCTTGTATTGTTATAATCAATCCTTGTGCAATTGAATTTTGTTTTTTGAATTTTAAGATTAATTTTAGTTTAGAAATTAGTTTTTATGATTTTTGCATTTCTTTCAAGAATCATAAGTTGCTTATCATTGTTGTAAAGTAAAAACATTGACTTTCTTATCGAATTTGCTTCATCAACCTTGTCCCTAAGATTTTCTAATGAGGAAATGTTATCAAGCATTCCTTTTTCTATATCATACAACTTACTTAGGTCAGTTAATGATAACCTATCTTTGATCAAGTCAAATTTTCTTTGAAATTCATCTTTGATTGATTTCATTGCGTTTAATTTAGGCGCATAAAATATTGCAACCGAATTAGGAACAAAAAACTCTTTATTAATTAATAATAGGCTATCAATTTTATCATTGTCATACTTTTTCAAGATTTCACTAATGAAATTTCTATTCAACTCATTCAACTGTTTAACAATCTCAATTTTTTGCTTTTCTTCCTTAATCTTTTGTTTTTCTGCTTCAATTTTTTGTTTCTCTTCTTCAGACTGACAGCCCCAAATAGTTATAAATGTTATTAATACTAAAAAAATTTGTCTCATGATTCTACCTATAATTAATTTTTAAAATATAACCTATTATGAATAATACTTATATACTTATTAACAATAATTATTCATAATAAAATTTAGAGATTTTGCGGAAGCCGGCTCCTCTGTTACTAGCATCAAGTCTGGAAATGGCATCACTGGGAATAAATTGGGGGAGTGCATGATTTGCAAACGAACTGCCAAAACAAATGTTTGTTTGGCGTAACCGTCTCAGCATTTTGCAAACAACAGATAGCTTTTTCTATGACTAGACGTCTTCACCAAAATTTCTTAAAAAAATTATTGTTATGGTTAAGCTCTTGAATGTAATTCTTGTCGTGGATGGTATTGAAGATAGTTGTATTAAAAGTGTAATTAATTGTGAAGGGAGTTGCACTTATTTATCTTTTAGGCATTGACGCCTATGTGATAAAGTTACAAAGTTAGATTTTATTTAGGTGTATATAATTATTAAGAATAAATTAAATTATACCACTATATTTAATTCAAGAATTTAAAGAAAAAAATGATTTATTATCCATATTATAGAATTAGTATATGACAATAGAAAAGTACATTGACAGTATCAACAACCGTTTCAAATTAGGCAATGCAACGGAACATACTTTCCGTGGTGACTTGCAACAACTTATTGAAAGCATAGTTCCTGAGATTAGGGCAACAAATGAACCTAAACGACAATCATGTGGCGCCCCAGATTATATTCTTACGAAAAAAGATATCCCAATTGGATTTATTGAGGCCAAAAATATTGGAGACAAAGACCTTGAAGGTGCAAAGAAAATTGGCAACAAAGAACAGTTTGATCGTTACAAAGCATCTTTAAATAATATTTTTTTTACCGATTACTTAGATTTTTACCTTTTTCGGGATGGGCAGTTAATCACCAAAATATCAATTGCTGAGATAAAGGATAACTCTATCGTCCCTTTACCTAACAACTTTTCATCTTTCACCAACTTAGTAAAAGATTTTTGCACACATTATGGTCAAACCATAAAAAGCGCAAAAAAACTGGCTGAAATGATGGCTGGCAAAGCACGCCTTCTTTCAGAAGTAATTGAAAAGGCAGTTACCAGTGATGAAACCAATCAGGAAGATAGTACACTTCAAAATCAAATGAATGCTTTTAAAGAAATACTCATTCATGATATAACTCCTAAAAGTTTTGCCGATGTATATGCTCAAACCATAGCTTATGGAATGTTTGCTGCACGTTTGCACGATCCATGCTTAGATACTTTTAGCAGACAGGAAGCAGCAGAACTTATACCCAAATCAAATCCATTTTTACGAAAGTTGTTTGGGTACATTGCTGGACCTGATATTGATGACCGTATTAAATGGATTGTAGATAATTTAGTAGAAATATTTTTAGCATGTAATGTAGAAGAAATATTAAAAAATCATGGGAAAGCGACTAAAATGGAAGATCCTATAATCCATTTTTATGAAACTTTTTTGAGTGAATATGACCCCAAATTACGAAAGGCTCGTGGTGTTTGGTATACTCCACAACCAGTTGTAAATTTTATAGTTCGTGCAATAGATGATATTCTAAAAACTGAATTTGATTTACCTCAAGGCTTAGCAGACAATAGCAAAACAATAATTAAAGTATCACTTCAAGAAACGGATAAGCGGTATAAAGACAATGTAAAAACAATTGAAGAAGAAGTACATCGTGTACAAATACTCGATCCTGCTACAGGCACAGGAACATTTTTAGCTGAAATAGTCAAACAAGTTTATAAAAATTTTGAAGGACAACAAGGTATCTGGAGCAATTATGTAGAAAATCATTTATTGCCAAGGCTCAATGGTTTCGAATTGCTGATGGCAAGTTATGCAATGGCTCATCTAAAATTAGATCTGCTCTTAACTGAAACTGGCTACAAACCAACAAAAGATCAACGCTTTAGAGTATATCTTACTAACAGTTTAGAAGAAAGTCATCCGGATACGGGTACATTATTTGCAAATTGGCTCAGTATTGAAGCCAATGAAGCAAACCACATAAAAAGAGATACTCCCGTAATGTGTGTGATGGGTAATCCTCCTTATAGTGGTGAAAGTGCTAACAAAGGTGATTGGATAATGGAATTAATGAGTGATTATAAGAAAGAGCCAGGTGGAAAAGAAAAACTAAAAGAACAAAATTCAAAGTTTATTAATGATGATTATGTAAAATTTTTAAGGTATGGCCAACACTTTGTAGAAAAAAATGGAAGAGGGATTGTAGCTTATATTAACCCTCATGGATTTTTAGACAATCCAACTTTTCGTGGAATGCGTTGGAACTTGCTAAAAACATTTGATAAAATTTACACCATTGACTTGCATGGAAATGCGAAGAAAAAAGAAGTTGCGCCAGATGGGAGTGCTGATATAAATGTTTTCGACATTGAACAAGGAGTCGCAATAAATATTTTTGTAAAGAATGGGAATAAAACACCAAATGAATTAGGACAAATATTTCATTATGATTTGTTTGGTAAACGTGAATTAAAATATGATTTTCTTATTAATAACTCTCTTCAAAATATTCACTTCAATAATTTTGTTCCTATCAAGAACAATTATCTTTACAAAAAAATTGATGATACATTTCTAAAAAGATACAACGAAGGGATAAATCCAGTAAATCTATTTAAGATAAATACAATGGGGTTTCAAACACATAGAGACTTATTTTGCGTAGATGATGATAGGACAATCTTAGCAACAAGATTATTTGATTTTTCACAGAATAAAAACACTGAGGATGCTATTTCAAAAGAATATGGAGTAAAAACATCAAGTGATTTCAATATAAAAAAAGCACAAACAGAATTATCACGGATTTCCATAGAAAAGGAAATCATCAAATGTGGGTACAGACCTTTTGAAACAAAGTATATTTATTTTGATAAAATTGTTGTAGATAGACCAAGAAAAGAATTATTAATACATTCTAAGAACAAAGAAAATATTATTCTTGGTATTGGCAGACAAGGAATGGCAGTTGGAGATATTGAATGGTGCTTGACAACTGTTTCTAAATATCCAATTGATGCAAACATGTTTAGACGTGGCGGAGTAAATTTATTTTTTCTTTACTTATACCCTGAGACCAACGAACAACAAACTTCCGAAAGAATACCAAATCTGAATCTAGAACTTGTAACACAAATAGCTGATAACCTAAGTTTAACTTTTACTAACGAAAAAGAAACAACCATTGGCACTTTTGCACCCATAGACTTATTAGATTATATCTATGCAATATTACACTCTCCAACATATAGAGATAAATATAAAGAGTTTTTGAAAATTGATTTTCCAAGAGTACCATATCCAGTAAACAAAGAAATTTTTTGGCAATTAGTAAAGCTAGGAGGAGAGCTTCGACAAATACATCTGTTAGAAAGTCCCATAGTAGAAAAATACATCACACAATATCCAATTGATGGAAATAATGAAGTAAACAAACTCAAGTATCAAGACAATAGAGTATATATTAATGATTCACAATATTTTAATTGTGTTCCAGAAGTGGCTTGGAATTTTTATATAGGTGGTTACCAACCTGCCCAGAAATGGCTGAAAGATCGTAAAGGACATAAACTTGGATATGATGATATACTACATTACCAAAAGATCATTGTTGCACTTGCTGAAACTAACAGAATAATGAATGAGATCAATAAAATAGAATTTGAATAAATAACTTCTATACAAGTAGGTCTTAATGGACAGTGAAAAACCAAAAAGAAAGTATAATAGAAAGTGCCCCAAGTGCGGAGAGCAATCAGTAGCAAAAATTCTTTGGGGGTTGCCAACATTTTCTGAAGAAATGCGAAAACAAATGGAAGAAGGAAAATTAGTTCTTGGTGGTTGTTGTATTATAACAGATGAAAGTGGTCATTACGATAAGTATCATTGCAAAAGCTGTAACCATGAGTGGTAAATTAATATTACACTTATTTTCAATTTACTAATTAAATTATATTATTACCTATTTAACTACTCCTAACAATTAAAAGAAAAGTGAGGTGTTTTTAATTCAATAATTTATTTAAATCAAAAATCCTAATGTCACAGAATTTATATAATCCAAAACATGAGTAATCAAATTGTTAATGAATTAATTTATTGAATTATTTGAGTTAATGAATATTTCTAATTAGTTAAGGAGTTAAAATTTATTTTGTAGGTTGTTTTGAAATACAATAGCAATAAATTGATAATTTATTTTACGTATTTTAATTCTGTCCTTAAATGGGATAATAATCCCTGGAACCATGCCACTATTTTCTTCTCACTATTAAGTGGATGTATTTCAGATTCATTATTAATCCAATTCCCATTCATAGCAAAGTGCATTCTATTGATATCAATAATTTTCGATTTTTCTTCATTTAATATTTCCACAAAAGTGTTAGAGTCTTCTAGAATGGAAAGTTCTTCAAATGTTTTCTCAATTACTTGGTTATTAGTTATGTGCCAATGTGGTTGAGAATGAATTTCCTCCCTATTGTTAAAATCATCCCACTCTGCTCTGAAAAGTTGATGTTTGTTGTTGGTGGCTTCGTCTCCCTGAAAAACAGTTAAAGAAATAAAAGTATTAGCATCTTCAAATCGAATATCAGCATAGATCCAAAACTCATCAAACCATTTAAGTACATTAACTTCTTTACGCTCATTTTTATGATTGTTTATAGCTTTGGACATTCTATCTCCAGAGATTGAAAATTTATTTGCTGCAATAGGACGAAGATTAAATGATGATTCAGTAAAAAATATTTTACAAGTATTATTAAGTTTTTTTATAAGGGCTTCTTGATTTAACATTGTATATTAAGCTAAGCTTCTGGATAAAAATACTTACTAAGAATTTCATCTGAAATGGGTCTAACATATGAATTGCCAAGGGTCAGCTCTTTTCCAATTTCAACCAATTTATAATAAGCTTCTGAGGCCCTTACTTTTTCTGAATGCACGTTTGGAATAGGGATTTGAGTAGTGTACATTTTACCCAAATCATACCACTGACCACCTGCTAATTGTTTCGAATAGACTGATAATAGCTTATCAAATTGACTGCTTGAAAAAATGCTTAAATAAAAGTAGTAGTCGTCTCTTAAAAATTTATTTTTAGGAATCCAGGCGTTACCTCTTTCAACAACAAATACTCCTTTTTCATCGATTGCAAATGAGCCCGAGTGTCCAAATTCAGTAGAAACAAGTTTACGTTCCTGAACAAATTGCCAATTCCGTAGCCTAGTTAAACCCCACCATTCTGTAATGCCAGATCTATTTTCTAAGTCTTTTTTGTTTGGTTTGAGAATGCTTGAATAAAAGTGATTTGCATTTTTCCTTAAACTGGTTTCACTTTTAAATACCATACCGTTCTCATTATAAGGATACCAAAGAAAATTGTTTTTAGATATTTCGCCATTTTTGATTGATTCGTTATCAATTACTGGTCTAAAATATTTTTTTTCATCTCCAGGTAATTTCTTAAAATCGTCTTTTGAAATTTTAAAAATATCTTTTATTCCTTGTCTAATGCCTTGCTTGACATTAAAAATCTCACCTACTTCTATTAATTTTTTCTCGGCGACAAATCTTACCGTTGTTTTAAGCAGATCATTACCTCTTAAGGAAATAGGTTTCCAACTTTCTCTTATAATTGGAAATGTTATAGGGTGATAAATACTATAATCTTTCTCGTCAACAGTTGAATTATTAGAATAAAACATTTTTCTTAAATCACGCAAGGCGTTTTGGGCGATACCCTTCTCATTCCTTGTCCAAAGAATTGTTGGGATATGATTTGTTTTTCCTTTCGTTCCAATAATAAAACTTGCATCAGTCAAGGCATCTTCAAAAATAAAATTACCAAGTTTACCTATTAACTCGATTGTCATTATTTCGGAAATTGTACTTCTAAGCTTTTTATATGCATCTAGAGTCAATAAAGAGGTTGGAATCACGCATCCAATTATACCTCCATCTAATAAGCAATTTACAGACTTATAGAAAAAGGCACTTGCTTGGTTAGGTTTCCCCATAAAAGTTGAAGCTAAAGTATCTTTTACAGCAACTTTTGAATTTTTATTACTTAGTAATTCCCAAGATATGAATGGTGGGTTCATTAAAATCAGATCATAATCGTTGTCCCAATTTTCAGTTAATGAATCATCAACTAATCTTATTTTAAAATCAAGATTATTACCCCAAACAGTTCTTTGTTCATATTTCAAAAGAAATTTAGATGTGTTTATTGCAGTCTCTGAAGAATCCCACCCAATAACTTCTACAAACCCTTGATAATTGGATTCCTTTAATTGTTTAAGGGCTTCAATTAAAAATTCAGATGAACCACAAGCCGGGTCAAATATTTTTATTTTTCTTTTTTCAAGATTTATTCGTCGAATTGAATTTTCAACAATGGTTCTTGCAATATATGGTGGAGTGTAATGAATACTAGAATACAACCCTTTTGATGTCTTTATAATATTAGAAATACCACCAAATAAATCTCTCTGAGGATTGAAAAATAAAACCTCTTTCTGCGCCTCTTGAAATAGAATACCTGCTGAGTGTCTAAGGATCAACTCTAACTGAGGCTTTATACTATTAACACCAGTTTTAATGCTATCAACAAAAAAAGCAAATCCATCCGGTATTTTGATTTCATTAACATTCCATTTCACGCTATCAAAATTTGCATAGTCATCTTCTATGCTTGTTAATAGTATGAATAATAAATTTAATGCATCTGTTGGATTAGTTTTCTCAAGTGTAATATTTCTAAATTGTTTAAAAATATCAAGAATGAATGGGACTATATCTCTTTCTGATTTATAGCTTTTTGATAGTAGATAATTATAAAATTTGCTAAGATTATCAGACACCTGTTTTTGAGTAACTTCTTCAGATTTGTTTCTTTCCCAATTGAATACTTTTACTTTATCACCATCAATGACAACAAAATTTTTTGTATTACTCGACCAAGACTTTGAATAATAATCTTCTAACCGGCTGCCATCTGCTATGGTTTGTAAACAGAAATCGCCATATCCGCCATTCAACATAACGAACTTTGATTCATTATTTGTTGGTTCTAAATGGATAGGTAAGAGTCCGAAACTTTGCTTCCAAATCAATATTTCTGATAGATTTTTCATAAGAGCAAAAATACAATAATTAATTTCATATTGCTTATCTGAAAACATTAACTTTTTGATTAATTGCTATAGTTAGACGAATCACTTAAATGCGAATTGTGTGTCAAATACAATCAACAAAAATTCTTTAACTTTCTAACTTTATCAATCAAGTATAAATGTCAATGTGATAAAAATGTCTAACTATATTTTTAACTAATTACACTTATTTTCTAACTACAAATCTTAACAGCTATCAAAAATTGATTTCAAAATACAAATTGAATTAATTGAAAACACTCAATTTGTTATTCAAATTGTTGAATAATAAGCCGTCTAATCCGGTTAAAACAATCCATACGACAGTCGTGTATATGTGCCCATCTAAATTTATAGGCGAATACACTAAAGTCTCCTATACGCTTCTAATTCATTAGTTTAATTTTTGTATGAGTTTGCTACACCTATATCAATAATTTTTCACATATGATTCTCAATCATACGATTACTTAGGAAAAACAAGAATTTATATGCGGTTGATTTGCATAATGATTTTGCTTTCAGACTATGTACATATTTCCCAAGATGTTGTGGTTAAATTATTTAACTAATTTCTTGACTTTGTTGGGAACAATTCACATTTTGGCATGTATCACTATTAACAACTAAAAGAGGTGCGTATGAAACAGCAAAAATTTGTATTCTCAGCAAACATTCCTGAAGAAAAGGATTTTTTAGCAAAGTATCAGACATTTAATAATTTAATTAAGACAAATGATGCAATCCTTGTCTTTAAGTTAATTATGACGCCAGAAAATTTATTACGTTGTCAGATTGCAACGGAGTTTGGAATGCCAGCAGTTACAGCAATTGCAGAAGAATGTCGTGTTGCATTAAAAAATCAAAAAAAAATATTGAAAAATGATTTACAGCTAAAACAATTCATTGGCGCAGTTGTTTGTGTTCTAATGGAGGCAAATGGATATAAAAAATCGAATAACAAAAAAAGAATTCCACATGAATCCTTTACTAGAGGGGAGTTCTATATAAAATAATCACTACTAAAAATTATAATTACTAAGGAGAATAGAAATGAGTTATTTCGATGAAAGCATTAATGAGACAAATTCTGTTAGTTTCAAAACAACTAAATTACTTGAATTAGACCACATGTTTCCGGGCCTCATCAAAAGAATTGCTAGTGTTACATCCATTATTCTTGATCATTTTATTAATATTGAAGAATGGAAATGGCATGCAGAAGAGGGCAGTATTACTATCCAACAAAAGAAAAATAATCTTAAGGTCGTTAAAGTATTTGTTGATGACAATGGAAAAATATTAAGCAAAGTACCTGGATTTACCGAAGATCATGCAATTGTTGTTGGAATAGAATTAACAACAGAAGACCCTTTTACCAGAAAACAAATAAGAGATTACTTAAGAAACACTTTTGGAAATCATTACCTTGATCCTAGAAACTTTGATAAAACTGATTTATTGCCACAAACAGAACATATGTATGACATTGTGGTTCTTGGTAAAGGAAAATGTCCTTTTGATATTTATGCGCAATCTGCTTCTAAGGTGTATGAATCAATACTTGAGCAATTGAGTAAATTCTAGAAGTTGAGTTGTTTTTTGGTTATAAGTGTGGATAAAATTAATTCATGGTATAGGCATTAGTGCTTATACCATGAAGTCAAGATTTGATTGCACGAACTTTATAACCTACTGTTAATAGCACTTGCATTGCTTTATTGTTAACAGTCTTGTTTTCTATACTTTTTTGAAATCATTTGTGTGGTCCTCAAAAAGATTTTTAATCATCGACTGACTAAGTAGTTCACAACATCTTATTTTATCATATTGCTCTAAAAAATGGAATAAAATTCCTCCGAAAAGTGCGTTATGATCTTCATCTTTCCCATATATTCCACACCTATCGTAAATATTATCTGCTAACGAACTTAATATTTTCCCCACATTTAGTTGATGTTCAGTTAAAGTTAAATTCAATACCTTATAATATTCTCTTTTCTCAAGCAAATGACAAACTTCATGAAAAACTAATAATTCAAATAATGTGTTATCAGGATCTTCCAATAACTCTTTATCAATCATAATTACATCAACAGGGTTGTTTAAATTAGCAATTTTTCTTTCACCATAAAGAGCCCAACTTCTTCTACCTTGCAAAAAAAGTCCTTCTTTACATTTCTCTTCAAGCTCTTTATTAGTAAAACCGTCTTGTAAAGTAATTTCTTTATTGTTATTGTCAATCAAATAAATAGCAAATTTTCTTGACGTTGTTTGGAAATAATTAGACAAATCAAACTTTCCATATTTTTGTGCAATATTTTGTATTTTATTTATATCTATAGTCATTTTCTTTTTAAGTTTCTCCTCATGATACTTATTGAAATTTAGTTCTTCATTGCTCATTGTAAAGTACAAAATTTAATAATACGTTTCATTTTAATTGTGAACAATAGTTTAATAACAAGCCGTATAATTTTGTTTAAACAATACATATGGCTGTCGAACAAACACACCCATCTCAATTCACCAACTAATACTCCAAATTGTCCTAAACGACTTCTAATTCATTAGTTTAATATTAGTA
This sequence comes from uncultured Melioribacter sp., assembly GCA_964539605.1. Classification (GTDB taxonomy): domain Bacteria; phylum Bacteroidota; class Ignavibacteria; order Ignavibacteriales; family Melioribacteraceae; genus Stygiobacter. Next base: position 4,138,040 of record CAZIJK010000001.1, read on the forward strand.
TTTTCTTGATACATTTTTAGAATTAATTACTCCAACTGATTTTGAATCATATAGCTACTTAGGAAAAGTAAGAAGTTATCATTATTTGATTTGTGTTGTGATTTTTTAGAAAGGTAAAAAATGGATTTACATAAATGTTTAAATAACTACACTTTAATTGCAGGCCTTCCCCTATAAGTTGTACCAGTAATTAAGTTATTGTCAATCTTTATGATGGTAGAGCACAAGAAAGGAATCGCAAAATTGAGATTTCATCTATAGATTATTATTAAAATTATCTTTAAGGAATTGATTACCCACAACTTTAATGATATTTTACATTAATAGAATTTGATCTTTTTAGGTGGTGGACAATAGTATACATCATATTAAAATCTTGAAAAGGTAAATTCATTGTTGATAGTTAAAGTGGTTGGGATTCCTTTTGATAAATACTTCAAATTCATTGAAAAATAAAGAGAAACAAATTCTTGTGATAACTTGGAAACATTTTTAGTACATAATAAATAGACAATGTTATAATTGCCTACAAAATTACTGTCTATTAAGTACTCAAAGAATATAGATTCACAAAAGCAAGGATCATTTGTAATGGAAAGTTGATAAATTAATAGAAATCAATTATAAAAATTCAAAAAGGGAATAACATGAAAAGATAAAAAATAATGAAATCAGCTGAATATTGTTCTAGAATAGAAAGCCTCCCAACAGTTGTAAACAACAAGAGAGAACCAAGGATATGAATTAGCAAAAGAGTTGCTTTGTTCATCAGAAATTGGAATTATTTATGAAATATTACAACAGTCTGTATAAAATACTTAAAGAACAAACGAAAAAGACTCCTGACCAAACAGCGGTAATAGTCGGGGGGAAAAAATATACTTATTCATTTATTTTACTAGCAGTAAATAAAGTCACCAATTGGTTATTAAAGAATAATATTAAACCAATGGATAGGGTAGGTTATTGGGGTAGGAATAATCTGGAGTTTATAATATCTCTTTTTGCAACTAATAGGATTAGAGGTGTATTTGTACCAATATCTCATTCAATTAGTGACGAAAGGATGGACTTCATATTAAATGATTGCTCACCAAGTTTATTAATTATAGAGAATCAATTACTAAATGTAATAATTATCAATAAATTAAAAAATCGTAATTTAAAAATAATGGTTGTTGGGGATGAAAATTTTCAACAAAATAGCATAATTAACTGGAAAGACATTCTTAATGAGGATATGCAAACTCAAAAACTTTCAAATTATGAAAATGACTTAGCATTAATTATCTATACATCAGGGACAACAAGTTTTCCCAAAGGAGTAATGTCTCGAAATAAACAGATTATATTTGTAACGTATATGATTAATTACCTAATTAAAAATGATAGAAAAGATATAGTTCTATGTGGATTACCTTTTTCATTTGATTATGGACTATACCAAATATTTCTTTGTATTTCAGTTGGCGCTACATTAGTTCTGCAAGATTTGTTTTTTTTAGCATCAATTCCCCAATATATAAAAGAATTTAAAATTACTGGATTTCCAGTAGTGCCTTCTATATTATTGTCTTTATATTCAGCAGGACTTTTGAAGAGTTTAAAACAGACAAATTTAAGATATATAACATCTACAGGAGATTCTTTACCTAACAATATTGTTGAATATTTTATGGCAAATATTCCAGATATCAATTTAGTCCCTATGTATGGACTGACTGAGTGTAAAAGAGTTAGCATAATGCCTCTGGACAATCTATCTGATAATTTAAAAAATCACAAGTCATCAGTCGGTATTCCGCTACCAAATACAAAAGCAATTATTGTTAATGATAATGGAGAAGAAGTTCCCGCATATATTGAAGGTGAATTAGTTGTTATTGGTGAGAATGTTATGGATGGGTATTGGAATGATGAGACTGAAACTAAAATGAAATATAGGATTATTGATGGAATAAAGCATCTTTATACAGGTGATTTATTTTACAAAGATAATGACGGATATCTATATTTTATAAGACGAAAAGAGAGTTTTATTAAATGTCGTGGTCAAAAAATAAGTCCGAAAGAAATTGAAAACATGATAAATAATTTTGATTATATATCAAGTTCTATAATCGTTGGTATTCCAGATGAGATTACTGGAGAAGCTATTTTTGTTTTTTATCAATTAAAAGAAAATTCTTCACGTTCAAAACATGACATTTTAATTGATTGTAAAAAACAACTGCCAAGTGAATTTAGGCCAAAATATGTAATGCAAATTTTTAACAACTGGCCTTTAACAGATAATGGAAAAATAGATAGAATAAAATTAAAGGAAATAGCTGTTGACTCCATATCAAAATAAAATGATTAGTCAATCATTGCACATAAGTAATTCCACTTGTTGTGGTACACAAGCTATAATTTCATGTTATTATGAACAGCATGATTTTGATATTTCAATTTTTGAAATCATGACAACAGTTCCTTTTGCGATTACCCATAATTATGCTAAAACAAAAAGATTAATTGAGAGCTTTATAGATCATGATATAGGAATTCCACGTGCATATAATAATCTAAATATCGTATACGAAAAGAAATACTGGCAGAAAAATTACAATACAAACAAAATTATTAATTTATTAAAGGAAGCTGTTCGTAAACAACCCGTTGTTCTTGGTCCGTTAAATATGGATGGATTAAGTTACCTATATCATGGTGAATTATATAATAAAATGAATCATTATGTAATTGCTATGGGATATGATAAGAACATCTTTTACCTTACAGATACTGAAGGGTATCCATTAGTAATGATTGATGAAGAGTCATTAATTGATGCTTGGCGAGGAGATAGGATTATTGAAGGTAAAGGTGCTTTTATCATGCAAAACATTATTCCCAAATCATTAAATCATGCAAAAAAACAAATATTAGAAACGTTAAGATTTGCAGCTATTAATTATAAAAAAGCATTAGAGCAAGAAAATTGTGCAGGAGAAGCACTTTTGCGTGTATATGACATGAGGGAAATTTTTAAAGTAAATTCTACAATTCAAAATAGATTAGCATATGATTTACCTTTACGAATACAAAGAAATTTACTAATAAATAAATTTGTAATTATTATAGGTGAACAATTCAAAAAAATTTCAAATTATACTTATTTGATAAAAAAGAATATTAAATCTCAGAATATTTACTATGCAAATATCTTACAGAGCATATTAGAAAAAAGCGAAATAGATTTTACCTTATTTTTAAAGTTAGCCAATTTTGAAAACAAATTATCAAATTTTATCATAAATCTAGATAGAGTATTAAAATGAATTGTGGCTTTGATTATATGGATTATTATTTACCTGACTTAATAGGAATAAAACATGTAATTGAATCTGCGGATTATTCAGAAGAAACCTACAACAAGATATCGAGCAATGGATTATTCAAAGTGCCTGCCCAAAATGACTTATTATTAACTGAAATGATAAACATGGCAGTTCTCAAATTTCTTAAAAATAAGTCAAATATTGCAAATAATATCAAATATGTGTTTTTAGCTCATTCCTTGCCATTTTTATCAGCACCTGATTTCCCATTCTTTGACAAATGTTTTAATAATACAGAATTAATGAATATTCCCAATATAGCGATTAGTGGACAGCCATGTTCTATTTTACATTTTGCAACACAATTGGCGTGCTTAAAACTTGTAGATTTAGCCCCAAATGACTCAATATTATTAATTGGGGCTGATAAAGCTTATTCACATAACGAAAGAGTATTTTTTAATACTATAATGGGAGATGCTGTATTTATTAGTTTAGTTGTCAATAATCCAACTAATAATCAAATTATTTCATCTCAAACTGATACTAATATAATTGCTTACAATGGTGAAAATTCTGAAAAAGAACAAATAGAAAGATTTCGTGCTTCTAATCCTTCTTTTATCAGATCGGCGATTTTGAATATTTTAAAAAATACTGATTTGGAGATAGGCGAGGTAAAATATATAATCCCGCATACTCCTAATTTAGAAATTTGGAAAACAGTTTCTGCTCTGATGAAAATTCCACAAGAAAAGTTTCTTACAAACTATATCACAGAAACTGGCCACTTAAACTCTAATGATTCATTTATCCATTACATAAGAGCAGTTAATGAGAATATTATTAAATTAAATGATTATGTTTTGTTGATAAATCCAGGATTTGGAGGAACAAGGGGTGTTACATTAATAAAAAGATAGAAACATGAAAAATCAATTAAATATTCATTTGTATGTTACAGATAAATGCAATCTTTCTTGTAAGCATTGCTACAATTCAAAATGGATAAATACGAATAGTACAAATAATTTAGAGCTTCAAGAAGTTGTTGATGTTATTTCCGTATTACATAAATATTATGATGTTGATTTTCATATAGAAGGTGGTGAAACCTTCTTATGGCAACCGATATTTGACTTATTAAGCAAATTGGATGATAATATTTTAAAATCCATAACTTTAACAACAAACGGAACAATTCCAATCGCTCAATATAGTTACTTGCTGAAAAATGTTAACCAACTTAGAATTTCTGTATGTGGTCATACAGATGAGTTGCAAAAGATGATTAGAAACATTTCGATAAAGCCTATATCAGAAAATATTTTTTTATTAGTGAAGCAATCGGTTCCTTTGAATATTAGAATGACATTACATAAAAAAAACTATAAGGAAATACTGAATAGTATAAATTATTTTTCTGAAAACAATATTAAAAGTATTAGTATCTATGAATATCAAAATGTTGGTTCTGGAAAAATTAATGAAGATGAATTTAAACTTACGAATGATAATTTTATTGAATTTCTTATAAGCCTTACGCAATTCAACACGTCTAACATTGAGAGTCTGAAAATTAATTTGAATAAATCGCGTATTAAACAAATTGAGTTTTTTAGAAAAAGACTAGAGGGTATTGGCTTAAAAACAAAGATATTAAAAGAAGAACCAAGTTTAACAATAAATTATAATGGGGAAGTAGGAATATGTCCTTGGGTTCTCGGTGAAGATACTTTGTTTAATTTGAGAAATGGCAATTATATTTCCAATTTAGAATATTTATTTGCCAATAATGTATTATATCATGATTGTAATTATTGTAGCGCTATTTCAATTTATAAAGAATTAAGATGAAAATATTGGAAGAATATTGTATCGGCGATACTCCCCTTTACAAGGCAAATAACTATTGTTCTTGTGGAAGTATTTATCTAAAACTAGAGATGTTTAATTTTCTTGGGAGCATAAAATCAAGAACAGCATATTATATTATAAAAGATCTATTCGATAAAGATCGCTTACATTCAAATACTACTGTTGTTGAATCAACATCAGGTAATTTAGGAATAGCATTATCCTTTTTTACAAAGGAATTTAAAACAAACTTTTTATGTCTGATAGACCCGTTTATCAATAATAATAAACTCAAACAACTTGAAGAACTTGGTACTAATATATATGAAGTTCAGAGAAGTGGTGATTTAGATTACCGTAGTTCAAGAATTAAACTTGCCCAAGAATTAAATTCTAAAGAAAATTATATTTGGGTAAATCAATATAGTAATCCTGCTAATGTGCTAGCACATTATGAAACAACTGGTAAAGAAATATGGTCTCAATCAAAAGGTAATATTGATTATTTAGTTTCTACCGTTGGTAGCGGAGGTACAATTTCGGGAACAGCTTTATTTCTAAAAGAAAAAAACAAGTCAATTAAAATTATTGCTGTAGAACCATTTGGTTCGTGTATTTTTGGAGGGGAGCCTGCAAACTATTATAGTGCAGGCGCTGGATTAGCTGAACCCTCGGATATTATTAAAAAGTATTTTTATTTAATTGATGAATTTCATAAAGTAAAAGACTCTGATGCACAAGCTGAGTGTTTATTGTTCAAGAAAAGAGAAGGTTTTTCTGTAGGACATACAACAGGAATGTGCTTGTTTATTGCAAGAGAGTTAGCATTAAAATATAATAAGGCGAATATAGTAGTTATTTCACCTGATGATGAATATGAATTTATAAACAAATAATCCTAATATTATGAATATAAAAATTATTGGAGCAAACGAAAATAACCTGAAAAACATTTCTGTTGAGATTCCTAGAAATAACCTTGTGGTAGTAACTGGGGTATCAGGTTCTGGAAAATCGTCTTTGGTTTTTGATACAATTTTTGCTGAAGGTCAGAGGGAATTTTTGGAATCCATGAGTACTTACGCCCAAAGGTCTATTCCTAAATTGTCCCCGGCAAATGTAACTTCAATTGAAGGTCTTTCGCCATGTATTGTTATTGACCAAAAAGCATTAGCTAGAAATCCAAGGTCAACAGTTGGAACAGTTACTGAGGTTTATACTTTTATTCGATTATTATTTTCCCGAATGGGAAATCCGATATTGAGTGCAGGAGAATTCTCTTTCAATACACCTTCTGGTGCTTGCCAGCAATGTGCCGGTTTAGGAGATGAATTGTTACCAGACATTGATAGTCTTATTGATTGGGATAAATCATTAAATGAAGGGGCCATATTGCACAGAACTTGGAAAGTAGGTTCTAGATATTGGAACATAATAAGTGCGAGCGATTTTTTTGATATGAGGAAAAAGCTGAAAGATTTTTCACAAGAAGAAGTAAACAAACTTCTTTTTTCAGAATCTGTAAATTTGCAAAATAAACATGCTGGATATGTACAAAATTTTTCATATGAAGGCATAATTAAACGCTTGACTAAGCGACAATCGGATAGCAGAGGGCTGTCAATCAACTCTTATGATCAAGATTTCTTTTCTAAGCAAAAATGTTCATCTTGTGGAGGTTCTCGTTTAAATTCTAAAGCTCGTTCTGTAACAATTGGAGAACATTCAATTGTAGATATTCTTAACTTAGAAATAAATGAACTATTACCGATAATCAAAACATTCGATGGGCAGATTGCAGATTCAATCACTCCGTACATAATTAAAATGTTAACTCACATGATAGATGTTGGTATTGGTTATTTGTCCTTAAATAGGTCGGTTGCTACATTATCAGGGGGAGAATCACAAAAAGTTAAATTAGCCCGTCAACTTGGTAGTTCGCTTCATCAATTGATTTACGTATTAGATGAGCCGACAGCTGGGCTTCATGCAAGAGATATTGAAAAAGTAAGTAGGTTATTACGAAGCATTGTAGAAAAGACAAATACTGTAATCGTTGTAGAACATGACAAAAGCGTAATACTCAGTTCCGATTATATTATTGATATTGGCCCTGGTGCGGGAATTCATGGTGGCAATATTGTTGCTCAAGGAAACATTATTGACTTTATCAAAATGGATACAATTACAGCAAAATATCTTTCACAAAGCACATTTAAGCAGTACACTTATCGAAGAAGAAAATCAACTGAGTACATTGATATTGTAAATGCAAAATTACATAACCTGAAAAATATAAGTGTCAGAATTCCAAAGAATGTTTTAACTTGTATTACAGGTGTATCGGGATCTGGAAAAAGCTCATTGGTTGATGTTTTAATTCAAAAAAGAAAAGATATTATTAATGTTAACCAAACCCAAGTTGGTAAATCTAGTCGTTCTAATCCTGCTACATATACAGGAGCGTTTGATGATATTAGAGTTGAATTTGGAAAGGCAACAGGTAGAGACCCTAGTTTATTTACTTTTAATGGCAAAGGAGCTTGTGAGACGTGCCAAGGTCTAGGACAAATAACAATGGATATGCACTTCCTTGGTGATATAAAACAATTATGCCCAGAATGTAAAGGCAAAAGGTATAATTCAGAGGTTTTAACTTATAAATACAAAGGCAAGTCTATTTCCGATGTGTTAAATTTAACAATTGAAGAGGCTTTAACATATTTTGATAACTCAATAGTTATTAATAAATTAAAACTTCTCACACAAGTAGGTTTAGAATATTTGACATTAGGGCAATCATTAGATACCCTTTCTGGTGGAGAATCCCAAAGAGTAAAGCTCGTTAAAGAATTAAGTCAAAAAGGAAATATTTTTGTTTTAGACGAACCAACAAGAGGGTTGCATTTTAGCGACATTGAAAAATTAATGCAAGTTTTAAACAAATTGGTAGATAGGGGTAATACTGTTATTGTCATAGAACATAATATGGACGTAATAAGACAAGCTGATTGGATTATTGATTTAGGTCCCGATGGAGGCAAATTGGGAGGAGAAATAATTGCAGAAGGGACGCCTGAACAAATTCTAAATGTGAAAAATTCATTTACTGCCAAATATTTAGCAAATGAATTTTAGACAAAAAAAAATAGGTGTAAAAGATTTTTTATCCTCAGTTAATTTAAAACTCAGGGAAACAAAACCGCATGTTCCAGACACCCTAAATTATACGGTTAGGGAATATAATGGTTTCGTTGAAATATGGTTTAAAACCAACGATTGTCAATATAGCCAGAAAGGCAGTTGTACATTTTGTGATTATTGGTGCAGTTCAGATAATGAGCACAATTCCATGAATTCCTTTGTTTTTAATGCTTTAAAAACTTTAAAACAATTACCAACTACAATTCTTATTCAAACTTCTGGAAGTATTTGGGATACGAAACAAGTTCCTATAAATGAATTAAAACAAATCTTTGAATTATTATCATTTTATGCAAATTCAAATATCATTTTTGAAACACACTTATACTCAATATCCGAAAATATTCTTAGGCTTTGTCGAGAAACTTTACCAGAAAATAAAATAAGCGTTGAAGTTGGTATTGAAACACTTAATAAATGGACATTAAAACATTCATTAAATAAATCTATTAATATATCGACAATAAAAAAAAATATAGCTTTATTAAATAAATATGAAATAGAGCCAATTGCCAATATTCTGATTGGAGCACCTTTTCTTACATCCGATTATATTATAAACGAAACTATTGAGACAATACAATGGTGTTTTAATAATGGATTTAACAGATGCGTACTTTTTCCTATCAATATAAAAAAATGGACACTCATATCATGGCTTTATGAAAATGGCTTTTACAAGCAACCCTCACTTTGGTTGTTTATCGAAATACTTCATAGCATCCCTAAAAAATATCTTAAATCTATCGAGATTGTTTGGTTCAGTGAGAGGAAACAATTAAATCCTTCATATCAAAATAATGATATTCCTCCCACTACATGTCCCATTTGTTATTCCAAAGTAATTCCCTTGCTAAATCAATTCAAAAGTAACTATAATGAAAGGCAAAATGTATTAAATGAATTAAAAAAAATAGAATGTAATTGCAAATTCAAATTTTATTCAACATTAATAGAAGTTGATAATTCAAATTTGAAAAATATTTACAAACATATAGCTATAAGTGTATTAGGTAAAAAGTATTGGTTGAAAAATGAAGAGAGTATTTTTTCAGATATTTCGAAATATGAGCATATAGGAAATCGCTATTATTATACAAATAATTTTTTGAATGCGATTTCTTCGGAAATTAGAAAGAATCGTGTTTCATATTGGGATACTGAAAAATTTTCAATTAGAATCAATAAGAAACAAGGAAAATATTACGGTGGATTGTGGTTTAAAACGGAAGGATGTTCGCACGATAAAAGAGGAGGCTGTACTATATGCGATTACAGCAATGGGAAAAAAACTTCATCCAAAGAAATAATTGGTTTTGTAAAAAAAGGGTTGTTATCGTTGACTGATATTGTCGAAGATTTAATTGTTACTCCTTCAGGTAGTTTTTGGGATGAATATGAGGTCCCTATTGAAGCAAGAGTAGCAATATTACATTTATTAAGAGATACACCACATAAACATTTTTCTTTTGAAACTAGAGCAGATACAATTACAGAACAAAAAATAATTGAACTAAAAAATATACTTATAGATAGAGTTTCTCGAGTATACATCGGTGTTGAAACAGCTAACATGTGGTTGTTGAAATATTGTATCAATAAGGGATTAGATTTGCTACAAGTTACACAAGCATTCGAAATTCTAAATAAATACAATATAAAATCCATTTCTAATGTCTTATTAGGTATTCCATTTCTAAATGAAAATGAAGCAATTGAAGATACAGTTTCTACTGTTAAATGGTGTTTACAAAAAGGCTCTTCAAAGTGCTGTGTTTTCCCTGTTCATATAAAAAATGCAACAATCGGCGAAGCCTTATTCAAATTAGATTTATATAAAGCTCCTTCTTTATGGGCATTGGTAGAAGTCCTAAAAAGACTTGAAAAAGAAATAAAGCAAAATAAAATTGAAATTAGTTGGTACACAAATATGGGGGCATACAATATTATTCAATCCCCAACTACTTGTAATAATTGTTCTAATAAAGTGATCGGGTTACTTGATAAATTCGAGGAAAAACAAGAATTTAAGTACATTAATGAAATTGAAAATATTGAGTGTAAATGTAAGGAAAAATGGACAGAAGGTTTACATATCTTAAATAAAATTGATTTGGTTGACAAAGTAAATAATGCTTATAAAAAACTAGCTGTTAGATTTAGACCAGAAAATATTTCCACAAAAAGTTCTATAAATGAATGAGTATAATGATTTGGCAAGCTTTTACGATTTATGGAGTTTAGGGGATCCCTTTGCAAATTCCTGCAAGAAATTTTATGTGGAACTTTGCTTGCAAAATCAAGGAAATGTTGTTGAACTTGGAGTAGGTACGGGCAGAATATCTATTGAAATTGCACAAAATGGTAAAAAGATTACTGGGGTAGATAGCAGCCAAGAGATGTTAGCTATACTTCAGCAAAAAGCAAAAGAAAAAGATGTTCTTAACATGATAGAGTTAATTAATAGCGATGTTCTTAGTTTTAATCTTCTTAATAAGGCTGATTTAATTACTTTTCCGTTCCGGTCAATTGGTCATATTCTCTCTTTAAAAGAAAAAAGCGGATTATTTCATAATGTATATAATCAATTGAACACAAATGGTTTGTTTGTTTTCGACCACTATATTTTTGATAAAGTGTGGGCCGAAGCACATAATGGCTTAACACGATTAATGCATCATTCTACTCAAAATGCTGAAAGCGTGTTCATTTGGGACACTTATATATATAATTTTGATCATCAACTTATGGACTGTTTTGTGTCTTACGAAGAAACAACAAGTAAGAACATTGTAAAATTAAAAAAAATAGTGCCTTTTAAATTTACTTGGGTTTATCCTGAACAAATTATAGAACTTGCCAATACGACAGGTTTTAAAATTGTTGATATTTATGGCGATTTTAATAGAAATAGTTTTAAAAATGAATCGAATAATCAAATTTGGTTATTACAAAAAAAATAGAATGGTATTACACGAGTTAAAATCATATCAAGGGAAATATTTCGATACAATGAGTTTAGCAATAAACATTGTATTAAAGGACTATGATATCAACCTACATCCTTTTCTAGATAGCTTTATGCTAAGAACATTCGCTTTTCAATTCGATAAAAACAATCCTAAATTGTGGTTCTCACCATTAATAAGCCAAATTGATTCGGTAAATATTTTTAAAGAATTATTTGCTCTAACTTTGGATATACAAATAAACACCATTGATCAAATTAACAAAGGATCTGTATTTCATGAATTGGATAAAATGTTATGTTTAGGTAGCGTAATTATTGGCAATTTAGACAAAAGTAAAATATGGAATAGAATTGATAGTTTATATTACAAAGGTGCTGCATATTATATTGTAATAACCAGATTAAATAAAAATAATTATATTATTAACGATCCTTCTGGTTGTCCTTTTATGTTCTTATCAAAAAACAAATTACAAAACTCTTTTGATGATAACAACAAGTCAATCCAGCTAATCCAAATAAAACCAATTAATAAAGCATTCGAAATTAATAAAAATATTTTTAGAAAAACTTTTGAAAAAGGAATTTGTTATAGAAAGAATATTAAAGAGAATGATTTGTTACTTTCTAATGGTATAAAAAGAATGTTTAACAATGATTTCGTTTTTAAATCATCACATGAAGCAATAATGAATTTTGCAATTCCCAACTATTCCATTTTTCTATATCACTTAAATTTATTTATAAAAAAAATATCTGGCGATAATTCTTTTGAAAAATTTTGCAATAAATATAATAGACACCTTGCAGAGTTATTGTTTCTTTTGCAAAACAATTCTAATAAAAGTGTCGTGTTAAAAAATATGTGTGAGATTGTTGATTATGAATTAGATTTTGATTTCGAATTAAGTAAATTACAAACTTAAATATGATTATTAAACCAAATATCATAAATCAGTGCATTAAATTATTTGGCACACCGACTTATCTTTATCTAAATGAAGACTTGGTAAAAAATTGGAATTTATTAAAATCAATTATTCCAAACAATACAACCATTTATTACTCAGTCAAAGCAAATCCCAATGTAAGTATTATAAAAATATTTAAAGAACTCGGTGCTTACTTTGAAGTTGCCTCAATTGGTGAATTACAAGCAGTAAATGCAAATTGTGTAGATCCTGAAAAAATTATTTTTGTCGGTCCAGGAAAATCGGATGAAGAATTGGCTTTATATACAAACGCAATTTTTGTGGTTGAATCTATAAGTGAGATTGTTAGAATTAATAATATCGCAAAGGAAGTAACTAATATCTATGTCAGATTAAACACTCAAAAAAGCTGTGGAACTTTATCAATGGGAGGAAACACTCCATTTGGAATGACATTAAAAGATGTTGATTATATATTAAAGAATAAAGCAGAATGGAAAAACATTAATATAATTGGTGTTCATAGCTATTTGGGAACAGGAATATTAGACTATAAGCAAATAGCAAACAATTTTTTTGCAATTATTCAATCAGTAAAACAATTGGAAATCGAAAATAATTTTATGTTTCCCAACATCGATTTAGGCGGCGGTTTTGGTATCCCATACCTTGAAAAACAAGTCGTTAAAAATATGAATAATTTAAAGCAAGAAATGAGTAATCTATATTTATTGTTAAATAATTCCAAAGATAGAAACTTTGCAGTCGAATCAGGTCGATTTTTAATCGGTCCTTCTGGTGTTTATATAGCTAAAGTTATTGATATTAAATCTAACAACGATACAGCATTTGTGATTGTTGATGGCGGTATCAATAATTTGAATTATGACAATAGTTATGGATTTAGACATCCATCTTTTGAAATCATAACTAAAAACATTGAAAAACGGAAGTTCTCAATATGTGGGCACTTGTGTACTCCTGCTGACAGGTTTGCTCATGATTGTTATGCAATAATGCCTTCAATTGGAGATTATATAATATTTAAAAACGCAGGAGCTTATGGATTATCAGCAGCAACTAATATGTTTTTAAGTCATTCTATCCCACCTGAGATTTTACATAAAGAAGGTGAGTTTCATATTATAAGGAATAAAATAGACTCGTCATATTTTTTGAATAATCAAAATCTAATTTAAAATGAAATCTCAAATTATTAGAAATAAAATAAAAGAAATAATCAAATCAAATTTCAACTGGCTTACTGAAATAGATTTAACTATAACAAACAAATCATTGAGAGATGATTTGGGACTTGATTCAATAGGTATTGTCAATCTTCAAGTTTCAATTGAAGACGAATTTGATATAAGATTTAATCCGTTAGAAACTGATTTCGCCACTGTATTTTATTCAATTGATTCAGTAGTTGAATTCATTTCAAAATACACTAAATAATGTTACTACTAAAAAAAATTCAGCGAGAAATATATAAAGCCAGAAAACCTTTATCCAAAGACATTAAATATGTTGTAAGGAAAGAACAAACGGTTAATGGAATTTTTGCAGAAATTTGGTTTTTAACGAAAGGCTGCCAATGGGATGCATCAGGCGGCTGCGTTATGTGTAATTATGGAAAAGGTTTCACAATAAGTCATGAAGAAATGATTATTTCAATTGATAACGCATTGCAAGAAGCTGGTAATGATATTTATGAACTTGCAATAACACCGTCTGGTAGTTTTTGGGATGAAAGAGAAGTACCTAGGAATATAAGAGAACATATCTATATGCGTGTTTCCGAAAGTAATGTAAAAAAGTTTTCTTTTGAAACAAGAGTAGAGACAATTACAGAAAAAAATATAAAAGAATTAAAAAAACATATTAACTCAAAACTATTGGCTGTTGAATTTGGATTAGAAACAAGTAATGACTGGATTAGAAAGAATTGCTTAAATAAAGGATCAAATCTAGCCGATTACTTGATTGCAATAAAAACTTTAAAATCTTATGAGATAGAAACGCTAGTTAATATTTCTCTTGGTATACCATTCCTATCAGAAAATGAATCTATAATTGATACAATTGAATCTATTAATTGGGCACATGAATCTGGAGCGGATAGTGTAATTGTTTTCCCAATACATGTTAAACCAGGTACATTAGTTAATGTTTTATATCAAAACAAATTATATCACACAATTTCACTTTGGTCGCTTGTAAAAGTATTGGACTCTATACAGGTTGAGTATTTATGTAAGACACAAATTTCATGGTACAAGAATTACTATACGGACGCTTCAAAAATAATTTCTTCACCAGGTAGCTGTAAATATTGCTATTCACATGTCATATCATTATTAGATGAATATAGGGCAACATGCTCAAAGTCTGTAATTGATAAATTAAATGAATTTGATTGTAGATGTAAATCGCACTGGGGAGAAAAAATATTAATAGAGCCAATATCATTAAAAGAGCGAACTTTTAATTCTTATAAACACTTGGGAATTAATATTTTAACACCTAAATGGTGGAATGAAAACGAAAATAGAATAATAAAAGAATTACAATAATTATGTACTTTACTATTCCTTCAATACATATTCCTGAATGCTTTGAACATGAAAATAATGTTGAAATTATGAAAGTGTATCAAAATATTTACAATAAACATAAATTTATAAAAAACAATGACCTAAAAATAATTAAAATTCCAAGGGCTGATCAAAATACTGAAGAATTCATTACATCTTCTATTCATATTTTAGGTGAACCATTAAATATGGAATCTGTAAAATATTATGCGGATTGTCGTTCTTCTTCCTCCGCCAGTGTACCTGCATCATCATATAAAGTGTTAGCGCTAAATAAATTATCAACAACAATTCCATTTTGTGTTCAACATCAAGGAGGAAATGAATTTTTTAAAGGATTAATGTTGTTAAAATCGTTAGTTAGTGCAGATTCTCAATGTTTGCTCACTACTACTCAGAGATTACAATATGTTACCGAACGCTTTGTAACAAATTTAAATTATTTAGCTGATGCTTCATCTGCAACACTTTTTACACAAAAAACAAATTTATACGACAGCCAATATCAATTATTAGAAGTGGGATGCCTTCACTCTAATCGTTTTGAAGATAATATTTATAACAATATAAAAAGTTATTTATTAAAACAAAATATCGAAATATCATGTATTAAGTGGTTAATCGTAAATAATATTTCATCTCAAGTAAAGACTGTACTTGAAGACACATTTTTACAATGTGATATTTTACAACGGAATACACATAGTAGTTTTAATTTTGGCTCCTCTGATATTCCTATTTCATTAAATTTGCTATATAATAAGATAGAAAAAAAATCATTAGGAATTTTGCTATCACTAAATCTGTTTAATAATATTGATTTCGCCATAATAAAAAAACTATAATTATGAATATAAAACTTACAGACAAATTGATAATCGAAGAGACTGAAAAAATTGTAAATTTTTTAAAAGAAAAAATCAGAGACAATAAAGCTGTAATTGGTGTATCTGGTGGTTTAGATTCAGATGCAACAGTTCGTCTTACAGCAAAAGCAATAGGAGCTGAAAATTTAAAACTATTTATTGTCATTCAAGATTTTATTGAGGAAATGCATATCGATAATGCAGTAAAATTAGCCAATGATTTAGGAGTTGATTTAGTTAAAATTGAAATACCAAGTCTCCCTACGGATTTAATTAGGGCAATGCAAGATGCTGACCCTGTTGAAAACTTTAATTACAAAGGCTTACTAGACCCAGCAAGAGCAAAATGTTCTATCAGGACAGCAATTTTTTCCACATATCAAGATAGAGGATATATTGTTGTCGGAACATCGAATAGAACTGAATATGAAACAGGTTTCTTTCTTCCTTTTGGCGATGGTATAGCCCACTTAAAACCATTATTACATTTATATAAAACTCAGGTGATTCAAATTGCAGAGAATATTGGTACCCAAAAAGTTGTTATTAGCCAACCTGCTTCGGCTGGTTTTTGGAAAGGACAAACTGATTTAGAAGATTTAGCTTTTTGGATTTTTAATAAAGGACCTATAGGTCAAGAACGCAATTTTACAAAAGAAGATATAAATAAAGTAAATTTAATTAAATCTAAATTAAGGACTGATTTGATTGATGTTGCTCTAAAATGTATTTCAGAAAATTATTCAGATGACGATATTGCTGAAATAACAAAAATGTCAAAATCCATAATCACAAATTTGCGTGCATTAACAATAAATGCTTCTATTTTAAAACATAGAAAAATAAATGAAAAGCTCTGCTAGTGAAATATGTATTAAAAAAGCAACCAGAGAGGATGAGTTTCAAATAATATCATTTTTCAATCAGTATCTTTTAAATGACAATAGGGCTATTTATAATAGAGAATTTTTATGCCCTGTTGGACTAAAATTCGCAATTATTAAAGGTAATGTTGTTATTGCTACAAAAGATAATGATTTTGTCGGTGCTTTAAGATATTATAAAAGAAAAAGAGAAAATTCTGTTTCATTATATCAATTCGCAATAGCATCAGAGCATAGAGGTCAAGGATTACTACTAAAAATGTTAAATATATTACAAGTTAATAAGATAATAGTTAAATGTCCTATAGGTGTGATACTAAATGAATACTTTCTAAAAACAGGGTGGAAAATTTCTGATTCAAATCGGCACTTTAATATTTATTCTAAAATAATGAATCAATGAGTTAAATAAGTCATTGAGCAGTCATATGCATCTTAGCAAATTTTCTCTGTGTAGACGGTGACCTGCCCCAAAAGTTGTACCAATAATTGTGTTTTTATCGAGCATCAAGTACTGGCAAATTGATGTGTGATTAATACCTCTGAACCAGAGGTAAAATTTTAAAGAATCATTTGACTGCCTTATTTTTGTATTTTCACGATTGCAATATTTTAGTCTTTCTTCTAATGTAGACTATTTGATTCACCCTTCTATAAAGCATGTCTTCTAAAGTGATGAATAAAATTATACTTAATTATCACCTCAAGCAGATTTATAAATCGGGGAATGTTGTTTGTAAAATTTATGGTGAACATTTAATTTCCATTATAATTTACATTCTAATCCGGTTAAAACAATCCAAAAGGCAGTTGTGCATATGTGCCCATCTAAATTTATAGGCGAATACACCAAAATCTCCTACACGACTTCTAATTCATTAGTTTAATTTCTGTATGAAATTGCTACACCATTTCTAAAAATGAGTCTTATTATCACCCAATAAAATCAATGTGTTACCGGCATTTGATTTGCTCGTTGATATTTTACAAGATTAATTAGGGAGAATCAATTGATTCTTATAAATTTGTTTAGAACTTAGGACTTCCAAAAAAGAAAAGGCAAAAATGGTTTTTTATTATTTCAAATCAATAACCGAATCAATTCAAACCAACTTGTTTATTGGCAGGGAGTTTAAGATTCCTCTTAATCATCAGGTCGCGGGTTCGAGTCCCGCAGGGAGCACTTTTTTAGGCAAGTCGCTTTTTTAAGCGACTTTTTTTATTCTCTCCGTTAGAAGACCATTGGTATCATTGATTAAAAGCTCTAGTATAAAATTGAGCTTGGGGGTTCGAAAGCGATCACAATCAAAAACGAGTTTTTAGGCAATGATCGAACTCATAATCTCTCGCTTAACCGCTACGCTAGCCCAACCCTCTGTATGTTTTATATAGTATAGAATGTCCAATTTGAACTTTCCCTTTTAGAGTAATGTTCTCAACAATTAAAATGTAGCATATTTTTACTTAATTACTATACTACAAGTGTTTGTTCTGGAGAATAATTCACTGGCTTTAACTAAATGCCAAAAGCGGGCAGGATGGTTAACTTGAATTAATGAGATTTAATAAACTACCATTCAATTATTTCAGAGGTTTTTATGAAATATTATCGTCAATATGCTTTCAAACTTTTCAGTTTACTATTGCTGTCAGCGGGATTTCTCTTTGCTCAACAGAACCACGACGGAGATTTGGATTTAACTTTTGGTTCCGGAGGTACGGTTTTAAGCCAACTAATCGGAAATAGTTCAGAATATATAACTAAAGTAGTTATACAAAACGATGGTAAAATTATTGCAATTGGCAACGGGAGAGAAGACTATCCTAGCGACAATTTCTATAACTTCATAATGCGTTATAATTCCGATGGAACTCTTGATAATTCCTTTTCTTCCGACGGAATAATTCAGAGCGAGCCTAGCCTTATTTCAATCACCTTGAATGATGCAATAATTGATGTCAACGGCAAGATCCTTGTGTTAGGTAATGGCGGCTCCGGCAGTTGGAAGTTGTTTCGCTACAATAATGACGGCTCACTTGATACAAGTTTTGACAATGATGGAATTTTAGAAATATTCCCCCCCAGTTCAGTCGTTGTAAGTGGTGGAACTCCCCTCAGCCTTGCTTTGAATGCGAATGGAAAAATTGTAATTGCCGGAAATGTTCTTAATCTTAATGATAATGGTAATCAGGATACTATCATTTTACAGCTTAATACCGATGGTAGTTTTGACAACACTTTTGGGACCGGTGGTTTTTCTACTATGGACTTTAGCGGCAGTTACGATTACGCTAATGATGTAGCTATTCAGGCAGATGGAAAGATTGTTGTGGTTGGACAGGGTGCAACTGGCAAGGTTCAGATTGTCCGTTATAATTCCAATGGAACTCTTGATGCATCTTTTGGAGCTAATGGAAAACTTGCTGTTGAGAATGGTATTTTTGCCAATGGAGCCAATGTTGCTATTCAGGCAGATGGAAAAATTGTAATTGGCGGCCAAGGCTCCATTGGGGATTATTCTAAACTCGGAATAATACGCCTGAATATTGACGGAACGCTTGATTCAACATTTGACGGGGATGGCAAAGTTACAATTTCGCTCGGTGCTCAATATGATTATGTTGAGAATTCTCATACAATGGCTCTTCAGGCCGACGGGAAGATCCTACTGGCAGGCCGCTCCGATCTTGATTATTCAAAAATGTATATTGTACGGTTGCTCTCAAATGGTTCGGCGGACACTGGCTTTGGAATAACCGGGATCTCATCTATCAGTTTCAATGAGGGCTTACACCAACCAGCGGCACTTGCCTTGCAGCCAGATGGTTCTATAATTCTCGCCGGCACTGCTTCGCCAATGGCGGTGATTGCCCGTTTCACCGGCTCCAGCGGCCCGGTCTCAACAGGCTCAACTTATCTTCTAACAGTCAATTTTGATCCGGCAATGGGTTTTGCAAGCAAACTTCCAGATCTGGGGACCTATTTAGAAGGCTCAATAGTTAGTGTATCCGCTGTTCCCAAGCCTGGTTATTTTTTTTCAGGATGGAGTGGAGATGCAAATGGAAGTAACAATCCACTAACGGTAACGATGGACGGTAATAAGAATATAACAGCAAATTATTCTCTCAATGCTTATACTTTAACAGTAACATCAGCTAATGGAACAGTAGCCAAGAATCCAGATCAAGCCAATTACAACCATGGAACACAGGTACAATTAACAGCAACACCAAACGCTGGATATACATTTACTGGTTGGAGTGGAGATGCAAATGGAAGTAACAATCCACTAACGGTAACGATGGACGGTAATAAGAATATAACAGCAAATTATTCTCTCAATGCTTATACTTTAACAGTAACATCAGCTAATGGAACAGTAGCCAAGAATCCAGATCAAGCCAATTACAACCATGGAACACAGGTACAATTAACAGCAACACCTAACGTTGGATATACATTTACAGGCTGGAGTGGAGATGTAAGTGGAAATACCAATCCAATAACAATTACTTTGAGTGGGAACAAAACGATTACAGCAAATTTCAAACTTGTAAGTCCTATAGGTTTTATAGGTTTGCCAGATACAGTCGTTGCTGGAAGGACTTTTCAATTTCAGGTTGTTTTAGGAAATGCTATAACAGGTGCAAGTTCTACAGCGTTTGTTACTTTATCAGCTCCTGGATTGGGCCCAACTGCTTACTTGAGTTCAAGTGCGATACAGGGTGTGGCGTATTTTCGCGATTTATACTTTCAAAGCGCAGGTACATATACAATTTCGGCACAGGTTCAGGGTTTTAATACATTGATCTCTAAACCGATAGTTGTAATAGAGAAATTATCATATATTGCTTTCAACAGTTCTCCAGCATTTGAAGTTTCAGATAGACCTTTTTCTACTGCACCAGTAGTAAAGTTTTTGGGTGCTTCTGGCTCTTCCGTTAAAGTAAAAAATCCAATTGTACAGCTCTCTGTATCTCCTGCACCAGGTACAACAGGAGCACCAACATTAGTTGGAGAGACCACAGTCTCTGTTATTGGCGAAGTTAGTACAATAACTTACGCTAACATGAAAGTAATTGCGCCTCAAGGAACTTATATTCTTAAGGCAAAGTTGATTGGCTATGCAATAACTCCAATTATTGGCAACTACAATAACCAGCTTGAAGCTAGTACTCGTTTCAATATATATCCCACAGCTACCCTAGTAAATTCAGCAAGTGCGACTGAAAGGATTACTTATTCTGCCAGTAACTTTACATTAAGCTTTGATTATTCTCCACAGATGATTAATGATCCGGTCATTACGGGGGCTATTCGCAGTGATGCGGTACAAGCGCTTACAATGACGAACTATAATTTTATGTTTTCCAGTTCCAATAATCAAGTAATAGCTCAAGGTCCAGCTACTATAAATGGTGCCGGTAATTATATGTTACAAGCACAAATACTAGACTCCAGGTTACGGGTCACTCTTTCATCGTCAAAAACTTCTTCTAGCGTGCTTGTGCGCTTAAAAATCTGGGATAGGTCGGCAAGAGATAGTGTTATCTTCGATTCGCAACCGGGAGATTCCGCATTTGCACCGCTTACTACAATAGTGGAAACGGGAAGCATAACGCCTGTGCAGATTGCAGGTTCCGGAACTTATAACTCACCGGCAGGTGCATATGCTGCAAACAAAGGATACACTGGTTTTGGCGCTTTGCAAGTGGAGGTTAAAGAAGAAAAAATTGATAAACAAAGTGGGGTTACATATTCTCCTAAAGGCAAAATAGAATTCGATTTGCGCCCTGCCAAAGCAGCATCCAATCAGATAATGAAATTTGCAGCGGAAAATTTTGATCTTATATTTCAGGTTGCCGGTATGCGCTTGGTGCGGGGAACGGGCAAATTGAATGATAAAGGAAATTACGGCGTGATATTTTGCGTATATGACGCAAAGGTGACTGGAGCCAAGAAAGATAAGGTCCATTTGAAAATATGGAATAAGGATGCTGGTAATGCTGTTGTTTACGACAATCAGCCAGGAGACCCTGATTTTGCTATTCCAACAGTTATGTTAGCCTCGGGTAATTTCAGCAATCCGAATGGATCTATAAACAAGGATGCAGACGGTTTAGATATTATTTCAACTGAGTATGCTCTGTTAAATAATTACCCCAATCCTTTTAATCCAACAACAACCATCAAATTATCAATACCGGAAGCGGGAAATTATTCTTTGAAAGTTTATAATATACTCGGTGAGCAGGTTGCTGAATTGGTAAACGATCATCTGGAACAGGGGAACTATCGTTTTAATTTTGATGCTTCCAGCCTTTCGAGCGGAATTTACTTTTATAATTTCAGAGGCAATAATATAAATATGACAAAGAAAATGAATCTGGTTAAGTAACAAGAAACGTTAGTTTTTACTTTAGAATAAGACCCCGGATTTCAGGGGTTTTTTTATTTCCTCTAACGATTGAAGGGCAAGATTTCTTGCAATCGCAATAATCTCTGCAGATCTTGAATAAAAAGGTTCGAGAATTGTCCCGCATGGAGCACCAAAAAGCCTTAAAACATTACGTTTTGAGGCTTTTTTATTTCCGCAAGATTAAAGAATCCCGATGATTTTACCTTTAAAGTAGGGACTAAAAAACCATCTATTCCGTTAATGCCAAATGTAAAATAGTCTTAGTTCATCAAAAAGATATTTGTTATTCAAGCTGCTTTTTGTGTTTGGCAAGATTATAGTAATGGTAAACTGTACATTTTGAAAGTATGTTAAAATAATGTTCCGGCATTTAGTCTATTACTCGGCGCAGCTTTAAAAAGCATTCCATAATTATTATGTTGCTATAGGCAAAACAAAAAGCGTGTTCTTTTATCGATGTCAAATAAAGGATTAAAAAATGTATTACATATTATTCTATAAAACAGTTGATAACTATGTCGAAAGACGTTCACAATTTCGAGAAGAACATTTACAATTGGCAAATGAATATTACCAAAACGGAAGTTTAATTATGGCGGGCGCTTTAGCCAATCCGGTAGATGAAGCAATTTTAGTTTTTAAAGGAAACGATAGAACCATTGTTGAGAGTTTTATTAAAAGAGATCCATATGTAATAAACGGATTAATTGTAAAGTGGCAAGTTAGGGAGTGGACCGTGGTAATTGGAAACTAGAAATTAAATTACCATTTACATCTTTTATAAGATTATTTTAATGTATTGTTTGCAAGGTTTATTTATATTGCCTAAGCATATCTGCATCATAAATGTTGGGATAATAAACTATTAACAAAATAAAATAGGAGGGGTTTATGCCAACAGATAATGAAGAAGCGCTTGCTCTAATTGCTCTTCTAACAAAAACCTACGATTTATTTTACAAGGTTCAAATGCACCAGGCTTTTTCGTTGGATCTTACATCTCCGCAATACTCGGTTCTATCGTTGCTACATAAAGAAGAGAAGGTATATTTTAAAAAACTAGCCAGCGAAATAAGTGTTACCGGCGCAAATGTAACTTGTATTGTAGATAATTTAGAAAAATTGGAATTTGTGAAAAGAACTTATTCCACTGAAGATAGAAGAGTAATTTTTGTTAGCTTAACCACTAAGGGAAAAGAAAAAATTGAATTGGCAGCACCCTTAGTTGGTGAAAGCATTATTAAAGCCTCTTCTTCTTTAACGGCAAAAGAACAAAAGGATTTGATTGCTCTGCTCTCTAAATTAATTTAGCACTTGTTCGTTTGCAGTTATCTAAATAGAAATGCGGTTTAACTGGATTGATGTGTAATTTAGTGCTATAAAAGTGGCTATGCTTTTCTTTGGACAAACTTCAACAAGAAACCATATTCTCCATTATTCAAATATTACACTAGCTAAGAAATATTTACTATAAATTGATTTTCAAATTAGAGATTAAACCATGAAAAAAAATAATTATGTAATTCGCCAAATGACAAAGGGTGAAGTTGCTCAAATAGCTGTAGAATGGGCCGCTAAAGAGGGATGGAATCCGGGCTTAAACGACCCTCTCTGTTTTTTTAACACAGATCCAAAAGGATTTTTTGTTGGCTTATTGAATAATGAACCAATTGCATGTATTTCGGCAGTATCTTATAACGGCAAATTTGGATTCATAGGATTTTATATTGTAAAGCCGGATTATAGAGGAAAAGGGTATGGAATTAAGATTTGGAACGAAGCAATTAATTATCTTAATGATCATAACATTGCTTTAGACGGTGTGGTAGAACAGCAGTCTAATTATATGAAATCTTCTTTTAAGTTTGCTTACAATAATATACGCTACGAAGGTTTTGCAATCTCCTCAAATCAAGTCTTTCCGGAAATAGTTGATCTTTCTACCGTGTCTTTTAACGAAATATTGAAATACGATACCAAACTATTTCCCGAAGCGCGTCCGCAATTTGTTAAATGCTGGATTAAGCAGCCACAAAGCAGATCTTTTGCAGCTATGATAGATGGTGCAATTGCAGGTTATGGGCTTATTAGAAAATGTAGGCATGGATATAAGATTGGTCCTTTATTTTCTAACTCTGCAGAAATTGCCTATAAACTGTTCCTTGCATTGAACAATTCTGTTGAGGCCGGTGAAAAAATTTATTTGGATACACCACAAGTAAATAAATATGCTGTTGAGCTGGCAAAAAAACACGATATGAATAAAGTCTTTGAAACAGCAAGAATGTATACAAAGTTTGAACCAGATATTGATACTAATAAAATATTTGGTGTTACAACCTTCGAGCTTGGGTAACCTTGTGAAAATATAAGCCACATGTTAAAAATGTAATTCCATAGGTGTAAAAAACATAAGAACCTTCAATAATTTTGTGTTATTTTTTGCATTACTATGACAAGGAATTATATATGCACCCTTACATAATTTGGTCCCCCTTTTTTAGCGTTCGTGTTCCATATGTAGATAAACAGCATATGAACCTCATATCAATCGTAAACGATTTTTACGAAAGCGTTATCAATAATAAAGATAGCGAGCATATTTTTAAAACCTTGAACGGACTTATTAAATATGCCGAAGAACATTTTGCCGATGAAGAGGAAATCCTTTCCAAAACAGATTATCCCGACGACACACTAACCACACACAAACTTTTGCATATAAAGTTGATTGAAGAAGTGTTCCAGCTGAATGAGGAATATGTAAAAGGTAAAAAACAATCGGTTTACCAAGTTGAATTATTCCTGAATAATTGGCTTATTACTCACATACTTGAAGTAGACAAAAAATATGAACCATTCTGTGCTAACCAGCGCTATTTTAATCCGAGAGAAAACAAATAAAATAAAAACATATTTGTGAATTGAAAATCCAATAATTGTAGAAATAGTTCGGAGGATTAATGAAAGAGTACTTTGAGTTTGATAAGCTGAAGACCGATTACAAAACAGAAGTTCTTGCAGGCATTACCTCTTTTCTTGCAACCATGTATATTATTGTTGTTAACCCCGCTATAATTTCTCAAACTGGAATGCCCTTTGCGGGAGTGTTAACCGCTACTGTATTGGTTAGTGCTTTCAGCAGTATTGCAATGGGAATTTATGCAAAGAACCCGATTATAATGGCACCAGGAATGGGAATTAATGCATTCTTTGCTTACTCGGTTGTTTTAGGAATGGGAGTTAAATGGGAAGTTGCCCTTGGAACTGTTTTTTGGTCCGGTGTAATTTTTATACTTCTTTCCATATTCAATATTCGTGAATTAATTCTTAAAGCTATTCCAAAGCAATTGCGCTTTGCAATATCTGCTGGATTGGGATTTTTTATAACCTTTATTGGTTTTGAAAATGCAAAATTTATTATTGCTAATCCCGCTACTTTAGTAAGCATTGCAAAGATGAATCCTATTATTGTAACATTTTTAGTTGGATTGGTTATAACATCTATCTTAGTTGTTAAAAGAGTAAAAGGGGCGCTGATAATTGGAATAGCTTTTACAACTTTGCTCGCAATTCCAATTGGAAGATTTTGGGGAGATGCCTCCTCTATTAATTATGGTGTTTCAACTTTGGTTACTTGGCAGGGTTTATTTGCCTGGCCCGACTTCACTCTTTTTTTCAAACTGGATTTAATTGAATCGCTCAAATTTTCTTTGTGGCCTGTAATTTTTGCTTTCTTGTTTACAGATCTCTTCGATTCAATTTCTACTTTTATTGGAGTATCGGAAGCCGCAGATCTTGTTGATGAAAATGGTGAACCAAGAAGAATTAAACAGTCTTTAATAGTTGATGCATTTGGTACTTTAATATCGGGACCATTTGGAACATCCGCTGCAACAAGCTACATTGAATCTGCTACCGGAGTTGAAGAGGGGGGAAGAACCGGATTAACCGCAATTGTAGCGGGATTGCTCTTTTTGCCTTTCATGTTCATTTCTCCTTTATTGTCTGTTGTGCCCGCAATAGCTACTGCACCAGCCTTGGTATTGGTTGGTGTTTTTATGATGAAGCCAGTTTTGAAAATTAACTGGACTCAGCTCGATGATGCAATTCCAGCGTTTATTGGTATGGTCTTAATTCCTCTTTCATATTCAATTACTCAGGGAATTATTTGGGGATTTATTTCTTTTACCATTATTAAAATAGCTGTGGGTAAAAAAGAAGAAGTAAGCTGGATGCTAATTGTTATTGATATACTTGCGGTAGCTGCACTAATAATTTAGAACAAATAAAAACTGTCACCAAACAAATATAATTCTCAGCTTGCCGAATATTGACAAGCTGAGAATAAAATTACACTTCAATTATTTTAGTAAGACAATCTTTTTGTTCTCATTCTACTTAATAGGATCAAAATTTTCAATCAGCATGATATTGTTTTTATCAACTGCCTCTTTATATAATTTCCAATCCTTATCGTAAAATGCATTTACCTTTTTAATAAAACTCTGATACGATTTTTCAAATGCATCTAAAGCTATCTTTTCTGTTTCACCAGGCTTATCCCAGTATCCTATAATGGAACCGTAAGCGCGTCTTAATTTTGATCCCAATAATTCATCGTTGCTGTACAGTCCCTGCACTTGAGGAGAACTTACTATTTCCCTCAATGCTTTAATGGAATCTTTTAATGCCTTATTAAGTTTTTTTAACTCGGAATTATTTTTGTCTTTAGTTTTTTCTTCAACTAGAGTAAGTGTTTTATCGCTTTCATCCAATCTTTCCATAGCCTTTGTAACGGATTCTATTTTAGGAATTATTTCATTATATAATTTTTCTCTTTCCAATAAATTGTCCGCTACAACATTCAGTCTTGGATCGGATAAAACTTTTACATTTGCAGAATCAGCAAATCTTTTAAATGATAATTTTACTTTATAATCTCCCGGCATTACTTGAGGGCCGGTTGGTTCTTCATTTCCTGCTCTTGCACCGCCCCCTCTTCCAAATCCGCCGGAAGGCATTCTAACCCCTTTTCTTTCGAAGGTCCAGTAAACCCTGTTAAATCCCTTTTCAAATTTTTGATTAATTGTTCTAATAACCTTTCCCTCTTTATCAAATATTTCCATTTTAACTTTGTCGTTTTCTTTAATGGAATCGGGATTTGCATAGAAAGTAATCATAGCACCTGATTTAATATTTTCTCCTGCAAAATCGTTTACTGGAGATGCATACATACCGGGCATAGATTTATATGCATACTGATAAGCATCGGGTATAGAAAACAATTTCAATTTTTTATCGAGAAGGGAAGCACCGCTTTTAGCCAATTCTGCCAATGGTTTAATATTATCGAATATATAAATTGATCTACCGAATGTAGCAACAACTAAATCATGTTCATTTGGCTGAATGGCAAAATCGTATGTGGAAACAGTAGGATAACCGTTTGTCCACTTATTCCAGTTTTTACCCGCGTCTATGCTAAAGTATAAACCAAATTCAGTTCCTAGAAAATATAAATTCTTTTCTGTAGGATCTTGAACAAATGTTAATGCATAACCGGCAACATCAGTTTCTTTAACAATAGGCTTCCAGGTTTTTCCTAAATCGGTAGTTTGAAAAACATAAGGCTTCCAATCATCTCTTCTATAATTATTTATTACAACAAAAGCTTCCTCGGCATTAAAAGAAGATGCTTTAATTTGAGGAACCCAAGAACCTTCAGGAACTCCTTTAATATTTTTAATTACATTCTCCCAAGTTTTTCCACCATCTTTTGTTACTTGTACATTTCCATCATCAGTACCAACCCAAATAATTCCCTCTTTAACACTGCTAGGAGCAACAGCTAAAATTGTAGTATAATTTTCGGCACCGGTAGCATCGTAAGTTAATCCTCCGCTTTCATTTGCTTTTTGTTTTGATGGATCGTTGGTAGTTAAATCGGGGGAAATAATTTGCCAGCTGTCCCCTTTATTGCTGCTCTTATGCAAATATTGAGAGCCGTAATAAATAACGGATTTATTAATTGGATCTTGTGCAAATCCCGCATTCCAATTAAAGCGAAGTTTTTCCCCTTTGGGATGAACTGGACGAATGCTTTTATCATCGCCGCTAATTAAATCATATCTTCCTAAAGCTCCTCCTTGGCTCATACTGTACAAATAGCGGCTATCCTGTAAATCAACAGCTGCGTCAAAACCATCTCCGCCTCCAACACTTTCCCAATAGCTGTTTCTAATTCCGCCACCTGTTAATACACTGCTGGGGCCATACCATGTACCATTATCCTGAAGTCCCCCAACAACATTGTATGGTTTTTTCAAATCTGCATTTATATGATAGAATTGACCGAGAGGTAAATTAACTACAAAGCTCCAAGTCTTTCCTCTATCTCGGCTTATTGCAAGTCCACCATCATTACCATCAATAATAAACGATCCGTCGTTTGGATTAATCCACCATGCATGATGATCGGGATGAATTTCTCTTCCGCTTATTAATGTTTTAAATGTTTTACCTCCATCTTCACTCATAGTTACTGATGAAAACAAATTATACAAGCGCAATTCATTTTCAGGGTCAACATAAATTTCATGATAATAGAATGGACGGTTGCTAACATTTTCTTCTGTTACCAGTTGCCATTTAAAACCACCATCTTCACTTTTATATAAACCGTTTTTCTTTGCTTCAACTAATGCGTAAATAATTTTTGGATTATTGCGTGCAATGGCTAAACCAATTCTTCCTAAATCACCTTTAGGCAAACCATCTTTATCTGTTTTTCTTTGCCATGTTTCCCCGCCGTCAAAAGAAATAAATAAACCGCTTCCGGCGCCTCCCGATTTTAAGAACCAGGGCCAGCGTCTAAATTCCCACATTGCCGCAATTAATTTATTTGGATTAGAGGGATCCATAATTAAATCTGCAATTCCGGTTTTAGTATCTACAAACAAAACTTTACGCCAAGTTTTTCCACCATCTGTAGTTTTAAAAACACCCCGCTCGCTGCTTTCACCCCAAGGAGAACCCTGCGAACCAACGTAAACAGTATTTGAATTTCGAGGATCGATAATTAATCGATGAATATTTCTTGTCCCTTCAAGTCCCATAAAGGTCCAGGTTTTTCCTCCATCCAAACTTTTATAAACTCCGTTGCCGCTTGTTTGGCTGTTGCGAGGATTTCCCTCTCCGGTTCCAACCCAAATTACATCGGGTACATTTTGATCTACGGCTAATGCGCCTATTGAAGCAGCGGGCTGTTCATCAAATATCGGCTCCCAAGAAGCACCTCCATTTGTCGAGCGCCATAATCCTCCGCTTGCAGAACCAACATAAATTATATCGGGATTATTTAACACAACATCAATTGCAGTAATTCTTCCGCTCATTCCGGCTGGACCAATACTTCGCGGTTTCAATCCTTTGAATAAATCCATATCAAGTTTTTGTGCAATTACATTTTGAGATGAAACAACAAGTAAACCGAAAAGGAATAAAAGTGAAATTAATTTCTTAACCATAAGTACCCCTTTATTATATGATGTAGATATTTTATTAAAAAAAAAGCCCCAATAATTTCGGGGCTTATATTACAAATTATTTTCTATTCTTCACATATTTTTCGAGCCAAGAGTCCATTTCCCAAAGCATATGCAAAATGTTTTCTTTAGCTGCATATCCGTGACTTTCGTATGGAAGAAATACTAAACGAGCAACACCTCCTAAACCTTTAATTGCAGCAAATAACCTTTCGCTGTTAATTGGAAATGTACCGGTATTGTTATCCAATTCACCATGAATAAGAAGCAATGGAGTTTTAATTTGATCGGCGTAAGTGAATGGAGACATTTTTGTATATACATCTTTTGCCTGCCAGTAAGTTCTTTCTTCACTTTGAAAACCAAATGGAGTTAATGTTCTATTGTATGCGCCGCTTCTTGCAATGCCGGCAGCAAACAAATCGGAATGAGCAAGTAAATTTGCAGTCATAAATGCGCCATACGAATGCCCCATTGCAGCACAACGTTTAGGATCTACAACTCCCATATCATCAACTGCTTTAATTGCTGCTTTTGCGTTTGCAACAAGCTGTTCTGTATAAGTATCGTTTGGCTCTTCATTTCCTTTGCCAATAATTGGAAACGATGCCCCTTGCATTACCGCATATCCTCGGGCCGCCCAAAATACAGGAGAGCCGTAATTTAAAGAAACAAAACGGTGAGGCGATTCTCTTATTTGTCCCGCTGTTTTTGGATCTTTAAATTCAGTTGGATATGCTTCCATCAACATTGGAAGTCTGCCTTTGCCTTTATCGTAACCTGCCGGAAGGTATAATGTAGCAGAAAGATCTACTCCATCTTCTCTTTTATAATTAATCTTTTGCTTGCTAACACCTTCAAAAGATTTGTATGGATTTTCGATGAAAGTAATTTGTTTTGGTTTATCGTTTGTTAAAATATTTCTTAAATAAAGATTTGGAAAGATTTTTTGTCCTTCAATGCGTGTAAGTATAATTCCTTTTTCAACATCCAAAACTCTAGAAATTGATTCGTATGTGCTTATACCGTCGGCACGCCACAATCTTTTTTTTGCTCCGGAATTCAAATCATACTCATCTATAAAAGGTTTGTTTCCTTCGGGGGAATATCCTTCTCCCTGCAAATATATTTTTGAGTTATCCTTACTGAAAAGAATTGTGTACTCGTCAAATTGATTTGGTGCAGTAACAGCACGCCCTGGATCTGCATAAATATCTTCGCTGGACCCGTCGTAAATAAATTTTGGTGCTGCGTTTTGATTTTCGGGATTAATTAAATAAACTTTTCTGTTTCTGTTTTTCCACCATGTTTCATTAACAATTGCGTAAGATGAATTACCCCACACAATTCCTGCAAAACGATTTTTTGTACCGACAATTAATTTACCATTGCCATTAAAAGGGGCATCTAATTGAAATACTTTATCTCTTACATCAACAGCTTTTGTTGGATCTCCTCCATCTTGAGCTTCGGACCAACAAATTGTTGATGGTTTATCACTTCTCCAATTGAAATCGCGCTTTCCATCTTCTACTGCATTAAAATTAATTGGAATCTTATCCTGCAATGGTTTACTAACAAGTTCTTTAACCATTTTTCCATTCTTATCAATTATATATGATTTATATGGAAATAGATATAAAGGCAATTGATATGAAAATGGTTTATTTATTTCTTCCACTAAAATATAATTGCCGTCGGGAGACGCTTCGAAACCTTTGTAAATTTTTGCCGGAAGAAATGGCTTTTCCTTTCCATCTAAATAAATTTTTATAATTGATGTAGTAGCATAATATTCAAACTTATCTTCGTCATTCTTGTTTTTCAATAAATCTTGATATGTACGCGCAGAAGCTTTATCTCCGGTTGCTTCCTGAATTGAAGGTCCTTTTGGCAATTCATTTTCTTTAAATGTTGGCTTGGACTGATTTCTTAATGAGGCGTAAATAAATTTTTCATCTTCACTCCATCTGTAAGGAGAGCCCATTACCGAAGATAATTTTACAGAAGTTACTTTTTTTGCATTTCCTGTTTTTAATTCTACAATCCAAAAATCCATACTGCCTAACGATACGTTAACAAAAGAAAAATAAGTTTGCTTTGGAGATAGACTTGGACTTTCCATTCTTAAATTGCTTGGCAATCCTTTAACCGGAATAACTTTACCATCATCAATTTTTTGGATAGATAATCCTGTAAAATATGTTCCGCGTGATGAATTAAAATACTTTGGACTAAACCGTAAACCGGCAAGTCTAAGTTCGCTGTCGGCTAATTCTTCTAAAGATTTAAATGTAGGTCTATCGACTAGAATTAAATATTTAGCATCCCTATCTACCAATGTTAAAGGGGGCATTTTTATATCTACTAATTCCAAAATTTCTTTCGGCGGTTTTTGGTATGTTTGATCTACTTGGGCTGTTATAGTGCCGCAAATAAGCCAGACAAATGTAAATACGCAATAAACAAAGAATAGAAAATGGTTTTTCTTTGTCATACGGTTCTCCTTTCGATTTTTAAGTTGAGTGTAATTGCTTAAACAAAATATTGAAATTTCTAAATAGAAACATTGATGAAATTTATCCATTACCAGATTGCAAGATTGTATTTAATTCTAATACAACAGATGTCCTTTCAATCTTGCATTCACAACATCTTTATTATTTTTCTAATACTTTATTTCTTTTATTGCCTCACTGCTAAAAGCAACCAGGCGCCAATAGGGGGGAGTGTAATTATTCTTTTCTTTAAATGCTTTTGCTTTGGCTTCAACAATTTTTTTGATTGAGTTATGATCTTCTGTTAGCTGTTTATTTCGCAATCCTGTTGCTGCGCTCATTCCTTCCGGTATGGGACCAACCATGCCAAATTGATTTAATATAAAGCTGTAAAGTTTTGCTATTCGTGCTAAAGGAAGCATATAAAAAGAATAATCCAATCCTTTACCTACATTTGCCCTTTCAAGCATTCCTTCAATTACCGCATTATCCAAATGATCTTTATATAAAGTTTCCGGATCGCGCCACTCGGTAACAACTCTTAATTGCGGATCATATTCCAAATCGGAAGGTTCGTGCGTTTCAAAATTTTTTACTCCAAATAACGATAACCACTTTACTATTCCTATTGAAGATATATTTGATATACCTTTCCAAAATTGTATCCCCATTTTTTTATAAGGAACAAATGCTACCTCCGAGCAGAATTGTTTTGAATGATCTTTATAATCCATTTCAAAATCGTATGGAATATGACGGCTTTTAACCTCATTAAGAGCATACTCTGCTGCTTTATGAGGAAGCATGGGGTCTTTAATCATCTGAGGCAAGTCGGAACGCAAACGCAAAACCATTACTCTAAGCTTTGTATCTTTCAAATACTCTTCCAATGATGAAATTACAACTCCCCTTTCTATATGCGATTCTATAATGGAAATTAAATGAGTTTTAGGATCAACATAAGTAAGTGCAATGTGAGAAAAATTTCCAGGATAGTCGTTACCTCTTGCAATTAAAGCGCTTGTAGGGGCGCCCCCTCTCGACACAAGTATATCTCCGCTGTGAATTGTTACGCCCAATATATTTGCATTTGGGGTTATTGATGGTTCTTGGCATCCCATTACATTCGAGGGAGTTAAATTTGACGGGGCCTGAATCATTATTTCTTCAATAGCGGCTCTTCCTCCGTAAAGAAGTCTGTAAATAATTCTTCTTGTTTCAATATTATTTATATCCCATTGCAGTGATTGGTTCTTAACAATAAAGCGCATTCTGGAATATATATTTATATACTCTTCCAATTTTTGCGGGTATGCGCTTATCATAGACGCTAAATTGAAAAAGGAATTTTCCAATTCGGTAAATTCATGTGCGGTAGGATTTAACTGCTTTTCCTCAATTTTGTTTAACAGTTTATCAGTTTGCAAAAGAGATCTGTCAATTTCATTAGAAAGTAAATTGAAATTACTATTCCTTATCTGCAAAAATTTTGATTCGAGGGAAAACCATAAACTGTCTCTATTCCACACAAAAGGAATTTTTTTAGTAAAGATTGGTGTTTCAGGTTCAGGCTCCGGAATTAGAAGAACTAAATATAAAATTGCAATAACCAGCAATACCGGCTTCCAAATTTTCTTCAATAGCATACTTCCTTTTATTGCTTAACAGAATATAATTATTGTAATCTATTTGTAACAAGTTATTTGATTTTAGTGGGGAGCTATAGCAGAATGCCGCTTGATTATAGTTCATCAAGAAGATTGTAATTTATTATAAAGGAATGCTGAATAAATATGATTAATACCTATTCTTTGTACTTTTTCTAACAAAAGTTTTTGCGTCGTAAAAAAAGAGAAGAATAATTACAGATAAAAGAAGGAGTGCGTTTAATATTATCCATGCATTGTAATTGCCTTGTGTCTGTTCATTCTTTTCAATCAAGGGCAATACTTCGCCTGAAAGATTAATATATGCATGAATAATAAATGCGGGTACTAAACTTCCCTTAGTATTATTTTGAAACCAGCCAATCCATACCGAAAGCAAAGTTAGGGTAATAAGAAATTGAATAAAGGGTAAATGATAATCGTGCTGACCAAACCCTTTTGATAAAAACATTGGCAGATGCCAGATGCTCCAAATTATTCCAACAATTAAACTGCTGGTAAGAGCGCCAAATTTATTTTGAAGATTATCCAAAGCAAAACCTCTCCATCCCAATTCTTCGCTGAACTGCATTAATAGAAAAATGAGAAATAGAATTGGAATCCACCATGGCTCCTTTAAAAGTCCGGTTTCGGGAAGTGAAGCATTAAAGAAAAATATATTTATTAAATGTGCTGCAATAAATGTAATTGGAAGCAATAACAATATTGGCAAATACCATTTGCCCAGTGTGCCGTTTGAAACCCGTTTAAACAATATTTTAATTCCAGCTTTTCCTTCTGCTTTTGCTATTAAAATTATTGCCGTTAATGAGGGGCCAATACCTGCAACCCACTGCATAATATTAATTATTTTTAAAAACGCGCTGCTTGGATTAATAATATTATAAGTAAACAATATTCCCGGCAGCCACATTATCCAGCTGAACAAAAAAGTAAAAAGAAAAAAATGCATCAATTTATTAGTGCGCGAATCATTCAATTCCTTCATTACATTAATTCCTTTCTTTTAATAAAGATTACAGAGATTTGCCCTATTGCATTCTATTAGACTTAAATTAAAAAGGATTGGTTACATGGTGGATTAATGTTTCAAGCAAACAAATATATCGTCTTAATTTGTAAACTATATAAAAAGTTTAGCAGAGCTTGATGAAAGACAGCGTTATTTTTGTCAAATGTAAAATACAGTCATGGTTCGACAAGCTCACCAAGATCAATTGGAAGTTCATTTTGATAGAGTCAATTAATTATAATTCAAAACTCAAAACCCTTTTCTCTTAATTCGCAATTCATATAGAGTCTCCCTTTTATTATATTTGCCCGCAATAATTTATTAATAGTTAGCAGGTAGCCATATGCCATTAAAAATTAACAAACCGACTGTTATTGAAGCGGCCGGCAATAAACCAAAAATAATAGAAGAGTTTGTTGGAAGAGTTAATTCTAAAACTGATGCGGTAAGCATTGCTAAAATGAAAAGTCCCGGCGGATGGGTTGAGCCTGGCCAAAAACCAGAGTTTGATGAATATACAGTTGTGCTTAGTGGAATGCTGAGGGTTAAAACCGAAAAGGAAACAATTGATGTTTATGCCGGAGAAGCAATTATAGTTTATAAAAATGAATGGATTCAATACAGTTCTCCTTGGGATGAAGGAGCCGAATATATTGCAGTTTGTCGGCCAGCTTTTTCCCCAGATACTGTTCACAGAGATTAATAAATGTTATTCAATTAGCTGTTGATAAAAAATTATAAATAAATAGAGGTGTACCATCGCAAAGAATCAGAATGAAACCGTAGAGAAAATTGTTTCTCTTGCAAAACGCCGTGGATTTGTATTTCAATCCTCCGAAATTTATGGTGGATTAAACGGATGCTGGGATTACGGCCCATTAGGTGTTGAGCTATTGAAAAATGTTAAAGAGGAATGGTGGAAAGCCATGACTTATCGTGAGGATGTTGAAGGACTTGATGCATCAATCCTTATGCATCCTAAAGTTTGGGAAGCAAGCGGCCACGTAGAAAATTTTACAGATCCAATGATAGACTGCAAACAATGCAAAGCCCGCTTTAGAGTTGATACTCTTGCTGAATTAATTAGCGATAAGAATAAAGAAAAAGCAATTAAGGAACTTGACTCATCAATTCTTGCAGGCGAAGGAACTTTGGAAGAAAAGTTTTCTGCAATTTTGGATGATGCCGCAAATGCCGAAAAGCTTTTAAGCTTTTTAGGATGTCCTCAATGCGGAAACAAGGGTACCTTTACTCAGCCCCGTAAATTCAATCTTATGTTCAAAACATTTTTGGGACCTGTGGACGATACCGCAAGTGTTATCTATCTTCGTCCCGAAACAGCTCAGGGAATTTTTGTTAACTTTTTAAATGTAGCCAA
The DNA here is from genome assembly GCA_964539605.1 of uncultured Melioribacter sp. GTDB lineage: Bacteria > Bacteroidota > Ignavibacteria > Ignavibacteriales > Melioribacteraceae > Stygiobacter. The sequence goes on from CAZIJK010000001.1 coordinate 4,174,196, forward strand.
TTCAAGCCGTCAAAAATTGCCATTTGGTATTGCGCAAATTGGAAAGGCTTTCCGTAACGAAATTAATACAAAGAATTTCTTATTCAGAACAAGAGAGTTCGAGCAGATGGAAATGCAATACTTTTGCAAACCTAATAGCGACACCGAACATTACGATGCATGGAAAGAGAGAAGAATCAACTGGTTCAAATCTTTGGGAATGAATCCAAACAAACTTCGCTTTCACGATCATCCAAAAGATAAACTTGCTCACTATGCAAAAAATGCAACCGATATTGAATATGAATTTCCATTCGGCTGGGGAGAAATAGAGGGGATACATAATCGTACAGATTTCGATTTGGGACGTCATCAGCAGTTCAGTGGAAAGAGTCAGCAGTATTTTGATGATGAAACAAAAGAAAAATTCATTCCATATATAATAGAAACTTCTGCAGGCGCAAGCCGAAGCTTTATGGCATTTTTAGTTGATGCTTATTATGAAGAACAAGTTAAAGATGAAGTTAGAAGCGTTCTTCGCTTTCATCCAAAGCTGGCCCCAATTAAAGCCGCTATATTCCCATTGGTTAATAAAGATGGAATGCCAGAAGTTGCTCGTAAAATCGAAGCGGATTTAAGACCATTCCTACGAGTGTTTTATGATGATAAAGGAGCGGTTGGAAGACGTTACCGCCGTATGGATGAAGTTGGAACTCCATTTTGTATTACAATAGATACTCAAACCATGGAAGACCAAACAGTTACAATACGCGAAAGAGATTCTATGGAACAGATTAGAATTGCTTCGGATAAAGTGCTTCCATATCTATTGGAAAAACTTCGTTAGAATTCTAGTTGTTAATTGTAGAGACGATGTGCACATCGTCTCTACTTTTATATTCGCCAGATAATTCAATATGTATTTTTGTTGGTTCAATTAGTTTTACAATTATTCCCCACCCAATTTTTTTACACTTCTGTTATTTTATATAAAAGCTAACTAGCATTGTAAGATGGATGACACTTTTCATTGCCCATCTATTTACCGATGGGATCATCAGCATGCCATGAAAAAATAAACCGTTTCAACGGTTTAATATCACTTTAAGCCATCCAGCCAATGAATTAGATTTAGAACAAACTGTGCATTCTGAGGCGCGGCAGGGGAATTAATTCCAACCTTATTTCCATTAGCAATTTGCGCGGTAAACATTGCCGCTTCTCCAAACACCGCAATTCTTCCTTTGCCAAATTTTAAGAGGGCACCTTGATAATAATTTTGGAGATTAACACTAGGTGTATTTGCATCAAAAGACCATGCTACTTTTGGCTGAAGCGAAACATCCTCTTTAGTAAAACACAAAATGGGAATTGCTTCTTTTGGAATTTTAAATGCCGAACCGGTAAATGTTGCAACGGAATCTATTCTTTCATAATCTTTCGTCCCAATAGTAATAATGGATTCATTTAAATTATTTCTGTTAAACGAAAATACCGAAGGGGGCCATGTTCTGTTTGCACTTCTTGCAAATCCATTTAAAAATTCGAATCCAAATACTTTAGCCAATTCTTCTGCCGCACCGGCAAAGGGCATATGATCTGCAATCAAAAGAACACTTCCACCAGCAAATACAAATTCTTTAATTGCAGTAACTTCACCATTTGTAAAAGCCGATGGAGTAGGAAGCTCCCATTTATTGGAATTAGATGCATGCAATGGATTGGATATTACCAATATTTTACAACCGCCTAATACATTTTTCTTTGATGTAGAATCTGCTAACGATTTAACTTGATATCCATCATCACTCAACAATTTTGCAAATGGTAAAAAGCGGCCGGTGCGGGTATGAAAATTATTGTGGGCCTCGTCTATAAATATTACGCTTCCTTTGCCCTTTGGATAAGCCGAGTTTTTTATTGCGTAACTGTAAACGGTATCCGGTTCCTGCTGCGCGTTTATCGAAACAATTGATATTAATAAAAGGAGTAAAGTATTTAATATGTATTTACCTGTGGAATATTGAAAGATATGCATAATTGCCTCTTTAATATTTGTTAACATAGTTTTGCTTAACAGTACCATATTAAGATGTTTTATAGGAACAAATGTTTCTTCTATTATAATCATCTTAAAACTGTTTCAATGGTTTTATCGGCTCTCTATTAGCTTATTTTTTATATTGCGCAATAAATTACGAGGGTTGAATGAAAAGAGTAGCGGTTTTTTGCGGATCCGGTTTTGGAGCTAAAGCAATTTACACACAGGCAGCCAAACAATTGGGCAAAGCAATTGTAGAAAATAATTTGGAATTGGTTTACGGAGGGGCATGCGTTGGCTTAATGGGAGAGATTGCTAAAGCCGTTTTGGAATTAGGTGGAAATGTAATTGGAGTTATTCCAAAGCATTTAATGGAAAAAGAAGTTGCTCTTACAGAACTTGCAGATTTAAGAGTAGTTGAATCTATGCACGAACGCAAAGCTTTAATGGCTCAACTTTCGGATGGATTTATTGCTTTGCCCGGGGGATTTGGAACATTGGATGAACTGTTCGAAATTATTACCTGGGCTCAGCTGGATTTTCATAGCAAACCTTGCGGTATATTAAATATCGACGGCTATTATAATCATCTTATTAAATTTATGGACCATAGCGCCAAGGAAGAATTTGTTCGAGAAGAACACCGAAATATGATTATAATAGAAGAGGACCCTAACGAACTGCTTAAAAAGTTTTGGAGTTATCAGCCGCCTCAGTTCGATAAAGCGGAGTGGATTAAAAATTTAATGAGCAACTTTAATAAAGCGTAAGCGTCTTAATAATACCTTAACGCTTATTATAAAATGTAAGCAGGTATAGTTCCTCTAAAAAGAGTTCATATTAAATTTTTGATTTAACAAGCTGAAAAAATGGAGGCAAATTGAAAAGTATTTTTGGATTTGGAGAACATGTAGAGGGATATTCAATTCCCGTTTTAAACGAAAGGGAAATAAGAGCCGCTGCGGGCATTCTATTCTTTTTTGTTTTCCTATCTCTTATGTTCATTTTATTCAAGGGAAATTTTTTGCTCATTAAATATGTAATAACACTCTTTCTTTTAGATTTTCTTATTCGGGTATTTATTAATCCAAAATTTTCGCCTACTCTTATAATTGCTAGATATATTGTTAACAATCAAACTCCCGAGTATGTTGGCGCAAAACAAAAAAAGTTTGCGTGGACTATTGGAGTTATACTTGCGGCTTCAATGTTTGTTTTAATGGTTCTGGTTAATTCCTACAGTGTAATAACGGGATTAATATGTTTAGCCTGTTTAATATTTTTATTCTTCGAATCTGTTTTTGGAATTTGCCTTGCGTGCAAGTTTTACGCTTGGGTATTTAAAGAAAAAGCTCAATACTGCCCGGGTGAAGTTTGTGAAAGAAAAGACCGACACCAAATTCAAAAAATATCTTTATCCCAATTGTTTATTGTGTTGGCTTTTGCCGCCTTTATTGTACTGATTGGATTAATGTTTAACAATAATTTTAAAGAAAAACCTCACAATCTGTTTAATCCATCAGAAATTGTTACAGAAAATGAAATTCAAAACCGTTGATGAATATATAAACAGCCTAGAGCCTAAAGGGGCGCGGCAAATTTTGGATTTAAGAAGTATTATTAAAAAAGCCGCCCCCAAATCGCAAGAGGTTATTAGCTACAATATGCCGGCGTTTAAATTAAACGGTATTTTATGTTTTTACGCCTCTCACAAATTTCATATAGGTTTTTACCCCGGCTCTTCTTTGGTAATAGAGATTTTTGAAAAGGAGTTAAAGAAATTAAAAACTTCAAAAGGAACAATACAATTTTCTATGGATAAGCCTATTCCAAAATTGATTGTTAAAAAAATAATTAGGTATAGGGTTAAGCAGAATTTGGAAAAGCTTAACAAGAAAAAATAAATGTAGAGACGTTCTGCCGAACGTCTCCGAGTTAGATAAAAAACCATTTAAGGCTCTGCAGAATGTACAAACTACCTTCTAACTCAGATTTATTATGATCTGGTTAAGATTGTCACTAAACATCTTTTTGAAGAATTATGAATTAGGTAGCAATTCTCTTAATAAGGTTTTCATTGCGCTCTTTGCTAATCCCTTGCGTCCTTTGTGTGAAAGATTTTCTTTCCAAGCTCACTCAAATTTTATTTATCTGGTTAGATACGTTTAGGAGGTCTGTTCAACGGGGCATTCTTTGTAATTTGTGCGCAAAGTTCTAATCTCCGGCAACTAACCACCACCAACCAACAACTAACAATTACCCCCTAACTTCGCCATTGAATTTATTCCATCTTTCACTTAATTTGCTTTTGCGCCTATGCAAGTGCCTTTGGAAAGTAATTGTCTATATACATTTATATAAATTATTTTTCCTTCTGATTTTAGGGGGAGTATTAGGTTTTCTTTTAACATCACATTTATGTTTAGCAAAGGTTCTACTTAGTATAAAAAATTTTGCAATTACCCCTTAACCAAGGTAACTGGTAATGTTTGTTCTGTTGATAGTTTTTTTTGAAAAATAATACTATGAATTAGAGTTATTGAAAATGCTAAAAAATAATGCGCTCTTTCGCCCAATCGCTTCTTTTCAGAACGGCATTGCTGTTTTGGGCAATGAACTAAATGCAAAACGATATATGAATAGAACTATTAGGAAAATTGAAATGATTATCAGATTCCAATTAATTCTTTTTATTGCCATACTATTTTACGGGTGCAGTAATTCCACCAGTCCATCAAATGAAGAAGAAGCGTTTGGGATATACCTTTTAAAAGACACATTATTAATTACATCAGAGGCGAAAAAGTTATCTGTTGACGTTTTGCTATTACAAGAAACACCATTAATAAGTATTAACGATATAGTTGAATATAATTGGGAGGAACAAGTTATCAGTCTAACCTCTGAAGCATTTACAAGATTTAAAGGTGTTGAGAAAAGTATTAAATCTATTTATGGACTGCCATTTGTTGTTATGGCAAACCAGCAAAAAATATATTTGGGAAATATCTATCCAATGTATTCTTCCTATTTTCATCAAGATTTGCCATTTATTTCGGTAGCACCTTTTGTTGAATTAAGAATTGGCAGAGCTCCTTTACTAAGCATTGAAGATAAAAGGAAAGATGAAAGAATTTATAATGTAATGGATAAGTTTAATAAAATAAAAAAATGATAACGTATATAACACACGTCACTAGAATAACACTGTAGTCGGTTGTAGCCTTTTTTCTTTGCAGTAAAAGGAATATTAGAGTAACTAAATAATCCCGATAAGCCGGGCAGACATAAACAGTAAAAAAACGTTAGCAAAGTAAAGCTTTTGAGCTGTCTGTTGCTAAAAAGGAATATTTATGAAAAGGATTTTACTTATTGCCACTATTGTTTTTTGCACTAACTCCCTGTTCTCCCAGCAAACATCTAATGAGGATATAAAATATTATGGTTATGGTGAACTTGTAGTTAGGGAAACCCCGAAGCCAAAACATGTGCAAATAAAACCGATTAAACTAGATGATTTCGAAGATCAATCGTTTTCTATAGAGACACTCGGCTATTCGGAAATAAGAATATTTGCCGAGTTATTTAAGAATGATTATAAAAAAGAGTTACTGCCAAAGAATAGTAAAATAACACTGATTTTAGTAAATGAAATAACCGGACTTGGTTCCCCCTTCAAAACATTAGTTTTTGAAAATGAAGTTGGTTCGATGATTGATGTATGGGCAATAGAAAAAATTTATGGGCGTAAAACAAAGATAATAGTTATGGGTGAAAATATTCCAAAGGGTAAATATACATTTCATTTTTCGTATTACTTGTTACCTTAGATTGTAACTAAACTTATTCTGCAATTCAATCCTACTGCTAGAGTAAGTACATAGAATAATATAAGTCGGAATTTTTCTAATAAAAGAGATCGTTTATAAGTGGTAACCCTTTAACGGCGAAGAAATACTTGAGGTGGCTTATTAGTAATGCAATTATATGTCTTCGGGAGGTAAGAAAATGAAAGATCTTATAAGGAAATTGAAATACCAAAGAAGTATTAAATCATATTCTATAAACATTATTGTAATATCTTCATTTGGTTTTGTTTGGGCTTTGCTGGGCATAATTTGGTTCTTTGTAAAACTTGATAGTCCATACATGAATTTACCCGAAACAGATATCCACAGCATTGCAAACCTATTCAATCCCAAATACTATCTTATCCAATCTATCTTTATGATAGCAATAGCAGCGCTGCTTATAATCTCTTCATATAATGTTCTAAAATATTCGGCAAGGTGGAAGAGAGTATTGCAATATGCCCTTGTAGCGCAGATAGTATTTTTAATTGTAGCTCCAATATTGAATATTGATCGCATACCCAATTTGGATACCAATATGGAAATTTGGGGGCCAGCTAAAACTAAAATTGCTATATGGTCGGTAGAAGTATCCTATCTAATAGCGGTTTATTATTTATTTGCTCTGCTAAAGTTTTCACAAGAGGGGGTAAAAAGATTATTCAAATAAAAAACAAATCTCTTTAGTTGGTAATAATTCTTTTGAGCAAAGCATAATACAAACAAGAGGTTAAAATAATTCTTGAACGATCTTAAAGAGATAATAAAAACTCTTATAATTACTTTGATAATATTATGTTTATGATAAATACAATAAGAGATAGCTTAGGCATTTTAATGTTTATTTCTGCAATTAGTTTATCTCAATCAAATAAAATTTGCTTGGGTGGTTATTTTGGCAATAGCCTTTCAATAAATTCTTCTTACACATTAGAATTACCGGGTAACTTTTTTGCAAAGCCAAACGTAGGCATTTCTTTGCATATAGAAGATAAAGAGCTCTATTCCTTTATTACATACGAAATAAGCGCCGGATATTACATTTACAAATCATTCGGAACAAAGTATTACATTTCGGCCGGAGGGTCTTACAATGCATTCCTCAAAGAGTCGCGTGAGGGGAACGCATCCTTTATATCGGACAAAACACCTCCCTATTCTTATGTTGGAAAACAGCGCGATAATGGTTTTGGATTTAGTGCCAAGATTGGAGTTATAAGTGAAGTGAGCAGCTGGTTCTGTTTTGGTTTAGAGGCTGCTTATCAATCTTTATTTACAAGTGCAATTAATAAGTATATTCCAAGAGATTATATACAAACAAAAAAGAATGAGGTAATAAATACTATTGTATTTGGTTTTGTATTGGGAGTATCGTTCTAAAATTTTACTTAATAAACTAACTGGCTCAAATCTCCAATTAATCGTGGGGCTGTATTTCAAAAAATAAAAAAGGGTGATTTATGATTTGGACAACAATCATACTTGCTATCTTCGGCATATTTTATATTCTTATCTCTTCGTTACTTAAGAACAGAATAAAAAATCTAAAGCAGTTCGAAACCGTAAACAAGCTTTTGCTTGCTGCATGGATATCTCATATTGTTAGCTTAATAATTGTGGATATGCTTCAGCATCAGTTTCCTTGGGCTTTTAGCGCCGTAAGAATTCTGATATCTCTATTTTCGTATGTTTCTTTAACAATGCTTGCAATATCAATTTTTATGGCGGTGCTTTCCTTTTTAAAGGAGCCAAAGGAATTAAATGGCAATTAGAGTATGTTGGCAAAAGGTATTTTAGTTTTAAAAAAATGGTGCAAAATTTAACTTATGATGTAAGTTGGTAAATAGTTTTAGAAAGGAAGAAAGATGAAACAGGTTTGTATAGTAGGCGCTTCGGGTAAGCTGGGGCGCTATATGGTTGGGCATGCGCTTAATAAAGGGTACAAGGTTGTTGGAATATGCCGTCCTAAAAGCATTGGCAAACTGGATATGTTCAAGGATAAAATTACAATTTACACCGGCAAAACCAACGATCCCGAACTAATAAAAAAAGGAGTTCAGGGATGCGACGGCGTTCTAACGGTTCTGGTGCCCTGGGGTATTCAGCAATATTCATCCGGAACTGCGCAAGCCGTTTTAGATTTTGCCCCAAAGGATGCGCGGCTTATATTCTCGTGCGGATGGCATATAACAATGGATGGTAAAGATAAATATTCCGGCAATTTTAAAATTTTTCTTAAAGCAGTTACCTTTATTACAAAGCTTTTTCGGGTTGGCCAAATAGACGACCAGGTGGAGGCATGCAAAAGAATTTTTAACAGCAATACCCGCTGGACCGTTGTGCGAGGGAGCGACCTTGAGGAGGGGGAAAGCCAGGGATTACCGGTTTGGAGTAAACATGTTGACGATCCAATACTTAAAAGCAACATAACCAGAAGAATAGATTTTGCTTTATTTATGGTTGAGGCTCTTACAAACGATGAACTGATTGGAGAAGCTCCGGCAATTGTTGGATGCCAAACTCCATCGGCACTGCAATACAAGAATAAATCTATTGCTTAGAAATTGTTCTGCCGGTCTACTTTAATGCATCGTATCAAAAGCATTAAAGCAATTAAAGGACCATTGCTGCAATTAGTTTAAAATACTTTGCGCTCTCTGCGTTTGAATTTTCAAACGTAAAGAGCGCATAATTTTTATTTAAGCTAGCCCCCCAATTATCTACTAAGCAACGTTACATATCAAAAGCTTTTACAATGCATTATTTAATTCCCACAACCTCTATTTGGTAAACAAGGCTTGTGTAAGGGGGAATTGAAAAACGTTTTTTCCCTTCAATTGTTTTTCCATATGTAACACCGCTATCGTACCCTAAACTATAGGGAACAATCAAAGTTCTTACTTCTCCTGCTTTCATTTCCCCTAAAGCAATATCTACCGAGGGGTTAATTTTAGATTTACCAATTGTGTAAATCAACTCTTCCGGAATTGCTAACGAGTTTGGCCTTCCATTTTCCGATGTGCTTACAAAAGGGTTTGATCCATCCAGAAATGTTCCTTTGTAAGTTACGCGCAGTTCGGTGCCTTCGGCAAATTTATTTCCGCTTCCCTCTTTAACAATTTTATATTTTGCGCCGTTGGATAGTGAAGCAGCCTTAGGCCATTTTTTGTTAATAAAATCTTCTTCGGATTTTTTCTTCTTTTCCTCTTTTTCAATTACATCTTCTTTTGCCTTTTGAACCATTGCCTTAAATGTTTCATCGTCCACTTTAAATTTATTTGCCTTTTCACCAATACGTGTAATTGTAATGCTCTTAATAGTATCTCCCTGAACAATTTTATTTACAACCTCCATTCCATCTTCAACCCATCCAAACAAAGTGTAGTTGCCATCAAGGTAACCGCGGTCTCCAAGAGTAATATAAAACTGGCTTCCGTTTGTATGAGCGCCGGCGTTGGCCATTCCAAGCATTCCTGCTTTGTTGTGGCTTAGCCCTTTATAAATTTCGTTAGGAAAACTGTAGCCGGGACCCTCAATTTCCTTTTCGGTGTTATAATTTTCTTTAGGCTGGCTTGGCATTCCCGCTTGAATAACATGCCCGGGAACAACACGATGCCATAAAGAATTTGTGAAATAGGGTTTCCCCTCTTCAACAGCATTGTTTTTAATCTTTCCTTCGGCTAAACCAACAAAACTGCTAACGGTAACCGGAGCGTGTTCAAAATCTAATGCAAGTGTTATTCTTCCTTTATTTGTATTTAAATCCGCATAAATTCCATCGGGTAAAAAGGCCCCTTCTCTTGGAAGAAGATGATCTAAATTTGCAATTCCATAAGCTGTAATTGCGGCGCATGTAACCGAGTGTTCAAGATACTCTGGAACAAGCTGATCGTAAGTATCCCATGCGGTATGCCATGTGGTTCCATATCTTTGAGTTCCATCTGTTCTAAAACCAAATGCGGGAACTCCATTCATAATAAAAGGATGAGTATCTGTTCCACCACGTCCGGCTTTACGGTATGGATTGCCGCTTGTAAGTGTAAATGGATATTTGGGATTAAGGTTAATCAATGGTTCTGTAATTTTTTTAAAGTCTTCGAACATAACTTTAGGAACGCTTAAAGAAGTTACTGCGTTTGTTCCATTATCTCTATTTATTACCGCGCTAATTTTTGGAAGCAGCTTTTTATTTTTATCTACCCATGCAGTAGAACCAATTAATCCTCTTTCTTCGGCCGCATAAAGCTGAACCATTACAGAGCGCTTTGGCTTTGCGCCGGCTTTAACAAGCATTCGTAAAGCTTCAATTGCAACAGAAGCACCGCTTGCATTATCAACCGCGCCGGTTGCATGATCGAATGAATCTAAATGTCCTCCAAGTATTACATACTCGTTTGGAAATTTAGAGCCGGTTAATGTTGCAATTACATTATATACTTTTACCGGACCGGGACGAAAATGATTTCGAATATCGAATTGAAGAATAACTTCTTCCCCTTTTGTTATTGCCTCTTTAATTTTATCGAAGTGTGTATCCAGCATTTTAATATCGGGCAGAACTGGAAGATCGTCGAACGATAAATCTCTTTTTACATCAAATACTCTTATAGGTGCTTTTGTTTTTTGAATTGTTCCAAGAGCTCCTGCTTCAATTAATTTTTTTGTGAAGGATGAAACAGAATCCGCATCACGGGCATATCCTTCTCTATCTATATCTAAAAGAATCCAAGCGTCCTTAAATTTTTCTTTGTTGGCTAAAATTTCTTGGATGTTCTTTGGAGTTAAAACCGCTTTTCCCCTTTGAACTCCTTTTGTGCCGCTAGTGTATCCGGGAGTAGCAAATTCCAAAGCCATTTCCATTGGCTTAATCATTTTTCCAAACCAGGGGCCCCGGTTAAAACCAATTGCAACTTCGTAAGCTTCTTGCAATTCGGCTTTAACTCCCATCTTTTTAAATTCACTAACAATCCATTTGGCGGCATTTTCGTGAGCGTTGCTGCCTGTAACACGTCCTCCAAAACGGTTTGTTAAATAATCTGCATAATGCATAACCTTATTATCGGTCTTTCCTATTTCAATAAGTTTTTGAATAACCGCGTCTTGCTGAGCAAAACTAAAATTGATAAAGAGAAACAGTAGTAGAAAAGAAAAATGTAGAAGTCGCTTCATTTGAAAAATTCCTTTGTGTGGTAATATTTACAACACGTTAGCCGTGATGGATGAAAATTAAACAAAATTGTGATTCTAAAAAATGGATTAATAAAGGGGGCTTTCTATAATTAATTAGATTTTTATCTAATGGTAAGATTCTTATTTTTAGCAACAATTTTTATAAAGTGAGGGAGCATATGGTGCAATTTATCTACCGGCTATTAGCAGTAATATTATTATTTACTATTTCTATCTCGGCACAAAATATTCCTATTAAGTTTGCGAATAATGGTTTTGAAACTGCAGCACAAAATTTGCCCGGCAGTTGGAAAGTAGATTCACAGGGAAAGGTTGGTTTAGATAAATCGACTGTTCATAGCGGCTCTTATAGTGTGGCTATAGAACATGTTGGATGGGGAAAGACAACAATTTCTTCCGAAGAAATTACATTGAAAGTTGGGCATGTTTATAAATTATCCGGCTGGATTAAAACAGAAGGAGCCGTTACAAATCCAATAGATCAATATCCAACATCGGTAGCTTCCTGCTTAACAATGGAATCTTTTCCCTTCACAAACAACTCAATTGCCGCTGGAGGAACAAACAACTGGCAAAAAATTGAGGGGATGTTTGTTGCTATTAAAAGCAAAGATAAAGTGCAGCTGCACTTGGGTTACAATGGAAACGCATTAGGCAAAGTTTGGTTCGACGATATTGAACTGGAAGAGGTAACAGATATTTCCCAATACATTCCAATGGAAACTGTTCGTTGGCACGGTCCCGCGTTTAGATATGAAGATAAGGGATGGATATTTGTTCACATCGAAGGAAAGCCTTATCAAAGAGGCTTTCAGTATGGCACTTTGTTGGCAGAGGAGATAAAAGTATTTATTGATAAGCTGGCAATTAATGATAACAGTACAGATCCAGCGTCGGCTTGGTATCAAAGAAGAATAAGTACAGATGCAATTTTCTTAAGAAAGTTCGAGGAAGAATATTTAACCGAAATGAAGGGAATTGCAGATGGCGCCGCAAAAGCAGGGATAAATGTCTTTAACCGCCCCATAGATTTTTTAGATGTAGTGAGTATGAATTCCGCAATAGATTTGGATTACATGGGAGGCGCATTGCGTGTTACTCCTAATCCACTTACCGGAAAAAGCTTTTTAGCAAACGAAGACGATTTAACAATTCAGGATAGACTTCATAAATGTTCCTCATTCCTTGCCAATAATTCCGCAACAAAAGATAAAGGAATTGTATTCGGTCAGCTATTTATGTGGGGCGGTTATACGGGATATCATTGGAATGTTATCTGCGACGTAATTCCTTCGGAAGGAAACCGATTGGTTTACCAAACATTCCCGGGGGGAATTCACTCCGGTGCGGATTTTTATATGAATAGTGCAGGAATTATGATTGGAGAAACAACAGTTCAGCAAACACCTTTTAATCCCGATGGAATGCCTCAATCCAACAGAATTCGTAAAGCCGCTCAGTATGCAAAAAGTGTGGACGACGTTGTAAAAATTATGACCACTAAGAATAATGGAATGTATACGAACGACTGGCTTATTGGCGATGTTAAGAAGAATGAAATTGCAATCCTTCTTCTTGGAACAAACAAATACAAAGTTTGGAGAAGCAGCAAAGAGGATTGGTACAACGATGCAAAAGATTTTTATTGGAGCAACAACAACAATAAAGATTTGGAAGTAAGAAAAGAATATATATTGAATGCAGATAACGCACCTAACGATTTAGTGTGGCGCAATGCAAACAGAGATATAGCTTTCTGGAATGTTTTTCAGCAAGATAAAGGAAGTATAGATCATCACTGGGCTGCAAAAATTTGGAATACTTCTCCGCTTAACCGTCCTCATGCATGCGACGGAAAAATAACAACATCCGAAATGGCAGAGCAATTAGTCTTTCTAGCTCATAGCGGAAAGGTTACCCTTCGTGAACAAATTATTGGAGAAAACGGACGCATGCCCGATCTTCCAAATTCATATTCAAGATTAACGCTTGGCTATTCGGCAATTTCTCCAATTTTTATTGTCGATAAAATGAAGGAGATAAAAAATAAATTTACCACTCCAAGCAAAATTTCAATTCCAGCAAATAATTTAAGCGAAGCTAAAGAGTTTTATTCATTCGATAAAGAACTGCTGTGGAAAGGAACTGTGTATCCATCTTCGGAAAAAGAGAACTGGTTTGTTAGCGGAACGGCGGCATATTATAATTTATTGAAACAAACTCCGGCCGAAACCGAACGCGCTTTTAATTATACCAAAGATGAATTGACTGAATTGAATTACAGATTATTATATGTGTTTGCAAAAGAGGGAACAATTACCCCGTTGAACGCAAAAACGGTTTACGATAAAAACAACCATTATCAAATTCCAAGAATTAAAGCCACTTATCTGCTTCATCAGCTGCGCTTAATGCTGGGAAACAAAATGTTTTCGGTAGTAATGAATAAGATTCATGCAGATTACACAGAAAAAAATGTAACTACGGATGAAATATTAAGTTACTTTGATAAACTTACCGGCAAGCAGTTAAAAGAATTTGCAATGCAATGGCTGAGCCGAGACGATATTCCAAAGCCCTCATTCACTTCTAGTGTTGAAAAATTAGGAGAAGCATGGAAGTTGAAGCTGAATGTTAAACAAAACACAAAGCCGTATAACTTTTTTACAACCGTAGCAATAGACTGCGGCAAAGAAAGGATTGTAAAAGTTGTTGAAGTAAAAAATGCCGATGAAACAATAGAATTGTCGTTAAAAGAAAAACCTTCCAATGTTATTTTTAATTATGGAAACGATATTCCAGTTCAAAGAAGCATGTTCTATACATATCAAAACTTTTTTGATGATTTTGCAACAACACTTATTGTTTACGGAACAACACAGCAAATTGAAGCAAACCATACAATAGCATTAAAATATCAGAAGATGGTTGCAGATAGATTTACCGAAGTATTTCAGCCTATAAAGAAGGATAGCGAAGTTGATGATAAAGATTTAGCAAACAACGATATTATTATTCTTGGCGGATCTGCAGATAATAGCTTAACAAAAAAAATATTGGATAAGCTTGGAATTGAAAATGGCAAGTACTTCTTTAAGTGGATGGGAGTTACTTACGGCGCCAGTGATGATGGTTTGTGCGCTTCATTTCCAAATCCATACAATTCTTTAAAAACCGTTTACTTGCTTTACGCAAACAGCGCTCAGCAGTTGATGCAAATTACTAAGCGTCATCAAACAGCGCCGGCATGGGCAGTATTTAAAGGGGATAAGATTACAAAGAAAGGTTACTTTGCCGCCGATGGTTTAGAGCAAGCAGTGAATTAACTTTTATCGCCATAAAAATTGAGAGGCTTACTGTATGGTAAGCCTCTTTTGTTTTAAAGAAAGCGCTAAAATTCTTTTAAGGAATTTAATTGCCAAATGTGTTATAATTACCTGCGATTCAAAAAAATCATGGAGTAAAAAACAAAATGCATCGATTAAAAATTTATTTGGTTTTCGCTTTACTGGCCATAACATTAAGCGCATGCTCTTCTTCCGAAAAACTGCAATCCGGATGGAGCCAAACAGCAATTGCCGTAGATGGCAATTACTCCGATTGGCAAAATTCAATTCAACCAATCGAAAATAAAAAGGTAAGTGTTGCATTTAAGAATGATGATAAGTTTTTATATATCTGCTTGGTTACGGAAGATAGAGCAAAAGCATTTCAATTTATGAGAGGGGGATTTATTACCTGGTTTATTCCCGAAAATAGTAAGGCAACTTTTGGAATTAAATTTCCTCTTGCCGGTCAAATGGCTAACCGGGATCAAAAGCAGCAGTTCAACCGTGAAATGTTCCAGCCGGGAAATCTTGATAAGATGGTGAACCAGTTTTTGGAAAGACAAAATGAATTTCAGATTATAAACGCCGAAAAATATCCAATTACATTACTGCCAATTATTAACAATCAGGGTATAAAGGCAAAGCTTGGCTATACCGAAGGAAAGTTTGTTTACGAACTTCAAGTTCCATTAGGTGTTCACGATAATTTCGATTATCAAATTGCTTCAATTCCGGGGGAAAGCTTAACTGTTAGGTTCGAGACCGAAGAGATAGAAGGTGGCGGAATGCAAAGGAGTGGATTAATGCAGCAGGGAAGCGGCGGCGGACAAATGAGAGGCAACAGACCCGGAGCCGGCTTAATGCAAATGATGGAACCCTTTAATCATTCGGTAGAAATAAAATTGAGTACAGCTAAATAAAAAGCGTTTGTTAATAAAAATCAAAATTAATTTAATAATAGCAGCAAGGTAATTTTTGCAATGAAAAAAATATTTATTCTATTGTTGATTGTTCTGCAGTTCGTTTCTGTAACGCTTGCGCAAACAGTTAGACCAATAAAAGATGATGTGGGCTTTTGCTGGAATCCAGAACAGATGGATTTATTTATTGATTGGCTGGATGACAATGCAAAAGAGAAAAATTTTTCTTCGGAAAACTTAGTTGCCGCAATTTCTCCTCACGACGATTATTTATACGCCGGAAAAATTTACTATCCTTTATACAAGTTAATTAAGGCAAAAGAGATTGTAGTTTTTGGACTTATGCATTCAACAGTTCGGGTCGAACTGGGCAATCCAAAAGATGTAATATTCTTAGATGAGTTTGACCAGTGGAGCGGAGCTTATTCCAATATTAAAATATCTCCGCTAAGGGAATTTATTAAACAGAAGTTCGATAGTGGAAAATTTGTGGTTAGCAATAAAGCGCATAGCATGGAGCATTCAATAGAAGCTCTCATTCCTCTTATTCAGCATTATAATAAGGAGGCAAAAATTACCCCAATTATAATTCCGGCAATTTCATTCGATAAGATGAATAGTTATAGCAGCAGCCTCGCTTCAATTATCCAGGAGTATATCCAAAAGAATAATTACAAACTTGGTAAAGATATTTTCTTTCTCTTTTCGAACGACGCCAATCATTACGGAGAGGATTTTAAAAATTTTCCATACGGCTTGGATATGAAAGCTCACACAGTTGCAACAGAAAACGATAAAAGAATTGTAAATGAAAATTTAGTTGGAGAGATAAGCGGCGACAAAATTAAAAAGCTTACTCAAGAAATTTGGCCCGACTCTACCGGTCAGCGCAAAATACCAATTTGGTGCGGCAGATATCCAATTGTGTTTGGAATGCTTACAGTACAAAAGATTGTAAAGGATTTAGAAAAGAAAAGTTTTTCGGGTACTCTATTTAAATACTCCGATACCCTTACCGAAAAAGTTTTGCCAATTAACGGTACATCAATGGGATTAACGGCGGTGTTTTCTCCAAAGCATTGGGTAGGTTTTTTTACTCTTGGCTTTTACATGAAGTAGCGCTATAAATTTTATTTAAGTCCCAATGTCGAAAAGCAGTCTTTGTCTAAAATTTCATTATCATCCTTAGTTACGTAACTGTTAATTTCGTATAAGGGACCAAACAGCCAGTACTTTCTAGAGTATTCTGTTTGAATAGTAAAGCAGGGACCTAAAGCATTGCTGTAAATCTTTAAAGGCACTCCGGAGTTTAAAGATTTTGTTATGTCGCTTAACGTTTGTTCACCGGCGTAAAATCTAATTAAATTATACAAAGACCCGCTCGAAACAAAGAAAGATTCCGATTTCGATCTCTTAAAAATTTCCAGCATCAAGTCATCTAAACATTTGGCCTGATCGGTGTTGCTAATTATTGCGGAATTTAAATTGTGGGCAATTATATCTCCCCGCAAAATGGGAAGTCTATTAAAATCGTTATCGGTCCAGTAATTCTCTTCCATCACCTCATTCTTTACGTTTTGATAAGGGGATTTAGCATATTCCTCTAGAACCTCGTTATAATCTTCCAGATATTCATCAAAAGTAATTTGGTTGCTTCTAAGTAAAATTAAACGTGCGTAGAATTCCGAAAAACCTTCTATAAACCAATAGAGCAGAACTTCGGGTCCCCTTGCCTTTATTTTACCCCCCAGCCAATATCGGAAAGATTTATTTGCAACAAGCATCTTTAGCTTAAAATCAATTTGTCTTTCTTTAGATAAGCAGATAGAATATGAATTGTACCTCACTATTCCAATTTGATTATCGCTGCCTAAAATGGGGAGTAAGGTAATTAGCAGGAAGGGATTATTAGAGTCGCTCCAAAAATCTGTTTGCTCTCTTCTTATTTGCTGAACCAAATCGCAAAATTGAGCATCGGTAAAACTCCATTTTCCTTTTATGGCAACATACACCGGATTGTTATAAACCATTCTTCGTAAAATTCTAAAATCACCACCAACAAAAAGGGCATTCTTAAATTTCCATAAGGGAATTTTAACAGTCTGGAATTTTTGGTTTATACCAAAGCTGTTTGCCAAGTTCCAATTTTGCGGCATCTTATTCCAAAAGATTTGAATATTGTATTCTTCGCTCGAATCCCAGTCCGGTGTTATAAAAAATGTTTCACCTAAAAAATGGATATACTTTTTATTGAGCAATGCAGTGTAAGCGGTTCCAACTTCCGGTTCGCTGTAACTAATTTGCTCAATTTGGTAGTATATTTTTACAAGTGTGCCGGGATTATACTTAACAATTTTAATCTCCGGTTTATCCGTATCAATAAAATATGTATCGGAAGAAAGAGGTTTTAGAACTTTAATAGCCTTGTTTTCGTAATTGCTTAAGGAGTTTTCGGGCAAAATTAATTTTGTTTCGCCGCTCTTTTCACCTTTAAATTCCATAACAACAATTAATCTAAAGCCATTTGTTTCGTAATATGGTTCAATGGAATAGCTAAGGTGTGGTGCCGAGTAATGCTGCAGGCCAATGGACTTTTCGGAATAATCGTTTCCATAGGATATTTTTTCTTTTTTAATTTTACCCTGCCCAACAGTAAAAGAAGAAAGAAAGAATAAAAGAGATATTATTATTTGTATAAAGTATTTCATCGTTATAATTTTCAAAAAAAATGCATACGGTAATTACAAAATCTAAACCATTTTGCAAATCCAAAATTTTACACCCAAAAACGGCTTGCTAATTAATATTTTTATTGAACTAAAGATTAATTGAAGGAACAGAATTACTGCTTAATAAGTTGAAGCGTAGTTAAAGATATTCGGAAATAATAAAGTTTTTGATAATATTTGGATAAGCAAATCCCCCAAAATGTTTTAATTCAAATTAAAAGGAGAAAGGTTGATGAAACGAAACCTTGTTATACTATTTACACTTATTGCTTTCATATCACTGAATGCTCAGGCAAAAAAGATTAATTATACCCAGTACAAATTGGATAATGGTCTAAATGTAATTCTTCATAAAGATAATACCACGCCAATAGTATTTGTGTCTGTATTGTATCATGTTGGCAGCAAAAACGAAGATCCTCAAAGAACCGGATTCGCTCACTTTTTCGAGCATCTAATGTTCGAAGGTTCACCTAATATTGCTCGCGGTGAATATTTTAAAATTGTTGAAAGTGCCGGAGGGGAGCTTAACGCAAATACCTCTTTCGACAGAACATTCTATTACGAAGAATTGCCTGCAAACCAGCTTGAATTGGGTTTATGGCTCGAATCTGAAAGAATGTTTCAGCTAAAGGTAGATAGCATTGGTGTTGAAACTCAAAGAAAAGTTGTTAAAGAAGAGAGAAAACAAAGACTCGAAAACACTCCTTACGGAACACTCCTTGAAAAAATATTCAGCAACGCTTTTAAAGTACATCCTTATAGATGGACTCCGATAGGAAGCGCTCAATATATAGATCAGGCAAAGTTAGAAGAGTTTATAGATTTTTATAAAACCTATTACGTTCCAAACAATGCAACCCTTACAATTGCCGGAGATTTTGATATAGAAAAAACAAAAGCTTTGGTTCAAAAATATTTCGGACAAATTCCAAAAGGCTCTAAAGAAATTGTTAGACCAAAAATTGTTGAACCGGCTCAGACAGCCGAAGTAAGAGATATTGTTTACGATAATGTTCAGTTGCCAATGGTTTGCCAGGTTTATCACATGCCGGCACAGGGAACGCCCGATTATTATGCGTTGAGCATGGTAACAACATTATTGTCGGGAGGAGAAAGTTCACGCTTAACAAAAGAAATTAAAGACAAACAGCAAAAAGCATTGTTTGTTGGAACCATACCTCTTCCAATGGAAGATCCAGGTGTGTTTATTGCATATGGTTTAACAAACATGGGCGTAAAAGCCGAAGATTTGGAAGCCGCATTCGACTTGGAAATTGGAAAAATTAAAAACGATTTGATAACCGAAAATGAATTTCAGAAAATAAGAAATCAAATTGAAAGCAGCTTTGTAACAAGAAATTCTACCGTTGCAGGCATAGGCGAAAGCTTGGCTAATTATTTTGTTTATTATGGAGACGCTAACCTTATCAACAACGAAATTCAGCGTTATATGAAAGTTACCCGTGAAGACATTAAAAGAGTGGCTAATAAATATTTAACAAAAGAAAACAGAGCGGTTATTTATTATTTGCCTAAGGCAATGGAAAAGAAGTAACGGTTTATAAAAACAATAAAATTTTGAAAACATAACGGAGTTATACAAATGAAAAAATTTTTGATGTTCTCTTTAATTCTAATTCTAGCGGGCTCTCTATTTGCTCAGTTGGATAGAAGTAAAAGACCTTTAGCTGCACCGGCACCCGAATTTAAAATTGCTAATGCCGAGTCTTTTGAATTAAGCAACGGTTTAAAAGTTTTTGTTGTAGAAAACCATAAGCTGCCACGCGTTGCTTTTAGTTTGATGCTGGATGTTGATCCTGTTCTTGAAGGAAAGAATGCCGGTTTTGTTTCAACAGCAGGGCAGTTGCTACGAAAAGGAACCAAGAACCGTTCTAAAGATAAGCTTAACGAAGAAATAGACTTTTTAGGGGCCAATCTTTCAACATCGGCAACAAGCATATTTGCCAGCGGTTTAGAAAAGCATAAAGAAAAAGTTCTTAATCTGGTTGCGGATATTATTTTGAATTCCGACTTCAAACAAGAGGAGCTGGACAAAATTACAAAGCAAACAATTTCTGGCTTGGCATCAACAAAAGACGATCCTAATACTATATCGCAAAGAGTTACTGCAATGATTCAATATGGAAAAGAACATCCATACGGAGAATCCGAAAGTGAGGAAAGTGTAAAATCTATTACTCTTGATATGTGCAAAAATTATTACGAATCCTACTGGCGTCCTAATGTTGCCTACCTGGCAATTGTTGGAGATATAAATAAAGCAAAAGCAAAAGCATTAGTAGAAAAATATTTAGGAAAGTGGCAAAAGAAAGATGTTCCTAAATCTTCATATCCAACCCCAAAGCAACCTATTGTTACAAAAGTTGCTCTTGTGGATAAAGCAAATGCGGTTCAATCCGTTGTTGCGGTTGCTTATCCGGTTGAATTACAAATCGGTAGCCCGGACGCAATTAAAGCAAGTGTTGTAAATTTAATTTTAGGCGGAAGTGCTACCGGAAGATTGTTTATGAATCTTAGAGAAAAGCATGCTTATACTTATGGCGCATATTCATCTTTAAATGCTGATGAATTGGTTGGAAGTTTTACAGCTTCTACAAGTGTTCGTAATAGTGTTACAGACAGCGCCGTTACCGAAATTCTTAACGAGATGAAAAGATTAAGAAACGAAAAAGTATTAAATGATGAATTGCAGAAAGCTATTAGTTATTTATCCGGCGGATTCATTCGCTCTCTTGAAGAACCAAGCACAATTGCACGCTTTGCAATAAATACTGCCCGCTTTAATTTGGATAAGGATTACTACCGTAATTATCTAAAAGCGTTAAACGCAGTTACCGCAGATGATGTTCAGGAAATTGCAAAGAAATATATTAAACCAAGCAATGCTCACATTGTTGTTGTTGGTAAAGCAGATGAAGTTGCAAAGAATATTGCTAAGTTTTCTGTTAGCGGCAAATTGGATTATTTCGATGCTTTTGGTCAAAAGGTAGATCCTAATGCAAAAAAACTTCCTGCTGGTGTAACCGTTGAAAGCATACTTAATAAATATATAGATGCTATAGGCGGAAGAGATAATTGGATGAAGGTGAGTGATCTTACAATGAAACTTTCCGGTACCGTTCAGGGAATGAATATTAATATTACTCAAATAGTAAAATCGCCAGATAAATATTATCAGCTTGTAGATTTTGGAATGGGACAGCAAATGTCTGTTACAGATGGTGTTAAAGGTAAATCAAGCGGAATGGGACAAGATACCGAACTAACCGGAGAATCTTTGGATGAACTTAAAGAACAGGCAAATCAGCAGCTGTTTTTAGATTACGCTAAATATGGATATACAACAGAATTAAATGCTCTTGAAACCATTAAAAATAAAGATGCATATAAAGTTACCATAACAACAAAAAGCGGCAAAAAAAATATTCACTATTACGATGTTGAAACCGGACTTTTAGTTAGAACAATGGAAACACTTAAAACTCCTCAAGGAGATGTTTCAAGAAGTACAGATATGAGTGATTACAAAGAGGTTAACGGATTAAAATTTCCTTACACCGTATATCAAGATTTAGGAATGGCGCAAATAGAATTCAAAGTAAGTTCTGTTCTGGTTAATTCCGGCGTTCAAGATTCTGTGTTTACAGTTAAGTAAAATTTATTTTGCAAATTAATTAAAGCCGCCGGTATATTTTAAGGCGGCTTTTTTATTAATGTTAAGGAATTTATAAATGAGTAAATATTCCATTATTGTATTCGATTTGGGTAATGTTCTTCTTCCATTTACATACACTAAGATGATTGAAGAATTTGAAATTGTTCAACCTGGATTGGGCGAAAAATTCAAGGCTCTATATCATCAAAACTACAATATCCACCGAAATTTCGAAAGGGGAGAGCTAAGCAACAATCAATTTTTGGATATAATGATGGAGTGGCTTGAACATAAAATAGACAGAGAAAATTTTTGCAAATTGTTTTCTCATATTTTTACCGAGAATAAGGAGTTAACCAACCTTCTTCCAATTCTAAAACAAAAGTACCGTCTGGTTCTTCTTTCCAATACAAATCAAATTCATATGGAATATGGATGGCAAAAATTTTCTTTTCTTCAAAATTTTGAAAAGATGATTTTATCTCACGAGGTAAAAGCAGTCAAGCCGGAAGAAAAAATATTCCGCGCGGTGGAAGAGTTTACCAAAGAACCTTCGGCTAATCACTTTTTTATAGATGATATACTGGAATATGTAGATGGTGCTAAAAACTGCGGATGGGGCGGAGCTCAATTTGTTACAAACCAAAAACTCTTAGCAGATTTTAAGAGTAATGGCATTCTATAATTCGCATAACGCTCTAATGAAATTCAGTTGTGATTCAGTGGCAATTCAATGGACATTCATAGCCATTCGATTGTAAACACAATTGAATTACCACCGAATAGCTATGGAATGGCAACTGAATTACAAATGTTTTACTTACAAATCCCTTTAAGTACTCAAAATTAATATTGCATTTAACACTACTTTTTTGCTAGTTGCTTGCGGGGTTATTCGGGCTCTTCCCAAGCATAACAAATACTACACCCCTGTTAAATAATTGGCTATAGATTATACTGGAAATCATTAATAAATAGCTTATGTAATTCTATCAATTAACATAACAGCTATATGTTTTTAAAAGAGAAGCTGATGAATAATAAAATGGTTTACTTCTGGGGTGTAAACAGAATAACTAATGCTGCTGTAATCTTGCCATAGCAACTTACAGCCTGCAGTTCAAAAGTAAGGTGCAAAATGAAATTATACTTTTTTTTGAAAGTGCTAATCCTAATTGGAATTAACTGCTCTGTATTTGCACAAAATTATGGAGCGTGGGTTACATGTGATACAACAAATCTAAGAAGAGTTGGACATAGGGGAATACAGTTAGATAATGGAACAATTTTAATAACAGGTGGCGGTTATAAAAAAATTGGATTCAACTATGAATTTGATGGAAAATCATGCGAAATATTCGATCCTAATACAAATAAATGGCGTTTAACTACACCAATGAATATTAGCCGCCAAGGTCACCAGATAATTAAACTTAATGATGGAAAAGTTATTGTTACAGGAGGTACTAAAACCCAAAGTGTTGAAGTTTTTGACCCTACGAACGAAACTTGGACACTGTTAGATAGTTTGAAACAATTTCATGGGACTTCTGCAACTTTATCAAGATTGCCAAACGGAAATTTATTAATTGCTGGAGGTGGGCTAACAAAAGAAATTTCAACTTGCGAGATGTATGATCTTAAAATTGCAAAATGGGTAATTGTTGAAAGTATGAATAAACTGAGAGCAAACCATACTGCTACAGCCTTATTGAATGGCTTAATTCTTATTTCGGGGGGATCTAGCGCTACAGGAAAAATAGAAAGGTCTTGTGAATTGTTCGACACAAGAACCATGAAATGGAGTATGTCGGATTCACTTAAATATCCAAGATATTTGCATTCAGCAATTCTTCTTTCAAATGGTAATGTTTTAGTCTCGGGAGATGCAATTGACTCTACAGAGGTTTATAATCCTATAATTAATAAATGGAATGTTATTGGAGAGTGGAGAATAAGAGATGCAACGGATCAAATATTAATTAATAGTGGAGATCAAATACTTAGTATTTCCCAAGGTACTTCATATTGGTCACTTTACGATATTAAACTAAATAAAGCTGTATTTACAAAAAAACTCAGTGGTTTGGACGATTCAGCAGTTCTTGTTAAACTAAATGAAAAAAAAGCACTACGAGTTGGTGGAAGAAAATGGATAAATGAAGTAGCTGTAATTCCAAGCAATTTATGCTATATGTATGACTATAATTTGACAAATATTGATGTTACAGAAGAAAGATCAATGACCGATGAAACTGTTAGTATTAATTGCTATCCTAATCCATTTAATTCAAATTCGGTTTTTACTTTTGAACTTCCAGAAAATGGTAATATAAAAGTACAGATATATGATATACTCGGAAGAGAATTAAAAACAATTGCTGCTGGTTATTACTTTAGAGGTAAGCATACTATTAACTTTAATGCACCGGATTTATCATCTGGCGTTTATATGTGTGTATTAAAATATGATTCAAAATACTTTTCGAGAAAAATAATATTAATGAAATAAATATTAACTAAGGTAAGTAAGGAAAACATAGTTAGAATTTTTAAATAGCTTTGCTAATTTTACCAATCAATTTAAGAGAAGATGAAGAATAATAAATTAATGTTCTCTTGGGTGTAATCAGAGCAACAAGTGCAAGTTGTGTTCTTTCCTCTTTTGGTTTATATGGCGTACTATCTAAAGGAAGTTTAAAAATGAAAATAAGTTCATAAGTAATATTAATTAAGAAAGAGATATTAAAAATAGAATCAATTATGAAATTAAAACTACTCGTCAACTTTACAATGTTGTTTTGCTTTAGCCAAGTAATATTAGCTCAGAACTATGGTAATTGGCATTATGTTGATACAATAAAATTTAAACTTAGAGATCATGCAAGCATATTGTTGCCAGATGGGAATGTTTTAGTTACTGGTGGATTAAGGGTTGGTGGAATAAGTAAAAATTGTGAAATATTTAATGTTGCCAATGAAAAATGGGAATCAGTAAATGGATTTAACAGACCACGGTCTTATCATAACCTAGTAATGTTAAATAATGGTAAAATTATGGCAATTGGAGGGTACTATGAGAATAGCTGCGAAATACTTTGCGATAATAAGTGGGTAACTGCAGACACTTTTGCATTAAAAAGAATTTATGGGCAATCTTCCATAGTTTTAAATAATGGAGATGTTTTATTAATTGGTGGAGTAACTGATTATCCAGTAACTAAAAAAATAACTACATTGGATGATTGCCAGGTATTTGATTCCAACAAATTAAAATGGAGATTAACCGGAAAGCTGAATATCCCAAGAGATTACAATACAACAACTAAACTCTTAGACGGCAGAGTTTTAGTAACGGGAGGATATAGTATAGGGGGAGTATTTACAAATACATGTGAAATATATGACCCAATTAGTGAAAAATGGACCATTACAGACACGCTTAAGGAAAACCGGGCAAAGCATGGGGCAATATTGCTAAAAGATGGTAAAGTTTTAGTATTTGGCGGATATAGAACTACAACGGAAATGTTTGATCCAGTAAAAGAAAAATGGTCTACTGTAGGGTATGCACCTGCTGCAGAGGTAAAGGGAGCGGTAATTAATAATGGTGAATATATATTGTACATTGATGGACCAACAAAATATTCGTGTGGATGGGGAATAATTTCTCTTAAAGATTATTCAAGAAAATATTTTAAATTATTTGGCAAGTGGATATATGCTCAATCTTTTACTAAGATTAATGAAGAAAAAGCATTAATGACGGGTGGCATGGAAATAAAAGAGGATGGGTTTTCCTATTCAATAGTAAACAAAGCAATGCTGTATGACTATAATTTGACTAATATTGAAATTTCAGAAGAAGGATCAACAAGAGATGAAACTGTTAGTATTAACTGTTATCCCAATCCGTTTAATTCAAACACTGTTTTTACTTTTGAACTTCCGGAAAATGGTAATGTAAAAGTACAATTATACGATATACTTGGCAGAGAGATAAAGAAAATTGCTGCTGGTTATTACTTTAAGGGTAAGCATACTATTAACTTTAATGCACCGGATTTATCATCTGGCGTTTATATGTGTGTATTAAAATATGATTCAAAATACTTTTCGAGAAAAATAATATTAATGAAATAAATATTAACTAAGGCAAATAAGGAAGACATCAAAAAATATTTTAAATAGCCTTGCTAATTTCTCTATTTTACTTAATGGATATGTGTTTTAATTGGGAAGATTATGAATAATAAAATAATGTACTTCTTTATTCTTCTACTAATGTTTAGTTGCAAAGAAGAAAGTATTGGTCCAGCTATAGATGCAAAATTATTACAAATAATAGGTAGTTATAAGGCCATTATATTTGTTATACCTGGTCAAAACGATGCCCCGGTTGATGTGTTAAATAAAGGAGGGGAAGTAAAGCTTGAGTTAAAAATTAATAGTGAAATTACCGGATATTTAAAGGTGCCAAAAATTGCCAACCTCTCCGGGGAAGGTTTTGAAGAGAATTTTAATGGCGAATTCAAAATAAGTGGAGATTCTTTATGGATGGGAGGATTTGATAATCCTATTCAAGGGAATTATTTAGTTCAGAAAGACTCACTAATTCAAAAAATATTTTCTATCTCAATAAAAAAAATAGTTATGGTAAAACAAAGCAAAGGTAATTGATCTTATTTATGCTAAATAGATAGCTTTAACAATTGACAGCCCCAATAGTATTAATGAATTAATTTTGAGTATATATTAGAGTCATACATAATGATTATTAATGATAAACTTTACTTAAGGAGTAAGGATGCCTAAAATTCTTTTCTTATTTGCAGTGTGTAGTTTTGTGCTACAATTGGGTTGTAAGGAGTCCACAATAGGTCCCGAAATAGATCCACTATTGTTAAAAGTTAGTGGAAATTATAAAGCTACAACTTTCATTTTACCTGGCTCTAACGATGCCTCAATAAACATATTAGCTCATGGTGGAAGTATATCCATTGCATTAAATAATAATTTTGTAGTGGAAGGAAGGTATACAATTCCTAAAATAAATGGCATAAACTCAGATGGAATTGATCAAGTATTTGGGGGAAAGTTTGTTTTTATTAACAATAAATTACAGTTTCTAGAGTTTAATAACATACTATCTCACCCACAACTTTTTTTTGAGATAAAAGAAAATAAGTTAGAGGGATCTTTGATGGGTATTTCACCAATAATAATTGTTCTTGAAAAAAATAATTAAAATGTGCGCAACCCTGCCACCGAACATTCAGTTTTTAATAAAAAAAGCTCTTTAAAATGAGCATAAGTTTTTCGTAGAATTATTCAACATCTATTCCCATTTATTCAATCTTTCCATCCCTTCCAAATTTCGGGCTCGTACCCAATTGTGGATATCTTTCCGTTGCGTACAATTGGAGTTTTAACTAGCAAAGGATCGTTAAGAATTTCCTCCTCCAAGCTGTAGGTCATATACTGCATGTTTCTTTTTTTGAACTGCTTTCCCTCCTTATCCAAAAGATCTTCCAAGGGAATGGAACGGGTGATATTATCAAGCTCTCCTTTAGCAATTCCTTTTTCGGTTAAATCTCTAAAATGAAAAGGAATGTTTCTTTCCTTAAAAAAACGTTCGGCTTTACGGGTATTGCTGCAGCTTTTGGTACCAAATATTTGGATGTTCATTAATAAGATTCCTTGTGCGAATACTTTTCAAAAACAATATCTTTCAGGTGCTAATTTAACAATCATAAGGTTAGAGATAAATATGAAATTAATTAAAACATTCTTTTTAGCAATACTTGCAGGAATAACAATTATGAGTTGTTCAACAGAAAAAAAACCTCAGATGGAAGATAATTTTAAATATGTAACCGAACAATTTGCAGATCTTAGAATTCAGCGCTATCAGGTTCCTGGATTCGACGAGTTATCTTTAAAACAAAAAGAACTGGTTTACTATTTGTACGAGGCAGCTTTAAGCGGAAGAGAAATTATTTACGATCAGAATTATAAACACAATTTAGCTATAAGAAGAACTTTGGAAGCGATTATAAATACTTATACCGGAGATAAAACCACGCCGGATTGGGAAAAGTTTATGACTTATACCAAAAGAGTTTGGTTCAGCAATGGAATTCATCATCACTATTCCAACAAAAAGTTTATGCCCGAGTTTTCGAAAGAATTTTTTAGGAATGCCGTTTTAACATGCGATGAATATGTATTGCCTTTACAAAGTAATGAAAGACCCGATGATTTATTGAAAAAACTTGAGCCAATAATTTTCGATCCTAATATTGCCCCTACTAAGGTAAGTCAAGATTCAAATATGGATTTAATTAAAAACTCCGCAGTAAATTTTTATGAAGATGTTACTCAAAAAGAAGCTGAAGAATTTTATAAAAAAATTACAGATCCAAATGATACACGACCCATCTCTGTTGGATTAAATTCCAAGCTAATGCGCTACAAAGGAAATATTATGGAAATGCGCTGGACAATTAACAGTATGTACGCCGAAGCAATTAGGAAAATTGTCTTTTGGCTGGAGAAGGCTGTTGATGTTGCCGAAAATAATCAGCAGAAAAAAGCTTTGCAGCTTTTGATTGAGTATTACAAAACGGGCGACCTTAAAAAGTGGGATGAGTATTCAATTGAATGGGTTAAAGATACTAACAGCATAATTGATGTGGTTAATGGATTTATAGAAACATATAACGATCCGCTTGGCTACAAGGCAAATTTTGAATCGATTGTGTCCATTAAGGATATGGAAGCATCTAAAAGAATTGAGGCAATTAGCAACAATGCCCAGTGGTTCGAAGATAATTCCTCTATTGCACCTGAGTTCAAAAAGAAAAATGTACAGGGAGTTAGTGCAAAGGTTATTACAGCCGTTGTTGAAAGCGGAGACGCCGCTCCTTCTACTCCAATTGGTATTAATCTACCCAACGCAAATTGGATTAGAGCAGAACATGGTTCAAAATCTGTAAACATTGGAAACATAGTTTACTCTTATAACAAAGCAGCCGAAACAAGCGGAATGCTTGAAGAGTTTGCTTTTTCGAAAGAGGAAATTGAAAGACAAAAGAAATATGGCGCTTTGGCAGATAATTTACACACAGACATGCACGAAGTAATTGGGCATGGAAGCGGTCAATTAAAAACCGGGGTTAAAGAACCTAACGAAACATTGAAAAACTATGCGTCAATTTTAGAAGAAGCTCGCGCGGATTTAGTTGCTCTTTACTTCCTATACGATCAAAAGCTTGTTGATATTGGTGTTATGCCCTCTTTGGAAACCGGTAAGGCCGGATACGATCAATACATCCGAAACGGATTGATGACACAGCTATCCCGAATTGCTTTAGGGGATGATGTAGAACAGGCTCATATGCGCAACCGTCAGTTAATTAGCAAATGGGTGTTCGAACAGGGAAAAGCCGAAAATGTAATTGAAAAGAAAACCAAAGAGGGAAAAACCTTTTTTGTAATTAACGATTACAAAAAGCTGCAAAAACTTTTTGGAGATTTGCTTAAAGAGATGCAAAGAATTAAATCCGAAGGGGATTACAACGCAGGTAAAAATTTAGTTGAAAATTACGGTGTTAAAATAGATCAGCCTCTTCACAAAGAAGTTTTGGATAGATATAAAAAACTGAACATTGCTCCTTATGCCGGTTTTATTCAGCCGCAATTGGTTGCCGTTAAAGATGGTGAAGAAATTGTTGACGTTAAAATTGAGTATCCACTGGATTTTACACAACAGATGCTGTTCTATGCAAAGAAGTATAGGATTGTAAAAACATATAATTAATTAACATTGTCCCGCGCTTTATAAGCGGCACTTTTTCAGAGAAAAATGAAAAAAAAATATTCTCTTGTATATATAATATTTGCCTTTGTGTTTGCCCAAATAGCCTGGATGGGATTGCTGGGCTTATGGATATATTGGTATGTATCGAACAACATTATTATAGAACAGGTTGGAGATAAGCTTTCTCCTCAAATAACGGTAGACAGCCCCAACCTTGTAATTTTTGTTGGGGGAATAATATTGATTGTTTGTATTGCGCTTGCGGTATTCTTAATCTTTAGGAATTTAACGGTGCAGATACAGCTTACAAAGCTTTACGACAATTTTATTTCGAATGTTACTCACGAATTGAAATCTCCGTTGGCATCGATACAGCTTTATTTGGAAACTATAAACAGCAAGGATGTTCCGGCAGATAAGAGAAAAGAATTTATTGGAATTATGCTTAAAGATTCATCACGGTTAAAAAAGCTTATCGATTCAATTCTTGAAATATCCCGATTGGAAAGAAAGCGGATTGCCCACAATTATCATGTTTACCAGGCAGATACTGTTGCCCGCCAATTAATTCAAGATTCTATGGATCGTTTTCGAATTCCGGAATCATGTATAAAAATTGAAGGGGCAATTAACTGCAATTGTGTAATTGATAAAGATGCAATGCAAATTGTTTTTGATAATCTTATTGATAATGCAATAAAGTATACTACAAAACAGTTGGACTTGACGGTTTTGTTTTCCATTAACAGAAAGCATTTATCCATTAAGTTCTCCGATAAAGGAATTGGTCTTTCTTTGAAGAATCACAAAAAGATATTTCACAAGTTTCAGCGAATAGACAATAAGAACATTCCAAATGTAAAGGGCACCGGATTAGGATTATACTGGGTAAAGGAAATTATGAAAATGCATGGTGGAAGAATAAGTGTTTCGAGTGAGGGACTAGAACTTGGAACAACATTCGAAATTGAGCTGCCAATTTATCAAACATCAAAAAAGTTTTATATAAACTCCCTTTTACGGCAAACCGCAAAGAAACAAAAATTAATGGAAGAAGAAGATGGAAAATAATCCATTTAAGGATTGCAAAATATTACTTGTTGAAGATGAAGAATCTTTAGCCGTTGGACTGGAATACAATTTAACAGACGAAGGCTATTTGGTAGATTGGGCAAAAGATGGCAAGCATGCGCTAAAACTTTACGAGCAGAATAATTACGATTTGATAGTGCTGGATATTATGCTTCCCTATTTCGATGGTTTTGAAATTGCAGATAAGGTTAGGCAGTCAACTCCACAAATGCCAATTCTTATGCTAACGGCAAGAACATCTGCAGAGGATAAGGTTAAGGGTCTTGAGCATGGTGCGGATGATTACATGACAAAACCTTTTCATCTGGAGGAACTGCTTGCAAGAATTAAGGGGATGCTTAAGCGCAAAGCCTGGTATAAAAATGCTTCCGAAATTAAACCGGTAATTAAATTTGGTAAGTGCGAAGTGAATTTCGAAAATTACAAGTGCTCTGTTGGCGCAAAGAAATTTACATTAACACAGCGCGAAGCTATGATGCTTAAATATCTTGTTGAACGAAAAGGAAAAATTATTAGCCGAAAAGAATTGCTGGAAAATGTATGGCACACAAGCAGCGATATTGAAACAAGAACGGTGGATATTTTTATTAGTCGTCTTCGTAAATATTTTGAACCGGATCCGAATAATCCGGTTCATATTAAAAGCGTTAGAGGAACAGGTTACTCTTTCGAAGAGAGTTAATTTAATCCGCACATTCCACTAGAACATCCTCCTCCAAAAGAGGGAACGCCGCAGCTTCCGCTTGCGCATGGAGGCGCGCTATCAAAACTTGATGAACTTGTTGATGCGCTGAATGTTGAAAGAAGTTTTTTACTGTTCTTGCTTTGGCAATCGGGGCAAATTACCTCTTCCAAATTTGCCGAGGACTTATGAAGAATTTCAAATTTCTTGCTGCAGTCGTTGCATTTATATTCAAATATTGGCATTGTATCTCCTATCTTTTAATTGAGTGAAACGAAGTATCTGCTACTTCACTCTACAATTATTTTTTTGATAATTCAATTAATTACTTCAGTAGAAATATTTCCTACATTTTCTAGCGAGGCTTCAATCTTATCTCCGGGAACAACTTTACTAACACCTTCGGGAGTGCCGGTAAAAATTAAATCTCCTTTTTCCAAAGTCATTCGGCTTGAAATATACTTAACAATTTCCACCGGCGAAAAAATCATATTCTTAATAGAAGTATTCTGTTTTTGTACGCCGTTAACTTTTAGTGAAAGAATTTCTGTTCCGGTAAGCTGGTAATTCTGCTTTAAGACTATATCGGTTAAAACCGCAGCCGTATCAAAACATTTTGCTAATGTCCATGGCTCACCCTTATCCTTAAACTGAAATTGTAGGTCGCGTAATGTCATATCCAGCCCAACAGAATAGCCATGAATGGCGTTAGCGGCTTCTTCATCGTTTGCATTCTTTACGGTCTCGCCAATGTATAAAACAAGTTCAACCTCGTGCTGCAAATTGTTTGAATAATTAGGATGAATAACCTGCTGGCCGGAATAAATAACATTGCTTGCCGGTTTTAAAAATATAATAGGAAAATCTGTGGCTGCTGTGTTGCCAAGTTCTTTGGCGTGAGCCTCATAGTTTCTACCTACACAAACAAGTTTACCAATTGGAACCTGTTCGCTGCTGTTTTTGATTTTTAGATATCTCATATAATGTATTAGATGTTATTTTTTTATTCTGGATTCAAAAATAGCCATAAAAAAATCTAAGATTAGCTCTAAGAATTCTATCATAGCATACCCTCTCTGTTATTTAAGTTTTTTGCTCTTTTTTCTTGGCGGCCGGAAATAGAATATTGTTTAATATCAGCCGGTAAGAAGCAGAGTTTTTAAATAAGCTTAAATCTGTCGGAGGATCTCCAACCGCATGTTGATAATCTTCCGGATCGTGCCCGCCGTAGTATGTAAAAGTTCCTCTTCCAAAATTTCCATGAATATATTTTACCTGATCGGTTCCTGCCCTCTCCGCTAAAACATAAACCGAGTTCTTTATTAATTTTTTTCGGAATACGGTTGTTTGCCCCATAAATCCTGGAATTACATTCAAATGATTTTGAGTAAGCATAGTAGGAACCGGATCGTACTTTGCTGAGAATTCAAAGAGAGTAAAATAGTCGTTTGCTTGGGGTCCAATTTCTGCCGGCTGAATGTCTATATCGCTGTATTCGTACATCAAAGGATTCATATCCAGCTTAAAATCTTGGAAGGCGAATGTTAGAGAGAAATCCAATTTGCTTTGCGCGTTGGGATCTGGCGGATCTCCATCGTACATTCTATCAACAATATCAACATTCATTGCAGAGAGGGCAATGTCGTAAGAATCCGTAGCCGAGCACATTGCAAACATAAATCCCCCCTGGCCAACATATTCTTTAATAGTTAGTACAACAGCCTTTTCCATATCGCTAACTTTTTTAAATCCAAGTTTCTTTGCCTGGTTTTCGTAAATTGTTTGCTGCTCTATATACCATTGAGCGGTACTGAAAGAGGCAAAGAATTTTCCATATTGTCCGGTAAAGTCTTCGTGATGCAAATGAATCCAATCGTATTTCGAAAGATCGCCTCTAAGTATTTCTTCCACCCAAATTTTACTGTACTTGACTTCGGCATAATCTAAAGCAAGGGTTACAGCATCATCCCATGGCTTAAAATTAGGTGGCACATATACAGCAATTGCAGGAGCTTTTTCCAAACGAACAACATCCATATTTTGATCTTCACTTTGAACGAAGGAATAAATATCAACTACTTCTTGCTGACTAAGAGTTTGAAAAGCTACTCCTTTTACACGGCATTTTAATGCAAGCTCGTTGGAATAATTAAGCATAAATGAGCCACCACGATAGTTTAAAAGCCAATCTGCAGTATTGCCATCTGTTAGAGCGTTAAAAGTAACCCCATAAGCTTTCAAATGGTCCGTTTGCTGAAGATCCATAAAAATTAGAATTTTGGATTGAGCAAAACTAAAAGTGGCAATGCATAAGAAAATATATAACAGTGTTTTCATTAATCTCAGTAATTTGATATGGAAAATATTATTGGCTTATTATAAATACAACATTATATTTGGTTCCGCAAACAAACAAATTTAACTATGGCACATCATAAGAATAAGTTACCTGAATGCGCAAATTGCGGTTTTAAATTTGAAAGCGCAGATAATTACTGTCCAAGCTGCGGGCAGGAAAATCATGATATTCGTCTTCCTTTAATGCATCATATTTACGAAGTATTTGAAGGATTGCTTCATTTAGATTCCAAGTCATTCAGATCTGCAAAGAAATTAATTTTGCATCCCGGATCGATGAGTAAAGAATTTAATTCCGGAAAAAGAGTTCAATTTGTTGCACCTCTACGGTTTTACATCTTTGTAAGTTTTTTCTTCTTTTTAATTCTTTCTATTAAACCATTCTATACAGAAGAAGAAAATAAAAAGGATGTGGGACTATCTATGAAATTTTTAACGGAAGGGGATGCAATTAAGGATTATGAACGTAACCGTTTTTCTAAGGAAGAACTTGATTCGATAACAAAATTTAGGACCGAGTTATCAATAAATGAATTAAGAGGATTATCCGATAAGCAAATAGATTCTTTAGTAAAAGCAAAAGGAATGGATATTAATTGGGTAAATAAATATGTAGTTACAAAATTCAGTAAAATTGCACGTGGAGAAGAGGAAAAGTTTTGGCATTCAATTCTAAAAAACATTTCCTATTCCATGTTTATACTTATGCCGGTATTTGCATTAGTATTAATGCTCTTTTACAAAAGGAATATGAAATATTATGTAGAAAGTTTAGTACTCTCCATTCATTACCATATAGATATATTTTTAGTATTCGGAATACTAATATTCATTGGAAAGTTTGGTCCATTCAGCGGGTGGCTAATTCTTTTGGGAATTTTATATATACCAATTTATTTGTACTTCATGCTAAGAAATTATTTTAACCAGGGAGTTTTTGTAACAATTACAAAAGTTATTTTAATAAAGGTAATTCACTTTATATTAATAGCTTTATCGTTTATGGGTTCGGTATTGGTAAGCATGGCGCTGGTTTAACAGCGCCATATAAATTTATGCGGTCTTTCTGTCGCTCTCAATGTAAATTGGTTTTTCCCCATTCACAACCACATCTTTTGTAACTAAGCATTTATCAATATTTTCTTTTGTAGGAAGTTCATACATAATATCAAGAAGAATTCCTTCTACAATAGAACGTAATGCGCGAGCGCCGGTTTTTCTTTCGATTGCTTTTTTAACTATTTCATCCAAAGAAGCCTGATCGAACTGAAGCTCGACTCCTTCCATGGAAAAAAGCTTTTTATATTGCTTAACAATTGCATTCTTTGGTTCGGTTAAAATGTTTTTCATTGCCGTAGCATTTAAAGAGGCCAAAGGAGCAATAATTGGCAAACGGCCAACCAGTTCAGGTATTAAACCATATTTAACCAAATCTTCCGGCTGCGATTTTTGCATCAAATTATCTTTATCCACTCCGGCAGCATTTTGAGCGTGAGTGTCAAATCCTATTGGATTACGATTAATGCGGGTTGCAATAATATTGTCGATGCCATCGAATGCGCCGCCGCAGATAAATAGAATGTTTTTAGTGTTAACGTTTATTAAACTTTGTTCGGGATGTTTTCTTCCGCCGCGAGGAGGAACACCCGCTACGGTACCTTCCAAAATTTTAAGAAGCGCCTGCTGAACGCCTTCACCCGAAACATCACGGGTAATAGAAGCGCTCTCGCTCTTGCGTGCAATCTTATCAATTTCGTCTATGTAAACAATTCCCTTCTGGGCTTTTTCCAAATTATAATCGGATGCTTGAAGAAGGCGAACCAATACAGTTTCAACGTCGTCGCCAACATAGCCGGCTTCGGTTAGTGTGGTTGCATCTGCAATTGCAAATGGTACATCTAAAATACGTGCTAAAGTTTGGGCTAGCAAAGTTTTGCCAACTCCGGTTGGTCCCATTAAAAGTATATTGCTTTTTTCAATTTCAACGTCATCCATTTCAAAAAGGGAGTTGGAGGCATTTACTCTTTTGTAATGATTATAAACTGCAACAGCTAAAACCTTTTTGGCAAGATCCTGATCTATAACATATTCATCTAAACTTTTTTTAATTAAATCTGGTGTTAAGGATGAATGGTAAGATTCTTTTTTGGGAAGATTGGTGATATTGTTTTTAAGAATATCAACGCTTGTCTTAATACAAATATCGCAGATGTAAACATCCGGACCGGCAACCATCGAAGTAACTTCGCTGCCATCTCTACCGCAGAAGGAACATTTTACACTGCGTGGTTCTCTTGAATCGCTCATTTTTAACCGCTTTTAGTTTTAATTCCGTTTAAAAAATCTCTGGCACGGTCAAAATAGGGTGAGTTTGGGAATTTTTCAAGTAAAATTTGGTAAATGGCTTCTGCTTTTTTAAGATCAATTATCCCGAATTGATATACTTGAGCGAGTAAAAAGGTCGTCTTTTCTGCGAAAATGGAAGAAAAATCCCCTTTTTGAAGACTTTCGAGCACAAGAATGGCTTCGGAAAAATTATTATCTAAAATAAAAATATTTGCTAAATTTATTTTTGCAAACTGATTTATTATAAACAAGTTATCATTATCACCTAAAGCTTTGAATTCAGTAGCGGCATCTTTAACGTTATTTTGTAACAAGAGCAAATCTGCTTTTGCATATCTAGCTAAGTTTACCGAATCTTTTTTTGAAGAGTTAATTAAAAAAGAATATTCAAGAGCATCATTTGAAATATCCGATTCTAAATTTCTGGTTGCCTCTTTAAAGTAATTTAAGGATGACGAAAAGCTTCCCTTCCAAAATTCAATTTTACCAAGTAGGTAGTTTATTTCTGCCAACTTATTCGGTTCAATTCTGGGATTGATCAAAATATCGTTAATGGTTTTTTGCGCGCTCTCCAAGTCGTTCTTTTGAATAAGTATTTTAGATTTACTGATGGCAGAGGGAATGGAATAATCCGAAAGGAAGAAAGACTTAATAATAATTGAATAAACACTATCTGCTTTATGAAACAGAAGCAACCGGTTATTATAGATCTCGGCAATTCTAAAAAGGGCTTCGGCGTTATTACTGTTGCCAAATTGCTTATTAAAATTGTCGTAAGCATAAATCAATTTTTCATATTCACTTTTATTAAAAACAGCTGGTCTTTGAATAGGCTTCCAACTATTAAGCAGTTTTAAGGTCTGTAAATCCAAATCTGCTTCGAGAGTTCTTGCAAAGCCAATTTGGGCAGGAATAAAGTAAGGTGAAGAGGGATGTTTTTTAATGATATAATCGAATGCCTGCGATGCGTATTTAAATTCACCGCCTCTATAGGCATCTTGCGCAAAAATAAAAACCGCAGTTCCCCCGCCATTAGTAATTCTATCCAACTCAACAACATTCGAAAAAGCTAAATTGTATTTACCCGTTTGCTGATAAACATAAACTAAAAAACTTTGCAGTTCCGGTTTGTTATTCTCATCTACAAATTTCTTAGCCGCCTCAATAACCTGTTCTGCGGCTTGCGTTCTTTGAATAAATGAATTTAAGCGCGATTTAGCCAGTTCCAACTGCTCGGGCTTCCATAAAATAATTTTGCATAGTTCTGTAACAGCTTCTGCAAAATTCATATTAACAGCGTAGATATTCGATAGCTCCAACGAAAAGAGGAACGGTTCGGCCGAGATTGCCTGTCCCCGTTTTAGGTAATCTATTGCCTGCTCATATGCACGGTTTTCTATGGCATAATTAGTAATTATTCGGTAAGTAACCTGCGAATTTGGATTTACTGAAATTCCTTTTTCCCAATAATCAAATGCTTTAAAAACACTATCCTTATAAAAATATGTTGAACCTATAAGACCGTATAAATTAATGTCCGCAGGAGTTTCATTAATTTTTTCTTGAATTATTTTTATTGACTCGTCATATTTTTTTTGAGCAATTAAAATTTTATTGAGAGCGTCAAAGTAGGAGTAGTTCCACTTTTGAAGCTGGGACAATTCTTTATAAATAGTCTCTGCCTTATCCAGCTGGCCGGATTGCTCAAAGCTTTGAGCTAAACGGAATTTATTGTCGAGCTGTTCGTTTTGAGCCAAAAGCTTAAGTGAAACAATAAATAAAATGAATAAATATTTTTTCATGGCTTACTAAAGAAACCTTTCTTCGAATATGTTGCCGATATTTAAAATTTTGTTATTATCGAGAGCCACCTTAAGCTTTGCCATTTCGGAAATAACCTGTTGGCCATACATCATTAATAGATATTCTCTCTTTGCTTTACCAATTCCATGCTCGGCCGAAACAGTTCCTTTAAGTCTAACAGCCTCTTTGCAAATTTGGGAATAAACCTGGCGGGCTATTGCAAACTGCTCCTGATTTTTTGGCAGCATATTAAGATGAGGATGACAATCCCCAAAATGTCCGTAAACAACATAATCCAAACCGTTGTTTTCAACAGTTCGCTTCATCCAAAAATAAAATTCTCTAAAGCTATTTTGGGGAACAGAAACGTCGGTACCAACTTTGCGAAGTCCTCGGCTGGCAACAAACTCATTAACCTTCCACGAAATGGCATGGCGGAAATCCTTAAACTTATCCTGCTCATTCTTATCTATCGCAAGCCAGGCAACCTCTTCGGAAGCATTATGCTTATTTATTAATTTAATCCACTCATCCAATAATTCGTCGTCGTTTGTTTCCTGTTCAAACCAAACAGCGCATTTAACATTTGTATCTATGTTTGGATAATCCGGGCGCAAAAAATTAAGCGCATTCTCATCAAAGAATTCCAAGCCGCGTGGAGAAATAATATTTCCGCTTAAAGAAAGCTCTCGCGATTCATCAATAAAATTAAGTGCGTCGGTTTCATCATTAAAGAAAGTTACACACGAAATTGTGTGAGATGGCATATCCAAAAGTTTTAGTTTCACCTTTGTGATGATTCCCAGGGTTCCTTCGGAACCTATGAACAAATCTATTAAATCCATATCCGGTGAACAGTAATACCCCGATGCATTTTTTGTTTGGGGCATTCTAAAATTGGGAAGTGTAAGTTGAATATCACTATTGGAACGAAGAGAAAAATGAATGCCGTCGAAAATATTTTTTCCTCTTTCAATTTCAATAATATCTCCGCTTGGCAGCACAACTGTAATTGCTAATACAAAATTTCTTGTTGCCCCATATTTAAAAGAGCGGGCACCCGATGCATTTGTTGCAACAGTTCCTCCAATAAAGCAATTACGCTCTGTAGGATCGGGCGGGTAGAATAAATTTTTTGCCTCAACAAAATCCTGCAGGTCCTTAAGAATTACTCCAGACTCTGCAACTACATACTTTTCAATTTCATTAATCTGTAGGATATTATTCAGCTTCTCTAAAGAAACAATTACGCCACCTTCCGGCACGCGCGATCCGGTTAATCCAGTACCATTTCCCGAAATTGTAACCCGGGTTTGGGATTGGTTTAAAGATTTAATAAGGTCTGCCAGTTCTTGAGCATCTTCAGGAATGTAAAGAGCCTGAGCATCACCTTTATAATTAGATGCATCCGATAAATAATTTTGAAACTGGTCCGGGTCTGTTTTAACAATCATAAAAATTAATCTACGCTCCTGCCATGCTTAATCATTATCTCTTTCCAAACATTCATCTCCAGCTGTTCCGATTCATCAATCAACATAATAGGAATGTTGTTCTCAATCTTATAACGTCGGCGTGTGTTTTTATCTGTTGATACAAGGGTCTCTCCATCCAAAACCAAATCCGCTTTCGAATCGGGACAGCAAAGAATATCTAAAAGTTCTTTCGAAATCATAATTACTCCTGAAAAACAATTTATGTAAATTTCTTTTGTGAATTTCTGAAAATAAATCTAATGAAATTATGCCTATAGAAAAATACCCATCCGAGCTCCCCTTAATAAAAACAAACAATTTATTGCTTCGAAAACTAACATTAGCAGATGCCGATGACGTTTACGCTTACGCAAGAATTCCCCAAGTAACTAAATATGTTATTTGGGAACCTCATCAAAGTAAAACGGAATCGGAAAATTTCATTCAGTTATTGCACGAGTTGTTCGAAAAGAAGGAACAGTTAATTTGGGGAATTGAGTTTGAACCGGATAAAAAGATTGTTGGAACAATTGGCTTTAACAGTTTATCCTACCAGCATAGCTGCGCCGAAATTGGTTATGCAATTTCGGATAAGTATTGGAACAAAGGAATAGCTACAGAAGCTTTGAAAGCAATATTAAAATATGGATTTGATGAACTGGAACTAAACCGACAGGAAGCTCACTGCAAAGAAGAGAACATAGCATCGGAAAAAGTTATGCTTAGAGCCGGAATGAGTTACGAAGGGACATTGAGGGAAAAGATTTTTATGAAGGGGGAATTTTGGACAATGAAGATGTTTTCAATACTTAGAAAGGAATATTATGACAAGAATTAAAATTTGCTGCATTTCATCAATTGAAGAAGCCGAAATGGCAATTGAAAATGGAGTTGATGCAATTGGATTGGTTTCATCAATGCCCAGCGGACCGGGAGTGATATCGGAAGATTTGATTTCGGAAATTTCATCCCATGCAAAAGGGAGAATTAAAACATTCCTATTAACAAGTAAAAGAACTTCAAAAGAAATTATTGAGCAGCATAACAAATGCAAAACCACCACTATTCAAATTTGCGATTCTATTACTCCAAAAGTATATGAAGAGCTAAGAAGTGAATTAAAAGATATTGAGCTTGTTCAGGTTATTCATGTAACCGATGAATCCTCTGTCAAGGAAGCAATTGAAGCTTCCGAATTTGCAGATGCGCTCTTGCTTGATTCGGGAAATCAGAAACTGGCGGTTAAGGAATTGGGAGGTACAGGAAGGACTCACGACTGGAGTATTAGCCAAAAGATTGTAAAGAGTGTAATTAAGCCGGTGTTTCTGGCGGGCGGATTAAATATGAATAATGTTGGCAATGCTGTTAGAGATGTAAATCCTTATGGTGTGGATGTTTGTTCGGGTGTACGATTGGATGGCATGCTTAATTTAGAAAAGCTTACCGGTTTTATAGCAAGTACAAGAAATTATAAATAATGGTTTTCTATTCCAAAGTACTGTTGCAATAAAAATTTTGCCACTTTAAGAAGGTAAAGATTCTTTATAAATTTCAACAGAAATACTTATATGTAATTTAATTTGGTTAAAAAGTAAACAGAGGATTGGTTTATGAAGCAAAAAAGTACAAGGTTGTTTAATTCTATTATTGCAATAATTATTGTAGCCTTAACTGCATCTACAATATTTGCGCAAGAACAAAAGCCAGCACAGCCCGATGCAAAAAAAGCAAAGACAAAACCTTATGCGGAAGTTATTACCAAAGATGCAAGAACCGACGAAGGAGTTTTTACCGTTCATAAGGTAGATAACAAATGGTATTACGAAATTTCAAAAAAGGAAATTGGCCGTTTATTTTTGTGGGTATCTACAATTAAAAAAAGTCAATCCAAACAGGGTTACGGAGGAATTTCTCATTATAACCAAGTTGTAAGATGGGACAAAAAAGATGATCAAATTCATTTGCGCCAAATTCAGTATGCATTGGTAGCCGATGAACAAAAGGCAATTTACAATGCTGTTGACGCTTCTACATTCCCTCCAATTTTATATGCGTTCGATATTGTTTCTTATGGTAAAGATAGTTCCATGGTAATTGATGTTACAGAATTTTTAATTGCCGAAAAGAACGAGTTCGTACCTAAGAAAACTCTAAAGGCAAAAAGACTTGACACGAAGAGATCTTATGTTGAAAAAATTAATTCCTATCCCGAAAATGTTGAAGCCGATGCTGTGTTAACATTTGACGTGGAAGAGACATCGGATGACCGTACACTAACAACAATATCAATTGTTATGCATTACAGCATGGTTCACCTTCCCGAAAAGCTTATGCTTCCAAGAGAATCTGATTCAAGAGTTGGATTCTTTAATGTTTCTTTAGAAGATTATGGAACAGAAGCACATAAATCTGAAATTAAAAATTACATAACCAAATGGCGTTTAGATAAAAAAGATCCTAATGCGGAGATCTCTGAAGTTGTAAAGCCAATTACTTTTTTTGTTGATAGAAGCGTTCCCGAAAAATTTAAGAAATATGTTAAACAGGGAATTGAAGACTGGCAGCCTGCATTCGAAAAAGCAGGATTTAAAAATGCAATTGTTGGTAAATACGCACCTACAGTTGCCGAAGATGCAAATTGGAGTACCGAAGATGCAACAGTTTCTTCAGTTAGCTGGCTACCCAGTACAATCGAAAATGCTTTTGGACCACATGTTCACGATCCACGTACCGGTGAAATTTTAGAAGCCGATATTAAAATTTTCCATAATGTTATGAATCTTATTACCACATGGTATTTTTCGCAAGTAGCTCCTTTGGATAAACGCGCGCAAAAACTTCCATTACCAGATGATTTAATGGGAGAGATTTTACAATATGTAGTTGCTCACGAAGTTGGCCACTCGCTTGGTTTTCCTCATAACGGAAGAGCAAGTTCGGTATTTCCGGTAGACAGTTTAAGAAGCAAAGCATTTACACAAAAGTATGGAAACGAAGCATCCATTATGGATTACGGCCGCTTTAATTATGTTGCCCAGCCAGGCGATGATGCTGTTCTAGTTCCTAAGATTAGTATATACGATTTCTTTGCTGTTGAATGGGGCTACAAATCATTTCCTCAAGCAAAAACTACTGAACAGGAAAAACCTTTCCTCGAACAAATTGTAAGACGTCAGGATACAAATCCATTTTTGGAATTCAGTAACTTCTCATCATACGATCCAACATCGCAAACAGAAGACATGGGAAGCGATGGAGTTGAAGCTACCAAACTAGGACTTATGAATATTTACAGAACTATGGATTTATTAATTCCAGCGGCGGCTCATCAAAATGGGGAAGACTATGAATTCTTAAATCTTTGCTACGATAGAGTATTGGAACAGCGCGCAAGAGAACTTGGTCATGTTGCAATGATAATTGGAGGAGTTGTTAAAAAGGAAAAACATGTTGGTCAAGCTGGTCCCATATTTATGCCGGTTGCATACCAAAAACAAAAAGATGCAATGAAGCTGCTTCAGGATGAAGCTTTCCAGTTTAATCTAAAATTGATGAAAAAGGATGTGCTAAATTTAATTGAGCCACAGGGAAATGTAGACCAAATAAACAATACCAATACTTCTCTTATTAGAAGTTTGCTTGATAATGTGAAGATTCAAAGAATGGTTGACACCGAAACAAAATTAGGCAAGGATCAAAAAACTTATACCGCAGCCGAAATGATTTCTGATTTAACAGATGGAATTTTTAGCGAGCTAAATCAAAAGAGTATTGTTGTAGATCCATATAGAAGAAAACTTCAAAGAGTATTTATAGAAGAAATAAACACAAAACTAAATCCAGAAAAAATTGCTGTAGCTGCGCCTGTTAATCCTTTTGCTCCGCCACAACCTAATGTTGGAATTACAGATTTAAGACCAATTGCAAGAGGCAAGTTAATAGAACTTCAGAAGAAAATAGCCGGCGCTGTTAATAAGGCCGGTGATAAAGTAACTCAGTATCATTTGCAAGATTTAGCTTCGGTAATAAATAAAGTGTTGAACCCAACCAAGTAATATTAAAAAGAGCCGGTTAATGCCGGCTCTTTTATCTTTCATAACTTACTTAAACTTGCTACCTAAGACTAATTAACAAAAGCTAGGTCTTACATCAAATTTTTTCGAGAATTAAAGTGTTGCTGGTGTTGGGATAATTTCTAAACATATCTTCCTGGTAATAAGTTACTTTGCAATTGGGTAGTTCCTTTGCAATTCTAAAAAGATCTTGGCAATATCCAAGCTTTCTCATTCTCCATTTTTCATAAATGTTAGAATTGTTAACCGTTGGCTCACAAAGGACTACCCCTTTTTTCGCAACACGTAAAACTTCTCTAATTGCCAGTTTGCTATTTTCTTGCCCAAGTTGCTCAAGCACGTGATTGGTATATACAACATCGTAAGAATTATCCGGCAGATTGATACTTGTGATGTCTCCTAAAAACAATTTATTTATTTTGTTTTCGTAAACTAAGTTAATCATACAAGAAGCCAATCTGGAGTGAGTATACTCAAAACCATCTATTATCAAATCGGGTCTAGTCTTCGAAAGCATATATAAATTCAACCCCGAGCCGCATCCTGCATCCAATACTTTTGCCTCTTTAATGTTTTGGCATAAGGAATTGATGTGAGCCATTAATTCAATTCTTGGATAGGAGTTATATCCAAGAATAATTTTACCCTTATGCTTTATCATCTGTGAAGAGGTAAGAACTTTAATACTCTCGTAATCGTTGCTGTATCTTGAATATGTTGACTTTCCATGCTTGTAAGCAAACTTTAAAATTCCTTTGAAATCTCCCAACAGCTTAAAATACTTTTCCAAAATGTTTAATTGGGAAAAATTAGAGGGCAAAGTGCTTATAAGATTAAAAAATGAATTTGGATAATAACAATACCCTAAAGCACTAACTGCATTATCCAAGCATCTTTGAAAATTCTCCCAATCATTGAATTCCAGGTGAGAGTTTTGCCTAAGGTCTTTGATGTTGTAAAGTTTGTTTAAGCCTATTTCCTCACAGCGAATTTTAAATTCCTTTTCGTATGCATTA
The DNA here is from genome assembly GCA_964539605.1 of uncultured Melioribacter sp. GTDB lineage: Bacteria > Bacteroidota > Ignavibacteria > Ignavibacteriales > Melioribacteraceae > Stygiobacter. Next base: position 4,218,581 of record CAZIJK010000001.1, read on the forward strand.
GTGTTGGTTCCAAATAGTTAATGGGGATGATTTAAGTTGCTGTAAAAATCTTCCATAAAAAATGCTAATATGGGACAAAAACACAAAATGGAAGTTGCGGTTGGTAAATTAATATAAGAAACACTATTGGGGACAAATGCTCGGCTGTATTTAATGACTCAATAATTTTGTTTAGCCTTCTTACACTTTTTGCTAAAGGTGTATTTATGGCTTCTACTTTACATGAAGTTTAAAACCAGTTCCATGCACATTTACAATTTCAATTGAAGGATCAGCTTTTAAGTATCCTCGCAGCTTGGTTATATAAACGTCCATGCTTCGTGCTGTAAAATAATTATCCTCTTTCCAAACTAATTGTAAAGCTTCGGAACGGTTAAGAACTTTATTCTTGTTCATGCAAAGAAGATTCAGCAGTTCGCTTTCCTTAGAGGTAAGCTTGCTTTCCATAGTATTGTATTTTAACAAACGGTTCTCGTAATCAAAAATGTAATTGCCAATGGAATGAGCTTTGGAAAGCACGCTCTCCTGATGTTTTGAAGTGCGTTTTAAGATAGCTTTTATTCTTAATATCAGCTCTTCCATGCTGAACGGTTTGGTGATGTAATCGTCTGCTCCTATTTTAAGTCCATGCAGTTTATCATCTGTTAATGCTTTTGCTGTTAAAAAGAGAAATGGCATTTGTGAATTTATAGAAACAATTTTTTTTGCAAGGGTAAAACCATCCATCTTTGGCATCATAACATCAAGCACGCAAATGTCAAAACTATCTTCTTGAAATGCTTTTAATCCCTCTTCTCCATTGAATACATGGGTAACGTTAAAATCTTTTACCACTAAATATTCTTTTAATATTGTGCCAAGGTTAGAATCATCCTCAACTAAAAGTATCGTTGTCTTTTCACTGTTCATAATTATGCTTGCGTAAAATTACTTTAAAAGTTGTTCCATTGCCTATTTCGCTTGAAACATCTATCGTCCCTTTATGTGCTTCAATTATTTTTTTTGTATAGCTTAAACCAATGCCGTTGCCTCTTACATCCTGGATATTTCCGGTTTGAACACGAAAGAAGGAATCGAAAATAGTTCTTAAGTGTTCTTTGGGAATTCCAATCCCGTTATCTGTGATATTAAAATAAATGTTGTCGGCATCATCTTCCAAACTAGCCAAGATTATTGGAGGCAAATTATTATATTTTATAGCATTGTCTATAAGGTTGCCAATAAAATTTGCAAGGTGAAATTTGTCCCCATCCATAAATGGGTCCTCAATTTTATTGCTAACCTTAATTTCCCCCTGCTTCTGCTTAACTACTTCATCGAACTTAACAATAGCATCATTTACAATCTCCGAAAAATCCACCTTTTCAATTCGCAACTTAAATTCGCTTTTTTCCATTGCAGCCGTATTTAAAAGTGTATCCACCATCATTCTTAATCTTTCATTCTCATCATTAATAATTTTTGAATAACGATTAACTGATCCCTCGGCAGAGCTTAAGCTTGGTTCGTTTAGTGCCTCACATGCCAGCGAAATTGTTGAAATTGGAGTTTTGAATTCATGAGTGATGTTGTTTATTAGATCATTTTTTATTTCTGTTATCTTTTTTTGTTTAATGAACATCTGAACCGTTTTATAAAATACTGCTATTATAACAGAAATAAACAATGCTAAAAGCGCCAGCATACCGGTTAATGATGCCAATATGCTTTTTTGCTTATCCGGAAAAACGACGGCTATGGAATATTTTTCACCAAGCATTTCCGATGGAAAGAGATTTGTTTGTAAGCTGGATTTAATAAGGTTTAGTGTGTCTTTGCCATCACTAAGAATAGCAAATTTAGTATCACTCTTTTTCTTTATTCCAAAATTAAAATTGCCTTTAATGCCGCTATTCTTAAATTCCTTTAAAAGCATTTTCTCAATTCTACTTTTCGAAACTCTATCTTCAATTTTTTTATTGGATTCCACATACACAAGTTCCGAAACAACATTCTGAATCAAAATGTCTTTCTTATAAAAGGAAGAATCATTCGGGGCATTAAAAATAATTTTACTGCTGGATAAACTAGATTTACCCGAAGTATTCACCCGAATTCTTTTTACATCCTTTTTGTCAATATTGTTGATTACAGAGTCGTAGCCAAAAAATTGTATACCCCGATTTTTAGATTTTGCCGAGTCGCGATATTCAATGTGAATCTGAACTTGAGATCCTTTACCTTCTGTAGCCATTTGGTAAAAGGCAAAGTTTTTTGCCGAGTCGCTTTTAAGTATTTTTATTTTTTCTTTTGGGATGCGGCTCCTAACAAAAACCACATTTTCAACCGGGGGCTCCGACATTTTTTTTAATAGAGTTTTTGCGGCTTCCTCTTTTTCTAAAGATGCCGAAACGCGCAATAACGCATCGTTTACTGTTCTATTAAAACGTTCCTCTTCTAATTTGTATTGAGTTACAATTAGGTATAGTTGAATAACAATTAATCCAAGCATGGCTATTGTCATTAACGGTATTAGTATTCTAAGATTGCTTTCTTTCATGCCCTAAATTTAAGCTTAACATCAGAATAAAACTCATATTTAACATTTTTTAACAATTCTTAACGGCTCTTTAACAGTTTTGTGTTGTAGAAGAATGTAGATTTACAACAAAATTAAACACATAGGAGGAAACAATGAAACAAACTACAAACAATCTAAAATTTATGGCCATCTTTTTATTCCTGGTTTTAGGAGTAACCTTAATTGCGCAGGATAAAAACGATTTTGAAACCAAAATGAAATCCTTAAAAGGAAAAGTGGAAAAAGTAACAGTAAAAGTTGATGGTAAAGATGTTATGTTTGAAGGAGATGAAGCAGAAAAGATTACAAAGCTGTTTAGTGCCGGCGGTAATATTATGTTTATGTCTAAAAAAGATGCAAAGGCAGATGGCAAGGAATATACCGTAGTTCTTAAGTCCGATGGCAAAGATGATGAAGCAGAAAAAGAAATTAAAAAGAAACTAGAGTTTGATGTTATTGGCGGTGCTAAAAAGATAAAGATAACAACCATTAAAGATGGAAAAGAAGAAACCAAAGTTTACGAGGGTGAAGAAGCCGAAAAATTCTTAAAAGAAAATGGCAAAGGAAAAACCTATGGCATTAAAATTGACAAAGAAGAAGGTGATGATAAAGAAATAAAAGTTTATGTAAGCGGTGATGATGCCAAATTAAAAGATCATATGATTTGGGTAGGAAAAAGCAAAAAAGAGGAAGGCGATTGCAGCTGTTGCAAATGTTGCAATAACGAAAGTAAACACTCTAAAATGACAATTAGAAAACTTGATAAGGATTCCGATGAGGTAGAAGTAATTATTAAAAAACTATCCGATGATGATAAATCTAAAAAAGAGGTAAAAAAAGAAGTTAAAAAGGAAGAAAAAAAATAAAATAATGTTTCTTTATAACACTATGCCGCTATTTATTAGCGGCATTTTTATTTGTCAAACTTCACTTTTTGTTTCCGATTAAAACCGCCATTCCGTAATTTCATTTCAAATACTGTACTTTTTTCCAAAAATGGTGAAATATGAAAATAAAACTCCCCGATTCGACTAAAAATTGGATCTCTTTAGTAGGTGCAACAATAGCCGTTATTACATTCTCCATGATTGTATTTCTTTTTATTATCAGTTCTGTTATAAGGGAAGGAAACACTTACCTCGGCTTAATTATGTATGTGTTATTACCCGGCATACTTTTTATAGGATTACTGTTAATTCCACTTGGAATGTGGTTAAAAAATAAGAGAGATAAAAAGAAGGTCCCTAAAGGACAAAAAGGATGGCCGGTAATTGATTTCAACAATACAAAACAGCGCCATGCGGCAATTATTTTTTCTATTGGAACTTCAATTTTTCTTTTGGCAAGTGCCGTTGGAAGTTACGAAGCATTTCACTATTCGGAATCCGTTGAGTTTTGCGGAAAGATTTGCCACGAAGTAATGAAGCCGGAATATGTTGGGTATAAAAACTCTCCTCATGCGCGCGTGCGCTGTGTGGATTGCCATGTTGGTTCAGGTGCGGATTGGTATATGCGCTCTAAGCTTTCCGGTTTGTATCAGGTTTATGCTGTAACGCTGGGAACAGTACCCCACCCTATTGAAACTCCAATTTCGAATTTACGACCTGCAAGAGAAACATGCGAAGAGTGCCACTGGCCTCAAAAATTCTATTCAAGAAAGCTTCGTCAAACAAAACATTATCTCTCCGATGAAAACAATTCCGAATGGGATATTTCTTTAACCATGAAGATTGGCGCACCGCTTAGTGCTCTTGGACTTCAGGAAGGAATTCATTGGCACATAAACGAGAATGTTAAAATTGAGTACAAAGCTTTAGATAAAAAAAGAGAAAAAATTCCATGGGTACGTTACACTAATTTGAAGACAGGAAAAGTAACGGTATATGAAGATCCTATTGAAAAGCTTAGCTCGCAAAAACTAGCCTCTTTAGAAACACGAGTTGTTGATTGTATGGATTGCCACAATCGTCCTTCTCATAATTATCAGCATCCAGTTTATTTTATCAATAATGCAATTACTGCCGGCTCTATTCCTAAAGAATTACCTAGAATTAAATTTGCAGCCTTGGATGTTATTGACAAGGACTTTAAAACTGAAGAAGAAGCAATGAGTTCTATTAAAGATTATCTATATAATTTTTACAAGGACAATTATCCCGAAATTTATAAAACTAAAAAGGGATTAATAGATAAAGCAATAAATGGTGTTCAAACGGAATTCAATAAAAATATCTTTCCCGAAATGAAGGTTAAATGGAAAGTTTATCCAAACAACATTGGGCACCTTGAATTTATGGGATGTTTCCGATGCCATAACGATAACCATAAATCTGTAGATAATAAGGTAATTAAAAAAGACTGCAATCTTTGTCACACTATAAACTCGCAGGGTTATTCCAATAAGCCCGAAATGGCAACTGTTAATTCCTCGCTGGAGTTTAAACATCCCGGAAACGATGTAGGTGACAAGTGGAAAAAAATGATGTGCGTTGAATGCCACACAAGAATTAATTGACACAGAGGCAGATAAAAACAATTAAAAAGCTGTATCGAGTAAAATTGATACGGCTTTTTTTATCCACAGGTTATTACATTTTTTTAAGTAAATAAACTTTTTATGTTCGGTAAGATGTTAAATATTACCTGGTATTTTAATATGAAAGCCTTTCTTAGAATTTTTATCTGGTTAATCTCCATAAGCTTTATAACGGCACAAGATAAAAATGCAATTAAATCTTATAGAGAAGCAGATAGTCTTGCTTCTTTTTATATCAACTCTTACCAATTTGAAAAAGCAGTTGATGTTTTAGAGTACGCTAAAACAAAGTTTCCAAATTACCTCTTTCGCATTATCGACAATTTAGCTTCGGTATACTTAACAACCGAGCAGCTGGATAAAGTTATGGAGACTTATGAATATGGACTTGCCAATAATGTATTCTATATGATTAATCCGGCCTCACCGGTTTTTATTAAATTATATAAGGATTCCAGATTTGCAAAATTTATTAGCGAAAACAACAAGCTGTTCCAGGATGCAAAAAGTAAAACTAAGGCAAAGTACGAAGTTGTTTTACCAAGCAATTACGATTCAACAAAAAGCTATCCTCTATTTATTGCTTTGCATGGATATAGTGGAAATGCCCGGAGCTTAATGAGTTATTGGAAATCTGATAAGATGCTGAAAGATTATATTGTTGCTTATTTGCAGTCTTCTCAATTGGTGGGGATGTATCAGTATGGCTGGCTGGATATAGAAAAAGCAAGAGAGGATTTGAAAATTTTTTATGGCTGGTTGCGTGAAAAGTATAAAATAAATGAGGACAAAATTCTAATTGGGGGAGTATCGCAAGGGGGAGAAGTATCTATTGACGCTGTTTTAAATGATGTAATTCCAATAAATGGGTTTGTAGCCGTTATTCCCGCCGGAAGAATTATGAAAGATTTTAATGATGAAAATATCTCGAAGGCATTTGAAAGAAAAGTTGTTGGTTCTGTTATTATTGGAGAAAAAGACGGTGCGGCTAATTATCAAAAAAAAATTGTGGATGCATTTAAAAATGCCGGAATGCCTATTCAGCAATATGTATATCCGGAGCTTGGTCACCAGGTTCCAAGGGATATTTCTTTACGACTTGAAGAGGCAATAAAGTTTATTGAAAATGAAATTGACTAGTATGGGCAAGAATAATTCCCCTTACTATATTAAATAACATAAGCAATAAATGGTGTGCTATGAATAAGATGAAAACAACTCTACTCTTAGTGATAATTTATTCTACAGCCTTTGCTCAGCATAATAATCTTAAAAAGCTGGATTGGCTTTTGGGTTCTTGGGAGGCAAATCAAAAATCTGCACTAATAGAAGAGACCTGGAAAATTGCCAGCAATATTACTTATGAAGGCAAAAGCACTACACAAAGCAAAAATAGCAATAAACCTATTGCCGAAGAGACAATAATTATTACCATAATGAATAGCGAAATTTTTTATATAGCAAAAGTGGCTCACAATAACTTTCCTATTGCTTTTAAGTTGGTAGAAACAGCAGAAGACCGTGCGGTTTTCGAAAACAAAGAGCATAATTTTCCTCAAAAGCTTAATTACCAATTAATTGCTCCAAATAATATCAAAGTTACTGTTAGCGGTTTCGAAAATGGAAAGTACTCGATGTTCGAAATTGATTACAAAAGAAAAATTGAATAATCGATTAAAACCCTTTTCTTCTTTATATTTCCACATGAATAAAACAGCATATCTGTAATGATAGAAATTAAAAATCTCCACAAGTCTTTTGGAAGCAATCACGTTTTGCGTGGCGTTAATCTCACTATTCAAGAAGGGCAGTCTTTAGCAATTATTGGAAGAAGCGGATGCGGAAAGAGTGTATTGCTAAAGCATATTGTTGCACTTCTAATTCCCGATGAAGGGGAAGTGGTTTTTGAGGGAAAAGTGGTTCACAATTTGGAAAGAAAGGAATTGTACGAAGTTCGCAAAAGATTTGGTTTCCTTTTTCAAGGTGCGGCATTATTCGATAGTATGACAGTTGAAGAAAATGTCTCGTTGCCTTTAGTTGAAGGCACTATTGGATATTCAAAAGAGGAGATTAGAAAAATTGTTGCCGAAAAATTAGAGCTTGTGGATTTACCCAACACTCAAAAATTAAAACCGGCCGAGCTTTCGGGAGGAATGAAAAAACGTGTTGGCCTTGCCAGAGCTTTGGTAACTAATCCGGATTATATTCTTTACGATGAACCAACAACTGGGCTCGATCCGGTTATGAGCGATGCTATAGACGATTTGATAAAAGATCTTAATACAAAAATAAATGTCACCTCAATAATTGTTACACACGATATGTTCAGCGTTAATAATGTGGCAGATAAAATTGCAATGATGCACGAGGGTAAAATATATTTTACCGGCACACCTCAAGAGCTTTTGCAAAATTCCGATCCGGTAGTTCAAAAATTTATTCAACGTACGGGCACCATCTAATGAGTAAAAGCAAAACAAAATACATTTGTTCCAACTGCGGATACGAATCTTTACGTTGGATTGGCAAATGCCCAACGTGCGATAACTGGAATACATTTACCGAAGAGTTTGTTGAAGATAAAAAATCTACTAAAAGAAAATTTAGCGGCGAGGTAAATGTTACAAAGCTTTCAACTTTGGTACCCGAGATTGAAGATAGAATAAAAACAAATATCGAAGAGTTCGATAGAGTTTTAGGTGGGGGATTAATGCCCGGTTCTGTTGTTCTAATTGGGGGCGATCCCGGAATTGGAAAATCCACTTTGGTTATGCAGGCGGCTTCTAAAATTAAAGGGGATGTTTTATATGTTACCGGAGAGGAATCTGCAAATCAAATTAATATGAGAGCCCGCCGGTTGGGTGTTAAGTCCGAAACAATTTCGATAATGACTGAAACAGATTTAGATATAATTTTAAACGCAATTGAAAGAACCGATCCGAATGTTGTAATTGTAGATTCAATTCAAACAACTTACAAAAGTAATTTCGATAACGCTCCCGGTACAATTACTCAAATTCGTGAATGCACGGTTGAATTGATGCAGTATGCGAAGAAAAAACATTGCGCTGTAATTTTAGTTGGCCATGTTACAAAAGAGGGAATGATTGCCGGACCGAAAGTACTGGAACATGTTGTAGATACTGTTCTTCAGTTCGAAGGGGAAAGAAGTTATTCCTACAGAATATTACGCGCTCAAAAAAACCGCTTTGGAAGTACAAACGAAATTGGCATTTTCGAAATGCACGACAATGGTTTAAAGGAAGTTGTAAATCCAAGTGAAATATTTTTAAGCGAACGAGAAAAACAATCTACCGGTTCGGTTGTTACCTCAACAATGGAGGGTACAAGACCAATACTATTAGAAGTGCAGGCATTAGTAACTCCATCGGCTTATGGTAATCCTCAGCGTGTTGCAACCGGTTTCGATTACCGGCGCCTTTCTATACTGCTGGCGGTTCTTGAAAAAAGAGCTAATCTAAAATTATCTGCGCAAAATGTTTTTTTAAACATTGCAGGAGGAATAAGAATTGATGAACCAGCAGTTGACCTTGCAATCTGTTGCGCAATTGCTTCCAGCTTTACCGAAAGAATGGCCAAGAACGATACCGTTGTAATTGGAGAAGTTGGTTTGGGCGGAGAGGTTAGAAGCATTAATCACATCGAAAAGAGAATTCAGGAAGCTGCTAAACTAGGTTTTAAAAGAGTAATAGTTCCTTCGAATAATGTAAAAGCTCTTAACAAATACAGTCTTGAAATTGTAGCCGCAGATTCTGTTATAACCTGTTTAAAAGAAATATTGGCATCCAAGTAATACTGCTAAATGTTTCTAGAATATTTCCAGTTGATGATTCAGCCAGTTACTTAAAATCTGTTTTCCAAACTTTGTCATTATAGATTCGGGATGAAACTGAACTCCTTTTATATCGTATTGCTTATGCGCCAGAGCCATAATAATTCCATCATTACTAATAGCCGTAATTTTTAATTCACTTGGAAAGTTCTCTTCTTTTACAGCCCAAGAATGATATAGCCCCACTTCAATTTCGGAAGGTAATGCATTAAATAAATAGTCCTTGTCATCAATAATTTTTGCTTTAACACTTAATCCATGGCAGACTGTAGAAAAATTGTATAGCTCTCCTCCAAATACTTCCGCAATTGCCTGATGTCCTAAACATACTCCAAGAATACTTTTAGATGCTTTGTACATTTGTATAACCTGACTAATAATTCCAGCCTCGCTAGGAAGCCCCGGACCGGGTGATATAAGTATCTTATTAAATTGCTCTACCTCGCCTATGGCAAATTTATCGTTCATACAAATTGTATAATCGCAGTTATTTTCTACAAGAATTTGCCGTAAATTAAAGGTAAAGGAATCGTAGTTATCTATTAACAATACTCTATTGCGCATCTTTCACTAAAATGGTTGAACAAATATATGCTACAAGATAGAGAAACAGCAATTGCATTAATGAATCTTTACGGAAGAAACGGTATTCCTTTTCTTTTTATTATTGATTTCGAAATGAAAAATCCTCTTGTTCTTAAAGAAAATGAACTAGCCGATCTGGGAATACAATATTCAATTGGTAACAGCAATACAACCACAAGAGATTTGCATCATCACCCATTGCTCTTTGAAGGTTCACCTGTTCCATATGATGTTTATATCAAAGCCTTTAATAAAGTAAAAGAAGAGATAAACGCCGGAAACACTTATTTGCTTAATCTAACATTCCCAACAAGATTAACAACAAATTTATCTTTGTCGGATATTTTTATTTATAGCAATGCCCCTTATAAACTATTGTTTGCAAACAAATTTGTTGTCTTTTCGCCGGAAGGATTTGTAACAATTAAGGATAATAAAATTTCTTCCTTTCCAATGAAGGGAACAATTGATGCCTCTTTGCCAAACGCCCAAGAGAAAATACTCTCCGATAAAAAAGAAACAGCAGAACACAATACTATAGTGGACTTGATAAGAAACGATTTGAGCAAAGTGGCAAATAATGTTCAAGTGGAAAAGTACAGATACATAGATAAAATAGTAACCAACAATAAATCTTTGCTTCAGGTTAGCTCAAAAATTACAGGGGAACTGGAAAGAGGATTTGAATCTCAATTAGGAGATATAATTTTTTCATTGCTTCCTGCCGGATCTATTAGCGGGGCACCCAAAAAGAAAACCGTGGAAATAATTATAGAAGCCGAAATTATACCTCGTGGATATTACACCGGTGTATTTGGATACTACGACGGCAATAATCTTAATAGTGCTGTTATGATTCGTTTTATTGAAAAAATTAATGATGAATTGGTTTATAAAAGCGGTGGGGGAATTACATTTATGAGCGATGCTAAATTGGAATATCAGGAACTAATAGATAAAGTATATGTCCCTTTTTATTGAAAGCATTAAATATCTTCAAGGAAAGCTTTATAATCTTGGGCAGCATCAAATTAGGGTTGATAAGGCAAGAAAAAATTTGCTGAATTTAACTGATCAATTAAGTTTGGAAAATGAAATTAAGATTCCTCCCTATTTGACTAACGATTTATACAAATGCAGAATAGTTTATTCGGATAGAATCCATAAGGTTGAATTTACTCCTTATCTCCGAAAGAGCATTGGCAGTTTAAAGATGGTTGAAGATAACCAAATTGAATACTCTTATAAGTTCGAAGACCGAACAAGGTTTGCATCTTTACTTTCAAATTGCAATGCCGAGGAGATTATAATAATTAAGAATGGCCGTGTAACAGATTCAAGTTATTCGAACCTGGTGTTTTTCGACGGCACAAAATATTTTACTCCCTCAACACCTTTATTGGAAGGCACAAAAAGAGGTTTGCTTTTAAATTCCGGTGAAGTAGTTGAAACGGAAATAAAAATTGAAGAGGTAAAAAAATTCAAATTGATTTACTTAATTAACGCTATGATGGACATCGATCCAAAATTCGCAATATCTACAGATAATATTTATTAGACGGGAAAATGGATAACAATAACAAAACACTTTTAGCCTGGTTCTTTAGAATTGTGCTGGCATTTACATTTTGCTTTTCGGCATATTCAAAGTTAATTGCCCCAGGATTGATAGAAATAATTATAGTTGATCATGGTTTTGCTTCGGCAAGAGAAACGGCCGCAATTTATGTTAGGCTTTTGATTGCATTAGAATTTGCAGTAGGACTTTTAATTTTGCAGCCTAATTATCTTAAAAAAATTATTTTGCCTGGCGCAATTCTCTTCCTAACTGTCTTTTGTGTTTATCTGGTTTATTCGGGATTTATAATTGGCGATAAACAAAACTGCGGCTGCTTTGGAGATGTAATTAAAATGTCCCCTTTGGAATCTATTATAAAAAACATTGTGTTTATATTTATTGCATTGGCTGCAATGTTTTTGCTTAAAGAGGAGAAGAAAAAAATTGTTTTGCCGGTGTTAACTTTTCTAGTGCCTTTTGTTTTTGTCTTTGCAGTTTCTCCAATTAAAAATGTGGCCGATCTAAAGTTCAGTAACTACACCTATTTCGAAGATTTTGGAAGAGTGGATTTAACCCAAGGTACAAAATTGGTTGCGGTAATGAGTTTGGATTGTGAACATTGCCAGCAGGCCGCCAAAGAATTGCATGAATTAAAAAACAATAGTGACCAATTTCCAGAAATATTCATTCTTTTTTTTAGTGAAGGGAACACAACGGTAGAAAAATTCAGAAGCATTACAAAGTCCAGCTTTCCATATCATATGATTAAGATGCGTGAGTTCTTCGATTTAATTGGTTCTGCACCGCCAAGAATTTATTGGCTTGAAGAGGGAATTGTTAAAGATAAATGGGACGAAAAATTTGTTGAAAGAATTAAAGGTACCTTCCTAAAATAAGAAACCCCGTTTTTAAGCGGGGCTTCTAAATTCCTTGTAAATTTTATAAGGATGAATCCTTGTCTACTTGTTCTACAATATCTGGCGAAACTAAAATTCTTCCGCAAGATTCACACGAAAAAACACGCTTGCTGGATTTAATTTCAATTTGTCTTTGTGGAGGAACAACATTATGGCACCCCGAGCAGGCGGCTCGGATAATTGTTGCTACTGCTCTTCCACCAAGAGCTTTTCTAATTCTCATATATGTATTCAAATCCGGCTTCTTAACTTTTGCGGCAATCTTGGTCCTTTTTTCCTGAAGCTTTAATTCTTCCCGCTCGTTAGCTTTAATAATTTGTTTCAAATCGGTTTCTTTTTCTTTTAACTCTTCTGTATACTTTTCCAGTTGCGGCTGTACTTCTTTAATATCCGCTTTAAGTTTTTCAACCAAATCTTCAAGCGCAATATTCTCTGCTTCAAGTTTTGTAATTTGCTCTTCGGCATGATCAATTTCTTTTGTAAGAGCATCGTACTCTTTATTGTTTCTTACCTGATACAACTGAGCTTTGAATTTTTTTAGATTGTTCTGCAAACGCTCAATATCTTCCTCGTTTTGTTTCCGAGTGTCTTGAGAATTTCTTTTTTCTTCTTCCTTTACTTCTAATTGCTCTTCAATTGTATTGATTTGGGATTTGAGCTCGTTAACTGCCGCAGGTAAATCTCCCCGCAGCTCTTCAAGCTCATCGAGCTGATTATCTATTAACTGTAACTCGTATAATGTTGAAAGACGATCAATCAATTTTGACTCCTTATTGTTTATAAAACTTTACCGGGTTTGTGGAACCCGAATATTTAAAGACTTTTATTCTATCTTCTAATTCATCTTCAAAAAACTTTTTTAATTTCTTTTCAACCGCGTTAAGAGAAAAAATTTCTGTTTCATAATGTCCAGCATCAATAAGAATAATTTTACCCAATGCGTCGTGGAAAGTATGATATTTTATATCTGCGGTTATAAATGCATCGGCATGTTTGGAAATTGCAATATTTAGCATATCTGAACCGGAACCACCGCAAACGGCAACTTTTTTTACCTTTTTGGATTTACCGTTACTGTATTTGTAGTTTTTTATTTTCAATTCTTTGCATAAATAGTCCAAAAAATCTTTTTCATCCATATCCGCTTCAAGCTCGCCAATAACTCCGGCGCCATAGTTAACATTTTTGTTTTTCAGTTGATAAATATCGTAAGCAGGTTCTTGGTAAGGGTGAGCTGTAATAAGGGCTTTAATAACTGAATTTAATTTCCACGATTCAACAATAGTTTCAAATCTAATTTCATTTACGGTTTCAAAATTTTCTTTTGTGCCAACAGCCGGGTTAGATTTTGAAGTCCCTATAAATGTGCCCTGGCCATTGCTGCGGTAGCTGCATTTTTCGTACTCACCAATTTTTCCCGCTCCGGCAGCAAACATGGCATTCGAAACTTCATCAACCCGGTCCTCGGGAACAAAGACAATCACCTTAAACTGATTACCCTCTTCATTTTCGAGGAAAGTAATGTTTTTCAATTTAAGCTGGCGTGCTAGTTCAAAAGATACCCCTCCCTTTGTAAAATCTAAATTAGTATGGGCGGAGTAAACTATTATATCGTTTTTTATAATTTTTTGAATCAGTTTTGATTGGGAATCTTTATCTGTATCTATTCTTTTTATTGGAGTATATAAGAAAGGATGATGTGTAAAAATGAAATTGCATTTTTTTTGTAGAGCTTCTGTAAGAACTTTATCATCTAGCTCGAGGCAGAGTAAAATGTTTTGTATTTTCTCACCCGTCGAGCCAATTTGAAGCCCTACATTGTCTCTTTCCCAAGCGGCCCCCGGCGGCGCCCAGTCCTCAAGATATTTTAAAAGATCTCTTGCTATCATAATAAAAAAAAATGCACTCCAAAAAAGAATTGGGAGTGCATTTAACGTTTTAAAGTTTTACGCGATGCGTTGATTTATTCGGTATAAATTTAGTTATCAGCTTATTCATATATCTGTTTCAAATATATTATAAACTCATTAAAACTACAAGACTCTTTATAATTCATTTTTCATTTCCGGCACCCAATTTCCATCTTCAGATATTAAACTAATTAACTCGTCAAGCGCCTTTTCCGAATTAATGTTCTTCTTTACAACCTCTTTTCCTCTATATAAGGTTATTTTTCCCACTCCGGAGCCCACATAGCCATAATCTGCGTCAGCCATCTCACCGGGACCATTTACAATGCATCCCATAATGGCAATCTTTACCCCTTTTAAATGTTCTGTACGGTTTCTAATTGTATTTGTAACTTCAACCAGGTCAAAAAGGGTTCTGCCGCATGATGGGCATGCAATGTACTCAGTCTTCGAAATTCTTGTTCGGCACGCCTGAAGAATTCCGAATAAAGTTTTGTTTATAAACTCTTTGTCGCAATCGGAATCAATCCAAACAGCATCCCCAAATCCATCTAATAGAAGTGCGCCAAAATCCGTTGCGGCTTTTAACCTCAAATTCTCATTTTCGTCGTTATATCTGCGTTTAACAATAATAGGATTCTGCAAACCAAGCTTAATTAATTCATAAAAAGCACGCCTAAGTTCTGCCATTGCATGATTGTTCTCTGTAACTAAAACAAAAACAACTGTTTTATTCTGGGCGGCTTTTATAAAGTTGCTGCTCATTATCGAGTCTATGTCCACCTCAACAAAATTGGCGGCAAAAGAAATCTTTGATGAATTCAAGAAACAATTCAAAGATGAAAAGTATGGTAAGCTATTCGATCTGTCTTCGAGCTCAATCCATTTATTAAAATTATGTACAATTTTTAATGTGTTAGGGCTATCGAATGGTAAACTGTTATTTCCAAGAAATAGAAAGTCGGCGGCAATATCCGCAATATTCCATTTGTCGGTTTCGGCGCTATAAGTGTAGCCAATCTTTTTCATCGCTTCATAATCAATTTGCTGAAGAGTACTAAAATCCGCAAATACCTTTGGAACTGTTGTCCCACCAATTCCGCTTACTTCGGCGGTAGCCCTTCTTTCATACTTATAAGGATCTTTAACAATACTTTCAATTTGGGGTATAGCCTTATGCTCTTCTCTTTTTTTGTATCTGTTAATCAATGAGTAAGCAACCGGAATTTCAAACTCGGGGGGTTCTGTTAACGACACTCTTACAGTATCTCCAATTCCATCTTCAAGCAAAGTACCAATACCAACAGCGCTTTTAATTCTCCCATCCTCACCATCACCTGCTTCGGTTACTCCAAGATGAAGAGGATAGTTCATTCCTTCACTTTGCATCTTGCTAATAAGTAAACGGTAAGCCTGAACCATAACTTGTGTATTGCTGGCTTTCATGGAAAGCACAATATTGTAATAGCTCTCGCTTTCACAAATTCTTAAAAATTCTAAAGCGGATTCAACCATTCCTAGCGGAGTGTCGCCATATCGGCTCATTATTCTATCCGACAAAGAACCATGGTTGGTTCCAATTCTCATTGCGGTTCCATACTCTTTGCAAATTTTTACCAAAGGAGTAAATCTTTCTCTAATTCGTTCCAACTCTTCTAAATATTCACTATCTGTATATTCAATAGTCTGAAATTTTTTCTTATCAACATAGTTGCCCGGATTAACCCTAACCTTTTCAACAATTCGGGCGGCCAACTCGGCAGCATTTGGAGTAAAATGAATATCTGCAATTAAGGGGGTTTTGTATCCTCTCCTTCTCAATTCATCTTTGATGTTCTGTAAATTCTGCGCTTCATTTATACTTGGAGCCGTTATTCTAACATATTCGCAGCCGGCCTCAATCATTTTTATGGATTGCTCAACGGTTGCAATGGTATTCATAGTGTCGGTAGTTGTCATGGATTGTACACGAATAGGATTGTGCGCACCCAAGGGAACATCTCCAATTTTAACTTCACGAGTATTATAACGGGAGTATTTTGTTAAACTGTTGCAGTAGCTTTTATACTGTTCTATAGTCATGTTTAAAAGTATTTTGGTTTGTAAATGAAAAACATATATGAGAATAGATTAGTTCTACTAAAAATTTAGTTCTTAGTCAGTTCGTATAAGAAAGCTTTAATAAACTCTGTAGAAGATGCCGGGTCTTTTCCGGTAATAACTTTATTCTTGCTCACAACTGCAGATGGATTAAACTCGACACCATAGCGAAGTAATTCTTTTTTATCGTCGGGATAGCAAGCGGCAGATTGGCAAAGTATGCCGGCTTTAGCTAAAATAATTGGAGCGCTGCAAATAGCGCCAATAGTTTTTTTACTTTGTGCAAACTTTTTAACAATAGCTATAAGTGAAGCATTGTTCCAATAATTTCTAGTACCTTTGCCTCCAACAATAATAAATCCTCCAAAATTGCCAACGTGCACATTGAATAGATTTACATCGTTTTTTACTTTTAATCCTTGAGAACCAACGCATAAGCTATTCGAATCGGAGGCAATAAATACTTTGCATCCCTCCTTTTCAAGTTCGTCTTTGGTTACTAAATATTCCTGCTCGTTAAAATCTTGGCTTGGCAGGAATACTAAAACGCTTTTATTTGTGTATTGTTTTGTCATCATAATTCTAAAGCAAAATTACGAATATTAATTTGCACTGCCAATTGGCAATCTGTTTGGTTTGATTAATAAAATCTATAATTTGGTAAGGGCTAAAATGAAAAGAATACTTAGGCAGGATTTGTGAGAATATCGGATCAAAAAATTGATGAAATACGCAGCGCGGCAGATATTGTAGATGTTGTTAGCGGATATGTTCAATTAAAAAAGAGGGGAAAGAATTTTATTGGGCTCTGCCCATTCCATCAGGAAAAAACTCCCTCATTTACTGTTAGCGAAGATAAGCAGATATTTCACTGCTTTGGGTGCGCGGCCGGAGGAAATGTTTACAAATTCCTTATGGATTACAAAAACATTTCATTCGTAGAAGCTGTTGAAGAGGTAGCTAATCAGGTTGGAATTAAGATTGATTACGAGCAGAATGTAAATGAACAGCCAAATGAGAATGAAGAGTTTTACGATATAAATGTGCTTGCCGCTCGTTTCTTTTCGGATATTCTGCTTAAAAGCTCGGACGGCGAAGAAGCAAGAGAATATCTAAAGAAAAGAAATATTAAACCCCAAACCCAAAGAATTTTTGGAGTAGGGTATGCACCAAGCGGATGGGATAATCTTTTACAGCATGCAAAAGAAAACAAAATAGATTTAGCAAAAACAAAACAACTGGGATTAATAGATACAAACGACCGTGGAGAGTATTACGATAAATTCAGGGCTCGGGTAATGTTCCCAATATTTTCTCCTAACGGAAGAGTTATTGCTTTTGGGGGAAGAGTAATGGGCAGTTTAGAAAATGTTGCAAAGTATCTAAATTCGCCGGAGTCTCAGGTTTACTCCAAAAGGCGTTCTTTGTATGGATTGTATCACTCCAAAGATGAAATTAGAAGATTGGACCGCGCTATTTTGGTGGAAGGGTACATGGATTTAATTTCTCTTTTTCAGGCCGGCGTTAAAAATGTTGTAGCTTCATCCGGAACTTCACTAACTGAAGAGCAGGTTCAGCTTCTTTCTCGATTCACCAAAAATATTTTTGTTTTGTTCGATGCAGATTCCGCCGGACAAAAAGCAGCCTTGCGAAGCATAGAAATTCTTCTAAAACAAAACTTTGAAGTGAAGGTAATATCCTTGCCTAAAGGAGAAGATCCCGATTCCTACATGAATAAATTTGGCAAAGAAAAATTTGAGGAAGAGCTTCACCATTCAAAAAATTTTTTGGAATACCAAACAGCTCAGTTTGAAGAGCAGGGATTGTTCGAAGATCCCGCAAAGATGACAATTGCAATTAGAGAGCTGGTGCAAACTCTTTCCCTAGTAAGCGACGAACTGAAAAGAAGTTTGCTGTTAAAAACAATTTCCAAAAAATTTAACTTACGCGAAAAGCTTATAGAGTCCGAGTTGAATTCATTTTTAGAGCAGCAGAAGGCTAAAGAGAATACTACTCATCAAAGACAGGTTGTAAAGGAGGAAATTCAAAAAGCGTCTGGAGAATTGGGGCTTGAGACCAAATACCAAAACGAAAATCCTTACGAAAAAGAATTAGTGCGTTTGATGTTCAGCGGCGACGATAAAATTATTGGGCATATATTCGATAATATATCAACCGAGAATTTTGTTAATCAAAACTACCGTAAACTTGCCGGCATTGTACACGATTCTCTTAACGAGGATAAAGTTTCTCCGGCAGATATTATCGAGAAAATTGAATCGAATGAGCTGAGGAATTTTGTTTTCAAATTAGCGATGGACGAAGAGACAATTAGCAAAAAATGGGATGACCTTTCATTCAACGGAAAAATTGACAAGGATACTTTTGAGCACGCGGCAGATTCTGTTAGAAATTATTTGGCAATTCAAATTGAAGAAGAGATAAAAAACAACAGCCGCTTAATTGCAGAATCGAAAGATGAAAGACTTCATCTTGAACTGCTTAGAAGAAATAAAGAACTTCAAGAGGAAAAAAGAGATCTTCTTGGAAATAAAAATAAAGCCACCTAGAGGTTAATGTGAATTATAACCCATCGGTTTTAGAAATTAATACACGCGTCTGGATAAGGCAGTTCGACACACCCGAAAAAAGAGCAACTCTTGCAAACATTCCGGATAGCTGCTTTGATGATTTTAAAGCAAAGGGATTCGATTACATTTGGTTTATGGGGGTTTGGAAAACATGCCCTTCAACAATTCACAAGTATTGTTTCGAGGATGTTTTAATAAAAAGTTATGTAAAAGCATTAAAAGATTGGAAGCCCGAAGATGTTATTGGCTCTCCATATTCAATAGATGTTTACGAACTTAATCCTCTGCTGGGAAATTCCAACGACTTACACATTCTTAAGGAAAGACTTAACAAGAAGGGAATAAAATTAATTTTAGATTTTGTGCCCAATCATTTTAGCGCAGATACAAGTCTGATTAATTCCAATCCTGAAATATTTTTAAAAGGCACTAAAGAAAATTTTATAAACGATCCTCACACATTCTTTATGCCTAATCCTATAGAAGAAAAATATTTTGCGCATGGCAAAGATCCATTTTTCCCGGTTTGGCAAGATACTATTCAAGTAAATACGTTCAGTAACGAAGCAAGGATTTATTTGCTAAATGTACTTAGCGGGTTAACCAATGTTTGCGACGGTGTTCGATGCGACATGGCAATGCTACTGCTTAATAATGTATTTAAAAATACTTGGGCCGGAACAATTTCGAATTACAATCAGAATGCCCAAGAGCTATGGAGCGAATTAATAACAAAAGTAAAAAATCTAAGACAAGATTTTCTTTTTATGGCCGAAGCTTATTGGGATCAGGAATGGACTCTTCAGCAGCTTGGCTTCGATTATACCTACGACAAAAAATTAACAGACAGACTGCATAAAGTTTCTGCAAAGGAGGTAAGAGACCATCTAACAGCCGAAACTGAATATCAAAAAAAATCTTTGCGGTTTATCGAAAACCATGATGAAGGTAGAGCAATAAGCACATTCGGAAAAGATTTGTCTTTAGCGGCAGCAGTTATTATAAGTACAATTCAGGGAATGCGTTTTTATCATCATGGTCAATTCGAAGGAAAAAAAATTAAACTTCCCGTTCAGCTTGGAAGAGATACTCCTGAAGTGGTGAACTTGGAAGTAAAACAATTTTACGAAAGGCTTCTTCAAATATCATCAAGGGAAATATTTAAGAAAGGAACTTGGACATTACGCTTTCCAAATGTCCCCTGGGAAGGCAATATGTCTTACAGGAACATTCTTGCGTGGGAATGGATTTATAATGAGCAAAGAGCGCTGGTGGTTGTAAATTATTCCGATCAGGTTTCTTCGTGCAGAATTAAGCTTGATATGAGCGGATATTCCGAAGAGTTAACTTTTAAAGATGAGCTGAATGAGCAAACATATTTAAGATCGGCCGAAGAAATTCACCACTCCGGATTGTATGTGGAATTAAAGGGGTACAACTCGCACATATTTTTCTTCTAATAAAAAACCCTTCTGATTAAGAAGGGTTTTTTCCTTTTTACAATCTTTTGTTCAATCTAGAACGTAAAGGTAATGCCAAACTTAAATGTTTCGTAAGTAAGCGGGCTTTCGGTATCAAAAGGCCAATTCATTTTTTCTTTTTTAAGAGAATAGAAAGCGTAATTGTAAGCTCCCTTTAAAACTGCATTAACAATTGGTGCTGCATAAGGGGACGCATCGGCAACCTCTTCAATAAACTTATCCAATAAATTTAGGCCGGCTCCTTCAATAATTGCGCTTCCCAAATGCTTCCAAAACATATGGCGCGGAAAAACAACAGTTGTTTCATATCCTGCATTTAATCCTATAGTTGATGCAATGCTAATATTTATTCCTGCCTCGTTCTTTGTACTAAATCTAAAAGTGCCATTTATTCGATTTAAAAATTCTGTATCATCTTTTCCCTTTGTATATGCTTCGACAGGTGCGCCAATTGTAATTACCTCAGCCGGAAAATCTTTCATGTCTAGCCTTGACCAAACAAAGGCTTCATCGTTATATAAATTAATTCCAAGTTTTCCAAAGTTATATCCATATCCGCTTCTTTTGCCAAATCCAAAACGCCACATATCGTAACGCATTTGGTTTAAACCAGCTTTTTGGGATTGTTGATCGAAGGCTAGTTTGCCTATAAAAAAATACTTGTCGTTAAACTCAATTACTTTTTCACTATAAAAATCGTAAGTGCGAGAGTAGCCTAATTTAATTTCTCCTATTCCAGATTTTGCAAAACCAAAGTACATATCTTTTCGATCCATCGAGGAAAGGCCATAGTTCAATTCTATAAATGGATTACCATTTAATTCCCAATCAAACCAATATTCCTTTTCCCATCGGTCGTACCAAACTTCATCTTCATCAGAATCTGTAGAGTCTTCAACTTGTGCGGATATCTGAAAAGAAAAAACTAAAATTAACATTGCCAAAAGAAAAGGTAACTTTTTTAACATAATAAACCTCTATTATTTTTTTTGTTTAGACGAAAATAAAAGCAATAATGTTACGTAGGATTGAAAAATTATATTACAAAACCTTATTCTTCTCTCGGTAAAGATTAAGCAGAGTGTCTTTTAAAAAGTGGGCATCAACAGGTTTTGTTATAAAAAGATCAACCCCCGCGTTCATAGCGTTAATTTTATCTTTTTGAAAAGCATGCGCAGTTAATGCAAGTATTGGAATATTCTTGAAAAGTGGATTAGAACGTAGCTCTTGGGTTAATTGAAGACCATCTTTATCGCCCCGTAAGGAAATATCCATAAGTATAATATCGAACGGCTTAGAATTGAGAGAAGCATAACACTCTTCGGCAGAATCGCAAACTTCTACGTTAAAACTCTTCTTTAAAAATATTCTTAGAAATTTTTGATTCTCGATATCATCTTCAACAATCAATAAAAAGGGTTTGGACTCGGTTCCCAATTGAAATCCTTAGAATTCTAAGAGAAAATTAAAATAATCCTTTCAATAATACAACAATTTATTAATGGTCTATTTTTTAGTATTCATCCCAGCTTTTAATTTCCAATGCTAACGGATTCTTGTTTGTAAGCGCTTCGGCCAAACGCATAGCAATTTGCCTGTTTGTAATTAAAGGAATTTTATAATCAACCGCAGTCCTTCTAATTAAATAATCGTTTGTAAGTTCTTCCTCTTGGAAGTTTTTAGGGATGTTAATTACAAGATCTACAGATTTCGACTTTATTAAATCTGTTGCATTGTTTCCCTTGCCGTTAGTAGGCCATTCAATTGTTTCTACCGGAATTCCGTTTGTGCTCATAAATTTTGCCGTGCCCGGAGTTGCGTAAAATTTAATTCCAAGTTTAATAAACTGTCGTGCCGGCTCAAGCAATTCCGTTTTCGATTCTATTGTACCGGAGGAAATTAAAATTCCTTTAATAGGAAACTTAAAACCTACCGAAGTAAGAGATTTCAAAAAGGCTTCATCAAAATCTTGACCTAAGCAGGCAACTTCTCCAGTAGATGCCATTTCTACACCGGTTGTAGGATCGGCTCCTTCCAAACGTGTAAAAGAAAACTCGGGAGCTTTTACGCCAACATAATCGAAACCGAATGTAATGTCTTCGCTCTTCTCTACTTTTTTACCAACAATAACTTTTGCCGCTTTGTCTATAAAATTATTTTTCAATGTCTTCGATACAAATGGAAAACTTCGGGATGCGCGCAAATTGCACTCTATTACTTTTACTTTATTGTCCTTTGCCAAAAACTGAATATTGAAAGGACCGTTTATATTCAACGACTTTGCAATGTCTGCCGAAAATTCTTTAATCTGTCTCATCGTTTCAAGGTAAGTTCTTTGAGCAGGAAGAACTAAAGTAGCGTCACCGGAATGAACCCCGGCATTTTCAACATGTTCGCTAATTGCCGAGCAAACAATTTTTCCATTTTGTGCAACTGCATCAAACTCTAGTTCCTTTGCGTTTACCAAAAATTTAGAAATTACAACAGGATGTTCCGGAGAAACATCAACGGCCTTTTGAAGAAATTTAATTAACTCTACATCACCTGTTGCAATAGCCATTGCCGCACCGCTTAATACATATGATGGTCGAACAAGTACCGGGTATCCTACATTGTTAGCAAATTTAACAGCATCGGGAATTGCCGAAAGCTTACTCCATTCCGGCTGACCAATTTCGAGCTCATCCAGCATTTCGCTAAACTTACTTCGGTTCTCTGCAATGTCTATAGATTCTGGCGATGTACCTAAAATTTTTATTCCAACATTATGAAGCTTTAGAGCAATGTTGTTTGGAGTTTGTCCTCCCATCGAAACTATTACCCCTTTTGCTTTTATGGAACTGTAAATTTCCCAAATTGTTTCTGTTGTCAGTTCTTCAAAAAAGAGGGCATCGCTTTCATCATAATCTGTACTTACGGTTTCGGGGTTGCAGTTTATCATAACCGTTTTATAGCCTAACTCCCTCAATGTCTTGCCGGTGTTAACGCAGCACCAGTCAAATTCCACAGAGCTTCCAATTCTGTATGGACCAGAGCCAAGAATTACAATGCTATCCTTAAGTTTGAATTCGAAATCGTGCCCCGTGCAATTATAAGTAAGGTATAGGTAATTTGTTTTTGCGGGATACTCGGCTGCAAGTGTGTCTATATGCTGAATGAAAGGATGCAAATTGTATTTTTGTCGAAGCAAATAAACGTCGTGGGCATCTTTGCCTATTACGTTAGCTATTTGTCTGTCGCTAAAGCCATGCTGTTTAGCTTCTAGCAAAAGTTCTTTTGGAATTGCTTTGGTTGAATTTTCAATTCTCTTTTCTATTCCAACAATATTCTGAATCTTAAAAAGGAACCATTTGTTAATGTGAGTTAAGGAATGAATCCAATCCACAGAGTAACCTTGTTTTAAAGCTTGAACAACCGCAAACATTCTTTCCTCTGTAGGATTTCGTAAAGCCTCTTCCAATTCTTCGAACTCTACTTTTGTTCGGCTGGCTGTTAAACCTTCAACCCCAATATCCAGCATGCGCATTGCCTTTTGAATAGCCTCTTCAAATTTTCTTCCAATGGCCATTACTTCTCCAACGGATTTCATTGAAGAGCCAAGCTTGCGTGTAACTAAACGGAATTTCTTTAAATCCCATCGGGGAACTTTAATAACTATATAATCAAGAGCCGGTTCAAAAAATGCTTTTGTAGTTTTGGTAATAGAGTTAGGTAATTCGTGAAGACCGTAACCTAAGGCAAGTTTTGCCGCAACAAAAGCCAAAGGGTAGCCGGTTGCCTTTGATGCCAGTGCGGAACTTCGAGATAAACGCGCGTTAACTTCAATTACTCGGTAATCTTGTTCGTAGGGACTAAGCGCATATTGAATGTTGCACTCGCCAACAATTCCAAGATGGCGAATTGTTTTAATAGCAACTTCGCGAAGCATATGAAATTCGTTATTGCTTAATGTTTGGCTTGGCGCAACAACAATGCTTTCTCCGGTATGAATTCCCATGGGGTCAATGTTTTCCATATTGCAAACAGTTATGCAATTATCATATTTATCTCTTACCACTTCATATTCAATTTCTTTCCATCCTTCAAGATATTCTTCAATTAAAATTTGAGAGGAGTAGGACAAAGCTTTAGCTGCAAGCTTTTTAACTTCACTTTTATTTCGGCAAATTCCGCTTCCTAATCCACCCAACGCGTAAGCAATTCTTATTATTACCGGAAAACCAATTTGCTCTGCAAACTCAATTGCTTCTTCAACAGTACCAACCGCATTGCTTTGAGGAAACTTAACATCAATTTGAGCAAGCTTGTTGCAGAACAATTGACGGTCTTCTGTATTCTCAATTGCATCTATTTGAGTGCCCAGAACCTTTACTTTATATTTTTTTAGAATTCCCTCTTTGTTAAGAGCAAGACCGCAGTTGAGTGCTGTTTGCCCGCCAAAGCCAAGAATAATTCCATCCGGTTTTTCTTTTTGAATTACTCGCTCTACGTAATGAGTATTAATTGGCAGCAGATAAACTTTATCTGCCAAATAATCCGAAGTTTGAATTGTAGCAATGTTTGGATTAATTAGAACAGTATAAATTCCCTCTTCTTTAAATGCCTTTATTGCTTGCGATCCGGAGTAATCGAATTCTCCTGCCTCTCCAATTTTTAATGCAGAGCTGCCAATAATCAAAACTTTCTTTACTTTCATTTTGCCTTTTTGCTTTATATAAAATTTTATTTTGAGTTAACTATAAAAAACGCAGCTGCAAATGCTGCATCTAAAAATTACTTAACCATTTTTAAGAATTCATCGAATACAAACGAGGAATCCACCGGTCCAGGTGCGGCCTCGGGATGAAACTGGACGCTTAAAAAAGGAAGCTTTTCGTGTCTCATTCCTTCGTTGGAGTAATCATTTAAATTTTCGAACCATGGATACCAGCCGCGAGGCAATGTTTTTGTATCAACTGCAAAACTGTGATTCTGGCTAGTTACATAACATTTATTCGAATCAACTTCTTTTACAGGCTGGTTTTGGCTTCTATGACCATATTTTAATTTGTATGTTTTGGCTCCGGCAGCCAAAGAAAGAATTTGATGCCCCATACAAATTCCTAATGTAGGCACCTGCTTACGAATTAATTTTTTTGCCGTCTCTACTAGCTGTGTATATACAACCGGATTGCCGGGACCATTCGAAAGTAAAACCCCGTCAAAATTTTCTTTATCAACGTCGTAATTGTAGGGAACCCTTAGAACAGAAACTTTTCTATCCAGTAAATTAGTAAGGATGCTTTTTTTACAGCCGCAGTCAATTAATAAAATTCTTTTTTTACCTTTACCATGCTCTTCAACTTTTTGTATAGTCACTTTTTCTATAAGATTATCAAGGTCGGGATTATAGTAATTAACCTTTTCGGTTATCTCAATTTTGCCCAGCATTGTTCCATGCTCGCGAAGAACTTTAGTTAATTTTCTTGTATCAATTCCGCATAAACCTGGAATGCCAAAGCGTGTAAACCATTCATCCAAGCTTTCAGTTGCATTCCAATGGCTAAAACATTCCGATTGCTCGCTAACGATTAATGCGGTAACTTGAATTTTATTCGACTCGAAATTTTGAGGGATATTGTTATTACTTATCATCGAAGGAATACCGTAATTTCCTACCAATGGGTAAGTCATAACTAGTATTTGTCCTGTGTAAGAGGGATCTGTTAAAGTTTCGGGGTATCCAACCATTCCCGTATTAAAAACAACTTCACCGGCAACAGATTTTGCAGAACCGAATAACTTTCCTTCGAAGACACTTCCATCTTTTAAAATTAACTTTGCGGCTGGTTTGGGCATGCGGATTTTTTTGTTCAATTCGCTTTGTGCTCCTAAATATTTATGGAAAAATGGGGGAGAGGAAATTTTCAAAAACCATTGCGAAACTAAAAAAAAATATGATTAGGCAAAACCTATTTTTTGCAATTGAGGAATTTTTTTTTGCCTCCATTTGAGATTTTGTACCCTTTAATTTACATTGACAGTGTCTCCATCCATAATTAAGTTGATTTCCAAATTCAGAGAGGTTTATCAATTGACAAATTCTATACTATCCTCTGCCCGTTGCAGCAATCTTTTTAAAATATTTTTATTCACACTTTTAATCTCGGTTTTTTGCAACGAAACCAAAGCTCAAAACGCCGGTATTCTTAGAGGATTTGTTGCAGATTCTCTAACCGGAGAAGCATTGCCATACGCAAACATTGTTATTAAAGAACTTAACCGAGGAGCTACAACAGATAATAGGGGATACTTTGTAATTGCCTCTCTACCATACAAAAGAATTTCTGTTATAGTTTCTTTTATAGGATATACTTCCAAAACATTTTCTCAGTTTATAGAGCCTAATAAAGTAAACGAAATTAAGGCTCAACTGGTTTCTTCGAGCATTCAACTTAGAGCAATAGAAACAGTTGGAGAAAGAGTTAATAAAGAAAATGAACTTGATCTTAGCTTAAAAAAAATAACAATTCGCGATCTTGAAACTTTACCCAAAGGGGTTGAACTGGATATCTTTCGCTCTATTCAAAGTCTTTCGGGTGTGCAAACAGGTGGCGATGTATCTGCAAGATATTATGTTCGAGGAAGCGCGAGCAATGAAAATCTTGTTCAAATAGACAATGCCCCGGTTTATAATCCTTTTCATGCTTTGGGAATATTCAGCTCGCTAGATCCGGATATTATTAGCTCTATGGAATTTTATAAAGGAGGATTTCCGGCCGAATTCAGCAACAGACTTTCATCCGTTCTTAAAGTTGTTACAAAGGATGGCAACAAAAATAATTTTGGTGCAAAAGCCGCTGCCAGTCTTTTAACGGCAAAAGTATTTGTTGAAGGTCCAATTCCAAGCGGGTCCTTTATTTTAAGCGGAAGAAAAAATTACAGCGATGTTGTCTTAAAAAAATTCAGAAACAACAATACTATCCCTGCGGATTTTTACGACATCTTTGCAAAAGTAAATTACTCCGACGATGTATTTATGGAAGATGCTAAATTTTCTTTAAGCGCTTTTATAAGCAGCGATAAAATTATGAACGGTAACATTAAGCGTGAAGATTTCAAGTGGAGCAATAACGTATTCAGCTTCAATTATTTTCAGGTTTCCGATTCCCCCTTATTCTATCAACTGGATATATCTTTAAGCAATTTTGAAGGGGAACGAATTCCAAACGAAAGTGGGGGAAAGGGAATTAAAAATTCCATTACAGATATGAGCATGAGAGTGGATTTTAATTACATATTTGAAAGTAAAGATGAATTGAACGGAGGATTTAAATTTTCGGAAGTAAATACAAAATTAAGCACCGAAAATTTTAGAGGGCAATCTTTTGTTAGCGAAACAAAAGGAGTTAGTGTTAGCGCTTATGTGAAATATAAATTCTTGCGTTTTAACTGGCTTGGTGCAGATTTGGGCGCTCGTATTCACGGAACAAGATTAGCCGGTGGAGGTACCTCCTCTTTTGTAGAGCCAAGAGCTAGCCTAACAATTAGACCTATTCCCGAATTTGCTATTAAAGGTTCGTGGGGAATTTTTATGCAGGACCTTGTTACAGTTTCGGATGAAAACGAAGTTGTAACTATTTTTGAGCCATGGATTATTACACCACTATATTTAAAACCATCGAACGCATTACATTACATTGCCGGAATTGAAATTAATCCCTCTGCTAATTTAACTTTTGAATTAGAGGGATATCTTAAATACATGCAAAACTTGGCAGTTGTAAACGATCAAAAATATTTTGAAACCGACCCAGATTTAATATCCGGTTCAGGCCGTGCCTACGGTTTTGAATTTCAAAGCAAATATATGCTGGCCCCATTTACTTTTAACGGCTCATATTCACTAATGTACGCCTTTAAAAATATTAGAGGAGTTGAATTTGCCCCTCGTTACGATTCTAGGCATAATATCAATCTCTCTTTGGAAATTAGTCTAGGCGCAGGGTGGGCAGTTAGCGGCGCATGGACCTACACAACCGGATTGCCATTTACTCAAATTGCGGGATACTACGATAAACTTTCTTTCGATCAGCTTGGCGGAAACACAAATATGCTCGAGTCCTACAATCCTTTTGTTTTGCTGGCAGATATGAATAAAGGAAAATTACCCGACTATCACCGTTTGGACTTAAGTATTTCAAAAAAATTACAGATATCGTTTGTTAAACTAAGCGTGGATTTTAGCGTATTGAATGCTTACGATAGAGACAATCTATTTTATTTTAGAAGAGACAATGGAGAAAGAGTTAATATGCTTCCATTTTTACCTTCTGTTAATATAAAGGCGGAATTATGAAAAAATTACTTCTATTGTTAGTGCTTGGAGTTTCTTTAACGACTTTTTATTCGTGCGACGATGAAGTAAGTCCTAAAGCGGAACTTAAAAGTATTTATTCCCTCAATTGTGTTATCCGAAACGATTCCACAGTTCAAATTGCTACCATTAGCCGTTCATACGATGTTGATGGTTACGACCCTATGACAAACAGTGTTGATCCATTTATTAAAGGGGCAAAAATTAGTTTAACTTATTTTGCCGAGCAGAAAACATATTTATTCAAAGATACCGTAATTCAGCGTGCTCAAGATTCCAGATATAAAACCCCTCTTAATTTTTACAGCCTAAAAGGTTTTAAACCGGAACGGGACAGCAAAGTAACAATTGAAGCTGTGCTTCCAAATGGAAAAGTTTTAAAAGCGGAATCGAAAGTTTATAATCTTTCCCCCTACTTAATTAATACAATATCATACACACTGCCAAAGGGAATACAGGGACGAAATCTTAATTTTAGCTGGAGTGCATTAAAAACAGCCGAAGAAAGTGTTTTTTACTATGTGCCCGAACTTTATATAAGTTATTCCAAAATTCAAAATGGAAAAGCCATTAAGATGATAAAAAAAGTGCCCTATCTTGTTTATAATCAGGATGGCAGCGAGTATTCATTATATCCATCAATTCAAACGAACAATACAAATATTAATTTCGATACTTTTTATGTTCGTAAAGCTCTTTTAGAAATTGGAGCAGATGACCCAAATAAAAGCAATTACATTATTGATAAAGCCTATTTTAGATTATTCGTTCTGGATAGAAACTTGGCCATTTATTACGCCGCGCAAAAAACTTTTCTTGATGAATTCTCGGTTAGAGTTACTCAGCCGGAGTTTTCTAATATCAACGGAGGGCTTGGAATTTTTGGAACACTCAGCAGTGTTGAAAGAGCAATTCCAATTGATGCAAGATATATTAACAGTTTTGGCTACCGGGCCTATTAGATAATTTATTCCGGATGAAAATAATTAGTAATATTCAGCAGAATTAAAACTGTTCATTTTTTATAGGAAACTAGCCAGAATAGATTGTGTGTGCTTAAACGGCACACACAATTTTTTCCCCTCTCGTAAAAACAGAAAATATATTATACTACTTTTAAGCCGGCTTCTTTATTATCTTAATGCAACTAAATTTTTATTCGATGAAATTTGCATCACAAATATTTACTGTATTCATTCTTTTAATTGTAATTACAGCATGCGGAACTCCGCGCTTTGCAAATAGAGCAAACCGGCCAAGCAGGTTTAAGCCTGCAATAGAAAGCTATTCCAAATATTCAAATTCCTCTATTTTAGAAACACAAACCGGCGTAGCTTCTTTTTACGCAGACGATTTTCATTCCAAGATTGCTTACAGCGGCGAAGTTTACGATATGTATGGAATTTCGGCAGCTCACCCTTCTTACCCAATGGGTACAATTGTTAAGGTTACTAATCTTACCAATAGTAAAAGTGTAATTTTGCGTATTAACGATAAAATGCCGTTGCGCCCGGATAGAATTATTGATTTAAGTTTAGGAACCGCCGAGGAATTGGAGATGGTTAATGC
The DNA here is from genome assembly GCA_964539605.1 of uncultured Melioribacter sp. Lineage (GTDB taxonomy): Bacteria > Bacteroidota > Ignavibacteria > Ignavibacteriales > Melioribacteraceae > Stygiobacter. The sequence continues at coordinate 4,248,597 of CAZIJK010000001.1, forward strand.
CGGAATTACTAATGTAAAAGTTGAAGTGCTTGAATGGGGAAAGGGGAGAAAATAGCTGAATCTTTTTGTAATGTTTTTCATCTTATTATCATAAATCATTAAGAAAGTATTTAATGGAAATAATAAATAAACCGATATTCCGGCGTTTAGCCGCATCAGTTATAGGCGGGGCATTGGGTTTTGCCTATTACTATTTTATTGGATGCAGAACCGGCACATGCCCAATTACAAGCAATCCTTGGATATCTACTTTGTATGGTGCTTTGGCGGGCTTTGTTATTTCTATGCCCTCAAAGAAAAAAGTAGTACCCGATGATAACCATGCAAATTGAAATTATGAAAAGGGAACTTAAAGAGGCTGTAAACTATTTAAGAAGTCGTGGAATAAGATTGTTGAGTCCACTTGCTGCAGTCTAAGAAAAAGAGATTTAATAATGATACAATTGACAAATAAGTTGAAGAGATGAACCTGATTGTTAATTAGGATGATTTTTTTTGAATGAATTAAAATAACTATTTTTGAAAGAGTATATAAAGGAGCTATAATGAAAGAAACTAAACCTCAAGAACAATCCAAAAAGAAACCGGTTGCCCAGCCATTGAGCAAACAACATAGAAGCCGTATTTACACAGGCATTTTTATATCTGTAATTCTTCTTCTTTTTGTATTTAACAATTTCGATTATTTATTCGGCGGAAGCGAGCCTAGCGGTCCTTATCCACCAAACTATATTCCCGAATCTCAACAGGGGCAAGTTGACGCGCCCGATTTTACATTACCAACTACAGATGGAAAAACAATTAAACTTTCTTCCCTAAAGGGTAAAGTTGTAATTCTGGATTTCTGGGCAACATGGTGCCCTCCTTGCCGTAAGGGAATTCCTGAATTAGTAGAGTTCAAAAAGAAATATGGAAACAAAGGTGTAGAAATTATTGGTATTTCTGTTGATACCGATGGGGGAAGAGATACTAAAAGTGATGTAGTGCCTTTTGTTAAAGAATATAAAATAAATTATCCGGTAGCATATTTTACCCAGGCAGTTACACAGATGTATGGAGGAATTGAAAGCATTCCAACAATGTTTATTATTGATAAACAGGGAAAGATTGCCGGAAGGTTTGTTGGTGCTTTAACCAAAGAAGAATTGGAAATAAAGGTTAAGAAATTATTATAATTGTTACCGGGCGAAGCGAAAAATCTCTAAACAAATAATTTTAGAAGATCTTTCGCTTCGCTTTGGATTAATGATGATCGAAATCTTGATGTAAATTATTTTTCACATCTAAGTAGTCTGCAAATCTTAGTAAAAGATCCCACGAGTAAATTCCAAAGTCGTAACCATCTTTCCATTTTATTTGAATTGCATAGTTACCCACCATATCAATTTTTTCTATCTGGTACCCTTCCGGTTTAACTTCTCCTTTATGGTTTGCAGGGTAATGTTTCCAAAGAATTGTTTCCCCCTTGTTGCCGGCATCCGGAGTTTCCTCCCTTAAAAAGCGTAAAGGATAGTTAGTAACCCGCCCGCTATCCCATACAATTTCAAGTGTTTCCTGTTTGTGCAATTTTATTTTTGTTGGAGTTGCCATATTAAACCATTTTATTAATAACAAAGATGGTGAAGTTAAACCTATTTTCAAAAGTGAGTTAATGTATAATTGTTATACCCTGCAAGATCTTAAATATCAAAATCTCTGAACTGTACTTTGCTTATTTTTTGGGAATGGCATAGGATACTTAAATTTTTTATCTCGGCATTCGTAGAAATTATCACAAATGGAAAAGCCGCTTATTAATGCGGCTTTCCATTAAATTAAACTGCTTGCACTATCAATGAACCAGTATTATTTCTTTCTCATTTTTCTGGTGTAGAATATGGAAATTGTAATTAGCGCTGCTCCTAATCCTAGAAAGGAAACTATTTTATATGTTGTGTTCTGGCTTGTGAATGCCATAATGGTAACATAAACTATTGTTAATAAAAAGGTGTAAATGGTCATCCAACGGTATTTATTGTTTTTTAATACAAGGCTTAAAACATAATATATAACCGCAAGTGCTATCCACGAAAGGCTAATAAAATTTTGAGGCACCGTAAAATATAATGTATAAGGCAAAGCAAAAAAGGCACTGGCCAAATAAACTACCCGCATCTGATCTGTCGTTAATTCCAAACGGCTTTTGTTCCAATTCAAAATTCTTGCACTAACAAGGGCAACAATACCAAAGCTTAATGCAAAAACAGAAACAGAATCTATAGTTATATAATATGTTAAAAGAACCAGAGCGTAAATAAAGAAATTGGCAACAACAATAAATTTAGATCGGAACCAAACAGCCGTTGCAATTACAAGCAAACTTTGCCAGCATAACCAAATTAAATAATTTGGAATGTTTAGAGAGATTATTGCTAAGCTTAATGCAAAGTATCCAATCATGGCATACGAAAACGTAGAAAACTTACTCTTTTCTTTAATCCATAATGCAACCGCAAAAAGCATAAAAACTATTGAAGCAATAAAATAATGCCATGCAGTGCTCTCTAATTTTAATATGGTAGTAATTACAAAAATTATTAATACTACAAAACCGGAATTAAAAAATGAATAAACCCCATTGGCTATAGTTTCTTTTTCATTTTCTTTTTTAATTAAATTACTGAAGAAGTATATAAGACTGTAAATAAGAGCAAAAATGGAATTGATAAGCGAGGATGATAACAGCTCGGTTTCCACTAGAATGCTTTTATTTATAAGAAGCCATACAATATGTGTTAAGAATGTAAGAGGCATAAAATAATTTGCTATGCCTGCCCATTCCATCTTTGTTTTAAAGAATGTGCTTAATGCAGATATTACGGTAAGTGCCAGGTAAAGATATAATATATTGTTGCTTAAGAGTGTGGTGCCTAATCCTAATGTTAGCGATATACAAAAAAGGTAAATAGATTTTTTTCTTAGTGAAATTAAAGTGTTGATAATTACCACTAGTGTAAGCAGAATAATTAATGTGCCGGGCATTTCAATGGCGGATTCTTTTCCAAAATAATAAAGCCGTAACGTGCTGAAATAAAAAAGAAACATTGCTCCACCAACCAGATATTTTGAAATATCGGAGTAGTTGTTTCTCAAAAAGATAGACAATCCAAACAGCACACCGGTAAGTAAAAATCCTACTGCAGAGGGAAGAATGGCCGGAAGTGATTCGAAAGAAAGTGAAAGAGAAATAGATAAGCCGGCAACAATTACAATAATTCCAATTAAAGCCATCCAAGATTGCCCAATTGTAGATTCGAACCGCTCTTCTCTTTCATCATCGGTCTCTTGAACGGTTGTTTGTTCATCCGGTTCGGCAGTGTAATCTGCTATCTCGCCACTTGCTTCAAGCCTTTTTTCAATTTTAATAAGTCTTTCTTCTAATTTATTCAACCTTTCTTCAAATGCGCCAAGGTCGTTTTTATCTATGGATGTACTCATTTTTACCTCGGAGATTTATATTGTGAAATATATTTATCCATTTTTTTTACTTTCTATTTGCCTTATGTAAAAGAACAAAGCTAAAGCCAGCAGAGAAATAATTAATACCGAAGCGGCTAATCCATATCTTCTAAAAAAGAATTCATCAATTGAACTTTGCGCTTCTGCTTTAACTTTTGCGGTTGTCTTTAATCCTTTATTGTTTACAATTTCCCTGAATTTTACAATGTCTATAGAGTGAACCATTGTTCGGGATTCAAGCCGTGCCTGATTAGCATCCCTTAGATTGAATTTTGCATCGCTAACTTCCATTCCTTTTTGCTCGGCAATGTTTACCAATTCTTTTGCAATCTTAGTATCACTTTCCAAACTGTCTATTAAACTTCTCATATGTTTGGCAATTGCAAATCCCTTTTTGTTTTCTTTTTCGGAATGACACCTTGCACAAACAGTTCCTTTATCTACTCCCAGTAATTCGTTCGATGCCGTTACAATATCGTGGTACTTATGGCATGTTTCACACTCGGGATAATTTCTTTTATCGAACGCTTGTTTATGAGGGCTTGCAGAAAATAATTGGGCATTCAATACATGGCAGGTACCGCATACTTTTGAAATTGATTCGACTCCGGGAGGTGTTGCCCCATGATTTCCATGACAGCTATTGCATGTTGGAGCTGTAAGATCGTTCTTTTGAAATAATGCTTTGCCATGAACGCTTAATGTATACTTTGATAATTGATCTGTGGGTATCTTATAAGCTTTCATATATTCTGCATTACTATGGCAAGCAGCACATGTAGAGGGAATATTTATTGGATACACTTTCGATTTAAAATCCGTAGCTTTTAGAATATAGTGGCTTCCATGACAGCTTGAACATACAGCAGCTTTTGGGTCTCCGCTTAAATTGCGAACTCCATGCACGCTCGATTTATATTTTTGATACTGATCTACCGGCAAAGAGGGATTATAAGAACGCATAAAAACAGCATTGCTATGACACTTTGAACATGTTGCAGGAAGATTTAAAGGATATACCGGTGAAGCCGGGTTATTTACTTTTGCTATTCCATGGGCATTATGGCACGTAGTACATTGAAGTATATGTTCGGTACCTTTTGTGGATTTTTGCCAGTGAACACTTTTTTGAATCATCTCATATTGGTCTGTTGGCAAAGAGGAACCATATTGTTTCATTGTTTGGGCATTGGCGTGGCAATTAATGCATCGCAAACTTATTTGATCCCCTTTAGGAACACCAACATATCCACTGTTAGCGTTCATTGCCGCATCCATATCATCTGTTTTGCTGTTTCCACCATGACATCCGGAACATGAAATGTTTTTTGAAAAGTGAACATCTTTTTTGAATAATGCCGCAACCTTATCTCCGTTTGAATCGTGGCAAACGAAACATTGATCCTGCACCAATTTGGTTTGAGGATATAAATTGATGAATGATAAGAGCAGAGCGCCAAATAAAATTTTAGATATATGTTTCATAATAGCCATCCAAGAATTGTTAATACAATAATGAAAATGACGGCAAATAATCCTAGATAGTTAACAAAACGGTTTTTCAATCCTTTCGGACTTTTCTTATCCCAAAAGGGAACCATAAGCCATAAAATTCCAGCAGCAGCAAAAAGTAAAATGCCAAGCACTTCCCCCTCTATAAATAAAACATGAGCCGGAAAATATTTTAGGGTTTGAAACATGAACAAGAAATACCATTCCGGTTTAATTCCCGTTGGCGAAGAAGCAAATGGATCTGCCTTATGTCCTAACTCCGATGGGAAGAAAACAGCAAGTATGGCAAGTATATTTAAAACTATTAACCAAAGAAGTAAGTCTCTTAATAAGAAGTTTGGAAAGAAGGGCATTTTTTTCTCTTCATCTATTTCTTTTCCTTCCATTTCCATCGGCTGACTAATTCCCTGCCTTTGAACTAAAAGAAGATGAATAATCAGAAAGAAAGAAAAGATTGCAGGAAAAAGAGCAACATGAAAACCGAACATGCGTGAAAGTGTAGCACCGGTTACATCCACACCTCCCCGCATAAATATTTTTAATTCTTCTCCAACAAAAGGAATGGCACCAAGAATATCGGAACCGACCTTTGTTGCAAAATAGGATACTTCGTTCCAGGGAAGAAGATAACCGCTGAATCCGAATCCTAACCCTAAAAAGAACATTAGCATTCCGGTAATCCATGTAATTTCTCTCGGTTTTCTATAAGATTTTTCGAAGTATACGCTGAACATATGAATGAATGCAGCAAGAATAAAAAGATTTGCAGACCAGGCATGAATTGAACGTACAAGCCAGCCGAACTTAACCTTGGACATTATAAATTGTATACTCTCAAATGCTAATTCCGAACTTGCTTTATAGTAAAATAATAGAAGAATTCCGGTTATTACCTGAATGATAAAGAGGAAAAGAGTGATACCCCCAAAATAGTACCAAACTGAATGACGATGAACAGGCACATATTTTTTGCCCATGAATTTAACAACGTCTTCAAGTTTTACTCTTTCATCTACCCAATCGTAAAATTGTTTCATTAATCTTTTCATTATAGGCTCAAGATTGTTTAGAAATAATTACTTCGTCACCTTTAATTGCAACGTTGTATGGCTGTAATGGTTTTGGAGGAGGACCCGAAATATTTTTTCCGGTCAAATCGTATTTACCATTATGGCAAGCGCACAAAATTACCCCCTCTTCTTTAATATACTGAACGGTGCAATCCAGATGTGTGCACACGGCATCCAATGCTATTAACTTATCGTTAGGAGAGCGAATTAAAAGAACAGGACGGGTACCAAATTGAATTATTTTTCCAGAATCTTTTGCTATTGCATCAAGTTTACCGGCAGATACCGAGGCAACTTCAACATCCTCTTGCTTTGGGGGTTTTAGATATGAAATGAGTGGGTAGAATATTGAAAGACCAAAACCAAATAGTCCTCCATTAATTATATATTTAAGAAAATTTCTTCTGCCACCTTTCTTATTAATTGAATCTTCCATAGTTCTCCAATAATTATTATTGAGTGGGGTTTTATAGTAAAACTACAATCCTAACAAAAACAATAACATCAAAGCCCAAATGGCGTCAATACAAACGAGTCAAAATTTCAAATAATTTCTCTTCAGTTTTGTTTTCTTATAAACGTTATTAATGGAGGAATGGGAAACTTTGGAGGAATAGATAGGGGAATTGGAATTTATTTTCTGACATAAACTATATAAAGTCATATTCAATTGCATTATTCTTAATACCATAAATTAGTTTTGAAGAATAAAATCTGTAATACTCATTATGTCATTCGGATTAATTAGTCCTATTGCTAAATCAAGCTAATGAAAATTTTTAATTATTCCTAAAAAAAATAAAAGAGGCAAATAAAAAAGGCGATGAAGTCATCGCCTTTAAAGAGATTTTTGGTAAGTCTATTTTACTAAATATATTTCTGTTTGACGAGGAGATAAATATTCGCACCCATCTTTTGTTACAACAACTTCCTCTTCAATTGTTGCAATGCCATAATCTTTTATTGTTAAGCGGGGTTCCAATGTAAAAACATTTCCCTCTTCAACTTCCAAATAGGGAAGGTTGTTATATCTTTCCCACTTTGGACCAAGCAGAGCGCCCCCATCGTGAGCAAAGCGGCCAACCTGATGACCTAATCCGTGAGGATATTCTTCGTAACCTTTTACTTGAATGTAATGACGTGCGGCCTCATCAATTTCGTAACCCTTTTTACCCGGCCTTAATTCATTACCCGCTTTTGTAATGGATTCTACAATTGTATTAAAACCATGAAGAACAGCCTGGGGTGCTTTATCTTCGTGAGGATGACAAATGTACCAGGTTCTTTGAAGATCGGAACAGTAACCATTATACTTAACTCCAAAATCCATATTTACAACATGCCCGCATTGAACTACCCGGTCTGTTGGTCCTGCATGAGCGCCGGCAGTATCTGGACCGCTAAAAACCGCTGGACAATGTTCAACATCCCAAGCAGTTTCAAATCCTTTCTTTGCGCAAATATCCAATACAAATTGTGCAACTTCTTTTTCGGTAACTCCAGGTTTTAAAAATTTTGTAACCTCATCAAATATTAACAATGTTTCTTTTATAGCTCTCTTCATCAAGTCAAGTTCAGTAGCGCTTTTTCTTCCGCGCAACGCCGCAACAATTTCTTCGGATGAAATTAATGCGTTTGCATATTTTGTTTCTTTAAGATGATCCACCAATTCAAGATACAAGCCGTGAGGCATTCCATCTGCCAAAGTTGAATTGCGCGAAAAATTTATTGCAATCTTCGATGGCTTATACATATCCAGTACTTTTATTAAATCTTCTTTTACAGATTTCAAATAGGGATGAATATTTTGGTATGTTCCCACCATCTTCATGTTTTCATGTTCCAAAGAACCAATAACCGCATGTGTGTTTCCGCTTTTGGTAATTATAAAAGCGCTTTGCCATGTTGCCCCGGTTCCAACAACCATATCCAACATAGGATCTTTCATGTTGCCGGTTTCCCTCACATAAATCATCCACATATCAATATTCTTTTCGTTTAAAATCTTTACTGCCTGGTCAATCTTTTCTAAAATCATTTCTTTGTGCATTGTATTCCTCCAAATTCAATTTATTAGGGAATAGTCCCCTTGTATAACATTGTTATTAATTTTTAATTTATTCCCACATTTAAATACGTGGGCTAGCGCCCTACAAATTTTTTTAATACTTCCGCTTCATTGGTGCTTTCAATAATTTCGCCACACTTTGAGCATTCAAAATTTACCCTTATAGGCATGGCGCTAATTCCAATCCAGTATAATATCATTCCAAAAGAGGAATAGTTGCACTTGTGCACAACGTTTAAATTTGTCCGGTCAAATCCGCATGAGCATTTATCTTTTTTGAAATTTACCGGGGAATTCATCTACCTTCTCTTTTTAGCGCATCAAAAAATACAAAGAAATTAGTATTTATTTATTCATCTAAATAGAATAGATTTTAGCAGCCAAATAAAAGCACAACATTCTTAATTCTTTAAAGGTGAAAAATGAGAAAAGTATTTTTACTGATGATGGTATTGTTAATTAATTTATTTGCTCAAAGCCAAGAGCATTTTTTAAGCGAGCCATCGTTATCCCCCGATGCAAAATGGATTGTATTTAGTTACGAAGGAGATTTATGGACCGTTCCCACCGAGGGGGGAAAAGCATTACGTTTAACGGCAATGGATGGAATTGAATCGAAACCGGTTTACTCTCCAAATGGAAAGTGGATTGCCTTTACAAGCAATCAGGATGGAAATAACAATGTTTATTTAATTCCTGTTGAAGGGGGTACAATAAAGCAGTTAACATTTCATACTGCGGACGATAATGTTGAAAGCTGGTCTTGGGATTCGAAATATGTTTACATTGCAAGCGGTAGATATAACTCCGGCACTGCTTATAAAGTATCTGTAGAAGGAGGAACACCAATACGTTTATTCGAGCATTTTTTTAACTGGCCCCACAATATTGTTGAGGACCCAATTACCGGAGGATTTTATTTTAACGATACTTGGGAAAGCAGCAACATGGCTCACCGCAAACGTTATAAAGGAGATTTCAATCCCGATGTTAAATTTTATAATCCGGCTACAAAAGAGTATAAGCAGTTAACAGATTACAATGGAAAAGATTTTTGGCAAACAATAGATAAGAATGGAAAAATATTTTTTGTTTCGGATGAAGCAAACAGCGAATACAACTTATACACATTCGAAAATGGAAAGAAGAAACAGCTTACCAAGTTTGATGAATCCATAAAGAAACCGCGTGTAAGCTACAATGGAGAAAAAGTTGTTTTTGAAAAAGACTACCAAATTTATGTTTACGATGTAAAAAGTGGAAAAGCTGTAAAAGCAAATATTAGTGTTCTATCCAACTTTAAGATTGCCAACTTTCAAGAGTATAATACAAAGGGAGCCCTTTCAAATTTTTCGGCATCGTTCGATGGTAAAAAACTGGCCTTTGTTTCCCGCGGAGAATTATTTGTATCCGATATAGAGGGAAAATTCATTCGTCAAATTAATGCTAATCCAAACGAACGTATTGTGGAAGTTTTATGGCTTGATGATGAAACACTAATTTATAATCAAACTGTGGATGGCTACCTAAATTTATTTACTGTAAAAGCAGATGGAAAGAGTAAACCAAAACAGGTTACCTCAGATAGTCAGAATAATCAATCCATAATAATTAGCAACGACAAATTAAAAGTTGCATACATAAATGGAAGAACCGACTTAAAAATTCTGGACACAAAAACACTCAGTTCAAAAACAATTGTAAAAGATGAATTCTGGGCCCTCAATCCAAGTGATGCGCTCTTTTCGCCCGACGATAGATTCTTAGCATACACACCAATACGCAATTTTGAGCGGGACCTTTTGGTTTACGATTTTAAAACCGAGAAGAGTTACGAAATTACCAAAACCGGTGTAAGCGAAGATTCACCCGTTTGGTCTCCGGATGGAAAGTACCTCTATTTTTCGACCGACCGATTGAATGTTAGCTATCCAAGCGGAACATCGAACGATGATATTTACCGGGTTGCTCTTCAGAATATTGATAAGGAATATAGATCGGACCGGTTCGATAAATTGTTTGTTCCCGAAAAGAAAGACTCATCCAAATTAAAAGTGGAAATTGATTATGAAGGATTAATAGATAGATGGGAAGCAATTGTTTCTTTGCCAAACCGTCAGGGAAGTCCTTTTGTTTATCAAAAAGGGGATGAAACAAGAATTCTTTTTGTTTCGAACCACGAAGGGGATGGAAATAATCTTTACCAAAAAATTATAAAGACATTCGATAAAGAGGAGACTAAAAAATTTGAAGGAGCAAAAGTTGGAGGTTATCAAATTAGCAAAGGAAAAGATAACTACTACATTCTAACCGGAAGTAAAATTTATAAGCTCGATTTTGCCTCGAGCAAATTAACGGCTGTTGAAACGGAAGCAAAGTTTAACCGCAATATGGCTTCGGAATTCAAACAGATATTTTACGAAACATGGGCTAATGTTGAAGAGAATTTTTACGATGGAAATTTTCATGGGGCAAACTGGAATAAGTATAAAAAATATTACGAACAGTTTTTGCCATTTGTAAAAACCAGAAGCAATCTAAGAGTTATGCTTAACGATATGCTTGGAGAATTAAACTCATCCCACATGGGCTTTACTACTAACGGTGAAGAGGAGAGAACATTCTACAAGACCGAAACCATGGAAACGGGAATTATATTTGAAAATGATAATCCTTATACAGTTAAGTATATTGTTAAAAACTCTGCTGCCTATAAAAAAGCAAGCGTTATTCAAGCCGGTGATATTCTTGTTGCCGTAGATGATGTTCCGGTTAATGCAAGCGAATGCCGCGATAAATACTTTTTAACCACAAGCCGCCCCGAAGAGGTTAAGCTTACATTTATGCGCGGAAACAATAAATATGATGTTAAGATTCATCCACAAAGTGTTGCCGAGTTAAGAAATAATTTGTACGACGAATGGGTGGATTGGAATCAGAAATATGTTGACGATAAATCTGGTAAAAAAATTGCTTACGTTCATATGAAGAATATGGGAGGGGGAGAGTTAAATAACTTTTTAATTGAAATGACAAACGAAGCTAATTACCGCGACGGTTTAATATTGGATTTAAGATACAACACCGGAGGAAATGTTCACGATGCTGTTCTAAAATTCTTAAGCCAAAAACCATATTTAAACTGGCAGTACCGGGGCGGTGCAGTTGCTCCTCAGCCAAACTTTGCGCCGGCCGGCAAGCCTATTGTTATTTTAATTAACGAACAAAGTTTAAGCGATGCCGAAATGACTTCCGCCGGGTTTAAGCAATTGGGATTAGGCAAATTAATTGGAACAGAAACTTACCGGTGGATTATATTTACATCTGGCAAACAGCTTGTCGATGGCTCTTTCTACAGACTGCCTTCGTGGGGATGTTACACTCTTGATGGAAAAGATTTGGAGTTAACAGGTGTTACTCCCGATATTTACATTAAGACTACATTTAAAGACCGCTTGGAACAAAAAGATCCTCAGCTTGATAAAGCTTTAGAGGAAATTAAAAAACAAATTAAGTAGGTGTTAGCATGAAACAGTTTTTGGATGAACAGAAGGAGTTTCTTTTTGAAACGTATGACAAATTGGAAATGATTAGCGACGGCGAAGCTTCATCTAAACAGAACGATAAATGGTCGCGCAAAGAAATTCTTGGCCATTTAATAGACTCCGCATCAAACAATCATCAACGGTTTGTGCGCGCGCAATTCAGCAACGATTTAATTTTTCCCGGTTACAACCAGGATGAATGGGTTCGTGTTCAATGCTATCAGGAAGTTAACTGGCATGCACTAATTGAATTGTGGAAGAGTTTTAATTTCTTGTTGATTCACGATATTAGCCGCATTCCCGAAGTAATTCTTACAAACGAAAGAATTACTCATAACCTGGATGAAATTGCATGGAAAACGGTTCCGGCAAACGAGCCTACAACGCTGGAATATTTTATTAAAGATTACTTTGGTCATATGAGGCATCATATCAATCAGTTGTTTACAAATTTTTGAAAATTCTGTTTCAATTGTAGAGACGCCATATATGGCGTCTCTACTTTTTTAATATTTTTTTTGCCGGCTAAAAATTAGTGCGTAAAGGTAAATTGATAGGGTTTGCCCCAAATAAAATTGGGGGATAAGATGTTTATGCTTAAGCCGAATTGAAACCTGCCCGGCAGGATAACAATTACAACACAAAACTTGCCCCAACTAGTGTTAGCAAATCCTGGGCGTCCGGCTGATTATGAAACATTATTTACCACTTATTCTTTTATAACGACTTTTTACAAGCACATTGTTAATTATATCTGTTTTTATATGTTCATATTTTTGTTCTTTGGCAAGCGTGTCAAAAAGTGGAATACCTTCACCCAGCAGAATTGGAATTCTTGTAATTATTATCTCGTCTATTAATTCTTGTTTAAGAAATTCCTGAATTGTTTTTCCACCATCAATGTAGAGGCTGAAATAATTACGTGAGTTCAACTCTTTAACAACCGTATGAGGACTTTTATTTAATATCTCAACTTTGCCGGTCAAATTTTTAGGAACAGATTTTATTGTTTTGCTTAGTACAAAAACCGGTTTATTATAGGGCCAATTGCCGAATGTTAACACAAGCTCAAAAGTATTTCTTCCCATAACAATAGCATCAATTTTATTTATGAATTCACTAAAGCCAAAATCGCTATTGTTGGGATTGGGAATATCCATAAGCCAGTCTATTCCACCATCTTTTTTTGCAATATAACCATCTATACTTGTTGCTATATAAACAATATTCGACATTTTATACTCTCTATATATATGCTACATTACAAAGTTACCAATAAGCGCTTATCCCCCAACAGCAATAACTTTATATTATTTTGCCCCGAATATTTTGATGAAAACAGATGCCAATAGTTATTTATTAATTCATTCTGTTAACTACATTCAACTAACAATTAACAACTAACAACCTGCCTGCTAACAATTACAAATTAAAACTTGTCCCGACGAGTGTTAGCGAAGTCGGGATGTTGCACTGAAATTTACTCGCCTCTGGCGAGAACAGTTTACCCAGCAACTGCGGGGCTCTTCTGCCAATCCCGTGAATTTTCGGGATGTTGAGCGGCTGGTCATAAGGCAATAATTAATTATTTAAGGATTTGAAATACAGCTTCTTCTGCCCAACCAACTGAATTAGTCAGTCGCTTTTTATTTGTTCCATTTGAATCCATTATATAAATATCATCTTTATTAGAATCCGACATTGTGAACAAGATTTTTTTACCGTCAGGCGAATAGCTTGGATAAAATCCTTCCGATAATTTTTTCTCAACACCGGTTATAATGTCAAATTCATAAATACCATTATCTACCAATAATTTTTGATATAATAATTTCTTGTCATCAGACTTAAATTTCAGCGGATGGAACAAAGACCGATCCATAATTACATTAAATTCTTTTTTTTCAGAACCGTCGCTATTCATAATGGAAAGTTTACTTAAATTATCATACCGTTTTATATAAGCTATTTTCATTCCGTCATGTGAAAAAATAGGACTGTCATTTTTTATATTTGTTTCTGTAAGTTGTATTTCGGCACTCCCATCAGTTTTAATTTTCTTGATAATTTGTGATCTAGAAAAAACAATCCATTTACCATCGGGTGAATAGTTAGGAATTCCCCCATCCTTTGTTAATCTGATATTATAATTTCCATAGAAATCTGTAAAGAAAAGACCTTCTGTAATCCAATAAACAATATTATTCCCATCTGGGGATAAAGCAAAAAAATAACCACCGAATGGCAACTCCCTTAATAACTTACCATCAATTTGCATATGCTTAATTCTTGTTTTCCCATAATTGGAAGATTCATAAATAAAACTTTGCCCGTTCGGCAAGAATACAATTTTCCGATCACTTCTGTCATCATACGTTAGCCGACTTTTATTATAACCATCAATGTCCATTGTGTAAATTTCAATACTAGTTCCTCCTTTGTTTATAGAATATGCTATAATTGGGAATGACGACCCAATAATAGAATCTGGGAGTGAATATTTATTATTCTTATCAATATCATAAAGAATGAAATTATACCTTAGATTTTCTTGGACAGAATTAATTGTAAATGAAGTATCCGATTTGTTAGAAAACTCAGCAATTTCTTTTAGTTGACTATTACTACCATGACTTGATTGATATAGTTTGTATTTCAGAAAATTTGGATTTGAGCTTCTATGCCATTTTAGCACTAGATTCTTATATAAGTAAGTAACTCTTTCAAAATGTACATATTTGGAAGTTGTGTTTATATTATTAATTAGGATATTTACTCTATTCCGCTTTATCGATTTGTCCTTTTGATACAACAATACTTCCATAAAATATGAACCGCTTTTATAATTTGTAGTGTTGAATAATATTTCAAATGGTAATTCATAAAGAGAATATTTTTCATTGATAATTTTTACTATAATTGAATCGACAGAGCGAGTGCTACTAATCTCAATTTTTATCTTAACTATTCCAGATAGTTCATTACTTGGCAACAATATTTTGATGTCACTTCCATCATTCGATTCTAAAATAGATGGGTCATAACAAGTAGCCGCCATAAATAGAAATAGAATAAGAGCAAATATTTTGATGGAACTAATCATTATGAATATCTCTGCCTTATAACGACGTGGCAACTAACGCGCTGCCCATTACAACTATGCAACACTGAAAAGCCAACGCCAATAATTATTTATTAATTCATTTTGTTAACCACACTTTAAGAGCAACTAACTATTGCAACGCAACTTTATAACTTCAGGGGTGAGATACTTATGAAATCTTTCTCACCAACTTTTATTTCAAATATCTCACCCCCTAAACAAATACCGCAACGTTAAAGATTGTCCCGAAGTTTTTTATCGGGGCGGTTGGCATTGAAGAACGGGTTATGCCGTTTCGTTATTTATTAAAACTTCTTAACTAATAAATTCCATTTAACAAATATCATTGCGGATATGATTGTTAATAAAGAAATTGTTATTACTATGAAATAAGCAAACAAAGAGGATACTCCCATCATTACTAAACCATTAATGGGTTCAGGCCCTCTAAAACCTTTGCTAAATGAATATGTAAGAATGTCGAAAACCCAAAGAGTTAGAAACAACAGGATATATTTCATTATGCGTTTTGGTTTAAATAACCAAAGTGCAATTGATGCGATCATAGCGATTATTGCATTAATACCGCTACCCATAAATAACGCAAACCCATACTTAGTAGTAGATTCATCATAGTATGAATCTTCTAATTTGACCGAACCATTGACAAGTTTGTTATAAAATATTTTTTTGCCAAACTCTGGATATATTTCAAAACCCGGGAATACTACTATTTGTTTTATCTTCATATTGAATGAATAATAAATAAGGCTATGACCTAATTCATGAACAATAAGTGATAGATAACCAATCAAAACAAATAATGAAAAAGTAATTATTGTTTTCTTAATTATCATTTTTTATTCCCTAACATATCTGTAAGTATAATCAGAGCCATCTTTGAGTTTGCCAAAAACAAAAAGTGTATCAACTTTTATTTTAAATATGTTACTATGTTTGCCTATTAACTCAATGTTAGTAAATAATGAATCGCCAATAATTTCCCAAGTCCCATTCTGACGAAATGGAGAGTTTCCGTGCCCTTCTGCTATTTGCTCTAAAATATTGTTCTCTTTAAATGCCAGTGTTATACTTTCCGGCATCATTCCACCTTGATTATCATCAAGTTTCCTTGTCCATTCACCAATTATTTGCTCAGTTACAGAATTAAAATGTTGTGGTCTCTTTGAGCAACCAAGAATAAAAAGGGAACAAATAATTGCTAGAAATACTATTCTCATATAAATTCCTTCGGTATAACGGCGTGACAAATAAACCGCTGCTGCACGGTTTATGCTGCCAACATTTTTTGTTTTACTGATTATGTTATTTAGTTACTTCTTAAAAATTCTATCACAACAAAACTAAATTACAAATAACACGACCGATTACAGCAGACGGTTTGAGTTGCAGGTTATATTGCCTTTTAGTTATTGCCAATAGTATTTATCCATCTTATCAAATCATACTTATCAAAAATGGACCATCAATGTGTGTGCCTTCTACTATACTTACTGTAACCTTTATTCTCTGTCTTTATTAATTCAATTTGTGCATTACCAAATGATTTCAACAACGTCGTAAATCTATCCGGATTAATCTCGTTGATATCATTATAATGGACGCCTCTATTTTGTTTCCACCATGTTTCATCTGGTTCTGTAAATAATTTAATTGGAGTATTTTTTAGAACGATAGCATTACTACTAAATAGAGTATTAGTAATAAACCTCCAATAATCAAAATCGTATTAAGGAAAAACTTTGTTAAATCGTATTTTCCTATTGAGATCTCTTGGATATCTTTTACAAGTATTTTGTTTTGTCCTAATCTATTATCAATGAATACAATATGGTCTTCAATAGTCTCTATAGCTATAATGTAATTAAGATACATAACATCGTTATTCTTTAATTTAATTTTTAATAGCATCGGATCAGAGTCTTTGTAATTATTGCCTATGCTTTTATAAGAATAACAACCTAGCATTGAAAAACACAACAACGATATTGTGATATTTAATAAATATTTATTTCTCATTATTTAGCAATATAACAGCGTTGCAACTAAACCGCTGCTAAAAGGTTTACGCCGCCAATGTTTTTTGTTTTACTGATTATATTATTTATTTACTTTAAAAATCTATTTTCACTGACAAGAAATTCTACCAACAACACGACCGATTACAGCAGTCGGATTTGAGTTGCAGGTTATACAACGGCTAAAATAATTTTATTATAGCATTTTTATATTTTGAAAAAAGACTAAATCCTAATGATAAACCAATGCTAATAATTATAGAATAATACACATTTATTCGTAATGAAATAATCAATTGATTTATATCAATTTTATAGAAGAGAATAAGCAACAAAAAATTAAATAGACCATATAAAATTGGGAAGAATGCTACTAAAGAAAATCCCTTAACAAATGTGGGTAATGAACTATATTTTGATAAAAACCAATAATAAAGTAGAATAGCCAAATAAAGAGAGGATAATAGGTAAATATCGCGGAGATAAAAAAGAGGCTTACTAGTTTTTCCTCTGAATGCTAATACTATTAAAACAACAAATAAGATAGATAGTAAATGAGTTTTCAGATTATGATACTTTTTTGAGGCGTATAGAATAGAGCCGTACAAACCGAAAATTGGAATAACAAGTAGAGAATTATGATTAGCAAAAATATTATTACCAAAGAGTAACATTCCGAATATAATGGTTGAAAAAAAACCGAATGCTATTGTCAAAATAGTTTCTTTAATATTTCCCATTACCTACTCAATTTTTGTTGTATAACTATTAATTAACCCGCTGTTACTTTTCCGACACATGTTGTTTAGATTCTCTTTTCTTTGTTAATAATAAATTTCCCAAACTTTACGCTTGATAACAGCACAGCAACATAAAGCAATTATGAATTTTGAATTAATAATTATGGATTAGGAAAACAGTACTAAACAAAAATTTATATTAAGTATGTAATTATCAGGTAAGTATTGTGGAATGGTTTATATTTATTACGATATCAACTTAGCATAATTATGGTTTAGTATCAAACATGCATCGCTGCAAATATTTTATCTCTCTTTTTGCCCTTTGGTTATAGCTAAAATTGTTATTAGGTAAGCTGCCTGCACTAAAAAAAAGTACAGTTTTTATACCCTTGACAATAAAAAAATAATTTGATAATTATTAACTGCCCGCATTAATTAAATGTGCGCAAATTAAAAAATGGGAGGCGTATCATGGAAAACGATAGAATCCATGCAGCCATTTCCTCTGCGGATATGGAAGTTATTATTCAAAGCTTGGGCGCGGTAAAAAGTAAACTTAATTTTCTAATCTCTTTAACACCCCAAGAAAAAAAAGCCCTATTCAAAATGGGCAATGCTTTTAAGCCATTTGTGCAAATGGCTATTCAAACAGCCGAACAGTATCCCCAAATTATTTCTCCTTCAATTGATGTAAATGAACTGAAAAAAGATTACGAGCTTTACAATAATCTAACATTAATATTTACACAACTATCCGAAATTTTTGAAGGGGTGGATAACAGTTTAACTGCGTCCGGAAGCGACTGCCTTAGCTCCTCGCTTGATATTTATGGAGAGGTTAAAGCCAACAGGGCAAAAATAGCCGGCTTAAATGCCGTGTACGAAGAAATGAAGCCTTTTTTCAAAAGATCTAAAAACATTACCGAGGCTCCAGTATTAAATAACTAAAAAGGTTAAAACGCCTCTGGTATAGGCGGGCAATATTAGAGGCGCTTTAATTATTTCTTCCCTCAAACGGTACTTCTTAAATTCTTCACATATCTCCCAAACAGCATAAAAATTGTCATTTTTGCACACTGTTATATCAATAAACTATTAAATAAAGACTCCGGGTCATTCTTGAGCGGCTGAAAGACGCTAATTAAGGACTCTGCGCTTCTCTGCGTGCTCTGCGGTAAGGCTTTTAAACCTGTCTGCCGGCAGGCAGGTGCAAAGAGCTCAAATATGACTGCTTGTTAAGCCTGCGTCATTATCTCTTTATAATTAATTTTTCCATACAGGAATTTTAATAAAACTTTGGTTGTGCCACTTTATTTGTAAAGGTTCACCTGCATCTTTTATTGTCTCGTCGGATACCGGTTTACCCGATCCATAATTGATAATTTCGAAAGGATGTTTGTTGATATTTAGCAAAATTGCAATACGGCTTCCCTTACTTATTTTTTTACTTACAAACCGTGTATTGTTAAATGGAATGCTCTCTTTTTTATTCGGTTTTAAAAGCTGCCGTTTAGAATTGTCTTTGGCATAACTTGCTCTTCCAACATAACGGGTAATAAAAAAATATTTCCCGTTAGGCATTAGTTCATATAATGCCATCGAAACGTCCATATCTTTTTTGTTGATGGTTGCAAACAAGTTTCCATAAAAGGAACCATTAACCGTAAAGTCGTTTTCAAAAGGCTCTGTTTTAAAAATCAATCCGTTACTTGCATCAAGCGAGTCGAATAATATTTGTGGAGTATAATAATTGTTTTGGTTTTCCCTGTCTCTAAAATTTACTGTTTGATTTTCGAACCCCTTCTTTTTTGGCTTTTGAACCGCAAGAGTTTTGTGGTCTAAGTAAAATGTCAATGTATCATTATTTATTGCCTGCAACGAGGGGGAGTGTTTCCATTTATTTGTTCCCATTACCTGATAATTTACTTTCTCTTTTAGTAATTCAGGTTTTGGCTTACCTTTTAAAATATAATCCAGCCATCTAAAAGCTAAATCTCTCATACTTATGTTAGCAACACTATCAATTTCGTAATCCATTAAATTTTTTTGAGGTCTGGCTTGTCCCCCCCAATGGTCATATGGTCCTATAACAAAATAATGGTTAGCATTTTTGTTGTATTTATTGTGCAGTTTAAAATATTGAATTGCTCCAATTTGTGAACCGTCGTAATAACCGGTTGTTGATAATATTGGAATATCAATTTTTGCATATTCTTTAGGTGTGGGTACCATCAACTGCCAATAGTCATCGTAAGAGGGATGCTGCTGCCACTTTTGAAATATAGGATTGGGCTGACCTCCTAAACTATCAATACTTCTAAAGGAAGTTCCCTTCTCAAACCATTCGAACACCAAACCTCTGTTGTAAGGTTTATTTTTGTATATGTTATCATTTGCCCAGCCTAAAATATTTCCATAGGGAACATTGTTTTCCATAGGAGAATCGAAACCAGGCATAACAGCCACCTGGGGCACAATAGTTTTTAAAGCAGGATGAATATTTTTTACCGCTGCCCATTGCGAATATCCGGTATAACTTCCCCCATACATACCAACGCTTCCATTACACCAAGTTTGTTTGCTAATCCAGTCAATAATATCGTAAACATCTGTTTTTTCATTTTCGTAAGGTGCATAATGCTTTATATCTGTTCTAATACCGCGGGCATAGGCTACAATTCCAACATAGTCTCTATCTGCCGAAATCTTTGCAAAAAAATCATCCTTTACACCCTGATAATAGGTTGTATAAAATAGAATTGCAGGCAAAGGAGTTGTATTTACTTTTTTTCGAACTATTATTGCAGAAATGTTAATACCGCTTTTTGTTGGAATTAAAACACTATCCTGAATAATATATACACTATCGCTCTGAACAGAATTTTGAGAATATATTGTTAGATAAGATGTTAGAATAAAAAAGGTGCATAAAAAATATTTAATTCTTCTCATAAATAATTGTCTTTCTATTTTTGTAATGAATTCAAATATGCTTGCCGCGTGTTTTTTAGGGGAAGCCAAACCAAAAAAATCATTCACTACGACCGGTTCGAATTTATCCCGTGCATTTTACGGGAGAAGCAATTGGGTCATACTTTTTTTAGCAGCAGGCATCTATAATTTTTTCTTTAGATAAACCATGTCGATAAGTTGTATTCCCTCTTCAAACATTGGGTGGTCGTAATTATCGGTAAAAAAATTCTTAATAAAATGAGATTTTTCAAATCCGCAACTTTCATAAAATGATAATATTGTAGGAGTTTCACCTGTTCCTACAAGCATTGTTTTATATTTGTTTTTGTAATGTTCTGCTACAAACTTTATTAGAGCCTTAGCATATCCTTTACCTTGATATTTTTTATAAGTTGCTATGTTTTTCAATTCGCAGGTTTCTTTGTCTATTGCTGCAACAACACAAACAGTCTTCAAGTCGTCATCGTAAAGCGCAAACATATCTCCACTTTCCAAATATCTGTCAATCATATCCTCTTGCTCATCTGCTAACAGCAATAAATCAAGGTATTGTTTCTTGTTACTGTTAATATTCTCTATTCTCATTAATTCACTAATATTATTTGAGCAAACCGTTTTTATCGTCCAAGTGTGTTGTGGTTCTCTTGCCGTTAACTAATTTGCGTTTAGCCAGATGCCTATAACTGCAATAACTAACTTGGCAACATGCCGGCTGCCTTTATTTATAAATTGTTTTGTTTTGTAAATCCACTTTGAACAACAAACCTACTCTGAAACTTGTCCCCTGCTTTTTACAGAAAGCTAAACTCAATAACCTTATCAAAAGAATAAATAGAAGATACGGTTGCTTTGAGTTGCACGTTAGGGGGAATTTAATTTTTAATCAACTAAAACAAATTTTAATATATCTTGCTTCAACTCTACAATTTGAATTTTTTTATACGGTGCACCAGATTGTTTTAAAATACTAATAATACGTTTTGCACCATCAACAATAACCCATTTCCCATTTTCGAAATAATGTGCATCATTCGATGCTAGAACTAAATAACTACATGTTCCATCCTGTGAAAATTTTAATATTTCCCTATACCACGAGCTTGGATACTCTTTATAATTACTCGGTCTAAATATCTTGGTTAAACTAGCCGCTATCTCTTCCTCGTAGGAATTCGTCCAGCTTTTCATTAAGTATCCATAATCCAATTCGTAAATAGCCGGATTGGATTCTTCTTGGCACGAAATAAAAATAAGTGGCAAACACAATAACAAATATTTTAGTGTATTCATATTTACTTAATTCACCCTAACGATTTGGCTGATAAGCGGTGCCCCAGTAATGGAATGGTGCTTATCAACAACCTTCTATTATTTATTAAAACATTTCTTAGAACTACAAAATATATTTAGCAAATTTACTTTGTACCAAAAAGCTTAATTGCTGGAATGCCGCACTGCAAAGCAGCTGCCCCTACTTGTTGGGGCGTCCGCTTTATTTGCATGTTATGTTGCGAATATTTTTTATTATAAACTTCACTCAACTTTTTTAATGTTCATTTCAAGTATTTTTCTCCAATTTACACCATCAAAAGAATATTCTCCTACCTCATTCCAGTTATTATCCATAATTGTTATTTTGTATTTAATAGTGCCTCCACGCGCATCCTTAAACCACCAATGAAAAGACTTGTTTGATTCGATTACTTCAAAAGTTGCTTCTGTTGATAATCCATTCGAAAGAAATGATTTCATACTATATTGCTTCGTCATTGGATTAAATGAGATAATTCCCAATGCATTATGCACTATCTTACCAGCGTCATTGGTCCCCAATCCTTCAACTAACAAAACTGACTTTTCTAATCTAAATTGAATAATCTCAAGTACGTTAGAATTATCTTTGCTTCCATCTGGATTCATTCTCCAACCTTCACCTTTCCACTTACCTTCCATTACAGATATTTTGGACATTGCAGATTGGACTTCTTTGCTGAAATCTGGCATTTGTGCCGATATATTTGTTATTAATAATAGAGCAAATAGCAATTGATTTATATAGCTTTTCATACTTACCTCTTTTTTGATATTAGTGATATTATTTATGGAACATAACAACATGGCATCTAATCCATTTACCCGGCTTTGACGGGTTATTTAATTACTTCCTACTTTCAAAAAGCACTACCAAGCTAAACTGCAAATATTACGACCGGCGGAATTTATCCCGCAGTTTTATTGCGGGGGCAATAGGCTTTAAGTTGCAGGTTATATGCGGCTTTGTGATTTCCTAAACTTCTTAACTATAAAACCAACTATTCCTATTACCAATAAAACAAAAAACAGCGTTGTGCTAATACTTTTTAATATTGAAAATAGATTTGTAACATTAGCCAGCATAACAGAAAATTTAGGATAGTATGACAGCATTGTAATTATTCCGATATTTTCTAAGTAATCAAAGAAGCCTCCAAATAAAGGAATGATACTTAGAAATTGTAGCTTACTCTCCGTATTAAAACTTTTCTTGAACAGATAGGTTAGTAATAATGAGTATGTAACAGCAAATAGAAATGGATAGATCATATCGAGCGGAACTTGTCTAAATAAATAATAATCTCTACCTACAATGCCTAATTCGTCAAACAATCTTTTTGCATAATCGGCACTATAACCAGTTGGCATGAGATCAAGTATTTTCATTCCATTTGCATAGCTCATTACAGTTGGAATTGTATAAAGCAACATTAGAAAATATATTATTTGAGTTATTACGAACAAAATAATTACATTTTTTCCGGAAGAATATTTGCCAAGCAAATTTTTAATATTCCTAAATAGCTTTGTCATATATTTATTTTTCTTGGAAATAATTTAGCATATAACGGTGTTGCGCCTAACCCGCCGCCAAGTACAACTATGACTGAATTGCCAGCGCAAGATTAATTATTTAAAAAACTTTGTTACTGTTAATCACATATTTACTAACAACTTGCTCTGCAATTTACCCGCCATCTTTTGGGCGGGAGCCAAACTTATTTATAACCATTTCGACTGCATCTTCACAGCGGTCGGTGTTGAGGCGCAGGTTATAAAGCGGGAATACTGAATTTATAACCAATGCTAGCACCGATCCAAGGCATAAACTTTGACTTTTCCGTTAAAACTGGCACAAATGTTATTCTATAAATTGTCCCAGTTCCCTTTGGCTCATATCTATATCCAATTGTTCCTGTTTCAAATGGATTACCTCCCTTAACTTGTCTAGATATATTTAAACCAAATTCTAAAAAACTATTATCAGACAAGTGAGACAAATAATTTACTCCTAGTAATAGCCAAGTTCCACTATCATCCCCATGATCATATCCACTTTGAAAACTTGGGACGAATGTTTGTCCATATCGGATATTAAAACTTTCATTTATACTATACTCGTAGTTAAAAGAATAGTAAGCATTATTCCCAAGTAATTCAAAATGAACTTTATGATAATAAATATTCTCTTGTGAGTATGAAGAATTTACTAAACAGAAAATAAGAAAGATTATAAAAACTATTATTTTCATATACACCATATAATTATTATGAAACTACATTATACTTCTTTAATTATAAATCGTATTCACCAATATTTAATTAGCTTTATAACTATTACTTATACTGCGCCGAAATAATTACTTGGGAATATAATATGCGCTCAGTTTACCCCCATCTTGTTGGGCGGGCTGCATATATATTCTCAATATCTTTCTTGTTTAATCTACTATTCAAAATTTAATTACGCATCGTTAGTATTAATATAAATATTTGGCGCAGCAATTTTTATAGCGTAATTAAAACAAAAATTTATATTTAGTAACTATCGGATAAGTAAAAAATGAATGACTTGAACCAAACCCAGCTTTAACTTAGTACAAATTTTTTTCAGCTTCAAATTTTTAGAATGAGTTATAAGCAGTTACTTTCCATCCTCTACGTCTTCTCTGCGTGCTCTGCGTTTAAGGGTTTTAAACCTGTCTGCCGCCAGGCAGGCGCAAAGAGCGCAAAGCAAGCACAACTGTATAAAATAAGCTTTGTTTAAGGAGTGTTAATTGTGTGGGTTTTACTGGTTTTTGAATGCCGCTTTTTTAAGTCTATCCATAATTGCTTTGCCAAGCCCGGTTTCGGGTATTGCTTCCACCAAAATTATATCAAGATTATCTTTCTCAAATTCGTGAAGATACTTAAACAAATTAGCCGCGGCTTCTCTCATATCGTTATTAAGTGTAAGTATTTTGCACCCGGCAAAATTACCCTGAACACTTATTTTATTAAAAAACAGCGCGCCTATTTTTTTGCCTTTGTATTGCTCTAAAGTTTTTTCGTTTAAAAATAATAACGGGGTATTAGGTGAATAGTGAAAGGGAAGCTGACCGGGAGAGTTTGGTTTGTTTATATCAATATTGGTTTTGCTAAATGGACCAATCAACTTTTCAATTTCCTCTTTTGGCAAACCTCCGTGGCGCAAAAGAAAAAACTCTCCATTATTATATTGCACTATTGTGGATTCAACTCCAACACTACATTTACCCCCGTCTAAAATTAAATCTACTTTATCCCCCAAATACTTTGCAACATGAGAAGCCATTGTTGGGCTTAAATGTCCAAACTTATTTGCGCTGGGGGCCGCAATTGCGGTTCCACTCTTTTCAATTAACTTAAGCGCCACCGGGTGATTAGGCATACGTACAGCAACAGTGGGGTTGCCCGCTGTAATAATATCCGGCACAAGATCGGTCTTGGGAAGAACCAATGTTAACGGTCCCGGCCAAAAATTATCTATCAATAAATCAATTCGGGCATCTTTATACAAAGCAAGTTTGCTAAGCCATTCCTTTTGAGCAATATGAAGAATCAATGGATTAAAAGCCGGACGGTTTTTGGCTTCAAAAATTTTTGCCGAAGCAATTGGGTTTAATCCATCTGCGCCAAGCCCGTAAACAGTTTCGGTTGGGAATGCAACAAGTCCGCCGGCTTTAATTATTTGAGCGGCTTGTTCTATGCTTTGAGTATTTGCTAAAAGTGTATTCATTCTGTTAGCAAAAATATAATTTTTTGAGCACTAATTGTTTATGAATATCTTTGAGGTGCAAATCTTAATTTTTGGTGTCTATGAATGAATTGAAAGAGTTAAAAGCTTTTTGCAAAGAGCTTTCCATTATAAGCGGAAATGTAATTAGGAATTACTGGCGTAAAGGGGTAAGCATAGAAAGCAAGCTGGACGAAACCCCCGTTACCTATGCAGATAAAAAAGCCGAAGAGCTTATGAGGGAAATGATTATGAAAAATTACCCCGAGCATGGAATTATTGGGGAAGAGTTTGGGGAATATAATCTTGGCGCGGAATACAAATGGATTTTGGACCCCATAGACGGCACTAAAAGTTTTATATGCGGCACTGTAACATTTGGAACATTAATTTCACTTACCAAAAACGGATTGCCAATTCTTGGAGTTATTAATCAGCCAATTCTAAATGAATTTTTAATTGGAGATAACCAAACTGCCCAGTTGAACGATGTTAATGTTCATGTAAGGGAATGCGAAGATATTAGTGAAGCCATTCTTCTTACCACCGATCAGCTGAATATCGAAAAATATCAGAAGATAAAAAATTTCGACACTCTTGTTCATAAAGCAAAAATGTACCGCCAGTGGGGAGATTGCTACGGATATTACCTTGTAGCTACGGGATACGCAGATATTATGATTGATCCCATTATGAGTGTTTGGGATTCTTCGGCGTTAATTCCCGTTATTAAAGGTGCCGGGGGAACAATTACAGATTATCAGGGAAATGAAGCCTCGGTAAGCAACAGCATTGTAGCAACCGGTGGAGTAATTCACAATGAAGTGATTAGAATGCTGAATTACGAACAAGAGCAGGAATAAGAACAAGAGCAAGAATAAGAACAAGTGCAGGAATAAGAGCAAATAAAAAACCCCGAACAATGCCGGGGTTATAAGGAGTAATAAATTACAACTACTTTATTACCAATTTGCCCCTAAAAAGTAAACTTATTTCGCTTCAAAAAAGGTCCTTTTATTTATCATTTCTAATCCATCTATCGCTTCCTGGAAAAAGGGTTTAATATTTAAAGCTGCTTCAAAAGATTTTTTTGCAATTGAATCCTTACCTAACCACAAGCTAAAATAACCATGGCGACTTAATAATCTCCAATCCTTAGGATTTCGTTCGATATTTATTCTTAATATTTCTTCTCCTTTAATTATGCTTCCCGTTTTAGCAAGTATTTCAGTATATCTAATAATTTCATCGGAATGAGGATTTGGGTTTAGAGTTAAATAATAGTTGTACCACTCCTCGGCATTTTTCCATGATTCCATATTTTTATAGCACTTTGCTATTTCCAAATAGTTAGAGGGATCGTTTTTATCTATTGCAATTTTTTTCTGATAATTATCAATTTTTTTGTTGAGTAACCTATACCAACTTTCTAAAATCTTGTTTAATTCTTTCTCATACATGTGCTTCTTGTTTGGAATTCCTGATTCGAATGCTATTGCTCTTCTATAATCTAACCGTGCATATTCATATTGTTCTAGGTTTGCAAAGCATTGTGCTCGTAATTTATATAATTCGCTTTTTTTAGTTTCCATAGAAATTAGCTCGTTTAGATTTTCTATTGCACTTTTGAACTCCTTTTTTTGAATTTTAGCATTAATAGAGTCGAATAGTTTTTCGAAACCAGATTTTAGCTCAAAAGAAACCGGTACGATCATCCAAGCTTTAATTGGTTTGCCTTTTGAAAAAGAGGGGTGAAATTCCGATTGTTTTATGGCATCAATTGCTGGTTGGTTAAAAATACTATTATCACTTTTAAAGATTTTTACTTCTTCGGCTTTACCATTAGAATTAACGAGAATTTTTAAATACACAGTTCCCTCAATACTTTTTTCTCTTGCCTCAATTGGATATTCCGGTTTTTTCATTCTTAAAAGGAGAGGGGGCTTAATAGAATCTTGCAATTCGGTAATAACAAGTAAAATTACTTTATTCTTTTTTGTTGGTTTAGCGTAAGTGTTTATTGCTGCCGCAAAAACTAAAAAAAGAATTAATAATATAACTCTGTTAAAAAAAATCATGTTAGACTCACAAATTTGTTCTAATAATAATATCGTTGCCGTTAGGTGTTACCTTTACAGGGGGTAAACTGTTTATTAACACTTTTATTGTTTCTGATTGCTTTTCCATTGTTGAGGAAGCCTGTTCTAATTGTTTTGAATAATTATTTGTTTGATATAATAGGAACAATGAAGAGACAAAAAGAAATATTATTGCAGCATATTTTAATAGTGTAAAAGCATTTATAGTAAATGTGGCCTTCCTATTTATATTAATATTTTTATTTGGGAATAATTTATAATTAGATGAGTAAAAGGATGTAGCTTCTTTATCAATTTTAATAAAAGAATGCAATGTAGTTTGAGCTTCAAGATTGTTTACCAATTGTTCAAATAGATTATGCTGCTCGGTTTTACTCAATTCATTATCTATGTATCGGCTTATAAGATGCTCTAAGTTATTCATTGTTAGTCCTTTACTATGTTTTTCAATTTCTGTCTAATTCTAAATAATTTGATGCTTACATTATCTTCGGTTTGGTTTGTTAACTTGGCAATTTCGGAATAGGAATAATTAGCGTGTACTTTTAAAAAGAATAATTCATTTTGCTCTGGACTTAAGCTATTAATAGCATCTTTCAAAGTTATGTTAACATCAAAATCTTCTTTAGGGGCTTCAAAGTCCTCATTCTCTTCAATTCTACAATTGCTGCGTTCGGCTCTTTTTAATTTGGAATAGCAGTAATTGCGGGCAATTACAAAGAGTAAAGTTTTTTGAGACGCCTCTTCTCTGTAATTTATTTCATTTTCTGAATATCTAATAAATGATTCTTGAACTGCATCTTTAGCGTCTTCTTCATCTTTTAAAATACTTAATGCATATCTGAAAATTTCTTTTGAATAAAGCGCATATAAATTATTAAATGAATGATTCTTACCGTTTTTCAGTTTTAATTCTCCAAATCGACTATTTAAATAGACTGATAAGTATTAAAAATCTTACAAGAATTATAAAATAAAATGTACTTGTATAACAATAACTGCATGTACTAAAATAAAAACCCCGAACAATGCCGGGGTTATAAGGAGTAATAAACCATAACTACTTTATTACCAATTTGCCCCTAATAGTATTGTTGCTTCTATCTATATCATTTAAAACATTTTCCGGATCTATCTTAATTACATAATCATATGTGCCCGGTTTGTTTTTCCATTTAAAGTATAAACCATGTTCACCTACTTCAAACTGACCTTTATTAACAATTTCATTGTTAATCATAATAGAAAAGAAAAACTTAGATTTAACATTATAGTCGGTCTTCAGTTTATTAAAAATTGATACATAAAGATTATTGTATTTATCAGGATTCTTTTCAGTTAATTCACTGGCAGTCAAATCAACTAAAGTATTTGGATCTTTTCCAAATTTGAAAGGGAGGACAGTTGTTGTTTTTTCTCCCGAAGGATAACTTGAAAGGGGATAATCGCTAATTGCATTTATAACAGCTTCATCTGTGCCGTAACCCAATCCTTTCATTAATTGGTAACCAACATACTTACCATTCTCATCAAAGAATAGTTTAATTAATACTTTCCCTTGAACTCCGCGGCGAATAGCTTCTTGAGGAAATTGCACTTTATCTTTTAAAGATTTGTACTCATCCTTTAACAAGGTAGGAAAGAACCCCATAAAACTTTCTCTTTGTAAATTGTTTTTAAGTTTAGGGCGGAATTTCGAAAAATCTATTTCTTTAATTATCCATTCTGTTAATGCATTTCCATAATGACTTACAGAAATATCTAACTGAAATAATTTGCCCGACCGGACTACTTTTCCTCCTAACATTCCGGCTTTTGCTTTAAACACATTTTTCAATTGATATTGGGTTGTATAAAAATCTTTCTCCATATTTATTGCTTTTAATTCCCCCTTTTTCAAGTGAATAATAGCATACTCGCCTGAGACTTCCACATTCTCTTTAAATAAGTCGTTTGCAACATTCCCCAATCCGGTAACCCAAGAACTGGCTTCTGGCGCAATAGCACCATATGCAATTCCATCCGGTTCTATTTTAAGGGATAAATAAAAAGTTTGATAACCTGCACCAAACAACTCTACAATCTTTTTAGCAGGAAGAACTTTTGTCATAAATTTTCTGAATTCAATAGTATCTACAGTTGCAGATGAACGAACATCCAATTCATCATCATGGTTAAGATATTTTTCAACCTTTGCGTTTTTACTATCTGTATTATTTCCAGCATTTTCCGCTTCTTTGTTATTGCATGCAATAATAGTAATTAAGCAAATACAGATTGTAATAAATAAGTTTCTCATTTTTTATTCCCCTTAATTATTGGTAAATATTTTTGTAGGTCTAATTTCAACTGCGGGCATGCTGTTCATAAGGTTATACATTTGCATTGCCTGATAATTAATTTGCTGCAATGAAGCTTCGTATCTCTGCTGAAAACCATTCAAGTCGTAGCGCAAAGAACTTACCTGCATAAAAGAGAATAATGTTATTACAATAAGAATTACTCCAAGCAAATAGTTAATGTAAACGGGAGTTGGTTTTGTAATCCACTTTTGCGCAAATGTTTTCTCCCCCTCTTCAATAGAAGCAAACAATCTTTTTTCGAATTTTTCGCTAACATCTAATTGATGAATTTTAGTTTGATGCTGAATTGAATTCTGAATCTTAAATTCCTCGCGGCATTCCAAACAAGTAGAAAGATGTGAAAATAAAAAAGCTTCTGTTTCCTTTTTTAATTCCCCATCCAGATAACAGCTAATAGTTAGTTTTATTTCATCGCAATTCATATTAACCTCTTTCCAATTTTAATACTGCTCTTTTTAATTTTTGCCTTACTTTAAAAATACGGCTGCGTACAAGGTCTTCGGTAATTTCCATAATATCGGCAATCTCTTTGTAGCTAAGTCCGCTATATTCTTTTAAATAATAAACCTCACTTTGAGATGGGTCCATCTGTTTAAGTTCTTCTTCAATTAAGGTAATAAGCTCATTCCCCTCAATTTCGCTTACAAAATTTGAAGAGGTAAGACTATAAGAGTAAAGATCAATATCCTCTTCAATTCTATTCTTTGTTCTTCTAAAGTGGGTAAATGCTTCGTTACGGGCGGTACGGAATATCCATATTTCAATTAGTTCGGAATTTCGTATTCTATCTGAATTTTCGAATAGTTTTATAAAAACATTGTGCATAATATCTTCTGCAAGCATTTCATTGCGTACTATCTTAAACAGATAGTTATACAAAGGCTTTTTGTATTTATTATACATTAATGTAAAATCTATAATCTTTTCTTTCACATTACCCGCCAACTGTTCTTATTAAACAGATGCAAAATAATTAATAAAGTTGCTTTGCACTTCTAAATAAATTTTTCAATTAAACCACACAATGTCTTTTTGTAATGCAATCATTAATAATGGAAGCGTAATTGGATTTTTATTGCAAATTAAAAATCCTATTTTAATATAGGACGAAGGAAAATCTTTTTTTTTACAATGCAAACCATCTCACAAAAAAACAATCTAAAAAAATTCCGCGGAGGAATAATGAAGGGTAAGGTATATTTACTTTTAATTGCTATTCTATGCATTAGCACATTTACTATTGGGCAGCAAAAGAAAAAGGAATTCAAAATTCCATACGAGCAGTACAAACTTGCAAACGGACTTGATGTAATTCTTCATGTAGACAAATCTGACCCTATTGCAACAGTATATGTTTGTTATCATGTAGGATCGAACAGAGAAGTAAAGGGAAGAACAGGATTTGCTCACCTATTCGAGCATATTATGTTTCAGGAATCGCAGCACATTCCTCAAGATCAATTCTTCAAAAAAATTCAGGGAGCCGGAGGAACATTAAACGGTTCTACAAGCAACGACAGAACAAATTATTTTGAAACTGTACCAAAGAACGCTCTTGAAATGGCTCTTTGGATGGAAGCTGACCGTATGGGATTTTTGCTAAGCAAGCTTACTCAAGAAGCTTTTATTAATCAGCAGAATGTTGTTCAAAACGAAAAACGTCAGGGAGATAATCAGCCCTATTCTCAAGGGGATTATGTAATGGGTAAATTAATGTACCCAGATACTCATCCTTACAATTGGGATGTAATAGGAGAAATGGAAGATTTGGCAAACGCTACTTTGGAAGATGTAAAAAATTTCCACAGAACCTATTATGGTCCAAAGAATGCTACTTTAGTAGTAAGCGGAGATATTGATGTTAAGCAAACTAAAGAGTGGATTGAAAAATATTATGGAGAAATAGTTGCGCACAACGAATCGAAACCGCTTCCAAAGATGAGAATTACACTTAGTGAATCGAAGCGCGCTTATATTGAAGATAATTTGGCTAATGCTCCAGATTTAACACTATCTTTTCCAACAGTTGAACAATACAGCAAAGATGCTTACGCATTACGCTTTTTAGGACAATTGCTGGGAGGAAGTAAAAAATCTCCTCTTTATAAAGTTATTGTTGAAGAGAAAAAATTAGCTCCTTCTGTTCAAAGTTTTAACGGCAGCATGGAGCTGGCAGGTACTTTTGATATTAATGTAAGAGCTTTTCCCGGTAAAAATTTAAGCGAAGTTGAAGAAGCAATTAAAGAAGCATTGGTAAGATTTGAAAAAGAGAGCTTTACCGAACAGGATTTAGCCCGATTAAAAAATAGTGTTGAAGTTGGTTTCTACAATTCAATTTCGAGTGTAATGGGCAAGGCAATGCGCCTAGCCGAGTATAACGAATATGCCGGCTCGACCGATTTTATTAACACAGACTTGAATAATACTCTTGGCGTTACCAAAGAAGATGTGTTAAGAGTTTACAATACTTATATAAAAGATAAGCACAGTGTTCTTATGTGCATCGTTCCAAAAGGGAAAGCAGATTTGGCTGCAAAGAACTGCACACTGTTTCCTCTTAAAGAAGAATCTATTGATAAGCAGGGAGTTAAAAAAGAGGCCGTAGCATCCGCTAAGGTAGAATTAATTCCAACAAAATTTGACCGTAATGTTGAACCTAAAAAAGGTCCCGATCCGGTTGTTAATCCTCCAAAAATTTGGAATGATAAAACAAAGAATGGAATTAAAGTTTATGGTGTTAAGCATAGCGAACTTCCATTGGTGCAGTTTTCAATTGTGCTAAAGGGAGGAATGCTTTTAGATTCGAAAGATAAAATAGGCACTGCTTATTTAACCGCTCGAATGATGAACGAGGGAACAAAGAATAAAACTTCTGTTGAATTAAGAGAAGCTCAGCAGGATTTAGGCGCAAACATTAGCGTTATGGGAGGAGCTGAAAGTATAACTTTGAACGCATCCTGTTTGGTTAGCAAGCTTGAAGAAACATTTAATTTAGCAAAAGAAATGATGTTTGAACCCCGCTGGGACTTAAAGGAATTTGAAATTGTAAAAAGCCAAACGGTGCAAACACTTAAAAGAATGGAAACAAGTCCTTCATCCATTGCCACTAATGTATATAGTAAATTAATTTATGGTGAAGACAACATACTTTCGAATACTCCAATGGGAACAGTAAAATCCATTGAGGCAATTACAATAGAAGATTTGAAAAATTATTACAATAAAAATTTCACCTCATCTATAGCTAAAGTTATGGTTGTTGGTGATATTGCTAAAGATAAAGCAGTTGCTCTTTTTAACGGATTGAAAGATTGGCAGGCAAAGGAAGTTAACTTTCCTGAAATTAAAGTTGAAACCGCGGCAAAACCGGGAGTTTATTTTGTAGATATTCCAAAAGCTAAACAATCGGAGTTTAGAGTTGGACATTTAGCGCTTCCATATAATCATCCGGATTATTACAAAGTAACTGTTATGAATCATAGATTAGGAGGAGACTTCAACGGAATATTAAATATGATTTTGCGTGAAGAAAAAGGATTTACCTACGGCGCACGTTCAAGTGTTTCCGGTTCAAATTATCCCGGAGTATTTGTGGCGTCTGCGCCGGTTCAATCCAGCGCAACGCTCGAAACTGCAACAATAATTAGGGACGAAATAAAAAAATACCGCCAAGGTATTAAAGCCGAAGATTTAGATATGGTAAAAAGCACATTACTAAAAAGTAACGCGTTAAGATTTGAAACACTTGGCGCTTTAGCAGCAATGCTTTCTCCGGTTGTTATGTACAATCTTCCTTTTACTTATGTAAAAGACCGCGAGGCAATTGTTCAAAAAATAAATGAAGATGAGCATACAAAACTCGCTCAAAAGTATATTCATCCAGATAAATTGATTTATGTAATTGTTGGAGACAAGGCCACACAGTTCGATAAATTAAAAGAGCTTGGATTAGGCGAGCCTGTATTGTTAGATAAAGATGCTAAACCTATAACAAAATAGTTCCACGTGTAATGTAATTTAAGGGCCATATCTGCAATTATGGATATGGCCTTTTTTATTTACTGAATGAATACAAAAATTAGAATAGTAAAACATATTTCCCTATTTTTATTCACAATTTTCAAATAAAAAGGATAGAAAATGAACGCAGTAAAAAGAATATCAATATTAGCAATTGCTCTTTTTGTTTTATGTAATATTGGCTTTGCCCAATCTGTTTTAACAATTGGAGATAATGCACCTGCTCTTAAAGTTTCTAAGTGGATAAAAGGCACACCGGTTGAAAAATTTGAAGCAGGAAAATTTTATGTTGTGGAATTTTGGGCAACATGGTGCGGACCTTGTAAGCAAAGTATTCCCCACTTAACCGAACTTGCTCACAAGTATAAAGGGCAGGTTACATTTATTGGAGTTGATGTTTGGGAACGCCCTCAGCCAGGACAAGATTTAACTAAACTGGTTACAGATTTTGTTAACGACTTTGGCGACAAAATGGATTACAATGTTTGCATGGATACAGATGATATGCACATGGCAAACAATTGGATGCGCGCTGCGGCTCAAAATGGAATTCCAGCAGCGTTCATTGTTGGCAAGGATTCTAAAATTGCATGGATTGGTCACCCGATGGAAATGGATGAACCATTGGCAAAAATAGTTGATGGCACATTCGATACAAAGACCTATGCAGATAAATTCAAAGCAGAACAGGCAAAAGCCGCTAAGGAAATGGAATTGAACAAGAAATTTGCCGAGGCCGCTAAATTAGTTTTGGATGCAATGAAAGCTAAAGATTATAACAAAGCTATTGAAGAATGTGAAAAATTATATGCCGCAGATCCATCGCTCGAATCTAAGATTGATAGATACTATGCAACCGCATTGGCAAAAGTTAACCCAGATAAAGCAATTGAAGAAGCAAAAAAGGTAAAAGAAAAATCGGCAGAAAGATTTGAAACATTTGTTTATTCCTTTGCTGGAAAAGAAAACGATAAAAAAGTTTACGAATTTGCCGTTGAAAGTTTTGGCAAGATGATTGAAAAAGATGGAAAGAACCTGAACGCATATTATACTTTGGCAAATGTTTATGAATTTATGGGCAATAAGCAAATGAGCATAGCTACACTCGAAAAATTCTTGGTTGCTGCTCGCGAACAAAAAATTCCGGAAGATAATTTGAAATCGATTGTAGATAAGATTGCAAAGTTGAAAGAAGCAAAGTAATTATTAGCAGTTATATTATAGTCTAGTAAATTTTTTAAGATGGTGTTTAAATGGCATTGGCTGTTAAACACCATTTTTTTTGAATCCTTTTTATTTGCTATGCATCCAATCTCTATAAAATAAAAAGGAGAATTAAAAATGAACAATGTGATAGAGGGAACCGATTATAATTTTAGCCAGGAAGTTTTGCAATCCGATACTCCGGTATTAGTAGATTTTTGGGCGCCATGGTGCGGTCCTTGCAGAATGGTTGGGCCGGTTGTAGAAGAAATAGCCAACGATATGGCAGGTAAAGTTAAAGTAGTAAAAGTAAATACAGACCAAAATTTTAAAGTATCTGTTGAGTATGGAATTAGAAGCATTCCTACATTGGGAATTTTTAAGAATGGAAAAATGATTGATGCGGTAATTGGTGCTGTTCCAAAATCTCATTTAGTAGATAAGCTAACACCACACTTGAATAAAGCTAACTAAAATTAAAGAGATCGTTGAAATGATATAGAATTTGTAAAAATTTCTTTTTCAACGGTCTCTATCTTTTTATTCTTTTCTTGATCATAATAGTTTCTCTTCTTAAATTAGCCTCAGTCTGTTAAAAGCATCAATGAAAACAACTAGATATTTTAATGAAATAGTGCTGATAAAAAGGCCATATATCAAGCTGGAATGGATTGATGAGATTATAAGCAATCCTTTACGAAAAGAGGAACAAAGCGAAGGAAGAATTAGATATTGGGGTTATATTAAAGAGATAAAAAAATATTTACGAGTAGTTACATTGGAAGATGGTAAAACAGTACACAATGCTTTTCCAGATAGAGACTTTAAGGAGGATGAAAAATGAAATTTAATTATTTTGCCGAAACAGATTCACTTTATATAAATCTGTCTGATAAAAAGAGTGTAGACTCTAAAGAAGTTTCTAAAGGTGTTGTGTTGGATTTTGACGAAAAAGGTAATATAGTTGGAATAGATATTGACCACGCTAGTAAAATTGTCGACTTAAAAAAAATTGAATCCTCATCACTTCCAATAAGCTCTTTTGCAGTTGCATCATAAAAAAGCCCGGCTATTGCCGGGCTAACTCAAAATTCATAACTCATCATTCATAATTATTTTATTACTGCGCCTAATCCTTTAATCTGGTAAACTTTTTTGGCTTCTCCGCCGGAGCAGCAGCTAGCTTCTTTTGTATCTTTTTCTTTCATTTCTTTTTCTTTATCGCATCCTGCTTCTGGTTTTACTTCTTCAAGGGTTCCTTCAACTACAGCAGTTTTGCCTTTAGAATCTTTTGGAAATACAATTACTCCATCTTCAACTTTTACTTTAATTTTTTCACCTTTTTTGTCTCCGGCAACTTCAATCCAGCATCCGGCATCTTCGCAAACGCCTAATACTTTTCCCTCTACTAAAACAGCTTTTCCTTCAAATTTATCTGGCGAAGCTAAAATTGCAGATACTTTCGATTTTTCTTTTAATGTTATTTCTTTTCCAAATTTTTGCTCTTTTGCCTGAACAAAAGTTACTGCCAATAATAGAACTGCTACAAATAATTTTTTCATGTAAATCTCCTTAATATTTTGGGAGACAAAGATAAGTTTTAACCCCCTTTTATGCAATCGAGCTTTTCAATAGTTATATTAACGTAAAGTATAAATACTATTTACTAAAAGCTGCAGGCTAAGGGTTAAAAATGTATTGTCAGGTAGTTTTTCCATTGCCGTTCCGAAATTCTTTTACCTATTCAATTCCGGAAGATTTAATTCCATTGGTAAAAGTAGGAGTGCGTGTTGTTGTTCCCTTTGGCAAAAGGGTTTTAACCGGGTTTGTAATTGCAGTTGCCGAAACTACCGATGTAAAAGAAAAACTAAAGGCCGTTCAGGATGTACTGGACTTAAACCCCATTTTTGATAAGACCGCATTAAAATTTTATGAATGGATTGCCGAGTATTATCTAAGCTCGTTAGGAGAAGCGTTAAAGAATTGCGTTCCTTACGGAACGGAAGTGGAAACAAAAAGAAAAATAGTTGTTGATGTTGAGCATTGTTCAAAGTTGCTCTCAACCGAAATGAAAAAGAATTCGCCCAGGGGAAAACTGCTTACGGCTCTATCGGAAAAAGAGGTTCACACGGTTAGCCAATTGCAAAAGCAGGTAAAGAATAAAAATATTTACTCCGGCTTGCGCTCGTTAGAAAAAATTGGAGCTCTATCGATTTTAGATTTAGTGGAAAAGGGAAAAGTTGGTATAAAGAAGCAAAAGTTTGTACGTATAAGCAAGGACCTGGATAAAGTTTATGAAGCAATTCCGGCAATTGAAAAAAAATCTTCTAAGCAAGTTGCCCTGCTTTTGGAATTACTATCGAGCAGAGAAGATTATCAGCAGTCCGACCTTCTAAAAAGAATTGATACCGCCTCCTCATCACTTACTTCACTAGTTAAAAAGGGCTTAATTGAAGTTTACGAAAAGGAAGTGGAGCGAGTTTACACGGATTCTTATACCGAAGAGATGAAAGATTTAACTCTTACATCGGTTCAGCAACAAATTGTTGATGAGGTAGGGGGCAAAATTGCAGAACGTGAATTTATTCCATTTCTTCTTTATGGAATAACAGGAAGCGGTAAAACTCAGGTTTATATAGATCTTGCAAAAAAGGCAATTGCCCTTGGCAAGGGGGTTATAATTCTTGTCCCTGAAATTTCTTTAACTCCTCAAATTACTTCCCGCTTTTATAATCACTTTAAGGATAATACCTCGGTGCTTCACAGCCGAATGTCTTTAGGTGAACGGTACGATTCGTGGCGGGGAATTGTTAATGGAAAATATAATGTTGTAATTGGCCCCCGATCTGCATTGTTTGCGCCCTTGAAAAATATAGGGCTTATTGTTGTTGATGAAGAGCACGATCAAAGCTACAAGCAGCACGATCTTGTTCCAAAATATAATGCCCGCGACTCCGCATTAATTTTAGGAAAGTTAAATAAATGTCCCGTTGTAATGGGAAGCGCAACTCCTTCGGTTGAAAGTATGTACAACGCGTTGAATGGAAAGTACAAACTGATTGAATTGCCCGAGCGTGTAGATAACGCAAAGCTTCCTAAAATAGATTTGGTTGATATTATTATTGAACAGAAAAAAAAGAAGATGGAGGGAATATTCTCGCAAAAGCTTCTTGATGAAATTGCTCTTAGAATTAAAAGAAAAGAAAGTGTAATTATTTTACAAAACCGCCGGGGCTTTGCTACCCAGGTGTTTTGCAACGATTGCGGCGAGGTAATTACCTGCAACGACTGTTCCGTTGCAATGGTGCATCATCTTAACAAGAATATCTTGCAATGCCATTACTGCGGAGTAATTCAGCCGGCCCCCAAGGCTTGCCCAACCTGCGGTTCCATTTCACTAAAGTTTTTTGGCACCGGTACCCAGCGTGTGGAAGATGAATTGGATTTTTATTTCCCTAATACCAAAATAGAACGTGTCGATTCCGATTCAATTAATAAAAAGGGAAGGTTAGGAGAAATTCTAAATAGTTTTCGAAAGGGGGAAATTCAAATTCTTGTTGGTACTCAAATGGTATCTAAGGGATTGGATTTTGGAGATGTAACATTGGTTGGAGTTGTTGCCGCCGAAACTTCTTTGTGGATTCCAGATTTCCGGGCAGATGAAAGAACGTTTCAGCTGCTAACTCAAGTTGCGGGACGCGCCGGGCGGAGCGAAAAAATTGGTGAGGTAATTATTCAAACTCAGAACCATAAACACTTTGTTCTGCAAAAGGTAATTCAAAACGATTATAAAGGATTTTACGAAAAAGAAATTGAATTGCGAAAGCAGGGAGAATATCCCCCATTTACAAGAATTGGACTAGTTGAAATAAAAGATGAAAATGAGGCTAAAGCAAAAGGGGCTATAAACGATTTTCATAATTACTTATCAAAATATTCCAAAGGAATGAAGGTGACCGCTCCGACTGAAGCAATCATATATAAGATAAAGGGATTCTACCGTTTTCAAATTTTAATTAAAAGCCACCGTCAGTTTGATGTTAGCGGAAAAGGATTGCGCACCGCTCTTTACAATACAATGATAGAGTTCAATCAAAAATCTCGTTACCGAGATGTGAAACTAATTATAGATATAGATCCGCAAAGTATAATATAAATTCAGATTCTACTATTTATGGAACGAAGAATCTTAAAAAAGCTATAAGAATATGAATTCATCTGCTAAAAAATACTACATTATAAATAAGCCGTATGGAGTTTTAACCAAATTCACAGATGAAGAGGGAAGAGCTACTTTAGCATCGTTATACAAGTTTGAAAAAGATGTTTATCCTATTGGGAGATTGGATATGGATAGCGAAGGGCTTTTGCTCTTATCGAACGATAAGGAGTTTTCTAATTACCTTCTGAATCCAAAGAACAAACACGAGCGGGAGTATTACGCTCAGGTTGAAGGAATTCCCTCTGAGGAAGCATTGCATAGTTTGGCTTTAGGAGTAAAAATTGAGGGAAAGAAAACTCTTCCGGCAAAAGTAAAAATAATTGAAGATCCAAAATTCCCCGCACGCATTCCCCCAATAAGAGAAAGAAAAAGTATTCCCACAACATGGATTAGTCTTACATTATTTGAAGGAAGAAACCGGCAGGTTCGAAAAATGACTGCTTCGGTTGGCTATCCAACACTTAGATTGGTTCGTGTACGAATTAAAAATATTTTGCTTGGCAATTTGAAAGTTGGATGCGTAAGAGAATTAACCGATGGGGAAATAAAACAAT
Organism: uncultured Melioribacter sp.; assembly: GCA_964539605.1. GTDB lineage: Bacteria > Bacteroidota > Ignavibacteria > Ignavibacteriales > Melioribacteraceae > Stygiobacter. The sequence continues at coordinate 4,288,677 of CAZIJK010000001.1, forward strand.
TAAGGTAGAGACGATTTCAGTGAATCGTCTCTTAACAATAAATAAAAACTATCCGTTAAAATTTTGCAGGAATGGAAAAGCTTTTGATATCAAAAAGATTATTAAGCTGAATCCAATCCATATTCCAAAAACAACCATCATATACTTCTTCGTGTCGTTCGACTTGAACATTTTTGCAAAACTTATTGAAATTACTATGTAGAACCAGATTGAAAAAATATCCAGTTTATTCAAAGCAAAATGGAGAAATGAAGCTTTGTCTAAATCCATAAAAGCGGCAACGCTTGTAGAACGGAACATTTTTCCAAGCACTAAAGAGGCTATTACAATTACAATTCCCTGAATAACCGAAATGTAGAAAGGCAATCCATAGGCAACCATGGCGTCTTTGTAGGTACCTTCCCCCTTTAGCACCAGCTTTACAAAAAGCATAAATACTGCCGATGCAATAAAGAAGAAAATAAATAATCCAAATACTACTTGAATTGCGGCAATAACAATCATAAATGGTCCGCTCATAAATTGTTCTGTCATTTCAATTTGCTGGTCGGCTCGCTCTTGCGTAAGTGTTCCCTCATCCACAAGTTTTTGAATCTCTTCACTTTGCTTCTGTTTCATTTCGAGGGCAATTTGAGGATTGCTGAACATAACAATAACAGATAAAATACTTACTATGGTTAAAATGGCTAGGGGAATAAACCAATCTGTTGCTTTAGCCGGGTATTTGGCAATCTTTTCGAATGTCTTTGTAGGTTCGGTAAAAATACCCACAAGCTTATCGGTATGGGTAAGTTCCTGCTCTTCTGCTTCTTCAATGGAGGACATTTTTGGTGCATCTTGGTTTTGCATTTCTTCCATCTTGTTTCTCCTTGATATTATATGGTGAGGTTTCTAGTTGAAATTTAATAAAATTTTAAAGAAAATGAATTAACATTATTACAAAAAAAATAGAATCTTTTCTTTTGTTATCGAAATGTCATATTCAATTCTTTTATACATATAATCCGAGATAGAAAATTTTGCATAAATAAAAAAGGAGGTAATTCTTAAGCTTCTTTCTCCTCTTTAAGAATTATTATGTAGCCAACAATAGAAAATATCATTATAAAAAAAGGAAAAGAAAGATGCCCCCATATATTATTTATTCTAAATTCCCCAATTGAAAACTCGCCGATGCTTGATAAAATCAACAAAGTAAATATAAAAATGAGTGAAGTTATGCTAAGTATTTTAAGAGCCAAACTTTTTTCCCTCTCATCAAGTTTGTTAAGCCCCTTTAAATTGTTCTTTATTGGAAAAACAAGGTTTTTAAACATGAAAACAGAACCCCCAAAATATACTATTGGTTTTGATAAATGCCCTGTAACTTTGGCCAGGCCAAAGGTTAAAAGAACTAGAACAATGCTTGTTATAAAAAAACCTATGAAGGTTCTCTTTGTAATCATTTTTACTCCAAAAAGAATATTTCTTCAACTTTTTTGTTAAACACTTTTGCAATTTTTAATGCTAAAGGCAAACTGGGGTCATACTTCTCCCTTTCAATTGCGTTTATGGTCTGGCGGCTTACATCAAGTTTTTTAGCTAAATCATCTTGCGATAATCTATGTTCGGCGCGCAATATGTGAAGTATGTTTTTCACTCGTATTTTCTTTTTACAAAAAAGTAAACGACTTTTTCAGAAATATAAATGGATATAAATGCTATCATAAGAACTGGACTTATAGATTCGTCGTTTGTAAATCTCAATAGGGCTAGACTAAAAAAATATAGAGCGGGAAGAATTAGTGAATATATTTTGGAATAGGTTTCAAGTTTGATCTTTATCTCCATCTCATCCAATTCAAGATAGTTTAAATCAAATCTTTGAACCCAAATTATGAAAGGCACCGCAAGAGTAAGTGAAATTTGAAAAAGAGTTTCAAATATCGGCATCTTGGTAAACAGCATTAGTACCCAAAAAATTAAAAAGATGGGAAATGCAACTAAGATGAAATAATTATACCATTTTTTCTTTTTTTTCACAAAAACCCCTATTAATTTTCCAAAACGAAAATATAGCATGCTTTACAGAATGTCAAGCATGCTTTACATACAATTTTTTACCTCTTCTCTAAAATCATGAATCAAAATTCGTAACTTTGAATAGAAAATATATTTTCACTTACGAGGAAGAAATGAGAACCATTATTGAACCATTCAGAATTAAGAGTGTAGAGCCAATTAAATTTACAACCAAAGAAGAGCGTGTTAAAATTTTAGAAGAAGCGGGATATAATCCTTTTCTTATTAAAGCAGATGATGTGTTAATAGACTTGCTTACAGATAGTGGAACATCTGCAATGAGTTCCGATCAATGGGCGGGAATTATGCGCGGAGACGAAAGTTATGCCGGCGCAAAAAGCTTTTACCGTTTTGAAAGTGCCGTAAAAAAAATTACCGGAGATGAGTTTATTATTCCTACTCACCAGGGAAGAGCTGCCGAGAAAATTTTGTTTACAATACTTGGTGGAAAGGGAAAACATTTTGCGGCCAATACATTCTTCGATACTACAAGAGCAAATATCGAGTTCAGCGGCGCCGAAGCTCACGATTTTGTTGTTGAAGTTGGCAAGCATCCCGAACAGCGCGCCCCATTTAAAGGAAATATGGATATTGAAGCTTTGGAAGCGTTTATTAAAAAATATGGACGCGAAAATATTCCATTGGTAGTGATGACTATTACAAACAACAGCGGCGGCGGCCAGCCGGTTAGCATGCAAAATATAAGGGACACAAAAGAAGTTTGTAAAAAGTATAGCATTCCCTTTTTCTTAGACGCATGCCGCTTTGCCGAAAATGCTTACTTTATTAAAACAAGAGAAGAGGAATTTAAAAACAAATCCATTCTTGAAATTTGCCAGGAAACATTTTCATACGCAGATGGCTCTACAATGAGCGCAAAAAAAGACGCACTTGTAAATATAGGGGGCTGGCTTTCGTTGAATGATGAAGAACTGGCAATGAAGTGCCGTACTTTATTAATTGTAACCGAAGGATTTCCTACCTACGGCGGTTTAGCCGGAAGAGATTTGGAAGCAATTGCTCAGGGATTGGAAGAAGTTGTTGATGAACATTATTTGGAATATAGAATTAGAAGCACTGCTTACCTTGGTGAAAAAATGTTGAATAACGGAATTCCAATTATTGAACCACCAGGAGGACATGCAATTTATATCGACGCAAAGCGTTTTGCCCCACACATTCCGGTAGAACAATATCCGGGACAATCAATTTCCTGCGCAATGTATCTCGAAGGTGGAATTCGTGCATGCGAAATTGGAAGCGTGATGTTTGGTAAATATGATGAGAACAAAAAATTAATTCCCGCTGCAATGGAATTGGTGCGCATGGCAATTCCTCGCCGTGTTTATACTCAAAGCCATGTGGATTATTTAGCCGAAGTTTTAATTGAAGTGTATAAAAAACGAAACGAGCTTAAAGGTGTTCAAATTGTTTACGAAGCTCCTATGCTTCGTCACTTTACTGCTAAATTTAAGCCTTTATAAAATCTGAGGAAGGCTATTAAAAGAATCTCCTTACAATTATTGTGGGAGATTCTTTATTTTATGCCTAAGGAAAGTTATGAAAAAACATTTCACATATTCTTCGCATAAACAGATCTTCAGAATTCTCATTTCAGATCTTGATCATCTTGTTTTGGAAACAAGAGATACTTCTACAAAAGAAGTATATTTTAGCTGCTATAATCTTTTAACCGGTGAACCACTCTTCCAAGATTATCAGCATCAAGAAAGAAACTGGATTGGAATAGAAGCTGTTTATAATGGCATAATCTATTTTCATAAATATCCAAAGCAGGATATGCCGGGGCACAAAGAAATAATTGCATTTGATATTGCTTCACAAAAAATACTTTGGCATAACCAAGAGCTATCTTTTCTGTTTGCATATAAAGAAAAAGTATATGGTTTTATTCAAGGATATGAAGAGAGATACTTCCATGCACTTGACTATTCTACAGGGCAAATACTGGAAGATCTTTCGAACAACTACCAGACTATTACTCTACTAAATAACCAGGCGGAGGAATTAAAGAACTGGGGCAATTATACTTATCCCGAAATCTTACGTGATGATGAAGATGCTAAGGTTAAAGAATTGGTTTATAAAAATATAGACAAGCAAAAAATTGCAGGCAATGTAGAATTTGCAATTAATAAAGGGAATCTATTCTTTAATTATCATTTGAAAAAGAGCGGCGATAGCTACTCAAATATCTTTATTGCAAGTGAAATGAATTCTGGAAAAATTATTCTAGAAGAAACTCTGAATTCAAACGCACCGGCGCTATTTACAGATTCCTTTTTTATCTATAAAGAATTTCTATTTCTGCTCAAAGAAAAAAACGGTATAGAAATTTTTAAGCTGGAATAAGAAACAAAGCAAGAGTATAAAATGGAACTTTCAAAAGAAGAAAAACAACTATTGCTAACTGCAGCCCGCATCTCAATTGAATCTCTATTTGAAAAAAAAACTTTGGAAGAACCGGACTATGAAAAGTATCCAACCTTAAAATCGCACGCGGGGGCGTTTGTTACCTTAACAGAATTTGAATCTCTACGCGGATGTGTAGGTTATATTATTGGAGATCAGACAGTATTCAAAACTGTTTGCGAAGCTGCAGTTCAAGCCGCTAAATACGATAGTCGGTTTGCCCCTGTAAGAAAACAGGAGTTAAAAGATATTGAAATTGAGATCTCTATTCTCTCGGAACCATTTTCTCTTAGCAGTTACGACCAAATTGAAATTGGCATGCATGGATTAATTCTAAACGAAAAAGGAAGAAGAGGATTGCTGCTTCCTCAAGTTCCCATTGAACATAAAATGAATAGAGATCAATACTTAGATGCAATTTGTCAAAAGAGCGGATTACCCAAAAATTACTGGAAGGAAAAGCAGCTTCATTTAGAAGCTTTTACCGCTACAGTATTTAATGAAGAAGAGTTTAAGAACTTGGAGTAATTATGAAAAATGTAAGAGAACCTGCCGTAGCAGGAATGTTTTACCCCAACTCTCCCGCAAAATTAAAATCCCAGATTATAGATTTACTAGCTTCGGCAAATGTTCAGGAAAAACAAACAGGTATTTTAGGAATAATATCGCCTCACGCGGGTTATCAATATTCAGGAAAGACTGCCGCATTCGCTTACAATACAATAAAGGATAAATATTACAGCACGGTAATAATTATTTCGCCTAGCCACCGTGAATATTTTCCGGGGGTTTCCATTTTTAATGGAGACTCTTACAAAACTCCTTTAGGAGAAGTAAACCTGAATAAAGAGCTGGTAGCTGAGCTCACATTGAATTCACCAATAATTTTTGAAAGTACAAAAGGGCATAAGGCCGAGCATGCTTTAGAAGTTCAAATTCCTTTTTTGCAAACTGTGTTAAATAATTTCACTATTGTACCATTGGTAATGGGGGATCAAAGAAAACAATTTGTTGATGAACTTGCCGGTGCTCTGGCTAAAGTTGTTGACCAAAATGTTTTAATTGTAGCAAGTTCAGATCTCTCCCACTTTTATTCCAAGGATGAAGCCGACCTCTACGACTCACTTACAGAGAAAAGAATTTTTGAAATGGACATAGAAAATTTACAAGCAGATTTGGATACGGAAAAATGCCAAGCCTGCGGCGGAGGTCCAATATTATCCCTTTTAAAAACTGCAAAGCTGTTAGGTAAAAATAATTGTAAAATTCTTTCTAGAACTAATTCGGGCGATGTAACCGGAGATTATTCCGAAGTGGTTGGCTACTTAAGCGCGGTTGTTTATTAGCGACACAAAACTCTTCTTTAAAATAAAAACTCTCGAATGGTATTGAAGTAAAAAAAAGAATCTATTACATTTAATCATCATTCTACAAAAAAAATAACAAAGGAGATTCTATGAAGAAACTTTCCATATTAATGCTGGCTGGTTTTTTTATTTTTCAAATACAAGCAAATGCTCAAACAGTTTTTCAATGCAAGGTTGACGGTGACAATTTTGTTGGTAAGGTTACAGATGCAGTTCAAATTAATCTTGGCAAAAGTGAATATATTCAGATAAGAGTTGAAGGTAAGGATAAGATAATTTATTTGTATTTAAAGGCAGCACTTCTTAACGGGGAATTGCCTATTACATTAAAATATAAAGAGCATAATCACGAAACCGGACAAACTCCCGATGCCGAATTAATTTGGTTGCCAGATCCCGATCAGCCAAAGTGGGCTTCAATTGAAGGAGAAGCAAAAATAACACAATTTGAAAAAGATAAAAGTATTTCGGGAGAGTTTGAGTTTGTAGTTGAAAAGGCGGAGTATGGTTCAAAGAATAAAAAGAGACCTCAGTTGGAAGTAGAGGAGGGAAAGTTTACAAATGTTTTATATAGAATAGACCAGACTACGGCTACATCAAAATAAAAATTAAGGGTGACTTTAAAAATAATATTTTAAGCCACCCTCTTTTCTTTTAGAAATTATTTTGCCTATTAACGGTAGCCCGCCTTTTCCAAATCTTTTAAAGATGAAAAAGAATTTGGGGGATTTAAGTACTTGCCCATAAACTTATAAATCTTTAATCGCAATTCCTTAGCAAACTTAGTGTCAATTCTGTCAAAGCTGTGACCGCCCGGTGCGTCCTTAAAAATCTCATACTCAAATTTTTTCCCTTCGGCCTTCAATGCTCTAATCATAGATTCAACTTCAAGCACATTAACATCGTCATCATTAGTTGTTGTATGAATCAGCAAAGGAGTCCTTAATTTTTCGGCATGATTAACCGGAGAACGCCTACGGTATTCCTCTACATTATCTTTAACGCTTTTTCCAATATGGTACTTTGCCGAAAATAAATCTTCGTAAGATTTATCGTGGTAACCAAGGCGTGCAACCAAATCGCTTACAGGAACTCCTGCAAAGGCAACTTTATATTCATCGGGATTTTTAAAAATATCCATTAACGTAATCAATCCGCCATGACTCCAACCCATAATTCCAACACGGTTCTCATCAACAAAGTCGTAATTTTCAATTACCCAATCTCGGCTGGCGTTGTTGTCTTCTATTTCTAATCCTCCATAATCAATTTTTTCGTAAAAACTTTTTCCATAACCAGTACTTCCCCTGTACTCCGGTGCTGCAACAACATAACCCTGTCCAACAAGTTCTCTTATTATGTGAGTATGATAAGTTGTAAAATCCGCATGAACTCCTCCATGAGGCAATATCATTAAAGGATACTTTTTAGCACGGTCAATTTTTATTGGAAAGAAAATGTAGGTCCAAAATTTTACTGGATTGTTAACACCCATTCCGGTAGGATTAGGTTTATATTGGGAAGGAGGACCTACAATAAACACTTTTTCAACTGTGGCTATATCTCCAACTTTATTGTACCAAAGAATATCATCGGCTGCTTTTGCCAATTCATCAAGTCGATGATTTAAATCTTCGAACCTATTGTTAATTAATTTCTGCACTTCATCATTCTTGTCTTGAGCTAAATTTAAAGAGCAAAAAGAGAAAAAAATTGTAAACAGTAAAAAAATGTTTTTCCCAAGTTTCATTTTAAGACCTCGTCAATTAATTATAAACCTTACCTGAATTTATTTCTATTCATTTCAAACCTAATAAAAATGCTAATGAAGTGTAAGTTTTTCCTTATACCGTTTCAATTGACTTGACCTAATAAAATAAATAAGCTACATTCGCACTAGATTAATTGTACAAATGTTTTATAAGGCAAATAAAGATCAAAATGAAATTACTTACTATGCATATTACAACTACAACTACCACAATAACTGCAGGCTTTGTGCCGGGTAAGTAATTCTTATAATAAAATTAAAAAAGAATATTAACCCCGCACAAAGCGGGGTTTTTTGTTAATAGAAGGTGATGTAAAATGAGAATACTAAAATTTGGCGGTTCTTCGGTTGGAACTCCCGAAAGAATCAAGGATGTAATAGATATTCTGAAGGAATACTATTCTTCTAATAAGCGTTACTCGGTTATCTTCTCGGCGTTTCAGGGGGTTACAGATTCCTTAATTTCAATTTCTAAAAAAGCCGAATGTCGGGATGAAACTGTTTGGACCGATTTTGAAGAGCTAAAAAATATTCATAATACTTCGGTCAAATATCTATTAAGTGGAAGTAATGCAACAAAGGTTGCCAAAACAATAAACATTCTCTTTGAGGAATTGAAAGAGATATTACACGGAATTTATTTATTGCGAGAATTAACTTCCCGCTCTTCGGATTATGTAGTAAGCTTTGGGGAAAGGTTATCTTGCTCTATAATTTGCGAGGCAATGAAATTCAAAGGAATTGATTGCGAGTTTTTAGACAGCCGGGAAATTATAAAAACAGATTCTACTTTTGGAAATGCCAAAGTTAATTTTGAACTAACCAATAATATAATCAGCAGCTATTTTTCCAATCATAATAAAGTACAGGTAATTACCGGCTTTATTAGCTCCACACAGAATAATGAAACAACAACTCTTGGAAGAGGAGGATCGGATTATACTGCTTCTATTATAGGGGCCGCATTAAATTGCCAAGAAATAGAAATATGGACTGATGTAGATGGAATTCTTACTGCCGATCCTCGAAAAGTTAAAAATGCATTTTCTCTAAATTCTGTTACGTACGAAGAAGCAATGGAAATGTCACATTTTGGCGCCAAAGTAATTCATCCTCCAACAATGAAGCCGGCGCTCTTAAAAAACATTCCAATAAGAATTAAGAATACATTTCGCCCCTCTTTTGAAGGTACGGTAATTACGGAAAAGGATGTGAATTCAAATTTAGGTGTAAAGGGAATTTCATCAATTGATGAAATAACTTTACTGCGGGTTACCGGAAGCGGTATGGTTGGCGTTGTGGGTATTGCCTCAAGAATTTTTGGCGCATTGGCAAAAGAAAAAATAAATGTAATCTTAATTACACAGGCTTCCAGCGAGCATAGTGTTTGTTTTGCGGTTATGCCTCAAGCCGGTGCTCAGGCTAAAACTGTAATAGAAGAAGAATTCAAATGGGAAATGAAAGATGGAATGATTGACGCGGTTATTGTAGAGCCCGAAATGTCTATAATTGCAGTCGTGGGAGAAAATATGCGCCATACTCCCGGCATTAGCGGAAAAGTATTTCGCTCTCTTGGCAACAATAAAATAAATATAATTGCAATTGCGCAAGGATCAAGCGAGTTAAATATTTCGCTGGTAATTAATAAAGAGGATTTGAAAAAAGCCATGAATGTTTTACACAATTCACTTTTTAAGCAAAACAAAGATGTTGTAAATGTTTTTTTAATAGGCTCTGGTTTGGTTGGCAGCGCGTTGCTTAGCCTTTTACATCAAAGAAAAAAGTATGTAACAGATAGATATAATACATCACTTAATTTATGCGGCTTACTTAACAGTAAAAAAATGTTTATCAATCCAAATGGAATAGCAGAAGAAAACTGGAAAAATATCTTAAGTGAGAAGGGGGAGAAGTCCGATATAGAATTATTTATTAAAGCAATTCAGCAGTTAAATTTGCCCAAAACAATATTGGTAGACTGCACCGCCAACAATTCGGTTGTTAATTACTATCCTCAAATTCTTTCATCAAATATTTCTATTGTTACTCCTAATAAAATTGCCAACACTCAAAGCTACAGTAAGTATTTGCTAATTAGAGAGGCGGAAAAAAACAGTAGGGCGGAATTTAGATATGGAACTAACGTAGGTTCGGCTCTTCCTTTAATTGCAACGTTAAAAGACATTTTACTTAACGGTGATGAAGTATACAAAATTGAGGGAATTTTTTCGGGAACACTCAGCTTTATTTTCAATACGTTAAAAGAGAAAGACAGCTTTAGCCAAATAGTTAAGGGTGCTAAAGAGCTTGGTTATACCGAGCCCGACCCAAGGGACGATTTGGGAGGCAAAGATATGGCGCGCAAACTTCTTATTTTAATTAGAGAATGCGGTTACAAATTGGAGATGGAAGACATTGAAATAGAAAAGATAATTTCCAAAGAAGCCGAAGATACTGCCACTGTAGATGAGTTTTTTGAGATACTTAAAAATGATGATAAAAAAATTATTGCGTTAAAAAATATTGCATTACAAAAAGATTGCGTTCTGGCTTACATTGCAAAATTTGAAAATGGAAAAGCGGGCTTATCAATTCAAACTATTCCTAAAAGCCATCCGTTTTCAAATCTTACTAATAGCGAAAACATTGTTGCCTTTACAACTAAAAATTACTTTAAGAATCCTTTGATACTTAGAGGGCAGGGAGCCGGTGCGGATTTTACTGCAACGGGAATTTTATCTGACATATTAAGAATATCAAATAAATTGGAATAGAAATGAAGCTTGAAACAAAAACAAAAGTTGCCATACTTGGCGCTACAGGAAGTGTAGGACAAAAATTTATTGAACTGCTGGCAAATCATCCATGGTTCCAAATTCACGAACTTGCCGCATCAGATAGATCTGCCGGAAAAAAATATTCCGAAGCTGTTAATTGGGTAATGCAGTCTCCCTTGCAAAAAGAAATTGCAGATAAAGTTGTTAAACAGTGCATGCCAAATCTGGAGTCTAAAATTGCTTTCTCGGCGCTCGATGCTTCTGTTGCCGGAGAAATTGAAGAAGAGTTTGCTAAAGCAGGTTATGTTGTAATTTCAAATGCGCGCAATCATCGTTACGATGATGATGTTCCTCTTATGATTCCGGAAGTTAATCCCGATCATCTAAATTTAGTTAATGTGCAAAAATTTGGAAGCGGTGCAATTGTAACAAATCCAAATTGCTCAACAATTGGTTTGGTAATGGCTTTAAAACCCCTTGCAGATAATTTTGGACTTGAAGCCGTTAACGTTGTTACAATGCAGGCAATTTCGGGGGGCGGATATCCCGGAGTACCCAGCATGGACATATTAGATAATATAATTCCTTTTATTGGTGGAGAGGAAGAAAAAGTTGAAAAAGAACCTCTTAAGATTCTTGGTAAACTTTTAAATAATAAAATAGATTTTGCCAACATTAAAATTAGCGCGCAGTGCAACCGGGTTAGCGTAATAGATGGGCATACCGAATGTGTTCAGGTAAAGCTTGGTAAAAAAGCTACTAAGGAAGATATTATTAAAGTGTGGAATAGTTTTTCTTCGGAACCGCAAAAATTAAATTTACCATTTGCTCCGGCAAATGCAATTGTTTATTTGGATGGAGATAGAAATCCACAGCCTCGTATGCATCGTAATCTTGGAAACGGAATGACGGTTGCTGTTGGCCGTTTGCGCGAATGCTCTCTTTTCGATTTTAAGTTTGTTATGCTTTCTCACAACACTGTTCGTGGTGCAGCGGGAGGAACAATTTTAATTGCGGAATTAATGAAAGCAAAAGGATACCTGGATAAATTAAATGAAAAATAGAAAAGTAAAAGTTCTAGCTCCCGCGTCAGTTTCAAATTGCGGACCCGGTTTCGACATTCTTGGATTTGCTCTTAATAATCCCGACGACGAAATAATTGTTTCTCTTAAGGATAAACCAGGAATTGTAATTAAAAAAATATCCGGAGATAATGGAAAAATTCCTTATGCCGTTAAAGAAAATACTGCAGGCACTGCGGCGCTTTCTATGCTAAAAAAATTAAATCTTAATATTGGAGTTGAGATTGAAATAAAGAAAAAAATGGGATTAGGAAGCGGACTTGGCTCTAGCGCGGCAAGCGCTGTGGGTGCTGTTGTTGCATTGAACGAACTACTCGGCAATCCTTTTAAAAAAGAAGACTTGTTGGAATTTGGAATGGCCGGTGAGTTCATCGCTTCAAAATCTATTCATGCAGATAATGTCGCACCTTGCTTGCTCGGCGGATTTGTTCTTATTCGCGGTTACAATCCAATTGATGTGGTTAAATTGGAATCGAACATGAATCTTTTTACTACAATAATCCATCCTCAATTCGAAATTAAAACCGCACAAGCTCGTAAGATGCTTAAAAAAAATATTCCCCTTAAAAAGGCAATTACACAGTGGGGAAATGTTGCCGGTCTTGTTGCCGGTTTATTAATGAACGATATAAGACTTGTAAGCCGTTCTATCAATGATGTAATTGTAGAACCGGTAAGGGCTCAGCTTATTCCGGGATTTTATAATATTAAAAATGCAGCTTTAGATAAAGGCTCTATTGGATGCAGCATCTCGGGCTCGGGACCTTCAATTTTTGCTTTAAGTACTTCGCTTGAAGATGCAATTGCAATTGGTAAAGCTATGAAGCGGGAAGGGGCAAAACATTTTGATGAATCTAAAATTTATGTTTCGGAAGTAAATAATTTTGGCGCAAGGGTAGTTGGATAATGAAATATTTTAGCACAAGAGATAAAAACAATTTCGCAAGTTTTAAACAAGCTGTATTGCTGGGATTAGCAAAAGACGGTGGACTTTTTTTACCCGAGTATATTCCCCAATACTCAATTGATATGCTTAACATAAAAAGCTTTCAAGAGCTCTCGTTTGATATTGCAAAGCTTTTTATTGGTGATGAAATTAATGACTTTCAATTAAATGAAATAATTTTTGGCTCCATAACATTTGAAGCTCCGGTTGTTAAATTAGATGAACGTACAAATGTATTAGAACTTTTTCATGGACCAACTTTAGCATTCAAAGATTTTGGCGCTAGATTTATGGCAAGAACAATGGAGCACTTTGTAAAAGATTCTAATAAGCATCTTACAATTCTTGTTGCAACAAGCGGAGATACCGGAAGTGCGGTTGCTCATGGATTTTATGGCGTTGAAGGAATTAATGTAATTCTTCTTTATCCAAGCAAAAAGGTAAGCACAATTCAAGAGATGCAGCTAACAACACTGGATAAAAACATTACCGCGCTCGAAATTGAAGGTACATTTGATGATTGCCAAAGACTTGTAAAGGATGCTTTTTTAGATAGTGAGCTTACATCCAAACTTAACTTAAGTTCGGCAAACTCTATTAACATTGCCCGCTTAATTCCACAAACATTCTATTATATTAATGCTTTTAAGCAAATTGACTGGAAGGAAAAAGAAATTGTCGTTTCGGTTCCTTCGGGTAATTTAGGAAATATTACAGCTGCGTTATTTGCAAAGAGAATAGGGTTGCCTATTAAAAAAATAATTGCTGCCACAAACAGTAACAATGTATTTACAGAATATATTACTACCGGCACATTTAATGCGCGCCCATCCATTCTTACATATTCCAACGCAATGGATGTGGGCAATCCAAGTAATTTTGAAAGACTGCATTCAATTTATAACAACAGTCATTACGAAATGAAAAAGGAAATTGTCTCACATTCCTATAACGATGAAGAAACAGTAGAGGCAATAAAGCAAATTTATACTAAGTTTAATTATGTAATGGATCCTCATGGCGCGGTTGGTTTTAATGCGCTTAATAAATACTTAACTCAAAACAAAGATGCTATTGGTATGGTTGTAGAAACGGCTCACCCGGCAAAGTTTAAAGATATTGTAGAGGTTGCATTAAATATCCAAGTTGAAATTCCACAAAGGCTGGCAGTGTGTTTAAGCAAAGAAAAAAAATCGCATCTTCTTCAAAACAATTACAAATTATTCAAAGACTTTTTGTTAAGCAGACCTTAAAAAAGCCCCATATTGTTATGGGGCTTAGTTTGTTATAATGGAATTAGAATTTCCCGAATTTAAGTGTAAGCATTGCCGAAGGTCCGGCTAAATTGTTGTTCTGTAATCCATAAGATTCAACTCCCGAAATAAATCTGTAGCTTGCACCAAAATTTATTCTAAAAAACTTTACTATGTTTAATTCAACATTAACTGCAGGTTCAAGTACAAAAAAACTATTAGTATCTTTATTCCAACTCATATCGTGATTATTTTCTTTAAGATTTACTCCTCCTCCACCAATTAATAAATAGAAGGAAGCATGTACAAGCTTATCCCAGTTTGTAATGTACTCCATCTCAAAACCGCCGTAACCAAAATTCAAGTACATGTTTTTCCCATTAACAATTTGACCGCTGCTAATGTTGTTTGATAAACCGTATCCGCCCCCTCCAATTACAAAAGTATGGTCTATAATCCACCCGCCGCGTCCTCCAACTAATATTCCAAGCTCATTGTTTATAGAAGTGAATTTTACTACCGGTCCTCCAAATCCTCCATGTACAACATTCCCCTGATTTATTAATGTTTCTTCCTGAGAATATACACTTACATTGAAAAGAAAAATTACTGCTAATATTACTATAATGTTTTTCATAGTAGTTCCTTTTGTTTATAATGATTACAATTATATACTTGAATTGAGTGACATGAAAATTAATTACCGTATAATTTGACGAATCCTCGGACCATTTGTTCCTTTGTTATAGCTAGCTTTTTTAATAACACTAAGCGTTTAGCTGGCTTGGTTAAAATTATTAATAGTATGCTTGAATTCATTTACCGATTAGAATAAATTCATCTTACAAATTCACTCCCAAAGGTGTTTTACATGAATAATCTAAAGCTCAAAAAGTATTTAATCGTTCTTGTTTTTATTTGCACTAATATATTATCTCAATCTATAGATACCTCCTTTTACTCCGGCTTGGAGTACAGATCTATTGGTCCTTACAGAGGAGGAAGATCGTGCGCGGTTACCGGAGTTCCATCTAATCCCTCCCTCTTTTATTTTGGCTCTACCGGCGGAGGCGTTTGGAAAACAGAAAACAGTGGAACAACTTGGAATAATATTTCGGATAAATATTTCGGCGGTTCAATTGGCTCTATTGCTGTTAGTTTGTGGGATCCAAATGTAATTTATGTTGGAACTGGAGAAAAGACAGTTAGAGGAAATGTTAGCAGCGGAAATGGAATTTGGAAAAGTGATGATGCCGGAAAAAGCTGGAAGCATATTGGACTTGAAGATTCACGCCATATAACTAGAATTGTTATAGATCCTAAAAATCCCGACTTAGTTTTTGCTTCCTGCTTAGGACATCTATGGGGCTCAAATAAAATGCGCGGTGTATATAGAACAAAAGATGGTGGCAAGAATTGGGAAAGAGTTTTATTTGTTAGCGAAGAAGCTGGCGCAGTGGATTTAACAATGGATCCATCAAATTCCAGAATACTTTATGCTTCTACCTGGAAAGTAAAAAGAACACCGTATAATTTAGAAAGCGGAGGAGAGGGCTCGGCACTTTGGAAATCTACCGATGCCGGTTCTACTTGGAAAAATTTATTGCCTAACAAAGGAATGCCTAAAGGTACAATTGGAATTATTGGCGTTTCTGTATCCAAGGCAGATCCCAAAAGAATTTACGCTTTAATTGAAGCAGAAAATGGTGGATTGTTCCGTTCGGACGATGGGGGTGATTCATGGATTAAAACAAGCGAAGATAGAAATTTGCGTCAACGAGCATGGTATTACACAAGAATTTATGCCGATCCAAAGGATAAAGATAAAATTTATGTAGCAAACGTAGGCTTCTGGCGCTCCAAGGATGGAGGAAAAAATTTCGAAAGCATTTCAACTCTTCATGGCGACCACCACGACTTGTGGATTAATGGCGATAACACAGACGTTATGATTATTGCAGATGACGGAGGCGCACAAATTACGGTTGATGGGGGAAAGAGCTGGAGTACCTATCATAATCAGCCAACCTCTCAGTTTTATCGTGTGGAAACAGACAACCATTTTCCTTATAGAATTTATGGTGCTCAGCAGGATAACTCAACAGTTAGAATTTTGCACCGCACAGACGATGGAAGTATTAATGAAAATCACTGGGAAGAAACCGCCGGCGCCGAAAGCGGTTGGATTGCACCCGATCCTTTAAATAACCAAATTGTTTTTGGAGGCAACTACGGTGGCTACTTAAGCATGATGAATCATACAACAAATGAAAATAGAGTTGTAAGTGTGTGGCCAGATAATCCAATTGGTCATGGAGCAATAGATTCCAAATTCCGCTTTCAATGGAATTTTCCAATCAAGTTTTCAATTCACAATAAAAATGTTTTGTATGCCGCAGCTAATGTTTTGTTTAAAACTACTAATAGAGGAGAAAGCTGGCAGCAGTTAAGCCCCGACTTAACAAGAAACGATTCTACAAAGCTGGGTGCATCTGGTGGACCAATTACAAAAGATAATACAAGTGTAGAATATTATTGCACAATCTTTGCTCTTGCCGAAAATCCTTTAAAGGAGGGAATTATTTGGACTGGCAGTGATGATGGATTGATTTATCTTACAACCAATAACGGCGCGTCTTGGAACAATGTAACTCCTCCAAAAAACTTATTGCCCGAATGGTCTCAAATTAATTCCATAGAGGCTAATCCTTTTATTGAAGGAGGATTATATGTTGCGGCTACTGGTTACAAAAGCGATGATTATCGGCCTTATCTATTAAAGACTACAGACTTTGGAAAAACATGGAGCCGTATTGATAATGGAATTGGTAAAAATAATTTTACAAGAGTTATAAGAGCAGATTTTAAAAGGAAAGGTTTGCTTTTTGCTGGAACCGAAGAGGGTATGTATATTTCGTTTGATGATGGCCTTTCGTGGCAGTCGTTTCAACTGAATTTACCAATTGTTCCAATTACGGATTTGGCCATAAAGAATGAGGATTTAATTGTTGCAACACAAGGGCGCTCTTTTTGGATTATTGATGATATAACTCCTTTGCGCAATATTAATAATGAAATTACCAAAAAAAGTTTTTGGCTTTACCATCCAAGGGAAACATTTAGAATTACTTCATCAAACAACAGTGATGGAGTTTTATCCGGAAAGAATTTGCAGGGAGGTGTCATTCTAAACTATTTCTTTAAAGATATGCCCGATAGCAACAAAGTGGAATTAAAGATTAAAGAAGCAAACAACAAATTGATAAAAGTGTTTAAGCCAAAGGCTAAGGAAAGTGGTGAAAGACTTCCTATCAAAAAAGGTTTTCAAAGATTTATTTGGAATATGCGTTACCCAGATGCAGAATCGTTCGAAGGAATGATTTTATGGAACCGAGGCGGATTAAGTGGCCAACTGGCTTTACCAAATATTTATAAAGCGGTTTTAGTTAATGATAAAGACAGCATAGAAGTTCCTTTTACAATAGTTCAAGATCCACGTACCACTTCATCGCAAAAAGATTTGCAAGAGCAGTTTAATTTTGTTGCTGAGGGTAAAGAAAAATTATCCGAAACTCATAAGGCAATTAAGCAAATAAGAACAATTAGAAAACAGCTTAAAGATCTTGATGACAAATTGAAGGATTCAAAGAACACAGAGGAAGCAATAAAGTGTTCTGGCGATATAATTAAAAAAATTACAAGTATAGAAGAGAATCTTTATCAAACAAAAAGTAAAAGCTCGCAAGATGTATTAAATTTTCCAATCCGCCTTAACGATAAATTGGCTGCGGTTGTAAGCGATGCTGCTCAGGGAACCTTTAAGCCAACCGAACAATTATACAAGGTAAAGGAATTGCTTGTTAACCAAATAGATACTCAGCTTACAGCTCTTAAGGAGTGTTTACAAAAAGACATTCCAAAGCTTAATATGTTAATTGAAGAAGCAAAAATTCCGGCGGTAATAGTAAAATAATATTAAAAGGAGAAAAAAATGATGAAAAGAATTATCACGTTGTTATTAATGCTTTCACTTGTTTACGGTTATTCATTTGCCCAAGAAAAAGTAAAATCTATTGATGATGTTGAAATAGCTTACACGGTAGATGGCAAGGGGGATGTTGCTTTGGTTTTTGTTCATGGATGGAGCTGCGATAAAAGCTATTGGGAAAATCAAGTAAAGGAATTTTCGACTAGCTATAAAGTTGTAACAATAGATTTGGCAGGGCATGGCAATTCCGGCTTAACGCGCAATAATTATTCAATGAATAGTTTTGGCGAAGATGTTGCCGCTGTTGTTCGCCATCTTAATCTAAAAAAAGTAATTCTAGTTGGTCATTCAATGGGGGGACCGGTAGTAATTTATGCTGCTAACAAACTGCGCAATGTTGTTCTTGGAATTGTTGGCGCAGATACATTTCAAAATCTTGGCGAAACTTTACCCGCTGATATGGTGGAAAATTTTCTAAAACCATTCAAAGAAAATTTTATACAAACAACAAAAGGTTTTGTCCTTTCGATGTTTCCTGTTAATGCAGATAAGAAATTGGCTAATAAAGTGGCAGAGGATATGTCGAACGCTCCTTCTGCTGTAGCCATAAGCGCTATGCAAAATATGTTCGCAGATAATGGAACCGAACAGTTAAAAGAACTTTCCGTTCCAATAATTTCCATCAACTGCGATATGTATCCTATTAAGCTGGAACAGAATAAATCTCTGGTAAAATCGTTTGAAATAAAAATGATGCCGGGTGTTGGACATTTTGTAATGCTGGAAGATTCTAAAAAATTTAACGAGCTGCTTCATCAATCCGTAATTGAATTGAATAAGTAATTCTTAGGTTGTCTTACTTAGTTTAATTACAAGTAAGACAACCTGTTTCTCTTCAAAAAAATGGTAGTAATTCATTCCCTCATAAGTTAATTTTCAATTGGATATTTACGAGGAGAAGATGAAAAAAATTGTACTGTTTATTACCTTCATTTCAATTGCGCTTACCGCACAAATAAAAAAAGACTATCCCATCCAACCGGTTCCCTTTACAAAAGTTAATATGACAAGCGGATTCTGGTTCAATAGAATGGAGATTAACCGAACAGTTACAATTCCTTATGCACTTAAGCTTTTAGAAGAAACCGGAAGAATAAAAAACTTTGCAATTGCAGGTAAAAAAGAGACCGGCGATTTTTGCAGCAAGTATTACTTCGACGATTCCGACGTTTATAAGGTATTGGAAGGCGCGTCATATTCATTGATGCTTAAACCGGATCCTCAACTTGAAGCACAGCTTGATAAAATTATAGATTTAATTGCGGTTGCTCAGGAGAGTGACGGCTACCTATATTCTGCCCGAACAATGGGAACCAAAAAATTTCAAAGCTCTATGGGACCGGAGCGTTGGACAACCGAGCAGCATAGTCACGAACTTTACAATTTAGGGCATTTGTACGAAGCAGCTGTTGCTCATTTTATGGCAACAAATAAAAGAACACTTTTAGACATTGCTTTAAAAAGCGCCGAGCTGGTTAGCCAAATATTTGGCCCCACAAAATTAATGCTTCCCTCCGGACATCAGGAAATAGAAATTGGTTTAGCAAAACTTTATAGATTAACCGGCACCGAAAAATATTTAAAACTATCTAAGTTCTTTCTTGATATGCGCGGTAAATACTTAAACGGAAGAAAATCTTGGGGAGAGTATAATCAGGACCACAAACCGGTTATTGAACAAACAGAAGCTGTTGGTCATTCGGTGCGCGCGGCTTATATGTATAGCGGTATGGCAGATGTTGCTGCCTTAACAGGAGATAAAAGTTATATAAGCGCTCTGGATAAAATTTGGGATAATGTTGTTGGAAAGAAAATTTATTTAACCGGCGGCTTAGGCGCCAGCGGCTCTTGGGAAGGTTTTGGAAAAAATTATGAATTGCCTAATGCCAGCGCCTACAACGAAACCTGCGCTTCTATTGCAAACGTTCTTTGGAATCATCGTATGTTTCTTCAAAAAGGAGATTCCAAATATATTGATGTGCTCGAAAGAACTTTATATAATGCATTGCTTAGCGGAATTGGAATGAGCGGAGATCTTTTCTTTTATCCAAACGTTCTTGAATCTTTTGGCACTCACGAAAGAGCTAAATGGTTCGACTGCGCTTGCTGCCCTACAAACGTAACACGGTTTATTGCTTCGGTGGCAAATTATATTTATGCTGTAAAAGATGACCAGCTGTTTGTTAATTTGTTTACAAATAACCAATCCGAAATTGAATTGAAAAGCAGCAAAATTAAAGTTCGGCAAGAAACTGAGTACCCATGGAGCGGTAAAATTAAATTTGTTATTAATACCAATACACCTGGCAGCGAATTTATTTTTAAAATTAGAATACCCGGCTGGTCACAAGATAAAGCCATACCCAGTAATTTGTACAAATTTTTTAATGAACAGCACGAGAATACTTTTTTAACTGTCAATGGAAAGCTTGTTCCTTTGAATATTGAAAAAGGATATACAAAAATAAAAAGGAATTGGAACGATGGAGATATTGTTGAACTTCATCTTCCTATGGAAATAAGAAAAGTAATTGCTCACGAAAAAGTTGAATCCGATATTGGCCGGGTAGCATTGCAGCGGGGTCCGCTTGTTTACGCCGCAGAGTGGATTGATAACAATGGTTTTGTAAGAAATATTTTATTGCCCGAAGATGGAAATCTTAATTCAAAATTTAATTCCAATTTGCTGGGTGGAGTTGAAGTAATTACCGGAGATGCTTTTGCTTTTAAGATGGCCGAAGACAAAAAAACAATGCTAAAAGAAAAAGTTACTCTTACGGCAATTCCTTATTATGCTTGGGCACACCGGGGTAAAGGAGAAATGAGTGTTTGGTTTGCTCAAACCGAAAGTAGTGTAAGACCTCTTTATGGAGAGTCGATGCTAACAAATTCTAAAATAACTGCGTCACACGGTAAGAACCCGGATGCAGTTAAAGATCAGTTGGAGCCAAAAAATTCAATTGATGCTTCATTTCCCTATTTTCATTGGTGGCCTGTTAAAGCACAAAAAGAATGGGTGCAAATAGATTTTAATAAGCCAATGGAAATTTCCGAAGTATCAATCTACTGGTTCGACGATACCGGATTAGGTGAATGCCGTGTACCAAAATCTTGGCAAGTATTTTACAAAGAAGGTAGTGAGTGGCGCGCTGTCTATCCAACAAATGCAAACCCTTACGAAACAAAAATAGATAAGTACAATAATGTTGAGTTCGAGACTGTAAAAACTGCATCGCTCAAAATTGAAATCCAGTCTCAAATAGATTTTGCCGGTGGAATTCACGAAATAAAATTGAAATAATTATTAACAACAATAAAAGGAAAATATATGTTTAGAAAGATTGAAGATTTTTTGAAAGGCTGGGAATACGAAAGCCAGGCAACATTAAAAGTGTTTGGTAATCTTACAGACAATTCCCTAAAGCAAAAAGTTACCGAAGATGGACGCTCACTTGGATTTTTAGCCTGGCATATAACTGTAACTCTATACGAAATGCCTTTGAAAGCTGGATTGCCAGTTGAAGAATTTGACGAAAGCGCGCCTGCCCCTGCAACCGTAGCTCAAATAAAAGATATATACGAAAAGGGAGCTAAAAACCTTAGCGAGCTTATTGGAAAACTTTGGAATGATGAAATGCTGGAGGATGAACTGAATATGTATGGCCAGCCTTGGAAACGCAAAGATGTGCTCTCTAGCTTAATTGCTCATCAAGCGCATCACCGTGGGCAGATGACCGTTTTAATGCGTCAAGCCGGATTAAAAGTACCAGGAGTATATGGCCCGGCTAAAGAAGAATGGGCGATGTTTGGAATGCCAACACAAGAATAGTACTTTTTTTTACCCGGACTGCATCTAAATATTAAAAATTTATTTTCGATAATTATTTGTAGTTCTCCATTTACTCTAAAATAAGGCAATACCTTTTGTTCAAAAAATTATTAATCATATTATTACTTGCATCAGCACTAACGGCTCAGAATAAACTTGATACCCTGTTAAAGGGAATAGCAAATTTGCCAGATTCTGCTCAAATTAAACAGCTAAACAACTTTTGCTGGAAGTACCGGAATATCGATTCTAAGTTGGCTATTCAAGCAGCCGAGTTATCCCTAAAGATATGCGACAATATAGGCGATCTCAAAAATAAATCTAAAGTATTGGGTTACTTGAGTGTTATTTACCGAGATCAGGGTGAATATGAAAAATCGTTAGAACTTTGCAATATTGGTAAAGAACTAGCTATATCAATTAATGATAAAGAACAAATTGGTTATGCAAATAACAATATAGCCACTATATATAGACTAATGGGTAATTACCCGCTAGCATTGGACTATATGTATGCAGCGTTAAAGAATTTTGATGAGATAAACGACAAAGCCGGACATGGATATTGCACTTACAATATTGGTTTGGTTTACCTCCGTCAAAAAAACTACCGAAAGGCATTGCAGTTTTTTAACGAGACAGTAAAAATTAGAGAAGAGATTATTGATAAGGATGGCAAAGCAAAAGCGCTTGGAAGAATTGCCGAAGTTAAAGTTGAATTGGGAGAATACAATGAGGCGCTTAAAATTTATAAAACTATTGAAATAGCTTATGAAGAGTTAGGTGATAGAAAAAGTATTATTACGGTTGAGATGGGAATTGCAAAAATTTATGAGGCAACTAATAATTACAATGCCGCATTAATTGAAAGACTGAACGCCCTAAAAGGATCAAAAGAGTTTAACGATGTTGATGGAGTTATTACAAATTCCAGTATGATTGGTGCATTGTACTCCCGCTTGGGAAACTTTAGCAAAGGAAAAGAATTTTTAGATTCAGCTTATGCTCTCTCTCAAAGAGTTAATTCCTCCTTCTTAAAGTTGATTAGCTTAAAAAGCTTAGGTGAATTTTACGAGTTGCAAAAAGATTTTAAGAATGCCTATTTGTTTACAAAGAAGTATAATCTTCTAAAGGATTCTGTAGAGGAAAAAGAAAACAGCTCTGTTGTTTCGGAGGTTGAGGCCGCTTATCAGACTAATAAAAAAGAGAGGGAAAAAGAGCTCCTTCAAAAAGATTTGGAACTTCAGAAAAAGCTTGTTACTTATTGGGTAATTGCCTCTATTGTTTTTATTGTAGTTGCCGTAGTAATAATATTTCTCTACTATTCAATTAAAAGGGCAAATGGAAAGTTAAAAGAGCTGAATGCACTTAAGGATAAATTCTTTACAATAATTGCTCACGATTTAAAAAATCCATTTAATGTTTTAATTGGTTACTCCGATATTTTAACAGATAAAGAATGGGAGCTTTCGGTAAAAGAAAGAGAAGACTTTATTGAAGTAATTGCTAAAACCAGCAAAAGAACCTATTCGCTTCTCGAAAATCTTCTTTATTGGGCTCGCTCACAAACAAACAGATTATCTTTATCACCCAATAGAATTAATTTAAAAGAGGCTTTGGAAGATACAATTGGATTGCTTGCTACCCAGGCAGCGCAAAAAGGTATTTCCCTAGAAGTTGATATTGACGATAATTCATTTGCCTTAGTTGACCCGGATACTCTTAAACTTGTAACCAGAAATTTATTAAGCAACGCAGTTAAGTTTACTCATAAAGATGGAACCGTTTTATTAAAAGCCGAGCGCGAAAATTCCTTCTGGAAAATTTGTATTGAAGATAATGGCGTTGGCATTAACGAAGAAAATCTTAAAAAACTTTTTGGATTGGATTCAGTTATTTCGGCCGAGGGAACCGGAGGTGAAAAGGGAACAGGGCTGGGCTTATTAGTTTGCAAAGAGTTTATAGAAAAAAGCGGCGGTAAAATTTGGGCTACAAGCATAATTGATAAGGGTACCAAATTCTATTTTACAATTCCAGTTTCGGAATAAATTACAATGAAAAAAAACATTCTCTACTTACTTGTTTTTACAACTTTAACATCTGCTCAAATAAAATATTCTTTTAATTCATTTAAAGAGTTTCGCGTTAAGTTAGATTCGCTTTGCAATATTGCAGATGAAACCCAAAGAAATATTTCTGTTAATGCTTTTTTAGATACTCTTAAAGCGCGCAACAAAATTCCCTTTGCATTCAAAGATTCGGTTGCCTTTCTTTATAGAGGCTCTTCCGCATCGGTTAAATGGGCAGGAGATTTTAATGGATGGAATCCAAATGCTGCGGGCTACTCGGGAATTAAAGTTGGTCTTTCCAATGTTTGGATGATTATTAAAAGTTTTCCCTCTAACGCGCGCCTCGATTATAAAATTGTTTTGGGCAGTAGTTGGATTCTGGATCCCGAAAATTCCTTTACTCAATACAGCGGGGTTGGTACATACAACTCCGAATTGAGAATGCCTGGCTGGGTTTATCCGCAAGAAACAATTATAAATTCTAATACCCCTCGCGGAAATCTTTCCTTCAATCAATCTATTTATAGCTCTAATCTAAAGTACTTGGTCTTTTTCAAAGTCTATGTACCGTTCGATTACGATAAGTATTCCAACCTGCCGGTTATATATTTAACAGATGGCCACGAGTACTCCGATGAACGTCTTGGTTCCATGTTGAATGTTCTGGATAATTTAATTTATCAGAAGAAGATAAAACCTGTTATTGCTGTTTTTATTGATCCTAGAAGTGAGTCGGGTACAAACCGAAGGGGCAGCGAGTATACAATTAATAAGCAATTTGCAGATTGTGTTTCCGATGAGTTGGTGCCATTTATAGATAAAAGCTATAAAACAAATTCTTCCCCAAATGCGCGGGCAATTTTAGGTACCTCTTTGGGCGGATTGAACTCGGCCTACTTTGGTATTTACAGACATGATAAATTTGCACTTATAGGAATTCATTCACCGGCATTTCAGGCAAACACTCAAATTTATAATTTGTTCGAAGCTTCCAACAAACTTCCACTTAAAATTTGGATGAGTACCGGAACAATTAACGATACCCAAGCTAACGCCTTAAAGATGAAAGAGATTCTTGATAGGAAGGGATACGAATATAAATATGTTGAAGTGCCGGAAGGGCATTCATGGGGAAATTGGAGAGCGCTAATAGATGAACCGCTCCAATATTTTTTTGCTTACGATGCCTCCACTGGAATGAAAGATAAAAACGAAATTCCGGATAAACTTTCTTTGGGTAATTATCCCAATCCTTTTAACCCCTCTACACAAATTTGCTTTTCCTTGCAAACCCCCTCTCTTGTCAATTTAGAATTGTTCAATTCCATCGGACAAAAAATTGATACGCTAATAGCAAACAAAAATTTTAATGCCGGAAACTTCACCCTAAATTATAATGGGGCCAATCAACCAAATGGAATTTACTTTTGCCGTTTAACTGCTCAAAATCAACAAAAAATTCATAAAATAGTTATTTTGAAATAGCACTACATTTTTGCAACTTTAAGAAGACAAAAAAATTAACACAAAGTTAACATTGGATTGTCCAATTGTTTTTTTAATTTACCCTATTTTTGTTCTTAGTAAAAATAAAAAGAGGTAAGGCATGCGTAATAAACTTGGATATTTTGTAATTCTATTTGTTGCAGGATTATTTTTAATCGGCTGCGGAAAAGGCAAAACTTCTATAACCATGGCTGGATCAACAGCTTTTCAGCCCTTTGCCGAAAAGCTTGCCGAACAATACATGCAAAAAAATCCGAGCGCAAACATTACGGTTCAAGGAGGAGGCTCTGCAGTTGGAATTCAATCTGCTAGTTCCGGTGCAGCTCAAATTGGAATGGCAGATTTAGTTGAACTTCCTGCCGAAGCAAAAGGGCTAAGCGCTACTGTTGTTGCTAAGGATGGAATTGCAATTGTTGTTAATCCTAAAAATAAAGTTGCAAATATTACTACAGATCAAGTACGCGATATTTTTAATGGTAAAATTACCAACTGGAAAGAATTGGGGGGCGATGATTCTCCTATTACAGTTGTATCCCGCGAAGCCGGTTCGGGCACCAGAACTTCATTTGAACAGATAATTACAAATGTATCTTTAAAGAAGGATGCTTTAATTCAAGATTCGAACGGAACAATTAGAGAAACAGTTGCCAACGATGCTAATTCTATTGGATACTTATCGCACGGATTAATTAACGATAAGATAAAAGCAATTCAGGTTGATGGTGTTGAATGCACTACAGATGCAATTATTGCTGGCAATTACAAAATTGTTCGTCCAATTTTTCTATTAGTTAAAGGCGCGTTGGAAGGAGATACAAAGAATTTTATAGATTATATCCTTTCGGAAGAGGGGCAGAAGACAATTAAAGATAACGGACTTTTACCTGCAAAATAATTTTATTAGGATTTAGATGAAGCTTGTTGGAGAAAAAGGGGTTCAAAGAATTTTAATGGGCACGGCATTTTCCGCTATTTCGGCATTGCTGTTAATTGCTCTTTTTATTCTTAGTGAAGGACTCCCTTTCATTTTCAGTTACGGTGTTGGTAATTTTCTTTTTTCGAATGAATGGCAGCCAAGCACCGGGCATTTTGGAATCTATCCGATGATAGTTGCTTCTTTTTGGGTTACCCTTGGTGCAATGGCAGTAGGAGCTCCTTTGGGAATTGCTGGTGCAATATTTTTAAGTGAATATGTGCAGCCTACAATTATGAAAATTATTAAACCTACTATAGAACTTTTAGCGGCTATTCCTTCGGTTGTTTATGGCTTTATTGGAGTTATGGTGCTTGCGCCATTAATTCGGGATAATTTAGGCGGACCCGGATTATCTCTTCTTGCAGGTTGTATAATTCTTGGAATTATGATTCTACCTACTGTAATAAGCATTTCAATAGATTCCATTCTTGCTGTACCAAGATCTTACCGAGAAGGTTCACTGGCACTTGGCGCAACTACATGGCAAACAACTCACATGGTAACTATTAAAGCGGCGCGCTCTGGAATTGTTGCAAGCATTATACTAGGTCTTGGCAGAGCTATTGGTGAAACAATGGCTGTTATAATGGTAGCCGGTAACTCGGTAAATATTCCCTCATCTAGTTTAGATTCGGTTAGAACATTAACAGCAAACATTGCTTTAGAAATGAGCTACGCAACCGGAATGCACCGTCAGGCATTATTTGCAACAGGGGTTGTTTTGTTTATTATAATTATGATTTTGAATTCTATTGCCAGCGTTGCAATACGTAATAGGAATGCCAAGAAATGAGAATTCCTCCTAAATATACTCAGTACATAGCAGTTGCTTTTTTAGGCGGCGCTACCGTTTTAACAGTACTTATTTTAATCTATATAATCTTTTTCGTCTTACAAAAAGGACTTCCGGTTATTAGCTTAAATTTTCTTACCCAAAATCCTCAAGAGATGGGTAAGGCGGGAGGAATTTTTCCAACATTAATTGGAACAGTTTTACTTCCTTTGCTGGCTTTAATTATTGCAACCCCTCTTGGAATTTTTACATCTGTTTACTTATCCGAATTTACAAGAGAAACCAAAGCCACAAAAATTATTCGTTTTGGAACAGACTGCCTTGCCGGAATTCCATCAATTATTTTTGGACTCTTCGGTTATATCTTTTTTGTAATTACTTTGGAAATGGGATGGTCTATTCTTTCGGGTGGATTAACATTAGCCGTAATGGTTTTGCCTACAATTATTAGAACATCCGAAGAAGCAATTCGAGCCGTTCCCGTTAGTTACCGCGAAGTAAGTTTTTCCCTTGGCGCAACCCGCTGGCAAACAGTTAAAAAAGTTGTTCTTCCAAATGCATTGCCTGGAATTGTAACGGGAGTAATGTTAAGCATTGGCCGTTCTATTGGAGAAACTGCGGCGGTTATTTTTACTGCGGGTTCTTCACTTCGCATTCCAACTTCTCTTTTCGATTCTACAAGAACAATGGCTGTACATTTTTATATTCTGGCTCGCGAAGGAATATCTGCAGAATTTGCCTACGGTACTGCGGCAACTTTAATTATTGCGGTGCTAACAATTAACTTAATGGCTTATTATATAATGCACCGTTTTATTGCAAAGAGAAGTTAATACCAAATGAAAATAAAATTTAACATACAAGATTTTTCGGTTTACTTTGGCAAGGAGCAATACCTTAATAGTATAAATCTTCAGGTAGAGGCTAATAAAATCCTTGGTGTAATTGGACCAAGCGGATCTGGCAAAACAACTTTCTTGCGCGCACTTAACCGCATGAACGAACTTGAAATGAATACTAGGATTGATGGTAAAGTGTTTATGGACGACGAGGATATTTATTCTTCTACTTACGATGTTATTAACCTTCGAAAAAAAGTTGGAATTGTTTTCGCAATGCCCGTTCCTTTGCCAATGAGTATTTACGAAAATGTTGTTTATGGTCTTAGACTAAGCGGTATTAACGATAAAAAAAGATTGGATGAAGTTGTTGAAAAAAGTTTAACCTCGGCATTCCTTTGGAATGAAGTGAAAGACAGATTAGGTCTTTCGGGATTAAGATTATCCGGAGGACAGCAGCAGCGGTTATGTCTTGCTAGAGTTCTTGCAATGGAGCCGCAGGCAATTTTGCTGGATGAACCCAGCTCTGGCTTAGATCCTATTTCAACTGCAAAAATTGAAGACGCTTTGGATCAGTTGAAAAAAGATTACACAATTATTCTTGTTACAAATAATACAAAGCAGGCCGCTCGTGTTAGCGATAATACCGCATTCTTTCTTTCGGGAGATTTAGTTGAAGTTGGTCCCACAAAGCTAATGTTTACAGCACCTACTAAGAAACAGACAGACGATTATATAACCGGAAGATTTGGATAAGAATGGAAACTACCGCCAGCATAAATAATATTATCGAAATTCAAAATCTCGATCTCTACTACACACAGTTTCATGCCTTAAAGGCTGTGAATATGTCGGTTCAAAAAAATTTAATTACGGCTCTCATTGGTCCTTCGGGATGCGGTAAATCTACTTTACTGCGCTGTTTGAATAGAATGAACGATTTGATTAGAGGTGCCAGAATTACCGGCAGAATCTTATTCGATAATCAAAATATATTGGCACCTGCTATGGATGTAGCTGAGCTAAGAAAAACAATTGGAATGGTTTTTCAACGACCAAATCCATTTCCACTTTCCATATTCGAAAATGTTACATATGGCCTTAGGGTTGCTGGAATTAGAAACAAAAAAGAATTGCAAGAGATTGCCGAAAAAAGTCTTAAAGGGGCTTGGCTTTGGGATCAGGTTAAAGATAAGCTGAATCATTCCGCTTTGGAATTACCGTTAGATCAGCAGCAACGTTTATGCATTGCACGCCTGCTTGCCGTTCAGCCCGAAGTAATTTTAATGGATGAACCATGCTCTTCTTTAGATCCAATTGCAACAATGAAGATTGAAGAGCTTATGATTGATCTAAAGAAAAATTATACAATTCTAATTGTAACACACAACATGCAGCAGGCGGCTCGTGTTAGCGATTTTACAGGATATATGTTGATGGGGGAAATGATTGAGTTTGGAAAGACATCTAATATATTTACAAGACCTCAAAATAAACTTACCGAAGATTATATCTCCGGCAAGTATGGTTGATATATTTCTAAATATCCTCTTTCATCTTTTCTAATTTCTTTTTGTGTGTAATAATCTTTGCGTTTACATAAAAAACTAAATCTTCTGCAATGTTTGTTGCATGATCTGCAAGTCTTTCAATTTGTCTTGTTAATACAATTAAATGAGCACATGTTTCTATTACTGATGGATCGGACTGCATCTTTGCTATTAAAAACTTGAAGATGCTTTTGTTAAGCTTGTCAACACTTTCATCGCTTGTTAATACTTTATCTGCAAGTTCAGTATTAATATGAACAAAAGAATCAATTGCGCACTTAACCATTTCCCTTGCTTGGCGGCTCATTTCAAGTATTTGCGACTCAACAATTAAATCGTGATGTCCTGCTGTCTTCTTAACACGTTGAGCAATGTTAACTGCAATATCTCCGCAACGCTCCAGCTGGTTGTTAATCATTAACGCGCTCATTACAAAACGCAAGTCCGTTGCAACAGGCTGAAACAGAGCAAAAATATTTTCACACTCTGTTTGTATTAAATTATCGTAAGCATCAATTTCATCATCCTTTGCCTTAATACCTTTGCAAAGCTCTATGTTGCCGGTTTCTAATGCCTTTGTAGCTTTTTCAACCTGTTCGTCAACAAGCGAAGCCATCTTTATTAGATTTATTTTTAATCCTTCTACTTCCTTCGAAAAATGATCTTGCATAATATTTCCTTTTAATAATGTTTAGGAATCCTTGCCATTCAATTGATTAATTGGGTGGCAAAATTCTCCTTATTCAATGTGCAAATTAACTTATAGTTTAGAATTAATCCAAAGATTTAATGTCTTGAATAAAGCAAAAAATTTTCTACTGGTAGCAAAATATTTTATAAATTTAGTTCCAGCAAATTGTCATTTCAAAAACAATTCTATAAAAATAAATGAGGAATAATTAAAATGGGTTTTAGCCTATTACCAAAAGAATATGTATTCTTTGATATGTTTGATAGCTTGGCCGAACAATGCATAGTTGCTTCAAAACAGTTTCAAGAAAATATGAATAAGGCCAGCTTTACCGAAGAGGATGTTAAAAAAATTAAAGATACCGAACATGCCGCAGATAAGATTGTATTTGACACATTAGAAAAGCTTAACAAAACTTTTATTACTCCATTTGATAGAGAGGATATTCACGAGCTGATTCACGAAATGGATAGCGTTATAGATTTAATATTAAAACTAGCCAACATGATGAAGATTTATAAGATTACTAAGATTGACAAAAAATTTGTGGAAGAGTTTAACTTAATCGAAAAATCCATAGAAGCGTTAACCAAAGCTGTTCATGGATTAAGGAACTTAAAAGATACTAAGGCAACAATGCAGTACATTGCCGAAATTAATAAACTTGAAAGCAAAGGGGATAAATTAAGAAATGAATTTGTTGCGGATTTGTTCTCCGAAAATACCGACGCCATCTACATAATGAAATGGAAGGATATTATCCAAACGAGTGAAAAGCTTATAGATCAATGCGACGACGTTGCTAAAATTGTTGAATCGATTATTGTTAAGCAGGCATAACCATGACTATTGCAGTTATATTACTTGTAATTTTAGCGCTTGCTTTCGATTTCCTTAATGGATTTCACGACGCCGCTAATTCTGTTGCTACTATTGTAGCTACAAAAGTTCTTTCACCTCGTCATGCTGTAATGTGGGCTGCCTTTTTTAATTTTATTGCATTCCTTGTGTTTGGACTTCACGTTGCCGGCACAATAGGAAAAGGAATTGTAGATATTAACATCATCGATTCTACAATTATTTTTGCAACTCTTATGGGAGCTTGCATTTGGAATTTGATTACCTGGTATTTTGGTTTGCCTACTAGTTCTTCCCATGCTTTAATTGGGGGTTTAATAGGAGCCTCTATTATAAAGGGAGGA
Source organism: uncultured Melioribacter sp. (assembly GCA_964539605.1). Taxonomy (GTDB): domain Bacteria; phylum Bacteroidota; class Ignavibacteria; order Ignavibacteriales; family Melioribacteraceae; genus Stygiobacter. The sequence continues at coordinate 4,319,870 of CAZIJK010000001.1, forward strand.
TTTTCTGTTGTTGTTGGTTCTGGAATTATTAAAACACTTTTGTTCCTGTTTATTTCTCCTACTCTTGGTTTAATTTTAGGTGTTGTAATTGGAATGAGTGTTTACCGTATTTTCCGAAATAGTCATCCTCTTCAAGTCGATCATATTTTCAGGAAAGGGCAGTTAATTTCAGCGGCTGCTTACAGCCTTGGTCACGGCGGCAACGATGCCCAAAAAACAATGGGAATTATTGCCGGATTGTTATTTAGTGCTGGAGTGTTAAAAGAATTTAACAGCCCTGATGATATTCCATTGTGGATCGTATTATCGTGTCATGCGGCAATAGCTTTAGGAACTATGTTTGGAGGTTGGAAAATTGTTAAGACTATGGGACAGCGTGTCGCAAAGCTAAGACCCGTTGACGGTTTTTGCGCCGAGTTTGGGGCCGCTATAACACTCTTTATCTCTACTGCTCTTGGTGTTCCGGTTAGTACTACTCATACAATTACCGGCTCTATAATGGGTGTGGGTTCTTTAAAAAGATTAAGCGCCGTTCGCTGGGGCGTTGCCGGACAAATAGTTTGGGCTTGGATTCTTACAATACCACTTTCTGCTTCTATTGCAGCATTATCTTACTTCTTTGTAAAACTTTTTTAATTGTGATATGCCTGCATCTTTTAGTTATGCAGGCAATCTTTCCTTAATTCGTCACTTAATTTTCACCCCAACCAATTAGTAAATTATTTCATAGTTTTGCCCCAATCAAACTAAAAACAAAATGTGAGGGCAAAGGGAATGAAATTATACAAATCAAAAATTTTTGTTTTAACCCTTCTTATTACTCATCTGTTTTCATATTCAATTGCAGATGCCTGCACTTCTGTGCTTGTTACCAAAGGGGCATCTAAAAAGGGCGCATCAATTATTTCTTATTCATGCGATGGAGAGTTCCATCCTATATTGCAGCTTTATCTCGCCTCCGATCATAAACCGGGTACTATGATTGAATACACAAATTGGATGGGCAAAAAAGTATCCTTTCCTCAAGTTCCACATACTTACAAAGTAGTTGGTTTAATGAATGAGTTTCAGGTTGCAATAGGAGAAACAACTTTTGACGGCCGCCCCGAACTTGAAAATACCGAAGGGATGTTTGATTATTATACTTTGATGATTACTGCACTACAAAGATCCAAAACCGCACGTCAGGCTATTGAAGTAATTACAAGTCTTGCAAATCAATTTGGATATCACTCAACAGGAGAATCATTTTCAATTGCAGATAAGGAAGAAGCTTGGGTTATGGAATTGATTGGTAAAGGAGCCGGCAATAAAGGTGCTGTTTGGGTTGCGGTTAAATTGCCGGACGGAACTATTTCCGCTCATGCAAATATGTCAAGGATACACGAATTTCCGCTAAACGATCCGGATAATTGTATCTATTCTAAAGATGTAATTTCTTTTGCTGTCGAAAAAGGTTTTTACAAACCCGAAAGTGGAAAACCATTTAGTTTTTCAAACGCTTACAATCCTCCAACAGAAGAGCAGATAAGATATTCGGCAAGAAGAGTTTGGAGTATATTCAGAAGATTAGCCCCATCTATTAATTTAAGCCCGGATTACAGTTCATCTGTGAAAGGTTCTGTTCCATATCCACTTTATATTAAACCGGATAGAAAGCTTGATGTTCAGGATGTTATTGCAATGCACCGAGATCATTACGAAGGAACCGAGTTTGATATGACAAAAGATTTTTCAAGCGGTGCATTTGGTTCAGCAGATAAATGGCGCCCAATGAAATGGGAAGTGGATGGAAAAAAATATGTTTGGGAAAGACCAATTGCTACTCAGCAGGCGGCATTTGTTTTTGTCTCCGAATCGCGCGCTTCTGTACCGGATGAAATTGGAGGTGTGTATTGGCTGGGACTTGATAATCCCTATACAAATGTTTTTGTTCCTCTTTACACTTCTATTAATGAATTGCCAAAATCTTACACGGTTGGCAGTTTAGAAAAATTCAGCCGCGAAAGCGCTTGGTGGGCTTTTAATTTTGTTGCCAACTATGCAAACCTACGCTACAGCTATATGATTAAAGATATTCAAAAAGTGCAAAGTGAAATTGAAGGGATTCAGTTTGCTCAACAGAATGCAATAGAAAGTGCCGCTGCAAAATTCTTGAAAGAAGATCCACAAATGGTCCCAAAATATCTTACCAAGTATTGCGTAGATAATGCCGAAATGACTGTTCAAAAGTGGTGGAGTCTTGGAGATCTTCTTATTGCAAAATACAACGATGGTTATATTCAAGATGAAAAGGGACGAGCGCACGAAGTTGGATACCCTCAGGATTGGTTAAATACTATTCCAAAAGAAAAGCTGAATAAATATAGATTGCGGCAAGAACGAAACGGGCAAGGGGAATTATAAATTTTGTCTGCAAAAAAAACGCAGAGACGATATGCTAATCGTCTCTGCATTAGTATTACAACCTATATCTTAAACCGGAATAAATCATAGCTCCATTAACGGGACCCCAAACTAAGGATGCATCAAAATATTTACTGTGAGGATTCATCGGATCTATAATTAAATTATCCTGCTTAAAGCCAAGAAGATTTTCCACACCAACATAAAGATCGAACCCGGCAAAGAATGATCTTGTTACTTGCGCATTTACCAAAGCAAAGCTAGGAGAATAATCCCGGGCCTGAAAATTAGTAGGATTGGTAGAAGTTGATGGAATTCTTTTTTTATCGAACCATTGAATTGTTAGATCGTATATCATTTGAGCATCGCCGGTATCTTCCTTTAATGTAGAGTAACCAAGGTTAATAAGCATTCTGTTTTTAGAACTGAAGGGTCTATCCTGCATTACTCCATTTATGTTTTGTTTTACATCCATATATCTGTAAGCAATTCGTGTGTCTAATCTTTCAATTGGCTGAAAGTTAATTTCCAGTTGAAGACTGTTGGAATATGCGCCATTATTAACCGAATAAAAATTAATCTGCTGAGGGCTTGAATCGAGATTGCCAATTGTACTTGTTTCAAAATCTGTTCGGTACAAATCAAGCGAAATTGTTCCCTCTCTGTAATCGTAAATAAAATAGTGAGTAATATTTAAGCCATAGTTCCATGCTTTTTCTTGAGCTAAACCATAACCAAAATTTTCTTGAGAAAGAATGTTAACTGTTCTATTGCTTGCGAACACCGAAGAGTATTCCGTAAATATATTTGATGTTCTAAAGCCTCTTCCGGCAACCGCGCGTATAACCCAATCTTCCTGAGGAGCGTAGCGCATATGCACTCTTGGTGTAACCATTGTTCCGTAATAGCTATGGTAATCTGTTCGCAAACCCAATATTACACTGAATATTTCATCTGGTGTGAAAGTATATTCAAAGAATGCACCCGGAATTTTTTCAATCCTATTATAATTCTTATTCATAAATGTTTCGTTGTACTGGTCGTAAACAAAACTGAATCCGGTTCTGAATTTATGTTTTCTTTCTTCGTCGAATGCAGATTGATAAATAAAGTTGAAATAGCCGTTCTTTTCTTTGCCGTTATAATTTCTCATTCCAAATTTGGATTCGTTTGTGAAATCTGTATATGACCACTGTGTACCGAATGATTTATATGGGGTATCTAAAAACACATAACCTAGTTTTCCATATACACTAACTTGACGATTATCTGTTGAATAGGAATAATCTGAATGAACGGATGGTGTTGAAGAGTGATTTAATGTTCCTCCAACTTTTTCGTCATTCACAATTTGAAATCCAAAAAATCCTTCCCATCCCAACTCTGTATGAAATTGCCATCTCTGCATAACATTGAATACTGATAATTCCGGCATATCCATAAATTTATCGTTGTTATTGTCGAATGAATGCTTGCGGCTGCTTGCGTGCAACAATGTAATTGATGAAACATATTTGCTGAACTGCAAACGGTAATTCAAATTTCCTTCGAAGCGTTGATCGTAATCTCCATACAAATTAAGTAGAATTGGCTTCTCATTTTCTTTACCCATCGGTTTACTCAAATCAACATCTATTTGCCCTGTGATGGATTCGAATCCGTTTGCAACAGAGCCAATTCCTTTTGAAACATTTATTGCCTGTACCCAGGTGCCTGGAATAAATGTTAAACCAACATTACTCATTAAACCACGCATTGCCGGAAGATTTTCCATTGTGGTCTGAGTATAAATTCCAGATAGTCCCAGCATTTCTATTTGCTTGGCACCTGTAATTGCATCTGTAAAAGAAACATCTATAGAGGGATTAGTTTCGAAGCTTTCGCTTAGATTGCAGCATGCGGCTTTGTATAATTCCTTGTCTGTCATTACAGATTTGTTTGCAATATCAAGGTAATCTATGCGTGTAGGATTTGTTTGACCAACAACATTAACGCTTCCAAGTTCAGTTGCCTCTTCTGTTAAAATAATACTAAGATCATCTTTACTTGTAACCGTTATTGTATCGGTACTATATCCAACCATTGAAAGAACTAATTGTTTAGTTTGTTTAATTATGGGGAGCTTAAATTTTCCATCGGCGTCCGATGTTGTGCCCATGGATGTTCCTTTCCAAATAATATTAACACCAATAAGAGGTTTTACTTTACCATCTGGATCTTTTTCACTAACTGTACCTTTTATCATATCCTGCCCCAGTAAATAAGTAAAGGATAGAATAAAAAGCAGTAATACATTTATAAATTTCATTTCATTTCTCCATTTCTTCAATATTTATTCAACAATACCGGCTGCAAAATAAGCAGCCGGCAAATGCTAATTTCTTAATGAGTATTATTATTATCTCGGTACAAGCAGCATTTAGGAAGTTTTGCATAAACATCGTTTGGTGCTTTGAATTTTTCGGTATCGTGACCAACTGCGGCAACTCTTTTCATCAGCGAATCAACTGTAACGGCATCCTCTATATAGGCTACCTTAACCAATTTGCTTTGCTTATCCCACTTTGCCAATTTCACTTCTTGAATCTTTAGAACGTTTTCAATTCTTGTTTTGCACATACCGCAGTTGCCAAATACTTTAAATTCGGTCTCAACTACTTTACTATCTTGAGCAAATAACAAAGCTGAAATAAATAATACGAACGAAAGCATAATTGCTTTTTTCATGGATAAATCTCCTTTAGAAAAATTTAAAAAATAGTGTGTTACTGTTTATATAAGTAATGAAGTATGAAGAAATGTCAAATCAAGTAGGAGCAGTTCAATATGTAGGCTTTATTCCCCGGCGGAGAATGAGCAATTGTTGTTGGGGGTATAGATAATTCCGAATATAAAATTTCCGTTTCTGAAGGATACTCTGGCAGAGCAGAGGCAAAAAGATTATCAATTGTTTTTACAGCTTGTGTCTTTTGAGTGTCTTCAAGCTTTATTGTTGTTATTTTATTATGGCAGCATTCATCACCACATGGTTCAGCGCAGCATCCATCCGGTTCAGACTTTGAATGGGGCGTTACAATAGATACTGCTATTAACTCATCGCCGCAAAAATGAGCAGATATATTTACTCCAATTGTCAGGAATAAATAAACCGCTAAAAACAATATGTATAAAGCTTTTTTCACAATTCAAATATAAGAATGTTAATTCCTTTTAGCTACATTATCGGAGATTTGTTCCCGAATTTCAGTAAAGGGGCAATTAAAAGAGTGCGGACTTAAATTAATACGTCCGCACATTCTTAAATTTATCAGTTACCAAGTATCAACGGTAATCCGCTTTTGCCTCCACCTATTACAACAATTTTACTGTTTTGGGAATTGGCCAATTTTTCGGTGGCTTCAATTCCTTTCCATTGTAAAAGCTGATCGTTAATCCCTCGCGATACTATTGCCTGAAAGTCTGCAATTCCCTGCGCTTCAATTCTTTTACGGTCTGCTTCCTGTTCCTCTTTCTTAAGAACGAATTGCATCCTTTGGCTTTCCTGTTCCGATTTTAGTTTCTCTTCAATTGATGCTGTTAACCCGGCAGGCAATACTATCTGCCTCATGGGTGCGGCTTCAATATTAATTCCACGCGGCCCTACTAATTTTTCAAGTTCGTTTTTAAATTCCATTGCAAGCTGCTCACGGCTGGCGGTATATAAAGCCTTTGCATCATACTTTGCGGTAACTCCGCGAACAACCGAACGGAATTGGGGGACCAAAATAATTTCCTGATAATTTTCCCCAACCGTTTTATAAATCTTCGAAGCATTTTCGGCATCCAAACTAAACAACAAACTAATTTCTAGCTGAACGCTCAAGCCCTCTTTAGAAGGCACATTCATCATCTCTTTTAATTCCTGTGTCTTTATGCTGAACTTAACAATGCTTGCCATTGGATTAACAAAGTTAACACCAGACTTCAAAGTGTTATCGCTTACACTGCCAAGAAAATCTACAACACCAACAGAACCAGCAGGAATTACTGTAAACAATTGGAAAAAAGTTATAATTGCTCCTAAAGCAATTACACCGGTCGAAATTCTCGACTCGAACATTCTGCCCGTCTTTTTAAAATTAGTATAAACAAATATGCCTACCGCAATTATTATTAAGCCTATTACAAAAAACATAATTCCTCCTTGATGGTTAATTGTTTTGAATAAAGATAGCTACTTAGAAAATAATATGGGATTATTTTGTTGTTATATTTTGCATATTTGACTGGGTTAACAAAAGGATTATACTAATATGAAAAAACTATCTATACTTTTTTTGATTCTCTTATCAGCAAACTTAATTAACTCTCAGGATAGAATAACCGGCAAACAGTGGGCAACTCGATCCGAAGTTATTGCTCAGCATGCAATGGCCGCAACAAGTCAGCCATTGGCAACACAAGTTGCATTAGATGTTCTTAAAAAAGGGGGAAGCGCAATTGATGCAGCAATTGCTGCCGATGCTTGTTTAGGATTAATGGAGCCAACAGGTTCCGGTATTGGTGGAGATTTGTTTGCAATTGTTTGGAGCGCTAAGGATAAAAAATTATTTGGACTTAACGCCAGCGGTAGATCCCCTTATTCCCTTACATTGGATCACTTCAAAAAAAATAATATTAAACACATCCCACCAACAGGGCCATTGCCTGTAAGTGTGCCCGGATGTGTTGATGGTTGGTTTGAGCTTCATAAAAAATTCGGCAAATTAAAAATGAGTGAAATTCTTGAACCCGCTATTAAATACGCGCGCAATGGTTTTCCGGTTTCGGAATTGATTTCATATTACTGGCAAAGAAACGCACAGTCCTTAAAAAAATATCCCGGCTTCGAAGAAATTTTTATGAAGAATGGAAGAGGTCCCGCTAAAGGGGAAATTTGGACTAATCCTTTTTTGGCGGACACTTACGAAAAGATTGCAAATAAAGGAAGAGATTATTTTTACAAAGGAGAAGTTGCCGAGCGTATTGAACAATACATGAAAGAAGTTGGAGGATTTTTAACTAAAAAAGATTTTGAAGATCATCATTCGGATTGGATTGAACCTGTATCAACCAACTACCGGGGTTATGATGTATGGGAACTTCCTCCAAATGGACAGGGAATTGCCGCTCTTCAAATGCTTAACATTTTGGAAAAATATCCTATGAAAGAATATGGTTTTGGATCCAAGGAACACATTCATTATTTCCTCGAAGCAAAAAAATTAGCATTCGAAGACCGCGCTAAGTTTTATGCCGATCCCGAATTCAATAAGATACCTACAGATGTATTGATCTCGAAAAAATATGCCGATGAAAGAAGAAAGCTTATTAACAATAACCGCGCCGCAAGAACTTTCGATGCCGGAAATCCTGCACTTAAAGAAGGAGATACAATTTATTTAACTGTTGCAGATGAAGAGGGAAATATGATCTCTTTCATTCAAAGCAATTACCGTGGAATGGGCAGCGGCATGACTCCTTATAAACTTGGTTTCTGTTTGCAGGACCGTGGCGAAATGTTCGATCTTGAAGAGGGAAGATTTAATACATACGCTCCTCACAAGAGACCTTTCCATACAATCATTCCTGCATTTGTAACAAAGGATGGAATGCCTTTCTTAAGTTTTGGTGTTATGGGGGGCGCAACACAACCGCAAGGGCATGTTCAAATTGTAATGAACATTATTGATTTTGGAATGAACATTCAGGAAGCCGGAGATGCGCCAAGAATTTTGCACGAAGGCTCATCAGAACCTACCGGAGAAAGAATGACAGATGGAGGGGAAGTATGCTTGGAAACAGGATTTAATTACGAAGTTATTCGCGAACTTGTTAATATGGGGCATAAGATTCGTTTTGATGTTGGCAACTATGGCGGTTATCAGGCAATAAAGTTCGACAGCGTAAATAAAGTTTATTACGGCGCTTCCGAATCTCGCAAAGATGGACAAGCAGCAGGGTATTAAATAGAGTAGAGTTTAGAGTGAAGAACGAAGAGTTAATAATTCTTCGTTCTTCCTTCTTCATTCTACAACAGTACTTTCTTAATTAGTTTTAATGGTTTTGGCGCTTGCGAAGATATTGTAACTGCCGAAGTAATTTTTTGTTTTACCCAATCAACAAATTCTTTTCTATCTGTAAATATTTCAGCAATTACATCCCCCTTCTTAATCTTTGTTCCAATTTGTGGTAAGAAAATAATGCCTGCTTTCGGATCAATCTTATCCTCCATTGTTAATCTTCCAGCGCCAAGTTCTAACGAGGCAATTCCCATCTGGTAATTATCAATTGCTTCTATATAGCCAGATTTAGGTGCGGTTACTAATTCAATGTATTTCGATTTAGGATATAATTCCGGTTTCTTTATAAATTTTACATCTCCACCCTGCAGCTTAACTATTTCAATAAACTTTTCAAGCGCTTTGCCATTGTCTATCATCGACTTAGAAATTTGAACGCCTTCTTTTATTGAAGAGGCTTTTCCACCAAGGTAAATCATAGCTCCGGCCAAATTTAAAGATAGCTCCAATAAATTTCCTTTTGCTTCTCCCCGCAGCACATGAATGGATTCAACTACTTCAAGCCAGTTGCCAATATAATTTCCAAGTGGCTCATTCATATCTGTAATAAATGTAATTACTTTTTTGTTGAATGCCTTGGCTGTGTTGGATAAAGATTCTGCCAATGCCAAAGAGTCTTTATACTCTTTCATAAATGCGCCGGAACCGGTTTTAACATCAAGCACTAGACCGTCAATTCCTTCGGCAAGTTTTTTACTCATAATGCTGCCGGTAATTAAAGGTATAGATTCTACCGTAGCAGTAACGTCACGCAAAGCATAAATTAATTTGTCCGCCGGCGCAATCTCTTTTGTTTGCCCGGCAAGAACGGCTCCGCACTTTTTAATTATCGATTTATATCTAGCCAAAGGAATATTTGTTTTAAAACCTGGAATTGCTTCCAGCTTATCAAGTGTTCCTCCGGTATGCCCCAATCCTCTTCCGCTAATCATTGGAACATTTACACCAGCCGCCGCTACAATAGGCGCAATTATTAAGGAAGTTTTATCTCCAACTCCACCAGTGGAATGCTTGTCAATCTTCTTACCGCTAATTTCATTTAGGCTTATTACTAATCCACTTTTAAGCATAGCCTTTGTTAGGAAGGCTGTTTCCTTTGTGTTCATTCCCTTTAGATAAGCCGCCATTAAAAAGGCCGAGAACTGATATGAAGGAATTTTTCCGATTGTAAAATTATTTACCAAATAAATAATCTCTTCCTCTGTAAGATTGTAACCGTCTCTCTTTTTCTTTACTAACTCTACAGTAATCATTTTAATGCCTTGAATAAATTATAATAATTGTTATTTCTCCAGCCTTAAGCGCAAAACCAAGTGCTTTGCACTTTGCCCCTAACTCTATTAACTTTCTTGCACAAAACAAAATCAATAGAGGAAAAACCATGTTCGATGCTAATTACAAATTTACCTGCGTTGACCGCTTTCTAAAATACGTAAAAATTGATACTCAATCGAATGAAGATTCTACAACATTTCCAAGCGATCCAAAACAATTGGAGCTTTCCAAACTTCTTGTTGATGAATTAAAACAGGCAGGATTAAGCGATGTAATTATGGATGACTATGGCTATGTAATGGCAACTCTTCCGGCAAATACAACCAAAGATGTTCCGGTTATTGGTTTTATTGCCCATGTAGATACTTCACCGGCCGTTACCGGCAAAGATGTAAATCCGCAAATAGTAAAAAATTATCAGGGCGGAGATATTGTTTTGGTTAACGACAAAACAAAAGTAATTGATGCAGCCGGTAATCCGGAATTAAAAGATATGATTGGCTACGACATTATAACAACAGACGGCACAACATTGCTTGGCGCCGACGATAAAGCCGGTATTGCCGAAATTATTGATGCGATGCAATATCTATTGACTCATCCCGAAATTAAGCATGGTAAAATTAGAGTTTGCTTTACACCAGATGAAGAAGTTGGAAGAGGAACCGAGAAATTTGATGTGACAAAATTTGGAGCAAAGTATGCCTATACAATCGATGGCTCCACTCGCGGTGAAATTGAATGCGAAACATTTTGTGCAGATGCCGTTGTAATTAAATTCAACGGTAAAAATGTTCATCCGGGTTATGCAAAAGATAAAATGATAAATGCAATAAAACTTGCAAGCCGTTTTTTAGAAATGCTGCCTAAAGATTCCTTTTCGCCAGAGACTACCGAAAAGAAAGAGGGATATGTTCATCCAACAAGTGTAACTGGAAACGAAACACAAACTGTTATAAAATTTATTATCCGTGATTTTTATGCAGATAAATTAAAAGAGTACGAAGCTTTTCTTAAAGACCTTTGCCAAAAAACTGTTGCTCAATTCCCCGGCTCAACATTCGATTTTGAAGTTATTGAACAATACCGCAATATGAAATATGTTTTGGATAGTCATCCTCAGGTTGAAGCTTTTGCTGTTGAAGCAATGAACAGACTTGGAATATTACCAATTCAATCATCAATTCGAGGTGGAACCGATGGCAGCCGCTTAAGTTTTATGGGCTTACCAACTCCAAATATATTTGCCGGCGGACATAATTTTCATGGTTTCTTAGAATATTGTGCTGTTCAAGATATGCACGAAGCCGTTAAAACAATTGTTACTCTTGCCCAGGTTTGGGAAGAGAAATCATAGAATTTAATTAAGACCCCGATTAATTCGGGGTCTTTAAGTATTATGAGCTGGTTCCTTGGATATATTGGAAATGATTACCAAAAAATTCTTTCCACACTTTCTAATAAAAGTAAAAATTGTTGCAAGCACTTTGTAGATGAAGATTTATGCCTTGTTTATTCCGATTCAATTAATGCCAGCCATAATCTCGATTCAAAAGAGAAAAAGAAAATTAATTTTTTTGTAAGCGGGCTTGGAATATTACCTGGTGAAGAAAGACAAATTCTTGAGAAAAATCATTGGGAAGAAAAATTTTTAAATGAGTTTTGTTTTGATATTGATGGTCATTTTGCCTCCGTTAGTTTTAATAGGGATAAAGTTAGTTTAATAACAGATCAGCTTGGGCTTCGCGATATTTATTATACCGTAACAAACAGCAATCAAATTATCTTTTCCACACGCATCGATTTGTTGCTTCAATTCAAATCCACCGAAATAGACTTTGAAACATTTGGCAGCCGCTGGACTTTATTTAATCAAATATCTCCCAAAAGTATCTTTAAAGGTATTTCAAGATTAACCTCAGGCAACGTTCTAACTATTGATAGAGCTGATAAGAAATTCTTTATTAAAATGAATAACTGGCTGCCTAACCATAAAGAAGAAAAATTAGGCTCACCTGTTTTTTCGCAAACTCTTCAGGGGGTTTTACCCATTCAATATAACAGCAGTAATATTTATTTAGCCCTTTCGGGAGGTTTGGATTCACGAGTACTTTTTTTGATGCTTTTGAATAAAGTGAACAACAAATTTTTAGCGTTCACCTTTGGTAAAGATGATAGTGCGGATGTTTCAATAGCAAAGAAGTTAGCTGATGAATTTAACATCCCTCATACAATAATTAATCAGGCTGCTCCAAGTTTTAATTTGTTTTGGAATGACCTACAGCACTACTCATTAATGTCAACAGTTAACAATTCGGCAACCTCCTTACTTCATCTTCAAAATTACGATAGCCTGCAAATAGATAATGGAATTGTAATAGATGGAGGCTTTGGAGAAATATGGAGAAGAGAATTTTTTTACAAGTTATTCTTCTATGGCAAGAAATTAATTCTTGAAAAAAGAATTAATGAGATAGTACCATACTTGAAATACTTTAGGGCGGATGTTTTTAATAACGATATTGTTGAAATAATGAACCGGGGAATTATTGATGAACTGGAACAGATATTTGTCGAATTGCCGGATGCCAAGGAGATAGGCGTTGAAAACTGGATTGATCTATTTGCAATTAAAACCCGTTTAACAAATTACTATGCTCACGAACAGAATATACTGGACATGAAAATATCCGGTTATATGCCTTATGTTCAAATTTCACTGCTCAATAAATTATTCCAATTTTCGGCTTCACAAAAAAAGGATGGAAGGCTGTTTAAAAATATCGTTAAATCGAATCATCCAATTTTTGCAAGTATGAATCTGGCAAAGGGAGAAACCACGCTTCCATCTTATTTAAACTCATTTAGCGCAAGGGCATACTCGCTTGCGCTAAAAAAGTTTGGTAAATTGGGTAAGAAAATTCCGGAAAGGTTCGATTATCTAATTGCGAATAAGCAGTCTGTACTCGAAATTCTGGAATCGAAACAAACAGCCGATTGCTGTTTATACAATAAGACAATGATGAATTTGTTAATTGACAATTGTAAAAGCCAAACAGCAGATGCAAATTGTCTTTTCCAAATAGATTGGCTGCTGGCGTTCGAAAGTTTTAGAAGACAAATTTATAACTAAATGAAAATGTCAAATGCCTCATAGATTAAAACGCGCTACCCGGATAGCACTGGCGGTTAATATTGCTCTTTTTATTTTTAAGGCAATTGTTGGCATACTCTCAAATTCCATCGCTGTAATTTCGGAGGCATTAAATTCATTTACAGATGTTCTGGTTTCAATAGGAATTATTATAGCCGTAAGAATGTCGCGCGAAAAGCCCGATAGTAAACATCAATTTGGGCATAGCGCGGCTCAGCCAATTGCCGCATTTATTCTTGCAGTCTTTGCTTTTGTTGTTGGAATAAATATTATTGAAGAATCCATAAAGCGTTTGTTAGAACCAAAAGAAATTAATGCAATCCCAAGTGTATATATAGTTCTTATAATTACCATTATTGCAAAAATATTTTTAAATAGATATCAAATTAGAATTGCCAAAATGTTTAATTCTCCTGCAATAAGGGCCGCTTCTGTTGATAGTATAAACGATGTGCTTGCCTCATCAATTGCTTTGTTAGGAGTTGTTGGCGCAGCATTCAATCTTAATTACTTCGATAGCATTGCCGGTATTTTAGTTGCATTCTTCATCTTCAAAAGTGGTTACGAAGTGGGAAAAGAGAATATAGATTATTTAATGGGACGCTCTGCCGATGATGATTTTTGCAATAAAGTAAAAGAAATTACTTTAGCTGTAGATGGTGTAAAGGGAGTTAACGATTTGCGCTCTCATTATGTTGGAGATAAATTTCATATTGAAATTCATATAGAAGTAGATAAGCAGTTAAACACTTCAATATCGCACGATATTGGAAACGATGTTCGCTTTTCGCTTGAAAAGATGGATCAAGTTCAAAAAGTTTTTGTTCATGTAGATCCGGTCTAATTATTTATACCCAAGCGGTATTATTAACAAGTTGCTTTTTGTATTTTTTCACTAAATAAAAAGAGAGTATTATGAGTGTTCTTAAAAAGCAGACTCTTTTGTACGCGTTGAATGTAAGTTCCGAAAAATATGCCGATAGACCATTTGTCTCATTCGTGGATACTAAAAAAATTACTTACAAAGAATTCAAAAAAAAGGTTGAAACAATTTCTAACTTTTTGAAAAGCGAAGGAATTATTGTTGGAGATAGAGTCGCAATCTTAAGCGAGAACCAGCCAAATTTTGCGGTTGCCTATTTTGCAATTACTACAATGGGTGCGGTTGCGGTTCCAATTATGACCGAGTTTCATTCTTCCGAAGTTCATCATATACTTCGCCACTCCGAAAGCAAATGTATTTTTGTATCGGCCAAATATTTTAGCAAAATAGACGACTTCTCGAATGAATCTCTTGGTACAAGAGTTTTGATTGACGATTTTACAGTAATTCCCCCGGATACAAAAACAGATCTCTTAAAAGAAGTAATTGCGGGAGGAAAAAAAGAATTTGCAAAAATTAAAGAAGCCGCTTTAAAGTTAGTTGGTATTTTGCCTGATGAAGTAGAAGAGGATAATACCGCGCTTATTCTTTACACAAGCGGAACAACAGGGCATTCCAAAGGGGTTTTGCTAACTCATAAGAATGTTGTTTCGGATGCCAGTTTAACATTGGAAATGCTTCAGTCTTACGGCTTTGACGAAAATGACCGGATGCTCTCCATTCTTCCATTATTTCATACAATGGAATCTACACTTGGTTTAGTTACACCTCTTATTGCAGGAGCCTCGGTTGTTTATTTGGATAAGCCTCCTACAGCAGCAGCTCTGCTTCCGGCATTGGAAAAAGTTAAACCTACTGTAATAATTGCAGTACCGCTTGTAATAGAAAAAATATTCCGAAATAAAATTCTTCCCCAATTCACCGGTAAAATGATTCTTCGTGGTCTTTACAAAATTCCTACAGTTCGAAAAAAACTTCACAAGATTGCCGGTAAAAAATTATTGCATACATTTGGTGACCATCTGCGTATGTGCTGTATAGGTGGCGCTGCATTGGCTTCCGATGTTGAAAGATTTCTTAAGGAAGCCGGATTTCCTTACGCTTGCGGATATGGCTTAACCGAAACTTCTCCTCTTGTTACCGGAACGCCTCCTAATTTTGTACGCTTCCGTTCTGCGGGAACCGTACTAAAGGAGATGAGTGTTAAGATTGATAATCCCGATCCTAAAAATGGTGAAGGAGAGGTTCTTATTAAAGGCCCAAATGTTATGAAAGGTTACTTTAAAGATCCCGAAAAGACAAAGGAAGTTTTTACAGAGGATGGATGGTTTAAGAGCGGCGATTTAGGCGTTATAGACGAAGATGGTTATCTATTTATAAAGGGAAGACTTAAAAATGTAATTATTGGTTCAAACGGAAAGAATATTTATCCCGAAGAAGTTGAATCCATTCTAAATGAATTTCCTTTTGTTGCCGAGTCTTTGGTTATAGAAAAAGAAGATCAGCTGGTTGCAAAAATATATTTGAACAACGATGAAATAGACCGTGAATTTAGTTTGCCAAAACTAACCGAACCGGAAGCAAGGCAAATTATTAATAAAATATTATCTGACCTTCTTACTCAGGTTAACGAACGGTTAAATACTTTTAGCAGAATTAATAAAATTATAGAGCAGCCGGAACCATTTGAAAAAACACCGACTCAAAAAATTAAAAGATACCTTTACATCGATTGAAAAGTAGAATAATATTTCCACTTCAATTGTGAAACCAAAAGGATATCTTGTTGTATCAGAAATAAGATTTTGAAAGAAAGGAATACCAATGAAAAAAATACTTCTCCTGGCAGTACTATTATTCACTGCTATTGCATATGCACAAGATCCGGCAGCAGTTTTAAATAAAGACCACAAAGTTGATTCATCTAAAGTGATTCTTCCGGATAGTTTTTACGAAAGACAAACTCAGATGATTACAAAGCTTCTTAGCGTCAATCATTATAAAAAAATGCCTTTAACAGATTCCATATCTTCGGCAGTTTTTGATGAGTATATAAAATCTTTGGACTTTACTAAAAGTTACTTTTTAAAGGAAGATATAGATTCATTCGAAAAATACCGTTTCCATTTTGATGAATATCTCGATTCCGGAAAACTTGATGCTCCATTTGAAATATTTAATGTGTTCAAAAAAAGAGTTAGCGAACGTATAGAGTATGTTAAAAATTTGCTGAAGAAAGAATTCGATTTCACTGTTAAAGAAGTAATTCAGCTGGATAGAGAAAAATCTAGTTGGGCTAAAACTGTTGATGAAGTAAATGAGTTGTGGCGACTGCGCCTAAAGAATGACGCATTGATAATTGTTCTTGGCGGTAAGGACTGGAAAAAAGCTTCTTCCGACTTACTTAAAAGATATCAAAATTTTCATAAGCTGGTTTTGCAATACGAAACCGAAGATGTGTTTGCCATTTTTATGAATTCATTTACGCAGGCATTCGATCCACATACAGATTATTTTTCTCCGGCAATTTCGGAAAATTTTAATATCAACATGCGTTTATCTTTGGAAGGAATTGGTGCAACGTTACGCCAGGATGGAGATTACACAACTGTTGCCAATATAGTGCCCGGCGGCCCTGCTGCAAAATCTAATTTAATACACGAGGATGATAGAATTATTGCCGTTGCTCAGGGAGAAGAGGGAGAGTTTGTTGATATTATTGGATGGCGCCTTGATGATGCAATTCAATTGATTAGAGGTAAAAAAGGTACAATGGTTCGCCTGCAAATTCTTGAAAAGGAAGAGGGTGATAACGCAATTCCAAAAGAGATTAGAATTATTCGTGAAAAAGTAAAATTGGAAGAGCAGGCCGCAAAAGGGGAAACTCTTAATTTTGAACAGGAAGGAAAGAATTTTAAAATTGGAGTTGTTAAGCTACCCAGCTTTTATATAGATTTTGAAAGCATGCGGCAGGGAAAAATAGATTATAGAAGTACAACCCGCGATGTAAAAGATTTGATAAGCAAATTCAAAGATGAAAAGGTGGACGGAGTTGTAATAGATCTAAGAGGAAATGGTGGAGGCTCGCTTCAAGAAGCAATTGAAATGACCGGGTTATTTATAAAGGAAGGACCTGTTGTTCAAGTAAAAGCTCCTAACAATCAAATTGAAGTTGATAGAGATCCCGATCCATCAATTTTTTATGATGGTCCATTAGCGGTTATGGTAGATCGTCAAAGTGCTTCTGCTTCCGAAATTTTTGCTGCAGCTATTCAAGATTATGGAAGAGGATTAATTCTTGGTGACAATACTTATGGCAAGGGAACAGTTCAGAATATTTATGATTTGAACCAGGTGAGGCTGGTATCGAACAGAAAGTTTGGACAGCTTAAAATGACCATTGCAAAATTTTACAGAATTAATGGAAGCAGCACTCAACGTAAAGGAGTTTTGCCCGATATTAAATTTCCATCACCATTCGAGCTTGATGAATTTGGTGAGAACTCGTATACTACTGCTTTGCAATGGGATCAAATTAGAACCAGCGACTATATTCCTGTAAATGAAATTAATAAATGGATTCCGCTGCTGCAAAAGAAGCACGAAAGCCGAGTTAAGAACGATGTTGAATATCAAATTCTTTCGGATGAATTCAATGAAATGAAAAAAGCGCGTCAGCAAAAAGAATTTTCGTTAAACATTGATGATAGAAAAGCTCAAAGAGAAGAAGCCGAAGCTAGACGTAAAAAAAGAGATGAAGAACGTGCTAAGCTTTTAGGAATTAAAATTGAAAAGAAGGGAGAAGTAAGTACTTCAACTACAAACCAATCGGATTATCAGCTTAAAGAAACTGGTAGAATACTTGCGGATTTAATTCTTTCGAAAGTTGGGTAAAAACAGTTTATAAAATCCCTCGAACCAGAGGGATTTTTTTTATGGATTAGAAATTAATATATCTAAAAGTGTATGAAGACAAACGCAATAAGAATTCTGGAATCGGAAAAGATAATTCACTCTGCAGTTGAGTACGAAAGCAACGATGAAGAAATTGATGCAATAAGTGTTGCTAATAAAATTAAAGCCGAACCTGAAACGGTGTTCAAAACCTTAGTAGCCCGAAATGAAGCCAATGAACTGCTGGTTTTTGTAATTCCAGGCAATTTTGAACTGAATTTGAAAAAGGCTGCAAAAGCATCCGGAAGCAAAAGTATTGAAATGATAAAAGTGAAGGAATTACAGCCTTTGACCGGTTATATTCGAGGGGGATGCTCTCCAATTGGCATGAAAAAGCTTTTTCCAACCTTTATTGATGAAACCGCTCTGTTAAACGAGCAAATATATGTTAGTGCAGGGGTAAGGGGAATGCAAATTCACTTAAATCCCCAGGATTTAAAAGATGTTGTTAAAGGGGATTTTGCGGATTTGATTTAAAATCCGGTTTTGCCAATTGCAGGATTTTTTATAGATTTGGTTAGAAAAATAATAGAGGTATAGAATGGCTAAAACCCAGACCTTTGGTGACAAGGCTAAAGGAAAACAAAAATCGACAGTAGTAAATGTAAAAGTTGTTAAAACTGTTAAAAGTTCATCGGGAAGTTTCAAATTCAACGAAAAATTTGTAAGACTTGATGATATCAGCAAAGTAACTACAATTAGCTAAATAAATTTTGCTGTAAAATAAAAAACCCGGCTTGCCGGGTTTTTTTTGTTTTAAACAATTGGGCAATTATCCCGGAATAACTTCGATAGAAGGATTTACTTCTCTTCTTAAAAGATTTTCTATTGCAACCAAAGTACCTCTAATAGAGCTTGGACAGCTTCCGCAAGCGCCCTGGTACCTAATTCTTAATGTATGTCCCTCTAATCCCATAACTTCCAAACCGCCACCGTCACCTGCTAATGCTGGGCGAACTCTCTGATCTAAAATTGAATTTATCTTTTTTAGAAGTTCGGTTTCTTCTTCGGTAGACATCTGAAGATTTTCTCCTTCGGCAGGAATTGTTGATTTATCAAAATTCTTTATGAATTCTACAAAGGGGCGTTGAATATTTCCCCACGCTACCTTGGGATCCTTTTCGATAGTAATAAATTTATCCATATAAAAAACAGAAACAACCCCTTCAATTTCAAAAATACCTTTTGCTAATGGATCGCCGGCTGCTTCTTCTGAATTTTTGTAGTTGCGAGTTTCTTTATTCAAAAGTTTTTCGTTAAGAATAAACTTTAATGCCTGTGGATTTGGTGTAAGATCTACATCTTGTACTTGTAACATGTTATTCTCCTTTTCTTCCTAAACCAAAATACTTATTGGTAAGTTTCTTTTGACCAAACTTAACTAAAAAAGAGCTTTGGTTTCAAGGGCGCCCAAATGGTAAATAAGATTATAAATTGAATTACAATTACTTTTTCCAATTTATTGATGTAAAAATAATTTGGTGGTAATCATCCCTTTCATATAAAATTCCAATTTCTTCTTCGGTTAGGTTAACCAAATCGGAGTAGGCGGTAAAATCTTTATTTGAAGATTCTTCATCTTTATCAATAAGAAAGCTTTTTTGCCAAGTTGCTCCATCATCATAACTGATTCTAAGGGTTAAATTATTTCTTTTATTTTGGTCTGCGGGATTGCAAAATGCCAATATGTTTTTATTTGGCAGATGACTTACCGTTAATAAAGAACCCTGGCAAACCGGGTCCGGTAAACTATAATCGAAAAATGTTGTATCCCAATTAGCTCCGTTAGAGCTTAAAGATACAATTCTATATTTAACATCTCCGCTTTGATTTCTGCTGTTCATCATTATTTTGCCTCCTGCTAACTCCGCGGCTATAGATTCGTTGCTGCCTGCAATATTAAGGCTTGAGCTAAGCTTAAAAGTCTTTCCATGGTCGTCTGTATAAAATGCATGTGCAAAGTAATCTTTGAAAAGTGCGCGAGGTCCTCCAACAGAATGATTTGCGGCAACAAAAATTCTTCCCTTATACAATCCCTCTTTTAATTGAATTGCGTGGCCGGGAGTAATTGCATAGGAGCGCCAGTCTTCAAAATAATTGTAATCCTTGTTTATTAGAGGCTGCTTTGGCTTGTGCACCTGTATAGTTATATTAGTTTCATTCAGCCAGGTGTTGCCATTATCGGTTGATATTTTATACCAAACTTCACGCAATCCATTTCCTTTTCGAACTTCTCCTTCGTGATTATTACCCGTATTATAGAATAAAAAAATTACTCCATTTGGATAATTCGGATTGGTTAAATCTACAACGGGCGCGCAATTGCCGGCCTGAAGAGAATCGTAATCTACAACAGTTTGAATAGCTCCCCATGTTTTGCCCAGGTCGCTGCTTTTTTTCATAACAATATTTATATCTCCAAAGTCAGCCGAACCTTTTACTCTTCCCTCGCAAAAAGCTAATAGATTATTATTCGGAAGTTTTATAATTGCTGGAATTCTAAAACTTTTGTATCCATCCTGCCCTGAAATAAAGAGGGGAGTTTTTAAGTTTTGCGAATAGATTAAGGAGCTGATTAACAGCAATGCTAAAATTTTATTTTTCATAAAACTTATTTTCCAGTTCGAATGAGGAAATGCTTACAACAGTTTTGTTTACTCTTGCACGTTCGGCGGCAAATGCAATTACATGACTATGAACTGAGTTTGAAATGTTAGTTGAAATATCAAGATCATCTGCTTTAGTCATCTCTTGGTGGAGAGCCTTCATTAGTCGCTCGTCTCTATCTTTTCGGAGATTTGAATTCATGTTGTTGTTGCTCAATAAAAACTTTTGAATTTCCCCTTTGTGCGGAATAAATATCAAATCGGAATTGTAATGCTTACTTAAGGTTTCGCCACCTTTTAAAACTCCTTTTGTACCATAAAGCTGAATATGTCTTCCAGTTTCGAATGCGGTCATGGTAAATGTGCCTGTGCTGCCATTTTCAAATTCCATCGAAACCACTTGATGATCTAATGAATTGTTGCTGCAATTGTAAACGCATCTTCCCCAATTGGAGTTTTTAAGCCAGTTGAATATTCTTTCATCCGTATCGTTAATATCGCCATCGTAAATTTGTGTTAGCCAAGAGTTTCGCAAATCTTTTGCATAACGTTTAGCATTATAGATGCAATTGCTTTCCAATGGGCAGTTATCAAAACAGTTAATTGGCAGATGTGTTTTATCTTCGAGTGGAAAATTATTTTTAGTGAAATATTTTAGTGAGCCAAAACTTGAAATGTTTTTGCATTTTGAATTAATAAGCCACTGAATTAAATCTGTATCGTGACAAGCTTTTGCAACTATTGTTGGTGTAGAATTATCCGTGGTAGCCCAGTGCCCTCTAACAAAAGAATGGGCCATACGCCAAGGAGAAACTCCGCTAACGGCATTAAACGAAATTATCTCTCCAATTAAGCCGCTATCAATTATCTCTTTAATTTTTTGATAGAAGGGGGAAAAGCGAAGTACATAGCAAACCATTATTCTGCTTTTGAATTCCTTTTCCAGTTTTTCAAGCTCATAAATTTCTTCAAGAGTAGAGGCAATCGGTTTTTCCAAAAGTATTTTGTAGCCTTGTTTAATTGCTGTTTTGCAATGCTGGTAGTGCTGCAAATCTTGTGATGATATTATAAGAACATCGGCAGTTTTAGGAGATGATAAAAGTTCATCGGCATTTTTATAAGCAGTAAAGCCGGAATTATTAGCCATCCTTTCAACTTTTTCTAATCTTTCTTTAATAGGGTCGGCAGCCGCAACAATTATAAATTTATCCCTCATTTCGGAAGCAATTTGGCTGTACATTTGCCCCCGAGCGCCGCATCCTATACATGCAAGCTTAATTTTTTGTGTAGTTAAATTTGCGCTCATTACACTTATTATTTTATGGTTGTACAACTTTTTACATTAAGATCTGCGAAAATAAAATCTCTTTTCTATCGTAAGGTACTTCTAAAAGTAATTAACAAGAATTTTTTCAAAGGAATGCTTAGTAGTTCTTAATCAACAGAACAAACTCACCTTTCAAATTATTCTTTTCTACAATATTCAAAATTTCGGAAGCAGCACCGCGGTAAAACTTTTCGGTTAGCAATGTTAAATTAAAAGCTACAGCAATTGAGGTCTTGTCTCCAAAAATTTTTACCACATCAGTAAGTATTGCCTTTAGTCTGTATGGCGTTTCCATAATTATCAATAATTCCTTAATGCCTTTCAATCTAAGAAGTTCTTTCTTCCGGATTTCGCTTTTAGGAGAAAGCCAGCCGGCATAGTAAAACTTATCCAGCTTAAATCCGCATCCAACAAGAGCGGGCATTAAAGAACTAGCGCCCGGAACAGGAATTATATCAATTTTATTGTTAATGCACATTTGCACAAGTAGTAATCCGGGGTCTGAAAAAAGAGGAGTGCCGCAATCCGAAATAAGAGAAGCGCTTTTACCCTCTTTAAGCTTTGTTAAAATTTCTTGGGATGCTTCTTCGGAATTATGCTCGTTTAGAGAAAATAATTCTTTCTCTATTTTGTAATGTGAAAGAAGTCTTCTGGCTTCTTTGAATTCTTCGCAGATAATAAAATCGGAATCTTTTAATATGGATAAAGCACGTATAGTTATGTCTTCGTAATTACCAATTGGAGTTGAAACTATGTAGAGTTTTGATTTCATTTAGCAGCAAATTAAAAAGAGGCGGAATAGCTCCGCCTCCAATAAAAATTAAAATGGTTCTTGAAGTGTATCTATAAGCTTTTCTAATTCAACAACCTTTTTCTCGCCGGTTCTTCTATTCTTAATTTCACATTTACCCTCTTTCAGGTTCTTTTCTCCAATTATAACTTGAATAGGCATACCCAATAAATCCGCATCGTTAAATTTAAAACCAGCGCTTGCATCAATTCTGTCGTCAAAAAGAACTTCGTAGTTTTCGTTCTGAAGTTTGCTGTACAATTTTTGGCATGTTTGGCTTACCAAATCATTCTTCATATTCAAGCCAATTAGATGAATATCGAAAGGAGATAGAGGTTCTTTCCAAACAATTCCTCTTTCATCATAATTCTGTTCAAGGAAGCATGCAAAAATTCTTTCAACACCTATTCCGTAACTTCCCATAACAACCGGCTGCTCTTTACCATTTTCATCAAGGAATAAAACGCCAAGAGCTTCGGAATATTTTGTGCCGAGTTTAAAAATATGGCCAAGTTCAATTGCTTTGAATACTTCAAGCTTCGAGCCGCATCTAACGCATTGCTCACCATTTTCGGCGGTGCGTAAATCGAAATATTCTATTTGAGGAACATCCCGGTTCAAATCCAATCCGCCAATATGGAAATCGTTTTTATTTGCGCCGCTAAAAAGATTGTTGCCATCTTTCAATAAATTATCTGCAATAATTCTACTCTTAAATCCAATTGGTCCAATCGATCCAGCGTCAGCTCCGGAAATATCTTTTAACTCTTCTGGGTGACATGGACGAACATTGCCGCCAAGAACATTGGTTAGTTTTGTTTCGTTAACTTCATCGTTGCCAAGCATTAAAACCAAAACAGGATTGCCATCGTGCATATAAACACGGCTCTTTGCGGTTTCATGTTCATGTATATTTAAGAATGAGCAAAGTTCATCAATGGATTTAACATTAGGTGTGGAAATTTCGTAAACAGTTTTGCTTTCATCGTGTCTCTTTGCCTTTTCGGTTGCAGATTGAGCAACTTCCGAGTTTGCAGCGTAACCGCAGCTTTCGCAGTAAGCCACGGTGTCTTCGCCTGCATCACTCTTAACCATAAACTCTTCACTTTTGCTTCCTCCCATTGCACCGCTGGAAGCGCCAACAACAAAATATTTTAATCCGCATCTGTTAAAAATTGCGCGGTATGCTTTGTCGTGAAGTGCATAACCTTTATCCAAATCTTCATAGCTTCTATCTAATGTATAAGCGTCTTTCATAATAAACTGGCGGCCCCTAATAACACCACTTCGCGGCCTTGGTTCATTACGGAATTTGGTTTGAATTTGATACCAAATTTGAGGCATATCTTTATAAGATACTATTGAACCCTTTGCATGGTAAGCAATAATCTCTTCGTGAGTTGGAGCTAGAACATAATCGCGGTTTTTCAAATGGAATAAAATATCTCCAAAAGCTTCAACTCTTCCGGTCTGTTCCCAAATTTCTTTTGGATTAAGTGCCGGTAAATGAAATTCCTGACCCCCAATGGCATTCATCTCTTCGCGAATAATATCCATAATTTTTCTTAATACAATGTAGCCTAACGGCAGCCAGGAATAAATTCCCGCAGATAACTGGCGCACTAAACCGGCTCTCATCATTAAAATGTGGCTTGGTATTACGGCTTCGGAAGGAACTTCCTTTAACGTTGGTATAAAAGATTTGCTTAGTCTCATAACTCATTTTTTAATAGTGATAAAATAATGCCCTTAATTCTATTAAGGGCCTGGCAAAGATAATAAATGTGCATCCTATTTGAAACCTTTGAAAGACACATTAAGTAATAGAGGGGATAATAAATAGTACCATGTTTTTACCTACATTAAGGAATACATGAAAATTCCGCACAAAAATATTTCTCCTTATCTTTGCCAATCAAAAAAAACGAATGGCTATTAAAATGAATGACGATATGAATTTCAATCCGGTTACTCAAGATATAATTGGCTACGATGCCGAGTTCCCCGCAAGTATGGCTCCCATTAGTTTTTTAAGCAGCGGCAGTAAAATTTTAGGTACAATGTTTATTGCGCAGGGCAAGGGACCAAACCCAACAGTTTTGTTACTTTCGGGATTTCCAGGCAACGAATTGAATTACGACATTGCCCATATGCTTCGCAGACAGGGATTTAATGTAATGACATTTTTTTACCGGGGCAGCTGGGGAAGCCAAGGTAATTATACCTGGAATAATATTCTTGAGGATTGTTCTGCTGCAATAGAATTTTTAAAGACACAAGAAACTTTGGAAAAGTTTAGGATTGATAAGGATAGAATCAGTTTGGTTGGTTACAGTATGGGGGGATTCAACGCGCTTTACAATGCATGCCGGTTTAACGAAATTAAAAATGTTGTTTCAATTGCCGGTTCTAATGCCGGTGCTTTTGCCGAAATTATTTCCCAAAACAAAACCATTTACGATTACGCTTTTGCCACAATGCTTCCCTCTTTGGAGTATGTTAAATGTGAATCTCCTAAAATTCTTTTGGACGAAATGATTGAGAACAAAAAGGAGTGGAATTTGGTAAACAAGGCTGCTAGTCTTGCAAGCAAAAATGTTTTATTGATTGGTGCAAAGTATGATTCTTTGGTGCCGCTCGACTTTAATCACAATGCAATGGTTAATGCCCTGCAGCAGGTAAATGCAAATTTTACACATACAATTTTAGAAACCGGTCATTCCTTTTCGGATAAGAGGATTGAGTTGATGACCGTTATTTCAAAATGGTTTTATAAAATTCTAGAGTAATATATGAATGAGAATAAAAAACTTGGAGACATGCCGGCAGACGAATTTAGAAAGTATGGGCATGAATTAATTGAATGGTGCGCCCAGTATTTAGAGAATATAGAAAAAACTACTGTGCTTCCAAATGTTAATCCGGGGGATATTAAAGCTAAGCTGCCCAAGCTGGCACCAAATGCTTCGGAAGATTTTGGTAAAGTACTTAATGATCTAGACAGCATAATAATGCCCGGAGTAACACATTGGCAGCATCCTAATTTTATGGCCTACTTTAGCGCAACTGCCAGCGGTCCCGGAATTTTAGGAGAATTAATTTCTGCCGCATTAAACACAAATGGAATGCTTTGGAAAACAAATCCTTCCAGCGCAGAATTGGAAGAGACTGTTCTTGGCTGGTACAGAGAAATGCTTGGCTTGCCAAATGTTTTTTGGGGAATTGTTTACGACACAGCATCGGTAAGTACAATGCATGCAATTGCTGCCGCAAGAGAAAGTGTTGGTCTTGGAATTAGAGAACATGGAATGAGCGGAACTTCCAAACTAATTTTGTACTGCACTGAACATACTCATTCATCAATTGATAAAGCCGCTCTTACTTTAGGAATTGGATTAGATGGAATAAGAAAAATTAAGGTGAATTCTAATTTTCAAATGAATTCCGCCGAGTTACAAAAAGCAATTGCAGAAGATAGGGCAAAAGGTTTTGTTCCATTTTGTGTTGTTGCAACAGTTGGAACAACATCTACAACAAGTGTAGATCCGGTTGATGAAATTGCAGACATATGCGAAAAAGAAAATATTTGGCTTCATGTAGATTGTGCCTACGCCGGAGTTACCGCCTTAATTCCAGATATGCGAAAATACTTTAAAGGATGGGAACGGGCAGATTCCATTGTCTCGAATCCACATAAATGGTTATTTGTGCCAATCGATTTTAGCGTTTTATACACTCGAAAGCCACAAGTGTTAAAGCAGGCATTCTCTTTAATAGCAGAATATTTGAAAACTCAAGAAGGAAATTCTGTTGAGAATTATATGGATTATGGAATTCAATTAGGAAGAAGATTTCGTGCTTTAAAATTTTGGTTTGTAATTCGTTACTTTGGAGTAGAGGGATTGGTTCAGCGCTTGCAGTCGAATTTGGATCTTGCTTGGCAGTTTGCAAAATGGATTGACGAACATCCATGTTTTGAAAGATTGGCCCCAACTCCATTTTCAACTGTCTGCTTTAGGGCTTTGCCTAGCGGAATTGTGGATACGCAAGAGATAAACAGTTTTAACGAAAAGTTAATGAATAATATAAATGCTTCCGGAAAAATATTTATTACACATACAAAGCTTAACGGAATATTTACAATAAGACTTGTAGTGTCCAATTTGCGTCAAGAAGAAAGACATGTAACTGAAGCTTGGAAGACAATAAACGATGAGTTCAATAAACTGGATAAACCAACATCATGAAAATTAAAATTCTATTTCTCTTTTTATTAACGAGTGTTTTATGCGCTCAAACAATTAATGTGGATTCATCGGAAGCTCATTATAACAAAGCAATTTTATATTACTTGCAAAAGAACTTTACAAGTTTTGTAAATGAATCTAAAATTGCCGAGTCGTACAGACCAAATTCCCCAAAATATCTATATGCAATTGCTGCGGGTAATGCCATTCTTGGCAACAAAAAAGAAACCCTGGATGCACTTGAAAGATTAGTCACATTAAAAATTTACATGGAGGTTGATAGAGATTCCTCCTTTGTAACTTTTTGGAAAGATGAGGACTTCAAATATGCCGTAAAAAAAATGAAGCTAACCATGGGAATGAAACTTGGCAGCGAACCAGTGTTTACATTAAAGGAAAAAGATTTGGTAACAGAGGGAGTAGCTTACAGCCCCCTTACTAAAAAATATTACATTAGTTCTGTGTACAAAAGAAAAATTGTAGAAGTTGATTTGAAGGGGAAAGCTAAAGATTTTGTTGCAGAAGGTGCGGATTCTTTATGGAGTGTATTTGGATTAAAAGTTGACGATAAAAGAAAACATCTTTGGGTTTGCACTGGGGCAATAGAGCAAACTAAAAATGTTGATACAAACGACATTGGCAAAAGCTCTTTATTTGTTTACGATTTGAAAACAGGAAAAAGAATTAAAAGATTCGACTTATCTAATTTTGCTCAGCCTCATCTGCTTGGAGATTTAATTATTGGAAGCAACGGAGATGTTTACGCTTCGGATTCGAGAACCAATATGATTTATTATATACCTGCAAATGGAAACGACTTTGAAGAATTTTATACATCAAAAGATTTTAAATCTTTGCAGGGAATTGCGTTTGATGCCAAGGAGAAAAATATATTTGCGGCAGATTATTCTACCGGCGTTCACAAAATTGATATGACTACAAAGCAGAAAACAATTTTAACCTATCCCGCAGATTTAAGCGTTACCGGAATTGATGGATTGTATTTTTACAAGAACAGTTTAATAGCTATTCAAAACGGCATTTTTCCTCACCGCGTAATTCGAATGAAATTGAATGCCGAACATACATCTATTGTTTCCTGGGAAATACTTGAATTGAACAATCCTCAGTTTAACGAGCCTACTCTTGGTACAATTATTAAGGATGATTTCTATTTTGTAGCAAATAGTCAATGGGGCAACTTTACATTGGATGGTAAAATATTACCGGCCGAAAAATTTGAAGAGCCTCTTATTCTTAAAATAAAATTGAAATAAAAATAATTCCCCCGATGAACAGTATAGTCATCGGGGGAAATTAATTTAGAATAATCCCTCAACAGATAAATACCTTTCTCCCGTATCGTAATTAAACGCTAAAACTCTTTGACCTTCGGGAAGTTCCGACAGCTTTTTGTTTACCGCAGCCAATGTAGCTCCGGACGAAATTCCTCCAAATATTGCTTCTTCCCTTGCGGCGCGGGAGGCAAATTCAAATGCTTCTTCTTTAGAAATTTGTATTACACCGTCGAGAAGTGAAGTATCTAAATTCTTTGGAATAAATCCCGCTCCAATTCCCTGAATTGGATGTGGTCCCGGCTGACCTCCCGAAATTACCGGAGATAATATTGGTTCAACTGCAAAAACTTTTAAGGCGGGGAATTTTTGTTTAAGAACTTTTGCAACACCGGTTATGTGTCCTCCGGTGCCTACTCCTGTAATTAAATAATCGAATCCCTCGGGAAAGTCCGACAATATTTCTTTTGCAGTAGAGTTAATATGCACTTGTATGTTCGCTTCATTTTCGAATTGCTGCGGCATCCATGCATTTGAATTGGCCGAAACAATTTCGGCAGCCTTGGCAATTGCCCCTTTCATTCCAAGTTCACGTGGAGTTAATTCAAGCTTAGCCCCGTAAGCTGTCATTAAACGGCGTCTTTCAATAGACATAGATTCCGGCATTACTAAAATCAATTCATACTTTTTTACTGCGGCAACCATTGCAAGTCCAATTCCAGTGTTTCCGCTGGTAGGTTCAACAATTACACTCCCTGGTTTAAGCAATCCCTTGCTTTCGGCATCTTCAATCATTGCAAGCGCAATTCTATCTTTAATACTTCCGCCTGGATTTGCTTTTTCTAGTTTTACCCACACTTGGTTCTTTGTACCAAATAGATTGTTTATTCTTACGTGTGGAGTATTTCCTATTGTTTCCAAAATACTGTTCGCTTTCATACCGCTCTCCTTTATATTATGAAATTAATTGCTTCTTCAAAATTTTGATTGCTTCTTACTTTTACTTCACTCTTATTATAAACAATCGAGTTTGGAGGTATGCTTTGAGTAATCCATGAATTTCCTCCAATAATACTATTGCTTCCTATTGTTGTATTGCCCCCAAGAATTACAGCCTGCGAATAGATAATTACATCATCTTCTATTGTTGGATGTCTTTTGGTTTGAGCTAAATTTTTATCCACGCTCATGGCTCCTAAAGTTACCCCCTGATAAATTTTTACGTTTTTTCCAATCACTGTTGTTTCGCCAATTACAATACCTGTTCCATGATCTATAAAAAAGGGAGAGCCAATTGTGGCACCCGGATGTATATCTACACCGGTGTTTTTGTGAGCGTACTCCGAAAGTATTCTTGGAATGATTGCCACTTTTTGGTTATACAATTCATGAGCAATCCTATAAATTAAGATTGCCATAAATCCTGGGTAAGCTAAAATTACCTCATCTATGCTTTCGGCTGCAGGATCTCCTTGATAGATAGCTTGTGCATCCTGCCAAAGTTTTTTATGAATATCCGGAATTGCAGCAATAAAATTTTCTGCCGCATCTTCTGCATTATTGCTGAAGTTTCCATTTTGCAGTTTTAGTAACTGGATTAAATCCCTCTTTAGCAATTGCAGTTTTGCTATTACATCTGCTTGAGTAAAATATACTTTGCTCGAAAAATGGGGAAAGAGAAAATCTATTAACTCTTCAAGATGATTTATAGCCTGATTCTTTAGCAGAATAGTGCAAGAATGAGTTTGTCTTTTTTCAACTATTTCGTTTGCAAATTGGGAATACAAATGGTTCTTTTCCATTGTAATAAATTCCTATCTAATTATTTTAAAAGTGGTAAATATTAAAGTTGGAACGCTGTTATGCTAACAACAACAACAGCAACAAGCAGAAGTGGCTTTGCTAGAAAGAAAAACAAAAGAATTTGTCCTAATTCTTTTTGTTAATCTAAGGCGGTATTTAAGTAAGTTTTTCAATTTGGTTTGTAATCTCTAGTGCTAAATAATAAAAAAATGTTCAATTTTACAAAGAGAATATATCTTAAGAACGGATTGTACCGTTAATAAGTTCTAAATAAGGGAATTATATGGAAAGAATTTTTCAATATGGGCTTTTGGCATTTACCTCATTATTTACAATGGTGGTTCCATTTGGAATTATTCCATTGTTCTCCTCCTTAACATCTAATATGAGCAACAAAGAAGTGCAAAAAATTGCTTTTAAAGGAGTATTAACCGCATTTGTTATTTTTGTTTTAATAGCGTTTGCCGGAAATTTTATTTTCGATTTCTTTCATATTTCGGTTAACGGATTGAGAATAGTTGGTGGAATTCTCTTTTTCTTGTCGGGATACGACATGCTTCAGGCAAAAGTTAACAGACTAAAAGAAGAGGGGCAAAATTTTAGCGAATATGTAAACGACTTTGCTGTAACTCCTCTAGGAATTCCAATTATATGTGGACCAGGTTCTATTACTGTAACTGTAGTTATGTTTAACGACGCTCAAAATATTAACGAAAAAGCAGTTTTATTTTCTGTAATTGTAATTGTTCTTGTAATTACATATTTAATTTTAATTGGAAGCCGAAAACTTTTAGCATTCTTGGGCGATAACGGAAATAAAGTTTTGATGAAGATTATGGGTTTAATAGTAATGGTAATTGCAGTTGAGTTAATGTTTGCCGGATTAAAACCAATGATTCAAGCTATGATAAAAGTGCAATAAAAAACCCGCCTAAGGGCGGGCAGGTTGAATAGATAATAAAATTATTTTACAACCTTAACATCTTGGGCTTGAGGGCCTTTTGCACCCTCGCCAACAGTGAATTCAACTTTTTGCCCCTTTTCGAGTGATTTGTATCCATCTGATTGAATTGATGAAAAATGGACAAATACATCACCACCCTGAGCGCGTTCAATAAAACCGAAACCCTTTGTGCTGTTAAACCACTTTACGGTTCCGCTTTCACGGTCTGCCATTATAATACTCCTTTAAATATTTTTAACTACTTGCCAAGCAATCAAACACTCGACCGAATCAAAATTAATAAGAAAAGGTTTTAAAACAAATACCATTTAAATTCTTATACAGTTCTTAACATTACAGCAATTTGATTTGCTTGCTTCTGATTATACTCGAATGCTATTTTCTTATAGTTTACCAAATCTATAATTGTACCTATCATACAAATACCGCCGGTTAGTAAATATAGAATTCCTAATCCAACTTGATCTGTTATAAAACGCTGAATTCCGGCAATTCCTAAGAAACCAACTAGAGTAACAAGAAGAATCATTTGAGGATCTTTTCTTCGAGCTCTATAAATATTGGCAAACTGGAATGACTGTTTGTCATCCATGTTTTTAACTATGCTGGCAATATACATTTGTTCTTCGCCAACAATTTCGGGTAATAATTCGTAAATATTAGCCATAAATCACCTCTTTTGTTTTATTTGAAAAATACTTCCGTTGAATCAATTTAATTATACGATATAGAATAATTACTAAAGCAAATAATCCCAAGGGATGCGCTTCAATTGAATGGCTAAGATCGCCATTATATAAACACGCAATTGATCTTCCTAAGCCGCAACCGGGGCAAAAATCTATTCCCAAATTTTTAAATGCACAAAAAGAAAAGTGCCCTGCTTCGTATGGATTTATAAATAGCAGGTAAACCAAGGCAATAATCCACATCAAAGCTTCCCATTCAATCATCCTAAATATTTTTCTTAATCTCTTCATTGAAATCAACCTATTTGCATTGCTTCTGTTCTTTAGTCGTCCTATTTGTAATTAAGTTTTATAAAACTTTATAAAAGAATTTCCTTTATTGTTTTTATACTATTACCCTCTAACAATACTATACTTAATTTACCAATTGCCCCAATAATTTCCACTCCCTTTTCGTTTAAGCTTTCTGCAAGTTTTTTGCATTTTAACGCATCCAAGCTATTAGCTATTCCCACATGAGGAATAAAAGGAATATCGAGCCGCAATTCCTTTTCAAGTATTCCCCGGTAAAGAGCATCGTGAAGTTTTACAATAATCCTATAGCCCTCTTCGGGAACAAGAAAAACATCGGTATAATCGCTAAAGGAGTCTTTAACAATTTGGGCGCACCGCAAGACAAAATAGAATTCCTTTATTTTTTTTGCTGTCTTTTGAACATGAGCAATAAAATCTTTTTCTGGTATTGAAAAGACCGGGAACACAATTGTAAAATGGGGATCGACCATATTGAAATATCGTTCGTCGTGCACAGAACGAATTGATTGAATCCAATCGTAATCTTTCTTTTCAATTTGAGGGTATGCCAACACAAGTAAAGACATTGTAAAATTCCAAAATAATTATAGATACTTTTCTTTAATTGTTTTTACATGATGAATAAAATGACCAGCTACTATGTATACAATTGCTTTAACACTTACCTCATTCTTATTTGCAATTCCTTTCATGTTCAGCATTTCTTCGGTAAATCCTTCAAACAAAATTAAATTGGCAATTCGCAGTGCAGTTAATTCTTGAAGCAAACTATCTAAAGGTATTTCATTATATACTGAATTTTGAATATATGAGTCGTGGTCGTAACCGGGCAATTCATTTTTGTCCTTTCTGCTAAAGGTAAGAGCGCGGTAACCAAAAATTCTTTCAGAGTCTATTAAGTGCCCCAATACCTCTTTAATACTCCACTTACCTTCGGCATATCTAAATATTGCCTTCTCATCATCAATATCTTGAAATAAAAGTTTAAGAACATCAAGCTGATCTTCAAGCATATCCAAAATATCCCCCTCTGGAACTAAACCTATATAATAGTTATAATACTCGGCGTATTCGTTTTGTGTTGGTCTACTAATCATTTTAGCCTCTCGATGTGATCGTTATAATTTGGAACAATTTGTTTATAGTCCTCTTTCATAAGAGGAGAAGAAAAAATAAAATCTGCAGATGCTCTGTTGCAGGCAATTGGTATATTGTAAACTACAGCAATCCTTAATAGCGCTTTAACATCGGGATCGTGCGGCTGAGGTTCCAGCGGATCCCAAAAGAAAATAAGAATGTCAATTTCATCTTCGGCTATTTTGGCTCCAATTTGTAAATCGCCCCCAAGCGGACCGCTTTTTAATTTGTTAACTCTAAAATCAATTTGCTCTAATAACTTACCTGTTGTGCCGGTAGCAAAAATTTGATGCTTGGCTAATGAAACTTTGTTATACTTTGCCCATTCCAACAAATCCTTTTTTTTGTTATCGTGGGCAACAAGAGCAATTCTTTTGGCAATTTCCATTCTATCTCATTAAAATTAATTTTTGTGTTTTATATGAATTATTGTTTTTAACCCGGCATAAATATATACCGGATGAAACCGAATTATCAAAATTATCTTTTCCGCTCCACTTAATGTTGTAAGTACCTGGAAGTATGCTGTTAAAATTCTTTTTCCAAATTTCTTTTCCTAATATATTAAAGATCTCTATGGAAACATTGTCCACATGTGCAATTGTTAATTGGATTGTTGTCTCGGGATTAAAAGGATTTGGATACGCCGAAACCGAAAATTCAGTTGGAATTGTTTCCATTTCAATTGAGGTTACGGTATTTGCAGTTCCGGGTGATGGTGTCATAAAACCCCATTTTGAATCTCCGCTTGGAAAACGGCCAAACGAAATATCGCTTTGCTGAGCGCCGAATGTATACTCATCTATAATTGTTTTGCCGTCACTTTCTACAATTGCAATATACTCGCCCCCTTTAGATAATTTAAAAGATGCATGCAATCCGGTTTGGGAACCCTGCTCGTCGCACCAAACTAACATATGTTCTTTGGGTTTTAGATTAATATTCTGTTGCGATATTTGCCATTTGTTAAGACGGGTTGGATCGTCAGTTAAATATAATCCGGTTAGGTTAACATCTTGAGTTGAGGGATTGTAAAGTTCCACCCAGTCGTCATATTCATTTTTTGTTGTATTTGAAGGATCTGCAATTGTTTTTGTGTTATCTGCCATAAATTCATTAATTAATACCTTGGTAGGATTTAAAATAGTGCCGCTGGTTTTTAAATTAATAAAATTCGCTCGGGGAAAAATTTTGGTTACTCCGCTATTATCTGTTATTTCAATTTTGAATTTTGCGAATGCATTAATTCCCATGGGCGGAATTACTGCAACCCATTTATCTTTTTCGAAAATTGAAGTTGATTTTGGATCGGGCAGATGTTTCATAGGATAACTGTATATAACGGTTAGCAAGCCGGGATGATATTGAATGTTCAGCTTGTTCAATCCATTTGAACCAAATGCATATGCATAAACATAAATTGAATCCGTAGGAGAAGGATTGCTTGGAGAGAATTCAATTTTGTAAATAATTGGATTAGAGCCAATGTAGTTTAGCTTGTTTTGTAAATACTTGTTGCGTTCAACTAAGTATTGGCGTATTCCATATTTAACATGCTGGTTGGAATATGCGGCAGCACCAAACGATTTATGAAAGTCATCATTTGTAAATCCGTAATCCTTAGCTTTCCATGCATCCATCTCGGCATAAAGAGTAATAAGGTTTTCAATTTTTAAAAGCTCCGGATCAATTTGATTATATTGTAAAAAGTTGTCCCGGATATTAATCATTAAGTGAGTATAAAGATCTTTATAGTCCGTAAAGGAAAGCATATTTTCAATTAGAGGTCTACTGCCGCTACTAACTTTAGGGAAAGCATAAGGATCAAATTTTGCCCAGTCTGTACTATTCCATCCAATTCCCAATGTATTATCCAAGTCGTAAGGAAGCCAGTGAAAAATTTTCGACTTTTGTTCACAGTATAAATAAAAGTTGTTCTTGTTTCCCCAGTAGTCATCCCAGCATCCAATTAAGGCGTTTAAAGCTTCGTAAGTTAAAAACTCATGAATGCTAAATACCTTTTCCAACGAATCCTGAAAAGCCACAGAAGGAGTTGTGTTTATAATAGTCTTAAGTCTAACAAGCTCTTTAAGATTATCGGGATCTTGGGCCTGCTCAACTTCGTAATTATTATCCGAAATTCTAAGATCTGCACCATAAAGAGCTTTCCATAAATTTCCACCATTATCTGCAAAGTTCTTCTTTAAAAATTCTTCATCGTAATGCTCAACAGAAATGTAAAGACCGTGATAAGAATTATTAATATAAACAGCGGCGTAACTTGCACGGCTGCCTTTTATTCCAATCTTTTTATAAATGTCCCATGCAATTTTAGTGCGTGCAATGGATGGATCGTTATGCTCTCCATTCAAGTTCATTTTTTCTACACTGTAAAAATCTCTTCCGGAAACATACTCGTTAAAGGAAAGCTTAAAAGATTTTTTCTTTGCATCCCGGCTTGTATTTCCACGCAAACGAATTCCAATGTTGGTTACTAAAGTATCTATGTACTTGTTTTTGAATTGAACAGAACATACATGCATTGAATCAACATGGGGATTTTCCATCATCCAAGTATAAGAAGCGGGATTCATTGTTATTTTTATTATTGCAACTTGCGAATCATCGTATAGTTTCCAGCTTAAATCTGTACTCTGAGAATTAGATGTGTTAAATAAGAGAATAGAAATTAGTATTGTGAAGTAGGCAAAAAGTGGTTTCATTAAAACAAATCCATAAGTGATGCCGCTAAATTAGGAAAGAAAATAAAGAGAAATTGATTATAAATTTCCCATCAATATAATGCGCTATTAGCGCGGACTAATTACTCTAACTTTTTCGGGAACGTTAAAAAATTTATCCAGATAATATCCTTTGTCTATTAACCGCTGACGGTTTTTAACTATAAAGTCCCGCACAACTTCAATGCTGGTTACCTTTGTAATTCCGGTACGCATCACCTGCTCTTTTTCTACATAGGTTTCCCCTTTGTAGGCAATCATAGGATTAAAATCGAATTCGGAAGTTTTAGCAAGAGGTCTCATTATAAGTTCATATTCGGCAGGAACAGAGCGAACCAAACCTACTAATTCAAAATTAGGAACACCATCTCGAATTGCAAGTACAATTCCTCCGCTGTATCCTTTGTTAAAAACCGCATCTATAAGAAATGAGTTTTTATCTCTTTGGGGACTGCTCACAATTCCTTTTGAGACCATTTTGTAATTCATTGGAAAGCCAAAGACATAAACAAAGGAACCCCATTCCAACTCGGATGAACTTCCCCATGGATAGTTGAATGTGCTTAAGTTCAATGTCTTGTTAAAATTATAGTTTTGTCCCAATATTGCAACATCTATGGTCTTATCGAATGCAATAATTTCAACTTCTCCGTTATCCGGAAAATCTGGAATGTAGTTTGTCTGCTTAACTTTAATGGAGACGCTTTGAATGTAGGGGGTCATAGAACCATCTGCATTAAAAAAGAAAGATAGAAGTGTATCTGGAAAAGCTACAATGTGTGCGACTGTAAGTAAGGCAACCGTGCCCTGGTTTTCTCCAATAATAGTAGCCGTTCCGGATGCGGTTCTGTTGAACATTACTTTTTGTTTTGCAGTGTTTTCGTAATTCATGCCGCGCAGCTGCTGTCTTATAATTCTACTGTCTTCGGCAAAAACATAGCTAGTATAAAATGCAATGCTGTTTAACAGTTTTACAGATCTGCTTATTTCTTCTAATTGGCCGGATGAATTTTTATAGGGGAATTCGCTATCGTATTTGCCATCGGTTAAAGTTGGGTATACTTTATCGTAAACTGAGGAACATGAAAGTGATAATGCAATTGCTATTACAGAGACACAAATAGCATAAAATCTTCTAATCAAAACATCCTCCTATTACAACTACATTTCTTCGTAAACAATGTAATGTTTTGCTACTAAGAAAGAAAGGATATTTTACAGTAACATTTAAAGAAGTTTTAACTGTTGTTTACTTTATGCATATCAATCTAAAACAAAGGATTTGTATACTGAATAGTTATACTTACTGCGTGAAGATTTTTAGAACTAGTTTCTTCCACTCCGCTAGGATTAGCCGGAGAAGTAATTAAAAAAGATTGCTGATTGATTGGTATTAAACTATAATCCGCTTTAACCAAAAATGGAATTGCAATTCCAAATCTTTCAAAGTCGAAAACAATACCGGCACCATATCGGAATAAAAATTTTGCTCTATCGAATAGAATATTGTTTTCGGGGGAATTTATTGCACCAATTCTTGCAGAGAATAAATTGTTAATAGTAACTTGCAAGCCGGCACCCCAATAATCTTTGTTTACAGATTCGTCTTCCGTAGCATTTAAAAGAGCGTGGTACTCGGCTGTAAATAAAACATTAAAATCACTCTTGCCATCAGCATTCAGCATATTAAAATTGGAGGAGCTGCCAATTCTAAAATATCTTGGAAGCGGAATTGTTTTTTCGGCCTGCTGTTTTCCATCAAAAAATTCTCTTAACTGAAAATCTGTTCCAAAATTTTGAATTGAGGCGCCCAGATTAATTTCTAAATTACTTCTTCTATTCGAAATATTTATAGTCTTGTAAAGCAAACCAAAGTCAACAAGAAAAGTATTTTTCGATTCGAGAGAGTATTTAAATTCCCCCTCGGAAATTTGAGAAAAACTAAACTGCTTAACACTAACACCCAACCTTAAATTTTTAAAAAGAATAAAAGAGTTGCTTATTGAAAATGTCTGGTTGATATTGTCATGGAAATAACCCGGCATCATTTCAAATTTACCTGTAGAAAAACGGCTGTAGGAAAGCGCGAACGTTCCCGATGAAGTATTCACTAAACCGCCCAATGAAATAAAATTGAATCCATTTGTGCCTGACATCCAATTTTGAGATCGGTAATTGTAAAAAGCAGTTGGACTAGAAACAATTTTTATAGAAGCAGGATTTACCGAAAAGGAGGAAATGCAATATGGATTAGCAGCAAAAGATTCTCCCATTCCAACAGAAACCGCATCTGTAACAACATCTAAAGACGTACCTTTAAAAGTGTACCGGGAAGATTGTGCTGTTATAGAATTGACGAATAAAATAAAAACCAGCAAGAATAATTTTGCATTCATAGTACACTTCTATTCTGTTTATTAATAAGCAAATTAACTTACATAATATTTATTTGGCTCTTTCAAACAGAAGTTCGGTAAAAATAAAATCGGGAGAGTTTGGAACTTCCAAAGTAAACTTTGTAATCTCCCCTTTGAAATTCATATCGAACTTAACATAGCCTCGGGTTAAAAACTCATCTTCCCAATCAATCGAGAAAGTATCGAATTGGTAATGTTTTAATTCTCCTTTAAAAGTTGGAGAGGGGATAAACTGCATAAAAAGTTTTCCCTCTTTTAAACTCACTTCTGCTTTGCCATACATTTTATCTTCGTACAAACCAATATACTTTTCAAGTGGAAAAGAGGGGCTGGAATCTTTAACTCGAATTTCTTCGCGTCTTTTAATTTCTTTATCGTAAGCTTCGAGGCGTCTGTTCCATCTTTCCAAAATTGATTTGTTGTAATCTTTCGGCTCAACACCTGTCATTATATCTAAAATATAATTTTTTACGGCAGCAACCATTCCATTCTCTTGATTCGAAAGAATAACAATTCCCAGTTTTTCTTCAGGCAATAGTGTCACATCGGATACATATCCGGGCATGCCGCCTCCATGACTAATAGTTTTTTTGCCATTCAAATAACCAATTCCCCATCCCAATCCGTAATTGCCATTGAATGTTACCATCTGGTTAGCAAACATTTCGGCAGACTGTCGTTCGCTAAAAATTTGTTTGCCCTCAAATTTGCCCTTTGCTAATTGCAGTCTTATCCATTTAGTCATATCGGATGCGCTGGAGTTAATTCCAATTGCTCCCATCGCATTATCTGTTTGAATATCTTTATAAATATTTATGGAACCCCCTTTTAAATAATGCCCCTTTGCAATATTCTCGGAAGGGTAAAATTGGGAATAGCTTGTTGAAGTATTGTTCATGGTAAGAGGAGTAAGAAAATGAGCTTGAATAAAATCTCCCCAGCTGGTATCTGTTACGGTTTTAACAATTTGCGCCGCAGTTATATACATAAGGTTTTGATAACCATATCTGGATCTGAAACTTGAAGTTGGTTTCAAATACCTTAAACGACTTATTATTTCGTTTGTAGTGTAGTTGGAGCTAATCCATAAAAAATCTCCGCTAAAGGTTTCCAGTCCGCTTCGGTGTGTTAAAAGATCGCGGATTGTAAATTCTTTTGTAACCCAAGGATCGTACATTTGGAACGATGGAATATATTTGGTAACTGGGTCATCCCATTTAATTTTTTTTTGATCAACAAGAACCGCAAGAGCTGCAGATGTATAGGCTTTTGAGCAAGAAGCAATTACAAACTGTGTATTCTCATCAACGGCTAAAGCAGTGCCGAATTTTCTTAGCCCGTATCCTTTGGCCAAAACAACAGAATCGTTTTTAACTATACCAACCGAAAAGCCAACAGTATTCCATTCCTTCAAAGACTTTTGAATAAACGAATCGATCTTTTGAATTTGCGATTGCTGAGAAAAGGTAATAGAATTTAAAAATAAAAAAGCAGCTATTAATCCTAATAAAGAACGAAAGATTTTGAAAGACATTAAAAAATCTCCTTAAAAGAAATTGAAAAATAAAACTTAGCCTCGCCTAAGCGAGGCTACAATTTGTAAATGAAATGATTATTAATGCTATTAAAATAGGGTGTTACGAAATGCTCTGCAATTGTAATTTTGAAAGATTGAAAAAATTGGGAAATCTTTTCAATACACAATGCCCAATCATTTCGGCAATTTCGCTATAACTTAATAGGTTGGTATTAATAACGGCATGATAAAGCAAGGGATCGTTAACATTTTTGTGGAAATACTTTTTTAAGTAATCCTTTCTTGCTTCATCTTCCTCTTTAATAAAGTTCGAAGCCGTTTTGTGGTCAAGATTATAAAGTTTCATAGAGTTTTCAATTCTATAATTCAATGGAGCAACCAACCTAATATGAAAAGCTCTTTTGAAATTGGCGGTTACAATATTTGCCCCCCGCCCAACAATTATAACATTTCCAAATTCGGCAAGTTGTAAAATGGTTTGGGATGTTTTACGCAACAGCAATTGACTGGAGGGTGTAATTCCAATTACTTCACCGAACCATGTTTCAAAGCGGGGTACTTTTTCTTCCGAAAGATGTTTTTTAAAATGATCCGGCAAATGATGGTCTTCCATTACCTTTTCAATCAAACCCTTGTCGAAAAATGTCCAATCGTTATAATCTTCTATTGCGTGAGAATTAAAATAATCTGTGAGTCTTTCACAAATTGCTGCTGCTCCTATTCCGGTTTCTCTCGAGATTGTTATTATTGGTCCGGGATTATTTCTTCTGTGAATTGCTCTTTCATTTTCAGAAGAGTGCTCTTGAATATAGATGCGTGCCTTTTCGTATGAACTTGCTACTTGCATTTGTCACCTCCAATTTTAGGGTTGTGGAGGATTAGGAATTTCTGAATGAAATTTAATGAATAGATTTATTAATGTGAATATAAATGTTATATCAAAAGCGGCTTTCAAAACAAATTAAGTGAATGTGATTAAAAGAGAATCGTGTTGGCCAAATTCTATTCAAAATAATTTTATTACCCCACCAATGGAATAATTTATAAACAGTAGAGCTTTCTATATAAGTAGAATACTTTTTACTATTTTTACCCGCATAATTATAAACAAAAATAAGAGCATTGGTTAAACTATGAGCACTCAAACACAATTGGCAGTAATAGGAGCCGGCCCGGGCGGATATGCCGCAGCATTTTTAGCGGCGGATTTAGGCATGCAGGTTACTTTGATTGATTTAGAAAAAAATCCAGGCGGCGTTTGTCTTTACAGAGGATGCATTCCTTCAAAAGCATTCCTTCATATTGCAAAACTTATTGGCGAAGCACACGAAGCAAAAAAATGGGGTATTGAATTTGGTGAACCCAAAATTGATATAGATAAATTGCGCGATTTCAAAAATGGGGTTGTTGCTAAAATGACAGGTGGTTTAGGTCAGCTTTGCAAAGCGCGTAAAGTAAACTATATTGAAGGAAGGGCATCATTTATTAATTCAACAACTTTAGCAGTTAGCAAAGCGGATGGAACTGTTGAAGAAATAATTTTTGAAAAAGCCATTTTAGCCACCGGATCTGTTCCAACAAAAATTCCTGGACTATCTATTGATTCACCTCGTGTTATGGATTCGACAGGTGGTTTGAAACTGAATGATGTTCCGGAAAGATTATTAGTGATTGGAGGCGGATATATTGGATTAGAACTAAGCACTGTTTACGCTTCCTTAGGAAGTAAAGTAACAGTAGTTGAAATGCTGCCCGGATTATTGCCTGGGGCAGATAGAGATATGGTTGCCGTATTGGAAAAAAGAGTTAAATCTATTCTTCATAATGTTTATACCGAAACAAAAGTTGTGGATCTAAAAGATAATGGAGATTCAATTTCTGTACGATTCGAAGGGGCAAAAGTAACAGATCCGGAGCAGACATTTGATAAAGTATTAATTTCTATTGGTAGAAGTCCTGTTACAAAAGGATTGGGATTAGAGAATACAAAAGTTAAAGTAAGTGAAAAGGGATTTGTTGTTGTTGATAACACTTTAAAAACTGATGACACTAACATCTACGCAATTGGAGACCTTGTTGGCCAGCCAATGCTTGCACATAAAGCAGCAGCAGAAGGTAAGGTTGCCGTTGAAGCAATACTTGGCCATAAGGTTGTATTTGAGCCTCTAGCAATTCCTGCAGTTGTTTTTACAGATCCCGAATTAGCATGGACCGGTTTAACCGAAGGTGAAGCAAAGGCAAAAGGAATTAATTATGAAGTTGCAAAATTTCCATGGGCAGCAAGCGGCAAGGCAACAACAATGGATAGAAACGACGGTATGACAAAACTTATTGTTGAAAAAGAAACGGAAAGAATTTTGGGTGTTGCTATAGTTGGAGTTGGTGCCGGTGATATGATTGCAGAAGGCACTCTTGCAATTGAAATGGGTGCGACCGTAAAAGACTTGGAGCTTACTATTCATCCACATCCAACGCTATCGGAAACTATGATGTTTGCGGCGGAATTATTCTACGGGCATGCAACAGATATGTACCGTCCTAAAAGAAAATAAATTTTAATTAGCATGTATCTTTTAGGCAGTATACTTTTTTTTGAATAGAATGTTTTAGTTTTACTTATTACGTTCGATTAACAAAACCAGGAAAAATGTGAATTATTTAAAAACATTAATATTGTTTCTGCTATTCTCTATTAATCTTTATTCGCAAAACTATAATTGGGTCAAGCACGATTCTTTGGTTAAAGCGGGCATCAATCAAATTTATGGAATTGAACTGGATAAAGCCGACAAGACATTTGACCTAGTTGTAAAAGAATACCCAAAGCATCCCTCCGGAAAATTCTTCAAAGCAATGACTTCGTGGTGGAGAATTCTTCTTGATCTTGAAGATGAAAGCATGGACGATAAATTTTACGACCAGCTTGAAGAGGTAATAGATTTATGCGATGATATATTAGATGACAACGACAGAAGCGTAGACGCAATGTTTTTTAAA
Organism: uncultured Melioribacter sp.; assembly: GCA_964539605.1. Taxonomy (GTDB): domain Bacteria; phylum Bacteroidota; class Ignavibacteria; order Ignavibacteriales; family Melioribacteraceae; genus Stygiobacter. The sequence goes on from CAZIJK010000001.1 coordinate 4,362,508, forward strand.
GGTGGCGCTCTAGGATTTAGAGGACAGCTAAGAGCAATAAGAGAAAGCTGGTTCAAGGCGGCGTTAGATGGTAAAGATGGATTGAATTTAATTTTCAAATCCTACGAAGTGAATCCCAAGAATGTTGACGTGCAACTGGGCTTTGGAATTTATCATTATTATGCTGATGTTATTCCTAAAAAATATCCCGCAGTAAAACCATTCATGGTATTCTTTCCAAAAGGGGATAAGAATAAAGGCATTAAAGAATTAGAACATGTTGCAATGAATGGAAGATATACAAGAATTGAATCGCGCCATTTTTTACAAAAGCTCCTATTCCAGTTCGAAGAGAATATGGAAGAAAGCCGCAAGTGGGGTAAGTATTTGTTAACGGATTATCCCAACAATCCAAATTTTCAAAAGTACTATGGCCTTACTTACATTAAAGAAAATAACTATACCGAAGCATGCAAGACTTTTAGAGATATTTATAATAAAGCCGAAAGAGGATTGCCTGGTTACAACAAAAGATATAAAAGAGAAGCTACTTATTACCTTGGTATGGATTTTATGATTAAGAACAAAGCAGACTCTGCTGCATTTTACTTTGGCAAATCCGAAAAGCTTTCCAAAGAAATTGATAAAGAGGAGGAATCTGGCTTTCTTATTAATACTGTTTTGTATTTGGGAATGCTTAATGATTTGTTGGGTAACAGAGAAAAAGCAATTAAGTATTACAACGAGAGTATAAAACTAAAAGAAAGGAACAACTCGCACGAGCAGGCAAAAAGATATTTAACAACACCGTATAAAAAATAAATTTGAACGAAGAACTAAGAGTGTAGAACGAAGATTTTAATACTTCATTCTACACTCATAATTTTTGATTGCTTTTAAAAGCTTGTTGAAAGACCAAACCGGTGTAAAGCTCCAACAGAACCGAGTGAAGAAAAGGAGTAATCCACTACATAGCCTTTAATATTAAACCCAAGACCTAAACTGAAACCTGCCAATTGAGAAGATGAACCAAGTTTGTATTCTTTTCTCTTTTCGTTATCGTAGCCAATTCTAAGTTTCATATTTTGACCAAGTTTAAACTCTGCACCAAAAGTAATCTGCTTAAATCTTTCAAAAAAGTTTTCGTATCTATCGCTTAAACGGTTAAAGGACCAATAAAATTTCAACGGAAACTTTTCCAATTGCTTCGAAAATCCTAAGCGGATATCAACCGGTAAATCTTCTTTTGTATCGAAGTAGGAAGATAACTGTGAACCTAGATTGAGAATTGAGAAACCAAAATTCCAATTCGATTCTGGAATTGCATAATGAAGTCCAATATCAAATGCTACTCCGGAAGAGGAAATTTCTCCAATTGCCGAGTAAATAAATTTGGCCGTTGCGCCATAATAAAAATTGCTGTCAAGCATATTTCCGTAAGCAACAGAAAAAGCAAAATCGTTAGCCGAAAAACTTCCTAGGTTATTTCCAAATTCGTCCGCCTTAATAAAGCTTCCATAACCTACATACTGAATTGCACTTGTAAATCTTCCAATTCCAGTAAATTCTTTCGAGGCTACTATGCTTGCAGTGTTTATATCTGCAACATGCTTAAAAAATGAAAAGGATACTGGAATTCCCTGTAAAAGGTTTGTTCCAGCCGGATTGTAAAAAACAACATTAGGATCATCTCCATTTGCTACATAGCTGCCGGCTAGAGCCGCAGCTCGGGGACTGATATCCATTTGCAAAAACCGGTAAGTACTTTGAGCAGTAACTGTTGCCACACACAATAGAACCGCTAAAAGGGTCTTTTTCATTTTTATCCTTTAAAGTTTCGTTGCGATTTTACGGATAAATTGCTGTAAAATGCAAGGCATAAGAATAACCACTCAAAAATTGGAACAAATAAAATTCTATTTATGTTAGAATTGGCAAATTACACTACTTGAATCACGATTCGATTCATAATAAATTTGAATTAATTATAATAAGGAGTTTACATGAACAGTATAAAGACAGTTGTTTTAATGACGGTTATGATGGTTCTATTCATAATCGTAGGAAACTTGATTGGGGGAAGAAGTGGAATGATGATTGCCTTTTTTATCTCCCTGGCAATGAATTTTGGTTCTTACTGGTTTAGCGATAAAATTGTTCTTGCAATGTATAAAGCAAAGCAGGTAACTAGGGAAGAACAGCCTCAGCTTTATAATATGGTTGAAAAGCTTAGTATGAAAGCAGGTTTACCAATTCCTAAAGTATATATAATGGAAAATCCTACTCCTAACGCATTTGCAACCGGAAGAAATCCAGAAAACGGAGCTGTTGCCGTTACAACAGGAATTATGCGCATTCTAAATAGTGATGAATTGGAAGGTGTAATTGCTCACGAGCTTGCTCATATTAAGAATAGAGATATTTTGGTAAGCACAATTGCAGCAACTTTGGTTGGAACAATAACATATTTAGTTCATATTGGAATGTTCTTTGGCGGAGGAAGCCGAGACGATAGAGAAGAAGGCAATCCATTTGTAAGTATAATCTTATTAATTATAGCTCCTATTGCTGCAACTCTTATTCAACTAGCAATTTCCCGTTCGCGTGAATATATGGCAGATCAGGGTGGTTCCGACATAAGCGGAAAACCACTGGCCTTAGCTTCGGCATTAAATAAACTTCAGCAGGGTAATCAAATTGTTCCAATGGCAAATGCAGGAACAGCCTCCGCTCATATGTTTATTATTAATCCATTGCGAGGGGGGGGAGTTACTAAGCTATTTTCGACCCATCCTCCAATTGAAGAAAGAATTGAACGTCTTCAACAAATTGCAGGCGGAAGAAGATAAATTAGATTAGTTTTGTGTCTCAAAACTCTGGTTACTAATATTTAGTCCCTTTGTTTTGAGACACTTTTTTATAAATTAAATTAAGACACAATTGAAAATCTATTTAGTTATTGCGCTTTTAGTTCTCACGCCTTTTATTAAGCCAAACTTTGCCCAATCTAAAACTAACCTAGATATAATTGATGAACTAATTGGTAAAGCAATATTAAAAGTAGATTCCTCCTTATTAGAAGAAAAGACCATAAATTTAAAAATTTCCATTCCGCCACGGTTCGAAATTTTACGCTCCTCAATTATCAATAATTTTATTAAGAAGAATTTTAGGGTTACTGAGCAAAGTGAATTAAAAGGTTCGGCTTGGGATTTTTATTTACCCCAAATTGAAGTGGAGTATAAAGAGACCCGAAAAGAAGGTTTATTGGAAGATTTTATTTTGGATAGAAATATTAAAATAAAGGGAAACTTCATAATTACATCGAAAAAGGGGGAAACCTCATCAATTGAATTTGAGGAATCCTATATCGATTCCATTAATGTGGACAGTATTGCAAGTGTGGAAGATGAATCTTTGCCCTTTACTCGTGCCGAAATTCAAAAACCTTCATTTTTTTCGAATCTTTTTGAGCCTATAGTTGTTATAAGTAGCTTAATAGTAACGGTTATTCTATTATTTACGGTTCGAGGCAAATAGAAAAAGATATAATTTTTTCTGCCGGAACTATTTCTTTATTTTTCGAAGCCAAATTAGGAGAATTATTTTGTTTAAAAAGTTAAGCGTTGTTTTATTTTTAGGAATTGTAGTCCTAGCCGGATGTTCCAGTACAGTAGATACAAGTAAATTTACCGCCGAAGAGCATTACAACTATTTGATTGGATTATATAACGACGAAGATTATGATGCTGCAGTTTTGGAATTTCAGAATTTTTTAATTCAATATTCCGGAAGTTCTTTTAACGATGATGCTCATTTTTATTTTGCCATGACCTACTTTAAGAAAGACCAATATCTATTAGCCGCTTACGAATTCAGTAAATTGATAAACAATATTCCGGCATCACCATTCGTTCCTGAATCTCAATATATGCTGGCTCAATGCTATTTTGAACTTTCTCCTCCATATCAATTGGAACAATCCTACACAAAAAAGGCAATTGAAGAATTTCAAGCATTTATAGATTTCTTCCCGGCTAATCCAAAAATTGCCGAGGCAGAAAGTAAAATAAAAGAGTTAACAGAAAAGCTTGCTCAAAAAGAATATCAAAACGCGGTGATTTACGAAAGGATGGAATATGAACGAGCAGCTATAAAATATTACAATACGGTTGCAGATACATATCACGACACATCTTACGGCCCAATTTCTTTGTATCAAAAAATTAAAATTGAAGTTCGCAAAGGTATGAAGAACGAGGCTCTTGCAGATATAAATGTATTTGTAAACAGATATCCCAATAATTCCAGTGTTAAAGAGTTGCAGGCTTTAGAGTTGGAGCTAAACGCAAAATAATGAGCGATCAAAAAAAAATTAAAACGGTAAAAGATTCTGTTGTTCACATGACTGAATTGGTTTTGCCGCATCATACAAATCAACTGGGCAATTTACTTGGGGGGCAATTAATGCATTGGATTGATATATGCGCCGCGCTTGCTGCCGCCAGACATTCTCAACGTGTGTGCGTTACTGCTTCGGTTGATAAAATTGATTTTCATCATCCCGTTAGACTTGGAAACGTTGTAACTTTAGTTGCGTCCGTTAACAGAGCTTTTAAAACTTCTATGGAAGTTGGAGTTAAAGTGTTTGCTGAATCTATTACAGAAGGTACTCATATTCACTCTAATTCCGCTTATTTAACTTTTGTAAGCGTTGACGAAAATACTAAACCGGTTAGTACATTTGAGATTATTCCGGAAACAGAGGATGAAAAAAGAAGATTTGAGGAAGCACTTCAAAGAAGAAAAAATCGTCTTGAAAAAAGATCGAATACACCTTAATACATTTTTATTATTACTTATACTAAGTAGTTTAACAAAAGCCCAAATTCCAATAAATGGCTTTTGCGAGCTTTCGGAATTTATTGTTAAACCAAATCTAAATAACCTATTGGCCGTTGATTATAATTCCGACGGTTATAGAGATTTGGTTTTGTTTAATCCTTCTATCAATACTTATCAAACAATTTCAAGCAGCTCCCGAAACAGTTTCTCGTCTCCACAAGAAAAATATTCACCGTTAAAAATTTCTTCTCTACAGCCCTACTCTCTTGAGTATTCGGCTAAAAAGTATGTTGCTCTTTCAAGAGGAACTAAAGAGGCAGCAATAGTAACCTTTTCGAAGAGCGGATATATCTCAGTTGTTAATAGGTTAAAATTTCCCGGATTCCCCTCCACATCATCAATTGGAGATATAGACAGTGATAATATACCCGAAATTGTTTTAGCCGGTGTATCATTAGATGGTTTAAGAGTTGTTTCGACAAAAAAGGGATTAAAAGAAACAGAGAACATCAAAGGGAAGATTTTTTCGTCGGCGTTTTTAATTGATTTGAATTACGATTCCTATACAGATATTGCCGCCTTTGATATCTCATCGAACTCGCTGATCTTTCTTACCAATAATTCATTAGGAGAATTTTCCGAAGTTAGATCTATTGGCTTTACCGGAGAAGTTAAAGAACTGCGTGCATTAGATGTTAATTCCAATGGCTTTAACGATTTTGTTTATATCCAAGATGGCAAACTTGAAGTTATTTGGGGCGACTCTCTTTCCACATTTCAAAATAGAACAACAATAGACTTGCCAATTGCTATAAGCAATTATTCCATCTTTGATTATAACGGCGACGGCTATAACGATTTTGCTTTTATCTCTCAAGATAAGCACGACTTGTATATTTCATTTGCAAAAAGCACCAGTTCGCTGCATTCTTCTATAAAATACCTATCATCAAGCAACTTAGTAGCAATAAATTCGTTTGTTGATAGGAGCGGAAAAAAAATGGCCGCTTTAAGTTCCGATGGAAAAGTTTTTGTCATCTCCTCGTTTCTCTTACCAGATGATTCCTATTCAATTGCAATAGGACAAAAAGTTACGGCTCTTCAAGATTTTGACTACGGTAACGATGGTTATAAAGACCTCTGTTTTGTTGATAATGGAAAATATACTTTTAATATTCTTTTAAGTGAAAGAAGAAATCTATACAGAAGTTATTATTCGATAAAAATTGGGGATAGCTACAGCAAAATTGAGGTAGATGAATCTAAACCATATTTAAAAACTTTTTTTTGCTATACCAAAGGGGGCAAAGCAATTGAAATAATTAAAGTGAATTTTGAGCTGAATAAAACAGAGCAGCAAATTGTTTATACCGATGACACTATTGAAGATATTCAAATTGCCGAGGATAGATTAAACGATAAAAATTCTATAATTGCCATTACAAAACAAAAAAATAATCTTTCCATTCAGCAGTTCGATCTTTATACAAAGAAATATGTTAAAAAAACAAAACAGCTTATCTCCTCAAATGTCGAAGGAGCGTCAATAGCCCTTGGTGTTAATAAAAATATTCTGGCTCTGTTTAAGCAGAATAATTCCGTGGATATAATTGATATTATGTACGAACGAAGAATACTAACTACAAATCCCCGTTTAACATTTGAAGTAGGCGCTAATGATAATCTAAAATTCCAACTGCTTTATATAGGAGATCTATTCGCAAAAACCAGACCTGCAATTTCGCTGCTGTCTATAAACAAAAAGAATTCACTATATTTATTCACCCACTCTAAAAACTATAGATATTCCCTTAAAGGTGAATTTAGCCTTAGCAATAAAGTTCAGTACATAATAGAAGACGATGATAAGATATCATTCTTTTTTAATAACGAAATCAAAAACAGAATTGTAAAAGTTGACTTCAGCTGGTCTAAAAAATCATTTACCGAAAAAGAGATATTTGAATCCAAGGGGATGAATAATTATCTTGTAACTAAACTTGATAAACAAAGTATGTTTGTTGTTACTTCAAATAATTCACATGGGTATATTTCCATAAAAAAAATATGAAAAAACTAACAGCCTTATTACTATTTCTTCAGCTCTCATTGCTAAATGGGCAAAACTTAGATTCCTTATTTAACAGGTTCGTATCTATAAAAGGAAATGTCTCGCAAACACAAACCATAATAGGTATGGAAAACGATCACCCGGATAAGTGCGGACTGAGAGCAATTGCAGAAATAAAAAACAATTTTAGTAGATTTTCTCAATCGCAGCAAAACACAATAATCCAACTACTAGATAGACCAGCTACAGATACAAGCTTTGCAACAAAGTATTTTAGAATCCATTTCAATAAATCCAATTTCCCAGACTATGTGCCAGAAAGTGTTAGGGCTTCTTTAACTCCTCAGCAGTTGGTGCAAAAGAAAAAACTTTATTTAGATTCCCTTGGTATTGCCGCAGATTACGCATACAATTTAGAAGTTAACACATTAGGTTATCCTAAACCGCAGTCCGATCTTGGCCAAGGGGGGGATAATTTATATGATATTTATATTAGTAATATTGGCCCCCCTGACTATGGAGCCACTTATTATGACCCCGGCAGTAATGGATATTTCATTACTTATACCAAAATTGATGACGATTATGTTGGTTCCGGCTATAATACTAATAGGATAGATGCTGCCAGAGTAACAATTGCTCACGAACTGCTTCACGCAATTCACTTAGGCAATTATACGTTTCGAAATAGCGATATCTATTATTACGAAATATCGTGCACTGCAATGGAAGAATTTGTTTTTGACTATGTGAATGATTATTACGCGGATTTAAGAAATTATTTAGCCTCTCCGGAAAAAAGCTTTAGAAATACACTCGGATACGACAAAGCAATCTTCAACATTTTTTTAGAGAAAAAATTTGGGCACCAAATTTTAAAAGATATTCTTTCGGCAACAGATAAATTAACTGCCATTGAAGCAATTGAAAGTAACTTACAAAAACAAGGAACTTCTTTTAAGGCAATTAACAATGAATTTGGATTATGGGCTTACTTTACCGGGCCAAGAGCAATTAGCGGAAAATTTTTTGAAGAAGCTAATAAATATGGTTTCGATCCCGCTAAAAACACTTATACAATGATAAAGCCATTAATGACTTCGGCTTTTACCAGACCAACAAGCAAATTGACGGTATCTTCATATCCATGTTCAAACAATTATCTTGAATTTACCGACGGCAGCAACAGTCTAATATCAATTATCACAAATGCAGATATAGAAAGTATTGTTAATGTAAAAAATACAACTACTGCTTTCGATTACTATCTGACGGAAAATGCGCAAAGCGGATATAAAAGAATAGTCAATAACTATTATTCCAAAATTGTTTCGTTGAACCAAAATATTTTTTTAGAAACAAATGCCTTTAACGATAAGCCAATAGATTTGGTCCCTTCAGCTCTAACAATACAAGATTATGTTTACCCGCAACCATATAAGTACTCAATTCATAGTTCGCTGGTAATTCCGACCAAAAGCCAAACAGAAAACTCTTGTTCGTTAAATATTTATACTATTGATATGCGTTTGGTATATTCTAATTCCCAAATGCCAATTGATCCTAATTCTATGTCGGTTTTGTGGAATCCGGCAGATTTAAATGGAAATAAACTGCCCACGGGTGTTTATATTTACATAACTAAAATTGCCGATGAAATTTCAAAAGGGAAGTTTGTAATCTATAATGACTAATTATTCTTTAGAGCTGCAAAACATTATTAAGTATTTTGGAAGACGCTTAATCTTTGAGAATCTAAGCCACACTTTCTATTCGGGAAAGGTTTATGGAATTTCGGGACCAAACGGGTCGGGTAAGTCTACACTCGTTAAAATCATCTCGAATCTTATTTCTCCAACAAAAGGAAAAATTATTCATAAGCTGAACGAAAAAGTAATTGATGATATTCATTTGCACAATTATTTAGGCTTTGTCTCTCCATATCTATTCCTTTACGATGAATTTACTGCCGAAGAAAATTTGATGCATTGCTCACGCATAAGAGGTATCAAATTCGACAAGGAAAAATCCGATATGTTCTTGGATCAGTTCAAATTATACGATAGAAGAAATGATTTGGTGCGCGGATATTCTTCCGGAATGAAGCAAAGATTGAAATATGCTTTCGCATTATTGCATAATCCAAGCGTATTAATTTTAGATGAGCCTACATCAAATCTCGACAATAACGGTAAAGAAATTGTTTACGATCTTATTCGAGAACAAGTAAAAGATAGATTGTTAATTATTGCCTCAAACGAAGAAACCGATCTTAGTTTATGTTCGGATGTAATTGAATTAGAGGCATATAAAAATAAAGAGAAACGTGAAAGCAATTAATTTATTCAGAAAAGACTGGCAGTCGGAGTTAAGAACAAGATACGCAGTTAATGCGCTTGCAATGTTTATTCTTGTTACAATAAGTGTAATACTTTTTTCGATTGGTAACGAAAAGATAAGTGAATACTTAACCGGCGGATTACTGTGGGTTGTTATTTTCTTTTCGGCAATGTCGGGGCTTTCGCGCGCATTTGTTTCGGAAGAAGAGAGAGGCACTACAATGACTCTTCAGCTTATTTCTGCCCCCGCAACAATATTCAGCGGCAAACTAATATTCAATTTGGTGCTGGTCTTTTTGATGAATATTTCCATTACAATTCTTTTTTCGATGCTCTTCAACTCGTTTGTTATCAAAAACATACCACTCTTTTTAATTGCATTTGTTTTGGGAAATATTGGAATTGCAATTTCTTCAACTGTTATTGCCGCAATAATTTCTAAAGCCAGCGCAAAAGGTACTTTGTATCCAGTACTTTCATTCCCAATTTTGCTTCCACTAATACTTACCCTGTTAGAATTAACTAAATTTTCTATGGATGGAGATTCTATTAGCAAATCTTCTATTGAAATTATGGTGCTTGGATGTTACGATATTATAATGGGAACTGTTTCTTATCTGTTGTTCGATTTTATTTGGAAAGATTAGCTGCAGTTAATTTTATGTATTTGGTTTTACCTCTTTACATTAATATAAAAAATGAATCTTAGAATCATCTAATTTTTTTAAAGATTTTTTTGATAACCTTAATCATCCACAAGCTTATTCGAAATTGAGTACCTAACCGCATAGGAAATTAATTCTGGAAGTGTTCTTACATTTATTCTCTGCATTAATCTCGATCTGTAATAATCTATTGTTTTTTTGCTGTATCCTAAATTTTCGGCAATTTCGCTGCTTGTTAATCCTTTACAAATATATTCAAGAATTTTTTTCTCTTTAAAGTTCAGGTTTATATACTCGCTAAGATTATTTTCTTTAATTCCCTTGTATTTGTTTTCAATTTCCTTAAGCTTAGATTCATCGTAGTTTTTACCGAAATATTTTTGCCCGTTAAAAACAGTCTTAATTGCATAAATCAATTCCCCCTTAAGAGTGTTTTTACTTAGCAATCCTTTGGCCCCAATTTTTAATGCATAATAAACGTAATCTTCTCCCTCGAACATTGTTAAGAATATTGCCTTAACATTCTTTTCTTTTTTTCTCAAAATTTTTAAAGCTTCAAGTCCGTTTAATTCGGGCATGCTAATATCAATTAATGCCACGTCCGGCTTAACTTTATCATATATATCAATTAGCTCTTTGCCGTTTTCGGCTTCGGCCACAATAACAATATCGTGGACATCATCAAATAGAGATGTAATTCCGCTTCTAAATAATTGATGATCATCTGCAATTAAAAGTCTAATAGGTTCTATTAAGTCCATACTTTTCCTTGGTCTATTGGAATAATTATAACAAGAACAGTTCCTTTACCGGGAGCGGTTTCAATTTTAAATTGACCGTCAAAATTTCTAACCCGCTCTCGAATATTGATAAGTCCCATTCCGCTTGAAGATTCTTTTGTACTTAAAATCCGGTCCGCATCAAAGCCAATTCCATTATCCGAAATTATTAACCGCAAAATGCTTTTCGAAATCATTAACTGCACACTAAAACTATCTGCCTTTGAATACTTGGCAATATTATTTACAGCTTCCTGAACAATTCTAAAGATGGATATTTCCATCTTGCTGTTCATTCTTAATTCATCTCCAAAGGCATTAATTTCTCCCGATATTCCCAATTCTGTACTTACTTTATCTACTAATTGCTTTAGCGCCATACCTAAGCCCATCTCTTCTAGAGTGCGTGGCATAAGACTATAAGATATTTCTTTAAGCTCACGGATAATTGAGTCTAGAAATGCCAAAATATCTTTATAGTTGTTAAAATTAGGCTCCTCCTTACTAATTCCCTCCATAATTTTTAACAATCTAATACGCATCATAGATAAAGTTTGCCCAATTCCATCATGAAGACCGCGTGCGATATTTTTTCTTTCAACTTCTATTAAGTCCTGAAGATGTTCCGAAAGATCGCGCAGCTTAGTTTGGTAATTAAGAAGCTGATCTTCATATCTAACCATTTCTGTAATATCTCTAAAATATATCTGGGCTATCTTGGGCTCCTTGTTTCCTCTAATTAAAATGGAGTAATGCCTATCGTTTATTTTTTGTGTTAATACTTGTGTTCGGCTATTCTGAAAAAGAGCCGGCATATAATTCTTAATTGGCAAAAGGTCTTTAATATTGGTACCGTTCAAATTCTTCGATTTGAAAACTTGGCGTGCTGCGTAATTTGTCTCTATAATAATTCCGGAAGGATCAATTCTTAATACGGGATCAGGATCCAATTCCGCAAAAAGTGCTGTTAGCTTAGCAGATTGCAGTTCTAAACTTTCCTTTTCCTTCTTAAATTTATCGTAAACGGGGGTTATTAAAAATCTGTAAACCAAAAAGAGGAATAAAAATAGCCCCACTATTAAGAAAATGGTAAGATAAACTGGATTACGAAATTCAAAAAAAGTCTTTAATATGTCTTCTAATCCATTAAACAAAAATAAATTCCTTTGCCAGATAACCGGTTAAATTCAAAAGAAATATAAGCATTTTATAATATAATGTTACCTACGGGCAAAACTAAATAACATGTAGGTTTGGTTTATTATTAATTGAATAGTTAAATTTGCTAAAGGATAAAGCTGATAGCCTAACTTATAAACTAATACTGGGATAAAGGAAGAGAATGATTAATTGGGATGTAAGTCCAGACTTATTTACAATTGGACCAATTACAATACGCTGGTACAGCTTATTGTTCTCCGCGTCATTTATAGTAGGTTATCAAATAATGATTCTAATATTCCGAAACGAGAATAGAAAAGAAGAGGACCTAAACGATTTAGTTTGGTATATGGTTTTGGGAACAATATTAGGAGCTAGGTTAGGGCATTGTATGTTTTATAATCCTTCTTATTATTTATCAAATCCCATTGAAATATTAAAAGTTTGGAACGGTGGATTGGCCAGCCATGGAGCCGCAGTTGGAATTCTTACCGCGATTTATTTTTATGTAAAAAAGAGAAAGCATTTTACATTTTTATGGGTAATGGATAGAGTTGTAATAACCGTTGCACTTTCCGGCTTCTTTATTCGAATTGGCAATCTTTTCAATTCCGAAGTATTTGGAAAGCCGACTAGTTTACCATGGGCTTTTACCTTTTTGCCTCCCAATGGAGATGGTCAGCCAAGACATCCAACCCAAATTTACGAAGCGGTTGCTTACTTAATTATCTTCATTTTCATTTATAGAATTTATTTGAAAACAAAGGGTAAGTTTAAACCGGGATATTTGTTTGCTCTCTTTTTAATATCAATATTTTCGGTAAGGTTTTTGGTAGAGTTTATAAAAGAAATTCAATCTCCTTTTGAAGCCGAAATGATTTTGAATATGGGACAGTTACTAAGTATTCCTCTTATAGCTTTGGGAATATATTTGCTTGTTAGAAAAGACAAAACAATAAACTAATGTACTTTATCAATAGAAAGTTTTACATATGCAAAAAAATCTTCTAAATAAATCTCTCTTTATTTTATCGGCATTTGCCGGTTTTTATTTTTTGAGCGCATTTAATTTTAATATATCCAGCAATAATTATAATCCGCAAAAAGATTCTCTTCGATTTAAAGAAGAAACAAGACTTCGAAACATACGCCAGCTAACTTTTGGCGGTAATAATGCCGAAGCTTATTGGAGCTTTAACGACAAAGAGCTCATTTTTCAGAGTGACTGGAGTAAAATAAATTCTCAGGGTTGCGATCAGATATTTACAATGAAAACGGATGGCTCTTCTTATTCCAAAGATATAAAGTACAATCTTGTTTCTACAGGAAAGGGAAGAACAACATGCAGTTATTTTTTGAAAAACGGAAAAATTATTTATGCCTCCACCCATCAAGGTGGTGAAAGCTGCCCCGAAAGTAAAATGTTTGCCGAAGGAAGATATGTTTGGCCTCTTTATAACACTTACGATATTTTTACGGCAAATGCAGATGGATCTAATGCAAAACTGATTATTGGCGGTAATAATTATGATGCCGAAGCAACCGCTAGCCCCGATGGAAAGTATATAATATTTACTTCAACCAGAAATGGAGACCTTGATTTATATAGATACGAAATTAAAACCGGTAAAATTGTTCAGCTTACAAATACACTTGGATATGATGGCGGTGCTTTCTTTTCGCGCGACTCTAAAAAAATTGTTTGGCGCGCAAGCCGTCCAACCGGAGCTGAAGCAGATACTTATAAAAAATTATTGAATGACGGCTACGTTGAGCCAAAGGCGCTTAATATTTTTACTGCGGATATAGATGGGAAAAATGCAAAACAAGTTACCAATTTAGATGGCGCAAATTGGGCTCCATTTTTTCATCCTAGCGGTAAAAAAATTCTCTTCTGCTCCAATCATCATTCAATGAGTTCTGGTGGAAGAATTTTTGATATTTTTATGATAAATATAGATGGAACCGGACTAGAAAAAATTACTAACTCCGGCACATTCGATGCATTTCCTATGTTCTCTTTTGATGGTAAAAAATTAGTTTGGTGTTCAAACAGAAGAGCTGACAGAAAACAATCCAGAGATACCAATGTTTTTATTGCGGACTGGGTTGAAACCCCTGCGCTAGAGGATTTGAATTTTAAACCTATTTATTAATTACAGTAGAAAAGTGAAATGACAGAAAAAGATTTTACCGCGCTATGGATTGAAAAACTTCGCAAGGAGTTAAAAAGTTTTCCATCGGATTTTGTTAAAGAATGGGAGTCTATTACTGTAACTCTTCCTGGTAAAACTTTGTTTCTTCCCTCTCCACTTTTTAATACTTACCAGCTAATAGACGAAGGGGGAGAAACTTTTTACACTTCCGACGAGCATTTCAAAGCCAAGTTTGTAATTTATGCAAATAGGTTGAAACCTCTTTCCATTTTAATTCCGGCCGAAGATCTTCATGTTTACGAAGCTGTTCGCGATTACGAAAAGTATTTAGACAAAATTCTTAAAGATATGGAAGCAGATTTCAAACAATATTTTCCGGTTTCGAAAAGCTTTAAAAGAATTTCGGCCCAAATTTTTAACACTTTAAACCTCACGCGCCATTAATTTTGATTGAACTTAGCCAAAACATAACAGACTACATCCTTAATCATTTTGGTTACGAATACCTTGTAAATTATAAATCCTATTTCGATGGTGAGTATAAGCCTTACATGCGTGTTAGCAGATTATGCGATGAAAATACTTTATTGAATAGACTTAGCCAGTATGGAATAACAGCCAAAAAAATTGAAAACGTTCCTAACTGTTTTCAATTTTTAACTGGTGAAAAACTGGCAGGCAAAACCCTGGAATTCATTAACGGTAATTACTATCTGCAAAGTTTATCTTCCATGATTCCTCCTTTGGTTTTAAACCCTTCATCAAGCGATAGAGTATTAGATTTGTGCGCTGCACCCGGTTCTAAAACTACACAGCTTGCCGAGTATATGCACGGCAAAGGAACATTGATTGCTAACGAAATTTCGATGGATAGATTAAAGAGCCTTGTATTTAACATAGATAAAATGAACATTGCCAATATTGGAATTATTAGAGGCAAAGGGGAATTGCTTGGCGCAAAATTCAGCGGTTATTTCGATAAGGTTTTAGTTGATGCTCCCTGCAGTGCTCTTGGAATCACTCAAAAGAAGGGGGAAGTAAGCAACTGGTGGAATGCCAATAAGCTAAGCAATTTTTCCGATCTTCAGTTTAGGCTGCTAATCTCGGCAATTAAATTGTGTAAAGTTGGAGGAGAAATTGTTTACTCAACATGCACACTTTCCTTTGAAGAAAATGAACTTGTGATTAATAAAATTTTGGAAAAGTATCCTGTTGAATTAATGGATATTGAACTGCCTGTTAAATCGAGGAATGCTTTTACAAAATTTGAAGAAGAAGAATTAAACGCAACAATAAGTAAAGCGCAAAGAATTGTTCCATGGGAAATTAACTCCGAAGGATTTTTTGTTGCGAAATTTAAAAAGATTGATGCTACAGATAAATCTTTCTACTCTTCGGCTCCTTCAAAAGATACGGAATTAATTTCGGCAGTAAGTTCTAAAATTAAAAATCAATTAAATGAGTTCTCGGAATACTTTGGAGTTGATCCAAAAGTCCTTAAAAATTATAATTACCTTTTAAGAAGCCACGATATTTACTTTATAGATTCGGGATGGAACTGTTTCGATTTGGATTCTTTTTTACGAATCGGTTCTAAACTTGGTTCAATTGAAAAACGTGGATACATACAATTACATACACTTGGCGCAAAAATTTTAGCTCCATATATAACGCAAAATATAATTGAGCTTAGAGATAAAAAGGAACTTGAGATTTATCTTAAAGGCGGAACTATAAAAAAGGATTTTAATGCCTTTGGTCAACAGGTAATAAAATACCGTGGTGAAGTAATTGGTACGGCCGTAATATCGCAAGAGGGATTAAAGAGCCAGTTTCCAAGGGCGTTCAGAACTCAAGAAATAGTTTTACCCTCTTAGGATCTATTCAACAATAAAGCGAAGAACAATATTCTTCTAAATTTGTTGAAGGGCACACCCAAATTCCTTCATTTCTCAAATATTTTTAATAAATTTTGATTGATTAAACCGCATTTAGAATAAAGCATAATTTTATAAAGGCAATGATGGTAAAAACAGTATGAGATTATTAAAACTATTTACTTTAGTTATCTTGCTAATAGCTCCCATCTTTATGCATGCTCAAAAAAAGGGCAATATAACTGATGCTCTAAGAAAAACTGCATTGAGCCATATGGCCGCGGGGCGGTACGGCGAAGCTATCGATCAATTAAATAAAATAATTGCTCAAAATGGTCAGAATCCGGATGGTTATTACTTAAGAGGGCAGTGCTTCGAAAAAAGGCAGCAGTACGAATATGCTCGTTTAGATTACCGCAGAGCTATTAGCTTGCAGACCGATGGTACTGTAAGAAGTAAGTATTTGGATGATCTCAATAAGATGCTTAATTACTGGTATTCCCTGCTTAATAAAAAAATTGAAGGGCATAAGCGAGATATTGCAATAGACGCTAACAAGGCATATAATTATTTGGAAATTGGCAAATCGTATAAGTACATGGAAATATGGGACCTTTCGGAAGAATGGTACGATAAGTATTTAGCTCGCGACGAAAATGCCTCTCCCGATGAAATTATTAGATATACCGAAGTGCTTGCAAAAACCGGAAGCATTGTTAAAGGGGAAAAGATTTTAAAAAAATATACCGACCGCTATCCTAACGATTGGAGATTATGGAGCCGTTACGGATACTTTACAATGTGGCTTTCTAAATTTGTTATTGCAAAAAAAGCATTCGAAATTGCCTTGAGTTTTAAACCCTATTTTATTGAAGCCCGCGACGGTTTGGATAAAGTAACAAGACAAGCCTACTTAACCCAAGAAGATCCTAGGGCATTTGAAAAAGAGTATCCTATCGATCGTTATTATAGAATTTTAAGAAGGAATCCAAACGATTTGGAAACAAGGTTTAAACTTGTTTCGGAGTTAATAAAAGAATCTAGATTGGAAGAAGCTCATCAGCAATTGAAAATTGTTGGTGTTGCCAATAGTGCCGATCCCCGTTATATAGATCAGTGGAAATTTGTTACCAATTACCGCGATAGTCTTTACCGAAAAAATTTAGAAGATGCCAAAGAAATTCTTCTTGTAAATCAATACGATAAAGAAGCGGTTAAAACAGTTGCAAACTATTACGATTACCTTCAAAACTACGATAGCGCAATGGTTGTTCTGGATAAGTTTTTCGAAAAATATCCCGACGATCCCGATAGACAGTTACGGTTTCATTATGGAAAAATTGCAGCTTGGAACCGTGAGTTCGATAAGGCTATTGTTATTACAGATAAACTTTTACAGGAAGATCCCAATAACATAGACTACCAGCTCTTTAGAGCACAAGTTTCAATTTGGATTACAAGAGATCTTGAACTTGCAGATAAATACATCGACAATTATTTAAGGGCCCGTCCAAATAATATTGATGCCCTTGTTGCAAAGGGATCTTTAGTTCTTCTAAATAAAGATTATGAAAAAGCCCAGGAATTTGCCGATAAGGCAAAAGAAATTGATGCAAACTATACAGATGTAATAAAACTTCAGTCCAATATCGATTGGCAAAAATTACGTGCAGAAGAGGAAAAACTATACGCGATTCTGGAACTTGGAAGGCAGCGTGTAGTTGATGGTGATCCGGCTGGCGGCATCCAATATTACGAAGAGTATTTTTCGAAAGCAGAACCAAACTCTTTAATAAGAAAGGAATTTGGCGACGTTCTTTTTGCTGCAAAACAATATACCAGAGCCATGGATACTTTTAACGAAGTTTTGGCTCAAGGGGCTAATTACGATACCCAAATGCAAAGGGCAAAATTGTTTTATGCTATTGGAGATTCATTGAGCGCAGTAAGAGAATTTAAAGATCTTGTTAGGCAAGACTCTTTAGATTTTGATGCTAATTTATACCTTGGAGATTCATACGCAAAAATTCCGGAAGGTGATTCAGCAAGAGCTGTATATAATAATCTTCTCGAAAATTGGAGCCTGGATTCAACTCAAGTTGAAATTGTTAAAAAAAGAAAAAGCTGGTTAAAAATTACCGGCATCAATGCAATTTTTGAATCATTTCCAAGTCGTGTAGGTGTTGCCCCATCTATATCATATTACACAGATAATGTTAGCTTCAAACATTTTAGCGCTGGCACCAGGGTAGAATTGGGGGTCACCGACTTTTTATCACTTGGAATGTCTTTCTTCCGAAGCACAATGAGCGCTAAAAAAGAAAGTCTTGTAGATTCGATTGTAACCAGTATTCCAAATTTTACAGGGGAGCGGCGTTTTACAATTTTTAAGTGGAATATTTTTTTACAACTTCATAAGAATATGTCGATGGGAATAGGTCTTGGTACAGGCAATTCCGAAGGTGCATTGGCTCGCGAGGATAGAGATGTTTTTGTTCGCTTTTTTAAAAGAGATACTGTAAGCGTTGGTTTAATTTACCAATATTCCGATGCCGCATTACTTCTATTTTCTCCTTATTTGCTGGATACAAGATACTTTGCAAGTTTATACAAGATAGACGGTTTTTTTAGAAGAGGTGATTTAAAAATTTCCGGAAATTTTCAATACATTGTTGTTGATGATGGAAATGCCGGTAACGATTTTAATATAAGATTGGGAAGATATTTTTACACTGATATAGCAATGGGTTACGAATACGCTTTTTCCAATTACAAGTATAAAACAAACTTCTATTACTCTCCTCGTAATTTTGAATCGCACAGCTTTTGGGTAGAAAACGATCTCGATAAAAAAGATGAGCTTCGAGTTTCAATTGGAGGAAAAATTGGTTTGATTCCTCAAAGTACTTTAATTGCTTTAGAAGGGCATGTAGATGTTGAATATAAACCTATTTCTAATTTAACTATAAGCGGTAAGATTAGTATTGGAAATACATCTCGCGATGTTTCAAGCTACCGATACTTCTCGGGGCAATTATCTGCCTACTGGACAGTTTTTTAATGGGTTCTTTAAATAGGTGCTTGTTGATTAAATGCATTTTAATATCTCTATATTTCTTTGCGTATATAAGTTATGGGCAGGATATTCAGTTTTATGGTGAAGCAAAACCGGGGAGCGTTATAATTGCCCACGGGAATGGAATTGTAAGCGCCACTTTAAACAAACAAAAATTATTCATAGACAGTAATCGTACATTCATATTTGGATTCGATAGGGATGCCAAAGGAAAATTTATTCTTAAGGTTAAGCAAAAAAATAAAAAGCCCACTCTTTTTACATACCAAATAGAAGAACAGGTATACGAAAAGCAAAGGCTTTCGTTACCCTCAAAATTTGTAACCCCTCCTAAAAAGGTTCTCGCTCAAATTAAAAAAGAAACTTTGCAGATGAAAAAGGCAAGGACCAAAATGCAGAATACTAAAACAGCTTTTTTTAAAAATGGTTTTAGTTATCCCGTTGATAGCGTTGAAATTACCAGTACATTTGGAGTAAAAAGAATTCTGAACGGCAAGCCTAAAAAAGATCATAACGGGATTGATTTTGGTGGTGAAGAGGGGGATTCGGTTTATTCAATTACCGATGGAATAGTTTTATTAGCTGCCGAAAATTTTTATTACAATGGCACGTTTGTTCTTATAGACCATGGTCAAGGATTAACAAGCGTATATTTGCACTTAAGCAAGCTGCATGTTAAAACAGGTCAAAAAGTAAAAATGAAAGAACTTATTGGAGAAATTGGTTCTACTGGAAGATCTACCGGTCCTCATTTGCATCTTGGAGTTCAATGGTACAAAAAAAGAATAGATCCTCTCAACGTTCTCGATTTGAAATTCTAGTTTGCTGTTACTGCTAATAAAGTTATAGCAAATCTTTTATAGAGTCTATTACAACTGCATCAAGAGATTTTAAATTTTCTTTGCATTGATGTCCATCTGCAACTAAAACACAATCTGCACCTATTTCGCAAGCTACATCAAAATCGTGCTCTGTATCTCCAATTACAAGTGTTTCACCTTTGCCATTTCCTAAGCGGTTCATTAATTCTTTTCCAAGATGAAGTTTGCTTGCCGCATAAATATTATCAAGACCAACTATGTGTGTAAAAAATCCGGTAAGATTAAAATGAGCGGCCATTTCTTCCAATGTATGCTGGGAATAAGCCGAAAGGATTGATTGCCCAATTCCCAATGAATTAATCTTTTTCATCACATCTAAAACACCGTTATAAAGGGTGCACTCAAATTTTCTTTTTTCATATTCCAGCATCCATCTCTTTCCAACAGATTCGAAAGACTCCTCCGAAAAATCAAATCCAAGCTTAGCATAATAGTTCTTTACCGGAATTGTAAACACTTTTTTATACTCTTCTAACGTTATTTTTTTTAATCCCTTTTCGATCATGAGATTATTAATTAAATCCACACATAAATCTACATCGTTAAGAATTGTGCCGTTCCAATCCCAAATAACATGTTTATACTTTTCTACCATTTCTTTCCCTTTGTTAAAAAATTAACGGCAAAGATAGTTATTCTTGAAATTACATGACGCATGGATTTATCTATTGTTCATTATTAAATGCCATTTTATTAAAATGAAGGTATTCCGGTACTTCATTTAATTATCTATTTCAATTCTCGATAATACTAGTGCACAATAACGGTTTTTTAATATAAGATATCACTTTATGCAAATTAACAAGGATCCAAACCAAACTTCATATTGCCCAGTTTCTAAAATTTGCAGCAAGGGCATTTGGGAATGGAATTTGTCGGAAAACAAAATTGAGTTTTCGGAAAAATGGAAAAGACTTTTTGCTAAAAATAATGTTTCGAATTATACTTTTAGCAACTGGCTTAACAACATAAATCCAAGTTCGGTAGCTAAACTAAAAAAGGGATTAGAATACATTGTCTCGGGACGCGACACCTCTTTTGCAATGGAATATGCATATCAGGTGGATAACGAAGAGCGCTATTTTAGCTTCGAAGCCTCGGTTAAAGAGTTTGACGATGCCGGAAAACCAATTGTAGTAGTGGGGGTTGAGGAGGATATTACTACCCGCAAACTTCTTGAAGTTAAGCTAAGGGAAACCAATTTAAGATTTTCGAATTTGGTTAATAATCTTAATGGTGGTGTGCTGGTCGAGAATATTTACGGAGATTCGATATACGCTAATAAAACATTTTGCGAGCTATTCAATTTAAAAGAAGATCCTGCCTTATTAATTGGAGTGAATGTTACAAGTGAAGTATTTAGGAACTCCCCTTTAATAGACAATTGCAATGCCTATGCACTTGAACTGGAAAGAATAATTAAAGAGAATAAAAAGATTAACGGAACTAAAGTTGAGTTGAAAAATGGAATTATACTGGAAAGAGATTTCATTCCTATTTCGTTTGATGATGAAAATCATGGACATCTTTGGTTTTACCGAAACATAACTCATCTTAATAGTATCGAAAGCTCATTAGTGCATCGCTTTGGTTTTGAAGAGTTGATAACAAATTTATCATTATCATTCATCCAATCGCAAATAAGCAACCTCGATAACGAAATTAACTTAGCTTTAGAAAAACTTGCGCTGTTTATTAAAGCAGATAGAAGCTATCTCTTTCAATTTAGCGGCAATCATCAATTTATGAGCAACACACATGAATGGTGCGGCAAAAGTATATTGTCTAATAAGAAAAATCTTCAGAACATCAATACAAGCATTACTGCTTGGTGGGTAAGTCAGCTTAAAAATTCAAACTCAATTGTAATCTCTTCCACTAATGCACTACCGGTTGATGTTTTAGAGGAATTAAAAATACTGATGCCGGATGGAATTAATTCATCGCTTGCGCTTCCAATGTTCTTCGAAAATGAATTAATTGGCTTTATCGGTTTCGATTCCATAAATGAAAATAACGATTGGAATTTAGACAGTGCTAAACTTCTTAAAATGGCTTCCAGTTTGCTGGTTAGTGCCATCAAAAGAAAAGAGGGGGAAGTTGCTCTTATTAAAAGTGATGAAAAGTACAAAAATGTTGTAAACAGTATTCACGAAGTAATTTTTCAAACTGACGAAAAAGGATTGGTTACTTTCCTAAATGATGCATGGACAAGTATTACGGGCTTTAAACTAGAAGAATCTATTGGGAAAAACTTTCTCGATTTTATTTATAAAGATGATAAAGAAAAAAACCATCAATTATTCCAACCATTAATAAAAAGAGAAAAGGATTATTGCCGTCACGAAATAAGGTATACAACCAATGCTGGTGGATTTGTTTGGATGGAAGTTTTTGCTCTTCTAAAGTTTAACGAAATAAATGAAATTGCCGGAACCACAGGAACTTTAAGAGATGTAACTCAAAAAAGAGAAAAAGATGATGTGATAAGACGCCTTTCGCTAGCAGTCGAGTCCACGCCTACCGCATTACTTTTAACAGATGTATTTGGAAAAATAAATTACGCTAACAATGGCTGGCGAAATATTTCCATGTTTAGCGATGATGAAGTAATGAACCAATCTATTGTGGAATTTATGAGTGATGAATCTGCAAGGCTTTTTTCCAAAGAGATAAAGCCGAATTTGTTAAACGGAGAGCAATGGCGGGGGGAATTATATTTTAAGCGTAAAGACGGTTACCTTATTCCATCTGAAGTGATTTTTAATACTGTACCAGATAACAATGGTATACCTCAGTATTTGCTTGCCAACTTTAACGATATTACCGAAAGAAAGAAAGCAGATGAAGAAATAAAAAAAATGCTCGAAAAAGAAAAAGAGCTAAGCGAACTTAAATCTAAATTTGTTTCTTTTGTTTCCCACGAGTTTAGAACTCCATTAACGGCAATTCTTTCTTCGGCCGAAATATTGGAACTGTATTCCGAAAAAATTACAAAGGAAAAAAAAGAATCTCATTTGGCCAATATTAAAAGTTCTATAGCAACACTAATAGAGTTGCTTAACGATGTTACCGAGATTAATAAATCAGACTCGGGTAAGCTGGTGGTTAAACCAAGTCCTTTTGATGTAATTGCATTCCTAAGGGCTTTGGTAACCGAATTGGAATCCACATACCCAAATCATTCTACAATTAATTGGGAGTTGGCAAGCGATTCAATAGAAGTATTCTTGGATAAAAAGCTGCTAAGGCAAATTGCAGTTAATTTAATTTCGAACGCAATTAAATATACGGCTAACCAAAAAAATATTTACATCTCCCTATCCGAAACAAATTCGGAGTTGAAATTAGTTGTACGAGATGAAGGCATTGGAATTCCGGAAGAAGATCACGCAAATATTTTTCACCCATTTTCAAGGGCGCGAAATGCAGTTAGCGTTAAGGGTACCGGCTTGGGTCTTGCCATTACATACCGTGCTGTTCTTGCTCTTGGCGGCTCTATTGATATGCAAAGCAAAACCAATGAGGGAACAGTATTTACTGTTGTTCTTCCCCGCTTTTTAATTTTGGACAATAATACAGATCCAAATGCTGTTAGCAGGCAATTCACTAAAATTTTATAATTTATTACTACAGAAATGGTTTATCAATGAAAAAAATATTAGTTGTAGAAGATAACGATACGGTTAGAAGAAATCTGGAAGATATTCTTTCAGTAAACGATTACGAAGTTTTTACGGCATCAAATGGGTTGGAAGGATTTAATGCCGCACTAGATATTATTCCAGACTTAATAATCTCAGATATAATGATGCCCGATGTGGATGGCTATGCTCTTTTACATAAGATAAAAGAAAATATCTCAACTTCCGAAATTCCATTTATTTTCCTAACTGCAAAATCTGGGTATGTAGATTTTAGAAGCGGAATGAATTCCGGCGCAGACGACTATCTTTCGAAACCATTTACTGTTCACGACCTTCTTAATTCTGTTACTACAGTGTTCAATAAACAAAATAAAGTAAAGGCAAAACTTCAAGACTTGCGCGATAATATTGCATTCTCAATTCCTCATGAACTAAGAACTCCTCTCACTGCAATAATAGGTTACTCCGAAATTTTGAGAGATGAGATTAAAAGTATTGAACAAGCGGCCGACCTTGTGTGGATTGCCGAAAACATACGTGAATCCGGTATTAAACTTAATAGTGTTATCAATAAATTTATTCTTTACTCCGACGTTACTTACTTGCTCGAAGATTCCGAAGCTGCATTAAAATACCGAAAGGCAAAAATTGATTTTCCCAAGTCTGTTATCATTTCTGCGGCAAACAAAGTGATGTCAAAATTCAATAGAACAGCAGATTTTGAATACTCTGCAATTGACACTACTCTAAAATGCTTCGATATGCATTTATCCTTTATTGTAGAAGAGCTTTTAGAAAATTCATGCAAGTACTCCAAGCCGCAAAGTAAAATTGAATTACAAACAGCAATAAACAATTCGCAGTTCGAATTATCTGTTTTAGATAGCGGTATTGGTTTTACTCAAGATCAAATTGCTTCGGTAACAGCATTCAAACAATTCGATAGAAGAATTCACGAAATTGGAGGAAGCGGATTAGGATTGGCAATTGTTAAAAAAATTGCTCTTCTGTATGGAGGTTCTTTTGGGATATCGAAAATTAATAATCTGCAAACAAGCGTATGGGTTAAACTGCCAATAGTATAAAAACAAAGTTATTTTTCTTCCTGCATGCTTGTGGCAATGCAAATTTAGTATGCTTGCTATTAGCTTATATACCGAATAATTTTACGCAAAGCATGAGGGAAGAATGAAAAAATTCAATTACAATTATAAATATGCAGTTATAGTTATTTGTACATTTGTATTTACCGCCTCCATTTTTAAATTAACAGACCTACTCAAAATTGATAAAGAAACAATTTCGGCAGCCCAAAAAATTATTGGGCTAAATTTTAGCGAATCCGAAAAAGATTCGATGCAGGATGCGTTAAACGACCAGCTAAAAAATATTAATAACATTCGAAAGCATTCTATTAGTAATTCGGTTCCGCCATCAATTACATTTAATCCTATTCCGGTTGGTTTTAAAGTAGATAAAAGGCAGAAGCCTGTTGTATTCTCTTCGTATTCATATTCAAAAATGCCTAGTGATATTAAAGACTTGGCTTATTACTCAATTGGTGAATTGGCCTATTTAATAAAGAGCCGAAAGATTTCATCGGTAGAGTTAACAAAGTTTTATATAGACCGATTAAAAAATATTTCGCCAAAACTATTTTGCGTAATTACTCTAACCGAAGAACTTGCATTAAAACAAGCTAGCCTAGCCGATGCCGAAATTGCCAGAGGCATTTACCGTGGATTCTTACATGGAATTCCCTACGGCGTTAAAGATTTATTATCTACAAAAAATTATAATACCACATGGGGAGCTGCGCCTTATAAAGAGCAAATGATTAATGAAGATGCAACTGTTATTAAAAAGCTTACAGATGCCGGTGCGGTCTTATGTGCAAAATTCTCGATGGGGGAACTTGCAATGGATGATGTTTGGTTCGGAGGTATGACCAGAAATCCTTGGGATACATCGCAAGGTTCAAGCGGATCTTCTGCCGGATCGGCATCGGCTGTATCTGCCGCACTTGTTCCTTTTGCAATTGGAACTGAAACATGGGGCTCTATTGTATCCCCGGCTACAGTTTGCGGAGTTACCGGATTGAGGCCCACGTATGGCAGAGTAAGCAGAACTGGGGCAATGGCTCTATCCTGGTCGATGGATAAAATTGGTCCTATTTGCCGTAATGCTGAAGATTTGGCAATTGTATTTATTGCAATTAAAGGGGCAGATGAACAGGATCAGTCACTAATAGATGCCGCATTCAATTATTCTCCAAAAATAAATTTTAAAAATATTCGTATCGGTTATTTAAAAAAAGATTTTGATGCCAAATATGATTTCCATCAGACGGATTCAATTGGTTTAAAAAAACTGGAATCTCTTGGCGCAAATTTAATTCCTATTGAATTGCCTGAAGTATCTACAAACGATCTTGCAATTATTTTAACTGCCGAAGCCGGTGCCGCTTTTGACGAGTTAACACGAGAGGGCAAGGATGATCTTTTGGCGCGTCAATTTAAAGGTGCTTGGCCAAATATATTCAGGGCTTCCCGTTTCATTCCTGCTGCTGAATATATCAACGCTTCCAGACTTCGCTATTTGCTTATTCAGGAAATGAAAAAGGTATTCGAAAAAGTAGACTTATACATTGCACCGTCCTGGCAAGGAGATAATTTGTTATCTACAAATCTTACCGGGCATCCTTCGGTTGTTGTTCCAAATGGATTTTCAAAAAAAGGTATGCCTGTTAGTTTTACATTTATTGGCAACTTATTCGATGAAGCCAAAATAATTTCGGTTGCTAAAGCATATCAGGATGCAACGGATTTTCATAAAAAGCATCCAAGTATAAAATAATGTAACTACTTAAAGGGAGATGAACATGTTTATCTTAAGAAATATTTTTGCCCCTCTTGTAATATTCTTCTTAATTGGAATTCAATTTGCTCTTGGTCAGCAGATCGATAGTTCTATCAATAAGGAATCTATTGATAAAGCTTCTAAAATAATTGGACTCGAATTCACCGATGCAGAACTCGATTCAATGCAAAGTTCTTTGATGGATCAATTAAAAAACTATCAAAAAATTCGAGAGGTATTTCTTAATAACAGCATACCAATGGCTTTGCAGTTTAATCCAATACCAAATGGTTTTAGTTTTTCGCAAATCAAAAAGCCAGTACAGTTTAGTAATTATTCGGGTGTAAAAATGCCTGCTGACAAAAACGATCTTGCGTTTTTCACAATTGGAGAACTGGCCCATCTAATAAGGACAAAACAAATTACCTCTTTGGAATTAACTAATTTTTTTATTGATAGACTAAAAAAATACTCTTCCATGCTTTATTCTGTTGTAACCTTAACAGAAGAAAGAGCTATTAGTGAAGCCAAAATTGCCGATGAAGAAATTGCCAAAGGCAATTACAAAGGATTGCTTCATGGAATTCCATATGGAGTTAAGGATTTATTTTCTACTGAAAAATATAAAACAACATGGGGCGCAGAACCATTTGCAGATCAATTGATTGATGAAGATGCAACCGTAATTTCCAAACTAAAAAAAGCAGGAGCCGTTCTGGTCGCAAAACTTTCTATGGGGGCGCTTGCTAGGGGAGATGTTTGGTTTGGAGGTTTTACGCGCAATCCTTGGGATACTACAAAGGGTTCAAGCGGCTCTTCTGCAGGTTCGGCTTCATCAGTAGCAGCCGGACTTCTTCCATTTGCTCTTGGTACCGAAACCAGAGGATCAATTATTTCACCCGCAACAATTTGCGGCGTTGCCGGATTGCGTCCTACATACGGAAGAGTAAGCCGCTGGGGCGCTATGACTTTGAGCTGGACCATGGATAAAGTTGGAGTGATAACCCGCTATAGCGAAGATCTGGCAATTGTTTTTAATTCCATTTATGGATTGGATCCTAAGGATAACACTTTATATGACTTTCCTTTTAATTATAAACCTGCAATTGATTTAAAGAAACTGCGTGTTGGATATCTTAAATCCGACTTCGAAAAACAATATCCATTTCATAAAAACGATTCTCTTTCCCTAAAAAAAATTGAAGAGCTCGGAGTTAATTTAATTCCCATTGAACTACCGAATATTGCTTCCAGAGAAATTGGTTTTATTCTTTTAGCGGAATCTGCAGCAGTATTCGATGAGCTGACAAGATCTAACAAAGATGATTTGCTCAAGCGTCAAACAAAAAATTCATGGCCAAACTCTTTTCGCTTTTCACGTTTAATCCCAGCTGTTGAATATATAAACGCGAACAGAATAAGATATTTATTGATTCAGGAAATGAAAAAGATTTTTGACCAAGTGGATTTGTATATAGCGCCATCGTGGCAGGGGCTTAATTTGTCCTTAACAAATCTTACAGGGCATCCGGCAGTTGTGGTTCCAAACGGCTTTGTAAACGAGGGTACTCTTTCAAGTATTACATTTATGGGCAACCTTTTTGACGAAGCCAGGCTTTTGTCTTTTGCAAAATTATTTCAGGATTCTACCGGCTTTCATAAAAATCATCCCAAGCTGAAATAGGTTTATTTTGTTGTTATAATTATTCAGAGTGTTAAAAGGAGTATTAATGAAAACTATTGGATTAATTGGGGGAACCGGATGGGTCTCGACCGTTGAATATTACAAACTGATTAATGAAAAAATTAATGAAAAGCTTGGCGGGCTTAATTTTGCAAAGGTAATTCTCTATTCCTTTAATTATGGAGAAATTGATGCATTGAACAGAAGGAGCAATAAAAGTGAAATATATAAACTGCTTGAGGATGCATCTAAAAAGATAATTACTGCCGGGGCCGAGTGCATTCTTCTTTGTGCAAATACGCTTCATCAATACGCCGAAGAATTGGAGAAAAATATTAATGCCCCATTAATTCATATTGCCGAAGCAACTGCTGGTGAAATAAAGAAAATGGGATTTACTAAAGTTGGTTTGCTGGGCACTAAGCAAACAATGGAAATGGATTTTTACAAATCAAAGCTAGCCCAACAAGGAATTGAAACTGTTGTACCGGAACTTAACGACAGAAATTTTATTCAAAGCAAAATTTCGAACGAACTGATAAAAAATGTTTTTCTGGATAAATCCAGAGAGAGATTTATAGAAATAATTAATAAGCTTGCTGTGCAAGGCGCACAGGGAATTATTTTAGGCTGCACCGAAATTCCTTTGCTGGTAAAACCTGAACATACTTTAATTCCTCTTTTAAATACGCTGGAGATTCATAGCCGTGCAGCTGTTGAATTCTCAATTTAAAAAGACATGTACAGATAATATCTAGTTTTATTTCTATTTGCTAATTGGCCTGCCATTTTAATTTGCAATTTATTGAAGAATACTATTCTATTTTCATTACACATGTCTAGTACAACTATTTTCAAATCGCGTCGGTCTAATCATAAAAATATTTACGGATTGTGAAATGAAGAATATAATTACTATAGTTTTATTATTTGTGATAGTTAATGCTGTAATGGCTGGCGGCAGCAAACCTGGCGTACTTAGCAAATTAAATATTCAAAGAAGTACTGAAAAAATAAAAATTGATGGGCTTCTTGAAGAAGATGCATGGAAAAGTGCCGGCGTTACTGATTTTTTTCAAAAAGATCCGAATCAAGGAAAACCTGCAACAGAAAAAACTGAAGTGTGGCTTACGTACGATGATGACGCAATTTACATTGCAGCAAAATGTTACGATAGCAATCCTGATTCTATTTTAGCTAATCTTGCACGCAGGGACTATAATGCAATTTCGGATGCTTTTTATATTTATTTAGATACATTCAACGATAAACAAACGGGCTTTTATTTTGCAATTACTCCTGCCGGACAGTTAAAAGATGGGATTCTTGAAAATGATGTTTATACTAATGATTCATGGGATGGAGTTTGGGAAGGAAACGCAAAAATTGTTGAAGATGGATGGACTGTTGAAATGAGAGTTCCATATAGTCAGCTTAGATTTACTGAAAAGGAAAAATATATTTGGGGCGTAAATTTTAGAAGAGATATAAGCAGAAAGAATGAATTTGTATATCTAGTTTATACACCTCGAGATGGAAATGGATTTGTAAGCCGTTTTCCTGAATTAACAGGATTAGAAAATTTAACTCCTCCTCAAAGATTTTCGATATTGCCTTATATAACCGGCAAAGCTTCATATCTTCAGCATTCGCCGGGCGATCCATTTAATGACGGTTCAAAATATTCTCCAAATTTTGGCGTTGATATTAAATATGGTTTGGGAACCAGTTTAACATTAGATGCAACAATCAATCCCGATTTTGGACAAGTAGAAGTTGACCCCGCTGTTGTTAATCTTGGCGATACCGAAATTACGTTTTCTGAAAACCGTCCCTTCTTTATTGAAGGAATGAGCATTTTTCGCTTTGGAAACAGAGGCGCAAATAAAAGTAGCTGGGACAACAGTCCAAGTTTATTTTACAGCCGTAGAATTGGAAGAGCACCTCAAGGAAGCTTGCCTTCTAATGATTATGCAGATGTAACTTCAGCAACTCACATTCTTGGAGCTGGTAAAATTAGCGGAAGAATTTTTAATAACTGGAAATTTGGTACAGTTCAAGCGTTAACTAAAAGAGAATTTGCAGAAATTCAGTTGAATAATATTAGAAGCGAAGTAGAAGTTGAACCGCTTACTTATTATGGAGTTGCAATAGCTCAAAAAGATTTTAACGCAGGAAGACAGGGGATAGGAATTTTAGCAACATATACAAACCGGTTTTTTAACGAAGCTCAACTAAAATCCAATATTAATAGTAATGCTTTAGTTGCCGGAGTGGATGGTTGGACTTTTCTTGATGATGAAAAGGACTTTGTATTAACCGGATGGAGCGCAGTTTCTAATATTAACGGAACTAAGGAGAGAATGATACAACTGCAAAGAAGTTCAGTTCACTATTTTCAACAGCCGGGCACAAATTTGAAAGTTGACTCGAATGCCACTTCACTTTCAGGTTATGCCGGAAGATTATTCTTAAACAAGCAGTCTTCTGCTGGTGGCTGGTGGGGAAATGCCTCTTTAACAGTTATAAGTCCAGGTTTTAACACGAATGATTTAGGATATATGTCTAGAGCAAATTCTATGAGATGGCATGCACAATTTGTAAAAGCGTGGACCACTCCAAATGAAATTTATAGGAGAATTTCAATTGGTGATGGTATTTCTCAAACATTTGATTATAACGGAAATTTAACTTCATTTACAAATGGATTTTGGGGTTCAGCAACTTTTGCAAATTATTGGGCTTTAGATTTTTGGTTTGATTATGGTGCAGAAAGCATTAACAATAGAAGGACAAGAGGAGGGCCGTTAACTTTAAATCCTGTTTCAAGAACCCTCCAGCTTAGCCTTTATTCAAATGGAAATAAACCTGTTTCGTTTTCAATGAACTTTAATACAACCTCAAATGTAAGTTCTTATAACTATTTAGCGCTTACAATTAATATAAAGCCTACAACAAATTTGTCGGTATCGTTTGGTTCTCGTTTAAGTAAATTAAAAGAAGTTGCTCAATGGGTTGGATCATATGCGGATCCTACTGCAAATTTAACTTATGGACGCAGATATGTTTTTGGTACAATGGATCAAACAGAAATTTCAGGAAATATTCGTTTGGATTGGATTGTTACCCCTACACTAAGTCTGCAGCTTTATCTTCAGCCTCTTATTTCATCTGGTCGATATACTGATATAAAACAACTTGACCGTGAACGCTCATTCGATTTTACTAATTACGGAAAAAAAGGAAGCTCAATAAATAAAATTACTTCTTCACACGGCTCAGTTAGTTACCAACTTGATGCTGATGGAAGCGGACCTTCACCTTTATATAAAGTTGGGAATCCCGACTATAGCTATACATCACTAAGAGGAAATGCAGTTTTAAGATGGGAGTATATGCCCGGTTCAACAATATATTTAGTTTGGACACAAAGCAGAGCGGGATTTGAGAACAATGGAGATTTCGAGTTTGGTCGTTCATTCGATAATCTACTAACTTCAAGACCGGATAACATTTTTATGATTAAGGTTAATTATTGGATTGGAAAATAATTCACTAAAAAATCGAAAAGGAGATTTTAAAATTCTACGTTATCTCTGTAAGAGTTTAAAATTACATTCTCTTTACAAATGAAATTAGGTAAATAGCTTAGAAATCCAAATACTTCTTTTTTGAATGTTGCTGGATATAAAAGAGTAAAATGTTGAGACTGATTTTCAATTAATACCTTCGTTTATTTCTTTACTAGATTATGGAATTAACCATTTGTTTGTTGTTCGCCCAATCTTAAGATTATTCTTCTTTAATACACAGTAGAGTTAATAATCCTTTTATGCTTCCATTAGTATACCTGTTGGCATTGTTTAAAGTAATCATTTATGTTTAGTTAAAATAAAACTGAGATAATGTTTTTTGAGTAACATCAGAGGATCATGCTCAAGTTTAAATGTTAGATTGATGTTAACAAAAAGTTAAAGGGAAAAATAAACATGAACAATTTTGATTTTTTTAATCCAACACGAATAATATTTGGCAAAGAGAGATTAACTGAACTGGATGCATATGTTCCAAAAAATGTTAATGTTCTGGTTCTTTATGGCGGTGGCAGTGTTAAAAAATTTGGAACGCTTCAAAAAGTAACTAGTGCACTCGGTAATAGGAAATATTTTGAATTCGGAGGTATTGAACCAAATCCGCAATTCGATACACTTATGAAAGCAGTAGAAATTATACGAAAAGAGAATATTGGATTTTTACTAGCAGTCGGGGGAGGATCTGTAATGGATGGAACAAAGTTTATTGCGCTTGCCGCTAAATATGAGGGAAATGCTGAGGATATTTTATTGAAAGGAGTAAGAAATCTTCCTATAACAAAAGCTCTTCCATTTGGAACAGTTGTAACATTGCCTGCAACCGGTTCCGAAATGAATAGCGGCGGAGTTATTAATTATAAATCCGGAAAGTATGTAATGGGAAGTCCATTCACTTACCCAAAATTTTCTTTTTTAGATCCGGAGCTAACATTTACTCTTCCGGCAAATCAGGTAGCAAATGGAGTTGTGGATAGTTTTGTGCACGTTGCCGAGCAATATTTAACTTTTCCTGTTGATGCAAAATTTCAGGATAGAACCGCCGAGGGAATATTGCAAAGCTTAATTGAAATAGGAAGAAAAACTATTGACGAGCCAACAAATTACGATGCACGGGCAAATTTGGTTTGGAATGCAACAATGGCTTTGAATGGCCTTCTCGGGGCCGGTGTTCCAAGCGATTGGGCAACTCATATGATTGGACATGAACTTACATTCTTCTTCGGGATTGATCATGCTGTATCACTTGCAATTGTTCTGCCATCTTTGTTAAATGTAAGAAAGGATAACAAAAGAGCAAAGCTGTTGCAGTATGCCGAGCGTGTTTGGAAAATTGATGAGACTAATGAAGATTTTAAAATTGATTTGGCAATTAGTAAAACAAGAGAGTTCTTCGAAAGTCTTGGAATAAAAACCCATCTTACAGATTACAATATTACCGAAGAAGATATAGATAAAGTAATTGCGGGATTGGAAAATAAAGGAATGACTGCTCTATCCGAAACAAAGGATTTGAATCTTGAAATAAGCCGCCAGATTTTAAAAGGAGCACTATAATTTATTGGAATCTGTCTCAACAGTAATTAATTTAAAGTGGCGCGCTAATTATACTGATTGACCTTCATTGACACTCATGTTTAAGTGACTTGAACGTTATTTATAAAAAAATTACTTAAGAGACAGATTCTTAAATATTGCATTACGTACTTTCAATTGCTTTGCACCATACACCGGTTTTAAAGAGAATAATAATTACCCTATAATTTTTCTTTTTTAGAGCATCTTTTCCCTCTCTTCCGAGTCTAAATAGTTAATTAAAATCAAATCCTCTAAATAAACTTCCGGAGCAGAATGATGAGAGCAAAGCTTACCTCTTTGTCTATTCTTATTTTAATACTATTTACTTCTTCAAAATCTTTTTGTCAGGCCGAAACTAATATTATGAAACCAGCGCTTCCGGTATTGAAAATTGAGGGGGGAATTGAATTAACCGGAAAGTTAGATAACCCTATTTGGGCAAAAGCAAACTCAATTGAGTTGAAGTATGAAATAACTCCAAAGGATAATACTCCTGCTCCTCAAAGAACAATTGTAAAAGCTCTTTACGACGACAAATATATTTACTTCGGTTTCGAGTGCTTCGATACTAATCCAGAAGAAATACGTGCAAACATTTCGGACCGTGATAAAATGTACCAGGACGATTGGGTTTTTGTTGCATTAGATACTTATGGAGATTTTCAGCGCTCATACGAGTTTTGTGTAAATCCTTACGGAATTATGGGGGACTTATTAGCTACAAATAACAGTGAAGATGCAAGTGTGGATTGGATTTGGCATGCGGCAGCTTCGAGAAATGAAAATGGGTGGACTGCCGAAATGAAGATTCCATTTTCAAGTCTTCATTTTCCAAATGCCGAGATGCAAAATTTTAAAGCAAACATTTTAAGAACATTGCCCCGAAGCAGCAGAATTCAGGTTTCGTGGATGCCGGTTGATAGAAATATTCCTGGCTTTATGAATCAGGCTGGAGATTTAATTGGAATCACAAATATTCAATCCGGCAGTTCAGTTGAATTGCTGCCTTATGCAATTGGCCAGCAGACTGGAAGCCGTTCGATAATTGGAAATCCACATTCCGATTTTAAGTACGATTCGTTTCAAGGAAGAGTTGGAGGAGGAATAAAATATTCTCCCAGCCCAAACTTTTCTCTTGATGCAGTAATCAATCCGGATTTTAGCCAAATAGAAACAGATGCCGCACAAATTAGTGTTAATACAACCTACGCATTAAATTACAGCGAAAAGCGTCCCTTCTTTTTAATTGGACGCGAACTGCTTCAGAATTCTATGTACTATTCAAGATCAATAAATAATCCATTGGCTGCTTCACGAATAATTGGCAAGAGCGGCGGCCTATCCTATTTGTATATGAATGCTTACGATAGGAATACTGTGTTTGTTGTTCCCGGTGAAGAAAGAAGCAATACTGTTGCAACCGATTTGAAATCTGTTGTAAACATTGGACGCTTACGTTACGATTTGGGAAATGAGAGTTACATTGGAGGAATGATACTTACAAAAAATCTTTCAGGTGCAAATAACTATGTATTTGGATTCGATTGGAATTACCGGTTCTGGAGTAATTGGGATTTCAGAGGTCAAGGATATGCTTCCAAAACAAAAGAATTGGATGATACTAATTTATTCAACTCATCACGTAAATTTTCAAACAGTGGTTATGATGCTGCATTTAATGGAGAGGAATACTGGGGAACAGGAATAAATATGTTTGTATCACATTCGGCACGCAATTATAATTTTCATTTAGGATATAACGATTTTTCTCCGACCTATCAAACTTATAACGGGTTGTTTTCTTCAAATGGAAAAAGACAAATATCCATGGGGCATATGGCGGTATTCTACCCCGAAAATTCTTTTATAAATAATGCCGAAATCGGATTCTCGTCTTACCTAATGTTCAATTACGAAGGAATAAAAAAAGAGCAAGTTATAGAACCCTATCTCTTTACATCCCTAAAAGGGCCAATAAATTTAAGAGTGTCTTACTTGCTGGTTAACGATGAACAATTTGCCGGAAAGTATTTTGATGGAATAAACCGGGCACGAATAAATTTAAGCTCCAATCCAATTAATCAACTATCCTTTTCGGCATTTGCTGAGGTAGGTGAATTTATTTACAGAAGCAGTTCTCCTAGAATGGGAAAAGGGCATAACTTTAGTGCAAACGTAACATTAAAACCAACTTCGCAGTTTAATATCTCTCTTTCCTACACCCGCGCCGGTTTATCCGATAGAGAAACCGGTCAATTGTATTACGATGGAAATATTTACCGTGGAGTTGCAATTTATCAATTCACACCCCAAATGCTTTTCAGAACGATTCTGCAATACGATTCCTTTGCTCAGTCGTTTCAGTTCTATCCATTGTTCAGTTATAAGCTAAGCGCATTCACAACTTTTTATGCCGGCGCCACTAGCGATTATATTGATTACAAAGGGGATGTGGGTTTCTCGAATACAAATCAGCAATACTTTATTAAGTTTCAATACTTGATAAGTTTTTAGTGTAGTTTAAGTACCCACTAGCAATGCGTGTGATAATGTTTTTCGAAAATGAATCTTAATGGCAAGGGCATAGATTTGGCTAAAAGCCACTGCCTCAGGTGGCGGGTAGTCTAATTTAAAGAGATTTATTTACTGTGACTATTTCTCCAACATTGAAATACACGTTTTTATAGAAGTGAGAGTTTAATGGTACCTCATAATATTTATATTAAACAAGAGGAACAAAGAAAGCATTGTTCTGTATAATCTAAACAAATGATATAAATGAGGTGCTAATGAAAACTCTAAAAGCATTTTTATTCATAGTAATTTTTATATCTTCTATTAATGCGCAAGAAATTAACCCCATTTCTCAACCAAGCAAATGGTATTTAGGATTAAATTTTAGTTTACACACATTTAATCAAGATAACAATAATCACCTAGCCTTTTTGTCTTTGGAGAGGAAAATATCGAAAAACTTTTCACTTATTGTAAATGGAGGATTTGGTTCGTTTAGTTTTAAAAACCTTACAAATACTTATATCATTAATGGTAGTGAAGGTAATTCTATTGAGACTTTTCAAGAAAAATTTAATCCACAAAATCGAATATTCTTTGATATTGCAATTAAGTATTCTCCATTTGATTGGATAGTTTCACCCTACCTAATGGTTGGCTATGGAACAGATTACAATTTCTCATCAGATGGAGTGACCCAAAGAAGTATTAGAAGCTTTGATAAAAATGGTGCTTTAATAATGAATGACCAAAAAAACTTTACTCAAAAACTTAATTCCGGTTTTAGAAATGGATTTAAATATGGAATTGGTTTCTCGGCTAAATTAATAGATAATTACTATTTAGATGGTAATGTTATCTATAATGGTCATGATTCACCATTTGGTTCGATAGGATTAAGATTAGGATTCTAAAAAAAAGCTGCCTGTTCCGGCAGCCTTTTGGTAGAAAGCACAATTAATTATAGCGCAAGTAGAAATGGATTTTCTAAAGCATTAATAACCCAGCGTAAAAATCTAATTGCGTCGGCACCATCAATAATTCTATGATCGTAAGAAAGGGAGAGGGGCATCATCAATCGAGGTTCAAACTTTCCATCTATGTAAACGGGTTCGAAAGAAGATTTTGAAACGCCAAGAATTGCAACTTCGGGTGTGTTAACTATTGGAGTAAAATATGTTCCTCCAATTCCTCCCAAATTCGAAATTGTAAAACACCCACCCTGCATATCTTCGAGCGATAGTTTTTTATCGCGCGCTTTTTTGGAAACTTCGTTCAAGTCAATACTAATTTGGGTGATGTTCTTTTTATCAACATCGCGAATGACAGGAACTAGCAAGCCTCTATCTGTATCCACGGCAATACCAAGATTGCAATACTTCTTATAAATTACTTCACTCTTTTCCATATCAACACTGCTGTTGAATTGTGGAAAAACTTTCATTGCGCTTGCAATAACTTTTAATAGTATTCCGGTTACAGTAAGTTTGCCGCCGGCGGCTTCAACTTGCTTACCAAATTGCTTACGCAGCTTTTCTAATTCCGTAATATCTGCATTATCAAATTGAGTAACATGAGGAACGGTTGTCCAAGCGTAGGATAAGTGCTCGGCAGTTTTTCTTCGAATGTTGCTCATTGGTACAGTTTCCACTAAACCCCACTTAGAAAAGTCGGGCAAAGTTTCTTTTGTAACTCCAAAAGTGGCGGCTGCAGCAAAGCCCCCTTTTTTAATTTGCTGATTAACTGCTTTGGAATATGTTTTCACATCATCAATAGAAATTCTGCCATTCTTGCCTGTTCCACGTACTTCACCAATTTCAATTCCAATTTCTCTAGCGAATCTTCTAACTGATGGAGCTGCGGGTACAACCACTTTTGAAATATCTCGCGGAAGACTTACTACCTGAGGCATGTGTGTATGCTCTTTAGGAGCTTGTGGGTAGCTTGTTGTTAGTGGTTGGTTGCCAGTTGATGGTTTATCAACTAAAGCAGATTTATTTTCTACTTTTGATTCAGTACTCTGAGCAAGATTACCTTTATTTTCGGTCTTCAGTTCTGAGCTTTCAATTACTAAAGCTACAGCTCCAATTTCAACCTTATCTCCATCTTTTACTTTTACTTCTTTAACAATTCCTCCTACTTCAGTAGGCACTTCAACGGTAGCTTTATCTGTTTCAATTTCTAAAACAATCTGATCTGCTTCAACTTTATCTCCAGCTTTAACAAGTACCTTAGTAATTTGTGCGCTTGAAATATTATCTCCAAGAACTGGAATTGTAAATTGATAGCTGCCTGTTGTTTGCTTTTTGCTGATTGGTTGCTCGGGTGTGCTAGCTACCAGTTTACTTTCAATAACTTCGTTGTGTAAAGTTTCTCCGGTTGGAGGATTGAACACAACCATTCTTTGAGCGCTTACATCAATTGTAAATAATGGAAGTCCAACCAATGCTTTTAAACCCTCTTTAGCATAAACATTTACAATTGTGCCGGATACATCGCTAGGTATTTCAACTGTTGCTTTATCTGTTTCTATTTCAACCAAAACATCATCCTTTTCAACTTTGTCGCCGGCCTTTACCAACACCTTTGTAATATCTGCAGAAGGAATATTGTCTCCGAGTACAGGTAAATTAAAATCAATAATCATTTCACAATTCCTTTTTATGAACGAGCCGGATTTACTTTATCCGGATTAATACCTAATTCTTTTTGAGCTTTCTTAATTACATCTGCTTTAATTTTTCCCTCTTTGAATAAAGAGTATAGAGTTGCATAAACAATATGCTTAGCGTCAACTTCAAAGAAATCTCTAAGTGCAGTTCTTCCTTCGCTTCTTCCAAATCCATAAGTGCCAAGTGAATGCAGTTTGCCCGGAAGCCATTTTGCAAGAGCATCGCTCGATAGCTGAACATAATCCGAAGCGGCAACAAAAACTCCCGATTCATCTTTTGTTACTTGCGAAATGTAAGGAACCTTTTGTTCTTCGGTTGGATGTAGCATATTCCAGCGTTCTGTTTCCTGAGCATCGAGATGTAAATTTTTGTAACTAGTTACACTCCAAATATCGGAAGCAACTTTGTAATCCTTTTCTAAAATTTCGGCTGCTTTAATAACTTCGTTTAGTATTGTTCCGCTTCCCAGCAAGTTTGCTTTTAGTTTTGCATCTGCTTTAGAGCTGGCTTTGAATTTATACATGCCTTTTAAAATTCCCTCTTTAACACCCTCGGGCATTTTTGGCTGAGCATAATTTTCATTCATTATAGTAATGTAATAGAAAACATTTTCCTGTTTTTCGTACATCCGGTAAATTCCGTCTCGGATAATAACTGCTAACTCGTAAGCAAATGCAGGATCGTAAGCAACTAAGTTTGGAACTGGATAAGCAAGAAGATGTGAATTTCCATCCTGATGCTGAAGTCCTTCACCTGCTAAAGTTGTTCTTCCGGCGGTAGCGCCAAAGAAAAATCCTTTACAGCTCATATCTGCCGCGGCCCAAACCAAATCTCCAACTCTTTGCATTCCAAACATGGAATAAAGAGAAAAGAATGGAATTGTATTTACGCCATGTGTAGCGTATGCAGTTCCGGCAGCAATAAACGAAGACATTGAACCGGCCTCGGTAATTCCTTCTTCTAGAATTTGTCCATTCTTTGCCTCCTTGTAATACAAGAAGCTGTCTTTATCAACCGGTTCATATAATTGGCCGGTGTGAGCATAAATTCCAACCTGGCGAAATAAAGATTCCATACCGAATGTTCTTGCTTCATCGGGAACAATAGGAACAATTAAGTGACCAAGTTCTTTATCCTTTAAAAGTTTTGCAAGAATACGAACGTAAACCATAGTTGTAGAAACTTCTCTTCCTTCGGTGCCGGTATAAAATTCTTCGAATACTTCTTCACTAGGAGTTTTAATTGGAGGCGCTTTAACAACACGCTTTGGAACGTAGCCTCCTAAAACTTTTCTTCTTTCTTTCAAGTATCTAATTTCTGCCGAGTCTTCCGATGGACGGAAGAATGGAGCTTCTGCAATTTGATCGTCGCTTATAGGAATTGAAAAACGGGATCTGAATTCTTTCAACTCATCTTCATTTAATTTCTTTTGAGAGTGAGTAATATTTTTTCCTTCTCCGGCTTCGCCAAGTCCGTAACCTTTTACAGTCTTTGCAAGAATAACTGTAGGTGCATCTTTATGTTCAACAGCGGCTTTGAATGCTGCATAAACTTTTTCGGGATCGTGACCGCCCCGTTTCATTTTTTCTAATTGCTCATCGGTATATTTTTCTACAAGCTTAAGCAGCTCGGGATATTTTCCAAAGAAATGCTCGCGCACATGTTTGCCCCCGCGTGTAATGTAATTTTGCGAATCACCATCAAGAGTCTCATTCATTCTTCTGGTTAGGATTCCTGCTTTATCTGCTTCAAGCAAAGGATCCCAATCACTTCCCCAAAGAACTTTAATAACATTCCATCCGGCTCCTCTAAAATTAGCTTCGAGCTCTTGAACAATATTTCCATTACCTCGAACAGGTCCATCTAATCTTTGCAAATTACAATTCACAACAAAAATTAAGTTGTCAAGTTTTTCTCTTGCAGCCAAAGACATAGCGCCAAGAGATTCTGGCTCATCGGTTTCACCATCACCTAAGAAAGCCCAAACTTTTTGATCGCTTGGTTTTTTTAATCCACGGTCTTCCAAATAGCGCGAAAAGCGGGCTTGATAAATTGCTTGGATTGGTCCTAGTCCCATCGAGACTGTTGGGAATTCCCAAAAGTTAGGCATTAACCATGGATGAGGATATGAGGAAAGTCCGCCGCCCGGTTTTAATTCTCTTCTAAAATTTTCTAATTGTTCTTTCGAAATTCTTCCTTCAAGAAAAGCGCGTGCATAAATTCCTGGAGCTGCATGTCCCTGAAAATAAATTATATCCCCTTCATGATTTCCATCTTTACCTCTGAAGAAATGATTGAAGCCAATTTCGTATAAAGTTGCGGCTGAAGCGTAGGTTGAAATATGACCACCAATACCGGCTTCCTCTTTATTAGCGCGAACAACCATAGCCATTGCATTCCAGCGTATCAAACTTTTAATGCGTCTTTCAATTTCGCGGCCCCCTGGAAATGGTGGCTGATTTTTTGCGGGAATTGTATTTATATGTGGAGTATTGGCGGTAAAAGGAAGTTCAACTCCATATTCAACCGCATAAGTAGATAAGCTGTGAAGAAGCTCTTTAACGTTTTCCGGCCCGCCGCTCTGAATTACATATTCAAGAGATTCCAACCATTCTCTAAGTTCCAGCTCATCAATCGGCGAATATCCATTGTTGCTGTTTTGATCCATTATATATCCTTTAATTTATATTCGGTAACATCACACAAATCTACTTAAGTAAAACTATTACCCGTTAAGCGGATTGTGAAAATGAAGAATTCTCTATTACAAATTCTCCGTTTGAAATATAGTTTTATAACAATACAAATGTAATAATATCTCAAATTGATGTCTAATTAACTTAGATAACCAGGTCTGGTTGGGATTAGTTCAAAAACCAGAGGACATTATAAATAACCTCTGGTCTTAAAAATTGCAGTACAGATTAATTGGATTCTTCTATTGCCGGGGAAGTAAAATTCTTAGTTGGCATTGGCATTTGCTTCATTCCAAATAAAAGGCGAGTTAGGTTGAATCGCTTAATTAATAATTCGTACAGCAATAAACTAACTCCAAAAGTAGCAATTACTAAAAGTATGAATTTAGGTAACACTCCCAAATCCAATTGGATTATATAATAAGCAAAAATCAATTGGACACTTTGGTGCAAAATGTATAGTGGATAAACAGATTGGTTAGCGTAAGTAAGAACTTTACTAGGCTTGTTCAAATAAACTTTAGCATAACCAAGTATTGCAAAAAGTAAAGAGGGAATTAACACCATCTTAAAGATTCCATAAACGTATAAAAACCAATCGGCGTCTTCATTCACTATTTCAAAAGTTGGACCCCAAACAAAAAGTGCAAGAACTAATGTTGGTACAATAGCTTGAATTAATGATTGTTTTCTTTTAGCTACAAGTACTTCCCAGAAGCCATCAATTGCCGAGATGCAAAATCCCAGCATAAATAAAGTGAAAGACATACTGTGATTATACCAATCATCAATAAGACCATGCGTTTCGGGAAAATTAGATGCAAGTGTATAATAAAAACCAAGAAATAAAATGATAATTGAATAGATTGAATTTGGATGCCTTTTTATGAAAGAACCAATTCTGTTTTTAAGTCTAATTGATTCTTCACTTCGCAAATATTTGAATAACGGATAAGCAATAATTGAATACACAAAAATGTATAACACGTACCAGAGATGATGCCAACTTAAACTTCCACCCAATGGATATGGAACAAAATTGAAAACGGTTTTCCAGAATTCCCAATAGTTTGCAAATTGAATTCCATGAAATAATCTATCGTAATAAATTTGAGGAGGAACAATTACAAACATTCCAAATATCAGTGGAATTAATAATCTTTTGCTTCGTTCGCCAAAATATTTTTTACCTACTCTTTTGCCCATCGAATGATAAAGGACTATTCCAGAAATCATAAATAGAAGAGGTAATCGCCACTGGTGAAGAAACGCCATCCAAGTTTCAAACCATTCAACAGTTACATTGTTTTTTAAATGAAATT
Organism: uncultured Melioribacter sp.; assembly: GCA_964539605.1. Lineage (GTDB taxonomy): Bacteria > Bacteroidota > Ignavibacteria > Ignavibacteriales > Melioribacteraceae > Stygiobacter. The sequence goes on from CAZIJK010000001.1 coordinate 4,404,899, forward strand.
CCCAAGGGACAAAAACCATTCCTACGTGAAAAAATATTAATATATAGAATGCAATTACGCGCAGCCAATCTAGGTCGTTTCTTCTTATTGAGTGTTGCATGTTAAATCTCCTATTGTTGTGCTATTGTGACGGTAAAAATATTGCATCGGTTTTTGTTTTTAACTTCATTTGTCGTAAGCGGGATTTTTTTATCTATGAAGCGGAAAATTTTGGAATTTGTTTACCTGCTTTTTTGAGATTGATGATTTTAATTAGAAAAAATTGGTAGGATAACGAATAGTATAAAAGACATTATCCCGCTTATACCCTTTAGATACCCTTTAGTGACAGAGTAAGTGAATAACTTCTGCAAGTTCGCAATCTTTTTATTGAGAATTATTTTATTTTGTGCAAGGATAAAAAATGAAGACAATGTCAGAGCCCCTATTCAAAAATAAGTATAAAACGTTTTTGTTTTTCTTTGTACTCGCTAATGTTAATGCGCTTCTTAATTTTTCGGTTATTGTCAGCACAATGCTTGTGGAAGGAGAAACTCCCGACTTTCTAAAGCATACTATATTCGAACTAACAGGTTCATATTCATTCTTTGTGCTTACTCCATTGATGCTTTTGCTCTTTAACAAAGTTCCTCTTAAAAAAGAAAAACTTTGGTTCGTAATTCCTATTTATTTTATAGCAGTAGCTTGCTTGGGAGTAATGCATACATATATAATGTTTACAAGTCGTTCTCTAATTTTCAATTTGGCAGGATGGGGATTCTACGATTTTGGCTACTTCCCTTATCGCATTTTAATGGAATCTTTAAAACTGTTGTTAGGATTCTGGATTTTTTGCGGCGCATATAATTTTGTAAAAGTATATAAAGCGCGTCAGGCCGAAAATTTAAGAGCTGTGCAATTGGAAGAAGAGCTTTCGAAGAGTAAACTTTTGGCGCTGCAATCTCAGTTAAATCCCCATTTCCTTTTTAATACACTCAACATGATCTCATCCACAATGTACGAAGATATTAATGCAGCAGATATGATGATTGCTAACTTAAGCGATCTTTTGCGTATTACGTTAAAGGGAACTTCAAAAGGTGAGCATAAACTTAAAAACGAAATTGAACTGCTTAATCTTTACAACAAAATAATGAAGGCAAGATTTAAGGATAAATTGGAAATAGAAATTAATATTGCTAAAGAAACCGAAGAGGCTTTTGTTCCAAGTTTTCTTTTTCAGCCATTGATTGAAAACTCCATTAAATATGGAATGGAGAATTTATCCAACACCAAAGTTGAACTTGTTACTCAAAAGGTTAATGACAGGCTATTAATCAAAATAAAAGATAACGGTCCCGGAATAAATAAAGATGAGGCTATTGTATTAAACGGAGGAATTGGACTTTCCAATACTGTTGAACGTTTGGAAAAATTATATGGCAATAGATTTGAATTCAATTGGAAAAATTTAGATGAAGGAGGAATTATTTTTACAATTGAAATTCCATTCAAAGAAGAGGGGAAAGAAAATTGAAAATATTAATTGTAGATGATGAACAGCCGGCACGCAAAAAAATGCTATCCTTTCTAAAAGATGTTAATGAAATTGATAAGATAATTGAAGCCGTAAACGGAATTGAAGCCGTAGAAAAAATAATTAATGAGAAGCCGGACTTGATCTTCCTAGATATTCAAATGCCAGGGATGAATGGTTTTGAAGTGATTGAGCAAATTGGTGCAGTTAAAATGCCTCCGGTAATTTTTGTTACTGCCTACGATCAGTATGCCCTTAATGCTTTTGAAATTAACGCTGTAGATTATTTGTTGAAACCATATGACAAAGAACGGTTTCAAAAATCCTTTGACAGAGCTTTAGAATTGATAAAGTTGAAAAAAGGAAATACCGAAGGTTTAAAACTGATTTTGAATGAGATAAAAAAAGGGAAAAAATATCTTGAGAGATTTTTAGTGAATGTAGCATCAAAATATTTTTTTGTTGCCGTTAAAGAAATAAATTTCATTTCCTCTGCCGAAAAATATGTAGAGCTGCATACATCAAAAGGAAAGTATTTGCTAAGGGAAACTATGAATAATATAGAGCAGTCTTTGAATCCCGAAAAATACGCTCGCATTCACCGTTCATATATTGTTAATGTAGAGCAAATTCAGGAAATGCAGCCATGGAGTCACGGGGATTATCTTGTAATTCTAAAGAGCGGGGAAAAATTGAATATGAGCCGAAGGTATAAAGAAAATATCTTTACTAATGAATAATTTTGTAAAAATTAAAGAGACTACTAAATGGAAATAAAACAATTACAGAAAAAAGCTTCACGTGTATTTATAAACAATCTTAAAAAGGATAATATAAATCTTACTGATGATTACCTGATCATTAAACTTACCGAGGAACTTGGCGAATTTGTTCAATCCTATTTAATTCATAAAAAAATGTGCCGAAGTGTAAAATTCATTTCAAAAAGAGAATCTAAAAAAGAATTGGCAAAAGAACTTTCGGATGTGTTAGGCTTGGTATTCGTAATAGCCCAAACAACAAATGTTGACCTGGAAAAAGCCCTAGTTAAAAAGTGGATTACTAAAGAATGGTTAAAAAAATAGTGGGTTGAAATTCATCAACCCACAAGAGTTTTAATCCATCTTTACATTTACAATCTTTCCTGTTAAACGGCTTTCTTCTGCGCGGAATCCCATTAAGTGACTTTCCATCGAGGCTTCAATTGTAGATGTAAGCAGTTCGGGTTTATGCTGGCTAACTGCTTGAATCCAATCGCGCACCAATCCATAATCTCCTCCACCATGGCCAGAATCGATTTTTGCATCAAGCTTTGCATCCCAAACAGATTGTTTGTCAGTTCTAAAATCTGTTACTACTAATGTATCTTCATCGCCAACAGCATCTCCCATTGTTCCCATTAAACGGGTTCTTCTTCCTGCATAAGAAGTAAGTGCTTCCATCGAAAACGCGGCTGTTATCTCATCTTCAAACTCAAGATTCACAATTTGATGATCGACAACATCATTATCGCAATGATAAACGCATCTTCCGTAAGGTCCATTCTTAAGGTTCTGCATTATTACTTCTCCCTTATCTGCATTCTCCGGAAAATCGAAATGGGAAAGCCAAGTACGATTGCGGTAATAAATTTTTAATGCCGAGTATGGACAGGTGGATTCAATTTTACAGCCATCGGTACATCGTAAAGTGCTTCCTTCAGGTGCGTTTTGCTTTCTAAAATGTTTTAAAGATCCAAAAGATGAAACACGTTTGCAATGTTTTTCGGTAACCCAGCGAAGAATATCTAAATCGTGGCAAGATTTTGCATTTAACATAAAGTTGGATTCTTTAGTATTGCGCCAGTTGCCTCTAACGTATGAGTGACTCATATGAATGTGCTCAACAGGTTCCAAATGCTGAATGCTTACAAGGTCACCTAAAATTCCCGATCCCACTATCTCTTTCATTTTTCTAAAATAGGAAGTGTAGCGCAGTACATGGCAAACAGCCACAATGCTTTCTTTTTTCTGAGCAAGTTTTAAAATATTGGAACATTCCTTCCATGTTTGCGCAATTGGTTTTTCAAGAAGTAAATCGTAACCTAATTCCAAGGCACCCATTGCAGGTCCGTAATGCAAATGATCTGGAGTTGTTATAATAACAGCATCTGCAAACTTTGGAATTTGCAAAGCATGTTCCCAAGTTGTCCATTTATACTTGGTATCAATTTGATGTTTTTGCGAAAACTTTTTTCTTCGCAATTCAATTGGTTCAGCAACGCCAATAATTTTTAACTGTTCGGGATATTTTTGAGCATAGGAAGCATAAACATTTCCACGATTTCCAGCGCCAAGAACAATAGCTGTTAAAGGCTTGTCAGGAGTTTTATGCTCTGCATTAGTAGGAAAAATAATTGGTTTGGCGTTTATGCTGCTTGGTAAAAGATTTAAGAGCGGTAATCCGGCGGCAAATAATCCGCTGGTTTTTAACATATCTCTTCGGGTTAAATTTTTTTTCATAATTACCTGCAAAGTTTATGTTGAATAATGTAATTGGAAGTTAATTAAAAGGATTTAGTTAATAAACCAAAATCAGTCGGTAAAGTGAATAATAAATTTTTTCTAAAAAAATACTTTCGCCCACTTGACAAATGGGGAAAGCTTTTCTAAATTCACTTTAGAAAATAAAGTGCTTTAGGAAAATCAAAATGGAAGAGAAACAAGCTTTAGATGAATTGCAGTTTATTAAGAAGGTTATTCAAGATAGCCAACGCATAATTGCAGATAATGGGTTGGGATATATTATCTGGGGAATTATTATAACAGTTGGAATGCTGATAGGTTATGCTAAGTTTACAATGGGATGGAATTTGAATTATATCTGGGTCTGGGTTATTCTTATTAGCTTAGGTTGGTTTATTTCTTTTTGGCTTTATAAAAGACCTAATAGAAAACATTATAAAGTAGAAACATTTGCCGGAAAAGTTATTGGCCGTCTCTGGTTCTCTTTTGGAATTTCTATGACTGTAATTGGTTTTGGAAGTCAATTAACAAACGCCATTAGAGGAGATTATATAAGTGGAGTTATGGCTATCATTCTTGGTTCTGCTTACTATTTGATGAGTGCATTAAACGATTTGAATTGGTTTAAAGTTATTGGCGTTGTATGGTGGATTGGCGGACTTGTAATTTTTTATTTCGGTGGGCTGGCTTCTTTGTTAATTATGGCAATCTTAATGATTTTTGGGCAGATTGTTCCAGGCATAATACTATATAGAAAATTTAAAAAACAATGTTGTGATTCCAATGAGTGATTTCGATTATCAGCAAATAGATGATGTTATACACTCACGAATTAGACTTGCAATTATGAGTGTACTTATTACCGTAGATGAAATTGAGTTTACCACCTTAAGAAACTTAGTAAAGACTACAGATGGAAATTTGAGCATCAGTTTAAAAAAATTGGAAGAGGCTGGCTATATTAAAGTAACAAAGCAATTTGTAGATAGAAAGCCGGTAACTACTTATGGAATGAATCAAAATGGTAAAAAAGCTTTTGCAGCATATATAGAGAGTTTGGAAAAACTTATTAAAAAGTAATATTTTTTTATACAGTAGCTTTATTAAATAAAGTACTTTAAACAAAAGGAGAATGGAAATGAAAAAGCAAACGTTAGTTAAACTGGCACTTACAATTATAATTTCTTTGTGGGGTGTTAACCTATCATATTCACAAGTTGATTCAGAAGAATTCAGAGAGAATATTCAAAAGATAAGTGACGCCTATATTAAATATGATGTAAAACTCTTTATGGAAGTTCATTCCTATTTGGAAAGACTTTTAGAAGTTGAACCGCAAAATGAATTAGCAAAATACTATCTCAATTATATAAAATACCGTTTGTATGCATCCAAGCAGGTTACAAACGATTCCTTTACAGATAAATTTTACGAACCAGCAGTTGCTTCTTGTAAAGAATTAATTGATGCTAATAAGTTGGCTGATGAAGCAAAAGTTATTCTTGCCGCTTTATATCTAATGCGCCTTGCAAGTAACCAAATGGAAGCAATGGCTTTGATGCCCGAAATTAATAAGCTATTGGATGAAGCAGAGATTACTAATCCTTTGAATCCACGTGTGCACATTATTAGAGGAATACTGGTTATTAATATGCCACCAATGTTTGGCGGTAGTGTCCAAAAAGGAATGGAAAGTTTTCAAAAAGCAATTTCCTTATTCGAAGCTAACAAAAGTAGCAATGGACTTTCTCCAAATTGGGGATATGAAGAAAGCTTAACATGGTTTGGAATTGGCTACACAAAACAAAACAACAAAGAAAAAGCAAAAGAAATTTTTACCAAAGTACTTGAATTGCAGCCGGAATTTTCATGGGTAAAAAACAATCTTATGCCCTCTGTTGCAAATTAAAAAACAAAAAAGTTTGAAAGGGTTAGAGATGACAACCAAGATTTTGATACTAACATTTAGCTTTGGAATGTTACTATTATGTAATGCACAAAGCAAAACCTTGTTGAAAGGAAAAGTTACAGATGGTACAAGTCCGGTTACTTTTGCAAGCGTTTTTGTTGCAGGCAGTACAGATGGAACAGTTACAGATGATAATGGTAATTTTTCTTTTTCCACAAAAAAGAAGGGTAAAGTTATTATAAGCGCTTCAATGGTAGGCTACGAAAAAATATCGAAGGAAATTACTATTGAACAGCAATCTGTTGTTGAAGTGGACTTAGAGCTAAAGGAATCTTCAATTAAATTAAATGGAGTGGTAGTAACAGCAAGTTCCTATGGCTCAGTTAAAGAAAAAGGATTGGTCTTAAGTTCACGCGATGTTGTAATGACACCGGGCGGAGCGGCAGATCTTTTTCAATCACTAAAAACATTGCCAGGTGTCACACCGGTTTCAGAAGGGGCGCAACTTTATGTTCGAGGAGGAGACCCAATAGAAACTGTTACAATGATAGATCAGGCTTCTATTTATCACCCTTATACATTTGAATCATCCAACGGCAGTTTGTTCTCGAGCATTAACACTGCATTAATTAAAGACATGTTTTTTAGCAGCGGTGGATTTTCGGCTAAATATGGAAATGTACTTTCGGGAGTGTTGGATATTGAAACGAAAGAAATTGCCGAAACACCTAGCTATTCAATTGGATTAAGCATGGCAAATGCATCGGTAGATGCAAGAATTCCAATATCTAATAAAATTGGAATTCAGCTGAACGCCAGGCAATCCTTTACTAAACCAATATTCCTGTTAAATGGAGGAGCCGATAGATTAGTTGTAACTCCTGTTTCGTCAGATTTGAGCACTCTTATTAATTATAAATACTCCGAGACGGGAAAACTAAAACTCACTTTTTTCTTTAACACAGATAAACAGGGAGTAACAATTGAAAGACCGGAATACAATGGTACCTTTGATGGCTCATCTAATAATAAACTTATTGCTCTTCAAAACATTGATGTGCTCTCCTCAAGAATTGTAAGTAAAACAAGTTTATCTTTTAATACTTACGATAATAATTGGAAAATAGGTGTACTCAATCTTAAAACAACAGATTACAATTACAAGCTCCGAAACGATTTGCAAATTACTCTTACAACTTCATTCAGATTGAACACAGGCTTCGAAGTTGAAAAGAGAGTTTCAAAATTCGAGGGAATAATTCCCAAGGAAGATTTTGATATTCGTCCTGGAACAAATTCGGATGTAATTGATGCACAATTATCCGGCTCCAGAATAGGCGCATATACAGAAGTAGAGATGATAAATATTCTTGGATTTCAAAGTCTCTCCACATCAGTTGGTGTTCGTGCGGATTACATTCCAGAACTTAATTTATATTGGGTCGATCCAAGATTCAGCTTTGCGTATAAGTACGACGATTACACAACATTTGCAATAGGTATGGGAATTTTTAGGCAGCTTCCAAATCCCAGATTGTTTGCTGAAATTGATGGCAACCCAAACTTAGCACCAATGAAAGCATCTCACATCATTCTTTCATTCAATAGAACAATTGGGGATGCTGAAGATTTAAGGATTGAGACCTATTATAAAAAGTATGAAGACCTTCCTCTTGAGAATAAAATACAAAACTACGATAACAATGGATTCGGCTATGCCAAGGGAATAGATATAATTCTGAAGAGTAAAAACTTCTTTGGAATTAATGGTTGGATATCCTACGGAATAATGGAAACAAAAAGAAAGTGGATGGATTTTGAAGAATTATCAAGCAGTAATTACGATATTACGCATAATCTAAATTTAGTTGCAACTTATATGCTGTCGGATTCTTGGTTAGTTGGAGTAAACTGCAAAATAGCAACTGGCAGACCTCAATCTCCAATAATTGGAAGTATATATCATAACCAAGCAAATGTTTACGAACCAATTTATGGAGTAAAAAATTCAGATCGATTCCCAACCTACAAGCGCATCGATCTTCGAGTTGTTTATATGTTTCAACTGTTTTCAAAATACTCTGCAATCTTCTTTTTGGAAGGATTAAATATTTTCGACTTCGGAAATATTTTCGGTTATACTTATTACAAAGATTACTCATCGAAGAAAAAAGTGGAAAGTTATTTTGGAAGAAGAATGCTGGTTTTTGGTGCAAACGTAAACTTGTAATCTAATTCACTTTCTTAATAGTGATGGTCAATTAATTTGACCATCACTGTCTTTTAATACTTTTACAAACCTACTATAATTTTATTAGAGCCCATTCTCCAAAATTTTTTTTGCGAATCCAAAATAAAATATCTTCTAAGAAAACTTACTTGAATAATTCAAGTAAGTAATAGTGTTACTAAAATCATTGGTATTAGTAATTTATTTTTCAAAAATTTGTTCGATAATAGCAATTGCTTAATCAGGATAAGAATTATAGAAATAAATAAACGTTTAGGTTGATTGTCTCTACTGAAATTGTTAAAATTATTTTTAACTATCCCTTGAGATAATGCTTCTAAGTTGTTATAATTGCACATGTAAGATAAAGGTGTCGTGAGCGCAATAGGTTCTATATTAGCACAGTTCGGATATTTCAAGCAAAGTCAGGAGACTGATTTTTCTAAAGTTGAAAAAGTCGAATTCAGCAAAGTATCATTTCATCTTGATAAAAGAACACCTCAAGATCAAAAAAATGCTATTGTTAGCGAACATATTGATAAGAAACACATTGGCAGCGAAAATTTTAGATTAAGAAAAGATGCCCCTGCATCAAACTCGCAAAAAACCGAACAAGCGTACAATCAACTTAAACAGCAAATAAAATTTGAAAATCCTTATGATCTTGCTGAAATTGCTGAATATGTTGAAGTTGCTCACTTAGAAACTCAAACTTTACAAAACAGCAGTAATGGGTATTATATAGTTGTAAATGGTGCTAATCAGCAGGTTGTAAACAAAAAAGCTTTTATTAGAAACGATTTCAAGAAAGAAAAAATATTGAAAGCTTACTCATCCGAACAATATAGAATACCTGGTAAGTTGGTTAATTTAGTAGCCTAATTTTTATCGTACCCTCTTTTTTTATAAAGCTTTGCCCCATATGTCCTTTCATTTCCAATTTGCAAAACAATGTCGTGTTTTTCCGGTTTACCATTTATTTCTAAAACTTCGTATCCAACAATTCCTTTTTTTAATAAAGCAGCCTGCATTTTAATAAATTCATTTCTTTCTGCAGAATTAAGATCATTAATTTGCAATCTATCGGATTTACCAAGATTCATGAATCTATCAATCTTATCGAACACTTTAGCTGTGTTTGAAATTTCTACTGTGTCTTTTTTCTTATCGGAATTATTATGTGACTTAGTTTTATCGAAATAGGTATTAAAAAGTGTTTGAACGGATTTTGAATTATCTATCGGCTTCATAATAGTTTTTCATTTTTGTTAATTATCGAATAAAAACCAAAATAATTAATGAAATATTAAGCTTATATAAATATTGAATGCAACAGAAAAGAGAATATTAGGGCAAAATTTTATTAGCGGGCAAGGATGCCTGGTTAATTATTAACAATAAAATCCATTCCGAATTACTTATGTAAGTAATCCTAATTTCTTGTTCGGCTACATTAATGTGAGTTGACCCAGATCCCCAAAAGTAGGCCTTTTGATAAAGGCAATTTTTTTTTATTATGGCAACCTAAACCAGCCAATTGATGTTGAAAAAAAAGTATGGATTAATTGCACTTATGCAATTTGCTAATCCAATGATGAATCAATCAGCAAAATTATCGCTTATTTTTTTAAGATGAGCAATAAATAAAGCCATGAAAGTTATTAAAATGAAAAATATTCTTACTCTGCTAGTATTCTTATTTTTTTTGAATTACGATGCATTTTATGCTCAGAATATTTATTTGTGCAATAACTATTCGGAATTTGGCGACCCCTTGGATATTGTGTATCCCAAAGAAGTAAAGCTGGGGGAGAGATTAAAAATATTAGTTAAGGGGGCAAAAATATCATCTACCAGCAAACCAATACTATTAATGATTGATAGAAACCTTTCAGATAGAGTGAGAAACGAACTAAGAAAGATTATTTCACTAACTAAAACAAAAAATTGGGAAGTGATAGATTTTACATTTAAGAGAGCTGGAAGCTATAAAATTCATTTAAATAGTTTGGAGGAAACAATAACTTATCTAAATGTAATTGTGTCAGAAAATAGGAATGAAACGGATTCATCTGTTTTAAAGAACTCGAAAATTGAAGTATTGTTTTGCACAAAAGTAGTTGAAAATAAGCCTTGGAATATTATTAGAGAAATTAATCTATCTAAAAATAAAAGTCCTATATATATCTTTATTAATAACAAATTTCCTTTTGCTTTCGATAATATTAAAGTAAAAATATGGAGAAAAAATAAGGGGGAGAGTAACTATAACAATTTTATTGAGGCTAAGACTTTTGCAGTTAACAGAGAGTGGGACACAGCATTTTTGCAATACTCCTTTTTGAAAGAGGGGCATTATAAAATTGAGCTCTCGGATGAAAATGATTTATTAATTAAAACAGCATATATTTCAGTAAAAGAATAAAGGAATTTGAAATGAAAGGAATAGTACTAGCAGGTGGAAGCGGTACAAGAATGTATCCAATGACAAAAGTTTATAGCAAGCAGTTGGTCACTATTTACGATAAGCCGTTAATATATTATCCCCTTTCTATTCTTATGCTGGCAGGAATTAAAGAGATTTTAATCATATCAAATGCCGAAACGATTCCTTTATATCAAAAACTTTTCGATACTGGTGAGAATATAGGAATTTCTATAAAGTATGTTGTTCAACCCTCGCCAAATGGAATTGCTCAATCCTTTATTTTAGGTGAAGAATTTATTGGAAATGATGAAGTTTCTCTTATTCTTGGCGATAATATCTTTTACGGTAAATTAGATTTCTTTTACAAATCTGTAGAAGAGAACAAAACTGGAGCAACAATTTTTGCTTATCAGGTTACAGATCCAGAAAGATATGGAATAGTTGAATTTGACAGCAATGGCAAAGCAATAAGTATAGAAGAGAAACCGAAGGTCCCAAAATCGAATTATGCTGTGCCCGGTTTATATGTTTACGATAATAAGGTTGTAGAAATTTCAAAGAATCTTAAGCCTTCTGCAAGAGGTGAACTTGAAATTACTGATGTGAATAGAAAATATTTGGAACAAGGCCTGTTAAAAGTTGAAAAAGTTGGACGCGGTGTTGCCTGGTTGGATACCGGAACTCCCGAAGCCTTGTTAAAAGCCTCTCAATTTTTTGGTGTAATTGAAGATCGCCAGGGATTAAAAGTTGCGTGTATTGAAGAGATTGCTTATTTAAAAGGATTCATAGATAAGAAGCAATTTATAGAGGTTATTAACAGCATCCCAAAATCTCTTTACAGAGAATACTTAGAGCGTATTTCAAAAGAAGAATAAATAACAATTGAAAGAAATTTGTGAATAATATATTTATTAAAAATACTTTGATTGCACTTGGCTGGGTATTTGTCGCGCTAGGCTTTATAGGAATGGTTTTGCCTCTGCTTCCTTCCACTATATTTTTTATTATAGCTTCTTATATCTTTGCCAGAAGTTCGGATAAGTTTAATAACTGGCTGCTCAATCATAAGATAATTGGGGGACCGGTAAGAAACTTTATAGAGAAAAAAGGGATGACTTTAAAAGCAAAATTTGTTTCTATTACCCTACTGTTTATTACTATACTTTCTTCTATTGTAATCACAGGCTTTTCGATGATTGTATTTGTATTATTAACTTCGGTTGCTTTTGGAGTAAGCACTTTAATTATATCGTTAAATACAATTCCTCAAGAAATAAATAAGGAAATGTAAAGAGCAAATTGAGCTATCCTTTTGCTAAATTTAAGATACATAATAATTTTTTTTTTACTATTATACGTTAGTAATACAATATACCAAGGGAGTTTTACAAATGGCTTTGTTCTCGTCGAAAACTAAGGGTGAAATTGAAAAGCTTATAGAAGAGAATGATGAATTAAAGAATACACTTCATCAAGTACTGCAAAAACATCAGAATTTAACAGAGTTAGAAAATAAACTTACCAATACAAAAAATGAATACACAGATGCAGTCAAATCTATAGAAAGGATTAAGGCAGATTTAAATAATCTAACTGAAGAATCTAATAGCAAAATTGAAAAGACAAATGAAATTAATAGTACCTTGGACCAATTGGAATTGCGTAAAATTCAGTTGGAAGAATCTATAGAATCACTTGAAATTGCTCATGCATCCACCGAAGAAAAACTTAAAGATTTGGCTGAAAAGGAAAAGAAAATTGAATTGCTGGAAGCCAAGCATCAAGAACTAAACAACTTCTATTTAGAGCTCAAGAATGAATATGCTGGTATCAAAGAAAAAACTGATGCCATAAAAGAAGAATACGGCACCATTTCTGCAAGTGTAAACACATTAAAAATTGAAGAAGAAAGGTTGTTGGCTTTAGTTGATAAGTATGGTGGCGATTTTAATGAATCGATATTGAAAATAAAAGAAAGCGAAGATGAGCTCACCGAAAAAATTAATGTGCTAAAAAACGAGGAAATAAAAAGAAGCTCCATAATTAAATCGCTAGACGAAAAAATTAGTTTAAGCGAAGAAATAAAATCCAATTTAGAGTCTTCCCTTTCTGCAATTGTTGGACAATTAACCGAAAAAGAAAAATTATTCAACGAGTTCTCCGAAAAGAGAGAATCTTTGCTTGAAGAATTGCGCTCGAAGCAAAAAGATTATGATGAGTTTATGAGCCGTTATGAATTTGCAAGAGAAAATATTGATAAACTGGAAGAGGAATTAAAATCACTCCAGAATAAAAAACAGATTCTAACCGATGATTTAGTAAAATCAGAAGAGCTTAAAAATTCTTTGCAGGAAAAAGTTGTTAGTTTGCGTAATCAGGAGGAGATGCAAACAGAAAAAATAGACTCGAATCAAAAGGCTATAGATGCCTTGGAAAAGCGCAAGTATGAATTAGAAGTTGACCATCTAAAAATTGAGAGCAATATATCGCAGGTATTTACTAAGTTCTCGGAAGAGTTGGATTCGTATAAAAACAGATTAAATTCAGTTCGTCAAGAAATGCTTGAAAAAGAAAAAGAATTAGCTCAGAAGGAAAAAGCTCTTTTGGAAAAAACAACTCAGGTTGCCGAATATGGTGGCTTAACCAAAATTTTACAGAAAGAGCGCATTGGTTCGGAACAAGTGATTGCAAATTTAAAATTGGAGCAGAAAGAACTTAATAACGAAATTCTATTGCTGAAGGAAGAGATAAATAAACAGAAATTGATTTTGCAGCATATGAAAGCAGATACCGATGCAAATCAAGATAGAAAATCTTTGCTGCAGAGGGAGTTCAAACAGCTTATTAATGAAACAAATGTGGAATACTCCTCGTTAACAGAAACAAAGTTTACCTTGCTCGAAGATATCAATTCGAAAGCAAAGGAACTAGATTTGTTAAAGGAGCAGATAACAATTCTAAAGGAGCAAATTAGCCAGTTGAAAGATGAGGCTAGAAAGGTAGAGCTTCAAAAAGAAGAGTTTTCAGCTAAAGTTTCCGAGATGATTGCTATGGAAAAAAATCTAAGGGCTAAGATTAGCGATCACGAAAAAAAAGCTAGTGAAGAAACTCTAGAATAATATAATGCAAACCTTGCTGTATTTTTTTTGAAAGTATATAGTACACTATTTAATAATAAGCTAGAAAATACGAATATGAAAAAAATGGTAATCCTTACTGTTGCAGTTTTTCTTTTTGGTGTTAATTTAATAAGCGCTCAGGCTGCTAAAAATGGACTGGATACGCTTAGATATAAATCAAATCCTAATTACGCAATTCAGTTAAGCATGTACGATGTTTATAAAATGAAACAAGCAGATATTGTTATGTTTGGCAATTCATTAACTCATGGCGCTTTGTGGAATCAATTACTTAGCCGTTCAAATGTTTTTGAGATGGGAATTCCAAGCGATATTTTGCGCGGTTATTTGGCTAGACTGCACTATGTAATTAAACTAAAGCCCAAAATTGTTTTTATTATGGGAGGCCTTAACGATATTTATAATTGGACCCCTATTGAAGATGTTTTTGGAACTTATGTAAAAATTTTAGTAGAGCTAAAAGCAAACAATATTATACCAGTAGTACAATCCACAACCTACTCGGCCAAAACATATGGCAAGGAATATGGTGGCACCGCAGAAAGTAATGGAGGAAGAAACAGAGAAGTTGATAAGCTTAATAAACTGCTTTTAGATTATTGTACAAAAAATAAAATTGAGTATATGAATGTCACTCCATTACTCTCTACTTCAGACGGATTTTTGCGCCCCGATTTAACATGGGATGGAGTACATTTAAAATCTGAGGCATATAGAATTTGGGCAAGAGAAGTTGAAAAAGTTTTGAGAAAGTACAACATGTAAAAACAATTAATTTATCGACATAATAAGGAAAGCTTAGAAAATGCAAGAGAACAAAATTAAACATCCGCTTTTTATACTGCTGTTAACGGCAGTTCTTCTTATAGCTATTTCATTTTTTAAGTATGAAATTCCATTTGAAGAAGTAAACTTCAAAATTCAATCGGTAGATTTGCTTAGCGACATTAAAATTGAAGAGCCAGTAGAACCAACATCTTTTTCAACTTCGAAGCCACAAGAATACAATATGGCTGCATTTGCATTACCTTCTTTTTTATTCGCCTCAAAAAATGATAATTTAGAATTACCCTCGCTTCCTGTTCAGAATGTAGGCGTTTCTATTGAAGGGAACACAAAACAACTATTAAATTTTTTTGAAGCAGTTAAGCTTGCTAAAACAAAAAATGTTCGCATTGCTCATTTTGGAGATTCCATTATTGAAGGGGATCTTATTTCCGCTGACGTACGAGAAACTTTTCAAGGTAAATTTGGAGGTAACGGTGCTGGCTGGATGGGAATTGTTTCTCAAGATATAGCATTCAGAACTACCACTAAGCATACTTTTTCAACTGGAAATTGGGAAGCAGCTTCTCTTTATACAAGTAATCCTAAATCATTTCCACTTGGAATTAGCGGTGAAGCAAATATACCTAAAGGAAATGCTTGGGTTCAGTACGAAACTACATCTGCTAAGAGATACTTAAAAGATTTTTCATCGGCTAAACTTTATTATGCAAACGCAAAAGCATCTAGTATAAATTATACTTTCGATGACGGTGTTAAGCAAACTATACCTTTAAAAGTTGCACCTGGCATTCAAGAATTAATATTGTTGCCAAAGTCTAAACCAAAATCCAAATCAGTTAAAATAGAATTTCCAATGCCAGATCAGGCAGTAGTTTATGGAGTTTCGTTGGAAAATGAACCAGGAGTTTATTTAGACAATTTCCCTCTAAGAGGAAATTCCGGAGTTGATTTACAGCAGCTTAATGTTAATACATTAAAAGAATTTGCAAAGTACCTCGATTACAAACTTATCATTCTTGAATTTGGATTGAATATTGCCGGCAGTAAAGATTATTCTTGGTACAACAGAGAAATGACAAAAGTTATTAACAATTTCAAAACTGCTTTTCCAAAAGCAAGTATTGTAATGGTTTCTGTTCACGATAGATCTTCAAAAAAGGGAACTGAATTTGTTACCGATCCTTCAATTCTTAGTTTAATTGAAACACAAAGAGCTATTGCTAAGCAAAACGATATTGCAATATGGAGTTTATTCGATGCAATGGGAGGCGCTAATTCTATGAACAATTGGGTTAATGCTAATCCACCTTTAGCTTATAAAGATTATATTCACTTTAACGATCAGGGAGCTAGAAAAGTAGCTCAGCTTTTTTCGGATGCGCTAATTAAAGAAATGAATAAGCCAAGGTAATTTTATGTTACCTTTGTAAGTAACCTTTTAATAAAAATAATAGAAAAAATAATGAGCAAATTTAATTTTAAAATCGAAGATGCCAACACTCTTTGGAAACGATGGGTGTTTAATGCCGAAAAATTTCCTGATAGAGACGCTATTATTCATTGGGTTGCCGAAGAAGAACCATATAGGTGGACTTTCAAAAAATTAGTTGAGAAAGCAAAAAAATATTCCACATTTGTTAAAAAGGTTGGTATAAAGCCGGGTGATGTGTGCGCAATAATTATGCATCACAATACTCAGTTCTATCCTCTCTACATGGGCATTTCAAGAACTGCAGCTTTGCCTGCCGTTTTAGCTTATCCCAATCCGCGCCTTCATCCCGAAAAATTTCGTCAGGGAATTGAAGGTATGTCGCAGCGTTCCGGTTTGGATTATATTTTTACAGAACGTGAACTTGAGCCATTAATTCGTCCTTTAATTGAAAAACCGGGAAGTACAATCAAATCAATTTACTTTCCTCTTGAATGGGACGTTACAAGCGATATAGATGCAGATATGGATGCCGAGATAGAAGAGATTGCAAACCAAATAAAAGAGGATGAGCCCTTCTTACTTCAGCATTCATCAGGTACCACAGGATTGCAAAAGCCGGTAGTGCTTTCTCATACTGCAGTTCTTCAGCATGTTTTAAATTATGGCAAAGCATTAAATCTTTGTGATGAAGATAAAATTGTTAGCTGGCTTCCGGTTTATCACGATATGGGTTTGATAGGCGCATTTCATATTCCTCTTGCTTATGGAATACCTTCTGTGCAAATAGATCCTTTTCAGTGGGTGCTGGCTCCGGTAATTCAGCTCGAAGCAATCTCAAAAGAAAAGGCAACATTGCTCTGGCTTCCAAATTTTGCTTATAATATTTATGCCGAAAAAATTGATGAAGAGGAATTGGAAGGAATAAATCTTAGCAGTGTTCGAAGAGTTATAAATGCTAGCGAGCCGGTTCGGCACGATAGTCACGAAAAGTTTGTAAATAGATTTAGTAAATATGGATTTAATCATATGGCTATAACGGCTATGTATGGAATGGCCGAAACTACTTTAGCCTGCTGCCAAACAGATGAAGGAATTCCAATTTTAGAAGTTAATACGGATAGAAACGAACTATCAAACGGAGTATTAAAATTTGCCGACGAAAATTCAATTGTCCGCGTATGTGTCTCATCGGGAAAAGTAATAGATGGCTGCAAGATGCGTGTTGTAGATGAAAACAGAAAAGATATTGAAGATGGTAAAGTTGGAGAGATTGCTGTGTGGAGTGTTTCGATGTTTGATGGCTACAGAAATTATCCCGAAAAAACTGCCGAGGTTGTTCAAGACGGCTGGTACTTTACAGGAGATTATGGATTTAAATATAAAGACGAATATTTTATTATTGGCAGAAAGAAAGATATAATTATTGTTGCCGGAAAAAATATTTATCCGGAAGACATTGAAAATGTTGTTAATCATGTAGAAGGAGTTGTGCCTGGACGTGTAATAGCATTTGGTGAAGAGGATGAAAATATGGGAACAGAGCAAGTTGCCATTGTTGCAGAAACAAAAGCCGAAACCGAAGAGCAAAAAAATCAAGTGCGTCTTGCAATTCTAAAAGGGGGAATGAGCATAGATATAAATATTCATAAAGTTTATTTAGTGCCTTCCAGATGGCTTATTAAAAGCTCTGCCGGAAAGCCTAGCCGAAAGGCAAATAAAGATAGATTAACCAGCGGTAACGACCCACAAGTTTGGAGCAGATAATGATATCACCTGAATTAAAAAAAGTAATTCTCAAACAGCTCAACCTGGACGATTTTGATCTTCAGGACGAAACAATTGCACCTCAGGTACCCGGTTGGGATTCTTTGAATCATATAAATATTATTCTTGCAGTTGAAGAGAATTTTAAAGTAAAATTCAAAAGCGTTGAGCTGCTTCGATTAAAACAAGTTGGCGATTTGCAAAAGTTAGTTGATTCAAAACTAGCTGCAAAATAAATAAATCGTTCCACCTTAATTGCTTTGAAGAAAATGGGGGACATTTATTTCATAAATAATTGTGGTAAGTTATGTTCAGTATTAACACTCAAGCTATTTGGGATTTGTTAAAGTATAATCCAAACGACCCCCTAATTTTCTCTACAAGTTTATTCATGTTCTTGTTCATATTCTTTCTTCTTTTTTACAATGCATTTGGAAAGAATAAAGTTGTAAGGCTTGCCCTTCTAATAGTATTTTCTCTCTACTTTTATTACAAGTCTGCCGGGTATTATGCGGGAATAATAGTTCTTTCGGCAATTGCCAATTTTTATTTTGCAAAATGGATTGCCTCGACCGAAAAACCTTTAACCAGAAGATTATTTCTTTTGCTGGCAATTGTAACCAACATTGGAATACTTGGCTATTTCAAGTATACTAATTTTGTTCTGCAAATTATTGCAGACATTAGCAGCAGTCAAATTGATCCTCTTGCAATATTCTTACCCATCGGAATTTCTTTTTATACATTTAAGTCTTTGAGTTATGTGCTGGATGTTTATTTAGAAATGCTGGAGCCTACAAAAAGTCTTAGGGATTTTAGTGTTTACGTTCTATTCTTTCCAAATATACTTGCAGGACCAATAGATAGAGCTTCGGAGTTTTTACCTCAGCTTGAAAAAGATCTATATCTTTCTAAAGAAGATCTTGGCAAAGCAATATTTTTAATAATGGCCGGCTTACTTAAAAAAGTTGTAATTGCAGATTACATCAGTCTTAATTTTGTTGATAGAGTTTTTGGCGAGCCGCTTCGATTTACAGGTGTCGAAAATCTTCTTGCCTCCTATGGCTATACACTTCAGGTCTATTGCGATTTTTCAGGTTACTCCGATATGGCAATTGGTGTGGCTTTATTCATGGGCTTTAAATTAATGGATAATTTTAATTCTCCGTTTAAAGCCAATAGCATTGCGGATTTTTGGAGGCGCTGGCACATCTCTCTTTCAAAATGGCTGCAAGATTATCTTTTTAAGCCAATGCAGTTTTCAATGCGAAGCTTAAAAATAGTAGCAAACATCCTTGCTGTTTTTATAACATTTGTAGTTTGCGGTTTTTGGCATGGCGCCGGCTGGAATTTTATTATTTGGGGTGCTTTCCATGGCTTTATGATGTCCTTTGCATTAATTGTGCAAAAGCCCAAACAAAAGCTTTATACATTGCTAAGAATCAACAATACAAAGTTTTTGAAATTCTTCCAGACGATAATCACTTTTCACTTAATAGCATTTTCCTTTTTAATTTTTAGAGCGCCGGATTTTAAAGTAGTCGAAGATATTCTTTCCCAAATATTCATTTCTTTTCAAGGAGTTGTATTCGTTCAATTTATTGAGAAGCAGCCAATTATTTTTGGTTTAATGGCACTGGGATTTATTTTTCATTTTATGCCAATTAAAATAGAAAATGGTTTTCAAAAAATAATTACAGCATTGCCCTGGGTAGGTAAAGCTATTTTGTTTGCTTTGGTTATTTGGATTGCCGCGCAATTCAAGTCTGCAGATATTGCCCCATTCATTTACTTCCAATTTTAGAATTCTATAGTATGTGTGGTTTTATTTGAAAGCCACACATATTTAGATTACATCTAGTAAAAATATTTTACCTAAAGTTTGTGTAGGCTCATTTGTCTCCAATTGCATTAACTAAAGTTGTTTGTTTAAAACAGTAAAGGCTGAATAAAAATCAATCTTGAAAATAAACAGAAATTATAATCATGCAGATCAACTTTTAATTCAGCCCTTAGCTATGGCAATTTATAATCTATACATCATAGTATAATTCAAACTCGTGTGGATGAGGGCGTAGTGCCATTGGTTTAATTTCTTTTTCAATTTTGTAATTAATCCAAGTATCAATTACATCTTCAGTAAACACTCCTCCTTTTAACAAGTAGTCATGATCATCCGCCAATGCTTTTAATGCGTGTCCTAAAGATTCCGGTGTTGAAGGAACATTTTTCAATTCCTCGGGAGATAAATCATAAATATCTTTATCCAAAGGATCACCCGGATCAATTCTGTTCATCACACCATCCAGGCCAGCCATAAGAATTGCAGAAAATGCTAAATAAGGATTCGCAGCCGGATCTGGACAACGGAACTCAACTCGTTTTGCTTTAGGTGAATTAGAGTACATTGGAATTCTAATTGAAGCGCTTCTATTTCTTTGAGAGTATGCAAGGTTTACCGGTGCTTCATAGCCAGGTACAAGCCTTTTGTAAGAATTTGTAGTTGGATTTGTAAAAGCCAAAAGTGATGGCGCATGTTTTAAAAGTCCGCCAATAAAATATAAAGCCATTTCGCTCAAACCAGCATAACCGCCACCTGCAAATAAAGGTTTACCTTTCAACCATAAACTTACATGCACATGCATTCCGCTTCCGTTATCTCCAAAAATTGGCTTAGGCATGTATGTAACTGTTTTGTTGTTTTTTCGTGCAGTATTTTTAACAACGTATTTAAACATTAATAATTGATCTGCAGCTTTTAACAATGGCTTAAACTTCATATCAATTTCGCATTGCCCGCCGCTTGCAACTTCGTGATGTTGAGCTTCTACTTCAATTCCAACATTCTGTAAATTCAATACCATTTCATTTCTTAAATCCATTAACTGATCGGTTGGAGGAACTGGGAAGTAACCTTCTTTGTAGCGCGTCTTATATCCAAGGTTTGGAAATTCTTCGCGGCCGCTATTCCACTTTCCTTCAACAGAATCGAGATGGACAAAAGAGTAGTTTGGTCCGGAGTCGAATCTTACATCGTCAAAAACAAAAAATTCTGCTTCCGGTCCAAAATAGGATGTATCTGCTAACCCGGTAGATTTCAAATATGCATCCGCCTTTTGGGCTATGTTGCGAGGACAACGGTCATATTTTTCTCTTGTAGATGGTTCGTAAACATCACATGTTAAAGAAATTGTTGGAGCAGTAATAAAAGGATCTAAAAACATAGTTGTTGGATCTGGAATAATAAGCATGTCACTTTCGTTTATATATTTCCAGCCCCGCATTGAGGAGCCGTCAAAACCAAATCCATTTTCAAATGAATCTGCATTTATTTCACTTACAGGAATGGTTGTGTGCTGCCATTGCCCTGGAAAGTCCATGAATTTGAAATCGACAAATTGAATTTTATTACTCTTTATAAATGATAGTACACTTTGAACCGGTGAAGGGGCCTTTGCCATATTTACTCCTTTCTTGATTGTATGTTTAAACTCGTTGTCTCTTTAATTGATGAGAGCACAAAATTTGTTATTGTTCGCGTAACTCCGGGCCAAGATTGAATTTTTGAAAGTAGCTTTTCCAAATCTTTAGTTTCTTGCACAACGGCTTTTAGCATATGTGAACCTTCTCCAAGAATTGAATGGCATTCCAATATTTCGGGAGTTTTCTTAATATGCTCGGTAAATTTTTCGTAATTCTTCGAAGATTCCATTACAACTAATATAAAAGCCATTATATCGTACCCGAAAGCATGGCGATCTAACTTTGTGTAATATCCCGATATAATCTTATGGTCTTCTAATTTTTTTAATCTTTCACTTAAAGAGGGAATTGAGAGACCGACTATTTCTGCTAATTCATTTCTCTTTGTCCGTCCATCTTCCTGAAGCTTTTTTAAGATTTGTATGTCAATATCGTCGAGCATGATTACTCATAATGTTAGGTAAATTTTAATTAACTCCTCAAAAAATAAGGTATGGGGCATGCATAAGCAAATAAAATAAGCTGTAAGCGTAAAAATATTTTCAAAAATGTGTATTTCTGCAAAAAACTAAGCTTTTTAGATGCACAAAAAAAGTTTTTAACAGGGGATTTAATATGGCCTTGTGTAATTGTTTTTGATTTGTAGTTTTGTATTAAATAATTAGGCTAATATGAAAATCCAAATAAATAAAGTGCTGCTTTTAATTTTATTCTGTGCTAGCATTTCTCTAGCACAGAAAAATTCGATAGTTACAGAAATAATTAATAAGGTAAGCTCAGATTCCTTGTTCGAAAGTTTAAAAGAGCTAACAGGGGAAAAATCAGTTGCATTAAGTCAAGGTTCGGTATTTATTACATCAAGATATTATTTAAGACACGAGAATTTTTATGCCGAGGAGTATTTGCTTAACAGGTTAAAAAAATATATACCGTCGGCGTATATGCAAATATTTTCGGGAGGGGGAGGCAATATTATTGCAGTTAAGAAGGGTATAAAAAAGCCAAATCAACATATTATAATATGCGCACATTTCGACAATATGCCAGGAAATTCCGCAGCTCCCGGAGCAGATGATAATGGTAGCGGTACCGTAGCAGTTATTGAGGCTGCCAGGATTCTATCGAAGTATTCAACAGACTACACAATTGTTTTTGCTCTTTGGGATAACGAAGAGAGTGGTTTAAACGGAAGTTATTATTATGCTCAACAAGCATATCAAAAAAAAGATAGTATAACAGCAGTTATTAATATGGATATGATAGGCTGGGATGAGAACAATGATAGTTTGGCCGAATTACATGTTGACAATTCTATTGCAACTTCTAAAATGTCCTCAATAATTTTTGATACAAATACTAAATATAATTTGGCCCTAAATCTATCCATCATAAATCCAGGAGCTAAAAATAGCGATCAGGCTTCTTTTTGGAATTTTAACTACCCTGCTGTTCTAATAATAGAAAACGCAACGACAATAGATCAAATAAGGGATTTTAATAAGTATTATCACACGGTTAATGATAGGATTGAGTATCTAAATAAAAGCTACTTTAATAAACTTACAAAACTGGCAATTGGAGCGTTAGCCGAGGCAAGTATTGTTTCTATACCAACTAATATTAAAGATGAATTGCCATCCCAATTTATTCTAAGCCAGAACTATCCAAACCCATTTAATCCGGAAACTATTATCAATTATCAAATTAAAGAAGCCGGATATGTTTCCTTAAAGGTATATGATATTATTGGAAGAGAAGTAGCAATTTTGGTTGATGAATACAAACAAGCAGGCGTATATAATTCTCAATTCTCAATTCATAATTCAAAACTCACTTCTGGTGTTTATTATTATACTTTACGAGCCGGCAATTATAACGCAACAAAAAAAATGTTGCTGGTTAAATAGTATGGAATAACATACTTGAGAAGAGTAACCAGATATTGCCTCATTTGCAATAATTTTGCGCGAATACAGTTTGTAAGTGGTACAACTTAGGTTTCAGGCAATCAATAATTTGAACGACCTATCATAAATGATTATCTTTGCGCCTAAATTATCATCGGGAGAATTCTAATACAATGAAATTTAATAAACGAACACATACATGCGGTGAACTCCGGGATATTAATATTGGACAGAATGTTGTTCTAAATGGCTGGGTTGCAATTCGAAGAGATTTAGGCGGTGTTATCTTTATTGAAATGAGAGATAGATTTGGTATTACCCAAGTAGTATTCGAACCAACTTACAATATAGAGACACATGAACTGGCTAAAAAGCTAAGAAGTGAATTTGTAATTTCTGTTGAGGGGAGGGTTAGGAAACGCCCAGAGGGAACAGAGAATCCAAATTTGGCTACCGGTAAAGTTGATGTTATGGTTGATAAACTTATTATAATTAATCAAGCAGAAACACCTCCTTTCCCAATTGAGGATAATATTGAAGCTCATGAAGACTTGCGTCTTAAGTATAGATACTTAGATCTTAGGCGTTCGGCAATGCAAAAAAATCTTTTGCTTCGGCATAAAATGTATCAGCTAACCAGAAATTACTTTGATAATAATGGCTTTGTAGAAGTTGAAACACCTATTTTAATGAAAAGTACTCCCGAAGGAGCCCGCGACTTTTTAGTACCAAGCAGATTGCATAAAGGCAAATTTTATGCACTTCCACAATCTCCTCAAACATATAAACAAATATTAATGGTTGCCGGTATAGATAGATATTTCCAAATTGTAAAATGTTTTAGGGATGAAGATTTACGCGCTGATAGACAATACGAGTTTACTCAAATTGATGTGGAAATGTCTTTTGTTGATGTAGAAGATATTTTTGAGATTGTTGAAAGGTTAATGAAAATCTTTTTTAAAGAAATTTTAAATTTAGAATTAAGTTTACCAATTCGACGACTTTCATTTGAAGATGCAATGCATATGTATGGAAGCGACAAACCGGATTTAAGATTTGATTTGGAAATGGTAACACTGAATGAAGTTTTTAAAGGATCCGAATTTAGAGTGTTTAAAGAAGCTGTTGAAAATGGAGACATAGTTACTGGGTTATTAGCAAGTGGATGTGGCGATTATACAAGAAATCAACTTGATGTTCTTACAGATTATGTTAAAAAGCTTGGTGCCGGTGGTCTTATTTGGATGCGTGTAAAAGAAAACGATTTGGAAGCACCAATTTCTAAATTCCTAACAGATCAAGAAAAGCAAGACCTTATTAAAAGTATGAATGCAAAGCCGGGTGATTTGCTTTTTATACTTAGCGGTAAAAAATATAAAACACTTTCTATAATGGGGCATCTTCGTTTGGAAATGGCTAAAAGAATGAACCTTCTTTCAGAAAGTGCTAGTCATGCACTGCTTTGGGTAACAGATTTTCCACTTTTTGAATGGGATGAGGACACAAAAAGATTCTATGCAATGCATCATCCTTTTACTTCTCCACGAGTAGAAGATATCCCATTAATGGATTCCAATCCAGGTGAAGTTAAAGCCAGAGCTTACGATCTAGTCCTTAATGGAAATGAAATAGCTGGTGGAAGTATTAGGATTCACGATTCTGCTTTGCAATCCAAAATGTTTAATGCTTTGGGTATTAGTGAAAGAGATGCTCAAGAAAAGTTTGGCTTTTTAATGAATGCTTTTAAGTATGGTGCACCTCCTCATGGAGGAATTGCATTTGGATTTGATAGATTAGCAATGCTATTTGCCGGTTGTAGCTCTATACGGGATGTTATTGCATTTCCAAAAACATCCAGCGGCATTTCATTAATGGACGAATGCCCTTCTTCTGTTGACGATTCACAATTGACCGAACTGCACATAAGAATAAAGCAATAATTAGATTCCCTATCTTACCTGTAAAAATTACTTCTATTAGTCGGTAGAAATACCGACTATTTTTTTCTTTTACTATAATATAATTTTTATTATGTTTATTTATATAAAGTTATAGTCGTTAATTAATGTGTTTTGTCTTTGGTTTATGTTTTGCTGCTATTTCTGAAATTATAAAAATAATTTAACAATAAGAAAATTTTACCGATGGTGAAAGTGAAAATCGGAGTTTATATTGGGTCAGCAGCAATTATTGATAATACTTTTAGGAATAATTTTAGTCGGAGTTGCCTTATACGTAGGTTTAGGACTTTTTCATGCAAATGCAGTTGAAAGCAAAAGAGGATTGCTAACAAACGAACTTGTTAATTTAGCATCAATGGCTCAGCAGTATTATCTTAAACCTACAACTTTGGCAGGTGGAGGAAGAGATTTTTCAGGATGGACAATTCCTTCACAATTGGTTGAAACTTCTGCTGGATATTATAGGTGCACAGTTAATCCTGATAATGTAATAATAATTGGTACTGGAAATGAAGTAGTAACTGGAAATGATTCTGTTAAAGTAAAAATAACTGTCACTCCATTTACTTATCAAGTAGTAATAATTAAATAGGATTTCTCAATTTCTCTTGTATTATTAATAAATAATCATCAATCACTAACAAAGGAGTTATACAATGGGTCAACAACAATTATTACTAATCGTATTAGGCGTTATCATTGTTGGTATCGCTGTAGTAGTTGGTATTAATGTATTTACAGCAAGCAGTGCAAATGCTAACAGAGATGCAGTTACTTCTGATATTACAACAATTGCATCAATGGCTCAACAATATTACAGAAAACCAACAGCTTTAGGCGGTGGCGGAAATTCATTTACTGGCTTTACAATGCCTGCTCTTTCATCAACTGCAGCAGACAATACAGCAACAGCAACCAAAACAGCTAATGGAAGTTATGCAGCTGTTGTAACAGCTACAGATGTTACAATTACTGGAACTGGTACAGAAAAAGGCCAAGATGGAACTAATAACGTAAAAGTTATTATAAAAGTTGATAAAGATAAATTAACACCTCAAGCAGGTGGTAATTAATTTTAAGTATTATTTTTGTTAAATTGAAAGCCGGTAGAATTATCTATCGGCTTTTTTTATAAAAAAGGGTACATAATGGTTGAAGTAAAATTTTCTGCTGTTAAAAGCAATGGACAAATTATAAGTGGAACTCTAACAGAGCCATCCTATGCAAGCGCAAAAAAGAAAATTGAAAGACTAGCAAGCAAAAATCAACTTAAAGTTCAATCCATAGAAAAAAAAGTTGCATTCCTTTATAAAATTAAAAAGGGTAAAGAAAAACCAATACTTGGTGAACAGAGGGCATTTCACAAAGATGAAGTTGCAAATGCACTTCGTAAACTTGGTTATGAAGTCATATCGGTAAATAGAAAACTTATTGATTTTAATATGACGCCTCCGCAGCAGGATATAGTTTCTTTTGTGAAAATATCTGCTGAATTGTTAGAACAAAAACTACCCTACGGTGAAATTCTTACACTACTTATTAATGATGTGCAGAACAAAACTTTAAAAGAAGCTTTACGGCAAATTAATGGTGAATTAAAAAAAGGTGCAGATAGTGAAACAACCTTTTTAAGATATCAATCTGTATTTGGAAAATTTACCGCTTATATGTTGGGGCTTGCATCTAAAAGCGGTAATATGGCAGAAATTTATAAGGCCACAGCAAAGTTTTTAGACCGGCAGCAAGAATTTCGAAAAAATTTAAAGAGTGCTTTAATTACTCCCTTTGTAACATTATTTGTTTTATTCCTTGCAGTTCTATTTTATGTTGGGTATATATTTCCAGAGACAGCTAAACTATTTGTGAAATTTAAAATTGAACTTCCACCAATGACTGCTGCTACTTTAAGCATCAGCGATTTCCTAATGAATAATTCTTTTCTGGTATTCCTTTTTATGGTTACTCCACCTATTGCACTTTGGCAGTTCTCCAGAACTAAAAAGGGAAGACTATACTTAGATCAGTTCATGCTTAAAATTCCTATTATGGGCTCACTAATACACAAAACATTAATTGAGGTATTTTGCAGAGTGTTCTATACTCTTTATAGTGGATCTGCCGAAAGTATTGAGCCAATTAGAATTGCGGCAGAAGCTGCTGGAAATACGTATTTTGAACAGCAAATAAAAAATATTGCTATTCCAGTTATGATTAAGAAAGGTGTTGGAATTACCGAAGCTTTTGAATCGAGCGGCGTGTTCACCGAAACTGCAATTTCCAGATTTCACTCCGGTGAAGAAACAGGAACAATTAAAAATACAGCTTTGCAACTTGCAAATTATTATGAAAGTGAAACAGTTTTCAGATTAAAAAACATTATTGAGTTAGTACAGGTTGTTATTGCAATGGTAATTATGATTGTAATGATAGGCCTTACATTAGTTTCTGCCGAAACGGCAACTATAAGTCCTAAACCGCCGTCAATGTAATTTAAGGAATATTGAAGATGCTCGAAAATCAACTTGAAATGACAGACAAAATTGGATACCTACTTCTTAAAAAAGGTATTATTGATCATAAAATTTTAGAGCAAGCTTTAAAAATAAAAGAAGCTGACCAGGCTAAATTAAAACGAAACTTAGCTCAAATTTTAGTGGATGAATTCAAGTTCGATCATGATATAATTTTTAGAGAAGTGGCTGTTCTTTACGCATTTAAGGAATTAAATATTCATACCGATGAGCTCCCCGATGAGCGCATTACCGAAATTAAAAACATGATGAATAAGCAGGGGGATGATGTAAAAAAAATGCTTATTACTCATCGAGTTATTCCTTTTAAGTACGACGATAAAATTAAGGATAAACTAATTCTTGCAGCTGTAGATCCTACAGATAGAAATTTAGCAAAAGTAGCTTATACTCTAAACGTAAAAAAATTCGAAATAAATTATCTTCGAAAAAAAGATTTTGAAAAGCTTTTGGGTTTATTAGTTCCTACCGAAAATGAATTTTTGAAAATGGTTCAGGAATCTCAAGATGAAATTCATGTAACACAAGAAGAAGCCTCGATTGATGAAGAAGAATTAGATGCCGAGATAAATAAAAGCGCCTTAATTAACTTAATAGAAGCTGCTTTAATTGAAGGTACTCGTAAAGGTGTGAGCGATATTCACATAATTCCAAAATCTGGAAATAAAACCGAAATACATTTTAGGTTAGATGGTAAGCTTGCTTTGTGGCATACTCAAGAAAATACTTTACCCGAAGCTGTTATGGCCGTAGTTAAAGATCGTTCTAAAGGTATGGATAGATTCGAAAGAGAGAAAGCCCAGGACGGTTTTATTCAAAGAGAAATTGATGGGCATATAATTCGTTTCCGTGTTTCAATTCTTCCTACAGTTGGAACGGAACTAAAAAATAAATTTGAAAGCGTTGTAATAAGAATTCTTGATGATAGAAAAGTTATTAAAGACCTTGGTAAACTTGGACTTTATGGATATTCAAAGACGGCTTTTGAAAAGGCTGTTAGTCAGCCGCAAGGAATGGTTATTTTAACTGGTCCTACCGGTTCGGGAAAATCTACAACTCTTATTGCAGCATTATATCAGGTAATCAATCCTACAAAAAATATTTTAACAGTTGAAGATCCTGTAGAATATGTTATCGAAGGCGCCCGTCAGTTAAAAATTGGGCACAAGATGAATTTTGAGCAAGCAATCCGAGCTATATTGCGTCACGATCCCGATATTGTTTTAGTAGGTGAAATGCGCGATAAAGAAACTGCCGAGACGGCTATTAAACTTGCTAATACAGGGCACTTAACTTTTTCTACTCTTCATACTAACGATGCACCAAGTGCCGTTGCTCGTTTATATAAAATGGGAGTTGAACCATTTTTAATTGCTTATGCAATCAATATAATTGTTGCTCAACGTTTAATTAGAAAGCTATGCGAAAATTGCAAAAAGAAAGTTGCTAACGTTGAGGAACATGTAACCATGGCAGGATTGAATTTTAAAGACTGGGCCGGGTTCGACATTTATGAATCGGTTGGTTGTGAAAAATGTAATCATTCCGGATTTAAAGGTAGAATGGCAATTCACGAAGCATTATATTTTACAAAAGAATTAAGAAGAATTATTGTAAAGAGCGGTGATGATGTTGATGAGGAAGCAATAAGATCACAAGCTAGAAAGGATGGTACTCTAAGTCTGCGAGACGCCGGTTTTGAAAAAGCCAGACTTGGTTTTACATCAATCCCGGAAGTTATTGGCGCAACAATGGAAGACTAATTAAACATTCACTATTGTTATATTAGTGTGTGAAATATTTTACTTTTTTCTAAATAATGAGCCAACTTATGTTAACTGAAGCCAAGCAGATTCTTTCAGCATTTGCCTCAAAAATACCTACCACGGTCTTAGGACCCGAAAGAGTAAGATTTATTGTAGAAAATATTGACCTACTTAAAGTTGAGCATAGACAGCACATTCTCGAACTTGTTAATTTTATTCTCTCCAATATGATAGATAGACAAGCTTCCGATGTTGAAATTGGGGGACATGGTGCTCAAAACTATGTTTGGTTTAGAATTTTTGGAAAGAAGGAGAGAGCTCAAGACCTTCCTCAGTTTACCGAGGATGAAGCTTCTGTTCTAATAATTACCCTTCTAAATAAAAATCAATGCGCTTATCTTTTGGAAAATCGTAATTTGGATTTTAGCTACACCTTTAAATATGAAAAAGCGCAAAAACAACTTCGCTTTCGTGCAGATGCTTATTTCGACTTGGATAGCCTTACAATTAATATGCGCTCTATTCAAGCTGTAATTAGACCATTGGAATCTTTAGAGATTCATCCTTTTGCTATAAAGACGATGAGTCATAATTACATAAAATTTGGACTCTCCTTAATTACCGGTATAACCGGTTCGGGTAAATCTACTACCTTAGACGCATTAATAGATTTTCATAACGACTTTGATCCATGCCATATTGTAATTATTGCTTCACCAGTCGAGTTTGTTC
Organism: uncultured Melioribacter sp.; assembly: GCA_964539605.1. Classification (GTDB taxonomy): domain Bacteria; phylum Bacteroidota; class Ignavibacteria; order Ignavibacteriales; family Melioribacteraceae; genus Stygiobacter. The sequence goes on from CAZIJK010000001.1 coordinate 4,434,994, forward strand.
ATAAATCAAGAAAATCTATTATCAAGCATAGAGAAGTTGGTAAGGATGTACACTCGTTCAAAGAAGGAGTTATTCAATCTCTTAGGCAAGATCCTGATATTATTGTTATTGGTGAAATGAGAGATCCCGAAACAATTTTAGCCGCTTTAGAGGTTACAGATACCGGTCATAAGGTTTTTTCAACTTTGCACACTTCAAGCGCAATTGAATCTATTGATAGAATTATTGCCGAAGTTGATACCGCAGAGCAAGAAAGAGTTAGGAATAGGCTTGCGGATGTATTAATTTCTGTAGTTTCGCAAAAGCTTATTCCCAGTTTAGATGGTAAGAGAGTGATGGCTAAAGAGGTTCTAATTGTTACTCCTAGCGTAAAAGCGGCAATAAAGAACAATAATACAAGTGAAATTTACATGATGATCAATCAAGGTGCTCCTCAGGGCATGATTACTATGGAACAAGATTTGATGCGTTTATATACAGAAAAGAAAATATCAAGAGAGAATACACTTGCTTATGCCAATAATAAAACCCGAATTTCGCAATTGATGAAGGGTATATAGTTGAAGCCTATTGTCTGTATATACTGCGAAGGCACCGATGTAAAATTAGCAGTTCTTTCTAAGGAAAAGGAACAGATCCGAATTCTTAAAACTGCTTCTATGACTGCATCCTCAATTCTTCAAAGCGGTGGACCTACATCCAAATCTGCTTTGATGGATGAGCTTGAAAATTCTTCTATGCCCGATGAAATTTCGTTCGACGCTATAGACTCTTCCGATTCTGCACCTACCTCTTCTAATCAAACAGATGTTAGTTTATTAAATACAGCATTACACGGCTTCAAGTTAGCTAACATGAATTTTATTCCAATTGTAACTGAACCTGTTGTTAACTATCATCTTTTCGAAGGCACAAAAGAAACAAATAGAAAAAAACTTATTCAAAATATTGTTTCGGATTTACAAGTTACTAAAGGAATTTCTATTACTCCAGATGTTACCGATGTTGTTGAGTTAAACGATAAAACCAGCCTTGGTGTTTTTTTAGAAGGGGATATTAATTGTGTTGGATTGATTAACCAATTGGCAAATTTTAATAAGCGTAGATTCTTAAAAATACCAACTATTAAAACCGCTGAATTATCCTTAGCTTATTATGTTTCCAAAAACAATAAGTTCTTTCCCGAAGATTTTTCATTAATTGTTTATATAGGTAAAGAGTATAGTAAGTTAATTTTTATGGAAGGACAAAATCTAAAGCACATTGGAAGTACTTTGGATATTGGTACTAAAAACCTTCACACTTACGATGTTTATTTCTCCAAGATTCTTTTGGAAATGGAAAATGGCGGAATACCAAAATTAGATAATATAATTATTTGCGGCGAAGATAGATCTGAAAATCTGATCCTTTCATTTTTTGGAACATTCCCCGAAGCGAATGTTTCCGAATTAAAATTCGAAAACTTCGAAACATCTTTAATTAACGAAGAGGATGTTAAGAATTTAGCTTTATATGCAATTCCACTTTCTGTAGGAATAGATTACTTTGATGAGCAGGCAAAAGTTCACTCCGGTGTAAATTTTTTACCAAAGTATATTCAAGAAAATCAAAAAACTATGCAGTTTGCATGGCATGGTTATGTTTTGCTGCCAATTCTATTCGGCTCTGCTTTCTTTTTTACTTTTCACACACTTTCGAATGTTAGGCAAATGAAAGATTTCGATTTCGAAATTGAAAGACTCACTCAGCGGAATATTCAAAACCAAGCGCTTGTTCAGCAAATTACACCACTGGATGCCAAGATTAATGGCTTCGATGCAACACAGGCAATTCTAGATTCTGCATCGTTAGGTGCTGGAGTGTGGAATAAAAACCTGATTAGAATTTCTGACTTTATTGAGAGAAGAAGAAATTTTTGGATTACAAGAATGGAACCGGTTGGAACGGATGAAATTAAAATTGCAGGCTTTTCTCTTGGTCGAAGCGTTTTAACCGAATTTGCAGTTACAATGAATAATGCTTTGCTAAAAAATATTAATTACGAGCAGTTAAGGGCTAAAAGCGCATTTTCATTTACAATTAATCTTAGATTAATGGGTGATACTACAAAAGTTCAATGACAACAAAAACCAAAAATAGCGTAATTGTATTAGCAATTCTTTTAGGGATTGTTATAGTTGGCGGTGTTGTAAATTTTGTTTACTTGCGCGGCAAAATAAACGATAAGCAGCAGAAGATAAAAGATCTAAAGGTTTATCAGTTGGATACGGAACAGTTAAAACAACAATTAGAACATTTACAAAAACGTGTTGCTGTTTTAGATTCTATTCTAGCAAATAGAAAACATATCATTCCATTCAATTTGCCTCAAACCAGTTTTTACGACTTTGTAAATGAAGTTAGTTTTGGTTTTTCTCCTTATTCGTTTCTAAACATAGAATATGATGTTATAGAAACTGCAGCCAACTACAACCATTATGTTTATAATTTGAGCGGCGTTGCCGAGTATAACGATTTATATAATTTGATTTATGCAATTGAAGAGAGCAAGCAGCTTAAAAAAATTAGTGCTTTGGATTTAACCAGCAATGTTAAGGTTGATGAAGATGGCACTCCTCATTACTTAGTAAGTTTTAAATTCAAGGCCCAGGTATTCTACTCTGGGGATGAGCGCTTTTCGGTTAAGGATAGCAAAGAAAATTCACTTACTCCAAATCCTGTATTCGATATCTTCTATCCTTTAATTAGAAATGAAATTCCTTCCAATGTTAATGGTTTGCTCGATGTTCAATCTGCTCAGCTATTAGCTCTTATTCCGGATGGCGCATTCTTCTCGGACGCAACCGGTAATACATTCTTGCTGTGGGAAGGAGATAAAGTTTATTTAGGTTATTTAACTAATATCAACTATTCTAAAAGTCAGGTTAACTTTGTGTTGAACAAAGGTGGTATTATAGAAAACGTAACTCTTGAATTGCATAAAGAGAAAAAAGAGAATAAAGTGAGTAAATAAAATGAAAAAGATTTTTATACTTCTCATTTTGCTTGGAGTGACCTTTTCGCTTAAGGCGCAAAATGAAATTGTAAATAAATTAAAAGGCTCTACAAATCCGGAAGAACTTGTTTCACTCTCGGAAAAAATTCCTTTTAATAGCGCCATAGAAGTTTTAAGTAAGGTTAGCGAAAAACTTACTGGTAAGAAAATTGTTAGCACTGTTGCTATTACAACTCCTATTGGTGTTGAAATTAATAACATGAGCTACAAAAAAGTTTTGTTTATAATAGCTCAGTACAACAATCTATTAGTCGACGAAACTCCAACAGTAATTGTTATTAAAGCTAAAGAAGATAAGAAAGAGGGGCTTACTAAAGACACTTATGCTTCGGTTGAAGAAAGAGAAGTTAGAATTTCGGCAGTTCTCTTTGAAGCCAATGTTCAGGATATACAAGAAAGAGGAATAAATTGGGAATTCCTTCTTAAAGGTACCGGAGTTTCAATTGGAAGTAATTTAATTACAGTGCAAGAATCTTCATCACAAGCCTCTACCGGAAGTACTGTTGCTTCAAAGCCTCCAGATTATAATGTTAATACGCAAACTAGTTTCGAGATGGGTAATTTTGATGGAACTGCAACCGGTCTGTTAAGGTTTTTTGAAACAGAAAACCTTGGAAAGATAATTAGCCGCCCTGTAATAAATACTATTAACGGTGTTCAAGGCAGAACCCAAGTAGGTTCCGATTTCTCTATAAAGGAAAGAGATTTTGCCGGAAATTTAGTGGATCGTTTCTTCTCGACAGGAACAATTATAGAAGTTACACCTTATATCTATAATGAGCAGGGTATAGATTATATTTTTCTGAATCTAAAAGTAGAAAAAAGTTCTGCTATTCCCAGTTCCTTAAGTACAGAAATACCAAAGATGATTGCCACTTCTAAACTGTTGCTTATCAATGGAGAAGAAACTGCAATTGGAGGTATGATAATAAATGAAGATAATATTGAAAGAAGAGGGGTCCCAATTTTACGAGATTTACCATGGTGGTTTTTGGGATTGCGTTATATATTTGGTTACGATAAGACTACAATTAAACAGAAGGAAGTTATAATTCTTATTAAAGCAGAGCTTTTACCTACTCTTAAGGAAAGAGCTATGCAGAAAAAAGAAGATATCTTGAAAAAATCTCTCGAAAAACAGCAAAACGATATGGATAAGATACAGAACTCAATAAAAGAATTTGAAAAGGAACAGAAACAAAAGTTGGAAGAAAAGAAAGAGGGATAACTGTTTTAGTTATTCCCCTTTTATAAACTGTTTAGTGGATCATGCTTTTATTCGCTTCAAAATAACTTCTAAAATTTTCTTGTTAAATCTAAAGGCTTTGTTCCATGAAGCTCAATACAAAATTTATATTAATCACTTCGGTGATTTTAATTGTAATATCGGTCTCTTCTACTGTAATTTTTTATTCGTTAGCAAGCAACGAACTAAGAAAGCAGCAGGTAAAACAAATTGTAAATTCGGCAAGCGATATTTCTTTTGCTTTCCAGAACGAACTGCAAAAAACCGACGAAGATTTTTTAGCTCTTTTACCTTCCCTTAATAAATCAACACCAATAAATCTGGATTCTACAAGCATTGATTTCCTTTTTACACTCGAAAACGATTCAACCATTAATGTAAATGAGCTGAAGACAAAAAATATTCCCTACTTCAATCTGCGTTCTTCCAGTTTTTATAAAATGTTTAAAAATAATCCAAACTCAATTTTAAGATTTACCAGAGCTGCAAATGGAAAAACATATTACTATGGGAATATTGTTAACACAGCATATCTGAACAAACTGGCGCAAAAAATTAAGGCAGAAGTTTCGCTTATAATGAACAAAATTCCCTTTGAAGTTTCGAATCCGGAAAACAACAACAAATATCTTTTAAGTGTTGTTAAAGCTGTTCGTAATTTAATGGAAAAGAACAACTACGATATATTTACCGAAGAATTAGAAAACACTGAATTTATAAGTGCAATTTATTCTCCTAATAATATAATTACACCTGGATCGAGTTTTTCCTTCATTGTATTTCAAATATCAAAAGAGGGAATCATATTTAGAAATACATTGCAAGTTGTAATGATGCTTATAATTGTTGTTGGTTGCGCATTAACTTTTATTATTGCGTTTGTTCTTACAAATACAATTAGAAAACAAATTGCCTATTTAAGCCAATCTGCCGAAATAACTGCAAAAGGAAATTTGGAGCACAGAGTTCCAATAATTACTAAAGACGAAATTGGAAAACTGGGGCAAGCTTTTAATCTTATGCTGGATGAGCTTAATATTAAAAATAAAACCGAGCAAGAGTATAGCGAGTTTATCACTCTTATAAATCAAAATCCAACTCTAAAAGAAATTGCAGATGCAAGTCTTTCAAAAATTATACATGCCACAAAACTTTCTTTTGGCGTGCTGTACATTGTTGAAGAGAGGAACTTGCGGGTCGTTTCATCTTTTGGGATAAGTAAGAATACTGTCTCTCCAATTCAAGATATTGGATTGTACTCGAACGCTTTAGACAAAAAAGAAAAAGTTGAATTCCATTTTCACGAAAATTATCCCGAAATAAAAACCGGTATAGCATCAATTAAATTAAAGTACTTGTTAATCTATCCTATTGTATATAACAAAGAAACGATTGCTGTTTTAGAGCTGGCGTGCGAATCGGATCCTCCAAGTCAAATATCTTTATATATAGACAATATAAGCGAGCAGCTTGCAATTGGTTTGGTTAATGCAAAATCTTTTGAGCAATTGGAAAATGTTGTTGATGAGCTTCGAAAATTAAACAGCGATTATCAAAAACAAAATGAGCAGATTAGCAACCAAAACCAGGAATTGAAGGAACTACATGAACAGTTGAAAGAAAAAGCTGTTGAATTAGGCAATCAAAAAGAAAAGGCTTTGGAGCTAACAAAAGTAAAATCGGAATTCTTGGCAAGCATGTCGCACGAGCTGCGGACCCCATTAATTTCTATTCTTGGATTAACTGAATTGTTGCTTAATGATATTGAGATCAACAGTAAAATTAAAGACCGCCTAAACATTGTTCATCGCAACGGTAAAAAACTTCTCGCGCTTATTAATAATATCTTGGAATTCTCGAAATTTGAGACGGGCAAAATTGAATTGAAAAAGGAGAGTTTTTTACTCGGAGATTTGATAGAAGAGATTTACCCTAATATACAGCAGTTAACAGCCGAAAAAAGTTTAGAATTAATTTTAGATTTACCAAAGAATAAGAATGTATTATTAAACTCGGATAAAGCTAAGATAGAGCAAGTGCTTCTGAATTTAATTGTGAATGCAGTTAAATTCACCGAAAAAGGTTTTATTCGGGTCGAGGTTAAAATTGAAGGCCCATCGGCTATCTCGTTTTCGGTTATCGATTCCGGCATTGGTATTAGTGAAGAGAATAAAAAAATTATTTTTAGCGAATTCAAACAAGTTGACGGAAGTATTTCAAGAAAATATGGGGGAGCCGGATTAGGATTGGCAATAAGCAAAAAGTATGTAGATTTACTTGGCGGGGCAATATCTTTAAAGAGTGAAATAGGTAAAGGCTCTACATTTTCATTTACATTGCCCGAAGCAATTTTGGATGTCTTCGAAATTTCCAAACACGAATTCCTTTCTGTGAATGAATATAAGAGAGTATCTGTTCCGGATAGAAATGAAAAAATACTTATTTTCAATCTTGATAACGCGTCACGCCAGCTGGTTAGTGATTACTTGGCTTCTTATAAACTAAGTGTAAAAACAAGCAGCTCTTTTGCAGATACAATAATTCTAATTCAAGAAAATAAATTCAAGGCTGTTGTTGTTAATCCTTTAATTGAGGATGCGTGGAAATTAATTGCAGAGGTAAGAAAGAATAATGAAATTAATCCGGAGCTTATACTTACAATTATTAACGAAGATGAAAAGATTGGATGGGTGCCTTCTTTAATAAATATAATGCCGGTTGAAACTTTTGAAAAATCTGCTGAACTTATTCTTTCAGCAATTGAAAAAAGGACCGGTTCAGTAATTGAACGAATCTATTCCTATTCTAAATTAAAACCAAAGATCATTAATTCATCGGGCCGGCAAGTGGATGTTATTGAATCGAAAGAAGATGGTGTATTCTCTAATTCCTACGAATCTTCCAGTTCAAGTTTACTTCTGTATCAATTCCCATTCTTGAATCCCACAAAAAAGAATTTAGAAAACTTTTTAAATGATATCTCGGACAGGAAGAAAAATGTATTGCTGGTTTATTCCGGAGATTTGGAAAACAATGCTTCCAAAAGTTTAAATGTACCATTACTGACAACGGCTGAAAAAATTAAAGAACATCCGTTGGATCTCCTTAAAGTGCTACGCAACAAATTAAAAATCGAGACTTATCATAAGTCGAAAATTACTTTAATAGAAGAGCCTATAGATGAGTTGGTTCCTAAAAACAATATTCACGAAAAGGTGGTTTATAATTCCAATCCTACAATTCTTGTTGTTGATGACGATAACGACGCACTCTTTACAGTAGGCGAATTTATAAAAGGAATGAAATACGATACCATTTATGCTCATAACGGTATGGAATGTTTGGTAATGTTAAATCATGTAGTGCCGGATTTAATTTTGCTGGATATAATGATGCCGCAGATGGATGGATTTGAAACTATTAAAAAAATCAGAAGCAACCAGCGCTTCAATAATATTCCTATTGTTGCATTAACTGCCTATGCAATGCTCGATAATAAAAGCGTTATTGAAAAGAATGGCTTTGACGATATTGTTACTAAACCAATTAATTCACAGCATCTTGAAAGCACAATTAAAAAATATATTGCTGTTGAAAGGGGGTAAATTTGAAAAAGATTTTAGTAATTGATGATTATCCCGATAATGTTTTTTTGCTTCAGGACCGGTTGGAAAAAGAGGGATTCGAAATAATTAAGGCATACGACGGCGCTATGGGCATTAGTAAAGCAATTGATGAGAAGCCGGACCTAATTCTTTTGGATGTTATGATGCCAGATATTTCCGGGTTTGAAGTTTGTAAAAGACTTTCTTCACACGATGAAACAAAGCTTATTCCAATAATATTATTGACTGCACTTACCGAACCGGAAAATATTAAACAGGGCTTAAATGCCGGCGCTTTCGATTATATTAAGAAACCTTTTAACAGAACAGAGCTGATTGCAAGAATTTCGAGCGCGCTTAGATTTAGCGAAATGAACCGGCTTTTAGTAGAGCTCGAAAAAATTAAAACATACGCGGCAACGGTCGTTACTGCAAATCACGAAATTAAACAGCCTCTTACATTAATTAACTTATCTACAGCCGCTATTAGAAGAGAAATGTCGAAAGAAAATTCATCGAACGAGACTGTGTTGAAAAGAGTTGAGTTTATCGAAAACGCTGCAAGAGATATTCTGGGAATTCTTGAAAAATTAGGTGCAATTAAAAAACCTGTAATTACTCCTTATGTCAACAATCTTAACATGATAGATTTGCAACAGAAAGAATAGTTACCCAATTAATTCTTTTACCATATAAAGAAGTTCTTCAAAGTTATATGGCTTGCTCAAAATGCAATCTATTTTGCAATCCAAAGGAATTTGTTCTGCATCTGATTTTGAACCGGAAGCCAAAATTGTTTTTATGGATTTATTTGTATTGCCAATTATTTTTAAGCATTCAAATCCATCCATTACAGGCATTTTTCTATCCAGTATTAAAAGGTCCGCATCATTTGCTTCAATATAATCTACTACGCTTGTTCCGTTGCTGAATGTAATAACGTTGTAGCCATATGATGTTAAAAGTTCGGCCAGCAGCTCTCGAAGAATATCTTCATCCTCTGCAATAATAATTGTCTTTCCTTGCTCGTAAAATGCGCTCTTAGTTTTAGAGGAATTAAAAACTAAACTAAACTTAGTACCAAGTCCAACTTCACTTTCAACATTTATAGTACCCCCATATTTATTAACCAATGCCTTCACAATTGATAGGCCTATTCCGCTAAGCTTATCGGAATTTTTAGTTGAATAAGTTTCGGTAAAAATACTTGGCAAATCGTTTGGACTAATACCTACTCCTTTATCCTCAACTACTATAATAATTTCTTCTTCCATGTTCTTGGAGGAAATGCTGATTAACGCTTTGTTCTTAGATGCGTCAACTGCATTTGTAAGCAGGTTTAGAAATATTCTATAAAAATCGCTGTAGCGCCCGCTTACTAAATTTAGCGATGATTCAAGTGATGTTCTGAATTCTACTTTATTGCCATGCTGAAACGAAAAGGAATGTATTATTTCTTGAATAATGGAATTGATATTTATTCTTCTGGAAGAAACACTTTGTTTTTCGGTTTTTGAAATGGATTCTTCAATCATTTCGGATGCTAAATAAGTGCTGGCTTCAATGTGGTTTAATAAAGATAATGCTTCGCTGGAATCGTTTACTTTTCTCTTTAAAAGTTCGATGCTTGTAAGCATGCGGGTAAATATATTATTAAGATCGTGTGCTAAATGCTTTGATGAAGGGTGCTTCTCTTCTCTGTTCATTACTTAAGATTGTACTTAATTATTTTTGAGTATAATGTCTTTTGACTAATTCCAATAGCTCTTGCCGTTTCTTCACGGTTCCATTCATGTGTATCTAAAGCGCGTTTAATAAGCATTCGCTCCATATCTTCCATCGTCATTAAAGTACCATCTTCGTTTGATAAATTATCGAATACAAAATCTTTTTTGGGAATGCTTAAATCTTTTGGAAAGATTAATTCTCCATCCGAAAAAATTACTGCCCTTTCAATTATATGTTCTAACTCTCTAACATTTCCTGGATAGTTATAAGATAGTAAATCTTTCTTAGCCTCTTCGGATAAATGCTTTAAGGAGCGTACCGGAGATTTTTTTTGCAAAAAGTAATCTGCCAGCAATAGAACATCGCTACCTCGTTCCCGCAAAGGGGGAATTGTAAGAGTAATAACATTCAATCTAAAAAGCAGATCTCTTCTAAAATTTTTCTTTTCGGCTTCTTCCATTAAATTTTTATTTGTGGCGCCAATAACTCTTACATTCGAGCTAAGATTGGTAACTCCGCCCACTCTTCTAAACTCTCCGTTTTCTAAAAAGCGTAATAGCTTTGGCTGAAGTGTTAAGCTTAACTCTCCAATTTCATCCAAAAATAAAGTTCCACCGTTCGCAATTTCAACCAATCCCTGCTTCGAAGATTTTGCGTCTGTAAAAGCCCCCTTTTCGTAACCGAATAATTCGCTTTCAATTAACTGATCAGGTAGCGAAGCGCAGTTTATTGCAACAAAAGGTTTTTCGTACCTGTTACTGTTTTTGTGAATGAACTCTGCGAATAATTCTTTTCCGGTTCCGGTTTCCCCTTCCAGCAAAATATTCGATTCCGATTTTGCTCCCTTCTCGGCCAACTTAAGAATTCTCTTTATTGGTTCGCTTTCACCAATTATTGAATTTGGTGGGGTCATATTTACTTTAGAAGAAAGAATCTTATTCTTTATTAAAAGATCTTTATGTTCCAATGCTCTTTCAATTGTTACACACAGCTGGCCAAATTCGTAAGGTTTGGTAATAAAATCGTAAGCTCCCCGTTTGATGCAATCTATAGCTGTTCTAACGTCGCTTTTGGCAGTTAACACAATTACCTGAAGGGAAGGATGGTTATCTTTTACATAGCCTAAAACTTTTTCCCCATGCACTTCTCTCATTTCCAAATCCAAAAGAAGAATATCGTAAAACCTTTTTTTTAACAGTTCTATTGCATCCTTACCGTCGTACACAACTTCTACATTAAATCCCTCGTTAACCAGTTCCTCTTTTAAAAGGTAGCAAAGGTTTTCGTCGTCATCTGCAATTAGTATTCTATAGTCTTTCATAGTATGTAATTTTTACCGTTTATTAAAAATAAAAAAAATGTAATTAACATATCCATTTATTATTGGAATAGGGCTAAAAATAGGGGAGAATGAGATGCACGATAAAAGTTTTTTACTTTTGTTGGATTTTAAAGGTAATCACTTTATATTTACGCCTCAAAATTTTGAAATCAGGCATTTTGAAAACGCCCTTTATTCAACAAAAGAGCCTGAAAAGAGAATTTTATAGATTAAAATTCTGATGGGCGCGTAGCTCAGTGGTAGAGCAACACCCTTTTAAGGTGAAGGTCGGTGGTTCGAGCCCACCCGCGCTCACAAAGCCTATTTTCTAATTGAAAACAGGCTTTTTTATTTTTAAACAGACTACAAAGAGTTTATTGTTTCTCACCAAAGGCGTTGAATCTGTTCTGTAGAGAGCAGATATTGCACTTGTAAAATTTCAGAAGAGTTTATTATGGAAACTATATACAAGTTAGCATTGCACGAAAGTATGGAAATTGAAGCCAAATCTCCGGGGGGCGTTATAGTTTGGTATCGTGTGCTTAGAGTTCCAGGCGGATGGATTTATATGTTATGGGATATTCATCACGAAGTTTATACTTCACCAATTTTTGTTCCGTTTAATCAGGAATTTGAATAGGTAAGAAGGGATTGCCCAATTAGATCTATTAATCTTTTTTTACAAAATCGAAAGTATATGTAATGCTTACCCATGGTAAAAAGGGAAATCCTTTACCAGGTAAGTTTAATGGTCGAGCAATTGCAATATCGCCTGTAATAGCATTGTTGAAAACACGGAACCCAACAAAAATAATTGGAATGCCATTTTCTGTAGGAATCCAAAACTCTCCCATCAAATTACATCCTTTAAATATTTTTGTTTGAGCGCCGGCAATTAAAATTGGTTTGTTATAAAAATTATCTCCTAAAAAACCATATCCCAAGCCAAGTGTTAAACTGCTATTCTCATTTCCAAATGTTCCCACTCCATATGCAATACCAACGGCATTACTTGTTTCCCCATTAAAATTACTTAGATAAAATATGCCTGTAGATAATGCAAAAATCTTTGTTTGAAGCGGTGTTACTTGAGGAGAAAAATAAAACATTTGACTTTGTAGCCCGGGATAAATAGATACGCCTCCTCCAACAATTAATATCTCTTCAATTCCAAAAGCTGCATATGGAAAAACACTTCGTTTAGCGAAAAATATCCTTCACCGGTTTTCATGGATCTAGCAGTTGGAAAGAGAAACATTCTATGTTTATTCTTATCGATGTAATCCGGCTCTTCAGGTTTAACAGCAGCGGCAGGTTTGGGCAAATCTGTTCTTTGTGCAAAAGGTAAGTCCTCGGCTCTAATAATATCTTTTATCGTTGCCTTTGGAATTTTAATGCTCTGCATATTTTTTGTGATGAATGAAAGATGTTCTTTTTGGTTAAGAACAATTCTTCCCCAATATTCGGTGCCGTCGGATAAAATAATTCTCATAAGAGGAGATTTAGTTGTATCTGTTTGAGCGAATATATTTGTATTAATAAGTAGCAAAAACAGAATAGCAGTAATTATTACTTTCACTTATTCCCCCTAATATTTATGATTACCTTTCCTCATCAGAATTATTATTTGTAATGTATCCAATCAAAAACAAGGCAAGCATAAGTAAAACACCGCTTAAAATAAATGTATAAAAAATGCCCAGCCAAGAAGCAATTATGCCGGATATAATTGGACCCGTAAGATTTCCGGTCATCTGAAAACTTGCCCCAACTCCAAGCACTCCGGCCTTGCGCGTTTGAACAGTTGCTAAATTCATAAAGGTATATATTAATGGTAAAATAACTCCAAGCATAAATCCCAAAGCGAATAATGAAAGAGAGAATAAATACAAGTTGGTAATTAATGGAGTAATTAAGAAAAGTATTCCGGCAAATAGGAACGACATTAACAGATTACTTTTAACAGTAAATAATTTATTCAACCAAACCAAAATGGCGCTCGATACCGAACCGGCGGCTCCAAATATTCCCAAAAGCAATCCCGCTAAAGAGGAACCCTTTACAGAATAAAACTGTGAATTGACAAAAAGAGTAAACCCGGGTCTCATTATTGTTACACTTAGAGTATATGCCAGCAATAAAAGACCGCAAGCAATTAGCGCCTTATTATTAAAAAAGTATTTTAAATTAGCCGTTAATGATTGACGACTTTGCTCCTTTACAATTGTTTGCTCTTTTACCATAAACACTATAATAAGGCTCGAGAGGGCAACAATAGAGCCTACAAAAAATAAAACAATTCTAAATCCTAACAGATCCGCAAGAACACCTCCCAGAATTGGTCCAACAACATTACCCAAAGAATTAGCAAATTGAAGATATCCCAAAGCATCGGCAGTCTTTTCCTTTGGTGTGTTGGATGCGGTCAAAGATATAGCTGCGGGATAGGCGCCCCCAAACAACTCCTGAACAGATGAAGCAATTAATAAGAATAAAAGTGAAGTTGAAAAACTCATTGCCATTTGAGAAAGTGCAAAGCCAAGCATGCTAAGAATTGCTATAATTTTTCTACCATGTTTATCCCCAACCGTTCCCCAAAATGGAGTTGTAAAAAAAGATATTATAAATGGCGAGGCAAAAATCCATCCGCTCCATAAAGCAGTTTCTTCAAGTGAGGTCTTTCCAATATCTTTTATAAACAAAGGAAGAAATGGAATTAAGCTGCGGGTTCCCAACCTGTAAATAAACTGAGCAATTGATAAGTAGAAAAGATTTCTTTTCCAAACTTCTTTATTCATTCTAATCCAAAATTTCGTCAATAAAATTATAGCAGTTACACCTTTGTGGCAATAGAAATTTGCTACATCAACAGATGAAAAAAAATAGGCTTTGCAAAACCAATCAAAAGTAAAAGAATAGTTTTGATTTACCGATTTCAAAATACTAATTTAAGTATGAGATCGTTCTTATTTTTAATTGAGTGGATTGTAGAGCTTATAATTCCACCGAGGTTACTATGATTGAATTTATTCTAAACAACCAGCACATTATTACAGATAAAAGCCCTTCAATGGTCCTTCTCGATTTCATTCGAAAAGAGAAAAGATTAGCCGGAACAAAGGAAGGATGCCGTGAAGGTGATTGCGGCGCTTGCACAATTCTTATTGGTGAATTAATTAAGAGTACCCTTAATTACAAATCTATTAATTCTTGCCTTATGCCTCTGCAGGATGCGCATGGAAAACATATTGTGACTGTTGAAGGACTTAACCAAATTGATCTCTCTCCAATTCAAAAAGCAATGGTTGAAGAGGGGGGAACACAGTGCGGATTTTGTACACCGGGATTTGTTATTTCGTTGACCGGATACTTTTTGAATGCGATAAAACCGGACATTGATAGCGCTGTTAATTCACTCGGCGGAAATATTTGCAGATGCACCGGATATAATGGAATTGTTCGCGCCGTTGAAAAATCTATAAATGCGTTTGAAGCAGCGCCCCAAAATCTAAAACAAGTAGACAGATTAATAGCCTCTAATTTTATCCCCGCATATTTTAAAACTGTAGTTAAAGATGTAAAGGCAATAAAAAGTATTCCTTCAAAAACAAAACTGGCTTCCTATTTTGTTAGTGGTGGTACAGACTTGTACGTTCAGCAATGGGAAAATATTGTTCAATCGAAAGCCTACTTTGCTTCATCGGCAAATATTCCAAACCAAATTGTAAAAACAAGTAACCAAATTAAAATTGGAGGGGCTTCAACTATTCAACAGGTTTTGGAATCTAAAATAATCCAAAAGCATTTCCCATCGCTGCAAAAGCAGTTGGAATTATTTGGATCGCTGCCAATACGAAACAGAGCAACGGTTGCCGGCAATATTGTTAATGCATCTCCAATAGGAGATTTAACAAATATATTAATTGCACTTGATGCCGAACTGCATTTAGCAGGAAGCAAAAAGAGATCTATATTCCTTAGAGATTTTTATAAGGGCTACAAAACGGTTGATCTAAAAAAAGGGGAAAGGGTTGAATGGGTAACTTTTCCAATTCCTCCAAAGAAATTGTTTTTTAATTTCGAAAAAGTTTCGAAGCGCACCTATTTAGATATTGCCAGCGTTAACTCTACAATTGCATTTACAATGTCGAAAAATAAAATAACTTGCGTGGGACTTTCGGCCGGAGGTGTTGCGCCCATACCATTGTTTTTGCAAAGGACTTGTGAGTTTTTATGCGGCAGTGAAGTTAACATGGAAACAATATTGAACGCTGTTGAAATAGCAATGAGTGAAATTTCTCCAATAAGCGATGCGCGAGGATCTGCCGAATATAAAAGATTGCTTCTGCGTCAATTAATTTTTGCTCATTTTATAATGCTCTTCCCAAACCAAATCAACGAGAGCTCCTTTGCGGTTAATAAGGAGAATGCAAAATGAAAAATTACGATTCCGTTAAGCATGTTAGGGGTGAATCTAAATTTGTTGACGATATTACTCCACCTGAAGGCACATTGTTTGGGTATGTATATTATTCTCCAATTGCTCATGGTAAAATTTTAGAAATTGATTTTGCCGATGCATTAAAATCTGAAGGCGTTGCTGGAGTAATAAGCGCAAAAGATATTCCAGGTGAGAACCAAATTGGGGGAATTATTGCAGACGAAAATTTATTTGCCTTTGAGGAAGTTCACTACATTGGTCATCCAATTGCTATTGTAGTTGCAGATACATATTTAAACGCGCATGCGGCATCAAAAAAAATTCATGCTATTTATCAAAAGCTTCAGCCAGTTATAAATCCAAGAGAGGCTGCAGAAAAAAAATCTCTTATTATTCCTCCCCGAAAATTTGAAATTGGAAACGTAGATGAAGCATGGAAAGATTGCGATTATATTGTTGAAGGAACTGTTGATAGCGGCGCTCAAGAACATATTTATTTAGAAACTCAGGGCTCTTTAGCTATTCCAACCGAAAATGGTGGAATAAAAGTTATTTCGGCAACTCAAGCTCCTACCGCGGTTCAAAGGATGATAGCGCGAATTCTTGCCCTTCCAATGCACATGATTGAGGTTGATGTTAAACGTTTAGGGGGAGGATTTGGTGGTAAAGAAGATCAGGCTACCTCTTGGGCTTGTATGGCCTCGCTGGCAGCATATAAATTAAACACTCCGGTTAAATTAATACTTAACCGGCAGGATGATATTCGTATTACCGGAAAGCGGCATCCCTATTCATCGGATTATAAAATTGGGTTGAATAAGAATGGAAAAATTATTGCATTCGAAGCAACTTATTTTCAAAACGCAGGCGCTTCGGCAGATCTATCTCCCGCAATTCTTGACCGTACACTTTTTCATTGCACCAATTCATATTACATTCCAAATGTAAAAACAGTTGGATTAAGCTGCCGAACAAACACAGCTCCCAATACAGCATTTAGAGGTTTTGGCGGGCCGCAGGGAATGTTTGTAATTGAATCCGCTATTTATAAAGCCGCAAATATTATGGGTGTAAATCCTACAGTTATTCAACAAAAGAATTTATTGAAAGAGAAGGATGAATTTCCATTTGGACAAAAAGCAGTTAATTGCAGCGCATCTAATTGCTTTAAAAAGCTAGACGAGATTTATTCGTTTGACAAAACATTTAGAGAGATAGATGAATTTAATTCATCCAATAAGTTTATTAAAAAAGGCGCGGCTATAATGCCAATCTGTTTTGGAATTTCTTTTACTACAACATTCTTAAATCAGGCCTCGGCACTTGTGCATATTTATACGGATGGAAGCATTAATATAAGCTCGGCTGCTGTGGAAATGGGACAGGGAGTAAACGCTAAATTAAAGCATATTGCTGCCAGAACATTGAGTGTGAGCGAAAATAGAATAAAAGTAGAAACAACCAATACGTCACGTGTTTCGAATACTTCACCAACTGCCGCAAGCAAAGGAACAGATTTAAATGGCTTTGCGGTAATTGATGCGTGCAATATTTTAAATAAAAGACTGCAGAAAGTTGCCGCTAAAGAATTAGGCGAAGATGATATTTCTAAAATATCTTTTAAGAACGAAAAAGTTTTTTACGAAGGGGAGCCAACACTTTTGACCTTTATGGACTTGGTAAGAAAAGCTTACTTAACGCAAGTTAGTCTTACTGCTCAGGCGCACCATGCAACGCCGGATATTTATTTTGATACAAAGACTAATAAAGGAAATCCTTTTGCTTATCATGTTTACGGTACCGCAGTTATTAAAGTAAGTTTGGATTGCATCCGAGGAATTTATGAAGTCGATTCCGTTAATGTGGTTCACGATTTTGGCCAGTCCTTAAATGAAGCTATAGATCTTGGACAGGCCGAAGGGGGAATTGTTCAAGGCATTGGATGGATGACATGTGAAGAACTAATTTTGAATAATGAGGGCAAGCTTTTAACCGATGCACTTTCTACTTATAAAGTACCAGACATTCATGCCATGCCTAAAGAATTATCTGTTCACTTTTTGAATAATGATGAACACAATGTAAAAAAAGGGCAGACGGGCCCTCTAAATTCTAAAGCAATTGGTGAGCCTCCATTAATGTATGGAATTGGAGTTTACTTTGCACTTATGAATGCAATGTTAGCATTTAATCCACAAATGGATATTAAATTTAATTCACCGTTAACACCCGAAAAAGTTTTATTATCGTTATACAATACTGAAAATAATTAGGAGATTAAATGGAAAGTTGGTCATGGAATATTGAGAATAAGGAATACTTGAACAAAACGATTGAACGGTGCAAAAGAGAAAAGATTATACTTCCAAAGTTTTCCGAGCTTCAAAACCCAAATACAATTCCTGATTACATTCAAAACAAATTAAAGGATGTTGGAATGCAGGAAATAAATCCTATTAATCTGTTTAGAATTAATTGGAGAAACGATCCTGCTACTGGAAAGATAGGTGGAATAAATTATTTTGAAATACCCAAAGAAATAACCGGAATAAAGGCCAGAGTAGTTGGCTTAGTTGGAAAATATTTTCCTACAGGCGCGCATAAAGTTGGCGCAACATATGGATGCCTGGCTCCTTATATGGTAACCGGCCGTTTCAATCCGGAATATCATAAAGCTGTTTGGCCATCAACGGGAAACTACTGCAGAGGTGGTGTTTTTAATTCCAGACTTCTTTCTGTACACGGAGTTGCAATACTTCCCGAAGAAATGAGCAAGGAAAGATTTGAGTGGCTTAAAAATATGGGAGCCGAAATTTATGCAACGCATGGCTGCGAAAGTAATGTAAAAGAAATTTATGATAAGTGTCATGAACTTGAAAACAAAAGCGATGAGTATCTAATATTCAATCAGTTTGCCGAAATGGGAAATCCAATATGGCATTATACTGTTACCGGGCACGAAATTGAAAAAGTATTTAATCAAATAAAAACAGATAGCCAGCGACTAAGCGGATATGTAAGTGCAACAGGATCTGCGGGAACAATTGCCGCGGGAGATTACCTGCGCGAAGTGTTTCCTCATGTTAAGGTTACTGCCTCCGAAGCATTGCAGTGCCCCACACTATTGTTAAATGGTTTTGGCGCTCACAGAATTGAAGGCATTGGAGATAAACACATTCCATGGATTCACAATGTTAAGAACACAGATGCAGTTACTGCAATTGACGATGAAGATCCATTAAAGATAATGCGCTTATTCAACGAACCGGCCGGTCATCACTATTTGCAAAGCATTGGAGTTAACGAAGAAGCAATTTCAAAGCTTCCTTTGCTTGGCATTTCGGGAATTAGCAATATGATTAGTGCAATTAAATTAGCAAAGTATTACGAAATGAATGAGAATGATATAATCTTCACAATCTTTACAGATTCTGTGGAGATGTATAATTCACGTTTAGAAGAGATGAATAGTCAATGGGGTGCTTATTCGGTTAATCAAGCTGGGCTTGATTGGTATTCCATTTTAAAAAGGCAGGGAACAGATAACTTTGCCGAACTTAGTTATAGTGATAAAAAGAGAATTCATAACTCGAAATATTTTACTTGGGTTGAACAGCAGGGAAAAACGGTTGAAGAACTAAACGCTCAATGGTACAACGAAAATTATTGGAAGGAAAGATTCTCTATTGTTCCTGTTTGGGATAAGTTAATTGATGATTTTAATAGCAAAGTTGCTCAAGTAAAATAAAATGGATGCAATGAAGTAATGGATGGTAAAAAACCAAATATTATTAAAGATGTTCTCGTTAACATAAATGAGAATAAGCTTCAGCTTTGCGATATTCACTTCGGCTCTAAAATTAAAGAGATAAAACCAAAGTGTGAAAAATTATTCGATTGGAATGACATAAAAGAAAAAGAGAAGAGAAATTTAATTCTTGGCGAGTATTCCAAAAGTGATGATGATACTAAATTTTTATTGGCAATTCCCGGCGCTATAGATTCTCATGTTCACTTTAATACTCCGGGATATGAATTCCGCGAGGATTTTGAACATGGTTCCCTAAGTGCTGCTTTCGGCGGCACTACAACAGTTATTGATATGCCCTGCACTTCAATTCCTCCGGTTACTAATCTTGTTAATTTTATTAAAAAGCAAAATGCCCTTAAAGGAAGAAGTTATGTAGACTATTTATTTTGGGGAGGGATTGCCGGAAACAATTTTAACCAAAACGATATTAAAAAAAATGTTGAAGAATTATCTTTAGCAGGCGCTGCCGGATTTAAAGTTTACATGACTTCCGGAATGGATACTTTTAAGGATCTTCAACTAGAGCAATTGGAATTTATTGCCGGAGTAATTTCTGCAACCGGAAAAACAATGGCCGTTCATGCCGAGGATAAAGATCTCATTGCTTTCAAAGAGAAGCGTTTTAAATCCATGAACAGAAACGATTATCATGCATATTGCGAAAGCCGGGATATTCAGGCCGAAGCATCTGCAGTAGATAAATTAATTTCAATTGCCGAAAAAACTAATTGCAAAGTTCACATAGTTCATCTTAGTTCTTCTTTGGCATTGAAATCTATTAAGCATGCACAGCATAGAGGGGTAAAAATAACGGCCGAGACTTGCCCGCACTATCTATATTTTACTCAAAAAGATTTTGAGAATAAAGAAATTAGAAATTATTTGAAAACAGCTCCACCTGTAAAATTCGAAGAAGACAAAGAAGCGCTTTGGAAAGGTTTGGCAGATGGATCAATTGAATTTGTAACTACAGATCATGCCGGTTGTAATCCACAAGAAGAAAAATCTTCGGAAAATTTTTGGGAAGTATATGGGGGAATTCCTGGAGTTGAACATAGAGTTCCTTTTTTGTTTAGCGAGGGATTCTTAAAAGCAAAAATAACCTTAGAGCAAACAATTAAATTGCTTTCTACAAATCCCGCCCAATACTTTGGAATTGCGGATAAGGGAAGAATACAAAAAGGCTTCGATGCAGATATTGTTTTACTTAATCTTTGGAAGAGCAATAGAATAGACTCTCTTAAAATGCACTCAAAAGGTAAATACACACCTTTTAACAATGTTCAGTTTAATGCCTTAGTTGAAAAGACTTTTTTGAAGGGGAAATTAATTTCCAATACAGATTCTATTTATTCAGGTGAGTTTATTAAAAGTGTTTAGGAGAAGAGAATGAAAAAAAATACGACCACTATCGAAAATGCCTGGATCTGTCAGGTAATTGGGGAAGACATATTTCCATTATTTGGAGACATTATAATCACCAATGGAAAAATTTCCAAAATTCGTGCAAAGAGTTACAAGACATATCAAAAAAATCCCGATAAAGTTGGCAAAGACTCTCTAAATGTTTTTGGAAGAGTTGTAACAATTCCATTTGCAAATTTTCACGATCATATTTATTCAAGACTGGCAAAAGGTCTGCCATTAAAAGGAGACTTCGGAAATTTTCAAAATATACTTCACAATTTATGGTGGAAGATAGACCGTGCGTTGGATAAAGATATGATTACCGCTTCGGCGCAAATGGCCGCAATTGACTCTATTCGAAATGGTGTTACATATATTTTCGATCACCATTCCTCGCAGGACCAAGTTGAAAACAGCTTATCTACTATTCGAAAAGTTCTTATGGATTTTAATTTGCGCGGTGTTCTTTGTTTTGAGTCCACAGACAGAAATGGATCGGATAAAGCAGCTGCCGGACTTAACGAAAACAAGAATTTTTTTACTTCCCAGCTGGATGAGGAATTTAGATGCATGCTTGGACTTCATGCCTCATTCACTTTGTCCGAAGATACTCTTGAGGAGGCTTATAAACTTCTTAAAGAGTACGATTTGGGAATTCACATGCATGTGGCCGAAGATGAAAGCGATATTAAATTAAGTCTGGAATATGCCGGCGCTTCACCAATCAATAGACTAAAAAAATACAAGCTTATGAACGAAAAGGGAATTCTTGTTCATGGAGTTCACCTTAAAGAAAAAGATTTTATTAAGATTAGCGAAGCCAACATTGCGCTTGCTTTCTGCTTAGATTCGAATATGAATAACAAAGTTGGGCTGCCTCAATTCATAAAAATACCCAACACAATTCCATTTTTACTTGGTACTGATGGAATGCATTCCAACATAGCAAAGTCTTTTAAGCAAATATTTTTAACGGCTCGCAACCAATCTATGAGCTTTGAGCAATCGATGGCATTAATAAAAAGAATTTACTTCGATCAGCTTGAATTCATAAAAAAATATTTTTCCGATTTCCCCTCTATCAAAGAAAATGACCGTGCAGATTTAATTGTTTGGGATTATGTTCCTCCAACACCGTTGAACAATGAAAATTTTTGGGGGCATTTTATTTATGGAATGTTAGAGAGCCCAATTCATACTGTTTTGCAAAATGGCAATTATTTGATGAAAGAATTTTGTTTATTTGGAGTAGATGAAAATGGAATAAGAAACTCAATCTTCAACCAAGGTGAAAGGCTGTATAACAAACTGAATAATAAAACTAAGAACTAAAATGACGAAAGACTTTTCTGTTGTTGGCAAGTCGGTTATTCGAGAAGATGGCTTTGATAAAGTAACCGGACGGGCCAAATTTACCGACGATTATAAAATTGATGGAATGCTTCATTCCGTTATGTTAAGAATCAACGCCAGTCATGCCAAAATTAATTCAATCGATTTTTCAGAAATTGAAAATGATAGTGCGGTTACCGCAATTATAACTAGTGATAGTATAGCCGGCGCAAAAAAAGTTGGAATGATAAAAAACGATCAGCCAATTTTTTGCTCCGATAAAGTTGTTACTCCCGGTGATGTTATAGCAATGATTGTTGGAGACGATGAAGTTAAGCTAAGAGAGTTAATTAAAAAGGTAAAAGTAAATTTTGATCCGCTCCCAACTATTACAGATCCAACCAAGTCTCTTGATAATGATGCTATACTAATTCATCCCGAATTTGAAAGTAACTTAATTGTACATCATCCGTTACGTAAAGGTGATGTGGAAAAGGGATTTGCCGAGAGTGATCAAATTTTAGAGCAGACATATTCAACACAATTAATAGAGCATGCCTACATCGAAGCCGAAGTTGTAATAGCAATTCCTCTTGGCCAGGATGGAATAAAAATTATTGGCAGTATTCAAAATCCATTTACTGTAAGAAGATTTGTTGCTTCGGTTATTAATCTGCCGCAAGAAAAAGTGCAAGTAATTCAAGCTCAGATGGGTGGCTCGTTCGGCGGTAAGGATGATACAATGTGTATTCTTTCTTCGCGCGCTGCTGTTGCAGCAATTAAAACTAACAAACCTGTAAAAATTCGTTATTCAAGAGAAGATTCCATTCTTGAATCGTACAAGCGTCATCCTTATATAATGAACTACAAAGTAGGATTCATGAATGATGGCAAGATAAAGTCTATGAAGATAGACCTTCTTGCAGACGGAGGAGCTTATTGCTCAATGAGTCCATTTGTAACCTGGCGCTCGGTAGTTCAGGCTACGGGACCATACGAAATTGAAAATGTTCAGACCGATGTTCGCGCTGTTTATACAAACAATCCATACACCGGTGCAATGAGAGGCTTTGGTTCGCCCCAACCAATTTTTGCACAAGAATCTTTGATGGATGAAATTGCACTTAAAGTTGGTGTTACTCCGGATGCAATTCGTAAAATTAATGGATTGAAAAATGGATCGGTTACATCTACCGGACAAAAACTAAAAGACCACGACGTAAACTTAATGGCTGTTTTAGATAAGGCTGTTAACTATTCTAATTTTACGGCTAAATGGAAATCTAACAAGAAAGAAAAAGCTGTAACTAAAGAATATGTTTTTGAAGAACCAATTTTCAAATCAGATCAGTTTATCGATCCGGATCAGATAATTAAAAAAGGAATTGGACTGGCAGTAAGTTTTAGAGGATGCTCTTTAGGCGCCGAAGGATTAGATAAGACTGCCGCTTACATTTCAGTTCAACAAGATGGAACGGTTTTACTTTTATCCGGATTAACCGAAAATGGTCAAGGACTTAGAACAGCATTTTCGATAATTGCCTCTGAAGTACTTGGTGTGAGCACAGATAAAATTATTTACTTAGAAATGGATACAACTAAAATTCCTGACGGAGGCCCAACTGTTGCATCCCGTTCAACATTGATGGGAGGGGGAGCCGTTAAAAGCGCTGCCGAATTTATTCACTCTCGTTTAGAAAAAATTGTTCGTGAAGAATTAAAGTTGAGCAATGAAGATTTTGTTTCATTCAAAGAAAATCTAGTGTTCTCTCGAAAAAAAGGAATGATTGCAAAATTTACCGATGTGGTAAAATGGGCCATCCAGAAAAAGGAAGATTTAGCAACAATCGGATGGTATCAAAGTCCTACAGTTAGCTGGAACGAGCATACTGGTCAAGGAGATGCTTACTTCACTTACGTTTATGGATGCCATGTGGCAGAAGTGAGTGTGAACACCGGAACCGGAGAAGTTTATTTAAATCATATTACGGCTGTGCACGATCCCGGAACAGTGATAAATAAAGTAGGCGCACTAGGACAAGTTTATGGAGGTGTTACTCAAGGAGCCGGATACGGAATTCTTGAAGAGATAACATCGGATAACGGAATGATACGCGAATTGAATTTTGATCAATATCTAATTCCAACAGCAAAAGATATTGATGTAATAAAGCCAATGTTTATTGAAGGAAATGAAAGCTATGGTCCTTGGGGTGCAAAATCTTTAGGAGAGCCTACTCTGGAATTAACAGCCGCGGCAATTGGAAATGCAGTTTGCAATGCGCTAGGAAAAAGATTTTTTAATTTGCCAATAAATTTGGAAGAGGTGCTGCTTGGTAAAAAACTACGCCCCTTGGATTTAAAGAGAGGCAGCCAATGATGAATGCTCAATGTGAAGTATTAATTCCTAAATCTTTGGATGAAGTTTTACATCTTCTTTCAGAGCAGAAAGAGAATACAAAAATTCTTGCAGGCGGAACAGATGTAATAGCCGGTATTAAGCAGGGCTCAAAAAGATTTGTTGATACCGCGGTATTGATAGATGTAAACCGGATTGCCGACATAAAAGAGATTAAGGAAGATAAGGGAAAAATTTTAATTGGTTCTGCGGTAACATTTGCACAAATATGCAGCAGCGAATTAATTGCCTCTAAACTTCCAATTCTAAAAAAAGCATCCATGACTGTTGGAAGCTTGCAAATTCGAAACCGCGCTACAATTGCTGGCAACTTTGTAAACAATGCACCATGCGCAGATACTGTTCCGGCTTTGCTTGTTTATAATTCTACATTAATTATCGAGTCTCTCTATTCAAAGCGTGAAGTTTCGATGAAAGAGTTTCTTGAAGGGCCATACAAAACACAATTGAAGCATGATGAAATTGTAACCCAAATTAATATTCCAATTCCATCCGAAAATTATGTAGGTGATTTTTACAAATTAGGACGCCGCCGAGCCGTTGCAATTAGTAGAATAACTTTGGCAGTGCTAACGGAAATTATAAATAGAACAGTTGAAGATATTCGGATTGCTAGCGGAGCTGTTACCCCAATTGGTTCCCGCTTTCCAAAATTAGAGGAGTTTGCAAAAGGAAAAGAGTTTAACGATGAACTTATGAAATCTCTTTCCAGCAAAATGGGAGAGGAAATTTTAAGCGTTACCGGATTACGCTGGTCCAGCGCATACAAATTGCCGGTTGTTCAACAAATGTTTTATCAATTATTAAAAGGATTAGAACGCATATAGATTTTTGTAATGATGAATGCGTTCGGCATGTGGAAAAAATGATAAATCTAAAATTCAATTTAAATGGAAAAGAAGTAAGCGTTGATACAGAACCAAGCATTCGATTAATAGATTTGCTGAGAGAAAAATTAAATCTTACCGGAACTAAAGAAGGATGCGGTGTTGGTGAATGCGGCGCTTGTACAGTAATAGTAAATGGCAAGGCGGTAAATTCATGTTTAGTTCTTGCAGCTCAGGTTCAAGATTGCAAAGTAGTTACTATTGAGGGAATTGCACACGATGATGAATTGCATCCACTTCAA
Organism: uncultured Melioribacter sp.; assembly: GCA_964539605.1. Lineage (GTDB taxonomy): Bacteria > Bacteroidota > Ignavibacteria > Ignavibacteriales > Melioribacteraceae > Stygiobacter. The sequence continues at coordinate 4,460,491 of CAZIJK010000001.1, forward strand.
AAAAACTTTTTAATTCATGGTGCCGTTCAATGCGGTTTTTGTACGCCGGGAATGGTTTTATCTGCTTATGCACTTCTTGAAGAGAATCCAAATCCAAACGAAGAAGAAATTAAAGATGCAATCGCTGGCAATCTTTGCCGATGTACAGGCTACAAACAAATTATTGATGCAGTAAAAGATACTGCCAAAGAACTTCAACTATCCAACAGAAAATAACTACTATGGCAAACCTTCAAACAACTATTTATGGAATTACTTTCTCTAATCCAATTTTCACAGCAGCAGGACCAACAGCGGCTAATTACCAAATGCTCAAGCGAGCAAAAGATGGTGGCGCGGGAGGATTGGTTGTAAAAACAATTAGTGTAAATGCGGCTAAAGTTCCCATTCCAAACATCTCGAACTTTGCGCCAAATAATTTATTGAACGCAGAATTGTGGTCCGAAGTTGATTACAAAGAATTTATTGAACATGAATTAAAAAGAATTCGAACTCTGGATGCGCCGGTAATTGCATCTGTTGGTTATTCCCCCAGCGATTTAGAAACTCTTGGAAAGGAATTAAAAGGCACCGGATTAATTGACGCGGTTGAATTTTCAATTCATTATATAGACAAGGATGCCGGAAATTTGCGTAAGACTGCCGAAGCCTTGAAAAACAATATCGATGTGCCTGTGTTCGCAAAATTCAGTCCGGCTGTTTCGGATTTGCCATTAGCAATTGAAATGCTTGATGATGTTGTTGACGGGTATATTGCTATTAATAGCGTTGGTCCCGCGTTGGATTTTAATATCGAAACATGCAAACCATATCTTGGAAGTAACGATGGCCGGGGCTGGATGAGCGGCCGCGCAATATTACCAATTGGTTTGCATTTTGTGGCATCAATTTATTCTTTGTCGAAAAAACCAGTTATTGGAGTTGGAGGTGTTCGCACTGCCGAAGATGTTGTAAAATATATTATGGCGGGCGCTTCTGCGGTGCAGGTATGCACTCTATCAATTCTTAAGGGACAAAACGTTTATGGAAAGCTGGCTAAAGATTTGAGCAAATGGATGGACGAACATGGATATGCTTCTATTGAAGAGTTAAAGGGTGTTTATCATAATCAAGATGAAAGAGAAGAGTATATTCTTTATCAAGGCAAGCAAGTAGTGCCTACTGTTGATATTGGTGTTTGCGATAAGTGTGGCGCGTGCGTAAAAATTTGTGTTCACGAAGCGCTCGAGATAAAAGATGTGCTTACATTGAACCCAGATTTGTGTGTTAGATGCGGAATTTGTACTCAAGTTTGTCCTACAAACGCACTGGAAATGAAAGAAGAGAAATAAAAAAATAGAACGCGGATGCCGCGGATTAAGCGGATGAGCACGGATAAAACAAAAATATTGCATTCGGATTTGACAGAAAAAATTATAGAGGCGTTTTACAAAGTTTACAATATACTCGGTTATGGATTCTTAGAAAAGGTTTACGAAAATTCATTAAGAATAGAATTAACTAGAATGGGTTTTAAAGTAGAAAGCCAAAAAAACATAAAAGTACATTACCTTAATTATGATGTGGGCGATTACTACGCGGACTTAATTGTAAATGATACAATTATTTTGGAATTAAAAGCAGCAGAAGCAATTTGCGAGGAGCATGAAGCGCAGTTAATAAATTATTTAAAAGCTACAGATAAAGAGGTAGGATTGCTATTCAATTTTGGAAAGCACCCGGAATTCAAAAGAAAAGTTTTTATGAATCAAAATAAAAAATCTGCGGTGATCCGCTAAATCAGCGTTATCCGCGTTCCATAAAAATTAATGTAGAGGATATAATATGACAACAAAAGAAAATTTATTTGCAGCAATTGAAGCCGAAAAAGAAAATCTTTATTCACTAATTCAAAGACTAATCCAAATTAGAAGTTACAGCGGTGAAGAAAAAGAGATTGTTGAATTTATTGTTGGCAAGATGAAAGAATATGGATTCGACGAAGCATATCACGATGGCTTTGGAAATGCAATTGGGCGTATAGGCAACGGGCCAATTAAAATTATGTTCGATGCTCATATAGATACTGTTAAAGTAACCGAAACTGAAAATTGGGCTCATCCTCCCTTTGCCGGAGAAATTGAAAATGGAAAATTATATGGCCGCGGTGCCGTAGATGAAAAACCTGCAATGGCCGGTTTTATGATTGCCGGTAAAGTGTTAAAAGCTATTTATGGAAATAACTTGCCATTTACTCTTTACGTAGTTGGTTCTGTATTGGAAGAAGATGCCGACGGTTATCCTCTTTATCATATAATCCAGAATGAAAATATTAAACCAGATTTTGTACTTCTTGGAGAACCGACAGATCTGAAAGTTTACAGAGGTCAGCGTGGACGAATGGAAATTAAAATTACAGCCACCGGAAAATCTGCACACGGCGCGCATAATCATAAAGGTGTAAATGCAATTTATAAATTAATGCCAATTGTTCAAGAGATTGTCAAGCTTGATAAAAAATTAAAACCGAAACAACCATTGGGCAAAGGATCAATAACGGTTAGCAATATTACCTCCAAAGCTCCATCGATGTGCTCTGTTGCAGATTTCTGCCAAATTCATTTGGATAGAAGAATGACAATTGGAGAAAATAAAAATAGTGTTGTTAAGGAATTGAAAGAGATAATTAAGAAACATAAAGTAGATGCAAAAGTTACAATTCCAAATGTGGAAGGAACCAGCTGGAAAGGAACTCAATTTGTTCAAGAAGCATATTTCCCAACTTGGTTTTACGATGAAAAGCATCCTTTGGTAGATGCTGCAATGAAAACATCGAAGGCGGCAATTGGAAAAGCAAAGAGCGGCGTATGGAGCTTTTCTACAAACGGAGTTGCAACGGCAGGGCATTTCGGAATTCCAACAATTGGATTTGCTCCGAGTAAAGAGGAATTATCTCATTCATCAAAAGAAGTACTTGTATTGAATGATTTATTGAAAGCAACACGGTTTTATTCGCTGCTGCCATTGGAATTATCAAAGCAGAAGTAATCTTTACTTAAGAAAATATTTATAGTAATAAAACCAAATAAAATGAAACGGATTAATTCGTCATTAATTACTGTGGAAAATATTTCAGCGAGAATACATCTAATAAGAGGAGTAAAATTTATACTCGACAGGGATTTAGCAGATCTTTATGGAGTGGAAGTAAGAGCTTTGAATCAATCTGTTAGGAGGAATATCGAAAGATTTCCGTCAGATTTTATGATTCAGATCAATAAAGAAGAGTTCCAGAACTTGAAGTCACAATATGTGATATCAAGTTGGGGCGGAATTCGCAAAATGCCCTTAGCATTTACGGAACAAGGAGTTGCAATGCTCTCTTCCATTCTTAAAAGTAAAAAGGCAATTCAAGTTAACATACAGATTATGAGAGCGTTTGTTGAATTGCGGAAGATGATTTACTCTCATAGAGTTTTGTTGGAAAAATTAAATAAGCTCGAAGAAAAGTACGACTCTCAGTTTCAAGTTATTTTTGAAGCCATTAAAGAATTGATGAGAGAAGAGAAAAAGAACAAGAATAAAATTGGATTTTAGAAAGCCAAAAACTACAAAGTATTTTTACGAATTGATTTTAAGGAGGAAACATGGAAACAAGATTTAAAGGAAGACATTTTATAACAGAAGATAACTGGACAAAAGAAGAACTGGATATAGTTTTCGATACATCATTCGATTTGAAAAAAAAGTTTTATGCAGAGGAGCCAACATTGTGGCTTCCTCACAAAACATTATTCATGATGTTCTTTGAGCAATCCACCAGAACAAGAAACAGCATGGAAGCCGGAATGACCCAGCTTGGCGGGCATGCTCACGATTTAACTCCGGATAAAATGCAAATTACTCATGGAGAAGTTGCTAAAGATACTGCAATAATTCTAAGCAGAATGGGGCATGGAATTGCCTGCCGTAATTGCTTTTATGGTGTTGGTAATAAATATTTGGAAGAGCTTGCTGCAAATTCACGCAAGCCTGTAATGTCTCTTCAGGATGATGTTTATCATCCATTCCAAGGACTTGCCGACTTGATGACAATTTTTGAACACCTTGGAAGAAATACAAAAGGATTAAAAGTAACTGTATCTTGGGCATACGCAACAACACACTCAAAACCATTGAGTGTTCCCCAAACACAAATATTGTTATTCCCTCGATACGGAATAGATGTTACAGTTGCCCATCCAAAGGAATTTCCATTAAGTAAAAACATTGTTGAAAAAGCACAATTGAATGCTAAAGAGGGGGGCGGAAGCTTGCGCTTTACAAACGATATGGATGAAGCTTTTGAAGGTGCTCATATTGTTGTTCCTAAAAACTGGGGCGGATTTGGATTTTATGATGAGGAACATTATTTAGCAAACGAGGATGAATGTAAAAAAGAAATGAAGAGCAATCTTGAAAAGTATAAGGGATGGATTTGTGACGATAAGAGAATTAAACTGGCAGACAAAAATGTAAAATTAATGCATGCGCTTCCGGCAGACCGAAACAATGAAGTTACAGATGCAATTCTAGATGATCCCAATATTTCAATTGTATTCGACGAGGCCGAAAACCGTCTTCATACTGCAAAAGCAATTATGGGCTTAACCATGTAATTAATTCTGAGCGAAGCGAAGAATCTCCTACTTAATAAGGTAAGAGATTCTTCTAGCATTAAAAGGATATAATGAATAACTACATTTACAAGTGTTTCGATTGTGAAAAAATTTACAGCAGTGCCGAGATAGAAAAAAACAATATCTATCTTTGTCCCCTTTGCGGTAAAGTAGAAAAGAACAAACCTCTCCGTGGAGTTCTTCTTATAAATTATGATTACGATTCAATTGGTAAGAATCATTCTAAAGAAAGCATCCTAAAATTTGAGCCTGGAAAATTTTGGCAGTACAATTCTCTGTGGCCTCTGGAATTTAAGAATGGATTGCCATTTGGAATAAGCGAAAGTGAGCTTAACAGAATATCGTTGCCTAACAATCTGCTTCAATCCTTTTTCTACGGTGGAAAAGAATTTTTAGTGTTGGACGATACAAGAAATTCTACGTTATCATTTAAGGACCGCGCTACAAATTTGGTCGCTTTAAAAGCTATTGAGCTTGGAATCAATTTTATTTCTGCAGCATCAACCGGAAACGCAGGCTCTTCGTTAGCTGGAGTTTGCTCTAGATTAGGTTTGAAGTCATGCATTTTTGTACCAAAGAATATTCCCGATGCAAAACGGATTCAAATACAATCCTATGGCGCCGAGATTATTGTTGTTGAGGGGGATTACGATTTAGCTTTCGATACCTGCTTGGAAATATCACATTCAAAAAAATGGTACAACAGAAATACTGCTTATAACCCTTTAACTATCGAAGGGAAGAAATCGTCAGCTTACGATATTTTTATTTCGTCAAAAGGAGAAATGCCGGAAATAATTTTTGTGCCTGTTGGCGACGGAGTAATTATTTCGGGGCTGTACAAAGGCCTTTGGGAATTGAAGCAGTTGGGCTGGATTGAAGAATTGCCTAAATTAATTGCGGTTCAGGCATCCGGAAGCAATGCGCTTGTAAGATATTCTCAATCCCAAAATTTTGAATACCGTCAGGCAAACAGTATAGCGGATTCAATATGTGCGGGAGCTCCGCGCAATCTTTACATGGCTTACGATGCATTAGTAAAAACTAATGGCCAGGCAATAGAAGTAACTGATGAAGAAATTTTAGAAGCTCAAAAATATGTATCCTATAATTATGGAATGCTTATTGAACCTTCATGCGCTGCCAGCTTTGCAGGCTTTATAAAATACTCGAATGCGCATGACATAGATAATAGAAAGGCATTGCTATTGTTTACCGGCAATGGATTAAAAGATGTTGCTTCACTTACTAAATGGAATGAACTGATAAAACCGCAAAGCGTGGAAGAAATAAAATCGAAATTTCTATGCTGAATAAAAATGTAAATGGATTACTAATAGCAGCAGGATATTCTTCCAGGATGGGGGAATTCAAACCGCTAATAAAATATCGGGGAAAATCTTTTGTTGTTACAATAGTAGAAAAAATGTTGGAGGTATGTAGCTCGGTTGTGGTTGTAACAGGATACAAACATCAAGAATTGTTGTCTGAAATAAATTCTCAATTCTATAATCTTAATCCTGCTTTACAAGACATGGTAATTATTGCTAACAACCAAAATTACGACCAGGGAATGTTCACATCACTACAATGCGGACTTAAAAAAATAAAAGATTCCGACTGGATACTGTATCACTTTGTCGATCAGCCATTTCATCCGCAAATATTTTATGAAAATCTTGTTAAGCAAATTGATGATGAGTACAATTGGATTCAGCCGGCATTTGAAGGAAAAGAGGGGCACCCTGTGATGTTCAAAAATGAAATTTCTAATAGCATTTTATCAATGCCCGCCCAATCGAATTTGAAGCTGTTAGGTGAAGACCATTTTACAAAGAAGAAGATTTGGGAGTGCCCCTATCCATCCATTTTAAATGATATTGATACTCCAAAGGATTTGGAATCTCTTTCAAACTAAAACTCCCTATATAAGTTATTTCAATTGTTGCTAAACCCATTTGCCTTAGTTAATTTTTGCCCCACAATTTTTTTTATATGGAGAAACGATGGATTCGAAACAAATTAATTTATTTCTGAAGAATATTGAACTGTTTGGTGATCTTAACGATATGGAGAGAGAACTACTGGCAGAAAATTTTACTGAAGAAACCTACAAACAAAACTCGCTTCTGTTTGTAGAAAACAATACTAGAAAATATCTTTACATTATTACAGAAGGGGAAATTGAGTTATTCAAAAAAACTCCTTTTGGAGATGAAAAGCGTTTGACAATATTTAGCAAATTAGATTTTCTTGGCGAAGGAGCTTTTATTGACGATTCACCTCACACAACATCTGCAAGAGCAACATTAAACACAACAGCACTTCAGCTTTCAAAAGAAAAGTTTTATGAGATTGCAAAAGATCATCCAACATTGCCAATTAAAATATTTTCGCGAATGGCAAGAGTAATATTTAGAAGGATGCAATTTTCGAATACCCGTGTTATAAATCTTGCCGCGCAATATCAATCCGGCAGAACAAGAAAAGAACACGATCTATTGGGAGACCGTGACGTTCCATTGGAAGTTTATTACGGAATACAAACCTTACGAGGTTTGGAAAATTTTAATATTAGCGGAGTGGCATTATCTTTTTATCCAATATTAATTGAAGCGCTTGCAATGGTTAAAATGGCTGCAGCTAAAGCAAACTTCGATTTGGGACTTTTATCCAAACCAATTACAGATGCAATTGTTGAGGCATGCCGCGAAATCATCAGCGGTAAGTATCATGGCCATTTTGTAATTGATATGGTTCAGGGAGGTGCCGGCACTTCAACCAATATGAACGCTAATGAAGTAATTGCAAACCGTGCTTTAGAAATTTTAGGTTATGAACGAGGCGATTATAAATATTGTCATCCAAATAATCATGTAAATCTATCGCAATCTACAAACGACGCATACCCAACCTCTATTAAGATTGCAATAATCAACAGTAACAAAAAACTGATTGAAGTGCTAAAATCTCTCATAGAGAGTTTTCATGCAAAAGCTAAGGAGTTTTCGCATGTTATTAAAATGGGAAGGACTCAGCTTCAAGATGCCGTTCCAATGACACTTGGACAGGAATTCGAAGCTTACTCTGTAATGCTGGGTGAAGAGATTAAGCGCTTAGAGCAAAATGCAAAGCTATTCCTTGAAATTAATATGGGGGCAACTGCAATTGGTACCGGAATTAATGCAGAACCGGGTTACAGCGAAAAATGTGTTGAGCGTTTGCGTGAAGTAACCGGATTAGATTTGGTGCTTGCCGAAAATCTTGTTGAGGCAACTCAAGATACCGGCGCGTTTATTATGTATTCATCAGCTGTAAAGAGATTGGCTGTAAAGCTATCAAAAATTTGCAACGATTTAAGATTACTATCCTCGGGACCAAGAACAGGATTTTTCGAAATTAATTTGCCTCCAATGCAGCCAGGTTCTTCAATTATGCCTGGAAAAGTTAATCCGGTAATTCCGGAAGTAGTAAATCAAATTGCTTTCAAAGTAATTGGAAATGATTTAACTGTAACACTTGCTGCAGAAGCAGGACAACTGGAATTGAATGTTATGGAGCCGGTTATTGTGCAAAGTATTTTCGAATCTATTGAGATGCTAAAGAATGGAATGTCCACTCTTAAATTCAAGTGTATTGATGGAATTACTGCCAACGAGCAGCGATGCAGAGATTTGGTAATGAATAGCATTGGATTGGTTACAGCCCTTAATCCAACTCTTGGATATGAAACTTCTACAATGCTTGCAAAAGAAGCATTGGAAACTAATCGTGGAATTTATGAATTAGTATTAGAAAAAAATCTTTTATCTAAAGAAGAATTGGATAAGCTTTTAGCGCCCGAAAATATGGTAGGACCGGGAATAAAAAAGAAATAGCTATTCTAAGGCTGCTTAATTATTCCTTTTGAAATAGCCCATGAAGAATATTTTCTATCTTCAAGCTGAACATGAATTTTAATCCACTTTTCAAGCATGGTATCTAAACTACTTTTTAGCTCTGCCATGCTTTTTGCTTCTTTCATGGTGTTTTTAATTGAGTTTATTATTTCTTGATGACGATCTTTGTGGTCTTTAAGTCCGGGATAATTATTCTTTTCAAAAATATCTTCTTCGCTTTGAAAATGCTTTTCTACGTAATCAAATAGATGTCTAATCAAATATCTAATTTCATCTTGCTGTCTAACAGGGTTTTCTATATCAAGTAATTCGTTAGCAATTGCAAACAATAGTCTGTGCTGAGAATCTATCTCCTCTACTCCAATTTTACACTCTGCTGTCCATGCCATTTTTCTCATGTTTATTCCTTTATTAAAAAATATAAAGGAGCCTTTACCGGATGTTTTTATGCCAGTTAATTTACAAACGGGGTTCCTTTAACTATATAATCGGCCTGCTTGTTCAATAGTTTAATAAACATTGTCGATAAATCTGCTGTAATTGTGTAAGGTTCCTTTGAATTGAGTGAACCGTAGGAAACAACTTTTTCTTTGTTTTGATCGTAAATAGCAAAATTAAATTTTATTCCAAGATAGTACTTCGAATTTTTAGCCTCTTTTACAGTCAACACATTTCCGGGTGTAACTATAGCGCTATATGTTTTTTTAGGATCCGATTTATCTATTTCTAAAAGTGTAAAGTTAAGGTCAAAATCCTGAATAAAAAGGATGAACAAATTAGCTGTTTCTTCTAAAGGCAATTTCTTGCTGGGCAGGTTAAGAGTAAGCATTGCATCCTTGTATTCAAAACTTTGTTTAACCAGTTCGGGCTTCTTAACAAAATCGATGTATCCAACTCTGCTGAATGTGGTGTTGTTCTTAAACGAAAGATCGAATTTGTCATTATAAATTTTCATAACGTAATTCTTAATTGAGTCTACTTCCGGTTTTGTAAAAAGCTCTCCATCCTGTTGAAATGAAATATTTGTGATTTTGGGAATTAATAGAATTCCATTCGAAATTTTAATTTCGGAATAATCTTTATCAATCATTACGTTCTTCGAAGAACATCCGGCCACTAGCAGTAAAAGAATGAATAATAATACACAAAACGGTCTCATGTTGGTTCCCTGAGTAATTAATACTTAATTTTATATCAACATATAGGAATTGGAAGCAAAATACAATGCAAAAAAGCATTCAGATTAGATGCTCTTGTACACGCCTCCTTCTGAAACAAATAGTTACGTAAAATTTTTATATAATTGAATTGTAAAAAGGAATGTTTATGGAAGGACTTATTCAAATTTTTATTGGAAGTTTTCTTTTAAGTATTGTTCATGCATTAATACCAAGTCATTGGCTTCCCCTAGTGGCAATTGGCAGGTCCGAAAACTGGAGTCTTAAAGAAACTTTAACAGTTACCGCAATTACCGGAATAGCGCACACAATAAGCACAATTATAATTGGAATTGTAGTTGGTTTTATTGGTTATAAATTATCGGAATCTTACCATTTTGTTTCTCATACGGTAGCACCAATTATTTTGATAATTCTAGGTGCATTTTTTTTATATCAAGATTATAAACATGAGAAATATCAAAAGCATCATGAACATAGTCATGTAAATGTTGATAAGCTGATTAAAAAGAAAAAGGGAAAACAAGCAATTATAACAACATTGAGTATAGCCATGTTCTTTTCTCCATGCATTGAAGTAGAGGTGTACTACTTTACGGCTGCACGAATTGGGTGGATTGGAATATTGACTGTTTCGATTGTTTACTTTGTTGTTACAATTTTAGGAATGATGTTCTTGGTTCTCTTTGCTTCTAAAGGAGTAGAAAAATTGAAACTACATTTCTTAGAGCATCGTGAAAAATTAATAAGCGGTATAATCTTAATATTGGTTGGTTTGCTTGCCTACTTTGTGGAATTCTAAGTTATAAAAAAAGGAAGCGCTAAGGCTTCCTTTTTTTTTCTTTATTAAATTAAATACCAATTTCTTTTAGAATATTTGAAGCTCCCGAAAATTTATCGAGTACCCAAAGAACATATCTAACATCAACACCAATGGAACGGCTGTAAGCTTCGTTCCAAGCAAAATCGTTAATGGTAGCACCAAAAGCTCTATCGAAGTTAACTCCAATTAAATTTCCATAAGCATCCAATATTGGACTTCCTGAATTTCCTCCAGTTGTATCCATATTGTACAACATTGCAACTGGAAGCTTATTTTGCTTTTTGCTGAAATAACTTCCAAAATCCTTTTTGTTATAAATTGTTCTAAGCTTATCTGGTATTACAAAATCTTCTTCGCCGGTTGCATTCTTTTCCATTACACCATCAATAGAAGTAAACGGTTGATGATAAACAGCATCTGAAGGATTGTATCCTCTTATGTAGCCATATGTTAAACGCAGAGTGCTGTTTGCGTCGGGAATAAAATTAGTTTTCTTCCATTCCATTTTAACGTCAACTAAATCCGCATAAAGCTTATTTAATCTTCCATCATTCTTCTGGCTTTCCTTTTCGTTAACCAGCATTTGCTGTTTTAATTTATTAACAAAAATGAATAAAGGATTTTGCATTGCGCTTATTTCTTCAGGCTTCTTGCCTAAAAACGAATTAACGGTTTCTTTATTCAGAATTTTGGAATCGAGGATGTTTTTTTCAATAAAATCTGTTAACGCTTCTTCTGCATTATTTCCATTAGCTTCTAACAAATAATCTATTGCCGCAATTCTGGAAGATTTTTTGAATGAATTAGCATCGGTAAATAGTTTTGTTAGCATTGCTTCTTCAAACTGAGCGTTGTAAGAAGCTAGCTGTCCCATTCTTCCTTCTAAAGTTCTCTTTAAATTTTTCTCCTGAAAATTTGCAGAGCGCTCTGCTTCCGGCTTTTGCATCTCGTCGGAGTATGTTAGAATAAAATTTGCCATTGCCAAAGTGGGGGAATAATTTTGAATTTGACGAAGCCATAAGTCTGCTTGAGCATTTGAATTAATACTCTCATAAACAAAATGAATTTCCTGAAGCAGGTTGCCAAATTTAGATTTCAATTCAGGTTTACTTTCAATAAACTTTTGGAGTGCTTTTTCTTCCTGATATTTTTGCGACACAAGATCAATCTTTTTTAATCCCTGAATCTTTCCATAATAATTTTTCATTGTGTTGGCTAAACCTTTTATGCGGCTTGCAAATGCAAGCTTTAATGTAGGATTGCCTTCGCTAATTTCCTGCATTGTTTCAATTGCAAATTTGTTTATATCGTATGTAAATGGCAGTAAATACTCTTGCTGATATTTTATATAATCTGCGGGGCGGTGGCGGAAAGTTCTACCAGGATATCCAAGAATAAATACAAAATCATTTTCTTCAACACCATTAGGATTTATTTTCAAAAACTTCTTTGGCTTAAAAGGAACATTATCTTTGGAATATGTTGCTGCTTTGCCATCGGGAGCTACATAGGCACGCAAAAGCGAAAAATCTCCGGTATGTCTAGGCCAAACCCAGTTATCTGTTTCCCCTCCAAAGTTACCAATTGATTGAGTTGGAGCGTAAACCAATCGAACATCGCGGATAACACGGTACTTGAATAAAATGTAAGTCTTTCCAGCAAACATTTCGGATACATCTGCAACAATGGATTCTTTTTCGTTTACAGCTGCATCTGCAATCTCTTTAATTTTTTTGCCCATTACTTTAACACGTTCAAGGGGATCGGAAATATTTTTAACGGCATCTAAAACCTGGACGGATACATCTTCATATGAATCTATTATTCTTACTGTGTTGGCTTGCGAAGGAATTTCTTCTTCAAAAGATTTTGCGTGAAATCCATTTTCCAAATAGTTCTTTTCAACTGTACTTGCCTTGGCAATAGAACCGTATGCGCAATGATGATTTGTAATTATTAATCCCTGGTCCGATATAAAAGAACCGGTGCAGCCGCTTAAATTTACTAAAGCGTCTACAAGGCTGGTTCCGTTAGGATTATAAACATCCTTTGCTTCAATTTTTAATCCGGCTTTAACCAAATCCACTTTATCAATTTCACTGAGTGGGTACATTCCCTCTTCCGGGGCGGTTGGAATCATTCCCAATAAAAGTGAAGTGGCTCCTATTATTATAAATATTTTTAATGACTTTGATACTTCAAAAAGTTTACTCATAAAAACTCCAAAAAGGTTAGTCAAAAATAGCATTTCCAATTCAAAATAAAGAGTGACAATCATAGGAAATTGGACTATTTTGTTTTCGCAATAGCTTCTGATGCTTCCATTTGAAATTGGAACTAATATTATGGAAGAGTGGTTTCGACTTATAACTATAAAAAAATAAAATGAAGAAAGCTCTAATAATAGGTTCTGGCTTAGGTGGCTTAGCTGCAGCATTAAGGCTAACCAGCAAGGGATATAAAGTTACCATTCTCGAAAAGCATTCCACCCCCGGCGGTAGAATGAATATTATTGAATTGGATGGATTTCGGTTCGATATGGGACCTTCATTTATGAGTATGACCTACGAATTCGACGAACTATTTAATGCGGTTGGAATTAAGAATCCTGTTCAATTTGAAGAGTTGGATCCATTATACTCGGTAAATTTTGAAGGAAAAAATAAACCAAGAAGAATTTTCAAGGATTTAAAAAAGCTTGAAGAGGAATTTGCCGACGTTGAACCTAATTTGGCTGCTAAGGCAGAAAAATATTTAAAAAGAGCAGGTGAATTTTTTCATGATACAGAAGAAACTGTTGTAAAATCTAATTTCGACAGTAAGCTTAGTTATATTCTTAAACTTGCCAAAGTACCTTGGAAACACATTCCATACCTTCATAGAACAATGTGGAGTGAAGTTGAAAAGACATTTCAATCCGAAGAGGTTAGAATTATCTTTTCACTTGTTGCCTTCTTTTTAGGGGCAACCCCATTTCAAACACCGGCAATTTATTCCCTGCTTAACTATACCGAGCTTAAGCACAATGGCTATTGGAGAGTAAAAGGGGGAATGTACAAACTGGTTGAGGAATTGGTTAAGATACTTAAGGAAAGAGGAGTTGAATTTTATTATAACACAGAAGTTGTTGCTGTTGAAAACGGTAATGGAAAATTGAATAAAGTTATTGATAGCAATGGCAATAAATGGGATGCAGATATTTTTGTTTCAAATTCCGATGCAGCTTCTTTTAGAGGACAAATTTTAGGAAGGAAAAAATACACCCCTGCCAAATTAGATAAGATGCATTGGACCCTTTCTCCTTTCACTATTTATCTTGGTGTAAAGGGAAAGGTAAATAAACTTGAACATCACAATTACTTTCTTGGAAGTAATTTTAGAGGATATGCAGATACAATTTTTACCTCTTCAATTGCACCGCAAAAACCTTATTACTATGTAAATGTACTTTCTAAGTCCGATCCAACAACCGCTCCGGAAGGACACGAAAATATTTTTATTCTATGTCCTGTACCGGACTTGCGCTACAAAAGCAGTTGGGAAGATAAAGAAGAACTTGCAAACAATATTATAGAAGATTTAACCCAAAGAACCGGTTTCGACTACAAAGCCAATACCGTAGTCAAAAAAATTCTTGCCCCAGATGATTGGGAAGGGATGCTTAATCTTTACCGAGGCTCCGGATTAGGACTGGCCCATGATATTGATCTTGTAGGTGCATTTAGACCTAAAAACAAAGATGAGGAGTTAAGCAATTTATACTATGTAGGTGCCTCTACAACACCTGGAACCGGATTACCAATGGTCGTAATTAGTTCACGTTTAGTAATGGAAAGGATTGAAAATGATTCAACTGTATAACCAAACTTCTTTTGCCGTAAGCAAAAAAATAACAAATGCCTACAGCACTTCTTTTAGTTTGGGCATTAGTGCTTTTTCAAAAGAATTTCGCAATCCCATTTATGCTGTTTACGGTTACGTAAGATTAGCTGACGAAATAGTGGATTCATTTCATGGTTTCGATAAGGCAAATCTGATGATGAAATTCCGGAGAGAAACTTTTGAGGCTATAAGCGATAAAATTTCAACCAATCCTGTACTTAATGCTTTTCAGATGGTTGTAAATAAATACCAGATTGATTTGAAACTTATTGATGCTTTTTTGTCAAGCATGGAAATGGATCTAAACAAATCTTCCTATCAAAGAAAAGTTTACGACGATTACATTTATGGTTCTGCCGAAGTAGTTGGGCTAATGTGTCTTAAAGTTTTTGTAAATGGTGATGAAAATAAATATCAAGAGCTTCTTTATCCCGCTAAGATGCTTGGGTCGGCATTTCAAAAAGTAAATTTTTTACGAGACATTAAAAGCGATATTGATGAACGTGGAAGAATTTATTTACCGGATGTTCACCAAACGGATGGTATAGACGATAAAAATAAAAAGCGCTTAGAAAATGAAGTGGAAGCAGAGTTTATGGAAGCTCTTAAGGGAATATTAAAGCTTCCTATGGGAGTACGTTTGGGAGTGTATTCGGCTTACCTATACTATTTTGTGCTTTTCAAAAAAATTAAAAGTATGGAAGTAAAGGAATTGTTAAGTAAAAGAGTCAGCGTTTCCAATATTCATAAGTTGGCACTTTTGCTTAAGTCAATTTGGGAAATTAAAATATTAAAAATCAGTTGAAGGGTATGAAACGAAATGTTATATATTTGTTATGGATTTGTTTTACTGGGCTTATCTTTGCAAGCGGTAAAACAACAGAGGGTAAAGAATTAGATTTTGCCGTTTTGGAATCACTTCGTATTAAATATTATTCTGCGGTTGAAGATGAAGATTTTTTACCCGAACTGGAAAATTATATCGAAAAGATATTTAATAGCCCAGAGACAAAAGCTAATCCTCTTTATCTTGCCTACAAAGGGGGGGTGGCCGCGGTAAAATCTAAACACGCCTTTTGGCCTCATAAAAAACTTTCTAATCTAAACACCGCAATGGACTTTCTTGAAAAGGCGATAGCCCTGGAAAAAGAAAATCTTGAAATTAGATTTATGCGCTTTTCAATTTTGCACTATGTACCTGGATTCTTAGGCTATTCAAGTGAGCGTGCAGAAGATGCAAGAATTATTGCAAAGCTGCTACTTAAGAAAGATTATTCATCAATAGATGAAAAAGTGCAAAAAGGTATTGCCGAGTTTATGCTTCGAAGCGATAGATTAACCGAAGAAGAAACAAGTGATTTCAAAAAGAATTTACTGTTCCTAACTTCAAAATGAGTACATATTTAGTAATAAATCTATCTATAGTTCTTGTTCCCCTAATTATGTCCTTCGAAAAGAATATGAAGTTTTATAAAAACTTTATACCTCTTGCCTCCTCAATAATTTTAGTTGGGGGAGTCTTTATAGTTTGGGACGCGTATGCAACTTATAGGGGAGATTGGTCTTTTAACCCAAATCACATTCAGGGTTTTAGATTAATTAACTTGCCTATCGAAGAAATTATGTTTTTTATAACAGTACCATACGCTGCAATATTCTTATTCGAAACTGGCACTTACTACATTAAAGATAGTTCCATTATAATAAACAAGCAGGCGCTTATTGTATTGGCGACCCTTCTAGTTATTGCCTCAATTATATTCTATACCCAATATTATACTTTTACAGTACTGCTTTTCTGTGCATTCTTTCTTTTGCTTAGTCTCAATTCAAAATTCTCAATTCTCAATTCCAAAATATATTGGTACTGGATTTTTGCAATGTACATCCCCTTTTTTGTTGTTAATTACATTCTTACTTCATTGCCTATAGTTTCCTATTCGCCAAACGCCATTTGGAATATCAGGGTAACTACCATTCCACTTGAAGATTTTTTCTATTCATTTGCCCTGCTTTCCCTTAATTTAATGGTGTATAAATATGTTAAAGTGCAATGGCTAATAAAAAGAAAGTAGCTGTAATTGGTGCGGGATTAGGTGGTTTAAGTACTGCCGCAAGGCTCGCCCATCTGGGATTCGAAGTTCATCTATTCGAGCAAGGAACAAGGGCAGGTGGCAAAGCAAATATAATTGAAGGGAATGGATTCCGGTTTGATACGGGTCCCTCCTTATTAACAATGCCATTTGTTGTTGAAGAATTGTTTACTTACCTGAATGAGAAAATTGAAGATTATGTTGAGCTGATTCCGCTTAAAAACATTTGCAAATACTTTTGGAGCGACGGAACAATTATTAACGCCTATTCAGATCAGGATAAATTGGCCGAACAGATTGAGTTAAATACATTAGATAGTAAAAAACAAGTAGAGGAGTTTCTTAATTATTCCAGAGGAATTTATGAAAGAACGGCGGACCTATTTTTGAATAAAAGCTTTACGGATTGGAGAACCTTTATAAATCTAAATGCATTCAAAACTCTGTTGCAGATAAATAAGATAGATCCTTTTAGAACCATGCATCAAGCCAATTCCAAATGGTTCAAAGACAAAAAAACAATCCAGTTGTTCGATAGATATGCAACCTATAACGGTTCCAATCCATATAAAGCACCAGCCACTTTAAATATTATTCCTCACGTAGAATATAATCTTGGCGCGAGCATTCCAAAAGAAGGAATTTATTCCTTAGCTGATGCAATTTGCAAATTAGCTTTAGCTAAAGGGGTTCAATTTTATTTTGGCGCAACAGTAAATGAAATTAAGACTAACGGATGCAAGGTAGCGGGGCTATCGTATATAAAAAACAACCATCAGTTTTTTGAAAATTTTGATATTGTTGTTTCGAACGCAGATGTAAATTATACATATAAAAATTTGCTTGATATTAAAAATACAACCGAAGCAAAAAGGTACAGTAAGTTAGAGGCTTCTTCTTCGGCATTGGTTTTTTATTGGGGAGTTAATGGAGTAAACCCCAATTTGGAAATTCATAACATCCTTTTTTCTAACGTGTATGAGCAAGAGTTCAAAGAGCTGTTCGAACAAAAGACTTGCCCAAAGGATCCGACCATTTACATTTACATATCTTCTAAGTATAATAAAGCCCATTCTCCAAAGGATATGGAAAACTGGTTTGTTATGATTAACGCGCCATATAATTCAAACCAGAATTGGAAAGAAGAAATTGAAAATTCAAGAAGAAGAATTATTAAAAAGATTAAAGATGTATTGCATATTGAGCTGGAGGATAAAGTTTTATTCGAAAAGGTTATGAGTCCAATAGATATTGAAAATAACACATCCAGTTTTAAAGGTGGACTCTACGGTATTTCATCGAACAATAAAAGTGCGGCATTTTTAAGACAGCAAAACAGATCGAAGGAAATTGAAGGATTGTATTTCTGCGGAGGCAGTGCACATCCCGGAGGCGGTATTCCACTTGTATTACTCTCGGGTAAAATTACCTCCGAGCTTGTTAATAAATACGAGAAATAAATGATTAAAGCCAACCATAAAAAATGGGCGCAGTATTTATTCTACCGTTACATAGATAATTTGATGAGAAAAAATTTTTCGAATTTCTTTGTTGCAAACGAACCTCCGGAACTTAATAAAGATTTTGGGCTTGTGCTTACCCCTAACCATATAAGCTGGTGGGATGGCTTTTTTGCAGGACATATCGAAAAAATATTTATTGGCCGTATGCCTCACATTATGATGCTCGAAAAACAATTGGAAAAATATTGGTTCTTTAGCAAGGTCGGCGCATATTCAATCAATCCTATTAATGTTTCATCAATTATCGAAACGGCAAATTACACGCGGAATATTTTAGGTGATGCTAATAACAGTGTTATTGTATATCCCCAGGGCGAAATTGAACCATTTGAAAAACGCCCCCTGATTCTTAAAAAAGGATTGCAATTATTTATACATGGCGTTAAGAATAATTTTTATGTTGTACCAGTTGGTTTTAAAATTCAGCATTTCGACCAAAAGAATCCTGCAGTAATTGCAAGATTTGGAAAACCAATTGAAGGAAGCCTTGTTCAAAATAATTTTGCTTTGTATGAACAGGAGTTCCTTCAAAATCTTGAAGAGTTGAGCAAAGCTGTATATTCAAAAACATTTTATGCGGATTTATTCGAGAAGAAAAAATGATGATCGATTATTTGTTCTACTTTCTTTTATTAGCCACCAGTATTTTTACTGTAATAACTTTATATAACTTAATTACTGCGCCACGAATTAAGAATATTTTACCGGCAACGGTTGGCAATAAGTTTATTAGCATATTAATTCCAGCCCGCAACGAAGAAATGAATATTGGCAAATCGTTAGAATCAATTTTGAAACAGTCTTATAAAAATTTTGAAGTGTTAGTGCTTAATGATAATTCTCACGATTCAACGGAGGAAATTGTTGAGACATACTCAGCTAAAGACGACAGAGTAAAATTAATAAAAGGAAAACCTTTGCCAGCCCTTTGGCTTGGTAAAAATTGGGCGTGTCATCAGTTATGGCTAAAAGCAAAAGGGGAACTGCTGCTTTTTATGGATGCTGATGTAAGATTGGGAGAACATGCAATATCCTCATCTATCAGAATGATGGAACAGAATAATATTCAAATGCTTTCATCATTCCCAACTCAAAAGATTAATGGAATTGGGGCTTGGCTTGTTGTTCCATTAATGAATTGGTTGCTGCTAACATTCCTTCCATTAAAGAAAGTATTTTCGTCGCCTCGGAAATCTTTAGTAGCAGCTAATGGGCAGTATATTATATTCGTAAGGAAGACGTATAGTGATATTGGAGGACACGAAGCAGTTAAGAATAAAGTTGTTGAAGATATGGAGTTGGCTCGAAGTGTAAAAGGTAAATCGTTAAAAATGATGACGGCACTTGGAGATGATTCAATATATTGCCAAATGTATTTTGGTTTTGTTAATTCGTTTAACGGATTTTCAAAAAACTTCTATCTTGGATTTAATTCAAATCCTGCAATATTCTTATTAGTTCTTCTTTTCTTCGAGATGGTTTTCTTTTTTCCGCTTCTGCTGCTTTTTAACGATTATCGTTTTGCAATTATTTTTGCGCTTCTTCTAATTATGCGAATCATAATTTCAATTACCAGTAAACAGAGCGTGGTTAAAAATGTATTGGCTCATCCTCTTCAAATAATTATAATGTACTTTGTTGGAATTAATTCCCTGTTGGTAACAATATCCAAAAAGGCGGTATGGAAAGGGAGACGAATCTGATTTATAAATCAAAGATATTCTTGTGCATAATATTTGGGGTTGGCATTATAGGGCATCTGGTCGATCTTTCTAAACAACTAATGCTTTTGTTAACTCCATTGGCTCTTTTTATAACTGCGTCTGTTGTGTTTTTGAATTTGTACGAATCGAAAAACAAAAAATTATTAGTTTGGCTGTTAGCTACCTATTTAATAACATTTGCCATTGAAGTAATTGGTGTAAAAACTTCTTTGATTTTTGGACAGTACTCGTATGGCGAAACACTTGGGTTAAAATTATTTGATGTACCAATTGTGATTGGAATTAACTGGGTGTTTGTAATACTTGGCGCAATTAATTTAGCCGGTTTAGTATTTAGCAAAGATTGGATGACAATTACTGCCTCCGCTGTTTTTGCATTGCTATTCGACCTGCTGCTTGAACCGGTTGCAATTAAACTTAATTATTGGCAATGGCCTAATGGAATAATTCCATTGCAAAATTATATAGCATGGTTTTTAATATCTTTAATAGCCGGTATAAGCTTTGTAAAATTGAAATTGAATATCAATTCCAATTTACCACGCTTTTACTTTCTGGTTCAGGTGGTTTTCTTTTTAGCTTTGCTATTATTTTATTAATAAGGATACAATGGGAACTGCAATTGCACTATTCGTATTAGTTATTTGGTTGTCTCACTTAGTCTATTCACTTTTGTACGTGCAGGTGAATTTTGCAAATCCAATGTTCTACGTGCATCTGCTTATTCAAACATATTTCTATACCGGTCTATTTATTACGGCACATGATGCAATGCATCTTAACATTAGCAGAAGGAAAATAGTTAACAAGGTTATCGGCTCAATTGCAACATTCTTTTACGCGGGCATGTCCTACAGCCGTTTGGTAAAAAATCACTTTAAGCATCATAAATATCCGGGCAGCAATAACGATCCCGATTTTTATGTTAAGTCGCAAAACTTTTTTGTGTGGTGGTTTAGTTTTATGATAAGATATACAACGCTAACTCAATTAATAATTATGGCCGCGCTATTTAATATTATTAAAATATGGGCAGCCGAAATTAATGTTTGGTTTTTCTGGGTTGTGCCGGCAATTCTAAGTTCAATACAGTTGTTTTTATTCGGAACATACCTTCCTCACCGTAAACCGCACGTAGATAATATGGAACCGCATAAGGCACGCACGCAAAAGAAAAATCATTTATGGGCAATGCTTTCCTGTTACTTTTTTGGATATCACTTCGAGCATCACGAAAAACCAAACACCCCATGGTGGAAATTATATCAACTGAAGTGATGCAATTTAACTTATACTTTTAGGCAGGGTAATAGAAAAAACTGTTCCTTCAACTTCGTCTGTAGAAAAGGTTATCTCTCCGTTTAAAAACTGTTCAACAATTAATTTTACACTATAAAGACCAACGCCTCTTCCTTTTTGTCCTTTTGTGCTAAAAGATCTTTTAAATAGCTGAACCTGAATATTCTTTGGAATAAATCCTAAATTCCTAACGCTGAAAGTAACAACCTCATCTGAGGTAGATGCCCAAATTTTTATATCCGATCTTTTGGGTGAGGCTTCCAACGCATTTTTTACAAGATTGCCTAAAGCCCTAATTAGCAATGTGGTATCTGTAGTAAAAGTAACATAATCAACAGTTTTTTCTATTTGGATATCCCTTTCGTGGGCTAGCTCGTGGTTGTAATACAGATCGTAAATGTGCATCAGAATTTCATTTATAGAAACACTTGAAAAATTGGTGGCTAAATTTCCATCTTCAGCGTTTCTTAATTCTCTTTGCGCGGTAATTTCATTAATCAATTGAATTGCCGAATAATTGATAGCATCAACAATCTCTTGCCTTTCACCGTCGGTTTCAATTTCGGGAAGTATTTGAGTTAAACCTTTTAAAGCACCGGCGGTATTTAGAACATCGTGAAAAAATATTTTTTCTAAAGTATCTCTTCTCTTTTCGCCTGAAATATCCCGGACTGCAAAAATTGTATAATGATTGTTATCGAAATGCAAAGGCTGTGTGTTAACATTAAAATCTAGTGATATATGCTTTTCCTCTTGTCCAACTGTAATTCGGCATTCTTCATTTGCCTGGGTGTTCATGTCTATAGTTTTTTTAATTGCTTTAGCGGCACCGCATTCACTGCAAAATTTTGTTGTACCGCATCCGGCAATAGTATCTGTACTGTGAACACAATTCAATGCCTCGCCAACACGCTTTCCAACTATTTCAAAATAGTCATCGGTTCCAAATGCTTTTAATGCTTTGGAGTTAAACGCAACAATTTGTCTGTTCTGGTTAATCAAAACGGCTAATTCGGGATATCCTTCCAGCAACTGATTAATTAAGGAATTTTGCTTTAAGCGTAAAATTTCTTTTAGAATTTCTTCGTTAGGAAGTCTTTCCGGCGAATCAAAAAAAGTTTCTATTTTATTCTCTTTATTCATCAGTTTGCATTAAAATAATATCTAGCACCAATTGCCAAATCTATGTGTAAAGAAGTTTCTGGAAATAGATTGAATACCGGCGCTACTTCAAAAAAAGCATCTATTGGAATACTCTTTCCTAATATAAGAATCCCTGCTACTCCGCGCGCGCCAATAAATCCTTTAGAGTCAATTATCTTTAACCTTCCTCCAAAACCATAATATAAAGGAATTTCGTAATCGGATTTGATTACATTAAACAAATGCCTTACATAATCACAGTGCATAGAAAGTCCACTGCTGGGAGATACAAAAGAATAAGCAAAACCAAAATCCAATGCGCTCTCTTCATCAATCCAATACTTTGCACTTATTCCGGTAGGAATACCCATCATTACTCCAAGACCCCAGCCAGTATCCTGAGCATTAACATTTTTTCCTATTCCGAATAGAATACATAAAGTTAGAAGAAAAATTATCTTTTTCATCATCTGCCTATTAATTGTCCATCTATAAATAAATAAAACCAAGTTAAAATTCCAAGCACAAAACAATGGCCTTAATACTGTTCTTTATCTAATATGTTATCGAATATTATTAAATTTACTTTAGAGAATAAAAAAGGAATTATAATGGGTGAACAAATCAATAAACCAAGTGTAAAAAAAATAGCCGAACAATATTCATCTAGCTTTGACCTTAAAAGAAAAGAGACAGTAATTATACTTGCAGCCGGGCATGGTAAGCGCATTAAATCTCAAACCAGCAAGATGCTTCATAAAATTTGGGAAGTTCCAACCGTAAACCGTGTTTGCAAAGCGTGCGAAAAGGGATTAAAAGAACCCAATACAATTGTTGTGGTTGGAATTAAAGCGCAAGATGTAATTGAATCCGTAGGGAAAAAAGAAAATACCTCTTTTGCTTATCAAGAATTTCAAAATGGAACCGGTCATGCTGTTCAAGTTGCAATGGAGAATATTCCAGAAAATTATGATGGAACCGTTTATGTGTTCCCGGGAGATATGGGGCTTATTGATGAGGAAACGGTTAGCTTTTTCAAAGAGGAATTTGAAAAATCGAAAAGTGATATGATGGTGCTTACCGGAATATTTGAGGGAAGAACAGAGGATAACCATTATGGAAGAATTGTTAGAGTAAAACAAAAAGATGCTAAAGGAACTGTTTCGAAGCACATGGGCAAGGTTATAGAAATTATTGAGTACAAAGACATTATTAGCATAGATAAAAAGAAAGCTTATTTAACCAAGTATAAAGGAAAACAGTACAAGTTTTCAAAAGCCGAGCTTATTGCGAATAATGAATTCAATAGCAGCGTTTATGCATTTAAGTATAAACCACTTGCTCAGTTGATTCATAAAATTGAAAGCAACAACGCTCAAAAAGAAATCTATTTGACCGATCTTATTGGCTTGTTTAATAACAACGGATTTACCGTTGAGGCGGTTAGCCCAAAGCAGCAGTATGTATTAATGGGATTTAACAATAAATCTGTCTTAAAAGAAATGGATGCAATTGCCCGCAAGCTTACTTACGAAAAACTTAAGGATATTATACTAATTGATGATCCGGATGATTTTTTTATTGAGGAAGATGTTGTTGACGATATTATTGAAATGGATAAGCTTGGAATTCCTTTGGATATTGAAATTGGAAAAGGTGTTTATGTTGGCAAGGGTGTTAAGCTTAACTATAATATTAAGCTAATGAAAAATGTTTCTCTAATTGGTAATATAAAACTTGGCGCCAACATAGTCATTCGCGAAAATGCACAGGTAAGTTGTTATCCAAACCAAAATATTCTAATTGGTAACGATGTTGAAATTTACTGGGCAGATGTAATTAAAGGGAATGTAACTATTGATAGTAACACAAAAATAGAATCCGGAGTTAAAATTACCGGCAGCGATGAATTCCCAACCAGAATTGGTTCAAATGCTACCTTAAAGGGATTGACCTACATATTTGGTTCAATAATAGGAAGCAACGCATATATAGAACATTCCGTGCTTGTTAAAAAGAAAATAGAAAACACATCTGGAGTAAAAGTAAAATATTACTTACCGGAATCTGTAGGGAAAGAAAATGTAGAGGAATTATAAGATAAAGGCAGCCTGAAAAAACAGGCTGCCAATTAATTCAATTTCTTCTAAAATTTATTTTGCAGCTACAACAGCCAATTTATTTACGTGACGTGTTAAAGCAGATTTTTTTCGGGCAACATTATTCTTATGAATTTTTCCTTGAGCTGCTGTTTTATCAAGTACCTTTGTAGCTTCTCTAAGAACTTTTTCTGCTTCAACTTTATCTTCAGTAGCATATACTTTCTTTACTAAAGTCTTTACTTTAGTTAGAGTGGCTTTATTGCGTAAATTTCTTTTAGCGCTTGTTTTAATTCTTTTTTTCGCTGATTTGTGATGAGCCATTAAATGAACCTAATTTTGTTAAAATTTGTGCGTAAATATAGCCTGAAAGAGGTTTCAAATCAAACTGAGCCACTCTTTTTTTCATTTCCTTTAATCTGGTGCCTAATATTCTTATTTTTACCCCTCTTTTTGAAAGATTAATGTGATAAAAATAAACGAAATATACTTCTCAATTCAGGGGGAAAGCTCTAAAGCCGGCTTACCCTGCGTTTTTGTGCGCCTAACTTATTGCAATTTAAGATGTACTTATTGCGATAGCGAGTATGCTTTTTACGATGGCAAAGAGATGAGCATAGATGATATTGTTGCCGAAGTGAAAAAATTTGGGTGCAACTTAGTGGAAATAACCGGCGGTGAACCACTCTTTCAAAAGGAGTGTTTTCTTCTTATGAAAGTTTTGTGCGATAGCGGCTTTGAAGTTATGCTTGAAACCAGCGGCAGTATTTCCATTGCCGATGTTGACAATAGAGTAATGACCATAATGGATTTGAAATGCCCCTCAAGCAAAATGGTTAAGAAGAATTTATATGAGAACATAAACTTTATTAAACCAAAAGACGAAATTAAGTTTGTAATTGGAAGCCGACAGGATTACGATTGGGCTAAAGAAATAATGATACAATACGATTTAACAAATAAATGTGAAATTCTTTTTTCGGTTGTATTTGGTAAACTGGAACCGGTACAGCTGGTAAACTGGATTATTGAAGATAAATTAAATGTGCGTTATCAATTGCAGATGCATAAATATATTTGGGAACCATCAACAAAGGGTGTGTAATGAAAATTGCTAAAGAGTTTACATGGGAAATGGGGCATCGATTAACTTTTCATCAAGGTAAGTGTATTAATCTGCATGGGCATTCATATAAATGTATGGTCGAGCTTAGCGGTACTCCGGACGAAAACGGAATGATATTGGATTACTACGATATGAAAAATGTTGTAGGACCTATCATTGAAGAAATGGATCATTCCTTTATGGTTTACCAAAAAGATACCGAGGTAATTCAAGCGCTACAAAAATTAAACAGCAGAATGGTTATTGTGGATTTTGAATCTACGGCCGAAAATCTTTGTCTTTATCTTCTGGCCAAAATAAAAGAATCCAATCTTCCTGAAAATATAAATGCCATTAAGGTAAAAGTTTTGGAAACCGAAAATACTTATGCAGAAGAAGAGTGCATTCTTAACAAGTAATAAGATTTAATTGGTTTGAAAGTTATTTGTAAAGCTGTTTTAAAAGGCAGCTTTTTTTGTTTTGTAAACTACTTCTTTTGGGGAGTATAATTAACAAAGAATCGCTATTTTAAAGTGAGCATCTAATACAAATTAAATAATATGTTTCTTCATAACCAGGTGGAATAAATAAATGACAACTAAAATTATTTGGACAAAAATTGATGAAGCTCCCGCTTTAGCAAGTTATTGCTTGCTTCCGGTTGTTCAGTCTTTTACCAAACAAACTGGAATAGAAGTAGAACAAAAAGATATATCGCTAGCCGGAAGAATTCTTGCAAACTTTCCCGATAAATTAAAAGATGATCAAAAAATTCAAGATTATCTTAGCGAGTTAGGCGCCCTTGCAAAAACTGCCGAAGCCAACATTATTAAACTTCCAAATGTTAGCGCGTCGGTTCCCCAGCTTCAAGAAGCTATAAAGGAGCTTAAAGAAAAAGGCTTTGATATTCCCGACTATCCCGAAGAACCTAAAAGTGATGAAGAAAAGGAAATTAAATTAAGATACGCCAAAGTGCTTGGCTCTGCTGTTAATCCGGTTTTAAGGGAAGGGAACGCAGATAGAAGAGCTGCAGAATCTGTTAAAAAGTTTGCGCAAAAATATCCTCATAAAATGATGAAGCCATGGCCCCTTTCCGGTTCCAAAACCCGGGTGGCCTGTATGACCCAAAATGATTTTTACGGAACAGAAATATCAACCACTCTAAAAAATGATGATGTTGCAAAAATTGAATTTGTCGATTCATCCGGCAAGGTTACAATTCTAAAAGAAAAATTAAAATTGCTGCAAGGAGAAGTAATTGATGCCGCTGTAATGAATGTAAAAGAATTACGAAAGTTTTATGCCGA
Source organism: uncultured Melioribacter sp. (assembly GCA_964539605.1). Taxonomy (GTDB): domain Bacteria; phylum Bacteroidota; class Ignavibacteria; order Ignavibacteriales; family Melioribacteraceae; genus Stygiobacter. Next base: position 4,487,224 of record CAZIJK010000001.1, read on the forward strand.
GCAAATTGCCGAAGCTAAAAAAGATAATATTCTGCTTTCGCTTCACCTAAAAGCTACAATGATGAAAATTTCCGATCCAATAATGTTTGGTCATGCCGTTTCGGTTTATTTTAAAGAAGCTTTAGAAAAACATGCCGACGTGCTTAAAGAAATTGGAGCTAACGTTAATAACGGACTTGCCGGAGTGCTCGAAAAACTTAACAAACTTCCGGCAGATAAGCGGCAAGAAATTGAAGCCGATATAAATAACGTTTACCAAACTCAGCCTGAATTAGCAATGGTAGATAGCCGGCTGGGCAAAACAAATCTTCACGTTCCTAACGACGTGATAGTAGATGCATCCATGCCTAATGTTGTTAGGGATGGTGGAAAGATGTGGAACAAAAATGATGAGCTGGTGGATTGCATTGCAATGATTCCGGACCGTTCTTACGCAACTATGTATCAAGTAATTATTGATGATGCTAAAACTAAAGGGCAGTTCAATCCAGCAACAATGGGAGCTGTTTCGAATGTTGGGCTAATGGCTCAAAAGGCCGAGGAATATGGTTCTCACGATAAAACATTTGAAGTAAAAGGGCATGGTGTTGTTCGCGTTGTAAATAGCGCAAACCAAATTTTGTTAGAACAAAATGTTGAAGAGGGGGATATTTTTAGAATGTGCCAAACCAAAGATGAAGCAATTAAAGATTGGGTTAAGCTTGCCGTTAAAAGAGCAAGAGTAAGTAATCAGCCAGCAATTTTTTGGCTTGATGAAAACAGAGCTCACGATAGTGAAATAATTGAAAAGGTAAAAAAATATTTACCGATGAATGATACCGAAGGCATGGAAATAAAAATTCTTAGTCCAAACAATGCTATGAAATATACTTTGGAAAGAGTCCGAAAAGGATTGAATACAATTGCCGTAACAGGTAATGTTCTTAGAGATTATTTAACAGATTTATTTCCAATTCTTGAATTGGGAACCAGCGCAAGAATGCTTTCAATTGTACCTTTGTTAAATGGAGGTGGATTGTTCGAAACTGGCGCCGGCGGTTCTGCTCCAAAACATGTTCAGCAGTTAATAAAAGAAAATCATTTGCGATGGGATTCGTTGGGTGAATACTGTGCACTGGTTCCTTCGTTTGAAATGATTGCCGAAAAAACCGGGAATAAAAAAGCGGAAGTTTTGGCAGAAACACTTGACGTTGCAATTGGCAATTATCTAGAGAATGCTCGTTATCCTTCAAGAAAAGCTGGTGAAATAGATAACCGTGGAAGTTCCTTTTATTTATCCTTGTATTGGGCAAAAGCATTAGCCGAACAGGATAAGGATGCCGAAATGAAAATCCGTTTTACTAAAATGGCTAATGAACTGGAAGCTAACGAAAATAAAATTGTGGAAGAGTTAATTTCTGTTCAGGGAAAGCCGGCAGATATTGGGGGCTATTATATGCCGGATGAATTAAAGGTTAATAACGTTATGCGTCCAAGCAATACATACAACAAAATTATTGATGAGATGTAAAACAATATTCTTAAAGATGTAATTAGTCTTGTTAAGAGGCTATCTTAAAAGTAATTAATAATAATAAAATAGCACACGGATAGCACGGATCTATTACGATGTTCGCGGATTTTCAATTTGACAAATTACTTTTAAGCAGCCTCTTTTTTTATATCAAATTTTCTGGATTGATTTGTAATTCTTTTTTTGCTAATTAGAACTGCAGTTAAGGTTCCCAATTTTACAAAGAGCCGGAAATGAAAAAGAATAGAAGCATTAGAAAACTTATTCAGTTCAACATCTCTGCCACACAAATTAAAAATCGAGTTAAGAATAATATTGCCGGTTCAACAAAACATTTTTTACTTACCTTCTTCCTAGTTCTTTTAATTTGTTTTTGCACAAGCCCTTCAGATTCTTTTAAAGATGAAAACGGAATTGAAACTGTTAAGATTGATTTTGGCAAAGCCGAAAAGGTAGATGACTATCCTCTCTTTGTTCTTAGCTACGATTCGGATTATAATTTGTATGGTCCACTAGGCTCCTCTTCAAATAATTTTCAAAAGTTGAATGGAGCAGAATCTTTTTCCAATTCAGATAAGTGGGGCTGCACTTGCTTTTCGATATTGGGAAATAAGGGGAATATTATGATGGGAAGAAACTTCGACTTTTACAACCATGCGGCAATGGTTCTTTATACTCATCCAACAAATAGATATTCCTCACTTTCAACTGTTGATATATATTATCTTGGATTAACTCAAAACTCCACTCTAATCCATCTATTGAATTCTTCAAAACTAAAGATGGCTCCATTTTTCCCATTCGACGGTATAAACGAAAAAGGGGTATCGATTGCACTTATGGCTGTGCCAAATGCAAACCCTCCGTTTAACAGTTCTAAAGTATCTTTGAACTCACTCGAAATTATTCGTTTGGTATTGGATTATGCTGCTAGTGTAGATGAAGCAATTACATTAATTGAAAAGCATAACTATATAGTGGATAATATTCCGGTTCACTATTTAATTACAGATGGCAGCGGCAAAAGCGCAATTGTTGAATTTGTAGATCAAAAGGTAAATGCAATTTACAATAACGAACCATTTGAAGTGTGTACAAATTTTGTTGTTACCAACTCCAGCGCACCCTTAACAACTAATTGCTGGCGCTACAACAGCGCGTATAAACAGCTTAAAGATTTTAACGGCGTCGCTAGCGATACATCGGCAATGAAAATTTTAAAATCTGTTTCGCAGCAAAATACAATGTGGTCCATAGTTTATAATTTGAGCAAAAAATCTATGCTTATATCCATGGGAAAGAATTACGGTAAGAGTTATTCAATAGCACTTACTTCCAAGTAAAAAAATTACTTATCATTTGCCTTAATTCTACTCACCTCTTCAATTATAAGAGGTAAAATTTCTCCAGCCTTACCAAAGATTGAATAATCAGCATAAGGAGTAAGATCGGTTGGTTCAATATTAATCTCTACAATATAAGAGCCTGCCTGACGCGCGCTTTGAGGAATATACGCCGCGGGATAAACAACAGCGCTAGTACCAACAACAAAGCATATATCGCTCCATTCGGCAGCGGTTTGACCATTCGAAAATTCCTCTTCGGGTAAATTTTCTCCGAACCATACAACACCGGGCCTAATTAATCCTCCGCACTTATCGCATTTGGGAACCTCTTCAATATCAAAATCGGGGGAACTGAAATCCTTAGCGCAAGCGATACAATAATTACGCATTATACTTCCATGCAATTCATAAATTTTACTGCTTCCCCCCCGCTTATGAAGATTATCTACATTTTGTGTAACAACGGTTACATCATAGTACTTTTCCAATTTGGCAATTGCAATGTGTCCGGCATTAGGCATAGATTCATTTACAATTTTTCTTCGGTATTGGTACCAGCTCCAAACCAAATTTGGATTGCGCATAAAGGCGTTGAAGTTGGCAAGTTCTTCCGGCTTCATTGTATTCCAAATTCCATCTTTACCTCTAAAGGTGGATATGCCGCTTTCTGCAGATATTCCTGCGCCGGTAAAGAATACAATTTTTTTTGCGGTTTTTAATTTGTCTATGAATGCTTGTTTAAATTGCATAGGCTTGCTTGGTTGGTTTGTAAAATATAGTTGCAGATTCTTCGCCCTCCCGAAAATATCGGGAGGACTCGGAATTCAAAATTTTATTCGTCTTTAATATCGTTTAAAGTTTTGCGCGCATCGGCTAATTTCTTTTCGTCATCTTGATGCTGCTGAGAAAGAGTTAAAGCTTTTTTAAGCATATCGCGTGCAACTGCAAATTCATCTTCACGAATTAATGAATTGGCATAGTCCACATAAAACATAATGTAAGTAGGATAAAGCTCAATAGCCTTTTTATATTCTTTGATAGCAATTTCGTTATCTGCCCAGCCTAAACCTAAAACTGCGCGTGCCGGTTTCCACTTTTCGCTTGTCTTAGCATGAGTTCTTCCTAAAACATAATGAGCAACGGCCTGATAAAAATTTCCGCCGGTATTTAATTGAATTGCTTTTTCGGCATCTGCCTTAACGGAGTTAACAACACCTGCAACACTAAACACACCTTTGAAAAGCGCAATACGTCCATTTGCAATTGCGCGGCGTAAATAACTAATAGAATTATTTGGTTGAAGTGTTACAGCTTTTTCGGCATACTCCAAAGCTTTTTGATATGTAGCAATTTGTGCTGCTTCTTGCTCGCTTGTGCTTGAAGGCATCTTTTCGCCAATATCTATATATGTTCTGCTAAGACGCCAAATAATTTCGAAATTACTTGCATCTGTTTTTTCTGCTTTCTTCAAAAGCTCTAAAGCTTTTTCGTTATTGAACTGCTTGTAGTAATTATCAACATCATCAACAATTTGTGCCGCTGACTGGCAAAAAATATTTGATGATATTAAAAAGAAAACGAGGAATAATGTTGTTGCATATTTGGTTATTATTTTCATCTTGTGTTTCCTCTAATTGGTGAATAGTTAACTTTTCTTTTTAAAGTCGTCCGGAATATAAAGAGATGTATTTGCAAGAGGAAGAAATTTTGTCCAGTTTCCTCCTTTATTTGCTTCGGCTTCAATTGCGGATTTATAAGCATTAGTCTTTGCGCTTAACTCGTCTGCCTGATAAAGAACAATTGCTTCTAATGTTTTTGGCTCTACAGGAGATGCAAATTCCAATTTACCCTGATGCGACAAAACCAAATGCAATAAATGATGCTTAAGCTCAATTGGAAAATTAGGAATGGAAGAGATGCCTCTTTCAATTGCAAGAGCACCAATTACAATATGCCCAATAAATTTTCCTTTATCGCTGTAATCGAATCCGGTTTGATATGTAAGCTCTTCGGTCTTTCCAAAATCGTGCAGCAGCGCACCGCATATTAGCAAGTCGCGGTCTATCTCGGGATGAATTAAGCTCATTAAATCGCAGATGCGGGCAATTTCTAATGTATGCTCAAGCAATCCATGAATATATGCGTGATGCCATCCTTTGCCGGCGGGGGTTCTTTTATAATTTTCTAAATCCTTTCCTTCAAAAATATTTTTAACAAGCTCCAATAAAAAAGGATTTTTAATTGATGAAATGAGGTCGTCAAATTCACTCATCATCTTTGCAATAGGGCGGCGGCTTCGGGGCAAAAAATCTTCATGTGTTGCGTTATCGCTTTGATTAGCAACCCGGTATTTATCAATCTTAATTTGAGGAGAGCCGTTAAAATCTTCAATTAGTCCCCCAATTTTTACAATAGTGCCTTCAACAAAAACGCGGGAGGCTTCATCTGTTCTTTCCCAAATTTTTGCGGGAAGAACCGCGGATTTATCCCGGAGTTCCAGACTTAAAAAAGGCTTTCCATTTTTTGCGCTTTTAATTTCGCACTTGTTAACAATAAGCAATAATGTAACTTCATCGCCCGTATTTAATTCAGATAGGTCTTTTTGATTTAGCATATAGTTACTTTCTTGATTCACTTTCAATTTATTAAAAAATAGCTGCAGGGCAAAGTTACAATCCAGTAATTTTAATTGCCTCTTCTTTTGGAAGTTTTACTTGAACGGTTCTATTTAAAAGATCAATTGCAACAAAAAGCCATTGTTCGTTCGAAACGCTTTTAACAACTCCTGTTACACCAGCAAATGGTCCTTCGGCAATTTTAATTTGTGTGCCGGGTTCAATGCCGTCTAAAACAAATACATCCGGCTTTTGGGCTAAAATTTTTCTGATGTTTTCAATTTGCCATTCCGGAATAATTGCAGGCTTGCCCGAAAATGAAACTACTTTAACAATAGAACTTTGCTGAACGGCGCAAAGTCTTTCTTTTTCGTCGGCATAAATAAAAATGTATCCGTTAAAAAGGGGCATCTCTATTTTCTTGACTCTATCGCTCCACTTGCGTGTTTTAATAACAGTAGGCAAAAAATTTTCTATCGTTTGATTTCTAAGCTCTTGAACAGCTTTAAATTCGTGGCGCGGTTTAGTATAAAGTGCGTACCAATTTTTATCTTGATGACTAATAGTGCTCATTAAAAATTACCGGTGTGTTTATTTAATACAAACAGTTCTTAATTGTAAATGCCAGTTCGCTATTTTCAATTGGATTAAAAAGAATTTTTTCTACTCCAAGTTTATAATACTTTTTAATTTTTTCTTCGGCTAAATGATTGGCAATTACAATTATGGGAACCGCTTTGTTCGATTCCTTATTTAAAATAGCTTCTACAAGTTGAATTCCATTCATTAAAGGCATATCGTGGTTTGTAACAACAATAGATGGTAAAATATCTTTGTATAAACTTATTGCTTCGTATCCGTTTTTAGCAAATCTAACTTCAAAATTTGGAAGCTCGGACGAAATAAAACTTGAGTAACTAACTTTTTTCTCTTCGCTATCTTCAACAAATAGAATAATATTTTTTGCTTCGGGAATTGTAAAATGAAATTCGCTGCCCTGATCCAGCTGAGAATAAAACCAAACCTGGCCTCCATGCTTTTCAATAATTTCTTTAACTAAAGTCAGTCCAAAACCGCTTCCTTTTTCGCCGGTAGTTCCCTGTAAACTAAACTTTTGATCTATTCTAAAAAGTTTAGTCTGGTTCTCCTCGGAGATTCCAATTCCCTCATCCTTAATAACAATTTCTACAAAGCCCTCTTTGAACCTCTTGGAAGTAATATTAACTTCTTTTCCTTCGTGAGTAAATTTAATTGCGTTGCTAACTAAATTAATTATTACCTGCGAAATAAGGCGCTCGTCTGCATTAATGGAAAGGTCGGAGGGAATATCTACCTTCACATCAATATTTTTTCTAACGGCATCTCCGGTTAAAGGAGTAACAGCATTGGAAATTATATGCTTCACATTTAAGCGTACCGGTTCAACTTTAATTCTTCCGGTTTGAAGTCTGGACCAATCTAACAAACAATTGATTAAGTTAAGTTGAGATTTAGAAGCATCGTAAATGTACTTTAAATATTCATTCCGCTCATCTTCGGTAATATCGGGCTCATTCAATAGAATTTCGGAAAAGCCAAGTAATGTTGTAAAGGGGGAGCGAAGGTCGTGCGAGATTATTGAAATAAATTTATCTTTCTGCGAGTTCAGTTCTTGCAAAGCCTGGCAAGAAATTTTAGACTTTTCTTCATTGGTTTTTATTGGAGTTATATCAACAAAAACACTTTTCCTTTCGGTAATAGATCCGTCCGAAATATCTCTAATTACGTTAATAGATTCCTGAAGCCAAACGGTATCTCCATTTTTAGCCGTAATTTTATACATGAGCAAAAGAGAATTTAGAAAAGAATTGCTTTCGAACTCTATTAAGGAGTGTTTAACATTATTGGAATCATCTTCCTGAATTAGAGTATAAACACTTTCGGGAAATTTTGAAATTTCGATCGGGGTGTATCCGGTTATCTTTTCGGCAGAATCGGAAACAAAATTATCAAATTCGTTATTGTACGATTTAATAATAATGAAAAGATTATTAGTGCCGTTGGCAACTTCATTAAAAGAAGAATATTTATTCTTTTCCATTAAACCCGGTATTTAATCACTAAGTTAAATATAACAAAAAGGCACCTTATTGTATATTAGTAGTGCTTTTTTTCGGCAATCAATTTTAGAAACTTATTTAAGAGGGGTTGTGTTTAGCATATAATTAAAAAAAATATATGGAACTATGAAAAAGACAATGCAGTTAATCATCCTCCTTTTAATAGGGGTAAGTGTAATTTATTCACAAAATAGCAAAGGAAGAATAACCGGGAAAGTAATAGACGAAATTACAAAACAGCCAATTCCGGGAGTAAACGTTGTTATTGTAGGAACAAATTTTGGAATGGCCTCGGATATAAATGGAGATTTTACAATTTCCGGATTGGAAGTAGGGAACTATCAGGTTCGTGCCAGTTCTATTGGCTATAACAGCGAGACCAAAAACGATGTGGTTGTAAATACAGCTCGCCCAACCCAATTGCTCTTTAAGCTTACCGAGGCGGTAATTGAATTTGAGGGGGTAACGGTTAAATCGGATTATTTTAGTAAAGATCCAAGCGAAATTGGCAGCATTGCAAGTTTTAGCTACGAAGAAATTAGAAGAGCTCCCGGCGGCTTTGAAGATGTAATTAGGGCTCTTTCGGTTTTACCAGGTGTGGCGCAGGCAAGTGCTGGAAGAAACGATTTGATTGTTCGAGGTGGGGCCCCTTCTGAAAATTTATATGTTGTTGACGGATTTGTAGTGCCTAATATAAATCACTTTGGAAATCAAGGAGCTACAGGCGGGCCTCTTAGTTTTATTAATTTGGATTTTGTAAGAGAAACAACATTCTCGACCGGTGGATTTTCGGCTTTATACGGAGACAAACTTTCTTCTGTTCTTTCAATAGATTTACGCGAAGGGCGCAAGGATAAAGTTGGGGGCAAAGGAACAATTTCTGCCTCGCAATTTGGATTAAACCTGGAAGGCCCTTTGGGTAATAATGGCAACTTCATATTCTCGGCAAGAAGAAGTTATTTGGATTTTATTTTTAATGCAGCAGGATTCAACTTTGTACCCGAATATTACGACTTAACCGGAAAGTTTAATTACACATTCGATCAGTATAATAGATTATCATTCTTGTTTATCGGTGCCTTCGATAAAGTTAAATTCAACAATAATAATTCCGAAGACAAATTTGATAATTCAAGAATATTGGGTTCCGATCAGAACACTTATGTAACGGGGCTTTCGTACCAGCATCTTTTCGATAAAGGATTTTATACAATTACTTTGGGAAGAAATTTTACAGATTACAATTCTGTTCAGAGGGATACTTTGCTGAACCCAATATTTACAAATATTTCTAAAGAGGGAGAAAATGAACTTAAGGGAGACTTGGTTTACAAGTTAACATCCGCCTCGGAAATTAATCTTGGACTATCTGCTAAGATTATTAAGTTCTCCGCCGATATTAAAATTCCCGGATTCAATACAACATTCGGAGAAAGACTTTCAATCAATTCCTTGTTCAGCGAAAATTATTTTTCGAAGTATAATTTTTATGCTCAATATGCAGGTGCATTATTTCACCGTATAAGATTTAGCGCCGGTATTCGTGGCGACTATTTTAGCGAGATTGATAACAAATTTACTGTTAGTCCACGAATTGCATTCTCTTATTCAATTAGCGAACTGGCAACTTTGAATTTAAGTGCCGGAATTTATCATCAAACTCCATCATATATTTGGCTAGCGGCAATTCCTTCTAACAAAGGTTTGAAATCCGTTAGCGTAAATCAGTTTGTAATTGGATACGAAAGAAATTTACGCGACGATGTTAAAATGAAATTGGAAGGTTTCTACAAAGATTATAAAAACTACCCAACAAGTGTATTGCGTCCCTACATAGTATTGGCAAATACAGGTGCTGGTTTTGGTGGAGGAGAAGAAAATTTTGCCTCTTTTGGATTTGAGCCTTTGGTTAGCGAAGGGCGCGGGTATGTTAGAGGAGTTGAATTGTCAATGCAAAAAAAATCTTCCGATAGTCCTCATTACGCACTTGCAAGCTTAACTTACAGCCAGTCAAAGTTTACTGGATTAGATGGAGTTGAAAGAGCCGGAGCTTACGATCAACGATTTATTCTAAATTTAACCGGCGGCTTTATATTCAGTAAAAAATGGGAAGCTTCGTTAAAGTTTAGATTCGCTACCGGAAATCCATACACGCCATACAATAACGATGGTACTCAAAGCGTATCCAAGTATAATTCGGAAAGGTACAATTCGATCCACTCTTTGGATGTTCGAGTTGACAGACGCTGGGATTTTGAAAACTGGGCATTAATTACTTACATAGATATTCAGAACATCTACAACAATAAAAATTCCAATAATCTTCGCTGGGATTCCCGTAAAGGTATAGCCGAGTCGCAATCTTCAATTGGCTTGCTGCCATCAATTGGTGTTAGTGTGGAATTCTAAAAATTTAGGATTGCTTAAAAGTGCAAAGCGCTAATTTATATTTAGTGCTTTGCACAAAAAGCTATTCGGAATCGCTTGCGCTCTTAGTAGGAATATCAAGCTCATCCATTTTTCTATATAAAGAAGAGAGTCCAATTTCCAAAGCTTTTGCAGCTTCTTCTTTATTGTAATCGTACTTCTTCATAATTCTTAAAAAGTGATCCTTCTCAAAAATTTTGATAGCTTCTTTAAGAGAATCTGGGGAAGAGTTAAGAATATTATTTCTTAGATGATCTGCTAAATCATCAACTGTTAAAAGATCGTTCCCGGCAAAAATTACAGCGCGTTCAATAACGTTTTCCAATTCTCGAACTCCGCCTCGCCATTCGTGCGAAAGAAGAATTTTCATAGTTTCGTTATCTGCGCCAAGAATTTTCTTTCCCATTTCATTACAGAATTTTTCTACAAAGTGATTAACCAGTAATGGAATATCTTCTTTACGCTCGTTAAGCGTTGGCAGTTTTATTTCAACAACATTTAATCTGTAATATAAATCTTCGCGGAATTCTCCGGCTTTAGTTTTTTCGAAAAGATCCTGATTTGTTGCCGCAATAATTCTTACATCTGTACTAACAGCTTTGGTACCACCAACAGGAATAAATTCCCTATCCTCCAAAGCCCTAAGTAATTTGACCTGTAGATTAAGGGGCAGCTCACCAATTTCGTCGAGGAATAAAGTGCCTCCATCTGCAACTTTGAACAAACCAAGCTTCTCTTCGGTAGCACCGGTGAACGATCCCTTTTTATGACCAAATAATTCGCTCTCAATTAAATTCTCCGAAATTGCTCCGCAATTGATTGGGAGAAAAATTTTATCCTTACGCTTGCTGTTTTTATGAATTGCCTTTGCAACAAGCTCTTTGCCCGTTCCGCTTTTGCCAATTATTAATATATTGGTGTTAGTTGGGGCTACATATTCAATTACGCTAAAAACTTTTTTCATCGAGTCGCTTTTGCCAATTATATTTACAAAGCCGGTATCAGAAGAAATTCTTTGGCGAAGTGTTTTATTTTCGGCTGCAATGCTTTTAAAATCCAATAATCTTTTTACGCGAATGATTACATCATCGAACTCAACCGGCTTAATTAAATAATCGTAAGCGCCATGATGCAGTGCGTCTATAGCAGTTTTAACAGAAGCGTATGCGGTCATGATAATAAAAAATGTTTCGGGGGAAACTTTACTGCCCGCCTCTATTAACTGAATGCCATCTAGCTTAGGCATTTTTATATCTGTAATAACAATTTCGTAATTGTTTTCGTTAAGTTTTTTTAAGGCCTCTTCTCCATCGGCGGCAGTATCTGTTTTGTATCCCTCTTCATCAAGAATCATTTTTAATGAATCTCTAATAGGTTTTTCATCATCGGCAATTAGAATTCTTATTTCCATTATAACTCCAGTTAGTCTTTATATACAGGCAAGATAATTGAAAAAGTTGTGCCGCTGTTCAGCACACTTTTCACTTTTATTTCGCCAAAAAATCTTTTAATTATTCCATAACTCACAGATAGACCCAGTCCGGTTCCTTTTCCAACTTCTTTAGTTGTAAAAAAGGGATCGAATATTTTTTCGGCAGTAGATTCGTCCATTCCGCATCCATCGTCTGTAATATCTATATAAATGTTTTCTTTATCGTAGCTCGAAGCAACCGAAATTGTTCCATTTCCGTCAATTGCATCAAGAGCATTAATTAGTATATTAACAAACACCTGAAGCAGCTGATCTGCGGCAATATTTACAACGGGCAATCCGTTTTTCAAAACCGTTTCGAACCTAACTTTACGAACACGCTTATCGTATTTAACAATTCCTAAGGCGGTTCTTATAATATCTGTAACATCTTGAATAGTAGTTTCGTAGCTAGGCATACGGCTAAAATCTACAAGCTCGCGAACAATTTTGTTTATTCTGTCTATGTTCTCTTTTATATTTATCAACTGCTCACTCATAAAAGCATCTTGACTTCTTCGCTGCAAAATTTGAACAAGCGCGGAAATTGAAGTTAATGGATTGCCAATTTCGTGAGCAACTCCGGCGGCAAGCTGACCAATTACAGCCAGTTTTTCACTTTGATCTATTTGCGCCTGAAGGCGTTTAAACTCGGTGTAATCCTTAACAATTATCGAGCGCCCAGCATATTCTCCGTTATTATCCGGAAGCTTTGCAACGCTTAAGCGTACTGTAATTAACTCTTTATCTTTTGTGAGTCTTTCTGTTTCTAAAATATTTGTGTAGCCAACAGTTTTTACTTCTTCTCTAATTTTTTTTAGTTCCTTTACGTATTTATCACCTTCAGGAAAGAGAATTGAGGTTTGCTTACCTAGAATATCATCTTCGGAATAACCGAATATTTTTTCGGCTCCCTTATTCCAAGCAATAAACCGCTCATCCTTATCAACAAGCATTATTGCTTGATCTGTTGTGTGAAGAATATTAAGCAGGTATTGCTGATTCATCTCGAGCTTTGAAGCAAGTCTGTCTCTATCGTATTGAAGCTCTTTCATTTTAGTTTCTTGATGAAGCATTCCATAGCGGGCAAAAATCTGCTCAATCAAATCGTCAAAATAACTTAATAGCATTACCGGCTCTGTTTGAATGGAGGCTTCTCCTTCAATTACATTGATAATTGAAAAACGTCCTTGACTAAAGATCTGGCTAATTTCAAGAAGGTTTAAGTTGGCTTTTGAAAAAAGATTGTAAATGTCTATTAGATAATGGTCGGTAGTTCTATAATCGCTGGTTTCAATTACATCTATAAAAGTAAAAAGACTGCTTTCAACAAAAGTTCTAATTTCGCTGGCAGATAGTTTTTTACCTACAATTGTGGCTAACTTTTCGCACCAAATATCGAGAATTGAATTGAAATATTTTTTTAACAGCTCTATAAGTAGTTTTTTCATATACAATTAGTATCTATTGAAATATATTTGAAGAAGCCTTAGTAATATGTTTGGAAAAATAATGATTGAAACAGTCTAAAAAAATATTTCTTTAGGTTTATTGCCAATTTATAATTGTGGAACCTGGCAGTAAAGGTAGTGTATAAAAACAAGATTTATATAATTTGATAAGGAAGCGGCAAAATGAAAAAAGCAGCCATCATGTTTTTAGCCTTAGGGTTTGTTACTTCGATGTTGTTTGCCAAAGATGAATTGGTAGTAAAACCCACTTTAACTAGCGTAAAAGTATTTTTACGAGGAGCCGAACTGGTTCAAAATGCTAAAGTAAAATTAGAAAAAGGAATGAATGAAGTTATTCTTACCGGAATTGCTTCTAATGTTGATAGAAACAGCATAAACGTAAGCGGCAAAGGAGATGGAATTATTATTTCGGTAGTTCAGAGGTTCGATTATCTTCGAGGCCCCGAAAAGAATCCCGATGTTAAAGCGCTTGAAGAAAAGCTGGAAGAATTAAACAAGAATTTAGCCTATAAGAATAACGATATGGAAGTTTATAGGCTGCAGGTAGATTTACTTTTGGCAAATAAAGTTATTGGCAACGAAAAGATAGGCGTCTCTACAATTGAATTGCAGAAGATGCTTGACCTTTATAACAAAAAGCTAACAGAGTATAAAAGCAAAATTGTAGATACAGGAATTGAAGCTAAGCTAATTCAAAAGGAAATTGAAAAAATAAACAAGCAACTTGCGGAACTGAACCGACAGTTAAATAAACCAACAAACGAAATTGCCGTTAGTATTTCTTCAAAATCCGAAGGAATGTTCAGCTTGGATTTATCCTATTTAATTTATGATGCAGGATGGGCTCCAAATTATAACATTCGTGTAGAAAATATGAATACTCCTGCGCAATTAAATTACATTGCTAATGTATGGCAAAACAGCGGTTCAAACTGGGATGATGTACAAATTGTTTTATCAACACGAAATCCAAATAAGAATAATACCAAGCCGGAATTGGGACCCTGGTTTTTAAATTTCCAAGCTCCGGTTGTTCAATGGCAACGCAGCGATGGTTTAATGAAATCTGCAAAGGCAGTTAATTACGCAGCCGAAGCTGCAGCTCCTCAACAAACCGAAATGGCAGCAGGATCTATGGCAGATTATATGGAAACAGTTCAAACACAATTGGCCGTAGAGTTTACACCAACTATCAAGTATTCAATTCCATCGGATTCTAAACCTCATACTGTTGCATTAAAAGATTACACAATAAAAACAAACTATGAATACTATGCAGTACCTAAGTACGAGGGAAATGCTTTTTTAATTGCTTCTCTTAGCGATTGGAGCGAGTATAATTTACTGCCGGGTGAAGTAAATATTTATTTCGAAAATTCATATGTAGGCAAAACATACATCAATCCAGAAACTACCAAAGATACATTACAAATTTCGTTGGGAAGGGATGAAGGAATTAGCGTGTTAAGAGAAGAGATAAAAGATTTTACCGAAGATAAATTCTTAAGCAGCGATATTGAAAGAACTTTTGCTTACGAAATTAAGATTAAGAATAACAAGAAGAGTTCTGTAAAGATGAAGATAGAGGATCAAATACCACTATCGCAAAACGAAGACATTGAAGTTAAGTTGATTGAATTTTCTGGTGCAAAGTACAACGCACAAGATGGTAAATTAATTTGGAACATCAACATTGAAGGGGGAAAATCAACAACAAAAAAACTTGTATTCTCTGTAAGGCATCCTAAAGATAAACAGGTTGAAGGATTATAATGAACATGAAGAGGCACAATAATTAGTGCCTCTTTTTTTGTATTGCATCTATGAAGTTTCTTTTTAATGTTTACCTGCAAATAGGGTAGCTAATAGTGAATTATTGTTTGGAGGGAACATGGTTGATAAAAAATATTTAATAATATTTTTATTCGTGTCAATTCTTATTAATGCTCAGTGGGTAGAAAAAATTAACCTTAACAGTCTAACGCAAAGTTTTGTTGCAAGTGACGAATACACAGCTGTGGTAGCTAAATCCCGTGAAATTTATTTTACATTGGATGGTGGTGATACCTGGAGTTCAATAGGTCTTCAAACCCTAATTCCGAACATGAATTATATAACCGATATTACCTTAGTTGATAAGAATAATGTTTGGATTTGCACAGATGCAGGAGCGATATTCAAGGGAGCGCTGGATATTACTGCAGTTTGGAAACTTCAGTATGAAAACCTAAAGAAGAGCTATTGCAATTATATTAAAATGTTTGATGTAAATAGTGGAATAGCAATGTTTGATGGGGTTTTAAATACATCCGCGCTTATATTAAAAACAACAGATGGTGGAACTAGTTGGAGCGATGCTAATAGTTCGAATCTTGTTGGGTTATATGCATCGGGTGGAAAGAAGTTATTGGATTTTGCCGATTTAAATACTGGCTTGTTTTCTGCAACAAACCTCTCAAGCGGGTCCGGCGTATTGGCTCATCTTCTGCTTAAAACCAATGATAGTGGAAAAAACTGGCAGACTCTTTCGTTTAATTCCCCTTCTTATTTTACTAATATTAAAATGTATAATAGTCTTATTGCAATTGGGAGTGGTATAACTTCAGTTCCTTTAACTAAAAGCGTATTTGACAATTACTATACAACTGATGGGGGAGCTTCTTGGACAAAACATTCTCAACCCGTTAATACAAACTCGTGTGGAGATTTTGAATTCATTAAAGGTAAACCTAATAATGTTTGGTTTTCGGTGAAGGAAAAACTTTACTTTACAAATGATGGGGGAAAAACATATTCTTTGCAACTTTCAACAAACGACAGCGCTATTATGGAAATTGTTTTTGTGAATGAGAAAGTTGGTTGGGTGTTAAGCCAAAATGGAAAAGTATATAAAACAACTAGCGGAACTACTGTTAATGTGAGTAAGGATGATTCTGAACTTCCAAGCAAAATGGAGCTGAGTCAGAATTACCCAAATCCTTTTAATCCTACTACATCAATTAGTTACCAAATTCCAAAATCTGGATATGTTGCATTGAAGGTTTTTGACTCACTTGGAAAAGAGGCTACAACATTAGTAGATGAATATAAAACAGCCGGTAATCACAAAGTAAAGTTTGATGGGAGTAAACTAAGCAGCGGAATATATTTTTACCAATTAAAGAGCGGAATGCTTACTGAAACAAAAAAGTTGGTGATCCTTAAATAGTTCCAACAGTCTATTTGTTTTGCTTATAACTTCTAAAAGCAAACGTAAACTGCTTAATAAAATTATTTGGGAAATATGTTTTTAATCCATACTCCTCGGCGCGTTCGTTAGGCAAATATGCTGTGCCAAATAGCCAATCCCATATTGCAAACTTTGTGGCAAAATTGCGGTTCCTTCCTTTTCCGGTTGTATGATGAATCCGGTGCATCTCGGGTCCGTTAATAATTTTTTGAAGCTGGCCAGAATTAACATTTATATTCGCATGAATGTACATTCCCCACACCGCGCTAATTACTCCTTTGTATGCCAATACTTCCGGCGGTGCACCAAGCAAAACCATAGGCATAAATTCAATTGTTTGATTAATAAGAATTTCGAAAGCATGAGAGCGGGATCCGGAAAGCCAATCCACTTTTTTAGGGGAGTGGTGCGCTTCGTGCAAGCGCCATAAATATTTATTGCCATGCATCCAGCGGTGCATCCAATAAATGTAAATATCGTGTGTAACTGTAAAAATAATAAGTTGAATCCAGATAGGAATATTTGCAAAAATGCGAAGGCGAGATAATCCGGTTGAATCATCTATATAATTTATAATAAAGGTGAATATAAATATTCCCAGAATATAGCTTTGGGCTATTGTATAGAGGGCAAAATCGTTAAAGAATCCTTCGCGCAAAAACTTTTGATTTTTATTGTAGGGAATAATTCTTTCCAAGACAACAAAGATTATTGCGGCAGAGATAATTAATAAATAAGAAATGAATTCGTATATCTGTAGTCCAAGAATGGTATTGCCGTTCATAGATTACTTCCTAAACATTTATTCTACTCTTAATGGCAAACATGAAGATGGCCAAGAAGGCACAATTAACAAAGTTGTTATTGAATTACTTTTTCGGTTTTAATTCTTCTTAGCTTTTTAATGCTGTTTAATTCACTATCGTAAACTTTCTTAATCCCGTCGCCTAAGGCTTTTTCAATATCACGAATGTCTCGAACTAATTTTTGCAGTCCAACAATTTCAACGGAAGCGGCTTGATCTGTTCCCCACATAGCTCTATCAAGAGTAATATGTCTTTCAACAAAAGTTGCCCCTAAGGCAACAGCGGCAAGAGTTGGAGCCAACCCGGTTTCGTGCCCCGAATAGCCAATTGGCACTAATGGGAATTTCTCTTTGTATGTTTTTATCACATTTAAATTCAGCTCTTCTACAGCACAGGGATATGTAGATGTGGATTGCGCAAGTAAAATATTTTCGTTGCAAAGCAAATTAACTGCCTCTTCAACTTCTTGCATAGTGGACATTCCGGTGGAAAGCATAATAGGTTTTCCGGTAGAGCGAAGTTTGTTAAGTAAATTTATATCGGTTAAAGAAGCCGAAGCAATTTTATACAAAGACGGCTTAAACTTTTCTAAAAATGTTACTGCTTCTTCATCCCATGGAGATGCAAACCAGTCAATACCTTTTTGACGGCAGTAGTCATCAATTTCAAAATATTCCTCAAAGCCAAATTCAACTTTACGGCGGTATTCCATATAAGTCATTCTTCCCCAAGGAGTATCCCTTTCTAAGTTCCATTGGTCTTTAGGAACGCAAAGCTCGGGAGTTCTTTTTTGAAATTTAACCGCGTCAACTCCACATAAAGCCGCTTCTTCAATCATTTTTTTTGCGGTCTCTAGTGAACCGTTATGATTGATTCCTATTTCGGCAATAATATAAACCGGATAACCATCCCCAATAAATCTATTACCAATTTTAATTTTGCTCATTACTACCTTTACTTTTTCTTTTGGGATTGAGCTTCAATTATTATTTCGCACAAATCTCTAACTGCACCGTAGCCACCGTTTGTATCTACTATTACATCGGCTATCTCTTTTGCAAATTTAGTTGCATCCTTTGGGCACGCGCTTAAACCAACTTTTTTCATTATGCTAAGATCGTTTGTGTCGTCTCCAATATAAGCAATCTCATCGGCTTTTAAATTCCTTCTTGTTAAAATTTCTTTTAAAGTATCAGCCTTTTCAATAACTCCTAAATGAAGCTCCTCAATTTTAAGTTTTTTAGCGCGGCTTGAAACACGAGGTGAATCTTCCCTGGTAATTATTCCGGTATCAATTCCGCATAATTCTCTTAAACGCTCTATTCCCATTCCATCTCTAATTGAATAGCGTTTTAGTTCTTCACCGTTTGCCGAATAAAAAACTCCGGTATCTGTTAGCACTCCATCAACATCAGTTAGCAAAAGTTTTACCTTTTTTGCTTTTTTATGAATCTGCTGTTTAGTCGATTTTTTTTTCATAGAAGTCCTTTTAACTTATTACCAGGCTGTCCAGCCGCCGTCAACAACTACATTGGCGCCAGTCATATAGCTTGACGCATCACTGGCTAAAAATATTAATGCTCCTTTGTAATCTGTTGGCTTAGCCATTCTGTTCAAAGGAGTTTTTGATGAATACTTCTCAATAAAAAATTCATCTTGGTTATTTTCTACTCCACCTGGAGTTAATGTATTTACACGAACACCGTCTTTGCCCCAATAGGATGCAAGATATTTAGTAAACATTATAACTCCACCTTTTGTGGCAGAATATGCTGGGGGTTTATAAAAGCTTTGAGTACCATCTTCCTTAATGTATAAAGATTGATCCGGAGCCGAAATGCCATAAGTAGATGCAATATTTATAATACTTCCACTTTTCTGTTTTGCCATTTCATATCCTAAAACTTGCGAGCAAAGAAAAACTCCGGTTAAGTTTACATCAACAGATTTTTGCCAAAGTTCCAGCGGATAATTCTCGAACTTGGATTGCTCACTTGCGGCTTTGGGATTTTCGAACATATCGTTAATTGCAGCATTGTTTACAAGAATATCAATATGTCCGAACTTTTCTAAAACTATATCCCGTAACTTTATTATGGACGTTTTACTTGTAACATCAAGAGCAATTCCAATAGATTCTGTTTGCAAAGTTTTTGCAAACTCAATGCAATCATCTTCATTAATATCTGCAACAATAACATTTGCGCCAGCCTGGCTTAAGGCGCGGCAATGTTCTTTACCAATCAATCCTAATGCGCCGGTAACAATTGCTGTTTTATTATTCAAACTAAATAATTCCATTTAAGATCCTTTAACTCTTCGTTCTACGTTCTTCACTCTTCACTGCTTTTTAACCGGTTTCATGTTAAAATTATCTGTCTTGCGAAATACCGGCTGAACTGGTTTGCCTTTAAGCATTTCATTCAGTTTATTTTCTTCAACAGCATTTTTCAAAACAGTAAGAGATTCTTCCAACGCTTTCAATGTATAGTTAACATCTTCATCGGTATGAGAAAAACACATATTATGAAATCCCTGCCACAACACGCCACGTTTAATCATTTCCTGCTGCATCAAACTTTTTTGAACAAGCGGATCACCAGCCTTTTCATCGAATGTAGCCATGGAGCGCCAGTTGTATCCAATCACTCTTGTAAAATCCATTTCAAGGCGCAAAGCAATTTGATTGTATCCCTCTTTTAATTTGCTTCCCTGCATATCCAAAAACCGGGGTACATTCTTCTCTTTCAATTCTTCTATTGTAGCTTTTACCGCCGCTAAAGATAATGCTTCTCCTCCAAAAGTAGTATAGAAGAAAATATCGTCGTCTGCCAAATCCATAATTTTTCTTTTGCCTGTTAGAATAGAAATAGGCATTCCATTTGCAACGGCTTTAGAGTAGGTTGCCAAATCCGGAGTAATGCCAAAATATTCCTGAGCGCCGCCAAGAGCCATTCTAAATCCGGTCCACATCTCATCGAATATTAAAACTATTTCCTTTTGTTTGCATAGGTCGGCAAGTTTGTGCAAAAAATTATCTTTAGGCTCGGTAAATACAACTGGCTCTAAAATTATCGCAGCCACATCATCATCAATTGAATTTATTACCGAATCGATATCGTTGTAATTAAAGGTAAAAGAGATAGCTTGAACAGCTTCGGGAATTCCATGATTGCGTGAAGTTACTGCAATGTACCAATCGTGCCAGCCATGGTAACCACAGCAAAGAACTTTGTTCTTGCCAGTATAAGCCCGAGCTAATCTTACGGCAGCGCTTGTTGCATCTGCCCCGGTTTTACTATAACGAACAGCTTCGGCATTGGGAATAATTTGGCGAATCATTTCTGCAACTTCAACTTCCAATGGATGCATCATACTAAATGTAATTCCATCTTTAAGTTGTTTTTTAATTGCCTCGTCAACTTTTGGGTAAGCGTATCCAAGAGATAATGGACCAACTCCCATCATAAAATCTATATATTCATTTCCGTCAACATCCCAGACGTGAGAACCTTTTCCTTTAACCAAATACTTTGGCGCTATTCCTTTTACCCATTGACCAGGTCCCTTTGCCAATGTTTGAGTAACCGAAGGAATCAATCCAATGGCTCGGTTGTAAAGCTCATCGGATTTTTCTATGATAGGAAAGTTGTTTGAAAGAGTAATATTGTTCATAAAAACTCCGTAGCCATTAGCAGTTAGCTTTTAGTGTTTAGCTTAATTTGAAAAACATTTAACATCTTTTTTATTTCATTAATTTCGATAATTAATGGTTCTGCAAGGTCTTTGCTTAAAAAATTTAACTCTGACGAAAGAATTATTAAATACTCTGTTTCACTTGCAGAACCTGCTGCTATACTTAAAAATCTTGAAAATTCTTTTTCGCTCTTTCTTCCACATCCTTCGGCAATATTTGTAGGAATTGAAATAACAGCACGCCTTAATTGAGAAGTAATTCCAAACAGCTCCTCCTTAGGATAAGTGTTTGTTAATTTGTAAACATTCACCGCAAGTTTATGAGCTCTTTCCCAAACAATAAGCTTTTTATAATCTCTCATAATTTTTATAAGGCTAATTTTCTAACAGCTAAAGTCTAACAGCTAATGACTAATAGCATTACATATCTTCTCACAAATTGCATCTACAGTAAATCCTTCATATTCCAACACTCTATCAAGCAGGGCCGGTTTAAACCAATTCTTTAATGCAATAGGCAATACATCTGCTGTCTTTTTATTCTTCAAAAGAACTTCGGCAACAATGGAATAAAGACCGCCGGTAACAAAATGATCTTCAAGTGTTACAACTAATTTACATTCTTTAACAGATTTTAATATTGCTTCTTCATCAATTGGTTTAGGCGTGCGAATATTTACAAGACGAACAGAAATTCCTTTGCTCTCTAAAATTTCTTTTGCTTTAAATGCTTGACCAAATAAAAATCCGTAAACCAAAATTGCAACATCGGTACCATTACCAAAAGTTTCTGCTTTGCCAATTTCAAATTTGGAATGCTCTACCAACGGTTTTACATTATTGTAACGGATATAGAAAGGAGAGGGGCTTGCAAATATCTTAGGTAAACATTTCATCATATCATCTTCGTCTGCGGGGCAAAATACATTTACATTTGGAATTCCACGCATGATAGATACATCTTCAATAGCCTGATGAGTTGGACCGTTTCCATCGGATAAGAATCCCGGAACCGCGCCTACAATTTTAACGGGAAGATTTGCAATACCAACATCCGTTCTAATAAATTCGAAAGCGCGCATTGTTAAAAATGTTGCAAGCGCATGAACAATTGGAATTCTTCCTCGCAATGCTAAACCGGCAGCCATTCCAATTTGGGTCTGCTCTGTAATTCCGGTATCGATAAAATTGTTTTTAATTTTTGCAGGTAAGTTTCTAATTGCCGCTCGGTTTTCTGACGTTAATACCATGTAGCGGTCATCTTTCTTAACAAGTTCAAATAATAATTCTTCGTATGTCATTTCTATCTCGCTACAATAGTTTGGGATGTAAGTTTAGTTTTATGCTTGCCATGAAGTTCAAGAATTAATTGCTCAACTTCTTCCTCTTTGAAATTTACAAACCATCGGTCCGCTCTTTTTTCGATGCTTGGCAATCCTTTGCCCCGTGTAGTTTCGGCAATTACAATGGAGACCTTTCCTTTTTGGAATGGAAATTTCTTGAAAACATTTTCCATCTTTTCGAAATTATGACCATCCACTTTTTCTACGGCACATCCAAAGGCTTCAAATTTCTTTTTCAATGGATTAAGAGGAATTAAATCTTCGGTTTGCATATTTGCCTGGAAATGGTTTCTATCAACAACAATAATCAAGTTGTCGAGCTTATAAGCCGAAGCTACAAGAAGAGCTTCCCACATTGAACCTTCGTTTAATTCACCATCTCCAACAACAACCACAACTTTATTTTTCTGCTTCTTTATCTTACAGTCAATTGCAACACCCATTGCAACGGAAAGATTATGTCCTAAAGAACCGGAATGAAATTCAATACCTGGAATATTTCTGTTAGGGTGCCAATAAATATTGTCGTTTGTGTGCAGATGATTTTTAAGTCTTTCTTCTTCAAGCCATCCAAGCTCAACATATGTTCCGTAAACTGCGGGAACATCGTGCCCTTTGGATAGAAAGAAATAGTCCCTTTTAGGATCTGTAAAATTATTAGGAGATACTTTTAAAAATTGTTTGTAGAGATAAACAATAATATCTGCACACGATAGGGATGCGCCAATAAAACATCCGCCGTTTCCGCTTAAGCGAATAATATGCTCTCGAACGCGCAATGAAGTCGTTTGCAATTCTTTTAGTTTTTTAGGGGTCATTTTAGTTTCTTGTTTTTATATTCGTCAATGTTAGTTAGTTCGTCTAAATGATTATCGTACCAATAAGTACCGGTGTATTTAAAGTTAATGTCTGCAATCTCGGGCTTACGCTCGAGCAGATGAAGAATTTGGTTTAACCCAAATTTAGGATTGTCGGGATACAATTCCTGGTAAACACGGTTTATAAAATTATAATCTTCCATGTAATCAATTGTAAAGCGGAGTGAAGTAGATAAATCCAAACCAGTTTCCCATTCAACATTTCCAATATTGAATGAATCCTTATTCTCCCAGATGAATGGAGTGGTGTGTTCTCTTTCTAATTGTTTTGTCGCATCCTTCCATGCAAATTCAAGAGACTGAATACTCATAACTTCAACATCATTACCATCCGGATATGTTGCCGGATGTAGATTGCTTACATAATCAAATTCTTCATTATCGATATAGAATTGCAGAACCTTATCAATAATTTGTGGATCAATCAATGGACAGTCCGAAGGAATTTTAACAATTGCATCTGCCGAATAAAGTTTGCCTACCTGATAATGTCTATCAAGCAAATCGGTTAGGTGTCCTCTAAAACAAACCAGTTTATTCTGGTTGCAAAAATTTTCAATTTCATTGTCATCTGTGTTAGTGGAAGTAGCAATAACTAATTGACCAATGAGTTTTGCATTTTGAAGTCTTTCAATCATTCTTAGTAAAAGAGGCTTGCCTAGAATCGGCATCATAATCTTGCCGGGAAGACGAGTTGAAGACATTCTTGCTTGGACTACCGTTACAATATTCATTTTTTAGGTTAGTGCGGATTTATAATTGAAAGAGGAATTTAGCTCTTCCAATTTTGAATTGGGAGATTCAATTAAATGCAAACCTACTTGAGCAATTCTTTCTGCCGAAGTTCCATTGTTTTGAATTGGTAAAAGTTCTTTCAACTCGTCAATTTTAAAGTAGGAATGCACCTCTTTGCCAAGCGTCAAACCTACAAAGGCAACGGAAGAATATTTTGCAATTAATATATCGCAATTGGCAATCATGTGGTTTGTATTTCCGCTTGAAAATACAATTGCTTGTGGTGCAATTTCTTTAATCTCTCTGGTTGCTCTTTCAACTAATTCGTTTGGATGCAGCTTAAATATTAGCTGTTTGCCTTTTGCAAGGGCAATGCTTTCTTTAATAAACTTCTTCCGGTTCTCAATTTTGTAAGTCTCTCGCGAATCCGAAGTGCATATTAAAGCATAATTCTTATATGGGAAATCGTTGTCTAAAAATTGCTTAACGTTATCAAAATTTGGAATGCCAGTTACAATTAACTTTTCCGGCTTAACACCTTTTCTATTTATGAAGAAATTTTTATAACCTTCGGAGGCAACACAAAAGTAAGAATATAAATTGGACATGCCCATGGTTGATGTACTTGCAAGCCAACGGTACAGCTTAAGATACTTTACAAGATAAAACATAATTGTTTCAGGATCTGTCATACCTTCTTGAACTAGAATCACTTTCTTCTTGCGGATATTTTGCGGATAAATTAAATCCGCACATGTGTAAACTAAATCGTAATTGTTGCTTAGTCCACGGTAATCCATTTTCAAATTATTATCTGCAAGATACTTCTCTGTATTCCATCGAAAAGGGCCATTAAGAATTGAAAACTTTCCATAACCTTTGCTTACTAAGTAATTAATCCATCTATCACCATAATAAGGTGTAAAATAGCAATCGCATTCCGTAAAGTAGGAGGAGATTTTATGCATCATAGTGGTTTGATTGATGGAGCCGCAAATAAATAATACTTTTTTCTTTGCCATAACGCTTAAATTATTTGGTGAATCGGACGAATTTTTAAGTAGCAAAGCTATTCCTTAGATGTTATTAAAATGTTACCATCCCGTTAACAAATTGTTAAAAGTAAAAAGAACTCAGAATAGTTTAACAATTCAGTTCTTTTGCCATAATTCTACATTAGTAATTTTGGCTATTCAAATTTATGTTTTTTCGTAGACCTAAGAAAGCCAAATGAAGATTGCTTATTAATCCCATTGATATCTAACAAATAAGTACAAATCCAATAAAGTGATTTTCTCGAAAGGAATCTTTTAGAGAATCTTATTGAATAAAAATTTGAATATGTTGATGAAAACCGGTTAGAATGTTTTTCAATTGATCAATTGCCCTTTGGCGAGGTAGAAAAATAAATTGATCCTACCCAATCAACATTTCTAAAAGCAGTTTAATTTATTTGGGGTTAGCAGGATAGTGTGTCCCTCTATCCGCTAATTCTTAAAGCTTAGCTCATTTTATCATTTCTGCAAAAGATGTTACTTTCGATTCAATAATTGGAATTTAGGTACCCATTTTATTGAGGAAATTAGGTATTTAAACAACTTTACAATATTTCTGGAATTTTACAGTGGCATAATAAATGCCTATAGTCAAAGACTGTTCCCTCACAATTAGAAAAGGTTATGGGCATACTTAACAACACAAAATCGTTTAAGGGCGGTGTTCATCCTGCCGAACAGAAAGCGCTGACCGAAAATCTTGCTTTCGAAATTATGCCGACTCCCAAACAAATTATTGTTCCAATTTTACAGCACTTGGGTAAGCCGGCAAAACCATTAGTAAAAAAAGGAAGTGAAGTTAAAGCCGGAGAAGTTATTGCCGAACCGGATGGGTTTATATCATCTCCAATTCACAGTCCGGTTTGCGGTAAAGTCTTAAAAATTTCTACAGATTCGAATGTATCGGGATTTCCAAAAGATGCAATTCTAATTCAAACAAATGGTACAGATGATGTAATATTCTTTCCGCCTCTCGATGCAGATAGTGTTTCTGCTGAAGAAATTAGAGAACGAGTAAAAATTGCAGGCATTGTTGGTCAAGGCGGTGCTGCATTTCCTACCTATGTAAAACTAACTCCTCCCAAGGATAAGCAAATTGATGTAGTAATATTAAACGGATGCGAATGTGAACCCTACTTAACACGCGACTACCGATTTATGATTGAACGTACCGATGATGTTGTTGCCGGTTTAAAATTAATTATGAAGGCTCTTGGAGTTAGCAAAGGAGCTATAGGAATTGAGGATAACAAACCGGAAGCAATTAAAAAACTTAATGATGCAGTTTGGAATGAAACAAATATTTCCATTGAAGTACTTAAAACAAAATATCCTCAGGGGGCCGAAAAAATGCTTATTAAAGCAGTAACCGGTAAAGAAGTAGCTCCCGGAAAATTACCTTTCGATGCCGGCGCTTCAATTCAAAATATTGGAACTGCTCTTGCTGTTTACGATGCTGTTGTAAAAGGAGAACCGGAATTAACTGCCGCTCTTACAGTATCTGGCAAAGGAATTAATAATCCTAAGAACTTAATTGTAAAAGTTGGCACTCCATTAAGTGAAATTTTGGATTACTGCGGCGGCGTTACAAAGGATGCAGTAAAAGTTGTTGTTGGCGGCCCTATGATGGGAGTAGCCCAGCACGATTTTTCGGCTCCGGTTATGAAAGCAACCTCGGGCATTTTAGTACTAACAGCTAATGAAGTTAATGCTCACCAAGAAACACCATGCTTGCGCTGCGGTATGTGTGTTGAGGCCTGTCCCTTAAATTTATTGCCAACAAAGCTTGCACGTGTAACTCAGTTGGAAAAACTTGAGGATGCTGAACAATTAAATATTACTCTTTGCATGGAATGCGGAACTTGTACTTATACATGCCCTGCAAATATTCCTTTGGTTCAGTGGATTCGTCTTGGCAAACAAAGAGTGAATGCATTGCAAAAAGAAAGACAAACAGTTTAATGGTGGAGCAAGAGCAATAATAAGTAATAAACAATTTTCTGTAATTAAATAAAAGTGATATGGAAACAACCACAGCAAATCCGACTTACAAATTAGAGCTTTCCACTTCGCCCCATGTGCATTCGCGCTGGTCTACAAAACAAGCGATGTGGTTAGTTGTGCTGGCTTTATTGCCGGCTGTGATTTCAGCAGTAGTGTTCTTCGGTCTCTATCAGTTAGTGATTCTATTAGTAAGTATTGCCTTTTGTGTTGGTACTGAGGTTGCAATTAAAAAGTTAAGAAACAGATCAATTACTATTGAAGATGGCAGCGCCGTTATTACCGGTCTGCTTATGGGTTTAATTCTTCCTCCAAATTTCTCTTTAACATCAACTGCAATTGGCGCGGTATTTTCAATTGCAATTGGAAAAGAAATTTTTGGAGGATTAGGTTACAATGTTTTTAATCCTGCATTAGCTGGCCGCGCATTCCTTCAGGCCGCTTTTCCAGTAGCAATGACAACCTGGAGCAAACCAAGTTTTGCGGTAGATTCAATTACATCGGCAACTCCACTTTCGGCATTTAAATTCGATAAAGTTGCAACTGAATTACAACCAATGTTTTTAGGAAATATCGGCGGTTCAATTGGAGAAACTTCTGCCATTGCAATTATTATTGGTGGCGTATTCTTAATTGCAATTGGAATTGTTAATTACCGGGTGCCACTTGCAATGATAATTGGAATGCTAATCTTTGGCGCAATCTTTTGGTTCATAGATCCTATTAAATATCCAAGCCCATTCTATCAATTACTTACCGGTGGATTCTTGTTCGGTACATTCTTTATGGCTACAGATTGGGTTACATCTCCCATAACAGCAAAAGGAATGTGGTACTACGGAATTATTATTTCACTTCTGGTTGTTATAATCCGTTTGTTTGGCGGTTTGCCCGAAGGTGTTATGTATGCAATTCTTATTATGAATGCAATGGTTCCTACTATTAACCGATATACACGCCCAAGATTTTTTGGGGAGGTAAAATGAAAAGTATAATTCACATGATAGCTACGCTAACACTTATTGGAGTTGTTGCCGGTGGTTTGCTTGCCGGAGTTAATGGCTGGGCAACACCATTAATTGATGCAAATAAAAAAGCAGAAACTGCAAAGGCTATTTTCTTAGTTAATCCAAATGGAAAAAGTTACCAAGCTGTTCCAAATGCAGGATTCGAAATTTACAAAGTAATGGATGACTCGAATAAGCTGATTGGTTATTCTATTGTTTACGAAGGGAATGGTTTTCAGGGAAAGATTAGAGTAATGTTAGGATTAAATGAAGATATGAAAAAACTTACTATGTATGAAGTGCTCGAGCAAAGTGAAACGCCTGGGCTTGGTACAAAAATATTAGAGGATCCTTTTAAAAAACAATTTACCGGTTTGGAAGCTAGTCCAAATGTTCAATGGGTAAAAGGTAAGCCTGCAAGCAAGCCAAACGAAATTGAAACTATTACTGGTGCTACAATATCCTCGAAAGCAATTGTTGCAATAATTAATAACGCATTACAAAAAGCCCGTTCACTAAAAGATAAGGGGGCGCTATGAAAAAAGGTTCTTATTCATACGAGTTTGTAAAAGGTCTTTGGGAAATTAATCCTACCTTCAAACAAATTCTTGGTACTTGTCCTACTCTTGCCGTTACAGTTACTGTGATGAATGGAATTGCTATGGCACTGGCAACAACTTTTGTACTTGTGTTTTCAAGTCTATTCATTTCGTTGGTCCGAAAACTAATTCCAAATCAAGTTAGAATTGCAGCTTACATAGTAATTATTGCTTCCTTTGTTACAGTAACAGATTTGGTAATGAAGGCTCAATTTCCTGCACTTTCAAAATCGCTTGGACCATTCATTCCCTTAATAGTTGTTAACTGTATTATTCTTGGAAGAGCCGAAGCATTTGCATCCAAGAATACTCCCTTCCGTTCTTTTCTTGATGCTCTTGGAAACGGAGTAGGCTTTTTAATAGCTCTTATTGTTATGAGCTGTATTCGAGAAATTCTTGGATCCAGAACTTTTTTAGGGATGCAGGTTCTTCCAAATAGTTTTGAACCATGGACTGTAATGATTTTACCCGCAGGCGCATTTTTGACATTCGGTTTGCTAATGGGATTATCTAATGCTTACATGGATAGAAAAAAACGATTAGAGCATGAATCCATAATTGCTAAGTATAGAAAGCCCAAAACAGAAACTACTTCTATAAATGGTCAGGAGGCTTAAGATGGATCTATTAATTATTTTTATCTCGGCTTCTGTTGTTAACAATTTTGTGCTTTCCTACTTTTTAGGAATTTGTCCATTCATCGGAGTTTCGAATAAAACTTCATCGGCTTTATCTATGGGAATGGCAACAACATTTGTACTTGTGCTTACCGCAGTTGTATGTTGGATGCTTTGGAATCTTATTCTTATTCCTTATCAAATGGAGTTCTTAGAAATACCATCATTTATTCTTGTTATTGCGGCGCTTGTTCAATTTGTTGAAATGGTTATTAAAAAAGTTAGCCAGCCCCTTTATCGTGCACTTGGAATTTTTCTTCCTCTTATTACAACCAATTGCGCAATTCTTGGTTTGGCACTTTTACTTGCAATGAGAGAATATACTTTTATGCAAAGTTTGGTTTTTGGATTAGGCGCCGGTGTTGGATTTACATTGGCATTATTTATTATGGCAGGAATTCGCGAGGAATTAGAACTTACAGATGTTCCTAAACCATTCCGTGGAGCGCCAATTACTCTTATTACTGCTGGATTGTTGGCTTTAGCCTTTATGGGCTTTGCCGGAATGATTTAATAATTATTCTGAGTCCCGACCTTGGCGGGATGAAGAATCTAAAAAAAAGTAACTGATGACTAAATTGAATAAAAAATATTTCTTACTTCTTCTGCTTTTGGCTGCTTCTTGCAAAAATATAGAAGATGAAACAGTTAAGCGCACAACCCTTGTGATGGGTTCTACAATTGAAGTGCAGGTGCGTGGTGTTGATAAAGAAATTGCAAATAAAGCTATTAGCAGTGCATTTGAAGAAGCAAAAAGGCTGGATACTTTATTCTCCACTTACATGAAGAACAACAGTATGTGGAGAATTAACAATAGTGTTGAACAAAAAATAATTGTTGATGATGAAACGTTTTTCATGCTTAAGAAATCGAAAGAATTATGGCAAGAAACCAACGGCGCTTTTGATGTGGCAATTGGAAAAATAATTGATTTAATAGGATTCGAAAAGGACTCTCCACAAATTCCATCTGCAGATGAAGTTGTAAAAGCACTTGCTAATGTTGGATTCAAAAAGATAATTCTTCAAGAGCCAAATATTTTGATTAAGCCAACGAATGTAAAAATTAGTTTCAACGCATGTGTACCTGGTTATGCTGCAGATAAGTGTGCTATGATATTGGAGAAATATGGAATTAAAGATTACCTGGTAAATGTTGGGGGAGAAATTTTTGCACGCGGAGCCAATTGGAAAATTGGTATTCAACATCCCCGTAAGCAAAACGAACTGCTTGGAACAATAGTTACGGATGGAAAGGGAGTTTCAACATCGGGAGATTACCAGCAATATTTCAAAAAAGATGGAAAACGGTTTACTCATATTTTTAACCCGGCTACCGGCTATCCTGCTGATGAGTGTGAAGCAGTGACAATTATTGCCGGTGATGCGCTCACCGCAGACGCATTATCAACAGGAGTTTTTGTACTGGGAGTAAAAAAGGGTTTAGCATTAATAGAAAAGTTAAAGGATGTTGAAGGTGTAATTGTAGATTCAACCGGAACAATTTATAAATCATCTGGTTTTACAAAATTCTTAATGAGGTAAATATGGAAATGGGAATTATACTTGCAATTGTAACCATGGGGGGATTAGGATTTATTTTTGCCGGAGGGTTGGCATTTGCAGATAGAAAATTACGTGTTGAAGAAAATCCTCTCATTGGTCAAATTAACGATGTACTTCCAAATGCAAATTGCGGCGGATGCGGCAAAGCCGGCTGCTACGATTTTGCCGTAAATGTAGTTGATGGAAAAGCAATGCCTAACGGATGCCCTGTTGGCGGAAACGAAACCGCTATTAAGATTGCCGAGATTCTTGGTGTTGAAGTAAGCGCTGCTGTTAAAAATATTCCAATAATTTTATGCAATGGTGGAAATAGTAATGCGGTTAGAAAGATGGCTGAGTATTATGGTCCTCTTAGCTGTAAAGCTATGCACATTGTATCCGGCGGTGATAAGTTATGTTACTACGGATGTCTTGGCGGCGGCGATTGTTCTATTGCATGTCCATTCGGCGCAATGATAATGACTGATGATGGTTTGCCTGTTGTAATTGAAGAACTTTGTACCGGATGCGGCATTTGTGTTAAAGCCTGCCCTCGCAATATTATTGAGATGCATCCGATTGATAGAAATGTTTTTGTCTTTTGTAAAAATCTGGATGACCCCCAAAAGAGCAAAGAAGTTTGCTCGGTAGCATGTATTGGATGCGGTATTTGTGCACGTAAATCCGATGGCGGTGTTGTAATGGAGGGCAATTTAGGTAAGGTTGTTCACCATTTATTTGATGAGTCCAAAATACCGTTTGATAAATGTTCTACGGGCGCGATAAAAAGAAAAGATGAAAACACAGTTTCGGTAAATTGATGAACAGTGAAGTTTTAGTTGAAGAGGGCATTGTTATTTCAGCTGGTAACGGATTGGCTAATGTGGCTGTAATTCAAAGCCAAAATTGCAATGAATGCTCGGCTAAAATTATTTGCAAACCAAATACCGGCAACGAAAATATTATTACAGTAGAAGATCCCTATGGTGTTAAAGTAGGGGACCAAGTAAGATTCGAAATTAAAGGGAGCGCACTTCTTAGCGCTTCCTTTACTCTTTATGGTATTCCTCTAATTCTTCTTTTGGTAGGAATATTTTTAGGCCTTTCAATTTTCTCTTCTTACAAAGCTAAGGAGGTTTACTCCTTCTTTTTCGGAATTGGATTAATGGCGCTTTATTTTCTGCTTACACTTCGCAATTCAAGTAAGTCCAATAAAGATATTCTACCAAAGATTGTTTCTGTAAAACATAATAGCTAATATTAACCGTTAGTAATTATAATAGTTGCAGAGCATCTGTAAAATCAAGTTAAAAATCCAATTAGAAAGGTGTGCTAATGAAATCACAACCATTCCTTATGTTATATGGAGCCAACGGATACTCGGCAAAATTAATTTTAGCCGAACTTCTTAAGCTTGGAATAAATCCAATTTTGGCTGGCCGTAATGAACATGAGATTTCGGAGTTAGCTCTAAAACATTCTTTGGATTACAAAATATTTTCAACCGATGATGATAAAAAAATTATTGATGCGCTTACCGGCATTCACACAATTCTAAATTGTGCAGGACCTTTCCGCCACACAGCAAAAGATATTTTGGATGCATGTTTAATTACCGGAACCAATTATTTGGATATTACCGGAGAAATGCCGGTTCTTGCCTTAGCGTTCAGCTATAATCAAAAAGCAATTGATAAAGGAATTACATTTTTACCCAGCGTGGGATTTGATATTATTCCAACAGATTGCCTGGCTAAAAAACTAGCCGAGCAGATGCCCGATGCAACAGAGTTAAAACTTGCATTTATAAATAGGAGAGGAAAAATTTCGAGAGGCACTTTGCTAACTACATTGGAATTTTTAGGTGGGACCGGTAAAGTTAGACGCAATGGTAAAATTATAGATTCTATTTTTGGTGAACATATAATTAATGTAAATAACTCATCGTTGCAGTTTAATGCCCTTTCTATTCCATGGGGAGATGTGTTCACCGCTTACCTTTCAACGGGAATTCCAAACATAACGGTTTATCTTGGAGTGCCGAAACTAGTTGTTAAATTCATGGGAATTCTAAAGCTGCTTCTAAGACTTTTCAAAATACCGTTTGTAAAAAAGCTTTCTTCAAAATTGATTAAAAAGAACATTACAGGACCAAATGAATTGCGAAGAAGCAATACCGAAACAATTGTATACGGAATGGTAAATAATGCTGCGGGAAAGAAAATTGAAGAAGCATATCAGGTTATGGAGGGTTATAACTTAACGGTTGCCGGCGCGGCCGAAAGTGCAAAAAGAATTTTAAACGGAGAAACTTTACCCGGCACATTTACTCCATCAATGGCGTTTGGCAGTGGATACTTGGAGCAGTTTATAATCAAGAAAATTATTTAACCAGCTCGCCCTCTTTATATTCGGCAGATGAAATTACTTTTCCGGTCTCATCATACGAGATGCATTTACCGTTAAGCAGGTTGTCTTTGTAGATAAGAAAATCCGATAGCTGCCCATTTGAATAATATACTTTGGAAATTCCATTGCGGATGCTGTTGGTAAATTCGGTTTCCGAAATTAGTTTACCCTCTTTCGAAAAGTTCTTAACGGTTCCATTCATTTTATCGTTTCTAAAAATTCTTATGCTCTCAAGTTCACCGGATGGATAAAAAGTTTTAGACTCACCGTCGCGCAAATTGTTTATAATATAGTCTTCCGAAATTTTTATACCTTCTAATGAATACTTTGTAGACAAACCATTTTTCATCCCAAGAACAAAGAATACAGTTTCGGCAATAGTGCCTCCATCGTGATAGAATGTTGCCGGGCCTTCAATTTTGTCTGACTTATAAGTGACCACAGATTTAAGATATCCGCTTGGATAATATTCTTTAACTTCCCCTTCCAGCTTCCCCTCGCGAAAATGCAAATTCTTTTTAAATGTTCCCTCGTCATGAAATTCTTCAAAGCTCTCTTCAACTTTATCGAACTTGCCTCCAATTCCGTAGCGCACCCGTTTAACTATTTGTCCTTCTGTATAAGTATCTATAACTTTTATGGAGCCGTCGGGATAATAAAAGTAGGATTCGCCATCAAGCTTATCGTTTTTATACTTTGCTTCTAGCGCAACCATGCCATAATCATAATATACTTTGCTAATTCCTTCCAGTTTATCATCAACATAATTGCGTTCAACTTCCAGCTTTCCGCTTTCAAAAAATATTTTTGAAATTCCATTTAGCTTACCGCCTCGGTAATTCCAAATTGCCTGAATCTTTCCGCTTCGGTAGTATGTTTTGCTAAAGCCTTCCTGAAGATCGTTTATGTAAGTTGGCTCGGCCCAAAGTTCGCCGGATTCGTAAAACCATTTGGACATTCCTTCAAGCTTTCCATTCCGGTAATTCCATTCCATACTTTTGGTCCCATCTTCAAAATACCAAGTGGAAATTCCCTCTTCTTTACCATCGATGTAATTCCATTCCTTCCAAATCTTGCCGTTTTCGTAAAATTCTTTATATACACCGTTACGTACTCCGCCAATAAAAGTACCTTCCCATTTTATCTTTCCATTCTTGTGAAATTCTCTTCGAACCTCCTGAGAGTAAATAGCTGTTGCAATTAAGAAGAAGAGGAGTAAGTATTTTGACGCATTAATTAATTTCATGTAAGCAAAATTTTGTTGCTCCAAATTAAACACAAAAAAGATAATGAGAAAAGGATAATAGTTAGTTAAATTTGGGCAGTTAATTGAGGAAGCCATGTTTGTAGCAAATGTTAAAGTATATTTTTACGATGCCGATCCGGCAGGAATTATTTTTTATGCAAGCGTATTCAAATATGTTCATGCGGCCTACGAAGATTTACTTCGAAGTCTTCATATAGAAAGGAATTTCTTTTTCGATAGAGACTATATTCTTCCCATCATGCATGCCGAGGCAGACTACGTTAGACCAATTAAAGTTGGCGACGAACTTCGTGTTGACGTGATTGTAAGTTTGTTAAAGAGTTCTTCTTTCGAATTGACATTCCGTTTTTACCGTGACGATCAGTTTTGCGCTATAGCAAAAACAGTTCATGTTTGCGTGCTGAAAGAAAAATTTGAAAAGATAGAATTGCCTAAGGATTTCTACGAAAAACTTAAAGTTCATCTAGGCTAAGAAGTTTTAATACTTCTTGCCGGCTTATTTTCCCCATTTCGTTTCGGGGGATTTTTTCTATAAAAAATATCGATTTAGGAATTTTGTATCCTGCAATATTTTTTTCTAGAATTAATTTCAATTCATCCTTTGAAATATTTGCAGATTCAATTAGGGCACAAACTCTTTGTCCCCATTGCTCGTCCGGTATACCAAATACAAATGCATCTTTCACTTGTGTAATAGATTTAATTGCTGCTTCAACTTCGGAGGCATTTACATTCTCTCCACCGGTTATAATTATATCCTCTCTTCTGGAATCGATGTATAAATATCCATCATGGTCAATCTCTCCAAAATCGTTTGTCCTATAAAATCCATGAACCAGATTGTGGTTGGTCGCTATGTGATCGTTGTAGTATTCTTTGAATAGTGAAGATGAAGAAACAAGAATTTCCCCATTCTCAATAATTATTTTTGCATCGCCAATTGCTTTGCCAACCGAATTAGATTTTACAATAATTTCGGAGGTTTGAAGTGCGCATACCATAGAACAAGTTTCGGTTGAGCCATATACTTTTACAATAGGATATCCGGCTTTAAAAGCGTTAATGCATAAGGAGTTGTTTAAAGGTCCTCCTCCTAAAAAGAGCATCTTCAAATTTTTATTAGGAAGTCTTTCTGTTTCTAAAACTCTTTGCATTGATGTAGATACATAAGAAATATGAGTTGGGTTAAACATATCAACGGCATCAAGAATATCTTGCTGCATTAAGGAATTTGGAAACACAACAGCCGCACCGCTTAATAATGCGCGCACAAGTATCATAAATCCACCTATATGATAAAGTGGAAGAGAAGCTAACCAAACATCGGAAGATGAAAGATTAGCAAAAGAATCTATTGCCTTAATACTTGCTAGCAAACTATTAAAAGTGTGCACAACAGCCTTAGGCTTATTTGTAGAGCCCGAAGTAAAAAGTATAAGTGAAGAGTTTTGAGAGTGAAGCGATGAGCTTTCTTGAAAATTATCCGCTGCTATTGTTTTGGTATAATCCATAGGACTATATAGAACAAGCATGATGTCAGCTTTTTCAATTTGATAAGAAAGCTCTTGAGCTGTTAAACGGTTGTTCAATGGAACCGGTGTGGCTTCAATCATCCATAAAGCATTAATATCTATCCAAAATTCATAGCTATGATTTAATATCAATCCAATTTTGTTGTTCTTTCCAATTCCTATTTCTTTTAATTGGCTGGATCTTTCTTTTACTTTTTCGAATAATTGAATAAAAGAAATTGTTCCGGATGAAGTAATTATGGCAGCTTTGTGCTTGAATAAATTAGCCTGCTCTTCAAGCCAGCTGTTTGTGTTAAATTGGCTAATCATTTATTTGAATAGAATAATTTGGAGGAAAGGAGTTTGATGTAAAATTAATACTTCCGTTACTCACTTTATATTCATCATCAAAAATATCTTCATTAAATAAATTTGCCGTATCTAAGCCATGAGCAAAATTATGATTGGTGTGTGCGGCTAAAAATACAAGAGCGCTTTTTGCAAGAGGGGATTCAAACGAAGAGGATATAATCACAATCCTATTTTGCTTTTCGGCTTCTTTAATTAAATCTATCGATTCAAAAATGCTTCCTAAAACCATTGGCTTAATAACAAAATATTGTGCTTTAATTTCAGCAATTGCACTTTTTGCATTTTCTAATGTACTTACAGATTCATCGAGTGCAATTGGAATTTGGGAGAACTCTATTGTTTTGGAAATGCTGCAAGCGTATTCGCACGGTTCTTCTATATATTCAATATCATAGTCTTTGAAGCGGTCAATGTATTCAATTGCTTCGTCCGAACTCCACTTTCTATTTGCGTCAAGCCTAAGCTTAATATCATATCCAAAGATTGTCCTAATAGATTCCAGCAGCTCAAAATCTTCGTAAGGGTTATCTCTTCCCACTTTAATCTTGAATACGGAATAGCCGAGATCTATTTTACTCTTAATTTTGTCAAGTAAGTCTTCTAAATTTCCAAAGCCAATTACCGCATTAACATTTATCAATTTATTTGATAACGAAAAATTATTTTTTAGAAAATTAATGTCTCTTTTGCAATTGAGATTGAGGATAGCTTGTTCAATTGCAAACCTAACAGATGGAAGCATTCCAATAGTAAGCAGCTTGTAACTAATGTCTTTTATGTTATCAAAAAATTCTAACGAGCATATCCTTTCTTTAATATCCTTAAGATTCTTTTCCGCTTCGCTGTAAGTTTCAATGCTAAATCCGGCAAGCGGTGAACATTCACCTAAGCCAATATTTCCCAAATTGTCTGTTAGAGAAACAATGAATCCTCTTCTTTGTGTGAATACAGTGTTTGAATTAATAAATGGAGTTTGGAACTGAAGTGAAAAGTCTTTGTAATTCATTGCTAAAATTCTCATAGCAATATTCCTATTGCAAACAACAAACCGTAAATGCCGCTAAGTTTAGCTGTAAGCTCCAAAGTTTTATTCAACTCTTTCCCTTTGTGCGTATAGAGCATCCTTACTAATTTTATGGCAAGAGGAAAACTTAAAAATGGAAGAAAAACAAAAAAACTATTTTTGAAAGTAAAATAAACAACGAAGAGTATTGCATAAGAAACAATCATAAAAAAAATGTATTGAAAGCGGGCAAATTTTTCTCCAAGTAAAACGGCTAAAGTATTTTTGCCATTGGACTGATCTTCTTCTCTATCCCTGTAATTATTTACCACAAGAATGTTTGTAATTAAAGTTCCAACCGGAACTGAAGCCCAAAATACAAATGAAGAAACTTCGTGCGCCTGAACATAGTAAGTGCCAACAGTTCCAATAAATCCAAAGAATAAAAACGAGGCTACATCTCCAAGTCCGTTGTAAGCAAGCGGAAATGGTCCAGCTGTATATGCAATGCCGGCAAGAATTGAAACAATGCCAATTAACAGTACATTAATTCCCCCCAAATAAACCAGATACAATCCCAACACAAAGCAAATTCCAAAAGTAAAAACAATTCCTAATTTCATTTCATTCTGCGAAATCCATCCGGCGCTAACGGCACGCGTTGGGCCTTTTCTATCCTTTGTATCCTTACCATGAATAAAGTCGAATAAGTCGTTAACAAAATTGGTACCTATTTGAATTAGGAGTGCGCAAACCAAGGCTATTAAGGAAGCGGTAAAGCTGAATTTATTATCATGAATTGCAATTGAAGAACCAACAACAACAGGAACAGTTGCCGCAAGTAAAGTTCTTGGTCTGCTTGCAAGAAGCCACGCGTCAAATTTTGAAACTGTATTTGTATGAGCTGTAGACATTATTCTTTCAATTAATAGTGGAAAATTTTACCCAATGGTTGCAATCTATAATCAAATTGCTAAGGCACTCTTGGAAATTTTTTAAAGTTTGGTTTACGCTTTTCGTTATAAGCGTTTTTTCCTTCCTGGGCTTCATCGCTCATATAGTAAAGCAAAGTTGCGTTGCCAGCCAATTCTTGTATTCCAGCCTGACCATCAAGTTCCGCATTAAACGCAGATTTCAATAAACGAATTGAAAGAGGACTGTTCTCTAAAATTTCTTTTGCCCACTGAACCCCTTCTGCTTCAAGCTCATCTACTGGAACAACTTTATTAACAAGTCCCATATCCATTGCTTCTTGCGCATTATACTGCCTGCATAAGTACCAAATTTCGCGCGCTTTTTTTTGCCCAACAATTCTTGCTAAATAACTGGATCCGAATCCTCCATCAAAGCTTCCAACCTTTGGACCAGTTTGCCCAAAGATGGCGTTATCTGCTGCAATTGTTAAATCGCAAATTACATGAAGTACATGGCCCCCTCCAATTGCATATCCTGCAACCAAAGCAATAACCGGCTTAGGAATACTTCTAATTTGTTTTTGAACATCTAGAATATTTAATCTGGGGACTCCATCTTTGCCCACATATCCTTTGCTGCCTCTAATAGATTGATCGCCGCCGGAACAGAAAGCATATTTGCCATCTTTTGCGGGGCCGGCGCCGGTTAATAAAATTACACCAATTTCGGAATCCTCGCGAGCATCTGTAAATGCATCGAAAAGTTCTTTGGTGGTTTCGGGGCGGAATGCATTTCTTTTTTCGGGACGATTGATGGAAATTTTAGCAATGCCTTCCATCTTTTCGTAAGTGATATCTGTATACTCTTTTGCTTTAATCCAATTGAAAGCCATGTTTACCTTTTATGTTTTGTATAAATTCCAAAACAAAATTAGTAAAAACATCTGGCTTTTCTAAATGAGTATTGTGTCCAGCCTTAGGAATTATTTTATGGGTAGAATTTGGAAGGAGTGTATGCATCCTTTTATTAATTGTAGTGAACTTATTATCGAGCTCCCCGGTAATTAAAAGAACCGGGAAATCTAATTTGGGAAGATCATTCCAATAGCTTTTCATTAATCCTGTAGAAAAACCGGAAAGGGAATTGGACAAACCATAAATACTGTTTTTATTCTTTTGAGCTTTAATTCGCTCTACGTTTCCATTCTCTTTTAATGTTGTAAACAATGGTAAATTCATCCAATATTCAAGAAAGGATTCAATTCCTTCTTCTCTAATTTTGTCTGCAAGAAGAAAATCGTTTTCCACTCGTTCCTTCTTTTGTTCAAAATCTTCAATACCAGCGGTCGAGCTTTCCAAAACAGAGGCAACAACATCGTTAGGATGTTTAATAGAATAGGATAGCGCTGCACGCCCTCCCATAGAGTAGCCAACTAGTACAAATTTTTTTATACCTAGCTGACTTAATAAGCCTTTGATTTGCGAAACAATAGCTCCGCAAGTGTATAAATCGGGATCATCGGGAGAGGCTGATTCTCCATGTCCAATTAGGTCGATAGCAATAGGTAAAAATTCGGCAGGGATATTATTA
This sequence comes from uncultured Melioribacter sp., assembly GCA_964539605.1. Taxonomy (GTDB): domain Bacteria; phylum Bacteroidota; class Ignavibacteria; order Ignavibacteriales; family Melioribacteraceae; genus Stygiobacter. Next base: position 4,526,804 of record CAZIJK010000001.1, read on the forward strand.
AACAAAAAATTCCAATCGTATGCGCAGCCGGTAAAACCGTGCAAAAATACAATTGGTAATTTTGAGGAATTGAGATCTTCTTCATTTACAATTACATTAAAATCAATTCCGTTTGCTGTTAATTTCATCTATATACAAATCTATTTTTTGCGCCACAGAGTGCAAGAATCGCTGTCTTATTAATTTAGACTTTCTTGCATCAGTCTTGATTTCAAGAATAGTGAGTTTTCTACTTTTATTTGGACTTAAAAGTTCCTTTTTAAGTTGCTTAAAATCTTTTAAAAGTTTGTAAACTCCTCCAAACGCAGTAACTAAATTATTGAACTCCAAATCCAATGGTGTAATAAAGTTTTCTCTAAATCCTTCTTTATGCTTCGATATTGGAAGTGATTCGAAGATACCGCCACCGTTATTGTTAATTAATATTATAGTAAGAGGTATTTGAAATTTTTGTGAATTGTAGAGGCTGGTTAAATCGTAAAAGAAAGCTAAATCTCCGGTAATTAGGTAAGTTGGTTTTGTAGATGCCTTGGCAATTCCTAATGCGGTAGAAATGATGCCATCTATTCCACTTGCTCCTCGGTTGCAATAAGTATTAATCTTTCTTTTGGACTTTCCCACCAGTAAATCAATATCTCTAATGGGTAGCGAATTGGATATCATCAAATTACAATTGTTTGGCAAATTGCTAATTGCTTCAAAAACTACTCGGCTTTCGTTTGTAAAGTTTGCAGTAAAAACAATTTGTTTTTTAGATTCTTCGGCAACTCTGTTCATATCCAAAAAATTATGCAGCCAGCCAGAACTTCTAACGATAGGCTCACTAATACTTAACAATAAATCTTGGCAAAAATTGCTTGGATTAACCTTAAGAATTTTAGAAAAAGTGTTGGAAGGATCGTGCACATCCCCGAATAAATTAACCAAAAACTTTTCGGCTTTAGAGGATTTAAAAAACTCCAATGTGGATATTGAAGTGGGAGCTTTTCCAAATTGGATTATTAAATCAGGGTCGAAGTACTTTAGCAGATTAGAAGATTTACAAATGGAGGAAAAATTTTCGATGATGTTATGCTTTAGCTTTGGATTAAACCTAAGAGATGAAGTTCCATCTACAAATACAGGATAACCTAAATTTGAAGAAAGTCTGTTAAGATCATTCGAAAAATAATCGTCGTAATCTCCCCCACCAACAATTATAAGTCCACGTTCATTTGTTTTCAACTTCTTTATAATGGAGTTGTAATTTAGTTTTTCATAATCTTTGGGTACAATAGTAAAAGAAGATTGAGAGAACACGTTTTCAATTTTTTTAATATTTATACTGTCTGTTGGCGAGCCTGGTTCAAATGGTTTTTCGAATGGAAAGTTAATATGAACCGGCCCCTGATCTTTAAAACAAGAATAGTTAATTGCCTCTTCGGCAATCATTTTAATATCGCTAAGCTTTTTAAGTGAAGGAAGATCGGCTTCTTTAAATAGGCGTATGTGATTGTTAAAAATATTTTTTTGGTTAATAGTTTGATTTGCCCCTTTGTTTCTTAAATCTTTTGGTCTATCCGCAGTACAAATAATCAAAGGAACTCTCTGATAGAAGGCTTCTATAATTGCCGGATATAATTCCGCAACGGCAGTACCAGATGTAGTAACAACTGCTACCGGCCTCATCAGTTTTTTGGCTAATCCTAATGCAAAAAAAGCCGAAGAGCGTTCATCAACAATAGGGAAGACTGAAAAATTTTTATTAGAAGAAAACGCCAGTGTTAAAGGGGTACTTCTAGAACCGGGAGAAATGCAAACGTTGCTTACTCCAAGTTCATTTAGGCGCTGAACAAAAATATCGCACCAAATTGTATTTCTATTAATTTTTATTTTCATTTTCAAATAGAGAAAGAATAGAATTCATTTTTAATTGAGTTTCTTCAAATTCCAATTTAGGGTCGGAACCATTAACAATTCCGCATCCCGCAAAAACATGCAGTAAGGAATCCTTAAGCAGTGCAGATCTAATTGCAACAATCATAGCACCATTTTGTTTTTCTGTAAACCAACCCAAGGTTCCCGAGTATAAACCTCTGTCAAAATTTTCCAACTCTTTTATCAGGTTAAAGCTTTCGTATTTAGGAAAACCACAAACCGCCGGTGTTGGATGCAGCAATCTAATAATATCTATAAAAGAAATCTCATTTTTTATATCAGCTTTTATCTTAGTCCATAAATGTTGAATATTGTTAAGCTTTTTAATTCGGGGAGTTGAATCGAAATTTACATTATTTGATAATGAATTTAATTTGCTGATTACATATTGTACTACGCTGTTATGCTCTAGATTCTCTTTTGTACTATTAAGCAAATCATTTTCTAAAGAAATATCTTCTTCACTATTAATTCCTCGGCTAATTGAACCCGCAAGAGCGTCTGTTTCTAAAACATTATTCGAAAGAGTGAACAATTTTTCGGGGGAGGCACCAAAAAAGAAGGAGGAGTTCTTTTTAAGACAAAACATTGTGCAGTCTTGGAATTTTTCTTCCAATTCTTTTAATGAGCTTGATATAGAAAAACTTAGGTTGATTTTAGCAACCAATTTTCTGGCTAAAACAACCTTTTCGATAGATCCCTTTCCAATGTTTTGTAACGCCAGCGAAACACTGTTATTCCATTCAGCTTCTTTATTAGGTGCGCTTATTTTTTCAATGCTATTGCTCCGATGAACGCTATTTGTCTCTTTCCATAGCAAGGTTTCAGCAAAATTCAACAAGCTATCATCAAATTTGCTTCCTAAAAAATTCAAAATGCAATAATAAGAAGAGTGATGCTTTACCAACATTACTTTGGGAATAAACCATAACTCATCGCAAAAATCCTCCCATAAGTTTTCTTTGGAATCGGAGGAAAATTTTAATCCACCGCAAAATATAGGTATTTCAAATTCATGAGTATTGGAGTTGCAAATAACTACGTTATTATTAACGTTACTTTTATTGTTAGTAATAAGATTAAAAATAGCTTTTGACTGGGCAAGAGGATATTCCAATAGAGCTAGGAATGAAAACTTTTGGCTTGGAGCAGACCAAAAGAAGAATGTGTCTTTACTCTTGGATCGCTCATTTATTATAGATGAAAAACTGATCTCTTCTATTTCGAGTATATATTGATAAAGACAATTATTATTATGAGAATTATGTTCTAAAAAAGAGTCTATTATTTTCTTATCAAATGTCAAGGTTGCCTATGTCTATTTAAGACATTTAATATAAGTGATGTCAATTTAGTTTCAAATACAATTTACAATTAAATTTTTTCTGTTTCCTTTCGATAATTAAGATGTACGAGTTAAAACTTTCTTTTATTAAATAAATAAACTATTTTACTAGTAGTAGAAAGGAATTGTTTTAACTTATTAATTAATTAACGTCCTTGTGTAGTTATCAATTAATAATTTATCAATTAATAGAAAGGGAAGGCTCAATGGCAGAAAAAAAACAAAATGCGCTGGAATTATGGGAAAAACTTTCAAAAGCTTACGACAAAGTTCGTAAAGTTCAGTCCAGACAGATGTTTGAGCAAAATCTCACAACACCTCAATTCGGAGTATTAGAAATTCTTCATAAATTAGGATCAGTGCCACTAAAACGTATTAGCGAAGAAATGATGGTTACAGGAGCTAATATTACTTGTGTGGTAGATAATCTTGAAAAAGAAGGATTTGTTAAAAGAATTCACTCAAAAGAAGATAGAAGAGTTATCAATGCGGAATTAACCGCAACCGGTAAATCCAAAGTTGAATCAATTTTGCCATCTTATTCAGATAGCATGGCAAACATTATTGCATCTTTGAGTGATGCTGAACAAAAAGAATTGACTAGATTGTTAACAAAGCTTCAGCCATAGGATTAACGGGAAAAGAGAAGGGCAATCCACTCATTCATCTCGCTCTTTTCAATAATTTTTAATCCTTTGGAAGTATAAAGCTCAACAATCTCTGGCTCATCAGTATTTAAAAGACCGGAAAGAATTAATGTTCCGGTCTTTTTTATTCTCTTCAATAATTCATCTGCAATATCAATTAGAATATGCTTATTGATGTTGGCAACTATTATATCAAATCCAATCTCTGTAATATCGTTAATCTTACCTAGACGAATATCAATCTTATCTTGAAGATTATTAGCCAATACATTTTCGTTACCGTTTAGCTGGCACCATTCATCGTTATCAATTCCTATGGCGTTCTTGGCTCCAAGCAAAACGGATGCTATTGCTAGAATAGCCGTTCCGGAACCAACATCTAGCACAGTTTCGCCACCCTTCACATTCTTTTCGAGCAGCTTTACAATTTGTTTTGTCGTTGCATGATCACCGGTTCCAAAAGACATTTTAGGGTCAATTGTAATTATTATTTGCCCCGGTTTTGCAAAATACTCCTTAAATGAGGGTTTAATTACAACTTTATCTGTTATTTCAACTACCTTAGAGTTTTTTTCAAATTCCTCATTCCAGTTCTTATCTTCTAAAGTTTCTTCTTTTATTTGGTAAGAGGTAATTAAATTTTGAGATACAAGCTGCTGCATCACTTCATCAATAGAGGAGTAAGTAACAGATTTATTTTGATTTGCAAACACAGTTAAATAATCATCATATTCATTAATGCCATCTAACTCTAACTGCCAAAGCATTCCGCTTATTGTATCAACATCAAAAGGCTCGGCGGCAATTGTAAACTGTTTATAGGTTTTCATAGTTCTTCGAATATTAGTTGGCAAATTTTTTCTTGAATAGCTCGCGCATTTTGATTGCTTCCAACAAAGTTTTGTAAAAGAATGGCAAATGCAATTTGATTTCCGCTTCTTGCATGAACAAACCCTGCAAGATTATGAACCCCGCTCAAAGTTCCGGTTTTTGCTCTAACTCTTCTTTCCAGCCAAGTTCCTTTCATTCTGTTCCTTAAAGTTCCATCTACTCCGGATATAGGAAGTGAATTAAAGATAAAGGAAAATACCTCTTCTTCTTCATTGTAAAGGTACTTGAACAAATGTATTAATAGTTCCGCCGAAATTAAATTGTAATAAGACAATCCAGAGCCATCAACTATTCTATAGATTTTGGGATTTAATCCGCAAAGAGTAATTAAACTATCAATATATTTTTTCCCTCGGACAGCCGAAGCCTTAATTGGATTTTCATCGTAGGCCAATAACCTTAACAACATTTCGGCACTTAAATTATCGCTTATTTTATTTGTGTTAATTACTACACTGCCTAAATTTCTTTCGAGAGTGTAAATGTCTTCTCCCTCCTTTAATGTTAGGGTATCTAATACTCCCTTTACACTTAATCCCTGGTTGCTCATCCTTTCTTTTAGCAATAGCAAAAAATAATTAGAGGGATTATATACATTCACAGATTCACTATCTTTAACATTAGTCTTTGGAATTGCTCCTTTTACAATAAAAGTATTATTCCTGTTTAGCCAATCACGGTCAACAGATATTGTAGATCGCCCTGAATCAATGGTCGTAGAATAATTTTTTATCTCAAAAATTTTTGAATCGGGATTAAACTTTACAATTCCGGGGGAACCAATATCACCAGGCTCAATAGTTAATTCTACGGAATTGTCGTTAATGTTCAACGAGGTCATGTATGGAGCATCTGTGGAGGGATCATCATCCCACATCCATCCGCTGCCCCAAAAGAGTGAGTCTATGGCCGAGACATCTGCGTAAATATTACCTCGTATTTCCTTTATACCGTAATCCTTAATTTGATAAATCATCAAGTCTAAGTCTTGAGTTGTAAAATCGGGATCGAGACCTCCAACAATATAAAGATCTCCCATACAAACAGAATCAATTATTTCACCGGTATGAAATGCGGTTGTTTGAAAAGTATAATCGGTTCCAAGAAAATATGTGGCGGCAGATGTTGTTAACAGTTTAAGAACCGAAGCTGGACGAAGTAAAAGTTTTTCATTCTTATTGAAAACAGAAGAATCGTTCGACAAATTGTAGACAGAAAGACCAATTTGTGAAGTAGTAAAAAATTCTTTGGAGAGTAAGCTATCTAACCTGCTTTGGAATATTTGTTGCGGAGTTTGTGCATTTAAAACAATACCAAAGCACAAACATGTTGTTATTAAAAAAACGCTTTTTAATTTTATCATATAAAATGCTCTTAAAAATATTCTCTTTCTCTAAAGTCTACACCAACTTCTTCAATTACAAATTTCTTTGCCTGTTCGGTATCCACTTGGTTTAATCCAACAATAGATAAAACAACATGAGTAAACTGTTTTGCTTTTCGTGCAAAATCTAACATCTCGGAATGCAATGAGGGATCTACTCTCATCAAATTACCATATTGAACTGCATCTGTAGAATTAAGACTAATAGAAACAGTATCTATAAGTCCTTGCAGCTCGGGAGTGATATCTCTTTTGTTAATAAAATTTCCATGCCCGTCTGTGTTCATGCGGGTTTTGCCCCCATTATCCTTAACATACTTTGCAACTTTTTTTACAACATCCCAACGAATTGTTGGCTCGCCATAACCGCAAAAAACAATTTCTTTATAACTTTTGGGATTACTTATTTCGTTAATATAAACATCGGCATCCGGCTCTTGATTCTTTGTCATTTTTAAACTGTATCCATTAATTACCGCATCTCCTTTTCGATCGCAAAAAACACAATCTGCATTGCATCTGTTGGTAACATTAATGTAAAGGGACTGGCCAATCTGGTAAGTAAAATTTAATTCCGGCATTTTTCCAATTCCAAATAATTTGTAAGCATTATAAGATGTTGTTCTGGCAACATCTTCAATTCGTAAATGATGAACTTCTGCATACTTTTCGGCATTCAATTTAATTAAGGCCGGCTCATTCCTATCTCCGCGATGAGGTACTGGAGTCATAAAGGGAGAGTCTGTTTCTAAAAGTAAATTTTCTAATGCAATCCGGCTTAGAATATTTCTTATTCCATCTGCTTTTTTAAATGTAATATTACCTGGAAAAGAAATAAAGTGACGAAGTTCAACCAATTCGCGCGCTTCCTCTAAAGTGCCTGCAAAGCAATGAAACTGTGCGCGTAATCCGGAATCTTTATAGGAACGAATTATATTCATTACATCTTCATTTGCATCACGGTTGTGAATAATTACGGGAAGCTTTAGTTTTAATGCAAGGTCTAACTGCTGTTTGAATGCTTTTATCTGAATATCTTTTGGCGAAAAGTCGTAGTAATAGTCCAGCCCAATTTCTCCTATTGCAACAACTTTATTTCTAAGGGCAAGCTCTTCAATTTTAGGAATGAATGAATCGTTCCAATCTTTTGTATCGTGCGGATGAACGCCAACAGAGGCATAAATTGAATCATACTTTTCTGCAAGTTCAATTGCTTGAAGGGATGTTTCCAAATCTGTACCGGGAACAAGCATAAAATCTATGCCGGCATTTTTTGCCCGCTCAATTACATTATCAACATCGCCTTCAAAATTTTTATAAAACAAATGAGCATGTGTATCTACAAACATATCTACCCTTCTTTCTCTTTATCTTAAACCCGCTAAAACAGGTTTAGTCTTATTGCTGCTCTTCTTATTTGATCTTGTTCTGTTTAATCTATCTTGCCAATAACAATTCCCTTTTCACCAATCGATTCAGAAAGCTCGAGGCATTTATCAACATCCTCTTTTGCAACTATTGCTATTAAACCAATTCCAATATTAAAGGCTTCTCGCATTTCGTTATCTTCAACATTACCAAGTTCTTGAATAAGTTTGAATATTGGAGGAAGCTCCCAGGCTTTCCAATCTATATTTATAGAAAACTCTTTGGGAACAACACGTTTTGTGTTTCCAATAATGCCGCCGCCGGTGATATGAGAGAATGCTTTAACTGATAAATTTTCTTTTAAATGGGTAATCAATTTCAAATAGGATTTATGAACGCTTAGCAGTTCTTCTCCAATACTTTTATCAAATCCTTCCGGCTTGTGGTGCACACTAAATTTTTCGAGCAATACTTTGCGGGCAAATGAATATCCGTTTGTATGAAGTCCAGTGGAATGAAATCCAATTAGCACATCATCCTTACAAACATTTTTTCCATCAATTACTTTATTCCTTTCAACCAAGCCTACAATTGTACCGGAAATATCATAATCGTCATCGGCGTAAAGGCCGGGCATTTCGGCAGTTTCGCCACCAATAAGTGCAACATTGTTCTCGCGGCAGGCAGTGGCAAATCCCTTAATAATTTGTTCGGCCTTTTCGGGAACAAGCTTTCCAAAAGCCATATAATCCATAAAGTATTGCGGTTCGGCTCCGCACACGGCAATATCGTTAATGCAATGGTTAACCAAATCTTGCCCAATAGTATCGTGCTTATCCATTAATATGGCAATCTTCAATTTTGTACCAACTCCATCAACACTCGAAACAAGCACAGGATTTTTCCATTTGTTCAAATCTACTTGGTAGAAGGCTCCAAAGTGCCCAATTCCGCTTAGAACATTATGATTGAAAGTAGATTTTGCCAATCCTTTAATTTTATCGACGGTTTCTTCACCGGCCTGAATATTCACACCGGAATCTTTGTAAGTTTTTCCCACAATAGTCTCGTTTTTTTCCTTTCTAAATATATAAAAGTTGCGCTGAAACTAAATCCTCAATTTGAAAGTAAGACCGCTTGCTCTGGTTTACAGCTTAATAAAACAAAAACTTTGTTCTTTTTTTGATAATTTTACCCCCGAGAATAAAAAGAATTTATGGACGAGTACCAATTAAAAGATAGAGAGAAAGCGATTCTGCGGTTTATTATTCATCAGTTCATTCTTACCGCAAATCCAGTAGGCTCACGAAACGTATCTAAAAAATACGATCTGGGGCTTTCGCCAGCATCTATCCGAAATGTTATGTCAGATCTGGAAGAACTGGGATTGTTAAATCATCCACATACTTCTGCCGGAAGAGTACCAACAGATAAAGGCTACAGGATGTATGTGGATTTATTAATGGATCCTCCGCATCTTGAAAGCAAAGCAAAAAAAATTATTGATTCTAATTTGCTTTCGGCTCAAACAGAAACCGAAAATCTTTTGAAGGTAACCAGCACTATTTTAAGCGAGCTTACAAATCAACTGGTAATGGTTACTTATCCAAAATTCGAGCAAGCAATTTTAGAAAAGATTCAAATTGTTCAGCTTTCGTCAACAAGAATTTTGGTTGTGGTAAGTATTCAATCTGGTTTGATTAGAACAATTACGCTGGAAATTGATGCCGAGGTTAGGGAAGAGCAGATTCAGGCAATACAAGTTTTTTTAAATGAAAGATTAACCGGATTACGCTTTTCAGAAATTCGTGCAACATTTGAAGAAAGAATTAAAGATGTTACAACGGAAACTTATAGACCCATAATTCGTGTTTTCTTGGATTCGGTGGATAAAATATTTACAGATGCAAGCAGCGAAAAAACAATTATAAGCGGCGCAAAAAATATTTTAAACCAGCCCGAGTTCGAAGATCACGAAAGATTTCAGAGTGTTATTGAACTGGTAGAGAACAAAGATATTATTATTCATATTCTTGATAAGAATAAAGAGATGGAAAAAGATTTATCAATAAGAATTGGTGAAGAAAATAAAGATGAAAAGTTTTGCGACTATAGTATGATTACTAAAGAATATAAAGTTGGCGATCTTACCGGAACTTTAGGAATTATGGGCCCCAAAAGGATGGACTATTCAAAAATAATTGCAGCTGTGGTGTATATTGCAGACCAGCTGTCGCAAGAATTAACAAAACAAAGATAGATGAAAATATTAAGGAGTGTTTAATTAGCAATGAATGACAAAAACAGTAAAAACAATAATCCGGATTTAAATAACGAAACCGATAACAGCATTCCAATAGAAAGAGCTGATAATAAAACTGCCGAACCTATTGAAATACAAGATAAGGAAATAGGCGGTGTTGTGGAAAATAATAATGAAGAGCTAAAAGCGGCTCTTGATAAAATTTTAGAATTAGAAAAGCAAAACACAGATCTAAAAGATACACTATTAAGAAAAGTCGCTGACTTTGAGAATTTTAAAAGAAGAAATGAAAACGATCAGTTAAACTTATTAAAATATGCAGCCGAGCCTTTTATAAAAAGCATACTTGCCGTTTACGACGATTTGGAAAGATCTATTATTCATATTGATGATGAAAATAATTTCGAATCGATGAAAAAAGGTCTTCAGTTGGTTTACGAAAAGTTTAATAAAATTTTGGATGCTCAGGGAGTTAAAAAGATTGACGCTAAAGGGCAGCCTTTCGATGTTAATCTTCATGAAGCATTAATGCAGCAGCCGGCTGTAGGTGTAGAACCTCATACTGTGCTTAATATTATAGAGCCCGGTTATATCTATAAGGATAAAGTTATTCGTCATGCAAAAGTAATTGTAAGTGCCGAACTTGCAAGCCAGGATGAGCAAGATCAAAATTTTAATGGAGAGGGTAAATAAAAACGATGGCTAAGAGAGATTATTATGAAATATTAGGCGTTGATAAAAATGCCTCGGCCGACGACTTAAAAAAAGCATACAGAAAATTAGCTATGCAATATCACCCGGATAGGAATCAGGGAGATAAAGAAGCCGAAGAAAAATTTAAAGAAGCAGCAGAAGCTTACGAAGTTTTGAGTAACGCAGATAAAAAAGCTAAGTACGATCGTTATGGTCATAGTGGTTTACGCGGCGGACAAGATTTCCACAGCTACCAAAATGTAAACGATATATTCAGCAATTTCTCCGATATATTCGGAGGCGCTTTTGGCGGCTCATCAATATTTGATGACTTCTTTGGTGGAGGATCTTCTCAAAGAGGTGGAAGAACTAAAAGTTCTGGTCAGCCAGGAAGTGATCTTAAACTAACTTTAAAATTAACTTTAGAAGAAATTGCCGCGGGAACAACCAAAAAAGTAAAGATCAAAAAATTCAATAAATGCGCAACATGTAACGGAACCGGCGCTAAAACATCTACCGCTTTTAAAACATGTTCATCTTGTAACGGAACAGGAGAAGTTCGACAGGTATCGCGTTCTATATTCGGTCAGTTTGTAAATATTGCGCCTTGTAACAATTGCAGCGGAAGCGGAAAAATAATTTCGGATCCTTGCATGACATGCCGCGGAGATGGAAGATTAAACGATGAGAGCACAATTAAAATAAGCGTTCCTGCCGGTGTGATGGATGGAAATTATATGACGCTGCGGGCAGAAGGAAATGCCGGCAAAAATGGGGGACCCGCTGGAGATATAATTGTAATATTTGAAGAAATTCCTCACGAGTTTTTTACCCGCGACGGAGATAATGTTGTTTACGATTTGTACATCAGTTATTCCGAAGCTGTTCTTGGTACCGAGGTGGAAGTTCCTACGTTAAATGGTAAAGCCAAACTGAAAATAGATTCCGGTACTCCTGCCGGTAAATATTTGAAGATGAGAGAAAAAGGAATTCAGCATCTTAATCAGCATGGTGCCGGCGATCAGCTTGTTCGAATTAATATTCACGTTCCTAAAAATGTAACTGCAAAAGAAAAAGAATTGCTAAAGGAACTTCAGAAACAACCAAACATGAAAGTGTAGAATTAATTATGAATTGTGAATTTAGAATTATGAATTGAGAGCTGTAATAATTTTTCAATAATGTTTTTGTTTAGCGCAAGTAAGCTATTATGCTTGTCTATTTATTTTATTGTTAGGTAATCTTGCTTATTAAGTAGCCCGGATATTCTTTAAGGGGAAGCCCATGAATAAATGGCTGGTAAAGTTATCCAAGTTGTTGGGATTTACTAAAAACGAATTGCAGATTATTCTTTTTCTTCTTGTTGCATTTTTTATTGGATTGGTTGTTTTTATTATTAAAGAAAAACAAAATAATCCTAAGCTGCTGAATTTTAACTACCAAGCAGAAGACAGTATGTTTTTTGCTTCGATGGAAGAAATAGCAAGCGACGATACTTTGCCCATGCTTGAAAAGAAGCAGGACGAAATAAAAAATACAAATGGATTGCTTAAAAAGAAGAATATTCCCCCGGGAAAAATTATTAGCATAAATAGCGCTAAGGTTTCGGATTTAATTACTTTGCCCGGTATTGGAATTAAAACCGCCGAGAATATTGTAAGCTACAGGCAAAAGTATAAAGGATTTAAAAGCATTGATGAACTTGCCTATGTTAAAGGTATTGGAAAGACAAAGTTGAATAAGATTAGAAATATGCTTTCATTGTAATTATTAAATGGATGAGGTTTTGTGTTTAGCAATCATGCCGGTATAAATTTAACTGAAACCAAGATGCAATTGGTCGAAATCAGTTATAAGGACGATTCCTTTTATATCAGCGGAATAGACCAAATTTTTCATGCGGATTCTTTCACTCCGGATACATCTGAAGATAAAATTATTTCAATATTGCAAAACGCAATTGATAAAATAAAAAAGAAAAGACTGCTTACAATTCATAACATTTCCTTCTCACTTCCAAATAATTTTTTTAAGATATTCGAAATTCCTTACGACGATTCTTTAGTAAAAAAAGATTTGATCGATCATTTTAAATGGGAACTGTCAATTTTATATCCAACAGTTAACAGCGAGCATTTTTTTATTCAGCATATCGAAGTGGATAAAACAACTATTCGTAAAGAAAAAAAAGCAGCCGTCTTTGCAATAAATAAAAAGTATGTTATGGCAATCAATAAATTTTGCGAGAATAACAGCTACCAGTTAAAATTTGTGGATAACGTTCATTTGGCATCGAATGCATTTTTATATTTAGAAAAGCCGGCCATTAACAACGAAATTACTCTGAGTATTTATATAGATCAAAAACACTCATCCCTTTCGGCTATGGAAGGTGTGCATCCCTTCTTCTTTAAGGTAATTAATCCGGAAGATTCCAATATTTTCGAAAATCTTACAGACACAATTAAGCATCTGGAAGAGTTCAAAGTTAAGATTAGCGATTTTAAACGCATTCTTTTATACGGGCAGGATATTACCCCCGATTTTGAAAGTAAGCTTCAGCAATTTTTTGGACTCCCGTTAAAAAAGGTAAATCCTTTTGAAAGACTTAAAGCCGAAGAGGGAATTTTGGCAAACCCTCTTTACAAAATAAAATATAATTCATTTACCGCTGCTACCGGAATAGCAATAAGAATAGTATAATGAGAATAATTGCAGGTATTTATAAGGGGAGAATTGTAAAATTTCCTAAATCCAATCTTGTACGTCCAACAACGGATAAAAACAAGGAATCCATTTTTAATTATTTGGTTCATTCAATGGATTTTGAAGATATAAAAGTATGCGACATTTATGCCGGAAGCGGATCTCTTGGTTTGGAAGCATTAAGCCGTGGTGCTTCGCAAGTTCATTTTGTAGAAAAAGATTTTCATGTTAGCAAAATGCTGGAAGAGAATATTAGATCTTTAGACGCTATGAATGATTGTAAAATTTATAGAACCGATGCAGTAAAGTTTTCTAAAATGGAAGAGCATTCTGCCTACAATTTAATTTTAGTAGATCCCCCTTTTTTCAAGTTCGATATTCACGAAGCAGTGAAAAATTTATTGGAAAGAAATTATTTGTTGCCGGATGGAATTATGATTGTTGAACGATCTATTCAAACCAAAAAAGAAGATGAAGAGGCATTTGGAATAGAAGCATTTAAGAAATTAGGGGATAGCTTAATTTACCAGTTCATTAATTCTGAGGAAGCTTCTGCTTAGCTAGAAGCTTTAAGCTGTAAGACAAAAAGTTAGATGTCAATTCTCAGTCGTCATATCTTAGAAAAAGAAAGCTGAAATTTTTTTTTTGAGGAGGTATTTTTACCTCCTTTTTTATTACCCAAATCCAGGCAAAGTATTATATTTATCCGCCACTAATTTTAGGAGCTTTGCAAATGAAAAAAGTTATCTATCCAGGAACATTCGATCCGGTAACAAACGGACATATAGATATAGTTAAAAGAGCAATAGAATTGTTTGACGAAGTAATTGTAACAGTTGCAAAAAATCCTACAAAGACAGAATTATTTACTGTTGAAGAAAGAATAGAAATGTTAAAAGAAAGTTTTAAAGCATTTCCAACTGTAACTGTAGATTCTTTTGGTGGATTGGTAGTAGATCATGCGCGGCAAGTTGGAGCCGTTGGAATTATACGCGGGCTTCGTGCGGTGAGTGATTTTGAATATGAATTTCAGATGGCATTAATGAATAGAAAACTGGCAGACGACATTACAACAATTTTATTAATGCCTCACGCAAGGTATACATATTTAAATTCCACAATTGTAAGAAACCTTGCTGCGTTTGGTGGGAATACTGCGGATTTTGTTCCCGAGATTGTTCAAAAAAAACTAATAGAAAAATATCCCAACATAAAAAGAAACCCCGCTTAAACGGGGTTCCTTTGTTAAAAGAATTATAGTTTACAATTCCTTTTCAACCGTAACAGATTTTCCCTCTTGGAATAATGCTATAAGGCGGTGCTCTTCACAAAAATAGACAACCCCTTTTTCATTGTGCGGTTCTCCAAATTTCGAGTGGAAAGATTTTAATCCGCCTAAATACTTTCTGGAATCGCATACATAAACAAGATCTCCAACTTCGGCATGCATCCTCTTCATATCCTCTTTAGAAACGCTTACATAATCGTCATTGTCATTTCTTGCTTTCCAAGAGCATTTAACAATTTCTCCTTCACGCTCATTAATCTTGCTTCCTTTAAAAATTTCCTTTGCACGATGAATTGACCATGCTGTTAATCCATCCAGATGAACATTAGGATCGAAGTGAATGTAGTATTGAGCGGTCAAAGAAACTAAAACTGTCATTAATGCAATAATAAAAAGAGATAAACCCATTGGAGTTATTTTAAACCAAATTACAAATAAAGAGGCTACAATTATTCCAAAGAAAATTCTCATAATTAAATTATGAGATGAATTTTTTCTGATTTTATTAACAATATGTTTTTGCCAGCTAAGAGTATATGTAATAAGAACTCCAACGGCTACGCAAACAAATGTATTGTATAGTGCACTTATATAAGTATATGGTCTTGCCGGATCGTAAGGAGTACCGTGCGAAAAGGGGGCAATTAAAATATCTGGAAATTGAGCACCCACAATCATTAAAGAACTTCCCCCAAGAAAAGTTGCAAGTACGCCTGCAGGAGTAAATTTTTTCCAAAAGACTCCTAAAAAAATTGCAGTAACCAAAGGAGGAGTTAATGTAGAATGAAAATATCCATGAGCCTCGTAAACTGTAGGATATTGACTAAAAGGTATTGTAGCAATTACTCCTATTCCAGTAATAACAATAGAAGCAACACGCGCAACCCAAAGTTCTTCTTTTGCAATTTGCTGAGGCGTTTGTTCTTTTTTAACAAATAATTTTTTTACTTGTGGGTGAACGTCATTCATATAAACTGCTGCAATAGCGTTAATAAGAGAATCTACAGTTGACAAAAGAGTTGCGGTTAAAGCAGCAATAACAAATCCAAAAACTCCTTTTGAGGCAATTACGTGTGTAACGGCAACAAATACTTCATCGGGGTTAACATTAGGATTTAACTGAGCCGGTACCATATTAATTAATGCCTTGCCAATCCATCCGGCATTACCAACAACAATTGCCGAAAGAGGAAGCATAAACAATACATTAAATACCGCGGCTTTTCTACCTTCATCAACACTTTTTGCACTCATAAAACGCATCAACAAGCCCATGTTCATAAATAAAAATCCAACAGAGCCCGCAACACCATCCTGCCAAAAAATTCCTACAAAATTAAAATCGGCCGGTTTATTAAAATCTGCAAGTGGAAGCCGCCAATCTGGCGGTAAAAGATGCCAAAAGGCTTCTAATCCTCCTACATAGCTAATGCCCATTAAAAATATTAGAAAGCCGGCAAATAAAAGAATAACCCCTTGAATTAAGTCTGTAAAAATTACGGCTGTCTGGCCACCAAAAGTAGTGTAGACACCAGTAATTAAAGCAATTGTAATAATTACCCCAATTAAAGTAACTGGAATAGATAAACCGAGCAGTGTAATTGTGGCAGGTAAAAGAGGTGTAAAAACTTTTCCAAGAGTTAAAAGACCAATACCCAAATATCCAATCATATAAAGAAGTTGAAAAACAGTAGCAATAAAGCGAACGGTTGGGCTAAATCTTTTTTCAAAATATTCCGGAATAGAACGGATTTTAGTATAAACAACAATTGGCAGCCAACCAAATAAAAAGAAGGGCATAAAAAACCAATCGTTCATATAAGTCATTGTTGAAGAAATTCCATGCTCGAAACCTTTAGCAGAGTATTTAACAAAGCTATGGCTTCCAACACCTGTAGCAACAATAGAAACGGTAATTAACCACCATGCAAAACGTCTTCCTCCAAAAAAGAAGTCGTTTGTGCTTCTATTATATTTGGCAAAATAACTTCCAAAAAGCATTATGCCAACAAAGTAAACCATCATCACTACCCAATCGGTAGCGGTTCCAAGTCCATGTAATGATTCCATAAGTTATTTTTACCAATAAAGAGCAGCTATTATTAAAATGGTGTGAATTAAGAAAAAATAGAAATAACCGAAATAGAGAACATTTCTCCACCAGCGGTTCTTTTTAAGCCTTAAGTCCAGGCTTTTACTTTTATGAATGATATACATTCCAGAAAAGAAGAAAATTCCCCCGGCAACATAAAGATAAATAAAGGGGAGCCAACTATGTGAAAAACTGGGCATAATAAAATTCCTAAAAAATTCTTGACAAAGTTATGCTAGAGTGGTTAATCACGCAAATCAAATTTATATTAAATGGTAAAAAAGGTATTAAATAGGACAAAAGAAGAAATAAGCAAAATTAAGGCATTAGATAAAATTGCATTTGAAAGGGGGTTACTCTAAATTTAGCGCCTAAAATTTAAGATATTGCTAAAACGGAGGTTGTTTTATATGGGAATGATGTCCCGAATGAGGAGCTTAGCTCCCTGGTTTATATTGACTGTAGGTGGTCTTTTTGTAGTTTTCATGGTCCTTTCAGATTCAAGAGTTCTTGAAACATTTCAATCTCGCCAGCAGGATGTGGGATCTGTAAATGGTGAAGAAATTACATATCAAGAATATAATCAAATGGTTGAAACTGCGCGTAAGAATCAAGAGCAGTCCAGCGGCCAATCCATTGATGAATCGCAAATGGATTACTTTAGAGATCAAATTTGGGATATGCTTGTAACCAAAAAAATTGTTGACAAGAAGATTGCCGAATATGGAATTATTGTTTCTGACGAAGAAGTTAGAGAAGCTATTCTTGGACCAAATCCTCCGGCCATGCTTAAACAGCAGTTTACAGATTCTACTGGAAACTTTAACAGACAAGCTTACGAATCTGCTCTTAAAGATCCGCGTAATAAAGATATAGTTATAAATGTTGAGCAGCAGATTAAGGATCAATTGATTCAGGAAAAATTACAGAATTATTTATTTGCTTCTATAACAGCAACAGATGAAGAAGCTAAGGATAATTTTATTAAGCGTAATATTAAGATGAGGGCTGAATTTGTTAAAATAGATGCCAACTTAATAAGCGATAACGATGTTAAGGTAAGCGACGCCGACATTCAAAAATATTACGATGATAATCAGGAAGAGTTTAAAGTTGAGAATCAGAGAAAGCTGAAATATGTAATGTTCCAGCGCCAGGCTTCTCAAAAAGATACTATTGCCGTTAAAAATAATTTAGAGGCAATTGCAAAAAAACTTAAGGCAGATACAGCGTCATTCAAATCTTACGTTCAAATTTATAGCGAACAGCCATACAAAAAAGATACTGTTGCATTAACAAGCCTTTCAAGCGAAGCTAAAAGCCAATTAACAAAAGCCGCAAAAGGTACTATTGTTGGTCCTGTTAATTCCAACGAAGGATTTGTTATTTATAACTTGCTTGATAAAGTGGCTTCAAAAAATCCTCAAGCAAGAGCATCTCATATTCTTGTTAAATCGACAGGAAATGATGCGGCAGATTTGAAAAAGGCAACAGATATTTATAACGAAGTTAAAGCCGGCGCCGATTTTGCAAAAGTAGCTCAAGCAAAATCAGATGACGGTAGTAAGTTTCAAGGTGGAGATGTTGGTTTTGGCGGAAAAGACACTTGGGTAAAACCATTTGCAGATGCATGTTTAAGCGGTGCTATTGGTGTAGTTCAAAAACCGGTTAAATCGCAATTTGGATACCATGTTATAAAAGTAACAGAGAAATCGAATCAAGATTTTGTAGTTGAAAAAATTGTTAACAAGGTAAAAGAATCCGCAACAACATCGGATAAAACATTTCAGGATGCTACAGACTTTACATACGTATCAAAAGAAAACGGATTTGAAAGCGAAGCAAAAATTTTGAAATACACTGTATTGGAAACTCCACCATTTAACGAAGAAGCAGTTGGAATTCCAGGACTTGGAATGAACAAAGCATTAGTAAAATGGTCGTTTGAAAGCGGTGTTGGAGATGTAAGCGATTTATATAGATTCCCTCAGGGATATGTTGTTGCCTTTGTATCTGAAGTAATTAAAGCCGGAGTAAAGCCTTTAGAAGAAGTTAAAGCGCTTATAAAAGCAAAAGTAACAACCGAACGTAAACTTGAAAAAGCTATGGCAATTGCAAAGCAAATTAAAGGTACTCTTGGCAGTAACGGAGATAAAAATTTAGCTAAACAAATTAACCAAGGTGTAATTGCAGATACAACAAGTGAATTTACAACCGCCGGAAACGTTGGCAATTTAGGGCGCGAATTTGCTTTTAGCGAAACAGCAGTTAAAGCAGAAGTAAATAAATGGACTAACCCTGTTAAGGGAACAAATGCCGTTTATTTAATAAAAGTTAGTTACCGCACACCTTTTAACGAAGCCACCTTCAACTTTGAAAAGCAGGCAATTAAAGGGGAAGTTATTCGAAATAAAAAGAATATGTATTTATCGCAATGGATTGAAAAGCTTAAAAAAGAAGCCGACATTACAGATAAGCGGTATGTATATACCAGATAAAAAATTAAAAGCCGTCTTACAAAGACGGCTTTTTTTTTTGCCCTTTACCTTATGCTTTATATTTTTAAAATTGCTTTTGGAAAAATGAAACCCATAAAAACCATATTGCTAATTTGTGCATTACTTATCTCAAACAATCTAAACGCACAAATATTCGAAAAGCCTTTTGGACTTAGCGTTAACTACAGCTATACAACTACCTCAAAATTATTTTTACAAACCAAAACTTTGGACCCTGTAATCAGAAACCTTCATGAAGATATTGATGATGTTTACAGCTATTCGGCAGAACTAAGATACAGATTTTACGAGCCCCTAATAATTGCCTTAAAAATAGAATCCCTTACTAAAACATATAGCAGCAAAATAAATTTAGGGGGCACACTAATTCCTATGGAAGAGGGATATAAGACAATGCCATTGGAGCTTTCAATTCTTTACGAACTTCCCTTTTCTTCAAAGCAGTTTTTGTTTTTTATGGGAGGGGGAATTGGAATTTACAGCGGCCAGCATATAAGAAAAATTAGAAATGTTGAATCCAGTAGCGATGAGCAAAAGATTACATTTGGAGTTCATGTGCAATTTGGAATGGATTATGTAGTTTACGATTTCCTTTCCATACGAGGGGAAATGTTGTTTCGGGATCCGGAATTTGAAATGGCTTCTTCGTACTCGGCAGATACGGTTGAATACATGAATAATACCTATTTGATAACTACTCCAAGTTTTACATCAAAAGTGAACATAGACGGAGTAACTTTTTCTATTGGCGCCGTAATAAATTTTTAAACAAATTCCATCTTACCTCAAATAATCCATTCTTATTTTTTATATTGTGATTAAGAAGATAAAGCAATTAAATGAAATTATATTTAACCGGATTTATGACTAGCGGTAAAAGTACTATTGGGCCAATTCTTGCCAATGTACTGGGATTGGATTACTATGATCTTGACAGGGAAATAGAAAATGAACAGGGGCAAAGTGTAGTTGAAATATTTGAGAAACAGGGAGAACCGTTTTTTAGAGAAACAGAATCTAAAATTCTAAATCTCTTATCCAGGCAAGAAAATGTAGTTATCTCTCTTGGCGGAGGAACAATTACAAATGCAAACAATTTTACAATGATGAAAGATTCGGGTACAATAATTTATCTTAAGGTATCCTCAAAAATTTTATACAAGAGATTAAAAAACAAAATAGACAGACCTATATTCCGCGACCTTGTTCTTAAGGAAAGACCGGAACAAGATTTTATAGAGCGGATTGAACAGCTGATGGAAAAAAGAAAAGAGTTCTACGAAAAAGCGGATTTAATAATAGATACAGATCTTTCTCCATTAGGAAAAACAGTTGACAGTATTGTAAAAAAAATAACGTTGATGCTAAATGAAAAAAATAGAAGTTAGAACCGGTTCAAAATGTTACCCTATTTATTATGGGGCAAATGTATATACCCGCATAACAAAGCTTATTGAAGAGCACAAGCTTTATAAAAACGTTTTTGTTATTGTAGATAGCAAGGTAAATGCTTTGCATAGGGATAAAATTGCTCTGCTGTACAATAAAAGCTTTTCAAAAATTCATCTGCTCGAAATTAATTCCAGCGAAAATAACAAGAGCAGCAAAACAGTAGAAGCTATTTATAACGAGTTAATTAAAATGAATTATGGACGGGATACACTAATTGTAGCCATTGGGGGAGGCATTGTAGGTGATATAGCAGCATTTGCGGCTTCTACATTTGCTCGTGGTGTTCAAATTGTGCATGTTCCAACAACTTTGCTTGCCTGCATAGATAGCTCCATTGGTGGAAAAACCGGAATAAATTTTGGAAACACAAAAAATTTAATTGGCACTTTTTATCAGCCGGAATTTGTTTTGGCAGATAAAAATTTTCTGCTTACTCTTAACACCGAAGAAAAAGTTTGCGGAATTGGAGAGGCTGTTAAGTACGCATTTATTTCTAATATAGATTTTTATACTTATTTATACAGCAACGCAACTAAAATAATTGATGGCAGCCAAAAATACATTGATAAAACAATTGAAACTTGCGGGGCTATTAAGGCTAGTATTGTTTCTAGCGACGAAACCGAACAGGGATTGCGCAAAATTTTAAACCTTGGACATACTTTTGCACATGCAATAGAAGTTGAGCAGAATTATAAAATAAAGCATGGGCAGGCTGTTGTAATTGGAACCGTTTGCTCTTTATATCTTTCTTTCGAACTTGGGCTAATATCTAAAACCAAGCTCGAAAAGTTGTTAACGCTTCCTTTGATGATGCAAAATGTTGTTATGCTGGATAAACTAAATACAGCCAAAGTTCTTGTCGTGATGCAACGAGATAAAAAAAATATTAATGGAAGAATAAAATTTGTGCTTGTGCAGGATATTGGCAAAATAATAATTGATATTGAAGCAGAAAAGGAATTGGTAATTAAAGCGCTCGAAAAAGGAGTTTCTCATTTTATATGAGTAAAATTAAAATTGGAATATTAATACTCCTTTTTGCGATAGCTATAAATTTAAACGCACAAATTGAAAGAGAGACTCGCGCAGTTTGGCTTACAACAAATCATAGATTGGACTGGCCGCCCCCTATTTATAATTCCGAAAAACAAAAGAATGCCTTAATTGAAATATTAGACAACATAAAAGCAAAGAATCTTAATACAGTTTATTTCCAGGTTAGAAGCAACGGTACTGTTCTGTTTCAATCCTCTTTTGAGCCCCTTTCTCCCTACATAACCGGAGAAGTAGATGGCAGTGCGGATTACGATCCACTAAAGTTTGCAATTGAACAGGCTCATAAACGAGGCTTGGAAATTCACGCTTGGCTAAATATGATAAATGTATTTTCTTCTTCCGAAGAGAAGATATTGAGTAACCCAAATCATATTTATAAAAGAAAACCGGAATGGGTTATTGAAGATTTTAGAGATGGAGTGAAAACTTATTGGCTGGATGCCGGATTGCCCGAGGTAAGAGATTTTCTTTCGGACATGATTTTAGAAATGGTTGAAAACTATAATGTGGATGGAGTTCACCTGGATTACTTGCGCTACCCGGGTAAAAATTTTGATGACGATTTCTCTTTTAATGTTTATGGAAAAGGCTTGTTAAAGGATGATTGGAGAAGAGCTAATTTAGACCAGCTGGTTGAAGATATAAATAAAAAAATAAAATTGGTTAGGCCAAACGTTAAACTTGGTGCTGCTCCAATTGGAATTTATAAAAGAGTAAAAGGAATGGCGGGCTGGGAAAGCTATTATGAATTATACCAGGATTCCTACGGCTGGTTAAACAAAGGAATAATTGATTATGTAGCTCCTCAAATCTATTGGGGCATAGAGGAGAATCCAAGTTTTACAATAGTTGCCAAGGATTGGAAACAAAATAGCGCCGGAAAAAACGTGGTGCTTGGTATTGCCGCATATAAGGATAATGTTAAAAAAGAAATTGAGGAACAGATTAAAATATCGCGTGACATTAAATCTAGCGGTATTGCATTCTTTAGGTACGAGCATATAAAGGATTACTACTTCTCCTCATTCAATTACAAATCTTTTCCTTCGGCAATGCCCTGGCTGGATGGAGTATTTCCAGAAGCGCCAAAAAATCTTGCATTGAAAGTAACAGATTCCGAAAAGAATATTTTCTCTTTGCAATGGCAGGTTCAAAAGCCTAAGAGCGGTGCAGATAGTATTAGCTATTACGCAATTTATAAATTGCCTACTCCTACTTCCCAGCCAAAAACAGAGTATCTGTTCGAAGTGGTTTCGGCTCCAAGAACAATTTTAACATTGGCAGTTGATAAACCTAAAAAAAGATTCTATTATTTTAGTATCAAGTCTGTAAATAAGGTTTGGAATGAAAGCCGGGAAATTCCAGAAGTCGTTACATTTGAAATACCTGCGATAAAAAATATTTATGAAAAATGTGCCGAAGATTTTAAGCCGGCCTTAGTTAAAAACAGTTCTGGATTTATTAATATTTTACTTTATAGCTACGGTAAGGAGAAAATAGAAGTATTGGGAAAGGCGCTTAACAAAGAGCAAATTCTTTATAGCAGCATAACAATGCCGGGTAAAAATATTCTTACTATTAAGGAAAACTTAGCCAATTACACACAGCTGAAAATAAAATTCCTATCTTCTAAAAAAGAGGTTGAGCTAAAACTGTAATTACTTCAAATATTCCAAGAACCAGTTCTTCCTTATTTCGTTAACCTCTTTTCGGTGCGTCTTTAAAAAATGATCTCCCCCTTCGAACAAAATTAATTTATGCGGATGCTCTTGAAGCTTTAGCTTTGCTGCCAAATCAATAGAATCATGAACCATTACACGGTCGTCTGCAGTTCCATGTAAAATTAGCATTGGAGTGCTTGCGCTAAGTTGATTTGTGAAATTTATAATTGAGCGGGCCTGGCATTTATTATTAAAATCTTCCGTTGAATTATTTGATAGCAATTTTTCGTACAGCAATTTCATAAATAAATTCTCTTCGGAATTGCACTTTAAATTGGATATGCCTCCAATTGTAATTGCGCATTTAAATAAACTGGTTCTGCATAAAGTTAAGTAAGTCATCATTCCGCCGCGGCTCCACCCTTCAATGCCCCAAATGTTCGAATCGGCGCAGTCTATTTCATCCGCCAGTGGAATTAAATTAAGAATATCATTCACATCACTTCCCCCAAACTCATCAATTCCTTGGCTGCCATCATTTCCTCTGTATTGCGATGCAAATACAACATAGCCCCAGCTTGCAATTTGTCCAAAAATTCCACGCGCATTAAATTCATCTATCGAGCCGGCATTTCCAAAACCACCTCGGCACCATATAATGCAAGGATATTTCTTGGTAACATCTTGGGGATAAGCCACGTATCCGCTAACTTTAAGACCATCCGATAGGTAAGTTATCTTTTCTACAATTGTGGAATTGAACGCATCTTGTCCCCAGCCGCTTTGAACCATTTTTTGCTGAAGGGAACTTAATATAATTTCTTTACGTAAAATGAATTTTGAATTCATGATTATTAAAATAAATCCTTAATTTTGATTAGAGTTATTTAGATACAATAAAGTTAACAAACAAACTTACAGATAAAGACCCATGACTAAAAACAAACATGCATCGCAAAAGACGATTGTTAAAAACCGGCTTGTTAAAATAACCGCTATAATAATTCTAATTTCACTTGCCGCTTTTTTTATTGTATCTAATTTTTTAATACCCACCAACGAACCGAATAACGAATTAGACAGCGCCATGAATAATAGAAATAGCTACACATTTCAAAAAGAGGGGGAGTTAATTTTTATTAACAACTCCGGGGAAACCATTAAAAAAATTGATGTTGAAATTGCCGATGATGACTTGCAGCGGGAATTAGGTCTTATGATGCGCCGAAAAATGGAAGAGGATCAGGGAATGCTCTTCTTATTCGATAGAGAAAATCCTCAATCGTTTTGGATGAAAAACACTATTCTCTCTTTGGATATTCTATATGTAAACAGCAACCGGGAGATTGTAAAAATTATTAAGAACGCTGTTCCTTATTCCGAAGATTCCTTACCCTCTATAAAACCAGCTCAGTTTGTTGTTGAAGTTATTGCCGGCTTTACTCAAAAGTATGGTATTAAAGAGGGGGATAAGGTAGCATGGATTAGGGACTAATAAAAGAGCTAATAATTTTTAAGGTCTGTTTATTTTTTTTGTGATGGTTTTAAAATTATTTAACAATTGCTAAATATATTTCTCTTTTTGATGAATCATCTATTTATAATCAATATACTAGCTTTTAGTATTTCATTTTTAGCCTCCTTTACTTTCTCATTAAACCCAGCCATATTTACAATTGGGATCACTCATGTAATCTTTCCAAAATTAATTTCCGAACTTGATGCAACAAATAATAAAGCTATAGAGGTGATATCCAATAAATCTTTTATTATACCGAATCCATTTGACTAAATTATTAGATGAGCATTTTAATGCAATTCAAATAAAAGCTTTATTTTTCTTTAGTTTTATTTTTCATAATCCATCCAATTAAAAACAAAACGCCAGCTATAAAAAGTGGAAGAGGAATTAAAAGAATAACATCTAGTTTGAATTTATTTGCAGTTATGATAGTATACAAAAAGCTTAACGCAATAAATAATAAACCTCCAACCCATTCCTGTTTCCAGCTAATGGCAAGAATAATAAGCAAAATAAAAGAAGGAATAAGATGCATAAAGAGAGCAATCATAGTTTCAACAACATTATATCCGCTAGAAAAAACATCTGCCGCAAATAAAGATAAAAACAGAGCAAGCAAAATTGTTATTAATCTCGGCGACCAAAACAAAACTGTTTTTATTGTTCTATTCATAACAAAATGCCCTATTGTTCTAAATAATATTTAAAATACAAAAAGGTAAATATTGCTCTTAATGTAAAATTAGTGAAATCAAAAACCCACAATATACTTTGTGGGTTTGGCATAAAGAGTTAGTACTTAAATATAGACACATCTGGAAATTCCGTTGTAGTACCATCAATTAGAAAGGTTACCTTCCCTTTAAAATTAGCCGAAGAGCCATCTCTATTGCCGGAAAAAGAAAAAGTGTTTCCGCTTATAGAACTTTTACATGTAATTTTTAACTCAGATTGAGAATAGGTGCCGGTAGTGTTATCTGTGTACTTGTAAC
This sequence comes from uncultured Melioribacter sp., assembly GCA_964539605.1. Lineage (GTDB taxonomy): Bacteria > Bacteroidota > Ignavibacteria > Ignavibacteriales > Melioribacteraceae > Stygiobacter. The sequence goes on from CAZIJK010000001.1 coordinate 4,552,603, forward strand.
GGGTGGTTGTAGAGTTTCTTTTCTTTAGATAATTAATTTCGCCGGTGCCGCTAAAAGTACCATTGTTACCTTTAATATCCAGTTTCGCTCCAACCGAATCCTCAACTGATGCAGTCCATATGTCAAATTCCATTTTCCATTTACCTGTAATAAAGCCATCGTTTTGATCTGTCGAAACCGCATCGTCACTGCTCGAGCATCCTACAACTAACAAAAATAGAAATACTGAAGACATAAATAGTTTTTTCAAAGCATGCCTCCATTGATTGATAACTAGATGTTGCTGTATTATTTGTTTACAAAATAGTGAAAAAAGAATACTGTTTTGGGGGGAATTAAAAATTTAGTTGCCGTTTGTTTATGGAAACAAATTATGACTTGGTACTAGAGGAAAAATCTTTATGCACAATTTTAAACATTTTTGTAGTGATTGATTTGCCTTTCGCAATCCTTTAATTGCAAAATGGTTACAGCATCAATGCGGCATACTTGGTCGCTTAAGTTATTTTCAACAAGATAAGCCATGGCCGCTTTTTTAACCTGCTTCAATTTGCTTTTGGTAATTGCATATTCGGGAGCGCCAAACATTAAACTATTTCGCATCTTTACTTCCACAAAAACCAATTCGTCATTGTCTTTTGCAACAATATCAATTTCAAGATGACCATACTGATAGTTGCGTTTAATAATTTTATAGCCATTACCTTCTAGGAATGCACATGCAATATCTTCCCCCTGGCTGCCTTTAGCGCGTTTGTTCTTTTGCTCTTCCACTTTTCATTCCAAGACTAAAGTCATTATTAGATTCTTTAGTAATAATATTGCCTATAAATGTTGTTCTGTGAAATGGAGTTGGACCAAATTTTTTAATTGCTCTTCGATGTTCTAATGTTGGGTAACCTTTATTCTTTTCCCAGCCATATTCCGGAAATTCCTGGGCAAGGTTTTTCATTAATTTGTCGCGAGTAACTTTAGCAATAATAGAGGCGGCAGCAATTGCAAAGGAACGGCTGTCTCCACCAATTACCGTTTTTGTTTTTATTTCTGTAATGAAAGATTTGTTGCCATCAATTAAAACCAAATTAGGCCTTGGCGAAAGACGACTTACGGCGTTTTTCATTGCTTTAAGAGAGGCTTGTAAAATATTAAGCGCATCAATTTCTTTTGCCCCAATAATTTCAATTCCGCATGTAAGACTGTTTTGAATAATCCAATCGTACAATTCATTTCTTTTCTTTTCGGAAAGTTTTTTGGAATCGTTGATTTCTTTGTGAAATGTGTCTTTATCAAAAATTACTGCTGCGGCTACAACAGGTCCGGCAAGAGGGCCACGGCCTGCTTCATCGGTTCCGGCAACAAATTTAATTTTCTTAGAAAAGTGGGAGATGTCAAATTTTTTTAATGAATTCATCTTTATTACGAATTCTCGGCTAATGTTATAAGCAATTTATGAAAAGAAATGATTTTATTAATGGACTATTTTATTACGAAGCGGCTGACTAAAACTCGTTGACTATACCAAAATGAATTTTACCATCTGAAAATGAATCTCCTTTACCCAGCGCAAAACTAACACCAAGTACTCCAAGACTGGTTTCGATGTTTAGTCCAAAGCCATATCCATATTTAAATTCCGAAAGCTCATCGGAATTATTGTTGGAATTTGAGTTGCGCAAATAGTAGCCGGAATCTAAAAACGCAAACGCAAAAGATCTTCTTGAAAGTAAAAACCGGTATTCCAAGTTGGACCAGATTATTCTGTTTCCCTGAAATTGTTTTTCGCGGTATCCTCGCATAGAATTTGCGCCTCCAAGAAAATATAAATCGCTAAGTTCCAAATTCGATCCGCTAAGTTCTCGTCCATGCAAATTGATTACAGCAATCTGATTAGTGAATAAGGACTTATAAAACAAGAAATCGAATTCGACCCGCTGCTGGCTGGTTTTGGTGATAAGACCGGGAGTTAAATATTTTGCAGGCCCATCAATATTTTTACTGGAGTATTTATAAAGGGAATTGAAGAATAATCCATTAGTTGGAGAATAAAAATCGTCTCGGGTATCAATTCTAAAATTAAAACCGGCAGATAATAAACTGCTGCTAAAAACTGTAAAGGAGTTACTTTTATTTTCTGTTGGAATTGTGGATTGAGAGCCGAAGACCACAGAAGCAGAAATATCTTGAGTAGCTAAAAATTCAAGCTTAGCATCAACATTTCTTTGAACATAGGTTGAGTCTTGCTTTCGCTGAAACAAACCAACCTCGATGTTAAAAGGATAGTTAAATATCCATGGTTCCAAATAGCGAAGTTCAAGTTCCTGAGAATTTGCGTTTTGTTGCTGCCATTTAATAAGCGCGGCTCGCCCGGTTCCAAATAAATTGCGAAGATTTATATTAATGTATCCTGTAAAGTAACCTTCCTCATTTTCGTTTGAAGAGGGAACATATCCGGCAATTCCATCAAAGTTATTGGTCTCTTTTTCTTTGACTGTAATTTTAAGAACTCCGCTCCCCTTCGAGTTAAAATAGAATTCTGGAATTGCAACCGGCTCGAAAAAGCGCAATCTATTTAACCGGTCCGGAATATTGTTAATAAGTTCTTGCGAATACTCTTGCCCTAATTGAATTTGAGAAGAACGGATAATTACATTTTCTTTTGTCTTGGAATTTCCCTCAATCTCAACAATGTCTATTCGGCTTTTTTGCTTTGTGTTTATTGAAATAACAAAATCTGCAAAGGAGGAATTCTTCAAAGTATCTGCCGTAAAAGAAACAGATTCTATTTGAATTAAAGCAAAGGGAAATCCATTATTCTCGTACCAAACTAATATTTCACTAAACGCACTTTCAAAAATAGTTGATGTAAAAATACTGCCTTTAAGGTCGTCCAAAATTTTACTAACAAACAAAGAATTTGAAGGAGGATTAACAACATGAATATCTCTGATTAATGTTGGCATCCCTTCGGAGATGCTAACATTAATCAATACTTTGGATGAATCTTCAACTTGAAAATCGATGCTTTTGACCTCACCGCTATAAAATCCTTGGCTTAAAAGCGCTTCCAAAATTTTGGATTTTATAGAATCCTTATTTGCGGAACTTTGTTTCATTCCAACCGAAATGCCGCTCCATTCCAAATAGGAAGATTCGGAAAAATTTTTTACGCCATTGAAAGTAATTTTAGAAATGGTTTGTGCCCATGCGGCAGATGAGAGGATTAAAATTATTGTTACTATTGTGAAGGCTGCTGATATTCTTTTTATTATTAATTGGAATTGTACCATAATAACTGTTAGTCAACAGTGGAAGAATCGTCAATAAGTTTCATTTTTTTGCCAATAGATTCAACCGAAATTAAATGAACATATTTATCTATCTCCTCAAGAGGAATATTGCAAGTTTCGAAAGATGCTGCGTTGGCAGTTCCTAAAGCGGCTGCAATTTTAATAAACTCATCGAACACAAGGGCATTTTCCAATCCGTAAACAATTCCTGCCGTAAAAGCGTCGCCGCTTCCAGTGGAATCTACGGTATCAATTTGAGGTGAAATTATTTTATGAACATAATCGAATTTAGAAGCGTAAGAATTATTTGCTCCATCTGTTAGAAAGCAAAGTTTAATGCCTTTTTTGTATAGTGAATTTAAATAGCCTATTTTCGATTGTTCATCGGAAAGACTAATTCCAAGTGACTGCTCAACTTCAATCACATTATTATGAACAACTGTTGGAGCGGCATCCAAACAAGCTTGCAGATGAGTGCCGTAAGTATCCAGAACACTTGTTTTATCGTACTCGTGGGCCAAAGAAATTCCATAGGAAAAAATATCATCGGTTTGAGCACAGGCAGAGCTTCCCGAAAAAACTACCGTTGAGCAATTCTGAATCATTTTATCAAGTTTACTTTTGAAATCTTCCGATTCCTCTTTTGTAACAGAGGAATTCATTCCAAAAAAAGTAGTTACTCTTTTTGCATCTTGCTCAATAATAACATCTGCAATTCTGGTTTCATCCTTAGATGAAGCAACGGTGAAATCAATTTTTTCGAGAGACAAGCAGTGACGCAACTGCTTGCCGTTATTGCCTCCCAAAAAAGTAAATGCATGGTTTGGAATTCTCAAGCAATTCAACTGCCGGCTTACATTTATTCCTTTACCCCCCGAGGTAAATTTTTGCGAAAAGCATCTGTTGTTTTTACCCAAACTTATGTTGCTAAAGAATAATCTTTTTTCGAGCAGAGGATTAATTGTTACCGTTAAAACCATTTTAAAAATTCACCGTTAATTATATTTTACAATTATTAATATCTGTATCCCGGCCAGCGAGAATAATCCGGATTATATAATCTGTAGTTTCCAAAGCCGGATTCATCAACAAAAACAAAGCTTCTATTCAAATCGTAGTATTCCCAAACCTCATACGGTTTCGAATTCATTTCGTATGGATGACGCGCTACGTTACTGGGAGGGCCGAAAGTAATAAAAATCATTCCCATATCTGTTTTCCAACCTTCATTATAGCCCTTAAAAGTTTTGTTGGCATAGTCAACTCTTCTATAGTACTCGTACATAATTGGGTTATCATCGGAATCTTTGTTCGGCTTTTTTGAATCCCAAAAGGAAAGGAACCTATTCATTTTTTCTTCGTAGCTTTTTGCATCTTTAATAAAATTCAATTCATTTGAGGAAGCTATATACGCCATTTGATTTACGGCTTTTTCTAAATCTACAATTGAATTTGGTATTCCTAAAATCTTAGCAAAGAAATTTTTCTTTACATTTTGTTTTGAATCCTTTTGACCATCCTTTATGGCAATATTTAATGTGTACTCGCCAAGATAAAGTGAAATATCTTTTATTGAAGAGATAACTATAGTAGTACCGGCATCAACTTTCTTAATCTCGGTTGTTTTAAAAGTAGTATCTCCTTGGGCATTTGTTAAAGAGTATTCAAACTCTATGTCCTTGGCTTCTTGGGAATATGCATTAAAGAAAAATGGTAGAGATGTATTTTTTGTTGTTGTAAAATTAGAAACGTTCGGAACAATACTTTCACCGGTAGAATCTTTTCTGATTTCGGAAATTAAAATTAAATCGCTAATTGCAGTTGGATTTGAAAAATCTTTTATATCAACAAAAGATTCTTTAACTGCCGCTCTTGAAGAGTTGCCATCTTCGACCAAGACCTTTATGAAATATTTAGCGGGAATCAGGTCGACAGATTTATAACTAGTATTGTAACTGGTTCTTGATAATGTTTCATCGAAGTTATTGGCTTTAAGTTTTTCTTTCCACGATTTTTCGAGTAAAATATTACTCTTATTACCATCAAAAAAAGTGATTGTAATATTATACGAAGCATTAAATAAATCCTTATCTTTCAAAAAAGATACACTTGAATAGGGTACTTGAACGTAGATGTCGAAACGGGATTTATTTGGCACACTGCTTTTATACGAAGCCACATCGGTAAAAAACATTAAAGAACCGGTGGCGCTATTTGCACGGCTTGAATATTCTACCTGAGCATTTACAACCATTGCCGCAATTAACATTAGTGCAAAAATCTTTTTCATTTTTTACTCCTTCGCTTTTACCTGCATTTTCTAAACATGCTCAAAGTATTTATGCAGTATATTTTATAATCGAACAGTTTTTCCGAACAAATCATACTCATTACTATCGTAAATTTCAATGTCATAAAACTCACCAATCTTTAGAGACGAATCGTTGGAATTAATAAGAATTTCTCCATCAACTTCGGGGGCGTCTCTTTCGGATCGGCCTACAAAATAATCACCTTCAAGGCTGTCTATAATTACCTTAATTTTTTTGCCTACATAACCTCTGTTTTTCTCTTCCGAAATTTCTTTTTGAATCTCCATTAGAATTGCTTTTCTCTCTTCTTTAACTTCAGGGGGAATTGGATCTCCCAAAAGAAAACTTGGAGTGTTTTCTTCTATTGAATAGTTAAAAACACCAAAGCGGTCGAACTTAATGTCCTTTACAAAATCGCAGAGCTCTTCAAATTCCTTTTCGGTTTCGGCCGGGTATCCAACAATAAAAGTTGTTCTTAATGTTATTCCCGGAATTCTTTCTTTTAATGTATATAGTAATTCCTTTGTTCTTCGCTGGGTTATTCCTCGCCTCATGGACTTGAGCACATTATCTGCGATGTGCTGTAGAGGAATATCTATATACTTGCAGATTTTAGGATTTGATGCTATTTCAGAAATTAAGTCGTTAGGGAAATGAGATGGATACGCATATAGAAGTCTAATCCATTCAATTCCATTTATGCCAGATAGTTTATTCAGCAGCTCCGAAGCATTACGCTTACCATATAAATCCAATCCGTAATCTGTTGTATCCTGCCCAATTAAAATTAGCTCCTTAACACCCTGACGGGCAAGTGAGGAAGCTTCGGTAAACAATTCATCAATTGATTTTGTTTTGTGCTTTCCACGCATAAGAGGAATTGCGCAAAAAGAACAGGGGTTGTCGCATCCTTCCGAAATTTTTAAGTATGCAAAGTGTTTGGGGGTGGAAATAATTCTTTCCCCAAGAAGCTCATACTTTAAATCGCCACCAAATTCTTCAACTATTCCCTCGTAGGCCTCTGTGCCAAAGAATGCGTCTACTTCCGGAATTTCTTTTCGCAAATCATTCATATATCTTTCCGAAAGGCAGCCGGCAACAACTACTTTTTTAATCTTACCCTTCTTCTTCATTTCAATTGCTTCTAGAATTGTATTTACAGATTCTTCTTTAGCGGCGTCTATAAATCCGCATGTGTTAATAACAACCGAATCCGCAAGATTTGGATCGTCGGTAAGATCGAACTTGTTTAGCTTAAGCTGACTCATCAAACGCTCGGAATCTACAGTGTTTTTTGAACAGCCCAATGTTATAACAGAAATTTTATTTTTGCTCATAGTCTATAATTAAATTGAAGCGCAATTATTTGCGCTTCTGGTTAAACAATATAATTGTTAAAAAGGTTTTAATTGGCAATAAAGTGCAGATACAAATACACAATTGGGGATGCAAAAAGGAGGGAATCAAACCGGTCAAAAATTCCTCCATGTCCCGGAATTAAGCTGGACGAATCTTTTACATTTGCGTCCCGCTTTATTAAGCTTTCTATTAAATCTCCAATTTGACCAAAGATGCCAACAATAATTCCAATAACAATAGCATTAGTTAGGCTTAGAAAATCGAGGACCAAAGCCTGAGCTGTAATCATTCCAATAATTGCAAAAATAAAACCGGCAACGGCGCCTTCCCAGCTCTTTTTAGGACTAACCCTTGGCATAAGTTTATGCAAACCGTAAGCGCTTCCAATAAAATATGCGGCGCTGTCGCAAAACCAAATTGAAACCAATAATGAAAGAATTAAATATCCTCCTTGCGAATAGATAAAAGGGGAATTATAAAACTCTCGCACATCTAAAACCGAAGCAGAGAAAAAACCTATGTAAAAAATTCCCAGCAGTGTGCTTCCTAAATTATTAATTGCAGAAGATCTGTTTCTGAATAATTCCATAAAAAGAAGAATGGTAATAACAAGGACAAACAAAATATGATAATCTATAAAATGGAAATACTCGTTAAGAATAATTACAACAACAGAGGCGTAACCTACAAAGCGGTTGGTGAATGAATTCTTATTCTTGAGCATGTTGCTAAACTCGTAAAAAGAAATTACTCCTATACCAAGAACAAAAATTAGAAATGGAATTTTACCAATTAAACTAATGGCAACAATTAATGGAATTGCAACCAATGCAACCGCGACACGTAAAACTAAATTACTAGGTTTCTTGCCCATTATTCCTCATCCGAAATTTGTGTGCTGTTAATATCATTTATAATCAGTAAAGCTTCTTCTTTATCTTTTTCTTGAACAAGCAATTGAATTGGCGCGTTTTTATTGTAAATAACGTTCGACCACATACTATCTTTCTTTGAAATTATTACGGAGTTAATTCCCGCTCCATCCAAATTGGATTTTATCATCTCGGCTTCCAAAATGTCGTCTGATGAATAAATTGGCTGCCAATCTGCCAAAGAAACTATTTGATTGTCGTAATCTATAAAATCTTCAATAGGAATTAAATTTGTATTGCAGTCGGAACAAACCGTAATTCCATCAATGCATTCGGCTTTGCAATTTGGGCAGATCATGGTTGGTTCTCCTTAACTGTTAGTTTTTTGTAATTGTTCTTAACGTAAACTAAGAATAGAATGAAGAGGGAGAGAAATATTATAAACGTAATAACATAAGATAAAATTGAACCGGTTACCTTTGGGTTGCTTTTTAAAAGCTCTTCGTTGCCGAGTGTTAAAAAAGCCAAAACCGCCAAAAAATTATTTGTAAAATGAAGTATAATTGGAATGAAGATTGAATTGCTAACATAAGCAGCGTATCCAAAGTACATTCCCAAAGTAATTAAGGCAATTAAGCCATAAGGATTAAAGTGATATAACCCAAAAAAGAGAGAAGTAATTAAAATACTTAGGAATGGTTTATACTTCTGCTCAAAACTTTTTTGAGCCAATCCTCTAAACAAAAATTCTTCGCATAAAGAGGGAACAACGGCAACCACAACAATAACCAATAGCACTTCAGGGGCAGATTGTGCTCTTAGCAAACTTTCGTAAGTTTTTTCAACAACTTTATCAAACTGATCAAGAAAGTCGGTCATATTTTTTATAAACGGAGCCTTAGAAGCTGCTTGCTGAATTAAGAAATTTTGGATTATTAAAAAGTTTTGAAGCAGCGGTGTTAATATTAACATCCCTCCTAAAAAAATTCCTACTTCTTTTAACGATGGAAATTTAACCCGGAATATTTGAGTTAGATGAAGTGGATAGACATAACGGGCTAAAACTAAAGTTGGGAATAACATAAAAAGAACCTGGCCACCCATTGTAAGAAGCCTCATTGCATTCACATCTGCTTTTTCAAAATTGAAACCAAAAATAGCTAGTGTAACAATTGCTCCTCCAAACTGATACAAAAAGAAAATTCCAAAGAGGGCGGTAAATGCCGTTACTATAGGAGATATAGTATAAAAAATATTCTTTAGATCTAAGTCCTTTAGCTCTTCTTGAGGGTTTTCTACCGGATCTTCCATAACACCAAAAATAGTTTGAATTTGATGGCAATATACAAAAGATTATTTTTTGTTGGCTAAACCTAAAATAGGGTTTCCTAATTTGGGCAGGTAAAAAAGTTTAAATAGATATCTCAGTTTAAAGCTTTACAATTATTTGTTTTTGTAATAGATTACAATTGCAAAATAGCCGCAACAAAAATGGGTTGAATATGGGAAAGTGGGGTTTGTTAATTCTTATCTCGGCAGGTATTTACATTCTGTTCATTCTTATTAAGCTAGCTTTCTTAAAAAGGAAGCATTCAAAAATTGCAGACAAAGAGAGTTTTGCCAGCTTCCTAAAAAAGGATAATGATTTCAAAGGCTTCTTGATTGTTCTACCAATTTTTCTGATAGCATGTTCTGTTCATTATTCATTTGACCATAGCTCAGTCTATAAAATAATTATGAGTGCTTTACTTTTGATTTTGGGAGTTAGTTTTCTAATCCAATCAGTTAAAGGAAAATTTTCGAAAAATGAAAATGGACAAGATGATTTGGATGAAAAAATTGAGTGGAAAAAGATTGCACTCCCCATTTTTGTTCTTTCACTTACATTAATATTTTTTACAAAATCGGTTCAAAATGTTACCGGTTCTTATTTCAAATACCTCTCATTATTTTGGGGACTGATTGTTGGAGTATCTTATGTGGGCAAACTATTCTTAAAAAGAAAAGCATTGTAAAAAAATGAGTGGGGTTCAATTTTGTTGTTGTATGGACTTATTTTGCTAAAATAGTGTTCTTATGTAATCTTGGTTGAAATTATATAAGTAGGTTTGTAGAAGCAATTATTAGAGGAAGCTATATCATTTGTTAATTTTAAAATCCTGACAAGGGGTAAATAATTAATACGGTTAAAGATAAGAGTATAAAAACAAACGAAAATAATGTTCCACTTTGGTTAGAAGGAATAGGACATGGTTTGTTTTTATTTATTGTTGTTGAACTACTTTACCCGCTTATATTCGGTGATAAAATTGATATATCGAGGCTGGTTTTTGCAATAGGTATTTATTTGATAATTGGTATAATTACCATTTTTCTAATAAGGCTAGTAAAGAAAAAATATTATTCAAAGAAATAAGAGCTATCAAATAAAATTATAGATATTATTTTTTCTTCGATTTTAACTCCCCGGCTAAATTGTAATATCCTGTTAGTTCGGCATCTATAGAGCCAATTATAATTTTGGTTTTTACTTTTACAGGAAGTTTTAAATCGTCGTTCGAAACCCAAATTATTATATCCCCCTCGTGTTTAAATAAGCCCCCTTGTTTTACCATTGGTTCAATAATAATACAATCGAATTTACCAGCTTTAACGCTAATGGTTTCTCTTCCTCTAATAACAACATCCAATGGAAAAACTTCGTTGTCGAAAAAATTAGATAGACTAATTCTTTCTCCGGTCTTCATTTTTGCAAGGTCGTAAGTGCGCACTAAGTAAAAGGCCGAAACAATATCGTTTACATATTTAGGTACGTCGAATGTGCCGTCTGTAGTTTTTGCTTTGTTCTTCCTCTGATCGAAGAAGGCAGAGTAATCTTTTGTATACCCCCCTTCGCGAATATGCTGCTCAAATCTCCAGGGGAATAACCCTTTTACATCTACGTATGTTTCATATCTATCGCGAACCTTGTAAAGAGTTTCGAATGTGGAAACAGTATTTACCTGAAACAAAATTTGGTAAACATCCCGCCCTGCAATTTTCATAATCTTAGGAATTGAATATTCGGCAATTCCAGCGGTAATAAATCCAAAATTAATATCGAAAGTTAATCTTTCACCTACTTTAAAAGCCTTGTTTTCAATAGTTCTAAAATCTGTTTTTTGGGCAAAGGCTTGAGAGGAAATTAATAAACAGAGCGAGATAAAAATTAATAAGCTCTTTACCGAATACTTAATTGAAATATTACTATTCATTTTATCCTTTCGAAATATCTTGCCGCTAATGTTCATCCTATTGTTTGCTCAAAATTGTTTGTATTGAGTTGAAAACTTTTTTGATGTCTATGCTGTTCATGCAATTCAGTTTATGGCACTTCTCTTTAGAGCAAATTCCGCTGCAAATTTCGGGTTGAAAAATTACTGCCTTATTCGTAAAAGGTCCCCAGCGTTTGGGATTAACCGCATCGAATTTAGGATAGAATCCAATAACATTTTTACCAAGAGCCGCGGCAATATGAATAGGGCCGGTAGAGTTGGCAATTAGAATGTGTGAATAATCTATCAAAGCAATTAAGTCTTTCAAGTTGAACATCCCTGAAGCGTTTATTATTGCAGGGCTAACAACCATCTGGTTGCAAAGTTCCTTCTCATGTTCACTTCCGGTGATTATTAACACAACATTATTGATTGAGCAAATTTTTTCGACCAATAATTTCATTTTGGCAATTGGAAGATCAATTGCGCTTCCTCCGCTTCCCGGATGAACAATAATTATTTTATTCCCCAAATCAACATTCTGCTTTTGCAAAAAATCTTTTATTCTATTCTTAGAATCAGTATCTGCAGATAAACCAAAATTAACTTTCCCTGCATCAATTTTTTTATCAATTCCAATTGAGCGCAGCAGAGTAACATTATGCTCGGCCTCGTGTTTATTTCCATGCTTTCTATGCTCGTAAACTTTTCTGTTGAATAAAAAGGAGTAAAGCCTATAGCCGCTTCCAATTCTAATTTTAACCGAGGCTAGCCAAAGTATCAAAGCAATTTTAAAGGTAGGATATGCAACAATGGCAACATCAAATTTATTTTTTAGCAGAGGAATATTTTCTTTAATTAATTCTTTTCCACCAGATTCGCGAAGAATTAGAACTTCGTCTATGGCAGAACAATTTTGGGCCAATGAAGAAGAGTATTCTTTTAACAAAAAAGAAATTTTTGCATTGGGATAATGTTCTTTAATTACCGAAGCAATTGGCAGCGAAAGAACCACATCTCCAATTCTATCTGTTCTAACAATTAAAAATTTTTCTGGTTGATTCATATTATTTTGACACGAAAGGATTATCTTTTATATAATAACGCCATGGTAAATCTACAGATTTTTTAATCCCTATTCTTGTAGTTGCAATAATTTTAGAGTGATGAATTTTTTTTGCGTTGAGTAGGTAAATACTATCTCCGGTTAAATCTGCTCCATTAATTTCTTTGTTAATGCCAAATGCCTGGCAAAATTTTGCAGGTCCATTTGTAAGATTAATTAATTCCTTAGCTGTGCAATTGTATCTTTGAAATCTGTTATAACAGAGTAAATCCAAGTAGTTAAGTGGTTCAACCGCTCTTATTAATACAGCGCTTCCAAAGTTTTCTTTTCCGGTTACAATGTTAGCACAATAATGCATTCCATATGTAAAGTAAACATAAAGAAGTCCGCCATGTTGGAACATTAATTGGTTTCTTTTAGTTGGGCCATTAAATGAATGGGAAGCCTCATCGCTTAATCCATCGTAAGCTTCTACTTCTACAATCATTCCCTTTAGCAACTTTTTATGCACAACTTTTACAAATATTTTACCAAGCAATTCCCTAGCAACTATGTTTACATCTCTTTGGTAAAAAGTGCTATTTATACGTTTATTATTGGGCATTTTTCTAATTGATATTTTGATCAGCAAAGATAATTTAGTGAACCATAATTCAGAAGCAGGATATATACGAATATCCTATTAAATAACAATAGAACCAATTTTAACTATCATTTATTTTTAATAAGAGCTTTCGATAATTTAGAAACATCGAACTCAAAACAAACTAAAAGTAAAGGAAGCATAAAAAATGCAACCTATCTTATTTGCCATATATAAATTACAAAGTATTACTTCAATTAAAGCAAGCAGTAAATATGCTTTGTTGAAGAGAAACAGCTTTCAAATAATAAATAATCTCATTCCTATTTCTTCGTTTATTATCACATTCAATACCTTAAAGATAAGGAGGGTAATATGAGCTTAAAACAAGTTAAGGATTGGGGAATTGCAGCAAAGATGATTGGTTTATTTGTTGCACTATTTGTTGTAATAATTCTATTTGTAGTATTTTATCTTCTCCCATCAATTGAGCAGCAGTTGTATAACGAAAAAAGGGAAAAGACAAAGGATTTAGTAGACGTTGCTGTAAGTGTAATTAAACCATTTATAGATAAAGCTGCCGGAAACCAAATTACTAAAGAAGAAGCTCAGAGGCTGGCAATTGAAGGAGTAAAAAACTTACGCTATCAGTCCACTAATTATTTTTGGATAAACGACCTTGAACCCAGAATGATTATGCATCCTTTAAAACCACAATTGGATGGGCAGGATTTAACTTCAAATAAAGATCCCGATGGAAAGCACTTATTTGTTGAAATGGTTAAAGTGTGCCAAAAGGAGGGAGCCGGTTATGTGGAATATATTTGGGACAAGCCGGGAGAAAAAAATCCTCAGCCCAAAATTTCGTATGTAAGTTTAATTAAGGATTGGAATTGGATTGTTGGAAGCGGAATTTATGTTGATGATGTTGAAGCTATTGTAAGCAGTATGAATACGAAAGTACTAATTGCACTCTTTATTGTTTTGTTTTCTTCTTTAGTAGTATTAAATATTGCCGTAAAGAAAATGCTTAAGCCAATCGATATATTGAAAGAAGCGGCTCAAAAAGTTTCTATTGGAGATATTGATGTAAAATTTGATGCAACCTGGAAGAATGAATTCGGTGATCTACAAAAATCTTTTTCGAATATGGTGGAAAGAATTAAAGAGCAATCTTCAATTGCAGATAAACTTTCAAAAGGTGATACGGATACCACAATAAACATTCTATCGGAAAATGATATTTTATCGCAAAGCCTCAATAAGCTTGTATCTATTGTAAAAAATTTGATTAGCGATTTGCAATCGTTAACAGAATCCGCACAAAATGGCAAACTAACTGTAAGGGCAAACGCTTCAAAATATACCGGTGGGTTTGGTCAAATTATAGTAGGAATGAATAATACGTTGGATGCAGTTGTTGCGCCAATTGAAGAGGGAGCCGAAGTTTTATCTATTATGGCAGATGGAGACCTTACTATACGTGTTGAAAGCGATTTCAAAGGGGATTTTAAAGTAATTAAAAGCGCAATCAATCAATTAGGTGAATCGTTAAGCAAAGTGATATTGCAGGTAAGCGAGGCAGTTCAAGCAACCGCAAGCGCAAGCAGTCAAATTTCCTCTTCTGCCGAAGAGATGGCAGCCGGTGCACAAGAGCAAAGCAGTCAAACAAACGAAGTTGCTAGTGCTGTAGAGGAGATGACAAAAACAATTTTAGAGACAACCCGAAATTCCGGCAGCGCTGCACAGGCAGCAAAAAAATCGGGAGAAATTGCAAAGGAGGGGGGAAGGGTTGTTAAGCAGACAATTGAAGGAATGAATAGAGTTGCAGATGTTGTTCATCAATCTTCTGTAACTGTTCAAGCGCTTGGAAAAAGCAGCGATCAAATTGGGGAAATAGTTCAGGTTATTAACGACATTGCAGATCAAACAAATCTATTAGCTTTAAATGCCGCAATTGAAGCCGCACGAGCCGGAGAGCAGGGGCGCGGGTTTGCCGTTGTTGCAGATGAAGTAAGAAAGCTTGCCGAACGAACAACAAAAGCAACAAAAGAAATTGCCGATATGATTAAGAAGATTCAACACGATACCGAAGGGGCTGTTGTCTCTATTCATCAGGGAACAGAGGAAGTTGAAAAAGGGAAGTTGTTGGCAAACAAAGCTGGGGAATCATTAAACGAAATTATAACCGGTGCAGATGATGTAGTAGATATGGCAATGCAAGTTGCCGCCGCAAGCGAAGAGCAGAGTGCCGCTGCAGAAGAGATTAGCAAGAATATAGAAGCTATTAATCATGTGGCTAACGAAAGCGCAAGCGGAGTGCAGCAAATTGCAAGAGCGGCCGAAGATCTTAACAGGCTAACATTGAATTTGCAGGAGTTGATTACTCAGTTTAAGGTTACTTCGTCGGAAAGGGCAATTATAAAAAGGTAGAAGAGTTTTGGCTTAGGCACTTTGATTAATTGAAGTGCCTAAGAATTTCATTATTCCATTAAGGCTTTTGCTTCCCCAATTCTTTGCAAATAGTGTTCAACTTTTTCGGGTTTGTTTTTCATTAACTCTTCGTACATTGCAATTGCTTCTTCATATTTTTTTTGAGAGAAGAAAATATCTGCAAGTGTATCCGAAACTATTTTTTTACCAGAGTATCCAACAAGCTCCGGCTCTTCAATCATTTCTTTAGGAATTATTTTTGCTTTGCTCAATTGCTCGGCAATTAAATCAAGTTTATCTTCAAACAATTCCTCTTGTTGATCTTCTTTGGTAATTACTTTCTCTTCTACAAATAAAGGGCGTACGGATCCATTTATTAAATTCCTTTCCTCAGCAATTGTATCTATCCTGCTAAAATAGTAATCGAGAGTTTCTCGGCTTTCAATAATTCCGCTTCCAATTTTAGCAAATTCCTTTGCCTCTTCTGGTTTTCCTTCAAAAGCTTTTGCTATTGCAAGTATAAAATAGGGGGATGGATATTTAGGAAAAAGTTTTATTCCAATATTAAGAATACGAATTGCATCCAGGTAATTTCCCTTTTCAATTTCGGAGCTTGCAACCCTTGCAAAAAGTGGGGAATTGAGATTGAACTCGTAAATAAGTTTAATTTTGTCCGTTACTAATTCTTTACCGTTCAATTTATTCTTCTAATTGTTTACGCTTGCGGTAAGCTTGTCTTAAAGACATTGTTGAAACAGTAGCAAATCCAAAAAAGAACATTAGCTGAAATGGAATGGCGGCAATTTCCATAAAATATATTGCCGCAACAACACCAATTAAGCAGTAGCCGGCTAACAATAATTCAATATAAGTAGATGGTTGAATTTTTGTTTTAGCAAGGTACTTGTTCTTTGATGAAGAAAGCTGATCTTCTTTATTTACAACTTTGAATTTAGGTGTACGCACAAATTCACTCTTACGGCTCATCAATCCTTCGAAAACGGCGCGTGTATTATTTAAAGTAAAACCCATGCTTCCGGCCATAAATAATGGAAAGAGAGCAATCTTTTTTCGCCAGTCTTCGTGAACATCTTTTTGAGCGAAGAGATAAAATAAAAATGTACTTATAAAGGCAACCACAAAAATTGCCATGAAATTAAAGAAGTTCCAATATGGTCCCGCGTTCTTAATAAATATCAAAGGCACATTTAATATTCCCGCTAAAAGAGTAAAAGGAAAAACCAAATTGTTTGTAAGATTAAAAGTAGCCTGAAGTTTAACGCGCAAAGGAACTTTACCTCTCCAAACCATTGGAAGTAATTTTTTACCTGTTTCAATAGCTCCCTTTGTCCATCTAAACTGCTGAGCTTTTAACGCATTCATTTCGGCTGGTAATTCTGCCGGAGTTGTAATATCGCGCAAGTAAACAAATTTCCATCCTTTTAACTGAGCGCGGTAGCTAAGATCGAGATCTTCTGTTAAAGTATCTGCATGCCAATTGCCGGCATCTTCAATACATTCTTTTAACCAAACACCACCGGTACCGTTGAATTGAATAAAGAAGCCCGACTTATTACGAACACTTTGCTCGATAACAAAATGACCGTTTAATGCCAAGGCTTGAATTCTTGTTAGGATGGAATAATCTTCATTCAAATGTTCCCATCGAGTTTGTACCAAACCAATTTTATCGTGAGTGAAATAGGATAATGTATTATGAAGGAATTCTTTTCGTGGAATAAAGTCTGCATCAAATATTGCAATGTATTTTCCTTTTGCGCTTTTCATTCCTTCTTTTAATGCGCCGGCTTTGTATCCTTCCCTGTTTTGGCGTCTAACATGTTGAATGTCGAAACCAAGAGCCTGTTTCTCTTTTACAATTTTAGCCACCACATCTACTGTCTCGTCTGTGGAATCGTCGAGCACCTGAATTTCGAGCAATTCTTTAGGATAGTCTATTTCACAAATTGCGTTTATAAGTCTTTCGGCAACATACATTTCGTTATACATAGGAAGTTGAATTGTAACAATATCTTCATCCTTTTGCACTTTAGATTTTGGATTGTTCTTACGGTACTTATGATGATAATAAATCATAATAAAGCCGTGGCTTCCAAATATTAATATAATTGTAAGAGAAAAGATGTATGTGAATAAAACTATTTCGTCGAATATCATATAAAGCGCCTATTGTTTTAATTACCAGTTGGAAACAACCCCAAGTAAAATGTCTTCCGAAATATATTGTATTGCCTTTTCAATTGCGTCGCGTCTCTTTGAAACAACATCATCGGTTATTTGATAATCGGCATAATTAGAAAAACTTCTGTCGAAAACATTCACTTTTTTAACAAGATCTTTGTAAATAATTTGTACTGTTATTGTAATTCTTTTGCTTGTAATTTTATCGGTTCCGCTAACGCCTCCAACAACTGCAGGTGCATCCAACAGCTGAGTGATTGAACCTTCAATTACAGAGCTGGCATTTGCGCGGTCGCTTATAAATAAAGTATTGTCTTCAATAAATTTTTGAATTAATGTTTTTGTTAATCTGTCGCTTAGGTTAAATTCTCCCGAACCGCTTCTATCTGCAATGCTTGGAATTGCAACAGATTTTATATGCGCCGGCACAGATGCACCCGTAAAAGAGTAGCTGCACGATTCCAATAATAATATTAAAAGAATAGGTAAACATATTGCAAAGAAATTAGTAATTGCCACACTTTTTTTACTAATGAACTTAGAGGCAAGAGCACCAAGCAGCGGTTTATTTAATTTCATATTCTTCCAGCTTTCTGTAAAGAGTTCTTTCGGCAATTCCTAACAATTGAGCTGCTCTTCTTTTATTATGCTTGGTAAAATTAAGAGCGTTGATAATTGCTTCCTTTTCAATTTTGTTAAGAGGAATAACTTCCGCAACCTGATTATTAATATTGGTTTGGTTTTGATCGCTTTGAGTTTTGGCGGCAAAGTTTTTAAGATCGAGCAAATCTTTTTTAATATCTATTAATGCGCGGTAAATCATTTCACGGTCTAGATCTTGCATTGGTCTGTTAACATGAACGGGCAAGTTTCTAAATTCGTTGCTAGTATTTATAGTTGTAAGCAAAGGCATAAACGATTGAGCATCTAGAATTTCGCTTCGGCTTAAAGCCGCAGCTGTTTCTACAACATTTTTTAGTTCTCTTACATTACCGGGCCAGTTGTAATTTAACAATATTTCAAAGGCCTCTTTCGAAATTTTAAGAAGAGGCATTCTATTGAAGAGGCAGTAATTATTTAAGAAATGATTAGCCAATTCAATTATATCTGTTTTGCGGCTCCTTAAAGGGGGAATGTTTAGGCTTACGGCTTTCAATCTAAAATATAAATCGCTTCTAAAGTTTTTTGAATCTACTTCACGCTGTAAATCTTTATTAGTTGCACCAATAATTCTAACATCAACTTTGGTAACTGTTTCGCCCCCGATGCGCATAAATTCTTTTGTTTCTAAAACACGCAGAAGTTTTACTTGTGTAGTTAAAGCCAATTCTGCAATCTCATCTAAAAATAATGTTCCACCATCTGCAATTTCAAAGTATCCTTTGCGGTCGTCTGTAGCTCCGGTAAACGAACCTCTCTTATGGCCAAACAATTCACTTTCTAAAAGACTTTCCGGAATAGCGCCACAGTTAACACTTACCAATTCTTTATTTGCTCTTTTACTTAACGCATGAATTGCCTGAGCGAACACTTCTTTTCCAACGCCGCTTTCTCCGGTAACTAAAACCGAGATATCGCTTTGAGAGATTTGAAGAATAATATCAATTAGGTCTCTAATCTCTTTGGATTTTCCAATTATACCAAATCTTTTTTGTATCTCTTCTATTCGCATGATCTCTAATTGATTAAAAAACTTTCTACTTTAAAATAACAGTTTTTTTGCAAATGATAATCTTATTTGCCTCTTAAGATAAAATATAATTGAAAATTTATTAACGGGGCATATAGAATTTACAGATTACTGAATGGGTACGATGCTTCCTTTTATACTAAATTTCTTTTCCAATAATTGAATAAGTGCTTTTGCCTCCTCTTCGGTTGCAAAGCGCCCGGTGTTAACAATATTAAATATACTTCCCCCAATTTCTTTTGAAACAATTTGGGTTATATATCCCTCTTTAGTCATTTGCTCTTTTAAACGGTTTGCATTTGGGGCATTAAGGAAAGCGCCAATTTGAATTGTGAATTTATTCACAATCTTAGTTGAATCAACCGGGGTGTTTTGTATGGGTGGGGCAACTACTTTATTTGTACTATCTTTTTTTTCAACTATCAACAGCTCTTCATCAGGAATTTTTCGGTTTGCGGCAAGGATGTAAGTAGAGCTTGGATATTGGCTTTTAAGTTTGGCAAACAATACTTCTGCTTTTTTATATAGTCCTAAAGCATAGTTGTAACTGAACGCTCTGTATAATGATGCATCTGCAAATTTGGAATTGGGGAATTTTTCGAAAACAAGGGTATACTTTTTTAAAGCCTCTTCTCCATTCTTTGTTAACACTGCATCTAAAAATATTACAGAGGGATCTTTAGGATCGCCCTGCTTTAGAGTGTTAAGAATTTCGATGGCCTCGTTTACTTTGCCCCTTTCAATAAATTTGAGAGCGGGAGTAATATCAAATTCCTGGCAATAGATGTTAAGAGGAAAGATAAAAATAGATAGCATGAATAAACTTATACACGCAGCTCTGTTAAAAATTTTATTGAAGATTTTTATCTCATTCATATATTGTTCTAAAGTTTTTACTAAACAATATCTCCAAACAAAGTGGCAGATGTAGCCCGGTTGATTATTACTTTTACATAGGAGCCGATAGTTATATCATCTCTTTTGGGGATGATGCAAATTTTATTTGTGTCTGTTCTTCCGGCAAGAAAATCGTCCGATTTTTTGCTTGTTCCTTCTACAAGAATTATCTCTTGGGTGCCAACTAAACCACTATTAATTTCCCAAGATGTTGCATGCTGAAGATCTATTATATCATTTAATCTTTTTGTCTTCACTTCTTCGGGAACATCATCACCCATAGCAAAAGCCTTTGTGCCTTCGCGGGGAGAATATTTAAACATGTATGCACCATCGTATCTAACTTTTCTCATTACCTCTAAAGTCATTTGGTGGTCTTCATCAGTTTCGGTTGGAAAGCCGGCAATAATATCTGTAGAAAAAGTTACACCGGGAATTATTTTTTTTGCCTTATCTATTATATTAAGGTAATGCTCTATGCTGTAAGTTCTGTTCATTAATTCCAAAATTCTATTTGAACCGCTTTGAACAGGCAAGTGAATATAATTGCAAAGATTATTATGGCTAGCAATTGTATATAATAGTTTATCGGATAAATCTTGCGGATGTGATGTTGAGAAACGGATTCGCATTGAAGGAGCTTCAGTTGCACAGGCGGCCATTAAATCTGCAAAGTCTTTATCCTCGTATGAATATGAGTTAACATTTTGCCCCAGCAATGTAACTTCTTTAAAGCCCCGCAAGGATAGCTGTTTAACTTCTTCTTTTATGGAATCTAAAGAGCGGCTTCTTTCTCTTCCCCTTGTATAAGGAACGACACAAAAAGTACAGAACTTATCGCATCCACGCATTACACTAATCCATGCGCTTAAACCATCTTCTCGGTAAGGAGTAATATCGTCGTAAGTTTCGGTTCGGCTAAGCTTAACCCCAATTCCTTTTTCACCACCGTAAGCCGCATCTATAAATTCGGGCAGACGGCGGTATTCATCGGGACCAACTACAAGGTCAACAACTTTTTTTTCCTCAATTAAATTTTTTCTAAGCCTTTCGGCCATGCATCCTAAAATACCAATTATAGTATTTGGTCTATTTCTTTTAATTCCTCTAAGATGCTCTAAGCGGCTGTAAATTTTTTGTTCGGCGTTATCGCGAATGCTGCAGGTATTTAAAAGAATTACATTAGCGTTTTCAATATCTTTTGCCGCTTCGAATCCTTTACCCTTTAAGATGCCCATTACCAGTTCGGTATCGGCAAAATTCATTTGGCAGCCGTAAGTTTCTATATATAATTTTGAATTGTTTGTTTTTAGTTTTGTGTTGGACATTTTTATAATTATGAGTTATGAATTAAGAATTATGAATGCAGGAATTGTGGTTAATATTTATATCTAATCTTTGCATACAATTGAAAATAGAATTCTGCATTCTGCATTTATCTTTTTGAATGAGTTTGTATTAAGCTTTTGAAATAAAGTACAAAGCTATATTCAACAATATTACAACTACAATGAATAAAAGAATAACTACACGTTTTCTTTTATCTTTTTCGGATTTATTTATGTCTTGCCAATTAACAGGCATCTTTTCCTAATATTTTATGCAAAGATATGAAAATTAAAGGCAACTTGAGAATTCAAAACTATATAAAGTGGTGTGCTATTATTATAGCGCAAATTATACTGTAATTTTGGCGGAATTGGACTGCAAAGTGAGAAAAATGCCAAGGCTGTTTACATGCCGTTTACATGCTTGTTATAGGCCCATTAGAGGGGTGAGACAAAATGGCAGGAGAACGAAGAATGAAGAGTGAAGAACGAAGAATGTAGAGTTTATAGTGGAGTGGAAGGTTGTGCGAATAATTGATAAGTGGATTATATTGGCTGTAACAAATAAAAAACATTTGCAAAGAAATAAAAGATTGGATTTTATAATAGGAATTGTATGAATAAAGATAATCTAAAAAAACTAGCCGCTTATAATGCAGTAGAAGAAATTGAAGATGGAATGATAGTTGGATTGGGAACGGGCAGCACTGTTCAATTTGCATTAGAAAAAATAGCTGAAAAAATAAAGAGTGGAGAATTGGAAAATATTGTTGGAATACCAACTTCCCTACAAACAGAAAGAGAAACCAAGAGACTTGGAATACCAATCACTTCGCTGAACGAAGAACTAAGAAGGAAGAACGAAGATTTAAAATCTTCATCAAACTCTCCTCAATCATCGTTTGTAGTAGATTTGACAATTGATGGCGCCGATGAAGTTGACAAGGACCTTAATTTAATTAAAGGGGGCGGGGGCGCTTTATTAAAAGAAAAGATTGTTGCCCAAGCAAGCAAAAAGCTAATTATAATTATTGATGAATCTAAACTATCGGGAAAACTGGGAGAGAAATTTTATTTACCAGTTGAAGTAATTAAAGATGCTTATATATTAGAGAAGAATTTTTTGGAAGGGCTAGGCGCTAAAGTAAAGTTAAGAATGAAAAGTGACGGTGAACATTTTATTACCGATGAAGGGAACTATATTTTAGATGCAAAGTTTAACGTAATTGATAACCCCGCTGAACTTAACAATATGTTAAATGGGCGCGCCGCAATTGTTGAGCATGGAATATTTAAAAAAGAATTAGTGAGTAAAGTAATTGTAGCAGCTGAAAGAGGAATTGAAATTTATGAGAAGAGTTAGTGCGCATGGGAAAGATTGTTAAATAAAAAATGAAAGAAGGAAGAAAAAAAAGGGGCTAAATTAAAAATCATACCGTGGAGCTAAGAGAGAGTGAATTTGAGAGGAAGAGAGAATTCGATATACAAGCATTTAAATTCGACTAAAACTGGCACTGTTGTTGCTTAAAGACAGTGTCAATAAGATCGTAATATTTAAATACAGGTGGATGAAGTTTTTAAAGAGCAAAAATAGGGTGAAATAGTTGATAATATTTTACGAATTAGTTTTTACAATAATTTTAGTGCGAATAATTATGCAGAGGTACGAAAAAAATGCGCGCTTCGGTGAGGGGATAGTTATAAGGGTTTTGAATGGTTTAATGTTATTTAAAGATAAAGGCATATTTTTAAAGTATAATAGTATTGACAACGAAGAACCTGAATGCTATTTTAGCGCTTGCAGTTTAACACACGCACATAGAAAGCACAAAAATATGATACAAAAACAGGAACTTTTCTTATCAAAGGTATTGCTTTATACCTTCCCGCTTTCTATATTGAAGTGTAATTTCAACCAAACAGTACAACTTAATGATTTTGAACAACTTAGCGATAGCAAAATACTCTACAATTCTTATTCAAGAAAATTTTTACAATATAAATATATTATTTAACCCACTAAATAGGAGGCAATAAGTGCGTTTAACCTTACCGGCTTAATGGCGGTAAATAGTTTTTGTGTGTGTTAGTAGTAAAGAAGTAAAAGAAGTACAAAGAAATACTTAATTAATTTTTCACCAATAGGAGAAAAAAATGAATTTGAAAAACCTATTAACAAAACTAAGTCTTACTTTTGTTTTGCTGCTTTTTGTTGTAGCTAATACATTTGCTGCTACAATTTATGTTAGCAATACAAACGGTAACGACATTGTTGGAACAGGTACTGCATTAGCTCCATATAAAACGATTGCTAAAGCTCTAACAGTAGCAGCTGATGGCGACGTTATTATGATTGATGCAGATACTTATAATGAAGCAAACGTAAACATAACGAAATCTGTAACTTTAGTTTCCCAAGCTTTTAATGCTTTGCAAACAGTTACAATAACAAATGGTGTTAATATTAACGGTGCAGCAAAAACTGTTAATTTAGGAACATCAGCTTCTGGCAGCCTTAATTTCAATTTAGGCTCTACAAATACAGCTTTAGTTTTAACAGCTGGTACTTTGAATATTACACAAGCTAAAGTAACAATAGCTAGTGGCGGTAGAATTACTAGAACAGCAGCTACAATTAATGAAACACCTACAACAACAAACGTTAGTGTATTTTATACACCTGGCGCTTCTATTTCTGCTGGTCCAGAATTACCATTAAGCTTAGGTACTGGATCATTAAATATTACAGCTGGTGCTTTTGCTGTAACATTTGCTAACAACTTAGCATTATCTTCAGGTCAGATTGTAGTTGTATCTGGAGACGCAACATTTAATGGAACAGTTTCTTTCACATCTGATGGTCCAAATGCAACTGGTGTTGATAACCAAGGTGCTGGAACAGTAGCTTTTGCTAATACTATTAATGGTGCAAGAGCAACAGCTGGTGGAGCTCAAACAACAGTTCTTCAAAACGCTGGTGGTGTTTTAACATTAACTGGTGGAGTTAGCGGAACAAGCACATTCACATTTGGTTTAACAAACGGTGCAGGAACAATCAACGTTGGTGCTGGTACATACGGCGGCATTATTGCAAACAATACAAACTTAGGTACACTTAATTTATTAGGCGCTGTTACTTTCTCGAACAATACAGTAGGTAACGGAAATGCTGGTGCAGTTATTAAATTAAACGGATTCCAATTAACATTATCAGGTGCTGGCGCTACTTATACAAATACTGGACACATGATTTCTTCTACAGCTTCAACTGTAGGAAGCGGTATGTTAAATATTACCGGTGTTGTTACAACAACTGGCACTGGTCAATTACCAAACGTAACTGTTGGTGGTAAATTAACATTAGGCGCAAATACTTCTGTTTATGGTGACGTAACATTAAATTCAAGTACAGCTGGCGCTATTACTGATGGCGGCTTTGTACTAACAGTTTATGGTTCACAATTTAATAGAACAAACAATACACCTGGTAACTATACTGCTACTGGTGGATTGACATTTGCAAGTTCTACTGCTCAATCTTTAAATCCTGGTGCTTCGTTAGTTCTTAATAACGTAACAATTAATAAAGGATCAGGTTCAATATTAACTTTATCTGCTTCTTTTGAAGCTACAGGTAACTTAACAATTACAGCTGGAAGTCTTGACGTTGGAAACTTTAACCTAAACTTAACCGGCTCTAACAAAATATTTGACAACAGCGGTAATGCTTATTCTTCAACTGGTGTTGGATACGTAGTATTCCAAAATGCTGATGCTGGCGGTGTTGGTACTGTTGGCGTTACTGGTACCATTCAAGGTACAGGTAATTTTGGAAACATTTTAGTTAATTTAGTAGATCCACAAGATTATGTTACAACTGGTGCTTCTGTAACATTATCTGGAACATTATATATATATAATGGCTGGGTAAGAATTGCTAACGGCCATACTATTACATTTAATAGTGCTTTAGTTACAAACCCAACAATTAAAATATTAACAACAGGCGGTACACAAGGTATTGCTAAAGTTACTGGCGCTGGTACAGGAACAGTATTGTATTCTGTTAATGTTAATTTAGAATATACAGGTACAGCTGCTTATAACGTAAATACAGTATCATTTAATGGCGCTGCTGATCCAGGCGGTTTGGAATGGACAGTTCAACCATTAAAACTTAACAACGTTTCAATTAATGCTACTAATACAGTTACTGGTTTTGCAGGCGCTTCTACAATTGCTGGTACATTAACAGTTGTATCTGGCGGTACATTAGCACAGGGTGCATTTGTTTATACACTATCTGGCGACAGCAAAACTCACTCTATTGCTGGTACAGTTACAGGTGGTACATTGCTCGTAACTGGTAACGGATCAGCAGTTAACGGTTCTTCTTCTGCCACTCCTGCAGCTACACTAAATAACTTATCGTTTGAACCAGCTGCAAACGGATATTCGTTTACATCTACAAACTTGAAAGTGATCGGTGGAAGTTTAACGCTTCAAGGAGTAAGCACATTTACAGGTGCAACAGCAACCGTAACAATGAATGCAACAAACTCTACATTAACTGGAAACTTAAATGTTGGTAACGCAACATTAGGACCAATCGCTTCTGTAACAATCAATGGTTCAACAACTTCGGTATTAACTGGAAACGTTGCATTAACCAATGGTACACTTACTTTAACAAGAGGCGGAAACAGCACAGTTATTGGCGGTACAGTTACTGCTACAGCTGGTTCTTTAGTTCTTGGTTCAAACGTACAAGTAACTGGTCAAACTTCACAGGTTGATGGTAACATTAATGCTGGCGGTTTTGAATTTATTCAGTTAGGCAGTGTAGCTACTCCAGATTATAACAGAACTGGCGTTGGTACATTTACAAATGGTACATTGACCTTAACTTCAACTGCAGGTGCTATTGATTTAACACCAGGCGCAACATTTACAGTACCAGCTTTAAAGGCTAACGGTACAGCAAATGGTGTAACAATTAATGCTGCAATGACAACAGGTACATTAACATTAGATAATGCTGCTACATTTACACAGACTGGCGTATTAACTGCTACCGGAAACGTAACAGTTACTAACGATGCTGGTGCATTTACAGGCGCATTAACATTAACTGGTACAGCTGCAACATTAACATTAGGACAAAACTATGCAATACCAACTTTAGTAATTAACTCTGGCGGAACAGTTACACTAGCTACAAGTATTGCTGGTCCTACAGCTGCTACATTAACAGTTGGTACAGCTTTCACAAATACAGCTGGAACATTGGCAACAACAATAAATCACTTAACAATTACCGGTACATATACATTTACAGCTGGTGCAATTACACAAACTTCAGGTATATTAACTTGGAATACAGCTGGTGCTGTAACTTTACCAGCAAGCGGTTTCTCTGTTGATAACCTAACTTTATTAGCAGGTGCCAATACTGGTACAAGTGCATTTACAGTAGTAAAAGCATTAGTATTAAGTGGTACACTAACAACAAGTGCTGATGGAAAACTTACATTAGGTGATGGCGTATTAGTTACAAGAACAGATAATGCCGCTACTTTGACAAAGATTCCTACTTTTGGCGCAAATACAGATCTTAAATATCAAACTTATACTGGCGCAGTTGTTATTAACGTTGGTAAAGAAGCTCCAGCAACAATTAGAAATTTAACAGTTGTAGCAGGCGCATCAAATGTTGCTACAGCAGCTAACATGACAATTACTGGAACATTATCTTTAGCAGCTTTATTAGATGTAACTACAGCTGCTCCAGATGCTGTTATTACAATGGCAGATGGTTCTACACTAGAATTAAAAGCTAATGGCACTACAGTATTAGATGCTAACTTAGTAAAAGCTGGCGCAATGACCCTTATTTATAATGGTGCTACAGCAACATCTACACGTGAACTAGGTGCAGTTACATCTGGCGCATATGCAGCTTACGCAGGTAACGTAACAGTAAAAGCTACTGTTGCTTTAACAGGCGGTACATTAGTATTAAACGGTACATTAACATTTGACGGCGGTAACTGGGATATTAACGGAAACGCAACAGGTATTGGCGGAAACGTTACAACAACAGCAAACGGCGGTACATTTGTTAACGGCGGTGCAGCAGCTAATTTAAGCTTTGTTGGTGCAGTTGACCAAACATGGGCATTAGGTGCTACATGGGCAGTTCCAGCAGCAATCAATTTAAGAATTGCAAAAACAAACGCTACAAATACAGTTACATTCACTGGCGGCGATCTTGATTTTGCAACAAACAGTGCAACTTTATTCTTTGTTAACGGTATTTTTGTTACTGGAACAAGAAATGTTGTATTGAAACAAACAAATGCTGGCGGACAACCAACACAAGGCTTTAACAGAGCTGGTGTAACCGGTACAAACGTTTCTCACGTATTAGGAAATGTTAAGAAATTCTTAACAGTTATAGGAAACGCAAACGCAGCTGTTGATCTTACAAGAGTTGAATTCCCAACTGGCACAGCAACAGCTTACAGACCAATGGCATTCCAATTCAACACATTGCCAACAGCATCATTGAACTTAACAGTAAACCACGTAGCAGCTTCTCCTGACGGATCAAATGGATTCCCAATTGCATCTGGTTCAATTTCATTAGCTAACTATCCTGGTTTCTACTGGTTAGTAACTTCAGATTTAACATTACAACCTCAAGTAAAATATGATATCGAAGCTGAAGCTTATGGTTACGGCTCAACAAATTACCCAGAAGGCATTCAGAACGTACGTTTCTTAAGAAGATTTGATACAGACATTACAAATCCATGGTTATTACAAGGTGGATTAGGATACGATAACTCTACAAACGTAGATCATGCTAAAATTATTGTAAGAAGTGCTGAAGGTGCTATTAGTACACAAGGTGCACGTTTTACATATAGCCAAGCAGCAAAAGCTCCAACTGTAACTACAGCTTCTGCAACAGTTGCTACAACAGAAATGGTTGCTACAACCATTACATGGACAAAAGCAACATTAAACATTGGTGGAGCACCAACATTTGGTACACCACAATGGACAGCAACTGCTCCAGCAGTAGTTCCTACAAACGCTACATTTAATACTACAACTGGCGTTTTAACATGGACACCAACATATACACAAGCTGGTACATATACAGTTACAGTAACAGCAACTGAAGGTACATTATCAACAAGCAATACTGTTACAATTACAGTAGCAGATGCTAATCAACCTCCAGTTTTTGCTGTAGATGGTACATTTACTACTAAAAACGCAAAATATAATCAAGCATTCTCATTTAGCTTCAAAGCAACAGATGCAGATGCACAAACATTAACATATTCATTAGTTAGTGTTACACCAGCATCAGCTGCAGCTGGAACTTCAATACCAAAAATAGAGACATCTTTTGGTCAAGGTCTATTTACATGGACACCAGTATTGGCAGATAATGGAAAAGCATTTGTAGTTGTAATTCAGGTTACAGATGGAATTACACCAGTTCAAACTACAGTAACAATTAATGTTACTGCTGGTTATGATAAAGGTGATGTAACTTTAGGTGGTGGTATTACAATTGCAGACGCTTTAGCAATTCTAAAACATGTTGTAAATAATCCATTATTGAGTGCAGAAGCTCAGTTATACGCTGATGTAAACACTGATGGTCAAATTACAGCTTACGATGCTTCATGGATATTATATTATGTAGCAAACAACAACACATGGCCATTAAGCAAGAAGATTGCAGCAGCCGGTTCAATTGAATTAGGCAATGCATCTTTAAATGATGGTTTATTATCGTTACCATTATCTGTATCGTTAACAAAGGGTGTTGTATCTGTTAGCGCAGAAGCAGATTTCTACGGTTCTGACGTTGAAATTAAAGGTATAACATCTAAATTACCATCAGATTGGGCATATGCTACATCAATTGAAAATGGTAAAGTTAGATTTGCAGCTGCAGGTATCACTCCATTAACAGATGGCGATATTGCTACTATTAATGTAGGAATTAAGAATAAAGAATCTGTAGTAACTGTATCTGGTAATGCAGTTCTCAACAATGAAATCTTTGCTGCATTAAATTCAAAAATCAGAGAAATTCCGACAGAATTTGCATTAAGTCAGAATTATCCAAATCCATTTAACCCAACAACAACAATTAAGTTTTCGGCAGCAGTTAAAACTAATGTTAACCTAATAGTATACGATATGTTAGGAAGAGTAGTAAAAACATTAGTAAGCGGCGAACAAGAAGCCGGATTCTATTCTGTAAATTGGGATGGAACAAATGATTTCGGATCAAAAGTATCAAGTGGTATCTATATTTATAGATTACAAGCTGGTAACTTTGTTAAAACCGTAAAAATGAACTTAATGAAATAATATTCACCCGGGGTGGTTTAATAAAACCACCCTGTTGATATTTTATAAAACGTTAATTCAATAATTTAGAGGTGATAATGAAAGGTTTCAAAGTAAGCGTTAAAAAAATGCTGCTTTTGTTTGCTATGCTTATGTTAGGAACTAGTATTACCTTTGCACAAGTAATTACTTTACCAACAGTTTCGGGTAAAGTTGGAACTACAAATGTTTCGGTTCCAATACAAGTAAGTAATCTAGGTTCAAATGTAAAGTCGTACCAGTTTAATTTGTCTTATGATAATACTAAAATTGAAGTTACAAATGCTTCGATTGAAGGTACATTAAGCAAGGATGGTACTTTGCAAGTGAATCCGGATATTGCAAATGGTAAATTATACGTCGGTTGGGCGCATCATACAGCAATAGCGCCAACAGCCGGAGTTTTACTTAACTTAACAATTAGTTTTAAGAGTGGTGGAACATCTTCTTTAGGTGTTGGAAATACATTCTTATTAAACAATACACAGGTAGCAGTAGCAAATGGAAGTGCAATTGCGGCAACAATAGAAGTTTATGTAGCTTCTACTACCGCAAAATATAATCAAGAAGTATTAATACCTATTAAGACAAGTGCCATTATTTCTACCGATAATGTTAAATCGTTCAATTTTACTGCAACATATGATGCAAGTAAGATTGAAATTTTAGGAACTGCATTAGAAGGTACTTATGGTTCAGCCGGTTCAATAGCTGAAAATTTAGGCACCTTAGGTACTGTGCAGGTTGCTTGGGCAAACCCAACAGCTATAGTAGTACCAGCAGATGGCATTTTACTTTACTTAAAGGGTAAAATGAAAGCCAAAGTGGCAACTGATATAGTTTTGACTGCATTTCAATTTAATTCTGGAAATCCAGGTGCAGCTTTTCAAAAAGGTACAGTTACAGCAACTAATACAGCTCCAGTATTTGCAGAAGCAACAGTGGCAAAGACAGTTGCTGAAAACAGCAATTTAGCTTTTACAGTTGCAGCAACCGATGCTGATGGTGATGCATTAACATATTCAAGTACAACATTGCCAACAGGTGCTACATTTGTTGCCGGCGCATTTAGCTGGACACCAACATATGTACAAGCCGGAACTTATACAATTACATTTACAGCTACAGACGGTACTGCAACAGCAAATCAAGTTGCAACAATTACTGTTACTGATGTAAATAGAACACCAACAATTGCATTAAGTAAAGCTAGTCCTATGACAGTTGCTGAAGGACAGGAATTAAAGTTTAGTGTTACTGTAGCAGATGATGATACAGATAATACATTAACTTTAACAACCGGAACTTTACCAACAGGCGCAGCATTTTCTGCTACAACAAAAGATTTTGCTTGGACACCTGCTTATAATCAACAAGGTAGTTACGATGTTGTATTTACTGTAAAAGATAACAAGAATGCAACAGCATCTGTTACCGCAAAAATTACAGTAACAAATATCAACACAGCTCCTTCGTTTGTATTGCCAGGCGCAAAACAAATGAAAGACACTACAATTCTTGGTGGTAAGTATTTGTTATTTAACTTTGTTGCTATAGATCCTGAAGGAGATGCTGTTACTTATACTCTAGTAAATCCTCCTGCAGGTGCTTCAATTGCAAATACTACCGGATTATTTGTTTGGAGACCAGTAAATACACAAGCTGGTAAACATCAAATAGTAGTAGTTGCTAGTGATGCTACTCTATCAACACAATCGAGAATTATAACAATTCAAGTTGATAAAGATGTAAAAGTATTGGATGAAGGAATTCCAGTAGCATATGAATTATTCCAGAACTACCCGAATCCATTCAACCCATCTACAAGCATTAAATTTGCATTACCAAAAGAATCCATGGTAAAATTAAGTGTATTTAATATACTTGGACAAGAAGTTGGTACATTGGTTAACTCTACTTTAGTAGCTGGTTTCCATAGCATCAATTTCAACGCAGTTAATCTGCCTTCTGGAATGTACATTTATAAAATAGATGCTGAAAACTTCACACAAATCAAAAAGATGATATTGATGAAGTAGTTGTAGAATTAACAAAAAAAAGCTGCTAGCAATAGCAGCTTTTTTTGTTTTAAAGGGATGGTGTGATTTTAGCAATTTCAAATATTTTATAAATTCTATATATTTAGAACAACATTAATAGGAAATACAATGAAACGTTTGGCTGTAATATTAATTCTACTTCTTGGTTTTATATCTGTAAATGGGCAAATACAGCTTACACTGCCCACCATTTCAGGAGCTCCTAATAGTGAAAAAATAGTTGATATTGTTGTAACGGATTTAACTTTGTATAATGTACAAGGCTACCAATTTGAATTGTTATTTGATCCGCTAGTTGTAACATTTTCGGCTCCACCAAATCAAGATGGAACAATTACCAAAAATGCTACAATAACAAGCGAGGCCAATATTATTCCTGGCAGAATAGCAATTTCTGCTATTAGTTCAACAACATACAAAGGCTCGGGAGTACTATTTAGACTAAAGGCTAAACTAATAGGTGTTGGTTCAACCAGCATAACATTAAATAGCACATTTAATAATCACTTTCTTAATAGCTCTCTACAAGAAGATAAAACCTTTACATTAGTAGCTGGAAGGGCAACCGTTTCGACTACAAATAATCCACCGGTATTCGACCCCATTACGGATAAGACAGTTAAAGAAAATGTGGAATTAGCATTTACAGTGAATGCTGTAGATCCGGAAGGAAATACACTTACATATGGAATTCAAAATGCTCCAAGCGGCTCTACATTTACGAACAAAGAATTCAAGTGGAAACCAAGCTTTCAACAATCCGGAACACATACAGTAACATTCACGGCAAATGATGGAACATCGACTGCTTCGATTAATGTAAAGATTACCGTAGAAGATGTTAATACAGCTCCTACAATTACTCCGGTTAATGATAAAACTATTAATGAAGGGGTTGAATTAAATATAGATATAGTTGCAACAGATGCTGAGGGGGATAACCTAACATATAGTGCTACTAATAAACCAGCAGGTTCAACATTCGACGAAACTCTTCATAAGTTTAACTGGAAACCTTCATCAACACAATCGGGTAACTATTCAGTTACCTTTTCTGTATCTGATGGAAAGGTAAGTTCAAGTATTACAGTTAAAATTACGGTAGTTGATGTAAATGGTGCACCAATTATAACACCAATAGCAGATAAAACAGTAAATACAAATAAATTACTTTCATTTGAAATAACAGCTACAGATCCCGATGGTGATGCATTAACTTATGGCACAAGTAGTTTACCTACAGGTGCAAAGTTTGATGCAACAACTCATAAATTTGAGTGGACACCAACAAATTTGCAGGCGGGAAATTTTCAAATTACATTTTTTGTTTCTGATGGAAAAGTTACCACTCAAATAGTTGTGAATATAACAGTTGTAAGAGTAAACTCTGCTCCGAAATTTACAAAATGGATGAAAGACACTACAATTAGTGTTCATAATGTACCAATTGAATTTAAGTATCAATATGTTGTAAGTGATGAGGATGGAGATCAGTTAACATTTAAGCTGGACCAGGCACCTGACGGGGCAACAATAAGCGCTACAGGCCTATTTAAGTGGACACCAAAAGTTAGCGATGCAGGGAAGAACTTTTTAATTATGGTTACAGTAAGCGACGGATTATTGGGAGATACAAAATTTGCTACACTTACAACAAATGCAAATATAGTTGGAGTTGATGATTTGATAATGCCGGATAGAATTACACTATCGCAGAACTATCCAAACCCATTTAACCCGGCAACAACAATAAAGTTTGGATTACCTAAAGAGGGATATGTTTCCTTAAAAGTTTTTAATTTATTAGGTGAAGAAGTAGCAACAATATTAAATGAGCAGATGAGCACAGGGTTCCATTCGGTAAGTTTTGACGCATCTAAATTGCCGAGCGGAATGTACATATATAGAATATCTTCGAGCAATTATATGGAAATGAAGAAGATGATTTTGATGAAGTAGGCATTGGTGTAGAGGTGAGAAGTAAGAAGTAATAGGTATATAAGGTTAATAGAATTAAAAGAGGGCCCCTTTGCAATGCAGAGGGGCTTTTTTTTTGCTTGAGAAAATATGTAAGAGAGAATTTGAGAAGAGGAAAAGAAATAAAATGAGTGAAAAATTAGAATGGTAAGGAATAAAATATTGACATACTTATTTACATGGTTTAGTTTACCATTGAATAATGGAAATATTATTTTAATGACAACAAGTGACACAGGAAATAGATAAGAATGGATTTTAAATTGTTTACAGAAACACGCGAAACAATTCTTTTAGATGGTGCAACCGGAACGTTTCTAATTGAAAAAGGATTGGAGATGGGGGAATGCCCGGAATTATGGAATATAGAAAAAGCCGATGAGATTAAACAAATAGCAAATATGTATTTTGAAGCGGGTTCGGACGCCGTTTATACAAATTCATTTGGGGGATCGGTATTAAGATTAAAAGATTTTGGATTGGAGATGAAGAGCTACGAAATAAACTTAGCAGCTGCCAAAATTGGAGTATCATCGAAAAGAAAAAATAATTTTCTAATGGGTACAATAGGTCCATCGGGAAAAATGCTTGAACCATATGGAGAAATAAAAAGAGAAGAAATGATAGAATCGTTTTCGGTTCAGGTAAGAGGACTACTGGATGGAGGAGTTGATTGTTTTGTACTGGAAACATTTGCGGATATTAATGAAATTGAGTGCGCAATAACCGCAGTGAAGGAGAATTCGAAACTTCCATTTATTGCCTCGATGACATTTAATAAAACCAAGAATGGTTATAAAACATTTATGGGAGTATCTGTTGAAGAGGGGATTAAAAAATTAGATAATCTAGGGGCATTTGCAGTAGGCTCGAATTGCGGAAATGGAATTGAGTTAATGATAGAGATAGGAAGAGAGTTCAGAAAAGTTTCGGATGATATTAAAATACTTTTGAAAGCCAATGCTGGAGAGCCAAAATATTCCGAAGGGAAATATATTTATTCGGAGGATGCAGAGTTTTTTAAAAAGCATTGGGAGGAGCTGCTGAAGATAAATCCAAAATTTATTGGGGGATGCTGCGGAACTACACCGGAACATATAAGAGCATTTAGAGAAATGATTGACCTGAGATAGGGAAATTGAATGGAAGATATTTTAGAAAAGATTGCATACGCAATTGAAAGGGGAAAGATTGACGGCAGTGCCTCATATCCAAAGGATATGAATGGAGAGGAGGGGGCATTGGAATTAACATTGCGCGCATTGGAATTAAATATACCGGCAAATGAAATTTTGGCAAATGGTTTTATAAAGGGGATGAATAGAATAGGGGAAAAATTTGGAAAGGGAGAGGCATTTATTCCCGAACTATTAATATCTGCAAAGGCTATGAACAGCAGTATGATACACTTAAAAAGATACTTTGAAAGAGGAGAACTTAGATACAAGGGGAATTTTATTATAGGAACAGTAAAGGGGGATTTGCATGATATTGGAAAGAATATTGTGAAAATGATTTTGGAAGGGGACGGCTGGAAGGTGATAGATTTAGGAGTAGATGTAACAACCGAAAAATTTGTTACCGCACTCAAGGAATATCCTGATGGTTATTTGGGAATGAGCGCTTTGCTAACCACAACTATGCTGAATATGGAGAAGAGTGTTTATGAAATAAAGAATAAGTATCCCAATACAAAAATATTTGTAGGGGGCGCACCGCTAAGCAAAGAGTTCAGCCATAAAATAGGGGCCGAGAGTTATTTTAAAGATCCGCATCAATTGACAAAATACCTGGCCAATTTAACAAAATGAAAAAAGAAGAGAATATTTACGAATATGTAATTCCCTACAATGAAATAAAGCTTTACGCAGAGCAAATAGTTTTAGAGATAGGGTACAGAAGTGAAAAAGAAGCGTTAAATATATTGCCGGAAATTGAAAAAGTTGTTTTTGAATTAGAGAAGAATGTATGTATAAAAGGGGGATTTATAATTATAGATGGAAATGAAATTAGAGTTGAGGATGATTTCATACATATTGGAGAAGAACATTTCAATTGTGGAAAAGTAATTAATACGCCTCTGAGAGGAATGTCGTCAGTTTCTATTTTTGTAGTAACAATTGGAAAGGAGTTTGATGAATGGTGCGGCAGAATATTTAGAGCAAATGAAATGGCAGGATATATTGCAGATATAGCGGGCTCGATGCTAGTTGAAAAGGGAGCCGATTGGATTGAGAATAAAATAAATGAACATAATGGTGAGAAGGGTTTTAAATGCTCGAACAGATTTAGCCCCGGTTACTGTGGATGGGATGTTGCTGAGCAGAAAAATTTATTTAGTTTTTTGCCAAAGGAATTTTGTGGAATAAAATTAACAGAAAGTTGTTTAATGATACCCAAAAAATCTGTTAGCGGTATTATAGGCGCAGGTGCAGATATTAAAAAAAGTGATTATAGGTGTAATATTTGCAAGCTTGAAAATTGTTTTAGAAGAAGAGAATAAATTTGTAATACCATATGAGCTTGTCTTATCATTATTATCTACAGATGTGAAATTGATATGCACCATTTTAAAACCGAAAAGGAATTCGGTAGAATAGAGAAGAATTGAATTAAAATCAGTCAATATCCAAAGAAGAGATCATAGCAAAATAATTTTCATCGGGAATAAAGTTAGGTATGCTATTGCCCGAGCCGAGTGCATAACCTCCTTTTAATGATGTTTTTTGCAGAAGTAATTTTGAACGAAGAGAAATTTGATGAACGCTGCTTCGAGCTAAAAAGTCCATATCGATACCTCCAAGAAGAGCAATTCTAGAACCCCAAATATCTAATGCTTCTTCAATTGGAGTAATTTGATCTTCGAATGAATGTTTTGCATCGTATTTCATATCTTCAATAACACTATTCATAACATCTTTAAGCTGGCCGCAGGAATGAAGAATTGCAATTTTGCCATTAAGATGAATTGCATTTACAATTTTTTTATGCCAAGGGAATACCCATTTTTGTAACATAGCAGGTGAGAGCATTGTTTGATTTTTAAACCCCCAATCGTCGTTAACAATACACGCTCCAATGGTTTCGATTGAGGAGACAATTTGGTAAAACCGAAGAAGGCGGGAACCTACCGAATTGAAAATATCGGAAGTGAGTTCTTCATCCATCATTGCCATTAAACATAGGTTTTCGAATCCGACAAGATCTATTACATTTTCCAACACTCCCCCATTACCGCTTGCAATTAATTTCATATTGTGGGGCAATTCATTTTTCAACTGGTAATAAATATCGTAATCGCCAACTTCGGGATTAGGCCAAGGATAAAGATTAAAAGAATCTCTATCTGTAATCATATTGCCGGAGTTAAGAGAGACGCTTTC
This sequence comes from uncultured Melioribacter sp., assembly GCA_964539605.1. Classification (GTDB taxonomy): domain Bacteria; phylum Bacteroidota; class Ignavibacteria; order Ignavibacteriales; family Melioribacteraceae; genus Stygiobacter. The sequence continues at coordinate 4,589,727 of CAZIJK010000001.1, forward strand.
CATTTTTAATATATCGTTTTTAGGAAAGCTTAGAGTATTAGTTCTGAAGGCAGAAATTGTAGTATAATCGTATCCGGCATTTTTAAATGCGTTTATGAGATTAATGAAAAAGGATAATCTATTACCGATGTCGATATTATTTTGGCCGGATAGTTTTTGAATGAGACGATCGTTTAAGGCAAATTCGAATAAGGTAGGGCGCATTGGAGGTTTTAAATTTACTACCTGAATAATATTTTCGAAATCGGGTTTGAAATTGGGTCGGATATAAACGGGTGCGCTCATTAAACTTATTGGGATGTTGATATTTATTGAGAGCAAAATAGCAAAATGAATAAAAAGAATCTTGCATGAATAAATGCTCACTGACGGAATATGAAAAGAATGAGTAAAATAATTATTCGATCAAATTAGTTATTTGAGAGGCATTATTTGTAGGTAATTGGCATTCACGATTTTTGCAATAGTAATATGTAACACTGTCGTTTAGCAGAGTGTACGATTCAAAATTTTGGGGGAGTTTATTATTAACACTTAAGAAGCGGTAATTAAGAGAGGGTAAAAAAGTGTTATTAATTTTATGGTAAACAATTTCATTTGGGTCAAAAATATTATTATCTGCAACAATAATTTGGCACTCGTTTTTATTTTCGATTAAAGCGCACATTGTAAAAGCAAAACTATGAGGGGCTTTAGCTATTGACTGACCATTGGAGTTAATAAGCATTGTAAAATATTGCTGGTACTTTTGATTAAAGGTAAGGGAGGTAAGCTTATTAAAATTGTGAGCCATTACACTATTGGCGCTGGGAATTGCGCCGTCGTAATACTCCTTTGAACGGGCAATAAGATCGGTTGATTTATCCATAGCAAAATAAAAGCCCCCATTAACATCATCCCAGAATTTTGCAATTGCAACATCGGTTAACTCTATAGCCTTATTCAAATAATTTTCATCCATAGTGGATTGGAATAATTCGAGCAAACCAAAAATTATAAATGCGTAATCGTCTATAAATCCATTTTGAATTGCTTGGCCATCTTTAAAGCGGTGAAGCAAAATATTGCCCGGGGCAATCAAAGTATTATTTATAAATTCAAAAGCTTTTTGAGCCGCTATGAGATATGAATTGTTATTAAACGCTCTTGAAGCATAAGCCAAAGAACTAATCATCATGCCGTTTAAATCTGTTAGCACTTTTGTATCCTTAAGAGGATGAATTCTTTTTTCTCTATTATTAAATAAAATAGATCGGATTTTTGAAATGCTGGCTTCTAAAGCAAACTGATCCATATTAAACAAAGCAGCAAGTTCTGCAATGCTTAAAGAGCTGTGTGGAATATTTTCTTTGGTTAGAATTCTTTTTGCCTCATCTAAAAAATTCCCCTCCTCTTTAATGTTAAAAACTTTTTGCGCAATTGAAAGTTCATCTTTATTTAATAATAGTTCTAATTCCTCCAAACGCCATGTATAGAACTTGCCCTCGATGCCTTCGCTATCTGCATCTTCGGCTGTATAAAAAGCTCCCTCTGAACTTGTAAGATCCCTTAAAACATACTCTATAATTTCCTCTGCCGTTTGTTTAAATAAAGACTGCTTGGTTGCCAAATAAGCTTCGGAATAAACACGAATTAGCATTGCCTGATCGTACAACATTTTTTCGAAATGGGGAACAAGCCACTGCTTATCTGTTGAATAACGATGGAAGCCAAATCCAATATGATCGAATATGCCTCCAAACCGAAGAGCAGTTAAAGTTTGGGCAGCCATCTGTAAAGAGATTGCATTGCCATTGTATTTCCAATCTCGCAAAAGGTACATTAAATTATGAGGTGAGGGAAATTTTGGATGAGTGCCAAAACCGCCATACTGCTTATCGAAAGAAGTGATAAAGTAATTGGTAGCAGAATTGAATAACTGATCTGTTATATCAACAGTAGCGCTACTGGAGTTTAAGGAGTTAAGATAGTGAACAAATTGATTGGAGCTTTCTAAAATTTCCTCTTTTTTTTCTATCCATACTTTTGAAATATTTTGAAGTAAATCTTTAAAGCCAACACGTCCATATTTACCCGTTGGTGGAAAATAGGTACCGGCAAAAAAAGGTTTGAGACTAGGAGTTAAAAAAAGATTTAAAGGCCATCCACCGTTTCCATTCATTAACTGGCATGTAAGCATATAAATATGATCTATATCGGGTCTTTCTTCTCTATCCACTTTAATAGAGATGAAATTTTGGTTTAGAATTGAGGCAACCTCCTGGTTTTCGAAAGATTCACGCTCCATTACATGGCACCAATGACAAGTAGAATATCCAATAGATAGAAAAATAGGTTTATCTTGGGCAATAGATTTTGCAAATGCCTCCTCTCCCCATGGGAACCAATCTACCGGATTATATGCATGCTGAATAAGGTAGAGGGATTTTTCGTTGACTAATCTATTTGGAGTATTTGAATGCATAATCGCTTTCGAAAATTTGTGAAAAATAGAATGCTGTAAGAAGGTAATTCAATGATCATTCAGTAGCCATTCGGTGTCATTCAGTGGCCATTCATTGTAATTCGGTGGTCATTCATTGAATTAAAGATTTATTTTTGTTTGTTCCCTTTGGTTAAAATTCCTAATACAAGTGAAACAATAAAAGAACCGAAGATAGCCCAAACAACGGGGAACTTCCTTCCAGATATATCAATGATATAAAACATAGGAAAGTTCATTTCCTCGGCAATATAAGCCCCTACATAAGCGCCTAAAAAACCAATAACAATAGAAACAAAACATCCCCCAAATGAATATCCCGAAATGCTTTTACCAATACCTCCGCAAATAGCGGCTATTAATAACAATAATAAAAAACTTGTAACGGACATATAACCTCGATATAATTTACTATGCCTTAAAATATAGGCACAAATTAATTGATAATTTATATTAAAAAAAATGGAGCTGTTTTTTGATAGAGGAATGGGGGCATAAACCAATGGAGCGGTTAATGAAAAAATGAGTTCATGTTATTTCAATAGTTTAAAAGGGAAAGTGAAGACAGCTTTTATAATATCGAATGTAAGCTCTATTGTAAAACCAAGAATTCTAAAAGGAAGAAGAATTACCCAAATGATTGGGTAAAGAAAAAGTAGCGCAATTGCTACTGGCCAGCATAGCACCAAAAGAATAAACCAGAGAATAATTTTCATATTTGAAATTCTTTAAATCCTTTTAAATTTACTTGCGGACCATTGACCATCGAGCTCGAAAAAATCTACCTGCTGAAGCTTATGGCTTGAACCCAGATTAAAAATAAAACTGTTGCTTAAATCTGTAAATGTATTGGATTGTTGTGAAGGCCATGAAATAATTAAATAGCCATTATTGTCTAGGTAATTCTTAAAAAATGGGAGCTCAATTAGCAACTCTTTTTTAGATTTAACAAAGAGGTGAATAATATCTACCGGATTGGTCAATTTATTAACAAAACAAATATTTCCATTTAAGCCGGTTAGATAATCTTTATACTCTTGGGGCTCGTTAATTAGTTTTATTTTCATGCCGGGCAGTAAGCCTAGCTTGGCAACCATTTCTATGTTTTGTTTTATATCCATTATCAATTTCCTTTCTAAAGGTTTAGACGGGTTAAAAAATTAAATGGTTGCTAAAAACAAAAAAATATTTGTTAATAATTGTTAAAGAGAGGCTAGTCCTTTTAAAAAGTAAATATGAAGATGGGAAAATGTAAAAGTGCTGAATGTGGATTATGTTTTTACTGCCGAGAGTGCAAAGAACTCCAACTTTGTAATAAATTGCGTTTGCATATTACGTGAAATATCCTCTTTAATTTTTAGCAAGCCCTCTTCATATTCAATATCGGATAATAGAGACAATTGTGATGATTGATCTTTTTGTAAAAACAGATCGTTAAAAACATCTTCTCCAATTCTATTTGAATAAACGCTATCTACTTTTGTGAGATTTATTGAGTGAAATTTAGACTGCTCTATCCATTGGCTAAGAGTGTTGAAAGAAAGGAAACGGTTAAAATCTATTTGCCTTGTTGCGGGAAAATAATTGTGAATGTACCAGGGATTGTTGTTGTTGTGCAATTCCAAACCAATAATAACAAATACTCCATTGTTAGTTAAATACTGGGCAATGGTTTTAACAAACTGTTCCTGATTAGGAAAATGATGAATTGCGTTGATGCAGTAGATAAGATTGAAAGAATGTTTTTTAAAGGGAAGCTGGTTGGCATTACCATTAACCGGGGCTATTTTAGTAGAAGCTTTAATGCCATTTAACATTCCGAGTGAATAATCGAGCCCGAATAAATTGCGTGAATTATTATTGATATTGCCAAGCCATTTACCAGTACCGCACCCAACTTCCAAAATATTTGTAAAGTTATGCCGGTTAACAATGGAAAGGAGATAATTTAATATTCCATCCTGATGGCTAAAATTATAGCGGAGATTATAATTGGGGGCAATTTTGTTATAGTCCACTTTCATTGTACAAATATAAAAAAATATGCCAAGTTAAATTTGGTACAAACCGGATTAACACATGTGCAAGTTTTATTGAAGGGGGAACTAATTATTTATAGTAACCGAAACAATTTTAAGGGGGCTTACAAGCATTGTAATTTTAACGGAGGAGTCTCCATCTCTTCCAATTTCTTTACCGTTTGCAATAAGAAGAAGTGATTGCTTATTTACCACAGCCGAAAAGAATCCATTTGAATTAGAAACTAAGTTTGGAGGAATAAACCATCCTAGAAAGGAATTGCCCCCGCCAAAAGAACTTACCGGTTTACGGTAATACTGCTGTGCTAAAGTTGCTAGATTGGTTAAATCTGCTGTAAGCTTATATCTATTTTCTTGAGAGGTGCCGGATACAAAAATGCTGATGCTTACAATTATTGCAATAGCAATAACTATTACCGCAAGAACAATAAAAAGTATTTGCTGCTGACCCACTATTGAAAATTCCTTATTAGCAATTAATTATTGAGGCAATTAATATGCCTTAATAAAACCGGAAAAACTCCTAATAAAATAGGCAATTATTTATTTATAAGAAATTATTACATGTCATTTAGAGAGTGGTTAAAGGGGAGCTATGAAAAAAAACAAGAGGCTGTCTCAAAAGAAATGTAAAGATCATTTTGTATAAATGAGCATTTACTATTTTGAGACAGCCCCTTGTGCAAGTAGTGGGAATAAGATCCCTATTTTATTAATAATTGATTAACTGCGTATTCAATATAAAATATTTGTTTAAAAGAAGAAACTATCTTCTTCCGCCGCCACCGCCACGACTAAATCCGCCGCCGCTGCCGCCTCTGTTAAAGCCGCCACCGCCGCTTCTATTTCCACCACCACGGTTTCCGCCGCCGCCACGTCTATTATCTGTTTTTGGGCGTGCTTCGTTAACAATAAGTTTTTTTCCTTTTACTTCTTTGGTGTTTAATTCTTCAATTGCTTTTAAGCCTGCTGCTTTATCTTTCATTTCAACAAATCCAAATCCTTTAGATTCGCCGCTAAACATATCGCGAATGATGTTAACAGTAGTAGGTTTTGCGTATTCTGTGAATAATGCTTCAAGTTCCGCTTCGGTAACTTGAAAAGATAGATTGCCAACGTAAATGTTCATTTTTACTCCTTTGATTAATAAATGTTTATTGCAATTAATTTGCCGATTGCTGCTTTCACCTTTTATGAGTTAGGTGATAAGCTGAAAAAAATTAATCAAAGAAAATAGATGCAGTTTTTTTTTGACTTCAGAATTTCAAATCGATAATTAAGATTAAATTCAGAAAATTAAGAGAACTAGTTTTAGGTACCTAAAATGCCATTTCCAAAAGATGAGTAATGGTGGGGATGCTTTAAGAATAACATTGCTTACTTAAAGATACTTCATTTTTGGATGATTACATAACTTTAAGAGGGGGAGCAGGAATAAGGACAAGAGCAAGAATAAGAGCAAGAACAAGGGTAAGAGCAGGAATAAGGGCAAGAGCTGGAATAAGAGCAAGAACAAGATTAAGAGCAAGGTTAGAGGGAATTAAACTATCATTTCCAATTCTAATGTTTGATCGTTGTGCTCTATGCTCATTAAGAACTGCGCTTTAGGATTTTTTTGCTTTGTCATTTGAAGCGCGTATTCAGATTCCGCAATAAAAACAAGGTTGTTATTCTTATCCAGATAAATGGAGTTCGTCCAGAGTCTTAGTAATTCCGCAATATCATCCTTACTATTATATTTTAACCAGAAGGCCTTGTAAGCGGCCATAGGAGTAAAATCCACACTGGCGCCATACTCGTGAAGCAGACGGTATTTTAATACGTCGAACTGCAATTCCCCAACTACACCAATAACTTTTTTGTTACCCATGTTTTGAGTGAACAACTGAGCCAATCCTTCATCTGTTAAATACTGAATACCCTTTTCGAGCTGCTTGGATTTAAAAGGATCTGTATTACGAAGAATGCGGAATGTTTCTGGGGAGAAGCGGGGAATTCCCTTAAACATTAGAGACTCTCCTTCCGTAAGAGTATCTCCTATTTTAAAAATGCCCGAATCGTAGAGGCCAATTACATCCCCCGGAAAAGCGTCTTCGATCATGGTTTTAGCTTGAGCCATGAAAGTAGCAGGATTTGCAAATTTAAGTTCTCTATTTAAACGAACATGATGGTAAAATTTATTCCGTTCGAACTTTCCGGAACAGATTCGGAGAAATGCAATTCTATCCCGATGCCTTGGATCTAAGTTTGCGTGTATCTTAAAAACAAATCCGGTAAACTGCTCGTAAGTAGGTTTAATAATGCCAATTGTGGTTTCTCTTGGTGTAGGCAAAGGAGCAATTTCGATAAATGTATCCAACAGTTCTTTAATACCAAAATTATTCAGAGCGCTTCCAAAAAACACAGGTGCTACATCTCCGCTTAGGTAATCTTTAATATCGAATTTATCGTAAATGCCATCAACAAGCTCTACATCGTGCCTAAGTTTTTTAGCGTCGTCTCCAAATGTATTGTCCAATTCCTCATCTTCGAGGCCATTAAACAATTTTACATCTTCTTCAATTCTAACTTTGTTTGTTTGGTAAAATGCAAAGGAGTTTTTATAAATATTGTAAACGCCTCTGAACTGATATCCAATTCCCAATGGATAAGTTAAAGGGCGCACCTTAATAGAGAGTTTGGATTCCAGCTCATCTAATAAGTCGATTGGGTTTCTTCCTTCACGGTCGAGCTTATTAATAAAAATAATAACCGGAGTTTTTCTCATTCGGCAAACGCTCATAAGTTTTTCGGTTTGCTCTTCAACTCCTTTAACACAATCAATTACAAGAATAACACTATCAACAGCTGTAAGAGTTCTGTAAGTATCTTCGGCAAAGTCTTTATGCCCCGGAGTATCCAATAAATTAACTTTGCAATCGTTGTATTCAAAAGAGAGTACGGAAGTGGCAACAGAAATACCACGCTGTTTTTCAATTTCCAAGAAGTCGGAAGCGGCAGTTTTTTTTATTTTGTTGGATTTAACAGCTCCCGCAATTTGAATAGCGCCGCTGTACAAGAGGAGTTTTTCGGTTAAAGTTGTTTTACCGGCATCGGGGTGACTGATAATTGCGAATGTTTTTCTTTTTTGAATATTTTTTAAACTCATTGCTGCCTAATTAATTTTAATACATAAAAATGATTAATAGATTGGAGAGGCTTTTGAATTGCCGACAAATCTCAGATAGAAGCTTTTAATAATGGTCTTACAAAATTCATAAATACAATAATGATTAATGACAAGAAAGTTTGTTACATGAATGAGCTTTTAAAATATTCTGAACCCGATGGCCCAATTCTATAAAGCTCTTAGAACAAGTAAAAACTTATTTTTAGGGGCTAAATATACTTTATTTCCAATCAAATTGCTTTGATTTTGCAGAGGATTGAAAGTTGACCGGGTAATATTTTATTGCTTAACAGGGAATTTCGACCCAAAAAGTTGTTCCACTACCTATTTTAGAATCAACTTTTATTGTACCATGGTGTAGATTAACGGCATTTTTTACAATTGAAAGTCCTAACCCGGAACCTTTAATAGATTCCACATTTTCGGCTCTATGAAATGGTTCAAATAATCTTGCCATATCTTTTTGTGGAATTCCAATTCCCTGATCTTTAACAGAGATAATAATGCTTTCTTTTGTAGATTCAATTTGGAGTTCAATTTTTCCTCCGTTAGGAGAATATTTAAATGCGTTGGACAATAAGTTCTCCAATATCGAATGCATTTGGTTAGGATCTATGTTGAAATTCTTTTTTCTGGATTTATAAGTAAATATAAGTTCGTGCTTTTTATCTATTTTGGTTTCGAATTGAGTGACCAATAGTTCACATAAATTCTTCAAGTCGGTTTTTACTAAATTCAATTTTAGCTTACCGGATTCTGCCCGATTAACCAAAATAACTTCGTCAAGAAGGTGAGTAAGGTAATCTATAGAGTTAATAATTCTATTGTAGTGCTCTTCCTTTTTTATTTTGTCCCATTTTTCCCCATATTTTTTTGTTAGTTCAAGGGAGGAAAGAATAGCGGAAAGGGGAGTTCTAAACTCGTGTGAAGCGGTGGAAATAAACCTGCTTTTTAATTGGCTCAACTCTTTTTCTTTTTCCAAAGATTTCTTTAATAATTTTTCGGCATTATTTTTCATCTCAATTTCATCTTTAAGTTCCCTATTCATCTCATCAATTTCTTTTGTTCTAAATTCAACCAGCTCTTCAAGATGGTTGCGATGTTTTTCAAGTTCTTCATCAGCTAGTTTTTGTTCTGTAATATCGACGAATGTAACAACGATCTGCATTAAATTTCCATTTGAAGCAAATTCAGGAAAGGCATTTACCTGTACCCAGATTAGATCCTTTTTACTTGGCCGATTGATACCACAGACTTGGTTTTTCAATGATTCCCTACTAGCTATGACTTGATTTACTGGGTAATCTTTAATAGGCATTGTGGTTCTATCTTCGTTTACAAATTTCCATGCTGGGTCAATTGCAGTTTTGCCCATCATCTGGTCTATTGTTAACCCCAACAGTACAGAGGCTTGTTCGTTGGCAAAGAGAATTTGAGTGTCGGGTGCATGAACGACAATTCCGGCATGGAGATTTTGAACAAGGTTTCGGAATTTCTTTTCGCTTTCGTGCAGCGCTTGTTCAGTTCTTTTGCGTTCGGTAACATTTCTGAAATATCCAATCAAACCATTTGCATTTCCATTTGCATCATTCATAGGTATAAAGGATCCATCAAAATATTCCAGTTTGCCTATCTTAGATATTAAAGGTACTTCTAGACTTGTTATTTTACCGCTTTGCAGCACTTGGCGCTTAATAAGAGTTAGCGCATCTGCATCCTCCTTAGATAAAATATCATAATCTGTTTTGCCTAACATTTCCTTTTCCGTAAGGCCCAACTGGGGATTAACAACGAAAGTATAGCGTAAGTCGTTGTCCATACTAATAATGTGGTCGGGTGTATTTGAAGAAATGATTTTAAATTTCTCTTCACTTTCTTTAATAGCATCTTCAGCTTTCTTTCTCTCGGAAATATCTTCAACAAAACCTTCAAAAAATAGTGGCTGACCATTCTCATCTTTAATTATTGTTAAGTTTAACAGTCCAAACCATTCCGAGCCATCTTTTCTCTTATAAAGATTTTCCGATCTAACCGTTTTGCCTTTTTGAAGTGCCTCTTCTACAAGAGTATCTCTTATAGGCGGTGTTGCATAAATATCTGTTGCTATATTTTTTATTGAACTCAAAACATCTTTTGGAGAATTATAACCAAGCATTTGTGCAAGGCTAAAGTTAACATCAATAAATTTACCTTCGAAAGTTGAATGAAAAATACCAATAGAAGCACCTTCAAAAATTGAGCGGTATTTCTCTTCACTTTCTTTAATTGCTTTTTCGGCCCTCTTCCTTTCGGTAATGTCTCGAGCCATAGTTTGCATTGCTGGGTTACCTTCATAAAAAATTGGTAATGCAGAAACTTCAACATCTACACTTGATCCATCTAGGCGTAAAAATTTCTCTTCAAATGGAGGCGCTGTAGTATTCTGAGCAAGCGATTTTTTTACCCTCTCAATAACAGATTGGCGATAATCTGTGTGTACAAAATCTATAATTGGTTTGCCAATCATTTCTTGAAGGGTTGAAGCACCAAACATTTTTAATCCGGCAGGATTGATATAAATAAATTTACCATCGCGATGTACAGCAATCATATCCGGAGATAATTCAACCAATCTTCTGTAGCGTTCTTCGCTAGCGAGCAATTTTTCTTCTGCATGTTTGCGTTCGGTAATATCTACCATTATTCCTCGCAGATAACGAGGTGCACCATCTTGCTTATAGACGGTGACAATAACGCGCAGCCATACCGAAGTTCCATCCTTAGTAATAAAACGATATTCAAAATCGTGATCTTGCATTTTTCCAGTGCAAGCCACACAATAATTAACAGCAAACTCTTTATCGTCTGGATGAATATGCTCGATCCAAAAACCGGGGCGGTACCAATCTTCAACAGAATAGCCAAGCAAACGTTCAGCTTTTTGGCTAACGAATGTGAAATTAAATGTGGCAGCGTCGGCTTCCCAAACAATGCCATCTGTAGAGTTGACCAAATCTACAAAACGCTGGCGGTTATCTCGTAAATGTTCCTCGGCAAGTTTGCGCTCGGTGATATCAATAATAACTCCACTAAAACGAATAGGTTTGTTTTGGAAATTGTATAACACTTTACCCTTGGAGTTACAATACTTAAGAATTCCCATAGGAGTAATTAATCGAACATCAAAATTGAGGTCTTGCCCTGTTTCCAAACAATTTAGAAATACTTTTTCATATTCCTTTAGGTCCTCCGGATGTAAAAATTTTCCATTTGCTTCAAAATCTGGCTCATATTCAGATGGATTTACACCAAAAATTCGGTAAGTTTCTTCGGACCACCAGATTTTATTGGTTTGTAAATCCCATTCCCAACTTCCAATTTTTGCAATCTGCTGGGATGTATTTAGTTTTTCTAAAAGATTTTTTTGTTGTCCTTCGTTTTCGAGCAATTTTTCTTCAACCTGCTTTCTATCTGTAATTTCGCGTACGGTGGAAATAACGCCAATTATTTTGCCTGAAGCATCTTTTAGAGGGGAACTTACATCCGACGCCCAACCAGATTTTTTAAGATGAGGCAGATAGTATTGGAAATCTAAGGTTCTAGTTACTCCTTTGGTTATACATTCATTTAGGCTATCTATTATGCCAGATTCTTTTAACATAGGGAATAATTCTTCGGCACGCTTACCAATTACATCTTCGGAACGCATTCCTCCAATTTTTTCCATTGCAGGATTCCAAAGTCTGTATCTTAACTCCAAGTCGTAAACAACAACACCATCTCGCATGTTCTGAATAATTTGCTGGTTGAAAGCCAGAAGGGCTTGAAGAGATTCTTCGGCGCGTTTGCGTTCTGTAATATCGCGCCCAAGCATCATTGTATGATTTTGGTCATTTAATTGAAAAGTTGAAACCTGCACTTCCATAGGGAACTCTGTTCCATCTTTTCGAAGTCCAATAGTTTCGTAGAAAGTGGGAACAGATTCTCCGAGAGATCGTTTTTGAACGTAGGATTTGATTCTGTAATGTTCGGAGGGAGCTATAAGATCAAGAATAGAATTTCCAATAAGTTCCTGCTCATTTAAGTATCCAAAAAGTTTAAGATAAGCAGGATTGGTTATTATATGAATTCCCTCTTTAGAAATAGCAATGGCGTCTCTGGAGTTTTCGTACATTGCTCTAAATTTAGTTTCACTTTCGCGAAGTTTTTCTTCTGCGCTGATAAGCTGGGAAATGTCTAATATCGAACCCTCGAGAATACCACTATGAGTATAGAGTTTTATCGACATTAGGCAGTGAACGATTTCTCCATTCTTTTTATATAAATCGCATTTAAAATTTTCGACCTTACCTTCTTGTTTTAAGATTTGTAAAATTCTATCGCGCTCCGATTTAATAACCCAAGAATCAATAGAAGGTTTACCTTTTATTTCGCCAATATTGTAGCCAAGAATTTGGTGAAACTTTTTATTGGCTTCTAAAACTTCAGATCCATCAATTTTGGATAGGACAATTCCAACTGCGGAATTTTCGAAAAGGTTACGGAATTTTTCTTCACTTTCTTCAAGCTTTATTCTTGTTTCAATTTCTTTAAGATTCTTCAATCCTATAGTAGAAATAATTTCTATCAATCCCTTGATGAAGATAAGATAACTATCCAATTGCTCTTTACTGCATATTGGAATTTTTTTTACTGCATCCAAATATTCTTCTTGATTGAATCCATATTTTAATGCCTGAGCTTTATAAAATTCCAAGTCGGGTTGTTCAAGAAAGAATTGACTGGTAACAAAATTTCCATAATGATGTCCATCTATGATTATTGGCACTGAATTGTTGACTAAACCGAAAGGGCAATTGTAAGTAACACCGGGGTCTGCTTCGTTAAAATGATTGAGGATATACTGATTGCTTTTTTTACATTCCTTTTCGCAATCTATATTTGCTCTATGGAATTTTGTGCAGAGATTTTGCCAAGCAGTAGTAGTAAGAATCTTTCCATCATTATCAATGATAGCAGAGGGGAAGGAATAAATAGCATTCAGCTTATCTTGAAGAGATTGGAAATGATTTATGTCGATTAGATCTTCTAATTTATATACCATAAATCAATTCCACTTTTTGCATTATAGAAAAGTTACAATTAAATATATAAATTAATTATGCAAGCGTCCACCAATAATTAAAAATAGAATGTTGCAAGCGGGAGAAAAATGTTGCAAGTGGATTATGTAAGAAAAATAATTACCTTTTTAGAAATGTATTGTAAACAAAAAGTGTTGCGCAAAGAAAAAATTAATAGGTAAGTAAGAAATTCAGGTTAATAACCCATCTATTTGCCAGGTAATTCAAGAGTAATTTAGTTATTTGTAAAGAGAACTTTGCGGAGTTATGCCGTTGGATTCTCAGATGGAGATTCTGCGTATAACTGATGTAGAATTTATGGATAGAATGAATTAAAGATGTAAGCATACAGCTTAATTAGAATAACCGGCCGACCCCCGATACGTTCCTCGGTAAACTCGGAACTATCGGGACTCTCTTCAATCTCGTCCCTTAATAACGGACGAGATTTCCGTTCGGAGACAGGTCACGTTGACCAGCAACCAATAAAAAAAGCCTCTTACGGTTTCACCGTAGAGGCTTTTTTATTTAGCGGGGCCGACGAGACTCGAACTCGCGACCTCCTGCGTGACAGGCAGGCGTTCTAACCAACTGAACTACGACCCCTTACGAATAACGTGCACAAAAATAGTAATTATACCCAATCCAATGCAACTTATCTTAAAAATTTTCTGTGCCGAAACTTACGCCAACGGCCCGGGCCGCTAAAACAGCTTGGTTCTTAGGCTTTACGAGCTTTTGATGGGAAATTGCATCAACAATTCTAACATTTTTAATTTCCGCACCCTTTAAAGCAACCATGGTTCCAAATTTTCTTTTAATAACAGACTGAATTGCATGCGTTCCAAACTTTGTAGCAAGAATTCTATCGAATGGAGTAGGGCTTCCACCTCTTTGCAAATGGCCTAAAACAGTAGTTCTTGTTTCCAAGCCGGTATTTTCGCTTATCTTTTTAGCAACGTGTTCACCAATTCCACCTAACACAATAGGGTCGGTTCTTTTAATATCTGAGCCTTTAGTAATAAGACCGCCATCTTTTGGCTTAGCGCCTTCGGCAACGCACACAATACTAAAGCGTTTACCAACCATATTTCGGTTTAACACTTTATCGTAAATTACATTCCATTCAAAAGGGAGCTCGGGCAATAAAATAATATCTGCGCCGCCTGCAAGTCCACCATTTAAAGCAATCCAACCGGCATATCTACCCATCACTTCAATAACCATTACACGGTGATGCGCGCTAGCAGTAGTGTGCAATCTATCTAGAGCTTCCGAGACAACATAAACAGCCGAGTCGTGGCCAAAAGTAAGATCTGTAGCTTCCAAGTCGTTATCTATTGTTTTAGGAACACCTACAATGTTCATTCCCATTTGACCAAGTTTATTGGAGATATGCATTGTTCCATCTCCGCCAATAGCAATTAAAGCATCGAGTCCCCATCCTTCGTAATGACGCATAGCTTCTTTAGAGCGGTTCATAATTTTTATTTTACCATCAACTTCTTCGGGCCAATGATAAGGGTCCCCTTTATTTGAAGATCCTAATATTGTACCACCTTTAGCAAGAATACCGGAAACGTCGCGGTTGTACAATTCAATTGCTTTGCCTTCAACAAGTCCTTCAAAGCCATCAAGAATACCTAAAACAGTTAAGCCATGATCGTGCGCAGGTTTTGCAACCCCACGAATAACGGCATTTAATCCGGGGCAGTCTCCGCCGCCGGTTAATATACCAACACGTTTTACTTTTTTTGCCACTATAACACCTATATTTATTCTGAAATAATTATTTGAACACTTTAAAGTGAGTCTTAGCAATAGACTGAACAAATTCCAGCGGATATTTTTTTTGAATTGATTTAGCAAGTTCAATTGTAGATAAAGAAGAACCTTTTGGCAAATCAATTCCTAAAGTTGTGCGCTGAATATCGAACCATTTTACAAATGTATCTCGGGCTAAAATGGAAGCGGCAGCAACGGCAATAAAGCGCTCTCCTTTTTCAGTCAATATAAAATTAACATCGGAAAATTTTTTGTTCCTTTGAATCTCGAGCCCGGAATTACTGAATTTATCTGTAATAACGCAAAAAGCCTTTTTATTATCGAAAGTTTTTTCGATTGCTTTAGAATGAGCCCAGCTTAATAATTTATTAAGATTATGATACCTTTCGTAAACTTGGTTGTACTGTTTAGGCTCGAGACAAAGTATGTGAAAATTATCTTGAACAATACTTTTTATTTTTGAGGCGATGAAAGATATTTGACTGTCGGCAAGATCTTTACTATCGCGCACTCCAATTTTAACTAATTGTTTACTGGTGGTTTGGTTAACATAAAGAGCAGCAATAACCAAGGGACCAAAAATATCTCCTTTACCCGCTTCGTCGGAGCCAACATATTCATCCGGTTCTTCATCAATTTTTTTATCAACAAGATCCAATGATTGTTGATCGAAGACAATGGAGTTAATTAGTTTATAAAAAGAGGAGGAGTCGTCACCCTGAAGAATAACTTTTACACCCTTCTTACCAAAGTAAACTAAAATTTTAACTCTATCGGAATTTTGCTGGACCGTAAATTCAAAATTGTACTGCTTTTGCGAAATAGAGGTAGCAGTAAACATAGCAGCTTTTAAGTTACCGTAAATAATATCCGTCTGTTTTTTTGCCTGAACTTTTGTAGCATCAATAATCATAATGTTCTTTTATAAATTTTTCTTTTTTAGCCATTGATCAACCCATTCAACATCTGGCTTAATTATAGGAACAGCAGAAATTTTTCCACCGAAACCAAGTAACCGGATACTAAATGAATTTAGATTTGTAACTTCTACTTGCTGCAATGCTTTGCCGTTAATAGTAACCGTGTATTGATCTGCAAGTTTTGCGGTCAAATTATTTATCTGTTTATTTACCTGTTCGGAGGCAAGCATTCTTTTTAACCTGTCTTTCTCCTCTTCAAAACTTTTTAGGGGGGCAATTTTAACTTCCTCTTTTTTACCTATTAATTTGAAGAGGCTGTAGCCCTCTTTAACTTTTACAGGACCGTAAATGTCGTTTACCTTAAGATTAACAGCAATTTTGCTTATCTCGGGATTTAGATAAACAGGAAAGAAACCGGTTTGGCCATTGTTATTCTTAACAGATTGACGCAAGGAATATTTCTTAGCTAAATCTTGAATGTCTTCCCCCTTTTTTATCCGGTTCAGCATTTTTAAAGATTCATCAAAGCTTTCGGTAAGTATTTCAACTAAATTTATCATTGCAGGATACTTACCGGTTTTATACAATTGATTGTAATAGTTAAGAAGGAGAGAATCTGTAACCGTTGCAGATTCGACTATTGCACTTTTTACGGATTGAGATAAGTAATAATCTTTCCACATTGCAATGCTTTGAATTACATCCGGCTGCAAATTAAGTTTTTGTTTTATACCTTCTTTGTAAAGCAATTCGTGTTCTATAAAGACTCTAATTTTTTTATTAAGCAAATTTGCAATAGAAACTGAATCTACTTTTTGAGTTTGGAAGCCGTGAAAAATTAGTGCGCGCAGAAAGTACTTTAAGGAAATTCCACTTTCGGGAATTTTAATAAAAACGCTATCGATAGAATTTTTGTTCTCCAATTCAAATTTATGAATGTTACCAACATCAAGAGTAATAATAGAATTTTCGGAAGTTACTTTTTGGAGGGAGTTTTGCTTAAGTAATTTTGACAACTGACTAACCAGCTTTTTAAATAGCTGCGCATCAACATCAACTTTTTTGTTTTTAAAAAAGGAAACGTAAAACTGCTTATACAATTCGTCGTTTTTTCTTTCCTTAATAATTTTTGTAACATTATTAATAATCTCTTGATATTGCTTTCCAGATGGCAAGGGAGAAATAGTTTTATTGTAAACGTAGAATATGTACCACCCGTCCAACTCGGGAATGGGATAAGTAAACTGCCCGTTATTTAATTTAAATACTTCTTTTTCAATTAAAGGCTGAAGTTCGCCAAAGCCAATACTCATTACTTCCTTCTGTTCCTTGTATTCGGGTCGGTGAGTTATTAAAGAATCGAAAGGAAAACCGCTTTTGAGTAATTTAAATAGGTTGAAGATTTCCAGGCTATCGAGCGAGGTAATAAACCTGATTTGATATTGAGACTGGTTTAGCTTAACAGATGCTTGAACTTCTTTTGGATCGATAAAAATTTTGCTGCTAATTTCTTTTCGGTAAAGAGCATCCCGTACAAATATTTTTTCAATTTCTTTGTTGGCAATTATCAATGCATCTGTTGTATCCAGCATTTTTTCTTTTGCATACTGAGCATAAATTTTTTCGGCAATAAGGCTGTAAAGGAATTCTAATTTTAATGATTGAGATATTTTTTTCTGCGATTTTCGAAATAAAGGATTCAGTTCGTAACGTTGTAAAAATTCCGATTCGGTTATATTAATAGAACCAACCTTTGCTACAACGGGGTCTTTGAAATTGATTTGCCCCAATACCAAAACAGAGGGGAAAAGCAGAAGTATTAAAACAAACTTTTTCATTACAGCATTATCCTACTAATTCTTTTTGCTAAAGTAAAAAAAAATGATGAATAATTGATGAGACTTGCAAAACGGAGTTAAATATATTCTGAAATGAATAGCTGTTTATATTTACTTTTGGTTAAACTTTGTGCAAGTGCTTCTTAAAATTAATTCTGTATCTATAACTATATGTTGAAATTCCCAGCCATCAATTTTATCTATATTCTCCAAAAGAAGATCCATAGATTTAGCCGCCAATTGTTCCGTTGGCTGGTTAATGCAACTAAGAGGAGGAGATAGGAAACTTTGTTCCTGGGAATTACCGAAGCAAATAAGATCTATATCGTTAGGGATTTTGAGCCCTAATTCATTAGCCGCTCTATAAATTCCAATTGCAACAGGATAAGTAACGGCAAGAATTAAATCTGGAAGATTTTTTTCGTGATAAAGTTTCATAAAGGAATCGTACCCGCTCTTTTCGCTAAAATCTCCTTCAAGAATCCAATCGTTATTAATTTGGAGACCATGATCATTCATGGCTTGCCTAAAACCATGCATCCTTTCACGGCCAATATTAATATTTGTGAATCCAGCAAAATGAGCAATACGTTTATATCCCAATTTAATTGCATGATCTATTACTTTATAGGCTCCTCCTCTATCGTCAACTGTAACTGTATTGCAGTCTGCCAGTTCAGGAATCCGGTCCATGAATACAATAGGCACTTTTCTTTTTTTTGCGGTTTCGAAGATATCGAAATTATCAGTATCCTGAGAAATTGAAATAATAATACCGTCGACCCGCATGGATAAAAGGGTTTGTATTTGTTTACTCTGCATCTCGTAATTTTCGTGAGATATAGTAAGGAATACCTCGTAATTATTGGCGAATGCATAATTGTAAATATGATCTATAATAGAGCTGAAAAAATGATGAGCAATTTGTGGCAGAACAACGCCAATAGTGTTGGATTTTCGGGAAGCCAAATTCCTAGCCATAAAATTGGGTGAGTAGCCTAATTCTATGGCGGTTTTTTTAATAAGCTGGGAAGTATTATGAGAAATATCGGGATGCCCTCGTAATGCTTTTGATACAGTTATTGGTGAAACTCCAAGTTTTTGAGCAATATCGTTGAGTGTAACTTGTTTTGGTTGCATAAAGGTCATCATTTATTTTTAGAAACAAAAAACCAGCAAAGATAAATTAATTAGAAAAAGTTTTTGAAAGCCCCTAGGCGTTCTTAAGTAAGTAAATGCTTTAATAAAATTTTCGCAAATGGTGTATAATTTTATAGCAAAATATAGTTAAATAATGAATAAAACTTGCGTGTCTTAGTTAGGAGAGGAAGAAAAGGGAATTTAAAAATAAAGGGAGAAGAAAATTTTTATTTGATTTTTACAATCTCTATTTTGTAATTTAGAAAGGGAATTGAAAGAAATACAATTAATTCATCAACCAAGACATAGATCGGCAAAACTGATCTAAAGCTCTTTAATTTTTTGAATGCATAAAAATGACAACACAGTATAAAACTGTTATCATATTAGGTTTTTCATCTTTATTAAATATTTATGCATCCTTCCAAAAACAACAGTTAGCGCTACCTAAAAAGATAATCTTATATTTTAATAGAAGTAAATCATTAATCTTTTTTGAGTTACCCTTTGCAATAGCATGTAGAATTATTAACTGGCAAAATATAAAGCGCTATGTAAAACCTATATATTTTTTAAGAACTATTTAAAAGAGAAAGCTGTTTTTTTTAGAAATGGAAATGAATTACTTAATAAAACTAAGCAACAATTTACCAACATATACTAATTGTAAAAAGCTCCTTATAGGAGGTCAAATATGAATAATGCTACAAAACAAGTTCTTTTAATTTTTCTACTAATAGTTACTTTAACAACCAGTTACTTTGCGCAAACTGGTAAAATTGCGGGGCGGGTTATAGATAAAAAAACCGGAGAGCCTCTTCCGTTTGTAAATGTTTTAGTATTGGAAACAACCTCGGGCGCAGCAACAGATTTGGATGGCTATTACACAATTCTAAATTTAAGACCGGGAACTTATGCTATTAGAGCAAGCAATATTGGTTACCAGAGCGCA
This sequence comes from uncultured Melioribacter sp., assembly GCA_964539605.1. Classification (GTDB taxonomy): domain Bacteria; phylum Bacteroidota; class Ignavibacteria; order Ignavibacteriales; family Melioribacteraceae; genus Stygiobacter. The sequence goes on from CAZIJK010000001.1 coordinate 4,609,154, forward strand.
ACAACTTCCAATATTAAGGTGTCTATAGACCTTACAACTAAAATTGATTTTGAACTTGCTGAATCGAACGTTCAGATTAATGAAGAAGTAGTGGTGGTTGCTACAAGACCTCAGGTTACAAAAGATTTAACCGCATCTACGGCATCTATATCATCGGATGAAATTGCTGCTTTGCCAGTAACCGAATTTAGAGAAGTATTAAGATTGCAGGCTGGTGTTGTTGGGCGCGACAATAACGTTAGAGGCGGACGTAAGGGAGAAGTTGTTTATGCTATTGATGGTGTTCCTATGACTGACGGATACGACGGTTCGACTGTTGTGGACATTAGCGCAAACGCCATTCAAGAACTTCAATTTATTAGTGGTGCTTTTAATGCCGAGTATGGTAAGGCTCTTTCGGGCTACGTAAACCTTGCAACTAAAGAGGGAGATAATAAGTTCAGAGGTTCATTCTCGACTTATTTTGGAGATTACGTTAGCAACAACACAACAATTTTTAGAGGTATTGATAAAATTGACCCATACTCGATAAGAAACTTTGAAGGAAACTTTAGCGGATTTGTTGTTCCTAATATTCTAAACTTTTATTTAAATGGGCGCTATGTTTTTTTTAACGGATATCAGCAAGGGCAAGCAAAATATAATCCTTGGGATATTACAACAAACAAAGGTCCATCTTTACCTGCCGAGGAACGTTACGATATTCAACAAACTGGTAACAATGAACTTGTTTCGATGAATTGGAATGAAAAAATATTTTTACAAAGCAAGCTAACATTAAAACCATTTTCCGGTATGAAATTCAGCTATAATTTTATGTTGGATAAAATGGATTACCAAGATTACGATCACGATTATGAATTGAATCCAAATGGAGATTTCAGAAGATTCAGAACAGGTCTATCGAATATATTTAATATCACTCATACACTAGGAACATCCTCTTTTTATCAGGCAAATTTTTCTTACTTCTATAAAAAGTATCAGCATTTTGTTTACGAGGATGTTAACGATCCAAGATGGACAAATGGATTGCTGCTAGATCAACAGCCAAAGGAATCTCCAAGCTTTAAAACCGGAGGAACCAAAAGCCAGCAGTTCAAAAGAACAACAAACAGCTACAGTTTTAAATTAGATTTTACTTCACAGGTAACAAGATCGCATCAGATTAAAGCGGGTATTGAATTAAACAGCAACAGACTTTCGTACAGCGATGTAAATTTACTTCAGTATATGGATTTGAATAAGAATGGTGTTTATGATAGAGGTGAGGATGGAATACCAGATCCGCAGATTAGCCAAAATCCTTTTGTAAATATGAGAATGCCCGATCCAAATAATCCAAGTGAAAACCTTTCGATAAATCTTTACGAAAGAAGTCCAATTGAATTTTCGGGGTACTTGCAGGATAAAATTGAATTAGATGAAATGATTGTTAACGTTGGCGTTAGGTTCGATTACTTTATGCCGGACGCAAAAATTTTAGCGGATCCATCAGATCCTGATATTTACAGACCAAGAAACCCAGTGAACATTGCAAAATCTTTAGCAGAAAGAAAAACTTATTGGTATAAAGATGCTACTGCCAAATATCAATTTAGCCCAAGATTAGGAATTGCATTTCCTATTACAGATAAAGGGGTAATACATTTTTCGTACGGGCATTTTTTCCAAATTCCTAATTATGAATATCTATACCAAAATCCAGAATTTAAATTTGGATTTGGAACAAACAATCTTGGAATTGCCGGTAATCCAGATTTAAAACCGGAACAAACAATAAGCGGTGAAGTTGGAGTTCAACAGGCAATAACAGATGAACTAACAGTTGACATCACCGGATATTTTAGAGACATAAGAAACTTAACCGGAACCAGAGCAGATGAAATATTTTTGTTCGGAGGTGCAGGCAAGTATAGTCAATATGTAAACAGCGATTTTGGATTTGTTAGAGGTATAATACTTTCTGTTAGCAAAAGGTTTATGGATAACTGGTCTGCCAATTTAGATTACACATTGCAAACAGCAAAGGGAAATGCATCGGATCCCGCTGCAACAAGAAATCAATTAGTTGGCGGCCAGCAGCCAGAAATTCAACTTGTTCCTTTAAACTGGGATCAGACACATACACTAAGCTTATCTTTTAATTATACAGCGCCGGAAGGATGGGGATTCAGTCTTATTTCGCAATATGGAAGCGGATTTCCATATACACCAACCCAATCAATAAATATTTCAAAACTTCTATCGAACAGCGAGCTAAAACCTTCTTCGTTAAACGTGGACTTAAGAGCATTTTACGATCTTAAATTAAGTGACGATTTGAAAGTTAGCTTATTTGCCCGCATTTATAATTTGTTCGATTTGAAGAATCAGGTAAATGTTTATCAAGACAGCGGAACGGCAGATTTTACATTGGATGAATTTTTAAGAAGACAATCGGGAAGTCCACAAATAGTAAATACACTTAATGAGTTTTACAGACGCCCAGATTTTTACGGCGAACCTAGACGCATTGAAATTGGTTTAACAATATTCTATCGTTAATAAAATTTGGTTTAATTATGAATACATTTAAAAAATTATTATTCCTTTTACTAATTCTTATTTCAACATCCATTACTTTGGTTGCTCAAATAGGAAAAGGTGATCCAACTGCAAGAAGAACCGGAATACACCGTGGTAACCAAGTTAGAACAATATTTGGTAACTGGGGGGTAATTGCGCAACCGGGAGATCAAGGTCCGCGTGCTTCTTGGAAGTATGATACAAACGGTTATGTAGGAGATGTTTCGCCGCTTGTTGGTGTAAAACTTCCTTTGAAAGATTATAACAAGGATGGAAAAGTAGATACTGTTTATTCGGTTATAATTACTCCGGTTTCACGTCCCGGCGGAGGAGATTTTTCTACCGGCGGAGGAATATCTTGGACATTTGAACCGATACCAGGATTTTTTAATCCTGCAATAAATGAATCGGGCAAAGGTATTGCAATGAGCCATCAACCCGAAACATGGCCTTCAAAATGGCCCGATCAGCCAACATGGTTAGATGAAAAAGGTAAGGCAGAATGGAACGGATATTTTGGAAGAGGTCAATTTAGCGCAGATCAGGAAAGCTATTATTTGATGGATGATTTTCAGGATGCAAAAATGTTTGAGCGACATGGATTTTTACCGGATCCAACCGATCCAACAAGAACCGGACAAGCAATTAGAATGAGCGTAAGAGGATTGCAATGGAATAACTTTTTAGCTCAGGATGTAGTGTTCTGGCTTTACGAAATTCAGAATATTGGAAAAACAACATATGAACAAACTGTGTTTGGAACTTTGGTTGGAACATATGTTGGCGCAGAAGGGGATGAGTGGAATGATGACGTTTCATTTTTCCAAGTTAGAGATGCTATTACATATTCCTGGGATTTTGATAAGAACATTCGCCCATCGGCAAATCCAAGATGGCAGCCAAACGCAAACTCGGTTGGTTATATAGCTTACGCGTTTTTAGAGTCGCCGGGCAACTCCTCTGATGGAATTGATAATGATGGAGATAACCGTCAGTTCTCAAATTCGGCAGCATACTTTAGCGAAAACGATTTTATGCCCAAAACTTTAAAAGCCGGTGACAAATTAATTCTTGTTGACGAAGCCTATAAAAGAAGTACCTACGTTATGCCAAACTCGGCAACCATAGTAAAAACAATGGGCAGATCTTTTAGATTAGTACCCGATTCGACAAAACTGGTTGAAGGAAATTTAGTATCTGGACCAATGGGCTTAGCATTAAACACAAATGCATACGATGGAATTGATAATGATTTTGACGGTCTTATAGATGAAAATTATCAGGTTCATTTAAGACAATATAAAGAGGATAAAAGCGGAACTGTTTTAGTAGATACTCTAAATCCTGTTCAGTATGTAAATTATATTACACAACTTGGTCTTAACGATAAGATGATTGATGAAGCAAGAGAAGATGGTAAAGACAATGATGGTGATTGGAACAGAGAAACAGATGACGTTGGAGCCGATGGAAAACCGGGTACAAAAGATTTAGGTGAAGGAGATGGATTTCCTACAGTAGGAGAACCTAATTTTGATAAGACCGACGTTAATGAATCTGATCAAATTGGATTGACAAGTTTTCAATATTTTGTTCCGGCCGGAGATATTAAAATGGCCGATGAAGATGATATGTGGCGAAGATTAAAACCGGGTTTATTCGATGTGCCTTCTTCGATTGTTAATAATATTGCAATTAGAGGAGAGGATGGAGACTTTATTTACGGCTCCGGTTATTTTCCATTGAAGGCCGGTGCGACTGAAAGATTTTCGTTAGCATTAACGTTTGGAGATGATTTACGAGGAGTAATTAAAACAAAGCGCATTGCTCAGTTAATTTACGATGCCAATTATAATTTTCCTCAGCCCCCTGCAAAGCCAACTGTTACTGCGGTAGCAAAAGATAAAAAAGTAATTCTCTATTGGGATGACGCAGCAGAAAGATCTATTGATAGAACAACAAAGATAAAAGATTTTGAAGGGTACATGATTTATAAGGGAACAGATCCCGATTTCATAGATTCGTATGTTATTGCAGATGGACAGGGAAATCCAAAGAGATATAAACCATTAGTGCAATACGATTTAAAAAATGGAATTAGAGGCTACTTTAATCCAGGAAGTGAATTAATTGAATCTACAAGCGGAGTTCCTTTTTATCTTGGTGATGATTCGGGAATAAAAAATATTTATGAAGATACAGATGTTATAAACGGACGCACATATTATTACGCGGTTGTAGCATACGATAGAGGAGATGCAGCCCGAAATATATTCCCATCGGAGAATACAAAATTTATTGCGCAAGATGTAACTGGTAAAATTCAAACAGATGTGAATACAGTAAAGGTTGTGCCTAATGCGCCTGTAGTTGGATATGTTCCGCCGGAATCGGGCAAGCAATTATCGAGGGTAACCGGTTATTCCAATCCTATACCTTATTTCGAGGTTATGAATCCCGAAAAAGTTGTAGGAGGAACATACGAGGTAGTATTCTACGATTCGCTACAAAGCGGTGCGGCAATAGCATACGGATACAACGTTTACAATACAATTAAAAAAGATACACTTTTTAGCAGACCACAGGAATTAAGAAAGGTAAATGGAACAATATTCGACGGAGTGAGTCTTTCTTTTGATACAAGATTGCAAACCCCGGATAGTATTATTGTTGATAATAAAAAGAGCGGATGGAATAAGACAGGAAAGAATTTAACATTTATAACTGTTCCAGTTAGTTTAACAGGATTTCCAAAGGGAGTAAGAGATGCAAGAGATTATGCATTTGTATTTTATCCTAAATACGATAAATCTTCAACCGCTAATTTGCTTGGATTACCACTTACTGCAAGAAGAGGTAACTTTGAAATTTACGACGTTACTCAAAAAACAAATCCGCAGCTAGTACCATTTGCATGGATTACAAGTGATACAGTTCTAAATAAAGGGGATAGAGTTTTCTTATCTGATTCAAAGAAATCTAAATTAACCTGGGCTGTTTCATTTTTAGGAGATACAGTAAAAGTTCCAACTGCGGGTGATACACTTAAAGTAATAACCACAAAGCCATTTACAAGAGCAGATAAATTTACATTTACATCTGTTAAGGCTTTGTTTGATGCAAACGCAGCAAAGATTGATATGAATAAAATTAAGGCAGTTCCAAATCCTTATGTTGCAACAAACGTATTTGAAGCGCCGCTTCCACCTCAGATAAGAGGAAGAGGGGAAAGAGTAATAAGCTTTATCAATTTGCCGCCGAATGCAAAAATTTCGATTTATACATCGGGTGGAAATTTAATTAAGACTTTAGAACATGATGGCAATTTGTTCGATGGATCTGTTAAGTGGGATGTACGAACAAAGGAAGGATTAGATGTTGCTTACGGAGTATATTTCTATGTAGTTGAAGCGCCAAACATTCCAGAAAAGAAGTTTGGTAAAATTGCCATTATTAAGTAATAAAGAATTTTGGAGCATCATATGAAAAGAATAAAAATTTTGTTTATGATATTAGTTTGTGCAACAGTTATTAGCGCGCAAAGCAAGGTAGGAACTACCGCTGCTAATTTTCTTACCATTCCTGTTGGCTCGAGAGCAACAGCAATGGGAAGCGCATTTGTTGCCACTGCAAACGATATCACTAGTGCGTTCTGGAATCCGGGAGGACTTTCGAGATTGGCTTCGAATGAATTCAGCGTTACTCATGCGGACTGGATTATGCAGACCAATTTAAATTGGGTTGGCGTTGTTATGAAATTAAGCGCAGACGACGCGGTAGCTGTTAGTGTTAATCAATTGGATTACGGCGAGGAAGAAATTACAACCGAATATCAGCCAAACGGAACAGGGCAAAACTGGGACGCTCAAGATTTAGCTTTCGGGCTAACATATTCGCGTAATCTTACAGACCGTTTTTCGATTGGAGGAACATTCAAATATATTCAGCAGAGAATTTGGAATGAAACCGCATCTGCATTTGCAATGGATATTGGATTGTTATTCGTAACGCAATTTGACGGATTAAGAATTGGAATGAACATTGCAAATTTTGGTACCGAAATGAAATTAGCTGGCAAAGATCTTTACCAGCCTGTTGATGTGGATCCATCAAAGCCGGGCAACAATGCAAATATTGTTGCATCGTTAGAAACAGATTCCTGGTCGCTGCCATTAAATTTTAGTGTTGGACTAAGCTACGATGTGCTAAAAAATTCTAATTGGGTTTTAACGGTTGCAACAGATGCAATTTATCCAAATAATCAAACTGCTCATTTAAATTTTGGTTCGGAATTAATTTGGAGCAATATTGTATCGTTAAGATTAGGATACAGCTCTTTAATGAAAGATGACGCTCAGGAAGGTCTCACAGCCGGATTAGGATTACAGTACAATATTTCGGGTATTGACTTAAAGGTAGATTATAGTTATATGTCTTTTGGAGTTTTTGATAAAATATCAAGATACACAGTTTCAATAGGTTTTTAATTTAGTTTTTGCACAAGGTGCAACAAATAAACAACATACTAATAGGAGGTAACATGAAAAAGGGTTTACTTTTTCTTTGCTTAATTCTTTTTACATCTATGGTTGCAGCACAAAATGTAACCGTAACAATTAATGTTAATATGGATGTAAAGATTCAAGAAGGTGCTTTTAAAGTTGGTACAGACAAAGTAGTATTCAGAGGCAACTTTCAAGTTGCTGCGGGAGATGCTTCGGATTGGGGAGGAACATTCTTTGAGGCAAAAGATCCTGATGCTAATAAGATTTACACAGTAGTATTAACTTTTCCTGCTGCTAAAGTAGGTACCGATTTTGAATATAAAGCAGTGATAGTTCGAACAGGAAAAGATGATTGGTGGGAAGGTGTTGACAATAGAAAATTCAAACTTGCTTCTACTAATATGACATTACCTACATTCTTTTTTGAGAATGATGAGAAAATTGATGTAACAATTACAAATACAATAAATATTTTTGCAGATTTAACAAAGATTTCAGGGACTGGTGTTGGCTATTTTGATCCTGCAACAGACGATATTACAGTAAGAGGATTTGCCGGATGGGACGGTGATGGAGTTTCAATTTTGGAAGGAAGCCCAAAAATGACTCTTGATCAATTTCAGGCAGGAACTATTTATGTAGCACAATTAAAAATTAGTGGTCCACTAGGCGGAGAAGCAAGATGGAAATTCAAAGCCGGTCCAGACAACAGATTTTTTGATAATGGATGGGAAACAGGTTTAACCGAAAACAGAAGAACCAAATTAGCTGCTAATAACGGTACTGTAAATGTTGGACCAATTGTTCCTGGAATAATTCCAGCAGGCGGACCATTAAAAGCAGATGTTACTTATTTATTCCAAGTTAACATGAAAAAAGCCTTGAATGCATACAACAAATCCTTAATTCCACTGGATAAGCTTGAATTTGTTGGAATGAAGGGTGAGTTTATTGCTGCATGGGCAGGCAATTGGGTTGCAGCAGATACAGCTTCAAATCCTAAAGGAATGATTGTAATGAATGATAAGGGGAAATTGGGAGATAAAGTTGCCGGAGATAACATTTACAGTGTTAGATATACTTTTAAGAAAGGTGAAACAGGAGGAGCAAAAGGATATAAATATGGCGCTCAATATCCTGGAATAACAACAATTAGCGCATCGAGCCCAATGGATAATGAAGCTGGTTTTGCAGACAACCATCAGGTAATTGTAAAAGATGCAACTACAGTTGTTGAAGTTCTTGACAATTGGAAAAGTTTATCTACAACCGTTGAAAAATTGGATAACATAGTTCCTTCTTCTTTTGTATTATCACAGAACTATCCAAATCCATTCAACCCAACAACAAAGATTCAATATCAAGTGCCAAAAAGTTCTTATGTAACTTTAAGAATTTATAACACAGTTGGTGAAGAGATTGCTACAGTTGTTAATCAGGAACAAACAGCCGGTGTTTACGAAGTTACATTTAATCCTTACGGACTATCGAGCGGATTGTACTTCTATACATTAACATCAAACGGTCAATCTATTACAAAAAAGATGATGTTCTTGAAGTAATATTTTATTGATTTTTATACAAAGCCGGATTGAGTAAATCCGGCTTTTTTATTTTAAAGAAGGATGTTAATTGTTGTTTGCCGATAACAATATTTGGTATAATTGACGAGCCATTGGATAATTAGGCCGCAGCCTTAAACTATTTTTAATAGCAGCCATTGCCAAACTGAATTTGCCAAGTTTATAATAGGTTGCGGCAAGATTGTACAGGGTTTGAGGATCGTTAGGAGTAATGTTAACGCTTTGGCTTAAATATTTTTCGGCCTCGGCAAATCTACTTTGCGAAAATAAAATGGCGCCAATCCATTTTGTAGAGAATTCGTCCGGTTCGAATTTATACATATCTAAAAGGTAAGGAAGTGCTTCGGAGAATAGCTGCTTGTCTATTAATTTTTCGGCTGCCTCGCTTCTAAAGCTTTGAAGATAAGGATTATATAATAAAACAGAATTTACATGATTTTTAAATTCGTTAATTCTGTTACTCATTAAATAATGCTCGGCCCCCTTAATATGCATTTGAATCCAATCTATTTTTTTTAGAATAAAAAAATCGAAGGCCAGACTGTCTTCAAAATTTTTAGGAATGTAATTGGTAAAAGGATTTGTTTCATTTTGCACTTGTACAAAAGGATAGCTGTTTTTTAACAATTTAATTCTCATATCTGCGGCAATAGAATCTGCAGCGGTAAGTTTAATCAATTCCATAACAGACTGATTTGATGAATAAGGGAGTGTGGCATTACCTTTTGGCAAATAATTAAAGCGGGTCATTGCATGGTAAAAAGCCTTGCCCATTTCTCTATAGCCTTCAATTGTTGGATGAAGGTGATCTGTCATTAAATTATTACCAACAATGCCGTTTGGGCTTATTGAGTTGAAAAGAGAATCTATATCTACAAGAGGCAATGAATATCTATTCGAGAGGGATTTTATTATTCTATTTATTTCGCTTGGTGCTCTAAAGCGAAGTTCATCCAAATCTTTAGCTTTATAAAACAATTCCTTAGCGGAATTATAATCTTGATTGTTGAAAGCAATTTTAGCTTGTTCAAAAATAAGTTTAGCCGAAAGCTCTTTATTCTTTGATATTGAAACAAAAGGGGGCTGGTCTTTGAGATTACTGGTTAGAGTACTAAGTAAAATTGGTACATTGGCATTTTTAGTCCACTCTATAATATCGCTTAAATTCTCTCGGAATTGCTCAAGCCCCATTTTATATGAATTGGAATTAAAAGGAATGGACTGCTCTTTAGCCATCTTAGACATTAAGGTTCCGGCACTTTGCTTTTGATTAGAGGAGGAGAATAAGCCAGCGGACCATTGAATAAAATCTTTTAACAGCTGAACGGTTTTAAATTTTGATAAGTACAAATAGGCGTTAACCAGAAATCTGGAACTGCCTACAGACTCGTTAGAGCCAATTCCAAGGGCGCCATAATATTCATTATGCCCTGTATAAATAATTATCAAATCGGGACTTTGTTCAAGAACTGCAGGGGTAAAATCTCGGAGTGTATAAGAATTAACTGCGGTTAAGCCAAGATTAATTACTTCAATTTTTTTATCGGGGTATTCAATTTCCAATCGCTTATAAATATATTTTGAAAAAGCACCCAAAGGCATAAAAGGATAGCCAGCCGCACTGCTTTCACCCAAAACAAAAACCCTAAAAGCATTTTGGGATTTTGTAGAATCGAAAACATCTTCGACAGAAGTTGGCAAGGTATTCAAATTTGAGAAATATCTTTTAGCAACATTTGGGTTAAGAACAAGTTTGCCATTTCCCCAAGAAGTCCACATAGATAAGTCTTGGCCGTAATTAAAAATTCTTAAAGAGAATTCGAATAATAAAAAAAAGAGAATTGGAATAGAGAAGAGAACAATATAAAAATAGAAAGGGGTTTTATTCTTTTTATTGCCGGGCAGTTGTTGAATTGATGAGGCAGATTTATCTTTGGCCATAGTTATAATTTATTAGTTAGTAAATTGCATAAGTGATAATATAAAAATAGGAAAAAATGTATTTGCAGAGTACTTGACAACTACTGGAATGTTAACCTAAATTTACAATAAGATAAACAGAACAATATGAGCAAACTTTCTACAATAAAACAACTATGGCAATTTCTTAGCGAGAATAAAAAATGGTGGCTTATGCCTATTTTGTTTTTTTTAATTCTGCTAAGCGCAATAATTGTACTGACTAAAGGATCTGCATTAGCACCCTTTATATATGCAATTTTCTAGTAATTATAGCTCTCCAAATATTTTTTAATTTGCAAATAAATAAAGCCATATAAGGGATACAAATAATGTATAAGGCAATAATTGCCATTTGCTTAGCAGCGCTATTGGCATTGTCATGTTCCAAAGAGGAGGAGATTGCTATAGTTGAGCCGGGTAGTAATTCCAAAGGAACTTTAGAGGCATTATTCAACAACAGTTATTGGAGCGCCGAAAAGGTAAGGGCTTACAAAGAAGATAATTTTACAAGAATAAATGGCACTAAGCAAATAAATGATGCAAACAGCAATTACTCTTCGGCAACATTATATATAGATTTACTTTATTTGCGGACACCAATTCTTTATGCAATTGGGGAAAATGGCAAAGGTCTTATATATAACGCACATGCAAAAGTTGTTTTTACTCCCAAAGCAGGCTCTACACTAAGGGAATTGGAATATACGGGGCAGTATATAAAGGATTTAAGCACAATAAATATATCTAAAATTGATGATGAGAAGATTGAGGCTCAGTTTGGTTTTAAGGGGATAAACAAACTAAACACTAAAGACACATTAATGGTAGAAATGGGGAAAATGTACATTTCTTTTAAATAAATGAAAGATAATTAGAAAAAATGGATAATGAATTTTGGAATAATCTGTTAGTTTTGTAATTTTGGCAGCCCAAATAAAGAATTTGGGAAGTAGTATTGGAGAGTTGGCAGAGTGGTTGAATGCGGCGGTCTTGAAAACCGTTAAGGATGTAAGTCCTTCCGGGGTTCGAATCCCTGACTCTCCGCTCAAACCCCGTAAGTTGTTATAACTTATGGGGTTTCGTGTTTTATGGGGTTGTATATTTGCCAAATACGTGCCAGTTTTGTAATTTAATACCGTTAAAAGAAGTGAAAAACGGTGAAAAATGGCATATCCGAAAGTAAACCTACGCAAGATTAAAAGAAAAAAAGGGATCTCTTATTTTATAGATTACACCATTGATGGGAAAAGGCACCGACATGTAGTAGAAGGCAATAAGCATACAGCCGACAGAATAAAACTAGAAATTCAACAAAGACTTTCTCTAGGGCAATTTGATATTTTTAAGGACAAGCCCGTAGTAATTCCGTTTGAACTATTATATAATCAATTCTTGGCCACAAAAAAGAATATGATAAGGAAGTCAAGCGAGACAAGGTATAAAAATTATAAAGACCGCTTCGCTTCATTTATGATAGAAAACTTTAATGAAGCTTATAACGACATATCAAAAATTAAAACGGAATACATAAAAGAATGTTTGGATGAGACGCTTGAAAATAAAAAAGACGTTGTTCAATGGTCTCGCAAAACAGCTAATGGAATGAATGTTCATCTTAAATCAATTTTTAATTTTGCTATTACAAAAAAGTATCTCATAGAAAATCCAGCAACTGGAATTCCTAAGTATCCAATTTCTGACAAAACTAAAGCCGATTTTTTTTCAGACGAAGAATTAGAAAACATTTGGAAAACGGTCAATCCATATTGGCGGCCATTTTTAGAATTTCTAGTGCATACTGGATTACGAAAAGACGAAGCAAGGAATTTGGTTTGGGAAAATGTAAAACTAAACGACTCCAATCCCTCCATAACTATTATATCAAGAGATGATTGGCAAACAAAAACAGGTCAACACAGAACTGTTCCTTTGAATAAGAGAGCGGTTGAAATATTAAAAGAACAAGAAAAGAGAAAAAAACGATTCGTCTTTACAAATAGATTGGGGAACATAATCTCAAAAGATGATCCTTATCAAGCGATTAAAAAAGCTTTGTCAACACTTAAGCTCACTGGAGACATTCATAAACTTCGACACACTTTTGCAAGTAAACTGGTGATGGCGGGGGAGACATTATATACCGTTGGTATATTGTTGGGACATTCTGACCCTAAGACAACCGATATATATGCACATTTAAGCCCTGACCATTTGCGCGGCGCGGTAGATAAAATGATATAATTCTGTTATGTCTGGGGTAGATTTTTTTAGGCCTTCTAACCTAAATAACTATAAAAGATCTGCTTTATAACATTGCCCTTTTTGATTGTTTCAATAAAATTATGTGCACCATATTCTAAAACCGAACAATCGATAAATATCCAACACTCGCTTCGTTGGATTATGAAATAAAATCGAAAGTATGAGTGAATGTGGATATTAAACAAAAGTCATAAGCACAGATATAAAGCCACGATCAGAAAATTTTAATAAGTAAGTTAAATTTCTTAAGAACTGAATTATTTTTTTCTTTTTTCAAAGTTTTAGATAATTTATTTGTGTTGGTATTGCTCGCAAAATCTATAAACAATTTTCTTTAATCTGGTATCCAAAATAGTATTAACTCCATTATTAATTTTTTGAGGTATATCTCTATAGAAGGCTTCTGCAATTGAGCCATTTATACATGCGAGTGTATCCGAATCACCACCGATGTAGATAGCAAGTCTGATTGAATCTTCAAAATCCATAGACTGAAGAAATGTAAAGATTGCCTGAGGTACTGTCATTTGACAAGATTCCTCAAACTTATAATTTTTCCTTAACCCTTTGATGCTAAAATTAAGATCATACTTAAATTTCTTTTCAATGAATTTTTTTATCTCCTTTTTACTTTCGCCATTTCTAGCCAAGTAAACAGCAGAAGCAGTAGCCTGTGCACCTTTAATCCCTTCAATATGGTTATGGGTTATTTCTGCACTCTCTTTAGCTTTCTCTAAGACTACTTCTAATGACTTGTAAGACCATCCAATAGAACTTACTCTCATTGCCGATCCACTTCCATAACTTTCATATGGTTGTGGTTTTGGGGAAAGTAGCCATCCAAAAAAATAACCACCATAAGATAAATTTGGATAGAGAAGAAAATACTTTTTTAAAGTGTCTTGATAGGAATCGTTATTAAGAATACTTTCAGCAAGAGCAATAGTCAAAATAGTATTAGCCGTAAAATGAGAATGCTTCTGCAATAACTTGAAATCATATTCAGGTTTTACATTAGTGAATTCATAAACAGAACCAATTATATCTCCTGCGATAGCTCCTAGCATTTTTTCAACTCCTTTGTAATAAATCTATTATACTTTTTCAAATTGTTTATACCATAATCTAAATTCCGATGAAAATAATTTTCAAAGGGTTTTGTTAAATAAGGTGTTCCTTCCATTTTCCCAGCGGACCATGAGTAAAAGAATACACACCAAAATACAATATTTTTATTAACTGAATGGTAACCAAGCTCTGGACTAAAAGACTTATTATAAGCAGTGAACCATAAATATTTTACTTTTGGATCAAGTTTGTGTTTTAATTCAACAGATTCTAGTATTTGAATCTCATTAATCTGTTTTTGATAATCCGCAAACTTGTTATCATAAAAAAATGATGAGTATTTAATTACCATTTTTAATGTATCAAGTAATTGCTCAAGTATACAACCATTAATAACTATTTTTAAATTATATGTTTTTGCCAATTCCAAAGCATGCATTAAACCATGTGAGAGGCGATTTAGAAAATCCTTACTATTTATTATTCGATTAAAATCAGTTCGGCACCATACAGTGCCCATTTCAAAAGCTAAATCAAAGGAGGGGCCTAGAATAAAACTGCTCTTTGGATCAATTATTCCCTGCTCTGGGAAATCGAATAAAGATTCCTCTTCTACATATTTAAGTTCACTATATTTAAGGCAGTCATCATAGGCTTCCTTAAAAAGCATAAGGCCATAATTCATTAACGCTCTTTCAAAGTAATAAACTCCAATGCGATTATTAATATTAATTGCTTTAGTAAAGAATATTTTAGCTTTCTCCAAATGGCCCTTTGAAGAAAACTGATAGCCTACAAGAAAATAGAATAGATCATCATATTTGTGGGAATTGCTTTCGATTAATTCAAAAGCTTCTCTGAATGAATTATTCTTGCAAAGTGTTTTTATTTTATGCATTAGTATTGCTGAATTTTTAACTGTCTTCTTCATTTCGGATTTACCTTTTTATTATGAACAATAAGTTGAGGGATTTTAAGAATTGCAGTAATAAAAAAATACAAGGCAAGAAATGACCTTTTTAGCATTTTTTATAGTGGATGCAATACGGTTTAAATCCCACTAAAACACAAAACCCCCGCCAATAGCGAGGGTTCAATTCTCATTGGCGTTTAGCTATTTATTTATTGTCGCTGCAAGTAACCTTAAATGACGACTTTTATACCTTTAACGTACTGGTTTTTTTCTATTTTGTCAATAAAAACTTAGTGAACCTACACGCCTTATTAATTAATTTTTTGATTTTTCCTTGGAAACGCTGAACCAAAAGGCAAATGCTGATGCGATCATGAGCATAAATGCATTTCCAAAATCGGGACCTTTCATTATTACAAAATCGCCTACATCTTCAATTCCATCTCGTGTTTGAACCTGCATAGTGTTGCCAATATGAGTATCGGCAATTATCTCAACGATAGCTAAAGTAAGTAAAACTCCACTAGTAGCAGCAGATAATGCCCTTGCTAATCTGTTCTCCTCTTCAGCATCTGGTTTCCAAAGTATCCAAATCCATTTAAGAAGAAACCATACTAAAATTGAAATTATTAAAAGATAACTTACACGTATAACGAACCATGCTGGCCATGAATGCTCAACAGGTCCCCAAATAAGCAAGGATATTAAAACAACACCTACAAGATATTTACGTGAATTCATTTAATTTGCCTCTTCAGTCTTAAAATAATGCAGATATATGCAATTGATAGAAATAACAAATTCTTGTAATAGTTTCTTCATTATTTATATCATGGTATTGATATCTATTTCGAAAAACATTCAATGATAAAAAATTGTTAGCTAATTATTCACGTTAGGCTTTAGAACTAGACATAAAAGTTTCAAATCTCTATTAATATTTAATAGCACCTATAGTGTTGGTTTTAATGTTTCCAAGCCAGATATCAACATCTATTTAATTAATTCTCATAATTACTTAACCTTTTTCTTTATTTTGATTAAAGAAGAAGATATCAGACACATGTTAAGCAACCTGTTAATTTACAATTTTAATTTTACTCAATGATTCGCTTATAATATCATAAATACCAATTAATATCGTAATTAAGAATATTTGTCCCTCTTCGGTTGGATGAAAATCTTTCTCAATCTCTAAGACATCAATAAAAGCCAACATAAGAAAACTTGGGGTAACTCTATTCGCCCATGCAATCTCAGTAAATAATCGATTAATTGTTCTACCAACACGTTCATCAATTTCTATATTATTTGCTTGAAAGAATTTAATATAAGTATCTGCTATATCAGCTTTCTTTTTATTGTTAAGAGCGATTTGCGTCTTATCTAGACCTATAACAGATGAACGAATTATTGATTTATTATATCTCTCCATACCTAACCAAATGCTTTCTAATTGTTTTTCGCGAAAATACTCTTTCGTAAACATACTTTGAGCAACTGCTGATTTGTCACCGTACTTATGCAACCAAACTAGAGCAAATATTTCAAACTGGAGAGGAATAAATTCTTTCAAAAATTTTTCTTTAGTAACTTTTTTAAATCTTTTATCTTTTTCAATAATTGATATTCTAAGTCCTTCCACAGTTTTATCATGATCTGCTTTTTCTTCTTCCATTTGATTAAGAAAAAAATTATCATAATACCATCGGGAATATTCCATTGAGCCAATTTTGGATTTGGATGAAAACAATGACATAATTACCTCTCAAATTAATTGTTACTAACTTCGTTATCTATAAGCGGCGCCCCAGAACAAGGATGCCACTTAAAAAACAACAGCTAATGATTTAGTAAACTGTGCTTAACTTTCATCGTAAGCGCAGTTTGCAACAATGTTATTTAATAGAACTACCTTAAACAAGTTAGCCGAAACGGAACGACTAACTACATAATTTATAAAATGCCAAATGCGAATACAGCGTCCGCTTGATTGGCATGTTATATGCGGTTTATTATTTTGTTTTATCTTGCTCTAGTTTCATTTTTATTTGTTCTTGTGTCTCATTTAATTCATCTGCTCGTCTTTTAAAATCATCTTTTTCTTCTAACGAAGCAAAAGCTTTCTTTGCTTTCTCTAATCTATAAATCAACCCTCCATAAGAAAATTTATTCTTATCGCATTCACTCTTCCCATTTTTAACATAAAGATCCATTAACAATAAGTTTGTTTTTAGTTTGAGTGTCTCCAATTCTAATTCTGCTTCTAGAAGTTCTTCACTTCTATCTTCTCGTTGAATATCATTTAATAATTCACGGAAATTATTCTGATGTTTTTCAACATCTTCTATTGGAATTTCATTATATAAAAAAAGATTTATTAATGAATATGCTTGGAGTGTTTCGATACGGTTTTTACAGTTCTCTTCAATTTCTTTTATAAAATATTCAACTCCACTGCCATTTGAAAAGTTATATTTTTCTGAGAAAATAATAGAGTAAGCAAGCTTGATTATTCTTTTTATTTTGGCATTTGCTCTTTGAGTTTTGAAGTGTTCGGCTATTCTTTTAAGCATTGTCTGTTCCTAAATAATTAGTAACTGTCTCAATATGAATATTAAATAATTCTATTATTATAAAAATATAGTTTTATGATAGCATATAACGGCGTGGCTTTTCACCCGTCCGCCCAACAAAGCAATGCTTTTGAAAATAAGAACGCCAATAATTTTATAAAAACTTTTTATTACAATCAACCTTAAAGAGTAACTAACATTTACAACACAACTTTATAATTACTAAAATGCCGAACAGTTTAAAGTGGTCGGCTTGTAAAACGGGTTATGTTAATTTCATCATCGTAAGTAATATTTTCTTCGCGCCAAAATAGATTTTTAACTGTGAGGAGCAAAGTAATTGCAACAATACAAGCTATTGTGAATATTGAGAAATCAGAATAACCGAGGAAAACGGAAATAGTTTGTAAAAGGCATAATATTATTGCAACTATAAATGACCATTTCTTAAGTTTCTTCAATCCCTTTCCTATTTCAATATTTAGGATAAAATATAACACTAAGAAAACGAATATGATTAGCTTATATAGAAATGATAGGTCACTATAGAACCATATGATTATGCTTAAAAACATTCCGAACGCACCTTAGATGAAAAAAAGAGAATAACATATTTTTAAAGTAAATGGAAATTCTCGATCCTACATATTTTATCTATTCTTAAATTTAGGTAAATAAAATATGGATACGAATATTATAATTGCACATATAACATCAATAACAGACCATATTCCTTTGTTTAGATAAATTGGAATTATTGGATTAAATAAAAGGGCAATTATAGAAAAGGATACAAACCATATTTTAATTTTGGCTTCATTTGAAGAATAAGCAAAATAAATTGAAGAGAGAAAAACGTACCATCTTAAAAATGTATAATAACTATACTGATGGCGGGCTGTTGCATAAACTAAAAGAAACACTGCAACAACCTTTATAATATTCGAGAAATTAAAATAATTACTTATCACTTGAAAGTCCTACAATAAAACTACCGATCCAATAAACAACGAGGGCACCAATCCAAACGAAAAAATAATTTGAAGGAAAGCCATCATCGATCCAATGCCATATTATATATAAAAGTGGACCGACAACATTTGTAATTAAAATAAGAACAATCGTTAAAAAAGATCCAATTTTATCGGAAATATATTTATAAGCTTCAACCCATAAAAACAAATATGCAATAACACTTACTATGTATAACAACCAGCCAAATATTTTAAAATATACTTTCATACAAACCTCATATTTATGTAATATAACGACTTCGCCAATAAGCGGGGCCCCAGAACAGCAATGCCGCTTAAAAAACAACAGCCAATAATTATAAAAAATTTATTTAAGAGAACTACTCTACAAAGTAACACTATACGGAAGAACAAAGCTAATAATTACACAAATGCCAAATGCGAATACAGCGTCCGCCTTGATTGGCTTATACGTTACTGATTACTTGATGTTGCCCCGTTCTCCGTTGAAATTCCCAGGACAACGTTCTAACTGAGATGTAATTTAAACTCCTTGTTGCATTGTGTCAATTCCTTGCTCTGTTAAATATTATTCAGTGCAAGTACCAACACACCCAGTTATTTAGATCATATTTATCATGTTCACATATAAATAAAGATACAACTATTTTAGTAAATCCAATACCGTACAATTACTAAAAATGAAATGTTTTTTATAAATCCGTCAATGAAAATCTATCATCCGCTTTTCATAACTCTAATTAACAATTATCATTGAGAATGTCTGTATTAATAGGGAAAGGAAATAATATTTTGGCTTTAATCATTTCTTTTGTTCTTTTTAAGAAATTAAATTATTTCATCTAATTCCTTCACCCCCTCAACAGACATCTCATTATGAAGGCTTTGGCAAAGAACAAATCAAAACGATTTGTGTCTACGGGATTTATCTCAATTGTGCTTGGCTTCCGTTTCCAGTTACCATTCTGCTTATTAAAGAGTAATCACAATAAGTGTCCTTTCGACATTGTAAAAATATGTGTAGAGCCCTCCTTTATCAAGTAATTCTAATTTCCATGTATCAATTAAGTGGAAAAACTTTGATATATCATTCAATTAACAAAATACTTCTTGTTTTGGGTATAAGAATAACGAACAAACTAACGCGGAGGATTCGTGAATTTAATAATCATTGTACTACAAGGTTTAGCAGCAGCCGCTATTGAGGCAATGTCGCAAATGAACAAAGACAAGAAACGGAGGAACAAATGAGTGAACTCAATTTTCTTGATGAGATGCTTCAAGAGATAGAAGCCAAAGAAGAACAGATGCAATTAGCACACGTTGATATGGTCTTAAAGGAAATCTCTTCTCTTAATTCTGATATAGCACGCATACTATCACAAGCTGAAGACGAGAAGCAAATCATTCAAGATTGGGCAATACAAAAAAGTGCAAAACTAAATGAACATGCCGAGTGGCTTACTAAGAAGCTGGAAGCATTTATGAGTGAACAAGAATCATCTGTACGAACAATTGATCTTGCTCACGGTCAGCTACTCCTTCGCAAACAAACAGAGAAACTAGTTATAGAAAACCTGGATCAGTTTTTACTAAATGATAATCTCTCGCAATTAACTACTGTTACACCAGAAGTGGTTAAACCAGATCTTACAAAGATCAAAGCATTTTACAAAATGACAAAGAAGATTCCACTAGGGACTACTCTCGTAGAGTCATCTGACAAATTTTCAATCAAACTAAAACAAAATGGAGGTACAAATGGAACGTCCAAAAATGGAATTGGAAGTGAACAAACCGACGAAGATTAAATTGTTATATAATGAATGTGTAGAAGGAACTTCTAAATTCGGAACATATCACTTATACAACATTCTTAATGGCGACGGCAAAAGTGAATATTCACTTTTCGCAGCAGATGATTTACATAAGCAACTTAAGCTTTACAAGAAAGATGATGAGTTGATGGTAACTAAGCTCGCTGCAAGTCGCGGAAGTAAAATCGTTGTTGCTTGGGATGTAAAAAAGATTGGTGAGGATGTTGTTAGCACAACAACAAACAACCAAACTAACCCTAATGATGATTTCCTATATACAGCAATGGAAAAAAGTTTGGAACAAAGTATATCTCTTGCTAAGAGATTTAATTCTGTTCCAATAGACAAACTAGCAATTAGTTTATTCATTGCTCGTACCAAGGGCACATTATCATTTTCTAATTAGGAGGTTAACATGACAACCGAATTAGAAAAAAGATTATCACCATACTTATTCCCCGTTATGGAACGTGAAGTATTTCATTCTGATATTCAAAACAAATCTCCTCTTCTAACAACAGACTACAAAGCCATTGTAAGGCGGGACAGTGGAGAATTGATAAGTATAATGAATCACACCTACAAAATCGTTCCGAACAGCGAAGTAATTAAACCGCTAATGGAACAACTTAACATGCTTGATACAAGCTGGTTCATTGACAGTTCTCATTCATACGTAGAATCAAACCGTATGCGTTTGCAAGTAACTTTCCCAGAGCTAGTCTTTTCCGATGGACGTAGTGATGTAAGTCTTAGTTTATTCTTGCACAATAGCTATGACGGTTCCGAAGGTGTAAGAATGTTTTGGGGTGCTATTAGAGCCATCTGTAAAAATGGAATGATCTTTGGGCAAGTGTTAAGTAAGTTCTACTCAAAGCACACAGCGGGGATCAACATAAACAACCTCAATCAGCAAGTAGAAACAACATACGAAAAGATCCCAGTAATTAAACACCGAATAGAACAGCTCTTAAATGAAAAAGTAACTGATGCAATTCGTATGTCAATTGAAAACAAATTGGGAAAGAAAGTAATGAAGTATGTTGAAGAGCAAGAAGATGAACGAAGCCAAAAGGCTAAAAACATGTGGGTGTTGTATAACTTTCTCACATACTACATCTCTCATAATGTTCAGCAACGGTTACGTGCTGGATACCAAATTGAAGTAAGCCGCTTATTTAAGCTGTAGCATTTTCATATAAACAACAGGAGTAATTTATGTTAACAAAAATATTTTCTCGCATTAAACAAGTAATATGGTCTTCAATATTTTTCAAGTTTCTTGTTTGCTCTCTCCTTTTACTGATTCTCATCCTGCACTACCCTAAACAACCTAAATCTCCAATGTACGATTACAAGGTTGTAAGTTTTCTTACAAACGGAAATGAAAGAACTGGTAGTAGTGCTTTGAGATATTCAACAATTAATATTTCTGAAAATGATTTGATGATTCTAGGTGTGCAGGGTTGGGAACTGGTTTCAACTGCTTTAGAGATGGAAACAGCATACCCAAACTTTGGGAATAACACTTATGTAACTGGAATACAGCCCAATGTTAGACCGCAAAAATTGATATGTATTTTTAAGCGGAGAGTAAATTAGTTGTTAAGACAAGAGAAGCCCTTCTCTTGTTTAGATTAAGAATCTTATTGAGAGTGTATTGTTGTGCAGTACTTTCCTTTGTTTTTCTGAGTACTACAAGGTAAATTTGTTTATGTAATATAGTAATCAAGATATGTTTGACATTACTACTTTCCAAATCTTGTAGAAAGCGTAAACATACTAGAGAGATATAAATGGCACAAGAATTTGAAGTAATCAACAATATAGATTCAAAAAACTTGCCACAGCCTTTGTTGTATGGCTTCTCCCGAATTACCCGTGAGTTAATTTATACCATCTGTAAATCGGTTCATGACCAACAGAAGAATTCAATCACATGTTTTTTTAGAAAAGATATTGATAAAGTATACTACGAAGTAATATCGGAAATCGTTGAGAAGGCAGCTCCAGTAGAATTACCTTAGGAACCTTGACAGATCAGCCCGCTATTGTTTAGATTAAATTTTCCACAAAAAAAATTTATGTTTTTGAATTTGTTTTCGGAATCTGAACGTACTCTTGAATTCAGATGATGAGCTATGTGTTTGTTAACTATAAGGTAGGGTCTCTTTGGGCGGGGCTAGTTTGGGCCCCAGTTGACTTTCGTAAAAAGTTTGAAATTTCATGAGATGAATTCAATTCCTTTGAAAAGAACTAAAGCATATATGCGCTTCCCTTAATTTTTACATGTTTTTGTTTGCTCTTTTGAAATGGTGCAATTCATATTCATGTTATTTATGAGTTTTTAGTTTTTTCCATGAAGAAAGTATGATCAGGAAAAACATCATATTCGTCTTCAAATTCTTTGTAGAACTCTTTCTCTGATACTGAACCTCGATAATAAATGTAAGCTTGTCCATCTATACCATCCCATGCAAAATCTGGAACTGGGTAACCTCTGTGACATATTTCACAGTTGTTTCGATTGAAATACGCGAATCCTTCCTCAGGATTAATGTAACGTGTATAATGTCCGCAATATTTACACCGTATTTTTACCTCAGGTGATCTTTTAAAGAATTTGATAAATCGAGGAACTGCATTCCATTTTTCAAGCTTGTCGCGATATGAGAGATCTTCTATAGTCATTTTAGCAGAAAGAACTCTTTTACATATAAGTATATGAGGACGTATTTCCTCAGCTAGTTCAGGGTGAATTTTGACTGCCTCATCGAAATACTCTAGTGCAGGTTCATAAGCCGCAACTCTATAAGCACTTACACCTCGAAGTAAATGGACATTTAATTCACTAACACTTAGCATACTTCTCAATCTGTCAAATATGCGATAACGAACTGTTTGCCAGTCCTCATCTTTTGATCGAGTTCCTCGGCTTCCATCTGAATTAATAAATTCAGTAGAAATTTTTGGTTTGATTCTCGTCCCAATTGCCATAAATCCACCTTAATGAATTACTATCAAATATTTAAAATAATGATATTGCCAATACGCGGCATCCTCCAAGACATACTACTTAGAAAGTAGTTGCCAAATGCGAAAAAAGCGTTCGTTTTGATTGGCTCGTTTGTGCTTCACATAACAAAGAATATATTATTCTTTGCATCATCAATTGTTTCTGCGAAATATATTTTCTTTTCTTTTAAATCTTGTATTATCACATAATTCTCATCAGTCATAATCTTCACCTGCAAGAATGAAACGACATAGGCTATAGAACCGAAAAGAACAATAGTTACCTTTGTCCCATCCGCTAAATTTTCACGATATAGTTTGTGATAAGGTTTATATGGACCGTTATAAGGGAACTGTTCTACAAGAAGTTTATCGGTTTTCACTTCATTTCGAATAAAATTTCTTACAGCATTGAAATACTCATCAAGAACTGTTTCCCCAATAGTAATGCATAGATAATTATATGCAATTAAGGTAACGATTCTGTCATCCATATCAACATCACCAGCTAAAGGGAAAAGTGAAATGAATTTTCTTTTTATGACTTTAATTGTATTTGATATTTGGAATGGTTGATCAACTTTTAGATTACTAAATTCATTTAGTTTCGATTCAATTTGATCATCGGAAAGACCCTCTTTCTTCAGTTGGTTCTTTAAACTATTTTCAGAGTCTTTCTTATCGATTATCAAAGAACCATCTTTTTCACGTCCAGCCTTGGAAACTATTTCACCCTTCTTAAAATATGCAGTTGTTGTTGCTTCATCTGATCTTTTAGCTGAATATAATTGCCCATCTTCGATTGATTCAAATAGACTTGGTAGTTCACTTTTTAATGCATGAATGGCTAATCTAATTGTGTAGGTTCGCTTGGCCTTTGAGACTAATTTACTACCTAAATCATTATTATTACATTTAGCGCATTGCAAATTTGCTTCTACAAAACCACCTAACGATTCTGGAATTATATGCTCATTTGTAAGCGATTCTTCACTTAGACAAATTGAGCACTTTTTAAAACCACTTGGAAATCTCATAATTCAATTCGCTCCTTACACATATAACATCGATGTTTTTAAGCCGCCTCCCATAAAAGCAATGCAACTTTGTAAAACGAACGCCAATAATTTATTTAATAATTCATTTTATTAACTACATTCAAAGAGCAACTAACTTTTGCATTACAACTTTATAACCACACAAATGCCGCAACGTTTAAAGCGGTCGCTTTGAGTTGCGGGTTATATTTTTACTTCCTCCTTCTTGGAGTTCTTTTCGCAATTTTAGGAACTCCATCTGCAGGACTAACTATTGTAGTGACTTTAGCATCAATATTTTTTAATAAACTTGCCATTGGTTTCTTAGTTCGATTGCTCTCTTCAATAATTTTTGATATTTCATCCATATTAAGTGTTTCACCAGGTTTGGCTTCGATAAAAGTGTCGAATTTGAATGTAGCATTATCCTCTGATTCTGATGATGATGTGTGCTCAATGACTTCTTCAATTATTTTTTCAGATAAAACTTCTTCCATGCCTTCGCCGAATGGATAACTATGTAAGATTTTTTCTGGATGTTCCTTTTTCATATTGATAATAAATAAATCATAGTCAGAAAAAGGTATATGAAAATCACTATAATTTATAAATGGTAAACTGTCAATTCGCATTTGAAAGTGGTAATGAGGTTTCTGAGATTCAACAGAGCCATTATGACCAAGAAAATCACCGTTAGCACAAGAGAATGACCATTCAAGATGTTTATACTTAATCGTAATTTCAAATAATTTGCCTTCACTCATTTCATCAGTAAGATTATTTATATTACCAAAAGGTTTATCCTTGTTGGCAAGCCACCTTAAATATGCTTGGATTTGGTGAAAAGAATATTTCTGATATATTGGAACAAAGTGCTTTTTTTGAAAACCTTTTGGTCGGAGGAGATAATGTAAACAGATTTTTCTACTGGAAAATGTTTTTAATGGAGCTTGACACAAATAACATTTACCTTGAACATAGTTTGAACGAAAGTCTTCATACTGAAGGACTGTTTTCTCGTGTTCTTCCTTTGTCTTTTGTTCAACCAAATCTTTTGGTAAAGAATCGAACCATTTCACAAAGCTATCTGTATTTTGACTATGATTATTAATCATAAATATATAACATTGTTGTGTTTAAGCGGCTGCCGCACAGTATACATCGCCAAAAACACGATTTACTGTTTATGTTATTTAATTACTACTAATCTTCATAAACCTAATTAAAGACAAACTGCAAATGTTACAATTGATTGAAACAGTCCGCTTGAGACGCTGGTTATATTTCAATATTCATCACCATGACTAAAGGGTGGTTGAGTTGCACCAACCCAAAAAACACTAAATTCTATTGGAACATTATTATTATCATTGGTATAAACTGCACCGCTGTTTACTACATACTTAGCATAGTCTAAAGTATTATTTATTTTCTTTTGAACCCTAATATCAGCTGAACTAGGGAATAATGATTTAGTCCCCTTATCAACAACGAAATTAAATCGCCAATTTATAGTTCGCATTCTTTTTGTAAGTCCATTTTTTAAAGGAACATCGTAAAATAAGAATACGTTGTCCCAATAAGGTATATCCTTGAAAGAGAAGATATTTTGAAATCGCTTATTAATACTATCATCTATTGAAATACCAATCCAGTCTTGTTGATTTTCTAATTCATAAGCTTTTGTCAATGCTTTACCTAAAAAAATATCATGTTCCTTATCCATAAAGAACTCATCGTTTACTATACCACCACGTACAGGCATTTTTGATGCCAGGCAGGCTTGCATTATTTTCCATGTATATAATAACAACATAAGACAAGATTCCACGGAATTATCCTTTGATACTAATATAATTGAATCGGAAAATATTTTTTTCCAACAAAATGTATCATTGTGTTTTAATTGAGTAAATAGACTAGGTCTTAAATCAGTTTGAAACTTTCTATTCATAGCATCTGCATTGATTATCACTTGCTGATATTTTTTAGCAAGTTCTAATAATGGAGTGTTATTAATATGATTCTTAAATCCTAAGAAATCCAAAAAAGAGACTGTTTTATTCTCAATGTTCATAATTATTTGAAATATAACGTTGTTGCAACTAAAACGCTGCTAAAAAGTTTGCGTCGCCAATTTTTTGTATTACTGATTATGTTATTCCTTTGCATCAAAAATTTCTTTTCAAAAACAAGCCAATCTAAGAACGACACGATCACCCATAGTTATCCATCTTAAGTTGCATATTAGATATAAACATTATTAAATATGCTAAACATACCTATCGCTGAACTAAAACTTTAAGAGATATTCCATTTTTCAAATGGGAATTGTAGACCTATTAGGTAACCAACTTTTTTTTTCAAAACCCTCTTACTTGGATTTCTATAAAATATGGACAGTATTTTATAATTACTGAGAAAAAGATATCTATCCTTACAAACATCACAAATATTTATTTTCGTAGTTAGTTCATTTACTTCAAATGAATATGTTATATAAAATATTCTATAGGCAATTTTCCAAAATCTTTTTCTATAGCCCACGGACAACAAATGTGTTGAAGATTCACGAACACGACAAATGGGACAAATCTTTTTATCGATATGTAGTTTCGAAATGTTGTTAAATATCACTTCACTCGAATCTGGATCACCGTATATAGAAAAAAACCTTAGCATCAGGCGAATCCAAATATATATAAATATAAGAGTAATAATAATTAGAGCTATTTCTTTTGTATTAATAAGGGAGTTAGTTAGCATAATTAGCATTGGCAAAAATATTATAAGTATAAAAGCTTGTTTAGAATTAACTTTCACAATTATTCTCCATTATTTTGAAATAAACTAAATTGTTACAAACCACGTCGTTGATTTTCATCCACTGCCCAACACAGCAAGGACGAAATGAAAAACCATTGCCAATAATTTTTAACTAATTTATTTTTTAGAACAACTTTATTTACTTACTTCACTTTGCTAACAAACCATATTACTTCTTCAATGCCTCCTTGAAAAGAAGCGGTCGTTGTTGAGGCGCGAGTTTTAAGTTTTTGAATTTAATTTCTAATACTTTCTTAATATGCCCGTATAATTCATTTACATAAGTTTCATCAGAATATATTCCTTTACCATAAAGAGCAATTAATATATTATCGATATCAAATTTTTCATTAGTAATTTTTTTCTCATCCATATTTTCTAACCCTTTTTTCATTTGCCACCATAGACTATTATATACCAGCGAAGCAAACACTTTATAGAAAAGCGAATTCTCTTCCTTGAAGCTATTTATTTCTTCTTTGCTGAAACTATCTCCAAAGAATTTCTTTTCATTACAATAAATTTCATCAATTGCTTGAATGGTCAAATTATATAGTTGATCTGTAGAAAGGCGTTTTTTTCTTAAATGTTCTCTTAAAATTGATCCCGATGATTCCATAAAATCTTTATGGATTGTTACCCAAGCATCTTTGATCTTCTTGTGATCTAATAATTCAGAGTGCGCATGTTGCTGAGCAATTGAAATATTTTCTCTAATAGTATTGTCCAGGGATTCATAATTGCCATTTTTCATTTCAGTTAGAATAATTCTTATTTCTTCAGTTGAGTTGTCATTAAATATCTCCACGCATGCTTTTTTATTTCGTCTTTCATATTCAAGAAGATTACCTATTGGTGAAGAAACATAAATCTTTTCAGGATACTGGCTGATGATTGCAAAATTCTTTTTATAGATATAATCCCAATCTTTACTTTTCATTGTTTCAACGATTACGTTTTCTGTTATTACAAAAAAAACATCATTCGAGCTATTGAGTAATAGATTTAACTCAGGCTTTCTTAAATAATTCACATCAAGGACAAAAAAATTATTATTAGTAATCATACTTCATTAAAAACTTATAACGGCGTTGTGGCTAAGGCGCAGCCCAGAACAACAATGCCGATGTTGTTAAACATTTTTAAAATTTGAAATTTCTTTCATAACAGAACTACCTTGAACAAGAAACTTGAAACGGAACGACTAACATTGATATTTTCATAATGCCGAAAGCGAATACGCTGTCGCCTTGAGCCACTTGTATGTGCGTTATTATTCTTTAATAATTTCTGCAATTGCATCTGCTACATATTCAGCAAAATCATAATCATCTTTAATTGTCAAATTCTTATCACCATTTTGTACACGAACTCTTGCTAGTGTTAAGCCATTATTATCTTCAAAGCTAACATCAACAGATTTGAAGTGACCACTATAAGAGTAAACTGGATTAAGTAATATTTTACCTTCGGCAAGATTACCAGTTTTATCTAAATTTACTTCATAATTATCTTTCAGAAAATAATTAATATCATCTTTCAATTGTAAATCTCTAGAAATTCTTCCGCCAGTAGTTATTTTCACTTCTTTATTTACATCATTTTCTATTTTTCTTTCAATTTCTCCAGGTTCATATTTGAAGTCCATTTTCCACATTTTAATTCCTTTTATTTTTTGCGCTTCATAAACAGTGGGTTTAACTGATGCACCACAACCAAAAGAAATTATTAATAAACTGAGAAGAGTTATTAAATTAACTATTTTTTTCACAGATACCTCCGTATTGTAATAACTTAATTATAATGTCCATCGTGTTTTCCATTTTTGGACGTTGTTAATATCATATTCTGTACTCGTCAGAAAAACATGCTCTAAAATTGCTTCACCATTGTATTTGAAAATATATTTGTTAAGAATAACGTTTTTGTTCTGATTGACTTGGAAAACTGGAGTACCTTTGAATAATTTTTCTCGTATTTTCATTGGAGTCAATAAGCTTTCAGTAAATTCTTCTTCCGTTTGGTTAAAAAAATCTCTGAAAACATTTGATTCAATGAAATTTGGTTTAGGATGTACTAATTCGTTTCGGATGAATTGAAGTTTTTCTAAATTGTTCCATAGTTTTTTATCTTCATTATTTGGACTTTCAGACAATAATTTTAAAGCGAAACATTTATACAGCTTATTTATTTTCTTCGTTAGCTTTTCATTTTTGAATAGTTCTTCTCTCTTTACTTCATCAGAATATTTTAGTTTGAAGTCTTCGATATTATTTTTAATTACTTCATAATTTGGGAGGGTATTGAATTTTTCAAGTTGAAATCGGTCATAGAGTATATCGTAGATATTAAGATTAACAAAAGCTTCAAGAGCAGATATGCTAAAAATTACAGAGCCAGCAAATTGAGTGAATTTTATATTCAACTGAACTATTTCTGGAATATCTGAAGTTGAATTCAAATCTTTCTGCTTTTGGAATTCGATCTCTTGATTAATAAAACCACGAGACATCTCCATAAACATTCCAGAAATAACTAAGTTTGAATTCATTGAAACTCCTAAACATATAACTTATACTAATACTGCACAGCTTTTTTGGTTAAGGAATATATATATGCTCGGTGCTGAATATATACAATCCATTTATTTAGAATTTGTATTCTTTTCTCGATATATGAAAATAGATAGTGCCTAAATATCGTCCTCACGATTTGCTGCTTTTCTTCTACAACCTAACACTCAAATAAAATCTATATTGCCTTACTTTTTTATTTTTGGTTTATCGTTTCCCCCGAAGTTTTAGAATGAACACTTTTCTTGTCTCAACTTAAAATATTAAGATATTGTTGTCAAGAAAAGAGATTGAAACTAGCTTGTAAGAGCAGTGAATAACCGCTCTAATTTTTTCATGTGTCAGAATGTCAGTTTGTCATTACTGATTAATTTTGTTCATTTTAGCCCAATCACTTACATAGTCTGGGTAACATTCCCTCTCTCGGATCTCCGTTGGTATCATCTGTTCATTATGGACCTTACTCTCTATGGATCTCCACGGGATATAATTTCCCTTTCTTATTTGATCGCCTCGTTCCTTATCAACTTTAGCTTTGTGCTCTTGTTGTTTATAAAAATACTTTCCCATTATTTCTACCTCATATTATTATTGATTTTATTTCTGCCCATGCAGAAACCAGCATGGGCAACTTCATAACCGCTCACTACCTGGGTTGTTTTGGGTTGTCTAACTCTACAATTCATCTTGATACAGCTTCTTCAATAAATCTACTCTCTCCAAATATTCCCGCATATTCCACACATTAAGAGTAGGGTCTGAGTCATCATCATATAAATAAATAGCAGTCATATCTGGATCACCCTTATATGAAATACGAGATGCATCCACTGGTGTTAGCTCCTTTAGCTTAAAATAAATGGGGCAGTCATCATATAAAATATAGACTGAATTGTATTCCCTGTTTAATATTAAATAATATCCATCGCCAGCATCACGAACACAATAAGGCATTTTTTCCATTGTTAATTTGTTATTCATTTTATTTCTCCATTACATATTTATTTACGTTGTGTATCCTACTCAATCTACACAACCCTAAACCACATTTACCCTGGTATAAACCATAGTTTGATATTTACTATTTCCTTTGTTTTCATTTTGTTTTCGGGCTTTACCATACTAAACCATACCTATCCATACTTTCTGAATGCTAGTCTTTAGTAATTAATAATTATATAATATATTTTTTAGCTAGCTAGGTTAAATAAAGTATGGTATAGTATGGTTACATATGGTTTAGATTCATTTTTGCTCTATTATCATCATTTTATATTCTTGTCAAAGTATGGTTTGAACCAGGGTTAGTATGGTTGAACTACTTACCATTTATAATACTGTTGTCGTTTACCTTTTTGATCAATTAATCTTTCTGCTACAATACCATAGACTGCTAGTTTCACTGTTAAGGATGTTTTTGTCTCAACATTTTTTGGATTAATACTATTAAACAACTTCAAAGCTGTCTCTTTTAGAATTTTTCCTTCGATGTCTTCTTTTTTTATCTCTGCAATTGGGCTGTAGTTTTCAGCTGATATATTTTCATTAAACCAATCAACATCTTGTTCCTTTAGATATTTTGCAAATTCTTGAAATCTATTCATACCAACTTTAATTAAAGCGCTTTTTTCTTCATTCATAATTACTGTGTTAGCATCAATCGGATTGTAGTTATAATTCATTAAGAATTGAGCAAACACTGGAACTTCTTCGGAAATAGAAGCAATGAATTCTTTGGGATTATTTTTAAACCAGCTTAATTCTCTTAGAGGTTTTCCAGTGGCAACAACATTAAATCGTCTGTCTCCTTCTTCTATTAAAACTGGCACACCTTCATTGCTGAAGAATATACAATTAACAAAATTTTCAATAGGAAAGGGTCTTATTTGTTTTTCATTTATCCAGATTTCCTTATCTGTAATAATTGCTTTTATCTTTGACTTCACACTATTACGTGAATTGTTATCTTTATTAGCAACTTCATTAAACGCTATCATCATGACATTCTTTAAGTAACCATTAAATTCCGACTCCAGCATTTGGTCCTCTACTTGAATTACTTGTCTTGAACCAAATAATGGTTGCAATACGTATTCTCTTAGTAAATTTTTACCTGTTCCTGGAACACCCTTAAACACCCAGGCAGTTAATTGCTTTTCTCTTGTCTGTATAATTCCAGCCAGCCAGTTAATAAACCTTTCACGTTCCTCCTGTTTTGGGATAAGGTTGCTAAGAAGCTTTGAAATACTTGGACAGCTGCTCAGCAGATCTATTTCTTTATTGTTTCTTTGAAGTAACATGTATATTGAAGGAGTAAACAAATTGAAATGCTCTTTTTCAAAATCAAATTTTTTGTCTACCAAAGGATTGTAGATTGCTTTCAGTACAGGAAAAATTTCTGGCATTGTTTGTCCATTTGAAAGAAGTATTTGTTCGAGAATCTCTTTCCCCACTCCTAAATAAATCTCATCTTCATTCCTATTGTAATAAGCATAAGCATTTGTAGCCTTCTCAATAAATGGCACATACTTTTGTTTTAATCTTTCTGAGAATTCTTCTTTTTCCTTACGATAATTTGTTACTCTATTGTTTGCTTTTATTTTACGATAGTCAGCAATCAAGTCAGTTTTATTTTTATCAAACTTATTGGTCATTACTGAAAAGTATTCAGTTCTTGTTATTTCATTTCTGATAAGTTGTGCAAAGTTAAGTGCCTTTTCATAAGCTGATCTTTTCCCAATGGCTGTTTCAAAACATTCTTGTTTGCAAATTTGGTTTAGCTTCCACATCTCTGCTTCTTCTGCTTTCCTTACCAACTTCTTAAACTCTTCAACTCCATTAGCGCGAACATACTCATCTGGGTCTTTATGAGGACTAAGATTTGTTTGTTCAAGAACAAATACGTTTATATTTGTTGAGTTTAGTAATATATCAATTGCCCGAAGAGTATTTTGGGGTCCCACCTTATCATTGTCAAGGGCAAGAATAACATTCTTTATCTTTTTTGAAATTAATCCAGGTATATGTCGCTTACTAAACAAACCCTGCCCCAATGCAACCACATTTTTATATCCTATTGTGGGGAGGTAAATTGCATCTGGATAACCTTCAACGATAAGAAGTGTTTCTTCTTTTTTAATTTTATTAAGGCCGAACAAATCTTGCTTTAATGTTTTATATGTGCTGTCATAACGCTCAAAAATATCTTTACCATCTTTATCCTTTTTAGGCGAATTATCTTTATTGAATTTTTGTAGACCCTTTCTGTCTGGTACCCTTTTAATAATACCAGTTATCATACCCAAGCGGTTTCTATAAGGAAATGCTAATCGCACATCATCACCAAGTATACCTCTTAACGGAAGTTTTTTTATTTGTTCTCGGAGTGCGGGAAATATTTCTTTTAGATGAAGTTTTATTTCCTCCGATGATGGGAAGTAGAAAAACTCTGTCTCCTTTATTTTGTCAAGTTCATATTTTCGCTGATTAATTAAGTAGTTGAGGACTTCTTTGCCTTCTTCCTGATATAGTTTATCTTTTCCCCAACGAACAACTTCTTCATAAAGCTGGTGAGAAATCCGACGATTAACTTCTGTATCAATTTGAATTTGTGATAAAGATATATTTCTAATAAGAGAAACATCGATTTTGTTTTGTAGTCCAAAATTTTCTATTAACCACCTTACAGCTTCAAAAAGATTGCAACCGTGAGAAAGCATGACTAAATCAATTACTGATCCATTCGAAGAGCAATTAAAGCAATAAAAAAGATTAGTAGTAGTATCCATTACAAAACTTCTACCACTTATAGAAGGGTGCCCAGAAGGACAGGAACATTTGAGGGACTTTGCTGTTTCTTCATATTGCAGATTCAAACGATCTGCAACTTCTTTAATTGGAATGTATTCTTTTAAGTAATCGTATATGGATTGTTCATTACGACCTGTAACTTGTTTTATTAAATTCATTTTTAGATGGTGGTTTACTTGTTGATATAGTTGCGCTATGAATCAGCGACTTGAGATTTTTAATAGCTCTTGCGTGTGTAATTGGTTCGATTAATGTTTTCTCCGAATAGTATTCCTTTACTAAGGTTATCAGTTTTTTATCCTCAGTAAAAACAAAGGTTGTGAAACCCTTCTCTCTGTAATAATCGGAAAGCTTACAACTGCTGGCCATTAAAAATGCTGCCAGATAGAAATCTAGCGTGGCAAATCTGTTTTCGTTCATGGTTTTATAATTGATTTAGAAGTTAATATTCCCTAGCGGGATCGTTGCCTGTTGTCGGGTTTTCTGTTGTTCTTTTATAACAGTATAAACTATTCATCTAGCTAGAGTCAAGTGCCTATTAAAATAAATTGGACAAGCCCTCCATTATTACTTTAAGTTTTATGAAACAATTTGAGCGAATTTACTGTTAAGTATAGAAAACAGTAAAAAGAGGACGAGAAAAAGTTGGAAAGTAGAAAGTTGTTTTTAACCCAAATGAATGCGCATTCTAGAACAGATCTGACTTTCTATCTTCTTATCGGCTCCGAAGAAATTCTACAAATACTAATCAAAGGAGGTACACGGAATAAAACAAAAACCCCTTCACGGTGCTTTTGTAGTACAATAGCGACAGCTGGGGAAATTAACGGATATGAATTGAACAACCGAACTACAATCGGCTGCTTAGATTCGCGTAATTCACACTTAAACGATTCGCTTTATCAAAAGTGTATCGTTAGTACTAAATGATCTTGTTTCAAAACTTGATCATTCGATTAACACCGTGCCCAAATAAGGGCATTAATCGGAAAAGTTTTATGATTAAAAAAATAGTATTCAAAAGTGGTTTTAAAATAGCAATGTTAGATTTAGCAGATAATGATGCAATTTCTAGTTTAACGGATTTTGTAAAAGCTAACCCTGAGTTTTCAGAGGGTGATTTTAAGTCTGTTAATTGTCTAGAATGCCAGCAAGAGGAATATGTTGGCAAACCACTTCAAGTAATTTGTTCCGTAAGCGGCATTCCTAACCCAATGCCATCTTATGTATTGAATGAAGAAAATGTTCCTGTCAGAGTTTCACTAAATCGTTTGAAACTCAAAGACCAACAAAATAATGAACTGGAGACATTTGAAGTTGATTCTAAGAATCTAGTAGAGATTTTGCAGTCAACTACTCCAAATTCATTGGTTAAAGTAAAAGGAACTATTATCTCAGTCAACCAGCCATTTTGGTGTGCATACGTTTTTTATGTAACTGAAGTTATTCCTGTACTTACTCAACTTGATTTACTGAGAATTGATAAGCCATCCTTGGATAACACAGCAAAACTAGTTACTGAATTAAGCAATACTCCTGGCGGTTTGCGTAATTATCTCAAGAGACAACTTATCGAAATGTATAACATTAGGGGGCTGGATTTGGCAAAAGAACTGGGAAAAGCAATTGATTTTACAATCATTCAAGCATTTTCCAGTGGTATGAGTATCGGCAACATATACTCGAACAAATTACACTCGTTGATTATTGGGTCTCCCGCTTCTGGTAAAAAGCTTATTACAAAATCAGCTTTAGCTTTAAGCCCAAACGGCAAACACATTTCATCTACCAGTAGCAAGGTTACCGCAGCTGGATTAGTGGGTTTTTCTAGAAAAGGAAATGGTGGATTCATTTCACAACCTGGACTACTTCCGTTAGCGAACGATGCAGTAGTATGTTTTGAAGACTTTCATGAAATAGCAAAAAGGAAAAATGAAATTTCGGGCATACTATCTCAAGTAATGGAAGATGGAAAGGTAGACGATTCTACAGCGGCAAAAATGACTCATATTGCGTGCACTTCAATTAACATTGATATGAACCGTATGAGTCAAGTTAATCATACTGGGGAATTTAACTCTTATTCTGATTTGAATATTCCTTTAAATATCATTTCGAGATTTGATTTCATAATGGAAATTCCAGCTGATACGGAACGACAGATGAAAGTGAGCCTCGATATGGTGGGCCGATTTCCTAAACTTGTTTCAGAGACTCCCTCATTACAACAGTCTGAAACAGAAAAGAGCCTGAAACAAATAGTAGCTTATGTAAACACTAACTTCAAATCTGTTACCGTATCAAAAGAAGTAAATGATTGCGTAAAGGCTAAACTGGAAGAAATATTTAGATCAAATCAAGATTTGGCCGCTGTCCAGAAACATATGGGTAGCATGCTTACACGTTTGCAGATATCTGTTGAAAAATTCTCAAAAGCAATTGCAACATCTAAATTGCAAAAGGAAGTTTCTATAGATGATGTTGATGAAGCTTTTAGTTTTATTCTTTACAAACTCGAATTCCTTGCAAATCTAGGCTTTATGAAACATTCGACTGGGAAAGTTTCAGAAAAGCAAACTAGACAAGCACAAATCCTCGAATTATTCAAAGATAAGGACTTTACTGCTGCTGATGTTGGAAAACACATAAGCAACGATAGTGATCTTCAAATCGATGGACGTACAATTCATAGAGATTTAGCAGAGTTGGTTCAGACTGGTAAGGCTAAAAAGGTAAAGCATGGTTTGTACAGAATCGTTGCTTAACATATTGTCACAATGTCGGAATGTCGTTTTCAAAATGACAAACCGACATAATGACATGAAAAGAAATACAAATATAACTAACGAGTTTCTTTCGTTAGTAAAGTAAACAATGAACCTACGGATTCGTAGGTTCGCTTTAATCAGAAATAAAAATGAAAAAAAATGTTGTTGGTACATATGAGTGGGCTAAAAGTACACTCAATTTTCAAATTGGTTGTGAAAACGGATGCTTATACTGCTATGCAAGAGAAATGGCATCCCGTTATGGATGGAAAAACGGAATAGATTGGACGAATGTTAGAATTCGGGAAAATGCTCTAAAGAAAAACATTCCAGACTTCAAAGAGATGGTAATGTTTCCCTCTTCGCATGACATTACACCGAATAACATTGAGCAAACAATTCAATTCCTTGGTAAAATGCTTGTAGCAGGAAACAAGGTATTAATTGTTAGCAAACCAAACTATGAATGTATTAAGAGAATTTGTAAAGAATTTGGCCAATACAAAGATCAAATTTTATTTAGATTCTCAATAGGTTCAACTTCAGAAGAAGTCTTAAAATTCTGGGAACCTAATGCACCGTCTTTCAATGAACGATTAAAGTCATTGAAGCTTGCTCATAAACTCGGATTCCAGACTAGCATCAGTTGTGAACCAATGCTCGATAATCATATTGAGAAAGTAATAACAAATGTAGAACCGTTCGTTACAGAAACAATATGGTTAGGCAAAGCAAATAGATTGCTGGGAAAAACAGGACGCGGTCGTTTAGAGTTCAATGGTGTGTTGAATAATGAAACACAACATAAAGCCGAAGAACTAAACGAATGGCAAAATGATAAAAATATTCTAGCACTTTACAAGCAGTTCAAGAATAATCCAAAGATTCGTTGGAAAGAAAGTATTAAATATGTACTTCAAAAAAACGGATTAATGTAAATCTGGTAATTAAATGCCGTCCCCCAGTGGCGGCATTTATATTAAATGAAATGATATGTACAGTATTCAGATACAGAAAAGGTATACAAAATGAAAGTCAAAAACATAATACTTCATAATGATGGCGATGACTTCCTATACGAAGTTCCATACTCTTCAAAGGAAATTATTGATGTTCCCTATTGGGTTGGGGAGTTTGAACCATTGACAAAGGGTTTTGTAGAGGGTGAGACAAAAGCTTCTAATCGATCATTGTTCAATAAGAACGGTCTAGCAAAAATTGAATTAACACTTGGTAAAAATGAGTGGTACTTATTAATGCTTAAATCGGGGTACATGTTGTCAGAAGTATATTACGAACCCGCCGAACTTTCTTTTGATGTAATAGTTTCAAAAAAATTCCAATGCTTTATATACTCTTTCTATAACAATACACACAAGCAAAATATTTCGATTACATGCAAGCAGACTAAGGATGAGAAGGGGCTGTTTAATAAATTGATTAATAATTCTTCTGACCTTTTGTTTCGGCAGTACATTATAAAAAAGATGCTTGGCAAACCTGTGGAAAAGGAAATAGCGCCAATAGAAACGTCCGAAGGGAAAAAGAATTTAACAGTTAATGAAGTTGCAGAGTACTTGAATAGAAAGGTTGGTACGATTTATAATTGGGTTTATAAAAAGAAAATCCCATTTCATAAAACTGGCGGCTCGTTATTATTTAGGAGAAATGAAATAGATGAATGGCTTGTGCGGGAAAGTAGACACCATAAAAAGTAAAAACGTAAACACGTGCCTAATACGTGCCATTTTTTAGTAAAAAAGGGGTGAAATTGGGTTAAATGCAGTTAAATTGTCTTGTTTGCATCTCATTATATTATAATAGGTTACAGTGATTTTGAAAAATATTCAAAAATTATATATTCGAATCCCTGACTCTCCGCTGAGAAAAATAAAACCTCGATTATAGCAAATGAATGCTGTTTTCGAGGTTTTTGTTTTTAAACGGGGTCTGTGTAGTCGGCTTAATAGGCTGTATTCTGCATGCTTGGTCACAATTTGGTCACAAGAAAACTGAAAGGTTTTTAAATAATTCCTAGCATCTAGTAGTTTCAACCACCTTCTGAATTTTGACGGAATCCAAGATGATGTTGAATAAGTTTTTTTCCTTACAATTATATTTAATCAGAAGTATTCCAAAATATTGCTTGAAATGATTTTGGCTAACCCCTCGATAGATCGCCAGATTATGCTTGAGAAAATTTAGGAAGCGGTTAATATTATTTTTGTATGATCGGTTTGTAGTGTTCATCCATTCGAATTTATATGTGAAGGAATAAGACAAATCTATATTTCGATTTCTAAGCATAGATAATTTTCCAAAGGTTTCGCTTCTAATTTTTTCAAAACATGAAATATTCAGTGGCTCGATCTTCGAGATACTTCGCTGACAAAGATAAAACTCAGACTCGGAAAAAGTTTCCGTTGGTAAAGAACAAATCTTAAAGACTGCATTGGTTAGTTCTTCATAAATCTCTATAATAGTTTTATCATTTAGTCCTAATTGCGATGCGGTTTCAATTACACCATATCCTTCTGAAAATAGTTTTAATATTGCTATGAAAACTCTATCGTCAATGTGTTTTCCTTCAAGAAAACTATCCTTTCGTTTATGCCATTCCTTTTTGCATTTATAACATTTGATTCTTCCACGACTAATCTTTCCAAGTTTTTCAGAATTACAGTGGGGGCAGTTGATCCAAGTTTTTAGAATTCCTTTTTCTAGTAAGTATAGTTCGGCTAAATCTTCATCATTCAAATATTTTGATAATTCAATCAGATTCATCTATTCCTCCTGTAAAACAAAAAAGGCTGCCACAAATCGTGACAGCCTCTTAAGTATATTATTTATTTATCAAACATTAACCGGGGTATCGGTTACGTAAGGATAATTAGGTTCATTCTCAGCCTTATTCAAATATGGGAAAACACGCATAAAAATACGCTCCTTCGCTATATCTATAAATCCTACTGTAAACAAATCTTTAACAGTTTGAAGTCTTTCATCCTCACTCATCTTCTTAAGATAAGGTATAAGAATTTCTTCAAAAGCAAAATGATTGCCGCAATTAAGTTCCGCATAAGCGCCGCTTATTGACTCAACAATCTGTAGTGAAATATTGTTACTTTCTCTATCAAGTAAAGGTATTCTTGTATATAGCTGGTCAATAATTCCAAGAACTTCATCCTTGAGTTTTAGGTTAGTACTACTTGTTTCTGTATTCATAAAAATCTCCTTTTGATTATTTTTATACGTATAATTCATCTCGAACTTCCATCCATAGCTTGCCTAGAAAGTTTTTCCCAACCCACTTACCATCGACTTTGACAGCACCCCAAAACCTAGCTGATTCACGATCATGGGTTGTGCAATCTTCAATGATGATTGCATTACCAGTATCAATGAGCTTGTCCTTAAGGCTAGGATGTTGCTGGACCTTTAGTTCCATACACTTTTTCATCAATGCTAAGTCTGTTTCCGATTCATCCCATTTTTCACTACGGTTCAAAAAAGCCCGATTTAACCTAGCTTTCATCTTTGCACCGATCGGTGATTTTTGTTCAAGAATTACTTTCTGAACATCAGGTTGATCCTTAAATCTTAGCCATTGAAATAAAGCTTCGGCAGTTCTAAAGGTTTTGCCTTCGTACTGGATGGGGTGGGGGGACATTAGTGATAACCATCCAAATGGCTCTTTTACTTTAGTTATAGTAATCTCCATTAGTTATTCCCTTTTGTCGATTACTTCTCGAATACTTTCTTTCCAACGAATCTTTGGATTATCCTTGAACTGTTCATGAAGCCTCAGAATGTTTTCATCATTTTGCCATTCATTAAGCTCTTCAGCTTTTCTTTTTGTTTCTTCATCAAGGACACCATTGAATTCCAATCTGCCTTTACCGGTTTTACCAAGTAATCTGTTAGCTTTGCCTATCCAAATTGTCTCAGTAACAAAGGGTTCGACTTTTTTTATTACTTTATCAATTCGGTTATCCAACATTGGTTCACAACTCACACTAGTATCAAATCCTTTCTTGCATGCATGTTTTAATGACTTTAACCTTTCATTAAAGGAAGGTGCATTCGGTTCCCAAAATTTCAAGACTTCATCTGAAACTGAACCTATAGTGAATCTGAAAAGAATTTGATCTTTGTATGATTCGAATTTGTCACAGATTTGTTTTATGCATTCAAAGCTTGGTTTAGAAACCAATAATATTTGGTTACCGGAAAGTAGAAGATTTTCTAAGAATGGAATAGCAAACTGAATGTTATGTGGAGTAATATCATGAGAAGAAGGAAACATTACTACTTCACCAAAGTTTGGGAAGTTTCTGGTTAATTCTTTTTCTCTGATTCTTACATTTCCCCAATCACTAGAATCTTTCCAACCATATCGTGTTGCCATTTCTCTAGCGTAACAATAAAGGCATCCATTCTCACATCCTATTTGGAAATTAGCTGACTTTTTTGCCCAATCTATATTTTTTGCCATAGTTTATTCCATAAAATGGAGCCTACTTTTCAGTAGGCTCGTTAAATAATATTGAATCAAGTTTTGAAACATGCTCGTGTAATTTGCTTGGGTCAATCTTTGTATAGTGACCGGTCATTGTTTTTGGTTTATGACCCATTAAATATCCACGAACAGCTTCACTAACACCAAGTTGTTCGAGATGAGATGAGAAACTGTGTCTAAATTTGTGAAGAGTAGCATTTTTGGTAATGCCAGCTTCTTTAGCAATTTCCTTGCATATACGTAAAAGCTTACGCTCAGTTAGTTTTGTATTTGTTCCCGAAGCGAAAACATATTCCGTATTTTTATCCATCTTGGTAAGCATGTTGAAAAGAAAATTACTCATAGGTATATCTCTTTCAGAGGATTCTGTTTTAGTAGTGAATGTTGCATCTGATCTTACTTCGATCAATCGTTTTTCCAGATTGATTCTTTGCCATTTTAGCGATGCTAGTTCTTCGAATCTCATTCCGGTTAGAAATATTCCAATGAATGCTTTTCTATAAATATCTTCTATTTCTACAGCGAAGAAAGAACTGATTTCTTTACTGTTGAAATATTCTTGTTCACGTTCAAGCACTGTTCTTTTCTTTTTCCGTTCTAGTTTAATATGTGAGAACGGGTTTTTGAGAATAAGATCCCGCTTTACGAAATCTTCAAACATCGACTTGATTGTGGTTAGATAGAAGTTTTTAGTTACTGCGGCTGCGGTACTTGTAGTTATTTTTTCCCGAAACAGATCTGCGTGAGATCTTGTAAAGTCAGCCACATAACTAATTTTCTCATTTACTATATAGGTTTTGAAAACCTCATAAACGTAAGTGTACTTGGCAACAGATTTAGGAGCCAAAGCTTTTTTACTTTCTATTGCTTGATCGACAAGGCTGGGGAGGGGGACTGGAATCATTTCCAATCCCGCCTTTGCCAGCTTCATCGAGTTTTTTTCAGATTCTTTCATTAATATCCATTGCTCGGCTCTATCTTTATCGGTAAACACTTTCCGTTCTCGTTTACCGTCTTTATGCCGAACATCTGCTTGAAACTTGTCGCTATCTGTTTTTCTTATTGTTCCCATTTACACACCTTTAACTAATATTCTGGCTAGTTCAAATAAATTGATCATCCATCTATCACCGTACTTTTGAGCTTTGATATCATAGCTTATAATATGTTCACGTATGAAGTCATAACTTACATTCAGTACACTAGCAGCCTCATTAATTGAAAAGTTGAATTTCTCTGGATACAACTTTTGAATAAAGA
This sequence comes from uncultured Melioribacter sp., assembly GCA_964539605.1. GTDB lineage: Bacteria > Bacteroidota > Ignavibacteria > Ignavibacteriales > Melioribacteraceae > Stygiobacter. The sequence continues at coordinate 4,651,211 of CAZIJK010000001.1, forward strand.
TAACAGCTGATTCATGCAATGATGATTGTACCTCCTTCTCTTTAGGTTTATTAATATGTTGTTTTGGAATTGCTATTTTACTTGTCATATCATTTGTTCTTAAGAAAGGAGCTGTTTTTGAAGGATAATCTTTTATCCTTATTCCATATTTGCATGTGTGTTTATCCAACTTAAAACAGCTCCGTTTTTTTTATTTTGTTATTAATTCTTCAATTGGTTTAATCATGGTCAAAAATGACTGATCATAATCACCCAGATATTCTAGAAGAATTAAATGCATAACGTGTATTTCTTGTATTAAATAGTATCCGAGGCAACCGGAATCGAAATTCTGATATGAGCAGTATCTGTACTTGAGAAAGGAATTGATATACTGACTCTTTTGGACTTCGGTTTCAAGCCCTTGGCAAACCAAAGCAATGTTTAGAAAACATTGAAATGCGATTGACGCATACGCAGCGAGAAAGCTTAAATAGTCTGGGGCAGGTTTACCGTAAGTATTCTTTAATTGTTTGATGGCCCTATTAATTTCCTCCATTTCATCTACAATGAGATTTGCAGCTAAGCGATCTTCAGAAGTAATCCCACCATTTTCTAGATTAAGACCAGTCAATTCATTTTTCTCGCTATTATCTAGTATTAGCCCATATTGAATACTATCAAATGAATTAGATGCGTAGGTCTTTGCCACCAGAGTCCCTAGATTACCTCCTAAATCAATTTCACTTTCATTCAACTTGATCATCAATTTCATGATGTATATAAATGGAATTCGAACAAACGTATGACTGAATTTTCTTTCTTGTGAATAAAACCAGTCATTAAAATCCGGACTCATTATATGAGATTTATTATTTACACTCCGGAAGGAATTATCAATTTGCTTGTGTTTTAGCGATTCAAATTCTTCGGAATCTAAAACCTTCCTAAACTCGTCTCCGAAAGAAAGAAGATTTTTTACTTGCATTAATTCCACAGCGAAGGATTCCCATCTATCCTCAGGGAGAAGAGCAATCATGGCTTTTATGGAGAGATTTACATACGACTCATAATCTGTTTGATGGAGATATTTCCGAGAGTCGCGTAGTTCATCAAAATAAAAAATTGTTAAAAGCCCATTTGGTAAAATAAGTGGCTCATCTTGCTCCAATGAAACACCTTTTTTTGCAAGAGCTCTCTCAATTTTTTCAAGATTTGCATCTATCAGTTCAATACTTTCATCTATTATTTGGGCATTTGCATGTGCCTTGTTATTCTTAATATATCCCTCTATCTCTCCAAAGGTTGGTTCAATACCGGATATATCTGGTCTTTGACCGCTGGACAATTTATTGTTTTCTATAATTATTCCTGTCATTAATCCATCCGGTGTTTGAACTGGTGTTATAACCAGCTCACCTACCCCTCGTACTTTGAGGAATTGGATTTTGTGCTGTTCCATAGCGCTTTTTAATTCACGGACAATGGAAATAAACCATCGGTAATAGAATGCAGGAAATTTGAATCTCACAGGCATTCCTTCTGTTTCGATTCTTGGTGCGTTTTTTTTATTCTTAATCATATTTACCTCATTTGTTAGAACTTAACTTGTTATTAAAAATTTCTTACGGTTAATAGGGACTGTAGCTCATTTCCAGCTTACCCACCTTGTTATCCGCATCAAGGGCGATCAATTTGTCAAAGAACAAACCTTAAAAAAGGTGTGACAAATGAACGGTATGGCAATTCAAAATGGCGAACGACAAGGGTTCTAAATTTGAACCCACTTTGTTCTAAAGAGAAAGTTTTGATCGCGATGCTGTTAGTTTTTTCTCAAAGGAAGGTAATCAAGGGTCTTTGCGGCAGAAATATAATTCCAATTAATAATGCTATTATGGTTGTTATATTTTACAAAAGATTTATTATAAACGATAGCCTTGCGTAAGTGGCTGCTTAAGGAGTTCTTTAATTCAAATTGCTTTTCAATTTTTTCTATTTCTTCTATAACGGTATCTATTGCATTTTTAATACTTTTGAGAGTAAGATTTATCCCGTCAACAGCGGACCATTTGCTCTTCTTCGTATATTTATCGATTATTGATTTATGTGTGATAGTAACGCGTAAATTGTCAGGATCATATTCATTCCCCGGATGACTCAATAATTCTGCTAGATAATACATACCTAAATAAGCATTTATCAAAATGTATTCGTCCCAACCAAAATTTATTTCCCAAACACTTCCTCTAAATCTCATATAGTAAAGATTGCTATCGTTGAAATCAATGATCCGGGGCCGTTGACTTTCTTTAGTATGCAGAAAATCTAACGTTAGCCAAAAAAATAAATCAGTATAAAAAAATTGCGATGCACTAGTCAATAATGCAATACAATGAAATAGATTCTCAAGAGAAGTAACATGTTCTAATAGTAGGTTAAAAGTATACCCCGGGATAATACTATACATATCGTCCGATCGAAATTCTATTTTGTGAATCCTATTTATTATCAATAATAAGAATGTACTTATATATGGTTTAACATCCTTGAATGAGGGAAGATAGAGATGTTTTATTGAAGAATCTAGCAATGGTGCACGCCAATTAGATTTATCATCTGAATGAATAAAAGTAATGTGATTTGACCGAATAGCTATTTCAAGTATTTCATGTTGCCTAATCTTTGATCGATTTTGGAATTTTTTTTGTATAACTAAAGGAGTATCATTAAGCAATGACTGCTCATTGTTGCTATCAAACACAATGTATTTTTTTATTTTATTATCTTTAATAAATAATTCTGTAAAAAGATCAAAAATAATCTCATCATCAGAATGAATAATATAAGTATCAACCGTATCGACGTCGATCTGTTTGAATTGACTTGTAAATTTATTTAAAATTTCATTTGGAATTTCTATCTCTTCACTATATGAGTATTTATCTTCTTCGGATTGATCGCTAGCAAGCGTCTTTAGTGTTTTTTTTAACTTTTTTGAGATACTGAGTAGATCTTTAATTTCCAAATTGATCGGTGTATCAATTAAAGGAGAAATTAAAATAAAGTTGGATATTTTTTGTCTATTTAATGATTCCAAGATACCCTCACCAATATACTTTGAATCGGTAAAGACAAACAAATCAGAATTCTTAGAATAATCAAGAATATGTTTGTCAAACTTTTTATTATCAACAACTATTTTTATTGGTACAATTAAATTGTTTGCTATCTGTGTTAATGTGTCTAGAAAAGGATTATCCTTAGTATACCTTTTTGCAAAAAAAAGTATCTCCTCAATCGAATATTTCTTTATATATCCGTGTAATACTCTTTTATATTTATCAATTTCTAATTTTCGTCTTTTTGTGCCCTCTATCCAAATACTTAATAGATTAAAACCATCATCAGTTACTAAAACATTCATGTGTTTACAATATTCCCAATAAAGTTAAACTTATGTTAATGATTCAATTGAAAATGTTCAAGTGATGTACCCATGTGAGGCGAATATTATTTCATCAAAGGTTATTATGATTGAAAACCCAAAATGATAAATAAAAATATGCCAAAATTATTATTGCAATAAATATTGAGCATTGGGACTTTGAATTAATTATAATTTGACAATTAGTCTAACATAGCTTATATTTAAACTAGAAATTGATACGGGAATGCCCGTTCACGAAACCTCAGAAGACGAAAGATAGATGCGTCGGTTGAGGTTTTTCTGTTTTAAACAAAAGGAGAAAAATGCAGAACACATACGCAAACAGAGATTTCTACATGTCGGCGTTCTTGATTGCTTCCGGTTACCGGTTAAGCCATCATGAGAGGAAGGGTGGTGTTACAACCTTCTATTTCGAAGTAGACGAAAGAATGGAAAATCTAATACAGCAATATTACTCGATGAGATCTTTTATCGAGCCTATCAGCTATGGTAACGCTTTGAAGAATTTAAAAAGTGTAATCCATTCTAGTGATAGACCCAATGCAAATACGGAGAAATTAACTAATGTTAAACAATATAAGGGACAATCAATATAAGACGGTTAAAGAATTAACCTCTTACATCAAACAAATACCAATTGAATCAGTTGTAGAAAGATTAGGAATTCAGCTGCAATCAATTGGTTCAAATCTACAAGGCCAATGTCCGACCGGACACCCATCAAAAAATGGAAGATGTTTTACGGTAAACACTAAGAACAATTACTTCTTTTGCTTCAGCTGCAATATTGGTGGAAGTAATATTGATTTAGTAATTGATGTAAAACAGTATTCCTTCTCTGAAACAATTGAATGGTTTACAAAAGAATTTGGAATAACACATTCAATTCAACTCAAGCATAATCATGAAGAGCAACTTACGGAAGAAGAAAAGAAAGAGAGAGGACTAGTAATTGCTCGAGCAGCTTTTTACGAACCATCATTTGAATGGATGCATAATTTATTATTTGAAGAAGAAGGAAAGGAAGCACTCGAGTATTTAGTTAATGAACGGAAGTATGATCTGGATACTTTAAGAAAGAGTGACTTCTGTTATTTCCCAGCTGTTCCAAGAATTCGAGAATACTTAAGACAACAGTTCCCGGATGGGGCAGAGATGATAAATGGTTTGTCATTTAATGGTGGTAATGGAGACAACTTTAGAGTTGCATTTCCATATAGGAATATGGATGGGAATATTACCGGTTTTGTCAAAAGGGCAACTGCACCCAAAGGCCTTACCATAAATGGAGAAGAAAATGTTAGGTGGGATAGTACAAAAGGTGTGAGCAAGAAAGATTTATTTAATCTTTTCCATACTAAGAAAGAAGAAACACTTCTGATAGTAGAAGGTTATCCCGATGCACTTTACTTTACTGCTATGGGAATGAAAAATATTGTTGCAGTTGGACAAGGTAGACTTTCAGAAAGTCATTTGAAAGGATTACAAAACACTAACGTAAAAAATATAATTATTTCTTTTGACAACGATGAAGTAGGGCCAAAGAATTCACGTGATGCAGTAAGTTTAATTCTCAATGAGAGTAAGATAACCCCATTCGTACTTGACCCTAATCATTTGAATCCTCATAAAGATCCAGATGAGTTTGTAAAAGCAAATGGACTTGACTCATTTCAATTATTGATGAACAAGTGTGAGAGTGGAATAATCTGGTTAGCCAAGCAGATTATTTCTGAGTGTAATTTAGAAAGTCAGTTGTCCAAGCAGGGTGCTGTTGAAAAGTTGCTTGGGTTTTTCTCTTTCACTAAAAATGAAATTGATAAATCCGCACTCGCTGATCTAATGTGTAAGGAACTTAAGATTGAAAAAGCAGTTCTAAATAAAATGATAAAGTCTCACAATGATAAGGTGAGAATTGAAACATATAATAAAATAAAAAACAGTAATGAAGTTCATCGGTTTCTTCCGTTCATTGAAAAGGCAACGAGTTCATACTCCTACTATGACTCAAAAGAAGATGATGTTTATTTGGGTGTACCGAAGGAGATATTAGAGAATATTCTTTTATCGGCAGAACAAACATTGCCGGAAGTACTTCCAATTCTAAAAGCTGACTTTTACGTTATGATGAATGAACGTTATGATTTGGAGAATGAGAAATTCAATTTCTTTGTCCCTACTAAATATATGTTGTTAGAGAAAAATGATAGAGTGATAGATTCATTTCCAAGCATTGAAAGATTATTAGTTAATCTAATTCCCAAACCGGAGGAAAGATTGAGATTCATTAATTGGCTTGCTGGAATATTACAGACAAGACAGAAACAACAAACGGCTTGGGTATTTAAAGGAAAACCTGGAGCCGGAAAAGGGTTGATGCTCGACCATATTTTAAAACCATTATTTGGATCTAAGCAAGCAATTAAGGTTGAAGATGCTCAGCTAAACAATGATTTCAATCCTTGGCTTCAAAATGCTTTATTGATAGCATTCAATGAAGTGGCACATGATAATAATACTAGGAACAGCATCAATTCAAAAGTGAAAGCAATTATTACGGATTCAGAAGTAATTATTAATGAAAAGAATATTCGCAATTACACAATTACAAATTATGTGAACTGTCTGTTTTTTAGTAATGAAGAAGTACCAGTGTTCATTGAACAGGGTGATAGAAGATTCAACGTAGTTGTAACCGGAGGAAATCTTAGAGAAAAGGATTGGTTTAATAATCCGGATGGATTTATTCAGAAGTTAGAAGAGGAAGTTCCATACTTCGCTCAGTTTCTTATGAATTGGGATTACGATAAGATTGCAGCGATGACATGCATTGAAAATGATGATAAACAATTAATGGTTGGTGCAGCTATGAATAAGTTTGAGGAGTTCGCTTTACATCTGAAGAATGAAGACGTGGATTGGTTTGAAGAAAACTCTTCTCCTTTGCTTCAATCGCATTATTGTAATCTTGATGGAAAGATATTAAAGAGCTCTGCACTTAAATTATTCGCTGATATTTATAGCAGTTATTTAACCACTGATATTGAGTTGGGAAAGAAATTAAAGTTATATGGAGTAGAATCCGTTCGTGATAGAAAAGGAGGAGCGGATATTAAATATTACGCATGGAGAAAAAATGAACTTAAGTAAAAATGATATAGAAAGATCTTTGCTACAGAAGGCTGTAAGGAGAGGAAACGAAGCTGTTGTTGAAAAAGCACTAAAATATTTATTTAGTGTGGATGATACAGCATGGTTAAAGAAAAGATTGTTTGTAATTGCTTATGAAGAATGTTGGACACTCGGAAATGAGTTAACAGCTACTAATTTAACTAAGGATTATAAAAAAATTACCAATTCCGTTAAAAATAAAAATGCAGCAGGATTAGCTTCATTAGCCTGGCATTGTAAGAATGGTGATTTGGATGTATTGCAAGGTATGACCTCAGAGGATATAGATAACGTGCAATCGGTTGCTTATGGGATTGAATCACCGGATAAATATTGGAAATTCATTAGGAAAGAACCGGGTTATAATGATAATAGATGCAGAATTGAAACTGCACAAGTCTCAACTCCTAAAGCAAGTTTTGATTATGATAAGGCTTTAATGTATGCAGCTGCTTGTTTAATGGTTGAGAAGGAAATTCCAGAAATAAAAATATCGGTTAATTGTGAAGAAGATTTTCCTTATTGGGTTGCATTTGATAAGCACACAGAAAAAGGAAGATCATTAATTACAGACGCATGTAAAAAAATCGGATTAGATCCATATACCGGTATGCAGTTAACATTTATTATGGAAGGCTCAATTTGTAATGAAATGGTAGATGCACCATATTGGAATCACTACGCAAATTGGAGAATCAAGAAGATGGGACCTGCAGTTGCCAGATGGGATGAATTAAAAGAGGTTATTATAAAACTTTCGAAAAAGAATGTAGATTCATTAGTTGAAAGGATTAATGAGGAAGAGGCAACACCTCAGCGGTCGTTATTCTAGTGGAAATTGGCAGGGGTAAATTTCACCCCTGCCAATTGACAGGGGTAGAATTAAGCTAAACCAATAAAAATCTTTCGAAATTAGCCTAAAAAGTAAACATTGGCAGGGTTGCCATAGTTGCCATAGTGATTTTAAGTCAAGTCAGAAGAAAAAATATTTTATAAAAAGAATTATTCTATGGACTGACTTGGAATTGCCCTGTCAACCCTGCCACCCCTGCCAATCTTTGAAATTGAGCTAAAAACGAAGGAAATCAGCCCTAAAATTGACAGGGTTAGAATTTCCAACCCTGTCACCCCTGCCAATCTAGAGGCTCTAAACACACGGGCCAAAGACTCCATGAAAATGTCCAGAATGTGTGATTTTGGTGTTAAATCGCAACCCCCTCCCCCGAATGCGTCGTTAGTCTGTGACCCACAATAAATAGCCCAGTCAAAATAGTTACAATTTTCAATTCATCCAGTTATAGAATAATGTTCCACTTTCTTTCGCAACAGATCGCTATTTAGCATTGCCAGGTCTTAATGAACCAGATAATTTCTTGAATATTCCACGAATGAATCTTTATTCAGTCTCGGGGGAGGGGGGCTATTCTTCAAAAATAGTTTTAGCCCAAGCCTCTATCTTTTTATAATAACGGATAAGTTTCTCAACATCTTTCTTTTGATAAATGTCCCCGGAATAGGAAACTAAGTTCTTGTGTTCGATTAATTTTTTCAAACTATCAATAGCAGTAGATTTAGTCTTGTGGGGAGGGGTAACGTCAACTAAAAGCGGAATGACATCTTGATGGTTTTCGCCTGAGGATTTCTTCGAAGCTTTTTTAATTGTTACTGAATCAGCAAGTGCAATTGCAGCATGAATTACCAAAACACCAGCGGCATTCCAGTATTCAAACTCAAAAGCAAGTTCAGCTCCTTTATAAAAATTATCAGCAACTAATAAGAAATTATTATATTTATTTGATTCAACCATTTTGAAAGATGTTTTTCTTGTCATAATAATTCTCTTATTGTTTTACCGGAAATAACGATTCCATCTTTTTTTATATCACTAACTGGCGGTTTATTGGTCTTACTACGTTTTGTGAATTCTTTGGCGGAAATATAAAATGGAGCTAGTGTTACTCCAAATTCCTTATAGAGGTTATCTTGTAACGTATTGACTTGTTTTTCTAAAAGCTTTTTCTCTTTGTCATAGACAATACACAAATCCAAATCACTTTCTGCTGATTCTTCTTTCCTAGCAACACTTCCAAATAGTATTAAACTAATTGAATGTTTTGAAATAGCTTTTTTAATAATAGAAAAGATACTTTCACGATAGTTGCTTTCTGATTCAAATATGACTTGGATTATTTCCTTAGCAAGATAATTCTTACGGTTTAAGGAAAATAGATGTGATGAGCCCCCTATAACCCTGTTGACTAATTTTAATGATTCGAGATTAGCTAAAGAGTTGTGAGCCGTTTGATGAGTAATACATGCAAGACTAGCAATTTGTCTCCCGGTTATACCAACTACGCTATTATTTAACACCCGTAATACTTTAACTGTACCTTGGGAGCTAAAGACGTGATCTAAAGCTTTGTTTATTATCATATGTCTATTATTCTTGCCATGTGTCAACTATTCTTGACGCAAAGATAAATGAAAAGTTTGGAAAATCCAAGGGACTCGGCATCAACCAAGTCCCTTAAGGTTTTATCGGTAATGGGGAGGGTGATTGAAGATCTGCATCAGATCATGTCTTGAAACTTTATCGGGATTTACTTTTTTCAATTGCTCTAACCGTTTCACGTCCTCAATAATTTTATCCTCTCTATCACGGATCAATTTTTTACGGACTGTGCTGAGAAGCGGCGCTTTATCATCAAAGTACTTCATTCTTAACTCCTATTACTTTAACGGGATGTAATAATTCTTTTCTTCCACTGGCAATTATCCATTTTTTTATAGTCATACTTCCACGAATATTATACTTCTCTGAAATCTGTGCATAAGAAGAATTCGTTTTTTCAAGTTCGTCCAGAATTTTCTTCTTAAATCTGTCAGTATACTTTACTATCATTTTTTGTTGCATAATTCCTCCACAATCTTTGAATCAATATTAGTGCGATACTTATCTACGGCTTTTTTAATAAATGTTTCAAAATCATCTTTACAGAATGCAAGGTTATGAAAAGCACCCAGCATATATCTTAATCCAAGTGAATTTCTCATTGAATACAATTTCAATCCGAGAAAAAAAACTTCCAATTCATAATCAATATCTTCAAAAGTGTGTTTCGGCATTCTCAGCATATTACCATTTCTTTCTGGTTCTACAAATTCCTGTAATTTACTTTGTTTCATATTGGTGTTCCTTTAATTTAATCGGCAGCTTGCTACCATAATTATTCTTTAGCCAAGACTTATATTCTTCAAAGTCTTTAAATAAGTAACGGAATGCGAAGTAATTACTCTTTAGTTGGTAGTGTACTTCCTCCGGTAGCTGTATTGCTAAAAACATATAATCTATAGATTGGTTAATTTCGCCAGACTTAATAAATCTGAGAACGGTTTGTTTGATTGCATTAATCATGATAAAGATTAGGTTTTCCATAATTAGGAATCAAGTGTTAAGTGGTAGAGAGGAGAGAAATATTGATTTAACTATTTTTAATGAATAAATTTGCTTCATCTAAAACGAGGTAAAAAAATGTTAGATGTTTATTATGACGATGAGACTTTGGGAGATTCACTTCCAGAGGGCCCGGAACCAGACGATTTTTAACCTATATACGAGAGAGACACTTAATTTCGAAAATGGGCCGTAGGGGTGAATTCGTTAGTAGGTAACTGAAATAAATTAACGCTGTTATTACCAGATAACTTGAGATCAAATCCGTGTTCGGAATTTTCTTTCAGAATTATTTTTGATTTTATTTTTACACTAGACCCCTCACCCCTACACTTTAAAGATAATTGTAGCGATTGTTGGGAGAATTGAATCTGGCCAATCTTAAAATATTTACTAAGCCAAAAAATAGTTTTAGAACTTTACGTACTCTAGCATAAACCTCATAATTCCAACCACGCGGTAGTTTCTTAAATTCGAGATCCTTAACGAGTATACATACAATATCAAGAGGAACTTTACACCTAAAGGCAATAATTTTAACATCAGAATAAGATAAATAATATGAAGATGAATGAGATTTCTGAAAGTCTTGGTTTGCGCCTTCATGATCTTCTAGCTTTTCTTTTACACGTTTTCGAGACAAATACCAATCATTACAATTAGGATCTCTTTCAATTGCTTTATCAAAATCTTTGAGAGCTCCTTCAAAATCATTAATTGAAAATTCAGAATTACCACGACACATATATGCTAAAGAGTAATCCGGCTCTAAATTTATAAATTCATTGAAATCTCTAATAGCACCTTCGAAATCAAGAGTATTAGCCTTTGCAATACCACGATTATAATATACATGAACATCATCGTGATTTAATTCTATTGTTTCATTAAAATCTTTTATAGCTCCTATATAATCTTTGCAATTAGCTTTTGCCTTACCACGTTTATAATAGACAAGACTATCCTTCGGATCAAATTTTAGTATTTCATCATAATTTTGTATTTCATTTCTGACATCAATCATATTTAGCCTTTAACTTTTATAGGAAAATCCCCTTGCGCTGATTGGACTTTAGAAAAATTAACTCATCAAAACTCCAACCGGATCTATAAATTCATCTCCACGCTTAATAGCATAACCGGCTCTACCTGCCAAACAATCCCAAGTCCATTGCGGGGATATCCAATAGACCAGTATATCACCTTCTTCCATTTTTGATTTTATTTCTTCAAGGTTTGTTTTAACAGCCGTTTCTATCGATACTTTAAATACTTCATTCCAGTCATTATTTTCATTTCCAAAGTCTTTATCAATTTCTTTTAATGAATTATAATACCGTAGTTTTGAAAGATCGATGGGTTCAATAATTGGCGTATGGTCATTCATAAAAATAGATCTCAAATTGTTATTAAAATGTAGAGTAATTTTTGATAAAAATATAGTGCCCCTTCAGAAGAGGCAATAAGTTAAATAAGTCGCCTCTCAACAAACGAAGTGTATTGATCTTCAGCAAAAATTAAATGATCGAAGATATTTATATCGAGTAACTTTCCAGCTTCAACCAATTTCTTGGTGATGGAAATATCTTCATTTGAAGGTTCTGTATTGCCGCTTGGGTGGTTGTGGGCAATTATGATATTAGCACAATTAGCTACAATCGCACTTCGAAATACAGCTCTTGGATCTACAACTGAAGCATTAAGACTACCTGAAGAAATAATCTCAAATCCTTGCACCTTGTTCGCAGAACTTAACCAAGCTACCAGAAAGACTTCTTTTGATTCATCCTTCAGAAGAGGATTAAATAAATTATAGAAGTCTTCCGGTGATGTAATCTTCTTATGGGGGAGTGTTGAATACTCTGGATAATTTATTCTCGTATCTTTAAATGCCCATACGAGAGTTTTGAACCTTACTTTTTTGTCCGACATCTTTATCCTCCCGAAAATGAATGAGAACCTTTCGTGCGCTGGATGAATAAGGTTATGGCGATTTGATTCACATTAGCCATCCCATTGAATTTATTCTGCAACCGCAAAGCCTCCTCGAAGGACTTTTCCATAGCGGTATAATAATATTCTTCTTGTGGGTTTGGGACATCGGCTGGCTCAGATTTCTTTTCTTCGAGTACAATCACATCATAATCAACTTTGATACCCTTGCCGTTCTGTTTTGCTGTTTTAGTGATTTGTACTTTTGCACCTCGCTTTAGGCTTATGAGCTTTTGATTTACTTCATCGTTTGGTGAGAAGAATGTCATCTCCTCACCATTACAATCCACCGCATAGGCATAGTAAACGCCAAACTTGCTTTCACCCTTAAGAGGCGCGTCGAACTTGAGTTCCATTATTACTGGCTGATTCAATTCCGCTAGTTCCAATTTCTTCCTGTCTGCCATTTTTCCCATCCTTTTTAATTTTGTAACTAAATGCTATTTCACCGGGAATAACCAATATCCCCTTCACTGCGGATCCCATTTTTACGAAGTTCTTTATTTTCGTTAAATCTGGCTTTAGCTGTTCCGGTACAATTGTGAGCATGTCTTTCCTTGCATGTCTTAGAAATAAATCTAAATCTGAGATTTCAATTTTGTCTTGCCGTTTATGCATCTTCAAAGTACCATGCGGCATATCTATAGTCTTTTCACCTTTCTCTTTGATATAAGCTTCTAATTTTTTAGAAAGCCAATCAATCTTTTTTTGAATTGTTGCATTCTTTGAAAGAACAAATCTGTTTATCAGTTCTATCTCTTTTTCGGCTTCAGAAAAGTTATCAGCTATTTGATCTTGAAGGTTGCCGATTTCTAATAACAGAAGATCATAATATGCCGCAGTACGAAGTTCATCTTTTTCTTCTGCCTCTTTTATAAGATCGTCAATAAATGATTCCATTGTTGCCTCACTTCTTTTTACAAAACACATTATAAATAACTTCAGCTGCTATGATTATTACTCCTATCCAAATTGGACATTTTTTTCCGTTTGCCATTTCTCTTCTTCTCCTTTGACTTGGGTAATAATTCATCTATCAGTGCTTTTAATAATTTATTCCCAAGCTTTATTAATTTCTTTTCTATGTTGCTAGACATAATAAAGATCCTCCTCATTTATTTCTTGCCCGCATTGAGAACATTTGTTAAACAACTTTCCAATCCAGTATGATGTTGTATCAAAACAAAATGGGCACTCTATTATCATCTCATCATTTCTAGAGCGATAATTAAAATCTCTTTCATAAGACTCATACTTTCTAGGACTATAGCGCTCGTATGATTCAACTCCGTCAGAATTTATTACTAGCCCATGATTATTTTTCATCTCATAAAAATGGAAATTATCTTCACCGAGATTGAATCCACGAAAAGATGTATTCCTTAATCCGAGTGCTTCTTGCATGATTCGTCGTTCAGAACAGAAATAGAGAATATCATTTTCTTTATCGTAATAGATATCTAGCGGATTGTCTTTTTTCACTAGAATGAGTTTGTCCGGTTCTTCTTTGTTAATTGCGGCGAAGGCAAAGCTTCCAATGACTCTATCAAATACACGTTTGATTCTATTCCCCTTTACTTTACTGGAAAGTACGTGGAGTATTGCTTCACTATCTACCTCACCATCACGTTTATTCTTACTTAGAATATCTTTATCGTTACTTATTATCCCGTTATGTACGATTGCTATACCTTGTTTATTAAATAGGGGATGATTGTTGAAATGATTCTTGTTACTTCCTTGTGTTGCTGCACGGGTATGCAGAATCATAGTATTCGGTAACTGCACATCTTGCCATTCTTTTGTTTTAACAAACAAGGATGATTTTATGGGTGCTTTGTTAACTACCAATTGCCCGTCCGTTAAAAAAGCAAAACCAGAAGCATCTCTACCTCTGGTTTCTAATAATTCAAACATATCTGTAATATGTTCTTTCTTTGGTCTCTTATCGCCAAAGCAATAGAAACCCATTATACCGCACATAGTTCACCTCCAATGAGTTCTTTTACTTGAGTGATTTGTTTAATGAGATTAACTACTAGTTCAAGATTATCTTTGCGTAGCGTGTAACTGATCCCAAGACGATTACAGCCTATTCCTTCAATTACTTTTAGCTCGTTGTTATTGAGAAGAATAAATTCTTTTACTTGCTCGATAATGTTTGGACTAGCAGATATTTGATACTCATCTCTATCTTGAAGACCAAAGATGTAAAGCGATGATTCAACAAGACCGATTTTGTCTCTTATCTTTTGCAGCAGAAAATCTTTCGTGTTTATCTTAATAAGAGTTTTATGATTGCACTTACCAGACAACCAGCCTCTTGATAGCTCAAGAATTAATTTCCGATCTGAATCATAAACCGGTGGATTATTAGGTGAGTCATCATCATTAAGATTTTCATAGCATTCAGAACAATATGAATTACCATCGCTATCCCATAAAGTTCTATCTCTACTAATAACTTCATCGCACCGCTGACAATAATTAAAGTTTTCGTGAAAACACTCGTCACAATAAATATCATCAAATGCTGTTCTTATTTCGTGACGTTCGAGCTCACATTCGCAAATACTGCATCTGCTCATGCTGCCTCCGAAGAAATAATTCCCCAATTAGGAAGAATATTTTGTTTCCAGTTGATCTCTTTATTGTTGAGAAGAATATCAAGCTGCTTTAACCCTTCATTACAATCCGATGGAATTGTTAATAAATTGTTTTTGAGATTTCGTAGAAATGTTGAAGAGTGCTGCCTCCCTTTGATATAACTGAAATCAAGATTGTCTTCAGTTACACCAAGAACAGTAAGTTTAGCAAGTGTGAATGTTACAAGAGTAACAGAAGGTGATAGCAGCCATGAGCCGGGAGTTCGATACTCAAAGCCATGAGGTTGAAGCCGAGTAGACTTTCGTTTACCATAGCCGCACTTCTCGCGTTTAGTACGTTGTTCGCGATCGTCGATGCAGTTTGATAATGAATATAAAACTGTATCAAGCGCATCTACAATATTGGGTTCTGGTTTAATTGAAAAATGAAGATGACCACCAAGTGACAAGTTGTCAACGAAGTGGCCGGAATAGAATTCTAAGTCTGGCGCTTTGGTGTGGCCGTACTCTAGAATTTGGAAAATTTTTGATGTGATGTCGATTGGACTTTCAGAGAAACCTGGGCGGACCTCTGCAATTGCTTCGCACCCGTCAAGTCCGAACGATGATGCTGATTTGAAATACTGGTGGGCGGGTACATATTTTCCGTTTAAACGGCACAGAAGTTCTGGATCTGCACCGAGGGTGAAAGAACACATAGTAACTCCTTATTAAGTTATCTATGTTTCTTATCCCATAAATTCAAAGAAATATTTTGAAGTGGCTATTGATTGATAATTGAAAAAACTAATATCTCAATGAAAATAAAAAAAATGGGAGCTGGTCAAAGTCTTATCTTCTAGATCAATTTTATATGTTCCTCATCAATACCCGTAAATAATTGTTCTTAATCTTGAGCTTTTTATGAGTACTATTATGAATTTCTAATTTCTTCATGAGGAAAATAATTTCAAACTTTAATTGTGCTCTTGAGTTAAAGAAAGTTATCAAAAATAAAAGCATAAATGATTCTGAAGGGCTAATTTTTAAAAACATAGAATTCGAGATTCCAGCTTAAAATAGTTATTTAATAATAGATATTAAGGTTTGACTTGCGACAGTTTTTTCAAAAGGAATTACAATCAATCAGAATTTATTTTATCGGATGCAATGTCCCCAAAATTATTGGTTATAATCTTGATGGTTTACTTAATGAGCCAAATCCAAATCTTGTATTAAATGGATCTGTGGCCGAAATAGATAGGATAAAAGTTGATGTATTTATTGATTTTAATACACCGGAATTAAAATTAAACAATCTCGGTTCACCCCGTTCGGCAGAAGAAAAGAAACTCAAAGCCACAATCATTCAAAAGATTTTTGGTACCACCAGCAAAACAGAAATTGAGAGAATTGATTATAAACTTCTTTCACATCTGCGTGATGATCTCGAAAAGTTATTCTCACAATTAAAGGAAAGGGAAGACAAAATCGAATTTGTAGAATCCTTCACTCACGGGAAAGCCGCTTAGAAACATTATAAAATAGGAACTGGATTAACCCCCAGTTCCTATTTTATTAAATCGTTGAATCCATGAAATTCAAACGTGGCGCTGCCACACCGTTGAATCTCTGTTATTCCCGAGGTGGCTTCAGCCACTGGCTATGCCACCCGCACGCCTTCGCTTCATTAGTTATTCCAGGTGGATTAATAATTCCAAAAATGAAAAATAAAATAACCGATTAAAATAATTAGTAATACTACTGTACCGGATTTAGCAGATTAGTTATACATTTATTTTAATGTAATAAATGATTATACGAATAATTTGAAAATAGAGTAGTTATGAAGAAACTTATAATATTTTTTGTAGTCGTTGTTAATTGGTCTTTATATGGTCAAAGTCCATGTCCAGACATTCCAACTGTAACTTATGCTGGTAAAACTTACAATACTGTACAAATTGGTAAACAATGTTGGCTTAAGGAAAATCTTGATATTGGTACTATGATTCTAAATTCTGTCAATCAAATTAATAATTCTAGTATCGAGAAGTATTGTTACAACAATGATGTAAATAATTGTGCTATATATGGTGGATTATACATGTGGGCAGAAGCAGTACAGTATAAAAACGGTGCGGAAAACGATGTTTCTCCTAATCCTCTTTTTACTGGAAATATTCAAGGCATTTGCCCCGCAGGTTGGCATATACCTTCGTATTATGAATTACAAACTCTTGGATCTATGGTCGCAAATAATAGCAATGCATTAAAAGTTAAAGGAGATGGTTCCACTAGCGATCCAAGTTTAAATTCCAGTGGATTTTCTGCCTTACTTGGTGGTTACCGCTTCGACGATAAAACTTTCAATTATCTTGGAATTGGTGAAGCTTTTTGGAGTTCAACTGAAAGTGATCGTAAAGCTTCATACAATATGAATTTTAGTTACGCCAACAGTACAATTTATTTTAAAAATTACAATAAAGAATATGCTTTTAGTGTTCGCTGTATCAAGAATGATACTGGTACATCTGTTAATAATGAAAAAATTCCATTTGAGTATTCATTATTTCAGAATTATCCAAACCCATTTAACCCAACAACGGTAATTAATTATCAATTGCCGGCCGAAGGTTTTGTAACAATAAAAGTTTACGATATTCTTGGCAAAGAGGTAGTAGAACTTGTAAACGAAAATAAAGCAGCCGGATATTACCCTGTTAATTTTGACGCAAGCAAACTTGCAAGCGGAATTTATATCTATTCAATAAACGCCGGCAGTTTTAGCATGAGCAAAAA
Organism: uncultured Melioribacter sp.; assembly: GCA_964539605.1. Lineage (GTDB taxonomy): Bacteria > Bacteroidota > Ignavibacteria > Ignavibacteriales > Melioribacteraceae > Stygiobacter. The sequence continues at coordinate 4,668,642 of CAZIJK010000001.1, forward strand.
GATGATACTCACAAAATAGAAATTACTCATATTGTTTGATAGCATTACTAGGGGACGGATTAAATCCGTCCCCTAAAATCGTTATTATTTATTCAGATTGAATATTGTGGAGGCACACCTCTCTCAATTATTCATAACTAAAAATTTCTAGTAATACTACTGATGCGCGGCATAGTAGGCATTTACTAAATTACACAAGGTTTTAGTAATTCTTTGGAATTTGTATAGTAAATAATATCACGCAATAAAGTGTGAGCTTATTTAATAAACTGAAAAAAGCCAGTAGATTTGATGAACATTAGATATCAGTCAATCGATTAATTAATAGATAGTTTGCTTTTATGAGCAAACTGATCAATTTCAAATACAATCAAAAATAGGAGTTAGAAATTATGGGTATTCTACTTGGTCCGTTCGATCCTTTACAACTTATTCTAAACACATTAGATAAATTGTTAAGGAAAGGTTTAATTACTGTAGATGAAGCAAGAGATATTTTATATCGTTCCATGGACCCTAATATGCCAGAAGCAGAAAAGCAAAAAATATTGAACGATATTGTTAGGAGACCATAAAATGCCAAACAATGGAAACATTGAAATAAATAATTCATTGAAAGCCTACGTTGAAGCAAATGATCTTATCCTTGTAGATCGTTCAAAGATATCAGTTTCACAAGAAGCGAGGTTGTATTTTGAAATTTGTTTGTCAATAACAATGTGTTTCCTTGGCTCAACTTTATCTAAATATCAACTATGGCTTTTGACTATTACAATTCTATTTGGTGCTTTATCAATATTCTTTCTTGTTCGTTTTATAATCAAAGGTAAAGTTGGTAAGCTAATTGAATTGGATGGTGTGTTTAAATACGGTCAAAAATAAAAGCAAACATACAAGTTATTCAACCGACCGCATCTCCGATACCGTCGGTTGAAGATAAAATAAAGTTGGTTGTAATACTTAGTTGCTCTTTGAAGTAGATTGTAAAAGAAAAATAAATTAAAAATATTGGCATTGGTTTTCCATAGCAGCATTGCAGTTATGGTGGCGGCTTAAAAATCACGCCTTTAGGCATTTTATTAAGTAAGAGGTGAAAATATGGCAAGTGGAATAACACATATTTTACTAATGAAAAACTTACAGAGTATTTTACCTAATGGTGATCTGAAAAAGATACTGCAATCTGGAAGAGACTTTTTACAAGTTGGTGCAGTTGGACCAGATCTCCCTTATGCTAGTATTGCTGACGGAGATTTATTTTTCAGCACACAAAGTGAGCTTGCAGATAAATTTCACAATGAGAATACCAATGTTCTTATATTAAGGGCCTTTCAAGATATTAAGAATAATTCTGCTCCTCTTTCTGACAAAGAGAAACGTTTCATGTTTTCTTTCTTTTTAGGTTTTACAGCTCATATAATTGCGGACGGTATAATCAATCCATTTATTAGAGATAAAGTTGGCAATTATCACGAGAACCAAACTGCTCATCGCGTATTAGAAATGCAGCTAGATGTATTATTATTTCATCATCTTACGAAAAACACAAATGCGCCAATTAATCTAAATTACTCAAATATTCACGATGAGTTAATAAATTTCGACAGAAGTTTTTATAGAGAAGTGGATATAGTTTTGGATGTCTTTAGCAAACTTATAAAAGAAGTATATGGAATAGTTTGCTCACCAAATGAAATTAATGGATGGGTTAATGGATTACACAGAATGTTTTCTATTGCCGAGGGTGATCATCCTAAGATATATAGAGTAGTTGGGTTTATTAACAATTTTTTATTTTCAAATTATGAAGACTTGCTGGAAAAACACAAAGAAATATTAACCCTAACAACGCCTAAAGACAGAGATTACAATTTCTTAAGAAAACCCCAAATTCACTTCTTTGATGATTGCCTTCCAAAGTTCTACGAGGTTTTTATTCCTCTTGCTAATAAATGCTATGATTATATATATAAGGACAAGGAAGCATTGACTGAACTCGATATTCCACCAATTGATTTATATACAGGACGGATGCCAACTGAAAATAGTCTTGATGTTACACCATTGTACTGGAACTATAAAAATACAAATATTACAAAATTAGATCCCGAAATTGTACCAAAGTTACACTCAGATTTATGGACTAATGATGATAAGTTAGGATATACTCTTTATGCAAAGTCAATTGTAGAGTTTCTCTTTCATAAAGATACAAAACCACCTATTACTATAGGAATACTTGCACCATGGGGACAGGGTAAAACAACATTGATGCATCTTCTGGAATGTGAAATTGCAAAAAAAGCTGCCAAGACCAAAAAGGAATCGAATGGAAGCAATAAAACAACCCTAAGCATGCTACTTGAATGGTCAGAAAATATAACGAAGCCAGTAGTTAATAAACTCGATTTCCCAACAGTTTGGTTTAATGCATGGAAATACCAAAGTTCTGAACAAGTATGGGCTGGTTTAGCACATACAATTATTACTCAACTCGTTGATGGACTCCCTAATCAACTAGAGAAAGAGAAATTCTGGTTTCACCTACAGCTAAGAAGACTGGATATTTCTAAAATCCGTAAAGACATACATCGGCAGGTGTTAGAAAAAGTTCTACCGAATTTAATAGGTTATGGATTTTTAGGTTTAACAGGGATTATTCTATTCACCCTCTCTCTACTCATAGGGGGAAATTACTCCCTTGGTTTATCTATTGGGAGTAGTTTAATTAGCATCTTTTCAGTTTTGCTTAGTGCGAATAATTGGCGGATTGGAATAAAAAATGCTCTAAAAACCACCGCTGAGGGTAAATATGAGAATTATATTCGGCAACCGGATTACGCAGCGCAGAGTGGATATTTTTCACAGGTTGAAGAAGACCTAAAAAAGGTTTTTGAATTACTAGTAAATAAAGAAAAACCAGCAGTTATCTTCGTCGATGACCTTGATAGATGTACACCAACAAAAGTAGCAGAAGTAATTGAGGCAATAAATCTAATTCTGAACAGTGAGTTTAATAACTGTTTTTTTGTAATTGGGATGGATGCGCAGATAATTGCAACATCACTGGATGTTGCTTATGAAAAAATTGCTGAAAAATTGAAGTACATTTCAAGAACTAGCGGTTCAATGGGTTGGTACTTCATGGAAAAATTTATTCAACTTCCTTTTGTTATGCCTAATCTCAGTGAACAACAAGAAAAAGATTTCATTAACGAATTATTCAATATTACCGAAAATGAAAAGTCAGAAAATGAGATAAAAATAATTACCGAACAATTCGATGAGTTGTTAGTAAAAGATGTAATTGACTATGTGTCCTTCAAAGACCGAAGTAAGCAGCTGATGAAATTGCGTGCGTTAGATGAGAAGGAATTTCAGAGAATATCTTCCAAACTAATTGAAAAAGGGGCACAAAAGTTTAGCGATAGTAGTCATGAAGTAAGAGAACAAATTAAATTGCATATGAACTATTTCCGCAATACACCTCGATCAATTAAGAGATTTGCTAATCTTTATCGCTTCTATCGATTCTCACAATGGTCCCGTGATTTACAAGGGTTAAAATCCGCTAATGAAATAGAAATCGGAATCTGGTTAATGTTGATGCAAAGATGGCCGCATCTTGTCCGGTTTATTCAGTGGGAATCAAATATTTCCATGAATAAAGGAGATTCTGCTTTTAAGAAAGCTGAAGTAATCGAAAACTTATTGAGATCCTCATCTACATTCGAAGAATGGGTAAAAAGCATTGAGAAAACTAATTTAATGGAAATTCTTTCGTTCAATGAACCATTGTTATATGATTTTTTGAAAAATAATATTAATCAATCAGTAAGCCTTAAAAAAGCAATAGAAGTTGGAGTTTGGTAGTAAAAAATAATTCACTTAGAATGGAAGGGAAAAATATGGCAAGTGGAATAACACATATATTGTTAATGAAAAATCTTCAAGCTTTATTACCTGATGGAGAACTTAAAAGAGTAATCCAATCTGGCAGAGACTTTCTTCAAATTGGCGCAGTCGCACCAGATCTTCCTTATGCAAGTATTGCAGACAATGATTTCTTTTTAACAACAAAGAGTGAACTGGCAGATAAGTTTCATTACGAAAAAACTAATGCACTAATTCTCAGGTCCTTCCAAGAAATCAAAAAAATGAATGAACCGAATAAATCCAGAGAGAAACGTTTCTTATTCTCATTTTTCTTAGGTTATGCCGCACACATAGTAGCTGATGGTATAATTCATCCATTTGTAAGAGATAAGGTTGGAGATTATTCTCAAAATCAAACAGATCACCGTGTGCTTGAAATGCAACTCGATGTTTTATTTTATCATCACTTAACAATGAAAAGTAATGCGCCAATAAATCTAAATTACTCGAATATTCACAATGAGTTAGTAAACTTCGACAGAAGTTTTTATAGAGAAGTGGATATAGTTTTGGATGTCTTTAGCAAACTTATAAAAGAAGTATATGGAATAGTTTGCTCACCAAATGAAATTAATGGATGGGTTAATGGATTACACAGAATGTTTTCTATTGCCGAGGGTGATCATCCTAAGATATATAGAGTAGTTGGGTTTATTAACAATTTTTTATTTTCAAATTATGAAGACTTGCTGGAAAAACACAAAGAAATATTAACCCTAACAACGCCTAAAGACAGAGATTACAATTTCTTAAGAAAACCCCAAATTCACTTCTTTGATGATTGCCTTCCAAAGTTCTACGAGGTTTTTATTCCTCTTGCTAATAAATGCTATGATTATATATATAAGGATAAGGAAGCTTTGACTCAACTCGATATTCCACCAATAGATTTAGATACTGGTAGAGATTTGGCGTTTCATAATAATTTAGAACTGACACCTAAGCTTTGGAGTATAGCATGAAAAAAACGCTACTTTTGATTATTGTATTAATACTTAGCGGATGTTCCGGTACATCCAATATTGAAAAGAAGATAACTCAAGAATTTTTAAGTGATTTAGCATCTGAGAATAATAGACTTGAGGCTGATTTGTATTTGGATGTGTTTAATGGAGATTTATCCTCTCTTACATACGACTATTATTTAACATATATAACAAAAAATGAAGCACCTTCTGCAAAAGGATTTTCCAGTATAGTAAAATTGGCAGATTATCATTTCTTTAAAGCGCAGAAGGAGAAGTTTATACTCGCTTTACTTTTTAATAATGAAAGCATTATCATCTGCGATGACTCACATACGGCTTTTGTGGATTCTTTTTCCATTATAGTTGATAAAACAAAAATACCGGAGTTATCCAATTTTGCAAAAAAATGGATAAAATAATACTAAAGGGATAAAAAATTAGTAACGTTACTAATACCTATATAGTATTTTTTCCATAATTTATAGTGTAATTACAAGAATTAATTAATGAATGACATCGAAGTTTACAAACAACAATTATTAACCTTCAATAATCCGGTATTCGTTTCCCTAATACTGTTTGTTGTTGTATTAGTGCTTCTATTTGTAATCTACATTAAAATTATTTTTCCGATGCAAAAAAAAATGGTCCTCTCTAACCAGAGGTTTTTATTAGAAAGAGCTGAACTTATGGCACTTTTTGCAGAGCTTGATCCTGATCCACTTTTAAGAATCGACAAAAAAGGAATTATTTTACAAAGCAACGAAGCGGCAAGGCAATTATTTAGTTTTAAGACTACAGATAAATTAAAAATTCATGATATAATACCAACTTACTTTAACAATTTAGATCAACTCCAGGATAATTGGGTACAAGAAATAAAAGGACAGTTCTTTAACGTTTTAATTAGAAAAGAAAATAAACTCGGTTTTATTAACATTTATCTTCACAATATTACCACTATAAAAAAATATGAAAGCCAGCTTGAAATAAAAGAAAGTAATCTTAGGGCATTGTCTACGTTACTCACCAAACAATCCGAAGATTTGAAAAACTCCATCGCTTCCCAAATTCATGATGATATAGGCCAAAGGCTTGCACTTCTAAAACTAAAAGTAGGACAATTCAATAAATACGGTGAAGAGAACATACAAACAGATCTTAATTATGTTAGCAGTAAAGTAAGAGATATTTCCCATCAGTTAGTTCCAATTAGAGTTAGTACTTTGGGTCTTATATATTCATTGAAAAAAATTGTAGACGATATGTCTAGAGCTTCTGAGTTAGAAGGTTATTTCGAGTCTTTCCAGCCCGAAGATGAATATGATAAAAAACTACCCGAGAATGCAAAAGTACTTTTACTAAATTGTGTTCAAGAAGGAATTAATAATGTAATTAAGCATGCTCAAGCTAAAATGTTTATGGTCTCCTTATTTTTAGAAGAGGATCAAATAGTGATGGAAATTGGTGACGATGGAATAGGGATGAATTCCGAAATAGAAACTCATTTACTAACCAGTGAATCCGGTATTGGTTTGTTTAGATTGCGAGAAAGAATAAGAGGCTATGGTGGTGAATTCAAAATATTATGTAACGAAATATATTCAACTATATTAAACATTAAACTGCCAATAGGAAGTAAAAATGATGGACAAGATTAATATCTTAATTGCAGACGATCATAATATATTGCGTCAAGGTTTAGTTGATGCATTAAGATACTATGAAGACATTGTTGTGGTTGGTGAAGCTGAAAATGGAATTGATCTAATTGAGAAGTATGAAAAAAGAAAACCGGATGTTGTGCTTTCAGATATCGAAATGCCTATGCTAAACGGAATTGATGCGGCAGCCGAAATAATTAAAAAACATCCCAAGGCTAAAATTTTATTTCTCTCTATGTACTTTGCCGAAGATTACATTTATAAAGTCGATTTAATTGGGGGAAAAGGATTACTCTCAAAAGAAATATTCAAAGATGAATTAGTAAGTGCAATTCGTACAGTTCATAATGGAGGCACTTATTATTTTGGTATGAAAGCCGAAGAATTAGAAAAAGTTAAACGCCGAAGTAAAGAGATTAGTAAAGGAAACAATAAAACCGAATCAGTTCTTACTCCCAGAGAACATGAGATTTTAATTGAACTTGCTGATGGAATATCCAGTGAAGAAATTGCAAATAGGCTTAACATGGGCAAACGAACAGTTGATGCATATAGATCTGCAATTATGAATAAATTAAATATCGAGACTTTACCTAAGCTTGTAGTATTTGCTGTTCAGTATAAAGAGGGCAAAAGAAACCTTAAAAAGTAACTCATATTCGTAACGTTACCTATATGCTATTGTCAAAAAGTTTGAATTCTGCTTGAAAATAGCTTTTTACGATATAGTAATGCTACTGTATTTTGAAAGGTAGTAGTTTATTAGATTTGCCCCCTCAAATCTAATAAATATAGGTGGTTATGAAATTCAAATCCGTAATATTATTTAGTGTACTTGCTTTTTTGGTTTTTTCTATTAACTTGCAAGCACAAATCGTTGGCAAGATATTTTCAAAAAGTGAAGCTAATACTTTATTTGGCCCGGTTCTTCAATCAAAGACAATGAATGTCTCAGAACTCAATTCAATAATTAGCCAAACAAATAATTACGTTATGTTTTTAATTAAGAATGGTGATGTTGCAATTAAAGGTGATGGTGGAAATATTATTTACAACAGTGGCCTCAGCATTCTTCCAGACGATGTTTTTATGAAGTATAGTAAAATAATAGTGAATAAACTTTTTAATTTAAGTACTGACGGCCAGGTTTCAATTGAGCGTAGAGCTAATGTAATTTCAATTACTACAAATGAATGGACGCTTGAAGAAGGTTTGCCTTGTCCTCCAGAATGTTGATGAAAATAATTATTTAGTCAAAATATGAGTATATACTATATTTTATTTTATATCTCCACTTTTGTGTGGTTTTTACCTCTTTATAAGCAAAAAGATACAGAGTATTTCTGGTATTTTGTTGCTTTGGCTTTATCTGATCCCTTGGGTAAATTATTGATAACATTATTTCATTTCCCGGCTACTTATTACATTCTTTTTGCTTTATCTATAAAATTAAGTTTTTTACAAAGTGAAAAAGCAAGAAAATTAACTTTGGGAATATCAATGGCGTCCGCAGCATTGTTTTTATTCGTTTTTAATTCAAGGGAAAATATTTATGCAGGCGCAATTGTCTTTATTTGCATCATATTATATACTATTATTTTGAAGAAACATAAATATCTTATCAAAAACAGAGTTAATGTTTTCTTGTCATTACTTGTCTTTTATAATATGATAAACTTATTAAAATATTTGGCTTTAGTATTAAGTTTTCATCAAGGAGCTGTAAGTTTTTTAATGGGGTATGCATTTCAGATATTGTTGGGAATACTTTTTACCTTCATAAACATCAACACAAAAAACTTCAAATTGAATCTCACATTTTTTGAAAAGAGAGCTGAATAAAGCTCTCTTTTACTTTTCAACTTTACCAAATGGTAACATTACCTATCCTAAATAATTATATTTTTTTACCTCTCTAAAAAGTTTTAATTATTCTTCAAAAATGCATAGTGCAAAAATCTAGTTTTAGTAACGCTACTGATGCGAAACGTCTATAATATTATTAAGTTATTAACCAAAAAAACATATTGATATTCAAATCCCAATATGAATCTCTATTACAGTTGAGTTTATTTCATACAGAAAAAACTAAACGGCTTAGAGTTGAAGATAGTTTTAAACACTTAGTATATTCTTTTTTATTCATTAATAATCTTTAAGTTGATAACGCAAAATTTAAGGGGAAATCTTGAAAAAATTACAATCCTTTGCAGCAATTGCTTTTTTATCACTTCTATTAACCACATGCGGTGAAAGTATTGTAGGTCCCAACTTTCTACCTGGTAGAAGAGATTATGTGTGGACGCTAGATACTTTGAAAACACCATTCAATTATTTTACCGGCTTATGGGGCTCTTCACCAAGTGATGTATGGACTGTTGGCGGCGGTGGAAATGATGAAGATAGATTATGGCACTTTGACGGCACCAAATGGAGTCCTTATACAAAAGAAAGAATAATTTGTACCGGAGAAACACTATTTGGTTTTAGCAAAGATAATGTATGGATGGGAGGTGGCGATGGAAGAATTTGGCACTACGACGGAAATGCATGGAAAGAAAACTTTGTATATAAACCTAAGGAAGGCTGGGCATCTATTAGAGACATGTGGGGCAGAGATAAAAACGATATTTACATAGTTGGAACAAATTTTATTGGAACAAAGAGTAAAGCTTTTATTTTACATTTCAATGGCAACAAATGGTATGAGTATTATCTTGCCGATTACCCATCTCAGTTCATTAAAATTAAGGGAGACGATAAGAATATTTTTATATCAGGACTTAAAGTTGATGATGATCCAAATAATCCAATTCAAGTTGAATCTGGTTTTATTAAAAAACTTGATAATAATAAGTTTGTTGATGTTTTTGAAAATAATGGAAATCCTGGATTTGGTGTCTTCTACATTGGCAAAGAAGCCCATATTTTAATAGAAAGAAGATTATATAAGTACTCTAATAACAGTCTCATAAAAATAATGGATATTGATGAACCCAATTTTGCTTTTGGTGTTTACGGTAGAAATTATAAAGACCTTTTTATTAAGCTATACGATGGTGTAGGGCATTATAATGGAACTGACATAATTTATCTATATAAATTCAGTTCAAATTACTCCTATTACAGCGGCAACCCAATGGATTTTGGCAATTCAATATTTTTTAATATACCCCATACACGTAACCTTAGGGGATTTTTTAAATGAAATGAATAAGAAGTAATAAAAACGAAGTATTGGCGGTAAAATAAAATTACACATTCTAACAAAAACGAGAAGAAATTTGAAAACCATAAAAATTACAATTCAAATTGCATTAACAATGCTTTTATTAACCACGTGCGGTGAAAACATTATTGGTCCCAACTTTCCACCCGGAAGAAGAGATTATGTGTGGACTCTAGACACATTAAAATCACCATTTAATAATTTTACAGGTCTATGGGGCTCTTCATCAAGTGACGTATGGACTGTTGGTGGTGGTGGAAATGATGAGGATAGATTATGGCATTTTGACGGCACCAAATGGAGCCCCTATACCAAAGAAAGAATAATTTGTACCGGGAAAACTCTATTTGGTTTTAGCAAAGATAATGTTTGGATGGGAGGAGGGGATGGAAGAATTTGGCATTACAATGGAAGTACTTGGAAAGAAAATTTTGAATATAAACCCAACGAAGGCTGGGCAATAATTACCGAAATGTGGGGAAGAGAGCCGAATGACGTATATGCCATAGGCGTAATTTTTTTACCAAAAAATGAACAAAGGGGTTTTGTATTACACTACGACGGCCATAAATGGTATGAATATTTTAAAGCTTCTTATATGTCCCAATTTACTTCTATACTGGGAGACAAAAAAAATACATTCATAACGGGCATTAAAATTTTTGTTAGTGACAAAAATGTTATGTCTACAGATTCGGTTTACATAAGCAAAATTGATAACAAAAAACTTACAAAAATATACTCTCCTCAAATTAATCAAAGCTTTAGTATTGCTTTAGTAGGTAATGAGCTGCACGTTGTAATAGATAACATTTTATATAACTATTCAGATGGCGGATTCAAACAAGTTTTTAAGATAGATATGCCCAACTTTGCAAGTTGTGTATATGGCCGAAACTACAAAGATTTGTTTGTTAAATTTTACGATGGACTTGGTCATTACAATGGAACAGATATAGAATATCTTTATAAATTTAATGATAATTTTAGTTATTATACAGGCTGGCCAATAGATTTTGGTAATGCTGTTTTTTTTAGTATGACCCACAAACGTATTTTAAGAGGATTCTTAAAATAACCAAATAGGTAAAACAAAATTATCTAAAGCAAACAAGTATATAATTTACTGAAAGGAAATAAATTGGAGTAACAGCTTAAAAATAGTAAAAAAAAGGCAACTGTGCGGTAACACAATTGCCCTATAGAATATGCCCTAAAGGTTGGCTCCCTTATTTAGTAACATTAGTTACAGGCCTATTCTTTTAAACTCTTTACCTAAATTAATAAAAAGGAACATTATTATGAAAAAACTTATCATCTTAGCATTATTATTAACTTGTAATTTAGCCATCTATGCTCAAATTCAAGGCAGTACCACACTTTATGCAGGCTCTTCAACCTTTACTCAAAATAAAGTAGTATTCAAAAAGAAGACGACAACTACTTACGATCAAAATTCCACTTATAATATTGGAATGGTATTTACACAAAGCGACTCGACAACAAAAACATTCAGGTCTGCCTACGAATTCTCCCTTGAAAGCATTCCAACAAATGCAACAATTACTCAGGCAACTGTTTATTATACTACTACAGGCTCAAGTTATTCTTTTAAATTAAATTTGGTTTCAACTCTAAGCCCAAGCGACTATGAAGCAAATTTTAATACCATTGCAAGTGGAAGTGGTTTAGAATCTTCGATGGCATATGGTATGAATAGCAAGGTTTCCAGCAGTATAAAAAGTGCTATTCAATCCAGCCTTGCCGCAAGGACCATGATTATTGGAGCTTTATCAAATTCCGAAGCGGCTTCCGGTTCAACCGCATCATTATCTTTTTATATTACAGTAAACTACACCCGTCCCCCTTCACAAATCAGTTTTTCAGCTCACAACGATATGGAAGGTTTTGTTGGCGGGCATATTGGTGTTGGTGTAAACGCATCAGCTTCAGATAGACCAAGCCCCTATTCTGCAATTGCCGCAGAGAACCAAACTGTAAATATCGAAGCATACGATTCCGGAAATTCTTGGAGCGGTCATAGCTTTGTTTTTAACGATTCCGAAGCTCCACAAAATAAAAGTTATATTGAAAAAACTGGTGGACAGCAAAACCAAGTATCTTATAATTCTACTATTTCATACACGTTTCTTCAAAATGATAATAACTCGGAATTTACTGCATACTTAATAAAGGTATGTAATTCAACACTCCAGATATCTGGCGGAACTGTTTATGTAGATTACCAGGCTCAAAGTGGAAGCAGTGTTGTAATTCCAAAAATAAAGGATAATTCTTTTTATGCGTTCGCAAGTAACTATAGCTATAATGGTGTAGATTATACATTTACTAGTTGGCAAAGCAACGGTTCTTATTATGGAAATACTATTGTACCAACCGAAAACCGTACCTTCAATGCCGTTTACTCCGCAAAACCAAATGTAAACAACCGTAGTTTAGCAACAGATTCTGATCCAAATGAAAATGTTGTACTTATATGGAATGCTCATCCAAACAATAATGTAACCGGCTATAATGTGTACCGAAAAGTAAAGTCAAATGGTGTTGTAGGACCCGAAGAACAAATAGCCACATTAAATGGAAGAACAACTACAACTTATACTGACTATGCATATATTATAACCAACAGCCCCAACGACGACCGTTTGATGTATGATGTACGCCCGGTATATACAGATGCAGACAATACAGCAATAGAATCCGATCCATATTATGTAACAATTGCATTTGGCTTAATGAATATTAAAATGAACAAAGATGAACGTGTAATTACACAAGCAAATTTAATTCCGGATACATACTCAATTAGCAATCATCCAAACCCATTTAATCCAACAACTGTAATTAATTATCAATTGCCAACCGAGGGTTTTGTAACAATAAAAGTTTACGACATGCTTGGCAAAGAGGTAGCCGAGCTTGTAAACGAAAATAAAGCAGCCGGATATTACAAAGTAAATTATGACGCAAGCAAACTAGCAAGCGGAATTTATATCTATTCAATAAACGCGGGCAGCTTTAGCAGCAGTAAAAAAATGATACTCACAAAATAATATTTCATTTTGCTTTATAGCATTACATGGGGACGGATTTAATCCGTCCCTAATAATTTCAATTGTTTAGCATACCAGCGTTAACGCTCAGTCATGCAGTTTGCTGTCCTAGTTCTTGTATCTCTGTTTTGAAGAATTAGGTTATGAATCGTTATTTTTATTCAGAGCTAATATTTTGTAGGCACACCTCTTTCAATTATTCATAATTATATAATTTTCCTAAAATACCCCATAAAAATTTCTAGTAACGCTACTGATGTGAAACGTCTATATTATGATTAATTTATTAACTAATAAAAACATGTTGATATTCAAATCCCAAAATGAATCTATATTACAGTTGAGTTTATTTCATACAGAAAAGACAAAACGGCTTAGAGTTAAAAATAGTTTTATACACATTAAATTATATCGCTTTTCTGTCCAAACAATGGGGTACAGTTAGTTCTCATGGTGAATAATTTGGAGGAATGAAGAAAGCATAACAAACAATTAAATAACAAAGGGCGGTGTAGCAGCACCGAACGAACCAAATGACAAAAATAAATGTGTGAATAAAATGAAATCACTACTAAGTATAATTCTAATCGCGCTTGTAACGTTAGCGTTTACAACTTGCGGCGAAAATGCATTAATCCCTCCGGAACAAAAACCTCCTAAAAATCCTTTTGAAATGACCTGGACAATTGATACAATTTCCTATCCCGGAAGTATGCAAACAATGATGAACTCTATGTGGGCAAGTTCTCCTAACGATGTTTGGATTTGCGGACATAACGAGACAAGTAGAGGTGTCCTTTTCCATTATGATGGAAATAAATGGATGGAGGTTAATCCCATGGTAGGCGATATTATGGATAGGTCAAAAACGTTACACAAAATAATGGGTACAGCGGCAAATAACCTTTGGGCTATAGGAGATGGCTCACCAAATGCTTTTTATAATTATAAAGACCTGATTCTAAGTTACGATGGAACTAAATGGAAAGAGCATAAGCAATATCTTAAGCTGCGTCCAATATCTTTATTTGTAAGCAAAACAAATGAAGTGTGGATAGGCTGCGACAGTGCGGTTGTTTTGCATTACGATGGTGTAAAATGGGAAAAGGATAAACCAAAGTTAAATGTACCAGAAGGCTCAGATTTTTTTATTAATGGAATTGTGCAAAAAGAAGGGGTCACTTATTTAAATGTGGCAATTTACGATATTCGAAATAAAAGGTATCTAACTTACTTTGTTAAAGGTACCATTAATAATTGGAGTGTTGTAGATACCATGTATCAAGAAAATCCAAGTACAATTAAATGGGGAACTCATGGATTTAGGTTGGGCTTGGATAGTAACATATACTCATTTGGTAGTTGGGGAATATACAGTCTTGAAGGAGTTGAATGGAAACACTTATTTAAAACAAATTTTCTAACAACTAATATATTTTCATTAAACACCACATATAAAATAGCGGTTGGCAATTATGGTAATATAGGCTTCTATAATGGATTAGATTGGAAGTTATTGAATAATTTACCACCACCCGCTAAGACAACTAACTTATACGACGTTTGGACAGATGGGCAAGAAATATTCATTATTGGTTTTACTGGTTCAACTTGGCCTACTAATACAGTTATACTACATGGTAAATAATTTGGAGGAATGAAGAAACCACAACAAACAATTAAATAACAAAGGGCGGTGTAGCAGCACCGCCCTTAAACCGCAAATAAAAATATTAGGCTCTTCACCTAACCACCTATGGAGGGGTTTTTATTTGCTTTTTTAATATAATTATTTTTAATAGGAGTTTTTATGAAAGCTGTAAAATATTTATCTGTTCTAATTGCTTTAATTTTATTGGTAAATAACATCTATTGTTCAAAACCCCCATTGATGGATTGGGAATTCCAATTCTCAGTAAAGAATAATCAAAATAATTTTGTAGGTAACTATCCTATTTCAATATACTCTTACGACGAAAGTACTAACAACTATATCTATCTAGGTGGTGGAAGTACAGAAAGCTATGGTAGATGGCAAGAATTTAATTTTATTGTAAATATTTCCGGCGTATCGGGTGACCATTCTGATGCGCCACTAACAATTCCCTATTTTACTCAATACGTAGTAGTAATTGGATCTCAGTTTGTAAGAATTGTTACTGTTAGTAATGATGACGAAACATTCAATTACAATACAGATACTGGAGCTCTTAGTGTAGGAGGCAATCATAGTGTTGTTAGCTCTGGCACTTGAGATTCAAAGAATATTTTGCTTCAAAACGATTTTTCCGGTGGTAGCATGTATATAAACAGTGAATTAATTTCGAATATCCCCCTCAATGGAACTTATGTTACTAGAGAAGCATCAACTTTTCCTCATACATTAACTGCAATTGATAATCAGAATGCACCAGATACTTATAAGAGGAGGTGGGATATTTGGTCAGATGGATATGCCCCTATTTCCAGGAATGTCACTCTTTATAATTATAGTGATGCTGTTTATGCTACATTTGACAAACAATGTAATGTTGCGTTCGAAACAAGCGCGCACTCGTTTACAGCAAATGGAAGCTCCTATTATTCACAAGCTACTCTAGAAATAAAACAAAACGATTATGTTGAAGCCTATGCGCATAATTTTTACGATGATGGATTAAACTATTCATTCTCACATTGGTTAAAAAATGGTGTGCCTAGCTCAAACAGCATTCAAATAACAGATCATACTACTCTTGTTCCGGTTTATACTCGCAAACCGCAAGCTGCGCAATCAATTTCTTTTCCATCTGCCGTGGGGCAGCCTCTGGAAATAACATGGACAGATAATTCAAATTCATTGGTTACAAGCTACACTATTTATAGAAAAGTAAAACACAATGGCGTTTGGGGAAGCCTGACACAAATTGGAACTGTAAACGCCGGGGTTCAATCCTTTACGGATTATGAATATACAAAGACCTATGGAACGGATAAGGATTTATTGCAATACGACATTCGGGCTCATTTGGCGGCTGGCGGAGGTTACACTGCGGTGGATGCTGACCCCAATTTTGTTTCGGTATATGGAGAAACAAACGTTTTAACTTTGTCGGATCAAATAGCAATATCACAAGTAAGTCTTCAAATTCCAAACTCCTATTCAGTTTCAAATTATCCAAACCCTTTTAACCCAACAACGGTAATTAATTATCAATTGCCGGCCGAGGGCTTTGTAACAATAAAAGTTTACGATATGCTTGGCAAAGAGGTAGCAGAACTTGTAAACGAAAATAAGGCAGCGGGATATTATCGTGTTAGCTTTGACGCAAGTAAACTAGCAAGCGGAATTTATATCTATTCAATAAACGCCGGCAGTTTTAGCATGAGCAAAAAGATGATACTCACAAAATAATATCTCATTTTGCTTTATAGCATTGAAATTACACTTGGTATTAGTAATTCTTTGGAATTTGTATAGTAAATGATGTTACTAAATAAAGTGTGATCTTATTTAATAAACTTGGAAAAAGCCGGTAGATATGAGGACCAATAGATATCAGTTAACCGTGATAATTAATAGTTAGGCTCTATATGAAAATATATTTAATTATTATAATTACTTTTTTTACAATTTCGTGTCAAGAATACTCTTTAGAACCAAATATGTCAAACCAAGATAAAGAGTTATTTGGGAAAGTTATTGGTAATTGGAATTATGGTAATATTCTCAAAAGATCTTTTTTAAAAGATAATATTTTTATTGATTCAACCTTCATTAGAAATGACGGGACATATCTTTTAGAATCGGTAAAGAAGGGAGAATACATTATTAGGGATAGCGTTATTTCATACATTAATTTTTATTATACTTATCTCTATGCAAAAGAAAAAGCAATTACTTTTAATGGTGGTGAGAGTATTTACTCAGATAAGATTAAACATATAAACGACAACCTGTCATTAGTTCAATGTGAAGTATATGAGGCAGATGGAAAAAGTGAAGAAATATATGGAACGTGGATTCTTAAAAAATGGTGGTCATTTTATTTTAGTAGCGATGACAAAATTACTGGTGGATTTGAGAACTATAGATATACATTTTTGAAGAGTAACCGACTCTTATTAGAAACTCAATATCTTTTTGAATCTCGTCGAGAAGGCGGCAAATTTGAAGGAAGTTTTATCTACAAATCTCCAAACCAGATTAAAATCAGTAACGAGGATTATGAAATAAGTATTATTACAAAAAGATGGTATGGATATCAAAATATGCTTACAATCTAGAAAAAATAAATTAATGTGCCTCTCCCGCTGACCTGCCGCCCCAAAACGAGTCCAATAGTTATATTAGGATTCAAGGAGGAAAG